>CAVXOD010000019.1:0-75001 GCA_963763385.1 uncultured Pseudomonadota bacterium | reverse complement strand
GGCGCCGTTGAGGTAGGCGTCGACGGGGCTGATGAAGCCGTTGATGGGCGTCGCCGCGGTCGCGGCGCCGTAGGTTTGCTGCAGGTATCCCGCAGGGCTCAGCACTTCCAACAGGTTGGAGATCTGCTGCGCGACCAGCGCCCAGCTGCCGTCGCCGCCGTCGAGGCCGCAGCTCCTGCCCTTGTTGTCCTCGTCCGTGTAGCGAATGCCGGCCGAGAGGTCCAAGTTCGGCAGGAGCGGATAGTCGCCGCCGGCGAAGATCGCCCAGGTGTTCCTGACCTGAAAGTCGGTCGGCGCCGTCGGGCCCAATGTATCGTCGAGGACGAGCGGCATTGCGAGGTCCGCCGCGGTGCAGGCGCCAAGGCCGGCGAAGCAGAGCCCCGAGAACGGGATCTGCGTCGGGCTGGCGGTGGAGCCGTTATAGGTTTGCAGGAAGTGGTCGTAGGTGTTGTCGTACTGGTAGTTGCCGCCAACCACCCAGTGGCCCTTGCCCCACCAGTTACCGGCCAGGCGACCTTCCTGGTAGATGCTTTCGATCTGGCCGACCTGCAGCGACTGGTAGTCCTGCTCAGGCACGCCGCCGCCGTCGACGCCCGCGTAGCGATGGAAATTCAGGTACTGGGTCAGGGACGTCGCCGTCATCCCGTTAGCCAGGTCGTAGTCCATGCGCAGGTTGACAGAAACATAGTCGTTGCCCCGGCGCATCGGAATACAATGCGTCGGCTGCGCGCCGAGCAGCACGGCTGCGTTCGGTCCGTTGAATTCGGACTCGGCGTTCGCCCCGGTGTAGCCTGCCGGCGCGATATTGGACCCGGGGACGGGCCCGACGTTCGACGCTGGCGACCCGTCCGGGTTGATCGGCGTCAGGTACTGATCGCCGAGCTGCTGGCCGGCGATCGGATCGAACGGCGAGGTGTTGACGCACGACATCCAGCTCGCCGACTGATCGTCGTGCGGGGCGTTCGGATAGTTGAGCAGCAACGCCGGCATCGCGTGGTTACGGCCGCCGGCGAGGCCGTAGAGCTGACCGACCTGGTTGTAGCCCTTGTCCTCCCAGCCGTTGATGGTCAGCAGCGCCTTGAAGTTATCGGTGGGCTTCCACTGCAACGCGAGGCGGCCATTCAGGAAGTCCTGGCCGCCAGTTGTCTGCCCGACCTGCGTCGCGTAGCCCTTCTGCCAGGCGCCGCTGGTGTTGTACTGCAGGGCCAGACGCGCGCTCAATTTGTCCGTGATCGGGCCGCTGACATAGCCCTGGGTGTAGACCGTCGAGAAGTTGCCCACGGTCAGATCGCCGCCAGCCTCGAAGTGATCCGTGGGCTTGTTGGCGATGTAGTTGATCGCGCCGGCGGTGGCGTTCTCGCCAAACAGGGTGCCTTGCGGCCCCTTCAGCACTTCGACCCGTTGCAGGTCGAGCGTCGCGCCCGCGGTCAGGATCGAGAACGGCAGCGGCATCTCATCCTGGTAGACTGTCACCGTCGGGCTGCCGGCCAGCGAGGTGTCCTGGAAGCCGACGCCGCGGATCGTGTAGACGACTGTGCCGTAGTAGTTGGGCGTCACCACGAACCCTGGAACCAGTTTCGTCAGGTCGCTGGTGTCGCGAATGCCGAGCTGGAGCAGCTTATCGCCGCTCGCCGCCTGGATCGACATGCCGACGTTGTTGATGTTCTCTTCGCGCTTCTGCGCGGTGACCACCAGCTCGCCGACGGCGGTGGCGCCGGCGGTGGCGTTGTCCGCCAGTTGCTGACCGCGCGGCGCTGCCGCCGGTTGCGCTTGGGCCTCCGTCGCCGCGACAGCGAGCAACATCAGCGAGGCCCCATACAGGGCCGCATTGCGACGACGCATGTGTTTCTCTCCCTCGCCACGCACCTTGTATTTGGTGCGCGGTCCCCTTGTTCTGAGCCGCCCGCCCGAGGCGCCCGAGTCTAGGCGCCGGCTCATGAAACAAGGTTATATCGGGTTATAGAAATGTGTCCAGGGGCGACGCGAGCATGGCGGCGTCGGACGCCAAAGCGGCGTTTGTCTTCCGCCCGCTGTTGCAGACCCGCCCCACAAATTATAACCGGCTCTAGGAATTCGCACCGGGACGTCGCGGGCCGTTGCGCAAGGAGAAACCCATGCCGTCGCGTGAAGAGATCATCGCCAGCCTCACCGCCGCCGGCCCGTTCGAACTGGTGGTGGACGAGGCTCAGGGCTACCCGATCCGGGTCTACCGCAACGCGCCGCCGTCCCTGCGCGACGTGCTGAAGACAACCCAGGCGCACGGCGAGCGAACGTTCCTGATCTACGAGGACGAGACGCTCAGTTACGCCGAGCATTTCGGCCGCGTGGCGGCGCTGGCGCATCATCTGCGCGCGGCCGGCGTGGCCAAGGGCGACCGTGTCGCGATCGGCATGCGCAACTATCCGGAATGGAGCATCAGCTGGTGGGCCTGCCACGCCATCGGCGCGGTGGCGGTGGCGCTGAACGCCTGGTGGACCGGCCCCGAACTGGCGTTCGCGCTGACGGATTCGGCGCCGGCCGCGCTGCTGATCGACGGCGAGCGGCTCGAGCGCGTGCGGCCGCTGCTGGCGGAGCTGCCGCTGAAGGTGCTGCTGGTGGCGCGGCGTGGCGGCGCGGGCGACGGTGGCGCCGACTTCGCCGAGGCGGTGGCGCGGCCCGCGGCCGAGTTGCCGGCGACGCAGGTGGACCCAAACGATCTGGCGACGATCCTCTACACCTCCGGCACCACCGGCACTCCGAAGGGGGCGATGGCGACGCATCGCAACCACGTCACCAACCTGATGAACAGCCTGCTGGGCGGGACAGTGGCGCGGACCGTCGCCGGTCTGCCCGCCGCCGCCGATCCGGCCGCGCCGCAGCCGGGCGCGCTGCAGACCTTCCCGTTCTTCCACATCGGCGGCCTCAGCGGGCTCTACATTGGCGCGGCGACCGGGACCAAGCTCGCGCTGATGTACAAGTGGACCCCGCACGAAGGCGTGCGGCTGATCGAAACCCACCGGCTGACCAGCGTCGCCGGCGTGCCGATCGTGGTGCGCCAGCTGCTGGAGACGGCGCGCGGCGCTGGCGCCGGCATGGACTCGCTGGTCGGCGTCGCCTCGGGCGGCGCGCCGGTGCCGCCCGACCTGATCCGCACCATCGGCGAGCAGTTCCAGGCCAAGGCCTCGCCCGGCAACGGCTACGGCCTGACCGAGACCACCAGCGCGGTGATCGCCAACGGCGGCGCCTGATTATCTGGCGCATCCCGACAGCGTCGGCAGGCCGGCAGTCACCGCCGACGTGCGGGTGGTCGGCGAGGACGGCGGCGACGTCGGCGAGGGCGAGATCGGCGAGATCTGGATCCGCGGTCCGAACGTGATCCCCGGTTACTGGAACAACCCCGAAGCCACCGAGGCGGCGTTCGGCGGCGGCTGGTTCCGCACCGGCGACCTCGGGTTCCGCGACGCGGCGGGCCTGTACTACGTCGTCGACCGGATGAAGGACGTGATCATCCGCGGCGGCGAGAACATCTACTGCGCCGAAGTCGAGGCGGCGCTGCTGGAGCATCCCAGGGTGCGCGACGCCGCCGTGGTGGGCCTGCCGCACCAGGACTTTGGCGAGGAAGTCGCGGCGGTGATCCAGGTCGCGGCCGAGCATCTGGACGATAAGGTCGCCGAGGAGATCCGGGCGAGCCTCGGTGACCGCCTGGCCCGCTTCAAGATCCCGACCGCGGTCAAGCTGACCGAAGGCGAACTGCCGCGCACGGCGACCGGCAAGATCCTCAAGCGGGAGCTGCGCACGCGCTATTTCTAGCGAACCTTTAGCTCACAGCGGCGTTGCGCAGCTGTGATTGGACGTCCGTTAGGATTGGATTGACAGTCGCGGTGCAAGTTCGGCCCTTCCCCGCGGCTGACGCTTGCCGGCCAACACCCTAGCGCGGTGGGTGTCGAACCCAGAGGGTGTCCCGATTCGGGGCGGGCTCAGGAGCGCTGGAGGCTCAATGATCATCTACGTCCAATTCGACTCGAGCACCGCCGGCGCGCCGGCGGGCTTCTTCACCGCGGTGAACGCGGCGGTCGAATACTGGGAGCGCGCGATCATCGACCCGCTGCAGGTGACCATCACCTTCGGGTACAACTCGGTCGACGGCCAGGCGATCGGCGGGGGCGCGCTGGCGGAGAGCGAGTTGCTGGGCATCGGCCCCAACTACGCCACGCTGAAAGCGGCGCTGAACAGCCACGCGACCTCGGCGAACGATCTGCTCTCGGTCGCCCACCTGCCCTCGACCGACCCGACCAGCGGCGCCGGATTCTTCGTCTCGCTCGCAGAGGCCGAGGCCCTTGGCCTGTTCTCGACCGCCAACACCAACGTCGGCTTCGCCGGCCTCAGTTCGGCGTTCCCGTTCACGTTCGATCCGCTCAACCGCTCGGTCGCCGGTGAGTACGACGCCATCGGCGCGATGGAGCACGAGATCTCCGAGGTGCTGGGACGCATCGCCGGCTCCGGTCAGGTGCAGGGCATGCCGCCCGTCGCCCAGTTCTCGCCGCTCGATCTGTTCCGCTACGTGTCAGCGGGCAACCTCGCCCTGACGCCCCAGGCGGCCTCGTTCTCCATCGACGGCGGGACGACCATGCTGCTGCCGTTCAACGATCCGACCAGTGGCAACGACGCCGGCGACTGGAGCATCAGCGGCGACGCCTTCGGCTTCGGCGCCCAGGGCAGCGCCGGACTGGTCTCGCTCACCGACCTGATCGTGATGGACGTGCTCGGCTACAAGCTGGCGCCCGACCCGAACGCGCGGAACGACTTCAACTCCGACGGCGTGTCGAGCTTCCTGATCCAGAACACCAATGGCGGCATTGCGATCGGCGAGGTCGCCAACGGCCAGGCGGCCTACACCTTCCCCACCGCCCTGGACGCCAGTTGGACCATCAAAGCCCACGGCGACTTCCTGGCCACGGGCGGGACGCAGTTTCTGATCGAGAACACGAACGGCACTGTCGACGTCGGCCAGCTGATCAACCACCAGCCGACCTACACCGTCGTCTCCGGTCTCGATCCATCCTGGAAGATCGTCGGCGCCGGCGACTTCCTCGGCCTGGCCGACGGCGACCAGTTCCTGCTGATCAACACCTCGGGCCTGATCGCGGTGGGCAACGCCGAGAGCGGAACGGCGGCGTACAGCTACGTCGCCAACGTTCCGGCGGGCTGGAACGTGATGGGCACAGGCGATTTCTTCGGCGACGGCAGAACCGACTTCATATTGCAGAACGTCGCCGGCGGCGCGGTGGCGATCGGCGAGGTCTTGAACGGCGCAACCACCTTCACCTTCCCGTTCGCGACCGACACGTCCTGGAAGGTGGTCGGCACGGGCCGTTTCTTCAACGATGGCAAGGACCAGTTCATGCTCGAGAACACCTCGGGCCTAGTGGCGATCGGCGAAATGAGCGGCGGTCACGCCAACTTCATCTTCCCAACCGCGCTGGATTCGCAGTGGAAGTTCGTGGGCGACGGCGACTACCTGGCCAACGGCCACGACCAGTTCCTGATCGAGAGCAGCACCTCGGGTGCGGTGTTCGTCGGCGACTATTCCGGCGGCCAGGTCCACTACACCCAGATCAGCAGCCTGCCCTCGACCTGGCTGTTCCACTGATCCGGCTGGCTCAGAAGTCGTAGGCCGCGTCGTCGGCCTTGCGGAACACGACGCGCAGGGTGGGCGACTGACCCATCACGTCGAGGTACCACAGCCGGATCACGATCGGCGCGGCCAACCATTTGCACGCGTAGAGGCCCACCCTGGCGTAGCTCTTGTCGCCGCAGTCGAAGGGCGCGCCGTAGCGGGCGGTGAGCCGGCCGGCGATCGTCTCGGCGGCGCTGAGGTTGGCGCGTGACGGCTCGATCGCCGGGGGCGACAGCATCACCGCCGTCAATCCGCCTTCCCGGAAGAAGAACCTGACATCCATGAAACGGTCACCCTCGAAGAAGGCGTTGGTCACCAGGTCGTCGGTCTCGCCGTCCGCCAGGGTCTCGACGACCGCCGGCGGCCTCGCCGACGGGAAGGCCTGCCGGACGGTAATCGGGCTTGCTCCGAGATTCAGGCCGCGCCACAACGCCTGTGCGGCGACGCGGCCGGGGCAGGCAAAGACGCAGCAGATGACCATCGCGCAGACCGCGCCGCGCCATGCGTGAGGCGAAGAGCCACGGCGAAATGGAAAGAGCACATCGTCCAGCCAGGCCCCCGGATCCGAGCAGGTGGCGCGTTTGACCAAGGCGTTGGCGGGGTTCGCGGCGGCGGGCATCTGTCTCTCAACGACTGCAGCGACGGCGGAGACGCTCGCCGACGCGGTCGCCCTAGCGTATCAATCCAATCCCACCCTACAAAGCGCGAGAGCGCAGGTGCGCGCCATCGACGAGGAGTACGTGCAGGCGCGAGCCGGATACCGACCCACAGCGGAGTTGCGCGCCCAGCCCGTGCTGCAGTCGTCGCAGCAGCAGAACTTTTTCACCGGCAAGCTCGGCGAAGTGTGGAGCAACCAGAGCAACGCCAGCCTGCAGATCGCCCAGCCGCTGTTCACCGGCGGCGCGGTCGGCTGGAACATCGAGGCGGCGAGCGACGACATCCGCGCCGGGCGCCAGGCCCTGCGCAACACCGAGGCGCAGGTGCTGCAGGGCGTGATCCAGGCCTATGTCGACGTGCGGCGCGACGAGCGGATCGTCGCGGCGCTCGAGAGCGAGGTCGGCATCCTGCAGAATCAGCTCGATGATGTCTCGGCCCGGCAGCAGGCAGGTGACGTGACCCGCACCGACGTCGAACAATCGCAGGCCCAGCTGGAGACGTCGCGTGCGTCGCTCACGCTGGCGCAGGGGCAGCTGCAGGTCAGTCGCGCCGGCTATTTCGCCGTCGTCGGCCAGAACCCCGGCACTCTGGCGCCCGAGCCGCCACTGCCCGGCCTGCCGACCACGATCGACGAAGCGTTCACCGCCGCCCAGGGCAACAATCCCGCGCTGATCCAGGCCGAGGAGACCGAGCGCGCCGCCTCGGCGCGAATCTCGCAGGCCAAGGCGCAGTACGCGCCGTCGGTCGAACTCACGGCCAGCTACGGCTACAATGGCCCGGTCGTGCCGTTCAGCACCAAGACCCAGCTCAACAGCTTCACCGTCGGCGCCTTGATCACCGTCCCGCTGTTCACCGGCGGCATCGCCCAGTCGAATGTCCGCAAGGCGGCGGAGCAGGACGTAAGCGACCGCTTCAACATCGAGGCGGCGCGCCGCACGGTGGTGCAGCAGGTGTCCAACGCCTGGAACACCGCGCTCGCGACCCGCGCAGCCGCCCAGGCCGACGAGCGGGCGGTCGAGACCTCGCGGCGATATTTCTCCGACACCGAACAGGAATACCGGGTCGGCCAGCGCTCGACGCTCGACGTGCTGATCGCCGAGCAGTCGCTGCGCGCCGCCGAGGTCGCCGCGGCGCAGACCGAGCACGACTGCTACCTGGCGCAGGCGGCGCTGCTGGTCGCCGTCGGCCGCATGGACGCTGGGGACCTGGTCGCGGACGTGCCGCTCTACGAGCCGGCGGCGGCGTTCCGTCAGGTGCAGCACAAGGGCGCCGTGCCGTGGGAGGGTCTGCTGGAGGGCCTCGACAAAGTGGTCGCGCCGCTGCCGGAGCGGCCGAGGGCGCTCGAGGCGCCCGCCGTCGCCACCCATCCGGCGCTGCGCGCCGGACCGCCGATTCCCGGCGACGCGACCCCGGCGGTCAGCCGTCCCACCAGGCCCTTGCCGGGAACGACCAGCCCGGCGACGCCGCCCGGCCTGGGCGACGACCGCGGCGCGCCCTACACGCCGGCGGCGCCGGAGTCCCGGGACCTCGTCGCGGACGCGCCGCTCCATGACCCGGCGGCGTTGCGGACGGTTCAGAACAGGGTCGCGGCGCCGTGGGAGAGCCTGGTCGAGGGTCTCGACAAGGCGCCGCTGCCGGAACCGCCGAGCGCGCTCGAGGCGTCCGCGCCAGAGGCGGCGCCTTGAGCCTGCTGGCGCCTCAAGCCGCACGGCGCCCCGCGGCCGGCAGCGGACCGCTGGCCGAAGCGCTGGCGCTGTGCGGCACGCACCTGCGCTTTGCGGTGCTGTTCAGCGCAATCGTCAACCTCGCCTACCTGGCGCCGACGCTCTACATGCTGCAGGTCTACGACCGCGTCGTGCCCTCGGGCAGCCAGCCGACCCTGGTGTTCCTGACCCTGGCGCTGGCGGCGACACTGTTCCTGCTGACCTACCTCGACCGCATGCGCAGCCGGATCCTGCTGGCGGCCAGCGTGCGGCTGAACGAGACCTTCGCCACGAGAATCTTCAACCGCGCGCTCGCCAGCGCCGCGCGCGGCTCGCCGATCCGGCTCAACCAGATGGTTCGGGACTTCGACACCGTCCGCGGCGCCATCACCGGCCCGGCGATCCTGGCGGTGTTCGACGCGCCGTGGATCCCGATCTATGTCGTCGTCTGCTTCATGGTTCATCCGCTGATCGGCGCCATCGCGCTGGGCGGGGCGATCGCGCTGTGCCTGCTCGCCATCGTCAACGAGCGCAGCACCTGGGACCTCAACAAGCAGGCCGCCGCCGCCGCCGGGGTCAGCGCCGTCGGACAGGACTCCATCCACCGCCAACGCCGACCTGGTGCGGGCGCTCGGCATGTCGTCGGCCTTCCTCGGCCAGTTCGAGAACGCCCGCGCCAACGTCGTCGAGCCGCAGCTGGAGGGCGCGCGCACCAGCGGCCGGGCCGCGGCGGTGATCCGCTTCCTGCGCCTCTTGCTGCAGTCGATCGCGCTGGGCGCCGGCGCCTGGCTGGCGATCGACAAGCAGATCTCCGCCGGCGCGATCTTCGCCAGCTCGATGCTCGCCGCCCGCGCCCTCTCGCCGATCGACCTGATCGTCGCCAACTGGCGCACGCTCTCGGCCGCAGTGACGTCCTACGAGTTGGTCCGCGAGCACCTGCGCCCCGAGGCCACGACGCCGCGGACGGAACTGCCGCGACCGGGCGCGCGCCTCACCGTTCGCCAGGCGACCATCATCTCGCCGGCGCGCGACCGGCCGCAGCCGCTGCTCGAAGCGATCAGCTTCGAGGCGCAGGCCGGCCAGGTCGTCGGCGTGATCGGACCGAGCGGCGCGGGCAAGACCACCCTGCTGCAGGCCATCGCCAACGCCCGCGTCTGCGACGGCGGCGAGGTGAGGATCGACGGCGCCTCCTTCACCGACTGGGATCCGGACCGGCTGGGACGGGTGATCGGCTACATGCCGCAGGACTGCGCGCTGTTTCCCGGCTCGATCCGCGACAACATCTCCCGCTTTGAGCGCTGGACCGGCGTCGACGCCGAGGCGATCGACCAGGCCACGATCGAGGCGGCCATGGCCGCGGGCATCCACGAGATGATCCTGTCGCTCCCGCAGGGCTACGACACCGTGCTGGCGCCGCGCGGCCGGGGCCTCTCGGCCGGACAGCAGCAACGGGTGACGCTGGCGCGCGCCGTTTACGGCGCACCGTTCCTTTACGTGCTCGACGAACCCAACTCCAACGCCGACGCCGACGCCGAGGCGGCGCTGGTGCGGCTGATCGGCGGCCTGAAAGCGCGGGGCGCCATCGTCGTCATGTCGGTCCACCGGGCGTCGCTGGTTGGTGTCGTCGACCTGATCGTGCAGCTTCGCGGCGGGCGGCTGGAGCGCTACGGTCCGCGCGACCAGGTGCTGGCCGCCCTGCAAGCCCCCGCCGGCGCGCCGGCGACAGCGGCGGAGGTGCGGTAGACTCCCGATGGATGGCGGACTCCCTCAGAGCAGCGACGCCCCCCTGAAACCCGGCGATCGACCGGCGCCCAACGGTTCGCGCGCGCTGTCCGTTGGCAGGAGTGCGCGCAACCCTGGCTCGCCGCGGCGCGAGATCGTCGGCGGCCTGATCGTGATCGGAGTCTTCCTGCTGGCGTTTGTCGGCTGGGGCCTGATCGCCCAGCTCGACGCCGGGGTCTATGCGCCGGGCGCGGTGACCGTCTACGGCAACCGCCAGTCGGTGCAGCACCGCGACGGCGGCATCGTCTCGGAGCTCGATGTCCGCGAGGGCGATCGGGTGCAGTCCGGCCAGGTGCTGTTGAAGCTGTCCGGATCGGACCTCGACGCCCAGGAGCGCGCGACCGCCGACCAGGTGTTCGCGCTGGAGGCGCTGCAGGCGCGGCTGCTGGCCGAGATGGATGGCCAGGGCGCATTCGCCGCGCCGGACGACTTCAGGGCCCTCACCGGCGCCGACGCCCAGTCGGCGGCCAGCGCGATGCAGGTCCAGCAGCACGAGTTCGCCTCGCGCGCCGCCGAACTCGCGACCCAGAAGGCGGTGTTGGGCCAGCGGGTCAACCAGCTGACCGACGAGATCGACGGCTATCGCGAGCAGCTGACCGCCAACCGCCGCCAGCAGGCGCTGATCGACCAGGAGCTGGACAGCCTGAAGGATCTGCTCGCCCGCGGCCTGGTGCCGATGACCCGCGAGCGCTCGCTGCAGCGCGACGCGGCCCAGCTGGCCGGCGGGGCGGGCGAGTACAGCGCCAACATCGCCCGCACCGAGCAGCAGATCGGCGAAGCGAAGCTGCAGATCGTCGATCTCGAACGCCAGCGGATCGCCGACGACAGCAAGGACTACCGCGACGCCGAGATGGGGCTGTCGCAGGCGCGGCCGAAACTGGCGGCGCTGCGCGAGCAGATCGACCGGCTCACCGTGCGGGCGCCGGCGGCGGGGCGCGTGGTGGGGCTCAGCATCTTCACGGTAGGCGGCGTGGTGTCGGGCGGCCAGAAGCTGATGGACGTGGTGCCTGAGAACGAGCCGCTGGTGATCGAGTGCCGGGTCAAGCCCGACGACGCCGAGGCGCTGAAGGTCGGGCAGTCGACCGAGATCCGCATCCCGGCCTTCCACGACCGCCGTCTGCCGCTGCTGACCGGCAAGGTGAGCCGGATCTCGGCCGACGCCCTGACCGACGAGAAGTCCGGTCAGGCTTTCTTCAAGGTCGAAGTGCAGGTGCCGCCGTCGCAGCTTGACGTCATCCGCCAGTTCCGCGGGGCCGAGGCGGGACTGAAGCCCGGGCTGCCAGTCGAGGTGGTGGTGCCGCTGCGCAAGCGCTCGGCGCTCGACTACTTCCTCGATCCGCTCCGCGAGATGCTGTGGAGGTCGTTCCGCCAGCAATAGGCGAACTCAGGGGCCAATGCCCGGGCAGTTCATCTGGCGGGCGAGCGCCAGCGCATCGGCGAAGCGGCGGACGTCGAACGACTCGATCGGACGCCCGGGGGCCGCGCGGATGAACACCCGCTTCGCGCCGGTGACATAGAAGGACGGCAAGGCGACCTCGCCGGCCGAAGGGTTCTCCAGCGGGCCGGCGGCGCGATAGTAGCCACGGCGCTGGTCCTCGTAGGTCGCCTCGCGGACGCTGCGCGCCGGACCGCCGTCGATGCGGAAGTCGGCGTCGTCCGTGTCCACGCGCCGTCCGAGGTGGAAGATCAGCACGTCGTTGGTGAACGACACCCAGCCCTTGCCGATCGTACAGGTGACGGTCTCGGTGAAGCGGTCGGTCGTCGCATCGACCACCCAGCCGCCGACGTGGCGGTGCGCGGTCTTCGTCTGGCCGCCGCCAAAGAGGCTGAGGGCGAGCAGCGCCGCGGCGATCATGTTCGGATTTGCGTCGGCTGAGGCATCGGCGTCATTCGCCCAGGTTCGGGCCGCAACGCAAGGGCTCAGCGTCGACGTTGCGGGCGCAGCTCGATCCACGTCGGCGCGTGGTCGCTGGCCCCTTCCTCGCCGCGCACGGCCCTGTCGACCCCGGCGTCCGCCAGCCGCGGGGCGAGGTCGGGGCTGAGCAGCAGGTGGTCGATCCGAAGCCCGGCGTCCCGCTGCCAGCGCTGGCGGATGTAGCCCCAGAAGGTCCAGAGCGGTCCGTGCGGATGACAGGCGCGCAGGGCGTCGGTCCAGCCCTGGCCCAGCAGCCGCGCGAACGCCGCCCTGCCCTCGGCCGAGACCAGCGCATCGCCGGCCCAGCTGTTGGGCTGGTAGATGTCGGCCTCGCTCGGAACCACGTTGTAGTCGCCCGCCAGCACCACCGGCACGCCCGCCGCCAGCAGACCCGCGGCGTGCTGGGCCAGACGCTCCAGCCACGCCAGCTTGTAGGCGAATTTCGGACCGGGCTTCGGATTGCCGTTGGGCGCGTAGATCGAGGCGATCAACACCCCGCCCACCGCCGCCTCGAGATAGCGCGCCTGGGCGTCGGATGGGTCGCCCGGCAGCGCGCGCTGGGTCGCGATCGGCTCGGCGCCGCGCGCCAGGATCGCCACCCCGTTCCAGGTGCGCTGGCCGACCCAGACTGCGCCGTAACCGGCCGCCTCGATCGCCGCGATCGGGAACGCGCCGTCCTCGGCCTTGAGTTCCTGCAGGCAGACGACGTCTGGCCCGGCTTCCTCCAGCCAGGCCAGCAGGTTGGTCAGCCGCTTGTTGACGTTGTTGATGTTGAAGGTGGCGATCCTCACTGGCCCCCGCCCGCTAGAAGTGCTGGGTCGTGATCCTAGGCCCGACCTTCACGGAATGGTGAAATACCTAGAACCGAGACGTCGCCAGCAAAATGCTCGTCTCGGTGGTGGAGATGCCTTTGATTTGCCTGATTCCGTCGAGCGCGGCGCTGAAGGCGTTAAGGCTGTCAGCGTTGAGGTCGGCGACCAGATCCCAGCGGCCGTTTGTCGCGTGCACCGCCTCGACCTCGGGAAACCCGCGCAACGCCGCCACCACCGCGCTCGATCGGACGCCCTCGACCGCGATCGACATGATCGCCCGCACCCGATGGGCGTCGCCCTGCGGCGGCAGTCGCAGGGTGAATCCGAGGATGGCTCCGTCGCGCCTCAACCGGTCGATCCGGTTCTGTGCGGTGCCGCGAGAGACGCCGAGCCGCTTGGCCAGTGTCGCCATCGGCGTGCGGGCGTCGTCGCGCAGAATCGCGATCAGCTGGCGGTCGGTGTCGTCCATCGATCCTGGCGTATTGACGTCAAATCATGACGAAACGCCAAATTGTCCCACAAAACTACGCACTCAGCCAGCTTTTCGCTGACGTCGGCCGGCGCCTAAGCTTTGGCCGCAACGACAGCAACGCTCCCGAGGCCCCGCGTGACCACCAAGCCGCTGATCCTGATGACGGACCCGGCGTGGTTCGACGTCTCCTACGAGATAAATCCCTGGATGCGCCCGGGCGTCTGGCGCGCTGACGCCCGCGGTCACGCGCTGGCTGCCCGGGCCTCGTTCGAGGCGCTCGTCGGGGCGCTGAAGACCGCGGGCGCCAGGGTCGAGGTGATCGACGGCGCGCCGGGTCTGCCGGACATGGTGTTCGCCGCCAACGCCGCCGTTGTGCTGGACCGGCGCGTGCTGGTCGGCCGCTTCCGCCCGGCCGAGCGGCGCGGGGAGGAAGCCCGCTACCTGGCGGCCTTCAGGGCGATGAAGGCGCGTGGCCTGGTGGGCGAGGTGGCGCAGATCCCGCCCGGCCTGTTCCAGGAAGGCGCGGGCGATGCGATCTGGGACGCGCGGCGCGGCTGGTTCTGGACCGGGTTCGGCCAGCGCTCGGATCGCGCGGCCAGCGACGCGATCGCCGCCTTCTTCGGCCGCGAGGCGGTCTCGCTGGAACTTGCCAGCCCCCGCTTCTACCACCTCGACACCTGCTTCTGCCCGCTCAGCGGCGGCGAAGTGCTCTATCACCCGCCCGCGTTCACGCCGGCCGCCCTGGCCGAGATCAGGGCGCGCGTGCCGTCGGAGCTGCTGATCGAGGCGGGCGACGCCGCCGCGGCGGCGCTCTGCGTCAACGCGGTCTCGATCGGCAGGACGGTCGTGATGGCCAAGGCGCCAGCCCCGCTGCGGCGCAAGCTGGAGGCGCGCGGCTACCGCGTCGCCGAGGTCGACCTCGCACCTTTCATCCTCTCTGGCGGCGCGGCGTTCTGCCTGACGCTTCGTCTCGACCACGCCGCAGCCCCCACCCCAGCCGAAATCGCCGCCGCCTGAGCTCAGAAGGAGCCCCCGCCATGACCACCGACGTGCTGACCCGTCCCCCGGCCACCCTGACCGATTTCCTCGCGGTCGAAGCCGAGTACGGCGCCAAGAACTACAAGCCGCTCGACGTGGTGCTGACCCGCGGCGAGGGCGCCTATGTCTGGGACATCGAGGGCCGGCGCTACCTCGACTGTCTCTCGGCCTATTCCGCGGTCAACCAGGGCCACTGTCACCCCAAGATTCGAGAGGCGATGATCGCCCAGGCCTCGCGCCTGACCCTCACCTCCCGCGCGTTCCGCAACGACCAGCTGGCGCCGTTCTACGAGGAACTCTGCGCCCTCACCCACTCGCACAAGGCGCTGCCGATGAACTCCGGCGCCGAGGCGGTGGAGAGCGCGCTGAAGGTGGTGCGCAAGTGGGGCTACGAGGTGAAGGGCGTGCCGGACGGACAGGCCGAGATCATCGTCTGCGCCGACAATTTCCACGGCCGCACGCTGGCCATCGTCGGCTTTTCGACCGACCCGCAGTCGCGCAATGGCTTCGGCCCGTTCGCGCCCGGCTTCAGGGTGATCCCGTTCGGCGACGCCGCGGCGCTGGAGGCGGCGATCACCCCCAACACGGTCGGCTTCCTGGTCGAGCCGATCCAGGGCGAGGCCGGGGTGATCATCCCGCCGACCGGCTACCTGCGCCAGGCGCGCGACATCTGCACCCGCCACGGCGTGATGCTGATCCTCGACGAGATCCAGACCGGCCTTGGCCGCACCGGCAAGCTACTGGCCGAAGAGCACGAGGGCGTCGAGGCCGACCTGACCCTGATCGGCAAGGCGCTCTCCGGCGGCTACTACCCGATCTCGGCGGTGCTCTCGAACAGCGAAGTGCTGGGCGTGCTGAAGCCTGGCGAGCATGGCAGCACCTTCGGCGGCAACCCACTGGCCTGCGCGATCGCCCGGGCTGCGCTTCGGGTGCTGGTCGAGGAAGGGATGATCGACAACGCTGCGCGCCAGGGCGAGCGACTGATGGCGCAGCTGCGCGGCATCGCCAGCCCCAAGGTGCGCGACGTGCGTGGCCGTGGCCTGATGATCGCCGTCGAGCTCCATCCCGAAGCCGGCGGCGCGCGGGCTCACTGCGAGCGGCTGCAGGCGCGGGGCCTGCTTTGCAAGGAGACCCACGAGCACACCATCCGCATCGCCCCGCCGCTGATCATCGACGACGGCCAGACCGACTGGATCGCCGAGCAGTTCGCGGCGGTGCTCTAGGCGCTTTCCGCAGCGTCGCCGGTTCCAGCGCCGGCGCCGTGGTCACCGCCGAGGACCTGTCGATCGCGCCGAACAGCCCTTCCGGCGTGATCGGCTTGCCCAGATGGTGGTCGGCGCCCGCGGCCAGCGAGGCCTCGATGTGCTCGGGCATGGCGTTGGCGGTCAACATGATGATCGGAACCCGCGCCTCGCCCCGCGCGGTCTCCTGACCCCGGATCCGCCGCACCGCGGTCAGCCCGTCCATGACCGGCATCTGCATGTCCATGAGCACGAGGTCGAACCGCTCGTTGGCGCAGGCGGTCAGCGCCTCTTCGCCATTTTCGACGGTCGTCAGATCGGCGCCGGTCCCGGCGAGCATCAGCTCCACGACCTTGCGATTGATCGGATGGTCGTCCGCCAGCAGGATGCGCAGGGCGCCCGCCCGGGCCGGGTCGGCCGGCGCCGCCGCCTCGGCAGGCTCGAGCCCGACCGCCGGCTCGAGCGGCAGTTCGAGCCAGAACGTCGAGCCGTCGCCCAGAGCGCTGTCGCAGTCCAGGGTCCCGCCCATCAGCTCGGCCAGATCGCGCGAGATCGTCAGCCCAAGTCCCGAACCGCCAAAGCGCCGGGTGATCGACCCGTCCGCCTGTTGAAAGCGGCTGAGAACGCGCTCCTTGTCGGCGATGTCGAAGCCGATGCCGGTGTCGCGCACCTCGAACCGAACCAGCCCGGCGTCAGCGTTCCGCCCGGCGGTAAGCGTGACGCGCCCCTGTTCGGTAAACTTGACGGCGTTGCTGAGCAGATTGCTCAGGATCTGCCGCAGGCGGTTGAAGTCGCCGAAGACCTGGCCCTCCAGGTCGGCCGAAACGCTCACGTCGAGCGCGACGCCTTTTTCCAGCGCGCGCATCCTGGAGGGCGCGGCCACAGAACGGATCAACTCGCCGAGGTGGAAAGGCGCGCGCTCGATCGCGACCTGGCCCGACTCGATCCGGCTGAGATCGAGGATGTCCGTCAACAGCTGCTCCAGGCTGTTGGCCGAAGAGCGGACGATCTCGACCATCTCGCGTTCCTTGGGCCCGAGCGGGGCCTGCGCCAGCATGGACGAGACCGCGACGACCCCGTTCAGCGGCGTGCGGATTTCGTGGCTCATGTTGGCCAGGAACTCGCTCTTGGAGCGGTTCGCCGCCTCGGCCGCATTGCGGGCGTCGACCAGGATCGCCTTCGCGCGTCGCTGTTCGGTGATGTCTTCGACGATCGACCAGATGAACGCTTCGCCGCCCCGCCCTTCGATCAGCAGCCCGTTCAGGCGCAGGGGGATACGCGTCCCATCCTTGCGGACATATTCCTTTTCGTAGGGGCCGTAGCGTCCCGTCTGCGCCAGCGCGTCGAGCTGGATCGCTTCCTCCGCTTCGTATTCCGGCGGGGTCAGCTTCCAGTAGTCGAGCGCCTTGAGCTCCGCTTCCTCGTAGCCGCAGATGACGCGGAACGCCTCGTTGAACTCGATGTAGCGGCCCTGCATGTCGGTGAGCGCAATGCCGACGGGCGCCAGGTGGAACAGGCCCCTGAGCTTCTGTTCGCTTGCCTCGAGCGCTTCGGCGGCGGACTGCCGTTCCGAGACGTCGCGCAGCGCCGCGACCGCCCCGATTACGGCGCCGCTGTCGTCCTTGATCGGGGTCGATCGCCCCTCGAAGTGCACCGTCTGTCCCGACGGCGTGCGCGCGCGCCAGATGTTGTCGCTGTCCTGCGGCAACGGACGGCCCGCGGCCAGGTCAGCCAGCGCACGCGCGTTTCTGTCATGCTCGGCGGGATCCAGCGACGCGGCTACGTTGGCGCCCTGGAGGTTGTCGGGGTCCCATCCGTACTTGCGCGCGGCCGGCGAGAGATACTCGACCTGCCCGTTTATATTGTAGCGAATGATCACATCGGGCGATCTGTCGGCGAGTAGCCGGTAGCCTTCTTCGCTCGTCGCCAACTCGGCCGTCCTGCGTCGCAAATCCTCGCCGGTCCGATCGCGCGCCTCCAGGGCGCGCTTCAGATCGAGGCGCTGGCTCAACAGGTAGAAGGTCATCGGCGCGCCGATCACGATGGCCAGGGTCGCCGTTTCAACAGGCGAGAACGCTCGCGGCGTCTTGAGGATGACGACGTTGAGAAGGAAGTCGGCCAGAGTAGCGACGGCCCCATAGGTAGCCGTCAGGACGACCGTCAAGAGTAGTTTCTTGCCGAACATAGCAGCCGCGCAGGCGCCCCCCGAACGGCGCAAGATGGCGCCAGGGCCTTTCAGTCGGCTTAATTCGCTCTGGACCGCCCGTGGCCGCGGATAGCGTCATCGCCCCAGCGCGAGGCGAACGCCCGGCGACGAAACACCCGCGACGGGTCCAGGATCGATTGCGCCGGCGGAGGCCGGCCAGACCTTGGCGCGCAGCCAGCCGTCGAGATCGTTGGCCGAGCGGGTCGGGATCTGCTCCATCGGCACGTGGCCGACGCCCGGGTAGGCGATCAGCTGAGCGCCGGAGATGGCGCTCGCGAAGGCCTTGCCGTCGGCGAAAGGAATGAGCCGGTCCTGCTCGCCGTGCATCACCAGCGTGGGAACCTTGATCGCGCGCAGGTCGGCGACGGTGGCTGTCGAGGGCGCCTGGCCCGCCAGGATGATGTCGCGGTGGCCAGGCGCGCGGACGAAATCGGCGTAGCGGTCGATCACCGCCGGTGTGACCAGGCGCGGATCGAGAAAGGCCGATCTCAGTCCCTGGCCGATCAGCGGCTTGGCGTCGACGTAGCGCAGCACGGCGCGCGCCAGCGGATTGGCCAGCAGCTTGAAGATCACCGGGCCGCCCTCCTGCGCCCGCTCGTGCGGCCAGCCGGCGGAATCCACCAGCACCAGACCGTCCAGCCAGCCGCCGTGGCGCACGGCGAAGTCCCACGCAACGGCCCCGCCCATCGAATTGCCGACCAGCACGAACCGGGTGGCGCCGAGCCGGGTGGCGAGCCCATCGATCAGGTCGGCGTCGCGGTCGAGGCCGGCCCGGTAGCCCGCGGGCGCCTGAGTCAGGCCGTGGCCTGGCAGGTCAAGGCGGATCACCCGGTAGCGGGCCTTGAGTGCGCCGGCCCAGGCGTCCCAGTCGATCAACGAGGCCGCGAAACCGTGGACCAGCACCAGGGTGCGTCCGTCCCGCGGGCCTTCGTCGCGGTAGCGCACCGTGACGCCGTCGGGCATCTGCATGTAGCTGTCGCCCGGCGCCTGGTATTTCTTCTGCAACTCCGTGTACGGAATATCTGGCCGGATCAGCGCGGCGGCGGCGATCGCCAGCAAACCAGCGACGACCGCCACGGCGATCCCGACGCCTCTCAGGAACGTCCTCAAAGCCTGGCTCCTCGCAGCATCGCTAGCCCCGTCCCGCGCCAGCCTAGACTCGGCCTCTGCGACCAGCGCGAGCCGGCGCGCTCCGAAACCGGCGCCTCCGTGCCGAGGCGCCCGCGCCGAGGCTACCACGACCGGCCGCGCCTCATTAGTGTGTCCTGATCATGGGGTCGCAGCCCCCGGGGGAACGCAAGATGAATCCGGCGCACAATCGACTGGCGTTGGCCGGCTTGGCCCTGGCGGTCTGCCTCAGCGGCTGTGGTCCCAAGCCGTCCGCAGCCGCGCGCGGTGATGGCGAAACGGCAACCCCGACAGCGGCGACGCCGAACGCCTGCGACGTCCTCGATGCGGCGACGGCCAGGAAGTATCTGGGCGACGGCGCCGTGCTGCGGCGCAAGGCGCAACCGAACCCGCGGATGACCCAGTGCCAGTACGGCAGCGACAAAGGCGTGATCACCGTGATGGTCGGCCCCTGGAGCATGATCCACATGGCGACGTCGGGGGACAAGCCGGTGGCCGGACTCGGCGACGAGGCCTACGTCGGCCCAACCGGGCTCTATGTCCGCAAGGGTGATCGCGCGATCGACCTCAACGTCATGGTCGTCGCGGGCGAGTTCTGGGGCAAGGCGGCCGACGATGTGGAAGCACAGACGATCGCGGCCGAGGAGAAGGTCGCGCCCGACCTGCTGGCGCGCCTCTGATGACCGGCGACATCCGGATGGTCCGCACCATGAGATTCGCGCTGTCGGCGCTGATGGTGTCGCTCTCGCTGGCGCTGACAGGCTGCGGCTACTTCTACCCGTTCGCCGACAACCGCGCCCGCGCCAGCGTCGAGGCGCTCAACCTGTCCGACGTACATCTGACCCGCACCGTCATTGGCCTCAGCTGCAGCAAGAGCGACCACATCTACTACAAGTTCACGGCCCGCAATCTTGCCGGTCAGCGGATCAAGGGGGTGGTCTGCATGAGCTACCTCAAGGGCGCGACGGTCCGCATCACCGGCTAACGTGCGCTCCGGCTATTCCGGCAGGTTGCGCCGCGCCTCGCGGTACCAGGCGAGCTGCTCGCTGGTGGCCAGGAGCTTGCCGTCCCGGCGCCAGTAGCTGGAACGCTCGTCGGAGGCCCCGCCGCCGCCCACCCGGCCTTCGCACTCGACCAGGATGAAGTCGTCGCCGACCTCGGCGAGTTCGTCGGCGGTGGCGTGCAGGTAGGCCGTCAGCGAGAGGGTCGTGGTCATCACCCCCGGCCCGAGCGCGTACATCGCCCGCGGCGCGGAATTGTCGGTGATCATGCCCAGCAGCGCCTTGTCGAGCGGTCCGCGCTGCGAACGCACCCAGGCCAGCGACCGGGAGTTGCCGGACGGCTTCGGCGGGAAGCCGTCGAGCGTGCGACGCTCGAACGCCGACGCGCCGTAGTGCCGCATCGCCTCGCCAGGCGCTTCCGGACTCGGCAGGCTCTCCGGATCCGGCGCGTCGGGCATCTTGGCGAAGGCGAAATCCGGGGTGTTCGGCCGCCGGGCCATGGTGACGATGGCGTGCACCCCGACCTGATCCGATCCGGCCGGCAGCAACTCGACCTCCCACACCGCGACCGAGCCGCCCTGGCGCAGCCGCCGGGTGCGGATGTCGAGCTCGCCGTGCGGCAACGCCGCCACGTAGGTCAGGGTCAGCGACAGCGCCTCCCCCACCGCCTCCGGCTCGGCTTCCAGCACCCGGACGCAGAGCCCGATGGCGTAGCCGCCCCAGAGCCCGCCGCCGGGGTTGCTCCACTCCGGTCCGGCCAGCGTGGTCCAGCGGCCGGGGGCGACGGCGGTAAGCAGAATCGGCAGGGTCGCGGTCGAGCTCATGATGGCTCTCTAGCCAGCGGACCGCCGGTGCGGAAGACCTTGGCCGTAGCGACCCGATGTCGCCGCGACCCTGCCGGGGACCGCCGGGCGGCAGGGGAAGGCCAGCGCTGCATCTGCCAAGACAGAGGGCGACCTTCCCCGCCCCCGCGCGCCGGTGGGCTTGATTGAACCGGCGCACGAAGCTCCGGATGGGAAGAAAACAGCGCGCCGGACCCCGTCCGGTTTCCCGGCGGCGGGCGACTTGCGGGCGCACACGCGCCCAAGTGATCACGCCAGGCGTGAACAACTGCGGGCAGTTGCAAGTTGTGCGAAAGGGACCGAAGCTGGGGTCCAAGACCCCTAGGGAGGGCTTGCAGATGACGACAAGCGGCGCGGAAGTGCTGAGACACGCCAGGACCTATCACGGCTTCATGCTGGGAATGAAATGGGTGTGCATCAGCCTGGGAACGCTGATCACCTTGCTGATCGCCTGGTTCGCAACCCCGGCCGGATTCTGGGGCGCGCTGTTCTGCGCCGCCATTGTCTTCGCCGGCGGGGCCTGGGCGATGAACCACGGCTTGAACCACTCAACCGAGGCCGAGGACGCCGAGCTGAACGCCGCGATCCGCGGCGGTTGACGCCGGGGCGGCTAGGCGACCGCGTTCCAGGCCGCCAGCGCGTCCGGAAAGCTGTTCGGCCCCAGCTTGGACTGCAGGGTGTCGGCGTCCATGCGCAGGGGTTGGTTGGGTGCGATCCCGGCCAGCCAGGCGTCGGCGTAGTCGGCGATGTAGCTGATATCGACCTGGTCGAGCGCGGTGAGGTCGATGTCGGCCAGATGGGCGAGCTGCTCCTGGGTCCACGAGCCCGGGCCCTTCCAGCCGCCGTGACCGTCGGAGATCGGACTGACCATCGGGTTCATCCGCACGACACGGCTGACCGCGCCCGCCGGCAGCCCCTTACCGCCGCCGGTCATCACGTGGGCGAGGAAGCTGGCGACATCGGGCGGGTCGTCGTTGATGGCGCCGGCGATCTTGGCCAGATCGCTCGGGAACGACTGCGTGGCCCGCTTGGCCATGAACGGACCGGGCTGGTCGGCCGGTGGCCCGGGCGAGCGCACGGTGGCGGTGCCGATGCAGAGAGCGCGGATGTCCGTAAGGGGGACGTCGAGCGTGGCGGCTTCGGCGACGCCGGCCATGATCGGGTTGTTGCAGCCGGCGATCGCGCCGTCCCAGAACCGGCTGTGACCGCCATCCCAGCTGGCGGGCTGGTCGAAGAAGTTCACCGGGGCGTTGCTGGAGGCATGAATTGCTTGAGCCAGGGTGGTGTCGCTGCTGGCCGAGCCGTTGCCCCATTCTGGCCCCCCGGTGTGGGCCGAGCGGAAGAAGGCCGCGATGTGACGGTCATAGTCGAAGCCGGCGATCAGGACGTGCACCGGCTTGCCGCTGTTGGCCCCTTGAATGCCGGCGGCGACGTCGGTCATCCGCTTGCCGCCGCTCACTGGCAGCAGCCGCTGCAGCGCCGGCAGCTTCTTGGTGGTGGAGTACTTCGGGCCGAAATGCAGCAGCTTGCTCAGCAGCTCGTCGACGAAGTCGCCGGTCGGCTGGAAGATCGAGCGGCGCGTATTCTCGTCCATGAAGTAGGACAGCACGTTGGAGAGCGGCCGGTCTTCCAGCAGGCCCCCCAGCACGATGCTGCCGCCGGAGTTGGCGACCGCCATGTCGAATTTCGCGAGCACCGCGTGGCCGTTGATGTCCGGGCCGTAAAGCTTCTGCAGCGTCTTTACCTGGATCAGCGCCCAGGCCCCGCCGCCGTCCAGTGACAGGATCTTGTAGGTCATCGCGTCCTCGTTCCCCGCGTTCGCCCAACACCTGTATCTAGCCGGATCACAACCTGCTGCGATTGACAATCGCCCTGCTGGCCGGGTTCGGCAGCCGCCCGCCGCATTTTCGCCCTAAAGCAGAACGGGCAACTCGCGGATTTCGCGTATTGCGGGTAGATTTCACCCTGGCTAAGCTGCGACCGCTCGGCAATGCGCGAGGGGGACCGATGCCCGAAGCGGGTCCGTCGCTGGTCGACCGTGTGCTGCAGACCTTCGCGCGGTGCGCCAGCGCGTTGATGCAGTGGCACAAGTGGCCGTTCCTGATCGCGATCGGCACGCTGGTCGGCCTGCGCGTCACCATGCGCTGGAAGAACCTCTACGACACCGAGGTCAGCCCGCCGAAGCTGACGCCCGGCGGCGAGGTGCTGACCCAGCGGACCGCCGACGGCTCGTTCAACGGGCTCGACCTGCCATGGATGGGCATGGCCGGCGCCCGCTTTGGCCGCAACGTGCCGATCAACAAGACCTTCGGCGAGCAGCAGAGCCTGTTGGAGCCGAACCCGCGGCTGATCAGCAACCAGCTGCTGGCGCGCCGCGAGTTCGCGCCAGTGCCCTACCTCAATGTGCTGGTCTCGGCCTGGCTCCAGTTCATGGTGCACGACTGGCTGAGCCACGGCGTCAACGACACCAGGAGCCCGCCGATCGAGGTGCCGATCGGGGATGGCGACGACTGGCCGAAGAAACCTATGACGATCCTGCGGTCGACCAGGGCGCCGACGACGCCGGCCGACGAGGGCCGTCCCGCCGCCTACGTCAACACCGAGACCCACTGGTGGGACGGCTCGCAGATCTATGGCTCCAGCCTGAAACTGCAGCTGAAGATCCGCAGCGATCCGGTGACCGGCGAGTTGCTGCGGAACGGCAAGATCGGGCTGGACGCGCGCGGCCATCTGCCGATCCAGCCGCTGCGCGACGAGACCGGTGACGCGGAAGACGCCAAGTTCACGGACCTGGAGCTGGCCGGCGTCAACGGCAACTGGTGGCTGGGCCTTTCGGTGATGCACACCCTGTTCGCCCGCGAGCACAACGCCGTGGTCGACCGCCTGGCGCTGGAATATCCGGACAAGGACGGCGAGTGGCTGTTCCAGAAGGCCCGGCTGGTGGTCACCGCCCTGATCGCCAAGATCCACACCACCGAGTGGACCCCCTCGCTGATGAACTCGCCCGAGGGACGCTTCGCCATGCGCAGCAACTGGTGGGGCCTCTTGGGCGAGCACTACTGGCGGGCTTATGGCCGGCTCGGCGACAACGAGGAGGTCTCCGGCATCCCCGGTTCGCCGACCGAGCAGCACGCCGCGCCCTACGCGATGACCGAGGAGTTCACCGCCTGCTACCGCATGCACCCCTTGATGCCGGACGAATTCTCGCTTCGTCGGCACACCGACAATCAGGAGGTGATGAAGAAGACGCTGCTCGAGGTCGCCCACGCCGGACCACCGCAGATCTACCGCCAGCTGAGCTTCGACGACGCGCTCTATTCGCTGGCCACGGCCAACTGCGGCGCGCTGGCGCTGCACAACTATCCGAACACGCTCAGAATGATCCCGGAGAAACCTGCTGAGGGCATCTACACCGACCTCGCCGCCGTCGACATCGTCCGCGACCGCGAGCGCGGCGTGCCGCGCTATTGCGAGTTCCGCCGCCTGATCGGCATGCCGGCGCCGAAGAGCTTCGAGGAACTGACCACCAACGCCCAGTGGCGCGAGGAAGTGCGCGCGCTCTACCCCTCGGTCGAGGACGTCGACCTGCTGGTCGGCACGCTCTGCGAAAGCCAGGCCGATCCCGGCACGCCGGACGGCTTCGGCTTCTCGGACACGGTGTTCCGCATCTTCATCCTGATGGCCTCGCGCCGGCTGAAGAGCGACCGCTTCTACACCCGCGACTTCACCCCGGAGGTCTACACCGCGGCCGGCTTCGCCTGGGTTGCCGACAACAGCTTCCGCACCGTGCTGCAACGGCACTGCCCGGCGCTGGCGCCCCTGTTCGCCGACAACCGCAACGTCTTCTTCCCCTGGGCGCTGGGGGCGTCGTGACCGGATCTCTGCCACCTCCCTTCTCCCCTTGCGGGAGAAGGTGGCCCCGAAGGGGTCGGATGAGGGGTGGCGCCCGCGTCTGCAAACCCGATCGACGCCAATCCGCAACCGCCGCGTCGACCCCTCATCCGTCAGCTTCGCTGACACCTTCTCCCGCAGGGGGAGAAGGACGAGGTGGTTCACCATGAGCCGGTTGCACGTTCCGGCGCTGGTCGACCTGCTGCCGGTCAGCGACCCGGCGCAGATCGCGGTGCTGGCCGACGATGCGCGGCTGGACCGCGACTACAGGCCCGGCGGCCCGCTGCTGAATTGGATCATCCTTGGCCGCATCCGCAGACACCTGGTCTGGGATGGGGCGCCGTTCCCGCCGGTGGCGCCGCGCGGCGCGGTCCGGCCGCTGCCGGGGCAGGCCGAACTGGAGGCGCGCCTGGCGGAGGTCGCCGCCGGTCTAGCGGGGGACGACAGCGCGCTGGGAGGCCTCGCCGCCTATGTCCGCGGCGACGGGCCGGTCGGCGACGCCGGGCCGCTCGCGCAACAGGCGGTCGGGCGGCTGTTCGACCCCGGCTATCAGGCCGACGACGCCAGCTGGAAGGCCGCGCTGACGCTGGACGGCGCGCCGCGCAGCTTCAACCCGCTCCAGCTGCTCTGGTGGGCGCTGACCGGCGCCGTGCCGAGGGCGCGCCGGCTCCTGGCCGAGAAGGTCGGCGGCGATCCCTCCGGCCTCCATGGCACCGGCATCGCCGTGCACAACATCGTCGCCGGGCTGAAGACGATGCGGAAGCTGTGGAACGACGGCGGCAGCCGCCGCCGGCTGCCGCCGGCTGGGGCCGCCGCGCAGTGCCTGGTCGCGCCGCAACAGGTGATCCGCCAGCCGCGCAAAGCCGGGCTCTGCGTCGCCGGCGCGTTCGAGCCGACCACGCTGGTGATGCTGCAGCTGGACAAGGCCAACACCCAGCGGCCGTCGGCGCAGATGGCGTTCATGGCCCAGACCTGGGCCCGCTGCCCGGCGCACGCCTGGGTGATGGCGCTGCTCGCCGGGACCTGGCGCGTCGCACAGGAGCATAAGATCCATGCCCTATGACGAGATCTTCCAGCCGCTCCACTTCCGCAACCTGACGGTCAAGAACCGGATCTTCCGCTCCAACATCTCCGGGCGGTGGGACAACGAGGACGGCTCGCTGACCCAGACGCGGATCAACTGGGAGGCCAAGTTCGCCCACGGCGGGGTGGGCGCGATCATCTCGTCCTACGTGCCGGTGCTGATGGAGGGACGGATCATCGCCTCCTACGCCACCGTGCACCGAGACGACTTCATCCCGCTCTGGGCCAGGCTCGGCGAAGTGATCCATGGGCTGGACTGCAAGTTCATCATGCAGCTCAGCCATTCCGGCCGGCAGATGGACCTGCCCGGCGTGCACAACCTGGCGCGCCCGACCTTGAGCTCCACCAGCCGCAAGGAGTTGCTGCACGGGTTCCTGACCCAGGCGATGAGCAAGGCCGAGATCGACCACACCATCGCCGCGTTCGCCCGGGGCGCCTGGCGGGCCCGCGAAGCGGGGCTCGATGGCGTCGAGCTGCACTCGGCCAACGGCTATCTGTTCAGCCAGTTCCTCTCGTCGGGGATCAACGACCGCGAGGACGAGTACGGCGGGGTGCTGGAGAACCGCGCCCGCTTCCTGCTGAACGTGATCGCGGCGATCCGCGATGCGGTCGGGCCCGACTTCCACCTGCAGGTGAAGCTCTCGGCGGTCGACCACAACAACGTGGTGCCGTGGGAGAAACCGGGCAACACCCTCGATGAGACGATCCAGATCGCCAAGTGGGCCGAGGCGGCTGGCGCCGACGCGATCCACGTGTCGCAAGGCTCCCTGTTCCCCCACCCGCTGAACCCGCCCGGCGACCTCTCGCTGGAGACGCTGACGACCACCTACGACGCGATGATCTCGTCGGGGGTCAACGGCATGCGCAACTACCTGCTGTTCCGCTACCCGCTGCTGCGGCCAATCTTCCACTGGATCTGGTTCCGGATGAAGCAGGGCAAGCCGGTCGAGGGCGTGAACCTCGAGGAGGCGCGGGTCATCAAGCAGAACGTCTCGGTGCCGGTGATCTGCACCGGCGGCTTCCAGACCGCCTCGTTCATCTGCGAGGCGCTGAAGGAAGGCGCCGTCGACGGCGTCTCCATCGCCCGCTCCCTGGTCGCCAACAACGATCTGGTGCAGCAGTGGGCCGCCGGCCACGACCAGCCCGAGCGCCCCTGCACCTACTGTAACCGCTGCCTGATCAGCGCGATGAAGAACCCGATGGGCTGCTACGACCAGTCCCGCTACCCCGACCGCGACACCATGATCGAGGAGGTGATGAGCGTCTATCGCGCCCACGGCGGGATGGTCGCGCCCGGAAAGGAGGTGATGTCATCATGAGCGACATCGACAAGCCCTTCTCGGCCGTCCAGATCTACCTGGCCAAGCGCAGGTGGAAGCTGGATGCGGCGGTCTTGCTGCTGGTCTTCCTGGTGCTGATCGGCCTCTTCACCGTGATCGTGATCGTCAGTGCACTGATCGAATTCGGCGGCAAGGGAACGCCGAAATATTCCGACAACCCGAACCACTTCATGTACGGCTCGATCGGCGCAGAGACCGAGAGCGGCCTGCCCTATGCGGTCTGGAAGGCGCTGCCGACACTCTATCCGGCCGACTTCAAGGGCCGCAGCGACTATTCGGCGTTCGGCTTCCTCTACGAGAAGGGGCCGGACGGGAAGCAGAAGGACCTGCCGATCGGCGTCTCGCGGCGGACGGTCAACGGTATCGACCTGGTCTGGCTCAACTGCGCCACCTGCCACGTCGGGACCTGGCGGGAGGCGCCGGACGCCGCGCCGCACGTCGTACCCGGCATGCCGTCCAACAACCTCGACCTATACCGCTTCATCCGCTTCGTGCTGGACGTCGGCGCCGACGAGAGGCTGACGCCCGACATCCTGATCCCGGCGATGGAGAAGACTGGGTCCCGCCTCAACCCGCTGCAGCAACTGGTCTGGCGCTTCTACGTGATCCCCCGGGTGCGCGAGGGCCTGATCCAGCGTCGCTCGCGGCTCCTGCCGCTGCTGGCCGCCCAGCCCGCATGGGGCCCCGGCCGGGTCGACACCTTCAACCCTTACAAGCTGCTGCTCGAGTTCGGTCCCGGCGCGCGCATTCCCGACGCCGAGCTGGTCGGAACGGCCGATTTCCCAGCCGTCTTCGACCAGCGACCCCGCGAGGGCATGCAGCTGCACTGGGACGGCAACAACAATTCGCTGGCCGAGCGCAACCTCTCGGCCGCGCTTGGCGCCGGCGTGACGCCGACGACGGTCGACCACGCTTCGATCGAGCGCGACGCGGCCTGGCTGCTGGACCTGAAGCCTCCGCCCAGCCCCTACCACCCCGATGGCGCGGCGGCGGCGCGCGGCGAGGCGATCTACATGAAGGCCTGCGCCAGCTGCCATGGCTGGCAGGGAGCGGCGGGCTACGTGTTCAAAGGCGCCAGCCTTGGCAAGGTCGACCCGATCGCCGCTGTCGGAACCGACCCCAACCGGCTGGACAGCTACACGCAGAGCTTCCGCGACTGGCAGGTGGCGAACCTGTTCAAGGGCACGCCCTATCAGTTCAGCCACTTCGTCAAGACCGGCGGCTACGCCAACCTGCCGCTGGATGGCCTTTGGCTGCGGGCGCCCTACCTGCACAACGGCTCGGTCCCGACCCTGGCCGACCTGCTGACGCCTCCGGCGCAGCGGCCGAAGGCGTTCGTACGCGGCATCGACGTGATCGACCCCGCCAAGGGCGGTTTCACGGCGCCGGCCTGCACGCCCGGCGCTCCGCTGGCGGCCGGATTCTGCTTCGACACCAGCCAGCGCGGCAACGGCAATATCGGCCATGCCTACGGGACCGACCTGCCAGCGGACCAGAAGGCCGACCTGCTGGCCTATCTGATGACGTTCTAGAGGAGAGCGCGATGGCCGAAGGCGCCCTTTCGATCGGCTGGAACGAGGTGCAGGTCCGTTCGCGACGCTCGACCTACCAGACGGTCCTGGGCTTCAACATGCTGCTGCACCTGGGCATCGGCCTTGGGTGCATGTTCGTCCCGGGCATGGTGTCGAGCGTCTTCGGCCTGCCGCCGCCCGTCCCCTCGGGCTGGATCCGCGGTTGGGGCGCGACCCTGATCCTGGTCACGGCTCTTTACATCCCCGGCCTGCAGGACCCGATGCGCTCGCGGGCGCCCAACATCATCGGCGTGCTCGGCCGGATCTGGATGGCGACAGTCTGGTTCGTGATCGGCGGCGGTCTCTTCTGGTTCGGCGTGTTCGACGCCACGTTCGCCCTGATCCTGGCGGTGCTCTACTTCCGTTTCTGCAGCGCCTGGATCATGAGCCATCCGTAGGCGGAGCTTTGCATCGCCGCGCCGGTTTGCGTCTTGGGAGGCCAGGAGAGGTCGGTTGGCGCGCCCCCGCCAGCGGCGACCGCCGGTGCGACAGCATTGGGATTCCGTAACATCCCGTCCACGGCGGCCCCACCTGATCTGCGCAAGGGTGTGGCCGGGGCGCGCCAAGGAACAAGCATGAAGCATCAAGTGATCACATCCATCGCCGCCCTGGCGGCGTTCGGCCTTGCGGCCGGCGCCGCCGTGGCGAAGCCAACGCCCATGACTGCCGCCGACCCGGCGTTCTCGGGCCACCGGTACGCCCATCTGGCCCAGGTCTCGCTCGCGGACGCCCGCAGCGTCGCGCTCAAGGCGCGAGCGGGCGAAATCACCGATCAGGAGCTCGAGCGCGAAGGCGGCGGCAGCGGCCTCAGGTATTCGTTCGACGTCAAGAGCGCGGGCGCGACCTACGAGGTCGGCGTGGACGCCAAGACCGGCAAGGTGCTCGAAAACGGTCGCGAAGGCGCGCATCCGGACTGACGACGGCGCGCGAGGCGCTCGCACCCGTCCGAATGCTCAGGCAGAGTCGGGGCATGAAGCTGCTCATCGTCGAGGACGACAAGGAGGCCGGCGCCTATCTGAAGAAGGCCCTCGCCGAGGCGGGTCACACCGTCGATCATGCCGCCGGCGGCCGGGACGGATTGCTCCTGGCCGCCGGCGAGACCTACGACGTGATCATCCTCGACCGCATGCTCCCACAGATGGACGGGCTGGCGATCCTGCGCACGATCCGGGCGTCCGGGGTCAAGACCCCGGTGCTGCTGCTGACAGCGCTCGGCGGCATCGACGACCGCGTCGAGGGGCTGGAGGCCGGCGGAGACGACTATCTGGTCAAGCCATTCGCGATCGCCGAGCTGCAGGCGCGGATCAACGCCCTCGCCCGGCGCCCGCCACCGCAGGATGCCCAGACCACGCTGCAGGTGTCCGACCTGAAGGTCGATCGACTGCGCCGGACGGTGACGCGAGGCGGGAATCGCATCGATCTGCAGCCTCGCGAGTACCAGCTGCTTGAGTTCCTGATGCGGCACGCCGGGCGGGTCGTGACCAGAACCATGCTGCTGGAGGGCGTCTGGGATTTCCACTTCGACCCGAAGACCAATATCGTCGAAACCCACATGAGCCGCCTCAGGGCCAAGATCGATCGCGGACACGGTCAGGAGCTGATCCACACCATCCGCGGCGCCGGCTACTGCCTGCGCGAGCCGAACTAGGTGTTCCGGTCGACCAGCCTGCGGCTCGCAGCCCTCTACACCGCCGCCTTCGCCGTTTCGGTCGTCATCCTGGGGACCCTCACCTTGCTGACGACGCGCGCAACGCTTCGGCAGCAGTTCGACGCGCGCATCAACGCCGAGGCGGCAGCCCTCGCACAGGAGTTCCGCACCGAAGGGCTCTCGGGAGTCGTCCAGGCGGTGGAGGAGCGGGACCGGACGCCCGGCGCACTCGACTACGGGCTCGACCGCCCGGACGGCCACCCCGTGGCCGGACGGCTGGCGGGTCGCCGCTCGCCGCTCGGCTGGTCGACGCTGTCGGCGTCTCAGCGGGAAGGTGAGACTGAATCCATCCGCGTCCTGACGACCGTGCTGCCGACTGGATTTCGCCTCGTCGTCGGTGACGATGACGAGCGCAGCGAAGCGCTCCAGGAGACGGTCCTGCAGGGTTTCGGCTGGGCCTTCGCCGGGGTGGTCGTGCTCGGGATTCTCGGCGGCTACGGCCTGAGCTACGGCGTCCACAGGCGGCTGGCGGCGATGAGCGGCGCGGCCGAGGCCATCATCGACGGCGACCTCGGCCGACGCATCCCGGTGAGCGGATCGGACGACGATCTCGACCGTCTGGCGATGACGTTCAACCGGATGCTCGACCGGATCGCCGCGCTGATGGAAAGTCTGAGGCAGGTCTCGACCGACATCGCCCACGACCTGCGAACGCCGCTGACGCGACTTCGGCAGCGTCTCGAGGCGAGCCGCACCTTGCTGGCGGACGACGAGCGCGCCGAATCCGTGACGGGCGCGCTGGACGATGTCGATGCGATCCTCGACACCTTCGCCGCACTGCTGCGGATCGCCCAGATCGAAGGCGGCGCCCGCCGGGCCGGGTTCAGGCCTGTGGACCTTGCGGCCCTGCTCGCAGGGCGTCGTCGAGGACTTCGCGCCATCCGCCGAGGACGCCGGACACTCGCTGCGCCTCGAGCGCGGCGAGGAGTTGATCGTAGAGGGCGACGCTGAGCTGCTCACCCAGATGCTGGTGAACCTGGTGGAGAACGCGCTGCGGCACGCGGGCGACACGGCCGTTGTGCGCGTCCGCGCCGCGATGGAAGGCCCCAATGCCGTCGTGTCCGTCATCGATGACGGTCCCGGCGTGCCAGCGAGCGAGCGGGAGCGGATCTTCGACCGCTTCTACCGCCTCGAGCGCAACCGTTCCACTCCCGGCAGTGGACTTGGCCTGGCCCTGGTGGCTGCGGTCGCCAAGCTGCACGGCGCCTCGGTCGGCGTCGTCGACAAGACGCCAGGGCTGGAGGTGCGGATCGTTTTCGGCGCCCCGCCGCGGGGTGGAACATTGGGGTTTCCCAACGTGCCGGACAGCTCGCGGTCAGCTAGGAACATCTAGGAATTGCCGATCGCGCCCTTGCGCGGGAACGCGTCGAAGCCATTCTCGCAAGGGACCTCCCATGCGGCGCTCACGCCATCCTTGCGGCCACGCCGGCCGCCCGCGACTTGCCCTTGCGGCGGCGCTCGTCGCGCTCGGCGGCTGCACGACCTATCATCCGGCGGCGCTGCCAACGACCCCCGATCTCCGCGCCAACGTTTCCGACCTGAAGGCGGACGTCTCGCAGCTCCAAGTCGCACCCCTGACATCGATCCGCATCGACGCCCGGGCCGGCTTCACCCCGCTCGACGTCGCCGTGCTCGCGGCGCTGAACAATCCAGATCTCAGGGCCAAGCGCGAGGCTCTGGGCGTCCCCGCCGCACAGGTGTTCGCGGCCGGACTGCTCCCGGACCCGCAGATCACCGGTTCTCTCGACAAGCCGATCGCCGGCCCCGACACCCACACCGCCTACGGCGTCTCGCCGAGCATCGACATCGCCGGCCTGCTCGTGGCCGCCAGAAGCGAACGAGCGGCGCGGTTCTCCAACCAGCAGGCGAACCTCGACGTGCTGTGGGCCGAATGGACGACGGCGCAGCAGGCGCGGCAGCTGGCCGAGACGGTGCTGACGGACGAGGCGCGGGCCGGCTTCCTGAGCGACATCCTCGGCGCGGCTGCGGACCGGGCGGAACGCAGCGGCAGGGCGGTGGGGCCCGGCGACGTGACGGCTCAGGTCGCCGCCGCGGACCTGGCCGCGAAGCTCGATGTGGAGACGCAGCTCGCGACCGCGGCGCACGACGCCAGCAAGGCGAGGCGCGACCTCAACGCCCTGCTGGGCCTCGATGCGCGCGTCGCGCTGCCTTTGCGCCGTGGCGAGGACCCGACCGGCTATGGGGAGGCAGAGCTTCAGCGCCACATCGCGAGCCTGCCGACCCGCCGGCCGGACCTGCTGGCCCTGCAGGCCGGCTATGCGGCGCAGGACCAGGCGTTGCGCAAAGCGATCCTCGCCCAGTTCCCGCTGGCGTCCATCGCCTTCGCCTACGCCCGCGACCCCACCCCGACCACGACGCTCGGGATCTCGGCCGTGATGGCCCTGCCGATCTTCAACGGCCATCGCGGCGACGTGCGGATCCAGGAGGCGACCCGCGACCAGCTGCGGGCCGAGTATCAGTTCCGCCTCGACCAGACCGACGCCGAGGTGAGGGCTGCCTCGGCCGAGCTGGCGAGCGCGACCACCCAGGCGGCCGCGCTCAGAGCCGACCTGCCACGGCTCGAGGCGATGCTGGCGCCGGCGCCGTTGGCGTTCGCGCGGGGCGACATCGATAGCCTGACCTACCTGACCCTGCTGCAGGCCGTGGTCGCCAAACGCGCGGACCTCGAGGATCTCGAGCTTGCCGCGCGGATGGCCGAGATCCAGCTGGAGACGGCCCTGTTCGTCCCACCGGCCAAACCCGCCGGGGCGTCATGAGCCGCGGGCGGATCATCGCGGCCGCTGTCGGGCTGCTGCTCGCGCTGGCGATCGCGGTGCTGATCTTCGCCAGAAAGGGCGGCGGCTCTGAGAGCGCCGACGCGAGTCCGACGGCCAGCGTGACGACCGCGCCGGTACGCAGCCAGGCGCTCGAGGACGTGGCGAGCGTCTACGGCGTGGTGCAGGCCGACCCCGCAGCCACCTCCACCGTGGCCGCGCCGCGGGCGGTGGTGGTCACCCGTGTGCTGGTGCGCACCGGGCAGTCGGTATCGGCCGGACAGCCGCTGATGGAAGTCGCGAGCGCGCCCGGCGCCGACCTGGCGTATCGCCAGGCCGCTGACGCAGCGACCGCGGCGCAGAACGACCTGGCGCGCGTGCAGCGCCTGTTCGACCAGCGGCTCGCCGCCAACGACCAGCTGATCGCCGCAAGGAAGACGCTCGCGGACGCCCAGGCGGCGCTGGCGGCGCAGCAAAAGCAAGGGGCAGGCCGGCCGGTGCAGTTGCTCACCGCCCCAGCCTCCGCCGTCATCACCAACGTCGCCGCCGCTGTGGGCGACCACGTCGCCCAGGATGCCCCGCTGGTGGTGTTGGCGCGCGATGGCGCCGCGAGCGTGAAGCTCGGACTGGAGCCTTCGGCAGGCGGTTTCGCGGCCGGCCAGGCAGTGACGATTCGTCCGCTGACGGGCGGCGCGCCAATCGCGTCACACCTGACCCTGGTGGGCCGCACTGCGGACCCCGCAAGCAAGACCATCGACGCGGTCGCCCCCCTGGGCGGCGCATTCCTGCCGATCGGCGCCAGCGTGCGGGCCGACATCGTCACTGGCTCGCACCAGGGCCTGGCCGTTCCCCGCGCTGCCGTCGTGTTCGACGAGACCGGCGACCATGTGTTCGTCATCGCCGGCGGCAAGGCCACACGGACCTTCGTGACCGTCGGCGCCGATCACGGCGACCAGATCGAGGTGAAGGGGCAGATCACCGCCGGCCAACTGGTCGCGGTGCAAGGCGCCTACGAGCTGCAGGACGGCATGGCGGTGAAAGTCGGCGGCCGATGAACTTCGCCGGGTTCGCTTCGCAGCGTCGGCGCTCGCTTCTCACCCTTCTCGCCATGCTGATTGTTGGCGGTCTGGCCGGCGTCTTCCTGATGCCAGTGAGCCTGTTCCCGGACGTGCATTTTCCCCGCATCGCCGTCACCCTCGACGCTGGTGACCGGCCTGCGGACCAGACCGAGGCTGTGATCACGCGCCCGGTGGAACAGGCGCTGCGGGCGATCCCGGGCGTGCAGAATCTGAGATCCAAGACCAGCCGTGGCTCGGCCGAAATCTCGCTCAACTTTGGCTGGGGTTCCGACATGGACCTGGCGCTGCAGCGGGTGCAGTCGGCTCTCACGACGGCGCAGGCGACCTTGCCGGCCGGCGTCACTTTCGACGTGCGTCGCCAGGATCCAACGGTCGACCCTGTCGCCGCCTACAGTCTGACCTCAGCGCGGGCGACGCCGGTCGAGCTGCGACGGTTCGCCGACCAGACCCTGGCCCCGGTGCTGTCGACGATCGGCGGCGTGGCGCGGGTCCAGACTCAGGGCGGCGCGCCGGGCGAATACCGCATCGAGGCCGATCCCGGGCGGCTTTGGGCCCACGGTCTCTCGCATCGCCGACGTCGCGACGGCGGTGGCGGGCGCGAACACGCTCGGCGCGGCCGGCCGTATCGAAGATCGGGGCAAGCTGCTGCTGGTGCTCACCCAGTCGCGCCTGACCGAGCCGCGGCAGATTGCGGGTGTGGTGGTCAAGACCGTGAACGGGAACGTCATCCGCGTCGGCGACGTCGCGACGGTAACGGCCGCGCCGGAGACGCAGTGGATCAGGGTGACGGCCGATGGGCGCGACGCGGTGCTGGTCAACGTCTACCAGCAGCCCGGCGGCAACACCGTGCAGATCGCCAGGGACGTGCGTACGGCGTTCGCGAAGATGCGCGTCCGCGGACCGGCCGACATGCAGGTGAAAGCCTGGTACGACCAGAGCGACTTGATCCTCGATTCCGCGGCCTCGCTGCGCAACGCGATCGTCATCGGCGTGGTGCTGGCGGCGCTGGTGCTGCTGGTCTTCCTGCGCAACTGGCGCGTCACGCTGGCGGCGGTCGTCGCCGTGCCGGCCGTGCTGGCGGCGACGACGCTGGTGCTGGTGCTGCTGGGCCAGAGCTTCAACATCATGACGCTGGGCGGCATGGCCGCGGCGATCGGCCTGATCATCGACGACGCCATCGTGATGATCGAGCACATCGAGCGTCGGCTGGCCGGGACCGTCTCCGGCGGCCATGGAACGATCCAAGCCGCGGTCTCCGAGTTCATGCGCCCGCTGGCGGGTTCGTCCGCCGCGACCACGGTGATCTTCCTGCCGCTGGCCTTCCTGACCGGCGTTACGGGCGCGTTTTTCAAGGCGCTGTCGATCACCATGGCGGTTGCGCTGGCGCTGTCGTTCCTGGTCGCCTGGTGGCTGGTCCCGGTGCTGGTCGAGCAGTTCGTCCGGGGGCGGGCAAGCGTCGCACGGCTGGACGAGAACGGCCGCATCCTCGCGCGGTACCGCGACCTGCTGCGGCGGAGCGTGGCCCGGCCATTCGTCGCGCTCGCGGGGGTGGCTGGGCTGGCGGGGCTTGGGATCGTCTGCTTCCTGAACGTCGGTTCCGGGTTCATCCCCAAGATCGACGAGGGCGGCTTCATCCTCGACTACGTCGCGCCGCCCGGCATGTCGCTGACAGAGACCGACCGGCTGATGCGGCAGGTCGAGACGATCATCCGCGCGACGCCGGACGTCGAGACCTATTCCCGGCGCACCGGCACGCAGCTGGGCGGCGGCCTGACCGAGCCCAACACCGGGGACTTCTTCATCCGGCTGAAGCGTCATGGCCGGCGACCGATCGAAGAGGTGATGGGCGACGTCGCCGGGCAGGTGCAGGCGCAGGTGCCGGGCCTGGAGATCGAAACCGCCCAGCTGATGGAGGACCTGATCGGCGACCTGACGGCCGTGCCACAGCCGATCGAGGTCAAGCTCTACGGCGACAACGCCGACCTGCTGAACCGGACCGGCCCGCAGGTGCAGGCGGCGATCGAGAAGATCCGAGGGGTCACGGAGGCCAAGAGCGGCGTTGTGATCGCCGGCGACGGCCTCGATGTCACCGTCGACCCCGTTCGCGCGGAGCTCGAAGGGGTCGATGCGGGCGAGGCCGCCAAGCAGATCAGCGACCAGCTCTCGGGCGCCGTCGCCACCCAGGTGCAGTCGGGCGTCAACCTCGTCAACGTCCGGGTCTGGACCCCGCCGGCGGGTCGCCAGCGCGTAAGTCAGATCGGCGCGCTAATGCTGAAATCACCGGCTGACGGTCATCTCTTCCCGATCGCGCGGATCGCCGACGTCAGGATCGCGACCGGGCAGGCCGAGATCGACCGTGAGAACATGCGCCTGATGGACGCCGTCACGGCCCGCGTCGAGGGACGCGACGTCGGCTCAACCGCGACCGAGGTCGAGCGTGCGGTTGGCCGGTCCGGCTTCCTGCCGGCGGGGGTCACCTTCGAGATGGGCGGACTGTTCGCCGAGCAGGAAGCGGCGTTCCGCGACCTGGCGCTGGTGTTCGTCGCGGCGGTGGCGGCGGTGTTCGTGCTGCTGCTGGTCATCTACGAGAGCTTCCGGATCGCGGGCGTGATCCTGGTCATGCCGCTGGTCGCCGCCACCGCCGTCGCGATCGGGCTCTGGCTGACCGGCGTCGAGCTCAACATCATGGCGCTGATGGGCATGACCATGATCGTCGGCATCACCACCGAGGTGGCGATCTTCTATTTCACCGAATACGAGGCGCTGCTGGCCGAAGGCCTCGGGCCAGAGGCGGCGCTGATCCAGGCGGGGATCAACCGGTTGCGGCCCATCGCCATGACCACACTGGCGGCGATCCTGGCGCTGGCGCCGCTGGCCCTGGCGCTCGGCGGCGGCGCCTCGATGGAGCGACCGCTCGCGGTCGCCATCATCGCCGGCCTGATCGCCCAGGGCCCGCTGGTGCTGCTGGCTATGCCGGCGCTCTATCGCCTGGCCGGCGGCCTTTCCGCGCCCCACCCGACCCGACAAGGGCCTCCGCCAAGCGAGGTCCGCCATGCGTGAACTGGAGGAACTGCTGATGAAAACCCTACGCACCCTGCTTTGTGCGATCGCCGGCGCCCTGCTGCCAGCGGCGGCGCTCGCCGCACCGGACGCCGCGGCCGGCCAGCTGCGGATCGTCGAGCGAATCCCGGGACCCGATGGCGGCTGGGACTATGCGATGCTCGATGCGGCGCGCCACCGCATCTACATCTCGCACACCGACGTCGTGCTGGCGCTGGACCTCGACACCGGCAAGCTGAATACCGACTTCGCCAAGGGCGACCACCTGCACGCGATCGTGCCGGTCCCCGGCTCGCCCGACCTGGTGACCACCAACAGCGGCGATTCAAGCGTCAAGATCATCCGGGCTTCCGACGGCGCCCTGGTGAAGTCGCTGACGGTCGCGGCCGACGCCGACGGCGCGGTCTACGACCCCGCCACCAAGCTCGTCGTCGTCGTCAATGGCGAGCCTGGGAAACTCACGCTGATCGACGTGCCGCATCGCAAGGTGGCGGGTGTAATCGACGTCGGCGGCGCGCTCGAGTTCGCGGCGGTCGACGGCCACGGACGCGCCTACGTCAATGTGGAGAGCACCGGCGAGGTCGCGGTCGTGGATCTGGTCCAGCGCAAGGCCGTCGGCCGCTATTCGATGAAGGACTGCAAGCGGCCGACCGGCATCGCCTATGTGGCGGGCGACCGGCTGGTCTCGGCCTGCGGCGGCGGTGGCAGCAAGATCCTCGACGCCAAGACCGGGCGCGAGATCGCCTCGTTCGACACCGGGGGCTTTCCCGACGCGGTGATCTACGATCCGGTGCGGCGCCTGGCGATGGTGCCCACCGCGATCGACGGCAAGCTGAACGTGATCGCCCTCTCCGGCGCGGCGGACAACACCATCATCGCCACGGTCCCGACGCAGGTCGGCGCGCGGCTAGGCGCGGTCGATCCACGCACGGGCCGGGTCTACCTGCCGACCGCCGAGTACAACCTGCCGGTTCCGGCGGGGCAGCGGCCGACCACCAAGCCCGGCACGTTCCAGATCCTGGTGCTGGACCGTCACTGACGGGCGGAACGCGCTGAAAGCACGCGGGGGCGGCCACTTCCGGCGCCCCCCACGCTGAGGTAGGCTCGCCGCATGCAGACGCCGCGGTTGGGCGAACTTCTGGTGTCGAGGGGGCTGGTGTCGGAGCGCGAGCTGGCCGACGCGCTGGCCATGCAGCAGCTCACCGGCGGCCTCCTGGGCCAGCTGCTGATCCGGATGGGCGCGCTCTCGGAGATCGAGCTGAACAAGCTGCTCTCCGAGCAGCTGGGCCTGAAGGTGCTCGACAACGAGGAGACCCCGACGGCGGCGCAGGTCGGCAAGTTCCTGGGCGAGATCCGCTCGCCGCTGCCGTGGTGGATGCAGCATCAGGCGGCCGCCTGGCGGGCCGGCGAGGCGCCGGATTCGCCGGTGATGGTCGCTGCGGTCAACCCGCTCGATCCGGCGATCGGCGACCGGCTGGCGCAGCTGGGCGAGGGACCGGTGCAGCTGCGGCTCGCCACCCATGCCGCGGTGACCGGCTTGCTGGAGGGCGTGGCGCAGGGTCACGACGACGCCGCGATCGCCGGTGCGCCGTCGGAGACGGCACGGCTCCGGGAACTGGCGCTGGAGACGCCGGTGATCGACTTCGTCAACGGGGTTTTCGCAGAGGCGCTGTCCCGGCGCGCGTCCGACATCCACGTCGAGCCGTTCGCCGACCATTTCGCCGTACGCCTGCGGATCGACGGGGTGCTGGTGACCGTGCGCACGGCGCCGCGCGCGCGGTTCGATGCGGTCTGTTCGCGGATCAAGCTGCTGTCGGGGATGGACATCGGCGAGCGGCGGCTGCCGCAGGACGGCCGCCAGTCGATCCGCGCCGCGGGCCAGGAACTCGACCTGCGCATCTCCAGCCTGCCGTCGGTGTGGGGCGAGAGCCTGGTGCTGCGGCTGCTGGGCCGCGTCGACCGGCTGCCGAAGCTGGCCGAGCTCGGGGTCAGCGACGCGCAGGCCGCCATGCTGCTGGCCCTGGTCGACAAGCCCAACGGCGTGGTGCTGGTGAGTGGGCCGACCGGCTCGGGCAAGACCACGACGATCTACCGCCTGCTGGTCCACCTCAACAACGGCGCGCGCAAGATCGTCACGGTGGAAGACCCGGTCGAGTTCGAGCTGCCGGGCGTGGTGCAGGTGCAGGCCCGTAGCGACATCGGCCTCTCGTTCGCCGCCGGCCTGCGTTCGATCCTGCGCCAGGACCCCGACGTGATCATGATCGGCGAGATCCGCGACCAGGAGACCGCGCGGATCGCGGTTCAGGCCGCGCTGACCGGGCACCTGGTGATCTCGACCATCCACACCAATTCCGCCCTGGCGGCCGCGCCGCGCCTGCTGGACCTCGACGTCGAGCCGTTCCTGCTGGCCGACGTGCTGCGCGGCCTCGTTGGCCAGCGGCTGGTGCGACGGCTCTGCCCGCTCTGCGCCCAGTCGAGCGATCCAGACCGGGTCGCGTCTTACGAAGCCTTGGCGCCGCGCGGCGTCGATCTCAGCGGCCCAGCCGCCTGGCGCGAACCGACCGGCTGCCCGCAGTGCGCCCAGACCGGCTATCTCGGCCGGCTCGGCCTCTATGAGATCGCGCTGACGACGCCGGAGCTGGAGCACGACATCCGCCACCGCGCTTCCGAGGAGCAGCTGACCCGCACCGCACGCGCCGGCGGCTTCCAAAGCCTGTTCGACGACGGCTACGCCAAGGCGCGGGCGGGCCTCACCAGCCTGGCCGAGGTGCGTCGCGCGGTCGGCAGCGGCGAGGACGCCGCGGCCCTGGCCGAGACCTGAAGCCCGGCGTGTCGAGCTTCGAGCAGGGCCAGGAGCGGCAGTTCCGCTACGGCGCAGTGAACCGCGATGGTCGGAGGGTGCGCGACGTGGTCCGCGCCCGCGACGAGCCGACGGCGCTCCGCGGGCTGATGGCCGCCGGACTGGTGGTGACCGAGCTGGCTGAGGTTGCGCCGATCGCCGCCCGCAGCGCCGACCGCGACCTGCGCCCCGCCGAGCGGGTGCTGATCATGCGCCAGCTGGCGTTGATGCTAGAGGCCGGCGTCACTCTGCTCGAGGCGTTGGAAACGGTCACCGCCGGCATCGCCGCCCGCCGCGGCCAGGCCCAGCTGATGGCGGTGATCGCGGCGCTGAAGCGGGGCGAGGCGCTGGCGGTGTCGTTGCGCGCCAACGCGCCCGGCTTTCCCTACTACGTCTACGCCATGGCCGAGGTCGGCGAAGCCGCCGGTCGGGTGCCCGAGGTGCTGCGGGTCGCCAGCGAGCAGATGGCCTACGAGGACCGGCTGCGGCGGGATTTCGTCAACGCGCTCACCTACCCGGCCCTGCTGGCCTGCGCCGGGGTGACGGCGGTGGCGTTCATCTTCGTCGAGATCGTACCGCGGTTCTCGGCGATGATCGGCGCCAGCGGCGGCAAGATGCCGTGGCTGTCGAAGGTGGTGTTCGCCCTCGGCGGCTTCGTCAACGCGCACCTGATCCTGGTTGGCGCCGGCCTGGTCGGCCTGATCGGGCTGGTGCTCGCGGCCGCCGCGTCGCCGGCGGTGCGGACCTGGTTCTATGGCCTCGGCCGCACGCTGCCGGTGGTAGGCGAACTGCTGAGGGCGCGCGAGATCGCCACCTGGGCGCGGCTCACCTCTTTCTCGCTCGCCAACGGAGTCAGCCTGCTGGAAGCCGCGTCGCTGTCGCGGCGGGGCGTGCCGCCTGGTCCCTTCCGCACCGGGCTGGAGGCGTTCGAGACCGACCTGAGGGCGGGCGTCGCGGTGCACACTTCGCTCGGCCGCCACACCCGGCTGACCGCCATGGATCTCAGCCTGCTGCGCACCGGGCAGAAATCCGGCGCGCTGGCGGCGATGTTCGGCTTCCTGGGCGACAGCTACGACGACCGGCTGAAGGACCAGATGAAACGCTTCACCGTGCTGGCCGAGCCGGCGGCGATCGGCGCGATCTCGATCGTGGTCGGGGTGATCGCGCTCTCGCTGGTGATGGCGCTGGCCAGCATCTACGACACGGTCCAGTGAAACAGGCGACCCCGTGACGCCGGTCTGGCTGATCTGGATGTCGGACGCGTTGCTGACGCTCGCAGTTGCGGTGGCGCTGGCGATCGGACCGCAGGGGCTGCTGACCGAGGTCAGCGGCGTGCGGCCCAGCTGGCCGCGGATGCTGTGGCTGGCGCTGCCGGCGGCCGCGGCCGGCTTCGCGGCGCTGGCGGCCTGTGCAGCGCTCGGCAAGCCGTTCCTCGCCGGCCCGCTCTGCGCCGCGGCGGTGTGCCTCGCCGCGGTGCTGGTGGTGGACGCGCGCTGGCTGGTGATCCCCGACGTCTACACACTCGCCATCGCCATCCTGGGCCTCGCCGGCGCAGCGCAGACCGGCTGGACGATGGCGGCGATCGGCGCGGCGCTGGGCGGCGGCCTGCTGGCGGCTGTGCGCTGGAGCTTCCTGCGGTTCGCCAAGCTCGACGGCCTTGGCTTCGGCGACGTGAAGCTGATGGCCGCCGTCGGCCTGTTGGTCGGCGCGGCGGGCGTGCTGTGGGTGATCATCTGGGCCTCGGTGATCGGCGCGATCTGGATCCTGCTGCGCGGCCGCAAGCCGAGCGGCGAGCGCCAGCTGGCCCCCTTTGGCGCCTGCGCTGCGGCGCCGGCGTTCCTGGTGCTGGCGCTGGGGCGGCTGTCGTGACGCGCGACGCCGCCCCCTCCACCCCTTCGGGGTCCCCCTGCCCCGCTGGGGGAGGAGATCAGATCAGCACCAACTTCTCCTCACCCGTAGGGCGAGGGGGACCCCGGAGGGGTGGAGGGGGCGGCCGCCGCAACGGTGTGCGAGGTTTCAGCCTGATCGAGGCGCTGGTGGCGCTGATCATCGCGGCGATGGCGCTGGCGGGCGTGCTGGAGCTGCAGCGACAGTTGGCTGACGGTCAGCGGCGCTACGAGCGAGCGCTGATGGTGGCTGGGCTGCAGCGCGACGCCATCGCCCTGCTGGCCGACGTCAACCCGATGTCGGAGCCGGAGGGGAGCGTGCCCCTCACCGCCGGCCGCAGCGTGCGCTGGACGGCGACCGCGCGCTCAGAGCCGACCCTCAACACCGGCGAGGTCCGGATCGGCCGGCGCTTCGAACTGCGGCTTTACCGTCTGGAGGCGACCATCTTCGACCGCGACGGCTCGGCGCTGGGCGTGCTGGCGTTCGACCGGGTCGGCTGGCGAAAGTTGCCGGTTCCGCAGCCCTACGTCCCGCCGGCGCCGCCAGGCTCACCCGCCCGACTGACACCCGGCACGGCGTTCCCCGGCCAGCCGTCCGCTTCCGCGCCTAGGGGTGGTGATCTGTAGACGGCAGCGGGTTCAAGGTCGGCGGGCCGCCGAACGGGGTCAGCGTGTAGGACCAGCCGTGGCCGATCTTGAAGGCGGCGTTCATCTCGTCGCTGTAGCGTCCGGCCCAGTGACGCATGTCGTCGCCCTCGCGCAGGATGTAGGGCGTCACCAGCATCACCAGCTCGGTCTTGTTGCCGTTGACGGTGTCGGTGCGGGCCGCCGCGCCCAGGATCGGGATGTCCTTCAGCACCGGGATGCCGGAGTTGCCCTTGGTGTAGTCGTCGTCCATCAGTCCGCCCAACACCGCCGTCGCGCCGTCCGCGAGCGACAGCTGGGTGGTGATGTTGCGCTCCAGGATCAGCGGGCTGCCGACGGTGGAATTGGAGTTGGCCTCCTCGCTGGAGATCTCCTGCGTGATGACGAGATCGACCCGGTTGTCGCCATAGATCAGCGGCTTGATGTGCAGGATGGTGCCGGTCTGGCGGTATTCGATCGTCTGCAGGATCTGGGTGTTGCCCTGCTGCTGGGTCGGGCTGTTGGCCTGCGAGGTGATGATCGGCACGTCGGTGCCGACCTGGATGTTGGCTTCGCTGCCGCTGCGCGCCACCAGCCGCGGGCGTGAGAGGATATTGACCTTGTTGTTAGAGGCGAAGGCGTTGAACGCGGCCTGGATCGACAGGCCGTTCCAGTTGGCGGTGTAGTCGAGGTTCAGGCCCGACGTGCCGATGCCGAGGCTGTGCAGCGTGCCGCCGTTGATCACCCCGTTCGACATCGAGTGATTGAAGAACCACTCCATCCCGATGTTGGTCTGGTCGGTCAGGGTCACCTCGGCGATGGTCACCTCGACCAATACCTGCTTCTGCGGCGTATCCAGCGCGACCAGGAGCTTGCGCAGTTCGGTGAAGTCCTCGGCCGAGCCGGTGAACAGGATCCGATTGCCGGGCTGGTCGACGATGATCCGTCCGCCCAGAAACCCGCCCGCCCCGCCAGCGCCGTTGGAGGGACCGCCCGAAGCGGTCGCAAAGGTTCCGGCAGGGCCGCTTGGGGTGGGACCGCCGCCGGTCGGGGACCTGCTGCCGCCGCCCATGCTGTAACCGGCGCCGTTGGCGGCGGCGACCGCGGCCGGCGGCGTGCCCGGCACGCCGACCGGACCGGCGCTGGCGCCGCCGTAGCCCTGCTCCGGCGTCTCGACCAGGTCGGCCAGCGACTTCGCGTCGGTGTTCTGGGCCTGGTAGATGAAGGTGGTGGGCCGGCTGCCGATGCCGGCGGGCTGGTCGAGCCGGCCGACCCAGTCGCGCGCCCGGGCCAGCAGCGCCGGATCGCGGGCGAACATCAGCACCTGGTTGGCCTCGGCGAACGACAGGATCAGGATCGAGCGCGAGTCCTGCGGCGAGCCGGTCACCGAATAGCCCTCGGAGCGCAGGCTGTCCTCCAGCTGCCGCCCCAGCGTCTCGGCCGACCAGTAGACCGGCTCGACCCGCACGACCCCGACGCCGGAGAACATCGGCTGGTCGAGCTCGGTCAGCATGTCGACGGCGGCGGCGACGTCGCGGGCGCGGCCGGTGACCACCACCGAGTTGCCCGGGATGTCGGGCGAGAGGCCGAGTCCGCGCGAGCCGGAATTGATGTCGAACATCAGCCGCAGCAGCGCCTGGATGTCGATCGCCTTGGCCTGGAAGAACTGGGTGACGGGTTGCGCCGAGGCCGGTGTGTCCTGACTGGGCCTGGCGCCCAGGTAGGCGGCGGACGAGATGTTGGGCGTCGGATCGTCGATGACGTTCACGGTACCGGCGCGGATCACCAGCTTCAGCGAATAGTCGCGCAGGGCGACCTGGACCATGCGCACGAAGTCGCGCCGGGTCATCCCGCTGGCGCCGCGCAGGGAGACGATCTCGGTGCGCGCGCCGACGTCGGGCCCGAGCACGTACGGGACCTTCAGGATGTCGCCAAACACCGTGTTCAGCATCTGCGGCAGCGGCTGCGGCGGCAGTTCGACGTCGAGCTTCTCCGCCGGCGCGCCGGTCAGAGCGGCGACCTGGTCGGCGCTGGCCGTGGTCTCGATCGGCGCGTGCTCCGGACCGCCGGGCGGCGCCAGTGCGGCCCGGGACCCGGCGTCGCGCGCGGAGTGGGCCGTGGCCGGCGGCAGCTTCATCGCCGGGAAGCCGGCGCAGCCGGCAAGCGCAACGCAGCCGATGAGCAGAACCGCCAGACGCCGCACTACATCACTCCGTCTGGGTCTGGGTTACGCGGCGCGACGACCGTAGCCCGGGTTGAACTCCAGCTGGGCGCGCCCCACCCCGCCGCGCTGGCCGGCCCGCCGAACAGCGCCACGTGGCGCTCGCTGACGCCGTCGCCCAGCACCGCCTCGCTGGAAGTCAGGGCGGTCAGCCGCCACCGATCGTCGAACGCCTCGCCCGGACGCAACAGCCGCGAGCGCTGGCCGGGCTGGGCCAACAGCACCGCCAGCCCTTGCCCGGGCGTGCTCACGACCGCGGTCACCGCGCGACGGAACACCAGCGCGACGTCGGGCGGCGGCGGGGGGGCGGGGGGCGGCGGCGGGCGGTAGACGACGGGTCGCCGCGCCTCGGGATCGCCGCCGCCGACCGGCTGATCAGCGCCCAGCTCACCGCGCAGGCCATCGAGGGCAAACAGCAGGTCGCCGCCGGCGCGGCGCAGGTAGATGGCGGGCTGCGGCCGCGGATGAGTGAGCGCCAGCGACGGCGCAGGCGGGCGGCCAGGCGCCGCCCAGCCGACGACAAAGGCGACGGCCATCAGCGCCAGCGCGCCGACGCCAAGGGCGATCCGCTCCGGGCCCGTCAAGCCGCGGGGCCCGCTGGCGGCGCATCGCCAGAGCCGGAGGCGGCGACCGGCGCGGGCGGCTGGTCGAGCTTGACCGGGACCAGCAGGGTCATGCTGAACTGGGCGATCGCCGCATCGCTGACGTCGACCTTGTCGATCACGAATGCCGGGCCATCGGCGGCGAGGCCGCGCATGAACACCAGCCAAGGCCCCGGAAGGTAGGGCCCGGACACCTCGGCCTTCAACAGCGGCGCGTCGCTGCCGGTCTCCAGCGCCTCGGCGACCTTGATTTCCGGCGACGGCAGGTGGGCGGCCCGCGAAGCGGCGCTCAGCCGCTGCTCGATCGCCAGTCGCGCCAGCCAGAGGTCGCGGGCGTGGGTCGACCAGGCCTCTGCGGCGTCGAGTTGGGCCAGATCGTCGCTACCCGTCCCCCGATGGGCGGCGGCGGCGCGGGTCTGCCGGGCCAGCGCCAGATCGGCCTGGGCCGCGACATAGCGGTCCCGCTCGCCGGCGCTCCACTGCATCGCGTAGTAGGCGCCGGTCAGCAGCGCGAGCATCACGAGCCCCGCCAGCAACCACGCCTCACGGGCGGAGAGCTGGGCCAAGGCGCGGGTGAGGGGGTCGCGGCCAAGGAGTCCCTGCCCGGCCGGCGCGGCGCCTTCCAGTTGCGAGGCCGAAGCCATTAAGACCAGTACGCTCCTTCGGCGGCCATCGTTTCGGCGCGCTTGCCCGCCCGGGCTTTGGTATAGTTGAGTTGAGCGGCGGAACATAGGGGCGCAGGTTGCCGCCTTGTTACGTCCGCAACCGCAAGAGTTCGTTGAACGCGAGTGGAACAGGGTCAGGGATGAAGCTTGGTCGTCCGCGAAACGTGCAGCCAGGGGCCGCCTGGGCGCTGAAAGCCGGCTACAGCCTGTTGGAAATCCTCATCGTGCTGGCGATCATCGCTCTGATCGCCGCGCTGGTCGGTCCACGCCTGTTCGCCCAGCTCGACCACGCCAAGGTCACGACCGCCCGGGTGCAGGTGCGCAGCCTGGAAACCGCGCTGCAGACCATGGAACTCGACATCGGCCGCTACCCCACCGAGAGCGAGGGCCTGAACCTGCTGGTCGAGGGCGACCGCAAGACCGTGGCCGGCTGGAACGGCCCCTACCTCGCCAGCGGTGTGCCGATGGACCCCTGGGGTCACCCGTACGTGTACGAGCCGCCGGCCGACGCAGCGCACGCGCCCAAGGTTCACAGCCTGGGCTCGGACGACAAGCCGGGCGGCGAAGGCCTGGCGGCGGACGTCTACAACAACTCCGGCACCTGAGCGGGATGGACGCCGGCCCCGGTGCTCCTGGACTCGTGGCTGGCCGCGTAGGCGTCGTCTCCCCTCCCCCTTGCGGGGAGGGGTCGGGGGTTGGGGGTGTCAGCGCCACCGCCCGACAATTGGCGTCCAAGGCGCGCTCGACGGGGCGCATCGCGTTCGCACCCCCACCCCTGCCCCCTCCCCGCAAGGGGGAGGGGAAGCAGTGCGTCCGTCGCAAGGCCGGCTTCTCGCTGATGGAGATGCTGATCGTGCTGGCGATCATGGCGATCGCGATCGCGCTGGTGATGCCGCGGGGCCAGGCGATGCTGGACGGCATGACCGCCCACGCGGTGTTCTTCGACTTCCAGCGGCAGATGCTCGATGCGCGCCGCGAGGCCTACGCCACCCAGACCTCGGTGACGATCCGCAGCTCGGACGACGCCGACCCGGCCGACGCCAAGGACACCGTGATCCCGCTCCGCAGCCAGTGGTCCTACCGTCTGGAGCGACCGATCACCGTGTCAGCCGGCGGCGCCTGCACGCCGGCGGCCGTGCAGGTGCTGAAGTCGGGACGCACGGTGATGCACTTGACCATGGGCGACAACGCCTGCCACTTCATCCGGCAGGATTGAGCGCGTTCGTCTACTCGAACCCGAACTGGCGCAGCGCCGCGCGGTCCTCGTCGTCGACGAAACTCAGGTCGAAATCGCCTCGCCGGCCGATCGTGGCCGGCGCGCGCACCAGGGCGGCGAGCGCCTCTGGCGAGGTCGGGGCGAGGCCGAGATGGCTGGCCATGCGCGCGATCTCTGCGGAGGGCGCAAGGCACAGCCTGTCGAAGTTCAGCACCAACAGGTCGGCGCCGTAGCGTTCCGCGTCGATCACCGCCTGCCGGTTCGCCCGGGTCCAATAGCGCAACGACTGCGCCGGCGTCGGCTGGCCCTCGGGGCGAATGCCGAAGCGCCAGCCCCAGTTCGACACCTGATTCTGGTTGTCGCTGAACGCCATGTCGAGGCCGTTGCGGATGACGTGCAGGTATTTGAACGGCCCGAGCACCGCACTGAGCGGACGCAACAGGTGGAACATCCCTGGGACTTTCCACCCCCACCCCGCCCTGGACGTCGCCTGCGCCTCGAATGCCTGTCGATTTTCTTCGATGAAGCCAGACAGTTCCAACTCGACGAAGCGCAGCGTTGAATCGGCGAAGTCGAACGGATAGTCGCCGGCCGAGGACGGCGCGCCCGGGGCCTCCGACCTTAGCCGCCCCCGCACGCGCTCCGAGTACGCGGCATAGGTCATGTTGTCGTTCGACTCGTTCAGCCGGTCGCCCATGAAGACGCCGAGCGAGATGAGCAGCTGGCAGATCACCCGGGTGCCGCTGCCGCCGACTCCTCCGACAACGACCGGCGGCCCGTCGATCGACGCCGCCATCAGCGGCCCGCGGTTCCGGCCGGCGGCGGAGGGGCGAAGGCAGACGCGCTGCGAACCAGCATGTGAACGTTGATGACGTTGTCGGCGGAGTTGGACAGCGGTCGCACGTCCATAAAGACGCCGGTGGAATCGAGGTCCTGAGTGATCTGGCCCATCTCGCCCAGCGCCGCATAGGGAACGGTCACCGTCAGCGTCGGCCCGTCGACCGAGAACGCCTTGGCGGCGATCCTGTGGCGCCGCAGCACGTCGAGCGCGGTCTTAAGGCCGGCCATCGGGTCGGGGCGCTCGCCCAGCGCCTGGTAGGCGGCGATCTGCCGGCGCACGGCGGTGTTCGCGCGCGGCTGGGCTACCACGCCGCTCTGGGCCAGCGCGTCGCGCTCGAGCGCGGCCGAGAGCTGGCTCAGCCGCAGCGCCTGACCGCTCCAGAACAGGCTGACGACGACCAGCAGCGCCGCCGAGGCGGCCAGCGCCAGCCGCGCGGTCTCGATCGGGCTGACATCGCGCCAGCCGCCCTCGGCGAAGTTGGCGTCACGGACCACCGGCAGCGGCTGCGCCGGCGGCGGCTCGGCGGGCGGTGGGACCTCCGGATCGCGCTGCTGGCGGGCGAAGGCGCCCCAGGCCGCTGTATCGGGCGCCGCCCGTCGCCACGACGAGGCGATCAGGGTTTGCCGGCGCCAGTACTGCAGCTCGAAGCCGCTGGCGAGGCGCACGACGCGCCAGTCGGCTCCCGGCGGCTGGGCCAGGGTTTCCGGCGCGACGACCGGCGGCTCGGCGCCGAAGCGCTCGGCCAGCCAGGGCGCGATCCGCTCGCGGTCCCACCACCAGATCGCATAGCCGCCGCCCGACCGACGGACGAAGACGCCCGGATTGTTGAACGGCGCGCTGGCCCGGGCGTAGAGCCGCGCGGCCTGGTCGGCCGCGGCTCGGCCGCCCGCCGGCTCGAACCACTCGAAGCTGCAGAGCTCCCGCGCCAGCAGCACCCGCGGCCGCCGGGCGCCCGCGGCCTCGGTCAGCGGCGCGAAGTGGCCCTCGGCGGAGAGCAGCTCAAGCGGCGGGGTCGGGAAAGGCCAAGGCATCGCGAGAAGGCTGGGCATTTGGGAGCGGCGACGCCTTTTCGGCCGCGGTGAGGGACGAGACCGCCGGCTCGACGATCCAGAACGGCCGCGCATCGTCCTCGGGCGAAAGCAGGATCCGCGAACGGTAGGCGAGGCCCGCGGTCCGGTTCTCGATCTTCACCGCGAACCGTCCGCTGGGCATGGTGTAGACCAGCTCGGCGTCGCCCGGCAATCCGAGCCCCACGGTGCGGCCCATGTCCGACAGCGCCGTGAACGGCGCCTGGGCCCGACGGGCCAGCGCGGCCCGAGCCTGCGCGGCAGTGAGGCCGTAGACCACCTCGAGCATGGCCGGGGTCGCGGTGTTGATGTTGGCGGTGATCGAGGTGGGATCGGCGGTGACGTTGTCGGCGAAATCCCGCCAGGCCGCGCGGTCGACCAGGTCCGGCCAGCCGATCAGCCCGACCAGCTCGTCGCGGCGGCGCAGCGGGCCATTGGGGGGCGGCGGCAGGCCGGCAAGGCGGTAATCGTCCGCCTCCGCCCCCTGCGGACGCTTCAGATCGTCGGCGTCGAGGTAGTCGCCCAGGCGGTCGGTCAGCGCGATCTGTCCGTCGCGCGAGACGCCCATGGCGGCGAACAGGCGCGGCATCGCCGACGGCGGCAGCTGGTCCAGGTTGATCAGCCCGGCCTCGTCCTGAGTGGCGACCGTCAGGTCGTTGTTGGCGTTGTACGGCGTTCCATCGAGCACGAAGAGCGGCGCGGCGTTCGGCAGGGCCGAGCGCATCACCGCGGCCGGCCCGAGCGGCCGTGTGGCGGTGGCATAGGCGACGTCGGCCTCGAGGCTCAGGGCCTGCACCTGGAACAGCACCGACCGCTTCGCGCCCTGTGTCTCCTCGGCGAGGCTGGTCAACGACTCGATCGCCACCAGGAACACCAGGGTCACCATCGCGACCACGAACAGCACCGACGGCAGGGCGAACCCAGCGGTGCGGGCGGGCCGGCTCACTGGTTGAGCTCGGCGGCGGTCGGTGGCCGGCGGGTCTCTTCCGGGAACAGCCAGGCCGGGCCCGAGCTCGCGCGCTCCACCAGCTCGATGCGGCCGTCGTCGCTGGCCAGCCGGATTAGCACTGAGACCGGCGTCCGGATCGGTCGAGAGGGGCCGGCGATCACGACCGGGGCCACGACCGGCGTGCGCCAACCGTCGCTCCACTGTGCGCCGTCGAGGGAATAGGCGAAGCGGGCGCGGCGCGGCCGCAAGTCCGCCACCACCTGGGGCGCCTGGGCGCCCACCTGGCAGGTGACCAGGTCGCCGTCGGCGCGCCGCTCGATGGCCACGCGGATGAAGCCAATCGGGCCGGCCGCGCCGCAGGCGCCAGCCCGGTCCAGCACCGCATCGCCCTGGAAGCTGGATGCGTCGCCGACGAAAGGCGCGAGGCGCAGGGCGCCGGATCAATCCCGATCGGCGGCGGCGTCAGCCCCCGGATCAGGCTGCGCAACTGGTCTTGGGTCAGCTCGTCGTCCGCCGCCGCCAGCGCGCGCCGCCCGAGCGCGAACCCGGTGCGCGCCGACTGGCCGCCGATCGAGAACACCAGCATCAGCGCCATGCCCGCGACCAGCAGGACGACCAGCGCCTCGATCAGGGAGAAGCCAGCTTTCATGAGCGCCCTCGCGCCGCCGCCCGCAGCTTTGGCCGAGCGACCGCGGCGGCCAAGCCGTCGCCCGGCCCCGCCCGCGACGTCCCTACGATGGCCCGACCAGGGACGTCGCCCCGCCGTTGAAGGTGTTCCCGGTGAGCCAATTGTTCGCGAACGACTGGATCTGGCCGCCGGTATCGGACAGCAGGCCGGTGCCGTTGTTGAACGTGATGCTGTCCTCGGAAAGGATGGCGACGCCGCTGTTCGTGGCGTAGACGCCGAAGACCTGGTTGTTCGTGACCGTGTCGCGCACCAGCGAGACCTGCGAAGTGGCGCTGGCCGTCTCCACGCCGCCCAGACCGTTCACCGAGATCATACTGTCCATCACCGTCACGTCGCTTGCGGACAGCAGGCTGATGCCGATGCCGTTCTTTTGCAGGGTGGACCGGTTGATGTTGACCCGGTTGACGCCGCCGCCGGACGTGCCGGTTTCGACGCCGGCGTGGGCGCAGGCTTCGAAGTTGCTGTCGTCGACGACCAGGCTGGCGTGAACGCTCGGCTGGAAGTTGATGCAGTCGTTGCTGAAGTTCTCGATGGTCACGTGTTCGACGGTGAGGAAGCCGGCGATGACGTTGACGCCGTTGATCCCGGCGCTCGCCGATGGGCCCAGGCCCTGGATGCTCAGGTTCCGGAGCTGCACTTTCGTACAGGTCGGGTCGGTGACGTTGACATTAATGCCGTTCGTGCCGGCCACCAGGATCGAAGCGACCTGACCGCCGCCGCCATCAAGGGTGATACCCTTGGTGATCGTCACCGCGCCAAAGCCTCCCGGATCGAGCGCATCGATCTCGCCGCAGGCGGCCGTCTTCGAAATCGCCCCGGCGAAGGTCTTGCAGGGCGCCGTCCGGCTGCACGGGTTGGCATCGTCGCCCACGCCTGAAACCCAGGTGCGGCTCGCCTGGGCGTTGGCCCCGGATACGCCGACCAAGAGACTGAACGCCAGACCCATGGCCGCTATGCAGGCTGTTATTTTGCTCATCTCTGTATCGATCCATCCCTTTCAAGTTCTATGAAGTGGCGTCAAGCAACCTGGCCGCCCAGGCCCACCGCTCGGCGAACACATGCCTGCGAGAAGCATAGTCGCGACCGTATTATGGTTCAACGAAAACTTGAATACTCCGCACCGGGAAAGGAGATGGTAAATGGCTGTTGAATTTCGTGTACTCGAGGTCTAGCGATTCGGCGTTAGATCGGCGCCACCTGATTTGATGAAGTAGCCGTTGGGATAGGCGTCCAGCCGCCAGACGCCGGCCCGGCGCATGAGGTCGATGCGCTCCTCTGGCACGCCGTTCTGGAGCACGTGCCTGACCATGGCGTCCGGCGCGCCAGGCTGAATTCTCGGAAACAGGTGATGCGGCAACATCCCCAGCCGCAGGTCGAACGGAGCGCAATATCCCGCCACCACCTCGCGGTAGCAGTTGAACGGCAACTGGTGGCGATGGAGCTGGTAGGACTCGATACCTTCGGTGGCCCAGGCGACGCCGGCGTCCCTGAGAATCTGGTTCAGCACCGCCTGATCATCAAAGCCGGGCGTGACTCGCTCAGGCGAGATCAGCGCCCGGAACAGCGCCTCGACGCCGGGACCTGGCCGCGCCCAGAACAGGCCGCAGCAGAGGGTGAAACCCCAGTCGTGATAGACGTCGCGGGGATGCAAGGTCGCCTGCGAGAAGAGCAGGTCGAAAGGCGTGTCCCTGAAGGCCGGCGCCGGATCGCGCAGCCAATCGGCGTCGCTGTCGCAGGCGATGAACTCGACGCCCGCTTCGGCGAGCATCCGCCAGACGCGCGCGCGCTGTAGCCACAGGTCGGCGATCGAGCCGTCGAACGCGGTCCTGACGCACGCGTAGGGCAGGGTGGACACACGCGCCGCCAGCTCGCCATCCAGCGCGACGATTAGGATCTGGGTCAGGCCCAGTGCGTCCATGTGGCAAAGCCAGTTGTCGAGCATGTGCGCGTGATTGTTCGACACCGCCACGACCGCGACCGGGCGGGTTCGATCAAGCGGCGCGATCGCGCGCCGCAGATCGGCGCTGGAAAGGTGTCCGCTGGCCGACCCCTCAGCCGTCAAGGCGCCCGTCCGGGGGCTTCGCACGCCTCGCCGGACAACGCGGCCCGGATCTCAGGGCTGGCGGCCATAGCCCAGCCTGCGCGCCGTCTCACCGCAGATCTCCCAAACGCGATCGGCTCGGGGGTCTGCTGGATCGGTTGGATTCGTCCTCGCTTCGTCGACCCTGCATATCTCGGCGTCGGCCGAAACCGGCAAACCAATGAACCCAGCCAGGCTATGCTGCGCGCTCCGGGGCGAGGCGCACAGCGCTTCGTAGCGAAGCTGCAGAACATCCACGCCGGCGGCGCGCAGGGCCTCCAGCGCGCCGCGCACCTGATAGTTCCAAGTGACCGCGTTGTGCACGTACGGATCGTCCGTTCCGATCCTCCCGGGATCCAGTCCGCCGGCCAGGTACGCGGAAGTCAGCACGGCCTGACCGATCCGGTTGTCGAGGCGCGAGGTCAGGTGCGTGCGGCGCAGCGAGCTGGTCAGAGGGTGACGCACGAGGTGGACGACCTTCGCACGCGGAAAAGCACGCAGGATGCTGCCGAGGGCCAGCATCGTTTCCGGCAATTTCCAGCCCCACGCCGAGTTTGCACTCCTCCCCGCGGCCTCAAGGATTCCAGCCGCGAGCCGCCGCAGCCGAACGCGCCAGAAAAGATCACGCTCCGACTCTGCGGTCAGGCAGCCGGCCATCGCGTCGAGCGCAAGGTCGTAGATCGTGTCGACCCACTCAACCGAGTCGGCGCTGACGTTTTGCGAACCGCCCAGGAACACGCCAAGACCGCGTGCGAGTTCGGCTAGCATACGGGTGCCGCTACCGCCGCGGCCCAACAGGATGATAGGGCGATCAAGCCCCGCCGACGCCGCTGCCCAACCCACGCGCTAGGTTCCAGCCTCGCCGGCGATCCAACGCCTGGCTCGAGGATGAACCCTGCCGACCAGGATCGGCGATCGAACCGGCGAGATGTAAGGGCGGCCGCGCAACCTTTCATACTCCTCCGTCCACAAGGCCCGGGGGGGCGCAAGCGAGTTGGTCGCGACGCCATTGTGCACCTGGTGGAACGTGGCTTCGCCCAGCAGCAGGATGACCTCGGCCGAAAGGTCTGCGCAGAGCCGCGCCCAGATGTCCAGATTCGCGAAACCGCCTCCCGGCGAGACGAACCCGCGGTCGTAGCCACCGAGCTCCCGCCAATGATCCGCCGTCAGGAACAGCGAATTGGTTTCGTTGGGCAGCGCGAACCAGCCCTCGACGGACGACCCCGCGAGCACCGAAACGTCGAACAGCCGATAGGCGTCGTCCTCCCACCCGCAGGCGGCGAGCATCGCGTCCTCAACGAGTTGGTCGTAGCCATTGTGGACACTGCGCATCTGCACCTCGGGCCCGAGATGGAAGCCGAGAGCCCCGATCACTGGTCGCGGGTGCAGGCGGGCGGCAGTGAGCGCGGTCGAGAGCAGGCCTGGAGACGCCATGCGCGCGCCGTCGATCCAGACGCCGATCAAGTCGCCCCTGGCCGCCGCCAGCCCGGCGTTCACGGCGCCTACGGGCGAGGGCCCCGCGTCCTGCATGCGATGAATGACGAGCCCGGGCAGCAGGCGGCGGCACTCGTCCTCGTCGAAGGGATCCGTAGATCCGTTGTCGACCACGATGACCTCGTAGTCTTCAGCGGCGATGCCGCGCTGGACCGCCGGCGAAAGGGTGCGAAGCGTGCGGGGCAACTCCCGCGCCATGTTGTAGCAAACCACGACGACGGAGAGTTTCTTGCGCACGCGACTCAGCCCTGCGGGCGGGCGCCGCCCGCGACGACGGTCGGTCCATCCGTGACGAAGGATCGTACGCGTTCTACTAGGCCGCGCCGCATGTTCAGGTGAGCGGTCGGATTCGGCAGTGGCGCGGTGATGTCGTACTGAAACTCGCCGGAAAGGAACTCGCCTGCCGAGCAATTGTGAACCAGATCGGTCAGGCCGGTGAAGCGGTCGGGTTCGTGAGCGCCGCCAAGCAGCAGGACTGGCGTCTGCATGGCGAGGCACGGCAGCGCGCAATGCAGTCGTGTGGTCACGACGCAGCCGGCGCTCGCGTAAAGTTCGAGCAACGCCTCCGCCTTGGCGAATCTCGCGTCGGGGCCCTCGGTTGTGATGTCGCGGTGCGCGGTCCGCCGCGGCGCTGTCGCCGCCGCGGCGGCGACGCGCTCGGCGATTTCGTCAGAGACATCGCACAACACGACCATGTCGCTGGCCCTCGGCAGGTCCGGTCTCTCCAGCGTGAGGGTGAGACAACCCGAGAAATAGCTCTCGACGCCCCACGAACGGAGCGCTTCGAGCGTGGCCAGGTCCCGGGCGCCGACCGGCGCATGCCGTTGCAGGTAGTCGACGATCTCGGCGGACCGCCCGAACACTTCGCGTGCGCGCAGGCCAGAGCCGACCCCGCCCACGTCCGAGATGTGCATCGAAATCAGCAACGGCTCGATGCCCGGCGATGGCGGCCACTTGTCGGCTCGATGGCAGAACCAGCCGTTCAGAACGACCCGCGTCTTCTCATTGCCGGGCGAGATGTAGCCATCCAGGGCCTCGCGGTCGATGCGCGCCTCGATCCTTGGAAGGAAGCTCCTGGCCGCCAGGCTCTGGATGTAGTCACCCAGGTTCGGCGTCGAGTAGGTCAGCAGGCCGAAACGCACCGATAGCCAGGTCCCCAACATCGATCGCCTGCGTCACTTCCCGCAGGCGGTCGCAAATGGCAAGCTTCGGATGCGGGAGGATCGGCGTATCCGCTTTGCCTGCGCCCGGAGGCGGTCGTGACGGCCCTTGGCACGCGAGAACACTGGAGCGAACCTGGGTCGTACTCGGACGACTGGCTGTCCCGCTCGGCTCAGGCGGCGCGGCTGATCCGTCTGGGCGCGGTCGTGCTCGATATCGGGTGTGGGCCGCGGATGGGGTTGCGAGGCTACCTACCGGAAGGCTGCGCCTACATACCCGCGGACCTGGTGCGATGGACCCCCGACGTCCAGTTCATCGATGTCGACGCCAATCTCTTCCCGGACCTCCGCTTCGATACGACCGTGATGCTGGGCGTCGTCGAATACTTGCGGTTCCCGGAATTGGCCTTCCAGTTCTGCCGCGGCCGCGCCGCGTCGATGATCGTCAGCTACTGCCATCCGAAGACCCCCGATCCCGCTCGGAGGATTGAAGCCGGCTGGGTCAACGCGTTTTCGCAAGAGGAGCTCAGCGCGGTCGCGGCGAAAGGGGCCTGGCGGCTCTGTGGCTCCGAGACCTACAGAACCTCCGACGCGGTGGTGCAGCGGATCCACACCTTCGAGCCGAACGCGAGCTGACGGTCGAACTCCCGCGCCGCCGCGATCACTTCTCCGATATGTCGGCCAACACCCGCGCATGCTGCAGCACCGCGCGCTGTAAGGCCTTGTGCGCAGGCTGGCGTAGGCCTCGAGCAGCTCGTAGGCGCCCTCCTCGGCGATCAGGCGACGCACCTGGTCGATTTCGCGCGCGGGCTTTTCCGGGTCCAGACCTTCGGTCAGGTCGGTCAGGTGGCAGTTCAGCGCGTCGACGACCTGCATCAGGCGCGAGAAGCTGACCCGGTTGGCGCCGCGCTCATACTTCTGCACTTGCTGGAACGTGATGCCCAACGCCCGCGCCAGATCGCCTTGCGACATGCCGAGCGCCCGCCGTCGCTCGCGGATTCGCTGGCCCATGGCGACGTCGAGGCGGTGCGGCCCATCGGCTGTCATTCAGTTATCTCGCTCCATATGTCTCTTCTCTGCAACATCGTCACAGGTACGATACCAACCGCCCCGTCTTCACAACGCGACTCTGGCGTCCGCCTCTCGCTAGTCTGGGTGGCTGTTGACGCCCGCGCCATTGCAAGCCCGCCCGAAAGATAGCCTAACAACAATTCCGTACAAGAATTGATCTTCGCCGTTCGTTAGCGAACCTGTCTCCCCAAGGTAAACCTGGGCCTAGAAGGTCAGATCGCCCTACATTTCGCGGTTGTTACTGGCACTGGTTCGCTCCGGCTTAGCCGCGGCGAACGAAAAGTGACCCTTGCTGGCCGATGCCGCTGCTCGACACTTATTTGCGACCCCAAGGTGTGTCTGCAGCAATGCTGGCGCTCTGCCTGATTACTGCAGGTCGAGGGCCGCGATAATGCGAATCAAAGGCAGTGGGATTGTTTCAGCGTCGACGCGCCGATCGGGACCGATACCGGGGCCGCAGCCTGGTGATGTCGGTGACGTTCGCCGCGACCCGGCGAACGGCGGCGCTGTGCGGCCACAAGCCTGGCGAACACGGTCATGGCGCGCCGACACGAACGAATCTGATTCGTTCGTGTCCGCGCCGGCTTAAAGCGAAGCACCGTGCGCGGATGCAGCTGCAACTGGGCCGCGGCCTCGTCGACCGTGCAAAGCTCGGCCGAGATGCGGCCGTTCGGCTCGCGCGGCGACGACCTGCGCGGCCTCTTAGGGAATCTGGATCGGCCAGCTACGCCAACCCGCTGAGCAGCACGTACTTGATCTCGACGTAGTCCTCGATGCCGTACTTCGAGCCCTCGCGGCCGATGCCGGACTGCTTGACCCCGCCGAACGGGGCGACCTCGGTGGAGAGGATGCCGTCGTTGATCGCCACCATGCCGTATTCCAGCGCCTCGGCGACGCGGAAGATGCGGCCGACGTCGCGGGCGTAGAAGTAGGCGGCCAGGCCGAAGTCGGTGTCGTTGGCGAGCCGGATCGCCTCGGCCTCGTCCTTGAACCGGGTCAAGGTCGCGACCGGGCCGAAGATCTCCTCGCGGGAGATCTCCATGGTCGGCTTCACGCCGGTGACCACCGTCGGCTCGAAATAGGTGCCGCCCAGCGCGTGGCGATGGCCGCCGACCTCCACCCTGGCCCCGCCGGCGACCGCGTCGGCCAGCAGGCGCTCGACCTTCTCGACCGCGTCCATGTTGATCAGCGGGCCCTGGACGACGCCGGCCTCGGCGCCGTTGCCGACCTTCATGGTCCGCACCCGCTCGGCGAGGCGGGCCTCGAACGCGTCGTAGACCGCGTCCTGCACCAGGAAGCGGTTCGCGCAGACGCAGGTCTGGCCCATGTTGCGGTACTTCGAGGCCAGCGCCCCTTCGATCGCCTGATCGAGGTCGGCGTCGTCGAAGACGATGAACGGCGCGTTGCCGCCCAGCTCCAGCGAGACCTTCTTCACCGTGGTGGCGCACTGCGCCATCAGCTGCTTGCCGATCTCGGTCGAGCCGGTGAACGAGAACTTCCGCACCAGCGGGTTCTGGGTCAGCTCCAGGCCGACCTCGCGCGCCCGCTTGGTTGGTGTGATGTTGATCACGCCGGGCGGGAAGCCGGCGCGGCTGGCGAGCTCGGCCAGCGCCAGGGCCGACAGCGGCGTCTCGCTCGGCGGCTTGACCACGACGGTGCAGCCCGCGGCGATGGCCGGGGCGACCTTGCGGGTGATCATCGCGTTGGGGAAGTTCCACGGCGTGATCGCCGTGACGACGCCGATCGGCTGCTTGAAGGTGAGGATGCGCTTGCCGGCGGCGTGGGTGGGGATCACGTCGCCGTAGAGCCGCTTGGCCTCCTCGGCGAACCACTCGATGAAGCTGGCGCCGTAAGCCACCTCGCCGCGGGTCTCGGCCAGCGGCTTGCCCTGCTCGGCGGTCATGATCTGGGCCAGGTCCTCCTGCGCGGCCATGATCAGGCCGAACCAGGCGCGCAGGACGGCGGCGCGCTCCTTCGCGGTCTTGGCGCTCCAGGCCGGCAGGGCGGCGGCCGCGGCCTCGATCGCGGCGCGGGCGTCGGCGGCCTCGAGGTTGGCGACCTCGGCCAGCGTCTCGCCGGTGGCGGGGTTGGTGACCGGAAAGGTTCCGCCGGCGCCGGCGCGGGTCCAGCCGCCGTCGACGTAGGCGTCGGAACGCAGCAGTTGGGGGTCGGTCAGCTTCATGTCGGGCTCCTTGGGTTAGCGCCCGACACGGAGCTGCGCGTCCGCGCAGCCCAGGCTCAGGCGGCGGCTTGGTCGGCGCGGCGGTTCTTCAGGTCGGTCTGGATCCGGGCGTGATCGGCCTTGGTCAGCTTGTAGGTCATCAGCACCGCCACCGCGACAGCGGTGAAGATCGAGGCGCAGGGCCCGTAGGCGATGCCGAGGTTACGGATGGTCTCGGCGGGGATCCTGGCCAGCAGCGCCGGGTTGGTGACGCCGTGCGGGAAGCCGATCACGTCGAGCGCGATGCCGCCGATCCAGGCGCCGAGGCCGCTGGAGGCCTTGGCCGAGAAGGTGATGCCGGCGAAGTAGAGCCCCTCGCGACGCGCGCCGAACAGGTGCTCGTGCTCGTCGGTGGCGTCGGCCATCATCGACTGGAACGAGATTGTCGCGATGCTGCCGCCAAGGCCGCCGATCACGGTCGCGACGGCCAGGGTCGCCATGGCGGCAGAGGCGGGGATCACGCCCGTGAGGCGCAGCGTGACCGGACCAAGCTGGGCAAGGCCGATCAACGCCAGCCCCAGCATGGCGATGCTGCGCTTCTCGATCCGCCGCGCCAGGACACTGGCCCCGAAGATGCCGCCAAACACCCCGAGCGGCGCGACCAGGGTGAGCAGCAGGATCTGACCCGAGCTCAATTGCCAGAAGAAGGTGTTGGCGTGCAGCGTCAGCGCGCCCGCGACGCCGAGGGCCGTGAACAGGATCAGGCAGGGCATGAACAGGCTGACGAACGACCGGTTGCGCAGCACCTCCAGGAGCTCGCCAAGGAACTGGCCGGCGCTGAAGCTGCCTTCCTTCGGCGCCGCATGCAGCCGGCCGCGGGCTCGCAGCGTGCCGAACGTGCTCAGTAGCCCGCCAAGGATGACGATCCCGGCCAGGGTCCAGATCAGCGGCGAGTAGGCCGCGGCCTGGAACCGCCCGTTCGGTCCCTTCAGGAAGACGCCCCACGTCAGGATCGCCGCGGTCAGCCCGCCGATCACCGTGAAGAACACACGGCCGGCGACGATGCTGGAGCGCTCCGCATAGTCGTCCGACAGTTCGGCGCCCAGAGCCATGTAGGGCACGTAGAAGAACGATATCGCCACCCTCAAGGACAGTAAGGTCGCCAGTGCGTAGCCGAACAGCGGTAGGCCGGTGAGCCCCTTCGGGACCGAGAACAGCAGCCCGAAGGCGATCACGATCGGGACGATGGCGGCCAGCATGAACGGGTGGCGCCGTCCATGCCGAGAACGGCTGTTGTCAGAAATCGAGCCCACGATCGGATCGATCATCGAGTCGACCACCAGCGTAGCGCCGAGCGTGGCGCCGGCGAGAGAGCCCGAAAGGCCGCAGATGACCGTCAGGTAGAACAGCAGCAGGCCGCCGACCGCGACGGTGGTGATGTTCTCCACCAGCGCGCCGGAGCCGTAGACCGCCAGGGCGCCCACCCGGAGCTTTGAGGCCCGCACCGCGTGATTGTCGGCGGGCGACGCCAAGGTCGCGTCGAGCGGCGGCCGCGGCTCGGCGGCGGGCCGTGTTGGATCGTTAGCGGGGGCGCTGACTGACATGACCTTCCGGGTTTCCTTGCCCTACGCCGGCTTGACGCCGGTCGTGCGGCCCCATTGGTGACAGGCCGCGCCGGCCCCGTCGAGTGAAGACCCCGTCATTCGCGCGCCACTCACACCGTTCAACGGCTCTCCGGCACGATGCGCTCGCCGGTGCGCTGGTTGACGTAGATCTTCCAGGGATAGTGGTCGCCCTCCCCGCCCGCGCCAACCTGCTGCATGTGGTTGGTGACGGCCTTTCGCCAGGCCTTCGAGGTGTTGGCGGTGGTCATGTGCGGGGTCTTGGAGTGGTGGAAGGTGACGTCGCCGCGGCGGATCGGGCAGACGATCGTGCGGGCCTCGTCCACCTCGGTGTCGCAGGTGAGCAGGTCGCTTTGCACGCCCTCGACCAGGTGGTGCGTCAGGACGCCGTCCTTGTGGCCGCGGTCGATGAAATGCATGCAGCCGTTGGCCGCGTCGACGTCCTGCAGCGGGATCCAGCCGGTGATCCCTCTGTCGTCTAGATTGCGGCCCCAGTAGCCCTCGTCCTGGTGCCAGTAGGTGGGCACGCTCTTGCCCGGCGGCTTGGCCAGGAACTGGTCGTACCAGTACGACAGCTCCATCCCCATCAGCGCATTGCCGAACTCGATCAGCCACTTGCGGTAGGCCTGGTCCTTGATGTCCTTCCACACGAACGACGGCGAGGACTGGATGATCCGGAACGAGCGGTCCTTCACGTCCTCCTTGTCGGACCAGGCCCAGTCGTAGGCGAGCTTGTCCTTCTCGCGGATCAGCACCTCGCATTCGGCCTCCAGCCGGTCGAGGTCGGCCTGGGGTATGGCGTCCTTGACCACGATCCAGCCGTGCTCACGGTAGAACGCGATCTGTTCGGGAGAGGCTTGCGGATAGGGCATTGGTGCTGAGCGCCCGTCGCGGGCGCTTCCTCCATCTTGGCCGGAAACCGGTTCGGCTGACATGTTAGCAACCCGCAGCGTCGGCTGGCGAGCCTTTCTTGCCGGCCTCAGGCGCCGATCCCGTAGAACGCCTGGGCCGCGCCGCCGAAGATCAGGTCGCGCTCGGTCCGCGAACAGCCCTCCGTCAGCGCCCACGCCGCAGAGTGCCAGGCCGCGTAGCCGCCAGCCTCGTTCACGACCGGCCAATCGCTGCCCCACATCAGCCGCGCCGGCCCGAACGCCGCCAGCAGCACGTCGACGTAGGGTTTCAGGTCTTCCTCGGTCCACTTGCCGCCCGCCTCGGTGACGAGGCCCGAGAACTTGCAATAGGCGGCTGTGTCGGCGGCGATCGCGCGCAACTGCTGGGCCCAGTCGTCCAGCGCACCGGCGGCGATGTCGGGCTTGGCGCCGTGGTCGATCACCACCTTCAGGTCGGGCCGCGCGGCCAGGCAACGGGCCAGGTGCGGCAGGTGGCGCGGCGTGACCAGGGCGTCGAACCTGAAGCCCGCCGCCTCGATCGCATCCAGCGCCGGAGCGACGGACGGCCGGGCGATCCAGCCGTCGTCCTCCAGGTCCTGCAGCATCGGGCGCAGGCCGAGCAGCTTGGGTTTCTGCGCCAGCGCCTCGATCCGGGCCGGCGCATCCGCGGCCTCGAGGTCCGCCCAGCCGACGACGCCGGCGACGAATGGGGTCTCGTCGGCGAGGCTCAGCAGGTAGTCGGTCTCCGCGACGGTCGGCGCGGCCTGCACCAGCACGGTCGCCTCGACCCCGGCGTCCTCCAGCAGCGGTCGAAGGTCGGGCGGCAGGAACTTGCGGCAGATCGCCGGGTGAGCCTCCGGCGTCAGCCAGCCGTAGTCGCCGCGGCTCGGCCGCCAGAAGTGCTGGTGGGCGTCGATGCGCATCATCGGGTCACCGTCAGGCGTCCTGGGGCGGGATGGCGCCCTTCTTCAGGATCAGGTTCCCCCAATAGCGCCGCTCGCCGGTGGAGACGATGGCGTAGGCGGCGCGGGTCCGCTCATAGAACTCGAACCGCCCGAGCGCGCCGATCGGACCCTGGTAGCCCACGGCGCCCAGCAACGCCGCGAACTCGCCGAGCACGGGCGGCAGCTCGTCCGGCGCGCCGTCGACCGCCATGCGGAACGCCGCGACCGGCTCGAACTGCTCCAGCGGCAGCACCGAGAGGATCGCCTGGATCATCCGCGGCGCGGTCACGCCTTCGGCGCGGATCAGCCGCCTGGCGTTGGCGGCGGCGGGGAAGTTGGCGTCGACGACGGCGATCTCGTCGGCGTGGCCCATGGCGCGCAGGGTGGCCAGCAGCTCGGGGCCGAGGACGGGATCTATCCCCTTCAGCATCAGGCGGTCTCCATCGCGGGCGTCGGCGCGGCGGCCTCGATCAGCCCCTCCGCCTTCAGCGCCGCCCAGAGCCCCTCCGGGACCGCGGCGCCCATCATCTCGACATTGGCGGCGACCTCGTCCGGCGTCTGTCCGCCCGGGATCACGCTGACCACAGCCGGATGCGCGGCCACGAACTGCAGGGCGGCGGCGGGCAGGGCCGCACCGAAGCGTGCGCAGACCGCACGCAGCCCCTCGACCCGCGCCTGCACCTGCGCCGGCGGGGCGGCGTAGTCGAAGGTCCCGCCGGTTCGCGCCAGCACGCCGGAGTTGAACGGACCGCCGATCACGACGCCGACGCCCCGCCGCTCGCAGGCCGGGAGCAGGTCCGCCAGCGGCGCCTGCTCCAGCAGGGTGTAGCGGCCGGCGAGCAGGAAGAGGTCGGGATCCAGTTCGGCCAGCATCCGCTCGCAGGGCGCCGCCTGGTTGACGCCAAGGCCCAGCGCCGCGACCGCGCCGGCGGCGCGCAGCTCGCTCAGCGCCTTCCAGCCGCCGCCGTCTGTCAGCTCGCGCCAGCGCGCCTCGTAGGCCTGCGCCGAGCCGTGGGTGCGCGGCTCCAGGTCGTGGACGTAGAGGATGTCGATGCGATCCAGACTCAGCCGAGCCAGAACTCGCCTCGAACGAGCGCAGCACGCCGTCCCGGCTGTAGTCGAACCGCGCCCTCAGCGGCGGCGTGTCGCGATAGATCCCCGCCTCCTCCTCGCCCGCTTCGCAGCTCTCGAGCACGCGGCCAACCTTGGTCGAGAGGATGAAATCGGCCCTCGGTTCGCCGGCGAGCGCCCGACCGATCCGCGCCTCGGAGAGGCCGTGCCCGTAGAGCGGCGCGGTGTCGAAATAGCGCAGGCCGGCGTCCCAGGCCGTGCGGACCGTCGTATCGGCCTCGACCTCGGCCAGCGCCCGGTGCATGTTGCCGAGCGGCGCGCCGCCGAAGCCGAGCCGCGTGAAGGGCAGCGGCGCCCCGTGCGGCGTGACGAACATCCTGCGCGTGGCGGCGGTGACGGGCATCAGGCTCGCTGGCATGTTAGTAGGTCGACAAACGCCGGCTCATCCTAGAAAGGGGCCTACCGCTCGTCTATGCTGATATTTCAATGCTACGCCCCAACGTCCTGCGCCTGAACCCGGCCGACAACGTGGTGGTCGCCATGCGGCGTCTGGAGGCCGGCGAAACGGTCGACGGCGAAGGCGTCGCGGCCCGTGCGCCGATCCCCAGCGGTCACAAGGTGGCGGCCAGGGCGATCCACGCCGGCGAGACCATCCATAAATACGGCCAGGTGATCGGCGTCGCGACCGCCGACGTGGCGCCGGGCGCTCACGTCCACACCCACAACATGGCGATGTCGTCGCTCAGGGAAGCCGCCCGCGCCGGCGCGGCGCCACGCCAGGAGGCGTCCAGGACCTTCGAGGGTTATCGCCGCGCGAACGGCAAGGTCGGGGTGAGAAACTACATCGGCGTGCTGACCTCGGTGAACTGCTCGGCCACGGTGGCGCGCCACATCGCCGAGGCGGCCGAGCGCCAGGGCTTGCTGGACGCCTATCCGGACGTCGACGGCATCGTGCCGATCACCCACGCCAGCGGCTGCGGCATGGCCGGGTCCGGCGAGGGCTTCGAGGTGCTGCGCCGCACGCTCTGGGGCACGGCGGCGAACCCCAACTTCGGCGGCGTGATGCTGGTGGGCCTCGGTTGCGAGGTGCTCCAGATCGGCCGGCTGAAGCGCGACTACGGCCTCGGGGACGGCGAGACCTTTCAGTCGTTCACCATCCAGGAAACCGGCGGCACGCGGCGCTCGATCGAGGAAGGTCTGGAGCGTCTTGCGGCGATGCTGCCAGGCGTGGGGTCCGCGCGGCGGACGACGGTCCCAGCCGGCGCCCTGACGCTCGGCCTGCAATGCGGCGGATCGGACGCCTGGAGCGGCGTCACGTCCAATCCGGCGCTCGGGGTCACCTCCGATCGTCTGGCCGGTCTCGGCGCGACCGTGATCCTGTCGGAGACGCCGGAGATCTACGGCGCCGAGCACCTGTTGATCGCCAGGGCCGCGTCGAGCCAGGTCGCCGACAAGCTGCGCGCGCGGTTGGCCTGGTGGGAGGACTATACCGCCCGCAACGGCGCGGTGATGGACAACAACCCGGCGCCCGGCAACAGGGCCGGCGGCCTGACCACCATCCTGGAAAAGTCGCTCGGCGCGGTGGCCAAGGCTGGCGGCTCGCCGCTGATGGACGTGGTGGAGTACGCCGAGCCGATCGCCACGAGCGGCCTGGTCTTCATGGACAGCCCCGGCTTCGATCCCTGTTCGGCGACCGGCCAGGTGGCCTCCGGCGCGACGATGATCGCTTTCACCACCGGCCGCGGCTCGGCCTACGGCTGCAAACCCTCGCCGTCGATCAAGCTCTCGTCCAACACCGAGATTTATCGGCGGATGGAGGACGACATCGACATCGACTGCGGCCCGATCGCCACCGGCGAGGCGTCGATCGAGGCCAAGGGCGGCGAGATTCTCGACTATCTGCTGGAGGTCGCCTCCGGCCGGCGCTCCAAGAGCGAGGCGCTGGGCTACGGCGGGGCCGAGTTCGTCCCCTGGCAGATCGGCGCGGTGATGTGAGCCTCGCACAGGCCCGCGCCGCGGCCGTCAATTCCGTCTGGACGCGGCGTCGCCTCCTCCACTAAGCCGGCCCGGGCTATGAACGGCCAGTGCGGCCAGGCGGAGAGGCGAGTGCGTCGTTATCGCATCGCGGGCCTCGCGGTCTCGAGCGACGCCGAGATGCCGGGGCTCTATGCCGACGCGCCGGGCGCCGAGGCGGCGGACGTCGTGGTCGGCCGCGCCGACGTGCCGCTGTCGCTCGAAGACGCCAGCGCCGTGGGTCCCACCTGGGCGATGGCGCCGGGCCGTTTTCTGCTGCGGGTGCCCGGCATCGCCCGGTTCCTGCTGACCGAGGGTCGTGCGATCGCCTACCAGGCCGAGGCGGCCGCCGAACCCGGCGACGTTGCCGCTTTCCTGCTGGGGACGGCCTTCGGCATCCTGCTGCACCAGCGTGGGCTGGTCGTGCTGCACGCCAGCGGCGTCGAGATCGACGGGCGCGCGGCGCTGTTTCTCGGCGCGTCGGGCGCGGGGAAGTCGACCCTGGCCGCGGCCCTCGGGCGGCGTGGCCACGCGCTGGTGACAGACGACTTCTGCGTCGTCCGCCTGAACGCCGAGGGCCGCCCCGTGGTCAGCCCCGACGGCCGCCTCCCGAAGCTGTGGGCGCAGGCGATCAAGCAGCTCGACCTGGCCGGCGGGCAGGGCCAGCCGGTGCGCGGACGCCTCGCCAAGTTCTACACCGAGCCGGTCGCCCCCGCGACCGGCGCCGACCCGCTGCCGGTCGGCCCGGTCTACGCCCTGCGCGACGCGCGTGGCCCGCTGAAACCCGGGATCGAGCGGCCGAGCGTGGTCGATGCGGCCCTGTTGCTGCGACAGAACGCCTATCGGCCGCGGCTGATCACGCAGATGGGACACGCCGAACGCTATTTTCGGGTCGCGGCGGCGATCGGCAATCACGGCGGCGTCTTCCACTTGACCCGGCCTCTGGATTTCGCGGCGCTGCCGGCGACGATCGACGCGCTGGAGCGCCACTGGGAGGGCGCCGACAGCCGGGCCGGCGCGGCGTGACGGAGACGGTCTGGCTCGCGTCCTATCCGAAGTCGGGGATGTTCCCGCTGTGGGACCTGATGTTCGGAACCTTCCACATGCCGCGCGACCAGCGACCGGAGACGTTCGGGGCCGATGGCGTGCCCGACGGCCTGCTTGGGCAGTTGGCGCATCCGTTCCTGCCGCGGGGCCGCGCGGCGTGAGCCGCCTCTGGCGCAAGCTGCGACGCTTCGGCCAGATTGGCGGGCCCCGTCGCGCGCTGCTGATCGAGGCGGCGGCGTGGCTCCTGGCGGCGCGCATCGCGCTGCTGGCGGTCCCGTTCCCGAAGCTCGCGCGCCGCCTCGGCGCTTCGTGCCGCCCACCGACGAGCGGGTGGCGCGCGCGCGGCGGGATGGCTCGGCGCAGGACGCCAAGCTGGCGGAGGATATCGGCTGGGCCGTGGTCAGGGCCGCCCGCCACGTCCCGTTCAAGGCGGTTTGTCTGCCCCAGGCCATGGCCGCGCGGATCATGCTGCGACGGCGTGGCGTCGCCAGTGTGCTCCACTTCGGCGCCGCCAAGGGCCGCGAGCGGCCGATCGACGCTCACGCCTGGCTCGACGCCGCCGGCGTCGAGGTCACCGGCTATCCGGTCTCGGCGCAGTTCGCGGAGATCGCGTGCTTCGTCTGAGCGACCGCCGCAGGGATGCGTTCGAGGGTTGCATCAGGGCGAATGCTTTGAAAACCCGGCCAAAGCTGGGTTGAGCCTTGGCCCGCATCGTTCGATAACAGACCTTCGGAGGGCCGGTGATTTCGCGCCGACCGTCGAAGTAACCTTCGGGGTTCGTGGTCTTGGGGTTCAAGCGCATCGTCGCCGCTGCGATCGCCCTGGCCCTTCTGGTGGGCGGCCTCAGCGTCTTTCTGGTGGTCAATCAGGTCGGCAACCTGGGGCGGGCCAGGGCATGGGTGCAGCACACCCGTTCGGTCATCGAGGCGACCCAGGAATTGATCTCCTGGCTGGAGGGGGCGGAGGACAGTGAGCGCGGCTACCTGATCACCCAGGACCCGCGCTACCTGGCGCCCTACCGCGAGGCCGAGGCCAAGCTCACGCCCGCGGAGTCCCTGCTTCAGGCCCTGGTCGCCGATAATCCGCAGCGCGCTGGGCAGGCGGCCGGCCTGATCCGTCAGGTGGAGCGCCGGCGCTCCGGTGTCCACCGCGTCATCCAGCTCGCACAGTCGGGAGACGCGGCCGCGGCGCGGGCGCTCGTCGCCGCTGGCAACGGCGGCGAGGCCATCAGCCAGATCCGTTCGGCCGCCGGGCAAATGATCGCGGACGAGAACAAGCTCCTGGTCACCCGCACGGACAACGCCCGCGCCGCCCAGGATCTGACCCTGATCATCGGCATGGCCGTCGGGCTGCTGGCGCTGGCCACGCTGACGGCCGGCATCGTCACGCTGGCCGTGGTCAACCGGCGCCTGGTCGAGGCGGTCGGCGAGGCCAAACAGGCCGAGAGCGAACGCGAGGCGCTGGGCGCGCTGACCAGCGCCATCTTCGGCAACGTCCCCGACTATCTCCTGGTGCTGAACATCGAGGAGGACGACCGCTTCGTCATCGCCGACATCAATCCGGCGTTCGAGCGGGCGCTGCGCATCTCGGCCGAGCGGGTGCGCGGCCGCGCTCTCGGGGATCTGCTGCCGCAGGAAGTCGCCGACCGGCTGACCCGGCACTATCACCGCGTGATGGCGGCCGGCCGGCCGATCACCTCCCGCGAGGAGCTGGCCCGCCTGCCCGACGGTCCGCGGGTCTGGGAATTGATCATGGCGCCGATCCAGAACGCCGAGGGCGTGACCGACCGGTTGATCGGCTCGATCCGCGACATCACCGACCGCGTGCGCGGCGAGGAGCGGATGCGCGATGCGCAGCGCATGGAGGCGATCGGCCAGCTGACCGGCGGCGTCGCCCACGACTTCAACAACCTGCTGCAGGTGATCCGCGGCAATCTCGAACTGCTGCAGCGTTCCGTCGCCGGCGATGAGCGCGGCCAGCTGCGGCTGAAGAACGCCCTCTATGGGGCCGAGCGCGCCGCCCAGCTCACCCGACAGCTGCTGGCCTTCGCCCGCCGCCAGCCGCTCGAGCCCAAGGTGGTGAACCTCTCCCGCCTGGTCAGCGACATGGCCGACCTGCTCCGCCGCACGCTCGGCGAGGCGATCGAGGTGGAGACCGTCGTCGCCGGCGGCCTGTGGAACACGGTGGCCGACCCGGCTCAGGTGGAGAGCGCCATCCTCAACCTCGCGCTCAACGCCCGCGACGCCATGCCCGGCGGCGGACGCCTGACCGTCGAGATCACCAACGCATCGCTCGACGAGGCCTACGCCCGCAGCGCCCGCGACGTGACCCCCGGCCACTACGTGATGCTGGCCGTCACCGACACCGGCGAGGGGATGCCCGACGACGTGCGCGCCCGCGTGTTCGAACCGTTCTTCACCACCAAGGTCGATGGCCGGGGCACGGGGCTCGGCCTCTCGATGGTCTACGGCTTCGTCAAGCAGTCGCAGGGCCATATCCAGATCTACAGCGAGGTCGGCCAGGGCACGACGGTGAAGATCTACCTGCCGCGCTCGCGCCAGGCCGAGCAGGCGGCGCAGCCGTTGCTGGAACCGACTCCGGTGTCCGACTCCAGCCGCACCATCCTGGTCGTCGAGGACGAGGGCGCCGTGCGCGAGGCGGCGCTGGCGATGATCGAGGAGCTGGGCTACCGCCGCCTCGAGGCTGCGGACGCGGAGCAGGCCCTCGCGCTGCTGGCCAACGGCGAGCAGGTCGACCTGGTCTTCACCGACGTGGTGATGCCAGGGGCGCTGCGCACCCGCGACTTCGCCCAGCGGCTGCGCGAACTACGCCCCGGCATCCCGGTGCTGTTCACCTCCGGCTACACCGACAATGCGATCATCCACCAGGGCCGGCTGGACGAAGGCGTGCACCTGATCTCCAAGCCGTACGCCAAGGCCGATCTCGCCCGCCGCATCGCCTCGCTGCTGGCCGACTCGGCCATGCCGCCCTGACCCAGCGGCCGCCCCTGATCCACTGCCGCCAGAAACAGAGCGGAGGGGGCCCGCGGCTGAGGCGCCGAGGGCCCTCCGCCGCCTCACCAAACGTTGTAGTCGATATCCAGGATGTAGCCGTCCGAGGTGTCGATCAGGACGACGTCATTGTTCACCCAGACCCAAGCGCAGCCGTACGGCGGCTGAGGCAGGCCATAGCTCCAGTAGTCGCGCACCTCGTAGCGCCAGAACCAGCGCGGCAGATATTCGCCCGGCCGCCACTCATGCTGCCGATAGGCGACGGGAACGGAGACGTAGCCAATCGCCGGAATGAAGAAGAATCCGGAACGAGCCCCGACGAACAGGCGGAACGCGCTGTTGCCCCGCCACCAGTTGCGGTCCCGGCGCCATGCCGCGCCTTGGTCCCAACCGGCGTGCGCCTGACGCCACTGCTGGCCGGCCTGGACGCGCGCGGTCCCGCGCACCGCCCGGTTCCAGCCGCCGAGGGCGGGCGGCCTGGGCGGCGCATGGACGATTGGCGGGTGCTGGCCGACCTGACCGTAGGCCGGGACAGCCGGCTGTTTGACCTGCGGCGGGTGCAGACCTTGGCCGACTGGACCAGTCGATGTCCCGACCTGTCCGTGCGGTTGGTAGACGCCGCCTCTGTGCAGGCTCTGAGCCGCGGCAGATGGCGTTTGCACGGCGGCCCCGACGGCGCCCTGCCCCGCTTGGCCCGCGCCCGCAACGGCTCCGGCGCCAACCTGCCCGTGCGGTTGGTAGACGCCGCCTTTGTGCAGGCTCTGCACCGTGGGAGGCGGCGTCTGAACCGCCGCGCCGACGGCGCCGTGCCCGGCCGGCGAGCCCACGGCCGCACCGCCCGCGCCCCCGCCAGTGTGACCGGTTCCTTGGCCGTGTTGGCCGCCCTGACCCTGACCCTGACCCTGACCCTGACCCTACCCTGACCATGCTGACCGTGGCCCTGTTGGCCTTCCCCGCCGGGAACGGTCTGGTTGGTCGGTTGATCGGCGGCCGCCGGCGAAGCCAGGCAAACCGCTGCGGCGGCCATTAGAAGAAGCTTGAGCTTCATGGCGATTTTCCCACGCACGCTCCCGGGCTCGGAAACGTCACGCTTGACCAGGCTAAGCTCAGCCGGGTCATGCGGCGTTGATGCTGATCAAACTCAAGGCTGTTGAATTGGTTGCAGTGGCGATGACCTAATAGGCCGGAAGCGCCGCGTCCTACAGCGCGAGCCCAGCCGTCTCGGGCGGGGCGTTGGCGCCTGGTCCGAGTTGCTTCTGCATCCAGACGATGTCGACCCAGCGGCCGTGCTTGTAGCCGAACGAGCGGCCGACCCCGGTCTGCTCGAAGCCGAGCGAGCGGTGCAGGCCGATCGAGGCGGCGTTGCCGCTGTCGCCGATCACCGCCACCAGCTGGCGCAGGCCCATCGCCTCGCAGGCGACGATCACCTCCGCCACCAGCGCCTTGCCGATCCCACGGCCGAGAAAGTCCGGATGAATGTAGACGCTGTCCTCGGCGGTGTAGCGATAGGCCGCGCGCGGCCGGAACGGCGCGGCGTAGGCGAAGCCGACGACCCGGCCCTCGTCCTCGGCGACCAGGTACGGCAGGCCGAGGTCCTGCACGGCGGCGATCCGCTGCGCCATCTCGGCGTCCGACGGCGGGACCTCCTCGAAGGTGCCGAGGCCGTGCAGCACATGGTGGCCGTAGATCGCCCCCACCGCCGCGGCGTCCGCCGCGCTCGCGCCCGGACGATCCGCCGCCGTCTCCCCCGCGTCCCCCTCGCCCTCGATCGCCCAGACAGCAAAGGCGTAGTCGAGCGCGATCTCCTTCAGGAAGTCGAACCGGCCGGAGGCGCCGCCGTGGCCGGCCTCCATGTTGATCTTCAGCAGCATTGGGCTGTCCGCTGTCGTGTGCTCTCGGAGCCGGGCGACCCACTTCTCCGGCTCCCACTAGGTGACGCGCGGATCGGAGAGCCCGCCGGTGGCGAGGATCGGCGGATAGGGCTTCGCGCCGCACGTTGTCATAGGGGCTGTAGCTGGCGATGTAGTCGTAGGCCGCCGCGTCCTTCGAGCGGATTGCCCCACTCCGGCCACTCCGGCGGCGTCAGCGGCAGCGTCGTGTCGCTCATGGTGTTGAGCACGTCGACGAACGGCACCGCGGCGATGATCGCGCCCCAGAGGTCGGGCCGCATGTTGGCGACCGCGCCCATCAGCATGCCGCCGGCCGAGCCGCCATAGGCCGCGATGCGCCCCGCGGTCCGTAGCCGTCGGCGACCAGGTGCTCGGCGCAGGCGATGAAGTCGGTGAAGGTGTTGGTCTTCTTGAACCCGCGGCCGTCCAGGAACCAGCCCCAGCCCTTGTCGGAACCGCCGCGGACATGGGCAGTGGCCCAGATCCAGCCGCGGTCGACGAGGCTGAGGTTGCGGATCGAGAAGGTCGCCTTCTGGGATGCCATAGGCGCCGTAGCCGTAGAGCAGCAGCGGCGCGGAGCCGTCGAGCGGCGTCCCCTTGCGCATCAGCACCGTGATCGGCACCTCGGCGCCGTCCGCCGCCTTGGCGTAGAGCCGCCGCGTCTCGTAGGCGGCCGGATCGTGGCCGGAGGGGATCTCCTGGGTCTTGCGCAGGTGCGTTCGCCGGCTGGCCATGTCGTAGTCGAACCATCTGCCGCGGCGTGGTCGGCGACTGGTAGACGAAGCGGGTGAGGCTGGTGTCGTACTCGTAGCCGCCGGTGAGCGAGAGCGCATAGGCCGCCTCGTCGAAGGCGACCGCGTGCTCGGCGCCGGTCAGGTCGCGGACCATGATCCGGTCGATGGCGTTCTCGCGCTCCAGCCGCACCAGGTGCCCGCGAAGCTGGCGGTCCCGGCGATCAGCCGGCCCGGCGCGTGGGCGACGAATTCGCGCCAGTTCGCCCGCGCCGGATGGCCGCGTCCGAGGTCATCAGCTTGAAGTCCACCGCGCCGTCGTCGTTGGTGCGGATCACCCAGCGGCCGTCCCAGCGGCCGACGCTGTAGCGGATGCCCTCGCGCCGCGGCTCGGCCACCGCCGGCGCGGCGATCGGGTCGGCGGCCGGGATCAGCCAGACCTCGCTGGTCTCCTGGTTCTGGCGCGGATCAGGATGTGGCTGCGGTCGGCGGTGCACCCGACGCCGAGGAACATGCCCTCGTCCGGCTCCTCGTAGATCAGCGCATCGTCGCCGCCCCGCGCCGGGCGGCGGAAGACCTTCGACGGCCGCGCGTTCTCGTCGCGCCAGATCCAGAACAGCCAGGCGCCGTCGGGCGAGAACGCGAAGCCGCCGGAGGCGTTCTCGATGACGCCCGGCAGCATATCGCCGGCGGCGAGGTCGCGCACGTGGATGCGGTAATACTCCGAGCCCTGGCTATCCTCGGCCCAGGCGTAGAGCGCGTGGTCGGGCGAGTGCGACGCGTGGCCGACCGAGTAGTAGGCCGTGTCCCGGCCGAGCGCGCCGCTTCGTCCAGCAGCAGCTCGCCCTCGCCGCCCCGCGCGGGCGGCGCAGATGCGCGCGGATGCTGCGCGCCGACTTCGTAGCGGCGAAGTATTCGAACGGGCCGTCGGGAGCGGGCACGGACGCGTCGTCCTCCTTGATGCGCCCCTTCATCTCCGCGAACAGCTGCGCCTGCAGGTCCCCGGTCCCGGCCAGCACCGCCTTGGTATAGGCGTTCTCCGCGACCAGATGCTCGCGCACCTCCGCCTTCACCTTGGAGGATCGTGCAGCACCTGCTGCCAGTCGTCGTCCTTCATCCAGGCGTAGTCGTCGACCCGCTCCCGCCCGAGCTGCTCGATGCGCTTGGGTCCTTGCGGGGCCGGGGCGGCACAGGCTTGGTCATGGCGCGGGATAGCCGATCTGCCTTCGCGCCTCCCCGCTCCTCACCCGTGAAGCGCAGCGAAGCGGGGGAGGTGTGAGGCGCGCGGCAGCGCGACGGACGAGGGGGCCAAGCGCAGCGCCGGAGTCCGCCAGCAAGCGGGCGGCGCCCAGCGCCCCCTCCACCAGCCCGCATCCGGTCTCCACCTCCCCGCGTCCTTCGCCTGCGGGTGAGGAGCTCTCGCGCCCAGCCGCTCGATCAGGTGGTCGCCGACGCGCATGGCGTTGGCGACGCTGGTCAGGGTCGGGTTCACCGCCGCGGAGGTGACGAAGAACGAGGTGTCGACGACGTAGAGGTTGTCGAGCTCGTGCGCCTTGCACCAGGGATCGAGCACCGAGCTCTTCGGATCGGTCCCGAACCGCACCGTCCCGCCCTGGTGGGCGGTGCCGTAGAGCGGCAACAGCGATCGAACTGGAAGTGGTGCTGCGAGATCGGGTGGGCGTGTCGGCGAACTCGGCCAGGCTCTCGCGCAGGGTCCTCACCAGCCGCTCGTGGCCCTCGAGGTTGTTGTGCTCGTAGTCGAGGTGGATGCGCCCGTCGGCGTCACCCGCACCCGGTTGTCGGGCGCCGGCAGGTCCTCCGAGATCACCAGCATCGAGAGCATCCGCGAGGCCGCGGCGTTGGCAGCGTGTCGGGCACCAAGCGCCGGCGGCAGCCAGTCGGACACCTCGCCCTCCAGCGTCTGGCCGGTCATGTATTCCAGGAGCTGGATGTGGCCCATCGGCTTGTCGAAGCCGCCGCGCGGGTCCTTCCAGTAGAAGTCGTTCACCGCCAGCGTCTTGGGGAACAGCACCGGGCAGTGCTCGGCGGTCAGCGAGACCATCGCGGTAGGGTGTGGAACACGTAGTTGCGGCCGACCTGGTCCGACCCGTTGGCGAGGCCGTTCGGGTGCGCCGCGTTGGCCGACTTCAGCAGCAGCGCGGCGGTGTTCACCGCGCCGGCCGCCGCCACCACGATGTCGCCGCTCCAGCGCTCCTCGCCGTGCTCGGTCTCGCACACCACCTCGGTGACGGTCCGCCGGTGGATCGGTCTCCAGCCGCATCGCCTTGCGCCCGGTGAGCAGCGTCACGTTCGGCAAGCCCAGCATCGGCTCGATCGCCACGGTGCGCGCGTCGCATTTGGCCTCAGCAGGCAGGGTAGCCGCCGCAGGTCTTGCACTTGATGCAGGCGAGGTGACCGGGTCGTCCTCGTCGAGGCGGATCGCCACCGGCAGCGAGAACGGCCGCCAGCCCTGGCTCTCAAGTGGGTCTTCAGCCGCAGGATGCCGGGGTCGTGCTGATCGCCGGGTAGGCGTAGGGCGGCTCGTCGCCGTTCTCGGTCGGATCGTCGCCGCGCTGGCCGTGCACCTGCCAGAGCCGCTCGGCCTCGTCGTAGTAGGGCGCAGGTCGGCCAGCCGGATCGGCCAGGCCGGCGAGACGCCGCCGGCGTGCTGACCTCCTCGAAATCGCCCTGCGCGAGCCGCAGCAGCGCCGCGCCGTAGAAGGTGGTGTTGCCGCCGACCCAGTAGTGGGTGTTGGGCGTGAACGGATGGCCGCGCCGTCGTACCACTGCTCCTGGGTGCGGTAGTGGTGCTGGATGAAGACCGTCTTCGGGCTCCAGTTCTCGGCCTCGCGCGGCAGATGCTCGCCGCGCTCGAGGATCAGGATCTACTTGCCGGTCGGCGCCAGCCGCTGCGCCAGCGTCGCCCCGCCGGCGCCGGAGCCGATCACGATGACGTCGAAGTGCGGCATGAGCGCTCCCGTCCATCCAGATGATATTTGGCCGAGCCGGCGGCGATGATCCGCAGCACGATCGGCTCGGGCAGGCTGCGCAGCAGGGCGGCCGCGAGCTGTTGTGCGAGCCGGGGATGACGACCACCTTGCCGCGTTCGTTGCCGCGGATGGTTGCGGCCACCACCCGCTGGGCGTCTGCCAGAGCATGCGGTTCTCCCGCGCCATGATCTCATCGATGCCGGCCTGCTGGGCGAACTCGGTCTTGGTGAAGCCTGGGCAGACCACGGTCACCTTCACCCCGGCCGCCCG
>CAVXOD010000018.1:0-49575 GCA_963763385.1 uncultured Pseudomonadota bacterium | reverse complement strand
CCGAGGGGGCGCGCGGCAGGGTGCGGCCAGATGCGGCCAGAACGGAGCGATTGGCACTGTCAGAGGTACTTTTCGTTAACTAGGGCGGGGTAGGATTTCTGATGCGGCGGCCGGGTCCTAAGTGCTTGCGGCGCTTTGAGGGCGCCCATCTCCTATGCCCGAAAGTCAGAACCGGGAAAGGCGCCACCAGCGCGATTTCCGGTTACTCTGACAACGCCCTCTCGGGATGTTCCATGACGCCGCGGAGCCGGGCGCACACGGCGACGACGCCGAGCGCGACTGCTGCGACAGCCACGATCACCCAGCTGGTCATTTGCCCTCCCTGCCCGGTCCCTGCCCGGGAGGAGCTTGCAACCGACTGGCCTCAAGACAGCCCCTAAGATCGGCGAGACCGGTTCGACGCGCCATCTGGCCGGTCAAGAGAAGAGCGCCTCAGTCGTTCGGCTGAGGCGCTCTGGAAGATCGGCAACGCTACTTTATGGCCTCGCAGATGGGCCGCGCCGCCTTAAGGGCCGGTTACCCTGCCAGCGGCATCGTGACCGCCTCCGGCCGCCCGAAACTTAAGGCGCGGAAGGTGAGGCCCAGCCCTCATGCACCGCCTCCTGGCCGCTCATGGCCTCCCAGCGGCGGATGATCACGTCGGCGTACTTCGGGTCCAGCTCCATCATCCGGCAGCGACGGCCGGCCTTCTCGGCGGCTATCAGAGTGGTGCCGCTGCCGCCGAAGAGGTCGAGCACGATGTCGCCCTTCTTGAAGGAATCGAGCAACGCGTCCTTCACCAGCGCCAGAGGCTTGACCGTCGGATGCATCTCCCGCTCGCGCGCCTTGTCGGCGCCGAAGCCGGTGACGCCCTCGTAGGACCAGACGTTGGAGCGGTTGCGCCCGTTCTTGCCCAGCTGGACGGTGTTTACGTGGCGGCCTTGCCCTTCTTCAGCACGAAGATCAGCTCGTGCTGGGAGCGGTAGAAGCTGCCCATGCCGCCGGTGCCCTTGTCCCAGACGCAGAGGTTGAGCAGCGTCAGGCCGACTGCTTCGGCGGCTGCAGCACGTTGCGCCATGTGCCGCCAGTCCATGCAGACGTAGGCTAGGCCGCCGTCGATGAGCGCGCGTCGCATCTGCTGCAGCACCTTGGTGAGGAAGCCGGTGAACTCGGCGTCGCGTCATCTCGCCGGACGCCTGGACGAACTCGCCGTGGCGCCTTCGACGGGTGACATGGCCCTCGATGGCGACGTTGTACGGCGGGTCGGTGAAGACCACCCGAACCTGGTCGCCGGCCAGCAGCCGGTCCAGCACCTCTGGGATGGTCGCATCACCGACGATGAGCCGGTGGTCGCCCAGCCGCCAGATGTCGCCCAGACGGGAGACCGGCTCGGTCTGCGGCGCCGGGATATCGTCATCGCCGCGCTCGGCGTCGCCGACCCCGAAGCGGATCGGCCTCGATCTCCGGCAGGGAGAAGCCGGTGACGTCGATGCTGAAATCGAGGTCGAGCAGGGAGAGCTCCTCGAGTTCCAGCTGCAGGGCTTCCTTGTTCCACGCCGCCAAGCTCGGCCAGCCGGTTGTCGGCCAGCACGAAGGCGCGCTGTTCCTCAGGCGTCAGGTGGTCGACCACGACGGCCGGGACGCAGGTCATGCCCAGCGCCTTGGCGGCCTCGACGCGGGCGTTGCCGGCGAGCATCGCGCCCGGCGCGGTCGATCAGCACCGGGCTGATGAAGCCGAACTGGGTGATGCTCGCCTTGATGCCGGCGAGCTGCCGCTTGTCGTGGTGACGCGCCTGGCGGCCCGCCGGCCGCAGCTCGGCGATCGGACGTTGTTCGATCCGCAGATCGAGATGCGGGCGGGCCGTCGGGTAGGGTGGTCTCGGCAGACGTCATGGAGGAACTCCTTTTGCAGACGCGCGCGATCCAGCGCCCTCGCGCGCTGGACGGCGGCTGGATTTGCGTCCTCTGCCCGCTGCCACGCGGATGCGCCGGCTCGGCTGGCAGCCAGGCTGACTGGGTCGCCGCCGGCTCAAGCTTCAAGGCGCGCCGCGCTCGGCCGCTGCGCCACGCGTACGTCGCGCTCGAGTGCCGAATAGCGCTGGACTAGCGGCGCACGGCAAGCACTGGTCCGTACTCGTCCTCGCCCGGCTCCGCTCCGGGCTCGCCCTGGTAGCGGCCGCCGCCGTGGCGGCCCGCGAACCAGAAGACGAACACCATGACCAACCTCACCGAAGCGCAGCGCGAGCTGCTGGCCCGCGGCAGCCGCCGAGCCCGACGGCGCGATCGACGCGCCGCCGACGCCAAGACCGCCAGCGCGCTGATCAAGCAGGGCCTGGTTATCGCGTTGCCGGTCGCCGGCGGCGCCAGCCGGATCCTCATCACCGAGGCCGGACGCGCGGCGCTCGCCGAGCCTGGCGCAGACGGCAGCGCGAGCGGCGGCGACACGATCGGCTGCGTCCGATGCAGAGCGCCGTCAGCCGCGGTCGAGACCGACGCGCGGCCGCTGCCGACAGGCCGCCCGAAGCCCCGAAGCCGAAGGGTCACGCCCGGCAAGCTGGGACGCTGGTCGCACTGCTGAAGCGGCCCCGAGGGCGCGACGATCGAGGCGATGGTCGCGGCCACCGGCTGGCAGGCCCACTCGGTGCGCGGGGCGATGTCGGGGCGCGCTGAAGAAGAAGCTCGGCCTTGACCATCACCAGCGAGAAGACCGACGCGGGCCGCGTCTACAAAATCGCCGCCACGGCGACCGGCCGATGGCCGCTGCCGTCGAGCGTGAGCCCAGCGGCTGCCGCGGCCCGCATATCCGAGGCGGTGCGAGCGCTCGCCGAACTCGACTGCCGGCGCTGCGCGCCGCGTGGCGGCGGCGCTTGGGGCGACGCCGCCGGCACTGCGCGCGCCGCGACCTCATGGCGCGCGCTTCCTCGCCTACCGGATCCAGGCCGAGGCGTTCGGCGACCTGCGCGGCGCCGCTGAAGCGCAAGGCTGGCGGACTAGCCGCGAAGTTCTCGGCCGCCGGGCGCCTCACGCCGACGCCCGGACCCGTCCTGAACCCGGGCTCGCTCGCTGGTGCGCGAGCAGAAGGGCGTCCGCCACGAGGTGGCGGTGCCGGAGGATGGCTTTCGCTATCTGGGCCGGCCCTACAGCTCGCTCTCCGTGATCGCCCGAGGTCATCACCGGCACGAGCTGGAACGGCCTGCGTTTCTTCGGCCTGAAGGGCGCGGACGATGAGGAGCAGGGCGACAGGACGCGAGCCGCTCGCGCTGCGCGCATCTACACCCGCAAGTCCTCCGAGGAGGGTCTGGAGCAGAACTTCAACAGCCTGCATGCCCAGCGCGAGGCCTGCGAGGCCTATGTGCGCAGCCCAGGCCGGCGAGGGCTGGACCGCGCTGCCAGGCCCGCTACGACGACGGCGGCTTCTCCGGCGGCTCCATGGACCGGCCCGGGCTGCAGCGCGCTGCTGGCCGACGATCCGGCGCGGCGACGTCGACGTCGTGGTGGTCTACAAAGTGGACCGGCTGACCCGCTCGCTGGCCGACTTCGCCCGATCGTCGAGCTGTTCGACAGCAGCGGCGTCAGCTTCGTCTCAGTCACTCAGGCGTTCAACACCACGACCAGCATGGGGCGGCTGACGCTGAACGTGCTGCTGTCGTTCGCGCAGTTCGAGCGCGAGGTCACCGGCGAGCGGATCCGCGACAAGATCGCCGCCTCCAAGGCCAAGGGTATCTGGATGGGCGGCCGCCCGCCGCTGGGCTACGACGCCGTCGACCGCAAGCTCGTCGTCAATGAGGCCGAGGCCGAAGTCGTACAGCGGATCTTCAGCGCTACCTCGATCTCGGCACGGTCACGGCCCTGGCGGTCGAACTCAGAGAGCAGGGAGTCCGCTCCAAGTGCTGGATCACCAGCCGCGGAGAGCCGGCTGGCGGGGCAGTGCTGACCCGCGGCGCGCTCTATCATCTGCTCGCCAACCCGATTTATCGCGGCGCCATCCGCCACCGCGAGCGTGTCTATCCGACGGCGAACACGTCGCGATCATCGAGCCAGCGATCTGGGAGCGCACGCAGGCGCTGCTCGCCGCCAACGGTAACGAGGCGCCCGAGACCGATCTGGAGGCGGCCAAACCGCTACTGCTCGGGCGGCTCTATGATGATCGCGGCCATCGCATGGGGCCGGTGCATACGCAGCGGCGCGGCCGCCGCTACAACTACTACGCTTCGGCGGCCCTGAAACCGGCGTCGGGTGTTGAGCCCGGGTCACTCCCCCGCATTGCGGCCGGGGTGCTGGACGCGTTCATCGTGGACCGAGTTGTCCCCCTGCTTGACCCGGCCTGGAAGCCTGACCACCCGGTGAACGAACGCCTGATTGACGCGCTGGTCAGGCTCACAATTGGGGTCACGCGGATCGAGGCAGTCCTGGCATCGGCAAGCTGCCGCGACCTCGAAGCATCTGACGGACTTGAGGTGAGCCGTGTCGATGAAGGTGTCCTCGTCGTCATCCGGGCTAGGTTGAAGCACCGCCAAGGCGCAATCATCCTAGAGGCGCCCGGAGGGCGCTCGCAGACGCCTGCGCCAGACCGGGCACTGGTCCGCGCGTTCACACTGGCACGCTCTTGGGCGGACCAACTTGGCCGAGGCGATATCCCCTCGATCAAGCTGCTCGCCCTCCGCGCGGGTCTTTGTGAGCACTATGTGGCGAGGATGCTCCCGCTGGCGTTTATTGCCCCCGACCTGACGCAACAGATCCTGGATGGCCAACAGCCTCGTGCGATGTCTCTGGCGGCGCTGATGCGCGAACCTCTGCCGTTGGGCTGGGAGGATCAGCGGGGGTTGTTCGAACGCCTTGGCGATGAGCGCCGGCCCAGCGCCCGTTTCACCCAGTAGCTAGCGCGGCCTAGCCGATCGCGTTTGGCACCCGCATGCCGGCCGCCCGGGTACTGACGCATAGCCCGGGCGCGCTACTTACGACTCCCCAACTTCAACGAGATGGGTCAACCAGAATGTCTCGTCGTCGATGGGTCTGGGGGCCCGGGGATCGATCCGCCGTCCGAACCGCTCGTCCGGTCCATTCCGGCTGTCAATCTGTAGGTTGACAGCGGATCGGCCCCAGGTGGTCCAATCGAGGAACTGCGAAACGCTATCAACCTGGTCGTCCTTGCGCCCAAGGGGGAACGCGCACAATTCCCGCCGAAATTCCTCCATCCACTCAGCGTCCATAGGCAGGATCGCTGTCCCATCCTCAAGCTTGGCGGCCTGCGCCGCCCATCGTTCATTCTTGTGGATGGTAGGAGTAATGTCGTGCACCCGCCAGCCAGTGTACCCGTGCCGCCGGGTTGTTCTGAGTTCGTGGACCAACGAGTTATAGACGTCGCGTCCGCCTGGTGAGTTCTCGATTAAGATAAGGTCGGCTCGCCAATGGTCGCGATGCACTCTCAGCCGGGCCATGAGCTCGACGAAGCGCTTCTTGAATCTGTAAACGTGCAGTAGCAGCCACTTTCCTCGAAGATAGCCCCAGGTTGTGCACACCGAGTAGTCCGCGTTCGTTCGACTCCGATAGGGCTGTGTCCCAGCTCTGCACCACCATCTGAAGTTCATGACGCTCGGGCGTAAAGTTGTAACGCCTGACCCTCGCCCACGTGAAATAGTCGCTGTCGCCCGCTGCAGGGTCCTGCAGAAACTGGGCATAGAAGTGCCGACGACCCATATCCCGCTCGAGTTGGTCGAGATACCACTGCGGAAAGCGTATCGGGTCCAGAAGATCGCCGATCCTGCGCGACTCGGACCTGCCAGGACCCGTAGGGATTACTTCGTCGATCTGCGCGATAGCGGGCAAATTTGATGTTGTACGTCCCTGTCTCAAGGCAGTATCCCGGAAAATCGTCCTTGTGGAGCCGTTGGCCGATGACGATGGTCCTGCCCATTGTCGGATTGTTGAAGCGAGTAACGAGGCTGTTGCGGTAAAACTCTCTGACGCTTTCGCGCGCCAGGGGCGAGTTGGAATCCACGCCTTTCGAGATGTCGTCGATCACGATGTAAGTAGCGCCGGTCCCGGTCACCATCCCGTTCACCGACGTGGCGTTTCGATAGCCACCGGTTGTCGTTTCGATCGAGACGTCGGTGGCGCGCGCGATCTGGAAGTCAGGAAAAGCGAGCCTGTACCATTCCGTCTCAACCAGCTGTCGAAAGCTGCGCGAGAACCGCGCGGCCAGGTCCACGTTGTAGCTTACGCATATGAACTTTTGGGTCGGGTCGAGCCCCATCACCCAAGCGACAAAAGCGATCGAACAGGTGATTGTCTTTAGGTGTCGCGGCGGAATGGTGATTACCAGGCGACGATTTTGTCCCTGATATACCTGGTCCATCGCATAGCACATAGCGTCGAGAGGCCAGTTCCAGACGAGAGGTTCGGATTGATCTAACTCGTCGTACGCGGCGTGCAGGAAAAACGGGAAATGGCCTCGAAGGAGGCGGTTGTAAGCCTCCGGAGTGCGGGGGATATCGACGACGCTCACGGCTCCTCGCTTTCGGACGGGGTCTTGCCGTTGAGGCGCTCGAGGAGCGCGTCGATCTGAGCATTCTGCTTGTCCGTCAGCGGGGCGCCGCAGGTGCGGTCGCACCCAAGTTCGGGCGTGTTGCTGTCGCTCAATTCGTTTGACGTAGCGATCAAGCGCCCTTGGGTCGCCGTTGACGACCTTTGCCGCAAACCCCTTAGCCGCCGCGTGGTCTCCCGTCAGCTTGACTTGTCGTCCATCAATCCTGGCGGTTAGCTGAGCGGCCATCTCGCTGTCGACGTGGTCCCAAAAGTCCTTGGTCCTTGGTCGGCCCTTCGGATTGGCGTTGTTCCCAGCTTTGAACTGGCTGTGCTTCGGGGAATTATTCTATCCGACCTTGTAACTGTTGTTGGGCTCCTCTGGGTCGGAGCTGGGTTTCTGTGTCGGCGTTGGTGCATCGCTGGCAGCCGCCGCGCCGGTCGGCGCGGTCTCCGCAAACTCCTGCGCGGCCCTTGTGGGGCCAAGCTGGAACGGGGCAAGCGCTGGGGGTTGGCGGACTCGCACACGCGCTGGGGGCGGTGGGGTTATCGGCGTTGCACCTGGGGCGGCTGGCGCCTAATTGACTCGGGCGGGGGTTTTGGAACCCGAACTCGTGGCGGGGGAGGTTCGCGCGCTGGGTCGGCGTCGCTGCCGCCATCGCTTATGGTTTGGTCATCATCGGACATAACGACCTTCCTGCCGAAGATCGACCTCGGCACAAACGGCACTAAACGGACCGAGAAGTGGCCATCAGGGGTTGGAGAAACAAGCGCCGCCAAATGGCGCAAAACGCCGCGGCCTTGCTTCGTGCCCCTCCAGCCGAGCGAGGCTCATTGCGCCGGCTCGTGGTCCCGGTTGTTGAGACATCCGGCCGCAACGATCCCGATAAGCGGGACAGAAATCCCGATTACGCGGCTACGGGAATTGGCTCCTAAGCCGCTGTAAAAATAGGGCGTATGAGCGTCCAAATTGTTGGTTGCATCCCGCTTCCGACCGAACGTCCCGATTAAACGCCGGATAATCGGGAAAATGGTTATCCGGCTAGCAGCCGTCGCCGAAACCTACACTTTCGAATCCGGCGAGAAATCGGCGGGAACATTCTCGCCAGACGGAGAGTGGCGCGGTGGGCTGGAGACGCCAATGGTCTCTTCCAGCGTCCACATGTCGCGGAAATTAGTCTCTCCTTGTAGGTCTGGCGGCTGGTGAGGTGGCGCTCCTGATTGAAGAGGTTGTGGACTGAGGCGTGGACCGAGGCGAACTTCTGGAGTGTCTTCATCCTCCGGAACCGGTTCATCGCCCGCTCTCGTCGTCGCAAGGGTAGGTGGCTGTTTTCCACCCGGTTGTTGGCCCAGCGCCCGACCACCTGTTTGTGGGCGTTGCCCAGCTCGTTCATGGCGGCCTGTAGGACCGTAGCCCATCGGTGGTGATCTGCTCGGCGGTGCCGTGGCGCTTCATCAGCTTCTTCATGAACCGCAGCGCCGCGGGCTTGTCGCGCCCTTTGGTGGCGAAGGGTTCCCGCCCGCGCACCCACACGTGCGCGATATTGCGGGGGTCGGTCTTGGCCTGCCGCCCTTCCTGGGTTCCCATGTGCTGCACTCATAGCGCCGTTCTATCCAGTGTGCGAACTTGATGGACATCAAAGCGCCGACGCGGGTTGGGGAACTAAGTGACGTCGCCGCGCCCTGGGGCGCTTGGCAAAAACGGGCACCCACATGGTCGCCTCCCGTCTCAAGGTGGCTTCCGACGCCACACTCCCCGCACCCGACATGAGCCGTTCGCTGGAGGACGATCATGCGCGGGCCTCCGAAACCCTAGGGCAGTCCGTCCGGCGCTTGCAGATGGAGGTGCACCGGTTGGCCATGGAAGAGGTCGAACTCTTTGCGCACGACCTTGACGCCATGGCGATACGCGCCGCCGAAATCGCCGAAGGTGGGGAGGCCTATCCGGTGGGGATACGCGAACTGGCGTCGAGGCTCGCGGCGGACCTGCCGCAGAAGGCCCTCGGGATAACGGCCATCCTAGACCGTTCCACAGGCCCAGCCTTGAGTTGACGGCCGAGGAACGGCTGCAGAGGTACCCTCAGGCAAGCGAACGGACCCCGCATGACCTACACCTCGACCGGCCGCTTGCGGCAATACTGCGGCCAACGACTTCGACCTCCGCTCTGACCAACCTTGATTTCGAAGAGGCGCGCAACTACGCCCTCACCGTCGTGCTGCGGCACGACCCCCCAGCGCAAGGCTGCGCCATGCGACCCGGCTGGACGCCCATCCGATAGCCGTTGGCTCCCGGATGAGCGTCAGAAGCGTCAGTTCATCACAACCAAGACCACGCGGCGGTCTTGGGGGTGGGCTGGGCCCGACGCGTAGTCCTCACCATAGGACGTCGCGTCGAGGTGATAGGGCGGGATGCCCTTGGTGACCAGGAAATCGGCCACCGCATTGGCGCGCAGGTGGCCGAGCTGGTGATTGCTCGCTTCCGAACCCGTCGCGTCGGTGTGGCCCTGGACCTCGATGTAGACGTTCTTGTTGTCGGACTTGATCCTGTTGGCGAAGGCGATCAGCGAAGCCTGGGTGTCAGCCGACAGGGCCGAACTGTCGGTGTTGAACTTCGCCGTGTCGTCCGTGAACAGGATGGCGTGCTGGAAGTTTTCCTCCGCCAGTTTGTGGGCCGCGTTAGCGCGCGCGAGCGCGGCTTGCGCGTCGGCGCTAACGCTGGCGAACTGCTCCTGGTTCTGGGCGTTGTGCTCGGCGATCGACCGATCGACATATTGGTGCGTGGCGCAGCCGCCCATGGCCAGGCCGCCGGCGGCCAACACCGTCGCCAGCCAAATAGGATGATTTTTCATGGCTTGTTCTCCAGTCCATTTTCGGCCGTGCTCAAGAGCCGGCCCCGCGGCGTTCGCTTTGGTACTGAAGTGCGATCGAGTATAAAGTGAGGGGGGGCCAGGAGGAAAGGGAAGAGGGGGGTTCGTTAGAGTCCGGCGCGCCTGTACTGCGAGCTGAACCCGCCCGGCGAACTCCAGCAGCAACCATCTCACTTCACCACCGCCGATGCATTGATCCACGTCAAGTTGTGAGCCATGGCCGCCAGCCGCCGCCCTGGCAGCGGAACGGATTCTTCGGATCTGCCATCCAGCCCGGCTATTGAACGCGGGTTAGCGGGGCGTGAAATTGCTCTGACAACGCCCTTCTAGGCGTCCCCCCATTTGGTCTCGAGCGCGATGCCCGCGGTTGCGAGGAGTTCTGTTGGTAGCACGCCGCCGCGCAGATGATCACCGCGTCGTTGTGGATCGCCTTGGGCGCGCCGTCCTGGATCAGGCGCACGTGGTCCGGCGCGATGGCGACCACCTCGGTGTTGAACCGCAGGTCGAGCCGGACCGCCTCGACCGCGCGGGCGACACGTTCGCGGTTGCGCGGCTTGGCGCGCTGGAACGCCGCGCCGCGATAGGCCAGCGTGACCTTGGCGTCCGTCTCCTCGGCGAGCGAGGCGGCGGCCTCGATGGCGCTGTCGCCGCCGCCGACCACCAGCACCCGCTGACCGGCGTACTGCTCGGGATCGATCAGACGGTAGACCACCTTCGCCAGGTCTTCGCCGGAACGCCCAGCCGGCGCGGCGAGCCGCGGCGGCCGACGCTGAGTAGCACCGACGACGCGGTCCGCGCCCGCTCGCCGCTCGTTACCTTGAACACCCCGTCCTGCCGCTCGATGGCGTCCACCCGTTCCTCGTAGGCGACCGGCAGGTTTGCCTGTTCGGCGAGGGCGCGCCAATAGTTCAGCAGGGTCTCCTTGCCGACCTCGCCGCGGGCCATCGCCTTGAAGCCGGGCAGGCGGGTGGGCGCGCTCATCACCAGCTTGCCGCGCGGATAGTGCGCCACCGCCCCGCCGAGGATGTCCTGCTCCAGCGTGATCGCCTTCAGCCCTTTCTGGCGCGCGGCCAGGCTGGCGGAGAAGCCGGCTGGCCCGGCGCCGACGATGATGACGTCGTAGTCGGCCGCGCGCGACTTCGGCTGGCGCGCGATCTCGTCGATCGCCTGGCGGCCCTGCTCGACGGCGTTGCGGATCAGACCCATGCCGCCGAGCTCGCCGGCGACGAACAGGCCAGGCACGTTGGTCTGGAAGTCCGGTCCCACCTTGGGCAGGTCGACGCCGCGCCGGGCAGTCCCGAACACCAGCGTGATCGCGCCGACCGGACAGGACGCATGGCAGGCCCCGTGGCCGATGCACTCGCTGGGGCTGATCAGTTCGGCCTTGCCGCCGATGAGCCCCAGCACGTCGCCTTCGGGACAGGCGCGGGCGCAGGCGCCGCAGCCGATGCAGACCATCGGATCGATCGTCGGGTGCAGGCTCGGCGGCTCGTCCATGCCGTCTTCGATGGCGGCCGCCTTCAGGGCCGCGCTGCGACGTTCGATCCGGCGCCGCCACAGCATGTAACCCGCGATCGCGAGCGCCGCCGGGACAGCGTAGATCAATGTCTCCCAGCCGAGATCCATGGCCACCGCCTGTCGCGGTCGTCAGCCGACGCCCAGGTCGCGCGCCGCCGAGCGCAGCTGCGACTGGGTGGTCGGGATCATCCTTGAACGCGGCCAGGGCGTCCTGCAGCGCCTTGCGGGCCAGGTCGGGCTGGCCCAGCACCTTGCGCGAGCGCATCAGCCGCACCCAGCCGTCCGCGTCCTTCGGGTTGGCGGCGAGGTCGCGAACCTGCTTGTCCACCATGCCGTTGATCATCGCCTGCTGGTCGCCGGTCGGCATCGCCGCCGCGGCCTGCACGTCCTGCGGCGTCAGCCCGGGCGTCGCGGCGGCAGGCTCGAGCCCGAGATAGACCCGGGCGCGCTTGTCGGACGGGTCCAGCTGAAGCGCGGTCTGGAACGCTTGCCGGGCATCGGGCGTGAGCTGGCCGCCGGCGGCCTTGTCGAGCGCCTCGCCGTAAGCCGACTGCAACGCGGCGGTCTTCGGGCTCAGCTTCACCGCCTGCGCGTAGGCGTCGACGGCGGCGGGATACTTCTGCGTCTCGAAGTTGGCCCATCCGAGCGTGCGCCAGCCCTCGACGTCGTTCGGCTGAGTCTTCAGCCGCGCCTGCAGCTTGGCGATCTCGGCGTCCACATCCGGCAGTCCTTGCATGGACGACGACCCGGCCGCGGCCGGCGCTGCGGGCGCCGACGCCATCTGCGGATCGGATGGCCCCGGCCCGCCGGAAGCGGCGCCCGGTACGTTCGGCTTGCCCATCTGCGCGTAGAGCGCCACCGCGCCGATGACGACCGTGCCGACCACGACCGCCGCGGTCAGCCGGTCGGTCCGCATCGACGGCTGCGCCACCGGCTGCCTCGGCGCCTCGGCCGCGGCCAGCAGGCGGCGCTGCGCCTCGAGCCTGGCCGCGTCTGCCGCGGTGGCGTCGATCTCGCCGACTGCCTCGTCGACGTCCACCTGTGCGAGTTCCGCCTTGAGGATCTCGGTGGCGTCGGTCGGGAGCGCCGCTTCGGCGCGCGGCCGCAGGAACGGCAGGGCGACAAAGACCGCCGCGGCGGCGCAGAGGATCACGAGCACGAACCAGAGCGTCATGAGGACTTCCTTGTCGGGTCGTTCCCGAGGAGCGCCTTCAGCTTCGCGCGCTCCTCCCGGGTGAGCGGGGCCGGCGCGCTCGGCGCCTTGCGATGGAGGTAGGCCCAGAAGCCGCCGCCGGAGATCAGCAGCACCGCCAGTGGCCCGAACCACAGGATCAGGGTGTCGGCCTGCAGCGGCGGTCGCAGCAGGACGAAGTTGCCGTAACGCGCCACCATCCAGGCGCGCACCTGGTCGTCGGTGTCGCCCGCGGCGACGCGCTCGCGCACCAGACGGCGCATGTCGCCGGCCAGCGGCGCGGCGAAGTCGTCGATGTCCTGGTTCTGGCAGACGACGCAGCGGAGCGTCTTGGTGATCGCCAGCGCCCGGGCCTCCTGCGCCGGATCCTTCAACATCTCGCCGGGCTCGACCGCCAGCGCGCGGCCGGCGACGAGCGCGAGCGACAGCGAAAGAGCGGCGGCGACGCTGCCGCGAAGGGCCCTCATGGTTCGGCCTGGAGCTGGGCGACGAGCGGGCCGAGTTGCTCGCGCCAGACATCGGGCGTGATCGCGCCGATCTGCTTGAAGCGAATGCGACCATGCTTGTCGACGACGAAGGTCTCGGGCGCGCCGCTCACGCCAAGGTCGATCGCGAGCCGTCCGGCGTCGTCGGAACCGACCTGAAGAAACGGATCGCCGCGCTCGCGCAGCCAGGCGGCGCCGTCGGCTGGAGTGTCCTTCCAGTCGACGCCGTAGAGCGGCACCGCCTTCTCGGCGGCGAGTTGCAGCAGGGTCGGGTGCTCTTCGACGCAGACCCCGCACCAGGAACCGAACACATTCACCAGCGCGACGCGGCCGGCGATGTCGGCGCGGGCGAGGCCGCGGTCGCCCGGGCGCACCGGTCCGAGGTTGAAGTCGGGCAGCGGCTTGCCGATCAGCACCGAAGGCAGCGCCCGCGGGTCGTCGCCAAGGCCGAGGTACATCCAGCCCGCGAACGCCGCGAACAGGATGACCGGCAGGAACGCCAGCAGCCGCTTCATCGCGCGGCCGCCTTTGCGCCTCTGAGCGCCGGCGCGGCCGCGCGGCGCCAGAGCGCCAGGGTGGCCCATTCGCCCGAGAGCGCCAGTCCGCCGCCGAGCGCCATCATCGCGCCACCCAGCCAGATCCATGGCGCGAACGGGTGCTGGTAAAGTCGGACGGTGAACTTGCCGTCGTCACCCTGGTCGCCGAGCGCGGCGTAGATATTCCCGAGCGGAGTCGACCTGGATCGCCGCCTTGGTCGTGGTGCTCTGCCGCTCCGGATAGAAGCGGCGCTCCGGCGACAGCACCATCTCGACCTGGCCGCTGCGGCTGAACTCCAGAACCGCCCGCTCGAGCTCGTAGTTCGGCCCTTTGCCGGGTTCCGACCGTGAGCATGCGGATGTCGTGACCGGCGAAGGCCTTGGTGTCGCCGGGCGCCATGGCGAAGGTCGCCTCCTGCTTCCAGGTCGCAGCGCACAGCACGCCGAAGACCATCGCGCCAAGGCCGAAGTGGGCCAGCACGACGCCGTAGGTCGATCTCGGCAAGGCCATCGCCCGGCGAAGGGCGTCGGTCCAATGACCCTGGCCGACCCGCGCCCGCCGCGCCAGCAGCTGTAGCGCGCCGGCCATCAGCCAGACCGATAGGCCGACGCCTACGGCGGGAAACAGGCCCTTTGACAAGTTGAAGCCGAATACGAGGACCATCGCCGCCCCGCCCGCAAGCGCCGCGCGGCCTGAGGCGCAAGAGCACGTCGCGCCAGCCGTCCTGACGCCATTTCAGCAGTGGTCCGGCCACCATCGCCAGCACCAGGATGCCGGCCAGCGGCGCGACGGTGATGTCGTAATACTGCGGACCCGACCGAGATCTTGTCGTGGGTGAAGAGGTCGATCGCTAGCGGGTAGAAGGTGCCGGCGAACACGGTCGCCAGGATGGTGATCAGCATGAAGTTGTTGAAAACCAGGCTGCCCTCGCGGCTCAGCAGGTCGAACGGCGCGCCTTCGCCGAGGCGGTTCGAGCGCAGGCCGAACAGCGCCAGGCCGCCGCCGGTGAAGCCGACGATCAGGGCCAGGATGAAGGCGCCGCGGCCCGGGTCGACCGCGAAGGCGTGGACGCTGGTCAGCACGCCGGAGCGGACGACGAAGGTGCCGATCAGGCTCATCGAGAAGGTGAGCACGCCCAGCAGCGCGGTCCACTTCACCAGCGCTTGGCGCCGCTCGGCGATCAGGGCGCAATGCACCAGCGCGGTGCCGAACAGCCAGGGCATCAGCGAGGCGTTCTCGACCGGGTCCCAGAACCACCAGCCGCCCCAGCCAAGCACGCAATAGGCCCAGGCGAGCCGAGCGTGATGCCGATCGTGAGGCAGGTCCAGGCGGCGAGGATCCAGGGTCTGCGTAGCGCACCCAGAGCGCATCGGCCCTGCCTTCGATCAGCGCGGCCACGGCGAACGAGAACGCCGTCGAAAAGCCGACATAGCCGAGGTAGAGGAACGGCGGGTGGCTCGCCAGGCCGGGGTCCTGCAACAGCGGATTGAGCCCGTCACCCTGCGGCGGCGCCGGAATGAGCCGCGCGAACGGGTCGGACGTGAACAGGATGAAGGCGAGGAAACCGGCGCCGGTCAGCCCTTGCACCGCCAGGGTCCGCGCCCGCAGCGACAGCGGAATGGCGCGCCCGATCGTGGCGATCATCGCGCCGAACAGCGAGAGGATCAGCACCCAGAGCATCATCGAGCCCTCGTGGTTCCCCCACGTGCCGCTGAACTTGTAGATCAGCGGCTTGGCCGTATGGGAATTGGCCGCCACCACCTCGAGCGAGAAGTCCGAGACCAGAAAGCTGTAGACCAGGCAGCCGAACGACAGCGCCACGAAGACGAACTGGCCGACGGCCGCGTTGTTGGCGAAGGCCATCAGGCGGGCGTCACGACGGTGCGCGCCGAGCATGGGTATGATCGCCTGCGCCGTGGCGATCATGAACGCCAGCATCAACGCAAAGCGGCCGATCTCAGCTGCCATCCCGTCGCCTCCCCTCGAGCGTCAGGCGGTCAACCACGGCTGCGGCTGATCGCTGGCGGGCCCCCACCCATCCGGCGCGATGACAGTCATCACACCGTGAAAATGTTTCTGAGTCGCCAACCTTCAAGAATCATCAAGGTCGGCCATTCTATGGCTAGCCGCGAATTGGACGACAATTTGTCACTTGAGCCGAACACGGGAGCGCTCCGCCTATGTTCGCCGCGCTTTTACCACGGTTCGCGCTCAGACCTGGGGCAGACACACTTCAGACAACATGACTCAGGAATTCAACTCAAGCGACAGTTGACTTGCCGTCGCGGTCGGCGAAGCGCGCGAGCGGCCCGAATGGGCTGACCCTTTTTGCCGCCGCGATCGCCGGCATCGTCGTGCTCGGCTGGCTGCATCGCAACGACGGGTCGCTGCGCCCCGACGATGGCCTCGGCTACGCCTTCGGCATCGCCGGCGCGGTAATGATGCTGACGCTCCTGCTCTATCCGCTGCGCAAGCGAGTGAAGGCGATGCGTGACTGGGGCCGGGTCGCCGACTGGTTCCGCTGGCACATGGCGCTGGGCGTGCTGGGACCGGCGCTGATCATCGTGCACTCGAACTGGCAGCTGAAGTCGGCCAACGCGTCGGTGGCCTTCTTCGTCATGCTTGTGGTCGCCGGCAGCGGCGTCGTCGGGCGCTATCTCTACGGACGCATCCATGCCGGACTCTACGGCCGCCGGCGCGAGGCCAAGGAGCTGCGATCGGACTCGGCCAAGGACCGTCTGGCGCTCAACGCCGACTTCGTATCCGGGTCCAAGGTCATGGCCGAACTCGATAGGTTCGAGGCGGCGGCACTGGCGCCGACAACGAGTTTCTGGTCGGCGCTGGCGCGCTTCGTGACCGTCGGCGTCCTGATCCGCCGCAGCCGCCGCGCGCTGACGGCGGAGCTGCAGCGCGACGCCCAGAAAGGTTTCGCGTCGGCGCCGGAGCGGCGTCGCCGGCTCAAGGACACCCGCCGCCGTCTGGATCGCTATTATGCCGCGGTCGACCGCGCGGCGACCTTCGGGCTCTACGAGCGGCTGTTCTCGCTCTGGCACGTGCTGCACGTGCCCCTGTTCGTTCTGTTGGTGTGCACGGCGATCGTGCACGTCGTGGCGGTGAACCTCTACTGAAAGCGCGGAGGGCCTGATGCGCGCCCTCTGGCTCGCGATCGTCGCCGTCGTGGCGCTGCTGGCCGCGCCCGCCATCGGACAGGATGTGCTGCAGCAGCTGGTCTCGCCCGGCAAGCTCGCCCAGGCCCACGCCAACCTCGAGTCGCGCTGCGGCGCCTGTCACGCTTCGTTCGACAAACGCAGCCAGAACCGGCTGTGTCTTGCCTGCCACCGCGACGTGGCGAGCGACATCGCCGGTCGGCATGGCTTTCACGGCCGCACGTCCGCCGGAACCCAGCTCTGCAGCGACTGTCACGCCGATCACGCCGGGCGCGGGGCCGCGATCGTCAAGTTCAATCCGCGCGGCTTCAACCATGGCCAGACCGACTATCCGCTCGCCGGCGCCCATTTGCGCGCGCCATGCGCGGCCTGCCACGCCGGCCGGCCCTGGCGCGCCGCGCCGACCGCCTGCGTCGCCTGCCACCGCAAGGACGACATCCACAAGGGCTCGCTCGGCGACGGATGCCAGCGCTGCCACAGCGAGCTGGGCTGGAAGACGACGTCCGGCTTCGACCACGCCACGACGCGGTTCCCGCTGACCGGCGCCCACGTTCGGGCAGCCTGCGAGGCCTGTCACTCCGGCGGCCATTTCCAGGGCGCCCCGACGGCCTGCGTGGCCTGCCACCAACGCCAGGACATCCACCACGGCCACCTCGGCCCGTCCTGCAGCGATTGCCATTCGACCGCCGCCTGGAGCGGGGCGCATTTCGATCACCGCCGGACCGGATTTGCGCTGAGCGGCGCACACGCCCGCATCGACTGCGCCGCGTGCCATGCGGGCGCCCGGTTCGAGGGCACGCCCAGGACCTGCATCGCCTGCCACGCCGACAAGGACGTCCACAAGGGCTCGTTCGGGACGAGCTGTGGAGACTGCCACACGGCGCAGGCCTGGCCGGTGACCCGTTTCGATCACGCCCGGACCGGCTTTGCGCTGAGCGGCCAGCACGCCGAGCTAGACTGCGCCGCCTGCCACAAAGGTCCGGGAACACCGGCGAAGCTGCCAACGACCTGCATCGCCTGTCATGCCGACAAGGACGTGCACAAGGGCGGCAACGGACCCGACTGCGAGAAGTGCCATACGGCCGACGACTGGAAGATCACCTCGTTCAACCACGACACCCAGACCAGCTTCCCGCTCGAGGGCGAGCACATCAAGGCGGCCTGCAACGCCTGCCACATCCAGCCAGCGGACCAAGTGAAGATCTCCAGCGACTGCAACGCCTGTCACGTCAAGGATGACTCCCACCAGGGGCAGGAGGGTCCGCAATGCGCGAGCTGTCACAACGCGCGCGGCTGGAAGACGGACGTATTCTTCGACCATGACCAGACGGCGTTCCCGCTGATCGGAAAGCACGCCGCCGTGCCTTGCGCACAGTGCCACGCCTCGCCGCGGTTCAAGGACGCGAAGACAGGTTGCGCGGACTGCCATCGCAGGGACGACAAGCACAACGGGGCGCTCGGTCCGGACTGCGCCGAGTGCCATACGCCCGCCGACTGGAAGATCTGGCGGTTCGACCACGACGCCCAGACGCATTTCCCGCTGACTGGCGCCCATGCCGGACTTGCCTGCGCGGCGTGCCACACGGCGCCCGCCCGGGGCGGCGGGGCGCGGATCGGATCCGACTGTGTCGACTGCCATCTCAAGGATGACATCCACCGCGGCGATTCGGCCCCGACTGCGCCAGGTGCCACAACGCAGACACATTCGTTCAGGCAAATATAGTCGGGCACTGAATCAATCTGAACAGTGCTCAACTTCGAGTTTTATCTTTTGTTGAGGAATGGGCGGCGAAGTCGCTTCAGTCCTAGCAGTTCGTCGTGTGCTTTTGACGGGGAGACACGGGTGATGCTTACGGTTGTGGGTCAACCTCCTCCAGGGAGAGGTACGATTCACGGACCTCTCGGCCATGGCGGAACCCCCACAACCCGAACGAGCCGCCCCGCATCAACCTAGTAATACTTATTCTCATTTGTATCCTGGGGTTGAGTGGCGCATTCGCCGTGCGCCGTTTCGAGTCAGGCGGCGCAGACCCAGTTCGACCACGACAAGACCGGGTTCCCGCTGCTCGGCGCCCACGCCCAGACCGCCTGCGCCGCGTGCCACCTCAACGGCGTGTTCAAGGGCACCCCGCGCACCTGCTCGGATTGTCACGACGGCCGCATCGCCTCGGGGCGGCCGTCGAGCCACATGCCGACCACCAAGGCGTGCGCACGCCTGTCACTACGACCGCCGCCTGGACGCCGGCGATGTTCGATCACGCCGAGACGACGGCGCCTGTGCTCGGCCTGCCACGACGGACGCACCGCCAAGGGCAAGCCGCCCAACCACCCGCCCACGTCGGACCAGTGCGAGGACTGCCACCGCACGGCCATCTGGACGCCGTCGGCCTTCAATCACTCGGGCGTCACCGCGGCCTGCGTAGCTGCCACAACGGGACCACCGCGGTCGGCAAGCCCCCGTCGCACATGGCTACGACCAACGTCTGCGAAGACTGTCACGTCACCGCCAACTGGACGACCGTCAGCCACTTCAGCCACGCCGACGCGCTGGGAACGTGCGCCAGCTGTCACAACGGCACGACCGCGATCGGCAAGCCGGCCAACCACATCGCCACCACCGGCGACTGCGGCGCCTGCCACAACACGACCAGCTACGCGACGATCACCAATTTCGACCACTCGCTGCGTCTCCGGGACCTGCGCCAGCTGCCACAACGGCACCACCGCGACCGGCAAGCCGGCGACGCACATGGCCACGACAACGTCTGCGAAGACTGCCACGTCGTCCGCCAACTGGACGACGCCTCAGTCACTTCAACCACGCCGATGCGCTCGGCGACCTGCGCCAGCTGCCACAACGGCAACGACCGCGCCCGGCAAGCCGGCGAACCACATCCCGACCACCGGCGACTGCGAGCGACTGCCACAACACCACCAGACTTCACCTCGGTCACCAACTTCGACCACCCGACGGTCACCGGGACCTGCGTCGAGCTGCCACAACGGCACGACCGCCACCGGCAAGCCGGCAACCCACATGGCCACCACCGACGCCTGCGCTGACTGCCACGTCACCACCAACTGGACGACGGTCAGCCAGTTCAATCACGCCGACGCGCTCGGGACCTGCGCCAGCTGCCACAACGGCACGACTGCGCCCGGCAAGCCGGCCACGCACATTGCGACCACCAACGTCTGCGAGACTGCCACGTCACCGCGACCTGGACGACGATCAGCCACTTCAACCACGCCGATGCGCTCGGAACCTGCGCCAGCTGCCACAACGGCACGACGGCGACCGGCAAGCCGGCCAACCACATCGCCACCACGAGCGACTGCGACGACTGCCACACCACGTCAACTTCACCCGGGGCGAACTTCGACCACGCCGACGTCACCGGGACCTGCGCCAGCTGCCACAACGGCACGACAGCGCCCGGCAAGCCGGCGACGCACATGGCGACGACCAACGTCGTGCGAAGACTGCCACGTCGACCGCCAACTGGACCACGGTCACCACTTCAACCACGCCGACGCGCTCGGGACCTGTTCGAGCTGCCACAACGGCACGACCGCCACCGGCAAGCCGGCCAACCACATCGCCACCACCGGCGCCTGCGACGACCTGCCACAACACCACCAACTTCACCTCGGTCACCAACTTCAACCACTCCGACGTCACCGGGACCTGCGCCAGCTGCCACAACGGCACGACCGCCACCGGCAAGCCGCCAACCCACATGGCGACCACCAACGTCTGCGAGGACTGCCACGTCACCGCGAACTGGACGACGGTCGCCCACTTCAACCACGCCGACGCGCTCGGAACCTGCGCCAGCTGCCACAACGGGACCACCGCCACCGGCAAGCCCGCCAATCACATCGCCACCACCGGTGACTGCGGTGACTGCCACACGCACCTCAACTTCACCACCGTGGCGAGCTTCGACCACTCGACGTCACCGGGACGTGCTCGAGCTGTCACAACGGCACCACGCCCGGCAAGCCGGCGACCCATATGGCGACCACCAACGTCTGCGACGATTGCCACGTGGTCGCGGCCTGGACGACCGTGCACTTCGACCACGCCGACGCGCCAGGGGACCTGCGCCAGCTGCCACAACGGCACGACCGCGCCGGCAAGCCTGGCCAACCACATCAGCACCACCAATGTCTGCGACGACTGCCACGTCGTCGCCAACTGGACGACGGTCAACGTCGACCACGCCGACGTCATCGGGACCTGCGCCAGCTGCCACAACGGCACGACCGCGACCGGCAAGCCGGCCAACCACGTGGTCACCACCGCCGACTGCGGCGACTGTCACACGACGCTGACCTGGGCGCACGAACCTTCAACCACGCCAATGTCACGCCCGGCACCTGCGCGAGCTGTCACAACGGCTCGGCCGCGACCGGTCAGCCCGCCAATCACTTCGTGACCACGCTGAGCTGCGACGACTGCCACAACACGGCGAACTGGACGACCGTGATCTACCATCACACCGGCGCGACCTACCCGGGCGATCACGGCGCCTCGGTCACCTGCGCCAGCTGCCACACCAGCAACTCGGCGACGATCGTGTACCCCTATGCCGCCTACGCGCCCGACTGCGCGGGGTGCCACGCCAAGCGTTCAGCGCTGACGCCCACCCCAAGTGGCAGAGCCCGACGACCGTCTACTACACGGTCTCGGAGCTCAGGGACTGCACCGGCGCCTGTCACATCTACACCGACAGCTCGATGACCACGATCAAGACACGGCGCACCGGCCATCACCACGTCAATTCCGGCAGCTTCGGCGGATCAGGCATTCGGGGACGAGCATGTCGCCGCGACCGGCCGATCTCGCGCCTCGCATTCGCTGGGCCCTGGCGACGCGGCGGCCCTGCCAGCGCCCAGGACAACGTCGACCGCGTGCTCTGGGTGGCCGACATGGTCGACAGCGAGCAGTGCGCGCGTCCTGCACATCGGCTTCAACCTTGCCGGTCAACCTGGTGAGCAGCTTTCCGGAGGAAGCGGCGACGACCTGCGCATCCGAGTCGCCGCCGGCGCGGCGCCGACATCGTCCCCGACACGATGCAGACGCGCGAGTTCGCTCGCACCCGCCGGCCAGCACACTGGCCCGATCGCCACGATCGACTTCGACGGCCCGGCCCGACGGGCCGACGCTGGAGATCACCTTCCGCCGGCCGGTCCACTTCCACGTCGGCCTCGGCCACGACTTCCGGAGCATCGATAGTCGCCGTCTCCGACCACGCCGATACCGCCTGCACGCCGAGCTTCAAGCCGCTGGGCGCCGGCCGGGGCGCCGGCGCCGCCGCCGCTGGTCCTGCGCGGTCCGCTTCGAGCCGAGGTCCCGCCGCCCCCCTCCCACGGCGTGAGGCGGCCGCCCTGCCGGCCCCGACCGTCGGAGCGGAGCTGAACGTCAGCACAAGATCGCCCAGCGCATGCGCGACGCCCGCACCGCGCTGACGGCCAAGGACTACCCGCACGCCATCCAGCTGCTGACTGCGATCGTCGATGCGCCGGAAAATGCCTACACGCCCGAGGCGCTGGAGCTGCTCGGGCTCGCGCGCGAGCGCAACAGCCAGCTGGCGCACGCCAAGGCCGAGTACGAGGAGTATCTGCGGCGCTATCCGAAGGGCCCCGACGCCGACCGCGTCCGCCAGCGCCTCGCGGGTGTGCTCGCGGTGGGCGCAGCCCCCAAGTCGGGACTGCGGCAGGTCGGCCAGCCGGCGAGCGGCAAGCCCACCGGTCTGACCTGGGAGGTCGGGGGCAGCTTCTCCGAGTACTACTTCTTCGACGACGGCTTCCAGCGCAGCGAACTGCTCCCGTCGAGCACGCAACGGGCACATCGACCACGGACAACCAGATCAACCAGGACCAGCTGCTGACGACGGCGGACGGGCTGGTGACGGTGCGCGGGCCCGGCTTCATCGCCCGCGGCCGCGTGAGCGCGACGTACACGGAAGACTTCCTGCCCGGGACCCATAACCAGACGACGCTCAGCGCGCTCTATGTCGAGGCGATGGACACACACCAGAACCTGTTCGGCCGGGTGGTGCGCCAGACCCGCAGCACCGGGGGGGTGTTTGGGCGCTTCGATGGAGGGCTGTTCAGCGTGAGGGTGGCGCCGGAACTGAAGCTCGAGGTCGCGACCGGCTACCCGGTCGACAGCTCGCGGAACCTGTTCCTGCAGTCCGACCGTCCGTTCATCGCGGCCGACATCGCGCTCAACCACTTCCACAAGTCCTGGGACGGAAACATCTATTTCATCGACCAGGCCAATCACGGCCTCGTCGACCGGGAGGCGGTGGGGGGCGAGGTTCGGTACCTCGACATGAACAAGTCGCTGTTCGGCTCGGTCGACTACGACCTGAAATACCGGCGCGTGGACCTCGCGCTACTGAATGCGAGCACGACCTTCAAGGACCGCACGACGCTCAGCATCGCGTTCGACTATCGCCAGTCGCCGCTGCTGACCACCAACAACGCCCTGATCGGCCAGACCGTGCCCAACGTGACGGACCTCATACCGACCTATGGCGTCGACGGGGTCTACCGGCTCGCCGCCGACCGAACGGCCCAGAGCGAAACCGCGACGCTCAGTCTGGCCCATCCGCTCACGCACAAGTTCTCGCTCAACCTCGATGCGACGCTCGACCAGGTCGGCGCGACGCCGGCGTCGGGCGGGGTTCCGGCCGAGCCGAGTTCCGGGTTGGAGAAGTTCGCGACCCTGCAGCTGATCGACACTGACCTGCTGGTGCCCGGCGATCTCGGGATCGTCGGTTTCCGCTATGGCGACACCGCGCAAGCCTACCGATATGTCTTCGACCTCAACACGCGCTATCCGATCACGCGCACCATCCGGATCAATCCGCGCCTGATCTTCGACTACCGCGAGAACAAGGCGTCGCCGGGGACCGAATTCTCGACAAAGCCGTCGGTGCGACTGAACATCTACTTCCACAAGCACTATCAGTTCGAATTCGAGACCGGCGGCGAATGGACGATCGACCGATCGCCGACCAGCCGCGACACCAAGCTCGGCGTCTACAGCGACGTCGGCCTGCGGGCCGACTTCTGAGATCGCCGGACCAACGAAGATGCCCGCAAGGGGGACCGCTATGGACTACAAGGCCGCCATCCGCGACGCCGTCGACCAGGTCAGCGCAGCGAGGGCCGCTACCGGGTGTTCGCCGACCTGAAGCGCCATCGCGGCGACTTCCCGCTGGCCACCTGGACCACGCCGACCGGCGAGACCCGCGACGTCATCGTCTGGTGCTCCAACGACTACCTCGGCCAGGGCCAGAACCCGGTCGTGATCGAGGCCATGCACAAGGCCATCGACGAGGCCGGCGCCGGCTCCGGCGGCACGCGCAACATCTCCGGCACCACCCACTATCACGTCGAGCTGGAGGCCGAGCTCGCCGACCTGCACGGCAAGGAAGCGCGCGCTGCTGTTCACCTCCGGCTACGTCTCCAACGAGGCGACGCTCTCGACGCTGCAGAAGATCCTGCCCGGCCTGATCATCTTCTCCGACGCGCTGAACCACGCCTCGATGATCGCCGGCATCCGCAACGGCGGCGGCCCGCGCAAGATCTTCCGCCACAACGACCTGGCCACCTCGAGAGCCTGCTGGCCGAGGCGCCGGCCGACGCGCCCAAGCTGATCGCGTTCGAGAGCGTCTATTCGATGGACGGCGACATCGCCGACATCGCCGGCACCGCGGCGCTGGCCAAGAAGTACGGCGCGCTGACCTACCTCGACGAGGTGCACGCCGTCGGCATGTACGGCCTGCGCGGCGGCGGCGTCGCCGAGCGCGACGGCGTGGCGGCCGACATCGACATCATCGAGGGCACGCTGGCCAAGGCGTTCGGGGTGATGGGCGGCTACATCGCCGCCGACGCCGAGCATGGTCGACGCGCATCCGCTCCTACGCGCCGGGCTTCATCTTCACCACCTCGCTGCCGCCGGCGCTCTCGGCCGGCGGCGCTGGCCACGATCCGCTGGCTGAAGGAGCACAACGAGGTGCGCGTGCGCCACCAGGAGCGGGCCCAGGCGCTGAAGGCGCGCTTCGACGCCGCCGGCCTGCCGGTGATGCCGTCGGTCAGCCACATCGTGCCGGTGCTGGTGGGCGACCCGGTGCACTGCAAGCTGGTCTCCGACATGCTGCTGGCCGACCACGGCGTCTATGTGCAGCCGATCAACTACCCGACCGTGCCGCGCGGCACCGAGCGCCTGCGCTTCACGCCGACGCCGTTCCACACCGACGCAGATGATGGACGACCTCACCGCGCGCCCTGCAGGGCCTCTGGTCCAAGTGCAACATCGCCCGCCTCGGCGGCGTCGCCGCTTAGGCGGGGGGCGACGCTTTTGAGGCGTGGACGGAGGCGAACTTCTGGAGGGGGCACTGTCAGAGGTACTTTTCGTTAACGACCCGAGGGTACGTATCTGACTCGGTGGTCTGGTCCTTCGTGCCTGTAGCGCTTGAAGCGCGCCAATGATCTGTGCCCGAAATTCGAAGTCGGGAAGTGCGAAGCCAGCACGAATTCAGGTTAGTCTGATGGGGTGGACGGCCCCTGTGTCCGGCGTCTGAGCGCCATAGGGTGGTCGTTGTCGAAGCAACCTCCAGCAGGAGCCGTCCACCATGCAGATTACTACGATCGGGCTCGATCTCGCCAAGAGCGTGTTCCAGGTCCATGGCGTCGATGCCGTTGGCCAGGTCGTGATCAGGAAGAAGCTCCGACGCGCCGAGGTGCTGAAGTTCTTTCGGGGCTGGCGCCGTGCCTGGTCGGTCGGGCGGCACCTCGGGCCTTCGATCGGCCACGCCTCGCCCGAGGCGGCCGAGGGCGGCACGATCGGCCTGGTCGAGGACGGCGACAGGATCGAGATCGACATCCCCGCCCGCACGATCCGCCTGACCGTTCCGGACGAGGTGCTCGCCGCGCGCCGCGCCGCGATGGAAGCCCGCGGCGACGCCGCCTGGCGTCCGGCGGCGCCGCGCAGCCGCCAGGTCTCCACCGCCCTGCAGGCCTACGCCGCCTTCGCCACCAGCGCCGCCCGCGGCGCCGTGCGCGACGTGGGGAACCTTCGCCGCAGGAGCTGACCCGCAAGGCGGCGCCGACGATGTTTCACCGGGGCGCCAGATGTTCTCCGGCGGTTTCCCCAATCGGAGCAATCGAGAGTGCGCCCAGCCGCTCGACGCCGACCGGCTCCTCGATCTGAAACGGTATCAGGGCGACGCGTCGTGCGAGCTGCTCCTTGACCTTGCGTATCTGCGGAAGCTCGGCGGCGGCGCGGGCTCGGAGAACTGGGTCGCTCGGACGAGCCGCGGCGAGGCTGCCGTTGATCACCCAGGCGAAAGGCTCGATCTGTGCACGTCGCAGATCGTCTTGGAGGGCGCTCGCCTCGAGGACCGGGGTTATCTCCGGCAGGGCGACGATCAGGATTCTCGTATAGTCCGGATCCTGCAGCATCATCAGGGGCGTCGGATCCGCCGGCGCCGTTCACGGGCGCTGGGTCAGCTGCCGATGGTACTCCCCGGCAGTGTCAAGAAGGAGCAGCGTGTGGCCCGTTGGAGCCGTGTCGACGACCACGAACTCCTTACGTGCGGCGATGACAATGCGTGAGAACGCCTGGAAGACGGCGACCTCCTCGTAGCAAGGCGATCTCAACTCCTCCTCGAGCAGCGCGAGCTTCTCAGCAGGCAGCGTCCGCCGAGCCAGCTCGAGCATGCGTTCCCGGTAACGCTGCACTTCGTGCTTCGGGTCGATGTAGTCACGCGCAGCCCCGGGATATCGGATCTGCAGTGTCTCTCGAATGTGCTGCGCCGGGTCCGTGGTGGTCAGATGGACCGGCAGCCCTACCGGCCAGGGCGACGGCGATCGCCGCCGCGACCGTGGTCTTTCCGACGCCGCCCTTGCCCATCACCATCACCAGGCCGTGCGTCAGAACTGGCGAGTTCATCGACCAGTTCGGCAAAACTCGAGGCATCTGGCGGCAGGACGACGGGTTCGCGGCGCAGTTGCGACCGTCCGCTCCGACGGCGTCAGCAGTGAGCGCAGGGCGTCGATGCCCACGATGTTGCTTGAGAGCAAAGGTATGTCCGTTCGCGGCAGCTCGAGCAGTTCCCTGGGAAGCTGCGCTAAGGCGTCCGCCCCCCGGCGCTCGAAGGCGACGGCCAGCGGATCGCCGGAATCGGCGGCGCGAAAGACGCCGTTGATGACCAGAAGCTGGTTATCCATGCCCTGGCCACGCAGATCAGCGCCCGCACGGGCGGCCTCGATGATCGCAATCCGATCGGGCCGAGCCACGAGAACTATTACCGTGAGCTTGGGATCGGCGAGCGCACCGACAGTGCGCGGCATAGCGATCGTGCTGCGTCTTGAGGCCCGACAGCGGCCCCAGACAGGAAACCTCCCCAGGGGCGCTCTCGAGGAATCCGCTCCACGCCGCCGGCAATTCGAGCAGTCGCAATGTATGACCGGTGGGCGCGGTATCGAAGATGATGTGATCGAACGCTGTGGTCTTCTGGGGCTCGCTGACGAGCAGGGCGAACTCGTCAAAGGCGGCGACCTCGACTGTGCATGCTCCGGAAAGGCGCTCCTGCAATAGCGTCAGTTCCTCGGGGGGCAAGGCACTCCGGTAGGGAGCTATCGTCCGCTCCCTATAATCCCGGGCCGCCTGCTCCGGATCGATGTTCATGGCCTTGAGATTCGCGACCCCGACGATGGTTGTCGGTGTGGTCCCCAGTCGCGTCTGTAGAACAGTATTGAGGTTGGAGGCCGGATCGGTGCTGACCAACAACACACGCCGTCCGGCCTCTGCAAGTTGGATGGCGCTGGCGCAAGCGAGCGAGGTCTTACCGACGCCGCCCTTGCCGGTGAAGAACAGGTGGCGGGGCGCTCGCTTCAGGACCTCCGGCAGCGCCAGCTGAGCCGTCTCGCCCATCATTCGATCACTGCTGCCCTTGGGCCGCGCTGAATTGGTCGTAGGCGCGGAGGGCGTCCGCCCCATAGACCGCCGCAGGCCCGCCCCCCATGTAGACGGCCAGCGCGACGGTCTCGGACACTTCCTGGCGCGTGGCTCCATGCTGGTGCGCCATCTTGGTGTGAAACGCCACGCAGCCGTCGCAATGGACCGCGATGCCGATAGCGAGCGCCATCAGCTCCTTGGTCTTCGTGTCAATCGCGCCTGGCGCAGTGCCCGCGACGGACAGTGCCCCGAACGCCTTCATCGCGTCCGGAGAGCCCTGACGCAGCAGCCCCACGCCAGAGATCACGTCAGTTGCGACCTGCGCGAAATCCTTGTCCATCGGCTCTCCTTCCTTGCGGCGTGGATCAGGCCGCGTCGACTTGCGCGCTCTTGCGGATCACCCGTCCATTCAAGGCCGTGGCCGCCGCGACGGTGTTCGAGATCGTTCCGTACTTGCGGACGTTGGTGTGCAAGAGCTCCAGACGATGGTCGCTCTCCTGGGTGTCGACGATCAGCTCGTAGTCGATGGACACCATTTTCGGCGGGCTGTCCTGCCGGACCCCGTGGAGCTTCACCTCGACGCCCGCGAACTCGAACTGGAGCATGGGCGCAACCCGCTCGATACCCTTGATCATGCAGGCGGCGACCGCCGCCAGCAGCAGTTCGGCCGGATTGAAAGCATCAGGGCGGCCCTTCACGTCCGTGTCGAGGACGATCCTGGCCGCCTTGGTCGTGGCCTCGCTCCCGTGCGCGTCCAGCCGCCGCGCCTGCACCGAATATTCCAGCATGTGTCACCTTCCGGGCGATGATCGGACGCACGATGCCTCAACGCCGCGCGCGCGCCTTGAGCCGCATCAAACGCACGTCGCCCCGAAACTTGCGTGGGCGCGCTTACGATCGGGGTGCTCAAGCGGTTCCGGGAACCAGGAACACCGGCTGTTCATCGGCCGGCTTTTGCGCGAGCTCTTCGTCGGTCAGCCGGGCATAAACTTCGATCAGGTTGCCGTCGGGATCGGCGAGCCAGAGTTCGTGCAGCGGCGTGCCCTTCCAGGTCGTTCGCGGCGGCTTCTCGACCTTGGCCCCGAAGGCGCGCGCCTGGTGATAGGCCGCGACCACGGCGGCCGGGTCGGCCACCTCCACGCCGAGGTGGTAGAGGGTGTCGTGGTGCAGGGTCTTTCCGTCCGAGACCAGCAGCACGAAGTTCAGCTTCAGGTCCGGGCGGATGAAGGTCGCATAGCGATGCGTCCATTCCTTGGGCCAGGTGTCGAGCAGCCAGGCGTAGAAGCGCACGCTCTCAGGAAGATCGCCGACCCGGATACTCGAGTGGAACTCCTTGGCGGGCGGACCGGGCGGCACATCGAGCAGACGGGCAAGAACCTCGATCCGCGCCTTGATCTGGTCGCGCGCGGTGCGGAAGCGGGCGCGCATCTCCTCCGGCGTCAGGGAAGGGTCGTCCGAAGCGGGGTCGGAAATGGCCCAATGCAGGCGGCGAGCCGGGCCGGGGAGGATCGGGCAGACCTCCGTCTGCACACAGGGTCACGACGAGATCGACGGACGTCAGGTCGAGGTCCTCGACCGCCTTCGACCGATGCGCCGAGACGTCATGGCCAAGCTCGGCCATGGCCTCGACCGCATAGGGATTGAGCCGCGACGGGCGCGAGCCCGCGCTCTGGACCGTGACGCGGTCGCCGAGGATCGCGCGGGCCAGCCCCTCGGCCATTTGGCTTCGCGCGGAATTCGCCACGCACAGGAACAGAATGGAGGTCATGGAGTAGACGCCTGTTGGGTGGAGAGTTGGGCGCGCCAGGCGCAGGGAAGGGCGGTTGAGCGCCCGATCTGCATGCGGCGCTTTGTCTTGGATCAAGGCCGCGGAGCAGGCGGCATCGATAAATGCCCCAGACAAGGGCGCGCTGATCAGCAGGCGCGTGCAGCCGAGGGCGGTCAGATGGAGTCCAAGCGGCTCGAGCAGGCGCGCGACGCTCCGGCGAGCCTTTACCGTGGTCCGGAAGATGTCCTGTCGGACCCGCAGCTGAGCGAGGCCGAGAAGCCCGATGTCCTGCGCCGATGGGAGTATGACGCGCTCGAAGAGGATGCGGCCGCGAACGAGGGCATGAGAGGCGAACAGGGCCAGCTCCTCGACCAGCTCGCGCTAGCCCTGGCGCGCTTGTCCTCGGCCCCCGGAGCGGAGGCTGGCGCCGACATCGCCCCAACGGCGCGGCGCAGGCCAACGACGCGCCGCCGGAGGGGCCCAGCGCGACTTCAATTCCCGGACGAGGACCATGCCGACCACACCCAAGGCTGAAGGCGCCGTAGCGGCGCAGAAGCCGCTAGAGGCGCTGATCGACGAGGTTCACGCCCGCGGCCTGCGGATCAACAACCTGTTCCAGATCGCAGCTGGTTGGCAGTCGAATCTGACCGATGGCCATGAATTCTACGAATTCGGCGTCGGCTCGACAGCCGCGGCGGCGCTCACCGAGGCCATCGCGAAGGCGCATGGCTCGCCGCGCGCCAGAGAGACGGAGCGTTCTGTTTCCCGACCCTGACGCCGGCCGGCGTCTGGCTTGAAGCGGGCCGCTCATCGCACCGCCAGGCCCGCAACCTTGTGCGCTTCGATCGGCCGATCGGCGCTGCTCCAGGCGAGCCAGGACCCTTCGTAGTTCCAGACCTTTGGGTAGCCTGCGACCTTGAGCGCGAAGACCGTGTGCGCGGCGCGGATTTCGGCGTGGCAATAAGGGAGAATCTCGCTGTCGGGCGAGACGCCCGCCTGGCGGAACAGATCATCAAGCGCGGCTGCGGGCTTGAACCGCTTGGTCGCGGGATCGAGGACGTCGGTCCAGACCAGATGAGCGGCGCCCGGGATGTGGCCGGGGACGGTCGCGCCGGTCTGGACGTCGCGGGTCCATTCCTCCTCGCTGCGCACGTCGAGGATCACGCGCGCCGGATCGCCTATGGACGCCTCGACGTATTGGCGACGCGCCTTGAAGCGCGCGGCAAGACTACTTCACGGACCAAATGAAGCACGCCATGAGCACCGCCTCCACTAGGCCGAACAGGATTCCCAGTGCCGTGTCGCCCGCAGGAGTTCAGAGACGCGCGCGCGGACTTTAGGCCGAAGCCCAACAACCGATCGCTCCAGTAAGCCCAGCGCATCCGTTCCTCTCAAAGTGAGAGACGACGCCATTTGGGCGGTGCCTCAGCACGGAGGCGTTGAGCGGATAAACGGTTGTGCAACAGCCGCCAGGCACGCGCAGTCATCAACGAACGTCAACCGCGAGGGCGCCAAGCGCTGTCTGTTGAAAAGCCTGCAAAAGGCCAGCCCGCAGTGCCGGGCGGCCTTGAAAGCGATCGTCGACGCGGAGGACGCGGCGCGGGGTTCGAACTAGCCGATCGGCATAGTCGCTTTGAGCTAAACGCGGCCGTAGCCGCTGGGCGCCAGCCGTACGGAGGGTTAGCGGAACGGAGGGTTGGCGGTAGAATAAGAGTGAAAAACTCAGCACGCGACCGAGAGTTAGAGTCCGGACAAAGACGAATCCGGACAAGGACATAGATGTTCTCAAATACATCTCAACCAGATCTCACGGTAAAACGGAAACTTTAATCGATTGTTTGTCTTTATGCTTGAGAAACGCGCAATACTTAGTCTGAAGGAGACAACAATGAACGTGAATTCTCTTGGTCATGCTGGAACGAATCCGGCGCTTACGCCACCGATCGCCGCGAACCAGACCCCGCCCGCCCCGGCGGCCGACGGAGATGGCGACCACGATGGAAGCGCTTCTGCGGCCGCGAAGCCCAACGGCACGGGCAGCTTGCTCGACACCTCGGCCTGAGCGGCCAGCGAAGAAGTGCAGGGCGGCGCCAGAGCGCATTTGGGGGCGCGCCGCCCTGCTGCACGCGGATCTTGTCGCGTCAGGCGATCAATCGAGGGACGGATTGTTCGTTCTGGCTCGACCACTGGAGGATTCCGCGTTGCCCCTCGTTCAGAGGGACGACACGGTCGGACCTTCCCCTCAGCCGCGGTCCGATTGTTTCGGGACATGCGCGCCATTAGAGCAACCGGGCGACGGCCACAGAGCCGGCGACGACCATAAGAACCAGCAGAAGCGCGCAGGTCAGGGTCAGCGCCCAACCCGCGATCGTCGCCAGGCCATCACGCCTGACCATACCGCCAGCGAACGCCAGGATGCCAGCGGCCGCCGCGGTGTGTGCTAGTGGCGCCGGTGTCAGCAGCACGACGGACAAAGCGACACAGGCCATCGCGACCAGACGATTGTGTAACGGGTTGAACAAGCCGCTCGCGCGGGGGCGAAGTACGGCCTCCAGCCGCGAAACCCCAGGCGACATGCGCCGAAAAAGCTTAGCCGCGGCCGGCTGGGCAAGGCTCACGGAGCCCAAGGCCTTCGGGAGCCATGGCAACTCACGGCCGATCAACATCTGGGCCGACACCAGGAGCAACGGCGCCCCGAGCAACGCCGCGACGCCTGGCGGCAGGGGAATAGCCGGCAGAGCCAGGGCGAGAAGCAGGCTGCCGAACGAACAGTCCCCAATTTCAGCTACAACATCGTCGAGCCTCAGCCGCTCTTCGCCGCCTCGCAGGCTGCGCTGCTGTAGGCGGTGGAGCACGACAGAGAGCGCGAGATCGCCATCGCGCTGCCGTTCTGCTTCGATTGCAGACCGCCGTTTCGGATTTCGACGGCAAGTGACGCCCTGATTGCGAACCTGGGACCGGTTCGATGTTGCACTCCAGAGAGACGCCGCCGAGACCGGGCGACCACAGCCGTTCGGGTGTGAGCAACAGCTTTGGAGCCGCTGCGGCGGCAATGTTCAACGCGAACGGACCTTGACTTGAGGGTTTGGCCGTAGAATGCGCCGCGCGGACGACGAACTCGTCGGTCGCTAGTGCGGCGCCTTTGTACGCCATTTGCCCGATCGGAATATGCAGCTTGCCTGACCAAGGCCGCACGCCGCTAATGGCGGCCTACCTGCTGAAGCGTCAGGATCTGCTGCGCTACTTCACGCTTCGGCTGAAGTCGCAAGCAGCGGCCGAGGACGTCGTGCAGGACATCTACGTCCGCCTCGCGACGGCGGCCATCGAACCGGTGGAAAACCCGGCCGCCTATCTCTACCGGCTGGGCACCAACCTGATGCTTGACCGGCTCAAGCAGCGTCGTCGCGCCGAGGCGCGCGACGAAGCGTGGCACCAGAGCGCGTTTGTCCGCGTCGGCGAGACGCCTACGGCCGATGATCCGCCCGCCGACGAGGTCGTCGCGTCGCGCCAGCGCCTGCGCCAGCTGCTGGCGGCGCTGGACCAGTTGCCGCCGCAGCGGCGTCGCGCGTTCGTCCTGCACAAGCTGGAGGGCCACAGCCACGCGGAAACCGCCGCGGCGATGGGCGTCTCGCGCAGCGCCGTTGAGAAACACATTATCGCGGCGCTGCAGCAGCTGATGTCCCTGCTCGGCCCGGAGGCGCTCGGATGAGGGCGGCGGCCGATTGCGGCGTCATTAGGATGAGAGGCGCGCCGTCGGAAGCGGGCGAACGGCCATGAACGAGACCAATGACGACATGGAGACGGTGCGCGCCGAGGCAGCCGCCTGGGTCGTCCGGCTGCATGCCGACGCCGCTTGCGAGGACGACTGGCTGGCGCTCGAGAGGTGGCTCGCCGCGTCGCCCGGGCGCCAGGCGGCGTTCGACCACGCCGAAGCGGTGTGGGCGGTGTTCGACGCGCCCGGCCTCCCCTACGCGCCCGCGAGACGCTCAGAGCCGGAGCCGGTGGTGGTCGATCTGGCGGCTCGCCGTCGCCCCGCCCCGGCCCGGGCGGCCGTCGGCGCGGTCGCGGCGGGCTTTGCCGCGGTGGTCGTGATCGCCAGCGCGCTGTTGCTGCGCTCACCGCCGCCGCCCGCTCAACTCTTCGCCACCAGCGTAGGTGAGACGCGGCAGGTGCGCCTGGCCGACGGCAGCGACGTCCGGCTCAGCAGCAACACTCGGCTGACTGCGTCGATCGGGGGCGGCGTACGCCGCGTCGCGCTCGAAGGCGGCGAGGCTGCGTTCGAAGTCGCGAGGGATCGCGCGCATCCATTCGTAATCAGAGTCGGTGACCAGCGGGTGACTGTGGTCGGGACGCATTTCGACATCTTGCGGGGCGGGGGACGCATCACGGTCACAGTCGCGAGCGGGGTCGTCGAAGTGCGGGGTGTCTCGCCGTCAGTGGGGGGAGCGGTTTTCCGACTGACGACCGGCGACCAGCTCTCGCACGACGAAGCGGCTGCGACTTCGGCGGTGAGCCGCGTCGCGGTCGGCGACGTGTTCGCTTGGACCAAGGGGTATCTGGTCTTCAGGGACAGGGCGCTCGCCGACGTCGCCGGAGACCTCAACCGCTACTTCCCGACTCCGCTCCGCGTCGAGGGGTCAGCCAGGCGGCTGCGGTTCTCCGGCGTGCTGATGCTCGACCGCGAGGACGCGGTCGTCGAACGCTTGCGACATTTCCTGCCGGTCGCGGTCGTTCACGCCCCGAACGCGGTCGTGCTACAGCCGCGCTGATCATTCTTGATGAGAGCTCGGCTTGACGGCGCCGCATTGCGTTCGACTGCCGGTCGGCCTGGCGCCGTTCGCCGCCTTCGTCGCGCTGGCGGCGCCAGCGTGCGCGCAGGACTCGGCGCCCGCGTTCCGCATACCCTCAGAGCCGCTAACCGCGGCGCTGGTCGACTTCGCCGTCCAGGCCAGGGTGTCGGTTTCGACCGACGGCGTCGCGGGCTGCTTGCATTCGGCGCCGCTGGACGGCCGCTTCCGGCCCGCGGAAGCGCTTGACCGGCTGCTCGCCGGCACGGGCTGTAGCTATCAGCTGATTGATCCGCGCACGGTCATCGTTTTCCGCGCGCGTCGCCGCCCTCTCGCCCTATCCCGTCCGTCCGGCGCGTCGCCTGCGGCCCCGCCGGAACAAGAGCCGCTGCGGGCGCTCGTCGTCACGGCGGCGCGCCGCACCGTGCTGCTCGACCGCGCGCCCTATTCCGCCAGCGTGGTCGCCGGCGCGGACCTCGCCGCCGTCGGGGCGTCCGACATCGGCGACGTCTCCCCGCTGGTGGCCGGCCTCTCCATGACCGACCTGGGGCCCGGCCGGGACAAGCTGTTCCTGCGCGGGCTCTCCGACGGACCGCTGACCGGCGAGACCCAGTCGACCGTCGGCGTCTATCTCGATGGCGCGCGCCTGACCTACAACGCGCCCGGATCCTGACCTCAGGCTGATCGACGTCGCGCGCGTCGAGGTCCTCCGCGGCCCGCAAGGCGCGCTCTACGGCGCGGGTTCGATCGGCGGCCTGGTCGCAGATCGTGACCCGCAAGCCCGGATCTGCGAAGCTGGTCGGCCGTCCATCGACGCCAGCGCGTCCGCAACCCAGGGCGGCGCGCCTGGCTGGTCGGCGGATGGCGTGCTCAACCTGCCGCTCGAGCCCGACAAGCTCGGCCTGCGCATTGTGGGCTACGACGAGCGCGACGGCGGCTACATCGACGACGTCCGCCTCGGCCTGCGCAACGTCAACAGCGTCGCGCGAAAAGGGCTGCGGGCCGCGGCGCTCTGGGAAATCTCGTCCGACTGGAGCGCGACCGTCAGCGTCGCCTGGCAGTCGCTGAACTCCGCGGACACCCACTACGCACAGCCCGGCGTCGGTCCGCTCGCGAGGGACGTGCTGCTGCAGGAGCCCCACGATAACGACCTGCTGGACGTCGCCCTTCGCATCGAGGGCCACGAGCCCTGGGGCAGCTCAGCTTCACCAACTCGGTGGTGAGCCACCAGTTCGACAGCCGCTACGACGCCTCGCTGGCGCTGCCGCTGTTCGTCCCGGGCGCGGCCGTCGTCCCAAGTCCGTTCGACGAGTCCAACGCGACGAAGAGCATCGTCAACGAGCTGACGGCGGCCTCGCCCGACACCGGCCGGCTGAGCTGGCTGGCTGGCGCTCTTCGCCAGCGCCAGCGACGATGACCTCGCCTCGACGCTCACCGCGCCAATCGGCCCGGGCGGCGCGCTGGTCGCGGCCTACCACCAGAGCCGCAGCGATACGATCGGCGAACTGGCCGCTCTATGGGCAGCTGACCTACCGCTCGACCCCCGGCTGGTGGTGTCGGTTGGCGGACGCTGGTTCGCCTCGGCGGTCTCAGACCCGCGCGACCACCACCCAGGCGCCGGGCGGCGCGTCGAGCGCCTTTTCCGGCAAGACCTCGGACAGCGGGTTCGCGCCGCAGGCGACGCTGCGGTTTCTCGCCAGCGACGACACCACGCTCTATGGCCAGGTCTCCGAGGGCTATCGCGCCGGCGGCTTCAACACCGCCGGCCTGGTCGGGCAGGCCTTTGCGTCATCGACGACCGGGCCCGGCCCCGAGCGTCGCTTCAACGGCGACGAACTCTGGAACTACGAGGCCGGCGCGAAGCTCAGCTTGTTCGATGGCCGCGCGCGGGTTCGCGCGGCTGGGTTCTACATGGTCTGGAACCGGGTCCAGAGCGACCAGCTGCAGCCCGACGGCCTGCCCTACACCGCCAACCTCGGCGACGGCCGCGACTTCGGCGGTGAACTGGAAGCGGACATCCGGCCGGGCGCGCACTGGCGGCTGCAAGCGAACGCGACGCTCAGCGAGCCGGACCTCACCCGGCCAAATCCCCCTTTCACCGCAACGCCGGACAACGGCCTGCCGGGCGTGCCGACCTTCTCCGGCGCGGCCTCGGTTTCCTACGAGCGTCCGCTCGGCGAGGCGCTCTCGCTGCGGCTGCAGGGTTCGTACGCCTATGTCGGCGCGTCCCGCCTCACGCTCGACGCCACGACGTCGGCGGCGATGGGGAACTATGGCTTGGGGCGCTTCTCCGCCCAGCTCGAGGCGCGGGATTGGACACTGGGCCTTGACCTGCGCACGCCGCTGAGCGGTCTCGGCGACACCTTCGCCTACGGCAATCCGTTCACGTTCCGGGATTTCGCGCAGACGACGCCGCAGCGGCCGGCGACGGTGACGCTCAAAATCGCCCGCCGTCTTCCCTGAAAATCTGGCGTGCGGCCAGGTGAGGTGTACCGCGAACGGCGGCGTCTCGTGGGTGAAGCCGCTCGGACGGCTTCGCCTGAAGGTGACCCGATGCTCCTCGTAAAGCCCGGCCGGACGCCGCCCCCGTCGCCACCCCGGCGCGAGCGCCGCCCACCTGCCGCCTGATCGGCGACGGGGCGCCTTCCGTGCGCCCGGCCACCGCCATCCGAACGGAGCTTCAATGTCTAAGACGACGCTTGCCTTGACGCGTCGCGGCCTGGTGGCCGCGACGGCCGCCGTCGGCGCCGCGTTCGCCCTGCCGGCGCTCGCCGCCGACCCGCTCGATCTGAGGCAGTACCGCGGCAAGGTCGTCTACCTGGACTTCTGGGCGTCGTGGTGTGGGCCCTGCCGCCTGTCGTTCCCGTACATGCAGCGGCTCTCGGCCGTCTACGCCGCCAAGCCGTTCGTGCTGATCGCGGTGAACGTCGACCATTCGCGGGAGCGGGCCGACGCGTTCCTCGCCCAGTTCGGGCCGAACATTCATGTCGTCTACGATCCGCAGGGTCAGATGGCTCTGAAGTACCGTGTTCAGGAGATGCCGACCTCCGTCGTGATCGACAAGTCGGGGCGCGTTCGCTTCACGCACAACGGCTTCTACGAGGCGCAGGAAGCCATCTACGAGGACCACATCATCGAGTCTACTGAATGAAAATTGATGACAACGGCGGATCGGCAGTCGGGTCAGGTCGCCTCATTGTAATTGTCTCGGTGCTGGCCGCCCTGCTCGGCGGCTGCGCCCATCCCTGGGACCGCGACCTGCTGGCCAAGCGGGCGATGCAGCTGAACACCCATCCAGCCATCACCGCGGCGCAGGAACATATCTACTTCAGCAAGGAAGGCTCGAGCGGCGGCCGCACCTTCGATGGCGGCGGCTGTGGATGCAATTGAAGAAGTTGCGGCGAGGTCGGGTCAGCCAAGCGCTCGGCCTAATGACGGCGAATTTGCTGGCAGCCGTCGGCGCCCACGCCCAGGACGCCTCCGGCGGTCAGATGGACGCCTCGGCGGAGGCCGCGAGCGTCACCCAGGATACCGAGACGGATCTCGGCTATACTCGGATCGATAGTTCGGTGCTGTTCTACCAGGAGGCTGGTGGCCGCGTCCGCGCGACCGAACCCGCGATCAGCGCCAGCCTCAACGGTAACGACGGTGACGTGCTCACCCTGGGGATCGTGGCTGACACGCTGACCGGCGCGACGCCGAACGGGGCGACGCCCTGGAAACAGAGCCAGGCCTTCGTCACGCCGGCGCACCCGCCCAGCACCACGACGACGGTCACGACCGCATCAGGCGGCAGCACGCTCGTGACCGTCCCGGCACTGGGATCATCTCGCGGCAGTATGTGCAGCGGCCAATACGCTGCCGGTCGACAACGGCTTCAAGGACCAGCGCTGGGCGTTCAACCTGGCTACTCGACCCTCTGGGACGCGAGTACGCGCCTCTCGGCCGGCGGCAGCGTCTCCACCGAGCGCGACTATACCTCCGTCTCGGTCAACGTGGGCGTCGCCAGGAGCTTCAACCAGAACATGACAACCGCTGCGGCCTCGATAACTTCGAGTACGACCTGTCGCGTCCCTTCTTCGGAACGCCCACTCCGTTCACGGTGATGAGCGCGGATCAGAAGGGCCCCAACGCGTCGAAGACGGTCGCCAGCCTGGTCGTCGGCGTCACCCAGGTGATGAACCGATACTGGCTGGCGCAGCTGAACTACAGCGTCGGGACCACCAACGGCTACCAGACCGATCCCTACCGCATCCTCTCGGTGGTCGACCCGGTCTCGGGGCGCCGCTGCAATACCTGTACGAGGGCCGGCCGGGCGCACGCATCCGACAGAGCCTCTACTTCGCCAACAAGCTCGCGATCGGCCCCACCTTCGCCGACGTATCCGCGCGCGCCTACATCGACAGCTGGGGCGTCAAGTCGGTCACGGCCGAGGTGTCCGATCGGATTCCAATCACCTCGCAATTCTTCCTCGAGCCGGAAGGTCGCTACTACAACCAGACCGCGGCCTCGTTCTTCAGGAACTACCTGGTTTCCGGCCAGCCGCTGCCGAAATACGCCAGCTCCGACAGCCGGCTGGGGGCCTTCAGCGCCGTGACCTGGGGGCTGAGAGCCGGCTATGATTTCACCCCGCACGCCGAACTCTATCTGCAGGGGGAGAGCTACAAGCAGACTGGTGTGACGCACCCGGCCGGCGCCATCGGCGATCTGGCGACGCAGAGCCTGTTCAGCGGCGTCTCGGCGACCAGCGTTGTGCTGGGCTTCAGCTTTGCCTTCTACTGACCGGATCGACGCGGCCGGCGCGAGACTGAGCGCCCTCCCGGACGGGTTGGTCTACGCCTTCCGCGCCATGGCCTCGCCCTGTGAGGTGCGGTTCGAAAGCTTTGACGCCGAGATGGGCGCCCGTCTCGGCGAGGCGGCTGAAGCAGAGGCGTTACGGATCGAACAGAAGTACAGCCGCTACCGCGCGGACAACCTGATCGCAGAGATCAACAACGCCGATGGCGCGGCTGTCGAGGTCGATCCTGAAACCGCGATCCTGATCGACTACGCCGACGCCTTCCACCGGGTAAGCCGTGGCCTGTTCGACATCACATCGGGCGTGCTGCGCCGCATCTGGAAGTTCGATGGATCGGACCGCGTGCCGACCCACGCACAGGTGCGCGAGATCATGCCTTTGGTCGGCTGGCACAAGGTGAGCTGGCAAAAGCCACTCATCAGGCTGCAGCCTGGGATGGAGATCGACCTCGGCGGCCTCGGCAAGGAATACGCCGTCGACATCACCCTCCTGAGGCTCGCCGCGCAAACCAAGGCGCCGATACTAGTCAATTTTGGGGGCGACCTCAGGGTGTCAGGTCCGCGCGCGGCATTCGGGCGCTGGCGTATAGCGATCAAGTCGCTCGAACAGGAAGGCGCCTCTGAAGCGATGCTGACCATCTCCAACGGAGCGCTAACCACCAGCGGCAACTCGCGCCGTTTCTTGCTCAAGGACGGCGTCCGCTACAGCCACATCCTCAACCCGCGCACGGGTTGGCCAGTAAAGGATCCGCCTCGTTCTGTGACCGTCGCGGCCGCGACTTGCCTCGAGGCCGGTCTCATGTCGACGCTGGCTATGTTGCACGGAAGCAAGGCGGAGAAGTTCCTACGGCGCGAAGGCGCTCAGGCGTGGTGGATGCGCTGATCGGGCGCGCCGAAATCCAGCGGCGACTAGCTGCGTTCAGGATGTCCAGAGCTTGAGCCCGCCTGGGCTGTTTCGGGTCGCCCGTCAGCTTCGTCCAGCCTCTGAGCGAGTTCAGTTGTCGGTTCCAGGCTGTCCAGCGCGTCGCCGCGGTTCAAGCAGCTGAGTTGCAGCAGCTCGCGTCGGGTGGCCGATCGTCAGATCGAGTGAGCGTGAGGCAGACATAGAACGAGACCGCGTCTCGGGCGGCAGTGGCGCGATCCATCGCCGAGTATGTTCGAGGTTGGACCACACCTGAGGCGATCGATTGCCGGTGGCGTCACATTGCCGAAGGCCATTGGAAGGCAGCGGATCAATAATTCGGATGCGGCAAAGGGGGGCGGCGTGGCGGCTTAGCCTGGTCGCCGCTTTTCGCGTCGCCGCCAGAAACCGCGTCCGGCAGAACCTTCCGATGTCAATCATTTTTTCTTTTCAATGTCTTCGCGGCCGCCACGCTTGGCTGATGAGTGACGTCTGGCCGGAATTCCTCGCCTGTCGCCGTTGCGGAGCGCATATACGCATTCCCCCTGAGCGTCAGCACCAGCGTCTCGCCTTGGGTTGTGTCCAGGTCCAGGCGCACGGAGCGCATGAACATCGCCGGCGAAGGTTCGGTACCCGCCTTGGTCAGCTCGGCCGAGCGATAGAGCAGATAGGTCTCCACCGTCTCGCGGGAGGTGAGCGAATTGCCGCCGAAGACGACGCGCCACCGGTCCGGCTCGATCTGCGTTTCATGATACCCGCCAGGCGCTGCGCCAGGCTCGTCGATGGACGGTGCTGTCAGACTAACGTCGAATTGTCTCCGGCAGGACGCAGCTCACCCAAACCCGAGCTGGGTTTATCCCATGACTGACTGCCACTCGGAGAAGGCCTCCGAGCGTCTCTCCTTGTAAGTCTGGCGGTCGATGAGGTGGCGCTCCTGGCTGAAGAGGTTGTGGACCGAGGCGTGAACCGAGCTGAACTTCTGGAGCGTCTTCATCCTCCGGAAGCGGTTCATCGCCCGCTCTCGTCGTCGGAAGGGCAGGTGGCTGTTTTCCACCCGGTTGTTGGCGTAGCGGCCGACCACCTGTTTGTCGGCGTTGCCGAGCTCGTTCATCGCGGCTTTGTAGGAGCGCAGGCCGTCGGTGGTGATCTTCCTGGCTGTGCCATGGCGCTTCATCAGCTTCTTCATGAACTTCAGCGCCGCGACCTTGTCGCGCTCTTTGGTGGCGAAGGATTCCAGCACCTCGCCCTCATGATCGACCGCCCGCCAGAGGTAGTGCATCTGACCGTTGATCTTCACGTAGACCTCATCGAGATGCCATCGCCAGTGCGTGAAGGCGCGCATCGGCACTGTCAGAGGTACTTTTTGTTAACCGCCGCTCGCTAGGAAACAGGGTGCCCGCCCGGCTCTAAGTGCTTGCTGCGCATAGTGCGCTGCCATCTGCCGTGCCCGGAACTCAAATCCGGAAAGTGCGAAGGCAGCGCGATTTCTGGTTATTCTGACAACGCCGTCTGGGACCTTCGCCAGGCGGTGGCGGTGATGGGGACGAGCCAGCTGGGCGCCAACCTCACCCCAGACGAGATCGACAAGATCACGGCCTTCCTCGGCAGCCTGACCGGCGATCAGCCGAAGGTGACCGTGCCGATACTGCCCCCGAGCGGCGCCGCGACGCCGCGGCCGCAGCCATAGCAAGCAAGGCGGCGGCCACCTAAGTCTTTCGCCGGCCCGATCACGTCGGCAGAAGCGTCACATTCGCGCCGGCGAGTCTCCTGTAGAGACCCCTGCGACGTGTCATCGGCTGCCACCCGTATAGGAAGATCTGAATCGGTTGCCAGTTGGCCACCCAGCCAAGGATGATGAGGCCCTCCTCGAAGAATCGACCGACCTGTCCTCCGAGCAGTTTGGTGGCGAACTGCGCCGCGACCATGCATGCGGCGAGCACGACAAGTCCTACCGCTAGCGATGTGCGCCCCGCCCGGAACAGTTCTCGCAGCTCCCAGCCGACCACGTCGGCGCGGTAGCCAAAATAGTGCCGGATCGCGTCGCTGACGTGGCGCGCTTCCTCGCGGTCGGCTTCGCTTTTCGGGAGGCGAACGAGAATCTCGATCGTGCCGCGTTGAGCCATTTCCGCCGCCGAAGAGACCAGGAACTCTTCGACCGCCTGATCCAGGTCACGCTCGCGGAACGGCAGCGGATCGAGCGTATGCCAGAGCTGTCCGATGTCGTGGATACGCAGCTCGATCTGCGTCTGCAAGGGAGCATGGCTGTCGGGCACGCGCAGGCTCACTGCCGATGAAGGACGGGATGCGCCCGCCGCGCCGGCCGACGCCAAGGCAGACGCCAACTCTCGCCGACATCGCTCGGATCGCCGAAGCGCCCGGCAGAGACTAACCCTCCCACCAGGTCGGCTGTCCGGTCGCGACCGGGACCAGGCGCTCTCGACGGTTCAGCGTGTCAATCGCCCTGACCAGGCTGCCACAGTCCCGGTGCGCTCGGGCCAAACGGGTTGGGGTGACGCCCAGAAAATGGCTGAGCAATCTGTCGCGGAACGCGGCCAAGGCGGCGCGGGTCACCTCATCAACGCCCTGAACCCCCAACTCGCATTCCGTGTCGAACCCACCGGACCGATTGTTGAGGTTGGCCGACCCGACGCGGACGATCACATCGTCGAACACGCTAACCTTCGCGTGCACGACGATGTCCCGGCCTTCGGCGGTCCTGGGCGCGAACGCCCGGAATCGCCCGAAGCGATCCGCCTCCCGAAGGCGCCGGATCATCGGGTTGCGCGCCTGGTCCATGGCGAAGTGGTCGAACCAGCTGGGCGCGCGACCGGTGACGATCAGAATGACCTCCGGTCCCTCCGGTTCCGCAAGCCTCTTGGCCAGCGCCTCCGTCACCGCCACCGAAGTGAAGTACTGATTTTCTAGGTAGATCGTGTGCCTGGCGCTCGCGATGCACGCCAAGGTCAGGTTGCGAACCTCGGCGACCAGCGGTCGGCCTTTCCAATTCGGTTCGGTTCGCGCGATCGCCACGTCGACATCGAGCAGCTGCGGGGGGGCGCAAGCGGGCCACGGATCGCCGTCGCCCTGGCTGACCGACGCGAGCGCTTCGCCAGTTGCGTTGCGCCAGCGGGCTCGGAAGAGCTCGCCAAGGGCCTCCGGCCGCCTCTCCGTCCACAAGCATCGTCACCTCGTGCCGGGGCGCATGGAGCGCCCGATCCGGCAGGATGCGCCGGGGCTCGCGGTGCCGGTGCGCCGTTGTGTCCCAGCGGTTGGTGACGATGTCTCCGCCGCTGCAGAAGGCCACCTTGTCATCGATCACAACCACTTTCTGGTGATGGCAGGCGCCGAACGGCACATCGTCCGCCTCGCGGAACGTCACGCGGGTATGCGCGAACCACGCCTTGGCCCGATGGCGGAAAAAGGGGAGGCCACCGTTGATTCCGAGCGTCGACTTCCAGATTAGCAGCCGCACGTCCAAGTCTGGCTGAGACTGCGCGAGGTCGATGAGAATTCGTCCAACTTCATCGGGGTCGGCGGGCCCTTCTGACCCGTCGGGTGCGAGACGGGTGCGGGGATCGAAAGCCCAGCCGAGGACCAGTATCGAACGCCGCGCGGCGCGAAGCGCCTCGAAGAGCGCGTTGTAGTAGGCTTGGTTGTCATGGAGGAAGGTGGCGCGACCCGCACGCACCACACGCCAACAGGTTTCCCCCGGTCGGAATACCGTCACGAACGCTTCCAGCAGACGCAGGGATCAAGGCGCTTTGGGCGACCCGGGCTCAGTCTTGCCACTGGCGCTCAGCTCCGGAACAGCTCGAGGAATTCGTTCCAGGGTTCGGCGCGCACCGCAGGCGTACGCCAGAAATCTTCCGCCTGGGCCGCCGAGACGCCCGCCTCGAACGTCTGGCTCATGCCGACCGTGTTGAAGTTCAGCATGTTTCCATTCCCGTTGGAGGGAAGCGCTTCCGGGATCGAGGCGACACTGAGCGAAATGTTGTGCGCGCTGCAGAAGGTCACCACCACGTTCAAGGCCTGGCGGTAGGACACCCGCAGCATGGTGTCGAAGCTGCGCAGCAGGATGGCGGGCAGGCTCACCGAGGTGGTCTGCGCCACCGGATCGAGAACCGTGTTGATGATCGCGTAGACGCGGCCGCGCTGCATCCGCCGCCCGAGTTTGCGCCAGCGCAACAGCGCCTCTGGCATGACGAAGAGCGGGGCCGAGACGCCGCCGTCGACATGCATCTCTTCGTAGGCGGCCCCGTCCAGTTCCACCGGGAACCGGCGCGGTGGGAACAGGCCGGGCAGGCTCGCGGACGCGACGAGAACCTCGCGAAACATCGTCGTCGCCGCCTCGCCGCCCTGGCAAGCGATCTCGCCCATGTCCCAGATGCAGGGCGCCTCGCGATCGATGTCCGTCGTGGCCACCAGCAACCGCCGACCCAGCCGGTGCTGTTCGGCGACCGCCGCGACAAGCGCCTCGTCCACGAACGGAAAGACGAGCCGTTCCAGGGCCTCGGTCTGGAACAAGCCGCCGTCGAAGGGCGATGAAAGGCTCGTGAAGCCGAACGCCTGCTCGGCATGGCCGCCCGTGTACGCGTCGGTCAGCCGCGCATCCCACTGCGAGCCGAGAAACGCGAATGGGGCGATCAGCGCCCCGGTGCTGACGCCCGTGACGATGGCGAACGGAGGCCGACGCCCGGCCTTGGTAAGGCCGACCAGCACGCCCGCGCCAAATGCGCCGCCGGCCGCGCCGCCGGAAAGGGCCAGGACGTTGAAGTCCTCTCCGCTCCAGCGCCGAACGCGGGATCGAGAGCCGGTCGGCGGCCGCTTCGAGCGACGCCTCAGCCTGCTCGAAGCTGAGGCGCGCGGCCTCGAACCCCTTGAGCGTCGCCGGCAAGCCCCCAGGCGCGGGCAGCCTCTCATGCCCAGCCCGCCGGGCCTTCGCGGCAGCTTCGCGTTGGAACGCGCTCAAGAAGAATCCCCGATGGTCCAGGGGTCGATCCTAGTGGGCGTCGCGGCGTCTGAGAAAGGGAACTCCCTCCAAGGGACGGATATCGTCAGCCCGAAGGCTGACTGACCGCCGTCCACCGAGCTCGAAGAACATCCCTCTCACCGGGCCGACTTGAGCGAGGTCAAGGCGCCCGCCCCACGCAGCTGACGTGCTGTCGTACCCGACCTCCGGGAAGCCGACCAACTGAGTGGTGCTCGCATGCCTTCCAGAACGCTCACCGCCATCGCCATCGCGGCCGCCTTGGCGCTTGGCGCCTGCGCGTACCGCGACGCCATACCAGTCCATCGACGCGCCCGGCGCGGAGCGGCCGGCGGTTATCATGAGACGCAGATCGAGCCCGGCCGCTGGCGCGTCGTCTTCGGCGGCAATTCGCTCACCTCCCGCGAGACGGTGGAGACCTATCTGCTCTATCGCTCGGCTGAGCTGACCGTCCAAGGCGGGTACGACTGGTTTCGCAACGTCGAGGGCCGGACCGACACCCGCAGCGAGACCTACATTTACCACCGGCCCGAACCGGCGCTCGCGGGCGGCTACTGGGGACCACATTGGCGCTATCATAGCCACGGCTGGTACGGTGGCTGGCACAACTGGGACCCGTGGAGCGTCGATCCGTTCTTCGATGTCCAGACGGTAAGTTCGTATGTGGCCTCCGCCGAGATCGTCATGGGTCACGGGGCCAAACCACAGAACGACCCGACCGCGTTTGACGCCCACGCCGTGTTGGATGCGCTCGGGCCGAACATCGTCAGGCCAAGCTAGGCTTCGGCCGACGTGGAGAGCGCCCCGCAATCTGGTCGCGGATGCAACGGCCCGGCTGCCCGCACGCGCGGTCCGGTCTTCCAGATTCGGGGCCTGACCAAGACCTACCGCACGCCGGCCGGCGATGTTCATGCGCTTCGCGGCCTGGACCTCGACATAGCCCAGGGCGAGACGCTGGTGCTGCTTGGCCCGTCCGGCTCGGGCAAGTCGACGTTGCTTAACATCCTGGGCGGTCTCGACCGCGCGACCTCGGGCGCAAGTCCTCTTCGAGGGGCGCGACCTGGTGAAGGCGAGCGACCGTGAGCTGACCGCCTACAGGCGCCAGCACGTCGGTTTCATCTTCCAGTTCTTCAACCTCACGCCCAGCCTCACCGCCCGCGAGAACGTCGATCTGATCATCGAGATCGCTGACGATCCCATGACCGCCGAGGCGGCCCTGGCGCTCGTTGGTCTGTCCGACCGGCTCGACCATTTCCCCGCCCAGCTCTCCGGCGGACAGCAGCAGCGCGTCGCCGTCGCCCGCGCCATTGCCAAGCGTCCGGAAGTCCTGCTGTGCGACGAGCCCACCGGATCGCTCGACAGCGCCAGTGGGGTGCAGGTGCTCGAGGCGATCCAGATGGTTTCGTCGGAGGTCGGCTCGACCACCATCATCGTCACGCATAACGCCGGCGTGGCCGGGATCGCCGACCAAGTGATCCGGTTCCACGACGGCGCTATCGGCGAAGTCACCCGCAATGCCGAGAAGCGGGCCGCGCGCGAGTTGGTCTGGTGAAACCGCTCGATCGCAAACTGCTGCGAGATCTGTGGCGGTTGAAGTGGCAGATCGCAGCAATCGCCGTGCTGATCGCCTGCGGCGTCTCCGTCAGCGTCATGGCCTTTTCGGCGCAACAAGCGCTCAAGGCCGCACAGGACCGGTTCTACACGGACACCCGCTTCGCCGACGTCTTCGCCAACTGCAAGCGCGCGCCGCTCAGCCTGGCGCTGAGCCTGGGGCGCATTCCAGGCGTCAGCGCCGTGGACGTGCGCGTGCAGTCCTCGGGCCTGATGGACGTTCCGGGGCTGGCGCGCCCGGCCACGGCGCGCGTCGTCTCGCTGCCGGTCGACCCGACCGGGGGCCTGAACCGCATCCTGCTGCAACAGGGTCGGCTCCCGGATCCAGCGCGAAGCGACGAGGCGGTGGCGCTCAAGACCTTCCTCGACGCCGCGCATGTCCGCCTGGGTGATCGCCTCACGGCCGTCATCGGCGGGAGGGCGCTCAGGTTCCGCGTCGTGGGCTCGGTGCTGTCACCGGAGTACGTCTATGTGCCCAGCCCGGAGTCGACCATGCCGGATGACGCGCACCAGGGCGTCTTCTGGATGCCGGCCCGGGTCGTCGAGCGCGCGGCGGGGCTCGGGGGCGCCTTCAACGCGGTGGCGCTCAAGCTCGCGCCCAACGGGTCGCCCAAGGCGGCTCTGGCCGCCGTCGATCGCGCCCTCGCCCCCTATGGCGGACTGCCGGCCGTGGAACGCTCCGACCAGGCCTCCAACCGGTTCATCGAGGCGGAACTCAAGGAGCTGTCGACCTCGGCGACCATTATCCCTCCCGTGTTCCTGCTCGTCGCCGCGGCCCTGGTGCATCTCGTGGTGGGGCGGATGGTCGACGTTGAGCGCGAGCAGATCGGCCTGCTGAAGGCGTTCGGCTACAGCGATGTTGAAGCCGCCCGGCCATACCTGTGGCTCGCGGCGGCGATCGGCCTGCTTGGCGCGGTCGCCGGAGGCGGCCTCGGCCTGTGGTTCGGCGCGGCGATCACCCAGTTGTACACCCAGTACATGCGCTTCCCGACGCTGGCGGCCGGCTTCTCCTGGACCGCCTTCTGGATCGCCTCCGCCATCTCTGTCCTGGCCGCCTGCGCGGGCTCGACCCTCGCCGTGTGGCGCGCGGCCACGCTCAGCCCTGCCGTCGCGATGCAGCCTCCGCGCCCGGCCGACTACCGACCGGGGCCCCTGGAAACGAGCGGGCTGATCCGGGCGCTGGATCAGCCCACGCGGATGATCCTGCGCAGCCTCGAGCGCTATCCGCTCCGAGCGGCCACGACGGCGCTTGGGCTCGCGGCGAGCTTGACCCTGCTCGTCGGCACCCAGTTCATGTTTCACGCGCTCGACTATGTGCTGGACCATGCCTACTTCCGGGCGCAGCGCTGGAGCGAGGCGGTGGGCTTCGCCGAAGTGCGCGACGCACGCGCAATCAGCGATATGGAGCGGCTTCCGGGGGTCTACGCCGCCGAACCAGTGAGAATGGCCGGCGCGCGGATTCGCGCCAATGGCAGGGACGTCAGAACGGCGATTCAGGGACTGCAGCCCAACGCCTTGATGGCGCGTCCGTTGGACGCCCTCGGGCGTGTCATTCCATTCGAGGGGCGAGGCGTCATTCTCAGCGAGGCGTTGGCGCGCAAGCTTGGCGTGGCGCCGGGCGACGTCATCGACCTGGAGGTCACGAGCGGGCGGCGGGCGCGCGCCTGGCTCCCAGTCACCGCGACCGCCGAGGACTATAGCGGCCTGGCTGTCTACATTGGCCGCTCGGCGCTCAACCGGCTGCTGGGCGACGGCGACGTCGCATCGGGCGCCCAGCTTTTGGTGCGACCGTCGGACCGGCCCGCATTCTATCGGGCGATCGAGCACATCCCTCAGATCACCGCTTCATCGTCACGCGATGACACCGTGGCTGGTTGGCGCCAGGTGATGACGGAGGCGTTCCGCATCACGATCCTCTTCTACATCGCCTTCGCCGCCGCGATCGCGTTCGGCGTGGCCTTCAATACCGGGCGCATCGCACTCGCCGAGCGCTCGCGGGACCTCGCGACCCTCCACGTGTTAGGGTTCGACCATCAGGAGTGCGCCTACGTCCTCCTCGGCGAACTGCTTGCGCTCACGCTCATCGCCATCCCTGTCGGGCTTCTCGGCGGCAATCTTTTCGCCAAGGGGCTGGTGCTCGCCTATTCCCGCGACGAGCTGCGCCTGCCCGCCATCGTCGGGCCTGAGAGCTACGGCATCGCCATCGTCGCCTACCTGGCCGCGGTGCTGATCGCCTGCGCGATCGTCGGGCGCCGGATCTGGACGCTCGATCTGGTCGCCGTCCTGAAAACGAGGGAGTGAGGACATGTCGCGGACCGGCATGCGCTGGCTCGTCATCGCCATCATGACGGTCGGCGTCGCGGGCCTGATCGGCCTGCTATTCCTGCCTAGGCCCATCGAGGTGGACACCGCGCGCGTGTCGGTCGGCCCGATCGCCGAGACGGTCCAGGACCAGGGCGCGACCCGCGTGCGCGAAGCCTACGTGATCGCCGCGCCGGTGTCGGGCCGGCTCGAGCGGCTCGACTTGCACGTGGGAGACCGGGTGATCGCCGGCCGCACCGTCGTCGCCCGGCTGCGCCCGGCCCCGCCCGACCTGCTCGACCCCAGGGCCCGAGCCCAAGCACAGGCACAGGTTGCCGCGGCGAACGCCGCGGTCGCGTCTGCGCGAGCGTCACGAGAGAGATTGTCAGCGCTGGCCCTTCGCGCCGACCAGACGCTCGCGCGGATCCGGCCGCTCGCTGAGACGGGTTCCGTCTCGAAACAGTCGCTGGACGATGCGGTGGCGGAGGCGGGGGCTGCGAGATCGGCAGTGGTAGCGGAGGACGCCGAGCTTGAGGCGCGGAAGGCTCAGCTCGTCGCCGCGCAATCGGCGCTTCTTGGCCCCTCCACTGCGGCGCCCGAGATCGTGCCAGTTACCGCGCCCGCCACCGGCTACGTCACGCGCGTCATGCAGGAGAGCGAGCGGACCGTCGCCATGGGCACGCCCCTTGTCGAGATCGGCGAGAGCCAGGGGCTGGAGGCCCAGATTGAATTCTTGTCTCAGGATGCCGTGCGGATCAGTGAGGGTATGCAGGCGGAGATCTACGACTGGGGCGGAACCGGAACCATCCCGGCGACGGTGCGCCGCGTCGAACCGGAAGGTTTCGTCAAGGTTTCGGCCCTTGGCGTCGAGGAGCACCGGGTCCTCGTGATGCTCCAATTTACGGGACCTCCGCAACGATCGGCCAAGATGGGCCCGGGCTATAGCGTCTGGGGGCGCGTGTTTCTGCGGCAGGAAGCCAAAGCGCTCAAGGTTCCCGCTGGGCGCGCTGGTCGGTTCAGGCGCAGGCTGGGCGGTGTTCCGGATCGCGGATGCTCACGCCAAGCTTGTTCCGGTGAGCGTCGGGGCGCTGACCGACAGTGAAGCTGAGATCCAGGCCGGGTTGCGGCCAGGCGACCACGTCGTGCTCTTCCCCTCGGACCGGGTTCGCGACGGC
>CAVXOD010000017.1:0-1262822 GCA_963763385.1 uncultured Pseudomonadota bacterium | reverse complement strand
GGCCGTGGAGGCCTGGCGCGGCAGTCCAGGCAGGTTATTCTGTTGCTCCGGCCTCGTCCCTGCTGGCTGGATACACAGCGTCCCGTCAGGACGAGGCTGCACGCCAGGCGTCGAGCGTCGCTGGGTCGATCTTGTGGGGCCCCATGATGTGCGCGACCGCAAATCCTTCCGCCATCAGATAGTCGGCGATGATGCGGCGGTGACAGCGCCACCACACTGCTTCAGCGCACATGATGGCGCAGCACTGGTCGCGGCGAGTGACGCAACTCACTGATGCCGACTCGGAACGCGTCGTTTCGCATAATCCGCATAATTTCGGAATGCGGCCACCCGCCACAGGTGTTCCGCGATGGCGGCGCTCCCTTTTTGCGATGACGGAGGCCGCCGAGAGCGGCCAGATGACGGTATGCGATTCCATCCTCTGCGAGGGCTTGAGGGAGCGTGTCACCGTTGAACTGCGGGATGTGCGAGAACGCGGGATCGAGCGCACATCCATGAGGAGCGCGACCGCCACCTGCCGGAGTAGGGCTACGAATTCTCCGATCGATCGCGTGGTGTGGCCTATCGTGAAGACCGTCGGCATGACGCATCGCTCACTTGCGGCGCTCCTTGCCTAGCACCGAATATCCCCGCCTCACTCGGGCGGCTGGACCCGGAACTGCCCGGCTCGTTCGACGAGATTGACCATCTGAATGGCTCCCTAGAATCGTCAAGGGATGGTGGGTGAAGCCCGGCCTTGGAGAGATGTAAGCCGCCATTTCGCGAATAAGATCGAGCTGCCGATCGGAGGCTTCGGCCAGCAGTGCGATGATCAGGTTCTCCAGCGCGATCACGCGAATACGAAGCTGCACCAGTTCGGCATTGGTCAATTGGGGAACCTCGGATCGGCCTTCGACGGAGGCATGACCGTCCTGCGGGCCACTAGGGGTCGCGCCGCCCTCGTTCTCCCACCTCGAGAGCACCTTTTGGCGAAGCCGTTCCTCAGAGATTTTCGGATTTGTATCGGACATGAGCAGAGTTCCTCAGAATCGACATGGGAACCATGCAGCATCCCATTCAGCCGCCAAACGCGACGCGCAGGACGGCGACGACGCCAGGACGGTGAGGGCGAAGCAACCCAGGCGAACCGCGATCACGGCTGCGAACCGCGCCCGAGTGGAGGTAGTCCTCGATCACCACCTGCAGGCCGAGCGCGCTATGGTAGAAGAGGCCGATCAGACAGCATGACCATCGGAGGCTGGCCGTAAGCGGGGTCTTGAGCCAGCTGATGAAGCTGGATAGTCGCTTCCGGATGGGCGATGATCGCGGCCCACGAACCAAACCGTCAGCGGCACAAGCGCGATCGCCGTACACGCTGGAGCCCACCAGTACGCCGCACCCGCCTTCGCCGAACCTAGACCCGTGAGCGATGGCCAATGTCGAGCGCCTGACACTACGGTTCTCAGCCATTATCCCGCGACAGGAACAGGCTGGCGAGCCCAGGCCGCCAGTGTGAGCCCAATGCTCGCCGCGACGACCGCCCATCCCGAGATGTAGATCGACCGCAGAGCTCAAAGCCGTGAACCGTGTCCCGACCAGATGGCGCAGGCCCCCGCACAGATGCAGGAAGTAGGCGAAGGTGCAGCCGGCCAGCACGATCTGTCCGCCCCAGGACCGATGATCCCTCGAACCACGCCATAGGCGCCGCGGCCCCGCCGCTGCAGCGCTGAGCCAGGTCACCAGGCCTACGGCGCCCACGCTCAAGATCACCCCGGTGATGCGATTGGCGATCGACAGGACGGAAGTGAGCTGCGGCCGATAGATCTGGATATTGGGAGAAAGCGGCCGAGGCCGCCCGGCCGGCATGTCCGAAATGGCTGGCTCTGAGTCCATGGGTCAGCCTTCCCGCTCGATGACCATCTTCTTGATCTCGGCGATCGCCCTGCCGGGATTCAAGCCCTTGGGACAGGTCCGGGTGCAGTTGAGGATGGTGTGGCATCGATAGAGGCGAAACGGGTCTTCGAGGGTGTCGAGGCGTTCCTCCTTGGCCTCGTCCCGGCTGTCGGCCAGCCAGCGCCAAGCCTGTAGCAGGACGGCCGGACCCAGGAAGCGACCGCCATTCCACCAATGGCTCGGGCAGCCTGACGTGCAGCAGAAGCAGAGGATGCACTCGTAGTAGCCGTCGACCTGCCTTCGCTCCTCCGGCGACTGAAGCCGCTCCTTCTCGGGCGTCGGTGTCTTGGCGTGAAGCCAGGGTTCGATCATCTCGTATTGGGCGAAGAGATGCGTCGTATCCGGCACCAGGTCCTTGATGACCCGACATATTGGCCAATGGGTAGACCGAGGCAGGTTTGCCCATGTCGGAAATGAACCTGGTGCAGGCGAGCCAATTCGTTCCGTCCATGTTCATCGCACACGACCCGCAGACGCCTTCGCGACACGAGCGGCGAGAACGCGAGCGTCGCGTCCACCTTGTTCTTGATCCAGATAAGCGCATCGAGGACCATCGGCCCACAATCATCGAGATCGACTTCGAAGATGTCGATCCGCGGATTGCGCTCGGACCCCGGATCGTATCGATAGACTTCAAACGCCTTCATCCGTGAAGCGCCCGCCAGGGCCGGCCATTTCCGGCCTTTCTCGATGCGCGACTGTGGCGTCACCTTGAAATTTCGCGGCACCGGAAAGCGCTTGAGCAGGGTGCGAGGGACTTGGTCCGAGGATATGATGATCATTGCCGCTCTCGCCATGTTCATGCGTCCTGTTAACCTAGAGAGGCGGACGGCATCGGCGTCACCGCAGTTGTAGCGTCGTCCTATGCTGGAGTTCGGACGACTTTGGCGAGCAAATGGATGTCGACGCCGGAAAGCGCTCGTGAAACCGGGCAGTTCTTCTTGGCGATCCGAGCTTGTTCCTCGAAGGCCGCAAGCGCGGCATCAGATACCGCCACGTCGGATATCCATGCCTCCGTATCGAGGTCGATCCTGTGTATCGACCATTCGCCCCCGCGCTCGTCGAAATGGACCTTCGCTGTTGTGAGGATGCGATCGACCGTGAAGCCCGCGTTCGTAAGTTGTAGCGCCAGCGCCATCGAGTAGCATCCGGCGTGGGCGGCTCCGAGAAGCTCTTCCGGGTTGGTTCCCCTGCCGTCGCCCATGCGTGAACGGAAGTCGTAGGCACCCTCAAACGCACCGCTCCCCAGCCGCATGTGACCCGAGCCCTGAGCCAGGTTTCCACGCCACTCGGCATCAGCCGTCCTGATCGTCATTGGCGTTCTGCCTGCCCACGTCGAACCCATGTCGCCGGCGTCCCAAGGGGTCATGGGCGCGCCATACGGCTCGACGGTACTGACGCCCGGCGGTCGAGGTCAAACTCTGAAACTACGGAGACCTGAAGTGTTCGTCCTGCCGAGCGGCGCGGACGCAGGGCACACCCGTTACGTGTCGCGCGACGAGCTGATGATTGTGAGGTGGATCAGCTCGGAAAGCGTCCGCGCGCCGAGCTTCCTCATGGCGGTGGCTCGGTGAGACTCGACGGTTCTTTGGCTGATGCCAAGGACGTAAGCGATTTGCTTGTTTGGATTGCCTTCGACAACCATTTCCACGACTTGGCGCTCGCGTGAGGTCAGGCCGGCGATCCGCCTCGCAGTCTCCTCGCGCAACGCTGATAGCGCGGCCGAATCTCGCGCCAGTTCCAGAGCCCGCTCGATAGTGACGACGAGTTCATCGTATTGAACCGGCTTCTCGAGAAAGGCGATGGCGCCGGCTTTCATCGCGCGAACCGCCAGTCGTATGTCGGCTTGGCCGGTGACCATGACGACCGGCGGTCCACCGCCCTCGATCTTGAGTTGCTCCACCAGTTCGACCCCACTCATGTGCGGCATCCGGGCATCGACCACGAGGCATCCCTCGCGGTCGGGGCGATAGGCGCCGAGGAACGCCTCGCCGCTTGAGTAGACCTCGACCGACCAGCCCTCGTCCTGGAGCAGGCCGCGCATCGCCTCGCGCACAGACTTATCGTCGTCGACGACGAAGATTGTCGGCTGTCGCACGTCGGCTTTCGTCTCGCCCCGCTGTCGCGAGTCAATTCGGACTGGCGGTTGCTTCGATTTCGGCGAGAAGGGACTGGATCAAGTGGGTCAACTCCTCTGCCCTGACCGGCTTGTTGCGTTGCGCGCAGCGTCCCTTTGCGATCTGGCGCATGGCGTCGGTCGAGACATCCCCAGTCAGAATGACGGCGGGAATCTCGCGGCCGATGGCCTCGCGCACGCCGGCGACGACCTGGAGGCCCGTGACGCCGTTGGGCAGCCTGTAGTCAGCGACGACAAGATCGGGCCCAATCCCTTCCCGCGTCATCGCCAGCGCTTGTCCGCCGTCCGCAGCCGCCGCGGTGCGATAACCCTCGCTCGCAAACAGAAGCGCGAGCATGTCGCGCACCGCCGGATCATCTTCGATGACCAGAATCGTGGAGTCGTAGCCTGCGCTTTGCAGCGGACCCCGTCGGCGTTGATGAGGCAAGGCTTCGGGTTGTGCGCGCGCGAGTGGCGCCTCGACGCTGAACGCCGATCCCGTGCCCAGGCGCGATTGGACTTCGACCGGATGGCCCAACAAATCGCCCAGACGTTGGACGATGGACAAACCGAGGCCGAAGCCGCGCATTCGATCGCGAGCAGGATTGTCGAGTTGATGGAACTCCTCGAAGATCGCCTGCATCTGTCCCTCGGGGATGCCGACGCCGGTGTCCCAAACCTCGATCCGCAGCGTGCCGCCGCGCCGCCTGCAACCGAGCAGGATCTTGCCGCGCTCGGTGTATTTCACCGCATTCGAGAGCAGGTTGCGGATCATCTGCTCGAGTAAGCGTGGATCGCTCCAAATGCTCAGCCGGCAGGGAACCACGTGCCAGAGCAGCCCATGCGCCTGCGCGAGGTAGGAGAATTCGGTCGTCAACCGCTCCAGCAGGTCGTTGATCGGGAAAATTGACCTTTTCTGCTTGGACGATCTCGGCCTCGAGCTGGTTGATGTCGAGGAGCGTGTCCAACATGCCCAACAGAGCCGTTGCAGTCTCGCTAAGCTGAGCGACAAGCTTCAGGGCGACTTCTTCGTCTCTTTCCTTGATCTTCTTCGCCAGAATTTCCCGAACTAGGCTGAGAGTTTGCAGCGGTTGCCGCAGGTCGTGGCTGGCGGCTGCGAGGAAGCGCGATTTGCTGAGATTGGCCCGTTCCGCGTGCCACTTGGCGCTCTTCAACGCAGTCTCAGCATGCCGACGCTCGGTGACGTCATCAATCGTCACCACGATCTCGGAGGTCGCCTCAGTTTCCCCGCGGGCCACCTCGGCATTCAACAGCAGAACGCGTGTGCCGATAGTCGGCAATTCGATCTCGATCTCATAGTCCGCGACGGCGGCGTTCTCGTCTCGGAGCAGACCAAAGAAGCTGTCGAGCGCCGGTCCAGCGGGGCCAAGGTCGCCGACGTCGCCGAGGCGCTGGCCAACTGACGCCTCCGGCGTGACCACGAACGCGCGGCAGAAGGCGCGGTTGACACGGATGACGCGCAACTCTCCGTCGAGCAGGACCAGAGGCTGGCGGATGGCGTCGATGATGCGGAAGAGGTCCGCGTGGCCACTTTCCGCTGCGGCGACGTGCGGCGCAGAGGACACGACCGAGCGGCTCCGGCCCTGTTGTCGATGAACTCCCATCGTCATGGCGATCTGCTCTCCCCTCCCTCCGGCCGTCGGTCCCGCCAAGGTCAGGGAGCGGTGAGACTATCACGCTTCCGTGCTGGTGGCCGACGCGGGGCATCGATCGGGGGCCATCGCCGATGTCCGATCTCCGTAGTTTCCGAGCCTGCCGCTGCTCGCGCGGGGCTGATACTTGGAACAACGCCTTTGAAACGCAGGATGAAGTGAGGCGTTCCAACTGCGGCGGAATGCGTAGCACCCAGCGAGCTTCTCGTGGCGACGCGCCTGCTTCTCGAACACTCGACCCAACCTGATCGATCGGGGTCTTGCTGATGTTCACTTTCAAAGTCGTCAAGGAGGCCCATGGCTGGGCCGTGCGCTCGCACGTCGGGATGAGCATGCCGTTCAGGAAGCGGTCGATGGCTGTTAGGGAAGCCAACCGTGTCTGCGCAGCGCTTCGCGACCACGGCCAATCGGTCGTATTGATTGTCCAAGACACCGAACCTGCCGAAGCGCCCGTAAACCCCGCGGCTCATGTCGATAGCTATCGATAGACGGCGGCCCGTGGAGCCGTGAGGCGGCCCGGGCCCCTGTGGACATGAAGACGGCGAAGGTGAGCTGAACCTTTGAGTTCATCGACCTCTCAAGCGGAAATCGGAGCCAACCGTGAAACAGACCGTCCCCGCCGAGGCCAAGGCCAACAGGCCCTTTCTCAGCGATGTCAAAGTCCTGCGCGACCGCGCGCGCCGACACCTGCAACGGGGCGCGCCGGAGACAAGTCGACTTTGGTCTGACGGCGCCGCCACCCACTCCCAGATAACCGGCGCTTTTTGCGACTGGCCGTCCTAACGGCGCGACTTCCTGCGCGAGCGCGTAGCTCACGCCCCCTTCATTTTTCCCCCATCAGGATCAAGTTGCTGGCGACGTGGGCGTCCATGGGATTTCGCACGCCCAAGATCGTAGGCGTGCCTGACTGATTGTTCGGGACGGCGAAGGGTCCGCGGTCTCCACTGGACCGTCGTCGAGTGCGTCCGCTTCCGGGAACGAAACCAACGGGACTTTCGACCCTAGGTCGCTTGGGAGACGTCGGCCCAGCCCGACTTCCATTCCGCCAAGTAGCTCTCGGGTGAAACCGGGGGCCGCATCGGCGTCTCCGCCGTAAGCCTGTCGAGAAAGGCGGTGAACTCGGCGCCGATGATATGGCGCTGCATTCGCCACGCCACGCGGAACGCCGGATTGGACATGCTCGCGCCCATCGAGGTCAGCCAGGCTCGGTACCCAGCGTCCTCCAACAAGCCAGGATGGCGTTGCAGGAATGTGTCCTCGTTGTTGATCAGGAACGCCCGAACGAAGGCGGTGAACTGGCGCAGCTCGGTTGCCGTGAGGTCGTCGCCACCCATTGCCTTCTGGACGGCCGCCGCGACCGACGGATCGGTAACCCGCAGAGCGATATCGACCGTGCGACTGGCGCGGACCTGGGCGATGGTCGCGCGCTGGTTCTGTTCGGTCTGCCGCACCTGCTGGTTCACCTGCCGTACCTGGAAATACAGAAAGACAAGCGAGACCAGCACTGCGATCCCGCTAACGAAGCTGCCGAGCGACGCAAGATCTGAGAGTGACATAGTGGCCCCCACCGCTGATCGGTCGGGGGACACTAGGCGGTGCTACCGCCGCGTTCCAACGTCCACTCTCTGGCAGAGCCGATTTGGCAAGCGACGACCCAAAGCGAACTCTATGCGATCCGCGGTCGATAGGTGGGTTGGCGCGATGCCGACATAAAGCGTCGCCGCCGCCACGAAGCCGGCGCCGATGGCCTGAACGTCTGCTTCCAAGCTGGCGTCTCGGGTCTCGGTCCGCCCCAAATCAGACGCACGAGGCGTCTGCTCACGGGTAGTCGCTGTGCCCCCAGGCTCGCCGGGCGAGGCAGACGCACCAACGGTCCCTTTCCCGCGTGGCGCTGCATTCCTGATTTGTCGGTAGCCAACCGAAGCTCTACAAATTTGGACGGTCCGATCGTCAAAGGGCCGTGGCCGCGCATGAAGCGGCGCGACACGAAGCTTCGCCATTGGAAGGCCCACCATGACCAGGAAGCCGATCAAATTCGCCCACGTCGTGTACCGCACGCGTCGATTTGAAGAGATGATCAGCTGGTATGAGACGGCTTTTGGCGCACGGGTGCAGCACGAGAATCCCGTCCTCGCGTTCATGACCTATGACGACGAGCATCACAGGTTCGCCTTCATCAACCTGGGGGTGGTCGATCCGCACGGGACGCCGGACACCGACCGACGCGGGGCGGTTGGCGTCGATCACGTCGCCTACACCAACGCATCGGTGACCGACTTGCTGGAGAACTATGCCGAGTTGAAGGCGAAGGGCATCACGCCATACTGGTGCATACACCACGGGCTTACGGCGTCGATGTACTACGCCGACCCGGATGGCAACCAGATGGAGTTCCAGGTCGACGCGTTTTCCGGCGATGCGTGCAACGCCTTCATTCGCGGCGAAGAGATGGGTCTCAATCCGGTCGGTGTTGAGTTCGACCCCGAGGATTGGCTTGCCCGATTGCGCGGCGGCGCCCCCGAGTCGGACTTGCTGGTGCGCAAGGTTCACGAACCGGTCTCGCCTATCCGCGGATACGCCGCTTCGCTGTAGGGTCGTTGACTCTGGTCCGGTCCGCGCCCCGCCAATTCCACCGTCCGCTTTGCGGAAGTCCCCAAAAGGCGAAGAGTTCGACCCAACTGAGACCCCGGGGGCCCGCTTCGCGGCCACCAAAATTGGCCATCTACCCGTCCGGAAATCAAAGTGTCCGGCGACTCAAGACGCCGGCGGCCAGTCCGGACAAGTCCCTGCGTTCGCGCCGGCATCGCGCCATCGTGCGCTTGCGAACTTCGAAATCGGGACAGTAGCATGGGTCTTCTGGCGCAGGATGAGGGCTGCATGGCGACGACCGAGGACTTCGACCGCGTGTTGACGCCGCACTTCAGGGCGGACCGGCCTGGCGCGGCGGTGGCGATCCGCCAGCGCGGCGAGGTGATCCACGCCAAGGGCTACGGGCTCGCCAACGTCGAGTGGGGCCTGCCGATCGCGGCCGACACGGTGTTCCGCATCGGCTCGGTCACCAAGCAGTTCACCGCCGCAGCGATCCTGAAGCTGGCCGAGGCGGGCAAGCTCGGGATCGACGATCCGATCGAGCGTCACCTGCCGGACTATCCGGTAGGCGAGCGGCGGATCACCGTGCGCCACCTGCTGAACCACACCTCCGGGATCAAGAGCTACACCGGCCTGCCCAACTTCTTTCCCGAGCTGTCGCAGAAGCAGCTGCCGCTGCCCGAGATGATCGCCGTCTTCAAGGACCTGCCGCCCGACTTCCAGCCCGGCGAGAAGTTCCTCTACAACAACTCCGGCTACCTGCTGCTGGGCGCGATCATCGAGGCGGTGTCGGGCCAGGACTACGCGAGCTTCCTCACTGAGACCTTCTTCGCGCCGCTGGGAATGGCGAGCACGCGCTACCTGGACGACCGGCCAATCACGCCGAGACGCGCTGCCGGCTATGAGCGAGGCCCGGAGCTGGTGAACGCGGCGCCGCTCTCGATGCGTTGGCCGCATGCCGCCGGCGCGCTCGGCTCGACTGTCACCGATCTGCTGCGCTGGGACGCGGCGCTGCACGGCGGCAAGGTGCTCTCGCCGGCGAGCTACGCGGCGATGATCACGCCCGGAACGCTGAACGACGGCTCGGAAACCCGTTACGGCTTCGGCCTCGCCCTCGGCCGCTACCGCGACCTCGGCAACATCGCCCACGGCGGCGGCATCAACGGCTTCGTCTGCGGCCTCGCGCACTGGCCGGACCCCGACCTGACCGTGGTCCTGCTCTCCAACATCGTCACCTTTCCGGTCGAGCAGGCGATGCATGGCCTCGCCCGCCGAGCGCTCGGGCTGCCGGACGTGGCGACACGCCGGTGACGCTCGACGAGGCGCGCCTCGACGCCTGCGCCGGACGCTACCGCTTCGAGATTGGCCCGCTCGAGCTGACGCCGCTGGAGGGCGGCCTCACCGGCGACTGGCCGCGGCCGAAGAGCCGCTTCCGCCCGATCGCCGACAAGGTCTTCTACCTGGAGCAGGACCCGGAGGTGACGCTCGCCTTCGACGACCTCGAGGCCGGCGCTTACCAGCGGCTCTCGATTCAAGGCTATGGCGAGCCCGTTGCTGGCCGCCGCGAGGCGGAGCCGACGAGAGCGGCGGATTAGGGATCGGACTTATGGCCTCGCCGCCTCCTCGTCGACGAAGCTGAAGCTGGTCCGTCTCCGCCTATATCCAATCCGTCGGCGGCTCCATTGTCCGCCTGAGGACACCCAAGCGGACGGGGTAAGGGACCGAGCGGCAGTCCGCGGAGAAAGGCGTCTCCACACTCGCCATCGAGAAGCCTACACGTCAGCTCGTCACGAACTCGGAGCGCCGATGGACCTCGTCGCCGTTCGAGAGCTGTTCGATAGGACACTGCGTGCCGATCCGCCGCCCACCGTCGGCGTCGAGCGGACGTGGTTCGACGGCGTCCTTCGCACCACGCAAGGCGCCCACCACTTTATCGGGTGGTGGGATTTTCACCCCGATCGGATGGCGGCGATCGTTGCGCGCGAGGTGGCGCACCTGCGCTCGATTGGCGGCGACCTTCTGTGGCAGGTCTGCGGTCACGATCGCCCGGAGGGCCTGGAGCGCGCGCTCGCAGATGCAGGGTTCGAGGACCAGGGCCAGGAGACATTCCTGGCGCTTGAGGCATCAGCGGCCGCGAACCTGGAGCGGCCGCCAGGCGTGGACGTCCGCCAGGTCCGCACGGAGGAAGAGCTGGCCTGTTACGCCGCCGTGGTGCGCAAGGCGTTTGGCGACCAAGAATGGGCCACGAAAGACTTTTATCTTCCACGCCTTCACGATCCGACGATGATGCTCTTCCTGGCCTATGTAAACGGAGAGCCTGCGGCGACCGGCAGGCTGGAGGCGCCGAGGGGCTGTCTCTTCGCTGGCCTCAACGATGGCGGCGTCGTTGCGCAATATCGGGGCACCGGTCTCTACCGGGCCATCGTCGCCGATCGCGCCGCCGAAGCCGCCCGATGGGGAGCGCGCTACCTTTGTGTCAATGCCTGGGAGATGAGCAGGCCCACTCTGGAGCGCTTGGGCTTCGAGCCGCTAGCGACCAGGCACCACTGATTCTCGAGGCGACATCGCCAACCTGGAGTTGCCCCACGATCATCGTCGCCGGGACCTTTCCCGATAGCAGCGGCGCCATGTTGGTCCTGGTCCAGGTCTCGTCGATGAAGACCAGGCGAGCGGCGTCGACGCGACCCTTATAGCGGCGCCACTGCTCTCGCCGGCGCGCGACGTCAGGCCGATCCTGCTCCTGGGCCGCGTGACTTGGTGCGGCACCGCCCGTCTGCCTTGCGCCAAAAGCGACATTGGGCGCCGACCCGAAAACGGACGTTCCCAATGCCCATGGCGGACGTCCGCCCTGTTTCATCGCCGCACCGATGCGACGTCAGTGAAACGCCCAGTCTGACGGCAGGCTGCCGACCTGGGTGTAGTGCATCTGGCCGCCGGAATAGTCGCCGACGAACACCGCGCCGGAGGTGGCGCTCTCGATCAGGAACTGGTCGTGACCCTCGCCGAAATAGTCGCCGGCTCCGACGAACTTCCACTGCGACGCCAGGGCCGTGGGGTAGATGTAAGTCGCGCTGTCCGTTCGAAATCTCGCCGATCGCCACCAGGCCAGACGTGTTCTCGACCATGAACTGGGCCTTGCCGTCGGCGAGGAAGTCGCCGTCGCCGACGAACTTCCAGGTCGGGTCGAGGGCGGTGGGGTAGATATAGGTCGCCTGGCCGTTCACGATCTCGCCAATCGCCACCAGGCCCGATGTGTTCTGGACCATGAAGGCGCTCTTGCCGTCGCCGAGGAAGTCGCCGGCGCCGACGAAGGTCCAGTCCAGGCCGATGCGCTGCGGGACGAAGGTGAATGCCGCCACGCCGCCCGTGACCTCGCCGATCGCCAACGCCCCCGTGGTGGTGTTCTCGACCATGAACTGGTCCTTGCCGTCGGCGAAGAAGTCGCCGTCGCCGACGAACGACCACCCCGCCGGCAGCGCGGTGGGGAAGCTGAAGGTCGCCCCGCCGCCCGAGATCTCGCCGACCGCCACTAGCCCCGACGCGTTCTCGACCATGAAGTCGCTCTTGCCGTCGCCGAGGAAGTCGCCGGTCCCGACAAACGACCATCCCGACGGGAGAGCGGCGGGGTAGATGTACGACGCTTGAGCGCCCGCGACCTCGCCGATCGACACCAGGCCCGCCGCGCCGCCCGTGTTCTCGATCACGAAGTCGCTCAGGCCGTGGCCGAGGAAGTTGTTGTGCGGCGGCACGACCGACTGCGCACCGAGAATGAAATCCTCACTGTAGCCCGAGCCCGCCGCGGACGTGGTGAGGTCGAACTTGACGACAACCTGCAGCCCAGGCGTGGCCGGGACGGCCCCGAGGTCGATCGCGTCGTTCGAGAAGTAGGCGTTCGCGGCCGCGACGGTGCTGAAGCTCTGGCTGACCTTGGTGACGCCCCCGACCGTCACAGTGAAGACGAGGCTGCTGAAGCCAGAGCCAGATGTCTGGGTATCGAGCAGGCCCAGGATCAGGTGGCCACGCAGGTTATAGCCGTTGAGGGTGAAGGTCTCGGTGGCGGTATATTCCTGCGATCCCGACGCCCCGCTGGCGTAGGCGGCGCCGAGAACGCCGGCGCCGAAGATGGCGCCGAGCACCTGCGCGCCCGACAGACTTGCGCTCACATTGCTGTGCCCGCTCAGCGCGGACGAGAGAAACGAAGCGCTGGGCGTGATGGCGCCGGCGGCGAAAGCGTCCCAGGCGACCCCCTGGAACCCCGAGACCGCGCCCGAATTCGTCACACCCTCTGCTTTCCCCGCGCCGATCGCCGTCGATTGCGCGTTGCTGAGCAGCGCCGCCACGTAGCGTCCGCCGCTGCTGGTGGCGTTCGCCGTAAGCTGGCCGCCGCCTCCCGTGCCGGTCGCGGTCGCGAGCGCCTCCTGGCCGCTGGCCGCCGTCGCGGAGGCCGTCGCATTGGCCGCGGCGCGCGCGCCGACACCGGCCGTCCCTCCAGTGGCGACCGCGTTCGCCGTGGCGGTCGACGCGCTGCTGATGGCGGTGGCGTTGGCGCTTGCCGCGCCGCCCGCCGCGGCGACAAGGCCGTTCCCGCCGGTCGCCGTGGCGGTCGCCGCAACGCCGTCGACGCCGGTGAGGGTGATGGCGGCCGTCGCCGCCCCGCCGGCGCCGCCAGCGCCGCCGCTGCCGCCGGCCCCGCCATTGCCGCCGACGACAATAGCGCGGCCGGTGAAGCTGGAGGCGTGCTGGCCGTTCAGCGTGTCGTCGAAGGTCAGCGCCGAGCTTGCGCCGCCGCCGGCGCCGCCGGAGCCGGAGCCGGCGGTGACCGTGCCGCCGGCGCCGCCGTAAGCGGCCTGGAGCAGATAGAGCGTGCCACCGTGCGTCGTGCCGCTCGCGGCGTTGACGAGGGTCGCCGACCCGCCGGACCCGCCGTTGGCGCCCACGCCCGCGCCGCCGCCGACCCCGCCCTTGGCGTAGGAGACCACCCGGGCGCTGAACCCGACGGCGTTGGCGATTGCGGTGTTGACCGAGCCTCCGGCACCCCCTGCGGCGCCGGCGCCGCTCCCGGTTCCGCCCCCGCCGCCGCGGGCGTGCGCCAGAGCATATGCCGCGCCGGACGTCGCGTTGACGGCCGTCGCCGTCGCGGTCGCGCGGCCGGCGCCGCCGGCGCCGCCACTGCCGTTGGTCGAAATCCCGCCGAAGCCGCCCCGCGACGTGGCGCGGGCGTCGGCGGCGTAGGTCCCTGAGGCGGCGCCCGAGCTCGCCGTAGCGTAGGCAAGGCCGGCGCCGGCCGCGCCGGCCACGCCGTTGGCGCTCTGGCCCCCGTCGCCGCCGTAGCTGTGGGCGCGCGCTAGCACCTGGTTCGGCCCGGCAAGGTTGATGATGGCCTTGTTGGTCGCGCCGGCGCCGCCGAGGGTGGCGTGGCCGCCGTTGCCGCCGACGCCCCCTTGGGCATAGCTGTAGCCCTTGAAGACTGCTGCGGGGGGCCAGCCCCAGTTAGGTCTGCTGTCGGCGTCGTTCGCAGTCAGACTCGAGTAAGCGGCTCCCGCCAGCCCAACCGTCCCTCCGTCACTGCCGCCGCCGTTCCCGCCGATCGCCGTCTGGCGGAAAACCAGCGCTCCGGCGGGAGAACTCCCACCATGCACCGCGTTGACCAGGCTGCTACTCGCCCCCGCGCCTCCGTTGGCGCCGGTCAGGCCGTACCCACCCGCGCCGCCAGTCTGCGTCGCCGTCGCTGAGGCGACGCCTTGGGACGCATACGCGGTCGCGACTACCCCGGTGGCGGCGCCGCCCGCGCCCCCGGTAGAACCGGCGCCGGTCGCCCCGCCCCCGGCGCGTCCAACGCCGACCGCCGTCGCCGAGGCGCCAGTCCAGCCGAGGGCTTCCGCGATGCTCCCGGTGACGGCTCCGCCCGCGCCGCCGTTGGCGCTGCCGATGCCGCCGAACCGCCTAGGCGTAGGCGCCCGCGATGGCATTGCCAGCCGAGTTCTCAGACGCGTAGGCGGACGCGTAGGCGCTGCCACCCGCTCCGCCGGCTGCGCCAGGTCCGGCGTTCGCCGTCCCCGGGTTGCCGGGACCGCCGGCGCCGCCGCCGCTCCCGCCAATGGCCTTGGCGTAGCCTGTCGCGGTGCCCGTGGGGGTGGCGTCAAAATAGAAGTGAACCTTCGCCGAACCGGCGCCGCCGGCGCCGCCCGCGCCCGCCGCGCCGCCGATGCCCGCGCCACCCCCGCCGTTGCCGCCTGCGCCGCCGGCGCCGCCGGTCCCAAACGCCGAGTCGCTTGGGTCGTTGAAGTTGCCGTAGTTGGTCGCCGCGCCCGCGGCGCCCGGCCGCCAGGAGAGCCGGCCGCGCCCGCGCCCATGCCGCTCGCGCCCGGCGCCCCTGCGATTCCGGTGACGGTGACAGTCGACATTGCTCTCTCCCCGGACGCGATCTCCCTCGCCGTTCGCAGAACGACGTTCTCAGTTCGATCGAGAATTGGAGCTTTGGCAACGCTTTTCTTGCGCACCACCTCGGTCGGCAGACACGAAGTCCGTCACATCGCTCGAGCAGTTCCGAGCCGCCGAGCGGCAGGTCCAGGCGACCGCGCCTTACTCCGCCCCAAGGGTCACTCGCACCTGTCCGGTCGAACGCAACTATGGGCGCAGGCATCGCACGCGGCGCTTCGCCGAAGTCACGCCGACCGGCTCCGGCGATTTCACGCTCTCGCTGCAAGGAGGATTGCAGATCCCGTTGTCACGGCGCTTCCGCGAGGATTTCAACGGGTCCCAACTCCAGTAATATCATCCAGGCGGCGAAGCCGACTTGCCCGCGCTTTCACCGCGTCGCTCAAGGGCGGTGCGTAGGCCGGAAAGGTCCTGGATCGGCATCGCGAAATCCGCTTCGAGGTCGACGCTACCTTGCTCTCCGCTCGGCCCGCATCAAACCACCTTGGCATGCGTCCCGAAACCGGGGCGCTGCCGCGTTGCGGGCTCGTAGGGCAGTCCTGCGCAGGCCGCCCCCCTGGAACTCCTGGAGAAGCTCGTGTTGCGCCTATCACCAAAGCTCTGCACCGTCGTGCTTGCGCTGGCCGTGCTGGTCGCCCAGCCCGCGGCGGCCGGTGGGTCGCATCCGCGGTCGCTGAGCGCGGGCGCCGTCGCCTCTCCCGACCGCTATGGCGCGCTCGCCGCCCAGGAAGTGCTGAGGGCCGGAGGTAACGCGGTTGACGCCGCGGTCGCCACCGCCTTCACCCTGGCGGTGACCTATCCCGAGGCCGGCAACCTCGGCGGCGGGGGGTTCATGACCCTCTATGTGGACGGCAGGCCCTACTTCCTCGACTACCGCGAGACGGCGCCGGCCGGCGCCAGCGCCAACATGTATCTGGACGCGAGCGGTGAGCCGGTCCCCAACCTGAGTCTGGTCGGGAACCTCGCCGTCGGCGTGCCGGGCACGGTGCGCGGCCTAGCGCAGGCCCAGCGGCGGTTCGGCAAGCTGAGCTGGGCGCGGGACATGGCGCCGGCGATCCGCTACGCGCGCCAGGGCTTCATCGCGCCGCCAGGGCTGTTGACCGAGCGTGACAACAACCGCGGTCCCTTCGTCGGCTTGACGAATTTCGACCGCTACTTCGGATCGATGCGCATGGGCCGGCTCTTCCGTCAGCCTGAGCTCGCCGCGACGCTCGAGCGGATCGCGAGGGATGGCGATCGGGAGTTCTACGAGGGCCGCACCGCTGACCTCCTTGTCGCCCAGATGCGGCGCGGACCCGTCGCCGGATTGATCACCAAGGCGGACCTGAAGTCGTACAAGCCGGTCTGGCGCGCCCCGATCGTCGGGACGTGGCGCGGGTTCGAGGTGATCACCGCGCCGCCGCCCAGCTCCGGCGGTATCTGCCTGCTGCAGCTGCTGAAGATGAAGCAGGACGCCGCACGGCTGTTCAAGGGCGTCCCGGTGAACTCGGCCCGGTACATCCACCTGGTGTCCGAGATCGAGAAGCGCGTCTTCGCCGACCGGGCCGAGTACATGGGCGACCCCGACTTCGTGCAGGTTCCCGTCGCCGCCTTGACCGACGACGCCTATCTCACCCGCCGCGCCGCCGAGATCGACCCTGTCCGGCCCTCCGCCCTCGGCTCGGTCAAGGCGGGGCTGGAAAAGCCGCAGACGACCCACTTTTCCATCGTCGATCGCTGGGGCAACGCGGTGTCCAACACTTACACGCTCAACGGCTCCTTCGGCGCCGGCGTGGTCGTCGACGGCGCCGGCTTCCTGCTCAACGACGAGATGGACGACTTCTCGGAGAAGCCGGGCGTACCCAACCAGTTCGGCGTGGTCGGATCCGACGCCAATGCGATCGCGCCGCTGAAGCGGCCTCTGTCGTCCATGAGCCCCACCATCCTGACCCGTGGCGGGCGGGTCGCCATGGTGATCGGCACGCCCGGGGGATCGCGGATATTCACTTCGGTGTTCCAGGTGCTAGCGGACGTCTATGACTACGATGTCCCGCTGCAACGGGCGCTGGCGCTACCGCGCTTCCACCATCAACTGCTGCCAGAAAACACGATCTTCTCGGAACCCTTCGCCCCCTTCCCCGCCCCGCTTGCACGCTCGCTCGAAGCGCTGGGCTACCGGATTGAGGACCAGGGCTACAACGGCGACATCGAGGCGATCGAGACGCTGGGCGACAGGCCAATCCCGGTGGCCGATCCACGGGGCCGCGGCGTTGGACTGATCATCGCGGCGCCAGCTCGCCGGTGAGGCCTGTCGCGCGCGATGGCTGCAGGCCGGCCGTCAGAACCTGTAGTCCGCCGACAGACCAACGGTGCGGGGGCGGAAGGTGGTGGCCTCGAACAGCGCGGTGCCGCTGTCCTGGTGCTGCAGGTCGAGTTGGGGATGGGCGTCGAACAGGTTGTCGACGAAGACCGCAAGGCTGAGCTTGCTGAAGTTCATCCCCGTCCGCAACGAGACCAGATTGGTTGTGGGATCGGGTATGAGGCCGCCATCGAAGAAGCCCGTCAACGGGTCTTCAGCCGCAATCGGCCTCGTGCGCCGGCTGGCGTACTCCCAGTCGGCGCGGATGAAACCGTCGTGGTCCATCAGGTTGAACGTGTATTGGGCGCCCAGTGTCGCGGTCCAGGGCGCCACATTGAGTACGTCGCCCTTGGCCGCCAGCAACACGCCCGAATTCGGATCGAACGCGTTCGCCGTGTAGTGCGCGTCGGTGTAGCCCAGGCTGAAGTCCATCGAGAAGGAGTCGGTGAAGCGCCACTCGCCTTCCAGATCGAAGCCCTGGCTGACCGCCGTTCCAACATTGGTGGTGTATTGGATACCGCACGCCGGCACATAGATGGCCTGCTGGATGTTCTTCCAGTGCACGTAGTAGGCGCTGGCCGCCACATAGAGCCTGCGGTCGAGGAAGCGGTCCTTGGTGCCGATCTCCCAGCTGTCAAGGTTGTCGGAGTTGTACGAGTTTGGGAACGGGTTGGGGCCGCAAGCCGGGATCGGCAGCGGCGGCGTCGCCCCGCCGATGCGGTAGCCTTGGGAATAGGTGGCGTAGACCATGTCGTCGGGCGTGATCTGATAGGTCAGGCCGACCTTCGGCGTGAACGGCGTTTCGTCCTTGCTGCCGCTCGAAAGGGACGGCAGTCCGCCGCTGTCGAGCAGGTCCTGCGCGCCGTTGTTGAGGTTGTTGAAGTCGAAGTGCGTCCAGGCGTAGCGCAGGCCGACTTCCAGTTTCAGCTGATCGGTGATCTTGAACGCCGCGTCGCCAAAGATGGCGATCTGCCGGTCATGGGCGCGGGTGTCGTTGATGTAGTCGTCGCCATTGGGCAGGAGGTCCATGCCCCAGGCGGTGATCATGTCCTCGCCCCACAGGAATTGCGTAAGCGCGGGCAACTGCGGGTCGCGGATCTCCTCGGTGCTTCGCTGCTCGTTCTGGGCGTAGAACAGCCCGACGGTCCAGACCAGGCGCGCGTTGGGATCGGTCGACTGCAGGCGGACCTCCTGGGTGAAGTTCCGCTGCGAATTGGTGATCAGGTTCTGCGAAACATATGGCCCGAAGCCCTGCAGATTCAGGCCCGTCGCCGTCAGCAGGTTGCCGAGGATGCAGCCGGGCGCGCTGACGGTCGGCGCAGGCCCGCAGCCGACCGGCGTGTTGAACTGCGGATCGATCGGGTTCGGCGGCAAGCCCGGGATTACGTTCGTGCCGTCGTCGAACGGATCGGGGTCGGTGTTGCTGGTGAAGTGCTGGAAATAGGACAGGTTGTAGAGCGTGCCGGAGTAGCCGTTCACGTGCTCCAGCCGGTCGTAGTAGGCGGTGTTGGAGATCAGCCGCACCGGCCCGGCGTCCCACTCGATCTTCAGCGACGGCAGCAGGAAGCGATCGACGTCGCGCTGCAGCTCGGGCGTGCCGCTGACATACTGGCCGGCGTTCGGGTTGGAAATGCCGACCCAGTATTCGTCGTGATTGTGCTGGTGGCGGTTCTCGTAGTTGATCGCCGGGGTGATGGTCAGGCCATCGATCGGGGCGAAGGTCAGCGCGCCGCGCAGCACGTAAGTGTCGACGCGGTTGGCGTTGCTCTCGGTCTGCCCGATGTCGGCGCCATTGTTGCGGCTGATCCAGCCGCCGTCCCGCCGTCCCCAGGCGCTGATCCGGAACCCGATCTTGTCCTCGACGATCGGACCGCCCACTGCGGCGCCCAGCTCATAACTGGGCGCGCCGTTCTCGGTGGTCGCCAGCTCGGCGTGAGCGTTGGCGCTGAAGCTGGTCAGGCTGGGCTGGGTGGTGATGTAGCGCACCGTGCCGCCTTCCGATCCGGCGCCGAACAGCGTGCCCTGCGGCCCGCGCAGCACCTCGACCCGTTGCAGGTCGAACACCACCGGAAGCGTGTTGTTGGCGTTGAGGCCGAGCGCGCGCGCCTGGATCGGGGTGTCGTCGATGTAGATGCCGGTCGTGCCCGACCCGGCCTGGGAGTTGATCCCGCGGATCGAGATGTCGTGCCGATCGGCGTTGAAGGTGACGCCCGGCGTATACTTGGCGAGGTCCGCGAACGACTTGACGTTCAGAACCTGGAGCTTGGCGCTGGTGTAGGCGCTGATGCTTTCGGCCACCTTGCTGATCGCCTGGCTCTGCCGCGTCGCGGTGACCACGACTTCCGAGACGCTGGACGCGGGCGTGGCGTCCGTCGTCGCGCCCCAGGCGGCGCCCGACGCCATCAGCGGCGCCACGGCCGCGGTCAGCAGCAGCGACCGACGCGTCCCAGAAGACTTCGCCATTTCAAGATCCCCCGCCTTTGCCGGATGACGTTCGTCTGTGTCCTGAAATGCGTCAAGCATCTGTGATCACATATCCGGCGAGGGTTGCCGGCGCGCTACGGGCGCCGAGGCGCCAGTCAGCCGGTGATCAACGACGCTGCAGCCCCGTGCTGGCGCAACCCGCTCTCAACCCGCCGCGGCGGGTCGACCGGCGGCAGCCGCGCGCGCCGGCATCGCCAGCAATTCGTCGACCGCCCGATGGGCCTGGTTGATCGCCGAGTTGGTGTAGGCGGCGCGGCCGGAGTTGGAGTTGGCGATCGTGATGCGGCCGAATGGGGCGCGACCGATCACGTTCGGCTGCTGCTCGGGCGGCAGGTCCGGTTCCCACAGCGGGTTGTACTCGGGCGCGTAGCCGTGCGGCCAGCGATTGACGGTGATCGCGGTGATGTCGCGGGCCGGGTCGAAGCCGCCGGCGCCCAGCGATCGGCCCAGCTGCTCGCGGATCTTGCGCTCGAACACCTCGAACGGGGTGGAAAGCAGCTCGGCCCGGCCCGCCTTGTTCTGAGCATGCTCGGCCAGGCCCGGCCGGCACGGCGTGCGCACCATGTGCAACAGGATCGGCTTCTGCGGCGATCGCTCGGCCGTCACGCCGCCGATGTCCACCGCCGGATTCAGCACCGCGTAGGTGTGGTAGCCGCCCGGCGCCTGGAATCCGGCAATGCCCAGCTTCTGGAACGCGGTCCAGTCGCGCAGCGCGACACTGGTGTAGACCAGCGGCGTCTTCACCAGGTCGTGCAGCGCGGCTTTCTGCGCGTCGGGCAGTTCAGGGCAGAGGTAGGGAATCATCATGTTCCAGGAGGCGAGCACGCAGTCGCCCGCCTGCACGGAGAAGACCTTGTCGCCGCGGACATAGGCGATCTCGACCCCGCGCGAAGCGGCAGGGTCGCCGAGGTTGCGGACACGCACGACGATGCTGGAGAGCCGGAGCCGGACTGCGGCGCCCGGCCGGTCGAGTTGGGCGTAGTCGGCCTGGGCGGTGACCACGTCACGGCAGTCGCGCCCGGGAACGGCCGCCGGGATCAGGCTGCGCACCAACAGCCGGGCGATCGTGGCGTTGCCGTCCGGGAAGTGGAAGGTGTAGGAGCCGCCGTCCGCGTAGCCGGCCGGCGTGTAGCCCATGCGCGGCGCCGATCCCGGCTCGAGCTTCAGGCCGCGGAAGCCGGCGAGGCCGAAGCCCCAGCAGTCCAGCGCCGACACCGCGTCGATGCCGACGCCCCACTCGCCCTGGGTGGCGCTCTGATAGAGCGCGAGCGCCTCGGGGCCGACCTTGACCACCTTGGCCAGGTAATCGCGGTAGCTCATCCGCGAGAGAGCGTCCTTCTTCTGCGTCGAGGTGAGGCCCGGCATGTAGTCTTCGTGGCCGGTGTTGATGCGGACAACGTCGGCCTGGCCGGCCGCGCTGAGCGGCGTGCGCGCGGCGAAGGCGGTCCACGCCTGGACCGTTGCGGCGCCGTCGCGGCCCGGCGCGCCGGCCACCATCCGGTCCTCGCCGAAGGTCTCCTTGTCGAAGAACACGCCGCGGCTCATGCCGAGGCCGGGATAGAGCCCGTCCTGGTCGCAGGCGGCGCTGAGCGCCGGCGGATCGACGCCAAGGGTCTTCAGCAGGCCGTCGGCCACGGTGGAATAGGGCCGCGGACTGTCGATCTCCAGCGTGCCGCCGTTCATCAGGTGCAACTTGCCGCCGAGGCGGAACTCGTTGCGCTTGGCATGGCCGCCGAAGTCGTCGTGATTGTCCAGGATCAGGATCCGTGCGTCCGGCCGCGCGGCGCGGTAGAAATGCGCCGCCGAAAGGCCGCTGATGCCGCCGCCGACCACTACCAGGTCGTAGTGCTCGCCAGTGTCCGCCTGGGGCAAGTGCTGGGACCAGAAGTCGCCGTCGCGCAGGGCGTGGGCGCTTTCGAACGAGCCAGCGTGGCTGCCGCGCAAACCGGTGAGGACGGGCGGATAGTAGCCGGGCTGGTCCTGTGGCCAGGGCGGGGCCGCGTCGGTCGCACGCGCGAAGCCGGGCGCGCCGATCGCCCCGATGGCCACGGCGACGCCGTTCAGAAAGTCCCTGCGGTCGATCGGCCGGTCCATGCCCAGCGCCCGATCGCTCCAGCGGCGTCGCCGAGCCATGGTCCCCCTCGCAAGACTGCTATCTCAGAATTCGAACGGCATCACCCCGGGCGGTGCGGCGGTCAAGCCCGCCGTCCGCCATTAGCCGATCCGGTCGCGCAGGGCGTACCAGAGCATGCCCAGCACGTGCAGCGGCCCGCGCAGGGCAGTTCCGCCGGGAAACGCGGGCGGCTCGACCCCGGCGAACAGCTCCAGACCCGCGTCGTCGCCGCCGATGGCATCGGCCAACAGCTTGCCCGCGAGGGTCGAGAGCACGACGCCCATGCCCGAGTAGCCATGGGCGAACAGCACCTCGCCCTCGCGACCGACGTGCGGCAGCCGGGTCCTGGTGATCGAGACCAGGCCGCCCCAGGCATAGTCGATGTCCACGCCAGCGACCTGCGGAAAGACCGTCTCCATGTGCGGGCGGACGAACTCGGCCATGTCCGCGGGTGGATCGGGCGTGTAGCGCTCGCCACCGCCGAACAGCAGCCGTCCGTCCGCGGTCAGGCGATAGTAGTTGACCACGAACCGGCTGTCGGAGACGGCCATGTCGTGGGCGATCAGAGCCCTCGGGTCGCCGAGTGGCGCGGTCGCGACCACGTAGTTGGCGACCGGCATGATCCGGCTGTTCACGCGCCGGCAAAGGCCGTGCAGCAGCGCATCGCCCGCCAGAATGGCGTGCCCGGCCCGCACCGCCGCTCCCGATGCGGTGGCGATGCGGACCCGTCCGCCGCCGTGCTCCAGCGACACCGCCGGCGACTGCTCGTACAGCATGGCGCCGGTCCCGGCGGCGGCCCGCGCCAGGCCGATAGCGTAGTTCAGGCTGTGCATGTGGCCGCCGCGGCGGTCGAGCAAGGCGCCGTGGTAGGGCGTGTCGACCTCGGCCCGCGTCGCCTCGGCCCCCAGCAGCTCGGCGTCGCGATAGCCCATCATCTCGGTCAGGCAGCGGATCTCGGCCTCGAAGTGGCGCATGTCCGAGGACTTGGCGGCGCCTAGCAGGTGCCCGGTCAGCCGCAGATCGCAGTCGATCGCATACTCGGCGATCAGCGCGGCGACCAGGTCGCGCGCCGTCCTGCGCCAGGTCGAACAGCGCCCTGGCCCGCTCCGGCCCGAGCAGCGAGACCAGCTCCAAGGCGCCCTTGCGCAGCCCAGGGATAATCTGCCCGCCGTTGCGGCCGGACGCGCCCCAGCCGATCCGGCCGCCCTCGAGCAGCACGACCGACAACCCGGCCTTCGCCGCATGCAGGGCCGCGGACAGGCCCGTCGCGCCGCCGCCGACGACCACGAGATCCGCCTCGACCTCGCCGGCAAGCGGCGGGAATGGGTCGAACGGCGCGGCCGTGGCGGCGTAGTAGGAGCCGGCCATGTTGAGCCCGGCGTTGAAGTCCATCGGCTAGCTGTCCCGATCAGACCTTAAGCAGCAGATGGTCCCGCTCCCAGGAGCTGATCACCCCCTGGAACGCCTCCAGCTCGGCTTCCTTGATCCGCACGAAGGCGCGGAAGAAGTGCTCGCCCAGGAAGTCGCGCACCGGCTGGCAGGCCTTGAACCGCTCCAGCGCCTCTTCCAGGTTCCGCGGCAAGGTGCGCGGCTCATGGTAGGCGTTGCTGCTGGTCTGGTCGGACGGCTCGACCGCCTGGTCGATGCCGATGTAGCCGCAGATCAGCGTCGCCGCGATGGCCAGGTAGGGGCTGGCGTCGGCGCCCGGGATGCGGTTCTCGATGCGCCGGTTGTGCCGGTCTGCGATCGGCACGCGCAGGCCGCAGGAGCGGTTGTCGTAACCCCACTGGACGTTGATCGGCGCGCTGTGGCCGGGCCGCATGCGGCGGAACGAGTTGATGTTGGGCGCCAGCAGCGGAATCACCTCGGGCAGGAAGTGCTGCAGACCGCCGGCGAAGTGACGGAACATCTCGCTGTCGCCGCCGGCCGCGTCGGCGAACAGGTTGGCGCCGCCGTGCGCGTCGACCACCGAGACGTGGATATGCATCGCACTGCCAGGCTGATGCTCCATCGGCTTGGCCATGAAGGTTGCATAGACCCCGTGCTGCAGCGCCACCTGGCGCACGATGCGCTTGAACACCAGCACCTGGTCGGCCAGCCGGACCGGATCGCCGTGCAGGAAATTGATCTCGAGCTGGGCGGTGCCGGACTCGTGGATCATCGTGTCGACGTTGACCTCGGCGGTCTCGGCGTATTCGTAGATCGTCTCGATCAGATCCTCGAACTCGGTGATCGCCTCCAGGCCGTAGGGCTGCGGCGAGGTCTCGGCCCGTCCCGAGCGTCCCGCCGGCGGAGTCAGCGGCAGATCGGGGTCCGGATTGAGCGCTGTGAGGTAGAACTCCAGCTCCGGGGCGACCACCGGCCGCCAGCCGCGCGCGGTATAGAGGCCGACGACGCGCTTCAGCACTTCGCGCGGCGACGACGCCCACGGTGAGCCGTCCGGGTGCAGGGCGTCAGCGAAGACATAGGCGGTCGGCGTCTTGAACCCGGGCGCGACGCACAGCGTGGCGGGGTCCGGCCGCAGCACCATGTCCGGGTCCTGGTGGGCCTCGGCGTCCTCCGCGTCGGCGTATTCCCCCGTCACCGTCAGAGCGAAGACGCTGGAGGGCAGGCGCAGCGAGCCGTCGCGCGCCGACTGCAGCAGTTTGCCCGCCGGCAGCACCTTGCCCCTCAGCACCCCGTTCATGTCCGGCACCAGGCACTCCACCTCGCCGATACGGTGGCCCTCGATCCACGTCTTGAGGTCGGACATGCGAACTCGCGTTCCCTCGGTCACGCAATTTGTGATCTCAGCAGGATCGCGCCGCGCCGGCGGCGGCGTCAAGCAAGCCACGCCGCAATCGAGGGCGAAGGCGTCCGATAGCGCCGGCGGCGACGGCGCAATTCCAAGCATGTGAGATCGCAGCTATGGTCGCCCTGAACAAGGGGAGACCGGGCCGATGCCGAAGGCCGCGACCTCGAACCGCGCGACGCGCCGCGCCGAGCCGGCGGCTGAACCGGAGGCCCCCTCCCCGGCCGGCGCGCCGGTGCTTCGGGCCAGCATCTACGAGGACCTTCGCCGCCGCATGATCACCGGCAAGATCACGCCCGGCGTCGGGCTGTCGACGCGCGGCCTGGCGCTCGAGATGGGCGTCAGCCAGATGCCGGTGCGCGACGCGCTGAGCCGGCTCGCCGCGGAAGGCGCGGTGGCGATCCGCTCCAAGCGCCGCATCGAGGTGCCGCCGATGACCGCCGAGCGGTTCGACGACCTGCTGGACTGCCGCCTGATGCTGGAACCGGAGGCCGCTGTGCTGGCGCTGCCGCAACTCACGGCGGCCAAGCTGCGCCAGCTGCGCGAGATCGACGCCGCGCTGGACGCGGCGATGGAGCACGGCGACGTGATCGGTTACATGGAGTGCAATTTCGCCTTTCATTTCAATATCTACCGAGCTAACCGGCGGCCGATCCTCAACCGCCTGATCGAGGCGCTCTGGCTTCAGTTCGGCCCGTTCATGCGCGTCGTCTACGGCCGGGTCGGCACCGCCAGCCTGGTCGACCAGCACCGCATCGCCCTCGCCGCGATCGAAGCCCGCGACGCCGAGGCGCTCCGCCGGGCGATCGCCTCGGACATCGCCGACGGCATGGGCCTGATCGGCCGCAGCAACTGGACCGGACGAACGCCCGCCCCGTGAGCGCGGGCGTCAGGCGGCCTGCGCTTGCAAGGCCCTGAGGGCCGGCGCGGCCTCGTCCAGCGACGCCCGGATCGTGCCGACCAGCCGGTCTATTTCGGCGTGGGTGATGACCAGCGGCGGGCTCATCACGACCGTGTCGCGGACCGCCCGCACCATCAGACCGTTCTTGATGCAGAGGTCGCGAACGATCACGCCGGCGGGGCCCTCCTTGCCGGCGAAACGTTCCTTGGTCCCCTTCCTGGCGACGATCTCCACTGCGCCGATCAGGCCGAGCGAGCGGGCCTCGCCAACGAAGGGATGCTCGGCCAGGCTGGCCAGCGCCTTGGCAAGGTAGGGGCCGGTGTCGGTGCGGGTGCGTTCGACCAGCGCCTCGCGCTCCATGATCTCGATGTTCTTCAACGCCACGGCGGCTGCCGTCGGGTGGCCGGAGTAGGTGTAGCCGTGGACGAAGTCGCCGCCGACGGACCGCAGCGTCTCGACGATGTGGTCGGCGACGCCGACGGCGGAGATCGGCAGGTAGCCGGACGACAGCCCCTTGGCCATCGAGACCAGGTCGGGCTTCACCCCGAAATGCTGGAAGCCGAACCAGCGCCCGAGCCGGCCGAAGCCGCAGATCACCTCGTCGCAGACCAGCAGGATGCCGTACTTGCGGCAGATCGCCTCGATCCTGGGCCAGTAGCTTTCGGGCGGGATGATCACCCCGCCCGCGCCCTGGACCGGCTCGCCGACGAATGCGGCGACGTTCTCCGGCCCGACCTCGAGGATGCGGTCCTCCACCGCCTGAGCCGCGCGCTCGCCGAACGCCGCCGGATCCTCGCCGAAGCCTTCGCCGAAGCGGTAGGGCTGCATCACGTGCTCGATCCCCGGCAGCCATGGGCCGCCCTGAACATGCATGTGCCTCATGCCGCCCAGACTGGCGCCGGCGATTGTCGAGCCGTGGTAGCCGTTGACCCGGGAGATGATGATGCTGCGGTTCGGCTCGCCTTTGGCCTGCCAGTAGTAGCGGGCGAGGCGGATCACCGTGTCGATCGCCTCCGAGCCGGAATTGTTGAAAAAGACGTGCTGCAGGTCCGCGCCCAGCAGCTCGGCGATCTTCGCCGCCAGCAGCACGGTCGGCGGTGCGACGGTCTTGAAGAAGGTGTTGTAGTAGGGCAGCTCCAGCATCTGGTCGTAGGCCGCCTTGGCCAGCTCCTCGCGGCCGTATCCGACCTGGACGCACCACAGCCCGGCCATGCCGTCCAGGAGCGCGACGCCGTCGCCGTCATAGATGGTGCAACCCTCGGCGCGGGTGATGATCCGGCTGCCGCCGAGCTCCTTCATCAGCTTGTAGTCCTGCTGTGCGGGCAGGTGGTGGGCGACATCCAGGCGGCGCAGCTCGGCGATATCGTAGTTGCGAAGGGTCACGGCGAGGTCCTCTGATCGTATGCGACGCGCTCGCCGCGCAGGATGCGGCCGAGCAGTCGGAAATAGGCTTGCGAGTTGGGATTGGTCTCGGTGCGCCACTCGGGGTGCCACTGCACCGCCAGCACCGGCGCGTCGCCGATCCGGGCCGAGACCGCCTCGACGACGCCGTCCGGCGCCACCGCCTCGACCGACAGCCCGGCGGCCAGCCGGTCGATGGCCTGGTAGTGCACGGAATTGACGTTCAGCGCCTGGCGGCCAAGTCCCTGGCTCAGCAGGCCGCCCGCGGTGAGCGTCACCGGGTGTTCGTGCTCGAACATGGCGTCGAACGCCGCATCGTCCGGCGCATGATGGGCGATCAGATCGTCGTGTCGGCTCGCGTCGCGGCGCAGGGTGCCGCCGAGGGCGACGTTCAGCTCCTGCAGGCCGCGGCAGATGCCGAACACCGGCTTGCCCTAGCTCGATCATCGCCTCGATCAGACCAGCAGTCATGGCGTCGCGGCCGGGGTCGTAAGGCCCCGCGGCGTCGTCGGCGTCGGCCTGGCCATAGCGGCCAGGCGCGATGTTCGAGGGGCTGCCGGTGAGCAGCAGGCCGTCGAGCCGCGGGGCGACCTCGCGGGCGCTCATCAGCTCGGGCAGGGCCGGAACCAGCAGGCCCGCGGCATCGGCGTAGCGCAGCGCGTGGACGACATAGCGGTTCATCACCGCCTGCGCCGGCTCGGTTCCGACGGTGCGGGTGCAGCAGGTGATGCCGATCACCGGTCGCGTGGTTTCTGGGCGCGAGGTGTCCCGGCGGGCGGTCATGACAGCAGCACCGCCGGCGTGCAGGCGTGCCAGGCCAGCCAGACCGGCTCGTCCCAGGTCAGGTCTTCCTGGTCGCGGCGGGTCAGGTTCGAGCGCAGGGCGCGCACCCGTCGGCCGTTGTCCAGCTCGACGTCGTAGATCGAACTCGCTGCCCAGATAGGCGATGTGGCGGATCACGCCGGGCACGACGTTGTGACCGGCCGGCGCGTCCTCCATCGCCGGCGCCGCCTCACCGTTCGTCCGCTTGTGCAGCTCGATCTTCTCGGGCCGGATCGCGATCCAGAGGTCGGCGCCGAAGGCGCCGGTGACGCCGTGGTCGAGGAACACCGGCGTCGCCAGCTCGGGCGAAGCGATCACCGCATGGTCGCGCTCGTCGACGCTGAGCGTCCCTTCGAACAGGTTCACCTGGCCGATGAAGTCGGCGACGAAGCGGCTGTTGGGAAACTCGTAGAGGTCGCTGGGCGTGGCCACCTGCTGCAGCAGGCCGCGGTTCATCACCGCGCAGCGGCTCGCCATCGCCAGCGCTTCGTCCTGGTCGTGGGTGACCATCAGGAAGGTGACGCCCACCTTCTCCTGCAGCTGGGTCAGCTCGAAGCGCATCTGTTCACGCAGCTTGGCGTCGAGGGCCGAGAGCGGCTCGTCCAGCAACAGCACCCGCGGCCGCTTCGCCAGCGCCCTGGCCAGCGCCACGCGCTGCCGCTGGCCGCCGGAGAGCTGGTCGGGCTTGCGCGCACCGAACCCATCCAGCTTGACCAGGGCCAGCGCCTCTTCGACGCGCCGCTCGCGCTCGGGCTTGGCGATTCCATCGACCACCAGGCCGTAGCCGACGTTGTCGGCCACGCTCATGTGCGGAAACACCGCATAGGACTGGAACACCATGTTCACCGGCCGCCGGTTTGGCGGGATGCGGCTGACGTCCTGGCCGTCGATCAGGATCCGGCCCTCGGTCGGTGTCTCGAACCCGGCCACCATGCGCAGCAGGGTGGTCTTGCCGCAGCCGGAGGGACCCAGCAGCGCGAAGAACTCGCCCTCCTCGATCGACAGGCTGACGTCGTCGACCGCCACCACCTTGCCGAAGCGTTTGGTGACGTGCTCCATCCGGATGATGGCCTTGCGCTCGTCGGCCATCAGGCGCCCCCGGCGGCGTTGCGCGCCACGTCCGTGCCCTGCAGGCGCAGCGCCACGAAGGTCAGCAGCACGGTGATGACGATCAGGATGGTCGAGGCGGCGTTGACCTCCGGCGTCACCGAGAAGCGGACCATCGAATAGACCTTGATCGGGAACGTCGTGGTCTCGGGCCCCGAGGTGAAGAAGGTGATCACGAAGTCGTCCAGGCTAAGGGTGAAGGCCAGCAGGCCGCCGGCGACCAGCCCCGGCGCCATGTGCGGGGCGATGATGTCGCGGAAGATGCGCCATTCGCCGGCGCCGAGGTCCTTGGCGGCCTCTTCGAGCTCGCGGTTGAACGAGGCCAGCCGCGCCCGGATCACGATGGCGACGAAGCTGAACGAGAACGAGATGTGCGAAATGATGATCGCGCCGAGGTTCAGCGGCCAGGGCAGCGAGGTCGGCCAGGGCATGACCTGGGTGAAGAACACCAGCATGGCCACGCCCATGCAGATCTCCGGCACCACGATCGGCAGGGCGAGCGCGCCCTCGAACGCCGGCTTGAACGGGAAGCGGAACCGCCACAGCAGCAGCGCGGTCATGGCGCCCAGCAGGAGGCTGGCGGCGGTCGAGATCGCCGCGATGGTGAGGGAGTTGCCGAAGGCGGCCAGCAGGTCGGTGTCCTGCAGCACCTGGGCGTAATAGTGCAGCGTGAAGCCGCGCCAGACGACGATGCGCTTGGAATCGTTGAAACTGAACACGATCAGCGTGAGCAGGGGCGCGTAGAGGAACACGCTGACCACTGCCAACCAGGCGCGGATCGGCCAGCGGCGCAAATATTCCAGCGGCGCCGGCGGCGCGGTCTGCCGGGCGGCGCTCATGCCTGCGCCCTCCCGCGGCTGCGGGCCACGACCGCCTGTACGCCGATGGCCAGGAACGTCGCGTACATCAGCAGGAACGAGAGCGCCGCGCCAAACGGCCAGTTGTTGGCGGTCTTGAACTGCCGCTCGATGATGTTGGCGATCATCATGCTTTCAGGCCCGCCGAGCAGGTCCGGCGTCAGATAGGCGCCGATCGAGGGGATCAGGGTCACGATCACGCCGGAGACGATCCCCGGCATCGCCAGCGGAACCACCACCCGCGCGAAGGTCGTCAGCTGCCCGGCGCCGAGATCCAGGCTGGCCTCCAGCAGCGAGCGGTCGAGCCGGTCGAGCGCCGCGTAGAGCGGCAGCACCATGAACGGCAGCTGGACGTAGACCAGGCCGAACACCACGGCGAAGTTGTTGTGCAGCAGCGGCAGCGGCTGGAACGCGCCAAGCGGATGGCCGAAAGCCGCCGTCAGATGAGAGAGCCCGCCCCAGGCGAAGCCCAGGCCCGCATTGATGAAACCCTCGCTGCGCAGCACCGCCATCAGCGCGTAGGTGCGGATCAGGAGGTTGGTCCAGAACGGCAGCATGATCAGCAGCAAGAGCCAGATCTTGGTCCGCTCGGAAGCGAAGGTGATCGCCACCGCCACCGGAAAGCCGACCACCAGGCACAGAACGGTCGTGATCGCCGCGAACCAGACCGACTTGAGGATGATGCCGAGGTAAAGCGCGTTGACCGCGTGAACGTAGTTCGAGAACGTCCCGTTGATCGTGATCTCGACGAGGTTCTTGTTCTCGCCGAAGCTGTAGGCCCAGATGATCGCCAGCGGGACCAGGAAGAACGCGACCAGCCAGACCACCGGCGGCCCGGCCAACGTGAAGAACACCCCCTTGGCGCGCGCCCAGCTCTCATCCATCCGCCCGCCCCCGCTTCAGTTCTTGACGATAGGGCGCGACCTCCCTTCCCCCTTGCGGGGAAGGGTCGGGGATGGGGGTGTCAGCTCGTTGCTTGGCGATCTGGCGTCTCGCGACCCTCACCGCCCACGCCCCGTTCGCACCCCCACCCCTGACGCCTCCCCGCAAGGGGGAGGGGAACTGTGCTTGTCCCCTCATGCCGCGAAAATCCGGGTCAGGGTCTCGTCGTAGAGCTGCGAGCGCTTCAGGCCCTCGAACCTGGCGTACTCGCAGCGCGCCATCGCCTCCGGCGGCGGAAAGATCGCGGTGTTGTTGCGGTAGCTGTCGGGCATCAGCGCCAGCGCCGCCGCGTTCGGCGTCGGGTACATGATGGTGTTGGAGATCTCCGCGCCGTTCTTGGCGTCGAGCATGAAGTTGATGAACCGGTGGGCGTTGTCCGGCCGCGGCGCGCCCCTCGGGATGCACAGGCAGTCCGAGTTGAGGATCGAGCCTTCCCTCGGCACCACGAAGGCGAGATCGTCGTCCTCCTGCATCACCTGGGCGATGTCGCCGTTGTACTCCATGACGATGTCCACATCGCCCGAGAGCAAGAGGTCCTGGCCTTCGTCGTTGTGGAAGATTTTGATGTTCGGCTTCTGGCGGATGTACATCTCGGCGACGCGGTCGATCATCGCCGGCGGGATGTCGCGCACCGAGTGGCCCATGTACTTGGCGCCCAGCTCGATCAGGTCGTCGGCCTCTGAAAACAAGCCGATCCGCCCCTTGTAGCGATCTGAATCCATCAGCCACTTCCAGCTGTCGGGCACGCCGTCGACCTTCGACTTGCGATAGCCGATGCCAAGCACCAGCCAGGTGTAGGGCATCGAATAGCGGCGGCCGGGGTCGAAATCCGGGTTCTGGAACGCGGGCAGCAGGTTCGCGCGGTTCGGGATCTTCCCGTGGTCGAGCGGCGTCAGCATGTCGGAGATGACCATGCGGGTGACGAACTCGTTCGAGGGCACGATCAAGTCGAACCCGGGATTGCCGGCGCGCAGCTTGGAGAACAGCTCGTCGTTGGTGGCGAAGAGACTCATCTTCACCGCGATGCCGGTCGCCGCCTTGAAGTCGGCCAGCGTGGTTTTGCCGGTGTAGGTGTCCCAGTTGTAGAAGTTGAGCCTGGCCTCCTCGCCGTTGGGGCCGAGCTGCGCCTTGGCCGTGCAGCCGCTCAGGCTGAGGCCGGCGGCGGCGGCGCCAAGTCCCGCGAGCAGCGATCGGCGCGAGGCCCGCCTCATCCAGCGCCGCCCGCATCAGGCATTCTTCAGGCACCAGTCATAGTCGAGCGGGCTCACCTCGGCGAAGAAGCGATCCTGCTCGGTGCGCTTGACGGTGGTGAACATCTCGACGAACCGATCTCCGAGATAGTCGCGCATCGCGGCCGAGCCGGCGAAGGCGTCGACAGCGGCAAACCAGTTGCCCGGCAGGCGCATCCCGGTCTCCGCCGCCGCGGCGTAGCCGTCGCCGAGAGTCGGCGGACCCGGATCGAGCTCGCGCGACAGCCCCAGATGCACGCCCGCCAGCAGCGCGGCCAGCGCCAGGTAGGGGTTGGCGTCGGCGCCCGCGACACGATGCTCGATGTGCCGCCCGGCGGGCGGACCGGCCGGCACGCGCAGCGATACGGTCCGGTTATTCACGCCCCAGGTCGGCGCGACGGGCGCGTAGGAGTTGGCGCGGAAACGGCGGTAGGAATTGGCGTTCGGGGCGAAGATCGCCATGCCGTCGGCCAAGGTCGCCTTCAGCCCGCCGACCGCGTGGCGCAGCGTTGGCGCCCCGGCCGGATCGTCGCTGGCGAAGATATTGCGCCCGTCCGCATCGTTGACGCTGACGTGCAGGTGCAGGCCGCTGCCCGCCCGCTCGGCGAACGGCTTGGCCATGAAGGTCGCTTCGCAGCCACAGGCCGCCGCCACGCCCTTGGCGATGCGCTTGTACATCACGGCCTCGTCCGCCGCGCGCAGCGCGTCCGGACCGTGCCTCAGCGTCAGCTCCAGCTGGCCGGGCGCATACTCCGAGATCGCGCCTTCGAGCGGCACGCCCTGGGCGTCCGCCGCAGCCCACAACGCCCGCAGGAAGCCGCTGACGTCCTCCAGTTCGCGCAGTCCGTAGACGCCGTGCAGGCTCGGCCGTTCCCCACCAGGCCCCACCGCAGCCAGCTCGATCCCGCCGGACGTGGTTCGCCGACCGTCGACCAGGTAGTACTCGATCTCGCAGGCCACCACCGGCGTCAGTCCGTCGGCGGCGAAGCGGTCGATCACGCGGCGCAGCACGTGGCGCGGGTCGAGATCGTTGGGGGTTCCGTCCAGTTCGTAGAGCGAGGTGATCAGCTGGGCGACGTCGTCGCCGAGCCAAGGCGCGGGCGTGAGAGTCCCCGGGGCCGGCCAGGCGACCCGGTCGGCGTCGCCGTCGGCCCAGACCAGGCCGGTGTCCTCGCAGTCCTGGCCAGTGATGTCGCAGACCAGGATCGAACCGGGCAGGAAGCGACCGTTCTGGTAGACCGCCATGATCTCGCTGCGCCGCAGCCGCTTGCCGCGCGGCACGCCGGACATCGCGGTGAAGATCAGCTCGAAGAACTCGATCCCCGGGTGGGCGTCGAGGAACGCCAGCGCTTCGGCCGGATCGGCGATGGGACGGGCGCGGACGGGCAAACCGGACACCTTGCGACGACGGGCCTTTCACATCGGCGCACCACGCGCCCTCGCGCAAGCCCGCCTGGTCGCGCCGACCCCGCGGCTCCCGCCATTCTGTGATCACTCTTTGCCAGTTTCGGTCAAGAGCGGTGACCCGCAAGTCTGTGATCACTGCTCGATTTGTTGCGGGCGAAATGGGAGGGCCACCGGACCGCCCCCTCGCGCCGCGAGTTGTCGGAGACGCATCGGCGTTCGAATGACGGCCCCGCCGCACCACCTGCTCTGTGGCCGGCGCGAGCGGCGAGCTTGTTCGTGAGATCGGCGATTGCGCCCTGGGGTCGCGAGCTTGGAACTGTCGGCTTCCGGATCTCGACGCCCAGAGGCGCGTCAGTTCGAGAGGGTCATTTTGGTGCGGCCCGCAGGCGACGCGCTTCGGTGAGCACGTCGGGAATCGCCGCCTCGTTGAGCGGCGCCATGACGTGGACGCCGGCGACGCCCGCCGTTTCGGCAAGCTCGGCGATGAGTTCGATGCACGCCTGGCGTCCCTCGGCGCGCGGATCGCGCGCGCCTTCCAGTCGCGCGATCAGTTGGTCCGGAATGATCGAACCCGGCAGATGGTCGCGTATCCAGCACGCCGAGCGGGCCGAAGCCAGCGGCGCCACGCCGATCAGGAAGCCGACCCGACCCGCAAGGCCCTCGTTCGAGAGGCGCGCGAGGTAGCGGCGGACGATGGCGGCATCCATGCAGAACTGAGTCTGGACGAACTGGGCGCCCGCATCGATCTTTCGCAGCAGGCCCGCGGGCGACCAATCCGCAGACGGGTCGACGGGGGCGTCCGACACGCCGATGAAGAACTCGGCGCGCCCGGCCACCTTGCGCCCGTGCGGCAGGGCCCCGGCGTCGCGGATCGCGGCCGCCGTGCGCGCGAGGCCGGTCGAATCCAGATCGAACACCGGCTTCGCTTCCGGCTGGTCGCCCGCCTTGGGATCATCGCCGGTGAGGAAGAGCAGATTCTTCACGCCGAGCGCGGCGGCCCCCACCAGGGCGCCCTGCAGCGCGATGCGGTTGCGGTCGCGACCCGTCAGCTGCAGCACCGGCTCGACCCCTTCTCGGAGGAGAATGGCGGCGGCGGCGAGACAGTCCATATGCGCCCGCGCGCCGGCGCCGTCGGTGATGTTGACCGCGTCGGCGAGCCCCTTGAGCGGCCGCGCAAGCGCCAGCAGGTCCTCCGGCGCCACCGAGAGCGGCGGCGTGAGCTCGGCCGTGAGCGCAAAACGGCCGGCCTCGAGCCCAGCCTGGAGGTCAGAGACCGTCACCGGCTCGGGGCCCACGCCTGGCGGCGCCTCGACGCCGTCGTTTGCGGGCCGGTTCGGCAGAGGGCCATCGGAACTCCCCGCGTTCGCGCTGCCTAGAGGTCGGCCGTGCAGGCCAGAGCGCGAGACGTTCGTAAACCACATTCGTCCCCACCTCAAAAGCGTGTCGGCCAGGTGGGACGCCTTCAACTGGCAGGACGATCGGCGTGGGATAGGTCCCACGGAGAGAAAAGCCGTCCCACGACCTGGGGCCGGTCGTTTGTGGGAGACGCCGGCTCGGTGCTTCGTCGACACTTCCCATGCTCGACGCGCAGGGGCGCCGAAGCATCGGCTGCGGAAAGGCGCCCGCCTTGAAACCTTCCGGCAAAGCTCGATCGCAGCATCGCCATCGCCCGCCTCGGGCTTTGGTGCTCACACACCGCGAGGAGGCTTTGGCTCCAGATCGCCGCCTGCAGTTGATGCGTTTCATCGAAACGCAGGTCGACGTCCTCTTCGCCGAAGAGCCGGCTGTCGCGCGCCTTACAGGCGCGGTCGACATTGCGGATGCCTGCGCCTGGATGTCCAAGGCGTGCGAGCTCGCGGTCCTCTCCATGGGCGCAGATGGCGTCGTGATCTTCCGCGATGGGGAGCAGACCTTTGGCCCGCCGGCGCCAAACTTCGAGATCGCGCCGAACCGCTATGCGGATGCCTTCCTGGGAGCGCTCGGGCAGGGTCACGACCTGAAGTCCTGCGCGACACTGGCCAGCCGAGCGGCCCAGGACGTGGCGCCCGAGATCAGTCGGCTGGCGCGAGCGCCCGCCAGCCGCTAGAGCGCGTTCAGCAAGACTGGAATTGCTTTTGCTGTTCGAACGCGGCGCAGATTCAAATAGTTAGAGCACGACTCAGGGTTCAGATCGGTTCGATCTGAACCCATCGTGTCTTAGGCGCTACTGGAAGACCACCGTGCGGCGGCCGTTGAGCAGCACCCGGTGCTCGGCATGCCACTTGACGGCGCGCGCCAGCACCAGCGCTTCCACATCACGGCCCACGGCGACGTAGTCGTCCACCGAAAGGCTGTGGCTGACACGCTCGACGGCCTGCTCGATGATGGGTCCTTCGTCCAGGTCTGCGGTCACGTAGTGCGCGGTGGCGCCGATCAGCTTCACGCCGCGCTCGTGGGCGCGGTGATAGGGCCTGGCGCCCACGAAGCTGGGCAGGAAGGAGTGGTGGATGTTGATGATGCGCCCCAGGTGACGGGCGCAGAACTCGCCGGACAGGATCTGCATGTAGCGGGCGAGCACGATGAGCTCGATCCCAAGCGTGGAGATCAGGCGCTCGAGAACGTCTTCCTGAGCCGCCTTGGTCTGGGGCGTGACTGGCAGCCAGTGGAACGGAAGGCCGAACGAACTGGCGAGCTCTTCGAAGTCGCGATGGTTCGAGACCACGGCCTTGATCTCGATCGGCAGCGCGCCGATGCGCCAACGGAACAGCAGATCGTTCAGGCAATGACCGAGGCGCGACACCATGATCAGGGTCGGCGTCCGAGCGCTGGCGTCGAAGAACCTGGCCTCCATCGCGTACCTGGCAGCCACCGGCGCGAAGGCAAGCGTCAGGACGTCGAGGCTGCCGCCTTGGGTGGCTTCGAACACCGTGCGCAGAAAGAAGCGGCCGTTGTCGGCGTCGCCGTGCTGGGCGCTCTCCAGGATGTTGCAGGCATGCTCCACCAGGAAGCGCGAGACGTCGGCGACAATGCCAATTCGGTCGGAACACGAAAGGGTAAGTACGTAGGTGGGCGCCGCGCCGACGCCACGCGTCCCAGCGGAGCTCATAGATCGCGCTTTCGCGATACGATGTAGGATTCGTCGAAGAACCAGAGGCCGCCGCGCGCCTTCAGAACCTCGCGCGTCGCGTCCAGATAGCGCGCGTCCGCCATCACCTCGGCAAGGCGGTGGTCTTCGATCTGAGCCACATAGACGGCGGCGTTCCAGGCGGCGAGCAGCGTTGACGTGCCGATCGAGGTGGCGGCGCTCCCGATCTCCCCCGGCAGCGTGTGCATATCGAACCGGAAGAGCGCCTTGGCGTCGGAACTGGCGATGAAGCTGAAATGGTGCGCGCTCCTGCCCAGCTCGCTCTTCACCGCCCTCAGGAGGGCGTGCCGATCGGTGCTGAACGGTTGTTCGCCTGGCCAGACCTTCTGGACGATCTCCAGGCCCGGATCGCCGCCGCAGGAGTGAATCCCGAGCAGACGCCCGCCCGGCGCCAGCGCCCTCACCAGCGGCGCGACGACGCGGCGGGCTTTGAACTCGAGCGAGGCGCGGGCGCGGTAGGGCTGAGAGGCGATGACAAGGTCGTAGTCGGCCCGCAGCGACCCACGTCTGGGGATCACCTGGTCCAGCAGGAAGCGGCAATCCTCGCGATAGATGACCAGGACAGCCGGCTTCTCGCAGACCGGATTGCCGCTGGTCTTGGAGACTGTCGCGCGCCAGTTCTCGGCCAGGAAGCTCTGCAGCCCGGTGATCTGGTCGTCGAAATCGGCGGCCGTGACGCCCTTCAGGCGGACTTCCTTCCAGACCAGTCGGGCCGCCTGCGAGGGATCGCGCGGCATCAGCCACGGCGCCTCCGCGTACGGAAGGTTGGTCATCACCAGCACCTGGGCAGGATGCTCGACGAACCGGTCGGGCATCTTCTCGAGGGCCAGGCGCACGTCTTCGAGGCTGATTTCCTTGCCCACGACATAGAACGGCGCCTTCTCGAACTTGCGGTGCATGGAGCGCATGACGCGGGAGAGCACCGTTCCGTCACCGACACCGGCGTCGAAGAGGCGCAACGCCGGCGGTCGCGGTCTAACGTTCTCCATCTCCTGCGCCACCCGGTCCGCCACCACCCACTTCTCGGAGCAGGTGTTCACGAACATCAGGTACTTCTGGCGGTTGTCGTAGAAGCGGAAGTTCTGCTCTGGCGGCATCTCGGCGGGCCTCGTGGCCGGGCCGGATGCGCCACCGGCAAGCGCGCTGTTGAATCCCGGCAAGGCCCCGCCCGCCCGCCGGCCGCCAGCCTCGCCCTGGATGAAGGCGCGCACACGCTCCACCGTGCTCGTCGTCACGCGCCTGCCGTAGCGCAGCCGTCCGACGAACTTGCCGTCGTTCACCGCCCGGCGGCCGAAGGTGGTCTCGGCCATCTCTTTCTCGCGGCAGAAGGCCGAGATCTCGAGCAAAAGCGCTTCTGCCTCCATGACGGCTCCTCCGCCTCGTTCAGGCCGTGACTAGATCGTCGCCGCCGCGCCTGTAAACCACATCCCAATGTGGGATCGGCGCGGAAAAGTGGGACGAGCCCCACCGCCAGGACTCCTCCAATCGAGTGGGCCAATTCCATGGACGCTCGGCGGCGGCTGGTCAGCCGTGCAGGCGCTCGGCAAGGCCCGCGACGCGCCGGCCGAGCGCCTCCGCCGCCGCCAGGTCACCGGCGCCCGGCGCCTCCTCCGGACTGGCGTCGGCCGGGGCGATGGCGACCACGCCCGATGTGCCGCCCGACCAGTTGATGTCGGCTGGTCCGTGCGCCTTCGCGTTTGAGGGAAGCAGTCCCGTGCCCACCCAGAACTGACCGTGCTGCTGGGACAACGTCCAAAGGTACTGGATGGTCGAGAACTTGTCGCCGTTGGTCGCGGCCGACACCGTGAAGCCCGCGGCCAGCTTGTCCTTCCAGTCCTGTTTCAGCCAGCGGCTGGAACTGGCGTCCGCGACCCTTTTGAACTGCCAGGCCGGCCCGCCCATGTAGGTCGGCGTGCCGTAGATGATCGCATCGGCGTCGCCGAGCGCGGTCCAGACCTCGTCCGCCAGTTCGCCGGTCTCCGATATCCGGTGAACCTGGACCACCGACCCGGGGACCGATGCCGCGCCGCGTTCGACGGCCTCCGCGAGCTTCGCCGCATGGCCGTAGCCGCTGAAGTAGAGAATGCTGATCATGCTCATCGGGGGAAGCGTCCCAGCTCGCGGCGGGTCACAGGCGCGCATCCCTGACACCGCTTGGGTTTCTTGGACAAAGCGGACGCCGTTCGGCTAGGGTCGAACGATTTTCGATCTCCGGACTTGGGAAGGCGATGGCCGAAGCGAGCGACACCAAAATCCGGCACGCGGATTCCGAATATCTCGCGACGCTGGAACGCGGCCTCTCGGTCTTGCGCGCTTTTGGCCGCGACACGCCGCAGATGACGTTGAGCGAGGTCGCACAGCGCACTGACCTCTCGCCGGCGGCGGCGCGCCGGTGCCTGAACACGCTGGTGCGACTTGGCTACATCGCCAAGCATCACCGGCAGTTCCTGCTGCGGCCGGAGGTGATGAGCTTCGCCTCGGCCTATCTGGACTCGATGAGCCTCGGCGAACTGGTGCGCCCGCACCTGCAGGCGGTCCGCGACGCCACTGGCGACAGCTCGTCGTTCGCCGTGCTCAGCGGCCAGGATGTGCTCTACCTGGTGCACGTTTCGACCAATCGGATGGTGCGGTTGGCGGCCGGCGTCGGCACGCGCTTTCCGGCCTACGCGACCTCCCTCGGCAGGGCGATCCTCGCCTTCGAGACCCCTGCGGCGCGCGAGGCCTACCTCGACGCGGCGGAGTTCACCGAGTTCACCGCGCACACCGTGACCACCCGGTCGGCGCTCGCCGATGTGCTGGCCCGCACGCGCGCGGACGGCTACGCGGCCACCAAGGATGAGCTCGACTACGGCCTGATCTCGATCGCGACGCCGATCCTCGACGCCAACGGCCGCGCGGTCGCGGCGATCAACTGCTCGACCTCCACTTCGCGCGTGACGATGGAGGAGTTGGTGGAGTCGCGTCTGCCGGCGCTGCGCAACGCCGGCCGCCACATCGAGGGGGCTCTCCGCCGTCAGATGTTCCTGCTTCGCTCTATCCACCCCGACTGACGACCGCGCTCAGAACTTCGCCGAGACGTCCACGCCGAGGCTCCGCGGCTCGCCTTTGAACAGAAAGCCGCCGGTCGAATACTCGGTGTTGTAGATCTTGTTGAACAGGTTCTTCGACCAGAACGTGACCGCCCATCGTTGGGATTGGAACCCGGCGCGAAGGTCGAACAGGTTGACCGGGTCGCGCGCGATCGGAACCGGCTCGCCCGCGGCGGGCACCGGGATGACGAAGGTGGTCGGTCCGATCAGGTTGTCGTCGAGCCGCAGCACGAAATCCCAGTCGGCATAGACGTTGTGGCTGTACTGGAGACCGGCGTTCAGGGTGTATTTAGAGACGAGCGGTGCTTGTGAGCCGACCACCAAGGCGCTCGAAGCGCCGGGGAAAGCTTCGATCCGGCTGTTGGTGTAGCCGAAGCCGAAGTTCGCCGTCAGGTCGTGGGTAAGTCTCGCCGTGGCGTCCAGATCGAAGCCGGTGAACCGCGTCGTCTTGATGTTGCCGAGGTTCTGGGTCGAGTTCGAAGCCAGGAACACAAAATAGTAGTCCCCGTGATCCAGGGCGGTCCACACGCTGCCGTTCAGGATCAGCCGGTGGTCGAACAGCCGGCTCTTGAATCCGACCTCGAAAGTGTCGGACGTCTCGGCGTCGAACTGGTCGCCGACGTTGTCGAAACCGGCGTTTCTGGCGGCGGTGGCGACGCCGATCTGGTTGAATCCGCCGCTGCGGAACCCGCGGCTATAGCTGCCGTAGACGTTGAAATCGTCGTTGACCTGATACTTCAGCACCGCCTGCGGCTCGAAGGCGCCCCAAGTGTGAGCGCGCGAGTCGCCGGTGTTGGCCGGAATGCCCGCGGCGTTGAGGAAGATCTGCGGCGTCTCGGTCGTGTCGCGCCGATGGTCGCTGTCGTAGCGCGCGTTCAGCGACAGCTCGAGGTGATCGGTGAGGTCGGTGGTCGTGTCCAGGTAGATCGCCCAGGCGAACTGCTTCTGGCGGTCGGCGAGGAACGATATCTGGCCCTGCGGCTGGAACGCCATCGGGTTGGGTGTGTAGAATACCGGCTGTACGCCCTCGTCGGCGATATCGAACATGTTGCCGGTCGAGATGAAGCGGTTGGTCGAGTAGATTTCCCCGCCGGCGATCCAGCGGAAGCGTTGGTTTTCGTGCGACGTCAGCCGCACCTCCTGGGTGAAGGTGCCGGCGGTGAGGAACTGGCTCTGGTCGAAGTCGAACCCGATCCGGCTCTGGCCGAACGGGTCGAACGGGTAGCCGTCGCCGGTGAGGATTTCCCACACCGTGCTGTACCCGGAGATCGACGTCAGCGTGCCGACCGGCGTCTCGTAGCTAAGTTTCAGCGCGACGTCGTAGATCCAGCGATTATCCTCGCCGGAATTGTTCAGATTGATCGGCTGGCTGGTAAAGTTCGGATTGTTGAAGTTCGGCGAGCCGAAATTCGGCACGGTGTAGTAGAGGCCGCGCGTCTTGAGCAGATCGGTCGACAGCCGCAGATCGGCGCTGAAATTGCTGTTCGGCTGGTAAAGCAGGGTGATGCGAGCGCTGAGGTCATTAACCGGATCTGCGTTGCGCTTGGCCGACTGGTCGACCGTATCGATATTCCGCAGGTGCCCGTCGGTGTTGAAGTAGTTGACGGCGGCGCGGACCTTCAGTTGATCGCTGATCGGCCCGCTGACCGAGGCCTGCAGCCGGTAGCCGGGACCGTCCTCGTAGCCGGCCAGCGCTTGACCCTGCCAATGGTCCCCAGGCTGTTCCGTGGTGATCAGGATCGCGCCCCCGATCGCGTTGCGACCGTACACAGCGCCCTGGGGCCCTTTCAGGACCTCGATCTGTTTGATGTCGAGCAGCGACTGGTTGAACTCCGCCGGCTGAGTCATCGGCACGCCATCGACGATGATCGCCGCCGAAGGCTCGCTGTTGCGGGCCTGGGAGATGCCGCGGATCACCAGGAAACTCGTCCCGGCGTTCTGGGTGGCGATGAAGGTCACGTTCGGCACCGCGCTCAAGAAGTCCGCCGGATTGCGCACCCCCTTTGCCTCGATGTCGGCCGCGGTAAACGCGGTGACCTGGGCAGGCACCTTCTGAATCGCTTCGCTGCGTTCGCGGGCGGTGACGATCACCTCGCCTACGACAGGGCTTCCGCTCTGTGCGGTGGCGGCGGTTGCCGGATCAGCCGCGAAGGCGCGGCCGGACTGGGCGAGTAGCGCCGCACACCCCGTCCCTGCCAGCAGGACGGCGGTCAGGGCCCGGGTGGGCCGGTTCGAGCTGCGCATGGCGTTTCCCCCTGCATCGAGCGCGGCGATTGTCAGGTCCGCCGCGTCTCCACGGGGCGCGCCCAGGAATCAGGGTCTGCCCCCCCTGGTCAAAAGATGTATTGTTTTCGCTATTTGTGGTCAACTTCGATATCCGAAGAAACTGGGTCGGCGCGTTCGCGCCGCGGCCGCCACGCCGGCGGTTGATCACCGGCGCGGTTGTGTTCGCCCAGCGTGGGCGGCGCTGTCACCTTGCTGATGGGCTGGCCGTCGAACTGGGCCGGATACCGCACGGTGCGGAAAAGCCCCATTTCGGGGTGCGTGGCCTCGGTCTGCAGGCGCAGGTGCACAGCCTGCGGATCGGCCAGGGCCTCGGTGGAGTCGTAGACCGCGGCGTGCGGCACCTCGAGCGCGCGCAGCCGCCCGCACCAGTCCGCGCGTGCGCGGGTCTTGAAGATCGGCCCCATGAGCGCGATCAGATCTTCCTGGTGGTCGATCCGTGCGGCGCGGTCGGCGAACCTCGGATCCTCGAACAGCTTCGGCTGCCCGATCGCCTCGGAGAGACCCTGCCAGAACTTCTCCGGCGAGGACATGTGCAGCGCGATCCACTTCGAATCCGCGCACTCGAACACGTAGGACTGCGACACGCTGGGGCGGCTGTAGGGCCCCATCACCTCGCCGACCGAGAAATAGTGGGTGAAGTCATCGAGGTTGAAGTGGCACATGGCCTCGAGCATCGAGACATCGACGCGGCGGCCGACGCCGGTCATCTGACGCTCGTGCACCGCGGCCATGATCGAAAGCGCTGCATAGAAACCGGTGACGGAGTCCGCGATCGCTGGACCGACGACCCGGGGATTGACCGGGTTGATCAGCAGCCGGAGCCAGCCGCTGGCGGCTTGGGCGACCGTGTCGTAGGCAGGCCGATCGGCGTCCGGCCCATCCGGCCCGAAGCCCGAGATCGCACAGTAGACGAGCCGGGGATTGAGCGCCTGCAGGCGCTCGCAACCGACGCCGAGGCCCTCGGCGACGCCTGGTCGGAAGTTCTGGATGAACACGTCCGCGTCAGCGGCGAGAGCGTCGAAGACGCTGAGGTCTTCCGGCTTCTTCGTGTCGAGCGCGACGCTGCGCTTGTTGCGGTTGTAGGTCTGGAAATGCGGGCTGTAGAGGCCGCCCTTGAACGCCCTGAATGGATCACCCGCCCCCGGCCGCTCGACCTTGACGACATCGGCGCCCATGTCGGCCAGCAGCATCGACGCCGCGGGCCCGGTGATGAAAGCGCCCATCTCGAGCACTCGCAGACCTTCGAGGATCTTGGCCATTCCCTCTCCGCGGCGGCGCGCCGCTCAGCCGAGGATTGCGGCGACACCGGCAACGCGTTGGAGACTGGAGGCTTCGTCTATCGAAGTCAATTTCGTTATTTGGGATATACCGGGAACCGTCTATAGTTGGCGCGACAAGCGCGCGACGCCGCCGGAACAAGGACATCAGGTCACGATGCGGATCGGGAAACAGGACGCCCCCTTCACCGCCATTTCAACCTCGGACGCGACTTCGATCACGGTCCGGGGACGGGACCTATGCCGCGAACTGATCGGAAAGACCGACTTCGCCGACTACTTCTTCCTGATGCTGATGGGCAAGCCGCCCACGGCGACCCAGAGCTTCTTCGTCAACGCGCTGCTGGTCGCGATCGCCGAGCACGGACTGGTGCCGAGCGTGCAGGCGGCGCGGATGACCCTGGCCGCGGCGCCCGAGGCCGTGCAGGGCGCGGTGGCGGCAGGTCTGCTCGGCTCCGGCTCGGTCGTGCTGGGCAGCGCCGAGACGGCCGGCTATTTCCTGCACGGACTGGTCGAGGCTTCGAGGGACGCCGATCCGCGCGCCGCGGCGCTCGAGCGGGTGAAGCAGATGAAGGCCACGAAGTCCGCGATCCCCGGTTTCGGGCATCCTCAGCATGCGGACGGCGACCCGCGCGCCAACGTTCTGCTGCGCCTGGCGCGCGAACACGGCCTGGGCGACGGCCCCTACATCCGGATGCTGTACACGGTGGCCGACGTGCTGCCCGAGGGCCTGGGCCGCCCGTTGCCGATCAACATCAATGGCGCCATCCCGGCGATCCTGCTCGAGATCGGTTTTCCGGTGAGCGCCACCAAGAGCATCTCGATCCTGGCGCGCACCGCCGGACTGCTCGCGCATCTGCAGGAGGAGACCGTCCGCTCGATCGGCTTCGTGATGTCGGACGCCGCGGCCGAGGCGATCACCTACGACGGCGCCGCGGCGACGGCCGAGGCCTGACGCTGTGCCCTACGGCGCGAACCGGTTCCTGACGACGCATACGGGCAGCCTGCCGCGTCCCGAAGAGCTGGTGCGGATGATGTTCGCCAAGGAGGAAGGCGTGCCGGTCGACGCCGCCGCCCTGGCCGAGCGGGTGCGCGAGGCGGTGGACGAAGTCGTGAGCCGCCAGGTCGCCGCCGGGATCGACATCATCAACGACGGCGAGATGTCGAAGCCGAGCTACGCGACCTACGTCAAGGACCGGCTGAGCGGCTTTGGCGGCTCCGGCGGCAGCTACGTTTTCCAGGACCTGGTGGACTTCCCTGAGGTAGCCGAGCGCGTAGCGGCCAACCCAGGGCGCAAGGTGCGCCGGGCCCCGGCCTGCAACGGACCGATCGCCGTCACCGACAAGGTCTCGCCGAAGGTCGACGTCGACACCCTCAACGCCTCGCCCGCGGCCGCCAAGGCGGTCGGGAAGTTCTCCAGCGCCGCCTCGCCCGGCGTGATCTCGCTGTTTTTCCGCAACGAATACTACGACAACCACCGCGACTATCTGTTCGCGATCGCCGAGGCGATGCGGTTCGAATACGAGACGGTGGCCGCTGGCGGCCTGACGCTGCAGCTCGACTGCCCTGACCTCGCGATGGGCCGCCACGTGCAGTACGCCGATCTGAACCTCAGCCAGTTCCGCGACCGGATGCGCCTGCACATCGAGGCGCTGAACCACGCGGTGCGCAACATTCCCGCCGAGCAGCTGCGCATGCATATGTGCTGGGGCAACTATCCGGGGCCGCACCACTGCGACGTGCCGTTCGCCGACATCATCGACGTCCTGACCGAGGCCAAGCCTTCGGCGGTGCTGTTCGAGGCGGCCAATCCGCGTCATGCGCACGAGTGGCAGATGTTCGAGACGATCAAGCCGCCCGGGGGCAAGACCCTGGTGCCCGGCGTCATCGAGTGCCAGTCGCACTACATCGAGCATCCGGAGCTGGTCGCCCAGCGGATCGGGCGCTACGCGAACCTGGTGGGCCGCGACAACATCATGGCGGGCGTGGACTGCGGCTTCAGCATCCACGTCGGCCAGGGCGGGGTCGATCCCAAGGTGGTCTGGGCCAAGCTGGCGGCCCTGGCCGAGGGCGCGCGGATCGCTTCGAGCCGGTTCTGGTAAGCCGATCAGGCGCGCCGTCGATCGAGACAGGAGGAAACGACGAGATGACTGGGAAGCTGCCAAGCCGCCTGCACCACAACGCCTACGTAACCAAGGACATGGAGGCCACGCGCAGGTTCTACGAGGACGTGATCGGCTTGCCGCTGATCGCCACCTGGAGCGAGTCCGACGAGTTGTTCGGCGCCGTGCGCACCTATTGCCATTGCTTCTTCGGCCTCGGCGACGGCGGGGCCCTGGCCTTCTTCCAGTTCGCCAACCCGGCCGACCAGGCGGAGTTCGGTCCACAGATGCCGTTCTCGCCGTTCCACCACATCGCGCTCAACGTCGACGCCGAAACGCAGGCGGAAATCGAGAAACGGATCAAGGCGGCGGGCTACACCGAGCCCGGGCACTTCGTGCTTGAGCACGGCTACTGCCGCTCGGTCTATGTGACCGATCCCAACGACCTGATCGTGGAGTTCACGTTGGATGCGCCGGGCGCCGCCGCCATCAACGCCGAACGCCGCACCAAGGCGCACGAGGACCTTCGCCGCTGGCTGAGCGGCGACCACACCTCCAACAACGTCTATCGCTGAGTTCCGGCGAGCCTGGAGGAAACCTGGCCATGCTGTTCCCCACCTCCCTCGTCGGCTCCTACCCACAGCCGGACTGGCTGATCGACCGGGAGCGGCTGGCCGGCCGCTTTCCGCCGCGCGTGCGAGCCAGGGAGCTGTGGCGGGTGGCGCCCGAGTGGCTCGACGCGGCGCAGGATGACGCCACGCTGCTGGCGATCCGCGACCAGGAGCGCGCGGGCCTCGACATCGTCACCGACGGCGAGATCCGTCGGGAGAGCTACTCCAACCGGTTCGCCAGCGCGCTGGACGGGGTCGACCTCGACAACCCCGGCACGGCGCTCGACCGCAGCGGCCACCCCAACCCGGTGCCGCGGGTGGTGGCGCCGATCCGCCGCCGCCACGCGGTCGAGACGCGCGACGTCGCCTTCCTGCGCGCGAACACCGACCGGAAGATCAAGATCACCGTGCCAGGCCCGTTCACCATGGCCCAGCAGGCGCAGAACGACTTCTACGCCTCGGAGCGGGAGATGGCGCTCGACTACGCGGCCGCCGTCAACGCCGAGATCAAGGACCTGTTCGCCGCCGGCGCCGACTACGTGCAGATCGACGAGCCCTACATGCAGGCGCGGCCGGAGAAAGCCCGCGAGTACGGCCTCGACGCCCTCAACGCGGCCCTGGACGGCGCGCCCGGCCCGATGGCGGTGCACATCTGCTTCGGCTACGCGGCGATCATCCACGAGCGGCCGGCCGGCTACTCGTTCCTGCCGGAGCTGGCCGGCTGCCACGTCCAGCAGGTCTCGATCGAAACCGCCCAGTCGAACCTCGACACGTCGGTGCTGGAAACCCTGCGCGGCAAGACGATCATCCTGGGCGTGATCGATCTTTCGACCCACGAGGTGGAGAGCGCCGAGACGGTGGCCGCCCGCATCGCCCGCGCCCTGCCGCACGTGGACGCCGACAAGGTGATCGTGGCGCCCGACTGCGGCATGAAATACCTCCCGCGCGCGTCGGCGTTCGGCAAGATGCGGGCGATGGTCGAAGGCGCGGCCCTGGCGCGCGCGGCTCTGGCGTAAGGCTACGGCGAACTTGGGCTGGCGCCAGGCGCGACATTCCGCTCAGTCGCGCGCGCCATCCAGGATCACGCTTGCCCACCCGCTGACCGTGTCGGCGAAGAGCTGCGGATCCTGGCCGTGCATCGAGTGGCCCATCTGCGGGAACGACCGATAGTCGAACGGCTGGCCGGCGCCTTCGATCAGCTCGCGCACCTTGCCGACCTGGACGTCGGAGATCGCGCCCATCAGGTATCCGGTCGCGTCGTCATAGTGACGGAAGTGGTGGGTGAAGAGCACCGGGACTTTCACCGCCGCCAGCATCCGGGCGTGGTCGCAGCTGGCGGCGACGGTTCCGGCCCAGAACGCGCGCCCCCACTCCGGATCGTACTCCTTCAGGTTCTGCGGCGGCTCGTCGGGCGGACGAATACCGGCCAGCCGCGGCGGCAGTTCCTCGGCGGCGCTGGCCGCCATCCCCGCCCAGTTCCCCACCGTCCACTGGTCGCCGAGATACTTGGACCACATGGCGAAGATCGGCCCGATCGTGTGCCGGATCGACGGCCCGACGGCCGGGGTGGTCTCGGAGGCGAACAGAGGTGGGTCCTCGTAGTGGCAGGCAAGCACCAGGCCGGGCGGCGCGTAGGCCGACAGCCAGGCCGACAGCACCCCGCCCGACGACAGGCCGCTGACGATTGTCGGCCGACCGATCGCGCCCTGGATGAACCGCGCCAGGTCGTTGCCCATGTTGTCGAGGGTGTATCGGCCAGGCGTGCGGCTCGACCGGCCCTGGCCACGCAGATCGACGGCGAATACCTGGAACCGATCCTTCAGCAGGTCGATGGCGGCTTCGTAGCCCCACCACGACTCGGTCTGGCCGGGCACGAGCAGCAGGGCCGGCTTTGCGGCGTCGCCGGCTGTGACGTAGTTCAGCCGGACCTCGCCCGTGTCGAACAGTTGCTCGGCGTACTTGTGCGCGACGTAGGTCTCGTCTGGATTGTGCGGTCCGTAGCGACCGGGCATCAGGCGGCTCCTTGGCTCTGCATCAATCGGGGAAACACCCGCTCGGCGTTGCCGCGGGCGATGGCGCGGGCCTCGGCTTCGCTGAGGCCGTTCGCCTGGGTCAGCTGGCCGAGGTTCCGCGCAACGCCGGCCTCGGGCGTGAACGGCCAGTCGCTGCCGAACAGGATCCGGGTGATCGGCGCGATCCGTCGCAGCGCCGCGAACGGCACGGGGTGCGCCGAGAGCGCGACGTCGTAGTAGAGCCGCTCCAGCGTCTCGAACACCTCCGCCTCGGAGGCGGGACGCGGCTCGATGAAAGGCAGACCCGCGAACGCGGCGATGCGCGCGATCAGCGCCGGCAGTGCGGCGCCGCCGTGCGGGACGATCACCTTGATGTCCGGGTTGGTCTGCAAGGTGCGGGCGTAGAGCAGGTCGACGATGGTGCGCGTGGTGTCGAGCGGGAACTCCAGCAGCGGCGCCGGGCGGCCGAGGGCCAGCGCCTCGAAGCAGGCCGGGCTGGTGGGATGGAGGAACAGCGTCGCCTTGCGGCGGTTCAGTTCCGCGAAGACCGGCGCCAACGCCGACGCGCCGAGGTAGGTCCCGTCGCTGTTGGTCTGCAGGATCACCCCGTCGGCGCCCAGCTCGTCAAAGGCGCGGCGCAACTCCGCGAGCGAGGCCGAGACGTCCGGCATCGGCAGGGTGGCGAAGTAACCGAACCGGCCGGGATGGCTTCGCACCAGATCGGCGCCCGCGTCATTCACCGCGCGGACAAGGGCCGGCCGCTCCGCCGGCGGAAGGAAGTGCGCCGACGGCGAGGAGAGCGAGACCATCGCGGTGGCGATCTCCTGGCGGTCCATCATCTCGATGGCTGCCGCGGCGCTCCATTTCGGGACCGGAAATCCGCCGTCGAGTGTCGACAGGCCGGCGCCGGCGAGCGCCCGCGCGTAGACGTCCGGGAGGAAGTGGGCATGCACGTCGATCCGCCCGCAGGCGCATCCTCCGCCGCCGTCGCCTTCGGTCATTGACCCGTGCGGCCGCGGCCGCTCCTTTTGACGAATACGTCATCTAACTTCGTTCTCGACAGAGCGTCAACAAAGCTTGCAGTCGCAAACCCGACGGCTCAATATCTGACGAAATCGTCAGATAGGGCGACCATGAGCCTCCTCAAGATCGAAGACGCAGCCTATGTGCGGTTCCGCGCCCCCGACCTGGCCGAGATGCGCGCCTTTCTGGAAGACTTCGGCCTGGTGGTGACCGAGGCGACGGCGACGCGGCTCGTCGCGCGTGGGGCCGGGTCGTCGCCCGTCGCCCACGTGACCGAACTCGGCGAGCCCGGTTTCGTCGGCGTTGCGTTCCGGGCCGAGCGCGTGGCCGACCTCGAGCGGCTGGCTGCGGCGGAGGGCGTGGCCGTGACGGCGCTCGACCTTCCCGGCGGCGGCGGAGTGGTGACGCTGACGGATCCTGACGGCCACCGCGTCGACGTGGTCGCCGGGCAGTCGCCGGCGGCGCCGCTCCCGATCGCGGAGACGCAGGCCTGGAACCATGCCGGCGCACACGAGCGACTGCGGGCCACCAAGCGCATCGCCGCCGGGCCCGCCACAGTCGTCCGGCTCGGGCACGTGGTGCTGAACGTCTCCGACTTCCGCGCATCGGAGCAGTGGTACAAGGCGCGCTTCGGCTTCATCACGTCGGACGAGATACGGCTCTCGCCGGAGTTCGCGCTGGGCGCCTTCCTGCGCTGCGACCGGGGCGATGCGCCGACCGATCACCACACCTTGTTCCTGATGCAGGGCCGCAAAGGGCCCGGGTTCAATCACGCCGCCTACGAGGTTGCGGACCTGGACGACCTGATGCGCGGCCACCAGCGTCTGAGCGATGCGGGCCGGCATGCGGAGTGGGGCGTCGGGCGGCATATCCTGGGCAGCCAGGTGTTCGACTACTGGCGCGATCCCTGGGGTCATACGCTGGAGCACTGGACCGACGGCGACCTCTTCACCGCGGCCGACGGCTCGAACGTCGCCACCGTGCAGGACCTGCTGGGCGTGCAGTGGGGACCGCCGCCGCCGCCGACGATGGGCTGAGAGGCAACCATGAAACTCGCAACGTTCGACGCCGGCGCCGGCCCGAGGCTCGGCGCCGTGATCGGGGACCGGATCGTTCCGATAAACGACGCCGCGCCCAGGTTGCCCGGCGACATGATCGGGCTGATTGCGGCGTGGCCCACGGCGGAAGCCGAGGTGCGCCGCATCGCCGAAGCCGGCCGCGGCGCCCTGCCGCTCGATCAGGTGCGGCTGCTGGCCCCGATCCGGCGGCCCGGCAAGATCATGGCGATCGGGCTCAACTACGCCGACCATATCGCCGAGAGCAACATGGGCGCGCCCGAGCACCAGATCTGGTTCTCCAAAGCGTCCACCGCCGCCAACGGGCCCTACGACGCCATCCAGGTGCCCAGAGTCTCGCAGGCGCTGGACTACGAGGCCGAGCTGGTCGCCGTGGTCGGCAAGGGCGGCCGCCACATCGCCGCGGCGGACGCGGCCGGCGCCGTGTTCGGCTACTGCTGCGGCAACGATGCGACCGAGCGCGCCTGGCAGCACCGCACGTCGCAATGGGTGCTCGGCAAGTCGTTCGACACCCACGCCCCGTTCGGACCGTGGATCACGACGGCCGACGAGGTGGCCGACCCGCACGCGCTCTCCATCCGCTGCCTGGTCAACGGCGAGGTGCGACAGGACTCCAACACCCGCCATCTGGTCTTCAATGTCTGGGACCAGATCGAACACCTGAGCCAGGCGATGACGCTGGAGCCGGGCGATCTGATCTTCACCGGCACGCCCGGCGGCATCGGCGCGGCGATGAACCCTCGGCGGTTCCTGAAAGACGGCGACCGGGTCCGGGTCGAGATCGAGGGTCTTGGCGCCCTCGACAACCCCTGCGCCAACGAGACCTGACTTGAGCGCCTTCGACTGTGACGTGCTGGTGGTCGGCCTGGGTCCGGTCGGGTCGGTGCTGACGGCCCTGCTCGCCGAGCGCGGCGTGCGGACGATCGCCCTTGACCGGGAGACAACGCCCTACCCCCTGCCCCGCGCGGTCCACTTCGACCACGAGATCATGCGGACCTTCCAGCAGTTGGGAGTCGCCGAGGAGATGCGGCGGCACGCCCGCGACCTGCCGGACTACGAGTTCCGCGCGGCCGACGGGCGCGTGCTGATGAACCTGCGGCCGCCGCGCGAGACGCCGTCCGGTTGGGGCGGCGGCTACATGTTCCACCAGCCCAGCTTGGAGCGCGTGCTGCGCGCTCGGTTGCAGGCCTTGCCGAACGCCGACATTCGCCTCGGATGGCGGTTCGACGCCCTCGATCAGGACGCCGACGGCGTGACCGCGGAGGTCACCGCGCCGACCGGCGCCGCGGCGATCCGCACGCGCTATCTCGTCGGCTGCGACGGGGCGTCGAGCCCGGTGCGCGAGGCGATCGGCGGCGGCCTGTTCGACTACCAGTTCGACGAACCCTGGCTGGTGGTCGACGTGAAGGTCGGGCCAGTCTGCCGGACGCCGGAGGTCAACATCCAGCTCTGCGATCCCGCCCGCCCCACGACCTGCGTGCTGAGCGGGCCGGGGCGGCATCGCTGGGAGTTCATGCTGCTGCCGGGCGAGGCGCCGGACGCGATGATGGACGACGCCGTCGTCGAGCGCCTCATCCGGCCCTGGGACTGTGGCCCGGTGGAGCTCGAGCGCAAGGCGGTCTACCGCTTCCACGGCCTGGTCGCGAACCGCTGGCGCGCTGGCCGCGCGATGATCGCCGGCGACGCCGCCCACCAGACGCCGCCGTTCGCGGGGCAAGGCATGTGCTCGGGCATCCGCGACGCCGCCAACCTGGCCTGGAAGCTGGACGCCGTTCTGCGCGGGACGGCTTCGGCCGCGCTGCTGGACAGCTACCAGGCCGAGCGCGAACCCCACGTGCGGTCCGCGATCGAGCTGGCGATCGGCATGGGCCGGGTGGTCTGCACGCTCGACCCCGACGCCGCAGCCCAGCGCGACGCGGCGATGCTGGCGGCGCAGGCCGGCGGCCCGCCGCCACTGCCGCCAATGCGCCCGTCGGTGTTCGCGTCCGGCTGCCTGCTGGCCGGAAGCCCGGGCGCCGGCGAGCTGTTCCCGCAGCCGACCGCCGGCGAGGAGCCGGCGCTGCTGCGCATGGACGACCGGTTGGGCGTCGGCGCCTGCCTCATCACCCGCACCCCTGCTGGCGGAGGCGCGGAAGGCGTGGCGCTGCTGCAGCTGGACGCCGAGGAACTGGCGCCGTTCCGCCCGGCGCTGCTGGCATGGCTCGATCGACGCCGCGCAGAGGCGGTGCTCGTCCGTCCAGATCGATATGTGTTCGGTTCAGGTGCGCCCCGAGCGTTGCTCGAAGCCTGGGTCGAGAACCTCAATCCGACGGCCCCGGCGCCCATGGCCAGCGCTGGAATCCGGACGTGACGACCCGCGAGCGCGCGAACCCCAGGGCCGCCCGGACCAAGGCGGCGCTCGTGGCGGCCGGCAGCCGACTGTTCAGCCAGCGCCCGGTCGACGCGGTGACGGTGGACGACATCGTGCAGGCCGCCGAGGTCGGCAAGGGCAGTTTCTACAACCACTTCGCCGATCGCGAGGCGCTGGCCCGGGCGATCAAGGCGCAGATCCGGGCGAGCATCGAGAGCGCGGTCACGCAGGCGAACGCCGGCGTCGAAGATCCGGCGCGGCGGCTCGCGCGCGCGGTCTGCACCTACTGGCGCTACGCGCTGGACGAGCCCGAACAGGCGGGCGTCCTGGTGCACATCCACACAGGCCACACGTCGCTGACCGCGCCGCTGAACCGCGGCCTGGTCGAGGATCTGGAGACAGGCCTGGCGATCGGCCGGTTCGACGTGGCCACGGTGGAGTCCGGCGTCCTCTACGTACTGGGGGTCACGCAGCTGGCGCTGGTGCGCATCGTCCAGCAGCCGAACGAGGCTTTCGCGGTCTCGCTGTCGCAGCAGATGTGCGCGCTCGTCCTACGCGGGCTCGGTGTCGAGGCGTCCGAAGCGAACCTGCTCGCCGCCCAGGCCAGCGACGGGATCGTTCGAAAAACTCCGCGGCGATTGCCGCCGGCGAATTGATCCGGCGGTCGCCAGGCGGCTATGGAGCACGGCCGTCGACGAACGGACGAGTCGACCCTAGTCTGGCGGCGAAGCCTTTGGCGACAACCAGGTCAACGCCCTCGATGCGACGGATGCCGCGGTGACCCGATCGGACGCAGCCGGCGCCATCGTTCTCTTCGGCGAGATCCTGCTGCGGATCGGCGCGCCGGACGGCGAAGTGCTGTTGCAGTCCCCGCGGCTGCACGTGGCCGTCGGCGGGGCCGAGGCCAACGTGGCCGTAGGGCTGGCGCGGCTCGGCGATGCGGCGCGGATGGTGAGCACCCTGCCCGACAATCCGCTTGGCCAGGCTGCGCGCGCCGAGTTGCGGCGATGGGGGGTCGACACCGAGTGCATAGGGGTCGGTCCGGGCCGGATGGGCCTCTACTTCCTGACCCCTGGCGCTGGGCGCCGCGCCGCCGACGTCCTCTACGACCGCCAAGGTTCAGCCTTCGCCGGCGCAGACCCCTCGACGGTCGACTGGGACCAGACGCTGGCAGGCGCGGCCTGGCTGCACCTGTCCGGAATCACCCCGGCGATCGGACCGAACGGGGCGGCGGCGGCCCTGCGCGCCACTGCGGCGGCGAACCGGCTGGGCGTGCCGGTCTCGTTCGACGGCAACTACCGCGCCAGGCTCTGGGCCAGCTGGGACGGGGACGCGCGTGGCGTGCTGCGGTCGCTGATCGCCGCCGCCGACCTTGCCTTCCTCAACGATCAGGACATCGCGCTGGCCCTCGGGCGGCGCTTCGAGCAGCCGGAGCCTGCCGACAGACTGCGGGCGGCGGCAGAGCAGGCGTTTGAGGCGTTCCCGCGACTGGCCCGGGTCGCCGCAACGATCCGCGTGGCGCACGACGCCGGGCGCCACGACCTCAGCGGCAACCTGTTCCTGCGTGGCCAGTCGCCGCTCGCCTCACGCACCTACGCCGTGACCGGCATCGTCGATCGCATCGGCGCCGGCGACGCCTTCGCCGCCGGATTGTTGCACGGCCTGGGGCAAAGCTGGCCGGACCAGCGCGCCGTCGATTTCGCCACCGCCGCCGCCTGCGCCAAGCACTCGCTGCGCGGCGACTTCAACCTAGCCAGCGCGGACGACATCGAAGCCATCCTTGCCGACGAGCGGCGCGATATCCGCCGCTGAGCCGGCGCAGGCCGTCGTTCAGAGATCAGGGGACAATCCGCTCGGGCGCGGTGAAGACTTCGAAGGCGTCCTCCCGCGCCACGGCCACGAGGGTCAGGCCGGCTTGCTGCGCCGTGCGCACCGCCAGCGCCGTCGGGGCCGAGACCGCCGCAACCACCTGCGCCCCCATCGCCGCGGCCTTCTGCACCATCTCGACCGACACCCGGCTGGTGAGGACGAGAACGCCCGCCTCGCGCGGCGCCCTGGCCATGGCGCCGACCAGCTTGTCGAGGGCGTTGTGGCGGCCAACATCCTCGCGCACCGCCACCAGACCTGCCGACCTCGCCCACCAACCAGCCGCGTGGACAGCGCGCGTCGCCGCGCCGAGGCGTTGGGCGCCAGCCAGCGACGCCATCGCGTCATGGATGTCGGCGGCGTGGAACCTATGGCCCGCCCCGACGGGCAGCGGCGGACGCACCGCCTCGGCCAGGCTGTCGATGCCGCAGAGCCCACAGCCGGTCGGGCCGGCGAGGCGACGGCGACGGTCGGCGAGCGCCGTAGACGGCGCTCCGGCCAGCCACATCCGCACCTCGACGCCCAGCTCGGTCGGCGCGACCTCGATCGCGGTGATTTCGTCGGGGTGGGTCACGATCCGCTCGGTGAGGCTGAAGCCGAGGCCGAGATCCTCCAGATCGGCCGGCGTCGCCATCATCACCGCGGTGGTGGTGGCGTCGTGCGCCAGCGCCACGGCGGTCTCCTCCGGCAGCTCTCGCCGACTGGCCTCGATTGCGCCGGCGCGCCAACGCGCGCTTTCCAGGACGCGCGAGGTCGGCGACAGGGGCGGCGCCTTCATCGCGGCGCGGCGGCCGTGGCTTGCAGGAGATCCACCGCCTCGGCCGCCAGGGGTTCCAGACCGTCGCCGCCGCCGACGCGCCAGGCGATCAGTTCGGCGCGCATCGCCGGGTCCCAGAACGAACGCAGGTGGTTCGCCGCGCCCGCGGCGCGCTCGGGCTGGACGGCGAAGAAGCGGGCGATCTGGTTGGCCATGTAGATCAGCCGATCGGGTCGCGCCGCCGTCATTCGGCCGGTTCCGCGGCGACCACGCGCCGGCCGCGGCGGCTCAGCGCCTCGTAGCGTTGCTGCCAATCGGTCGGCCCGTTCGACGGCGAGACCTCGACGGCGGTCACCTTGTACTCCGGACAGTTGGTGGCCCAGTCGGAGTACTCGGTCGTCACCACGTTGGCCTGGGTCGAGGGGTGGTGGAAGGTGGTGTAGACCACGCCCGGGGCGACCCGGTCGGTCACCCTGGCCCGCAGCGTCGTCTCGCCGGCCCTGCTCGCCAGCCGCACCCAGTCGCCGTCGAGCACGCCGCGGTTCTCCGCATCGTGCGGGTGAATCTCGAGCAGGTCCTCCTCGTGCCACAGCTCGTTGGGCGTGCGCCGGGTCTGCGCGCCGACGTTGTACTGTGAGAGGATCCGGCCGGTGGTCAGCAGCAGCGGGAAACGCGGCCCGGTCTTCTCGTCAGTGGCGACGTATTCGGTGATGACGAACTTGCCGAGGCCGCGGACGAACCGCTCCATGTGCATCACTGGCGTGCCCGCCGGCGCAGCCTCGTTGCAGGGCCACTGCACCGAGCCTTCGCGGTCCAGCACGTCGTAGGAGACGCCGGCAAAGGTCGGCGTCAGTCGGGCGATCTCGTCCATGATCCGCGACGGGTGGCCGTAGTCCATCCGGTAACCAAGGGCGTTGGAGAACAACTGGGTGACCTCCCAGTCTTCGTAGCCATTCATCGGCGCGATCACCTTGCGCACCCGCTGGATGCGCCGCTCGGCGTTGGTGAAGGTGCCGTTCTTCTCCAGGAAGGTCGAACCGGGCAGGAAGACGTGGCCATAGGCTGCGGTCTCGTTGAGGAACAGGTCGTGGATCACCACGCACTCCATCGCCGCCAGGCCCGCGGCGACGTGCTGGGTGTTCGGGTCGGACTGCAGGATGTCCTCGCCCTGGACGTAGATCGCCTTGAACTGGCCGGCGACCGCGGCGTCCAGCATGTTGGGGATGCGCAGGCCGGGCTCCGGATCGATCGGCGCGCCCCACTCGGCCTCGAACGACGCCCGCAGCGCCGCATCGGAGATGTGCCGGTAGCCGGTCAGCTCGTGCGGGAACGAGCCCATGTCGCACGAGCCCTGCACGTTGTTCTGGCCGCGCAGCGGGTTCACCCCGACGCCCGGGCGACCGAGGTTGCCGGTGGCCATGGCGAGATTGGCGATCGCCATCACGGTGGTCGAACCCTGGCTGTGCTCGGTGACGCCGAGGCCGTAGTAGAAGGCCGCATTCCCACCGGTGGCGTAGAGCCGGGCCGCCGCGCGCAGCTCGGCCGGATCGACCCCGGTCTGGGCGGCGGTCGCCTCGGGCGAGTGCTCCGGGCGGGCGACGAACGAGGCCCAGTCCTGGAATTCGTCCCAGTTGCAACGCGTACGGACGAACACTTCGTCGCAGAGCCCCTCGGTGACGATCACGTGCGCCATCGCCACCAGCACCGCGACATTGGTTCCCGGCCGCAACGGCAGGTGATGCGCCGCCTCGATATGGGGCGTACGGACGAGATCGATCCGGCGCGGATCGATCACGATCAGTTTTGCGCCTTGGCGCAGGCGCCGCTTCATCCGCGAGGCGAACACCGGGTGGCCGTCGGTCGGGTTGGCGCCGATCACCACCATCACGTCGCACTGCTCGACGGAGTCGAAATCCTGCGTGCCCGCCGAGGTGCCGAACGCGGTCTTCAGGCCATAGCCGGTGGGCGAGTGGCAGACCCTGGCGCAGGTGTCGACGTTGTTCACCCCGAACCGCGCGCGGATCATCTTCTGGACCAGATAGGTCTCTTCGTTGGTGCAGCGCGAGGAGGTGATGCCGCCGATCGCGTGGGCGCCGTACCTGGCCTCGATCCGGGCGAACTCGGAAGCCGCATAGGCGATCGCCTCGTCCCACGAGACTTCCCGCCAGGGGTCCGAGATCGAGGCGCGGATCATCGGGTTCAGCACACGGTCGCGATGGGTCGCATAGCCCCAGGCAAACCGGCCCTTGACGCAGGAATGCCCGCGGTTGGCCTTGCCGTCCTTCCACGGGACCATGCGCACCAGCTGTTCGCCGCGCAGCTCGGCCTTGAAGGTGCAGCCGACGCCGCAATAGCCGCAGGTGGTGACGGCCGAGTGTTCCGGTTGGCCGATCTCGATCACGGCCTTCTCGGTCAGCGCGGCGGTCGGGCAGGCCTGCACGCAGGCGCCGCAGGAGACGCACTCCGACGACAGGAACAGCTCGTCCTGGCTGGCGGCGACCTTCGAGCCGAACCCGCGAGACTGGATGGTCAGCGCCAGCGTGCCCTGCACCTCGTCGCAGGCGCGCACGCAGCGCGAACAGACAATGCACTTGGCCGGATCGAAGGTGAAATAGGGGTTCGAACTCGTCGCAGGGCAGCTTCAGGTGGTTTTCGCCCTCGTAGCCGTAGCGCACGTCGCGCAGGCCGACGGCGCCCGCCATGTCCTGCAGCTCGCAATCGCCGTTGGCGGCGCAGGTCAGGCAGTCCAGCGGATGGTCGGAGATGTAGAGTTCCATCACCCCCTTGCGCAGCTTCGCCAGGCGCGGGGTCTGGGTGCGGACCACCATGCCCTCAGCGACCGGCGTAGTGCAGGAGGCCGGCGTGCCGGCGCGGCCCTCGATCTCGACCAGGCACAGGCGACAGGAGCCGAACGCTTCCAGACTGTCGGTGGCGCACAGCTTTGGGATCGTCGTGCCCAGTTCCTTGGCCGCGCGCATCACCGAGGTCCCGGCGGGAACGGCGACTGGCTGGCCGTCGATCGTCAGGTTCACCGTCTCGGCGACGGCAGAGGCCGGGGTGCCGAAGTCGATGTCGCGAAGGAGAGACATGCCGTTGGTCCTACTCGGCCAGCCCGGCGTGCGGCGCCTTCCCGAAATCCTCCGGGAAATGCGTCACGGCGCTGACGACTGGAAAGGGCGTGAAGCCGCCGAGCGCGCAGAGCGAGCCGTCGCGCATGGTATCACAGAGGTCGGCCAGCAGCGCCAGGTTCTCGGCGCGGCGTTCGCCGGCGACGATGCGGTCGATCACCTCGACGCCGCGCGTGGCGCCGAGCCGGCAGGGCGTGCACTTGCCGCAGCTCTCGACGCCGCAGAATTCCATGGCGAAGCGCGCCTGCGCCGCCATGTCGACCGTGTCGTTGAACACCACCACGCCGCCGTGGCCGATCAGGCCGCCGCGCGCGGTGAAGGCCTCGTAGTCGAACGGGGTGTCGAATAGCGCAGGCGGGAAGTAGGCGCCCAGCGGGCCGCCGACCTGGACCGCACGGGCGGGGCGGCCGGAGAGGGTTCCGCCGCCGACGTCGTTCACCAACTCGCCCAGGGTGACGCCAAACGCCGCTTCGAACAGGCCGCCGTTGCGGATGTCGCCGGCGAGCTGGATCGGCATCGTGCCGCGCGAACGACCGAATCCGTGGTCCCGATAGGCGTCCGGGCCTTCGGCGAGGATGAACGGCGCGGCTGCCAGCGAGAGAACGTTGTTGATCACGGTCGGCGCGCCGAACAAGCCGACGTGCGCCGGCAGCGGCGGCTTGGCGCGGACCTGGCCGCGACGGCCCTCGATCGACTCCAGCAGCGCCGTCTCCTCGCCGCAGACGTAAGACCCGGCGCCGACCCGCACTTCGAGGTCGAACGCGAAGGACGACCCGGCGACCCTGTCGCCCAGCAGGCCGGCGGCGCGAGCGGCGGCGATAGCGCGCTCCATCGCCAGCACCGCGAGCGGGTACTCCGAGCGGATGTAGACGTAGCCGAAAGCCGCGCCGACGGCGTAGCCGGCGATCGCCATCCCCTCGATCAGAAGGAACGGATCGCCCTCCATCAGCATGCGGTCGGCGAATGTGCCGCTGTCGCCCTCGTCGGCGTTGCAGACGACGTATTTCCGCGCACCGGCCGCCTGCCGGACGGTCTCCCACTTGATGCCGGTCGGAAAGCCGGCGCCGCCGCGTCCACGCAGGCCTGACGCCCTGATCGCCTCGACCACCGCCGCTGGCGCCATGCGCCAGCGCCCGTTCCAGGCCCCGCCAGCCGCCGTGGGCGCGGTAGTCGTCGATCGAAGCCGGGTCGACGATCCCACAGCGCGCGAACGTCAGCCGAGTCTGCTGCTTCAGGAACGGCAGGTCCTCCGGGCGCCCGATGCGCTTCGGATGGCCGCCGCCTTCGAACAGGGCGCTCGCCAATCCGGGAACATCCTCCAGGGCGATGCGTGCATAGCCGATGCGGCCTGCCGGCGTCTCCACCTCGACCAGCGGCTCGAGTTCGAACACGCCGCGCGAGCCCGTGCGAACGACCGTGATCGCCGTCCCGAGTCGCGCCGCTTCGCGCACCAAGGCGGCGACCACCTCGTCGGCGCCTACGGCCACGGCCGCCATGTCGCCCGGAACAAAGATGCGCACCATCAGATGGCGACCTCCGGCTTGAGCCGGTCCAGGTCCGCGGCATCCAGGCGCCCGACGGGGCGGCCATCCACCAGGGCCGCCGGGCCGCTGGCGCAAAGGCCGAGGCAGTAGACCGCTTCCAGCGTCATCTCCGCATCCGGCGATGTCTCTCCGAGCGACAGGCCGAACGCCGCTTCGGCCGCCGCGGTGACGGCCCGGCCGCCGCGTGCCTGGCAGGCCTCGGCCTGGCACAGTTTGACGACGTGACGCGCGGCCGGCGCGCGGCGAAAGTCGCGGTAGAAGGTCACGACCCCGTGCACCTCGGCGCGCGACAGGTTGAGCGCGTGGGCGATCTCGGCGACCGCCTCGTCCGGAACCCAGCCAACGTGGGCCTGGACGTCATGCAGGATCGGCAGCAACGCGTCTTGCCGCGCCGGGTGGCGAGCCAGGATCTTCTGCAGCACCTCAGCGCTCGGCCTGCGGTCTGTGGCGGGCTGGTCCGTCGACATCGCCTCACTCTCTCGTGGAGCGCCGGCCGCGCTGAGCGGGCGCGCCCCTTGGCTGGGCATCATAGCCCAGTCGTCAGGTGAAGCGCGCGCCGATCAGCGCGTCCCAGGCCGCCTCGCCGGTCGCCTCGAGTTGCGGAAAGAACCGCGGCTGCTTGCCGTCGCCGTCGATCGGGAACAGCAGGCTGGTCGGCAGCAAATACTGATAGACCAGCATGTCGCGCAGTGGCTTGCCCGGCGCCCGGGGGCGGCCGCCGAAGTGCAGGCAGCGGGTGGTGTCGGCGAACGCCACGGTTCCGGCCGGGCCGACCACCTTGACCACCGCGTCCCAGCCGACGAGCCGGTCGACGTCCTGGTCGGTCAACCGGTCGATGCCGCGGTAGCCCTGAACGTCCAGGATCTGCTTCGTCCGATCCGCCGGCAAGGCGTGGAACGGCCCGCAGTCGTCGTCCACATCGGTGAGGTGGACGAACACCTTGAACGAGACGACGTCCTCGGGGTCGAGGTGGAACCGATGCGCCGAATTCTCCAGCAGCTCGGTCGTCGCCGCCCGGGTCACGAACATGTTGAACAGGATCGGCATCATGCCGAAGTAGCGGACGATCGGCGCCAGGATCGGCGGCGAGGTCCCGAGGCGCACGCCCTCGGACTCGGCCGGGAAATCCTGGGCGAGCACCGGGAACTCCAGGCTGCCGTTGCTGGCCTGCGAGGCGCGGCCCTCCGTGAGCCGAATAGCCTCGTCGCGCGCCGCGCGAGTCTCCGCCGCCAGGTCGAGGAAGGTCACTGCGCCCGCTGGGACGACCAGGGCGCCGTCGTGCTCGGCCAGATAGCGGCGGCCGATGGCCTGGCGCGCCTCGATCGCCGCCGCCTTGTGGGCCGCGATCGCCTCGTGCATGGCCACCCGCTCGGTCCAGCTCGCCCGCCGGAACGCTTCGGTGCGCTGGGTCTTCGTCGGCGGGGCTAGGACGGCTTGTTCCATGCTAACATGTTAGCATTTGGAGAATTGAGCGCAACCCGCGACGGTCGGCGATCTATCCGGCCGCCTTTCGTCGCTGCCGCAGCGTCGGCGCGAAATCGGCGATCGAGGCCGCGCCGGGCGGCTGGCGCACGAGCTCGATCACGTTGCGGTCGGGGTCGAACAGGAACGCCACGCGCCAGTCCTCGGCGTCCCAGACGCGGACGTCGCCGCCGTAGGGACTGGCGTTGTAAGCCGTCACTGCCGCGTCGATGTCGGCGACGGTGACCGAGACGCCGGCGACGCCGAGGGTCTGAACATCATGCGCTCGACCCTCCGGCGTCTCCAGCAGTTCCAGCGCCACTGCGCCGGCGCAGATCAGGCCCATCGCGCTGCGGGTGCGGTCGGAGGTCGGCGCGTGGCCGTTGGTCAGCACCTCGAAGCCCAGCACCTCGCGGTACCAGGCGATCGCACGGTCGACGTCGGTGACCCGCAGCGCGATGTGGGAGAGGCCGGAGCTGGCGACGATGGGCATGGGCGGTCTCCGGCGCGACGCTTCGGGGCTGAGGGTCGCGGCGGCACGACCCCGCCAACAGTCGCATTGACATGTTAGATCGGCAACCCAGCCGCGTCGCTCGCGCGCGAACACGGTTCAAACGCGGTTCATTTGCCATTGTCAGGCTCGGCGCTTCTGGGCTAACATTCCAGCATGAGCAAGATGATGTTCGGCCCCCCGCCCGCCGTCCCCTTCGAGGTCAACCCGACCGCCGAGGAGGTGGCGTTCTTCAAGGACAACGGCTTCCTGAAGGTCGAGCGGCTGACCAGCGACGAGGAAGTCGCCTGGCTGCGGCAGATCTTCGAGCACATCTTCGACCCCGCCAACGCCGGCAATCCGGGCGGGCCGGTCGACCGCTCCGGCGTCCAGATCCCCGAGGTGATGGGCAAGCTGACGCAGTCGTTCTTCCCGGAAATCCAGTTCCCCGAGATCCTCGACAGCGCCTACCGTCGCAACGCCAAGAAGTACGCGGCCGCGCTGCTGGACGTCGACGAGAGCCGTCTGTCGAGCTGGGGCCACATGATCCGCAAGGCGCCCGGCGGCCGCGCCGCCGCGTGGCACCAGGACCACGCCTACTGGCAGCCCGAGTTCGACTACTATGCGCTCGGCGTCTGGTTGCCGATGCACGATGTCAGCGTCGAGATGGGGGCGATGCAGTTCATCCCCGGCTCGCACAAGCTCGGCCTGCTGCGCCATCGCCAGGACGACGCCCCGACCGAGAACGTGCTGACGGTGGACGAGCCGGTGGACTTCGGGGCCGCGGTCGCCTGCCCGCTGAAGGCGGGTGGCTGCACGTTCCACCATTCCGAGACGCTGCACTACACCGCGCCGAACACCACCGACCGCCCGCGCCTGGCCTTCCCGATGGAGTTCCAGCTGACGCCGGTGCGCCGCGAGATCCCGATCAAGATGCCCTGGGTGGACGAACACCGCGCCGCCGTCGGCAAGGTGAGTTCGCCGGTGCACGTGGCGGACGGGAAGATCTACCAACTGGCGTAGCGCGTATCTGGCTCAGACCGGACCACGCCCGCCTTCGTCACCCCGGCCAAGCGGCCGTGGCCGCGCCGAGCCGGGGCCGGACCCACCGGTTCCAAGACGTCTTCCAGCTCGGCGGCGGCGCTTCCGGCCCCGGGTCTGCGCGCTGCGCGCTCCGCCCGGGGTGACGGGGGAGCGGTGCGCAGTTTTTCTCAAACCGCAGTGTTTCACGTGAAACCGCAAACGGCCGTTGATAACGGCGCCCCGCCGCGATGGCGCGCGTGCTTCGCCCAGCGCTGACGGCAGTTTTTCTAAATGCTCGACGATTTCAAAGACCCGGCGCCCTCGGGAGCGCGGGATCGAGCACCTCATGCGTTTGAATCTCCGTCAAGCCGGACGCCGCGAAGCGCCGTCTCAGACCACCGCGAGGTCCTTGCCGGCGGTGAAGTCGTTGCCGGCGCGATCCTGGCCGCGCACCAGCCAGATCGGCCGCTGCGCGTAGTCCAGCACCTGGTTCTGGGCGATCCGCATCGGCGACAGCGAACGGTCGAACAGCGACGTGGCCGGCATGTAGCGGATGGCGTAGCCGCAGCGCCGCTGGCCGGACCGGTTGGCGTTGGACCCGTGCACCAGCATCACGTCGTGCAGCGACACCTGGCCGGGCTCGAGCTCGATATCGACCGCGCGCGTCTCATCGACGCCGCTGAGGCCCTGGTTCAGCGCCAGCCCCGGATCGTCGCTGGAGCTGTGCTGCATCATCCCGTCGCGATGGCTGCCGGGAATGACCCTCATGCAGCCGTTCGCCACCGTCGCCGGATCGATCGCGATCCAGACGGTGACGTTGCGCAGCGGCCGCAGCGGCCAGTAGTGGCCGTCCTGGTGCCAGGGAATCGCCAGGCCGTCGCCGGCGGGTTTGGAGAACACCTGGCTGCCCCAGAGGATCAGGTCGGGGCCGATCACCTGCTCGACCATGTCGAGGATGTCGGGGTGGGTGACGCATTCCAGCAAAGCGTCGACGCCCTTGACGCCGGTGTCGGCGTTGCGGGGGATGTGCGCGCCCGCCAGCTGTTCGGGGCGGATGTCCGGATTGGCGGCCATCAGCGCCTCGATGTGCCGGGACATCCGCGCGATCAGGTCGGCGGGCAGCCGGTGTCGCGGCGTCAGCTGGCCGTCGCGGTGGTAGGCCTCGACTTCGGCCTCGCTCAGCAGCGCCCGACCCATGCGATCCTCCCTAGCTCAGCGCGCGGGCCGCCCAGGCGGCCTGGCCCTCGTCGATCCAGGGCCGCTCCGGCGCGACCTCGGCCTTGACCGGGGCCAGCTGCCACTCGTTGGCGTAGGCGCGCCGCGCCCGGTCGGTCTTGTTCGGGCCTGACGCGTGCAGCGTGCGGCTGTGGTGGAACACCGCCCCGCCCGCGGCCACCGGAACCGGCACGGCCCGGGCGATGTCGGCCTTCGCCGGCGTCGTGAACAGCGCATGCACGCGCGGATCGTCGCCGACATGGCGGTGCGGCATGACCTCGCTGCGGTGCGAGCCGGGAATGAATTTCATGCAGCCGTTCTCGAGCGTCGCGTCGTCGAGCGGCAGCCAGGAGCCGAGCGCACGGTAGACCATGGTCGGATCCCAGTAGGCCTCGTCCTGGTGCCACGGCAGGGTCTCGCCGATGCGGGCGGGTTTGCGGATCATGTGGCCCCAGCCGCGCAACAGACTCTCGTCGAGCCGCATCAGTTGCGACGCCAGCTTGCGGCCGTTGCGGTAGAAGGCCGTCGTCTTCAGCTGCGGCAGCCGCGCCTCGGGCGCGAGGATCTGCGGCAGCCGATCCTCGCCCTCGCTGTCGTAGGGCCGCACCAGGTCGAAGTGGCCGCCGCGCACAGCCGCAACCTTCTCGGCGAACAGCCAGTCGTAGACCTCGCCGAGCCAGGCCACCTCCTCATCGGTGGTGATGCGCCCGATCGAGACGAAACCGCAGGTCTCGAACGCTTCGACCTCGGCCTCGGTCAGCGAGACCTCGAACGTCGCCCGCGGCTGGCGCTCCAGCACCTCGTCGATCGGTTCGGTCATCGGCGTCTCCCGCTCAGCACTGACATGTTAGCATCCCCTCGCCGCGACCCCAAGTCGGATCGCGTCCCGCAAGGCGGCGCTCATCGCGCCGGTCCGCCGAGTTCGCCGCGCGAGCCGAGCCAGGCCATCAGCGCCTTGACCCCGAACTCCCACGGCGGGGCCGCATCGGAGGTGGTGACCTCGTTGATCAGGGCGCCCAGCCGAGGCGAGGCGACGCGGACGACATCGCCGCTGACGTGGGTGAAACCCTGCCCCGGCCCAAGCCGGTCCTTGGTCGGCACGAACATCGTGCCCAGGAACAGCATCAGGCCGTCGGGATACTGGTGCGACGGCCCCAGCGTCGCGGCGACCAGGTCGGCCGGATCGCGGCTGATCTTGGCCATCGAGTTGACGCCCTCGACCACGAACTGGTCGGGGCCGTCGACGCGCAGCTGCACGTCGGCGCGCCGCACGTCGTCGAGGGTGAAGCCGTCATCGAACAGCCGCACGAACGGGCCGATCGCGCAGGAGGCGTTGTTGTCCTTGGCCTTCGAGAGCAAGAGCGCGCTGCGGCCCTCGAAATCGCGCAGGTTGACGTCGTTGCCGAGCGCCGCGCCGACGATGTCGCCCCGGGACGAAACCGCCAGCACGACCTCGGGCTCCGGGTTGTTCCACGCCGACTTCGGATGCAGGCCGATCTGCGCGCCGCAGCCCACCGCCGACATCGGCTGGGCCTTGGTGAAGATCTCGGCGTCGGGCCCGATCCCAACCTCGAGGTACTGCGACCATAGGCCGGCGCGGATCAGCACATCCTTCGCCTCCATCGCCGCCGGCGAGCCGGGCTTCAGGTTCTCCAGCGAGCCGCCGAGCGCGGCCGCGAGCTCCTGCCGCAGCGCCAGCGCGGCCGCCGCGTCGCCCCGCGCGCGCTCCTCGATCACCCGCTCGACCAGACTGTCGGCGAAGGTGACGCCAGCGGCCTTGATCGCCTGCAGATCGCAGGGGGCCAGCAGCGCGCCGGCGAGCAGGTTGCCCTCGAGCGAGCCGCGGCGCAGCCCGCGGCAGCCGCGCACCTGGGCGGCGGGATCGGGCAGGTCGAACAGGTGGCTCAGCGTCGGCGCGAGTTCGGAGATCTCGTAGAGATCGCCGTTGCGGAACACGACCGGGATCGGCCCGCCGCCGAACCACAGCCGCCCGACCAGCACCGCATCGGCCCAGTCTTGCGGCAACACCTCGCGTGCGGCGATCTGCATCGACGTTCCTACGGACGCTCTGGGTTCAGTTGGCCGCGATGGCCTCTGGCGCGGCGACGTCGGCCTGCACCTGCGCCCAGGTTTCCCGCAGCCACTGCGCACAGGCCACGCTGTGCTCGAAGATCGAGTACTTAGCCCCGCCGCCGTAGTCAGGGAACGGGATGAATTCGGTCGAGATGGTGGAGAGCTGGCTCGCCGGATCGGTCGCGTGGTGGCGCATCAGCTGGCGCACCACTTCCTTCCAGGGTTCGAGCTGGCGCTCGTCCCAGTCGGAATGCCACTCGCCCGGCTTCGGCCGCACGAACGGATACTGGATCCCCCGCCCGGGCTTGCCGGCGCCGTCGCTCATCCAGAGGTTCTTCGGCCCGTTCGGGACGGCGGCGCGGGCGTGGGCGTGGCGGACATAGCCGGCGTCGATCCATTGCTGGCAGACGCTGCCGGGCTTGAACGGGTCGAGCTCGAGGCGGCCGGCTTCGACGTCGGCGCGCATGCCCTGGACCTCCTGCGCCTCGGGATTGTCGATCTTGAAGATCACGTGGCTGTGGTCGAGCGTCATGTTGAACTTCACGCCGCGCGCCTCGACCGCCTCGGCCACCCGCTGGATGCGGCCGAAGTGCTCGGACCACATGTTCACGTGCACCTCGAAACAGGGGATGACGCCCGTCTCGTCGCCGACCTCCGCCGCGCGCAGGTAGGTCTCTACCACCTGTTCGTCGGTGACCGGACGGCGGTCGATGTCGTGCGAGATGATCTGGGTGTTGTGGACGCGGGTCCCGAACTCCTTGCCCATACGCAGGTGCCATTCCAGCAGCGGCTCGTCGCGGCCGAGGAAGTAGTAGAAGCCGCCGGCGGTCAGCGGCACGCCGTGCTTGTTCGCGGCCTGGTGATAGACGTGCAGGTCCTGCACCGGCGGGGTCTTGTCGTAGTAGTCGAAGACCCCAGCCTCCTTGACCATCCGGAAGCGGGTGTCGACGTCGAACTCCGCCGGATCGGTGTGCATGATCCCGGCTTCCGCGATGCCGATCAGCAGTTCCTTGCGCGCCATGTCTGCTCTCCCGGCGCGAAGCTCAGCCCCGCGCGCTGGCTACCGAATTTCCGGCCCCTTTGGATTCGATCACCGCCAGTTCCCGTTCGATCGTGCGCGAGACCATGGTCAGGTGCGCGCGCATCGCGGCGGCGGCGAACTCCGGATCGCCCGAGGCGATCGCGTCGACCACCCGGCGGTGCTCGGCGAACGTGGCCTCGGGCCGTCCCTGCTCGGGCAGGCCCAGCCGGCGGGGCCGGTCGAGCGGGGCCCGCGCGGCGTCCAGCAGCCGCAGCGCCCGCGGCGCCTGCATGGCCGCGAAGATCGCCGCGTGCAGGGCCTCGTCGAGGTCGTAAAACAGCGCCAGGTCCTCGGCCTTCAACGCCGCCTCCTGGGCGACGAGGTTGCGCTCGAGGCGGTCGAGCAAGGCGCGGTCGGCCAGCTGGGTGACCCGGCGGATCGCCTCAACCTCCAACGCCGTGCGGATGAACAGGCTCTCACGCACGTCCTCGGCGCGGATCGGGGCGACGAAGCTGCCGTGCTGGGGAAAGACGTCGACCAGCGCCTCGTCGGCGAGCCGGGCGATCGCCTCGCTGACCGGCGCGCGCGAGACGCCCATCTGCAGCGCGATCTCCTCCTTGCGCAGGGGCGAGCCCGGCGGCAGCGCCAGCTCGCGGATGCGCCGACGCAGCTCCTGGTAGACGCGCTCGGCTTTGGACTGGTCTTGGGCGATGGGTGCTAGGTCGGTCATGGGCCCCGTGGTGGCGTCGGGCCGGTGCGCCGTGAAAGGGCGGGGCCGCGCGGGCCGCAATGTGCCACCGATCCGAACTCCTTCACAATCGCGCCGGCGCGCCGACGCGCCCGCGCCTGGAGGCCGGGAACCCGCCTGGAATAGCCTCATTGGAATATTAGCGAGCGCCCGTCGTCAAGGAATTGTCGCGAATCCCGCTTGTGAAGCCAGAAGGTAACATGCCAGACTGCTGTTCAGGTCACGCCAACACTATAGGGCGAACAAAGACCATAGGGGGAAAGCATGGGCAGGAAGGTTTCTTACCTGCGTTGCGTCTCGCTGCTTGCGCTGTCAGGCGCGGCGGCATTCGTGACGGCGACGGCTCACGCGGCGACGTCGGACAGCAGCCACGCCGAACTCGGCCGTCTCGGAACTGGTGGTGACCGCCGAGCGGCGGGTCGAAAACCTGCAGAAAGTGGCGATATCGGCCACCGTGCTGGACCAGAAGACGCTAGAAGCGAAAGGCGTCACCGGGCTCACCGCCCTGCAGTTCGCGGCTCCCGGGATCCAGATCTCCGACTATTCGTCGGCCAACACCTTCAACATCCGCGGCATCGGGCAAAGCCAGGTCGACATCGACCTGCCGTCAGGCGTGGTGATCTACCGCGACGGCGTGCCGACCCTGACTGGCTATTTCCAGAACGCGCCCTACTACGACATGGCGGGCGTCGAGGTGCTGCGCGGCCCGCAGGGCACCTTCGTCGGCAAGAGCGCCGCGGCGGGGGCGGTGTTCATCCGCACGAACGACCCGGAACTGGGCCACTACAGCGGCGAGGGTACGTTCGGCTTCGGCAACCGCCAAGCCTACGAGTTCACCGGCGTCGCCAACATGCCGCTCAACGAACAGGTCGCCCTTCGCCTGTCGATTCACGGCGAGACGCGCGATTCGCTGTTCGACAGCATCACCTCGAACCCGATACCGGGCGGGCCGTCCGTGACCGGCGAGGCCGGCGGACCGTTCCTCGGCGACGACCAGCGCCGCCTGCTCAGCGGCCGGATCGGTCTGCTCTGGGAGCCGACCAGCAACCTGCGCGTCCTGTTCAAGACCGACATCGACTACCTGCACTTCGGCTGCCACTGCACCACCGGCTTCAATCCGGCGACCGGCCTGCCGGAGGACATCCGCAATCCGATCGTCAACGGCCCGCATGGCTATACCGACAAGGGCGTGCGCTCGTCGCTGAACATCAGCTACGACTTCGCCGGCGGCTACAGGCTGACGTCGCTCACCGGTTTCTCGACGGTCAAGACGCGGGCGGACTGGGACATCAACGGCTCCAACCCGTTCGCGTTCTATTTCAAGAGTGGCGGCAAGTTCACCAACTACTCGCAGGAGTTCGACCTCTCGTCGCCGGCCGACCAGAAGCTCAGCTGGGTGGCCGGCCTGTTCCTGCAGCGCTACCTCAATGACATCCCGCCGTCGCCGCCCGGGGCGGGCTTCTCGTTCACCGTGCAGAACGACATCTTCCTCGGACTTCCCCTGGGAACCTTCCCGCCCGACGCGCCAGTGGAATCCAGCCCCTGGCAGAAGAAGGAGTGGAACTACGCCGGCTTCGCGCAGCTCGACTACAAGATCACCCCGGCCCTCGACCTGCAGGTCGGCGGCCGGGTCGGACACTACGAGTTCACCCAGTTCACCAATTTCGTGTTCTATCCGGGCACGCTCGACATTCCGCTCGAGCAGCCGGGCGGCCATACGCAGAAGTATTCAGAGAACTCCTTCGACTGGAAGGTGGACCTCAACTATCAGGTCAATCCGGACCAGTTCGTGTACGGACTGATCTCGCGCGGCCACTCGCCCGGCTCGATCAACCTCGGCTTCGGCGGCGTGGCGAATTCGTTCGACCACCTCGCCTACAAGCCGATGGAGGTGATCAACTACGAGGGCGGCTGGAAGGGCTCGTTCATGGACGGCCAGCTGCACACCCAGCTGGCCGTCTACTATCAGACGTTCCAGAACTACCAGGCGTTTTTCGGCTTCCCGGCGCCGGCGGGCACGCCGCCGCAGCTGGCGGCGCTCGACGCGCTGTTCCAGGCCCGAAACGCGACCACGACCAGCAAGATCTACGGGCTTGAGTTCGGCGCCCAGGGGCGCTTTGGAGACCTCGAGCTCGACGGCGGCCTGGCCCTATTCAAGAGCAAGCTCGGCAATTTTGGCCTGGTGAACAATCCGTTCGTGGGGATCTACGGCAACAACGCGACGCTCAGCGAGAACGGCGCAGAGACGCCGTTCTCGCCGACGTTCACCGCCAACGTCGGAGCCGCCTACACCTTCCACCTCGAGCCCGGCGGCGCGCCGGTCGACATGACGCCGCGGGTCGATGTCGCCTACCGCACCGACTCCTACGCGAACCTGTTCCACAATCCGTCGACCCTGCTCCAGGGCGGGTTCGTGGTGAACATGTCGGTCAACTTCACCCACGGACCCTGGTTTGCGAGCCTGTGGGCGACCAACCTGCTCGACCGCACCTACATCGCCGCCAAGCAGAACGTGTCGGGCGACCCCGGCGCGCCGGGCACGCAGGAGGGCGACTTCTTCCCGGGCCCCCACGTGGTCGGGATCGTCTACATGGCCCCGCCGCGCCTGTTCGGCCTCCGGTTCGGGCGCAGTTTTTGACGCGCGGCGACGGCGCGAGCAGGTTGCTCAGGCGTCGGGCCAAGGTCGATTAGCGCGGGCGCGGCGGCGGGCGCATTTTAGGGCCAGTGACTGTGAGCCCAGGAGAGTGCCCATGACCGAGGCGCCCGGCCATGTCCCCGCCGAGGACCGCTACGGGCGGATGCTGTACCGGCGCTGTGGCCGCAGCGGGCTGAAGCTGCCGGCGATCTCGTTGGGCGCGTGGGAGACCTTCGGCGGCTATCGCGACGGGGCGGTCGCGCGGGCCTGCTTCACACGGGCGTTCGACCTCGGGATCACCCACTTCGACTTCGCCAACAACTACGGCCATCCGCCCGGCAACGCCGAACTGGTCTGCGGCGAGATCCTGCGCGAGCTGCCGCGCGACGAGATCATCATCTCGACCAAGGCCGGCTTTCCGATGTGGCCCGGACCCTACGGCGATCTCGGCTCGCGCAAGCACCTGATCGCCAGCTGCGATCAGTCGCTGCGGCGCCTTGGCGTCGACTACGTCGACATCTTCTACCACCACCGCCCCGATCCCGAGACGCCGGTCGAGGAGACCATGGGCGCGCTGGCCACGCTGATCGCGCAGGGCAAGGCGCTCTACGTCGGGATCTCCAGCTATTCCGGCAAGCAGTTCCTCGCCGCGAACCAAGCGGCCAAGGCGATCGGGCTGACGCTGACGATCCACCAGCCGTACTACAGCCTGATCGGACGGCGGATCGAGACCGACCTCTTGCCCCACACCCGCGAGGCCGGCGTTGGCGTGATCGCGTTCGCGCCGCTGGCCTCGGGCCTGCTCACCGACAAGCACCTCGACGGCGAGGTGCCGGCCGGCGCCCGCGGCGCGCTCTGGCCCGGGCGCCTGGGTGCGCGCCAACGACAAGGCGCGGCGCGCCGAGGTGCTGGGCGGGCTCAACGACCTCGCCAAGGCGCGCGGCCAGACCCTGGCGCAGATGGCGCTGGCCTTCGTGCTGCGCGACCCGGCGGTGGTGAGCGCGCTCGCCGGCGCCTCCCGCGTCGAACAGATCGAGCAGAACGTGCAGGCGCTGGACCGGCTGGACTTCGCGCCGGAGGAACTGGCCCGCATCGACGACCTCACCGCGACGCCCGCGCCCGTCCGTGGCTGAATTGTTTCCGGTCGACGCGGTCGGCGTCGCAGCGCCGGTTCTGGGTCACGAGCCCACCGCGGCCGCCGGCCAGCCGCCGCTGTCCGCCGTGGCGATGTCGCTCTATTCGTCCGGCGACCTGGTCGACGGCGTGGTCTCCAACGCGATCGGGGCCTTCGCCTTCTTCTACATGAACATCGTCTGCGGCCTCTCCGGCTCGGTGGCCGGGGCGCTGCTGGCGATCTCGATCGCGGTCGACGCGGTGATGGACCCGCTGATCGGCTACCTGTCCGACAACACCCACTCTCGCTGGGGCCGTCGCCACCCGTTCATGGTCGCCAGCGCCCTCCCCGTCGCGCTGGGCCTCGGGCTGTTCTTCTCCGTCCCGGCGCGGCTCAGCGGCGTGGCCAACTTCGGCTACGTGATGGTGGTGCTGCTGACCGTGCGGATCGCCATGTCGGGCTTCACCCTGCCCTACGGCGCGCTGGGGGCGGAGATCTCGACCAGCTACACCGAGCGCTCGACCATCGTCGCCTACCGCACCGCGTTCAACAACGCCGGCTTCTGCGCGGTGATCATCCTCGGCTACTGGGTGTTCCTGCGCGGCCACGACATCTACCTGCGGGCCAACTACGCCCCGCTCGGCTGGTCGCTGGCGGCGGTCGCGCTGACTGGCGCGCTGGTCTCGGCGCTGACCACCGGGCGGCTGCGCGGGCGGCTGCAGCAGATTCCGAAGGGCCAGGGCGCGTCGCTGCGCCGGTTCGCCGCCGAGCTGGTCGACGTGTTCAAGAACCGCTCGTTCCTGGTGCTGTTCGTCTGCATCCTGCTGTTCTGGGCCGCGCAGGGCGTGATCGCGGTGCTGGGGCTGCACGCCGAGCAAGTACTTCTGGAAGCTGCCGCCGGAGGTGATCGGCACGCTGCCGTTCGTCACCCTGGCCGGCGGCATCAGCGGCATCCCGATCGCCGGGCTGATCCTGCAGAAGCTGGAGAAGCGGCTGGTCTCGATCTGGGGGCTGGTGATCCTGTGCGTGATCCAGGCCATCGGCGCGCCGCTGCGCATCGCCGGCCTGCTGCCCGACCACGGCATGCCGCTGTGGCTGGTGCTGAGCGGGTTCCTGGTGGTCAGCGGCTGGGCCGGCACCGCGGTCGGCATCTCGTTCATCTCGATGCTGGCCGACGCCGCCGACGAGCACGAGCTGCTGTTCGGCTCGCGCCGCGAGGGGCTCTACTTCGCCGGCCTCACCTTCTCGGCCAAGGCCGCCATCGGCATCGGCTCGATGATCGCCGGCGTCGCGCTGGACGCGATCCACTTCCCGCGCAACACCGCCCAGCTGGAGACCGGGCGCATCGCGGCCGACGTGGTGCGCAACCTCGGCCTGATCGCCGGCCCGATCGCCGGCCTGATCGCCCTGACGTCGGCCATCGTGCTGATCGGCTACCGCCTGGACGCCGGCCGCTACGCCGAAATCCAGGCCGAGCTCGCGGCGCGGAAGGCGGGCACGGCGTAGCGCCGAGCCCCGGCGACGTCCGCTTCCAGCCGCACCGCCAACGGCGGCTATCCGAGCTGGCGTTTCGTCGAAGACGACCTGGATCGGGACAGCCGGCGGCCAAGGGTGACGAACGCCGCGAGTCCGAGCGACGTCGCGACAGCGAACAGCGCGTACAAAGGCGAGTACCCATGTCCGTCGGCAAGCAGTGCGCCGGCCAGGACGGGCCCAAGGGCGCCGCCGATCGCCAGGGCCGCCGGCATCAGCACCGCCACATGACCTCGCTCGTCGGCCGAGGCGATCATTCCCATCTGGTAGGCCATGGGGAAGTTCCACAGGCCGACCGCCAGCACGACGCCGGCCAGATAGCCGGGGAACCCATGCCCCCACTGCAGCGCCGCCGCGCCCGCGACCGCCAGCAGCATGCCGACCGCCAGCGGCCTGACGCGTCCGAACCGGTCGCCCATGACCGCGGCGGCGATGCCGGCGGCGCCGCTCACCACCAGGGCGGCCATGAAAGCGACCGACGCAGCTTGATTGCTCACGCCGAAGGTTGGCGCGAGCTGAGTGAGAAACGCCCACAGCGCCGAGAGGCCGGCGAACGAGACGAACAGCCCCGCCAGGCCCGACCACGGCGCCCAGTCGCGCAGCATGGCGGCAAGCCCGCCACGGCGTCCCTTCATGGCGAACCGCTCCGCCGGCGGCGTCAACGCCCGGCGGGCCGGGAACGCGGCGAGGCCGGCGAGCGCGGCGACGCCGACGATCGCCGCCAGGGCGAGGGCGGCGCCCGAGAAGCCCCAGCGCGGAATCGCGAAGCCGCTGAGCGCCAGCAGCGCCGCGCCGCCCAGGACGACTTCGGCCGTCAGCTTGACGCCGAAGGCCGAGTCGGGCCGATGGTTCTCCGAGATCACGGCGATGCACAGCGTGTAGAGGACGCCCAGGCTGGCGCCGGCGACCACGAGCATCGCCAGCAGCGCGCCATAGCTTGTGGCGAAACCGCAGGCGGCCAGACTGACCACCGAGGCGGCCGTGCCGCCCGCGACAAGGGCGCGCCAATTGAACCGACCGAGCCACTGGTTGGAGGTGGCGGCGACCAGGGCGAACCCGGCCAGGTAGCTCGATCCCACGACCCCGATTTGGCCGGCGTCGAGCGAAAACCGCGTCGCCGCCGCGGTCAGCAACGCCGGCATGACATTGAAGAGCAGTGCGGCGGCGGCCGAGACCAGGGAGGTGGCGGCGAGCACGCCCAGCGGCTGGCGATGGGCGACGGGTTTGGGCGGGAGCGGCTGGACGACCTGCGCTGGCGCAGTGCGCGGCGCCAGCGACTCCGAGGGTGGAATGCGGACCTTCAGGCTGCTGTAGCCCTTGGTGAACGGGCTCGCGACGTAGACGGGCTCGTCCACGACCTCGATCTTCGGGTAGCGCTTGAGGATCTCTTCCCAAACGATCCGCAGCTGCATTTCGGCCAGCCGGTTGCCCATGCAGCGGTGGATGCCGAAGCCGAACGAGATGTGGTGACGCGCCCGCTCGCGGTCGATGATGTAGGCGTCCGGCTGCTCGATGACCGTCTCGTCACGATTGCCCGAGACGTACCACATGATCACCTTGTCGCCCTTGGCGATACGCTTGCCGCCGAGCTCGGTATCCTGAGTGGCGGTGCGCCGCATGTGGGCGAGCGGCGTCTGCCAGCGGATGGTCTCGGAGACCATCGAGGGAATCAGCTCGGGGTGCTCGCGCAGCTTCTGGTACTGGTCCGGGTTCTGGTTCAGCGCCAGCACGCTGCCGGTGATGGTATTGCGCGTGGTGTCGTTGCCGCCGACGATCAGCAGGATGATGTTCCCCAGGTATTCCATGGGGGTCATGTCCCGGGTCGCCTCGCCGTGGGCGAGCATCGAGATCAGGTTGAAGGCCGGCTCGGCGTTGACGCGCTGGTTCCACAGCCTGACGAAGTACTCGAGGCACTCCATCAGGATTTCGGTCTGCTCCGCCTCTGTCTCGACGAGTTCTCCGGGCGCGGGGAACGTGGTGGCGACGTTCGACCAATAGGTCAGCAGTCGGCGGTCCTCGAACGGGAAGTCGAACAGCGTCGCCAGCATCTGCGTGGTCAGCTCGACGGAGACCTTGTCGACCCAGTCGAAGGTCTCGCCGACGGGCAACTCGTCGAGAATCTTCGCCGCGCGCGAGCGGATCAGATCTTCCATCCGCGCCAGGTTGGCTGGCGCGACGATCGGGGAAACCACCTTGCGCTGGCGATCATGCTTTGGCGGATCCATCGCGATGAACATGGGCAGCACGGGCGCGTCGCCGCTGCCTTCGTCGTAGATCGAAATGCCGTAGTGTCCGACTTCCGAGGAGAAGATCTCATGGTTCGTCTCCACGGCCATGATGTCGTTGAACTTCGTCACCGACCAATAAGGGCCGAACTGGCTGTCACGGCAGTAGTGGACCGGGTCTTCGCGACGCAGGCGCGCGAAATAGGGCCAGTGGCTGTTGGTCCGCCACAACTCCAGCTTGCTGACATCGATGTCTTCCAGCGCGATGGTCTCGGCGTCGGAGATAACGCGAGCGGCGGATGCGTCGTCTGCCATGAACGGGGCTTCCTCTTGTTCTTTGTCCCCACGGTATCGCCTGGCTTTTTGGGGACGCAACACCTAGTCGGCCGGACCTGAGCGAAATGGAGCTCTACCTTTTCGGCGCCTACCAAACCGCGCTCTTCGCGCACCGGGCGGATAACGGCTAAGCTATCGGTCCCTGGGCGACGATCGCGGGAGCTGACGGCTTTGACCCGGACCATCGGTGAAGTCTTCGGACTGATCTATCCGGCCACCGAACTGGTGGGCCTCGTCGCCATCACGGTGATCCTGCACCGGCTGCGCTTCGGCCGCGCCACGGTCTTCGCCCCGCTCGCGTGCGTCGTGCTCCTGTCCTTGGCGCTCCAGGTCATGGCCGTCGCCGTGTGGCCAGGTTTGCCCCTCTTCGGGTTCGGGCTTCTGAACGCGGCGCGGCCGGCCATGGCGATCGTGCCGCCGCTGTTCCTGCTGTGGGTCGCCCTGTCGCCGCGCCTCTCGCGCGCCGCCGCTACCGCCGAATAAAGCCCACCGTCGGGCGGGCGACGCCCCGTTCGGGCTTGCCTCCGTGGAGCCCGCGGGCATGCTGGGGTTCTCTGCCCCCGACGCCTGAGAGATATGACATGATCGACCTGGATCTTTCCGGAAAGCGGGCGGTGCTGACCGGCGCCAGTCTCGGGATCGGGGCGGCGGCGGTGCGCGCGCTGGCCGACCAGGGCGCGGACGTGTCGTTCTGTTCGCGCGGCGCGGAGAACGTCGCGGCGCTCGCCGACTACCGCCCGCCGAGCGGCGAGGGCCGGGTCCGCGGCTTCACCGCCGACATGGGCGACGCCGGCTCGGTGAATGCGTTCCTGGATGCCGTGCTGGCGGACGGCCCGGTCGACATCCTGGTGAACAACGTCGGCGCCTCGCCGTCGCGCAACTTTCTCTACATGAGCGACGAAGACTGGGTCTCGCTGTTCGAGCTGAACCTGCTGTCGGCGGTCCGCTGCACCCGCCGGCTGCTGCCGGGGATGCGGGAGCGCAAGTGGGGCCGGGTGGTGATGGTGTCGAGCGGCGCGGCGCTCTACCCCAACCCGGCCCTGATCGACTACAGCGCCTCGAAGGCGGCGATGGTCGCCATGGGCAAGGCGCTGGCGCGCAAGTACGGCGCCGACAACGTGCTGGTGAACTCGGTGCTACCGGGGCTGATCCACACGCCGATGTGGGAGCGGGCGGCCGGTGAAGTCGCCGCGGCGAACGGCTCGACCATGGACGCCGTCCTGGCGGCCAACGCCCGGTCCGTTCCGCTGGGCCGCTACGGGACCGCCGAAGAGATCGCCGCCGTGATCGTCTTCCTCTGCACCGACGCCGGCTCCTACATCAACGGTGCGGCGATCACCGTCGATGGCGGGCAAGGCGGGCACGTCTAAGGCCGCGACCCGGGCGAGGCGCACCCGTCGCGGGCGCCGGTTCAACCTGGGTAGGCTGCTCCTGTCCCCGCCCGGAGGGGACGGGTCGATTCAGCCTGACCTCAACTCGCTACGCCGACTTCGGAAAAATCCCGATCTTCACCGCGCGGCCGAGCGCCGGGTGATCGTCGGCGGTCGGGGAACGGCGCGGGCTCGGGCAAGCCGCCCGCCGGGCAGCGGCCACGCGATCGGGGTCGCGCAGGCCGTCGATCGGGGCGCCGACGGCGATGCCGTCGCGGTCCAGCGAGTAGTGGGCGCGGTCGTTCTTGCGGGTGCAGCCGTCGGCGAAGTAGATCGCGGTGTGCACCTTGCGCACCTGGTCGGTGCGGTTGGGCCGCGCAAGGTGGATCACCGAGCCATGGTGGAACACCACGTCGCCGGGGCAGCAGGCGACGAACACCGGGGCGGCGGTCTGGCGCGCCTCGAAGGCCTTGCCGGCGCCCGGCTCGGTGAAGACGTTGATGAAGGTCTCATCGCCCAGGTGCGTGCCGGGGAGGTAGCCCATCTGGCCGCTGGCTTCGTCGACCTCGACCAGCGGGATCCAGGCCGTCAGCGTGTCGCGCTCGGCGATCGGCCAGTACGGATGGTCCTGGTGCATCTCGGTTTCGCGCCCACCGGCCTCCTTGTAGAGCGCCTGGTCGTGCCAGAGGCGCACGCGCTCAGCGCCGATCAGCGCCGCGGCCGCGCCGGCGACCGCGGGATGGAACGTCAGCCGCCCGACGTCCGGGTGGTCCTCCCAAAGGTATTGGCACATCGTGAACGACTGCTCGAACGGGGTCCGCGCCTCGAGCGGGCGGCCGTCGCCCCGGGTGCGGGTCTCGACCGCGCGGTCGACCGCGGCGCGATGCCCGGCGATCTCGGCCAGGGGGATCAGGGCGCGGACGTGGACGAAGCCGTCGCGCTGGAAGGCTTCGATCAGCGCCGGGTCCAGACCTGGCCCGGCTCTGATCGCCTGCGCGGTCATGGCTTCGCCGCCGCCGCCGCCGCCGCCCGGGCGCGCAGGATCCTGTGCAACTCGACCGCATGCGGCTCGCCGGCCGGCTGGTAGGAATAAAGCAGCGCGCGGCGGTCGCGGTCCGAGCGGTTGGGCAGCGAGCGGTGCACGAGGAACGCGCCGAAGAAGGCGACCGCGCCGGCCTTCACCTCCAGCGGCCGCAGCCGGCTGAGGTCGAACGCGTCCATGTCGATTTCCAGGCTGCCGAAGCCCTGAACGTCGCGCTGCTTGAACTTGCCCGACTTGTGCGTGGCCGGCGCCACCTCCAGGCAGCCGTTCCCGCGGTCGGCGTCGTCGAGGAAGATCATCGCGGTGGCGACGCGGTGGGCGATCGGCGTCTGGTTCTCCCAGTACGGGAAGTCCTGGTGCAGGATGATGTCGCCGCCGTATCTGGCGCGCTTCACGTTCAGCTTCTCGGTGAAGAGGACGATGTCGTCCTGGCCGACGATCGCCTTGCACGGGTCGAGCAGGCGCCGGTCGAGGCCCCAGTCGCGCAGCGGCTGGCAGATGTGGGCGAAGGGCTCGATCCCCTGCACCACGTCGGGCGCCTTCGGCTCCCATTTCAGCGTCGTGCCTTCCTCCGCCAGCCGCTCGAACATGTAGCTGCCGAGCGAGATCTTCTCGCCGCGCCGCGCCGCCTCCAGCCGTGCAACCAGATCCTCGCAGTCCTGGGCGATCGTGCGGAGTTCGGCCGCGTCGAACACGCCCTCGCGGACCACGAAGCCGTCGCGGTCCAGCTGCGCCAGCTCCCGGTCGTCCAGCTTGAAGTCGGCCTTGGTCGCCAGCATCGTCGGCTCCGTTTCGAAGGCTCGGTTGCGCCTGATTGACATGTCACTCTGCGCCAACTAGCGCAAAGCATCAAGCGGCCGGCGGGTAGCTGTCGCGAAACTAACATGTTAGATAGCGTCGATAGCGTTCGGCCCGAGGAGTCACGATGCCCTACCCCAAAGCGTCCCAAGCGCAGCTGGACTTCTTCAACGAGCATGGCTGGCTGGTGGTCGAAGACGCGATCGCCCAGGCTGATCTCGACCAGCTCGAGCGCGCCTGCGACAGCATCCTGTCGGAGAAGGAGAAGCTGGCGTTCGACTGGGCCTGGGACGTCAACGAGGCCAAGGACGAGCGCTCGTTCCGGATCGTGCAGTCCTCGCCGACCCTGGTGTGGAAGGAGATCGCCGACCAGCCTTACCGCAAGTGGCTGACCGAGTTCGGCTCGGCGCTGATGAACCAGAAGCTGGACTTCTGGTACGACCAGTTCCTCGGCAAGCCGCCGGGCAAGAGCGTGCCGACCTACTGGCACCAGGACGAGGGCTACTGGGGCCGCAACCTCGACGACAAGGGGATCACCTGCTGGATCCCGCTGCACGATGTCGACGCCGGCAATGGCTGCATGCATTTCATCGACCGCGGCCACAAGGACGGGGTGCTGACCCATCACCTGGTCGAGGGGATGCAGAGCGACCTGCTGACCTGCGACACCGAAGTCGACGAAACGCGCACCGTGGTCTGCCCGATCAAGCGCGGCGACGTCACCTTCCACCACTCCAAGACCCCGCACATGACCACCGCCAACACCTCGCGACGCTGGCGCAAGGCGGTCAGCAACCACATGCAGGCGGTGGGCGCGGGCGGCGAAGGCGGCCACTACGCCTGGAAGATCTACGTCAACCAGCGGACCGGCCAGCGCCTGACGCCGGTGCGCGGCTAGGTCCGGCGCGATGGCCTATCCGGAGGCGACGCCCGAGCAGGCCGCGTTCTTCGACCAGCACGGCTGGATCGTGGTCAAGGACGCCATTCCGGCGGCGGAGCTCGACGCGCTCGAGCGCCACTGCGACGCGATCCTGGCGGACAAGCCGCGCTACGCGTTCGACTGGGCCTGGGACGAGAAGGAGTCCCGCGCGGACCGTTCGTTCCGGATCGTGCAGTCGTCGCCCGCGCTGGTGTGGGACGACATCGACCAGCAGCCTTACCGGCAATGGCTGGCGCGGTTCGGCTCGGTGCTGATGGGGAAGCCGATGGAGTTCTGGTACGACCAGTTCCTCGGCAAGCCGCCGGGGATCAGCGTGCCGACCTACTGGCACCAGGACGAGGCCTACTGGGGCCGCAAGCTGAACGACCGCGGCGTCACCTGCTGGATCCCGATGATCGACGTCAGCGTGGAAAACGGCTGCATGCATTTCATCGACGGCGGCCACCGGGGCGGCGTGCTCACCCACCGGCTGGTCGAAGGGCTGAAGAGCGACATGCTCACCTGCGAAGTCGACGAGGCGCGCACCGTGGTCTGCCCGATCCGGCGCGGCGACGTCACCTTCCACCACTCGAAGACGCCGCACATGACGACGCCCAATGGGTCTTCGGTCTGGCGCAAGGCGGTGTCGAACCATATGCAGCAGGAAGGCACCGGCGGCGAAGGCGACAACTATCCCTGGCGCGTCCACTTCAACCAGGACACCGAGCAGTTGGTGAAGCCCGCCGGCGACAACACGCCGCCGCCGCTGGGCGGCCGCACAGGCATGTAGAACGCGCCGGATTCAGCGCGGCAACGGGGAGAGTAGATGGCCGGCTTCAACGGACTTGGCATGCACCTTGGCAATCTCTCGCGGCTGTCGGACGCCAAGACCCGCTCGATCAGCCCGGAGAACTTCACCGGCGAGAAGGGCAAGGGCGGCATGGCGACCGAAGGCACCGGCGCCGCTTGCGCCCGGGCCTCGGCCAGGGCTGGAAGATCTCGCCGTCGATCGTCATCGAGCCGGGCGAGACCTTCACCCTCGCCGACATCGAGGGGCCGGGCGCGATCCAGCAGATCTGGATGACGCTGACGCTGGGCAACTGGCGCCACTCGATCCTCCGCATCTACTGGGACGACCAGGAGCAGCCCTCGGTCGAGTGCCCGGTCGGCGACTTCTTCGCCAGCGGCTGGGAGCAGTACGCGCAGGTGGACGTCGCTGCCGGTCTGCGTGAACCCCGGCAGCGCGTTCAACTGCTACTGGGAGATGCCGTTCCGCAAGCGCTGCCGGATCACGATGAAGAACATCGGCATCGACCGGCGATCTACGTCTACTACCAGATCAACTACACCCTGACCGAGGTGCCCGAGGACGCGGCCTACTTCCACGCCCAGTTCCGCCGCACCAACCCGCTGCCCTACAAGGAGGTCTACACCATCCTCGACGGCGTCAAGGGCCAGGGCCACTACGTCGGCACCTACATGGCCTGGGGCGTGAACAACAACGGCTGGTGGGGCGAGGGCGAGATCAAGTTCTACATGGACGGCGACGGCGAGTTCCCCACCATCTGCGGCACCGGCACCGAGGACTACTTCTGCGGCTCCTACAACTTCGACCGGCGGGATGGAGCAGGAGCGCTACGGCAAGTCAGCCTACGAGGAGTTCAACAGCCCTACGCCGGCCTGCCGCAGGTGATCCGGCCCGACGGCGTCTACCAGTCGCAGCAGCGCTTCGGCCTGTACCGCTGGCACATCATGGACCCGGTGCGCTTCGAGCAGGACCTGCGGGTGACGATCCAGGCGCTGGGCTGGCGGCCGCGCAAGGAGCGGCAGTACCTGCCGCTGCAGGACGACATCGCCTCGGTCGCCTTCTGGTACCAGACCCTGCCGACCGCGCCGTTCCCGCCGCTGCCGGACCGCGACTACCTCGAAGTGATCTAGCGGCGCATGAGCGCGGTCGGCGGCCAGGTCGAGCCAGGGTTCGAGGCGGTTCGCGCGGGCTTCGCTGCGGGACATCCGCCCGAAGTCGGCGGCGCGCAGCTGTGCGTCTACCGCGACGGCCGGCCGGTGGTCGACCTCTGGACCGGCCGCGACGCCGCGAACGACCGGCCGTTCGACGGCGACACGCTCGGCGTCCTGATGTCGTGCACCAAGGGCGTTGTGGCGATCTGCGTGCAGATGCTGGTCGAGCGGGGTGAGGTGCAGCTGGACACGCCGGTGGCGCACTGGTGGCCGGAGTTCGCCCAGGCCGGCAAGGATCGGATCACCCTGGTCGAGCTGCTGACCCACGCGTCCGGCCTGTTCGGCTTCGAGGTCGGCAGCGGCATGGACGGCGCGGCGATGCTGGACTGGGACCGCTGCACCGGAGCGCTGGCGGCGCAGAAGCCCTACTGGCCGCCGGGCAGCGCCTACCTCTATCACTTCATCACCTACGGCTTCCTGATCGGCGAGGTCGTGCGCCGCGCGACCGGCAAGACCATCGGCCAGCAGGTCCGCGAGCTGATCGCCGAACCGCTCGGGATCGACCTCTGGATCGGCCTGCCGCCGCAGCTGGAGCCCCGGGTTGCGCCGCACGTCCGCAGCGCCCCGGCGATGACGGCCGCCGGCGTCGTCCGCACGTTCGCGGCCGCCGGCCTCGATCCGGCGAACCGGCTGATCAACGGTCTGGGCCAGACGATGGAGGCGACCGAGCAGCTGATCGACATCATGGCGGGGCCGGCGGGACGCGCGGTGGAGATCCCCGCCGGCAACGGCGTCGGCAACGCCCGGACGCTGGCCAGGATGTACGCGGCCTGCATCGGCCAGGTGGGCGGCGTGCGTCTGCTGTCTGATGCGGCGGTGGCGCGGATGCGCGCGCCGCGGACCGACGGGCTTTCGGGCCCGCCGCCGTTCCCGGCCGATCCCGCCGCCGATCCGCAGCGGTTCGGGCTGGGCGTCGAGCTGCCGCGCCGGCTGATCCCGCTGCTGGGACCGTCGTCGTTCGGCCACCCGGGTGCGGGCGGGCGCATCGGTTTCGCCGATCCGGCGAGCGGGCTGGCGGTCGGCTACGCCTGCAACGGCATGCTGTGGGACGGCCGCAACCCCGATCCGCGCTGGGTCGGCTGGATGGGCGCGCTGCAAGGCCTCGCCGGTTCCAGCTAGAATGTTAGTCGGCGTCAGATCGGTCTCGCGCTGACCTCCAACCCGGCGACACGCCGCGGCGCGTCCTGATTGAATATTGCAGCGCAAACGTCCAGACTGACATATCAACAGTCTGGAGCGCGCCTTCGTGTCTGTAGCTGCGGAATTGTCGGACGGCCCGGTGATCCGGTTGCACCGGCTCGACAATGTCGTCGTCGCGAGCCGCCGGCTGGCGGCCGGCGCGCGCGCCGCCGGCGAGCAGGTCGCGGCGCAGGACCCGATCCCGGCCGGGCACAAGCTGGCGACCGTGTTCATCGCCGCCGGGCAGCCGATCCTCAAGTACGGTCAGGTGATCGGCGTCGCGACGCAGGACATTGCCGCCGGCGCCCACGTTCATACCCACAACCTCAAGGTCACCGACCAACGACGCGAGGCGGAGGCGCGTCGCTACCAGGCGCCGCGCGTGGCGGCGCGCAGCTTCATGGGCTTCCGCCGCGCCGACGGCCGGGTCGGGGTGCGCAACTATGTCGGCGTGCTCACTTCGGTGAACTGCTCGGCCACCGTCGCGCGCCTGATCGCCCAGGAGGCCGAGCGTTCGGGCCTGCTGGACCAGTTTCCCAATGTCGACGGCGTCGTGCCGATCACCCACACCAGCGGCTGCGGCATGGCCGGCAGCGGCGAGGGCTACGACATGCTGCGCCGCACGCTCTGGGGCACGGCGGCGAACCCGAACTTCGGCGCGGTGATGCTGGTGGGCCTCGGCTGCGAGGTGATCCAGACCGGGCGGTTCGCGCAGGACTTCGGCCTGGCCGGGCGCGACACCTTCCAGGCTTTCACGATCCAGGACGCGGGCGGCACCCGCCGCGCGGTGGAGGAGGGCCTGGCCCGGCTGCGGGAGCTGTTGCCGCTGGCGAACCAGACGCACCGCAGTGAGGCGCCCGCCTCGAAGCTGGTGCTGGGACTGCAGTGCGGCGGGTCCGACGGCTGGTCGGGCGTCACCTCCAACCCGGCGCTCGGCGACGCCGCCGACCGCCTGGTGGCGCTGGGCGGAACCGCGATCCTGTCGGAGACCCCGGAGATCTACGGCGCCGAACACCTGCTCTACGCCCGCGCCGTCTCGCCCGAGGTGTCCGCCAAGCTGCGCGCGCGGCTCGACTGGTGGGAAGACTACACCGCCCGGCACGGCGCCGAGATGGACAACAACCCCTCCCCCGGCAACAAGGCCGGTGGGCTGACGACGATCCTGGAGAAGTCGCTGGGCGCCGTGGCCAAGGGCGGCGGCTCGCCGCTGGTCGACGTCGCCCTTTACGCCGAGCCGGTCGCCCGGGCCGGTCTGGTGTTCATGGACAGCCCCGGCTTCGACCCCTGCTCCGCGACCGGCCAGGTCGCTTCTGGCGCGACGCTGATCGCCTTCACCACCGGCCGCGGCTCGGCTTTCGGCTGCAAGCCGTCGCCCTCGATCAAGCTGTCGTCCAACACCGAGGTCTATCGCCGCATGAGCGAGGACATCGACCTCGACTGCGGTCCGATCGCAACCGGTGAGGCCAGCGTGGCCGAGATGGGCGAACGGATCCTGGACTGCCTGCTGGACGCGGCCTCCGGACATCGCACCAAGAGCGAGGCGCTTGGCTACGGCGGCTCGGAGTTCGTGCCGTGGCTGATCGGCGCGACGATGTGACGGCCGTCGGCGGCCCCAGCTGGCCGTCGACATCGTCTGATTTCAATATGTTCAGGCATTCGATCTACGACGAATACGGACGATAAAGTCCGCGCAGGCGGTGATTGCTTCACACACCGCACCTCTATTCATACCACTGCAATAATTCCATCAACGAAGCGTCACGCAGCGCCCCTATGCTTTGGATCGCGTCGGGGGATGCGTCGCAATCTTCTATTGGCGTGCGTTGTTGTCGGCGTCTGCGCGGAGGTGCGCGGTTCCTCCGTGCCCCGCCCAGACGGCCCTCTCAGGCGACGTTTCGGGGATGATAAATGAAAGCCAGATACCAGATTTCCTGCGCGGTGGCCGCGATCCTGACCGGGTGCGGAGGGGCGGCCCTCGCCGCTGACAAGACTCCCCTGCCGTCCGATGTGTCGGCCGTGACGGACGCGGCCGCCGACGCCAGCGCCAGCGGCTCTTCCATCGGCGTGACCGAGATCATCGTCACCGCGCAGCGCCGCGAAGAGAGCATCCAGAACGTCCCGGCGACGATCCAGGCCTTCACCGGCGAGGTGCTGTCGCAGCAGAACATCACCACGCTGAACGACCTGATCAAGTACACGCCCAACGTCACCTTCGGGAACAACGGCCCGGGCCAGGGCGTGATCTTCATGCGCGGCCTCAGCGCCGGCCTGCAGGGCAACCAGTCCAGCGCCACGATCGCCACGTTCCCGAACGTCGCGCTCTATCTCGACGACCAGTCGATGCAGTTCCCCGGACGCAACGTCGACGTCTACGCGGTCGACCTCGACCGCGTCGAGGTGCTCGAGGGTCCGCAGGGGACCCTGTTCGGCGGCGGCGCCGAGGCCGGCGCGATCCGCTACATCACCAACAAGCCCAAGCTCGGCGCGTTCGAGGCGAGCGCCGAGGCCGACGTCGGCGCGACCTCGGGCGGCGACCCGAACTACGCGTTCAACGCCGTGTTCAACCTGCCGATCATCAACGACAAGCTGGCGGTGCGGCTGGTGGTCTACGACGACCATCACGGCGGCTACATCGACAACGTGCCGAGCACCTTCACCCGATCGAACAACGACCTCGGCAACTCCTATTTCAGCATCGGACCGAACGGCGCCGGGCTCTGCCCCAACGGCCTGCCGCCCGGCGGCCCGAAGAGCCTCTGCGCGCTGCCGCAGTCGAGCGCGCCGCAGGCCAACAACTTCCAGCTCGCCCGCAACAACTACAATCCGGTCGACTACCAGGGCGTCCGGGTCTCGGCGCTCTACGACATCAACGACGACTGGAACGTGCTGGTCAGCGAGAGCTTCCAGAGCCTCGATGCGGAAGGCATGTCGACCACCTATCCGACCGGGTCCGACTTCCAGCCGCTGGGCGATCTGCAGGTGACGTCGTTCGCGCCGTCCTACGACCGCGACAGCTATTCCAACACCGCCTGGACCGTGAACGGCAAGCTCGGCCCGCTGAAGGCGGTCTACACCGGCAGCTACCTGCTGCGGCACCTCGCGCAGCAGATGGACTACTCCAACTATTCCCGCTCGACCGGCGGCATGTACTACGAGTGCACTGGCGGCGGCACCGGCTGGGGGAACCAGCCGCCGGCCTGTTTCTCGCCGGTCTCCAACTGGCTGGACGTGGTGCGCAACACGCACCTCAGCAACGAATTCCGGGTGAGCACGCCGGACGACTGGCGCATCCGCGGCATCGCGGGGGTCTACCAGGAGAACTTCCGCATCTACGACAACATGAACTTCCGCTACAAGACGATCCCGGCCTGCACGCCGCAGAACCTGGCGATCGCGCTCGGCGGCGGACCGGTGTGTGTCGCCGACGTCAGAACCGCGCCCGGCTCGACCGCCAACTCGCCCGGCGTTCGCGACGACACCACGGCGTTCGGCGAGGACACCCAGCGCGGCTACGACCAGATCGCGCTGTTCGGCTCGGTCGATTTCGACATCATCCCGAACAAGCTCACCGTCACCGCCGGCACCCGCTGGTACCAGTACAAGGAGTTCGAGGTCGGCTCGCAGTACGGCACCGGCACCGGCTGCCTGAACGTGCCCGAACGGCGCCGGTGCGTCGGCGGCCTGGTCAACATCGACTCCCACAACGACCACGTGACCTATTCCGGCTTCAAGAGCCGGGCGAACATCACCTGGAAGATCACGCCTGACGTGCTGACCTACTTCACCTTCTCGGAAGGCTTCCGGCCCGGCGGCTTCAACCGCTCGGTCAGCGCGGTCGCCGTCGGCCCTGGCGGGCTGGCGCAGTTTCTCAAGCCCAACAGCTATGCGCCCGAACTCGCTCACCAACTACGAGTTCGGCCTGAAGAGCGAATTCCTCGACCACCGTGTGCAGCTGAACCTGACCGGCTACTACATGCAGTGGAGCGACGTGCAGCTGCTGTTCTTCAACCCGACCGAACTCGGCAACACCACCTTCGGCGTCAACGGCCCGGAATACGACGTCAAAGGCGCCGAGGTGCAGCTGGTCGCGCGGGTGACCGACGGCTTCACCGTCAACGCCTCGGCGACATACAACGACGCCCGCCAGGCCACGTCGCCGTGTTTGAAGGACAACATCGCCGGCACGCCGGCGTTCGGCCAGTGCATCACCCAGGTGGTGCAGAAGGGCGTCGGCCTGGTGCCGTTCCAGAACCCGTTCGGCGCCGTCGGCACGGTGCCGGCCTTCTCGCCGAGGTTCCAGGGCAACCTGCGCGGCCGCTACGACTGGGACATGGGCGAGTACAAGGCCTATGTGCAGGCCGGCGTGAGCTACACCAGCAGCATGTTCAACCAGCCGGCCACCTACACCTCGGGCGCAGGGGTGGTGGTGCCGAACACGACGCTGCTGCGCTACGAGCAACCCGGCTACGCCCTGTTCGACGCCGCCATCGGCGTTTCCAAGGACAACTGGTACGCCACGCTCTACGCCGAGAACCTGGGCAACTCCCACGCCAGCATGTTCACCTCGTCGGCGCAGTTCATCAAATCGGAAGTCCCGCTCAGGCCCCGCATCGTCCAGTTCAAGATCGGCGCGCATTTCTGAGCGGCGCCCCTGCTAGAGTGATCAAAGGGGCGGGCGACCAACGCCCGCCCCTGACGGTTCCAGGCCGCATGGACGCGATCGTTTCCACCTCATCACCGATCGAAGCGGAAGTCGCCCGGCTGCGGCGGCTGCAGCGAGACGGTCGGCACGCCGAGGCGCTCGAGGGCGCGCTGGCGCTGAGCGGCGACCTGCCCGAGAACCGCGACCTGCGGCTGATCGAGGCCAGCTGCCTGCGTCACCTGCTGCGCATTCCGGAGGCGCTGGCCAGGCTCGACGAACTGGAACGGTTGCAGCCGCGCTTCAGCCAGCTGCACCAGGAGCGGGGGCTCTGTTACGTCGCGCTCAAGGATGGCCCGCGCGCGACCGACGCCCTGCTCCGCGCCGTGAACATCAATCCGGCGCTGCCGATGAGCTGGCGAATGCTCGAGGGCGTCTACCGCATCGCCGGCGACGCGCGGAACGCCGCGACCGCCGCCGACCACGTCGCGACGCTGAAACATCTGCCGCCGGAGGTGGTGACCGCGACCTCGCTGTTCGCCGACGGCGACCTCGCGCCGGCCGAGCAGATCGTCCGCGCCTTCCTGCTGCGCCATGGCGACCACCCGGAGGCCATGCGGCTGCTGGCCCGGATCGGCATCGCCCGCGACGTCCTGGACGACGCCGAAATGCTGCTGGAGGCGGTGCTGACGCTCGCGCCGGAATACCAGGCGGCGCGCTACGATTACGCCGAGACCTTGGTGAAGCGGCAGAAGTACGCGCAGGCCCGAGAGGAGATCGAGCGGCTGCTGACGCTCGCGCCGGACAATTTCGACTACCGGGCGCAGGCGGCGACGATCGCCGTCGGGCTTGGCGAGCACGACAAGGCGATCGCGATCTATCGGGACCTGCTCGCCGAGATGCCCGGATCGCCGGACGTGAACCTGTGGATTGCGCACGCGCTGAAGACGGTCGGCCGGACGCCCGAGGCGATCGAGGCCTATCGCGCCGCGGCGGCGGCCCGGCCGGACTTCGGCGACGCCTACTGGAGCCTGGCGAACCTGAAGCTCTACCAGTTCAGCGACGACGAGATGGCCCGCATGCGCGCAGGGGAAGCCGCGCCCACGACGGCCCCGGTCGATCGCCACCACCTGTGCTTCGCCCTCGGCAAGGCGCTGGAGGACCGCGGCGAGTTCGCCGAGTCGTGGACCTACTACGAGCGGGGCAATGCGCTGCAGCGCGCCCAGAGCCGTTACCGCCCGGAGATCCTGGAGACCAACACCGCCAGGCAGATCGAGGTTTGCACGCCCGACTTCTTCGCGCGCCGGGCCGGCTGGGGCGATCCGCGGCCCGACCCGATCTTCATCGTCGGCCTGCCGCGCTCGGGCTCGACGCTGCTGGAGCAGATCCTCGCCTCGCATTCCCAGGTCGAGGGCACGCAGGAGCTCTCCGACATTCCACGCATCGTGCTGGAGCTGCAGGGCCGCGATCCCGACCTCGACAATCCGCGCTACCCGCCGGCGCTGGCGGACCTGACGGCCGAGGACTTGCGGCGGCTGGGCGAGCGCTATCTGGCGGAAACGCAAGTCTACCGGACGGGCCGGCCGTTCTTCATCGACAAGATGCCGAACAATTTCCGGCACGTCGGCCTGATCCATCTGATGTTGCCGAACGCGCGGATCATCGACGCCCGGCGCGAACCGATGTCCTGCTGCCTCAGCAACCTCAAGCAGCTGTTCGCCCAGGGGCAGGAGTTCACCTACAGCGCGGGCGACATCGCCCGCTACTACCGCACCTACCTCGACCTGATGGCGCACTGGGATGCGGCCCTGCCCGGCCGAGTCCTGCTTGTGAAGCACGAGGATGTGGTGGACGACCTGGAGGGCAGCGTGCGGCGACTGCTGGACCATTGCGGCCTGCCATTCGAGCCGGCCTGCGTCGCGTTCCACGAGACCCGGCGCAGCGTGCGGACGCCCAGCTCCGAACAGGTGCGCCAGCCGATCTTCCGCGACGGGCTGGACCAGTGGCGCAACTACGAGCCCTGGCTCGGCGAGCTCAAGGCCGCGCTCGGCGACGCGCTGGATCGCTACCGTGACTAGGTGGCAGGCCCGCAGGAAGGGCGGCCCGCATAGGCGCAGCGCGGACCGCGGTCAATCCGGCCAGGCCAGTCGGGCGCGCAGGCGCCGGGCGCGTCGGGCGGACACTGGGCTGGCGATGATCTCGTTCGAGGCGTGCGCCCGGTCGAGTTCCTCGGCGAGCCTGGCGGCGACGACGGTTTCCTCGCCGGGATGGAGGTTGCACGGATCCATCAGGAAGTAGCCGTGCTCGATCTCGTGATCGCGCACGATCACCGGACGGGCGCCGGCCGCGAGCCGGTCCGCCAGGTCCCAGGCGGTGATGTGCGCGGCGGCGGGGTCCAGCGCCACCTGCAACCGGTCGAGCGGGTTGTCGGTCGGGTCGGGAACGACGGCGGCGGTGACGCCAGGCCGGCCCTGCAGCGTCTCGCGCCAGAGCCGCAGCGCTTCGCGTTCGCGCTCGCGGACGGCGGCGTGGTCGCGCCGCTCCCAGGCTTCCAGCGCGGCGATGGCTCCGGCGATCCCCTCCTTGCCGACCTTCATGCCGCGGCCAATGCCGCCGTTCTGCAGGAAGGCGGCGCGAACGAGGTCGCGGCGGCCGGCGACGATGCCGCCGGTCGGGCCGCCCAGGAACTTGTGCGCGGAGTAGAGCGCCAGGTCGGCGCCTGCGGCCAGCATGCCGCGCAGGTCATATTCCGACGCGGCGTCGACGATCACGGGCACGCCCGCGGCGTGGGCGATCTCCGCGAACTCCGCCAGCGGCGGCATGCCGTACTGCACGGTGTGATGGGAGACGACATAGACCGCCGCCGCCGTGCGCTCGCCGATGGCGCCGGCAAGCTGGTAGCCGTGGGCCGAGGTCGCCTGACCGATGGGGACGACGCGGGCGCCGGCGAGCCGGATCGCCTGCTCGACCGGCGCGCCGTAGGAGACCATGTGGCCGGCGAGGACCGCTACCTCGTGCTTCAGCCCCGTCGCGTCGGGCAGGCGCTCGATGGCGGCGAGGTCGGCGCCGGTCATCGCGCCGGCCACACCCAGCGTGATCCCCGCGCTGCAGGAGGCGGTGACGAACCCCGCCTCGGCGCCGCAGAGCCGGGCGATCACGGCGCTGGCCTTGCGCTGCAGGTCGTCGATCTCGACGAATTCGCGCAGGATGGCGCTGACGGCCTCCACCGCCTCGGGCACGACGATGGAAGCGCCCAGCGCTGTCATCGTGCCCGACACGTTGATCACGGCGCGCACGCCCAGTCCGGCGCGGATGTCGGCGGTGGTCATCGTGAGCTCCGGGTCAGCGCCAGCGGTCGGCCAGGCGCAGGCTGGCCGGGTATTGGGTGACGTATTGCGCCAGCCGGGGGCGGTCGCCGGTGTTGGGCGAGGCGCCGTGCGGCAGGGCCGAATGCCAGATGATCAGGTCGCCGGCGTTAGCCGCGATGCGCCGGGCCCCGGCCGAGAGGTCGACGCGGCGGGGATCGGCGCCCTCGCCCAGTCCCTCGAGCCAGGCGTCGATGCGCCGGTGGAAACCCGGGACCGCCTCGAACGCGCCCTGCTCGGCGGCCGTGTCGGTGAGATAGATCATCCCCTGCACCTGGAAGACCACCGGCGGGACCAGGCTGATGTCCCAGTGCAGGCGCGGGCCGGGGAACTCGACGCCCGGGCGAACCGGCGGATTGAAGCTGACCCGGTCGAGGCTGGTCCAGAGATCGGCCGTGCCCCAGATCTGCGCGAACGCCTTCAAGAGCCTCGGCGATTTCCGGGCCGGCGTCAGCGCCGGATGCTGGAACAGCTGGACCATGATGCCGTGGTCGGTGAGCCGCCAGGTCGCCGGATCGGCGGGGTCGGCGCCGACGGTCGCCCAGACCACCTCGACCAGCGCTTGAACCTCACCGGGCGTGATCACCGCCGGGACGACCACATAGCCGTCCTCCTGCCAGGCGCGCAGGCCATTCTCGTCGAGCACGGGCGCGGCGGCCTCGAGGGTCTCGATCCGCCGCCGCACCGTCTCCGGCGCCGGCGCGCCCGCCATCATCGCCTCGAACCTGCCCAGTTCCTCCGCATCGAGGCCGCCGGCGCGCGCGTCGGACCAGGCCACGAGGTCGTCCAGGGCGTCGAAGCGCGGCAGGACCTCGCGCAACTCCTCGGTCGAGATCCCCAGCGTATTGAGGGCGATGCGGTCGAGCGCGCGATCAGCCCCGGTCAGCGGACGCCGCTCTCCGCCCCTGGCTCTGCGCCACACCGCTTCGACCCGCCGGGCCGCGGCCGAGCCTGTCACTCCATCCTGAAGACGCATGCTGTCGGTCCGCCGCAGGTCGCTTCGTTGGCGAGCGCGGAGATCATAGACCTGCCTGGCTGTCTCCGGCGAGACCGTCCGCGGCGCTTGCGGGCGCGACGCCGCGGCGGGCGGCGGAGCCAGCCCGGCCGCGGAAATAGGCCGCCGCCAGCGCAGTCAGCACGGCCCCGGCCACGCTGGTGGCGTAGGCGCTGAGGGTGAAGAACTGCAGCCAATCGAGCTTGAAGCCGCCGAAGTTGCGCCACAGCAGCAGGGCGACGCTGCCGAGGTAGCCTGAGGCGTCGGCGACGTAGATCAGGAACCCCGCCGTCGCCACCCGCCCGCTGAAGGCGATCAGGCGGTCGAACAGCATGGCGTTGAACGGGGTGTAGGCCATGTAGAGCCCGGCGCCGGCGAGGATCATCCACGGCAGCGGCGAGATCAGGTGCGCGCCGAACGCGAGGGTCGAGACGCCGAGCAGGACGAAACCCGCGAACACGATCGCGTGGATCACCATCAGCGCCCGCAGGTTGTCACGCACGACCATGACCGCGGCCAGCGCCGCCAGCGAGATCACCGCGACGGGCAACTCGCTGGCGGTGAACACGCCGGCTTCGCCGCCATAGCCCAGCGCCTTCCAGATTTCGGCGGCGAAGTTGTCGCGGAAGTCCCGGAACGCGGTCAGCAGCACGTAAGCGAAGACCAGAAGGACGACGCCGGGCGCGTAGATGGCCAGGAACGCGTGACGCTCGTTCGTGCTCATCGGCGCGCGCCGAACGCGCTCGGCCTCGTCGCCAGGGTTCGGCGGCGGCAGCTGCGCGAGCAGCCAGACCGAGGCAAACAGCAGCGGAAAGAACGCCGCGCCGGTCGCCGCCGGCATCCAGAAGTCGGAGACCTGGAGGTCCTGCATCAGCCAGGCCCCCACCGACTTCACCACCCCCGACGAGAGGATGAAGCTGGCGCAGAGCACGGCGCCCAGCACCTCCGAGACGCGCCGGCCCTCCATGTAGCCGAACACCAGGCCCCAGATCATGCCGAGCGGCAGTCCGTTGAAGAACAGCGCGGCGACGTTCCAGGGCGCAGGGACGAGGGCGAAGGCGATCAGCGCCAGCCACGCGGCGAAGATCAGCCCCAGGATCGCCAGGGCGCGGCGCGCGGGCGCGATCTCGGAGATCACCTTGACCCCGATCAGCTTCGAGGCGGCGTAGCCGACCGCCTGGGCGATCACGAGCGCGATCTTGTAGTCGAGCGCAAAACGCCAGCCGGCGACCACGTCGAACGTGGCCGCCGTGAACGGCTTGCGGAACGCGTACATCGAGAAATAGGCGCAGAAACCCGCCAGGCCGGCCACGAGCGTGAAGACGATCGGATCGGCTTTCGCCAGTCCGCGCCGGACCCAACCTTCCAATCGCGTTCCCCTGCCGGCCGAAGCCATCGCCCTGCCGGAAGGTCTAGCCGCGCTCTGTAGCAGTTGGGTGACGGTGCGCTGGGCGAACTGTCATGCGACTGTGCCACATCGGGGTTTCACCGCCGGGGCCACATGTCCGACCACCGATCCTTCGATTTCGCCGTCGTCGGCGCGGGCGTCGTCGGGCTCGGCTGCGCGCTCGCGGCGGCGCGGCTGGGCAAGCGCGTGGTGGTGATCGATCGCGACGCGCAGGCGAACGGCGCCTCGGTGCGCAACTTCGGCTTCGTCACCGTGACCGGCCAGGAACGCGGCCAGATGTGGGCGCGGGCGATGCGCAGCCGTGAGATCTGGACCGAGGTCGCGGCCGCAGCGGACATCCCGATCCTGCATCGCGGGCTGCTGCTGACGGTCCGACGTTCGGAAGCGGTCGCGGTCCTGGAAGCCTTCCTGCGGACAGAGATGGGAGCGGCGTGCCGGCTGCTGGACGCCAGCGAGGTCGGGCGCGACCACCCGCGCGCGGCGACACCGGACCTGCTGGCCGCACTCTGGAGCCCTCACGAGTTGCGGGTCGAGTTGCGCGAGGCGATCCCGCGCCTGGCGGACTGGCTGCAGGCACGCCACGGGGTGACGTTTCTGCGCGAGACCGCGGTGCTCGACGTGGCGACCGCGAAGGCGCTCACGACCCGCGGCGTGGTCGAGGCCGAGGCGATCGCCGTTTGTCCGGGCGATGATCTCTCCACTCTGTTCCCCGGCCGGATCGCCGCGCACGGCGTCACGCGCTGCAAGCTGCAAATGCTGCGGCTGGCCGATCCCGGCTTCCGGCTGAGCGCTGGCGTGATGTCGGACCTCGGCCTGGCGCGCTACGCCGGCTACGCGGCGCTGCCGGAAGCCCAGGCGCTGCGCGCGCGGCTGCACGCCGAACAACCCGGCCAGCTCGAGCACGGCGTCCACCTGATCGTGGTCCAGAGCGCCGACGGCAGCCTGGTGGTCGGCGACAGCCACCACTATGCGCCGACGCCGGATCCGTTCGCCCACGAGGCGGTCGACCGGCTGATCCTCGACGAATTCGAGGCCGTGTTCGGCCGTGCCGCGCCGCCGGTGCTGGAGCGCTGGACCGGGACTTACGCCTCGGCGCCCGACCGCACGGTGCTGATCGACACGCCGGCGCCGGGCGTACGGCTGGTGATGGTGACCACCGGCGCCGGCGCCTCCACCGGCTTTGCATTGGGCGAGGAAGTGGTGGCGGAGTTGTTCGGGGGAACGCAGGCATGACGAGCGGAACTGAACCAGGTCTGGCCGCATTCGACCTGGTGATCTTCGACTGGGCCGGCACGATGGTCGACTTCGGCTGCCGCGCGCCGGTGGCGGCGCTGATGGCGGCGTTCGCGCGTCGGGGGATCACGCTGGACGAGGCGGCGGTGCGCGCCGACATGGGCAGGGCCAAGGCCGACCACGTGCGGGCGCTGCTGGCGCGGCCCGAGCTCGCCAGCGCCTGGACGACGGCGACCGGCGCCGGGCCGGGCGAGGCGGATGTTGCGGCGCTGATGGCGGACCTGGGCCCGCTGATGCGCGACGCCGCCGCCGAGGCGGCCGAGCTGATCCCCGGCGCGGCGCAAACCGTGGCGGCGCTCAGGGCCTCTGGTCTCAAGGTCGCCTCATCCACCGGCTACACTCGCGAGATGATGGCGCCAGTGCTGATCAGAGCCGCCGAGCAAGGCTACGCGCCCGACCACCTGGTCTGCGCCAACGAGACGCCCGAGGGCCGGCCATCGCCGCTGATGATCTACAAGGCCTGCGCGGAGCTGGGCGTCTGGCCGCTGTCGCGCGTGGTCAAGGTGGACGACGCCGAAGCCGGGATCGCCGAGGGCCGCGCGGCGGGCTGCTTCACCGTCGGGGTCCGCGCGTCGGGCAACGGGGTCGGGCTTTCGCCGGCGGCGCTGTCGGCCCTGTCGCCCGACGAACGATCCGCGCGTCTCGCCGCGGTGGCGACCAGCCTGAAGGCGGCCGGCGCCGATCTGGTGATCGACTCCGTCGCCGACCTGATCCCGGCGCTCGTCGCCGCCCAGCGGACCACCCCGACATGAGCGTTCAAGCCTCCCTCGCCGACGAAGGGCGTCGTGTCCGGATCACCTGGGCCGACGGGGCGACCGCCGAGTTCCTGGCGCGGTGGCTGTACGATCACGCCGACGAGGCGCGCGATCCCATCAGCGGCCAGCGCAGGCACGGCGCCTTGGCGCCGGAGGCCGCCAGCCGCCTGGAGGGCGCCCAGATCGACGATGACGCGCTGAAGCTGCGGTTCCGCGGCGGCCAGCGCCGCATCGCCCTCGGCCGCCTGCGTCCGGGACCGCAAACTGCTTCGCCAATCACGCTCTGGACAACACCCAAGCCGATCGGCGAGGTCTCGCCGGTCCCGTTTGCCGACTATCTGCGCGACGACGGGGCGCTGCGCGAGGTGCTGGCCCGGGTGGCCCGCTTCGGCCTTGCGCTCCTCGGCGCCGCCGGCCGTGACCCGAACGCGGTCGAACGCGCGGTCGAGCGGTTTGGGTATATCCGCGAGACCAACTACGGCCGCCTGTTCGACGTCAGGATCGAACCGGAGCCGGGCAACCTCGCCTCCACCGATCGTGCGCTCGATCTGCACACGGACAATCCCTATCGCGACCCGGCCCCGACGCTGCAACTGCTGCATGCGATCACGGTCGACAAGACCGGCGGCGAGACCCTGTTCGTCGATGCATTCGCCCACGCCGAAGCCCTGCGCCGCGAGGCGGCGGAGTCGTTCGAGGTGCTCGCTCGGACCCCGGTGCGCTTCGCCTACGCCGACGAAACCGGCGCGCGCTGGTCGGCCCGATCCCCGGTGTTGCGACTGAGCCCGGACGGCGTGCTCGAGGGCGTGCGCCTGAACCACCGCTCGCTGGACCTGGAGCCGGGCGATGCGACCGCGATGGCGGCCTGGTACGACGCTTACATCGCGTTCTATCGCCGCCTTCATGCGCCCGCAGCGGCGTTCGGCCGGCGGCTGGCGCCGGGCGAGATCGTCATCTTCGACAACCGCCGGCTCGTGCATGGCCGGCGGGCGCTGACGAGCGGCAGCCCGCGCTGGCTCAGAGGCTGCTACGCGGACGTCGATGGCCTCGAGGCCACCCTCGCCCGGCTGGAGCACATGGCTCAGCCCGCCCTGGCCCATGCCAGCTGAGCTTGTCGAGTTCGATCGCCGCCGCCTTCGCCGAGCGCGGCGGGGACGCCTACGGGGAGCGCGTCTCCCAGCTCGACCACGCGCTGCAGTGCGCAGAGCTGGCCCGGACGGAGGGCGCCGACGACTATCTGGTCGCCGCCGCGTTGCTGCACGACTACGGCCATCTGTTCGAGGGCCGGGGCGACGCGGCCGAAGACCAGCGTCGCGATGCGCGGCACGAAGTGCATGGCGCCCGCGCGCTGCGCCGCTGGCTCGGGCCCGAGGTGATCGGCCCGATCGTCCTGCACGTCGCCGCCAAGCGCTATCTGTGCGGGGCCGAGGCCGGATACGAAGCCGCGCTGAGCCCGGCTTCGCAACTGAGCCTCGCCCTGCAGGGCGGCCGCTTCACCCCCGCGCAGTGCCGCCGCTTCGAGGGTCGCCGCTTCGCTGCCGACGCAATCCGGCTGCGGCGCTGGGATGATCAAGGCAAGACGCCCGGCCATCCCGCGCCAGGCCTCGATCAATACTGGCCTTTGCTGCAGCGTATCGCGCTTCGGCCGCCCGCCGATCGCTGACGATCAAGCCGCAGACTTCACCTCGATCTTGGTCGGCGTCGCGGTCGCCGGCTTGGCCACCGTCACCGTCAGCACGCCCTGCTTCATCTTGGCGTTGACGGACTTCGGGTCGACGCCGCTTGGCAGGGGAACGCGACGGGCGAAGGATCCGTAGCTGCGCTCCGAGTAGACGTAGTTCTTCCCCTTCTTCTCGCTCTCGGATTTCTTTTCCCCGGAGATCGTCAGCGCCCCATCTTCGATGGAGACGTTGATATCCTTCTCCTCCAGGCCCGGCAGCTCGGCGGTGACCTCGATCACGCCGTCGCTGTCGGTGACATCCAGACGGGGCGAAAGCTTCAGGGGCGACCAGGCGGCGCCGAAACTGCCGAAATCGTCGAACAGGCGATCCACGTTCCTGCGGAAGGAGTCGAAGATGTCGCCTGGGGTGGAAGGCGCGGACTTGGCGAGGGTTGTGGTTTGCTCGTCCATGTCGATTTCTCCGTAGTGCTAGTGCAAGGCGCGACATCCGCGCCTTAAGTCGAGGTTGCTCCAATGCCGCGGCCGGCGACTTGATCGACGTCAAGTCGCAAGTGGATCGGACGGAGGATAAGATGTTGGGTTCCGGAGAGGACCGCCACGGGGCGGTTCGTGGGCCGAAGAGCTCGCCCGGTCCGAGCGGAGGACCGTTCAAGATGCGCGGACGCAAGCTGCTTTATCTCCTGGCCGACGGGGCCCATGCGCGGTTCGTGGAGCAATCACCGGAGACCCACGCCTTCGTCACCCTGAGCCAGATGGACGGCAGCCGACGCCTGGAGACGCTGCGCGTCGAGCAACGCGACGAACAGGCCGGCCGCAGTTTCGAAAGCTCAGGGTCGGCGCGTCACGGCGTCGGCCGCGACGATGACGTCTATCGGCGCGCCAAGGAGGCGTTCGTGGCGCAGGCGGCCGCCGCGCTTGGCGACGTGCTTTCGGCGCATCCGGCCGATGGCGTGGTGCTCGTCGCCCCTGCACGCCTGTTGCATGTGCTGCGCGCGGGATTGCCAGCGGGCGCGAAAGTCGTCGCCGAGCTGGGCAAGGATCTGACGAAGACTCCTGACCACGAGCTTGGGCAATGGCTGCAGCCGCTGGCCCTCGCGCCGAACCTCGAAACCCGCTGAGGCAGCCGCCAAGGTGAGAAGCGCCGGGGTCCTGGTCTGCCGCGGCGGACCGGCCGGACCGGAGTTCCTGCTCGTTCATCCGGGCGGGCCATTCTGGAAGAACCGCGACGACGGCGCCTGGTCGATTCCAAAGGGGCTGGTCGACGCGGGCGAGGATGAGCTGACCGCGGCCCGCCGCGAGTTTCGCGAAGAGACCGGGCTTGTTGTCGACGGCGGCTTCGTCCGGCTGGCGGAGCAGCGCCAGAAAAGCGGCAAGCTCGTCGTCTGCTTTCTGGCCGAGGCCGACCTCGATCTGACGGCGTTTCGGAGCAACACCTTCGAGCTTGAGTGGCCGCCGCGCTCTGGTCGCACGATCGTCGTTCCAGAGTGCGACCGGGCCGCCTACTTTCCGACGTCGGCGGCGCTGCTGAAGATCCTGCCCGGCCAGCGCGGCTTCATCGAGGAAGCCACGCGGCGCGCAGAGCATGATGGGTTCAGATCGGGCCGATCCGAACCCTGAAACGTGCTCTAACCTTTTGAATCTGGAGCGCGTTCGAACCGCAAAAGCGACTCCACTCTCGCCAGACGCGCTCTGGCGCGCCGTGGATGCGGAGGAACCGACGCGGCTACGAAACGGCCGCGATGCTGGCCGGCGCCTCAGGCCGATTCGTTCGGCCGCGCCGCAGCGGCTCGAAGTCCTCGGCGGTGATCGATTCCTTCTCGAGCAGCAGGCTGACGCCGGCCTCGAGCTCGTCGCGCCGATGCGTCAGGATCTGGATCGCGCGGCTGGCCGCCGCACCCACAATGCCGCGCACCGCAAGGTCGATCTCCCGCTCTGACGCCTCGGCGGCCGTCACTTCGCGTCGGCCCCCGACGCCGAGCAGGGACGGCGGCTCGGGCATGAAGACGCGCAGGCCCACCGTTGCGTCCATGCCGTGCCGCGTCACCATCTCGAACGCGATCTCGGTCGCGCGCTGCAGATCATCGGCGGCGCCGGTCGACACGTCGCCATCGAACACCAGCGTCTCGGCCGCGCGGCCGCCCAACAGCACGGCGATGCGGTTCTCCAGGTCGCTGCGCGCCAGCAGGAAGCGATCCTCGGTCGGGCGCTGCATGGTGTAGCCGAGCGCCCCGACGCCACGCGGGATGATCGAGACCTTCTGCACCGGATCGACGCCCGGAAGGTCGGCGGCGACCAGGGCGTGGCCCATCTCGTGGTAGGCCACGCGGCGACGTTCCGCCTTGCTGAGCACCCGGCTCTTCTTCTCGAGGCCCGCGACGATCCGCTCGATGGCGCCGACGAAATCCGCCAGGGCCACCGCGCCGGCTTGGCGGCGGGTCGCCAGAAGGGCCGCCTCGTTGACCAGGTTCGCCAGATCCGCCCCGGTGAAGCCGGTCGTCATTCCGGCGATGACCGCCAGATCGACGTCGGCGGCCGCGACGATCTTGCGGACATGCACCTCGAGGATGGCCCGCCGGCCGCTGAGGTCGGGACGATCCACCAGCACCTGCCGGTCGAACCTGCCGGCGCGCAACAGCGCCGGATCGAGGATCTCCGGGCGGTTCGTGGCGGCCAGCAGAATCACCCCGATGCTCGGGTCGAAGCCGTCGAGCTCCGCCAGCAGCTGGTTCAGGGTCTGTTCTTTCTCGTCCATGCCCCCGGCGATGACGCCGGAGCGCGAGCGGCCGAGGGAATCGAGCTCGTCGATGAAGATGATCGACGGCGCCGCTTGCCTGGCCTGCTCGAAAAGATCGCGCACCCGCGCCGCGCCGACGCCGACGAACATCTCGACGAACTCGGAGCCGGAGATAGAGAAGAACGGCACGCCCGCCTCCCCGGCGACCGCGCGAGCGAGCAGGGTCTTGCCGGTCCCGGGCGGCCCCACCAGCAGGATGCCTTTGGGGATGTGCGCGCCGAGGCGGCCATAGCTCTTCGGGTCCTTTAGGAAAGCCACCACCTCCTGCAGCTCGAACTTGGCCTCGTCGACGCCGGCGACGTCGGCGAAGGTCGTCTTGGTGTCAGCCTCGACGTAGACCTTCGCGCGGGACTTCCCGACCGACAGCAGGCCGCCGAGGCCCGCGCCCGCGGCGGGCCGCAGCAGGAACGCCCACACGAGGTAGAACAGGAAGATCGGCGCCACCCATGAAAGCACGCTGGCCAGCCAGCTGGTCGGCGGCGCGCCCGAAACGACGATCCCCTTCGCTTCGAACTTCTCGGCCAGCGCCGGATCGACCTTGGCGGTGGTGAACGCCTGGCGGCCGTTGGGCAGCGGCGCCTTCAGCTTGCCGTCGATGGTCGACTGATCGACGGTGACCTCGGCGACCTTGCCCTGGGCGACCAGCGCCTCGAACTGGCTGTAGGGAATGGTCTCGAACGGCGAGAAGCTGGCCCAGACCCACTGCAGAGCCAGCAGCGCCAGCAGCGCCGCGAGCACGTAGCCGACCGTCAGATGGCCGGGGCCGGCCTGATCCGGCGCCTTCTTGTCTTTGCGCGGCCGCTCGACTTCTGACGTCATCGCGTTGAAGGATGAGCGCGCGGGGATCGATGTTCAATGAGCCCGCTCAGATTCGGCCGGCGCTCCACCTGGTCGGCGGCGTTCATCGCCAGTCGCTCGCCCGCATCCGAACGTCCGGCGAGTCCGCCAGGCGACCCACCGAGATCCCGTCCAGATCGATGCAGACCGCACGGACGCCGCTCGCCGCCCGGCGCGTGACGACGCACTGGACGTCCCGACCGAAAGCCGCGCCCATCAGCGCGCCCCGCCCCGCGTCGGGCGCGGCGTCGGCGATCTCGACCTGGACCCATTGGTCCGGCGCCGGTCCGAGGGCGACGCAGAGGGTGCGTGCGTCGAGGACCTGCAGGACGGGACCCGTGAACCGCTCTCCCGGGCCCGGCGCCGAAGCGGTGCAGGGAGCCGGCGGTAGCCGGACCGGACAGGTCTGCGCGCCGGCTGGGCCAGCGGCGGCCAGACTGGCGGCCATTCCTAAGGCCATGACCGCCACCTTTGACATCGCGCCGCTCCGTTTCCCGGCTAAGGCTTAGGGCGGTGTGCGGCGAGCGACCTTGACGAGGATCAATCGTCAGATGCCCCAGCGGCGGATGAACCATGTCTTCACCAGGTGGGTGAGGATCGCGTAGCCGAGCAGAAAGCCGGCGATGATCGGCCAATACAGCGCCGGCAGCGGCTTGAAGCCTAAGGTCGGGCCGACAGGCGTGAACGGCAGCGCGATGGCGATCGCGCAGATGGTCAAGGTTGTCAGGATCAGCGGCGTGCTCGCCCGGCTCTGGATGAACGGAACCTTGGACGTTCGGATGATGTGGATGATCAGGGTCTGGGTCAGGAGCGATTCCACGAACCAACCGGTCTGGAACAGCGCGGGGTCATGCCAAGCCCCGAACACGAACAACATGGTGAAGAAGGTCGCGTAGTCGAAGATCGAGCTGATCGGTCCGATGAACATCATGAACCGGGTGATGGCGCCGATCTCCCAGCGCCGCGGACTGGCGAGGTATTCCGCATCGACGTTGTCGGTAGGGATGGTGGTCTGAGAGAAATCGTAGAGCAGGTTGTTGGTCAGCACCTGCAGCGGCGCCATCGGCAGGAACGGCAGGAAGATCGACGCGCCCAGGACGCTGAACATGTTGCCGAAGTTCGAGCTGGCGCCCATCTTGATATACTTGGTGATATTGGCGAAGACGCGCCGGCCCTCGAGCACGCCGTCCTTCAGCACGGCGAGGCTCTTCTCCAGCAGAATGATCGACGCCGATTCCTTGGCGATATCGACCGCCGTATCGACCGAGACTCCCACGTCCGCGACCTTGAGCGCAGGGCCGTCGTTGATGCCGTCGCCGAGGAATCCGACCACGTGGCCGCGGCTCTGCAGCGCCTGGATGATCCGCGCCTTCTGACTGGGTGAAACCTTGGCGAACACGTTCGCATGCTCGGCCGCCTCGGCGAGGGCGTCGTCGGACATCGCCTCGAGCTCGTGGCCCAGCAACAGCCTGACGTCCTTCAGGCCCACCTCGCGGCAGACCTTTTGAGTGACGAGGTCGTTGTCGCCGGTGAGCACCTTCATCTCGACGCCGCACGCCTGCAGATCGGCGATGGCGGCCGCGGCCGTCTCCTTCGGCGGATCCAGGAAGGCGACGAAGCCCAGCAGCTCGAGGCCGGTCTCGTCCGCGACGCCGTAGCTGGCCTTGGGCGGGTCGATCTGCTTCGAGGCCACGGCGATCACGCGAAAACCGTTGCGGTTGAGACGCTGGGTCACCTTCTGGATGCGCGGCAGGTGGCTCGCATCCAGATCGCCGACGTCGTCTCCCAGGCGGTAGCGGCTGCAGGCGGCGAAGACCTCCTCGACGGCGCCCTTGCAGACCAGCAGCGGCGCTTCGCCAGACTTCTGGACCACGACGGAAAGCCGACGGCGGGTGAAGTCGAACGGAATCTCGTCGAGCTTCTGATACTCCTGGGCCCGGAGCGGGTGATCCTCCAGCTCGACATGCTGCAGCACCGCGTCGTCCATCAGGTTGCGCAGCCCGCTCTGGAACCGGCTGTTGAGATAGGCGTAGGTCAGGACGCGTTCGTCCTCGTGGCCCTGCACGTCGACGTGCAGCTTCATGATGATCCGGTCCTGGGTCAGGGTGCCGGTCTTGTCGGTGCAGAGCACGTCCATGGCCCCGAAGTTCTGGATCGCGTTCAGCCGCTTCACGATCACCCGCTTCTTCGACATCGCGATCGCCCCGCGCGCCAGATTCACCGTGACGATCATCGGCAGCATCTCGGGAGTCAGGCCGACCGCCACCGCAACGGCGAAGAACAGCGCCTCCAGCCAGTTGTGCTTGGTGACGCCGTTGATCAGGAACACGGTCGGCCCCATCACCAGGATGAAACGCACCATCAGTCCGACAAACCGGTTGAGACCCTTGTCGAAGCTGCTGACCGCCGCGGCGTCGACGATCTTGTCCGCCAGTTCGCCGAAATAGGTGGACCGCCCGGTGCGCAGCACCAGCGCCGTCGCAAACCCGCTGGTGACGCTGGAGCCCATGAAACAAAGGTTGGCGACGCCCAGGGCGTCCGCGCCGTCGCTCTTGCACGGGATCGACTGTTTCTCGGCGGGCATCGACTCGCCGGTCAGCGCGGACTGATTCACATAGAGGTCCTTGGCGCTCAACAGCCGCACGTCGGCAGGGATGAGATCGCCGGCCGACAGGCGGACGACGTCGCCCGGAACGAGTTCCTCAAGCGGGATTTCGACCATTCCGGCCTTGTCCGCGCCGGCGGCTCCCGGGCGTCTCGCCGACGCATGCACCCGCACCATGTTCGCCAGCTTGGCCGCCGCCGCGCTCGATCGATGTTCCTGGACGAACCCGAGGCCGACGCTCAGCGTCACCATGATGATGATCACGACAGCCGAGCGCGCGTCCGACAGCACCCAGGAGATCGCCGCGAGCGCCAGCAGCAGGGCGTTCAGCGGATTTCTGATCCGCCGCCAGAGTTCGAGCAAAAGCGGCGCCTGGGACTCCCGGCTGATCCGGTTCGGGCCCCAGGCGGCGCGCCTGGACAGGACCTCCTCTGGCAGGAGCCCTTGCGACGAGACCTTCAGGCTCGCGAGCGCCTCGTCCGCGGTGGCCGCGGCGATCGCCGCGACGTCGAGGGCGCGTCCCGGCCCGCTTCCGCCATTCCTTGGCGCGGCGGCGCGCCGGCCGTTGGCTGTTGCGGCGCTCATCCCCCCAACCGCCGTCAGCCCAGCGTGATCTCGAGGCGATGCGACTGCCCGTCGTCCCTCAGCTTCGCGAGGACGGGGCGATCAGGCAGCACCTCGCCGTCGAGCTTTGCGGCGGCGACGCCGCGCAGGACGCCATCGGGGTTCGCAACCACGATCTCATAGCGCGCGCCGCCGAACCTGAGGCTGACCTCGAAGCCGGGCCAGGTGCGGGGGATGCACGGGTCCACTTCAAGCCATTCGCCGCGGCGGCGCACGCCGAGGATGGCTTCGATTCCGGCGCGCTGCATCCAGGCCGCCGACCCGGTGTACCAGGTCCAGCCGCCGCGCCCGGCGCGGCGGGGCGCGGCGTAGACGTCGGCGGCGACCACGTAGGGCTCTACCGCGTAGCGATAGGCGTCGCTGCGGTTGCGCGCGTGGTTGATCGGATTGAGGATCCAGAACAGCGCGGCAGCCTTGTCGCCCTCGCCGAGCGCCGCATAGGCCATGACCGACCAGAGCGCGGCGTGGGTGTACTGGCCGCCGTTTTCCCGGATCCCTGGGGGGTAGCCCTTGATGTAGCCCGGATCGAGCGGCGTCTTGTTGAACGGCGGCGTGAAGAGCAGCGCGAGGCTCTCCTGTGGGAGGATCAGCTCGCGGTCGACCGCCGCCATGGCGCGGGCGGCGCGGGCGGGGTCGGCCGCGCCCGAAAGCACGGCCCACGACTGGGCGATCGAGTCGATCCGGCACTCCTCGTTGGCCGACGAACCGAGCGGCGTGCCGTCGTCAAACCATCCGCGCCGGTACCAGTCGCCATCCCAGGCCTCGCGCTCGGCAGCCACGGCCAGGCTCGCCGCGTGGCTGCGCCAGATCTCGGCTCTTCGCGTCTCGCCCCGCGCCTCGGCGACGGCGGCGAACTGCCTGAGGTTGGCGATCAGGAACCAGCCCAGCCAGACGCTCTCGCCGCGGCCGGCCTGGCCGACCCGGTTCATGCCGTCGTTCCAGTCGCCGCCGCCGATCGGCGGCAGACCGTGGGGCCCAAGGGCGAGGCTGGCGTCTAGCGCTCTCGCCGCGTGCTCGTAGAGGCTGGCGCTCTCGCTCGAGACCGCCGGCTCGAAGAAACGCTCGTGCTCGTCCGGCGCGAGAACCTCGCCCTCGATGAACGGGACCTGCTCGTCGAGAACGGCTGTCTCGCCGGTGACGTCGACGTAGTGCGCCAGCACATAGGGCAGCCAGATGCGGTCGTCCGAGATGCGCGTGCGCACGCCCTGGCCGGTGTTCGGCAGCCACCAGTGCTGAACGTCCCCTTCCGGGAACTGCCTGGCGGCCGCGCGCAGCAGCTGTTCGCGCGTCAGCGCCGGCGCCGCCGTCGCCAGCGCCATCACGTCCTGCAGCTGATCGCGGAACCCGTAGGCGCCGCTCGCCTGGTAGAAGCCGGCGCGGGCCCAGACCCGGGCGGAGAGGGTCTGGTAAAGCAGCCAGCCGTTCAGCATCAGATCCATGGTGCGGTCGGGCGTCTTGACCTGGACCGCGCCGGTCAGGTCCTCCCAACGGCGCCGCGTCTCGCCCAGCACGGCGTCCAGGTCGGCCTGGCGATAGGCGGCGACAAGACGACCCGCCTCCGCCTCGCTGGCGGCGTCGCCGAGGAACACCGGAATCTCGACGCTGGCCCCGGGCGCCAGGTCGATGATGGTGCTGCAGCGCGCCGCACGGATCGAGGCCCGCGCCGGTGCGGCCGGAGAGCGGCGCCTGGTCGACCATGGCCTGCGGCGCGGCCAGGCAACCGTTGCGCCCGAGGAACTCGCGGCGGTCAGCCGTCCAGCTGGTCTGGCGGCCGCCCATGTCGAAGAAGGCGGTTCGGTCGGCGAAGACCGGGTTCCAGCTGGTTCGAGGCCAGCATGGCGCCGCTCTCGCCGATGGCTGGTGTCGACGAACGGCGCCGCGGCCTGACGCGAGGCGCCCAGGCACCACTCGGCGTAGGCGGTGATCGAGAGCCGCCGACGTCTGGCCGACGTGTTGCGCAGGGTCAGGCGCGAGATACGCACCGGATCCTCGGGGGCGACGTATTCGAGCAGCTCCAGCGCCAGGCCGCGCGCGACGTGCTGGAAGCGGCTGTAGCCGAAGCCGTGCCGGGCGACGTAGGTCGCCGTCTCATCGCGGATCGGCTGGGCGGTCGCGGTCCACAGCTCGCCGAGTATCTCGTCGCGGACGTAGACGGCCTGCGACGGCCTGGTCGGACACCGGATCGTTCGACCAGGCCGTGAGCTGCCGCTCGCGGCTGTTCACCGACCAGCGAGTAGCCGCCGCCCTCGGCGGAAACCTGGAACCCGAAGTCTGGATTGGCGATCACGTTGATCCAAGGCGCGGGCGTCGACTGACCCGGCCCGATCGATGATCACGTACTCCCTGCCCTCGTCGGCGAAGCCGCCAAGTCCGTTGAAGTACTCGATGTCCGTGGCCGGCCGCGCGATCTGCAGCGCCGACGCCACCGCGCCGCGCCGCGCGGCGGCGCGCACCGGCGCCTTGGCCTCGGGCGCGTGCTCCATCTGATCCTCGAGCCGCCCGCGCTCGCCGACCAGCACGACCCGCGCGACGGCGCTCAGCATGGCCTGCACGTCCTCCGGGATCAGGTCGGCGCGCAGCAGGAAGATGTGGCCGGCGCCGCGATCCTCGCCGATCTGGGGCCGCGACTGGTTGGCGCGCACCAGCGTCTCCAGCGCCACCTGCAGGTCCTGGACGTAGGACGCGCCGCGCTCGTTCAGGATCACGAGGTCCACCGCCAGGCGGCGCATGCGCCAGTACTCGACCGCCAGCAGCGCTTCGCGCACGAGGTCAAGCTCGTGCAGCCCCGCGATCCGCACCAGCATGATCGGAAGGTCGCCCGAGACGCCAAGGCTCCAGAGCAGGGGCTGACCGGCCCGCCCCGCCTGGATGATCTCGGAGGCCGGCCGGAGGGTCGGGGCGGCGAAGATGAGGTGCCCGGCCAGTCGCTGGAACTGGCCGGCCTGGCCGCGGTTGATGCCGAGGTGGTGCAGCTGCACCTGGACCTGGGTCCAGGCCAGCGCGGTCGCGCGCGCTCGAAGGCGCCGGCGTCGTGGTGCTTGTCGATCAGGCCGAGGATCTCCTCGCGGCTCGACCCCGCCATGGTCCAGAAGTCGATCCGCGCGGTCTGGCCGGGTTCGAGCCTGCACCCGCCGCCTCAGCGCGAAGATCGGGTCGAGCACCGCGCCCGTCGCGCCGGAGAGCGGACGACCGTCGACGATCGCGGCCGCCGCGCGCACGCTGCCGCCGCGCCCGATGAAGCGCGCCCGATCGGTCTCGAACTCGCGGTGCGCGGATCGACCGCGCCGTCGACCACCGCCAGGTGCGCCGCCCAGACGTCGGGCTCGTCGGGCGAGCGTCGCCGGCGGTGCGCCGTCAGGGCGCCGATCCCCGGCAGGTGCTCGGTCTCGACGAACAGCTTGGAGAACGCCGGATGAGCGACGTCCGCCGCCGGCGGCGCCAGCACCAGCTCGGCGTAGGAGGTGACCTCGATCTCGCGCGTCTGCGGGCCCGAGTTCGACACGGTGACCCGCCGCACCTCGGCGTCGTCCTCGGCCGACACCAGCACCTCGAGCGTGGTCGTCGATCGCGCCGTCGCGCCGCGAGATCTCCGCGCGGTCCTCGTTGAACACGACGGCATAGTCGTCCCCCGCCTCGCCGGTCGGCTGCAGGCCGGCGGACCAGACCTCGTCGCTCTGGATGTCGCGCAGGAAGACCCAGGCGCCCCAGTCGTCGCAGGTGGCGTCCTCGCGCCAACGCGTGATCGCGATGTCGCGCCAGGTGCTGTAGCCGGCGCCTGCGGCGGTGAGCATCACCGTATAGCGGCCGTTGGAGAGCAGCTGCGTGTCCGGCGTCGCGCTCCAGGGGCTGGCGCGGCGCCAGCCGCCGGCTGTCGGACACGCGATCGCGCACCGCCGCCGCCGTTTCGGCCACCGACGGCGGCGTGCTGACGACGTCGCGCGGCACCCGTTCCTGCAGCAGCAGCTCGGTGGCCTGCACGATGGGATCGGCGTGGAAGCGCGCGCGCATCAGGCCGTCGAGCAGCGCGTCGGCGATGGCCACGATCGACATGCCCTGGTGGTGCGCCATGAAGGCCTGCACGACGGCCGCGCGCTCGCCTTCCGGCACCCGGGAGGGGGTCAGATCGACCGCCTCGTAGTAGCCGTATCGGCCGAGGGCGCCCGCCGCGGTCAGCCGCGCGAAGTTGCGCACCGCGGCGCGGGGATCGACCATGGCCGCCAGCGCCGTCGCGTAGGGGGCGATCACCGCGTTGTCGGCCAGCCCCCGCTTCAGGCCAAGTCCGGGCACGCCGAAGTTGGAGTACTGGTAGGTGAACTCCAAGTCGCGCGCGTTGAACGCCGACTCGGAGACGCCCCAGGGCGCGCCAAGCCGCCGGCCATAGTCGATCTGGCGCTCGACGATCAGGCGGTTGGTCTGCTCGATCAGGCTGCCCGGCCGGTCCGCGCATGACCAGCGAGGGCATCAGGTACTCGAACATCGAGCCCGACCAGGAGATCAGCGCCGCGCCGCCGTCGACCGGCGTGACCGCGCGGCCCGAGCCGGAACCAGTGGCGGGCCGGCGCGTCGCCCTTGGCGATCGCCAGGAAGCTGGCGAGTCGCGCCTCGGAGGCCAGCAGGTCGTAGCAGTTCGGGTCGCGCGTGCCGTCGTCGGACTTGAAGCCGATCGACAGCAGCAGCCGGTCAGGATCCAGCAGGAAGCGGAAATCCATCGCGAGCGCGACCTGCCGCGCAAGCGCCTCGAGCGCCTGCAGGCGGGCGCAAAGGTCAACTGCGCCCGCCAGGTCGCGTCCGTGGCTCTCGATCGCCGCGGCGCACCGCGTCGGTCCAGAAGCTGACGTCGGCGCTGACCTCGTCGCCCTCGTCGATCGCCACCTGGCTGGCGGCGTCGGCCATCCGCTCGAGTTCGGCGTCGAGCGTTGGCCACCGACCGGAATCGCCCGCCCCGACCCGCTCGGAGATCTGGTCAAGCGCCGCGACAAGGCGCGCGCTCGCCGGGGGGCGAGCGCCCCCGGGCAGGTCCATGACCGCCTCGCGCGCCAACTGGATGGCGTCGCGCACGCCGGCGACCCGCTCGAAATCCGGCACAGATCCATCGGTCCACGATCGGCAGGCGCCGGCGAGCGCAATCAGGTGGCCGGCCAGATTGCCGCTGTCGACCGACGAGACGTACTTCGGATCCAGCGGCCGCAGGTCGAGCGTGTCGTACCAGTTGTAGAGGTGGCCGCGATAGCGCGGCAGGGCGGCCAGGGTCGCCATGGTCGCCTCGAGCCGCTCGACCGCCTCCAGGTCGCCGATCCAGCCGAAGTCGCGCGCGCTGGCGATCGAGAGCAGGTAGAGCCCGATGTTCGTCGGCGAGGTCCGATGGGCCACGACCGGGTCGGGCGTCTCCTGGAAGTTGTCGGGCGGCAGCATGTGACCTTCGGCCGTGACGAAGGTTTCGAAGAAGCGCCAGGTCCGCCGCGCGACCAGCCGCAGGCTGTTGGCGTCGGCTTCCGGTAAGCGGCTCGCGGCCAGCGACTTGCGGCGAGAGGCTGGCCCGAAGCGCGATCGCCGGCGAGAGCACCCAGAGCCCGGCGAAGCCCAGGCCGATCGGCCACGCGTAGCCGCCGCCGATCCAGGCGGCCCCAATGGCCGCGACGCCGATGACGAGGGCCCCGCTCATGCGCCCGTAGAAGCTCGAAATGGCCAGCCGGCGGCCGTTCGCGGACTGATGCCGCCGGTGTCCATTCCAGCAGCCGACGACGCGTCGCCAGCCGCCAGAGCGTGCGCAGGATGGCGTCGCCCATCAGCCAGGCCTGGTGCGCCAGGAACACCAGCATCAGGCCGAGCTGCACGAGCGCCAGGCGCAGATCGGCGGCCAGCGCGCGCAGATGGCTGCGCAGCACGACCCCGGCCCGCCGCGGTGCGATCTCGGCCAGCACCGGCAACAAGCGGCGGAATCGCCATCGTGGCGAGGAGGAACGCGGTCCAGACCAGGGCGCGCGTTCGCCGGCGCCGCCCATCCCGCCAGCAGCGCCGCCACGATCGACGGGCGACGAAAGCGAGCGGCGCAGATTGTCGAGCATCTTCCAGCGGCCGATCATCGGCACGCCGTCGCCGCGCGCGCCCACGGCCGGAGCGGGGTCCAAGTCCGAGCATCCAGGGCAGCAGCTGCCAGTCGCCGCGCGCCCAGCGGTGGTGGCGCTTGCCGCCGCGACGTCGTAGCGGGCCGGGAAGTCCTCGACCACCTCGACGTCCGAGGCCAGGCCGGCGCGGGCGAAGATACCCTCGAACAGGTCGTGGCTGAGCAGCCGCGAGTTCCGGCACGCGGCCGGCGAGCGCCGCCTCGAAGGCGTCGACGTCGTAGATGCCCTTGCCGGTGTAGGAGCCCTCGCCGAACAGGTCCTGGTAGACGTCGGACACGGCCGCCGCGTACGGGTCGATGCCGCTGGCGCTCGCGAAGACGCGAAGGAACAGGGAGCCCTGACGTCCGACCGGCAGAGCCGGCGTCACGCGCGGCTGCAGGATCGCATAGCCTTCGACCACCCTGCCGAACTCCGGGTCCAGCCGCGGGCGGTTCAACGGATGCGCCATCTTGCCGATCAGTCGGCGCGCCGACTCCAGCGGCAGCCGGGTGTCCGCATCGAGGGTGATCACGTAGCGCACGCCCTGCGGGATCGGCGGCGGATCGAGATAGGTGGTGTCCGTCGCGCCGCGCAGCAGCCGGTTCAGCTCGGCGAGCTTGCCCCGCTTGCGCTCCCAGCCGATCCAGCGCCCCTCGCTGGCGTTCCAGACCCGCCGCCGGTGCAGCAGCAGGAACCGGTCTCCGCCCGGCGCGGGGCCGTAGCGGCGATTGAGTTCGGCCACGCCCTCGCGAGCGGCGGAGAGCAGAGGTTCGTCGTCTTCCGCGCGTTCACTCGTGGCGTCGGTCCAGTCGGTGAGCAGGGCGAAGTGCAGGTCCCCGGACGGGCTGGCCAGATGGTGGATTTCCAGCGACTCGACGTTGCGCTGGATGTTCTCGCGGGAGGTCAGCAGCGTCGGGACGGCGACCAGCGTCCGCAGGTCCCGCGGAACGCCGTCGTCGAGGTCGAGCGCCGGCAACAGCGTCGCCCGATATCCCCGCGTCACCACGTGGTTCACCAGGGCGACGCTCAGATCGACCGCCGGCGCGACGCCAAGCAGGCCCAGACCAAGCAGCCAGATCCAGGGCATGCCGCCGGCGGCCAACAGCAGGAGCGGCGCCGCCAGGATGAGCGTCGCGCCAAGCATGCCGGCGCCGACATAGCCGCCGATGCCAAGCGCCCGGTAGATCCGGCTGGGCCAGTCCTTGAGCGGCGCGCGGAAACCGATCGCCGCTTCGAAGCGGCCCCGCCCGGCGGCGATCAGATAGTAGCCAGGATCAGCGACGCCGCGCGTCGTCCTCGTGCGGCGCCGCCGCCCGCGCCGCGGCGACCGCGGCCCGGCCGACGTCCAGTTCGCCGCGACCGGAGCCGCGCGCCAGCTCCTCCACCGCTCTGCGGTAGAGATCCCGGGTCGGAAAATCCATCTCGCCGAAGCGGCCCTGATCGGCGAACAGTTCGTCCACCAGGCTTATGCGCTCGACCAGCTCGGACCAGTCGACGTCGGACATCAGCCGCATGCTGGTGACGATGTTGCGGACGGTGACGCTGCCGGCGACCTGGCGCTGGTGCTCGGCGTGGACCACCTCGTCGGCGGTGAGGCTCCGCGCCGCCAGCTGCTGGTCGATCCAGGTCAGCGCCGGCGCAATGCTCGGATCCTGGTCCCTGAGACGCTGAACCAGCTGTACGAAGAAGGCCTCCGAGAGGCGCGGCTGCGTCGGACCGGCAAGCACGGCGGCCGGCGCCTCGGACGCACGACCGCGCGCGCCAAGCAGGCGGTCGGCTATCTGGTCCGCCTGGCGTCGCCCCGCGCGGCTTGCGACGACGCGCTCGGCGATCCGCCGCAGGTTCTCCAGCAGCACGATGCGCAGGGTGATCGGAATGGCCCAGAGCTCGCCGATGGTGAGAGGCTGGGCTTCCTGGTAGGCCCTCACGTACCGTCGCAGCGCCTCAGGGTCGAACAGGCTGTCGGTGTGGGCGACGAACGCCCAGGCGATCGAAAACACCCGCGGCAGGCCGACGAAGGGCCCGCCGTCCAGCCTGGGCAATTGCCGATAGTAGCCGGGTGGCAGGTCGGAGCGGACAATGCGGAGCTGCGCCTCGACGACGTGGAAATTGTCGATCAACCACTCTGCAGCCGGAGTGATCGCCTCGCCGCGTTCGATCGCGTCGGCGACGTCGCGATAGGCGGCGACCAGGACTGTCTCGTTTTCCGCGAGCCGTCTGAACAGCCGATCGCGCCGGCGCCCCGGGGTGGTCTTCCCCTGGGACGCCGCCAGGCTCCGGCCGTGCTCTTCGAGACGCTCGACACTGAAGAGCTCCTCTCGGATCGGACGATCATCCCACAGCGACGCGGGCGACGGCGTTCGGAGCAGGCTGAGCAGGAAGTCCGCGGGCAGGCCGCCCTGCGCGGCGCCGGTCGGAGGCCTTAGTCGGTTCGGAGGTTTCAGCTGATCCTGTCGCTGGATCGTCGGGGCGTCAGGTCCAGCCATTGGGCTCGCCGCGGCGGCCTGGCGCTGTCGCCGCGGATGAAGGCGGCGCTTGCACTCCCTCCTCCTCCTCGATCACCACCTCGGCGGCCAAGCCATGGCCGCGCATCCGTTCACAGAGCTGATGCGCCTCGCGGATCGCCGCGGCCTGTGTCCAGAAAGGCGTGGCCATGCCGCGGCCGAGGCGCACGGCCCACCCATACTCTTCCTTGACGACCTTGAAAGTGAGCATGTCCGAACCTCACGTCGGTCGGGCGCCGGTCAGCGGTCCCAGAAAAGGGCCGGCGTCGCCTTGAGGCAGATCAACCCTAGCATCCCACACGGCCACCCTGCCACCGCAGAGGCGATAATTCGCGCGGATATCAGTGCGACAGCAGCACCGGAAGGCGGGCGTCCGAAAGAATGGTTCGGGTCGCGCCGCCCAGGATCGTCTCGGCCGCGCGCGAATGGCCGTAAGCGCCCATCACCAGCAGGTCGGCCCCGAACGCGTCGCACTGATCCAGCAGCACATTGCCGGCCTGGGCGCGGTCGCCAGCGGCGCGCAGCAACGCAGCGCTGACCCCGTGGCGGTCGAGCAGGCGGATGAGGCCCTGCGCGGCTGCATCGTCGATCCATCGCGTCGTCTCTTCCCCGGCGATCACGACGGCGACAGCGGCCGCCTGCTTCAGGAACGGCATCGCGTCGGCGAGCGCCCGCTTGGCCTCGCGCGAGCCGTTCCAGGCCAGCACCACGCGCCGGAACGAGGTGTCCGACGCGGCCCCGCGCGGAACCAGCAGGCACGGGGCGCCGCTCCCCAGCGCCAGCCGCTCGGCGATGCGGCGCAGGACGTGGTCCTCCGCGGGCGCGGCGACGACGACCAGGTCGGCCTGCAGCGCGCGGGCCACCATGCTTTGCGCGGCTCCATCGATCTCGGCGATGCTCCAGCCAGCCGACATCCCGTGCGCGGTGACGCTCTTGTGGAACATCGCCTCCGCGGGCGCCGCCAGGGCGCCGATGCTGGCTTCGCGCCGCGCAAGGACGTCGCTCACGCCGGCCGCGCCGACCGCGAAGCTGTCGGCGACCGCCGTTTCCGGCTCGTGGAACAGACAGACGCCCTCGACCATGGCGCCTTCCCGCGCGGCGATCGACGCCGCGACCCCGGCCGCGCGCTCGCCGCCGGAACCTGTGTCCAGGACCAGCAATATCTGCTTGATGTCCATCTTCCATCTCCGCCTGAACGGACAACCGACCCGCGAGCAGATTGCGCGCGCCGGGCCCCGGCGCCTTGAGCTGAGTCAAGCGCGCGGCCGAATGGGCGATCGCGGCGGTGCGGCTACTGGGTCAGCCGCGGGTACATCCAGGTCGCGACGACCACGAAGACCAGGGCGACGGCGAACAACACCGCGTAGTCGACACCGAGCCCGAACTGGCTGCCGCCGGCCTTGAGCATGAGGCTGCGCAATCCATCGACCTCGTAGCTGAGCGGGTTGATCCGCGAGATCACGCGCAGCCAGGGCGGCATCATCGCTATGGGGTAGATCGCATTGCTCGCGAAGAAGATCGGCATCGTCAGGAACTGCCCGATGCCCATGAACCGCTCGCGGGTCCTCACCACGCACGCAATGACCAGCGAGAAGGTGGAGAACAGCGCCGAGGCGAGCACGACGAACGCCACGACGCCGAGGATGCGCGCCGGATCGAAGCTGAGCCCGACCCCGAGCAGGGCGGCGCAGACATAGATCACCAACGACTGCGCCAGGCCGCGCACGCTGGAGGCCAGCGCCTTGCCGATCACGAGCGCGCTGCGCGGCGCCGGGCTGACGAGGTAGCGGTGCAGCACGCCAAGGTCGCGCTCCCAGATCGCCGAGAGGCCGTAGAAGATGGCGACAAACAGCACGCTCTGGGCGAGCACCCCGGGCGCCAGGAAGTCGATGTAGGACTCGCCGGGCATCGCCAGCCCGCGCACGTGCCCCATCACCTGGCCAAACAGCAGCAGCCACAGGATCGGCTGCACCGCCCGGCTGACCAGATCCATCGGATCGTGGCGCAGCTTGACCACCTCCGCATCGGCGACCGCGGCGACCTGGGTGAGGTAGCCAACGAGCGGGGCCATGGACTCGCCGCCGACGGCGCTCGATCGATCGCTCATCCGGTCGTTCCCGGACCGATCGGCGCGCCGGAGAGCGTGGTGAAGACGTCGTCCAGCGTGGCGTCCGGCCCCTGCGCCGCCTTCAGCTCGGAGGGCGCGCCGAGCGCCGCCAGGCGCCCGCCGCTGATCAGGGCGACGCGATCGCAGACCGCCTCCGCCTCGTCCATGTAGTGGGTCGAGAAGACCACGGCGGCGCCGATCTCGGCCTGCAGTTCGGCGACGTGGTCCCACACCGCCCGCCGGCCACTGGGATCGAGCCCTACCGTCGGCTCGTCCATGAACAGCACGCCGGGTCGGTGCAGCGTGCTCTGCGCGATCTCCAGGCGGCGCGCCATGCCGCCGGAATAGGTGCGTACGAGACGGTGCTTGGCGTCGGCGAGGCCCATCATCGCCAGCGCCGCCTCGATCCTGCGGCCCCGCTCGGCGCGCCGGGATCAGATAGAGCCGCGCCGAGAGCAGCATGTTCTCGAAGCCACTGAGCTCGCCGTCCGCCGACAGCAGCTGGGGCACATAGCCGATGTGAGCCCGGACCTGCTGCGGCTGCCGGACGACGTCGTAACCGGCGACGATCGCGCGGCCCGACGTGGGCGGCAACATGGTGGTGAGCATCTTCATCAGCGTGGATTTGCCGGCCCCGTTGGGACCGATCAGGGCGAAGGTCTCCCCCGCGGCGACGCTGAACGAGACGCGGTCGACGGCGGTCATCGCCCCGAACCGTCGCGTCAGCGCCCACGCCTCGATGATGATGCGCGGCTGCAACGCATTCGCCTGGGTCTGCATAGCCTCGCTCGCGGCGCTCACCAGCGGCTCCTTCCGCACCCTCTACGCCAATGAGCTTAGGCCAGCCCAATCTGGGGACGTCCAGCGCCATCGCCGCGCCGCCGAGCCGGCGCCCGGCTTGATCTGCCGCAAGGCGTCGGCCAAGGCCGTCAGCCAGAGTGGACGGCATGGCGGCGCAGATCTCCTACATTCGCGCGCTCGATGCCGTGGGCGCGGGCGACGTCGCCCTGGTGGGCGGCAAGAACGCCGCGCTTGGCGAGTTGCAGGGCTCGCTGCGCGATGCGGGCGTCCCCACCCCGACAGGGTTTGTCGTGACGGCCGAGGCCTACCGCGCGGCGCTCGACGCGGCTGACGCCTGGCCAGGACTGCACGCCCTGCTCGACGGCCTCGACGTGACCGACCTGGACGCGCTGGCGCGAGCGCGCGGCGGCGGCGCGCCAGATCGTCTATGCGGCGACCGACTGGCCGCCCCTGCTCGCCGAACTGCGCGTCGCCTATGCCGACCTGCGAGGCCAGTGCGGCGACGTCGGCGTCGCGGTTCGCAGCTCCGCCACCGCGGAGGACCTGCCGAACGCCAGCTTCGCCGGCCAGCACGAGAGTTTCCTCAATGTGTGCGGCGAGGCGGCGCTGATCGAGGCCTGCCGGCGGTGCTTCGCCTCGCTCTTCACCGACCGCGCGATCGTCTACCGGACGACCAACGGGTTCGACCATTTCCGGGTCGCGCTCTCGGTCGGCGTGATGCAGATGATCCGGTCCGACCTCGCCTCCAGCGGCGTCGTCTTCACCCTCGACACCGAGTCCGGCTTCCGGGACGTGGTCTTCATCACCGGCGGCTACGGCCTCGGCGAGCTTGTCGTCCAGGGCCGGATCGACCCCGACGAGTTCCACGTCCACAAGCCCACTTACCGCGCCGGATTCCGTTCCGTCCTGCGACATTCACTGGGCCAGAAGCAGACCCGGATGGTGCTGGATCGGAAGGGTCATCCCGTCGAAGCGCGCGTACGTCGCGCCGAGCGGTCGCGCTACTGCCTGACCGACGACGAGGTGCTCCAGCTCGCCGGCATGGCGCTGAAGATCGAGGATCACTTCTCGCGCCGCAACGGCCGCGCCGACGCCGATGGACATCGAGTGGGCGAAGGACGGCCTCGACGGCCGGCTCTACATCGTGCAGGCGCGCCCTGAGACGGTCGCCTCGCGCAAGTCCACCACCAGCCAGGAGACCTACCGGCTCACCGGCGCCGGAGCGACCCTCGCGGTCGGCAAGGCGGTCGGCGAGAAGATCGCCGCTGGCGCGGCGCGGATCATCCGCGGACCCTCTGACCTGGCGGCGTTCCGGCCGGGCGAGATCCTGGTCGCCGAGATGACCAGTCCCGACTGGGAAGCGGTGATGAAAGTCGCCGCCGCCATCGTCACCGATCGCGGCGGCCGCACCTGCCACGCGGCCATTCTCGCCCGCGAGCTTGGCGTGCCGGCGGTCGTCGGAACCGGCGACGCCAGCCGGCGACTTGGCGACGGCCAGGTCGTCACCGTGTCCTGCGCCGACGGCGAGCTCGGCCGGGTTCTCGCCGGCAAGGTCGCCTTTTCGGTGGAGCGAGCTGAGTTCGCGACCACGGCGCCGACGCGCACAGAGGCGATGGTCAACCTGGCCAACCCCGATCTTGCCTTCCGCACCGGCCTGCTGCCGGCGGCGGGGGTCGGGCTGGCGCGGATGGAGTTCATCATCAGCCAGCACGTGCGCGCCCATCCGATGGCGCTGGCGCATCCCGACCGCGTCGCCAGCGCGAAGGACCGCGCGGCGATCGCCCGCATCACATCGGGCTATCCGACGCCGGCGGACTTTTTCGTGGGTCGCGTCGCCGAGGGCGTCGGAACCATCGCCGCCGGCTTCTATCCGCGGCCGGTGATCGTGCGGCTGTCGGATTTCAAGAGCAACGAGTACGCCAGCCTGCTCGGCGGACGCGCCTTCGAACCGCGGGAGGAGAACCCGATGCTCGGGTTCCGCGGCGCGGCGCGCTACGCCCACCCGGCCTATGCCGACGGCTTCGCCCTGGAGTGCGCGGCGCTGCTGCGGGTGCGCCGCGACATGGGGCTGAAGAACCTGAAAATCATGGTGCCCTTCTGTCGTCGTCTCGAAGAGGGCCGACGGGTGCTGGGGGCCATGGCCGCGAACGGTCTGAGACGTGGCGAGGATGGGCTCGAGGTCTTCGTCATGTGCGAGATCCCCAACAACGTCATCCAGATCGACGCCTTCTGCGAGCTGTTCGACGGCGTCTCGATCGGCTCCAATGACCTCACCCAGCTGGTGCTGGGCGTCGACCGCGACTCCGAGATCGTCGCGGCGGAGTTCGACGAGCGCGATCCGGGCGTCACCGAGATGCTGCGCCAGGCGATCGCCGGGGCGAAGCGCCACCGCCGCCACGTGGGCATCTGCGGCGAGGCGCCGGCGACCTATCCGGAGACCGCGCGCTTTCTGGTGCGGCCAGGGGATCAACTCGATCAGCGTCAATCCCGCCAGCCTGCTGGCGCTGATGCGGCTGATCGCCGAGACGGAGGCCGCGCCGGGCGCACCCGCGGCGCTGGCGCTGCATGGCTAGACGACCCGCGGCGCCGGCGACCATCATCGCCACGCTTACCATGAACCCCGCCCTCGACCTCAGTTTCGAGGTCGACCGCGTCGCGCCCGCCGGAAAGCTCCGCTGCGACAGCCTGCGGCGCGATCCCGGCGGCGGTGGGATCAATGTGGCGCGCGTCATCCGCCGGCTTGGCGGCGAAGCCGTCGCGATCTTCCCGGCCGGCGGCCCCACCGGCGAGCGGCTCTGCCGCCTGCTCGACGCAGGAGCGGACGCCCCACGCCCACATCCCGGTCAGCGGCGAGACGCGGGAGAACTTCACCGCCCACGAGCGGGCGAGCGGCGAGCAGTATCGCTTCGTCATGCCGGGCGAGCGGCTGAAGCCGGCGGAGTGGCGCGCCGTCCTGGCCGCCGCCAGCGCGCGGGCGCCTCAGATTCTGGTCGCCAGCGGCAGTCTGCCGCCGGGGGTCCCCATCGCCCTGTACGGGCGGCTGGCCCGCGCCGCCCGGCAGGCGGGGACGAGGTTGGTGCTCGATGCTGCAGGCGCGGCGCTGGCGGGCGGCCTGGACGCCGGCGTCTGGCTCGCCAAACCGAACATCGCCGAGCTGGAGGAGGCCGTTGGCGGCGCGCGCCTCCCCGACCTGCCGAGCCGGCTCGCGGCCTGCCGGTCCCTGGTCCGGCGCGGCGCGGCCGAAATCATCGCCCTCTCGATGGGTTCCGAGGGCGCGCTCCTGGTGTCGGCCCAGAGCGCGTGGCGCGCGGCGCCGCCGCCGCTGGACGCCCTCAGCACGGTCGGCGCGGGGGACAGCTTCGTCGCCGGTCTCGTGCGCGCCCTGGCCGGTGGCCTCGACCACGCGGCAGCGCTGCGCGCGGCGGTGGCGGCCGGATCGGCGGCGCTGCTCGCCCCGGGCACTCAGCTTTGCCGCGCCGCCGACGTCCAGCGGCTGCGGCAAACCACGACCGTCACGGCGCTCTGATGTCCGGCAAGCGGACGAACTATCGGAACTCCACGGCGCCCAGCAGCAGGCTGACGTGACCTTCGCCCCAGGCCGGCAACAGCAACCGGCCATAGCCCCGCTCCGCCCCCTTCGGCCGATGCTCGTAGAACGTGGGGCCCATGCTCTCGACGGTCGCGGACGCCTGGGCCTTGAGGAACTCCAACGGGCACGGCAGCGCCACCTCGTCGATGAACCGGCCCAGCACCGCGGCCTCGACCTCGGGCGCCGCCGGCGTGCGCGCCACCTCCAGACGGAACCGCTCGGGCTTCTCGAACACCCCGAGCACAAACACATCGCTCGCCTTCGCCTCGACCTTGGCCAGATTGACGTCATCGGCGAACGGCACCGTCGCCTCGCCCCGCAGCAGGCCCCGCCAATACTCGAGCAGCCGGTCGAGGCTGGGGCTCAGCGGCGTCTCGAGCGAAAACGGCGCGGCGTGGTGCATGGAACAGTCCTCGGATCAGCGCCGCAAGGTTTAGCCGGCGCGCGCCCGCCCGACCTTGACCCATCTCAATTGGCTTCCGCCCGCTTCGGCTGCCTCAATAGGAGGTGGGGCCCCTCGTCTTCACTACCCAGTGTCTCCAGGACCCGGTCCCGGCCCACAGCTGCCTCGTCCAGTGGAACAAGATCGCCAGGCATGAGGAGCCGCCGCCACGACACCTCATCGAACGCGTGGTGCAGCAGCACGCCGACTACTCGGCCTGCGGCACGTTCGGGTTCTATGAGGGTTGGTGGTACCTGCTCGACACGCTCCGCTTCCGGGCCGACTTCGCGGCGCTCAAGGACCGCGTGCTGGCCCACCGGGAAGCCTGGAAAGCGGACGTCGTGGTGATCGAGGACGTGGCCAGCGGCTGGGCGCCGCTCTCCAGCCTGAACTAAGCGCTTCGGGTCGACGCGCGGCGGTTCGAGGCGCCGACCTGGCGACTGCTCGGGCACAAGCCGAAGGTAGACAAGGTCAGCCGCTGGGCCGCCCAGGCGGCCAAGCTGGAGGCTGCCCTCCTTTGCCTGCCCGAGGCGCCGCCTTGGCTGGACGATCTGCGGCGTGAGGTGATGGCCTTCCCGAACGGCGCGCATGACGACCAGGCGGACGCCCACTCGCAGTTCCTGGAGTGGACGCAAGGCCGCACCGGCCGGACCCTGATGCAGGCCTACAACGATCGCATCGCCGGCTATGGTCCCGACCGTCGTCACCGGGGCTTCAGCGCCGCGCCCAGGTCCAGGCGCTCGCCTGGTTGATCCAGGCGAGCGGGATGTCCTCTTGCAGCAAACGCCGAAGCGAGAGCTTCAGCGGTTGTCGGCCTTTCGCCTAAAAAACCCTGAAAATCGGACCTCATCACATTTGGTCTGACAACACCGTCTCGATCGCCGTCCAGCTCGGCCGGCGCGAGCAGGCGGGCTCGCTGGCCCGCTTCCCGGGGCCGGAGCTGGAGGAGTTGCTGCAGGACCGTCTGGCGCTCCTCGGGCTGCTCCGGAGCGGCCGTGAGGCGCGCGAGCTGGTCGCGGCCGCTGAAGTACGGGAGCGAGCGATGCTCCGGTTCCGGAGGATGACCGAACACCTTATGACGACGCTCGCCCGCGCCCCTTGTTGTGATGCCGTCCAAGGACTGCGCGGGGGTAACGCCCAGGTCCCACCAATTAGTCAGTTCGACGGAGCCGATCGCTCTCGGCACGGTGGCTGGAAGCGGCCGTACTTGGCCCTCGGGGAGGCTCAAGTCTTGAATAGTCGTCTCGGGAGCTCTGACGCCATGCGCGGGGTCGCCGCCGTGCTGGTCATGTTCTGGCACTTTGCGACGTTCATGCCCATCCTGGCTGGAGCGGACAGCTCGCAGTGGACTTCTTCTTCGTCCTCTCTGGTTTCGTTATTTCGCGGGCCTATGGAGCGCGGCTTGCTTCTGGATTTGGGTTTTGGGGCTTCCTGCGCGAACGTGTGATCCGGCTCTATCCGCTGTTCGTGCTCGGCTCTCTCTGGCCGTGGTCAAGGAATTCCGCGACATTCTGTTCGGCCGCGCCGCAGCGCTGAGGCCGCTGATGCTGCTGCGCACAGTCAGCCTGGAGGCGGCGATGCTGCCGGCATACGTGCCGGGTCAGCCCGATCTCTTTCCGCTGAACGGCCCGTCCTGGTCGTTGTTCTTTGAGATGGCGATCAACATCATTTTCGCCGTCGCGGCCTTGCACGTGACGGCGCGACGGCTGTCGATCGTGATCGTCGTGATGGGGACGGTTGTCGCCGCCGCAGCTTTTTCGGCTGGGACACTGAATGTTGGCTGGTCGTGGCCCAGCGCCTGGGCGGGACTAGCAAGAGTAGGGTACTCGTTCCCGCTAGGGGTTCTCGTCCATAGGCTTGGCTTGGTGCGCAGTCGGTGCCCAGTCTCTGGTTTCTTCGCGGTCCCCGTCGGACTGTTGGTCGCCGCGTTGGCCCTGCCGGTGGCCTCCGCTTGGAGACCTGGCTTCGACGCTGGATTTGTCCTGATCTTGTCGCCTTTACTCCTGATCGCCGGCGGCTCGTATGACCCGCCGAGAGCGCTGCAGCCGCTTTGCGTCAAGCTAGGCGAGCTATCCTACCCGCTGTATGCGACCCACTTTCCGCTAATCTTCGTCTTTGGCTTTGTGGCTAGCAGGCTCGGCATCCCGGCGCCCGGTTGGGTATCCATCATGGCGATTGCGCTTCCGATCCTGGCGTTGGCGCTGAGCAAAATCTATGATGCGCCAGTAAGGGCGTGGCTGTCCCGACGGTGGATCGCCGACCGCAGAGGAGGTGCGCCGAGCCCCGCCTAGGCTAACGCGTTTCCGCGAGGCCACAACTCTCATATGTGGATCGGAAAGGTGGTCTGGAATGACCAGTTCATGCGCTGCGAGGTCGCCGACCCGATCGTCGACGTCGCGGTCGCCAAAGTCTGAGGGTACCGAAAACCTGCCGCGATCGACCGTATGGTGCGAGTTTCCACAGAAAATCCTCGCCGACGCCCGCTCCACGCTGTTGCTGCGTCAACCACCGGCCAGAAGAGCACGAATCTGTCATTGACCGGCCCGGCGTCGTGCAAAGGCGCCGTGTGGTCGGCGCCAGGGATGATTACCTCGCGTGCGCGGGGGATTGCTCGGGCTAATGCGTCAGTATGTTCGCGGCGGATCGCGTCGTGCTCACCCGCAATGACGAGAACTGGGCAGCGAATTCGGGCGAGATCGCTGACTGCAAAGTGTGGTTCCGTTCGCCACAGCCGATATACCTTCTCGTCCCGCGCTTTCTCGCGCGGCGACGCTGCTGAGACCAACCGCCGATAGATACCGCGCAGAACGACTGCGAGATCGAAGCGGGAAGCCGGCGGATCAGTGGAGGCCTTCAATCCGGTCACGTCGAAGTTGGCTCCGATCGCCACCAAACTCCTGAACTCGATCGGGATGACGAATGGCCATGTCCAAACCAACGATCCCGCCATCGCTCCAGCCGACGATGTCAACTCTGGCGATGTGCAGATGATTCAACAGCCCGATCATGTCTGCGGCCATATCATCGTAGTGCAGAGGACCCGGCGTATCGGACGAAAAGCCATGATCGCGGCTGTCGGGCGCGACGACGAAATGGTCTGAAGAAAGAGCCATGATCTGCTGGCCCATCGCTTCGTGGCGCCCACCTCCTCCGTGGAGCACTAGCACCGGCGGGCCCTTGCCAAAGGTCTCGTAGTAAATCAGGACGCCATCGAGGCGGACCCGTTCGCCGCCGTGCGCTTCGCCAGAGACCGCCCGCCAAACACGAAAACTGAGGGGGCCAAGTTGCTCGGGATTGCTAGAAGACCACGCGAACGCGCCGACGGCGATCGCCGCGCAGACCAAAACCCACCGCGTTGAGCGGGCCTTCCCGTCGCGGCCTCGTCGCTTAGGTAAAGTTAAATCGCTCACGGTCCCCAAGCTGAACAAGCCTCCGAAAGTATCTCGCTGCAGCATAGGCCGACTTGTCGTTGGTAACGATCAGCCTGTTGCAGATCTGACCTCCAAATCCCGCATAAGAATCTCGCGATTCCCCCCGTGGTAACGCCGTCGAAGTCGAAGCTGATACCCAATTCGTGACACTTCTTTATTGCGTGCCAAATCAATAAACTCGCAGCTCCGCCATCCTTGCTGTATGGACTTCTGGTCGAAAGCAGATAATACATCTTTTCTTCGTCCCAGATAAGAAATGTCATGGCGACGGGAGAGCCATCGGTCAACCGTGCCACCAATACTTCGCCTCGCCCTCTTGTCCGACACTGGACAAACAGGTTTGAGAACTGCTCCCAGCCAAAACGCGCTCTTCGATAACTAGTTGCAAGGTTACTGGCATAGAACTGAGAGAACTCGAGTGGTTCTTCCAACGTTTCTACTGAACAATTCTGTTCGGATCGCCGAATGTGCTGCCGTGTTCGGAAATCCATTCCCTCCCAAATCTTTTCAATATTCACCGCGGCGTCGATCCGAAAATTGTATTGTGGCCGAAGCACAAATCCGCGCTCTTGGAACGCTAGCCCATCGGCGCTAGCTAGCCCATGAGCTGCCGATGGGTCCAGCGTGAGCCTGAAGGTGTCAAAAGACGGCAACTGATCTATCAGTGAACGAACGATCGAGAGGCGTCGCGTCAACTCAGTCTGCGGCTTGCCATTACCCGGCGTGACAACTGGCCCAAGCAGGTGCGTAAATGCAGGCATCCCCAATCTGCGAAAGCCTGCCGGTCGGTCGATGATGAATGCAAGTCGGCCGACTATCTCGTTGCCTTTGGCAACGACAACCTCCTCATGCCGACCACCGCTAGCCGCCGAAAGCCACCATTCTTCATTAAAAATCGTTTGAATGTTCGCCATATTGCTATTCTGAAATTGCAACTCGTTTAACCCTCTGCAACCTCTATACCAAGACTGCGCTCGCGAACCGAGAGGGCGACACCCGCTCTGGTGGCCATTCTCAAGCTGTCGGGCCCGCCGGTCGGTTCGAAGGGAGTGTTCTTGTCGGTCGACTTCTCCGTCGTGGTGCCGACGTTTCGGCGACCGCAGCAACTGTCGGAGGCGCTGGACAGCCTGTCGCGTCAAGAAGGCGCGACGATTGAGGTGATCGTTGTCGACGACAGTCCCGAGGGATCCGCTCGTGAGGTCGTTGAAGGCGCGCGGGGCTGCGTGCAGTACCTTCGCAATCCACAACCAACAGGCGGCGTGCCAAGCGTCGTACGGAACATCGGCTGGCCCCATGCGCAGGGCGACTTCATACACTTCTTTGATGACGACGACCGTGTACCGGACGGGCACTACTTGGCCGTGAAGGAGGCGCTGGCTTCGCGGCCGGAAGTAGGCCTGGTGTTTGGTCACATCGAGCCCTTCGGCGATTGCCCGCCGGACCAGCTGATGCATGAGCGACGGTTCTTTGCAGCCGCTGCCCGGCGCGCCGCCAGATGCGTCCGTTTCGGCCCCAGGTGGGCATTCGCCGCACAGTTGCTGTTTGATGCGCCGCTGCTGGTGTGCAGCGCCGTCGTCATTCGGCGAGAGTGTGTGGCAGCGCTCGGGGGGTTCGATCCCGGATTCGCCTAATGGAGGACTCCGACTTCTATCTGCGGGCGATCAGACGGTTCGGCGTGCATTTCATGGATCAAACGGTCCTGCACTACCGGATTGGCAGTCCATCCCTCTTGCACACGCCGGAGCTTGATCCGTCACAGCGTCGGGACGCGCTGCGTGGACGTCGGCGAATGCAGGTGAAATATCTCAAGGAGAGGGGTGCGCTCGAGACCCTCTCACTGGCGCTCTTCGCCCGCACTGTGCTCCGGACCCCTTGAAGTGCAGGTCCCCTGCCTTAGTCGAGTTGCTAGCCGGCGCGGCGAGAAGAACAGACTTCTGGCTCCCTCGTGCTTCGGACAGCGTCGCACTCACAATCCTTCGGTGCTCGGGGGGTGGTTTGGCTGAACTCGTCAGTTCGACGCTATAGTCGTCGGGAGCGGACTTCGGCGGCAGTTGCCTCGCCCATCGCTTGGCCGCCAACCGTCGGCGTGTCTTGGTCATCGAGCGCGGCGACTTTCTTCGGCCCGGGCCTGTCGCGCCTGGTCTGCCAATTGGGAAGTACATCGACCACGTCGTCCGCCGGGGTCAACCGCTGGCTTTCGTCGGGGGCGCCACGAAGTTCTATGGCGCGGCGCTCTATCGTCTGCGTGAGAGTGATTTTCGCGAAACTCGTCTTGAGGCTGGTGTCTCTCCAGCTTGGCCGATGACCTATTCTGACCTTGAACCTTACTATTTAGAGGCCGAGAGACTATTTCGCGTCCACGGAGCCGTTGGAAAGGATCCCAGCGAACCACACCGCTCCGGTCCGTTCCCATTCCGGCCAGTGCCGGACGATCCGATCATCGCGAAGATGGCAAGAGAGCTTGAGCGCTCGGGAACGTCGGTCGCGCCGATCCCGCTCGCGCTGGATCAGGGGTTGGGGGGCGCTTGTCGCATGTGCGGCGCCTGCGATGGTCACTTCTGCCAGATCGACGCCAAGATGGATGCAGAGATAGCGGCCCTCCGACCGGCGCTCGCCACGGGCTGCGTGACTTTGCTGACAGGCGCAACCTGTGAGCGCATCCTGACCAACCAAGCCGGCACAGCAGTGGAGGGTGTCGAGGTCACCGTCGACGGCGAAACCCTCAGATACCAATCAGACGTCGTTGCGGTCAGTTGTGGGCTGCCGGACACGGCGCTTCTTCTGAGGAAGTCGCGCAACCCGGCTCATCCGGACGGCCTCGGCAACGACCATGGAACGCTGGGACGCTACATGGGCGGCCACTTCACAGGCGTTGCATTCCCGTTGGTGAGCTGGCGATCGATGGGGGTCCGGCACACGAAGACCATCGCGATCAATCAGTTCTATGAGGCATCGGCTGATTGGCCGTTTCCGACTGGCGTGATTCAGCTGGCCGGCCAGATGCCCGTCTGGGAGCGGGTCAAGCCCGTGCTGCGCCCGATTGTCAAAGCCTTCGCGACACGCAGCGTGACTTGCTTCTACATGACGGAGGCGCCTCCGACATTGGAATCTGGATTGGTGTTCGCGGACGATACCGTAGCGCGCACAATTTCACCGCCGCTCAACCGAAAGACCTTCTCGAGGCTGCGCCGGCTTACGTTCCAGGCCTTCAGGCATGCCGGCTACATAGTGCTGCCGCGCACTCACCGCTACCTGTGGCACACGGTAGGCACAGCGCGCATGGGAGCTGATCCGACAACGTCGGTCGCGGACCCGGATTGCATGGTCCACGGGATCGCCGGACTCTATATCGCGGACGCGTCCGTGTTGCCCTCCGCCGGCGCAGTCAACACCGCGCTCACGATTGCAGCGCTCGCCTTGCGTACAGGCGATGCAATCGTTCACAAAGTCACCTGCTCCGCCGCGTAGAGTCGCTTATACGCAAGCGGCTGCGGTATTGAGGCGTGACGGCAGGGGCGACGGGCCGCTATCTGCGCAGCAAGACGATCTGCCGTGCGCGAGGCGCCTGTTCGAATGAACCATCTCACTGTTCGCTCCGACGCGACTTAGCCCCCTCGACACGTTGCGCGGTTCCGCATCCGGCCGCTTGTGACTGGCTGAAGCCGGTGCTCAACTCAACGCTGGAAGCGTTGCACAGCCGTGGGAGCGGCTCATCAAGCATCGGCGGCGTGAGCAGTGTCTGCCGCACAAGTTCGGCGTCGGCAGCATAGATCGCGAGGATGCGCTCGCGTTGCCGATGGGTCAGGACAACATCGCGTTTCTGCGTCTCGTTAAGCCGCTGAAGTTTATCGATTCCATAGCCTCGTCGGAGAAAGGCTGCCAAGCTCTCGTCGTGAGTTCCGAGCACGAAAAGTCGGTCCACAAGGAGTTTTCCACTTTCGTCCTGCAGAAACCAGATCTGGGGACGAACCACATTGTCGAGAGCGTACAGGTCCTCGATACGCGCCTCTACGTGTGACAGGAGATCGTCGATCGTGGCGATATGCTCACATGACTGGGCGAACCACTGCGACACCCGCCGAACGCTACCGCCGCCGTTCCGCAGGAACCAGTACGCAGAGATGAAGCGGTCGACGGGATCGCGCAGGACGGCGAACCTGGTGGATTGAGAAAAGAATTCCGGGTCCAGGGCCTTGCACAATAACGCAGTCCGGTGTCCGACCCACGAGTCGTAGAGCGCGGTGGATATCGCCGTGCCAGCATTCTTGGGGACGTGCACGAAAAGCACCCCGCGTCTTCGCATGCGTGGAAACGGATCGCGCCGCACCCAGCGCAGCAGACCCCGGGCGAGCAGTGATTTTCGGACGAGCTTTTCTTGAAGGTCGTCCCAATCATGGACGCCGAAGGCAAGAAACAGGGCCGCACGTAAAGAGCCTGGAACAAGGGCCTTCAGAGCCATCGCTTATGCCTCCCGCCTCCCCCGCGGGTGGGTCGGATTGAGGCGTCCGGCGCGCGCCACGCCCTCGGCACCACCACCATTTTGTCAGGAAGCCGTGTGCGCCGATGGCTTCAGCCAGCGCGCCAGCCGATCGATTGCGATCTCGCGGCTCGCGCGACGTGCGAGCCCGTGATCCAGATTCGGAATGACCTCGACCGCCATCTCGCCCAGCCGCGTCAATCCCCCCCCCTCGCGTCCGAAATAGGTCTCCATCTCCTCGATGGCGGTGTCGTTCACGCCCATAATGAATAGGGCTCGCCCGCCGCGCTGGGCGAACCGCCGCATCCTGGCAAGCGGCGAATCGCCGACCCGTCGCGTAGTCCAACCAAACACCCTGTTCTTCAGACGATTGCCCAGCGCGAGAAGCAGCTCGGCGATGTTGATCTTCTCCTGAAACACGCGTCGCCAGGCGCTCGGGTCGAAGATGGCTCTGGCGTAGCCGTTGAAAGCAATGAGGTATTCATCGCGGGCGAAGGTCACCGCATCGCCGGGCCGCCAGACGATCTTGATCGGACTAACGGCGAAGACACCGCTGATCTTCGGATTGCGGCAAGCGGCGTCGATGGCGTGGTAGGCGCCCGAGCAGATCCCGACGATCGATATATCGCAGTGCCCGCGCTGGGCGAGTAGGTCCACCGCTGCGTCCACGTCGCTCTCACGCGGTGTCTCGAAGACGTGGCATCGAATGTCATCGCCGAGCATGGGGCTATCGCCAAGGCCGGGCAAGTCGAAGCGCAGCGACGTGAACCCCAACGGCGCCAATGTGCGAGCCGCCCGACTTGCGAGGCCGCCGGAGCCAGCCCTGGGGTCGCCCCCCGTGTTGCAGAGCAGGACCGCGCCGCCGCCAACGACCGGGTGTTCCGGTTCGCAAAGAACGCCTCGTAGGTTGGCGCCGAACGTGACGACTCGCTCCACCGCCCCCGGGGGACGCAGGACGGGCTCATCGTTGGGCAAAGTCAGCTCGAGCGGGCGCTTCGCCCTCGACTGCTGGAAGGTTTCCTGCAGCCAGGTCCGCGCCCGCTCGAACACTTCGAACGGCGGGAGGTTTACCGTCGATTTCAAGAAAGAGCTCGTTCAGCCCGGGAAAGTCGGTTGTCCGGACCGAGGCCCCGCCCTTGGCGAGACCTGCCGCGTAGTGGCTCACAACCTGGTTCGGGCAGGCGACGAACGCGGGCGATCGCGGCGGGGCGAGCTTGGGGAGATCGACCCGCGCAATGCTGACGGCGGTCGCGGCCGAGAGCCAGAGCCCTTCGGTGTCGACCTCCTGGTCATCACCCGGCTGCTCGCGGTTGTTCAATACGCGGGCAGAGAATTGCAGACGCCTCAGCCAGGATCGGCCCCTAAGGACCGGCGCCAGCAGGATGAGACCGTCCGCGTGCCCGGCGCCTAGCGCGGTCAGGGTCGCGCCCGTCCGTACGCCGGCCAGAACGATCCGGCTCACGCCGGCGCGCGCGCGAAGCACATCCGCGGCGCGCTCTATTCCGTCCAGCCATTCCGGAAGCAGGTCCGCCTCGGCGTCGGCCGGATCCAGAAAATTGCCGAGGCCGAGGTGGTCATAGCGAATGGTCGGAAAGCCAGCGGTGGCGAGTTGGTCGGCGAACAGCCGCATCGGCATGTAGGCGCAGCGTCCGTCCCTGCCCAGGGGCGACACCACGACCACGCCCGTGCCCGTATTCTGGCCGCGTGGCATGTGCAGCCAGCCTAGTAGCCCGTCGAAGGCGACCGGCCGCATGTCGCTCGATCCGGGCGACAGTCTCAACTCCGATCGCGAATCGCCCGCGCTACTGTCCATTGTATTCGCGCCGCTTTGGGCGCGCCCGTGGTGGCCGCACAGGCGTCGATCTCGCCGCAACGGACCGGCGGGCCGGCCGCGGTCGAGCAACGGTCGCATCGTTCACATCCGGCCGCAGCTCAATCGGCGCGCGAGCCCGTGAAACAATGACCCGCGGTCGCCGCGTCTCGCCAAGCGCCTCACGAGCGCGCATCGTGGGGTGATGCATTGGTTTCATCCCCAAATTGAGGACTGTTGCAGACAGTAACACATGGTCTCAATGGTGCCATTCTCCAACATCTGCGGCGAGGAAATTCGGATTGCTTCGGCGCCTCTAGGTGGAACGCTCGCGTAGCCGTGCATGAACCGAGCCACCGGCTCAGCCTCTTAACTGCAGGCGCGTAAGACTAACTTTGAGGCTACCTCACGCCCAGTACCGGATGACGCGCACGCCGTGAACGTTGAGCTCCGGGTTCATCCAGAAGGCGTCATTCTCGAAGCGCTGGAAGAGTTCGGGTGGCAGGACGGTGGGTCGGTCGATGAAGTCGACCTTGCGGCGGACCGTGTGCAGGCCGGGTGAGCCGAGGGCTTCGTCGAAGTCGTCGGCGCTGTATTCGACGTTGTCGAAGTCATGCGCGAAGCCGGGCTCGCCGATGAAGTCGTAGAGCTCGGCCATCGTACGGGCGGGGTCGCGGGCCAGCGCCTCGTAGGTGACCAGGATCATCCGGTCGGCCCAGCCGCCGTAAAAGGCCTCGCGCAGGCAGTCGAGCGCATAGCCCACCATGCCGTCGCTGAGCGCCAGCCGGTTCACGCGCGAGTAGACCGAACCGCCGGCCTCGTAGCCGAACATGCCGGAGAGGTCGAAGGCGTTGCGCCGGATCAGCCGCTCGACGCTGTCCATGATCCAGGGAATGTGCCGCACGCAGCAGATCAGCCGGGCCCGCGGAAACAGTTGCGAGAGCGCCGGCATTTTCGCGCACCAGATCCGATTGGTGTCGAAGACCACCTTTTCGCGCCCGATCGCGTGATAGTAGTTGTCGAATACCCCGGTCAGAAGCGCCTGTTTCTGGTCCTGGCTGATGAAGACCGAGGCCTCGTTCTTGCGGCTGGTGGCCTCCAGCATCGCCAGGTAGATCGCGCCGACCGGCGAGGTCATCATCGCGTGGAAGCGCGGATTCTGGCGCAGGATCGCCGAGAGCAGGGTCGAGCCCGATCGCGGCAGGCCGGAGATGAAGTGGATGCCTTGATCCATTTAGGTCCTTCCAGGGCGCGTTCGCCAGACGGCGCGTGGGTCCGACGATAGCCGACGTCGCCCCGCGACCCTAGTCGATGCGGTCACTGAGGAGTCGGCTGCGTCGGCGACCCTCGGTGGGTCGGCCCCCGTTGACGCCGTCCCCTAATGGAACAGCCACACCGCCGCCGAGACGTTCCCGACCTGGGTGTAGTGGACCTGGCCGCCGCTATAGTCGCCGACGAACAGGGCGTTCGTCGTGGTGTTGTCGATCAGGAACTGGTCGTGGCCTTCGCCGAGGTAGTCGCCGACGCCGACGAACTTCCACTGCGCCGCCAGGGCGGTCGGGTAGATGTAGGTCGCCTGGCCGCCTGCGATCTCGCCGATCGCCACCAGGCCCGAGGTGTTCTCGACCAGGAACTGGTCCTTGCCGTCGCCGAGGAAGTCGCCGCTGCCGACGAACTTCCAGGTCGCGTCGAGGCCCTGCGGCAGGAAGGTGAAGCCCGCCACGCCGTTCGCCACCTCGCCGACCGCCAACGACCCCGTTGCGGTGTTCTGGACCAGGAAGTCGCTCTTGCCCGCGCCCAGGAAGTCGCCGGTCTCGACGAACGACCAGCCGGCCGGAAGCGCGGTGGGGTAGATGTAGGTCGGCTGGCCGCTCACGACCTCGCCGATCGCCACCAGGCCCGATGTGTTTTCGACGATGTACTGGTCCTTGCCGTCGCCGAGGAAGTCGCCGGTCCCGCCGAACTTCCAGGTCGACATCGAGGCCCGGGAGGAAGCTGAACGCCGCCAGACCGTTGGCGACGTCGCCGATCGCCAGCTGTCCGGAGGCGGTGTTCTGCACCATGAAGTCGCCCCTGCCGTCGCCGATGAAGTCACCGGTCCCGACGAACGCCCACCCCGACGGCACGATCGCGGGGAAGCTGTAGTGCGCATGGCCGTTGACCACCTCGCCGACGGCCACCTGTCCCGCCGAATTGCTGATCAGAAAGTCGCTCTTGCCGTCTCCGTCGAAATTCTCGTGGAAAGGCTTCGCGGCGGTCACGCCGAGCACGAAATCTTCGCCATAGCCCGAGCCCGCGGTGCTGGTGGTGAGGTCGAACTTGATCACCACCTGCAGGCCGGGCGCCGTGGCGACCGCGCCAAGATCCAGGGAGTGATTGGCGAAGAAGGTGTTCGCGGCGGCGACCGTGCTGAAGGTCTGGTTGACCACCGTCACGCCGCCAACGGTGACGCTGAACTTCAGGGTGCTGAAGCCCGAGCCTGAGGTCTGGGTGTCGAGCAGGCCCAAAATCAGGTGGCCGCTCATCACCTGGCTGTTCAGGTTGAAGGTCTCGGTGCCGATGTATTCCTGGGCGCCGGACGAACTGCTGGTGTAGGCGGCGCTGAGCACGCCGGCGCCGAAGATCACCGCGCCGGTGACGCCGAGGCTGGCGTTGACGTTGCTGTGCCCGCTGAGCGCGGTGGAGATGAAGCTCGCGCTGGGGAGCAGCGTCCCGAACGCATAGGCGTTCTGAGTCACGCCCTGGAAGGCGGAGACGGCGCCGGTGTTCGCCCCGCTCTGGACCTTGCCCGTGCCGTTCGAAGACGCCTGCGCGCTGCTGATGAGCGTCCCGACGAAGTGGATCCCACCGCTCGCCGGCGTTGGTCGTGAGCAGGCCGCTGGCCCCCGTGCCGGTGGCGGTCGCCAGCGCCTGCTGGCCGCTCGCGGCCGTGGACGAAGCGGTGGCGTTCGCCGCGCCGCGTCGAGGAACCCGCGCCGCCCGACGGCGCTGGCCGTGGCGGTCGCCGACCCGGCGGCGCTGAAAGCGCTCGCGGTCGCCGTCGCCGCGCCGCCGGCGGCGCTCGCGCCGGCGCCGCCCGCGGCGCTGGCGCTCGCCGAGACGGCCGTGGCCCCGCTCGCCGTCGCCGAAGCCGACCCGGCCCCACCGGCGCCGCCAGCCCCGGTCGCCGGTGTGCCGCCGGCGCCGCCGTAGCCGCCGGCGCTGGCGTTCACCTGGCGCGGCGCCCGTGAGACTGATGATCGCCTGACCGAGCCCGCCGGCGCCGGCCGCGGTCGTCGCCGCCGCTGGAAGCGCCGGCGCCGCCGTTGGCGACGCTGTAGCCGGTGAGCACGCCTGCGACACTGTTCGTCGCCGTCAGCTTGGAATAGCCGAGCGCCCGCCGTGCCGACTGTACCGCCATTGCTATAACCGCCCGCGCCGCCATTGGCCATCTGGCCAAGGGTAAGGTCCCGCCAGCGCTCACTGCGCCGCTGACGGCGTTCACGAGGCTGCTGTTGGCGCCCGCGCCGCCGTTGGCGCTACGCCGCCCGCGCCGCCATCGCCGCCCGTTTGAACGACGATCGCCGTGGCGGCGGTCGTGCCCGCCGCCGAGGCTGTCGCGATCCCGACGCCGCCCGCGCCGCCGGCCTTCCCGGCTCCGTTCCCGTACGCACCGCTCCCGCCTTACGCGTTTGCGGTCGCCAAGACCTCGTTCGAACCGGTGAGGGCGATCCTGGCAGTCCCTGCGCCGCCTGCGCCGCCCGCGCCCCCCGTGCCGCCGACGCCGCCGCTACCGCCATTGGCCTGGCTCGAGTCCCGTCAGGTTGGCGGCGCTATGGGTGTTCGCCTTGTCGCTGAACGTGAGCGCCGAGCCGGCGCTGCCGCCCACGCCGCCGACGATGCCGGACGTGTAGGCCTTCGTCCCCCCGTCGCCGCCGATGGCTTGCTGAGTGAGGTTGAGCGTCCCTCCCAAAGTGGCGCCGCTCACGGCATTGGTGAGGGTCGCCGCGCCACCCGTTCCGGAGATCGTGCCGGCAGCGGACGCGCCGCCGACACCGCCTTTTGCGTAGGCGACCGCGAGCGCGTTGAATCCGGTGGCGTTCGCCGTGGCGCTGCTCAGCGGCGCCGCCAGCACCGGCGACGGCGCCGGAGCCGCCGGCCCCGCCGATGACCGCCGCCCGGGCGTAGCCGCCGCCGGTGGTCTCGTTGGCGGCGGTTGCGGTCGCGTTTGCTGTCGCGCTTCCACCGGCGGCGCCGTGGCCCGAGCTTGAGCCGCCCCCGGCGCCGCCGTAGCAACCGCGATGGCGACCGCGCTATAAGTTCCAGCTACGCCCGTAGTGCTGCTCGTGGTGGTGACGGTGCTCGACGCCGCGCCACCAAAGCCACCTGTCCCCGAGCCTGCGGCTCCGCCTTGGCCGCCATAGCTTCGGGAATAGGCCTTGGCGTAGGCCGCGCCCGTCAATGTGACTGTCGCCTGGCCAAGCCCGCCTGCGCCGCCATTCGCCGAGCCGTTGCCGGAGTGACCGCCAGCGCCCCCAGTGGCGTTCGAGTAGCCATAGACTCCGACGCCGCTGCTCAGCGCGAAGTTGACGCTCGCCGTCGCGGCGCCGCCGACGCCGCCTACGCCGCCGGTGCCGCCGGAGCCGGTCCCGCCAGCACCGCCCGCGCCGCCGTAAGCCAGGGCGGTGTTGCTAGCGTCTGTCCCGTTTCCGGTATTTGAGGCGTTGGCCGCTGCGCCAGCACCGCCTGCGCCGCCAGTCGTGCCGTTGGTTCCAGCCGCCCCGGCTGCTCCGGTTACCGTGACTGTTGACATCGGCTTTCTACCCTAGGCTCACCGCTTCGAATCGCAGCTTTCCAGCTTAGGGTGTGAGGTGACTTAAGTTTGAAGCTTAATTGAGTCTTGCAAAGAAGAATTCGAGCCCACCCTAGGGTGAGCCAGGAGAATGGAACAATTGAAGGTAGCGACGCCAACGAACTACTAAGGGTGATACGATCTAAGCATTCTTGCGGGCGGGGTCGGCCGCGTGGGCCGCCGAGAGTTCCTACGACAACGCAGCCGCGACCGTCCTTGCGGCGAATCCCGCGCCGTAGGCGAAGCGCTGGACTGGACCGAACCGGTACGCCGCAGCAAGCCCGACGAAGTAAAGGCCAGGCACCGACGACTGGAAATCGAAACCCAGCCTAGGCGCTCCCTCGGTCACCGAGATGCGTTCCATCAGAGAGGGGGACAGGAACCGAAGTCGCGAGACATCCGGCCTGTAGCCTGTGGCCGAAATCAGGTGCTCCGTACGGAACTCAGTTGTCCCTTCGGGCCCATTCAGAGAGATCGAGAGGCCGCCATTGCGGGGTCTGGCACCAACGAGCCAGTGATTGACGAGTAAGGGTACCTTGCCCTCAACGCGTTCGCGCACGCCTCTACCGGCTGCCGGGCCCAGCATGCGCCGCACTTGGTCCAACCTCATTCGTGCCGGTAAGTAGGCAAAGAGGCCGGGCGCCTCAGCGACAAACAGGTTCCGCCAACCCGGTCCGACCCCCGAAGTCGGACGCCTCAACTTGGCGAAGGCGCTCCGCCGGCCCTGGTCTCCCGAGTGAAAGTTGAGCCGTGGCGCGCGTGCGACGAGGCGCGTCGAAGCGCCCGCTTCCAAGAGTAACATCGTCAGATCTATCGCGGACGAGCCACCGCCGAGAACCGTGACGTCGCGGCCGGCCAAGCGCTTGGGATCCGACACTAACGAACTGTGAGACATCAGTTCCGCGGGAAGCGAACTCAGTTCCGGAGGGATATGGGCGAAGTCACGAATGCCGACCGCAAGCACCACCCTCCTCGCTTTCACCTCCTCGCCGTCGCTTAGCGTAAGCGCGAATTCTCCGCTCGCCGCCGCGAGGTGTTGCACATCACGGCGATCCACGTCAGGCGATGTTCGTTCTTGGAACCACAGTCCGTACTCGATGAACCTCTCCAGAGGCACAATCCACGCTGTCGGGTCGTAAGGCTCCCGAATTGACTGCATGTAGTCCTTGAGGCTGTAGCGCCCCGACGGATCATAGAGGTTGGACGCGAACGGATCGGACTTGAGCATCATCCCAGCCGGCATCCGATCGCGCCATGTCTGCATGGGTTCGCCAAAAATGCGGTGGCGGATGCTGCGGTCGCGCAAATGCGCTCCAAGGGACAGCCCATACGGCCCAGCCCCGACAATCGCGACTTCAACCTGTACCAAATTGAACCCCCGCCTCCATCCGATCTGCAAAGTCGCACCGGGGCCTGCCTCTTCCGGCTAAACTCATCGCGGAGCGTAGCGAAAGCGTTCGCTTTTTGTTACATAAAGTGTGCCAGGGCAAAAGCCGGAGATAGAGTTCGGAGATACAGCAGAGTCTTAGTTGTAAGCCTAGGCGCGGCGCGGATTAGTGCGAATTATTACTCCGCCAAGAAACAACTGTCATTTTGGCGGAAATAGCAAATCTATTTTGGGGCTAGAACGCTATAAATAACAAAGTTTTAGTTGTAACTTGGCTGCACTGGCCAAGTGCGGCCCGGGTCACTGCGGAACTCATCGCGGCTGGCGTGGGTGTGGATGTGGTTTGTTCAGATCTGCATCCAATTCTGAGTGTGAAGGGTATCTCGAAACGTCATCGATATGGCGGCCTCAGGCCGCTTTCATCGCTGGTGCACGCCATCGCGCGCAGTGCGCCGCGGCTGATCATCGCGCCTGACGATGTCGCCATCGGTCACCTTCAGTCGCTCCGCAAAACGGCGACGCGGGAACTTGCCAAGCTCATTGACGACTCGCTTGGTCCTTCGGCGTCCTACGGAATCATCGCCTCGAGGGCGGGTCTTATAGCCGCCGCTCAATCGGCCGGCCTCGATGCGCCTGATTGCGCAGAGGTCGCGACGGCAGCCGAACTGAAGGAACGGCTTCGCGAATTCGGCGTCCCGGCCTTTCTGAAGGCAGACGGAACCCACGGCGGAGAGGGGGTCAAACTCCTGCGGGACCTCGGCGACGCAGATGCAGCATTCGCCTCCATGCATCCCACGGCCAGCCTCTTCGGCGCCGGATTTGCCAAACGCGAGCGGGTCATAAGCGTCCAGAAGGCTGTCGAAGGTCAGCCCGCCAACTGCTGCGCGTTCGCCTGGCGCGGCGAAGTCGCAGCCGTCGTCAGCGTGGTAACGCTGGAAACTCTGCACACGTTCGGGGTCGCGACTGTGGTGCGTCCGGTGGAAAATGCCGCGATGCGTCACGCGGCCAGGGCGATCGCTCGCAAGCTGAAGCTCTCCGGGTTCTTCGGCCTGGACTTCATTCTCCAAGACGACGGCGAGCGGGCATGGGTGCTCGAGCTCAACCCAAGACCAACGCCAATCTCGCATTTTGCGCTCGGCCCCGGCCGGGACCTGGTCGCCGCCCTGATCGCGACGCTTGAGGGGCGGCCGCGGGCCGAACGGCCCGTTACATTCCGGCTCGGCTCGAGCGTCAGCGTCTTTCCCCATCTGCTCCGTCGCCGGGGCGGGGGCGAGTTGCATGAGGATTGGCCCGTGGGACAGCCAGCGCTGGTCCGCGCATTCGCGCGTCGCAGGAAACTCGGCTACTACCGCAAACTTGTCCGCGATCGGTTAGGAATGCATAACTCAACGGCCGAACCGGTCCATCGAAGCGTATCCTCCGAGATGTCAGGCAGTTGAACCGACGTGCCGAATCACGCGCCGCGGTGCGTGTGGCTCGGCCGCAGGCTTCAGCCGAGACTGGCGACGAGCGCCTCGATCACGCTGATGGAGCGGAAGTTTTCGGGGATCAACTTGTCCGCTGGAAACGTCAAATCGAACGTGTCTTCCACGGCGAGCATGATGTTGACCAACTCCAGTGACGACAGGCCTGCGTCGCGCAAGTTGTCGGTTGGCGAGATGCTCAGCACGCCCTTGGACCGCAACATGCGCTCCACAATGGCGGCGATCATTTCTCTCGGAGTTGAGGGTGGTCGCACGTCGTGCATGTTTAGAGCCGTTCTTCGCCAAGTAACCGCGCAAGTCGCCGCGGGATCCAACCAATCATTTTACCCTGTGGGCGTCAAACGGCCTTGAGCCCGCTAGCAGGAGCAGCGAAGGTCGATAGTCCAGCATGGCGCGCCTGATCCTGCGAATGAACAGAAATTCTAGTAACGAGCCGCCGCAACGGTCGACTTGAACCTTAAGCTATTCCATCAATTTCTCCCAGCTGGAGCTTATGCCGGCTACAGCCCCGTTCGGCGCCTAAGTTGCCCGCCGGTCCAGCTTCCCCGCCGGCGTCATGGGCAGCGTCTCGACGAACTTCACCGAAGCCGGGACCTTGTACGCCGCCAGGCTTGAGCGGCATTGCGCCAGGATCTCCTCGCGCATCGCGCGGGCCTCGTCGCTCAGCGGGACGAGGGGCTCGGCGAGGACCACGTCGGCGCTCACAATGGCGCCGGTGATCGGGTTCGCCCGGCCCTTCACGCGGGACATCCGCACGCCGGCGCAGCCGTTGAGCACCGCCTCCACCTCCTCGGGGTGGACCTTGAGGCCGCCGACGTTGATCACGCCGTTGGCGCGGCCCATGAAATAGAGCCGCTCGCCGCGTCGCTCGATGATATCGCCCGTGTCGACGAAACCGTCCGGCTCGGCCACCGGGCGGCGGGCCGCGCCGAGATATCGCCCGGCGATCCGCGGCGACCTGATCCGCAGGGTGTCTTCCTGGATCGCGCATCTCGACGCGCCCGGGGCGATCGAGGAAGGCGACCGGGAAGCCTTCCAGGCGATCGGTCACCTCGAATCCGACGCCGGCTTCGGTCGAGGCGTAGGCGTGGCCCATCGCGGCGTGCGGAAACTGCTCGGCGAGGCGGTCGAGCACGGACTGATCGGCGACCTCGCCCGAAAGCCGCACATAGCTCGGCGCGATGTCGGCGATCTCGCGGGTCGTGAGCGCGCTTCGCCAGTGGGTCGGCGTTCCGGCGACGTGGGTGACGCCCGCGCTGGCGATCCGCGACAGGAAGCGCTGGATCGGCTCGCCCGGCGACATCATGAGCAGCGTGTGGCCGCCGACGAGCGACCGCAGCAGCATCTGCAGGCCGCCGAAGCGGCGGACGTCATAGAAGGTGGCCCATTTGACCGGCGCCTCGGGGGCCCTGCCGCCGCCGTGAAACGCGTCGACCAGGCCCGCGAGACTGTGGGTCACGATCTTGGGCGTCCCGGTCGTTCCAGACGTGAACAGACACCATTCCGTCGCGCGGTCGGGCTCGGTCGTTCGCGGAGCCAGCCCCTCCGGGCTCAGCCGCAGGCGATAGGCCGGCAGCGGCATGGCGACCTGATCGCCCGGCCCGTCATGGACGATCGCGTGCGCCTCGGCGTCGGCGATGACGCTGCGCAGGTTGTCCAGGCCCAGATCCGGCGGAACGATGACCAGCCTTGCGGCCACCCCGTCGAGTTCGCAGAGCGCGACCGCGGCGCTGATCGGCCGCTGGGTGATCAGGAGCAGATTGCGGCCGACGAGCGCCTCGGGCGGCGCCTCGATCCAGGAGCGTTGGGTCAGAGGGGCGAGCGGCACCGCATCGACGCCATCGTCGAGCGCGGCCGTCGAGCCCGTCTGGCCGGAGAGCCCAGCCACCATCAGTTCGCGCAGAAACGTCGCCGGGTCGGGCGACCTAGGCGAGCGCATGGGCGTAGAGGCCGACGAACTCCCCGAACGTCTTCGGCGCCTCGTCCACTTCGAGCTCGCCGAGGGGATCCACGCCGAACATGTCCTCGAGCCTGACGACCAGGATCGCGAAGCAGAGCGAGTCGAAGCCGCAATCGAGCAGGGCAAGGTCGTCGCTCAGGAGCGCCAGGCGGCGCCCTTGCTCCTTGGCGATCGTCTTCATCTCAGCGACAATCTGCTCGCGAACCGACATGACTGTCCTAAGTCCTCTCTTGATCGGGCGCCGGCGAGCCCACCCTAGCAGAAAAGCGTCAATTCCAGGCGGGCGCGCGCGGCTCTAGTACGAGCCGCTGGCGAACAGGACGGCGGGCACCGTCAGGATCAGCAGCTTCACGTCCCAGGCCAGGCTCTTGTGCCGCGCATAGAGCGTATCCATCGCCACCCGCCGGCGATAGGAGACGTCGTTGCGGCCGCTGACCTGCCAAAGGCCGGTGATGCCCGGCTTGACGGTGCAGTAGGCCTGAATCCGACGGCCATACTTCGGGATTTCGCCGAGCACGATCGGACGCGGACCGACGATGCTCATCTCGCCCCTCAGCACGTTGAGGAACTGGGGCAGCTCGTCGAGGCTCGACCGCCGCAGAAAGGCGCCGATCGCCGTGATCCGCGGATCGTTCTTGAGCTTGTGGTCGCGGTTCCACTCGGCGCGCGCGAACGGATCGCGCTCGAGCAACTCCGCCAGCCGCCGGTCGGAATCCAGGACCATGCTGCGGAACTTGAGGCACTTGAACAGCCGGCCATTGCGGCCGACGCGTTCGTGCGCGAACACCGCCGGCCCGCCATCCTGCGCCTTCACCACCAGGGCGATCGCGATCAGCAGGGGCAGGGTGAAGATCAGCACGCTGACGGCCACCACGAGGTCAAGCGCGCGAACGCCCGCCTCGTTGAAGGAGATCGTCGACCGCCGACGCCGCACCCGAAGGTTCGGCGTTGCATTGCCTACCGATGTCGCAATGCTGGTGTTGCTCATTACCCCGCCAAATGCCCCAAAAACGATGACGCTTTTTACCACGATCGAAAGGACTGCCGACCGCTACACGAACCCTGCGCACATCCTAGGCCGAGGAACGGCTACTACCCGGGCCTGACCGCCAAATGTGCACAATTGAAGCAATCATTCCAGTTGCTGCCAGGAGACTCTCTTGTGGAGGGAAATCCCGCTGCTCATGGGAGCAGTGCAATACTGGCGCCAGGCTCAACTGGTGGCCGATTGATCTCCAGTACAACCGCGATACGCGCTCCAACCAAAGGCCCCGATCTTGACTGGGTCGGCGCGAACGGCGACCTCAATTCACCATGGCGGACCTACGAGAACAGCGCCGGCACGGCGAGCGCCAGCAGCCTGAGGTCAAAGAGAAGGCTCTTCTTTCCCGCATAGACCGTGTCCGCGGCGACCCGCCGACGATAGGAGGCGTCGTATCGACCCGCCAACTGCCAGAGCCCGGTCAGACCCGGACGGACGGCGCAGTAGAGCCCAAACCGATGGCCGTAGCGTGAAACCTCGGCGACCTTGATCGGACGGGGCCCAATGATGCTCATGTCTCCACGCAGCACATTAAAGAGCTGCGGCAGGTCCTCCAAGTTCGACCGGCGCAGGAAGTCACCAATGCGGGTAACCTGCCGGTCACGGCCAACGGTCCGAAACTTCAGACAGCCGAACAGCTGCCCACCGCCGCCGACGCGCTGATGCTCGGTGAGGATGCGGCCGCCCCCCTGAAGGCCGACGGCCAGGGCGAATACGGCGAGCAATGGCAGGGTGAACAGGACCAGGAGCGACGCCAGGGTGAGGTCAAACGCTCTCCCCATCGCGTCGCCCCGCCGGCGCAGGCGGCGCCGCGCGGGCAATTCAAGCGAACGAGACACATCTACTCGCGCGCCACGGTCCAAAACCGTGCGTTCCGACATCAACCCTACCCCGCGAGCCCGAGCCGCACATAATACAGTTAAGGCAGCCGGCGCAAACGCTTTCCGGTTGGCCTTCCCGGCGCAACTCAACTCCGAATACCAGTTCCGACTGCTCCTCCGGCGGCGCGGAAGCAATTCGTCAACGAATAAGGGCTAGCCAGCTAAGAGCAGTCAGAAGTTGAGGCCAAAATGGCCGCCAGACGGTCGAACCTGGCCCCTCGCCGCGAGAGCGAGGCGGCGCCGCCGAAGCAACGAGCCCCGATGGTCTCGCTGGCGGACGAGTCCGAACACGCGCCCCGGCTCTCGCCGGCGCGGGCGCTGCAGGCGCGACTGACCGTGGCGACCGCCGCGGCCGACGCTGTCGCGAGCGACCGCTGGTCGGCCCGCGCCACCTTGCTGTTCGTCGTCGCGGTCTGTGGTTCGTTCTGGGCGGCGATGGGGAGCGCGCTGCTCGTCGCGCTACGCTAACAGAACGGTCCGAGACTGCATGGCGCCCCACCCAAGGCGCCGCGGTCCGCACCTCCGCCAACACGTTCGATGTCGCCAGCCGGCTCGCCGCGGGCGGCGAACGTCGCGAATTCATCGCCCACGATCTCGTCCGACGACCCTGGCGCACGCGCTAGTGCGGAACTTCTGTGGACGAACCACATTTAGTAGTTGGCTGCGGCGCGGAATCGTCATTTCGTTGCCGCAAAGTGTCGGCAAAGCACCGACACTGAAGACGGGAAGAGACGCAGCATGGCCAACATTGCCGCTTGGTCTCAGCGTACCGCCACCGGTCGAGCTCTCCGGGCGAAACCGGCCGTGCGTTTCAACTGGCGCCGCATGCTGGCGCTCGGACTGAACACCCTCGTCTGGGTCGGCGTCGTCGAAATCGTGATCCAGCTCTCGAAGCACGCGCGCTAGCGGCAAAGCCGCACCCAAGGTCGGTTCGAGCAGCGCCCCCGTTTTCTGACAGCCTCGGCTTTGACGCCCGTTCAAGTCTGTTCCGGCGCAGACCTGCTCGAATCGCGACCAATCCATCACGCCAGTCAAGCCCGATTTCCGGATCGGAATTGCAAAGCGTCAAGAGTCTGGTAAGTGTTCGGCCGCTGGGCCGCGGACTTCAGGCAGACGGCAGAGCTCGTTCGCATCCGACCCGGTCTAGGGACTTGAGATCAGCTGGCGCCCATGTTGCTGGTTGTCGGCTTGGTCGAGTGAATTGCGAGATCCGATGCTTAATCGTCTGCCGCGCAGTCCCGTTTTTTGGGTCGCTGTTCTCGGCATTGCGCTAACCGGCGCTTTCACGACCGTGACGGTTCTTACCGAGCCGGCCGAACCGCGGCCTCCGGCGCATGGCCAGGCGAGCCCGGCCGCTGCTCCGAAGCCCGTCTCCGCCGCGCCGGCGGCGCTGGCGGTGGCGCCGCAGATCTTCGAAAACCTGCCGAAGGATCAGGCGGTGCTGCTCAACGCCGAGCTGCCGATCTCGGCCCTGCCCAATCCGCCGGCCGCGCCGTTCCAACTGCCGGCTGTCGCCGCGTTCGACCGCGCCCGCGCCCTCACCTGCCTGACGATGGCCGTCTATTACGAGGCCGCGTCGCAGGGCGACGACGGAGAAGCCGCCGTGGCGCAGGTGGTGCTGAACCGCGTTCGCAACCCGCTGTTCCCGAAGACAGTGTGCGGCGTTGTGTTCCAGGGCTCCGACCTGCCCACCGGCTGCCAGTTCACCTTCACCTGCGACGGATCCCTGGCCCGCCGGCCGAGCGCCGAGGGCTGGCGCCGCGCGACCGAGATCGCGCAGCGCGCGCTGGGCGGCTACGTGCAGCGCGACGTCGGCGAGGCGACCCACTACCACACGATCTGGGTCGTCCCGTATTGGCGCCCGACCGTGCTGAAGGTGGCCCAGATCGGGGCGCACGTCTTCTACCGCTGGAACGGCGACCTCGGTCGCCCGACCGCCTTCACCGGCGCCTATGCCGGGTTCGAGCCCGCGCCGCGGATGCCCGCCGGCTTCGGCGCGCAGGATCTCGCCGCGCTCGAGGCCCCGACGCCCGCTCCCGTCTCGATGGCGGCGATCGCGCCGGCGGACGGCGCAACGGACGCCGAAGCGGTGCTGGACGCGCCGGCGCCGAAGCCCGAGGTCACGATCGTCGAGGCGCGCCGTCCGCGCCCGCGCTCGCGCTCGGCGGCGCCGCCCGCGGTGGTGGGGCCGGTCAGCTACTTCGGCGGCAATGGCGACAAGAGGCCGCAGCGGCTGCCGATCGCCGGCCGCTGAGCCGTCCGGGGCGGGCCTGATCGATCAGGCTCAGCGCCCGCGGTAGCCTGAGTCCATGTTCCACAGGCTATCGATGGCGCCGTGCAGCGGCGGACCCGCCGTCGCCGCATGCGAGCGCCGGCGCCGAGATCCCTGATGATGCGCCCCGAGCCGTCCCAGGCCGTCGCGAACGAGCGGCCCGTTGCCGCGACGCCTCGAAGTAACCCGCTTGCGCCATGCTATTCGCCGGCATGATTCGATCAATCGCCGAAGATTCGGCGCACCCCCGGCGCCTCGGACGCGATGAGACGATTGTTGCAGATGTTCTGGCCTGGCTGCCGGCCGCTGGGGCTTGGTCGATGGCCTCCCGGCGCGGCGTGCCGGCGATGCCGGGGACCTGATGGCGGCCGGGCGCGCCGTCGTCGACGCTACCAGGAGCCGGTGGTGCTGCTCGGGCTGACGGCCTCGCCGGGGAAGCAGCGGGCGAGACGCGGCTGGAGCTGGACTTCTCCGGGCCGCCGCCGACCTACACCATGCTGTCGAACGACCCGACCAAGCCGGCGATGGCGTTCGCCCAGACCACCCGCGGCTCGAGCGCCACCTTCGCCCCGCGCAGCGGCGGCCTGCTGCAGGCGGTCGACTTCGACCAGAAGAGCGGGCGTGCTGGTGCTCGACTTCACGCGTCTCCGGGCCGGCGAAGGTCAAGGTGACGCCGCGGCGGCGCGCGCTCGCTGATCGTCAGCTTCACCGGCGGCGCGCGGCGGACGCCGGCGCCGAGCACGCGGCCGCGCCGGCGGCGGCGGCAGCGCTGCCGCAGGAGGTCGACCGCGACCCGGGCCAGGACGGCTTCGAGGTGGTGCTGCTGAAGTACGCCGACGTCAGCGAGGTGGTGGGGCTCTTGACCGAGGGCCTCAGCGTCAAGTCCAACGACGCCTTCAACCCGCAGGAGCCCAACTTCGGCTCCTCCGGCCTTGGCAGCTCCAACCAGGGCGGCCCGCCCGCAGCAGCAGACCCCGACGGCCACCACCGATCCGATGGCCGAGTTGGTCGACGACACCATCGCCATCGACCGGCGGCTGAACGCCATCATCCTGAAGGGCTCGCCCGAGCGCATCGCCCGGCTGAAGGCCAAGATCGCCGCCATCGACGTGCCGGTGCAGAGCGTGCTGCTGGAGACCATGTTCGTCGAGCTGGACGAGACCGGGGCCAAGAACGTCGGGCTCGACTTCAACAACGCCAGCAACCAGCTGGCGGTCGCCACCTACCAGGTCGGCGCCGCCGTCCCCTCCGGCTTCGTCGCCCCGTCCCTCGCCTCGGTCAGCCTGCAGGCGGCGGTCTACGCCCAGGTCCAGGCCGGCCACGGCAAGATCGTCTCCAAGCCGCGCATCGCCGCCCAGAGCGGCTCGACCGCCAAGATCATCACCGGCGACGCCCTGCCGATCCTCACCTCGATCGCGCTCTCCGGCGTCAACGCCGTCTGCAGCAGGTGCAGTACGTCAACGTCGGCGTCACCCTGCAGATCGCCCCGCGGGTCAGCGACGACGGCTTCGTCACCAGCCACGTCTTCTGCGTGGTCTCCTCCGTCACCGGCACCTCGCAGGGCTATCCCACCATCAGCCAGCGCGAGGCCGAGACCTCCGCCACCGTCCGCGACGGCGACACCTTCGTCATCGGCGGCCTGACCCAGGAGAGCGACCTCGCCTCCACCATCAAGGTCCCCGGCCTCGGCGACATCCCCGCCCTCGGCGCACCTCTTCGCCTACAAGACCGGCACCAAGTCCAAGACCGAGCTCTACATCGTCGTCACGCCCCGCATCGTCAGACGCGGCGACGCCGTGCCGCCGCCGCCAGAGAGCGCGGCCATCGCGCCGCCGCCGAGCGCAGTGGACCCGAGCCCGAGCCCGCCGGCGCCGCGGTCGCGCCGGACGCTGCTAGGGCGAGCCAGGCCGCGACCTCGACGGGGGCCGACGTCGCCGTCCCGGCGGCGGCGGCGCGTCGCCCGCGGCGCTCGCCCCGCCCACCGCAGCCGTGCTCCTGTCGCGGCCGCGACGCTGCCGAGCGTGGCTTCCCCGTGACGGGAGAGGTCGTCCAGATCGGATCGTTCTACAAATTGGCGCAGGCGCAGAAGGCTCTCGATGAGCGCGGCGCTCGACGGCGCTCCTCCCGACCTGGCCGGCAAGTCGCTCGGGGTCACCGTCGCATCGGTGCATCGAAGAACCTTGTACCGCGCGCAGATCGGCGGCTTCGCCTCCGCGCAGGATGCCGCCGGTTCCGCGACGCACTCAGACAGCGCGGCCAGACCTGTCTCGTGCGCTTTCAGACCGCTGGCGACGCCGACCGCGCGGTCGAGGGCGGACCCTCGCCGACGGGGTGAACTGACGGCCGTCCTTGCCACCGGGCGCCGCAGATCATCCGGCGCCGCCTTGGCGCGGCCCACTCAACCGCTGCGCGCTTCTGCTTGCGACGGCGCATTCCTTGAATGTACCGACGCGCCTCGGGCAGAAATGGGAAATCGGCCGCGTGCGAACTCGAGCAACCTTGCCTGCTACGGCCGGCGGCGTTCAGCAGCCCGTCTCAGGACACGCCATTCTGCTGGCGCAGGCGAGCGCGGCTGGCGCTGGCAGCTGATCGACGCGCGGGCGTCTCGGTCGCGCAGGGCCTTTGCGCCGGCCAAGGCGACGCGATGGCCGCCGCGTGCGGCGCGATGGACGCCGACCGGGCAACGCGCGAGCGGCTCGGAAGTCATGACGCCGCGCCCGTCGAATCCGCTGCGCGAGCCCATCGCCCGCACCGGCCTGCTTGACCAACGCGAGGCGCCTGTTATGGCCCGGTCGACATGATCGTGCCGGTTATCTTGTCAGGCGGCGAGGGGCTCAGGCTCTGGCCCCTGTCGTCGCCGACCAGGCCGAAGCAGTTCCTGACTCTGACCGGCGAGGAGACCCTGTTGCAGCAGACCGTGCGCCGCCTTGGCGAGCCGACGATGTTCGCTGCCGCCGATCATCATCGGCGGCGCCGCGCAGCGCTTCCTGATCGCCGAGCAGCTGCGGGCGGGGGGCTGGCGGCCGGTCGCATCGTCGTCGAGCCGATGGGCCGCAACACCGGCCCGGCGCTGGCGGTCGGCGCGCTGCTGGCGGTGGAGCGCGACCCCGAGGCGCTGATCCTCTCGACGCACGCCGACCATTCCATCCCCGATCCTGCGGCCTTCCGCCAGACCGTAGCGCTCGGCGTCCCGGCCGCCGCGGCGGGACGGGTGGTGCTGTTCGGCGTCAGGCCGACGTTCGCCGCCACCGGCTACGGCTACATCGAACCGGGCTCGCGATCGACCCGGCCGTGCGCGAGGTCGTGCGCTTCATCGAGAAGCCGGCCGCCGCGGCGGCGCAGGCGCTGCTCGACGCGGGCTGCCTGTGGAACAGCGGTCTGTTCCTGATGCGCGCGGCCAGCCTCGTCGCGGAACTCGAGAGTCTACGAGCCGGCGGTGCTCGCCGCGGCCAGGGCGCGCCATCGCCGCGGGCCACGCCGACGACGACTTCCTGCGGCTGGACCCGATCGCGTTCGGCCAGGCGCCGGCGATCTCGATCGACCACGCGGTGATGGAGCGCACATCCAACGCCGCCGTGGCCGCGGCCGACTTCGCCTGGAGCGACATCGGCTCCTGGTCCTCGGTGTGGGAAGCCCAGAACCATGACGATCATGGCAACGCGGTGCGAGGCCCCGTGGTGCTCGAGGAGGCGCAAGGCTGCCTGGTGTTCACCGACGGCCCGACGGTCGCCGCCTCGGGCGTCACCGACCTCGTCATCGTCGCGACCGCCGAGCGGGTGCTGGTCTTGCCCCGCAAGGACGATCAGCGCGTGCGCGACCTCGCCGAAAAAGCGGACCGGGCGTAGAGCTAGGCGGTTTTCGGGCGCAGTCGCCTGAAGGCTGAACCTGCTCTCGGATGCCGGCGCTGAGCGCGATTTAGCGTTCGGCCTAGCCGACCCAAAGCCGTCGCGCTCCACAACTGCCCCCGCGGACCAGCTGTAGGGCCACGCCGAGGGTTCGAGTTGATCAACCGGAGCGCGGGGCGCCCTCGATAACAAGACGCCTTCAGGCGGGAACCGCCTGAAGGCTGAATTTGCTCTAAAGATTGAAAAGTGTAGGTCGCAATTCAGCGTTCAAGCTGAACCCACCGCGATCTAGTTGGGCGACTTCCTGACGCAGAACAGGTGCGAGTTGTGATTGATCGGTTCGCCGGGCGAGTACGGCCGAGGTTCGGTGATCGTCGACTCCGCCTGGACCCAGAAGTCGTAGGCGTTCACGTCGATCAGGTCAAAGATGTCTGAACGACGCCGCCGAAGTCGATGATCGGACCGGGGTGCACCTCGATCTGCAGATGCGGCCTGGTTTCCAGCAGCCGCTGCGCGCCGCGCAGGACGTGGAGTTCGTAGCCTTCCACGTCGATCTTCAGCAGATCGACGGTCCCTTCGATCTGGTCGTCCAGCCGGACCACGGGGCATTCTTCGCCGAGGAAGCCGTTGGTCTGGACGTTCGGATTGGTGGTCGTCGAGCCGATGAAGACCGACCCGTTTTCTCGCCAACCGCCGCGCGAGTCAGCATGACATTGTCCAGCGTTCTCGCGAACACCTGGCGGCGACGTCGCAATTCTGCTGCAGCGGCTCGAAGGTGAACACCTTGCCCTCGGACCGACCCAGCGCGCGATCAGCGCCGCGGTGAAGCCCTGGTGCGCACCCACTTCGACGACGTTCATGCCTGGGCGAAGGACCTTCTCCTGGAGGAAGGTCATCTCCCGGTTCTCGATCTTGGCGTAGGGCCCGTACCAGCTCTTGCCGTCGAGATTGGCCACGAGAAACCTGATCTTGGCGCCTTGCTGTTCTACGTCGATCCAATAGGGCTCGACGGCCTTGTTGTTGCGGACGGCGCTAAGTAGACTGCGGGCGACTTTCCGGACCTGGCGCGGCAACATCCGCCGCAGCCAATGGTCCTTGCTTCGAGGAATTACTATTTGGGCTTCGAGCTCATCACCATGACCTAGTCTTTGCTACTGGGTTGCGGGCCTTTAGGCAACGTATCGACGGACAACTCCCAAACGCTTCCCGCATAGAGCGCCAATTAACACTGCGGGGCTGTCGAGACAACTGAATCAAGTGCCTGGGAGTAGCTCGGAAAGCAACAGGTGGTTGTTGACCCTCCACCGACGACCGACCCTTTATCTCATCGATCGCCCCGGCTGAGCAAAACCCTTGCCAACCCCGACTGAACTGGGATTCCGATCGGACTGACGGCCATTGGGCCTGCCCACCCCCGGGACATCTCGATTTGCGCTGCAACGCCGCCGGCGCCGGCCCGGAGCAATATCCAGTCCGCGTTCAACCGCAACTCGCAATCTGCTCGCGCGTATTCCGGATCAATTCGGGACAGGACTATCGGCAAGTCATTTGCACGACGGAGGGTCCGCACGAGACGATAGATGACAGGTTTTCGCAGTGCGCTGCGTCGGAATGAGCTGTTGGGCGAGGCTGACTTGCTGGTCTTGCCTTGGGCTGCGTCTGCGTGCACTGACGCCTGGCGAAACGGGAAAAGGAGACAGCGTGCCGCGAGCTTTCATCACGGGCATCACCGGGCCAAGATGGCGCGTATTTGTCTGAGTTTCTGCTGTCGAAGGGCTACGAAGTTCACGGTGTCGTCCGCCGCTCCTCCCATCGGCGGCGTGGCCGACCACCGGCTGCGCTGGCTCGGCGTCGCGACCGGGTTCACGCTGCATCGACGCCAACCTGTCGGATCTCTCCGAGCTCATTCGCGTCGTTGCAGCCGTCGCAGCCCGACGAGTTCTACAATCTCGCAGCCCAGTCGTTCGTGGCGACTCGTCCTGGAACCAGCCGATCCTGACCGGCAACATCACCGCGCTCGGCGTCACCAACGTGCTCGAAGCGATGCGGATCGCCTAGCCCGACGCGCGCTTCTACCAGGCTTCGTCGTCGGAGATGTTCGGCAAGGTCGCAGGAGCCGATGCAGAACGAGAACACGCCGTTCTATCCGCGCTCGCCCTATGCCGCCGCCAAGCTCTACGGCCACTGGATGACGGTGAACTACCGCGAGAGCTTCGGCATGCACGCCGTCAGCGGCATCCTGTTCAACCACGAATGCCCGCTGCGCGGCATCGAGTTCGTCACGCGCAAGGTCACCGACGGGGTCGCGCGCATCAAGCTCGGGCTTGCAGGAAAGCTGCGCTGGGCAACATCGACGCCAAGCGCGACTGGGGTCACGCGCGGCGACTATGTGCGGGCGATGTGGCTGATGCTGCAGCAGCCGCGCCGGACGACTATGTGGTCGCCACCGGCGAGACCGGTCGGTGCGCGAGTTGCCGCCTGGCTTCGCCCACGTCGAGCTCGACGCCGAACACTTCATCGGTCGACCCCGCCTGCTACGCCCGGCGGAGGTCGACCTGCTGCTCGGCGACCCGGCCAAGGCGCGGAGAAGCTCGGCTGGCGCGGAGATCAGCTTCGAGCGCCTGGTGGAGGAGATGGTCGAGGTCGATCTGGAGCGGGTCGAGCGGCAGGCGCGGCTTTAGGAGCCGCGCGCCGCCGGGATCATGCAATGACCGACACCCCTCGCATCATGATCACCGGCGCCCGGGGCTTCTCGGTCAACACCTGATCGCCCGGCTCCGGGAACGCTTCGGCGATGAGGCGCAGGTGCTGCCGACCGCGCGGGCCGCGGACATCGTCGACCACCCCAGGATACCTACGAACTCGACGTGACCGACGGGGACGCCGTCGCCGCGGCATCGAGGAGATGCGGCCGAGCCATGTCGTGCATCTTTCCGCGCTGTCGGCGCCGACCGACGTGCAGACGGATCCGAAGACGGCCTGGAACATCAACACCTGGGGCACGCACGCGGTCGCCCTGGGCGTCCTGCGGCGCGCGCCCGATTGCCGTTGCTGTTCGCCAGCACGGTCTGGTCTACGGCAACGCGGCGGCGCTCGACGCGCCCTTCACCGAGGCTTCGCTGCTCGCGCCGGCCGGCGAATACGCGGTGACGAAGGCGGCGGCGGACCTATTGCTTGGATCGCTGGTGCGACAGGGGCTGCGCTCCATCCGCTACCGCCTTTTCAACCACACCGGCGCCGGCGATTCGGAGCGTTTCGTCGTGCCGCGTTCGCGGCGCAGATCGCGCGCATCGAAGCCGGGCTGCAGCCGCCGAGGATTGAAGTCGGCAACCTGGAGCGGTGCGGGACATGCTGGATGTGCGCGACGTCGTCGAGGCCTACATCCTGGGGATCGAACGGTCCGAGGAGCTCCCGCCAGACGCGATCATGAACATTTCCAGTGGAGTTCCGTACAAGATTGGCGAAATACTGGACCAATTGCTCCAAATAAGCGGCGTAAGGGCCGAGATTTCGACTGCAAGTGGCTTGGCGGGCGCTGTATCGGCAGACATAGTTGTTGGAGATCCCCGGCTTGCCGAGCGCCTGCTGGGATGGAAGCTGGAACGGGACTTGTCCGAGACGCTGAGGTCAGTGCTCGACTATTGGCGCGCACGGATCAAGAGCGAGCAAGGGGCGTAGGCCTCGCCAAGCGCGGCTTCAGCCAGGCCGCGGCGCGGATGCCGGTCCCAGCGCGGTGAGGACGACGCAGGGCAGGTACGCCACCAGGTCGGACAGCGACGGCCGCGGGCCGATGCGCAGGAAGTCGAACGCGAAGGCGAAGAGAATGCAATGCGCCAACCGTCTGGATTTTGCGCCACGCCGCTTCGCCCAGCGCGCGGCGGACGCCGTCGATCGAGCCCAGCAGCATGACGTAGGCGCAGAGCGGCGCTGAGCGAGGAGTTCGCGGCGCTCTATTCGCCGCGGATGGGCCGCCCGTCGATCCCGCCGGAGCTGCTGCTGCGGGCGATGCTGCTGCAGGCGTTCTACTCGATCCGCTCGGAGCGCCAGCTGATGGAGCGGCTGGAGTTCGACCTGCTGTTCCGCTGGTTCGTGGGGCTGGGCATCGACGATCCGGTCTGGGACCATTCGAGCTTCTCGAAGAACCGCGACCGGCTGCTGGACGGCGAGATCGCGGCGAAGTTCCTGGCGGCGGTGCTGGCGCAGCCGCGGGTGAAGCGGCTGCTGTCGAGCGACCACTTCAGCGTCGACGGCACGCTGATCGAGGCCTGGGCGTCGATGAAGAGCTTCAAGCCCAAGGCCACGGGCGGGGACGATCCGCCGCCGCCGGCTTCGGGCGGGCGCAACGTCGAGGTCGACTTCAAGGGCCAGAAGCGCTCGAACGAGACCCACCAGAGCACGACCGATCCCGAGGCCAGGCTCTACCGCAAGGGCCCGGGCATGGAGGCCAAGCTCTGCTTCATCGGCCACACCCTGATGGAGAACCGCTCGGGCCTGATCGTGGACGCCCGCCTGACCTCGCGCCGACGGCCACGCCGAGCGCATCGCCGCGCTGTCGATGATCGAGCCACGCGCCGACCGGCCCGCGCGCCATCACCCTGGGCGCCGACAAGGCCTACGACGCCGAGGACTTCGTCAACGAGCTGAGGTCGATGAACGTGCGCGCGCACGTGGCCCAGAACACCAACGGCCGGCGCTCGGCCATCGACGGGCGCACCACCCGCCATGCCGGCTACGCCATCAGCCAGAGGATCCGCAAGCGCATCGAGGAGGCTTCGGCTGGATCAAGACCGTGGCCGGCCAGCGCAAGACCCGGTTCCGAGGCAGGGACCGGGTCGGATGGGCCTTCACCTTCGCCGCGGCGGCCTACAACCTGGTCCGCCTGCCCAAGCTGGCGTCTAGCCATGCCCCCTTGCGTTGAACTTTTCCAGATTGTAACTTCATCGCAACCCTGCGAGGCGGCGTGGGGGCCGCATTCAGGTCATCACCACGTGGCTGGGTACGAGGCGGCTATGCGCGTCGAACGGTTGGTGCCTGAGGCGTCGGCGATTCGAGAGCTAATCCTGTTTTGACGATTGCGCGTTAGGGAATCAGTCATCGACATGCGGCGCGGTGGCTTCTGGCGCCGACAAGATGGGGTAAGTGATGAGTCTTGTCAGTGTAGTAATGCCGACCTGCGATTCCGCTTCGTGGGTGAGCGAGACCATCGAAAATCTGATCGCTCAAACCTACCCAAGTGTTGAACTCATTGTCGTTGACGACGGTTCGCAGGATGAGACCGTGTCCGTCGTACGGCGAAAGCTGAAAAGCGACTTCAAGAACAGCTGGCGCATCATCGAACTCGACGGGAACCATGGTCCGAGCGCGGCGAGGAACGTCGGTCTGCGCGCGGCAAGCGGGGCCTGGGTGCAGTTCCTCGACAGTGACGACTTCATGGCGCCCGAGAAGCTCGAGCTTCAGATGTCGCATTGCGCCCGCGCGTCCTCGGAAGTCTCGGCGGTGTATTCGCCGTGGCGGCAGTGTCATGTGGAGGCGGGAAGGATCACCCTGGTCGGCAGCCTCTCCCGACCCAACATGGCGGGCAGGGCGCCGATCATGTGTCTGGTCGGCAATGATCGCCCGCTACACTCGGCGGGCCTTGCCCGGCGATCGGCGCTCGAACAGGTCGGCGGTTTCGACGAGAGCCTGCGGTTCTGGGAGTGCGAAGAAGTCACCTTCCGGCTCGCCAAGGCCGGCCGGCTCGAAGGCGTGCCGTCAGAGAGGCCGCTCTATCTTTGGCGCCAACATCACGACCGGATCTATCTTGGAGGCGACGACGCGCGCTACCATGTAGCGCCGGTCGCAATGAGCTGGATCGAACAAATACTGAAGGGTCTGGAACACAAGTCCCTCGCTGAACTCGACCTCACGCCCGAAGACCGCAGAGATATACTTAATTATAGCGCGTTCTTGGCGCGAGCTCTGTTTCGTCAGGACCGGGCGGCCTTCCGAGAGTACGTTTCGCTGGCGCGGAGCCTGGATCCCAACCTGGCGCCGACCTACCCGAAGCTCATCTCCATCGTTTCGCGACACGTCGGCTACGAAGCGGCGGAAGCGATCGCCCACCAGGGCCGGGCGCCGGCGGCGGTCCTTCGCGCGATTCTGCAATGGCTGAAGCCGACCCGGCCGAACTCGGTCTTCGATCTGGGCTAGTGGAGGGCCGCCGATTGACCGCCGCCACCGGTTGGCTGGCCCACTCGGTCCGCTGTCGGGCCCCCTCAAGAAGAAGCTCTGGCTCGCCATTAGGGCGGGCTGCACGCTTGTCTATCTCTAGCTCCGGCGACGCCTCAGACGATGTTCGCGACGAAAGCAACACCCTGGCCCGGGCTGGCACGTGCTGGCCCTGCATACGCCTTGGCGCCTGTCAGACATCTGCTGTTGTCGTCGGGTGCGGTTGGCCGCGTTGGTGATTCGACGGGTAATGCTTCGAGCATGGTCCAATTAACACGCCTCGCGATCTGGCGCACCTCGCCATCGCTCCACGGCATCGCCCCTACTCACTGGATACTCTCTGGCGCATATGCCCCGGTTATCGGCGACGGAGTAGCGGCGGCGGCACGCACGACGCGTGCTCAACGTTTGGGCAAAGGAAGCAAGACGCTGAAACCCGCGGGCAACATAACTCTCGCCCTTGAAGCGGCGTTTGTGATCGCGGTCTTGGTCGTTGTCACCATCTTGCCCATGTCATGGAAGCTTGAACTGGTCCTTCTGTTCATCGGGGTGGTCTTATGTGGACACGTAGTCTTCGCCTCTCGCTGGACGTTTTGGCGGCCATGGTGGGAGAAGGCGGCGTTGCTCGGCGCAACAGTACTACTCGTTGGAGTCTCGGGTTATCCAACCCTACGGAAAAACGTTCATGAGGCGCGGCTCCTAAGGGGTCAGGCCGAACAGGCCGCCAACGCCGTTGCCGCCGCAGACTCACCTATGCCGGCCGACCTCATCGTAACGAGCGTTGAAAGTCGGCCTCCCGACAAGGACGCGGCGCTTACATTCAATATTCACATCGAGAATGGAGGCCGAACGACGGCGACGGAATTGCAATATGTCGGACAGTTGACTGCGACCGATTCCGCCATGTCGCCTCACGATGAGGATGGGGCATTCTCTCTATTGGAGCACGCGCGGTTCGCTCCCCCGCTCATCAATGCCGATTCTGTAGATGCATACGCTACGAGGACGCTGTCGCTCGGCGATACAGCGGGGCCCAGCGCAATCACTCAGCAGAAAATGGCGGAATATATAAGACACGGGCGGAAGTTGTACGCGTTCTTCATCTTGAAATTTAAGAACAAGTCCGACAATCGAGCGTACGCGACGGAGTACTGCCAGTACATCGATCTCGATCCGGGCAAAGGGGTGTCCTGGCAAGCGGCTCCAGCGATCCTGTGCCAGGGGCATAACACGACCTACGAAGTGCAAGACAAACGAGTTCAGTGACGACGCGGCCTCAGGCAGGTATCAAGTGTTCTTCCAATGCAGCGGATCGCGCGGGAAGCCGCGGGATCTGATCTTCTGCTTCGGGCGCTCCTCGCCGGCCAGGCGACGGCGGATCCGTGCGACCTTGGCCATCGCCTTGCGGTCGGCGCGGGTCTTTTCCTTCGCGCACGGGACGCAGCGCAGCTCCCGATTGGTGAGGTCGTTCGAACCGCCGAGTCCCAGGGGAATGATGTGCTCGTCGATCATCGGGCCGTAGACCGGCTTGCCTTCGACGAGGGCCCAGATCAGGCTTTCCCCGCAGGGACCGGCGCAGCGGTCCTGCTGCCGGCGTAGGAGGGCGGATTTCTCGGCGGCTGTCAGCCGTCTGCGCTCCTCATTCTCGACCAGCTCTGGCGCTCCGTGGTCTCGATCCGGCTCATGCGCCGCTCCTTCGGCCGGCCTGCAGAAGGCTTGCGGGATCGACCCCGATCATGTCGGCGAGGATGCCCAGCACCGCTTCCTTGCTCGCCTGGAACTCGGCCTTGCTCATCGCTTCAGCGGACTGGGACTTGGCCGTGAACTGGGTGATCACCGTCCCGTTCACCGAGATGATCGAATAGTCGTCGATCGGGCGGATGAAGGCCGCGACGCGTCGGGCGTCTGAGCTGGAACTGCACACGATGGCGCGTTCGCTGCGGTAGCCGGCCTTGATGAGGGCGTACTTGCGAAGGTGCTCCTCGGTCGCGAAGCGCTCGGCCAGGCCTTCGGGCAGGTTGACCCAGGCCTCGCGGACGCAGGCGAAGTAGTGCCGATGGCTGGGCGAGGAGCGCGCCCGCAGCGGCGCCAGCTGCACGACCTCGCCGGGCCGAAGCGCGTCGCCGCGATCCTCGGCGAACGCGGGCAGCGGGCGCATGACCTCGCCGTCCCAGGCGAAGGCAAGCGGCGCGCCGGACATCAGGCGGCCTCGCTGTGGCGGGCCAGGGTCTGCAGCCTGGCGAGAGTGGCGTCGACCTCGGCGAGGAAGGTGGAGACCTCACGCTCGAGTTCGGCGATGAATTCGCTGCGTCGCGGTGCACTCGGCTCACGACGAGCCGCAGGTGGAGCGGCAGCCGGGGGTCGTAGGAGACGAAGTCGCACCAATGGCGGCCGGTGACCGCCATCTGCCACTGCATCTGGGTCACGTACCTGCCGGGAATCGAGCCGCCCAGCACGGTCTCGATGTGCGTGGCGGTGATCGGACACTTGACCTCGATCAGGCCGACGTCGCCGACGAGACCGTCGGGGCTCGCGCCGGACATGCCGATCCGCGGATGGTCGATGAAGCCCACCTTCACCACCTGGGCGTCGTGCTCGAACTCGTAGAGGCCGTCTGGCCTCGGGCTCCTTCTCGACGCCCCAGACCATGGCGGAGCTGACGAACGCCTCGGCCTGGACGCCGGTGAGGCGCTCGCAGATCGAGCTGGGCGGCGTAGTTGGCGCGTGACGTCGAGTAGCCGGACTTCGTTCTGGCGACGATGTCGGCGACGCGCGACGCCGTCGCCTTCCCCAGGCGCGCGGCGTACCAGTCGGGGGTGCGCTGTTCGATCAAGGCTTGCCCCCCTCCCCCGCCTCGACGTCGATTCGGCGCAGGCGAGCGCTGTAGTGGCCGATGACCCTCTGAAACTCGGGCGGTGAGAGTTCCCCGAGCATCTTTCGGTTGGCCCGCTTCCAGGCGAGAAACGCCGGCTTGTCGGCGAGCGCGTTGATCTCGGCGATGGCGGCGAATTCGGCGGCGCTCTGGCCACGCAGCCTGGCCATCGTCGTCCTCACCGCGACTGGTGAGGTTGAGCAGCATCCTGGCGACGTACCGCTGGCCGTAGCTCATGGTTGAACCGATGGCCTGGACGGGGTTCTTCTCGCCGCTGGTGTCGGCGGGAAGCTCGATCTCGGCCTCTTCCTTGTGGCCCGCCTCGTGGCGCAGCGCGCCGGTTACGGTTGGAACGCCGCGCGGCGAGCGCCCTGGCTTGAAGGTGAGCGAAAAGCCGTGCCGCGCCAGGATCGGCCGGATGGCGTCCACCGTGTCTTCCCAGGTCGCGTAAGTTGCGCGCACCGCGCCATCCGGACCGGTGATCTGACCGCGCTCCTCCAGCACCGGCAGCTTGGGCTGCATCCTGACCAGAGCGGCGTTGAACTTGGTCTCGGCCTCGCGCGCGACCGTCCGCTCATAGAGCGTCGCCAGTCGGTCCAGCCGATCGATGTCGACATCGGGATCGGCGGTGGCGCGCTCGATCACGCGCAGCAGCGCCGACGCGTCCGCGGCGATCAGGTTGGACGCGGTGGGCGCGGCGGTAACTCGTCGTTTGGTTGCCGCCCTGAGCATCCGTCTCTCCCTTAGTAGTGGGGACACTGACGCTCCAGCCGCGCGCGAAGTCGAGCGGAAATATCGACCAACTAGCTGTTTTTATTGGCGGAAACCTCGTCTTGGCTGGCAGCCGAGGAGTCTGTCAGAAACCACTGGCTTCGCTGCGGAAGGGAGCCTTAGTGTCGTCGTCCAGCCCGGCCAGTCCGGGCTCTGCTCGGTGGGCGATAGGCCCTCGCCAGCAGAAGGACGAACACCATGCGCAAGGTAAGTCAGCCGCAGTTCGAGTTGCTCCAGCCGCGCCGCCGCCGAGCCGTATCTAAAGATCGACGCGCCTGACGACGCCAAGCTCGCCCAGGCGCTGATCAATAGGCGACTGGCGATCCTGCTCCCTGCCGAGGGCGGCGGGAGCCGGCTCATCATCACCGAGGCGGGGCGCGCCGCGCTTGCGCGACGGCAGCCGCCAAGCAAACGCACCGCGCGCGGCCGAAGCTCCCGCCGGTGACGCTGTCGAAGCCGCGAGCGCCGCCGGCGACTCCCTGAGGACGGCGGCGCCCGAGCCGGAAGGCCGCACCTGATGACCCGCCCGTGGCCGGCGCCGCCGAGGGGCCCCGAAAGGCAAGCTCGGCGTGCTGGTGGCGCTGCTGCAGCGCCCCGAGGGCGCGAGCGTTGGGGAGATGATGGCCGCCACCGGCTGGCAGGCCCACTCGGTGCGCGGGGCGATGTCGGGCGCCCTGAAGAAGGGGCTCGGCCTCACGATCGAGAGCGCGCCGAACGAGGCCGGACGCGTCTACCGCATCCCGGCGGTGCGCCCCCCGCGTAGTCCGTGTGGCCATGGATGAAGCCCAGGTTGCTTCGCTGGGCCAATTCCCTGATCCCGGGCCAGGCTTATCCTGTTAGCGCAAGTCAATTCCCTGCTCCGATTCCTATGTCATCGTGCGGTCGGTCCGGATAAGGCGCTGAAACATAGACAAATCTACGCCGACAGAGGCTCCGAAAGGGACGGGCAAGACTCCGTATTCCCTGCAAAATTCCCTGTTAGCAGGGATTGCCGGCCGCGGGCGGACGGGCCGATCTTAGCTCTGTCTTGGGCCTGGGTCGGACGTCGGCGTCCCGCCGCCAGCCGCCGTCGCCAGCCGGGGCTTCAGCCAGGCTGCGATGCGCAGCGCCGCGTCCCAGCAGGACCAGGGCGACGAAAGGGACGTACAGGGCCAGGTAGGCGGGCGAGGCCGAAGGCTTGGGGCGCAGGAAGTCGTAGGCGAAGGCGAACAGCAGGTAGTGCGAGCCGATTGTCAGGATCCGGCGCCAGGCGGGCTCGCTCAGCAGGCGGCGGACCCCGGTGAGCGAGCCGGCCAGCATGACGTAGGCGCAGAGCGCGCCAAGGCCGAAGATGACGAAGGTGCTCAGCGGCGGCGGCTGGCCGATCCAGCAAAGCCAGGCGACCAGCGTCAGGTGCACCGTCAGCACCGCGGTGAAGGCCATGCCCAGCACCCGGCCGCGCCGCTTCAGCGGCCCCCAGCGGTCCCCGAACAGGCTGGCCAGCGCCCCGCCGACGTAGCTCGGCCAGAAGAACAGGAACCCCAGCCGCGCCGTCAAACGCAGGGCGGTCGCGACGCCAGGGCTGCCGACGCCCCGCGTCGCCAGCGTCCCCGCCGCCAGCGCCAGCGCCAACAGCCCTGCGACTAGGACCCACATCGCCGCGCTGGGCGCCGCCTCGACCTGGCGCTGTTCCGTGGTCGCAACCATTGTTCCATCCTAGGTCATCTTGGCGATGGACCGAAACTTCGGAGTCTTCGCAGCAGATCCAGGCGGCGATCTTCGAGGGACGGCAGTCGGCGGGGCTGAGCCTCGCGCAGCTGATCGAGCTCGACCTGCCGCTCGCGTGGGAGGACCAGTCCGCGCTCCTGGCTGGCGCCTTGGTGGCGGGTTAGATCGGCAGCTAAGCCAGCTCCGGATGGCGTTGCAGATATCGCTCGCGTGCATGGTCGAACCAGCCTTGAGCCTCGAACGCGGTCGCCAAAATCGCCTCGATCGCTTGGGTCGTGGAATCGACCTGATCCTTGTAACGCCCAGGGAACATGCGCACCTCGTGCAGATAGTCGGCAAGCCAGGGCGCTTCGCTGGGGAGGAAGACTAGCCCCGCTTCGATGCGCGCAGTCTGAGCGCGGGCGCGCATCACCTTCTCGTCCTTCACCTTCACCGGGACAATGTTGAGACCGGATCCGGGCTGGAGTTCCTGGATCAGCTGGATCCCCGACGAACAATCCTCGATCAGCACTTTCGAAGCGCCATGCAGGCGGGCCTGCTCGATCACTGCGGCCTTGAGGTCCGGGTACTCGAACCGCCTGCGCAGCACGTGGACGAGATACATACGGCCCTGGGCGCAGCCCCATGTCGTACAGACGCTATAGTCCGCGAGCTCGGTCGACTTGCTGGCCGTATCCCAGCTTTGCACGATGCGCTCGAACCGTGGCGGGTCGGCAAGATCGTACCGCGGGAACCATTCGACCTTGATGATGCCGCCGCCGGGCGGCGTCGGCATTTGCAGGTACTGGGTGCAGAACACCTCCTCGCCAACCTCGCGGCGATGCTTCGCCAGCACCGCGAGCCCTTCTCGGTCGGGCTGCAGCGGCTCGCCCTCGCGCCAGACGTGCCGATAGGCGCCGAACGGCGTCTCGATCCAGAAAGTCGCGTCCTCCTGGGCGATGGCCGGCAGGACGAGCGATGGCCAACCGCCCGGCTCGCAAATCGCGCCGGTGATGTCGTCTTCATGCAGGCGTTGCTGCAGGTTGATTATGCGACCCGTCGCCTTGTCGTTGAGCCGGCTGAAGAGGGTGTTCGAGCACCAGTTCAGCGCCCGCGGCCGTTCGGTCTCAGAGTGGGCCTGCTCGGGCTTCATGCCGTCGTCGATGATGATGTAATCGGCGCCAAACCCGGTGACCGAGCCGCCAAACGACGTCGCCAACCGCCGGCCCCCCGCGGTCGTCTCGAACTCGTGCACCGCCGAGCGCGCCGGCGAAATCCGCCTGGCCGGGAAGAGCCGCCTGTACCAGTCCGAGGACATGATCTCGCGGCACAGGCGCGCGAACGACTCAGACAGGTCTTGGGCGTACGAGACGCACATTATACTAACCGTCGGATCGTGGCCGAGCAGCCAGGCGACAAAGGCCACGGAGGCGATGAACGACTTTAGCCCGCGCGGCGGCAGATTGACGTTGAGGCGAAACTGCTCGCCACGACGCAGCTTCTCCAGCTCGGAGCACAACAGGTAGATGTGGAAGTTCGGCCTGTATTCGTCAGCCGAATGGAACTCCAAGAAACAGCGTTCGAGAAAGGTGGCGAAGTCGCACCGGCAGAGGGCGTCGAACTCCTCAGGCTTCGGCTGGATCATGGTCCTTCTCCTCTTCCCACGCGCGCCTCACCCGCGCGACAAAGCGTTCAAGAATGCCCAGGTCGGTCGCCAGCAGCATTGCGGCGCTGGGCGCGTTCGCGGCCGCGCGTTCTTCGGCCTTCTGCGCCATCTCCAGGGCAGCCTTGGCCTCGCGTGAGGTGCCGGTGACGCCGCTGTTGACCAGCTTCTTGGCGTTGGCGGCGGCCTTGGAGATCCGCTTGCGCGCGCCGTTCTCGGTGACGGTGACGCGCTCGCGGGCGGCCTTCAGGATCTCATCGTCGACGGTGCGCGGCTTCTTCGGCCGACCGCCTCGATTGCCGGATGGCCCTTGACGAACGCCGCCCTGGTCGCGCGGGTGTCGGTCATTGGCCATCCTCCGCACGCTCATCGGCGACCTGGGCGAAGGTTCGGCCGCTCGACTGCAGGCGCGCCGGCGCGCCCGACCAGGCTTCCCAGCGGCGGATGGCGACATCGACGTAGACCGGATCGAGCTCAATCGGCGCGGCTGACGCGGCCGACCTTTTCGGCGGCGATGGTGACCGAGCCGGCGCCGGCGAAGGGATCCAGCACCAAATCGCCGCGGCCGGTGACGTCCAGGATGATGTCAGCCAGGAGCCGACGGCTTGATCGTCGGATGGAGGGCACGCAGGTTGCCCTCATAGCCGCCCTGGCCGAAGGCGCCGGGGCCGCTGTGGGTCCAGACGTTCGACCGCGAACGGCCGTGTTTTCCGAACTCGACGTTGTTGCAGTGCGGCGCTCGGCCTTTCTTGAACACGAAGCAGAGTTCGTGGGCCGACCGATAGAGCGACCCCATGCCGGGGTTGGTCTTGGCCCAGACGCAGAGGTTCAGATAGGCGTCGTACGCGGCCTCACCGGCGGCGAGAATCTCCGGCGCATGCCGCCAGTCCATCGACCAGGCCGAGCGCCCCGTCCTGGCCGAAGGCGGCGGCGTGGGTCATGGCCTTACGTAGGAAGCTGGTGAACGCCCCCTCGACATCTCGCCGCAACCCATCAGGAAATCGCGGGGTTTGATGCGACCGAGGCCACCAACGTGGCCACCGATCGGCACGTTGTACGGCGGGTCGGCGATGACCAACGCGGCGCGGTCGGCGCCCATCAGTTGGTCGTGGGTCTCGCGCCGGAGCGCATCGCCGCAGATCAGAATGTGCCCTTCCAGAACCCAGATGTCGCCCAACCGAGTTACAGGCGGACCTGGCGGTGGAAGCGCGTCGGCCTTGTCGGGCCCCGTCGCTCGGCCGCCTCAAGGGTCTCGATGCGTAGGTCGATGTCGGTGGTCGAGAACCCGATGACGCCGAGGTCGAAATCGAGATCTTCGACGCTGAGTTCGCGCAGGGTCTCGGCCAGCATCACCTCGTTCCAAGTCGAAATCTCAGCCAGGCGGTTCTCAGCCAGCGCGAACGCCTTCGCCTGGGCCTCAGTGAGGTGTTCCAGGCGGATCGTCGGGATCTCCGGCAACTTCGCCTGAAGCGCGGCCAGCACGCGGCAATGGCCGGCTAGCACCTTGAGCGAAGAGTTGACGAGCACCGGACCAGAAAGCCAAAGGTCCTGATGCTCTAGCAACCTGTCGCACTTGGCGAGGTTTGTGGTGTCGAGCGTTTCTCGAGTTCGAGCCTGCAGCTGGTCGGGCGGCTCGTACATGACCACGAGGTGGCCAAACGCAGTAACGCGTGGATCGTGAGTAAGCTGTGCCATTTTTCCCTCGGGGGTCGCGCGCAGTGCGCGAAAGATTTCGGTCCCCGGGGGAATGAACCGAACGATGCCCCATCGAGCTGGAGAAGCAGTTAACCGAGTCGTAACCGCCGACCCGGCCGAGGGGGGACCGTTTTGGCGGGAGTTCGGGCAGCTTCTCCGGCCGGAGGCTCACACCCAAATTGGGCTCAAGTCTGCGACGATGCGATGGGGACGAAGGCCGCCTGATATGCGCCTGTTACGCACCTGTTTGGGCAAGGTGCGCGCCTGTCTTCGGACCTGTTTTTTGCCGTTATCGGGTCCAGTGCACGCCGCCGCGCGCTGCCCAAATCCCTGTCTCAGAAAGGCTTTTAGGTGGTCGGTATGGACGGGCGGTTATCAAAATGTTCCGGATAACAGGCGGTCGAGTTTAACTCCGAGGAACAGGCCATCGAAGTTGTCGGCGCACGCGCGAAAGCGGCCCAATGGGGCGTCTAGACGCGCAGGCCAGGTTCGGTCCAGGTTCGCGCCATGCCGCTGCGCCAAGTCCCTCGGTTCGACGACCTGGGTCTTCGACGACCTGAAGACGCTGCTGGCCAAGGCCACGCCCCTGCGCTCCGGCGACGAGCTGGCCGGCGTGGCGCGCCGGCAGCGCCGAGGAAGCGGTCGCCGCGCGGATGCTGCTGGCCGACCTGCCGCTGAGCCGGTTCCTGGACGAGCCGCTGGTCCCCTACGAGCCCGACGAGGTCACGCGGCTGATCTCGACGGCCACGACGCGGCGGCCTTCGCGCCCGTCGCCGGCCTGACCGTCGGCGAGTTCCGCGATTGGCTGCTTAGCGAGGCCGCCACCGGCGAGGCGCTGGCGGCGCCTCGCGCCAGGGCGTGACGCCGGAGATGGCCGCCGCCGTCAGCAAGCTGATGCGCAACCAGGACCTGATCGCTGGCGGCGCAGCAAGTGCCGCGTCGTCACCGCGCTTCCGCGACACGATCGGCCTGCCGGGGCGCCTGTCGGCGCGCCTGCAGCCCAACCACCCGACCGACGACCCGGCCGGGCATCGCCGCCTCGATCCTCGACGGCCTGCTTGCTAGGCTGCGGCGACGCGGTGATCGGCGATCAACCCGGCCACCGACAGCCTGGAGACGATCGGCCAGCTGCTGCGGCTGCTGGACGACCTGATCGCGCGCTTCGAGATCCCGACCCAGAGCTGCGTGCTGACCCACGTCACCAACTCGATCGCGGCTGATCGAGCGCGGCGCGCCGGTCGACCTGGTGTTCCAGTCGATCGCCGGCACCGAGGCGGCCAACGCGAGCTTCGGCGTCGACCTGGCGCTGCTGGCCGAGGCGCGCGAGGCGGCGCTGTCGCTGCAGCCGCGGGACGGTCGGCCGACAACGTCATGTACTTCGAGACCGGCCAGGGCTCGGCGCTGTCGGCCGGCGCCCATCACGGCGTCGACCAGCAGACCGCGGAGGCCCGGGCCTATGCGGTGGCGCGGCGCGTTCGAGCCGCTGCTGGTCAACACCGTGGTCGGCTTCATCGGCCCGGAATACCTCTACGACGGCAAGCAGATCATCCGCGCCGGGCTGGAGGACCATTTCTGCGGCAAGCTGCTGGGCCTGCCGATGGGCTGCGACGTCTGCTACACCAACCACGCCGAGGCCGACCAGGACGACATGGACACGCTGCTGACCCTGCTGGCGGCGGCGGGCGTGAACTTCATCATGGGCGTGCCGGGCGCGGACGACGTGATGCTGAACTACCAGTCCACCTCGTTCCACGACGCGCTCTACGTCCGCGAGCTGCTGGGCCTGAGGCGCGCGCCGGAGTTCGAGGCCTGGCTCGCGCGGATGCAGCTGGTCGACGGCGCAGGCCGGCCTCGCCGCGCCCGGCGCCGCAACCCGCTGCTGCTGGCCGTCGCCGGCGAGACGCGTGAAGCCGCCGGCCGAGCCGACCCCTGGGCGGCGCTGCGCGGCCCTGACGCCGGCCCGCATCGCGCTGGGCCGCGCCGGGCGCGAGCCTGCCGACCCGCGCGGTGCTGGACTTCGCGCTGGCCCACGCCCGGGCCCGCGACGCCGTGCACGTCGCCGCTCGACGCGGCCGCGGTCGCCGCCGAGCTCGCGGCGCTCGGTCTGGCGACGCATCGCGGTCGAGAGCGCCGCCGCCGACCGGGCCACCTACCTGCGCCGCCCGGACCTCGGCCGCCGGCTCGCGCCGGCGCGCCAGGCCCTGCCGCGGGCCGGCCGAGTCGGCGCCTGCGTTCGGCGTCGTGGTCGCCGACGGCCTCTCCAGCCGCCGCGGTCCACGCCCACGCCGCGCCGCTGGTGGCCGCGCTGCTGCCGCGCGCGGCGGCGCAGGGCTGGCGCCTCGGGCCCGTCGTCCTCGCGCACCAGGCGCGGGTGGCGCTGGGCGATGAGATCGGCGAGCGGCTCGGCGCGCGCTGCGTGGTCGTGCTGATCGGCGAGCGGCCCGGCCTGTCCTCGCCCGACAGCCTGGGCGCCTACCTCACCTTCGCGCCGCGGGTCGGCCGCACCGACGCCGAGCGCAACTGCATCTCCAACATCCGCCCCGCGGGCCTGACCTACGACGAGGCCGCGCGTCAGATCGCCTGGCTGTCGGCGAGGCGCTGCGCCGCGGCTGACCCGGCGTGGCGCTGAAGGACGAGAGCGCATCGGGCGCCATCGCCGCGCCCTAGGCGTGGTCGGGGAGATCCGCCTCGAGCCGCCGCATCGCCGCGATGGCGTAGACCGCCAGGCTGAGCGCCAGGATGACCACGCCCGCCACGACGAACATCATCCCCATCCCGGCCCCGGGTCCGACCCCGACCAGCCAGCCCACGGCTTGCCAGACCGGCTGACGCCTGGCCGGCTCGAACACCCGGTCGGCCAGCGGTCCCGCGACCAGGAAGGCGAGCGGCGAGGTGAGCATGATGAGCTGGAGATAGGCCGCGAAGACCCGGCCCTGCAGGTCGGGCGCGACCTTGGCCTGCAGGATCGACCAGAAGGGGGCGTCGGTGAAGGCCAGCGCGAAGACCATCAGGAAGAGGCTGGCGCCGAGCGCCGGCGAACTGCGGGCTGCGCCGGCCAGACCCAGGAACAGCCCCGCGGCGACGATGCCGACCATCACCGTGTTCATGCGCGATCCGATACGGCCCCCGGCGCTGATGACGAGCGCGCCGGCGATCCCTCCGACGTTGATCACGGCCAGGACCGCGCCGAACAGCTGAGCGCTGCCGGTGCGAGCCAGCACGTAGGGCGTCAACAGCACCATCGCCATGTTGGCGAGGAAGTTGATCGCCGAGACGTAAGCGCAGAAGCCGAGCAGCACCGGCCGCGCGGCCAGATAGCGGAAGCCGTCGAACACCTGCCGCCAGACCGCCGTCCTCATCGCACGCCCCTCGGCGGTCTCGGCGGGCCTGGGAATGCGGACGACGGCGAGTACGACGATGGCGGCGATGAACGTCGCGATGTCGATGCCGATCGAGCCCACCACGCCGACCAAGGCGTAGAGCATGCCGGCTACGGCCGGGGCGATGACGCCGGCGGCGGGCCGGTCATCTGACCGATCGCGTTGGCGCGGTCGCGGCGAGCGTCGGGAACCAGCATCGCGACGGAGGCCTGGAACGCCGGCCGCTCCAAGGCGGCGAACAAAGACGCGCCGAGCGTGAGGGCATAGAGATGCCAGAGCCGGAACGCGCCGGACGCGAAGCTCAGCAGCAGCAGGCCATTCAGACGGTGAAGCCGATGTTGGCGATCAGCATCAGGCCCGACGATCGAACCGGTCGGCCAGCGCGCCGGAGAACCCACCGAGCAGGATCGCGGGCGCGGTCGAGAAGAAGGCGACCAACGCCAGCGGCGTGGCGTGCCCGGTGGCGCGGAAGACCGCGATGCTGACCGCGTACTCGCTGATCTGGCTGCCGATCAGCGACACCGCGCGGTGACGACGAGGGCGTAGTAGACGGCCGTATGCGCGGACGCCGCCGGGCGCGGGACGGGCGCCGAGGACGAGCGGGCGACAGAGGCTTCGGAGTCGTTCATCGATCCGGCGCGGGCTGGTTCACGGGCGTTGGGGGGCACCCTAAGGCGGTGGCTGCGGGCGAGCTACGGCAGGTTGCGGGGCCAAGATCCCGAGCGTGGCCGCGGCGCCGCTATCAGCTGTGAGAGTTGGCTGTCAGCGCGCCGGTCCCGAGACCGGCTGGGCCGGTTTCGCGCCCAGAATGCAGAAGCCGTTGCCGAATGGATCGCTGCAGAACGCGATCGGCGGGCGGGCGCCGCCTGCGAACTTCTGCTCGCATTGCGCGCCGGCGTTCAATGCGGTGGCCAAGACGCCCTCGAAATCGTCGACGTGGAAGTCGAGGTGGACCGGCGTCCAATGCCGCTCATAGCGACGAACGTCGGCCGACCCTTGCGCCGGCTGGGTTCCGGCGCGTTTCTCGATCAGGCCGATCCGGGCGCCGCCGCAGTCGAGAATGGCGTAGGTCGGGACCGGGCGGGCCACTTCGACGAGGCCCAGGGCGTCGCGATAAAACCGCAGACCTTCGTCGAGTTGCGGGACGTCGATCGTCACGGCGTATTGCATGTTCGGCCTTGCGCGGCGGGTGAAGCAGGAGACTTCGGATGAGCGACCACATCAAGGACAAGGTCATCGTGGTGACCGGCGCCGGCGGCGGGTTTGGACGGCTGATCAGCCTGAAAGCCGCTGCTCTGGGCGCGCGGCTGGTATGCGCGGACATCGACGCCAAGACCGTCGACGCCGTCGTTGCGGAGATCGAAGGCGCGCAGGGGCAGGCGATCGGCCTGCAGACCGACGTCGCCGACGTCGCCCAGATGGCGGCGCTCGCGCGGGCCGCCGTCCAGCGGTTCGGCCGCATCGACGTGATGATCAACAACGCCGGCGTCATGCCGCTGGCGCTCTACGCCGATCACGTGGCCGCGGCCGAGCGCTGGCATCGCTGCATCGACATCAACATCAAGGGCGTGCTGAACGGGATCATGGCGGTGCACGACCAGATGATCGCCCAGGGCCAGGGCCACATCGTCAACATCTCGTCGATCTATGGCAATTTCCCAGTCGCCGGCGCGGGGGTTTACGGGGCGACCAAGGCGGCGGTGAATTTCCTGTCGGAATTGCTGCGGGTCGAATCCCAGGGCCGGATCAAGGTGACGGTGATCAAGCCGACCGGCGTGCCAGGCACCGGCCTGGGCGCCGGCGTGATCAATCCCACCGCGATCGTCGGCATCCTCGGCCAGAACGCGCCGTCCTACCTGGCGACCCTGCAGGGCATGGGTTCCGGGGGCTTGAGCGCCGGGCAAGCGGACCCCGACAACATCGCCTACGCCGTGCTCGGTCCCGAGCATATCGCCGATCAGGTCATCCACGCGATCAACCAGCCGTGGGGCGTCTCGCTGGGCGACATCACCATCCGCGCGTCCGGCGACGGCTACATTCTCTAGGGGCGGCGAGATGGGCCCTGCGCGGCGACCTCCGCCGCGGGCTGGACGCGGCCGTCGCCGCCGGTCCAGGCGCGGATCGCGGTGGCGGCGTGCGACGGCTGGGCGTTGGCGACCAACACCGCCAGCGTGAGCAACAGCACCGCGCCTAACGCCTTGAACATCCAACGCCCCCTCGAGCCGCAGGGGCTCCGCCAAGGGTGGCTGGCTAAGCCCGGGACCGCGGAGCGGTAAGTTGCAGCGGCGCGCACGAAGTTGCATCGGCGGCGGCGCTGCGAGGCGCGGCCCCTTGCCATCGCGGCGGACGCACGCTCAAGCTGGCGGCATGGTCATCCGCCTGCCCTCAACGAACGATCCGGTCATCGCCGCCCTCGGGCTCGCCGCGGCGGCGCTCACCCTTTGGCTGATGTTCCGGATCCTGCGGGCCGGAAACCCGCGACCGGGCCTGGCGATGTTCTCCCGGCCGTTCGCGGTCGTCGTCATCCTGCTCTGCGCCGCCTGCCTGGCCGGGACGATCGTCGGGCTGCACGATCTGCAGACAAAGCCCGGCACGGATCCGACCGGTGTGGTCGTGCTGGCCGTCGGCGCGGTCTTCTTCCTCTGGGGCGCGTTCCACGCCATGACGCTGCGGCTGGAGTGGGACGAGGCGGGCTTTCGCCTCAACCGTTTCCTCCTGCCGCCATTCGCGGCGCGCTGGGAAGACATCGAAGCGGTCGCCCTCGCCCGCAACAGCGTCGTGGTCCGCCTGAGGGGCGGCAAGCCGGTGGGGCTTTCGCGCTACCTGGTCGGCCTGCAGGCCTTCGTCAACGAGGCGACGCGGCGGTCGAAGGCGGGGTAGGCCGGCCTCAGCCGAACCCCTTGTCGGTCAGCCAGTCGCCCAGCAGGTCGATCCAGCGGTCGCGGGCAGGCCCTGCCTGACCATGCCGAAGCCGTGGGCGCCGCGGGCGAACACGTGCAGCTCGCACGAGCGGTCGGCCATCGACCAGTCGCTGTAGAGCCCCTCGACCATGTGGAACAGGTAGCGGTCGTCGTGGGCGACGACGGTGAACAGCGGCGGCGCGTCGGCGGGCACCGGCCGGCCGCGGGTCTCGCCGCCGTAGATCGGGGCCACGAACGCCGGCGGCGGCCCTTGCGGGTCCAGCGCCACGTCGGCGACCAGGAAGGCGCCGGCGGAGAAGCCGATCAGGCCGACCCGGTGCGGCTCGACCTGGAACTCCGCTGCCCGCTCGCGGACCAGCTGCAGCGCGCGGCGGCCGTCGTCGGCGGCGACCTCGCGGGCGTAGGGCAGCGCCTCGTTGCGCATCAGCTCGGAGATCGCGCGCGGCGCCTTGGCGGCGGAGAGCGGCGAGGCCAGCATCGCCCCCTCGGCCGCCATCGAGGCGGCGAACTCGGCCGGATCGGACGGCGTGGCCGAAAGCCGGTACTTCAGCAGGAAGGCGGTGAAACCGCGCGCGGCGAACCACTCGGCGACGTCGGTCCCCTGTGCTTCCACGCCAGGATCCGCCAGCCGCCGCCCGGGCAGACGATCACCCCGGCGCCATTGGCCTTGCCTGGCGCCGGCCGGTACACCGTCAAGGTCGGCTCGGAGACGTTGCGCAGCATGGGCGTGCCGGCGGCCAGGCCCGTCGGCGGCTGGAAGGTGGCCTCCGGCCCGACGCCAGGGATCGTGCGGGCGGGCCCCGGCGGATAGAGGCGCAGCACTTCGCCGGCGGCGGTGGTGGGCCTGAGGTCGTGGGTCAGGTCGTCGGCCATGTCTGCGGTCTCCCTTTGGCGCCATCCTGGCCCAGTCCGAGCCCGACGTTAAGCCCGCTTGGCGTCGCCGCGGGCCCGGATGTCGCACCTGGGCGGGGCCGCGCGCCTGGAATACGCCAAGTTCGAGCGCAACCTGACGGCGGGCGAGGTCGATGCGTAGCCGTGACCGCATCACGGTGTGGCCCGGCCCCGGCGGATCGGCTAGGTCTCGCGGCGACCTTGAGCCCTGGCGCCCGCTGGCCCCGCCGTGGAGTGAGCCGGTTTGCGCGTCGAGAGCCTTGAGATCCCCGAGGTGCTGGTGCTGTCGCCGCTGCGGCACGGTGACGAGCGGGGGTTCTTCTCCGAGGTCTACCGCGCCGATGCGCTGGCCGAGCATGGCGTGCGCGCGGCGTTCGTGCAGGACAATCATGCGCTCTCGCGCCAGCGCGGGGTGCTGCGCGGCCTGCACTACCAGGTCCCGCCGAACGCCCAGGGCAAGCTGGTGCGCTGCGCCCGCGGCGCGATCCTCGACGTCGCGGTGGATATCCGCCGCGGCTCGCCCACGTTCGGCCGCCATGTCTCGCTCGAACTGACCGAGGCGAACTGGCGGCAGGTATGGGTCCCGCCCGGCTTCGCGCACGGCTACGTGACGTTGGAGCCCGACAGCGAGGTGCTCTACAAGACGACGGCCTACTATGATCCGTCCGCCGAACGGGGCGTCGCCTGGGACGATCCGGCGCTGGGCATCGACTGGCGGCTGCCGGCGGACGCGCTGACCCTGTCGGCCAAGGACCGGCGCAATCCGACGCTGGCGGCGGCCGAGCCGGCCTTCGCCTACGCCGGCGCGGCCGGTTAGCCGGGGAGCGAGCATGCGGGTATTCGTGACAGGCGGCGCCGGGTTCATCGGATCGGCGGTCTGCCGCCACTTCGTCGCCGAGCTCGGCCACGAGGTGGTGGTGATCGACAAGCTGACCTATGCCGGCGAACCTCGCCTCGCTGGCGCCGATCGAGGCAGCCCGCTCTACCGCTTCGAGAAGGTCGACGTCTGCGACGCCGAGGCGGTGAGCCGGCTGTTCGCAGACCTACCAGCCAGACGCGGTCGTGCACCTGGCGGCGGAGAGCCACGTCGACCGCTCGATCTCCGGCGCGCGGCGTGTTCGTCGACACCAACGTGATCGGCACCTTCACGATGCTGGAGGCCGCGCGCGCCTACCTCGCCGAGGCGCCGGAGGCTCGGCGGCAGGCGTTCCGCATGCTCCATGTCTCCACCGACGAGGTGTTCGGCTCGCTGGAGGCGGACGGCGGGCTGTTCACCGAGACCACCGCCTACGACCCCAGCTCGCCCTACTCCGCGACCAAGGCCGCGTCCGACCACCTGGCCAAGGCCTGGCGCCGCACCTACGGCCTGCCGGTGATCGTCTCCAACTGCTCCAACAACTACGGCCCGCACCAGTTTCCGGAGAAGCTGATCCCGCTGATGATCCTGGCGGCGCTGGAGGGCCGGCCGCTGCCGGTCTACGGCGATGGGCGCGAACGTGCGCGACTGGCTCTATGTCGACGACCACGCCCGCGCGCTCGGCCTGATGCTGGCGCGCGGCCGGCCTGGCGAGACCTACAACGTCGGCGGCCGCAACGAGCGGACCAACCTCGACGTGGTGCGCACCATCTGCCAGATCATGGACCGCCTGCATCCCGAGGGCGGCCCGCACGAGCGGCTGATCACGTTCGTCGAGGACCGCCCCGGCCACGACCGCCGCTACGCGATCGACGCGACCAAGCTGGAGACCGAGCTCGGCTGGCGCGCCGCCGAGACCTTCGAGACCGGCATCGAGAAGACCGTCGAGTGGTTCCTGGCCCGCCGCGACTGGTGGGAGCCGCTGCGGGCGCGGGTCTACGGCGGCGAGCGGCTCGGCCTGATCCGGCCTGACCGGTGCGCATCTTCGTCACCGGCGCGGACGGCCAGGTGGCCCGGGCTCTGCACGAGGCGGGTGCAAACATGCCCGGCGTCGTCGTCAGCTGCGGGGCGCGGCCGGACGTGGACCTGACGCGGCCGGAGACGCTGCTGCCGGCGATGCGGGCGTTCGGGCCCGACATCGTGGTCAATCCGGCCGCCTACACCGCAGTCGACAAGGCCGAGGCCGAGCCGGCGCTGGCGTTCGCGGTCAACCGCGACGGTGCGGCGGCGGTCGCAGCGGCGGCGGCCGAGGTCGGCGCGCCGGTGATCCAGCTCTCGACCGACTACGTGTTCGACGGCGACAAGGCTGCGCCCTATGTCGAAGGCGATCCGACCAACCCGCAGGGCGTCTACGGCCGCTCCAAGCTGGAGGGCGAGGTCGCGGTCGCCGCCGCCAATCCGCGCGCGCTCATCCTGCGCACCGCCTGGGTGTTCGCGCCCTATGGCGGCAACTTCGTGCGGACGATGCTGCGGCTCGCCGCCGAGCGGGATCGGCTGCGGGTGGTGGACGACCAGATCGGCTGCCCGACCTACGCGCCGCACATCGCAGACGCGATCCTCGCCATCTGCGGGCGGATCGCGGGCGACGGCTGGCGGGGCGCCTACGCCGGCGTCACCCACCTGGCCGGGCCGGACGCCGTCACTTGGTGCGAATTCGCCCGCAGGATCGTGGCCGGGGCGGCGGCGCGCGGCGGACGCGCGGTCCCGGTCGACGCGATCGCCACCGCCGACTATCCGACCGCGGCGAAACGTCCGGCCAACTCCCGGCTGGACACGGCGCGTCTGGCCCAGGTGTTCGACATCCGGCTGCCGCCGCTGGACGTGGCGCTGGACGATTGCCTGGACCGGTTGCTTGGGGAGCCGGCGGCTTAACCCCTCACCCTCCCACGCCTGCGGCGCGGGCCCCTCCCTCTCCCTGCGGGAGAGGTCAAAGAACACCTCTTCCGAAGGGAGAGGGAGGGGCCCGCGATGCGTCAGCATCGTGGGAGGGTGAGGGGTTACGGTCTCGGCCGGTTTACCGCCGCAGCACCACGCCTACCCGCACCACCGTCGGGGCGTCCCAGGTGACGACGCCGGCGGCGCTGCGGCCGGTCTGCAGGCGGGCGTCGAAAACGTTGTCGGCGGCGAGGAAGGCGGCGACATCGTCGGTGAGCTTCAGGTCGGCGCGGGCGTCGACGCTGGTTCCGCCTTCGATCTTGCGGGTGTTCTGGTCGTCGTCGAAGCGGGCGCTCTCGTAGCGCAGGCCGCCGGAGAGGGTGAGGCGCCCGGCCGCGCGCCAGACCAGGTTCGCGGTCGCCACCGCGGCCGGCGTTTCGGCGGGGCGATGGCCGGTCAGCTGCGGCGCCGTGGTCCCGCCGTCGACGCGGGCGTGGGTCAGGGCGAACGCGGCGCGCAGGTCGAGGTTGCTGGCGAGGCCGTAGCTCGCCTCGCCCTCGATCCCGTAGGCGTTCACCGTCCCGGCGTTCTCGCGCTGAAAGAGCGTGCCGCCGGCCGGCACGAACCCGGCGATCGGGAACGCGCCGGGGCCCTTACCGATGGTCACGTTGGTCACCGCATCGCCGAGGCGGTTGTAGAATACGTCGACGTCCCAGCTCAGCGCGCCGGCGCCGATCGAGCTCTGGCCGCCGACGCCGCCCTCGACGCCGTAGAGCCGCTCGGGCGAGAGGTCGCCGTTGGCCAGCGTGATGTCGTTGCCGACCCGGAACGAGCGGTGCAGCTCGTTCAGCGTCGCCGGGCGGAAACCGGCGTAGGCGGCGGCGCGGACGTAGACGTCGCCAAGATCCCGGCGCAGGCCGATCCGGCCGGTCGGCACCACGCCGCTGCGGCCGGGCGGATGCTGGTCGATCACCGTGGCGCCGGTCTGCACCAGCTTGGAGGCGTAGTTGGTCCAGCCGTCGATGCGCACGCCGCCGGTGAGCAGCCAGCCGGCGCCGAAGCTGCGGGCGCCCTCGGCGTAGATCCCGGCCACCGCCTCGCCGCCGCCGGAGACCCGGTTTCCGGTCGGCCGGCCCAGGCTGAACAGGTGCTCGCGGGTCTCGCCGTCGAAGTCGCGCACGTCGAGCCCCAGCTCCCAGCTCGAGCCGGCGTCCGCGTAGCGCACCGCGGCGTTGAAGCCGGCGCCGATCGCCGGGGTGGCGTACTGCTGGTTGGCGATCGTCGCTGTGTTGCGGCCCGCGGCGACCGAGGCGGTCGAGTTGATCAGGTTGGAGCCGCTGACCCAGCCCTGCAGCCGCCAGCCCAGCCGCTGGCCCTCGCGGCTCGCGCACCAGCGCCAGGCTGCCCTGCAGCCCTTGCGCCTCGGCGTTGGCGAAGATGGTGCCGGCCCCGCGCCGCTCGTCGAAGCCGGCGACGCGTTCGGAGAGCCGCAGCCCGTCGCCGAGGTCGGTCTCGATCCGCTCGGCCGGCGCTCCAGTCGTGCAGGGTGAGCTTGGTGTCGGCGGCGCCTCTACCCTGGATCACCGGGATCCAGCCGTCGCTGGTCTCGCCGGAGGCGTCGAGGAACAGGCGGCTCTTGCCGAAGTCGATCTCGCCGATGCCGGCGGCTCTAGCGTAGCCCAGCGAGCCGCCCTCGACCTCGCCGGCGAACGCCGCCCGCGATATGCGCCGGCTGTTGCAGCGCCACCACGCCGGTCAGCGCGCCGGCGCCGTAGGGCCCCGCCCCGGCGCCGCGCACCAGCGTCGCGCCCGAGACCGCCTCCGACGGCAGGCCGGTCCAGATCACCCAGCCGCCGAACGGGTCGTTCTGCGGCACGCCGTCCAGCGTCACCAGCGCGCGGCTGGCGCCGGAGCCGGCGATGCCGCGCAGCGAGGCGCCCTGCGTGGTCGGATTGGCGCCGAGGCTGGAGGTGCGGCGAAACAGCGAGAAGCCGGGCGCGGCGGCCAGCGCGTCGTCGAGCCGGTCGCTGACCTGCAGGATCTTCGGGTCGACCGCCACGATCGAGAACGCCGGGTCGCCGGCCGCCGGCGGCAGGCGCGCCGTCTGCACGACCACCGGGGCGACATCTGTGGGCGGCTGGTCGATCGGCATCGCCCGATTAGGCGCGAACCGGCGGGCCGGACAAGGCCCTGCTTGGGCGAGGGTTGCGCGGCCCCTCCCCGCTGAGTACCCAGGGCCGAACCGGAGTGCGCGATGAAGGGCATCATCCTGGCCGGCGGGTCGGGCACGCGGCTCTACCCGATGACGCTCGCCGTCTCCAAGCAGCTGCTGCCGGTCTACGACAAGCCGATGATCTACTACCCGCTGTCCACGCTGATGCTGGCGGGGATCCGCGACATCCTGGTCATCTCCACGCCGCAGGACCTGCCGCAGTTCGAGCGGCTGCTGGGCGACGGCGCGCAGCTGGGGCATCTCGATCAGCTACGCCGCGCAGCCGAAGCCCGAGGGCCTGGCGCAGGCGTTCATCATCGGCGCCGACTTCATCGGCCGGCGAGCCCGTCGGCGCTGATCCTCGGCGACAACATCTTCTACGGCCACGGCCTGCAGCAGCTGGTCGCCAGCGGCCGCGCAGCACGCCGAGGGCGCCACGGTGTTCGCCTACCACGTGCGCCGATCCGGAGCGCTACGGCGTGGTCGCGTTCGACGCGCGACCGGCGCGCGATCTCGATCGAGGAGAAGCCGGCGAGGCCGGCGTCGAACTGGGCGGTGACCGGGCTCTATTTCTACGACACCGACGTGCGTCGACATCGCCGCCAGCCTGAAGCCGTCCGCCCGCGGCGAGCTGGAGATCACCGACGTCAACCGCGCCTATCTCGAGCGCGGCCGCTGCACGGTCGAGCTCATGGGCCGCGGCTTCGCCTGGCTCGACACCGGCACGCCGGAGAGCCTGCTCGAAGCCGCCGAGTTCGTCAGCACGCTCGAGCACCGGCAGGGCTTCCGGATCGCCTGCCCGAAGAGGTCGCGTTCCGTCAGGGCTTCATCTCGGCCGGCGCGCTGGAGGCGCTCGGCGCGGCGCTGGGCAAGAGCGCGTACGGCCAGTACCTGCTCAAGGTGGCCGAAAGTGACGACATCGGCTGAGCCGGCCACCATGTCCCCCGCTTGCGGGGGAAAGCGGCGAGCCGCGCGCAGCGCGCTTCGCCGACGTGGGAACGGTGGTGGCGGCGGAACCCCCATCGGCGACGCGTTGCTGACGCAACGACGCGCCGCTTTCCCCCGAGGGGGAAGGGTTTGATCCGAATCCGCACGGGCGGCGCTAGCCCGGCGCGGAAAGCTTGCGTTGCGCTGACTCGCCTCTGTGGTTACCCAGGGGCCCTACCGGGGCGACGACGTTGCGGAGGCGCGCAACCTAGCAATGGCGGTTTGACGTTGGATCAGATTTCATTCGACCCGGCTTGCCTGCTGTCGGCGACCCGGCGTCTCGGCCTCGCCGGCTGCGGTCGTCGCCGCCCTGCTCTCGGCTGGCCTGGCCGGCTGCTCGCACCCTGCCCGAGGACGGCCCTCGCAGCGGCAGATCGGCCCGGCCGGGGTCTCGGCGAACGCGCGCTACGCCGTGGTCGACGTCGACTACCGGGTGACGCAGGTGATCGCGGCGCAATCCGAGCAAGCCGCTGACCTTCCTGACGCCGCCGACCGACGCACGCCCCAGCGACCTGATCTCGGTCGGCGACATCCTGGCGGTCTCGATCTTCCAGCCGTCGCGCGGGTTTCGCGCCGCAGATCTCCGGACCGACGCCAATCGGCGCGGAGCAGAACGGCGCCGGCCAGCCGTCGCTGCCGCGGATCCTGGTCGACCGCGACGGCGCGATCAACGTGCCGTTCGCGGGCGTGGTCCCGGTGGCCGGCCTGACGCCGGACGAGGCCGCCGCCGCGATCCGCCGGGCCCTGCGGGGCAAGGTCGCCAATCCGCAGGTGATCGTGACCCCCGTCACCAGCCCGCGCAACTCGGTGATCGTGATCGGCGAGGTGAAGAACTCCTGGGCGCTTCCCGCTCGGCGCCAATTCCGACCGGCTGCTCGATGCGCTGGCGGTCGCCGGCGGCCCGACCCGGCCGGCGCGGGACCTGACCCTGACCGTCGTGCGCGGCGACCAGTCGGCGACGGTCTCGGTCGCGACCCTGCTCGAGGATCCGACGAGAACATCCGGCTCTCGCCGCAGGACCAGGTCCGCGTCGCTGCCCTCGCTGCGCAAGGTCGACGTGTTCGGCGCGGTCGGCAAAGGCGCCGAGATTCCGATCGAGGACGACACCCTGTCGCTGGCCGGCGCGCTGGCCCGCATCGGCGGCCTGAACGGGCAGACGGCGGACGCGCGCTCGGTGCTGCTGTTCCGCTACGAACGCCCGGAAGTGGCCAAGGCGCTCGGGGTCGATTTCCCGGCCTGCCGGGCCTGACCGGCGTGCCGGTGATCTACCGCGTCAACCTGCGCGACCCGTCGGGCTTCTTCGTCGCCGGCAAGTTCGAGGTGCGAGCCGAACGACCTGATCTACGTACCCACCGCCGACGTCGCCGAGCTTGCAGAAGTTCCTGCAGGTGGTCAACCTCGGCGCCCAGCTGTTCTACGACGCGGCGGTGGCCAAATCGCTCGGGTTTTAGGCGCGCAGCCGCCGGCTCAGTGGCTGACGAGGGCGATCGCACGGATCTGCCCCTCCATTGTAGATCACCGCGCAAGCGTGGCCGGTCCCGCCGCCCGCCGTCACCGGGCTGTTGGCCGCGCAGGCGGCGGCGTCCGAGATCACCAGATAATCGCCGACGGCGGGGTTGGGATCGACTTGTCGCAGGTCGGCGAAGGTGGTCTGGGCGGGGCGCGCGATGCTGGCGAACACCACCGGACCTGCGAAGGTCGCCACGCCGGTGGCGCGCTGGATCGAGCAGCGGCGCGTCGATCGGCCTTCCGGCGTTGTCGTAGCGTTCAATGATGAAATCCGAGCCGGTGCTGCGAACACCCTCGGAATCGCCGTTGGCGCCCAACGCCCAGCGCTCGGTGGACGCCCCGCCGGTGGTCCCCGTCATCGCAACGAACAGCCGGTTCGTCCCCGCCGCGCCGATGACGTCGGAACTGCCGCTCGCCGAGGGCGTGGCCATCGCCATAGGTCCCGGCGATCATGCTCGAGACCCCATCCGCCGCTCAGGAGGCAGGTGAAGCAGTCCGCCCCGGCGACCTCAGCGGTGGTGGCTTCCAGGATCATGTGGAACTTGCCGCCAGTGGCGGTCGCGCTGAACGCCGCCGTCGCGGCGGTGTTGCCGATGCTGGTTGCGTGGAAGGCGAGCTTGGTGGTGCTGTGATTGATCAGCGGCTGATCGGCGGCGGGACCCCCGTTGTTTTCCACCTCGTATTCGCCGACCGCCAGGTAGCCATTGGTGTTCGGCGGGGACGATGCCGAGGCCGTGCGGACCGAAGCCGCGACAGGTGATGCAGCCAGGGCCGAAGGTGATGTGGCCATCGAACGCGCCGGTGTCATACGCGGTGAGCCCGCTGGGATTGTTGTCGTCGGTCACCGCGTTGGCATAGATGGCCACCGCTTCGTACGGATGCGTCGCGCCGCCGTGGCCGCTGGGGACGTGCAGCGAGTAGAAACCGCAGACTTCATTCGGCGTGGGGCCGGCCGGCGCCCCGGACGCCTGGCGAAGACACTGCTGGTTGCTGTTCGCCGGGGTGATGCTCCGGTCGGTGCTGGCGACGCGGGCGGTCTGCGTCCTGCGCCCGGGCGGTCGATCCGAACAGGACGAATGCGATCAACAGGGTGAAGATCGACGTTCTCATGGGCGACGTCCTCGCTTGGCTCGGCGTTCGGGCCCCTGCCACAGTCGTCGGCGAGCGCCAGCACGCCACTCAATAATCCCCGACGACCCACCCGACGTCGGTCGCCCGCCGGGGCGTGCGTTCACGCTCTTTGGCGTAGGGCACCGTCGCCGACTTCGGGCAGTAGTGATTGACGAAGCTGCGGCGGGTGGTGGCCGTCAGGCGGGGTGAACCGCCGTGCACCAGATCGGCGGCCCAGAACAGCACGTCGCCCTTCTTCGGCACGAACGTCGCCTTGCTCAGGCCGGCGGCCAGGCACGCTTCCTCCAGGCTCGTGGAGTAACCTCGTCCCACCACGTCTCCTGGCAGCAGAGCCTTGCCGCCGCTCTTCGGGAAGATGAAGTCGTCCAGCCGCTGGCTGCGCGGGTAGTAGAACAGCTCGCCGGTGTCCGGCCGGATGTCCTCCAGCGCGATCCAGGAGGCGACGAAGTGCATCGCCGGCACGGTGTAGACGAACGCGGTGTCCTGGTGCGCGCTCTGCTCGCGAGCCGTTGTGGAAATAGAGCGACTGGAACGAGACCACGTCGTCGTCGAACACGTCGGCGAGGAAGTCGGTGATCCGCGGCGCGAGCGCGACCTGGGTGGCGCAGTCGATGCGGTTGTGCAGATCGAGGATCTTGGCTTCGTGTTTCTCCAGCAGGCCGGCTTCGGCGGTCGCGTAGTGGTGGCCCGTTTCGTCCCAGTAGGTCATCGGCGTCGGCTCGAGGCCCGGCACGATCCGGTCGTAGATGTCGGACTTCATCCGCTCGATCGCGTCCGCATCCACCGCGCCGGGCAGGATCGCGTAGCCCTCGGTGATGAACTGCTCCAGCGCCGCGCGGGAGGTGCGTAAGCGGGGCGCGCGCTCGGCCAGCCGCTGGCTCGCGTCCGGAAGATCGGTCCACAGGTATTGCGTCGGATCGGAGTAGTCCTTCGGCGCGGATCGCATGCGTTACTCCCTTATGCCCCAGGCGCTGGCGCGTTTCTCGAGGCCGCTAGAGCTGGCTGAAATCAACTGGAACAACCACTCACGTCTTGGCCGGGCTTGTCCCGGCCACCCATGAACACGACTGGCCAACAGTGTTCATGGGTTGCCGGCGTTCCGCGCTTCGCGCTCCAGCCGGCAATGACGTTGATTGGATTGCAACCGATCTCAATTCGCTCCAGTCGGCGACTTCTGCGATTCAGGGGCTGGCGAACAGCCGGATCAGCTTCATCAGCGCGGTTTGCGACAGGACGGGCACGCTGATGCCCGGCTCCCAGAACGACCCGGTGCAACCGGTCATCATCCGGCCGACGATCGGTCGGCGCTCGCGCTCGAACGCGTCGGTGATGGCGCCGACCACCTGATCGGTGCCGTAGTGCGGCAGCACCTTCAGATTCGCGAAGTGCTGCGGCTCGCATTCGTGGCTGAACACGGCGCCGCGCGGGTCGACGCAGCCGAGGATCTTCATCACGTCGACCGCCGAGGTGTCGAGGTCGACGTCCATCCACAGCATCATCAGCTTGTCCTGGAAGCCGACCAGCGAGTCGCTGAAGAACCCCTTGTGGAACGACACCGCCTGCGGGCGGCCGTAGCGCTCGATGTTGGTCTGCACCTCGGTGAGCGACCCGGCGAAGTCGCCGGCCTCGTAGTAGTCCGAATCCGAGGCAGGCAGGCCCTCGAACGAGTTGAAGATCTTCATCCGGACGCCCAGCAGGTCGCAGGCGTAGCTCAGCATCGCGCTGCTGAAGCCCTTGAAGCAGCCGAATTCGGCGAAGTCGCCCGCAACGCCGTAGGACTGCAGCACGTAGAGGTGGTTGGCGATGCCGACCATCTCGGCGGCGCTGCTGGCGCGGCAGCTTCGGTCCTTCGCCAGGGCGTCGACGTTCTGGTTCGCGGCGGGGAAGTATTTCTCGACGAACCGGCAGTGCGCCCAGACCTGATTGAGGTAGCGCAGGTAGCCGATCAGCTCGGGAAGATCCTTCAGCTGGTCCGAGTTGACGATGCAGGCCAGGCGATCGACGATGGCGTTCTGCGCCGCCTCCGACGCCCAGTCGGCGGTGCGCAGCTCCGGCCAGAGCCCGACCAGCCCCGCGGCGACCGGCTTCGGCAACGGCGACAGCACGGCGCCGAGATCGCCCGACACGAACTTCGCCAGGCCCGCCGGGCGCAGGAAGGTCAGGCTGAAGCCCTCCCCGGCGCGATATTCGGGGCCCAGCTCGATCTGCTCGGCCCCGGCGCGGATCCGCACCTTGAGCGAAACCAGCGGGTCGGGCGCGGTGATGCGGAGCGGGAAGTCGAATCCGCTGACCTTCGCCGAGGCGATGTTGGGGAAGGCATGGGCGACGTCGGGGCGCGGAAGGCCGGGGGCGCGCGCGGGCGATCGTGCCGTTCGGGCCGATCACCTCCAGCGAGACGCTGCGTTCCTCGTCGTCGAGCGCCCACCCGCGCAGGTTCGCCGGTGACGCCGCATCGAGATAATACTTCAGAGCCATAGAATTCCTGGTCCCCGCCCGGTTGACGGACGCGTCCGTCCACTCCGCCGAGCATATCCAACTGGCAACCCCAAAACCACATCCGCGCCCCGCGCGCCGGCAGATTGCTTCCCACTTCGCCGGTGTCGACTTAACGAGCCCACCGGCACGCCGCGTGGGCCCCCCGGGCGCCGCCACATGCTTCATTCGCGCCTTCGCGCGGCGACCGGAGCGCTCAATCGGCAGCCACGTTGCTCGTGTCGGCGGCGCCTCTGTTGACGCTGTTCGAACCGCCTTGCTAAGTCACCGCGCTCGGCGGCATAGTGGAAAATGGAACGAGACGAGGTGGGTTTGCAGACACGGCCGCTTACCTCCGACAATCTTGACAACAATGTGTCGGCCAGGTCGGCTCGGGGGCAAGTAAACCTGCAATTGTCCGGCGACGGAGCAAGCAATCGCGGGTTCTCCGACTGGGTGCATTTGGGCGAGTCCCTGGTCCAGTCGCGAAATTACGGCGAGGCGATGGCGGCCTATACCAGCGCCAGCCAGCTCGATCCGGCCAGTCCCGAAGTGCTGGCGGCGCTGGCGGATCTGCATGCCCTGCTCGGCGACGACAGCGCCGCGCTGGAGCGCTATCTCGACAGCTACGCTGCCGGCGCGAACGCCAAGGCGAAGGTCGGCGCCAATCGGATCCTGGCCCGATACGCCGCGCCCCGCCCGCTGGACGAGGCCGCCGACGAACTGGACCGGGAGATCCTGGCCGAGGTGTTCCGCGGCGCCGCGGCGGCGGGGGCGACCTGGCGCAGACCCGATCGGGGGACGCTGCAGGCGCTGGTCGGCGAACAGGTGATGGCGGCCTCGACGCGGCTGGGCCCGCCCTCCCCGCCGACGGCCGGCGACCTGGCGCGCCGCGCGGCGACCTATGCGTGGGCCAGACGCCGGCTCGGGGTCCCGGGCGTCTCCCAGCACGTGACCTATCATCCGCTGGACGCGCACCTGCCGCTGTTCCTGACGCTGCAGTCCTATCTCGCCGGGGTCGAACCTGGCCATGCCAGCGCCGGGCCAGCCCGGGCGGTGGCGCTGCTGATGTCGTTTCCCGCGGAATTCCGCGGCGTCGCCGACGGCCTGCGCCTCGCCGCGCCCCCGTTCGCCCACCACGCGGTGACAGCGTCGGCGTCCGACGGCGTCGCGCAGGCGTTCCTGGCGACGCTGGTCGCGCCCCAGATCGAACGCTCGCTGAGCCGGCTGCCGCGACTGCAGGAAAGCTGGATCCGGGAGGAACTGAGCGCCGGCGACCTGAAGGCTGCCTGCGCGGTGCTGCAGCGTCATGGGGCGCCGCTCTCGGTGATGTGGGGCTATCCCGGCGGCCTGCGGTTCGACGCGGCCGGCCGTCTCGACGCCGCGGCGATGTTCGAGCAGGGCGCGGGCGATGGCGCGGCCGACCCTTACCTGTTCGATCGCGACTTCTATCTGAAGCGCTACGGCGGCGGCGGCGCGGAGTCGGACCCCTACCTGGACTATCTGCTGAAAGGCGCCTCGCAGTGGCGCCGGCCCCACCGCCTGTTCGCCAGCCACTACTACGCCGACCGGATTGGCGCGGGGCCGGGGCAGCACCTGTTCGCCGCGTACCTGTTCGGCGACGCCGAGCCGATCTCGCCGACGCCGCTGTTCGATCCGGCGTTCTATGTCGCGATGTATCCGGAAGTAGGCGCGGCGGTGCGAGACGGGCTGTTCGCCAGCGCCCTGCATCATTTCCTGATGCACGGCGCCGCCGAGGGCAAGGCGCCGAGCTCGGACTGGGACGCGGACTACTACATCGCCAGCAACGACGACGTGCGCGCCGCGCTGGACCTGTCGAACCCGGAACGCGCCCACGCGATGGCGTTCGACCACTTCCTCCGGTTCGGCCTGGCCGAGAACCGCGCGCCGAGCGAGTTCTTCGACGGCAAGTTCTACGTCGAGGCCTATCCGGAGGTGCGCGAGGAGGTGCGCAAGTACGACCTGCTGGGGCCGTTCGAGCATTTCGCCTGGATCGGCCGCGCGAAGGGCTATCGCTGCCGCGCGCCGCTGCACGCCCTCGCCGTGCCCGAACTGCACGCCAAGGCGCTTTACATGAAGCGCTGCCAGGCCAGCGCCTTCGACCTGCAGACCGGGCGCACGATCACGCTGCGAGCCTCGGACGATCCGTTCTTTTCCGTCATCGTGCCCTGCAAGGACAACTTCCCCTACACCGCGCGCGCGCTGAAACTGCTGCGCGACGCCATCGGCTATGCGGCGTCCGACGCCGGTCTCGGGGTCGAGGTGATCCTGGTCGACGACGCCTCGAGCGACGCCACGACCAAGGCGCCGGAGCTGGTCGCGAACCTGCGCTACGTGCGTCGCGAGGCCTCCGGCGGCTACCCGGTGGCCTGCAACGCCGGCGCGGCGGTCGCCCGCGGCAAGTACCTGATCTTCATGAACAACGACCTGGAGTTCGAGGCCGACCTGCTGTCGCAGCTGCACGCGATCATCGAGCGGGACGCGCATGAGGTCGGCTGCTTCGGCGTCGCGGTCACCCTGATGACCGGCGTGCTGCAGGACACCGGCTCTTCGGTCTGGGGCGACGGCACGGTGCGCGGGCACGATCGCGGCGAGCCGGTCTGGCGCCGGGACCTGCAGTCGCCCCGCGAGGTCGATTTCGTGTCCGGGTGCTTCCTCTGCATCTCGCGGGCCGAGTTCGAGCGCCTTGGCGGCTTCTCGGAGAGCTATGCGCCGGGCTACTTCGAGGAGGTCGACCTGTGCGCCCGGGTCTGGCGGAGCGGTCGCAAGGTGCGCGTCTACCCGGCGATCCGGATCGCCCACTTCGAGTCGGGATCGTTCAACTCCGGCAAGGGACGGATGGCCGCAGCTGCGCTGATGATGCGCAACCGCGACCGTTTCGTCGCCGCGAACCTCGACTTCGTGCGCGGCAAGCTGCCGTTCGCCGAGGCCGGGAGCGCCTACAGCCGTCCGCTCAACACCGGCCGGCCGCGGTGCCTGTTCATCGAGGACTTCGTCCCGGATCGCTCGCGCGGATCCGGCTATGGCCGGGCCGAGGTGATCCTGCGCTACATGGCCGCCATCGCCGACGTGCAGGTGTTCGCGGCCTATCGCACCAACGGTCAGCCGCCGGCCTACAGCGACTGGTTCCATGTTCAGTACGGCCCCGATCCGGCGCTGCTCGCCCGCTGCCTCGCGCGCGAACAGATCGACTGCGTCTACATCTGCCGGCCGCACAACATGGACCGCTACGCCGCCGTGCTCGCGCAGTGGAAGCGCAACACCGGCGGCCAGGTGATCTACGACGCCGAGGCGATCTTCTCGGTGCGAGAGTTCATCGAGCGCACCGGCGTCGAGAGCTACGCCGCGATGACCGGCGATCCGGTGTTCGAGAGCATGGTGCGCGACGAGCTTCGCTGCGTCGGCGAGGTCGCCAACTCGGTCGTCACCGTCAACGAGCTCGAGGCGGGCATCGCCGGGCGCGTGACCGGCCGCCGCGTCGCCACGATCGGACATTTCTGCGAAAGCCGGACGTCGCGGCCGCCGGGCCTGCACGCGCGCGCCGGCCTCCTGTTCGTCGGGGCGTTCCACTCGCCGGCGACGCCGAACTTCGACGCGGTCAGATGGTTCGCCAAGCACGTCATGCCGCGGATCGTCGCCGAGCGGCCCGACACCGTGCTCAGCATCGTCGGCTACCTGGCCGACGGCGTCGACCTGTCGCCGATCACCGGTCCGAACGTGATCTACGTCGGCAGCGTGGACGACCTCACCGCGAGCTACGACATGGCGCGGGTGTTCGTCGCGCCGTCGCGGATCGGCGCGGGCATCCCGATCAAGGTGATCGAGGCCGTGAGCAACGGGCTGCCGTGCGTGGCGTCGACGTTGCTGGCCGAGCAGCTGCAAGTGGGTGGTCGGCCGGAACCGTCAGTGCTGGCGGCGACCACCAAGGACGACGGGGAAGCGTTCGCGGCGCAGTGCCTGCTGCTGCTGAACGACGACCGGCGCTGGCGGGACCTGCAGGCGGCGGCGATCGCCAGCGCGAAGTCCTACAACTCGAAGGCCTCGCTCGCGCAAGGCCTGGAGCAAGTGCTGAATCTCGCCTGACGAGAGCCCGCTGGCCCTGTCCGCGGCGGCGCGTGATGACCGGTCTGGCGGTCTTGCTTTGAGCGCGGCCTGCGGGCACTGACGTCCGGCGAAGGACAAAGGAGAGGGCGTGCCGCGAGCTTTCATCACCGGCATCACCGGGCAGGACGGCGCCTATCTGTCGCAACTGCTGCTGTCGAAGGGCTACGAAGTGCACGGCCTGGTCCGGCGCAGCGCGTCGGCGGACGTGGTCGACGCCCGGCTGGTCTGGCTCGGCGTCCGCGACCAGGTGCGCCTGCATGACGGCAACCTGACCGACCTGGCGAGCATCATCCGCGCGTTGCAGACGGCGCAGCCGGACGAGATCTACAATCTGGGCGCCCAGTCGTTCGTCTACTCGTCCTGGAACCAGGCCCACCTCACCGGCAGCGTCACCGCGCTCGGCGTGACCAACGTGCTGGAGGCGATGCGGATCGTCTGCCCGCAGGCGCGGTTCTATCAGGCTTCCAGTTCCGAGATGTTCGGCAAGATCCAGGAGCCGGTGCAGTCGGAGTCCACCCCGTTCTACCCGCGTTCGCCCTATGGCGCCTCGAAGCTGTACGGCCATTGGATGACGATCAATTACCGCGAGAGCTTCGGCTTCCACGCCAGCAGCGGCATCCTGTTCAATCACGAATCGCCGCTGCGCGGCATCGAGTTCGTCACCCGCAAGATCACCCACGCGGTCGCCCGGATCAAACTGGGCAAGCAGGACAAGCTGAAGCTGGGCAACCTCGACGCCAAGCGCGACTGGGGTCATTCGCGGGACTACGTACGCGCCATGTGGCTGATGCTGCAGCAGCCGGCGCCGGACGACTATGTGGTCGCCACCGGCGAGACCCGGTCGGTGCGCGAGTTCGCCGACCTGGCGTTCGCGCACGTCCAGCTCGCCGCCGAAGACTTCATCGAGGTCGAGCCCAGCCTGCTGCGCCCGGCCGAGGTGGACGTGCTGCTCGGCGACGCGACCAAGGCCCGCAACAAGCTCGGCTGGTCGCAGGAGACCAGCTTCGAGCGCCTGGTGGAGGAGATGGTCGAGGTCGATCTGGAGCGGGTCGAGCGGCAGGCGCGCCTTTAGGCGGCCGCGCCCCGCCGGGATCATGCAATGACCGACACCCCACGCATCATGATCACCGGCGCCAGGGGCTTCGTCGGTCAGCACCTGATCGCCCGGCTCAGGGAACGCTTCGGCGAGCGGGCGCAGGTGCTGCCGACCGCGCGGGCCGCGGACATCGTCGACCACCCCGAGGAGACCTACGAACTCGACGTGACCGACGGCGACGCCGTGGCCGCCGCAATCGAGGAGATGCGCCCCAGCCATATCGTGCATCTTTCGGCGCTGTCGGCCCCGACCGACGTGCAGTCGATCCGCAGACGGCCTGGAACATCAACACCTGGGGCACGCACGCCGTCGCCCTGGGCGTCCTGCGCCAGGCGCCGGAGTGCGCGTTGCTGTTCGCCAGCACCGGCCTGGTCTACGGCAGCGCGGCGGCGCTCGATGCGCCGTTCACCGAGGCCTCGCTGCTTGCGCCGGCCGGCGACTACGCGGTGACCAAGGCGGCGGCCGACCTGCTGCTGGGGTCGCTCGTGCGACAGGGGCTGCGCTCGATCCGCTACCGCCTTTTCAACCACACCGGCGCCGGCCAGTCGGAGCGCTTCGTGGTGCCGCGGTTCGCCGCCCAGATCGCCCGCATCGAAGCCGGGCTGCAGCCGCCGCGGATCGAGGTCGGCAACCTGGAGGCCGTGCGCGACATGCTGGACGTGCGCGACGTGGTCGAGGCCTACGTGCTGGGGATCGAGCGGTCCGCGCAGCTCGCGCCGGACGCCATCGTGAACATATCCAGCGGAGTCCCCTACAAGATCGGCGATCTGTTGCACCACCTGCTCGCGCTCAGCAGCGCCAAGATCGAGATCTCGGCCGATCCAGACCTCGGCGCCGCCGGCGCAGACGATGTGGTGGTGGGAATTCGCAGCTCGCGGCGCGGCTGCTGGGGTGGAAGCCACGGCGCGATCTCGCGGAGACCCTGCAATCCGTCCTCGACTACTGGCGCGATCGGGTCATCCGCGAACCGCGACAATAGGACCGGCGCGCCGAGCTCATGGACGCCACGGATCCGGCGCCGAGGTGGCCAGCAGGTGGCGTTGCGCGGCCTCCGCCGATGGACCGGAGAGGAGCCGGAACGGCAGCGTCACATCCCGCCACGCCGGATGCACCGTGAGGTCGGTCTCGAAGGCGCTTCCCCAGCGCCCGCGCATGACGGCGAGTTCGGCGGTCTCCGTCGCGGCCGCCGCCGGATTCAGATAGGTGAGCCCGCGCGACTTGAATTCGTGATGGATGAGTTCGATTTCGGGCGCGTAGAGCACCGAAAGACCGAGCCGCCGCACTCTGAGACACATGTCCAGGTCGCTGTAGTCGATCGCCAGGCTCTGCGCATCGAAGCCTCCCAGCTCGTCGAACACCGCCCGTCTCATCGCCATGAACGCGCCGGTGACGGCCGACACGTGGCGGCGCAGCTGCCAGCGGCCGCCAGGCCCCGGCGCGTCGCGCGGCTCGTAGAGCCCGTCATGGATCGTGCGGCCGCGCCAGCCGAACAGCACGCCGGCGTGCTGGATGGTGAGATCGGGGTAGAGCAGCTTCGCGCCGACAATCCCGACGTCCGGCCGGGCGAGCAGGCCTCGCAGCCGGTCGTCCCACCCGTCGGTGAGCATCAGCATGTCGTCGTTCATGAACAGGGCGATGTCGGCCGTCGCGCTTCGGGCGCCGAGATTGTTGAGGCGCGACCAGTTGAATGGCTCATCGCATCCGACGCACGCGATACCTTCGCTCGGCAGCCTGGCGAGCTGCTCCAGCGAGGCCGGGTCGGTGGTTCCATTGTCCATGATCGTGATCGACAGCTCGCGCCGGGCGGCGGCTCGCTTCGTCAGGCTTTGGACCAGCGCCCAGACGTCGGCGCCATTGTCGCGCGTCGGGATCACGACGTGCAGGCTCTGCCGCGTCGAGGGCGGCCGCCAGAGCGCGCGAAAGTCGCGTCCCGCCTCGGCGTCAGGGGCAAGGTCCACCTTGTCGGCGAGACCGTGTTTCGCACGGTGACGGCGCAGGATTTGTTCGCGCACCGCAAGCGGCTGGGCGGGTGGGCCGAGCGCGTCGTCAGAGAGGCCGACCAGCGGGAACGGCACATGTCCCACGGCGCCGACCGCTGTCAGCTCGAGCAGCAGCTCGAACGCCAGCCACGACCCCGCGGGCCGGTCGCCAAACAGCGCACAGAGCCGTTCGCGCGCGACCGCGATCGTCTCGCCATACGGATTTGCCTGCAGCAGCACCTCGGGGTCCACCGCCTGCCGTAACTGCGGATCGTGGCGGACGCCCTCCGGTCCGATCCGCTCGGCGTCACAGATGAAGGCGTTCGCCTCGGTATGGCGCGCCGCCCAGCCGAACCAGGCCAGGGCCCGCGGGTGAAGCCGGCCGCCGGGCTCGAGCAGGATCGCCAGGCCCTGCCCTGAGCCCAGCAGATCGCGCAGGGTCGCCGTCGGGGCGCCCAGCTTGAACCGACCGTCGGCGCCGGCCAACCGCTGCGCCCAGGCGCGGTGCGCCTCGTCGGCGCCGACGAGCTGGACCGTGAAGTCGAACTGCGTCTGCCCGCGCAGCGCCGCGACGAGCCGGTCCAGGCCGTCGAGGCTCTGACCGTCCATGCCCACCAGGACCGTGCTCGCCGCGATATCGTCGTCCGGCGGCGCCGGCACGTCCCAATTCGCCGCAAGGCGTCGTAGCGCGAGACCGGGAAGGCGGCCGGCGCGGCCGGATCCGACGGCGCCTCGTCGCCCGTGGCGACGGCCGCAAGGTAGTGAGCCTCGATCGCTGCGCGATCGCCAAGCTCTCTCAGCTCAAAGGCGGCTGGCCCGGACGACAGCGCGGCGGCGCGCCGATAGTGTTCGATCGCCCGCTTGCGGTCCCGCCGCAGCTTGTAGAGATGGCCCAGCTGCAGCTGCAGATCGGCGTCGTCCGGCGCTGCGGCGGCCGCGATCAGGTATTCCGCCTCGGCCTCGTCCAGACGGTTGCTGTCCTTGAGCATGTTGGCCCGCTGGACGCGAAGATCCATGCGCCCTGGCGAAGCCCGCAGCGCCTCGGCGTAGAGATCGGCGGCTTCTCCGGGTCGGCCGGCGTCGCGCGCTCGGTCGGCGGCCGCCAGCGCCGGATTCAGGCGCTGCCGCAACCATCCGTTCAGGCGGGCGACGCCGGTCCCGTGTTTTGCTTGCCGCATCAAGACCACCTAGTAAGATCGCGCGCCGACCCGTCATCACACTCATAGCAATGGGCCTGGAAAGTCAGCCATTTCGCGAACAAATGGTCCACCTCACCGCATCAGCTTGAACCGCCGCGCCTGGTCGCTCGACCGAGCGGGCCCTCGCTCGAGCGCGGCTGGGGCCGCCCGCTCGAGCGCTGACCGAGCCCACTAGGATGCCCAGCCCTTCGACAACGCGAAGACGCGCCCTTGTCGTGCTCGGGATGCATCGCTCCGGCACGTCCGCCATGGCCCGGCTTCTGTCGCTGGCCGGCGCGGCGTTGCCGCGCAACCTCATGCCCGCCAACGCCTTCAACGAGCTTGGCTATTGGGAACCGGTGCGCATCGCCGAGTTCAACGAGGACGTCCTCCGGCGTCTGGACTCCAGCTGGGACGACACCTTCGGCCCCCGACGCCGCGGCGATCGTCCCCTGCCGGTGTCGAGCTTCCTGCAGCCGGCCTGCACGCTGCTCGCCGAGGAGTATGACGGCGACGCCGAACTGATCGTGCTCAAGGATCCTCGCATAAACCTGCTGCTGGAGCTCTGGCGGCAGGCTTTGGAGGACTCCGGCTTCAGCGTTCACTACGTGATCATGGTCCGCCGGCCCGATGAGATCGCCCGCTCGCTGAAACTGCGGGACAACGCCAGCCGCCAGAAAAGCCTGCTGCTATGGGCCACCTACATGGTCAACTGCGAGCGGCTGACCCGCCTGAGCAGCCGGATATTCGTCCAGTTCGACACCCTCATCGAAGACCACGCCGGCGTGCTGGACGACATGGAGCGCGCCTTCGGCATCACCTTTCCGCACCGGACCTGGGCGGCGGAGGCGGAGGCGGCGGCCACGCTCAGCCAAGGCCACAAGCACCACAACGTCGCCGGTCCGCTGCGGCTGCCCGAAGGCTTGAACCCGATCGGCGAACTCTACGACTACCTCAGCGCCGCGGCCGCAGGCGTGCCGCCCAACGACGACGTTCCAGACGACGTCGGCAAGTGGCTCGCCTCGCTGAGCAACGCCGCCGGGCCGCTGCTGGCGGAGGCGGAGCGCGAGCTGACCGCCAGCCGATCGCAGGTCGCCGCTTCGGATCAGGCGCTCAGTGAGACGACCGCCCGGCTCGCGGCGCTGCAGGCCCAGGCGGCCGAGCTGCGGTCGGCGCTCGACGCTGCTCAGGCGCAGCAAGCCGTGCGCGAGCAGGAGAAGGCCGAGTTGCTGGCCGCGGTCGATGCCGCCAACGGCCGCTCGGACGCGGCCACCCGGGCGGCGCGGGACGAAGCCGCCGCCCTCGAGTTCGCGGTGCGCGCGGCGCAGACCGAGATCGCTGAGCTCAACGCGCGCCTGGCGGCCGCGCAACAGCAGGAGCAATCCGTCAGGGCGCAGCTTGAGGCCGCGCAGGAGGAGGCGTCCGGCCTTAGCGCGCGTCTGGAGGCGAGCGCGCAGGAGCAGGCCGAGCTGTCGGCCGCGGTCGCGGCCGCCAACAGCCGGGCCGACGTGCTGGCGCGCGGCGCCCGCAAGGAAGCCGGCCGCCTGGAATCCGCCCTGGACGCGGCGCGGGCCGAAGCTGCGTTTCTCGCTGGCAGGCTCGCGGACGCGGAGCAGGCGCTGGCGGCGCGCGAACAGGAGCGGGGCGATCTGCTGCAGGCGATGCGGGAGGCCGAAGCGCGGAGCGCCGCCAGTCTCGATGAAGCGAGGGTCGAACTCGCCGCCCTGCGGGAAGGTTCGGCGGAGCTCAGAGCCAGCCTCGATCGCGCGCGGGAGACTGAACGCGCATCGCGCGAACGGCTGGCCGAGGCGCGCGACGAGTCCGACGCCCTGCGCATGGGCCGGGACGCGGTCTCGGCCGAGGTCGCGATCCTGCGCGGCGCGCTGAGGCGCATCGAAAACAGTCTGGTATGGCGCGTGCTCGGGCGGTTCTCCGGCGGCGGCGACAAGGGCGCCGGCGCGCGGGAGCCTTGACGCCGCCAGACAACCAAAGCTTGACGTCGCCGCGATGCGCACGACCTTGTGGTTTCCGAGGCGACCTCAATCCGGCCGTGTGATCGAGACGGGACCTTTATGAGCTCAGGCTTCAGGGCGCCTCGCTGGTGGCGGCGCGGCGCCGCGCGTCAGGCGGCGGGCGATGCGGCGCGCGACCGTCGCGAATGGCCGCAGGCGGCGGAGCATTATCGTGCGTTCCTGCGCCTGAACCCGGAGGCTTTCGACATCTGGGTCCAGCTGGGCCACATGCTGAAGGAGTCACAGCAGTACGCCGAGGCGGATCAGGCCTATGCCACGGCGCTGCGGCTGAGGCCGGACGACGCCGATCTGCTTCTGAGCCTCGGCCACCTGAGGAAGCTGACAGGCAGCTGGGACGACGCGATCGAGTTCTACCGCCGCAGCGCCGCGCTCGATGACAATCCCCACGCGCTGGCGGAACTGCGACAGCTCGGCAGGGCCATCGACAGGCCGTCGGCGGAAGCGCGCGCCCAGCCGCCCGCCGCGCCGCAGGTTCGTCCGGCCGCCGCAAGGCCATTCTCAAGGCTCTGGACCCCCGTCCGCCGCGCGGGCGACCTTGCGCGCGACCGCCGGCGATGGCCCCTCGCCGCCCGCGTCTATGGCTGGCACCTCAGGTTCAACCCGAGGGACATGGCGATCTGGGTTCAGCTGGGTCACGCATTGAAAGAATCCGGACGCTCCGCGGAAGCGGCCGACGCCTATGCGCGGGCAGTGCGGCTCGACGACAGCGACGCCGACCTGATGCTCAACTATGGGCGACTGTGCCAGCTGTTGGGACGGGTCGACGATGCGGTCACGCTTTACCGGCGCAGCACCGCGCTCGACGGCAATCCGCACGCCCGCGAGGCGCTCCAACGCCTCGCCGCCAGCGTTTCGGAGGCGCCCGCCGACCGCGCCCGCGGGGCCCAGCTTGCGGCGGGCGACGCGGCGCGCGAACGCGGCGACTGGCGGCTGGCGGCGGAGCATTATCGCGCGTACCTGCGCCTCAGTCCGGAAGCTTTCGGGATCTGGGTCCGGCTCGGCCACATGCTGCGGGAATCCCAGCAATACCGGAAGGCGGCCCACGCCTACGACACGGCGCGGCGGCTCAACCCCGACGACGCCGAGCTGATTCTCAATATCGACCGACTGCGACAGCTCGCCACGGCGTCGGGCGACTCGATCGAGCTGCGCGAAGGCGTGGACGCACCCGCCGGCTGAGCTGGTGGCTGAGGGCCGCCAGGCGGCGGTTGCAGGATCGGCTTGCCCCGGTCCGCACAGTTCATCTAGACGTCGACCGTGGGCGTGGAATTGATGACTTGGACACGCCTCGCCGCGCACCGGGCGCGCGAAGCGCCGGGCCAGGGCGCCGAGCCGGAAAGTAGCGCGGCGAAGTCCGGAGGCTGGAATGCCGGTCGGCCCTGTGAGAAACTGGCGCGCCGACCATGGGTGGGGCGTGGGAATCGGCGAGTTGGAGGCGGCGTCGGGCCGGAGCATGGCGAGCACTTTGTTCACCCCCGGACGTCTTGAGTCCTCCGCCGCAGGACGGCTCGCGGGCTCCAAGCCCTTGGGCGCGGCCGGAAGCCGCCCGCCCTCGCCGCCCTCCCTCGTGTCTGCGACGTCGCCGTCCTCGTGAGCGCCACATATCGTCTGCTGCGGGACCACGGGCGCACGATGTGGGCGCTCATGCTCAGGGAGCTGGCGACCCGCTACGGCCGCGACAACATCGGCTTCCTCTGGGTGCTGGTCGAGCCGCTCGCCTTCTGCATCGGCGTCCTGATTCTGTGGCGATCGATTCGCGGGCCCTATGAGCACGGCCTCCAGGTGCTGCCGTTCATTCTCACCGGATACATGCCGACGATCCTGACCCGACACATCGTCATGTACAGTTTGAATGCGGTGAAGATAAACAGTTCGCTGTTGTACCACAGAACCATTACGACGCTGGATCTGTTCTCGGCGCGGATTGCGCTCGAGTTCGTGGGCGTGACGCTCGGGGCCTTTGTCGTGTACGGCCTGCTGCTGTTCCTGGGACTGGCGCCGCTGCCGAACAACCTGACCTGGGTCTACATCGGGTGGTTCACCACCGCGCTGGTGTCGAGCGGCCTGGCCCTGATCGTCGGCGCGATCTCTGAGATATTCGAGGTGGTGGAGCGAATCATCGGGGTGACGCTGTACATCCTGGTTCCCCTCTCGGGGACGTTCTTTCTGGCCGACTGGCTGCCGGAGGACGTTCGTCACTTCGCGTTGCTACTGCCGTTCCTGAACTGCGCGGAGATGGTGCGCTACGGCTTCTTCGGCCCGTCGATCAATCCGCACTTCGACCTGGGCTACACGCTAGTGGTCGCCTTGACTATGAACGCGCTTGGCCTCCTGCTCGTCCGCCAGGTGCGGTCGCGCGTGGAGGTGTTCTGATGGGCGCCCGGGCCTTCCGCCGACGCGGGCGGGAAACTGAAGCGGAATATGAGATGCAGGCAACCGCGGTGGTGGCGATATGACGCTTAGAGTGACCGCGGGATCCGAGGGCGAGGCGACCTTCGCAATCCCGAGAGCCGGCCGGGCCCTGACGCGCGGCCTGCGCAAGGCCCCGCTGTTCATCTGGATGGTGGTCCTCCCCGGCGTCCTGCTGGCGGTCTACTTCCTGCTGCTCGCCAGCCCGATCTATATCTCCCGGGCCCAGTTCATCGTCAGGGCCCCTTCGCAGATTCAGCCCACCGGTTTCAACGCCGTGCTGCAGGGCGTGGGGCTGGCGCCGGCGGCGACCGACTCGTTCGTGGTCCACGACTACGTGATGTCCCGCGACGCGATCGACAGCCTGGCGAAGCAGCACCATCTCCGCGAAGCGCTGGGGCGCGGCGGGCTGGATTTCCTGGCCAATTTCCCGCGCCCGTTCGAGACGCCGACCTTCGAGCACCTCGCCGAGGCGTACCCCAGGTTCGTCAGCGTCGACTACAACACCTCGACCGGGATCAGCACCCTCGAGGTCAGGGCGTTCCGACCGCAGGACGCCCAGGAGATGGCGTCCGCCCTGCTCGACGGCGGCGAGACCCTGGTCAATCACCTCAACGACCGCGCCGACCAGGACGCCGTCACCGAAACGCAGCGGCAGATCGCCGAAGCCGAAGCCGACCTCGGTCTGGCCGAGGGGCGGCTCACCAGCTTCCGCAATCGCGAGCGCCTGATCGACCCGAACCGCTCGTCGCTGGTCAATCTCGATCTGATGGGCAAGCTGCAGGCCGACATCGCCACGCTCGAAGCCGAGCGGGCCGGGATCGCATCGGTGGCGCCGCAGAGCCCCCAGCTCGCCGGCCTCGACAGCCGCATCAAGGCCTACCAGCGTCAGGCCCAGGACGAGCAGGCCAAGATGGCGGGCGAGAACGACTCGCTGGCGCCGATGATCGGCGAATACGAAACCCTCTCGCTGGAACGCGACTTCGCCGACAAGAAGCTCGCCAGCGCCGCCACGGCCGCCGAGGAGGCGCGCCTGGAGGCGCGGCGCAAGCGGCTCTATCTCGAGCGGATCGCCAGTCCGAACCTGCCGGACTCGGCAAGCGAACCGCATCGGCTGCAGAGCCTCGCCACCGCGCTGGCGACCCTGCTCTTGATCTACGGTTCAGTCGCGCTGGTGCTGGCGGGCCTGCGCGAACACCAGCACGGCGAATGACGGAGGCTTTCGGTGCTGAGAGTTGAGGGGCTTACCCAGCGCTTCAAGCTCAACGGGCGCTGGCGGACGCTTTTCGAGGGCCTCGGCTTCCAGCTTGCGCCGGGCGAGCGGCTGGCCGTGCTCGGCCGCAACGGTCAGGGCAAGTCCACCCTGATCAAGATCCTCGGCGGCGTGCTGTCCCCAACCGCGGGCAGGATCTCCTGGGGCGACATGACCGTCTCCTGGCCGCTGGCGTTCACCGGCGCCTTCCAGGGCAGCCTGACCGGGATGGACAACATCGCGTTCATCAGCCGCCTCTACCGGCGTCCGATGTCCGAGATTCTGCGCAAGACCGAGGCGTTCGCCGAGCTGGGCGGCGCCCTGACCCAGCCCATCAAGTACTACTCCACCGGCATGCGCCAGCGGCTCGCCTTCGGACTGTCGATCGCGATCGACTTCGACTGCTATCTCATCGACGAGGTGCTTGCGGTCGGCGACGCCCGCTTCACCGAGAAATGCACGCAGGAACTGTTCACGCGCCGCGCGGAGCGCTCGTTCGTGATCGCGTCCCACGACCTAAACGTCGTGGCCGAGATCTGTAACCGAGCGGTCTTCATCGAGAGCGGCCAGGCGGTCCTTTATGACGACGTCCAGGAGGCGATCGCCGCCGTGCACGCCACGCTGCACCGCGAGCCGGCGTAGCGCCCGCTGACGCGCGTCCGGCGCGCGCTAGCCAGCTTTCCGGCCGCCGATCGCCAGCGGCAGTCCCGCCAGACGACGGCGGCTCTGGATGGCGCGGAGTTCATTCAGCCGCGGCAGGAACGTCTCGGAATGCAGCGAGATCAGCGTCTCCGCCGCCGCGATCGCCTGTTCGATGTCGCCGCGCCGCTGGTGGAAGTCGATCAGCCGCCGCAGCAGCAGCGGGTGGTCGGGCGCCACCGCCGCGGCGCGCGCGAACTCCGCCCGCGCCGCCTCGAACCGGCCGACCGCCGCCAGCATGGACGCATGGTGGGTCGCGAAGCCGACGTTGTGCGGGGCCATCGCGGCCGCGCGGGCGGCGTGCGCCACGCGCGTGCGGCCTAGCAGCGCCCGCTCCGACTTGACGAAGTGGAACTGCGCGCTGCCCTCCCGCGCAAGCAGGGCCCTGCGCCGCAGGTCGGCGACGTCGAGCGTGCCCGCCACGAAATCAAGCATCAGGTCGGTCAGCATCCCGACTTCGGCGAGGAAGCCCGTCGCCGGATGGCCGACGCCGGCCAGGGGCACATCGATCACGCGGGTCTTGCGCCGGAACAGGTCCGCGTGGCGCCGGTCGGCGTCGCCAGGATCGTAGACGATGTAGGCGGTCTCGACGAACGGCGCCTTCAGCGTGCGCTCGAGCGTGAAGTCGATGCGCTTGGAATCGTACTTCCATCGCCGCTCGAAGCGCGCCGTCCGCGGATCGATCGAATATTGCGGCGAGAGCGCCAGCGCGACCGACGCCCCCGCCAGCCCGCCGAAGCGGATCGCCCCATAGGCGCCCATGCTGGAGCCGTAGGAAACCACCCGGCCGTAACGTCTGACCAGCTCGGCGACCTTCGCGGCGACGGCGGGCATTTCAGGGTGTTGGAACCAGTCGTTCTCACGGCTGACGATGTGGACCGCGTCGATCGCCCGACTGTGAAAGAACTACTCGCCGAATCCCGGCCGATCCAGGCTGCGATCATCCGTGTAGGAATTGAACGTGATCACGCACGTCGGCGAGTCGAACTCGCAGACAGCGCGAACCGCCAGTTCCGAGCTGCGAAAGACCTCAGTCACGGTTCCCTACCGACCAGGCGCCGCGCCGGCGCTCAGCGGCGTCGCGCGGGGGGCTTGCGGCATCCTGTCTGGTTCCGATCCGAGCCCATGGCCGCCATGGGCTAGCATCCACGCCGGAAAGCCTCAACCGCCGACGGCGTTCCGAGGCGGGGCTTCCAAACGGGCCCGGGAGACTTTAACAGCGCGCTAGCGATGCGCCGACGCGCAGAGGCCGTGGAAGGCGCTTATCCCCGCATGGCGAGAATATGCATCGACGGCTTCAACCTCAGCATGCCGCGCGGTTCTGGGATCGCCACCTACGCCCGCAATCTGCACTCGAGCCTCAGGGCGATGGGGCACGAGACCCAGATCCTGTTCAGCTCGACCCAGGACGAGGACGCCACCGACCTGATGCGGGAGGTGACGCTGCTGGACGCTGGCGGCGTTGCGCCCTCGAACAGGGTGCGCGCGGTGATCCGGAGCCTTGCCCGTCCGCCGCGCCTGCAGGCCTGGCCGATCCAGCGCACCGGCGAGGTGATCACCCGCGACATCGAGAGCCGCTACCCGCCCTGCGATCGCACCTGGGCGGCGCGCAACGTGTTCGACAACGCCAACCGGGCCTATTTCGCGTTCGGCTACATGTCGCCGATCACGCTCGGCCGCGGCGAGTCGCAGACCGACCTGACGCACTGGACCTGTGCGCTGCCGCTCTATGAGCCGCGCACGCCGAACGTCTACACGCTGCACGACCTGGTGCCGCTGCGCCTGCCCCACACCACCCTGGACAACAAGCGCGGCTTCCATGCGCTGTGCCAGACCCTGATCGCCCGAGGCGATCGGATCGTCACCGTCTCCGAGCACTCGCGCGCGGACATCATCCGCCTGCTGGGCGCGCCGGAGGACAAGGTGGTCAACACCTACCAGTCGGTCGAGGTCCCCGATGCGCTGCTGCAGGCGTCGGACGACGAAGTCGCCAGCCAGCTGGAGGCGATGTTCGACCTGCCGTGGCGCGGCTACCACCTGTTCTTCGGCGCGATCGAACCGAAGAAGAACCTGCCGCGGATCGTCGAGGCCTATCTGTCCTCGGGCGTGAAGGCCCCGCTGGTGATCATCGGCGGGAAGGCCTGGCTGCAGGAGCAGCAGAACGACCTGCTCTACGACGACCTGGTCCAGGCCAGCGTGCTGAAGGACGGCGTGCTGAGACGGGCCGACCGCGTGCGGCAATACGAGTTCCTGCCGTTCCGGGTTCTGGTCGGCCTGATCCGCGGCGCGAAGGCGACCCTGTTCCCATCGCTCTACGAGGGCTTCGGGCTGCCGGTGCTGGAGTCGATGCTGCTCGGATCGCCGGTGCTGACCTCCACCGCCGGATCGCTGCCGGAAGTCGCGGGTGACGCCGCCCTGCTGGTCGATCCCTACGACGTCGACGCCATCCGCGCCGGGATCCGCACGCTCGACGCCGACGAGGCGCTTCGCGACGACCTGATCGCCCGGGGTCGCCGGCAGGCGGCGAAATTCAGTCCAGCGCGCTACCAGGAACGACTGGCCGAGGCCTACCGGCCGTTCGTTTAGCGACCATGACCAGAAGTCCTTTTCGACATCGGTCGGATCTTCATCCGCGGGTCCCGGTTCTCGCCCACCGGGATCGACCGCGTGGTGGTGGCCTACGCCCGCTGGCTGCTCGAGCAGCCGGACGTCGAACTGCAGCCGGTGCTGACCCTCGGCGGCCGGCTGCTGGGCGTGCCGCGGCGGATGCTGGCGCGCACGATCCGGCAGAACGAGGCGTTCAGCCGCCAGCGCGAGGATGACGAGGCCGCGGGCGCGACCTGGGGGGAGCTGCAGCACGCGCTCAGCTCAATGACCGATCGCGCCGCGCCGCTGCGCGCCCGTCCGGTGTCGCGCCAGCTGCCGCAACGCGCCAAGTGGCATCTCGACATCGCGGCCCGTGCGCTGCTGAACCTTCGGCCGGCCAGGCCCGGAGCGGGCGACGTCTACCTCAACGTCAGCCACACTGGGCTCGACCAGCCGCGCGTGCTGGGGCGTCTGACCGAGCGGGGCGTAACGCCGGTGGTCATGGTGCACGACCTGATCCCGATCAACTTTCCCGAATACTGCGCGCCCGGAGCCGAGGCGCGCCACCAGCGCCGCGTCGACGAGATCATCGCCCATGCGCGCCTGGTGATCACCAACTCGGCGACGACGGCAGGAGAGCTGGCCGACTACGCCGCCGCGCACGGCCGCCGCGCCCCCGCCACCGAAGTGGCGCCTCTGGGGATCGAGGCGGCGTTCTTCGACGAGGCGCAGGCCTGGCCGTCGGCGAGACCCTATTTCGTCTGCGTCGGCACGCTCGAGGCGCGCAAGAACGTCGCCTTCCTGCTCGCGGCCTGGCGGCGGCTTTCCGAACGTCTGGGCGCCGAGACGCCGCGGCTGGTGCTGGTGGGCCGGCGCGGCTGGGAGAACGAGGCGGTGATCGACCACCTGCAGCGCTCCGAGGCGGTGATCCGGCTGGTGCATGAGGTCAGCGACCTCAGCGACCGTGAACTGGCGCGCCTGGTCGGAGGCGCCGCGGCGCTGCTCAGCCCGTCGCTGGCGGAAGGCTTCGACCTGCCGGTCGTCGAAGCCCTGGCGCTGCGCACGCCGGTGATCGCCTCGGACATTCCCGCCCACAGGGAGCTCGCCGGCGAGGCCGCGACGCTGGTCGATCCGCTGGATGGCCCGGCGTGGCTGGCGGCGATCGAACGCGCGCTGGACGGCGCCGCGGCCGCGGTCCGGCCTATCCCGCGCCGACGTGGTCATCGCACTTCGACCAGCTGGCTTGCGCGCTCGGACGCCTGGTCAGCCGGTAGGCTGCAGACAGGTCTCGATATCGTCGCCCCGCAACAGCCGGCGGGTGGCCTCGGGCACCGCCAGTTCGCGGCCCCGCCGGGTGGCGTAGGCGCCGTTGATCTGGGTGCTGGCCATCATCACATCGCGGAACGCCTCGTAGAGATCGGGGTCCGGCGCCTCGGCCGAGCGCCAGAAGCTGTCGATGCCGCCCTGGTGGGTGAGCCCCCGCATGTCGTAAAGCGCCCGCCCGAGCACGATGGTCGGGCACCCGAACTCGACCGCGGCGAGGCCGGCGGTGGAGTTGACGCAGACCGCGCCGCTCATCGCCGGCAAGATCTCGTGCAGCTTGCCGTGATCGACGAAGTGGACGCGGCCGGGCACGCCCTGCCGCCGCGCCAGCCGGTCGAGCACCGCCTCGTGATCGTCAAGCCCGTGGTCCAGCGGGTGCGGGCGCACCAGCAGCATCGCGTCCGCCGGCGCATGGGCGGCGAAGCTGGCCACCACCTTTTCCAGGAACGACTCGGTGCGCTCGAAATCGGAATGGCGCCACAGCTGGCTGTCGCCCGGGCGCTGCAGCAGGACGAGATAGAGCGGCCGTCCCGAGCCGATCAGCTGCTCCTGCCGGCGACGTTGGCTGGCGCTGGTCATACGCTGGCTGGCGAACCGCCAGCAATGGCCCAGACCCTGCCAAAGGGCGGAGTAGTGATAGGGCGTCCTGAACCGGGCGAACAACGGCAGTCCGAAGTACATCGCCGTGTGGTAGCTGAGGATCCGGCCGACCATCGCCGGCGTCGTGCGCCCGACCTTGGCCGCGACCGGCGGGGAAATGCTGGCCGCAGCGCGGCGATACCAGTCGGGGTCGCGCGGGAGGCGGGAGTTGGCGTTGACCCCGCCCCGTTCGAGCGTGACCCAGTCCGGCCGGAAGTAGCCCTGCTCGAATACGTGCAGGCGCAGATTCAGCGCCTGGCCGAGCAGCAGCGCCTTGACCGAATAGGGGCTGGAATCGCCGTAGGTGACGATATCGGTCACGCCCCGGCGCTGAATCAGCCGGTGCAGCCAGTCCCGCCACCCAGCCTCGGCCCCGAAATAGACGGCGGCGTCCCTCACGCCCCAATCCATCACGTCGCCGCCATTGACGATGACTCTCGTGGAAGTTGCGCCGCATTCGCGCAAGCAGTCCGCCAGTTCGCGAGCGAACGGGCCGAAGGGCGCCGAGATGAACAGGAAATGGCGGGCGTGACCGCTGTAGTCGCGGGCGTGGCTTGCAGGTGTGGGCTTGCTGTCGACCGACAGACCCGCGCGCAGTGAGCCGACCACCCCTTCGGACATTCAATCCCCGCTCGACGCGTGCCTAAACCACTATTCGCGTTGGCCGTCCAGATGGCGTCGCGCTTGCCGTTCGCTTGTCAATCGCCGCCGACCCTAGTGTCGCATAAGGAGCACACGGCGCGCGTTCAACCATCTGTTCATTGCTCGTTTTGTGCGACCATTGTGCATCCCCGCGCAACCGGCGAAAGACGAGAACGCCCCCCGCCGCACACGGAGTCGTGAGCCACGTCGCGCCTCCTGCGCCGTCATGTTTCAACTTTGAAGCTTATCCCGGCGGACCATTTCATCGCCGTTATGTCCACCCTCCGCTCGGGCCACCCCTTGGATCGGAACCAAGTCGGCGAAGGTGCGTTCCCAACGCTTGAGCCGCATCGGGTGGGGCCGACGGTTTGTTCAGCGGGGGCTGAAGGCATGCGCGTGGGCGTCAAGCAGTCCGATCCAGACGCCGAGTCCGCAGAGCTGCCGTTCAGGCAAGTCGCCCAGCACCTTCCCACCCCGTGTTGGATCTCCGACGCCGAGGGAAACATCGTCTGGGCCAACGACGCTTGGGTCGACTACACCGGCATGACTCCGGAGATGATCCGAACGGAGGGCCTCGAGCGCCTGCACGACCCGGCGATATATCCGCTGGTGCGGCGGCAATGGGCCAAGACCAAGGCCGCCGGCGAGCCGGTCGAGATCACTTTTCCACTGCTCGGACGGGACGGCCGCTTCCGCCCGTTCCTGACCCGCGTCACGCCGCTGCGAAACAGCCGCGGCCGGATCACCCGCTGGTTCGGCGTCAACACCGACGTTTCCGCCCAGGCCGGCGCGGAGAGCCGGTTTCGTGAGCTGTTCGAGCGGGCCGGCGAGGCGATCTTCGTGATCGGCGCTGACGGCGCGCTGACGGAGGCGAACGAGGCGGCGAGCCGCCTGACGCTCTACGCCCGTGACGAATTGCTGGGCCTGCCGACGTCGGCGCTGTTCCAGATCGCCGACCTGGCCGACCTCGACAGCCAGACCTCGCCGGGCGGGCAGGCGCCGACGCTCGCCGTGCGGCGCAAGGACGGCAACTGGCTCGACGTCGAAATCAGCCTCGCGCGGCTGTCCGACGGCGGACGTCTGGCCCTTGTCCGCGACATCTCGGCTCAGCGGCGGATCGAACAGGCGCGCACGGCCCGGGAGGCGCGCTTTCGCAAGCAGGCGCGTGAGGAGGCGGCCAAGGCGGCCGAGGCCGAACGCCAGTTGCAGCGCTTCTGGGACGCCTCGCGGGACCTGTTGGCGATCATCTCGGCGGATGACGGGGTTCCGCGCCTGCTCAATGCGCCGGCCTGGCAGGAAACGCTTGGCTATTCGGTCGATTTCCTCTCCCGCACCCGGCTGGTCGATCTGGCCCATCCCGAGGACCGCGATCGCTCGCTGTCGCTGAGAGAGCGCCTTGGACAGACAGGCGACGTCCACGGCTTCGAGAACCGCTACCGCCACGCCGACGGCCACTGGGTCTGGCTCTCGTGGAACGTCGTGCGGGAGAACGGACTGTTCTATGCGATCGCCCGCGACATCACCCGCGAGATCGAGTCCAAGGCGGCTCTGGCGCAGAGCGAGCGCCAGTTCCGGCTGCTGGTCGACGGCGTGGTCGACTACGCGATCTACATGCTGAGTCCGGAAGGCATCGTCACCAACTGGAACGCCGGCGCCGCCCGGATCACGGGCTACCGGGCCGACGAGGTGCTGGGCCGGTGCTTCTCGATGTTCTACACCGACGCCGACCGCGCCCGCGGCCTGCCCGACGAGGCGTTGCGCACCGCGCGGGAGTTCGGCCGCTACGAGGCCGAGTCGTGGCGCGTGCGCAAGGACGGCGACCTGTTCTGGGCCAGCGTGGTGATCGATCCGATCCGCGACGAGACCGGCCAGCTGATCGGGTTCGCCAAGCTCACCCGCGACATGACCAAGCAGCGCGAGGCGCAGCTGGAACTGCAGCGCGCGCAGGAGCGGCTGGCGCAGTCGCAGAAACTGGAGGCGATCGGCCAGCTGACCGGCGGCGTCGCGCACGACTTCAACAACATCCTGATGGTCGTCGGCGGCCAGACACAGCTGCTGCGGCGCCGGATCGGCGAGGACGACCCGGGCGTGGCGCGGGCGTTCGACGCGATCGAACTGTCAGCCAAACGCGGCCAGGACCTCACCCGGCGCCTGCTGGCGTTCGCCCGGCGCCAGCGGCTCAACCCTGCCCCGATCGCCCTTCCGGCGCGCAGCGCGGCGCTGCAGCAGCTGCTCGCCGCCAGCGTCGGCGCGACGATCCGGGTCGACGTGGATTTGCCCGACGACCTCTGGTGCGTTGAGGCGGACTCGAGCGAGCTCGAGCTCGCCCTCCTCAACATGGCGGTCAACGCCCGCGACGCCATGCCCAACGGCGGCGAGCTCTCGCTGGCGGGTCGCAACGTCCTGCTGGAGGGCGACGCCACTGGCGAGGCCGCCGGCGCGTTCGTGGCGCTGACCATGCGCGACACCGGCGCCGGCATCCCGCCCGACATCCTCGCCAAGGTGTTCGAGCCATTCTTCACCACCAAGGATGTCGACAAGGGCACCGGGCTTGGTCTGTCGCAGGTGTACGGCTTCGCGCAGCAATCCGGCGGCCGGGTCGCAGTCGAAAGCGAGCTTGGGCAAGGCACGGCGATCACGCTCTATCTGCCCCGCATCGAAGCGCCGGCGGGCGGCGCCGGCGACGCCGCGGCGGAGGAGCCGGCCGCGCCCCAGCGCGCAGCGTTCGTGCTGCTGGTGGAGGATAACCCTCAGGTCGCCGACGTGGCCGCGCGGCTCCTGGACCAGCTTGGCCATCGCACGCGAACCGTCGGCAGCGCCGACGCGGCGCTCGCGGTGCTGGAGGCGGGAGAGCTGCCCGAACTGGTGCTCAGCGACATGGTGATGGCCGGCGAACTGGACGGGCTGGACCTCGCGCGGCAGGTGCGCCAGCGCTGGCCGCAGATCCCGGTGCTGCTCGCCACCGGCTACAGCGAGGCGGCCGAGCGAATGCCGAAGCGGGAGTTTCCGATCCTCTCCAAGCCCTACGGTCTCGCGGACCTCAACCGCGCCATGAACGCGGCGCTCGCCAGCGCGGGAGTGGGCGCCGCGGACTGAGAGCTACTCCGCCGCCTGGGCCTTCGCCTCGACGGCGGGTCCCGCACCTCGGGCATAGGGGCGGGACGCGACCTTGCGCGCATCGCCGCGCAGCACCTCCCATTCGGTGCGCTCGCCCTCCCGCCAGAACCGGATATCGAACGAGGCGCGGCCGAGGCGCAGGTCCTTCAGCGTCAGCTCCCGCACCCAGGGCGGCAGGGCGGGATCGAGGTAGAGCTTGCGGTTCGGCGCGTCGGGCTGGAAACCGACCATCGCCTGCAGCAGGCAGAAGCAGGCCCCTGCGGCCCAGGCCTGCGGCACGTTCGCGCCCTTGTACTGCACCGGGAAGGATGTCGGCTCGCGGCTGAGGCCAGCGTAGAGTTCCGGCATGCGGTGCTGCAGGAAGTAGCCGGCCGCGCCGCTGACGTCGCGGGAGATCTGGGCGGCCTCGGCATCGAAGCCGTAGCGGCGAAATCCAAGCACGATCAGGCTGTTGTCGTGCGGCCAGACCGAGCCGGTCTGGTAGGAATGGGGATTGTAGGCCGGATGCGCCGACGACAGCGTGCGGATCCCCCACCCGCTCGACATGTCCGCGGCCATCAGGCGCTCCACCACGCGCCCCGCCCGATCTGGCGGCACGATGCCGGACCACAGCAGGTGGCCAGCGTTGGAGGCGACGCTCATCACCTTGCGCTTCTGGCCATCGAGGCAAAGCGCGTAGAAGCCGGCGTCCTCGTCCCAGAACGCGTCGTTGAAGTGCGCGAACAGCCGCGCAGCCTTGGCCCGCAGCGCCTCGGCGCGGCCCGCATCGCCGAGCGCCTCGAAGATCTCCGCCATGCGCAGCCAGGCGTCGTAGACATAGCCCTGCAGCTCGCAGAGCGCCTTGGGCCCCTTCACCAGCGATCCGTCCGGATAGACGATGGCTTCGCCGGCGTCCTTCCAGCTCTGGTTCTCGTAGCCGTCTTTCGAGCGGGTCTCGTATTCCTGGAAGCCGTCGCCGTCGCGGTCGCCATATTCGTCGATCCACGCCAGGCACTTCTCGGCCGTCGCCAGGTGTCGCTCCAGCAGCGTCCGGTCGCCGGTGCAGCGCCAGGCGTTGTGCAGCACGATCAGGTAGAGCGGCGTCGCGTCGGCGGTGCCGTAGTAGGGCGTGTGCGGAATCAGCCGGAAGTGCGCCAGCTCGCCGGTGCGCAGCTCGTGCATGATCTTGCCAGGCTCGGCGTCGCGGTAGTCGTCGCGCGCCGTCGCCTGCCAGCGGCCCAGCACGTCGAGCGCGCCGCGGGCGAAATCCGGATAGACCATCGCGTTCTGCAACGAGACGATCAGGCTGTCGCGGCCGAACAGGCCAACGAACCAGGGCACGCCGGCGGCCGGCACGAACTCCAGATGGTCGGTGCCCGCGAGCGGCAGACGCAGCGCCGCCATGTCCTCCACCGCCTGGTGGTAGAAGCGGTAGAACTCCTCATTGCTGGTGCTGATCTTCAGCGCCCGGTCTTGCCAGTCGCCGAGGCGGCGCGAGGCGTGCGACGTCGCCGCGACGTCGATGCAGCCGGCCGGCGCCGTCATCCGGGTCTTGCCGTCGAACACGTCGTAGCAGAGGCAGGCGTGCCAGGTCTGGCCCGGCGCCAGGTCGATCTCGAAACTGATCCGGCCGTTGGCGTAGACCGGCTTTGATCCTGCCCGCCGGACGGTGATGATCAGCTCGCGGCGGAAGTCCTCGTTCTCGTAGCGGGCGCGCAGACGACCGATACGACGGTTCCACTCGCTGATGATCCGTCCGCGGCGGACGATGCGCCCGGCTTTCACCTCGAACAGGTCGGCGAAGTCGCTGCGCGCGGCGATCTCGAGATTGAACTGCACCGGCCGCTGGCCATTGTTGACCAGGTCGAGGTCCTCGTGCAGCCCCCCGCCGATGCAGCGGCCGATCATCAGGCCAATGGTCCCCGCCGGGATGTCCCCCTGCTCGCTGACGATCACCGGATTGGTCAGGTAGATCCGCGCGGCGTGGTAGGCGACGTTGCCGGCGTTAAGCAGGTCCCACGAGATGCCGTCGGCGTAGATCTGCCAGCTCGAGAGCAGGCGCGTGTCGGCGTGGTAGAAGCCCTGCTCGGTCGGCCACGAGATCTGGCCGTCCTGCTCGGTGACCAGGAAGCCGTAGCCCTGGTTGATCACCAGCCTTTGTGGTCCGACCGCGATTTCCAGAGGCATCGACGCCTGCCCTGCGCTATTCCCACCGACCCGGCTCGCGACGGCAACGGTTGCCAGGCGTGGTTGTTCCGCGGGGACGTTGACACAGGCCGGCACAATCGATGCAAAGCTTCATCCGATGAGCGCCGTCGTCCCCACTCGCGTCCCGCATTCCGCCACCTGGACCTTCTTCGAGGGCGACTGGCACGAGGGTAACGTCGGCATCATGGGCCCGCGAACCCACGCCGCCTGGCTGGGCTCGATGGTGTTTGACGGCGCCCGGACCTACGACGGTCTCGCCCCCGACCTCGACCGGCACATCGCCCGGGTCAACGAGTCGGCGCGGCGCTTCCATCTCAAACCGCTGGTTTCCGAAGACGAATGGATCGGGCTGGCGCGCGACGGCGTGAAGAAGTTCGCGCCGGGCGCCGCGCTCTACGTGCGGCCGATGTACTGGCCCGACACCGGCGCGGTCGGCGGCGGCGTGATGTTCAATCCCGAGACCACCTGCTGGTGCCTGTGCCTTTACGAGGCGCCGATGCCGGGCCCGCGCAGCCTGGCGATCACGCTGTCGCCGTTTCGCCGGCCGACGATCGAGACCGCGCCCGTCGACGTGAAAGCCGGCTGCCTCTATCCCAACAACGCCCGCGCCCTGTTCGAGGCCGCCGCGCGCGGGTTCGACAACTGCCTGTTGCTCGACATGCTGGGCAACGTCGCCGAGCTGGCCAATTCCAACGTGTTCATGGTCAAGGATGGCGTGGTCTACACCCCCGCGCCCAACGGCACCTTCCTGGACGGCATCACCCGCCAGCGCACCATCGCCCTGCTGCGCGCGGCCGGCGAGACGGTGATCGAATCCAGTCTGCGTTATGCCGACTTCCAGGGCGCCGACGAGATCTTCTCCGCCGGCAACTTCGCCAAGCTCTCGTCCATCACCCGCATCGACGAGCGCGACCTGCAACCCGGCCCGCTGTTCCGCAAGGCCAGCGATCTCTACCGGGATTTCGCGGCAAAGTGTCCGCTCTAACTCCCGCTCATCCCGGCGAAGGCCGGGACCCAGGAAAAACTCAAACATTCAACACGAAGGTCACAAAGAGCACAAAGCACACGAAGGGGCGCTGCGCGCCCGGCTAATCCCAGCGAGATCGTTGGAAGTTGAAATGCACTTCGTGCTCTTCGTGTCCTTTGTGGGCTTTGTGTTTAAATCGGCCCTCAGAGACCCCGCGCTGCACCGAGTCTTTCCTGGGTCCCGGCCTTCGCCGGGATGAGCGGGATATAAGGGACGGTCCCTGGGGCGACCCCCTCAGAACTTTTCTTTGAGCGCCTGCGCCCGGATGGCCGACAAAGTCTGGCCGGGGCTGATGGCGTCGACGGCGAACTTAACGTGCAGGATCGACGGCAGGCCCGAGGCGACCGCGGCCTCGAACGCCGGGCCGAAGTCGGCGGTCGTCTCCACCGTCGCGCCGAAGCCGCCGAACGCGCGGGCGTAGGCGGCGAAGTCGGGGTTCTTCAGGTCGGTGGCGATGACGCGGCCCGGGTAGTCGCGTTCCTGGTGCATGCGGATGGTGCCGTAGGAGGCGTTGTCGCAGACCACCACCACGATCGGCAGGTCGTACTGCACCGCGGTCGCGAACTCCTGGCCGTTCATCAGGAAGTCGCCGTCGCCGCTGATCGCCACCACCCGGCGGCCCGGGTGCAGCCGCTGCATCGCCACCGCCGCCGGCACGCCGTAGCCCATCGAACCGGAGTTCGGCGCCACGTGGCCGCCGAAGCGGCGGACGCGGAAGAAGCGGCCGACCCAGGCGGCGAAGTTGCCGGCGCCGTTGGTCAGGATCGCGTCCGCGGGCAGGTTCTCGCGCAGCCAGACCATGATCTCGCCGAGGTTCACCGCGCCCGGCTGCGGGGTGGCGACCTCGGACCAGGCCAGATAGTCCGCGTGCGCCGCCTCGGCCGCGCCGCGCCAGGCTGGCGACGCCGCCGGCGTCAGGGTCGTCCAGCGCGGCGGCGAAGCGGGTCGGGCGTGGCGTTGATCGCCAGGTGCGGGCGCCAGACCCGGCCGAGTTCCTCCGGGCCCGGGGAACACGTGCACCAGCCTGGTCTTCGGCGCCGGGATGTCGAACAGGGTGTAGCCCTGCGAGGTGACGTCGCTGATCCGCCCGCCGATCGCCAGCACCAGGTCGGCGGCCTTGATCCGCGCCAGCAGCTTCGGATTGGGCCCGATGCCGAGGTCGCCGGCGTAGTTCGGGTGCAGCGGGTCGAACAGCGGCAGGCGGCGAAAGCCGGTGACGACCGGCAGCTCGAACCGCTCGGCGAACCGGGTGACCGCCTCGCGCGCGGCCTCGTCCCAGCGGGCGCCGCCCAGCAGCACGATCGGCGATGTCGCCTCGCGCAGCAGCGCCTCCAGCGCGGCCATCTCCGGCGCGCCCGGCGAGGTCTCGACCGGCTGGGCAGGCGGGGCGTCGAGGCAGTTCGACCGTCTCGATCAGGACGTCGTGCGGCAGCGCCAGCACGACCGGGCCCGGGCTGGCCGGCGGTGGCGACATGGAAGGCGCGCGAGACCAGTTCGCTCATGCGCGCTGGATCGTCCACCTCGCCGGCCCACTTGGTCATCGAGCCGAACACCGCGGCGTAGTCGAGCTCCTGCCAGGCGTCGCGGCCCTTGGCGTCGCGGTCGACCTGGCCGACGAACAGGATCATCGGGCTGGAGCTCTGCTGGGCGATATGGACGCCGTGGGCGGCGTTGGTCGCGCCCGGGCCGCGGGTGACGAAGCAGACGCCGGGCCGGCCGGTCGACCTTGCCGACCGCCTCGGCCATGATCGCCGCGCCGCCCTCCTGGCGGCAGACCGTGACGGCGATATCGCGGTCATGCAGGGCGTCGAGCACCGGCAGGTAGCTCTCGCCGGGAACGCAGAACACGTGACGCACGCCCTGGATCACCAGTTGGTCGACCAGCACCTGCGCGGCCGTGCGCGCCTTCGACGTCGAGCTTCATGCAACTCCGCCCTTACGGCCCGAGCACGACCATCTCGGTGAACGCCAGGTCGTTCAGCCGCGGCCGCTCGGGGCCCTTGTAGTAGCGCGGACCGCGGTCCTTGAACCATAGGCCCGCGAGGCCGGCGATCGGCGCTGGCGGCGTCGCAGAGCACCAGCGGCGCGCCGTGCGCGCAGCAGCCAGCGCCCCAGTGGCCCGGCGCAGGCGACGAAGCGGGCGGTGTCGCGGGCGTAGACCAGCTGCATCGCGCCGAACGGCAGGCCGGAGATGCGCCGGCGCAGGAACACGAACGGCTCGGGCCCCTCGGGCGTCTCGCAGACCAGCGCCAGGCAGCCGGCCGCGGCGTGGGCGGCGAGCAGGTCGTAGTCGGGAAGGTCGCGATCGGCGTCGGCCAGCGCGTCGCACGCTGGTCCCTGCCCGGCTTCAGCGCCGGCACGCGCGGCGAACTGGCCCTGGCTGTAGCGGCGATAGCCGAGCGCATTGAGGATCGGCCAGGTGTGCGCGGCGGCCGAGGTGTTGATGTAGGTCACGTGCCTTCAGCTTCGAGGCCATGGCGGCCAGCAGCGCGGCGTGGCCGCGATGCGCCGGCTCGACGTACCAGCTGGAGACGTTGCAGCGCACCGCGCCGCCCATCTCGGTGAAGATCAGCAACAGCGCCCCGACGACGACGCCGCCGGCCTCCAGCAGGTAGCCGAACTCGGGCCGCCCGGCCGGAGCGCCGTGCGCGGCCAGCCGCGTCATCGCGCTGGTCCAATACTTGCGAGACCGCGCGGGAAAACCCCGCGCCAGCAGGTCGGCCACCGCATCGAGGTCGGCTGGACGGATCTGGCGGCAGCGGACCTGGGGCAGTGAAGACGGAGACGGCGACCATGACCCTGACAGCTGAAACGCCGGACGTGGCGGTCTCCGAGCAAGATTCGTGCGAGGCGGGGCGCACCGCGTCGCTGGGTCCTGCGATCTCGGCCCGCTTCCGCCAGGTGGCGGCCGCTCAGGGCAAGACTCATGGCGCCGCTGACCGACGACCTGGTGCTGCTGGAGTCGGGCCTCGAACTCGCTGTGCTTCGCCATCATCGTCGCCTCGCTGGAGGACGACCTCGGGTTGGACCCGTTCACCGCGGCGGACGACGTCTTCTTTCCGGTCACCTTCGGCGAGTTCGTGCGGTTCTACGACGCGCGCGCGCTGAGCCGGCGTCCCCCGCGGGGACAGCCGATCCGGGCTTGGCCGGCGCCGGCGCCATGCTAGAGCTGAGTGACCATCCAGGAGGAGACAACGGCTTTGATCTGCAGCAGTGCGGCCCTTGGCCGACCGGACGGGGCGCATGCCTAGCGTCCTCGTCACCGGCGCCAGCCGCGGCATCGGCCTGGCCGTCGTCAAGCGCCTCGCAGCGTCCGGCTATGACGCCATCGCGCTCGCCCGCACCGAAGGGCCGGCGCTCACGGAGGCGATCGCCGAGGCGGGGGGCAGGATCAGCTTCGTCCCGTTCGACCTCAGCAACCTCGACGCCATCCCCGAGATGGTGCGCGAGCTGCGCGCGAAATCGGGGGCGATCTGGGGCCTGGTCAACAATGCCGGCCTCAGCCTCGAAGGGCTGCTGGCCAACGTCCACGTCTCGCAGATCGAGGCCGTGATCCGGCTCAACACCACCTCGCCGATCGTGCTGACCAAGTACGTCGTCCGCGGGATGATGGCCGGCGGCGGCGGGCGGATCGTCAACATGTCGTCGATCATCGGCTCGACCGGCTACAACGGGCTGTCGGTCTACGGCGCCACCAAGGCGTCGATGATCGGCTTCACCAAGTCGCTCGCCCGCGAGGTCGGCAAGCTGGGCGTGACCGTCAACGCGATCGCGCCCGGCTTCATCGAAACCGAGATGACTGCTGGCCTGGGCGAAGAAGGCCGCGAGCAGGTGGCGCGCCGCAGCGCGCTGCGCCGGCTGGCCGATGTCGACGATGTCGCTGCGATGGTCGACTTCCTGATGGGCGAGAGCGGCAAGAACATCACCGGCGCGGTGATGACGATCGACGCGGGGAATACGGCGTAACGCTCCTCCCTCCCCTTCATGGGGAGGGCAGGCGATGCGAAGCATCGGCGGGTGGGGCTGTGTGACGAAACAACAATGTCCGTCGATTTCGGCGCACGGCGCCAGACTCCCCCACCCTGATCGCTGCGCGATCGTCCCTCCCCATGAAGGGGAGGGAAGAAAGTATCAGAGCCGCAGCGCTTCCTTCACGCTCGCCGGCCAGGCGTCGATATCGAGACCGTGGGTGGCGAACATCGCCACCGCCAGGCGGTCCATGCCGAAGGCGACGCAGCCGGTGTGGGCCGGCTCGCCGTTGGCGGTCTTCAGGTCCCAGGTCAGGCCGAAGTGGTCCTGGTGGTAGTTGAAGCTCATGCAGGCGGTGGGCCTGTCGGTCGAATGCACCGGCACCAGCAGTTCGAACTTCAGCGCCTGTTCGATCTGCGAGGCGGCGACGATCTGGCCGCCGCGGCCGAAGAACGGATCGCTGGCCAGGTCGATGCGGTAGCTGAGCCCTATCAGGTCGGCCAGCCCCTTGGCCCGCTCGATCCACGCGTCGCGGAAGGCCTGGATCTGCGCCTGCGTGCCGACGCGCACGTACTCCCGCATCCGGAACGACTGGAAGCGGTCGATGTCGGTCGACGGTTCGCGGCGAAAACAGTCGGCGGCGACATCGAAGACGTAGCCGTCGGCCGGCACCGGGCCGCGCGCGGCGGCGATCGGATAGGCCGGATAACAGGCCGCCGGCGCCAGCACCAGATCGGCCGCCTGCAGCGCGTCGGTCCAGGGCTCGCCGTCCTCGACGAAGCGCCCGACCACGCCGCGGATCTCGCGCTCGCGTGCCGCAGAGGCAACTGACCGCGCCCAGCAGGTTGGGGAAGCTCTTCAGATAGCCGTGCCGCTCGATCTGCGCGCGGCTCATCACCGGCGGAAAGCGCAGCACCTCGGCGCCCTTGGGCCGGTGGGCGGAGATCAGGGCGGCCAGCGCCTCGACCACGCCCTCGTAAAGGCCGGTGCGGGCGTAGACGCCGTCGACTCCGGTCTCGTGGAACAGCTGCGCCTTGAGCGCCGCAATCTGCGCCGCGTCGGCGGCGGGAGAGACCTTAGCCTCGCGGGTCACTTTAACCTCTGACGGTGGCCGGGACTTCGCTCAGCAGCGCCGACGTGGCGATGTTGGCGAGGATGCGGTCGTTGTTGATCATGATCGGCGAGGAGAGCACGTCGCGCAGGTGGCGGCCGATCGAAACGTCGCTGTCGTTGCGATAGGACGACAGTCCGCCGCAGCGCAGCGCGCTCATCACCGACTGCACCGCCAGCTCCGAGGCCTCGACCTTCAGGAGGCTGATCTCGGATTGGAAATTCATCGCCATCAGCGCGTTCGGATCGGCGTCGATCGCCGCGTAGTGGTCGGTGGTGGTGGTGATCAGCGCACGCAGGGCCCGCAGCGAGGCGTTGGCGCGGGTGAAGTAGTGGGCGCTGGGCGGCATCTCGCCGCCGCCGCGGAAGGCCTTGCGCAGATACTGGCGGGCCTTCTCGACCGCCGAGGCGGCGATGCCGGCCCAGACGCTCGACCACAGAATGTGCGCGGCCGGCACCATGCTCTGGGCGTGGATCAGCTCGTAGGGGACCGGCAACAGCTGCTCGGCCGCGCCCTTGGCGCGCAGCGTGAAGCCGGCGCTGCAGGTGCCGCGCATGCCCAGCGTGTCCCAGGACAGCGTGCGCTCGAGGGTGTAGTCGCTCTTCAGGAACACCGCGAGCACCTGGTCGGAAGCGGCCGCGTCTGCGGCGCGGCGGGCCGTGGTGACCACCGCGTCGGCCTCGGCGCCGTAGGAGATCACCGACGCGGCGCGTTCGAGGCTGATCGCCTCGCCGTCGCGCTCGATCGGCGCTTCGCTCGAGCGGACGTTGCCGCCGCCGGAGCCCTCGGTGGTGGAAGAGGCCAGCAACAGCTGGTCGCGCACCAGCTTGCGGATGAACGCGTCGTGCCAGGGGGCGCCGACGCCGTGGCGGACGACGCACGCCACCTTCACCTGGTGCATCGCGTAGACCATGCCGGTGGCGCCGCAGGCCCGTCCCAGCGCGTAGCAGATGTCGGCGATCCGCGAGAGGCTGACCTCCTCGCCGCCGAGGCTCTTCGGCGCCATCAGGCCCATCAGGCCGAGCGCCTTGGCCGCCGTGATCGCCTCGAGCGGGAAACGGCCGCCGCGGTCGACATCCTCGGCGTGCAACGCGGCGACGGCGGCGACGCGCTCGGTGCGCTGCGCGAGGTCGTCGGCCAAGCGTCCGGACGCGTCCAGCCCCTCTGCGCTCGCCGGCGTCGCCTCTTTCAGCCGCATCTGGTCATGCACGGTCATCTGTTCCGCTCGCTGCTTCAAGCTTCAGGTCCGCCGCCGTTCCGAAATGGCTCCGGCGTCATGGCTGGACCGTTTTCAAACAACGAGAACAGCAATCGGCATGCCACCTCTGATGAATATTGCCGCAGTGTAGCAGTGCTTGACGCTTGCCGCGAATGTCAATTAACCACGGTGACGAGACTGAACGCCTTTTAGTTGTAGTGCCGCACTCTCTCCCGGCAAGCGAGACACTGGCACGCGCTTTGCGATCGGTCGTACAATTTCAGACTGCTGTGCCTTCGCGGCGCAGCCGGGTCGGGGAGCTGGGATGGCCGAGGGAACCACCGCGCGGGCGCCTGTCACGGCGATCGTCCAGGCGCTGCTGGCCAAGCGCGGTGTCGCGAGCGTCGTAACCGCGGAGCAGAACCTGACCGACGCCGGGCTCACGTCGCTCGACATGGTCAACCTGATGCTGGCGATCGAGGACGAGTTCGGAATCGAGATCCCGCAGCGCCAGATGACGCCGGCGAACTTCCGCACCATCGCGACGATCGAGACCCTGGTCGCCTCGCTCGCCCTGGCGGCCTGATGCCACTCGACCGCCGCGCCCGGCGCCTGCTCGACATGCTGGCCGCCACCGGCGGCGACGCCGATGCGTCGGCCTCGGCAGCCGATCGTCGCGCCGCGCTCACGGCCCTGGCGGCGATGGCCGACGACAACTCCACGTCGGTCTCGGTCGAAAACCGCGACATCCCCGGACCGGCCGGCGCGCTGCCGATCCGCCTCTACGCCCCGCTCGAGCCGCTCGACGGACCCCTGCCCGGCCTGGTCTTCTTCCACGGCGGCGGCTGGGTGGCCGGCAACCTCGAGACGCACGATGGCCTTTGCCGGAGACTCTGCCAGGCAAGCGGCAGTCGCATCATTGCGGTCGACTATCGTCTCGCGCCGGAACATCCGTTTCCCGCCGCGCTGATGGACTGCCTGCTGGCGGTGAACTGGGTGGCGAACCACGCGGCGTCGCTGGGCCTTGACCGGACCCGGCTCGCGGTCGGCGGCGACTCGGCCGGGGGCGGCCTCGCAGCGGCGATTTGCCAGATCGCCCGCGATGCCGGCGGCCCAGCGATCGCGCTGCAGGCGCTGATCTGCCCGATCCTCGACGTCGGTCGGCGCACCGGCTCGCGCGATGCGTTCGGCGACGGCCATTTCATCAGCCGCGCAGCGTTCCGCCAGGACCTGGCCGACTACATCGAGACCGGGGTGGCGCTCGACGATCCGCGCCTGTCGCCGGCGCACGCCACCGGCCTGCGCGGCCTGCCGCCAGCGCTGATCCACACCGCCGAGTTCGATCCGTTCCGTGACGAAGGCGAGGCCTACGCCGAGGCGCTGGCCGCGGCGGGCGTGAGCGTCACCAGCGTCCGCCATCCCGGAATGATCCATTACTTCTACGCCCTGGCGCGGACGATCCCCTACGCCGAGGCCGCGGCCGCGACGATCGGCGAGCAGATCCGGGCGGCTTTCGAGGCCCGGCATGCCGAGGGCGCGGCGCCGATCCTGGCGTCGTAGAGCCGGGTTCCGGGGACAGGATACCTATCCCCTCGCCCGTATCCCGCGATGAGCGCAGGATAGGTATCCTGTCCCGGAACCCTACAGCCGCAACGCGCCTGACCGCACCCGCTGCGCGGTCGCCGCGTCCAGCGGCGCGTAGCCGCCGGCGGCGCGGTCCTCGACGAAGATCGGATCGGTCACGCGGCTCACGTCCCAGCCCTCGACCGCGAGCTGCTGCTTCTTCAACTTGAACGTCTCGGTCACCTCGAGCGCGCCGACCAGCCGCAGGAACACCGGGCGCGCGTAGTCTGGCAGCCGCTGCGCCAAGTGGTCGCGCAGCGCGGCGAGGTCGAGATCCGGCCCGGCGACCAGCGCCGCCATGCCGGCCCTGCCTGAAGCGCCCGGCACCTCGACGCCGTAGACGCAGGCGTCGCCAACGCCCGGGAAGGCGCGGACCGCGGCGGCGACCTCGGCGGTGGCGACGTTCTCGCCCTTCCAGCGGAAGGTGTCGCCGATGCGGTCGACGAAATAGTAGAAGCCCTGATCGTCCATCGACATCAGATCGCCGGTGCGCACCCAGGCGTCGCCAGGCTCGAACACGTCCCGCAGCAGCTTCTTCTCGCTGGCCGCGCCGTCGGTGTAGCCCTCGAACCGCGCCGCGCCCGCCTCGCCGACCCGGCCGATCGCCTCGCCGGCCTCGCCGCGGGCGCAGGGGACGCAGAAGCCGTCGTCGCCGCGCGCCGGCGCGCCGGCCTCGGCGTCGAACTTCACGATCGCCGCCGGAAAGCGATGCTTGAGGAACTGTGGCAACCGACCGATCGCGCCGGGCTTTCCCTCGACATTGTAGAGCGAAAAGTTGCCCTCGGTGGCGGCGTAGAACTCCAGGATGCGCGGGATGGCGAAGCGGCTCTGGAAGTCTTCCCAGACGTCGGCTGGCAGCCCGTTGCCGCAGCAGATCCGCAAGGCGTGCTCGCGCTCGAGCGGGTGCGGCGGGGCGGCGACCAGATAGCGGCAGAGCTCGCCGATGTATTGGAACAGCGTGCAGTCCCAGCGGACGATGTCGTCCCAGAACCGGCTGGCGGAGAACTTCTCGGCGACCACCACGGACGCGCCGCCGACCAGCGCCGCGCCGATCGCCGCAACGCCGCCGGCGCTGTGGCACATCGGCAGGCAGTCGTAGAGCCGGTCGGCGGGCTGGATGTCCATCAGGCCGGCGAACCAGTGGCTCCAGCTCATCAGGCGGTGATGGCTGACGTTCGCCGCCTTCGGCAGGCCAGTGGTGCCGGAGGTATAGATCAGCAGCGCCCGGTCCGAGAGGGTGACGCTCGGCGCGGGCAGCGCGGCGATGGCTTCGCTCGGATAGGCGCTGACGATCAGGTCGATCCGCCAGTCGGTCAGCACTTCGCCGTGCAGCCAGATCCGCGGCGCGCCTTCCACCGTCTGAGCCACCTCGGCCAGCCCGTTCATCAGCGCGGCGTCGACGACGATGTGCCGCGCCCTGGCGACGTTCAGGCAATGGGCGAGCGATGCGCCGCGCAGCTGGGTGTTGATCAGTGCGGTGGTGACGCCGAGCCGCGAGAGCCCGAGCCAGATCGCCATGTATTCCGGTCGGTTCGGCATCATCAGCGCGACCACGTCGCCGGCGCCGAGACCCTGGTCCATCGCCCAGCGGGCGTAGCGGCGCGAGCGGTCAGCCAGGTCGGCGAAGGTGAAGCGCTCGCGGTCGGAGAGCAGCGCCGGGGCGTCGCCGAACCGGGCCGCCAGCTCGTCGATCACCACCGGCAGCGTGCGCGTCGGCGCCTTGTCCAGGCCGCCGGTGAACTCCAGCGCGCGCAACCAGTCCTTGTTGGCGGAGGGCTTCTGCGGGGCCGTCGGCGGCCGTCCCAGGGTGGCGGTGGTCATGGGCGCTCATCTCAGCCTGGCGCGGCTGAACCCGGCCTGAACGTTGGGGTGCAAGGCGCACGCCAGCGCGCCGTTCCCGCAGCTTTATTGTAAAACCCGCGGCACACCGCGTGCAATCTGTCGCGCGCGGCCGCTCGAAATGATGCAAATCGAGACCGGCTGAGGGAGACGTTCGATGCGCCGCGAGACGATGGCCGTTCATTCGGGGTTCGAACACGATCCCACGACCAAGGCCGTCGCGGTGCCGATCTACCAGACCGTCGCCTACGCGTTCGAGAGCGCCGATCATGGCGCGGCGCTGTTCAACCTGGAGCAGGACGGCTTCCGCTACACGCCGGATCAGCAACCCGACCAACGCGGTCCTGGAGCAGCGGGTCGCCGAGCTGGAGGGCGGGGTCGCGGCCGTATCGCTGGCCTCGGGCCAGGCGGCGCTGCACTACGCCTTCGTCACTCTGGCCGACCACGGCGGCAACATCGTCACCACGCCGCAGCTTTACGGCACCACTCACACCCTCCTCAACCACGTGCTGCGCCGCCAGGGCATCGAGGGCCGGTTCGCCGCCAGCGACCGCCCCGCCGACATCGAGGCGCTGATCGACGGCGAGACCCGCGCCGTCTTCTGCGAGAGCGTCGGCAATCCGGCCGGCAACGTCGCCGACCTCGAAGCGTTCGCCGCGGCGGCGCACCGGCACGGCGTGCCGCTGATCGTCGACAACACGGTGCCGACGCCGATCCTGCTGCGGCCCATCGAACACGGCGCCGATATCGTCGTGCACTCGCTGACCAAGTTCATGGGCGGCCACGGCACGGTGATGGGCGGGATGGTGGTGGACAGCGGCCGCTTCGACTGGGTCGCCAACCGCGCCCGCTTCCCGATGTTCAGCGAGCCGGACGAGTCCTACCACGGCCTGGTCTACACCGAGCGTTTCGGCGCCGCCGCCTATGCGCATCGGATGCGCAGCGTCTACCAGCGCACCACCGGCGCGGTGCTGGCGCCGATGAACGCCTTCATGCTGCTGCAGGGCATCGAGACCGTGGCGGTCCGGGTCGAGCGGCACGTCGAGAACGCCCGCAAGGTGGCGCACTTCCTGCGCGCCGATCCCCGGATCGACTGGGTGAACTACGCCGGCTTCGAGGACAGTCCCTACTTCGCGCTGACCAACAAGTACCTGGGCGGCCAGCCGCCCTCGCTGCTGACGTTCGGCGTCAAGGGCGGCTTCGAGGCGGCGAAGGTGTTCTACGACCGGCTGGGGCTGATCAAGCGCCTGGTCAACATCGGCGACGTGAAGTCGCTGGCCTGCCACCCGGCTTCCACCACCCACCGCCAGATGACCCCCGCCGAGCACGCGGCGGCGGGCGTCACCCCCGAGATGATCCGCCTCTGCGTCGGCATCGAACATGCCGACGACATCATCGCCGACCTCAGCCAGGCGCTCGGCGCCGCGGCCGCCGGCAAACCCAAGCTTCAGGCTTTATGATCATGAGCGTGACGACCTTCCCCCGCGGCCCGACCTTCGCCACCCAGCTGCCCACGGCGCGCGCCCCCAGGCTGCGGATCGGCCTGCTCAACAACATGCCGGACGCGGCGATGGCCGCCACCGAGCGCCAGTTCTCCAGCCTGCTGCAGGTCGCCACCGAGGGCACGCCAGTCACACTGAAGCTGTTCGCGCTCGGCGGGGTGCCGCGCGGCGAGGCGGCGGAGGCGCACATGCGCGGCCGCTACCAGTCCGCCGACCGGCTGCCCGACGCCGGCCTCGACGGTCTGATCGTCACCGGGGCCGAGCCGAAGGCGCCGGAACTGGACCAGGAGCCCTACTGGTCGGCGCTGGCCAAGGTGATCGACTGGTCGCACGGGAGCGGCATCCCAACGGTCTGGTCGTGCCTGGCCGCCCACGCGGCGGTGCTGCGGCTCAGCGGCGTGCGTCGCCGGCCGTTGGCCGCCAAGCTCAGCGGCGTATTCGAAAGCCTGCCGATCCGCGAGGACGCCCTGCTGCGAAGGCGCCACCTCGCCGCTGCGCACGCCGCACTCGCGCCTGAACACCCTGGCGCCCGAAGATCTGGTCGAGAAGGGCTACCGGATCCTGTCGAGCTCGCCCGCCGTCGGCGTCGACGCCTTCGTGAAGCGAGGGATCGGGCTGGCGGTGTTCTTCCAGGGCCACCCGGAATACGACGCCGACACCCTGATGTCGGAATACACCCGCGACGTCGGCCGGTTTCTCAGCGGCAAGCGCCCACAGCATCCCGGCACGCCGGTCGACTACTTCGATCCGGCGGTGGAGGCGGCGCTGGCCGAGCTCAGCGCCTACGCGCGCCGCCGACCCGACCCGAAGCTGGCGCCGCACTACGCCGCGATCCTGTCCAAGGCGGCGCCCCTGCGCAGCTGGCGCGGGACCGCGGTCAGGCTCTACCGCAACTGGCTGCGGCACATCGCCGGCGCGGGCCGTCCGACGCCACTCTCCGGCGTCAGCCTGCGCAGCTTCCCGCAGGCGCCGGCTTAGGGCGTTCCGACCGAGTTCCACTCCTAGCGGCGTAAGCCCTCACCTTCCCAACCGCTTCGCGCTTGGGCCCCTCCCTCTCCCTCCGGGAGAGGTGTAACCAGCTGAAATCCAGCAGTTTTCGCCTCTCCCGGAGGGAGAGGGAGGGGGCGATGCGTCAGCATCGTGGGAAGGTGAGGGGTTACGCGGCGCGCCGCCCTAAGCCACCAGCGCTTCGGCCCGCTCGCCGATGAAGGCGAGGACGTCGGCCGCGAGCTCGGCCGCCTGCTCGACGATCAGCGTGTGGGTGGCGCCCGGATAGACCTTCAGCCGGCAGTTCGGCATCAGCCCCGGCAGCTTGCGGCCGGTGAGTTCGAGCGGACAGGAGCCGTCGCGGTCGCCGTGCAGCACCAGGGTCGGCGTGGCGATCCTGGCCAGCTCCGGCCGGAAGTCGGTCCCGGCGCCGGCGAGGTTGCACTCGATCGCCGCGTGCAGGGTGCACTGGAGCATCTGGCGGACGGTGAGCGCGATCAGTTCCGGCGACGCGTCCGGACTGAACGCCGGCGGCGCCGCCTGGGCCAGCCAGCCGACGAAGTTCGTCGCCCACGTGCTCCGCATCGCCTCCATCGCCGCGAACTCGGCGATCCCGTCGGGATTGTCGGCGGTCTTCAGCGGATAGGGCAGGAATGGCGCGACCAGCACCGCCCGGTCCACGCGCGCATCGCCGTAGCGGGTGAGATAGCGGGCGATCTCGCCGCAGCCCATCGAGTGGCCGACCAGCGTCGCGGCCTTGAGATCGAACTCTTCGATCACCGCCGCCAGGTCGTCGGCCAGGGAGTCGTAGTCGTAACCGCGTCCCGGGTCGTCGGAGCGGCCGTGGCCGCGGCGGTCGAAGGCGACCGCCTGGAAGCCGGCGCGGGCGGTGAGCAACATGGCGGATTGCCAGGCGTCGGCGTTGAGCGCCCAGCCGTGGACGAACACCACCGGCGGCCCCTCGCCCCAGCGGCGGCAGTAAAGCTCGGTTCCGTCGTGGCTCTTGATCATCGTCATCGGAGGCTCCTTCCCTTGAGTGGACGCCGGAAGGGTCGCCTCGGCCGGGAATGAACGCGATTACCTCGGAGGTAAGCCGGACAGGGTCCGCACCGTGGCCGCGGTCTCGGCGTCGGCCGGGAAGAACGACTCCACCGCCAGCTCCGACAGGCTGACCTCCAGCGGCGTGCCGAACACCAGCGTGGTGGTGAAGAACGACAGCACCTGGCCGCCGAGACGGATCCGGAACGGCACCACCATCTCGCTCTGCGCCAGGTGGCGCGGCGGCGGCGCGGCCGGCAGGCGCGCGTTCAGCGCCTGCGCCTCCGCCATCAGCGCGATCAGCACCGGGTCCGCGGTCAGCTCGACCTGGCGACGCAGGCGGGCCAGCGCGTGGCCGCGCCATTCGCCGAGGTTGACGATGCGGCGCGCCAGCACCGTCCGGATGCAGCGAGAGCCGCATCACATTGACCGGCCGCGCCAGCAGCGCCGGGTCGACGCCTTCGTACAGCTGCGGCAGCGCATTATTGCTGGCGACGATGTTCCAGTGCCGGTCGAGCGCGAACGCCGGGTACGGCTTGTGGCCTTCGAGGATGACCTCGACCGCCTCGCGCACGGCGGTGAGCTCGGGCGAGGCCAGCTCGGACTCGGGAAACACCGGGGCGTAGCCGGCGGCGACCAGCAGCACGTTGCGCTCGCGCATCGGCACTTCCAGCCGCTCGGCCAGGCGCAGCACCATGTCCCGGCTGGGGTTGGCCCGGCCGGTCTCGACGAAGCTGAGGTGGCGCGAGGAAACCTCCGCCTCGCCGGCAAGGTCGAGCTGGCTCATGCGGCGGCGCTGGCGCCAGGCGCGCAGGTGGTCACCGACGGCGAGGGCGGCGGGCATGACCGCTGGATAGACCCGGCGCTAGCGGAAGTTCAATTACGTCGAAGGTAAGCGCGTTCGGCGAAGGGCGGCGCGCCGCGTCCTAGGCGACGTCCTGCGCCAGCGCCTCGGTCGGCGCGTCCGGGCCGGTCCAGCGCGCCACCTTGGTCAGCAGCTCGCGGGTGTCGATCGGCTTGCCGATGTGATCGTTCATGCCGACCTCGCGGCAGGCCTCCAGGTGGTTCGGCAGGATATTGGCGCTGAGCGCGACGATCGGGGTCGAGCGGTTCAGCGGCGAGGCGGCGCGGATCGCCCGGGTGGCGGCAAGCCCGTCCATGCCCGGCATCTGCAGGTCCATCAGGATCAGGTCGAACCGCTTCTCCGCCGCGGCCAGCACCGCATCGGCGCCGCCGGACGCTTCGCTGAGGTCGTGGCCGAAGACGCTGAGCAGCACGCTGACCAGTTCGCGGTTCACCGGCGAGTCGTCGACGATCAGGATCCGCGCCGGCCTTGAGTTCGAACCCGCCGACCTCGTCGCCGCCAGCGCTCGCGTCCGGCTCGCAGGCCGGCGCCTGCACCGTGACCCAGAACTCGGCCCCGACGCCCGGCGAACTCTCGACCCCGATCTCGCCGCCCATCAGGCTGGTCAGGCTCTTGCAGATCGCCAGACCGAGCCCGGTGCCGCCATACTGCCGGCTGATCGAGCCATCGGCCTGGGAGAAGCGCTGGAACAGCCGCTGCAGGTGGTCGGGCGCGATGCCGACGCCGCTGTCGGTGACCGACAGCTTCAGCCGTCCGCCGCCGTCGGCGTCGTAGCCAAGCGTGACTGTCACCCCGCCCCGCTCGGTGAACTTGATCGCGTTGGTGAGCAGGTTGAGCAGCACCTGACGCAGCCGCGCGCCGTCGACCGCGACGGCCGCTGGCAGCGGCCCGTCGATCACGGCGTTGAGCTCGAGCCCCTTCTCGGCGGCCTGGGCCGCGACCAGCTCGATCGTCTCCACCACGAACCGGCTGGGGTCGATCGCCTGCGGGTCCAGCTCCACCTGGCCAGCTTCGATCTTGGAGAAGTCGAGGATGTCGTTGACCACGGTCAGCAGCGTGCGGCTGGCGGTGGCGATCCGGGTCGCGAAGGTGCGGGCGGTGGGCGGAAGGTCGGGCTGCTCCTCTAGCAGGCCGGCGAAGCCCATGATGCCGGTCAGCGGCGTGCGGATCTCGTGGCTCATGTTGGCCAGGAACTCCGACTTCGCCAGCGTCGCGGCTTCCGCCTCGGTGCGCTTGCGCTGCAGCTCCTCCTCGAACGCCCGCCGTTCGGTGACGTCGCGCAGGTGCGAGACGATGTCGACCAGCTCGCCGGCGTCGTTGTGCGAGAGCGCCGACATGCCCTCGAGCCAGACGACCTCGCCGGTCCTGGTCACGGCGCGGTATTCGCGGCCCTCGCCGGGCTGACGCGGCTCGCCCTTGAACAGGGCCTGCGAGCGCGACTGCGCCAGATCGTGGTCGTCAGGGTGGAGGTAGTCGTAGGCGGAGCGGCCGATCATCTCCTCGGGTGCGTAACCGAGCCGCCGGCAGGACGGCGAGATGTAACGGATGATCCCCCCGGCATCCATCCGCATGATGATGTCGGTGGCGAGGTCGGCCAGCAGGCGGTAGCGCGCCTCGCTCTCCGCCAGGGCCGCCTGGGTCGCGCGGCGGGTGGTGACGTCGCGCAGCTGGGTGACCACGCCGATGATCCGGCCCCTGTCGTCGCGCAGCTGCCTCGGCGTCCCTTCGGTCCAGGCCCAGTCGCCCGACTTGGTTCGGAAGCGCTGTTCGAAACTGGCGTTGAGGTCGACGTCTCCGCTCAGCACCTCCCGCAGCGCCTGCTCGATGAAAGGCTGTTCTTCGGGCCCGACCATCTGGTCGATCCGCCGCCCGACCAGGTCCTGCGGCTCGTAGCCGAACTGGCGGCACGACGGGGAGACATAGACCACCTTTAGGTCTGGGCCGATCCGCAGGATCACGTCGGTGGAATTCTCCGCCAGCATCTGGAAATCATGCGCGGTGGCCGCCAGCTGGGCCTGCAGTTCGCGTCGTCGGGCCATCGCGCCGGCGATCGGGAAGGCGATGATGGCGCCGGCGAGCATGAGCAGCTGCACCAGCACGGCCTCCATCGCCGGATCGCCGGCGTTCACCGCGCCAGGACCGAGGCCGAACGCGCTGAGCGCCATGAAGGCCCCGCCGGTGGCGAGCAGCCCGACGGCCGCGCCAGTGGTCTCGCCCTTGTAGGCGATGACCATCAGGGCGGCGAAGATCAGGTAGCTGAACTGGTGGTTCGGCTGCAGGCTCACCAGCGCGATCATCGTCACCAGCACGGCGACCATGCCGAGGTTGCGCAGCCGCCGGCCTGGCGTGAGGAAGAACTGCAGTCCAGGCCGGTCGAGCGCCATCAGCGCCGGGGCCACGACCATCAGACCCAGCATGTCGGCGAAGGTCCACACCGCCAGCGAGCGCCAGAACGGATGATGCGCCGTAGCGGCCAGCCAGAGCGCGCCCAGCGACGCCGCGACCGACGACGACAGCAGGGCGGTGGCTGAATAGATCAGCAGCTGGCGGGGCTGCGACAGGTCCGGCCTGGGGCCGATGAAGCGGCGGACGACGGCGGCGCAGGCGGTGATCTCGACGCTGTTGCAGAGCGACAGCACCGTGGCGCGCAGGGCCACGTCGCCGGCCAACATGTCGCCGCAGATGTTGCCGGCCAGCCCCGCCAGCAGATAGGCCCACCACCGGCGCGGCGAGAGACACACCACGCGGGCCAGGATCACCGCGTTGGCCGGCCAGATAGCGGCGACGCGCCCCTCGTGGGTCATCGCAAGGGCGAACCAGACCAGGGCGCAGACCGCGAACCCCGCCCAGACGACGTCGATGACGGCGCGCGGACCGCGGTCGATCAGGGCGGTCCCGGAGTTAGACGACGCCTCCCGCAATGTTGCCTCCGCCCCCGAAACCCACCGTGGGGTCGAAACAAGCCCTCACGCGGCCACCCGCGTCGCGCCCCGAGCCCCCACGCCCCGCGGGGGAGCTTCGACCTAACAACGTTAAGGCGCTGTTATGATGAACCGTACCGCGACGCGCGAGCGGCGATCAGCCGGCGGCGCGCGCCTTGCGCCACATCGGCCACAGCGTCGGCCCGTCCGGAAGCTTGATCTCGCCGGTCACCTCGAAGCCGAAGCTCTGGTAGATCGGGATGTTGGTTTCCTTGCTGGATTCCAGGTAGGCCGGCATGCCCGCCGCGTCGGCGACGGCTAGGTGGCGGCGAATCACCACGCCGCCGTAGCCTTTGCCCTGCATGGCCGGATCCGTGCCGATCGCCTGCAGGTACCAGTGCGGTTCGTGCGGGTGGCGCTTCTCGATCACGTCCATCGCGCCCATCACCTGCAGCGCGCCGCCGAAGCCGAACACGCTGATGAACTCCGCCCCGTTGGTGACGTACTGCCAGGGCGGGATGTGCCACGCGCTCGGCGGCCGCCAGAGCGCGGCGGCCTCGTAGCCGCTGGTGACATCGCAGGCGCCATGCGGCAGGCCGAGCTTGAACAGCAGCTTGAACAGCCGCGGCATGCTGGCCGGTCGCTTGGCTTCGTCCTTCAGCAGGAAGCAGATCAGCGGATCGTCGAAGAACGCCTTGGCGAGGGTGTCGGCCACGGCGTCGGCGTCGGCCCAGGTCGCCGGGCGGGCCGTTACGCCAGTCTCGCGGGCGGTCTGGGTCGTGCTCATGGCGCAGCTTCACCCAATTGCTCGCCAGAGCCAATGGTGGCGCGACGTCAGGACGCGGGGGCGTTGGGCGCGACGATGTTGAACCAGAAGTCGAAGCGGTCGAGCCAGCCGAGCAGCTGGGCCAGCGGGGTCGGGTCGCCGTCGACGCGCACAACGCCGTCGGCGACCGCCGTGGCGAGCGTGGTCGCGCCGCTGATCAGCTGCACCAGCGTGGCGCGCTCGAGGGTCGCCAGCGGCGCATCCGACGCGTCCCGATCGGCGTAGTGACGCATCACGCCGTTTTCGACTTCGACCAGGAAGCGCTCGCCCGTGTCGCTGAAACGCACGCCGAGCCGCGCCACCCCGGCCTTCGGTCCGTTCAGACGCACGCTGAGCGCGTCCAGCAGGAAGCCGCCAGGCAGGCGCGGCAGCTGCGCCAGCGCCGCCTGGCGTGGCGTCGGCGAGGCCGCGATCGGGTTGCGCAGCTCCTGCGCCCCGGTCAGGTAGAAGGCGCGCCAGGGGCCGGACTCGGCCTGGTAGCCCATCTGCTCCAGCGCGTCGGCGGCCAGTTCGCGGGCCGCCATGTTGGCCGGATCGGCGAACACCAGATGGTTCACCACCTCGGCCACCCAGCGGTAGTCGCCGGCCTCGAACGCCGTGCGCGCCTTGGCCAGCAGCGCCTCCGGCCCGCCCGCGAGGTCGACGTAGCGCCGGCCGGCCTCGACCGGCGGCAGCGGGTGCAGACCCGCCGGATTGCCGTCGAACCAACCGAGGTAGCGCTGGTAGACCGCCTTGGCGTTGTGATTGAGCGTGCCGTAGTAGCCGCGGGTGTGCCACTCGGCGGCGAGCGTCGGCGGCAACGCCAGCGCCTCGGCGATCTCCTTCGGCGTCAGCCCGTGGTTGGCCAGACGCAGCGTCTGGTCGTGGACGTACTTGTAGAGGTCGCGCTGGATGGTCAGGAACCGGCGCGCGTCGTCCGCCCCCCAGCGCGGCCAGTGGTGGCTGGCGAACAGCGCCTCGGTCTCGCCCGCGAACAGATCGATCGCTTCGTCGATGTAATAGCTCCAGGCCTTCGCGTCGCGGACCTGGGCGCCCCGCGGGGTATAGAGGTTGTGCAGGTGGCAGGTGCAGTTCTCGGCCATGCAGAGCGCGCCGAGTTCGGGAAAGAAGAAGTTCATCTCGGCCGGCGCTTCGGTGCCCGGCGTCACCTGGAACACCACCTCGACGCCGTCGATCTCGAGCCGGGTCCCGGTGCGCCCGATGCTCACGGTCGGCGGCGACCAGGCTGGGCTGGCCGAGCGAGACAGCCTTGCCGAGGCCGGCGTCGACGTGGCCGCGCGGGCCGCGCGGCAGCAGCGCGCCGTACATGTAGGTCGCCCGCCGATTCATCACGTTGCCCAGCAGCACGTTCTCGCTGACGGCCTCCGCGAGGAAGCCTTCGGGCGCGATGATCCGAGCACCGGCGGCGACGTCCGCGTCTGAGATCACGCCCAGCACCCCGCCGTAATGGTCGACGTGACTGTGGGTGTAGATCACCGCGCTCACCGGCTTGTCGCCGCGGTGCTTGCGCATCAGCGCCAGCGCCGCCGCCGCCGGCTCGGCGGTGGTGAGCGGATCGATCACGACGTAGCCGCTCTCGCCCTCGATGAAGGTGACGTTGGAGATATCGAACCCGCGCACCTGGTAGACGCCGTCGGTCACCTTGAAGAGGCCGTGGTGCAGGTTCAGCCGCGCCTGGCGCCACAGGCTGGGATTGACCGTGTCCGGACAGTCGGGGTGCTGTTCGAACGCGAACGGCGAAAGGTCCCAGACCGTGCGGCCGCCGGCCTCGATGCGGGCGTCCGGCACGGTGTCGATGAAGCCGCGTCTGGCGCGCTCGAAGTCGGCGTTGTCTTCCCGCGGCAGGACGGCGCGCATCGCCGCGTTGGCGGCGCGCGTTGCGGCCGTGGCGTCCCTGGGCTCAGCCATCTTGTTCTCCGAGATCGGCCCTGCCACGTAGCCGAGCCGGCGGGCCGACGCCATTGTCGCGCTTGCATTTCCGGCGCAGATCGAGCGGAGGCCGTGGCGGTGACGGACAGGGTCGGCGAGGAGATCGTCGTCAGCGACAGGATGCAGCGCGGCTACAGCTACCGCCTGGCCGAGCCGGCCGGGCGCAACTTCGACCCCGAGTTCAGGCCCGAGCTGACGCCGAAAGAGATGCTGGCGCTCGGCGTGTTCGGCGGCCGGTACATGACCGATTGCCGAGGCGAGTTTCCGGCGGACTGGTTCGAAGGCGCCAAGCTCTCGCCGGGACGGGCCGATCCGAAGCTGAACTGGTTCGGCGTCGCCGCCAGCCAGCCGCTGGCCGAATGGCGCCGCAAGGGCTGGATCGGCGAGGAGGATCCGCGCGGCTGGTTCCAGTGGTACTGCCGCTACTACCTCGGCCGGCGCCTGCCGTTCGAGGACGCCCGCCAGATCAAGCGCTGGAAGGCGATGCGGCGGCACGTGCGCCAGATCGAGACCCATTGCGACAGGGGCGACGTCACCTGCCGCCCGCGCCAGCGCCAGGCCCTGCTGCACTGGGCCTACGACAGTCGCCGGATCTGAGGGGCCTGGACGGCGACCTTCGCTGTAACCTGGCCAAGAATGTCACCGAAGTAACGTGACGCCAGCGTCATCCATGTTGCTATCTCCCGGCGTAAGGGCCCTCAATAGGGTCCGGCCGTCTGGGCAAGGCAACCGCGATGGAGGAGACCACTTGAGTCAGACGACAGCGGCCCCTGGGCGCGGTTTCATCGCGACGATGCTGGCTTTCGCCCCCGGCGTAATGCCGCTCACCGCTCTGGGCCTGGCGATGGCGATCTACGTCCAACCGTATTTCGCCCAGGACCTCGGCGTCGGCCTCGTCGTTATCGGCGCCGCTTTCGGGGTCGTGCGGCTGATCGACGTTTTCATCGACATGCTGCTGGCGCTTGCCATGGACCGAACCCGGACCCGGATCGGGCGCTACCGTCCGTGGGTGATTCTCGGCGCTCCGATCCTGATGATCGCCGTCTATCAGCTGTTCATGGCCCAACGTGGCATCGGCATGAGCTTTCTGGTCGTCTGGTTCCTGGTCATGAACCTGGGAATCTCGACTATCGGAATCGCCCGGTTCGCCTGGAGCGCCACGCTGGTGACGCGCTACAGCGATCGGTCGCTGTTCTACGGCGCGATGGCCTTTGTCGGGGTGTTCGGCAACATCATCGTGCTGTGTATTCCCCTGATCACAGCGACCTTCCCGCACCACAATATGGCCACCAACATCCATCTGATGGGTTGGATGATCCTGGCGTTGACGCCGATCACGGTCGCCCTGACCGCCTCCCTCACGCCAGAGCAGATCAACCCCGACGTCCACACGCTGCGCGCGCCGATTAGCGACTACCTCGACCTGGTCAGGCGCCCCGAGGTGATCCGGCTGTTCTTCATGAGCCTGTTCACCACGCTCGGGCCAGGCTGGATGGCGAACCTCTACATCTTCTTCTTCACGCTGGCGCGCGGCTTCACAACCGGACAGGCGTCCGGCCTGTTGATCTTCTACGTGGCCGCCGGCGCGCTCGGCGCGCCGCTGGTGGGCCTGATCGCCTCCAGGTTCAGCAAGCATCGCACACTGATCACGGCGACGATCTGCTACTCAGTCGGGCTTTGCACCGTGCTGATCGTGCCCAAGGCCGACTTCTGGCTCGGCGTGCCGGTGATGGTCTGGTGCGGCTTCTGGGGCGCCGGCTTCGACCTGATGAGCGGCGCGATGATGGCCGACGTCGGCGACCATGTGCGGTTGGACCAGGGCAAGGAGCGCATGGGGCTGCTCTATGCCGTCATCAGCTTGGCGGGGAAGCTGGCCAGCGCTGGTGCGGTGATGATCGCCTATCCGCTTCTGGCCTTCCTCGGCTTCGTTCCGACTCTCGGCGTCCACAACACCGCGGCGGCGATCGATGGCCTGCAATGGTGCTTCATCCTGGGGCCGATCTTCTTCGTCGCGCTCGGCGGCGCCTGCTGCATCGGCTGGAAGCTCGACGCCGACCGTCATGCGCAGATCCGCACCGAACTCGAAGCCCGCGACGCCGTGCTGCTGAAGCCGGCCGTGGAAACGCCGGCGGCGGACGGCGCACTGCCGCTGCCGGCGGCGGGCAGAAGCTAGACAGTGGTCCGGCCTACTGCTGGATGCGCACCGAGGTCGTCACCGGGATGTCGCTGGTGGACTGCTTAAGCGCGACTAGGGCGTTGAGGATGCCGAAGATCCTTGATGTAGTACTGGAACAGTTCTCCCAGAGGGCGAGGGAGGGGCCCGCGATGCGCCGGCATCGATGGGAAGGTGAGGGGTCACGCTCCCGGACGCTTTGCCACCCCGCAGCTTTCCCGCTCGACCGTCGTCTCTTCGTCCACTTGGCAGGCAGCTTGGCCCTCGAAGCTGCACGCCACCCCGCCCGCGCCAGACTGGCAGTTCCAGGTGGTCGGCCGCGGCGTCGCGGCGCGGAAGCGGAACGAGGTCGCGGCGGCGAATCCGCGGCAGAGGTTGTCGGCCTGGGTCTGGGCCGCCGCGAGCGCCTTGGCGCGGGCGCCGGCCTCGTTGAGCGCACTCTGCGCCGGTTGGAACAGCGTCAGCGCGCGCGTGGTCGCGCGCCAGGCGTCCTCGGTCGTCACCCGGCGTGCTGTGAGCAGGTCGGCGGCCTCGCGGCGGTAGGCGCCTTCGGGAAAGCGGGCGATGTGGTCGCGCAGCGCCTGGCAGTCGCCGGCCGCTCTCGCCGCCCAGGCGAGCCGCTCCGCCTGCGTCGGCCGCGCACCGAGCCGCAGCGCGCCGCAGGCGTCGGAAAGGCCGGGCTGCGCGCCGGGGATCGTGCAGACGCGGGCGGTGACGCCGAAGCTGTTGAACGCCAGGGCCGCCGCGAGCAGCAAAGTCGCGCTCGACGCGCCGCTCCAGAACAGCCGCCGAGACACCCGCGCGGTCGGTCCCCTGGGGCGCGGCGTCGGCGCGCCGTCGAGCTTGGCGCGGATCACCGCCACGAGGTCCTGCAGGAACGGGTCGCCCTGCGCCCCGCGCCAGCGGGTCAGGTCGATCGCCTGCAACTCGCCGAAGCCCAGTGGCGGCGCGACCGGGTCGATCATCACCGGCGCCAGGATGCCGCGCGCCATGCCACGCGCCGCCTCGTCGCGCACGAACGCGCCCTCGACGCCGACGCTGCCGTGCGACCAGACCACCACCACGCAGCGGGCGCCTTCAAGCGCTTCGGCGATGTTGGCGCGCCAGCTCTCGCCGCCCGGCACGCCGCGGTCCCACCAGATCGAGAAACCGGCGCGTTCCAACGCCCGCGCCAGCCGGCCGACGCGAACCTCGTCCTCGCGCTTGTAGGAGATGAAGACGTCGCTCACCGCGCCGCGCCGGGGGCGGCGGCCCGCTCCGCCGCGGCCTTCTGCCGATAGAGCGCCAGCCGCGGCTCGTCCTCGGCGCGGAACAAGCCGCGCGCCCTGCGCTGCTCGTAGTCGGCGACCACCTGGGCCCAGGTCACGCCGCCGCCGGGCGTCTCGGCCAGCTTGACCAGCAGGTCGGTGATCGTTCGGGCGGGGACGATGGCGTCCGGCTTGCCCCGAGCCATGCCGCGGACGATCTCCAGCGCCTCGGCGTAGGCCGCGCGCGCGGCGGCGTTGTCCCCTTCCGCCAGCCGCAGGTCGCCCATCCGGCCCAGCGCGAACACCAGGTCGCCATCCGCGCCGGCAGAGCCGCCCTTGGCCGCCAGGCGCCGCGAGATCGCCAGCGCCTCCTGCGCTGGCGCGTCCGCCGCCGCCAGGTCGCCCTTGGCCTTGACCGCGAAACTGAGCTTGTTCAGCTCGACCGCCAGATCGCGCGCCGCCTCGTTGGAGGTCGGGTCGGCCTCGGCGGCCTTGCGCATCGCCGCCGCGCTGGCGGCGAACGCCGCGCGGGCGCCCTCGGCGTCGCCGGCGGCCAGGAGCCGGTCGCCGATACGGCCCTGCGCGATCGCCAGTCCGCGCGCCGCGGTCGCCGAGCTCGGATCGGCGGCGGCGAGCCGGGTGAAACCGTCGAGCGCGGCGCGGTAACGCGCCAGCGCGCCGGGCGCATCGCCCTGCGCCGCCAGCGCGTCGCCGACCCGCTGCTCGGCCAGCGCGACGTCCTCGGCGGCCTCCGCGAAACTCGGATCGGCGGCGGCGGCCTTGCGGTCGAAGGCCAGCGCCTCGGCGTAGTCGCGCGCCGCGCCGGCGAGGTCGCCCTCGCTGACCAGCACGTCGCCCCGGCCCTGCAGGGTCGCGGCGACGTCGATCGCCGCGCGGGCCGACTTCGGGTCGGCGTCGGCGAGCGAACGGGCGATGGCGACGGCCTCGTCGTAGGTCGCCGCGGCGCCAGCCAGTTCGGACTGCGACGAGCGCAGCCAGGCCAGCTTGTTGAGGCTGACCATCAGGTCGCGCCGCGCCACGGCGGCGGTGGGATCGGCCGTCACGCCCTGGCGCGCGACGCCGACCTCCTCCTCGATGTTGTCCTGCGCGCTGACGAGGTCGCCCTGCGCGATCTGGACGTCGGCGAGCTGCACCAGGCTCACCGCCAGGCCGCGCCGACGCTGCGCCGAGGCCGGTTCGGCGGCCGCCAGCCGGCGGGCGATGAACAGCGCTTCCAACAGGTTCCGGCGCGCGCCGTCGAGGTCGTGCTGGCGGCTGAGCGTGACGCCAAGCCGCTGCAGCTCGATCTCGACATCCTCCTGCGCGATCGCCGACCCGGGATCGGCCGCGGCCGTCCGGCGATCGATGGCGAGCGCCTGCGCGTAGGCCTGGCGCGCGCCGGCCAGGTCCCCCTGGGCGGTCAACACGTCGCCGAGTTCCTGCAGCGCGGTGGAGCGATCGCGATCAGCCCCGGCGACATCGGCCGCCCGGCGCGCCGACCCGGCTGCGTCCGCCGTGCGCCCGGCGTCGAGGTAGAGCCGGGTGAGCTCTATCCAGTCCTGCGCCTGACCTGGATCAAGCCGCGTCACCTCCTGGTAGCGGGCGATCACGGCGGCCGTGTCGAGCTTGCCGCGGCCCCGAGCCTCCAGCGCCAGCTGGGCGATGCGGCGGCCTTCCGCGGCGCTCTCGATCGCGGCGGCCCTCTGGCGGGCGGCGTCGCGGGCGGCGCGCAGCGCGTCGAGGATCGAGAGCGCGCCCGCCTCGTCGCCGTCATTGAACCGGGCCAGCGCCGCCGCGCCGTCGGGGGTTGCGGCGATGTCGGTGACCGCGCCGCGGAACACGGCGATCTCGACCGAGTAGGCCTGGTCGCGCGCCGCCAGCTCGGCGACGTAGCGGTCCTGCGCCGCGACCAGCGACGCGCGCTCGGCGGCGCCGGCGCGGACCTGGGCGGTGAGCCGGTCGATCTGCGCGCGTTCCGCCCGGATCGCCGCGTCGGCGATGCGCTGTTCGGCCGCCTGTGTCGCCGAAGCGGCGAAGAGGGCGGCGGAGACCTCGGCGTGCGGGTCGACGGAGGCTGCGCCGACGCCGCCGGCCGCCAGGGCGCCCGCGAGAAACGCCAACACCGCCCAAGCTCGCGCGATCGATCGCATCGAAGCTCCCCAGCGCGCCTTCCAGCGCCAAGCTTCGCCGATCTTAACGCATGCGCCCGCCTCCCCTACAATCGACCGCGAATGGCGCAGGCGTTCGGCCAGGCGCGGACGCAGTTGGGCGAGGTCCAGCGCTGACCTATCACCACGCCTGCGCGATCATTCGCCACGCGGCGCAGTTGGTGGTCGAGGACGCCGACGCCTGGCGCGACCGGGCGCTACGGCGACGGATCGTCCGGGGGGGCTGACCGCTCCACGAACCGACTTGCCGGCCCCCGGCCAATAGTGCGTTGACATACTGTGTTATACTATGTAACGTGCTTATCACAGTAAGTGGTGACGCATGGCAGTGGAACGCGACAGCACGTCGGGCAAACCGGAACTGGACCTGCGCCGGGGCGTGCTGGTGCTGGCCGTTCTCTCACAGCTGCGAAGCGCCGAGTACGGCTACTCGCTGCGGCAGGCGCTGGCGGCGCGCGGCATGCCAATCGAGGAGGGCACGCTCTATCCCCTCCTCCGGCGGCTCGAGGGACAGGGCCTGCTCGCCAGCGAGTGGCGGATCGAGGACGGCCCGCCGCGCCGCTACTACCGGCTGAGCCCGCCGGGCGAGCGGCTCTACCGCGACCTGACGAAGAGCTGGCGCGGGCTGGTCGCCACCATGGACAGGCTGCTTGACGAGGGAGACCGCTGATGGACCCGAGCGCTTTGATCGAGAGCTACGTCGATGACGTGGTGCGCCGCCTGCCGATCAGGCAGCGCGGCGATGTGCGGCTCGAGCTGCGCTCACTGCTGGGCGAGGAACTCGCGGCCAAGGCCGAGGACGCCGGTCGCCCCGCCGACGAGACCATGGCGCTCGCACTGCTGAACGGGTTCGGCCGGCCCGATGAAGTCGCCGCGCGCTACGGGCCGGCGGGCTTCTTGATCATCAAGCCGGCGGAAGGTCCGGCGTTCGCCTGGGCCGCGCTGATCGGCGTCGGCGTGCAATGGGCGCTGACGCTGCCGGCCGCCCTGATGCGCCCGGCGGGCCCTGCGGGCCCCACCGTCGATGTCGTCTCGCGACTGGGCGCATGGTGGGTGAGCTGGGGTGTCGGCGCGTTCTGGCTGCCGGGCTTCATGGTTGTCGTCGCCGTCGTCGCCGCGTGGGCGGGCCAGCGCTGGCCAGGCGCGAGCGACTGGGCGCCGCGCCGCGCGATCGACCGCGACCGGATCAACCGTCCGCTGCTGGCGTTCGGCCTTGCCGGCTGGGCCGCCTACATGGCGCTGCTGGCGGTCGAGCCGCTGCTGTTGGGCGCCTTGCCACGACCGGTGGCGACGGCGTTCACATTCGACGATGGCTTCATGAGCTGGCGCGGTCCGTGGTTGTTTCCGGTCTGGGGCGGCCAGTTCCTGGTCTGTGCGGCGGCGCTCTGGGAGGGCCGGTGGCGGCGGCGCACCCGCCAGCTGAACACCGCCTTCGCGGCGGCCACCTGCGGCGTGCTCGCCTGGTTCGTCGTCGCCGGCCCGATCTTCCGGGCGAAGCCGACCGACGACACCACCAAACTGCTGATCGGAATGGTCGTCCTGCTCAGCCTGATCAGCCTCGGGGTGGCGTTCTACCGGCAGCAGGGTCAGAGCGCCCTGCCGAGGGGCCTTGCCGCGCCGCCCGGCGTCTGAGCCCTTTCTACCCGCCCTTCCAGCTCTCGACGTAGCGGACATTCTCCACCGCCTCGACCTCCGCGCACACGTCCAGCGGATCGCGGGTGTCGATCATCACCGCGTATTCGTCGGTGGCGGGCTTGGCCTGCACCAGCATCGACTTCAGCGCCTTCGGGTGCGGGCCGTGGGTGAAGCCGGAGGGGTGGAACGTGAGCATGCCGGCGTCGATGTCGTCGCGGCTGAAGAAGTCGCCGGCGTGGTAGAACAGCACTTCGTCGTAGTCGTCGTTGTTGTGGAAGAACGGCACCTTCAGCGCGCCGGGATCGGTCTCGAACGGCCGCGGGGCGAAAGTGCAGACCACGAACCGGTCCGAGGCGAAGGTCGCGTGGACCGATGGCGGGATATGGTAGCGATGGCTCGAGACCGGGCGGATGTCGCGCACGTTCAGCCGCACCGGCGCCAGGTCGCCGTGCCAGCCGACCGCGTCGAGCGGGTTGTAGGGATAGGTCACCGCCGAGACCTGGCCGCGCTTCTTCACCTCGACGCGGACCTCGCCGGGCTGGTCCTGGTGGGCGCGGAAGGCGTCGTCGATCGCCGGCGTATCCAGCACCGCCGGATCGAAGATGGCGTGCTGACCCAGCAGGCCGCGCTCGGGCAGGGTGAAGTGGGCGTTGGTCGCCTGGATCAGCAGGAACGCCGCCGGCTCGTCGGGCGCCAGCCGCCACATCGTCCCGCGCGGCAGGTAGAGGTAGTCGCCGGCCTCGAACGCCAGGTGGCCGAAATCGCAGAAGAGATCGCCCCTGCCCTGATGCACGAACAGCAGGGTGTCGCCATCGGCGTTGCGCGCCAGCGCCGGCATCGGCGCGGCCAGCTTCCAGAACCGCAGCTCCACGGCGGCGTTGGCCAGCACCTTCGGCGCATCCCATGGCGAGGCCGGCGCAGCGTTCAGCGCGGCGAGGTTGAACGCGCGCGGCCGCAACGGGCCCTCGAAGCTGGTCCACCCGGTCGGCGGGCGGCGGTGGTGGAAGAAGGCGGCCGGGCCGAAGAAGCCTTCCTTCGACATCTCCCGCTCGTAGGTGCCCTCGGGCATGTCGGCGTGGGCCTGGCGCGAGTGCCGCCCCTCGGCGCCCCTGACCGGGATCCAGTTCTTCCGCTCGCTCATCCGCCTACGCGCCTCCCGGCGCTTCGGAGGACGGGACGCCTGGCTTGCCCTCCGCAGCCTTGGCGAAGGAGGGCAGCACGCCGCGGCGCATCTGGTCCAGCTCGATCGACTCGAACAGGGCCTTGAAGTTGCCCTCGCCGAAGCCCTCGTTGCCCTTGCGCTGGATGATCTCGAAGAAGATCGGCCCGATCATGTTCTCGGTGAAGATCTGCAGCAGAAGGCCCTGCCCCTCGCGGGGCCCGCCGTCGACCAGGATGCGGTCGGCGCGCAGCCGCTGCAGGCTCTCGCCGTGTCCCGGCAGGCGCGCATCGACGCCCTCGTAGTAGGATTCCGGGGTGTCCTGGAACTTCACGCCCGCCTCGCGCATCGCCTCGACCGTGCCGAAGATATCCTCCGTGGACAGAGCGATGTGCTGGATCCCCTCGCCGCCGTAGTCCTTGAGGAACTCCTCGATCTGCGAGTGGGCGTCGCGGCTCTCGTTCAGCGGGATGCGGATCTTGCCGTCCGGGCTGGTCATCGCCCGCGACAACAGGCCGGTCTGCTGGCCTTCGATGTCGAACGTCCGGATCTCGCGGAAATTGAAGATCCGTTCGTAGAACTCGGCCCAGTGATCCATCCGTCCCCGGTGCAGGTTGTGGGTCAGGTGATCGATCGCCGTCAGCCCAAGGCCGGTTGGACGCGTCGCGGCGCCCGGCAGCGGCCGGAAGTCGACGTCGTAGATCGCCTCGGCGCCGTAGCGGTCGACCAGATAGAGGTTCGAGCCGCCGATGCCCTCGATCGCCGGGATGTTGAGCTCCATCGGCCCGACCGGTCCGGTCACGGGCTTGGCCCCGCGCTCGATCGCCTGCCGCAGCGCCGCGCCGGCGTCCTTGACCCGGAAAGCCATCGCATTGGCGCTCGGCCCGTGCGCGGCGCGGAAGTCCGCCGGCTGGCCCGCCGGCTCCATGTTGAGGATGAAGTTGATGTCGCCCTGAGCGAAGCGCAGCACGTTCTTGGAGCGGTGCCTGGCGACGGCGAGGAAGCCCATCAGCTCGAACAGCCGCTGCAGCCGCGCCGGCTCTGGCGAGGTGAACTCGACGAACTCGAACCCGTCGGTGCCGAGCGGATTGGCGGAGAGGTCGCGGGTCATGGCGTTGTCCCTTGCAGAGCGATCAGGCGGTCTTCGGCGATCACTTCGCCAGGCTCGATGTCGGACGCGCCTTCGAGCTCGCGATAGAGCGGCGCGAAGTCGGTTTCCAGCGTCTGCCGCAGCAGGTCTTCGAACCGGTCGATGACGAAGTAGGCCGGCTGGTAGTCGTCGATGTTGTATCGCGTGCGCATTACCCGCCTGAGGTCGAACGCGATCCGCGGCGGCTGCGGGCTCTCCAGCGCGTACGCGCTTTCGCCGTGGCTGGAGACGATCCCGGCGCCATAGATGCGCAGGCCCTCGCCCGTCCGGATCAAGCCGAACTCGACCGTGTGCCAATAGAGCCGCGCCAGTCGCTGGATCGCCCCCAGCCGCACGGCGCGCAGGCCGCCCTCGCCGTAGGCCTGCATGTAGTCGGCGAACACCGGGTCGCTCAGCAACGGCACGTGGCCGAACACGTCGTGAAAGACGTCGGGCTCCTCCAGGTAGTCGATCTGGTCGGGCCGGCGGATGAAGCGCCCGGCGACGAAGCGACGATGCGCCAGATGCTCGAAGAACACGTCGTCGGGCACCAGGCCCGGCACGGCGACGACGCTCCAGCCGGTAAGGGCGTTGAGCTTTTCGGACAGCTCGGCGAAGTCCGGGATGCCGGGCCGGGAGAGATGCAGCACGTCCAGGCCCTGCAGGAAGGCCGGCGTCGCACGGCCGGCCAGCTGACGCGACTGCCGCTCGAACAGGCGGTCCCACAGCGCGTGCTCGGCGCTCGTATAGGCGGCCCAGTCCTGCGGCACGGTCCAGTCGTCGGCATGGGCGGCGGGCGCGGTCTGAGGCATGAAGGCGAGTTTAGAACGCCTGGACCGCGATTTCCGTTCAAGATTCCCGCAACACGGGCTAATCTCGCAAACTTCGGTTCACAATTTCGGCATTTTTGATGGATTTCGATCATCTCGACGAGGTCGACCGCCGCCTGCTTCGCGCCCTGCAAGCCAACGCCGACCAGAGCCAGGCGGCGCTGGCCGAGCAGGTTGGCGCCTCGCCGGCTTCGGTTTGGCGGCGGGTGCGGGCGCTGGAGGAGGCCGGGGTGCTCAGAGGCGCCGTGCGGCTGGTGGATCCGGCCAGGGTCGGGCGCGGGGTCAGCGTGATCTGCCAGCTGCGGATGCGCTCGCACGCGGTCGAGGAGCGCGCCAAGTTCGAGGCGTTCGTCCAGACCCGCGAGGAGATCGCCGAATGCTTCGCCATGTCCGGCGAGTGGGACTACCTGGTCCGGGTGGTGGTGCGCGACGTGGCCGACTACGAGCGCTTCCTGATGCGCGAACTGCTGAAGCACCCGACCATCGCCACCGCCGCTTCGCACTTCGCGCTCAGCCAAGTGAAGTACACCACGGCGCTGCCGGTGTAGCGGCTGCGATTGGGCCGGCTCTCCAACACATGGTCATGCCGTTGACTGTAGGGCCAACGAAAGAGCCCGGTGTTTCCACCGGGCTCCAACGTAGGCTCGCAGTGATCCGGTCGACCTAGAAGTCGACGTCGATCACGGCGCGGCGGTTGAGGGGTTCCTTCACCCCGTCGCCGGTCTGGACGGCGGGCTCGCTCTTGCCCTTCCAGCTGACATCGAGGGTCGACTGGCCGATGCCGTCGGCGACCAGCTGGTCGGCGGTGGCCTTCGCCCGGCGCTCCGAGAGCCGCATGTTGTAGGGCACGGAACCCGACGTGTCGGTGTGGCCGACCACGGTGATGTGGCTGGAGACCTGGTCGCCGGTCGCATACTGCGCCGCTTCCTGCACCACCGACTGCGCGTCCGGCGTCAGCACGTACTGATCGAACGGGAAGTAGACGATGAACTCCTTGGTCGACTTCAGCGGCGGCGGAGGCGGCGGCGGGGGTGGCGGCGGAGGCGGCGGCGGGGGCGGAGGTGGCGGCGGCGGCGGCGGCGGAGGCGGCGGCGGCGGCGCCGGCGCGTTGAACGCGTAGACCAACCGCACCCGGATGGCGTTCTCCGTGAAGGTGTGGCGGTCGGTATAGCCGTTCCAGAAGCTGCCGCCGGTGGTGACCGGATTGTCGAAGTGGCCGAAGTCGCTGTAGCGGTACTCGATGCCCGCGCGCAGGTGGCGGCTGATCGCCGTCTCGGCGCCGAGCCCGACGGTGTAGCCGCTGAGCGTGGTGCTGAACTTCTCCACACCGGGCAGGCCGACGGTGGTGCCGTAGTTGGTCACGAAGTTGGCCCAGGCGGCGCCGCCGGTGGCGTAGAGCAGCGTCGGACCGATCGCATAGCCGAGGCGGCCGCGGGCGGACGCCTGCCAGCGCGAAGTCGTAGCTGTCGTAATAGCTGCCGGGGAAGCAGCTTCCCGGCGAGCGGTTGCCGGCGCCCGCGTCCTGGATCAGGCAGTGCGAAATGTGATGCACGCCCGACCCTTCGATGTCGCCTTCGACGCCGAGGACGAAATGGTTCGGGAAGACCCAGTTGTAGCCGCCCACGCCGCCGCCGATCACGTCGCCGGAGTTGGCGGTCGCGTTGCCGGTCTGCGGCGGAACGAAGGTGCTGGTCTCGGTGATCCGGTCGCGGCTGAACGCAGCGCCGATATCGGCGCCCAGGTAGGGACCGGTCCAGTCGGTGCTGGTCATGTGGGTGGGCTGCGCGAGCGCGGGCCCGGCCAGGGCCATCGCCAGCGCTGCGCCGGCGAACAGGTGAATCTTCATCTCAGGATGCCCCTCGTTGGTATTCTGCTTAAGGTTCACCGTCCGCCTGGGTGGCGCCAGTCGCATTGACTTCGATCAAGTCGGACGCGCGCAGCCGAGGTCTGCGACGCGGATGCGGCGCCTCCTAGCGGGCGAGCCCTATGCTTGCGCGCGCAGACTGAGGGTTGCCTGGCCCTGGGGAGGGGCGCCCGCCGAGAAGGGGCAAGTCTACCGCTTGATTGCGCCGTCGAGGTATTTGCGAATGCCCGGTCCGTAGGGCGGACGCATCTGCGTCAACGGGCCGATGTCTTTCTTCAGCTGGGTATAGATCGACTTCTTGTGGCTGAATTCGAGGAAGCCGTCGTGGCCGTGATAGCTGCCCATCCCTGACGGGCCGACGCCGCCGAACGGCAGCTCCTCCTGGGCGATGTGGAAGATCACGTCGTTGACGGTGACCCCGCCGGAGGTGGTGTTCGCCAGCACCTTCTCGCGCTCGGCCGCGTCGTCGCCGAAATAGTAGAGCCCGAGCGGGCGGTCGTGGGCGTTGACGTAGGCGATCGCCTCGTCGACGCCGGCGTAGGTCTTTACCGGCAGCACCGGCCCGAAGATCTCCTCCTGCATCACCTTCATGTCGTCGGTGGGGTCGATGATCAGTGTGGGGGCGATTTTCCGGTGTGGCTGTTGCGTCAAGTCCTCAGCCTCCGGCTTGATCTCGACCACCCGGGCGCCCTTCGCCCGGGCGTCGTCGATGTAGCCCATGATCCGGTCGTAGTGCCGCTGGGCGATGATGGCGGTGTAGTCCGGGTTGTCCTTCAGGGTCGGGAACATCTTGCGGACGGCGCCGGTGGCCTCGCCGACGAAGGTCTCGAGGCTGTCCTTCGGCGTCAGCACATAGTCGGGCGCGAGGCAGATCTGGCCGGCGTTGAGGGTCTTGCCGTTCATGATCCGGGCGGCGGCGGTGGGCAGGTCGGCGGACTTGCCGATGATCACCGGGCTTTTGCCGCCCAGTTCCAGGGTCAGCGGCGTCAGGTTCTCGGCCGCGGCCTTCATCACGTGGCGGGCGATGCCGGTCGCGCCGGTGAAGATCAGGTGGTCGAAAGCGAGGCCCGCGAAGGCCTGGCCAACCTCCGGCCCGCCGGTGATCACCGCGATCTCCTCCTCGGAGAACGCGCCGCCGAACATGCTGGCCATCAGCGCCGAGGTGGCGGGGGTGTATTCCGACGGCTTGATCATCACCCGGTTCCCCGCCGCCAGGATGCCGGCCAGCGGCGCGAAGGTGAGGTTGACCGGGAAGTTCCACGGGCTGATCACGCCGACCACGCCCTTCGGCTGGAACCGCAGCTCCGCCTTGGCGCCGAAAAGGCCGAGCAGCGCCGGCGAGGTCGGCCGCTTCTCCGGCTTCATCCACTTCTTCACGTTGGCCTTGGCGTGCGCCAGGGGGCCGATCGAGCCGGCGACGTCGGTGAAGGCGGTGGCCTCGGGCGAGCGGGCGCCGAAGTCCTGGTTCAGCGCCTCTTCGATCGCTTTGCGATGATCGACCAGCAGGCCGATGCAGCGGTCCAGCCGCTCGATCCGCTTCTCGGCGCTGGGCGCGCCGTCGCGGATGTTGGCCGCCTTCTGCCGCGCCAGCAGGGCCTGCATCGAGGCCGTGTCGTGTTCCGCCATTGTCGTTGCTCCCCGGAGTGCTTGGTTAGGCGGCGGCCATGGCGCCGAAGCGCCGGCCCATCCGCGTCGCGACTTCCTCGAACTCGGCGACCGTCTCGGCGATCACCTGGGCGACCGGCTTGACCGCATCGATCCGCCCCGCGACCTGGCCGGAGAGCGCGATCGAGGCCTCCATGTCACCGCCGAAGTAGAGACCCAGCGCATTGCCAAACTCGCGCATGATGTTCTCCGGCGGGTCCTTCTCGAACGCCGTGGTCTTGTCGGTGCGCAGGGCCCTGAGCGCCGGGCCAGGGCCGAAGCGGTTCAGGAACACGGTGTCGGTCTCCTTCGCCGCCAGGATCGCGTCCTTCCAGTTGGAATGCACCGGGCTTTCCGCCGACGAGACCATCCGGGTGCCCATCTGCACGCCCTCGGCGCCGAGCGCGAATGCGGCGGCCATGCTGCGGCCGCAGGTGATGCCGCCGGCGGCGATCACCGGCACGTCCACCTTCGAGCAGACCAGCGGCAGCAGCACCATCGTCGCCACCTCGCGCGAATTCTTGAACCCGCCGCCTTCCCCGCCCTCGACCACCAGACCGTCGACGCCCGCGTCGATCGCCTTCAGCGCCGCGGCCAGCGACGGCACGACGTGGAACACCGTCAGGCCCGCGTCCTTCAGCGCTTTGCAGTAGCGGTTCGGGTCGCCGGCCGAGGTGGTGACGAACTTCACCCCCTGGTCGACCACGAACGAGACGATGTCGGGGTCGCGCACGAAGGCCTGGGCGATGTTGACGCCGAACGGCTTCGTGGTCAGCGTCCGCATCTTCTTCACTTCCTCGCGCACCGCGTCGAGCTCGCCCGACGAGGTCTCGATGATCCCGAGCCCGCCGGCGTTGGACACCGCCGACGCCAGCTGCGCCCGGGCGATCCATCCCATCGGGGCCTGGACGATCGGGTAGTCGATCCCAAGCATTTCGGTGATACGGGTCTTGATCATGCGGGGGTCCTGGCCGGTGAAGGTTGCCATAAGCGACCCGGGGCGCCGGGGAAGTCAATCACGCTCCTCCACCGTGAAGCGGAGCGAAACGGGGGAGGTGTCGCGGCGCGCCACCGGCGCGCCGCGACGGAGGGGGCGCAGGGCGGTGCGCACTCATCAACGGGGCGGCAGCGGCGCCGCTTTGCGCCCCCTCCGTCTCGTCCGGCTCCGCCGGCCGAGCCACCTCCCCCGCGTCGCTGCGCTATGCGGTGGAGGAGCAAGGCTTTGACAACGCTCGCTCACCGGAGGATCGTCCAGGTAACCAACGATAATCCCCGGGAGGCCGCGCCATGAGCGACGGATCGGTCGACTTCAAGCACGAAGCCCGCGCCAGGGCCTACGCCGAGCCGCTGGAAGCGCTGAACCCGGCGCAGCCGGAGCTGTTCAAGAACGACGCGTTCTGGCCGCTGTTCGAACGGCTGCGGGCCGAGGATCCGGTGCACTACACGGCCGAGAGCGACTACGGGCCCTTCTGGTCGATCACCCGCTACAACGACATCATGGCGGTGGACACCAACCACCAGGTGTTCTCCTCGGAAGACGGCATCACGCTGCAGAGCCTGGAATCCAAGGCCGAGATGGCCAAGCGGCCGACGCGGCAGAGCTTCATCTCGATGGACCCGCCCAAGCACGACGTGCAGCGCAAGACGGTGAGCCCGGTCGTCGCGCCCGCCAACCTCGAGCGGATGGCGCCGGTGATCCGCGAGCGGGCCGGGATCATCCTCGACGGCCTGCCGATCGGCCAGGAATTCGACTGGGTCGACCTGGTGTCGAAGGAACTGACCGCGATGACGCTGGCGACGCTGTTCGACTTCCCGTTCGAGGAGCGCCGCAAGCTGACCTACTGGTCGGACATGATGACCAACGCGCCGGGCCACGGCCCGGTGACGAGCTGGGAGCAGAAGCGCAGCGAGCTCGACACCTGCTTCGCCACGTTCCGTGAGCTGTGGAACGAGCGCATCAACGCCGAGCCGAAGTTCGACCTGATCTCCATGCTCGCGCACGGCGAAGCCACGCGGAACATGGATGTCAACGAGTTCAACGGCAACCTTGGCCTGCTGATCATCGGCGGCAACGACACGACCCGGAACACGATCTCGGGGTCGGTCTACGCGCTGAACCGGTATCCGGCGCAGTACGAAAAGCTGCGGGCGAACCCCGATCTGATCGCCTCGATGGTCTCCGAGACCATCCGCTGGCAGACCCCGCTGGCCCACATGCGCCGCACCGCGACGCAGGACTTCGCGTTCGGCGGCAAGACCATCCGCGAGGGCGACCTGGTGTCGATGTGGTACGTCTCCGGCAACCGCGACGACCGGGTGATCGACGACCCGGACAACTACATCATCGACCGGGCCCGGCCGCGCACGCACCTCTCGTTCGGCTTCGGCATCCACCGCTGCGTCGGCAACCGCCTGGCCGAACTGCAGCTGACCATCATCTGGGAAGAGATCCTCAAGCGCTTCCCGCTGGTCGAACTGGCCGGCGAGCCGACCCGCACCCACTCGGTGTTCGTCAAGGGCTACGAGACCCTCCCAGTCGTGATTCCGCGCCGGAACTGAGCCGCATGAGCGACCGCCTGGACCTGCGGGACCGCGACCGCCTGTTCGCGGGCATCGACGGCGCGCGGTTCGATGTGGCGGTGATCGGCGCGGGCATCACCGGCGCCGGCGTGGCGCGGGACGCGGCGATGCGCGGACTGAGCGTCGCGCTGATCGAGGCGGAGGACTTCGCCTCCGGCACGTCGAGCCGGTCCTCGAAGATGATCCACGGCGGGCTGCGCTACCTGCCGATGGGCGACATCGCCCTGGTGCGCGAGGCGGCCTCGGAGCGCAAGGCGGTGCAGGCGATCGCGCCGCACCTGGCCCGCGAGACGCCGTTCGTGATCCCGGCCAGAACCGCGGCGACGATCGCCAAGCTGCGCACCGGGCTCTGGACGTTCGAGAAACTGGGCGGCGTGCCCAAGAGCCGCAAGCACGAGGTGTGGTCACAGGCGCAGTTGCGGGAGCGCGAACCCGCGGTGGCCGCCGCGGGCCTCGCCGGCGCGGTGGCCTATCCGGAATACCTGACCGACGACGCGCGGCTGACGCTGGCCAACGTGCGCAGCGCCGCGGCTCACGGGGCGGCCTGCCTGAACCATGCCCGGGTCGCCGCGATCGTCGCCGAAGGCGGAACCGCGGTCGGGCTCGACGTCGAGGACAGAACGGGTCGCCGCGCACGGCTGTTCGCCCGGACCATCGTCAACGCCGCCGGCCCGTGGGTCGACGCCGTGCGCGCGCTGGAAGACGCCGGCGCGCCGCCGCGGCTGCAGCTCAGCAAGGGCGTGCATATCGTGGTGGATCGCGAGCGCTTGCCGGTGAACCGCACCGTAATCATGCCCGCCGCCGACCGCCGCAGCGTGTTCGCCGTGCCCAAGGGCCGCGCCACCTACCTGGGCACCACCGACGCCTTCTATCCGGACGCGGACCTCTGGCCGCGGATCGAGCGCGCCGACGTCGACTACCTGATCGAGGCCGCCGCGCGCTGTTTCGCGACGCCGCCGCTGCAGGACGCCGACATCACCTCGGCCTGGTCGGGCGTGCGGCCGCTGGTGGCCGAGGCCGGCAAGTCGGCGTCCGAGGTCTCGCGCAAGGACGAGGTCTGGGTCGGACCGGCGGGCGTGATCTCGATCGGCGGCGGCAAGCTCACCGCCTACCGCCGCATGGCCGAGCGGGTGGTCGACCGGATCGAGGCGACGCTGGGCAGGAAAGCATCGCCCTGTCGGACGGCCGAGGCGCCGCTGCCAGGCGGCGACGTCGACGTCGCATCGGCGCGAGGGGCGCTGGAGCGCGGCGGGCTGACGGCGCCGGACGCCGACCGGCTGGTGTCGCTCTTCGGCGCCGAAGCGGCGGCCATCGCCGCGGACGGCGGCGACGTCGCCGCCGAGGTGCGCCACGCGGTGCTGGCCGAGGGCGCGCTGACGCTGGAGGACTACTGGGTGCGCCGCAGCGCCCGCGCCTGGTTCGCCGAGGGCGGCGGTCTGGCCGACCTGGCGCCGGCCGCCGCGGCGATGGCGCCGCTGATGGGCTGGAACGACGTCGAGCGGGGCCGCCAGGTCGCCGCCTGCCGCGCCATCCATTTGCGCAACATGGCGGCCCTCGCGCCGGAAGGAGCCTTGGCGTGAGCATCGAAGGCCTGGACGTCCTGGCCGCCGCCATCGGCGCCGACCGGATCGAGCGCGCCGCCGAGAAGCTCGACGCGCGGCGCCACGACTACTGGGCGCTGAGCCACGTGCGCGACCACGTCGGCGCGCCGGCGCCCCGGCCCGGCGCCCTCGTCCGTCCACGGAGCGTCGCCGACGTGCAAGCGGTGCTGCGGTTCGCCAACGAGCGCCGGGTGGCGGTGATCCCGTTCGGGCTTGGCAGCGGCGTGGTGGGCGGGGTGATCGCCTCGCCCGACGCGATCGTGCTCGATCTGGGCGCGATGGACGCCGTGCGGTTCATCGACCCGGTCAACCTGTTGGCCGGCTTCGACGCCGGCCATAACGGGCTCGCGGCCGAGGAGGCGGTCGCGGCGCAGGGCCTGACCATCGGCCACTGGCCGCAATCGGTGGCGCTGAGCACCGTCGGCGGCTGGGTGGCGACCCGCGCCTCCGGCCAACTCTCCACCGGCAACGGCGCCATCGAGGACATCGTCCACCAGATCGAGGCGGTGCTGCCGAACGGCGATGTCGTCGTCCTGGGCAAGGGACCGCGCGCCTCGGCCGGGCCCGACCTGCGCCACCTGATGCTGGGATCCGAGGGGACGCTGGGCGTGATCACCGGCGTCACCTTCTCGTTGCGCCGCGCGCCGGAGGCCAAGGCGGTGAGCTGCTTCGAGGCGCCGACCATGCGCGCCGGCTTCGAGCTGCAGCGCGAGATCGTCCAGCGCGGCTGGCGCCCGCCGGTGATGCGCCAGTACGACGAGCGCGAGAGCCGGCGCCAATCGGCTGACGCCAAGGCCTGCCTGATCATGCTCGCGCACGAAGGCCCGGCAGCTCTGGTCGAGGCCGAGCGCGCTGCGGTGGCCGGCATGGCCGCGGCGGCGGGGATCGCGAGCGCGCCGGGCGAGATCGTCGAGCGCTGGTTCGAGCACCGCAACAGCGTGCCGAGCTGGGACGCACTGCTGGCGCGCGGGCTGGTGGTCGACACGGTCGAAGTCTCGGCCGAGTGGACCCGGATTGGCGATGTCTACGACGACGCGGTCGCCTCGCTGAAGCAGATCGAGGGCCTGATCGCCGGCTCGGCCCACTCCAGCCACGTCTACCGCAGCGGGCTGAACCTCTACTTCACCTTCGCCGTCCAGACCTCGGCCCCGGCGCAGATGGAGACCGCCTATCTGGAGGGCTGGCGCCGGATCATGGAAGCCACCGCGCGGCATGGCGGCAGCGTCGCGCACCACCACGGCGTCGGCCGGGTGCGGCGCGAGTGGCTGGCGACCGAGCTCGGCGAGACGGGCGTCGCCCTGCTGCGGCGGGTGAAGGCGGCGCTCGATCCCAACGGGATCATGAACCCCGGCGTGCTTGCTGCCCGATGCCTGAGCTGCTGCTGGCCCTCGACGTCGGCACCACCTCGCTGGGCGCCGGCGTCTTCAGCCCGGACGGCAAGCTGCTGGCGTGGTCGTCGCGGCGACTGAAGACGACGTCGCCGGCGCCCGGTCATCTGGAGCAGGACCCGAACGCAATCTGGCGCGCGACGCTGGCGGTCATGCGCCACGCGGTGGCCGAGGCCGGGCGCGGCGCGAGCGACCTCGCCGCGATCGGGATCACCTCGCAACGCACCAGCGCGATGATCTGGGACCGCCGAACTGGAGGGCCGCTGACGCCGCTGGTGCTGTGGAGCGATCTGCGCGGCGTCGAGCGGGCGGCGTCACTGCGCGGCGAGGGCTACTTCGTCGCCCCGCAGCAGGCGGCGGCGAAGCTGGAGCGCGTCGTCGCCAGCGCTGGCGAGGGCGGCGACCTCGCCTGGGGCAACATCGACAGCTACCTGATCTGGCGGCTCAGCGGCGGCGCGGCCCACGTCACCGACCGCAGCCAGGCCTGGCCGACCGGCTATCTCGACCTGATGAGCATGGGCTGGAACCAGGCGCTGATCACGCACCAGCGACTTGACGCAGCGATGTTTCCGCAGCCTGGTCGACACCTGGGGCCCGCTGGCGATGACCGCACCGGCGGCGCTCGGCGAGGCCGTGCCGATCTGCGCCGACATCGCCGACCAGCAGTCCGCGCTGATCGCCCACGGCGGCGCCGCCAAGATCACCTACGGCACCTCCGCGACGCTTGACCTCGGCACCGGCGCCGAACTGGTGCTGAAGGACCTCTCCGCCCCGCCGTTCGTCGTCTCGTCCGTCGGCGGCGCGGCGCGGTTCTGCCTCGAGGGCATGGTCTACACCGCCGGCGCGGCGCTGGACTGGGCGCGCGGGGCGATGCGGCTGGGCGCGCCCGCAGCGTTCGACGCGCTGGCGGCGAGCGCGCCAGACGCCGGCGGCGTCTGGTTCCTGCCCGCTCTGCAGGGTCTCGGCGCGCCGCACGGCGACGCCGCGCGCCGCGGCGCGCTCGGCGGGCTGAGCCTCGGGACGAGCCGCGCGCAGATCGCCCGAGCCGCGCTGGAGGGCGTCGCATTCCGCGCCCGCGAGGTGTTCGAGCACGTCCACGCCCTGGCCGGGCGCGCGCCACCGGCGGCGCTCGGCGTCGACGGCGGCCTGGCCGGCAGCGACGTGTTCCTGCAGTTGCAGGCCGACTTGCTTGGCCACCCGGTGCGCCGCCACGCGCTGCGCGAAGCCACCGCCGGCGGCGCGGCGATCTGCGCGGCGCGCGGCGCCGGCCTGCTGGGCGCGGACGAGACCGGCGGCTTCGTCGCCTACGCCCGCACGTTCGATCCGGCGATCGGCCAGGGCGAGGCCGACGCGCGGTTCTCGGCCTGGAAGCGGGCGACCTATGGCTCGGCGCCGGGGACATAAGACGGCTCTGCTTAGGACCCGCGCCAGTACCAGAGCTCGGGCTTGCGGCTTTACCGCGCTTGGGGATGGGGGCATGCAGATCGCTCTGCCCGAGCCACGCGGCGGAACAGACGGGTCGCGCAGCTTGGAAAGAGAAGGGGCCAGCACACGAGATGCCCGAGCACGAGCCCGCCGCCCACATGCCGCCGCCGCCTGCAACCCTGAGCGCCGAGGCCCGGGCATACCTCGCGGCCGCCGTCGCCATGGACGCGGCCGGACTCGATCGACCTGCCGATGATGCGGCCGCTGACCGAGCAGATCCAGGCGCTGGTGGGCGCCGAGCAGCGCAAGGTCCACGCGGTGACGGTGACCGAAGACGTCATCGCCGGCGTGCCGGTGCGGCGCATCGCGCCGGCCTCGGGCTCGGTCGATCGCCGCCGGACCCTGCTCAACCTGCACGGCGGCGGCTTCGCCACGGATTCGGGCTCGCTGACCGAGAACATCCCCATCGCCGCGCTCAGCGGGCTAGAGGTCGTGGCGGTGCTCTACCGCTTCGCCCCCGAGCATCCCGTTCCCGGCCGCGGTCGACGACGCGCTCGCGGTCTATCGGGCGCTGCTCGCCGAGCACGACCCGCGCGACATCGGCGTCTATGGCACTTCCGCCGGCGCCGTGATCGGGCCGCAGCTGATGATGCGGCTGCGGGCGGAATCGCCTGCCGCCGCCGGCCGTGCTCGGCGTGTTCTCCGGCGATCCGCATCTTCTCGGGACCGCCAACTCGCTGCGGATCTTCGCGTCAGCGGCCGGAGGACCAGTGCTCACGAGGCCAGGCGGGCCTATACGACGGCGGGCGAATCCGCAGGACCCGCTGGTCTCGCCGATCTACGGCGACCTGTCCGGCTTTCCGCCCACGCTCTGCCTGTCGAGCGGACGCGACGTCCTGCTTAGCGGCACCGATCAATCTTGCACCGCGCCCTGACCGACGCCGGCGTCGCCGCTGAGCTGGCGGTCTACGACGCGCTTCCGCACGCTTTCTGGAGCGTCATGCTGGCGCCGGAGAGCGACGACGCCTTCCGGCGCATGTCGTCATTCCTGACCGCGCACCTCGGCCGCCGATAGCGCTGGCGACACCCTTCACGGCGGGCGACGGCGCGGCCGCAGCGCGGCGAGGACCTCCGCCGCGCGCGCCTGGGGCGGCATCCGCGAGATCTGTCCCAGATCGCTGGCGGACAGCGGTGGCGCGCCGCACGGCGTCCAGAGCTGCTGCAGGACCAACGCCGGCCGCGCCGCCATCGACGCGAACGCGACCGTCACCTCGTCGCCGGCCTCCGGAACCCAGGTCCCGTCGGCGATCGACGTGGCCACCGCGATCGCCACGGCCATGCCCGCCGCGCCGCCGCGTGAAATCGCCGCGACGAGTTGTTGCAGGTCGCCGGGGCTGGCGCCTACGCCCGCGGACTGCAGTTCCCGAGACAGGAGCTGCTCGAATCCCTGAGACGAGCCGCCCGGCGCGCCGACATACGGCGCCAGCCGCGAAAGCGTCGTCTCGAGCCGATCCAGCAATGACTGATGGTGTCGGGGCGGGAGAACGCCCAGCGCGGCGCGGCGCCAATCTGACATCCCCGGGGCCCTCTCGCGAACGCCGCATGCCAACGGCGCGCATCCCACGCCGCGCCATTCGGCAAGCAGTTTGGCCGTTCGTCAAGCAGACCGGGGCCGGCGTCGCAGCGACCTAGGACCAATCCACATTCAGGATTCCCAGGCGTGATGGGTGCTAATTCAATCCGTTCCGAATTTGCTGATTCGGAGCGGGTTGATGGCGGTGAAGCGCTATGAGTTGAGCCAGGCGCAGTGGGAGCGGATCGCGCCGCTTCTGCCGGGCAAGGCTGGGCGATCCTGGCCGCACCGGGGCGGACAACCGGCTTGTTCGTGAACGGGGTGCTCGTGGGTGCTTCGGTCGGGCGCGCACTGGCGCGACCTTCCTGAGCGCTACGGCAAGTGGAAGACGCGTCGCACACGCGCTTCAGCCGCTGGGCCAAGGCTGGGGTCTGGGAGCGGGTCTTCGCCGAGCTGATCAAGGATCGCGACAACCAGTATCTGATGCTCGACCGCACCTTGGTGCGCGCTCATCAGCAGGCGCCACGGCCGAGGCTCCGGCCAAAAAGGGGGTCCACGATCCGGCTGCTGGGGCGTTCCCGAGGTGGACTGACCACCAAGATCCACATGGTCTGCGACAGCCTTGGCCGGCCACTCCGCTTCCTGCTGACCGCCGGCCAAGCGGCATGACATCCTCACCGCCAAGGCTCTGCTCGATGGCTTCCAGGCCGCGAGCTGTCCTCGCCGATAGAGCCTATGACAGCCAACAGCCTTGCGCCAGCACCATCGCCGAGATGCGGAGCTGAAGCCGTTATCCCTTCAACCCGCTCGCGCAAAGCGTCCCATCCCGCACGACACGATCATCTACAAACAGCGCAATCGGATCGAGCGCTGCTTCAACAAGCTCAAGCACTTCCGCCGCTTCGCCACCCGCTACGACAGACTGAGCTGTCTCACTACCTGGCCTTCATCCACATCGCCGCTTTCATGATCTGGATGCGCTGAATGTCGATTCGTCCTAGTCGACCGGGATGAAGATCGAGTGGCGCACCTGGCCGGACACCGCTTTCGACAGATGACCCTTGCCGGTGGTGTCTTCCACGAAGATCACCTCGCCGGCGCCGATCACCCGCGTCTCGCCGTCGCTGGCGGTGATTTCGACGCCGGCGTCCAGGTTCACGATGTACTGCCGGCGCGGCGCCGTATGCCAATCGAGGTCGTAGTCGCCCGCCGTTTCGCGGAAGATGACGCCCGTGGCCGGCTGCCGCCTGGACAGCTTCCCGCCAGGCAGATCCTGCGCCCATTCCACCTCGATATCGCGGAAGTGCGAGGCGCCTGTCGCGTCGGCGTAGAGGTTGTGGATGCGCATGCGGGCCGATCCTGCTGGCTGAAGTCACCGCCTTCGTAGTCGGATTGCGCCGCCAATGCACAGCCAAGCCGGCGCGTCGCGCGGGTTTCTCGGCCGCGGCTTGATTCAGATCAAAGATGACGCCTGCGTCAGGTTCTAGCCTCCGGCTTGGAGTGAAAGCGGGATGCAGGCTCGAACCGGCCATCGCATGCGACGACCGCCGCCAGCTGGCGCCGCCCGCCTCGAGGGGACCGGGCGCACCGCATGGCGAGGATCACCTACATCGAGCACGGCGGGACGCGGCACGCGGTCGACGTCCCGAACGGCCTCTCGGTCATGGAAGGCGCCAAGCGCTTCACCATTCCCGGCATCGATGGCGACTGCGGCGGGGCCTGCGCCTGCGCCACCTGCCACGTCTATGTCGACGAGGCCTGGGCGGACCGCCTGCCGCCGATGGATGAGCTCGAGCACGACATGCTCGACTTCGCCTTCGAGGTCAGGCCAACGAGCCGCCTCTCCTGCCAGATCAAGGTCGACCAGAGCCTCGAAGGCCTGGTCGTCGAAGTACCCGCGCGACAATACTGAAAGGGAAGCAGCGCCATGAACGTGATGACCAAGTCCAGCGACGTGATGAAGGGGGACTGGAAGGTCTCGATGACGCCGGACGACATCTATCGCCATCCGATGGATATCGCCTGGACCTTCAACTACGAGCTTTCCGGCGACAAGGTCGAGGAGCTGTACAAGCGCGCCAAGCAGAACCAGTGGGACTCCGACGAGTACCTGCCGTGGGACACGGTGGTCGATCCGTCCAAGCCGCTGATCAACGCCCGCTCCGACGTCTATCACCAGATGCCGTTCTTCAAGAAGCTGTCGAAGTCGCAGCAGGAGACCTTCACCGCCCACTCCACCGCGCAGCTGCTGTCGCAGTTCCTGCACGGCGAGCAGGGCGCGCTGATGACCGCGGCCTGCGTGACCCACTCGGTGCCCGACGCCACCGCCAAGCTCTACGCCGCGACCCAGACCATGGACGAGGCCCGCCACGTCGAGGTCTACGCGCGCTACTGCGACAAGATCGCGATGGTCTATCCGATGTCGCCGTGGCTGAAGGCGCTGATCGACGCGACGCTGAACTCCGACCGCTACGAGAAGGTCATGATCGGCATGAACATGATCGTCGAGGGCCTGGCGCTGGGCGCGTTCAACAACATGTATCGCACCACCCAGTGCGAGCTGTTGAAGAAGCTCACTTTCAACGTGATGCGCGACGAGTTCCGCCACGTTTCGTTCGGCCACGTCTACCTCGGACCGGTGATCGCCAAGCTGCCGGAGGCCGAGCGCGAGGACCTAGCCGAATTCGCCTTCCAGGCGGTCAGCATCCTGACCGGGGCCGGCACCGCCAACACCATCGCCAACCGGGTCGATCCGGGTTTCATGGAGGTGCTGGCCAACAGCGGCATCGACGCGGAGGACTTCTTCGCCGGGCTGCAGCAGGCCGAAGCGGCCGGGATCACCCAGGAGCTGCCGCCCGGCCAGATCCATTCGGTGAAGGACCTGATGATGCCGGCGCTGGCCCGCGTGGGCCTGCTCACGCCGACCGTGCGCAAGAAGTACGAGGAAGCCGGCATCCCGATCTTCGACGATCTGCGGGTGCTGGAAGCCATGGAAGGCGGCCACCCGGTGGCCGCCTAAGGAACAGCGGCGGCCGGGGGGAAGCCGGCCGCCGCGGCGCGGAGGAGCGAATGATGGAAGCCCAAAGCGAGAGCGGGCCGTCCGAGTTCTTCCGCGCCATCGTCGATGGCGTGCCCGAGGCGATCGTGGTCGCGACGCCAGAGGGCGTGATCGTGTTCTTCAACCACGCGGCCGAGCGGCTGTTCGGCTACTCGGCCGCGGACGTTGTCGGGGCCGACATCACCCTGCTGGTGCCGCCGCAGCCCGGCCGCCGGGCCGACCCGCTGAAGTGGCTCGCGCGCTGGGCCGCGGAGCCGCAGACCGAGCAGTCGCGGTTCCTCGATTTCCAGGCGCGGCGCCGCGACGGGACCGAGATGCCGGTCGATGTGCGGGTCTCCGCCGGCGACGTCGCGGGCGAGCGGCGCTTCTTCATCACCGTGCGCGACAACACCGCGCGCCGGCTGGAACAGGCGATGCTCAAGGACGCCAACCTGCGCGCGGCGCGGATCCTGCTGATGGCCGAGGACGCCATCGTCAGCTGCGACGACACCCAGACCATCACCTTCTTCAACCTCGCGGCCGAGCGCATGTTCGGTTACCGCATGGAGGAGGCGATCGGACAGCCGCTGGCGATGCTGCTGCCCGAGGGCGAGCGCACCGGCCACGCGGCGATGATCGAGCAGTTCGGCGACGACGTCTCGCCCTCGCGGATGATGAGCGAGCGGCGCGGCGTGCGCGGATTGCGCCGGTCGGGCGAGACATTCCCGATCGAGGCGGCGATCACCAAGGTCTCGGTCGGCGGTGAGCTGACCTACACGGCGCACCTGCGCGACGTCAGCGCCCGCCACGCCGCGCAGTCGCGGCTGGCGGAGAGCGAGCGCCGGTTCCGGGCGATGTTCGACCACGCCGCCGGCGCTCTGGCGCTGCTCGATCCCAAGGGCGTGGTGCTGGAGATCAACCAGGCGGCCCGCGCGCTGACCGAAGGCGCCGACCCTCTGGTCGGGCGGCGGCTGTGGGAGTTGCCCTGGCTCGGCGCGGGGTCTGCAACGCCCGACGATCCCGGGCGCGAGCGGCTGAAGGACGCCATCGCCGCCGCGGCGGCCGGCGCGACGATCCGCTACGAGGCCGAGCTCGACGCCGGCGGCGTGGCGCGAAAGATCGACCTGACCCTGACCCCGATCCGCGACCAGAACGGCCACGTGATCTACATCCTGCCGGAGGGCCGCGAGGCGATCGCGCTGCCCGCGTGACGCCGACGGGTTCGACGCCCGGCCCCGGACCGCTTACGGTGCCGCTCAGGGAGTGGGGAGGGCTTGGCATGGGTAGGCGGTCGGCGGCTGCGGCTGCGCTGTTTCTGCTGGCGAGCGGTTCGGCGCTGCACGCCGCGCCATCCGGCGCCGCGCGTCACCAAGCCCTGGCGATCGCCGGTCTGCAGGCGCCGGCGAGCATCCTGGTCGACCAGTGGGGCGTGCCGCATATCCGGGCGGCCTCGGAGCGGGACGCGTTCTTCCTGCAGGGCTGGAACGCCGCCCGCGACCGGCTCTGGCAGATCGACCTCTGGCGCAAGCGCGGGCTCGGCCTGCTCGCGGCCAGCTTCGGCCCTGCCTACGTCGAGCAGGACCGCGCCGCGCGGCTGTTTCTCTACCGCGGTGACATGGCGGCCGAATGGGCGGCCTATGGCCCGAAGGCGAAGGCCCGCGCTGAAGCGTTCGTCGCCGGCGTCAACGCCTACGTGGCCGAGGTGCGCGCGGGGCGGCTGCCCCTGCCTGTGGAATTCAAGCTCACCGCCAGCCAGCCGGATTTGTGGCGGCCGGAAGACGCCATCCGCATCCGCAGCCACGGCCTCACCCGCAACGCCGCGTCCGAGGTCGCCCGGGCCCAGGTCGCCTGCGCCGCGGGGCTGAGCGCCGACCTTCTCCGCCGCCGGCTGGAGCCGGCCTGGACCACCAAGATCCCCGCGGGGCTGGATCCCTGCGTGATCCCTGCGGACGTGCTGAAGGACTACGAACTGGCGACGCGCGACGTCGAGTTCACGCCGGCCGGCGCGCTGACGGCCAGGACCGACGATCAGGCGCTGGCCGAGCTCAGCGACCGCATCGCCGCCGAGGGCTCCAACAACTGGGTGATCGCTCCCGCCCGCACCGCGACCGGCCGGCCGATCCTGGCCAACGATCCGCACCGCTCCTTGGGCGTTCCGTCGCTGCGCTACCTCGTCCACTTGAAGGCGCCAGGGGTCGACGTGATCGGGGCCGGCGAGCCGGCGCTGCCGGGCGTCTCGATCGGTCACAACGCGGCGATCGCCTTCGGCCTGACCATCTTCGCGATCGATCAGGAAGACCTCTACGTCTACGACCTCAATCCGACTAACCCGCGCCAGTACCGCTACAAAGGCGGCTGGGAAGACATGAAGGTGGTCCACGAGACCATCCCGGTGAAGGACGGTCCGGCGCGCGACGTCGACCTCGTCTTCACCCGCCACGGCCCGGTGCTGAAAAGCGACGGCAAGCACGCATTCGCGGTGCGCACCGTCTGGGCCGAGCCCGGGACCTCCGCCTATTTCGGCTCGATCGAGTACGACGACGCCAGGGACTGGCCGAGCTTCTACGCCGAGATGAGCCAGTGGGGCGCGCCGTCGGAAAACATGATCTTCGCCTCCACCGCCGGCGACATCGGCTGGATCGCGGCCGGGCGCGCACCGATCCGGCCGAACTGGGACGGGCTGCTGCCAGTCCCGGGCGACGGACGCTATGAATGGAAGGGGTTCCTGACCGCGGACCAGCTGCCCAGCTCGCACAATCCGCCGGAAGGCTGGTTCGCCTCGGCCAATGAGATGAACCTGCCGCCGGGCTACCCAGCCGCCCAGCGCAAGGTCGGCTTCGAGTGGAGCGACCCGACCCGGATCATGCGGATCAAGCAGGTGCTGGGCGCCAACGGTCACGTCAGCCTGGCCGAACTCGATGAACCTGCAGATGGACCCAACCAGCCCCGAGGCCTGCCGGCTGAAGGCGCTGCTGGCGCCGCTGAGTTCGGCCGATCCCGACGCGGCGCTCGGCCTTTCGCTGATCAAGGGTTGGGACTGCCGTGAAGCTGTCGGCAGCGCGGCGGCGGCGGTCTACGAGGAATGGGCGGTCAAACACCTCACCGACGCGGTGATGGACGCCTTCGCGCCAAAAGCGCCCCACCTTGCCGGCGGCACGCTGGATGCAGTCGTGGTCTTCCTGCAGACGCCCGACGCCGCGTTGGCTGCGCGCAAGACCGACGCGATGCTGTCGAGCCTCGCCAAGGCCGTTCAGACGGTGCGCGGCCGGCTCGGCGACGACCCGGCCAAGTGGCGCTGGGGGGCGATGCACCACGCCGCCTTCGCCCCGGCCGTCGCGCCGCTGGCCGATCCGTCGCTGGCGCGGCAGATGAGCGTCGGTCCGCTCGAGGTGCGCGGCTCGGCCGCGACGCCCGCCGCGGCGACCTGGGACCCGGAGCGCTACTTGGCCATCGGCGGCGCCTCGGTGCGGCTCGACATGGACGTGGGCGACTGGGACAACAGCGTGGCGGTCAACACGCCGGGGCAATCGGGCGACCCTTATAGCCCGCACTACCGCGACCTCTTCCCGCTCTGGGCTGGCGGCGACTTCTTCCCGCTGGCGTTTACCGACGCCGCGGTGGATGCCGCCGCGCGCGACGTTTACGACCTGACGCCAGCGCCAACCCCAGCCACGGCGGGCCAATGAAGCTCTACCAGACCTACACCTCGCCGTTCCCGACCCGGGTGCGGCTGGTGCTCTACGCGAAGGGTCTGAGCCCGGAGATCATCGAGCCACCCGGGTTCCACGCCACGGTCGAGTCCAAGGGCGACTACTTCGACATCAATCCGATCGGGCGGGTGCCGGCGCTGGTCACCGACGACGGCCGGGCGCTGCCGGAGTCGGAGGTGATCTGCGAGTACCTCGAGGACGCCTACCCCGACCCGCCGACGCTGCCGCCGGATCCGTGGGGCCGCGCCCAGGTGCGGCTGATCTCGCGGCTGTGCGACTTCTATCTGGTGATGGCGATGCGGCCGCTGTTCACCGCGTCGGGCCAGTCGCGCAAGCGCTGGGACCGGCCCGCGATCGACCGGGCGCTAGAGGCGGTCGAGACCGCGCTCGGTTACATCGAGGCCTACATCGGCGAGGCGGGTTATGCGGTCGGCGAGCGGCTGACCTGGGCCGACGGTGCGCTCGTGCCGCAGCTGATGCTGTCCTACGAGTGGGCCCCTGCCCTGTTCGGGTCCGAGAACCCGCTCGGCAAGCACCCGAAGCTCGCCGCCTACTGGGCCGCCATCGCCCGCGACCCGATCGCCGCGCGGCTGCTGAAGGAGACGCGCGACGCCGTCGCTCAGGAGCAGGCCAACGCCAGGGCGATCGCGCATCGGACCGCCTGAATATTCATTTCCATATTTCCGAAACTATGGAAATAAAGGCGGCGGCGAACGGTGACCAGACGGACCATGCAGCAGACCGCGCCTTCAATGACTTCGATCCCAACGACGCCGCTCGACACGCCTGACGTCTGGCTGGGTCCGGATCTCGCTGACAGCGACGCCTGGCGCTATCGCTTCGCGACCGCCGACATCGATGAGCTGCTTGCCGCGCAACGCCACGCGGCCGGCAAGGATCTGTACGCCTGCACCCGCGACGACTTCCCGCTGCCGACGCTGGCGCCGAAGATCGCGGACTGGATGGGCGAGTTGGACCGCGGCCGGGGCTTCATCCTGCTCAGGGGCTTTCCGGTCGAGGCGTATGACGAGGCGGTCTGCACGCGGGTCTGGTGGGGGCTCGGACTGCACATGGGCCGCGCGGTGTCGCAGAACACCGACGGCGACCTGATCGGTCACGTGCGCGACACCGGGGCCGATCCGAACGCCTATGGCGTGCGGCTGTACAAGACCCGCGCCGAGCAGGACTTCCACACCGACGGCGCCGACATCATCGGCCTCTTCTGCCTCAAGCCGGCCAGGCGCGGCGGGGTGAGCCGGATCGTCAGCTCGCCGGCGATTTTCAACCGGCTGCTACGCGAGCGCCCCGATCTGGCGCCGGTGCTGTTCCAGCCGTTCCCGTTCGACACCCAGGGCCAGCAGAAGCCCGGACGGCCTGAGTGGTTCGACCTGCCGATCTGCCGCTTCGAGCACGGGCGCCTGCGGACCTTCTTCATCCCCTGGTACATCCGCGAGAGCCAGCTGCACGCCGCCGCGCCACGCCTGACGGCGGCGCAGGTCGAGGCGGTCGAATTCATCGAGCGGGCCGCCAACGATCCGGCCGCGTACCTCGACATGGACTTCCAGCCCGGCGACATGCAGTTCCTCAAGAACGCGGCGATCCTGCACAAGCGCACCGCCTACGAGGACTGGGACGACCCGAAACTGAAGCGGCACCTGCTGCGGCTCTGGCTGGCCGAGCCGACGTTCTCCGGCGGCGAGGAACTGCTCCGGCGCGGCATATCCTAGCTGCGCCGGAAGCCGTCCGTCACGTGCGGTGCAGGGCGCAGACCTTGTTGCCGTCCGGGTCGCGCAGGTAGGCGAGATAGAGCCCGCTGCCCTCGCGCACGCCGGGCGGGTCCTCGATCGCCGTTCCACCGTTGGCGAGGCCAGCCGCGTGCCAGGCGTTGGCCTGCTCCGGGGACTGGGCGGCGAAGCCGATGGTGCCACCGTTCGCGCTGGTCGCAGGCTGGCCGTCGATGGGCTGGGTGACAGAGAAGACCCCGGTGGGGGTGCGGTAGAAGATGCGGCGGCCGCCGTCGACCCTGCCCGGCGGAATGTCGAGCGCGCCCAGCGCGGCGTCGTAGAACCGCTTGGCCTTATCCAGGTCGTTGGTCCCGATCATGATGTGCGAAAACATACTGCTCCTCCGGCGGCGTGGGTCTGTAATGCGGACCCACTAGCACGGCGAACCGGGTGCGTCAGGGGCATTCGGGCCCCTTTCCATCCCGCCGGTTCGGCGGCAGTCTGCGCCGTGACGATCGGAGGGAGCTGACATGCGCCTTGGGTTCCTGCTCGCCGCCGCGATGACGGTCTGCGTCGGCGGCGTCGGCGTCTGCTCGACGGCGCCGCGCACGCCGGTCGAGATCCGGCACGCCTGCACCATCAACGGCTGCCCCGGCCATTGCGCGAAAGGCCAATGGCTGTGCAACGGCAAATGCTTCCCCAAGAACCGGGCCTGCCGCCTGGTTCCATGACCCAACGGAACTCCGCCGAAAGCGCGGTTCCGGAGTTCGTGACCACCATTTTTCGGCGCGCCGCCCATTGCGCGATGGGTGATCGGCGGTCACTAGTTTGCGCCGAGGGCCGGCCTATATCGAGGACCGGGCAGTTGCGGGAGGACGCGTGGCGCAGTTCGACTATGTGGCTCCATCGAGCGTCGACGAGGCGGTGAAAGCCCTGCTCGCCGCGCCGTCGGCCAGGGTGCTCGCCGGGGGCACCGACCTGATCGTGCAGATGAAGGCCGGGCGGCAGAAGCCCGCGCGCGGTGGTGGACCTGAAGCGCCTGCCGGGCGCGATCGGCATCCGCCGCGACGCCGACGGCGGGTTCACCATCGGCGCGGCGACGTCGGGCGCAGCGATCGGCGAGAACGCCGCGCTGGTCAGCGCCTGGCCGGGCGTGGTCGAGGCGGCGAACCTGATCGGTTCGACCCAGGTGCAGGGGCGCGCTTCGCTGGGCGGCAACCTCTGCAACGCCTCGCCGGCCGCCGACAGCGTGCCGGCGCTCTACGCCGCGCGGGCGACGTGCGTGATCGTGGGACCCGCCGGCAGGCGCGAGGTTCCGGTCGAGGCGATCCAGGTCAGCCCGGGCCGCACCTCGCTGCAACCCGGCGAGTTCGTGCTGGAGTTCCGCCTGCCGCCCCGGCCCAAGCGGTCGGCCGACGCCTATCTGCGGCTGATCCCGCGCACCGAGATGGACATCGCCGTCGTCGGCGCGGGCGTCAGTCTGACGCTGGACGACATTGGCAAGATCACCGAGGCTCACGTCTCTCTGGGCGCGGTCGCGCCGACCACGCTGCTCGTCCCCGCCGCCGGCGCGGCTCTGGTCGGCGGCCGCCTCGACGAGCCAGCGCTGGAACGCCTGGACGCCGCCGCCAGAGCCGCCTGCAACCCGATCGACGACAAGCGCGGCACGGTCGACTATCGCATCAAGATCGCCGGGGTGCTGGCCCGCCGCGCCGCGACGATCGCCTACAACCGGGCGGAGGCCCGCTGAATGAGCAAGATCCACGTCACCACCACGGTCAACGGCGACCCCGCCGAGTTCCTGACCGATCCTGGGACCACCCTGCTCGACGCCCTGCGCGACGAGCTGGGCCTCACCGGCTCGAAGGAGGGCTGCGGCTCGGGCGACTGCGGCGCCTGCAGCGTGCTGCTCGACGGCCGTCTGGTCTGTTCGTGCCTGGTGCTGGCCGCCGAGGCCGAGGGGCATCGGATCGAGACCATCGAGGGCCTGGCCCAGCACGGCGAGCTGCATCCGCTGCAGCAGAAGTTCCTCGAGCATGCCGCCCTGCAGTGCGGCTTCTGCACCCCAGGGCTGCTGGTGGCGGCCAAGGCGTTGCTCGACGCCAACCCCGATCCGACCGAGGAAGAGACCCGCTACTGGCTGGCCGGCAACCTCTGCCGCTGCACCGGCTACGACAAGGTGATCCGCGCGGTGCTCGACGCCGCCGCGGTGCTCAGACAAGAACGGAGGGCCGCATGAGCGACGTCCTGGACCGCCCGGAAACGGGTTCGAACTTCACCAGCGTCGGCACCCGGCCGATCCGCCCCGACGGCATCGACAAGGTGACCGGCCGCGCGGCGTTCGGCGCCGACTTCGTCATGCCCGGCATGATCTGGGGCCGGATCAAGCGCAGCCCTTACGCCCACGCCCGGATCCTCTCCGTCGACACCCGCAAGGCGCTGGCGCTGCCGGGGGTGAAGGCGGTGGTCTCCGGCGCCGACTTCCCCGATCTCGCCGAGGAACTGATCGAGGGCGGCGAAGCGGCCTCCAGCATGCGCGACCTCGCCTTCAACGTGATGGCCCGCGACAAGGTGCTCTACGAGGGCCACGCCGTGGCCGCGGTCGCGGCGGTCTCGCCGGCGATCGCCGAAGCCGCGCTCGACCTGATCGAGGTCAGCTACGAGGTGCTGCCGCACGTGATCGACGTCGAGGCGGCGATGGAGACCAGCGCCCCGGTGCTGCATCCCCATCTGTTCACCAAGGGCCTCGAGACGCCGCCCACACTCCCGTCCAACATCGCCGCCCGCCACCAGTTCGTGCGCGGCGACGTCGACGCGGCGCTGGCCGCCGCCGAGGTGCGGGTCGAGGGTCGCTACACCACCAAGGCCGTGCACCAGGGCTACATCGAGCCGCACGCCTGCGTCGCCTCGATGACGCCGGACGGCCAGGGCCAGGTCTGGAGCTCCAGCCAGGGCCACTTCATGGTGCGCACCTACTGCGCCAAGGTGCTGCAGCTGGAGATCTCCGACCTGCGGGTGACGCCGGCGGAGATCGGCGGCGGCTTCGGCGGCAAGACCACGGTCTACCTCGAGCCGGTCGCCCTCCTGCTGTCGCGCCAGGCCGGCGCGCCGGTGAAGCTGGTGATGAGCCGCGAGGAGGTGTTCCGCGCCACCGGCCCGACCAGCGGCGGCGTGATCGAGGTCAAGCTCGGCGCGTCGAAGGACGGAACCATCACCGCCGCCGCGGTGGAGATGAAGTTCCAGGCCGGCGCCTTCCCCGGCTCGCCGGTCGGCGCGGCCTGCATGACGGCGCTCGCCTGCTACGACATCCCCAACTTCCGCATCGTCGGCTGGGACGTGGTCACCAACACGCCGAAGGTCGCCGCCTACCGCGCCCCCGGCGCGCCGATCGCGGCGTTCGGGGTCGAGAGCGCCATGGACGACCTGGCCCGCAAGCTGGGCATGGACCCGATCGACCTCAGAGCCAAGAACGGCGCCCGGGACGGGGTGAAGGCCGCCTACGGCCCAACCTTCCAGAACATCGGCTTCATCGAGTCGCTGGACGCGATCAAGCAGCACCCGAACTACGCCATCCCGCTCGGCCCCAACCAGGGCCGCGGCGTGGCGGTCGGGTTCTGGTTCAACGTCGGCGGCGAATCCTCCGCGGCGGTCCGCATCGGCGAGGACGGCACGGCGACGGTGGCGACGGCCAACCCGGACATCGGCGGCTCGCGCGCCTCGATGGCGATCATGGCCGCCGAGACGCTCGGCATCCCGGTCGAGCAGGTGCGCCCGGTGGTGCCGGACACCAGCTCGATCGGCTACTCGATGCTGACCGGCGGCAGCCGCACCACCTTCGCGGTCGGCATGGCGGTGGTGCAGGCGGCGGAGAAGGTGGTCGCGGACCTGAAGGCGCGCGCGGCGAAGATCTGGGAGACCACGCCGGACAACGTCGAATGGTCGGGCGGCGCCGCACATTGCCTCGACGCCTCGAAGGGCGACCAGAAGCCGCTGACGCTGAAGGGCCTGGCCGCGCAATCCGGCCGCACCGGCGGGCCGATCTCGGCCGAGGTGTCGCTGAACGCCCAGGGCGCAGGTCCCGGCTTCGCGACCCACGTCTGCGACGTCGAGATCGATCCCGAGACCGGGCACGTCAAGGTGCTGCGCTACACCGCCTCGCAGGACGTCGGCCGGGCGATCCATCCGTCCTATGTCGAGGGCCAGATGCAGGGCGGCGTCGTGCAGGGCGTCGGCTGGGCGCTGAACGAGGAGTACATCTTCGACGCCGAAGGCAAGATGGAGAACGCCGGCTTCCTCGACTACCGCGTGCCTGTGGCCTCCGACCTGCCGATGATCGACACGGTGATGATCGAGGTGCCGAACCCGCGCCATCCCTACGGAGCCAAGGGCGTGGGCGAGGTGCCGATCGTGCCGCCGCTGGCGGCGGTGGCCAACGCCGTGCGCGCGGCGATCGGGGTCAGGATGTGCGACCTGCCGCTCTCGCCGCCGAAGATCCGTGCGGCGATGGACGCGAAAGCCGGCTGATGCCCCGCGTCGTCGCCATGGGCGGCGACGTCGCCCAGTTCACCGGCGGCGCGGCCGAGTTCGACGTTCCCGCCGGCACGGTGCGCTCGATGCTGCGCGAACTGGAGCAGCGCTATCCGGGACTCGGCGACTACGTCGGGCGCCGCATGGCGGTGGCGATCGACGGCGAGATCCACCAGGACGCCGACGGCGCGGTGCTGGGCGAGACGAGCGAGGTGTGCCTGATCCCGAAGATCGGCGGCGGCTGACCGTGCGCGGCGGGCGCGGCGCGATGCTGGTTCTGCTTGCGGCGGCGGGCCTGGGGCCGTCCGCGGCCGTCGGCTCGCCGGTCAGCGGCTGGTCGTTCGCCCATTGGGGCATGACCCGCTCTCAGGTCCGCGCGGCCGGCAAGGGGGTCGTCCATCCGCCGCCCGCCGACGAAGAGGACACCGGCGACGACGGCGTCGACGGCGACTACGCGTTCGGGCCGTTCAAGGTCGCGGTCAAACTCGAGTTCGGCGACGATCACCGCCTGAGCCAGATCGATTTCTTTCCGACCGGCGACCATTTCGACTGCGCCGCGGTCGGCCCCTATCTGACCGCGACCTACGGGACGATGCTGCACGACACCGGTGACCGCGGCCTTCGCACTCGCACCTGGCCCGACGGCGACAACCTGGTCAACTGGCGCACCGAGGGGCCGGGCTACACGGTCTGCGAGATCGATCTCGATCCCCGGCCGCTCCCCCGCACCGGCAGCCGCCACTAAGCTCGCAACCCCCGCATCAGCGCCCCGAGCGTGCGCCGCCGCAGCGTCTCGAAACCCGGGTCCGCGGGAATCCGCCCCGCCAGTTCCAGCACGATCAGGCCGTGGATCGCCGCCCAGAACACATAGCCGAGCTCCACCGGATCGCCCGTCAGCACGCCAGCCTCGACCAGCTCGCGCACGTAGCCCGACATCGAAATGCGGGCCCGGGCGGCAGCCGCCGCTAGGTCCGGATAGGCCGCCTCGTCCGGCTGGGCGAGGTCGAACATCAGTTTGTAGGCGGCGGGGTTCGCGCGGGCGAAGCGGACGTAGGCCTCGCCGATGTCGGCGGCGCGGTGGCGATGGTCCTGCTCGACGCTGTCCAGCGCGTCCGCGAGGCGGCTGAACGCCTGGGCGCGGATCGCCGCAATCAGCGCCTCCTTGTCGGCGAAATGGCGATAGGGCGCCATTGCGCTGCAGCCGACCTCGGCCGCCAGCCGCCGCATCGACAGCGCCGCCTCGCCCTCCTCCAGGAACAGCTTCGCCGCCGCATCGCAGAGCCGCCCGCGCACCGCGTCGCGATCCTCGGCGGAACGCGCGCGTGTCGTCTTTTCGGTCGGGGTGACGCCGCGTCGCATGTTTACACCGTACGCTTATCGTGCGCAGGTGCAAGCGACCCCTCGCCGGAGACCCACCCCGCCCATGACCCTGCCCGCCGTTCTCAGAGACCGCCTGCGCCTGCCGGTGATCGGATCGCCGCTGTTCATCGTCTCCGGCCCGGAGCTGGTGATCGCACAGTGCAAGGCCGGCATCGTCGGCTCGTTCCCGAGCCTGAACGCGCGGCCGGTCTCGCAACTCGACGAATGGCTGGCGGAGATCACCGAGACGCTGGCCGATTACGACCGCGCCCACCCCGAAGCGCCCTCGGCGCCGTTCGCGGTCAACCAGATCGTCCACAAGACCAACAACCGGCTCGAAGAGGACGTCGAGCTCTGCGCGAAATACAAGGTGCCGGTGATGATCACCTCGCTGGGCGCCCGCGAGGACGTCAACGCGATGGCGCACAGCTGGGGCGGCGTCGTGCTGCACGACGTGATCAACGACCGCTTCGCCAGGAAGGCGATCGAGAAGGGCGCCGACGGCCTGATCCCGGTCGCGGCGGGCGCCGGCGGCCACGCCGGCATGCTCTCGCCGTTCGCGATCATCCAGGAGCTGCGCGAGTGGTTCGACGGCCCGATCGCGCTCTCCGGCGCCATCGCCAATGGCCACGCGGTGCTAGGGGCCCAGGCGATGGGCGCGGACCTGGCCTACATCGGCTCGGCCTTCGTCGCCACGCAGGAAGCCCGGGCGGCGCAGGGCTACAAGGACATGATCGTCGCCAGCCGCGGCGACGACATCGTCTACACCAACCTGTTCACCGGCGTGCACGGCAACTACCTGCGCCCGTCGATCGTCGCCGCCGGGCTCGACCCGGACGACCTGCCGACCGCCGATCCGTCGAAGATGAACTTCGGCTCCGGCGGCAACCAGGAAGCCAAGGCCTGGCGCGACATCTGGGGCTGCGGCCAGGGCATCGCGGCGGTCAAACACGTCCCGACCGCCGGCGAACTGGTGGCGCGCCTGGCGGCTGAGTACGAGATCGCGAAGCAGGAGCTGGCGCAGAAGACCTCATTCACCGCCGGCAAGGCGCTGGCGTTCGCGGCGGCGTAGTTTCGTTGGGGCGTGCACCTTAGTTTCGTCACCCCGGGCGGAGCGCAGCGAAGACCCGGGGCCAGACGGGCAGCTACCAAGCTGGATTGCGTCTAGACAGCTGCGCTTCCGGCCCCGGCTCTACGCGGCTGCGCCGCTCCGGCCGGGGTGACGAAATAGAGCGCGGTAGCTAGCGTTGCCTAATGTCAGAGCGCTTTCCCTGCATCGCCGTCTACATCATGGCGAGCCGGCCGTTCGGCGTGCTCTACGTCGGCGTCACCAACGATCTCGCGCGACGCGTCTTCGAGCATCGCGAAGGCCTCCTGAAGGGATTCACCCTCGACCACGGCTGCAAGCTGCTCGTCTGGTACGAGATCTACGAAATGATGTCCGAGGCGATCGCCCGCGAGAAGCGGATCAAGAAGTGGCGGCGGGCGTGGAAGTACCAGTTGATCGAGCAGATGAACGAAGGCTGGGCGGATCTATACCCAATGCTGCACACCTAGTTCCGTCACCCCGGACGGAGCGCGCAGCGCGGAGATCCGGGGCCAGAAGGGCCGGTGCCTAGACGAATTCCAGCTTGGTAACGGCCCGTCCGGCCCCGGGTCTCCGCTGCGCTACGCCCGGGGTGACGGAATAAGGGAGCAAGCCCACTCGCTACCGCCCCACGAACACCGGCTGGCGCTTTTCCAGGAAGCTGGCCACGCCCTCCTTGTGGTCTTCGGTCTGGAACAGGCGGTAGATCACCTCGATCGCCCAGGCGCCGGCCTCGCGCGGGTCGCCCTGGGTGGTGCGGCGCAGGCCCTCCTTCATGTAGCGCAGCGCCAGCGGCGGGTTGACCGCGATGCGGCCGGCCATCTCGAGCGCGGCCAGCATGAGATCGTCGTGCGGCACGGTCTTGGTGACCAGGCCGATGCGCTCAGCCTCGGCCGCGTCGATCACATCGCCGGTGTAGAGCAGTTCGGCCGCCTTGGCCGGGCCCACCACCTGCGGCAGCTTCCAGAACCCGCCCACGTCGCAGACCAGGCCGCGCTTGATGAACAGTTCGGCGAACCTCGCCTTCTCCGAGGCGATGCGGATGTCGGCGAACAGCGCCAGCTCCATGCCCCAGCCGACCGCCGCGCCGTTCACCGCCGCGATCACCGGCTTGCCGCACTCGATCGCCGCCAGCGCCGCCGGCGTCGGCTCGAACTTGACCCGCGGCGGCGCGGCCGCGCGATCGGCGGCGCCGCCGACCATGATCTCCTGCACGTCGTCGCCCGAGCAGAACGCCGGATCGGTCCCGGTCACCACCACGCAGCGGACATCCGCGTCGGCGTCGGCGGCGCGGAAGGCGGCCTCCAGCTCGGCATAGGCGCGGCGGTTCAGCGCGTTGCGGCGCTGCGGTCGGTCGAGGGTGATCAGGCAGATGTGGTCCTTCACGTCGTAGAGGACGCAGGTAAAGTCTTGCGGGGCGATGGCCATGGCCCGTTCTCTCCTTTGGGCTTCCTCTTGGCCTGCCGCCTCGTCAGGCTGCTAGAAGGGGTCGCGAGACGGTCAGGCCGGGCGATAGTGTGCCGGCCGATCACCTGAGGGAAGGCAATGGCCGATCAGAGCCCGATCCCAAGTAACGTCGGCGAGGTGCGGCCCGCGCACCGCTTCGACGAGGCGCGGCTGGCTGACTGGCTGCGCGCGAACCTTGAGGGCCTGAACGGTCCGATCGAGGTGCGCCAGTTCCACGGCGGCGCCTCCAACCCGACCTTCCTGGTGCTCGCCGGCGACGAGCGGCTGGTGCTGCGCAAGAAGCCGCCCGGCCAGCTCTTGGCCAGCGCGCACCAGGTCGACCGCGAATACCGGGTGATGAAGGCGCTGGGGACGGTCGGCTTTCCGGTCCCGAACATGCGCGCGCTCTGCACCGACGAGAGCGTCATCGGCACCAGCTTCTACGTGATGGACTTCCTCGCCGGCCGCATCTTCCGCGACGCGCGGTTGCCGGGGCTGGAGCCGGCCGAGCGGGCGGCGATCTACGACCAGCTGAACGCCGTGCTCGCGGCCCTGCACCAGGTCGACTACGAGGCCATCGGGCTCGCCGACTACGGCCGACCCGGCAACTACTACGTCCGCCAGATCGACCGCTGGACCAAGCAGTACCGCGGGGCCCAGACCATGGAGATCCCGGCGATGGAAGCGCTGATCGCCGAGTTGCCGGGGCGCATCCCCGCCGACGACACCACCGCCATCTCGCACGGCGACTACCGGCTCGAGAACGTGATGTTCCACCCCACCGAGCCGCGGCTGATCGCGGTGCTCGACTGGGAGCTTTCCACGCTCGGCCACCCGCTGGCCGACATCGGCTACAACGCGATGCTCTGGAGTTCGAAGTCGGTCAGCTGGGGCACGCTGGAAGGCGTCGACTTCGCCACCTCCGGCATCCCGACCATGGAGGAGTACGTCGCCGCCTATTGCCGGCGCACCGGCCGCGACCACATCGACGACTTCAACTTCTACGTCGCCTTCGCCGCGTTCCGCCTCGCGTCGATCGGCCAGGGCGTGTTCAAGCGCAACCTCGACGGCATCGGCGCCCACGACGCCACCGGCGACAACTCCGGCACGATCGAACGCGCCGAGGCCGCGCTGGCGGCGCTGCACGCTTAAGCGCAGCCAGCAGCGTAACCCCTCACCTTCCCACGATGCTGACGCATCGCGGGACCCTCCCTCTCCCTCGGGGAGAGGTAACAAATGCGCGGCTTCGGCGAGTCACACCTCTCCCGGAGGGAGAGGGAGGGGCCCGACCGCGAAGTGGTCGGGAGGGTGATGGGTTACGGCCCCGGCCGACGCTCGTCGCGTTCACTAACCGCCCCTTCTATTCCCCTACGGCCTTCGGTCTATAAGGCCCGAAACGACAAGAACGCCGCCGGCGTGGGAGTGAGATCGCAATGCATTACGAGGCGCTGAAAGAAGTCTGGGGCGCGCTGACCGCGCCGGGCGCGCCGTTCGAGGTCGAGACCATCACCGTGCGCGGCGTGCCGATCCGCGCGTTCAAGGCCTCGCCGCCGAACGTGCGGGCGCTGTGGCTGTCGACCACGGCTTACGGCGATCGCGACTACCTGGTCTATCAGGACGAGCGGATCACCTACGCCGAGGCGCACCGGCGCACCGCGTCGATCGCCAACTGGCTGCTGGCCGAAGGCGTGAAGCCCGGCGAGCGCATCGCCATCGCCATGCGCAACTACCCGGAATGGCTGCTGCTCTACTGGGCCGCCGTCTCGGTCGGCATCGCCGTCGTCGGCATGAACGCCTGGTGGGTCGCCGACGAGGTCGAGTACGCGCTGAACGACTCCGAGCCGAAGGTGATCTTCTGCGACCCGGAGCGGCTGGAGCGGATTCAGGAGCGGCCCGCGACGGCCGCACGCTCGAAGCTGGTCGTCACGCGGATGGACCACCCGCCGGCCGGCGTGATCCCCTATTCCCAGGTCGTCGCCAAGGGCGGCGCGATGCCGGAGGTCGAGGTCGATCCCGACGCCGACGCCTGCATCTTCTACACCTCCGGCACCACCGGCAATCCGAAGGGCGCGCAGCTGACCCACCGCGGCTGCATCAACAACCTGATGAACCTGGGCTTCGCCGGCCAGGTGCAGGCGCTGGCGACCGAGAAGTCGACCGGCGTCGCCCCGCCGGCGGTCCCGCCGGTCCCGGTCTCGCTGCTGACGACGCCGCTGTTCCACGTCACCGCCAACAACTGCGGCGCCTACGCCGTCACCGCCGGCGGCGGCGTGCTGGTCTTGATGTACCGCTGGGACGCCGGCGAGGCGCTGCAGGCTGATCGAGCGCGAGAAGGTGACCGGCATGAGCGGCGTGCCGGTGATGTCGCGCGAGCTGCTGGCGCACCCCGACTTCGCCAGGACCGACACCTCCAGCCTCGCCAGCCTCGGCGGCGGCGGCGCGCCGCTGCACCCGGACCTGGTGGCCAAGATCGACGCCGAGGTCGCCACCGCGCGGCCCAACACCGGCTACGGCATGACCGAGACCTGCGGCATCATCACCGCGGTCGGCGGCGACTTCTTCGTCGACCGCCCGGCCAGCTGCGGCCCGGCGATGCCGACCTTCGAGGTCAAGTGCGTCGACGATGACGGCGCACGAAGTGCCGCAGGGCCAGACCGGCGAGCTGTGGGTGCGCGGCGCCTCGGTGATCAAGGGCTACCTCAACCGCGCCGAGGCCACCGCCGAGAGCATCACCGACGGCTGGCTGCACACCGGCGACGTGGCCCGGATCGACGAGGACGGCTTCATCTATATCGTCGACCGCAAGAAGGACATGGTGCTGCGCGGCGGCGAGAACGTCTACTGCGCCGAGGTCGAGACCGCCGTGCACCACCATCCGGCGATCGCCGAGTGCTGCGTGTTCGGCGTGCCGGACGTGCGGCTCGGCGAAGAGGTCGCCGCCGCCGTCGTGCTGCGGCCGGGCCACCACCTCACGGCGGACGAGCTGCGCGCCCACTGCGCCGACCACCTGTCGCGCCACAAGATCCCGCGCCACATCTGGTTCCTGACCGAGTCGATCCCGCGCAACGCCAACGGCAAGTTCCTCAAGCGCGAACTGCGCGAGAGGCTGAGCGCAACGGCGGCGGCGTAGAGTCAGCTGAACCCATCGTCGCTCCGGGATCAGATGCGCCGCTTTCCGCGCCGCCGAGACAGCGGGCGGCCCAGACGTTTTTCTGAAGCCCCGCGCACTCGCGACAAAGCGCCCGGGTCCCCGCTTCCGCCGGGGAAGACGCGGTCGAAGGAGGCTCAGAGTCCGCGGCGACCGAAGCCTGCCGGGGTTGGGCTTGCGGACCGTGCGAACGGCGCGGCGGCGCGCGCCATCGCCGGCTGACCTTGCGACCGGCTCGGCGGCGGGACATCGTCAAACACCGCGGCGATGTCGAATGCGGGCTTGCCGGGCCAGAACAGCAGGCAAAGGCCCAGGCCGGCGTTGACCAGCAGTCCGATCCACGAGACGCCCATGCCGTCGGCCACCGCGATCCGCGGGGCGGCCATCGTCAGCAGCCGGTCGAGAATGTCGACGCCGATCCAGGCCGGGATCACGAACACCGGCTCCCAGCCGATGTCGCGAAAGCGGCGCGCCTGCAGCGAGAAACTGACCCAGAAATAGATCGGGCCAAGCACGACGAGGCAGAACAGGCCAGTCAGACCCAAGGCGGCCAAGGTCTCCGGCCGGTCGGGGCTGCGCCCGGCCGCCGCGCCGACAAGAAGGATGACCGCCAGCACCACCAGGGCCATGCCGAGCCCCCAGCTTCCCAGGAAATACTGGATGCGGTTCAGTCGTCCGCGAAAGCTGAATATTGCGGCGAGCATCTGAAGCCCCCCCGTTATTGCGTTCGCCGTTGTAGGACCAAGGTATCTACGTTCCGTGAACTGGGCAGAGTTCCGGCTCGAGTGGAGGTTTACTCCGCCCTTACGCCCGCGCGCCGCGGTTCGCTTTGAACGCTTACGGCCCGCCGCCCTAATAGGGCCCCCTTCAGCGCTGCGGCGCGTTTATGGGCGGCGGTCATGGCCGGTGTTCTCGAGCTTGCTTTCGTACTGGCGGCGACCTTCGCCGCGATCTGGCTTCCGGGCGCGGTCGTGATCCGAGCCGCGACCTGGCTGCGTGACCGCGCCGATCGGCCGTCCCACCCGGCCGCCGGCCCAGCGATGGACCTCTGACATGGCCCCCGCCTGGTTCGCGGGTCCCGCGCTGCTGCTGGCCCTGGCGCAGCGCGGCCCCGAACCCTCCCCCTCGAGGGGAGGGTCGTCGCGAAGCGACCGGGTGGGGGGATCTGGCCGCGACCGCGAAACGGCAGGCAGACCCCCACCCTCCACCGCTCGCCTCGGAGAGGGGGGAGTCAGATCGCGGGGCTGACCGCGTTCGTCGGCGCGACCGCGTTCGTCGGCGGCGGCGCGGCCGGGGGCGGGGCCGCCACGGGCGCGGGCGGACCGGGCGGGATCGGGGCGGCGCCGCGCTTCAACGCCACGCGCATGAAGCCCTTCCAAAACTCCGCCGGGGCCGAGCCGCCGGTGATCCCCTTCATCGGCGAATTGTCGTCGCGGCCCATCCAGACCACCGTCGTAAAGCCGCCGGTGAAGCCGCAAAACCAGGCGTCGCGGAAGTCCGACGTGGTGCCGGTCTTGCCGGCGATATCGTAGCCGGGAATCGCCGCCTTCACGCCGGTGCCGGACACCACCACCTGGCGCAGCATCTGATCCAGCTCGCCGAGCGGCGGGTTGCCGATCGCCGGCGGCGTCACCGGCGCCGGGTGCTGCCAGATCACCTTGCCGGACGCCACCGTGCGCACCCGCTCGATCGCATAGGGCTGCACCCGATTGCCGCCGTTGGCGAACGCGTCGTAGGCCTGCGCCATCTCCAGCGGGGTGACCAGGCTGGTGCCGAGCGCCATCGCCGGGTCGGTGTTGATCGGCGTGGCGATGCCCAGCCGCCGGGCTGTGTTGGCCACGTTCGGCCGCCCGACCTCGTCGGCCAGGGTCGCCGCCACGGTGTTGATCGACTTCGCCAGCGCCTCCTGCAGCGTGATCGGCCCCAGGTACTCCGGCTCGAAGTTGCTGGGCGACCAGCCGCCGATCGTCACCGGCTGGTCGACGACCGGCGTATCGGGTGTGCGGCCGGCTTCCAGCGCGGTGAGGTAGACGAACGGCTTCCACGACGAACCGGCCTGGCGGTGGGCGTCGACCGCGCGGTTGAAGCTCGAGGCGGCGTAGTCGGCGCCGCCGATCATCGCCCGCACCCGCCCCTGCCCGTCCAGCGCCACCAGCGCGGCCTGCTCGACATTGGCGTGGGCGAACCTCGCCACCGTCGTCTTCGCCGCCGCATCCGCGGCCGCCTCGTCGCGCGCATCGAGCGTGGTGTCGACGATCAGGTCGATTTTCGGCGGCCCCATGGTCTTGAAAGTCGCATCGACCCAGTCGACGAAATACTGCGAGGCCTCGTCCGGCGCGTGTTGGAACACCTTCGGCGACGACGCCAGCGCCTTGGCCTGCTGCGCCGGCGTAATCGCACCGGTCTCGACCATCGCCTGCAGCACCAGCGCGGTGCGTTCGGCCGAGCGTTCGGGGTTCTCGGCCGGATTGTAGTCGGTTGGCGACTTCATCAGCGCCGCCAGCATCGCCGCCTCGCGGATCGTCAGCCTGGCCGCCGGCACGCCGAAGTAGCGCCGCGAGGCCGCCTCGATGCCGTAGGCGCCCGAGCCGAAATAGACCCGGCTGAGGTAGAGCCCCAGGATCTGCTGCTTCGAAAAGGCCTGCTCCAGCTCGACCGCGTAGACCAGCTCCGTGCCCTTGCGCTCCAGCGAGCGTTCCGAGGTCAGGAACAGGTTCTTGGCCAGCTGCTGGGTGATGGTCGAAGCGCCCTCGCGGGCGCTGCCGGACGTCACGTCGGTGACGATCGCCCGCGCGATCCCGGCCAGGTCGTAGCCGTTGTGCTCGTAGAACCGCTTGTCCTCGATCGCCACGAACGCGGCGGGCACGTAGGCCGGCAGCTTGGCGATGTTCACCGGCGGCGCATAGCGCCCGCCCCTTACCCCGATCACCGTCCCCGAGCGGTCGAGGAAGGTCACCTGAGGATCGCGCGTGATCGGCGGCAGCTGCGGGATCTCGACCTGCGGCAGGGCCAGCGTCAGGGCCGCGACAAGACCGATCACGCGTCAGAAGCTCCGTGGGGCGCCATGGGCGCTGGATGCGTGAAGTTTGTGTCGCGGCGGGGGCCGGTGGAACTTAATTCGCGGCAATGCGCGGTATTCTGGCGCAAACGGCCCTCGATCCACGCCGAGTGCATGACCAAGCTCACCGCGCTGACGGCCGAGCGCCCGACCTTCGGCCTGCCGAAAGTCGACTACGTGGCGCAGTACGCCGCCAAATGCCCGGCCGACCCGCCGCCGCCCACCCCGGGCCAGCCGCATGTCGCCGAGCCGACGCTCAGCGCCGCCGCGGCCGCGCCTGCCGGGCCGCCGAAGCCGGTGATCCACTTCCCCTGGCCGGCGTAGGGGCGCCGTCTCGCGGCGTAACCCCTCACCCTCCCATTCGCTTCGCTCTGGGCCCCTCCCTCTCCCTCCGGGAGAGGTGTAAGACGCTGAAGCCGCTGCCTTTCCTCACCTCTCCCGGAGGGAGAGGGAGGGGCCCGCGATGCGTCGCATCGTGGGAAGGTGAGGGGTTACGCCGCCAGCCGATTTATCCCGCCCTCTAGTCAGCCCTGACTCCTGCCGCGTATAGCAACGACGGTCAGTCGAGAGGATACGCGGATGCTGCTGCAGGGGCTGAAGGTGGTGGAGATGTCCACCTGGATCGCTGCGCCGGGGGCGGCGATGATCATGGGCGAGTGGGGCGCCGACGTGATCAAGGTCGAGAGCGCCGACGGCGACGCGATTCGCCGCTTCTATCCCGACACCGAAGCGATCCCCGGCAATCCGATCTTCTCGATGGAAAACCGGGGCAAGCGCGGCGTGGTGCTGAATACCGGCACGGCCGCCGGCCGCGCGGCGCTGATCCAGCTCTTGAAGACCGCCGACGTCTTCATCACCAACGTTCGCCCCGGGGCCCTCGCCCGCGCCCGGCTCGACTACGAGGCCGTCAAGGACGAGCTGCCGCACCTGATCTACGCCAGCGTCACCGGCTTTGGACTGGTCGGCGAGGAGATCGACATGCCGGCGTTCGACCTCACCGGCTTCTGGACCCGCAGCGGCATCGCCGCCTCGACCATCCCACCGGACGTCGAACCCTTCACCTGCCGGCCTGGGTTCGGCGACCACGTGACTGCGCTGGCGACCCTCTCGGGCGTACTGGCGGCGCTGCACGAGCGGCGCGAGACCGGCAAGGGCCGGCTGGTCGAGGCCTCGCTGATCCGCGCCGGGGTCTATGCGCTGGGGTGGGACGCCTCGATCCACCTGCGCTACGGCGAGGCGACCACCGCGCTGCCGCGCAGCCAGCGGCCGAGCGCGATCGCCGGCTATTTCCGCACCAGCGACGACCGCTACATCTGCATCGCCCCGCGCGGCCCGGCCTGCTTCCCGGCGGTGATGAACGCGATCGGCATGGGCTGGGTGCTGGACGAGCCGCGCTACCGGATTCCGATCGGCGACCTGGAGGTGGTGCGCGAGCTGCGCGCCAAGGTCGACGAAGCGTTCCGCAAGCTGACCCAGGCCGAGGCGAAGAAGCTGCTGGCCGACGCCGACGTGATCTCGGCGCCGATGGCGACGCTGGACGACCTCGCCATCGACCCGCAGGCTCGCGACGCCGGCTGCTTCGTCGTCACCCCGGACCGCTTCGGCGGCGCCTTCGAGGCGCCGGCGACACCGATCCGGTTCCCCGGCCTGGAGATCGAACCCCGACGCCCCGCGCCTGATCTCGGCGAACATACCCGCGAGGTGCTGCTGGAGGCGGGGGTCGATCCGGAGCAGGTGGAGGCGCTGTCGCCTTCCCCCTAACCCGTTCATCCCGGCGAAGGCCGGGACCCAGGAAAGACTCGATGCAGCGCGTTGTCGCTGAGCGCCGATTCAAACACGAAGCTCACGAAGAACACGAAGTGCGTTCAGCATCCCAACGATGAGGCCGGGATTGGTCGGGCGCGCAGCGCCCCTTCGTGTGCTTTGTGCCCTTCGTGTCCTTCGTGTTGAATGTTTTGAGTTTTTCCTGGGTCCCGGCCTTCGCCGGGATGAGCGGGAATTTGGGGGCGAAGACTTGATTTCGGTCAATAGGCGGCCACCGCCCAGCGCTAAGCTAGCCGTCGAGCGAGGAGACCGCACATGGACGATGACAACCTGGCGACCCTGAGCCGCGACGGCGAATTCGTCAGTGCGCGGATGACGCGGCTTATCGACCACCCGCCGGCGGAGGTCTGGCAGGCCCTCACCGAGCCGGCGAGGCTGGCGCAGTGGCTGGCGCCGGGGCGGATCGAGCTGACCGTTGGCGGGGCCGCGCGGCTGGACTTCGCCGACAGCGGGACGGTGATCGACAGCCAGGTCAGCGCCTGTGTTCCCGGCCGGGTGCTGGAATACTCCTGGAGCTCGCCCGGCGAGCCGCTGCGGCCCGTGCGATGGGAGCTGGCGACGGAGGGCGACGGCTGCCGCCTCACCCTGATCCAGAAGACCCCGGCCGGCGAGGACCCGGGCCGCGCCTGCGCCGGCTGGGAGGCGCACCTGGAGATGCTGCAGGCGGCGCTGGAGGGCGTGCCGATCAAGTTCCCGTTCGAGAGCTTCAAGGCTGCGCGCGACGCTTATCGGCCCAAAGTAGCGGCGCTACCGGCGGCTTGACAGGGATTCGAGGCCATGGGTTCTGACCCGCGATGGTCTTTGAAATCGTGAGCGACACAATTCTCGGATGAGTTCCTCCGCCAGCGGGGGACCGTAATTTACGGTGTTTAGCAGTTTCACGTGAAACATCGCTCAACCCGTGATGGGCTTTCGCACCCCGACCAGGTAGACCGCCGCCCCGCCCAGCGCCGCCAGCGCTGTCGTCGCCAGCGCGGCGGTGAACGAGTGGGTGGCTTCGACCGAGAAGCCGGTGACGATCGGGGCCAGCGCGCCGCCGATGAAGCCGCCGAAGTTCTGGAACGCGCCAACCGAGGCTGTGCCGCCGGGCGGCGCGGCGGTGATCGCCATCGCCCAGATCGCCGCGCCGGCGAGGTTGGAAAAGAACAGGGCCGCGGCGATCGCGGCGATCGCGCCGCCGCTGCTCGGGACCAGGATGGCCAGGCCGGTGAAGGCCGCGCCGACCGCCAGGCCGGCCACGATCGGCAGCTTGCGGCTGAGCATCGGCGCCAGGCCCGCGGCGGCGAGGCGATCGCAGGCCAAGCCCCCGGCCAGGCTGCCGACCACGCCGAACAGGTAGGGGACCCCCGCCGCCCAGCCGGTCTGCGGCACGGTGAGGTGGCGGGCGGTTTCCAGGTAGCCCGGCAGCCAGGCGGCGTAGAACCAGTTCATGTAGCCGGAGCCGACGTTGCCGAGCGCCATCGCCCAGACCGTCGGGCTGGCGAATAGCCGCCGCCACGGCGTGCGCGGCGGCAGCGCCTCGGCGCCATCCGGCCCGGCCGCCGGCTCGCGGTAGAAGCCGAGCCAGACCAGCGCCATCACCAGCCCGGCGAGGGCGGTGGCGAAGAAGGCGCCGCGCCATCCGAACGCCAGCATCAGCGCCGTCACCAGCGGCGGCGCGAGCGCCGGCCCGAGCGTCGAGGCGGTGTTGAAGACGCCGGTGGCGAAACCCCGCGCCTCGGCCGGAAACCAGCCGCGCACCACCTTGGCCCCGGTCGGCCACTGCGGCGCCTCGCCAAGGCCGAGGGCGAGCCGCGCGGCGAACAGCTGCGGCAGGCCGACGGCGAGCCCCATCGCCCCCTGCGCGGCCGACCACAGCGTCAGCGCCCAGGCCAGCAGCGGCCGCGGTCCCACGCGGTCGACGATCGCGCCCACGGGCGCCTGCGCCAGGCCGTAGGTCCACAGGAACGCCGAGAACAGCAGGCCCAGCTGGCCCGGCCGCAGATGCAGCTCGCCGGCGATCAGAGGCCCCGTCACCGACAGCGTCACCCGGTCGATGTAGTTGACCAGCCCCGCCGCCAGCACGAGGCCAAGCGCCAGGTGCGCGCCACGGCGCGGTCTGCGATCGCGCAATGAGTCGCTGGCCCCCATGGGCCCGTTCTAAGGTGTCGCCGGACGCCCGCCTATCCTCACCCGTAGGGGGAGGAGATAAGCCAACCCTGCCGCACTGGATCATGCGCAATTCGGGGAGAAGCCCGGAACAACCAGGGCGGGCCGAGGCTTGACTTCGCGCCGCCCGCCCGCAAAACCGCGCGCCACACGGAAATAACCGAGACAGGAACGCACGCATGGCCTTGCGCGTCGCCATCAACGGATTTGGCCGCATCGGACGGCTGGTCCTGCGCTCGATCGTCGAGTTCGCCCGCCGCGACATCGAGGTGGTGTCGATCAACGACCTCGGCCCGATCGACGCCTTCGCCCACCTGCTGCGCTACGATTCGGTGCACGGCCGCTTCCCAGGCGTCGTGACCGTCAGCGGCGACACGATCGACGTCGGCCTCGGGCCGATCAAGTGGACCGCGATCCGCAATCCGGCCGAGCTGCCGCACAGGGAGCTCGGCGTCGACATCGCGCTGGAGTGCACCGGCTTCTTCACCAAGAAGGACACCGCCAAGGCGCACCTCGACGCCGGCGCGAAGCGGGTGCTGGTCTCGGCGCCCGCCGACGGCGCCGACAAGACCATCGTCTTCGGCGTCAACCACGACACCCTGACCGCGGACGACCTGGTGGTCTCCAACGGCTCGTGCACCACCAACTGCCTGGCGCCGGTCTGCAAGGTGCTGCTCGACACGGTCGGCATCGAGCGCGGCTACATGACCACCGTGCACGCCTACACCAACGACCAGCACACCCTGGACCAGCTGCACAGCGACCTCTACCGCGCCCGCGCCGCGGCGGTGTCGATGATCCCGACCTCGACCGGCGCGGCCAAGGCGATCGGCCTCGTGCTGCCGCAGCTGACCGGCAAGCTCGACGGCGGCGCGATCCGGGTGCCGACCGCGAACGTGTCGATGATCGACCTGAAGGTCGTGCCGGGGCGGGCGACCAACAAGGACGAGATCAACGCGGCGCTCAAGGCCGCGGCGTCCAGCGGCCCGCTGCGCGGCGTGCTGGCGACGACCGACGAGCCGCTGGTGTCGGTGGACCTCAACCACATCGCCGCCTCGTCGACCGCCGCCCTGCCGCTGACCCAGGTGGTCGACGGCGGCCTGGTGCGGGTGCTCAGCTGGTACGACAACGAGTGGGGCTTTTCGACCCGCATGGCCGACGTGGCGCTGGCCATGGGCAAGCTGGGTTGATGGCAGGCATGCCGACCTTCTCCCTTCCCCCTTGCGGGGAAGGGTCGGGGATGGGGGTGTCGGCGAGGTGTCGTGCCACTTTGGCGTCTCGCAGCCCCATCGCCCGTCATCCAGTTCGCACCCCCACCCCTGACCCCTCCCCGCAAGGGGGAGGGGAAATGAGCAGCTTCCGCACCCTCGATGGCGTCGACGTGCGCGGCAAGCGCGTGCTGGTCCGCGAGGACTTCAACGTGCCGCTGCACGACGGGGCGGTGACCGACGACACCCGGCTGCGCGTGGCCCTGCCGACGATCCGAGCGGCTGCGCGGCGGCGGCGCGAAGACGGTCCTGATCAGCCACTTCGACCGGCCCAAGGGCAAGCGCGTGCCGTCGATGAGCCTGGCGCCGGTCGTCGCGCCGCTGGCGAAGCTGCTGGGCGCGCCGGTGGCGTTCGCCGAGGACTGCGTCGGCGAGCCCGCGGCGACCGCCGTCACGGCGATGCAGGACGGCGATGTGCTGCTGCTGCAGAACCTGCGCTTCCACGCCGGCGAGGAAGCTGATGATCCGGATTTCGCCCGGCAGCTGGCCGAGCTCGGCGACCTCTACGTCGACGACGCGTTCTCCGCCGCGCACCGCGCCCACGCCTCGACCACGGCGCTGGCGCACCTGTTGCCCGCCTACGCCGGCGAGGCGATGCGGCGCGAGCTGACGGCGCTCGACGCGGCGCTGGGCTCGCCGCAGCGGCCGGTGCTGGGCATCGTCGGCGGATCCAAAGTCTCGACCAAGCTCGACCTGCTGCACAACCTGGTCCTGAAGCTCGACCGGCTCGCCATCGGCGGCGGCATGGCCAACACCTTCCTGTTCGCGCAGGGCTGGGACGTGGCGGCGTCCTATTGTGAGAAAGACCTGGCCGACACCGCCAAGGGGATCATGGCGTTCGCGCAGAGCCGGGGGTGCGAGCTGCTGCTGCCGATCGACATCGTCGTCGCCGAGCAGCCGCAGCCCGGCCAGGCGGCGCGCACCCGCGCGCTGGGCGAGATCGACCCGCACGAGCGCATCCTCGACGCCGGTCCGAAGACAGTGGCGCGGCTCTGCCAGGCGATGGACGAGGCCAAGACCTTGATCTGGAACGGTCCTCTGGGCGTTTTCGAGGTCCCGCCGTTCGACAAGGGCACCATGGAGGCGGCGCGTCACGCCGCGGCGCTGGCCAAGGCGGGGAAACTGGTGGCGGTGGCGGGCGGCGGTGATACGGTGGCGGCGCTCAACGCGGCCAAGGCGACGGGCGACTTCACCTTCGTCTCGACTGCCGGAGGCGCGTTTCTTGAATGGATGGAAGGAAAGAGCCTTCCGGGCGTTGAAGCGCTGAAGGTCTGAATTCAAGGAGAGGCCGCACAATGGCTCGCATTACTCTCAGGCAACTGCTCGACCACGCCGCCGAGCGTGGCTACGGCGTGCCGGCCTTCAACATCAACAACATGGAGCAGGGCCTGGCGATCATGGAGGCCGCCGACGCGGAGAACGCGCCGGTGATCATCCAGGCCAGCCGCGGCGCGCGCCAGTACGCCAACGACATCGTGCTGGCCAAGCTGATCGACGCCCTGGTCGAGCTCCATCCGGCGATTCCGGTGGTGATGCACCAGGACCACGGCAACAACGAAGCCACCTGCGCCACGGCGATCCAGTACGGCTTTTCCAGCGTGATGATGGACGGCTCGCTGAAGGCCGACGGCAAGACCCCGGCCGACTACGACTACAACGTCGGCGTCACCCGCAAGGTGGTGGAGATGGCGCACTGGGTCGGCGCTTCGGTCGAGGGCGAGCTCGGCGTGCTCGGCAGCCTCGAGACCGGCATGGGCGAGAAGGAGGACGGGCACGGCTTCGAGGGCAAGCTCGACCACTCGCAGCTGCTGACCGACCCCGACCAGGCGGTGGAGTTCGTCCGCGCCACCGAGGTCGACGCGCTCGCCATCGCCATGGGCACCAGCCACGGCGCCTACAAGTTCAGCCGCAAGCCCGACGGCGCGGTGCTGGCGATGGGCGTGATCGAGGAGATCCACCGGCGCCTGCCCAACACCCACCTGGTCATGCACGGCTCGTCCAGCGTGCCGCAGGAGCTGCAGGACATCATCAACAAGTACGGCGGCGAGATGCCCCAGACCTGGGGCGTGCCGGTGGAGGAGATCCAGCGCGGCATCAAGCACGGCGTGCGCAAGATCAACATCGACACCGACAACCGCATGGCCATGACCGGCGCGATCCGCAAGGTGCTGACCGAGACCCCTGGCGAGTTCGATCCGCGCAAGTACCTGAAGCCGGCGATGGACGCGATGCGGGCGGTCTGCCGCCAGCGGTTCCAGGAGTTCGGCACGTCCGGCAACGCCGACAAGATCAAGCCGATCCCGATGTCGGCGATGGCCAAGCGCTACGCCGCCGGCGAGCTGTCGCCGAAGTTCGGGGTGGCGCGGCAGGCGGCGGAATAACCGTTAACCCACGGCGTTCCGCATCGCGCTGAGGCGCGCGACGGCCTATATTGCTTGCAGCGATGTCGCTCGACGCCCTCATGCTGTCGCGCCTGCAGTTCGCCTTCACGCTGGCGTTCCACATCATCTTTCCCAGCTTCACGATCGGGCTGGCGAGCTTCCTGGCGGTGCTGGAAGGCCTGTGGCTCGCCACCAAGCGCGAGGCGTTCCAGCGGCTCTACCTGTTCTGGCTGAAGATCTTCGCGATCTCGTTCGGCATGGGCGTCGTCTCCGGCGTGGTGATGAGCTACGAGTTCGGCGCCAACTGGTCGGTGTTCTCCAGGGCGACCGCCGGCGTGCTGGGCCCCCTGCTCGGCTTCGAGGTGCTAACCGCCTTCTTCCTCGAGGCCAGCTTCCTGGGCGTGATGCTGTTCGGCTGGAAGCGGGTGGGGCCGGGCCTGCACTTCCTCGCCACCTGCCTGGTCGCCTTTGGCACCCTGGTCTCCGCCTTCTGGATCCTCTCCGCCAACAGCTGGATGCAGGTTCCGAGCGGATACGCGCTCCTGCCGAACGGTCGCTTCGTCGCCGCCGACTGGGCCAAGGTGATCTTCTCGCCCTCGTTCCCGCAGCGCTTCGCCCACATGACGCTGGCGGCCTACCTCTCGACATCGCTGATGGTGGGCGCGGCTTCGGCGTTCCAGCTCTGGCGCGATCCTGCTCAATCCGAGTCGCGCATAGCCGTCAGAATGGCGATCGGCATGTACGTGCTGGTCGCGCCGCTGCAGCTCTTTGTCGGCGACTACGCCGGCAAGCAGCTGGTCACGCAGCAGCCGGCGAAGCTCGCGGCGATCGAAGGGTTCTGGGAGACGAAGGCGGCGCAGGACTTCCACGTCGTCGCCTGGCCCGACCGGTCGCGCCAGGCCAACGACTGGGAGCTCTCGCTGCCGAAACTCGGCAGCTGGATCACCACCGGCGATGCGAACGCGACCCTGCGCGGCCTGAAGAGCTGGGCGCCGCGTGATCAAGCGCCCGTCGCCGTCGTGTTCTGGAGCTTCCGGGTGATGGTGGGGCTGGGCGTCGCGATGATCGGGCTGGGATTGTGGGGCCTGACGCTCTGGCTGCGACGCGGGCTCGAGCGCTCGCGGACGTTCCTCGCCGCCACGATGGCGATGGGCCCGGCGGGCTTCGCCGCGGTGATCGCCGGCTGGATCACCGCCGAGGTCGGACGCCAGCCCTGGGCGGTCTATGGCCTGATGCGGACATCGGCCGGCCTCTCGCCGGTCACCGCGCACGAGGTCTCGGCCTCGCTGATCGGCTTCCTCGTCGTCTACGCGCTGATCTTCACCGCCGGCGCGCTTTACATCCTGCGGCTGATCGCGGCCGGCCCGGAAGCGGACGCGGCGCCGCCGGCGCTCGGAACTGGCGCGCCGGGCTCGCCGCTGGCCGCTGCGCCGCCGGAACCCGCGTCGTGAACCTCGACCTGCCGCTGATCTGGGTCGGCGCGATCGCCGTGGCGGTGCTGCTCTACGTGCTGCTCGACGGCTTCGACCTCGGCATCGGCATCCTGTTTCCGCTGGCGCGCACCCCGGCCGACCGCGACACCATGATGGCGACGATCGCCCCTTACTGGGACGGCAATGAGACCTGGCTGGTGCTGGGCGGCGGCGGCCTGTTCGCGGCCTTTCCGGGCGCCTACGCCGCCCTGCTGCCGGCGTTCTACCTGCCGATCTGCCTGATGCTGCTGGCGCTGATCCTGCGCGGCGTCGCATTCGAGTTCCGGGCGCGCGGCCGGCGGCGCGGCAAGCGGCTCTGGACGATCCTGTTCTCCGCCGGCTCGCTGGTCGCCGCGATTGCGCAGGGCCTGGTGCTGGGCGGCTTCGTGCACGGCGTCAAGCTGAAGGATGGCCTCTTCGTCGGCGGCGCGTTCGACTGGGCCACGCCCTATGCGCTCCTCACGGCCGCCGGCCTCGTCGCCGGATATGCTCTGCTGGGCGCCGGATGGCTGATGCTGAAGACCCGCGACGAACTGCACGGCGACGCCCGACGCTGGGCGCGCGCGACGGCGTGGCCGGTGGCCGCGTTGCTGGCGGCGGTCAGCGTGGCGACCCTGGCGGCGGAGCCGCACGTCGCCACCCGCTGGGGCTGGACCGGCGCCGGCTTCGATCTTGCCCGGCTGGGCCCGCTGCTGCCGATTCCGCTGCTGGGAGCGGCTGGTCTGGTGACCTTGGCGACCGGCCTTGCGCGCGGCTCTCACCTCTGGCCGTTCGTCGGCGCGGTCGTGGTGTTCCTCTCCGGCTATCTTGGCCTCGCCGCCAGCTTCTTCCCCTATGTGGCGCCTTACCAGCTGACGTTCCGCGACGCGGCCAACGATCCGTCAGCGCTCGCCCTGCTGTTCTGGGGCCTCGTCGTCATCCTGCCGGTGATCCTCGGCTACACCGCCTGGGTCTACTGGGTGTTCCGCGGAAAGACCGCCGCCGATGCCGGCTATCATTGAGGGCCCGCCGGCGCCGGACGCGCCGCGGCGGCCGCTGTGGCAGCGGCTGGCCTGGTTCGTCGGCATCGCCATCGCGGCGGCGCTGGCGACGGCGCTCGCCGCCACCGCGCTCGCGGCGCTCTTGCCTTCGCACTGACGGGCGGCCAATCAGGCGGCCATGACGCCTCCGGACTGCCGCCTCTATCTGATCACGCCGCCCGGGATCGACGACCTCGCTGCGTTCGGCCACGCGCTCGGCGAGGCGCTGGAGGCCGGCGATGTCGGCGCGCTGCAGCTGCGGCTGAAGGGCGTCGAGGCGGCTATCATCGAAGCGGCCGTGCATGTCCTGCGCCCGATGCTTGGCTCGCGCGGTATCCCGCTGATCCTCAACGACGACCCGGACCTTGCGGCCCGGTTCCACTGCGACGGGGTGCACATCGGCCAGGACGACGCGCCTTACGAGAAGGCCCGGCGCGCGGTCGGCCCGAACCGGATCGTCGGGGTCACCTGTCACGACAGCCGCCACCTGGCGATTGAAGCCTCGGAGGCCGGGGCCGACTACGTGGCGTTCGGCGCCTTCTTCCCGACCACGACCAAGGACGCCAGGACCCGCGCCGACGTCGAGATCCTGGAGATCTGGCAGGAGATGATGGTCACCCCCTGCGTCGCCATCGGCGGGATCACGCCGGACAACTGCCGGCCGCTGGTGACGGCGGGCGCCGACTTCATCGCAGCCTCGTCGGCGGTGTGGACTCACCCAGAGGGACCCGGGGCGGCGGTGGCGGCGTTCAACGCCGAGATCGCGGCAGGGCTGAAGGCCCGCGCGTAGTCCCTTGGCAGGCCTGCGCCCCTAGGCCGCCTCCAGCAGCCCCGCTCTTCCAAACTCGCCCAGGATCCAGTCGGCGAAGCGGCGGATCTGGGTGACGCGGGGGTTGTCGTCGCGCCAGACCAGGTAGCAGCGGTAGGGCGTCTTGACCTCGGTGGCGGAGATCCGCACCAGCCGGCCGGCCTCCAGCGCCTCCTCGGCGTGCAGGCGGCGAACGAGGGCCACGCCGAGCCCCGCCGACGCCGCCTCGATCACCAGCGCCGCGTCGTCGAACGCAAGGCCACGCAGCGGACTGGGGCGGGGCACCCCGGCGGCGGCGAACCAGCTGGTCCAGAGGTCGATGTCTTCCAGGATCAGCGGCGCGCGCGAGATCGTCGCGTCGTCCATCTGCGGATGGCGGGCCAGGAACTCCGGGCTGCAGACCGGGAAGGCGGTCTCGTCGAACAGCGGCTCCACGCGCAGGCGCGGCCAGTCGCCGTAGCCGAAGCGCATGGCGACGTCGACGCCGTCGGTCTCGAGGTTGGCGAGCTCGCGACTGGTGCGAACCTCGACCGCGAGGTCCGGCAGGCTGTCGCGCAGCCGCTTCAGCCTTGGGCCAAGCCAGAGCCGCGCGACGCTGGGTACGGTCGAGACCACCAGCGCCGGCTCGGCGTCACGGGCCTTCAGCGCATCGGTGGCGTCGGCGACGATCCGGGCGGCCTGGCGGTACGCGACTGACAGCGCGACGGCCGCCGACGTCGGTTCCATTCCCAGACCCTGGCGGCGGAACAGCCGCTGGCCATAGGTCAGCTCCAGCCGGCGCATGGACTGGCTGACGGCGCTGTGGGTCACGCCGAGTTCTTCGCCGGCCAAGCTGTAGCTTTTCAGCCGGCAGGCCGCCTCGAGCGCCCGCAATGCGGCGAAGGGAGGACCACGGTCTGCCATACTGACTGTAATCCCTCCTAACAGATGATCCGAGGTTTACTTGCGGAGGAACACCGTTGTGTGACGAGACTACCTGAGCCGTCGCGGCGCCGGCGTTAAATGTCTGTAATTCGAGGGCCAGACGGCGCCTGCCGATCGCCTTGCGCGGCGGGTGGGCCGCCGGTAGGTTCCCGGCCCCTTCGCCGCCCCCGGGAGACCCGTGCCGACACCCTCCGCCCTGCTCAAAGTGATGATCGACGCGGTCCGCAAGACCGCGCGGGGCCTCTCCCGCGATTTCGGCGAAGTCGCCGAGCTGCAGGTTTCGAAGAAAGGCGCGGCCGACTTCGTCAGCGCCGCCGACCTGAAGGCGGAGCAGACCCTGTTCGAGGAGCTGTCACGGGTGCGGCCCGGCTACGGGTTCCTGGCCGAGGAGCGCGGCGAGATCCCCGGCAGCGACAAGACCCACCGCTGGATCGTCGACCCGCTCGACGGCACCACCAACTTCCTGCACGCGATCCCGCACTTCGCGATCAACGTCGCCCTGGAGCGGGAGGGCCAGATCGTCGCCGGCGTGACCTACAACCCGGCCACCAACGACCTGTTCTGGGCCGAGCGCGGCCGCGGCGCGTTCATGAACGACAAGCGCATGCGGGTCTCCGCCCGCTCTCGGCTCGACGAGGCGGTGATCGCCACCGGGATTCCGTTCCTCGGCCACGGCCAGCACGCCCGGTTCCTGAAGGAGCTGCACCAGATCAGCCAGCGGGTGGCCGGCGTCCGCCGCTTCGGCGCCGCGGCGCTGGACCTCGCCTGGGTCGCCGCCGGCCGGTTCGACGGCTTCTGGGAGCGCGACCTCAGCGCCTGGGATGTGGCCGCGGGGGTCTTGCTGGTCAGCGAAGCCGGCGGCATGGTCACCGACGCCGATGGGGGCGAGCATACCTTGAGCGGAGGCTCGATCTGCGCCGCAAGCAGCGCCATGCACGCCCCGATGCTGGAACGGTTGCGGGCCGCGGCCTGACGGGCCACCGCGGCATGACGCTCACGCGGCGCGCATTCGCGGGCCTGGCCGGCGCCGGCCTGGCGGCCGGATCCTGGGCTTCCCCGGCCTTCGCCGACGCGCCGATGGCGGCCGTGATCGTGGCCGAAGGCGGCGCCGCGGAGGAACGGCTCGAGGACACCCGTGGCGCGATGGACCTGGCCATCAACCAGGGCGCCGACTTCCTGCAGGTGTGCCTCGTTCCCAGCAAGGAGGGCGCGTTGGTCGCGCGGCGCGACCACGAACTCTCGGCCAGCACCGACGTCGCCGCGCGGGCCGACTTCGCGGATCGCAAGACCACCAAGACCATCGACGGCGCCGATGTCGCCGGCTGGTTCGCCGAGGATTTCACCCTCGCCGAGCTGCAGAGCCTGACCTGCCGCGAGGCGCAGCCGCAACTGCGGCCCGGCAACGTCAAGCTCGCCGGCAAGGAACCCATCCTGACGCTCGCCGACGTGCTGCAGATCGCCCGGGCCGGCTGCGTGCGCACGGCCCGCACCATCGGCGTCTGCGTGCGGCCGCTGCACACGGCCTGGTACTTCAACCAGGGGCTCGACGTGCTGGGCCGGCTGGCGAGCGACCTCACCACCGCCGGCTACGCCGCGGCGGCCGCCGCGATCTGGGTGCAGGCGAGCGATCCGGAGGCGCTGAAGACATTCGGCAAGCTCTCGCGCCTGCGCCGGATGCAGCTGATCGAACCGGCGGACGCCGCCGCGATGACAACCCCGGCCGCGCTCGCCGACATCCGCGCCTACGCCGAGGCGATCGCGCCGCACCAGGACCTGCTGCTCGACCCGGCCGCCGCGCTGTTTCCCGCGCCGACCACCCTGGCCCTCGACGCCCACGGCGCCGGACTGCAGATCTTCTCCCGCACCGCCCGTCCGCAGAACCAGTTCCTGCCGCCGGCGCTGCAGCGCGGCGACAAGCGCTCGGCGTCCTATTCCAACCAGCGCGGCGACTCCGACAAGCTGCTGATCGCGCTCTTCGCCGACCGGGTCGACGGGCTCTGCACCGACCTGATCAGCGATGCCGTCGGCGCGCGCAAGGCGGTCGCCGAGGCGCTGGCGCGGGCCAAGCCCAAACCCGGTTGAGGTCCGAAAACCGCGAGACATCGCCGACGGCAGCGCCCATCTTCCGGCGATGGATATGGATGACGACGCCTGCTACCGCGCCCTTTCGACCCGCGACGCCCGCTTCGACGGCCGGCTGTTCGTGGGGGTCAGGACCACCGGCATCTACTGCCGGCCGATCTGCCCGGCGCGCACGCCAAAGCGCGAAAACGTGCGCTTCTATCCCACCGCCGCGGCGGCCCAGAGCGCGGGATTCCGGCCCTGCCTGCGCTGCCGCCCGGAGACGTCGCCGGACCTCGCGGCCTGGCGCGGCGCCTCGAACACGGTCGCCCGGGCGCTCAGCCTGATCGAGGCCGGCGCGCTCGACGACAACGACGTCGAGGGCCTGGCCGACCGGCTCGGCGTCGGCGAGCGGCAGCTGCGGCGGCTGTTCCGCAAGCATCTCGGCGCCTCGCCGATCGCGGTCGCCCAGACCCGGCGCGTGCTGCTGGCCAAGCAGCTGATCCACGAGACCCGCCTGCCGATGGCCGAGGTGGCGCTGGCGTCCGGCTTCGGCAGCGTCCGGCGCTTCAACGAGACGTTCCAGCAGCTCTACGACCGCCCGCCCGCGGCGCTGCGGCGCCTCGGCGGCGCGGACGAGAGCGCCAGCCACGGCGAGGCGGTGCAGGTCACCCTGCCCTACCAGCCGCCCTACGACTGGGACGCGATGCTGGCGTTCCTGGCGCTGCGCGCGATCCCCGGGATCGAGCGGGTGACCGACGGTCGCTACGAGCGCTCGCTCGGCATCGGCGGCGCAGTCGGGGTGATTCGGGTCGAGCCGGCGGCGAAGCACCGCATCGCGGTCAGCGTCCGCTTCCCGAGGATCAGCGCCCTGCCGGCGATCATCGCCCGGGTGCGGCGGGTGTTCGACCTGGCGGCCGACCCGGCGGCGATCGGCGGACACCTGGCGCAGGACCCGGCGCTGGCGCCGCTGGTTGCGAAGCGGCCGGGCCTGCGGGTGCCAGGCGCGTGGGACGGCTTCGAGCTGGCGATCCGCGCCATCCTCGGCCAGCAGATCACCGTCGTCGCCGCCCGCGGCCTCGCCGCCAAGCTGGTTGCGGCGCACGGCCAGCCGTTGCCGGAGAATCTGGCGTCCGACGGCGTGAGCCACGTGTTCCCGACGCCGCAGGCGCTGGTCGGGGCCGACTTCGCCGGGCTCGGCATGCCACGTTCGCGCGCCGCCGCGCTCTCGGCGATGACCGACGCGGTCGCCGCCGACCCGCTGATCTTCGGCCCCAAGCGCACGCTTGAGGACGCGATCGCCGCGCTGAAAGTGCTGCCGGGAATCGGCGAATGGACGGCGCAGTACATCGCCATGCGAGAACTGCGCGAGCCCGACGCCTTCCCCGCCGCCGACATCGGCCTGATGCGGGCGCTGGCCGACGAGGCCGGCCGGCGTCCCTCCCCGGCCGAACTTTCGACCCGCGCCGAAGCCTGGCGGCCCTGGCGCGCCTACGCCGCGCTGCACCTCTGGTCGTCCGAAGCCCAGCCGACCCTATCGAAGGAGATGACCGATGCCCGCGACGCCGCCTGAGACCCTCACGCTGGAGCGTCTGCCGACCCCGTTCGGCCCGATCCTGGTCGCCGCCGACGCCGAGGGGCGTCTGCGGGCGGTGGAGTTCTGGAACGACGAGGCCGAGATGCGCCGGCTGCTGGCCCGCCACTTCGGTAAGGTCACGGCGGAGTTCGGCAAGGTGGCGGCGCCGATCCGCCAGGCGTTCGCGCGCTACTTCGCCGGCGACCGCCAGGCGCTGAAGGCCGTGCCCTGGACCTGCGGCGGCACCGACTTCCAGCGCAAGGTCTGGCGCGCGCTGACCACCATCCCGGTCGGCGAGACCCGGAGCTATGCCCAGCTCGCGGCCGCGATCGGCCAGCCGAAGGCGGTGCGGGCGGTGGGCCTGGCCAACGGCGCCAACCCGATCCCGATCGTGGTGCCGTGCCACCGGGTGATCGGCGCCGATGGCTCGCTCACCGGCTTCGGCGGCGGGCTCGACCGCAAGCGCTGGCTGCTGCGCCACGAAGGCGCGGCGTTCAAGGATGCAGCCGGAGCCGGGCGCGCGAGACCCGGGCGGTCGAGCGGCGCTTCGAGCGGCGGACCGCCGCCTGAGGCGCTTGTGACGGACGACGACGCGCCGCTGTTCGAGCTCAGGTTCGAGACCCGGGTGATCGACTGGCGTGGCCCGTCGCCGTTCTTCTTCGCGCCGATCCCGCCGGAACACGCCGAAGAGCTGCGGCGAATCACCCGCATCGTCACCTACGGCTGGGGCGTGACGCCGGTCGAGGCGCGGATCGGCGATACGGTCTTCCGCACGTCGCTCTTTCCCAAGGACGGGACCTATCTCCTGCCCCTCAAGGACGCCGTGCGGCGCAAGGCCAACATAACCGCCGGCGATCTGATCGCCGTCGACATGACCATCCAACCGCCCGCTGGCGGCCCGCGAGGTCGGCTGATCTAGAGGTCGCAGATTGCGGGGTTGGGCGGGCGAGGATGCGCGGATTGGATGAGGCGGCCGCGCCTGTCGCCGCTCCGGTTTGCCGTCTCTCCGAGTTGAGCGGTCGCCCGGTAGCCGCTGGCCGTTTCGGGCCGCCCCGGCTCGCAGCGCTAAAGCGAATCAGAACGCTCCGCCGCGCCTTTGCGGCAGAACAAAGGCCGCATTTCTAAGTATATCATCCACAATTTGGTCCGTATTCGGTCATCAGCTCTGGAGATGCTTCGAGGAGTCGAAGATCCCGCCACCGATCCATCGCCTATGACTACAATGAACTTGGATTCTTCGCCGTCTCTGCAACGTGCCACAATGCAGCCGGGATGGTTGACTGCGGTTTAACCGTAAAACTTAAACTATTCCTCATGTGGTCCGTCAACGATGCGATGGATTCACTAGATTTGCCTCGGGAAAGTTCACGATGTCGACAGTCACTGTCACCGGCACGGTAGGAGCGACCGGGACGAATGGCGCCACGGGCGGCGCTGGTGGCGCTGGGGTGGCGGCGAACGCGTCCAACCCCGGCAACGGGACCGACACCAGCAACACCGCGCAAGCCTATGGCGGCGCCGGCGGCGCCGGGGGCGCTGGATCCACGGGCGCGGGCGGCACAGGCGGCGCCGGGGGAAGCGCGAACGCGAACGTCAACTTCGCGCTCAGCAACAGCGCCGGCGTCTACGGCTACGCCAAAGCCACGGGCGGCCCCGGCGGCGCCGGCGGTTCCGGGACAATCGCTGGGGCCGCAGGCGGTGTGGGCGGCGCAGCCACCGCCAGCAGCACAGTGAACGACCCGGCCAGCGCTGCGTCGTCGGTAACCAAGGCCTACGCACAAAGCTATGGCGGCCGGGGAGGGTCTGCCCCCGCCGGAACCGGCGGCGCCGGCGGCGCCGCGAGCAGCACAGCATCGGCGACGAGCGCCACCGCGGGTGTCGACGGCGTCTACGGCGTGATCGCCGTCGCAGCCGCGACCGGCGGCGCCGGCGGCACGCCGGGCAATGGCGCGGGTGGGGTCGGCGGAAGCGCTACGGCGAGCGCGACCGCGGTCGCCGCCAACGAAACAGCCGGCGCAAGCTACGCGAAGGCTTCCGTCATCGGTGGCAATGGCGGTTATGGCAACGGCGGTCAGAACAGCGGCGGAGCGGGCGGCTCCGTCAGCGGCGCGACGGCCAGCGCCGCCGGATTCAGCGCCCTTGCCGTCGCCTACGCCAAGGGCGGCGTCGGCGGCGCATCGGTTCCCGGCGTCGCCTCCGGCGCCGGGGGTGCGGCGACCCTCACGAACGCCGTGAGCGGCGCCACCAACGGGGGGACGCTCTATCTGGTGCAACACGCCGCCGGAGGATACGGCGGCACGAAGGCTTACACGTCCGGGATCAACGGCGGCGCCGGAGGCAATGCGGCCTCCGCGCTGACGTTCAGCGACAAGGTGAATGTGCATAGCGCATCCAGTTTGTCGGGACTGAGTTCGGCTATGGGGGGTAGCGGCGGTCCGGGTGGAACGGGCGGCTCGGGGGGCGCCGGGGGCGCGGCCACGGCGAGCATTTCGCTCACGGGCGCCAATCCAGTCAGCGCCACGGCCAGCAGCTATGGTGGGAATGGCGGCTCGGCGAACGGGTCGGGGAAATCTTCTGGTGCGGGCGGCCTGGCGAGCAACACGACCGCCTATGCGTCGGGGACCACGGCCGCGACGGCGACTGCCAACCAGACCGGCGGAGGCGGCGGTTCGGGCGCGAGCGGGGCCACCGGCGGCGCCGGCGCCAGCAGCAGCCTGACGAACGCAGTCGCCGGCGCGGTGAGTGCTGGTGGGGTCCTGACCCTCAACCAGACGGCGGCGGGCGGGACCGGGGGTTACAGCACCGCCGCGGTCGGGGTCGCGGGCGCCGGCTACTCAAAGCTCATCTTCAGCGACAGCGTCGCCGCGACCTTGACCGCCAACGTCAACGCCAGCGGCGGTGGCGGCGGCTCGAGTGGCGGCGGCGCCGCCACTGGCGTCGGCGGCCTGGCGCAGGCAGTCGTGAACCTGACCGGCGTCAGCATCACCAATGCTTACGCTACAGGCTACGGCGGCGGCGGCGGGAACGCCTATGGCACGGCGGCCGGCGGTGTCGGCGGCGCGAGTTTCGCCACGTCGACGGCCGTGACCTCGTCCGCAGGCGCTAGCGCGGTCAACGTCGCCAATGCCCACGCGACCTCCACCGGCGGCGCGGGCGGGTCCAGCGCCTCGAGTTCGGGCGGCGCAGGCGGGGCGGCCTCGGCATCCGCCGCAAGCTCGGCTAGCGACGCCGGCGGCGCGAGCTACGCGCTCGCTATGGCGACGGGCGGGGCCGGTGGAACCGGGAGCGTGCGGGGCGCCGGCGGGGCGGCCACCGCCAGCGCCACGGCCACCAATACCTCCGGCGCGGCAACCGCTGCGGCGGTCGCCATCGGCGGCGCGGGATCCTCGGTCGGCGCCGCCAACGCGACCGCGACGTCGACGGCCGCCAGCGGCCACACGGCGCTGTCGACCGCCACCGGCACGGGCCCCAGTGGGGTGTTGCTCGCGTCCGCCAACAGCAGCGGCGGCGCCTACGTCACGGCGTTGCAGAGCAACGCGCAGGCGGGCGCCGCCACGGCCGCCGTCGCCCACAGCGCGACCGATTCAACCACGGCCTTCGGTTTCCAGGGCGCCAGCTTCGCCGCCTACGACCTCGCGACCATCTCGCCGAGCGCGACCTATGTGTCCAACGCGCTGGCGACCCACAGCAACGTCGGCGCGAGCGCCCTGTCGGGATCGCAGGCGGCCGTGTTCGCCGCCGGCGTGCTTGGAGCGTCCTACGCGCCCGGAGCGTCCGGCTCGCAGGAATACATCGACACCGAGACGTTCACCCTCAACGGGACGGCCATGCAGGGTCACCTGATCCTGGGCCTGCTCGATACGCAGACCCTGGGCACTGGCTTCTCCGACCTGAAGTTCTCCGTCACCGTCGGTGGGGCGACCGTCGTCAGCCAGGACTTCACGACCCTGGCGGCCGCCAACGCCTTCTTCGCCAACCACGCGGTGGATCTTGGCGCGTTCGCCTCGGTCGCCGGACTGCAGGTGGTGATCCAGTTCGACCTGACCAGCGCCAGCGCGGGCTCGGGGTATGGCGAAGACTACCTGCTCGGCGTGACCAACGGCAGCGGACCGGTCTCGCCGCCTCCGCCGCCACCGCCGCCGCCGCCGCCGCCTCCGCCACCGCCGCCACCGCCGCCGCCGTCGCCGCCGATCCTCACCGGGTCAGGCGCCGCGTCGACCTATCACGCCGGCGGCGCGGCGGTGAGCATCGCGACGGCTTTGGCCGTCACCGACAACGAGGCCAGCCAGCTGACGAGTGCGACGGTGTCGATCACCGGCGGCTTCCTCGCCGGCGACCACCTCAACTTCACCAACCAGAACGGCATCACCGGCAGCTACGACGCCGCCACCGGCATCCTGACGCTGACCGGAACCGCGTCGCTGGCGGCCTACCAGGCCGCGCTTGACTCGGTGTCGTTCTCGTCGACCGCCACCGATCCGACCGGCGGCTTCACGGACACCGCCCGCGCCATCAGCTTCCTGGTGAACGACGGCATCCAGCCCTCCAACAGCCTGAGCGAGACCGTCGCCATCCTGCCGCCGGCGCCGACCCTCGCCGGATCGGGGGCCGGGTCGACCTATCAAGCCGGCGGCGGGGCGGTGAACATCGCCGCCGCCCTGGCCGTCACCGATATCGAGGCCAGCCAGCTGACCAGCGCAAAGGTCTCGATCACCGGCGGCTTCCTCGCCGGCGACCACCTTAACTTCACCAACCAGAACGGCATCACCGGCAGCTATGACGCTTCCACCGGCGTCCTGACCCTGAGCGGAACCGCCTCGCTGGCCGCGTACCAGGCCGCGCTCGCCTCGGTGACGTTCTCCTCGACCGCCACAGACCCGACCAGCGGCGACACGGACACCGCCCGCACCGTGAGCTTCGCGGTCAACGACGGCGTCCAAGGCTCCAACAGCCTCAGCGAGACGGTCACACTCCTGCCGCCGGCGCCGACGCTGACCGGATCGAGCGCCGGGTCGACCTATCACGCCGGCGGCGGGGCCGTGAGCATCGCCGCGGCCCTGGTCGTCTCCGATATCGAGGCGAGCCAGCTGAAAGGCGCCACGGTGTCGATCACCGGCGGTCTTCTCGCCGGCGATCACCTCAACTTCACCAACCAGAGCGGCATCACCGGCAGCTACAACGCCGCCACCGGCGTCCTGACGCTGAGCGGAACCGCCTCGCTGGCGGCCTACCAGGCGGCGCTGGATTCGGTGACGTTCTCGTCGACCGCCACCGATCCCACCAGCGGCTACACCGACGCTTCACGCACCATCAGCTTCCTGGTCAACGACGGCGTCCAGCCTTCCAACAGCCTGAGCGAGACCATCGCCCTGCTGCCGCCGGCGCCGACGCTTGCCGGATCGGGCGCCGGGTCGACCTATCAGAGCGGCGGCGGCGCGGTGAGCATCGCGCAGGCTCTGGTTGTCACCGATATCGAGTCGAGCCAGCTGAACGGCGCGACGGTCACCATCGCCGGCGGCTTCCTCGCCGGCGACCACCTCAACTTCACCAACCAGGGCGGCATCACCGGCAGCTACAACGCCGCGACCGGCGTCCTGACGCTGAGCGGAACCGCGTCGTTGGCGGCCTACCAGGCCGCGCTCGACGCGGTGACGTTCTCGTCGACCGCCACCGACCCCACCAACGGCAACACGGACGCCTCGCGCACCATCGCCTTCCAGGTCAACGACGGCGTCCAGCCTTCCAACAGCCTGAGCGAATCCGTCACCCTCTTGCCGCCGCCGCCGCCGCCACCACCGCCCCCGCCGCCCCCGCCGCCGCCGCCCCCGCCCCCGCCGTCCGCTCCGGTGCTCACCGGCTCGAGCGCCGGTTCGACCTATCTGACGGGCGGCAGCGCGGTGACCATCGGCGCCGTGGTGGTCACCGATAACGAAGCCACCCAGCTCAAGAGCGCGACGGTCTCGATCAAGGGCGGCTTCCTCGTTGGCGACCACCTCAACTTCACCAACCAGAACGGCATCTCCGGCAGCTACAATGCCAAGACGGGCGTCCTGACGCTGAGCGGAACCGCCTCGTTGGCGGCCTACCAGGCCGCGCTGGATTCGGTGACGTTCTCGTCGACCGCCAAGGATCCGACCAGCAGCGGCCACGACACCTCCCGTACGATCAGCTTCCTGGTCAACGACGGCATCCAGGCTTCCAACAGCCTGAACGAAACCATCGCCATCGCCCTCCAGGCCGCGCACCACCACCACGGCAGGAGCACCGTTCTGACCGCGACTACCGCCGGCGCGACCGTGACCGGGGAGGCCATCAGCCCTCCGACCGCTCACACCGTCGCAGCGGGACCGTCGCCGAAGTTCGCCGCCGACGTCCTGGGCCACGGTCACACCGGCTTCCTGATCGGCAGCACGGCCGGCGCTGTGGCTCTCGGTTCAGGTGTGTTCACCGGCGCCGGCAGGGACACCTTCGTGATCCAGAACACCAATGGCCATGTCGCGCTCGGCGACGCCGTGAACGGCCAGGCGGCCCATCCGGCCATGGCCGCCCTGGGTCCGGAATTGAAGGCCGTTCAGGCCGGCGCGCTCCTCGGCGTCGGCAGGGACCACTTCCTGCTCGAGCACATCTCGGGCGCGGCGGTCATCGACGCGGCGCAGAACGGCGCCTTAGCCCACACGCCGGTGCCGCCGCCGAGCCCTGAATGGAAGTTCGCGGGCGCTGGAGACCTCCCCAGCGCGAGCCACGACACGTTCCTGATCGAGCACTCCGCGGACACCGTCGTCATCGGCGATGGGCTGAACGGCGCTATCCACTTCAACACCGCCGTCGCGGGCCTGGGGCCGGAGTGGGCGTTCCACTGAGGCTTCGGGCGCGTTCACTGACGTCATGCCCGAAAGCGGACGTCGGCCTGCCCGGCCGTAACCGCGCCGACTCAGCGGTCGCCCGTTACGCGGCCTGCAGTCCGAACTGGAGTTCGGCGAGGCGGGCGTAGAGGCCGGCCTTGGCGAGCAGTTCGGCGTGGGTCCCTTCCTCCACCACCTTGCCCTCGTCCATCACCACGATGCGGTCGGCGGCCAGCACGGTGGCGAGGCGGTGGGCGATGACCAGGGTGGTGCGGCCCTGCATCGCGTCGGCGAGCGCGCGCTGCACCAGCCGTTCGTTCTCGGCGTCGAGGGCGCTGGTGGCCTCGTCCAAGAGCAGGATCGGCGCGCCGCGGACCAGCGCCCGGGCGATCGCCAGCCGCTGACGCTGGCCGCCGGAGAGGGTCTTGGCCCGCTCGCCCAGCGGCGTGTCGAAGCCCTGCGGCAGGGCCTCGAGGAATCCCTCCGCCTCGGCCGCCTTCGCCGCGGCGCGCAGTTCGTCGACCGTGGCTTCCTCGCGCCCGAAGCGGAGGTTGTCGAGCGCCGAACCGGAGAACAGGGGCGCGTCCTGCGCCACCAGAGCCATGCGAGCGCGGATCTGCGCCGGATCGGCATCGGTGAGGTTGACCCCGTCGAGACGCACGAGGCCCCCTTGCGGGTCGTAAAAGCGCAAGAGCAGGCGGAACACCGTGCTTTTGCCGGCGCCGGACGGCCCGACCAGCGCGACCCGCTCACCCGGCTTCACCGCCAGGCTGAAGCCTGACAGCGCCGGCAGATCGGGGCGGCCAGGATAGGCGAACGTGACGTCCTCGAACGCGACCTCGCCCCGCGCCGGGCTGGGCAGCGGCTTCGGCGCCGGCGGCGCGGCGATGGCCGGCCGGGCGTTCAGGATCTCGGAGATGCGCTCCATCGCGCCCGAGGTCTTCTGTACGTCGCCCCAGGTTTCGCCCAGTGCGCCGACCGAGCCGCCGGCGAACACCGCCAGCAGCACGAACTGCAGCAGGATGCCGCCGGTCATGTGCGGGTCGTGGGCGACGAAGCTGTCGAGCGCCGCCCGCCAGAGCACGAAGCCGATGCCGCCGAACAGCAGCACCATGACCAGCGCGGTCATCACCGCCCGGGCGGTGATCCGGGCGACCGAGGCGCGGAACGCGGCCTCCACCGCCGCGCCGAACCGGGCGGCGGCGCTGCGCTCGCGGCCGAACGCCTGCACCGTGTCCAGCCCGTCCAGGGTCTCGCCCGCATAGGCGACCGCCTCGGCGAAGCGTTCCTGGGCGCTGGCGGAAAGGCGGCGGACGATCCGGCCGACCACGAACAGCGGAATGATCACCACCGCCCCGACCAGGATCACCAGACCGGTGTAGCCGGGGCTGAGCCAGACCAGCCAGGCGAACGCGCCGACGAAGGTGAACAGGTTGCGCAGCGCCACCGAGATCGACGAGCCGACCATGTTCTCGACGATGGTCATGTCGGTGGTGAGCCTGGCCAGCACCTCGCCGGTGCGGGTGGTCAGGAAGAAGGCCTGGTCCAGCGCCATCACGTGCCGATAGAGGGCCTGGCGCAGGTCGGCGACCACCCGCTCGCCCAGCCGGGTGATGAAGAAGAACCGGCCGGACGTGGCGATGGCCAGCACGGCGGCGTCGGCGGCCGCGATCAGGAAGAAACTGCCCAGCGCGGCGGCCGTGTGCGCGCCGATGCCCTTGTCGATCAGCAGCCGCAGGATCAGCGGCAGCACCAGGCTGGCGCTGGAGGAGATCAGCAGGAAGAACGCCGACGCCGCCGCATCGCCCCAGTGGGCGGCGACGAACGGAACCAGGCTGGCCAGCGGCCGAAGGTCGCGCCGGCGCTCGCGGCGCTCGGCGGCGGCGTCCATCTGCGCCGCCAGCAGCTCGCCCGCGCCCGGCCGGCCGTCGGCGGCCAGGCCGCCCTCAATCGACATTCATGCGACCCATTCGTCCCAAGCCTACCATCCCGCGCCCTTGCGTCCTGAAGCGCGTCTCGTGTATAGGCGCGCCTCCCGCTCCGGCGGGCATTGTCCAGTCACCCGCTCCAACCGGCAGGAGGGACCCGTGAAGCAAGATACGCATCCCGACTACCACATGATCACCGTGGTGATGACGGACGGCACGACCTATCAGACGCGCTCGACCTACGGCAAGGAAGGCGCTGAGCTGCACCTCGACATCGACCCGAAGACGCACCCGGCCTGGACCGGCGGCAACCAGACCCTGCTGGACCGCGGCGGTCGCGTCTCGCGCTTCGCGGCGAAGTACGGCGGCTTCCTCAAGAAGTAGTCCCTCGGGGGCGATCGGACCTCGGCGGCGCCAGCCCGTCGATCGTGGCGCGGGTCATGGCGATCATGGCCGCGGCGACGGCTTGCGTCGGCATGGCGGTCCGCAGCGCGAGCCAGTTGGAGACCAGCGCGAGCTGATTCTCGGCCAGCTGAGTGGCGATGAAGTCCAGCGGCAGCAGCGGCGCCCGCCCCTGCCCCCGCACCAGGCCCGCCAGCCGCGGCTCGATCAGCTCCGCCAGCCGCCGCACCCAGAGCGCGCGCATTGGCGCCACGAAGAACGCGCCGTTGCGCCGGCGTTGGTCCTTGAAATGGTCGAGCAGCGAGGCGAGGTCGTGCGCGTCGACCCGTGGTTCGACCAGCAGGGCCAGCCGCGTGGACGGGCCGGTCAGCGCTTGCTTCAGCACGCCGTCCAGCCCGCCGAAGTGGGCGTAAAGGGTCGAGCGCCCGACGTTGGCCCGCTCGACCAGGTCGTCGACCGTGAGCGACTCGTAGCCGCGCTCCAGGATCAGTTCGACCAGCGCGCCAACCAGCGCCTGCCGCGTCCGCGCCGGCCTGCGATCGGGCTTGGTCGCGATGGCTGCCCCTCCTGCTGACCCGAACATAGACCCGCGCCAGCCCTTAGCGCACGCCAACGGCCGACAATTTGGGATTTTTTAGATCGACCGTCCGGAAACGGACGCGACGCGACACTCGGCCCGGATCGCCTGCGCCGCGCCCGCTATCCTGACGCCAAAGCGAATGAAGGACCGCGGATGGCGATCGGGTATCGGGCCGGGACCGAAATATCGGGGCTGCACGACGGCCCGACCATGGCGGGAGGGCGCGCGCCGTCGCCGCGCGCGCGGCTCGCGGGGGTTGGCCTCGTCGTCTGTGGCGTGGCGTCCGTGGCGCTGTTGCTTGGGCATCCGGGCGCCGGCGGCTCGCCCGTGCTCGCAGATGTTCTGCGTAGCGAGGCCGCTCAGCGCATTCCGGACGCCATTGTGCATGGCGGTTTCATCCTGGTCCTGGCGCTCGAACTGGTCGGCTTCGCGGCGCTGGCCGTCAGGGCCGGTCCCGGCAGGACGCTGGTGCTTGGCGCCATGCTGTTCGCACTGATCGGATCGGGCCTGCTGGCGGGCTCCATGATCGTCGACGGGCTGATCACGCCCGCCGTCGCGGCGCGATACGCGGCGGCGCCTGCCGAGCGCCAGGAAGCGGCGCGGGCGTTGCTCGTGCTGATCGGCGCGGCGGTGAGCGTGCTGATGCCGCTGGGACTGGCGTTCCTCGGCGCGTCGGCGCTGGCCTGGGGGGCGGCGCTGATGGGTGGGCCGGCCAGGATCGGCGGCTGGATCGCGCTCGCATCCGGAACGGCGATGCTGGCGGGGTGCGGCGGCAGCTTCCAGGCGGGCGGCATGCTCGGCCTGATCGTTGCGATCCTGGGCTCCGCCGCCTGGGCCATCACCGCCGGTGTCGTGCTGGCGCGATGGCCGGCCAACGCCGCGACCGGCTGAGCGGGTCAACGCCGCCGCTGAGCTTCGCCGCAGCGGGCGCTGACCGCAAGACCCGCGTCCGGTCAGGTCCCGAAGGCGTCCTTCAGCCGTTCCATCTGCGACAGCACCGGGTGCGGCGGGGCGTCGTCGCCGCCGACGTCGGCGTACATCCGCGCATCGAGGTGGCGCACGCGTTCGAACAGGCGCTCCGAGCGGGTGAGCAGCTCGGCGAGCGGGGCCGGCAGCGCGTCGGAGTCAGCGAAGGGTTCGGTGCTGGCCTCGGCCGCGAGCCGGTAGCTGGCGTCGAGCGCGGATTCCGGCGCCATGTCGCCTTCGCGCACCGCCCGCTGCACCAGCAGCCAGGAAGCGACCTGCATCAGCCGGGTAGTGAGCCGCATGCTCTCGGCGGCGTAGGCCAGGGCGGCGCTACGCGACAGCAGCTTGGAGTTCCTGGCGTCCGGCGCCGTCGAGGTAGGCGGCGGTCTGTTCGACCAGGTCCATGCCTTCCTGGAAGGTGCGGTCGAACAGCTCCGACCGGGCGAACCCGGAAATGGCTTCCGCTTGCCAAAGCGGCGAGGCGTGCTGCCCGGGTTCCCCCATTGTGTCTCCAAACTCTTTGATCGGACATTTGCCCGTTATCGGCGAAGGGGCTGCAACCCGTGTGCCACCTCCGCCGGACATGCTTAACCTAGCGTTGCTTTCCCAGACCCTAACCGGGTTTGCTGAAGAACGCGTCAGCGGCGGCCCGGCCGGCGCGCTTGCGCTCGATCTGCGCCCGGGTGCGGGCGATTTCGGCCTGCAACGCCTCGATCCGCTCCTCCAGTTCGCTGACGCCGAACAGGTCGAGGTCCTCCCGCGTCGCCTCGACGATCGCCCAGCCGCGGGCGCGGCGGACCGGTTCGGCTTCTTCCTGGGCCATGGAACCTCCCTATGCCCGACGGCCTCGCCCGGCTATCTGACGCCGGGGCGGGCGGATTGGCAAGGCGGACGGGAGTCGCGGGCGATGAAGGCGATCGTGATCGAAGGCGGCAAGGGCCCGCCCGAAGCGCTGAAGCTGGGCGAGATCGACGCGCCGACGCCGGGTCCTGGCCAGATCCTGATCCGGGTCGAGGCCGCCGGCGTCAACCGGCCCGACGTGATCCAGCGTCTCGGTTTCTATCCGCCGCCGCCAGGGGCGCCGGCGACCATGGGCCTCGAGGTCGCCGGCGAGGTGATCCAGGGCGCCGGTCGCTGGAAGGCGGGCGACAAGGTCTGCGCCCTGCTGGGCGGCGGCGGCTACGCCGAACTCGCCGCCTGCGACGCCCGCCACGCGCTGCCGATCCCCCGCGGCCTGAGCGCGGTCGAAGCCGCTGGGCTGCCGGAGACCGTGTTCACGGTTTACGCCAATGTCTTCGAAGGCGGGGCGCTGAAAGCCGGCGAGACGCTCCTGGTGCACGGGGCCACCTCCGGCATCGGCGTGACCGCGGTCCAGATGGGCAAGGCCGCCGGCGCGAAGGTGATCGCCACCTCGCGCGGCCATGAAAAGGCCGAGCAGGCGGCGCAGCTCGGCGCCGACATCTCGATCGACGCCACCGCCGAGGACTTCGGGGCTCGCTGCAGGGACGCCGGCGGCGTCGACGTTGTGCTCGACATGGTCGGCGGACCCTATTTCGCCGGCAACCTCGCGGCGCTGAAGACCGGCGGACGGATCGTCTACATCGCCTCGCTGGGCGGTGGGACGGTCGAGTTGCCGATCGGCGCGATCATGCAGAAGCGGGCTGTGATCACCGGCTCGACCCTGCGGCCCCGGGGCGCCGACGAAAAAGCGCGGCTGGCGGCCGAGGTCGAGCGGGTGGTCTGGCCCTGGATCGAGGCCGGCAAGGTCAGGACGATCATCGACCACACCTTCCCGCTCGCCGAGGCCGCCAAGGCCCACGCCCTGCTGGACGACGCCCACCTGGGCAAGGTGGTGCTGACAGTAGGCTAGGGCGGCAGGCGATCGGCGGGCCCGGGGTCGCTCTTCCCCTCGCGAAGTGAGGGGAAGTGTCGCGGGCGAGCCGCGAAGCGGCGATGCGCGACGATGGGGAGACCGGCGGCGACGAACTGCACACGGTCGCCGACACCTCCCCTCCGGCGTGTCTCGCACCGCTTGCGCGGCTCTCGCCTCACGCCACCTCCCCTCACTTCGCGAGGGGAGGAGCACGAGCCCCGTTCCCTTCGGCGGCCTTCGGCTCTATATGTCGTCCTCCACACCGCCCGGCCGAAAGGCCGGGCGCCGCTGTTTCTGGAGGACGCCTTCGGGCGCAAATAGGCATGGCCGATCAAATCCTGATGCCCAAGGCGACCGCCGTCTGGCTGGTCGACAACACCTCGATGTCGTTCGAGCAGATCGCCGACTTCTGTGGGCTGCACCCGCTGGAGGTCAAAGGCATCGCCGACGGCGAAGTGGCGCGCGACATCCGCGGCGCCGACCCGATCAGCAACGGCCAGCTGACCCGGGAGGAACTCGACAAGGCCCAGACCGACCCCACCTACCGCATGAAGGCGCAGAAAAGCCGCCACGCCGAGCTGCTGAAGCCGATCAAGAAGGCGCCGCGCTACACCCCGGTCTCGCGCCGGCAGGACCGGCCGGACGCCATCGCCTGGTTCGTGCGCAACCATCCCGAGGTGACCGACGCCCAGGTCGCCAAGGTCCTCGGCACCACCAAGTCCACGATCGACCAGGTGCGCGACCGCACCCACTGGAACTCGGCCAACATCAAGCCGGTCGATCCGGTGACGCTGGGCCTTGTCACCCAGCTGGAACTCGATGCGCTGGTGAAGGTCGCGGCCGAGAAAAAGGCCAAAGACGACGCACGGAAGGCGGCAAGCCGGCCGGAAGGCGCTACGCTGCGCCCGGCCGGGGACGCCGCAGCGGCCGGCGACGTTGCGACGCTGGACGAAGCGGACGGCGACGAAGCGTAGGGAGAGGCGTCGCTAGTGCGGCTGGGCTCTCAGGCTCTCCATCTCCTCCTTCAGCCGCAGCTTCTGTCGCTTGAGGTCCCTCAACCGGTCGTCGTCGGCGGCCGGACGCGCCAGTTCGTCCTGGATGGCGCGCTCGAGGGATTGATGACGGACTCCGAGTTCGCGGATGCGAGCTTCGATGGCCATGGTCGTTAGGCTCCCGTGCTGGACGACAGACGAAGTCAACACCCCTCACGGCCCACTGTCAGATCACATATGGTTGCTCGATGTGGGCGTCGCGAGGGCGCCTGCGATGTGAGCTCTTCGACGGGCGTAAGGGGCTGGCGATGAACGGAAATGCGACGCCGCCGCTGGTCGTCGGCATCACCGGCGCCTCCGGGGCGATGCTGGGCCTGCGCGTGCTGGAGGCCTGCCGCGAACTGGGCGTCGCGACTCATCTGGTGATCTCCCGCGCCGCGGCCCTGACGCTGGCCGAGGAGACCGGGCACGAGCTGGCCGCCGTCGCGGCCAGGGCCGACGTGGCGCACCGGGTCGGCGACGTCGGCGCGGCGATCGCCTCCGGCTCGTTCCCCACCCGGGGCATGATCATCGCCCCCTGTTCGGTGAAGACGATGAGCGAGATCGCCACCGGCGTCACCACCTCGCTGCTGACCCGCGCCGCGGATGTCACGCTGAAGGAGCGGCGGCCGCTGGTGCTGATGGTGCGCGAGACGCCGCTGCACCTCGGTCACCTGCGCACCATGGTCCAGCTGGCCGAGATGGGCGCGGTGATCGCCCCGCCGATGCCGGCGTTCTACGCCGCGCCGCAGAGCCTGGCGGAGGTGGTCGACCAGGCGGTCGGCCGCGCGCTCGACCTGTTCGGACTGGCCTGGCGCCCGGTGCGCCGCTGGGGGCGCGACATCGGGCCGATCGCCTCGGCAGAGGCGGAGGGTTGAGGCCCGCGCCAGCCGTCGAGGCGCTCTGGCCCTTTGCGCTCGAGGTCTACGGGCGTCCGGGGGTCGAGGCGCTGATGCTGCGGCTGCAGGACGACCACGACCAGTGCGTCCCCTATCTGCTGTGGAGCCTCTGGATGGCTGCCAGCGGCCGGCGGATCGACGCGGCGAAGGCGGCCGCCTGCGCCGAGCTGGCGCGCGCCTGGCAGGACGCGGCGGTCGCGCCGCTGCGCCGGCTGCGCCGCGGCCTGAAGGCCAAGGCCAGAACTCCGGAGCTGCAGGCGCGGATCCGTCACGGCGTCAAGACGCTGGAACTGGAGGCCGAGCGGATGCTGCTGCAGATGCTGGAGGAAACCAGTCCCGCGCCCGCCGGGGCGACGACGGCCCCGCTGGAGGCGCTGACCCGGGCGGTCCGGGCCTGGAGCGGCGAAACGCCGGCCGAACTGTTGCAGGCGCTCGCCGCGCTGGCCGCTTGACGCCTTCCGTCGGCCGAGCTTCCTGCTATCAGGGCGCGGCGTGGGGCTAGGGGAAGAGATGGACGAGGAGGCGCTGGATCCGGCAGAGGAGGCGCGGCTTCGCTCCCAGATCGCGGCGCTGCGCGAGGAGCACCAGGACCTCGACGACGCGGTGCGCGCGCTGGAGGCCCTGCCGATGCCCGACCAGCTTCAGATCGCACGGCTGAAGAAAAAGAAGCTCATCCTGCGTGACCAGATCACCAAGCTGGAAGACCGCCTGACCCCCGACATCATCGCGTAGGGCCGGCGATCAGAGACTCTGCCAACGTCCGCTTCCCGCTCCGCCGCCAACGGCCGTTTTTCGACCCTGTGTGGACTTCGCCTTGCAACATGGCTACGAGGCGTGGTCGCAGGAGGAAGCTGCTCCAGCGGCGCCACGCTGCTAAGCTGATCGAATGGACAACGTCATCGTCTATCTGATCGGGCCTCCGGGGGTGGGGAAGTATTCAACGGGGAAGCTGCTTGCCGAGCGTATGCCGGCAAAGCTCCTCGACAATCACTATTGGTGCAATCCGATCTTCGACATCATCGAGCCCGACGGGCGAACAGCTTTGCCGCCAGCGGTCTGGGACCGCACGAACGCCGTGCTCACAGCCGTCTTGGAAACCGTCGCCACCCTGGCGCCGCCGGATCGCAACTACGTTTTCACCCACGCGATATGGGACGACGGAGGGCATCCGTCAGACTTCACCATCGCGGGCCAAATCCTCAGCGTCGCCGAACGCCGAAAGGCCAGGGCGCTGGTAGTAAGACTGTCCTGCGGCGCAACGGAACTCTGCGCTCGCATCGCCGCGGAAGAACGCGCGAAAAGGCAAAAGACGAGAGACGTTAGCCAAGCCGAGCGCCTGGCTAGGCTCGAGCCGTTGAACTTGAACCACGATTGGATCGTGGACCTCGATACGACAGACCTGAGACCGGAAGCCGTGGCCGACTTCGTGATGGCCGAAATCTCGAAGCGCCCCATCGGCTGACGATCGGCATCCGAGGTCTGAAGCCCATCTGCGCGACCTGTTCGCAAGACCAGACCGCCAATCTTTGCCACGGTCGTGAAGGCGAGACCGAGTGGAGGTCCGCTTTCCCCCGATTGTGTTGAGAAACCCCGAAATCGGGCTCGGACCGTCCCACGCTTGCCCGGACGGGTGGCATCGGCCATATGCGCGGCATGGATGAAAACATGCTGCAAGAGGTCGTCGCCAAGGCGCGGGCGGCCGGCGCGGACGCCGCCGAGGCGGTGTTCGCAGAGCGCCAGTCGCTGTCGGTGACGGTCCGGCTGGGCGAGCTGGAGGAAGTCGAGCGCGAGGAGAGCCGCGACCTTGGCCTGCGCGTATTCGTCGGCCGCCGGCAGGCCAGCGTTTCCGGCTCCGACGTCTCGGCGGACGGCCGCGCCAAGCTGATCGAGCGGGTCGTGGCCATGGCGAAGCTGGCGCCGGAAGATCCCTACGCCGCCCTCGCGCCGGCCGAGCGGCTGGCCAAGGGTCCTTTCCCGGACCTCGAGCAGTTCGACGACAGCGAACCCGACGCCGAGTCGCTGGAGGCGCTGGCGCTGGCGGCCGAGGACGCGGCGCGGGCGATTCCCGGCGTCAGCAACTCCAATTCCAGCTCCGCCAGCTGGTCGACCGGCGCCTGGCGGCTGGTGACCAGCACCGGCTTTTCCGGCGAACACCGCGCGTCCAGCTTCGGCCTGGGGACCGGCGCCATCGCCGGCGAGGGGGCCTCGATGGAGCGCGCCGGCGAGGGCCGCCAGACCCGCTGGCGTTCCGATCTGCCCGACGCCGAGACGATCGGCGCAGAAGCCGGCCGCCGCGCCGTCGGCCGGCTCGGGCCGCGCAAGCTCGCCTCCACCACCGCCCCGGTGATTTTCGAGAACCGCATCGCCGCCTCGACCCTCGGCCCGCTGATCGGCGCCATTTCCGGCCCGTCGGTCGCGCGCGGGGTTTCGTTCCTGAAGAAGAAGCTCGGCGAGCAGGTCTTCGCCAGCGAGGTCACTCTCACCGACGACCCGCACCGCCGCCGCGGGCTCGGCTCCTCGCCGTTCGACGACGAAGGCGTCGCCAACCGGACCACCAACATCATCGACGCCGGAGTCCTGACCACCTGGCTGCTCAACACCGCCTCGGCGCGGCAGCTGGGGCTGGAGACCACGGGCCACGCCTCGCGCGGCCTGGCCGGACCGCCCGGTGTCGGGACCAGCAACCTGACCCTGCAGCCCGGCTCGCTGGACCAGGCCGGACTGATGCAGGCGGCGGGCAAGGGCCTGCTGATCACCGGCCTGTTCGGCCCCTCGCTGAACCCCAACACCGGCGACTGGTCGGTGGGTTGCTACGGCTTCTGGTTCGAGGACGGCGAAATCGCCTATCCGGTCAGCGAAATCACCGTGGCCGGCAACCTGGTCGACGCCTACGGGCGCATCACGCCGGGCTCGGATCTGGAGTTCCGCGGGTCGGCCAACGCCCCATCGTTGTTGATCGACGGCCTGGCGATCGCCGGCAAATAGGAGGCGGGCCCTTGAGCGATCACGCCCACGACCCCCATCAGCTGCTGCATCTGGTGATTGGCGGCGAACTGAAACGCGTGGGCGTGAACGAGTTCCGCGACCTGACGCGGCTCGACTACGTGGGGGCCTACCCCAGCTACGCCGACGCCTTCGTCGCCTGGAAGGCCAAGGCCCAGTCGACCGTCGACAACGCGTTGATGCGCTACTTCATCATCCACGCCCACCGTCTGCTGGATCCGGAGGCGGACGGGCAGGACCATCACTGATCGGCGCGGATCAGCCGAACAGCAGCCAACCCACGAAGGTGACGAGGCTGAGGACCACGAGCCCGACCCAGATCAGCGGCTCGGCCACCTCCGCCAGCCGCGGCTCCGCTTTGATACGCACGGGCTCGAGACTGCGGATGACCTCGGCCATCTCATATCGCTCGGTGTTGTGTGCGGGGGTGACGCCTTGCATGCCCGCAACTTGCCGACGCTGAGCTGGTTCGCCTTGATTTCGATCAACGGCCGGCGCGCTACTCGCGCCGCAGCAGCTTGTCCGACAGCAGCGTGCCCCACCACTGCGCCTTGAACTCCTGCTTGATCGCGACCGGGTCGTAGTTGGGGCTCTTCACCCAGTCCTCGTAGGAGATACCGAGCGGCTCGACCTCGCGGATGTACTTCTCGAAGCAATAGTCGAGCACGCCGGTCAGGCCGGCGCGCATGTGACCGAACTTCAGGTCCAGCTGCCGGATCGCCTCGGAGATCGGCTTCTTCTGGCGGAAGTGCATGTAGAGCACGCTCATGACGCCCGCCCGATCCGCGCCGGACTTGCAGTGCATCATCGCCGGGTATTCCAGCTCGTCGAACAGCTGCTTGGCGCCCAGAACCTGGGCGCAGCTGGGCGCCTCGCGCGACCAGACTACGAAGTAGATCTGCTTCACCCCGTAGCGGTCGCAGGCCTCCTGCTCCAGCACGTGGTGGGCGTCGACGCCGTGGCGAAGGTTGACGATGGTGCGGATGCCTCGGTCCGCCCAGGCCTTGACCTGGAACGGCCACGGCTGGTTGGCCCGCACCAGCTCTTCGCTCAGCCAGTGGGCGTTGGAGTTGGCAAGGCGCAGGTAGGCGTGGTCATGCCAGATATGCCGCCAATAGGTGGTCAGGCGCCCGCGAGTCGTTGACAAGTCGTATGCCGGCACCAACCCTCCCTTTTCCCCCGCGACGATCGCCTAAGTACGGACGGGCGAGCGCAATGCAAGAGGCGGAAGGCCGCAACCGCGCCGCCGGCGCTGTGTCCTGACGGCGCTTGACAGGGCGCCCGCCTCGGACGACCCCTCCGCGCCATGAGTTCCACGACCCTCGATGCCATGAGGCCGGCCCCGGAGCGCGCCATTCTTGGCCGCATCTGGCGGCAATACCTGCGTTTCCGCTGGAAGGGCGTTGCGGTCGCGGTCTTCTTCGCCGTGCTGGCGGCCGGGGCGAGCACCGCGATCCTGTTCCAGCTGAGCTATGTGGTCGACACCCTGCTGACCAAGCACGGGGTCAACTACACCTGGCTCACCGTGCCTGCGCTGGTCGGCGCCGTCGGGGTGGTCCGGGGCCTCGCGCTGATCGGTCAATCGACGGTGATCAACCGCGTTGGCCATGGCGTCGTCGGCGACATCCAGCGCCAGCTGGTCGGCAACTTCATGCGCGGCGACCTCGCCCGCCTTCGGGCCACCCACACCGGCGGATTCGTCTCGCAGATCCTGTTCGACGCCACCCTGGTGCGCGAGGCGTTCACGACCGGCGTCGTCAACTACGTGCAGAACAGCCTGACGCTGGTCGGCGTGCTGGCGGCGATGCTTTGGGCCGACTGGCCGCTGACCCTGATCGTGCTGGTGATCGCGCCGATCGTCGCCTGGGTCCTGAAGGACTACTCCAACCGCACCAACCGGGCGACCAAGGGCGCCATGGACGAAAGCTCCTCGCTGACCACCGCCATCATGGAGGGCCTCGACGGGGTTCGGGTGGTGAAGATGGAGAACAGCGAGGCGTTCGAGGAGGCGCGGGTGGGCGCGGCCATCGCGCGCCGGCAGAAACACATCATCGCCGGGGCGGACGCCCGAGCCATGGCCGCGCCGGTCTCCGAACTGATGACGACGATCATGCTGGCGCTGGTGATCGCCTACGCCGGCTGGCGCTTCCAGTTCGGCGCAACCCACCTGGGCCCGTTCGTCATCAACAAGGTGACGCCGGGCCTCTTCACCACCTTTGTCTCCTCGCTGCTGATGGGCGGACAGTCGCTGCGCCAGGTGGCCAACCTGCAGACCGTGATGGCGGAAGGGCTCACGGCGGCCCGGCGATTGTTCGCCGCCCTCGATATCGAGCCGAAGATCCGCGACACGCCGGCCGCCAAACCGCTGCCCGTCGGCCAGGCGACCGTGCGGCTGGAAGGCGTCAGCTTCTCCTACGGCGACGAGACCATCGTGCTCGACGATCTCAGCATCATGGCCCAGCGCGGCGAGATCGTCGCGCTGGTCGGCCCCTCGGGCGGCGGCAAGACCACGATGCTGAACCTGATCCCGCGCTTCTACGACGTCACCGGCGGCAAGGTGACCATCGACGATCACGACGTGCGCGACATCACGCTGGCCTCGCTGCGCCACCAGATCGCGCTGGTGACGCAGGAGCCGTTCCTGTTCGACGACACCATCCGCGCCAACATCGCCTACGCCAAGGACGACGCCACCCAGGCGGAGATCGAGGCCGCGGCGCGGCAGGCGGCGGCGCACGAGTTCATCCTGGCGCTGCCGAAGGGCTACGACACCTCGGTCGGCGAGGCCGGCGCGCGGCTCTCCGGCGGCCAGCGCCAGCGGATCGCCATCGCCCGCGCGTTCCTGAAGGACGCGCCGATCCTGCTGCTCGACGAGGCCACCAGCGCGCTCGACACCGAGAGCGAGGCGCAGGTGCAGGCGGCGCTGGAGCGGCTGATGGCCGGGCGCACGACGATCCTGATCGCCCACCGCCTCTCCACCGTGCGCGGCGCCGACCGCATCTATGTGATCGACCGCGGCCGGGTGGTCGAGATCGGCGATCACGGCCAGCTGGTCAGCCGCCGCGGCCTCTACGCCCGCCTCGCCGGCGCGCAGGACCTCGACCATGTCCCGGCGGCGCCGGAGGCGGCCGAGTGAAGAAGTTCGTCCGGACCCCCTGGGTCCAGTCGACCCTGGCCTGGCTGCTGTCGACCTACCTCGGCGTGACGCTGGCGACGATGCGCTGGCGCTTCGAGAACCGCGCCCCGGCGGACGCCGCCGCCGCGCGCGCCGGACGGGGGCGATCGGCTGCTTCTGGCACGGCCGCATCGCCCTGGCCCCCGCCTGCCGACCGTGCTGAAGAACAAGCCGCGCCGCGTGCTGATCTCCCACTCGCCCGACGGCGAATTGATCGCCAAGATCGTCGGCGCGGCTCAGCTTTCCGGCGATCCGCGGCTCGTCCGACCATGGACAGCCGAGCCAACCGGCGCAGCATCGGCGCGTTCCGCGACGCAGTGCGGTTCATCGACGACGGCGGCGTCGTGGTCATCACCCCGGACGGGCCGCGCGGACCGGCCGAGATGATGCCCGAGGGCCCGGTGATGCTGGCGCGCGCCCGGCGGACGCCGGTGTTCCTGTTCGGCCTCGCCGCGCGCCCGACGCTGACCGCTGAACAGCTGGGACCAGACCCAGATTGCCGCTGCCGTTCGGCCGCGGCTGCGTCGTGTTCGAAGGACCGCTCACGGCGCCGGATGACGCCGAGCCGACGTCGATCGAGGCGACCAGGCTCGACTGGCAGACGCGCCTCAGCGCGGCCCAGGCCCGGGCCGAAGCGATCCTGGCCAGCTGATGGCGTCGGCGCGCCCGCCCAAACCCTGGTCGCTGACGGCCTACCAGGCGGCGTCCGGTCTGGTCTCGCCGCTGGCCGGATCGTTGCTGAAGGCGCGGGCGCGGCAGGGCAAGGAGGATCCCGACCGGCTGGACGAGCGCCTCGGCCACGCCTCGTTGCCCCGCCCCGCCGGACCGCTGGTCTGGATGCACGCGGTCAGCGTCGGCGAAAGCCTGTCGCTGCTGCCGCTGATCGAGGCGCTGCGGGCCGAACGACCCGACCTCGCCATCCTGGTCACCAGCGGCACCCAGGCCTCGGCCGAGATCCTGGCGCGACGGCTGCCGGCGGGCGCGCTCCACCAGTACGCGCCGATCGACACGCCCAGGCGCGGTGCGACGTTTCCTGCGCCACTGGCGGCCCGACGCCGGCCTCTTCGTCGAGAGCGAGCTGTGGCCGAACCTGATCCTCGCCGCCCGCGCCGCCGGAACCCGCCTCGCCCTGCTCTCGGCGCGGATGACCGAGAAGAGCGCCCGCGGCTGGGCCGCCCGGCCGGTCGCGGCGCGCGCCGTGCTGGGCAGCTTCGAGCTGATCCTGGCCCAGGACGGCGATGACCGAGCAGCGCCTCGCCAGCCTCGGCGGCGCTGTGGCCGGGCGGCTCAACCTCAAGCGCGTCGGCGAGCCCCTGCCGTGCGACCCCGACGAGCTGGCGGACCTGAAGGCGCTGCGATCGGCGGGCGTCGCGTCGTCGTCGCCGCCAGCACCCATCCGGGCGAGGAGGCGCTGGTGGCCGCCGCCGTCGCGGAGCTGTCGCCCAGGCCGCTGACGATCATCGTGCCGCGCCACCCGGAGCTGAGCGGCGACATCCTGCGCGACCTGGCCGCCCATCGGCTGGCCGTCCGCTCGACCGGCGAGGCGATCGAGCCGGAAACCGAGGTCTACCTGGCCGACACCCTGGGCGAGATGGGCCTGTTCCTGCGCCTGGCCGACGTCGCGGTGATGGGCGGCGGCTTCTCGCCGGGGATCGGCGGCCATAATCCGCTGGAGCCGGCGCGGCTGGGCGTGGGCGCGATCTCCGGCCCGTACGTAGCCAACTACGCCGAAATCTATGCCGAGATGTCGCCAGGCGGGCGGCGCGCTGATCGCAGACGACGGCCGGCGCTGGCGCGCGCCCTTGCCGGGCTGCTCGCGGATCGCGGGCGGCTCGACGCGCTGAACCGCGCGGCGGCGGACTTCGCCGGCCGGCAGGGCGACCGGCTCGACCGCCGCGCTCGAGTTGCTCCGGCCGCTGCTGCCGGCCCCATGAGGCTGGCGACCCCGCGCTGGTGGTATGTGCGCCGCGGCGCGCCGGCGCCGCTGACGCGGGCGCTGCTGAAGCCGATCTCCTGGATCTGGGCCTACGCCACCGCGCGCCGGATCGCGTCGGCGCGGCCGTTCGATCCCGGCGTTCCGGTGATCTGCGTCGGCAACCTGACCATGGGCGGCACCGGCAAGACGCCGGTGGTGCGGGCGCTGACCCGCCGCCTCGTGGGCGAGGGCCGGAAGGTCCATGTCCTGACGCCGCGGCTATGGCGGGCGGCTGAAAGGTCCTGTGCAGGTCGACGCCGGCGCATGGCGCGGCCGAGGTCGGCGACGAAGCCCTGATGCTGGCCGCCGACGCGCCGGTCTGGGTCGCCCGCGATCGCGCCGCCGGCGCCGAGGCCGCTGCGCGCGCCGGCGCCGAGGTGATCGTCATGGACGACGGACACCAGAACCCGCGCGTGAGAAAGCGGCTCTCGCTGGTCGTGGTCGACGGCGAGACCCGCGACGGCGAGTGGCCGTTCGGCGACGGCGCGGTGTTTCCGGCCGGGCCGATGCGCGAGCCGCTGGCGGCCGGCCTGGCGCGCGCCGACGCGGTGGTGCTGCTGCTGCCGGCCGACCTCGCCGCGCCCGATCCGGCGCTTGCTGGCGGTCCTGGCGGCGAAGCCGGTGCTGGTCGCGCGCCTCGCGCCCGCCGCGCCGCCGCCCGCCGGGCCGCAGCTCGCCTTCGCCGGCATCGGCAAGCCCTGGAAGATGGAGCGGGCGCTGAAGGCCGCCGGCTGCGACCTCGCCGACTTCGCCCCGCTACCCGACCACGCCCCCTACGACGAGCGCCTGCTCGGTTTCCTCGCCCGCCGCGCCGAGGCGCTCGGGCGCGGCGCTGCTCACCAGCGAGAAGGACTGGGTGCGCCTGCCGCCCGCCTGGCGCGAGCGCGTCAGCCGCCTGGCCGGTGGAAGCGCGGTTCGAGGACGAGGCGGCGCTGGATGCGCTGCTGGCGCCGCTTGCGTTCTCCTTACCCGCAGGGTGAGGAGAGGTGGCGTCGGCGCGAAACCGCCTTAGGCCCCCGCCTTCAGCGCGAACTTCCAGGCGGCCTCGCCGAGCGCCGGCACGCGCGCGGCCATGGCGGCGGCCTGCGGGCTGTTGGCGGTGCCGTCGCGGGCGCGGCCGACGATGCCCTGGATGATGCCGGCCAGGCGGAAGATGTTGTAGGCGAAGTACCAGTTGAGGTCGGGCAGGCCGTCGCGCCCGGTCAGCTGGCAGTAGTCGTCCACCACCTCCTCGATGGTCGGCGCGCCGTGCGCCTTCTTGTCCGGGATCGCCGCCATCGCGCCGTTGACCCAGCCCATCAGCAGGTAGGTGAAGTCGGCCAGCGGATTGCCGAGCGTGCCCAGCTCCCAGTCGAGCACGGCGATCACCCGCGGCTCGGTGGGGTGGATGACCATGTTGTCCAGCCGGTAGTCGCCGTGGACGATCGAGGTCTGCATCGTCGTCCGGGCAGGTCTCCGGCAGCCACTTGATCAGCCGCTCGATGGTCTCGATGTGCTGGGTCTCGGAGGCCTTGTACTGCTTGGTCCAGCGGTCGATCTGGCGGGCCATGTAGTTGCCGGTGCGGCCGTAGTCTTCGAGGCCGATGGCCTTGTAGTCGGTGTTGTGCAGGTCGGCGAGCGTCTTCACCTGCGCCATGTAGATCGGGTAACGCTCCTCCGGCGAGTACATCGGCAGACTCTGGTCCCAGATGATCCGGCCCTCGACCATGTCCATCACGTAGAACATGGTGCCGATCACGCCATCGTCCGTACACAGACCATAGCTCTTCGCCACCGGGAACCCGGTCGGATAGAGCGCGGTGATCACCCGGTACTCGCGGTCGACCGCGTGGGCCGACGGCAGCAGCTTGCCCGGCGGCTTGCGGCGCATGACGTACTTCTTGCCAGGCGTGATCAGCTGGTAGGTCGGGTTCGACTGGCCGCCCTTGAACTGGCGCACCTCGAGCGGACCTGCGTAGCCGGCGACATTGGCCTGCATCCAGCGGTCGAGTGCGGCCTCGTCGAACCGGTGGCTTTCGGCGACCTCCTTGGTGCCGGTGTTGAGCATCTCGCGCGTGCGTTCTTCCTCGCTCGCCTCCGCCTCGGCCATCGGCGTCCTCCTCGCGTCTTGTACGTCTGTTTGAAGTTCACTCTAGCGATGGGCAGAGGTGCTTGCAAAGCGGCGAAGGCGCCAGAGAAGGCGCCAGAGTCAGGGCGTCAGCGCGCGCCAGCCGATGTCGGTCCGGTGGAAGCCCTCGGGCCAGTCGATCGCCGCGATGGCGCGCGTAGGCGCGCTCGCGCGCCTCGGCCACCGTCGCCCCCAGCGCGCAGACGTTGAGCACCCGCCCGCCCGCGGCGACCAGCGCGCCGTCCTCGCGCCGCCGGGTGCCCGGCATGGAAGACCACGACACCGGGCCCGAAGTCCGCCTCGGCGCCGCGGATGACCGATCCCGCCTCGGGCGCCTCGGGGTAGCCCCGCGCGGCCACGCACCACGCAGACCGCCGCCTCGTCGCGCCACTCGGGCGCCGGCAGTTCGGCCAGGCGGCCGGTCGCTGCGGCGACCAGGTAGGGCACGAGGTCGCTCTTCAGGCGCAGCATCAGCACCTGGCACTCCGGATCGCCGAAGCGGGCGTTGAACTCGACCAGCTTCGGCCCCTGCGCGGTCGCCATCATCTCGCAGAAGATCACGCCACGATACGGCGCGCCCTCGGCGGCGATGCCGGCGAAGGCCGGCTCGATCAGCCGTGTGCGGGTGGCTTCGACCACCGCGTCGGTGAGCACCGGCGCCGGCGCGTAGGTCCCCATGCCGCCGGTGTTGGGGCCCTGGTCGCCGTCGAAGGCGCGCTTGGCGTCCTGCGCGCCGCCGAACAGCAGGCTCGTGCGGCCGTCGCAGAGCGCGAACACCGAGCCGATCTCGCCCTCGAGGTATTCCTCGATCACCACGCGCGCGCCGGCGGCGCCGAACCGGCCGCCCAGCGCGTCGTCGATCGCCGCCTCCGCGGCGGCGTGGTTCGGCGCGATCACCACGCCCTTGCCGGCGGCCAGGCCGTCGGCCTTGATCACGAACGGGGGGTCGAACTGGTCGAGCGCGGCCTTCGCCGGCGCCGCGGCCTCGAACACCCCATAGCGCGCCGTCGGGAGGCCGTGGCGGTCGCAGAACGCCTTGGTGAACGCCTTGGACGACTCCAGCTGGCCGGCCGCCGCCGTCGGGCCGAAACAGGCGATCCCGGCGTCGGCGAGCGCATCGGCGAGTCCGGCCTCGACGGCGACCTCAGGCCCGATCACCACCAGGTCGGCGGCGATCTCGCGGGCCAGGGCGACCTGACCCGCCAAGTCCGTCGGCCCAACCGCGCGGGTCTCGGCCAGCTTCGCCATGCCCGGATTGCCCGGCGCGCAGACGAGGCGCGTCATCAGCGGCGACTGGGCGATCTTCCAGGCCAGGGCGTGCTCGCGCCCGCCCGACCCCACGACGAGGATGTTCATGCGGCGGGCTTTGACGCGCGTCCCGCGGGCGGTCAAGGCGGTGGGAGGGTCTCCGAAGCGGTGGGCAGATAGACCGCGAACGCAGTACCCTCTCCCGGCGCGCTCTCGACCGTGATGCCGCCGCGATGGCGGTTGACGATGTGCTTGACGATGGCGAGGCCGAGACCGGTGCCAGGCCGCTCGCTCGCCTTCTGCCCCTCCACCCGGTAGAATCGCTCGGTCAGCCTGGGCAGGTGCTCGCGCTCGATGCCCGGTCCGGCGTCGGCGACGCGCAGCATCACATAGCGCTGATCGGCGGCGTGGTCGGGAGTCAGCAGCGACAGGTGCGCGGCGCCTTCCTGTCGCGGCGAAAGCGCCGCCTCGGCCGTGACGTCAGGGATGACCTCGATCAACACCGCCGAGCCGCAGGGCGCGTATTTCAGCGCGTTCTCCGCCAGGTTCTGAATCACCTGCACCATCTGGTCGCGGTCGGCGGGCGCCGCGAGCGCCGGCCGGTCCGGCGCGCGGACGTCGAAGCGGACGTCCTTTGCGTCCGCGAGGGGACCAAGGGCTTCGGTGACGTCTTTCACGGTCATGCACAGATCCGCCCTGCCCTGCGGCGGGATGTGCTCGTTGAGTTCGATGCGGCTGAGGCTCATCAGGTCGTCGATCAGCCGCGCCATTCGCCCGGCCTGGTGCTGCATGATGCCCAGGAACCGGTCGCGGGCGGCGGCGTCGTCCCGCGCATGGCCGCGCAGGGTCTCGATGAAGCCGGTCAGCGAGGCCAGCGGGGTGCGCAGCTCGTGGCTGGCGTTGGCGAGAAAGTCGGCGCGGGTGCGCTCGGAGCGGCGCAGCTCGGTCTCGTCGCGCAGGGTGAGGACCGCCAGGCGCAGCCCAACGACGCCCTCGATCGGGCGCGCCCTGACCTTCCAGACCCGATCCTGGGCGCCGCCCGCGGCGTAGGTCGTCTCGCCCGCGACGCCCCTGAACAGCGCCTCGTCGACCGTGTCCAGCACCTTCGGATCGCGCACGGCGGTGACCAGCGGTCCCGCCTCGCGGCTGGTGCGGAACAGCTCCCGCGCGGCGGCGTTGGCGTAGATCAGCCGGCGACCGGCGATGTCGTCCAACTCATCGCCGGAGACGACCAGCACCGGATCCTCCAGCACCTCGAGCACGACGGCGTAGTTGGCCAGCACCGAGCCCACGCCCGTGGTCTCGGCCGCCGGGACGGACACCGCCGCTTCCCGGGGTGGTTCAGCCTGCCGCTCGCGCCGCCAGAGGGTCAGGCCGACGCTGACGACGAGCACGACGGCGCCGGCCACGGTGGCGGCCAGCGGCTCGGCCGCCCGCCCGGCGACCAGCGCCAGCAGCGCCGCCGCCGCCGCCGCCGCGACGGCGAGCGGCGCCCAGGCGACCCCTAGGGGCTTGCGGTTATCCGGGGCTCGAACAGGTTCGACGACCATGGGCGGCGACTCAGCGGGGACTCCGGTTGCATTTCAATGGGGCCGTGTGTCGTGCGCGTGACAGTCGCGCGGCCATCGCGCTGTAGCTTGAAAGCAGCCGCAATGCAGTCGTATTAGGCGACAAGGGTTGCTAACGACCTACGTCGGCGGCTGTCAGAGAGTTTGTACATGCGCAGAGTCCTCCTGACCGCGGCCGCCGTGGCGCCGATGCTCGCCCTGCTTGGCGGGACGGCGTTCGCCGTCTGCCCGACCGCGGGCACGAGCACCAGCGGCGCCGACATCGCGACCGGGACCAGCTGCACCATCACGCCGAAGAGTGGCGGTTCGCCGCCGGCCTCGCCGAATACGACCGGCGCGGGCCTGGTGCTGGACAGCAGCAACAACATCACGGTGAACACCGGCACGACGATCTCGAACACCGACGTAAGCAACACCGTCGGGGTCCTGGGCCTCGGCGGCAACAGCGGCAACATCGACAATCTGGGCGCCATCTCGCTCGGCATGAGCTACGCGGCGACCGACCACAACAAGGACGGAATCGTCGACGGTCCGTTCGCCACCGGCACGAACCGGATCGGCATCCAGATCGTGGGCCCAGGCATCCTCAGCGGCTCGGTGATCAACGACACCGGCGGGACGATCACGATCGCGGGCGACAACTCGATCGGCATTTCGCTGGAAACCGGCCTCAGCGGCGACCTGATCGACAAGGGCTCAATCTCGGTGCTGGGCAACCAGACCACCGGCATCAACGTCGCCGGCGCGGTCGGGGGCAACGTCAGCGTCGCCGGCGCGATCAACGTGCAGGGCGTCGGGGCCCAGGGCGTAGTCACCAGCGCGGCGATCGGCGGATCGCTCACCCTGAGCTCCTCGATCAGCGTGACCGGCTACCGCTCGACGGTCGCCCCGACGACGCTCTCGGTGCTGGGCAACGTGAGCGCCGACGAATTGCAGCAGGGCGGGTCGGCCGTCGTGGTCGGCGGCAGCGTCGCCGGCGGCGTCAACATCGCCGCGGCGGTCACCACCGGAACCGGGACCAGCGCGGTCACCACGCCCGCCGCCACGATCTCCGAGTTCGGATCGGCCCCCGCGGTGGTGATCGGCGCCTCCGGGCAGACAGTCACGATCGGCAATAACAGCGCCGATCCGTTCGGGCTCATCGTCGGCGGAACGGTGACCGCCTCGGGCGTCTACGACCAGAGGACCGCGCCCCACCTGCCCGGCCCGGTCTCCGCCACGGCGCTGGAGCTGGGCGCCGGGGGCACGGTCAATCTGACCGGCGGCCTCCACGTGCTCGGCTCGGTCAGCGCCTCGGCGTTCGACGCCGACGCTACGGCGATCAGCATCGGCGCTGGCACCACCGCCGCTTCGATCCTGAACGACGGTACGATCGTGGCCAGCATTCAGAGCGCTGGGCCCCAGACCGCGCTCGGCCTCACCATCGCCGCCGGGGCCAATGTCGGTTCGATCACCAACACCGGCGCCATTTTCGCCGCCATCACCGAGTCGAAGAGCACCAGCGGCGCGGCGGGCGCGATCGTCGACCACTCGGGCACGGTCACCGCGATCAACAACACCGGTCAGATCAACGCGGCGCTGAACCCAACCGACACCAGCTTCGTGCTCACCGGGCCAAGGACCGCGATCGACGTCTCGGCCGCGCTCGGCGGCACGGCGATCACCCAGAGCCAGTCGACCACCTTCCACGGCCAGGCCGGGCCGCAGTTCACCGGGTCGATCGCCGGCACGACGCTGACCGTCAGCGCGGTGGCCTCGGGCAACCTGCAGGTCGGCGAGACGATCTACGGCGCCGGAATCGCGCCCGGCACCACCATCACGGCGGTGGGCACCGGCACGGGCGGCACTGGCACCTACACCGTCAGCACCACCCAGACCGTCGCGAGCGAGACCCTCAGCGGCGCCGGGGCGCTGCCTTTCATTGCCGGCGACGTGCTGTTCGGGGCCGGCGCCAACAGGTTCGACATCCAGTCCGGCACCACCGCCGGTGCGGTGACCGAGCTGGCCGGCCAGCGCGACATGGCGTTCAACGTCGCCACCACCGCCGGCTCGACCGCCTCGGTGAACATCACCAAGGCCGAGGGCCACCAGGTGACCACCCTGGCGGTGGGAGCCGGCGGCTCGCTGACCGCCAGGGTCGATCCGACCTTCGCGATCGGCGCCTCGGACACCACGCCGATCTTCGACACCACCGTTCACGCCGGGCAGACGGGCCCGGACGGGACGGCCAGCTTCGCTGACGGGGCCAAGATCGGCGTCTCGCTGGACAACATCCAGACCGCCCAGAGCGCGACCTACATCCTGGTCCAGACCAGCGGCGCGGCGGGCGCGCTGTCGGTCGGCAACATCGGCCAGGCTCAGCTGGCGAACGCGCCGTTCCTCTACACCGCCGCCTCGTCCAGCGACGCGGCGAACCTCTATGTGACGCTGACGCTGAAATCGACCGCCGAGCTGGGCCTGAACGCCAGCGGCGCCGCCGCCTTCAACGCCGTGTTCCAGGCGCTGACCAAGGACAGCAATCTCGCCAACGCGATCATCGCGCCGACCACCAAGTACGGCTTCCTGCAGCTCTACAACCAGCTGCTGCCCGACCAGGGCATCGGCACGTTCGAGTCGCTGGAATCGGCGACGCAGAGGGTCGCCAACCTGACCGGCCAGACGCCCGACGCCGGCACGCGCATCGCCGGCGGCAGCGCCTGGCTGCAGGAGGTCAACGAGACGCTGAAGCGCAACGACGGCCAGACGCTGGGCGAGACCGACAAGATGTTCGGCCTGGTCGGCGGCTACGAGAAGGCGGGCGCCGGCGGCGGCGCGCTCGGGGTCACCGTCACCTACCTGAACATCGGCGGCCAGGGCACGGCGGCGCCGGTCACCGGCAACACCGTCACCGAGATCGCCGAGGTCGGCGCCTACTATCGCCGCGCCTGGGGCGGCCTGCGCCTGTCGCTGCGCGGCGCGGGCGGCTACGCCTGGTTCAACGAGCGACGGGACTTCGTCACCACCGGCGTCGCCGAGACCAGCACCGGTCGCTGGAACGGCTATTTCGCCGACGCCCACGCCGGCCTGGCCTACGAGATGCACCTCGGCCGCTTCTACCTGCGCCCCGAGTTCAGCGCCGACTACCTCCAGCTCTCCGAGAACGCCCACGCCGACACCGGCGCCGGGCCGGGCTTCGATCTCGCCATCGCCCGGCGCAACAGCGACCGGATGACCGGCGCGGCGATGCTGACCCTCGGCACCCAGTACGGCCACGACGCCTGGTTCCGGCCGGAGATCTTCGGCGGCTATCGCCAGGTGTTCTTCGGCAACCTCGCCAGCACCACCGCCAGCTTCACCGGCGGTAACCCGTTCACGCTGTCGCCCGGCGACGTCAACGGCGGCTGGGTGGTGGCCGGGTTCTCGCTGAAGGCCGGCACGCCGCTCTCCTACGTCGCCATCCAGGGCGAGGCGGATCTCAAGAACAACGAGCAGCGCTACGACATCTACCTGTCCGGCCGGGCGATGTTCTAACTCGCCAGCAGCCGCGCCAGGCTGGCCGGTGTGGGCCTGGTAGTAGGAATAGGACGGCGAGGGGTTGACCTCGAAGCAGGTGGCCACCCCATCAGGCCCGATCCTGAGGTCGATCCCGGCCAGCTCCACAGGCCAGCAGTCAGGGCAATACATCGGGCGCTGAGCTGCGGGTCGAGGTCAATCGCCCGCAGCTCGGCGCTGCCGCCATTGCAGGTTCATACGCTCCGCTTGTTGTGATCGACGCGGGCGTTAACCATCCTCCCTAACGGGCTCGCAATCGGCGCGGCGTTATGGCTGGCGCATGGGAACGCCGACCCCGCCGCGCCGCGTCCGCCTGCTGGGCGGCGACGTCGATCTGATCACCCCCGCCGATGTGATGCGGCGAGTGCACGTCGCCGCGGCGGGCGGCGCGCCGGCGTTGATCGGCAACCACAACGCCCACAGCCTGTTCCTCATCCGCCGCTCGGCGCCGCTGCGCGCGTTCTTTGCGGCCGCCGACCTGATCCAGATCGAACTCGACCCCGCTGATCCTCTGGGGCCGGCTGCTGGGCCTGCCGCTGCGGCGCGCCATGCGCTCGACCTACCTCGACTGGCGGGACGACTTCTGGCGGCTGGCCGAGGCGCGGCGCTGGCGGGTGTTCTACCTCGGCGGCGCGCCGGGCGTGGCGGAGACCGCCGCCGCGCGCCTGGCCCGGCGCTATCCCAACGTGCAGATCGGCTGCCAGCACGGCTATTTCGACCATGCGCCGGCGGCGACGGAGAACCGGCAGGTGCTCGAGCGGATCGCCGCGTTCGACCCGCACGTGGTGCTGGTTGGCATGGGCATGCCGCTGCAGGAGATCTGGGCGCTGGAGAACCGCGCGGCGATCGGGCGTGGGGCGATCCTCACGGTCGGCGCGGCGTTCGACTACGAGGCCGGCGCGCAGACGGCAGCGCCGCGCTGGACCGGGCGGCTGGGCGTCGAATGGCTGGCGCGGCTGATCGCCCAGCCGAGGCGCCTCGCCGGCCGCTACCTGCTCGAGCCCTGGTCGCTGCTCGGGCCTGCCCTCGGCGACGTCGCCGCCGCGCTCGCTCGCCCCCGCGGCGCCCGCTGACTTAGCCCGCCCATCCGCGCAATATCCCGCGCGGAGGACCTGCGATTCGATGCCGGTGCACTTCGAGGGTTTCCCCAGGATCGTCGACCGCGAGGCGATGAAGCCCGGCCGCTGGTTCATCGCGGCCGAGGGCGCGCGCCCGCTGATCTGCTTCTCCACCGAGGAGGGCGGCGATGGGCCCGAGCGGCTGATCCTCACCTTTGGGACCACCCGGCCGGAGACGCTCGACTTCGCCACCGCGCCGTTGAAGAGCCTGACCGGACCGCTGGCGACGCTGGAGCACGAGCTGGTGTTCGCGCCGGGCCTGGCCGGCCACTCGCCGCAGCTGACCGCGCCGCTGCGCCGCCCGTTCCGGCCCGGCGCGCTGCTGCGGCTGAAGAGCGGCGACCTCGGCCTCGGCTTCGCGGGCGCCGGCGGCGCGCTGACCGCCGTCTCGCTGGGCACCGGCCTGCGCGCCGAGGGCTACGACCTGGTGTTCGACCGCTGGACGCTGTCCCTGCGCCGGGGCGGCGCCGAGCTGCTGGTGGGCGCGTACCGGCCGATCTGAACCAGCGCGCATGCGGCTGCCCCCCCTCCACCCCTTCGGGGTCCCCCTCCCCCTACGGGTGAGGAGAAGAGTGCGACCACCGCCGTACTATAGCGCGGACGCTGGCAGTGGTCTGTCAGGAGCGAACAGCTCGTCCGTCTCCATCCGCACCGCCCGCATCCGGCGCGTCTGGCGCTGCGCCTCCAGCAGCGCCGCCGCGGCATAGGTGACCAGCAGCGAACGGCGGGGCGCGCCGCTGGCGTTCAGGGTGGCGCCATGCAGCAGGTTGGCGTCGAACAGCAGCACGTCGCCGGCTTCGCCCTTCAGCACCCGCGCGTCCGGGTGCGGCGTCCTGGCCGGCCCGGCCAGCCCGGCGCCGCGGTGGCTGCCGGGGACCACCGCGGTCGCGCCGTTGGCGGGCCCGAACGGATCGAGGAACACCAGCGCCGAGACGTAGTCGGTCCGCGCCGGATCGTCGCCGTCGCGGTGCAGCAGCTGCGCCCCGCCGCCCGCGCGCGGCTCGCGCCCCTCGACCTGGGTCAGGAAGAATGGTCCCCGCAGCAGGTGGCCGGCGCCGGCCAGCAGCGCCGGCAGACGGCAGACCCGGCGCACGAGCGGATCGAGGTCCACCAGCGCGTGCCGCCAGTCCGCGCCCCGCGGCGCGGGCCAACGCTCGCCCGCCAGCTCCCCGGCCTCGAACGCCGCCCGCAGCGGCGCGATCCAGCCGGCCGGGACCGCCGCGCGCAGCAGCAGGTAGCCGTCGCGGTCCAGCCGACCGGCGTCTTCGCGCGCCAGCCGCTGGGCGCGGGTCGGCGGGGTCGACGCCTGGCCCAGGTGATGTTCCACGCGGGCCATCTGAGACCATTCCTTGCGGCCTGTCGCCCCCGCGCCCGACTGACGCCGGAACGGCGCGCCCGAACGACGCGCCGAGCCCCGGGGGGTGTGGCGAAAAGGCCACCGGGCCCCCATATGCAATGTCTCGGACGCGACACCCCCCCTAGCGTCCGACCATTGTCCAACCCCCAAGTGGACAGGTGGCCCCGCTGGCTTCGCCGGCGGGGCCATTTTCCTGCGCCTCGCCGGCGAACGGCGAAATCTCCGGCTTGGGATTGCCAAGCAAAGCCGAGACGTTGAAGCTTGTTAGGCTCACGCTCAGTTGGGGATGACGATGCCGGTGAAAGTGCGATTGGAGCCGCAACAGAACCTGAGCGGCGATCCGACGCGCGCGCCGCAGGGCTTCGGCCGGGTCAGCCGCGAGGCCGCGCCGGCGTTCGACCCGGCGCGCGACATCGACGCCGCCTGCGCCTTCTTCGAGCGCCATGGCTACGTGGTGCTGTCGGGCTGCCTCAGCGCCGCCGAGCTCGACCACCTCAACGAGTTCTGCGACCGCACCCAGGACGAGCGGCCGGACGCCTGGGGCCTGGGCGAGCGGCGCAAACCGCACCATCGCAACCAGGGCCTGATCTTCTCCCAGCCGCTGCTCGACTACCCCGAGCTCGACCCCTACGCCCGCCATCCGCGCTCGTTTCCGGTGGTCGCCCGGCTGATGGGCGGCGAGGACAAGGTCCGCTTCTCCGAGTTCAACCTGCGCGAAACGCCCGAGGGCGCCGGCGCCGGGGCGATGAACTTCCACCACGACGCGGTGCGCGAGGATCGCCTCACCCGCACGCCCTACATGCCGTGCGACTGGCTCTGCGCGATCCACTACCTGACCGACGTGACGCCTGGCTCGCCGTGCTTCTGCGTCGTGCCGAACAGCAACCGGTTCGAGACGCTGCAGCAGGCGTTCGACGCGCTCGGCGAAGACTACCGCGAGGTCCCGCTCTACGGCCCGGCCGGAACCTGCGTGCTCTACGACACCGCGCTCTTCCACACCCGGCTCGACGGCGACGGCCACCAGATGCGCCGCACCTGGCACCAGTACTACGCCCGCGGCGGCTGGCTGCGCAGCGCCCTGCCGACCACCAACCGCTACATCCGCTCGCCCACCCCGCCGCTGACCGACTGGAACCTGTTCCCAGAGCGCCTGGCGATGCACCCGGACCCCGCGATCCGCCTCTTCTTCTCGCACTGGAACACCGCCCAGGGCGAATGGGCCGCCACCGGCTTCGACCCCGACGTGCGCGCGGCGATGCCGCGGGGGGAGCAGTAGGGGGCGGCGGCCCGGTCGGTGGCCTTGCTTTCAGTTTTCCTGGGCCAGACACGCCGTCCGCGCGGCGGCGGTGTTTCACGTGAAACCGCTATTTCCCGATAATTACGGCGCCCCGCCCCAGGCGCGGGCACGGCGGCGCCCCAGATTTCCTGCAATCTCACGATTTCAAAGACCCGACGCCACGCGAGCGCCGGCCCACTCACTCATCTGTTCGAATTCGCCGTCAAGCCGTTGCAGCGGCGTCGCTCCCGAATGGCGTTGGCGGGCCGGCGCCCATAGTCTGCGCGGCGATGAAGAAGATCGGCTTTCTGTCGTTCGGGCATTGGACCGCCAGCGACGGCTCCCAGGCGCGTTCGGCGGCGGACGTGCTGTTGCAGTCGATCGATCTGGCGGTGGCGGTCGAGGACCTGGGCGCGGACGGCGCCTATTTCCGGGTCCATCACTTCGCCCGCCAGCTCGCCTCGCCGTTCCCGCTGCTCGCGGCGGCCGGCGCCAAGACGCGCCGCATCGAGCTCGGCACCGCGGTGATCGACATGCGCTACGAGAACCCGCTCTACATGATCGAGGACGCCGGGGCGGCCGACCTGATCGCGGGCGGGCGGCTGCAACTGGGCATCAGCCGTGGCTCCCCCGAACAGGTGATCGACGGTTGGCGCTATTTCGGATTTGCGCCCGGCGCGGGCGAGAGCGACGCCGACATGGGCCGCCAGCACGCCGAGATGTTCCTGGGCCTGCTGCGCGGCCGGGGCTTCGCCGAGCCCAGTCCGCGGCCGATGTTCCCCAACCCCCCGGGCCTCTTACGGCTGGAGCCGCATTCCGACGGGCTGCTTCAGCGGATCTGGTGGGGCGCGGGCTCCGACGCGACGGCGAGGTGGGCGGCGAAGCTGGGCATGAACCTGCAGAGCTCGACCCTGAAGGCCGACGAGTCCGGCGAAGCCTTCCACGTCCAGCAGGCGGCGCAGATCCGCGCCTACCGCGCCGCCTGGGCCGAGGCCGGCCACGACCGCGCGCCGCGCGTTTCGGTCAGCCGCAACATCGTGGCGCTGGTCAGCGACCAGGACCGCGCCTTCTTTGGACCGGGCGGGGAGGACGCCGATCAGATCGGCTACCTGGGCGGGGGCCGCGCGGTGTTCGGCCGCAGCTACGTCGCCGAGCCCGACCGGCTGATCGAGCAGCTGCGTCAGGACGAGGCGATCGCCGAAGCCGACACCCTGCTGATCACCGTGCCGAACCAGCTGGGCGTCGCCTACAACGCCCACCTGATCGAGGCGATACTCGTCCACGTCGCGCCCGCCCTCGGCTGGCGCTGACGGCGGCGCGTTGGCTGCAGCCCGCCGGTCTCAAGCGGCCGCGTCGGCCTCGCCCTTGCGGATGGTCAGGACCGGCTCGCCATTCGCCCACACCTCGACGCTGAGGTGATGGTAGGTCTCGCGAAGCATGCGCTCGGCCAGGTTCCAGGCCTGCTCGTAGCTTCGCACGCGGGCGCGGCGCACCGTTCGCCCGTCGCGCCGATCGTCGTGGACGAAGAAGACATAGTCTTTCACTGAACAGCCCTGGCCCAAATTTCCCCTGGCGGAGAAAACACCAGCGACTGATTCCCGACAACCGACGCTCCGGGTCCGGACCGCTGCGTCTAACACACGTCGCGACCTCCCGCCGCGAGTCAGTCAACCACTTGGAAACATTGGAAAAAATGGCGCGCTCGGAGCAATTCGAACGCCCGACCCTCAAATTCGTAGTCTGATGCTCTATCCAGCTGAGCTACGAGCGCGCGCCGCCTTTCGGCGAAGGGGCGGAACCTAGTCGCGGGGCCTGGAAAGTTCAAGGCCACGTGCGGGCGCGGCGGCGGGCGGGCTTCGGTTTCGCCATGCCGGCCCACGGCGGCGTAGCCAGCGCCGCCGCGGCGAAATACAACGCAGCGTCAAGGCGGCTTCCGTCGCAGGCTCAGGGGGAAGGGACATGCCCCAGGTGCGTTGGTTCATCGCCGTGGGCGCGGCCCTGGCGCTGGGCGTGGGGAGCGCCCAGGCGCAGATGTTCGGCGGCCATCATCCCGCGCACGGCGGCGGCGCCGGCGGCCAGGGCCCGCAACAGGTCAACTGCGACATGGTCGCGGCCAATCCAGACGCCGGCATGGACAAGGCCTCCTGCGAGGCGATGAACCAGGCCGCCGCGTCCTACTACAACGCCCAGCACGACCCCGCCGCGAGCCGCCCGGGCGACGAGCAGATGAGCTGCCAGGACATCAAGGCCGAGTTCATGCAGCAGCCGGTGGCGCGCCGCCGAAGCAGGACGTCGCGGCGGCGCAGGCGGCGACAGGCGACTACATGGCCAAGAGCGCGCAGCTGCAGGCCCAGGCGACGGCGCAGGCCGCCGCGCTCTCGGCGCAGGCGATGGCCGCTTCCGCCGCTTCGATGGCCAACCCGATCGCCGGCAAGGCGGCGGACGCGGCGGTGGCGGCCGAGCAGCAGGCGATGCAGGCGCAGCTCAACGCCCAGGCCCGCGCCGAACTCACGCCGCGGGCGCGCCGGATGATGTCGAACAACGCCGCGGTGGTGAGCGACGTCTCCTCCCAGCTCGACGCCAACCCCCGCATCGCCCGCCTGGTGGCGCTGGCCGACGAGAAACACTGCAAGGGCTGGTGAGCCGCGATCGGGCAAGATCGGCGTCCTGTCCCCGAAACCCCTAATGCCCGAACATGCCGTGCCGCGGCGGCGGTTGCTGGCCGGGCGGGGGGCCGCCCTGGCCGCCCATCATCATCCGCTCGAGGTCCATGCCGAGCACGCCGCCGGTCGAGGCGCGGTAGCGGATCTTGACCTGCCAGTCGATGCGCCACGGCCGCGGCGCGGCCGGGCGCGGCGGGTAGCTGAGGTTGGTCTCGCCGCCGTAGGCCACCAGGCGGAAGGCGCCTGTGCCCAGCGCCTGCGCGGCCTCGGCCGGCACCACGCAGCTGGTCTGGTCGCCGGGCATCAGCACGCCCGCCTTCACCAGCCGGGCGATCTCGCCGTCGCTGAGGTAGTCCGGCAGGCCGAAGCCCAGCGTCTCCACCTCGGCCGAGGTCCACATCACCGTCTGGCCCTGGCCCTGGCTGCCGAACGCCATCGCGATCTGGCCCTGGGCGCCGTCGACCGCATGCCAGCCCAGCGCCACGCCGCCGTCCGGGGTCTTCTGGTTGCCGGTGATCTTGATCGGCGGCAGGAAGTCCTGGTCGGCGGCCAGGGTGAACTTGATCTCGGGCGCGTAGTTGCTGCGCACCAGGTGGTCGCCCTGCAGCGAGCCCTCGGCCGGGACGGCGGCGCGGCTCTGCGGGTTCGGCCACTCGCCGTAGGTGGCGTCGCGCGCCGGCGACGGCGGCGCGGCCGGCGTGACGCCGAGGTCCCGCGCCAGCGCCGCGAACTGCGCGCCGCCGTGGGCCGGGTCGGCCAGGTCGATCACCACCGGCGGGTGGGCGGCGTGCTGGCCGCAGCCCCAGTAGATCACGATGCGGCCCTGCGGCTGGTAGGGCTGGCCGGGCGACGCTTCCTGATGCGCCGGTTGCTGCACCGGGGTGACCAGCGGCAGGGCGTCGCCGGCGCCCAGTGTCGGCGGCGGATCGTGCTCGGCCAGCGGCTCGCCCTGCGCCTTGCGCGCCGAGCCGAGCTGCAGGATCAGCAGGTGCTGGGTCTTGCCGCCGGGCGGACCGCCGCCGTAGGGGCCGCCGGGACCGTACGGGCTGCCGGGGCCGGTTCCATAGACCTCGCGCGGGTCGCGCCCGCCCATCTCCATCGCCATCATGTCGCCGAAGCCGGGCCGCTTGCGCGGTGGCTGCGGCTGCGCGCCCGGGCCGCCCGGCCCACCAGGACCGCCCGCGCCGGCGCCGAAGCCGCTCTCGGTGTCGGCGCTGATCCAGTAGGTGGCGACCGGACCTGTCACCACCTGCCGCTCCGGCGCGCTGGCGGCCTCGCCCGCCGCGGCCACGAGGATGGCCAGCGCGGCGCCCTGCAACAGCTTCATCACGTCCCTCCGAACTTCGCCGAACGACGATAGCCGCGCCATCGCGATCGACAAGGGTGCGGGCCCGCGCCCCCTCCACCACGCCGCTGCGCGGCGCGGTCCCCCTCCCCCGTTTCGCTGCGCTGCACGGGGCAGGAGTTCGCCAGCCATACCTGCTCCTGCCCCGCGCAGCGGGGGAGGTGGCGCGGCGCGCGGCAGCGCGACGTGACGGAGGGGGCGTCTCTCCGCTGGCTACCCCTTGAACGAGTCCTTCGCCGCCCGCACCGCCGCGAACGCCTCGTAGTCGGGGGCGCCGGCCTTGCCGACCTTCGCGGCCAGCTGCGGGGCGCGCAGGAACGGGTTGGTCGCCTTCTCAAGGCCGATCGTGGTCGGCACGGTCCACTCGCCGCGCTCGCGGGCCGCGAACACGTCGGCGGCCCGGGCCTTCAGCGCCGGCGCCTCGTCGACGCTGAGCGCGAATCGGGCGTTGGAGGCGGTGTATTCGTGGGCGCAGTAGACCCGGGTCTCGTCCGGCAACGCCGCCAGCCGCGAGAGCGAGGCCCACATCTGCTCCGGCTTGCCCTCGAACAGCCGCCCGCAGCCGAGCGCGAACAGGGTGTCGCCGACGAAGGCGATGCGGTCGGCGGCGTCGAAGTAGGCGATGTGGCCCAGCGTGTGGCCGCCGGTCTCGATCACCTGGAAGCTGGTCTCGCCGAACTGGACCGTGTCGCCGCCGCCCACCGTGCGGTCGAGCGGGGCGATCCGGGTCACCTCGGCGGGCCCGACGATCTCGCAGCCGGTCGCGGCCTTGATCTCGGCGTTGCCGCCGGCGTGGTCGGGGTGCCAGTGGGTGTTGAGGATGAAGTCGAGGCCCCAACCGGCCGCCTTCAGCTCGGCGAGGATCGCCGCGGCGTCGGGCGTGTCGATGCAGCCGGTCTTGCCGGTCGCGTCGTCGCGGATCAGGAAGCCGTAGTTGTCGGAGAGGCACGGGAACTGGCGGACGGTGAGGGTCATGGGCTACTCCCTGGCGCGCCCTACTTAGCTCGTATGGCCAGCTTGAGGGAGACCTAGTGCGCCGCGACGTGCTCGACCTGCGCGAATTCTACGCCGGGCCGCTGGGCGCGGCGGCGCGGGAGATGGTGTCGCGCAAGGTCGCCGAGGCCTGGGGCGGGCTCTCGGGCCTCGACCTGCTGGCGTTCGGCTATGCGACGCCGTTCCTGGACAAGCTGGCCGCCGGGGCGCGCCGGACCATCGCCGCGATGCCGGCGCAGCAGGGGGTCGAGGCCTGGCCGCTCGGCGCAGCCAACGCCGCGACCCTGGTCGACGAGGCCGCCCTGCCCTTCCCCACCGCCCTGTTCGACCGGGTGCTGGCCGTGCATGCGCTGGAGGAGAGCGACAGCCCGCTGGCGGTGCTGACCGAGATCGGCCGGGTGCTGGCGCCGTCGGGCCGGCTGATCCTGGTGGTGGCCGCGCGGCACGGGCTCTGGGCCAACGCCGAGCAGAGCCCGTTCGGCCACGGCCGGCCGTTCTCGCGCCGCCAGCTGGAGGACCTGGTCCGCGAGGCCGACCTTGAGCCCGCCGGCTGGACCCGGGCGCTCTACGCCCCGCCGCTGGCCTGGGCGGCGCGCTGGGCCGAGGGCTTCGAACAGGCCGGCGCGCGGCTCTGGCCGCCGCTGGCGGGACTGGTGCTGATGGAGGCGCAGAAGCAGACCCTGGCGGTGCGGCCGGTCCCGGTCCGCGCCCGGGCCCGGGTGTTCTCCCCCGGCGCGCTGCGTCCCGCCCGCGTGGCGCACGGCGGCGGATTGCGCGGCGCCCGATCCCTGGGCGCCCGATCCTTGGGCGGATGATCGGCGCGCCGGCCCGGGGCTTGGGGGCGCTGGCGAATGGGCTTAAATCGTTGGGCGGCGCCGCGCCGGCGCCCGAGGGCCCGCCATGAAGATGATCGTCGCCGTGATCAAGCCGAGCCGCCTCGACGCGGTGCTGGAGGCCGTGACCGAGGTCGGCGCGTCCGGGCTCACCGTCACCGAGGTGCGCGGTTACGGCCGCCAGAAAGGCAAGACCGAGGTCTACCGCGGCGCCGAGTACGAGGTGAAGCTGCTGCCGAAGGTGAAGCTGGAGATCGCGGTTTCATCCGACATGACCGACGCCGTGGTCGAGGCGATCAGCCGCTCGGCCAACACCGGCAAGATCGGCGACGGCAAGGTGTTCGTGATGGACCTGGAGACCGCCATCCGCATCCGCACCGGCGAACGCGACGCCGCCGCGATCTCGGGGTAGGCGCTCGCTCGACCCGCGCGGGGCTTGGTCGGCGAGCGAGCGTAACCCCTCACCCTCCCAGCCGCTTCGCGGCAGGGCCCCTCCCTCTCCCTCCGGGAGAGGTGTAACATGCTGAAGCCGCTTCCTGCCTTACCTCGTCGCCGGAGGGCGAGGGAGGGGCCTGCGATGCGTCAGCATCGCTGGGAAGGTGAGGGGTTACGCCGCAGACGACCTCACCCAAACCTCACCCCCGTCAGCCCCTCCGAAACCTCCCAGAGCCGTCGGGCGGCGTCCTGGTCCTGGGCGGCGGCCGAGATGCGGGCCGGGCCGGGCGGGCCGACCAGCTCGAAGCGGCGGCCGGGGCCGTAGTAGCCGCCGGGCTGCGCGTCCGGGGAGGTGGCGGCGAACAGCTGCGGCAAGGCGCCGTCGGCCGCGGACTGGCTGGCCCAGGGCGCGATCAGCGCGCCGCCGAACCTGGACATCAACGACGTGGCGCCCGGCCCGTTGGCGATCAGCTCGGTGCGGGCGTAGCCGGGGTGGGCGGCGACGCTGATGAGCCCCCAGGCGGCGGCGTCGCTGCGCCGTTGCAGCTCGAACGCGAACAGCAGGTTGGCCAGCTTCGATTGGCTGTAGGCCGCCCACGGCTGATAGCGACGCGTCTGCCATTGCAGGTCGTCGAAATCGATCCGACCGGTGTGGTGCGCGCCGCTGCTGACCGTGACCACCCTGGGCGTCTTGCCGGCCCGCAGCAGCGGCAGCAGCCGCCCGGTCAAGGCGAAATGGCCGAGGTGATTGGTGCCGAACTGCAGCTCGAAGCCGTCGGCGGTGGCGCGGCGGCGCGGCGGCGCCATCACGCCGGCGTTGTTGACCAGCAGGTCGATCGGCGCGCCCACCGCCTCCATCTGCTCTGCGAAGGCGGCGACGCTGGCGAGGCTCGCCAGGTCCACCCGCTCGAAGGTGATCGACGCATTGGCATGCAGATTGAGGATCCGCACCACCGAGCCCCGCCCCTTGGTCTCGTTGCGACCCGCCAGCACCACGTGGGCGCCGGCGGCGGCCAGCGCCAGGGCGGTCTCGTAGCCCAGCCCGCCGGTCCCGGTGACCACGGCGCGGCGTCCGGACTGGCGCGGGATGTCGGCGAGGGTCCACATGAGTCGGGAGTTTAACCGAACAAGTCGCGCTTCGGTTCTTCCATCGGCGCCCTGGGCGGCGCGCTGGCGCGGCTGAGCAGGAACAGCGCGGATTCCGCCCGCCAGTTCTCCAGCGCCCGCTTCGGCTCGATCGGCCGGGCGGGCTTGCCGTTGGCGAGCGCCGCGCAGGCCTCGATCCGCAGCTCCAGCTCGTCGCAGAGCTGGGTGAAGTCGCGCACGGTGCAAAGGTGGATGTTGGGCGTGCCCCACCAGGGCGTCGGCAGCGACGTCGGTCACCGGCATGCGGCCCTGCGATCAAGCAGCTCCATCCGGATCCGCCAATGGCCGAAGTTGGGCAGCGAGACGATCGCCCGCTCGGCGATCCGCAGCAGCTCGGAGAGCACGTGCCGGGGCTGGCGCACCTGCGGCAGGGTCTGGGACAGCACCGCGTAGTCGAACGCCCGGGCCGGGAAGTAGTCGAGGTCGTCGTCGGCGTCGCCCTGCACGACGGCCAGGCCCCTGGCCATGCAGGCCGAGACGCCTTCCGGGCTGATCTCCAGCCCCCGTCCCTCGACGCTCTTCTCGCGCGCCAGCAGCTCCAGCAGCTCGCCTTCGCCGCAGCCGACGTCGAGCACGCGCGAGCCGGGCCGCACGAGGCGCAGGATCTCGCGGAAGTCCTCGCGGGTGGTCACCCGCAGCCTCCGGACTGAGCGCCGGCCCGGAGGAACCCGTCCAGCGCCGCGTGGAACACCGGTTCGTCGAGGAAGAACGCGTCGTGGCCCTTGTCGCTCTCGATCTCGACGAAGCCGACCTGGGCGCCAGCTGCGTTCAGCGCCCGCACGATCTGCCGGCTCTCCGGCGTCGGATAGAGCCAGTCGGACGAGAACGAGAACACGCAGAAACGCACGCCGCGCGAGCGGCGGAACGCCTCGGCCAGGCTGCCGCCGTGGCTGGCGGCGAGGTCGAAGTAGTCCAGCGCCCGGGTGATGTAGAGGTAGGAGTTGGCGTCGAAGCGGTCGACGAACGCCGCGCCCTGGTGGCGCAGGTAGCTCTCGACCTGGAAGTCGGCGTCGAAGCCCCAGGAAAGGCCGTCGCGCTGCAGCTCGCGGCCGAACTTGCGCTGCAGCGCCGCCTCCGAGAGGTAGGTGATGTGGGCGGCCATGCGGGCGACGGCGAGGCCCTTCTCCGGCCGCACATGCTGGCGCGCATAGTCGCCGCCGCGCCAGTCCGGGTCGGCCATGATCGCCTGGCGGCCGACCTCGTGGAAGGCGATGTTCTGGGCCGAATGCCGCGCCGCGCAGGCGATGCAGACCGCCGCGTAGAGCCGCTCGGGATAGTCGGCCGCGAACTGCAGCACCTGCATGCCGCCCATCGAGCCGCCGACCACCGCGTAGAGCTTCTCGATGCCGAGCGCATCCAGCAGCATGGCCTGAGCCCGCACCATGTCGGCCATGGTCACCACCGGGAACTTCAGGCCGTAGGGCTCGCCCGTGGCCGGGTCGATCGACGAGGGGCCGGTCGAGCCCTGGCAGCCGCCGACGACGTTGGTGCAGATCACGAAGTAGCGGTCGGTGTCGAGCGGCAGGCCGGGGCCGATCACCTTGTCCCACCAGCCGGGCTTGCCGGTGACCGGGTGGCGCGAGGCGGCGTGCTGGTCGCCGCTCAGCGCGTGGCAGACCAGGACGGCGTTGCTTCGGGCCTCGTTCAGCCGGCCGTAGGTGTTGTAGGCGACCTCCAGCCCTTCGATCCGGGCGCCGGAGTCGAGGCGCAGCGGCTTGTCCGCCGGGAAGCGCATCACGCCGCCCTTGGTCTCGATCAGGCCCGCCGCTGACTCGCCGTCGCTCATGGGGCGCCTCTCGGACGCCAAAGCGGGCGCGCTGTCAACGTCCCTGGCATGACGTGGGGTCCGCCTCGCGGCAGGTGCGCCCGGTCTGGTAGCATGGCCGCCGATGCGCCGACTCATTCTGTTCCGCCACGCCAAGGCCGAGCCCCGCGGTCCCGGCGAAACTGATTTCGACCGCCCGCTCGCCCCGCGCGGCCGCGAGGACGCCGCGATCGTCGGCCGCGCCCTGGCCGCCGACGGCGCGGCGCCTGACCTGGCGCTGGTCTCGCCGGCGCGGCGCACCACCGAGACCTGGATCGGCGCCCGCGACGCCTTTCCAGACGCCTTCGCGACGGCGAAGGTCGAACTGGTGCGAGATCTCTACGACGCCGCGCCGGACGCGATCCGCGGCGCGATCGACGCGGCGGCGGACCGCTGCGACACCCTGATGGTGGTCGGCCACAATCCCGGCCTGCACGAAGTGGCGGTCGAACTCCTGATCGACGCCTCGGCGTCCGCCGCCGAAATCGAGCCGGTGGCTGCGCGGTTCCCGACCGCCACCGCCGCGGTCTACGCGATCGACGAGGCGGGCCGCGCCCGCCTCGACGGGCTCTACCTCGCCAAGGAGCTCGGCGGCGAAGGCGACGGCTGAGGATGGGCCACGTCTACAAGATCGTCGCCCGCGCCGACTGGGACGCCGCCCGCCGCGCCGGCCGGTTCGAGGGCGCCGCGATCGACCTCAGCGACGGCTTCATCCACCTCTCCACCGCCGCCCAGGCGCAGGAGACGGCGCGCCGGCACTTCGCCGGCCAGGCCGGGCTGGTGCTGCTGAAGGTCGACGCCGCGCGGCTTGGCGCGGCTCTGAAGTGGGAACCGTCGCGCGGCGGCGACCTCTTCCCCCATCTCTACGCTCCGCTGGACTGCGCCCTGGTCGAGGCGGTGACGGAAATCCCCCTCAGCCCGGACGGGATGCCTGAACTCGGAGACCTGGCGCCGTGAGCGCGCTGCACACGCTCGCAACTCACGCCCTGCATCTCCTGCCCGCCGAGGATGCCCACGGGGCGACGATCGCGGCGCTGAAGGCGGGGCTGGGGCCGCGCGCGCCGGCCGAAGACCCGGTGCTGGCGGTCGATCTGGCCGGCCTGAGGTTGCCGAACCCGGTCGGGCTCGCGGCCGGCTTCGACAAGAACGCCGAGGTGGTGGCGGCGATGCTGGCGGCGGGCTTCGGCTTCGTCGAGGGCGGGACGGTGACGCCGCGGCCGCAAGTCGGAAATCCGCGGCCCCGGCTGTTCCGCCTCAGCGAGGACCGGGCGGTGATCAACCGGATGGGCTTCAACAATCTCGGGGTGGAGCGCTTCGCCGCCAACCTCGGCCGGCGCGGGCGCGGCGTGGTCGGCGCCAACATCGGCGCCAACAAGGACGCCGAGGACCGGATCGGCGACTACGTCACCGGGCTGAAGCGGCTATGGGGGCTGGCCGACTATTTCACCGTCAACGTCTCCTCGCCCAACACGCCGGGCCTGCGGGCGCTGCAGACCGGCGCGGCGCTGGCGGAGCTGCTGGGCCGCGTCGGCGAGGCGCGCGCGGCGCTGGCCGGCCACGCGCCGGTGTTCCTGAAGGTGGCGCCGGACCTGGACGAGGCCGAGGTCGAGGCGATCGCGGAGGCGGTGGCCGCGAGCGGATTCGACGGCATCGTCGTCTCCAACACCACCCTCTCGCGGCCGAACGACCTCAGGTCCGCGCGGCGCAGCGAAGCCGGCGGCCTGTCCGGCGCGCCGCTGATGGCGCTGTCGACACGGGTGCTGGGACAGTTCCACGCCGCCGCCAAGGGTCGGTTCGTGCTGATCGGCGTCGGCGGCGTCGCGTCTGGAGCGGACGCCTACGCCAAGATCCGCGCCGGCGCCCGCGCGGTGCAGCTCTATTCGGCGCTGGTGTTCCAGGGGCCAGGGCTGGTGCGGGCGATCCGGGGCGACCTCGCCGCACGGCTCGCCGCCGACGGTTTCTCCAGCCTCTCCGCGGCGGTCGGCGCCCGATGAGCGCGCCTTGCCGCGCGGCCGGGCCGGTCCCCGCCCTACTCGCCTTGCGGGACGGTTCCGTTGCCGCCGACCCCGCGCTCTAGTAACGGAACCTGATGGCGGACGACGCGCCTTTGTCCGACCCAGCCCAGCGAGGCGGCCGCCGCGTCCTCTGGCCCGGTGGCCTTTCGGCCCGCCTGCTGCTGGCCACGCTGCTCGTGGTGGTGCTGGCCAACGCCGTGACCCTGCCGGTGCTGCTTGCGAACCGTCAGCGCGACTGGCTGAGCGACCGGATCGCCGCGGGCGAACTGGCGTCGTTCGTGGTCGGCGCCGCGCCCGAGGGCAAGGTCACCCAGCAGCTGAAGGCGCAGATCCTCAACAGCGCCGGCCTGGTGGCGGTGAACGTCCAGGCGGACGGGGTGATGCGCTCGGTGCTGGCGCCGGCGAAGCTGCCGCACACGGTCTACCGCATCGACCTGCGCCGGCAGGACCCGTTCAGCCAGATGTCCGGGGCGCTCGACACCCTGTTCGGCGGCGGCGACCGCATGGTGCTGGTGATCGACCGCCCGCACTACCTCACCGGCGAGCTGGTCGAGATCCTGGTGCCGGACGCGCCGCTGCAGTCGATCCTGGTCGACAACGCCCGCGAACTGCTGCTGGGCGCGATCCTGACCTCGGTGATGGCCGGCGCCCTGGTCTACCTGTTCCTGACCGTCTTCCTGGTCCGGCCGATCCAGCGGATCACCCGCTCGATGGAGCGTTTCCGCGCCGATCCGGAGGACCCGGCGGCGCGGCTGAAGCCGTCCGGCCGTCACGACGAGATCGGCCGCGCCGAGAACGAGCTCGACCGCATGCAGCTCGACCTCAGCGCGGCGCTGGCGTCGCGGGCCCGGCTGGCGGCGCTGGGCGAGGCGGTGGCCAAGATCAATCACGAGATGCGCAACATGCTCACCAGCGCGCAGCTGGCCTCGGAGCGGCTGGCGACCTCGCCCGATCCGGTGGTGGCGCGCGCGCTGCCCCGGCTCGAGCGGGCGCTGGAGCGGGCGGTGACGCTGGCGGCCAACGTGCTCGACTTCGGCCGCAGCGAGGAGCCGCCACCCGCGCCGAAGCCGACGGCGCTGCGTGCCGCGCTGGAGACGGCCGCCGAAGACGCCAACCTGTCCGACGAAGGCGTCAGACTCGACGCCGACGTCGACGAGGACGCCCAGGTGCTGGCCGATCCCGACCAGTTGCACCGGATCCTGGTCAACCTGATGCGCAACGCCCGCGAGGCGATCGAGGGGGGGCCGGCGCGCACCGGCGGCGGGGTGGTCAGCGTCAGCCTGACCGCCGCCGACGGCGTGAGCGTGATCCGCCTCGCCGACAACGGGCCCGGCCTGCCGGAGCGGGCGCAGGCCAACCTGTTCCAGCCGTTCAAGGGTTCCGCTCGGCGCGGCGGCGCGGGCCTCGGGCTCGCCATCGCCCGCGAGCTAGCCCAGGCGCACGGCGGCGATCTGGCGCTGGCGCAGACCAATGCGGAAGGCGCGGTGTTCGATCTGCGGCTGCCCGGCGCGCCGGATCCATCGCCGCCGAGGCGGGGCGGCCGCAAGGCGGCGGAGGCCGACGCCTGAGGCCTACTGCTGGTGTTCCAGCCGGAAGTCGTCAGGCGCAGGCATCTTGCCGCCGTGCTCGGCCAGCATGCGGCGAATATCGCGGTCGATCACCTTGCGCTGCGGCGGCTGGAAGATCGGCCAGCGCACCCCGCCGGAATGCCGCGCCGACGTCATCTTGTCGGCGTCGAGGAACAGGAAATAGCCCTGGTAGGCCCCGCTCACCTGCGGCGTCCCCTGCAGCCGCAACGCCTCGAGCAACACCGCGCAGGTTTCCATCGACCCTACGCCCCGGGCCAGCGGCGCGTAGGTGACCTTGCCGGTCGCGCCCGTCGTCCCGCGCCAACAGACGCCGGCCTCCTCCGGCGCGGACGGCCCGCTGCAGGCGGCGAGCGCGATGGCGGCGAGAAGGATGAAGGTGGGCGCGCGGATCATTGCGGCGAGCTTAGCCGGGACGATGCGCCCGCGCGAGCTTCAGGCCGCCAGCCCGGCCGCCTGCACCATGTCGCGCACCTGCGCCAGCTGTTCCGGCGAGGCGGCGAGTTCGGAGCGGGTGGCGTCGGCGCGCAGCAGCTTCAGCGCCGCGCCGCGGGCGCGGTCGGCGACGGGGCCGATCGGCGCGGCGTCGCCGGTCGCCAGGCGGAGCAGCAGGCCAAGCCGGTGCAACACCGGCGCGGACGCATGGCTGAGCGTGCTGACCAACTTGGAGTCCGTCTCGATCAGGCCGCCGACCTCGCCGAACTTGGCCAGGATCGGCGCCAGGTCGGCCGGATCGAGGCCGGCGCGGGCCGCGGACTTCTGCATCGCCGCCAGCGAGGCCAGGCGATGCGACGGCGTGTCGGGGCCGTAGCGCAGCTCGGTCTCGAACCTGAGCGAGCCGGCGTGGGTGGCCAGGTAGCGGGCGGCGGCGCGCTTGTTGACGGCGCCGACCACGTTCTCCGAGAGCCAGATCAGCTGCTCGGTCTCGTCGCGCGCGCTGCCGTCGCGGCCGAGCAGGCCTTCGACGAACTCTGCCGTCACCAGCATCCGCGAGCGGGCGATGAAGGCCTCGTGCACATCGTCCGGGGGCAGCAGCTGGCCCGCCGCCGCGGTCAGCGCCATGCCAAGCGCGCGCAGGATGTCGATCTCCTCGCGCGGGCTGGTCGGCCGCAGCCGGCGCGGTCCATTCAGCTCACGCAGGATACGCCTCCCGACGGCGGCCCGCACCGACGCGAACGGCGGCTGCGACATCCACAGCGCCAGCCGCGCCGCCGCGCCCTGCAGCGGCGGCAGGGCGCGTCCCACCGGCGAGTCGATCGCCGCCAGCGCGGCCAGCGCGTCCGCGGCCACCAGGCGGGTCATGCCGGCGAGCTGGCCGCCGAGATCGAGCTGGGCCCCCAGCAGCTCCACCAGCGCGGCGCGCGACTCCAGGATCTCGGAGAGCGGCTGCTCAAGCACGTCGAACGCGAAGTTCCGGGCCGGGCCCTCGGCCGGAGCGGCGTCGGCCAGGTCCAGCAAGCGCATCACCTTGTCGGACCAGGTGCCGCCGGCGGCCAGGTATCCGGCGACGCCGCCGCCAAGCAGGTAGCCGCGCTCGGGGTCCTGGATCAGCCGCGAGGCGGCGCCGGCGAAGCCATCCTTGGAAAGGATCGGGAAGCGGCCCCGCTTGGCGTCAGCCATGATCCGGCTGATGGTCCGCTCGATCAGCCGTTGGAAGCTGCGGATCAGCTCGTGAACCGAAGCGCCGCGCGCCTGGGCTTCGGGCACGGCGATCTTCTGCATCGCGTGCTGCAGCTCGTTGCCGGCCGCGTCCAGCTTCTCGACCAGGTCGGGGCGGTGCAACAGCTCGAACGCGGTGGCGTGGTTGCGGGTCAGCCAGCCGTCGAGCAGCCGGCCGATGCGGTCGCGGGCGTGGACTGTGTAGAGATCCTCCGGCGAGACGCAGAGCGGCTCACGGTTCTCGATCACCTTCTTCTTGCGCCCAGTCTCGGTCTTGCCCTTGGAGAGGATGGTGACGCTCTTGAATTCCCGGGTGTCGGGATCGAGCGATTCCTTGCTGACGCGGACCGCGGCCACGCGGCCGTCGTCCATCAACGACTCGGCGGTCTCCACCACGTGGGCGCGGGTCTCGCTGGCCATTTCCAGCGTCCACGTCGCCCCAGGCGTGTGCCGGACGAACAGCTCGTAGTGGACCTGCAATCGATCCGTCCCGGGGGCCAAAGCCGTTTCAGTGGTGACTTAGCGTGACGCATTAGGCTTAAGGGCGTCTTGCTTTTGGTCACGCGAAGCCCAATTGACGCCACGAACCACGGCGATGCGTTACGGCATGGCTTGCCTTATGGCGGTATGCTGAATTCCTGGCGGCGTCGCCGCCCCTTCGATTCCCTGCGGTCTTGCGCCGATCGCCGGGTTCGCGCGTTAAGTCGCGCGAAGCACAGCTGAAGAAGACCCCTCTGATGGCGAAGATCACTCTGGTGGATGACGACGAGAACATCGTCGCGTCGGTCTCCCTGGCCCTGGAGAGCCACGGCCACGCGGTGAAAGCCTACTACGACGGCGCCGCCGGGCCTGGCGGCGCTGGAAAGCGATCCGCCCGACCTGGCGATCCTCGACGTGAAGATGCCGCGGATGGACGGCATGGAGGTGCTGCGCCGGCTGCGCCAGATCGCCGACCTGCCGGTGATCATCCTGACCTCGAAGGACGAGGAGATCGACGAGATCCTCGGCTTCAACCTCGGCGCCGACGACTACATCCACAAGCCGTTCAGCCAGCGCCTGCTGATCGAGCGGGTGAAGGCGGTGCTGCGCCGCTCGCACGCCGGGCGACGCCGAGGAGGAGGCCGCCCAGGCCGCCGACGCCGGCGCCAAGGCGATCAAGCGCGGCCGGCTGACCCTCGATCCCGCCCGCCACGACTGCCTGTGGGACGGCCGGCCGGTGCGGCTGACGGTGACCGAGTTCCTGCTGCTGCAGTCGCTGGCCCAGCGCCCGGGCTTCGTGAAGAGCCGCGACAACCTGATGGACGCGGCCTACGACGATCAGGTCTACGTCGACGACCGGACCATCGACAGCCACATCAAGCGCATGCGCAAGAAGTTCCGCCAGGTCGACCCGGAGTTCGACGCGATCGAAACCCTCTATGGCGTCGGTTACCGCTACCGCGAAATCTGAACGGGCGAGACGTCCTCGCGCCGCGTCGGCCGCCCTCGCGGATCGGGCGGCTGATCATTGTCCTGAACCTGGTCGGGCCTGGCCATCCTGGTCGGCGGCGCGCTGCTGCTGAACGAGCTTCGCCAGGGGCTGGTCAACGCGCGGATCCAGTCGCTGCGCACCGAGGGCCAGCTGATCGCCAACGTGATCGAGCAGAACGCCACCGTCGGCGATCCCGAGCCGCTGCTGGAGGCCGACACCGCCAGCGACTTCCTGCAACGCTGCTCGATCCCGAAGACCGAGCGGGTGCGGCTGTTCGACACCGAGGGGCACCCGATCTCCGACTCCTACGTCGCCACCGACCGGGTCGAGGCGACGCCGCTTCCGCCGGCGCGGAAGCCGGGGGAGAAGCCGTTCGCCATTCCGGGCTTCGCGCCCAAGACCCGCACCGATCTGGCCGCCGAGAAGGCGCTCAACGAGGAGATCGGCTCGGCGCTGAAGGGCCAGCCGGTGGCCGGCATGCGGCCCTCCGAGAACGGCGGGCGGGTGGTCTCGGTCTCGATCCCGATCGAGCACGTGCGCGAGGTGCTGGGCGTGCTGACCCTGGAAGCCGGCGACGTCGACCAGATCATCGCCGCCGAGCGGGCCGCCGCTGATCCCGTTCATCGTCATCGCCGTGGCCGTGAACCTGCTGTCCTCGTTCGCGCTGACCCAGCTGATCGCCCAGCCGGTGCGGCGGCTCTCGGCCGCGGCCGACAGCGTGCGGCTGAGCCGGGCCCGCGCCATCGCCCTGCCCGACATCGCCGAGCGCAAGGACGAACTCGGCGATCTCGCCCGCTCGCTGGAGGACATGACCCACACCCTGTCGGACCGGATGGAGGCGATCGAGCGCTTCGCCGCCGACGTGGCGCACGAGATCCGCAATCCCCTCACCTCGATCCGCTCGGCGGTGGAGACCCTGGAGCTGGTCGAGGAAGGCGCCGGGCGCGACCGGCTGCTGGCGATCCTGAAGCAGGACGTCGGCCGCCTCGACCGGCTGATCACCGACATCTCCAACGCCTCGCGGCTCGACGCCGAGCTCTCGCGGGAGTCGCCCCGGCCGGCGCAGCTGGCGCGGCTGCTGAAGGACATCGTCGGCCTCTACGAGACCACCCGCCGCGAGGGCGACCCGCACGTGCGCCTGGTCGCAGGACGAGGACGACACGCTGACGGTGGCCGGACGCGAAGGGCCGCTCAGCCAGGTGTTCCGCAACCTGATCGACAACGCCCGCTCGTTCTCGCCGCCGGGGGGCGATGTCTGGGTGACGCTCAGCCGCGAGCGCGGCCAGGCGGTGGTGAAGGTCGACGACGACGGGCCCGGCATGCCGCCGGAGAACCTGGAGACGGTGTTCGAGCGGTTCTACACCGCCAGGCCCGCCGGCGCGGCGTTCGGCGGCAACTCGGGGCTGGGCCTCTCCATCGCGCGCCAGATCGTCGAGGCGCACGGCGGGACGCATCCACGCCGAGAACCGCACCAACGCCGCTGGCGAGGTGACCGGCGCGCGGTTCGTCGTGGCGATCCCGGCCGCGAGGACCACGCGCGTGATCCTGCATGCCGGCCTCGTCGCCCTGAGGCTGGACGGCTACTGGCGCGGCGCGCTGATCAAGGACCTTCGGGCGCCGGCAAGAGCGATCTGGCGCTGCGGGCGCTCGATGCGGGGCTCCGGCTGGTCGCTGACGACCGCGTCGTGGTCTGGGCCTCGGGCGGCGCGCTCTGGGGCCGCGCCCCGGAATCCCTGACCGGACTGATCGAGGCGCGGGGCCATGGCGTCGTCCGCACGTCGCCGCTGGCCATGGCCGAGATCGTGCTAGCCGCCCGCTGCGCCCAGGGCGTGGCGATCGAGCGGATGCCGGACACTGAGATGATCGAAGTCGAAGGGATCGGCGTTCCGGAGCTGCGGCTCGACCCGTTCGAGGCTTCCGCGCCCGCGAAGCTTCGTCGCGCACTGCAACATCTTGGACACAGCGCGCAACAGGCGTATCAAGCCCGCTCTTTCGGCGGCGGGGACCGCCCTGGGACCGGGGACACCCATTGAGGCCTCGCAAATGATCGGGCTCGTGATCGTCACTCACGGTCGCCTGGCGGAAGAGTTCGTGCACGCCATGGAGCACGTGGTCGGGCCGCAGGGCGCTGTCAGCGCGATCTGCATCGGGCCTGACGACGACATGGAGCGCCGCCGCCGCGACATCCTGGCCGCCTGCGAGAGGGTCAACGACGGCGGCGGCGTGATCCTGCTCACCGACATGTTCGGCGGCACGCCGTCCAACCTCGCCATCTCGGTGATGGAGCAGACCAAGGCCGAGGTGATCGCCGGCCTCAACCTGCCGATGCTGATCAAGCTGGCCAGCGTGCGCCGCCGCGAGGACTTGCCGACCTGCGTCGCCCAGGCGCAGGAAGCCGGGCGCAAGTACATTTCCGTCGCCTCCTACGTGCTGTCGGGCGAGAAATAGCGGCTATGGCCGCCGAAACCTCGGTGGAGATCGCCAACGAACGCGGCCTGCACGCCAGGGCGTCGGCCAAGTTCGTCAAGCTGGCCGCCACCTTCGACGCCGAGGTGACCGTCACCAAGGAGGGCGCGACGGTCGACGCCCGCTCGATCATGGGGCTGATGATGCTGGCCGCCGGCCCAGGCAGCCGGATCGTCATCCGCGCCGAGGGCGCCGAGGCCCAGGCGGCCGTCGACGCCCTGGCCGAACTGGTCGCCAACCGGTTCGAGGAAGACCGCTAGCCGGCGGTTCGCCCGGCGGGCGAACAGTGCGGCGCGGGCCGCGCGGGACCCATAAATAGGTCTCCTGAGTTCGATCCCCGGCGCATGGCGTGCTAGGAGGCTCGGGCTAGCCCTGGTCAGGACGATGGTCGACACACCCCGAGAGATCGAGATGAAGTTCGCCGTGCCGCTCGGCCGGGCGGCCGAACTGGCCGCCATGCTGGAGCGCGTTCCCGGGCTCGAGGCGCTGGCCGGCGCGCCGCCCCGGCAGATGACCGCGACCTATTTCGACACCGAAAAAGGCGCGCTCTGGCGGGCGAAGATGGCGCTGAGGGTACGGCGCTCCGGCGACACCTTCGTGCAGACGCTGAAGGATGGCGGCGACGGCGCGCTCTCGCGCGGCGAATGGGAAACCCGGGTCGCGGGTCCGAAGCTCAATCTGACCGCCCTGAGGGCGACTCCGGCGGCCCGCCTCGTGGCCAGGGCCAAGCTTGTCCCGGTGTTCGTGGTCGAAGTGAATCGCCGCACCGCCGAGGTGGTGGAGGGCGACAGCCGGATCGAGCTCGCCTTCGATGAGGGGGTGGTCAAGGCCAGGGGTCACGAGGCGACGTTCGCCGAGCTCGAGCTGGAGCTGAAGGCCGGGCCGCAGTGGGGCCTGTTCGCGCTGGCGCGGCGGCTGGCTGGCGAGGGCGACCTCACCCTCTCGTTCACCAGCAAGGCGGCGCGTGGTTCGGCGCTTGCCCGCCCGCCGCGCTCCTTCGCCCACAAGTTCGAGCCGCCGCCGCTCTCGCCGAGCCTGGGCGCCGGCCAGGCGTTCCAGGCGGTCGCCCGGGCCTGCCTGCGCCAGATCACCGCCAACGCCGAGCGGCTGCGCTACCGCGCCAGCCCCGAGGTGATCCACCAGCTGCGGGTGGGGCTGCGCCGGCTGCGAAGCCTGATCACCAGCTTCAAGCTGGTGGTCGGCGACGCGCGGCTGCCGGCGATCAAGGCCGAGCTGAAGTGGCTGACCGGCGAGCTCGACGCGGCCCGGAATCTCGACGTCCTGCTGCGCGGCGACTATCGCGCGGCGGTGGTCGAGAAGGAGGACGCCGAAGGGCTGAAGGGGCTGGGCGCGCGGCTGCGCGGCGCCCGCCGCATGGCCTATGTCCGCGCCGCCGCCGCGGTGGAGAGCGAGCGCTTCCGCCGCCTGCTGCTCGACCTGCTGGTCTGGATCGAGACCGGTCCCTGGACCGTCGCCGACGCGACGGCCGCCGCCCGCGAGCGGCCGATCCGCCGCTTCGCCACCGAGGAGCTGCAGGCGCGCTGCCACAAGATCGCCCGGCGCGGGCGGCGACTGCGCGAGCTCGAGCCGGCCGAGCGCCACAAGCTGCGCATCGAGGCCAAGAAGCTGCGCTACGCCGCCGACGCCTTCGCCGGCCTGTTCGACCGGCCCAAGCGCGCCCGCGCCTTCATCGGGGCGCTGAAGCAGGTGCAGGACACCCTGGGCGAGCTCAACGACATCGCGGTCGGCGAGCGGCTGGCCCACGAGGCGGCGGCCAGCCCGGGCCGGGCCGAGACCGACTCCGCCTTCGTCGCCGGCCGCATCACCGGCAGCCAGAAAGCCCGGATCGGCCCCCTCACCGATCGCGCCGAGGCGGCGGTCAAGGCGCTCGCGGCCGCCAAGCCGTTCTGGAAGTAGCGCTCTAACCCTTCCCCCTCCGGGGGAAAGCGGCGAGCCGCGCGTTAGCGCGCTTCGCCGATGGGGGGAGTCCGTTCCGGCAAGAGCCCCCATCGGCGACGCATGCTTGCGCATGGCGCGCCGCTTTCCCCCTCAGGGGGAAAGGTTGGCGCCCGGCGCTCTTAACCACATAAAGATTTCCTTATATCCCCATTGCGGCCTCCGGCTCGGCCGTCTATAGAGCCCCCGCAACAAGGAGCCGACGCTTTGGCCGACTACATCATCAAGGACGTTTCCCTCGCCGACTGGGGCCGCAAGGAAATCGAGATCGCCGAGACCGAGATGCCCGGCCTGATGGCGGTGCGCGCGGAGTTCCATAAGGACCAGCCGCTGAAGGGCGCCCGGATCGCCGGCTCGCTGCACATGACGATCCAGACCGCGGTGCTGATCGAGACGCTGCAGGCCCTCGGCGCGGAAGTGCGCTGGGCCAGCTGCAACATCTTCTCCACCCAGGACCACGCCGCCGCGGCCATCGCGGTGACGGGCACGCCGGTGTTCGCCGTGAAGGGCGAGAACCTGATGGAGTACTGGGACTACGCCCACAAGATCTTCGAGTGGGGCGACGGCGGCTATCCGAACCTGATCCTCGACGACGGCGGCGACGCCACCCTGCTCTGCGTGCTGGGCCCGAAGGCCGAGAAGGACCCGTCCGTCCTCGACGACCCGAAGAACGAGGAGGAAGAGGCGCTCTACGCGATCATGAAGCGCTATCTGAAGGAGAAGCCCGGCTTCTATTCGGCGATCCGCGCGGCGATCAAGGGCGTCTCGGAAGAGACCACCACCGGCGTGCACCGGCTCTACCAGATGGCCGAGCGCGGCGAGCTGCCGTTCCCGGCGATCAACGTCAACGACAGCGTCACCAAGTCGAAGTTCGACAACCTCTACGGCTGCCGCGAGAGCCTGGTCGACGCCATCCGCCGCGGCACCGACGTGATGCTGGCCGGCAAGGTCGCGGTGGTCTGCGGCTACGGCGACGTCGGCAAGGGTTCGGCGGCGTCGCTTCGCCAGGGCGGCGCCCGGGTGATCGTCACCGAGATCGACCCGATCTGCGCGCTGCAGGCGGCGATGGAAGGCTACGAGGTGCAGACGCTGCAGGACGTCGCCCCGAACGCGGACATCTTCGTCACCGCCACCGGCAACAAGGACGTGATCAAGCTCGACGACATGCGGGCGATGAAGAACAACGCCATCGTCTGCAACATCGGCCACTTCGACTGCGAGATCCAGATCGCCGCCCTGCGCAACTACCGCTGGGACGAGATCAAGCCGCAGGTGCACCACGTCGAGTTCCCCGACGGCAAGAAGATCATCGTGCTCTCGGAAGGGCGGCTGGTGAACCTCGGCAACGCCACCGGCCACCCCAGCTTCGTGATGAGCGCCAGCTTCACCAACCAGACCCTGGCCCAGATCGAGCTATGGACCAACGGCCCGGCCTACGGCCACAAGGTCCACGTGCTGCCCAAGCACCTCGACGAGAAGGTGGCGATGCTGCACCTGGCCAAGCTGGGCGCGAAACTGACCCAGCTCTCCAAGGACCAGGCCGACTACATCGGCGTGCCGCAAGCAGGGCCCGTTCAAGCCGGACCACTATCGGTACTGAGGCGGCGGCCCTCGGGCTGCGCCCAACGCGGCCGGGAATTGAGCGGCGTTCCGGAAATGAGTAGCGGCGTCCGCGTAGCTTCCGGCGAGCTCTAAGTGTCGCAATCGCTCCATAGCGCGCGCCAGGAAGCCGCAAAAGTCGGCCTTGTCGCGCCAATCAGATGTCTGACGTGCTGCCTCGACGAGCATGGAAGCGCCGGCGTGCGCGTCGCTGTAGGTGGCGAGCCACGCACCGCGTGTCCCGAGCACCTCATAGCGGTCAGGCGCCGCGGCCAGGGCTTCGGCAGAATTGATGTCGGTTAGTTCAACAAGTTCGCCGCAGTTCGCCTTCAGAGCGCTCCAGGCGATGTTCGCTTTCATGAATGCGATGTCGAGTTCGCTCGCTCCTTCGCCCGGCTCGAAACCGGATCCCAGCCACCACGCGATTGCGGCTTGATCGCCTTGGCTTCGTGACAAGCAGTGGATCACCATTGAAGCCGCCTGGGTGTCGCCCGGGGTTTGCGCCAGCGCCTTCATCGCGCACTCTGTGGCCTGGGCGTTGAGGCCCAGCCGAGCATAGGCGTACGCGAGGGCCAGCGCCGGGACGTCTTTGAGGTCGATGTCAGGGTTAAGAACTGGCCTCAGCAACCGCACGAGTTGCAGTCCATCGGAAGGAAGGCCGCTGTTGCGGGACACGAACGGCGCCAGATTGATCAAGCCGATGAGGCCCTGGAGGACCGCAAGACCGAACGCCCACGCCGCGGCGATATCTCTGGTCTCGTCCTTTCCTAACTCGAGCGAAGCGGTGAACAGCAGGGCCGCCAGCGCGAGATTCGCCGCCGGTCCAGCGAGTATGATGACGGCCTTCGATAGGCGCCCGTTTGCGACCGAATAGTGGGTCTGGCCGCCGGCCCAAAGTCGCATCCTCACCTCCACGGACAGCAATCCAGTCCTGAGTCTTAGCCAGATGCGTCCTCGACCGATGACCATCCGGACGACGCGTCGCTTCAGCAACAGCGCGGCCGATGCGTGACCGGCCTCGTGTACAACGGTGGCGAGCGGCCAGCCGAGGAGCACGAAGAGCACGATCTGCCCTAGCACCAGGCCGCCCTCAAGGTTTGTGGCGCATGCCCACGCCAGGACCGCCAGCAGCATTGAGCCTGCGATGATCGCGCCCGCGACGGTGCGGAGCTCGCCAGGCTCGCGCGCCGCTGGCAGGCAGACCAGGCATACCGTCTGGAGCCGGGCCTCGCCGGGCGCCGCCTCCCGGCGGAAGAAATCGACGCAATCCGAACGGAAGCCGCATCTTTGGCAACGCTTGCGCATTGGCGGACAGTCGCGACGCCCGCGCCGGTTGTCTAGCCCACCTCAGTACCCCACCGCCACGCCCTCGCGCCGCGGGTCCGCGCCGCCCTCGTAGCCGCCATCGCGCTTGATGATCCCGTGGACGCCGGAGCCCTCGGCGGCGAAGCCGGTGCTGACCTTCAGGCCCTTGGCCGCCAGCGCGTCGACCACGCCGGGCGCGTAGCGTTTCGGCTCGGACTGGACCTGGCCGCCCCGGGCGATCAGGTTCGGCAGCGCCGCGGCGTCCTGCATCGACAAATGCCAGTCGAGCACGCCGACCAGGGTCTTCAGCACGTAGGAGGGGATCGCGTTGCCGCCAGGCGAGCCGACGGCCGCTACGAAGTTCCCCTTCCGGTCCAGGATGATGATCGGGGCCATCGACGAGCGCGGGCGCTTGCCGGCGGCGACAGCGTTGGCGATCGGCAGGCCGCCGGACGTCTTGGGACTGAAGGAAAAGTCCGTCAGCTGATTGTTGAGGAAGAAGCCGTCGACCATCCGGCCGTCGCCGAAGATGCTTTCGACCGTGGTCGTCATCGAGACCACGTTCCCCGCCGCGTCGACGATCACGAAGTGCGAGGTGCCGCCCGGCTCGGCGGTGGCGTCGAGCCCCACCTTCGGCGCGCCGGCTGGGGTCCCCGGGGCCGGAGGCTTGGCGAACGCGGTTTCGCCGATCAGCTTCGCGCGCTCGGCCAGGTAGGCCGGGTCGAGCAGGCCCTCGACCGGCACCTGCACGAACGCCGGATCGCCCTCGTAGGTGTCGCGGTCGGCGTACATCAGCTGCTCGGCCTCGGCGATTTCCAGCCAGGCCTGCGGGTCGGTCGGGCCGCGGGCGGCGATGTCGGTGTGTTCCAGCAGGCCAAGGGCTTCCAGCACCGCCATGCCGCCGGACGGGGCCTGGTCGGAGCAGACGACGTAGACCCGATAGGGCCGGCAGAGCGCCGCCGTCTCATGCGGCTTGTAAGCCGCCAGGTCGGCCAGCGTCATCGTGCTGGGCAGCGGGTCCTGGTGCAGGCGTCTGATGATATCGGCCGCGATCGGGCCGGACAGGATCGCGCGTGGTCCCTCGGCGGCGAGCTTGCGCAGGGTGGCGGCGTAGGCGTGGTTCACCAGGAGGTCGCCGGCGGCCAGCCGGGTCCCGTCCGGCTTGCTGAAGTAGCGGATCACGTCGGGCTGCTTGTTCTGCGGCGGATAGGGGCTGGCGATCCTGCTGGCCAGCATTGGGCTGACCACAAAGCCGTCGTCGGCCAGCTGCTCGGCGTCACCGAACAGCGTCTTCCACGGCCGCCGGCCATGATCCTTGTGCGCCAGGTACAGCATGGCGATCGCGCCCGGCACGCCGGCCGAGTGGCCCGAGACGATGGCCTGGCCGAAGCCCATCGGCGCGCCGTCGTCCTTCAGGAACAGCGCCGGCGTCGCGCCGGCCGGGGCGACCTCGCGGCCGTCGTAGGCGGTCAGCTTGTGGGTCTTGCCGTCGAAGTAGACCATGAACGCGCCGCCGCCGAGGCCGGAGCTCTGCGGCTCGACCAGGCCCAACACCGCCTGCACGGCGACGGCCGCGTCGATCGCCGAGCCGCCCGCCTTCAGCACCTTCAGCCCGGCAGCCGCCGCCAGCGGGTTGGCCGCGGCGACCATGGCGTGGGGCGCGAGGCCCGGCTGAGGCTCGGCCTGGACGGCCGCGCCGACCGAAGCGGCCAACGCCGCCAGGCCCAGGATCCAACGCTGCATCAACCTCATTCTCCGGGCCTTCTTTCATCCGGGGCGCGCTCACATAGACGCGTCGCGGTCGTGGACAACCAAGCCGGCGACTTCTAGCAAGCGACGATGAGCCTTGCCGCCCCAGCTACGCTGAATTGCGCTCCAGGTCCGCTGAATCTGATCACCGACGTGGCCGGCCTCAGGGTCGGCCAGGCCGAGGACGCGGCGGCGCGGTCCGGCGTGACGGTGATCCTGGCCGATGACCGGGCGGTCTGCGCGGTCGACGTTCGCGGCGGCGGGCCGGGGACCCGCGAGACCGACGCGCTGGCGCCGGAGAACCTGGTCGAGGCGGCCGACGCCGTCGTGCTGTCCGGCGGCTCGGTCTATGGCCTGGCTGCCGCCGACGGGGTGACCGCCGTGCTTGGCGCGGCCGGGCGCGGCTACCGGCTCGCGACCGCCGCGACCGTGCCGGTCTCGCCGATCGTGCCGGCGGCGATCCTCTACGACCTCGCCAACGGCGGCGCGAAGGCCTGGGGCGAAGCGCCGCCCTACCGCGACCTGGGCGCGGCCGCGGTCAGAAGCGCCGGCGCACGGTTCACGCTGGGCTCGGCCGGGGCCGGGCTGGGCGCGATGGCCGGTCGGCTGAAAGGCGGCCTGGGCTCGACCTCGGCTGTCGGCGTCGACGGCTTCACGGTGGGCGCGATCGTGGCGGTGAACAGCTTCGGCTCGGTGGTCGCGCCCGGCGGGCGAACGTTCTGGGCCGCGCCGTTCGAGATCGCCGGCGAGTTCGGCGCGCTGGGCCCGGCCGGGCTGGTCGCCGGGCTGGACGACTGGGGGCTCGCCAAGGGTCCAAGCCCCGAGACCGAACGGGTGAACACCACCATCGCCTGCGTCGCCACCGACGCCGCGCTCACCCCCGCCGAAGCCAAACGGCTGGCGATCATGGCGCAGGACGGCCTTGCCCGCGCCATCCGCCCCGCCCACTCGCCGTTCGACGGCGACGTCGTGTTCGCCTTCGCCACCGGCAAGCGGGCGCTGACGGAGCGGCGGATGGCCCAGGTGGCGCGCCTAGGCGCCCTGGCCGCCGACTGCCTGGCCAGGGCGGTGGCGCGTGGGGTCTACGAGGCGACGGCCCCGCCTGGGTGGGACGCGACCTGCTGGCGGGACCTGGCCTAGCGGCCTACCGGGCCCAAGCCGCCTTCTCGATCCGCCGGGACGACGGCCGGCCGAAGACGCCCTGGTTGGCGACGATCGTGATCGTCAGCACGCCCTTCTGCAGCAGCACGCCCGGTCGCTGGCCCTGAGCGATGACGACGTCGCTGATGGGGCTCAGCCCCGCCTTGCCGCCGCGCAGGCCGGCGATCTCGACCAGCGCCTCGCTGGCCACGGTGGCGGCGTCGGCCAGATAGGTGGCGGTGGTGGTGTCGGCGTCCTGCTTGGTCTCGAAGCCGATCTGGTGACCCGCCGCCCGGCTTGCCCGGAGGCTTGCCTGGTAGAAGCTGCGGAACAGGCCCTGGGCGCTGAGGGTCGGGACCCGTAGTGGCGCCGACGCTCCGTCGAGCGCCGCGGCCGAGCCGTCCGGGCGCTTGGGAGTGAAGACGGTCATGCCGCCAAGCCGGGTGGCCCGCAGCATCGGCTCGCCGACGTCGTTGCGGTAGATCACGTCGCCGCGCGGGCCAGGCGCCGGCTGCAGCGCCCAGATCTCCGGGTCGTCGTCGAACTTCAGCAGCGGCTTGATGGTCGAGCGGTCGAACACGAAGGCCCCGCCCTCGTCCATTTCGTAGCGCGCCGCCAGCGGTTGCCCGGCTTTTTCGCTGCCGGCATGGGCCGTGTAGGCTTCGCGCAGCAGCGAAACCGGCGCAGCGAGCGCAGACGACGACGCCGCGGCCATCAGGCCCGCGGCGCACATCAGAACGATACGGAATGCCGTCAACGGCGCCGCCATTCCCCAGGCACATGCCCCGCGAGTGGGGCGCTTTTTGGACGCCCTTACTACCCCGTAATGTATTGACCGCCGTTTACCGTCAGCGTCGATCCGGTAATAAAACCGGCTTCTTCCGCCGCGAGGAAGGCAACGCAGCGGGCGATCTCGTCGGCCATGCCCAGTCTTCCGACGGGAATGCCGGCGATAATCTGCTCGAGAACGTTCTGCGGCACCGCCGAGACCATCTCGGTGTCGATGTAGCCTGGCGCAATAGCGTTCACCGTGATGCCCTTCTTGGCGTTCTCCTGCGCCAGCGCCTTGGTGAAGCCGATCATCCCGGCCTTGGCGGCCGAATAGTTCGACTGCCCGATCTGGCCCTTCTGGCCGTTGATCGACGAGATGTTGACGATGCGGCCGAAGTTGCGCTCGCGCATGCCCTCGATGACGTTGCGGGTCATGTTGAAGATCGAGGCAAGGTTGACGCGGATCACCTCACCCCACTGCTCCTCGGTCATCCGGTGCAGCACGGCGTCGCGGGTGATGCCGGCGTTGTTGACCAGGGTGTCGATCGGGCCGAGCTCGGCCTCGACCTTCTTCACCGCCTCGGCGCAGTCGGCGAACGAGGAGACATTGCCCTTCACGCAGAAGACGCCGAGCTCGTCGGAGCAGCTCTGCGCCGCCACCTCGTTGCCGGCGTAGCCGGCGGCCACCTTGTAGCCGCCGGCGCGGAGCCGGGCGCTGATCGCCCGCCCGATGCCCCGTGTGCCGCCCGTGACGAAGGCCACCCTGGTCATGTTCGTTCCCTTCCCTTTCAGACCGGCGGGTTCTCCCCTCCGTCGCGCTTCGGTCGCTCAGGCTCCCTCGCCAGCGACACCTCCCCTCGCCCGCGAGGGGAGGAGCAGGTCGCTCTTCCCCCCGCGAGCGGGGGAAGTGTCGCAAACGAGCCCGCAGGGCGATGTGCGACGATGGGGGGAACCTCCCTGGAAATCACACCGCCTCCACCGTCATCGCCACGCCCATGCCGCCGCCGACGCAGAGGGTGGCCAGGCCCTTCCTGGCCCCCGACCGGTTCATCTCGTGCAGCAGGGTGGTCAGGATGCGGGCCCCGGAGGCGCCGATCGGGTGGCCGATGGCGATGGCCCCGCCGTTGACGTTGACCTTGGCCGGATCGAGCCCCAACTCGCGCACCACGCTGAGCGACTGCGCGGCGAAGGCTTCGTTGCTCTCGATCAGGTCGAGGTCCGAGACCTTCCAGCCGGCCTTCTCCAGCGCCTTCTGGGTGGCGGGGATCGGGCCGGTGCCCATGATCTCGGGCGGAACGCCGGCGTGCGCCCAGGAGGCGATTCGGGCCAGCGGCTTAAGGCCCCGGCGGCTGGCCTCGCCGGCGGTCATCAGCACCAGCGCGGCGGCGCCGTCGTTGAGGCCGGAGGCGTTGGCGGCGGTCACCGTGCCGTCCTTGGTGAACGCAGGGCGCAGGCCGGAGATGCTCTCCAGCGTCACGCCGTCGCGAATGAACTCGTCGTCGGACACCACGACGTCGCCCTTGCGGCCCTTGATCGTCACCGGCGCGATCTCGTCCCGGAACCGCCCCGCCTTGCGCGCCGCCTCGGCCTTGTTCTGGCTGGCGACCGCGAACCGGTCCTGGTCCTCGCGGGTGATCTGCCAGCGCGCGGCGATGTTCTCGGCGGTCTGGCCCATGTGGTAGCCGTGGAAGGCGTCCCAGAGCCCGTCCTTGATCATGGTGTCGACGAAGGCGAGGTCGCCCATCTTCTGGCCGCCGCGCAGGTTCTGGGCGTGCGGCGACTGGCTCATGCTCTCCTGGCCGCCGGCGACGACGATCTTGGCGTCGCCCTGGGCGATCTGCTGGGCGGCGAGCGCCACGGCGCGCAGGCCCGAGCCGCACAGCTGGTTGAGGCTCCAGGCCGGGCTCTCGACCGGCACGCCGGCGTTGACCGCCGCCTGCCGCGCCGGGCCCTGGCCGGCGCCGGCCTGCAGCACCTGGCCGAGGATCACCTCGTCCACATCGCCGAGCGCGATGCCGGCGCGTTCGACCGCGGCCTGGATCGCGATCTTGCCGAGATCGTGCGCCGGCAGGCTGGAGAGCGCGCCGTTGAACGACCCCACCGGGGTGCGCTGGGCGGAAACGATGACGATGTCGGTGTCGCTCATGAGCGGGGCTCCTTCAGGAGCGCCGACCATATGCCCAAACCGGCCGCCGGCGTCACCCTTAACCCTGAATGCAGGCGCAATTTGACTCGGGCGCCATGCTGCGTTTGCATGCGCGGCGCCGCAGTGCGAAACAATCGCTGGGCGCGGGGCGTGGGAACAGGACCAAATGACCGATCAGGGCCAGGCGAAGAAGCCCACGTCCGACAAGGTGGTGATCCAGAAGTACGCCAATCGCCGGTTGTACAACAAGGCGACCAGCACCTACATCACGCTGGACGACCTGGCCGGCATGGTGCGCGAGGGGGTCGACTTCGTCGTCTATGACGCCAAGACCGGCGAGGACATCACCCGCAAGGTCCTGACCCAGATCATCTTCGAGGAAGAGAGCCGCGGGCAGAACCTGCTGCCGATCCAGTTCCTGCGCCAGCTGATCCGCTTTTACGGCGACCAGATGCAGGCCTTCCTGCCCAGCTACCTAGAGCTCTCGCTCGACAGTTTCATCCGCCAGCAGGAACGGCTGCGCTCGCAGTTCTCGACGCTGAACCCGGCCGGCATCGGGGTCTACGAGGACCAGATCCGGCAGAACCTCGCCCTGTTCGACCGGGCGATGAAGATGTTCTCGCCATTCCCGTTCCGGGCCGACGAGGCCGAGGGCGCCGCCGCGGCGCCGCAATCGCCCGCGCCGGAGCCGGGCAAGGACGACCTGGCCCAGCTGCGCGAGCAGATGCAGGCCATGCAGGCCCAGCTGGAAGCGCTGGCGAAGAAGAAATAGCGGCGCGCCCGTCCGGCGACGTCGGCGCGAACAGGCTACCGCCGCCAGACCGTCGGATCCGGCAGGCTGGGAACGGACGCCAGATAGCGCTTGGCCACCTCGGACTTGCTGGGCAGCGTCGGGTCGTTCTCGGATGCGAACGCCGTTTCGTCGTAACCCGGGCGAAGCGTGGCCGGATCGACGCCAAGGCGGCGGGCGATCGCCTCGACGAAGGCGAACGGATCCTCGCAGAGCCGCTCGTAGGAGATCGACATCGGCACGACGCCGCGGCGCGCCATGAAGACGCGCCACCCGCGGTCCTGGTCGGCGAGGTCGTTCAGGGCCCGGTCGATGGCGGCGATGTCGAAGAAATCGGCGCAGGCGGCCGGTTCGGTCGTGACCGTTTCGTCTATCCCCCAGCGACCGGTCAGCTGGGCGAAATGCTCCGAGACCGCCTGCCGCAGCAGATCTTCGCGGTAGAGATAGATGAACAGCCCATCCTTGAGCAGCTCGTCGCCGACCCGGTTGTTAAGCGTCCTGCGGAAATCGCGGAAATGGGTCTTCGCGGCGAACACGCCGGCCTGGCAGCGCCTCGACGTCAGGAACGCCACGTACTTCTCCAGGAAGGCCAGCTCGGCGGCCGGCTCGTCCCGGCGGCGCATCAGCAGGCGATCCCTGCGCCCACGCGGCCACCAGGACAGTCCCTCGAGGTCCTCCGCGAGTCCGAGGCGGGGGGCCATCTGCCGCATCACGATCGGATTGAAGTACTCATGCGGAACGCCGAGGCCGGCGTTGATCATGTGGCGGCAAAGCAGGTAGCTGCCGCTGCGCGGCGTCGAGCAGATGAAGACCTTCTTGGTTTCGCCGATGACGGCCGGCTGGTCGAGCAGTTCGCTGCCGATCTGCAGTTCGGTATAGCGCATTTGCTCTGGTCTCTGGGCTGCGGGCTGGCTCGCCGCGGCTGGAAGCATTTTCGGCGCCGAACTGGAGACCTTCAGCGGAATTGGATCGCGCCTGCGGTCTGAAGGCGCGCCCGAACCGGCGAGATAGAGCATGATTTAGGGGATTCGGATCGCCTGCAGGAACCCAAATTCGGGTTACGCCGCCCGGACTTCAGCTTGGCGCCGCCGAGGATCTCCACGACCTCGAGTTTCGACTTCGTCGGCAGGTCGCCGCCGCCATCCAGCTCGGCGGCCCATTCCTTGCCGTCGACGAAGATCCGACCGATCCCCTGCTTGAACGCCCCGACAGCTTCGCCCTCCTGCCCGATCAGGCGGGGCGAGAGATCGTTGATGTCGCCGTGCCCCTTCGGGGCCGGGCGCAGGAAGCGCCGTCCGAGATAGGTGAACGCCAGGGCGGCGACGACGAAGAGCACGATCTCCTTGGGCCAGCCGAGATCGACAAACTCGCTGGTGACGCCGACCACCGCCGCGGCGGCCGCCGGCCATAGCAACCAGCCGGACCCCGTCATCAGCTCGCCGATCAGAAAAACGCCGCCGATCGCGATCCAGGCCCAGAACGGGTGTGCGAAGAAGAACGCCTCTGCCTGGTCCATGGGTCAGGCCCCGGCCGACGGTCGCGGCGGCTGCGGCCTTGGCGCGGCCGGCGGCGCGTTCGGGCCGCCCTGGACGCTGCGCACCAGCTCCAGCACCCCGGCGATCGAACCGGAAATGCCGGAGAAGTCCGCTGGGACGATCACGGTGCGCTGTTGGTTCGACTCCGCCAGCTTGCCGAACGCCTCGACGTATTTCTGCGCCACGAAGTAGTTCAGCGCGTTGACGCTGCCGCCCTCGATGGCGTCGGACACCACCTTGGTCGCCTGGGCTTCCGCGCCGGCGGCGCGCTCGCGGGCCTCGGCGTCGCGGAACGCCGCCTCCCGACGGCCCTCGGCCTGCAGGATCGCCGCCTGCTTCGACCCTTCGGCCCGGGTGATCGCCGCCTGCTTCTCGCCCTCGGCCTCGGTGATCACCGCGCGGCGCTCGCGCTCGGCCTTCATCTGCCGGGTCATCGCGTTGGTGATGTCGGGCGGCGGCTGCAGGTCCTTGATCTCGATCCGCGCCACCTTGACGCCCCACGGGCTGGTCGCCTCGTCGATCACGCCGAGCAGGCGGGTGTTGATGTGCTCGCGGTTGGACAGCACCTCATCCAGCTCCATCGAGCCGACCACGGTGCGCAGATTGGTCATGGTCAGCTGGGTGATGGCGCCGTGCAGGTTGGCCACGCGATAGGCGGCTGCGGCGGCGTCCATCACCTGGATGAACACGATCGCGTCGACCTGAACGCCGACATTGTCGCGCGTGATCACCTCCTGCTGCGGCACCGGCAGCACCTGCTCCATCATGCTGATCCTGGCCCCGACGGTCTCCACGAACGGGGTTAGAATGGTGATGCCGGGCTTCAGCGTGCGCGTATAGCGGCCGAACCGCTGCACGGTGTATTCGTAGCCCTGTGGCACGGTCTTGATTGCCGAGAAGGTGACGAAGATCGCCACCAACAGCAGTATCAGTACGATGATGCCCGCCAACACGCCCTCCCACGACGATTTGTCGCAGCTTACCCATTTGGGGGGCCGTCCGCCATGGCGCGTTGCGCGGGGGGCCCCGGGCGGCATAGCCTGGACCAGACGCTTCGCAGCCATTGGGGGCTAACATGACGACACGACACTGGATGGCCGGCTTGATGCTCGGCCTGACCACGCTCGCCGCGGCCAGCGCCGCCCAGGCGTTCGACGCCCGGCGCTCGGGCGACATCGCGACGTTCGTCACCGCCCACGGCGCCAGCGGCTCGCTGAAGAAGGCCGACGACGGCAAGATCTTCTTCGACGGCCAGGTCGGGAACATCTTCTTCGACATCCACTTCCAGACCTGCGATGACGCGCGCACCTACTGCAAGACCATGATGCTGGGCGCCTCGTGGGATTCCAAGAAGGTCAGCGTCGAACAGCTCAACCGCTGGAACCGCTGGACGCTGTATTGCCCGGCCTATCTCGACAAGGACAACACGCCGAATATCTGGTACTCGATCGCGGTCACCAGCAACACGGCCGAAGATGACCTCACCAGTCCGATCAGCACCTGGATGGACTGTCTGCACGACTTCGACAGCTTCGTCGACAGCCCTGAGGACTTCCTGAAGAACCACACCTGAGGCGGCGGCGCCCCAGGTTCAGGCGGGGGCCTTCGCCGGCGTCCGCAGCTTCTCCAGCCGCGCGATCGCCGCTTCGGCCTCGGCCATGAGCCGCTCGACGATCTCGCCGGCCGGCAGCACGTCGCGGACGCCGCCGGCCGACTGGCCCATGGCGAAGCAGGACTTGTCCGGGTCCAGCCCCTCGAGCTGGCCGCCGATCCCGCCCATCACACCGGCGCGCGACGAGATCCCGGCCTGCATCGGAAACGGCTGGATGTCCTGCGGGCGGCTCTCCCAGTCCTCCACCCACAGGTTCTTCTTCACCCGCATCGGCTTGCCGGAATAGCAGCGGGTGCGGATGGTGGCCTCGTCGGAGGCCTCCAGGATGGTCTCGTGATAGAGCCCGCCGGCGTGCGCCTCGAGCGAGGCGATGAAGCGCGTGCCCATCCAGACCCCGACGCCGCCCAACGCCAGCACCGCGGCCAGGCCGCGGCCGTCGTAGAGCCCGCCGGCGCCGACCACCGGAACCTTCACCGCCTCCACCGCCTGGGCGATCAGCGGCATCGTGCCGACGAGGCCGGTATGGCCGCCGCCCTCCCCGCCCTGGCAGATCACGGCGTCGCAGCCGGCCTGCTCGGCTTTCACCGCGTGCTTCACCGCCCCGCAGACCACCATCACCTTCAGGCCGGCCTTCTTGAGCTTCTCCATGATCGGCATCGGCACGCCGAGCCCGGCCACGAAGCTCGAGGCGCCCTCGGCGATGATCACATCGACCGAGGCGGTCAGGCTCTCGGGCGAGGCGGCCAGCAGGTCGACGCCGAACGGCTTGTCCGTCAGCTGGCGCACCTTCCGCATCTGCTCGCGGATGAAATCCGGTCCCCGGCCGGCCATGCCGAGCACCCCGTAGCCGCCGGCGTTCGACACCGCCGCCGCCAGCTCGGCGTAGGACACCCCGCCCATGCCGGCCAGCATGATCGGCTTCTCGACGCCGAGGAGGTCGCAAAGGGGGGTGTGCAGGGTCATCGGCTTTCTCGCTGTCGGATTCGCCCGACCTATGCGCCCGCGCGGAAACGGCGCAAGCGTCACCCAGCGTCAGCCGCTGCGTCAGAAGACGTGGTAGCCGCCGTCGATGATCAGGCTGTCGCCGGAGTGATAGCTGGACGCGTCGGACGCGAGGTAGACGGCGATGCCGCCGAAGTCCTCCGGCTGGCCCCAGCGGCGGGACGGCACGCGGGTGATGACCCGCGAATTGAACACATCGGACCCCTGCGCGCCCGCGGTCATGTCGGTGGCGATCCAGCCTGGCAGGACGGCGTTGGCGCGCACCCCGTAGCGGGCGTGCTCGACCGCGATCGCCTTGATCAGGGTGATGATCGCGCCCTTGGCCGAGGCGTAGGCCTCGTTGCGCGGCGCGCCGGAGATGGCCGACAGCGACGAGGTGACGACGATCGAGCCGCCGGGATCGCCGGCGCCGGCGCGCGCCACCATGTGCTTGCAGGCCTCGCGGGTGGTGAAGAAGACGCCGTCCAGGTTCACCGCCATCACCCGGCGCCAGACGTCGTGACTCATCTCCGAGTAGGACGGCGCGCCCAGGCCGATGCCGGCGTTGGCGATCACCGTGTCGACGCGGCCCATCGACGCCACCGCTTCGGCCATGCCGGCGACCACCGCCGCCTCGTCCGCGACGTCGATGCGCTGGGCCAGCACGCGAACCCCGTGGTGCAGCAGCCTGCCCTCGGCGGCCTGGTTCTTGGCGGCGTTGGTGCCCCAGATGACGATGTCAGCGCCGGCCTGGGCCATGGCTTCGGCCATGCCGAGCCCGATGCCGCTGTTGCCCCCGGTGACGAGGGCGACCTTGCCCTTCAGATCGAACGGCGCGTAGGCCATGACGCTTCCCTTTGTTGCGGCGCGACCACTGGCCGGCTTCCGCAACGATGGTCAACCCTCCCGGCGTCCTCCTCCCGAGCTTGCGGGGAGGTAAGGTGAGCCGCGAAGGCGGTGCGAGACACGCCGGAGGGGCTGGCGGCGGCCGTGGCCGTAACTCGTGGCGAGCCAATCTCCACCGCTCGGCGCGCATCCGCGCATCCGCGCCTCGCTGGCGACACCTTCCCCCGCTTGCGAGGGGAAGGACGCTGCTAGTGCCGGAACACCCGCACGCCGGTGAACGCCATCGCCACGCCGCGTTCGTCGGCGGCGGCGATCACCTCGGCGTCGCGGATCGAGCCGCCGGGCTGGATCACCGCGGTGGCGCCGGCCTCGGCCGCCTGGATCAGGCCGTCGGCGAACGGGAAGAACGCCTCCGAGGCGCAGGCCGAGCCCTTGGCGAGCGACTCGGGCAGGCCGGCGAGTCTCGGCGGCTTCCGCCGCGCGGAGCGAGGCGATGCGGGCGCGAGTCGCGCCGGTTCATCTGGCCGGCGCCGATGCCGCCGGTCTGGCCGTCCTTGGCGAAGACGATGGCGTTGGACTTGACGTGCTTGGCCACCGTGAAGGCGAACAGCATGTCGCGCACCTCGGTCTCGGTCGGCGCGCGCTTGGTGACGATCTTGAGGTCGGCGGCGGTGAGGCGGGCGTTGTCGCGGCCCTGGACCAGGAAGCCGCCGGCGACCGACTTGAACGTCTCGCCCGCGGCCAGCGGATCGGGCAGGGCGCCGGTGATCAGCAGGCGCACGTCCTTGCGGCGCTTGAACACCTCGATGGCGTCCTCGTCGGCCTCCGGCGCGATCACCACCTCGGTGAAGATCTGCACGATCTCGCGCGCCGCCGCCCGGTCGAGCCGGCGGTTCAGCGCCACGATGCCGCCGTAGGCCGAAACCGGGTCGCACTGCAGCGCCCGCTCGAACGCGGTCTTCAGGTCGTCGCCGAGGGCGACGCCGCAGGGATTGGCGTGCTTGATGATCGCGCAGGCGGCCCCGGCGGCCGGATCGAACTCGGCGACCAGCTCCAGCGCCGCGTCGGTGTCGTTGATGTTGTTGTAGCTCAGCTCCTTGCCCTGCAGCTGGCGGGCGGTGGCGACGCCGGGGCGGGGGCTGGGGAAGGTGTAGAAGGCCGCCGCCTGATGCGGGTTCTCGCCATAGCGCATGGTCTGCTTCAGCTGCCCGGCGATCACCTTGCGGGCCGGCCACGGCTCGCCGACCTGGCCGGCGAACCAGGCCGAGATCGCCGCGTCGTAGGCGGCGGTGCGGGCGTAGGCGCGGGCCGCCAGTTGGCGGCGCAGCGCCAGGGTGGTGCCGCCGGCCTTCAGCGCCTCCACCACCTCGGCCATGTCCTCCGGCGCCGTGCAGACCGCGACGTAGGCGTGGTTCTTGGCCGCCGAGCGGATCATCGCCGGGCCGCCGATGTCGATGTTCTCGACGCAGCTCGGCGAAGTCGGCGCCGCGCGGCGACCGTGTCCTCGAACGGGTAGAGGTTCACGTAGAGCAGGTCGATGCCGCCGATGCCGTGCTCGGCCATCGCCGCGGCGTGCTCGGGGGCGTCGCGCACGCCGAGGAGGCCGCCGTGCACCACCGGGTGCAGCGTCTTGACCCGCCCGTCCATCATCTCCGGAAAGCCGGTCAGCTCGGCGATGTCCTTCACCGCAAGGCCGGCGGCGGCGATCGCGGCGCGGGTGCCGCCGGTCGAGACCAGCTCGACGCCAGCGGCCGCGAGCGCCTGGGCGGTCTCGATCAGGCCGGTCTTGTCGGACACGGAAATCAGCGCCCGGCGGACCGGGACGAGGTCGGGCGGGGACGGGAAATCGGGCGCAGGCATGGCGTTCTCCAGATCGAGAGGGCGCCCAGGCGTGCGGCTTCGCTAAGGCCCCGCGCTCCCCGGTGGTGATCCACCCTTCGCCAGTCACGTGGGACGGCGAGTCTCTTACCCCCGCGGCGTAGCAAACGCCAGCCGGCGGCGCGGCCGGGGAACCCTCAGCCCTCGTCGCGGGACAGTTTCCAGCGGACCCGGGCCCCGTCGGGGGAGCCCGCCATGCCCAGCAGCGTCGCCACCTGCGCGGCGCGGCCCGCGCCGGCCTCGAACGCGACGCTGGGGCTGAGCTCGATCGCCGCCGAGTCGCCACGCAGGCGCCAGCCGTGGCCGCGCACGCCGGCCGGCCGCAACAGCACGCTCTTGCCGTCGGCGGAGAGCTGGGCGGCGACGTCGGGATCGAGGTGGAAGCGTATCGCGAACCTGGCCGCCTCGCGCGGCCGGCCGATCGGGGTCAGCACGTCCTCGCCGCGCAGCTCGCCGGCGGCGGTGTCGAGGAACAGCCGGCGCGTGCAGTCGAAGCCGAGCGCGCGCCAGCCGTCGTGCGAGGCGTCGAGCCAGACCGCGTCGGCGCTCTCCTGGCGCTCGGCGGTCATCTGCGCCGCCGCCGGCTCGCCGTCCCCGAGCGCCAGGCAGGAGCCGCCGATCGGGTCGCGCAACACCGGATCGTCCTCCGCCGCCCGGGCCGACCAGGCCGAGCCCGCGACCAGCCGGCGACCCTCGCAGACGACCGTCAACGCGCCGGGCTGAACGCAAGCGCCGGGTCCGCGCACGTCGCCGGCGTCGGCGATCACCTCGACGCCGTGGCCCGCCAACCGATGGTAGCCGCCGTAAGGCGCGGACTTCAGCGGCGGATGGGCCGCATCATCCAACGCCAGCGCGGCCGCGATCCGGGCCGGCGCGCTGGCCTCTCCGCCCTGGAACGCCGCCAACCGGCCGTCGCCGAGCGTGAAGAAGCGGACTCCGGTGGCCAGGCGGTCGATGGCGCGGGAGACCTCCACTGGCGCCGGCGCGCCCAGCTGCGACAGCGCGTCGTCGAGCGCCATCAGGTCGAACAGCAGCTCCAGCCCGCGTTCCGGGGAGCGGCTGGCGTGGACGCCGTCGCGCAGCACCGCCGACGGAAGCAGCGCCTCCAGCCGCGGCAGCGCCCGCGCCCGCAGCGCCTCGCCGGCCTTGCCGCTCAGCGCCGCGCCGACCAGGGCGGCGACCGCGGCGCGTTCAACCGCCCGGCCCGGGGCCTCCGGCTCGCCGAGCAGATGCCGCGCCTGCCGGGCGAGGTCGGCCACGAACGCCGCGCCCTCGGCCTCCGACACCAGCGGCGCCAGCGCGGCGGCCGAGCACGCAAGGTTGAAAGCGCGCCGCTCCAGCGCCTCGCCGGACCAGGCGAAGGCGTTGTAGCGGCCGAACACCGCGCGCCACTCCAGCCACAGCCGCAGCGCCTCGCGCTGGCCGGCCTCGCCGGTCGCGATCAGGTCGCGCATCCAGTCGAACGAATGCAGCGCGATAGCGAACCGCCGGCTCGGCAGCGCGCGCCGCCACGGATCGCCGCCGCGGCCGACCTCGATCCGCTGGCCGCCAAGGCTGAACTCGCCCGCCAGCAGCTGCGCGCCGGATTCCGCGTCGGTGGGCCGCAGGTCGCGGGGGCGGATGCCGAGCCCGTCGGTCGCCGGCCGGGCGATCGCGGCGTGGTGCAGCGGACCGGCGCGCCATTCGCGCCGCAGCTGGCGTCCAAGCGCGGCCACGGCGTCGAGCGGCAGGCGGAGCGGATCGGGCGCTCTGGCCATGGCTGGGCGCGCTCAGGCGTCCTTCAGCGCGCGGATGTTGCCGGCGTAGGCGCCCGGACCGCCGCGGAACACCGCCGTGCCGGCCACCAGGGCGTTGGCGCCGGCCTCGAGGCAGCGGCCCGCGGTCTGCGGGGTCACCCCGCCGTCGACCTCGATGACGATGTCGAGCCCCGCGCGGTCGATCATTTCCCGCAAGCGGGCGATCTTCGGCAGCTGCGACGGCATGAAGCTCTGGCCGCCGAAGCCGGGGTTGATCGACATCACCAGCACCAGGTCGACGTCATCGAGCATCCATTCGATCGCCTCGGGCGGCGTCGAGGGGTTGAACGCCACGCCGGCCCTGGCGCCCAGCTCGCGAATGCGCTTCAGGCTGCGGTTCAGATGCGGACCGGCCTCCGGGTGGATCGTCATCAGGTCGGCGCCGGCCTCGCGGAACGCCTCCAGGTACGGATCGACCGGCGCGATCATCAGGTGCACGTCCATCGGGATCGAGACGTGCGGCTTCAGCGCCTTCACCACCTCCGGCCCGATGGTGATGTTGGGCACGAAGTGGCCGTCCATCACATCGACGTGCAGCCAGTCAGCCCCCGCCGCCTGCACCGCCGCGCGCCTCTTCCCCCAGCCGCGCGAAGTCCGCCGCCAGGATCGAGGGCGCGATGATGGGAGCTGGGCGGGGCATGGCAGGGGCTTACCGTCGGAGCGGAGTCGCGGCAAGCAGCGCTCTCGTTCGAGAGCGGGCGCTGCCGCTCCTCCCCTCGCTTCAGGCGAGGGGAGGTGTCGCGATGGCGAGCCGCGGCAAGGCGAGCCGCGACGGCGGGGAGACACGCACCGGCGTCGGAGACAGCCTTGCGCCGCCGGCCCCCCTTTGTCGCGCTTCGGTCGCTGTCGCTCTCTCGCTAGCGACACTTCCCCCCGCTCGCGGGGGGAAGAGCAAGATCAGGGCGTCCGCGCAAACCGCGCGACGAAGAACCCATCCATCCCGCCCTCTAGCTGATGCGGCAGCAGCCGCAGCCAGCCTTCCGGCGTGAGACTGGCTTCTGGCGCGCCGCCCTCGCCCGGCGTTGCGGGGAGCGTCTCGAAGTCGGGGTGGCGCTTCAGGAACGCCCGCGCCTGCGCTTCGCCCTCCTCCGGCTCGAGCGAGCAGACGCAGTAGACCAGCCGGCCGCCCGGCTTCACCCGCCGCACGGCGACGTCGAGCAGTCGGGACTGCACCTCGGCGACCTTGGCGATGTCGGGCGGGCGCAGGGTCCAGAGCACGTCCGGATTGCGGCGGAAGGTGCCGGTCGAGGTGCAGGGCGCATCGAGCAGCACCGCGTCGAACAGGCGCGCGTCGTTCCACGTCTCGGCGTCGGCGACGATAACCTCGGCGGCGAGGCCGGTTCGCCCGAGGCCCTCGGCGAGGCGGCCGAGGCGCTGGCCGGAACGGTCGACCGCGGTGACCCTGGCGCCGGCGGCGGCCAGCTGCAGCGCCTTGCCGCCCGGCGCGGCGCAGAGGTCGAGCGCGGTCTCGCCGGCCGGCCCCGCCAGCAGCCGCGCGGGGATGGCGGCGGCGGCGTCCTGCACCCACCAGCGGCCCTCGGCGAACCCTGGCCACTCCTCGATCCGGCCGCGGCCCGAGCGGCGCAGCGACCCACCCGGCAGGATGGAAGCTTCCAGCGCCTCGGCCAGCGCCGCGGCGTCGGCCGGATCGCGCGGTGTCAAGTCAGTCGCCGGCTCCTCGGCGATCTGGGCGGCGATCCCGGCGGCCGCCGCCTCGCCGAACGCGGCGCGCCAGCGGGCGAACAGCCAGGCCGGTGCGAAGTCAGCCGGCTCGGCGGCGCGGGGACCTTCGCGGCCCAGGCGGCGCAGCACGGCGTTCACCAGCGCCTTGAACGGCCGCGTCGCGGGCGAAGTCTGGGTCAGGGCGACGCTGGAATCGACCGCCGCGTAGGCCGGGGTGTCGAGGTGGAACAGCTGCGCCGCCCCGAGGCGCAGGATCATCCGCACCCCCTCCGGCGGCTCTCGCTGCAGGCAGGGATCCAGCATCCGGTCGATCGGGCCGAGGTTGCGCAGCGCGGCCATCGCCAGGGCGCGGGCGAAGCCGCGGTCCTGCGGCGTCAGGCCGTTCAGCGCAGGCCCCTCCAGCGCCGCCTCCAGCCCGGCCTTGCGGGTCAGCGCGGCGGTCAGGACATCGAGCGCGGCTTTGCGGGCGGGATCGGCAGGCACGGCGCATCGCCTGCCCTTCCCCGGCCGCGTTCGCAAGCTCGCAGTTGGCTCGGTCAGCGGCTAAGACGTCTAGATGGCCGCTACCGATCCACCCGGCGCAGCCCCGGGGAAGACGCTTACGCCCGCCGCCCGCCGTGCGCTGGAGGAAGCCGCCGAGCGGCGCGCGAAGGCCAAGCCGGTGGAGATGCCGCCGGAACAGGGCGGGCAAGCCGGACCGGAGCCGACCCGCTACGGCGACTGGGAGAAGGGCGGCATCGCGTCGGACTTCTGACGCCGGTCCCACCTCGCCCCAACTCGCCTCTGAGGCGCGCGAACTCGCCTGTCGCGCGCTCGGCGCGTAAGGATTGGTTAACCACGTTTGTTAACCTTCCCCGGAGGCGATGATGAAGATGTCCGCCGCGGCCGCGATCGGCGCGCTGATCCTGGCGGCAAGCGCCGCGCCCGCCTTCGCCGGCGGCTACTGGGATGGCGGCATCGTGCAGGGCGGCCAGGCCGTTGCGGAGCGGCCGGCGGACCCATGCTGCCCCTGTGGTTGCCCAGAGGTTCGCGAGGACCGCGGCGACCGCTGGGACGACGGGCGCGGCTGGGGCGACGAGCGCGACTACGACAGCGGCTGGCGCGACGCGGACGCGGGTTATGACGACGGCGACGAGGACGACTATGGCCCGGTCGATTCCTTCGACAGCGGCTACGGCGTCGGGCCGAACGAATTCTACGAGGACTACGGCGGAGGCGGCGGCGGGTTCGCCGGGGCCGGCGCATTCGCCGGCGCGGGTGCGTTCGCAGACGTCGGCGTCGATGTGAACATCCACGATCGGTTCCGCGATCATTTCCACGATCACGACCGCTTTCACGGCCACGATATGTTTCGCGACCACGATCGGGATCACTTCCACGATCGTGACCATGACATGTTCCACGGTCACGACCACGATATGTTTCGCCACGACCGCCACATGCCCTACCCGGCGCAGATGGCGCCGCACGGCTACGCGCCGCACGTCTGGGGCGCGATGCAGCCGCACCCGGGCGGCCAGATGCACATGATGGGCGGACACGCGGGCGGCGTTCAGCCACCCGGCGATGCATGGCGGGGTCGCGACGCACGGCGGCGGCGGCCACCGCCGCTAGCTCAGCCTCGAGGTCAGGGTGCCGGCCCTCAGGCCGCCCGCCATCTCCTCCGCAACCGCCAGCGCCGCGGCGCGGGGGTCGGCGGCGGCGATGATCGGACGACCGACGACGATGTGACTGGCCCCCTCGGCGAGCGCGAAAGCCGGGGTCTCGGCGCGCGCCTGGTCGTCGAGGCCGGCCCAGGTCGGGCGCACGCCCGGCGTCACCACCAGAAAGCCCGGCCCGCCGATCTCGCGCGCCGCGCCGGGCTTCCAGCGGACTTGCGACCACCCCGTCGACGCCGGCGTCGAGGCACTGGCGGATGCGCCGCTCCACCAGCTGGGCCGGGGTGAAGGCGTAGCCGATCTCGCCGAGATCCTGGCCGCTGAGGCTGGTCAGCACGGTGACGCCGAGCACCTTCAGCGGCGAGGATCCCCGGCCCCGCACCGCGGCGGCCAGCACCTGCGGCTCGGCGTGGACGTTGACGATGTCGCAGGCCTCGGAGGCGGCGATGGCGGCGACCGCCCGCTCCACCGTCGCGCCGATGTCGTGCAGCTTCCAGTCGGCGAACACCAGCCGGCCGCGGCGGCGCAGGTCGCGTCCCAGCGCCATGCCCTCGGTGGCCAGCAGCTCGCAGACCGATCTTGTAGGAGCACGCCGCGTCGCCGAGCCGCTCGACCATCGCCTCGGCCTGCGCCCGCGTCGGCAGGTCGAGCGCGACGAACAGGCGCGGGTCGGCAGGCCGGCGGTCTCGGTTCGCGCGGCGGCGGCCAGGGCCATGACGGCTCCTTTGGGGTCGGGACTCGATTTGGGCTAAGGCTCGAAGATGAGCGCAGCGCACTTCGCGGTCAACTTCTTCGTCGCCCTGTTCGCCCTGATCGACCCGGTCGGCACGGCGCCCCTGTTCGCGGCGGCGACGGCGGGCGCGCCTGCAGCCGGACGCAGGCTGACGGCGGCCTACATCGCGCTGTTCTCGTTCGTTTTCATGAGCTTCTTCTTCGTCACTGGACTGACGCTGCTGCGCTTCTTCGGCATCTCGCTGGAGGCTTTCCGCATCGCTGGCGGCGTCCTGCTGTTCCTGCTCGGGCTCGACATGGCGCGCGGCGACCTGGCGGCCAGCCTGGCCGGCGGCTCGGGCGAAGGCGCCGCGGGCCTGTCGGCGCGGGACTACGCCGCCGCCAGGTTCGAGCGGCTGGTGGTGCCGTTCGCCATGCCGTTGCTGATCGGGCCGGGCGCGATCTCAACCGCGGTGATCTACGCCGGCGAGGCGGGCCGGCTCGGCGTCGCTGGCGTCGCGGCCGGCGTCGGCGTGATCTTCGCGATCGGGGTCTCGATCCTGGCCAGCTTCTGGTTCGCCGGCCTGATCACCCGGATCCTGGGCCGGATCGGCACGATCATCGTGATCCGCGTGCTGGGCCTGATCCTCTGCGCGATGGCGGTGCAGTTCATCATGATCGGCGTGGCGGACTCGACCAGCGGGCTGCTGCTGCCGTCGGCGGCGGCGCCCTATCCAAAGTGAATACGTGCGGCGGCCTCGCGCCCCCTCCGTCAGCCCGCTTCGCGGTCTGCCACCTCCCCCGTCCTCTTCGGGCCGGTGGAGGAGCAAGGTTTCGCTATTGCTCTCCTCCACCGTGCAGCGCAGCGAAACGGGGGAGGTGGCGCGGCGCGAAGCGCCGTGACGGAGGGGGCGCAACGCCGCGACAACGAACGCCTCAGACCTGCCGGATCCGCCCCACCTGGCTCGACATCAGGGCCATGCCCCACTCGTCCGGGATCAGCTTGGCCAGGGCGGCGATCGCCTTGTTCGGCGCGCCGGTGACGCAGATCGGGCGGTTGGCTTCGGTCGCCTCGTAGCCGGCCTGGGCCACTTCGTCGGCGCCCAGCCAGAGCCAGGTGGGCGTGGCGTCGCTGACCATCGACCGGGTGCCGGTCACGTCGTGGAACTCGGAGTAGGTGAAGCCCGGGCAGAGCGCGCTGACGTGAACGCCGGTCCCTTGCGTCTCCAGATGCAGCGCCTGCGAGAAGCGAACGACCAGCGCCTTCGCCGGCCCGTAGAGCGTCTGCCCGCGCGTGCCGGGCATCAGGCCGGCGAGCGAAGCGACGTTGACGATCCGCCCGAACCGCCGCTCGATCATGCCGGGCAGCACCTTGTGCGCCAGCTCGCAGGGCGCGGTGACCAGCACCTGCAGCAGCGCCCGCTGGTCCTCCCACTGCGTCGCCGCATAGGACCCTGGCAGGCCGTAGCCGGCGTTGTTGACCAGGGCGTCGACCTCGCGGCCATTGGCTTCCACCGCGGCCAGGATCTGTGCGGGCGCCTCGCCGCGCGAGAGGTCGGCCGGGATAACCAGGGCCTCGACGCCGAAGCGCAGCCGCACCTCGTCGGCCAGAGCGTGCAGGCGGTCGACGCGGCGGGCCGTGAGCGCCAGGTCATAGCCGTGGCTGGCGTAAACCCGGGCGAGCGCGGCGCCGATACCGGACGAGGCGCCCGTGACCAGGGCGAGCCGCGTGCTCACGCTTTCATCCTCGCGACGATTTGCGGCGCCATCAGGCGGTGAAACCTAAGCAGGTGCGCCGCGCGTTGAAAGGGAATGTTCAATTGCCGCATGCTGAACTCGTGCGATTGAACGGCGCCGTGAACGGGTGTATCGCGCCGCGCCGCCGCCCCTAAGGCTCCGCCGCGGACGGGCGCACCTGGAGGACTCCGATTTGGCCGTAGAGGCCTCCATCTCGCCAGCAGCCAAGGAGGGCGTGGCTTCGGCCGAGTCCGCCGCGCCGGCCCCCGCCACCGTCGCCGCCCCCGCCGACCACCAGAAATCCGGCTACTGGCTGCTGGTGCTCGGCTCGCTGGGCGTCGTGTTCGGCGACATCGGCACCAGCCCGCTCTACGCCATGCGCGAGGCGCTCGCCCATTCGCGTCCGGTTGGCTCGCCCCAGGACGCCGTGCTGGGCGTCGTCTCCCTGGTGATCTGGGCCCTGACCCTGGTCGTGACGATCAAGTACGTCGTCTTCCTGATGCGGGCCGACAACAAGGGCGAGGGCGGCACCCTGGCGCTGATGGCCCTGGCCCAGCGCGCCGTCGGCCGGCGGCCGACGGTGCTGCTGTTCCTCGGCATGGTCGGCGCCTCGCTGTTCTACGGCGACGGCATGATCACCCCGGCGATCTCGGTGCTTTCGGCGGCGGAGGGTATCAAGGGCGCGCCGGCCTCGGCCATAGTCTTCGCGCCCTACGCCCTGCCGGTCGCCGCCGTCATCCTGGTCGTGCTGTTCCTGGTCCAGTCGCGCGGCACGCACCGCGTGGCCTCGCTGTTCGGCCCGGTCACCGCGCTCTGGTTCCTGGTGCTCGGCGCGCTGGGTCTGTTCCACCTCAAGGACGACCTGTCGATCTTCCGCGCCCTCAGCCCCTACTACGGCGCCGAGTTCCTGATCGAGAACGGCTTCGTCGGCTTCGTCATCCTGGGCAGCGTCTTCCTGGCGGTGACCGGCGCCGAGGCGCTCTACGCCGACATGGGCCATTTCGGGAAGAGCCCGATCCGCACGGCCTGGCTCGTGCTGGTGTTCCCCTGCCTGGCGCTGAACTACCTCGGCCAGGGCGCCCTGGTGCTGCATTCGCCGCACGCCCGCGTCGACCCGTTCTGGCGCATGGCGCCCGCAGTTCGCCTACTGGCCGATCCTGATCCTGTCGGCCGCTGGCCACCGTGATCGCCAGCCAGGCGGTGATCACCGGCGCCTTCTCGATGACCCAGCAGGCGGTGCAGCTGGGCCTGCTGCCCCGCATCGACATCAAGCGCACCTCCGAGACCCAGGCCGGCCAGATCTTCGTGCCGGCGGTCAACAACTTCCTGATGGTGGGCGTGCTGGCGCTGCTGGTCTCGTTCCAGCACTCGCACCGCCTGGCCTCGGCCTACGGCATCGCGGTCACCGGGGCGATGTTCGTCGACACCCTGCTGGCCTACGTCATCGCGCGGGCATGTGGAAGTGGCGGCTCTGTCAGACCTGGCGCCTGCTGCTGCCGCTCGCCGCCGATCGACGTGGTCTTCATCTCGTCGAACCTGCTGAAGATCCCCGACGGGCGCCTGGCTGCCGCTCGCCTTCGGCGCCGGCCATGGTGCTGATCATGCTGACCTGGCACGCGCGGCACGCAGCTGCTGTTCGACAAGACCCGCCGCGACAGCGTGCCGCTGAACGACCTCGCCGAGATCCTGCACAACCGCGCGCCGCTACCGCGTGGCCGGCACGGCGATGTTCCTGACCTCCGACCCCGACGTCGCGCCGGTGGCGCTGATGCACAACCTCAAGCACAACAAGGTGCTGCACGAGAAGAACGTCATCCTGACCGTCCTGACCGCCGAAACCCCGCGGGTGAAGGACGAGGACCGGATGAAGATCGAGGCGGTCAACGCCGACTTCACCAAGGTGACCCTCACCTACGGCTTCATGGAGAGCCCGAACCTGCCCAAGGCGCTGGCGCTGTGCCGCAAGCAAGGGCTGAAGTTCGACATCATGGCCACCAGCTTCTTCCTCGGCCGCCGCTCGGTGGTGCCGGCGACGCAGTCGGGCATGCCGCTCTGGCAGGACAAGCTGTTCATCTTCCTGATGAAGAACGCCACCAACCCCACCGACTTCTTCAACATCCCGCCCGGGCGGGTGGTGGAACTGGGCACGCAGGTCACGGTGTAGCGCGCCGCCGCGCCCCCTCCACCACCGCGCTGCGCGCGGCGGTCCCCCTCCCCGTTCCGCTACGCTGCACGGGGCAGGAGCAGTTCAGCGCTTCTTCGCTCCTGCCCCGCGCAGCGGGGGAGGTGGCGCGCGGCGCGTAGCGCCGAGTGACGGAGGGGGCGTCTCGCCGCGACCAAGCTCTTGCAATTCCGTCATCAACCGCCTTTAAGGCGCGCCTCTAGCTTTTCGAGGGGCGCCCAATGGCCGACCTGCCACCGCCGAAGAAAGTCGTGCTCGCCTATTCCGGCGGGCTGGACACCTCGATCATCCTGAAGTGGCTGCAGACCGACTACGGCTGCGAAGTGGTGACCTTCACCGCCGACCTCGGCCAGGGCGAGGAGCTGGGGCCGGCGCGCGAGAAGGCGCTGATGGCCGGCGTCAAGCCGGAGAACATCTTCATCGAGGACCTGCGCGAGGAGTTCGTGCGCGACTACGTCTTCCCGATGTTCCGCGCCAACACGGTCTACGAGGGCCAGTACCTGCTCGGCACCTCGATCGCCCGGCCGCTGATCGCCAAGACCCAGATCGACATCGCCCGCAAGGTCGGCGCCGACGCGGTCAGCCACGGCTCGACCGGCAAGGGCAACGACCAGGTCCGCTACGAGGTCAGCCTACTACGCGCTGGAGCCCGACATCCGGGTGATCGCCCCCTGGCGCGAGTCGGACAACTTCTTCAAGAGCCGCGAGGCGATGCTCGAGTACGCCGAGAAGCACCAGATCCCGATCGCCAAGGACAAGCGCGGCGAGGCGCCGTTCAGCGTCGACGCCAACCTGCTGCACTCCTCGTCCGAGGGCAAGGTGCTGGAGGACCCGGCCGTCGAGGCGCCGGAGTTCGTCCACCAGCGCACCATCGCCCCCGAGGACGCGCCGGACAGGCCGCAGGTCTTCACCATGGACTTCGAGCGGGGCGATCCGGTCGCCATCGACGGCGAGCGGCTCTCGCCCGCGGCGCTGCTGACCCGGCTGAACCAGCTCGGCCACGACAACGGCGTCGGCCGGCTCGACCTGGTGGAGAACCGCTTCGTCGGCATGAAGTCGCGCGGCGTCTACGAGACCCCCGGCGGCACGATCCTGCTGGCCGCCCACCGCGGCATCGAGTGCATCACCCTCGACCGCGGCGCGATGCACCTGAAGGACGAGCTGATGCCGCGCTATGCGGAGCTGATCTACAACGGCTTCTGGTTCACGCCGGAGCGCGAGATGCTGCAGGCGGCGATCGACCACAGCCAGGAACAGGTCACCGGCCAGGTGCGGGTGAAGCTCTACAAGGGCAACGTCACGATTATCGGCCGCGAAAGCCCCTACTCGCTCTACGACCAGGACCTGGTCACCTTCGAGGAGGGCAAGGTCGCCTACGACCACCGCGACGCCGCCGGCTTCATCAAGCTCAACGCCCTGCGCCTGGCGGTCAAGGCGCGACGGGATCGGCGCAGTTAGCGCCCCTCCCGGGCGATCCTGAGGATCGCGCCGTTGCGGTCTTCGGCGACCCAGATCGCGCCGTCGGCGGCGATGGCGAGGCCGACCGGCGAGCCGGCCGGACGTACGCCTTTCAGCGCATCCCAGTCCGGGGTCAGGTCGAGCGCGATCGGGCCGGGGCCGCGGTAGGCGTTGCGCGCCCGCAAGGTCCCGCCGGGCCGCCGATACGCTTCGAACGCCGCCTTCGTCGCCGCTCTCGGCGCGCCGTCCGCTTCCGTCTCCAGCGCCAGGATGCGCGAGCCGGTGGCGCGGTAGCCGTGCAGGGTCACCAGCAGCCGGCCTTCCAGCTCGGGGAACATCGGGCCGTGGTAGTAGGTGAGGCTCAGGGGCGCGCCGTGCGGCGGCAACAGCACGACCGGTCGCTGCACGAAGGTGCAGTGCTTGGCCTGCGAGATCCAGCCCGCCGCCGGCGCGCCGCCGTCGATGCAGTAGGGCCAGCCGTAGTCAGCCTCGGCGACGATCCGGTTGATCGCGTCGAACGGCTCGTCGGCCGCCGGCAGGTCGACGCCGTTCTCGGCCTGGAAGATCGCGCCCGAGGGCGCGCGCACCAGCCCCATCGAGTTGCGCAGGCCGCGCGCCAGCACGCTCGGCGTCTGCGACCAGCGGCCGGCGCCCAGGTAGGCGAAACGCCAGAGCGCGGCATGGGGCCGATCGCCGTCCCGTTCGGCGCAAGGCTCCCCATCCGCCGGCGCCGGCAGGCACTGGTCGGAGCCCGCGCCGACGTTCACCAGCAGCGCGCCGTCGCCATCGAACACGAAGCTGGTCAGCGGATGGCGGTCGGGATGCAGCCGGTTCGAGGGCAGACCTTCGATGACCGCCTGGACGCTTGCGGCCGGGTCGCGAGCGGCCGGATCGAAGCGGACGATGCGGCTCATCTCGCCAAGGTAGATGCGGCCGTCCGGTCCCAGCGCCGCCATGTGCGGCATGTCGAGACCCGCCAGCAGGCGCTTCAGCGCCGGCGGCCCGCCGGGCCGGGGCGTCAGCCGCCACGCCGCGCCCTGTCCCGGCGCCCAGGCGCCGAGGTCGACCACCAGGAAGTCGCCGCTCGGCAGCGCCAGCAAGGTGCGCGGCAAGTGAATCTGGCGCTTGGAGGCGAGCAGGCCCGCCGGCGGCGGCGCGACCACGATCCCGGCGCAGAAGCCCCTGGCCATCCCGATCGGCGCCCGCGGATAGCCGCCGCAGAGCGCGCCGGGGCTCGGCGCATAGCCCGGCCGCACCCTGGCGGCCGCCGCCGGCGTCGCGGCCAGCAGCCAGGCGGCCAGGAGCGCCAGCAGCGCCGGCGTCCTCGCGCGCCACCTGGGGCGTAACTCAACGGCCGTTGACAAGCGCGACCTCCAGGTGAACTTTGACGCTGCGGCGCTAGGGCGCGGTGGGAGAACGGTCATGGCCGACGGCAACATCACCAAGGATTCCATGTACGGCGCGGTGCCGCCGGACGACTTCGAATCCATGCTCCAGCTCGACCGTTACGGCCAGCGCTCGGATGCGTTCGACAAGATCATCGCCGCCACCCACGACCACTTCTGGGACCCGCTGGACAAGCGCTACATCGACTTCGACACGCCGTTCGACATGGAAAATGTCGCGATGACGCCGGAGGAGAACAATCCGTTCCTCAGCCTGCCCTATGTCGCCGAAACCCTGACCGATCCCAAGGAGCGGATCCGCTTCGTCAACCGCGGCCAGCTGGCCAACTTCTCGTCGATCCTGCACGGCGAACAGGGCGCGCTGAACCTGTCGGCCAGCCTCTGCCACGTGCTCTACGACCAGGGCGCGCAGGAGTACGCCGCCAACCAGACCCGCGAGGAAGCCCGCCACGTCACCGCCTTCGCCAAGTACATCAAGGTGCGCTGGGGCCGGCCCGGGCCTTGCGGCGTGGCGCTGAAGAAGCTGCTGGTCGACATCATCGAGGCGCCGGAGGTCTACAAGAAGATCATCGGCATGCAGATGCTGGTCGAGGGCCTGGCCATGGGCGCCTTCTCCAACGGCTATCGCAACAACCGCGACCCGCTGGCCAAGAAGCTGTTCCAGCTGGTGATGACCGACGAGGCCTTCCACCACAAGTTCGGCAAGATCTGGGCCGACAAGACCGTGCCACAGCTGAGCCAGGCCGAGCGCAACATCGTCGAGGACTGGGCCGCGCACTGCGCCCAGTCGCTGCTGTTCGACCGCGGCTCGCCCGACCAGCAGCGGGCGCTCTACGAGGACTTCGGCCTCGACCCGCAGCGGGTGATCGAGGACATCATGAAGCGCCGGGCCGAACGCGACCCGACCCGCCGCTTCAAGGGCGAGACCAACATCTTCCGGGTGCTGATCAAGACCCTCTCCAACGCCGGCCTGATCACCGAGCGCACCCGCGGCTTCTACGCCATGTACGTCGACATGGACGAGCTGCAGGCGGAAGGCACCCGCATGCCTGGCGACGACATCGCCGAGGAAGGCATCCGCTACCTGCAGGCGATCAACTTCAAGGAAAGCGCCGACCGCGGCGCGGCCCAGCTGGTCGCGGCGGAGTAGCGGAGGGCCCCCATCGTCGCGCCTCGGTCGCTGGCGCTCCCTGGCTTGCGACACTTCCCCCGCCAGCGGGGGAAGAGCGTCCGTGCTCCTCCCCTCGCGGAGTGAGGGGAGGTGTCGCTGGCGAGCCGCGCAGCGGCGACGCGCGACGGAGGGGAGCGTCGCCGCCTTAACCGAAAATTCGTGACGCCCCCGTCATTTTCCTTGACGCGAACGCCTCGCGTTGGCATGTGTCTGAACACTGCTCACATTGTTGGAGAACCGCGTCGTGGCCGACGGAAACATCACCAAGGACGACATTTATCGCGCCGTGGCGCCCGACGACTTCGAGTCGATGCTGGAGCTTGACCGCTACGACAATCGCTCGACCGCCTTCGACAAGATCATCGCGGCCACCCACGACCACTTCTGGGATCCGCTCGTCGAAGGACTACATCGACTTCGACGAGCCGTTCGACATGGAGAACGAGGCGCTGCTGCCCGAGGACATGATCGGGGTGCTGCAGACCAACTACGGCAAGGAGATGCTGGCCGATCCGAAGACCCGGATCCGCTTCATCAACCACAGACCCTGCGCTCGTTCTCCTCGATCCTGCATGGCGAGCAGGGCGCGCTGAACCTGTCGGCCAGCCTCTGCCACGTGCTCTACGACCAGGGCGCGCAGGAGTACGCCGCCAACCAGACCCGCGAAGAAGCCCGCCACGTCACCGCCTTCGCCAAGTACATCAAGGCCCGCTGGGGCCGCCCGGTGGCCTGCAGCCCGGTGCTGCAGAACCTGCTGGTCGAGATCATCGGCTCGCCGGAGGTCTACAAGAAGATCATCGGCATGCAGATGCTGGTCGAGGGCCTGGCCATGGGCGCCTTCGCCACCTTCTACCAGAAGCTCAACGACCCGCTCGGCCGCAAGCTGATGCAGCTGGTGATGACCGACGAGGCCTTCCACCACAAGTTCGGGAAGATCTGGGCCGACCGCACCATCCCGAAGCTGACCGCGGAAGAGCACATCATCATCGAGGACTGGGCGGCGCACTGCTTCCAGACCCTGCTGTTCAACCTCGTCGCGCCCTCCGAGCAGCGCGACCTGTTCGAGGAGTTCGGCATGGACCCCGACCGGGTGATCGCCGAGTTCGCCGAGATCGCCACCGACGAGAACCGCCGCGAGGACATGAAGGAAGCGACCAACATCTTCCGGGTGCTGATCAAGACCCTGCTCAACGCCGGCATCATCACCGACCGCACCCGCGCCTTCTACGGCATGTACGTCGACATGGACGAGCTGAAGAGCGAGGGCGACCGGATGGTCGGCGACGACATCGCCGAGGAGGGCATCGTCTATCTGAAGGCGATCAACTTCCGCGACCGCGCCCCGGCGCTGCGGCTTGCCGCCGCGGAGTAAGGCTTAGTTCTCAATTCTGTCGTGATCTGATCCTAGGCGTCCCCCTAAGCGGGGGGCGCTTAAAGTCTTGCTGGCCGCGCGGTTTGCGGCGAAACTTCGCGAAGGATGAGGATGAAGCTAACCTCGACCGTCTGTGCTCTGGTCGCTCTGCTTGGCCTTGCGGCGCCCGCGCTGGCCGCCGCGCCGCAGCCCGCCAAGCCGGTTCCGACCGCGCTCTATTCCGGACGCTGGTACGAGATCGCCCGCACCAGCAACAAGATGCAGGCCGACTGCCAGGCCTCGACCACCGACTTCTCGGGCTGGCGCGGCGGCGCCTTCTCGGCGGTGCAGACCTGCCACAAAGGCGCGCCCGAGCGGCCCGAAGCAGACCATCAGCGTGCAGGGCCACGTGCTGCCGGCCAGCGGCAACGCCAAGATGCAGCTGGGCATGCTGGGCGGCCTGATCTCGCGCGAGTACTGGATCCTCGACCACGCCGACGACAACAACTGGCTGATCATGGCCACGTCCGACGGCCGCTACGTCTGGCTGATGTCGCGCCAGCCGGCGATCACGGCGGCGGTCAGGGCCGCGGCGATCGGCCGGATGCAGCAGCTCGGCCTCAACCTCACCCGCCTCGCGTTCCCGCAGCAGCAGGTCGCCGACGCCCGCCACTGACCGTATCGCCGCGCCACCTTTCCCGTTGACCAGGGGAACGAAGGTGGAACAGGATGCGGCGTGGAGACGCTGGTCCTAACCCTTTCGCGGCCCGAGACCACCGACGCGGTGACCCGCGGCGCCGGGCGGCTGATGGCCGCGCTGGGCTATGCGCCGCTGCTGGAGGTGACGCCTGCCGAACGGCCGGCGCGCCGACATCATGGCGCTGGGGCCGCGCGGCGAGATCGCCATTGCCGAGGTGAAGTCGTCACTCGAGGACTATCGCACCGACCGCAAATGGCATGAGTACGCGCCGTTCTGCGACGCATTTTACTTCGCCGTCGCCCCGGAGTTCCCACGCGAAATCCTGCCGCAGGCGCCGGGCCTGATCGTCGCCGACGGCTTCGGCGGGGCGGTGCTGCGCGACGCGCCGGTGACCCCGCTGGTCGCCGCCCGCCGCAAGGCGCTGACGATCGCGTTCGGCCGGCTGGCGGCGTTGCGGGCGACTATCCCAACGCCCGGCTGACCTTCTTCGGAACCACTTGGGTCCAGGCTTCCCGGACCAGGGCGGCGGCCTCGTCCGGCTCCAGCGCGTCGATCTCGACCCAGCTCCAGCGCAGGCGCGCCGGCCACCATCGGCGAGAACACCTCTGGCCGGATGTCGAACAGCTGCTCCTGGTGATGCTTCTCGAGCTTCATCAGCACCCGGCCGCGCCAGGTCTGGACGAAGCCCTTGCTGCCGACCGTCAGCCATGGATCGCCATGGAAGTAGGTCTCGCTCACGCCCGGCAGCGCGAGCGCGACGGCGCGGATGTCCTCCCAGGTCGCCAGGCCGCCTACCGCGGCGCGCGCTTGGCCAGGATCCGCTGCAGCGTGCGCCGGTGCATGTTGAGCCGCCGCGCGGTCTCCGAGACGTTGTGGCCGCAGAGCTCGTAGACGCGCTGGATGTGCTCCCAGCGCACCCGGTCGGCGCTCATCGGGTTTTCCGGCGGCGCCGGCGGCGATCCAGCCTGCGCCAGCAGCGCCTTGGCGACATCGTCGGCGTCGGCGGGCTTGGATAGGTAGTCGACCGCCCCGGCCTTCACCGCCGCCACGGCGGTGGCGATGTTGCCGTAGCCGGTCAGCATGACGATGCGGGCGTCGGGCCGGGCCTCCCGGAGCGCCTCGACCACCTTCAGCCCGGTGCCGTCCTCCAGCCGCATGTCGAGCACGGCGAAGGCCGGCGGGCGGCTGCGGACCGCCGTCAGCGCCTCGGAGACGGACTCGACCAGGGTCGGTCTGAAAGCCCCGGCTCTCCAGGGCGCGGCCGAGGCGATTGCGCAAGGGCGCGTCGTCGTCCAGCAGCAGCAGGGACTTGTCCGGCAATGTCGGCGATCGCTGACTCTAGGCTGCTCATCAGGCGTGTCGCGCTCCCGTCTGTTGTCGTTAGGCCGATCAACCGTGGCGTTGCCTGAGGCGGACATGTCGCACCTTTCGCGCGCAATTCAAGAGCGCCACTGCACATCAGCCGATCGGCGGCGCCTCGATCTGCGACCGCTTGGCCAGCGCGCGGCGACGATCGCGCCGCCACGGCGGCCGTTGCGGAATTCCACCACCGCGCCGGTGCGCTCCAGCAGGGTCTTGGCGATGAAGAAGCCCAGCCCCATGCCGATGTGGCCGGTGCGCGAGCCCTCCGCCCCCGGCCGGCTGGTGACATAGGGCTCGCCCAGCTTGGCCAGCACCTGCGGCGAGAAGCCCGGGCCGTCGTCGCGCACCTCCACCGCCACCGCACTCGGCGTCGAAGCGGGCGGTGACCAGGATCTCCTTGCGCGCGAAGTCGAAGGCGTTCTCGACGATCGAGGTCATGGCGTGCAGCACCTCGGGCCAGCGCCAGACGTCGGGCGCCTCGACGCCCGGCGCGCCGGTGACCACCGCCTCCACCCGCACCGCCTCCTCCCTGGCGTAGGGCTCGATCACCTCGCGCAGGAACTGCAGCAGGCTCATCCGCTCGTGCACCTCGTCGGTGGTCGCCGGCGTCTCGGCCAGCCGGCGCAGGATGTCGCGGCAGCGCTGCGCCTGGGTCACCAACAGCTCGGCGTCCTCGTGCAGCGGTCCTTCCGGAACCTCGCGGGCCATCTCCTTGGCGACGACGGCGATGGTGGCCAGCGGCGTGCCCAGCTCGTGCGCGGCCGCGGCGGCCAGCGCGCCCAGGGCCGACAGCCGCTGCTCGCGGGCCAGCACCGTCTCGGTGACGTTCAGCGCCAGCTCCATCCGCGCCGCCTCCGCCGCGGCCTGGTGGGCGTAGCCGGCCGAGAAGGCGATGCCGGTGATCAGCGCCACCGCCAGGCCCAGCCGGTAGATCGCCGGCAGCTCCAGGGTCTGGCCCGGATGCCAGGGGATCGGCAGCGCGTTCACCGCAAGGCCCAGCACCGTCACGATCGCCAGCGCCGCCACCGCCGCGGCGTAGCGAACCGGCAGGCTGGCGCCGGCCAGCGTCACCGGCGCGATGATCAGGAGCACGAACGGATTGGCGATGCCGCCGGTCAGGTAGAGCAGCGCGGACAGCTGCAGGATGTCGAACCCGAGCTGCAGCCGCCGCCTCCCAGTCGGTCGCGGTGCGCCGGCTGATCGGCGCGACGGTGAGGAGCAGGTTCAGCCAGCCGCCGATGCCGACGATGATCGCGCAGGGCAGGTAGGGCGCCGGGAACTTCAGCACCTGGGCCACCACCACCAGCGCGATCGCCTGGCCGGCCAGGGCCAGCCAGCGCAGGGTGATCAGCGTGCGGGCGCGCAGCCGTCCGGTCCGCGGCGCAGCGACGACCGCCGCGGCTTGCGCGGTCGCCAAGCCCGGCGTATCCGGGCCCGGCTTGCTGGAGCCGGGCGTCGCGGGGGCAAGCTTCTCGGATGTTGCGGATGCCACGGCCATCAGGACTATGGAGATTGGGCCCCGGCGCGCGTCGCGTCAAAGGAGTCGTATGGTGAAGCTCGCGCTTTGGTCGAGCGCCCTCCTGCTTGCGTGCCTTCTTCCGGCCATCTCGCTCACCGCCTGCGCGCCGCAGTCGCCCCAGAGCGCGCAAGGCCAGGGCGCGCAGGGCCAGGGCGCACAGATCGGCGGCCCCTTCAACCTGGTCAACCAGGACGGCCGGCCAGTCGACCAGTCGGTGCTCAACGGCAAGTGGAGCGTGGTGTTCTTCGGCTACACCTTCTGCCCGGACTACTGCCCGACCACCCTGACCACGCTCGGCAAGGCGATGGACCAGCTGGGGCCGAAGGCGAAGGACGCCCAGGTGGTGTTCATCACCATCGACCCGGAGCGCGACACGCCGGCGGCGATGAAGAGCTATATCGGCAGCCGGGTCTTTCCGAAGAACATCATCGGCCTGACCGGCACGCCGGCGCAGATCGCCCAGGTCGCCAAGGCCTACGCGGTCTACTACCAGAAGGCAGGGTCGGGCCCGAACTACTCGATGGACCACTCCACCGCCCTCTACCTGATGGACCCGAGCGGCCGCTTCAACAGCGTGATCGCCGACGGCCTGACGCCCGAGGAGGACGCGCGGCATATCTCCGAGGCGATGCGCGGGGCTTGAGGGCAACCCTCCGTCACGCGTCGCTCCTCCACCCGTAGCGCAGCGGAACGGGGAGGTGGACCGGCGCGCGATCTGCGCGACGAGACGGAGGCGGCGCAAGGACGTCGCCGCGAGGTCAGCTGGCGCCCCGTTTGCACCGCAACGCCCGCCTCTGCTGCTGCGTCAGAACATCGCTGGACTCCGCCGGCGTTCATCCCGATATATTGCACTGCACAATTGCGAGTCCCGATGCTCTACGCCCTCCACGAAGCCGCCTACAACTCCGCGACCCCGGTCCGGATCGCCGCGCACGCGGCCAGGGACTTCTGGGGCTCGCCGCTGAACCCCGCGAGCAATTCGAAATGGGGGCGCACGCTCTACGCCTCGTCGGAGATGCTTTCGAACCTCACCCGCCGCTATGGCCGCCCGGCCTGGGGCATCGACAGCGTGACGATCAAGCAGCGGCCGGTGGCCGTGCGCCAGGAGGTGGTCTGGAAGAGCCCCTGGGTGAAGCTGCTGCGGTTCTCGCGCGAGCCGCTTGGACCTGCGCCGCGCCCGCGCGCCGCTGGCGGCGCCGCCGCTGCTGATCGTCGCCCCGCTCTCCGGCCACTTCGCCACCCTGCTGCGCGGCACGGTGCAGACCTTCCTGCAGGACTTCGACGTCTACGTCACCGACTGGTCCAACGCCCGCGACGTGCCGATCATCGAGGGCCGCTTCGGCTTCGACGACTACATCGACCAGATCACCCAGATCCTGCGCCACATCGGCGAGCGCGCCCACGTCGTGGCGGTCTGCCAGCCGGGGCCGCCGGTGCTGGCCGCCGCCGCGCTGCTGGCCGAGGATGGCGACCCGCACCGACCCGCCAGCGTCAGCTTCCTCGGCTCGCCGATCGACGCGCGCCTGGCGCCGACCGTGACCAACCGTCTGGCCGAGGAGAAGCCGTTCTCCTGGTTCCAGCAGGCGATGATCTACACCGTGCCCGCCCCCTACGCCGGCATGCTCCGCCGCGTCTATCCGGGCTTCGTGCAGCTCTACAGCTTCATCTCGATGAACGCCGAGAAGCACCAGGAAGCGCACCACCGCTACTTCGATCACCTGGTCGGCGGCGACGGCGACTCGGCCGAGAAGCACCGCGAGTTCTACGACGAGTACCTCTCGGTGCTGGACCTGACCGAGGAGTTCTACCTGCAGACCATCGACGTGGTGTTCCAGCGCTACCTGCTGCCGAAAGGCGAACTCACGCACCACGGTCGGCCGGTGAATCTCGCCGCGATCACCGACGTCGCCGCGATGAGCGTCGAGGGCGAGAACGACGACATCTCCGGCGTCGGCCAGACGCAGGCGGTGCACGGCCTGCTGCCGAACCTGCCGGACGCGCTGCACGAGCTCTACGTGCAGCCCAAGGTCGGCCACTACGGCGTCTTCAACGGCCGCCGCTTCACCGACGAGATCTACCCCCGCATCCGCGACTTCATCGAACGGTCCGAGGCGGCGGTGGTGGTGGGGTAGCAATCGGGCGCAGCGGCGCCTGACGATCCCGATCCTCCAGCGCCGGTCATCGCCGGGCTTTGTCCCGGCGACCCATGCACACGGGCGGTTGAGGTGGCCGCGCCGGGCGCGGCCATTGCAGGTTCCGTGTTCTTGGGTGGCCGGGACTGACGCCCGGCCATGACCGCCGACTTAGGGAATATCGGTCGAATTCGAGGAACGCCGCTAGCGCTCCGAGAACATCACGCCGCCCTTCATCTTCGAGTCCCGCGGCGCGTCGACGACAGTGACGGTGACCGCCTCGATCGGGGCGTTGAAGTGTTTGACCACGGCGGCGGTGATGTCGGCGCAGAGCGCCTTCTTCTGCTCGGGCGTGCGCCCTTCGACGGCGTGAACGATGACTTCGGGCATGGCGCTCTCCCTGGCGTGAACGAACCGCCTATGCGCCGCCGTCGGGCAAGCCCGCAAGCTCCCCCATTTTCCACTCACCCTCACCGCGCGGCGAGCACCAGCTCCGAAGCCTTTTCGCCGATCATGATCGCCGGGGCGTTGGTGTTGCCGGAGGTGATCGCGGGCATGATCGAGGCGTCGGCGACCCGTAGGCCCGCCACACCGTGCACCCTCAGGTCCGCCCCCACCACCGCCATCGGGTCCGGTCCCATCCGGCAGGTCCCGACCGGGTGATAGACCGGGCCGGTGACGCCGCGCAGGTAGGCCAGCAGGCCGGCGTCGTCGTCCGGCACGGCGTAGACGTCCGCGAAACCTTCGTCCCGGACCAGCGGCCGCGCCATGATCCGCCGCGCCAGCCGCACGCCTTCCATCATCACCCGCTGGTCGACCGGGCTTTCGAAGTAGTTCGCCTCGATCCGCGGCGCGTCGGCGATGTCGGCGGTCTTCAGCGTGATCCGGCCGCGCGACTCCGGCCGCAGCTGGCAGATCGAGACGGTGACCGTCGGCTCGGGCCGCACCTCGATGCCGCCGCCCGGGATCGGCGCGAAGCTGAGCGGGCGGGTGTTGATCTGGATGTCCGGCTGCTCGACCCCCGGCGTGACGCGCGCGAACAGGCTGGTCTGCGAAGTGCCGTTGGTCAGCACGCCGGTGCGCGTGGCGAGATAGCGGGCGCCCTCGAGGTAGGCCATCGCGCCGGTGATGCGGTGGTTCACCGAGTGCCGCCGCGTCGCCCGGTAGACCAGGTTGGCGTACATGTGGTCGTGCAGGTTCTCGCCGACACCCGGCAGGTCGCGCACCACCTCGATCCCCAGCGATAGCAGCTGCTCGGCCGGGCCGATGCCGGACAGCATCAGCAGCTGCGGCGAGTTGATCACCCCGCCGGCCAGGATCACTTCGCCGCGACACTCGGCGGTGTGGCGCTGGCTGCCGTGGCGCAGGCGAACGCCGCTCGCCCGGCCCTCCTCGATCGATCAACGCCTCGGCCTGGGCGTCGGTCAGAATGGTGAGGTTGCGCCGGCCGCGCACCGGCTTGACGAACGCCTCGTAGGCCGAGCAGCGCTGGCCGTTCCGGATCGTGAACTGCAGGAAGCCGACGCCGTCCTGGTTGCCATCGTTGAAGTCGTCGTTGACGGCGAACCCTTCCTCCGCCGCGGCCGCGATGAACAGCTTCGAGAAGCTGTGGCGCATGATCGGGTCGCTGACCGCCAGCTCGCCCTGCCCGCCCCGCGTTGCGCTCGCGCCGCGCTGGTTGCGCTCGCTTTTCCGAAACAGCGGCAGCACGTCGTCCCAGCCCCAGCCGGGATTGCCGAGCTGGCGCCAGTGCTCGAAATCCAGCGGATGACCGCGCACGTAGAGCATGCCGTTGATCGCGCTCGAACCGCCCAGCCCGCGGCCGCGCGGCCAATACATCCGCCGGCCGGCCAGGTGCGGCTCCGGCTCGGTGAGGTAGCCGAAGTTGCGCGGGCCGGGCGCGAACAGCCGCGCCATGCCGGCGGGGATCTTGATCCAGGGATCGGTCGGCTCGGGGCCGGCCTCGATCACCAGCACCCGGTTCGCCGGATCGGCCGACAGCCGGTTCGCCAGCACGCAGCCCGCCGAGCCAGCGCCGACGATGATGTAGTCGAACGGTCCCATCCGGACGTACTCAATCACGTCCAGCGCCGGGACGCAGCCCTCGGCTCAGAGCTTGCCTTCGGCCAGCAGCTCGACCGGGTCGCGCAGGTCGACCGCGCCGAGGTAGCCGAGGCCCATGGCGAGGCCGTCGTGGGCGGCGTAGCCGAGCAGGGTCTGCGCCAGCGGCGAGAGCCGGCGCACCCGCTCCATCGACATCGAGAGGTAGTTGTTCTCCTCGGTGCGCAGCCAGCCCAGGCAATAGCTCACGTGCATGCCGCGCCGGCGCCGGTCCGTCGTGACGTTGGCGCCGCCAGCGTGGATGGTGCCGCCGAGATAGATCACCGCCGCGCCGGGCGCCATCTCGGCGGCGACCAGCTCGTCCGGCCGCGCGCGCCGGCCGGGCTCCCACAGGTGGCTGCCAGGCGCCACCAGCGTCGCCCCCATCTCGGCCGTGAAGTCGCCGAGCGCGATCACCGACGAGAACTGCCGGTGCGGATGCGACGGGCCGATGTCGGGCCAGACCACGTGGTCGCGGTGCAGGTATTGCGCCTGCGCGCCCGGGCAGCGCTCCAGCACGTGCGCGACGTTGAGCTGCATGTTCTGGCAGCTCGGCTTCAACACCCGGTCGCCGATGCCGATGTAGATCGGGTGGCACAGCACCTCGTCGATGAAGGTGTCGGACTTCTCGGCCACGGCCAGCACGTGGCGCATGTTGGGGCCGTAAAACGCCTTGAAGCCCTCGTTGATGAAGCCCTGCTCCTTCTTGCCGGCGGCCTCGAGATGCGGCTCGAGCTCGGCGTTGAACCGCGCCAGCACCGGGGCGGACAGGAAATCCTCGACGATCGCCGCGCCTTGACCCAGAAGGGCGGCGACGATGTCGTCGACCGGATCGGAGGCAGCCAGTCTTGGGACAGTGGGCGTGGCCATGGCGGCTGGCTCCTAATGCACGGATATGCGCATTAGAGACCGAGGCTCGCGGCTGTCAATCGAGCGCAAGCGAGGAAGGCGGCGCCGATGAGTGAGGCGGGCGTCATCGCGCGTCCCGTCTCGCGCCCCGGGGGCCGCACCGAGGCCAACCGCAAGGCCGTGGCGGACGCCGTGCTGAAGATGGCCGCCGCCGGCAACCTGCTGTTCCAGGTGCAGGACGTCGCCGATCTTTCTGGCGTGCACCGCACCACCATCCGCCGCCGCTGGCCGGACCGCGACGCGCTGCTGGCCGAGGCGATGGCCGAACACACCTCCCGCTTCGCCGTCGACCTCACGGGCGACTGGCGGACCGTGCTTCTCCGCATCGCCTTTTGCCTGCGCGACTTCCTCGACGATCCGACCGAGGACGCGCTGAACCGCCTGGTCGCCGTCTCGGCCAGCGACGTGTTCACCGATCTGGTGCGCCGGCATTGGCGCCGCATCTTCGGCCGCCTCGCCCAGCCGCTGCTGGCGGCGCAGCGAAGCGGCCAGGTCGCCAGGGACGTCGATGTCGAACTGGTGCTCACGATGCTGAGCTCGACCATCCTGACCTACGCCGTCTACGCGCGCCGCCCGATGGCCGACGCCGACCTGGAAAAGCTGACTGAGCACCTGACGCGGGTGTTATCCACCCATCGCTGACAATCGACGCGGGCCGACGCCCGCCGCCCAAAGCTGTCAGCATGATAACTTGGCGGCTCGGTTCGGCGTCCGGAGATGGCGCCGTGGTGATACTCCTGTCCCGGTGAAGCCAAAGATATCGATCGTCAGCCTGACCGTGAGCGACCTGAACCGCGCGCTTGCCTTCTATCGCGACGGACTGGGCTTCCCCACGCACAACTACGCCGACGGCGACGACTACGTCATGTTCAGGCTGGAAGGCAGCTGGCTGTCGCTCCACGCCCGCGAAGTCAGCGCTCAAGGACTCTTTCGTTGGGGCGATGGCGCTCTCCACGGTGGCGCTCTCCCACAATGTGCCGTCTGAGCAGGCGGTCCATCAGGTATTCGAGCTGGGCCTGGCCGCTGGCGCAACCGCCCTCAAGCCGCCGCAGCCCGCGCCTTGGGGCGGTTACGAGGCCGCCTTCGCCGACCCGGACGGCCATGTCTGGGACATCGCCTGTAACCCATTCACCGATCTCACGTGACGCCCGCGCAGTCGCACGTTCCGTTCGTCGAGCGATGCTCGTACCCGGTGCGGGACGGCAATGCCGTGCGGGCCCTGGTTGACGGCGAGCCGGCGTTCCGCCGTATCTGCGCCGCCATCGCCGCCGCGCAGCGCAGCGTCTGGGCGACCGTGGCCTTCATCACGCCGGACTTCAGGATGCCGGACGGCATGGGCGATCTGTTCGACGTCCTCGACCTGGCCGTCGCGAGGGGGCTGGATGTCCGGGTGGTGTTCTGGCGGCCAAATCCGGAAACCCGCCAGTTCGAGCCTCGCACGTTCTGGGGCTCGCCGGACCATCGCCGGGCGCTGGCCGAGCGCGGATCCCGCTTCCGCATCCGCTGGGACCGCGCGCACCGCGCCTACTGCCAGCACCAGAAGAGCTGGATCATCGACGCCGGCGAGGCCACCGAAGTCGCCTTCGTCGGCGGGATAAACCTCAATCCGCGCTCCGTCGTCGCCCCCGGTCACGCCGGGGCGCAGCACAATCACGACGCCTACGTCGAATTGGCTGGCCCATCGGCCAGCGACGTCCACCACAACTTCGTCCAGCGCTGGAACGGGGCCAGCGAGCGCGACCTGGAGGGCGGAACCTGGGGCCGCGACGGCGACGACGACCTGGCGTTCCCCTCGCGCCCGTCGGCGCGTCGCGGCGACAGCAGGGTGCAGGTCCAGCGCACGTTGCATGCCGATCGCTACCCCGACGCCGGCGAGAGGTCGATCTTCGAGCAATATCGGCTCGCGCTCGGCGCCGCCCGTCGCGCGATCTACATCGAGAACCAGTCGCTAGAGGTCCCCGAGATCCTCGCCGGCCTGAAGGCGGCGCTGGATCGTGGGGTCGAGATCGTGCTGCTGATGCCTGCCGAGCCGGAGGCCACGCCCGCGCCCGAGCGCCCTGAGCGGCGGGCCTTCCTGGACGCACGCTCCGCGCTCGGCGCCTATGAGAATTTCACCTTGGCCGGGATCGCCGGCCTGGGCGCGAGCGGCGAGCGCCAGAACGTCTATGTCCATGCCAAGCTGATGCTGGTCGACGACGCCTGGGCGACGATCGGGTCAGGCAATCTGCACGCCTATTCCCTGTTCGGCTCGACCGAGATGAATGCGTCGATCTGGGATGAGGCGTTTGTCAGAGCGCTTCGCTGCGAACTCTTCGCCGAGCACCTCGGCCTGGACACGTCCCACCTCGACGACCTGGCGGCCCTGAGACTCTATCGCCAGATCGCCGGCGAAAACCGGCGCAGGCGCGAGGCGGGAGACAGCGGCTGGCGGGGCCTGGCGTTCGGCCTCGATCCAGCGACCTGGCGGGGCTGAACGCGGGCGGGGCGCTGCGCCTTCGTCCCCTCACGGCTTCAGCTCAAGCGCCGAAGTCGACGTCCTCGGTCGCCACCGTCCCGGCCTTACGCCCCGGCGCGCTCTCGTATTTCCAGTAGAGGTTCGTGTGCGCGATCACCTGGTCCGGTGGCGGCGCGCCCCAGGCGGTCGCGTTCTCCGTAGTATGGGCGTCGCTGACGAGGATCGTGTCGTATCCCCTGACGAACGCGCCGTGCAGCGTCGCGCGGATGCACTGATCGGTCTGCGCCCCGACGACCATCAGCCGACCGACGCCAAGCCGCGAAACCACCGCCTCCAGGGCGGTGTCCTCGAAGGCGTCGCCCCAGCTCTTGTCGACCAGCGGCTCGCCTTCGACCGGGTCCAGCTCGGGGACGATCCGCCAGCGATCGCTGCCCTTCGCCAGATCCTTGTCGGAGTGCTGGATCCAGATGACCGGGACCTGCTCCCGCCGCGCCTTCCCGACCAGGGTGGCGATCCTCGCCACCACCGCATCGCGCTCGTGCGCCTTTTCGACGACGCTGTTCTGCACGTCGACGACAAGCAGCGCGGTGTTCGGCCGGTTCGGGATCGTGGTCATGGCGCGTGTCCACCGATGCTGGGCTGACGATGCTGGGCTGACGCCGCCGAAAGTGCCATTGGCGGACGCCGACGGCAACGGACCGGACTCGCCCACAACCCGCGCGACATCTGGCCGTTCCCCAGGGGAAGTCGCTTATCATCTTCGCAACAACGAAATGGGAGGTCACGATGGGCGAAGCTCAGACCTATGACGCGGTGATCGTCGGGGCCGGATTCTCGGGCCTCTACATGCTGCACCGGCTGCGCCAGCAGGGCGTCTCGGCGCGGGTGTTCGAGGCCGGCGACAGCGTCGGCGGCACCTGGTTCTGGAACCGCTATCCCGGCGCGCGGGTCGACATCGAAAGCCAGGAATACTCCTACTCGTTCTCGCCCGAGCTCGACGCCGAATGGAAGTGGACCGAGCGCTACGCCGCCCAGCCCGAGCTGCTGGCCTACCTCAACCACGTCGCCGACCGCTTCGACCTGCGCCGCGACATCCAGCTCGACACCCGCGTCACGGCGGCTGTGTTTGACGAGGCGGCCCACCGCTGGACCGTGACCACCGACCGCGGCGAGACCGTCAGCGCCCGCTACTGCGTGATGGCCACCGGCTGCCTGTCGGTGCCGAAGGACGGCGTCGAGATCCCGGGCGCCGAGACGTTCAAGGGCCCCAGCTGGCACACCGGCCGCTGGCCGAAGGAGGGCGTCGACTTCACCGGCAAGACGGTGGCGGTGATCGGCACCGGCTCGTCGGCGATCCAGTCGATCCCGCAGATCGCCGCGCAGGCGACACACGTCACCGTGTTCCAGCGCACCCCGAACTTCAGCGCGCCGGCGCACAACGGGCCGGTCGATCCGGCCGTGGTCGCCGACTGGGCCGCCAACCGCGCGCAGTACCGTCAGGAGGCCCGCAACGCCGGCTTCGGCGTGCGCGCCATCGCGCAGTCGGAGACGCCGGCGTTCGAGGCGACGCCGGAACAGCGGCAGGCGAACTTCGAGGAGCGCTGGCGCTATGGCGGCTTCGCGCTGCTCGGCGCCTTCAGCGACCTGGTCAGCGATCCGAAGGCCAACGACACCGCCGCCGAGTTCGTCCGCGAGCAGATCCGCGAGATCGTCAAGGACCCGGCGGTGGCCGAGAAGCTGGCGCCCAAGACCTACCCGGTCGGATCGAAGCGGCTCTGCGTCGACACCGGCTACTACGCCACCTTCAACCGCGACAACGTCAGCCTGGTCGACCTGACCGAGGAGCCGATCGAGACCATCACGCCGGCCGGCGTGAAGACCGGCGCGAAGGAGTATGCGGTCGACGCCATCGTCTACGCGATCGGCTTCGACGCCATGACCGGCGCGCTGGACAAGATCGACATCCGCGGCGCGCGGCGGCGCCAGGCTGAAGGACGCCTGGGCGGCGGGCCCACGCACCTACCTCGGCCTGATGGTGGCGGGTTTCCCGAACCTGTTCCTGGTCACCGGACCCGGCAGCCCGTCGGTGCTCTGCAACATGGCCGTTGCGATCGAGCAGCACGTCGAGTGGATCGCCGACTGCATCGGCTGGATGAGCGAGCGCCAGGGCCAGAGCATCGAGGCCACCACGGCGGCGCAGGACGCGTGGGTCGCGCACGTCAACGAGGTGGCCGAGGGCACCATCTTCCCGCTCGCCAACAGCTGGTACCTGGGCGCCAACGTGCCCGGCAAACCGCGGGTCTTCATGCCCTACATCGGCGGCTTCCCGGTCTACCGCGACAAGTGCAACGAGGTCGCCGCCAAGGGCTACGAGGGCTGCGTGGTGGCGGCCTGACCGCCCCTAAGCATGTCATCCCGGAGAGCCGCGAAGCGAACTTATCCGGGATCTGCTTCATCCGCCGGCGCTAAGCAGATCCCGGATCTCCGCCGCTGCGCGGCTGCGTCCGGGATGACACCATTGGGGTTGACAGGCTGATCGGGTGGCGTGCTCTGACATGTCAGCGCCGTAAGAGGTCCCCGCGATGCCGCAAGCCGAGGTGCGCTACAACCACGAATACCAGACCCGCGTCCGCGCCTGTTTCGTCGGCGCCGGCGGGCACGCGTTCCGCAACGTCTATCCGACTTTCCGCTACGCCCCGGTCGAGTTGCTGGCGGTCTGCGACCTCGACGAGGGGCGAGCGAAGGCCTACGCGCGCCAGTTCGGCGCCGAGCGGGCCTACGCCGATCATCGCCGCATGTTCGAGGCCGAGCGACCCGAGGCGGTCTTCATCGTCACCTCGTACGACCCGGACGGGACCATCCAGTCGACCAGGATCGCGATCGATGCGCTGGCCGCCGGCGCCCACGTCTGGATGGAGAAGCCGGCGGCCGCCAGCCTGGCCGAGGTTGCGCAGTTGTCCGCGGCCGCCGAGCGCGCCGGACGCTTCGTGATGACCGGGCTGAAGAAGGTGTTTTTCCCCACCGTCGAGAAGGTGAAGTCGATCATCACGTCGGAGGCGTTCGGCCAGCCGACCTCGATCTACGTCCGCTATCCGCAGTCGATGCCGCCGCTCGCCGAGCGCGGCGATGCGCTGAAGATGCTGGGCCTGCTGGACCACATCTACCACCCGGCCGCGATCCTGAACTACCTGATGGGGCCGATCGAGCGGCTGACCTACGAGTGGGAGCCGCGCCGCGGCGCCAGCGTCGCTTCCTTGCGGTTCGAGTCCGGCGCGGTGGGCGTGCTGCACCTGGCGGCCGGCGCGTCGGGCGCCAGTCCGCTGGAGCGGCTGGAGGTGGTTGGCGAGGGGTCGAACGTGATCGTCGACAACGGCGCGCGGCTGACCTGGTACCGCAAGGCGCGCACGCCGAGCTACGGTCGTTCCGCCTCGTTCCTGGTCGACGACGACGTCGCGCCGCTGCACTGGGAGCCGGAGTTCTCGCTGGGCCAGCTCTACAACAACAACCTGTTCACCCTCGGCTACGCCCAGGAGGTCCGCCACTTCTGCGACTGCGTCCTGGCCGGAACCCCGCCCACCCGCGGCTCACTGGACGATGTGCGGCAGATCGTGCGTCTGTTCGAGCACTACCGATCGGTGGATGCCGGGCGGACGGTGGTGCTGGGCGGAGCGTAGCTTCCAGCTCCTCCCCTCCCCCTTGCGGGGAGGGGTCGGGGGTGGGGGTGCGAACTGGATGTCCGCCAGTACACGCCACTCAACCGTCAATCACGAGCAGGGAGCTGACACCCCCACCCCTAACCCCTCCCCGCAAGGGGGAGGGGAAAGAGGGCCCTACTCTTGCCGAGTGACGCGCGCGATCACCGCGCCCGGTCCCCCCGCACCGCGTGCTCGATCGGGAACACCTCGCCGCCCTCGTCCGGGTTCGGCGGGGTGTAGAAGCCGAGGCCATAGCCGCCGGAGCCGTAGCCCATCAGCTTCTGCAGCTCCGGTTCGAAGGTGCTGGCGATCTCGGGCGGGCAGGAAAGGTACTGGTTCTCCTCCTGGCGCAGCCAGTTGAGGCAATAGGTGAGGTTCATGCCGATCCGCGGCTGGTCGGTCTGGTTGGCCCCGCCGGCGTGGAACACCGAGCCGGTGTAGATCAGCACCGAGCCGCGCGGCATCTCGGCGTAGGCGATCTCATGCTTCTGTGGGCGGCGACTGTCGGGCCAGTGCTGCGACCCGGGCACGACCTGGGTGGCGCCGTTCTCGCGGGTGAAATCGCTCAGCGCCCAGATCGTGTTCAGCTGCGGCTCGATGTCCTTCAGGTACTGCCACGACCAGCGGTCGCGGTGCATCACCTGCGCCACCTCGCCCGGCATGATGCGGATGATGTGGGTGACGTTGACCTGGTAGCCCTCGGCGTTGGGCAGCAGCACCGCGTCGCAGACGGCGCGCACCCGTGGGTCGAGGAGCGCGCCGCGCACCTTCGGCGAACGCGCCGGCAGGGCGCCGGTGCGGGTGGTCTTGAAACCGGAGAAACTCTCCCGGCCGGGCCTGGTGGTCTCCAGCAGCGGCGTCAATTCGTCGGTCATCGCCCGGGCCTCGGCGGGCGACAGCATGCCGGTGAGGATCACCGCGCCGTCGCGGCGGATGGTCTCCATCACCCGCTCGATCGGCGCATCCTGCGGCAGACTCTCGAGCTTTGGCACCAGTCCCACCTCTCGCAACCAACGGCCGCCCTATAGAGCAAACATGTTAGCTCCGCCAGCCGTCCGGACCTCACTCGGCCGGTTCGGCGGCGTGCCCGGCGCCGGCGTGGACCGTCTCGTGCCAGACCTCGCGGAAGAGCGGGCTGTCGCGCAGCAGCTCACGCAGATTGCCGCGGGCGACGATGCGACCCTGGTCCAGCAGCAGGATCTCGTGGGCGTGGCGATAGGCCTCCAGCCGGTGCGAGACGGCGAGGCAGGTGTGCTCGCCCGAGGCGAACAGCCGTTCCCAGAAGGTGTGCTCGGTGCGCACGTCGAGGGCGCTGGAGGCGTCGTCGAACACCAGCAGTTCCGGCGTTCGGGCGAACATTCGCGCCGCCGCGGCGCGCTGCACCTGGCCGCCCGAGAGCGTGACCCCGCGGGTGCCGACCAGAGTGTCGAGGCCCGCCCCGAGGCGCTCGACGTCTTCCTCCAGCACCGCCAGCCGCACCGCCTGGTCCAGGCGCGCCTCGTCCGCCTCGACGCCCATCAGGATGTTGTCGCGCAGTTTTTCGGTGAACAGCCGCGGCGTCTGCGGGGTGTAGGCGCAGCGTGGCGGGGTCATGAAACTGGCCGGGTCGGCGATCGCCTCGCCATTCCAGCGCACCTCGCCGGCCTGGACCGGCAGCAGCCCGATCACCGCCTTCAGCAGCGTGGACTTGCCCGAGCCGACCCGGCCGGTGACGATCGTGACCTCGCCGCGGCGCAGCGTGAAATCGATGTCGCGCACCCCCTGCCCGGAGCTGGGGTAGAGCGAAGTCAGGCCCCGCACCTCCAGCGCCTCCAGCCTTGGCGCGGCGGCGATGACCGCCGGCGCGATCGGCGCGCGGGCGGTGACGATCTCGTCCGGCGCGTCGTCGAGCAGGGTGGAGATCCGCATCAGCGCCACATCGCCGGTCCGCTTGCGGGCCAAAAGGCGCCCCAGCCAGCGCGGCGCGGCCGTCGCGGCGCTGACATAGGCGGCGAACAGCGTGAAGTCGCCGACGGTGAAGCGGCCATCGCGCATCGCGCCGGCAGCCAGCAGCAGCACCAGCCCCAGCGCGAGGTTGGAAGTGCCGACGCCGAACGTGTCCAGCAGGGTGACGTAGATGCGGTAGCGCACCGCGGTGCGGCGGCGGGTGTCGTTGAGGTCGGCGAGGCGGTCCAGCACGCGCGGCTCGGCGGCGGCGACGCGGATCGCCTGCACGGCGGTGAACATCTCGCCCACGAAAGAAGTGACGCGGGCCTCGGCCTCGCGCGCCACCCGGCTGTACTTGTGAATGCCGGCGGTGATCCGCTGGGTGACGATCACCACCAGCACCAGCGGCGCGATCACCGCGAAGGTGACGGCGCTGTCGATCCGCCACATGATCCCCAGCGCCAGAGCTGCGAACAGCGCCTGGCCGAACGTATCGGACCAGCCCTCCATGAAGCTCAGGGTCTCGTTGACGTCGTCGCGGAAGCGGCTGAGCGCCTCGCCGGCGGTGCCGCGCGGACGGCGCGCGCCGGGGGCGAACATCATCCAGGCCAGCATGTTGGTCCGGACCAACATCCGCGACAGGGTGGTGAAGGTGCTGAAGCTCCAGACCGCGAAATAGTAGGCGACCAGCGGCGCGATCTGCGCGGCGAACCACAGCGCGACCAGGCTCCAGACGTTGAGGCCGGCGAGCCGGCGGTGGCTCAGGGTGTCGAAGATCTCGCGCTGGATCAGGCCCGGGATCAGCGGCAGCGCATAGAACACCCCGTAGAGCCCAAGGCCGAGGAAGCAGAGCCACGGCCGCGTCATCGCCAGCCGGAAGGTCTGGGCGAACGCCCGCTGGCGCGGCGGCGCCGGCGGCGGCGGGGCGGTGTCGACGTCGGGCGCGGCGAACAGCGTCACGCGAGCGCCTCCTCGATGCCGCTCTTCAGCAGCCGGGCGAACGCCGAGCCCTGGTCCGCCGCCAGCGCGGCGCGGGGGCCGGTCTCCAGCACCTTGCCGCCGTCGAGGATGGCGATGCGGTCGGCCCGGTCCGACGGTCGAGAGCTTGTGGGCGATGATGATGGCGGTGCGCCGCTGCCCGCCGGCGGCGCCGTCCAGCAGCTTGTCGAGCGCGCGCTCGATCAGCCGGTCGGACGCCGGGTCGAGCCGCGAGGAGGCCTCGTCGAGCACCACCAGTCCGGGATCCTTCAGGAACACCCGGGCGAACGCCAGCAGCTGCGCCTCGCCCGCGGAAAGCCCGCCGCCCGCGACCAGCACGGTGCGCAGGCCGTCGGGCTGGCGGCCCAGCCAGTCGCCGAGCCCGAGGTCGGTCAGCACCTCGACGATCCGTTCGTCCGGGACCTGCGGATCGAACAGGGTCGCGTTGTCGCGCACCGAGGCGTCGAACAACTGCACCTCCTGGGTCACCAGGCCGATGCGGCCGCGCAGTTCGGCCAGCGTCGCCGCGCGAACGTCCTCGCCGTCGAGGGCGATGCGCCCCAGCACCGGGTCGTAGAGCCGGAACAGCAGCCGGGTCAGCGTGGTCTTGCCGCTGCCGGTGCGGCCCAGCAGGCCGAGCACGGTTCCGGGCTCCAGCACCAGCGAGACGTCGCGCAGCACCGGCGCGTCGGTGCGATAGGCGAAGCTGACGTCCTCGAACGCGACCCGCGGCGCGGACCGGCGCGCGTCCTCCCAGTCCAGCCCGGGCCCGTCGACCAGCTCCGGTCCGATCGAGAGCAGCGCGCGGATGCGCGTCAGGCTCGCGGAGGCGGTCTGATACTGCTGCAGCTGAGTGCCGATCAGCACGATCGGCTGCGCCATCATCCCGGCGTACTGCATGAACATGAACACCGTGCCGATCGTCACGGCGTGCGCGAGATAGAGCCGCGCGCCGACGGCCAGCGCCAGGGCGAAACCGAGCGAGAACAGGCCGCTCGCGACGATGTAGATCCACTGCCCGCGGCGGATCGCGGCGATGTTGCTGGCGGCGAGCTCGCCGGTCAGCTCGGCGAACCGCCGCATCACGTGGCGTCCGCCGCCGTTGGCGCGGATGTCGTCGAGGCCCGCCAGCCGCTCCTCCAGGAAGGCGGAAAAGGCGGAGAACGCGTCGCGCACCCGCTCCCACTCGGCGCGGGCCAGGTTGCGCATCGCGTGCATCGCCAGGCCGGCGGCGGCCGCCACGGCTGCGAGCGCGCCGCCGATCCGCGCGTCCTCGGCCAACAGCACGGCGAGGATGCCCATGAGCAGCAGCGCCCCGCCCAGGATCTGCAGCACGAACTGGGAGAAGAAGTTCGCCAGCGCCGCGACGTCGCCGTCCACCCGCTCGATCACGTCGCCCGGCGAAGTGGCGGTGTGGAAGTCCATGTCGAGATAGAGGGTGTGGGTGGCGAGATCCCGCCGCAGCCGGTTGGTCGCCGCCCAGGCCAGCTGTTCGCTGTAGTAGGTGGCGCCGATCTGCAGCAGCTGGGTCATGATCGCCGCGGCGATGAAGAAACCCGCGAGCATCCACAGCCGCGACAACGGGGCGTGGGCGCCGCCCGCCGCGGCGGTGTCGATGAACGTGCGCACGATCAGCGGCGAGACCAGTTGCATGGCGATGGCCAGCACCAGGAACACCGCCAGCGCCGCCATCCGGCGGCCCTCCGGGCGCAGGTATCGCCAGAGCGCGCCCTGAGCGGTCAGCTCAGGCGTCTCCACGCCGCCCGCGATCTCAGCCCCAGAGTCGATGGTTCCAGCCCCGCCCACGATCCCAACCCGCCCGCCGAGCCGGACAAGCTAGACCGAGTCCCGCAGCCACGCCTCAGGTCGGTTGTCGCGCCCGCGGTTGCCCTGATCCGTCGCGCATGCTGTTCTTGCAATCGGGGGTAATCGCATGCGCTGGCTGACGTTCGTCGTGGTCCTGCTGCTGGTCGGCGCCGGGGGCGCAGGGACGGCCGGCGCGGCCGATCTGGACCACGACCTCGCGATCGTTCTGGCCGCCGCGCCAACGTTCGACTGCCACGGCGACGTCGTTCCGGCGATCGGGCGGCTGGTCGCCGACCCGGCGATCGACAAGCGCTCCGACTTCGATCAGCTGCAGATCTGGGGCCTGGCGACGATCTGCGCATCGGACGCCCACCAGTACGACCTGGCGCTCGGCTACAGCCGCCACGCCACGGCCTTTCCCCTGGCCAACGACTACCTGTGGCTGGTGCGCATCCGAAGCGCCGCGATGCTCGATCGCTCCGACGAGATGGTTGAGGCGGTGGAAAGCCTTGTCACCGCTCGGCCCAAGACCCTGAACATCGTACCGCCGTCCCAGGTCTCCCAGTTCCTGCGCAAGCGGATTGCGGAAGGTCGAACAGACCTCGTCTGGCGGTTCCTGAGTGATCTCGAGAAGGCCGACTATGCCCCGGACTGGCCGTCACAGTCCGCGGACGAGCTGTGGCTGATGGGCGCGCGGCTGGCCGCAGATGGCGGCGATCAGGCGCTGGCCGGCCGGTTCGTCGCGCGGCTCTCGAATGTCCGCTACCTGATCGCGGCCAAGCTCGATGCACGCTTCGCCCAACATGTGGCCGCAGCGCCCGCCCAGTTCGACCTCAAGGCCGCCGCCGAGCGGCAGTTGGCGCGGGACCGCAGCTGGATGCTAGGCCACCCCGACCGGCTCGATGGCGTGCTTGCGGTCGTTACCGACCTCCGGGGCCTGGAGCGCTTCGACGAGGCAGGCGTCCTGATCCAGGCCGCGCGCGCCCGAGCAGCACTGTCCACGCCCGGCGCCCCTGCGTTCAAGGACGGCGACCAGCAGATGCGTTGGCTGCTGGAGATGCAGGCGATGGTCACGGCAGAGACTGGAGGGGCGCCGGACGTCGTGAACAGCCAGCTGGCGGCGATCGCGCTCGCGCCGGACGGCAAGCCCCGCGCGACGGGCCAAGGGCTCGACTACGCAATCTATTTGGTCGATGCCGGACGGCCGGCCGACGCGATCAGGCTGTTGGAGGGCTTCGACAACGCGCCGGGCCTGAACGACAAGGGCCGCTCGGTGATGCACATGGCGCGCGCCTGCGCCGACGCAAGGCTGGACCGCGACGACGATCTGAAGGCCGAACTCGGCTACCTGAGCCAGCATGACACGGACGATCCAGACGCCCTGACCCACGCTCTGTTATGCGCCAACGATCTCAACGCGGTCGCGATCCGGCTCATTCGAGCGCTAAAGGATTCGGGCGCGCGGGAGAGCGTGCTGGTGAGCCTCTGCCAGTTCGACGTGCCGGCCCCGCCGCAAGCCTGGAGCGCGACGCTGGCAGGCCGCGTGGCGACGGTCATCGCACGGCAAGAGGTGAGCGACGCGATCGCCGCAGCAGGCCACCGAGAGCGGATTCCCCTAAACGGCGGGGTCTACGGCATGTCCTCTAGGCGGGCGACGTGGTCGTGTGCCGCCTACCTCGGCGCCGTGAATGCGATCGGCGCAGCGATCCGGCTCCCGGTAACCGGCTTGCCGTCACACCGCGCTGGTTCAACGGTATAGTCGCTGGCCAACCCCAGCGCGTGCTCGCCGAAGCCTTCGCCTTTCGGCGCTTCGTAGGCGACCTTGCAGTCGTGCAGCGACCTGTCGAGCGCGACCGCGCAATCGATCAGCGCCCGGCCGTTGATGTGGGCGCTCTCCGCGCGCAGCGGATAGGCCCGGCCGATCTCGGCGTCGCTCGGCGTCGCGCGCAGCTTCGGCTCCTGAACCACATGCGCCTGACCCACCAGGTTCGGGCTGATGCCGAGGGGGTGAAGACTGAAGCTGACGATGAACGTGATCGGCAGGGCGACCTGCGCCGGCGTGTAGTTCACCGCCGGGTTGCCGCGGGACTGCGCCAGCATCGCCATCGCCGCGTCGCCGAAGCCATGCGCCTCCGGGTCTTCTGCCAGCACCTGGCACGGCCCGAGCGCGGCATGGACGTCCTGCATGCACGACACGTAGGCGCGGCCTTCGACGCCGCCGGCCCGCGCCGCGGCCGGATAGAGCGCGATCAGGGCCGGATCGGTCGTCTCGCCGGGGCAGTTGGCGGGATTGGGCGCCGGGTCGGCGGCGACGCGGCCGGCGCCACATAGGGCGACGGCGGCCAGAACCAAGGCTCGGGAGATCAATGGCTTTCGCAAGTCTGGCCCTCCATCGGCGCAGCTTAAGCGTGTCGGGCGTCGAGACAACCCCTGGTCCCCAGCTGAAATGCGCCGGGTTGACGCGCCGCGGCGTCGGGGGCGTCGATTGCACGGTCGTTGGCAAGGAGATGGCCGTGACGCTGGTGGTGGACTGCGACTCCCACGTCATGGAGCCGGCCGACCTGTGGCAGACCCACCTGGAGCCGAAGTTCCGCGACCGGGCGATCCGCATCGAGCGGCGCGAGGGGGTCGAGCACCTGATCATCGGCGAGGAGAGCGTGCTCTCCGGCGTGCTGGCCGGGCTCGGCGGCGCGCACCTCGACCGCAAGAACCTGTTCACGCCCGGGATGACCTATGCCGACGGCTGCGAGCCGGCCAGCTACGATCCGGCGGCCCGCGCGGCGATGCTGGACGCCTGGAAGGTCGACGTCGGCGTGCTGTTCCCGACCATCGGCATCCTGCCGTTCCCGACCGAGGACGTCGAACTCGCCTCCGCCTACTGCCGCGCCTACAACCGCTGGCAGAAGGAATTCCACGAGGGCGCGCCGGGCCGCGTGGCGCCGATCGCCGCGGTGAACTGGCGCGACGTCGAGGGCGCCGTCGCGCGAGCTGAAGACCTGCGTCAAGGCCGGCTTCAAGGGCCTGTTCGTGCCGCCCGAGGTGGTGGACGGCCGCCGGCCGGGCGAGGCGCACTTCGATCCGATCTGGCGGGTGTGCGAGGACGCCGGAATCCCCGGCTGCCTGCACGTGATCGTCCGCTTTGGCGGCGGCGGCGGCGCGTTCGGGCAGTGGCACATGACCCGGCCGGGCAGCGTGTTCTCGTTCGGCATGGGCGCGACCGGCCAGCTGATCCCGGCGATGGCGAGCCTGGTCACCGACCTGCTGTTCGAGCGCTTCCCGGCGCTGAAGATCGTCAGCGTCGAGGCCGGCTGCGGCTACGCCGCCTACCTGATGGACCGGCTCGACGAGAAGCACGACATCCTGCGCGCCATGCTGCCGGCGCCGATGCGGCTGAAGCCCAGCGACTACATCCGCCGCAATTGCTGGTTCGTCGCCGAGCCGGAGGAACGCACCATCGGCGCCATGCTGGACCTGGTGGGCGAGGACAAGATCCTCTGGGGCAGCGACTACCCCCACGTCGACTCCACCCTCGACGCCCCCAACCTGATCCGCCGCTCGATCGCCAGCCTTTCGCCGGCGCGGCAGGCCGCGGTGCTCGGGGAGAACGCGCGGCGGGTGTTCGGGCTCTAGGGCGGAACTCACACGTGGCCCATTTCTTCGACGACTAAACGGATGTGTCATCCCGGAGAGCCGCGCAGCGGACTCATCCGGGATCTACTTCCTCCGCCGCCGCAAAGTAGATCCCGGCGCTTCGGCGCTTCGCGCCTACGGCCGGGATGACACTACTGAGAGGGCCGTCGTCCGGCCCTAGCGCGCGTTGGAGTGAGCTTCTCGCCGTGCGTCGCGATCGGCTGTTGACGACGGTTCAAATGCGGCGCGAACTTTCGCCAACACAACAGAACCCGATGGCGAACGGGAGGAAACGGCGATGGAGTACGACATCATCGTGCGCGGCGGCACGGTCGTGGATGGGACGCGGCTGCCGAGATACCGGGCCGACGTCGGCATCCGTGGCGGCCGGGTGATCAAGCTGGGGCGCATTGCGGCCACGGCGACGGCCGAGCGGGTGCTGGACGCGACAGGCTGCATCGTCGCGCCGGGGTTCGTCGACCTGCACACCCACTACGACGCCCAGATCCACTGGGACCCCTACTGCACCATCTCCGGCTGGCACGGGGTGACGTCGGTGGTGCTGGGCAACTGCGGCTTCGGCTTCGCGCCGGTGAAGCCGGCCGACCGCGACCGCGCGCTGATGATGATGACCCGCACCGAGCAGATCCCCTACGAGTCGATGAAGGCGGGCATGCCCTGGAAGTGGGAGAGCCTGCCGGAGTGGCTGGACAACCTCGACGCGCTGCCCAAGGGCGTCAACGTGGTCAGCTACGTGCCGGTCTCGCCGCTGATGGTCTACGTGATGGGCCTGGAGGCCGCCAAGTCGCGCCCCGCCACGCCCGCCGAGCGGGCCGAGATGCAGCGCCTGCTTGAACGAGGCGATGGACGCCGGCGCCTGCGGCTTCTCGCTGCAGCGGCTGGGCGTGCACTCGCTGCAGGCCGACGTCGACGGCACGCCGATGCCGACCGACACCATGGCCGACGAGGACGTGCTGGCGCTGGCCGAGGTGCTACGCGATCGCGACGAGGGCTTCATCCAGATCACCCAGGCCCAGGGCGGCGATCCGATGTACACGGAGGAAGGCGAGAAGAAGAACCGCGACCGCGCGTTCGTCGAGCGCCTCGCCGCCGCCGCCGAGCGCCCGGTGCTGCACAACGTCGTCGGCGCCGTCGACGGCAAGCCCTGGCTGCACGAGAAGAGTCTGGAGTGGGCGCACAAGTGCAACGAGCAGGGCCTGCGGATCTACGTCCAGGGCTTCAACGTGCGCGCCTGGTTCAACTTCTCGATGGAGCACTGGAACCTCTACGACTCCAGCCCGGCCTGGAACGACGCCACCCAAGGCACGATCGACGAGAAGCTGATCAAGCTCGCCGACCCGGCGGTGCGCGAGAAGATGAAGAAGCAGCACCGCATGCTGCGCGCGATCGGCGAGGACGTGATGCCCGAGGCGCTGACCGTGGTCGGCGTGCCGGACGACGCGCCCGAGCTGGCGAAGTACGTCGGCCGCAAGATCTCGCGACATCGCCGCCGAGGAGGGCAAGCACCCGACCGACGCGATGCTCGACATCGCCGTCGCCGGCAAGCTGAAGGTGATGTTCCGCTCCGGCCTCGCCACCAGCGGCGATCCGGAGCTGGTCGGCCCGCTGATGAGCGATCCCTACGTGATCGCCGGGGTGTCCGACGGCGGCGCCCACACCAAGTTCTTCGCCGGCGGCTCCTACACCACCGACTACCTGACCTGGCTGGTGCGCGACGAGAAGAAGATCTCGCTCGAGGAGGCGCACTACCACCTGAGCTACCTGCCGGCGCAGGCGGCCGGCTTCGCCGATCGCGGCTTCCTGCGCGAAGGCGCGCCGGCCGACATCGTGGTCTACGACCTCGCCCAGCTGAAGCGGACGCCGGAATGGGAGTTCGAGGTGCTGCACGACCTGCCGGCCGGCGAATGGCGGCGTGGTGCAGCGGGCCGAGGGCTATCGCTGGACCATCGTCAACGGCGAGATCACCTTCGAGGACGGCCAGTGCACCGGCGCGACCCCCGGCCGGCTGCTGCGCAACCGCCACGTCGGCGCCGGCACCTTCGCGGTGGCGGCCGAGTAGCTGGCGCGCCAGCACTTCGGAGGCAGCGTCACCTTCGGGCGGAGCGCGAAGCGCGCAGACCCGGGGTTTGATCCGCCCGCGCCCGAGCTGGAACGCGTCTCGGAAGCGGCCCGTCCGGCCGCCGCTCGGCGCGGCTGGCGCGGCTTGGCCGGGGGGACGGTGAAGCCAAGATCCGGCCCCTCGGCGCCGCGTGGGCGCCGCAAGAACACCGTTTCGCAATTTCCGCCGATGGCGCATGCTGAGCGACGGCCCGCGCGCGGTGCGAGAGCGAGGATAGATCATGAACGAAGTCAGAGTGGCGGGCGTCGGGATGATCCCGTTCACCAAGCCGGGCGCCAGCGAGACCTACAACGTGATGGGTGAGAAGGCCGCCGCCGCGGCGTTCAAGGACGCGGGCCTGCCCTACTCCGCCGTCCAGCAGGTGTATGTCGGCTATGTCTACGGCGACTCCACCGCCGGCCAGGCCGCGGTCTATGGCCTCGGTCTGTCGGGCGTGCCGATCATCAACGTCAACAACAACTGCTCGACCGGCTCCTCGGCGCTGTTCCTGGCCCGCCAGGCCGTCCAGAGCGGCGTGGTCGAGTGCGCGCTGGCGCTGGGCTTCGAGGAGATGCGTCCGGGCGCGCTCGGCGCCACTTTCAGCGATCGGCCCAGCCCGATGGCGCGGTTCTTCACCGAGATGGTGAGCCTGCAGGAATTCGACCCGAAGGCGCCGGGGGCGGCTCAGTTCTTCGGCGGCGCAGGGGCCGAATACGCCAAGAAGTACGACACGCGGCGCGAGACCTTCGCCAAGATCGCGTCGAAGGCCCGCACCCACGCGCAGCACAATCCCTACGCCATCTTCAAAGACCAGCTCAGCGTCGAGGAGGTGCTGGGCTCGCCGCAGATTTACGGGCCCCTGACCCGCTATCAGTGCTGCCCGCCCACCTGCGGCGCCGCCGCGGCCATCGTCTGCACGCCGGAGTTCGCCGCGAAGCATGGCGTCAAGGCCGAGGTGGTGATCAAGGGCCAGGCGATGACCACGGACGGCCCCAGCACCTTCGAAGATCATTCGATGATCAAGCTGATCGGCTACGACATGGCCAAGGAGGCGGCGCGCCAGGTCTACGAGCAGGCCGGCGTCGGCCCGGACGACGTGCAGGTGGTGGAGCTGCACGACTGCTTCACCGCCAACGAGCTCCTGACCTACGAGGCGCTCGGCCTGACGCCGGAGGGCACGGCCGAGAAGTTCATCTGGGACGGCGACAACACCTACGGCGGCCGCTACGTGACCAACCCCTCGGGCGGGCTTCTCTCCAAGGGCCATCCGCTCGGCGCGACGGGCCTGGCGCAGTGCGCCGAGCTGGTCTGGCAACTGCGCGGCGAGGCGGACAAGCGCCAGGTCCCCGGCGTGACCCACGCGCTGCAGCACAACCTCGGCCTCGGCGGCGCCTGCGTGGTCACGCTCTACGGCAAGGTGTAAGGCGCGCCGCCTGAGCGGCTTTCGCTGTTCATCACGGAGGAACGGACATGAAGCTGGAGTTGAACGCGGGCGAGCAGAACCTCGGCCACTGGACGCTGTTCTACGTCCCGCCGAACGGCGGCAAGTACAACGGCAATCTCGTCGTCACCAATCAGCGCCTGCTCTACGACGCCAAGCTCGACGCGAGCCTCATCGGCGTGCTCGGCAACCGGGGGGCCACGGGCAATCTGCAGATCGACAAGGGCGACATCGCCAATGTCGAGGTGCAGAAGTCGCTGTTCAGCAAGAAGGCCATCCTGACACTGACGGACGGCAGCAAGCACACGTTCGACTACGGCGCGCTCAACATCGACAAGTGCGTGGCCGCGATCCAGGCGCACTAGCCGCGCGCTGAGGCGGGGGCATGCCGGGTCTGATCCTGAAGACCGTGCTGGTGGCGCTCGGCTGCCTCGTGGCCGCCGACATCGCCGGCCTGCTCGTTTGCACGGTGTTCGACGTCCTGCCGCTGAGGGCCGCGAGCCCTGCGCTCGCCTACGTGATCTGGTTCGTGTTCGGCGCCTTCTGCGGACTGTTCGCCTATAACTTCGCTGGCGCCTGGTCTTCGCCGAAGGGTCAGGCGGGGGACTGGAGCACGCGACCGGGCGCGCGCCGCATCGGGACCGGCGTGCTCGTGATCGGCGCCTGCCTGATCATCGGCCTGGCGGCTCTGTTCTACGCGACCATCTGGCGCCTGGGCGGCGACGGCGAATACTATGTGCCGGACAGCGAACCCCACAGCCTCGTCTTCCTCGTCGCCGTGCTCGGCGCGATGGTCGTGGCCAGGTTCGCACTTATGCCGACGCCCGATCGGGCATAGCCGCCGGCTTCAGCGCATAGCGCTTGTGCACCCGGTCGACGGGGGTTCCGTCCTTGAGCGGGACGGACGGAGTGATCGCGTGATCCACGAAGCCTTGCTTGCTGTAGAACGCCAGGCCCCCCGTGTTGTCGGCTCTGATCGTCGCGTTGATCGCGGTGAAGCCCAGTTCGGCGGCCCGGGTGCGCGTCGCTGCGAAGAGCGCCGAGCCGATCCCGCGCTGCGTCGCGCCGACCCTGGCGAACGTGCCGATGTCGCCGACAGCTTCCGGCAAGCCCGGATAGCCGCCCAGGGTCTGGAATCCCTCGAGGCGACCGCTTTCGGCGTCCACCGCGACGAAGCAGCAGTGGACCTCCGGGCCGACGAGATAGCTTTCGGCCAGGCGCTCGGGCGTGAACGGGTCCTCCAGCGCGGTCGTGCCGCCGCGCGCGATGATCGCGTTGAGCAGCTCGGCGAGCTCGGCCGCGTCTTCGCGCCTTGCGGCTCTCACGTCGAAGCTGGGCATAGACTTGACTGTTACGCCGCTGCGGCCTTCCAGCCCTCGCTGACCGGGTCTCCGGCGATGCGGGAGTGGTACATCACCCGCGGCTGGGTCATGTCCCACGGGCAGGCGCGGTGCATCAGCGCGCGGTTGTCCCACACCACTGCGTCGCCCGGTGTCCAGTGATGATGGTAGACCCTCGGCGGCTGGCAGGCGAAGGCGGCCAGTTCGTCCAGCAGGCGTTCTGACTCGGCCGGGTCGAGACCGGGGATGGCGTGGGCGTGGCGGCCGACCATCAGGCAGGCGCGGCCGGTCTCGGGGTGGATCTTCACCAGCGGCCGCAGCGGCGCCTCGGTCTCGGTCATGCCGTAGCCGTTGTAGCCGTCGAGGCCGACCTTGCCCTGGCTGTAGCGCAGCGAATGGTGGGCGCTGAGCGGGGCGATCCGCGCCTTCATCGCGGGCGCCAGCGCGTCGTAGGCCGCGCGCATGTCGGCCCAGCCGGTCTCGCCGCCTTCGTCCGGGGCCACGTGGCAGGTGAACACCGCGCCCTTGGCCTGCACCGGCATGTAGGTGGAATCGCAGTGCCAGCCCATGTTGCCCTTCAGCACCTTGATCACGTCGTCCGCGTTGTCGTCCGGCCGCACCGAGCCGTCGGCGCGGACGTTGCTGATCGGCGCGATCTCGAACTCCGGCGCCCCGAAGCGGCGGGCGAACGCGATCTGCGCGTCGCGGTCCAGATGCTGGCCGGGGAAGATCAGCAGGGCATGCTCCAGCCAGGTTGCATAGAGCGCGGCGAACGCGGCGTCGTCGAGCTCGGCGAGCCTCAGGCCGGTGACGACGGCGCCGAAGCTGGCGTCCAGCGGGCGGATGTCGAAGGGCGCAGAGTCCATGGGCGGGTCCTCCTGGCCGCGAGCCTAGCACGATCGCCGCGGGACGCCTCTCCTCTGTGCTTGATCTGGGGACGAATGAGTTGCGTTCAAGAATGGCGCAGCTTGACGGCTTCCGACATCCTCCGGCCCCTCCGGAACAACCGAAGAGGCGCGCATGGCCGCGGCGGCGAGGTTTCCCGAATTCTCCAGCGAGGAAAGCCACGCACGGTTCCTGGCGGCCTACGACGCGGCGCTGGCGGACTGGCCGGTCGCTTACGAAGCGCTCGACGTGCCGACGCGGCTGGGGACGACCCGTGTGATCGCCAGCGGCTCGGCGGGCGCCCGGCCGCTGCTGCTGCTGCCCAGCTTCGCCGGCACGGCGGTGGTGTGGCGGCTGAATGTCGAGGCGCTCAGCCAGCGGTTCCGCACCTATGCGGTCGACGTGATCGGCCAGCCCGGCAAGAGCGCGCCGGTCCGCCGCCTGCGCGGCCCGCGCGACTATGCCGCCTGGCTGGCCGACCTGATGGACGGCCTGGAGATCGAGCGCGCCTCGATCGTCGGCTGCTCGTTCGGCGGGTTCCTGGCGCTGAACCAGGCGGTCGCGACGCCGGATCGGGTTGACCGGCTGGTGCTGATCAGCCCGGTGGCGAGCTTCGCCTCGCAGCGCTGGCGGCTCATCTGGGCGATGCGGGTCAGGACTCCGCTGCTGCGCCTTGCGCGGCGCCTGACCGGACGAACGCGAAAGCCGAGCCTCGCCGACCTCAGCCCCCGCGCCCGGCCCCGAGACGCGAAATGGGCGGCGCTGATCGGGGCGACCATGACCGAACGGCCGAAGGTCAGCGTGATCGACCCGCCGGTGTTCAGCACGGCGCGGCTGCGCGCCATCCGCGCCCCGACCCTGCTGCTGATCGGCGAGCTGGAGACGCTCTACGGGGCCGAGCCGATGCTGCGGCTGGCCAAGGCGCGCATGCCGCAGCTCGAGACCGCCCTCGTCCCCGGCGCCGACCACATCGCCGCCATGGCCCAGCCGGAGGACGTGGGCGCGCGGATTCTGGCGTTCCTGGTCGACGCTCCAAGCAACGAGCCCGAGCCATACACCGTCACCCCGGGCGAAGCGCGCAGCGCGTAGACCCGGGGCCGGACGCGCGGCCGCCAAGCTGGAGGTCGTCTCGGAACCGGCCGGTCCGGCCCCGGCTCAGCGCGGCTTTCGCCGCTTGGCCGGGGTGACGAAAGCGGCGGTGGCGTCGTGCGCCTAAGCCAGAATCCGCGCCTCGCGGCCGCCGCGGACCAGCGAGCCGGGCAGCGCGCCGGTCGGCTCGCCGTGCTCGAACGTCACCTGGCCGGACTTCACCGTGTAGTCGTAGCCGTCGGCGCGCTGCACCAGGCGGCGGCCGCCGGCCGGCAGGTCGTAGATCGCTTCGGGCCGGTAGAGCCGGAGCGCCTCGAAGTCGATCACGTTGAGGTCGGCCAGCAGGCCCGGCTTCACGAGGCCGCGGTCGGCCATGCCGTAGGCCATCGCCGTGTCGCGGGTGAGCTTCCTGACCAGGAACTCGAGCGGGAACTGCTCGCCCTTGGTGCGGTCGCGCGCCCAGTGGGTGAGGATGAAGGTCGGCATGCCGGCGTCGGCGATCACCCCGCAGTGCGCCCCGCCATCGGAGAGGCCGAACAGCACGTTGGGGTGCTGCATGTTCTTGCGGAAGAAGTCGAAGTTGTAGGTGAAGTAGCCGCCGAGCGGCTGGTAGAACAGCTCGGTCCCGCCGTCGCGGATCAGGAGGTCGTACATCATCTCCATCGGCGTCACGCCCGCCGCTTCGGCGAGGCCGGCGACGCTGCCGGAGCGGTCCGGCTCGTAGTTCGGGCCGCTCGCCCAGCGGGAACACCCGGTAGAGGAACTCCGACGGATCGGCCGCCATCGGGCCGTTGCGGAAGGTGCTGGTCTCGCCCAGCAGCGCCGCGCGGATCTCGGGCCGCTGCATCATCGCCACCTTCTCGGTCCAGCGGCAGATGCGCGATCTCGGACTTGTAGGTCGGGTGGCCGGCGAAGATGTGGAAGCTGGAGGTGAGGCCCTGCAGGATGCCGGTCGGCCGCCCGGCGATCTGCGGGCGGATGTCCATGCCGGCGAGGCGCGACTCCTCGGCGATGTTGTACATCTTGTCGCCCTGGTAGGCGCCGGCCGAGGTGGCGACCAGGGTCACCGGCAGGCCGCTCTCCTTGGCGAAGCTCTTGACCCACTCCCACTCGTCGTCCTCGCCGAGGTGGTCGGAGACCAGCTCGAAGACGCCGTGGCTGAGGCCCTTCATCGCCATGCCGAGCGCCAGCATCTCGTCCGAGCCGGCGAAGGTGCCGGGCATGTAGACGCCCTTCAGGTCCTTGTGCAGCAGCGTGCGCGAGGTGGAGAAGCCGAGCGCGCCGGCCTCGACGCCTTCGCGCACCAGCGCCGCCATCTCGGCGATCTCGTCGGCGTTGGGCACGTAGTCGGTGTTGCAGCGTTCGCCCAGCACATAGGCGCGCACCGCGGCGTGCGGCACCTGCGCGCCGACGTCGATCGCGCGCGGCATGCTCTCCAGCACGTCGAGGTATTCGGGGAAGCGCTCCCACTTCCAGTCGATGCCCTCGTTCAAGCGCCGAGCCGGGGATGTCCTCCACCCCCTCCATCAGCTCGATCAGGAACTGGTGGTGCTCGGGCCGCACCGGCGCGAAGCCGACGCCGCAGTTGCCCATCACCGCGGTGGTGACGCCGTGCCAGCTGGAGGGCGCCAGCAGCGGGTCCCAGGTGGCCTGGCCGTCGTAGTGGGTGTGGATGTCGACGAAGCCGGGGGTGACGATCTTGCCGGCGGCGTCGATCTCGCGCCGCCCCTCGCCGGACACCTTGCCCACCGCGACGATGCGGTCGCCGTCGATGGCGACGTCGCCCACGAACGGCGCCTCGCCGGTGCCGTCGACGATCGTCCCGCCGCGAATGATCAGGTCGTGCACGATGGTTCTCCGGTCCGAGCTAACATGTTTGATTCAATCATAGGCCGGCGCCCCCGAGGAAGCGCAAGGGAATTGTCGGTGGGTACTGTCTCGCCGATAGCAATCCGTCCGACCACGATAGATCACGCCACCGCGGGGGTCTCGCCGCTAGGACTCTTGAGCATGTCGCCTTCGCTGCAAGACAATGCTGATTGCCGAAGCTAGCGGTAACAGCGCAAGCTCAAGATGAGGGGGCAGTCGAACTGCGCCCGACAAATCGCACACCCCGACGAACAACATAGCTACCGCAAGCAGCGCTAGGAGAAGACGGAGGCTTCGGTCAGGCATCAACTGCATGATAGCCCACGCTCCTATCCGCGCCATGCTTGTCAGCGGCGGATGTTAAATTGAGACACCACCGTCCAGCGGTTACTGCGCCCGCTGCAGGTCGCGCAGGGGCCGGAAGCTGATGGCCTGGACCCCCTCCGCCTCCAGCAGCGCGCGAGTCTCGGGGGCGACGGCGCAGGCATGGTCGTCGACCCGCACCTGGGCGGCCTCCAGGTCGTAGCCGCGCAGCTCCGGCCCATCCAGCACCGGGTGGAAGATGAACTCGGTAACGCCGGGCGCCAGCTTGGGGACGCGGCGCGCCATCAACTCGGCGGTGGAGTCCTTCCAGCGGAAGATGAAATCGTCGGGGTGCAGGAGGCCGCGTTCCTGCGCCGGCCCGCGAACCGGAAAGCCCAGCTGCGTCTCTGCGTTCCGGCCGGCCATGCGCACCGGCAGCCGGTATGCCTCGGCCAGTTCCAGGTAGATCTCGTAGAATCGGGCATCGGTCTGGTTGGCGCCCATGTGGCTGTCGAGATGGGTCACGTCGACGCCCCAGGCCAGCGCCTGGTCGATCTGGGCGCGGCACTCGGCGCGCACGTCCTCGAGCTTCGCATTGTCGAACACGGCCTTGGTGTTGTCCGGGAGGAAGCCCTGGTCATCGTGCAGCGAAGCCGCACCCGTCAGCGAGCGCCAGCGGTAGGTCGGATATTCGGCGGTGAGCGTGAGGTGGACGCCGACGTCCTTGCCTTTGAACAGCTGCACGGCCTCCAGCGCCCACGGGCACGGGACCATCAGCGTGGCGCTGGTGGCGACGCCCTGTTCGACCGCCTCCAGCGCGGCGAGGTTGGCCGCATGGCTGGAGCCGAGGTCGTCGCAGTTGAGGATCGCCAGGCGGGCGTCTGGCGCGTAGCCGAGCCGCTCGACGAGGGATTGGTTCATGCGCGCCTCCGCCAGTTCGCCCTCTCTGTAGTCAGTCCACAGCCGGCGCGCGAGGTCGCCATTGCGATTTCGCCCGTGGCGCGCGACAGCTAGCGGTGATGTTCCAGCGTGCGAGTCGCCACGCCGACGGCGACGTGATCGAGGTCGGCGCCGCGCAGCGTGCGGCTGACGGTGAGCCGGCGGGCGCGGCGCATCTCGCTGCGGGTCGACCGCGCCAAGGGCGAGGTGCTGGCGATCGCGCCGACGCCCCGGCGCCTGGCCGAGGCGGTCGCTTTCGCCCACGAACGCCGCAGCTGGATCGCCGAACAGGCGCTGGAGCTGAAACCGCCGACGCAGCTGGCGCCGGGCCTGGCGCTGACTGTGTTCGGGGAGCCGTGCCGGCTTGGCCGCGCCCCGGGTCGCGCCAGCCTCGAGGCCCGCGGCTGGGAGCGTGGCGCGCGGCTGGCGCTGGGCGCAGACGAGGCGGCCTACGCCAAGGTCGCGATACTGCTCTTGAAGCGCGAGGCGAAAGCCTGGTTCGCGCCGCGCCTGGCGCTGCACTGCCGCGCGCTCGGCGAGCCGGCGCCGCGGTTCTCGATCGTCGATGCGCGCACCCGCTGGGGCTCCTGCTCGCCCGGCGGACCGCGGCAGGAAGCCTCGATCCGGCTCTCCTGGCGCCTGGCGCTGGCGCCGCCGGCGGTCGCCGACTACGTCGCCGCCCACGAGTGCGCCCACCTGCTGCACCCGCACCACGGCCCCGCCTTCTGGGCCGAGACTCGCCGCCTGGTCGGCGACGAACGCCCGCACCGCGCCTGGCTGAAGACCCACGGCCCGGAGTTGCACGGCTTCGCCTAGAGCCGGCCAGAGTCAGCTCGGTCGCCATCGACCGTCATGGCCGGGCTTGTCCCGGCCACCCATGAAACCCGACTGCCGGGCGATGTTCATGGATTGCCGGCGCTCCGCGCTTCGCGCTGCGGTCGGCAATGACGTGCGTTGGGAGGCCATCGATCCGAACTCAGAGTCAAAACGGCGGCGCGCTGTCCTGTGACGACGGCGACGGCGAACGCGGCGCTAGATTCGGCTCGGGGCCGCTGTCGATCAGGTTGCCGATCATGTCGGGGGGCGGCAGCGGCGCGCCGCCGGGGATCGCCTGCGCCTGGATGTGCGGCAGGATCGGGGCCATGAAGCCGCGCCAGATCTCCGCCGGCGCGCCCCCGCCGGTGACCCGCTTCATCGGCGTGTTGTCGTCGCGGCCCACCCAGACCGCGGTGACGAACCCGCCGGTGAAGCCGACGAACCAGGCGTCGCGATAGTCGCTGGTGGTGCCGGTCTTGCCGGCCAGGTCGTAGCCGGCGATCTTGGCCTTCGCGCCGGTGCCGCTGGCGACCACCTGGCGCAGCATCTCGGCCATCTCCGGAGAGCGCCGGCTGGCCGATCGCCGGCGTCGGCGCGGGCTTGTCGACGCCATGGTCGTAAAGCACCTGACCGCTGGCGGTGCGGATCCGCTCGATGCCGTAGGCGTGGATGCGGTAGCCGCCATTGGCGAACGCGTCGTAGGCCTCGGCCATCTCCAGCGGCGACACTTCGACCGCGCCCAGCGCCATCGAGGGGTCGGTCTGGATCTGCGAGGTGATGCCGAGCCGGTGGGCGGTGTTGGCGACGTTGTTGGTGCCGACCTCGTTGGCGAGCCTGCGCCGCGACGGTGTTGATCGACTGGGCCAGCGCGGTCTCCAGGGTGATCGGGCCGAGGTACTTGCCGCTCGAAGTTCTTCGGCGACCAGTTGCCGATGGTGATCGGCTCGTCGACCACCTGCTCGCTCGGCGTGTGGCCGGCCTCCATGGCGGTCAGGTAGACGAACGGCTTGAACGACGAGCCGGCCTGGCGCTGCGCCTGGGTGGCGCGGTCGAACTGGCTGTCGGCGTAGGAGACGCCGCCGACGTAGGCGCGGATGCGGCCCTCGCCGTCCAGCGCCACCAGCGCGCTCTGCTGCACCCCCTGCGCCGCGTGGCCGGCGACGCCGGAGCGCACCGCCAGTTCGGCCGCCGCCTGGATCGGCAGGTCGAGCGTGGTCTCGACCACCAGGTCCTCGGTCGGCTCCTTGCCCAGGATGCGACCGCACCTGAGCTGTCCAGCCAGTCGGTGAAGTACTGCGCGCGCTGGCTGGCCAGGGTCGCCGAGACCCGCACCGGCGGCGCGAACGCCTGGTCGCGCTCAGCCGGCGTGATCGCGCCGGTCTCGACCATCGCGTTCAGCACCTGGGTCGCGCGCTTGGCGGCGCGCTCGCCGTTGGCGGCCGGATTGTAGCGCGAGGGCCCCTTCATCGTCGCCGCCAGCAGCGCCGCCTCGCCGAGGGTGAGCTGGGCGGCGGGCTTGTTGAAGTAGCGCTGCGAGGCGGCCTCGATGCCGTAGGCGCCGCCGCCGAAGTTCACCCGGTTGAGATAGAGCGCCAGGATCTGCTTCTTGCTGAACTTGGTCTCCAGCCACACCGCCAGGATCAGCTCCTGCGCCTTGCGGCGGATGTTCTGGGCGGGGCTGAGGAACAGGTTGCGGGCCAGCTGCTGGGTGATGGTCGAGCCGCCCTGCAGCGTCGAGCCACGGTGGGTCAGGTTGTAGAGCTCGGCCCTGGCCATCCCCCACGGATTGAAGCCGAAGTGGTGGTAGAACTGCCGGTCCTCGATGGCGACGAACGCGGCCGGCACGTAGGGCGGCAGCTGGTCGAGGTCGACCGGCGGCGATTCCTGGCTGCCGCGCACGGCGACGAGCGCGCCCGAGCGGTCGAGGTAGGAGATCGAGGGCTGGCGCTTGACGTCGTAGAGCTTGGAGGTGTCGGGCAGGTCGGTGGCGAACACGGCCAGGAACCCGACGACGAAGATCACGCCCCAGACGCCCAGCACCAGGGTCCAGTAGAACAACGCCTGCAGGGGGGTACGTCGGGCGCGGGGCGCGCCGGGGCTTTTCGCCATCTTGCTCGTCTTCGCTTCCGCGCCTTGAAGGAGCGCCCGGTCCCCTGCTCCGCGCTCTTAACCCAAGCGCAGGGGACGCTCCAGCCGATTGAGGCACGGTGAAGCGGTTCGCCTGCGGCGCAAAGCCTCTGTCGCACCGGCCGTCAGTTAGGGTCTGGCCCGGACTCGCGGTCCTTGCCATAGCAACGCGAATGGCCGGCGACCTGGACGAAGCCCGAGAGATTCTGCGCCGCGTGTTCGGCCATGCTGACTTCCGCGGGCTGCAGGCGGGCGTGATCGAGGAGGCGCTGGCGGGCCGCAACGCGCTGGCGGTGCTGCCGACCGGCGGCGGCAAGAGCGTCTGCTACCAGATCCCGGCGCTGATGCGGCCCGGCCTGGCGCTGGTGGTCTCGCCGCTGATCGCGCTGATGAGCGACCAGGTCGAGGCGCTGAAGCAGGCCGGCGTCGCCGCCGCGCGGATGGACTCGAACCTCGAGCCTCGAAGAGCGCGACGCGACCTGGCGGCGCGATCGAGGCCGGCGATCTGAAGCTGCTCTATGTCGCGCCCGAGGGCCTGATGAGCGAGCCGGTGATGCGGCGGCTGCGCGGGCTCGAGCTCGGCGCTGATCGCCATCGACGAGGCGCACTGCGTCAGCCAGTGGGGCCACGATTTCCGCCCCGACTACCGCGCGCTCGGCCGCCTCGCCGACCTCTTCCCCGGCGTGCCGCGCCTGGCGCTGACCGCCACCGCCGACGCCCGCACCCGCGTCGACATCCGCGCCGAGCTGCGGCTGGAAGGCGCCCGCGAGTTCGTCGCCAGCTTCGCGCGGCCGGAGCTGTCGCTCAACGCCGAGCACAAGCAGCGCGCCGGCCGCCGCGTGGCGGAGCTGGTCAGGGCGCGGCCCGGCAAGTCCGGGATCGTCTACGCCGGCTCGCGCGAAGGAACCGAGGCCCTGGCCGAGGAGCTGGCCGCGCAGGGCATCGCCGCCAAGGCCTATCACGCCGGGCTGGACCGCCGCGTCCGCGCCGATCGGCTGGCCTGGTTCCTGGCCGAGGACGGCGCGGTGATGGTGGCGACCATCGCGTTCGGCATGGGCATCGACAAGCCCGACGTGCGCTTCGTGATCCACGCCGACCCGCCCGCGTCGATCGAGGCCTACTGGCAGGAGGTGGGCCGCGCCGGGCGCGACGGCGAGCCCGCCGAAGGAATCACCCTCTACGGCGCCGCCGACATGAACTGGGCCATGCGCCGCATCGCCGGCCGCGAGCTGCCGGACGAGGTGCGCCAGGTGCAGGTGCGCAAGGTGCGCCAGCTCTACGCCATGCTGGAGGGCCTCTCCTGCCGCGCGGCCGCGGTGCGGCGCTACTTCGGCGAGGACGACGTCGAGCCCTGCGGCGTCTGCGACCTCTGCGCCTGCGCCCGCGGTCGGCGTCGACGCCACCGAGGCGGCGCAGAAGGCGCTGTCGGCGGTGCACCGGCTGGCCGGCCGCGTCGGCCGCGGTCGCATCGTCGACCACCTGCTCGGCAAGACCAAGGAGGTCAGCGACGTCGAGGCGGCGATGTCGACCTTCGGCATCGGCCGCGAGTTCAGCGCCGCCGGCTGGCGCGGCCTGATCGACCAGCTGCTGTTCGAGGGCCTGCTGGTCGAGGACCCCAACGACGGCCGCCCGCTGATCCGCCTGGGCGACGCCGCGGCGGTGCGCGCGGTCTACCGCGGCGAGCAGCGGGTGACGATGCGCCGAGCACTGGAGCCGGATCGCGCAACGCGGACCGCCCGCCGCGCCAAGACCGCCGAGGCCGTCCAGCCCGGCGACGCCGCGACCTTCGAGGCCCTGCGCGCGTGGCGCCGCGAGGAAGCCAAGCGCCAGGCGGTGCCGCCTTACGTGATCTTCTCCGACCGCACTCTGGCCGATCTGGCGCGGGAGCGGCCGCGGACGCCCGAGGCGCTGACCCGCATCGGCGGTGTCGGCCAGGCGAAGCTGGCGCGATACGGAGCGGCGGTGCTGGGGGTGCTTGGCGGCGACGCCGCGCTGGATAACGAGGGTCGACCGGGCATCATCGAGCGCGCGCGCGAACTAAGATACGAGATGTCGCCACCAGAACAGCTGCTCTGGTCTCGAATGCAAGGAAGGGGGCTCGACGGCCTCAAGTTCCGCCGTCAGCACCCGTTCGACCCGTATGTGCTCGACTTCTATTGTCATGAGGCGCGGCTCGCTGTCGAGGTAGACGGCTGGGGTCACAACATGGGCGACCAGGGCAAGCGCGACGAGCGCCGCGACGCCTACTTGGCGGCCAAGGGCATTCGCACCTACCGGATCGTCGCCGCCGACATCTACGAGGACCTTGAGGAGGTCCTTGCTGGGATCATCGCCGTCGCTCGCTCCAACATTTCTCCCGCGTAGCGGGGGAAACGTCGCGTCGCCGAAGGCGCGCGACAATGGGGGCTCTCTCCGCGACTCCCCCCATCGGCGACGCGCGCTTCGCGCGGCGCGCCGCTTTCCCCCAGAGGGGGAAGGGTTCAGTTAGATGTCCACCTCGGCGTCCAGGGCGTTGTCCTGGATGAATTCGCGGCGGGGTTCGACCAGGTCGCCCATCAGGCGGGTGAACATGTCGTCGGCGTCGTCGGCGTGGGCGACCTTCACCTGCAGCAGGGTGCGGGCGTTGGAGTCGAGCGTGGTCTCCCAGAGCTGCTCGGGGTTCATCTCGCCCAGGCCCTTGTAGCGCTGGATGGTCAGGCCGCGGCGGCCGGCGTCGAACACCGCGTCGACCAGGTCGAGCGGCCCGCGCACGGTCTGGCTGCGCTCGCGGCGGCGGATAGGTGGCCGGCGCCGGCGAACGTCTCGGCGAGGCCCGCGGCCCGCTCGGCCAGCCGGCGGGCGTCGGCGGAGTGGATCAGGAGCGTCGTCGAGCACGATGCGCTCGGTGACGCCGCGGCGAACACGGGAGAAGCTGTAAGCCGCTCTCGGCCCGCTCGCCGGACCAGGGCCCGTCGCCCTCCTCGGCGTAGAGGTCCAGCCGCGCGGCGGCCTCGGCCGGATCGCGGGTCATCGCCGAACAGGCCGGCCAGCGCCGCCTGCTCGATCGGCGAAGGCCGGCGCGCGGGCGGACAGGCGCTCGATGTTGGCCTTGGCGGTCGCGCGAGGTCGGCGACCAGGGCCTCGAGGTCCGTGCCGGTCCTCCGCTCGCCGCTGGCCAGGTCCAGCTCGGCGCCGTCCAGCCCCTCGTCGACCAGGAAGGCCTCCATGCTCGGGGTCGTCCTTCAGGTAGCGCGAGGACTTGCCCTTGGTCGCCTTATAGAGCGGCGGCTGGGCGATATAGAGATAGCCGCGCTCGATCACCTGCGGCATCTGCCGGTAGAAGAAGGTCAGCAGCAGCGTGCGGATGTGGGCGCCGTCGACGTCGGCGTCGGTCATCACGATGATCCGGTGATAGCGGATCTTCTCGATGTCGAAGTCGTCGTGGCCGATGCCGGCGCCGAGCGCGGTGATCAGCGTGCCGATCTGGTCGGAGCCCAGCATCTTGTCGAAGCGGGCGCGCTCGACGTTGAGGATCTTGCCGCGCAGCGGCAGCACGGCCTGGTTCTCGCGGTTGCGCGCCTGCTTGGCCGAGCCGCCGGCGGAGTCGCCCTCGACCAGGAAGATCTCCGACTTGGCCGGATCGCGTTCCTGGCAGTCGGCGAGCTTGCCGGGCAGGGAGGAGATATCGAGCGCGCTCTTGCGCCGGGTCAGCTCGCGGGCCTTGCGGGCCGCCTCGCGGGCGGCGGCGGCCTCGGTGATCTTCTGCACGATCAGCCGCGCCTCGGCCGGGATGCTCCTCGAACCAGGTGGCGAGGCCCTCGCCGACCAGCCCCTCGACCGCCGGCCGCACCTCGGAGGAGACCAGCTTGTCCTTGGTCTGCGACGAGAACTTCGGGTCGGGCACCTTGACCGAGAGCACGCAGGTGAGGCCCTCGCGGGCGTCCTCGCCGGACAGCGCCACCTTCTCCCGCTTGGTCGCGCCGGAGCTCTCGGCGTAGCCGGTGATGATGCGGGTGAGCGCGCTGCGGAAGGCCGACAGGTGGGTGCCGCCATCGCGCTGCGGGATGTTGTTGGTGAAGCACAGCACGTTCTCGTGGTAGCCGTCGTTCCACCACAGCGCCATGTCGATCTGCACGGTCTCGCGCTCGCCGCGGACCACGATCGGGGTCTTGATCAGCGGCGTCTTGGCCTTGTCGAGGTGGCGCACGAACGCCTCGACGCCGCCCTCGTAGCGCATCATCTCCTCGAACGGCTCGGCGCCGCGCAGGTCCCGCAAGATGATCGTGACGCCGGAGTTCAGGAACGCCAGCTCGCGCAGGCGGTGCTCGAGCGTCTTGCGGTCGAACTCGATGACGTTGGCGAACGTCTCCAGCGACGGCAGGAAGGTCACCTCGGTGCCGGTGAGGAACTCGCCGTTGTCGCGCAGCGGCGCTGCGCCGGTGACCGCCAGCGGCGAGACCGGGTCGCCGTGGCGCGAAGCGCATCTCGTGCTTCATGCCGCCGCGATAGATCTGTCAGCTGCAGCCACTCGGACAGGGCGTTGACCACCGAGACGCCGACGCCGTGCAGGCCGCCGGAGACCTTGTAGGAGTTCTGGTCGAATTTCCCGCCGGCGTGCAGCTGGGTCATGATGACCTCGGCGGCGGAGACGCCTTCGCCCTCGTGGATGTCGGTGGGGATGCCGCGCCCGTCGTCGTTGACCGTCGCCGAGCCGTCGGCGTTCAGGATCACCTCGACCCGCGTCGCCCAGCCGCCCAGCGCCTCGTCGATGGCGTTGTCCACCACCTCGTAGACCATGTGGTGCAGGCCCGAGCCGTCGTCGGTGTCGCCGATGTACATGCCCGGGCGCTTGCGCACCGCGTCCAGGCCCTTCAGGACCTTGATGGAATCCGCGCCGTAGTCGGCGGCGCGCTGTCGTCGTCGTATTCGTCGCGTCATCCGCTAATCCAGTGGGCTCCAGCCGCGAGGCGTCCACACGCACGCCCAGGGCCCGTCCCTTGAAGTGATCGAACAGCGCTTCGTCCGTGCCGGTGAGGAAAGCCTGCAGGCCGAGCGCCTCGATTTCGTCGAACAGCGCGGCGCGCCGGAACTGGTCCAGATGCGCCGCAACTTCGTCCAGCAACAATATAGGATTCGGCTGCGATTTCGCACGTGAAAGTCGCGCCGCCTGAGCCAAAACCAGGTTCAGAATCAGCGCTTTCTGCTCGCCGGTCGAGCATTCGGCGGCCGGCCGGCCGCGCTGGCGGTGGATGACGGCCAGATCGGCGCGATGCGGGCCGGTCAGAGCTCGTCCGGCGGCCGCGTCGCGGGACCTGGCGGCGGCCAGATCGGTGGCCAGGCGCGCCTCGATCTCGGCCACCGACGCCCCCGCCATCGCCAGCTTCTCATAGTCGCCGGCGAGGCCGAGGTCGGCCTGCGGGAAGGGCCGGTCGCCGCGGCTGTCGATCTCGGTCTGCAGCGACCTCAGCGTTGCGCGCCCGCGCCTCGGCCATCCGCGCGCCGGCCTCGGCCATGCGGGCCTCCAGCGCACTCAGCCAGGCCGGATCGGCGCTCTGCTCGGCCAGCAGGCGCGAACGCTCCCGCAGCGCCCGCTCGTAGGCGCCGGCGTGGGCGGCGTGGATCGGCTCGGCGGCGAACACCAGGCGGTCGAAGAACCGCCGCCGCTCGGCCGCGCCCTCCAGGAACAGCCGATCCTGCGCCGGCGTCAGCCACAGCGGCCGCAGGTGCTCGGCGAGACGTCCTGGCGGCGCGCTCTCGCCGCCGATCCGCACCAGCCGCCGCGCCGCGCCGGCAGCTTCCACGCCGGTGCCGAGCTGGACTTCGCCCCCATCGGTCTCGACCACGGCGGAGACCGCCCAGGCGCGGCCCTGCGCCTCGCCCGGCAGGCGCCGGCCGAACTCGCCGAGGCTCGCCGCGCGCATGCCCCGCCCCGGGGAGAACAGGCTGATCGCCTCCAGCAGGTTGGTCTTGCCCGCCCCGTTCGGCCCGAACAGAAAGGCGCTGCGCCCGCCAACGCTCAGCTCCGCACGGTCGTAGGAGCGGAAATCGGTCAGCGTCAGTCTTGTGATCGTGGAACGCACGCTAGCCCCGCTCTTCCCCGCGAAAGCGGGGACCCAGGCGTTTTATCGGAGGGCGCTGAGGCTTGCAGAAAAAGCCTGGGCCCCCGCTTTCGCGGGGGAGAGCGGTCAAGATCGAGTCCTCACCGCTCCGCGTCGACCGCGCGCCATTCGTGGGTCAGGTCGTCGAGTTTGGCCTTCAGATCGGCCGCCATCGGCGCGTCGGCGGCCTTGAGGCTGTCGGCCAGTTGCTCGGGGCGGCTGGCGCCGACGATCGGGGCGGTGATCGCGGGATTGGCCAGCACCCAGGAGACGGCCATCGTCGCCATGCTGGTCCCCGCCTCGGCCGCGACGCCCCTGAGCGCCTCGACGCTCGCGAACTCGCGCTCGTGCCAGTAGCGCTCCTGGTAGCGGGCGCCGGCGTTGCCGAGCGTGAAGCGGGTGCCCTCCGGCGGCGCGCCGGGCTTGTGCTTGCCGGTCAGCAGGCCGCCGGCCAGCGGGTTGTAAGGAATGACGCCGATCCCTTCCTCGCGGCACAGCGGCAGCAGATCGCGCTCGAAGGGGCGGAAGATCAGGTTGTAGCGCGGCTGCACCGAGGCGATCCCGGCCCAGCCCTTCAGCTCCGAGCGTCCGATGGCGCGGGCCACCTTGGTCGCCGGCCAGTTGGAGACGCCGACGTAGCGGGCCTTGCCGCTCTTCACGACCGTATCCAGCGCCTCCAGCGCCTCGTCGATCGGCGTCGTGGGGTCGTAGCTGTGCAGCTGGTAGAGGTCGACGTAGTCGGTCTTCAGTCGCTTCAGCGAGGCGTCGATCGCATCCAGGATGTGCTTGCGGTTCATGCCCTGGTCCCAGGGCTTGCGGCCGGTGCGGCCGACGCACTTGGTGGCGACGATGACCTCGTGCCGTTTGCCGACCAGCCAATTGCCGACGATCTCCTCGGTGCGGCCCACCGTGTTGGCGCCGCCACCCAGCGGATAGACGTCGGCGGTGTCGAAGAAATCGATCCCGCCCTCGACGGCGGTGTCCATGATCGCGCGGCTGACGTCCTCCTCGCACTGCAGGCCGAAGGTCATGGTGCCGAGGCAGAGGCGCGAAACGGAAAGGCCGGTGCGGCCGAGCTGGGTTCTTTGCATGACCGTCTAACTAGTCTCCCGGGCCGGCTTTGACGAGGCGCCCGCACGCTAGCGGCTTGCCCGTCCCGGCGTCGCCTCGCTAGGTATCGCGCAGCGTCGCGCCGACGAACGGCGCGGCCGGGGAGTGAGCGATGCCTTCGAACCTGTTCAGCGACCTGCTGGTGATCGACTGCGCCAGCTTCATCGCCGGCCCCGCGGCCGCGACGATCATGTCGGACTTCGGCGCGCGGGTGATCAAGATCGAGCCGCCAGGCATCGGCAACTCCTATCGCAACCTGTTCCGCCTGCGCGGCACGCCCGACGACATCGACTACTTCTGGGCGATGGACAGCCGCAACAAGGAGAGCCTGGCGATCGACCTGAAGCTGCCGGCGGCGCGCGCGGTGCTGGAGACGCTGGTCAGCAAGGCCGACGTCTTCATCACCAACTTCCCGTTCCCGGTGCGCGAGCGGCTGGGCCTGCGGTCCGAGGACCTGCTGCACCTGAACGAGCGGCTGATCTACGCCTCGCTCTCGCCCTACGGCGAGCACGGGCCGGAGCGCGACCGCACCGGCTTCGACACCACCGCCTGGTGGGCCAGGTCCGGGCTGATGGACATGGTGCGCGCGACGGGCGACACCGAGCCGGCGCTCTCGATGCCCGGCATGGGCGACCACCCGACCGCCTCGGCCATGTACGCCGCCATCGTCACCGCGCTCTACCGCCGGCAGATCACCGGCAAGGGCGGCGAGGTCTCGACCTCGCTGCTGGCCAACGGGCTTTGGTCCAACTCGTGCCAGGTGCAGGGCGCGCTCTGCGGTTACGAGCTGACCGGCCGCGGACCGCGCGGCTCGCGCGGCGCGATGACGGAGAGCTACCGCACGCTGGACGGGCGGGACTTCATCCTGGTCACCACCAATCCGGCGCGGGATTGGCCGCTCCTGGCGCGCTGCGTCGGCCATCCGGAGTGGCTGGAGGATCCGCGCTTCGCCACGCCGATGGAGCGCTTCGCCAACGGCGCCGTTCTGGTGGGCCTGCTCGACGAGATCTTCGGCGGCGACACCTGGGAGACCTGGCGCGATCGCCTCAACGCCGGCGGCGTCACCTTCGGCATCGTCGCCAAGGTCGAGGACCACATCACCGACGAACAGCTGGAAGCCAACGCCATGCTGCCGGAGTTCGTCGACGGCTACGGCCTGCGCACGGTCGACAGCCCATTCCACCTCGATGGCGAGGCCAAGCACCCGCCGCGCATGGCGCCGGGCATCGGCCAGCACACGCGCCAGATCCTGGAGGAGTTGGGCGTCGGCTCGACCGATATAGAGACCCTCGCCGCCGGATAGGCTATTCGGCTCCGCGAGGCTCAAGGCAGCAGGGATCTTGTTGGACGTGTCGGACGCCGCGCTCGAGGTCGATCGGCGAGTAGCCCTGGGCGAAGAGCGGGTCGCCGCGCCGAAGCCGGCCAAGGCGTCGGCGATGGACCGCGCCGATTACAACGTCGCGGTCGGCTACCTGCGCGCCTTCGCCCGCTTCCTGGTCTTCGCGCTGCACGCGCAGATGGCCTACTACAAGGACCGCCTGCCGCTCACCAAGGACGACCTGCAGTTCTCGGCGCCGGTGCTCGACCACGCGCGCTTCGCCGGGGCGCGGTTCATCGTCGGCTTCAACGAGATCACGCTGATGTCGTTGATGTTCTTCCTGTCAGGCCTGTTCCTTTGGCCGAGCCTGAAGAAGAAGGGCGCCGGCCACTTCCTGCGCGAAAGGGTGAACCGGCTCGCGGTTCCGTTCCTGGCCTCCGGCGGCCTCGTCGCCGCCCTCGCCTACTATCCGACCTACCTGCAGGCGAACGGCCCCACGGCAGGCGTCGCCGGCTACGTACAGAACTGGCTGACGCTGAACCACTGGATCACCGGTCCGGCGTGGTTCCTGCTGCTGCTGTTCATCTACGATCTCGCCGCTGGCGGACTCTACGCCGTCTGGCCGCATTGGGGAGAGCGGCTCGCCGCCCTCGCCAGGGACGCCGCCGAGCGGCCGCTGAGGTTCTGTCTGATCGTGACCCTCGTCTCGGGCGCGGTCTACCTGCCGCTGGCGCTCGCCTTCGGCGCCTACGACTGGTGGCACGTCGGCTTCCTCTGGGTGCAGAAGAGCCGCGCGCTGCACTACGCCGCCTACTTCTTCCTGGGCGCAGGGGCCGGCGCCTATGGGCTTAGGCGCGGACTCGTCGCGCCAGACGGCAAGCTGGCGCGCAACTGGCGCTGGTGGGGACTCGCCGGATTCGTGGCCTTCGCCATCGGCGGCAACTTCATCCTCTACACCGTCAACAAGCGGCTCGAGCAGACGCTGCTCTGGGGCGGGCTGGCCGATGTCGTCTGGGTGATCTGCTGCGCGATCATGGCGTTCGGGCTGATGGCGATCTTCATCCGCTTCGCCAGGCGCAACCGGCTCCTCGACAGCTTCGCCAACAATTCCTACGGCATGTACCTGGTCCACTACGTGTTCATCACCTGGACCCAGTACGCGCTGCTGGGCGTGAACCTGCCGCCGGCGCTGAAGGCTGTCTGCGTGCTGGCCGTCGCGGTCTCAGCCAGCTGGCTGATCATCGCCCAGCTGCGACGCATCCCGATCGTGGGAAGGACGATCTGAGCCGCCGCTTCACTCCCCCGACCGGTCATCGCCGGGCGTCAGTCCCGGCGACCCAGGAACTCTGACGGCGGAGTGGCCGCGCCAGGCGCGGCCATGGCAAGGACCTGTGTGCTTGGGTGGCCGGGACTGACGCCCGGCCATGACCGTGAATTGGGTGCGGCGGAAGCGGGAGCGACTGGCCTAGTGCGCGTTGAGATCGCGCTGAATCGAGGCGTTCGAAATCAACCCTTCCCCCTCTGGGGGAAAGCGGCGCGTCGTTGCGCCAGCAACGCGTCGCCGATGGGGGCTCTTGCCGCCGGCGCGGTTCCCCCATCGGCGAAGCGCGCTGCGCGCGGCTCGCCGCTTTCCCCCGCAAGCGGGGGAAACGTTCAGGGCAACCGCGCCAAATCTCAACGCGCTCTAGGCCCGCAGCGGCATCAGCACGTACTGGGCGTTGGCGTCGGTGGGGTCGAGCACCAGGGTCGGGTCGAGCACGGTGGCGCCGCCGGTGTGTTCGGCGAAGCGGAACTCGGCCAGCTCGCCGCCGATCTGGGCGGTGAGGTCCAGCAGGTAGCGGGCGTTGAAGCCGATCTCGAACGGCTCGCCGTCGTAGTCGACCTCGAGTTCCTCGACCGCCTGGCCGGCGTCCATGTTGCGCACGGTCAGCGTCATCCGGCCGGTCTCGACCGACAGCTTCACCGCCCGGCTCTGCTCGTTGGAAATCGTCGCCACCCGGTCGACCGCCGCGCCGAAGAGTGCGTTGTCGAGCATCATCACCCGCTTGTTCTCGCGCGGGATCACCCGCTCGTACGGCGGGAACGAGCCGTCGATCACTTTCGAGGTCATGGCCGCATGGCCGAAACCGAAGCGCACCTTCTGCTGGCTGACCGCCATGGTGACCGTCTCGCCAGCGTCGTCGAGCAGGCGGCGCACCTCGTTGATGGTCTTGCGCGGGATGATCACGCCCGGCGCGCCGGCGTAGCCTTCCGGCGCCGGCATCTCCGCCAGGGCCAGGCGCCGGCTGTCGGTGGCGACGGCCCGCAGCTTCGGCGCGCCGTCTTCGACCACCGACATGCAGGTAGAGGCCGTTGAGGTAGTAGCGGGTCTCCTCGGTGGAGATGGCGAACGTGGTCTTGTCGATCAGCCGGATCAGGTCGGTGGTGTCGATGGCGATCGGGTCCGAGAGGCCCTCGGACGACATCACCGGGAAGTCGCCGGCCGGCAGCACCGGCAGGTTGAAGCGCGAGCGCCCGGCCTGCACCGTCAGCCGCGGATCCTCGCCGGTGTAGCTCAGCGAGACGTCGGCGCCCTCCGGCAGCTTGCGGACGATCTCGTAGAGCGTGTGGGCGGGCGCGGTGATCTGGCCGGTCCCCTCGACCTGGGCCGGACTCGAATCGGTGATCTCCATGTCGAGGTCGGTGGCCGAGAAGGCGACCTGGCCCTGGCTTGCCGACAGCAGGACGTTCGAGAGGATCGGGATCGTGTTGCGCCGCTCCACGACGCTCTGCACGTGCCCCAGCGCCTTCAGCAGCGCCGCCCGCTCGATCGTCAGCTTCATCCAGGTCCTATCCGTAACGACCGCGCAACGCCCCCCTCTGAAGCGTAACGGTGCAGGGTGATGGGACGGGGCACATTAGACGAAACCGCGCGCGGCGGAAGGGCTCAGGCCTTGGTATCCACAGACGCTCCGGAACCCGCCTCGCCGGCGCCCGCATAGGGGTTCTGGGCGACGGGTTCGGTGGCCTCGGCGCCGGCCGAACCCCGCGCGGCGACGATCACCATCGCCGGCCGCACCAGCCGCCCGAACAGCTCGTAACCGGGCTGGATCACCTGCAGCACGCCGCCGGCGGCGACGTCGCCGGCTGGCTGCTCCTGCATCGCCTGGTGCTGGTGCGGATCGAACTTGGCGCCGCGCGCCGGATCGAGCTTCTTCAGGCCGTTGCGCTCGAACGCGGCCATCAGCTCCTTCTCGGTCATCTCCAGGCCGATGGCGAGGTTCTTGACCAGCGGGATCGCCGGAGTCCTTGGGCGCATGCAGCATCGCCCGCTGCAGGTTGTCGGCGACGCCCAACAGGTCGCGGGCGAACTTCTGGATCGCGAAGGCGCGCGAGTCGTTGGCCTCGCGCTCCGTCCGCCGCTTGGTGTTCTCCGCGTCGGCCGCCACCCGCAGCATCTGTTCCTTCAGCGCCGCGATCTCGGCGCGCAGCACCTCCGGATCGTCGCCGGCCGGCGGCTCGCCGGCGGACGCGTCGGTCTCGGGCTCCAGGCCTTCCGCCGGCGTATCGTCGTCACTCATACGGGTCTTCTCATCCGTCCATGATGCGCCCGAGCGCGCGGGCCGTGTAGTCGACCAGCGGGATCACCCGGGCATAGTTGAGCCGGGCCGGTCCGATCACGCCGATCGCGCCCAGCACCTTCTGCCTGCCGCTCATATAGGGCGCCGCGATCACGGCGGAACCCGAAAGCGAGAACAGCCGCGTCTCCGCGCCGATGAAAATTCGCACGCCCTCGGCGTCGCGGACCAGGTCCAGCAGGCCGATCAGCTGCTCCTTCTGCTCGAGGTCGTCGAACAGCCGGCGCACGCGCTCGAGGTCGGCCAGGGTTTCCGGATCGCCGAGCAGGTTGGCGTGGCCGCGCACGATCAGGGCGCGCCCTACCTCGCCCCCGCCCCAGGCGGCCAGTCCGTCCTCGACCAGCCGGGCGCTCACCGCGTCGAGCTCGCGGCGGGCGCGCTCCAGCTCGCGATCAACCTCGACGCGGGACTCGGCCAGGGTGCTTGCCGCGCATGCGGGCGTTGAGGAAGTTGGACGCCTCCGCCAGCGCCGAGGGGGTCACGCCGGGCGGCCGGCGCATCAGCCGGTTCTCCACCTGGCCGTCGTCGAACACCATGATCGCCAGCGCCTGGTCGGGGCCGAGCGTGACGAACTCCACGTGCTTGACCCCGGCTTCGCGGGACGGGGCGACGACCACGCCGGCGCCGCCCGCCAGTCCCGAGAGGATCGAGCTCGCCTCGTTCAGCGCGTCCTCCATCGAGCGGCCGTGCGCGCTGAGCCGCGCCTCGATGTTGCGCCGGTCCTCCTCGGCGATGTCGCCGACCTCCAGCAGGCCGTCGACGAACAGGCGCAGGCCGACGTGGGTCGGCATCCGGCCGGCGCTGACGTGCGGCGCGTCGAGCAGGCCGAGCTCGGCCAGGTCCTGCATGGTGTTGCGGATCGAGGCGGGCGAGAGCGCGACGCCGGCCCGCGAGATCGTCCGTGAGCCGACCGGCTCGCCGGTCTCGAGATAGGTCTCCACGACGCGACGGAAGATATCGCGGGCCCGAGCGTCCAGCTCGGTGAGCGACGGGCCATTGACGATCGAGATGCCGACGAGCGGGTTGGTCATCGTGGCGGATAAGGATAAGCCCCGCCCCACCCGGCGCAAGCCGCGGCGGTGAAAGAGAGCGAAGCTATGGCTGCAAGACCCTCTGGCCGGGCGCCGGACGCGCTGCGCGAGATCAAGCTCGAGACCGACGTCAACCGTTACGCGGAAGGCTCATGCCTGGTTTCGTTCGGCCACACCCGGGTGTTGGTGACCGCCAGCCTCGACGAGACCGTGCCCGGCTTCCTGCGTGGCCGCGGTCAGGGCTGGGTGACCGCCGAATACGGCATGCTGCCCCGGGCCACCCACACCCGCGGCCGGCGCGAGGCGGCGGAGGGCAAGCAGTCCGGCCGCAGCCAGGAAATCCAGCGCCTGATCGGCCGCTCCCTGCGCGCCGTGACCGACCTGAAGGCGCTCGGCGAGCGCCAGTTCACCCTCGACTGCGACGTGATCCAGGCCGACGGTGGCACCCGCACCGCGGCGATCACCGGCGCCTGGGTGGCGCTGCGCGTCGCGACGCGCTGGCTGCTGGACGAAGAGGTGATCAAGGCCGACCCGATCCGCGACCACGTCGCCGCCATCTCCTGCGGCGTCTGCCAGGACACGCCGGTGCTTGATCTCGACTACGAAGAGGACTCCAACGCCGAGGCCGACGCCAACTTCGTGCTGACCGGCGCCGGCGACATCGTCGAGATCCAGGCCACTGGCGAAAAGCGCGGCTTCACCCGCGCCGAGTTCGAGGCGCTGTTCACCCTGGCGCAGGGCGGGATCGCGACCCTGGTCGACCTGCAGAAGGCGGCGGTAGGGCGTCCTGGGACCTAGCAGGAACCACGACGGCATGCGCGGCGCCGACGATGCAGACCGGCCGCATCCAGCCGAGCCGCTCGGTCGCCAGCGGGCAGACGCGAAAAAGGCCAGAAACCGAATTCAGGTCGCCGGGTGAGGCCGGGGTCATGATCGTCTTCAGGGCCGGTGGAAGGAGCGAGGGCGAGGCCGCGTCGCCATCGCCGCCCAGCACGCCGAGGACGCGCCCCGTGGCCAGCCTGATCCGGAGCGCAGGCGTTCCGTTGGAGGGCGCCAGAACGCCGCGGACGACGAAGCACGGCGCCGTCGCATAGCGAATCCCCGGGCAACCCCGTGATCTCTGCAAGGCGCATCCAGCCGGCGTCACTGCAATGCGCCGGCAGTCGTCGCCTTGCGCTACGGCGTCGGTCGTCAACAGCGCCGCGGCGGCCAGCGCCGCGACGAGCCGCCCCGCAAACCTCATCCGCACCTCGCCTGACGCCCGCCAGGATCGTCATAGCACGAGACCGGCTTGGCGGCGGTCAGCGACCCTTCAGGCACCGGCCCTGGTGCAGCACGCTGGCGCCCGCGGCGGCGGCCTCGCACGAATTGGCGTAGGTCTTGCCGTTGCAGCCGCACACCGGCCGGAAGATCCGCGGGCAGATGCGCGGGCGGGCGACGCAGACGCCCATGCCGTCGGAAATGCGGCACTGCCTCGGCGTCATCTGGCAATACTGGCCTTTGCCGCAGCCGAAGCCGGCGACGCCGCCGCAGCGCCGCGCCGCGGAGGCGTCGCTGGCGGAGCCAAGCACGAGCAGGCTGGCCGCCAGTCCGAGCCAGATGGAACGAGACGTCAGACGCATGGGCCGCCTTCCCGGTCTAAATGCGCGAATAACGCCGTCATACAATTGGTAGTGGCGCCCTGTCGAGGACGATCGTCCGGAGCGGTCTTTCGGGCCGGGCGCGCGGCCGGTAGGGTTCGGAGCGACCAGACGAGCCGCCGGTCGGCGGCGAAGGCTCGCGGGAGAGACGAACATGGCTGAGCTCGAGGGACGCGTCGCGCTGGTCACCGGCGCCTCGCGCGGCATTGGCGCGGCGACGGCGCGGGCGTTGGCGGCGGCCGGGGCGCGGGTGATCCTCACCGACCTCGCCGACACCGGCGCGCTCGCCGCCGAACTGCACGGAATCGCGCGCCGCCAGGACGTCACCAGCGAGGAGGAGTGGGCGCAGACGGTCGCGTTTGCGAAGTCAGAGGCTGGCGGCCTCGACATCCTGGTCAACAACGCCGGCCTGTTCCTGATGAAGCCACTTACCCAGACCACACTCGAGGACTGGCGGCGGCTGCATGCGGTGAACGTCGAGGGTGTCTTCCTCGGCTGCAAGCACGCTGCGCCGCTGCTGGCCGAGCGCGCCGGGCGCTGGCAGGGCGGCGCCTCGATCGTGAACCTCTCCTCCGTCGCCGGCCTGGTCGGCTCGGCCCTCACCAGCTGCTACAACGCCTCCAAAGGCGCGGTGCGGCTGCTGACCAAGTCGGTGGCGCTTGAGCTCGCGCCGATGCAGATCCGCGCCAACTCGGTGCATCCGGGCGTGATCGACACAGTGATGGGCCAGGAAGTGGTCACCGGCTTCTCCTCGGCGATCGGCATCGGCGACAACGAGGCGCGCACCCAGATCGCCGCCCGCCACGCGCTTGGCCATTTCGGTCGCGATTCCAACATCGCCGATGCGATCGCGTTCCTCGCCTCGGACCGCGCCGCCTTCATCACCGGCTCGGAGCTGGTGGTGGACGGAGGCTTCACCGCGCAATAGGCGCTCCGCCTTGCCGGCGTGGTTGCGTCGACGCAGCGTCAGTGCGTTCTTCTGCGCGCCAGGAGCGAGGCATGACGCACGTGGATGAGAAGGCCGGGCAGACGACCCCGCAGGCGCTGGCGGGGATCCGCATCTGCGACTTCTGCGGCCAGCTGGCCGGCGCCGGAGCGACCAAGTGGCTGGCGGCGTTCGGCGCGGAAGTGATCCGCATCGAAGACCCGGTGCGCGAGGGCCGCTGGGACATCCTGCGCGGCATCGGGCCCTACGTCGACGAGCGCCGGGGGCTGGAGTTCGGCGGCGGCTACAACAACCACAACACCGGCAAGCTCGGCGTGACGATCAACGTGCGCACCGGGCGCGGCAAGCAACTGCTGACCGAGCTGATCCGCCAGTCCGACTGCGTGACCGAGAACTTCGCCGCCGGCGTGCTGGAACGCTGGGGCTTCGGCTATACGCAGCTGAAGGCGATCAAGCCGGACATCATCTACGTGTCCAACTGCGGCTTCGGCCATGTCGGCCCCTACAGCGCGTTCAAGACCTGGGGGCCGATCGTGCAGGCGGTCTCGGGCCTGACCTTCGCCTCCGGCCTGCCGGATCAGCCGCCCGCCGGCTGGGGCTATTCCTACATGGACCACACCGGCGGCTACTACATGGCGATGGCGATCCTGCTGGCGCTGCTCCACCGCAATCGCACCGGCGAGGGCCAGTGGGTGGACCTGGCCTGCACCGAAGCCGCGCTGACGCTTGCACGGGCCGGCGCTGCTGGACTGGACCGTCAACGGCCGCCCGAGCCGGCGTGAGGGTCAGCCGAACTCGAACCGCAACCAGTGGCCGGCGATGGCGCCGCACGGAATCTACCCCTGCGCCGGCGAGGATGCGTGGGTGGCGATCGCCTGCCGCGACGAAGGCGACTGGAAGCAGCTGCGCACAGCGATCGGCGAAGCTTGGACCGATGCGCCCGCTTTCACTTCGATGGACGCTCGGTTGGCGAACCAGGACGAACTCGACGCGCGAGTCAGCGCCTGGACCGCGGTCCAGGATAAGTTCGCCGTCCAGCGCCGCCTGCGCGAAGCCGGCGTTCCGTGCTCGGCGGTGCAGACGCCGCAGGAAAGGGTCGACCATGATCCGGACACGGAGGGCCTGTGGCCGACCGTGACGCACACGGCGATGGGCCAGGTGCGGGTCGACGGCCTGCCGGTGCGGATGTCGCGCACGCCGTGGCGGATCGAGCGCGGGGCCCCGTGCCTCGGCGAGCACAATGAGGCGGTGTTCGGCCGGTTGCTCGGCCTGTCGCCGACCGAGGTCGCGCAGCTGAAAGCGGAGGGGGCGATATGAGCCCGCCCCTCCCCGGCGCTTTGGCCGGCGTCCAGGTGATCGAGCTGGCGAACGAACGGATCGCCTTCGCCGGCAAGCTGCTGGCCGACATGGGCGCCGACGTGATCCTGGTCGAGCCGCCCGGCGGCGATCCGGCTCGGAACTACCCGCCGTTCCTCGACGATCAGCCCGGTCCCGAGCGGAGCCTGTGGTGGTGGCAGTACCACACCAGCAAGCGCGGCGTGGTGGTCGACCTCGAAACCGAGCGGGGCCGGGCCCGTTTCAAGGCGCTGGCGGCGAGCGCCGACATTCTGCTGGAGTCCGAGCCTCCTGGGCGGCTCGCCGCACTCGGCCTCGACCATGACGATCTGCGCCAGGCGCGCCCGGATCTGATCTTCATCTCGGTCACGCCGTTCGGCCGCGGCAGCGCCAACGCGGCGGCGCCGGTCACCGACCTCACCATCCTCGCGGGCGCCGGACCGGCCTGGAGCTGCGGCTACGACGACCACGCGCTTCCGCCCGTGCGCGGCGGCGGCGGCCAGGGTCTCCACACCGCCAGCCACTTCGCGGTGATGTCGGCGCTGACGGCGCTGCTCTATCGCGCCGCCTCAGGCGAGGGGCAGTTCATCGACGTCAGCATGCACGCCGCCTCCAACGTCACCACCGAGGCCGCGTCCTACAGCTGGCTGGTGGCGAAGCAGACCGTGCAGCGCCAGACCGGCCGCCACGCCGCCGCGGTCCAGACCCAGGGCACCCAGATGTTGTGCAGCGACGGGCGCTGGGTGAACACCGGCGTGCCGCCCAGGTCGCCGGCGGAGTTCGGCTTCATTCTCGGCTGGCTGCGCGACCTCGGGCTGGAAGAACAGTTTCCCGACGCGATCTTCCTCGAGATCGGCGCGGGGATGGCCAAGCCGATCACCTACGACCTGATCGGCGTCGACGCCGAGGCGACGGCGATCTTCATGGCCGGCCGCGAGGCCCTGGCCCTGATCGCCGCGAACGTCAGCGCCTACGACTACTTCGTCGGCTTCCAGCGCCGCGGCGTCGCGGTGGGGGTGATCTATTCGCCGGAGGAGGCGTTCGAAGACGAGCACTTCAAGGCGCGCGGCTTCCAGACCGACGTGACCCACGAGGACCTCGGCCGGACGTTCCGCTACCCCGGCGCGCCCTACCAGCTCCCGGCCAGCCCCTGGCGCATCTCCCGGCGTGCGCCGAAGCTGGGCGAGCACGACGACGAGCTGCTGGGTTGAGCGCGGCACACACAAATTCCGGTCATGGCCGGGCGTAAGTCCCGGCTACCCAAGCGCGCAGTGCTCGCCGTGACCGCGCCCAGCGCGGCCACCCAGCGGCCTATGTTCATGGGTCGCCGGGACTGTCGCCCGGCGATGACCGAGGTACAGTGAGCGCCAATTCTAAGCGCTGGCCTGGGCGATCAGTTTGTCGTCGATCTCGCTGGCGCGCTTGTAGGCCGGGCGCGCCTGCAGCCGTTCGGCATAGGCGACGAACGCCGGTCGCTTCTCCACCGAGCCGAACTGCAGGCCCCAGCTGACTTGCGAACCGAAATAGACGTCGGCCGCGCTGAACGTGTCGCCCAGCACGAAGTCGCGACCGCGGATGGCGCCCTCCATGGCGTTGAGCGTGTCAGCGAAATCGCCGAAGCCCATCGTCCGCTTCTGCTCCGGCTTGACCTCGACGCCGAGCGTGCGCACCGCGGTGGCCTGCTCCACCGGCCCGGCGGCGAAGAACAGCCAGCGGAAATAGGTCCCGCGCCGCTTGTCGCCGAGCGGCGGGGCAAGACCCTTCTGCGGAAAAACGTCGGCCAGATAGGCGCAGATCGCGGCCGCTTCCGTCACCACCACGTCGCCGTGTTTGAGCGCCGGAATCTTGCCCATCGGGTTGATCGCCAGGTACTCCGGGCCCTTCAGGGTGGTGGCGTAGTCCAGGATCTGGGTTTGATACGGCTCCCCCACCTCCTCCAGCATCCAGCGGACGATCCGCCCCCGCGACATCGGGTGGGTGTAGAAGATCAGGTCGTCTGCCATGGTGGTTCCTTTCCGCTGAAGGCGATGGCATGAAGCATCTCCATGCTGTCAGCCTGATGACAGCAATCACGCACCTTTCCCCGACGCCAAAGTTGCGCTAGCTCTCGCGCATGGGGAGTGGCAGGGTTCGTTTCGCGCTGGCGCTCGGGCTTGGCTTGACCGGTGCGACCTCGGCGCACGCGGGCTGCCAGCTGCAACAGCTCGCGCAATTGCCGGTCACTATCGAAGACGGCGGCGCGATCGTACCCGCCAAGCTCAATGGTTCCGATGCGCGCCTCACGGTCGACACCGGCGCCTTCTTCAGCATGCTGAACCCGGCCGCCATCCTGAAATACAGCCTCAAGACAGGCCCTCTGCCCGCCTACCTGACGGTCAGCGGCGTCACCGGCGCGGCCGACATCAGGCTCACAACGGTGAAGGACGTCGCGGTGCTGGGCGTGCCGATGCACAACGTCGACTTCCTGGTCGGAGAGCACGCGGTGAGCGTCGGCGACGGCCTGCTTGGCCAGAACCTGCTTGCGGTCCTCGATACAGAGTTCGATTTCGCGGGCGGGGCGATCCGGCTGATGAAGCCGGTCGGCTGCGGCCAGGCCGCGCTCGCCTACTGGGACAGGGGCGACGACCACTACGGCGCGATGTCGATCGAACCGATCGAACGGCCGGACATGTCGATCAGGGGCTACATTACGATCAATGGCTACCGACTGCGCGCCCAGTTCGACACCGGGGCGACCCGTTCCGTGCTCTCGGTCGACGCCGCGCGTCGCGCGGGCGTCAGGACAACGGACCCCGGCGTGATCGACGGCGGCGCCTGGGGCGGAATCGGGCGCGGCGTGGCCAAGACCTGGATCGCGCCATTCAACCTCGTCGATATCGGGGGCGAACAGGTCAAGAATACCAGGTTGCGCATCGCTCAGGTCGACCTGGCGGACGCCGACATGCTGATTGGCGCCGACTTCTTCCTGTCGCACCGGATCTACGTCTCGAAGAGCCAGCGCAAGCTGTACTTCACCTACAACGGCGGTCCGGTGTTCAACCTCGACGTCGACACGCCCTCAGCCGCCGCGCCCGCGACCGCAAGTCCTGCGGCGAGCGCCGGCCAAGCGTCGGCGCTGGCGGATCCGAGCGATGCGGCCGGCTTCGCGCACCGCGGGGCGACCGACCTCGCGCGCGGTCTGACAGCCCAGGCGGTGGCGGATTTCGGACGCGCGGCCGCGCTCGAACCCACCAACCCTCAGCCCCTGTACGATCGGGCGCGCGCCCAGCTCGATCTCGGGCAGCGCGATCTCGCGCTCGCCGACCTCGACCGCGCGCTGAAGCTCAGGCCCGACGACGCCAACGCCCTGGTGCTGCGCGGCCGCGTTCGATTGGAATCCGGCGATACGGACCGCGCCACAGCCGACTTCGATGCGGCTCTGAAGCAAGACCCGTCGCTTCAACTCGAGGTCGCTGCAGCGTACTCCGGCGCCGGCCGCTTCGAGCAGTCGCTCGCCCACCTTGACCAGTGGATCGCGAGCCACCCCCGCGACGCCGACCTGGCGGAGCCGCTGAACGGACGATGCTGGACCCGGGCGCTGTGGGGCCACGACCTCGACAAGGCGCTGGCCGATTGCAACCAGGCCCTACGCTTGTGGCCCGGCGCGCCGTCGGTGCTGGACAGCCGTGGACTGGTGTTCCTTAGAACAGGTCAGTTGGACAAGGCGATCTCGGACTACACCGCGGCGCTCAAGCTTGAGCCGCACCTGGCCTGGTCGCTCTACGGTCGCGGACTGGCGCGGCTCAGACAGGGTCAGAAGATCGCTGGGGACGCCGACGTCGCGGCCGCTAGGGCCATCAGACCGAAGATCGCGGAGGAGGCCGCCAAGTACGGCGTCAACTAGCGGCCCGCGCCTCCCTTATTCCTCCGCCAGCGCCTCTTCCTCGTCGTCGGGCGGGCCGGGCTCGAACACCACCAGGTCGCCGGGCTGGCAGTCGAGCTCGCGGCACAGCGCGTCCAGCGTCGAGAAGCGGATCGCGCGCGCCTTGCCGGTCTTCAGGATCGAAAGGTTGGCGATGGTGACGCCCACGCGGTCCGCCAGCTCGGTCAGCGACATGCGCCGTTCGAGCAGGATGCGATCGAGGTGGACGCGGATTGGCATGGGCTTCAGCGCCGGCGCCTAGATCGTCAGTTCCGCGTCGCGGCGCAGGCGCGCCCCTTCGCGGAACACCTCGGCCAGGACCACGATCACCAGCACCGCGAACCAGGGTGTGAAATCGAGGTTCAGCCCGCCGCGCGGGTGGACGCCCAGCACGAAGTGGTCGAGGGCGGCGAAGATATAGCGGTTGATCTCGATCAGCCCGAGCACCAGCGCGGTCACCCGCAGGCGGCGCACATTGTCGGGATGGAACGGGTCGCCGGCGGTCATGGCCCCGAAGATCCGCCGCAGCCGCTGCACGATCACGGTCACGCCGATCAGACCGAGTTCGGCGCCGGCCAGCCGCACCGCGGCCGTGACGCCGGGCGCCTGGCCCATGATGTTGGCGTTGGCGAGAATGGCGGGCGGGAGGATCTGGGGATCGAAGCTGATCAGCAGCAGGCCGAGGATCACAACGGCCAGCAGCCCGCCCACCCCCCACAGCACGTGGTAGAAGACGTCGAGGATGACTTTCAGGAAACTCGAGACCGAGCCGGGCCCCAGCGCACGGATCATTTCGCCCCTCAGAAACGATTTCGCCTTCCTCTCGAAGGCCGAGAGGAAGGCGAACATGCCTCCATCCCGGAGGCCGCGCTAGCGGGCGCCACCTGGGCGGGCCGCTAGAGTGCGTTGGTCAGCAGACCGAAGGCGGCCAGCGGCATGCCGGCGACCACCAGGATATTGATCACGCCAATCGAGGCGCGGTCGAGCAGCTTCAGAATCGTGTTCATAGGAACATCCCCTGTATTGTGCATTGCAACATAACGTGGGCTTTCGCCCGGTCCGAAACAACCGTCACCAGCTGCTTCGTTGCCATTATCAATATGAATTTATCGTTCTTCGATCAAACGATTTTATCGATAAACGATATTAAACTTTCGCAATGCATTAAAATGCTGTCATGCAGCATGGTTGGGGGCTCACTGCCTCCCGCGGGGGGCTTGCGGCCTGGATTCGCCGTCCACCGCCACGCGCGACTTGCCCGAGCGCCGTGCGGCGCGCCGGCACGCTTCCCGGATCATGCCGCTGAGTTCCGGCAGCGACATCGACTTGGGGGCCTCGCCGTCGTACAGGCCCGGCTCGAAGCGGACGGCGACATCGGTGGTCCAGCGCAGGATGTAGGCGCCTTTCGACGCCCCCTCCGCCCGGATCAGGCGGGTGGTCTCGTCCCCGTCGATCCCCGGCATGTGCAGATCCATCAGGATCAGGTCGAACGGCTGCGCCGCGGCGTGCTCGAGGGCTTCCTCGCCGCAGGACGCCAGCACCGGCCGGCAGCCGAACTCGGTGAGCAGGTACTGCATGATCCGGCGGTTGGCGTCATGGTCGTCGACGACCATCACAAGGAGATTCTCGACCTCGGGCCGAGGCTCGCGATAGGGGTGTCTCGTTCCGCCCATTGCTCGGGCTCCTTGTGGAGCGCCCCACCCACCACCGGTGCGTGTAACAGCCAATTCTTAAGCCGAGCTTGACAGTAGTGGTTAATGGGACGTTGGGGCGCAGGGGGCGCCGCCGGCCTCAGGACGCTTGCAACGCCGGGCGATCCACACGACCTTTGCGCCATGCCCCTGACGCTTCCCCCGTCCGGCCGGATCGTCGCGGCCACCCACAACAGCGGCAAGGCGCGCGAACTCGCCGCGCTGCTGGAAGGCCGCTTCGAGGTCGTCGCCGCGGCCGAACTCGGCTTGCCGGAGCCGGACGAGACCGAGCAGACCTTCGCGGGCAACGCCCTGGTCAAGGCCCGCGCCGCCGCCGATGCGTCCGGCCTGATCGCCCTGGCTGACAATTCCGGGCTCTCGGTGACGGCGCTGGGCGGCGCGCCGGGGATCTATTCGGCCAGGTGGTCGGGCCCGAACCGCGATTTCGGCCACGCCATGCGGCTGGTCGAGCAGCGGCTGGAGGAGGCGGGCGGGGAGGACCGCAGCGCCTGGTTCACCAGCGCGCTGGCCGTCGCCTGGCCGCAAGGGCCGGCGGTGGTGGTCGAAGGCCGGGTCGACGGGCGACTGACCTTCCCGCCCCGGGGCGACAAGGGCTTCGGCTACGACCCGATCTTCCTGCCAGAAAACCAGGCGCGCACCTTCGGCGAGATGGACGAGGCCGAGAAGGACCGCTTCAGCCACCGCAGCCGCGCCTTCGCCAAGCTGAAGGCCGCGTTGTTTGACTGAGCCTGCCGCGGTTGGCGTCTACGTCCACTGGCCCTACTGCGCCCGCATCTGCCCCTACTGCGACTTCAACGTGGTCCGCGACCGCGGCCGCGGCGAGGCGCAGGCCGCGCTCTTCCGCGCGATCGTGGCGGACCTGACAGTTCAAGCAGAACGGCTGGGCCCGCGGCCACTGGCCTCGGTCTTCCTGGGCGGCGGCACGCCGTCGCTGATGGACCCGGACTGGGCCGGTGAGATCGTCGCCGCAGCGCGATGCCTGTTTCCGTCGGCGGGCGACGTGGAAGTGACGCTTGAAGCCAACCCCACCGACGCGGAGGCCGGGCGGTTCGCCGCCTTCGCCGACGCTGGTGTGAGCCGCCTGTCGCTCGGCGTCCAGTCGCTCGACGATGCGGCGCTGGCGTTTCTCGGCCGCAATCACGACGCGGCGACCGCCAGGCGGGCGGCCGAGGCGGCGCGGCGCGCCTTCCCACGGCTCTCGATCGACCTGATCTACGCCCTGCCCGGCCAAACTCCCGCCGCCTGGCGCGCGGCTCTGGCCGAGGCGCTCGCCCTGGAACCGGAGCATGTCTCCGCCTACCAGCTGACGCTCGAGCCGGGCACCGCCTTCGACCGCCAGGTCCAGCGCGGCCGCTGGGCGCCGCCGGAGGAAGACCGGGCGGGCGCGCTCTACGAGGCGACCGAGGACATGCTGAGCGCGGCCGGCTTCGAGGCCTACGAAGTCTCGAACCATGCGCGCGGCCGCGCGGCCCGTTCGCGCCACAACCTGATCTACTGGCGCGGCGGCGACTACCTGGGCGTCGGGCCTGGCGCACATGGGCGGATCACGACGGCTGACGGCGCGCGCTGGTCGACGCTGACGCCGACGCGGATCGCCGACTACGTCGCCCGGGTCGGGATCGCCGGCTGCGGCGTCGCCGAGCGCGAGCGGCTATCGCCGCTGGAGGCGGCGCAGGAACGGCTGCTGATGGGGCTGCGGACCGTCGAAGGCGTGGCGTTGGACGATCTGGCCGCGCTGCGGCTCGACCCCGCCATGGTCGGCCAGCTCCGGGATAGCGGGCTGCTGGAAGGGTCGGCCGACCGCCTGATCGCCACCCGCCAAGGCCGCGCGGTGCTCGACCGGATCACGCTCGATCTCGCCCGGAGCGCCGCGTCGGGCTAAACCCACGCGATCGAACCGCCCCGAGGAGGCCAAGCTGGCCCCGCGACCGCCGCCGCCCGCCCTGTCCGACGCGCCGCTGGCGCCGGGGCTCTATCTGGTGGCGACGCCGATCGGCAACCTTCGCGACATCACGCTGCGCGCGCTCGACGTGCTGGCCGCCGCCGACCTGGTGCTGGCCGAGGACACCCGGGTCTCCGCGAAGTTGCTCTCGGCCTATGGGCTCTCGAAGCGCGCCCAGCGCTACGACGAGCACGCCGCCGCCCGGGTCACGCCGAAGATCATGGCGGCGCTGTCGGCGGGGGGGCGGGTGGCGTTGATCTCCGACGCCGGCACGCCGCTGGTTTCCGATCCGGGGTATCGCCTGGCGCTGGAGGCGATCGAGGCCGGGATCGCCGTCTACCCGATCCCCGGCGCGTCGGCCGCGCTGGCCGCCCTCAGCACGGCCGGCCTGCCGACCGACCGGTTCCTGTTCGCCGGCTTTCCGCCGCCGAAGTCCGCCGCCCGCCGCACCTTTCTGGAGGACCTGAAGGGAATCCGCGCCACGCTGGTGCTGTTCGAAGGGGCCTCGCGGCTGGGCGCATCGCTGGCGGACATGGCCGCCGTGTTCGGCCCTCGCCCCGCCGCCGTCGCCCGCGAGCTGACCAAGCTGCACGAGACGATCCGGCGCGGCGATCTGGCCAGCCTCGCGGCCGACCCGGCGCTCGCCGCGCCGAAAGGCGAAGTGGTGGTGGTGATCGGCCCACCCGCGGACATCGCGGCCGAGCCGGCCGACGCGGATGTGGCGCTGACCGAGGCGCTGAACCGCCTCTCCCCCGCCGACGCCGCCCGCGAAGTCGCCGGCGCGCTCGGCCTGCCGCGCCGCGAGCTTTATCGCCGCGCGCTCGAGCTGCAGGGCCGCTAGTGGCGCGGGACCGTCGCCTGACCGGGTTCAACGCCCGCCGCGCCGGGCGTCGCGGCGAGGTGCTCTCCGCGCTCTGGCTGATGGCCAAGGGCTACCGCATCCTCGGCTTCCGGCTGAAGACGCCCCAGGGCGAGATCGACCTGCTGGCCCGAAAGGGCAAGGTGCTGGCGGTGGTCGAGGTGAAGTTGCGCGGCACGCGGGCGCTGGCGCTGGAGGCGGTCGGCCACCAGCAGCGCCAGCGCCTGCGGCGCGCTGGCGAGAGTTTCGCGGCCCGGCGCGCCGATCTGAAGGGCGCGGCGGTGCGATTAGACTTAATGGCGCTCGCGCCCGGGCGCTGGCCTTGTCATATTCCCGATGCTTGGTTTGGGGACTAGGCGACAGCCGAGATGAACCGCGAAGAAGCCCAGCGCTTCCTGACCGATGTGGGCGCGAAAGCCGACGGGGGCTTTCCGCTGCTCGAAGCGGCGCTGGCCTGCGCGGCGCACGAAGATCCCAGCCGCGACCCCGGCCAGGTGCGCAGCTTCGCCGCCGAAGCGGTGGAGCGGCTGAAGGCGCGGCTGCAACGCGAGTCCCCCGAGGAGGCTCTGGCCGAGACCATGGCCGGCGACATGCGGCTGGCCGGCGACCTGATCAACTACGACAGCCCGGAGAACACTGACGTCATCGCCGTCGCCGAGCGGCGCAAGGGCTTGCCGGTGACGCTCGGCATCTTCTACCTCGACGCCGGCCGCCGGGCCGGGCTGGACGTCAAGGGCGTCGACTTCCCCGGCCACTTCCTGCTCAGGATCGAGACCCCGGAGGGGCCGCTGGCGCTCGATCCGTTCAGCGAGGGCCGCGTCGTGCTGCCGTCCGAGCTGACCCGCCGCGCGCTGCACGCAGGTCTAACGCCCAACGTCGCCGAGCGGCTGGAGGCGCTGATGACGCCCGCCAGCGACCGCGCGGTGCTGATCCGGCTGCAGAACAACGTGTTCGCCAGGGCGGTCGCCGCCCGCGACTTCGCCAGGGCCGAGCGTTCGGCCCTGCGCCGGGCGCTGATCGACCCCAAGGACCACCGCCCCTGGATCGACGTCGCCGCCGCCCGCGAAGGCCAGGGCGCGCTCGCCGGCGCGCTCGAAGCCCTCGCGAACGCCCAGCGCCTCGACGGCGGCGCGGCGCTGGCCGCGAGAGCCGCGCGCGAGCGGGTGCGGCTGAAGCTGAACTAGGATCGCTGCGGGCATTTCTGGCTTGCGGGCCGGGCCGTTCGCTCTGACAACCTGATCCCGCTCATCCCGGCGAAAGCCGGGACCCAGGCAGGAAGCGGTTGACGGGAAACCACGAGGCCCAAGGTCCTCGAGACACTTCGTGGTGGCTCGTCTGCAGCCGCGCTCCTGCGTCGGATTCCTGCCTGGGTCCCGGCTTTCGCCGGGATGAGCGGGAGTAGAGGCGCGAAGTTCGAGCCAGGAACGCCAAGCGAATGCCCCTTCAGGTCGCCATCCAGATGGACCCCATCGAGCGGGTCAATATCGACGCCGACACCACCTTCTTCCTGATGCTGGAGGCGCAGACCCGCGGCCACGGCCTGTTCATCTACGCCGCCGACAAGCTGGCGCTGGACGACGGCCGGGTGCTGGCCCGCGGCCGCAGCGCCAATCTGCGCGCGGTGAAGGGCGATCACCACACGCCGGGCGAAGTCGAGGTGCGCGACCTCTCGGAGTTCGACGTGGTGCTGATGCGCCAGGACCCGCCGTTCGACCTGGCCTACATCACCGCCACCTACTTCCTGGAGAAGATCCACCCGGCGACCCTGGTGGTGAACAACCCGGCCGAGGTGAGGAACGCGCCGGAGAAGATCTTCGTCACCGGCTTTCCCGGCCTGCAGCCGCCGACCCTGATCACGTCCGACGCGGAGGCGCTGCACGACTTTCACGCCAGGCACGGCGACATCGTGCTGAAACCGCTCTACGGCGGCGCGGGGTCGGGCGTGGTGAAGCTAAGGGCCAGCGATCCCAACCTCGACGCCCTGCTGGAGCTCCACGCCATGATCGGCCGCGAGCCGGTGATCGGCCAGAAGTTCATCCCCCAGGTCTCGGCCGGCGACAAACGCATCCTGCTGGTCGACGGCGAGCCGGTCGGCGCGATCAACCGGATTCCCGGCGAAGGCCAGGTGCGCTCCAACCTCGCCCGCGGCGGGCGCGCCGAGGCGGTGGAGCTGACCAAACGCGACCTGGAGATCTGCGCCGCCATCTCGATGGAGCTGAAGGACCGCGGCCTGCTGTTTGTCGGCATCGACGTGATCGGCGACTTCCTCACCGAGATCAACGTCACCTCCCCCACGGGCGCCCAGCAACTGAAGCGGTTCGGCGGCGCCGACGCGGCGACGGCGCTCTGGAACCGCATCGAGGCGATCCGCGGGATCGTGTGATCGCTTTCGCCGATCGGGAGACGCCGCTCGTTAGCTCCGGTCATCGCCGGGCTTGTCCCGTCCGCGTTCATGGGTGCCCGGGACTTACGCCCGGCCAAGACCGTGAATAGAGTGCTCAAAAAGGGAGGACGCGCCATGAGCATCGAGACGAGGGCGCCGGTCGTCAGCCTGCCGGCGCGCGACATTCCACTGCCGTCGACGATCAGCGAGGCGGCGCGCGAGGCGCTGTCGGCCGGAGGCCGGCTGCCGGACACCATGCCGGCGCTCGACGATCACGAGGGCTGGCGCCGGCTGATCGCGCAGCGCAGCGCCGGTTCGGCCGCGATGCAGGGGCCGCTGCTGGAGCGCCTGAAGGCCGACGTCGAGGCGACCGAGATGGCCGGCGTGCCGGTCTACATCGGCCGGCCGCGCGGCGAGCGGCTGCTGGATACGCGCCACGTCGTGTTCGACATCCACGGCGGCGCGCTGATCTTCGGCGGCGGCGAGGCGGCGGTGCGGTTCGAGGCCGCGGCGATCAGCCTGCGCACCGGCCGCATCACCTACGCGCTCGACTACCGCGTGCCGCCCGACGGGCCCTACCCCGCCGCGCTGGACGATTGCATCGCGGTCTATCGGGCGCTGCTGGCCGAACACAAGGCCGAGGACATCGTGGTCAGCGGCACCTCCGCCGGCGGCAACCTCGCCGCCGCGCTGTTGCTGCGGGCGAAGGACGAGGGCCTGCCGGCGCCGGCCGGCGCGATCCTGCTGACGCCCGAGCTCGATCTCACCGAGAGCGGCGATTCCTTCAACACCCTGATGGGCCTGGACACCGTCCTTCGCAGCCGGCTGACCGAGATGAACCTCTACTACGCCGGCGGCGCCGACCTCACCCACCCTTATCTCTCGCCGCTGCTGGGCGACGTCTCCGGCTTCCCGCCGACGTTCCTGCAGGCCGGCGGTCGCGACATCTTCCTCTCCAATGCGACCCTGATGCACCGCAAGCTGCGCCGCGCCGGCGTCCGCGCGGAGTTGCACGTCTGGGAGGGGATGCCGCACGGCGGCTTCAACGGCTTCACCCCGGAGGACCGCGAGGTGAGCGCCGAGATGCAGGCGTTCATCGCCTCGCTCTGAAGCCTACGCGTGCGGTGAAGCTTTCGTGACGCATCAAGCGCTGCCGCTAGGTCACTGAATAGCCACATACTCTCGAATTGTTCCGTATTTGTTCTTGATCCGAGCTCCCACCTATGGTGGAATGTGGATAAGTCTTGGGGCGCAAAGGGGATTTCCGGATTTGGCCGGTCGGGTGGTCACCGTGGCCTTCGAAGGCGTCGAGGCGCGCCGAGTTGACGTCGAGGTGCAGCTGACCAGCGGCGCAGTGCATTTCGCCGTGGTCGGGCTGGCCGACAAGGCCGTCGCCGAGAGCAAGGAGCGGGTGCGCGCGGCCTTCTCCGGCCTCGGGCTGGCGCTACCGCCCAAGCGCATCGTCGCCAACCTCTCGCCCGCCGACCTGCCCAAGGAAGGCAGTCACTACGACCTGCCGATCGCGCTCGCGCTGATGATGGTGATGGGCATCCTGCCGGCCGACGCGCTCGACGGCTGGGCGGCGATCGGCGAGCTGAACCTCGACGGCCAGATCGCCCCGGTCGCTGGCGCCCTGCCCGCGGCGATGGCGGCCGGCGCCTGGAACATGGGGCTGATCTGCCCCGAGGCCTGCGGGCCGGAGGCGGCGTGGGCCGGCGAGACCGCCGTGCTGGCCCCGCGCTCGCTGATCGCCATCGTCAACCACTTCCGCGGCACGCAGGTGATGGGCCAGCCGAAGCCCGGGCCGATGCTGGACGGCGCCCGGGTCCCGGACCTGCGCGACGTCAAGGGCCAGGAGCAGGCCAAGCGGGCGCTGGAGATCGCCGCGGCCGGCGGTCACAACCTGCTCTATGTCGGCCCGCCGGGCTCGGGGAAGTCGATGCTGGCGCAGCGCCTGCCCGGGCTGTTGCCGCCGCTCTCGGCCGAGGAGCTGCTGCAGACCTCGATGGTGCACTCGATGGCCGGCCTGATCGCCCGCGGCGCCCTGACCCGCGCCCGGCCGTTCAGGGCGCCGCACCACTCCGCCAGCATGGCCGCGCTGACCGGCGGCGGCGTTCGCGCCAAGCCGGGCGAGGTCTCGCTGGCGCACAACGGCGTGCTGTTCCTCGACGAACTGCCGGAGTTCCACCCGCAGGCGCTGGATTCGCTGCGGCAGCCGCTGGAGACCGGCGAGGTGATGGTGGCGCGCGCCAACTACCACATCCGCTATCCGGCCAAGGTGCAGCTGGTGGCGGCGCAGAACCCCTGCCGCTGCGGCGTCGGCGGCCCGGGCCGCGGCCACTGCGGCAAGGCGCCGCGCTGCCAGATGGCCTACCAGTCCCGCGTCTCCGGCCCGCTGCTGGACCGCATCGACCTCACCGTCGACGTGCCGCCCGTCACCGCCGCCGACCTCGCCCTGCCGCCACCTGCCGAAGGCACCGCCGAGGTCGCCGCCCGAGTCGCGGAGGCTCGCCGCGTTCAGTCGGAACGGGCGGAGAAGCACGGCGAGGGGGTCCCGGGCCTCAACGCCCGCGCCGAAGGCGGCTGGCTGGAGACGATCGCCGCGCTGGACGCGCCGGCCAGCGCGCTGCTGGCGCGCGCCGCCGAGGCCGGCGGCCTTTCGGCTCGCGGCTGGACCCGCACCATCCGCCTCGCCCGCACCATCGCCGACCTGGAAGGCGCCGCCGGCGTGCGCCGCGTGCACGTCGCCGAGGCGCTGATCTACCGCCGCATCGCCCCGGCGGCCGAAAGTCTGGGCGAAACGAGGTCCAGCGCCTACGGGTTTTAGCGCGTCGTCTGTTCGGGAGCCCGCGCCAGCTGCGAGACGCCAAGGCGACCGTTGCGCGAGCTGTAGAGCCGCCGGCGGAAGTGCTCTAACGAAGCAGCGATTGGGACCTGGCGGCCCGGGAAGGCCAGGCTGCTTCGGGATTCGCGCATGATGACCTACGAGACCCTCGACTATGCGCTGGACGACGGCGTCGCCACCGTCACGCTCAACCGGCCGGATCAGCTCAACGCCTTCACGGTCGACGATGGCGAACGAGTTGGTCTCCGTCTTCGGCCGCGCGAGCGAGGACGACGCGGTCAGGGCCGTGATCGTGACCGGCGCCGGGCGGGCGTTCTGCGCCGGCATGGACCTCTCGGTTCCGGGCAACGTGTTCGGCCTCGACGAGACCGCTGCGGCCGAGCCTCGCCGACATGGAGCGGCTGCGACGATCCCGAGATCCTCGAACGGCGTGCGCGACACCGGCGGGCGCGTCAGCCTGGCGATCTACGACTGCAAGAAGCCGGTGATCGCGGCCATCAACGGCGCCGCGGTGGGCGTCGGCGCGACGATGACGCTGGGATGGACTTCCGCCTGGCGTCGGAGAAGGCGCGGATCGGCTTCGTGTTCGGCAGGATCGGGGTGACGCCGGAGGCCTGTTCGAGCTGGTTCCTGCCGCGGATCGTCGGCCTGCAGCAGGCGCTCGAGTGGGTCTACACGGCCGACATATTCGGCGCCGAGGAAGCGCTGCGGGCCGGACTGGTGCGCAGCGTGCACGCGCCCGACAGCTTCTGGCAGAAGCCCGCGCGCTGGCGCACCGGCTGGTCGACGGCCGCTCGCCGGTCGCCGTCGCGCTCGCGCGGCAGATGATGCTGCGGAACGCGCCCTGCCCGACCCGCTGGCGGCGCACAAGGTCGACTCGCTGGCGATGTTCTACACCAGCCTAGCCGACGGGAAGGAAGGCGTGGCGGCGTTCCGCGAGAAGCGCGATCCCGCGGTTCCAGGCCAAGGCTTCGCAGATGCCGCCGTTCTATCCGTGGTGGTGAGGGGCGCCGGAGTTCTGGCGGTCTGGCGAATCCGGCGACACTGCCGGCGCATGACCGCAAACAGCGAACCTCTGGAACGGACCCGCGCGCGGTTCCTGCTGATCTGGGTGATCCCGATCGGGCTGGCGGCGGCGCTCAGCTTCGCCGCGCCGATCCTCAACGACGGCGACACCTTCTGGCACCTGGCGACCGGGCGCTGGATCCTCCAGCACGGCGCCGTGCCCACCACCGATCCGTTCTCGTTCACCTTCGTCGGCCGGCCCTGGGTGACGCACGAGTGGCTGACCGAGGTCGCCATGGCCGCCGGCTATATGACCGGCGGCTGGGGCGCGGTGATGCTGCTGGTCGGGCTCGCAATGGGCGTGACTGCGCTGCTGATGGGCGCCTGGCTGCTGCGATGGCTGGGGATGCTGCCGGCGCTGCTGGCGGTAGTGGTCGGCCTCGCCTGCGTCGCGCCCGGCATGCTGGCCAGGCCGCACCTGCTGGTCCTGCCGCTGACGGCGTTCTGGACCATCGAGCTGCTGAAAGCCCGCGAGGAGGGCCGCGCGCCGGCGATCTGGCTGGCGCTGCTGATGGTGCTCTGGGCCAACCTGCATTCCAGCTTCATCGTCGGCTATGGCCTGGCCGCCGCGTTCGCCCTGGAGGCGCTGCTCGACTTCAAGCGCTGGACGCGCCCGGGCCTGGTCGGCTGGGCCGCGTTCCTGGTCCTGAGCCTCGTCGCGACGGTGGCGACGCCGCACGGCGTCGAGGGCCTCGCCTTCCCGCTGAAGGTGCTGAACATGAAGAGCCTGCCGTTCATCACCGAATGGCAGAGCCCGGATTTCCTGAAACCCTCGCCGCTGGAGCTGGCGCTGCTGGCGGGTCTGTTCGCCGCGATGTGGCGCGGCGTGCGACTGAGCGCGGTCCGCGCGGCGATCCTGCTCGGCCTCGTGCACATGAGCCTGCAGCATGTGCGCCAGGAGGTGCTGCTCGGCGTGCTGGGTCCGCTGCTGCTGGCCGAACCGTTCGGACGGGCGCTGGGCCGCGCCGAGCCGGTCGCTATACCCTGGCGCATGCCGTGGCCGCAGGCGTCGCTGGGCGCCGCGCTGCTGGCGGCGGTGGTCGTCGGCCGGCTGGTCACCCCGCAGGTCCGCGTCGATGGGCCCACCGCGCCGATCACCGCGCTGGCGCACGTGCCGCCCGACCTGCGCCGCCAGCCGGTGCTGAACTTCTACGACTTCGGCGGCTACCTGATCTTCGAGGGGGTGCGGCCCTACATCGACGGCCGCGCCGACATGTACGGCGACGCCTTCGTGACCGACGATGACCTGATCCAGCGCGCCGGCCAGGTGGCCATCGACCGCGCGATCAAGCGTTACGGCATCCGCTGGGCGATCGTGCCGCCCAACCTCTACCTGACCGGCGCGCTGGAGCGCATGCCGGGCTGGAAACAGATCTACGCCGACAAGACCGCGGTGGTGCTGGAGAACGAAAGTCCGCCCGCCACCGCCGAGCAGGCGACGAACGAGGCAAGCAAGCCGCCCGGCCAAGCGTCCTTGAACCCAGCGCTCCATTTGCGAACGATTTTCCTCCCCAGCTCGGTCATCGCCGGGCGCCAGTCCCGGCGACCCAAGCCCGCGGAGCTCGCCCTGGCCGCGCTGGGCGCGGCCACTCGCCGGCTTGTGTTCATGGGTCCCCGGCACTGACGGCCGGGGATGACCGAGATTGGTTGGCAGGCTCCTGAGAAGCTCTAAGCCGTCTCTTCCTCCGCCAGCGCCAGCTCGGACTTCATCCGTTCACGGATGACGAATTTCTGGATCTTGCCGGTCACGGTCATCGGGAACTCGTCGACGAAGCGGACGTAGCGCGGGATCTTGTAGTGGGCGATCTGGCCGCGGCAGAAGGCGCGGATGTCGTCCTCGTCGGCGCGCTCGCCGGGGGCCAGGCGGATCCAGGCGCAGAGTTCCTCGCCCATCTTCGGGTCGGGAATGCCGACCACTGTCACGTCGGCGACCTTGGGGTGGGTGTAGAGGAACTCCTCGATCTCGCGCGGATAGATGTTCTCGCCGCCGCGGATCACCATGTCCTTGATCCGCCCGACGATGTTGCCGTAGCCCTCGGCGTCGATGACGCCCAGGTCGCCGGTGTGCATCCAGCCCTCCGGATCGATCGCCTCGGCGGTCTTTTCCGGATCGTCCCAATAGCCCAGCATCACCGAGTAGCCGCGGGTGCAGACCTCGCCTGGGGCGCCGCGCGGGGTGGTCTCGCCGGCTTCGTCGACGATCTTCACCTCGAGGTGCGGCTGCACCTTGCCGATGGTCGAGACGCGCCGCTCCAGCGGGTCGTCCGGGCCGGTCTGGAAGCTGACCGGGCTGGTTTCGGTCATGCCGTAGGCGATGGTCACATCCTTCATGTGCAGCTTGTCGATCACCTGCTTCATCACCTCGACCGGACAGGGCGAGCCGGCCATCGTCCCGGTGCGGAGCGATGAGAGGTCGCGTTCGGCGAAGTTCGGCGCGCCGAGCGCGGCGATGAACATGGTCGGCACGCCGTAGAGCGCGGTGCAGCGCTCCTGTTCGATCACCTCCAGCGTCGCCGCCGGATCGAACGTCGGCGCCGGGTAGACCATCGCGCAGCCGTGGGTCACCGCGGCCATGTTGGCCATCACCATGCCGAAGCAGTGATAGAGCGGCACCGGGATGCAGATGCGGTCGGCCGGGCCCAGCTGCTGCGCCAGGCCCACGAAGTAGCCGTTGTTGAGGATGTTGCGGTGGGTCAGCGTCGCGCCCTTGGGCAGGCCCGTGGTGCCGCTGGTGAACTGGATGTTGATCGCGTCGCGGGGACCCAGCTCCCCCGCGATCTGCGCGAGTTGCGCGTCGTGCTCCGGCTCTGCGAGGCCGGGAATATCCTCGACGTCGAACCAGCCGGGGCGCACATCGCCGCCGATCTTGATCGCGGCGCGCAAGCTCGGAACCCGCGCCGCCTGCAGCGCGCCCGGGAAGCTGTCCGGCAGCTCGGGCGCCAGCGCCTCGACCATGCCGACGTAGTCGCTGGTCTTGTAGCTCTCCGCGGTCACCAGCGCCCTCACGCCGACCTTGTTCAGCGTGTATTCCAGCTCGTGCAGCCGATACGCCGGATTGATCGTCACCAGGATGATCCCGGCCTTGGCCGCCGCGAACTGGACCAGCACCCACTCGGCGCAGTTCGGCGACCAGATGCCGATGCGGTCGCCAGGCTCGAGGCCGAGCGCCAGCAGTCCGGCGGCGAACGCGTCCGCCTGCTGCGCCAGCGCGCGCCAGCTCCAGCGGATGTTCTGGTGCGCCGAGACCAGCGCCTCGGCCTCGCCCCAGCGCAGCGCCGCGGCGTCCAGCGCCTGGCCGATCGTGGTCTCCAAGCAGTGGCGGCGCGTCCGCGCCCTTCACGATGCTCAGCGTCGCAGTCATTTCAAGTCGCACTCCCTTGGTGGCTGAATTCATACTGGAACCCGGGGTCAGGCAAGCGGCGGCAACGAGCGCGACGCAGACGCCCTCGAGATTCAACGCAGAGGACGCGGAGAAGGCGGAGCACGCAGCGGCCTCAGCGAACCTTTCTCTGCGCCCCTCCGCGTTCCAACTTTGCTTCTTGCCTGCGGCGCGGGTTTCGCCGGGCACGGGAACGTGACACGCAAGGCGTGAAATGCGACTCCACATAACCAAGCGTTGTGATAGGCAGCGTTTGTTGTTCGAAGAACGCCGTTCGGGGGGCTGTTCCGCACTTCTGGAGAGTGATGAGAGATGCCTGACACCACCATCAAGCCCGCGACCGTCGCGGCGACCCTTTCGACCGAGACCGCCACCCACGCGACGCTGGCGGCGGCGGTGGAGAAGCTGGCCCTGCACCCCGCGGTGCAGCTGCCGACCGGCTTCAAGATCACCGAGGTGCCGATCGCCGCGGGCCTGCATCTGACTCCGATCGGCCTGCTCACGCCGACGCTCGGCCCGCTGGCCGCGTTCTCGGGCACTTTCACCGGCAACGGCTTCAACACCATCTTCCGGCCGGACAGCCCGACCACGCCGACCCCGCTGCCGATCCCGGTCAGCGGCAGCGACAATGTGCTGGAGCTGAACCTCACCTCCGAGACGCTGTCGTTCTCCGCCCCGCTGGGCTCGGTGCCCAACCGCGGCATGGTCCAGGCCGACGCGTTCCTGAACGGCGTGCCTTACCTGCAGTCGATCAGCGACGTCACCAACCCGGCGCAGCCGACCGGCATCCACCTCGAGCCGGGCCTCTGGATCTGTGTGCCGCCGACCACCGACCCGAAGGAGGGCCAGGAAGTCGCGCGGATGGCCTCGATCCCGCACGGTACGACCGTGCTCGCGCAGGGGACCTCGTCGTCGACCAACGGGCCGCCCGTAATCCCGCCGGTCAGCATCACCCCGTTCCAGGGCGCGACCCACTTCCCGTTCCCGAGCCAGACCGCCACCGCCCACGGCACCGCGCGGATCCCGCAGGACCTGACGGCCTTCATCGCCGCCGGCACCATCACCCAGGCGATCCTGACCGACCCCAACACGGTGCTGCGCAACGCCATCGCCGGCCAGCACATCACCCACACGACGACGATCAACATCTCCACCAGCCCGGCGGCGCCGCTGTTCGGCGGCGGCGCGGAGAACATCGCCTTCCTGATGGGCGACGCCGGCGGGGTGAAGCCCAACGCCCGCACCACGCTGATGACGGCGACGTTCTGGATCGAGACGGTCCAGCACACGATCCTGGTGCCGATCTTCAAGGCCGGCGATCCGCCGCTGACGCTGCAGCCCGAGGGCCCGGCGCCTGTCGGCGGCGCCCATCCAACCTTCATCGTCCACCCGCCTGGCCCGATCCCGGTCCCGCACCCGATCACGGTGACCTCGACCCAGATCCAGTACAGCCAGACCGTGATGCTGAGTTTCAACGGCCTGACCTGGCCACATGTCTCAGTGGCGACCCTGCGGCCATCGGGCCCCATCGTCGTGCCGCCCTGGACCTGAGCCGCGCCAAGGCGCGCCGAGGGTCGACCGCGGAGATCGCGAACGATCGCACAACCCCCCTCCCAGCGATCTTCGCGGTCTCCGCGGTATTTTCCGACCTTCGCAACCTCGTTCGCCGTGTCACCGACCGGAAACTATTCGCGGCCTATGGTCCCAGGCTGGGAGAGAGACCGAGCGATGATGCGCGAGAGAGGCGAAGCGACGTCGGCGCGCCTGCCCCAGCCCACGGCGGCCGACGCGATCGTCTACGCGATCGGCGACGTGCATGGCCGGCTCGACCTGCTGAAGGCCGCGCGCACCCAGCTGCTGCGCCGCGACCAGGGCCGGCAGAACCCGGTGATCTTTCTCGGCGACTACGTCGATCGCGGCCCCGACAGCTGCGGCGTGATCGAGCTGCTGATGACCTGGAAGCGGGGCCAGGTCTTCTGCCTTAAGGGCAATCACGAGGCGATGATGATCGAGGCCTATCGCCGGCGCGATGCGGACTCGCTGGACACCTGGCTGATGTTCGGCGGCGACGCCACGCTCAGGTCGTATGGCGCCGACACGATGAACCAGTTCAGCCTCGACCTGATCCCTGAGGAACACGTCGCCTGGCTGGAGTCGTTGCCGAGCTTGCTGGAGGACGAGCACCGCGTGTTCGTTCACGGCGGCCTGCTGCCTGGCGTCCCAATCGAGCGGCAACGCGACGACGTGCTGCTCTGGGTGCGGCAGCGGTTCCTGCAGGCGGACAGCGACCAGTTCCCGGACCGCAAGCACGTGGTCCACGGCCACACGCCGGTCTGGGCCGGCAAGCCGGAGGCCGCCAAGCCAGAGCTCTTGGCGCACCGCACCAACCTGGACACCGCCGCCTATGCGACCGGCGTGCTGACGATCGCGATGTTCGCCGCCAACGCGCCCGGCGGGCCGGTGGACTGCATCGCCGTGCGCGGCGAGGCGAAGCTGCAGGCGATCGCCTGACTGGCGAGCGGTTCGCTTTTGCCCAATACGGCCGGCCGTCGCCGAATTCTTGACCGTGGCGATGATGCGCCCATACCGTGAAGCTTGGCGCGCAGGCCACTGCCGGGCGCTGTCCGACGGTTGCGGCCGAGGCGCGCGTTGGCCGGGGTGAAACATGCGGTGGATCCCCGTGCTGGCGGGATGCGGTCTCGGCGTGCTCATGGCGCCCACGATCGCCCGCGCCGCGCCGGCCAGCGAAGATGATCGAATCCGGGCCGCCACGGTCGCCGAGGTCATCGTCACCGCGCAAAAGCGCGAGGAGAACCTCCAGTCGGTCCCCATCGCGATTTCGGCCTACACCTCGAAGCAGCGCGATCTCATCGGCGTCGAGACGGTCCAGGACCTGGCGAAGTTCACGCCGGGCCTGACCTACGCCACCTCGATCGATCGCACCTTCATCCGCGGCGTCGGCCGGGAGACAAACAACCTGTCGACCCAGCCTGGGGTCGCGACCTATTTCGACGGCGTCTATAACTCGAGCATCGTCGCCGCGTCCGGCGATACGCTGTTCCTCGATCGCGTCGAAGTGCTGCGCGGACCGCAGGGCACGCTCTACGGCAAGAACGCGATCGGCGGCGCCGTCAACGCCATCTCCCGGCGGCCCACCGACGAGTTCTACGCCGAGGCGCGGGCCAAGTTCGGCAACTACGGCGTCTACGACCTGGAGGCCGCTGTTTCCGGGCCGATAACCGATGACGTCCGGTTCCGGATCGCCGGCTACCGCAACGAGCAGGCGCGGGGCTTCTTCAAGAATGTGTCCGGCCTGAAGAGCGAGGGCGGCAACGGGGTCGTCGACTACCTGGAAGGCCAGCTCGCCGCGCGGTTCGGGTCGTCCGTGGAGCTCTGGGTCAAGCTCGACGCCTATGGCTTCGACCAGACCGCCGACCCCACCGTCTCACCCTCCCACTGGGACACCACGCCATTCCCGCCCGGCGTCCTCGGACCCAACCCTGGATTTGGCTTCACCCAGCCAGGCTTCACCGAGATCGGTTCAGCGACGCAGAACCCGGGCGCGACCAACCTGCGCGATTTCAGCGCCAACACACCGTCGCGCGCGCGCCTGACCGACAGCTACGGGGCAACGACCCAGGTCGTCTGGCACACGCCGTGGGCGGCGGATCTGACCTACATCGGCGGCTTCACCCAGTATCGCTACAACTCCATCGGCGACGCCGACGGAACCAGCCTCACGTCGTTCCAATTTCCGACGGACCCAGCCGGATTTTGCGCAACCGACCCGCAGTGCTCGCCGCTGACCGTCTTCGCCACGATCAACCAGCTGTTCACCGAGAACAAAACCTACTTCAGCAACGAGCTGGACTTGAGCTCGACCGGACAATCGCCGCTGCAGTGGATCGTCGGGCTCTACGAGTACCACGAACAATTCGAACAGGACCTACGGTTCAGCGAACCGTTTCAGAGAGAGCTGGCGACGCCGATCGCGGCCGCCGACCCGAGCCAGTCGGCCGCGCCCAACCCGTCGCTGGACCTGTACAGCGCCGGCCAGAAGATGAAAGCCGACTCCTACGCCGGGTTCGCCCAGATCGATTGGCGCGTCGCGCCCACGATCAAGCTCTCCGGGGGTCTGCGCTACACTTACGACCGGCAGGCGGGCGTCGAGGCGACACGGGAGATCTGCTTCGGCGTACCGGCCTGCGGCGCGTCAGCCGCTGCTTACGGCGCCTTCACGCCGGCGATCGACATCACCCAGTTCCTGGTGTCGTTCACGCCTGCCCCCGGCGTCGCCGGCCCGACCACGCTCGACCCGGCGACGGGTTTGTTCAGCCGCAGACTGTCGGCGTCGTGGAGCGCAGTCACCGGCACGGCCGGCGTTGAGTGGACGCCCGATTCAGCCTCGCTGGTCTACGCAAAATACAGCCGCGGCTACAAGTCCGGCGGCTTCAATTCCGGCCCGATCTTCGCCGTCCCCGAGACCGGCCCGGAGTTTCTCGATGCCTACGAACTTGGCGTCAAGCATGACTTCGGTCGAACGCTGCGCGTCGACACCGCGATATTCTACTACAACTACGACGGAATGCAGATCCCGTTGGCCGTTCAGGTCGCGCCATTCGTCCCGGCGACGACAGTCTACGTGAATATTAATAGGGTCCGATCCTACGGACTTGAGGTCGAAGGCACGTGGCAACCGACCGAAGGGCTGCAGTTCATCCTGAACTACTCGTATTTGAACGCGCGGGTACGATCTTCCAGGGGCTGTTTCGTCGATGGCGCGGATCCGTTCTCGCTCCAGCCGGGCGCCAACACGGCCGGGTGCCCGGCCGGCGGCGAGAACGTCACTGGCCAGGCCCCGCCGCAGTCGCCCCCGAACAAGGTGGTGGTCGCCGGCAACTACACATGGCGCCTCGCATCAGGCGCCCTGACCCTTTCCGGCGACTACGCCTGGACCGACAGCACCTACGACGCGATCTTCAACCGGTCCTACTATCTGGCGCCCGCCTACGACACGGTGGACATGCGCCTGCTCTGGACCGACGCGAAGGGACGCTACACCGCGATCCTCTACGCGAAGAACCTGTTCAACACGCTCGGGTTCGACAATGCGGTGGCCGGGCTGATGGGCGACGGAACCATCGGCCGCGGCTTCGGTTTGACCGCGCCGGCGACCTACGGCGTCGAGCTGCAATACCGCTTCCGTTAGGCGCCGGCGCCGCCGACGCGCCGAACCGCGACCGTGGCCGCCCCACGGCGCTGAGCCGCGGCGGCGTCCCGGACCGCCTGCGCCGCATGCGCCTTGCAGGCGTCGAGCTGGCCACGGCAGAAATCCGGCCACTGCTGCGTGGTCTGCCAGTAATCGATCAGGCCCGAGCGCAGGGCAACGGGCCAGAACCTGGGATCGTCCCTGAACGGGGCCATCGCCGGCAGGAACAGCCGGGCGGTATCGAGCCATCTCGGCGGGGCGGTGAGCCACCGGTCGTCGTCGGGCGGATAGAGCTTGCGCAAGTCGGCGTATCCGAATTCGGCAAAGCGGTAGGCGTCGTCCAGCGCGCCGACGTGGACCATCATGACCAGGCAGAGCTGCTCCCAGTCCTGGCCGCCGCCCTTGCCGTAGCTCGCGAAGCAATTGTCGATCGACTGGCGGATCAGCGCCTTGTCGCGGGTGTCAACGGCGCGCTCCATCAGCGGGCGGTCGGGATCTCCTCTTCCGATGGGTTGCGGCGGCGCCGGATATTTCTTGCTGAGGGCCACCCGGTCCTGCGGCGTGCCGAAGTAGATCGCCACTTCGACGGCCAGGGATGGCAGGAATTGCGAGCCGGGCCAGATCGCCTGCTGGCGCGCCAGCGCCTGCCTCGCTTCGGCCTCCCGGCCGACCCGGATGTAGTCCCACGTCGCGCCGGCGTTCACCAGTTCCGACAGCGGATCGAGTTGGATGGACCGCTGCAGCAGAGCGACGCCTTCGTCCACGCGCCCGACCGCCAGCATGGTTTCGCCGAGCGCATTGTAGGTCGGCGCGAAGGCCGGGCTCAGCTGCATCGATTGGCGCTGAAGCCGCTCCTGCGCCGCGAAGGCCATCGGCCCGTTCACGAGCTGCGACTTGGCCAGGTAGACCAGCCCGGACCTGGGCGCGAGATGCTCCGCTCGCGCGATATCCGCTCGCGCGATCTCAAGGAATTGGGTTTTCTGGCTCGGCGGCAGGCTTCGCGCCGCGGCGAAGACGGTGGCGAACCCCGCGCCGGCCCGCAGTTCGCCATCATCGGGAAAGCGCTCCGCGAGCTGGCGGTTCACCCGCATGTTCGTGGCGTAGTCGTTGTGCTCGATCGCCTCGTTCCCGCGGGCGATCAGCGTGTAGTCCGACGCGGTGAACTTCTGCGTGGGATCGTCCAGGAACTTGGACGGATCGATCGACAGCGCCAGCTTGCTTGCGATCCGGTCGGCGACCACGGCGCTCAGCGCGGAATTGCCCTGGACGTCGAAGGAGAAGACCAGAATGTTCTGTCTGGCGTCGGAAACCTGGGTACTGACCGTGAGTTTGCCGTGGTCCGACACGATGCGCCCGTCGACGATGAAGCGTGCGCCGAGCAGCGAGCGGGCCTGCGGTCGTTGCGCCGGCGTCAGCTGCAGGCTGGACGAGGCGGCGATGACGGTCACGTCATAGCGGCTGAGCGAGCTGGCGACGCTCCGGGCGAGGCCGTCGGCCAGCAGCCGCGCGTTGTCGCTGCCATCGGCGGGCTGAAACGCCAGCACCGCGATCGTCGGCGGCGTCGCGGCCCGCGCATCCTGGTTCGCGTTTCGCAGCAGCGCATAGGCGCCGCCGGCGACCACCGCGAGGACGACAAGGACCACGGCCACCGTGCGCGCCGGCAGGCGCTGGCGAGCCGGCGCCTCGGCCACTGCGGCCGACGTCGGGGCTTCGGCCTCGACCAGCGGCCGTGAAGCCGTCGCCGGGGCGATGCTGACGGCCAGCCGGTAGCCCAGCCCGTGCGCCGTGGTCAGCAGTTCGGCGTCCTTGCCCAGCGTTTTGCGAAGGGCCGCGACGTGGACCTGGATCGCGTTGTCCTCGACGATGGCGTTGGGCCAGACCGCCGCCATCAGCTCGTCCTTGGTGACCAGCGCGCCCTCGGCTTCGGCCAGAACCGACAGCAGGTCGAGCGCCTTGCGGCCGATCGCAACCGGAACGCCATCATCAAGCAGCTGACGATGCGGTCTCAACGTGAATCGGCCGACTCTGTATTCCGCGCCGCCCGCCAAAACGCTCCCCCGCGCGCCAAGAAAGCCCAACCGACTGATTAAGCTAACAATTTCCGGCGCAACGCAACTTCCGGACTCAGGAAAACTTCAGGAAAACATAAGCGGTCGCCCAAGGAACCGCGGCCGCCGCACGCCTAGGGTGCAACTGCCGAGCCAAGCGCTCGCGCAGCTCCCAAATTCGGGGGTCATCCTAGTGCCTGCGAGGACGGCGGTCGAGCGATCGCCGCTCGGTCCCGCCTGCGCCCTGGTTGCGCGCTGCGTCCGGCTCGGTGGGGGGCGATCGATCAGTAGGGCCGATCGCGCCTCGACCGTGGCCGCACAGGTCACAGCCACCGCTGTTCACGCCCCACCACCGGCGCCGAACACAATGAAACGGAGTCTATTATGACCAAGCGTATTCAAGGTTTGTTCGTTGGCATGGCGGCGTTGGCTGGCGTGGCGGCGATCGCACCAGCTGCCTGGGCGGGCTGCGGCGACCAGGTGGCCAAGCAGCCCGCCGCCTGGCAGGGGACAGCCGCCGATCAGCTGCTGACCCCAGCCGACTTCGTTCGCGCCGACTACGGTCGTCCGCCAATCACTGGCCTCTGGTCTGTCACGCTCGTCTCGCAAAGCGGCCAGAACGACGACTGGGGTTTCTCCGAATGGCACGCCGACGGCACCGAGATCATGAACAGCGGCGGACACGCGCCGTCGACTGGTAACTTCTGCCTCGGGGTCTGGGTCCAGACCGGCGCGAACAGCTACCACCTGAACCACTGGGCGTTGGGATATGCCCCATCGACCAGCCCGCCGTTCGGCGCCCTCGCGGTCAAGGTCAACCTCAAGGAGGATGTCTCGCTCGGCGGGGGCGGCAGCACCTTCAGGGGCACGTTTGTCGAGGACATCTACGTCCAAGGCGGGCCGACTTTGCATGATCACGGCACGATCACGGGCCAGCGCGTCACGCCGTTCTAGAGGCGTTCCGCGGGGCGCGGCGCGCCCCGCGGCCGCTTTCCGGTTTCGCTTGACGCGCGACTGAGTGGCGGACGCGGCCTCGCGGCCGTGGTCCGCTCCATCGCACGGCAGCCGAAGGGTGCTCATGAGGTTTGGTCGCTACCTGTGCGCTGGAATGATCGGGCTCGCCGTCATGGCGTCGCCGATCGGCGGGCCGTTGCTTGCGTTCGCCGAGACCATTCCGGCCGTTCCCGCGGCGACCCTCGTCACGGCGATCACGCCCTCCACCCCATCTCCCCAGGAGTCGCGGGTGGTCCTGTCGTTCAGCGGGACCGTCCCGCTTTATTCGATCACGAGCAACGACGCCGCGACCGCCGTGATCGCCTTCACTGGCGCCGGCCTGGGACCCGCGCTGTCGCCGCCCGGCGGCCCGCACGGGAAGATCCAGTCGATGACCTTCGCCCAGAAGGGCGGCGCGCTGATCCTGACGATCGCGGGCGTCGGACCGATCCACGTCGCGGCGGCCGACCTGCCGGGACGCGCCGTCGCGCTCGAAGTCACCGACGTCGCGACCAAGACCAATCCCTGGACGTCCGGCCCCGCGGGCCCCGCCGCTCCTGGTTTCGCTCCGGCCCCCAGCATCGCGGCGGCCGACGAGGTGTTCGAAGTGGTGCCCCTGAAGTATGCCGATGTCAGCGAGATCGTCGGGCTTCTGACCGCCAACCAGACGACCAAGCCGAACGACAACTTCACGCCGCAGGAACCGGCCTTCGGCTCCGCCGGCTTCCAGGGCGGCGGCTACTCCGGCTACGGCGGCATCTCGACGCCGAGCTTCAACGCGACAGCCTACCCTACCGGCGCCGGCGCCTCGACCGAATCGGTCGGCCAGGCCGTCGACGACATCACCGGAATCGACCGCCGCCTCAACGCGATCATCCTGAAGGGCCCGGCCGAGCGGGTGGCGCGGCTGAAGGAACAGATCGCCAAGCTCGATGTGCCGGTCACCAGCGTGGTGCTGGAGACCGTGTTCGTCGAACTGACCGAAAGCGGCGCGCGCAACATCGGCCTCGACTTCAACAACGCCAACAATCAGATCGCCACCGTCGCCTACAGCTTCGCGACCGGCGGCTTTCCCGGCGTCGGCGACACCGCCACCGGCGGCGCCGTCAGCGCCAACCTGCAGGCGGCGATCTACGCCCAGATCGCGAAGGGCAACGGACGGATCATCTCCAAGCCCCGCATCGCCGCCCAGAGCGGCTCGACCGCCAAGATCATCACCGGCGACGCCCTGCCGATCCTGACCTCGATCGCCCTCTCCGGCGTCAACGCGGTGCAGCAGCAGGTGCAGTACGTCAACGTCGGCGTCACCCTGCAGATCGCGCCCAGGGTCAGCGAGGACGGCTTCGTCACCTCGCACGTGTTCGCCGAGGTCTCCAGCGTGACCGGGTTCTCGCAGGGCTATCCGACGATCAGCCAGCGCGAGGCCTCGACCTCGGCCACGGTGAGGGACGGCGATTCCTTCATTATCGGCGGGCTCAGCCAGGAGAGCCTGCTGGCGCACCACAACAAGATCCCCGGCGTCGGCGACGTGCCCTTGCTCGGCGAGGTGTTCCGCTCCGAGAACAGCAGCCGCGCCAAGACCGACCTCTACATCGTGGTGACGCCGCACATCGTGCGGGGCCGCGACGCCGTCGCCGCCGCGCTGGCGCAGACGCCGGTCGGGCCCTAGCTCAGCGCCAGGCGAACACCGGCTGCTCCAGGTCCGCCACGCGGGTGACGCGGCCGGCCACCAGTTCGCGCAGTTGGTAGATCAGCGCCGCCGTCGGGGCGTGGATGTGGTGGCCGTCCATCACCTGCAGCCGGATCACCGGCCGCGGGCTCTCGGGGATCGTCTCGAACCGGACCGCATCGTCGCCGTGGATGTGATCGAGCCGGATGAAGTATGCCGCTTCCACCTCGTGCGGGTTCGGCCGCAGCGCGCTGGCGTCGTCCAGCCAGGCCACCACCGGCGTGATCGCGTAGCCGGACCGGGTTGGGTAGTCGTCGAGCACCCCCAGGACGTGCTCCGGGCCGAGCCTGAGGCCGAGCTCTTCCTCCAGCTCACGCAGCGCCGTCTGCTCGAAGCTCTCGCCGGGATCGCAGCGGCCGCCCGGCAGCGCCCATTGCCCGGCGTGGGCGCGCAGGCGGGCCGCGCGCCGGGTCAGCAGGAAGGCGGCCTGGCCGGAGCCGTCGTCAGCCTCCACCAGCGTGAGCGCCACCGCCGCGCGCTTCAAACCCTCCCCGGCGTGCGCGACGCGAGGGAAATCGCGGCAGCGCTCGGCGATCGCGTCTCGGAACGGCGGCGAGAAGGGATAGCTCATCTCACCGAGGTAACCCGAGCGGGGCCGCGCTGGAACCCGCCATGGCGACCAAACCGCATTTCGGCCGCCGGCCGCCGCGCCCCGCGGCTCGGATTGCCCCACGGCCAGGCTTGTGGATTGATGCCGCCAGATCGGAGCCCTGATGCGAATCCCCCTGCTTGCGAGCGTCCTGGCCGTTTGGCTGTCGTGGTCCCCGGGCGTCGGCCAAGCCGCTCCGGTCCAGCCGCCAGCGCCGCCCGCGGTGGCGTCCGCCGCGTCTGCGCCCCCGGCCGCCGATGCGCCGAAGCCCCCGGCTCACGCCTTCGATCCGGTCGCCGCCTTCGCCCCACTGAACTTCCCGGAGCCGGTCAACGGCTACCGCTCGGCCAGCGGCGCGCCAGGCCCGAACTACTGGCAGAACCGCGCCGACTATTCGATCGCCGCGCGACTCGAGCCGAAGACGAAGACCTTGTCGGGCGTGGAGACCATCACCTACACGAACAACAGTCCGCAGGCGTTGGACGTGCTCTGGCTGAACCTCGAGCAGAACCTCTACCGCTCGGACTCTCGCGGCGGCGCGGCGAGCGGTCGGCCGCGCGCCCAGTTCACCGACGGCGACGTGCTCGACAAGGTCGAGATCGAGGCCGGCGGCAAGTTCGTTGCGGCGAAATACCTGGTCAGCGACACCAGGATGCAGGTGACGTTGCCAGGCGGCCTCAAAGGCGGCGGCGGCAGGACGCGGCTCCGGGTCTCCTATCACTACACCGTGCCTGGCGCCTTCGGCGGCCGCACAGCCTGGACCGAAACGCCGCACGGCGAGATCTACGACATCGCCCAGTGGTATCCGCGCATGGCGGTCTACGACGACGTGCGCGGCTGGGATCCGCTGCCCTATCTGGGCAGTGAGTTCTACTTGGAGTACGGCGACTTCGACTACCAGGTCACCGTCCCGGCCGACATGATCGTCGCGGGTTCGGGGACTTTGCTGAACCCGAAGGACGTGCTGACGCCGGAACAGCTGTCGCGGCTGGCGCAGGCGCGGGCGAGCGACAGGACGGTGATGATCCGCACCGCGGAAGAGGCGGCCGCCGCGCAGCCGTCCGACCAGACCAGGACCTGGCGTTTCCACATGAGCCAGACCCGCGACGTCGCGTTCGCCGCCTCGCGCGCCTTCGTCTGGGACGCCGCCCGCGCCAGCCTTCCGGATGGCAAGACCGCGCTGATGCAGTCGGTCTACCCGGCCGCGAGCGGCGGCGATGCGGGCTGGAGCCGCTCGACCGAGTACCTGAAGTTCGCGGTCGAGGAGTTCTCGCGCCGCTGGCACCCCTACCCCTGGCCCAACGCGATCAACGTCGGCGGCCCGGTCGGCGGCATGGAGTATCCCGGCGTCCTGTTCGACAGCGCCGGCGACAAGGGCAAGCAGCTGTTCTACCTGACCGTCCACGAGATCGGGCACTCGTACTTCCCGATGATCGTCGGCACCGACGAGCGGCGCTACACCTGGATGGACGAGGGCCTCAACACCTTCATCGACACCTACGAGTCCGATGCGTTCCAGGGCGGGGTCTATGGTCCCAAGCGCGACGCCGAGTTCGCGCCGGGTCCCGCGCCGCCGGCCGACCAGATCGCCGCGCTGATCGCCGATCCCAAGGCGCCGCCGATCATGACCCGCTCGGACGCGCTGCCGTTCGCCTACGGCCACCCGGTCAGCTACTTCAAGACCGCCTTCGGGCTGAAGCTGCTGCGCGAAGACATCCTGGGCCCTGACCGGTTCGATCCGGCGTTCCGCAAGTTCATCCGCGACTGGGCCTACAGGCACCCGCAGCCGTCGGACTTCTTCCGCACGATCGACAGCGAGACCGGCGAAGACCTGAGCTGGTTCTGGCGCGGCTGGTTCTTCCACAACTGGGCGCTGGATCTGGCGATCGCCGACGTGAGCTACGCCGACGGCGATCCGGCCAAGGGCGCCCGCGTGACGGTCGAAAACCGCGGCAAGCTGGTGCTGCCGGTGACGGTGCGCATCGCGTTCAAGGACGGGACGAGCCGCGACGTGAGCCTGCCGGCCGAGACCTGGATCCAGTCGGCCAGCCACGTCATATCGCTGGGCGGCGTGCCGCCGATTGCGGCCGTCACGATCGATCCTGACCACCGCGTCCCCCTCAGCGACCGCGCCGCCGGAGCGTGGTCCGCCGCGCCAGCGCATTAGCGGTCGCGGACTGGTCAAAGCCGCCCGGCGGCCCCACATCGGTCGAACCATACCGCCCAACCAGGCCCAGGAGCCGAGAGCATGACCGACGCCGCCGAGTACACGCCCCCCAAGGTCTGGACCTGGAACAAGGAGAGCGGCGGTCGGTTCGCCAACATCAACCGGCCGATCGCCGGGCCGACGCACGAGGCGGAGCTGCCGGTCGGCAAGCACCCGTTCCAGCTCTATTCCCTGGCGACGCCGAACGGCATGAAGGCGACGATCATGTTCGAGGAGCTGCTGGCGGCGGGGCATACGGGCGCGGAGTACGACGCCTGGCTGAGCCTGATCGACGGCAAGCAGTTCTCCAGCGGTTTCGTCGCGGTGAACCCCAACTCCAAGATCCCGGCGCTGCTCGACCGCAGCGGCCCCGAGCCGTTCCGGGTGTTCGAGTCCGGCGCGATCCTGCTGCACCTGGCTGAGAAGTTCGGCGCCTTCCTGCCGGCGTCCGGCAAGGCGCGGGCCGAGACGCTGTCGTGGCTGTTCTGGCAGATGGGCAGCGCGCCCTACCTCGGCGGCGGCTTCGGCCACTTCTACGCCTACGCGCCGATCAAGATCGAATACGCGATCGACCGGTTCGCGATGGAGACCAAGCGCCAGCTCGACGTGCTGGACCGCCGGCTGGCCGAGAGCCCGTTCCTGGGCGGCGACGACTATTCGATCGCCGACATCGCGGTCTGGCCCTGGTACGGCGCCATGTCCAAGGGCCTGCTCTACGGCGGCGGCGAGTTCCTCGCGGTCGAGGAATACAAGAACGTGCGCCGCTGGACCGACGGCATCGCCGAACGTCCGGCGGTGAAGCGCGGGATCATGGTCAACCGCGCCTGGGGCGACCCGGCCGGCCAGCTGCACGAGCGCCACGACGCCTCGGACTTCGAGACCAGGACCCAGGACAAGCTGGCGCCGGCGGCGGCCGGCTGAGCCGCGCGCTCCATGCCGGCGGGTCGGTCAAGGGCGGGCGCAATGCGCGCTTGGGATCGCGCTGGCGCATGCTAGCCTGGCGGCTGACGATGCGGAGCCACGCCCCTTGAGCCACGCGACTGCACCCGTCGGCGCGGCGCCGCGCCGGCACCCGCTGAACCAGGCGTTCGAATGGCGCGACCGCGGGCCGACGCCCCTGCGCCGGCTCACCGAGACCGAGCGCGCGCAGTACAACGAACTCGGCTTCGTGAAGCTCGAGGGACTCTTCACGGCCGAGGCCATCGCCGCCGTCACCGCGGCGATCGATCCGTTCGAGGCCGAGGCGGAGGCCTGGCTGCGCGGCAAGGGCGGCCGCGTCGGCATCGCCACCGCTGACGTCATCACCGTCACCATCCATATCGCCGCGCGCTCGCCGGCCGCGAAGGCGTTCGCCTCGCAGCCGGCGATCAAGGACGTCTGCCACGACCTCCTGGGCGACGACGTCCGGCTCTACTGGGACCAGAGCGTCTACAAGAAGACCGCCAAGGCGCAGGAGGTGCTGTGGCATCAGGACAGCGGCTATGGCTATACCGAGCCGCAGCATTACCTGACCCTGTGGGTCCCGCTGGTGGACGTCGACGAAGAAAACGGCTGCCCCTGGGTCGCGCCCGGCCTGCACAAGCTGGGGACGTTGGAGCACTGGCGCACCGATATCGGCTATGCGTGCCTGGATCGGTTCGACGACGCCGTGCCGGTCCCGGCCAGGGCCGGCGACGCGGTCGCCTTCACCAGCCTCACCCCTCACCGCACCGGCCCGAACCTGAGGCTCGGCACCGTGCGCAAGGCTTACGTGCTGCAATACTGCCTTGAAGGCACGGTCACCGTCGCGCCGGACGGCGCGCGCACCTTGCAGGACGATCCGGTCAAGCAGTTCAAGGTGCTTGAACGGGGGCGTTAGAGCGAGTTGAGATCACTCTGCATCTCACTCACGTCATTGCCGCGCGGAGCGCGAAGCGCGGAGTGCGGGCAATCCCAGTCGGCGGCCCGCGTTCTTGGATGGCCGGGACGGGCCCGCCCATGACGTTGGAGGGTTGGTCTATCCAACCTTGTCCCGCTCAGCGCCTATCGACCAGCCTGGTCAGACCCCGCGGTAGACCGGGGGGCGCTTCTCGATGAAGGCGGTCATCGCCTCGGCGGCGTCGGGAGAGCCGCCCAACAGCGTCTGCTGGCGGTCCTCGATCGCCATCGCCGCCTCCAGGCTGGGCGCGTCGATGTTGAGGTTGAGCGCATGCTTGCTGAGGCGCAGGCCGTTCGGCGAGGTCATCAGCATCTCGTCGGCGAGCGCGAGCCCGGTCTCCAGCAGCTTGTCCTCCGCGACGACGTCGCTCAGCAGGCCCAGCGCCAGCGCCCTGTCGGCGTGGATGAAGCGGCCGGTCAGGATCAGCTCCGACGCCAGCGAGGCGCCGACCAGGCGCGGCAGGAAATAGCTGGAGCCCATGTCGCAGCCGGTGAGCCCGATCTTGATATAGGCGGCGTTCATCCGCAGGCTCGGCGCGCCGTAGCGTACGTCGGAGGCCAGCAGCAGCGAGAAGCCGCCGCCGCACGCCGCCCCATGGCCGAGCGCGATGATCGGCTGCGGGATCGCGCGCATCTTGCGATAGATGTTGCCGATCTCGCTCTGGGTCCCGAACGGGCCTTCCCACCGCGCCTCGTTCGCCCCGCCGGTGCGGCGCGCCCGCGCCTCCTTGATGTCGAGGCCGGCGCAGAAGGCCCGCCCCTCGCCGCGCAGGATCAGCACCCGCACCTGCGGCCGCTGCTGCAGGTCCGCGAGGTAGGCGTTCAGCGCCTCGACCATGTCCGGCGAGAGCGCGTTCAGCGCCTGCGGCCGGTTCAGAAGTCAGGATCTCGATCGGGCCGCGGGCCTCGACCTTGATGGTGTCGTTGAGGGTCATCCGATCTCTCCTGCTGCTGCGAGAGCAGATACGCCCCTGACGCAAGGGAGCGCGAGAGGCGCGCGAGGCCTTGACCGCCGGAGGGGAAGGCTGACGCTAGCTCTCCGCCGAACGCGCCTGGAGCCGAGCGATGGATTTCGAATTCTCTGACGAACAGAAGCAGCTGGGCGCGGAGGCGCGCCGGTTCCTGGCGGCCAAATGCCCGCCGGCGGCGGTGCGCGCGGTGCTCGAGGGGCCGCAGCCCTACGACGAGGCGCTGTGGCGGGGCCTGGGCGAGATGGGCTTCCTGGGCGTGGTGATCCCGGAAGCCTACGGCGGGCTCGGGCTCGGCTACCTCGAGCTTTGCGTTGTCGCCGAGGAACTTGGCCGGGCGCTCGCGCCCGTGCCGTTCTCGTCCTCCGTGTTTCTGGCCACCGAGTTCCTGCTGGCGGCCGGCTCGGAGGCGCAGAAGCAGGCCTGGCTGCCGAAGCTGGCCTCGGGCGCGGCGATCGGCTGCTTCGCCTTCGCCGAGAGCACCGGTCCGGTTTCGCCCAAGACGCTGCAGCTCTCCGCCGCGAACGGCCGCCTGAACGGGACCAAGCTGGTCGTCGCCGACGGCGACATCGCCGACTTCGCCGTGGTGGCGGCCCGCACGGCGTCAGGCGCCGACGCGCGCGGCGTCTCGCTGTTCCTGGTCGACCTGAAGGGCCCGGGCGTCACCCGCACGACGGTCGAGACCCTGGACCCAACCCGCAGTCACGCGACCCTGACCTTCAAGGACGCGCCCGCTGAGCCGCTCGGAGAGGCGGGCGACGGCTGGCGGCTGGTGAACCAGGTGTTCGACCGCGCCGCGGTGCTGACCGCGTTCGAGCAGATCGGCGGCGCCGACCGGGCGCTGGAGATGGCGCGCGACTACGCGCTGGACCGTCTGGCGTTCGGCCGGCCGATCGGCTCGTTCCAGGCGATCAAGCACATGCTGGCCGACATGTACGTCTCGGCGGCGCTGGCCCGATCCAACGGCTACTACGGCGCCTGGGCGCTCTCGACCGGCGCGGCGGAGCTGCCGGAGGCGGCGGCCTCGGCCCGCGTCGCGGCCACGCAGGCGTTCCAGCACTGCGCCAAGAACAACATCCAGGTGCACGGCGGCATGGGCTTCACCTGGGCGTTCGACTGCCACCTCTATCTACCGCCGCTCGAACCTGCTGGCGCTCAATCTCGGCAGTCTGTCGCACTGGCAGGACGCCCTGATCCAGCGGATGCGCGAACGCAACGTCCAGGCCGCCTGAGGAGATATCCCGATGAACTTCGACGACACCCCCGAAGAGGCCGCCTTCCGCGCCGAGGTGCGCACCTGGATCGACGCCAACGCGCCGAAGGAACTGCTGCAAGATCTGCAGACCTCCGGCTTCGCCAGCCTGACGCTTTCGGAAGGCGACCCTATGGCCCTCGCCAAGGCCTGGCAGAAGAAGAAGTCCGACGCCGGATGGGCCTGCCTGCACTGGCCGAAGGAATATGGCGGCCGCGGCGCCACGCCGATCGAGCGGGTGATCTGGGGCCAGGAGGAAGGGCCTTACAGCGCGCTCGCCGGCGCCTTCATCATCGGCCACGGCATGTGCGGGCCCACGATGATGGCCTTCGCCTCCGAGGAGCAGAAGCGCCGCTACCTGCCGCCGCTGGCCGCGGGCGAGGAGATCTGGTGCCAGCTGTTCTCCGAGCCGGCCGGCGGCTCCGACCTCGCCGGCCTGCGCACCCGCGCCGAGCGCGCGCCCGACGGCTCCGGCGACTGGATCATCAACGGCCAGAAGATCTGGACCTCGCGGCGCCCACTACTCCGACTACGGCATCCTGATCACTCGCACCGACCCGACCGTGCCCAAGCACAAGGGCCTGACCATGTTCTTCCTGAGCATGAAGACGCCCGGGGTGGAGATCCGGCCGATCAAGCAGGCCAACGGCGATAGCGGCTTCAACGAGGTCTACTTCACCGACGTGCGGCTGCCCGACGCCCAGCGGCTGGGCGCGGTGAACGACGGCTGGCGCGTCTCGCTGACCACGCTGATGAACGAGCGGCTCTCGATCGGGTCGGGCATGTCGACCGGCTTTCCGGAACTGTTCGACCTCTGCGCCCGGATCGAGACGGCCAATGGCCTGGCGGTCGACGATCCGGCGGTGCGGCAGAAACTCGCCACTTGGGCGGTGCGCACCACGGGCCTGAAATACAACGGTTTTCGCGCCATCTCGGCCATCTCGCGCGGCGAGACGCCCGGGCCGGAGAACTCGATCGGCAAGCTGGTGGCCGGCTCGACCATGCAGGAGATCGCCATGTTCGCCGAGGAACTGATGGCCCAGGCCGGGATCATGACCGATCCGGACCTGACAGCGGCGGCCGGGCGGTTCCAGCGCATGCTGCTGCGCTCGCCGGCGACGCGGGTCGAGGGCGGCACCGACGAGATCCTGCGCAATATCATCGCCGAGCGCGTGCTAGGCCTGCCCGCCGACATTCGGGTCGACAAGGACGTGCCGTTCAACCAGATCCCCACCAGCGCGCGCTGAGGAGCCCGCCCTCGCCTTCTCCTCCCCCAAAGGGGGAGGATTATCAGAACCCCGTTTTGCGCCCTGCCGTGCTAGTATGCGTCCGGGAAGCCGACTCGTCGGCCAGGGTCCGGATCGCCGCGCGCCGCGCGGCTTCGGACCGCCCAGGATGTGGTTCATGCTCAAAACGATCGCGCGTCGCCTCACGCGCCCCCTCCCGGCTCTCCGTCATGCGCGGTAATCTCGGCGGGCCGCTACGGCTGCTTCACACCCTGCGCGGCGACGGCACCCTGCTGTGGGGAACGAACGGCAAGCGGCCGGTCGCCTACGCCATCGACGTCTACGGCCAGGGCCAGATGCGCTCGGCGAGCGGCGACGTGCGGGGCGACCTCGCCAACCTGGTGTCGCGCTCCCCCGCCAACGTGCGCCTGCGCTTCGCCGACGGCGTCGAGGTGCGCGCGGCGCTCAACGACATCGAGACCGACACCGCGACCATCGAGCTGCAGGGGCCCACGCCGGCGCCTTGAACGGCGACGCCCGGCGCGCGTCAGCCCTTGCGTTTGGCAACCCCGTTGGCCGCCTGTCTGGTCGACGGCGAGGCGACCACCATCAGCGGGTCCTCGGCCAGCCAGCGCTTGGCTTCGGCCTTCACCTCGTCGAGGGTGATGCCCTCGTAGTCGGACTGCCAGCTCTTGGCGGCCGCCAGCTGGTCCGGGTGCGCCCACGAGCCGTCGAGCATGGCGATCCACCACGGATTGGAGATCTCGCGCGTGGCCCCGTTGTCGAGCACCGGGCGGCGGGCGCGCTCCAGCATGGCGTCGGTGATGTCGCCGCCGGCCAGCTTCAGGGCGATCTTGCGCAGCTCGCCGACGACGACGTCGGTGGCGTCCGGCGCGGTGTCGATCGCCACCGTCAGCGCGCCCTGGTCGCCGCCGCGGTTGAGGTCGACGTTGACCTGCGGCGAATAGGCCTTGCCGAGGCGCTGGCGGATGTCGTCGATCGCCTCGCCCTGGACGATGTCGGCCAGGAGGTCGAGCGCGCGCTGCTCGCGCACCTTGCCCGGATCCCAGACGAACAGCGGCCAGGTGGCCAGCACCGTCGCCTTCTCCGGCGAGCCGTCGTGGGTGGTGCGCACCTCGGCGGTCTCGGTGGTCGGGTAGCGCACCGTCGGGGCGTCCGGGCGGCGGGTGTCGCGCCAGACCCGCGGCGGCAAGGCGCCCAGCGTCTTGGCGACCGCCTCGGTCACGCTCCCTTCGTCGATGTCGCCGACGATCGTCACCTCCAGCGCGTCGTGCTTGAGGATCGGACCCAGGATGCGGGCGAAGTCGGCGCTGCGCACGCCGTCAAGATCGCGTTCGGCCGGCAGCAGCGGCACGCGCGGCGGCGGCAGGACGTTGTCCCGCGCCAGGGCGGCCGCGAAGCCCGGCTCGCTGCGGGTGATCTTGTAGAGCGTCTTGACCGCGGTGGGGATGCGCGCGTCGATCGCCGGTCGGAAACCGGGGTCGGCGAGGTAGGCGGTGATCAGCTGCAGTTCGACGTCGAGGTCGGAGGGGCGGGTCGCCCCGGCGATCTCGAAGGCGTCGCGCCCGACCGAGACATCGAACTCGCAGGCGTGGCCTTCGCACAGCCGCACGGTGTCGCCGAAGTCGTTCTTGCCCAGCCCGCCTTCACGCAGCAGCGTCGCGCCGAGCCGCGCCGCCGGCAGGTCCTTGGCCGACAGCTCCTGTTGCCCTGAACCGAACCGCACGCGAATTTCCACCCGGTCCTGGGCGTTCTGGCTCGGCTTGAAATTGAGCCGCAGGCCGTTGGCGAAGGCGATGCGGGTGGCGCCGATGTCGGGCAGGTCCTCGCGGGTCACCACCGTGCCGGGCGGGCCGAAGCTGGCGTAAGCCCAGGGCGAACCCTGGTGCGTGGCCGGCGGCGCGGGCGGCGCAGCGGCCTCGGCCAGCCGCCAGGTCTTGGTCACGGCGGCCTGCTGCTCCGGCTTGGAGGCGATCAGCACGATCTGCGGCGGCGCCGCGCGGGTCCAGACCCGGTTGAACTCGGCGTCGACCTTCTCGCGGCTGAGCTCGGCCAGCGCCAGGCGGCCGATGCGCTGGTCTTCCTCGGCGGTCGAGAAGGTGCCGTGCTGGGTGAGGTTGGAGACGATGCTCTGGGCCAGCTGCGCGCCAGTCATGGTCGGGGCCTGGCCGACCTCGGCCTCGACCTGCGCCACCAGCCCCTTCTCGCCGGCCTGGTATTCGTCCTGGGTCAGGCCGTAGCGGGCGAGCCGGCGCATCTCGGCGGAGATCGCCGTCAGCGCCGAACGCCAGTTCTGGTCGCGCAGCGTGGCGGTGATGCAGGTCTCGTCGGCGGCCTTGAACAGCTCCTGCCGCTCGACCTGCGCCGAAACGAACGGCGGGTTGGCGCGGTTGGCCAGGGTCGAGAGCCGCCGGGCCAGGGTGTTCTGCCAGAGCGCCGCCTCGAAGTCGTGCGTGCGGGAGACGACGCCCTCCTGCAGGTCGGGGTCCTTGTCCATGCCGCGGCAGACCTGCAGCGTCGGCGGGGCGCGATCGTCGGTCTCGATCAGCGCGGCCGTCGGCCGGGTCGGATCGATGTGGCCGAGGTCCGGCGTCTTCGGCGCCGGGATGTCGTTGCGCCAGGAGGCGAACGCGGCGGCGATCCGCGCCTTGAGCTCCTCGCGCGACAGATCGCCGACGGCGACCACGATCGAGTTCTCCGGCCGGTACCAGCGGTCGTGGAAGCCGCGGATGGTGTCCGCGTTGACCGTCTGGATGATCTCCTTCAGCCCGATCGGCGCGCGCTTGGGGCCCAGCAGACCCGGCAGCAGGAAGTTCTCGCTGGCCTCGGCGATGTCGCCGAGCGCGCTGCGGCTGCCGACATACTCCGACATGATCACGCCGCGCTCGCGGTCGACCTCGCTCTGCTGGATCGTCAGGCCGTCGGCGAGGTCGCGCAGCCAGGTGAACGACATGTCGAGCCGGTCCGGGGTTACCTCGGACAGGTCGAGGCTGAAGGTGGTGGAATCGAACCCAGTCTCGGCGTTCTGGTCGCGCCCGATCGAGACGCCGATGTCGGCGAACCGCTTCATCACCGTGCCCGGCGGGAAATGGGTCGAGCCGTTGAACGCCATGTGTTCGAGGAAGTGCGCGACGCCGCGCTCGTTCGGCTGCTCGTCGCCGCTGCCGGCCCCAACCATCAGGATCACCGTCACCTGCCGCGTGCCGGCCCGGCGCATCACCCCATAGGTCAGCCCGTTGGGCAGCTTGCCGATCTCGGCCTCCGGATTGGGCCGGGTGAACGGATAGGCCGGATCGTCGCTCCCGGCTGGCCGGACGGCGGGGGTGTTGGGAACGGCCGCCGCGGGCTGGCCGGCGAGCACGAGGGCCGCGGCCGCCGCGAGGGCGAGGAGCACGCGGCTCGGACGAAAGATCATGCGTGAAACAATCCTGTGGTCGGATCGGACCTTATCGCGCGCCGGGCCGTGGCCCAAGGCGTCACGACGTCCAGGTCGCCCGCTAAGCCCACTCCTGGGCGGCTTCATGGCGCCCGGGAGTTGCTCTTCCCCTCGCCTGCGAGGGGAAGTGTCGCTGGCGAGCACGCGATCAGCGTGCGATGCGCGACGAAGGGGAGACTGGCCGCGCGGAGCTGAACGCAGCCCCCGACACCTCCCCTCCGGCGTGCCTCGCCCTGGCGGGCTCGTCACAGCCACCTCCCCTCACTCCGCGAGGGGAGGAGCAGGTCAGTGGTGATGGCCCCTGACCCGCTGCGACATCGGCCCGCCGAGGCAGAACGGCACCAGCACCAGGCAGGCGGCGAAGATCCAGGCGGTGATGCGGAACACGTCGTCGAACGCCAGCGCGAGCGCCTGAGAGGCGAGACCCTGCATCAGGGTCTGGGCCGCGATCGGCCCGCCGCGGGACGCCTCGATGCCGTTTTCGCCGAAGCGGACCACCAGCCCGGTCAGCACGTTCGCCGCCGAGTCTGAGCCGCGCCCCACCGCCCCGGCCAGGCTCGCCGCGTGCAACCGCGAGAACTCGATCAACCAGGTGTTGACCGCGGCGATGCCGACGGCGCCGCCCAGGTTGCGCAGCAGGTTGTTGAAGCCGGAGGCGTCCTTCAGCTTGTCGTCCGGCATGTCGCGCAGCGCCATTCCGACCACCGGCACCATCGTGAACAGCACCGCGACGCCGCGCACCGCCTGGGGCCAGAACAGCTGCCAGAACCCCCAGTCCGGCGTCAGATAGGACATCATCCAGAACGAAATCACGTAGAGCGCCAGGCCGATCGACATCAGAATGCGCAGGTCGATCCGCGCCGCCAGCCAGGCCGCCGGCCCTGCCGAGAGGGTCATGAACACGCCGGCGATGAACACGGTCTCGCCGATCTGGAGGCTGGAGAAGCTGCGCACGCCGGCCAGGAACACCGGCGTCAGGTAGACGCTGGTGAAGATGCCGAAGCCGATCGCGAACGACAGCACGCTGGCCGCCGCGAAGCCGCGCTCGCGGAACGGGGCGATATTGACCAGCGGCCGGGGCGAGAAGAAGCAGCGCTCGAGGAACACCACGCCGGCCACCGCCGCGGTCCAGGCCATCGCCGCAACGCCCTTGTCGCCGAACCACTGCCGGCGGGGGCCTTCCTCCAGCACGTATTGCAGGCCGCCGAGAAAGGCCGCCAGGCTGGCGGCGTGCAGCCAGTCGATCTTCAAGAGCAGCCGCGGCTCCCAGGGCTCGAACTTGCCGAGCCCGATCAGCGCGCCGGCCACCAGCAGACCGGGAACGATGTTGACGAAGAACAGCCAGCGCCAGCCCAGCGTGTCGGTGATGATCCCGCCGATCGCCGGGCCCAGCGTCGGCGCCAGGGTCGAGATCACCCCCAGGATCGCCGTGGCGATCGCCGCGCGCGGCCCGTCGAAGAAGGTGAAGCCGGTGGAGAACGCCAGCGGGATCATCGCCCCGCCGACGAAGCCCTGGATCGCCCGGAACATCATCATCGACGGCAGGTCCCACGCCGCGCCGCAGAGCAGGCTGGTGAGCGTGAAGAGCGCGGCGGACCCGACGAACACCCAGCGCGTCGACAGCGCCTGGGCAAGGTAGGCCGACAGCGGGATCATCACGATCTCGGCCATCAGATAGGCGGTCTGGATCCAGTCGATCTCGTCGAGGCTGGCCGACAGCCCGCCCTGGATCGAGCTCATCGAGGCGACCACGATCTGGATGTCCAGCAACGCCATGAACTGGCCGACCGCCATCACCAGGAAGATCGCGAACTTGCGCCATTCGGGCAGCTCGAACGCCGGCGCCTGTTCCAGATCGGCGGTGGCCGTGGCGATCGCCAATCTGCGGAACCCCTTGCGAGACGGGCGATCATGCTAGCATCATCGCCAGGGTGAGGCGCAAAGCCCGCGCGAGGAGTGTTCCGGACCTTGCATGGTTGACGGCGGTTCAGGGGGTCGGCCGCCACGGCCCTGACGCGGTGGCGCGCACTCGTCGTCGCCGTGATCGCGCTCGCCGCGATCGGCCTCGGCCTGGCGTGGATCTTCGCCGAGAAGCCGACCGTCACCACCGACGACGCCTATGTCGAGGCCGACAAGACCATCGTCTCGCCGAAGGTGCGCGGCATGGTGCTGGAGATCGACGCCAGTGCGAACCGGCCGGTGAAGGCCGGCGACGTGCTGGTGAAGATCGATCCCCAGGAATACGACCTGCTGATCGCCAAGGCCCAGGGCGACCTGATGGCGGCGCAGGCGTCGGGCCGGGCCGCCCGGGCCGGCCTGGCGCGGCTCGACGCCGAGGAGAAGTTGGCCAGGGACACCGTCAGTTCCGCCGAAAAGCTGGCCGGGCCGAAGGGGCCGGCCGACCCGCTGCTGCGCCAGGCGTTCGAGACCGCCCGCGGCCAGGCGCTGGTCGCCGCCCGCACCCGCGGCGAGATCGTCGCGGCGCAGGGCGAGGCCACCGCCGCCGAATACCGCGCCAAGACCGAGCTGCAGGCCGCGCAGCTGCAGAAGTCGCAGACCTCGGTCGTCGCCCCGGCCGCGGGCGTGGTCGCCGACGTGGAGGCGACGGTCGGTCAGATGGTCCAGCCGGGCGTCGTGCTGATGACCATCGTCGGCCAGGCGCAGCCGACCATCACCGCCAACTTCAAGGAAACCCAGATCGGCCGCATGCATCCGGGCCAGTCGGCGCGGGTGAAGGTCGACGCCCTGCCCGGCGTCACCTTCACCGGCCACGTCGACAGCCTGGCGCCCGGCTCGGGCTCGCAGTTCGCGCTGATCCCGTTCGAGCCGGGCAGCGGCAACTTCACCAAGATCGTCCAGCGCGTGCCGGTGCGGATCGTGCTCGACCCAGGCCAGCCGGGACTCGAGCGGCTGCGCGCGGGCCTCTCGGCGGAGGTCGCGGTCAGGCTGCGCGATTGAGCTGGGTCCGGCTGTTCGTCTCGCCGTTCGGGGCCATCGGTCAGCGCGCCTTCGTCCACGGCGTGATCGTGATCGTGTTCGTCAACGTGCTGCTGACCACGACCGCGATGGGACTGCGCGGGCCGGCCGGCTGGCCGCTGCTGGCGACGCTCTATCCGACCCTCTGCGTGACGGCCAAGCGGCTGCGCGCGTTCGGCGCGCCGGGCTGGATCCAGGCGCCGCAGCGCGCCGCCGTCGCCGCCGCCCTGCTGACGCCACTCGCGCCCGAGGCCTGGTGGTCGGCGCACGCGCCGCTCGAGTGGGTCATCTGGGGCGTCGCCGCGGTCGCGGCCGCCGGCGACGGCGCGATGTACCTGTTCCTGGCGCTGCACCCGCGGCGCCCGGCCGACCGCATCGAGGAGATCTTCGGGTGAGCGTCGTCTGGGGACCCAGGCAGGAAGAGGCTGAAGAGGACCACGAAAAGCACGAACGCAATCGCATCCAAGCCCGCGCTCGGATTCACACCGACATGTTCGTGTCTTTCATGTTTTTGGTGGTTCAAACCTCGGGAGACGCGATCTCTCACCAATTCCTGTCTGGGTCCCGGCGTGCGCCGGGATGAGCGGGTTGTGAGGGTGCGTTACAGCACCCCCATCGCCGCCAGCACCCGTTCCGGCGTCAGCGGGTAGTCGCGCACCCTTGCGCCGCAGGCGTTGTAGACCGCGTTGGCGACCGCGGCGCCGGCGCCGCAGATGCCGGCCTCGCCGACGCCCTTGATGCCGAGCGGGTTGGCCTTGTCGTCGACCTCGGGCAGGAAATAGGCGTCGAGATTGGCGATGTCGGCGTGCACCGGCGCGAGGTAGGTCCCGAGGTCCTGGCCCGTCAGCGAGCCGTAGCGGTCGTCGACGCGGTTGGTCTCGGTCAGCGCCGTGCCGACGCCCCAGATCATGCCGCCGGTGATCTGGCTCCGGGCGGTCTTGGGGTTGAGGATGCGGCCGCAGGCGAACACGCCCAGCATCCGCCGCAGCCGCACCTCGCCGGTGATCGGATCGACCCCCACCTCGGCGAACTGGGCGCCGTGCGAGTAGCTGGCGAAGTTGCGGATGTCCGGCGCCGGCGACGACGCCCCCTCCGCCTCGACGCCTTGCGGCGCCAGGCGCTGCACCAGCGACGCCATTGTCTCGGATCGGTTCTCCACCGTGATCAGGCCGTCGCGGAAGTCCACCGCTTCGGGCGCGGCGCCGTAGAGCGGCGAGGCGGGATCGCGGGTCGCCATCTCGGCCAGCTTGGCCCGCAGCGCCATGCCGCCGGCCAGCGCGCCGGAGCCGGCCGAGGCCGCGCCGAACTGGCCGCCGGAGCCGGGCGCCGGCGCGAAGCCGGAATCGCCGATCTCGACCACCACCTTCTCCAGCGGCACGCCCATGGTCTCGGCGGCGATCTGGGCCAGGATGGTGTAGCTGCCGGTGCCGATGTCGGTCATGCCCTGGCGCAGCCGGATCGTGCCGTCGGGCTCGGCCTTCAGCGCCGCCTTGGCCGGCAGCAGGAAGTTGCCGCGGATGGCGGCCGCCATGCCCATGCCGACCAGCCAGCGGCCGTCGCGGGTCTGGCCGGGCTTCGGGTTGCGCTGCGACCAGCCGAACTTCTCGGCGCCGTCGCGCATGCACTCGATCAGCTGGCGGCAGGAATAGGGCTGGCCGGTCTCCGGGTGCCGCTCCGGCTCGTTGCGGATGCGCAGCTCGATCGGATCGATCCCGAGCTTGTCGGCCAGCTCGTCCATCGCCGCCTCCAGGCTCATCATGCCCGACGCCTCGCCCGGCGCCCGCATGGCGCTGGCGACGGCGATGTCCAGCAGCTGCAGCCGGTGGCCGGTCAGCCGGTTCGGCGCGGCGTAGAGCGCGCGCGAGAAGTTGGCGGCGCGCTCGATGAACGGGGCGTTGCGGTTGCAGTGGGTGGCCGCCAGCAGCGACAGCGCGGTCAGCCGCCCGTCCGGCGTCGCGCCAAGGCGCACGCGCTGCACGGTGGCCGGGCGGTGGACGGTGGCGTTGAACATCTGCTGCCGGGTCAGCGCGATCTTCACCGGCTGCTGCAACGTGCGCGAAGCCAGCGCCGCCAGAGCCAGGTCCTCGTAGCTTGAGCCCTTGCCGCCGAAGCCGCCGCCGACATAGAGCGACATCAGGTGCACGTTGCTCCGATGGATCTGCAGGGTCTCGGCGACCAGGTGCTGCGGACCCTTGATCATCTGCACCGAGGTGTTGATCACCACCTTCTCGCCCTCCCACCAGGCGGTGGTGGCGCAGGGCTCCATCTGGCAGTGGTTCTGGATCGGGGTGGAATAGACCTCGTCGAGCTGCACCGGCGCGTCGGCGAACGCCTGCTCGAAATCGCCGATCGCGCTGTCCTGGTCGTGCTGGGTCGGCGCGGCCTCGGCCGGATCGAACCCGTACTGCGCCTCGAGGTCCTCGTCGTAGCTGACCTGCACCAGCGCGGCGGCCGCGGCGGCGTTCTCCAGCGTGTCGGCGACGACCAGCGCGACCGGCTGGCCGAAGTAGCGGACCTTCGGGTTGACGAACACCGGATCGGCGACCGCCTGGCCCTGCACATAGGACTTGGCGCCGGCCGCGCCCTGGCCGGGCGGCTGGTCGAACACGTGCCAGACCAGCTTGACCCCGGGCGCCGCCCTGGCCGCCGCGTCGTCCACCGCGGTCACCGCGCCGCAGCCGATGCCGGCCGCGACCAGCACGCCGTAGGCCGGCGGCGAGGGCGTCTTCACCTCATAGGCGTAGGGCGCCGTGCCGGAGACCTTCAGCGGCCCCTCGTAGCGGTCGACCGCGCGGCCGATGATGCCCGACCGGTTCTGGTTGATCGGGTTGGGCAGGGCGTAGTCGGAAATGCTGCTCATCGGGCCGGTGTCCCTTCCAGGGCCGCGACCATCACGCGGCGCGCCAGGGTGATCTTGAACGCGTTGCGCCCGAGCCCGTGGGCGTCGGCCAGTTCAGCCTCCGCCGCCTCGATGTGCGACGCTCCGGCGGCCAGCGCCGCCTCGGCCTTGGCCGCGCGCCAGGGCTTCAGCGCGACCGCGCCCAGCGCCATCCGGTTCCCGGCCAGCGCCAGACTGAACAGGCCGCCGGCGTAGGAGGCGCGGTCTCGCACTTTGCGATACTCCTGCCGGCCCGGTGGCGGCGGCGGCAGCACCACGGCGGTGACCAGTTCGCCCGGTTCGAGGTTGCTCTCGATGTGCGGCGTCTCCCCGGGCAGGCGGTGCACGTCGTCGATCGCCAGCGTGCGGGTCGCGCCGGCCGGGCGTCACCGTCTCCACCCTGGCCTCCAGCGCCGAAAGCGCGACGGCCATGTCCGACGGATGGGTGGCGACGCAGTGCTCGCTCGCGCCCAGGATCGCGTTGCCGCGCGCATCGCCGCCGAGCGCGCTGCAGCCGGCGCCGGGCTCGCGTTTGTTGCAGGGCTTGGCCGGGTCGTAGAAGTAGGCGCAGCGGGTGCGCTGCATCAGGTTGCCGCCGATGGTCGCCTTGTTGCGCAGCTGCGCCGAAGCGCCGGCGACCAGGGCGTGGCTGAGCAGCGGGTAGAGCGTGCGCACGCGCCGGTCGGACGCCGCGTCGCTGTTGCTGACCACCGCGCCGATGCGCAGGCCGCCGTCCGCCGTCGCCTCGATCTGCGTCAGCGGCAGCCGTCCGACGTCGATCAGGTGCGCCGGCCGCTCGATCTCCAGCTTCATCAGGTCCAAGAGGTTGGTGCCGCCGGCCAGGAACCTGGCGCCGGGCGTCTCCGCCGCCGCCTTCGCCGCCCCGGCCGCGCTCTCAGCGCGCTCGTAGCTGAACGGCCTCATGCCGCCGCTCCGGCGACGTCGCGGATCGCTTCGAGGATCTGCGGATAGGCCGAGCAGCGACAGATGTTGCCACTCATCCGTTCACGGATCTCCGCATCGGTCAGGACGATGGCAGCCGCGGCCAAGTCCTCCGTCTCCTGACTGGGCTCTCCCCGCCGCACCTCCTCCAGCATGCCGAGCGCCGAGCAGATCTGGCCGGGCGTGCAGTAGCCGCATTGGAACGCGTCGCGCTCAAGGAACGCCGCCTGCAGCGGGTGCAGGTTGCCCGGCAGCCCGACGCCCTCGATGGTGGTGACGCTCTCGCCCTCGTGCATGATCGCCAGCGACAGGCACGCGTTTATGCGCCTGCCCTGCACCAGCACCGTGCAGGCGCCGCACTGCCCGTGATCGCAGCCCTTCTTGGTCCCTGGCAGGCCGAGGTGCTCGCGCAGCAGGTCGAGCAGCGTGGTGCGGACATCCACCGCCACCTGACGCTTCGCCCCGTTGATAGTGATCTCGAACGCCACAATCGGCGCCTCACGCACTGGCGAATCCATCATGAAAAGACCCGAATGAAACGGCCTGGAAGAAGAAAGCCGTTACATACGTCGGCCGGGCCGCCCGAGCCAAGGCGGAAGGCGGAGCGCGTCCCGGTCGAGATTAGCGGTGACGCCGACGAAAAAGGGCGACGGCGCTGCGCGCCATCACCCTTTGCCGCCGGGTCCGATGGGACGTCAGAAGCGGTAGTTCACCTTTGCCTCGATCAGGTTGGTCCGCTGGCTCACGTCCGCGCTGAACACCGGGCTGAGATCCGCCTCCGCCCCGGCCACGCCGGTCCGGGGAACGAAGGTCACCCGCTTCGTGCCGAAGTCCTGATAGTCGTACTCCGCGGCGACGCTCCAGTGCGAGTTGAGCGCGTATTCCAGGCCGACGCCGACCGTGGGGCCCCAGCGGGTGTCGCTTGTGGTCTGATAGCCAGGCGGGATGCGATCGAAGCCGACTATCGTGGCTTCTTCGGCCGGAAGGTAGCTGCTGCGAGCGACCGCAACCCCGGCTTTCGCGTAGAACAGCGCCTGGTTCCAGGCAATGCCGGCGCGACCAGTCACGGACCCGCTGAAGCTCATGCTCGACCGGCAGAGCGCCGCATAGTCCGCATAGTTGCCGATACAGGGCTTCTGGCCACCGGAGCTCAGCCCGGTGACGTCGCCCTCGACGCCGAACACCAACCCGCCGGCCTGCAGGTTGTAGCCGCCTTGCGCGCCGCCAAACCCACCGCTCGGCGAGGTCGAGACGAGCGGACCGGCGATGTCCTGACCGGAGTCTTCCGGAACGATGAGGTCGGACCACTTCGACTCGCCGAAGTCGCCGCCGCCATGAGCCCCGATATACCAGCCGGTCCAGTTCACCGGCGCCGCGCTGGCCGAACTCGCCAAAGCCGCGGCCGAAGCCGCCGCCATGACCATAAGTCGAACTTTCATGACTCAATCCCCTTGTGGGCGTTACCGACACTCGATGTCGCCAGGGAGATCGATGGAACGGCGAGTGAGCGGGAGATTTGACTTGCCTCAAAACCGCCCGGCCAACTGCTCAATGTGGGTAACTGCGTCAGGCCAGGGCCCGCTCCAGCGCCGCGCGGACCAGCGGCAGGCGGTCGTTGCCGAAGTACATGTCGGTCCCGCCGACGAAGATGGTGGGGGAGCCGAAGCCGCCGCGGGCCATCACCTCGTCGGTGTTGGCGCGCAGCTGCGCCTTGATCTCGTCCGCCGCCTGGGCGGCCAAAAGCGCGTCCGCATCGAGGCCGACGCGCGCGCAGATCCCGCGCAGCACCGCGTCCTGGGAGATGTCCGCATCGGCGCCCCAGTAGGCCTCGAACACGGCGGTCGCGAACGGGACCAGCTGGTCCCCCAGCACAATGCACATCCGCATCGCCTTGACGCTGTTCACCGGGAAGACGGTCGGCGGCATCTTGATCTTCAGGCCGGCGAGCCGCGCCCAGTCCTGCATATCCTTGCCGGAATAGCGCGCCTTGGCCGGCACCGGGTTGGCGCGGCCCTCGTAGACGCTGGGATTGATCGTGTTGAAGATCCCGCCGACCAGGATCGGCCGCCACTTGATCTTCGCCCCGAACTCCTCCGCCAGCGGCTGGATGTTGTGGAACGCCAGGTAGGTCCACGGGCTGGAGCAGTCGAAGAAGAACTCGATCATCGGGCTGGCTCCTGCACGCCGATCGCCACGCGGCGATAGAGGTAGTCGTAGCGCGTCTTCCAGGTCGCGCCATCGTCGGCCGAGTAGTCAGAGTACTGCCGCACCGAGCCGTCGGGGTTGGGGGTGAAGGTCATGCGCACCAGGACCGGGCGTCCGGCGGCGGATTTGGCGTGGGCGACCAGCACCATCCGGCCGTCCTGCAGCCCGCCCTCGAAGTCGCGCAGTGCGCCGGACTGGTCCATCCAGGTCTGCCGCCAATGGCCGTCCGGCCTGACGTACATGTTGAGGCTGCCGCCCTCCCAGCCCGGCTCGCTCCAGTTCTCGCGCAGCACGCAGCCGCCGTAGAGCCGCTCGACCAGGCTGCGGCCGGCCGGCTGGCCGGTCCTGGCGTCGACGACAGCCCAGCGGCCGATCCAGAAGTCGAACTGCCGGTACTCCGGCGCCGTGCAGGCCGGCGGCGGCGGGGGCGGCGGCGCTGGTTGCGGCGGGGCGGCCGCGAGCGCAGCCAGGATCAGGGTCAGCATCGGCCCAGACTAGGCCGGCAGGCGCAGCGCTGTCATGTCCGGGACACCGTGCCGTAGCTGATCGTCATCAGACCCGGCTGGACGATGTGGTAGTCGCGGCCGCGATGGCGATAGTCGTTGGTCATCTCGCGCCGCAGTTCCGCCGCCGCATCGGCCTCGCTCGCGCCTCTCGCCATCAGCGCGCTGAGCACATTGAGGTAGGCCGCCTCATCCGCGGGCCCGCCCAGGCCGTCATCGCAGATCGCCTTGAACACCCTCTCCTTCTCCGGCGTATCAAGCGGCGGGAACGACAGCCGCACCGCGTCGCTGATCCGCGCCTGCACGTCCCGCAGCCCGGCATGATGCATCAGCACCGGCGTCTTCATGCCGAGGTTGCCGTCGGCGCCGGTGACGCGGCGAACGTTGGCGTTCATCGCTTGCCACAGCGCCAGCGGGCTGTGCTCCTGCTCGTCGGTCTCATGCACGTGCAGCAAGGCGTTGATCGCGTTGTGGCTGGCGTCGCAGGTGATCACCCGGCCGCCGTCGCGGGTGACGCGCATCATCTCGGCCAGGCCATCGGCGGGCCTAGGCAAGTGCATCAGCACCGCGTGCGCGATGGCGACGTCGAACTCCCCGTCCGCGAACCCGCTCGCGGTCGCCTCGGCTTCGACGAACCTGGCGCGGTGCGGGAGCGCTGCGAACAGGTCCCGCCCCTTCTCCAGCAACGGCGCCGAGCGGTCGAGGCCGACGTATTCGCTGCCCGGCGCCAGCATCGGCAGCAGGAACAAGCCCATCCAGCCAAAGCCGCAGCCGAAATCGACCATGCGGCAGGGTCGTTGGTCGAGCTTCCAGACATCGCGGATCAGGAACCGCCAGTAGTCCTCGTTGTGGTAGAGCGGCCGCGTCGCGGCGAGCAGCTCGAACTTGTCGTCCCAGGTCTCGGTCAAGCGCTCGCCCCTCGTTCTCGGACCGTGAGCCGCACCGCAGATTGTTAGCCGCGCGGCGGTCCGCCCGCCATAGCCGCCCACCCGCGACGTCCTCGCCGGGAACGTGTCATCGGATTAACTGGCCATCCCGCGGCGCTCTGTTAGCCAGGACCAACACCGGGGACTGGCGGCAGATGATGAAATGGCTTCGACGCGGGGCGCTGGTGGTCGCGGCGCTGGCGGCCACCACGCTTGGCGCGGGCGCGCTCTACGAGGCGTTCAGCCGGAGCGGGGCCGCCAAGGCGTTTGCGCCGCCGGGCCGGATGGTCGACATCGGCGGGCGTCGGATCCAGCTCGATTGCCGCGGCGCCGGCGCGCCGACGGTGGTGTTCGAATCCGGGCTCGATGGCCTTGGCGCCCTCGCCTGGTCGGCGGTGCAGGACGACGTCGCCAAATTCACCCGCGCCTGCGCCTACAGCCGCGCCGGGATCATGTGGAGCGACGATGCAGGGCGTCCGTTCGCCGCCGCCAATGTCGCCGAAGACCTGCACCGGGCGCTGGCCGCCGCCGGGGAGAAGGGGCCTTACGTGCTGGTCGCCCACTCCCTGGGCGGTCCCTACAGCCTGGTCTTCACCGGCCGTTACGGCGCCGACGTCGCGGGCCTGGTGTTCGTCGACGCCTCGCATCCCGACCAGCTGGCGCGCCTGCGCGCCGCCGCGGGTAAGCCGCTGGACCAGGGCGCGGCGTCCAACAAGCTTGGCGACGCCCTGGCCTGGACCGGGCTGGTGCGGCTGATCACGTCGAGCGGCCAGGTCGTCCCGACCCACGCGCCGGCGTGGATCAGCGCCCCCAATCGGGCGTTCCTGCCCCGCTCGCTGCATGCGGTCGTCACCGAGAATGACGCCGTCCCGGCCACGCTCGCCGCCGCGGGCCGGACCCGCAGCCTCGGCGACCGGCCGCTCGTGGTGCTGACCCACGGCGTGGGGATGTCGGCCGCCGACCAGAAGACCGCGGGCCTCACCCCGGCCGCGGCCGCTCGCACCGAGGCGGCCTGGCAGGCAATGCAGAACGACGAGGCGACCTGGTCCACCCGCAGCCGGCGCCAAGTCGTGGCCGGCGCCACCCACTACATCCAGTTCGACCGCCCGCAGGTGGTCGTGGCCGCGGTGCGCGAGGTGGTGGACGAAGTGAGGCAAGCGCCGACGGCCAGCGCGCCATAGCGCACGCCCTATCCCGCTCATCCCGGCGCAAGCCGGGACCTCTGACCGCGCGGCCGCACCATCCAAAGAATTCAAACCGCGGAGCTCGCGGAGATACGCGGAGCTACCCGGGACGGCGCAGGCGTCTCTGCGTATCTCCGCGATCTCCGCGGTTCATTTCCTTCTTGCCTGCCTGGGTCCCGGCCTTCGCTGGGATGAGCGGGGTAAGGGGACCTAGTTCCAGATCGGCGGCCGCTTGTTCTTCCACGGCGCTTCCTTCTCCAGCTGGGCGGCGAGCCGGAACAGCGTCGCCTCGTCGGCGTAGCGGGCGGTGAACATCATGCCCATCGGCAGACCGTCCGACGACCAGGCCAGCGGCAGCGAGATCGAAGGCGCCCCGGTCATGTTGGCGATCCCGGGATAGGAGAAGAACTCGCCGTTGCGGCGGCCGATGTCGCGCGGCGTGTTCAGCACCGGCGAGAGGTAGCCGATCTTCGGCGGCGGCGCGGCCAGGGTCGGTGTCAGGAACACGTCGAAGCTCTCGAAGATCTGCAGCGCCTGGCGCGCCAACATCCGCAGGGTCTGCGCATCGGCCATCGCGTCCATGCCGGTGGCGCGCTGGCCGCCCTTCCAGCTGGCCCAGGTCAAGGGCTCGAACTCGTCGTCGTTCGGATCGCGGCCGATCTCGGCGATCATCCGGCGCATGCCGGCGGCGAAGTTGGCGCCGGAGAAGGCGTTCTGCGAGCCCCAGAGCGCGCGCTGGTCGACGCCGAGGTCCTGCGGGACCACCTCGTGGCCGAGCTGTTCGAGCAGGGTGGCGGTCGCTTCAAGCGCCGCCTGCACCTCGGGATGGCACGGCTGTCCGTTGGCCTTCTCGGACGAAAACGCGATCCGCAGCTTGCCCGGCGAGCGCAGCACCTCCTCGGCGTAGGGCCGCTCCTTGGCCGGCGCGGCGTAGGGCGAGCCGGGCTCGGGCTGGCCGGTGACGTCGAGCATCACCGCCCAGTCGCGCACCGTCCGCGTGATCACGTGCTCGACCACGAAGCCCTGGGCGAAGTCGTAGCCGTCGGGCAGGTGCGGGCTGCGGTCGCGGGTCGGCTTCAGGCCGACCAGGCCGCAGCAGGAGGCCGGAATGCGGATCGAGCCGCGGCCGTCGCCGCCGTGGGCCATTGGCACGATCCCGGCCGCCACCGCCGCCGCCGCGCCGCCGGACGAGCCGCCGACGATGTGCTCGGTGTTCCACGGGTTGCGGCAGGGGCCGTAGAGCTGGCCCTCGGTGGTGCCGGCGATGCCGAACTCGGAAAGGTTGGTCTTGCCGATCGCCGAGACGCCGCTCGCCCGATAGCGCGCCATCAAGCCATCGTCCGCCTCGTCGATCACGCCGCGGCAGAAGCGGCTGCCGCTGGTGCGCGGCCAGCCGGCGACCTGGATCAGCAGGTCCTTGACCAGGAACGGCACGCCGCGGAACGGCCCAACCGGCAACTTGTCGGCCTTGGCCAGCGCCTCGTCGAAGGCCTGGTAGACCACAGCGTTGATGGTCGGGTTGTGCCGCGCGACGCGGTCGGCCGCCGCTTCGATCAGCTCGGCCGGGGTGATCCCGCCCTTCTTGACCAGTTCGGCGAGATCGACGCCGTCGTACTCGGCGTAGTCATCCATCCCTGTTCCTCCCCGGTGGCTTCTGCCAACTTAAGGACCGGCGGGCGGCGGCGATAGACGGGAGTGAGCCTTTGGCGGAGTGGCGTAACTGGTCCGGCAGCGTCGTAGCGGCGCCGAGCGCGACCGAGCGCCCCCGCACCGAGGCCGAACTGCAGCGACTGGTCGCCGGCGCCGCCAAGGTGCGGATCGTCGGGACCGGCCACTCGTTCATGCCGCTCTGCGCGACCGACGGCCTGCTGCTCTCGCTCGCCGACCTGGAAGGGACGATCGAGGTCGCCGGCGACGGCCAGAGCGTCTGGGTCCCGGCCGGCATGCCGATCGGCCAGCTGACCGCGGCGCTCTGGGAGCTGGGTTATTCGCTGATCAACCAGGGCGACATCGACAAGCAGGCGATCGCCGGCGCGGTCTCCACCGCCACCCACGGCACCGGCCGCACGCTGGGTAGCCTCGCCACCGCCGTCGAAGGCTTACGGCTGGTGCTGGCCGACGGGTCGGTGGTCGAGTGCGACCGCGCCCGCGAGTCGGAGCTGTTCGAATCCGCGCGGGTCTCGCTCGGCATGCTGGGCGTCGTCGTCCGCATCCGGCTTAGGGTGCTGCCGGCCTACCGGCTGCGGGAGACGATGTGGCGCCGCCCGCTCGCCGCCGCCGTCGCCGAGTGGGACCAGCTGGCAGACGCGCACCGCCATCTGGAGTTCTTCCAGTTTCCTTATGCCGAGCACGTGGTGATGAAGTCGCTGGACGTCGTCGAGGAGGGGGAGACCGACAGCGACGGCGACGGCCTGATCGAGGATGTGGTGTTCCAGGCGGTGTGCGATCTCACCACCGTCTGGCCGCGCACGGCGCCCACGCTGCAGCGCATGCTGACCCGCGCGATCCGACAGACCGAGCGCGCCGGCCCGGCGGGTCGCATCTTTCCGTCCGAGCGCAACGTGAAGTTCGAGGAGATGGAATACGAGATCCCGGCCGAGAACGGGCACGAAGCGCTGCGCCTCGCCAGGACGCTGGTGCGCGAGCGGCGCTGGCCGATCATTCTGCCGCTGGAATTCCGCACCGTGGCCGGCGACGACATCTGGCTCTCGCCGATGCACGGCCGCGACTGCGTCTCGATCAGCTTCCACCAGTACGCGAGGATGGACTGGCGTGAGCCTTTCGCCGAGGTGGAGAAGGTGTTCCAGCAAGTCGGCGGGCGCCCGCACTGGGCCAAGCGGCATACGCTGTCGAGCGACGACGTCGTGCGGCTCTATCCGCAGGCGGAGCGCTGGGGCGCGGTGAGGAAGCGGTTCGACCCCGCCGGCAAGTTCCTCAACGACCACCTGGCGCAGCTGTTCGCGTTTTCGCGATGACCCGCGGGACTTCCCCCCTCCCCCGCGAGGGGAGGGGGTCAGGGGGTGGGGGGTTGCCAGCAACACCCGGGTCGCGGAAGGAGACCCCCACCCGACCGCTTCGCGGCCACCCTCCCCTCAAGGGGGAGGGAGGAGGAAAGCCATGACCACCTACGCCGAAACCCTCCACGCCCATCTGATCGGCCGGCAGGGGTCGCGGCGGGCGCTGAATACGCCGGCGCTGGTGCTCGACGTCGAAGCGCTGGACCGCAACATCGCGGCTATGGCGAGCTTCGCCGCCGCCGCCGGGCTGAAGCTTCGCCCGCACGCCAAGACCCACAAGAGCGTCGACATCGCCCGCCGCCAGATCGCCGCCGGCGCGCTCGGGGTCTGCTGCGCCAAGCTGGGCGAGGCCGAGGCGCTGGCCGACGGCGGGATCGAGGGGATGCTGATCACCTCGCCGGTCGTCGGCGCGCCGGCGGTGGAGCGGCTGGTCGCGCTGGCCGCGCGGTCGCCGACGCTGATGCAGTCCTGCGACCACCCGGATGCGGTGGCGGCGCTCGGCGCGGCGGCCAAGGCGGCCGGCGTGACGCTGACGCTGCTGGTCGACCTCGATCCCGGCCTGCGCCGCACGGGCGTCGCGGACGCTGAAGCCGCCGTGGCGCTGGCGCGGCGGATCGCGGACCACCCGGCCTTAAGATACGGCGGACTGCAGTTCTACTGCGGCGCCGAGCAGCACATCGAGGTCTATGCCGACCGCCGCGAGGCCATCGTCGCCAGGACCGCCAAGCTCACCGAGACGATCGACGCGCTGACGGCCGCAGGGCTCGCGCCGCCGATCGTCACCGGCGGCGGCACCGGCAGCCACGCGATCGACGCCGAGCTCGGCGTGTTCACCGAGCTGCAGGTCGGGTCCTACATCTTCATGGACCGGCAGTACGCCGACTGCGCGCTGCGCGAGGATGCGCCCCTACCATTCGAGACCTCGCTGATGGTCGACGCGCGGGTGATCAGCGCCAGCCACCCGATGCTGGTGACCATCGACGCTGGCCTGAAGGCGTTCGCCACCGAGGCCGGCGCGCCGCCGATCCTGGCCGGAGCGCCGGAGGGCAGCGCCTACCACTTCATGGGCGACGAGCACGGCGCCATCGTCCCACCCCGCGGCGTCGCGCCACCGAAACTCGGCGAGCGCGTCACCCTCGCCGCCCCCCACTGCGACCCGACGGTCAATCTCTACGAAGCGTTCCACGTCGTCCGCGGCGACACGCTGGAAGCGATCTGGCCGGTCAGCGCGCGGGGCCGGTCGGCCTAGTTTCCAACAGCTTGGGCTTCACGCTCCTCCCCTCGCTTCAGGCGAGGGGAGGTGTCGCGATGGCGAGCCGCGGCAAGGCGAGCCGCGACGGAGGGGAGACGGGCGCCGGCGTCGGCGACAGTCCTGCGCCCGCGCTCCCCCCATCGTCGCGCATCGCTCGCTGGCGCTCCCTCGCTTGCGACACTTCCCCCCGCCAGCGGGGGGAAGAGCGATGAGCCTCAATGGGGAGGGATCACCTGTCGCTCTACCAGCTTGCCGAACCACTTGCGGAACATCGCCTCGGTGTCGATGCAGCCCGCAAACCCGGCCTGGCGCAGCTTCACGGTCGAGACCAGGATCGGCGGGATGGCGCGATCGACGCCCCACCAGAACAGCAGGTCGGCGTAGTGGTGCGACTGGCCGACCAGGTCCGCCATCGGGATCGGCTTCAGCCCGTGCTTCGCCACGATCCGGTCCCAGACCGCCGCGTGCTCGGGCAGGAACTCCGAGAGTCGGACCGGATGGCCGAACGCCGGTTCGAGCCCCAGCGCCTGCGCGATCGCCGGCCAGACGTTCTCCCAGACGTAGACGTCGCCGTTGGTGATGTTGAAGGTCTGGTCGCCCGCCGCCGGGCTTTCAGCGGCCCAGGCCAGCGCGGCCGCGATCAGATCGGTGTCGACCGCCTCCATCACCGCGCCGTGCTCGCCGGGGCAACGGAACGGCAGGCCCAGCTCGCGGCAGATCGCGCCGTAGGCGCCGAGGATCGGGATCAGGTTCATCGCCACGCCGACGGCGCCGCCGAACACGATCTGCGGGCGCCAGATGGTGAAGCGCCAATCGGCGCCCGCGCGGCTTGCCGCGGATGTAGTCCTCCTGCAGCCAGTAGAAGTTGGCGTGCGCATCGCGCGGGCGGTCCTCGCGCGCCGGGATCGCGATCGGGTGCACGTGGGCGCCGTAGGCCTTGGTGCCCTGCAGCACGCTGACGTGACGCAGACCGGACGCGCGCTCCAGCAGTGGGTCCATCAGGTTGCGCATCATCGCGAGGTTGGTCTGCATCTGGTCCTGCTCGAGCCAGCCGGCGACCAGTCCAGGCTTCTCGAACAGAGCCGCGTAGGCCACATGGGTCACCTCGCCGAACCGCGCGGCCGCGGCGCGGCAGGCGGCGGCGTCGGTGAGGTCGAGCGCGATGTGCTCGTAGCCGGCCGGCGCCGGGTCCGGAGGTCGGCGCGAGACGCCGATCGCGCGCCAGCCGGGCAGCGCCGCGAAGTGCTCGGCGGCGGCCGCGCCGATGACGCCGCTGGCGCCGGCGATCAGAACGGTGTTGGTCATGGCGGGAGCCCTCCCTGAGCGTTGCGGCGGCACTCTGCGAGACTTTACGTCCGCAGCGTCAAGGGCTCAGTGTCGCACCGAAATCCGCGCTGGAGCCACACCATGACCGACCACAAGGCCGAACTGGAAGCCGCGCTCGCCGACGCCCACCTGCCGGCCCTGGCCGCGGCCACCGTGCACCTGACGGGCGACGCCAGCTTCATCACCCGCGCCAACTGGCCGGTCTACGACTTCTTCGGCGACTCCAAGCTGGGCGGCTATTCGCCGGAGCGGCAGGCCGAGATCCGCGATCGGGCGCGGGCGGCGATCGAAACGCACCTGGCCGGCGCGGCGTCGCCCAAGCCGCTGTCCGAGGCGACTGCGCGTCAGATGATGGACTTCGTCGCCGGCGCCGAGATTCCCGAACACTACGCGCCGTTCCTGATGGAGGAGCTGGCGATGTCGGGCGAGGATCCGAAGCGGCCCGACTGGTCGTCGCCGAAGCTGAAGGCGGCGGCGGCGCAGATGCCGGTGGTGGTGATCGGCGCCGGGATGTCGGGCCTGCTCTCTGGCATCCGGCTACAGGACGCCGGAATCCCGTTCACCATCATCGAGAAGAATCCCGAGGTCGGCGGCACCTGGTTCGAGAACCAGTACCCGGACTGCCGGGTCGACAACCCCAGCCACCTCTACTCCTACTCGTTCGAGCCCAACCACGAGTGGCCGAACCACTTCTCGCCGCAGCCGGTGCTGCTGGCCTATTTCCAGAAGGTCGCCGACAAGCACGGCCTGCGGAAGCACATCCGTTTCGAGACCCAGGTCGAGGAAGCCGCGTTCGACGAAGCGAGCTCCACCTGGAAGGTGCGGATCAGGGACAAGGCCGGCAAGGTCGAGACCCTGACCGCGAGGGCGGTGATCTCCGCCGTCGGCCAGCTGAACCAGCCGCGCCTGCCCGACATCCCGGGCCGCGACGACTTCAAGGGTCCGGCGTTCCACTCGGCGCGCTGGCGCAAGGACGTGGACTTCAGGGGCAAGCGGGTCGCGGTGATCGGCACCGGCGCCAGCGCGTTCCAGTTCGTGCCCGAAGTGGCCAAGGACGCGGCGCAGCTGACCGTGTTCCAGCGCACCCCGCCGTGGCTTGCGCCGACCCCGGACTACCACGAGCCGACCTCGGCCGCCGAAGGCTGGCTGATCGAGCACATGCCGTTCTACGGCAAGTGGTACCGGTTCTGGCTGTTCTGGATGCTGACCGACGGCATCTACGAGGCGGTCAAGGCCGATCCGGCCTGGAACGGCGGGCCAGGCGCGGTCAGCGAGGCGAACGCGATGATGCGCGAGATGCTGTCGGCGGCGATCGGCATGCAGGCGCAGGACCGGCCTGAACTGCTGAAGCATCTGATCCCCGAGTACCCGCTCGGCGGCAAGCGCATGCTGCGCGACGACGGGCTGTGGATCGCGGCGCTGAAACGGCCCAACGTCGAACTGGTGACCTCGCCGATCACGGGCGTCACGGAGACCGGTATCGTCACCAAGGACGGGACGGCGCGCGACTTCGACATCATCATCTACGGCACCGGCTTCACCGCCAGCCAATTCCTGAAGACCTACAAGATCAAAGGCCGCGGCGGGCGCGAGCTGCACGACGTCTGGGCGGGCGATGCGCGCGCCTACCTCGGCATGACCACGCCTGGATTCCCGAACTTCTTCATGATCTACGGGCCCAACACCAACATCGTCGTCAACGGCTCGATCATCTTCTTCTCCGAGTGCTCGGTCCGCTACATCGTCGGTTGCCTGAAGCTGATGGCCGAGCAGGGCGCCGAGACGCTGGAGGTGCGCAAGGACGTCCACGACGCCTTCAACGCCAAGGTCGACGCCGCCAACGCCAAGATGGCCTGGGGCTCGCCGCACGTGAACAGCTGGTACAAGAACGACAAGGGCCGAGTCTCGCAGAACTGGCCGTTCCCGCTGGTCGACTACTGGACGGCGACTCTCGCGCCCAACCCATCCGACTTCCTGGTCGGAACCAAGGTCCCCGAGCCGGCGGAGTAAGGCCCGGCCCCCGCTTGGCGGCGCGGGCGACGCTCGGTAACGTTGCGCCGGCAGGGGGAGCCTCGATGAGCGTCAGCGCCGCGCCGACCATGAATTTCGACATCGGCCGGGTGATCTCGCGGATGCTCGGCACGGTCGGCCGCAACCTCGGCCTCTTTCTTGCGCTGGCGGCGCTGCTGGTGGGCGTGCCGGGCGCCGTGATCGCCTTCGTGCAGATCGGCTTCATCGGCGACCTCACCAGCCTGCAGGGCTCGGCCGCCCCCGATGCGGCGCTGGCGGCCCTGTTCTCGCCGCTGCGGATCGCGCTCGGCGTCGCCGGGGTGCTGATCGGCGTGGTCGGCAACGCGGCGCTGCAAGGCGCGGTGATCCACGCCAGCGTCAGCGATCTTTCCGGCAAGCGCGCGACGTTCAACGAGTGCCTGGTGACCGGCCTGCGCTACTTCCTGCCGCTATTCCTGATCGGCCTGATCGTCGCGGTCTGCTGCTTCTTCGGCTACTTGGTATTCATCGTGCCCGGCGTGCTGCTCGGGCTGGCGTGGTGCATGGCCGCCCCGGCCGAGGTGGTCGAGCGCACCGGGGTCCTGGCCGCGCTGAGCCGCAGCGCCGACCTCACCCGCAACCATCGCGGCGCGATTTTCGGCCTGATGGTGATCTTCTTCGTCGTGATCTTCATGGCGCAGATGGTGATCAACGCGGTCGACACGATCGGCTTCGGTTTCAGCGGCGCGGTTTTGACGCAGGGCGGGGCGCCCGACCTGCGCAACTTCTACGCCATTCAGTCGGTCGTCGCGGTGGTGCTGCAGGTGATCGTCTCCAGCCTCGCGGCCGCCGGGCTGGCGGCGATCTACTTCGAGCTGCGGCAGACCAAGGAAGGCGTCGGCGCGGAGCAGCTGGCGGCGGTGTTCGACTGAGCGTCCCGACCTGATCGGGGCCGCGCCTCACCCTTCGGTCATCGCCGGGCCTTGTCCCGGCGACCCAAGCTCTCGCTGCCCGCCGTGGCCGTGCCCTGCACGGCCAATGCTTGGACGGTGTTCATGGGTCACCGGGACTGACGCCCGGTGATGACCGAGGATCATCAATTTCCGCGACCGGCTACGCCTTGTCGAACTTGTCCTTGCGGCGGTGGCCGAACAGCAGGCGGGTCTCCAGCCGGCCGCGCAGCGCCGCGTAGTAGGCCGCCAGGAACGCCGCGTCGGTCTCGCCGGGCTGGGCGCGCCAGGCGATCTTGCCGCGGATGCGCTCGGCCACCGCGGTCAGGGTCTTGGGATCCTTGCGGCGCAGCACGTCCTCGAGCACGTGCAGCTCCTTGATGCCGTAGGCGCCGGCCTGATCGGCGGTAAAGGCGAAGCCACCCTGCGCCAGTTCCAGCGCGTCCAAGAGGTCGATGGTGAGCCGCTCGCGCGGCGATTTCACCACCCAGGTGCCGGCCACGAAGTCGCCGACCCTCAAGCGGTCGCGGTTGAACAACGGAAACAGCATGAAGCCGCCGGTCCAGGCCAGGCCCAGCAGCACAACCCAGCCAGCGATCGGGTCGGCGCCCGCCCCGCCGGAGGCCATCAGAAAGGATAGCGGCAGGAATATCTCGATCTCGCGCATGGCGTTGCGGGCGAACACAGCCTCGGAGGTCAACCGCCCGCCATCGCGCGCCGCCACCCGCAGGCCCATGATCCGCTTGCCCGGCGTCGCCGCCCGGCCCCCGAGCTCGAAGGTGACGAAGTAGAAGTTGCGCAGGAAGAAGAAGCCGAGCAGCCAGACGATGAGGACGGCGCTGCCGAGCCCCTCCTTCAGCTCCGGCGCGCCGAGCGATGCCAGCGCCGCGGCCGCCAGGCCCACGACGATGACGAACACGACCAGGGTGACCGCGATGATCACCGCGTCGATCAGGAACGCCGCCGCCCGCTCGCCCGCCGTCCCGACGCGCAGACGCAGGTCGACGCCCTCGGGGGTGACGAACTCGCGGAACTGTGCGGCGGCCGGAGCGGGCGTGGAGCCTGTGGCGGTCATGCGGCTGCGCCCCTCCGCGTCCGGCGTGGCAGGTAGAAGTAGCCGGTCCAGAGAATCAAGGTCGAGATAGCGATGGCGTAGCGGGCCCAGTCCTGCTGGATCAGTTGCCGCGCGAACCCTTCGAGCAGCCCTGCGACCACCAGCATCAGCACGACGCCGGCGATCACCGGCGCGGCCGCGCGGCCGGCCTCGGCGGCGGCGTCCAGCCGGGTGCGGTCGCCCGGGAACGCCACCCGCCAGCCGATCCGGAAACCGGCCGCGCCACCCAGGATGATGGCGAAAAGCTCGGTCACGCCATGGATGAAGATCCAGCCGCCGAGCTCGAAGCCGAGCCCGTGCTGAATGAACAGGGCGAAGAAGGCGCCCAGCATCAGCCCGTTCTGCGCCAGCAGGAAGGCGGTCGGCAGGCAGAAGGCGAAGCCCAGCGCGAAGCAGAAGATGGCGATCTGGGCGTTGTGGCTGAACAGGTAGGTCGCCAGCAGCGCCAGCGGCGCCTGTTTGGCGGAGTCGTCGTAGAGCGTGTGGCGCAGGAACGCGGTGGTGGCGGTCGGGTCGCGCCCGGCGCCGAGCCCGCCGGGCACCATGCCGCCGAACCAGCTGGGATCCTGCATCACCAGCAGATAGCCGACGGCGGTCGCCGCGAGGGTGATCGCCAGCGACACCAGGGTCTCGCGCCACAGCCCCGCCACCGCCGCTGGCCAGGTCTCGCGAAAGAACCGCGCAAGCCGCACGCCGATCCCGGCGCGGGTGCCGTAGACGAAGAAGTAGGCGCGGGTGGAAAGGCTCTCGAGGTAGTCGATCAGGCTGTGATCGAGCGAGGTCGCCCGCGCCACCGACAGCGACGACAGGGTCGAGCGATACAGCACCGGGATCGCCAGCAGCTCCTCGTCGCTGAGCCGCGCGGCCGAGTGGCCCTCGACACGAGCGAGCAGCGATTCCAGCCGTCGCCAATCGCCTTCGCGCTCGGCCCGGAACCGGCGGCTCTTGAGCTGGAGCTCTTTCACTGGGATTGCGAGCGCCGCTGCGCCCCCTCCGTCAGCCCGCTACGCGGTCTGCCACCTCCCCCGCTTTGCGGTGGAGGAGCAAGGACGCACCAGCCCCGTTCCTCCACCGTGAAGCGCAGCGGAACGGGGGAGGTGGCGCGCGGCGCGAAGCGGCGCGTGACGGAGGGGGCGCAAGGCCGCGACAACGATGCCTCCATCACATCAAGTCCCGCCGCTTCAGGTCGATGTAGGCGCTCAGCAGCGCCGGGCCGACGGACGCCGCGGGGGCGTCGACGATGTGGGCGCCCAGGCGGACCAGACGGGCGATCACCAGGTCGCGTTCACGCAGCAGCGCCTGCGCGGTGACCGAGCGCGACACCGCTTCCGGATCCACCGGCTCGCGCCGCTCGATCGCCTCCAGCTCCTCGTCGCGGAAGATCACGAACAGGACGAGGTGGCGCTTGATCAGGCGGCCGACGTTTTCGAGCATCAATTCCGCGCTCGTCGTGTCGGCGAAGTCGGTGAACACCACGATCAGCGAGCGCCGCTCCAGCGCCGCGCCGAGCTGGGTGAGGCCGAGCGTGTAGTTGGTCTCCTCGGTCGAGTAGTCGAGCCGCGCGGCGATGCGCTGCAGGAACGGGAACGCGTGGGCGCCGGAGACCGCGCCAGAGAACAGTCTGGGCTGCACGTCGAAGCCGAAGAACCCCACCCGGTCGCCCATCTTCAGCGAGACGAACGCCATCAAGAGCGAGGCGTTGATCGCCCGGTCGATCCGGGGCGTGCCCAGCAGCGGCTCGCACATCAGCCGGCCGGTATCGATGGCGAAGATCACCGGATGGTTGCGCTCGGTGCGGTATTCCTTGGCCAGCAGCTTGCCGTGCCGGGCCGACTGCTTCCAGTCGATCGCGCGCCGGTCCATGCCGGGCGCCAGCTCGCGCAGGGCGTGGAACTCCGAGCCCTCGCCGGTCTCCAGCTGCGCCTTGAGGCCGAACGCGGCGTCGCGCGCGAACAGCCGGATCGCCTCGTCCTTCACCGCGCCGACGTTGGGGGTGATGGCGATGATCCGCTTCGGGGCCTCGGTCACCTGCTTCCAGACCAGGCCGAACGGGCCACGCCAGCGCGCCCAGATCCGCTCGATCTCGCCCTCGCCGCGCCGGGCCGGGGTCAGTTCGAACCGCGCCTCGGCCTCGCCGCCGCGCACTTGCGCCAAGGTGCGCGCCGCATCGAGGTTCAGCCGCGCGTTCACCTGCGCCGCCGCCTCGGTCTCGGCTGGCGCACGGCGCTCGAAGCTGACCTTGAGACTCATCGGCGCCGAGCCGGCGGTCGGCAGATGGCCAGGCGCCTCCAGCGCCAGACTGACCTGGTCGCGCGGCGCGCCGAGCAACGCGTCGGCCAGGCACAGGCCGCCGATCAGCACCACCCAGGCCGCGCCGGCGACCCAGTAGCCGGGCTGGATCAGGCCGATCGCGAGGGCGACGGGCGCCCCCGCCGCCATCACCGCCACCGCGCGGGAGGTGGGATAGATCACCGGCTGGCGTCCCTCATCGGGGCGCCTCGACCCGTTCGATCAGGCCCTGGATGATCTGGTCCACCTGCCGGCCCTCGATCTCGGCGGCCGGCGAGAGGATCACGCGGTGCCGCAGCGCCGGCAGCGCCAACGCCTTGATGTCGTCGGGGATCACATAGTCGCGCCCCTGCAGCGCGGCTCTCGCCCTCGCGGCGGTCGCCAGCATCGCGGCGCTGCGCGGGCTGGCGCCGGTCTCGATGTCCGGCGTCTCCCGCGTGGCCCGCACCAGCCCGACGACATAGGCGATCACCTCGGGGACGAGGCGGATGTCGCGGATCGCCATCGCCGCCGCAGAGACCGCGGCGCGGTCGGCGGCCAGGCCGACGCCAAGGTCGGCGGGATCGGGGCTGCCGGCGCGCACGCCGTGCGCGGCCACGATCTGCCGCTCCTCCTCGACACTGGGGTATTTCAGCGTCTGCTTGAACAGGAAGCGGTCAAGCTGCGCCTCGGGCAGCGGATAGGTGCCCTGCTGCTCGATCGGGTTCTGCGTCGCCACCACCATGAACCGTTCGCTCAGCGGATGGGGGTGGCCGTCGATGGTGACGTTGCGCTCCTGCATCGCCTCCAGCAGCGCCGCCTGGGTCTTCGGTGGCGTGCGGTTGATCTCGTCGGCCAGCAGCAGCTCGCAGAAGATCGGCCCCCGGGTCAGGGTGAAGGCCGAGGTCTGAAAGTTGAACAGGTTGGAGCCGATGATGTCGCCGGGCATCAGATCCGGCGTGAACTGGATGCGGCCGAACTGCAGGTCGAGCGTCTTGGCGAAGCACTGCGCCAGGAATGTCTTGGCGGTGCCAGGCGGGCCCTCCAGCAGCACGTGACCGCCGGCCAGCAGCGCCGTCAGCATCAGCTCGACGGTGTCGTCCTGGCCGATCACGCCCTTGCGGATCTCCACCCGCATCCGTTCGGCGAGGTCTTTCACGTCACTGACGTTCACGCGTCATCTCCAGTCTCCATCGATAGAGGCGCTGCGCGAGCGCGGTGAGGCCGGCGCGGCCGGCGACATGGCCGGCTTCCGCGCTAAGGCCGCTCAGGGTGTCGGCGAGGCCGCGCTGGGCGGCCATGCGGTCGAGGAAGCGGGTCAGGGCGGCGCCGGTCAGTTCGCGCGGCGCGCCGACGGCGCGGGCGGCCGCCTTCTGCGTCAACGCCACATAGCCCGGGGCCATGTTCTGCTCGCGCTTGGCCAGGCGGATCAGCTGCGCCGAGTTGTCGGTCAGCGCCTCCTTGCCGAGCGCCAGCACGCGCTGAGCGCGGCGGACCGGCCCGAAGCGGAAGGCGGACTGCAGCCCCGCCAGGATCATCGCTGCGACGAAACACAGCGTGACCGCCAGGAACGGCGGGTCGAACATCAGCCTGAGCGGACTGCGCTCCATCTTGTAGCCGTTCAGGCTGACGTCGAAGATCACCGGGCCGTCGCCGGCGCGCAGGCCGCGCACCAGCGCCACCGCGCTGCCCAGCGTATCGACGTTGGCGAGCCCCTGGGTGTTCAGCAGGTCCGGATCGGAGAGCAGGAAGATCCGGCTCGAGGGGCCTTGCGCCATCACCACCTGGCCGGCCTCGTCGGTCAGCACCGGCGTCCAGCCATTGGCCTTGATGGTCTGCAGCGCAGTGATCGGCCCGGGGGTTAGCGTCACCCCCTCGAACGGCGACCCGTCGGCGCCGGTGAGGCGCGGCCGGGCCACGCCCGTCCGCCGCGCGACGCTGACGGTGTCCAGAAGGTCCTTCTTGGGCATCACCTCCGGTGGCAGCACGCCTTCCTTGAGCCCCCAGCCGGGATGGTTGCGGTCGTCCGCCACCAGCCATTTCGGCATGACCACCAGGATCGGGCCACCGAACTCGAGGCTGCCGACGTCGGCGCCCTTGTCCGGCTCCGGCGTCACGACCAGCAGGCCCAGGGTGCGCCCGGCCGGCAGCTTGGTGCGGTTCACCAGCGTCGGCGTCCCGTCCTGCTTGACCAGCGCCGCGAGGCCGGCGAAGCCGATCGCGCACCGCGAATAGACGTTCGGCCGGCAGCTGGAATCGCGGTCGAGGTCCGGCGCATAGGCCAGCAGGGTCACGAACGCGGAGAAGCCGAACACGCCCACCAGCACCAGCGCGATCGCCGTCCGCGCCCGGAACACTGGACGGGTTTCTGCGCCAGGCTGGCTCACGCCCACGCTCCCGGGAAGGCGAAGGCTTCGTAGGTGCGGCGGCATTCGGCGAAACCGGCGGCGTCGACGTCGCGTCCGCCGAAAAGGCTGCGCTCCACCACCGCGGCAATGGCGGCGAAGGCGCTGCGCGCTGCCTCGGGCAGATCCTCCAGTCGGCTGATCTCGCGCGAGGTCAGCGCCGGGCGCACCAGCCGCGGCCGCCGGCCCTCGATTTCCTCGATGCTGCGGTGCAGCAGCAGACGCGCGGCCTCGGCGTAGCGACCTTCGGCCGCCAGCTTGTCGGCATCCTCGAGCAGCGCCCGCGCCACCGCCTCGGTCGGCCGCCAGTCGGCCACGGCCAGCTTCTTCTTGGCGGGCTTCTTCTTCAGCAGGTCGGGCCAGCGGGCGGTGATGAACTCGCGCAGGATGAAGCCCAGCACGATCAGGAGCGCGATGACGAGACCGGCGACGAACACCCAGCCCAGCCCCTGCGCGATCCAGCCGAGGAACTGGCCAATCGCGCGCAGCACGACCTCAAGCCAGTGCGGCAGGTGGGTTTGCGGCGGCGGCGGGGGCGCCTTGTCGAAGCTGAACTGCAGCGAGGGATCGCGCATGAGCCGCTCTTGCGCCGCGCGCAGGGCTGCCTGCGACGGCGCCGGGCCGGCCGCGAACACCGGTGGCTGGGCGGCCAACCCTTGCTCCCCCTGACGACGTCCCAACTGGACGCGCATCTTGACGACAAATCTTAAGGAGAACCACCACTCAAAGGCGACGTTGCGTCTCGAACCCGATGGTCTGACGGCTCCTCCCCTCGCTTCAGGCGAGGGGAGGTGTCGCGAGGCGAGCCGCGGCAAGGCGAGCCGCGACGGAGGGGAGACGCGCACGGTCGCCGGTGACAGCTTTGCGCCGCCGATCCCCCATCCCCGGAACAAGTCCGAGGACCGCGCTTCGGTCGCTGACGCTCCCTCGCCTGCGACACTTCCCCCGCTTCACGGGGGAAGAGCGAGAGTCACCGCGGCAGCTGGCTCTCGCCCATCAGGAACTCGTCGACGGCCCGGGCGCACTGGCGGCCCTCGCGGATCGCCCAGACCACCAGCGACTGGCCCCGGCGCATGTCGCCGCAGGCGAAGACGCGCGGGGCGCTGGAGCGGTAGTCGTCGGTGTCGGCCTTGACGTTGCCGCGCACATCGAGCGCCACCCCGGCCTGCTCGACCAGCCCGGCCTTGCGCGGCCCGACGAACCCCATCGCCAGCAGCACCAGGTCGGCCGGCAGCGTGAACCGGGTGTCCGGGATCGCCGCGATCTGCAGGCGGCCGTCGGCGCCGGCCTTCCACTCCACCCGCTCGCACTCGAGCGCCTGCGCCTGCTCGGCGCCGACCACGCGCACCGCGGTCACGGCGAAATCGCGGTCGCAGCCTTCCTCGTGCGAGGACGAGGTGCGCAGCTTCAGCGGCCAGTCGGGCCAGGTCAGCGCCTTGTCCTCCCGCTCGGGCGGCATCGGCATGATCTCCAGGTTGGTCACGGAGATCGCGCCCTGGCGGCCCGCGGTGCCGATGCAGTCCGACCCGGTGTCGCCGCCGCCGATGACGATCACGTGCTTGCCCTTGGCGCTGATCGCGCCGGTCGGGGCCGCGACGTCCTCCGGGTCGCCAGCGTTGCGCTTGTTCTGCTGGGTCAGGAAATCCATCGCGAAATGGACGCCGGCCAACTCGCGGCCCGGGACAGGCAGATCGCGCGGGTCTTCCGCGCCGCCGGACAGCACCACCGCATCGTAACCGCCCAGCAGCTCGTCGATCGACACGTCCTTGCCGACCTCGCAGCTGGTCCGGAAGCTGACGCCCTCGGCCTCCATCTGCGTCATGCGGCGGTCGATCAGGTGCTTCTCCATCTTGAAGTCGGGGATGCCGTAGCGCAGCAGGCCGCCGATGCGGTCGGCCTTCTCGAACAGCGTCACCTGATGACCGGCCCTGGCCAGCTGCTGCGAGCAGGCCAGACCCGCCGGGCCAGAGCCCACCACCGCCACCCGCCGCCCGGTCGGCTGCGCGCTGACCTGCGGCTCGATCCAGCCCTCGGCCCAGCCGCGGTCGACGATCTGGCACTCGATGGTTTTGATCGTCACCGGGTTGTCGTCGATGTTCAGCGTGCAGCTGGCTTCGCACGGCGCCGGGCAGACCCGGCCGGTGAATTCGGGGAAGTTGTTGGTCGAGTGCAGATTCTCCAGCGCCAGGCGCCACTGGTCGCGATAGACCAGGTCGTTCCAATCGGGGATCTGGTTGTTGACCGGGCAGCCCTGGTGACAGAACGGAATCCCGCAACCCATGCAGCGCGCCGCCTGCCGCTCCAGCTCGCCGTCCGGCAGCGGGTGGACGAACTCGCGCCACGTCTTCAGCCGCTCGGCCGGCTTGTCGTAGCCCCGCTCGCGCCGCTCGATCTCCAGGAAGCCGGTCGGCTTTCCCATCAGTGGAACTCCCAGGAACTGTGCCGCCGCCTTGCGCCCCCTCCGTCACGCGCCGCTCCGCGCCGCGCGCCACCTCCCCCGCGCCGCTTCGCTTTGCGGTGGAGGAGCAAGGCTGCGCTTCTCTGCTCCTCCACCGTGTAGCGCAGCGAAACGGGGGAGGAGGCGCGGCGCGACAGCGCCGTGACGGAGGGGGCGCAAGGCCGCAACTCGGGCGTCCGTGAGAAAGTGTCCAACATTGAGCTACTCGGCCGCGACGGCTTTGGCGGCCGCGCGTTCGGCGGCCTGTTGCTCCAGGGCGCGGCGATAGTCCTTCGGCGTCACCTTGACGAACGCCGCCAGCGCGCCCTCCCAGTCGTTCAGCAGCGCCTCGGCCCGGGCGCTGCCGGTGTAGAGAAAGTGCCGCTCGACCAGGATCCGCAGACGCTCGGCGTCGTAGCGCAAGGGATCGCCCATGCCGGAATTCTCGACGCTGACCGAGCGCTGGCGCGGCCGCAGGCCCTCGTCGTCGCGCTCGCCCGGTGCGGGCGGACCCACCGGCCCGACGTCGACCATCGCCATGTTGCACAGCGGCCCGAACCGCCCCTGAGGGTCGTAGACATAGGCGATGCCGCCCGACATCCCGGCCGCGAAGTTGCGCCCTGTGTCGCCCAGCACGGCGACGACGCCGCCGGTCATGTATTCGCAGCCGTGGTCGCCCACGCCCTCCACCACCGCGACGGCGCCGGAGTTGCGCACGGCGAACCGCTCGCCGGCCACGCCTTCGAAGTAGGCCTCGCCGGCGATCGCGCCGTAGAGCACGGTGTTGCCGACGATGATGTTCTTGGTCGGGTCGCGCTCGGTGCCGCCGGGATGGCGCACGACAACCCTGCCGCCGGAAAGACCCTTGCCGACATAGTCGTTGGCGTCGCCGGTCAGCTCCAGCGCGACGCCGCGGGCGAGGAAGCCGCCGAAGGTCTGGCCGGCGACCCCGGTGAACTTCACGTTGATCGAGCCTTCAGGCAGGCCGGCGTGGCCGAACCGGCGCGCGACCTCGCCCGAGAGCATGGCGCCAGCCGTGCGGTTGCCGTTGCGGATCGTGCGCTCGACCACTACCGGGCCCTTGCCCTCGAACGCCGGCTGCGCCGCGGCGATCAGCTCGTGGTCGAGCGCGCCGCCAAGCCCATGGTCCTGGTGGTCGCAGTTCCACAGCGCCGGCGCGTCGCCCGGCGGCTGGGCGTAGAGCAGCCGCGAGAGGTCGACCCCGTGCGCCTTCCAGTGCTCGACAGCCGGCCGCGGATCCAGCCGATCCACCCGCCCGATCATCTCGGCGACGGTGCGGAAGCCCATCTCGGCCATGATCTGGCGCAGCTCTTCGGCGACGAAGAAGAAGTAGTTGATCACGTGCTCGGGCTTGCCGGTGAACTTCGCCCGCAACACCGGGTCCTGCGTCGCCACCCCGACCGGACAGGTGTTGAGGTGGCACTTGCGCATCATGATGCAGCCGGCGGCGATCAGCGGCGCGGTGGCGAACCCGAACTCGTCGGCGCCGAGCAGCGCCGCCACGGCGACGTCGCGGCCGGTGCGGATGCCGCCGTCGGCCTGCACCGCGATGCGGGTGCGCAGGCCGTTCAGCAGCAGCGTCTGCTGGGTTTCGGCCAGGCCGATCTCCCAGGGCGAGCCGGCGTGGGTCAGCGAGGTCAGCGGCGAGGCGCCGGTGCCGCCCTCGAAGCCGGAGATGGTCACGTGGTCGGCCCTGGCCTTGGAGACGCCCGGCGGCGACCGTGCCGACGCCGACCTGCGAGACCAGCTTCACCGAGATCCGCGCCTGCGGGTTCACGTTCTTCAGGTCGTGGATCAGCTGCGCCAGATCCTCGATCGAATAGATGTCGTGGTGCGGCGGCGGCGAGATCAGCCCGACGCCGGGCGTCGAGTGACGCACGCGGGCGATGTTGGCGTCGACCTTGTAGCCGGGCAGCTGGCCGCCTTCGCCGGGCTTGGCGCCCTGGGCCATCTTGATCTGGATGTCGTCGGCGTTGACCAGGTACTCGGCGGTGACGCCGAAGCGCCCGGACGCCACCTGCTTGATGCGCGAGCGCATGGAATTGCCGTTCGGCAGCGGCACGTACCGGTCCGCCTCCTCGCCGCCCTCGCCGGTGTTGGAGCGCCCGCCGATCCGGTTCATCGCGATCGCCAGCGTGGTGTGCGCCTCGCTGGAGATCGAGCCGAAGCTCATCGCCCCGGTGGAGAAGCGCTTGACGATCTCGGCCGCCGGCTCGACCTCGTCGAGCGGGACCGGGGTCTCGGCCGGCGCGAGCCGCATCAGGCCGCGGATGGTCAGCAGCCGCTCGCTCTGCTCGTTGATCCCCCTGGCGAACGCCGCGTACTCGGCGGGCAGCTTGCCGCGCACCGCGTGCTGCAGCTTGCCCACCGTCTCCGGCGTCCAGGCGTGCTCCTCGCCGCGCAGCCGCCAGGCGTAGGCGCCGCCGACGTCCAGCATGTTGCGGTAGATCGGCGCGTCGCCATAGGCGTCGGCGTGACGGCGCACGCACTCCTGGGCGATCTCGGCCAGGCCCACGCCCTCGATCTTGGTGTCCGTGCCGGTGAAGTACTTGTCGACCAGCTCCGTCGAAAGCCCGATCGCGTCGAAGATCTGCGCGCCGCAGTAGGACTGGTAGGTGGAAATGCCCATCTTGGACATCACCTTCAGGACGCCCTTGCCGAGCGCCTTGACGTAATTCTTCTGCACCTCCTTGGCCGAGAGCTTGGAGCGGTTCTGCGTGCGCAGCTGCTCCAGCGTCTCGAACGCCAGGTAGGGGTTGATCGCCTCGGCCCCGTAGCCGGCCAGCACGCACATGTGGTGCACTTCGCGCGCCTCGCCGGTCTCGATCACGAGGCCGGTCTGCATGCGCAGGCCCTGGCGGATCAGGTGGTGGTGCACCGCCGCGGTGGCCAGCGCCGCCGGGATCGGGATGCGGTCGGGGCCGGTCGCCCGGTCCGACAGGATCAGGATGTTGATGTCGGCCAGCACCCGGTCGGTCGCCGCGTGGCAGAGCCGGTCGAGCGCCGCCTCCAGACCCGCCGCGCCGTCCGCGGCGGGCCAGGTCGCGTCCAGCGTCGCGGTGCGGAAGGCGCCGTCGGCCAGCTCGGCGATCGAACGGATCTTCTCCAGATCGGCGTTGGAGAGGATCGGTTGGGTGACCTCGAGCCGCTTGTGCGCCCCGGCATGGTGCCCGAGCAGGTTCGGCCTGGGCCCGATCATCGAGACCAGGCTCATCACCAGCTCCTCGCGGATCGGATCGATCGGCGGGTTGGTGACCTGGGCGAAGCCCTGCTTGAAGTACTCGTAGAGCAGCTTGGGCTTCTTCGAGAGCACCGCGATCGGCGTGTCCGAGCCCATCGAGCCGACCGGATCGTCGCCTTGTTCGCCCATCGGCTCCAGGAAGAACGCCAGGTCCTCCTGGGTGTAGCCGAACGCCTGCTGGCGATCGAGGAAGTCGGCCGGATCGTTGGCCCTGGCCGGCTCCCACTGCGGCGGCTCGTCGAGGTCGTCGAGCTTGAACTGGGTCGCGTGCAGCCACTCTTCGTAAGGCTCGGCCTCGGCCAGCGTCGCCTTGATCTCCTCGTCCTCGACGATGCGGCCCTCTTCCATGTCGATCAGCAGCATCTTGCCGGGCTGCAGCCGCCACTTGCGGACGATGCGCTCGTCCTCGACCGGCAGCACGCCGACCTCGGAGGCCATCACCACGTGGTCCTGGTCGGTGATGATGAAGCGCGCGGGTCTGAGGCCGTTGCGGTCCAGCGTCGCGCCGACCTGGCGACCGTCGGTGAAGGCCACCGCGGCCGGGCCGTCCCACGGCTCCATCAGGGCCGCATGGTACTCGTAGAAAGCCTTGCGCTTGGCGTCCATCAGCTGATTGCCGGCCCAGGCCTCCGGCATCAGCATCATCATCGCGTGGGCCAGCGGATAGCCGCCGGCCAGCAGCAGCTCCAGCGCGTTGTCGAGCGCGGCGGTGTCGGAGTCGGCCGTCTGGATCAGCGGCCACATCTTGTCGAGATCCGGCCCCAGCAGTTCGGACTCCATGGTCCGCCGGCGGGCGTTCATCCAGTTGATGTTGCCGCTCTTGGTGTTGATCTCGCCGTTGTGGGCGATGAAGCGGTAGGGGTGGGCCAGCTTCCACGACGGGAACGTGTTGGTGGCGAAGCGCTGGTGCACCAGCGCCACCGCCGACTCCGCCAGTTCGTTTTGCAGATCGAGGTAGAAGCTCCCGACCTGATGGGCCAGGATCATGCCCTTGTAGACCACCGTCCGGCTCGAGAACGACGGCATGTAGAGGTCGGTCAGGCTGGGCAGGTTGTACTTCTCCGCCAGCTGCGCCAGCGGGTTCTGGGTCTGCTTGCGGATGACCAGCAGTTTGCGCTCGAACGCGTCCTGGTCGGCCACCCGGGCGCCGCGGGCGACGAACGCCTGCCGGATCACCGGCATCTCCTCCAGCACCGCCTTGCCGAGCCCGGTCGGATCGACCGGCACGTCGCGCCAGCCGATCAGCCGCTGGCCCTCGACCCGGATGAAGTGCTCGAACTGGCCGGTCGCCAGCTCGCGCGCCGCCTCGTCCTGCGGCATGAAGCACATCGCGACGCCGTAGTGGCCCGGCTCGGGCAACTCCAGGCCCGCCTTGGTGGCCCAATCGCGGTAGAGCGCATCGGGGATCTGGATCAGGCAGCCCGCGCCATCGCCCACCAAGGGATCGGCGCCCACGGCGCCGCGGTGGTTCAGGTTGACCAGGATCTCCAGGCCGCAGGCAATGACCTCGTGCGATTTGCGGCCCTTGATGTTGGCCACAAACCCCACGCCACACGCGTCATGCTCATGACGCGGGTCATACAATCCCTGATGCGGCCTGACCGCCATTCAGAATAACCCGTCCTAACCCTGCTCGTGTTCCCGATGTTCGGGCGCATGTTCGCGCATCTACATGCCAACCCCCAGGTCTGTCGACTGCGACACGATCAAACGTGCGTCAGGTAGCGGCGATTGGCGAAAATTGGTTCGCTATTGAGTCCTTCGAATGCCTTTCCCGCGGTAAAATGTTGCGCTCTAACCCTTGGATGAGAAACATTCTTCCAGCCAGTCGCTGGCGAAGCGTACGAACCTGATCCTGCCCTTGGCGTTGGCCGAAAAGACGGCGCGCCAAGCCCCGTCCCGCCCGCGGATGACCGAAGGATAGGCGGCGGGCGCGTCGACGCCCGGAACGGAGAGGACGCACCCCGGCAGGAAATGAGAACCGTCCGTCGACCGCGCAAGGGCGAGCACGTCGCGCGTGGTGTTCGAAGGGTTGTAGATCAGCACGTCGCGGCCCGCCGCGTCGGCGAACACGTCGACCGCCGCCCCTGGGTTGGGCAGGTTGGTGATCTCGGGCCGGGTCCAGGCGCCGGCGGCCGGATCGAACCGCGCCGCGTAAACGCCCTGGCGGTTCTGGTCGCGGAAGAACACCCTGAAACGGCCGTCACCTTGCGCGACCAGCGCCGGTTGGATCAGCTTCCACCCCAGCAGCGGCCAGGTCGCCTCGAGCGCGGCGCCATCGCCAGCCAGCGTCACCGCGGCGATCGAGGCGCGCTGCGCGTTCTCCTCATAGAACGGCAGCAGGTAGCGATCGCCCGACGGCTTCAGTTCCGCCCGCGGCAAGGCGCCGCCGAGATCGACCAGGCGCCGCGCGGGCGACCAGGTGCGCCCCTCGTCGGCCGAGACCCGCGCGTCGATGCGTCCGCAGACCCAGTTCTTGCAGACGTTGCCCACCAGCGGCATTTCGTGGCGCTGGATCACGCCGTGAATCATCCAGACCCGGCCGTCTGGCGTCACGGTCAGGGTGACGTTGCCGAGGCTCTTGTTCGGCGCACTCGCCCCGATCGCCCGGTCGCCGGGGGCCACGGCGGTCCACGGCGGCGTCCAGGACGCCCCGTCGCCAGTCCCGCGCGAGCAGAGTATGCGGACGCTGACGTCCTCCTCGTGGTCGCCCGAATACCAGCAGACCAGCAAGGCGCCCGATGGCAGCTCGGCGATCGCCGCGCCGTGGTTCTCGCCCACCGCCGGCGCCGGGATCTCGGCGCGGAAGATCGGGGCGGCGGCGCGGCCGAGTGAAGGGAGCGCCAGGCTCAAAAGAACCAGGATCGCACAGGCTTGACGGCGGATGGGCGCGGCGGGAGGGTTCGGCATTCAGGGAAGGAATTTGATCATGGAATTGGCGCCTAAGCACACCGGGCTCTCGACCGCGCGTCTGGAGCGGATAACCGATCACCTCGAGCGCAACTACATTTCTTCCGGCAAGATCGCCGGCTGCCAGGTCGCGGTCGCCCGCCATGGCCACCTCGCCTATTTCCGTTCGTTCGGCCAGATGGACCGCGAGCGCGGCAAGGCGATGACCGACGACGCCATCTTCCGCATCTATTCGATGACCAAGCCGATCACCTCCGTCGCGCTGATGAGCCTCTACGAGCGCGGCTACTTCCAGCTCAACGACCCGGTCAGCCGCTTCTTCCCCGCGTGGCGCGACCATAAGGTCTGGGTCTCCGGCCGCGGCGCCGACATGGTGACCGAGGCGCCGGCCCGCCCGCTCAGCATGCGCGACATGCTCTGCCACACCGGCGGGCTCACCTACGGCTCGGCGCTGGTGGCGCTCGGCGCGGCCGACAGCGGCCACCCCGTCGACGCCGCCTACGCCGAGCACGGCGTGCGCCGCGGCAAGGGCGAAGACCTGATGCAGTTCATGGACAAGCTGGCCAAGGTGCCGCTGCGCTACCAGCCCGGCGAGCGCTGGATGTACTCGCTCTCCACCGACGTCTGCGGCGCCCTGGTGGAGAAGATCTCCGGCCAGCGGTTCGACAAGTACCTGCAGGAGCACATCTTCGATCCGCTCGGCATGAAGGACACCAGCTTTTCAGTGGCCGGGACCAAGCAGGACCGCTTCTGCGCCAACTACCAGCGCGGCGCCGACAAGCAGCTGCGGCTGATCGACGACCCGGCCAAGAGCGACTACCTGGCCGAGCCGACCTTCTTCTCCGGCGGCGGCGGCCTGACCGGCACCACCGAGGACTACCTGCGCTTCTGCGAAATGATCCGCCGCGGCGGCGAGCTCGACGGCGCCCGCGTGCTGGGGCCGCGCACGATCCAGCTGATGCGGCAGAACCACCTGAAGGACGGCAAGGACCTGACCCAGATGGCGATCGGCGGCTTCTCGGAGACCGCCAACGAGGGCGTCGGGTTCGGTCTCGGCTTCGCCTGCACGCTCGACCGGGTGAAGTCCGGCACGATCGCGGCCGGCGACTTCTACTGGGGCGGGGCCGCCTCGACCATCTTCTGGGTCGACGACGCCGAGGACCTGGTCGTGGTGTTCATGACCCAGCTGATGCCGTCGGGAGCGTTCAACTTCCGCGGCCAGCTGAAGAGCATCATCTATTCCTCGATCGTTGAGTAGGGCCGATGGCGGAGGGGCCTGGGCGCACTTGGCCCCTCCGTACGCGAAGGCGCTGACATGGCTTTCGCCGCTCTGATCAAGGGCGCAGCTGCAGGCCGAGCAGTTCCCGCCTCGCCCCGAGTGTGACCACCGCGTCCGCTCGCCCCGGCATCTCCGCGTCGATCCAGCGGGTCAGGCGTTCGTAGTGCTGCACGAAGACGGCGATCTCGGCGTCGCTCTGGCCGCCGCCTCGCCGGTCCCGCAGCTTGCGCTCCTGCTCCAGACGCCAGCCGAGGACCGTCTCGAAGCCAGGCGCACGGAACAGGACCTGAAACCCGATCGGGGCGAACAGCGTCTGGTAGGGACCGGCCAGGGCGGCGTTGGCGTAGCGTCGCCAGGCGCCGTCCCCATCGCGCGTCCGCTCCAGCGCGTTGACCGGGGTCCCAAGCGCGGCCGCTGGCTGTGGCCTTGCCCCGACGCACCAGCCCTCGAACAGGATCACGTCGACCGGCCCTGCGACGATGTCCCAATCCGCCGGCGCGCGGCGATCGTCCGCGGCCTTGTCGAAGCGCGGGAGGGCGGTCGCGTCGGCCTGGCCGAGCCGCTCGATCAACGCTCAGCCCGAGCGCGACATCGTGCGTGCCGGGGACGCCGCGCGTAGCCAGCAGCGGATGCACGTCCGCGGCCAGCCGCCGCCGCTCGGCCAGGGTCAGGTAGAGGTCGTCGATCGAGAGGATCGCCGTTCGGAGGTCGCGGTCGTTCAACAACAGCGCGAGGGCGCCCGCGGCCGCCGACTTGCCCGAGCCTTGCGGCCCGGTAAGGCCGACGACCAGCGGCGCGCCGGAGCGGCGCGCGGCTGCTATCCGCTCAGCGATCGGCGCGATCGCGCGCTCAACGAACGCCGCGTAGCCCGGCGGGAGCCTCTCGGCGTCCAGGTAGGCGGCGAGCCCCGCGGCCATCGCCGCCCCCGTCACCCCATCTTGAAGACGCAGACCTTGTTGCCGTCGAGGTCGCGGAAGTAGGCGCCGTAGAAGCCGGGTCCTGCGCTCGCCGGGGGGCGCCTTCGTCGGTGGCGCCGTTGGCCAGCGCCAGCTTGTAGGTCTCGGCGATCACCTCGGGCGACGGCGCCTGCAGCGCGACCATGTTGCCGTTGCCGGGAACCGCCTTGCCGCCGTCGTACGGGCGTGCAGACCGCCAGCATGGCGCCGGCCGCACCCGCGTAGCCTTGCATCCGGTCGCTGGCGAAGGCGCGCTTGCCGCCCAGCGGGACGAGCACGGTGTCGTAGAAGGTCTTGGCCTTCTCCAGGTCGTTGCTGCCGATGGTGGCGTAGCCGATCATGGTCGTTCTCTCCGGACTATTTCGTCTCGCGCGGCGTTGGCGGCGCGCGCCGGGAGGCATAGCGTCTTAGCATGACAACCGCCACCGATGGCCGCATCGACCTGCGCCGGCGACGACCGTGGCGTCGCCATGGTCGTGATCGACAACGTCTCCCGGTTGAATGCGCTCGGATCGGGCCTGCTTGCCGATTTCGCCCATGCGATCGCCCAGCTTGGCGACGAACCCGGGCTGCGCGCCGTTGTCGTCACCGGCGCCGGCGAGCGCGCCTTTGTCGGCGGCGCCGACATCCGCGAGATGGCGCAGATCGACGGCCCGGACTCGGCGCGGAACTTCATCACCGGCGTCCACCGGGCCTGCGCCGCGGTCCGCGCCTGTCCGGTCCCGGTGATCGCCCGCATCCAGGGCTACTGCTTCGGCGCCGGTCTGGAATTGGCCGCAGCCTGTGATTTCCGCATCGCCTCCAAGGACGCCGAGTTCGGCATGCCCGAGGTGCGGCTCGGCATCCCGTCGGTGGTCGAGGCGGCGCTGCTGCCCGCCCTGGTCGGTTGGGGCCGCACCCGCCGGCTGCTGCTCACCGGCGAGACCATCGACGCCGAACGCGCCCTCGCCTGGGGCCTGGTCGAGGAGGTCACGCCGGCCGGCGCGCTCGACGCAGCGGTGGAGTCCTGCCTCGCCGACATCCTGGCCTGCGGCCCTCTGGCCGTTCGCGCACAGAAGGCGCTGATCGGCGCCTGGGAATCCCTGCCCCTGGCGGACGCCATCGCCGCCGGCGTCGAGGCCTTCGCGGCGGCCTACCGCACCGACGAGCCCGGGCGGATGATGGCCGGGTTCCTGGCGGCGCGAGCGGCGCGCATACGATCCGCTCTCCCTTGAGGCGAGGGGCAAGTGTCGGGGTCTCAATCGGCGGCGCCGGAGCTCGGGGTTTGCCGGGAGCGCGCTTGATCGAGGCACCCCCCACCCCCAACCCCTCCCCTCGTGGGGGAGGGGAGTCCGGCATCAGACCTGTCAGCAGCGGCGCCCACGGATTTGCGTTCGGCCCGGTGAGGCCCCACAATGGAATCCATTACCGAAGACGGAAATTTCGATGTCTGATTCCATTGGCGCGCCACCGGGCGAGGCGCCGATTGTAGATGACGCGTCCCACAATCGACGTGAAGGCGATGCCGCACATCCTGCGGCGCATCGTGACCCTGGCGCTGCAAGACCGATCCCAGGCAGGTGGCTCTGGCGATCGCCTGCTCGCTCGGATCGGCGGTCGCCAGCCTGGCGGTGCCGCGACTGTTCGGCCACGCGGTCGACCAGATAGCGGCGCTGTTGAAGGCGCTGGACCATGCGCGCGCAATCCACCTTTCGGCCGCGCGGCAGCATCTGCTCGCCACCCAGTCGGAGCACGCGCTGTGGATCAGCGCCGCCCTCGTCGTCGGCGTCGGGATCGTGCAGGGCGTGCTGACCGGTCTCAGCGGCTTCCAGGCCGAATGGGTCAGCCAGAAGGTCGCCTACCGGCTGCGGCTCGACTTCTTCCGCCAGCTGCAGCGCCTCTCGTTCGGCTTCCACGACAAGATTCACTCCGGCGACCTGATCACCCGGGGCATGATCGACCTCGAGGGCACGCGCATGTTCATCCAGAACGGGATGATGATGTCGCTGACCCTGGTGCTGCTGCTGGTGGTGGCCACCTGGCTGATGTTCGCCGCCGACCCGGTGATGGCTCTGCTGGCGCTGGCCTTCGTCCCGTTCAGCGTGGTCACGCTCGGGCGCGTCGGCTTCCTGCTGCGGATCGCCTGGATGCGGGTGCAGACGCTGATGAGCGTGCTGACCCTGACGATGGAGGAAAACCTCCAGGGCATCCGCGTGGTGCGGGCCTTCGCCGCCCGCAACTTCGAGCTCGGCAAGTTCGATAGCGCCGCCACCGAGGCGCTGCGGCAGGCCTACGAGCGGATCAAGCTGCGGATGACCGCGGTGCGCACCACCACCCTGACCTTCTACGCCTCGCAGGCCGCGGTGCTCTGGTACGGCGGCCACAAGGTCGCCGCCGGCACGATGACGCCGGGCGTAATGGCCGCCTTCGTGCTCTACCTCACGATCCTGCAAGGCCCGGTGCGGCAGGTGATCATGATCGTGATGTCGCGCCGCCCGGGCCACCACCTGCGGCAGCCGGCTGTTCGAGATCCTCGATATCGAGCCGGACATCGCCGACAAGCCCGGCGCGCCGCCGCTGGCGCCCAGCGAAGGCGTGCTGGCGTTCGAGCACGTGGACTTCGCGTACGACCCCGGCAAGCTGGTGCTGCATGACGTCAGCTTCAGCGTCGGCCGCGGCCAGACGCTCGGCATCGTCGGCCCGCCCGGCAGCGGCAAGTCGACCATCGCCAACCTGATCCCGCGCTTCTACGACGTCACCGCCGGACGCATCACCATCGACGGGCAGGACATCCGCGACGTGCAGCTGGCCAGTCTTGCGCGAGTACGTCGGCCTGGTGCAGCAGGAGGCGTTCCTGTTCGACGCCACCGTCACCAACAACGTCGCCTACGCCGACCCCTGGGCCGACGATGCGCGCATCGTCGGGGCGACCAAGACCGCCCAGCTGCACGATTACATCGCCCACCTGCCCGCGGCCTACGAGACCCGCGTCGGCGAACGCGGCGTCGCGCTCTCCGGCGGCCAGCGCCAGCGCATGTCGATCGCCCGCGGCGTGGTGCCCGGCCCCGGGATCATGATCTTCGACGACTCCACCGCGGCCATCGACGCGGTCACCGAGAAGCGGGTGCGCGACGCGCTGGCCGACGCGACCAAGGCCAAGGCCACGATCATCATCGCCCACCGGCTATCGTCGCTGATGCACGCCGACGAGATCCTGGTGCTGGAGGAGGGCCGGGTGGTCGAGCGCGGCACGCACGCCGAGCTGCTGGCGCTCGGCGGCGAGTACTACGATCTCTACCAGCTGCAGACCCGCACCGAGCAGGGCCTCTCGGTCGCCGACGCGCGGATAAGGCGCAAGGTGACGGAGGCGGCGGAATGAGCGGGATGACGATCTCACCTCCGTCGCGCTTCCCCCTCTTTCGCGGGGTCGCATGCGGCGAGCCGCCCGCAGCGCGCTCCGCCGAGGGGAGGAGCAATCTGCTCTAGCCCCCGCTGGCGGGGCGCAGTGTCGCTTGCGAGCCGCGACGTTTCCCGCGCTGCGCGGCGATGAGGGGCCCGCGATGAGCGACTTCGCCTTCGACCGCGAGCCGCTCGCGCCGCCGCCGCGCCGGCGCAACGCCACCCTCGGCAGCGCCGAGGGCGAAGAGATCTTCATGGGGTTCGACACCCGGATCGTGCGCCGGTTCGCCGCCTTCCTGAAGCCGCACCCGCGCTATCTGATCGGCGCCCTGGTCGCCACGGTTCTGTCGGCGTTCGCCCAGCTGGCGCTGCCGGTGATGATCGGCCAGGCGGTGACGGCGGCGACCACCCCGCACACGCCGCCAGGCCGGATCGACCTGATGGTGTTCGAGTTCGGCGTCGCTGTGGTCGTCTTCACCATCACCTCGCTGCTGTCGCAGTCGATGAGCACACGGCTGGCGCAGAAGGTGATCTTCGACGTCCGCCGCGCGATGTTCGACCACTTCCAGACCGTCGCCCTGACGTTCATGGACAAGACCCATGTCGGGCGGATCATGGCCCGGCTGCAGGGCGACGTGAACGCGCTGCAGGACTTCCTCGAGAGCACCACCTCGACCCTCAGCGATTTCGTGGTGCTGATCGGCATCGTCGCGTGGATGCTGCACATGAACTGGCAGCTGGGCGCGCTGACCATGCTGGTGCTGCCGGCCCTGATCGGCATCCGCGCGATCTGGCTGCCCTATTCCAAGGTCAACTTCCGCCGCGCCCGCGACGCCTCCTCGACCGCCAACAGCGCGCTGGCCGAGAACATCAGCGGCGTGCGCACGGTGCAGGAGACCCGCCGCGAGGCGATGAACTTCGAGCTCTACGAGGAGAAAGCGCGCGACAACCTCAACGCCGCCGTCGAGTTCGGCCTTCCTCGCCGGAATCATGAGCCCGACCGTGGCGATCCTGACCGGCTTCGCCATGGCTGTGATCATCGTGGTCGGCGGCGAGGAGGTGCTGGGCGGCTCGCTGGCGGTCGGCGACATGGTCATCTTCGTGATCTTCGTGCAGCGCTTCTTCGAGCCGGTGCGGATGCTGTCGATGCAGTACACCGCGCTGCAGCGGGCCATGGCCGCCGGCTACCGCATCTTCGAGGTGCTCGACGTGCCGGTGACGATCACCAACAAGCCGGACGCGATGGAGATCACCGAGGAAACCCCGACGGTCGAGTTCGACCACGTCACCTTCGGTTACGACGCCGCCCGACCGGTGCTGCGCGACATCTCGTTCCGGGTGAAACCGAGGCAGGTGGTGGCGCTGGTGGGGCCGACCGGCTCGGGCAAGACCAGCATCATCTCGCTCGTGCGCCGGTTCTACGAGGTGAACGAGGGTCGGGTGCTGGTCGGCGGACATGACGTCCGCGACGTGACCCTCGAGAGCCTGGGCAAGACCATCGGCATGGTGCTGCAGGAGCCGTTCCTGTTCACCGGCACGATCGAGGAGAACATCCGCTATGCGTCCGGCGCCAGCCACGAGCAGGTGGTGGCGGCGGCCAAGGCGGTCCGGGCGCACGACTTCATCATGCGCCTGCCGCAGGGCTATGCGACGCCGCTCGGCCAGCGCGGGCGCAACATCTCGCTGGGCCAGCGCCAGCTGCTGTCGTTCGCCCGGGCGCTGGTGATCGACCCGAAGATCCTGATCCTCGACGAGGCGACGGCCAACATCGACTCGTTCACCGAGCTGGAGATCCAGCGGGCGCTGAAGGTGCTGATGACCGGGCGCACCTGCCTGGTGATCGCCCACCGCCTGGCCACCGTGCGCGACGCCGACGAGATCATCGTGCTGCAGCAGGGCCGGATCGTCGAGCAGGGCCCGCACGAGGCGCTGATGGCCAACGGCGGCCTCTACGCCAGGCTCTACGCCTCCAGCCACGGCTCGTTCGACGACCTGCCGGGCGAAGGCGAGCGCCGCGCCGACCGCGAAGTGATGATGACCTGAAATTCGGTCGCGCGCCGGGATGACCGCGCGGAAATTCACACGACTGTCGCGTTCCGGCGCAACATGCGCGTGTGACTGGAGTTGCCCATGATCCGCCTCGCCGTTCTGTTCGTCGCCGCATTCGCCCTGCTGGCCGGGAGCGCCGAAGCCGCGCCGCCGCACCTGCGCCTGGTCCGGGTGGTGGTGGTGACGCGCCACGGCGTGCGCCCGCCGACCCAGACCAACGCCGACCTCGCCAAGTATTCCGACAAGCCCTGGCCCGACTGGCCGGTCGCGGCCGGAGAGCTCACGCCGCACGGCGGCGAGACGGTGAGGCTGATGGGCGCGACGCTGCTTGCGAGCTACCGCGCCCAGGGGCTCCTGCCGCGCAAGGGCTGCGCAGCGGCCGGCGCGGTCACGGTCTGGGCCGACGGGGCCGACCAGCGCACCCGCGAAAGCGGCCGCATCACCGCCGAGGCGCTGCAGCCCGGTTGCGGCCTCAAGGCCCCCTACGCCGACACCCATCCGCGCGATCCGATCTTCGGCGGCTCCGAGGCGGCCGCCTGCCGGATGGACCAGGACAAGCTGCGCGCGGCGATGGCCGCGGCCGCCGCCGATCCCGCGGTCGCCGGCGTCGACGTCGGCCCACCGCTGGCCAGGCTGCAGGCCATCTTCGCCCCGGACGCCTGCAAGGGCGGCGCGGGAACCTGCCTCTCGGGTTCGGACAGCTCGGCGATGGCGGGCTCGGTGCTGCCGGCCGTGGGCGGTCTCGCCGAGGACCTGCTGCTGGAATACGGCGACGACAAGCCGATGAGCGACGTCGGCTGGGGCCGCGCCAGCGCCGCCGACATCACCGAAGTCATGGCGCTGCACGAGCGCAGCTTCGCGATGATCCGGCTCAACGCCTACGCCACGGCCGTGCGCGGCGCGCCGATGGCGCGGGTGATCCTGGCCGCGCTGGCCGGCAAGCCGGCCGCCGGCGGCCCGCAATCCGGTCCGAACCTGAAGCTGATGACCCTTTCGGGCCATGACACCAACCTGGTGCTGATGGCGGGCGTGTTCGGGCTCAGCTGGACCTTGCCCGGCGAGCCGGACAGCACCGCGCCGTCCACCGCGCTGGCGTTCGAGCTCTGGAGCGACGGCGTCCATCAGTTCGTCCGCCCGGTGATCTACTACGAGACCCTCGAGCAGCTGCGCACGCTGAAACCGGTCCGGGCGCAGCAGCTGGCGTTGTCGTTCAAGGACTGCGCCTCGGGCCCGATGGCCAGCTGTCCCGTGGAAACCATCACCCAGCGCGTCGAGGCGCTGCTGCCGCCCGGCTGCGGCGAGCTCTGACACGTATCCACGTCCGTCACCCCGGCCAAGCGGCGCAAGCCGCGCCGAGCCGGGGCCGGACCGTCCAGCTTTCAGACGAGAACCAGCTGGGTGACGGCGCGTCCGGCCCCGGGTCTGCGCGCTACGCGCTCCGCCCGGGGTGACGGTTTGATGCGTTGCCGAACCGTAATCCGGGGCGCCCTGGTTAACCGGCCTGGCAGCGCCTAGATTCAGGCGCTGCCGCGGCGCTGTCGCGGCGTTTCAAGTCGGGGCCGCGACGTGAACCAACTACTACAACGCTTCGGGCGCCTGCTGGCGCTCGTGATCATGCCGCTCGCGCTGGTGGGCTGCGGCATCAACGACATTCCCACCAAGCAGGAGCTCGCCAAGGCCAAGTGGGGCGACGTGCAGGCCGACTACCAGCGCCGGTCCGACCTGATCCCGAACCTGGTGGCGACGGTGCAGGGCGAGGCCAAGCAGGAGCAGACGGTGCTGATCGGCGTCACCAACGCCCGCGCCAAGGCCACCGGCGTCACCATCGACGCCTCCAAGCTCGACGACCCGGCCGCGTTCCAGAAGTTCCAGCAGGCGCAGGACGAGCTCTCCAGCTCGCTCGGCCGGCTGCTGGCGGTCAGTGAGAACTATCCGAACCTGAAGTCGAACGAGAACTTCCTGGCGCTGCAGTCGCAGCTGGAAGGCACCGAGAACCGCATCGCCATCGCCCGGCGCGACTACAACGACGCGGTGCGCGACTACAACACGACGCTGCGGGTGCTGCCGACCTCGATCTGGGCGGCGACCTTCTACCATAACGCCAAGCCGATGCAGACCTTCGGCGCCACCGAGGCGGCCCAGACCGCGCCGACCGTGCACTTCGACATCAACGGCCCGCCGGCCGGCGCCGCGCCCGGGATCGACGCCCCCGTCAGCGCCGCCGGCCAACACGCCGTGAGCACGGCCCAAGCTCCCCTCGCCCCTGCGGGGAGGGGTCGGGGGTGGGGGTGGCTGCTCGCTGCCGACAGGTTCGCGCGGGTCAGTCGGCGGCCATCTAGCCGACACCCCCACCCCCTGCCCCCTCCCCGCAAGGGGGAGGGGTTCATGGTCGCCTTCGCCACCCTGCTCGTCGCGCTGGCGACTCTGTTCGCCTTCCCCGCCATCGCCGCGCCGACCTTTCCACCGCTGACCGGCCGGGTGGTCGACAACGCGCATGTGCTCTCGGCCCAGACCCAGGCCGACCTCACCGCGAAGCTCGCGGATCTGGAGACCAAGACCGGCCGCCAGCTGGTGGTGGTCACGCTGCCGGACCTGCAGGGCTACGACATCGAGGACTACGGCTACCAGCTCGGCCGCGCCTGGGGGATCGGCCAGAAGGGCCAGAACAACGGCGTCCTGTTCATCGTCGCGCCGACCGAGCACAAGGTGCGCATCGAGGTGGGCTACGGTCTCGAGCCGATCCTGACCGACGCCCTCTCCAGCGTAATCCTGCAGGAGCAGGTGCTGCCGAAGTTCCGTAGCGGCGACACCGAGGGCGGCGTCGTCGCCGGGACCAACGCGCTGATCAGCCAGCTCAGCCTCGACCCGGCTGCCGCCCAGGCCAACGTCGCCAAGGCGACACAGCAATCGAAGCCGCACGGCCTGCCGTTCGGCGCGATCTTCGGGCTGATCATCTTCTTCATCGTCATGTCGACGATCTTCCGTGGCCACCGCGGCGGCGGCATGGGCTGGCTGCTGCCGCTGATGATCCTCAACTCCGGCTCGCGGCGCGGCGGCTGGGGCGGGGGAGACTGGGGCGGCGGCGGGGGCGGCGGCTTCTCCGGCGGCGGCGGCTCGTTCGGCGGCGGCGGCGCGTCGGGCAGCTGGTGAGGGGAAGCCGATGAGACTGACCCCCGACGACCATCGCCGCATCGAGGCGGCCGTCGCCAAAGCCGAGGAAGGCTCGAGCGGCGACATCTTCTGCGTCCTCTCCGGCGAGGTCTCCACCTACCGCGAAGTGCCGATCGCCTGGGGCGCGGCCGCCGCATTGCTGGTCCCGCCGGCGGTGATGGCCGTGTCGCTGCGCCCGATGCTGGCCGCGATCACCCAGGGCGGCTGGAGCGCGGCTCAGGCGGGCGCCGTGCAGAGCGAGGTGGCGTTCGCCCTTACCGGCTACGCGATCGCCCAGCTCCTGCTGTTCGGCATCGTCGCCCTCTTGACCTCGCTCGCGCCGATCCGGCGGGCCGTGACCCCGCGCTTTCTCAAGCGCCACCGGGTGAAGAAGGCCGCGTACCACCACTTCGTCGCCGCCCACACCCACGCCACGGAGAGCGACACCGGCATCTTGATCTTCGTCGCCCTGGTCGAGCGGCAGGTCGAGATCCTCGCCGACGCGGCGATCCACGCGAAGTGCGGCGACGACGTCTGGAACAGCGCCGCCGCGGCGGTGCAGGCGGGCATGAAGTCGGCCGACCCGACCGCCGGGATCGAGCGCGCCATCGCCATCTGCGGCGAGGCGCTGAAGGCCCACTTCGCCTCCGAGACGCGCGGGACCGGCAGCGACAAGCCGATGGAGGTCTGAGCCGGACGTGACCATGTCGTCCGGACGCGTAACCCCTCACCCTCCCACGGCTCCGCCGCGGGCCCCTCCCTCTCCCAGCTGGGAGAGGTGTGAGATGTTGGCGCTGCTGACTTTCACCTCTCCCGGAGGGAGAGGGAGGGGCCCGCGATGCGCAGCATCGTGGGAAGGCGAGGGGTTATGCTCTCGCCAACCGGCGCTCAGTCCAGCCGGTAAAAGCGCCGCGCGTTGCCCTTGAACAGCGCCGCCTTCTCGTCCGCCGAGGCGCCGGCGGCGACGCGTTTCAGCGCATTCCACAGCGTGGCGTAGTCGCAGCTGGCGCCGTCGACCGGGAAGTTGCTCTCGAACATGCCGCGACGGACCCCGAACGCCTCGATGCAGGTCTCCAGGTAGGGCCGCCAGGCCTCGCGCCAGCTCCTCGGAACCGGGCCGCGGATCGCGGCGGTGGAAGCGGAAGCCGAGGCTGGTCATGCCGAGCCCGCCCAGCTTGACCCAGACGTTCGGGCGCTTCGCCAGCTCCTCGATCCCCGCCTTCCAGACGGCGAACACCTCGTCGCGCTTGCCCTCGTACGGCCCGACGCCGAGCACGCCGCCGACGTGGTTGAGCACGATCGCGACCTGCGGGCAGGCGTCGGCCAGCGCCGCGACCTCGCCGAGCTGCGGGTGGTACTGCCAGGCCTCGAACGACAGCCCGAGCTTGCCGAGCTCGGCGAAGCCCTCGCGGAACGAGGTCATGCCGTAGAGCCCCGGCGGCGGGCTGGTGTGGCTGCGGCGAATCTCCGGGCTGGGATCGTAGGCGCCGGCGTGGCGGATGCCCTTGAACCGGCCGTTGCCGGCGCGGACGTGGCTCTCCAGCACCTCGGCCACGCTGGCGCCGGCCGCGAGGTCCGCGCGTCCGACGATCCCCTCGCACGCCAGCACCGGCCCGTAGCGCCCGCTCGCCGCCATCGCCGCCTGGCCGTTCACGAACTCGGTCTCGCCGACGTACTTCATCGGCTCCGGCCCGCTGGCGCGATAGAACGACCCGCACTCGACGAAAACCGTGCTCTCGACGTTGTGCCCGCTGGTCAGGTCGGCCAGCAGCTCCGGCAGCAGATAGCGGCTGCCCTCGAAGTCCCACAGGTGATGGTGCGGATCGCAGATCGGCAGGTCCGGTTCGATGATCTCTTCAGGCATCAGCGCCTCCCTCAAAGCCCGCTCATCCCGGCGAACCTCGGGATGAGCGGGGAGTTGGTGTGGCTACCGCCCCTGGTAGACCGGCTTGCGCTTCTCCACGAACGCCCGGAACGCCTCTTTCGAGTTCCTCCGACCGCCCGCAGGCGCTGTGCCGCGCGGTTTCGGCGGCGAGGAAGTCGGCCAGGCCCATGTGTTCCTGGTCGACGAAGTTGGCCTTCATGCCCTTCAGCGCCAGCGGCGAAGAATTGGCCAGCCGCTCGACCAGGGCGGCGAGTTCGGTCTCGAACGCGGCCTCCGGCGTCACCCGGTTGACCAGCCCGATCCGCGCGGCCTCGGCGGCGTCGAACTTGCCGGGCAGGAAGTAGAGCTCGCGCGCCTTGGCCGCGCCGACGATGCGCGGCAGGAACCAGGTCCCGGCCATGTCGCCGGACATGCCGACGTCCAGGAACGCCGACGTTGAAGCGGGCGGTCTCGTCGCAGATCCGCAGGTCGCAGGCCGACGCCCAGCCGAGCCCGGCGCCGGCGCAGGCGCCCTTGATCGCGGCCACGGTCACCAGCGGCGCCTCGTGCAGGATCACGCTGATGCCGAACGTCTCCGGCCGGGTGGCGCGCTGCTCCGACCCGACATAGGCCTTGAGGTCTGCGCCGGGGCAGAAGTCGCGGCCCGCGCCGCGCAGCACCAGCACCCGCAGCTGCTTGTCTGCCGCAGCTTCGCGCACCGCGTCCCACAGATCGTCCATCATCTGCGGCACGATCGCGTTGCGCGCCTCGGGCCGGTTCAGCGTGATGGTCGCGACCGGCCCGGACGTTTCGTAAGTGACGGTCTCGTAGCCGCTCATCACGCGCCTCCGGTCCAGGGCTGGAAGTTCGGCGGCCGGCGCTCGATCAGCGACATCGCGCCCTCGTAGGCGTCGGGGTGCTTCAGCTGGGCGGCGGTCAGCCGGTCGGCGTCGGCCAGCGCCGGCTCCATCGGGTCGGACATGTGGCGCCAGACCTGGCTCTTCATCACCGCGATCGCGCTGGGCGAGACGTTGGCGGCGAGTTCGTCGACATAGGCGACCAGGCTGGCCAGCAGTTCGTCGGCCGGGAACACGCGGTCCAGCAGGCCGATCCGCAGCGCCTCGTCGGCATGGACCCGGCGCGAGCTCCAGAGCAGGTCCATCGCCCGGCTTGGCCCGACCAGCCGCGGCAGCACCCAGCTGGTGCCGTGCTCGGCGATCAGGCCGCGCTTGGAGAACACGGTGGTGAAGCTGGCGCCGTCGGAGCCGAAGCGCAGGTCGCTCATCATCGCCAGCACGAAGCCGCCGCCGGCGGCGACGCCGTTCACGGCCGAGATCACCGGCTTGGAGATGCGCGGCAGGTAGCTGAACATCCCTGGCGGGTCGGGGTTCGCGCGCTGGGCGCCGCCAGCCGGGCGGCTCTCGCCGGCGGCCGTGGTCTGGCGCAGCACCTCGGCGTCCAGGCCGGAGCAGAAGCCGCGCCCTTCGCCGACGAAGGCGATCGCGGTCACCTCCGGGTCCTTCTCGGCCTCGCCGACCAGGCGGCGGATGTCGGCCAGCATGGCGTAGGTCAGCGCGTTCAGCGCCGCCGGCCGGTTCAGCCGGATCAGCGCGACCCGCCCCATGGTCTCGAACAGGATCTCTGCGTCGGACATCTCAGCGCGCCTCCCATGGCGATCAGGTTGGGAGGCACTCTAGACCCCGCGGGGCCGGCGTCGAGTTGCGGGCGTCAGGACCGACGGGCCGCGGTCAGCTCGATCGGCTGCCCGTGGGGCGTATGCCGATACGCCTCGGCCCACTCGGCCTTACGCTCAGCCATCTCGGCGTCGGCCGCGAAGCCCCGCCTGGCGATCAGCGCCTCGAGCGCGGCGACCCAGTGGTCGTAGTAGCGCGACCCGTCGTCGGCGGGATCGCCGGCGAGTTCCGCGGCGAGGGCCTCGGCCCATTCGCTCCAGGTGAACGCCCCCTCGGCGCTCAGGTGCACCGCCAGCGCGAACGCCTGCGCCTGCCACGGCTCGCTGAACACCGGCCCCTCCGCGTCGCGCGGGATGCCGGGCAGCGCCAGGGCCTTAGACGCGCTCAAGATAGGGCTCCCAGAGGTCGAGGCAGACGCTGTCGCGCGGGGCGGCGTCCGGTCCCCAGAGCTCGCGCGCGGTGAAGCGCACGGCATAGAGCGGCCGCGGGTCCTCGCCGGCGCCGTGGGCGTGGCTGTCGGGGAAGACGTGGGCGCCGTGGCAGCGCTCGACCACGCCCGCCCGGCCGCGAACATATCGTGGCAGGCGCGTGTGGCCGGTCGGGTGCAGGTTGCGCGCCCGGACACGGTCCCCGGGCTTGAACGCGCGGCGCAGCGGCGATATCGCGCCGGTAGGATCCTGACCGCGACAGCGCCGGAGCGACGTCCTGCGGCGCGAGCCGCGGCGTCCCTCTCGGCGCGGCAGGATCGCAGGCGCCCGTGGCCAGCTCCTCGGCGGTGACGGCGCCGCCGTCGACCAGCATGGCGCACAATCCGGCGAACCACTTCTCGTAGTAGCTCATGCGCAGGTAGTCGGGACCCGGGATCAGCTCGCGCTGGTGGCGGCCGGCGTCGATGTTGCCGCGGGTGGGCGAGGCGATCACCAGCGCGTGGACCCGCCGCTCCCAGTCGTGGTGGAACACCGGCTCGTCCGCTTCGGGCGCGACCGGGCCCAGCCCGTGCATGCCGCCCATGTCGTGCACGCCGTTCACAGCCGCGCCGTCCCGATCATGCCGTCGCGGGTGACCAGCGCCGCCAGCGCGTCCTCGTCCAGTCCCTCCGTGCCGGCGGGGCGCTCGGGGATCACCAGGTAGCGGACCTCGGCGGTGGAATCCCACACCCGGACCTCGACCTCGGCCGGCAGCTCGGTCCCGAACTCGGCCAGCACGCCGCGCGGATCGATCACCGCGCGCGAGCGGTAGGGCGCGGACTTGTACCAGACCGGCGGCAGGCCCAGCACCGGCCAGGGGTAGCAGGAGCAAAGGGTGCAGACGACCATGTTGTGGACGGCGGGCGTGTTCTCCACCGCCACCATGTGCTCGCCCTGGCCGCCGGAATAGCCCAGCTCGGCGATCGCCGCGGTGGCGTCGGCGCGCAGGCGCTCGCGATAGGCCGGATCGCTCCAGGCCCGGGCCACCACCCGCGCGCCGTTGCGCGGCCCGACCTTGTGTTCGTAGTAGTCGACGATCGCGTCGAGCGCGGCCGGATCGACCAGCCCCTTCTCGACCAGCAGCGACTCCAGCGCCTTGACCCTGAGCGCGATGTCGGACGGCGGCGCCTGGCCGTGATCGTGATCGTGGCCGTCATGATCGTGGGGCATCGTCGCAGACTGCCGCAACGCGGCGCTGGGGGAAAGTGGTCAGGCGCCCGCGGCTGTGGCAAGAGCCGAAGCTCACGCAGGAACTCGGGCATGGCGCCACAGTCGGAAACGGTCGCGACCAACCTGACCGGCGTCGCCCTGCTGAACACGCCGATGCTCAACAAGGGCACCGCCTTCACCGAAGCCGAGCGCGACCTGTTCGAGCTGCACGGGCTGCTGCCGCCGCACGTCGGCGCGCTGGACGCGCAGGTGGCCCGCCGGCTGAAGGTGCTGCGGAACTTCGAGACCGATTTCGAGCGCTACGCCTTCCTGCGCGACCTGCAGGACACCAACGAGACGCTGTTCTACGCGCTGATCCTGCGCGGCATGGCCGAGACCTTGCCGCTGGTCTACACGCCCACCGTCGGCGAGGGCTGCCAGCGCTTCAGCGAGATCTGGCGCAAGCCGCGCGGCCTCTTCCTCAGCTATCCCAACCGCCATCGCATCGGCGAGATCCTGGCCTCGCCGCGCTTCGACAAGGTGCGCGTGATCGTGGTGAGCGACGGCGAGCGGATCCTGGGCCTGGGCGACCAGGGCGCCGGCGGCATGGGCATCCCGATCGGAAAGCTGTCGCTCTACACCGCCTGCGCCGGCATCCATCCGGACGAGACCCTGCCGATCCTGCTCGACGTCGGCACCAACAACCGCGAGCGGCTGGAGGACCCGATCTACATCGGCTGGCGCCACGAGCGCGTGACCGGCGCGGACTACGACGGCTTCATCGACGCGTTCGTGGACGCGGTGATCGAGCGCTGGCCGAACGTGGTGCTGCAGTGGGAAGACTTCGCCGGCGCCAACGCCGCGCGGCTGCTGGCGCGCTACCGCGACCGGCTCTGCACCTTCAACGACGACATCCAGGGCACCGCCGCCGTCGCCGCCGGAACGCTGATGGCGGCGATCAACGTCACCGGCACGGCCTTGAAGGACCAGCGCATCGCGTTGCTGGGCGCCGGCTCCGCCGGGTGCGGCATCGCCGCGCTGCTGCGCCAGGCGATGATCGAGGATGGCCTGGCGCCCGACGAGGCCAGCCGGCGCTTCTTCGCCGTCGACCGGGATGGCTTGCTGCTGCAGGGCATGAACAGCCTCACCGCCAGCCAGGCGCCGTTCGCCCAGCCGCGCGAGGCGGTGGCCGACTGGAGGCTGGAGACGCCAGGCCAGATCGGGCTGCTGGACGTCGCGGTGAATGCGAAGCCGACCGTGCTGATCGGGGTCTCCGGCCAGGCCGGCGTCTTCACCGAACCGGTGGTGCGGGCGATGGCGGCGGGCGTGGAGCGGCCGGTGATCTTCCCGCTCTCCAACCCGACCTCGCGCTGCGAAGCGGCGCCGCAGCAGCTGCTGGACTGGACGGACGGCCGCGCGCTGATCGGCGTCGGCAGCCCGTTCCCCTGCCCGACGTGGGACGGCGGCGAGGTGGCGATCTGCCAGACCAACAACTCCTACATCTTCCCGGGCGTCGGCCTCGGCCTGATCGCCGCCGGCGCCCGCCGGGTCACCGATGCGATGTTCATGGCCGCCGCCCGCGCGCTGGCCGACCTCTCCCCCACCCGCACCGACAAGACCGCCCCGCTGCTGCCGCCGGTGGGTCAGCTGCGCGACGTGGCGCAGGCGGTGGCGCTCGCCGTCGCCCGGCAGGCGCAGGCGGACGGGGTGGCCGAACCGTGCGGCGAAGCCGAGCTCGCCGCGCGGATTCGGGCCCGCGTGTGGGAGCCGAAGTACCGGCCCTACGTGAAGGCGTGCTGAAGCAAGCAGCATGGATGCGGACGGCAGCGTCACGCGGCCAGCGGATTAATCCATCGCAGGCCGGGAAAGCGCGCGAAATCGCCGTCGCTGGAGGCGAGTTCGAGTCCGTGCTCGAGGGCGAGCGCCGCCAGGTGCGCGTCCGGCACGAGGTTGCCGACGACACCGGGTCCCGCAAGCAGGCGCGCAAGGATCGCGGCGTGACGCTCGCCCGGAGACGGAACCCAAGCCGTGTCGCAAGCCAGCCAGGCTTCGACCTGCCGCCACGCGTCCGACATCGCGAGCGGACGCGGAAATATCCTTGAGTTGGTGACGAGCCGCAGGAACGCCAGAAGCGAAGGCCAGGGCAGCCCCACGCGATCTTCACCGTTCAAGCGGCCATCAAGCCATTCTTGGGCGCGACGATGTTCGGAGAAGCTGGAAATGCTGGCGTAGACGAGCAGGTTTGCGTCGACCAGGATCAACGGAAACGTTCACCTTCAGCCGCGGCGAGCGCTTCGGCGACGTTGTCGAGGCTCGGCGTCATCGGCGGTCCGGCATCGAAAGTCCGCGTCCGGAACGTCTTGCGTTGTCTCTTCGGGGTCTCCACGCCGGCAAGGCCGCGGCGGAGGATTTCGTTGACCACCGTCTTCAGGCTGGCGCGACGTTTCCGCCGTAAAGCCTCAATCTGGACCGCGACATCATCGTCGAGCGTTAGGGTCGTTCTCATACATCACAACATGAGAACTTTGATGTCTTGATGTCAAGTACGACTACTTCAGTGCATCAGCGCCTGTTTGATCCGGTAGGCGGCGGGCAGCATCAAGACGCCGATCAGGCAGGGGAAGATGAACAGGATCAGCGGCAGCATCATCTTGGCCGGCAGCGCCATCGCCTTTTCTTCCGCGCGCAGCATGCGCTTGCCGCGCATCTCGTCGGAGAACACGGCCAGCGAGGCGCCCAGGCTGGTGCCCATCTCCTCGGCCTGGCGCAGCATGGTGGCGAGGCTGCGGGCTTCGTCGATGCCCAGGCGGTCGGCGAAGGCGATCCAGGCGTCCTTGCGCGAACGGCCGGCCCGCAGCTCCAGCGTCAGCACCTTCAGGTGCTCGGCCAGGTTCGGATAGCGGCGGTAGAGTTCGTCGGTCACCCGCGTCACCCCGGCGTCGAGGCTGAGGCCGGCTTCCACCGACGCCACAAGCAGGTCCAGCAGGTCGGGGAAGCCCTCGCGGTATTCCCGCTCGCGGGCGGTGCGGCGGCTCTTGATGAACTGGTCGGGCCCCATGATCGAGACCAGCGCGAAGCCGGCGCCGCCGAGGATCGGCAGCATGCCGCCGTGCTTGCCGAACGCCAGCGGCAGCATCAGCACGATGCCGACGATCGCGGCGATCATCGCCGCGGCCTTGACGCCCAGAAAGATCGCGGCGGCCTCGCGGCTGTAGTAGCCGGCCAGCATCAGCTTGGTGCGCAGGCTGGAGAGCTGCGCCGGGTCCTGGATCGCCATCCGGTCGCCCAGGCGCCGCACGCCCGACACCACGCCGGAGAACGCCTCGCTGACGCCGCCGCCGTCCGATCCGCCCGCGGCGATCGCGCCGCCGGCCAGCCGCGCGCGGCGTCGCGAGGCGGTCGCGAACGCACGCAGGGCCATGAAGCTGATCCCGCCGACCCCAAGCGCGATCAGGCCCAGGGCGACGGGGGTGAGGATGTTGTCGACGAATGCGCTGTCCACGGCGGTCAGATCCTCATGTCGATCATACGCTTCATCACCAGATTGCCGGCGGTCAGCAGGCCGACGAGGCAGCCGAGGCCGATCTGGATGAAGGGCACTTTGATCAGGTCGCCGTAGTAGTGCGGCTGCGAAACGTTGATGAAGACGAAGCAGACGATCGGCGCGCCGGTGAGGATGTAGGCGCTCATCCGCCCTTCCGACGAGGCGGCGCGGATCTTCAGCCGCATCTTGTTCCGTTCACGGACGGTGTGGGCGAGCATCTTCAAGAGGCCGGTGAGGTTGCCGCCGGCTTTCTCCTGCAGGCGGATCGCCGCGGCGAACAGGTCGACGTCGGCGTGGCGGCAGCGGTCGGCGATGCGGGCCACGGCCTGCTCCAGCGTCGCGCCGTAGGCGATCTCGTCGGCGGCCATGCCGAACTCGGAGCCGACCGGGTCGGGCAGCTCGCGGCCGACCAGGTTGATCGAGGTCGGGATCGGGTGGCCGGCCTCCAGGCTGCGCACCATCACCTCGAGCGCCTGCGGCAGCTGCAGGCTGAGCGCCTTGGAGCGCGCGCCGGCCTTGAACTGCAGGTAGACGATCGGCGCGACCAGCGGCAGCACCACCGCCGCGCCAAGCGCGATGAACGGATTGCGGCTGAAGTAGAAAGCCACCGCCCCGATGCCGACCACGCCGCCGGCGATCATCAGCGCCCAGCGGCGGATATCGACGGTCACGCCGGAGCGCAGCACCAGGTCGCCGAGCCAGGCCCAGCTGAAGATCGAGCGGCCGTCCTCGCCGAAGCCGCGCTGCTTGCGCAGCTCCAGCACCAGGTCGCCGAGCGAACCGGTGCGCTCGGCGGTCGCCAGCCGCTTGTTGACCGCCGCGCGCGCGCGGCCGACGCCGACCAGGCCCCAGGCGGCCTGGCCGAACGAGAACACCGTCGCGAAGACCAGGAAAAGGAAGACCCAGTGCGGATCCATCTCGCGTCGCCTCTTCAGCTAAGGGGCCGGCCGGGGTCGAAGTTGGCGGTGTCGTAGTGGATCCCCCGCCGGATCATCTCGTCCATGCACTTGGGTCTGAGGCCCGTGGCGCGGAACTCGCCGATCACCGTGCCGTCGGACTCGGTGGACAGGCGGTGGAAGGCGAAGATCTCCTGCATCTGCACCACCTGGCCTTCCATGCCGGTGATCTCGGTGACGCTGGTCAGGCGGCGCTTGCCGTCCGAGAGGCGCATCACCTGGACGATCATGCCGACCGCCGAGGCGATCTGGCCGCGGATCGCGTCCGGCGAGAGGCTCATGCCGCCCATCGCCACCATCTGCTCCAGGCGGGTGATGGCGTCGCGGGGGGTGTTGGCGTGGATGGTGGCCATCGAGCCTTCGTGGCCGGTGTTCATGGCCTGCAGCATGTCGAACGCTTCTTCGCCGCGCACCTCGCCCAGGATCACCCGGTCGGGACGCATCCGCAGCGCGTTCTTGACCAGCTCGCGCTGGCGGATCTCGCCCTTGCCCTCGATGCTGGGCGGGCGGGTCTCCATGCGCACCACGTGCGGCTGCTGCAGCTGCAGCTCGGCCGCGTCCTCGATGGTGATCAGGCGTTCCTTGTTGCGGATCGCCGCCGAGAGCGCGTTGAGCAGGGTGGTCTTGCCCGAGCCGGTGCCGCCGGAGATCACGGTCGAGACCCGCGAGCGCACCGCGCCATAGAGGAACTCGGCGACGCAGGCCGGCATCGCCCCGACGCCGACCAGGCGCTCGAGGTTGTAGGGCTTCTTGGAGAACTTCCGGATCGAGACCGCCGCGCCGTCGATGGCGACCGGGCCGATCGCGGCGTTCACGCGGCTGCCGTCCGGCAGACGGGCGTCGACCAGCGGCGAGGACTTGTCGATCCGGCGGCCGACGCCGGCGACGATGCGGTTGACGATCCGCAGCAGGTGGTCGTTGTCGCGGAAGCGGACCGGCGCGACCTCCAGTTCGCCCCGGCGTTCCACGTAGACCTGGAACGGGCCGTTGATCAGGATGTCGGCGATCGAGTCGTCCTTCAGCAGCGGCTCCATCGGTCCCAGCCCCACCATTTCGTCGAACACCGAGGCGCCCAGCTCATCGAGCTCGGCGGCGTTCAGCGCCAGGCGCTCGGTGCGGGCGAAGTCGGCGACCAGGCGGCGCACCTGTCGGCGCATCTCGCCCTCGTCCAGCTTGTCGAGCTTGGAGAGGTCGATCTCCTCGATCAGCTTGCCGTGCAGCCGCAGGCGCATGTCGAGCATGCCGTCGGTGGCGACCGGGCCGATGTCCTTCGGATCGTCGTCGACCATCAGGTTGAGCTTGGCCGCCGGCGGCGCGGCCACCGCATCGACCTTGGCGCCGGGCTGCGGGCTGGCGGCCGTGGCCGGTGCGTCGTCGGCCGGATCGGAGATCACCAGGCGCTGCGGCGCCTCGGCGGCCGGTTCGCGCTTGAAGCTGAAACGGGCCATCAGGCGCGCCTCCGCTGGACCTCTGCGGGTTGGACCAGGCGGTCGACCAGCACGCCGATGTCGCGCACGATCTTCGAGCGCGGGCGGTGATGGCTGATCGAGCCGCCGAGGTTCACCGACGCGGCCGCGGCCTCCCAGTCGGACGTGATGCCGCCGTCGGCCTTGCGCTGCAGCGCCTTCTCGGCCTCCGCCAGCGACGGGGCCGGGCCGAACATGCGGCTGGCCAGGCGGTTGAGGATGATCCGCGGCTGCGCGCCGCCGGTCAGCTCGGTCTCGACCTCGGAGGCCAGCGCGCGGGCCGAGAGCAGCGCCGGGACGGTCAGCTCGGAGACGACCAGCACCTCGTCGGACCCGGCCAGCACGTCCATCGTCCAGGGCTGGTGGTGGCGCGGCAGGTCGACGACGATCCAGTCATAGGTCTGGGCCGCCATCTCCAGCAGCCGGCAGATCGCGGTCTGGCTGACCTTGCTGAAGGCCTTGGGATCGCGCGGCGCCGCCAGCAGGTCGAGTCCATCGCCGATCTTGGTGGCGAAGACGTCGAGCACCGCGGCGTCGATCCGCTCGGGGGTGGCCGACGCCTCGGCCAGCATCATGTTGGCGGTGGCGCCGAGGTAGGCCGCCGCGGCGCCGTCAGCCAGGTGCAGGTCGACCAGCGCGACCCGCTGCTCGGGACCCGAGCGCTGCGCCAGCACGCTGGCGAGCTCGACCGCGATGGTGGTCGCGCCGCAGCCCCCGACCGAACCGACGACGGTCCAGCAGCGGGCGTTGACCTGATGGGTCGGCGCCGGCGCGGCGGCCGGGATCGGGGCGGCGGCCATGAGCGCGGTGGCGGCGCGGGCGAGATCGGCGGTGGTGAAGGGCGCCTCGATCACGTCGGAACGCGGCAGCTTCAGCAGCGCGCGCACCAGGCTCGCCGGCAGGTGGCTGCCCGCGAGAAGCACGGCCGGCGGGCTGGGCTGGGCCGCGAGGCCGGCGATGGCGACCACGAGGTCCACCGCGTCGGCCGCCTCGGCGTCGATCAGCACCAGGTCGGGCGCAGAGCCGGGCTGAGCGAGTACGTCGAGTCGGTCGCCCGCCGCGACCTCATACCGCGCCTCGCCCAGCGCCTCCTGCGCCAGCGGCGCGAGGCCCTGGCCGACAACGAGGACATGACGGCCGGTGAAATCTGACGGGTTCATCACTTGCTCGCAACGACAGCTGGCTTGGCGGTCGGCGACGGCGCCGCTGCGGCTTCCGGCTGGGTGGCCAGCGGAATGGCCTTGGCCGGGAACAGATCGCCGTCGGGGTTGGGCGGCAGCGGGCCGGTGGTCTTGCCGTCGAGCATCACGTCGATCGCGGTCTGCTCGGCCGTCTCCTTCAGTGGATTGGGCAGCTCGTTGATGTCCCTCACCGGCGCGGTCAGGTGCGGCGTGACGATGATGACGAGCTCGGTCTCGTTGCGCTGCCAGTCGGACGAACGGAACAGGGCGCCCAGGATTGGGATGTTCGACGCTCCGGGGATCTGGTTGATTCTGGTCGAGTAGTTGCGCTGGAACATGCCGGCGATGGCGAAGCTCTCGCCGTCGCGCAGCTCGATCTGGGTCGAGGCGCGGCGGGTCGAGAGGGCCGGGATCACGCCGCCACCCAGACTGACGCCATCCTTCGGATCGAGCTCGCTCACCTCGGGCGCGACCTTGAGCTGGATCGTCCCATTGGCCTCGACCGTCGGCGTGACGGCCAGTTTGACGCCGAACGGCTTGTACTCGATCGTCGTGTTGCCGAGGCTGCCGCCCGGCACCAGGATCGGGATCTCACCCCCGGCGAGGAAGGTCGCCTCCTGGCCCGACATGGCGACCAGGTCCGGCCGCGCCAGGGTGCGAATCGCGCCTTTCTGCTCGAGCGCCTGCAGGTTGGCGTCGACGTTCCAGGCGCCGAACTGGTGGCTCACCCCGATCGTCGCCTGGGGCTGGATGCCGCTCGGCAGGTTCGAACCGGTGGAAAAGTTGAAGCCGCCCAGGGCTTGGACATTGATGTTGAAGCCGAGGTCCTTGATCGCCGTATGAGCGGCCTCGATCACCCGCACGTCGACCTGCACCTGCTGGCCAGACTTGACGGTCATGTCACACTCGACCGCCTTGGGCGCGTAATGCTCGGCGATCGCCGCGGCGTGGGCAGCCGCCGCTGGCGTCGAGACCTCGCCGGTCAGCAGGATTCCGCCGGCGAAGTTGCTGGCGTGGATCGACTCGCCCGGCATCGCCGCGTCGAGGTCGGACTGCAGGCTGGCGACGTCGTAGCCGACGCGGACGTCGACCACCTGCGCCAGCCGGTGATGCGCGTCGTAGATCAGGATGTTGGTGACGCCGAGCGCCTTGCCGCGGACATAGAAGCTGCGGTCGGTGGTCGCCACCAGCGACAGGGTGTCAGGCTGGGCGACCACGATCTCGCTGGCCGGATAGTCGAGGCGGAACGCCGCCGACTTGTCCTTCGGCACCACGATGGTCTGGCTGCCGCCGGGATCCTGAGCGACCTGGGCCTGCGCGGGCGCCGCCGCGGCGATCAGGATCGCGGCCGAAGCGGAAAGGGCGAGGAGGCTTTTCATTGTTCTGATGTCTCCGCGGGGAGGCGCGCTCACGCGCCGGCCCCGTAACGCTCGGCGGGAACTTCGACTGGCGTGGCGGTGTCGCCGTGCACGACGACCACGGAGCGGGTGTGGATCACGACCGGGTAGCTCGGCCCGCCATGGCGGCGGGATACGGCGATCAGGCGCGGACGATCGCCGGCGGCGCCGGGCGCGTGCGGTCCGCTCGACTGCAGGTCCGGGATCTCGATGGTGCGGGTCGGGGCGAGATCGGCCTGACCGGCCCGGCGCAGCGCCAGCGACAGCGAACCGGCCTGGTTCGCGACTGCGAGCTTCTCGGCGTCCATCACCGAGACTTCCAAGGTGGCGGTGTGGGAGATGACCGACTGGGTGGTGGTCGGATCGACGTTGAGGTCCATGCCCAGCACCCGGATGTTCTGCAGCACGACGTCGCCGCGGATGCGCTTGCAGCCGTTGCAGTCGGCGATCTCCGAGCCGTCCTTGGACTTGATCGTCGGAATCGGGACGTCGCGGGTGACGATCACGTCGACGCGGTCGCCCGGCAGCACGTGGCCGCCGACGCCGGCGGTCTCGCTCACGCCGATGGTGTAGGCGCGCATGCCGTCGGCGATGCCGGCCGAGACGATCGGCCGCGCGCCGGGGCCGCTGAGCTTGGCGGGCAGTAGCGGTTCGTGCGCCGCGATCGGCGTCAGCGCCACCGGCGCGCCGCCCTGCTGCGAGAGGATCTGGGCCGGGTTCGCGAAAGCGCCCGGGGGGACGGCGCTGGGCGGCAGGTGAACGATGGTCAGCTTGCTGGCGTCAAGCTTGGCGCCGAACGGAATAGGGCCGGTGGCGACGACCACGGGCACCGTACCGGCGGCGACCTCAGGGGTCAGCTTGAGCTGCGGCGCATGCACGTTTTGCGGCAGCCAGAGCCGAGCCACAACCAGTGCGCCCAGACCGAGCACGGCCGATGCTCCGAGACTGACCACGGTTCCGGTACGCATATGCTGAGCCCCGACCCACCGACGCAAATCTGTGCGTCTTCATGATTAAATCTGGACTTGGCGGATTGCTTTGTCGTTAAGGTTCAGGGTGAACAGATTTTTACTGTCTATGCCTTCGAAAATCTTATCGGAATTACAGTAAACCAAGTGTGACCGGCGACGATCGCGTGGCGGGATCCTGCGCGGAGTGGCGTCAGGCGTGACTACAGCGCTTGACGAAGCCAGCGTCAGGCTGGATGGAGAAAGCCTAATTCGAGCCATTTCGAGCGCCCGCCGGCCGCCGGCGGACCAGACCCCGCGAGAGGGTCGCGCGGGAGGACTGCCAATGCAGAATATCTTAGAGCGCCAGTCCCAGGCGGCCGCCAGCGGCATGAGCCACAGCCTGTGGGCCGAGATTCATGGCGACAAGGTCGCCATCCACGACCCGATCCAGACCCGGACCTTCCGCGAGATCAACGACGCGGCCAACAAGGTGGTGCGGCTGCTGCGCGAGCGGGGCCTGAAGGAAGGCGATGCGGTGGCGCTGCTGTGCAGCAACCGCGCCGAGTTCGTCGAGGTGCTTTCGGGTTGCCTGCGCGGCGGCTACCGGCTGACGCCGGTGAACTGGCACCTCAACGCCGACGAGGTCGAGTACATCATCAACGATTGCGACGCGAAGGCGCTGTTCGCCGACACCCGCTACCCATCGGGCCCGGCCGCGAAGGCGCCGCAGGTGACGCTGAAGGTCTCGATCGGCGAAGACGCGCCGGGCTTCGAACCGTACGCCAAGCTGTTGGACCAGTTCGACGGCTCGGACATCGCCGATCCAGTGGCCGGCTCCAGCATGCTCTACACCTCCGGCACGACCGGCCGGCCGAAGGGGTCTATCGGCGCAACAACGTGGCGATGCCGCTGATCAACGTCGCCGAGCCGGACGACGTGCAGCTCTGCGCCGGGCCGGCGTACCACGCCGCGCCGCTGGCGTTCGACGTGCGCTCGTCGATGCTTCTGGGCATCCCGCTGGTGTTCATCGACCGCTGGGACTCAGAGGGCGTGCTGAAGGCGATCGAGAAATACAAGGTGACACGCGCGCACCTGGTGCCGATCATGTTCCAGCGTCTGCTGAACCTGCCGGACAATGTGCGCGACAAGTACGACGTCTCGTCGCTGCGCTACATCATTCACGGCGCCGCGCCCTGCCCGCCCGAGGTCAAGAAGGCGATGATCGACTGGGTGGGGCCGATCATCAACGAGTACTATGCCGGCTCCGAGGGCGGCGCGGGCTTCGTCGTCAGCTCGGACGAGTGGCTGAAGAAGCCTGGAACCGTCGGCAAGCTGCCCGATCCCACCGCGCTCAAGATCCTCGACGACGACGGCCACGAGGTGAAGCAGGGCCAGTCCGGCACGCTCTATTTCCGCGTCTCGCCGATCGCGCCGTTCGAGTACTACAAGGACCCGGCCAAGACCGCCGCCGCGCACAAGGGCGACTACTTCACGCTGGGCGACGTCGGCTACCTCGACGACGACGGCTACCTGTTCCTCACCGGCCGCACCGCCGAGTGCATCATCTCCGGCGGGGTCAACATCTACCCGCAGGAGATCGACAACGAACTGATCAAGCACCCCGCGGTCGAAGACGCCTGCACCATCGGCGTGCCGAACGAGGAGTGGGGCGAAGAGGTCAAGTCGGTCCTGACGCTGAACCCCGGCTACGAGGGCAGCGACGCGCTGGCCAAGGACATCCAGGCCTGGGCCCGCGATCACCTCGCCGGCTTCAAGGTTCCGCGCTCGATCGAGTTCGTCGACGAACTGCCCCGCAGTCCGGCCGGCAAGATCCAGCGCAAGAAGGTGCGAGAGCCCTACTGGGCCGGCCGGGCGCGCTCGATCTGACGCGCATCGCCTGCACCTTACCGCTTTCCCCCGCGCAAGCGGGGGCCCAGGCGTCTTGTCGGAGAGCGCGGCTGGGCTTCAGAAGAAGCCTGGGTCCCCGCCTTCGCGGGGAAGATCGGCGATGGGCGCGGGCCCGAATACCGTTCTAACCCGCCCCCATCCCGTCCAGAAACGCCGCGATGGCCGGGTTGACCACCGCCGGGTGGGTGAGGTTCGCCGCGTGGCCGGCGCCGGGCACGACCACCAGCTTGGCGTCCGGCAGCCCGGCCGCCAGCTGCTCGGCCAGGCCGAGTTCGATCGCCGCGTCCGCATCGCCGTGCACGACGAGGGCCGGGACCTTGATCTGACCGAGCCTGCCGGTCACGTCGTCGCGGGCCGCGAGCGTGTTCATGCAGCCCAGCATGTTCACCTTGCTGATCTTGCGCCACTTGGCCTTCCAGGCCTCCGCGCCGGCCCAGCCGTCGCCGAGGATGATGCCCTCGATGATCGACGCCAGTTCGTCACTGAGGCCGTGCTCGGCCCAGGTGTTGGCCAGCTGCATGTGGCCCTTCAGCCGCTCGGGGTCCTCCTGGCCGGCCTGGGTGTCGATCAGGATCAGCGCCCGGACGATCTCCGGGTGGGTCAGCGCGCAGCGCAGCGAGAGGAACCCGCCCTGGCTCATCCCCGCCAGCACCGCCCGTTCGATGCCCAGGTGTTTCAGCAGCGCGGCGAGGTCGTTGGCGGAGTCGTAGTAGCTGAACGGCGCCAGCGTGTCTGACGCCGTGCCGGCGTGGCCGCGCTCGTCCCAGGTTATGCAGCGGTAGCTTCGCCTTCAGCGCCTCGACCTGCGGGGCGAACATCTCGTGGTCCATGAACAGGCCGTGCGAGAAGATCACTGGCGGCCCCGAGCCGCCGGTGTCCTCGTAGTAGATCCGCTGTCCGTTGACCTCGGCGATCGGCATGGCGCGTCTCCTGCTCCTCCCCTCGCTGGCGAGGGGAGGTGGCGTGTGAAGAGCCGAGCGCCAGCGAGGCGAAACACGCCGGAGGGGAGATGTCCGCCGGCCGCGCTCCATTCTGAGCCGCCGGTCTCCCCATCGTCGCACATCGCCCCTGACGGGGCTCGTTTGCGACACTTCCCCTCGCCAGCGAGGGGAAGAGCGATATCTAAGCGACCGCCTCCAGCGCCTTCACCACCTCCGCCGGCTTCTCGGCGATGACCATGTGGCCGGCCTCGGGCACGTTCACCAGCTTCGAGCCGGCGATCGCCGACTGGAAGGCGGGGCCGTAGATCGGCGGGATCAGCTTGTCGCTTTCGCCCCAGACGATCACGGTCTTCGCCTTCACCCGGTAGAGCCGCTCGGCCAGGCCCCGCTCGGGCACCGGGAACAGCAGCTTGCCGGCCATGCCGAGCTGGCGGGCGTTGCGCACCAGGTAGTCCTGCAGGAACTTCGGATCCTCGAAGTTGAGGCCCGCCGTCATCATCGCCGCGCCCGCCGCCGGGTCGTGGAACAGATAGCCCGGCATCTCGAACGGCAGCAGCGAGAAGATGTCGACGATCGGGTGCTCGTCGAGCCACAGGCCCGCCGGGCAGATCAGCGCCAGGCGCGAGACGTCGTTGGGCGCCAGCGCCGCCATCTCCGCGGCGATCATGCCGCCCATCGAGTGGCCGACCAGGATCGGGTTCTTCAGGCCAAGCGCCTCGACCACGTCCCAGCCGTGCAGGGCGAAGTCGAGCATGTCGCGCAGCGTGCCGCACTCCTCGGTCTCGCCATAGCCCGGCAGGAACGGCGCGTAGACGTGGAAGCGGGACGAGAGCTCGGCCAGCAGCGGATCGTTCTCGGTCATGCCGCCCGCGCCGTGCAGGAACACGAGCGGTTCGCCCGACCCGCCTTCGAGGTAGCGGATCGGCGCGTGGCGGGTTTCGACGGTTTTCGATTCCATGATCCCCACCCTACTCGGCCGGAACCGGCTGGCGCGGCGCAGCGCCCGGCGCGGTCGTCACCGCCGGACCCAGCGAGCCCGCGGTCACCCGGTTCTCGATCGGGTGGCACCAGAAGCGGCTGTCCTCGGCCCACTCGGGGAACATGTTGCGCAGCTTCGGCATCACCTTGTCGGCGAACAGCTTGGTCGAATACATGCACTTGTCGGTCGGCATGTTCCCGACGTGCATCAGGCAGAAGATGTTGCCGACGTGGAGCCCCTTGATCAGGTCCTCCATCCGCTGGCGCACCGTCTCCGGGCTGCCGGCGATCACGTGGCCGCCTTCGATCAGGTCCTTCCAGGTCAGCTCGGCGAAGCCGCCGCGCGGCGGCGCGTACTGCGAGAGCGCGCCGGTCTGGATGGTCTTGATGGTGCGGTAGCCGGGGGCGTCGGCGAAGCCCGGATAGACGTGCAGGCAGCGGTTGTAGAAGTAGTTCAGGTGCTGGCCAGTACAGCCGCTCGGCCTCCTCGTCGGTCTCGGCGACGCAGATGGTCTGGGCGAAGCCGGCCCGGTAGGGGCTCTTGTCCGGCGCGCCGCGCTCCTCGACCCGCTTCCAGTAGCCGTTCATCAGCGCCTGGGCGCGGATGTAGCCGGTGAAGCTGAGGTAGGAGTACGAGTAGGTGTTGTCGATGCAGAAGTCGTAGGTCTCGACCGAGCCGCCGCCGGGAATGTGGATCGGCGGGTGCGGCTGCTGGATCGGCCGCGGCCAGATGTTGACATGGCGCAGCTTGTTGTAGCGGCCGTTGAACGCGAACGGCTCGCGCGTGGTCCAGGCCTTGATGATCATGTCGTGCGCTTCGGCGTATTTCTCCCGCGTCAGCGCCGGGATCTGGCCGTAGCAGAAGTTGGTGTCCATCGAGGTGCCGACCGGGAAGCCGGCGACCAGCCGCCCGCCGGAGATGCAGTCGAGCATCGCGAACTCTTCGGCCACGCGGATCGGTGGGTTGTAGAGGGCGATCGAGTTGCCCAGCACCACGATGGCCGGGTCCTTGGTGCGACGCGCCAGGCCCGCGGCGATGATGTTCGGGCTCGGCATGATGCCGTAGCCGTTCTGGTGGTGCTCGTTGACGCCGATTCCGTCGAAGCCGAGCGTGCCGGCGTACTCGAGCAGGTCCATGTAGGTGTTGTAGACCTCGTGGCTCTTCACCGGGTCGAACAGCTTCTGGTCGATGTCGACCCACACCGAGTGGTGCTTCTCCCGGAAGTCGTCCGGCAGGTAGGGCCAGGGCATCAGGTTGAACCAGGTGAACTTCATCGCGTCCTCCGCTCGGGATCTCGCCGACGGTTTCTTATCGCCGTTCAGTCAGCCGGAACCCTATGACGGGATCAAGGCTGACCGCAATCCGTGATGCGGATTGAATCGACCGCCAGCAGGCCGTTCCCGCGCCGGCGCCAGCCGCGGCCGGCCCGCCTGTGCTCAAGACGGCTTGCGCAGCTTGGCCATGGGTATAGGGTGACCTAGACGAGAGTGATGCGTCTGTTCACCTTGGGGGTGTATTGCGATGATCGCTTTGTCCCGGCGCCTGTCGCCGCTGCTACTCGGGTTGAGCCTGCTCGTCGCCGCGCTCACCACAGCGCCGGCCTCGGCGCAGGTGCTGACCGGCGCCAAGAACATCGTGGTGCTGCGGGTCTATTTCCACGACTACACGGCGACCTCGCGCTACTCGCAGGCGCAGATCCAGACCTTCTTCGACAACATCAACACGCTCTGGGGCGCCCACAGCTCCTACGGCAACATCTCGCTGACTTCCCAGGTCAGCACGCTGTTCCAGCTGCCCGGCAACCGCAGCGACTACATCGACACGCCGCCCGACGTCGGCGGCGACCTCTCGAGCGGCGGCAAGTTCACCAAGGTGCTGACCGACGCGATCGCCAATTCGCCCGCCGGGATCAACTGGACCAACGTCGACGCCGTGGTGGTGGTGATGGCCGAGACCAACGCGGCCAACTTCCACCGCGGGCAGGGCGGCAAGTGCAACCTGCCGATGGGGCCGGGCTCCAGCGACACGCCCTTGGTCGGCTGCGCGATCTTCAGCGAGAATCCCGGCTCGAGCGACGTCCTGGTCTGGGGCCGCTTCGCCCACGAGATCGGCCACGCGTTCCAGAAGACGACGCTGCACCCCAGCAACTACAACAGTTCGTTCGAGCAGATGGACGCCAACTATCCCGGCCAGACCGGCGTGTTCGAAAAGCAGACCGGGGTTGATTTCGGCTGGATGCCCGACGCCAAGTACCGGGTGCTGGCGCCCGCCACCGGCGGCGACAGGGTGGCGCTCTACGCCGAGGAGTACGACCCGGCCGGCAAGCCCAATCTTCAGGCGATCCGCGCCTACATCACCGGACCCGGCAGCGCCTACTACCTGGTCAGCGTGCGCCGCAAGGTGCTGGGCGACGACCTCAACGGCAATTTCAACGGCATTCCCGACGAGGGCGTGCTGATCGAGCGGGTCACGCCCGGCGGCGCCCAGCTGGTGACCCTGCAGGGCAACGGCGGCGATCGCGACAAGCTCTGGCACGAGGGCGACAGCTTCGTGAACGCCGCCGACGGCATCCACATCGCCGTGGTCAAGAAGGACGACGACGACGACTACCTGGTTTCGGTGGCCTACGCCGACCAGTCACACCGGCCGGACGTGGGGATCAACAACTGGCTGGCGCCCCCCGCCAACACCTACGAGACCACCGACCTCTGGATCGACAGCCCGGTGAACGGCTACGGCGTGTTCCGCTATGGCTCGTGGTCGGACCTGATGGGCTCCACCGTGCCGAAGGGCAACGGCGACGACCCGGCGATCGGACAGGTGAACCGGATCTACGCCCGGGTGCGCAACTACGGTTCGGCCACCGCGAGCAACGTCGTGGTCCACTTCGACGTCACCAACCCGATCGGCCTGGGCATCAACGGCTCGAATGGGTTCCTGCAGCTCGGCACGGTGACGTCGGCCCAGTTTCCGGGGCTGGCCTCGATCCCGCCCGGCGGCAGCACCGACGTCTATATCGAGTGGACGCCGAACGCGACCCTGACGCCGCAGCAGATCGCCGAGGGCACCTTCTACTTCCACACCTGCGTGCGGGTCCGCATCGACCACCTGGCGAACGAGACGGTGTTCGGCAACCAGGATGGCAACGGGCAGCAGGAGAACATCGACTACTTCCAGGCGCCGACGACACCCGGCGCGCCGCAGGCCCACAAGACGATGATCCACCTGCGCAACGACTCGTTCGTGCAGCGCAAGTACTTCTACGTCGACTACGACCGCTCGCAGGTCCCGCCGGGCTGGAAGGTCAGCATCAACGGCGGCCACGCCGAGTTCGACCTGGCGCCCAATGCGGCGGTGGACTTCCCGGTCGAGATCGTGCCGGCGGTCCCGATGCCGGCGGGCAAGACCGCCTCGGTGGTGATCACCGCCTCCAGCTTCCAGCTGCTGACCAACGACAAGGACCCGAAGGACAAGCACCCCGAGTTCAAGACCCTGGGCGGCGTGCGCGTCGAGGGCCACGCGGTCGAGCGGACCACGATCGCCTGCAAGGCCGTGCGCAACGCCGACGGCATCCTGTTCGAAGGCGTGCTGCGCCTGCCCAAGGACCAGAAGATCGCCGAGAACCAGCGCACGGTGTTCCTCGACGGTCTCAGCCCCGCTGGCCAGTTCCTGCCCCGCCAGGTCGGACACGCCAGTGTCGGCGCCAACGGCGCGTTCAGGGGCGTCGTGCCACGCGGCAAGTTCGGCAAGGGGGTCTGCCTGTTCGCCGGCACCGACACGCTGAGCAGCGCCATCAGCCCGTTCGTTCCGGTTCACTAGGCGGCGGCGAGCGCCTGCCGGCGCTTGACCGCCGCTACGGCAGGCCCCGAGGGTTCGCGCAACTGCTGGGGCGCGAATGACATGGCCGAGTTCGACATCATCGTTTGGGGCGCGACCGGGTACACTGGGCGGCTGGTCGCCGAGCATCTGCTGAAGACCTACGGCGCCGCCGGCGACCTGACATGGGCGATGGGCGGGCGCAGCGCAGAGAAGCTGGCGCAGGTGCGCGACGAGATCGGCGCGCCGCAGAGCCTGCCGCTGATCGTCGCCGACGCCGCCGACCCGGGCGGCATGGACGCCATGGTCCGCCGCGCCAAGGTGATCATCTCCACCGTCGGCCCCTACCAGCTATACGGCACGCCGCTGGTGACCGCCTGCGCCGCGGCGGGGACCGACTACGTCGACCTCACCGGCGAATCCAACTGGATCGCCGAGATGATCAGGGCCAACGAGGCGGCGGCGAAGGCGTCAGGGGCGCGGATCGTGTTCTCCTGCGGCTTCGACTCGATCCCGTTCGACCTCGGCGTGTTCTTCGTCGAGGAGGAGGCGAAGAAGCGCTTTGGCGCCTATGCGCCCCGGGTCCGCGGCCGGGTGCGTGGCCTGAAGGGCGGGCTCTCCGGCGGCACGCTGGCCAGCGGCATGGCGACCCAGGCCGCGGCGGCGAAGGATCCGGGCGTCGCCGTCGTGCTCGCCGACCCGTTCGCCCTGACGCCGGGCTTCCGTGGTCCGGATCAGCCGGACGGCGAGCGGGCCTACGAGGACAAGGTCACCGGCGCCTGGGTGGGGCCGTTCATGATGGCGGGCATCAACACCAAGGCGGTGCACCGTTCCAACCTGCTGCTCGGGCATCGCTGGGGCAAGGGCTTCCAGTACGACGAGATGCAGATGCTGCCGGGTCCGCCGTCGGCCGACCCCGCCGGCGGCATGGGCGGCTTCAATTTCGGCGCGGGCGGCCTACCTAAGCCTGGCGAGGGCCCTTCGAAAGAGGAGCGGGAGACTGGCTTCTACGACCTGCTCTATATCGCCGAAGCCGGCGACGGCCGCAGCGTGCGCGCCGCGATCAAGGGCGACATGGACCCGGGCTATGGGTCGACCTCGAAGATTCTGGGGGAGGCCGCCGTCTGCCTCGCCCGCGACGTTCCCCGCACACCCGGCGGCTGCTGGACCCCAGCCTCCGCCATGGGCGCGGCGCTGATCGCCCGCCTCGGCCCCAAGGCCGGCCTCACCTTCAAGCTGGAAAACTGAGTTCTCAATGACCGACCTGCTCGACCCGATCTCCTTCGTCCGCGGCCCATCGTGGAAGAACCGCTTCATGCTGGCGCCCCTGACCAACTGTCAGAGTCACCCGGACGGGCGGCTCTCCGACGAGGAGTTCCACTGGCTGACCATGCGGGCCAAGGGCGGCTTCGGCCTGGTGATGACCTGCGCGGCGCACGTGCAGCGGATCGGCCAGGGCTTCCCGGGGCAACTCGGCGTCTGGTCTGACGACCACATCCCCGGCCTCACGCGCCTCGCGGCCGAGATCAAGGCGCAGGGCTCGGTCAGCTCGGTGCAGCTGCACCATGCCGGCCTGCGCTCGCCCGAGGCGCTGATCGGCGAGCGGCCGGTCGGCCCCAGCCCGGACGCCGAGACCAACACCCGCGAGCTTTCCACGGCCGAGGTCGAGCAGCTGACCGAGGACTTCATCGCCGCCGCCGTCCGCGCCGAGAAGGCCGGTTTCGACGGCGTCGAGCTGCACGGCGCCCACGGCTACATCCTCTGCGCCTTCCTCAGCCCCGACACCAACCGCCGCACCGACCGCTACGGCGGCTCGGTGGAGAACCGCGCGCGGATCGTGTTCGACATCATCAAGGGCGTCCGCGCACGCACCCGTCCCGGACTTCCAGCTCGGCATCCGCATCTCGCCGGAACGCTTCGGCCTGCAGTTCGCCGACCAGCTCAAGGTGGCCGGCTGGATGCTGGGCTCGGGCGACCTCGACTTCGTCGACATGTCGCTGTGGGACTGCTTCAAGCCGCCGGTCGAAGAGGCGTTCGCCGGCAAGCCGCTGATCGACTGGTTCGCCGAGCTGCCCCGCGGCAAGACCCGCCTCGGCGCCGCCGGCAAGCTGATGCGGGGCGCCGACTTCCGCCGCCTGCTGGCCAGCGGCGCCGATTTCGTCGTGCTTGGCCGCGCCGCGGTGCTGCACCACGACGTGCCCAGGCTCTACGCCGCCAACCCCGACTTCCAGCCGATCGCCCTGCCCGTCTCCCGCGCCCACCTCGCGGCCGAAGGCCTGAGCCCGAACTTCATCGAATACATGAACAACTGGAAGGGCTTCGTGGCGGCGGAAGAGACGGCGGAGGCGGCGGCTTAGAACGCGCTCGCGCACACAACCCGTCACCCCGGCCAAGCGGCGCGGCCGCGCCGAGCCGGGGCCGGACGATCCGGTTCCAAGACGATCTCCAGCTGAGTGGCGGCGCTCCCGGCCCCGGGTCTACGCGCTGCGCGCTCCGCCCGGGGTGACGGGCCTTTCGTGACGGCTGTCCAGGTCGACCTGGAAGTTGTCACGCCTCGGCGTGGTATTCGAAGTCGACCAGGAACACGCGGTCGCTGGAGCCGTGGCGGGCGATCTTCAGCATGTCGACGAGGCCGTCGAAGCCTGAGCTGCGCGCGAGATCGGCGGTGATGTCCGAGACCTCGATCTCGCGGATGCGGGTCACCTCGACCGCGCCGTCGCCCAGCCGGTAGCGCTTGCCCACCTTGACGCGCGGCGTGTGCCAGAAACGCACCGACTGGGTGATCTCGCCGGCGACGATCCCGGGGTGCAGGCGCTTGGTGAACGTCATCGCACCGAGCCTATCACATTGGCCCCCCGCGCTTGCCCCCACGTGACCGTTTCACCGCCGTTTCGCCTCGGCTAGGGTCGCGCCAACGCAAGAGGCGGAGGAAGCGTTGGCGTCCGACGACGCAGCGGCGAACAAGACGCCTGGCGAGATCGTCGCCGAGCGGCTCTCCATGGTCGCGCACAACCACTTCCCGGCCTCGAACGGCGTCGCCAAGGTGACCCGGCTGACCGCCGGCGCGACCCAGGAGATCTGGCGCTTCGACCTGGTGCAGGACGGCGGCGACAAGCCGTTGATCCTGCGCCGCACCCCCGGCGGCGCCATCGTCGAGCGATCCGCGACGTCGACCTCGATCGGCCTGGAGACCGAGGCGGAGATTCTGCGGCTCGCGGCCGCTCAAGGGGCGTCCGGTCCCCGACCGTTCGCCACGTGCTGACGCCCGCCGACGGACTCGGCCAGGGCTTCATCATGGACTTCGTCGCCGGCGAGACCCTGGGCGGGCGGATCGTGCGCGACCCGCGCTTCGCCGAGGTCCGGCCCAAGCTGGCGCGCCAGTGCGGCGCGATCCTGGCGCACATTCACGCCATTCCCACCGCCTCCGCGCCGATGCTGAAGCACGCCAGCGGCGCGGAACTGGTCGACCAGTGGCGGACCGCCTACCAGGCGACCGACTGGCCGCGGCCGGTGTTCGAGCTGGCGTTCCGCTGGCTGGACGAGCACCTGCCGCCGCCGCTGACCCGGCCGCGGCTGGTGCACGGCGACTTCAGGAACGGCAACCTGATCTTCGACACCACCGGCGTCGTCGCGGTGCTCGACTGGGAGCTGGCCCACATCGGCGATCCGATGGAGGACCTGGGCTGGATCTGCGCCAATCCCTGGCGCTTCGGCGCGGTCGACAAGCCGGTCGGCGGTTTCGGCCAGCGCGAGGAGATGTGGGAGGGCTACGAGGCGGCCGGCGGCGATCCGGTCAACCGGCAGCACGCCCTGTTCTGGGAAGTGTTCGGCTCGCTGCGCTGGGGCGTGATGTGCGCCGGCATGATTCCGGCCTTCCGCGCCGGCGACAGCGTCGAGCGCGGGGTGATCGCCCGCCGCGCGTCAGAGAACGAGGTCGACCTGATGCGCCTCCTGGCCGGCAAAGGGGCCGCGTGATGCAGGACGAACCCCGCGCCGACGAGATCCTGACCCGGGTCGCCAACTTCCTCAAAGGCCCCGCCACCCGCGAGACCGGGCCGCATATCGCCTTCCAGCTGCGGGTGGCCGCCAACGCCGTCGAGATCTGCCAGCGCCAGATCACGCTCTCGCCGAAAGCCGACGCCGAGGAGCTGGCGCGGCTGCGCGCACTGCTGCCGATAGAAGGCGATCTGCCGACGCTGAACCGCGAACTGGCGATGCGCATCCGCGCCGGCGAACTCACGCTGGAGACCCCGGGCCTGGCCGACCACCTCTGGGCCACGACGCTCGCCAAGCTCGCCGTCGACCAGCCCACCTACTCCGGCTACCGCGCCGCCCTCGCCGAACGGGGCGAGCCATGAGCCGCGCGCAACGATATCCGCTCATCCCCGCGAAAGCGGGGACCCAGGCGTCTTGTCGATGGGCGCCGCCAACTTCAGAAAGAGCCTGGGCCCCCGCTTTCGCGGGGGAGAACGGGCGATAGCACGAGGCCACCCGATGGATTTCGACGTTCCCAAGGACATTCAGGACTACCTCGACGAGCTCGACCGCTTCATCGACGCCGAGATCAAGCCGCTGCAGGCGCAGGACGACAACATCCGCTTCTTCGACCACCGGCGCGAGCATGCTCGCACCGACTGGGACGCCGGCGGTCTGCCGCGCAAGGAGTGGGAGGAGTTGCTGGGCGAGGCGCGCCGCCGCGCCGACGCCGCCGGCCACCTGCGCTACGCCTGGCCGGTGGAATGGGGCGGCAAGGGCGGCACCAACCTCGCCATGGCGATCATCCGCGAGCACCTGGCGGCCAAGGGTCTCGGGCTGCACAACGACCTGCAGACCGAACACTCGATCGTCGGCAACAACCCCTTCATCATCCTGTTCAAGGAGTTCGCGACCAACGCGCAGTACGACCGCTACGCCGAGCGGCTGCAAAAGGGCGAGCTGCGCACCGGCTTCGGGCTCACCGAGCCGCACCACGGCTCCGACGCCACCCACATGGAGACCCGCGCCGTCCGCGAGGAGAAGGACGGCGTGCCCGGCTGGCGCATCAACGGCGAGAAGATGTGGACCACCGGCATGCACGTGGCGAACTACATCATGTGCTTCGCCCGCACCTCGGGGAAGGACGGCGACGCCGCCGGCATCACCGTGTTCATCGTGCCGGCCAGCGATCCGGGCGTGAAGATCGAGGAGTACCTCTGGACCTTCAACATGCCGACCGACCACCCGCGGGTCTCGATCAAGGACGTCTGGGTCTCCGACGACGCGATCTGGGGGATCGAGGGCCAGGGCCTGGGGCTCGGCCAAAGCTTCGTGCACCAGAACCGCATCCGCCAGGCGGCCTCGTCGCTGGGCGCGGCGGTCTACTGCGTGCAGGAGAGCGTGAAGTACGCCAGGGCCCGCAAGCCGTTCGGCGCGCCGCTCAGCGACAACCAGGCGATCCAGTGGCCGCTGATCGAGCTGCACACCCAGTGCGAGATGCTGCGCCTCCTGATCCGCAAGACCGCCTGGGAGATCGACCGCATGCCGCACAAGGAGGTCGAGCGGCAGATCTCCGACAAGGTCAGCATGTGCAACTACTGGGGCAACCGCCTGGTCTGCGAGGCGGCCGACCGGGCGATGCAGGTGCACGGCGGCATCGGCTACTCGCGGCACAAGCCGTTCGAGCACATCTACCGCCACCACCGCCGCTACCGCATCACCGAGGGCTCGGAGGAGATCCAGATGCGCAAGGTGGGCGCATTCCTGTTCGGCTACATGGGCCCGCGCCGCAAGGAGATGGCGAACATCACCTGGGACGACGTCGACTACCGCCTGCACCCGGCGGGGTAGCGCCAGCTTCCCCCTCCCTCCCCCTCGTGGGGAGGGACAGACCGCGAAGCGGTCAGGGTGGGGGAGTTCTGACGCCCGCTCAATCGCTTGAGGATCGTTGAAGCGTCGGACAGCCCCACCCGACCTTCGCTGCGCTCGGCCACCCTCCCCATGAAGGGGAGGGATCAGGCGCAGTGCGCCCTTAGCCCCACACGCCCTTCAGCGCCGGCGCCAGCGCCTTACCCTGCTCGATCCCGGCCTTGGCCGCGCCCGGCCGCTTGCGGCCGTCCATCAGGTTGAGCCCGAACGCCGCCACGCTGGCGTCGTCCGGCAGGATCAGCTCGGTGCGGGCGCCGCCGTCGCGCAGCACCTGCATCTCCTGCTCCAGCGGCGCACGCATCCGCTCCGACGCTTCCGCGTCGCCGGCGGTGCGCAGGCCGACCACGATCACCAGCTCGTGGCCGGTCGCGAGGTCGGCGTTGCTGCCCGAGCGCATGCCGCCGTCGATGTAGCGCCGCCCGTTGATGGTGATCGGCGGATAGACACCGGGCACGCTGCAGCTGGAGGCGACCGCGCGCGCCAGCCCGACCTTGCTGTCCGCGTTCCAGACCACGAACTCGCCGGTCTCGGCGTCGACCGCGGTGCAGGCGTAGCCGCGCTCGGGCCAGGCGTCGGCCTGCGGTCCGCTGAGCTGGCGGCCGAAGCTCTTGATGAAGCTCTCCTCGTCCATCGTCTTGGCCTCGAGCGCGTACCTGCCGATCTCGCGGCGCACCTCCTGCGGGTCGCGTGTCCCCGAGCGCGCCGCCTGCATCAGCTGGAACAGCACGCCGAGATTCGGCGCGCCGCCGCCCCCGCCTCCGGCCGCGCTCGGCCGGCTGCCGGCCGCCACCGCCGCACTGATCCGCTCGGCTTCGGCCAGGATCGAGGCGGCCATGTCGGCGGCCTTGCGGCCCATCGCCAATTGCGAGCCGACGAACGAACCGGCCGAGGTGCCGAGGATGTAGTCCGCGGCCGCCAGGTCGACCCCGCCCTCCGCCAGCCCGGCGAGCAATCCCGCTTCCCAGGCGATCCCGACCGGACCCCCGCCGCTGAGTACGAGTGCGCGCGTCATCGTTGTTCCTCCCGGTTCGTTGCAGGCACCGTACCCGGCCAGCGGACGCACGCAACACCTCCCTCCCCTTCATGGGGACGGAAAGACCGCGCAGCGGTCAGGGTGGGGGAGTTCTGAGGCCGTGCGGCGGCGACGACGGTCGTTGTCGCGACGGACAGCCCCACCCGGCCTCGCTGCGCTCGTCCACCCTCCCCATGAAGGGGAGGGAAGGCCTACCGCCCCTTGAACGCCGCCGGGCGTTTCTCGGCGAAGGCGGCCATGCCTTCCTTCTGGTCCTCGAAGGCGAACAGCGAGTGGAACAGACGGCGCTCGAGCTTCACGCCTTCAGCCAGCTGGGTCTCGTAGGCGGCGTTCACCGTCTCCTTGGCCATCATCACCGCCAGCGGCGAGAGGGACGCGATCTTCTTGGCCGTCTCCAGCGCGTTGGCGATCAGCTCGGCGAGCGGCACGACGCGGCTGACCAGGCCGGAGCGTTCGGCCTCGGCGGCGTCCATCATCCGGGCGGTCAGGATCATGTCCATCGCCTTGGACTTGCCGACGAAGCGGGTCAGCCGCTGGGTGCCGCCGGCGCCCGGCATGACGCCGAGGTTGATCTCCGGCTGGCCGAACCTGGCGTTGTCGGCGGCGATGATGAAGTCGCACATCATCGCCAGCTCGCAGCCGCCGCCCAGCGCATAGCCGGCCACCGCGGCGATCACCGGCTTGCGGCAGCGCGACGACGCGCTCCCAGTTGCGGGTGATGAAGTCCTCGGTGAAGACGTCGGCGTAGGACTTCGGCGCCATCTCCTTGATGTCGGCGCCGGCGGCGAACGCGCGGTCCGAGCCGGTGATGACGAAGCACCTGATCGCGGCGTCGGCCTCGCCCGCGTCGAGCACGGCCGTCAGCTCGTCCATCAGCGCGCCGTTCAGCGCGTTCAGCGCCTCGGGCCGGTTCAGCCGGATCAGCCGCACGGCCTCGTGGTCTTCGACGATCAGGGTCTGGTAGGGCAAGGTGATCTCCTGTGGCGCCCTTTTCTCTAGACGTCATGGCCGGGCTTGTCCCGGCCACCCATGAACGCGAGCCGCGCCGGGCGCGCATGGATCCCCGGGACGAGCCCGGGGATGACGTGTGGTGGCCTCACACCTCTGGCAGCGGCGTCCACTCCTCGCCCGCCGGCAGCGGCGCGAAGATCGCATCCACCATCGCCGCGCTCACGCCGTCGAGGGCGGCCGGCGACCAGGCGGGCTTGTTGTCCTTGTCGACGATCACCGCGCGCACGCCTTCGCTGAAGTCGTGCGTCATCACCTGGCGGCGCGCCACGCGGTACTCGGTGACGAAATCGTCGGCGATGGTGGCCGGGTGCGAGCGCGCCAGTAGCCGGAACGACACCTTCGAGCTGATCGGCGATTTCGGCCGCATCGCCTCCAGTTGCTCGCGCGCCCAGTCCGACCCGTCGGCCTCGAGCGCGGCGACGATCGCCTCGACGCTATCGCCGGCGAACAGCCGGTCGATGTCGTCGCGATGGGCGGCGATGGGCGCGCGGCCTGGATCGGCTTCGAACTCGGTCAATATCCGCTCGATCGCCTCCGGCTCGCGGACGATCGCGGCCTTGATTTCCGGCAGGCGCTCGGCGGCCACGACGTCGGTCGCCAGGCCCAGCAGCTCGCAGTCGGCCGTGCTCAGCCGCGCGCCGGTCAGCACCATCCAGACGCCGGTGCGGCCGTGCAGCTTGCGGCAGGAACCAGCCCGCGCCGACATCGGGAAAGAGCCCGATGCCGGTCTCCGGCATGGCCAGCCGCGTCCGCTCGGTGGCGATGCGGTAGTCGGCCGGCAGCGAGATGCCGACGCCGCCGCCCATGGTGACGCCGTCCATCACCGTCGCGATCGGCTTGCCGTAGACCGCGAGCAGGTGGTTGAGGCGGTATTCGGTGTGGAAGAACTCGAACGCCGCCGCGCCGCCCTCCGCCGCGCTGTCGGCCAGCATGCGGATATCGCCGCCGGCGCAGAAGCCGCGCGGGCCTTCGTGGTCGATCAGCACCGCCTTGACCGCCGGATCGCCGCGCCATTCCAGCAGCGCCGCCGTCATCGCCTGGCACATCCCCAGCGTCAGCGCGCCCAGCGCCGCGGGCCGGTTCAGCGTCAGCCGGCCGACCGCGCCCTCGCGGCGGACGATCAGTTCGTCCGTCACCGCAGCAGCTCCCGCGAGATGATCACCCGCATGATCTCGTTGGTGCCCTCCAGGATCTGGTGGACGCGCAGGTCACGGACGATGCGCTCCAGCGGATAGTCCATCAGATATCCGTAGCCGCCGTGCAGCTGCAGCGCCTGGTTGGCGACCTCGAACGCCGCATCGGTGGCGAAGCGCTTGGCCATGGCGCAGAGTTTGGTCGCGGCCGGGTCGCCGGCGGTGAGCGCGGCGGCGGCGCGGCGCACCATCAGCCGCGCGGCCTCCAGCTCGGTGGCCATGTCGGCCAGCTTGAACTGCAGCGCCTGGAACTCCTTCAGCGGCCGGCCGAACTGGCGCCGCTCGCCCATGTAGGCGCGGGCCGCCTCGAACGCCTGGCCGGCGCCGCCGAGCGCGCAGGCGGCGATGTTGAGCCGACCACCATCCAGCCCGGCCATCGCGATGCGGAAGCCCGCGCCTTCGTCGCCGATCCGGTTGGCGAGCGGCGCCCGCACATTGTCGAAATGGACCATCGCCGTCGGCTGGCTGCGCCAGCCGAGCTTGCGCTCCGGCGCGCCGAACGAGAGGCCGGCCGAGCCCTTCTCGACCACGATCGCCGAGACGCCCCCAGCGCCGTCGCCGCCGGTCCGGGCCATCACGACGTAGAGGTCCGAGGTCCCCGCGCCGGAGATGAACGCCTTGGCGCCGTTCAGAACGTAGTCGTCGCCATCGCGCCGGGCGCTGGTCTTCAGCGAGGCGGCGTCGGAGCCGGAGCCCGGCTCGGTCAGGCAGTAGGAGGCGATCAGGTCCATCCGGCACAGCGCCGGCAGGAAGCGCTGGCGCAGCGCCTCGTCGCCGAAGCGGTCGATCATCCAGGCGGCCATGTTGTGGATCGAGAGGAACGCGGCGGTGGACACATCGCCGCCGGCCAGCGCCTCGAACACGATCGCCGCATCCAGCCGGGTCAGCGCCGAGCCGCCGACGTCGTCCTTCACGTAGAGGCCGGCGAAGCCCAGACCCGCCGCCAGCTTCAACGTCTCGACCGGGAAGATCTCCTCGGCGTCCCAGCGCGCCGAATGCGGCGCCAGCTCCGCCGCGGCGAACGCGCGAGCGGCGTCCTCGAGCGCGCGCTGGTCCTCGGAGAGCTCGAAGTCCATCGCGCTAGCCCCCCGCCTGTCTGCCCAATCCTTCCCCCTGCGGGGGAAAGCGGCGCGTCGTTGCGCAGCAACGCGTCGCCGATGGGGGTGATCTATCCGGAGAGGACTCCCCCCATCGGCGGAGCGCGCTTCGCGCGGCTCGCCGCTTTCCCCCAAGGGGGGAAGGGTTTGACTCAATGTCCGGCATGGAGCGCACCGGAGGCCTACCGCATCGTCGGGATGATGAAGCTCGACTCGCCCTCCAGCCGGCTCTCCGGCCAGCGGGCGGTGATGGTCTTCACCTTGGTGTAGAAGCGCACGCCCTCCATGCCGTGCTGGTTGGCGTCGCCGAACGCGCTGCGCTTCCAGCCGCCGAAGCTGTGGTAGGCGACCGGCACCGGGATCGGCACGTTGATCCCGACCATGCCGACGTTGACCCGCGCGGCGAAGTCGCGGGCGGCGCGGCCGTCGCGGGTGAAGATGGCGACGCCGTTGCCGTAGGGATGGTTCGACGGCAGCGCCAGCGCCGCCTCGAAGCTGTCGGCGCGGACGATCTGCAGCACCGGGCCGAAGATCTCGTCCTGGTAGGACTTCATCGTCGGCTTCACCTGATCGAACAGGCGTCGGGCCGATGAAGAAGCCCTTCTCGTGGCCCTGCAGCGCGAAGCCGCGGCCGTCCAGCACCAGCTCGGCGCCCTCGTCCTTGCCCAGCTGGATGTAGTCCTCGACCCGCTTGCGGTGCGCGGCCGAGACCACCGGACCGTACTGGGCGTCGGGATCGGTGGCGACGCCGACTTTCAGCGTCTCGATCTCGGCCAGCAGCTTCTCGCGCAGCGCTTCGGCCGTGGCCTTGCCGACGGGCGTCACCACCGGCAACGCCATGCAGCGCTCGCCGGCCGAGCCGTAGGCGGCGCCGATGATGTCCTTCACCGCCCCGTCGAGGTCGGCGTCGGGCAGCACGATGCCGTGGTTCTTCGCGCCGCCCATCGCCTGGACGCGCTTCCCGTGCGCCGCGCCGGTGGCGTAGACGTAGGCGGCGATGTCGGACGAGCCGACGAAGCTGACCGCCGCGATGTCCGGATGCGCCAGGATCGCGTCGACCGCCGCCTTGCCGCCGTGCACCACGTTGAGGATGCCCGGCGGGCCGCCGGCCTCGATGAAGAGTTCCGCCAGTCGCACCGGCACGCTCGGGTCCTTCTCCGACGGCTTCAGCACGAACGCGTTGCCGACGGCGATCGCCACCGCGAACATCCACATCGGGATCATGGCCGGGAAGTTGAACGGAGTGATGCCGGCGACGACGCCGAGCGGCTGACGCATCGAATAGACGTCGATCCCCGGCCCGGCGCCCTCGGTGTACTCGCCCTTCATCGCGTGCGGGATGCCGCAGGCGAACTCGACCACCTCCAGGCCGCGTTGGATGTCGCCGCGGCTGTCGGCGACCACCTTGCCGTGCTCGGACGAGAGCAGCACCGCCAGCTCGTCCATCCGCGCCTCGACCAGGCGCTTGAATTCGAACATCACCCGGGCCCGCCGCTGCGGGTTCAGCGCCGCCCAGGCCGGCTGCGCGGCCAGCGCCGCGGTCACCGCTTCGTCGACCACCGCGGCGCCGGCGAGCCCGACCGTCGCCTGGACCTCGCCGATGCTGGGGTCGAACACCTCGCTCCGCTCGCCTTCGACCTGGTGGAACGGCTTGCCGCCGATGAAGTGGGCTATCTCGCGCATGCGGCTCTCCTACACGATCCGGCCCGCTGCTGGCACGCGTCCGGTTCTCATGAACGCCGGACTTAGCGGCTCGCGCCGGCGGTTCAAAGGCCGACGAGGTTGACTACGCGGCGCCGTCGCGCTGTTGGATCGGTAGGGCGGACCGTGGGAGACGGGCATGCGGCGGACGTGGGTCTTCAGCCTTCTCGCGATGCTGGCGTTGACCGGCCCCGCGATCGCGGACACGCCGCCGGCCGCCGCGCCGGCGACCGCGACGCCGCCGCGCGCGAAGATCGACACCGGCTGGGTGGTCGGCGCGCCGGTGGGGCCGGCGGTCGCGTTCAAGGCGATCCCCTACGCCGCCCCACCCGTCGGCCCGCTACGCTGGCGCCCGCCGCAGCGGGCGGCGAACTGGAAAGGCGACCGCGACGCCAGCGCCGACGGACCCGCCTGTCCGCAGCCGATCAACGCCGACGGCAAGCCCAACGGCGGCGGCTACGTCGGCCCGATCAGCGAGGACTGCCTCACCCTCGACGTGTTCGCGCCCCCAAAGGCTACCAAGGCGCCGGTGATGGTGTGGATCTTCGGCGGCGGCAATTCCGCCGGCGCGGACTCGATCGCCCCCAACGACGGCCGCTCCTTCGCCCGCGACGGCGTGGTGCTGGTGGCGATGAACTACCGGCTGGGCCCGCTCGGCTTTTTCGCGCACCCGGGCCTGACCAAGGACGCCCGGAAGGGCGAGGCGCTGGCCAACTACGGTCTGATGGACCAGATCGCCGCGCTGAGGTGGGTCAAACGCAACATCGCCGCGTTCGGCGGCGATCCGGGCAACGTCACCATCTTCGGCGAGTCCGCCGGCGGGCTGGACGTGCTGACGTTGATGGTCACTCCGGCGGCGAGCGGCCTGTTCCAGAAGGCCACCGTGCAGTCAGGCGGTGGCTGGGCCTCCCCGGTGACGATGCAGCAGGCCGAGACCGCCGGCGTGGCGCTTGCGGACAAGCTGGGCCTGCCGTCGACGGCCAGCGCCGCGCAGCTGCGCGCCCTCCCGGCCGACAAGCTGGTCGGCGCCGGCAATGCGCAGATCGCCGTCGACGGCAACCTGGTGGTGGAGACGGCCGCGCAGGGTTTCGCTCGCGGCCACCAGGCCGCCGCGCCGCTGATCATCGGTTCGAACACCTGGGAGGCGTCGCTCCTGCCGCCCGCCGCCTACGCCGCCTATGCCAGCTCGGCCGTGGAGGATGTGAAGGCCGCCTACGCCGACCAGGCCGCCGACGTGAACCGGCAGGCGCAGTCGATGTTCACCGACGCCGCCATGGGCGCCCCGGCGCGCTGGTTCGCCGCCCAGGCCTCGAAGAAGGCGGGGGCCTGGCTCTACGAGTTCTCCTACGTCCGCGTCGTCCGGCGCGGGAAGATCCCCGGCGCCAACCACACCTCCGAGAACCCCTACGTGTTCGACACCCAGATGATCGTCCCCAACTACGCGTCCGAGATCCAGGCGGCGGACCGGGAAGTGGCGGCGTTCATGCACTCCTGCTGGGTCAGCTTCGCCAAGACCGGCAAGCCGGTCTGCGGGGCCGGCGACCCGGCGTGGCCGCCGTACGAGCCGGGCGCCGACCAGCTGCTGCGGTTCGACACCACGCCCACGGTCGAGACCCACTACCGCAAACCCCAGCTCGACGCGCAGGAGTCGGCGCAAGGCCCGGCCTTGGCGCCTTAGTCGGACCGAGTGGCGGGGTGTTGGAATTCCATCCACGTCATTGCCGGCTGGAGCGCGAAGCGCGGAATGCCGGCAACCCATGAAAGCCGTTGTGCGATCCTGTCCATGGATGGCCGGGACAAGCCCGGCCATGACGTGCTCGGGTGTTTCAGCGGCGCGCCCAGTCCCGACCGCTACTCGGCCGCGGCCATGCGCTCGCCGACCAAGTCGAAGCGACCTTTCGCGTGCCCGAAGCGTCGCTCCATCACCGCGTCGAACGCCAGCCCGTCCGGGGCGACGACCAGACCGGAGCGGACCCGGTAGGCGGCCGGTTGCATCGCCGCGCCGGGCTCGGTCCCGGCCGCCAGGTCGCGCGCGGCGCCCAGCATCAGCGCGCGAAGCTGCGCGACGCCCAGATCGGTCGGCCCCAGCATCTCGCGGGTGCGGTCGTGGATGCGGCCCTGGCTGTCCTGAATGGCGGCGTCCTGCTCGGAAATGCCCTTGATGCCGGTGAAGCTGGCGTCTTTCTGCAGCGCACGGTCGATCAGGTAGTCGTTGGCCCGCCGCCGGATCGGCGCATAGGCGTCATCGACTTCCGCATGGACCGCGCCGCCGCTGGCGTAGGCCGACCGTTCGGCGTCGCTCAGGGGACGATCGGGGTTCCAGCTGTAAGTGAAGATCCAGCAGCTGGTGTCGTCGATCGGGACCCAGGTCTGGCCGTGATAGGTCTGTCCGGCCGCGCCGCCGGGCGCCAGGCTATGGTTCGGCATCAGGTACTGCGCGATCCGCCAATAGGTCTCGCCATCCGCCGCGCGGCGCGCGCCGGCCAGGATCAGGCCGGCTTCGTGGTCGACCACGGTGTAGCGCGGCGCCCCGTCGGCCTGCATCCAGCGGACCTGTTCGGCGTAGGCGGGCGACAGCGCGCCCATCGCCGCCTCGCCGACGGGGGCGTGCAGGAACGAGAAGTGCGCGGTGTCGACGGCGCCCTCGGCCGACTGCGCCCAGTTGCACTCCTGCAGCTTCTTGGAAACGTAGCGGTGCGCCGGGTCCACCAGCGCGAACTCCAGCTCCGGCAGCGGCGGCATGGCTTCGGCCGGACCGAGATAGGCCCAGACGCACTCGCCCCACTCCCGTGTCGGATAGGCGACGATCCCGGCCCGCGAGCGCAGGTGCTCGTAGGTTGGCGCGTGCCGGTCCATCGTCGGGATCTCCAGGCACCGGCCGCCCACGTCGAACTTCCAGCCGTGATAGGCGCAGCGGATGCCGCCTGCCTCGTTGCGCCCGAAGTACAGGTTGGCGCCGCGGTGCGGGCAGCGCGGCTCCACCAGGCCCACATCTCCGGCGCTGTCGCGAAAGGCGATCAGGTCCTCGCCCATGACGGTCACCCGCAGCGGCGGTCCGTCGGGCTCGGGCAGCTCGCGCGATAGCAGCACCGGAACCCAGAACCGCCGGAACAAAGCGCCCATCGCCGTCCCGGGTCCGGTCTGGGTCAGCATCTCGTTCTGCGCCTGGGTCAGCATGCGCCGTCCTCTACCGCGAGCCTTTGGTGAAAGCTTACGCCCCATGAAAGTCGGCGCAAGCAGGTGCGCCCCTGAGCGCCAGGTTCCGGTGGCGACCCCGCTAGCCCGCCAGCTCCCGCAGCCACGGCACGACCTGCGCGTTGGCGAGGTCGATCAGCGTGTCGCCGACGGAGATCTCGGTCACGCACCAGCCTGGAATCTCCGCGGGCCGGGGGGCGCCGACCAGCCAGACGCCGTCGCGGGCGGCGATCTCGTCGCGTCGCTCCATCACCGCCTCGGCCGGCGCGGCGAGGGAGAGGTGCATCATGTTGGTGTGCGGCCTGGCCGGATTGACCCGCAGGCCCGGCTCGTCCGCGAGCGCCTCGGCCAGCGACAGCGCCCGCGCATAGCACGCGTCCATCGCCGCCAGGCGCGTCTGCAGGCGCATCGCCGCTGAGGCGATCATCGGGCTCTGGTGGACCAGGGTCCCGCCCAGCCGCCGCCGCCAGAACCGCGCCTCGGCGATGAAGTCCTCGTCGCCGGCCAGCACCGCCCCGGCGATGCCGCCGAGACCCTTGTAGACGGACACATAGACCGACGCGAAACCCTCGGCGATCTCGGCATAGGGGCGGCCATAGAAGGGCCGGCATTCCCACAGTCGCGCGCCATCCATGTGCAGCGGGATTCCGCGCTGCCGCGCCAAAGCCTTCAGCGCCTCCAGCTGGTCCCAGTCCAGCAGCTGGCCGCCAGCCTCGCGGATCGGCAGCTCGACCAGCAGGCAGGCCAGCGGCTGTCGTTCAGCCTCCAGGTCGCTCGCCGCCAGCGGCCGCCGGCGATCGCCCACCACGGCGCCGTGAAGCTGGAAGACGGCCTGATAGTTCTCGCGCTCGTGCAGGATCAGGTGCGACGTCGGATGCAGGCCGAAACGCGGCAGGCCGGCGCGCTCGGTCCAGATCCGGATGGCGACCAGCTGGGCCATCACCCCGCTGGGCATGAAGGCGGCGGCCGGCTTGCCGGTCAGCTCGGCGATCCGGCGCTCGAATTCCTCGATCAGCCGTCCCTCGCCGTAGTCGTCGTGGGCCACGTCGTTGGCCTGGCACCACTCGGCCAGCCGGCGGAACTCCTCCGCCGGCGTCGGCGTGCGAAAGCCGTAAAGCACCGTCGAGCAGCGCTCGCGAAGCCGTTTGCGTTCTTCGGTGGTGAGGGCCATTCGGGGCTCGCGGTCAGCAGGGGGCGCGGCCTTCCTTTCCACGTTTCGCCTGCCGGTTTCCATCGCGGAAGTTGGCAGCATCCGCTTGCCGGACGCTCGCTCAGCGGCCAAGGAACGGCCTGACTGGACGACCGAGGATCCGCCGCCATCCGCACCCTCTTCGCCACCCAGGTCCTCGAGGCCTCGCTCGCCGAGGCGCCGGACTTCGCGGCGTTCAACGCCGAGCTGGCGCAGGCCTGCGCCATGCTGGCGGTCGAGGACAAGGCCGGGCAGGCCTGGTGCCGGGAGCACGGCTACCGCGGCTACACCTCCTACGCCTCGCTCGACGACCTGCCTCGGCGCGCCAGCGTGTTCGGCGAGCTGAAGCGGCGGCTGGACCGGCATGCGGCGCGGTTCGCCGCAGACCTGGCCTTCGACCTTGGCCCGCGCGGCCGGCTGAAGCTCGACAGCCTGTGGGTGAACGTCCTGAAGTCCGGCGGCGCTCACTCCGGCCACATCCATCCGCACAGCGTCCTCTCCGGCACGGTCTACGTCGCCACACCGCCGGGCGCCGGCGCGCTGCGCCTGGAGGACCCGCGCCTGCCGCTGATGATGGCCGCCCCGCCGCGCCTGGCGGGCGCGCCGCCGTCCGCGCAGACCTTCGTCACCCTGACCCCGGCGCCGGGCACGCTCTACATGTGGGAAAGCTGGCTGCGCCACGAGGTGCTGCCAGGCCGCACCAAGACGCCGCGCGTGAGCCTGAGCTTCAACTACGCCTGGAAGTAGGGCCCCGAACGCCGTCGGGCTTCGCTCAGGCTGGCGCCGCGGCCAGCGCGTAGTCGATGGCGAAGCTGTATTTCGGATCGTAGTGGGCCGCCCAGTAGGCTTCCCAGATGTCGCGGGTGACGGGTCCCACCTGGCCGCCGCCCACCGGCTGGCCGTCCAGCTGGGTGATCGGCATGATCCCGCCCGCGGTGGTGCACATGAAGACTTCGTCGGCATGGTACAGCAGGTCGACCGGGACATAGTCCACGACGGTCTTCATGCCCTTGGCCGCCGCCAGTTCCAGCACGGTCTTGCGCGTCACGCCTTCGAGCACGCCGCGAACCGGCGTGTGGAGGACCCGGTCCTTGACCGCGAAGATGTTGTAGCCGCCGCCCTCGGTGACGTTGCCGTCGCCGTCGGGCAGGAAGGAATAGGTGGCGCCGCGATCCAGCGCTTCCAGCCAGCCGCGGGTGAAGTCGCCCCACTGCAGGTTCTTGACGGTCGGGTCCATGGCGCCGGGCGGCGTCCGCCGCACCGTGCGGGTGACCACGGCGCTCCCGCCGGTCCGCTGCACCTGAGGCGGCATCGCCCAGACGTAGGGCATGACGAGCAGGTAGAGATTGTTCTGCGCCGTCTTGTACTCGCGCACGAACTTCAGCCCGCGCGTCACGATCAGCTCGACGAAGGCGTCGCGGATCCCGGTCCTGGCGACCATGTCGACCAGCGTATCGCGGATCGTCTCCCGGTCGATCGGGCTCTTCAGCCGCATCTTCTCGCAACTGGCGGCGAGGCGATCCAGATGGTCGTCCAGGCGGAAGAACCGGCCGTCCCACACCGCCGGCACGTCGTAGGTCAGGTCCGAGTGCAGGAAACCCTGATCCAGGATCGGAATCCGCGCCTCGGCGAGCGGGTAGAGCTTGCCCTCGATCCAGGCGACGCCCTTCGCCAGCGGGTTGGCGCTCTCCTCGAGCTGAGCCTTGCGACGCTCGAAGGCGCCGAGAACCGAGTCCATCGAATACAAGGTCAGCTCCACTACTTGGTCTTGGGTTGCCAGAATTCGATCTTGGTGCCGTCGGGATCAAGTATCCAGGCGAACTTACCGGTCGGGTCAGAGTCGTCGCGCTTGAGGACGACGACGCCCTTCGCCTTCAGCCGAGCGAGATAGGCATCGAGGTCGTCGACGGCGAAGTCGATCATGAACTCGCGCGTCGACGGGGCCATGTAGTCGGTGGTGCTGGGAAAGGCGTTCCAGACGACGACCGGCGGGTGGCCGGGCGTATCGTAACCCAGCATGGCCCCGCCCCATGACTGGACCGGAATGCCAAGCACGTCGCGATACCAACGGGCCAGCGCCTTCGGGTCCTTGCTCTTGAAGAAGATGCCGCCGACCCCCGTTACGCGTCCGACAGGCGCCGCGTGGACCGCCGCCGGGACGAGTCCGATCGCTGCAGCGAGGGCTAGCCACCTGGCGGCTCTGTACCGACCGACCATGCTCCATCCCCTCCGCTGCGGGTCCTTGCTCGAGCTAACCTCCGCGCGCAGGACATCCAATGCGCGCCGCTCATGCCGCCTGGCCCGCGCACCAGCCGCTGGCCCAGGCCCACTGGAAGTTATAGCCGCCGAGCCAGCCGGTGACGTCCACCGCCTCGCCGATGAAATAGAGGCCCGGGACGGCCTTCACGGCCATGGTGCGGGAGTCGAGGGCGCGGGTGTCGACGCCGCCGACCGTGACCTCGGCGGTGCGATAGCCCTCGGACCCCGCCGGCTTGACGCGCCAGGCGTTCACAGCGGCGGCCAGTTGCTTCAGCACGTTGTCGGATAGGCCGGCCAGATTGCCGCCCGCGCCGTTCGTCTCGGCGATCAGCTGGGCGAGGCGGCGGGGCAGCCACTGGGCCAGCACCGCGACCGGCGATGAACGTCCCTGCTCGGCGCGAGCGTCTTTGAGGACGGCGTACACGTCGACGCCGGGCGCCATGTCCACCTCGATCGCCTCGCCAGGCCGCCAGTAGGACGAGATCTGCAGGATCGCCGGGCCGCTGAGGCCGCGATGGGTGAACAGCATCGCCTCCTCGAAGGCGGTCTTGCCGCAGCTGACGCGGACGTCCAGCGACACGCCGGCGAGTGGTTTCAGGCGCTCCAGCAGCGCCGGCTCGAAGGTCAGGGGGACGAGGCCGGGACGGGTCTCCACCACGCCGACGCCGAACTGCTCGGCGAGCTGATAGCCGAAGCCGGTGGCGCCCATCTTGGGGATCGACTTGCCGCCGGTGGCGATCACCAGGGACTCGCAGGCTACGTCGCCGCCCGGCAGCGAAACGCGAAAGCCGTCCGCGGACTTCGCCACCCCGAGCACCGGCGTCGCCAGCCGCAGGGTCGCGCCGGCCGCGGCCATCTCGGTCTTCAGCAGGTCCACGACCTGGATCGCGGAGCCGTCGCAGAACAGCTGGCCCAGGGTCTTCTCGTGCCAGGCGACGCCGTGACGCTCGAGGAGGGCGATGATGTCCGCCGGCGTGTAGCGGCTGAGGGCGGAGATGCAGAAGCGCGGGTTGGCCGAGATGAAACGGTCCGGCGCCGTCGCCAGATTGGTGAAGTTGCAGCGGCCGCCGCCGCTGATGCGGATCTTCTCCCCGGCCGCCTTGGCGTGATCCAGCACCAGCACCCGCCGGCCGCGCTTGGCCGCCTCGATGGCGCACATCATCCCTGCGGCGCCGGCGCCGATCACCACCACGTCGATACGGTCCAAGCGCCTCTCCCTCGCCGCGCTCTCTACGCTATCCCGCGACTGCGGCGTCATTGCTCTGCCCACCGGCGGGCGGGGGGAAGTGTCGCAGACGAGGCCCGTCAGGGCCGATGTGCGACGATGGGGGGAACGCCGGCGCAGGACTGTCACCGCTGCCGATGCGCGTCTCCCCTCCGTCGCGGCTCGCCTTGCCGCGGCTCGCCAAGCGACACCTCCCCTCGCCTGAAGCGAGGGGAGGAGCATTGACCCGCGCTTGCGGCGGCCGCGGCCCGGCGCCTACAAGCCGCGATGGCATGGACCCGCCGCTATGACGAGGCCGAGCCGCAGCGGGTGAACCGCTGGCTGGCGCAGAGCGGCGTCTGTTCGCGGCGCGAGGCGGAGGACCTGATCGGCCGCGGGCTGGTGTTCATCGACGGCGCACGGGTGGGCGACGTGGGCCGCAAGATCGAACCCGGCCAGACCCTGGTGCTGAACGACGCGGCCGAGGGCGAACTGCAGGCCAGCCTGACCGTGGTGCTGAACAAGCCGGTGGGCGTGGTGTCGAGCCAACCGGAGGGCGACCAGGTCCCCGCCGTCCGCCTGCTGACCCGCCAGGCGCTGCATGGCGAAAGTCCGACCATCCCGGACCGCAACACGCGCCTGGCGCCGCTGGGCCGGCTCGACCAGGACTCCCATGGCCTGCTGGTGCTCTCCGACGACGGCGTGCTGGCCAAGGCGCTGATCGGGCCCGACTCGCGGCTGGACAAGGAATACCTGGTCCGCGTGGCGGGCCCGATCACCGAGCAGAAGCTCGGCAAGCTGCGTCACGGCCTGACGCTGGACGGCCGCCAGCTGAGGCCGGCGAAGGTGACCCTGGCCGGCGAGCAGCGCCTGCGCTTCGTCTTGATGGAAGGCCGCAATCGCCAGATCCGGCGGATGTGCGACCTGGTCGACCTCGCGGTGACCGACCTCTACCGGCTGCGCATCGGCCCGTTGCGCCTGGGCGACCTGCCGGAGGGCCGCTGGCGGGTGCTCGGCCCGGACGAGCGGCGGGCCCTGCTGGCGCCGAAACCGCCCCGCTAGGCGCGCCGCCAGGAACCGTCGGCGCTAGCCCCGCGCCCGCTTCATCGCGAACATCGCCCCATCGGCATCGGCGACCAGGGCCTCGGCGTCGAGCGCCGGGTCGATCTGGCGCACGCCCCAGCTGACCCGGATCGGGATCAGCCAGTCGCCGACGGGCGCCGGTTCGGCCTCGATCAGGCGCGCCAGCATCGCGGCCTTGGCGGTTGCGACGGTCAGGTCGGCCTGCGCCAGCAGCACGGCGAACTCGTCGCCGCCCATGCGACCGACCACGTCGGACTCGCGGACGTGGCTGGAGAGCCGGTCGGCCACCGCCTGCAGCACCGCATCGCCCGCGGCGTGGCCGAAGCGGTCGTTGATCCCTTTCAGGTCGTCGAGGTCGATGTAGACCAGGCTCGCCGGCGCATCGTAGCGCTGGGCGAAGGCGGCGATGCGCTTCAGCTCGCGGATGAAGGCGCGGCGGTTCTTGGCGGTGGTCAGCGGGTCGCCGTCGGCGGCGGTCTCGGCGTCCTGCAGGCGCGCCTTCAGCCGCTGGATCTCCGCGCGCAGGTCGTTCAGCTCGATCACCAGGGTGGCGATCGCCGCGCGCACCGCCGGCGTCAGTTCGGCCTCGGAGACGCCGAGGAACTCGACCTGGTCCGCGGCCTGGGCGACGACGACTTTCGCGCCGGCCTCCGCGAGGTTGCGCCGCCGCATGCTGGCGAAGGGTTCGGCCCGGGCGCCGGAAATCTTCATCTGGTCGAATCGCCCCAGTAGTTCGCGCGAAAATCCTAGGCGGGCTTGGTTGCCCGCGCAAAGTGGGCGCCTATACTCCGCGCCTTTCCGGAAGGGCGGGCATGGACAAAGAAGCGCCGGTTGCGCTGATCATGGGCAGTCGTTCCGACTGGCCGACGATGCGAGCCGCGGGCGAGGCGCTGACCGAGCTGGGGGTCGCCTGGCGATCTCGCGTCATTTCCGCGCACCGCACGCCGGAGCGGCTCTACGCCTTCGCCAAGGGCGCCGAGGCGGCCGGGATCAAGGTGATCATCGCCGGCGCCGGCGGCGCGGCGCACCTGCCGGGCATGACCGCCTCGCTGACCCGCCTGCCGGTGCTGGGGGTGCCGGTGCGCTCCAAGACGCTCGACGGGCTCGATTCCCTGCTCTCGATCGTGCAGATGCCGGGCGGCGTGCCGGTCGGCACGATGGCGGTCGGCGAAGCCGGCGCCCGCAACGCCGGGCTGATGGCCGCGCGAATCCTGGCGCTGTCGGATCCGAGCCTCGCGGCGCGCCTTGCGGCCTACATCGCCGCCCAGACCGATGCGGTGCCGCAAGAGGTCGAAGACCCAGAGGCGGGGGATTGAGCGGCTTTCCGCTCGCGCCGGGCGCCGTGATCGGCATTCTCGGCGGCGGCCAGCTGGGCCGGATGCTGACGCTGGCCGCGGCCCGCCTCGGGTTCGACACCGCGGTGCTCGATCCCGACCCCGACGCCCCCGCGATGCGCCTCGTCGCGAGGGCCCTCATCGGCGCCTACGACGATCCCTACGAGCTGCTGAAGCTCGCCAGCCTCGCCGACGTGATCACCTTCGAGTTCGAGAACGTGCCGGCCGCGGCGGTCGGCCATCCTGGAAGCCGCCGGCGCGGAGGTCGCGCCGGGCGCGCTGGCGCTGGCGGTGGCGCAGGACCGGCTGACCGAGAAGACTTTCCTCAACCAGGCGGGCGCGCCCACCGTCGCCTTCGCCGAGGTGAACGAGCCGGCCGACATCGCTGCGGCGCTGGCGCGGCTCGGCCACCCGCTGCTGCTGAAGTCCAGGCGCGGCGGCTATGACGGCAAGGGCCAGGCCTGGATCGAGTCGCCGCGCGAGGCCGAGGGCGCGCTGGCCGGCATCGGCGGCGGCCCGGCCATCGTCGAGGCCCCGGCGGACTTCCGCCGCGAGCTGTCGGTGATCGCCGCCCGCGGCCGCGACGGCGAGATCGCGCTCTATCCCTTGGCCGAGAACCACCACGAGGGCGGCATCCTGCGCCGCACCGTTGCGCCGGCGAAAGTGTCGGCCAAGACCGCCGCCCAGGCCGAGCGGATCGCCGCCACCCTGCTCGCCGCGCTGGACTATGTCGGCGTGATCGGCATCGAGCTGTTCGAGCGCGACGACGGAAAACTGCTGGTCAACGAGTTCGCGCCCCGGGTCCACAACACCGGCCACTGGACGCTGGACGGCTGCGAGGTCGACCAGTTCGAGCAGCACATCCGCGCCATCGCCGGCTGGCCGCTCGGCCCCACCCACGCCATCGCGCGGGTCGAGATGACCAACCTGATCGGCGAGGAGGCCAACGACTGGGCGAAGCTCGCGGCCGAGCCGGAGACGCGGCTGTGGCTTTACGGCAAGGCCGAGCCCCGCCCCGGCCGCAAGATGGGCCACGTCAACCGGCTGACGCCGCTGCGCTGAAACGTCTAAGAGGGACCTGCGGCGCGCGGGCGAGAGCCGGCCAGGATCGCGCGAACCTTGTCCTTCAGCCGCTCGCCGAGCCGGTCCGCCGACCAGCCGTCGAACACCGCGTGGGGGATCATGCCCAGCGCGCTGTCCCACAGCATCTGGCTGAGCAGCGCGATGTTGGCGTCCGGCAGGAGCTGATGGCGCTCGACCGCCGCCTCCAGCGCCCGCGAAATATGGTCGCTGATCGGCCACTCGGCCAGCAGCTTGCGCATGTCGGGTCCCAGCTCCGTCGACAGGGCGGCGCTCATGGCGACCTGGACGAAGGGCACGTTCTCGGCGCGGCTGCGGTAGGCGCGCTCGAACATATCCCGCAACACATCCTCGACTTCCCAGACCGGGTCCTCGAGGCGCTCGCGCAGCGTCTCGCCGACAATGTCATAGGCCGCGACCCGGTCTTCCTTGACCAGCGCGAGGAAGAGGTCGGATTTGCCGGAGAAGCTGACGAACACCGCGCCCGTCGACAGCCCGGCCTCGGCGGCGATCTCGCGAATGGTGGTCCGCTCGTAGCCGAACGTGGCGAAGAGGTGCTTCGCGGTCGCCATCACCTTCCGGCGCGTCCGGTCCTTCGAGGCGGCGCGGGGCCCCGAGACCGAAACGTCCGTCGGCTGCGAAGATGCTGAGTTCGACATGGCTCACCGCCCCACCCGCCCCAGCTGCGGGCGCCAACCACGCCTGGCCGCGCGTTCGTACCGAACTTGGGGGCGCCTGCGATTCTGTCAAGCGACCCAGGTCGCCGGCTGTGGCCGCAGCGGCGGGACCCTGGCGACCTACGGCGTCTTGGCCGGCGGCGTGTCGCCGGAGGACAGCGCCGCAGGCGCCTGTCCGGCCACCGCCTTGCCCTCGTCCTTGATCGAAATCAGCGAACTGTCGGGCGCGTAGCAGACCAGCACGGTATCCGGCTTGCTCTTGGTCACCGCCTCGGCTGGCGTGGCGACGATCTCGAACAGCCCCGCCGTGAACAGATCGGCCGCGCCTTCGCCCAGGATGACCGCCGCCTTCTGCCCCTTGCTCTTGCCCTTGGTGTAAAGCGCATACACGTCGCAGGAATTGTCGCCGTCCTTCACCGTGCCTTTCGGCGCGCCCAGGGTGGCGATGACATCCATGCGCTTTTCGCCGACCGAGTATTTGTTCAGATTTACCGGCGCCGGCCGGTTGGCTTCCATCACGGTTGAGCATCCGCCCAGCAACAGGACCGACGCCGCGATCACCGATTTCGAGAATCGCATCCAACTCCCCCCTTTGTTCCCCGGCGCATCAACGCATCGAAAGCGTGAGGAGTCTAGCGCCTGGCGCCACCAGGGGTGTTGCGAAGGGCCGATCAGGGCCGCAGGCCGTACCTCAGCCGCCCGGCGGCCCCGGCAGTCCATGCGCCGAGCTTCAGCTTGCCGAGCCGACCTTTGAAGCGCTCGAACGCCATCACCGCCTCGATCCGGCGATCGAGAGTCGCTGCCGCGGCGGCCTCGCCCTGGCTGAGCCGCACCAGCAGGGTCGCCATCAGGATGCCGGCCAGCAGCGCGCGCTTGGAGTAGTGGTTCTCGTCGGTGGCCGTATCGCCGGCCCAGACCCAGATCGCGTCCGCGCTTTTCCACACCAGCCGCAGGCCCAGCCCCGCGTTGCCGGGCAGGGCCAGGAACCCGGTCCAGCGCCGGGCCGCGGCCTCGGTCGTCACCGCCGCCTCGATCCGCGCCATCGCCCCACGCCGGATGCGCTCGCGGACCTTCAGCGACTTCGGGTCGACCTCGGAGAGCGCCGCCATCGCCGATGCGTCGCAGGCCCGCGAGAACAGCGCGGCGAGGTCGCGCGGACCGCCGGGGAGCAGCAGCTCGGTCTCGCCGAGCGAGAAGCCGGCCGCGGCGCCCGCCGCCTTGGTCATGGCCCAGGTCCAGCCTTGCTCCGGCGCCAGCTTCAGCGCTTCGGCCAGCACCCGCGCCTCGGCGTCGGCGGCCCAGTCGCCCTCGCCCACGGTCTGGTCGGCGCTCTCGGTGTTGGCCGGATAGCTCATCGGCCCCATCTAGCGCCGAGGAGCCCGCCTGTGTCTTGCCCCGTTGTGGACAAGGTAAGGGTGTTCTGGTATCAGCGCCGCCCTCGTCACAGGGCGCCGGCTCCAGGGAGGACGTGTCATCGTCCAGATTTTCGTTCGCGACAACAACGTCGACCAGGCGCTGAAAGCGCTGAAGAAGAAGATGCAACGCGAAGGCTCGTTCCGCGAGATGAAGCGGCACGTGCACTACGAAAAGCCGTCCGAGAAGCGCGCCCGCCAGAAGGCCGAGGCCGTGCGCCGCGCCCGCAAGCTGGCCCGCAAGCGCGCCCAGCGCGAAGGCCTGATCGCCGCCCCGAAGAAGCCGCCGCCGCGGACTTAGGATCGCGCTCGCTCAGGCGGGCACGCACAGACCCAAGGAATTCTATCTCCTTCGGTCATAGCCGGGCGCAAGTCCCGGCTACCCATGGACACCGCCGGGGCTGTGGCCGCGCCGAGCGCGGCCTCCCAATTCAGCGTGCTTAGGTCGCCGGGACGACGCCCGGCGATGACCGAGTTAGGGGGTTTGGGCAGGTTCCCTGGAGACCGCCCTACCCCGCCCAGAACCCGAAGCTGAACAGCAGCGTCAGGACCGCCAGGCCCAGGCAGCAGGCGAGCGTCCAGACGCGGTCGAACACCGCACCGCGGCCCAGCTGCGCCGGCGCCAGGAACAGCGACGGCATCGCCAGCGCGTAGCGGTGCATCCCCAGCGCCGCGCCAGAGGTCGCCACCACGGCGAAGGTCGCCAGTCCGTAGAGGGTGAGCGCCTTGTCCCGCCGCCAGAGCAGCGCCGAGGTGACCAGGCTGGCGACGATCCCGAACAGCTCGACCAGGTCGTAGGCGCGGGCCTGCGGATCGCCGCCGATCAGGGTGTCCACGAACTCCCGCCAGGCGTCCAGCGACGCGCCGATCGCGAACGGCCAGCGGCCGAAGTAGCGCGTCTCGACGAAGTCGAAGTCCCGCCCGAACACCAGCCGCCAGGCGAAGTAGGCGAGCAGCGGCGCAGCGGCGAGCACGCCTCGACCGATGGTGCGGCCCTCGCGCAGCATGAACCAGGTGATCCCGAACGGAACGATCAGCAGCACGCCGGTCGCCCGGGTGAATACCGCGGCCGCCGCCAGCGCCGCCGCCCAGCCCCAGGCCCCGCGCCGCATCACCGCCAGCGCCCCGAACGAGAGCGCCAGGAACAGCGCCTCGCTATAGACCTGGGCCATGAACGCCGCGGCCGGCCAGACCGCGAGGTAGAAGGCCGCGCGCAGGCCGTCGCCCGCCTCGGCCGCTCGCGCGCCCTGGGCCAGGTCGGCGATCGCGAACATGGCGAACAGCGCGCTCACCAGCGAGACCACCACGCCGGCGAAGGTCGCCGCGCCGACCGGATCGATCCCGATCGCCGCCAGCGGCCGGGCGATCAGCCCCATCGCGAACGGGTAGCCGGGAAAGAACGCGTGGTTCAGCGAGACCCAGGCCGGATGCCCCTTCTTCGGGCCAGCGACCTCGGCGTCGGGCGTCGAGGCGGGGCTGGCGGCCCGCATCGCCGGGTCCTCGTAGCCGTGCAGGGCGATCGAGATGTAGAACTCGGAGTCCCAGGCCGCGTGGCCCTTCAGCACCGGACTCTGCAGATAGGGATGCCGCTTGCCGGCGTCGGCGTTGGTCCACGACGCGGTCCAATCCTTCACGGTGTCGGGACGCTGCAGCTGAAAGCGGGCCTGGACGAAATCCTGGAAGCCCAGCATCAGCACCGCCCAGCCGAGCCAGACCAGGAACACGGTGCGGAACAGCGGCCGGGGATCGGCCGGCCGGGCGGCGGCCCCTTCGGCCAGCGGAACGCGCGGGGCTATCGGAAATCGTCTCCGACGAACACCGCCGCCAGCCTGACGCCGATCGCGGCCAGGTTCTCGGTTCCGCCCTCCTGGCGGTCGACGATCACCAGCGCGTCCTCGACGATCCCGCCAGCCGCCCGCGCCGCCTCGATCGCCTTGATCACCGAGCCGCCCGTCGTGGCGACGTCATCGACCATCAAGAGCCGCTTGCCGGCCAGGCTCTCACCGGTCGCCAGCCCTTCGACCACCTCCTTGGTGCCGTGGTCCTTGGCCGATTTGCGCACGAAAAAAGTCTTCACCGGCCGCCCTTCGACGTCGCTGACCGCCGCCAGCGCCGCGATCACCGGCACCGCGCCCATCTCCAGCCCGCCGACGTAGTCCGTCCCCGGCGGAACCCGAGCCAGGAACGCCTCGGCGCAGAGCCGGGCGCCGCGCGGGTCCATCATGGTCGGCTTGAGGTTGAGGTAGAGATCGCTCTCGCGGCCCGACGCCAGGGTGAACTTGCCAAGCCGCATCGACCGCGCGCGGATCATCTCCAGCAACTCCGCCTCGCCGCCGCCGCGCGTGCGTTCAAGCTTGGCGACCTGGGCCATGGCGGGCTCTCCGGTTGAGTCTGGATGGCCGCGAGGATCAGGGTCGGGGCGACGCCCGTCAAGTATTGAGCGGGCCGCCTTGCGCCCCCTCCGTCACGTCGCGCTGCGCGCGCCGCGCCACCTCCCCCGCGCCGCGCCGCTATGCGGTGGAGGAGCAGGCTAGCCGACATCGCTCCTCCACCGTGCAGCGCAGCGAAACGGGGGAGGTGGCAGACCGCGGAGCGGGCTGACGGAGGGGGCGCAACAACGGGCCTCAAACCGCGAAATCCGCCTTCTCGTACTTCCCCATGGTGATGAAGAACAGCGGCCGGCCGTCCGGGTCCTTGAGCATGAACCCCGCGCCCATGGCGTCCCGGCCGGGCTCGCGGAGGAAGTCCAGGCCCTCGCGTCTGGCAGTCTCAGCCACCGCATCGATGTCGCCCTGCCAGAAGATCAGCTGCAGCTCCTCCGGATCCAGGTAGCCCTGGTAGAGGCAGATGCGATCCTGGCCGTTCGACATGCCCAGGACCCGATCCTCGGGCTTGCGGTCGGCGTCGCGAAAGCCGAGCCGCTCGTAGAAAGCCACCGTCCTGGCGAGGTCCTTCACTGGCAGGCTGACCTGGAAGACGCCACGGTCCAGGTCGGGCCCGGATTCGGTTGGCTCGTCCCGCGTCACGCCGGCCTCGCGGATGACGTAGATCAGCTGCCCGTCGGGGTCGCGGAACATCAGTGAGGCGTCGCCATTGTCCCGCGTCCGCAACGCCTGCACCGGTTCAATCCCCGCCTGGGCCAAAGCCGCGGCGCAGGCCCCGACATCGCCCTGCCAGAAGATCAGCTGGCTCTCGGCGGGACCGAGGACGCCCTGGTAAAGCGCGAGCCGGCAGTTGCCGCCCTGCAACGTGGCGCTCATGCCCTCGTCGGCCGTGCCGACCAGCCGGAACCCCAGCTTCTCGTAGAACGCGCGCGTCGCCTGCACGTCCTTCACGTCGAAGCTTACCTCGAGCCATCCCAGGTTCATTCTCGGCCCCTTCTCAGCTAGGCGGTTAGGAACCGCCCTTTGCCAGCTCACGCCGGCGGCAACGCCGTCTTGATGTGCGCGCGGTAGATATCGATGAGATCGAGGTATTCCTCGTTGGCGCGCAGCTGGCGGACGTAGCGCTCGGCCACGTCGGCGGTGAAATCGCCCTGCCGGACCCGGTTTCCAGCCCAAGCCTTTGCGACCGCGCTCAACCGGCTCGGCGGCAGTCGGGAGTCCACCGGCACGCCATCGAGGAAGTCGGCGAGGCCGTCGAACATCCCGTGCCAACCACCCAGCGTGCCCGGGTGGAACGGGCTGAAGGGGCCGCCCGGCCGGTCGTCCTCCCGCTCCGCGTCCTTCCCGAACTTGTCGAAGGCCCAGGCGCGGTAGTCGGGCCCTTCCTGCCAGTGCTCGACGAACCGCATCCGCGTGCCCTCGGGGATCGCTTCCAGTTCGTACTGCATCCAGTTGTCGTCGGTCGCCGATGGGACGCCGACGCCCTTCTTGCCGAGCTTGATCAGCCTCGGCGGGTCGAGCGCCAGGATGTGGCCCCACTCTTCGCCCTGGAACGCGTAGGCGCCGCCGACGCGCAGGTCGATCGTCGCCGGCATGCACCAGGCGCCCAGCTCGTCCGCATCGGTCAACGCCCGCCACACGCGCTCGATCGGGTGCGGAAAGTCGCGCAAGTACTCCACCGTGAAGCGGTCGATGAAGCGCGCAAGGGCGGTTTGGGACATGTCAGGGCTCTCAGGCTGGGTGGGCTGGCGGCCGCGTGGCCCGCACGTGCCCGGTGTAGATGTCCGTGAGTTCGAAGTGGAACTCCCGCGCCCGCAAGCCCTCGAGGATGCGGGCCTTCTGCTCGGCGGTGAACTCGGCGGACATCCCCATTGACGCCCAGTCGCGGACGATGTCGGTCAGCCGGGTCGGCGGCAGCCGCGCGCCAATCGGCGCGCCGTCCAGCAGCTCGCCGAGCTCCTCGAACGCGTGGTGCCAGCCGGCCAGCGAGCCGGGGCGGCCGGGCGATGCGAGCCCTTCCCGACGCTCGTCAGGATCGGTGGCGCTGGGGTCGGCATGCTGGAGGTAGCGCAGGCGCGTCCCGCCCGGGACCGGCTCGAGCTCGAACTGGAAGAAGGACTCGGCGCCGGGCCATGGACCGCCGTCCGGCTTCGGGCCGAACCGGATCAGCCGCATCGGCTCGACCGCCTGGACGACGCCAGCGAACCCGTCGTCGTGGAAGCGGTAGCGGCCGCCGGTCCTCGGCTCCCAGACGGTCGGTGGGATGAACCAGATCGCCACCTCCGCCGGATCGGTGACCGCCCGCCAGACGCGTTCGATCGGGTGCGGATAGATGCGCACGAACTCGATCGTCCAGTGGTCGATGAACCGCGCCAGCTCGGCCTCAGCCATCGCCTTCCTCCCGCGCCTTCATCCGATCGAGGTGCTCGCCCAGGCGGTCGAAGCGGGCGTGCAGACGCGCCAGCTGTTCGTCCATCCACGCCCGCGCCTCGCTGAGCTTCTGCTGCTCCAGGCGGTAGATCCTGGCCTGGGCGTGCTGGCGGTAGGCGATCAAGCCGCTCTCGCGCAGCACCTTCAGGTGCCGCGACACCGAGGGCCCGGCGATGTCGAACCGCCCGGCGATGTCGCCGGCGTAGCGCTCGCCCGCCGCCAGCAGGCTGACGATCTCGCGCCGGGTCGGATCTGCAAGGGCCTCGAAAACGTCCATAGCCATATTTAGCTAAATTGCTAAATAGCATGCAAGCTAAATATGCCTCCCTTCTCCCCTTGCGGGAGAAGGTGGCCCCGAAGGGGTCGGATGAGGGGTCTCGCGGAGAGGCGGGTGCGACCCCTCATCCGTCGGCTACGCCGACACCTTCTCCCGCAAGAGGAGAAGGGCGTATGAGCTAGACCCGCTCGCCGCGCCCGCTGACCCCCGCCAGCAGCAGCTTGAAATCGAACCGGCCGCTGGAGAGCGCCCCGGTCCGGAACGCGCGGCCGGCGACCCAGAGCTCCAGCGCCGTGGTGCCGAACATCAGCGCGGCGGTGCCGATCACCTGCCACAGCGGCGGGCCGCTGGCGGCGCGGGCGGCCATCAGGAACGGGGTGAACGGCGGGACCCAGGACAGCGCCTGCAGCAGCGGCGCGTCCGGCCGGGTCACCGCCTGGCCCATGAACACCAGCGGGATGGTCAGCAGGATCATCAGCGGGCCCAGCAGGGTCTGGGCTTCGCGCGGCGTCTCGCAGAAGGCGCCGATGGTGGTGAACAGCGCGGCGTACATCAGGTAGCCGCCGACGAAGTAGATAAGGAAGTAGAGCGCCAGGCCCTTGCCGAACAGCAGGGACGCGACGGCGGCGATCACCTCCGGGTGCTGCGAGCCGAACACGGTAGTGGCGATCGTCACCCAGACCACCAGCGCGGTCGCGGTGACCGCGGCGGCGCCCAGGATCTTGCCGGTCATGATCGCCGGGGCGGAGGCGCTGGTCAGCAGCACCTCGAGGATGCGGTTCTGCTTCTCCTCGATCACGCTGTTGAGCAGGATGCCGGCGCCGGTGAGGATCAGGCTCCAGAGCACGACGCCCATGCCGAAGCCGGCAATGCTGGGCAGGCGGTCGGCCATCGAGACGCGGCCGGCCTCGCTCTTGGGCGAGTACTGCGTCACCGCCGGCTCGCTGGCGGCGAGCGCTTCGATCTGGGCCTTGCTAAGACCCTCGCGGGCGAGCTGGGCTCGGCGCGAGGCCTCGCTCAGCGCATCGCTTAGCGACGCCTGCAGGCCAGGCTCGTTGATGTTGCGGGTCCAGAGGTCGAGCGCCGGCTTCTCGGCCGAACCGCGCACGAGCGCCACCGCGTCCAGCCTGTCGCCGGCGGGCGTCAGGGTCTCGCCCGCAAGGTAAGGCCGGATGCGTGCGGCGGCGCTGGTCGGATCGGCCACCGGGGGCGAGGTCACGACGATGGCGGCGGGCTTGGGGCCCCAGCGCGCCGCCTTGGCCAGCGCATCGCCATAGCCAGCGCCGGTGAAGTCGTAGATCGCCAGCTTTGGCGTCGGGGCGGTGTGGGCGGCGATGCCGGAGAAGAACATCACGCCCAGCAGGCCGAGCGGCATCAGGCAGATCGACAGCCAGAATCCGACCGTGCGGACGAACGCGACGTATTCGCGCGCGGCGATGCGAAGCGCCCGCATCATGCGCCCGCCACCGCTTCGAGGTCGGCCGGGCCGCCCGTCAGGGCGATGAAGGCGTCGTGCAGGTGCGGCTCCTTCAGTTCCAGGCGGGTGATGTCGAGGTCGCGGGCGAAGGCGGCCTTCAGCGCTGCCTGCACCGGCGCGCCGGGGGCCAGCTTGGCGGTGAGGCGCATGCGGCCTTCCTCCAGCAGTTCGGAGATGACGCCGGCGACCCCGGGCGCGCCGCAGAGAGCGTCGGCGCTCATCGCACCTTCCAGCACCAGCGTGCGCGGGGCGACGGCGCACGCCTCGGCGACCTGACCGTCGAACATCTTGGTTCCGTTCGCGATCAGCACCACCTGGTCGCACAGCCGCTCGGCGTGCTGCATCACGTGGGTGGAGAACACCACCGTCGCGCCGCGCCTGGCGAGGCCGCGAATGATATCCTCCAGCGATTGCTGGTTGACCGGATCGAGGCCGGAAAACGGCTCGTCGAGGATGACCAGTTCGGGGTCGTGGGCGATGGCGGAGAGCAACTGGACCTTCTGCGCCATGCCCTTGGAGAGCGCGCGGATCGGCCGGTCGGCGGCTTCGCCCAGGCCGTTTTCCTGCAGCAGCCGCCGCCCGCGCCGCTTCGCCTCGCCCATCGGCACGCCCTTCAGCGAGGCGAAGAAGGCGATCGCGCTGACCGCGCTCATGCGCCGGTAGAGCCCGCGCTCCTCGGGTAGGAAGCCGATCCGGCTGCGCAGCTTCGCGCCATCGGTCTCGCCCAGCACCTCGACCCGCCCCGCACTCGGCGACACCAGGCCCAGGATCATCCGCAGCGTCGTGGTCTTGCCGGCGCCGTTGGGGCCGAGGAAGCCGAGGATCGCGCCCCGCTTCACCTCGAACGAAAGGTCGCGAACGGCGGTGAAAGCGCCATAGCGCTTGGTGACGCCGTCAAGCTTCAGCGCAGGGTCCGCAGAGTCCATGGGGCCCCGCTATAGGGGCCAATCCTTATCAGGCCCCAAACCGGACAAGGCGGGTTCCAGGCTGCCCCTTTCCTCGTCACCCCGGCCGAGCGAAGCGAGAGCCGGGGCCAGAAGCGCCGCGACCAAGCTGGAAATCGTCCGAGCACCGGACGGCCCGGCCCCGGATCGGCCTTACTGGCCGTCCGGGGTGACGACCATACGTCCTACGCCTTCGCGGCGGCCTCGACGGCGAGGATCGCGCGGACGATGTGGCCAGCGTGGCGCTCGCCCAGCAGGGAGGCGTGGTTCGAGCCGGGGACGTGGATCACCGACCCACGACGCGACGCCTGCGCTGGGGCGATCTGGATGGCGTGCCGGGCGGGCGGCTGACGCCCGTCGCCGGTCAGCACCACCGCGACCGGCCAGGCTGGGTCGAATTCGCCGGCCATCCGGGCCTGGGCGGCGTCGGCGTTCCAGCTGTCGACCTCGGCGGCGGCCCAGCGGTTGTGGACCGGGTCGGCGAAGGCGCGGCGCTTTTCCTCCTTGGCCACCGCCGGCAGGCCAATGGCGTCGCCGAGTGCGCCGGCCAGTGACCGCTGCAGCCCGACGCTGGCGCCCCAGGCCGCCAGCTTGGAGAGGCTGTTGAAACCGCCGACCACGTGCGCCGCGACGGGATGATCCATCGCCTCGGGCGTGGTGGCGTCGACCAGCACGATCCCGCGCACCCGCGCGGCGTTGCGGGCGGCGAACAGGCGCACGTGCATGCCGGCCATCGAGTGGCCGCAGACGACGTAGGGGCCAGGCTCGTCGATTGCGGCGAGCAGGGTCTCGAGGTCGCCGGCGATCGCCTGGCTGTCGCGGGGCATCGGTCCGGGATCGGAGACGCCCAGGCCAGCGCGGTCATAGGCGAGCGAGCGCAGGCCCTCGGCGGTCAGCCTTGCCTGCACCGCCGCCCAGTCGGCGGAGAAACCGAACGAGCCGGCCTCGAGCAGCACCCGAGGCCGCGACGACGAGGGGGGGCCGGCCAGCACGTAGCGCAGGCTGCGCCCACCGACGTCCGCCACCTCTCCGCGCAGGACTGCCTGCTGCTCGGCCGCGCTCATGGCCTCGGGTCCATCTCCAGCTGCGACGCCAAGCTGCGACCGCACGGCTGAATGGAGGATGTATGGGGCGCGCGTGCGGCGGCAAGTCGCAGGCCCGTGTCGATCCGGTCACACTGCGGGCTTGATCGCTCCTAGGGCGTCGGGCGCGGGCGGCAGCCCAAGGAAGCGCCAGACGTGACCGTAGAGGCCGAGCTCTGGAAGGTCGTCGTGACCGCCGCCTAGGATGGCGACGAAGGCTTTCGGCTGGTTCGCCAGCGCAAACAGCGCGCGGCCCTGTTCGAACGGGATCACACCGTCGTGGTCGCCGTGCACGATCAGCACGGGAACGTGGACCTTGCCGATCCACTGGTCGGACCGGAAGCGGTCCTGCATCAGCAGGCTGACCGGCGCCCACGGCAGCATCCGCGCGGCGACCGCCATCGCCGAGGTGAAGGGCGACTCCAGCACCAGCGCCCGCGCCGGGCGCTGCGCGGCCAGCCGCACCGCGACGCCCGTCCCCAGCGAATGACCGGCGATGACGATCTGCTCCGACGGCGTGCGGGCGGCGAGCCAGGCGTAGGCGGCTTCGGCGTCGAGATGGAGACCGGCCTCGGTCGGCGCGCCGCTGGAACCGGAATAACCGCGGTAGGCCACGTCGAGCACGCCGACGCCTTCGGCCGCGATCTGGCGCAGGCGGTCCTGATCGCCAGCCAGGCTGTCTCCGTTGCCGCCGAAGTAGAGCAGCGTGGATCTGCCCAGCGATGGCGGCGCGTACCAGGCCACCAGTCGCTGGCGGTCGGCGGTGGCGAGCCGGACCACCTGCAGCGGCGGCCCGGCCGGATCGGGCGCGAGCGGCCGCGGATCGGGGTGGTAGAGCATCTGGCGCTGGAAGGTGAACGCCGCCCCGACCGCCAGCAGATAGATGACGAGGACGCCGAGCGCGCTGCGAACCAACACCCGGACCAGCAGCACCAGAGCGCCCGCAGGCATCAGAGCGACTTGAGGATGTTCTCGACCATCTTCTTGGCGTCGCCGAACAGCATCATGGTGTTGTCGCGGAAGAACAGCTCGTTCTCGACCCCGGCGTAGCCCGAGCCCATGCCGCGCTTCACGAACAGCACCGTGCGCGCCTTCTCGACGTCCAGGATCGGCATGCCGAAGATCGGGCTCTGCGGGTCGGTCTTGGCGGCCGGGTTGGTGACGTCGTTGGCGCCGATGACGAAGGCGACGTCGGCGGTGGGGAACTCGGCGTTGATGTCCTCGAGCTCGAACACCTCGTCGTAGGGCACGTTGGCCTCGGCCAGCAGCACGTTCATGTGGCCGGGCATGCGGCCGGCGACCGGGTGGATCGCGTACTTCACCTCGACGCCCTCGGCCTTCAGCTTGTCGGCCATCTCGCGCAGCGCGTGCTGGGCCTGGGCCACCGCCATGCCGTAGCCGGGCACGATGATCACCTTGGAGGCGTTCTTCATGATGAAGGCGGCGTCGTCGGCGGAGCCCTGCTTGACTGGCCGGGTCTCGACCTTGCCGCCGGCGCCGGCCGCCACCTCGCCGCCGAAGCCGCCCAGGATCACCGAGATGAAGGAGCGGTTCATCCCCTTGCACATGATGTAGCTGAGGATCGCGCCCGACGAGCCCACCAGGGCGCCGGTGATGATCAGGGTGGTGTTGGCCAGCGTGAAGCCCAGCGCCGCCGCCGCCCAGCCGGAGTAGCTGTTCAGCATCGAGATCACGACCGGCATGTCGGCGCCGCCGATCGGGATGATCAGGGTGATCCCGGCGACCAGCGCCAGGCCGAAGATCGCCCAGAACGCCCACTTCGCCTCGCCCCCGCTCATCACCAGGAAGACGATCAGGCCAACGACGGCGAGGCCGATGACGATGTTGAGCAGGTGCCGGGCGGGCAGCAGGATCGGCGCGCCGGACATGTTGCCGTTCAGCTTGGCGAAGGCGATCAGCGAGCCGGTGAAGGTGATCGCGCCGATGGCGACGCCGAGCGAGAGCTCGATCAGGCTCTCCAGCTTGATCCCGGTCCCTTCGGCGATGCCGTAGGCGGCCGGGGCGAAGATGGCGGCGGTCGCGACCAGGCAGGCGGCCAGGCCCACCAGCGAGTGGAACGCGGCGACCAGCTGCGGCATCGAGGTCATCTGCACCCGCCGGGCGATGACCGCGCCGACCGAGCCGCCGAGAATGACGCCGCCCAGCATCAGGCCGATGGTGACCGGATCGAGCAGGCCCTGCGCCGCCAGCGTCGCCAGGGTGACGACGATGGCCATGGCCATGCCGAACATGCCCATCTGGTTGCCGCGCCGGCTGGTGACCGGGCTGGAGAGCCCGCGCAGGGTCAGGATGAAGAGGACGCCGGAGGCGAGGTAGGCGAGCGCCGCGAGGTTGGCGTTCACTTGCCGCGCTCCTTCTTGCGGTACATCGCCAGCATGCGCTGGGTGACCAGGAACCCGCCGAAGATGTTGACGCTCGCGAGCCCCGCGGCGACCGCGCCGGCGCCCTTGGAGATCCAGACCGTGTGGTCGCCGGGCGAGACGTGGGCGGCGGCGGCCAGCAGGGCGCCGACGATGATCACCGAGGAGACCGCGTTGGTGACGCTCATCAGCGGCGTGTGCAGCGCCGGCGTCACGCTCCAGACCACGTAGTAGCCGACGAAGATCGCCAGCACGAAGATCGCCAGACGAAAGACGGTGGGGTCGACGGCTTCCATGACGCCTCTCTAAACCGCTTTCAGCAACGGATGGACGATCTGGCCGCCCTTGGCGATCAGCGCCGCCTGCAGGATCTCGTCGTCGAAGTCGGCGACGACCTGGCCGTCCTTGACCAGCAGGCCGACGAAGGCGGTGAGGTTGCGGGCGTAGAGCGCCGAGGAGTCGGCGGCGATGCGGCCCGGCAGGTTGGGGATGCCGACGATCTTTACGCCGCCGGTCTCGACGATCTCGCCCTTGCGCGAGCCCGCGACATTGCCGCCCTGCTCCACCGCCAGGTCGATCAGCACCGAGCCCGGCTTCATCGAGGCGACATGCTCGGCGCTGACCAGCTTGGGCGCCAGGCGGCCGGGGATCAGCGCGGTGGTGATGACGATGTCCTGCTTCTTGATGTGCTCGCCGACCAGGGCGGCCTGCTTGGCCTGGTAGGCCTCGCTCATCGGCTTGGCGTAGCCGGCGGCGGTCTCGGCGGCCTTGAACTCCTCGTCCTCGACCGCGACGAACTTGGCGCCAAGGCTCTCGACCTGCTCCTTGGCGGCGGGGCGGACGTCGGTGGCGGTGACGACCGCGCCGAGGCGCCGTGCGGTGGCGATCGCCTGCAGCCCCGCGACGCCGGCGCCCATCACGAACACCTTGGCCGCCGCGATGGTGCCGGCCGCGGTCATCATCATCGGCAGCGCCCGGCCGTAGACCTCCGCGGCCTCGATCACCGCGCGATACCCGGCGAGGTTGGCCTGGCTGGAGAGCGCGTCCATCACCTGGGCGCGGGTGATGCGCGGCACGAACTCCATGGCGAACACGCTCGCGCCCTTCTCGGCCATGTCCTGGACCGGCTCGCGCTCCTGGAACGGATTGAGCAGGCCGACGACGATGGCGCCCGGCTTCAGCGCCTCGATCTCCTCGTTGGCCGGCGCGCGCACCTTCAGCACCAGATCGGCGCCGGAAAGGGCCTCGGCGGGGGTGGCGACGACCTTGGCGCCGGCCGCCTCGTACTCCGCATCCGGCATTGACGCGGCCAGCCCGGCGCCGGTCTCCACGATGACGTCGAGGCCCAGGGCGATCAGCTTCTTCGCGGCGTCCGGCGTCACCGCGACCCGCGTCTCGCCGGCGCGGCGCTCCTTGGTGACGGCGAGGACGGGCATCGAGCGAAGCCTCTTAAGCGGGCGAGCCCCGTACAGCTGGACTTAGGGCGGCAGGCCGGCGACTCTGGGCCTTTGCGGTGTGCGCCGCTAGTGCCCGGCGTTCGGCTTTTCGCGCAGGAAGAAGACACCGACAACCGCCAAAGCGATCGCCGCGAAAGCGCCGGCGAAGAAGCCCGCTGGCACGCAGAACCAGATCACCAGCATCACCAGCAGCGCGGCGATCGCCAGCGACCCCCATTTCATCAGCTTGCCGAAGGCGTTGTAGGTCGAGACCTGCTCGCCGATGTCCTGATCGCCGGAATTGTACGCGTGAACGGCTTCGGTCATCGACGGGAAGTCTCCTTCAGACTCAAGCGTGGCAGGGGAAGTTGGCGCGGGTGCTACACGAACGGGCGGCGCGGCTCAAGCCGGCCAGACTGCGAGCAGAGTACGCAGGGCCGCCACCAGCGCCAAAGGCTGGTCGACCATGATGTGGTGCTCGGAATCCGGGATCGCGACCGAGGGTACGTCCGCCGGCACATAATCGCCCGGTCCTGCCATCTCGCGCCGGAGCATGATCGCCGAGCGGTCGCCGAAGATCTGCGCCATCGGCGGCGCCTTGGCCGGGTCGGGGTGGCCCATCGCGCTGCGGTCGAGCTTGCCCCACAGGAACGGGTCGAACTTCCAGGTCCAGCCCTCGCCCGAGCCGTCCGGCATCGGCGCGCGCTTCAGCGACTTGCGGGCGATGTAGTCGGCGACGAACAGGTTGCCGGGGGCCTGGGGCGGCATGAAGCGGAAGCGGGTCAGCGCCTCCTCCAGCGTCGCATAGACCCGGTTCGGCCGCGTGCGCTGCATCGGCCCGCGCCAGCGCGCGTCGCCGCTCTTCTCGGCCTCGCGCCGCCACTGCTCTTCCTGCTCGCGGGTCGGCGGGCCGCCGAAGCCGGTGTCGAGCAGCAGCGCCCCGCGCATCCGCTCCGGATGCTTGGTCGCCGAATAGAACACCTGCGAGCCGCCGAACGAGTGGCCGATGTAGACCGGCCCCACCGGCGCCGCGTAGAGGCCGGCGGCCTTGGCGCATTCCCAGATCTCGCTGGCGAAGGTCTCGAAGTCGTAGGTCTCGCGCCAATCCGAGTCGCCCATGCCGGACAGCGACAGCGCCGCGACGCGGTAGGTGTCGGCCAGGAACGGGGCGATGAAGCTCCACCAGTCGGCGTGGGCGCTGTTGCCGTGCACCAGGATCAGGCCGGGCTTGCCGACCTCGCCCCAGGTCAAGAGCTCGATGTTGGCGCCCGCGACCGGCACGAGGGCGCGTTCGGGCGCCTGGGCCAGCGCCTTGTCGAACCACGCCGGCGCGGGCGGCTTCGCGCCAGCGAACGGGGCCAGCGGCGAGGCGACCTCGGGCGGCAGGTCCGGCTGCAGTCGTACCGGCTCGTCGTCGTCGAGCTTTTCGTCGATGAGGGGTTCGGGACGCGCGCTCTGATCGTCAGCCATCCGACCTGACTAACAACCGTTTGAAAAATGGCAAGCTCCGGGCGCCGTGATGGCGCCGCGGTGCAACAGGTTTCGGCGCCGGTCAGTGCGGCTGAGCGGGGGGCGGCGTCGCCGGGACCGGAACCAGCGGCGGCGTGTCCGGCGGCGCCTGGCCGAGGCCGACCACCTCGCCGCTGGCCAGCACGTGGCCGGCCATGTCCGCCGCCAGAGCGTCGTAGCTCAGGGTCGGGTCGACCGGGATCTCGCGATCCAGCGCCAAGACCGCGAAGTGGTAGTGATGTTTCAGCCCGGGCGGCGTGTGCGGACCCATGTAGGCGTGGTTGGGGCCGCGGACGTTGGGGCCGAAGCTGGCGCCCGGCGGCGGCGCGGTCAGGCCCGCGTCGAGGTGGGAGACCCCGCCCGGGATCGCGTACATCGACCAGTGCAACAGCGGACCGCCGCGGAAGTTCACGTCGCCGTCCTGCATGATCACCACGAACGAGCGCGTGCCGTAGGGCCCGTGGGTCCACTTCAGGCCCGGGAAGACGTTGCCGCGGTACTGGGTGTTCTCGAACGGGATGTCGCCCAGGTTCTGGAACGCCGGCGTGGTGACGGTGAGTTTGGCGCCATTCTTGGCCGGGAAGACGTCGACCGCGAGGCCGGTCGGGGCTGGCGGCGGGTCTGCCGCGGCGATCGAGGTCATGACCAGCAGGGCGACGGCCAGCACCGGCGCGGTCAATAGGACGCTGCGGCCCAGACGCATCCTGGCTTCCTCCCGGCCATATGCGCCCAGTCTACCCGGACTTGCGGTTGCGCCGCCAGCGCGGCTGGCGCCATGACCGACGCCCAGCCACCGGAGGATCGCATGCATCAGGGTTCCTGCCTTTGCGGGCGGATCAGGTTCGAAATCGATGGCGAACTGGCCGGTATCCAGCTCTGCCACTGCAGCCAGTGCCGCCGCGCCCAGGGCTCGGCATTCGCCGCCAACCTGCCGGTCAGGGCCGAGGACTTCCACCTCGTAGCCGGCCAGCCGAAGGCCTATGAGAGCTCCCCCGGCAAGCAGCGCCTGTTCTGCGGCGACTGCGGCGCGCCGATCATCAGCCGCTCGGCCGCTGTCCCCGGCATGGTGCGGGTGCGCGCCGGCCTGATCGCCGAGCCGGTCGAGACACGGGCCGTCTTCCATTTCCACACCGACTCCAAGGCGAGCTGGCTGCCGATCACCGGCGACCTGCCGCAATATCCGGGCGAGCGACCGGCGTAGTGGCGGCTACTCCGCCAGCGCCGGCTCGTAGTACCGGTCCATCACCCGCCACTGGTAGGCGACCAGGTTGGGGAACCTTTCGGCCGCTTGCCGGATCGAGGAGTGGAAGAACGGCGTCGCCGCCGAGGCGGTGAAGGCGAACAGCGTCGCGTCCATGCTGCAGGGCGTCTCGCCGAACAGATAGGGCTTGTCGCCCAGCAGCGCCGACGCGGCCGCGAAGTCGCGCGTGGCCAGATCGGCGATCTCGGCGTCGTCGTGCCGCCCGAAACCCTGGCCGTGCAGCACCTGCTTCATCCCCTCCCGCCGCTGGCGCACCACGTCGTCCGGCGCGCCGGCGAAGAACTGCGAGGGCCCCTTGTCGAAGTTTTCGTCGATCGCCCAGCGCGCGTGGACGATCGCCCAGTAGAGGTGATCCTCCAGCATCCGCTCCAGCGCCCAGCCGACGCTGCGCTGCGCTTCGCTCAGGTGGTCGTCGAGGTCGACGCCGTGCGCGCGCTTCAGGTGGTCGAGGATGAACACGCTGTCGCCGAGCACCAGGTCGCCGTCGCGGATGAACGGGATCTTGCCCTTTGGCGCTTCCGGCGGCCGGGCGCGCTCGAACCGGAACGGCAGCTTCGCCATCTTCAGCTGGGTCATGGTCTTCAGCACGAACGGGCTGGGGTCGGGCAGCCCGAACAGCGGGCCGAAACCGTAGAGCGTGATCATGGGAGGCCTCCGTCTCAGGAAGCCACTCTATAGCCGAGCCCTGACAGCATCCTGTCAGCAGCACGAAACCGGAACTCAGTTGCCCGAGACGCTGTCCACCGCGCCGAAGATCGCCTCCAGACGCGCCAGAATCTCCGGCGCCAGCGGCGGCGCGAGGATCGCCTCGATGTTGGCCTTCAGGTGCGCCGGATCGCCGGTGCCGGTCAGCACGACGTGGGCGCCGGGCTCGTGGCGGCAGAAACGGTAGGCGGCCTCGACCACCGACGGCGCGCCGGGCGCCTCGCGCCAGGAAGCCGAGCGGATCGGCGGCGTCCACCTTGGCCGGATCGACTTCGCCGCGGGCGATCAGCTCGCCGACCACCTTGCGCAGTTCGTCCGGGTGGCTGAGCGCCTCGCGCACAGCGAACATGATCAGCGTGCCGACGTCCTGCGCGATCGTCCGTGGGAACACCCGCTGGCGGGCGGACGGGTTGAGCAGGTTGAAGCCGACCATCAGCACGTCGAACGGGTCGTCGGCCAGCGCCCGCTGCAGCAGCGCGTGGCCGGTGTCGCCGCCGAACTGCTCGCTGGCGGCGATGAAGCGGATCTTGCCGGCCGCCTTCTGCCGCCGCAGCTCCGGCAGGATCACCTCGATCGCATGGTCGTACTGCGGCAGCGTCAGGCCGTGCAGCAGGAAGACGTCGATCCGGTCGGTCTGCAGCTTGCCGAGGCTCTCGTCGATGTAGCGGGCCATGTCCGCCGCGCTGACCAGGTCGCCGCCGCGGCGCGCGATCCCGGCCTTGGTCGAGATCACCGCCTGGTCGCGGCGGCCCTTCAGCCCCAGCCCCACCGCCTCCTCGGTGCCGTAGGCGCGGGCGGTGTCGATGAAGGTGATGCCGAGGTCGAGCGCGGCGCGCACCATGTCGGCGGCGTGGTGGACGTCCTTGCCCTTGGCCATGCCGAGCCGGCTGTGACCGCCGCAGCCGAGGCCGGCGACGCTCACCTCCAGGCCGGTGCGCCCGAGCCGAACGGTCTGCACCCTCGCCCCCGCTAGCGCCGGTCGGTCATGGCGGCATAGGCGAGCTGCGCCGATTGCTCGCGCACGGCCGGATTGCCTGCCGCGGTCTGCGATCCGGCGACGTTCTGGATCATGCCGATGACGATCATCTCGTTGACCGGATCGATCCAGAACCAGGTGCCGAACGCGCCGCCCCAGTAGTAGCTCTGGACGCCCTGCGAGGTCAGCGCGGCCGCCGGGTCCTGCACGATGGCGAAGTCCATGCCGAAGCCGAGTCCCTTCGTGTCCGGCGAATAGAGCGTCACGTTCACGCCGGGCTCGAGCACGTTGGTGTGCATCAGGTCCACTGTCTCGGGCTTGAGATAGCGCCGGCCCTCGAACTCGCCGCCGTTCGCGATCATCTGGGCGAAGCGCCAGTAGTCCTCGATCTTGGAAACCAGCCCGCCGCCGCCCGCCAGGAATTTGGGCTTGGCGGTGTTGAAGATGTTGGACGGTCCGGCCGCGCGCACCTTGCCGTCGTCGTCGTACTTGTGGATGCGCGAGACGCGGTCGCCCTTGGCCGCGTCCACCCAGAAGCCGGTGTCGCTCATGCCGAGCGGGGCGAACAGGCGCTGCTCGAAGAACTCGTCCAGCCCCTGGCCGGACAGCTTCTCGATCACGTAGCCCTGGATGTCGACGCTGGGGCCGTAGCGCCAGTCCTTGCCGGGCTGGAACGCCAGCGGCAGCTTCGCCAGCGTGTCGATCATGTCCTGCAGGTCGCCGCCGCGCAGGTTCACGTCGGCCGAGTAGTCGCCGGCGCGGCCGAAGCCGGCGGAATGGCTCATCAGCTGCGCCATGGTCATCGGCGAGACCTGATCGACCGGCTCGCCGTCCTTGCGCCGCACCTTCAGCCCCTCGAACTCTGGGATGTGCCTGGCCACCGGATCGTCCAGCGCCCACTTGCCCTCTTCCCACAGCATCATCATCGCCGCGCCGGTGATCGGCTTGGTCATCGAGGCGATGCGGAAGATGCTGTCGGTTCGGCAGGGCGCGGGGACCGGCGCAGAGACGTCGAGCACCCCATAGGCGTCGAGGTTCACGATTTCGCCGCGCCGGGCGATCAGGGTGACCACGTTGGCCAGCTTCCGGTCGTCGACCAGAGCATGGAAGTGCTGGTTGAAGGCCGCGAGCCCCTCGCGGGTGAAGCCCTGGACCGCCGCGTCGGCGACGAGGCCGGAATGATCGTCTGGCATACCCGTTTTTCCCCTAATGAGCGTTGTTGCAATGATTTCGTCTTGCCAGAGAACGGCGGACGCCGCCACTCAGGAAGTCAGGGCTGACTACAATTGCGCGATCACGACTGGGGGATACGGACATGCTGAAGATCGCCCTCATCGACGACTACGCCGGCGTGGCGCTCGACTGCGCCGACTGGGGCCGGCTGGCGGGCAAGGCCGAGATCACCGTCTTCCACGAACATATGACCGAGGCGGAGGCGGCCGAGGCGCTGGCGCCGTTCGACGTGCTGGTGACGATCCGCGAACGGATGGCGCTGCCGGGCAGCCTGATCGCGCGGCTGCCGAACCTGAAGCTGATCACCATCGTCGGCCTGCGGCTGACCAACCTCGATCTCGACGCGGCCACCGCCGCGCGGCGTGATCGTCGCCCACTCCGGCACGCGCAACCCGGCTTTCGCCAACGTCGCCGCCGCGACGCCGGAGCTGAGCTGGGGCCTGCTGATCGCCACCGTCCGCGACATCGTCGGCCAGGACCGGCGCATGCGCGACGGCCTGTGGCAGGACCGGGTCGGCATGATCCTGGCCGGTCGCACGCTCGGGCTGCTCGGCCTCGGCCGCATCGGCAAGCGGATGGCCGAGTACGGCAAGGCGTTCGGCATGGAGGTGATCGCCTGGAGCCAGAACCTCACCGCCGAGGCGGCCGAGGCGGTGGGCGTGCGCCGGGTCGAGAAGGACGAGCTGTTCGGCCAGGCCGACGTGGTCTCGATCCACGTCGTGCTGAGCGAGCGCACCCGCGGCCTGGTCACCGCCCGCGAGCTGGGGCTGATGAAGCCCACCGCCTACCTGATCAACACCTCGCGCGGGCCGATCGTGGTCGAAGCCGACCTGATCGCGGCGCTCCGCGACGGGACGATCGCCGGCGCCGGCCTCGACGTGTTCGACCAGGAGCCGCCCAGCCCGACCATCCGCTGCGCACGCTGGAGAACGTCACCCTGACGCCGCACCTGGGCTACGCGACGCTGGATACGCTGAAGGCCTTCTACAGCGACAGCCTGGACGCCATCGAAGCGTTCGCGGACGGCGCGCCGATCCGGGTCTCCAACCCCGAGGCGCTGGCGGCGCGCGGCGGCGGTTGACGCGCGCGGCGGTCCCAAAAGGCCTATTGCACGAAGTCGCCGTGCTGCATCATGCCGAGCAGCTTCGCCCGCAAATCGGCAGACCCGCCTGGACCGGGGGCCCAGGCGGCTCGATCAAGCCACAGGCGAGGCGAAGCATCTGGTCGCCGTTGGAGTCCGGCGCCGGATCGCTCCAGGCGTCTCCGGTCACCGGCGCCTGGTTCACCTGCGCGCCGGCGTCGTCGTAGGACTCCATGGCGATGGGCCGGTCTCGCATCTGCGAGCAGTCGAACTCGATCTGGGTCAGCGCGATCCGGTAGGGTCTGCGCGCGGGATCGTAGCGGTCCTTGGAATAGACGAAGGCGATCCAGGCCACGCGCGACTGCGGCGTGCTGACGATGCTGTCCTCGTCGAACAGCACGGCCTGCTCGGCGGAAACATCGAGCAGATAGTAGGTGCCGGCATGCGCCGCCGGCGCGATCGCTGCGGACAGCATCGCGGCGAGCACGCCGATCGGCGCCAGCTTCCGGGGCATGGGAGGCCTCCTCCCCCGTTGCGAGCGCCGATCTTGACTTGCACGGTTGAGATTGTGTGAGCACGCCTCGCGGCCGCTCCGGCGCGTCAGCTGCTGTGGTCGTCCGAGCGGTCCCGCTTGGTGACCCCGTGCGCCGCCTGGCGGGTGTCGCCAGCCAGCTTGTGCGCCTCGACCTTCGCCCCCGCGGCCAGCTTGCGGGCGTCCTGAGCCACGGCGTGCCCGGCCTTGCTGAAGCCAGCCTCGACGTTCTTGACGTCACGGTTGTTGGCGAGGCCCTGGACGGCGCTGCCTGCCGAGCGGCCGGCGTTCTGCAGATCGTCCGCGCCCTTGTGGTCGTCGCCGCGGGAACAGGCCGCGGCAAGGGCGACGGCGGCAAGGGTGGCGATAAGGGGCAGCGGGCGCATGGGTGTTCTCCGGCGATCGGGAAGGCAACGGGCCGCGTGGGCGACGGTTCCGGCGCCTGCCCAACGCTTGCCTATGGTCGCCGCGCCGCTAAAGGCTGGCGGCCATGCGCCTCGCCTTCCTCGGCACCCCGGACTTCGCCGTCGTCAGCCTGGCCGCCATCGTCGCGGCGGGTCACGAGGTGGCCTGCGTCTACTCCCAGCCGCCGGCGCCGCGCGGGCGCGGCAAGAAGCTGAGCCCGTCGCCGGCGCACGCCTTCGCCGAGGCGCACGGCCTGGCGGTGCGCACGCCGGCTTCGATGCGCGATCCGGCGCGAGATCGCGGCGTTCGCGCGCGCTCGGCCTCGACGCCGCGGTGGTGGTGGCGTTCGGCCAGATCCTGCCGCGCGAGGTGCTGGAAGCGCCGCGGCTGGGCGCGTTCAACCTGCACGCCTCGCTGTTGCCGCGCTGGCGCGGCGCGGCGCCGATCCAGCGGGCGATCATGGCCGGCGACCGCCAGACCGGCGTTGCGGTGATGCGGATGACCGAGGGCCTGGACGAGGGACCGACCCTGGCGGTGGAACGCACCCGGATCGACGCGCTCGACACCGCCGGAACCCTGGCCGGCCGCCTGGCGGAGATGGGCGCGGGTCTGCTGGTGCGGACGCTGCCGCAGATCGCGGCGCGGAACGGCGGTCGAGACGCCGCAACCGGCAGACGGCATCACCTACGCGAAGAAGATCCGGCCGCGCGAGACCCGGATCGACTGGACCAAGCCTGCGGCGCAGGTGGACTGCCGCATCCGCGGCCTCTCGCCCGCGCCCGGCGCCTGGTTCGAGGCGGCCGGCGAGCGCGGGCCGGTGCGGATCAAGGCGTTGCTGTCGCGCGTCGAGGAGGGCGAAGGCGCGCCGGGCGAGGTGCTGGACGAGCGCCTGCTGATCGCCTGTGGGACCGGCGCGGTGCGCATCCTCACCGCCCAGCGCGAGGGGCGCGGCGCGCAGGCGCTCGACGACTTCGTGCGCGGCTTCCGGGTCGAGGGGCGACTGGCCTGATGCCCCGCTACCGGCTCGACCTGGAGTACGACGGCGGCCCTTACAAGGGCTTCCAGGCCCAGGCCGAGCTGCCGACGATCCAGGGCTCGATCGAGCGGGCGATCAAGGCGTTCTGCGGCGAGACGCTGCGGCTGCAAGCGGCCGGCCGCACCGACACCGGCGTCCACGCCCTGCAGCAGGTGGTCCACGTCGACCTGGAGCGCGACTGGAAGCCCGAGGTGGTCCGCGACGCGCTGAACGCCCACCTGGTCCCCGAGCCGATCGCCGTGGTCGCCGCCAGCCTCGCGCCGGAAGGCTTCCACGCCCGCTTCTCGGCCAAGGGCCGGCGCTACGTTTACCGGATCGCCAATCGGATGGCGCCGCCGACCCTCGACCAGGGCCGGGTCTGGCACGTCAAGAAACCGCTGGACATCGAGGCGATGAGCGAGGCGGCGCTGGCGCTGGTCGGCCACCACGACTTCACCACCTTCCGACGACGTCGACTGCCAGGCCAAGACGCCGATGAAGACGCTCGACGAGGCGCGCATCTGGCGCGAGGGCGACGAGGTGCGGCTGACCTTCTCCGCCCGCTCGTTCCTGCACCGCCAGGTCCGCTCGATGACCGGCAGCCTCGCCGAAGTCGGCGCTGGCCGCTGGTCCCCGGCCGACCTGGAAGCCGCGCTGGAGGCCAGGGACCGCACCCGCTGTGGGCAGGTCGCCCCGGCCGAGGGGCTCTATCTGGCGGGCGTGGAGTACTGAACGGGTCGCGGTCCGCGCGAACCCGCCCCTCGGTGTCATCCCGGACGCAGCCGCGAAGCGGCGGAGATCCGGGATCTACTTGCCGCCTGCCATTGCAGTAGATCCCGGACCAGTCCGCTCCGCGGCTCTCCGGGATGACAAAGCGTGGGCGGATATCCGCCCTAATCCCGCGGCGGCGGGGCCGAGGCGAGGTCGATCACGCAGATCACGCCGTAGACCCGGTGCGAGGCGCAGCCGACGCCGGCCTCCTTCAGGAATGGGTCCATCAGATCCTTGCGGTGGCCGCGGTCGGGCACGTCCTCGTCGATGATCAGCTGGCGCACGACGTCGGCAGCGGTCTCCTCGCCGGCGGACATTTCCTCGGCCATCATTCCGGCCCAGACACCCGCGCGGTGCATCCGCTGACCGGCGCTGGAGCCGTCGGAGCCGGTGTGGGTGAAGGATCCGTGCTGGCCCTCGTCGACCGCGTGGCGCCCGGCCGAGATCCGGAGGCGCGCGTCGAACTGCAGCGGCGGAGCTGGGTCACGGCGCTCGAGGAAGTCGATCGCCTCGTCGGTGGCCCGGGTCTCCGGACCGTCGCGCAGCTGGTCGGCGTACTCGCCGGGATGGGCGCGCACCCAGTTGATCTCATCGAGCACGGCGGGGGCCAGATCGCCGCTTTCGGACCGCGATCCCGCAAAAGCGGCCGGCGCCAGCGCCAGAACCGCGAACGCCGCGCCACAGACGAAGACTCGAACCACACGCCCCTCCCAGACTGAATCACACGCCAGGATGGCCGGATGACTCGGTGGCCATTTGGTGGCGGCGCGATGAGGATGATCGCCGCAGCCGAAGGCTGCCCCGCGCGTCCTTGACGACCCGTTAAGCGGCGCATGCGGATGCTGCGGCATGGCCCCGCCATCGGAAATCGCCCCGATCAGCGCCTCGCCGCCGCCTTTGCCGGTGAGCGGCCCGGCCGTCGCCAACGCGGCCACGGCGCCGCAGCCCGCGGCGGCGGCCGCCGCCATCGCCACTCAAGTGATGGCCGACCTCACCGAATCCCTGGCCCAGGCCTCGCCGACGCCCACGGTAACTTCTCCCCTGACCGCCATGGTGGGTGAGGCGGCGACGCAGCAGGAGAGCCTAGCGCCGCTGCTGGCGGACCTCGCCGTAGCGGTGAGCGCGCCGGCCATGCCGCCCGCCGCCCGCGCCGTCGCCGCGCAGATCCTGGCTACGCAGACGCCGCTGGGCGCCCAGGTCACCGCCGGCGAGCTCCGCACGGCCACGCAGAACTCGGGCGTGTTCCTGGAGACCGCGCTCGCCAACGCCGTCGCGAGCGGCGGCGACGCCGCACCGGTGTCCCTGCAGCAGGACCTGAAGGCGCTGCTGCTGCAGCTGACGAACGAGCTGGCGCCGTTGGCCCAGGGTCCGGCGCCCTCGAAACCGAGCGTCTCTACCTCCCCGACGCGCGCGCCACCTGCCCGGTCGTCGGCCGAGCAGCCGGAACCGCCGGTCGCGGGCGGGCCGACCGGTGGGCAGCCGGCCGCGCGTCCCAGTCTCGGTTTCCAGACTCACGCCGAGGCCATCGCGCAAACCCTGCAGCGGGAAGCGCAGGGCGCCCTGGCCCGGGTCCAGCTTTCGCAGGCCGCGTCTGTGGCGAAGCCTGGGGAGCCCACCCGCTGGATGTTCGAAATCCCGATTGCAACGCCCGATGGCGCGGGCGTCGCCCAGTTCGAGATCAGCCGCGACGGTCACCGCGGCGCTGACGGCGCGGCGGCCGAGCCGAGCTGGCGCGCCCGCTTCTCGATCAACGCGGCGCCGAGCGGGCCTGTGTACGCCGACGTGATGCTGGGCGCCGGCCGGGGGCGGGTGACGCTGATGGCTGAGGACCCCGCCGCCCGCGCCGCGCTGGAGGCGCATCAGGCCGAGCTGGTCCAGGCGCTTGCGGCCGAGCAGGGGCCGGATGTCGCCGTGCGGATTGTCGGCGGCGCGCCGCCGAGGCCCGAGCAGCCGCCCGGCCAGCTGGTGGACCGCCGCTCATGAGCGAGGCCGAGAAACAGACCCTTGCAGTCGCGCTCACCTACGAGAAGCCCCGTGCGCCACGGGTGGTGGCGATGGGGCGCGGGTGGCTGGGCGAGAAGATCATCGAGACCGCCCAGGCCCACGGCGTGCCGCTGCAAGAGGACCCGGCGCTCGCCGAGGCGCTCGCCAGCGTCGAACTGGAGACCGAGATCCCGGAGGCGCTCTACCGGGCCGTGGCGCTGGTGATCGGCTTCGTGCTCAGGACCAACGCCGCGCGGGCCGGGTAGCGGCGGCCGGCCTCAGCCGTCGTAGAACGACAGCGGATGCAGGCCGATCACGCGGCGCTCGCGGTCGCTCTGCGCCCGCGCGATCGCCTCGGCCGACACATGGTTGACCTCGGCCGTTGGCCGCAGGCGCTGGGCGATGTCGCGGCGGCCGTAGTGGACCTGGAGGAAGAACCGCCCATGGTCGCCGTCCCGGGTCGGCATGCGCCGGTGCCAGACGTCGGAGACGAACAGCCCCGCGTCACCGGCCTTGGTGAGCAGCGGCACGACCCCCTGACCCTCGTAGTCCAGGTCCTCGTCCATGCTGCGCGCGGGCGGCGGATGCGTGCCGGAGAGATGGCTGCCGGGCAGGACGCCGGTCGGCCCGTCCTCGATCGCGCAGTCCTGCAGATAGAGGTGGACGCCGATCGCGAACACCGGGTGCGGGATCTCCGCCGGCCAGCGAACGCCCGGCGGCAGCGGGATGTGGGGGCCGGCGTCGATGTGCCAGTTTTGGCCGCCGCGCATCCCCGCTTGTCCGGCCGGGTTGCGCCAGGCGGTGTTGGCGATCACGTGGCAGTCCTCGCCCAGCAGCGGCTCGATCACCGCCAGCAGCTTCGGATTGGCCACCGCCTTCTGCGCCGCCGCGCAGCGATTCAGCATCGCGTAGCGAAACATCTGCCGGTCGTCGCCCCGGCCGCGCGTGTCGGGCGGCTCGCGGTCGTAGACTGCGGCTATGTCGGCGCTGAGCTCGGCCACTTCCTCGGGCGTCAGCAGCCCCCGCACCACGGTGTAGCCCTCCCGCTCCAGCTGCGCCGCCTCTGCGCTGGCCGGCTCGGTGCGCGCCTCCAGATAGGGCAGCGATCGCTTGCGTCGGATCATGGTCTGGCTCCTGGGCGGCCGGCGCCTGGGCGACCGTACTAGCGTCGCTGCGGGCCGGGCAAGCGCGCCAGCCGTCGCTAGAGCCCCAGGCGGCGCGCCTTCGCGGCGATGGTGAGCGCCAGGCGCTCGGCGATCAGGTGGTCGGGCGAGCCGGTCTGCTTGCAGGCGCGGTCGGCTTCAAGCAGCTCGGGCTGGATCTCGGCGATGGGCTTCAGCTCCCAGGCGCGGGCCTGGCGCAGGAACTCCTTCTCGTTCTTCCAGAACACGCCAGAGGCCTTGGCCGCCTCCGCCAGTTCCGCCCCGGCCGCCCGCAGGGTGGCGGTGCGGCGAAGACGCGCGAGGTGCGAGCTCATCGCGCGGACAGCGGAAGGTCCGCCCTCGCCTTCCTGCGCCGCGCGGCGCAAGCCGGCCTGGGCGGCGGCGAGGCGACCGCCGAACGCGTCCTGCGCCGCGTCGGCCAGCGAGGCCTCCGGCTCGACGCCGAGGAAGTCGGTCAGATCGTCCGCCGACCCGGTGGCGCCGCTGCCGGGGCCGAGGTAGAGCGCCAGCCGCTCGATCTCGCGGCGGGCGACGCCGCGCTCATGCGGCAGGCGGCGAACGAAGAGGTCCAGCGCCTCGGAGGTCAGCGCCAGCTTGTCCTTGGCCAGGGCCTCGCGCGTGAGCCGGGCGAGGTCGCCGATCTCGTCCTCGTAACAGGGGATGGCGACAGCCGCGGGGTGCTTCTCGGCCGCCTTCCGCAGCGCCGAGCTGCGGTCGAGATTGCCCGCCTCGATCAGGAAGAAGGCGTCGGGATTGTATTCGCCGGCGGCGTGGCGCTCGAGCGCCTCGGCGGCCAGGCGGTCCGGGCCGACCTTCTCGGTCGACAGGCGCAAACGCACCAGCCGCCGTCCGCCCATCAGCGACAGCGCCATCAGGTCATCGACCAGCCGCGCCGGGTCGTCGTCCATGTCGGCGTCGGTGATCAGGGCGACATCGAACGGGTCGTCCGGGTGCTGGGTGACCTTGCCGGCGAGGGCCTGCGCCCGCTCGCGCACCACGCCGAGGTCGCGCCCGAAGATCACCGCCGCGCGGACGGCCTTGTCCGGGGTGGCCAGGAAGCGCTCGGCGTCGGGACGGCGGTTCAGCAGCACGTCGCTCAGCCTGCCTTGTGCGCGGCCATCCAGGCGGCGATCCGGACCTGGATCTTCTGCGCGGCGTCGGCGGCGAGGCGGTCCTGGGTGTCCTGCCGCGCAGCGATGCCCGCGTAGGGCTGGACGGTGGAGTTGTAGCTGACGTCGCTGGTCACCGCCCCGGTGGTGGCGACCTTGCCGCTGGCGATATCGATCAGGGTGTAGGTGACCGTCAGGTCCAGTTCGTAGCGCTGGGCGGTGGCGTTGGCGGTGAGGCCGTGCGCCTGGCGCACCTGGTTCAGCACCATCTCCAGCCGGTAGGTCGGCGCCTCGCCCTTGGCCCGCCCCAGCTGGTCGTCGAGGTCCTCGCGCAGCAGGTAGCCGACCCGGCCTTGCGGCGCGACCACCTGAATATGGGTCAAGCCGCCCGTCACACCGCCGCCCTCGGCGTAGAGCGGGGTGAAGCCACAGCCGCCGAGCGGGGCGGCGAGGGTGAGCGTCGCGAGGCAGCACGCTGCAACCCTTCCCCCTCGGGGGGAAAGCGGCGAGCCGCGCGCGGCCCGAAGGGACGCAAGCGCTCCGCCGATGGGGGGAGTCTCTCCGCTAACCGTCCGCCGGACGGGTGACTGCAACTGCGAGCGCAACGACCTCAGACAGGAGCGCCAAGCACGGTGACTCCCCCCATCGGCGGAGCGCGCTTCGCGCGGCTCGCCGCTTTCCCCCTGAGGGGGAAGGGTTTGTGAGACAGGCGCTTTGCTCATGCCGCCACGATGTTGACGATACGGTCCTTGACCACGATCACCCGCCGGATGCTGAGGCCCTCAAGGCGCCGTGCGATCTCCGGGTCGTCAAGCACGATCTTCTCGACCTCGGCCTCCGTAGCGCCGACGACGGCGCGTATCTCGCCGCGGCGCTTGCCGTTGATCTGCACCGGCAGGACCCGCTCGTCGTCTTCGGCCAGCGCCGGATCGTAGGCGGGCCATGGCGCCGATGCGACCAGGCCCGGCTCGTCCAGTCGCCGCCAGCATTCTTCCGCCAGGTGCGGGGCATAGGGCGCGATCAGCCGCGCCAGCGCCGACAGCGCCTCGCGCCGCGCCGGCCCGCCCTCCGGATAGCGCCGCACAACGCCGACGAACTCGTGCAGCCGCGCGATCGCACTGTTGAAACGCCAGCCCTCGATCGCGTCGGTGACCGCCTTGATCACCCGGTGGGTCGCCTTGCGCAGCTCGGCCTCCCGCGCCGAGTCGGGCGGCTCGATGACCGGCTCGGCGTCGAACTCGGCCCAGACCCGGTTCACCAACCGCGAGGCGCCTTCGACCCCGGCCGCGGTCCATTGCACGTCGCGCTCGGGCGGCGAGTTGGAGAGCACGCAGAGCCGCGCGGCGTCGACGCCGTAGCTGTCGGCCATGTCGGCGGGGGCGACGACGTTCTTCTTGGACTTCGACATCTTCTCGATGTCGCCGATGCTCACCGGCTCGCCGGTGGCTTTCAGCCGCGCCCGCCGGGTCGAGCCCTCGGCGACGATCTCCACCTCGGTGGGGTCCAGCCAGTCGCCGTTCTGGCGCCGGTAGGTCTCATGGGTGACCATGCCTTGGGTGAACAGGCCGGTGAACGGCTCGTCGATCGAGACCATGCCCTCGTCGCGCAGCGCCTTGGTGACGAAGCGGGCGTAGAGCAGGTGCAGCACCGCGTGCTCGATGCCGCCGATGTACTGGTCCACCGGCAGCCAGTAGTCGGCCGCCGCCTTGTCGATCGGTTCGGCCGCGTCCGGGTTAGGGTAGCGGGCGAAGTACCAGGCGGAATCGACGAAGGTGTCCAGCGTGTCGGTCTCGCGCTCGGCCGGGCCGCCGCAGGCTGGGCAGTTGGTGTGCTTCCACGTCGGATGCCGCGCCAGGGCGTTGCCGGGACGGCTGAAGTCCATCCCGCTCGGCAGCGTCACCGGCAGGTCACTTTCTGGCACGGCGACGATGCCGCACTTGCCGCAGTGGACCACCGGGATCGGGCAGCCCCAGCCGCGCTGGCGGGCGATGCCCCAGTCGCGCAGGCGGTAGACCGTGGTCCCCTCGCCCAGGCCCAGGTCCTCGACCCGGGCGATCGCGGCGGCCTTCGCGGCTTCGACCTCCAGGCCGTCCATGAAGCCGGAATTGTAGATCCGCCCGGTCCGACATAGGCCTCGTCGCCGACCTCGAACGTGGCCGGGTCGGCCTCGGGGGGCAGCACCACCGGCTTGACCGGCAGCGCGTACTTGCGGGCGAAGTCGATATCGCGCTGGTCGTGCGCCGGGCAGCCGAAGATCGCCCCCGTCCCGTAGTCCATCAGCACGAAATTGGCGACCCAGACCGGCAGGGTCCAGGTTCGGATCGAACGGGTGGACCACCCGCAGCCCGGTGTCGAAGCCCAGCTTCTCGGCGGTCTCGATCGCCGCCTCGGAGGTGCCGCCCTTGCGGCATTCCTCGATGAACGCGGCCACGCGCGGATCTGCGGCCGCCAGCTGTTCGGTCAGCGGGTGGTTGGGCGAAAGCGCGACAAAGCTGGCGCCGAACAGGGTGTCCGGCCGGGTGGTGTAGACGCTGACGCCGTCATGGCCGGCCGGGGCCCCAATCCCAGTCGCGCCCGCGAACCGGAAGGTCAGCCGCAGGCCCTTGGACTTGCCGATCCAGTTCTCCTGCATCACCCGGACCTTCTCCGGCCAGCGATCCAGGGTCTTCAGCCCCTCCAGCAGCTCGTCGGCGTAGTCGGTGATCCGCATCGACCACTGCATCAGCTTCTTGCGCTCGACGATCGCATCGGAGCGCCAGCCGCGGCCGTCGATCACCTGCTCGTTGGCCAGCACGGTCATGTCGACCGGATCCCAGTTGACCAGCGCCTCGCGCCGATAGACCAGGCCCTTCTTCCACAGCCGCAGGAACCAGGCCTGCTGCTTGCCGTAGTAGCCGGGATCGCAGGTGGCGAACTCGCGCGACCAGTCGATCGACAGGCCCAGCCGCTGCAGCTCCTGGCGCATTACGTTGATGTTGTCGTGGGTCCAGGCCGAAGGGTCGACGCCGCGCTCGGCGGCCGCATTCTCCGCCGGCAGGCCGAAGGCGTCCCAGCCCATCGGATGCAGCACGTTGAAGCCCCGGGCCCGCTTGAAGCGCGCGACCACGTCGCCCATCGCGTAGTTCCGGGCATGGCCGACGTGCAGACGCCCCGACGGGTACGGGAACATCTCCATCACGTAGTACTTCGGCTTGGCCGAGCCGGTCTCGGCGCGGAACACGCCGGCCTCGGCCCAGGCGGCGCGCCATTTGGGCTCGACCTCTTTCGGATTGTAGCGCGGCATGGAGCCTTATTCCTTCGCCAGGCGTGGCAGGTCTAGGGGTTGGGAACGGAAAACCCCCGGACGCGGCCGGCGAAGATGTCGCGCGCGGCCTCTACGCCCGGGGGCCGCTAAGGCCCAGGCGCGCAAGGATCATGCTCAAGACGGCGCTGCGCATGCACGGGATGTAGCAAATTCCCGCGCCCGGCGCAACGGAACCGCCGAATCAGCCCTTGAGGTTGGAAACCCGCAGCTGCCGCGCCCGGGTCAGGATCGCGTTCTCGATGTCGATCGAGGTCTGGTCCGCCGCCTCGGAGGCCACCCAGCCGCCCTGGCCGTTCGAAACCTCCTTGAACACCGTGACCTTCAGCGCGTCGCCGCGCAGCCGGGTGTCGAGGATGTAGACCGTGCACTTGAACCGTTCGTCCGGCTTCTGCGGGTCGGAGTACCAGTCGGTGATGATCACCCCGCCGTAGGGGTCCGCCGACGCCAGGGGCATGAACGCCAGGGTGTCGAGGGTCGCGCGCCACAGGTAGCTGTTGACGCCGATCGCATTCGGCGCGGCCGCGGTCTTCGGCGCCGGCCCCTGATGCAGGCACGCAGCCAGGCCGGTAAAGCTGACAACGGCCAGCCCGGCCAGGGCGGCGCGCGCCATGGACCCACTCTTGAAGGGCATTCTCTTGTCTACTCCAATGCGTTAGCGGTCCCAGGACCACACTGCGCCAGCGCGCCCCGCAATGGCGTCTATAACATCCCAAATGCCGCGCCAAACAGGAATCACGTGGCGGGACCGCCACAGCGGCGCGGCCAATGCGCGCTTTCGGGAACCTTGCGAGCCCCAGCGCCTTGACCTTGAAACTTGGAGGACCTTAATCAAACTGGCATGAAGCTGGCATATAGTGGCCGGCGTGATGGAAGGGGCGACTCTGAGGTGAGCGTTCGGCCGAACAGGCTGGCGATAGCGGTGGTTGCGGCGTTCGCGATGGCGAGCGTGGCTGCGGCTGCGCATGCCGCGCCCTCGGACCTCTTCTCCCAGCACAACGATTTCACCCCGCAGCCGAACCAGATCGGCCCGCAGCCGCCGCATCGCACCCTGCAGTGGAACAACAAGACCGGCCGCTGGGGCGTTAACCTGGACATGGCCCAGCCCGGCGACCGCGAAGTTCAATGGCGCGATGCGCGCATTGGCCTGACTTACGGCGTCGCCCCCGGCGTGCGCACCGGCGTTGGCGTTTCGCTCGGCGACGAACAGACCCCGGACGGCCGTCGGCTGACCAGCGACGCCCCGGCGCCCCGCGTGCGGCTGGAAACCACCTTCAAGTTCTAGTCGAGCAGCGACTCGATCGCGGCAAGCCCGGCGGCGCCTGACCGCGTGAGCCGCCGCGCCGTCTCGGCGCCGACCCCGCCAAGCGCGAACACCGGCAGCCCCGCGCCTCGCGTCAGCGCCGCGAATCGGAGCGGCCCGATCGGTCGGCCGGCTGACGGGCTGGCGCTCGGAAACACCGGCGAGACGAACACCGCCGCGGCGCCGGCGCGCCGGGCCGCCGCGATCGCCGGCTCGGAGTGGGCCGCCGCGGTGACGATCCAGGTCGGCCGGCCGCGTCTCACGCCCGGCGCCCGCCACGCGCCGCGCTCGGGCAGATGCACGCCGTCAGCGCCGATCGCGGCCGCCAGACCGGCGTCGGCGCCGGCGAGGACCAGCAGGCCGCGCCGGTGCGCCGCCCGCACCAGGCGCCGCCCCTTCGCGACCGCCTGCGGATCGCCAAACGCCCGGAAGACCACGCCCGCGCCGCGCGGCAGACGGGCGATCACCGCCAGCGGGTCGGGCGTGCGGGCCGGGTCGGTGAAGAAGAACAGCCGCGGCAGGGCCTTCCCTCGGACGCGCGCCGGCCCTAGCGTCCGCGCCCACCGCCACACCGCCTCGACCGATCGTGACCGACGCCGCTTCACGCCTGAACGCTCCCTTCGACGCCGCCGCCGCCCGGGCCGAGATCCTGGGGCGGATCGCCGTGGCGGCGCGCGCGGCTGGCCGCGACCCGGCGGACGTCGCCCTGACCGCCGTCTCCAAGACCCAGCCGGAAGACCGCGTCGCCGCCGTGCTCGCCGCCGGGCAGCGGGTGTTCGGCGAGAACCGGGTGCAGGAGGCGATCGGCCGCTGGTCGCATCGCCGCGAAGGCCTCGAACTGCGGCTGATCGGCCCGCTGCAGACCAACAAGGCGCGCGAAGCCCTGGCCTTCTTCGACGTGATCGAGACGCTCGATCGCCCCAGGCTGGCCGAGACGATCGCCCGCGAGGTCCAGCGCCTCGGCCGCCAGCCGCGGCTCTATGTCGAGATCAACACCGGCGAGGAGCCGCAGAAGGCGGGCCTCGCCCCGCCGGACGCCGACGCCTTCATCGCCCGCTGCCGCGGCGAGTTCGGCCTCACGCTCGAGGGCCTGATGTGCATCCCGCCCCACGACGAGCCGCCCGGCCCGCACTTCGCGCTGACCGCCGCGATCGCCGCCCGCAACGGCCTGGATCGCCTGTCGATGGGCATGAGCGCCGACTTCGAGACGGCGATCCGCTTCGGCGCGACCTCGGTGCGGGTCGGCACGGCGCTGTTCGGCGCGCGGGCGGCGGCCGGGCGCGCCGCGGGCGGTGGCGACGAAGATCATTGAAAAACCCTAGCCGCGAGGGCACTAGCCCGTAAGGGGGCGGCAGTGCATGCTAAGGCGAATGGCGCGCGCGAAGACCATCCTCATCGTCGATGACGACACCGACCTGCGCGGTCTGCTGTGCGAACAGCTTGAACTGCATGAGGAATTCTCCGCCGCCTGCGCGCCGAACGCCTCCGAGGGCCTGCGCATGGCCAAGGAATCCCGGCCAGATCTGATTCTGCTCGATGTCGACCTGCCGGACATGGACGGCCGCGAGGCGCTGAAGCTGATGCGAAACGGGGGTGTCTCGGCGCCCGTCGTCATGCTGACGGCCGCTTCCGGCGACTCGGACACCATCCTTGGCCTGGAGTCGGGCGCCAACGCCTACGTGACCAAGCCATTCAAATTCAACGTGCTCCTGGCCCACATCCGCGCCCAGCTGCGCAGCCACGAGCAGTCCGAGGATGCGGTCTTCCAGATCGGCCCCTACGAGTTCCGCCCGGCGGCCAAGATGCTGCTCGACGCCAAGCAGAAGAAGATCCGGCTGACCGACAAGGAAACCAACATCCTGAAGTACCTCTACCGCGCGGGCGGCAAGGTGATCTCGCGCGAGGAGCTGCTGACCGAGGTGTGGGGCTACAACGCCGGCGTCACCACCCACACGCTGGAAACCCACGTCTACCGCCTGCGTCAGAAGATCGAGCCCGATCCGACCGGCCCGAAGATCCTGATCACCGAGGCCGGCGGGTATAGGCTTTCGCCATAGCGGCCCGAGCCAGACACTGACGTTCCGAACGGCGGCGAAGGCCGGTGAGCGGTCAATCGCGCCCACGACCTGACCAGAGAATATTCGGGGGCCCGTTGAACCTTCCCTAGCTCCAAGGGTTACGGGACCGCCATCCCCAGAAGAGCCCGATAGTGGGGGATCGGCGAAGGTCCCGGCCACCGCCCCCCGTGCGCCGGGGCCTTCCACTTCACAGGTCGACATGGGTGGTCGCTTTTGCGCGGCGCCAACGCCGGGGGGCTCGACATGGACAAGCAGCAGGGTCTGGTCGTCGAGGACGAAGCGGCGCTTCAGCAGGTGCTCCAGGACGTGCTGGAAGAAGGGGCAGTTGCACGGCTTTGGCCGGCCGAGCGGACCGTCCCGGCCAGTGGACCCAGACGTAGCGTCTTCGCATCTGCCCGGAACCATCACCCTCGCCGGGAGCTTCTCTAGCTCTCCCGATAACTCGTACTGCGAGGGCGAGGCCAATGACGTCAGAAGAGTGCCACCAACGGGCAGGGGATTGCGCAGCGAGGGCAAGCATGTCGCGGGATGGGTGGGTTGCGATGGAATTCCTGAAGCTCGCCGCCAATTGGCGGGCAATGGCGGCCCGGGAGCTATTCTTGGGTCAAGTCGCCGATCCGGTCGAAGCAGTGCTACCGATTGCGCGTTTACCGCTCGTCTAGAAGCAGCGGGCGTCGGACAACGAAAGAACGTCTCGGGCCGGAGGTATCTCTGCTAAGGCGCCGATGCTGACTAAACGCGCGGCCTGCAAGCCGGGCTTGCCGCGTTGTTCGCTACTGCCGGGAACGGTTTTCACTCCGTCAGCCTCCGGCCATTGAACTAAGTCCGAGTTGGCCAACGACAGCACACTTCCGTCGATCGTCGCCGACAGCCTTGCCTTGGCCGTGGTGGTGTCTTCAGACGCCCCAACTCTGCTGCTCGACGGCGATTTCGCCGTCATAGCCTGCAGTGCGTCATTCGTGCACGCCTTCCAGATCGATCCCGAAGCCATCAAAGGCGTGCCGGTCTTTGCGCTAGGCGCCGGCGAGTGGGATGTCCCGCAACTTCGAGCGCTGCTGAAACTCACGCTGGCCGGCGCTGCCGGCGTCGATACCTATGAGATGGACCTCCGCCGTCCGGGCCTTCCCACGCGTCGCCTGGTGATCACCGCCCACGTTCTGGACTATGCCGACCCTACAAACGTGCGGGTGCTCATGGCCGCGTCCGACGTCACCGAGGCGCGCCTGGCCGCCAAACTCAAGGACGACCTGCTGCACGAGAAAGCTGTGCTACACCAGGAGCTGCAGCACCGGGTCGCCAACAGCCTTCAGATCATCGCCAGCGTTCTGTTGCAGAGCGCCCGGCGGGTGCCGGTGGCGGCCAAGGGCTACCTCGTCGACGCCCACAGCCGGGTCATGTCGGTGGCGGCGCTCCAGCACCAACTCGCCCAGTCGAGCGTCGGAGACGTGCCGCTGCGGACCTACTTCACCGACCTTTGCGCCAGCATCGGCGCGTCGATGATCCACGACCACGACAAACTGACCCTGCGGGTCGAGGCGGACGATGGCGCGGCCACGGCCGATCTCTCGGTCAGCCTGGGCCTGATCGTCACCGAGCTGGTGATCAACGCCCTCAAGCATGCCTTTCCCGTCGAACGTAGCGGCAGCATCGTCGTGGGTTACCAGTCCCACTCGCCGGACTGGTCGCTCTCCGTCACCGACGACGGCGTCGGCATGCCCCACGGCGACGCGGCGCCCGCCAAGGCGGGCCTTGGGACCAGCATCGTGCAAGCCTTGGCCGCGCAGATAGGGGCATCGGTGGAAGTCTCCGAAAACAATCCCGGAACCAAGGTCTCGATCGTTCATCAGCGCGAGCCTGGCGACCGGTTGCAGCCGCCGGTCTAGCCGAACCCACCCGGGCTCCTGGGCCGAGATCTCTCTGGCGCAGTGTCATTCGCCGCCCGGGTAGATCGTTCAGTAGCTGCCGCGCCGCATCAGGATGGCCGGAACGGTGACGACGAGTAGCCTTACGTCGTAACTGGGACAGCGATGCTTGGCGTAAAGGCAGTCCATCGCAATCTCAGGCCCACGATAGCCCTGATCGCCCGATCTGATTTCGCGAGGGTGGGCGAATCGACGCCAGGGCCGCCAGCGAGGCCGTACGCGGGTTTCGTAGCGTTACTGGTAGTACCCTAGCCGACGCCCTCGCCGACGGCCGTCAGGCGCCTCCCAGACGCCCTGACGAGGCCGTCCAATCGCGGACTCAGGCCGGCTGCAGCTCGCGGCGCACCATCTTGGCGAAGTCGTCCATCAGCGACAGCGAGATGGCGCCCGGCGTGAAGCGATATTCGCCGATCTGCGCCACCGGGGTCACTTCCGCGGCGGTGCCGGTGATGAAGCACTCGGAAAAGCCGGTCAGCTCCTCGGGCTTGATGTGGCGCTCGACGATCTCGAAGCCCTTCTGCCTGGCCAGCTCCATCGCCGAGCGGCGGGTGATGCCGTCGAGGAAGCAGTCCGGCGTCGGGGTGTGGATCACGCCGTCGCGGACGAAGAACACATTCGCCCCGGTCGCCTCGGCCACATAGCCACGCCAGTCCAGCATCATCGCGTCGGCGTAGCCTTCGCGTTCGGCGGCGTGCTTGGAGAGGGTGCAGATCATGTAGAGCCCGGCGGCCTTGGACGCCGTCGGCGCCGTCTCCGGCGAGGGCCGCTTGTACTTGGCCCAGGTCAGGCGGATGCCCTTGGCCTTCTCTTCCGGCTTGAAGTAGCTCGGCCACTCCCAGACCGCGATGGCGATATGGATTTTGCTCTGCTGGGCGGAGACGCCCATCTGCTCGGAGCCGCGCCAGGCGATCGGCCGAATGTAGCAGTCGTCCAGCCCGTTCTTCTCGCAGGTCGCCTTGCTTGCCTCCTCGATCTGCGCCACCGTGAAGGGTATCGAAAAGTCGAGGATTTCCGCCGACTTGAAGAGACGCTCGGTATGCTCGGTCAGCTTGAAGATCTCGCCGCCGTACATCCGCTCGCCCTCGAACACGGCCGAGCCGTAGTGCAGGCCATGGGTCAATACGTGCACCTTGGCCTCGCGCCAGGGCGTGAACTGGCCGTCCAGCCAGATCCATCCATCGCGGTCATCCATGGGAACGAGTGACATGGGTCCTGCCGCCTCCTTTCGCTGCGGGCCGGCACATAGACGGCGCCGGGCGCGGCGCGTCAAACTTTTTGCCTGACGTGGCGGGCCAGCCCACAAACCCTTCCCCCCCAGGGGGAAAGCGGCGAGCCGCGCGAAGCGCGCTTCGCCGATGGGGGGACAGCGCCGGCGGAGACATCCCCCATCGGCGACGCGTTGCTGCGCAACGACGCGCCGCTTTCCCCCAGAGGGGGAAGGGTTGGTCGCCGCAAAGGATCCTTATGCCGGGTGAAGCCCGATGAGCCTTCCGGCCGAAGCGCGCCACCTGCTGGTGGTGGATGACGACGACCGGATCCGCGAGCTGATCCGGGAATATCTGGTCCGCGCCGGCTTCCGCGTCTCGACCGCGCCGGACGCCGCCGCGGCGCGCAAGCTGGTCGAACAGCTCGCCTTCGACCTGCTGGTGCTGGACGTGATGATGCCAGGCGAGGACGGGTTCGCCTTCGCCGCCTGGCTGCGCGGCCGGCCGGGCGAGATGGGGCGCACCCCAGTGCTGATCCTCACCGCCAGAGGCCTCCCGGACGACCGCATCGCCGGCCTGGCCCTCGGCGCCGACGATTATCTGGCCAAGCCGTTCGAGCCACAGGAGCTGGCGCTGCGCATCGAGGCGATCCTGCGCCGGGCCGCGCCGCGGGCTTCCGCCGGCGGGCGGCTGCAGCTGGGGCGCTGCAGCTTCGATCCGGCGCGCGGCGAGCTCTGGCGGGACGATGCGCCGGTGCGGCTGACCGAGGGCGAGGCGCAGCTGCTGCGCCAGCTCGCCAGCGCCGCCAACGCCCCGGTCGACCGCTTCGAACTGGCCCGCCAGACGGCGGAGGCCGCCGGACGGGCGGTCGACATCCAGGTCACCCGCCTGCGCCGCAAGATCGAGGACGACCCGAAGAACCCGCGCTATCTGCAGACCGTCCGGGGCGTTGGCTACATGCTGGCGCCGGACGCCTGAGACGCCGATGGCCGCCCGCTTCCCCTCTCGCATCCCCTCGCTGCTGACGCTGCTGAAGCGGCGCGCGCCGAGTTCGCTCTACGGCCGCAGCCTGCTGATCATCGTGCTGCCGATCGCGGTGATGCAGATCCTGGTGACCTGGTTCTTCTTCGACGCCTACTGGCAGCGGGTGAACGGCCACCTGACCGAGGGGCTGGCGGGCGACATCGCCTGGGTGATCCAGGCCTACGACGCCGACCCGACCCCGGCTGGGCTGAAACGGCTCTCCGACCGCGCCGAGCAGTCGCTGGACCTCTCGATCATCTACCAGCCGGGCGCCAGGCTGCCGACGGTTCGCCACGTCGCGCTGTTCGGGATCGACCGGGCGATGAACACGGCCCTCTCCGACCGGATCGACGCGCCCTACTGGTACGACGCCACCCGCTATCCGGCCTACGTCGACATCCGGGTGAAGGTGAAGGACGGGGTGCTGCGGGTCATCGCGCCGCGGGACCGCGCCTTCGCCACCCAGGCCTACAGCTTCATCTTCTGGCTGACGCTGGCCACTGTGCTGCTGACCGCGGTGGCGGTGCTGTTCATCCGCAACCAGGTGCGGGCGATCGAGCGGCTGGCGGCCGCCGCGGAGGCGTTCGGCAAGGGCGCCGAGATCGAGTTCAAGCCCTACGGCGCTCGCGAAGTGCGGCAGGCCGGGCAGTCGTTCCTGGCGATGAAGAACCGGATCCAGCGCTACGTCGACCAGCGCACCACCCTGCTGGCCTCGGTCAGCCACGACCTGCGCACGCCGCTGACCCGGCTGAAGCTGGAGCTGGCGCTGGCCAAGCCCAGCAAGCGGTTCGAGGCGATGAAGCGCGACCTCGCCGAGATGGAGCACATGATCGACGAGTACCTCGCCTTCGCCCGCGGCGAGGGCGGCGAGGCGCTGGAGCGGGTGGCGATGGCGCCGCTGCTGGACGAGATCAGCGAAGGCGCGCTGCGCGCCGGCGCCGAGGTCAAGGTCGACGCCGACGCCGGGCTGGCCGCCACCGTGCGGCCGAACGCGATCAAGCGCGCGCTCTCCAACCTGGTCATGAACGCCGCCGCGCACGGCGAGCACGTCGAAGTGGCGGCGCACGCGACGCCGGCCGGCGGGGTCGAGATCACCGTCGACGACGATGGCCCCGGGATCCCGCCCGAGCGGTTCGAGGACGCCTTCACCCCGTTCGGCCGCCTCGACGAGGCCCGCAACCAGAACGAAAAAGGCGTCGGCCTTGGCCTCGCCATCGCCCGCGACGTCGCCCGCGGCCACGGCGGCGAGGTGACGCTCTCCCGCTCGCCGCTGGGGGGACTGCGCGCGGTGGTGCGGCTGCCGGGTTAGCGAGAACTACCATTCCTCCCCACTCTCCGGTCACAGCCGGGCGCCAGTCCCGGCTGCCCAAGAACGCCGTCGGCGCCCTGGCCGCGCCGAGCGCGGCCACTCGACGGCCTGTGTGCATGGGTCGCCGGGACTGGCGCCCGGCGATGACCGTGAAATTGGGGCCGGCCGAGCTTCAGAACCCAGCGCCGATCCGGCCCAGCCGCTCGCGCATGGTCTTCAGGCGCTTGTCGATCTCGGCCATGGTGCGATTGAGCGCACCCTCGTCGTCGCGCCACACCCGGACAACGCGCGCCCAGACCAGGGTCATCGCTGCCAGGCGCGGCGGCGTGGCGGTGACGCCGGCGGCTTCCAGGATCGCGCGGGCGGTCAGCGGCAGGTGCGGCGCGATCGAGATCGGACCCTCGCCCTGGGCCATCGAGAGCAGCGCCGCGCGGTGCGGCTCCATCGCCTCGACGCGCGCCATCGTCGCGTCGAACAGCCGGTCGTGCGGATCGTCGGACTGGGTGGCGGCGGTCGCCAGCGCCGCTCGGTCGAGCTTCTGCGAGAGCCGTAGCAGCAGCAGCGGCTTGGCCGGGGCCTTGGCGTAGAGCTCGGCGAAGTCGACCCCAGCTCGCTCGGCGATCTCGCGCAGGGAAACGTCACGCCACGGCCGCTCGGCCGCGAGGGCGAGGGCGGCGTCGGTGGCTTTGTCGAGGACGTCGCCGCTTTGCATCGGTGGAACCTATCCATCCGCTCTCCCCCGCGAAAGCGGGGGCCCAGGCGTTTTATCGAGAGCGTGGCGCTTCAGAAAAAGCCTGGGTCCCCGCTTTCGCGGGGAAGAGCGGGTTTACCTACCCAGTTCGCGCGAACGGTCTGCTGCCGCTTTGGCAGCTTTCTGCAGCAGCGCGCCAAGCCCGCCCTCGCCCAGCAGCACCTTCAGCGCCGCCTCTGTCGTGCCCCCCGGCGAGGTTACCTGGCGGCGGAGGTCGGCCGGGTCGGCGCCGCTCTCGGCCATCAGCGCCGCCGCGCCGGCGATGGTGGCGCGGGCGAGGTCACGGGCGGCAGCCGGACCTAGGCCAAGCGTGACACCGGCGGCCTCCAGCGCCTCGACGAAGGCGTAGAGATAGGCCGGCGCCGAGCCGGAGACCGCGGTGGCGGCGTGCATCTGATCCTCGTCGTCGAGATCGACCACCGTGCCGACCGGCGCGAACAGGGCATGGGCTCGCGCGCGGGCCTCGGGGTCGGCTGGCGAAGATGCTCGCCGTCCCCTGCCCGATCGCCGCGGCGGTGGTCGGCATCACCCGGGCGACCCGGCGGCCGCCGAACGCCGCCCGGATCTCGCCCGAAGCGACGCCGGCGGCGACCGAGACGATCATCGCGTCCGCCGCCAGGTGCGGCTCGACCTGAGCCGCCGCCTCGCGCCAAATCTGCGGCTTGACCATCAGCAGCACGGTCTTGGCGCGGCCCATCGCGGCGGCGTCCGGGTCGATCAGCGCGCCGGAGTCTCGCACCGCAGGGGTCGGCTCGGGGTCGCGGATCATCAGCTGATCGGGTGGGAAGGCGCCGGCGCGCCGCCAGCCGGACAGCAACGCCCCACCCATGCGCCCGGCGCCGAGAAGCAGGATCGGCGTCGTCATCGCCCGCAGACCAGGCTCAGGCCTGGCCGACCGTCTCGAACATACAGGCGGCGATCGCCTCTTCCGGCGACTTGTCCGAGCCGAGCAGGAAGTCGAACGCCGGGTAGAACCGGTCCGCGGCCTCCATCGCCGCGTCGATCATCGAGGCGGCCTGGGCCAGCGTCGGCCGCTCCCCCTCCGGCAGCGCCATCGCGTGGCGGAACACGACCTCGCCGTCGTCGGTCCAGACTTCGAAGTGCCCGACCCAGACCCGCTGATTGACCAGATTGGCGAGCTCGCAGGCGCCGGCGCGCTGGGCCTTCTCAACCCGGCGGTCGATCGACAGGCACAGCTGCAGGCAGTCGGCCTCCGGACGCCAGGCGAACCACAGTTCGTAATCCTTCCAGTCGCCGGCCAGGGTGAAGGCCAGGTCGCCGTCCTCAGTGCGATCGAAGCTGAGGTTCTCGGCCATCAGCACGCGCTCGACCACGTCCAGGGGGTCGAGGGCGATCATCACGTCGTCTTCTTCCGGTTGGGGGGCGTCCATGGGACCTCGGGTCAAGGCGTCATGGCGCTGGCGGAGCGCCGACGCCGGTAAGGGAGCCTAAGCTGCTTCGCGGGCTCCGTCTCAAGCCGCTTCTTGCGGGGGGCGAACAACGCGCTCAGCCCTCGCCGGCCTGTTTCAGAGCCGCCAGTTCGGCGCGCAAGGACCCGACTTCGGCCTTCAACGCCTCGAACTCGTCGCGGCGGATCAGGTCCATGTCGGCGGTCACGCGATCGACGCCGGATCGGAAAGCGGCCTTGGCCTCGTCGCCGGCCGCCTGGGCCAGGCCCACCGCCGCGCTCGCAGCCTTCGCCAGCTCATCCAGAAGCGGATTTTGGCTCTGCATCGGCCCCATATATGGGAAAGGGCGGGTGAAAGCGAAGGACTTGTCAGGTAGGTCTCACCCGTCGCGTCGTTGCGTCGCGTCGCCCGCCCCAGCAAGAGTGAACCGGCTTGGCCCTGCAGTTTCCCGATTTCGACCCCGTCGCCGTAGGCCTTCCGGCCATTCATCTCGGCTCGTTGACGCTGGGTCCTTTCGCGATCCGCTGGTACGCCCTGGCCTACATCGCCGGCATCCTGCTGGGCTGGCGCTACTGCGTGCGGCTGATCAAGAACCAGAAGCTCTGGGGCGGAAGGCCGCCGACCATCACCGTCCCGCAGATCGACGACCTGATCCTGTGGATCACCCTGGCGGTGATCCTCGGCGGGCGGATCGGCTACATCTGCTTTTACATGCTGGTGAACCCAGGCCAGCGGGACGAGCTGTTCGCCAACCCGCTCGAGGTGTTCGAGGTCTGGAAGGGCGGCATGAGCTTCCATGGCGCGATGATCGGCGTCGGCCTGGCCATGGCCGCCTTCGCGATCGCCAACAGGGTCTCGATCCTTGGCGTCGCCGACCTGGTCGCCGCCTGCGAGCCGATCGGGCAGTGCTTCGGACGGCTCGCGAACTTCATCAACGGCGAGCTGTGGGGGCGGCCGACCAGCCTCCCCTGGGGCATGATCTTCTGCAACAAGCATATCGCGGCCGAGAACCGCGGCCAGTGCCCCGAGGTCGTGATGACCCCCCGGCATCCGAGCCAGCTCTACGAGGCGGCGCTGGAAGGCGTGGCCCTGTTCCTGCTGCTGCGGCTGGCGACCCACCGGCTGAAATGGCTGCAGCGGCCCGGCGCGGTCACCGGGCTGTGGCTGATCGGCTACGGCCTGGTCCGCATCCTGCTGGAGACGGTGCGCAACCCGGACGAGGGGATGCCGAACTTCCCGTTCGGGCTGACCATGGGCATGATCCTCTCCGTGCCGATGATCCTGGTCGGGGCCTGGCTGCTCTGGCGCGCGCTCCGTCTTGCGCCCCCCGCGTCGGGCGTCGCGGAACCGGCATGACTTCTCCCCTCCGTCGCGCTTCGGCCTTCGGCCTCGCTTGCGACACCTCCCCTCACTCCGCGAGGGGAGGAGCAATCCGCTCTTCCCCCCGCTGGCGGGGGGAAGTGTCGCAAGCGAGGGAGCGAAGCGACGAGCGCGACGATGGGGGGTTTATCACGTGAACCTGAAGGACCGGCTCGCGGCGGAGATCGCGGCCGAGGGGCCGATCGACGTCGCCGCCTTCATGACCCGCTGCCTGCACGATCCGCAGCACGGCTACTACGCAACCCGCCCGGCGCTGGGCGAGCGCGGCGACTTCATCACCGCGCCACTGGTCTCGCAGATGTTCGGCGAACTGATCGGGCTCTGGCTGGTCGAGACCTGGCGGGGCCTTGGCGCGCCGGCGCGCTTCGTCCTGGCCGAGGCCGGGCCCGGCGACGGAACGCTGGTGGCCGACCTGCTGCGCGCGGCGCGGCTGGAGCCGGCATTCCTCGCCGCCGCCGAGCTGTGGCTGGTGGAGACCTCAGCGCCTCTACGCGCGCTCCAGGCCGAACGGCTGGCGGGCGCCGCGCCCCGCTGGGCCGGCGCGCTCGGCGAGCTGCCGGCCGACGCGCCGCTGCTGCTGGTCGCCAACGAACTGCTCGACTGCCTGCCGGCCCGCCAGTTTCAGCGCACGACGTCGGGCTGGGCGGAACGCGTGGTGGGTCTGGACCCGGCTGGCGCGCTGGCCTTCGGCCTGCGGCCGGCGCCGGTCCAGTTCGGCGAGGGGCCCGTCGGCGCGGTGGTCGAGCGGTCGGCCGCGCAGGAGGCGTTCGCGGCGGAGCTGGCGGATCGCCTCGCCCGCAAGGGCGGCGCGGCGCTGCTGATCGACTACGGCAGGGCCGTTCCCGGCTGCGGCGACACGCTGCAGGCGCTGGCGGGCCACCGCAAGGTCGCCCCCCTCGACGCCCCCGGCGAGGCCGACCTGACCGTCCACGCCGACTTCCCGGCGGTGCTGCGGGCGGCGCGTGGGGCCGGGGCAAGCGGCGCCCTGCTGACCCAGGGCGAGTTCCTCCGCCGGCTCGGCGTTGAAGCCCGGGCCGCGGCGCTGGCCAGGGCGCGGCCGGACCGGGCCGAGTCCATCGCCCGCCAGCTGGATCGCCTGATCGCGCCGGCGCAGATGGGAGAGCTGTTCAAGGCCTGCGCGCTCTGGAACGGCGCACCGCCGCCGGCGTTTGAGGACGCGGCGTGAGCCCGGTCCCGATCCTGACGTCGCCGCTGCTGGCCCAACTGCCCGGCGTCCGGCATGGGTTCTTCACGCGGCAGGGCGGGGTCTCGGGCGGCGTGTTCGACAGCCTCAACGTCGGCCTTGGCTCCGGCGACGACCCGCTGAGCGTCGCAGAAAATCGCGAGCGCGCCGCCAAGGTCCTGGGCGGCGGCGCCGCAACGCTGACCACCTGCTATCAGATCCACTCGGCGATCGCGGTGACCATCGACGCGCCGTTCGGCGGGGAGCGGCCCTGGGCCGACGCCGTCGTCACCTCAACGCCCGGGCTTGTCTGCGGCGCGCTGGCGGCCGACTGCGCGCCGGTGCTGGTCGCCGACCCCGAGGCGCACATCGTCGCCGCCGTGCATGCCGGCTGGCGCGGCGCGCTGGCCGGTGTGGTCGGATCGGCGATCGACGCCATGGTCCGGCTGGGCGCCGACCCGGCCCGGATGAGCGCCGCGGTCGGCCCCTGCATCGGGCCGGCGTCCTACGAGGTGGGGATGGAGTTCCTGGACGCCTTCGTCGCCGCCGATCCGGCCAACGCGCGCTACTTCGCCGCCGGCGCGCGGCCGGACAAGCGCCTGTTCGACCTGCCGGCCTATGTGCTCGCGCCGTCTCGCCGCCGCGGGCGTCGGCCAGGCCGAGTGGATCGGCCGCGACACCCTGGCGGAGGAGGACTGGTTCTTCTCCAACCGGCGCGCCGTCCACCGCGGCGAGACCGACTACGGCCGGCTGCTCTCGGCGATCAGCCTCGCGCCTTGACGTCAGGGGCGGAACTTCACGAACACCAGCTCCGGGTCGCCCGGGTCGAGGTTGTCGATCTGGCCGCTCGGCCTGCCAGCCGGCCTTCGCCAGCAGGCGGCGCATCGGCGCGTTGCTCTCGTTGGTCGAGGTGAAGATGCGGTCGCGGTCGTGGTCGGTCTCGCACCTGGCCATCAGGGCCAAGCCGACGCCGCCGCGCCGAGCCGCCTCGGCGACCACCAGCAGGTCGACGAACGGGAAGGCGTAGAAACGCCGGGTGACGACCGCGAAGCCAAGCGCTGTTTCCCCGGCCACGGCCGCCCAGCTCAGACCATCGGCCAGCAGTTCGCCGATGTGCGCTCGGTAGGCCGGCGTGTCCGCCAGGCGCGCGTCAGCCTGCGCCAGCAGGTCGAGATCGCTCGCATCGACGCGACGCAGGTCGAATGGCTGGTTCATCGGGTAACTTTACCGCAGCCGCCGGCCCTTGCTCCACCCGGCGGCGCTGCTAGAAGCCGCAGCGGGTGCGAGGGCGCGGAATGAGCGGGCGATCGATGAAGCTGCTGGCCGGCAACTCCAACCCCCGCCTCGCCCACGACATCGCCGCAGTGCTCGACGTGCCGCTGACCCGCGCCAACATCCGCAGATTCGCCGACAACGAGGTGTTCGTCGCGATCGAGGAGAACGTCCGCGGCGAGGACGTGTTCGTGATCCAGTCGACCAGCTATCCCGCCAACGACAACCTGATGGAGCTGCTGATCTGCATCGACGCCCTGACGCGGGCGTCGGCGCGGCGGATCACGGCGGTGATGCCCTACTACGGCTATGCGCGGCAGGACCGGAAGACCGGCGGCCGTACGCCGATCTCGGCCAAGCTGGTCGCCAACCTGATCACCCGCGCCGGCGCCGACCGGGTGCTGACGATGGACATGCACTCCGGCCAGATCCAGGGTTTCTTCGACATCCCGACCGACAACCTGCTGCCGACGCCGCTGATGGCGACCGACATCCGCCAGCGCGAACGCAAGACCGGCGAGCTGATCATCGTCTCGCCGGACGTCGGCGGCGTCGCCCGCGCCCGGAGCCTGGCCGAGCGCCTGAACGCCGACCTCGCCATCGTCGACAAGCGGCGTTCCGCGCCTGGCGTGTCGGAGGTGATGAACATCATCGGCGACGTGAAGGACCGGCGCTGCGTGATGTTCGACGATATCGTCGATTCCGCCGGTACGCTCTGCAACGCCGCGGAGGCCCTGGTGCAGGCCGGCGCGGCCAGCGTCTCGGCCTATGTCACCCACGGCGTGCTTTCAGGGACGGCGGTGGAGCGGGTCACCAATTCGGTCCTGACCGAGCTGGTCACCACCGACTCCATCGAGGCGACCGAAAGCGTCGCGGGTTGCGAAAAGATCCGCCAGGTCACCTGCGCCAACCTGATCGGCGAGGCGATCCGGCGCATCGCCAACGAGGAGTCGGTGTCGAAGCTGTTCGACTGAACCTCCCGACGCGCGTGCTATGAAGGCCCCCACGCCATATGTTCTCGGACGAGTCGTCCGCCGGAGAGTTACTCGCGCATGAAGTTGTGCAGCGCCGCCAGGCTTTGCTTCGCTCTCGCCCTGACCGGCCTCGTCGCGGCGGCGGGCGCGCCGCCCGCCCTCGCCAGACCCAAGCCGCCGCCGGTCATCGTCCCGCCGCCCCCGCCGCCGCCGATGCCCGACGTCGGCATGGGCGCCCAGCTGGTCGATGACGCGGCGACCTACGAGACCTACGCGGCCCAGGCCGGCGGCATTTCCCCCGGCTTCACCGACCCGCAGAGCGTCGCCGACGCCTTGCGGATCGGCGTCGCCTACGAGCCGGGCCAATTGCGACGCGGGGCGGTCGCCTACGGCGCGGCCGCCGCGCTGGACGACAGCACCTTCGTCGACGACGTTCGGGCGGCGGGCGACACGCCCGAGAAGCGCTACGCGATCGTTACCCGGATCTTCGCCGATCCCAAGAACGTGCTCGCCTTCGCCGATGCGCGCGGCGCGGCCGCCCTGGCCAAGGCCGCGCTCGCCCAGAGCGGCATGCGGCTGTTCAACTCTGGCGATCGGCTGCGGCTGGCGGCCTATTCGATCCAGCACCAGCCCTGGTCCCTGACCGAAGTGGCGGACCGCACCGGCCGCGCCGCGGCCGTCAAGCAGCTCTCCGCCACGATGCGCCGGCCAAGCGCCGACGCCCACACCGATGTTGACCGCATGATCGGCGGCGCGCCCGCGCAGCCCCCGACAGCCGCCGCGCCGCCCTATTCGCCGCTGGTGATCCGCGCGGTCGCGCTGGCCGCCCTCGCCGCGATCGGCCAGGCCGGCGACGAGGATGTCAGCCACCTCGGCTGGCTGACCGACGACTACTACCTCGACCACTGCCTGGCGGAGGCGAAGCTGTCGCTCTACGAGTGCATCGCGGTCGCCAAGCCGAACTACGAGGACGTCTTCTGCCTTGGGCAGCACGCGGTGAAGGACACCGGCGCCTGCGTGGTGAAGTCGGCCTGGTCGACCGTGCCGATCGACGTCATGACCCACGCCATGACCATCCCCGCCGCCCGCATCCACAAGGCCCCGGTCCGCAGGCGTCGACGCGCGTAAGCCCGGGCCGGCCCTGCGGCGGCGCAGCCCCGTTGCATCGCGGCTCTGGGCCGTGTATCTAGCCGCACCCTATTTTCAAGGCCCCTGGCGGGCCGTTGTCGCCGTGCGGGGACCTCGCGCGGCGGTTCGCATTTTGAGGCAAGGCGATGGCCGAGATCGTTCTGAACGTTGAGGTGCGCGAAGGCGCCGGCTCAGGTGCGTCCCGCGCGGTGCGGCGCGAGGGCAAGGTGCCGGGCGTGCTCTACGGCGGCAAGGACGCCCCCGTCGCGATCGCCGTGAAGCAGAGCGAATTCCGCAAGGCGCTCTACACCGGCAAGCTGCTGGGCCACCTGGTGACCCTGCGCTACGGCAAGGAGACCCAGCCGGTGATCGCCAAGGACGTGCAGTTCCACCCGGTCACCGACGAGCCGACCCACTTCGACCTCTACCGGGTCGACGCGCACCAGCAGATCCGCATCGCCGTGGCCGTGCACTTCCGCAACCATGAAGCCTCGCCCGGCATCAAGCGCGGCGGCACGCTGAACGTGAACCTGCACGAGCTGGAGCTGCTGGTGCCGGCCGACCGCATCCCGGAAGAGCTGGTGGTCGATCTCACCGGCCTCGACATCGGCGACGCCATCCGCGCGGTGGACATCAACCTGCCGGCCGGCGCCGAACTGGACCCGCACGTCCGCGAAGCGACGGTCGCCTCGATCGCCACCTCGTCGGCCATGCAGGCCGAGGAAGCCGAAACCCCTGAAGCGGCCGAGCCCGAGGCGACTCCCGAAGCTTGAGGCCACGGTTGGCTGGACGAGGCCGCCATGCTGATCCTCGCCGGCCTCGGCAACCCCGAGCCGAAGTACGCCAGGAACCGGCATAATATCGGTTTCGCCGCCTGCCAGGTGATCCAGCAACGCTGGGGTTTCGGCCCTGAACGCGCGCGCTTTTCCGGTCTCGCCGCGGAGGGCCAGGTGGCGACGCCCGCAGGGCCGGTCAAGGCGCTGACGCTGCGCCCGCAGACCTACTACAACGAGAGCGGCCGCGCGGTGGCCGAGGCGATGCGGTTCTACAAGGTGGGGCCTGCCGACGTGGTGGTGTTCTACGACGAGATCGACCTCGCCCCCGGCCGGTTCCGGATGAAGACCGGCGGCGGCGCCGCCGGCAACAACGGCGTGCGCTCGATCGCCGCCCACATCGGCCAGGACTTCCGCCGCGCCCGGCTCGGCACCGGCCATCCCGGTCACAAGGACCTGGTGATGGGCCACGTGCTGTCCGACTTCAGCAAGGCCGAGATCGCCGACTGGGTGAAACCCCTGCTCGAGGCCTGCGCCGAGGCGCTGCCGCTGCTCGCCGCCGGCGAGGACGAGCGCTACCAGGCCGAGGTGCTGCGGCTGGCCCCGGCGCCCAAGCTGGACCCCAGGGCGCGCGGCGGGGGCGACGATTGACCCGCCCGGCGCCAGGGGCGAGATAGCCGCCAAGCCGTTCGGAGAAACGCCTGATGCCCTTTTTCGGGGGTGCGCTGGTCTCGCTGCTGGTCTCGGTCGCGCTGTGCGTGCACGCGGTGCGCACCAATCAGCAGATCTACTGGATCTTCATCATCCTGTTCCTCGGGCCGATCGGCAGCGCGGTCTATCTGATCGCGATCGTGATCCCGGAGATGGCCGGCGGGACCAGGGCCAAGCGGATCGGCATGGCCGCCCGCGACGCGCTCGATCCGATGCGCGAGTACCGCCAGGCCAAGGCGGCGACCGACGATACGCCCACCGTCCACAACCGCATGCGCCTGGCCGCGGCCGCCGCCTCGCTGGGCCGGCATGCGGAGGCCGAGCAGCTCTACGGCGAGGCCATGCAGGGCATCCACGCCGACGATCCGACCCTGCTGCTCGGCCGCGCCAACGCCCTGATCGAGCTGGACCGCGCGGCGGAAGCCGCGCCGCTGATCGACAGGCTGGTCGAGGAGCAGGCGGCGCGCAGCCCGGCCACGGCCCTGGCCCAGGCCCGGGTGCTGGAGGCGCTCGGCCGCTACGCCGAGGCCGACGCCGCCTACCAGTGGGCGGCGGGCCGCCTGCCCGGCCTCGAAGGCCTCGCCCGCTACGCCGCTTTCCTGGCCCGCGCCGGCCGCAAGCCGGAGGCGGAAGACAACCTCGCCGAGATCGACCGCCGCATCGCGCGGGCCAACCCGCAGTTCCGCCGCGAGGGCCGCGCCTGGCGCGACCTGGCCGCCCAGGCCCTGGCGCGGGCTTGACACGACCTTCGCCAGGCACGAACTGCGGCCGGGTGGCGGACATCGTCACGCGTCCCTGATCTCCCGGATTTCCATGGCCCTCAAAGTCGCCATCGTCGGCCTGCCGAATGTCGGCAAGTCGACCCTGTTCAACGCCCTGACCCAGACCGCGGCGGCGCAGGCGGCGAACTATCCATTCTGCACCATCGAGCCGAACGTCGGCGACGTCGCGGTGCCCGAGCCGCGGCTGGACGCGCTGGCGCAGATCGCCAAGTCGAAAGAGATCATCCCGGCGCGGATCAACTTCGTCGACGTCGCCGGCCTGGTGCGCGGGGCCTCCAAGGGCGAGGGCCTCGGCAACCAGTTCCTGGCCAACATCCGCGACTGCGACGCCGTCGCCTTCGTCGCCCGCTGCTTCGAAGACACCGAGGTGACCCACGTCGAGGGCCGGGTCGATCCGATCGCCGACCTCGACATCATCGAGACCGAGCTGATGCTGGCCGACCTGGAAAGCCTGGAAAAGCGGGTCACCAACCTGGAGAAGCGGGCCAAGGGCGGCGACAAGGAGAGCGCCACCACGCTGCGGCTGGTGAATCTGGCGCTGGCCGAGCTGAACGCCGGGCGGCCGGCGCGTCTGGCCAAGGTCCCGGCCGACGACGACAAGGCCTGGCGCATGCTGCAGCTGCTGACGACGAAGCCGGCGCTCTACGTCTGCAACGTCGACGAGACCTCGGCCGAGCACGGCAACGCGCTGTCGGCGCAGGTGGCTGAGCGGGCGGCCAGGGACCACGCCAAGAGCGTGGTGATCTCGGCCCAGATCGAGAGCGAGATCGCCATGCTGGACCAGGGCGAGCGCGCCGAGTTCCTGGAGACGCTCGGCCTGGCCGAGCCTGGCCTCAACCGCCTGATCCACGAGGCCTATGCGCTGCTCGGCCTGCAGACCTACTTCACCGCCGGCCCCAAGGAGGCCCGCGCCTGGACCATCCCGGTCGGCGCCACCGCGCCGCAGGCCGCCAGCGTGATCCACACCGACTTCGAGAAGGGCTTCATCCGCGCCGAGACCATCGCCTACGACGACTATGTGCGGCTGAACGGCGAGGCCGGCGCCCGCGACGCCGGCAAGCTGCGGGCCGAGGGCAAGGAGTACGTCGTCAAGGACGGCGACGTGATGCACTTCCGCTTCAACGTCTGAGGGACACCGGGCTCGCGGATGGATTTGGGCCGCCGCGCTGCAATTCGAGGTCCTCGCCGCCGGGGCGATGGGAAACCAGCCGGCCGTCGCTCACGCGACTGAAGCCCATCACGGAACCGTCGACCAACCCGATCAGGCTCACGCCATTCGCCGAGGGCGCCCATGCGACCAGGTTGTTGGGCAGGGCGTCGCCGCAGGCCAGGGGGACGGTCAGGGCGAAACCTGCGGCGCTGATCTTCTCCTTGTTGAGGTTCAGCACGCAGATCGGTCGCCCGCCGGATGCGAGGGTCCAGGGGCCAGCGGCGTCGGCGGGCGCCAGAGACGTTGCGGCGTGGTCGCCGGCGGCATGGGCGGGCCAGGGCGCGCAGAGCAGCATCGCGCCGCAGAGCCCAGCGGTGATGGCGGATCGTCTCATGGTTAGTCACATCCTGTCGCTGTTGGCCAAACGTCGCGCCGATGTGAAAGTTGCGGCCGCCGCCACGGTGGCGGCCCCATCACCCGGCGCCAGCACGGATGACGAAGGCGTTGCGCCACGGACGGTCGTTGGCCTACGGAGACTCCCAACCGGACAGGGAGCGATGGCCATGGGCGAGATGATCAGGATCAGGTCGGTGGCGACCGACCACTTCGAGTTCCCCGCCTACCACGCCGCGCCAACCGGCGAGCGCAAGGGCGGGGTGATCGTGATCCAGGAGATCTTCGGCATCGACGAGCATGTGCGCCGCGACGTCGACCGCTGGGCCTCGCTCGGCTACGAGGCGGTGGCGCCTGGCCTCTACGAGCGGCGCGAGCCCGGCTTCGTCGCCCACCACGACGAGGCGGGCATCAAGGCCGGCGTCGCCCACGCCATGGGCAGCCCGCGCGAACAGGTGCTGGCGGACCTGGCCGCCTGCCGCGACTTCCTGAAGCCGCGCGGCAAGGTCTGCGTCGTCGGCTATTGCTACGGCGGCTCGTTCGTCTGGCTGGCGGCGTGCGAGGTCGGCGGGTTGGCCGCGGCGTCGAGCTACTACGGCAGCATGGTGCAGGCCAACGCCGCCCTGAAGCCGATGTGTCCGACCATCGTCCACCTGGGCCGGCTGGATGCGGGCATTCCCGCCGACACGGTCAAAGCTGCGGTGGAGGCGGCCAATCCCGACGTGCCGGTCTACATCTACGAGGACGCCGGCCACGGCTTCAACAACGAGGACCCGGAGCGCCACTCGGCCGCCAGCGCCGATCTGGCCCGAAAGCGGACGCTGGAGCTGTTCGAGAAGGCGTAGAGCGCCGTGGGCGAGACGATTTCGCTCACGAGCCCCGGGGACGGCTTCGTCTTCGGCGCCTACCACGCCGCGCCCGAGGACGCCCGCCGCGGCGGCCTGGTGCTGATCCAGGAGATCTTCGGCGTCACCGCCCACATCCGCGAGCTGGCCGACGGCTTTGCGGCGGACGGCTACGAGACGATCGCGCCGTCGCTCTACGATCGCCAGCAGCGCGGCTTCGAAGCCGGCTACGACGCCGAGGCGGTGGCGGCCGGGCGGGGCTACTCCGAGGCGGCGCCATGGGACGAGGTGGCCGCCGACCTTTCCGCCGCGATCGCCGCGCTGGCGCCGCCGGTGTTCGTCGCCGGCTACTGCTGGGGCGGGACGGCGACCTGGCTGGCGGCCTGCCGCTGCGACGGCGTCGCGGCCGCGTCGGCGTTCTACGGCCGGCGCATTCCCGAACTGGTCGACGAGACGCCGCGCTGCCCGATCATCCTGCACTTCGGCCGAACCGACCCGACGATTCCACCTGCGACGGTGGAGTTGATCGGCGCGAAACATCCCGAGATTCCGATCCATCTTTACGACGCCGGCCACGGCTTCGTGTCGGACCGTCGCGCCGACTACAACCCCGACGCCGCCCGCCTGGCGCGGCTGCGAACGCTGCAGCTGTTCGCCGTCAACGGCGGCGGCCGCGGCGATATCTAGGTCGCGCCCTCGATGCGCGGCCTGAGCGTCGGGTCGCGCTCGATGCGGCGGACGAGCAACGCCTGCGCCAGCAGCACGCCAAGGCCCGCGGCGTAGGCCGAGAACGACGCCTGGGGGAAACGGCCGTTGAGGGCGGCGCGGGCGGTGTCGGCGTAGATGAAGGCCGCTGCGGTCGCGAGCACAAACACGACCGCCAGCACCGAGACCACGCTCTGGCCGAAACCGGTGCGGAAGCTGATCCAGATGTGCGTCTTCAGCACGTGGCGCACCGGCGGCGCCAGCAGCGGGATCGCCAGCGTCGCCGAGAAACAAAGCGCCGGCCACAGCGCCACGCCCTCCAGCTTGAGCCGCGTCGCGCCCGGCAGCACGCGCCAGGCATGGACGGCGCCGGCCGCGTAGATCAACGCCCCGACGGCGAAGGCCGAATACTGCATGCGGCGGAACATCCGCCAGGAAGCGCTGACACCCATCGCCTTAATGTGGCGCCTTCGTCTGCCGAGGGAAGGGCCGAATGATGCGAGCGCGCCTGACTTCACCCTAAGCTCGGTCATGGCCGGGCGTCAGTCCCGGCCACCCAAGCACACCGGGCCCGCATTGGCCGGGCTCGGCGCGGCCACCCGGCAGCCCGCGTTCATAGGTCGCCGCCGGCGATGACCGATCCCTGGTCCGGAACCCCGGAGTCGCCGCCCGCAACTCAGTGGCCCGCGAAGGCGACCAGGGCAGAGACCGGCACATCGGCCGCCCGCAGCTTGGCGGCGCCGCCCAGCTCCGGCAGGTCCACCACGAACGCCGCGGCCATGATCTGCGCCCCGGCCGCGTTCAGCAGCTGCACGGCGGCCAGCGCCGTGCCGCCAGTGGCGATCAGGTCGTCGACCAGCATCACCTTCTCGCCGGCCGCCACCGCATCGAGGTGCATCTCCATCGAGTCGGCGCCGTACTCGAGCGCGTATTCCACCGCTCGGGTCTGGTGCGGCAGCTTGCCCTTCTTGCGCAACGGGATGAAGCCGGCCGAGAGCTGGTGCGCCACCGCGCCGCCCAGGATGAAGCCGCGCGCCTCGATCCCGGCCACCTTGTCGATCTTCATGCCGGCGAACGGCTGCACCAGCTCGTCGACCGCCTGGCGAAACGCGCGGGCGTCGCCCAGCAGGGTGGTGATGTCGCGGAACATGATCCCGGGCTTGGGATAGTCGGGAATGGTGCGGATGATCTGCGCGAGGTCCATGGCCCAGGCTTTTCTCAGGTCGCAGGGGAATGGGAAAGGGCCCGACCGACGATCGCCGAGAGCTTCGCCAGCATGGCCGGATCGCGCGCGGCGGGCGCAGTGACGATGGCGCCGTCCAGCGCGCGGTCGATCGGCGAGGGCTCGCGGCGCGGCGGCAGGCTCTCGGCGAGCCGCCTGACCAGCGCCTGCGCCATGTGGACGTTGGCCTGCAGCACCTCCATCACGTGGCCGACCTCGACGTGGACGTCGCGCCAGCAGTCGTAGTCGGTGACCATGGCGACGGCCGCATAGGGCAGCTCGGCCTCGCGGGCGAGCCTGGCCTCCGGCATTGCGGTCATGCCGATCACGTCGCAGCCCCAGGACCGGTAGAGCTGGCTTTCGGCCTTGGTGGAGAACTGCGGGCCCTCCATGGCCAGATAGGTTCCCCCGTCGACCACCGGGGCGCCGGCGGCGCGGGCGGCGTCCGCGGCCAGGGTCGACAGCCGCGGGCAGACCGGGTGGGCCATCGAGACGTGGGCCACCAGGCCGGGCCCGAAGAAGCTCGGCTCGCGGGCGAAGGTGCGGTCGATGAACTGGTCGACCACCACGAAGGTCCCGGGCGCGAGCGCTTCGCGCAGCGAGCCGACCGCGGCGATCGAGAGGATGTCGGTGCAGCCGGCGCGCTTCAGCGCATCGATGTTGGCGCGGGCGTTGATCGCGTCCGGCGGCAGCCGGTGGCCGCGGCCGTGGCGGGGCAGGAACACCAGCCGCGCGTCGCCGAGCGTTCCGGCCAGCAGCTCGTCCGAGGCGGCGCCGAACGGGGTGTCGACGCGGGTCCAGCGGGCGTCCTTCAGCCCCTCGACTCCGTAGAGCCCCGAGCCGCCGATCACCCCAAGCACCCAGCCAGCCATCGCCTGAAATCCCTCGCCGCGACCGGGGCTTATCGCCGAGCGAGGGGGGCTTGGCTATGGTCGACGCCAGATGCGCCGAGTCGCCCTCGCCATCGCCCTTGCCGCGATCTGCGCCGCCGCCGGGCCGGCGCAGGCCGGCGAGACGCCAGTGCTGGCTCGACAATGGCGCGGTCGTGGTCCCGGCCCTGCTGGGCGACGTCGCCGGCGACTTCATCCTCGACTTCTCGGCGCCGCGGAGCCAGCTGCACCTGACTACCGCCCAGAGCAGCGGCCTGGACGATGCGACCGAGACCCAAGGGACCGTCACCCTGGCCGGCGAGCGCCTCCCGGCGCGGCTGGCGATCGCGAACCTCGACGATCGCGGCTGGGACTTTCCGACCGGCATCAACGGGATTCTCGGGGCCGACCTGCTGGCGGACTACGTCGTCGACCTCAGCTTCGCGCCTTGCCGGCTGTCGCTGCGGCGGCGCGCCCCCGCCGCAAAGGCGCTGGCGACCTTGCCGGTCAGGACCGTCACCGGCGTCCCGACCCTCACGGCCACGATCTTCGACGGGAAGAAGGCGCGGACCGGCGCGTTTGCGATCGACACCGGCGCCGCGGGGGTGCGGATAGCGGCGGCGGCCGCGCGGTTCAGCCGGCTCTCGGCCAGGGTCGATCCGCTTTCGCGCGACCATCCGCCGGCGCGGCTGGCGGCCCTATCACTGGCGGGCCAGGTGTTCCAGGATCAGCCGGCGGCGCTGCAGACCGACGCGCCGGCGGGCCTGCTCGGCGGGATCGGCACGCAGGTGTGGTCGCGCTACCGGCTGCGCCTCGACCTGCGGCGCGGCCGGTTGCAGCTGTTCGCGCCGACGCGCGGCGTCAGTGCGCCACGTTCCGCCAGATCTGGCGGTAGCTGAAGTAGAGCAGGGCCGAGAAGATCAGCAGATAGACCATCACCGCGACGCCGGTCTGCTTGCGCTGCTCCATGTGCGGGTCGGACGCCCAGGTCAGGAACGCCGCGACGTCGCGGGCTTCGTGGTCGACGTCGCATGGCGAACCGTCGTCGAAGGTGACCTTGCAGTTGGTCAGCGGCGGCGGCATCGAGATGAATCCGCCGATCGGCACCGGGTCCTTGTCGCCCGACCAGGTCGAGCTGAGGTCGCCCGGATAGACCTCGTTGTAGTACTTGCCGGGCGGCGGGGTCTTGATCGCGGCGGGCGTCGGCTGGTAGCCGAAGGTGACCAGCGAATAGACGTAGTTCGGCCCGCCCTCGCGCGCGGCGACCAGCAGCGACATGTCCGGCGGCAACGCCCCGCCGTTGCTGGCTCGCGCGGCGGCGTCGTTCGCGAATGGCGGCGTCGGCACGTCGGCGGTCGTGGCGGGCCGATGGATCGGATCGCCGGTGTCGGGGTCGATGTCGGGCGCCTGGCGCGGCCAGCCCTTCGCGACCGCCTTTACGACCGGGTTCTCGTTCGGATTCGGGTACTTCGCGTTATAGAACGGTCCGCCCGGGTCGCCGAGGTTGTGGAACTGGATCAGGTTCAGCGAGTGGCACTGCGAGCAGACCTCGCTGTAGACCTTGAACCCGCGTTGCAGCTGGGCCTGGTCGTAGAGGCCGAACGGGCCGCTGAACGACCAGCCAGGCGACTTCAGCGGGGCCTGGGTGGTCTCGGCGAAGGCCGCGGGCGCGGCGGCCAGGGCGAACAGGCCGGCCATGAGAAGACCAGCCGGGGCGAGAAGCTTGCGCAGCATCGGCCGATCAACCCTTCTTTTCAGGCGCGGCCGCGGCCCCGGCGGGCGCAGCGGCCGGGTGCGCGAGCACCGGCGTTGAGATGGATTCCGGCGCCGGCAGCGGCGTCTCGGTCAGCGGCAGGATAACCTTGAGGGCGAAGAAGAAGAAGAAGTAGTAGGCCGACGCGATCCGGCTGACCCAGAGGTAGCTGGTGATGTCGCCATCGCCCAGCGTGAAGCCGGTGATCCCGCGGATGAATGGTTCGTCGGGCTCATGCGCGCCGCAGAGGCCGAGCAGCAGGCAGTCGAACACGAACAGCCAGAAATAGACCTTCGCCTGCGGGCGATAGCGCATCGAGCGCACCCGCGAGCCGTCGAGCCACGGCAGCGCGAAGATGCAGCCGATCGCCGCGGCCAGCGCCATGACGCCCATCAGCTTGTCCGGGATGGCGCGCAGGATCGCGTAGTAGGGCAGCAGGTACCACTCCGGCACGATGTGCGCCGGCGTCGCCAGCGGGTTGGCCGGGATGTTGTTGTCCACGTGCCCCATCGTCTCGGGCAGGTAGAACACGAACACCGCGAACGCGATCATGAACAGCGAGATCGCGAAGCCGTCCTTCACCGTATAGTACGGGTGGAACGGCACCGTGTCGGACTTGCTCTTCACGTTGACGCCGGTCGGGTTGTTGTTGCCAGGCACGTGCAGCGCCCAGATGTGCAGGCCGACCAGGCCGGCGATGATGAACGGCAGCAGGTAGTGCAGCGAATAGAACCGGTTCAGCGTCGGCGCATCGACGGTGAACCCGCCCCAGAGCCACGTCGCCAGCGCCGGCCCGATCACCGGGATCGCGCCGAACAGGTTGGTGATCACCTTGGCGGCCCAGAAGCTCATCTGGCCCCAGGGCAGCACGTAGCCGAAGAAGGCCGTCGCCATCATCACCAGGTAGATCGCCGCCCCGATCAACCACAGCACCTCGCGGGGGGCCTTGAACGAGCCGTAGTAGAGGTTGCGGAAGATGTGGATGTAGACTGCCAGGAAGAACATCGCCGCGCCGTTGGCGTGGATGTAGCGGATCAGCCAGCCGTAGTTCACGTCGCGCATGATGTGCTGGACGGAGTTGAAGGCGCCGTCGCCGGTGGCGACGTAGTGCATCGCCAGGATCACGCCGGTGACGATCTGCGTGATCAGGCAGAAGGCCAGGATGCCGCCGAAGGTCCACCAGTAGTTCAGGTTCTTCGGGGTCGGGAAATCCATCAGGTCGACGCCGAAGCGCACGATCGGCAGGCGCGAGTCGAGCCAGCGCTCGATCGCCGTCTTCGGCTCGTAGGACGAGGGACCGCTCATGCTCAGCCCACCTTGATCTTGGTGTCGGTCTCGAACACGTAGTCCGGCACCGCCAGGTTCTTCGGGGCCGGCCCCTTACGGATGCGTCCGGAGGTGTCGTACTGCGAGCCGTGGCAGGGGCAGAACCAGCCCTTGTAGTCGCCGCCGCCGAAGGTCGGCGTGCAGCCGAGGTGGGTGCACACCCCGATCAGGATCAGCCACTCGGACTTGCCGGGCTTGACCCGCGAGGCGTCGGTGGCCGGATCCTTCATGTCGACGTGGTCGGCGGCGACCGCCGCGGCGATCTCGGCCGGGGTGCGGTGGCGCACGAACAGCGGCTGCTTGCGGAACAGCACCGTCACCTGCTGGCCGAGCGGCACCTTGGAGACGTCGTACTCGATCGAGGAGAGGGCCAGCGTGTCGGACGACGGGTTCATCTGGTCGATGAACGGCCAGGCGATCGCCGCCACGCCTCCCGCCGCCGCCGCGATCGCAGCGATATGGATGAAGTCGCGCCGGCTCGGATCCGGGCTGTGATCGGCGCTAGAGCCCGCTACGCTTTCCGCCACCTTTGGCTCACCTCGCTGCGGCCGCCGCGACCCGTCGTGGGGGCGCCGGCCGTCTCTCAGAATTGACGCCCGCTCCGCATCGGCCGGAACGGTGCGCGTCGCAAGACCTAGCTGGCGCCGACGATGGGGGCATCCTGCGGCAGAGCGCCGCAAGGGAGCGCTCAGAAAGACCGCCGCCCCCGGCCCCAGCAAGCTCTTGTGGCGGTTCCCTAGAATGCGTCATTGGCTTTTTCAACCAGCCAATCGGCAAAACCCGGACCCAGCACCCCCGATGACCCAGCTAGCTCCAGAAATCCTGGGTCGCCGCGCGAAGGCGAAGGCGTGGTTCGAGGCCCTGCAGCAGCGCATCTGCGCCGAGCTCGAACGGCTGGAGGACGAGGCGCCGCCGGAGCTCTATCCCGAACCGGCCGGCCGGTTCGACCTGCGGCCGTGGACGCGGGAGACCGGCGAAGGCGGCGGGCTTGGCGCCTTTCTTTCCGGGCGGCTGTTCGAGAAGGCGGCGGTGCACACCTCGGCGGCGAGGGCCCGGTTCTCGCCGGAGATGGCCAAGACCATGCCAGGCGCCGACGCCGACCCGACCTACGTCTCGGCCAGCATCAGCCTGATCGTCCACCCGGTTTCGCCGCGCGTGCCGACGGTGCACATGAACACCCGGTTCCTCTCGACCGCCGAGAGCTGGTTCGGCGGCGGCGCCGACCTGACGCCGCTGATGTCCGAGCAACGCAGCCAGGACGCCGACGACGCGGTGCTGTTCCACGCGGCGATGCAAGGCGCCTGCGACGCGTTCGATCCCGAGTGGTATCCGCGGTTCAAGGCCGAGTGCGACGAATACTTCTTCCTGCCGCACCGGAACGAGCCGCGCGGCGTGGGCGGCATCTTCTACGACCGGCATAACACCGGCGACTTCGAGCGCGATTTCGGCTTCACCCGTGCGGTCGGCGAGGCGTTCCTCGACGTCTACCCGAAAATCGTCCGCCACCGGATGGACGAGCCCTGGACCGACGCCGACCGGGCCGAGCAGCTGATGCGCCGCGGCCGCTACGTCGAATTCAACCTGCTCTACGACCGCGGCACCATGTTCGGCCTCAGGCAGGGCGGCAACATCGAGACCATCCTCTCGTCGATGCCGCCGCTGGTGGCCTGGCCTTAAGAGCAATCAACTTCCGCTCTCCCCCGCGAAAGCGGGGGCCCAGGCTTTTTCTGAAATCGCCCGCGCCCGACGATAAAACGCCTGGGTCCCCGCTTTCGCGGGGAAGAGCGGGGGCGGGGCCAGGACTCGACAGGGCGCAATCGCGGGTGAACTGTCGCCAAAACGCCGGAGGAGACCCACCATGCCCCACGTCAACGCCAACGGCCTCGACCTCTACTACGAGAGCCACGGACCCGAGAGCGCCGAGCCGATCCTGCTGATCATGGGGCTTGGCGCGCAGATGAGCCGCTGGTCGCCGGACATGATCGCCAGGCTCGTCGCCGCCGGCCACCGGGTGATCGCCTACGACAACCGCGACGTCGGCCTGTCCGAAAAGCTCGACGCCGCCGGCGCGCCCAACATGCACGAGGTTGCGATCGCGATGCGCGACGGCAAGCGGCCGCCGGTCGCCTACACGCTGGAGCACATGGCCGCCGACGCCGCCGGCCTGCTGGATGCGCTCGGGATCGAGCGGGCGCACATCGTCGGCGCCTCGATGGGGGGGATGATCGCCCAGCTGGTGGCCGCCGACTATCCCCAGAAGACCCTTTCGTTGACCTCGATCATGTCCACCACCGGCAACCAGGAACTGCCGCGGGCGACCCCCGAAGCGCTGGCGCGGCTCAACACCCCGGCGCCCGACCCGACCAAAGACCTGGAGGGTTTCCTCGAGAACGCGGTGACCGGCGCCAAGGTGATGGCCGGCCGCTATCCGCCGGACGAGGCGACGGTGCGGGCGCAATCGCTGAGCGACTTCAAGCGCTGCTACTACCCGGTCGGCTTCCAGCGCCAGTACGCCGGGGTCGTCGCCTCGCCCGACCGCCGCCCCAAGCTGAAGACCATCACCGCCCACACCGTGGTGATCCATGGCGATGTGGACCCGCTGGTGCCGCTCGCGGGCGGCAAAGACACCGCGGAGAACATCCCAGGGGCCGAGCTGATCGTCGTGCCGGGCGTCGGCCACGAGATGCCGGGGCCGGTGCTGGACGTGTTCGTGAACGGCATCCTCTCGGCGGTGGCGCGGGCGAAGGTCAGCGCCTGACGGCGTCGTCGCCCCTCACATTCTCGGTCATCACCGGGCGTCAGTCCCGGTGACCCATGGACACCGCCCGACGGGTGGCCGCGCCAGGCGCGGCCATGGCGTTCAGCGAGGGCTTGGGTGGCCGGGACTGACGCCCGGCCATGACCGATTAGGGGGTGGGGTCACCCTTCCAGGAACCGCCCCATCCAGCGGGCGAAGCGGTCGTGGTCGTCGGGGCGCTTCAGGCTCTCGATCGCCTGCGCCGCCTGTTCCTCCGGGAACCGCTGACCGCGGCGACCGTCGATCAGCGCGATCGAGTAGTCCGGCGCGAACTCCGGGTGCAGCTGGCACGAGATCGCCATGCCGTCGTCATAGGCCAGCGTCCCCATCGGACAGAATTCGCTGCCGGCGATCACGCTGGCGCCGGGTGGCAGCTCGACCACCTGGTCCTGGTGCGACGCCGAAAGGGCGAAGGCTGCGCCGTGGTCCATCCAGGGGCGGTGCTCGGCGACGCCGTAGGTGTGCAGGCCCAGTCCCCAGCCCTTTGGCGACTTGATCACCTGGCCGCCGAACGCCTGCGCCATCGCCTGGTGGCCGAAACAGATCCCCACCAGCCTGGCCCGGCCCTTGGCGGCGCGCAGGAACGCCAGCAGCTCGCCGATCCAGGGATCGCCGTCATAGACCCCGGCCGCGGCGCCGGTGACGATGTAGCCATCGCAGGCCTCGGGTCGGTCGGGAAAGATGCCGGCCGCTACGTCATAGCTCGCCCAATCGTAGCCGCGACCAGCCAGCAGGCCCTCGAACATCGAGACGTAGTCGCCGTGCTCGGGGATCAGCGCCCGGGGCGGGCGGCCGGCGGCGAGGATGCCGATCTTCAAGGGCGCGCTCCTCTGGCTAGTAGGCCATGCCCTGTGCGACCGACTTCAGCCGCTCGATCAACGCGAGCTTATCGTCGGGAAAGTCGCTCTCGACCCACCAGGCCTCGACCTCGCGCATCACGGCGCCCACCAGCTGGCCTTCCGGCACCCCGGCGGCCATCACTTCCTCGCCGGTCAGCGGGAATCGCGGCGGCGACCAGCTGCGGGCGGTGGGCAGCAGCGCGCGCCACTGCGTCGTCGCCGCCGGGCGATCGGAGGCGGCCCAGGCCAGGGTGACGCGGTCGCACAGCGCTTCGGCGCCGAGCCGGTAGACCAGCCGCCGGATCTCCTTCGGGCTCATCCAGGAGACCAGCCGCGGCTCGGGCGTCAGCGCGGCGACCAGCCGGCCCTGCTGGGCGTTCGAGAGCCGCAGCCGCTCGGCCAGCGCCGCGGCCTTGCCCGGATCGTCGGGCAGGAGCGCGGCCAGGCGCAGCACCGCGTCCTCGGTGAACAGCATCTCGGTCTCGATGCCGACCAACTTTTCGAACCGCTCCAGCCCCTGCGCCTCCGGCAGGACGACCGCCAACACCCCGCTCTGGGCCATCAGCCGCACGACGGAGCGCGGGTCCTCGGCGGCGAGCAGCTTCAAGAGCTCGGCCGAGACCCGCTCGGCGGAAAGGCTGCCGATCAGGTCTCGGAGCTTCGCGCAGGCCGCCAGGCCAGCCGCGTCCGGCTCGCCGCGGCCGTACCAGGCCTGAAAGCGGAAGAAGCGCAGGATGCGCAAGGCGTCCTCGCGGATGCGCGTCTCGGCGTCACCGACGAAGACGATGCGGCCGGCATGGACATCGGCGAGGCCGCCAGCGGTCGGATCGTGAAGCGCGCCGCTCGGGTCGGCGTAGAGCGCGTTGAGGCGGAAGTCGCGCCGCTGCGCGTCCTCGGCCCAGTCGGTGGTGAAGGCCACCACCGCGCGGCGCCCATCGGTCTCGACGTCGCGGCGCAGGGTGGTGATCTCGAATGGCCGACTCTGCGCGATCGCGGTGATGGTGCCATGGTCGATCCCGGTCGGGATCGCCTTCAGCCCGGCGTCGGTCAGCGCCTTGCTCACGACATCGGGGGTCAGGGTGGTGGCGATGTCGATGTCGGCGACCGGCTGCTTCAGCAACGCATTGCGCACGCAGCCGCCGACGAAGCGCGCGCAGCCAGGGCCGCCCGCCGCCTCCAGCGCAGCGATCACCGCGCGGGTGGCGGGGTGGGTCATCCAGGGCAGGGCGCCGAGGGACTCGATCATGGGCCTGGTGCGCGCCGCGTTGCGCCCCCTCCGTCAGCCCGCTTCGCGGTCTGCCACCTCCCCCGTCGTCTACGCGACGGTGGAGGAGCGAGATTGCGCGGCGTCGCTCCTCCACCGCGAGCGTAGCGACGCGGGGGAGGTGGCGCGCGACGCGAAGCGGCGCGTGACGGAGGGGGCGCGACGGCGCTGATCTCGGACCCTCTAAGCAAGCGAGGCCCCGTAGAGCCGGTCGTAGAGCGCGCGCAGCATGCCGGCGGTCGCGCCCCAGATGTACTGGCCTTCCCAGGTGGCGGCGTAGAAGCGGCGGCGCTCGCCGGCCGGGGTCTCGCGCTCCTGTTGCTCGAGGTTGTTGGGGTCCATCAGGAAGCCGAACGGGGTCTCGAAGATGTCGGCCACCTCGTGCGGATTGGGCTTCAGGTTCATCTTCGGCGAGACGAAGCCGACCACCGGCATGATCTGATAGCCGGTCACCGCCGTGCGATAGGGCGTCGAGAGACCGGCCAGCTCGACGTGCGCCGGATCGAGCCCGATCTCCTCCTCGGCCTCGCGCAGCGCCGTCTCCCAGGGCGTCTCGCCGGGATCGCAGCGACCGCCTGGAAACGCGACCTGGCCGGTGTGGCTTCGCAAGGTGTCGGCCCGGCGCGTCAGCAGCACCGAGAACCCGTGTTCGCGCTCAACCAGGCCGACCAGCACGGCGGCCGGGGTCCAGTCGCGGGTGTTGTCGGCCGCGTGGGCCGGATCGAGGTTGAGATCGCCGTGCACTTCCATGCCGCCGATGATGCTGGTGTCGAGCGGGTCGAGGTGGTGGGTGATCCACCGCCGGATCTCGTCGGGTGAGGCGCCCGGTCTCATACCTGGTGCGCCTTCGCTGGTCCGACCGGGAACCAGGCGCCGTTGGAGCTGACGCCCAGTTGCGGACCATCCGGCGTCTCGCGCTCCTGCGCCATCTCCACCAGCTCGTAGAACACCGGCCGGGCGATCAGCGCCTCCAGGCCACGGCGTACGTGCAGATAGGGATGCGGCTCGCCGCCGGGGTCCGTCTCGACCCGTATCGCGTTCTCGGGCCCTGCCTCGACCACGTCGCCGACGTTGGTCAGGAACCTCAGCGCCTCGCCCCCCGACTCGTTCTTGGCGCGATCGACCCGCACCGCAACGAACGGCGCGTCCTCGACCGTGATCTTCATCTTCTCGACCGGGGTGACGAGATAGATGCCGTCCGGGTCCTTGCGCAGCACGGTGGAGAACAGCCGCACCAGCGCCTCGCGGCCGATCGGCGTGCCCTCATGGAGCCACTGCCCATTTCGTCTGATGACGATGTCGATCTCGCCGCAGTGGGCGGGATTCCACAGGTGCACCGGCGGCAGGCCGCGCCCAGGCGCCTGCCTGACCGCCTCCGTCACCTTCTCCAGCCCACCGCTCGCCGCCTCGGCCATGCGAGATAGGTAAGGGCACCGGCTGCGTCGCTCAAGCTAAGACCGGTCCTCGCCCTTCCCTCCCCCTCGTGGGGAGGGTGGACGTCGCGAAGCGACGGACGGGTGGGGGTGTGCGACGCCGCAACGTCGGTGCGCGGCTCCCGACTCCCCCACCCTGGCGCTACGCGCCTGTCCCTCCCCACGAGGGGGAGGGAGGGTCACGCTGCGACGACCAGGCCCTTCAAGCTGTCGTCCGCGCCGGGCTTCAGCGCGCGGGCCAGCACGCGGCGCTGGTCGACCGGGCCGGGCATGATCACGCCAGGCGCAGGGACGAAGCCGAGCGGGCCGAAGAACGGCATGTCGCCGACCAATATGATAGCGGCGTGTCCCGCCTCGGCTGCCGCCTCGCAGGCCCGCTCGATCAGCGCGGCCCCGACGCCGTGGCTGCGGTAGTCCAGCTCAACCGCGATCGGTCCGAGAAAGATCGCCGGCGTCTCGCCGACCTTCACCGCCCACTGCCGGACTGAACCGACCACATCGCGACCGTCCAGGGCCACCACCGAGAGGTCGAGCATGGGCGCGCGGCCCTCGCGCAGCCGCTCGGCCGCCTTGGCGAAGCGGCCAGGCCCGAACGCGCGCAGCACCAGCCGCTCGACGGCGTCGGCGTGCTGGGGCCGCTCGAGGGCGAGGCGCGGCGGCTGGGGTTCGATCGCGAGGCTCATCGCGTGAGGTGGATCGGCTGGTGGCGAAGGGGGGCGCTGATAGGGCGATCCATACCCGCGGTCAACGAAACGATTGTGAACCGGCGATTGCGAACGTCGCCAAGCTCAGGCATTTGGCCGCGGGCCGTGCCAGACCCCCTTTCGACCGCCGCGTCCTTCCGCGATCTGCTCGCCCAGAGGGATTACATCCGCTTCTGGGCCTCGCGCTGGATGGGCGGGCTGGGCGTACAGATCCAGTCGGTGGCGATGGGCTGGCAGGTCTACGACCTCTCGCGCCAGCAGCATCTCGACATCAATCAGGCCTCGTTCAACGTCAGCCTGATCGGCCTGATCACCTTCGCGCCGCTGTTCTTCCTGGCGCTGCCGGCCGGCATGTCGGCAGACCGCTATGACCGGAAGCGGATCATGATGCTCTGCTACATCGGCGAGCTGGCGCCCGCAGCGATCCTGGCCGCGGCGGAGATCTTCCATTTCGCCTCGGTGCCGCTGCTGCTGGCGGTGGCGCTGATCTTCGGCGCCTCGCGCGCCTTCCTGCAGCCGGCCTCGACGGCGCTGGGGCCGATGCTGGTGCCGCGCGAACTGCTGCCGCGGGCGATCGCCTGGAACTCCCTGGCCGGGCAGTTCGCCTCGATCATCGGCCCGGCGATCGCCGGCCTGCTGATCGCGCTTTCCCCCGGCGCGGCCTTCGAGGGCGCGTTCCTGCTCTACCTTGGAACCCTCCTCGCGCTTTCGATGATCCGCACCCACTCGACGCCGCAGTCGCAGCCGGGATCGCGCTGGATGCTGGTGAAGGAGGGCCTGGCCTACGTCTGGACCAACAAGGTGGTGTTCGGCGCCATCTCGCTGGACCTGGCGGCCGTCATCCTGGGCGGCGCGACGGCGCTGTTGCCCGCCTTCGCCCGCGACGTGCTGAAGGTGGGGCCCGAGGGCTTCGGCCTGTTGCGATCGGCGCCGGCGGCGGGCGCGGCGGTGGTGGCGATCTACCTGTCGGTCAGCCCGATCCGGTCCAAGGCGGGGCTGAAGATGTTCGCCTGCGTCGCGGCGTTCGCGATCGCCACCATCGTCTTCGGCATCTCGCGGTCGCTCTGGCTGTCGGTGGGGTCGCTGGCGGCGCTGGGGGCGGCGGACATGATGTCGGTGTTCGTGCGCCAGACCCTGGTGCAGCTGGTGACGCCGGACCCGATGCGAGGCCGGGTGGCGGCGGTCTCGACCCTGTTCATCTCCGCCTCCAACGAGCTCGGCGAGTTCCGCGGCGGCCTGGTGGCCAGGTTCATCGGTCCGATCAACGCGGTGGTCTACGGCGGGATCGGCGCGCTGATCGTGACCGGTGTCTGGGCGCGGCTGTTTCCCGCCTTGCGCACCGCGGACCGCCTCGAATAGAGCATTCGGCCAATTAGGTTTTTCAGACGAGGAGATAGACCCATGGGTATTCTTGACGGGAAGGTTGTTCTGGTTACGGGCGGCGGCAATGGCATCGGCCGCGACTGCGCGCTGATCGCCGCGCAGGAGGGGGCCAAGGTCCTGGTCAACGACCTCGGCGGCGGGCTCGCCGGCGGCGACGAAGGCTCGGCCGGACCGGCCGAGACCGTGGCGCAGGAGATTCGCGCGGCGGGCGGCCAGGCCGCGTCCAACTCCGACAGCGTCACCTCGCTGGCCGCCGTGCAGGGCATGGTGCAGCAGGCGCTCGACACCTTTGGCGGCCTGCACGCGGTGATCAATCCGGCCGGCATCCTGCGCGACGGCATGTTCCACAAGATGAGCGAGCAGGACTGGGACAAGGTGATCGAGGTGCACCTGAAGGGCTCGTTCAACGTCGCCCGCGCCACCATCGAGCATTTCCGCGACCAGAACGACGGCGCCTACGTGTTCTTCACCTCCACCTCGGGCCTCCTCGGCAACATCGGCCAGACCAACTATGGCGCGGCCAAGATGGGCATCGCCGGCCTGTCGCGGATCATCGCCATGGAGGGCGCGCGCAACAACATCCGCGCCAACGCCCTGGCCCCGGTGGCCTGGACCCGGATGACCCAGTCGGTGCCGGTGAAGGACGAGGCGGCCGCCGCGCGGCGACAGCAGATGGCCCAGGCGATCCGCCCCGACCAGCCGGCGCGCCTTTCTGTGGCGCTGGTCTCCGAAGCGGCCAAGAACGTGTCCGGCCAGATCTTCGGCGCCAGCGGCGAGAACATCATCCTCTACAGCCAGCCGCGTCCGATCGAGACGCTGACCAAGCCGGAGGGCTGGACCACGGCGACGATCCTGTCGGAGTGCTTCCCGAAGATGGCGGACAAGTTCTACCCGCTCTCCCGCCCGTTCCCGAGCATGTCGCAGGCGGCGGAACAGGCGCCGGCGAGCTGAGGGACTTGACCCTCTGTCTCCCCTCCCCCTTCCGGGAGGGGAGTTTGGTTGATTCGGCCGGGTGCGCTGGCGAACAGAGGGCGGCCCCAATCGCTTGGCGTCCCGGTGTGGCGGTCGGCTGGTCAGATTTTCTCGCCGCCGATGTTTCACGTGAAACCGCAAACGACCGTAGATTACGGTCCCCTGCCCGGATCGGGCCGGCGGGCTGGCCCAGGTTTTCTCAATGGCTCACGATGTCAAAGACCCGGCCGCGGACGTCGCCGCCGTCATGAGAGCCTCACTTGGCTAAATCGCCGTCAAGCCCCCTGACAGCCGAACTGGACCCAGCGTTGGCCCAACGGCTGGTCGCCGCCCAATTCCCGCAGTGGGCGCACCTGCCGGTTCGCGCGGTCGCCAGTCAGGGCCATGACAACCGCACTTTCCGGCTGGGCGACGACATGTCGGTGCGTCTGCCCAGCGCCCGTCGCTATGTCGCCGCGATCGAGAAGGAACACGCCTGGCTGCCTCGGCTGGCGCCGGCTCTGCCGCTGCCAATTCCGTCGCCGTTGGCGCTCGGCGAGCCGAGCGAGGCGTATCCCTGGCGCTGGTCGGTCAATCGCTGGCTGGCCGGAGAACCGGCCACGACAGCGCCGCTGGCCGATCGCCGCCAGTTCGCGGCCGATCTGGCCGGATTTCTGTCAGCGCTGCATCGCATCGACGCCACGGAGGGCCCCGCGGCCGGCCGGCACAGTTTCTGGCGTGGCGGACCGCTCTCGACCTACGACGACGACACCCGGGCGGCGATCAGGACGCTCGGCTCGCGGATCGACGGCCTGGCGGCGGCCGCGGTGTGGGACACGGCGCTCGCCGCGACCTGGCGCGGACCGCCGGTGTGGGTGCACGGCGATGTCGCGCCCGGCAACCTGCTGGTCGAGGACGGTCGCCTCTGCGCCGTGATCGACTTCGGCCAGGCCTGCGTCGGCGATCCGGCTTGCGATCTCGCCATCGCCTGGACCTGGCTGGAGGGCGCCGGTCGCCAGGCGTTCCGCGCCGTGCTGCCGCCCGGCGACGCCGCCTGGGCTCGCGGCCGCGGATGGGCGTTGTGGAAGACGTTGATCGGGCTAGCTGGCCAACCCGACGCCGACCTGGCCCTCGCCGGCGCGCAGCAACGCATCATCGACAGCTTGATCGCCGACCACGAGGACGGTGGTTGAGCCGCTTCAGGCCTTGGCGTCGCCGGCGTCGAACAGCAGTTCGACCCGCTCGGACACCTCGCCCGGCAGGGCTTCCTGCAACGCTTCGAACGAGCGGGCGAAGCGGCCGGCGCCGTGCGGGCCGGCATGCAAGGCGCGGCGGTGCAGGAACGTACGCAGGGCCTCACGCATCAGCGCGGCGGCCGAGCCGAACTCGCCGGCCTGGACGATCCGGCGCACCTGCGCGATCTGATCTGGGGTTAGCTCGACACTGATCTTACCGGAACGGCTCATGGCGGGTCTCCCGGACGTGGCAGAAACGTAGCACGGAAACGGCCGGGACTAACGCTTCGGTTCCCGAATCGCCGACACTCTTTGGTGAATGACCAAGAACTATACAGTGGTCACCCATCCTGACGGCTGGCGCATGGCCGTGCCGCGGCCGACGGCCGATGAGCTGAAGGCGTTCTACGCCGGCGAATATTTCCAGGCCTCGCACGGCACCTACGCGCCGGACTACAGCCCGACCGAACGGGCGCACCGCGACCTGGTCGCCCGCACGCTGCTGTTCGCAGCGGAGACAGCGCGCGGATCTGGCGGCGGACGGTTCCTGGAGGTCGGCTGCGGCGAGGGCTGGCTGCTGGCGGCGGCCCAGACGGCCGGCTTCGCGGTGAGCGGGCTCGACTTCTCCGACGACGGGCTGAAGCGATTTCATCCGCAGCTGCTGGCGTCCGCAACGTTCGGCGATGCGTTCGAGAACCTTGAGCGGCTGATCGACGCCGGCGACCGGTTCGACGTGGTGGCGATGGAGCACGTGCTGGAGCATGTGCTGGATCCGGAGCAGCTGCTGGAGCGGCTGCCCCGACTGCTCGCGGCGGGCGGCGTCTGCGCGATCACCGTGCCCAACGACTTCAGCCCGCTGCAGCTGGCCGCGCGGGCGACGGGTCAAATCGATCGCGACTTCTGGCTCGCGCCGCCGCAGCACCTGAACTACTTCGAGGCCGCCTCGCTGACGAAGCTGCTGGATCGTCTCGGGTTCGAGATCCGGCTCGCCTACGCCAGCTTCCCGATCGACTGGTACCTGATGCACCCCGGGTCGAACTACGTGGCCGATCCGGCGGCGGGGAAGCCGGCGCACCGGGCGCGGATGGCGATCGACCTCAAGCTGGCCGAGGCCGGGGCGCCCGCCTACCTGGCGCTCGGCCAAGCGCTGTTCGGCTGCGGCGCCGGGCGCAGCCTGACCGTGATCGCGCGGCCGCGATGAGGCTGCGCCGATGAAGCTGCGGTACGTCGCCAACGCCTGTTTTCTGATCACCCTCGCCAGCGGCAAGCGCATCCTGACCGATCCCTGGTTCCGCGGCCCCTGCCAGCAGACCTGGTGGAACTTCCCGCCGGTGCACGAGCGGCTGCAGGCGGAGATCCGCGGGAGCCGGCCGGACTTCCTCTACATCAGCCATCTGCACCACGATCACCTGCACGCCGAGAGCCTGGAGGGCTTCGACCGCGCCACGCCGGTGATCGTCGGGCGGATGAACACGCCGAACCTGAAGACCGCGCTGGCGGCGCTAGGCTTCCGCACCCTGATCGAAACGCCATTCGAGACCCGCGTGTCTTTGGCGGGCGCTGGCTGCGACCTGGTGCTGTTCAAGGACTTCCACGGCAACACGCTGGGGGACGACACCCAGGTGGTCTACGACCTCGACACCTCGCTCTACCTGTTCGACGCCGACGGCGCGCGGGTGTTCCTCGCCATCGACAACACGATCCTGTCCGCCGACGCCGCGCGGATCGCGCAGACCTGGGGCGCGCCCGACATCGCCCAGCTGCCCTATGTGTCCGCCTCGCTATTCCCGATGGCGATGGCGGGCTACGACGACGCGCGAAAGCAGGCCGAGACGGCGAAGCTGCGGGCGCGCACCGCCGCCAACTTCCGCGAACTCACCCGCGCGCTGGGGCCGAAGCGCGCGATTCCGGCCGGCGGCGAATACGTGCTGGGCGGACCGGCCGCGCCGCTGTCACGCTTCCTGCCGCAGCCGCTGGAGGCCGAGCTCGCCGCGGCGCTGGACGCGGCCGGCCTCGGCGGGAGCCTGGCCAAACTCTATCCCGGCGACGAGATCGACAGCGCGACGCTCGCGGTCACCCGCGATCCGGACGCGGTCATGCGCGGCTTCACCGACGCCGAGCGCGCCGCCTATGCGATGACGCAGGCGGGCCAGGCGCCAAGCTTCACGCAGCTGGCGCTGCCCGCCGACACGCCGTTCGACTGGGGCCGGGCGCTGAAGAAATGCGCCGCCAACTACGCCGCGCGACGGGCTAAGATGGGGTTCGCGGCGGCGATGGACGTCTACCTCGACGTGATGCGGCCGGACGGCGAACGCCGGTTCCTGTTCCGCTATGCGCTCGACGGCGAGGAGGCGGGCTTCTGCGAGGCCGAGGGCGAACGCGCGCGCCTGACCTACCAGCTCGACGAGCGGCTGCTGTTCTGCCTGATCGCGGGCCTCGTCTCCTGGAATGCGATGGAGGCCAGCGCGCTGATCGGCGTCAGCCGCGAGCCCGACGTCTACGTGCTCGACCTGCACCGTTCGATGGTCCACTTCACGCTGGTTTCGTGAGCGCACAACTTCCCCTCCCCCTTGCGGGGAGGGGTCAGGGGTGGGGGTGCGAACTGGCTGGCTGCCGAGAGGGTTGCCGGATGCAAGGGCGGCTGGCGCCGAGCTGACACCCCCATCCCCGACCCTTCCCCGCAAGGGGGAAGGGAGAAGGTCGCGGCTCTGCGGAACCGCATGGTTAATCGGGCCTTTACCGGACCGGCGCAGCGTCGGCGGCCATGATCCCGAACCATCCGACGCCGCCGCTCGCGGCCCTGCTCGCCGGCGACGACGCGGCCGCCATCGCCGGCTTCCGCGCCCAGATCGTCGCGGCGCCCGCCAACGTCGAGGCCCGCTATGGCCTCGCCAGCGCGCTGGCCGCGCTCGGCGACGGCGCCGCCGCCACCGCGGCGCTGGAAGACGCGCGGCTGCTGCAGGGTCTGCTGCTGGCCAAGGGCGCCGGGCGCGGACCTGGCGCGGATCGAGGCCGATGGCGACTACGCCGCGGCGGTCGCCACCCAGCTCTACGCCGCGCACCATGTGGCCGCCGCCTCGGTGATCTGGGGCCGCGCGATCCTGGCCGGGCACAAGAGCGCGACCGGCCTGCTCAGCTACGCGCTGTCGCTGCAGCACCAGGGCCGCGCCGACGACGCCATCGGCGTCTTCCGCGCCGCCGCCGGGCTCTATCCCAGCGCCTCGGTCGACCAGTTCGGCCTGTTCCCGCACTTCATGGTCGAGAACGGCCCGGCGCGTTACGCCGCCGCCGCCCGCGCCTGGGCCGAGCGATGGGCGCCCGAGGTCGAGAACCCGGTGTTCGCCAATGCGCCCAGCGCGGGCCGGCGCCTGCGCATCGGCTATGTCTCGCCGGCGTTCGGCGCGCTGCAGGTGCGCCAGTTCATCACCCCGATTTTGGAGGCGCACGACCCGACCGCGGTGGAGGTGTTCCTCTATCCGGCCACCGACGAACACGAGAAGGCCTGGCCTGCGCACATCGCGGTGCGGCCGATCGGCCAGCTGGACGATGCGGCCGCGGCCGCGCTGATCCGCGACGACGGGATCGACGTGCTGATCGACTGCTGGGGCCATTCGGCCGGCAGTCGGCTCGGCGTCTTCGCCCGCAGGGCCGCGCCCGTGCAGGTCGCCTGGATCAACTTCGTCCAGACCACCGGCCTGAAGCGCATGGACTACGTGCTGCACGCGGACACCATGGCGGCGCCCGGCACAGCCGAGCTTTTCACCGAGACCGTGCTCTCGATGGGCGAGATCATCATCCCCTACCGGCCGCACAGCGACCGACCGCCAGTCGCCCCGACACCCGATCTGGCGCGCGGGACGATCACGTTCGGCTCGTTCAACCACCCGGCCAAGCTGAGCGACGCCACCGTGCTGGCCTGGAGCCACATCCTGCAGGGCCGTCCCGGCTCGCGGCTGCTGCTGAAATACCGCTACTTCATCGACCCGGTGCTGCAGTCGGTGACCCGCGCCCGGTTCGCCGCCGAACGGGTCGACCCGGCGCGGATCGACTTCCAGGGCCAGAGCGAGGGCGCGGAATATCTCGCCTCGTACGGCCAGATCGACCTGTTCCTCGATCCCTCGCCCTGCCCGGGCGGGACCACCACCTGCGACGCCCTCGCCGCCGGCGTGCCGGTGCTGACGCTGAACGGGCCGGACTTCTATTCGCGGATCGGCGTCCACTGCCTGGTTCCCGCGGGCCTTGGCGACCTGGTGGCGCAGAGCTGGGACGACTATGTCGCGCGCGCCGTCGCTCTGACCGCCGACGTCGCGGCGCTGGAGCGCCTGCGCCAACGCATCCGCCCCGCCTTCGAGGCCTCCGCCCACCGCGACGAAGCCGGCTTCACCCGCCGGTTCGAGGCGACGATGCGGCGGGTCTTCGACGAGCGGCTGGCCGAGACGGAACGCAGCGCGGCTTAGGTCGCTCCCGCTCTTCGCTCCGTCACCCCGGCCAAGCGGCGTTAGCCGCGCCGAGCCGGGGCCGGAGGCGCGGGTTCCTCATCCGATCTTCAGTTACGTATCGGCGTCCGGCCCCGGGTCTACGCGCTACGCGCTACGCCCGGGGTGACGGGTCCGATGCCATAGAGATCGGACAAGCTACTGATTTATAAATGATAACTCGCTGACGTCGCGGCAGCTTCCGACGTCCGCGCCTTGTCTCGCCCTGCCCGCCATGGGACACACGGTCGGACACCGAGGCGAGGCGAGCATGCACGACTACATCATCCGCGGCGGGACGCTGGTCGACGGCAGCGGCGCGGCCGGGCGGCTCGGCGACATCGCGATCCAGGGCGGCGTGATCGCCGCGGTCGGCGGCTCGATCCGCGAGGCGGCGAAGGAAGTGATCGACGCCGACGGGGCCATCGTCACCCCTGCCTGGGTCGACGTGCACACCCACTACGACGGCCAGGTGACCTGGGACTCCGAGATGAACCCGTCCGCCAGCCACGGCGTCGGCACCATCGTCATGGGCAACTGCGGCGTCGGCTTCGCGCCGGTTCCGCCCGACGGCCACGCCGACCTGATCGAGCTGATGGAGGGGGTCGAGGACATTCCCGGCACGGCGCTCTACGAGGGCATGCCGTGGGGCGCCTGGGAGACCTATCCGCAGTACCTGGACTTCCTGGCGCAGCGGGAGTTCTCGCTGAACGTCAGCTCGATGCTTGCCCACGGCGCGGTGCGCAACTACGTGATGGGCGCCCGCGGCAGGGCCAACGCGGCGGCCAGCGACGACGACATCGGCCGCATGGCGGCGATCGTCGAGGAGGCGCTGAGGGCCGGCGCGGTCGGGTTCTCCACCTCGCGCATCAACGGGCACCGCTCGATCCATGGCGACCAGGTGCCAGGGACGTTCGCGGACGAGGCCGAGCTGCAGGCGATGGCGGCGGCGATGAAGCGCGCCGGCGCCGGCGTGTTCCAGCTGATCCCGGCCGGCACCCTCGGCAAGGGCCAGCCCGAGGCGCCGGAACAGGCCAGTCTGGAATCCGAGGTGGAGCTGATCTGCCGCCTGAGCGAGACCAGCGGCCGCAACGCCACCTTCACCCTGTTCGAGAACGACGACCCGAACCAGTGGCGCGGGGTGCTGAGCCAGGTGAAGGCCGCCAACGCCCGCGGCGCCAAGGTGTTTCCGCAGGTGGGCAGCCGGCCGACCGGGCTGGTCTTCACCCTGCGCGCCTACCACCCGTTCATGGCCAAGCCGAGCTTCCGGGCGCTGACGAGCCTGCCGCACGATCAGATGCTGGCCGAGCTGCGTAAACCCGAGGTGAAGGCGCGGATTCTCGGCGAGGAAAATGCGCCGACCAACTACCCGGGCAAGATGGAGAGCCTGATCGTCGTGGCGCCGCTGCCGATGGAGCAGACCTACGCGCTGACCCGGATGTCGTCCTACGAACCGACGCCGGACGAGAGCTTCGCGGCGCTGGCGGCCAAGGCCGGCGTCGATGTCCGCTCTTACCTCTACGACTATCTGGTTGGGGGCGACGGGCGCGACTTCGCGATCGTATTCTTCACCAACTACGGCGGCTATTCGCTGGATCCGGTGCGCGAGATGCAGCTGGACCCCTGCACCGTCACCGGCCTCTCCGACGGCGGCGCGCACGTCGGCGCTGATCTTCGACGCGGTGACGCCGACCTACCAGCTGACCTACTGGGCGCGCGACCGGGTGCGCGGCGCGACCCTGCCGCTGGAGCACGTGGTCCACCGGCAGACCCGGCGCAACGCCGAGCTGTTCGGCTTCGACGACCGCGGACTGCTTGCCCCAGGCCTGCGCGCCGACATCAACGTAATCGATTTCCAGCGCCTGCATCTGCAGCAGCTGGAGCTGCGCCACGATCTGCCTGCCGGCGGGGCGCGGCTGATGCAGGGCGCCAGCGGCTATCTGGCGACGCTGATCGGCGGCCAGGTCACCCGCCGCAACGACCAGGACACCGGCGCCCGGCCGGGGCGGCTGGCGCGAAGCGGGACGCGCTAGACGAGGGACCGGTTCGGGACGGCGCTGCGGTTCCTGGTTCCCACGCAGCACGCCGTCACCCACTCGGCCATTTCGCGCTCGTCCGGATGGGCGATGACGACCAGGACCCGGCCCGCCGCGGGTTCGGTCATCGGCGCCTAGCCCCGGTACGCCGGAAAGAACGCCGTCTGCCGTCCCGCTGCGAGCGCGGAATAGCGGCTCGCGTCCAGCGCCGCGCCGCAGAGCAGCGCCTTGGTCTCGGCGTTGGCGAAGCCGCGCTTGAAGGCGGCGAGGCCGTCCTCCGGATCGTCCTCGAAGCCGGCGCCGCCGCCGAGGTTCATCACCGCCGCATCGGCGAAGTGATCGATGGCGGCGCCGTAGAGCGCGAAGTTGGCGCCGTTGGCGTAGCCCGTCGCGTTCGAGGCGGTCAGGTGGTTGTAGGCGATGCCGGCGTGCTCGAACCAGAGCGTCATGCCGGCTGGCGCGTCCTCGACGAACGCCGCCAGGGCGACCAGCTCCGGCGCCTCGGCCAGCCTGGCGAAATAGGCCGGCGTGAAGTCGGCCGCGCCGCGGATCGCGCGGCGGTCGACCAGGCCGGCGTAGAGCTCCTCCCAGACGTCGAGGTGATCCGCCAGCGCCACGCGCTCGACGCGGCAGCGCCGCTGACCGCGGCGCACCCGGTCGCGGTGGTGCTTGCTGAACGCCACGCCCCTGGCGGTCTCGACGAGGTAGTGGGTCTTGAACGGGCGACAGAGTTCGAACGCGGCGGCGAGTTGATCCGGCGGTGGGCTCGCGAACGGGTCCGGCACCAGCACCAGCGAGACGAGTCCGGCGTCCGCCAGCGCGGCGAGACCGGCTTCCAGGTCGGCGTCCGGGCCGAACACCGCCATCGGGTAGGCGCCGGTCGCGTCCTCGCCGCCGCCCGCCGGCAAGAGCCGGGCGATGACGAAGCTATCCCAGGCCTCGACCCGTACGGCCCGCCCGACATGCGCCAGCGCCTCGGCGTAGAGCGGGGCGGCGTAGAGGTGGGGGCGGCTCAGTCCGTCCATGTCAGGCGCTGCGCCTGCGGCGGCGGCTCGAACGTCCACTCGTCCCGCAGCAGCCCCCAGACCTCGACGTCCTCGCGCCGGCCGCCGCGCTGGTAGGCCTGGCGCATCGCGCCCTCGCGGACAAAGCCAAGCCGCTGGTAGAGCCCCTTCGCCCGCTCGTTCGACGCCAGCACCTCCAGCCCGATCCGGTGCAGGTCGAGCGCGCGAAAGCCGTAGTCGAGGATCAGCGAGACGGCGACCTCGCCGATCCCGCCGCCGCGGGTCTCGCGGTCGCCGACGTAGACGCCCAGCATCGCCGTGCGCTGCACCCAGTCGATCATCTGCAGCTGGGCGATGCCGACGATCTCGGCCCCGATGCGGATGGCGAAGATGGCGCGGGTCTTGAGGTTCTGCTCCGTCATGTTGCGGATCCAGTCCTCGGTGGTCTCCAGCCGCACCGGGCCGCGGAAGCCCATGATCAGGTCGCGGGTCTCGGGGTCGTTCTGCCAGGCGTTCAGCTTGCCCGCATCGCGCGCCTCGATCGGCTTCAGCGCGATGTTCGCCCAGTCGAGGTCCCGGCTCACCCGCCGTCCCGCTCGCAGATCAGGAAGATACTGGCGCAGAGCTCCGGGTGCTGCATGCCGAGCTGGTAGCAGCCTTCGACGTAGGCGTCGGAGATGATCCCCGCCGCCAGCGCGGCGTCGAACTGGTAGTTGGCCAGCGCCTTGAAGATCAGGCCGCCGCGATGGATCGCCGCCAGGCCGCCATCTCGCGCCGCCCGCTCCAGGGTGTCGAACGAGAAGGTGTTGCGGTGACCGTTCTTCCATTCGGCGTCGGTGACCGCGGCGTTGTGGGTGATCAGTCCCATCTTCACCGCGATCTGCCGCGAAGGGGCCTGGGCGTTGGGCACCAGCAGGAAGAGCCGGCCCTTCGGCGCCAGCCAGCCGCGGATCCGGCGCAGCACGCCGACCGGGTCGTCGAGGTGCTCGAGCGTGTTGATCAGGAAGATCGCGTCGAACGTCTCGTCCAGCTGCGCGGCCTCAAAGGTGGAACACAGGAACCGCACCTTGGCGCCGAAGCGCTGGCGGGCCGCCTCGACCAGGCTGGGCGCGGCCTCGATCACGGTCAGGTCGGCGTAGCGGCCCGCCAGCCATTCGGTGGATTCGCCGAGATAGCAGCCCAGCTCCAGCGCCCGCCCGGCCGGCAGGAACGGCTCGAACGTGCGCATCATGTAACCGCGGACGCGGGCGTCGAAGTCGTAGTTGTACTTGCGTTCGCCGAACTGGCCGGCCTCGGCGTCGTAGTCCCGCGCCGGAGCGGCGGGCGCGCTCATCCCTGGTCCGCCTTGTAGAGCCGCCGCTCGCGCGGCCGGTAGAACTCCTCGTACGACGTCGGCGTCATCGCCTCGTAGCCCAGCAGCTGGCGCAGCTCCGGCGAGGCGCGCTCGCCGTAGGCTTCGCCGAGGAAGCGCGGGTAGTCCATCTGTTGCTTCACGAACGCGCGGCTGAAGCTGAGCGTCAGCGCGCAGCGGACCTGGCTGGACGCGTTGCGGCCCGCCGCGTGCCAGAGGTTGGAGTTGAACAGCACGATGCTGCCGGCCGGTCCGACCAGCCGCTCGGATGTCGCCCAGAACGTCTCCGGGTCCGGCCTTTGCGGCTGACGATGGGAGCCGCTGAGCACATGCGTCGCGCCATTCTCCAGCGTGAACGGATCGACCATCACCAGCATGTTCAGCAGCAGGCGGAAGTCGCCGCCGTGGGTGCGCACGTCGCGGTGAATGTTGTGCAGGTAGCTCTCGCCCTGCGGCGCCACCAGCGCCGGGTTGAAGGCGTGCAGGATGTAGGGCGCGCCGCCGAAGTAGTCGTCGACATGATCGTGCAGCCAGCGCCGCTCCAGGAAGCCGTCGAGCGCCGGGTACTGGCCGACCGCGTGGTGGGCGGTGCCGTCGGGGACCGCGCAGGCGCCGGAGGCGACCTGGCGGCGCCCGCAGTGCTCGACGCTGGCCAGCACCGCCTCGCGGATCGGCGCGAGGTCGTTCGGCGCGACCATCGCCGGGAACATCACCCAGCCCTGCTCGGTGAGCCGCTGGGCGGCCTCGCGGAGCGAGGGCTGCGGCTCAAGCATGACAGCGCTTCAACTGGACGAACAGCGCGGGGCCGGCCTGGAACGCGGCGGCGATGCGCTCGGCGTGCTCGGCGCAGAAGGCGTCCGCGACGTGGCGCGGCCCGTCGCCGAACGCCCACTCGTAGTCGTCGAAGATGATCCAGCCGCCGGGCGCCACGTGCGGCGTCCAGAGCGAGCAGTCCTTGGCGGCCTCGTCCTCGGCGTGGTTGCCGTCGATATGCAGCACCGCGATGTGGCCGCCGTATTCGGTCGCGCCGAAGCTGTCGGTCTTGGCGACCAGCCCGGGACAGTACAGCGGCGCCGCTGCTTCCGACTTCAGGCGCAGGTAGTTGAGGCGGCCATCGGCGAGCGGCGCGAGATTGATCTCGAACATGCGCAGCGCTTCCTCGGTGTCGAGGTCCGCGCTGGTGGAGTCGAGCAGCGCGTCGCCCTGGGTCATCACCTCGGGACTCCACGGATCGACGCAGAGCACATTGCCGATCTCGAAGCGGCGGGCCAGCAGCACGAACAGCGCGGCGGACTTGCCCCACCAGGCGCCGATCTCGACCACGTCGCCCACCGGCGCGTGGCGCATCGCCTCGATCATCGCGTGCATCTTGGCTTCGCCGCACATGCCCGGAATGGTCTCGACCAGGCGGATCAGCCCGGCGCGCTCGATCACGCTGAGAGGCGGCTTCGGCGGCAGCGCCGGCCAGAACGCCGGGGCCCGCGTGGCGGCGACTCGCTCGCGAAGCTGGCGATAAGCGCGCTCGCTGTCTTCCGGGCGGTCCGCGCCGGAGAGCTGCGCGCCGGGGGCGATCTGGTCCAGGTGGTCGGCCAGGTGGCGCCAGACCACGAAGTGCGGGGTGTGGATCGCGCCGACTCCGTGGCGCCTCACCACGTCGGCCAGCGCCTCGTCGAAGCCGGGATCGTTGACGTAGGGCAGATGTTCCCAGGCTTCGTAGCCGCCCTCGGCCGGATCGCGCTCCAGCGAGGAGGCGCCGACCACGCGCAGGCCCATCGCCTTGGCGCGGTCACGGAACGCGAGGCCCTCCGGCATGCCTGCCGGAAAGACCAGAACAGCTTCACCCATGCCCCACCTTCAATGCCTGGTGCAGAGACTCGATGATTCGTCCGCAATCGTCTTCACCGAGGTCGATGAAATAGGGGAGCCCAAGTGTCGCGGCCGCCAGCCGCTCGGTGACCGGCAGCGCCGCCCGTGGGCAGTCCGCGAACGCGGGCTGGCGGTGGCAACCGGCGCCCCACCAGTCCCGGGTCTCGACCTTCATCGCCGCCATTGCGCTCGCCATGGCCGGAGCGGCGCCGTCGGGCACACCAACGACGCAGACGCTCGACACCCACTCCGAGCCCCATCCCGGCTGGAAACCGATCTGCGGGGTCAGCGCCAGCGCCGCCCGCAGCCTCTGCGCCGTCAGGGCGAAACGGGCGCGGTCGGCCGGCCAGCCGTCCAGGCTAGCGAGCGCGACGGCCGCGGCGTACTCCGACATCTTCGCGTTCGCGCCCGGCGTCTGCGAGATGCGCGAACCGGAGAAGCCGAACGCGGCCAGCGCCCGCACCCGGTCGATGAAGGCGTGGTCGTCACAGGCGACGTAGCCGCCTTCACCGGCGGCGACGCTCTTGGTCGCGTGCAGGCTGACGGTCACCGGCACCGGCGCCCCGCGCAGCCCGTCGAACGCCGCGGCGCCGTCGACGATCACCGGCAGGCGCGTGCCGTCAGCCACGTCGCGCCAGGCGGCGAGATCGGGCGTGCGGCCGAACGCGGCGACCGGCATCACAGCGCCGACCTCGGCCGGCGCGGCGGCGATTGCGGCGCAGGTGGCGGCCGGATCGAGCATCCAGGTCTGCGGATCGACGTCGATGAAATAGGGGGTGAGGCCGGCCGCGATCGCCGCGTGGGCGGTGGCGACGAAGGTCCAGGCCGGCATCAGGCAGAGCGTGCCTCGCTTCGCGCCGCCGGCCTGCAACGCGAGGGTCAGGGCGACGGTGCCATTGGCGACGGTGGCGACGGCGGCGCCCTCGCCCAGCCGGGCCGCGAGCCGCGTCTCCAGCTCGCGCACCAGCGGCCCATTGTTCGAGTACCAGCGAGCGTCGTCGATGCGGTCGAGGTAGGGCGCGATCGCCGCGCGGGTCGGCAGCCGCGGCCGGGCGATCGGCACCGACGTCGCCGGGTCGGGCCGAGGCGCGGCTGGCGGCGGTGGGGCCGCATGCGCGGCGGGCTTGCGCTTCGGTGCGCCCATGTCGTGACGACGACCTTCCCCAGTCGAAGCCCCCACCGGAACACGCCATGGTTAAGGTCGCGCTAAGTCGCCGGCCCTGCGACGCCTTGACCACCCCGGCGCCAGGTCCGAAGACATTTCCCAACAAGCATTCGAGGGAGAGAAGCCGATGGGCCGGCTGGAAGGACGATCGACGGTGGTGACCGGGGCGGCCAGCGGCATCGGCCGGGCGACGTCACTGCTGTTCGCCAGGGAAGGGGCCGCGGTGGTCTGCGTCGACCGCGCCGGCGAGGTCGAGGCCACCGTCGCCGCGATCCGCGCGGCGGGCGGCAAGGCGGTCGCGGTGATCGGCGACGCCGGCAAGGAGGACGACGTCAAGGCCTACATCGACCGCGCGGTGTCGGAGTTCCACGGGCTCGACGCGGTTTACGCCAACGCCGGCGTCGGCTCGGCGGTCGGCGGCTTCGGCCCGCTCGACCAGATCACGCCGGAAGGCTGGATGGAAGTGCTGCGGATCAACCTGATCGGGCCGTTCCTGGCGATCAAGCACGCCAGCCAGGTGATGCGCGCCAAGGGCAAGGGCTCGATCATCTGCACCGCCTCGGTGGCCGGTATCCGCTCCGGCGCGGGGGGCGTGCCCTATTCCGCGTCGAAGGCGGGCGTGATCAACCTGGTCCAGACCACCGCCAACCAGCTCTACGGCACCGGCGTCAGGGTCAACGCGATCTGCCCCGGCCTGATCGAGACCGGCATGACCCGCGGCGTCTACGTCAGGGCCCGCGAGCGCGGCACCGAGGACCGGATCGGCCAGCTGAACCCGCTAAAGCGCGGCGGCGAGCCGGAGGAGATCGCCGGCGCGGCGCTGTTCCTGGCCTCCGACGACAGCTCCTACGTCAACGGCCACGCGCTGGTGGTCGACGGCGGGCTATCGTCCTCGCACCCGGTCGGCCAGCGGCGCGGGCCGAACTGAGCCAGAACCGGCAGGCGGGATCGACATTGCGGCGCGGCTACGCTGGACGAACGGCGCGTGGGGCGCCATGTGCGCCTGATGCCCGATAGCCGACCGATCGAACGCCTGGTGATCTTCGGCGCCACCGGCGACCTCGCCGCGCGGATGCTGCTGCCGTCGCTCTATTTCCTCGACGCCGACGGATTGTTGCCCGAGGCGCTGAAGATCGTCGGCTCGGCCCGCTCCGACCTCAGCCGCGAGAAGTTCGCCGGACACGTCCACGAGATCCTGAAGAAGCGTCCCGAGGGCCTCGACGACAAGGTCTGGGCGCGTTTTCAGGACCGACTCGACTACTGCAAGGCCGACGTGACAACCGGCGCCGGCATGAAGCCGCTGGCCGAGCACATCGGCTCGGCCTCGACCATGTTCTTCCTGGCGCTCTCGCCCAGCCTTTACGGCGCTGTCTGCAAGGCGCTCGACGAAAGCGGCCTCGCCTGCGGCGACTGCCGCATCGTGCTGGAAAAGCCGCTCGGCCACGACCTGGCGAGTTCCAAGGCGATCAACGCCGAGGTGGCGGCGGTGTTCGCCGAAGACCGCGTGTTCCGCATCGACCACTACCTCGGCAAGGAGACGGTGCAGAACCTGCTGGCGCTGCGCTTCGCCAACACCTTCTTCGAGCCGCTGTGGAACAACCTGGCGATCGACCATGTGCAGATCACCGTGGCCGAGACCGAGGGCGTCGGCGATCGCTGGCCCTACTACGACGAATACGGCGCGCTGCGCGACATGGTGCAGAACCACATGATGCAGCTGCTCTGTCTGGTGGCGATGGAGCCGCCGCCGGACGCCGGCGCCGACTCGATCCGCGACGAGAAGGTCAAGGTGCTGAAGTCGCTGAAACCGTTCGTCCGCGCCTCGGCGCAGCAGCTGAGCGTGCGCGGGCAGTACAAGTCCGGGGTGGTCGAGGGCAAGCAGGCCAAGTCCTACGCCGACGAGCGGGGCGGGGCGACCGACACCGAGACCTTCGTCGCCCTGCGCGCCGACATCGAGAACTGGCGCTGGGCGGGCGTGCCGTTCTACCTGCGCACCGGCAAGCGGCTGCCGGAGCGGCGCACCCAGATCGTGATGCAGTTCAAGGCGCTGCCGCACCTGATCTTCGGCGAGCGCGCCGAGGAGGACGTGATCGCCAACCGCCTGGTGATCGACCTGCAGCCCGAGGAGGACATCTCGCTGCTGCTGATGAACCGGCGGCCGGGCCTTTCGGGCAACCGGCTGCAGGCGTTGCCGCTATCCCTGTCCCTCGACGATGGCGGGCGCCGGCGGATCGCCTACGAGCGGCTCTTGCTGGACGTGCTGGCGGACAACCACACGCTGTTCGTGCGCCGCGACGAGGTGGAGCTGGCCTGGGCCTGGATCGACGGCGTCGCCGACACCTGGACCGACCTCGGCATCGCCCCCAAGCCCTACGCCGCCGGCAGCTGGGGCCCCGCCGGCGCGTTCGCGCTGCTGGAGCGCTCCGGGCGGGCGTGGCTGGATGAGTAGCGGCGGTCCCCCCATCCCCCGATCAAGTCGGAGGACCGCGCATCGGTCGCTGACGCTCCCTCGCCAGCGACACTTCCCCCCGCCAGCGGGGGGAAGAGCACAATGCTCCTCCCCTCGCGGAGTGAGGGGAGGTGTCGCAAACGAGCACCCGACAGGGTGCGACGTGCGACGGAGGGGAGACGGCGCCGGACGATGAAGCTGGAGCGGTTCAACAGCGCGGGCGAAGCCGCCCGGGCGGCGGCCGACGCGATCGTCGCGCAGCTGGGGCCGCCGGGCCCGAAGCGTCTGCTGGTCACCGGTGGCCGCACGCCAGGTCCGGTCTACGATCGCCTGGCCCGCGTCGATCTCGACTGGTCGCGGGTCACTGTCACGCTCAGCGATGACCGCTTCGTCTGGCCCGACGCGCCGGAGAGCAACGAGCGGCTGGTCCGCGAGCGACTGCTGCAGGGCCATGCGGCCGCCGCCTCGTTCGTGCCGCCTGAAGGGGCGCGGCCCGACTCCTGAGGACGACGCCGCGGCGGTCGAGCCGGCGATCCGCGCCCTGGTCCCGTTCGACGCGACCCTGCTCGGGATGGGCGAGGACGGCCACATCGCCTCGCTGTTCGCCTCGCTGCCGGACCTGGCCGCCGCGCTCGATCCGGACGGCGCGCGCTTTGCGATCGGGGTCGAGGTTCCGGGGCTTGCGCCCTACCTGCCAAGGATCAGCCTGACCGGGCGGGCGCTGTTCGCCAGCCGAATGATCGTGCTCTTGACCGGAGGCGAGCAAAAGCGCGCGCTGCTGGATCGGGTGGCGTCCGATCCGGCGTTCTCGCCCCCGGTGGCCGCGCTGATCCGCCAGACCAGGTCGCCGGTGCGGCCGATCTGGTCGCCAGGCCAGCCCTGAGGAGAGAGCCACCGATGCATCCCGTCACGCTGGACGTCACCGAGCGGATCAAGGCCCGCAGCCGGGACTCGCGCGCCGCCTATCTGGAGCGGATGGAGGCCGCCCGCGCCGCCGGGCCCGGCCGCGCCAAGCTGAGCTGCGCCAACTTCGCCCACGCGTTCGCCGCGGCGCCGGACGACGACAAGGCCCGCGTGCGCAACCCGGCCGCGCCGAACCTCGCCATCGTCTCGGCCTACAACGACATGCTCTCGGCCCACCAGCCGTTCGAGCGCTTCCCGGCGATCATCAAGGCCGCGGCGCGGGAGGTGGGCGCGACGGCGCAGTTCGCCGGCGGCGTGCCGGCGATGTGCGACGGCGTCACCCAGCAGCAGCCGGGCATGGAGCTGTCGCTGTTCTCCCGCGACGTGATCGCGATGGCGACGGCGGTGGCGCTGACCCACGACGCGTTCGACGGCGCCTTGCTGCTCGGCGTCTGCGACAAGATCGTGCCGGGCCTCTTCATCGGCGCGGCCACCTTCGGCCACCTGCCGACCATCTTCGTGCCGGCCGGGCCGATGACCTCGGGCGTCTCCAACGCCGAGAAGGCGAAGATCCGCGGCCTCTACGCCGAGGGCAAGATCGGCCGCGAGGAACTGCTGGAGATCGAGATGAAGGCCTACCACGGGCCCGGCACCTGCACCTTCTACGGCACCGCCAACTCCAACCAGATGGTGATGGAGATGATGGGCCTGCACCTGCCCGGCGCCGGCCTTCGTGCACCCCAACACGCCGCTGCGCGACGCGCTGACCGCGGCCGCGGCGCGGCGGGCGGTGGAGATCGGCGTCAACTCCAACGCCTACACGCCGTTCGCGGCGATCGCCGACGAGCGGAGCATCGTGAACGGCGTCGCCGGCCTGCTGGCCACCGGCGGCTCGACCAACCACACCCTGCACCTGGTGGCGATGGCCAGGGCCGCGGGCGTCATCCTCACCTGGGAGGATTTCGACGACCTCTCGCGGGTGACCCCGCTGATCGCCCGGGTCTATCCCAACGGCTCGGAGGACGTGAACGCCTTCCACGCCGCCGGCGGCATGGCCTTCGTGGTGCGCCAGCTGCTCGGACGCGGGTCTGGTCCACGACGGACGTGCTCGACCGCCGCCGGCCACGGCCTTCGGCTCTATCAGCGCGAGCCATTCCTCGAAGACGGCGCGCTGGTCTGGCGCGAAGGCGGCGAGCGGAGCCTGGCGCCCGACATCCTGCGCCCCGCCGACGACCCGTTCGAGGCCGAGGGCGGCATCCGGATTCTGAAGGGCGGCCTTGGCAGGGCCGTGATCAAGGCCTCGGCGGTCAAGCCGCGAGCACCACGTGATCGAGGCGCCGGCGATCTGCTTCGACGATCAGGAGGACTTGCTGGCGGCCTTCAAGCGCGGCGAGCTCGACCGCGACTTCATCGCCGTGGTCCGCTTCCAAGGCCCGCGCGGCAACGGCATGCCGGAGCTGCACAGCCTGACGCCGACGCTGAGCCTGCTGCTCGACCGCGGCCGCACGCGTCGCGCTGGTCACCGACGGACGCATGTCCGGCGCGTCAGGCAAGGTGCCGGCCGCGATCCACCTGACGCCGGAAGCCGCCTGCGGCGGCCCGGTGGCCAAGGTCCGCGACGGCGACATCATCCGCCTCGACGTTCCGCGCCGGGACGCTGACGATCAAGCTCGATGAGCGCGAGCTGCTGGGCCGCGAGGCGGCGACCAAAGGCGCGTCCGCCTTCGGCTATGGCCGCGAGCTGTTCGGCTGGGCGCGGGCGACGGCGAGCCCGGCGGACGAAGGGGCGTGCACGTTGTTTGCGGATTGACCCCTCCCTCCCCCTCGTGGGGAGGGATAGACCGCGAAGCGGTCAGGGTGGGGGAGTCAGGCGGCGGGCGACGGACCCTCGTCCAACGACACCGTTGTCGCTTCCGACATCCCCACCCGGCCATCGCTGCGCTCGGCCACCCTCCCCGTGAAGGGGAGGGAAGGCTTCAGCACAGCACCATCGTCACGCCCTCGTCGGCCAGCTGCTCGATCCGTTCCGGCGTGAATCCCCAGTCGGCCAGCACCTCGAAGCTGTGCTCGCCGAGGCCGGGGTCGGGGCGGTTATAGCCGCAGGGGCTGCGGGAGAAGGTGGCGTAGGGGCGGTTGGTGACCGGGCCCCAGGGCGTGTCGCGCGGCTGGTCGAGGAAGTTGTTCGCCTGCAGCCAGCGGTCGGTGAGTGTCTGCTCGGCCAGTTGAGCCAGCACGGCGCGGACGCCGGCCTTGCGCAGCGCGATCAGGGCTTCGGCGGCGGGCTGCGCGCGCAACGCCGCTTCGATCTTCCGGGCCAGCACGCCATCGCGTGGTTGGGCCATCATCTCGTAGTCTTCCGCCCACTCCGGATGGCCGAGCGCGCCGGCCAACGCCGTCGCCTCGTCGGCGTCGGCGCAGGCGACCAGGATCCAGTCGTCGGCGCAGGCGTAGAAGCGGTCGAGCGCGGCGATCCCGAGGCAGTCGCGGCAGCCCTTCGGCGCCGCCGGCGCGCCCGGCCAGGTGGTCAGGTCGCCGCACTGGAACATGGCGCTCTGGTCGGTGAGGCTGGTCTCCAGCACCTGGCCCTCGCCGGTGCGCTCCCGGGCGTTCAGCGCCGCGATCACCCCGAACGCGGCCATCGAGGCGGAGGCGAAGTCGTTGACGGCGATGATGTGGAACACCGGCTCGTCGCCGTCGCCGCCCTGCGCCGCCATCAGCCCGCTGCGCGCCTGCAGCAGCGGATCGAACCCCGGCCGCTTGGTCTCCTCGCCGCGCGAGCCGTAGGTGGTGATCGAGCCGGAGATCAGCCGCGGGTTCACGGCGCAAACGGCGGCGTGGCCGATGCCGAGCCGGTCGCGCACGCCAAGGCGGTAGTTGTCGAGCACCACGTCGGCCTGCTGCGCCAGGTCGAGGAAGGCGTCGCGCCCGGCCGGCTGTTTCAAGTCGAGCACCAGGCCGCGCTTGCCGCGGTTGTAGGCGGTGAATCCGACGCCGCGGTCGCGCCACGGATCGCCCTCGGCCGACTCGACCTTCACCACCTCGGCGCCGAGGTTGGCGAGAATGGCGTTGCAGTAGGCGCCGGCGATCACCGTGCCGAGGTCCAGCACCCGGACGCCAGCGAGCGGGCCGGTCGACGGCGCGGCCGTACCGGTGGCTGCCGGCGCCGGCTTCTCGGCCAGGAATGCGTCGACGTCAGCCGGCGGCTGCGTCGCGCACCAGAGTCCGCACCGACCCCGCGGTCTTGTTCAGCTTGATCGGCACGCCGGGCATCTCGATCGGACCGCGCTCGGGGTCCGGCATCACCACGCGCATGTCGTTGTTGGCGATCAGCTCGCTGCCGAGCCAGTCCTCGCGTCGCCCGACCGGGCCGACCGGCACGTCGGCGGCGCGCAGGATCTCCAGCCATTCGTCGCGCGGCTCTTTTCCAGGAACCGCGCCTCCATCTGCGGCGGCGACCTCCTCGGGGAACACCTCCTCGGCCAGCGCGATCTCGGTCAGGCCCATCGCGTTCAGCGCCCGCTTGAAGAAGTAGCTGAAGAGGGTCGCCAGGAAGAGGAACTCGCCGTCGCCGCACTTGTAGAGCCGGTAGGACGGCGAGGCGCCGAGCGGCTTGCGGCCGGGCGGCAGGAAGGTCCCCGACGCACCGCCGACCAGGGCGACGGCGTTGAGGCCGCTCACCGTCACGGCCTGGCCAAGCCCGCTCCGCGAGCGCTCCAGCAGCGCCGCGCCGGCCGCGCCCGCCGCCATGCAGGCCTGGGCGTAGTGCAGCACCGGGGCGATCAGATAGACCGGCTGCTCCTCGTAGCTGGACTGCCGGAACGCCGCGCCGGTGAGGGCGATCAGGGCGCCGTGGTGCGCCTCCATCTCGCTGGGTTCGCCGGTGGTCCCGTACGGCGGGGTCCACAGCCGCACCAGCCGAGGGTGGCGCTCAGCGGCGTCCGTCAGCCCCAGCGCTTCCATCCGCTTGGGGCTGAAGTCGAAGACAGCAACGTCGGCCGCCGCCAGCAGCTGCTCCAGCCGCTCGCGCCCGGCGGCGCTGTCGAGATCGAGGGTCAGGCGCTTCTTGTTGCGGTTCCACATCTGGTAGCCGGGCTTGGCGGCCACGCGGTCGCCGCCGGGCGGCTCGACCTTCAGCACCTCGGCGCCGAAGTCGGCCAGCAGCATCGCCGCCATCGGCCCGACCAGGCCCTGCGAGCAGTCGACGACCTTCAGCCCCAGAAACGCACTCATCTCTCACCCACCGCCATGCCGTCTCCGTCCCCAGCTCCGCTTTCCAGCCCCGCCGCCGTCACTCGCGGAAGATCACCCGTTCCCTGGCCAGCTCGATGATCCGCTCGCGCGGCACGCCGTAGTCCTGCAGCACCTCGACGCCGTGCTCGCCGAGCTCAGGATGCAGCCGCTCGAAGCGCAGCGGCGCGGCGTCGAAGTCGGCAAAGCCGCGCGAGGTGATCAGATCGCCCTCCGCCGGGTGCGAGCACAGCTCGTAGTAGCCATTCTCCCAGAAGTAGTCGGCGCGCTGAACCTCGGCGCCGCGCATCACCGGCGCGGCCGGCACGCCGGCGTCGCAAAGCAGGTCGACCGCGTCGTCGCGCCGGATTGCCCCGAATGCGCGCGCCAACTCCGCCGCCAGAACTCCATCGCGGGGCTCGGCCAACGCCGCCGCCCCGTCCCAGCGCTCAGCCCACTGTGGATGCTCCAGCGCGCGCGCCAGGTCTTCGAACTGCTTGGGTGTCGTGACCCCCAGCGTGATCCAGCCGTCGGCGCAGCGATGGAAACGATCGAGCGCGGAGAAGCCGACGCAGTCGCGCCCTCCCTTGGCCCTTGGCGGTCGGCCATCGTACCAGGTCAGGTCGCCGGACTGGTAGAGCGCGCTCTGGGCTGCGAGGCTGGTCTCGGTGTCCTGGCCCTTGCCGGTCCGCTGGCGGGCGTGCAGCGCGGCGATGATGGCGAAGGCGCCCATCGCAGCGGTCGCCACGTCGTTGATCGGAATGGCGTGGAACACCGGCTCGCCCTCATCGCCCCCCTGCGCCCACATCAGCCCACTCCTGGCCTGCAGCAAGGCGTCGAAGCCGGGCAGGGGCGCATCGAAGCTGCGGGAGCCATAGGTGTTGATCGAGCAGGAGATCAGCTGCGGGTTCACCGCCGCCAGGGCCGCATAGTCGATCCCCAGCCGCTTGCGGACACCGAGGCGATAGTTGTCCAGCACCACGTCGGCCTGCCGCGCCAGGTCGAGGAACAGCGCCTTGCCGGACGGGTGCTTCAGGTCGAGGCCCAGGCCGCGCTTGCCGCGATTGTAGTTGAGGAAGCCGCCGGTATAGCGGAACGGATCGCCGTCGCGGCCCTCCACCTTCACCACGTCGGCGCCGTAGTTGGCCAGGATCGCCCCGGCATAGGTCCCGGCGATCACGGTGCCGAGGTCCAGCACCCGCACCCCTTCCAGCGGCGGTCCGGTGCGCCGCTTCAGTTCGTGTGGGATGGCCCGCGGCGCGGTAAACGCCGCAACGTCGGCGTCCGTCGCGTCCTCGATCAGGCGCCGCACCGAGCCCGGGGTCTCATGCAGCCAAGCCGGTACGCCGACCATCTGCACCGGGCCGTGGACAGGGTGCTCCAGCACCTCGGACAGGTCGTTGGCCCGGATCAGCTCGCTGTCCAGGAAGTCTTCGCGATGATCGACGGCGCCGGCCGGCACGTCATGTTCGCGGAATGCGGCCAGCCACCGGTCCCGCGGCCCGCTCAGCAGCTTCGCCTGGATCGCCGAGCCGATGTCCATCGGCGCCCGTTCCAGCCCCAACGCCCTGATCGCCCGCTCGAAGAACTGGGAGAACAGCGCGGCCAGAAACAGCCATTCGCCGTCGCCGCATTGGTAGAGACGATAGCTGAGAGAGCCGCCCAGCGGGTGCCCGCCGCCCATCGCCGGGTAGCCGACGTGCGACACCGGGCAGGCGGTCTCGGCCATGGCGTGCAGGCCGCTCACCGTCACCGCCCGACCTCGGCCATCCGGCCCGCGCTGGATCAACGCGGCGCCCGCGGCGTTGGCGGCCATCACGCCCTGGGCGTGGTGAATGATCTGGGCGACGTGCCAGACCGGCTGGTCGGCATAGCCGCCCTGTCGGAACGCCGCGCCGGTCAAGCCGGTCAGCATGGCGTGGTGTGCCGGCAGTTCGCTCCAGCGACCGGTGGTCCCGTAAGGGGGCGTCCACAGGTGGATCAGCCGCGGGCGCCGCTCGCAAAGCGTTTCGGCATCGAGACCTAGCGCCTCGAGTTCACGCGGCGAATGATCGAAGACCGCGATGTCCGTGGCCGCCAGCAGCGGCGCGAGGCGCTCGCGATCGGCGCTGCTTTGCAGGTCTAGCGTCAGGCGCTTCTTGTTGCGGTTCCAGGTGAGGTAGCCGGGCTGGTCCTTCGCCCGGTCGCCCCCCGGCGGCTCGACCTTCAGCACCTCGGCGCCGAAATCCGCCAGCAGCATGCTGGCCAGGGGGCCCGCCAGCCCCTGGGTGCAGTCCAGGACACGGATGCCCTGAAACGCGCTCATGGGAACGCCGTCATCCCACGCCCGCCGACATGCCGCCGTCGACCGGCAGGATGGCGCCGGTGATGAACTTGGCCTCGTCCGAGGCGAGGAACAGGGCCGCGTAGGCGACGTCCCAGCCGGTGCCCATCTTGCGCCCGAGCGGCACCTGGGAGTCGCGGGCGGCGCGGATCTCGTCGGTGGGCCGCCCCTGGCTCGCCGCCCGGCCGCTGACGGCCATCGGCGTGTCCATCAGGCCCGGCATGATGCAGTTGCAGCGGATCATGTACTGCGTGTTGCCCGCCGCCGTGGCGTGGGTCAGCTTGTTCACGCCGGCCTTCGACATGCCGTAGGCGATCAGGTTGGACGACGCCACCGCGGCCATCGACGAGATGTTGACGATCGACCCGCCGCCGCCCTGCTCGCGCATCACCGGCAGGAAATGTTTGATCGTCAGCCACATCGCCTTGAGGTTGGTGGTCATGATGCGGTCGAACACGTCCGCCTCGAGCTGGGTCAGCGAGTTGTCGCGGCCGCCGATGCCGACGTTGTTGTGCAGGATGTCGACCCGACCGAGCCGGATCTTCGCCTCGGCGGCGAGGGCCTGGCAGGCGGCCTCGTGGGTGATGTCGGCCTCGTAGGCGCTCGCCTTGCCGCCCTCGGCCTCGATCATCGCGACCGTCTCGGCGGCGCTATCCAGGCGGCGGTCGACGCAGAGCACGGCGGCGCCCTCGCGGGCGAACAGGATCGCCGTCGCCCGGCCGTTGCCGATGGTCTCGCCGGGCGTCTGTCCGGCGCCGACGACCACCGCCGTCTTGCCCGCCAGCCGCCCCGGCATCAGACCGTCTCCAGCTTCAGCTCGTCCAGGAACCCGAGCACGGCGGCGTTGAACGCCTCCGGCTGGTCGATGTTGGAGGCGTGGCCGGCGTTCGCGATCACCGCCTTCTTCGCGCCGGGGATCTTGGCGGCCATGTAGTCGGACGCGGCGATGAACGGCGTGTCCTCGGCGCCGACCACGACCAGCGACGGGACCTTGATGTCCGGCAGGCTCTCGATCACCCGGGAGTCGTGCTGGGTCAGCATGCCGCGCGCGGCCTTGGCCAGGCCGACGGCGTTGCGGTGCGGCGCGGCGCGGGTCTCGGCCCCGCCGCCCTTCGGCAGGCCCTCGGCCTCCAGCTTCTCGGCGCGCTTGATCGAGGTGGCGTTCCAGCCGGCGCGCGGCTCGTCCTTCTTGTAGCCGGGCCCGGTGTCGATGATCAGCAGCGCCTGGGTGCGCTCCGGATGGGCGAGGTGGAACGCCAGCGACATGTAGCCGCCGAGCGACAGCCCGCCGATCACCGCCGTCTTGGCGCCGACCGCATCCAGGATCGCCGCCATGTCGGCCACGGTTTCGGCCTCGGTGTAGGCGGCCTGATCGTCCGGGTAGTCGGTGTGGCCGTGGCCGCGCATGTCCCAGGTGATCAGCTTGTATTTCTTCGAGAACGGCCCGACCTGGCCCTCCCACATGTGCGAGCTGGACGAATAGCCGTGCGTCAGCAGCACCGGCGTCCCCTCGCCATGGACCTCGTAGTAGAGCTCGACGCCGTTCCGGTTCAGCTTGGGCATTGCTCGTCCTCTCCCTACCCGCTCTTCCCCGCGAAAGCGGGGACCCAGGCTTTTTCAACCACGGAAAACACGGAAAACACGGACTTGAGTTCCCTCCCCTTCATGGGGAGGGTGGCCGAGCGGAGCGAAGGTCGGGTGGGGGTGTGCGACGCGACAACCGACCATCATCGACGGCTCCGCGCACCTCACCAGACTCCCCCACCCTGACCGCTACGCGGTCTGTCCCTCCCCACGAGGGGGAGGGAGGATTTCCGTGCTCTCCGTGTGTTCCGCGGTTCAATTCTCTTTCACGCCCCCACGAACACACCTGGCCGCCTTTCGTTCACGGCGCGGACGCCCTCGGCGAAGTCCTTGGTCTTGCGCAGCCAGGATTGTTCGACCAGCTCGTGGTCGGTCTGCGCCTTCACCGCCTCGGCGACGCCCTGGCGGAACGTGGCTCTGGTCGACTGCACCGCCAGCGGCGCGCAGTCGGCGATCTCCTGCGCCAGGCGGAGCGCCGCGGCGGGCAGTTCGTCCAGCGGCGCCAGCACGTCGGCCAGGCCCCAGTCCACCGCCTGCTCGCCGGAGATGCGCCGGCCGGTCAGGCACAGCAGCGCCGCCCGCTGCTCGCCGATCAGGCGCGGCAGGGTGTAGGTGATGCCGAAGCCGGGGTGGAAGCCCAGCTTGACGAAGTTGGCGGTGAAGCGCGCTTCCGGCGCGGCGACGCGGAAGTCGGCCACCAGCGCCAGGCCCAGCCCCGCGCCGACCGCCGCGCCCTGCACCGCCGCCACGATCGGCTTCTTGACCGAGAACAGCCGCACCGCCTCGACATAGAGCGGATTGATCCCGGACATGCCCTCGGCGCCGACGCCGCCCGGATTGACCAGGTCGGCCCCGGCGCAGAACACCTTGCCGGCGGTCGAGCAGCACGCTGACGCGCAGGTTCGTCTCGGCGTCGATGTCCATCAGCGCGTCGGCCAGGTCGCGCATCGATTCGACCGAGACGTGGTTGTTGGGCCGCCGGTCGAAGGTGACCAGGGCCACGTGGCCCTCGGTGGCGACGGAGACTTCGCCGTATTGGGATTTCATCGAAAAGCAGACCTTCTATTTGAAATCAAGCGGCGGCAAGACGCCCCCTCCGTCACGTCGCTTCGCGCCGCGACACCTCCCCCGTTCCGCTTCGCTCCACGGGGCAGGAGCAAGATCGCGTGGCCTCGCTCCTGCCCCGCGCAGCGGGGGAGGTGGCAGACCGCGAAGCGGGCTGACGGAGGGGGCGTCTCGCCGCCTCAACGCCGCGTCCCGAGCAGGTTGCGCGCCACCACCCACTTATGCACCTCGGTGGGGCCGTCGTAGATGCGCATGGTGCGCAGCTTGGCGCTCATCTGCTGCAGCGGCAGTTCCTTGGTCATGCCCATGGCGCCGAAGGTCTGCATCGCGTGGTCGACCACCTCGTAGGCCATCTCGGTGCAGAACGACTTGATCATCGAGATCTCCAGCCGCACGTCGCGCTTCTGGTCGAGCTTCCAGGCGCAGTCGTAGACCATCAGCCGCGCGGCGTGGATGCGGGTCGCGGCGTCCGCCACCCACCACTGGATCGCCTGGCGCTCGCGAGAGCGGCACGCCGAACGTCACCCGCTGCGGCGCGTAGTCGATGATCATGTCCAGCGCCCGCTGCGCCATGCCGACCGACCAGGCCGCCATCTGGATGCGCCGGGTGCCGAGCCGCAGCTGCATCGGCGCAAAGCCGTTGCCCTCCGTGCCCAGCAGCTTCCAGCCCTCGACCCGGCAGTCCTCCAGCGCGATCTCGTAGGTGGCCGCGCCGCCGATCATCGGGATGCGACGCAGCACGTTGAAGCCGGGCGTGCCCTTGTCGACCAGGAAGGCGGAGATGCCGCCGCGCGAGCGCTTCTCCTTGTCGGTCAGCGCCATCAGGATGGTGAAGTCGGCGTCCTCGGCGCGGCTGATCCAGATCTTGCGGCCGTTGATCACCCAGTCGTCGCCGTCCTTGCCGGGGACGCGCTCGGCGCGGGTGGTCATGCCGGCCGGATCGCCGCCGGCGCCGGGCTCGGAGATGCCGATCGCCGAGATGGTCTCGCCGCGGACGTAGGGCTCCAGGTAGGCGACGCGCTGGCGCTCGGTGACCGTCGCCATCAGCATGCGCAGGTTCGGGCTGTCCGGCGGCAGGGTGTAGGGCGTGACGGTGCGGCCCATCTCCTCCTCGACCCCGACCATCGCCAGGTTCGGCAGGTCCGAGCCGCCGATGTCCTCCGGCGCGTCCAGGCCCCAGAGGCCGAGCTCGCGGGAGATCTTGTCCAGCCGCTCGTGGTCGGCCTTCTCCAGGCCGAGGCCCTTGCCGGCCGCCTCGCGCTCGAGCGTCCTGGCCTCCAGCGGCATCAGCTCGTCGCGGACGAACCGCGCCACGAGGTCCTTGAGCATCCGATGCTCTTCGGCGAGCTCGAAATCCATGACGTCTTCGTTCCTTCCCTCCCAAAGTCTTTAGCATCGGCAGTCAGGGGCGCCACCCCGAATGGCGACCCATCGCCCTGCGCCTGCCCACGGCGCTGATCGTTCCTGTTTTGTTCTTGACAATTCATATCTGCGGAGTTACCCCTCGTAACGACAGACTGAGTGAGCCCCGCTGGAGCGGGACACTGCGCGGGAGGACGATGTGCTTCGCGACCGACTTCGCAAGGCATGGGCTGATCAGCGCGCCTCGAGCCCGATCGACGCAGCGATGCGGTTTAGCGACGAGGGCTTGGTGCTCGGAGCTGGCACTGTTCTCGCGTCTTCTCGCGAACTGAAGGAAGACCGGGTGGGAGGGTTGCCGCCGCAGACTCACGGCGTTACTCGCAGCGGCGCACCTCCGCCAACCGTCTCGCCGCGGCCTGGAGCATCTGCGTAGGGCCTGTGACAGCTGGAATGACGGCGATAAGGCGCGCGCGGAAGTACACTTGGCGCTCAGTGGGCTGAATCGTCTGGCCCGGCCCGCGTCGGATGCTCAACGTCTGTTCCTGGCCGACGCGATGTTGCAGACCGGTCTGACCGATGCCGGACTTCTAAGAGCGCTCGACCTCGACGGCGCGCCGACCGTGTCCAAGCAATTCAACCAAGCCGAACCGCGAGTCCCGAAGGGCAGCGGCCGCCCGAGCGGACGATGGACTTCGTCCGGAGGCTCTTCGGGAACCGCCGCGGCTTCGGGCAAGTCCCCAAAGCGCGCGCCAACGCTCCGGCCCGGTCGAACACAAACCCGGTCCATCGCGGCCGTCATGGCGGTCGGCGGGGCGGGCGCCAGCTCGGGCATCGATCTGGGGGCTCTGACCGATAGCGGCCTCGCCAGATTGGCGGCTTTTCTGTCGGGCCTGGGAGAGGCCGCCGCGGTTTCTGGCGTGGCCGCTGGAGCGGCCGTGCTCGGCGGCTTCGGACTTGCGCTCATTCCGAGCTCTATGGCGACTGGCAAGTGGGTGAAGGTCCCCGGGCCGGGAGACGTCAGCTACTTCCTAAGTCCGAACGAACCGGGCGTGGGCTTTCGCTACACCACGCGCGACGGCGTGCGCCACAGTTGGACGGCGGTCGCAGGTCCGAATGGCGTCTTTCCGGGCCCGGACGGGCGCGAGATTGCGCGGAGGGTGAAGACCGCGGCCGGGGTTGCGCTGATCGTCTCGACGGCGGCGCTGCTGGGCCAGGATCATCCAGGTCCGAAACTCTGCCCTGCGCAGACCAAAGGCCCGGGCGGCGGTCTCCTCGGGCGCGAGTACGAAGACTTCATGAAAGCGCGCTTCAACCCAGGCAATCCAACGCCGTCCGGTCTGGCTTACAACTTCACCGACCCGGCAGACGGAAGACCGGTCTCGATCGATGACTGCTTCCAGAAGCTTGGCCAGCCAATTGCCGAGTACAAAGGCCCCAACTTTGAGAAGCACATGCTCAAGAACGACCCTCCTTGGAAAGGAATGTTCAGGGACATGATGGAGCAGGCTGAGCGGCAGGACCGGGCGAGGCAGGGGCGGCCTTTGATCTGGTTCTTCGCGGAGAAGGCGGTTGCTGACCGAATGCGCACGGCGTTCGAAGACGCCGGGTTGGGCATCACGGTCGTATGGGCGCCGATGAGGTGAGGCGGATGATGGATTACCTGACATATTCGATCACAGCGCGATGGTGCCACGATCCGCTACCACCACGTGAAATCGGCGAGGCGTTCCTCGAGACGCTGAAGCGCCTTGAACCGCTCTCACCGTCCATGAACAATTGGCTGGTGAGGGATGGGCCGGTCTTCCACGGCATCCCAGCGCCGACCTCGAGTTCGGAGATGGCGGCGCTGGTCGAGCAGAGCCTTGAATGGAAATACCCGGATGGGCCCTGACCATCCTGACTACGGCTACGCGGTGCAGTGCATGGGGGCGCGCATTCCCAGTGACGTCGGCCAGACCCAACTCGGTGGATATCTCAATCGACGCCGGTGGCCTCGTCGATAACCGACTTCGAGTTCGAGGTGGGCAGCCCGCACCTGCAGATGGATTGCTCGGTCATCACCTACCCGGTTTACCGGGGCGCGCTGGAGGTGTTCGCAGTCGGCTTGGCCCTGCCCGTGGGCGCTGGCCGCCACTCGAGCTCGACGATCGCGCCGGTCGACCGCCCAGCGGCCAGGAGCGCTCGAGCGCTGTTCGAGGTGGCGTGGATTGGCTACCTGTCAGCGCCCCTTGCCGCCGGCCTGACCCCGCCCCCCGACCTGGTTGCCGAGCGCACGCCGGGCGGCGGACTGATCCTGAGCGCGGTCCAGACGCGGATCGATCCGTCCAACCCCGATCACATGCGCCGCTCACGCCAGCTCGAGGCGATCATGCTCGAGCGCGTCGGCCTCTCGGAGTACGGCCGGCCCAACGCGCCGCCCGCGCGGGTCGGGCTTTACTGACAGCCGCTGCGCGCGAGATTCCGCGCGACGGCCGGGCCGGTCACGCCGTAAGACTTCCCCCGAGTTCACGGGAGGAACCATGACGGCGAAGGCCGCGGAGCTTGAGACGGAGGCGACCGGGCCGCTGAAGGGCGTGCGGATCCTCGACATGACCAGCGTGGTGTTCGGGGCCTACGCGACCCAGATGCTGGGCGACCTCGGCGCGGACGTGATCAAGGTCGAGTTTCCCGGCGGCCGGCGCGGCGGCGGCGGCGACATCATGCGCTGGACCGGCGCGCTGCCCGAGGGCTGCCCGCCCGACCTCGGGCCGATCTTCCTGACCATCAACCGCAACAAGCGCTCGGTGCTGCTGGACCTGCGCGAGGACAAGGCGCTGCGGCAGCTGAAGCGGCTGATCAAGACTTGCGACGTGTTCGCCGCCTCGGTGCGCTACGAGGGGATGAAGCGGCTCGGTCTCGACTACGAGGGCGTGAAGGCGATCCGGCCGGACATCGTCTACTGCCATGGCGCGGGCTACGGCTCGGACGGACCCTACGCCGGCGAGCCGGCCTACGACGACCTGGTGCAGGCGGGCTCGGGCCTCGCCGACCTGATCCCGCGCAGCGACGGCAATCCGACCCCGCGCTACCTGCCGACGCTGGCGGCCGACAAGGTGTCGGGCCTGTTCATGGCCAACGCGATCACCGCCGCGCTGCTGCACAAGGAACGCACCGGCGAGGGCCAGTTCGTCGAGGTGCCGATGCTGGAGTGCCTGGTCAGCTTCAACCTGGTCGAGAACATGTTCGGCCACACCTTCGATCCGCCGACCGGGCAATGGTCCTACACCCGCTCGACCAATCCGCACCGCAAGCCGTTCCCGACCAAGGACGGCTACATCGGCCTGCTGCCCTACACCGACCAGCAGTGGGACCAGTTCTTCGAGATCGCCGGCTGGAGCGACACCATCTCCAAGGACCCGCGCTTCTCCGACTTCCGCACCCGCGCCGCCAACATCGGCGCGCTCTACGAGATGGTCGACGAGGTGACCAAGACCCGCACCACCGCCGAGTGGCTGGAGCTCTTGAAGCCGCTGCAGATCCCGGTGGTGAAGATGAACCGGCTCGACGACCTGTTCGACGATCCGCACCTGGACGCGGTCGGCCTGTTCGAGCGCCATCAGCACCCGGACGCCGGGCCTTATATCGCCATCCGCCCGCCGCTGAAGTTCTCCGCCTCGCCCGCCAACATCCGCCGCCACCCGCCTCGAATGGGTCAGCACACCGAAGAGGTGCTGGCCGAGCTCGAGGAGAAGGACACGGCGGAGTAAGGTGGCCCGGCTGCTGCGCCTAGCCGGCATCGGCGGCTTGGCGCTTCGGCGCTCTGATCTGGGCTAGCGGCTCGTTGCTCGTGATGAGCTGGGCCGGTCATCGGCCCTTCGCCCCGGACTCGTCGCATCCATTTGCCTACAACAACCACGGGATCATGTACGTCTCCGCTGATGACCTCTTCCTCTCGCGCACGTTGACATTCGGCGGCGTCGCGCTCTTCGCACTAGGTTGGATCTTCGACCGCATATCCAAAGCTCGCATCGGTAAGGGGAGATAGGCTGATGCGCCTGCGCCAGATCGCCTTCATCGCCAAGGAACTGCAGCCGATCGCCGACCAGCTGGGCGCCGTGTTCGGGCTCAAGGTCGGGTTCCGCGACCCGGGCGTCGAATACTTCGGGCTGAGGAACGTGGTGATGCCGGTCGGCGGCGAGTTCCTGGAAGTGGTGGCGCCGTTCCGCGACGACGTCTCCGGCGCCCGCTACCTCGCCCGCCGCGGCGGCGATGCGGGTTACATGGTGATCCTGCAGGACGCCGACGCGCTGGCCCACCGCGCGCGGCTGGAGAAGATGAGCGTGCGGGTGATCGCCACCAGCCGCGGCGACGACTATCAGTACACGCACTTCCATCCCGCGGACTGCGCCGGCGTGCTGATGTCGATCGACAGCGTGGTCGGCGACAGCGCCTGGCGCGAGCCGATGAGCGATTGGCCGCCGGCGGGGAAGGCGTGGCGCGAGCACCAGAGCGAGGCGGCGCTGGGCATCTCGGCCGTCACGATCCAGTCGCGCGACCCGCTGGGCGCCTGCGAGCGCTGGTGCGCGTTGCTGGACCACCCGGCGCAGAGCAGCGGCGACGCCATCGAGATCGCGCTCGAGCGCGGCAAGATCCGCTTCGTCGCGCCGGTCGACGACGACGGCACGGGCGTGGTCGGGCTCGACATCGAGGTGCGCGACGGCCATGCCGCGCTCGACCGGGCGCGGGCGGCGGGCCTGCCGGTCGCCGGCGGCGCGGTGGAAATCTGCGGCGTCGTCATCCGGCCGGTGGCGATCTGAGGGAGGCACATCGCCGCTCTTCCCCGCGAAAGCGGGGACCCAGGCGTTTTATCGTCGAGCACGAAGCTGGCGCAAAAGAAAGCCTGGGCCCCCGCTTTCGCGGGGGAGAGCGGAGGTAGTAGGCGAGAACTCGAAAGGCTTGGAGAGACGGATGAACCTCGACGGCAAACGCATCGTCATCATCGGCGGCACCTCCGGCATCGGCCTGGCGGTGGCGCAGGGCGCGATCGCCGAGGGGGCGGAGGTGGTGGTCGGCTCCAGCCAGGCCGGAAACGTCGAGACCGCGACCCGGGACCTCGGCAACCGCGCTTCGGGCCACGCGATCAACGTCCGCGACGAGGCCAGCGTCGCGGCTTTCTTCAATCAGGCCGGATCGTTCGACCACCTGGTGTTCACCGCCGGCGACTGGGGCGGCTTCCGCACGCCGCGGCCGATCACCGAGACAGACTTCGACGCCGTCGCGGAGGCCTATCAGGTGCGCTACTGGGGCGCGCTGAAGGCGATCAAGCACGGCGTCCCGAGCCTGCGCGAGGGCGGCTCGGTGGTGCTGACCAACGGCATGATCGCCCACCGCCCGCGCAAGGGCACGCCGATCTCCACCGCCATGGCCGGCGGCATCGAGCATCTGGTCCGGGGCCTGGCGGTCGACCTCGCGCCGATCCGCGTCAACGTCGTCTGCCCCGGCGCGATCCGCACCGGCGTCTGGGACTCGATCCCGGCGGAGACCCGCGAGGCGCAGTTCAAGGCGATGACCGGCCGCCTGCCGATCGCCCGCATCGGCGAGCCGAACGAAGTGGCCGAGGCCTACCTCTACCTGATGAAGGCCGGCTACACGACCGGCCAGGTGCTGCTGGTCGACGGCGGCGGTTCGGTGGTCTGAACCGGCAAGGGTTTGCCCGGATCGGCCGCGTTACAGAGCTTTAATTGTCGCAACTCGCATAGCAGCGTTAGCGTCGCGCCCATGCCGACGCTGACCATCGAAAAACTCACCCACGTCTATCCGAACGGCGTGAAGGCGCTGGACGACGTCTCGCTGACGATCCCGGCCGGGCTCTACGGCCTGCTGGGCCCGAACGGCGCCGGCAAGTCGACGCTGATGCGCACGGTGGCGACCTTGCAGGCGCCGACGTCGGGCAAGATCCGCTTCGACGACATCGACGTGATCGCGAATCCGCAGGCCCTGCGCCGCCAGCTCGGCTACCTGCCGCAGGACTTTGGCGTCTACCCGCGGGTCTCGGCCTACGACATGCTCGACCACATGGCGATCCTGAAGGGCCTGGCGGACGCCAAGGCCCGGCGCGCCGCGGTCGAGCACCTGCTGAACCAGACCAACCTCTGGAACGTGCGCAAGAAGGCCCTGGCCGGCTTCTCCGGCGGCATGCGCCAGCGCTTCGGCATCGCCCAGGCGCTGATCGGCGATCCGTCGCTGATCATCGTCGACGAGCCCACCGCCGGCCTCGACCCGGAGGAGCGGCTGCGGTTCCTCAATCTGCTGGCCGAGATCGGCGAGAACGTGGTGGTGATCCTCTCGACCCACATCGTGGAGGACGTCTCCGACCTCTGCCCGCGCATGGCCATCATCGCCGGCGGGCGCATCGTCCGTGAGGGCGGCCCGGTCAACCTGATCGCCGAGCTGAAGGGCCGGATCTGGACCAAGTCGATCGCCCGCGACGAACTCGCGGCCTGCAGCGCCGCGCATCAGGTGATCTCGACCCGGCTGTTCGCCGGACGGACCGTCGTCCACGTGCTCTCGGACACCGACCCCGGCGAGGGGTTCGCGCCGATCGAGGGGGGCCTGGAGGACGTCTACTTCTCCACCATCTCCGTCGACCGCCACGCCGCCTGACGAAACGCCGGGGAGGGCGGGCGATGTTCTTCAAGATCGCGGGCTTCGAGTTCCGTTACCAGCTGCGGCAACCGATCTTCTGGGTCGCGTTCGGGCTGTTCGGCCTGTTCGCGTTCGGCTCGATGGCGAGCGACAACATCCGCATCGGCTCGACCGACAACGTCCACAAGAACGCCGCCTATGTGATCGGCCAGACCAATCTGGTCCTGGGGTTGATCTACATCTTCGTGGTCGCGGCGTTCGTCGCCAACGTGATCGTGCGCGACGACGAGAGCGGCTTTGGCGGGATCGTCCGCTCCACCCGGATCAGCAAGTTCGACTACCTTTACGGCCGCTTCGTCGGCGCGATGGGCGCCGCGGCGCTGGCCTATCTGGCCGTGCCGCTCGGCCTGCTGCTGGGCGCGTCGGCGCCGTGGGTCGACCCCGACACGCTGGGTCCGCTGGTGATCGGCCACTACGTCTACGGCTACGTCGTGCTGGCGCTGCCGATCCTGTTCCTCAGCGGCGCGCTGTTCTTCGCGCTGACCACCGTCACGCGCTCGATGATGTGGACCTACGTCGGGGTGATCGCCCTGTTCGTGGGACGTGCGGTGCTGGGGATCGTGCTCAGCAAGCCGGGCATGGAGCATATCGCCGCCATCTGGGAGCCGTTCGGCGGCGGCGCGTTCGGCGAGGCGACCCGTTACTGGACCGCGAGCGAGCGCAACACGCTGATGCCGCCGCTCGAAGGCGATCTGCTGCTCAACAAGGCGATCTACCTGGGGGTGGCCTGCGCTTTCCTCGCGCTGGCCTACCGCCTGTTCAGCTTCCAGTCCGCCGGAGCGGTCGGGCCGCTCGCGCCGCGCAGCCAGGGCCGCCGCCCAGGAGACGCCGGCCCAGCCAGCCGTCGAGGCGCGGCAGGCCCCGCTCGCCCGCGCCAGCTTCGGCGCCGCCACCGCCTGGAGCGCAGCTGTGGGCGCGCACGCGGCTCGACATGGGACAGGTGTTCCGCAGCCCGGCCTATTTCGTCCTGCTGGGGCTGGCCGTCCTGCTGTCCGGGCTGAACCTATGGCTCGCGACCGATGTCAGCACCTACGGCGGCAAGGTGTTCCCGGTCACCCGGGTCATGATCGCCTCGCTCAGCACCAGCGTGTTCTTTCTCTTCTCGCTGATCATCGCGGTCTACTACGCCGGCGAGCTGGTCTGGCGCGAGCGGGAGCGCAAGACCGAGGAGATCATCGCCGCCGCGCCCGTGCCGGACTGGATGTTCGTGGCGCCCAAGACGCTGGCGATCTCGCTGGTGCTGATCTCCACCATGCTGGGCGCCGTCGTCGTCTCGACGCTGATCCAGGCGATCAAGGGCTATTTCGACTTCGAGCTGGGCAAGTACCTGCTGTGGTATGTCCTGCCGAGCTGCGTCGACCTGATCATCATGGCGGCCCTGGCGATCTTCGTGCAGGCGCTGGTCCCGCACAAGTTCGTCGGCTGGGCGGTGATGGTGGTCTACCTGATCGCCAGCCTGGTGTTGAACGGGCTCGGCTTCGAGGACAACCTCTACCAGTACGGCTTCGGCGTCCCGGCGATGCCGCTCTCGGACATGAACGGGCTCGGCCACTACTGGATCGGCGCCTACTGGTTCCGCGCCTACTGGGTCGCCTGCGCGCTGATCCTGCTGGTGCTGGCCGACGGGCTGTGGCGGCGCGGGACCGAGACGCGGATCATGCCGCGCCTGCGGCGCCTGCCGACGCGCCTGATGGGGCCGTCGGGCGTGATCCTGGGACTGGCCCTGGCCGCGTTCGTCGGCTGCGGCGGCTTCATCTTCTACAACACCCACGTCCTCAACCCTTACCGCACCACGATCGAGGGCGAGCAGTGGCGGGCCGACTACGAGAAGAAGTACCTGCGCTACGAGCACCTGCCGCAGCCGAAGGTCGCCTCGCTGAAGCTCGACATCCAGATCTGGCCGCACGACGACCGGGTGGTGACGCGCGGCCAGTACGTGATCCAGAACCGCACCGCCGGCCCGATCGGCTGTGGTTCACCTGCGCTTCCCGCGCGACCTGATCGTGAACGCGGCGCAGATCGACGGCGCGCATCTGCAGAGCGACGATCCGCGCTTCAACTATCGCATCTACGCCTTCGACAAACCGATGCAGCCGGGCGAGACCCGCAACCTCGCCTTCACCACCACGTTCGAGCAGCGCGGCTTCCGCAACAGCGGGAACATCCTGCAGATCATGGACAACGGCACGTTCGTGAACGACCGCGACCTGCGGCCGATCATCGGCATGGACCGCAACGGCGCGCTGGAGGACCGCACCAAGCGGCGCAAGTACGGCCTGCCGCCGGAGCTGCAGATCGCCAGGCTGGGCCAGCCCGGGGCCGAACAGGTCAACGGCCTGACCCACGATTCCGACTGGGTGCGCGCGGACATCACGGTGACCACCGACGCCGACCAGACGCCGATGGCGCCCGGATACCAGGCGCAGGCGGTGGTCAGGGACGGCCGGCGCACGGTGCATTTCGTCAACGACGCGCCGATGCTGAACTTCTTCTCCGCGCAGTCGGCGCGCTACGCGGTGGCCAAGGTTCCCTACAAGGGCATCGACGTCAGCGTCTACTACGACCCACAGCATCCGTGGAACGTGAGCCGCATCCAGCACGTGATCGAGGCGGGGCTCGACTACTACCAGGCCAACTTCAGCCCCTATCAGTGGCGGCAGATGCGGATCCTGGAGTTCCCCGATCCGCAGGGCCAGTTCGCGCAATCGTTCGCCGGCACCGTGCCCTGGTCGGAGGGGATCTTCTTCATCGCCGACAACAGCGACCCGACCCGCGTCGACATGGTCACCTACGTCGGCGCCCACGAACTGGCGCACCAGTGGTGGGCGCACCAGGAGATCGCCGCCGACGAGCAGGGCGGCGACGTGCTCTCCGAGACCCTGGCGCAGTATTCCGCCGGCATGGTCATGAAGCACCTCTACGGCCCGGACATGATGCGGCGGTTCCTGAAGTTCGAGCTCGACAGCTACCTGAGGGCCCGCGGCGGTGCGGTGAAGGCCGAGCTGCCGCTCGAGCGGGTCGAGGACCAGCCCTACATCTACTACCGCAAGGGCTCGCTGGTGATGTACCGCCTGCAGGACGAGATCGGCGAGGACGCGGTCAACAAGGCGCTGCGCCAGCTGCTGCACGACTACGCCTTCAAGGGCCCGCCCTACCCGAACTCGCTCGACCTGGTGAAGGACCTGCGGGCGGTGGCGCCGGCCGACAAACAGCAGCTGATCACCGATCTGTTCGAGAAGATCACGCTCTACGAGGTGAAGGCGTCAAACGCGGTGGCGACGAAGCGGCCGGATGGCAAGTGGACCCTCACTTTCACGGTCGACGCCAAGAAACTCTACGCCGACGGCCAGGGCCGCGAGACGGCGGCGCCGATGAACGAGACGGTCGACGTCGGCGCGTTCGACCTGAAGCCCGGCGACGAGGGCTACGATCTGCGCAAGGTGATCGCGGTGCAGAAGCTGGCGATCCACTCGGGGGTGCAGACCGTGAGCCTGGTGGTCAGCCGCCTGCCGAAGTTCGCCGGCGTCGACCCGTTCAACGAACTGATCGACCGCAACGACGAGGCGACGCTGACGCCGGTAGCGGCGCACTGACGCCGCGGCGGCGTAACCCCTCACCCTCCCAACCGCTTCGCGGTCGGGCCCCTCCCTCTCCCTCCGGGAGAGGTGTATTTCGCTGACACTGCTCGCCTTTACCTCTCCCAGAGGGAGAGGGAGGGGCCCGCGATGCGGCAGCATCGTGGGAAGGTGAGGCGTTAGGGTGCGGGGCCGGAGCGCCGTCAACGCAGCCATTTGCGGCGAGGTTCGTTTCCCTGTCCGGACGCCTGGCGGGAACCGGATGACTCTGCATCAGCAACTGGCGTTCGGCCTGATCGGCGTCACGCTGCTGCTCTTCGTCTGGGGCCGCTGGCGCTACGACCTGATCGCGCTGGGATCGGTGCTGACAGCGGTGCTGATCGGCGTGGTCCCGGCCGCCAATGCGTTCGACGGCTTCAGGAGCGACGTGGTGGTGATCATCGCCGCGGCGCTGGTGGTCAGCGCGGCGTTCGACCGCAGCGGGATCGTCGAGGTGGCGCTGCGGCCGCTGCTGGCGCGGCTGAACACCGAGCAGAGCCAGGTTCCGGCGCTGGCGGGCGCCACGGCCCTGCTCTCGATGGCCAGCAAGAACGTCGGCGCCCTGGCGATCCTGATGCCGGTCGCCCAGCAGCTGGCGCGGCGCACCGGCACGCCGATCTCGCGCCTGCTGATGCCGATGAGCTTCGCCTCGCTGCTTGGCGGCCTTGTCACGCTGGTCGGCACCTCGACCAACATCATCGTCTCGCAGGTGCGCGAACAGACGCTAGGCAAGCCGTTCGGCATGTACGACTTCGCGCCCGTCGGTCTTGGGCTGACGGCGCTCGGACTTGTCTTCCTGGCGTTCGCCTACCGCATCCTGCCGAAGGACCGGCCGGCGCAGGCGCCGCTGACCGAGGCGCTGGCGTCGCAGAGCTACGCCACCGAGGCGGTCATTCCGGAGAACTGGGACGCCGGCCCCAAGCGCGTCGGCGAGATCCACGCGACCGGTGGCGGCGTGGCGACGGTCACGGGCATCGTGCGCGGCGCGGACCGCCGCGTGCAGCCGCACGCCAACACGCTGGTCAAGGCCGGTGACGTGGTCCAGCTCGAAGGCGAGGCCGACGCGCTGCACAAGCTGATCGCCGACCTGCGCTGGGCGCCGCACCGCGCCGATCGGCCGCTCGAGCGCAGCAGGGAGGAGGTGCGTTCGGTGGAAGCGGTCGTGGGCGCCGACTCGATCCTGACCGGCCAATCGGTCAAGCGCATCGACCTGCAGTCGCGCTTCAACATCAAGCTGCTGGCGGTGGCGCGCAGCGGGCGCCGGGTGAGCCAGCGCCTGCGCGCCGCGCCGATCCGCGTCGGCGACATCCTGGTGCTGCGCGGCGCCGAGTCGGACCTCTCACGCGCGATGACCGAGCTCGGGGCCCTGCCGCTGGCCGACCGGGCGGTGCAGCTGGGCGCGCGCCGGCCGCTGGTGCTGCCGGCGGTGATCCTCACGGCGGCCATGGTCTGCGTGGCGCTGAAGCTGCTGCCGGTGGCGATCGCGTTCATGATCGCCGCGGTCGCGATGGTGGCGACGCGGGCGATCTCGATGCGCGAGGCCTACGCCTCGCTCGACGGCACGGTGCTGGTGCTGATCGCGGCGCTGACGCCGGTCAGCGAGGCGCTGCAGAAGAGCGGCGGTGCGGACCTGATCGCTTCCAGCCTCTCGGTCCTGCTGTTGCACGCGCCGCCACTGGCGGTGCTCGGGCTGATGATGCTGGCGGCGATGGCCTGCGCGCCGTTCATGCACAACGCCCCCACGGTGCTGATCCTGGCCCCGGTGGCGATCGGCGTCGCCCGCCACCTGCACCTCTCGCCCGATCCGCTGCTGATGGGCGTGGCGACCGGCGCGGCCTGCGACTTCCTCACCCCGGTCGGCCACCAGTGCAACACCCTGGTGCTGGGGCCCGGCGGCTATCGCTTCAGCGACTACACCCGGCTGGGCGCGCCGCTGTCGGTGCTGGTCATCGTCGTCGGCACGCTGCTGATCTCGGTGTTTTGGCCGCTGGGCGGGCGGTGATAGGCTGACGCCGAAACCAGGAGCCGGCCATGGCGATCCGCGGCGTCGACCACATCAACATCGGCACCGAGCGTCTGAAGGAGACGGTCGCCTTCTTCCAGGACGCGATCGGACTCGAGCTCGGCTGGCGGCCGGATTTCCCCTTCGGCGGCGCCTGGCTCTACGCCGGCGACACCGCCGTCGTGCATCTGGTGGAGCTCGCCGAGGCCAAGCTGCCATCCAACCAGGCGGCGCTCGACCACTTCGCGCTGCGCATCGACGACTACGATGCCGCGATCGCCCGCCTGGATGCCACCGGCGTGCGCTATCGCGCCGTCGACATCGACGGCACGCCAATCCGTCAGATCAACCTGCGCGACCCCAACGGCGTGAACATCGAGCTGAACTACCGGCCCGGCCTCTCGCCTGTCGTCGCGGCGGCCAAGCCCGCCTCCGCGGACGCCTGACCAACCCGCCGATAGCGTAACGCCTCATCCTCCCACGCCCTTCGGGCGCGGGCCCCTCCTTCTCCCTCCGGGAGAAGTGTAGTTCATCGCGCGCCCTCAGACTTCACCTCCCCCGGAGGGAGAGGGAGGGGCCCGCGATGCGTCAGCATCGTGGGAAGGTGAGGGGTTACGCTGGGCCCGGCTGGGCGCGCCCCTCACACCGCCAGCGCGGCGGTTTCGCTTTGGTCGGGGTGTTTGACGTAGAAGTCGAGGTCGGCCAGCAGGCTCTCCCAGGCCTGCTCGATCTCTGGCGTCCAGGCCTCAGCCACCACCTCGCGCAGTGTGCCCGCAACCACCGGGAAGAAGGTGCAGAACACGTCCGGCGGAACGTCATAGCCGGCGTGGGTGACCACCTCGCACTGGATCAGGTGGTGGGCGTATTGTCGCGCGCCGATGAAATCGAGGATCGCCTCGAACACGCGGGTCAGCATCTCGCCCTTGATCGCGCCGTTGCCGTCGCGCCAGAACAGCGCCTTCATCTCCGGCTGCAGGGCGAACAGACGCTCGTAGACCAGCGGGGTCAGGTCCGGGCAGCGCTCGGCGGCCAGTTCGAGGCTCTGTTCGATCAGCGCCGCCCGGTCCATCGCTCGCGCCTTCAGGCCGTGGTGAAGGTGAAGACGGGGGGATTGCCCTCCCCGGTCCCGCTCCACTTGAGCTTCACCCGCTGGCCGATCTTCAGGCCATCGAAGTCGCAGTCGATGAAGTTGGTGAGCAAGCTGACGCCTTCGTCGAGCGTGACATAGCCGATGGCGTAGGGGACCGGCGTGTTCCGGCGCATCACGCTGAAGGTGTAGATCACCCCCTCGCCCTTGCTCTCCTGCCAGCTGGTGTCGCTGGAATGGCAGAACGGGCAGATCGTGCGCGGGTACCAGTGCGGCTCGCCGCAGGCGTTGCAGCGCTTGATCAGGAACTTGCCTTCCTGCGCCGCGTCCCAGAACGGCTTGCTCTCGAGGTTGCGGCCCGGCGCGGGAATGCGCCGCGTGGTCGGGCGCTCGCGGTCTTGAACGTCTGACATGGCTATTCCCTCTCCATGATGAGCGTGCCGGAGCCGTGGCGGGTGCCGAGCGAGCCGCCGGTGCCGTGGGCGATGACCAGGTCGCAGTTGGGCACCTGCACCTTCGGATGCGCCTCGCCGCGGGCCTGGCGCACCGCCTCGATGATCTTGGTGATGCCGCCGCGGTTGGTCGGGTGGTTGTTGCAAAGGCCGCCGCCGTCGGTGTTGAACGGCAGCTTGCCGACGCCGGAGATCAGGTTGCCGTCGGCGACGAACTTGCCGCCCTCGCCTTTCTTGCAGAAGCCCAGGTCCTCGAGCTGCATCAGCACGGTGATGGTGAAGCTGTCGTAGATCGAGGCGTACTTGATGTCGGACGGCTTCACGCCGGCCTCCGCCCACGCCGGCGGGCCGGACCAGGCGGCGCCGGAGAAGGTGAGGTCGAGATCCTTGCCGCCCCGGGGGCCCTTGTTCGCCTCGCCGTGGCCGATCACCTTGACCAGCGGCCGCTTCAGGCTCTTGGCGATCTCCGGCGTGGTCATGATCACCGCGCCGCCGCCGTCGGAGATCACGCAGCAGTCCAGCCGGTGCAGCGGATCGGCGATCATCGGCGAGGCGAGCACCTCCTCGACCGTCACCACCTCGCGCAGCATCGCGTGCTCGTTCCATTGCGCGTGGTGCGAGGCGGCGACCTTGATCCAGGCCAGCTGCTCGGAGGTGGTGCCGTACTCGTACATGTGCCGCATCGCGCACATGCCGTAGGTGTTGTGGGTGGTGCCGCCCCAGATGTTCTCGAAGCCGGCCTCGGGCACCTCGTTGACGCCGCCGCCGGGGCCGCCCTGCGCGCCCATGCGGAAGCGCTCGCCGCGCGTCGCCGGATCGCCGTAGCCGGTGCGCGAGCCGAGCGGGCGGCCGGCCAGCGTGATCAGCGCCACCTTGCACTTGCCCGCCGCGATCGCCTCGGCGGCATGGCCGGCGTGGACGATGTAGGACGAGCCGCCGGTCTCGGTGGAGTCCATGTGCTTGAGCTTCAGGCCCATGTAGTCGGCCATCGACATCGCCCCGAACCCGGGCGCGTCGCCGGCGCAGAAATAGGCGTCGACGTCGTCCGAACGAGAGCCCCGCGTCCTCCAGCGCGCCCTTGGCGCACTCGGCGTGGACCTGGGCGGTCGAAAGGTGGGGGATGTCGCGGAGCGGATGCTCCCAGACCCCCGCCACATAGGCCTTGCCCTTGATGCTCATCGGCTATGTCCCGTCATGTTCAATCCGGTCGTTGAAATTGCCTTTCGCCCGCACTCCCCGCGAAACCGGGACCCGGGCGTCTCGTCGGTGCGACCAGGCCTGGCGGCGAAGCCTGGATCCCCACCTTCGCGGGGAAGTGCGGACTATGTGATTTCGTTTATCGACGCCGGATCGCAGGGCTGCAAGCAGCGATGACCAGATTCAGGCGTCGCCGTCGTCCAGGAGACCGCGTGACCCAGCGGGAACCGCCGCCGACAAGGCGCAGAACTTCGAACGATTGGTACGGAATTCGTTCAAACAAGCGTTTGGTATCGGTTGCGCCTCACCCTACGGCGCCCGATAATGCCGCGATCAGAAGGCTGAACGCACGACCCGCCCAACTGGGGGGACATCAGGAGACACGCATGGCTTGGGATTTTGAGACCGATCCGGAATTTCAGAAGAAGCTCGATTGGATCGAAGAGTTCATGGAGGAGAAGGTCGAGCCGCTCTCGAACCTGGGCCGGGCCATGATGGTGCCAGGGGCGCGCGAGAAGTTCATCAAGCCGCTGCAGGAAGAAGTGAAGGCGCAGGGCCTGTGGGCCTGCCACCTTGGCCCAGAACTTGGCGGCCAGGGCTACGGCCAGCTGAAGCTCGGCCTGATGAACGAAAAGCTGGGCCGCGTCGGCATGGCGCCGACGATCTTCGGCTGCCAGGCGCCCGACACCGGCAACGCCGAGATCATCGCCCACTACGGCACGCCCGAGCAGAAGGAAAAGTGGCTGTGGCCGCTGCTGAACGGCGACATCCGCTCGGCCTTCTCGATGAGCGAGCCGGCCGGCGGCTCGGACCCGACCACCTTCAAGACCCGGGCGGAATGGAAGAACGGCAAGTGGGTGATCAACGGCGAGAAGTACTTCTCGTCCGGCGCCTACGGCTCGACGATCCTGATCGTCTATGCGGTCACCGACCCGGACCATAAGGACATCCACCAACGCACCTCGATCTTCATCGTCCCGACCAAGACCCCGGGCGTCGAGATCGTGCGCGGAATTGGCGTCGGCGCCGGCGAGGGCGGCGGTCACGGCTACATGCGCTACACCGATTGCGAAGTCGGGCCCGAGGCGCTGCTCGGCCCGCGCGGCGGCGCCTTCCTGGTCGCTCAGACCCGCCTTTCCGGCGGCCGGGTGCACCATGCGATGCGCACCGTCGGCGCCTGCCAGAAGGCGTTCGACCTGATGTGCCGCCGGGCCGTTTCGCGCCAGACCCGCGACGGGCGGCTGGCCGATCTGGCGGTGGTGCAGGAGCAGATCTGCGACTCGTGGATCGCGCTGCAGTCGTTCCGCCTCCTGGTGCTCCGCACCGCCTGGCTGATCGACAAGCACAAGGACTACAACCTGGTCCGCAAGGACATCGCCGCGATCAAGGTGGCGATGCCGAAGGTCTACCACGACATCGCCACCACCGCCGCGCACCTGCACGGCGCCATGGGCGTCTCCAACGAGATGCCGTTCATGGGCATGGTGACGTCGGCCCTGGTGATGGGCATCGCCGACGGCCCGACCGAGGTGCACAAGGTCACGGTCGCCAAGCAGGTGCTGAAGGACTACCGGCCCGACCAGGACCTGTTCCCGAACTACCACCTGCCCAAGCTCAAGGAAGCGGCGCTCGACAAGTACGGCGCGGCGATCGAGGAGCTGAAGGCGGAGGTGGCCAAGGGCCGCGCGCCCGTCAACGCCTAGGTCAGCGGCCGGCGCCCCGTCGAGTTAGGGGTTTCAACCGGGTCTCCGGATCGTTAGTCGTCAAGTCGGCCGTGGGCTGACGGCGGCTGGCGGTCCGGAGACTTTTTTCATGGCGTCTGCTGTGGCGAGACCGCTGATCGTCGGCATCGGCGGAACGGTGCGATCCCCGTCGTCGAGCGAGCGCGTGCTGACCGCCGCGCTAGCCGCCGCCGAGGCGGCCGGCGCCCGCACGCAGATGTTCGGCGGCGAAATCCTCTCGCGCCTGCCGATCTACAATCCCAACGACGCGGAACATCCGCCGGAGCGCTCGGCGCTGGTCGAGGCGGTGCGCGCCGCCGACGGCGTGATCGTGGCGACGCCCGGCTACCACGGCTCGCTGTCGGGCCTGATCAAGAACGCGCTCGACAGTCTCGAGCCGTTGAGCGGCGCCGAACGGCCCTATCTCGACGGGCGCGCAGTCGGTTGCATCGTCGTCGCCGACGGCTGGCAGGCCTGCGGCTCGGCGCTGGCGTCGCTGCGGGCGATCGTGCACGCCCTGCGCGGCTGGCCGACCCCGCTCGGCGCCACGGTCAACAGCGCGCTGAAACCGTTCGATGAGGCCGGCGCGCTGAAGGACCCGCGCGACATCTGGCAGGTCGAGACGGTGGCGCGACAGGTGGTGGATTTCGCGAAGAGGTGGCCGGCGTAAAGTCCCTCCCCTCCTTCGCTCCCTCCCCTTCATGGGGAGGGAGGACGTCGCGCAGCGACGGACGGGTGGGGGTGTGCGACGCGACAACGATCGTCGCCGATTTCCTCGCAGGGCCTCGCACGCCCCCACCCTGCTCGCTTCGCGAGCTGTCCCTACCCATGAAGGGGAGGGAGGTTGGGGCGCTACTTCTTCGCGTCCGCCTTCTCCAGCGCCTCGACCCACGCCGCCGCTGCGCGGGTTGGCGGCGGGGGCGGGCTGGCCGGCGCGGGCGGCCTGTTCGGCGACCTGGCGGCCCAGCGCGACCACGGGCGGGATCTCGTCGTCGGCCAGCGGCTTCATCCACTGTTTGCGCTTGAACGCGGCCTCGACGAACGGGCGCCAGGTGCTCGGCCTTGCGCTTCACCCGCTCGGCCTCGCGCTCCTTGAACTCGCCCATCACCTCGCCGGCGAACAGCTCCAGCGCCTCGCAGATGTGTTCGTGCTGGTTGCGTCCCGCCCTGCTGGATGAAGGCGACCTGGTCGACCCCGCAGGCGTCGAACTTGCGCAGGTGCTCGCGCAGCCCGTCCGGCGTCGAGATGCCGCCCTCGGCGGCGCCGGCGAGCGTGCCGGCCTCGCCCGGCGGCAGGTTGACCTGAGCGGCCTGGAACAGCTCCCAGATGTTGGTGCGGCCGGGGATCTGCTCGCCGAAGCCGTAGTGCCAGCCGAGCGCGAACTGGAAGAAGCGGAACCCCTCCTGGAACCGCTGGCGGGCGACCTCGGCGTCCTGGTGCAGGCCGAACGAGGAGACCATGCAGATGTTGGGGTTCACCGCGTGGCCGATCGGCACGCACTCCTCCTTGAAGATCCGGTAGTAGTCGTCGACCCACTGCCTGGCCTCGTTCGGATCGACGAAGGCGAAGGTCAGCGCGCCGATGCCGAGCCGGGCGGCGAGCTTGATCGTCTCGCGGTTGGAGCAGGCGACCCACAGCGGCGGATGCGGCTTCTGCACCGGCTTGGGCACCATGTTGCGCGCCGGCATCTCGAAGTACTCGCCCTTGAAGCCCGGATAGGGGCCCATCGCCATCATGTTGGCGCACTGCTCGACCGCCTCGCGCCAGGCGTTGCGCTTCTCGGCCACCGGCACGCGGTAGCCGCCCAGCTCCAGCAGCGCCGAGCTCTCGCCGGTGCCCCACTCGACGCGGCCGTTGGAGACCAGATCGAGCGTCGCGATCCGCTCGGCGACGCGGGCGGGATGGTTGTAGCCCGGCGGCATCAGCACGATGCCGTGGCCGAGCCGGATCTGCTTGGTGCGCTGCGAGCAGGCGGCCAGGAACACCTCCGGCGCCGACGAGTGGGAGTACTCCTCCAGGAAGTGGTGCTCGACCTCCCAGACGTTGTCGAAGCCCAGCTTGTCGGCCAGCTCGACCTGGTCGAGCGCGTCCTGGAACAGCTTCTGTTCGAGTCCCTCGGTCCAGGGCCGGGGGAGCTGATGCTCGTAGAAAATGCCAAACCGCATGAAATCCTCCGCGCCGGGTCCGTCGCCCGGCTTTGAATGGGAAGGACGCTAATCGAGCGGCGAGAGGGAGGCAAACCGGACGTTCGAATCCGTTGGCGGGTGCTCTTCCCCCCGCTGGCGGGGGGAAGTGTCGCAGGCGAGGGAGCGTCAGCGACCGATGCGCGACGATGGGGGACCGGTGGCGCAGGACTGTCACAGACGTCGGTGCGCATCTCCCCTCCGTCGCGGCTCGCCTTGCCGCGGCTCGCCATCGCGACACCTCCCCTCGCCGAAGCGAGGGGAGGAGCGAGAAGCCTTAGGCCGCGGTCAGGCCGGTAAAAAACGGGCGGGCGTAGAAGTCGACCGCGACCCGGGGTTCGACGCCGTGCAGCAGCATCGGCAGGTCGGCGGCGGCGTTCAGCGTCGCGTTCAGCATCTGGGCGGCGATGAACGGGTCGACCGGGCGCAGCGAGCCCTCGCCCACGCCGTCGGCGATCATCGCCGCGAACCGGTCGGAGAGGCGGCCGGACTGTTCGATCATCTCGCCGCGGATCGTCTCCGGCAACGCCGCCAGCGCCGAGGTGCGCAGCAACGGTCCGGCGCTGGAGAACTGAAACTCGACCAGGGCGGCGGCGGCGGAGGCGAGCTTCAGCCATTCGTCGCCGGCCAGCGCCCGGGCGGCCAGCTGGGTGCGGCGCACGGCCTCGAACGAGCGCTCGAAGCAGGCGGTGACCACGTCGTCCTTGGCGTTGTGGTGATGGTAGAACGAGCCCTTGGTGACGTTGAGCGACGCCGAGATCAGCTCGACCGAGGCCCCGTGGTAGCCGCGCTGATTGATCAGCCGCGTGGCGGCCAGCAGAAAGGCGTCGGCCGCGGACGCCGCGACGGCGGGCGGCGCGACCGGGATCCGCGCCGGCGCCCAGACCGCGCCGGGCGGCGCCAGGCCGCCGACCAGAATGTCGTGCATGCGCTCGCAGACCCGGTCGTAGTCGTGCGCGTCGTAGCGCGGCAGCCAGGTCTCCAGCCAGTGGATCTGCTCGAGCAGGATCTGGGCGCGGGCGGTGGCCTGGCCGCGCCCGAGCACGACCCCGCCCGGCGCGGCGAACAGGCGCCGTACGCTGCGGAACAGATCGCCGTAGGCGGCCGCGGTCGGGCCAAGATAGGCCGGCGAAAGCGCGCGGATGTCGCTGAACACCGAGATCGCCGGTTCCTCGCCGGCGGCGATGCGGGCGCGAAGGCCAATGTAGAGCTCCAGCAGCCGCCGCACCCGGGCCGAGCCAGTGGCCTCCAGGCGCGCCTCGTGCACCAGCGCCAGCAGCCGCTGGATGCCGGACTGGAAGCACGCCGCGGCCAGCTCGTCCTTCTTCTTGAAGTAGTAGGTGACGCTGGTGGTGATCAGGCCGACGCGTTCGGCGACCAGGGCCAGCGTCATGCCGCGCACGCCACGGCGGTTCAGCACCTCCGTCGCCGCGGCGACGATGGCGTCGCGCTTGCGGCTGAAGCGGGCCGTGACTGGGGGCGCGAGCGAGCCGTCGTGCATGAAGCCTATTCGTACTTTCGTCGTGGGCCGGATCTTCTGGGATATGTTGCGAAAAACGGCCGAAAGAAACGGGCCCTGAGCTGAAATTGGCCTAGGACGCCAGTATTTCGCCGCCGATGCCCTCTTCCCGCTCAGGCGGATCCATCGTCGGCGTGCCTTGCGCCCCATCCGGCGCCTCGCCGCCGGGCGGATGGTGCAGCATGCGCACCTGTCGCCAATTGCCGTAACGATAGTAAAGCGCGGTCAGGATGCTGGAGGTGAGCGTGCCCAGCGGGAAGCTCCACCAGATCGCCTCCTCGCCGAAATGCGGGATCATGAAGAAGGCGAACGGAACCCGAATGACCAGCATCGAGACCATCAGGATCAGCAGCGGCGGCCAGACCGCGCCGGTCGAGCGGACGATGCCGGAGAGCGCGAAGGTGGCGTTGAAGATCACGAACGCCCAGAGCACCGTGCGGTCGATGTGCAGCGCGATCGGGATCGTCGGCGAGCCGGGCGGCAGGAAGATGTAGAGCGGCAGCGGCCCCAGCAGGTAGATCAGGATCGCGATCGAGCCGGTGACGCAGACGCTGAGCGCCAGCCCCACCAGCGCGATCCGCTCCACCCGGTCCCACTTTCCCGCGCCGACGTTCTGGCCGGCCATCGACGAGACCGACGCGCCGACGGCCATGCCCGGCATCTGGATGTAGTTCCACACCTGCAGCGCGCCGACGTAGGCGGCTGACGTCACCGCGCCGAACCCGTTGACGAAGCTGATCATGATCATGCCGGCGGCCGACATGATGAACATCTGCAGGCTCATCGGGATGCCGCGGAACACCAGCGGGCGCAGGATCTCGAGGCTGGGCGCCAGGTAGCGCAGCTCGCTACCCTTCAGCATCAGCACGCTGTGGCGGCGGTAAAGCACGACCAGCAGCAGGATCAGCGAGACCCCCTGCCCGATCAGCGTCGAGGTCGCCGAGCCGGCGACGCCCAGGCGCGGGAACGGCCCGATGCCGGCGATCAGCAGCGGGTTGAGGATGATGTCCAGCACCACCGCCAGCGCCATGAAATAGAACGGCGTGCGGCTGTCGCCGGCGCCGCGCTGGGCCATCTGCAGGAACTGGAAGAAGTACATGAACGGCATCGCCCCGAAGACGACGCGCAGGTAGACGATCGCCTCGGCCTTGGCGGCGGGCGGCGTTCGCATGGCCCCCAGGATGTGCGGCGCGAAGATGCCGCCGGTGAGCGACAGCGTCACCGAGAGCACGACGAAGAAGAACACCGCCGTGCCCATGATCCGCTTGACCATGGTCAGGTCGCCGGCGCCGACCTGCTGCGCGATCAGGATGTTGGCGGCCATGGTCGCGCCGAAGATGGCGCCCATCATCAGCATCATCACGCTGTTGGCGTTGCCGATGGCGGTGATGTCGGTGGTGCCGAGCAGGTGCGCGACCCAGAACTGGTTCGCCGTGACGTTGAGCTGTTGCAGGATGTTGCCGCCCAGCAGCGGCAGCGAGAAGGTGATCAGGGTCCTGGCGATCGGGCCTTCGATCAGCTTGGGATCGAACCCGCCGTGGCCGCCGGGACCGCCGCGGAAGCCACCCCCGCCGCCGCGGAAACCGCCTCCACCGCCGCCGCCCATGCCCGGCCGCATCCCGGCTGGCGGCGCGCCCCGGGGCTGACCTGGCGTCGAGCCGGGTTTTGGCAGGGCGGCGTCGCCGTCCACGGGCCTAGGCGCCGCGGCCGAGAAACGCCGGTCCGCCCTCCGCCGTCAAACGACGCCGCATCGGTTCAAACCACTGATTCGAAATTGCACGCATGGCCATATGGGACAGGCGATAGAACATCGCCAGGACGATGGAAAGCTTCGTCGACCCCCGCGCCCGAGCGGCGGCCGGTCACAGCGGCGGCGTGAACGCGCCGGGCTCGCCGAGCGAGGGCCCGCCGGTCGGCAGCGCGGTCGGCGGCTCGCCGACGCTGGTGGCCAGGCGCAGCGCCTCGAGGTTGGCCTCGTGCGCGCCCTTGTCGATCCGGTAGAACGCCAGCACCGCCACCGAGATCAGGTTGAGCACGGCGCCGACCGGCAGCGAGATCAGCGCCAGGTTGCGCATGATCGCCGGGTCGACAATGTCGATGGTCCCGTGCTCGCGCCCCGGCCGGAAAGTGCACGAACTCCAGCATCATGTTGCCGACGAGGCCGCCGAGGCCGGCGGTGATCTTGGGCAGCAGGCCGTTGGCGGCGAACAGCAGGCCCTCCGAGCGCACGCCGGTCTTGACCGCGCTGTCCTCGGCCACGTCGGCGATCATCGAGCCGATGATGATGGCGCCGATCAGCGCCAGCGTGCCGGAGACGAACAGATCGGCCACCAGGATCACCGGGATCAGCGGCGAGCCGTTGGGCGGCAGCACGCCCAGCAGGCGCAGCGCCACCGGCACGACGCCGGTGAAGATCGACAGCGTGAAGACCGTGATCATGGTGCGCTTCTTGTCGAGCGCCCGCGACAGGATCGGCGCGGCGACGACGCCAAGCAGCGCGGCAGGGGCCACCGCCACCGTCATCCCGGCCACCACTTGTGGGGAAAGGCCCCAGAAGTAGAAGTTCATGAAGCTGGTCAGACTGGAGGCGATGCCCGCGGCGACGCCGGAGACAACGCCCGACGCCATCACCGCGATCAGCGACGGGTTCGAGAGCACCTGGACGATCTCGCGGATCGACTGGCCGGCCGACTGCCGGCGCACCGGCGCCGGCCGCAGGAAGCGGGATGTAGCGGTGGGTCGACAGCGACGACGCGATGATCGCGACGAAGACGACGATGGCGGCCAAGACGCCGAAATTGGCGTAGGCCGCCGGATCGTTCTGGCCCAGCGGGTGGGAGGCGTCCTTGCGCAGGTAGACCGCGTTCAGGACCACGCCCATGACCAGGGCGCTGAACAGGCCGAAGAACCAGCGCCAGCTGATCAGGCCGGTGCGCTCGTGGTAGTCGGGCGCCAGTTCCGGCGCGAGCGCGTCGCTGGGGATCTGGTAGAGTCCGCTGCAGAGCCGCAGCACGATCAGCATCACCAGCGCATAGAGCGCCAGCGCGTCGCCCGTCATCCCAGCCGGATGCCGCCAGAAGAAGGCGATCGCCGAGCGCGATCGGCAAGGCCGAGAAATACATGAACGGGTGACGCCGGCCCCAGGGCGAGCGGAACGTGTCGGACCAGCGGCCGATCGCCGGGTCGAGTACCGCGTCGATCACCAGCGAGATCAGGATCACCAGACCGACCACCGCCGGCCGCATGCCGACCACGCGGACCAGGTAGTAGTTGATGATCGAGGTCGAGAGCGCCACCGAGCCGACGCCAAACGCCACCGACCCGAGCCCGTAGGAAACCTTGGTCGCAAGGCCAAGACGCGGCTGGCGGGCGGCATCACTCAAGGGCGACTGACCTTCTGCTCGAACTTCGATGACCGCGCTCAGACGGGGCCGGCGGAGCCCCGCCCCGCCGGCCGCCGTCGCTGCCGCGCGCGGCGCTGCTACCTGAACCGGAACTGGAACTCGACGCCGTAGGTCGCCGGCGGCGTCAGGCCGAACAGTCTGGTACTTCCGATCGGCTCCGCGCTCAGCCGCGCGCCGCGCGACGTTGTCGTAGCCGAGGAGTTGAAGACGTTCTTGCCGTAGAGGATCACCGTGTAGCGGTCCTTGAGCGTCGCGGAACGTGGCGCGCAGGTCGACCTGATCGTAGGCCGGCGCGAGGTTGTAGGACCGGTTGAAGATGCTGTCGTAGGTCTGGTCCTTCCAGACGTAGGTCACCGAGAGCGTCAGCGAGCCGGGGTCGAAGTGGAAGGTGTAGTTGCCGTTGACGGTGATGCGGTTGCGCGGCGATTCCGGCACGGTCTGGCCATCGACGCTCTGCGATTGGGACGCCGGGAGCGGCAGGCTTGGCATCCGGCCGATGGGTCGCCGGGAAGCAACGCGAGCGGGTCCGACGCCGTCCACGAAGCAGTCGCCCTTGTCGTGAATCGTCGCGTTCAGGTACGAGTAGTTGAAGAGGATCTGCGCGTTCTCGATCGGCTGCCAGATCGGTCTCCAGCTCGACGCCGTAAGAGATCACCGTTCTTCATGTTGAAGAACTGCGTCTGCGCCGGCCCGGAAGATGGCTGCACCGACAGCGGAATCTGCATGTTGGGTAGTTGTAGTAAAACACCGCAAGGTTGGTCTGCAGCGTGCGATTCGAACCACTCGTTCTTGGCGCCGATCTCGATACGAAGTCGAGGAATTCCGGCTGTGTCTCAGGGATCGTCGCGATCGTGCCGGTATTGAAACCGCCAGCTTTGTAGCCTCGGCTGTACTTCGCGTAGTAGAGCGAGTTCGGCTGTCGGCGTCCATTCCGCCCCGGCGGTGCCGGTCACGGCCGACCAGTTCGCGCTCGAGGGCGCGCGACCACAAGCCCGTGGCGGGATTGACGGTCGCGACCGACTTCACGCCGCGGCGCCGAGCGGCGCCCGTCGCACAATTGGCCGGATTCCCGGTCGGGCAGATCAGGAACGAGGTGACGTCCACCGCCGGCAGTCGTGCTGCCGAAGAACTGGATCGGCCCGAGGCTGCCAGGCGCCGCGATGACGGGAAAGCCGAAGAACGCCGGCAGGCCCCAGGTGATCTGGCGGGTGCTCTCGACCCCGCCTTCCCAGTCGTTGGAATAGCGGATGCCGCCGGTGAGCTTGAGGGTGTCGGTCACCTTCCAGTCGGCCTGGCCGAACGCCGCGCAGCGAGTCGGCCTTCATGTCCTGGTTGATGTGGTAGTAGTTGGCGGTCGGATTGGGCGCCATCGGCGCGAAGGTGAACAGGTTGACCGGGTGCAGCAGCTGGGTCTGCTGCGGATCGAAGAAGTCCACCGGCTGGGTGAACTCCTCGTGATATTGGTAGAGGCCGACGATCCACTGGAACGGCGCGTTCCCGGTCGAGGTCAGGTCGAACTCGTTGCTCCAGTAGCTCTTGTTCTCGACATAGACGAACGGCGAACTGGGAAACACCACGGCCGCCGGACAGGCGATGCCGACACCGCACGGATGCACCAAGAACGACCCGGGCAGGCCCGGCGTCGTCGGTAAGGTGTAGGACGTGACCGGCGTGCCGTCGAAGTCCGTGGTCAGGTGATAGTTGTAGTGGGTGTAGCCGCCGATGTACTTGAGGTCGGCGTTCCACGGCGTGTGCCAGATAGCCTCGCCGGTGAAATTGTAGTCGTCGGTCAGGTGCGCCAGCTTCGGTCGTGTTGGTGTTGAACTGGCGCAGGTTGGTGACGCCGGGGTTCTGGGTGACGTTGCCCACCTGGGTGAACGTGCCGCCGAGGCCGTTGCCGAAGACGGACGGGCTGCCGGCGCAGAGCGCGAGCGGGGAGGCCGTGAAGCAGGGGTTGTAGACGAAGCCGGCGCCTGGTCCGAGCGTGCCGACCGGGAAGGGCACGGTGTCGAACGGCTCGTTGCTGTAGCCGCCGCGGTAGCTGGTGACCAGCCGGCGACGTCGATCTTGCCCCAGAGATCGACCGGGCCGATCGTGTCCGAGAGCTGGCCTTCGACGTACCAGACCGAACCGCGGCCGCCCTCGCCGGCGAGGCCGGAGAGGTTCTTGTAGAAGCCCTGGTTCTGGTTGTCGTCGAACGCCGCGAGCGCGCGACCTTCAGCCCGCTCGCCAGCGGGCCCGAGACCGCCGCCTCGTAGTTGTTGAGGCCGTAGTTGCCCACGCGTGATGCGGCCCTCGGCGTAGAACGTGTCGGTCGGCCGGCGGGAGACGGCGTTGATCGTGCCGCCGATCGAGTTGCGGCCATAGAGCGTGCCCTGCGGCCCGCGCAGAACCTCGGTCTGGCCGATGAACAGCGAGTCGCCGGCGGCCGCGACTGACGCTCGAGTTGTAGACGCCGTCGTTGTAGGTGGCGACGCCGGGCTGGCTGGAGAGGTTGTTGGTCTGGCGGCCGACGCCGCGGATGAACGCGCGGTCGAGCGAGCTCGAATAGCTGAAGCCCGGCGTGAAGTTGGTCATGTCCTGGATCGTCTCGATCCCGAGCACGTCGCGCTGCTTCGAGGTGAAGGCTGTGACCGCGACCGGCACCTTCTCCAGGTTCTCCTCGCGCTTCTCCGCCGTGACGGTGATCTCGGTGACCGTCGCGCCGGCCGTGGTGTCCGCGGCCGCCGTCGCGGTGGCCGCCTCGGCCGCGCCGCCGCCCAGGCCCAGCGCGCCAACGGCGCAGGCCAGCATCCAAGCATGCTTGCTCATGGTCCCTCCCCTGGTCCGGCGCGCCTTGGCGCGCCGGCATCTCCCTCTCGGGCTCAATCGTTAAGGTTACGAGCCCGTTAGAAATCAGGGTATGGCCATGAGCGTAGGCCCGTCAACAGCTTAGGCGGCGGTCGGAACCGCAGGGCGGCGGACCTGTCCCAGCGCCGACACGGCCGGTCCGCCCGGCGCGCGGCCGCGCCCTCACGCCGAGTCGGTGATGATGTCGGGCACGAGATGCGGGTTCAGCTCCTGGTCCGCCTCCTGAGCCAGCGTCGCCGATTGGGCCAGGCGCTCGAGATTGTCCTCATGGCGGCGTCGGTCGATCCGGTAGAGCAGCAGCATGCTGGTGGAGCAGAGATAGAGCACCGTCACCAGCGGGAGGTAGATCAGCGCCAGGTGGTTCAGCACGGCCTGGTCGACGTGGCCCGCCTTCGCGTCCTTGGGATAGCCGACATAGACCAGCAGCAGGCCCGGCAGCGCGCCGGCGAAGCTGGTGGTGATCTTGCGCAGCAACGAGTTCGGCCGCGAACAGCACGCCCTCGGAGCGGCGTCCGGTCTTCAGCTGCACCTCCTCGACGACGTCGGCCAGCATCGCCGTGACGATGACGAAGCCCATCGTGCTCAAGAGGCCGGTGGCGATCGAGTCGACGATCAGGATCCGCAGCACCCACGGCGACGAGTTGGGCGGCATGACGCCCAGCAGGCGCAGCCCGATCGGCACGGTCGTCGACAGGATGGCGGCGAAGAACACGACCAGGCAGCCCCGTTTCTTGCCGAACGCGCGGGCCCAGTACGGCGCGACGACCACGCCCAGCAGGCCGCCCGGAATGCCCCACAGACCCAGTTGCAGCAGCGCCTGCGACGGCAGCTGCCAGAAGTCGGTCAGGAAGTAGAGCAGCAGCCCGCCGGTGATGCCGACGGCGATGCCGAAGATGAAGCCTGACAGCGCCAGGGCCAGGAAGTTGCGATCGCCGGCCGCCGCGGCGAACTCGCGCGCCATGTCGGCGAAGCTCGGCTGGCGGCGCTCCGGGCGGTGCATGAACGGCACGAAGCGCTGCGTCGCCAGGGCCGAGATCAGGGTCACGGCGAGCGAGATCGCCGCGACGGTGATGGCGTAGGGCGCGTAACCGGCCAGGTTCATCTGGCCGAACGGCTGCGCCTTGGTGCCCTTCAGGAACACCCCGTAGGCCAGCACGGTGGCCATCGCCCGGCCGACGACGACCAGGAACACATAGCGCCAGCTGCCGAGGCTGGTGCGCTCGTCGTAGCCGGCGGACAGTTCCGGCAGCAGGGCGGCGCTGGGGATCTCGATCAGGCTCTCCAGCAGGCGCGCGGCGATCATGGTGGCCAGCAGGTAGAGGAACAGCGACTGGCCGGTCCAGGCCAGCGGCGGCATGAAGACCAGGGCGAAGCAGACCGAGGCCGGGCAGCACCGCGGCGTAGATGTAGGGGTGTCGGCGGCCGAGCCGGGTCTGCGTGCGATCGGAGAACTGGCCGACCAGCGGGTCCCAGAACGCGTCGATCAAGAGGGCGATGAAGATGGCCACGCTGACGAGGTTCGCGTCGAGCTTGAGCACCCGGTTGTAGAAGAACAGCACCGCCCCCAGCAGCGAGGCGCGCGTTGCGGTGCCGAGCGCGCTGAGGCCGTAGAGCGCCTTGGTCGGCCAGCCCAGCCTGGGCCGCTCCGTCCCCGCCGCGCTCACAGGACGCTCCGCTGCGGCGCAGCCTTGGACTTAACTCCCATTACCGAACGCGCTCCCATCGCAACTTTCTCGTTGCACGAAGCATCGCGCGAAAGCCGGCGACCGCGCCAGCGGTTTTCAGGTCAGCGGCGTCCAGCGGACCGGCAAAGAGAAGAGGGCGCGCCTCCGGTTGGGAGGCGCGCCCTGGTCGAGTGGCCCTAGCCGGTTTGGCTAGAAGAACTTGTAGCGCATCTCCACGCCGTAGGTGCGCGGCGGGTTGAGGTTGAACGAGTTGACCTCGTTGAAGCCCGTGACGCGGGGTACGCCGATGGCACCCGCGCAAGGCCGGCGCCGCCGGCGGCGACGGTGTACTGCAGCGAGTTGGTGATGTTCTTCACGAAGCCGGTGATCTCATACTTGTCGTGCGGGCCCTTCCAGGTCAGCCGCAGGTCGACGTCGGTCCACGACGGCGCGTTGTCGTAGAAGCGATTGAACAGCGTGCCGTCCTGGGTGTCGCGATAGGCGAACGACACCGAGACCAGCAGATCGCCTGGATCGAAGTGCCAGGTGTAGGCCACGGCGAGGGCGAACTTGTTCAGCGGCGCGTCAGGCAGTGGGTTGCCGTTGACGCCCTGCACCTTCACCGCCGTGGTCTGACCCGGGAACGGATTGGCCCCCGGCTGGATCGGCGGCCGGGTCGTTGGTGTCCTCCACGCAGAGCGAGCCCGGCGCGGCGATCAGGTGAACCTGGCCGGTGACCGGATCGGGCGCCGACAGCGTGCCCGAGCACTTCGTCTGGATCGAGGTGTGGTCGTAGGAGTAGCTGGCGGTGACGATCAGGTCCTTGATCGGCTCCCAGTAGGCCTCGAACTCGATGCCGTCCGACACCGACTTCGGCACGTTGACGAACAGCGCCTGGGTGACGCCGCCATTGTTGATCGACAGCGGCACCTGCAGGCCCTGGTAGTCGTAGTAGTAGGCCGCGATGTCGATCGTCAGGTTGTGGCCGAAGGTCTGCTTGTAGCCGATCTCGTAGGCGTTGAGGTACTCGGGGTTCACCGCCGGCAGGGCGATGTTCTGGCCGGCGTTGAACGACGGCGACTCGTAGCCGCGTCCGTAGCGGGCGTAGGTGAAGATGTCCGGGGTCGGCGTGAACTCGACCTCGGCGCCGCCGGTGAAGGCGTCGCGAAGTGATCCCCAGCTGCCGCTGGATGAAGCCGTTGGGCAGGATCGACGCCCTTGCTCTTCACGCCTTGCGCCAGCGGTCCCGAGTTACAGGAGGCCGGGTTGCCGGTCGGGCAGGTGAGCAGCGCAGTGAGGTCGATCGACGGCGTGTTCTGCCCGGCGAACGATAGAGCGGCAGTCCGCCAGCGGCCGCGATCGGACGCTCGTAATCTCGGGGCCAAGTCGATGTAGCGCGAGGTCTCGGTGCCGAACTTGTTGTCGAAGTTGTACCGGATGTTGCCCGAGATCTTCCACTTGTCGTTGAACTTGTAGGAGACCTGGCCGTACCCCGCGGCGCTCTCGACTGTGAAATTGTAGTCCAGGTAGAGAATGTAGTTGTTCGGGTTCGGCGCGCAGAGGCCAGCCGCCGGTGCCGAGAGGCGCGACAGCGGCAACGGCGACGGCAGCCAGCAGATCGGGTTGCTGAAAGCTGCGGCTGGTTCGGGTCGAACACCGTGTAGGGCTGGTTGTACTGCTGGTAGAAGAAGAAGCCGCCGGCCGTCCACTGGAACGGACTGTCGTTGGTCGACTGGAACGTGATGTCGTGCGCGGTCCAGAAGTCGTCCTCGACGTAGTTCGCCTGCACCTGCGGGTGGATCACCAGCGGGGCGACGCCGGGAAGCGGCCGGCAAGGTGTAGGACAGGATGTTGGAGTCCTGGCCAGGGTCCGTCGCCCGGGTCGTTCAGGTAGTAGTTATAGCCCTGGAAGCCGCCGTTGTACTTAATGTCGAAGTTCGCCGCGTGATAAGTCGCGATGTAGTTGAAGTCGTCGTAGTTGTTGAGCTTGACGTTACGCGGGTTTTCCGACGCGAAATTGGAGTGGTTCACCGCCGCCGGGTTGTTGAGGATGCTCGGATCGATCAGGGTGACCGACGTCGGGATCGGGCTGTTACCAGGGAAGAACGTCGGGCCAGCCGCGCCGAGGGGTTCGTGGCCAGGAAGTTCAGGCCCAGCCGGCGTCAGCATCCCGGCGTTGTGCGCGGCCAGCGCCGCGTTGGCGGTCGGGTTGCCGTTGGGCGCGGCGATAGCCGAAGTTCGGGTTGATGAAGAGGCCGCCGGCGACATAGGCGTTGCCGTCGGTCAGCGCGGTCTCGTCCCAGCTGCCGCTGTAAAAGCCCACGCGCGAGCCGGCGTCGCCGCGGCCGTTCCAGGCTTCGAAGAAGGTGCGGCCCCACAGCTCGAACTTGTCGTTCGGCTTCCAGTCGAACTGGCCTTCCACGTACCATTCGTGGATGACGTTGCCTTCCTGGGCCCCGATCAGGTTGTGGTAGTAGCCCTGGTCCTGGTTCTTGTCGAAGCCGGCGAGGCGCAGGTCGAGCCCAGGGGCGACCTGGCCGGAGATGGCGCCTTCGATGTTCCAGGTGCCGAAGTTGCCGATGGTGACGCGGCCTTCCGCGTAGGGCTCTTCGGTCGGGCGCACCGAGATCATGTCGATCGAACCGGCGGCGGCGTTGCGGCCGCCGACGCTCTGCGGACCGCGCTCGATCTGCTCGCGCTGCAGGAACAGCGAGGACTTGTCGAGGCCGTAGGGCGAATAGACGTAGAATTCGTCTTCGTAGTTGGCGACGCGCTGGTCGTCGGTGACGTTCACCGACTGACGGCCGACGCCGCGGATGTAGGCGTGCACGTTGGCCGGGTCGTAGGTGAAGCCCGGCGCGAAGTTGGTCACGTCGGCGACGGTGTTGATGCCGATGGCGTCGCGCTGGGCGCCGGTGAACACGGAGACGGCGACCGGCACTTTCTGCAGGCTCTGCTCGCGCTTTTCAGCGGTCACCACGATCTCGGTGACGTTGGTCGCGCCCTGGTCGGTGGCCGCGGCCGAGGCCGTCGCGGCCTGGCTGACGCCGGCCCAGAGACCAAACGCACTCGTGGCGCACGTCAGCAGCAACAGATTCTTCGTCATTTCGCCTCCCAGAAGCCGTACGGTGAAAAAGCCGGCCCCGCGTTGTTAGCGAGCACAGCCGTCGCCGGCTCGCCGCGGCCGGAAACTGTGCGAAGCCGCCGGCCACGTCAACGCCGATCACTACCGGTTTGTAATGTCGGCGGCCGACTGTGGCCTTGCGAAGACAGTCTCCCCGCGGAGAGTCGCGGAAGCACAGAGAGGTCAAAGCCAAATTAAACACATGGAAGGCGAGCGCGCCGCCTCGAAGAACTTATAGTGTAGCTCCGCGCCACAGGTTCGCGAGCTCACAAGCTCCAGGCGGCCGCCACACCGCAAGGTGAGAGGCGTCGCGTTGCGCAACGGTGGCCCTTGCCGGCCCGCCTAGTAGAAATTGATGACGACGCTGACCCGCTCACCGGCATGGAGCGGCTCGACCCAGTGGACCCGGTCGCCGGGGATCGACACCATCATGTTGGGTCTGGGGCGCACCAGGCGCGGCGCCGACAGGTCGCCGTTCGCGGCCGCGAGCGCCAGGTCGCCGCCCTGGATCGCCTTGGCCTTGGCGTAGAAGACGTTGGTGCAGATCGGCGTACGCGGCGGCTCGCCATGGGAATCCGTGTGCGGCTCCTGGCGCGCGGGGGCGTCGGCGTCGCCCACCATCCGCACCGGGAACAACTGCAGCAGCGGGGCGGCGGGCAGGCGGAAGCCGCACGACCTGGCCCACTGCAGGGCCGCCGGCGCGAGGGCGTGACGGATCTCGTCGAGCGCCGCCTGCACCGCGAGGTTGGTCGGGCGGACCTGCTCGGTGCCGCCGCGACCCAGCAGGCCCATCCGCTCGGACGGCGCCCAGGCGGGCGACAGGCGCTCGAGCGCGTCGAGCAACCTCACCAGCACGAAAGGCGACAGGAAGTTCGGGCGGACGAATGCACCTTCCGCCCGAAGTATTGCCGCGTCACCCTCCAAGGTGGTGACGTCGCCGTTCCTTTGGAAACTCGTGCTGTCAGATCCCATGACGCCATGCGCCTCCACGAAGAAAGCGCACGCGCCACGGCCCCTAAAGGGGAGGTGGCGGCGCCACCGACCGACAAGCTGTCGACGACGCCAATACCGCTCGGCTCTCGTGGCGCAGGTAGCTAGCCGAACCGTGTGTCGCAAGGATTGCGCGGCGGTGATGCGGGCCGTCGCCGCGAGGTCCGGCGCCCGGTGTGGCGCGGACGCGACAGGCGCCGCCAAGGAAGGCGCCGGCCAGACAGGCTCAGACCGGCGCGAACGGATAGGGCGAGATCGACTTGGTGAAATCGTCGACCATCAGGGTGCGACCGAGCGGCTCGGCGGCGCGCTGCGGGCAGGCCGGGCGCTCGCAGACCCGGCAGGCGGGACCGATCTCGGTCACCTGGGGCTCCGCCAGGTCGAGGCCGCGCGAGTATATAAGGCGTGGGGCGTACTTCAGCTCGCAGCCCAGCCCCACGGCGAGACCGGCGTCGGCGTCGGCGTAGGGCCCAGCGACCCGCGGGGTGGTGCGGGCCAGGGTGAAATAGCGCGACCCGTCCGGCGTCTCGACCATCTGAGTCACCACCCGGCCAGGCGTGCGGAACGCCTCGTGCACCCGCCACCGCGGACACGAGCCGCCGAAGCGGGAGAACGGGAACGAGGCGCCGGCGAAACGCTTGGAGATGTTGCCGGCCGAATCCACCCGCAGCATGAAGAACGGAACGCCGCGCGAGGTCGGCCGCGACAGCGTGGTCAGCCGGTGGCAGACCTGCTCGAAGCTGGCCCCGAACCGGGCGCCGATCAGCTCGATGTCGTGGCTGGTCCGCTCGCAGGCCTCGCGGAACGCCTCGTAGGGCATCATGATCGCGGCGGCGAGGTAGTTGGCCAGCGACACCTTCAGGAGTCTGCGCGTGGGCGCGTCCGGCGCGGCCGGCGCGCTCGGCCATCGCGGTCAGCGCCGCGTCGTGTTCGGCGAGCGCCAGCTGGTAGGCGACCCCGAACGTGCGCCCCTGCTCGCCCAGCAGTTCGGACAGCATCAGCCGGCGGCGGTGATGGTCGTAGCGGCGCACCGAGTCCGGCAGCACCTCCAGCGGCACGATCCGCACCTGGATGCCGTGGCGGTCGGCCAGGCGCTGACGGCCGGCGGCGGCGAGGCCCTGCGGCTCGGGCTTCAGCTCCCGCGCCAGCGCCTCGCCGGCCTCGTCGAGCTCGGGAAAGAAGTTGCGCTGGCCCTGGATATAGTCGCGCACCCAGTCCGACGGCGTCAGCGCCAGGCCGTCGGCGCCTTCCTCGGCCCTGGGCAGCGCGCCGAACTCCGCCAGCCGCCGGCGGTCGGCGTAGGCGCGGTAGAGCCGCACGATCGCATCGGCCACCCCCGGGGCGCCGTCGGCCACCTCGGCCACCTCGCTGCCGGGCGACGCGCGAGGTCGCGGAACAGCGGATCGGCGAACACCTCGGTCAGATCGCGGGCGCCGGCCGCCTCGTGGTCGGACGACAGGCTGCGGATGTCGATGTCATAGACTTCCGCCAGCCGCAGCAGGACCTGGGCGGTGACCGGGCGCTGATTGCGCTCCAAGAGGTTGAGGTAGCTGGGCGAGACCGCCAGGTCCTCGGCCATCCGGGTCTGCGTCAGTCCCAGGTCGCGCCGCAGCCGCCGCAGCCGCGGACCGAGGAACAGTTTGCGCTCGGGGGCCTGCGCCATCAGGCACCCCTCGCCGCAAGGCTGCGCGAGTGGCTCGCAGTCCATTGAACCACGAAGGACACGAAGGACACGAAGTCAGAGCACAAGGCGCCGAAGTCCTTGCTTGAACAACAAGACGTTGAAATTCATCAGAAGTCCCAACCTACAGCCGGACAGCTTGAGGTAGGTCAGGAGCTGCGCCTCATGAAGCGGGGTGAGTTTGTCGACCGACTTGACCTCGACAACCAGCGCCTCCTCGACAAGGAGATCGATACGATAGTTTACGTCGAGCCGTTCGCCTTTGTAGTGGATCGGGAGCGCCGCTTGGCGGCGCAACGACACGCCTCGAACCCCGAGTTCAAAGGCAAGGCAGGATTCATAGGCCGACTCAAGCAGGCCAGGACCGAGCGCCTTGTGAACCTGGAGGCCGGCGTCGATGACGTCCCGCGCAACCGCTTCAAGCCTGGGCGCGATCCCTTCGTGTCCTTCGTGCCCTTTGTGGTCCAATGGACTGCTCGCCTCTGAGCGCACGCCTTCGCGATGTCGGCTTTTGTCATGAATTGACAGACACGACAATGTCAATGTGTGACAAAGTATCCTTCTGGCGCCTGTGCCTTGGCCCGTTCCCTGCTATCGGACCGCAAGCGCGAGCTCCATCTGTCAAATCCACACAAGCTCGCACCCGGAGAGTAGCAAGACATGAGCGGCATCGACAGCCTGATCCCGAACGCGCCCGCGGGCCGGTTCGATGGCGTCAAGCGCCCCTACACCGCCGCGGCGGTAGAGAAGCTGCGCGGCTCGTTCCCGATCGCCTACACGCTGGCCGAGCGCGGCGCCAACAAGCTGTGGAAGCTGCTGCACGACGAGCCGTTCGTGAACACCCTGGGCGCCATGACCGGCAACCAGGCCATGCAGCAGGTGCGCGCCGGGCTGAAGGCGATCTACCTCTCCGGCTGGCAGGTCGCCGCCGATAGCAACACCGCCAGCTCGATGTATCCCGACCAGAGCCTCTATCCGGCCAACGCCGCGCCCGAGCTCTGCCGCCGCATCAACCGCACCCTGCAGCGCGCCGACCAGATCGAGCACTCGGAAGGCGGCGCCAAGCGCGACTGGTTCGCGCCGATCGTGGCCGACGCGGAAGCCGGCTTCGGCGGCCCGCTGAACAGCTTCGAGATCATGAAGGCGTTCATCGAAGCCGGCGCCTCGGGCGTCCACTTCGAGGACCAGCTGGCCTCGGAAAAGAAGTGCGGCCACATGGGCGGCAAGGTGCTGATCCCGACCCAGGCGCACGAGCGCAACCTGATCGCCGCGCGCCTGGCCGCCGACGTGATGGGCGTGCCGACCCTGGTGGTCGCCCGCACCGACGCCGAGAGCGCCAAGCTGATCACCTCCGACGTCGACGAGCGCGACCGCCAGTTCATCGTCCCCGACAGCCGCACGCCGGAAGGCTTCTACCGGCTGAAGGACGGCACCGGCCTGGCCCACTGCATCGCCCGCGGCAAGGCCTTCGCCGACTACGCCGACATGCTGTGGTGGGAGACCTCGCACCCCAACCTCGACGAGGCCAAGGAGTTCGCCGAGGCGATCCAGAAGTCGCACCCCGGCAAGCTGATGGCCTACAACTGTTCGCCGTCGTTCAACTGGGAAGCCAACATCGACAAGGACACCATCGCCAAGTTCCAGCGCGAGCTGGGCGCGATGGGCTACAAGTTCCAGTTCGTCACCCTGGCCGGCTTCCACAGCCTGAACCACGGCATGTTCGAGCTGGCCCGCGGCTACAAGGACCGCGGCATGGCGGCCTACTCCGAGCTGCAACAGGGCGAGTTCGCCGCCGAGGAGCATGGCTACTCCGCGACGCGCCACCAGCGCGAGGTCGGCACCGGCTACTTCGACGAGGTGGCGATGACCATCTCCGGCGGCCAGTCCTCGACCACCGCGCTCGCCGACTCGACCGAGGCGGCGCAGTTCAAGAAGGAATCCGTGCCGGCCTAGCCGGGGAGATTGCGGGTCGGACTGGGTTCAGGCCGACCCGAAGACTGATAGAGTTGACTGGTGGGGGCACACGCCCCCGCCTTTTTTCTGTTTCGCCATGAGGAGACGCCCGCCATGGCCGACGACGCCGCCACGCTCACCCGTCCCGCCCAGGTCACGCAGCCGATCGCGGGCCGCGCCGCCGAACTGCTGACGCCGGAGGCGCTGGCGTTCCTGGCCGAGCTGCACCGCAAGTTCGACGCCCGCCGGCTCGAACTGCTGGCGGCGCGGCAGACGCGGCAGAAGCGCTTCGACGCCGGCGAGAGCCCCGACTTCCTGCCCGAGACCAAGGCCGTGCGCGACGGCGACTGGCGCGTCGCGCCGATCCCGGCCGACCTGCAGGATCGCCGCGTCGAGATCACCGGCCCGACCGACCGCAAGATGGTCATCAACGCCCTCAACAGCGGGGCGAAGGTGTTCATGACCGACTTCGAGGACGCCAACGCGCCGACCTGGGCCAACATGGTCGAGGGCCAGATCAACCTGATCGACCTCTGGGCCGGCACGCTCAGCTTCGTCGATCCCGGCACCGGCAAGTCGTACCAGCTGAACGACGAGCGCGCGGTGCTGATGGTGCGCCCGCGCGGCTGGCACCTGCCGGAGCGCCACGTGGTCGTGGACGGGGCGCCGATGTCCGGCTCGCTGGTCGATTTCGGGCTCTACTTCTTCCACAACGCCAAGCGGGCGCTGGCGCAGGGCTCGGGCCCTTATTTCTATCTGCCGAAGATGGAGAGCCACCTCGAGGCGCGGCTCTGGAACGACGTCTTCGTGCTGGCGCAGGAGCGGCTCGGCATTCCGAACGGCGCGATCAAGGCGACGGTGCTGATCGAGACTTTGCCGGCGGCGTTCGAGATGGACGAGATCCTCTACGAGCTGCGCGACCACATGGCCGGACTGAACTGCGGCCGCTGGGACTACATCTTCTCCTACATCAAGCGCCTGCGCCGCCATCCGGAAGCGCTGACACCCGACCGGGCGGTGATGGGCATGGGCTCGGCGTTCCTCGCCGCCTATTCGCTGAAGCTGATCCAGACCTGCCACCGCCGCGGCGCCTTCGCGATGGGCGGCATGGCCGCGCAGATCCCGGTGCGCGGCGACCCGGCGGTCAACGAGGCCGCGTTCGCCAAGGTGCGGGCCGACAAGGAACGCGAGGCGACGAACGGCCACGACGGCACCTGGGTCGCGCACCCGGATCTGGTGCCGGTGGCGATGGAGGTGTTCGACCGGGTGATGCCGGGACCGAACCAGCTTTCCAAGCTGCGCGAGGATGTCACCGTCACCCGCGAGCAGCTGCTGAAGGTGCACGACGGCGAGCGCACCGAGCACGGCCTGCGCGAGAACATCCGCGTCGGCGTGCAGTACATCGAGGCCTGGCTGCGCGGCCGCGGCGCGGTGCCGCTCTACAATCTGATGGAGGACGCCGCGACCGCCGAGATCAGCCGCACTCAGATCTGGCAGTGGGTGCAGCAGGGCGCGAACCTGGCCGACGGCCGCACGGTGACCGCCGACCTGTTCAAGGCTCTGCTCGACGAGGAGATGGCGGCGCTGAAGCAGACGCTGGGCGCGCCGTTCGAGAGCGGCCGCTTCGCCGAGGCGATCCGGCTGTTCGCCGACATGAGCCTCTCCGCCGAGTGCGCGGAGTTCCTCACGCTGCCCGCCTACGAGGTGCTGGAGCCGGCTTGAACTCATCGCCGCCCCGGCGCGGCCTGGCCAGCCAGGTGGCCTGAGCATCCGCTCTGAGTTGCCGCCGTGTGGCGGCTCCTGCCGACAAGCCGACGCCGCCGACTTCAGCACAGGGGGAGCGGACATTGCCCTCCCCCGCAAGTGGGCCGACCGCTTTCACCGCCCTGCCGCTCAGCGGTGTTCATGCGGGTTTTCGGAAATGGTATGAATGGAGGCTATGAGCGACGCTGTCGGCCCTGGCGATCTGGTTCTATGCGTCAATGCCGCCCCGAACCATGCCACGGGCAGGCCGGTGCCCCTGCGTGCCGGGGAGACCTACCGCGTCGTCGCGGTCATGGAATTCGCCTGCCCGTGCGGACGTTCGGACGCCCTGCTCGATGTTGGGGTTGATTACGCGTGGTGCCAGACGCGCTTCCGACTGCTGCCCAAGCCCAAGGCCGAGACCAAGACGCGCCGCGTCTCGGCGCCCAAGGAGAAAGAGACGGTTCGCTGAACGCAGCCACGGATGCGGAGCTGCGCGTCGACCCTAAGTTGATGAGCACCCAGCCTCAGTCCGCGGGCGCCGCCTGCCAGGCGACGATCATCGCGCGGATGAAGTCGTCGGGGCCCGCCAGCTGGATGCTGCCCGGCGGGAGACCGAGGATGCGGTCGAGCATCGCTTCCTCGGCGCGCAGGCGCCGCATCAGCAGATCGGTGGCCGCGTCGACATCGCCGCGCTCGGCGGCGTCCATTGCCTGGACGACGAGGCGACGGCGCCCCTCGCCGAGCCACAGCATCGCTTCGGCGGCGAGCGCGGCGTCGGCGAGCTGGAATTCGCCCCGCGCCTGGCCCGCTTCGATCACCTCCGTCAACGCCGGCGCCATAGCCTCGAACACCGCGCCGACGATGCGGTGGTAAAGCACCGCGTTGTCGGGCCGCAGCAGCGTCGTGAACATCGCGCGCAGCTCCGGCAGGTGCTCGCCTTTCCACTCTCGCGTCATGGCCAGCAGCAGGTTGAGGCGCTGCAAGGCATTGAGCGAGCCGTCGCTGCGTACGCTCAGGGTCTGGTCGACCGCCTGCCGGGCGAAACGCGCGGCGATCGCTTCCAGCAGGTCCTCCTTGGCCCGGAAGTGGTGGTAGAACGCGCCCTTCGAGAGCGCCGTCGCCGCGATCACGTCGTTGATCGTCGTGCGCTCGTAGCCCTTCTGCAGGAACAGCCGCTGGGCGCAGTCGATCAGCTCGGCGCGGCGCACGGCCGGCGGCTTGATCACGCGCGGCCGGGTCCCGGTCGAGAGCGAGGCCCCGACATCCTCGGACAATGACGACAGCGGCGGTGGTCCTTTCCTCCGACGGGTTTCACTTGTAAGACCGACCGTCGGTCTGTTAACTATGGCTAGGATCGAGCGAAAAGGCAAGGCTTCGTCGTGCTGCGAAGATTCCTGGTGACGTTACTGGCCTCTGTGGCGGCCGCGCCGGCTCTGGCGGCGACGCCGACCGCCGACGCAATCCTGCGTCAGGCCTACGACAACTATCGTTCGTCGAGCTCGCAATCGACTGTCGCGATGACGGTGCACCGACCGGACTGGGAGCGGCGCATGGAGATGAAAGGCTGGACCCGCGGCGACAACGACGCGCTGGTCCGCTTTGTCGCCCCAGCGAAGGACGCCGGCAACGCCACCCTGAAGGTCGGGACCGACACCTGGGTCTACAATCCGAAACTCAACCAGGTGATCAAGCTGCCGAGCAGCATGATGAGCCAGTCGTGGATGGGCTCGGATTTCTCCTACAACGATCTGTCGAAGTCCGAGGACATCCTGACCGATTACACCCATCGGCTGACCGCCACCGCGCAGAGCGGCGGCCACACCGTGTGGACGGTCGAGGCGACGCCGAAGCCCGGCGTGCCGGTGGTGTGGGGCAAGGTCGCGCTCGAGGTGCGCGACGACTTCGTGCTGATGGGCGAGACGTTCTTCGACCAGGACATGAAGCCCGCCCGGCGCATGACCGCCGATCGGATCGCCCCGCTGGCCGGCCGGCCCTACCCGGTGTCGATGACGATGCACCCGCTCGACCAACCGGGCCAGTGGACCCGGATCGAGACCTCGGACGCGAAGTTCAACGTCGCGTTGCCGACCTACCTGTTCACGCTCTCCAATCTGCAGAATCCGAGGTCCTAGCAGTGCTGGCCGCGCTCGCCTGGCGCAATCTGTGGCGCCGTCCGCAGCGCACGATCCTCAGCCTGATCAGCATCGCGATCGTTTCGGGCCTGCTGGTGTTCGTGCTGTCGTTCCAGGACGGCGTCTACGGCCAGATGAAAGAGACGACGCTGCGCATCTTCGACGGCTACGCCCAGTTCCAGCCAGACGGCTACGCGGCAGATCCGAGGCTCGACCTCGCCATCAACGACCCCGCCCGGCTCGCTCGGCATGCGGTCTTGCTGAAGGGCGTCACCGCCGCGGCGCCGCGGGTCAATGGTTTCGCCATCATAGCCAACGGCGGGCGCAGCTACGCCGCCGCCGTCATCGGCGTCGACCCCGCGAGCGAGGCCCGGATCTCCACCATCGCCGATCGCATCTCCGCCGGCCGCTACCTGCGGGCCGACGACACCGACCAAGCGATCCTAGGCGACATTCTGGCCAAGAACCTCGGCGTCGGCGTGGGTGGCAAGATCACTCTGCTAGGCCAAGCCCGCGACGGTTCCGTGGCCGCCGATGTGCTGCAGGTGGCCGGCATCTACCACAGCGGCATCGCCGACCTCGACCGCACCATCCTGGAGATGCCGCTGGCCCGCGCGCAGGACACTTTCGGCATGGAGGGCGCGGCCAACACCATCGCCCTCGCCGGCCCGTCGCTCGCCAGCGTGAACGCCGCCCTGCCCGGGCTCGCCGAACTGGCGCGGCGGCAAAACGTGACCATCCGCGACTGGCAGGCGATGGAGCCGGCCATGAAGGACACCATCGAACTGAAATACGCGACCTCGATGGTGTTCTACGCCTCGCTGGTGCTGGTGGTGGCCTTCATCATACTCAACACTCTGCTGATGAGCGTGCTCGAGCGCACGCGCGAATTCGGCATGCTGCTGGCGCTGGGCATGCGCTCGGGCCAGATCGGCGCGATGGTCTGGATCGAGCTGCTGGTCCTGGCGATGCTCGGGTGCGCCGTGGGCGTGGTGATCGGCGCCGCCGTCACGGCCTACTTCCAGCAAACCGGCATCGTCTACCCGATCGATCCGAAGCTGCTGGCCCAGTTCGGCGTGCCGCAGCGCCTGTTGCCCTCGTTGACTTGGTTCAGCGCCTGCGCCGGCCCTGCCGCCCTGCTGATCGCGGTGCTGGTCGGCGGCCTGGTGCCTTTCGCCCGCATCCGGCGGATGACTCCGGCGATCGCGATGCGGGCGGCCTGAGATGGAACAACTCGCCCTGCTGGGTCCGATCGCCTGGCGCAACCTCTGGCGCAATCCACGTCGCACCTGGATCACCCTCGCGGTGGTCGCGGTCGGCGTCTGGTCGATCCTCGCCTTCGACGTGATCCTGAAGGCCTGGGTCGAGAGCAGCCGCCAGGAGGCGCTGCGTTTGCTAACCGGCGAGGGCCAGATCCACGCCGTGGGCTACCTCGACGATCCCGACGTGACCCATCGCATGCCTGCGCCAACCGGATCGCTGCTGGCGGCGCTGAACGGCGGGCAGGTCTCCGGCTGGGCCCCGCGCGTCCGCGTCACCGCCATCATCCAGAGCGAATACCGCACCCGCGCCGTCACCCTGCTGGGGGTCGACCCAGCGGCCGAGCGCAAGGTCTCCGATCTGCCCGGCCAGATACTGGCGGGCCGATATCTCACCAACGCCAGCGAGCCCGGCCTCGTCATCGGCAAGGACCTCGCGGACAAGCTGAAGACCCGGCTTGGCAAGCGCGTGATCGTGATGGCCCAGGCCGCCGACGGCCACCTGGCGGAGATCGGCCTGCCCATCATTGGCGTCTTCGGCAACACCAAGCCGGCCCAGGACGAGTTCGTCTTCACCGGACTTGGGGCCGCCCAACAGATGCTGGGTTCGGGGAAAGATCTCGCCGAGATCGCCTTCGACGCCGCGCCGGGCGCCCAGCTCGACGACGTGGTCGCGGCGTTGAAGCGCGCGGGACCTGGCCTCGACGTCCAATCCTGGGAGACGCTCTCGCCGCTCGCCTACACCATGCAGACCTTCTCCCAGACCTACGTCCTCGTCTGGCTGATGGTGATGTTCGTGTTGATGGCGATCGGCATCGTCAACACCCAGCTGATGGCGGTGTTCGAGCGCACGCGCGAGTTCGGGCTGATGCAGGCGCTGGGGATGCGCCCAACCCTGATCGTCGCGCAGGTCATGTTCGAGTCGGCGCTGCTGATCGGACTGGGCGTCCTGCTCGGCGTCGGTCTGATGGGGCTGACGCTGGTTCCGTTCGCGGGCGGCCTCGACCTCGGCCCGCTCGGCGAGGCGGTGGAGAAGTGGGGCGCCCGCAGCATCCTCTACCCGCGGCTCGATCCCCGCGACGCCATTGCCGTCGCGCTGGTGATCTGGGTGTTCGGCGTCGCCGTGACGCTCTGGCCCGCGCGCGCCGCCGCCCGCACCAATCCGATCCAGGCCATGGCGTCGTTGTGAAGGAGACCTTGATGGCCGCGATCATACGATGCCGGGGCGTGACCAAGATCTATCGGCAGGGCGCGGTTGACGTGCCAGCGCTGCGCGGCGTCGACCTCGACATCGCGGCGGGCGACTTCGCGACGCTTTCGGGGCCGTCCGGCTCGGGCAAGACCACGCTGCTCAGCCTGATCGGCGGCCTTGACCGGCCGACCGCCGGCCAGATCGACGTCGACGGTGAAAATATCACCGGCATGGACAGCGGCCGCCTGGCTGACCTGCGGCTCAACAAGATCGGCTTCGTGTTCCAGACCTACAGCCTTGTGCCGGTGCTCTCGGCGATCGAGAACGTCGAGTTCATCCTGCGGCTGCTCGGCCGCCCCTCAGCCGAGCGCCAGGCCCGCGCCCGCGAAGTGCTGCGCGAGGTCGGCCTTGAAGGGCTCGAGAACCGCCGGCCGTCGCGGCTGTCGGGCGGCCAGCAGCAGCGCGTGGCGGTCGCCCGGGCGCTGGCGCCAAAGCCGGCGATCGTGCTGGCCGACGAGCCGACCGCCAATCTGGATTCCAGCAACGCCGAGGAGCTGATCGACCTGATGGCGCGCCTCAACGTCGCGTCCGGCATCACGTTCCTGATCGCCACCCACGATGCGCGGGTGATCGCCCATTCTCGACGCCGGATCGAGATGACCGACGGCCAGATCACCGCCGACGAACGCCGGAGCGCCGGGGTTGCGGCGTAGCCGGGATCGAGACAGTTTGGCTGGCGGCGTGACCCCTCACCCTCCCACGATGCTGTCGCGATCGCGGGCCCCTACCTCTCCCTCTGGGAGAGGTGAAAAGTAAGCGGCGTCAGCATGTTACACCTCTCCCGGAGGGAGAGGGAGGGGCCCGACCGCGCAGCGGTTGGGAGGGTGAGGGGTCAAGCCGCCGGCGAGTCGCACTCCTCTCCCACGGGCGCGGCTGGCTCGGAGCGCTGGCTCTGGCGCTCCTTGCCGGCCCTGCGCTGGCGCAATCCGAGGTCAAACAGCCCGACCAGACCAATCAGTTGCATGGCCGCCTCGAACTGCAGGACGCCGAGCAGTTCGCCGGCGCCGGCAGCGTGCAGGCGCAACTCGGCGAGCGCACCGCCAACGACGTGCTCGGCAATCTGCGCCTCACCTGGGAGCCGACCTGGGGCCCCTGGAGCCTGCAGCTGCACTATGTGCTCGCGGCGGAGGACGGCCCCAGCGTCGCGCTCGCGCACGCCGAGGCGGGCCTGATCGCCACCCCGCCGCCCACCCTGTTCGACCTGACCGGCGCGTTCCTGAACCACGGCCCCTGGATCGCCAGTCAGCGCATCGACCGGCTGGCGATCACCTACTCGGCGCCGGACCTGGTGGTGCGCGTGGGCCGGCAGGCGCTGACCTGGGGCAGCGGGCTGGTGTTCCGGCCGATGGACCTGTTCGACCCGTTCGGCCCCACCGCCACCGACACCGAATACAAGCCCGGCGTCGACATGCTCTACGTGCAGCGGCTGTTCTCCGACGGGTCGGACCTGCAGTTCATCGTCGCGCCGCGGACCGCGCGCCGGGGCGGTCCGGTGACCGCGGACGCCAGCTCGATCGCGCTGCATTTCCACACCACGCTGCTCGGCCATCAGACCACGCTGATGCTGGCCCGCGACCACGGCGACTGGGTGACTGGGCTGGGCGTCAACGGCGCGCTCGGCGGCGCGACCTGGAACGTCGAGGTGGTCCCGACGATGCTGAAGGCCGGCGGCGTGCGCGTCTCCGCGGTCGCCAACATCAGCGACGCCATGACCCTGTTCGGCCGCAACGCCACGGTGTTCGCCGAATACTTCCACAACGGCTTCGGCGTGGCCGGCGAGCCGTTCGACCTCGCCTCCCTGCCGCCCGAGCTCACCGACCGGCTCGCCCGCGGCCAGGTGTTCGACACTCGGCGCGACTACCTGGCCGGCGGGCTGACGCTCGAGGTCACCCCGCTGCTCGATCTCAGTCCAAGCCTGATCGTCGACCTCAACGACGGCAGCCTGCTGGCGCTCGTCGCCGGGACTTATTCGCTGGCCGACAACGTGACCCTGGCCGCCGGCGTGCAGGCGCCGGTCGGGCGGGCGCGCACCGAGTTCGGCGGCCTGCCGTTGACCGCGTCCAGCCCGGTGTCCCTGACGCCACCCGCCCAGATCTATCTGCAACTGCGCCGCTACTTCTGACGCGGCGCTCCAGTCGGGAACTGGCTTTGGCGGCGGCTCGACCATAACATCACGTCGTGATATTATGTCATTGGCGGGCGCACGACGCCTCGCCGACCTGAAGATGAGGGAGCGCAAACAATGAACCGCAAGACACTCGTGGCCGCGGTCGCGGGGCTGTTGCTGGGCGCGGGCGCCGCGCAGGCCGACATCCTGCACTATGACGCCGTGCTGAAAGGCGCGAACGTGACCCCGCCGAACGGCGCCCGCGGCCATGGCGAAGTCACCGCCATGCTCGACACCGATCGGCGGACGCTCGACTACACCGTGACGTTCTTCGGGCTGACCGGGCCGGCGACGAACGCCGCTTTCAAGGACAACGCCGCCACGATCGCCGCGCCGACGCTGGGCAAGGGTCCCGAGGTGCACGCGGCGGTGACGCTCACCGACGCGCAGATTGCCGACCTCAAGGCCGGTCACTGGACGTTCAGCATCAGCACGACGGCCAATCCGGGCGGCGAGATCGGCGGCGAATTGCGGCGCACGTCAGGCGCTTACTGAGCCCCCGCGGGACAGGCGGGCGACGTCCGCACGCCACCCCCAGCTCGAAACTAGGCAATAGCGCCGAAGGACGTTAGGCAGAGTCGCCTAGCCAACCCTCGCGCGTCCTTTCCTGGCCCAGATGAGTCTCGACCCCGAACAGTACCAGAGCCTCGCGGACTTTCGCCTCGCGCTGCGGCGCTTCATGGCCGGCGCGGAGGCGATCAGCCGTGCGGCGGGCGTCACCCAGCAGCAGTATCAGGCCATGCTGGCGATCAAGACCTGGCCCTCGAAGCAGATGACAATGGGCGATCTGGCCGATCAGCTGCTGCTGACACATCACGCCGCGGTGCAGCTGATCAATCGCATGACCAAGGCTGGCGTCGCGGTCCGCAATCCCTCGCGCACCGATCGGCGCGCGGTCCACCTCGCATTGACCGCTGCCGGCGAGCTGCTGATCGAGCGCCTGGCCGCGCTGCACCTCGACGAGGTGCTGCGCCAGGAGCCGACGCTGAACGCCTCGCTGGCGGGTCTGAAACGGATCGCGACCGTGGAAAAGCCCAGGCGCGCGAAATCCTGAACCACGCGCATTGACGCCCGCCGCCTCGGCGAGGCTTATACAAGCGTTTGAATGACGGCCGCGTTTGCCGGCCGCAACAGGCTTTCGAGGAAACCCGCCATGACCGCCATCAACGCCGTGACCGACTATGCCCTGGACGGCGACGTCGGCGTGATCACGCTGAACTCGCCGCCGGTGAACGCGCTGTCCTGGGGCGTGCGCGACGGCCTGGCGCTGGGCATGGCCGCGGCGCTGGCCGATGCCGGCGCCAAGGCGGTGGTGATCATCTGCGAGGGCCGCACCTTCATCGCCGGCGCCGACATCACCGAATTCGGCGGACCGCAGAAAGGCGCGAGCCTGTTCGAGGTGCAGGACGCGATGGAGGGCTCGTCGAAGCCGGTCGTCGCCGCGATCCACGGCACGGCGCTGGGCGGCGGGCTGGAAGTGGCGCTCTGCGCCCACTACCGCGTCGCCGTCCCCTCGGCCCGCTGCGGCCTGCCGGAGGTGAACCTCGGCCTGTTGCCGGGCGCCGGCGGCACCCAGCGGCTGCCGCGCATCGTCGGCCCCGAGCGGGCGCTGGAGATGATGACCAGCGGCCAGCACGTGCCGGCCAAGGAGTGCCTGGCGATGGGCCTCGTCGACGAGATCGTCGAGGAGGGCAAGCTGCGCGAAGGCGCCGTCGCGTTCGCCCACAAGATCGCCGCCGAAGGCCGGCCGCTGAAGAAGGTGCGCGAGTCGAACGACAAGGTGGAGGCCGCGCGCGGCCATCCGGAAATCTTCGCCAACTTCCGCAAGGCGAACGCCCGCAGGTTCCGCGGCTTCCTGGCGCCGGAGTACAACATCCGCTGCATCGAGGCGGCGGTGAACCAGCCGTTCGAGGAGGGGCTGAAGACAGAGCGCAAGCTGTTCGGCGAGCTGATGAGCGGCTCGCAGTCGGCCGCGCAGCGCTACGCCTTCTTCGCCGAGCGCCAGGCCAACAAGATCCCCGACGTGCCGGACGACACCCCCACCATCCCGGTGAACAAGGTCGGCATCATCGGCGCCGGCACCATGGGCGGCGGCATCGCGATGAACTTCCTCAACGTCGGCATCCCGGTGACGATCGTCGAGGTGAAGCAGGAGGCGCTCGACCGCGGCCTCAAGGTGGTCCGCGGCAACTACGAGCGTTCGCGCACCGCCAAGCCGGAGGAAACCGAAGCCCGCATGAGCCGCCTCAGCGGTTCGCTCGACATGAGCGCGCTGGCCGACTGCGACCTGGTGATCGAAGCCGTGTTCGAGCGGATGGACATCAAGAAGGACATCTTCGCCAAGCTCGACGCCATCTGCAAACCCGGCGCGATCCTGGCCACAAACACCTCGGGGCTCAACATCGATGAGATCGCCTCGGCGACGAAGCGGCCGGAGGCGGTGATCGGCCTGCACTTCTTCTCGCCGGCCAACGTGATGAAGCTGCTGGAGGTGGTCCGCGCCGACCATACCTCGAAAGAGGTGATCGCCACCTCGATGAAGCTGGCGCGCAAGATCGGCAAGATCGCGGTGCTGGTCGGCGTCTGCCCCGGCTTCGTCGGCAACCGCATCCTGGGCGCCCGCCAGCGCGAGGCCAACAAGCTGATCATGGAAGGCGCGATGCCCTGGGACGTCGACCGGGTGCTCTACGACTTCGGCTTCCCGATGGGCCCGTTCGCCATGAGCGACCTGGCCGGTCTCGACATCGGCTGGGTCAAGGAGAAGTCACACGGCGAGACCATCCGCGACGTGCTGTGTGAGATGGACCGCCGCGGCCAGAAGACCGGGGCCGGATGGTATGACTACGACGAGAACCGCAACGCCAAGCCGTCCCCGGTGACCGAGAAGATCCTGCATGACTTCATTGTGAAGTCGGGCGCCAACCCGCGGAAAATCTCCGACGAGGAGATTCTCGAGCGCTGCATCTACCCGATGATCAACGAGGGCGCGAGGATCCTCGACGACGGCAAGGCGATCCGCCCGTCCGACATCGATGTGGTCTGGGAAAATGGTTATGGCTGGCCGGTTTACCGCGGCGGACCGATGTGGTTCGGCGACCATGTCGGCCTGCCGAAGGTGCTGGACAAGATGAAGGAGTTCCAGGCGCAGATGGGCGACCAGTTCAAGCCCGCGGCGCTGCTGGAGAAGCTGGTCGCCGAGGGCAAGACTTTCGCGGATGTGAAGTAACCGCGGTTTGCGTCGCGCCGCGGCGGCGGTTAAGCTCCGCCCCGATCTCTAGAAAGGGGCCACATGCGTAAGCTTCTAGCCGTCCTGGTGACGTGCGGCATGGCCGCCGCCTCCAGCGTCGCCTTCGCCGATCCGAGCCAACCCTACGGCATGGATCGGAATTCCGGCCACCAGTCGGCCGGTGATCTCCCGCACTGCGACCGCCCGATCGGCATCGCCGCGGTGCAGGAGCCGGACCACGACTGGTGGAGCCCGCTCGGGCTGTCCAACCCCGAAGCGGTGCTGAAGATGTTCGCGCTGCAGTCGGGCTGCCTGCGGATGGTCGACCGCAACAAGGGCCTGGCCATGCGCGGCCAGGAAGAGGGTCTGAGCCGCGGCGGCGAGCTGCAGCGCGGCTCCAACCTCGGCCGCGGCCAGGTGTTGGCCGCCGACTTCTTCATCATCCCCGACATCGCCCGCCAGAATTCGGATTCCGGCGGCGGCAACGTCGGCGCGATGTTCGGCCACTTCCTGCCAGGCGCGGCCGGGGCGATCGTGGGCAGCATCAGCATTCACAGCCAGGAAGCCAGCACGCTGATCACCCTGGTGGATGCGCGCACCACCGAGCAGCTCTACATCGCCCAGGGCGACGCCAAGAAGACCGACGTCGGCTTTGGCGGCGGCGGCGGCTGGGGCGGCTGGGCGGGCTACGGCGCGCTGTCGGGCAGCGGCTACACCAACACCGATATCGGCAAGGTGATCATGGCCGCCTACTTCAAGGCGTTCGTGGACCTCGTGCATTACATGCAGACCCAGCAGCCGGGCGGCGCGCAGCAGAACGCGCCGATCGCCGCGCAGGTGGTCAGCCGCGAGGTGCAGCTGCGCAAGACGGCGTCGGTCAAGGCGCCGATCGTCTACACCCTGCACACGGGCGCCCTGGTCTATCCGACCGGCGCGCGCAACGGCATCTGGATGGAAGTGGACGACGAGAACGGCAACCGCGGCTGGATGTCGTCGGCCTACTCGACGCCCAGATAAGGCTTAGTGGAAGTCGCGGCTCCGCTGCAGGCGGGCCGCCGAGGAACGCCGGTGGGGAAGCGCCCCATCGGCGTTTTTCATGTCAGCCAGCCGGGGCGACAGATCGACGAAGCGCTCGGCCACCACGTGGATCACGTCGGACGCGATCTGCAGCCGGCCGCTGACCACCAGGAACGACGCGGTCATCACCGTGCGCCGATTGGGAGCGAAGACGTCCGCCCAGACCACGGCGTTGGCGATCCCGGTCTCGTCCTCGAGCGTGGCGAACACCACCCCCTTGGCGGTGCCGGGCCGCTGGCGGATCAAAACGAGGCCGCCGACGGTGACGCGCGCGCCGTCCCGCATCGACTTCAGCTGGGCGGTGGGGACGGCGCCCAGCTGGGTCAGCAGCGGGCGGAAGAAGCGGCAGGGATGCGCCTTCAGCGAAAGGCCGGTGGTGCGGTAGTCCTCGGCCACGTGCGCCGGCAGCGGCATCCTGGGCAGCCGCACGGCCTCCTCCTCAAGGCTGAGCCCCGCCAGCAGCGAGCCTTCCTCGTCGGCCTTCACTTCCGGCGCCAGCGCCTTCACCCGCCAGAGCCCCTCGCGGCGGTCCATCCCAGAGAGCGGAACGCGTCGGCCTCCGCCAGCAGCTCCAGGGTCCGGCGCGAGAGCCGGGCGCGGCGGGCGAGGTCCTCCAGGGTCGCCGCTCCGGCCGCGCGGGCCCGGATCAGCGCCTCGATCTCGGTGTCCTTCAGCCCCCGCACCTGGCGCAGGCCGAGGCGGACGGGAAGGCCCTTTCTCCCCTCCCCCTCATTTCCCTCCCCCTCGTGGGGAGGGACAGACCGCGAAGCGGTCAGGGTGGGGGAGTCCGAAGCTTCCGCGAAACCTTCAGGGCGATGCGCAGGGCTCCGCACTTCCCCACCCTGCCGATGCTGCGCATCGGCTATCCCTCCCCATGAAGGGGAGGGAGGGTTGGCCGGTTCCAGCTTCGAGTCCCAGCCGCTCAGCATCACGTCCGGCCCGCGCACTTCGACGCCGTGTTCCTTGGCGTCGCGCACCAGCTGGGCCGGCTGGTAGAAGCCCATCGGCTGGCTGTTGAGCAGGGCGGCGCAGAAGACGTCCGGGTAGTGGCATTTGATCCAGGCCGAGACGTAGACCAGCTTGGCGAAGCTGACCGCGTGGCTCTCGGGGAAGCCGTAGGAGCCGAAGCCCTCGATCTGTTTGAAGCAGCGCTGGGCGAACTCGGGGTCGTAGCCGCGCCGCACCATCCCCTCGACGAACTTCAGCCCGTAGCTGCCGACCGTGCCCAGGTTGCGGAAGGTGGCCATCGAGCGGCGCAGGCCGTTGGCCTCTTCCGGCGTGAACTTGGCCGCCTCCATGGCCATCTTCATCGCCTGTTCCTGGAACAGCGGCACGCCCTTGGTCTTGCCGAGGATCGCGGCGAGTTCGTCGGCGGGGCCGTGTTCGGGCGACGGCGAGGGGAAGGTGATCGGCTCCAGCCCGTCGCGGCGGCGCAGGTAGGGGTGCACCATGTCGCCCTGGATCGGCCCGGGCCGCACGATCGCCACCTCGATGACGAGGTCGTAGAACTCCCGCGGCTTCAGCCGGGGCAGCATCGACATCTGCGCCCGGCTCTCGACCTGGAACACGCCGACCGAGTTCGGCCTTGCACAGCATGTCGTAGACGGCCGGGTCCTCCTCGGGGATGTCGGCCATGTCGACGATGTCGGTCCGGCCGTGATCCTGCGCCAGCATGGTCATCGCCCGCTTGATCGCGGTCAGCATGCCCAGCGCCAGCACGTCGACCTTCATCAGGCCCAGCGTGTCGATGTCGTCCTTGTCCCACTCGATGAAGGTGCGGTCCTTCATCGCCGCGTTGCCGATCGGCACGGTCTCGTCGAGCCGGCGCTTGGTCAGGATGAAGCCGCCGACGTGCTGCGACAGGTGGCGCGGGAAACCCAAGAGCTCGGTCGCCAGGTCGATGGCGCGGCGAATCTCCGGGTTGGTCGGATCGAGGCCGGCCTGGCGGATGTGGTCGTCGGGCACGCTGTCGCCCCAGTGGCCCCAGACCGTGTTCGCCAGCGCGGCGGTGATATCCTCGGTCAGTCCGAGCGCCTTGCCGACGTCGCGGATGGCGCTGCGCGGCCGATAGTGGATCACGGTGGCGCAGATGGCGGCGCGGTGGCGGCCATATCGTTCGTATACGTACTGCATCACCAGTTCGCGCCGCTCGTGCTCGAAGTCGACGTCGATGTCGGGCGGCTCGTCGCGCTCCTTGGAGATGAAGCGCTCGAACAGGACGTCGTGATCCTTCTTGCACGGATCGACCGCGGTGACGCCGAGACAGAAGCATACGGACGAATTGGCCGCCGACCCGCGACCCTGGCAAAGGATGCCCTGGTCCTTCGCCCACTGCACGATGTCGTGCACGGTGAGAAAGTAGTTCGGGTACTTCAGCTCTTCGATCAGGGCGAGTTCCTTCGCCAGCAGATCCTTGACCTTCTGCGGCACGCCGCCCGGATAGCGCCAGGCGGCGCCGGCCCAGGCCAGGTCGGTCAGGTGCTGCATCGCCGTCTTGCCCGGCGGCACCGGCTCGTCGGGGTATTCGTACTTCAGTTCACTGAGGGAAAACCGGCAGAGCTCGGCGATCTCCAGCGAACGGGCGACCGCCTCCGGCCAGGGCGCGAACAGGCGCGCCATCTCCTCCGGCGATCTTCAGGTGCCGCTCGGCGTTGGCCTCCAGCCGCAGCCCGGCGGTCTGGATCGCGCACGTCTCGCGGATGCAGGTCAGCACGTCCTGCAGCGGCCGTCGCTCGGGGCCGTGGTAGAGCACGTCGTTCGTCGCCACGATCGGCGCGCCGGCGGCGCGGCCGAGCGCCTCCAGGGCGGCGATGCGCTTCAGGTCCTGGGCGCCATAGCCGCGCGCGGCGGCGAGCCAGACCCGGCCCGGGAAGTCCGTCGCCGCTCGCTTCAGCGCCGCCGTGAAGCCGATGTCGAGTTCCCCCGGCGGCGCGACGATCAGCGCCTGGCCTTCGCCGTACTGGCGCAGGTCATCCCAGACCAGCTCGCACTCCCCCTTCGCGGCCCGCATCTGGCCGACCGTGAGCAGCTTGGTCAGGCGCCCATAGGCCTCGCGGTCGGTCGGATAGCAGAGCACGCTGGGTGAGCCGTCGGCGAAATCTAACCGGCAGCCGGGGATGAACTTCAGATCCAGCTCCCTGGCCTTGGCGTGGGCCCGCACGACGCCGGCCAGGCTGTTGCGATCGCACACCGCCAACGCCGCCAGCCCCAGAGCCTTGGCAACGACCACCAGTTCCTCCGGATGCGACGCCCCGCGCAGGAAGCCGAAGTTGGTGGTGGCCTGGAGTTCGGCGTAGGCGGTCATGACTCCCCTCCTCCCTCCCCTTCATGGGGAGGGACAGACCGCGAAGCGGTCAGGGTGGGGGAGTCAGGGGCCGTGCGCCGGCGATGAGAGAGATCGTTGTTGCGTCCGACTCCCCCACCCTGCCGATGCTGCGCATCGGCTGTCCCTCCCCACGAGGGGGAGGGAAGATTTTGGAGTGCGAGTTGGATCGTCTGGACGACGCCGTCGAGGTTGGCTCCGACGTCCGAGTTCCAGAATCGTAGGGTACGAAAGCCTGCTCGAAGCAGCACAGCGTCACGCATGACGTCATGCTCAATCTGGCGGTCGTCGTCAGCGTGCTGGCTCCCGTCGACCTCGACGATCAGGCGATGCCTGAAGCAGACAAAGTCGAGATAAAAGCCGAGCAACGGCGCCTGTCGGCGGAAATGGAAGCCATCGGCGCGCATCTGCCGAAGTTGCAGCCAGAGGCGCGCTTCCTGCGAGGTCAGACTTTTTCGCAGCTCTCGGGCGCGTTTCGTTGTTGCTCCGGACTCCCCCACCCTGGCCGCTTTGCGGCCTGTCCCTCCCCATGAAGGGGAGGGAGGCATGGGGAGGGGAATCTCATCCCAGTCCATGCAGCCACCATTTCGGGGTGACGTCGGCGCCGTAGAGGCCGGCGCGGAAGAGCCAGTAGCGGGCGCCGGTATCGTCCTCCACGCGGTAGTAGTCGCGCACATGGGCAGGGGTGGTTTCGCCGGGCGGACGGCGCCACCACTCCTCGGCGAGGCGCTCCGGCCCCTCGGAGCGGCGCACCCGGCGCAGCTGGCCGCGCCAGCGGAAGAACAGCGGCGGATCGTCGGGCAGCGGCGCCATCGCTTCGACCGGCTCGGGGCGGGCGAACAGGCGTACGGGCCGGGGACGGTCCTTCGGCCATCCCCCCTCGGCTGCAGGCGCGAACGGCGCGCGGCGGACGACGGCGCGCTCGGGAATGTGGGTCGCAAAAGCGTCCGCACGCCAGACCCGCCCCTCGCCCAGGCGGTTGGAAAGGCGGTCGACCAACGGCGCGATCCCGTCCTCTGCGGCGATCTCGCCGATGGCTTCGAGCCGGATTTCCCGCTCGGGCAGCGCCTCGACCCCTTCTGCAGCGAGACTCACCACCTCGATCCCGAAGCCGGGGTCGACCGTTTCCAGCATCGGCGCGAACAGGCGGGCGATGGCCGCAGGGCTGCGGCCGGGCAGGGAGAGACCGATCAACAGCCGCTCGGCGCGCCCGTCCAGCCGATGATAGGCGATCTCGAAACGACTGGCGCCCTGGCCCTCCGCCAGCAGGCGGGCGCAAAGCCGCTCGGCGATATCGCGGCAGGCGCGGGCGAGGTCGTCCGGCGCGCTGATCGGCTCGGCGAAGGCCAGCCGCGCGAACCAGGGCGTCGGCGGGCGGCTGAACACCAGCGCCTCCTCGCCGTGTCCAAGCGCCTGGTCCAGGCGGGTGAGCGTCGCCTGACCGAAGCGGCGGGCGAGCTGCGGCCGCGGCAGGCTGGCGACCTGGCCGATCCGCGCCAGGCCCAGCCGGGCGAGCTGGGCGGCGGTCTCCGGCGCCAGCCGCAGCGCCGTGACCGGCAGGGGCGCCAGGGCCTCGGCCTCCGCGCCGGGCGGAACGACGGTGCGATCCTCGCCGCACCTCGCCAGCGCCCAGGCCGCGCCGGCCGAGCCGGCGATGGCGCCGCGCGCGGCGATGCCCTGCCGCGTCAGGCGGGTCAGCAGGTCGTCCAGCATCTCCCGCTCCCCGCCCCAGAGGTGGGCGACGCCGGTGACGTCGAGAAACAGGCCGTCCGGCGGATCGGCGGCGACGGCCGGGGAAAAGCGCACGCACCAGTGGACGAGCGCGTTCAGGCTTTCGAGATCGCCCTCCGGGTCGGCGTCGGCCGTGATCAGCTCCGGGACCAGGGCCATCGCGTCGGTCGCTTTCTGGCCGACGTAGAGGCCGAGCGCCGCCGCGGCCGGGTCGATCGCATAAAGCCGGCGCACGCCGCGCTCGGTGGCGATGAGGGCCAGTGGGCTCGGACCTGTTTCCCCTCCCCCTTGCGGGGAGGGGTCAGGGGTGGGGGTGTTGACTCGGTGACTGCCGGTTTGGGTCTTCGCCCGATCGGCGATCAGCGAGTTTGCACCCCCACCCCCTACCCCCTCCCCGCAAGGGGGAGGGGATTTAGCCAGCGAGCCTGAGTTCTTCCGCCGCCAGGTCGCGACCGCCCAGGTCGGCGACCAGACGGAAAGGATGCGCGGCATCGTCTTCCTCCCTCGCTTCCAGGATCCAGCTCCCCGTGCGCCCACCCCGGCAGCGCTCCAGCGTCACCCGCCAGCGCGGCGGCCCGAGTCCCATTTCGTCGGCGGCCGGTTCGCTGGGCGCGGGCGCGACCCGCCAGCGCGTCGCCGCGGCCGAACCCGTTTCGCCCCTCCCCGCCCCGCCGAACGGACGCCGACGCAGCAGGAAACCGGTGGCCTGGCTCTGTTCGCAGGCCAGCTGCAGGCGCCGGCCGGCGACCAGATCCACCTCGTCCGCCTCGCCGATGACGGCCGTGACGCCGGGCGTGCGCAGCGCGTCCTCCATCACCGCCAGCGCCTCGTCCTCGTCACGGGCGCAGACCTGGATCAACCGCTCGGCCGGCAGCCCCAGCTCCGCCAGCCCTGGCGCGTAAAGGTCATCGCGGCGCAGCACCCAGATCATTTCCCCGCGAGCGGCGAGCGGCGCGGCCAGGCGCGCGACGAAGGCGGCGCCGGCCGCGGCGGTTTCCAGATCCAGCCCCTCGCCGGCGAAGGCGTGCCACGACTTCAGCGCCAGCCCGCCGCCCGGCAGCCGCCCGTCGATCCGTGTGTCGCCGAAGCCGATCGCCTCAGGCGACGTCCGAACGCCGCGGTCTCCCACGCCGCGCTCCAGGGCGGCGATCTCGGCGCGCAAGGCGGCCAGGGTGGGTCGAGCAGCGGCAAGCATGTCCGTTAAACGCCATGAGTTCTCTTTTTGTTCTATAACTCGACGACGCAGAGTCAAGCCGGACGCGGAGTTGCACGCGTTATGGCTCAGCAGAGCCTGCATTCACAGAATGCTGGCGAACTGGCAGCCATGAACTTAAGGCCGGGTCTCTCGCGGACAGCCTATCGGGAGTCAGGGCGACGGCGTGATCGCATCCGGTGGCGGATCGACGTCGAACCGCACCGCCGCGATCTCCGTCATTCCCAGCAGCCACGCCTTGCCGACGCGGTGACCGCCGTCCATCAGCCGCCCGTCGCTCGACAGGATGATCGGATAGCTGAGGTCCGCGGCCTGGATCCGCCGCGCGTGCTCAGCCACGGCGCGGCAGGTCGGGACGTTGCGGCCGACGAACCAGCAATCCTGCTCGAACTCGGCGATGTCGGCGATCGCCACCTGGCGCACCGGCAGCCCCTCGGCCGCCCGCCAGAGGCGCTCGACCGACCAGTAAGCCCGGCCGCCCGGCACGGTATGGGAATGGGTGTCCGCCATTCCCGTCCGCTATCAGAACTTCAGCGCGCGCGCTTCCTTCACCTGCGGCAGCGCCTTGATCTTGGCGACCAGCCCTGCGTCCGGCGCCTGATCGACGCCCGACCAGCGCGATCGCGTCCTCGCCGGCGGCGACACGGCCGAGGTTGAAGGTGGCGATGTTGACGCCCGCCTGCCCCAAGAGGGCGCCGAGCGCGCCGATGAAGCCGGGCTTGTCCTGGTTGTTCACGTAGAGCACGTCCGGCGCGAACGCCGCGTCCAGCTCCATGCCCTTCACCTCGACGATCCTGCGGCGCGCCGGCGATCACCGTGCCGGCGAACGAGCGGCGGCCCATCTCGGTCGTCACCGTGATGCGGATCAGGCTGTCGTAGACCGGCGAGGTCTCCTGGCGGGATTCCGAGACGGTGATCCCGCGTTCCTTCGCCACCGCCGGCGCGGAGACCATGTTCACCTCCGACAGCATCGGCCGCAGGAACCCGGCCAGCGCGGCGGCCGACAGCGGGCGCACGTTCAGCCCCGCGACCTGGCCCTCGTAGGCGATGTCGACGCCCTTCAGGCCAACGTCGATCATCTGGCCGGCGAACGCGCCCAGCTTCTCGGCCAGCGCCACGAACGGCTTCAGCTTCGGCGCCTCGTCGGCGGTGACCGAAGGGCTGTTCGAGCGCGTTGGTCACCGCGCCGGTGAGCAGGTAGTCGCTCATCTGCTCGGCCACCTGCAGCGCCACGTTCTCCTGCGCCTCGTTGGTGGAGGCGCCCAGGTGCGGCGTGGCGACGAAGTTCGGCGCGCCGAACAGCGGGTTGGCCTTGGCCGGCTCCTCGACGAACACGTCGAAGCCGGCGCCGCCGACCTGGCCGCTTTCCAGCGCCGCGCGCAGGGCGACCTCGTCCACCAGCCCGCCGCGGGCGCAGTTGACGATCAGGACGCCCTTCTTGGTCTTCGCCAGCGCCTCGGCGGAGAGGATGTTGCGGGTCTTGTCGGTGAGCGGGGTGTGCAGGGTGATCAGGTCGGCGCGGGCCAGCAGCTCGTCCAGCTCGACCTTCTCCACCCCGATCTCCACCGCCCGCTCCGGCGACAGGAACGGGTCGTAGGCGACCACGTGCATCTTCAGCCCGTTGGCGCGGTCGGCGACGATCGAGCCGATGTTGCCGGCGCCGATCAGGCCCAGCGTCTTGCCGTAGAGCTCCACGCCCATGAACCGGTTCTTCTCCCACTTGCCAGCCTGGGTGGAGGCGTCGGCGGCGGGGAGCTGGCGGGCCAGCGCGAACATCATCGCGATGGCGTGCTCGGCGGTGGTGATCGAGTTGCCGAACGGGGTGTTCATCACCACGACCCCGGCGGCGGTGGCGGCGGGGATGTCGACGTTGTCGACGCCGATGCCGGCGCGGCCGATCACCTTCAGCCGCTTGGCCGCGGCCAGCACGTCCTTGTCGGCCTTGGTGGCGGAGCGGATGGCCAGGCCATCGTAGTCGCCGATGATCTTCAGCAGCTCGTCCTTGGCAAGGCCGGTGCGGACGTCGGCGTCGACGCCGCGGGTGCGGAAGATCGCCACGGCCGCGGGGGAGAGCTGGTCGGAGATGAGGACTTTGGGGGTCATGGGAAGTCTCCGTCCCCTCCCCCCTGAGGGGAGGGTGGCCGCGAAGCGGCCGGGTGGGGGTTTCTCGAAGCGTCCGGGTGGTGGAGGCAACCCCCCACCCCCGACCCCTCCCCTCAAGGGGGAGAGGGGCCTATGCCGGCGAAAGCTCGGACGCGAGGGTGGCGAAGGCCCAGTCGAGCCAGGGGGTCAGCGCGCGCAGGTCGTCGGCGTCGACGGTGGCGCCGCACCAGATCCGCAGGCCGGGCGGCGCGTCGCGGTAGCCGCCGATGTCGAGCGCGACGCCCTCCTTCTCCAGCAGCGCGGCGAGGCGCTTGGCGAAGTCGGCCTGGGCGTCTTCCGAGAGCGAGGTGATCTCCGGCGCGACCACCTTCAGGCAGACCGAGGTGTTGGAACGGATCGCCTTGCTCTCGGCGAGGAAGTCGATCCACGGCGTCTTGGCCGCCCAGTCCTCCAGCACCTTCAGGTTCGCGTCGGCGCGGCGGCGAAGTTCCGCCAGCCCGCCGATCGAGCCGGCCCACTTCAGGGTGTCGAGATAGTCTTCGACGCAGAGCATCGAGGGCGTGTTGATGGTGGCGCCCTCGAAGATCTCGAGGTTGACCTTGCCGCCCTTGGTCAGCCGGAAGATCTTCGGCATCGGCCAGGCCGGCTTGTGGCTTTCCAGCCGCGCCACCGCGCGCGGCGACAGGATCAGCATGCCGTGCGCCGCCTCGCCGCCCAGCGCCTTCTGCCAGGAGAAGGTCACCACGTCGAGCTTGGCCCAGTCCAGCTCCTGGGCGAAGCAGGCGCTGGTGGCGTCGCAGATGGTGAGGCCCGTGCGGTCCGCGGCGATGAAGTCGCCGTTCGGCACGCGCACCCCGGAGGTGGTGCCGTTCCAGGTGAACACCAGGTCGGCGTCAGGACGCACCTTGGTGAGGTCCGGCAACCGGCCGTAGGGCGCGTCCAGCACCTCGGCGTCCAGCTTCAGCTCCTTGACCACGTCGGTGACCCAGTCCTTGCCGAAGCTTTCAAAGGCGAGAAGCTGGACCGGCTTCGGGCCGAGCAGCGACCACAGCGCCATCTCCACCGCGCCGGTGTCGGACGCCGGGACGATGCCGATCAGATAGTCCGCGGGAACCTGCAGCACGGTGCGGGTCTGGTCGATGGCGGCCTGCAGGCGCGCCTTTCCGAGCTTGGATCGGTGCGAGCGGCCGAGAACGGCGGATCTGAGGTTTTCAGCTGACCATCCGGGGCGCTTGGCGCAGGGACCGGATGAAAATTCAGCGCGGGCCGGCCGCATGGCCGGTTTGGCGAGGGTATTCACTGCGATGTCTCCCATCCTTGCAGATGGGTCGCGCCCCGTTGGGAGGGCGTGGCCCGCCGCGCAAAAACTCTGGTTCGCGCGTCAGCGCAAGGGGGAAAATCTATCGGGCCCTCGAGGCGCGTTGCTGGCGCAGCAGTTCGCGCTCGGCCTCTTCGCGCGCCTCCATCTGGCGGCGGCGGATCGCCAGCACCGTGCCGACACAGATGCTGAGCAGGATGCCCCAGTCGTCGGCGTTGTTGATCCAGGCATGGAACTTATCGTGCGGCAGTTCCAGCACCAGGTAGTAGGCGTGGAGGCTGAACTGCGCCGCCTGGAAGATCATCGCCGCGCCGAGCCAGAGGTTGGCGTAGCGGACCGCCAGCAACAGGAACGTCACCGCACAGGCGAAGTCGATCACCAGCAGGATCGTCTCGGACGCGACGTTGCCGACCGTGGGGTTCAGGACAAAGGTGGCGACGTCGACGATGCCGAACGCGATCGCCGCGGCGCGCGTGGCGCGATCGCCCTTCCACAGCGCGAGCGCCACCGTCAGGACGGAGACGCACTGCCCCAATACATAGATCGGATTCAGGCCAAACATGCTTTGCGCCCCTAACCCTAGGCTAGAGGCGCAAAACAGTTAACTTATCGCAACCCTGGAAGGGTTAGGCGACTTCCCGAAGCGAGGTTTGCTCGTCTTCGTTGTCGATCTTCTTTTCCATACCGTCCAGGCGGGTGCGGATGCCGATGCGCAGGCGCAGCTCGTCGGCGGCGGCGTGAGCCTCCACCATCGCGGTGCGGGCTTCGGACATCGCGGCGATCGCCGCCGAAATCTTCGCCATTGTCGGATCCGTCGCGATGGCCGACACCTTGAGTTCGACCCGACCACGGATCATGTCGCCCATCAGCTCGGTGGCTTCCACCAGCGCCGCATCAAGGGCGGCTTCGGTCGAACGAATCTTCGTCGCGACCTTCTTTGCTACGAACAGCTTGTCCACGATCAATCCCCTAAACCCCAAGGAATAATTTACCCTAAATGAAACGTTACCGGGCGTCCAGGGGGAAATGCGCGCGCGGAAGCGAAGCGTTGGGCGAGCGGAAGCGAAGCGTTAGGAATGGGCAGGTATAGTTAGGCGTTGGTGCGGTAAATCCGCGCACGTTAACTATGTCGGACGGCGAATGAGAGAGCGCAGCAGACCGCCGTTCCAGGCGCGGGTCGCCAGCGTGGCGATCGTTACGACGGTCGCCGTGCTGGTGGCGGCGTGCGTCTGCTTCATGCTGCAGCAGTGGAGTGTCAGCCGTCAGCAGGCCGCGCGGGAGCAGCTGACGCTGGCCAACGTGATCGCCGCCGCCGCCGCGCCGGACGCCGCCGCCGGGGACATGCGCGGCGTGCAGCACGACGTCATCGCCGCCGCAGCGGACAAGGACCTCATCGACGTACGGTTGACGGACGCCGGCGGGCGGACCCTGGCCTACTTCGCCGCCCCGCCCCCCAAGACCGGCGACCTCGGCCCCGCCCACGCCGTGAGCGCGCCGGTCTCGCTCGGCGGAAGGGCCGTCGGCGCGGTCGTGGTGCGGGCGCACGAGCCGACCATCGTCGGGCTGCTGCCGCGGTTTCTCGCGCTCACCGGCATGCTGTTCTTCGGCGCCAGCGGGATCGCGCTGTTCGTCGCGCACAGCCTGTCGCGGCGCGTGACCGCGCCGATCGAGCGGCTGTCGCGGGCGATGGCGCAGGTGGCGCTCAGCGGCGAGTTCCGCCGGCTCGACCCGATCGACGCCGACGACGACGTGTTCCTGCGGCTGACCAACACGTTCAACGATCTGCTGACCCAGATCGACGCCAACCACCAGGAACTCTGCGAGACGCTCGAGGACCTGATGGAGGCCCGCGACGCGGCCAACGCCGCCAACATCGCCAAGTCGCAGTTCCTGGCCAACATGAGCCACGAGATCCGCACGCCGCTGAACGGCGTGCTGGCGATGGCTCAGGTGATGGAGCGCGACGAACTGCCGGCGGAACAGCGCGAGCGGCTGGCGATCGTGCGCCAGTCGGGCGAACAGCTGCTGTCGGTGCTCAACGACGTGCTGGATCTGTCCAAGATCGAGGCCGGCAAGCTCGAGCTCTCCGAGCACGACTTCGAACTCGAACGGCAGGTCGCCCCGGTCGCCGACGGCTTCCGCGCCCTCGCCGACGAGAAGGGCCTGGACTTCATGCTGGAGATCGATCCGGCGGCGGCGGGGCTGTGGCGCGGCGACAGCGACCGGCTGCGCCAGATCGTCAGCAACCTGGTCTCCAACGCGGTCAAGTTCACCAGCGAGGGCAAGGTCACCGCGAAGTTCGAAGCCGCCGACGCCGGCGGCCTGCGGCTTTCGGTCAGCGACACCGGCATCGGCATCTCCCAGGACAAGATCCTCACCCTGTTCGAGAAGTTCACCCAGGCCGACTCGTCGACAACGCGCCAGTTCGGGGGCACCGGGCTTGGCCTGGCGATCTGCCGCGAGCTGGCCCAGCTGATGGGCGGGCAGATCTCGGTGATGAGCGAGGAAGGCAAGGGCTCGACCTTCATCGTCGAACTGCCGTTCCCGCGCGGCTCGCAGGCCGACGCCGCCGAGGCGCAGCAGGCCGCCGCGGAAGCGCAGCAGGCCAGCGTGCGGGTGCTGGCCGCCGAGGACAACCTGGTCAATCAGAAGGTGCTGAAGGCGATCGTCGAGCCGATGGACGTCGAGCTCTCGCTGGTCGGCGACGGCCGCGCGGCGGTCGACGCGTGGCGGACCGGCCAGTTCGACGTGATCCTGATGGACATTCAGATGCCGGTGATGGACGGCATCGCCGCGGCCAAGGCGATCCGCGCGGCCGAGAAGGCCGACAAGCGCCCGCGCACGCCGATCCTGGCGCTGACCGCCAACGCCCTGGTGCACCAGGTCGAGGAATACCTCGCCGCCGGCATGGACGGCCACGTCGCCAAGCCGATCGAGATCACCAAGCTCTACGACGCGATGAGCCGCGTGCTCAGCGAGCAGGCGCGGGCGGAAGCGGCCTAGAGGTCCGGCCGCAGCCGGCTCTCGACGACGGTCACCGCGCGTCCCTCGATCAACACCCGATCGCCCCGCGCCTCGCAGGTGAGGTCGCCGCCGCGGCCGGGGCAGGCCTGGTGGAAGGCGAGCCGGGGTCGGCCGAGCTTCCCGGCGAACAGCGGCGCCAGAAGGCAGTGCAGCGAGCCGGTGGTCGGGTCCTCGGGGATGCCGGAGCCCGGCGCGAAGAAGCGGCTCACCACGTCGTAGGCCGAGCCCGGCGCGGCGATCGCCGTGATCGCGACGTTGCCAGGCCCGAGCGCAGCGTCCGACGCGACCTTGGCGAGCGCGGTCAGGTCGGGCGCGGCCGTCCGCACCGCAGCCTCGCCCGCCAGCACCGCGACCAGATAGGCCCCGACCCACACCTCGATCGGTTCGACGCCGAGCGCGGCGGCCAGACCGGGTGGCGTGTCTGCGGCTCGCGGCGGGTCGGCGGGGAAGTCCATCCGGTAGCCGCCCTGCTGACGGGCGACCGAAAGCGGACCCGACTGAGTGTCGAACGTCACCGTCGGCGCATCGAGTCCGAGCTCGGCGAACAACACGTGAGCGCTGGCCAGGGTGGCGTGGCCGCAGAGCGGAACCTCCAGCGCCGGGGTGAACCAACGCAGGCCGAAGCGGGCGGAATCGCCGGTCCGCAGCAGAAACGCGGTCTCGGCCTGGTTGTTCTCGGCCGCCAGCGCCTGCATGCGGGCGGTGTCCGGCCAGGCCGCGAGCGGCTCGACCACGCAGGCCGGATTGCCCTTGAACGGCTCGGCGGCGAAGGCGTCGACGGTCCATTGGCGCATCGGTCTTACTCCGCGGCCCGACCAGGCGCGGCGACAGCCCGATCCAGGGCGACGCGCAGCCGGCTCTCGGCCACGGTCACCGCCCGCCCCTCGATCAGCACCCGATCGCCGCGCACCTCGCAGACGAGGTCGCCGCCGCGCCCCGGAAAGGCCTGGTGGAAGGTCAGCCGCGCCCGGCCGAGCTTCTGGGCGAACAGCGGCGCGGCGGTGCAATGGTAGCCGCCGGTGGCGGGGTCCTCCGGGATGCCGGAGCCCGGCGCGAAGAAGCGGCTGACCAGGTCGTAGGGCCGGCCCGGATCGGCCGGCGCGGTGACGCCCAGATTGCCGCCGCCGCCGGAGGCGCCGGCCGCGATCTGCTGCAACCGCGCCAGGTCGGGCCGCAGGCCGCGCACCTGCGCTTCGCCGGCGAGCACGACGACCAGGCGGTCGGCGGACCAGACCTCGACCGGCTCGGCGCCGAGGGCCTCGCCCAGCCCGGGCGGCGGCTCGATGCGGCGCGGCAGGGTGGCGGGGAAATCCATCCGGTAACGGCCTTGCGCGCGTTCGACGGTCAGCGGCCCTGACTTGGTGTCGAAGGCGAGCTTGTCCGCCGCGACGCCAAGTTCGGTGAACAGCACATGGCTGGCGGCCAGCGTGGCGTGACCGCAGAGCGGCACTTCGACCGTCGGCGTGAACCAGCGCAGTCCGAAGCGGGCGCGGTCCGTTGTCTTCAGCAGGAAGGCGGTCTCGGCCTGATTGTTCTCCGCGGCCAGCGCCTGCATGCGGCTGTCGTCGGGCCAGGCCGCGAACGGCTCGACAACGCAGGCGGGATTGCCCTTGAAGGGCTCGGAGGCGAACGCATCGACGGTCCACTGGCGCATGGCGCTACTCCGCGGCGTGGCGAGTTGGGGCGGCGAGACGGGCGGTCAGGCGCTCGCGCACCTGTGGCCACTCGTCCCGGACGATCGAGAAGTAGACGGAGTCCCTGAGCGAGCCGTCGCGGCGCACCATGTGCGCCCGGAACACGCCCTCGCGCACCGCGCCCAGCTTGGCGATCGCCGCCTGGGAACGGAGGTTGCGGTTGTCGGTCTTCAGCTCGACCCGGTTGAAGCCGAGCGACTCGAAGGCGTAGCGCAGCAGGGCGAGCTTGCAGGCCGGGTTGACCTGGGTCGCCCAGACGTGCGGCGCATACCAGGTGTGGCCGATCTCCAGCCGACGGTGCGCCGGTTCGATCGCCAGATAGCGCGTGCTGCCGACGAGCTCGCCGTCCGCGCTGGCGCGCACCGCCCAGACCGCCTCGCGGCCGGCCAGCGCCAGTTCCAGCGCCTGGTCGAACCAGGCCGTGAAGCCGGGGCCATGGGCGGCAGAGCGGCATGTGCGCCCAGATCTCGGCGTGGTCGGCGGCGCGGGCCAGGCCGTCGCGATGCTCCGCCGCGAGCGGCTCCAGCCGCACGGCGCGGGCGATCAGGGTCGGTCTCAGGTCGGAACAGGTTCAGCATTGTCATCACTCGTCTGCGGACATGTCGACCTATTGACTCGATGATAATATCGGAGTCAAACTAAGTATTGTCACGATGACAATGTTGGACATCACGCTGCCGATGTGGCGACCCGACCTGAACGCGGCCGACGGGCCGGCCTATGCCCGCATCGTCGCGGCCCTGGCGGCCGACATCGATCGCGGCCAGCTGGCGCGGGGCGCGCGGCTGCCGACGCAGCGGGCGTTGGCCGAGGCGGTCGGGGTCGGCATCGGCACGGTGACCCGCGCCTATGCCGAGGCCGAGGCGCGCGGGCTGATCGATGCGGTGGTGGGGCGCGGCAGCTTCGTCGCGCTCGCCCCGGCGGCGCCGCAGAGCGACGGCCTGGTCGACCTTTCGCCGCAACATCGCGCCGATCGGTCCGGCCCTCGCCGCCCTGCGTGGCGCGATGGCGGCGCTGGCCAAGCGCGGCGATATCGCCGAACGGCTCGACTACGCGCCCGACGGCGGCTTCCTCGCCGACCGCCGCGCCGGGGCCGCATGGCTGCGGCGCATGGCCAACTTCGCAAGCGCCGACGAGCGGCGGCTGATCGTCACCGCCGGCGCCCAGCAGGGGATCGCCGTGGCGCTGACCGCGCTCTGCCGACCGGGCGACGCGCTGATCGTCGAGGCCGCGACCTTCAACGGCGTCAAGCTCGCCGCCGCCCAGCTGGGGCTGCGCCTGGTTCCCGCTGCGATGGACGACGAGGGGCTGACGCCGCAGGCGCTGGAGCGGGCGGCGGCGCAGAGCGGCGCGCGCGTCGCCTACCTGCAGCCGTTTCAGAACCCGACGGCGCGGGTGATGGGGCTCGAACGCCGCCGCCAGATCGTCGAGGTGGCGCGCCGGCGCGGTCTGGTGCTGATCGAGGACGACCTCTATGGCCCGCACGTCGCCGAGCTCGGCCTGCCGCCGCTGGCCGAACTGGGGCCGGACGAGACCGCCTATGTCTCCGGCCTCTCCAAGAGCCTCGCGCCGGGCGTCCGCACCGGCTTCCTGATCCCGCCGCCACGCCATCACCCCGCCGCCCTCGAGGCGCTGCGCGGCGCCACGTTCGGCGCGCCGACCTTCGGGGCGGTGATCGCCACAGAATGGATCGAGAGCGGCGCGGCGTTCGAGGTGTTCGCGGCGATCCGGCGCGAACTCGCCAGCCGCACGGCGCTGGCCAAGGCCGCGCTGGCCGGACGGATCGCGCCGCTGAAGCCGGACGCCAGCCCCCATGTCTGGCTGCCGCTGGGCGAGCTCGACGCCGAGCGGATCGCCGGCCAGGCGCTCAGGGCCGGGGTCAGGGTGACGCCGCCGCGGGCCCCGTTCGTCGACGGCGCGGCGGTCGACGGCCTGCGCATCTGCCTCGGCGCGGCGGCCGACCTGGCGGCGCTGGAGCGTGGCCTTGCAGTGCTGCGCGCCGCGTTGTCGCCCGGGTCCTCTCCGTCCGAGAACGTCGTCTGACGCCATGGCGTTCGAGACCCGCCATCGCAGTTTCAGCCTGAGCGACGATCCGACGCGCTTCGACGTCGCGCGCGGCCATCGCTGGATCGCCGAGCAGAGCTACTGGGCCCAGGGCATTCCACGGGCGGTGTTCGAGCGGTCGCTGCGCGGCAGCCTGGTCGTCGGCGCCTACGCCTCGGACGGCGAGATGGCCGCGATGGCGCGAGTGGTGACCGACCGGGCGACGTTCGGCTGGATCTGCGACGTGTTCGTCGACGCGGCGTGGCGCGGCGAGGGCCTCGGCAAGGCGCTGATGACCTATCTCACCGCCCACCCCGACCTGCAGGGCTTTCGCCGCCTGCACCTGGCCACCCGCGACGCCCACGGCCTCTACGCTCAGTTCGGCTTTGGGCCGCTGACCGGCGCGGATCGCTGGATGGAGATCAAGCGCCCCGACGTCTACCGCCGCTAATCGGGCTCGACGCTCAGCTCCGGCCAGCGCGACTTCACGTTGGCCGCCGTGCGGGCGAACCCGCCGGTCTTGCGGTTCGGATTGGGGCGCAGACGCATGGCGAACAGGTCTTCCAGGCCGAACGGCGCGACGATCGTCATGCGGTCGTCGGCCTCCAGCCGGGCGCCGACGGCGAAGATCGGGCTGACGAACCGCTCGCAGCGCCTCGGCGCTGCAGGAGAGCGGCGCATAAGGCTCGCCGAACTTGCCCTCGAACCAGACGTGCACCCGGGCCTGATTGCGCACCTCGACCAGCTCGCGCAGCGGCGGCTCGAACGCCGCGGCGACGCGCCGGATGACCACATCCTCGGCCTCGTAGGAGATGTCGGAGGCGTCGAAATAGACGAGGTCGTAGTCCTTGATCCCGTAGTCGGGGTCACGGCCGGTCAGGTGGTTGAACACCCGCTGGTAGACGGCGCCGGAGACGATCAACCAGTCGGGCAGATCGAGCTCGCGGGCGGTCTCAGCACCTGCATCAGGCTGGCCGCAGCCGCGCAGGATCGCCTCCAGCCGCGGCTCCAGGGTCACTGGCCGAGCTTGGAGCATTGCGCCGGAAGTCTTGGCCTTGGCCGTCGCGTCGGCGAGCGCGGCGTCGAGCAAGGTCCTGTCGCGAACGAGCGGCTGGTCGACCGGGAACGCGGTCTTGGCGAGCACCGAGCCATCGTCGCCCTGGATCTGCACCTCGACCTGATTGCCCGGATCGCCGACCACGGCGAACACGCGCGAAACGCCGGGCCGATCTGGCGATGGCGAGATCGGGATCACGCCGAACACGGCGACCGGCGACTTGGCTGGGTCAGTTAGCTCGGCCTTCTGCTTGGCGAACATCCGCCAGGGCTGCCGCGCAACCTCCACGCCGTTCAGCAGCACCACGACGTCGGCGGTGGCGGCTTTCGGCGGCGGTCGCCATCCCACCACCACCATCACGCCCATCGAGGCCGGCACCCGGTCCGGCACGTCGCCCTGCAGCGGGTAGTTGAAGCCAACCCTGGGGCCGCGCGCGAGGTCGCCGACGAACCATGTCGCAGTGGCGCGCTCGATCATGCCGGTCTCGTCGACGTCGAGGTCGACCTCCAGCGGCCGCCAGGACTTCGCGTCGCCGTTGGAACAGACGTACTGCTGCGCGCCTGGCCGGCCTTGCGCGGACACGCTCAGCGCCGAGCCGCCGTTGCACGTCATGTTCCGTGGGTCGATCTGGACGATCGGGCCGATCACGACGCCGACCACGTCGTTCGCCCAGCTCTCCAGCCCGAAGCTGCCTGCCCGCACCGGGCAGATGCTGGTGGGTTGCACGAAGCGCCGGCCGTTCTGCTCCAGAATAAGCGACGCCTGGTAGATGATCGGATAGCGATAGCCGTTCTGCACCACCAGCCTGGCCCCGTCCTTCGGATTGGACCACAGCGAGACGACCAGCAGGTCCGGCTTGGGCGGCGCCGATTTGAGGCCGACAGCGCCAACCGTCTCGACCGCGTTGGACAGGGCCGGCAGGGCCGCTAAGTCGGAGGCGAGCGCCGGCCCGCGCGAGATCACCTGCGTCTGCCCGCCCAACTCCAGCTTCAGTTCGATCCGCTGGTTTGGCGAGATTGTGAGGACGCCAGGGGGCGCAGCCGCCATCTCGACGTCCGCGATTGCATCGCCGGCCACCAGCAACACGACACAGAGCCCCAGCCCGGCCAGAACGACTGCCTTCATTGCACCCCCCAAACAACTGCTCGACGCATAACCGGCGACGCGTGCGCCGGCTATGGGCGCCGTTCAGCGCTGACGCTTACCCCTTCACAGGCCAGGCGTGGTCCAGCGGCCCGGCGCCGGCGCCGAAGCCGGGGGCGCGGCGGATGGCTTCGGCGGTGTAGGCCCAGCCGCGGGCGACGGCCTCTTCCAGGCTCAGCCCCTGGGCGAGGCCGACGGCGCAGGCGCTGGCCAGCGTGCAGCCGGTGCCGTGGGTGTGGCGCGTCGCGATGCGCGGGCCCTCGAGCACGGTCTCGCCGGCGGGCGTCATCAGCAGGTCGATGACCGATCGCGCCGGCACGTGGCCGCCCTTCATCAGCACGGCCCTGACGCCGGACGTCAGCAGCGGCTCGCCGGCGCGGCGCAGGTCGTCGGTGGTGGCGACGGCGAGGCCGGTCAGGGCTTCGGCCTCCGGCGCGTTCGGGGTGAGCAGCGCGGCGCGCGGCGATCAGCCGTCGCAGACGGCCGCCAGCGCGTCCGGCGTCCAGCAGCGCTGCGCCGCCCTTGGCGACCATCACCGGGTCGACCACCAGCGGGATGTCGGGATAGTCGGCCAGCGGCTTCCGGCACCGCCTCGACCGCTGCCGCCGTCGCCCAGCATGCCGGTCTTGATCGCGTCGGCGCCGATGTCGTCCAGCACCGCGCGGACCTGGGCGGCGACGATGTCGGCGGCACGGGATGGATGGCGTGGACGCCCAGGGTGTCCTGCACCGTGATCGCCGGTGATCGCCGTGGCCGCGTAGCCGCCCAGCGCGGTGATCGTCTTGATGTCGGCCTGGATCCCCGCCCCGCCGCCGGAGTCCGAGCCGGCGATGGCCAGGACGCGGCCGCTGATCGGCCCGCTCATGCCTCGGCTTGGCCGATCGCCGCGTCGACCGCAAGCGCCTGGCGCGGTCTCGCGCACGTCGTGGACCCGGATCATCGCCGCGCCGGCGCGGCGCCGCGGCCAGCGCGGCGGCGAGCGAGCCGCCGAGGCGCTGTCCTCGGCCGACTGGTCGCCGGCGATGCGGGCGATGAAGCTCTTGCGGCTGACGCCCAGCAGCACCGGAAAGCCGAGGGCGACGATCCGGTCGAGGTTGCGCAACAGAGCGAGGCTGTGCGCCGGAACGTCTTGCCGAAGCCGATGCCGGGATCGAGCCAGATCCGCTCGCGCGCCACGCCGGCGGCCATGGCGGCCTCGGCCCGCGCGGCCAGGAAGGCGGCCACCTCGGCGACGACGTCGTCGTAGCGCGGCGCGGCCTGCATGGTGCGCGGCTCGCCCTGCATGTGCATCAGCACCACCTCGCAGCCCAGCTCGGCGGCGGTCGCCAGGCTGTCGGGAGCATGGCGCAGCGCGGTGACGTCGTTCCACATCGTCGCCCCGGCGGCGACGGCGGCGCGGGCGACGGCGGGCTTCATGGTGTCGATCGAGATCGGGACCTGGCTCTCGCGCCGGATCGCCGCGATCACCGGGACCACGCGGGCGATCTCCTCGGCCTCAGCGACCGGCTCGGCCCCCGGCCGGGTCGACTCGCCGCCGATGTCGAGGATGTCGGCGCCCTCGGCGATCAGCCGCCGGGCGTGGGCGGCCGCCGCATCGACGTCGAGAAACCGGCCGCCGTCCGAGAAGCTGTCGGGGGTGACGTTCACGATCCCCATGATCAAAGCCCTTCCCCCTTGAGGGGAAGGGTTGGGGATGGGGGTCTGCCTGGGAAAGGGCTGCGACGTCGAAAGCCCCCCACCCGGCGGTGCGCCGCCACCCTCCCCTCGAGGGGGAGGGTTGACTTCAAGCCGGCTCCGGCGCGGCGCCGGGCGGGATCGGGATCGCGGCCGGGCGCGGCGCGAGCGGGACCGAGGAACGCGGGCCGGGCGGCGCCTTCACCTCCGGATCGTCGCGCCGCGGCGGGATGCCCTTCAGCACCGCGATGATCTCCTCGCCGCTCAGGGTCTCGTACTCGAGCAGCGCCTTGGCCAGGGTGTGCAGGTCTTCGAGCTTCTCGGTCAGGATCCGCCGGGCCTCGTCGTAGCCGCCCTGGGCCAGGCGCTTGACCTCGGCGTCGATCACCTTGGCGGTGTCCTCGGAGACGTTCTGGTTGCGCGCCACCGAGTGGCCCAGGAACACCTCCTCCTGGTTCTCGCCGTAGTCGACCATGCCGAGCGCGTCGGAATAGCCCCACTGGGTGACCATCAGGCGGGCGAGCTTGGTCGCCTGGCTGATGTCGTTGCTGGCGCCGGAGGTGACCTTCTCCTTGCCGAAGATCAGCTCCTCGGCGACGCGGCCGCCCGTCAGGATGGCGAGGCGCGACGTCATCTGCTGGAAGTCCATCGAGTAGCGGTCGCGCTCGGGCAGCTGCATGACCATGCCCAGCGCGCGGCCGCGCGGGATGATCGTCACCTTGTGCAGCGGGTCGGCGGCCGGCACGTTCAGCGTCACCAGGGCGTGGCCGCCCTCGTGATAGGCGGTCATCCGCTTTTCCTCGTCGGTCATGACCATGGACTTGCGCTCGGCGCCCATCATCACCTTGTCCTTGGCCTCCTCGAAGTCGGCGTGGGTGACCATGCGGCGGTTCTTGCGCGCGGCCATCAGCGCCGCCTCGTTGACCAGGTTGGCGAGGTCGGCGCCGGAGAAGCCGGGCGTGCCGCGGGCGACCACCTTGACGTCGACGTCGGCGGCCAGCGGCACGTTGCGCATGTGCACGCGCAGGATCCGCTCGCGGCCGACGATGTCGGGGTTGGGCACCACCACCTGGCGGTCGAAGCGGCCGGGGCGCAGCAGCGCCGGGTCGAGCACGTCGGGGCGGTTGGTCGAGGCGATGACGATGATCCCCTCGTTGGGATCGAAGCCGTCCATCTCGACCAGCAGCTGGTTCAGGGTCTGCTCGCGCTCGTCGTTGCCGCCGCCGAGGCCGGCGCCGCGGTGACGGCCGACCGCGTCGATCTCGTCGATGAAGATGATGCAGGGGCTGTTCTTCTTGGCCTGCTCGAACATGTCGCGCACGCGGCTGGCGCCGACGCCGACGAACATCTCGACGAAGTCGGAGCCGGAGATGGAGAAGAACGGCACGCCCGCCTCGCCGGCGACGGCGCGGCCGAGCAGGGTCTTGCCGGTGCCGGGCGGGCCGACCAGCAGCGCGCCCTTGGGGATCTTGCCGCCCAGGCGCTGGAACTTGGCCGGGTCCTTCAGGAAGTCGACGATCTCGGTCAGGTCTTCCTTGGCCTCGTCGACGCCGGCGACGTCCTCGAAGGTGACGCGGTTCTTGTTCTCGGTGAGCAGCCGGGCCTTGGACTTGCCGAAGCCCATGGCGCCGCGCGCGCCGCCCTGCATCTGGCGCATGAACAGCAGCGTCAGGCCGAACAGCAGCAGCAGCGGCGCCATGTTCAGCAGGAAGCCCAGCAGCAGGTTCGGGCTGTTGGGCGGGAACGAGGTCTTGATGTCCTTGTGCGCGTCGAGGTGCTGCTGCAGCACCAGATTGTCCTTCGGACCGAAGGCGCGGAACTCGCGGCCGCCCTTGTCGGTGACGACGATCGTGGGGTCGCCGACGTCCGCCCGGACGATGTCGCCGGAGTCGATCTTGGACAGCATGTCCGAATAGGCGATGTCGGTCGGGGCCACGCCGCCCCGGCTCTGGCCCTGCATCACGCTGTAGATCACGACCGCGGCGACGAGAATCGCGCCCCAGATCGCCAGATTACGAAGGTTCATTCCGACGGCCTCGACTAGATCGACAGCTAATCTAGTGGGCCGAGGTTAATTTCGCTACGCGCCACAACGCCGCCGCGAGCCAGAATGCGACAGTTCGGCGCCGGCGGCGCTCTGCTCGTCACGGATGACGCCAAGGGCGGCGTGCAATCGGGCGAGCGTCAACGGTCTGGCGAAAACCTCATCGCCGGGGGCCAGGACCGGGCAGGAAACCTCGCCGGAGGGCGCGACGATCGCCGGCAGCGCGCCCCTCGCAGCCGGGCCGATCGCTCGCAGCCGATCGCGCTGGAAGGGCGGCAGCTGGGCGGCCAGGCCCCGCAGGGGAACCGCGCGGCGACCAGGGACCGACGTCCGCACCAGAAACCGGCCGTCGAACACGCTGTCGCCCGGGGGGAGCGTGACCGGCCGCAATCCGCCCCGGACCCGCTCGCCGGTCTCGCGACAGAAGACCACCCGCTCGCCCCGCGCCTCGATCCGGGCCCCGGCGAGGCTGGCCGTGAAGTCGCCGACCGCGAGCCGCGCCGCGATCCGGCCGAGCGATGCGGCCGCCGGCGGACGAGTCGTCCCGGCGGCGCAGAGCGCCAGGGTCCCGATCAGGCGGCGGCCGGCCGGACCGGCGGACAGGACCGCCCTCGGCGCGACCAGCTCGCCCCCCCGCCCTTCCGCGATCGTCTCCCACCCCGCGGGGGGCGCCAGGTCCGGCGGCGCGGCGGCGGAACGCTCGCAGCCGCCAAGCCGACGGCGCGCAAGGGTCCGGGCGTAGCGGGGGTCGTCGTTGGCCGGGTCCTCGATCCAGCTCTCGCCGAGCGCCGCCAGCAGCGCCCGCAGGTCGGCGCGGCGGTGAGCCAGCAGTGGGCGCAGCAGGAAGACGCCGCGGCCCTCCGGCCAGGCGGGCGATGGCGACCACTGCCGGGGCGAGGGGGCGCTGGCGCCCATGGCCCGCATCAGGTCGGCCTCGATCAGGTCGTCGGCGGTGTGAGCCAGCAGCACGACCCGGGCGCCTGCAGACCGCGCCGCCTCGGCCAGCAGCGCATGACGCGCCGCCCGCGCCGCGGCCGGCAGGCCGGCGGCCGGTTTTTCGCCCGACCAGCGCAGCCCCAGCTGCGGCACGCCGAGCCGCCTGGCCCTCTCGGCCGCGAACCGGGTCCAGTCGGCGCTGGCGGGCTGCAGGCCGTGGTCGACCGTGAGCGCGAGCAACCTGCGCCCAGCGCCGTCGGCCCAGCCTTTCGCCAAGTGCAGCAACGCCATGGAATCGCCGCCGCCGGAGAGCGCGAGGCAGATCGGCGGACGGTCCGCGCCGTTCAGCCGCTCCATGCCCGCCAGCGGCGCGAGCCCGGGAGGCGCGGCGCTCAGCCTGCCGCGCACCCCGCCTGGCCCTTCACGTCGAGGACGCCGGTGCGGACGGTCGCGCTGGCCTTGGGATAGTGGCTGTCGATCTGGCTCAGCACGCCGCAGGCCTCGCGGGTCTCCTTCATGCCGACCATGGCGCGGGCGAGGTCGAGCGCGGCGTCAGGGGCCCAGGACGTCGCCGGCCATTGCCGCACCACGCCCAGATCCATCGCCGCGGCGTCGGCGTACGCCTCGCGTTTGAGCATGATCTTGCCGAGGAAGTACTTGGCCTCCATGCCCCGAGGCGTCGCGCCGTACTTGTCGGCAAGGCTGCGGAAGCCGGTCTCCGCGGCGGCGTAGTCGCCGGCGTTGTACGCCTCCCGGGCCGCCCCCATCACGGCGGCGGGGTCGGTCGGGACCGGCGGCGTCGTCTCTGGCTGAGCCACCGCGACGGGCGGCGGGGCCGCCGCCTGCGCCGCCTTCTGTTCCAGCGCCGCGATCCTGGCGGTGAGCGCGCCGTTCTCCTCGCGCAGGGCGTTCGCCTCGCGGCGCGCCTCGTCGACGTCGTGCGAGGCCGCCTCCAGCTGGCCGGTCAGCCGGGTGACCGCCTGCTGCACCTGGTCGAGCTTCTGGCTGATCGTGGCCAGCTGGCTGTCGGTGTCGGCCGGCTCGACCACCACCGGCTTGCCGGTCTCACGGCCCTGGAACACGATCGCGCGGATTTCCCTGAGCGCCTGTTCCATCCGATCCAGTCGTTTGGCCGAGTGGTCGTCGAGCGGATCGAGCGGCGTCTGGGCCAGCGCCGGCGCGGTGGCGCATAACGCCGCCGCCAGCCCGACGCCCCCCAGCCATTCGCGCCACCGGGTCACCGGCCCCATCAACGCGCGCCCTCGGTGATCGCCGTGTGGGCGTTGCGGTCCTTCGCCCACGCGCTCTCGTCGTGACCCGGATCGACCGGCTGCTCCTTGCCGTAGGAGATGGTCGCGATCCGGCCGGCGGCGACGCCGTGGGCGACCAGGAAGTCGCGCACCGAGTTGGCCCGCCGGGCCCCGAGCGCGAAGTTGTACTCGCGCGTGCCGCGTTCGTCGCAGTTGCCCTCGATCCGCACCCGGACGGCGGGGTAACGCCGCAGCCAGTCGGCCTGGCCGGCGAGGATCGGCTGAGCGTCGGCGCGGAGCTCCGCCTTGTCGAAGTCGAAATAGACGCGGTCGCCGACGTTGACGACGAAGTCCTGGGTCGAGCCGGGGATCGGTCCCTGCGGGCCGGGCGGTCCTTGCTCGGGCGTCGGCGGCGGCCCGTTCTCGGCGGCCGGCGGCGGGATCGGCGATGAGGGTGGCGGGGGCGGATGGGATGCGCAGGCCGCCAGCGTCGCGGCGGCGAGGGCGCCGACAGCCAGACGAACCAGGGTCTTCGTACTCACGTTCATTGCGCGTCTCCTTGAAGAGGCAGGTGCAGGTCCAAATTCCCCCTTCGATCACTCGTCGCACTCAAGGCGTCAGTCCCTCGAAGATCAAGACTACTGCGACGCCTGTTCTGTTCCCGTCCGTCCTCCGCCGATTCAGGCCTCGCCGCTAGTGCAGCAGCGGCGACCACGCGGGATCGGAGCCTGAGTAGGGATAGTTGGCGTCTTTCTGGATGTGGCCGGTCAGATCGACCGTCCACAGCCGCGAGGCGCCGTCGCTGAGCTTGCGCTCGAACATGATCACTCGCCCGTTCGGCGCCCACACCGGCTCGTCGGCGAAGTAGCTGGTGGTCAGGATGCGCTCGCCCGAGCCGTCGGGGTTCATCACCCCGATCGAGAACAACTGCCCCTCCTGCTTGACGAAGGCGATCAGCTTGCCGTCCGGGCTCCAGACCGGGGCGTTGTAGCGCCCCGCGCCGAACGAGATCCGGTGCGCCGCGCCGCCGCCGGCGCTCATGACGTACAGCTGGGGCGAACCGCCGCGATCGGAGTTGAACACGATCTGGCTCCCGTCCGGGGAGAACGACGGGGAGGTGTCGATCGAGAGGCTGTCGGTCAGCCGGCGCGTGGCGTGGTTGGTGAGATCCATGACGTAGATATTGACCGCGCCGTTCTTCTCGGCCGCGAACGCCACCTTGCTGTCGTCCGGCGAGAACCGCGGCGCCATGGTCATGGTCATGTCCGGGAAGCGGCCCAGCACCTCCTCGCGGCCGGTGTCGAGGTTCTTCAGATAGATGCTGGCCCCCGTGGGGCGCAGCACCATGTAGGTGATCTCCTGGCGCTTGGTGGAGAAGCGCGGGGCGAACACCATCGCCGAGCCGTCGGTCAGGTAGGACGGATTGGCGCCGTCCTGGTCCATGATCGCCAACCGGGTGACCTTGTGGTTCTTCGGCCCGCTCTCGGCGACAAACACCACGCGGGTGTCGAAGTAGCCCTTCTCGCCGGTCAGCTTCTCGTAGACCTTGTCGGCGATCTGGTGGGCGATCGTCCGCCAGGAGTCCGGCGTCGCGGTGAGCCGCAGCCCGGTGTTGTTGGGCGGAAACCCGATCTCGTCGCCGGCGTAGACGTCCCAGAGCCGGAAATCGACGGCCAGACGGCCGTCGGCGCCGGTCGAAACACCGCCGACCAGCAACGCCTGCGCGCCGATGGCCTTCCACGGATCGAACGACGCCGGCGTCTCCATGACGCCGGGCGACTGGGTGCGGAACGTCGACGGGTCGAGCGCGCGGAACAGCCCGGAGCGTTCGAGGTCCGCGCGTCACCACCTGCGAGATCTGCTGGCCGACCGGCGAGCCGGAGAACGGCGAGATGGCGATCGGCAGCGGCTGGGTCGCCGCCTGGTTGACGTCGACGGTGATGTCGGCGTGAGCCGGCGCGGCGGCGAGAAGGCTGCCGAGCGCGAGCAGACCTGCGGCGAGCGCGGCGCTAAGTCGGTGTTTCATCGCTTGGCGCAGGCCTCCTTGGCGTCGAAGTTCACGACGATCGATTGTCCGTAGTAGGGCGGGCTGTAGGGGGCGGCGGCGTGAACCGCGTCCAGCGCCCGCCGCGCCGCCGCCGCGACCACCGGATCGCCCGAGCGGTCGAGGCCGCCCGCGTCCGGCGCGCCGAGCAGGTTGCCGCTCAAGGTCACGACGAACTTCACCCGCACCTTCACCGCCGAGCCGCCGGCGACGTCGCAGTTGGGATTCCAGAGCCGCTCCAGCAGCTGCTGCAGGCCCAAGAGGTCGCTCTGGGAGACGCCCTGGCCGGCGTCGGGACGCGCCTGCGGCGCCGTCTCGGCCCTCGCCGGCCCGCGCTGGGCGCCGGAGGCGTGGGCGCCGGCGTTACGCTGGGCCGCGGCGATGATCTGCTGCATGCGGTTGAAGTCGACCGCCGCCGAGGCCGGCGAGGTCGCGTGCTGCGCTGGCTGCGGCGTCGGCGGCTTCTGCGCCTTGAGCGGCTGCGGCAAGGTCTGGGTGAAGGCCGGCGGGGCCTCGACCGGGGCGGGGGGCAGCGGCTTGGCCGCGGGAACCGGCTCGGGCGTCGCGGCGGACTCGGTCTGGGGCGCCTGGACCGCGGCCCTGGTGTCGGTGAACGGCGCGCTGGAGACGATGTTGATCGGCACCGACGAGCCCACCGGCGGCGGCGTCTCGGTCGGGCTGAGAATCACGGCGAGGAACAGCGCCGCGTGCAGCGCCGCGGCGACCAGCAGCGCCGGCAGCCGGCTGTCGCGCGGCGGCGCCATCGCCAGTCCGCTCACGGCGCCGGACTCGCGCGTGCGGTCGGCGGCGCCGGCGGCGGCTTCGGTCCGGACGACGGCCCGCCGGTATCGGTGATCAGGTTGATGTTGCTGAAGCCGGAAGCCGAGACCGCGGCCATCACCTGGGCCACGGCGGCGTAGGACGCCCGTCCGTCCGCCCGCACATAGATCGGCCGCGTGAGCCCGGCTCCGACCATGTCGTGCAGCGCCGGCGACAGGGCGCCGAACTGCACCGCGGTCTGGTTCAGGAACACCGACCCGTCCTCGCGGATCGAGATCGTCAGCGGCTCGTTCTGGTCCTGCATCGCGCCGGCCTCGGTCTTCGGCAGCTGCAGCGGCACGCCCACGGTCAAGAGCGGCGCCGAGATCATGAAGATGATCAGCAGCACCAGCATCACGTCGACCAGCGGCGTGACGTTGATCTCGGACAGCGCGCTGCGGCGGGCGCGGCGCCCGCGCCGCCCGGCCTGGTAGGGATCGTGGATCGAGAGCGCCATCGCCTCAGGCGCTCCGTTCGGCCAGGCGGCGCTGGATCGCGGTGACGAGATCGTCGGCGAAGCCCTCCAGCCGCCCGGCGAACTTGCCGGCGTCGGTCGAGAACTTGTTGTAGGCGATGTAGGCCGGGATCGCGGCGGCGAGGCCAATGGCGGTGGCGAACAGCGCCTGGGCGATCGCCGGGGCCACCACCGACAGGTTGGTGTTCTTCTCGATCGCGATGGCCTGGAACGCGTGCATGATGCCCCACACCGTGCCGAACAGGCCGATGAACGGCGAGGCGGTGGCGACGATGGCGAGGCTGCCCAGCCCTTCCTCGACGCGCTGGCTCTCGCGGGCGATCAGCGCGCCCAGCACCCGGTCGATCCGCTGCACCAGGAACGCGGCCTGGGTCTCCGACTGACCGGCCGAGAGCAGGCCCTTGGCCCTGGCTTCGCGCCATTCGCGCAGCGCCGCCTGCAGCATCCGCGGCAGCGCCGCCTTGGGGCGCTCGCCGGCGGCGGCGGCGATGTCCTCCAGCGCCCGGCCGGAGCCGACCTCTTGCTCGAACCGGTTGGCCTGGCGGTTCAGCACGGTGAAGCGCGCGAACTTGTCGATGATCACCGCCCACGACCAGAGCGACGCCAGACCCAGCCCGATCATGACCACCTTCACCACCCAGTCGGCCGCCAGGAACTGGTGGACGATGTTGAAGGTCTCGGGCGTTATCGCGGCGTTGGGATCCATGTCTCTCCGGAGGCGGATGGGGGCCGGATGGCGCCGGCGGGTGGTGAAACTATGGCGCGGCCGGCGTCATGTAGGGCGCAAGCCGATGGGTCAGCTCGTGCGGCGGACGGCACGGACGGCCGTCCAAAGCGATGCAGACGATCTCCACGTCCGCATCGCAGATCAGTTCGCCTTCCTTCAGGATGCGCTGGTGCGCGCCGGTCCTGGCGCTGGTGATCCGCGTGTAGATCGTCCGCGCCTCCAGCGCATCGTCGACGCGGGCGGCGCGGCGGTAGGCGATCTGCAGCCGGGTCACCGCGAACGCCACCGGCTGCGGCAGCGCCAGCAGGGCCGCGTGTTCGACGCCGATGGCGCGCAGGAACTCGGTCCGGCCGCGTTCGAGGAACCGCAGGTAGCTGGCGTGATAGACCACGCCGGTGAAGTCGGTGTCCTCGTAATAGACGCGCAACGGCAGCACGTGTTCGAGGCCGTCGAAGTAGCCATGGGGCGGCCCGCTCATCCTCACGCCTCGCCGTCGAACAGCCCCGGCTGCGGGGCCGGACCCGGGGGTGGCGTGAGGCCGAGGTGGAGGTAGGCCTTGGCGCAGGCGAGGCGGCCGCGCGGGGTGCGCTGGATGAAGCCCTGCTGCAGCAGGAACGGCTCGATCACGTCCTCGACCGCGTCGCGCGCCTCGGCGATGGCGTAGGCCAGCGTCTCCACGCCCGCCGGGCCGCCGCCGTAGTGCTCGATCAGCGCGGTGAGGTAGCGGCGGTCCATCCCGTCGAGCCCGGCTTCGTCGACTTCGAGCCGGGCGAGCGACCTTGCGGCGGCGTTGCGGTCGATCAGCTCGCAGCCTTCGGCGCTGGCGAAGTCACGCACCCGGCGCAGCAGCCGGCCGGCGACGCGCGGGGTGCCACGGGAGCGGGCGGCGATCTCGGCCGCGCCGTCGTCCGCCAGCGCCGCGCCCATCTTGCGGGCGGCGGCCAGCAGCACCTGCTGCAGCTCGGCGGGCGAGTAGAACTGCAGCCGCAGCGGAATGCCGAAGCGGTCGCGCAGCGGCGTCGCCAGCAGACCGACCCGGGTGGTGGCGGCCACCAGAGTGAACGGCGCCAGGTCGATGCGGATCGAGCGCGCCGACGGCCCCTCGCCGATCACCAGGTCGAGCGCGTGGTCCTCCATCGCCGGATAGAGGATCTCCTCGACGTTGGCGGCGAGGCGGTGGATCTCGTCGATGAACAGCACGTCGCGCGGCTCGAGATTGGTCAGGATCGCCGCCAGGTCGCCGGCCTTGGCCAGCACCGGGCCGGAGGTGGCGCGGAAGTTGACGCCCAGCTCGCGGGCGATGATCTGCGCCAGCGTGGTCTTGCCGAGCCCTGGCGGGCCGGACAGCAGCACGTGGTCCAGCGCCTCGCCGCGGGACCTCGCCGCCTCGATGAACACCTTCAGATTGCCCTTGGCCTGCGCCTGCCCGACGAACTCGGCCAGGGTCTGCGGCCGCAGCGCACGGTCGGTCGGCTCGGCGGGAGCGGACTCGGGCGACACGAGGCGGGTCATGACTGGAACACTCGCGCACTCCGCCTTGCGCCCCCTCCGTCACGCGCCGCTTTGCGTCGCGCGCCACATCCCCCGCCTCGCTTCGCGCGCGGTGGAGGAGCAAGGCTGGCGATGTTTCGCTCCTCCACCGTGAAGCGCAGCGCAACGGGGGAGGTGGATCGGCGCGCGTCAGCGCGGCGAGACGGAGGGGGCGCAAGCCGGCCGCACGCGCCCCTCACCGCCCCAGCTCCTGCAGCGCCGCCTTGATCAGCACCGGCTCGGCGATGTCGTCGCCCAGCCGCGCGGCGGCCTGCTCGACCACGCGGCGCGCCATCGGCTCGGCGACGCCGAGGCCCATCAGCGCGGCGATGGCTTCGCCCGTGGCGGACGGCGCGTGCGGCGCCGCGACCGTGGCGTGGAAGGCGGCGACCGCCTCGCCGCCGATCGGTTTGTCTTTCAGTTCGGTGACGATGCGCAGCGCCAGCTTCGGGCCGACGCCGCTGGCCCTGGCCACCGCCGCCTTGTCGCCGCGCTGCGCCGCGCCGGCGAGTTCGCCGGGGGTCAGCACGTCGAGCACCCCCAGCGCCGCCTTCGGCCCGACCCCCTGGATCTCCTGCAGCGCCACGAACGTGCGGCGCTCCTCGCGGCTGAGGAAGCCGTAAAGTCGCATCCCGGCCTGGTCCGACCACTGCGACTCGATCTGCAGCACGGTTTCGTCGCCCAACTGCGGCAGACGCCCCAGCGTCCGCGACCCGCAGCGCACCAGGTAGCCGACGCCGCCGACGTCGATCAGCGCGTCCTCCTCGCCGATCTCGGCCACCAGGCCGCGCAGCCGCCCGATCACGCCGCGGCCCCGAGATTGCGCACCCGCCGGGCGTGGGCGTGGCAGATGGCGACCGCCAGCGCATCGGCCGCGTCGGCGACCGGCGACCCGGAGGTCGGCAACAGGCGCGCGACCATGAAGGCGACCTGCTTCTTGTCGGCGCCGCCGGTCCCGACCAGGCCCTTCTTGATCACGGTGGCGGCGTACTCGGCGACCGCCAGCCCTGCCGCGGCCGGCGCGAGCATCGCCGCGGCGCGCGCATGGCCGAGCTTCAGCGTCGAGGACCCGTTGGCGGTGACGAAGGTCTCCTCGATCGCCGCCTCGTCCGGCAACCAGGCGGCGACCACTTCGGCGACCGCGCGATTGATCTCCAGCAGGCGGTCGGACAGCGCCGCCTTGTCGTCCGCCGCGATCACCCCGTGGGCGATGTGGCTCAGCCGTGCGCCCTCGACCCGGATCACGCCCCAACCGGTGCGGCGAAGGCCCGGATCGAGGCCCAGGATGCGAATCGCGTTCGTCATGTGTTCCGGAACATCGCGCGGCTGGGGCGCTTCGAGAAGCTTCTCTTGTGGTTAACGGGCGATTACCGACGAGATGACAGATGATCCATGTTCCGACCGCGTCCTGGGCCCACACCGCGTTCGACCTGGCGGCCTGGTCGTCGGGCGCCGCGGTGGGCTACGCGCTCTACCGCTGGCGGCTCTCGGAACAGCTGGTCCGCGTCGCCGCCAGGACCGGGCCGGGCTACTTCGCCGCCCTGGTCACCGGCGCGGCGTTGGGGGCCTGGGCGACCGGTTCGCTGAACACGCTGCGGCAGGCCTCGCCGGCGCTGTCGCACAGCATCGTCGGCGCCCTGGTCGGCGCGATCGTCGCGGTGGAACTTTACAAGGCGGCGCGCGGCGTCCGCGGGTCGACCGGAGGGATCTTCGTCGGCGCGTTCGCGACCGGCGCCGTCGTCGGACGCTGGGGTTGCTTCTTCGCCGGCCTGCCGGACCGCACCTACGGCGTCCCAACCAGCCTGCCGTGGGGCGTCGACCTGGGCGACGGCGTCTCGCGCCATCCGGTGCAGATCTACGAGAGCCTCTCGATGGCGGTCTTCCTGGCGCTCTACCTCGCCGGACTGGCCCGGCGCGCGCCGTGGGCGATGCGGCGCGGCTTCTACGCGCTCTGCGTCTGGTACGGCGCGCAGCGGTTCGGCTGGGAGTTCCTCAAGCCCTACCCAACCCTGGCCGGCCCGTTTAACGTCTTCCATCTCTTGTGCGCGGGGCTGGTGGTCTATGGCGTCGGCTACTACCTCCGAGACCTCGCCGACGAGCGAGCCGGGCGAGACGCCGACGATCCGCAAGGTCGCGCCCTACCTGTTCCTCGGCCAGACCACCAGCCTATGTGAGACCTGCCTCGAGCTGGTCCCGGCCAAGATCCTCGCCGAGAACGGCAAGGTCCGGTTCCAGAAGCGCTGCCGCGAGCATGGGGTGCAGAAGACGCTGATCGCCGACGACGTCGGCTACTGGAAATCGCAGCGCGACTGGCTGAAGCCCGGCGACCGGCCGCTGAACCTGCAGAGCCGCACCGAGCACGGCTGCCCGTACGACTGCGGCCTCTGCCCCGACCACGAACAGCACTCGTGCCTGGCGATCCTCGAGATCAACGACGCCTGCAACCTCACCTGCCCGGTCTGTTTCGCGGGTTCCGCGGTGGGACGCGGCGGGCATCGGTCGCTGGCCGAGATCGAGGCGATGCTGGACGCGGTGGTGGCCTCCGAGGGCGAGCCGGACCTGGTGCAGCTCTCCGGCGGCGAGCCGACGATCCATCCGCAGTTCTTCGAGATCCTGGCGGCGGCCAAGGCGCGGCCGATCCGGCACCTGATGATCAACACCAACGGCCTGCGCATCGCCCGCGAACCCGGCTTCGCCGAGCGGCTGGCCGAGTTCATGCCGGGCCTCGAGGTCTACCTCCAGTTCGACTCGTTGCGCCGCGAGGCGCTGCTGGACCTGCGCGGGGCGGACCTTTCGAAGGTGCGTGTCGAGGCGCTGGAAGCGCTGGAGCGCGCCCAAGTTTCGACCACCCTGGTCGCGACCGTGAAGAAGGGCGTCAACGACGCCGACATCCCTGACATCGTCCGCTTCGCGCTGGGCTGGCGCTGCGTGCGCGGCGTCACCTTCCAGCCGGTGCAGGACGCTGGCCGCAACGGCGGCTTCGACCCCAAGGCCCACCGCATCGTGCTGACCGAGATCCGCCGCCGCGTCGCCGAGGCCGGCGTCTTTGCGCTGGCCGACATGATCCCTCTGCCCTGCAATCCGGACCAGATCTGCATCGGCTATGGCCTTAGGAACGGCGCCGAGGTGACGCCGGTGACGTCGCTGATCCCGCGCGAGATCCTGGTCAGCGCTACGCCGAACACGGTGGCGTTCGAGGCCTATCCGGAGCTGCAGCGGCGGGTGTTCGACCTGCTGTCGCTGTCGACCGCGCAGGGCGACACCTCGGAGAAGCTCGCCAGCCTGCTGTGCTGCCTGCCGGAGGTCGCGGTCCCGGATCAGGTCGCCTACGAGCACACCTTCCGCGTGGTGATCTCGCAGTTCCTCGACCGCTACAACTTCGACCTGGGCGCGGTGAAGCGCTCCTGCGTCCACTTCGTGCAACCGGACGGCCAGATCATCCCGTTCGACACCTTCAACACCTTCTATCGGCCGGGCGCTGCCGGGAACGCAGCGCTCGAGCGGGCGAGAGGCTGACATGGGCGCTGGCCAATTCTTCGGCGTACTGCTGATCGCGGGCGGCGCCTTGCTCGCCACACTCTGCGGGCTCTGCACGCTGGTGGTGATCGGCGTCAGCGTCGCCACGCCGGCTGGCAATGGACCGCAGGACTATGGCGGCGGCGGCATGATCCCGGTCGCCCTGATCCTCGGCGGCGTGCCGACCATATTCGGCGGCCTGATGATCTGGGGCGGCATCGCGCTGCTCCGCTCGGGCCGCGACAGCACGCAGCCTCCGAAGCCGTAGCGCCCCTTTTCGCTCTTCCCCGCGAAAGCGGGGACCCAGGTGTTTTGTCGTCGGCGATGTGGGTTGCAAAAGGCCTGGGCCCCCGCTTTCGCGGGGGAGAGCGTGTAAGGCGCAGCCCTCACCCAGCCAACCGCTCCAGCTCCGCCTCGTCGATCGCGTAGTTGCCGAAGACGTTCTGCACGTCGTCGTCGTCGTCGAGGTTGTCGATCAGCTTCATCAGGCTGGCGGCGTCCGCGCCCGAGACCGGCACCTCGCTCTTCGGTTTCCAGACCACCGCGGTCGACTTGGCCGGGCCGAGCGCGGCCTCCAGCGCCTCGACCACCGCGCCCATGTCCTCGAACGCCGCGTAGATGACGTGGCCCTCTTCGTCGCTCTCGACGTCCTGCGCGCCGGCCTCGATCGCCGCCTCCATCACCGCGTCGTCGGAGCCGGCCGAGCGCGGATAGGCGATCTCGCCCAGGCGGTCGAACATGAACGAGACCGCGCCGGTTTCGCCGAGGTTGCCGCCGGCCTTGGTGAAGATCGAGCGCACGTTGGCCGCCGCGCGGTTGCGGTTGTCGGTCAGCACCTCGACGATCAGGCCGACGCCGCCGGGGGCGAAGCCCTCGTAGCGGATCTCCTCCATCGTGTCGGCCTCGCCGCCGAGCGCCTTCTTGATCGCCCGGTCGATGTTGTCCTTGGGCATCGACTCGGCCTTGGCGTTGGCGATGGCGAGCCGCAGCCGCGAGTTGGCGGCCGGATCCGGCGCGCCGTGCTTGGCGGCGATGGTGATGTCGCGCGACAGCTTGGAGAACGCCTTGGAACGGATCTTGTCCTGGCGGTCCTTGCGGAACTGGATGTTCTTGAACTTGGAATGTCCGGCCATGCCGCGCGCTTCTATCCCGCCGCGACTTCGGACGGAAGCTGCGGGCATGGGATGCGCTCGATCTGGCCGCCGGCGAAACGGAACACCACGTCCTGCGGCGTATCGAGCGCGCGCATGTCGCGCTGATCGAGCCCGAGATAGAGCCCGCGCATCATCCGTCCGGCGCCGGCGTGGGTGACGGCGATACGGTTCTCGGGCGCGGCGTCGGCTTCCTCCATCCAGGACCGGACCCTCGCGCTGAGCGCGGCGAAGCTCTCGCCGTCCGGATTCAGCAGGAAGAACGCCCGCGTCTCGAAGAGGTCGGGTCGCAACGCCACGATCTCGTCGCGCGTCAGACCCTCCCACGAGCCGAAGTCGACCTCGGTCAAGCGATCGTCGTGGCGGCGCACCGGAAGGCCGAGGCGCTCGGAGATCAGCTCCGCCGTGCGCCGGGTGCGCCCGAGCGGGCTGGCTTCGATCGCCCAATCGCCGCCGCGCTCGGCCGCCAGCGCCGCCAGCCGCGAGCCGACTCGCCGCGCCTGCATTTCGCCCAGCGGCGTCAACGGCGAGTCGAGGCGGCCCTGGAACCGGCCGACGCTGTTCATCTCGGTCTGGCCGTGGCGAATGAGATAGATCATTTCGCCGCCATGTAGCGTGGCCTTAAGCTGGCGTCACTCGCCGGAACCCGGCGCCAAGCTGAGCCGTTTCCGCTCAGGAGCCTTGGGAGACACGCGATGAGCGAAGACGTCGATCTGGACGAACCGGAGACCCTGCCCGAGGAGATCGTCCACTGGCAGCCGACGCATCGGCCGCTGACCACCGCCCACGGCGCGGTGGCGCAGAGCGCCTCGGCGACCGGCAGCGGCATCGTCGGGGCGCTGGCGATGGGGGCGCTGGCGCTGGGCGCGGTGGCGATCGGAGCGCTGGCGATCGGGCGGCTGAACGTGCGCTACGCCAAGCTCGGGCGGGTCGAGATCGACGACCTGGTGGTGAAGCGCCTGCGCGTGCTGGAGCGGCGCTAGACTGGCCCACGTTCCGCTCTTCCCCGCGAAAGCGCTGCCGGCAACTCGCATGTCTCTCGGGATCAGTCGCCACCTCCCTTCCCCCTTGCGGGGAAGGGTCGGGGATGGGGGTGTCACCTCGGTGTCTGCCGCTTTGGCGTCTCGCCGTCCTCTCGGCCAGCCGTCAGCTTGCACCCCCACCCCTGGCCCCTCCCCGCAAGGGGGAGGGGAAGTGTGCCGCCGCCGCCTCGTCAGCGAGAGGCGACGACCGCCGCCACTTGCGGCACGGTCTGCGACAGCCGGCCCCCGACGCGGATCGGCTCGATCCGTCGCGCCAGGCCGGTGGCGTCGTCGGTCTCCAGATAGACGCCGCAGACGGTCGCGGGCCCCTCCGCCGGCTTGAACCGGCCCTGGGAGATGCGGGTGGTGAAGCGGCGCATCGGCTCCTCCTTCTGGTTGCCGATGACGCTGTCGTAGTCGGCGCAGGCGCCGGCGTCGGTCTGGTAGGCGGTGCCGCCGGGCAGGATCTGCCGTCCGCGGTCGGCACGTGGGTGTGGGTGCCGACCACCAAGCTGGCGCGGGCGTCGCAGAAGTGGCCCATGGCCATCTTCTCCGAGCTGACCTCGGCGTGCATGTCGACGATGATCGCATCGGCCGCCGCGCCGAGCGGGCAGGCCTCCAGCTCGCGGTCGACGGCGGCGAACGGATCGTCGAGGGCGTCCATATAGACGCGGCCCAGCAGGTTGATCACCAGGATGCTGCGGCCCCTGTCGGTGGTGAACAGCTGCGCGCCGCGGCCCGGCGCCTGGGCGAATGCGGGGTAGTTCAGTGGCCGGATCAGCCGCGGCTCGCGCACGATATATGTCAGCGCCTCCTTCTGGTCCCAGGAGTGGTTGCCGAGCGTCAGCGCGTCGGCGCCGGCGTTGAACAGATCCTTGGCGGTGTTCTCCGTGATGCCGAATCCGGCGGCGGCGTTCTCGGCGTTGACCACCACGAACTCCAGCCCAAGCGTGCGGCGCAGCCCCGGCAGGTGCTCGGCCAGGCCGTCGCGACCCGACCGGCCGACCACATCCCCGAAAAACGCCAGACGCATGCGAAACGAATTTTCCTTTGTCCAGCGGAGTATAGCGCCTCCGCGACCTCCCGACACCCGCTCATCCCGGCGAACGCCGGGACCCAGGCAGGAAGTGGTTGAAAGGAAGCATGCCAAGACCGCGCGCCCTGCATTTAAGTCATGCCTGGGCCCCGGCTTTCGCCGGCATGAGCGGAACAGGGTGGCGGCGCCGCGAAGGACCGTGGAGGGCGTTTCAATCCCCTCGGACCTGGATTTCCAGGTGGGCGCCGTGTGACCAAGCCCACGAGCCTGGTCAGGGACAGCTCCCGATGAGGTGAATTAAGGTCCCCGGGATTGGTTGCCTCCGACGCGAGCCGCAGCAGACCCGCCGGGACCCAACGTAGGGGGTCGCGGGCCGGGGTCAACCTCCTCCCCGCCCGGGGTCGGGATCAATCGGCGATCAGGCGCTCGATCCGCTGCGCGGCGGCGTCGAGGGCGGCGACGGCGGCAAGTTCGGCCCGGCCGCGTTCGACCTGCGCCTCGGCGAGCTGCGACTTCATCGTCTCGATCTCGCCGCGCAGCACGGCGATGTCGTCGGCCATCACCAGCGCGCCCATCAGCATCAGCCGGGTCTCGCCAAGCGGCCCAACGTCGAGCGCCACCTGGCGAACCTGGGCGTCGACCGAGGCCGCCAACTCGACCAGGCGAGGCTCCTGTCCGTCCTCGCAGCCGACGACATAGTCGTGGCCGTTCACCACGATCGTGACCTGCGCCATTCCCTATGCCCCCCGTGTTTCGCCGAGGGTGACGCGGATTTCGGCGATCGCCCGGGCCAGGGCTTCCGAAGCCGCCGTCCCGGCTTCCTCGAGTTCGCGCTCGCGCGCCCTGGCCTCGTCGAGCGCGGCGGCGAGCCGGGCCCTGTCCTCGTCGGAGGCGGTCTCCGCGCCGGCGCTGGCCGTGGCGAGTTTCTGGGCGATGCGTTGCTCCAGCAGCGCCGCCGCCCGCTCCAGCCGGCGCGCCGCCAGTTCGACGGCGCCGTCCGCGCCCGCGTGCTGGGTCATGAAATGGCCGCTTCGCAAATCATGCCGCTTCTATAGAACGCGTCGCGACGATCCTTAAAGCGGCTTGCTTGACGTGGCTTTCGGCCGCGTGCGAGGCCAGCGCCGCCCCAGTCCAGCGCGAGAATCATGGCCGTCCAACCCCTCACCATGGCGAACGCCATCCGCGCCCTTTCGATGGACGCGGTGCACCGCGCGAAATCCGGCCACCAGGGCATGCCGCTGGGCATGGCCGACGTGGCGACGGTGCTCTGGACCCGGTTCCTGAAGTACGACGCCAGCCAGCCGAATTGGCCCGACCGCGATAGGTTCGTGCTCTCGGCCGGTCACGGCTCGATGCTGCTCTACGCCCTGCTGCACCTGACCGGCTTCGAAGCCATGACGATGCAGCAGATCGAGAACTTCCGGCAGTGGGGCTCGCTGACGCCCGGCCACCCGGAATACGGCCACACGCCGGGGGTCGAGACCACCACCGGGCCGCTGGGCCAGGGCCTCGCCACCGCGGTCGGCATGGCGATGGCCGAGCGCAGTCTTGCCGCCCGCTACGGCGACAAACTGGTAGATCACCACACCTGGGTGATCGCCGGCGACGGCTGCCTGATGGAGGGCGTCAGCCACGAGGCCGCGCACCTGGCGGGCCGGCTGAAGCTGAACAAGCTGATCGTGCTGTTCGACGACAACGACACCACCATCGACGGCCGCGCCACCCTGGCCGAGACCGGCGACCAGATGGCCCGGTTCAAGGCCGCCGGCTGGGCGACCAAGCGGGTCGACGGCCACGACTATGGCCAGCTCGTCCGCGCCATGCGCTGGGCCAAGCGCCAGGACCGGCCGGTGTTCCTGGACTGCAAAACCATCATCCTCAAGGGCGCCGGGCCGATGGAGGGCGACGAGCACGGTCACGGCTACGCGATGTTCGACAAGGAGATCGCCGCGGCGCGGGTGGCGATGAACTGGCCCTCGCCGCCGTTCGAGATCCCCGCCGACGTCGCCAAGGCCTGGAAGAAGGCCGGTCAGCGCAGCCGCGGCGCCCGCAAGCGCTGGGAAGGTCGGCTGCGGCACGACGAGCATCGCGCCGCGTTCGAGCGGGCGATGGCGGGCGAGCTGCCGGCGGACGCGTTCAAGGCGCTGGACGAGCACATCGCGAGGTGCGCGGCGGAGAAGCCGGCGGCGGCGACCCGGGTCCACTCCGGCGCGGCGCTGGAGGCGTTGATCCCGGCGATTCCGGAGATGATCGGCGGCTCGGCCGACCTGACCGGCTCCAACAACACCATCGTCAAGGGCATGACGGCGTTCGACGCGCCCGACTACGCCCGCCGCTATGTGCACTATGGCGTCCGCGAGCACGAGATGGCCGCGGCGATGAACGGCATGGCGCTGCACGGCGGCCTGATCCCCTACTCCGGCACCTTCCTGACTTTCGCCGACTACAGCCGCGCCGCGATCCGGCTGGGCGCGCTGATGGGGACGCGGGTGATTCACGTGATGACCCACGACTCGATCGGTCTCGGCGAGGACGGTCCGACCCACCAGCCGGTGGAGCACCTGGCCGCCCTGCGGGCGATGCCGCACCTGCTGGTGTTCCGCCCCGCCGACGCGGTCGAGACCGCCGAATGCTGGAAGGCGGCGCTAGTGGAGAAGAACACGCCGTCGCTGCTGGCGCTCTCGCGGCAGAAGACGGCGGCCGTGCGGACCTCCGGCGGCGACCTCAGCCTGAAAGGCGCCTACGAACTGGCGCCCGCCGAGGGCGGCCCGGCGAAGGCGACCATCTTCGCTTCCGGGACCGAGGTCGCGATCGCGATGGCGGCGCGGGAGCTGCTGAAAGTCGACGGGATCGCCGCGCGGGTGGTCTCGACCCCTTGCTGGGAGCTGTTCGACCGCCAGGACGCCGCCTACCGCGCCGCCGTGATCGGCAAGGCGCCGGTGCGCATCGCGGTCGAGGCGGCGGTGCGGATGGGCTGGGAGAAGTTCATCGGCGAGGACGGCCTCTTCGTCGGCATGACCGGCTTCGGCGCCTCGGCCCCATCCGAGCGGCTTTACCAGGAATTCGGCATCACCGCGCAGGCCGTGGCCGACGCGGTGAAGGCGAAGCTGGCTTAGCGCCGAACGCTCAGGGCGCGGGGGTGATCACCAACTGCGTATCCGCTACGCCGCCGTGGCAGTTGATGCTGACGCTGACATAGCTGTCGCCCGGCGCGGCGCCGTCCGTCATGTTCAGCTTGGCCGGCACCTCGGAGTCGGTGAAGTTGTTCGACACGCCGCCACTCTGCGTCGTGATCTGGAGGCTCTTGCAGGAGAAGGCCGCGGCCGCATTCATCAGACCGACCTTGTGCGTGCCGGGCGGTAGCGTGACCTTGGTCGACACGTCCTGGTTGGCCGGAATGGGGATTGTGGTGGCGGTCGAACTCACGCCCGGAGCCGTCTGAGGGGCGGACGGCGGTCCGCCCCCTGCCGTCGGCTTTTGCGAACAGCCGCAGATCGCCAGGGCGCCAATCACCGCAACGCAGATCTTGCCGACCGACATCAACGTTCTCCTTGCTACGTCGCCCTCCGTGCTCCAAGGGCGAACCAGGGTCAGATCAGCGCCGCAGGCTGGATCGCCAGTTCCTTCAGGAACGGCTCGGCGTAGTCGATCCGGCCGGTGCGGTTGGCGGGCGTGCCCTGGGTGAGCTGGAACACCGCCTCGGCGATGTACTCGATCGGCTGCACCCGGCTGCGGGTCGCGTCGTTGACCAGGTTGTGGACCAGGGTGCCGGGCGTCTCGACCAAGCCGGGGGAGACCACGTTCACGCAGACGCCGTCGGCGGCGACTTCCGAGGCCAGGCCGGTGGTGAACCGCTCCAGAGCCGCCTTGCACATGCCGTAGACCGTGCCGCCGCGTCCCGTCCTGGCGGCGTCATAGGGCGGCTTGGGGTGGATGCCGGCGCCGGACGAGATGTTCACGATCCAGCCGGTGTGGCGCTCCTTCATCGACGGCAGCACCAGCTGCGAGAGATGGAACGGCGCATAGACCTGCACCTCCATCATCAGCTTGAAGCGCTTCTCGGGGAAGTCGACGACCGGGATGAAGTAGGTGATGGCGGCGTTGTTCACCAGGATGTCGACTGGGCCGTAGGTGGCGACGGCGGTCTCGACCAGCCGCTCGCGGTCTTCCTTCACCGCCAGATCGGCCTTGACGAAGCGCGCCTCGCCGCCGGCCCGGGTGATGCGGTTGATCGTGTCGGTGAGCGTGCCGGAAAGCTTGCTCTCGCCCTCCTCGGCCGTGCGCGCCGAGGCGACCACCTTGGCCCCCTCCTGCGCGAACCGCGCCGCGATCGCTTCGCCGATGCCGCGGCTGGCGCCGGTAACGATGGCGACCTTACCGGCCAGTGCGCCGTTCTTGTTGACTGCGGCCATAATGCCGTTCCTCCCGTTGAAAATGCGGCGAACGGATGCGCCGATCAGCCCGCTGGCGCAAGCGGCTCTTCCCTCCCCTTCATGGGGAGGGTGGATGGAGCGAAGCGACAGACGGGTGGGGATGTCTGAAGCGTCCCTGGCGCCTGCGCAGTGTCGGACTCCCCCACCCTGCTCGCTTCGCGAGCTGTCCCTCCCCATGAAGGGGAGGGAGGGCTAGGAGCTCTGCCGCGCCGAGAGCTCCTCCTCGACATCGCGCAGGCGGTCCTTGCCGAAGAAGAGGTCGTCGCCAACCAGGAAGCTGGGCGAGCCGAACACGCCGTGGCCCACCGCAGCCTCGGTGTTCTCGATCAGCTTCGCCTTCACGCCAGGATCGCCCATCAGTTCGATCAGCCGATCTGCCGGGAGGCCGGCGGCCTCAAAAGCGGCCTTGATCACCGCCGGGTCGTCCATCTTCAGCCCCTTGACCCACATCGCCCGGAACACCGCATCGACATAGGCTTCGAACACGCCGAGTTGCTGGGCGGCGACCGCGCCCCGCATGATCTGCAGGGTGTTGACCGGGAAGTGCGGGTTCATCGCGTAGTCGGTGATGCCGTGCCGCGCGACGAAGCGGCGGGTCTCCTTGGCCTCGTAGGCAAGCTTGGAGGGGATGCCGGCGAAGGCCTGGGCCGGCGATTGGTTGCCGGTGGCCTTGAAGATGCCGCCCAGCAGCGCCGGCACGTAGACGAACTTCGCGCCGGTCCGTCGCTCGATCTCGGGGATCACCCTGTGCGCCAGGTACGCGTTCGGGCTGCCGAAGTCGAAGTAGAAGGTGACGTCCGTCATTTCACCACCTCTCGCCGTAGGGGCGCAGATCGAGCTCGTGGGTCCAGGCGTCGCGGTGCTGGCTGTGCAGCATCCAGTAGGCCTCGCCGACCGACGCCGGGTTCATCAGCTGGTCCGGCTTGAGGTTATCCAGCGCCGCCTCGCCGCCGCGCGCCTTGATGCGGTCGCGGACGAAGGCGGTATCGACCCCGGCGTCGATGATCAGGTGAGCGACGTGGATGCCCTGCGGTCCCAGCTCGCGCGCCATCGACTGCGCCACCGCGCGCAGGCCGAACTTGGCGCTGGCGAACGCCGCGTAGCCGACGCCGCCGCGCAAGGACGCGGTCGCGCCGGTGAAGAAGATCGAGCCCGAGCCCCGCGGCAACATCCTGCGCGCCGCCTCGCGACCGGTGAGAAAGCCGCCGTAACAGGCCAGCTCCCAGACCTTGCGGAACACCCGCTCGGTGGTCTCCAGCAGCGGATAGTTGACGTTGGCGCCGGGGTTGAAGATGCAGACCTCCAGCGGCGCCGCCGCGTCGGCCTCCTCGATAAAGGCGGTGATGTCGTCTTCGACCCGGGCGTCGAGCCCGCGGGCCTGGCAGCGGCCGCCGGCGGCTTCGATCTTCGCCTTCAGCGTCTCCAGCTTATCGGCGGTGCGTCGGCCGGCGTAGATCAGGTAGCCTTCGGCGGCGAACCGTTCGGCGATCGCCGAACCGATGAAGTCGCCGGCCCCGATGATCGCGACACTGGCGTTGCGAGGCGTCATAGTGGTGGTCTCCTGCTGACGGCCCCAATTGAGTTTAAAATAGCAACTCACTGGAGAAGCGCAATGTCGCGCGAGCGATTGAGGGACATGATCGAGCGCGCCCGGCGCGTGGCGATCTTCACCGGCGCCGGGATCTCCACCGAGTCCGGCATCCCCGACTTCCGCAGCCCCGGCGGGGTCTGGAGCAAGATGAGCCCGATCTACTTCCAGGATTTCGTCCGCAGCGAGGAGAAGCGGCGCGAGGCGTGGGACCGCGCCTTCGCCGGACGCGCCGGCTGGACCGGCCGCGAGCCGAACGCCGGGCACTATGGCGTCGCCCGGCTGGTCGCCTCCGGCAAGGCCCGCGCGGTGATCACCCAGAACGTCGACAACCTGCACCAGAACGCCGGCGTGCCGGCCGAGCAGGTGATCGAGCTGCACGGCAACGCCAGCTACGCCACCTGCCTGGAGTGCCACCTGCGCCACGAGCTGGCCGACCTGAAGGCGCTCTACCAGGCCACCGGCGACCTGCCCGCGTGCCGGTCGTGCGGCGGCATCGTCAAGACCGCGACCATCTCGTTCGGCCAGTCGATGCCGGAGGAGCCGATGGCCCGCGCCGAGGCCGAAACGCTGGCCTGCGACCTGTTCCTGGTGCTGGGCTCGTCGCTGGTGGTCTATCCCGCCGCCGGCTTCCCGCCGCTGGCGAAGCAGAATGGGGCGAAGCTCGCCATCGTCAACCGCGACGCCACCGACCAGGACGTGATCGCCGACCTGGCGCTGCACGACGAAATCGGCCCGGTGATGTCGAGCGTCGTGCCGGCGAACTGACGTTTTGCGGCGGCCCTGCGCCCCCTCCGTCACGACGCGCTTCGCGCGCCGCGCCACCTCCCCCGCGCCGCTTCGCTTTGCGGTGGAGGAGCAAGGCAGCGCTCTTCTTCTCCTCCACCGCGAAGCGCAGCGGCGCGGGGGAGGTGGCAGACCGCGAAGCGGGCTGACGGAGGGGGCGCAAGGCCACGGTCACATATGCATCCCGCCCGGCGCTGCATCCCGCACCACGAAGTCGGCCGCGACCGCGCCGGCGCGCTGGAACTGCAGGGTGATCCGCACGTGCGCGCCGGGCTTCAGCGGCGCCTTCAGGCCGGTCAGCATCAGGTGATCGCCGCTGGGGCTGAGCTTGACCGTGGCCGACGACCCGATCGCCAGCCCGCCCGGCAGCGGCCGCATGCGCATGACCCCGCCCGCCATCGACATCTGGTGCAGGTCGGCGCTGGCCGCGGCGGACGTATGGGCGCCGGTGAGGTGATCGGAGCTGATGCCGTGGTTGACGATCGTCGCGTAGCCGGCCGCGGTCGGCGCGCCGGGCGGCGGCGTGCGGATCCAGGCGTCCCTCACCTCGATCGTCGCGGCGGCCGCCGAACCGGCGGCGAGCAGGACAAGACCGAACATCGAGGCGGACAACAGCGGACGCATGGGAGAACTCCAGACCGAAGGGGCACGGCCTCTCCCGCGCCGCAGCCAAATCGTCAACCCTCGGCGGCGGCCCCGTCGATCAAATCTCGCAGGCGGGTCTAGCTCAGGCCCCAGCCCAGCCGCGCTTCCTCGATCCGGACCAGCTTGTCGGTGAGCGGCGCCCAGTCGTCGCGCTCGGCGATGGCGGCCCAGATCGACTCGATCTCGTCGTAGAGCAGTTCCTGCGGCTGCGGTGTGGCGAAGTAGGGCGAGACGAGTCGCTCGGGGCGGTCCATCTCGTAGGGCGCGAGCGCAGCGCGGAAAGTGTTGAACGCTTCACCGCCGTAGAGCGAAGCTCTCGGCCCGGCCAAGGCGCGCCGCTCCGACGCCAGGCCACCGAACCAGTCGAAGAAGAACGGCTCCCAGCGCAGGGCCTCGCCGCCTTCGGCCAGCGCCTTGAACGCCGCGTTGACGAGATCGATGTCCTCGTCCGCCCCGCGGGAGACCAGCCCCAGCCGCCGCAGCATGCTGGCGGCGAGCGCGGCGCGGTAGGCGGCCGAGAAGCCGTTGATCGCCTCGACCAGCGGGTCGGCTGCGGTGACCAGGGTCAACGACCCGGCAAGCTGGCGCAGGTTCCAGAACATCGCCTCCGGCTGACGACCGAACGCATAGAGGCCGGTCTCGTCGAAATAGGCGGCCGTGAAGTTCGGATCGTTGCGCGGCAGGAAACGGTAGGGGCCGTAGTCGAAGCTCTCGCCGGTGAGGTTCATGTTGTCGGTGTTGAGCACGCCGTGCACGAAGCCGGCCGCCATCCAGCGGCCGACCAATTCGGCCGAGCGGGCCAGCACGGCCTGGAACAGCGCCAGCGGCTTGTCTGCGGCGTTGCCGAGACCGGGGTAGTAGGTCGCCACCGAGTAGTCGACCAGCTCGCCGATCAGGTCGGCGCGGTCGAAATAGGCGTGGCGCTGGAACGTGCCGAAGCGGATGTGGCTGTGTTGCAGGCGGGTCAGCACCGCCGAGCGGGTGGGGCTGGGCTCGTCGTTGCGCTGCAATTCCTCGCCGGTCTCGATCAGCGAGAAGCTGCGCGAGGTCGGCACGCCCAGCGCCTCCAGCATCGCCGTCGCCAGCACCTCGCGCACCCCGCCCTTCAGCGTCAGCCGCCCGTCGCCGAAGCGCGAATAGGGGGTCTGGCCCGAGCCCTTGGTGCCGAGGTCGAGCAGCCGGCCGCTCCCGGCCTCGCGCTGCTGGGCGAACAGGAATCCGCGGCCGTCGCCGATCTCCGGGTTGTACGAGCGGAACTGGTGGCCGTGGTAGCGCAGCGCCAGCGGCGCCGGCAGGTTGCTCGGCAACGGCTCGAACCGGCCGAAGTGGGCGATCCATTCGGCGTCGGTCAGGGTGTCCAGACCGACCGTGGCCGCCGCGCGGTCGTTGCGGAAGCGCAGGATCGTCGCCGGGAAATCGGCCGCCTTCACCGGGTCGGCGAACTCTGCGCCAAGCCTGGCGAACTGTGGATCGGGCTGGTAGGCCGGAGAGACGGGCATGGCGGCCAGATGCGACGGCGCGGGCGCCGCCGCAAGGGCGCATTCCGCTTGTCATGCCCCCCGTGTTAACCCGGAACCCATGCGCCGCCTGACGCTGGACTATCTGAAGACCGAATCCGGCTCGGGCCTCGTGCTGGCGGCGGCCGCCGTGGCGGCGGTGGGCGTGGCCAACTCGCGGCTCGGCGGCGAGTACTTCAGTCTGCTGACGGCGCCGGTCCCGGCGCGGATCGGCGACTTCACCGAAACCCTGAGCCTCGCCGGCTGGGTGCGCGTGCTGCTGATGCCGGTGTTCTTCTTCGTGCTCGGCATGGAGCTGAAATTCGAGCTGCTGCGCGGCGAGCTCTCCAACCCCCGGCGCCTCGCCCTGCCGGCGGTGGCGGCGATCGGCGCCCTCATCCTTCCCGCGGCGATCTACGTGGCGTTGAACCGCGACGATCCCTCCGGCTGGGCGATCGGCTGCGCCACCGACGGCGCCGCGGCGCTGACGGCGTTCAGCCTGGCTGGTCCGCGCCTGGCCCATTCGCTGCGGGTGCTGCTGATGAGCGTCGCGATCGTCGGCAACCTGGCCGCCACCGTCATGACCGCGATCCTGGAGGACAGTACGCTGCGGGGCGGCATGTTGATCGGGGCCGCGTCCGTGCTGGTCCTGCTGACGCTGTTGGCCCGCTGGCGGCGCGCGCCATTCCTGTTTTACGCGGCGGGGTTCGCCCTGGTCTGGGGCTTCGTGCTGAAGGCGGGTCTGGACACCGCGCTGGCCGGGATCGCCTGCGCCTTCACCGTGCCGATCGGCACGCGCCGGCCCGGCCAGGACAGCATGCTGCGCTATTTCATGGAGAGCCTGCACGGCTACGTGGCCTTCGCCGCCCGGCCGGTCTTCGTCTTCACGGTCGTCGGCGTCGCCTACCGCGACCTGCGGCTGGCGGACCTGGGCCGGGCCGCGCCGCTGGGGGTGATGCTGGCGCTGCTCGTGGGCAAGCCGCTCGGCGTCTTCATCGCCTGCGCCGCGGCGATCGGGCTGAAGATCGCGCGCCGTCCGACCGGCGCGAAATGGCTGGAGATGCTGGGCGTGGCGATGCTCTGCGGGGCCGGCGGGACGGTCAGCCTTTACGTGGCGGGCATGGCCGGGGACGCGCCAGCGGCTGTGCGGACGGCGATCCTGATCGCCTCGGTCGCGAGCGTGCTGGGCGGTGGCTGGCTGATCGCCTGGGCGCAGCGGACGCGGCTCGAAGCGCCCAGCTAGCCCAGCGCCGCCCTGACCGCCGCGCCGGCTTCCTTCGCCGCCTCGACCACGGCGGGCGAGACGTCGGCCATGATGAAGAAGTCGTGGACCAGCGCCGGATAGTTGACGTCCTCCGCCGGGACCCCGGCCGCGGCCAGCGCTCTGGCGTAGTCGCGGCCCTCGTCCTCCAGCGGATCGAACCCGGCGGTGACGACATAGGCGGCGGGAAGGCCGGAGAGGTCGGCGGCCTGGGCTGGCGCCACGCGATGCGCCTGCGGATGACCGGCGAAGCCGAGCGAGGTCTCGAACCAGGCCATCGCCGCCTTGGAGAGCACCGGCCCGTCGCGCTCGCGCCGCGAAGCGGTCTCCCGCGCCGGCCAGAGGCCCGGATAGAGCAGCAGCTGGAGCTTCAGCCTCCGCGCCGGGTCGCCGCGCAGGTCGAGCGCGACCGAGGCGGCGAGGTTGCCGCCGGCGCTGTCGCCGCCGACGCCGATCCGCTGCGGACCCGCGCCCAGTTCGGCGGCGTGGTCGAACGCCCAGCGCGTGGCGGCGAGCGCATCGTCATGGCCGGCCGGGAACGGGTGCTCCGGCGCGAGACGATAGTCGACCGCCATGACGCGCTGGCCGGAGAAGTCGGCAAGGCGCCGACAGTGGCCGTCGTGGGTCTCCAGGTCGCCGATCGCAAAGCCGCCGCCGTGGAAATAGACCAGCAGGCCTGACGGCGTGCCCGCGCCGGCGGGCGTGTAGAGCCTGGCCGGGATCGCGCCGCCCGGCCCGGGAATCTCGAGGTCACGCGCGGCGACCGAGGCGGGCGAGGTGTTGAGGTTCTGGCTGGTGCGTTGCGCGCGGTAGCCGGCGCGGACCATCTCCGGCGGAATCTGGCTGAGCGGCGGCGTGGCCTGCGCAGCCGCGGCCTGCGCGTCGAGCATCGCCTTGAAGTGGGGGTCGAGGGTCATCTTGGGCCTCGCTCCCCTCCCCCCTGAGGGGAGGGGCCGGGGGTGGGGGTCTGCCAGCCACGGCGCAGGCGCCTTGGGCCAGTCGCAAAAAGGGCGGGCGGCCACGAAAGCCCCCCGCCCCTTGCCCCTCCCCTCGAGGGGGAGGGGAACTGGAGAAGTTACTCCGCGGCTTGCTTGGGCGTGTAGCCGAGCATGGCCTTGGTCTCGAGGTACTCCTGGAAGCCGTAGTCGCCCCACTCGCGCCCGTTGCCGCTCATCTTGTAGCCGCCGAACGGCGCCATCGGGTCGCCGCCGCCACCGTTGATCGACACCTGGCCCGCACGCAGCTTGGCCGCCACCTCGTGGATCTTCTTCTGGTCGGTGCCCGAGATGTAGGCCGCGAGGCCGTACTCGGTGTCGTTGCCGATCTTCACCGCCTCGTCGACGCTGCCGTAGCCCATGATCGAGACCACCGGGCCAAAGATCTCCTCCTTGGCGATGGTCATGTCGTTGGTCACGTTCGCGAACACGGTCGGCTTCACGTAGAAGCCCTTGTCGAGACCTTCCGGACGATCCGGGCCGCCGGTGACGAGGGTGGCGCCCTCGGCGATGCCGGCCTTGATCAGGCGCTGGATCTTTTCCCACTGGGTCTTGTTGACCACCGGGCCGATCGTGGCGTTGCCGTTCGGATCGCCGACCGTGGTGGACTCGGCGGCTTCCTTGGCGATGACGATCGCTTCGTCCATCTTCGCGGCCGGCACAAGCATGCGGGTGGGCGCATTGCAGGACTGGCCGGAGTTGTTCATCACCGAGCGCACGCCGCCGCCGACGGCGGATTTCATGTCGGCGTCTTCGAGGATGATGTTCGGGCTCTTGCCGCCCAGCTCCTGGGCGACGCGCTTGACCGTCGCGGCGGCGTTGCGGGCCACCTCGACGCCGGCGCGGGTCGAGCCGGTGAACGAGACCATGTCGATGCCGGGGTGGCTCGAGATCGCCGCGCCCACTTCGGGGCCGGTGCCGTTGATCATGTTGTAGACACCGGCCGGCACGCCTGCCGCGTCCATGATCTCGGTCCAGATGTAGGCGCTGAACGGCGCCTCTTCCGAGGGCTTCAGCACCATGGTGCAGCCGGTGGCGAGCGCGGGCACGACCTTGCAGGCGATCTGGTTGATCGGCCAGTTCCAGGGCGTGATCAGGCCGCAAACGCCGATCGGCTCCTTGACCAGGCGGGTCGGGCCGCGGTCTTCCTCGAACTTGAAGTTCTTCAGCACCTCGATGCCGGTCGAGATGTGCAGCATGCCGATCGGCGCCTGGGCGCGCTGAGCCAGGCTGGCAGGGGCGCCCATTTCCTCGGTGATCGCGTTGGCGACGTCGCCGAAGCGCTTCTGGTACTCGGCCAGCACGCGCTGCAGCAGTTCGATGCGCTCCTCGCGGCTGGTCTGAGAGAAGGTCTCGAACGCCTTCTTCGCCGCGGCGACGGCCTTGTCCACGTCGGCGGCGGAGCCGGCGGAGATGTGACCGCAGACGGCCTCGGTCGCCGGATTGATCACGTCCATGCTCTTGGGCGTGACCGGGTCGACCCACTTACCGTCGATGTAGAACTTCATGTATTCGCGCATGCCGTGCTCCTTGGCCTCGTCCCACCACCCGGACCCCAAGTTATCCACAGGGGCCTCGCAAGGGCCGGCATATTAGTGATCGCGGTTCAGAGGGAAAGGGGGACGCAGCGGAAGCGCCCGCAATGTTTCTGCAAGGGCCTCGACCAGCAAGCCTTACCAGTGCAACGAGCCCTCGGCCCCGCCCAGCGCCTCGGCGATCCGCCGCCGCGTGCCGGGACTGATGTCGTGAGGGAGCGCGCCCGGAGCGAACCAGCCGACCTGGCGGATCTCGCCCTGCTGCGCGGCTGCGCACGGCTCCCAGGCTTCGACGCGGTAGAGCACCACGTGGTCGCCGCGGAAGACGCGGTGGTTGGCGTGGATCGTGACCAGCCGCGGCCGGCCGAGCACCCGCACACCCGCCTCCTCCTGCAGCTCGCGGATCAGGGCGTGTTCGGTGGTCTCGCCGCGCTCGACGCCACCGCCCGGCAGGAACCAGCCGTGGATGTAGGTGTGCTCGACCAGCAGCACCTCGCCGGCGTCGTTCAGCACCAGGCCGCGCACGCCCAGCGTCGCGCCGCGGGTCAGGCGCGAGTGGACCTGATAGAGCGGCCGGACGATCGGGTGGAGCAGGCGCCGCCAGGGCATGACGGCATGCCTCTACGCCGGTTCGCGGGCGCGGCGAAGCGCGGCGCGGCTTGACGCGGGCGCGCTGGTGGGGGATTTGCCGGACATGGAAGCCATCTATGTCATCGGCGCTTTTCTCGTCGCCATCCTGGCGCTGAACCGCTTCGAGTTCGGCCGCTTCGACTGATGCCCAGCCTCAGCCGATGACCGGCCGCGGCTGGGCGCTGGTCACCGGCGCGGCGCGGCGGATCGGGCGGACGCTGGCGCTGACCGCGGCGCGGGCGGGCTTCGATGTGGTCGTGCACCATCGGCATTCCGACGCGGACGCCGGGGAGACCGTCTCCCTCGTCGAAGCGCTCGGCCGCAAGGCGTTGGCGGTCGCCGGGGACCTCGCGGACGAGGGCCACCTGACGGAGCTGATCAGCGCCGCGCCCGGGCCGCTCGCGCTGCTGGTCAACTGCGCCTCGCTGTTCGAGGACGACCGCATCCAGAGCGTCACGCCGGCCAGCTGGGACGCGGCGATGGCCGCCAACCTGCGCGCGCCAGTGCTGCTCAGCCACGCGTTCGCGGCGGCGCTGCCCGCGGACCGGCAGGGCCTGATCGTCAACATCATCGACCAGCGGGTGCTCAGGCCCACGCCGCAGTTCTTCAGCTATGCGGTCAGCAAGGCCGCGCTCTGGAGCGCGACCCAGATGATGGCCCAGGGCCTGGCCCCGGCGATCCGCGTCAACGCCATCGCGCCCGGCCCCACCCTGCCCTCGATCCACCAGTCGCCGGCGGCGTTCGACGCCGAAACCGGCGCCGTGCTGCTTGGCCACGGCGCGACGCCCGACGAGATCGGCCAGGCGCTGGCCTATCTGATTGACGCCCCCTCGGTGACGGGCCAGATGATCGCCGTCGACGGCGGCCAGCACCTCGCCTGGCGGACGCCCGACATCATCGACCCCTGAAGGCGGCGCGCTCCCCGATGCCCCTGCCCGAGCCGACAGCCGACCAGACGCCCGACGCCATTCCCGGCGCCTCGCGCATCGTCATCACCAAGGTGTTCGTGCGCGGCCTGACGGTCGAGGCGCAGATCGGGGTCTACAGGCACGAGAAGGGCCGCGCGCAGACCCTGGTGGTCGATGTCGAGCTGGATGTCGCCGTCACCAACTGGAACGCGCTGTCCGAGACCGTGAATTACGAGACCATCGCCGCCAAGGCGCGCAAGGTCGCCGCCGAGGGCCATCGCGGCCTGGTCGAGACCTTCGCGCACCACCTCGCCGACGCCTGCCTGGAGGAGCCGAAGGTGACCCGCGCCCGCATCCGGGTCGAGAAGCCCTCGGCGCTGCAGCCGGACGCGGCGGCGGCGGGCGTCGAGATCACGGCGGTGCGGGGCTGACTCGCTCGCCTCGCGGCGCGATCTGAATCTTCGCCCGCGAAATGTCGGCTTCCCCAGACCCGGTGCGTCGTCCCGGTGTCAGGCCGATGGGGCCGTTTCAAACAGGGCGACAGGCGATGCGCGTGATAGTTTTCGTAAAGGCGACCGAGGACAGCGAAAGGGGAGATCTCCCGACCCCCGAGATGCTCGAGGCGATGGGCCGTTACAACGAGTTGCTGGTCGAAGCCGGCGTCCTTCGCGCCGGCGACGGCCTCAAGCCGTCCTCGCAGGGCAAGCGGGTTGCGTTCGACGGCGCCAGCCGACTGGTCATCGATGGGCCATTCGCCGAGACCCGCGAGGTCGTCGCCGGATTCTGGCTCTGGGACGTCAAGGACATGGACGAGGCGGTCGCCTGGGTGAAGCGCTGCCCCAATCCCATGCCGGGGCCGAGCGAGATCGAGATCCGGCCGCTGTACGAGATGGAAGATTTCGCCTGACACCAGGGCCTTCATCGCAAGCTTGACAAGCGGGTCAGTCGATCCGCCTCTGGCTTTTCAGCGTCACTCAGCAACGAACCGGAGTTTGTCGTCATGAAGCTCGTTCTACGCGCCGCCGCCGTCGTCGTGCTGGCCGCGGCCCTCGCGGCGCCCGCGATCGCCCGGCCTCGCCACCCGGCGCCGCCACCGCCGACCAAGATCCACTTCCATGGCGGTTCGGTCGGCTTCGTCATCGGGGTCGGCGGCGCCAGCGGCTACGTGACCTACCATGGAGTCAAATACCCGATCGAGGTCAGCGGCCTGAAGGTCGGCACCATCGGCGTGAACAGCTACGACGTCGACGGCACGGTGCTGAACCTGCACCGCATCTCCGACATCGAGGGCACCTACTCCGCGGGCGAAGCTTCGGCGACGGCCGGCGCCGGCGCCGGCGGCCTCGACATGACCAACGGCAAGGGGGTCGAGATCAGGGCCACCTCCACGTCATCGGGCCTTCAGCTGACGCTCGGCGCCGGGGGCGTCACGATCAACCTGAAACATTAGCGCGAACGCCAGGACCGTTACCTGCGACCGACGTCGGCCTCGGCCAGCCCCACCGCCGCCAGCGCCGCCGCTTGCCGCCGGGCGAGCGCGTCTTCGGTGAAGCCCTCCAGCGTCGCCTCGAACACCCGGCGCCAGTTCATCTCCGCGCCCAGCCGCAGGAAGGCGGCGCCGAGGCCGATCGCGGCGCGCTCCATGAACACGAACTCGCGCGGGATGGTGACCGGGCCCTGCCTGTCCAGCGCCTGCTTGACCTGGAACGCTTCGCGCCGGCCGTAGGCGCCGGGGCTCACCCCGTCGGCCACCGAGCGGACGCGGTCGTCGAGCAGCGGGCCGTAGATGAAGCGGGCCCAGATGTTCAGCGTGTCGATCAGCTCGCGCGAAAGCCCCTTGAAGCCCCAGATCCGGTAGGCTTCCGCCTGGGCGTCGTGGTCGTCGGCGATCAGGGCGCGGTAGAGCCGCAGCACGCCGTCGACGAAGCTGGGCGGGAAGATGCGGATGCAGCCGAAGTCGAGCAGGTTCAGCCGCGCCGCCTCGTCAGCGTCGCCCGCGAAGGTGTAGTTGCCGAGGTGCGGGTCGCCATGGATCACGCCGATCTGGATCAGCGGCGACCACCAGGCCTCGAACAGCAGCCGGGCGATGCGGTTGCGGGTCTCCTGGTCGCTCGCCTCGAAGTCCATCAGCCCGCGGCCCTCGAGCCAGGTCATGGTCAGCAGCCGTCCGGTGGAGAGCTCGGCGACCGGCTCGGGCGCGGCGATATCGTCGCGGGACGCGAAGAAGCCGCCGTAGAGCCGCATCGATTTCGCCTCGCGTTCGTAGTCGAGCTCCTCGCGAATGCGTTCGCTGATCTCGGCGGCGATCTCACGGGTGTCGACCGACCCGAACAGCTGGCGGCCGATCGCCATCACCGTGCGCATCTGCGCCAAGTCGGTTTCGACCGCGCTCTGCATGTCCGGGTACTGCAGCTTCACCGCCAGCGCCCGGCCGTCGAGGCCGGTCGCGCGGTGCACCTGGCCGAGCGAGGCGGCGGCGGCCGGCTGCAGGTCGAAGCTGGCGAACCGGGTCTGCCAGTCTGACCCCAGCTCCACGGCCATCCGCCGGCGGACAAACGAGGCGGCCATCGGCGGGGCGTTGGCCTGCAGCTTGGCCAGCTCCTCGGCGAACTCGGGCGGCAGCAGGTCGGGCACGGTGGTCGCCATCTGCGCGACCTTCATCAGCGGACCCTTGAGCCGGCCCAGCGCCTCCTTCACAGCGCGGGCGTTGCGGGCGTCCTGGTCGCCGCCGCCGCGCAGCGCATTGGCCCCGATCGCCGCCGCCGCCCCCGCCGCGCCGACCCCGACACGGGCGAAACGCGCGACACGGCCCGTCAGGCGATCGCGCTCGGGGTCAATGGGCATGGGCCGTGCGCGCCGCCGCGCCCCCTCCACCAACCGGCTTCGCCGGTCGGTCCCCCTCCCCCGCTGCGCGGGGCAGGAGCGCAACACCTTGCTCCTGCCCCGTGGAGCGGAGCGGAACGGGGGAGGTGGCGCGGCGCGCGAAGCGCGACGTGACGGAGGGGGCGCAAGGCCGCTGCACCGGACTCAAACCAGCGCCTCGAACTCGTCCACCAGACGCTCCAGCCGCGCGCAGCCGCCGGACCAGAACGCCGCATCGCGGGGGTCGAGGCCGAAAGGGGCCAGAGCCTCGACGTAGGTGCGGGCCCCGCCGGCGGCCAGGAGGTCCTCGTAGAGCGGGGTGAATCCCGCCGGATTGCCGCGCCTCGCCTCCATCAGCGCCTCCACCAGCAGGTTCCCGAACGCGTAGGCGTAGACGTAGAACGGCGCGTGGACGAAGTGGCTGACGTAGGACCAGTAGATCTCGTAGCCCGCGTTGAGCCTGATCGCCGGCCCCAGGCTCTCGCCCATCACCTCCAGCCAGATCTCGCTGATCTGTTCGACTGACTGCTCGGCCCTCGCCCGGGCGTCGTGGAAACGGGTCTCGAAGCGGTGGAAGGCGATCTGGCGCACCACGGTGTTGAGCGCGTCCTCGATCTTGCCGGCCAGCAGGTCGCGTCGCTCCAGCCCCTTGGCGTCGGCCAGCAGCCGCTCGAACACCAACCCCTCGCCGAAGATCGAGGCGGTCTCGGCCAGCGTCAGCGGCGTGTCGGCCAGCAGGGTGCCCTGCGGCGCGGCCAGGCTCTGGTGCACCGCGTGGCCGAGCTCGTGCGCCAGCGTCAGCACGTCGCGCCGCTCGCCCATGTAGTTGAGGAACACATAGGGGTGGCGCTCCGACGTCACCGGATGCGAGTAGGCGCCCGACTGTTTGCCGGGGCGCGGCGCCGCGTCGATCCAGGGCTGGTCGAAGAAGCGCTGGGCCGTGGTCGCGAAGCGGGGCGCCAGCGCCTCGAAGCTTTCCAGCACCATGGTCCTGGCCTGGTCCCAGCCATAGCGGCGCGGTGGCGCGGCGGAGAGCGGGGCGTTGCGGTCCCAGTGGTCGAGCCGCGCCTTGCCCATGACCTTGGCCTTCAGCGCATAGTAGCGATGCGAGAGGCGCGGATAGCTGGCGACCACGGCCGCCTCCAGCGCGGCCACCGCTTCGGCGTCGACCTCGTTGGCGACGTGACGACTGGCGGCCGGCGTCGGATAGCGCCGCCAGCGATCCTCCACCTGTTTCTCGAACGCCAGGGTGTTGAAGGCCAGCGCCAGCGTCGAGCTCTTCGCCTCCAGGGCGCGGGCGAGACCCTGGGCGGCGGACTTTCGCCGGGCGGCGTCGGCGTCGGAGAGGCGGTTGAGCGCCTCCGCCAGGGTCAGGCCTTCGTGGCCGGCCCGGATGGTGAGGGTCGCCAGCGTCTCGTCGTAGAGCCGCACCCAGTTGGCGACCGCCGGACCCCGGTCCAGCAGCATCCGCTCCAGATCATGGCTGAGTTCGTGGGGCCGCGTCAGCCGCACTCGCCGCAGCCACGGCCGCCAGCGCGCCGCCGCCGGATGCGCCTTCAGCGCCGCCTCGATCTCCTGGTCCTCTAGCTCATTGAGCTCGAGGGTGAAGAACAGCGTCTCGGCGCCGATCTGCGAGGATCTCGTGCGGATGTCGGCCTCGAACCTGGCCCAGGCGGGATCGTCGCGCGCGGTCGAGGCCGCGAGGCCGGCGTAGGCGCCGACGCCCCAGAGCTTGTCGGTCGCCCGCTGATAGAGGCCGACCCCGCGATCGATCAGCGCGCCCAGCTTCGCAGGCTCGGCCCTGGCCGCGACGAACGCGCCTTTCAGCGCCGCCAGCTCGCCGTTGATCTGAGACGCCGCCGTCGAGGTCCGCCTCGATCCTGGGGTCGTCGCGGCCGGCGTAGAGGTCATCCAGGCGCCACTGCGGCAGGGTCTCGGCGGGCGGCGTGCCGGGGGGCTTGAAGGCGGCGTTCATGGGCCGGCTTTAGCGCGAAAATCGCGGCGAGGCGAAGGCGGCGTTAACCGCCGTAGTTAACCCCACGCTCAGGTATCCGAAACCCCGCCTTTACCAGCCGGCTGTATCAGGAAGGCACAAAGTTGAAGCTTCGCCCTCGATGGCGCGGCGAATTTGGTTGGGTGTTTTCAAATGAACAAAACGGTCCTGGTCGTCGACGACGACCCGACGCAACGGCGGCTGAGCCAGGCGGTGCTGGAACGCGAGGGGTTCCGCGTCGTCCACGCTGACGGCGGCCGCGCGGCGCTGGACCATCTGGCCTCCGGCGCGCCGGCCGACGTGGTGCTGCTGGACCTCAACATGCCCGGCATGAGCGGCATGGAGACCTTGGCCGACATGCGCCAGCGCGGCTTCGCCCAGCCGGTGATCGTGGTGACGGCGACCGGCGGCATCGACACGGTGGTGGCGGCGATGCGGGCCGGCGCCTGCGACTTCGTCGTCAAGCCGGCCAGCCCCGAGCGCGTCATCGTCTCGATCGGCAACGCCCTTTCGCTCGGCGCCTTCCGGGTCGAGGTCGACCGGCTGAAGAAGCACGCCGGCGGCAAGACCACCTTCGAGGACCTGATCGGCTCGGGCCCGGCGATGCAGATGGTCAAGCGGCTCGGCGAGCGCGCGGCCAAGTCGTCGATCCCGGTGCTGATCACCGGCGAGAGCGGCGCCGGCAAGGAAGTGATCGCCCGGGCCGTGCACGGCTGCTCCGACCGCGGCGGTCGTCCGTTCGTGGCGGTCAACTGCGGCGCGATTCCGGAAAACCTGGTCGAGTCGATCCTGTTCGGCCACGAGAAGGGCAGCTTCACCGGCGCCAGCGAGAAACACCTCGGCAAGTTCCAGGAGGCCAGCGGCGGCACCCTGTTCCTCGACGAGGTCGGCGAGCTGCCGCTCGACATCCAGGTCAAGCTGCTGCGCGCGCTGCAGGAGAGCGAGATCGACCCGGTCGGCTCCAAGCGGCCAGTGAAGGTCGACGTGCGCATCCTGTCGGCCACCAACCGCGACCTGTCTCAGGCGGTCGCCGAAGGCCGCTTCCGCGAAGACCTGTTCTACCGCCTGAACGTCTATCCGATCGAAGCGCCGGCGCTGCGCGACCGCCGCGAGGACATCCCGGCGCTGACCGAGGCCTTCATCCGCCGCTTCAATCTCGAAGAAGGCCGCCGCGTCGCCGGCGCGTCGCCAGAGACTCAGGCGCTGCTGGGCGCGTTCGACTGGCCCGGCAACGTGCGCCAGCTCGAGAATGCGGTCTACCGCGCGATCATCCTCGCCGACGCGCCCTACCTGCAGCCGCACGATTTTCCGGCGATCTCCGGGATCAGCCTGCCGCCCTCGGCCGAGTCGGCGCCGGCCGCCGCGCCGGCCGAGTCCGCATCCGCCACGGCGTTGGCCGCGCCGAGCATGGCCGACCTCGCCGCCGACCTGCAGAAGTCAGCGCCGGTGCAGATCCTCGACGACCGCGGCCACCTGCGCACGCTGGAAGACATCGAGCGCGACCTGATCCAGCTGGCGATCGAGATCTACGCCGGCCACATGAGCGAAGTCGCCCGCCGCCTCGGCATCGGCCGCTCGACGCTCTACCGCAAGGTCCGCGAGCAGGGCCTGGAGGACCAGGTCCGGGAAGCTGGGTGAGCGCCGGATAGGGCGTAACCCCTCATCCTCCCACGGCTGCGCCGCGGGCCCCTCCTTCTCCCTCTGGGAGAAGTATAACTTGCTGATCCGACTAGTATTTACCTCTCCCGAAGGGAGAGGGAGGGGCCCGCGACCGTCAGGTCGTGGGAAGGTGAGGGGTTAGGCTGCTCGCCGCGACGCCCTGCGCCAGCGCCGCGTTCTCCGCCCTGATCCGCACGAACAAGATCGCCGCGTTCAGCGCGGTGAACGCCAGCGCGTAGGCCCAGAGGCCGAACGCCAGCGGCAGCACCAGGATCTCGGCCGCCACCACCGTGTAGTTCGGGTGCGGGATAAAGCGGTAGGGCCCGCGGCGGACCAGCGGCGCGCCTGGCAGGATGATGATCCGGGTGGTCCAGCGCGCGCCAAGACTCATCAGCACCCACACCCGCAGGCCTTCGATCCCCAGAAACAGCGCCGCCAGCGGCAGGTTCAGCGGCCGGTTCCAGGCCAGCCACCAGAGCCCGATCAGCCAGGCGGCGTGCAGGATCACGATCAGCGGATAGTGGCCCGGCGCCACCTCGTAGGCGCCCTGCGCCTTCAGCCGCCGAGTGTTGTGGGCCGCAAGCACGAGTTCGCCCAAGCGCTGGGCGGTGACGGCGGCCAGCAGAACGATCGAGACGATCACGCCGCCAGCGAAACGCAGGATGCGGTGAAGCCCGGGCCGAGCGCCGTCAGCACCAGCTGGCCGCGGGTCTGCGCCGCCAGGGCCCGCTCGAGCACGAAGATCACCGTCGGCGCCGACATGTTGCCGTGATCGGCCAGCACCTCGCGCTCCCAGGTCAGGGCGCCCTGGCCGAGGTCGAGCGACTTCTCCAGCGCCTCGATCACCTTGGCGCCGCCCGGGTGGCAGACGAAGCGGTCGACGTCGGCCATGGTCAGGCCCATCCGCGCCAGCGACGCCTCCATCGCGACGCGGAAGTTGGCCTCGGCGAAGGTCGGGATCGAACGGTCGAAGATCACGCCGAAGCCCAGCGGATCGACGTTCCAGCCCATGATGTCGAGGCTGCCCGGCCAGGTGTGTTCGCTCTGGCCGGTGATCTCGGCGACGCCCTCGTCGCCGGCCTTCAGCACGCAGGCCGCCGCGCCGTCGCCGAACAGGGCGGTGGCGACGATGTTGGCGCTGGTCATCTCGTCGAGCCGGCAGGCCAGCGTGCAGAGCTCGACCGCGACCAGCAGCACGACCGAACCGGGCTGCGCCTTGGCCAGCCGCGCCGCCAGCGAGAGGCCGGTGACGCCGCCGGCGCAGCCGAGACCGAACACCGGCACGCGGGCGACGTCCTCGCGGAACGCCATCCGCCCCATCGCCCGGGCCTCGAGGCTGGGCGTGGCGATGCCGGTGGACGAAACGGTGACGATGGTGTCGACCTCGCCGGCCGTCAGGCCGGCGCGCTCCAGCGCCTGCCCGGCGGCGTCGCAGAACAGGCTGGTCGCGCCTTCCAGATAGACCGCGGTGCGTTCGGGCCAACTGCGGTCCTCGAAGTACCACTCCATCGGCATCACCGCCTGGCGGGTGTGGATGCCGGTATTGCGGAAGATCGGGAACAGGCGTTCGAAGTCGCGGAACTTCGGACCGAACAGGCGTTGCGCCTGCCGGCCGACCTCGGCTTGCAGGAACTCATGCGGGGGTGAAGCGCAGGCGAGCGAAAGCAGACGGGCGGGTGTCGTCACCTGACGTGAACCTCGGATTTGGATATGCGCCCTCTTGGTTGATACCTAGTCCGGTTCCTTGGAATTCCCAAGCGGCCTGCGGCGTCGGAAGCTTGGCTTTGGTTTCCCGGCCGCCTTCGAGGCGATTTCCTTCAACTTAACGCCCTGGCGCGCGGAAAGCGCCGCGCCGGGCGCGCCTTTCTCCGGATCGCCGAACGCGCGGCCGTAGGTGGAGACCCGTTCGGCTACGGACCCCAGGAACTCGCCTTCCCACTCAGAAAGCTCGACTCCGGCCTTGTCCGCCGCGCGCTTGGCGCGCCGCAGGGCGTTCAGCGCCGCGCGCTTGGCCTGGGCCTTCCGGTCGGGCGGGCTTCGCTTCAAAGGCCCCCGATCGCCGTGATGTAGAGTTCGATCAGGGCTTCCTCTTCCGAGCGCTTGGCCGCGTCGGATTTGCGCAGGCGCACCACCTTGCGCAGGATCTTGGTGTCAAACCCCTCGCCCTTCGCTTCGGCGTAGACCTCCTTCAGGTCATTCGCGACCGCCGCCTTGTCTTCCTCCAGCCGCTCGATCCGCTCGACCAGGCTCTTCAGCTTGCCCTGGGCGGTGGCGCCGAGGGTGTCGAGGCTGGAGGAATCGTCGGCCATGGCGCTGGAACTCTTGCAAGGGTTGGGGAGGCGTGAAGCGGCGCGACCCTAGCCGGGCGCCGGGGCGCTCACAACAGGCCGCGCGCGGCCAGCGCGGGGTGCAGCGTCGCCGGGTGGTCGAACAGATGGACGTCGAAGCCCAGGGCGGCCGCCGCGTCGGTGTTGCGGCGCGAGTCGTCGACGAACAGCAGCTCGGAAGGGGCCAACCCCGCGCGCTCGGCGGCCAGCCGGAAGATGCGAGGGTCGGGCTTGGCCAGGTCGACGTCGCCGGAGACGACGATGTCCTTGAAGCGCTTGAAGGCGGGGCTCATGGCGAAGGTGCCGGCCGAGGTCGACGAGGGCATGTTGGTCAGGCCCACCATCACCACGCCCCGCGCCGCCATCGCCTCGATCGCCGCCTCGGTCTCCGGGATCGCGCCCGAGAACATTTCCCACCAACGCTCTTCCCACGCGACGATGGCCGCTTCGTGCTCTGGGTATTGCGCGATCAGCGGCGCGCGGTTGTCCGCGAACGGCACGCCGGCGTCGTGGCGCATGTGCCAGTCCATCGTGCAGACGTTGGCCAGGAACCAATCGCGTATCGCCGGATCGGGAAAGATCTTGGAATAGAGCGTGCGCGGATCCCAGCGCACGATGACGTTGCCGACGTCGAAGACGACTCCCCTGACGCTCATGGGGGACGCCAAGAGCGGAAGGCTAGCCCTGCTTGGCTTTGTAGCGCGGGTCGGTCTTGTTGATGATGTAGATGCGGCCCTTGCGGCGCACGAGCTTGCAGTCGCGGTGACGCGTCTTCAGCGACTTCAGGGAGCTGCGAACTTTCATCGTCGGGACGCGTCTGCTTTTTCGGGGCCGGCTGATCGGGAGCGGGCGGATATAGATAGGGGTCTCTGCGAAGTCAATCCGGGCGCGGTCAAACCGGCTAGCCCCGCGGGCCGACGCTCGCTAGCCTTTCGGGATGGACCGACGCACGCTCCTCGCTCTCGCCGCCGCTGCCGCCGCTTCGTCCGCCGCGGCCAGCGAGATCCGGCCTTCCGCCCTGCTGGGCGCGGCCGGCGATGAGTCCTTCCTGAGCTGGCTCGATGGTTTCTACGCCCGGGAGCTCGCCGGCGGGTGGTCGACCACGGTGCTGGCCCAGGTGCTGTCGGGCCTGGCGCCGGACCCCCGGGTGCTGTCCCAGAACGCCGGCCAGCCGGAGTTCGCGACGCCGGTCGGGGTTTATGTGCAGCACCGGGTCAGCCCCGACGCGGTGGCGCTGGGGCGCAGGAAGCGCGACGGCGTGGCCCAGCTCGGGGCGATCGCGCAGACCTATGGCGTGCCGGCCGACGTCCTCACCGCGATCTGGGGCATGGAGTCGGGCTTCGGGGCCAGCCAGGGCGGCATGGACGTGGTCCGCTGCCTGGCGACGCTGGCGGCGGAGGATCCGCGCCGCAAGGCCTGGGCGGAGACCGAGCTGGAGGCCTGCCTGAAGATCGTCGCCACCAGCGCCGCGAGCCGTACCTCGCTGCGGGGCTCGTGGGCGGGCGCGATGGGCCAGACCCAACTGATCCCCTCGACCTTCCTCTCCACGGCCGTGAACGCCGACGGCAAGGGCAAGCCCGACATCTGGAACTCCAGCGCCGACGCCCTCGCCTCGGCCGCGAACCTGCTGGCGAAGGCCGGCTGGAAGCGCGGCGAGTGCTGGGCCATGGAGGTGAGGCTGCCCGCGAAGTTCGACTACGGCCTCAGCGAGGGCCCCAAACAGCCGCCGGCCTGGTGGGCCGACAAGGGCGTCCGCCGCGCCGACGGCAGGGCGTGGGCGGCGGCCGACGCCGCCTCGCAGGCGGTGCTGCTGCTGCCCGCCGGCATGGCCGGGCCGGCGTTCCTCGCCTTCCCGAACCACTTCGTGATCCGCACCTACAACAACTCCCTGGCCTACGCGCTGTCGGTCGGGCTGCTCGCCGACCGCATCGGCGGCGAGGCGCCGCTGGCCACCGCCTGGCCGAAGGAGACGCCGCTGTCGCTGGAAGACCGGATGGCGGCGCAGGAGGCGCTGGCCAAGCTCGGCTACAACCCCGGCCCGCCCGACGGCCAGATCGGGCTCGGCACTCGCCAGGCGCTCAGGTCGTGGCAGAAGGACCAGGGCCTGCCCGCCGACGGCTATCTTTCGCCGGCGATGATCGCCCGGCTGAAGGCCCCGCCGAAGGCCGCCGGCTGAAGCCGATCCGGCGCTTCGCCGCAGCTCTCACTCACCTGGGATTAAGCATTAACCCCGAAGCTGCGCGCTGCTCGCACTGGGGATTTCGGCGTTGTTCCAAATTATCGGCATCGTGCTGCTGTTCGCGCTGGTGTTCGGCAGCTTCATTATCTCCGGCGGCAACATGGGGGTCATCCTCGAGGCCCTGCCGCACGAGCTGATGGCGATCGGCGGCGCCGGGACCGCCGCGTTCCTGATTTCCAACTCGATGACCGTGATCAAGGGCACCGGCGGCGGCATGGCCAAGGTGTTCTCGGGGCCGAAGTGGAAGGCCGCCGACTACCGCGACCTGCTCTCGCTGCTGTTCCTGCTGACCAAGACCATGAAGTCCAAGGGCGTGATCGCCCTGGAGAGCCACATCGAGCGTCCGACCGAGAGCACCATCTTCTCGCGCTTCCCGAAGCTGATGAAGGACCACTTCGCGGTCGATTTCATCTGCGACACCCTGCGGATGATGACCATGAACCTCGAAGACCCGCACCAGGTCGAGGACGCCATGGAAAAGCAGCTGGAGAAGCACCACCACGAGGCGCTGGCCCCGGCCAGCGCCTTGCAGACCCTGGCCGACGGCCTGCCGGCGCTCGGCATCGTCGCCGCCGTGCTGGGGGTGATCAAGACCATGGGCTCGATCACCGAGCCGCCGGCGGTGCTGGGCGCGATGATCGGCGGCGCGCTGGTCGGCACCTTCCTCGGCGTCTTCCTGGCCTACGGCCTGGTCGGACCGTTCGCCACGCGCATGAAGGCGGTGGTCGACGAGGAGGCCAGCTACTACCGAATCATCCAGTCGGTGCTGGTCGCCCACCTGCACGGCAACGCGGCGCAGATTTCCGTGGAGATCGGCCGCGGCAGCGTCCCCTCCGGCGCGCAGCCGAGCTTCCTCGAACTGGAAGAGGCGCTGGGCGCCATCCCGGCCGAAGGCTGATCCCGGTCCGCGCCCGACATAGGCGCAAAACTCAGCGTCCAGGCGAATGCGCCGCCCCGCCCACGCGAGGACCGTTCCAGCTATCTTCGTTAGGCAAAAGCGTGAAAAGTGATCACGCGGCCGTGAACTAAACTCTTGCGCTCGGGCCATATCCCGTCATATTGCACCCCAGCGTCACGAACGGCGCTGCCAACCTCATCCACTTGGGACCAGGAACATGACCTCAGGTACGCTTCGTACTATCCTGATCGTCGGCGCCGCCGTCGCCGCCGTTTCCGTCGCCGCTTGCAAGAAGGCCGACACGGAAGCGAACAACGCCGCCGCCGCCGCTTCTACGGACGCGAACGCCGCGATGGCTTCCGCGAACAGCGCTGAAGAGTCGGCGAACACGGCGATGGCCGCCAGCAACGCCGCGAACGATGCGGCCGCCACGGCTCCGACGAACGCGCCGTAAGCGTTTTCGACGACAAGAGTTTCGAAGGGCCGCCCTCCGGGGCGGCCTTTTTGATTCCGGCCGGCCTCCATCGCCTAGCGCGGGTCTAGGATGGGCCGATGAACGAGCCGCCCGTGTCGCCGCTAATCTTCGACACCTCGGGCCAGCCGAGGTCGCGCCGCTACGGCGACGTCTATTTCTCCCGTGACGGCGGCCTGGCCGAGTCGCGCGCGGTGTTCCTGGCCGGGTGCGGCCTGCCGCAGCGCTGGGCGGACCGGCGTCGCTTCACCGTCGGCGAACTGGGATTCGGGACCGGACTCAATATCCTCGCGCTGCTCGAGCTCTGGCGCACGCACCGACCCACTGGCGCGCACCTGTCGATCTTCTCGGTCGAAGCCGAACCCTTGAGCGCGGACGACGCGGCGCGGGCGCTTTCGACCTGGCCGGAGCTTGCCGACGTCGCCCGGCCCGTGCTGGCCGCCTGGCCGGGCCAGCGGCGCGGGTTCCACCGGGTCGACCTGCCAGCGCTCGCGGCCACGCTCGACGTCGCGGTGATGGACGCGCCGGCGGCGCTGGAGGCGTGGAGCGGGCGCGCCGACGCCTGGTTCCTTGACGGTTTCGCCCCCGCGGTGAACCCCGCGATGTGGACGGACGACCTCATGGCCCTGGTCGCGGCCCGCTCGGCGCCCGGCGCGAGGGCCGCCACCTACACGGTCGCCGGCCAGGCCCGCCGCGCCCTCGCCGCCGCCGGCTTCGGGCTGGAGCGTCGGCCCGGGTTCGGCGGCAAGCGCGAGCGCCTGGAGGCGACGCTGCCGGGCGAGCCGCCGCCCGAGGCGCCTGCGCCGCGGGTCGCCATCGTCGGGGCGGGGATCGCCGGCGCGGCCCTGGCGCGGGCGTTCGCGCTGCTGGGCGCCGCGACGCGGGTGTTCGACGCCGAAGGCCCAGGCGCCGGCGCCTCGGGCAACCCCGCGGCGCTGGTGACGCCGCGACTCGACGCCGGCCTCGGCGCGGCCGCCCAGTTGCACGCTCAGGCTTTCGCCCACGCCACGCAACTCTATGCGAGCCTGGGGGGGGCGGTGATCGATCGCGGCGTGCTGCAGCTGGAGACCGCCCCGCGCGACGGCGCCCGCTTCGCGAAGATCGCCGCCTCCGACCTGTTCGAACCTGGCGTGCTGGCGACGTGGAGCGCCGCCGAGGCCAGCGCCGCGCTCGGCGAGCCAGCGCCCGGCGCCTTGCGGCTGGAAGCCGCGCTGGTGATCGAGCCGGCCCGGGTGCTGGCCGCCTGGGCGCCGGACGTCGTGACCGCGGTGGCCGCGACGATCGTACCGGCCGGTGGAGGCTGGCGGCTGTTGGACGGCGCCGGCGCGTCGCTCGCCGAGGCCGAGATCGTCTGCCTGGCGAGCGGCGCCGCGCTGGCGAAGCTTTTGCCGCAGATGCCGATACAGCCGGTGCGGGGCCAGCTCAGCCGGGTCCGGGAGGTTCGGTCGCCGGCGGCCGCCTGGGGCGCTTACGTTGCGCCCACCCCGGACGGCCTGGTTTTCGGCGCCACGCACGACCGCGACGACGACGGCGATGACTGGCGCGCGGCCGACGATGCGCGCAACCGCGACGTTCTCGCCCGGCGCCTGCCGCTGCTGGCGCGGCGGATCGAGGCCGCACCGCCCGAAGGCCGCGCTTCGGTGCGCGCGACCACACCCGACCGGATGCCCCTCGCCGGCGAGGCGGCGCAGGGCGTGTTCGTGCTCGGCGGCTTCGGCGCGCGCGGCTTCACCCTGGCGCCGTTGCTGGCGGAACACGTCGCCGCGCTGGCGCTGGGCGCGCCGTCCCCGCTACCGGCGGCGCTCGCGCGCATCGTCTCGCCGGGCCGTTTCGCCGAGCGCACCGCGCGGCGAGGCTTGGAGGGCCGGCCCTCGCCGGTGTAGGTTGAGGCGCAGAGGGGCGAGGGACGCGTTCGGGAGTGACCTCGATGAAGATCCTTGCCTCGGCCGCCTTCGCGGCCACCGCCGCCGCGATGGCCCTCGGCGCGCTCGCCGACACGCCGCAGACTTCGGCTGGCGCAGCGGCCCCCAAGCCCAGACCTGCCTGCTTCTGGGCCAGCCGGATCGACAATTTCGCCGCGGTCGACGACGACAACCTGTACCTGCGGGTCGGACCGAGGGACGTCTATCGGCTGAAGCTGTTCTCCAGCTGCTTCGACATCGCCTGGGTCCACCACATCGCGATCCGCTCGCGCAGCTCGTCGCTGATCTGCGAAGGATCCGGGCTAAACGTGGACGTGCTGATCCACGACGTGGCCGCCGGCCGCCAGCGCTGCCCGGTGACCGAGGTGCGCAAGCTGACCCCCGACGAGGTGGCGGCGCTGCCGAAAGGGGCCAGGCCCTGACAAGACGCGGGACGCGGGCGCGACGAAGTCATTTGACCTCGGCGCCGGGCTCGCACTAGCGACGGCGCCTGGGTCGGCGGCGCCGGCGAACGGACGGGGACATGCGATGACGGCTTCGCTGGCGGCGCGTCGGGACCAGGCGTTGGGCGCGGGGGCCGCGCTGTTCTACCGCGCGCCGCTGCACATCGTCCGCGGCGAAGGCGCCTACCTCTGGGACGCCGAGGGCCGCCGCTACGTCGACATGTACAACAACGTGCCCTGCGTCGGTCACGCCAACCCGCGCGTGGTCGAGGCCATGACGCGCCAGCAGTCAACGCTCAACGTGCACAGCCGCTATCTGCATGAGGGTGTCGTCGCCTTCGCCGAGCGGCTGGCCGCCCTGCATGGACCGCAGATCGACAGCGTGGTGTTCAGCTGCAGCGGCACCGAGGCGAACGAGGTGGCGGTGCGGACGGCCCGCTTCGCCACGGGCCAGCGCGGCGTCATCCACACCAACGCCACCTATCACGGCAACAGCGACCTGATCAGCCAGATGACCCGGGCCGGCGCCGGGCAGCCGGCGAACCCGGAGCTGCGCGCGATCCCGTTCCCGGAAGCCTACCGCCCGCTCCAGCCCGGGCTGAACGAGGATCAGCTCGCCGACGCCTACCTGGAGCGCCTGGACGCGACGATCCAGAGCCTCCAGCGCGAGGGACCTGGTTTCGCTGCGCTGATCGTCTGCTCGATCTTCGCCAACGAGGGGCTGCCCGATGTCCCGACCGGCTTCATGGCGCGGGCGGCGGACATGGTCCACGCCGCCGGCGGCCTGGTCATCGCCGACGAGGTGCAGGCCGGCTATGGCCGCACGGGTCGCTGGTGGGGCTACGAGGTGACGGGCTTCGCGCCGGACATCGTCGTCACCGGCAAGCCGATGGGGAACGGTCTGCCGCTGGCGGCCACGGCGGCGAGCCGGCCGCTGGTCGAGCGCTTTCGCGCCAGGACCCGCTACTTCAACACCTTCGCCTCCAGCCCGCTGCAGGCCGCCGTCGGCATGGCGGTGCTGGACGAGATCGAGCAGGGCGACCTGCTGGCCAATGTGTCGACGGTCGGCGGACCGCTGAAGCGCGCGCTGGCGCAGCGCCAACAGGGCTGGGCGGCGATCGGCGACGTCCGCGGCCACGGCCTCTTCATCGGTGTCGAGATGGTGGGGGATGCCGCGGCGAAGACGCCGGACGCCGCCATGGCCGCCGAGGTTTCCAACCGGCTGAAGGACAAGGGCTTCCTCACCGCGCCGGCCGGCGCCTTCGGCAACGTCGTGAAGATCCGGCCGCCGCTGGTGTTCTCGCAGGTCGACGCAGAGTCGTTTCTGGAAGCGTTCGACCAGGTCGTCGCCGAACTCAATGGATAGGGCGCAGCTCGACCAGATCTTCACGGCGCCGGCGCAGGAGGCCCTGAAAGCGTTCCCGATCGAACCCGACGGGCTGGAGCTGGTCTCGCTGTCGGAGAACGTCACCTTCAGGGTGTGCGACCGGGGCGATGGCGCCGGCTATGTTCTGCGCCTGCACCGCCCGGGTTACCACACGCCCGCAGAGCTGACTCCGAACGGATCTGGACGCGGGCGCTGGCGCAGGCCGGGATCGCCGTGCCGATCCCGCTGCCGACGCGGCGCGGCGACGACTACGCCACCGTGCCGGTGCCCGCCCTCAAGCAGCAACGCCAGGCCGGGATGACGCGGTGGATCGAGGGCGAGCTGCTCAGCAACGTGCTCGAGCGGAGCGAGGATCCGAGCGTGCACGAGCGGTGCTTCGAGCAACTCGGCGCGATCGAGGCCGCCATGCACGATCAGGCGAGCGGCTGGCGTCCGCCGCCGGGGTTCACGCGCCACGCGGTCGACCGCGACGGCCTGATGGGCGATGCGCCGTTCTGGGGTCCATTCTGGGACCACCCGGTGTTCTCGCCGACGGAGCGCGCGCTGGTGATCGCGACCCGCGACCGGATCCGCCTGGCCATGGATCGGATGAGCCGCGCGCCCGACGTCTACGGCATGATCCACGCCGACCTGCACGCCGACAACCTGCTGGCGGGCGGCGATCGACTGACGGTGATCGACTTCGACGACTGCGGCTTTGGCTGGCACGTCTACGACATGGCCGTCGCGCTCTGGCATCAGCAGCGCTCGCCGCGGTTCGCGGCGATCCAGGCCGCGTTCGTGCGCGGCTATCGCAGCCGGCGCGCGCTGAGCGACGAGACCGTGGCGCAGATCCCGATGTTCCTGCTGGTGCGCGGCCTGGCGCAGATCGGCTGGCTGCTGCAGCGCCCCGAGATCGACGCCTCGCGCACCATCCGCGCCGCGGCGGATCGCGTCTTGGCCCAGTGCGCGGCGTTCGAGGCTCCGTGCTGAGCGTCGGCGGTTCCCCGTCACCCCGGCCGCAGCGTCCGTCAGGACGCGCGGAGCCGGGGCCGGCCGGGCCGGTTCCAAGCTGGAGTTCGTCAGGGCTGCGGCGCATCCGGCCCCGGATCGGCGCCGCGCGCGCGGCTTGTCCGGGGTGACGGGATTGGGACCTCCACGCCACGAGTTGCAGGATCTGCAACGCTTCGCGAACGAGCTGCTGGGCGCGGCCGGTCTCGACTCAGACAAAGCGCAGACCGTCGCGCGGTTGCTCGTCATGGCGGACGCGATGGGCCACACCACCCATGGCCTCGCGCAGCTGGCGGACTACCTGGACGAAATCGAGTCCGGCGCGATGGAGACCCTGGGCGGGCCGACCATCGTTTCGGACCGCGGCGCCGCGGTGGTCTGGGACGGGCGGCGACTGCCCGGCGTGTGGCTCGCGGCCGAGGCGGTCGCGCTGGCGAGCGAGCGCGCCGCGCGGTTCGGCGTCTGCGCCGTCTCGATCCGCCGCAGCCACCACATCGGCTGCCTGGCCGCGCTGCTGCCCGCCGCGACCGAGCGCGGCCTCATGGCGATCGTCAGCTGTTCGGACCCTTCCTCCGCGATGGTGGCGCCGTTCGGCGGCCGCGGCGCGGTGTTCACCCCCGACCCGATCGCGGTCGGCATTCCGACGGACGGCGATCCGATCCTGATCGACATGTCGGCCTCGATCACCACGGCCGGCATGAGCGCGCGGCTGCGCCAGGAGGGCCGGCGCTATCCCGGCGCCTGGGCGATCGACGCACAAGGCCGCGCCGCGACCATCCCGGCGCTGCTCGCCGCCGACCCGCCGGGCGCGCTGTTGCCGGCCGGCGGGCTCGATCACGGCCAGAAGGGCTACGGCCTGGCGCTGATGGTCGAGGCGCTGACCCAGGGCCTCTCCGGCCATGGCCGCGCCGACGGCGAGACCGGCTGGGGCGCCTCGGTGTTCGTGCAGGCGTTCGACCCGGCCCTGTTCGGCGGCGCGGAGGCGTTCGCGCGCCAGACCGGCTTTATCGCCGAGCTCTGCCGCGCCTCGCCGCCGATCGATCCGGCCCGGCCGGTGCGCCTGCCGGGCGAAGCGGCGCTGCGCGGCCTGCGCGAGGCCGAGACGAACTGGGCGTCGCCCTGTATCCGGGGACGCTGGAGCGCCTTGCGCCGGCGATGGCGCGCTACGGTGTCGCCGGGCCCGCCACCGCCTGATAGTCGCCGGGCCTGACAGCGCGTTCGGCCCGCGCTATCAGCAGTTCGGCCCCACCGACGAGACCTTCCATGGATCAGACCGCGCGCGATGCGCACGTCGAACGCGTCCGGCGCGACGGCTACACCATCGTCGAGAACGCCATCGAACCGGCGCTGATCGACGAGCTGAGCGAAACTCTGCTGCGGCTGGAGCGCGATCTTGGCGCCAAGCCGGCGATGAATACGTTCGAGGGTCATCGCACGGTGCGGATCTACAACCTGCTGGCCCACGGCGCCGTGTTCGCGCGGATCCCGACCCACGCCGCGGTGCTGCCGATCGTCGAGGGCGTGCTCGACGCGGGCTGCCTGATCTCCTCGCTGTCGTCGATCGCGATCGATCCGGGCGAGATCGCCCAGCCGATCCACGCCGACGACATGGTGATCCCGCTCGACAAACCGCACCGCTCGATCGTCTGCAACTCGATGTGGGCGCTGACCGACTTCACCGAGGCCAACGGCGCGACGCGGCTGGTTCCCGGCAGCCACCTGAAGGGCAACCCGCAATACGGCGGCGACTACGAGACGATCCCGGCCGAGATGCCGAAGGGCGCCGTGCTGATCTGGGATGGGTCGCTCTGGCACGGCGGCGGCGCCAACCGCACCGACGCGCGCCGAACGGGGATCGCCATGAACTACTGCGCCGGCTTCATCCGCCAGCAGGAGAACCAGCAACTGGGCCTGCCGGCCGAGTTGGTCAAAGGCTTCCCGCCGCGCTTGCAGGAACTGGTCGGCTACGGCGTCTACCAGGGCCTGATCGGCCACATCGACAAGCACAGCCCGGCGCAACTGCTGAACGGCGGCGGCGCCTTCAAGTCGATCTGGGATTAGGGGCGAGCCGCGACTGCCAACCGTCGCCGCTATCTGATGATCTACGGCTACCGCCGCTCGCCCTATGGCGTGCGCGGGGTCGTCTCCGACGACGGCCTGACCTGGGACGTGAAGAACGAGTTCGTCATCCGCGAAGGCGGCGTGCCCGGCAACCCGGCGACCGAGCGCCCCGACGCCAGCGCCCGTCGCCGTCGGATCGACTGGCGCCACCCCGGGCCCTACCAGCACATCGGCTATCCCAGCGTGGCGCAGTTGCCCGACGGAACCATCGTCGCCAGCTACCACGAGTGGGACGACGCCGACCGGCCGCTGCAGTTCGTGCTGTGCACGCGGTTCCGGCTGGACTGAGCCGCGATCCGTCACCCCGGGCGGAGCACAGCGGAGACCCGGGGCCGGAGGCGCCCCCGCCAAGCTGGAATTCGTCTGGGAGCCGGCGGGTCCGGCCCCGGCTCGGCGCGGCTGAGGCCGCTTGGCCGGGGTGACGGTTGGGCAAAGAGGGATGGTGGACGCGACAGGGATCGAACCTGTGACCCCCTCGATGTCAACGAGGTGCTCTCCCGCTGAGCTACGCGTCCAGTCAGGGGAGCCGCGCTAATAGCTTGGGCCGGCGCGGCCGACAAGCCGCGAGGTCAGCTCCCGGACGGCTCGGTCGGCGCGTAGGGACCGAGCGCCGCGATCAGCGGGCCCAGATCGGCTTCGTAGCGGCGCCAGCGCGCCAGCGAGGTGGTGAAGATCGGCTGGCGCACCTGGACCGAGCTCGCGGTCCGGATCGGCCCGGCCGCCTCGTGATGGCGCAGGCAGGCGTCGTCCCAGGCGAGGCCACAGGCCTCGGTGACCAGCCAGCGGATCTGGCGCTCCGGATCGGCCACCAGCGCCTCGTGCTCGACATCGATCACCCGGCCAGGGAGCACCGCGCGCCAGTGCGCCATCACGCGGCGGTAGGTGACGTATTCGGCGCCGATGTCGGCGAGGTCGTAGAGCGTCTCCGCGCCGTTGGCGAACAGCTGGCGGTAGCAGGAGAGGCAGGTGTCCATCGCGATCTCTCACCGCGTGCAGGATCACCGCGTTCGGGAACAGCAGCGCGATGGCGCCGACGTGGAGGTAGTTCTCCAGGGTCTTGTCGACGAATCGGCCGGCGCCGCGCCAGCCGCGCGCCGCGCATGGCCTCGAGGTAGCGGCGGGCGAGCTCGCGCGTCTCGGCCTTGTCGGCGGCGAACCCGCGCTCCAGCACTGTCGGCAGCGCCGCCGTCTCGCCGAGGGCGACCACCTGCGGATGGCTGGCGAGGATCTGTTCCAGCAGGGTTGAGCCCGACCTGGGCATCCCGACGACGAAGATCGGCGCGGCGGTGGACAGGCCCTCGCCCTGGCGCCGGCGCAGCAGGTCGGCGGTGAAGTAGCCGCTTACCGCGCGGGCGGCCGCCGAATGTTCGGCGAGCAGCGCCGCCGGGTCGGCGCCCTTGGCGAGGAGGTCCGCCCGCTTCAGCCGGTTGCCGGCCGCGAACGCCGCGAACGCGCCGGCGTCATCGCCGCGGCGCTCCAGCACTTCGCCAAGCGCGAACGATGCGCCGGCCCGGACCTGGGCGTCCGCCGCTGGATCGACGGCGGCCGCGCGCAGGGCGCCCAGCTCGGGCTCGGTGACCGCGGCGGGCCGCAGCAGCGCCAGGCGGGTCAGCGCCCAGGCGCGCGTCGCGGGCAGCTCGGCGAGCTGGCGGTGGTGCGCCGCGGCCGCGTCGACCCGGCCGAGGATGGCCAGCACGATGGCCAGGTTGCGCCGCGCCTCGACCATCCCCGGCGCCAGCGCCAGCGCCCGCTCGTAGGCCGCAGCGGCCTCGTCCCACAGTTCCAGCGCCTGGGCCGCGGCGCCCAGATTGTGCTGCGCCTCGGGCATCGCCGGCCGCATCGCCGCGACGCGCCGCAGCCGCGGCAGCGCCTCGGCCGGACGCCCGAGCTGCAGCGAGATCGTCGCCAGCGAGAACGAGGCGCGGAAGTCGTCCGGGTCCGCGGCTTCGGCGCGGGCATAGGCCTGGGTTGCTTCAGCGAGGCGGCCGGCGCGGGCGTGGCTGGCGGCCAGGTCCAGAAAGCGCGCGGCGCCGGCCGGGTCCCGCACAAGGGCCGGTCGGCGCCGTCTGGTCTTTGGCCCCGTCGCGCTCATCGGGGCAAGGTATCACCCGGGCGGCCCGCGCCAACCGCCCGGACGCTACGGCCTACCTCCAGCGATACTGGAACTGGATGCCGAAGGTGCGCGGCGCGTTAAGGAACGGCGCCCTGAGGATGGTCTCATTGCCGGGCTGGTTCTGCAGCAGCACGCCGGCGGCGCCGTCGTACGCCGTCGTGTCGAACAGATTGTTGCAGAACAGGATGATGTTGTAGCGGTTGTTGGCGTCGGTCCAGGTCGCCCGGACGTTCACCTGCGTCGACGCCGGCTGGAACGTGTACTGACGATTGAAGACGTCGTCGAAGGTGCCGTCACGCCAGACGAAGGTGCCCGAGAGCGTCAGTTTCCCGGGATCGAAGGTGAAGGTGTAGAGCGCCGTTGAGCGACAGCTTGTTGGGCGTCGCGCCGGGAATCGTCTGGCCAATGATGTTCTGGCTTCCGGGCACCACGCAGCCGGCGGTGTTGGCACCAGGCTGAATTGCCTGAGGGTCGGTCGTGTCCTGGACGCAGGGGGCCTGCTGGACCTTGGCGCTGAGGTAGGAATAGCTCAGCGAGATCGCCAGCGGGTCGATCGGACGCCAAGTGCCCCACAGCTCGACGCCATAGTTCCGGACCTTCGGGACGTTGAAGAGAATCGGGACGATCTGCCCGATGCTGTTGACGACGCTCAGCGGGACCTGCTCGCCGTAGTAGTTGTAGTAGAAGACGTCGCCGTTCAGCGTCCATTCTCTTCCGATCGTCTTCTTGGCGCCGAGCTCGAAGGCGTCGACGTACTCCGCTCCGGTCTCCGGAAAGGCGCCAATCGTGTAGGTCGACCAGCCGCCCGACTTGTAGCCGCGGCTATACTTGAAATAGGCCAGGGTGCTGGAATTGGGGGTCCAGTCGACGTTGGCCTCGCCGGTCCACGCACCCCAGCGTGGCGCCCAGCGTGCGCTGAGCGTCGCCGGTCACGGGGTTGATGGTGGTGGGGCCGGCGCCTGGGTAGAGGCCCAGGGGCCGCGGCGGAGCGCCGTGATGTCCAACGCCGGCGTGAAGGCGCCGGCCGTCGTCGCGCCCACGATCGAGTTGAAGCTGACCACCCGCCAGGTCTGGAATCCCTGCTTGTGGTCGTTGGTGTAGCGGATGGCGCCGGTGAGCTTCCATTCGTCGTTGAACTTGTAACTGCCCTGGAAGAAGACGGCGAGACTGTCATAGGTGATCGCCGTGTTCTCGGACGACCCGGCGAAGGTGGGGTTCGGCGGCGCGGCGCAGGTCACGGCCGCGCCCGGACAGGTCGCGCCGAGGAACGTGGCGTAGACCGGCGACCCCATCTGCGGCTGCGCCGACATCGAGTCGGCGTCGACCGGCTGGTGCCAGCGTTCCCGATACCAATAGACGCCGCCGATGTACTGGAACGGCGAGTCCCAGGTCGAAATGAAGTTGAGCTCGTGGCTGAACGCCTGGTCGAACTCGTTGAACACCAGGAAGTTGGGCGTCGGGAAGATCGTCAGCCGTTGCCGCCAGGCCCGCCGGGGCCCGGCCTCCTGGAACGAGACCACGCCGGAGTCGATCGCCGGCGACCGGCTGGTTGGGGATGTGCAGGGTGTAGTGGAAGTTCTGGTAGCCGCCGAGGTAGGCGATGTCGAGCGAGGGCAGGTGATAGGTGACGTGCGCCGAGATCTGCACGTCCCCCTGCATGATATTGGTCCCGTTGTCCTCGTTGATGAAGTTGCGGGGATTGAGGTTGCCGGGGTTGTTGCCCGGGAACAGGTTGGCCGTGACCGGCCGGTGACGACGGATACCGGGCACGATCGGCGGTCCGCCGGCGCAGCCGGCGCCGTTCGCCGGTTGCCGCGAACCCGGGGATGCCGCAGAGGCCGTAGAAGCCGTTGGGGGTCAGGGTGTCAGCGTCCGTGAACGGCGTGGCTGGGAAGTTGCCGATCGCCGCCGCGCCGTGGGTGTTGGCGATGAAGTTGCCGCTGGAGGCCTGGATCCAGGCGTCGAGCTTGTCCCAATGCCCTTCGAGCTGGCCCTCGAAGTAGTGCGTCTCGCCGCTGCCGCCGAGCACGAGGTTGCCGCCCTGCGGCGAGCCGGGCGCGATATTGTTGAAGAAGCCGCCGCGCTGCTCGGTGAAGTTGCCGCCGAGGCGGAACTTCAGGTGGTCGTTGATCGGGCCGGAGACCACCGACTCGACGAAATCGGTGTTGTAGTTGGAGACGCCGCCGCGCACTTCGCCGTACATCGTGTCGGTCGGCTTCTGCGAGGTGAAGCTGACGATGCCGCCGTCGGCGTTCGAGCCGTGCAGGGTGTTCTGCGGGCCGTTGTCGACCTCGATGTTGCCGATGAAGAGATCGCTCTTCTGCTGCTCGATCGCCGCGTTGGCGCCGTAGTAGATGCCGTTGTAGTAGATCGCGACGCCCGAAGTGTTGTTCAGGTTGTCGCTGTTGCGGCCGATGCCGCGGATGTAGACGCGGTCGTCGATGTCGGTCCAGTTCAGGCTGGGCGAGAAGTCGGCCAGGTCCTGGATGATCGCGATGCCCATCAGCTTGCGCTGCTCGGCGCCGAAGGCGGTGATCGCCACCGGCACGGTCTCGATACTCTGTTCGCGCTTTTCCGCGACGACCGTGATCTCGCTCACGGCTGCGCCGGTGCTGGCGCTATCGGCCGCGCTCGCCGTCGCGGCGAAGGTGGGCGATGCGAACAGTCCGATAGAGATGGCCAGCGCAGAGCTGGCGCCTAGCAACGCTGATTTTGGCACGAGACCGTCCTCCCGGCTTATGTTTCCTCGGGGCCCGGCTCAATTTTTCTACGCGCAGCCTTAGCCCTGCGGGCAGGTTAGGCAGTCCTGCAGCCGCGTCGCAAGCGGGTTCGCGCCACCCCGCCATCCCACGGGGCAACTAGCTGAACGGTGTTACGTGTTCGGCACAGTCAAGACAAAGCCCCCGCCGGACGCAGGATCCGGCGGGGGGCCTCGAGAAAGCTGTTCGCTACCTAGCGGAAGCGGAACTGAATCTCGCCGCCGACGACCAGCGGCGCGGTGATGCCGACGCCCTGGACCAGCGCGATGTTGGCGAGGGACGTGCCGGCGCCGAGCCTGGTCTGGGTGACGTTGTCGAAGCCAATGGTGTTGGTGACGTTGTTGATGAACCCGATCACCGTGAAGCGGTCCTGGTCGTCGTCCCACACCGCGCGCAGGTTCACGGTGTAGTACGAAGGCGCCAGGTTGAGCGGCGAGTTGAAGATCTCGCCGTAGGTGGCGTCCTTCCAGATCCCGCTCACCGAGAGGGTCAGCTTGCCGGTGTCGAACTTGAGCGCGTACATCGCGTTGATCGCGAGCTTGTTCGGCGGCGCTTCGGGGAGCGTGAAGCCGACGATGTTCTGTTGTCCCGGTTGCGTGGGGTCGCATCCCGCATGGTTCTCGCCCGGGAGCACGCCGTGAGGATCAGCCGAGTCGACGACGCACCTGCCGTCCATGCTCGAAACTTTGGCGCTGAGGTAGCTGTACTGCAGGCTGAAGGTCAGCGGATCGATCGGATGCCAGACGCCTTCCAGCTCGACCCCGTATTCCCGCACCGCCGGAATGTTGAACAGCTGGGTGACGACCACGCCGGCGCCCTGCACCACCCCGAGCGGCTGCTGGTCGTTGGTGAAGTTGTAGTAGAACGCCGCCAGGTTCGCCGTCAGAGTCGAGCCGAACGTCTTCTTCAGGCCGATCTCGAAGGAGTCCACGTACTCGGGCTGCGTGAAGGCTGGCACGGCGGCCTGAGCAGGCGTCGCCCCGACGGCCGCGACGGCGGCCTTGCCCTCGAACGTGCCGGCCGCGAAGCCGCCCGCCTTGTAGCCGCGCGCGTACCGGAAGTACGCAAGCGTGCTGGGATCGGGCGTCCAGTTGATGGTCGCATCCCCGGTAACCGCGCTCCACGACCCGGAAAGCGATCGTTGGATGTTGCCCGTGCCGCAGTTGATGAACGCGGGGCTGGCGCCCGGAACGCCGGCCGGTCCAAGGGTGCCGCACGGCGCGAACTCAGCCGGGCCGAGCAGACCGGCGTCCAGAATGCGGGTGATATCCAGCGACGTCGAATTCACACCGCCCGTGCCGGTGAAGTCGATCAGCCGCTGGGTCTCGGTGCCGGCGCGGTGATCGTAGGTGTAGCGGATGCCGCCTTCGATGTTGAACTGGTCGCTGAACTTGTAGGACCCGTGGGCGAAGCCGGCGTAGTCATTGTAGGTGATGGCGCCGTTCTGGTTGAAGAAGCAGCCGTCCGGGTTCACCGGCCCCGGCCCGCCCAGGACCGAGTTGGTCGCGAACGCCTGAGGCTGGAACGGCGTGCATCCGGCGCCGATCGGCTGCTGGAACTTTTCGTGGAACCAGTAGGCGCCGAGCAGATACTGGAAGGGTGACGAGCCGGTCGAAATGAAGTTGATCTCGTTGCTGAACGAGGTGTCGTCCTCGATGAACAGCGTATGCGCGCCGGACGGGAAGATGGTGGCGTTGCCCAGCCCGGCCGGGCCCTGGATCTGATAGGACTTCAGGCCGCTGTCGATGCCCGGCCCGAACATCAGGTTGTAGTAGAACGTCTGGTAGCCGCCGAGGTATTGGATATCCAGCGTCGGCAGGTGGTAGGTCCAGGTCGTCGCCAGCGCCAGGTTCTTGTTCTCGGTGTTGTGCTGGATCGACGTCTCGATGAAGTTATGCAGATTGGCCGTCGACGGGTTGTTGCCAGGGAACGAGCTGGCCACCACCGGGAAGCCGACTGCGCTGCCTGGCACGACGGTGCCGACCGCGCCAGCGACGCCGCACTCGGGATGGGTCGCGGCGTTGATGGCGCAGAGACCGTAGAAGTCGCTGGGGTATAGCCCGCCCGCGCCCGCCGCCAGGGTCGGTGTTTCGGGAATGGCGCCCGCCGTCGCCACCGTGTGGAAGTTGGTGTCGAAGTCGCCGCTCGACGCCATGCCCCAGACGTCGAGGTGATCGCCGATCTTCCCCTCGACCTGGGCTTCGACGTAGTACCAGCGGCCGCCGTTGCCCTGCGGGCCCACGCCGCCTTCGGCGGGTCCGTCGAAGTTCTTGAAGAACCCGCCGTTCTGGACGGCGTACTGCCCGCCCAAACGGACGCGCCAGTTGTCGGAAACCGGCCCCGAAATCACCGCCTCGCCGGTGTAAAGGCCGTACTGCTGGATGCCGACGCGTCCCTCGGCGAAGAACGAATTGGTCGGACGCTTCTCGATGTAGTTGATCACGCCGCCGTCGGCGTTCGATCCGTGCAGGGTGTTCTGCGGACCGCGGTCGACCTCGACGTTGCCGATGAACATGGAGTCGTGCTGCAGCGAAACCGACCCGTTCGCGCCGTAGTAGATGCCGTTGTAGTAGATCGCGACGCCCGCGGCGGTGGCGAGGTTGACCGTGTTGCGCCCGATGCCGCGGATGTAGGCGCGGTCGGCGATCGCGTAGTAAGAAAGGCCCGGCGTGAAGTCGCTGATCTCCTGCACGGTGCGCAGGCCCAGCAGGTCGCGCTGCTTGGCCGAGAAGGCGGTGATCGCCACCGGCACCGACTCGATCCGTTGTTCGCGCTTCTCTGCGACGACGGTGATTTCGCTGACGGCGGCGCCTGGGTTGTCCGCCGCGCTGGCGGTGGCTGTCGCGGCGAACGCCGACGACGCGAACAGCCCAGTAGCGGCGACCAGCGCGGAGCTGGCGCAAAGCAAAGCTGATTTCGGCACGAGACTGTCCTCCCGGCTATGTTTCCTCAGGCTCGGCTCTCTGATTTTCGGCCAAGTCCTGTCGTCAGGTTAGGCAGCCCTGCCTAAGCTTGGCAAGCCTTTCTTGCACCCACGCAACAATGCGGCGCGCGGGCGCCAAAGAGAGTGCGCAGATGCCACACTGGTGCGTTGGTCAACGGCGCGGCGCGATCACGGCGCGCCGTCGACAGGGTGACTTTGAACGGTTTGAAATGCCCCGCGGAGGCGCGCCGCGCCGGCGCTCAGGCCGCCGCCATCATCCGCTCCACCTCGGCGACGATCTCGCGCAGGTGGATGGGCTTGGAGAGCACCTTGGCGCCGGCCGGCGCGCGCTCGCCGACCGTCAGCGCGACCGCGGCGAAACCGGTGATGAACATGATGCGCAGGCCAGGCTGGCGGGACGCGGCCAGGCGGGCCACCTCGATCCCGTCCATGCCCGGCATGACGATGTCGGTCAAAAGCAGGTCCCAGACCTCGTCGAGCGCGGCGACCGCCTCTTCGCCGTCGGCGCAGGCGGTGACCTCGTAGCCGGCGCGCTCCAGCGCCCGGGTCAGGAACCCGCGCAGGGAATCGTCGTCTTCAGCGAGCAGAATTCGCGGCATGTGCGGATCGCGGGTCCAGGCGCTTCGGTTGCGTAGCGGGCGAACCTATACGCCGAGCCGTAAATTGGCGATGAACCGTTTGACCGCAGGGCGCCGGCCCGCGAATAGTGCCAGCCATGGACGATGCGACGCTGCCGGCGCCCGCCTTGGATGCAACGCCCTACCGCCTCGAACGGCCGGCCGGCGCCGCCACGCCGCTGATCTTCGCCTCGCCGCACTCCGGCCGGATCTATCCGCCGGCGATGATGGCCGCCTCGCAGCTCGACCGCCGGGCGATCCGCCGATCCGAGGACGCGCACGTCGACGAGCTGATCGCCGCCGCGCCCGGGTTCGGCCACGCGCTGATCGCGGCGGAGTTCGCGCGCGCCTACATCGACGTGAACCGCGAGCCGTGGGAACTCGACCCGGCGATGTTCGAGGACGAGCTGCCGGCCTTCGCCAAGGCCCGCACCGCCCGCGTCGCGGCCGGCCTCGGCGCGATCGCCCGCATCGTCTGCGAAGGCCAGGAGATCTACGCCCGCAAGCTGACCTTCGCAGAGGCCGAAGGCCGGGTGCGGCAGGTGCACCAGCCCTATCACGCCGCGCTGGCGGCGCTGATCGCCGAGACCAAGGCCGTGAAGGGCCTGGCCGTGCTGATCGACTGGCATTCGATGCCGGCCGCGGCGGCCAGCGGGCGCAACGGCGAGCCGTGCGACTTCGTGCTGGGCGACCGCTTCGGCGCCGCCTGCGCGGGCGCGGTCTCGGGCCTGGTCGAGCGTGAGCTGACGGCGATGGGCTACCGCGTGGCGCGCAACGCCCCCTACGCCGGCGGCTACACCACCGAGCACTACGGCCGGCCGGGCCGCAAGGTCCACGCGCTGCAGATCGAGATCAACCGCGCGCTCTATTTCGATGAATGCGAGCTGAAACTGACGGCGGGTTTCGCGGCGCTGCGCGCCGACCTCGAGCGCCTGTTCGCGGCGCTGGCCGAGCAGGACTGGACGGCGCTGTGACCCTCGCGGCGATGAGGGTGGCCCCGTTCGTACCGTGCGACGACTTCGCGCTCTGCTGCCGTTTCTACCAGGAGCTCGGGTTCGAGAAGGGTCACGACGACGGTCGGCTCGCCGTCTTCCGTTGCGGGACCGCGACATTCCTGCTGCAGAACTACAAATGGCCCGGCGCGCGCGAGAACTACATGCTGCAGCTGGCGGTTAACGACGTCGACGCCTGGTGGCGGCGCATCGAGGACATCGATCTGGCCGGCCGCTACGGGGTCCGCGCCAAGCCGCCGAGGGACGAGCCTTGGGGCGCGCGCGTGCTCTACCTCGACGACCCCACCGGCGTGCTCTGGCATATCAGCCAGCAGGCGGCCTGAGCCCGTCGGCGCCGGCCTCGAAGGGGCCAGGCACAAAAAAAAGCCGCGCCCGAAGGCGCGGCAGTTCATTAGGGAGGAAACGCCCAGGAAGGGCAGGGGCGTCAGCGACGCCCCACGACTTCAATCTAGGGTGCGGCGCACAATCGATCAAGCGGAAAATGCCCTTACGTGGCGGAAAAGCGCACGTCACATCCATTTATCCGGGATAATCAATGCATTGATCGCGCGGCTCAGCTATAGAGCGCGATGTTGCATCGCAACACCCATTCGTTTTAGAAGCCTCGGTACGCAATAAGAATCATAGGTTTGCCCGTGATCGGCCGCGCAACACGCGCGGGTGGATCGGCCGCTCGCCCGTGACGCATGGCTACCGCCCAAGTTCTCCTCTAGAAGCCGCCCCGCATGTCCCTTCGCAACATCGCCATCATCGCGCACGTCGACCACGGCAAGACCACGCTGGTCGACCAGCTGCTCGCCCAGTCCGGCGCCTTCCGCGCCAACGAGGCGCACGCCGAGCGGGCGATGGACTCCAACGACCAGGAGCGCGAGCGCGGCATCACCATCCTGGCCAAGTGCACCTCGGTGCTCTGGCACGGCGCGGCGGGCGAGACCCGGATCAACATCATCGACACCCCCGGCCACGCCGACTTCGGCGGCGAGGTCGAGCGGATCCTCGGCATGGTCGACGGCTGCCTGCTGCTGGTCGACGCCGAGGAAGGCGTGATGCCGCAGACCAAGTTCGTGCTCGGCAAGGCGCTGAAGCTGGGCCTGCGCCCGATCGTGGTGCTGAACAAGGTCGACCGGCCGAACGCCGAGCCGGACCGGGTGCTGAACGACGCGTTCGACCTGTTCGCCGCGCTGGGCGCCAGCGACGAGCAGCTCGACTTCCCGCACATCTACGCCAGCGGCAAGCAGGGCTGGGCGGCCATGGACCTGGCCAACGCCGAACGAGACCCTGGCGCCGCTGTTCGACCTGATCGTCGCGCACACGCCCGCGCCGCAGGCCGAGGCCCGCGTGGCGGAGCCGGCGCGGCTGCTGGCGGTGCTGATCGAGGCCGACCCGTTCCTCGGCCGGCTGCTGACCGGCCGGGTCGAGAGCGGGCGGCTCACCCCGGGCATGGCGATCAGGGCCCTCTCGCGCGACGGCAAGGAGATCGAGCGCGGCCGCATCACCAAGCTGCTCGCCTTCCGCGGCCTGAAGCGCACGGGGGTCGATGAGGCGCTGGCCGGCGACATCGTCGCCGTCGCGGGCCTCTCCAAGGCGACCGTCGCCGACACCCTCTGCGCGATGGAGGTGACCGAGGCGCTGCCCGCCCAGCCGATCGACCCGCCGACCATCGCCATCACCGTCTCGATCAACGACAGCCCGCTGGCCGGCCGCGACGGCGACAAGGTGCAGAGCCGGGTGATCCGCAGCCGGCTGCTGGCGCGAAGCCGAGGCCAACGTCGCGATCAAGGTCGCCGAGACCGCCGACAAGGACGCCATGGAAGTCGCCGGCCGCGGCGAGCTGCAGCTGGGCGTGCTGATCGAGACGCTGCGCCGCGAGAGCTTCGAGCTCTCCATCAGCCGCCCGCGCGTGGTCTACCAGACCGACCCGGACACCGGCGAGCGGCTGGAGCCGATCGAGGAAGTGGTGATCGACGTCGACGACGACTACTCCGGCATCGTCATCGAGAAGCTGTCGGCGCGCAAAGCCGAGCTGACCGACATGGTCCCCTCCGGCGCCGGCAAGACCCGGCTCACCTTCTACGCCCCGTCGCGGGCGCTGATCGGCTACCAGGGCGAGTTCCTCACCGACACCCGCGGCTCCGGCGTGCTGAACCGCCTGTTCGCGCGCTACGAGCCTTACAAGGGCGCGATCGAGGGCCGGCGCAACGGCGTGCTGGTCTCCAACTCCGACGGCGACATGGCAGCCTATGCGCTGTGGAACCTGGAGGACCGCGGCGTGATGTTCGTCGGCGCCGGCGAGAAGACCTACCAGGGCATGATCATCGGCGAGAACGCCCGGCCGGACGACCTCGACGTCAACCCGATGAAGGCCAAGCAGCTGACCAATATCCGCTCGGCCGGCAAGGACGAGGCGATCCGCCTCACGCCGCCGCGCCGTCCGACGCTCGAGCAGGCGATCGCCTACATCGAGGAAGACGAACTGGTCGAAGTGACGCCCCGGCGATCCGCCTGCGCAAGAAGGTGCTGAACCCGACGTTCCGGAAGAAGCGCCTGCGCGAGGACGCCTGAGGGTTCGCGCCGAAGGGCGGCCTACCGCCCGAACGTCTCGCGCAGGATCCGCTCGATCCCGGCCGCGTCGACCTCGTCGAAGGCCGCCGGTTCGGTGGAATCAACGTCAAACACGCCGAGCAACGCGCCGCCCGGCCCGAACACCGGCGCGACGATCTCGCTCTTCGAGCGCGAATCGCAAGCGATGTGGCCCGGGAAGGCCTCGACGTCGGGGACGATCACCGTGCGCCGCTGCGCCGCCGCCGTCCCGCAGACGCCGCGGCCGAACGCGATCCGCAGGCAGCCGAGCGTGCCTTGGTAGGGGCCGAGCACCAGTTCGTCCGCCCGCGCCGGATCGACCAGGTAGAAGCCGGTCCAGGAATAGTGCTCGAACGCCTGCGCCAGCATGCCGGCGACCACCGCCAGCCGCGCGGTGGGGTTCGGCTCGCCCGCCAGCACCGCGGCCACCTCGTCCGCCAGCGCCGCGTAGCGCTCGGCCTTGGCGGCCGGGAGGGTCAGGTCATTGAACGCCTCTGCCACGCGCGCCCCTTGATCACCGGCGATGCCGAACCGTCGAAATCGTGTCAAATGACGACATGGCCAGACGCGGTTCGGTCCAGGTTTCCGCCGTCGCGGTGGCGGCCGTCGCCACCGTGCTGGCCTGCATGTACTTCCTCTGGCGCCCGGCCGAAACCAGCGACTGGGTCTGGATCCGCTGGCTGCTGATCGTCGTGGTCGGTTACATCGGGCTCTATCATCTGGCAGGGTTGCTTGGCGCCGCGATCGGGTGGGCGCTGCGTCCGCGCTACGCCGAGGACGCGCCGGCGTCGAAGGAGCCGCCGGACCGCGGCTGAGCGCGGCGGCGGTCCGGCGCCGGGACGGGGGCGACGCCATGGCGGAACGCAATCAGGGCGACGACGCGACCGGCCCGCGCCTGAAGCTCGCCCGCCCGACCGCCCAGCTGTTGCTGGCGATCGTCGCCGCGGTCGCCGTGGCGATCGTGTTCGCCGTCACCCAGGACGCGGTCCAGGCGGGGAAGGACAGCTTCGGGATCTTCAGCAGCTTCGTGCTGGGCGTCGTCGCCGCGCTGGCTTGGCTCGGCGCGGCGGGCGGGCTCCTGGCCTGGCTGGCGGTCCCGCGCGGCCCGCCGGTGGTGATCCCGCCCCCGAGAAGCTCGGTCCTGACCCGCGACCTCGGGCCGCTGCTGAAGGAGCTCGAGGCGGTCCGCGTCGAGACCCAGAAGCGCGTTCGCGCGCGCCTCTGGCGGCTGATGCCGATCGGGGCGATTGCGGGCGCCGCCCTGGCGCTGCTCACCCCGCCGATCGACGCCGCCAGGTCGTCAATCATCATATACCCTTTGGGCGGCCTTCTGGTCGGCTACGGCCTCTCGGTCTGGCTGCCCAGCCAGCAATACGAGAGCCTGTTCAAGGCCCGGGTGATGGCGGCCCTGGTCGCGCGCTTCGGCGCTCTGACCTATCGCCAGCCGCCGCGGCCGGACCTGGCGCGGCTGCGGCAGTTCCACCTGCTGCCGCATTTCTCGCGGGCCAGCGCTTCCGACCAGATCCTGGGCCAATACCGCGGCGTCCGGATCAGCGTGACGCAGCTCCATCTAACGGACGGCCCGGACGGCAAGCCGGTGTTCGATGGCCTGCTCACCGAGGTGACGCTGCAGAACCGTCTGCTGGGCGTCACCGCCATCGCCAAGGACGCCGGGGCGCTCGGCAACCTGATCGAGGCGACCAGGGCCAGCGGCTTCCGCCGCGTGGGCCTGGAGGACCCGGCCTTCGAACGCGACTACGAGGTGTGGTCGACCGACCAGGTGATGGCCCGCGCGCTGATCACGCCCACGTTCATGCAGCGGTTCCAGGCGCTGGAGCGCCGCCAGGGGTTCGCCCGCTCGCTGGCCCTGGCCCAGGACGATGTGTTGCTGATGGCGATTCCCCGCACCGGCCCGAACCTGTTCCAGCCGCCGGACTTCCGCACGCCCGCTGCCGACGCCGACGTGCTGAAGCACCTGTTCGAGGATATCGAGGCGGTGCTGCGCGCCACCGACTCGGTGATCGACCTCGACGACGCCACCCGCGACGCCGCGAAGCCGGCCCGCTGACGCCCGCGCGCTGGAGATCCAGTAAATTCGCAGAGCAGACGTTCAACCTTCGACCCGGGAACAGGACGATAGCCCCGTCCTGGCTGGCGTCAGGCTGGCGCCATCTGCGCCACGACGCGGCTGGCGATCTGCGGATCGCGCAGTGCGGCAGGTGACCGCAGCAGGTGGCTGACCTCGCTCATGAGCCGATGAACCGCCGAAAAATGAATAAATACAGTATTTTAATAGTAGTTTGGCAGGCCCGGCAGGGATCTATTGCGGCGGCCACGAGAGTCCAAAAACGTGTATAAGTTACAATGCCTTACTCGGCCGCGCTGTTTGAGCTTCGCGCCAAATCTGGACCCTCTTTGGACCCTCATCCACTCCGATCGCAAGACGTCTTAGCCGTCACCAGCCAAGGTCGAAGCGGTCCAGATTCATCACCTTGGTCCACGCCGCGACGAAGTCCTGCACGAATTTCGCTTGCGAGCCGTCGCCGGCATAGACCTCCGCCAGGGCGCGAAGCTGGGAGTTCGAACCGAAGACGAGGTCGACGCGCGTCCCGGTCCAACTCAGTTGGCCGGTTTCACGATCGCGTCCTTCGAACACCCCCTCGGCGCCCGGAGCCGCCGTCCACGCCGTGCCCATGTCCAGCAGATTGACGAAGAAGTCGTTGGTGAGCGTCTCGGGCCGCTTGGTGAAGACGCCGTGCGCTGACTGTCCCGCATTGGCGTTCAAGACGCGCATGCCGCCGACGAGAACGGTCATCTCAGGCGCGGTCAGCGTCAGCAGTTGCGCCTTGTCGACCAGCAGCTCCTCCGCCGAAGCGGCGAGCTCGGTCTTGAGGTAGTTGCGGAACCCGTCCGCGGTCGGTTCGAGCACGGCGAACGCGTTCACGTCGGTCTGCGCCTGCGACGCGTCCGTGCGCCCCGGGACGAAGGGAACCTCGACGTCGCACCCGGCCTTCCGCGCCGCCTGCTCGACCGCGGCGCAGCCGCCGAGGACGATCAGGTCCGCCAGCGACACCTTCTTGCCATCGGCCTGCGTGGCGTCGAACGACCGCCGAATGGCGTCGAGGGTTTCCAGCACCGTCCCCAGCTCGGCGGGCTGGTTGACCTCCCAATCCTTCTGCGGCGCGAGGCGGATGCGCGCGCCGTTCGCCCCACCACGCTTGTCGGAACCGCGGAAGGTCGCCGCCGAGGCCCAGGCCGCCCCGACCAGCTGGGAGATGGATAGTCCTGATTCGAGGATCGTAGCCTTGAGCGCGGCGATGTCCGTCGCGTCGATCAGTTTGTGATCGACCGCCGGGACGGGGTCCTGCCAGATCAGCTCCTCGGCGGGAACCTCGGGGCCGAGATAGCGCGAGCGCGGACCCATGTCGCGGTGCGTCAGCTTGAACCACGCCCGGGCGAAAGCGTCGGCGAACTGATCCGGGTGCTCGTAAAAGCGCCGCGAGATCGGCCCGTAGACCGGGTCGAACCGCAGCGAGAGGTCGGTAGTCAGCATGGATGGCGCATGACGCTTCGACGGGTCGTGCGCATCCGGAACCGTGCCGGCGCCTGCGCCGTTCTTCGGCCGCCACTGATGCGCGCCGGCCGGACTCTTGGTCAGTTCCCAGTCGTAGCCGAACAGGTTCCAGAAGAAGTTGTTGCTCCAATGCGTGGGCGTCGTAGTCCAGATGACTTCCAGGCCGCTGGTGATCGCGTCGTCGCCCATGCCGGAGCCGAAGCTGCTCTTCCAGCCGAGGCCCTGCTCTTCGATGGACGCGCCTTCCGGCTCCCGGCCGACCATCGACTCGGGGCCGGCGCCGTGGGTCTTGCCGAAGGTGTGGCCGCCGGCGATCAGCGCGACGGTTTCCTCGTCGTCCATCGCCATTCGGGCGAAGGTCTCGCGTATATCCTTGGCCGCCGCCAGCGGATCGGGATTGCCGTTCGGCCCCTGCGGATTGACGTAGATGAGGCCCATCTGCACAGCGCCAAAGGGGTTGGCGAGCTTTCGCTCGCCGCTGTAGCGCTCGTCGCCCAGCCACGTGGCTTCAGGCCCCCAGTAGACGGCTTCGTCAGGCTCCCACACATCGGCGCGACCACCGGCGAAGCCGAAGGTCTTGAAGCCCATCGACTCCAGCGCGCAGTTGCCGGCGAGGATCATCAGGTCGGCCCAGGAGATCGCCTCGCCGTACTTCTGCTTGATCGGCCAGAGCAGCCGGCGCGCCTTGTCGAGGTTGGCATTGTCAGGCCAGGAGTTGAGGGGCGCAAAGCGCTGCTGGCCGGCGCCAGCGCCGCCGCGGCCGTCGCTGATGCGGTAGGTGCCGGCGCTGTGCCACGCCATGCGAATGAAGAGCCCGCCATAGTGGCCGAAGTCCGCCGGCCACCAGTCCTGCGAGTCGGTCATCAGCGCGTATAGGTCCTGCTTCACCGCCTGCAGGTCGAGCGTCTTGAACGCCTTGGCGTAGTTGAAGCCCTCGCCCATGGGATCGGAGAGGGCGGAGTTCTGGTGCAGAATCCTGAGGTTCAACTGGTTCGGCCACCAGTCACGGTTGGACCTGCCCCCGAGGGTCGCGTTGGGGCGAACCCCATGCATCACCCGGCACTTGCCGGCGGTCGCGGCATCACTTGCGTCCATGCTTGTCTCCGATCGTGGCTGGGTCGCGGGAGGGCGCCCCGGACGACGCGAGTTGATTCAACGACGACGTTTCCGAGGCGCGCGCCTTGATTGGGATCAAGCGCGCAACAAGTACAATCGATCGTGCTTCTTGGCTTGATAGAGCCGATCTACCGACGTTTGATTTGCGACTAGTTCGCAATCGCATTGAAAATGCGAGTAAGTCGTTCTCGGCGCCACCCCAATAAGAAATCGGAACCCACAGAACCGGTTTTCTGAACCCTCGACAGGGCATAAAACCATTTATAACAATCACTTACTAGAATTTTGGTAGGCCCGGCAGGACTCGAACCTGCAACCAGACCGTTATGAGCGGCCGGCTCTAACCATTGAGCTACGGGCCCCCAGGCGACGCGGGCGGGGAAGGCCGGTTAGCATGGGGCCGGCGGGGCTTAAAGGCGCCGTTCAGCTTGCGCCGGTCACGGTCGAGCGCACAGTTCGCCGCCTGCTCAGGAGTTCCTCGATGAAAACCGCCGTCTGGATCGGCGCCCTGGCCGCCACGCTTGTCGGACAGGCCGCCGCCGCGCAGCCCGGCCCGACCGCCGCCTCGGACGCGAGGTTCGCCGCCACCACGCTGGACCTCACCGGCCATGGCGAGGCGCGGCTGCCGCCGGATCTGGCGACCGTCGACCTCGGCGTCAGCGCCACGGCTCCGACCGCCCAGGCGGCGATGGCTGAGGACGCCGCCGCCATGACCCAGGTGATCGCCGCCGTGCGCGCCAAGGGGATCGACCCGCACGACATCATGACCTCCACCCTCAGCCTCTCGCCACAGTACGCGTACCCGCAGGGCCAGCCGGCGCGGCTGACCGGCTACCAGGCGATGAACCGCGTCACTGTCACCCTGACCGACCTGACCAAGGTGGGGACGGTGGTCGACGCCGCGGTCGGCGCCGGCGCCAACGAGGCCGGCCAGGTCAGCTTCGGCCTGAAGAGCCGCGCCTCGGCGGAGAACTTCGCCCGGTTGGCGGCGATCAAGGCGCTGGACGACAAGGCCGCGCAGATGGCCGACGCCGCCGGCTACCACATCCGCCGGCTGGTCAACCTCAGCGAGGTTTCGGCGCAGACCGGCCCGCAGCCGCGGGTGTTCATGGCCGCGCAGGCGGTTGGCGGCGCAGCCTCGACGCCAGTCGAGACCGGCGAGGTGGTGGTGAGCGTCGACGTCAGGGGCGAGTTCGAACTCGAACACTAGCCGCCGGGCCGGGCGCCGCGACGATCTCAGTTCTCGAACGAAGGCCCGGCGAAGCTGCGTTGGGGGCGCACCCGCTCCTGGCCAGGCCGCGGCGCGTTCGCCACGGAGCCGGCGGTGGCGCCGCCGTCGACCACCAGGCAGTGGCCGGTGACGAAGCGGGACGCATCGCTGGAGAGGAAGAGCGCCGCCTGGGCGATGTCCTCCGGCTGGCCGGCCAGCGGCAGCGGCTGCATCCGCTCCAGCATCGCGTCGGTGGCGGCCTTGTCGAAGCGCCCGCCGCCGAGGTTCAGGATCGGGGTCGAGACGCCGCCCGGCGCGATGCAGTTGACGCGGATCTTGTCGGCGGCGAACTCGATCGAGGCCGAGCGGGTCAGGTTCACCACACCGGCCTTGGCCGCGCAGTAGGCGTGCAGGCCGGGAAAACCGTCGATGCCCGCGATCGAAGCGGTGGAGACGATGGCGCCGCCGCCCTGCGCCCGCATCGGCCCGACCGCGTGCTTGATGCCGAGGAAGACGCCGCGCAGGCAGACGTTCTGGGTGCGGTCCCAATCCTCGACCGAGATGTACTCGAGCGGACCGACCGCCCCGCCGATGCCGGCGTTGTTGAACATGATGTCGAGCCGGCCGAACTCGCTCAGCGCGCGGGCCACCAGCGCCTGGACGTCCGCCTCGGCGGAGACGTCGGTGCGCTGGAACACGCAAGCCTTGCCCGCCTCGCTGGCGCGTGCGACCGCCGCCTCGCCGCCGGCCGTGTTCAGGTCCGCCAGCACCACGTGCGCGCCTTCGCGGGCGAACAGGATCGCGCTCGCCAGGCCCATGCCGCTCGCCGCGCCGGTGATCACCGCCACCTTGCCGTCCAACTGTCCCATCGTTTCCTCCCTCGCCGGTGTCTGGACCGTCCTTCCCTATCGCATCATCGGAGACTCCGCGCGCGCTTTGCCCTTATCTCTTGCGCAACAGATTTGGGGAGACGCGTCAGATGGGAACCGGGCTTTTCAGCGATCTGATGGTGATCGACTGCGCGAGCTATGTCGCCGGCCCGGCCGCGGCGACGATCCTGTCCGACTTCGGCGCCCGGGTGATCAAGATCGAGCCGCCCGGCGAAGGCGACAACTACCGCACGCTGATCAAGTATCGCGCCGCCGAGGACGTGATCGACTATTTCTGGACGCTGGATTCCCGCAACAAGGAGAGCCTGGCGATCGACCTGAAGACGCCCGAGGGCCGCGGGTTCCTCGACGTGCTGATCAAGAAGGCCGACGTCTTCATCACCAACTATCCGTTCCCGATCCGCGAGCGGCTGCGGCTGCGGTCCGAGGACGTGCGGCCGCTGAACCCGCGGCTGATCTACGCCTCGCTGACACCTTACGGCGAACACGGTCCACAGCGCGACCGCACCGGCTTCGACGCCACCGCCTGGTGGGCCAGGTCCGGGCTGATGGACATGGTGCGCGCCACCGGCGAGACCGAGCTCGGCTACTCGGTGCCCGGCATGGGCGACCACCCGACCGCGATGGCGATGTACGCGGCGATCCTGACCGCGCTCTACCGCCGCCAGAGCACTGGCGAGGGGGCGGAGGTCTGCACCTCGCTGATGGCCAACGGGCTGTGGGCCAACGGCTGCCAGGTGCAGGCGGCGCTGTGCGACCTCGAGCTGGCGCCGCGCGCCGAGCGCGGCCAGCGCAACCCACTGGTCGAATACTACGTGACCGCCGACGCCCGCGAATTCATCCTGGCGATCGTCAACGCGCCGCGCGAGTGGCCGCTGTTCGCCAGGGCGATCGGCCGGCCGGAATGGGTCGACGACCCGCTGTTCGCCACGCCACTGGCGCGGTTCGAGAACGCCGACCTGCTGACGACGCTGTTGCTAGAGATCTTCGCCGCCGAGACCTGGGCGCACTGGGACGCGCGCCTGGCGCCGACCGGGGTCACCTACGGGCTGGTCGGCCGCATCACCGACCACGCCAGCGACCCGCAGTTGGAAGCCAACCACCTGCTGCCGGAGTTCGCGGACGGCCTTGGCCTGAAGACGCTGGACAGCCCGTTCCAGATCGTCGGCGAGACCAAGGTCCAGCCGCGAATGGCGCCGGCCGTCGGCCAGCACACGGCGCAGATCCTGGCGGAGTTCGGTGGGCTCGGCGCGGCCGCCGCCGCGGAGTAGAGCCGCGAGACTTGGTCGGATCGAGCTCGCCCGCGCGCCTCGGGGCGAACCCGGCCGGCGCCGCTCTGCGGGGGACAGCGGCGAGCCGCGCGCATGCGCGCTTCGCCGATGGCGGAACGTCGCTGGCGGCAAAACCGTCCGCATCGGCGCCGCGTCACCCGGCGAAGGCTGCGCCTTCGCTCGACCTCTCCCCGCTGCGCGGGGCGAGGGTTTGACGATGCTCGCTCTGACCTTGCTCAGGCCGGCGAGGCGCCGTTGACCAGGCCGAGGCCGACGGTCTTGTAGCCCAGCAGCACCAGCGCCTCCTCGCTGGCGAACTGGCGGATCTCCGGGCGCAGCGACAGGAACCAGTTCTCCTGGGTGCGGTAGATCGGCTTGGTGTACCAGCCGAACACGCCGGCGCGCTGCTCAGCGGCGGTGCGGTTGTTGCCGGTCTTGTGCCAGACCCGGCTCTCGAAAACGACGGCCGAGCCGGCTGGCGCGACCATCGGCACGGTCTCGGCGTCGGCATCCTCAGGGCGTGGGGCGCGGTTCAGCTTGTGGCTGCCCGGCACGAACCGGGTCGCGCCGTTGGCCTCGGTGAAGTCGTCGAGGCACCAGGCCACGTTGAGGCCCTGCGGCTCGCTGGCCCAGGGCTCGGGCACGAAGATCTGGTCGGCGTGCAGCACCATCTCGCCGCCGCCAGGGCCGGTGATGTTGGCGGAGATGTTGCCCAAGAGCGCCGGCCAGCCCAGCACCGCCTTCACGTAAGCCACCGCGGTCGGGTGGAACGCCAGGTCCTCGAACACCGGATCGCGGCTGAGCACGTTCCACACCCGCTGGTTCGAGTCGTCGTGCGCATAGTCGAGGCCGAATTTCTGCTCGCGCTGGCGCGCCCGGTCCGACTCGGCCGCGCGGTACAGCGCCTCACGTGCTCGCTTCAACGTCTCACCCGTCAGCGCGTCCGGGACGATGGTCAGGCCGAACTCGGCTATGTTGCGCAGGCCTTGGGCGAGGTCGCGGGTCGGCGGCGGCACGGCCGGTGAGGAAGTCCGGGTCTGTTCGGCGAGGCTCATGCCGGCGCCTGCGTGGCGAACTGGTCCTCGAGATAGCGCAGGTCGGCCGTCTCGCCGGTGTTGGCGTTGACGTCGAGCCCCAGCCAGCCCCGCATCTGGGGCGACAGCAGGCCCTGCGTTTCGGCGGACAGGCCGGCGTTCCAGTTCACCTGCTGGCGCAGGAACGGCTTGGTGTAATAGCCGAACAGCAGCGCGCGATCCTGGTCCGCGGTGACGTTGGCGCCGGACGTGTGCCACATCCGCCCCTCCATCGCGATGATCGAACCGGCCGGGGCCTCGAACGGACGTAGGCGTTTGTTGGCTTCGGCCGGGACCTCGGCGCGGGTCTGCCAGCGGTGACTGCCGGGGATGTAGAGCGTGGCGCCGTTCTCGAACGTCACGTCGGTCAGGCACCAGATGATGTTCATCGCCCAGGGATGAACCCAGGGCTCAGGCATCACCAGCGACTGGTCGGAATGCAGCGCCATCGATCGCGAGCCCGGCCGGGCGATGTTGGCGGTGAAGTTCGAGATCAGGAAGTTCTCGCCCAGCAGCGAGCGCACCATGTCGACGGCGACCGGGTGCTGGATCAGCTCGCGGAACAGGGCGTCGAGTTCGAGCAGGTAGAAGACGCGGACGTTGCTTTCGTTCGGATCGAGCACCGGCATGAAGGTGGGGACGCCGCGGCGTCGGCTCTCCCCGGCCGCGGCCCACAGCCGGTCCAGCGCGCGGCGGGCGTCGGCGGCGTCCAGCACGTCATGGACAACACACCAGCCCTCGTCCCGCAGCTGCGCCTTCGCGGTTACGAGGTGATCGGCGCCCATCGACCCCGCGCTACTCCGCCGCCATCGACTGCGCGGGCCGGACCCCGGCGGCCGCCAGCGCCGCCGCCTTGGCGCCGGCCATGTCGTAGATGCGGTTCATCATCACCCGCTGCGCCGAGAGCCCGCCGCCGGCCTGCAGCGCCACCACCAGATGCCAGCCGCCATAGGCGTCGGCGGTCAGGTCGCGGATCAGGTTGTAGACCCGCATCCGGGTCTCGACGTCGACGCTGGACTTGGTGTGCAGGTACTTGCGGATGTAGCGCCCGGAGGCCTCGTTTCTGAGATCAGCTTCCGACGGCAACGTCAGCACCAGGCCGCCGGCCAGGTCCTGCAGGTGCTTCACCGCCTCGTGGTAGTTGGCCGCGTAGTAGTATTTGGCCGTGTTGATCGCCAGCGAGTTGGGGTGGATCATCCCCGTGGGCGTCGACTCGTAGTTCTTGCAGGCGAAATCGAGGCTCATCCGCAGCATCTCGGCATAGCAGATCAGCTCGGCGATGGTGCTCTGGCAGTGCGCGTCGCGCTCCTTGCCTTGCATCTCGGTGACCAGCTGGGCCAGGCCGACGAACAGCCGCGAGGTGCCGACGGCGCCGACCAGCCCGCCGGTGCGCTCCCACAGCCCCAGCGACTGCGCCAGCCGCGAGGCCAGCTGCACCTCGCCGGCCAGGAACACCCGGTCCCACGGCACGAACACGTCGTCGAACACCACGAAACCCTCCGGCATCGAGTGGTGGCCGCTGGCCGGATAGTCGAATTCGTTCAGCTGCGGCGCGGCGAAGCTGCGGTTGATGATCGACACGCCCTTGGCGTTGACCGGGATCGAGAACGAGACGGCGTAGTCGGTCTCGTCCTGGCGCATGCCCTTGGTGGGCATCACCACCAGCTCATGCACCAGCGAGGCGGCGGTGATGTGCAGCTTGGCGCCGCGCACGACGATGCCTTCGTTGTTGCGGCTGACGATGCGGACGTAGAGGTCCGGGTCGTCCTGTTCGTGGGCGCGGCGGCTGCGGTCGCCCTTGGGGTCGGTGATCACCTCGGCGGCGCGAAGGTCGTTGTCGCGCACATAGCGGTACATCCGCTCGATGTTCTCGGCGTACTGCGGGTTCACCTCGGCGACGGCGTCCTTGACGCTCATCAGCGCCATGAACACGCCGGTCACCCCGCCGGCGATCGACATGTCGTGCATCAGCTCGATGCGCCGCTCGAGGTCGGTCTCGTTGCGCGGAATCTGGAACACCCGGTGCGCCAGCTCGCCCTCGTCGGTGCGGTAGGTCATCACCTCGCGCCGGGCCGGGTTGGCGTAGTCGTAGTCGCCGGCGGCGACCGCGATCGGAGTCTGGAACTTCGGATGGGTGCTGATGTCGTCGATGCGCTCGCCGTCCCAGTAGGTGACGCGGCCGTCGCGCAGGGACTCGACGTATTCGGCGGGGGTCTTCAGGCCCATGGCGATCTCCCTTCAGCCTCGCCGGCAGCCTTTGGCGGGCTTTAGCGAAAGCTAGGACGGCCAGCGCTTGCCGGTCCAGTAACTTTTAGAACGCGTTTCAATCTTTCCCCGACGGTATCACCGGCAGGATGATCCGCGACGGGTGCTCGGGGTCGTGGAAGATGGTGTTCGTCGCCACGCGCCAGCCGGTGTTGGCCCCCATCGGCTCGCCGGTGTTGGGGTTGACGTCGAAGCGCGGGAAGTTGCTCGACGAGACGTCGAGCCGGATGCGGTGGCCCGGCATGAAGACCAGCGCGGTCGGATAGAGTTCGATCGTCAGCTCGTAGGGACGGCCGGACTCGAGCATCTCGGCCTTCGCGCGCGAATCGCGATAGCGGGCGCGGACGATGCCGTCGGCGACATTGAGCGCGAGGCCGTCGGGGAAGTCGGCGTTCGGCGGATAGACGTCGACCAGCTTGGCGGTGAAGTCGGTGTCCGGACCGTCGGAGCTGGCCCACAGTTTCACCACCAGCGGCCCGACCACCTCGAGCGGCGCCTCCAGCGGCTCGGTCTGGAACGCCAGCACGTCGTCGCGCTCAGCCAGCGGCCGGTTATCCGTGCACGGCCACAGGTCCAGTCGGCCGCGCTGATCCTGGGCGCCGGCCTGGAACAGGTCGCCCTGGGACGACACCGGGCCGCCGATCGACGGAACCGGATCGCGCGGATCGAAGCGATACGACGACGGCGCGGCGGGCGCGGGCGTCTCGGTGGAGAGGCGGCCATCCGCATGCAGATGGAACGCGGTCGGAACGGCGCGCGCGAGCGGCCACGCTTCCTCTCTGCGCCAACGCCCGCCGACGAACACCCGGCCCTCGGGCGTGCGATGCGCATCGCCGCCGCCCATGACGAAGACGCGCACCGGCGCCTCCTCGTCGATCCCGTTGGCCTCGCCCTTCAGCCAGCGATCGAACCAGCGGCGCTGCTCGGCGCGCATGTCGATCGCCGCCGCCGGGCCGAACTCGGCCATGCCGGCGTAGCTCAGCGCCTGTTTGCCGTGGGTCCAGGGGCCGAACAGCAGCCGTTGCGCGCTGGTCTTGGCGGCGGCCAGCGTCACATAGTTGAGATTCGCCACCGGACCGCCCCAGGAGTCGTAGGCCCCGGTCACGTGCAGCACCGGCAGATCCTGGTAGCGGGCCGCTTCGCCGACGACGTTGATCCCCATGCCGGCCCACCAGGCGTCGTCGTCGGCATGGCGCATGGCGGCCAGCAGCCAGGCTTCATACTCCGGCGCGAACCGCAGCACGGTGGCGCCGGCCGCGAGCGGCAGGGCGCTGGCCAGCCCGCGCGACTGGTCGGCCATCGTCATCAGCGCGTTCTGCGCCGCCGCATCGCCGCCGACCCGCGCCACGCCCGCCGCGCGCGCCGCCAGCCGCTCGCGCAGCTCGACGTTGTCGTCGGCTGTCCCGACCTCGCCCGTGGGCAGCAGCCAGCGGCCGGTCGGCGCGCCGGACTCGGAGCGGAGCTCATCGGTGCGCCGGCCGTCCGGCGTCAGGCCATGGATGTTGGGATTGCCGAGGGTCAGCACCCAGTTGAGCCAGCGCATCTCGAACGCGCCGGCGTAGCGGATGCCGAACCGGCCGGGGTTGCTCATCGCGTCGACCGGGACCAGCGCGGCCAGGTGCGGCGAGCCCTCGATCGCCAGCGCATGCTGCGTGCCGCCGACGTAGGAGGTGCCGACCATGCCGGCCTTGCCATCCGACCACGGCTGGGCGGCGATCCAGGCCAGCAGGTCGGCGCCGTCGCGGCCATCGTCCGCGAGCGGCCGCCAGTGGCCCTCGGAGCCGTAGCGCCCGCGCACGTCCTGCACCACCACCGCGTAGCCGTGCGGGACGAAGTGGGTCTGCAGCGCCGCCTCGCCCTCGAAATCCTTGCCGTAGGGCGTGCGCGCCACGACAGTCGGAAACCGGCCGGGCGCCACTTCGCCCGCGCGACCGGGCAGGAACACGTTCGTCGCCAGTCTGACGCCGTCGCGCATCACGACCATCAGGTCGCGCCGCGAGACGATCTCGAACGGGAGGGACGCCTGGGTCGACCCGGGCTGACGCTCTTCGCGATTCATGCCGTCGACTGACCCCCTCGCTGTCGGCTGTGCGCCGCGTGGCCGTTGCTAGATATGCGACGCCTTGGGCGGGGCAAGGGCCAGTTCCAGATCGAGGTGCGCGTCGTCCGGCGGCGGGGCGTGGGCGGCCGCGCGACGACGGTCGAGCTCCTGGCGCGTCAGCGCGTGCTTCTCGCGGGTGATGCTGTAGCGCGCGCCCAGCGCCAGCGGGATGACCAGCAACAATGGCACCAGAACGCCGGCCACCAGTCCGAGCCGCGTGACCACCTGGGGGTCGACGTGGTGCGGGTCGATCTTCGCGGGCCAAAGCACCACGCGCTGCAGCAGGAAGCCGGCGATGACCGCCCCGACGCCAGCGGTGGCCTTGCCGGAAAACGCCAGCGCCGCGGCGAACACGCCTTCCTGGCGGCGGCCGGTCGACAGCTCCTGCACGTCGATCGTGTCGGCCAGCATCGAGACGAACATGATGCCCAGCAGCGTGCCGAGCCACGTGCGCACGATCTCGTTGACCACCAGGATGGTCAGCAGGTTGGGCGAGCCGTTGGCCGGCAGCCAGCCGAGCAGGCGCAGCGCGATCACGCCGATGCCGTCGACCATCAGGAGGGCGAAGGTCGTTAGCAGCACGGTCTTCTTGCCGAACACGCGGCCGATGAAGCCGAGCGACACGAAGGCGACGATGGCGCCGACGATCGCCAGGCTGAAGTACTGCAGCTGCTCCGGCGCCAGGCCCCAGAAGTAGGTGTTGACGTAGAGGCCGAGCGCATCGGTGGCGCCGGAGATGCCGGCGGTGAGCAGGGCGCCGACGAACAGGATCAGGAAGTCGCGGTTGACGAAGGTGCTGGAGACGTCGCGCCATACCCGCAGGAAGCTGAAACGCGGCGTCTCGTTCACCGGCTGCAGCAGGTAGGGAATCTCACGCTGAGTGAGGAAGGTGGTCGCCAGGATTGCGGCCAGGATCGCCACCGCCGCCACCGGACCGAACGTGCCATAGGCGGCGGGGTTGAGCTGGCCGGGGTTGTAGGCCGCCGTGCTGGCGAAGATGAACCGCCAGGTGCAGGTGATGAACACCAGCGAGCCCAGCCATCCGACCGCGTACCGGTAGGTGACGATGGTGGTGCGCTCCACGTAGTCGTCGGAGAACTCGGCGTAGAGCGCCGTCCACGGCACCACGAAGACGCTCATCGAGACATGGGTGATCACCACCGTGCCGAACAGCCAGGCCAGCAACAGGGTCTCGGACAGTCCCGCCGGCGGGGCGAACGCCAGGTAGAGCCCGACGGCGATCGGGATCGCCGAGAGGTACATCAGCGGATGGCGACGCCCCAGCCGCGACTTCAGGTGATCGGAGAACGATCCCAGCAGCGGATCGACCGCCGCATCGATGATCAGGGCCAGCGCGATCGCCGTCGAGGCCTTGAACGCGTCAACGTGCAGGACCTGATTGTAATAGAACAAGAGGAAGGTGCCGAAGGCGAAGTTCTTCAGCGCTTCCGGCAGCGCGCCGATGGCCTGAAACACCTTGGTGGCGAGGCCCACCTTGCCGACGCGGACCCGCTCGCGCCTGTAAAGACCGCCCGTCACGCTCAATCGTCGTCCCCCTCCAGCCGGACTTTCGGCGTCCGTCCCGCCTGCTGACGGGTGGCGTCGTCCAGCGCGATCGCCGAGTCGGCCGCCCGCAGCACCGCCTGGATGTCGTGATAGAGCCTTTCCAGCGCCGCGTCGTCCGACGCTGGCGACTTGTAGCTGGGCGGCGCGAAGAAATCTTCCGGGCCGGCGCCTTGCCCCGCGCGCGGCATGGCCAGCAGCAACGTGTTGTCCTGCGCCAGCGCCAGCGGGCGGCCGAAGCCCGCGCGCTCGCCCAGCGCCATGAACCGCTCCATGAACTCAGGCGTGATCAGGGCCCGGGCCATCACCTGGTCGGTGGCGTAGACTTGGTAGGCGCGCTCGAATTCGGCGCTCTCCAAGCCAACGCGCTCGATGTTCCGCGCCGCCAGCTCGTCGCGCAGATTGCCGAAAGCACCGGCGTCGGCGGCGACCGCCGTCACGCCGGTCAGGCGGTTCTTCAACGCCACCTCGATCAGCAGACCCCGAAACACCAGCTTCCGGGTCGGTCCCCAGCCCCGCGAGAGATCGAGCTGCACGATGCTGAGCTTCAGCCCGCGGTACGCGCCGCCGATCGCGTCCTCGGCGCGGGCGGCGTCGAAGCGCCGGAAGACGTGGAACCGGCGCAGCCGCGCCAGGTCCGGCGGCGGCGGGCGCCGGTAGGTCAGCGCACCGAACAACGCGACGAGGCGCGGCAGCACGCGGGCCTTGTAGAGCCGCTCGTATTCCGCCGCGAGCCGCCTCACCGCGATGGCGTGTCCTGCGATCCCGCCGATCAGAATGGCCAGTGGCGGCGCGAGCAGGTTGAGCTCCCCGCCAAGCGCCAGCCAGACGACCCACAACCCGAGCAGCACCGCCGCGCCGATCGGCGTCAGCCAGGCCGCGCGGCGGCGGATTTGGCGGCCGGCGTCCAGGCGCACCGCCTCCAGTTCGGCCAGAGTCGGCGCCAGCAGCGCCTGCAGTTGGGAGAAGTCGGCCGGGTCGTCGGCGCGGACCTCGGGGCCTCGCAGCCACATCAGCCAGCCATGCAGGCGGGCGGCCAGGAACCCGACCAGCGCTGCGCAGACGAGGCCGGCGATGAAGCCGTCGACCCAGCCGTCGAGGCCATGCTCCTCGATCGGGTCGAACGCGCCGAGCACGATGGTCGCCGCGACGAGCGCCGCCGCCGCGGCCAGGGCGGTCAGCGACCAATAGAGCCGCTCGTGCGGCCAGGGCGGCGGCGCGATCGGCGGCGGCTTGCGCGGTTCCACCAGCCAGTTCAGCAGGTGCGCCGCGTCGAACACCACCAGCGAAGCGCCGAACAGTCCGGCGACGGCGCCGGCCATCGCGCTCTCGGCGCCCCCCTTGTGAAAGCCCCAGAGCGCCGCCAGCGCCGGCACGGCGGCGTAGGCAGCCAGCAGCGCGCCGCCGTAGCGCCGCGCCTGCCTGGGCGCGATCCGGGCGGCGGGGCTGGTGCGCGCCGGACGTTCGCCGCCAGCCGTCTGGCCCTTCAACCGGCTCTCCTGCGCCGTTCAGATGACGAAGGGTATCAGCCTTCCGCGTACGCGCCTCGCATAGTCGCCGTAGGCCGGCAGGCGAGCCCGCAGGTCGCGCTCCTCGATCCAGATCCGGCCTGCCGTCATGACCAGCAACACGCCGAAGCCGACCATCGCGCCGGCATAGCTGCCGAGCCAGAGCGGCGCACCGCCGGCCAGCAACAGGTTGCCGAGATAGATCGGATGGCGGACGAAGCGATAGACGCCGGTCTCGACGATGGCCTGTCCCTGGCTGGTCTGATCCTGCACGTTCGGGGTGGCGAAACGGTTCTCCCACACCGCCAGCGGCGTCAGCGCCGCGCCTATCGCGGCCGCCACGGCGCCGACGATCGAGACCCAGGGGCTCGGCGCGGGCAGCAGATGCAGGCGGAAGACGTCGAGCGCGATGAAGGCAAGCCAGCCCATTCCGAAGGCGATCAGGCCAGCCGAGCCGACCGCGTCGAGCAGCGGTTGCCGCTTCTCCGGCGCGGCGACCACGCTCTGCTGGCGCACCCGGAAATGCGCTGGCCGCCAGAGCGCCAGCACGACGTTGCCGACGAGCGCAATGGCGGCGAACGCCGCGACGAACGTCAGTCCCCTGAACCAGAACCAGGTTCCGCCTGGGACGAGGCCGGCAGGGACCAGCAGCAGGGCTGCGCCCGCCGCCTGCCCCTGCAACGCCGATCGAACCGCCTCGCCGATCGGCCTCTCCGTCGCCCCTTCAGCCCTCATGACGGCCTCCGTTGATAATATACATGATGTATATTATTCGGCCTGTATATTCAAGCGATGGCTTCGACACCCAGGCCGCGGGGCGACAAGCGGGTGCGGACGCGGCAGGCGCTGATCGCCGCCACCCTGGACGTGGTCGCCGAGGCGGGCTTCGCCGGCGCGAGCCTTGAGGCGATCGCCCGCCGCGTAGGCATGAGCCGCGGCGCGATCTATTCCAACTTCGCGGACCGCGACGACCTGCTGATGGCGGCGATCGCGTCCCAGGGCATGGTGCTCGACCGCGATTTCAGCCGGGCCGCGCCGCTCGCGGCTCAGCTGCGCCGGTTCGCCGAGAATCTGCTGGACCAGTTTCCGGCGGCCGCCGGCGGCGGAGGGCTGGTGATCGAGTACCAGATCTACGCGATGGGCCAGCCGCAGCTGCGCGCGAAGCTGGCGGCCGCCTACGAGGGAATGTTCGCCAAGATCGCCACCGATTTCGCCGCCCAGCATCGGGATCAGCTGGCGATCAGCGCGCACGCCCTGGCGCTCGCCGTTCAGGCGCTGGCGATGGGCCTGGTCTGGCAGTTCATGCTGACGCCGGGCGAGGTGCGGCGGGACGAGGTGATCGCCGCGTTCGAGGCGCTGGCGCGCGGGGCGCTGCGCGCTTGACGCCCGCCGCGTTCGGGCCAAGCGTGAGGCGGCACGCCGCTCGGGAGCTCGCCGCATGTCCGACCCGATCCTGCTTCGCCAGTTGGACGGCCCGGTCGCCCGGCTGACCCTCAACGATCCGGAGCGCGCCAACGTGCTCTCGGAAGCGATGATGGCGCAGCTGTCGCAGGCGATCGCGGAGCTCGCCGACGACCCGGCCGTGCGGGTGATCGTGCTCGGCGCGGCGGGCAAGGTATTCTGCGCCGGCCACGATCTGGGCGAGCTGCAGGCGTGCGAGACCGCCGCCGCCAGCGAGGCGCTGTTCGCCCGCTGCTCGGCGCTGATGCTGGCGATCGTGGCCTGCCCCAAGCCGGTGATCGCCCGGGTGCAGGGCGCGGCGGTGGCCGCCGGCTGCCAGCTCGTCGCCAGCTGCGACCTCGCCTACGCCGTCGAGACCGCTCGGTTCGCCGTGTCGGGCATCAACCTCGGCCTGTTCTGCTCGACGCCCGGCGTGGCGCTGGCCAGGGCCGTCGGCCGCAAGGACGCGCTGGAGATGCTGCTGACCGGCCGCTTCGTCGGCGCCGCCGAGGCCGCCCAGATGGGCCTGATCAACCGCGCGGCCCCGGCCGCCGAGCTCGACGCCGCCGTCGACGGAGCCGCGCAGGCGATCGCCGCCAAGGCCCCCGACGCGATCGCGCTCGGCAAGCGGCTCTTCAATCGCCAGGTGGAACTACCGCTGAAAGAGGCCTATGCCGCAGCCTCGGCGGCGATGGCCGAGAACCTGGGCTTCGAGAGCGCCGAGGCCGGGATCGAGGCGTTTCTCAGGCGCTGAGCCGGACCGCGGCCAGGGAGGTCACACATGCTCCGCGCGCTTGCCATCGCGACCGTGCTGGTCTTCGCGCTGAGCGGATCCTCGCCCGCGGCCGGCCTGCAATGCCTGAACAGCAAGCCGTGCGGGCGCATCTGCATCCCGAACAACAAGGTGTGCCACGTCCCGCCGCCCTGCCCGCATGGCTACTACCGCTGCGGCAAGGCCTGCATTCCCAATCGCGACCTCTGCGCCCTCAGGTAGGCGGGCCCGGGCGAGCGACGCATCGCTGCGACGGCTCAGATCGGTTCGGAGGTCTTCGACCAGCCAAGCTCGTACTTGAAGCTGACGCGCAGTTTCGTGCGGAACATGTCGACCTCGCCCCTGGCGTCGAGGGTGATGTCCTGCTGCACCACTTCGGCGACGCGCAGGTCGCGCAGGCTGCCCGCCGCCGCGATCAAGGCTTCCCGGGCCGCGGCCTCCCACGATGTCTTGCTCGTGCCGATGATCTCCGTGACGCGATAGACGCTCATGGCGCTTCTCCTTTCGGGGGGTCGCGCATCGGCGCGCCAGGGGCCAAGCCTGTCAATAGGAGCACGCCAGGCCGCGCGACCGCCTATTTCGCCGTGTAGCGCAGCAGCGTCGTCTCGCCGGGCACGATGTCGTCGAACACCGGGCGCACGCGCATGCCGACCTTGATCTCGTCCTCGGCCAGCCCGACCAGGGTGGTGTTGATGTGGACACCCTCGTCGAGCTGCACCACCGCCAGCATCTGCGGGACCTCGTCGGCGAGCTCGGGCAGGGTCGGCACGCGGCTCAGCGTGAACGTGTGCAGCTCGCCCTCGCCAGAGACGGTCTTCCAGCTCAGGCGTTTCGAGAAGCAGCGCGGGCAGTGCAGGCGCGGGAAGAAGATCCAATGCTGGCAGTCGTCGCACTGCTGGATGTCGACGCGGTGGGCCTTCAGCGCGTCCCAGTAGGGCTTGGTCTTGGGCGTGACGTTCGGCAGCGGCTTGTCGGTCATGCGCCCGCCCCTTCCAGGATCAGCGCGGTCTGCTCGCTCATCACCCCGCCGGTGCCACTGACGTAGGCGAGGTCGTGCCGGGCCACCTGCCGCTCGCCGCAGCGCCCCTGGATCTGGCGGACAGCCTCCACCACCTGCGAGGCGCCGCCCGCCATGCCGGCCTGGCCGAAGCTGAGCTGGCCGCCGTGGGTGTTGAGCGGGAAGTCGCCGCGCCAGGTCAGGTCGCGCTCGGCGACGAACCGCTGGCCGGTTCCCTTCGCGCAGAAGCCGGCGTCCTCGAGCGTCAGCAGCACGGTGATGGTGTAGCAGTCGTAGACCTCGGCCATGTGCATGTCGGCCGGCGTCAGGCCCGCCATGCTGAACGCGCGCTTCGAGGCCGGGCCGATCGGCGTCACCAGCATGTCGTCGGCGTAGCTGGGCGACTTGCACTGGATGTGCTCGCCGAAGCCGCGGATCACCGCCGGGCGGTTGGCGTTGCTCCGCTCGATGTCCTTGCGCGCGACGATGAACGCCGCGCCGCCGACGGCGGGCATGACGATCTCCAGCAGGTGCAGCGGATCGGCGATCATCTTGCTCGCCAAGACATCGTCGATCGTGATCGGCTGGCCGTGGAACCAGGCGTCGGGGTTGGCGCAGGCGTTGGTGCGCTGGTCGACCGCGATCTTGGCCATCGCCCGCGCGTCGTAGCCGTAGACCGCCTTGTAGCGCTGGGCGATCATCGCATAGCCGGTGTTCTGGGCGACATGGCCGTAGGGGACGTCGAACTCGGCCTCCGGCGCGCCATAGGCGCCGCTGGTGGCGCCGAGGCGCCGGCCGCCCTGCTGCGCCCGCGCCTGCGGATCGTGCGGCGTCGGCATGGCCCTGAGCACGCAGAGCACCGCCTGGCACAGCCCCATCTCGATCGCCGCCGCCGCGCGCCAGGCCATGGCGATCGCCGAGGCGCCGCCGAGGTCGACCACGTCGCCGTAGTTCAGCTTCAGGCCGAGGTATTCGCCGACCATCGCCGGCACGAACATGCTGGCCTCGGTCATACCGGCCGGCGTGATGGAGAGGCCGTCGATCTGGGATGGCGACAGGCCCGCGTCGGCCATCGCCAGCGCGGCCAGGTCGGCGATCTGGTCGAGTGCGAACGCTGGCGGCCCCTCGGCCCTTCGCTGCGGCTTGTATTGCGCCGTGCCGACGATCGCGGCCAGATCTCGAGCGGCCATCGGGCCCTCCCCTCGTTCGGGATCGAGTTCGACGCCTACACCCACGCGAACCGCGGCGCCAGTTGACGCGGCGACGGCCTTGCCGGGGCCGCGGCTTGATTCCGATCAATGACCTGGCGCGGCGCCGAAGGAAGACTGGCCGCGATCAAATTCAAGGACGAGAGCCATGGCCGCACTTGGCCTTCTGAGCCTCCTTCACCTGAGCGGGCCCCGCAATCGGCCTCCCGGCGACGGCCGCCCGGGCGGGGTCGCGCCGGCGACCACAGAGCCCGACGGCGAGCGGGCCGGCGCCCCGGCGCTCCGCATGGCCGGCCGCACCTCAGTTGCACGCAAGCGCGATGAGGTTGGCCACCGCGCCTGGCGGCCGTCGGGGTGGTGACGCCTCAGGCCGCCGGCCGGTCTCCGACGATCGACACGCGCTGGCCATAGCGGGAGAACGGGAAGTAATCCCAGACCGCGTGGTGGTGGGTGGCGAGGTTGTCCCAGAACACCAGGGTGTTCGGCGTCCAGCGCACCCGGCACTGGAACTCCAGCCGCTGGTCAGTGTGGTTCCAGAGGAACTCCAGCAGCGCGTCGCTCTCCTTGCGGTCGAGCTCGTTGATGCGAGTGGTGAAGCCTCGATTGACGTAGAGCGACTTCTTGCCGTTGCCCGGATGGCGGATCACGACCGGATGGACGTTCTTCGGCCAGCCTCCGGGCGGCGGCGCCTGGCCATAGCCGCCTGTGTAGGGCTTGGCGCCGTCGTGGGTGGCGGTGAGCGTTTCGAGGAACGCCTGCATGGCCGGCGACAGCGCCTCGTAGGCGCGGATCGTGCTGGCGAAGCAGGTGTCGCCGCCGCCGCTCTCGGGGGTCTGGGTGATGTAGAGCATCGAGCCCATCGGCGGACGCTCGTCGCACGAGACGTCGGTGTGCCACTCCTCGCCGGCGACGAACCGGGAGTTCTGGTCTGCCTTGACCACCAGGATCTCCGGATCCGGCGCCGGCCCGGTGCGGGCATGCTCCGGGGCGGTGTTCTTGGCGTGATAGGGGTGGACGTGCAGCGGGCCGAACAGGCGTCCGAAGCGCTTGTGGTCCTCAGGGGTGAGATGCTGGTCGCGGAAGATCAGCACGTGGTGGGCATTGAGCGCCGCCCGGATCTCGGCGAACTGGGCGTCCGGGAGCGGGCCCGAGAGATCGACGCCGCCAATCTCGGCCCCGATTACCGGGTTCAGCGGCCCGATGGTGAGGGTCTTCGGCTCGAGCCTGTGTTCGACGACCTCGAGCTTGCGGCTGACGCGAGTGGCCATGGGCGCGCTTCCTCGTTTCCCTTTGCGGCCGATCAGTCCGCCTCCGGCGCGGCGGCGTCAAGCCAGGCCGCCGCTACAGGCCGGCCTTCTGGAAAGCGTCGAAGAGCCGCGCGTTCATCTCGCGGCCAGGCAGCGCGCGCTGGCCTTCGATCACCGCCGAGTAGACCAGGTTGCGCTTGGCGCTTTGTATCGGCGCCGCGGCCCAGCCGACCTGGCGCGAGCCGTCGGGCAGCGAGTTGCAGCTGGCGAAGCGGCCGCCGGGCCGGGCGGCGAACTGCAGCGCGGTCTTGGCGTTGATCTGGCCCGGCGCGTCGCAGGCCGGCAGCCCGCGCGAGCAGTTGAAGTCGGTCCCGTATCGATAGAGCACCTTGCCGCTCGCCGCGTCGGCGATCAGGACGCAGGTGGTGGGGTCGCCGACCGACGCGGCGATCTGGTTGTCGAGCTGGGCCGTTGGCAATCCCGAGCCGCCGATCATGGCGCCCCCGCCGCCGGAAGATTTCGTGCAGCCGATCAGGCTGGCGGCGATGGCGACAATCAGGGCGACGGGGGCCAGCGCCCGGCGCATGGCCGTCAGGCCGCCCGCTTCACGTCGTTGGCGTCGTCCAGCAGCACGACGGTGGGCGCGTAGTTGCGCGCCTCCTCGGCCGGCAGCTGGCAGTAGGCGACGATGATCACCTTGTCGTTCTTCTGCACCAGGCGCGCAGCCGCGCCGTTGACGCCGATCACCCGCGAGCCGCGCGGCGCCTCGATGGCGTAGGTGGTGAAGCGCTGCCCGTTGGTGATGTTGAGCACATCCACCTGCTCGTGCGGCAGGATGCCGGAGGCGTCCAGCAGGTCGCGGTCGATCGCGATCGAGCCCTCGTAGTCGAGGTCGGCCTGGGTCACCGTCGCGCGGTGCAGCTTGGCCTTCATCAAGGTGAGCAACATCATCTGGGTGCGGACCTGCCCGGAGGGACGCGGCATATAGTCATGAAATCAGGCGTCAGCAACGACGCGCTCACGAGGCGTTTTGACGCCCGCCGCGGCGCCGGCCGGCGGCCCGCGACTCTCAACTTGACGTGGATCAATGCGTCGGCGGTGGTGAAGTGAGATCGTTGCCGCTGGAGTTCGCCGGGCGGGTTCAGCTCGCAGTACAGGCGCGCCGGACTCGATCGCACTTCAGTACCAAAGCGAACGCCGCGGGGCCGGCTTTTGAGCACGGCCTAAAACGGACTGGAGGACACGCCATGAACAATTATCCTATTTGGCTGGCGACGGTGTTGGCCGCCGGCGGCCTGGCCATGAGCGGCTGCGCCACGCACGAATATGTCGATCGGTCGATCGCCGAGCACAACGCCCAGAACCAGGAGCAGTTCGCCAGCGTTAGCGCCGATGCGCGGGCCGCGCTCGCGCGCGCCAACGCGGCCCACAAGCTGGCCGAGGGCGACTTCCAGCACGGCATCCTGTTCACGGACGACACGGTCAAGTTCGACACCGACAGCTCGGCCCTTTCGTCTGACGCCGAGGCTTCGCTGATTGCCTTCGCCAACAAGATCAAGTCGGACAACAAGAACGTCTACATCGAGGTCCAGGGCCACACCGACGCGACGGGTTCGGAAGAGCACAATCACCAGCTCGGCCACCTGCGCGCCAATGCGGTGGCCGATTTCCTGGTCACCCAGGGCATCCCGCCCTATCACCTCGACGCGACGTCCTATGGTGAGGACTACGCGTCGGGCCCAGCCCACCCCCAAGACCGCCGCGTGGTCTTGGTTGTGATGAACTGACGCTTCTGACGCTCATCCGGGAGCTAACGACTGTCGGATGGGCGTCCGGCGCGGCCGGATTGGCGCAGCCCTGGCGCGCCTGACTGGGCCGCCCGACTGAACGGCGATTCCTCGCCGGCATCCGGCGACAGGCGACGATCATCACGTCGTCTTGTCGCCGGGCGCGCGGCTGTTGCCGGATACCTTTCATCCCAGCGACGGCGCGTTGACATCTGGGTGCGGACACGCCCGGAGGACGCGGCATATAGTCGTGAGATCGGTCGCCCGCGGCGACGGCGGCGAGGCGCTTCGGCGCGGAAGGGAGCCACGATGGACGCCTACCGCACCAAGCCGTGGCTGAAGCTCTACCCGCCCGGAATGCCGGCCGCGCTCACGGTGGAATTTCCGGACGCGCTCGCCATGTTCCGCGCGGCGGTCGCGCGGGCGCCGGACGGGCCCGCCGTGCATTACTTCGACACAACGCTCAGCTGGCGCGACATCGACGCGGACAGCGACGCCCTCGCCGCGGCGTTGTGCGCGGGCGGCGTGGCGGCCGGCGATCGGGTAGCGCTCTATCTGCAGAACACCCCGTCGTTCCTGATCGGCATGCTGGCGGCCTGGAAGGCCGGCGCGATCGCGGTGCCGATCAACCCGATGAACCGCGAGCGCGAGGTCGGCCTACTGTTCGCCGATGCCACCCCCAAAGCGCTGATCTGCCATGATACGCTCTGGCGCGATGTGGTGCTGGGCCTGCCCGGGGACCAGCGCGGCGTTGTCCCCTCGATCGCCTTCACCACCTCGCCGCTCGACCGCCAGAGCCGCAACGATCCGCGCCTGTTCACGGGCGTCGAACGGGTGGCGACGCCCGGCGCCGACGACCTGGAAGCGGTGATCGCCCGCCACCGCGGCCAGGCGCCGCCGGCCCGGCCGATCAAGCCCGACGACATCGCGTTCCTGGTCTACACCTCCGGCACCACCGGCCTCCCGAAAGGCGCCACCAACACCCACGCCAACGTCAGCTACAACGCCCAGTTCTACCGCGACTGGATCGCGCTGGAGGACGGGGTCGGCGTGCTGGGGATCGCGCCGCTGTTCCACATCACCGGCCTGGTCGGGCACCTGCTGACCGCGATCATCACCGCCAGCCCGGTGACGCTGACCTACCGGTTCGAGCCCGGCGTGATGCTGGAGGCGGCCGCCGAGCGCCGGCCCGGTTTCACGGTGGCGGCGATCACCGCGTTGATGGCGATGATGAACCACCCGGACGCCACCGCCGAGCACCTGGCCAGCGTCACCAAGATCTACTCCGGCGGCGCGCCGATCCCGCCGGCGGTGGTGGGCGCGTTCCAGGCGAAATTCGGGCACTACGTGCACAACATCTACGGCCTGACCGAGACCTCCTCGCCGACGCATGCGACGCCGCTGGGCATGGCGGCGCCGGTCGACCCCACCTCCGGCGCGCTCTCGGTCGGCGTGCCGATCCCCGGCGCGGACGTCTGGATCCTGGCCGATGACGGCCAGCCCGCCGCGGTGGGCGAGCCGGGCGAGATCGTCAGTTCCGGGCCGATGGTGGTCCCCGGCTACTGGAACAAGCCGGCCGAGACCGCCGAAGCGATGCGGCCGGACGGCTTTCGCACCGGCGACGTCGCCTTCATGGACGAGGCCGGCTGGTTCTTCCTGATCGATCGCAAGAAGGACATGATCAACGCCGCCGGCTACAAGGTCTGGCCGCGCGAGGTGGAGGACGTGCTCTACACCCACCCAGCCGTGCGCGAGGCCGCGGTGGTTGGCGTGGCGGACGCCTACCGCGGCGAGACGGTCAAGGCCGTGGTCAGCCTGAAGGCCGGCGCGGCGGCCACGCCGGCCGAGCTGATCGAGCACTGCAAGGCGCGGATGGCGGCCTACAAGTACCCGCGCCAGCTCGAGATCATCGACGAACTGCCCAAGACCGTCACCGGCAAGATCCTGCGCCGCGAGCTGCGCGGATAGCGAGACGCTCGCTCCTACGCCGGCTTCAGGGCAGTGAACCAGAACATCGGCTGCGGCGCGGTGAGCCCGCCGCTGCGGTGCAGTTCTCCCAGGCGTTGGCGACAGGCGGCGATGCTGAACTCCGGCATCACCCAGGGCACGTGCAGCAGGTACCAGGCCAGCGCGCCGACGTCGGCGAACCTGAGTTCGGCAGACCCTTCAGCGGCGTCGGTGACCTCGAGCCCCGCGGCGCGGACCTGATCCAGCGCCTTCGCCAGGTTCCATGGCCGCGCGTCGGGCGCCGGCGGCGCGCCCAGCATGGCGCGGAACGGCTCGCCGAGGTTCGGGCCAACCTGCTGGGTCACGAACCGCCCAGCCAGCGCCAGCACGCGGGCGACCTCGGTGGCGACGAACGATTCGTGGCGGTTGACCACCAGGTGGAAGCTTCCAGCGGCGAAGGGGAGCGGCGGCAGTTCGCCGGTGGCGGCAGCCTGGTCGACGTTGTCCGGCGCGCCGGCCACGGCGACGACCCGCGCGCCGAGCGGCGACAGCCTGGCGTGGGCCACCCCCACGTTCGGCGCCCAGGCCTCCGTCGCGAAGGTGCGGCCCTTCGGGAACGGCCGGCGGCTCAACCACTCGCCGCCGCCGGTGCCCATGTCGAGCAGGTCGGGCGAATCGGCGATCCACCCGTCGACGATGGCCTCAAAGTCCCAGGGCCGCGTCGAGGCGATGCGACCGCCCAGCGAAAGGTCCCATCCCGGCAGCGGCCGGCGCTCGGCCTCGTCCAGCATCTCAGCGAGCGTCGGCATGGCGCACGGATGGTAGGCCTCGCGCCTTGGTCAGGCCAGAGCGGCGCCCCCTTGCGCCGGTGACCGGCGAACCCGACTTCAGGCCCGAGGGTTGTTGCAAGAGCCGCCCGAGGAGGACGCCGATGCCCGAGATGAAGGTCCCAGGTCCCGACCATCCGATCACGATCACCGCCAACCCGAAGCGGATTCAGGTGACCTACAACGGGCACGTGATCGTCGACACGAAGCGGGCGCTGACGCTGAAGGAGGCCAGCTACAAGCCGGTGCTCTACGTCCCGCGCGAGGACGCCGAGATGGCGTTCTTCACCCGCACCGAGCACTCGACCTATTGTCCCTACAAGGGGCAGGCCAGCTACTTCACGCTGATGATGGACGGCCGCTTCGCCGAGAACGCGGTCTGGACCTACGAGACCCCCTATCCCGCGATGGAGCAAATCCGGAACCTGGTGGCGTTCTACCCGAACCAGGTCGAGATCCGCGAGATCGGCGACGCGGTAGAACCGGAGTCCGTCCGGCAGGCGATCCTGCACACCGACGACGGCGCCGGCCGCAGCCAGCAGGACCACTGGGCCCCGAACGTCGAAGCGCCGGACGCGCAGTAACTCTCCTCCCTCCCCTTCATGGGGAGGGAAAGACCGCGCAGCGGTCAGGGTGGGGGAGTCAGGGGCAACGCGCCGACGTTCGTTGACGCTTCGCACACCCCCACCCGACCTTCGCTTCGCTCGGCCACCCTCCCCATGAAGGGGAGGGATCGACCAGGGAGGTCAGTAGGCGGCCGCCTCGTAGACCCGGCTCAGGTCGCCCTGCCAGACGCCGTTGTAGAGTTCCAGCCAGCGCTCGGCGGGGGTGACGCCGGTCGCGGCGATCTCGTCGAGGGAGGCGAGGAAGCCGGTCTCGTCGGTCATCGAGGGGCCGATCCGGCCGCGGTTCTTCAGGCCGTGGCGGGCGATCGCCAGCACATCGAGCGCCAGCTCCTGCAACGTGCGCCCGCCCGCGACCGCCTTCAGCCCCAGCCGGGCGGAGTCGGCGCGCAGCCGCTCGTGGTCCTCGATCTGCCAGTGCTTGACCAGATCCCAGGCCGCGGCCGAGCCGGCGTCGTCGTAGAGCAGGCCCATCCAGAACGCCGCCAGCGCGCAGAGCCGCTCCGGCGGGCCGGTGTCGGCGCCGCGCATCTCCAGATAATTCTGCAGCCGCACCTCGGGGAACAGGGTGTTGAGGTGGTCGCGCCAGTCCTTGATGGTCGGCCGCTCGCCCGGCAGCAGCGGCAGGCGGCCGTCCATGAAGTCGCGGAACGACATGCCCGAGGCGTCGAGGTAAAGCCCGTCGCGCTTGACGAAGTACATCGGCGCGTCGAGCGCCCAGCGGGCGTAGTCGGCGAAGCAGAAGCCGTCCTGGAACACGAAGTCGAGCATGCCGGTGCGGGCCGGATCGGTGTCGGTCCAGACCCGCGCGCGGCTGGAGAGGTAGCCGGTCGGCTTGCCCTCCACGAACGGCGAATTGGCGAACAGCGCGGTGGCAAGCGGCTGCAGCGCCAGCGAGAGCCGCATCTTGGCGACCGCGTCGGCCTCCGAGGCGAAGTCGAGGTTGGCCTGCACCGTGCAGGTGCGGAACATCATGTCGAGGCCGAGCTTGCCGACCTTCGGCATGTAGGCGCTCATGATCTTGTAGCGGCCCTTGGGCATCACCGCGACGTCGGCGCGGGTCCACTCCGGCGTGAAGCCGAGGCCGAGGAAGCCCAGCCCCAGTTCCTCCGCCACCGCCCGCGCCTCGGTGAGGTGGGTTCCGATCTCGACGCAGATGTCGTGCACGCTCTCCAGCGGCGCGCCGGAAAGCTCGAACTGGCCGCCGGGCTCGAGGCTGACCGAGGCGCCGCCGCGCGAGAGCCCGATCAGGGTCTGGCCGCCGTCCGGCCGCGGCTCCAGCAGCTCGCTCCAGCCGAAGCGCTTGATGCCGGTCAGCAGCGCGTGGATGCCGGCCTCGCCCTCGTAGGGCACGGTTTCGTGGCCCGGAATGCGGAAGACGAACTTCTCGTGCTCCGAGCCGACCCGGAATTCCGACTTCGGCTTGAAGCCGCGATCGAAGTCGGCGACCAGGTCGTCGAACGTCAGCGGCCGGTCGTCACACAGCGTCTCGCCCATCCGGTTACGTCTCTCCCACCTGCCGCGAGACCCCGCGACGCCCCCTCTTCGCCTGTTCATACAGGCGTTGGATAGGTCATCTGGGCGCCAAAGGCGTCAAGCTCAAGCCCCCTTGAGGTCGCCGAGCGCGGCCTGCCAGAGCGTCAGGGCCGAGATCGCGGCGGTGTCGGCCCGCAGAATCCGGGGGCCGAGCGAGACTGGAACCGCGGCCGGAAGAGCGCGGATCAGCGCCCGTTCCCGCCCCGAGAAGCCGCCCTCCGGGCCAATCAGTATGCTCCACGGGCCGCCGGCTCGCCCAGCCAGCGCGGGCAGCGCGGGCAGCGCGTCGCCGGCTTCGTCGCAGAACATTAGCGGCCGGTCGGCGGGCCAGTCCGCCAGCAGCTGGTCAAGTTTCTGGGGCGACTCGATCTCCGGAACGTCCAGCCGGCCGGTCTGTTCGGACGCTTCGATCGCAATGCTCTGGAGTCGTGCGACGTTGGTCTTGTCCATGTTCGTGCGCTCGGTCGTCACCAGCCGCACTCGCCGCGCCCCGAGCTCGGCCGCCTTTTCGACGATGGTCTCCAGCCGTCCGCGCTTGACCATCGCGACGACCAGCTCGACGTCCGGCGTGGCCTTGAACGGCTGGTAGTTGACCCGCTCGATTGCGAGGACGCCCTGCTCGCCCCTGCCCACCTGCTTCTTGAAGACGGTCAGCGCCGCCGCGTCACGACCATTGAAGACCACCACCTTGTCGCCGGTCCGGAGCCGCATGACGTTGGCGAGATAGTGGGCGTGCTCCTTCGAGAGGTAGATGTCGCCGCACGCGGGGGTCAGATCATCGGGAACGAACAGTCGGATCACACCTTGCCCTCGGCCGTTTCGCCTCTAGCAACGGGATGACTATGCTGCGCCGATGAGCAAGACCAAAGGCTACAAACAGGAACTGCGCGAGCTGCAGATCGGCCTCGTCCGCTACCAGCAGTGGGCGGCCGACAGCGGGGCCAAGGTGATCGTCGTGCTCGAGGGCCGCGACAGCGCCGGCAAGGACGGGGCGATCGCGCGCATCACCGAGCACCTCACCGCCCGCCGCACCCGCGCCGTCGCCCTGCCCAAGCCCACCGACCGCGACCGCACCGAGTGGTACTTCCAGCGCTACGTGCGCTACCTGCCGGCGGCCGGCGAGCTCGTGATCTTCAACCGCTCCTGGTACAACCGCGCCGGCGTCGAGCCGGTGATGGGGTTCTGCACGCCGCAGGAGCACGTCAACTTCCTTCACGACGCTCCGGCGTTCGAGCGGATGCTGGAAGAGGCCGACATCCGCGTGCTGAAGTTCTGGCTCGACATCTCCAAGAAGGAGCAGGCGATCCGGCTCGACGCGCGCCGCAACGATCCGGTGAAGGCGCTCAAGGTCAGCGACCTCGACGGCGAGGCGCAGAAGCGCTGGCGGGCCTATTCGAAGGCGCGCAACCAGATGCTGGCGGCCACGTCGACCCAGGAGACGCCCTGGTTCTGCGTCCACACCGACCACAAGAAGGCAGCGCGCCTGAACCTGATCCGCCACCTGCTGCGCGCCATCGCCCCCGGCCACATCAAGGACCATGTCCCCCCGCCCGACCCGCAGGTGCTGTTCCGGTTCGACGAAGCCGCGATCACCGACGGGCGGCTGGAGAAGTAGCTTCCTTCTCCCCTAGCGGGAGAAGGTGGCCGCGAAGCGGTCGGATGAGGGGGCGCACAGGCAGCCGCGATCGAACCTCCGCCAAGTGAACGGCGGCGTGGACACCCCTCATCCGTCGCCTGCGGCGACACCTTCTCCCGCAAGGGGAGAAGGAAGAGAAAATCTGCCTTGCCCGCCGCCGCCGCCGCGCGCATCCCGCCGCCGCGGAACCATGGGAGACGCGGCGATGGATTATGTGCGGCTTGGAAACACCGGCCTGAAGGTTTCGCGGCTCTGCCTGGGCTGCATGACCTATGGCTCGTCGAAGTGGCGCACCTGGGTGCTGGACGAGGAAGCGGCGATGCCGTTCTTCCGGCAGGCGGTCGAGGCCGGGATCAACTTCTTCGACACCGCCGACGTCTATTCCATCGGCGAGAGCGAGCGGGTCACCGGCAAGGCGCTGAAGGAATTCGCCAAGCGCCACGAGGTGGTGATCGCCACCAAGGTCAACGGCGCGATGGGCGCGGACCCCAACAACAAGGGCCTCTCGCGCAAGCACATCCTCGACGGCATCGACCGCAGCCTGCAGCGGCTCGGCGTCGACTACGTCGACCTCTACCAGATCCATCGCTTCGACTACGACACGCCGATCGAGGAGACGCTGGAGGCGCTGAACGACGTCGTGCGCGCCGGCAAGGCCCGCTACATCGGCGCCAGCTCGATGTACGCGTGGCAGTTCATGAAGATGCTGTCGACGTCGCGCGCCAACGGCTGGACGCCGTTCGTCTCGATGCAGCCGCAGTACAACCTGGTCTACCGCGAGGAAGAGCGCGAGATGCTGCCGCTCTGCAAGGACCAGGGGATCGGCGTGATCCCGTGGTCGCCGCTGGCGCGCGGCTTCCTGGCCGGCGGCCGCGGCAATCCGGGCGAGGGCAACACCGAGCGCGCCCGCACCGACGAGTTCGCGCCCAGGCTCTACTACAAGGCCCCCGACCACGCGGTGGTCGACACGCTGAGCAAGCTGGCGCCGCGAGCGCGGCGTCTCCAACATGCAGCTGGCGCTGGCCTGGGTGCTGAAGAACCCCGCGATCACCTCGCCGATCATCGGCGCCTCCAAGCCGCACCACCTGGACGACGCGCTGGCCGGGCTGGCGCTCAAGCTCACCGACGACGAGGTGAAGGCGCTGGAGGCGCCCTACCAGCCCAAGCCGGTGCTGGACCACGGCTGAGCTGGCCAACACCGCACCTTCCGTTGCCATCCCGGACGAGCCGCGACGCGGCCCGGACGAGTCCGCTGCGCGGCTCTGCGGGATGACAACGCAGGGGAGATTACAGCACGCCCCGGCTTGGCGACGAAACTTGGACTGATGACTCCAACCCCGCGCGCCGCCTAAGCTCTGGCCCGTATTCAACGGGGTGAGCAGCGCGGCGCATGGCGTCACAGGCCGACATCGACAACCGATTTCCGATCACCGGGGCCCTGATGCTGGCCACGCTGATGAACACGCTGGATTCGACCATCGCCAACGTCGCCCTGCCGCACATGCAGGGCGAACTCAGCGCCAGCCAGGACCAGATCACCTGGGTGCTGACCAGCTACATCATCGCCACCGCGATCATGACGCCGCTGTCGGGCTGGCTCAGCCTGAAGATCGGCCGCAAGCCGATGTTCCTGGCCTCGATCGCCGGCTTCACGATCGCTTCGATGCTCTGCGGCGTGGCGCAGAACCTGCCCGAGATGGTGCTCTGCCGCCTGATCCAGGGCATTGCCGGCGCCTCGATGATGCCGCTGTCGCAGACGGTGATGCTCGACATCTACCCGCAGCGGCAGATCCCGCAGGTGATGTCGATCTGGAGCGCGGCGGTGATCATGGGGCCGATCATCGGTCCGGCGCTGGGCGGCTGGATCACCGAGAGCCTGTCGTGGCGCTGGGTGTTCTTCATCAACCTGCCGGTCGGCATCCTGGCCTTCGCCGGCTGCTGGCTGTTCATGTCGCACGACGGCGGCGGCAAGGAGCGACCGTTCGATTTCCTCGGGTTCGGCTCGCTGGTCACCTTCGTGTTCGCGTTCCAGCTGATGACCGACCGCGGCCCCAGCCAGGACTGGTTCGGATCACGCGAGATCTGGATCGACGCGATCATCGCCGCTGGCGCGTTCTGGGTGTTCATCGTCCAGACCGTCACCGCCAAGCAGCCGTTCTTCCACCGCGACCTGGCCAAGGATCGCAACTTCGTCGCCTGCACCACGTTTGGCCTGTTCGTCGGCGCCCTGCTGTTCTCGACCACCGCGCTCTTGCCGAGTTTCATGCAGAACCTGCTGGGCTATTCGGCGCTGCAGAGCGGTTACGCCAGCATGCCGCGCGGCGTCGGCTCGCTGCTGGCGTTCCTGTGCGTGCCCTATTTCATCCCTCGGATCGGCGCGCGCCGCGTGCTGGCGGTCGGCCTCGTGATCGCTGTGGGGGCGCTCTACGAGATGGCCCACTTCGACCTCTCCATGACCGCGATGCCGATCATGACCACGGGCCTGTTCCAGGGCTTTGGCGTCGGCCTGCTGTTCGCGCCGCTCAACACCCTGGCCTACGCCACCTTGAACCCGGTCCACCGCACCGAGGGCACGATCGTCAACACGATGGCGCGGAGCCTGGGCTCGAGCCTCGGCATCTCGATGATCTCCGCGTCGCTGGCCAGCAGCACGGCCGCCGACCACTCGGTGCTCGCCGGCCACGTCGACTGCGCCGATCCGTTGCTGGGCGCCGCCCTGCCGCAGCTGATGAACCCCTGCGCCGGCGGCAGCCTGGAGGCCCTCAACGGCGAGGTCACGCGCCAGGCGGCGATGATCGCCTACGACACCATCTTCGCCTGGATGGCGCTCGGCACGCTGTGCCTGGCGCCCCTGCTGCTGCTGATGCGGCCGCCTCCGCCGATGCAGACCATCGCCCAGGAGATGGCCGCCGAGTGACCGGGCTGCTGCAACGTTCCGGGTTCCGCCGCAGCTAACGTGGCCGGATGAGTCGCGCCCTCTCCGCCAGTCAGGCCCGCCGGATCGCCCTCGCCGCCCAGGGCCTGGCCGCGCCGAAGCCGCAAAAGCCGGTCGGGCCGGCGGCGTTCCGCAAGCTGGCGCGAGGGCTCGGGGCGATCCAGATCGACAGCGTCAACGTGTTCGTGCGCACCCACTACATGCCGGCGTTCTCGCGGCTGGGGCCTTATCCGCAGTCGCTGCTGGAAACGGCGGCCTGGGGCCGCCGGCCCAGCCTGTTCGAGTACTGGGGCCACGCGGCCTCGTTCATGCCGGTCGAGTGGCAGCCGCTGTTCCGCTGGCGGATGCAGGCGGGGCGGCAGAACCACCGCACCGGCGAGCTATCGAGGTTCGCGACCGAGCGGCGCGCCTACATCGACCACGTGCTGGCCGAGATCGCCCGGCGCGGCCCGGTCACCGGCGCCGACTTCGCGCCGGAGGGGCCGCGCAAGTCGGGCTGGTGGGAGTGGTCGGAGGGCAAACTCGCGCTGGAGTGGCTGTTCCGCGCCGGACTGATCACCACCAAGACCCGGCGGGGATTCGAGCGGGTCTACGACCTGACCGAGCGGGTGATCCCGCCCCAGGTCATGGCGGCGCCGACGCCGACCGTTGAGGACGCACACCGCGAGCTGGTGCGGCTCTCGGCGCGGGCGCTTGGCGTCGGCACGATCGCCGACCTCGGCGACTACTTCCGCCTGCCGCTGCAGCGCGACGTCAAGGCGCGGGTGGCCGAGCTGGTCGAGGCCGGCGAGCTGGAGGAAGTCGCCGTGCAGGGCTGGCGCGAGAAGGCGTACGTCCCGGTCGGCGCAGGGCCACCCCGGCGCGCAGCCGGCGCGGCGCTGCTCTCGCCGTTCGACAATCTGGTCTGGCGTCGCGAGCGCACCGAGCGGATGTTCGACACCCACTACCGGATCGGACTCTACACGCCGGCCGCGCAGCGCGAGCACGGCTACTATGTGCTGCTGTTCCTGCTGGGGGAGAAGATCGCCGCCCGGGTCGACCTGAAGGCCGACCGCCAGGCCGGCCGGCTGCTGGTGCAGGCCGCCCACCTCGAACCCGGGGCGGACGAGGCGGAGACGGCGGCGGCGCTGGCGAAGGAGCTGCGCGCGGCGGCCGCCTGGCAGGGACTCGGCGACATCGCGGTCGCGAAAAAGGGCGGCCTTTCGACCGCCCTTTCACGGGAGATGGATTGAGTCCGGCTCGCCCGACTTAGAACGGGGAGACGATCCGGCTCAGGGCCTGGGGCGGCAGTTCGCCGATGAGCTCGAAGGCCGGAGCGAACAGCCGCGCGATCCAATTCGCGATCAGCTTGAACATGGGATACCTCATTGGTGCAGCGCAATATGTTGCAGTGCAAATAGGTAGCGGCGGTTGCACAGTCAAGATCTGGCGGGCGGAAGTGCGCCTGAGTGGCGAAATTATCGCACCAAGTTAACGTCGATCACTGTGCGACGCAGCACGACCGGCGCCCCATCGTCGCGCATCGGTCGCTGACGCTCCCTCGCTTGCGACACTTCCCCCCGCCAGCGGGGGGAAGAGCACATCGCTCCTCCCCTCGCGGAGTGAGGGGAGGTGTCGCTGGCGAGCGAAGCGAAGCGCGACGGAGGGGAGAAGTCTCCTAAGCCCCCTGCGTCACCGCGTGCAGCCGGGCATAGGCGCCGCCCCTGGCGACCAGTTCGCCGTGGCGGCCCTCCTCGACGATCCGCCCGCCCTCGAACACCAGGATCCGGTCGGCGCTGCGGATGGTCGAGAGCCGGTGGGCGATCACGATGGTGGTGCGGCCCGCCATCAGCTCCTCGGTCGCCGCCTGCACCTGCACCTCGGTCTCGACGTCGAGCGAGGAGGTCGCTTCGTCGAGGACCAGGATCGGCGCGTCGGCCAGGAACGCCCGGGCGATCGCCACCCGCTGCCGCTCGCCGCCCGAGAGCTTCACCCCGCGCTCGCCGACCAGGGTCTCGTAGCCCTTCGGCAGCGAGGCGATGAAGTCGTGGGCGCGCGCCCGCCTCGCCGCCAGCGCGATCTCGTCGGCGGTGGCGTCGGGCCGGGCATAGCCGATGTTCTCGGCGATCGTGCGGTGGAACAGCGCCGGGTCCTGCGGCACCACCGCGATCGCCCGCCGCAGCGTCGTCCTGCCGCACAGCGGCGATGTCCTGCCCGTCGATGACGATGCGCCCCGCCCTCCAGATCGTAAAGCCGCTGCAGCAGCTTCACGAAGGTCGACTTGCCCGACCCCGTCGGCCCCACCAGCGCGATCCGCTCGCCTGGGCGAATGTGCAACGAGAAGCCATCGTAGAGGCGGCGATCCTGGCCGTTGTAGCCGAAGCAGACGCCCTCCAGACGCACCTCGCCCACATCGCCGTGGAACGGCGGCGCGCCTGGCCTATCGGCGAGCTGCGGCGGTGTCAGCATGTAGGCGGCGACGTCCTGCGTGTCGTCGAGCCCCTTCTGCAGCATGCGGGTGATGTCGCTGAAGTTGCGCATGTAACCGGCCATGACGATGAACGACGTGATCGCGAAGACCACGTCCTCGGGCCCGGCCTTGCCCTCGCTCCAGGCGCGCACCATCAGCCCGGTGAGGCCCGCCTGCAGGACGAACACGAACAGGTTCTGGCCCATGCCGACGTTGTTGAAGCGGTCCCAGGTCTTGTTCACCGCCTTGCGCCACGCCTGCACGGTCAGATCGAACCGGGCCTCCTCGCGGGCCTCGGCCCCAAAACTCTTGACCACCGGGTTCGCGCCGATCGCATCGGCCAGCGCCCCGCCTATGCGCGAATCCAGCGCGTTGGAGGCGAGGTTGGCGGGGCGGATGTACTTGATCGCCAGCGTCACGTTGTAGACCGCGAAGGCGCCGACCACGACGGCCACGAACAGGCCCTCGAACGGCCAGTGCAGGCTGAACGAGACGACCAGTCCGACCATGACGATCATCGTCGGCGCGAGCATCAGCAGCAGTGCGTCCGACGCGGAGTCGTAGCCCCACATCGCCCGCGAGACCCGCCGCACGGTGGCGCCGGCGAAGTTGGAGGCGTGCCAGTCGGTGGAGAACGACTGCACGCGCCGGAAGCCCTCGTTGACCATGCGCGACATGATGCGGCTGTAGAAGCCATTCAGGATGCGGAAGGTCGAAGAGCGGCTGGCGTATTGCACCAGATAGACCGACGACAGCGCCGCCCAGGCCGCCCAGGCGACGCTGCTCACCCGGTGCGGGTTGCTGACGGCGTTCATCAGCCCGCGGGAGGCCCAGGGGATGGTCAGGTCGCAGCAGGCCGCGACCAGCACAAGCGTGCAGGCCGCGGTGAATTGCACCGGCTCGCGCAGCCAGTGGCGGGCGATGTAGCCCAGGATCTGGGTGTTGGAGAGGATGCGAGGACGCGTCTCGTCGTCGTCTTCGTCGATTGCGAGGCTCATCGGAGCGGCCCGAAGCTGATGGGTTTGAAGGATCGCGCGTCCGGCCGCTGGATCGCGGCAGGAGACGAGTCGGAAAGCGAGCGTCGGACGCTCTGGCGGTGGCGGGGAGACAAGGGAGAAGTCCTTCGGTCGGAGGGCGGGCGCCGACCGAGACGTGACTTCCTAAGTCAGAACCGGTCGGAGGAGCGAGCTGCTGGCGAGGCCGTGCGCAGCCGCAGGAGGGCGGGGCAATGTGCGTTGAGCATGTTGGCGTCCCTCCTTTCTCGAATCTGATCCGTGACCGGGAATGGGCTACCTAGGCGCGCAGGCGCCGGGACGTCAAGGCGGCCCGCAGAACGGCGTTCGACTGTGGCCGCCACGCCTCAGTTGACCAGGATGGTCCCCAGCAAGAGCCTCGCGCCGGGCCGGCCGAGCACCGTGTCGGTCTGCCGCTGCAGCGCCAGCGACAGGTAGTCCGCGTTCGGCGGCGAGCCGGGCGGCAGCCCCGACGCATAGGTGCGAACCACCTCGGCGTAGGCCGCGCGCAGCAAGGGGGTCGACTGCGCCGCCCTGGCGTGCAGGCTGGAATCCGGCACGTCGACGCCGACCTCCACCGTCATCACCCCGCGCCGGCCGTCACCCCGCGTGATGGTGGCCGAGATCGTGTCCAGCTGGATGAACGAGAGGCCGCCGCCCTTCTTGTGGGTGGCTTTCTCCTGCGCGAGCGCCAGCGTCGGCGCGAGCGCGCCGGCAAGTGTTGCGACAATCAGTCCGCGGCGATTCATGGCGACGAGCGTAGCCCCCGCGCGCTGGCCCAATAAGGACCGCGTTAACTAATGCCCGATTAACCATGTTCGCGCCCCTCCAGCTTCGGGGCGGATTTCATGGAGGCCCGCTTGGGCCGGTTCGCGCCAAAAGACCTCGATCTCGACGGCAAGGTGATCCTCGTCACCGGCGGCACCGGCTCGTTCGGCAAGCGCTTCATCGAGACGGTGCTCCGCCGCTTCGCCCCGCGGAAACTGATCGTCTATTCCCGCGACGAGCTCAAGCAGAGCGAGATGCAGACCGAGCTGCGCGAGAACTTCTCGCCCGAGCAGGTCGGCAAGATGCGCTTCTTCCTCGGCGACGTGCGCGACCGCGCCCGGCTGACGCTGGCGCTGCGCGGCGTCGACATCGTGATCCACGCCGCGGCGCTGAAGCAGGTGCCGGCGGCCGAGTACAACCCGTCCGAATGCATCGCCACCAACGTGATGGGCGCCGAGAACGTGGTCTGGGCCTGCCTGACGAACCGCGTGCGCCAGGTGATCGCTCTGAGCACCGACAAGGCCTGCAACCCGATCAACCTCTACGGCGCGACCAAGCTCGCCTCCGACAAGACCTTCGTCGCCGCCAACAACCTCTCCGGCGACATCGGCACCCGCTTCTCGGTGGTGCGCTACGGCAACGTCGTGGGCTCGCGCGGCTCGGTCGTGCCGTTCTTCCAGCGGCTGCTGGAGAAGGGCGCGAAGACCCTGCCCGTCACCGACCCGCGCATGACCCGGTTCTGGATCACCCTGCCCGAAGGGGTCGACTTCGTGCTCTCGTCGCTCTCAGGTCATGCGCGGCGGCGAGGTGTTCGTGCCCAAGATCCCGTCGATGAAGATCACCGACCTGGTCGAGGCGATGTGCCCGGGCGCGCAGATCGACGTCGTCGGCATCCGCCCAGGCGAAAAGCTGCACGAGATGATGATCTCGGCCGACGACGCGCGCTGCACCGCCGAGCTCGGCGACCGCTTCGCGATCGAGCCGGCGTTCGTCGAATATCCCCGCGTCCCGTTCCGCATCAACGGCGGCCCGGCCTCGGTGCCGGAGGACTTCTCCTACGCCAGCGACACCAACACCGACTGGCTCTCCGCCGCGGCGCTGATGGCCATGGTCGAGGAGAAGGCGGCGGCGTGAGCCCCAAGGCCCTCCCTGTGCCGCCCCTCCCTGTGCTGCCCTACGGCCGCCAGACCATCGAGGACGACGACATCGCGGCGGTGGCTGCGGCGCTGCGCGACGACTTCCTGACCACCGGTCCTCGGGTCGACGCCTTCGAGGCCGCGTTCGCCGAATGCGTCGGCGCTCAGCACGCCGTCGCCTGCGCCAACGGCACGGCGGCCCTGCATCTGGCGATGCTGGCGATCGGCGTCGGCGAGGGCGAGGTCTGCATCGCCCCTTCGATCACCTTCCTCGCCACCGCCAACTGCGCCCGCTACGTCGGCGCCGAGGTGGTGTTCGCCGACGTCGATCCGATGACCGGACTGATGACGCCAGCGACGCTGCGGGACGCGATCGATCGCTGCGGCGGGCGGCCAATCGGCGCGGTGCTGCCGGTGCACCTGCGCGGCGACGTCGCCGAGCTGCCGGCGCTGCGCAGGATCGCCGAGGCCGCCGGCGCGGCGCTGGTCGAAGACGCCTGCCACGCCGTGGGTTCGAAGATGACGTTCGACAACGTCCCGGCCCGCGCCGGCGACGGCCGCTGGAGCGACGCGGCGGTGTTCTCCTTCCATCCGGTCAAGACCCTCACCACCTGCGAGGGCGGCATGATCACCACCAACGACGCGGGGCTGGCCACGCGGCTGAAGACGCTGCGCAGCCACGGCATGGTCCGCCCGCCGGGGGCCGATCCCTGGTGGTACGAGATGCCGGAGATCGGCTTCAACTACCGCCTGCCCGACGTGCTCTGCGCGCTGGGCTTGTCGCAACTGGCCAAGCTGCCGCGCTTCGTCGAGCGCCGCCGCGCGCTGGCGCGACGCTATGAGACCCTGTTGGCGCCGCTGAAGCCGACGGTCTGGATCGCCCAGCGCCCGCCCTGGTCCGACCCGGCGCTGCACCTGATGACGGTGCTGATCGACTTCGACGCAGCTGGGCGCTCGCGCCGCGAGGCGATGGACGCGCTGAAGGTCCGCGGCGTCGGCAGCCAGGTCCACTACATCCCGGTCCACCGCCAGCCCTACTACGCCACCCGCTACGGGATCGCCGACCTGCCGGGCGCCGACGCCTGGTACGCGCACTGCCTGTCGCTGCCGCTCTACCCGGCGATGGACGACGCGGACGTGGACCGGGTGGTGGCGGCGCTGGCCGAGGTGCTGGGGATCACGCCATGACATCTCCCCTCCGTCGCGCGTCGCCCTTCGGGCTCGCCAGCGACACCTCCCCTCACTCCGCGAGGGGAGGAGCAACCTGCTCTTCCCCCCGCTGGCGGGGGGAAGTGCCGCAAGCGAGGGAGCGTTAGCGACCGATGCGCGACGATGGGGGGAACAACCCGCAGATCACCATCGCCGGCCGGCAGATCGGCCCGGGCCAGCCGCCCTATGTGATCTGCGAGCTCAGCGGCAACCACAACGGCAGCCTCGAGCGGGCGCTCACCATGATCGACGCCGCCGCCGCGACCGGGTGCGATGCGATCAAGCTGCAGACCTACACCGCCGACACCCTGACCCTCGCCTGCGATGGCCCCGGCTTCCGGATCGAGGAGGGCCCCTGGGCCGGACGCACGCTGCACGACCTCTACGCCGAGGCCTATACGCCCTACGACTGGCACCCGGCGTTGTTCGAGCGCGCCCGCCAGCGGGGGGTGACGATCTTCTCCACCCCGTTCGACGCCACCGCTGTCGAGCTGCTCGAGCGTCTTGGCGCGCCGGCCTACAAGATCGCCTCGTTCGAGGCGGTCGACCTGCCGCTGATCGCCCGCGTGGCCGCCTGCGGAAAACCGATGATCATCTCCACCGGGCTCGCCAGCCTGGACGAGATGCACGACGCCCTGATCACCGCCCAGAAAGGCGGCGCAGCCGGGGTGGCGCTGCTGCACTGCGTCTCGTCCTACCCGGCGCCGATCGAGGAAGCCAACGTTCGGACCGTGCCGGACCTCGCGCAGCGGTTCGGCGTGGTGACCGGGCTCTCCGACCACACGCCGGGCTCCGCTGCGGCGGTGGCGGCGGTGGCGCTGGGCGCGGCGATCGTCGAGAAGCACTTCACCCTGGCCCGCGCCGACGGCGGCCCCGACGCGGCGTTCAGCCTGGAGCCGGCCGAGTTCACCGCCCTGGTGCGCGACTGCAAGGCCGCCTGGTCGGCGCTGGGCGCCGCCACCTACGACGAGCTCGGCAGCGAGCGCGCCGCCGCCGGCCATCGCCGTTCGCTCTACATCGCCGCCGACGTTAAGGCGGGCGAGCGGTTCACCGAAGCCAATGTCCGTTCGGTCCGCCCCGGCTACGGCCTGCCGCCCAAGCATCTGCCCGAGGTGCTGGGCTGCAAGGCGTCGCGGGACCTGAAGTTCGGCGAACCGCTCGACTGGAGCATGGTCCGCTAGTACCCCTCGTGGGGCGATGAGCCGAGTCCTGATCCTTTCCAGCCATGTCGCCGCCAGCCGGGTGGGCGGCGGGGCGCAGGCGCTGGCGCTGGCGCGGCTCGGGATCGAGCCGATCCTGGTCCCGACCGTGCTCTACGGTCGCCATCCGGGCCACGGTCCGCCGGGGGGCGCTGCGGTCGAGGCGGCGACGTTCGAAGCGATGCTCGCCGCCATCGAGGCGCAAGGGCTGTTCGGCCAGATCGACGCCGTGATCACCGGCTATTTCACGACGCCGGAGCAGGTCGCGGTCGCGGGCCGCGCGCTGCGGGACGTGAAGGCCGCCGCGCCCGGCGCGACGCTGATCGTCGATCCGATCATGGGCGACGAAAGCCGGGGGCTCTACGTCAAGGCGGCCGTGGCCGAGGCGCTGGCGGAACTGCTCGTGCGGCAGGCGGACGTCGTCGCGCCGAACGCCTGGGAGCTGGCTCAGCTGACCGGCCGTCCGGCGAGAGACCCCGCCAGCGCGATCGTGGCGGCCCAGATGCTCGAGACCCCGGTCGTGGTCTCGTCGGTCCGCCTCGGCGAGGAGATCGGGGCGCTCTATGTGGCCCGGGACGAGGCCTGGTTCGCCTGCCACGCCGCCCGCGACGCAGCGCCAAGAGGGACCGGCGACCTGCTGACCGCACTCTTCACGGCCGGCCTGCTGGGCGGGTTCGGGCCGCCGGACGCGCTGGAGCTGGCGGTCGGCGGCGTGGCCGACGCGGTCGCCGCGGCAGGCGGCGCGGACGAACTGCCGCTGACCGCGCTGCCCAACTTCCTGGTCGGCTCGCCGCGGGTCCGGCTGGAACCGCTGCATGGCTGAGGCGCCGGTCCACGGCCTCTGTCCGCCCCGCTTCGCCGCTGCGCGCCAGGCGTTCGAGGCCAACTTTGCCGAGGGGCGCGAGCTCGGGGCCCGCTTCGCCTTCGCGATCGGCGGCGAGATCGTGGTGGACCTGATCGGCGGCTGGGCGGACCGGGCGCAGACCCGGCCCTTCGCGGCGAACACCCTGACCTCGATATTCTCCACCACCAAGGCGCTCGCGGCTTTCATGGTCGCGCGGCTGGTCGACCAGGTGAAGCTGTCCTACGGCCAGCGCGTCACGGAGATCTGGCCGCAGTTCGGCGCCGCCGGAAAGTCGACCGTCACGGTCGAGCAGGCGATGGCGCACCAGGCGGGCCTGCCAGGCTTCGAGAAGCCGATGGCGGCCGCCGACTGGTTCGACTGGGAGCTGATCTGCAGCCGCCTGGCGGCGATGGCGCCGATGTGGACCCCGGGCGAGAGCTGTGGCTACCACCCGGTCACGTTCGGCTACCTCGCGGGCGAGATCTTCCGGCGCGTCGATGGCCGGACGATGGGCCGGGCGCTGCGCGAAGACGTCGCCGGCCCGCTCGGGCTCGACCTCTGGATTGGCCTGCCGAGCACCGAGCACGACCGCTGCGCCGACGTGCGCCGGCCGCCGGCGCTGCCGGACCTCGGCGAGCTCAACGCGTTCAAACGCGCCGCCTTCCTCACCCCATGGGCCTCGCCTGGCGGGCGCAGCCTTGCCGACTGGCGGCGCGCAGAAATTCCGTCGGTGACGGGCCATGCGACCGCACCGGCGCTGGCGCGGCTGATGGGCGCGCTGGCGAACGGCGGCCGGCTGGGCGGTGCGCGGCTGTTGAAGCCAGAGACGATCGAGGCGGCGACCGCGTCGCGGGGCCGGGGCAAGGACCTGGTGCTGTCCTACGAGCTGGCCTGGGCCGCCGGCTTCCTGCGCAACGAGGAACTCGGGATCTACGGTCCGGGCCGGGAGACCGTCGGCCATTCCGGCTGGGGCGGGTCCTGTTGCTTCGCCGACCCGGAGCGGGGCGTCTCCGGCGCCTATGTGATGAACCGCCAGTCTGCGGAGCTGATCGCCGACGCCCGGGCGCGGCGGCTGATCGAAGCGGCCTACGCCGGGCTCTGATCCTGCTCCGCTTTCGCGGGGAAGAGCGGTTGCGGCGGCGCGTTCGCGGGGGAGAGCGGGAGGGGCACTTGGACCCTCCGCCCCGCACGCCAGGCTCCGACCATGAAGAGCGCGACTCCCGCCCAGATGAAGCCGTACGAAACCAGGCCCAGCGGCGTCAGCCGTTCGCCGACGGCCAGGCCGATCAGGAAGCCGAGCGTAGGCCCGGTGAACTGCAGGAAGCCTACGGTCGAGAGCGGCAATCGCCGCGTTGTCCAGGCGAAGAAGGCCAGCGGCGCGACCGTAACCGGACCCATCGCCAGCAGCAGCAGCGTCACCGGCGCGTCGGTGGCGAAGTGGGCGACGCCCGTGCGGGCGAGCCAGAGCGACAGCGCCAGGCCCGGCAGGAACATCAGCAGGCTCTCGACGAACAGACCCGCCTGGGCGTCCACGTCGACACGTTTGCGGATCACGCCGTAGATGGTGAACGTCACCGCCAGGAACAGCGCGATCACGGGCGGGTGGCCAAGCGCCAGCGCCTGCAGCACGGTCCCCACCGTCGCCAGCGCGATCGCGCCCAGACCGAGCGCGGTGATCCGCTCGCGGAAGAACGTGGCCCCGATCGCCATGTTGAGCAACGGATTGATGTAGTAGCCGAGGGCGGCCTCGATGTTGTGGCCGTTGTTGACCGCCCAGACATAGACCGCCCAACCGCTGACGATCATCAGCGCCGAGATCGCCAGCTGGCCCAGCAGACGGGGGCTGCGGAAGACGCGCGCCACCTGGTCGGCGTGCCCGGCCATCAGCACCAGCAGGCCGGCCCACGGCATGGACCACATCGCCCGCTGCCCGACGATCTCCCACGGACTTGCGCCCGCGCGTCCGGCCAGGATGAACAGCGCCGGGACCAGGCCCCAGATCACATAGCCGACGACGCCCGCCGCCAGCGCGCGCTCAGGCTGAGTGCGCATCGCTCAGCCGCCCGGAGCGCGCGCCTTCTTCAAAGTGAGCGCGCCCTCGGACGCAAAAGTAGTTCCCACTTTTGCTGCGGGCGCGCGTCGCCCGGCGGGATTGGCCGCCCGGCGCCGCAACGGGGTGGCTCATGCGAGGATCTTCTGCCCGATCAGGCCGCGCTCATGGGCGAGCTCGGCGATCTGCACGGCGTTGAGCGCCGCGCCTTTGCGCAGGTTGTCGGACACCACCCACAGCGCCAGGCCGTTCTCGACCGTCGGGTCCTTGCGGATCCGGCTGACATAGACCGGGAACTCCCCCTGGGCTTCCTTGGGGGTGATGTAGCCAGTGCGATCGTGCTTATCGATCACGTTTACCCCCGGCGCCTCGCGCAGGATTTCCCGCGCCTCTTCGGCCTCGATCGGATGCTCGAACTCCAGGTGCACCGCTTCGGAGTGACTGACGAACACCGGCACCCGCACGCAGGTCACGGTCAGCTTGATGTCGGGATCGAGGATCTTGTGGGTCTCGTTCCACATCTTGTGCTCTTCGTCGGTGTAGCCATCGTCCATCCAGTTGTTGGCGAACGGGATCACGTTGAAGGCGATCTGCTTGGGATAGACCTGCGGCTCGGTCGGGCCGAGCACGAACACCTGCTTGGTCTGGTTCCACAGTTCGTCCATCGCCGCCTTGCCGCTGCCGGAGACCGACTGGTAGGTGGCGACGACCGCCCGCTTGATGGTCGCGGCGTCGTGCAGCGGCTTCAGCGCCACCACCAGCTGGATCGTCGAGCAGTTCGGGTTGGCGATGATGTTCTTGCGGTGCGCGATCTCGATCGCGTCGGGGTTCACCTCCGGCACGATCAGCGGCACGTCCGGGTCCATCCGCCAGGCCGACGAGTTGTCGATCACCAGCGGCCCGGCCGCGGCGATCTTCGGCGACCATTCCTTCGAGAAGGCGCCCGAGACACTCATCAGCACCACGTCGACGGTCGAGAAGTCGAACTGCGCGATGTCCTCGCACTTGATAATGCCGTCCTTCCAGCCGACGTCGACGCCGATGGATTTGCGCGAGGCGATCGCGTGAATCTTGTCCACGGGGAAGTTCACTTCCTCGAGGATATTCAGCATCTCACGGCCCACGTTGCCCGTGGCGCCGACGACGGCGACCCGGTAACCCATCGGAAAATCTCCATTGCACGAAAGGACGCGCTCACTACGCCTTGACGGGCGAAGTGGCAACGGGCGCAGCCTGGCGCAAGGTCGCGAAGGAGAGGTGAACGCCATGGACTTCGACATTGCGACCCTGCCGCTGGCCAAGACGCTCGGCGTCTCGCTCAGCGTCGCCGGGAAGGATCGCGTCGTCGGCCAGCTGACGGTGCGCGAGGAGATCACCACCGGCGGCCAGATCCTGCACGGCGGCGCCTACATGGCCCTCGCCGACACCCTGGGCGCGATCGGCGCCGTGCTGAACCTGCGCGAGGGGACCCGCACCACCACGCTGGAGAGCAAGACCAACTTCCTGGGCAGCGCCCGCGTCGGCGAGACCATCACCGCCGAGGCGACGCCGCTGCACGTCGGCCGCCGCTCCAGCGTCTGGCAGACCCGGATCAGCAACGCCGAGGGCAAGCTGCTGGCCCTGGTCACCCAGACCCAGATGACGCTGGAGGTCTAGGGTCCCAATCGGTCGTTTTCTTGGTCGGTCATAGCCGGGCGTAAGTCCCGGCTACCCAAGAACGCAGTTGTCGCCCTGGCCGCGCCAAGCGCGGCCACCCAGGAGTCCGCGTGCATGGGTCGCCGGGACTTACGCTCGGCGATGACCGGAGCAGGGGGGAGGGTGATCAAGCCTCTGCCAGCAATGCCGACGCCCGGTGGGTGACGTGCAGCCAGGCCACGATACCGAGCCCTGCGAGCAGCATGCCCGCACCCAGCCAGAGCGCGCCGTGGATGTCCCGGTCGCTGACGACGCGCGAGGCGAGCAGCGGGCCGATCGCGCCGCCGATCAGCTGGGCCGCGCCGCTCTGCACGGCCGCGCGCCGCGAGGGGTCGGCCTCGATCGTCATCGGCACCAGGAACGGGCTCAGCAGCAGGCCGGTGAAGCCGGCGACCGCGTTGGCGGCGACAAACAGCCAGGCCGGAATGTGCTGGCCGAACAGCCACCAGACCAGCAGGCTGAAGGTCGTCGTGACCAGGAAGACGTGGAACCAGCGGACGCGGCCGGCCAGCGCGGTCGCGGTGCTGCTGCCGGCGACCTGGGCGGCGAGCGAGACCCACAGCGCGGTCCGGGCCACGCCGGCGTCGAGCCCGGCTTCGTGCGCCAGCGGCTGCAGGTAGGACGACACCGCGCCGCCGCCGGCGACGAACACCAGCGTGCCGATCAGGGCGATCCAACCGCGGAATGGCGGCGGCCCGGCGATCGCCTCGCCCGGGTTCAGGTCGGCGAGACGGCTCGGGCCGACGACCGCCGCCGGCAATCCGACCACCGCGCAGATGGCGATGGCGACGAACCCCCCGTTCGCGCCCCATTTCGGCATGATCCAGACCGCCAGCGCGAGCGCCAGCAGCAGCTGCGCCAGGGTCTGGGCGACGAAGAACACGCCGGCCCAGCGCTCCGGCGTCGTCGTGCGCGAGATCATCGCCACTGTGATCCACAGCAGGACGCCCTCGATTGCGCCGGCGAGCCCGCGCAGGACGAAGATCCCGGCGCCCGCACTGCGCGCGGTGGCGAAGTCGACGATCGCCAACAGCACGGTCAGCACAATGCCGATCGACTTCAGCCGCATCGGCTTCAGCAGCGCGCCCGGCAACGCGGTGGCGACGCCCATGGTCAGCACCTCGACCATGATCACGAGGCCGATGTCCGGGGCGGACAGACGATGTTCGTCGACCAGCGCGCCCAGCAGCACCGGGATCACGCCCAGCACCAGCAGCGAGTTGACCCCGACGCCGAGCGCGCCGGCCGCCTCCAGCCCGGTCAGGGCCGGGCCGACGACCTCGTGCACCACGTGCTCGTCGGCCGCTTCGCTCACGCGCTCAGAGCCCGGCGAGGACGGCGTCGCCCATTTCGCGGGTGGAGAGGGCGCCGCCAATGTCGCGGGTGCGGGCGCCGCCTTCCAGCGCCGCCTTCACCGCGCCGCCCAGCCGGTCTGCCAGGTCGGGCCGGCTCAGCGACCAGCGCAGCGCCATCTCGAACGACAGGATCGCCGCCAGCGGGTTGGCGATCCCCTGCCCGGCGATGTCCGGCGCCGAGCCGTGGATCGGCTCGTAAAGGCCGGGCTTGCCGGGTTCGCCCAGCGCCGCCGAGGGCAGCATGCCGAGCGAGCCGGTCAGCTGCGCGGCCTCGTCCGACAGGATGTCGCCGAACAGGTTGTCGGTGACCAGCACGTCGAACTGGCGGGGATTCTTGACCAGCTGCATCGCGGCGTTGTCGGCCAGCATGTGCTCCAGCGTCACGTCCGGATATTCGCGGGCGTGCAGGGTCGTCACCACCTCGCGCCAGAACGCGCCGGTCTCCATCACATTGGCCTTCTCGGCCGAGGTCACCTTGTTGCGCCGCCCCCGCGCCAGCTCGAACGCCACCCGGCAGACCCGCTCGACCTCGTGGGTGGTGTAGACCTGGGTGTCGAACGCCCGCCGCTGGCCGTCGGGCAGGTCCTCGACGCCGCGCGGCTGGCCGAAATAGACCCCGCCCGTCAGCTCGCGCACGATCATCAGGTCGAGGCCTTCGACCACCTCCCGCTTCAGGGTCGAGGCGTCGGCGAGCGGGCCGTAGCAGATCGCCGGGCGCAGGTTGGCGAACACCTCCATGCCGGAGCGCAGCGCGAGCAGCCCGGCCTCGGGCCGCAGCTTGCGCGGGACCTTTTCCCAGGGGAGGCGCCGACCGCGCCGCCGACCGCGCCCATCAGCACCGCGTCAGACGCCTTGGCGGTGGCCAGCGTCTCGTCGGTCAGCGGCACGCCGTGGGCGTCGAGACTGGCGCCGCCGAACGGGCGCTGATCGATGGTCAGGTCGTTGGTGATCCGCTCGGCCACCCGGCGCACCTCGTCGGTGATCTCGGGACCGATCCCGTCGCCGGGCAGGAGCAGAAGCTTGGGCATGGCCGCCTTGCCTAGAGTGCGTTCAGCAAAAGTGGAATTGCTTTTGCGGTTCGAACGCGCTCCAAACTCAAAGTGTTGGAGCACGGCGGATTGTCGTGCTCCAGGAGGTTCAGAGCGCGCGCTCCGAGGCGACCTCGTAGGCGAAGAGCTTGCGGTCGGAAACCCCGAAGCTGGGCCAGGCGGCGCGCCACGTGGCCATGTGCGGGGTCTTGAAGTGGGCCTCCAGCGCCGCCTGGTCGCGCCAGCGCTCGAACACGTGGATCAGGCCCGGCTCGGTGACGTCCTCGGCGTAGTTGTAGTCGAAGCAACCGTCCTCGGCCTGGCTGGCGGCCATCATCGCGGCCATCTGTGGCCGGAACGGATCGAGGTTCTCAGGCGGCACGCGCACGGTGCCAGCGACGATCAGGCTCATGCCGGCTCCAGCCACGGCTGGGCCAGGGCCTGGCGCATCTCGAAGACGTCGATGTCCCCCGCGTGCTGCAGCGTCTCGCCGATCGCGTCGAGGCCCTCGAGCAGCTTGGCCTTGCGCGCCGCGTCGATCTCGAAGCGGAACTGCTTTCCGGACGGCGAGGTGACGGTCTGCGACGCCAGATCGACCGAGAACACGTGGTTGCCGCCCTTGGCCTCATCCATCAGCGCGCGCACCGCGTCCTCCGGCAGGGCCACGGGCAACAGCCCGTTCTGGAAGCAGTTGTTGTAGAAGATGTCGGCGAAGCTCGGCGCGATCACGCAGCGCACGCCGTAGTCCAGCAGCGCCCATGGCGCATGCTCGCGGCTGGAGCCGCAGCCGAAGTTGTCGCCGGCGATCAGCACCCCGGCGCCGGCGTAGCGCGGGTCGTTGAGCACGAAATCCGGCCGCGGCTTGCCCTCGCCGTCGAAGCGCAGGTCATAGAACAGGCCCTTGCCCAATCCCTCGCGCTCCACCGTCTTGAGGAACTGCTTGGGGATGATCTGGTCGGTGTCGAGGTTGGCCAGGTCCAGCGGCGCGGCCTTGGCGTGCAGGTCGGTGAAGGGCTGCATCGGTCAGGCGTCCTCGTTGGCCGGATCGGCGCTCAGCATCAGGGTCGGCGCGCCGGGGACGCCGGAGCGGACGGTGAACACCTTGGTGCCGGGCTTGCGGCCCGCGCGGACCTCGGAGACGTCGAAACCGGCCTTGGCGATGCGCGCCTGCGCCGCCTCCGGGTCGGTCACCCGCCAGGCCAAGCCGGTCAGCCGGTCGGGGTCGTTCGAGATCTCGCCGCCGAGCCGGGCGCCGATCTCGACCACCGCGCCGCCGCAGCGGAAGAACATCAGCCGCGAGCCCCACTGCGGGTTCGAGCGGTCGAGCCGGAAGTCGAGCCCCAGCCGGGCGCCGTAGAGGGCGACGGCGCGGTCCGGGTTCGGCGTGTTGATCACCACGTGGTCGAGCGCCTGCACCGCCGTCGCCCGCGCCGGGCTTGACCTCCGAGCGGCGGGTGCGTTCGGCCAGCGCGATCGAGACGCCGTGGGTCGCGGCCGGGTCGATGAAGGCGAGCCGCCAGGCGTCGGTGGAGAGCAGATCCGCCGGCTCGCCGACAGGCGCGCCGCGGCGGCCCAGCATGCGGCTGGTCTCGTCGAGGTCGGAGACGGCGAAGGCCAGGCCCCAGAGCCCCTCGCCGTGCGCCGCGATCTGCGCCCGCACCCGGTCGCCGCTCTCGCCAGGGCCATCGGCCTGCACCAGGTCGATCGCCACGTTGGCGAGCTGGAACCAGGCGTGGCGGGCGCCGGCCGCCTCCTCGCGCCAGTCCGCCCGCCGGCCGAACAGGGCGCCGAACGCACTGGCCGAGCGGTCGAGGTCCTTCACGGCGATGGCGATGTGGTCCAGGGCTTCGATCATGGCTCAGACGATAGGCTATCAGGCGATCGCTCTCAGGGGCGCCAGCAGCGCCTCGTTGCGCTTGAGATAGCGCTGAGCCTTCCGGGTCAAGTCCGCGACGCTGGGTTTCAGCTGATCGCGCGGGATTTCGACGCCGCGCAGCTCGGCGAACAGCGCGAGCGCGAAGGCCCAGGTACGCTCGGAGAGATAGCCGTGGCGTTGCGAGCGCCAGCCGTGACCGCCGGCGAAGTGATATCCCTCGAATTGGAAGGCCGCGTTGGCGGCGAAAACCCCGAAGCCGCTGTAGGCGACGCACATCTCGGTGGTCAGTTCATGCGCCTCGCGGCCGCCAGGCGCGAGGCGCTCGATCGCCGTCGCATGCGCGACCATGTAGTGGGAAAGTTCGTGCGCCAGCGTCGCGATCAGCAAGCGCGGCTGATCGACCAGGTCGAGGGCGTAGCTGATGATCGGCTGGCCATCCACTACGCGGAACGTCCCGTTCGGCCCGCTCGGACCATTGACCATGGCGAGGCCGCCGAGATGAGCGTTGGCCGGCGCCCGCTCATAGCTTTCCAGCGTGCACGCCCAGTCGCCGATCCCCATCCAACGGCCAACCAGGTCGAAGAGGTAACGACCGCGTTCAGCGCCTTCGGTGTCCGTGGGCGGGAAGAAGTCCTTGTTCGCCAGCACCAGCGGCGTGCGCTTCAGCCGCGACATGCCGCCCAGCGCACGCATCAGCCAGGCCCACGTCTCGAGGCTCCAGGCCTCCAGTTCCGTCTCGAGGAAGGTCGACTTGCCGAACAGCCCCACCGTCTGTTCCCTTTTTGTTCGGGAACGACCTACTACCGGAAGTCGCGCACGTCCGCAATATGGCCGGCGAAGGCGGCGGCGGCGGCCATGGCGGGGCTCATCAGATGGGTGCGCCCGCCGCGGCCCTGGCGCCCTTCGAAGTTGCGGTTCGAGGTTGAAGCGCAGCGCTCGCCCGGCGCCAGGCGATCCGGATTCATGCCCAGGCACATCGAACAACCCGGCTCGCGCCAGTCGAAGCCGGCGGCGCGGAACACCTCGTCCAGGCCTTCACTCTCCGCCTGCTCCTTCACCAGCCCGGAGCCTGGCACCACCATCGCGGTCACGTGCGGTGCGACCCTGCGGCCCGCGTCCACGGCCTTCTGTGCGATCGCGGCGGCCGCGCGCAGGTCCTCGATCCGGCTGTTGGTGCACGAGCCGATGAACACGCGGTCGATCCGCGCGTCGGCGATCCTCTGACCGGCGCTCAGGCCCATGTAGTCCAGCATGCGCCGCACCTGCGCGGCCTTGGCGTCGTCGAAGTCCGCCGGGTCGGGGACGACGCCGTCGATCGCCACCACGTCCTCCGGACTGGTGCCCCAGGTGACCATCGGCGTCAGCGTGGAGACATCGATCTCGATCTCGCGGTCGAATCGCGCGTCCGGATCGGAGAACAGGGTCTTCCAGTAAGCCAGCGCGATCTCCCAGGCGCCGCCTTTGGGCGCGGCCGGGCGGCCCATGACGTAGGCGAAGGTGGTCTCGTCCGGCGCCACCAGGCCCGCCCGCGCGCCGCCCTCGATGGTCATGTTGCAGAGCGTCATCCGCGCTTCCATCGAGAGCGCCCGCACCGCCTCGCCGGCGTATTCGATCACGTGGCCGGTGCCGCCGGCGGTGCCGATCTTGCCGATCAGCGCCAGCGCGTAGTCCTTGGCCCCGACGCCTGGCGGTGGCGCGCCGGTGAACGTGACGCGCATGTTCTTCGATTTCTGCTGGCGCAGGGTCTGGGTCGCCAGCACGTGCTCGACTTCCGAGGTGCCGATCCCCTGGGCGAGCGCACCGAACGCGCCGTGGGTCGAGGTGTGGGAGTCGCCGCAGACCACGGTCATGCCCGGCTGCGTGCGGCCTTGCTCCGGCCCCACCACGTGGACGATGCCGTTGCGCACGTCGCCCATCGGGAAGAACTCGATCCTGTGCAGCGCGACGTTGCGCTCCAGCGTCTGCAGCTGCAGCCGGGCCTCTTCGTCGGCCACGGCCGCCACGCCCAGCGCCTGCCCCTCGGTCGGCACGTTGTGGTCGGCGACGGCGAGGGTGCGGTCCGGGCGGCGCACGCCGCGGTGCGCGGCCTTCAGGCCCGCGAACGCCTGCGGGGTGGTGACCTCGTGGATCAAGTGCAGGTCGATATAGAGCACCGACTCGCCGTTCGCGTCGGTCGAGACGAGGTGCGCGTCCCAGATCTTGTCGTAGAGGGTCTTGCCGGACATGCCGGGGATGTAGGGCCGGGGGTTGGCGGCGTCCAGCGCCGGCCGCCCCGCTGGCTCAGGCGATGCCGGCGCGCAGGAAGTCGTGCATGTGGGCCGCGCCGACCAGTTTGCCGTTCTCGCAGACGAACAGCAGCATGATCGGTCGGGCGCGCTCGTTCATCATTCGCAGGGCCTCGCCTGCCAGCAAGTCCGGCTCGACGAACACCGGCGTGCGGCTCATGTGGTCGGCGACCGGCGAGGTCAGGTCGGCCTTGCCGAGCGCCCGGCGCACGTCGCCGTCGGTCAGCGCGCCCACCAATCGCCCGGCGTCGTCGACCACCGCCACGCCGCCGTACCAGACGTTGGCGTTGATCACGTCGATCGCCTCGGCGAAGGTCGCGCGCTCGCCGATCCTGGGCACCTGATCGCCGACGCCCATCAGGTCGCGGATCGTCAGCAGTTGCGCGCCGAGCTTGCCGCCGGGGTGGATCGCCTTGAAGTCCCGCGCCGAGAAGCCGCGCGCTTCCAGCAGCGCCATGGCGATGGCGTCACCGAGCGCCAGCTGCATCGTGGTCGAGGTGGTGGGCGCCAGCCGGTTCGGGCAGGCCTCCTCGGCCGCCGGCAGCACGAACGCGAGCGTCGCGGCGCGCACCAGCGCGCTGCTGGCCCCCGACGCCACCGCGATCAACCGGATGTCGAAACGCTTGCAGTAGTGGATCACGTCGCGCAGCTCGGGCGTCTCGCCAGACCACGAGAACGCCAGCACCACGTCGCCCGGCCCGATCATGCCGAGATCGCCGTGGCTGGCTTCCGCCGGGTGCAGGAAGAACGCCGGCGTGCCGGTGGAGGCGAGCGTCGCGGAGACCTTGCGGGCGATGTGGCCGCTCTTGCCCATGCCGGTGACGACCACCCGGCCCTCGGCCCGCAGCATCGTCTCGACCGCCTCGTTGAAGGTGGCGCGCAGGGTGGTCTGCAACGCCGCGGAGAGCGCGTTCAGGCCGCTGGTCTCCGCCTCGACCGTCCGCAAGGCGGAGGCGCTGTGGTCGACCAGATCGGAGTCAGTGGCGCGCTGGGCCGCGGCGGGGCGTGCGTCTGTCATTGCGCCGCAGTCTAGGGCGCCGGCCGGGTGACTTCAAAGCGCGCACATCCGAAAGCGAAACAGTCGGTTACGAGGATTGTGTCGTCGGCCCCCTCGAAGCGCCCTAAGTGCGCCGTCGGACCTTCACAGTTAACTGGCGCCATGATCCCGTTCATCGACCTCGCGGCCCAACAGAGCCGGATCAAGCCGCGCATCGACGCGGCGATCCAGAAGGTGCTGGCGCACGGCGCCTACGTGATGGGGCCGGAGGTGCGCGCGTTCGAGGACCAGCTGGCCAAGTTCGGCGGCGCTGGCCATGCGCTCTCCTGCGGCAACGGCACCGATGCGCTGGCGCTGCCGCTGATGGCCTGGGACATCGGGCCCGGCGACGCCGTGTTCTGTCCGTCGTTCACCTTCGCCGCGACGCCCGAGGTGATCCCCTGGACCGGCGCGACGCCGGTGTTCGTCGACATCCTGCCCGACACCTACAACATCGACCCGGCCCACCTCGAGGCGGCGATCGAGGCGGTGAAGGCGAAGGGCGAACTGCGGCCCGCGGCGGTGATCGCGGTCGACCTGTTCGGCCAGGCGGCGGACTATCCGCGCGTCGCGCAGATCTGCCGCCGCCACGGCCTGAAACTGATCGCCGACTCGGCGCAGGGCTTCGGCTGCACCTTGAACGGCGAACATCCGATCCGTTGGGCCGACGCCGCGACCACCAGCTTCTTCCCGGCCAAGCCGCTCGGCGGCTACGGCGACGGCGGCGCGGTGCTGACCAACGACGATGCGCTGTGGGAGCGGATGGATTCGCTGCGCGTCCACGGCAAGGCGGTGAAGAGCGACGTGAACGGCCACGCGCTGCCGCACGATCCGAAGTACCTCAACATGCGCATCGGCATGAACTCGCGCCTGGACACGCTGCAGGCGGCGATCCTGATCGAGAAGCTGGCGGTGTTCGCCGACGAGATCGAGCTGCGCCAGCTGGTCGCCGAGCCGCTATCACGAGGGCCTCGAGGGCCACGTGCTGTCCGTGCCCAAGGTGATCAACGGCGGCGTCTCGACCTGGGCGCAGTACGTGATCGAACACCACGACCGCGACGGCCTGGCCGCGCACCTGAAGGCGCTGGGCGTGCCGACCGCCGTCTACTATCCGGTGCCGATGCACCGCCAGGCGCCCTACGCCTGCTTCCCGATCGGCCCCGGCGGCCTGCCGGTCTCCGAGGCCAAGGCGCTGCGGGTGCTGGCCCTGCCGATGCACGCCTACCTGACCCACGAGATCCAGGACCTGATCATCGAGGCGGTGCGCGGGTATAACGGGTAGCGGCGCAAGCCCCCCATCGTCGCGCATCGCTTCGCTCGCTTGCGACACTTCCCCCCGCCAGCGGGGGGAAGAGCAGGTTGCTCCTCCCCTCGCGGAGTGAGGGGAGGTGTCGCCTGGCGAGGGAGCGGAGCGACCGAAGCGCGACGGAGGGGAGAAGTCGGTGACTAGCCGCCCGCCCCGACCAGCATCGCCTCCAACGTCGCCAGTTCGTCCGCCTCCCGCGCCGGCTTGTCCCAGCGGATGCGGCTGATGCGGGGGAAGCGCATGGCGACGCCGCTCTTGTGCCGGGTGGAGCGCTGCAGGCCCTCGAACGCCACCTCCAGCACCAGGCCGAAGCCCTGGTCGGCGCGCACCGAACGGACCGGGCCGAAGCGTTCGATCGTGTTGTCGCGCACGAACTTGTCGAGCAGCAACAGCTCCTCGTCGGTGAAGCCGAAATAGGCCTTGCCGACCGGCGTCAGGCTGCGCTGCCCCGCCTCGTCCTCGCGCCAGACGCCGAAGGTGTAGTCGGAATAGAAGCTCGATCGCCGGCCATGTCCTCTCTGGGCGTACATCAGCACCGCGTCGATCAGGCGCGGGTCGCGCTTCCATTTGAACCACGGCCCCTTCGGCCGGCCGGCCTCGTAGATCGAGTCCCAGCGCTTCAGCATCACCCCCTCGGCGCACCGCGGATCGCCGGCGGGCGGATCGGCGCGCAGGGCCGCGAGCTCGGACCAGGTCGCGAACGGCTGCAGCGGCGAGAGGTCGATCCGGGGCGAGCGCGACCGGGCCACCAGCGCCTCCAGCCGCGCCCTGCGTTCGCGGAACGGCAGATGGCGCAGGTCGTCCTCGCCGCCCAGCAACAGATCGTAGGCGCGGATTCCGGCCGGATAGGCGGCCATGACCTTGGCGTCGGCGCTCTTGCGATTGAGCCGCTGCTGCAGGTCGCCGAACGGCGCGACCGAGCCGCCACGCATCACCAGCAGCTCGCCGTCGATCACGCCCTCGTAGTTCAGCGCCCCGATCACGTCCGGAAACGCCGCCGAGATATCCTCGCCGGTGCGGCTCCAGAGCCGGGTCTGGCCACGTTCGCAGACCGCCTGCACGCGGATGCCGTCCCACTTCCACTCGGCGGCGTAGTCGGCCGGATCGAGCTTGCCGAAGTCGACCGCCTCGTCCAGCGCCTGCGCCAGCATCACTGGCCGGAAACGGCCCGGCGCGTCGGGCGAGGGCCGCTCGCTGCGCCCCTCCAGCCAGGCGAACAGATCCTCGTACGGCGGCGCGAGGACGTGCCAGACCTCCTCGACCTCGGCCACGTCGACGCCGGCGATGTCCGCCGCCGCCTGCTTGGCGAGCCTGGCCGACAGCCCCACCCGCAGGCCGCCCGTCAGCAGCTTCAGCAGCGCCCAGCGGCCGTCGGAGTCGAGCGCGTCGAGCCAGCCTTCGATCAGGCCCTGAACTTCGCTTCGCGCAGCGCCGCGCAGGGCGTCCACCACCTCCGAAAGCTCCGGCTCGCGGTTGGCCCCCGGCCTGGCCGGCCAGACCAGGGCGACGGTCTCGGCCAGGTCGCCGACAAAGTCGTAGGACCAGCCAAACAGCGCCGGATCCATCCGCGCCTCGACCGCCTTGCGAATCGCCGCCGGCTTGGCGGCGTCGAAACTCAGCGCCCCGGTCAGGCAGGCCAGCGCCCAGCCGCGGTCGGGGTCTGGCGCTTCCTTCAGAAAGTCGCGCACCAGAACGAGCTTGGCGTTGCGGCCCTGGGTCAGCGAGAGGCGGTCGAGCAGGCGGGCGAAGGCGCGCATCGTGCAGATATAGTCGCGGCGTTCGCGCCGCTCACCTGCGTGGATTGCCGGCGCTGCGCGGTCGGCTGGGCAACCGCCGCGCAACGGCCGGCGGCCCCGCTAGACCTGCTGCGCCGGAGCCGGCCGCACGGGCTGTGGCTTGCGGCGGCGTGAGATCAGCCAGGCGATCGGCGCGCCGACCAGGCCGATCGGCAGCAGGAACGACGCCAGCGTCACCAGCCCGGCCAGCACTGCGAAGACATTGCTCATGAACCCGTGCGCCGCCGACGCCAGTGGGGCGGCGTCGCCCTCAGGCGCAGCCATCGCGGTCGAACTCGTAGGCGATTGTCACCGTCTCCATCGCGATCCGGGTCTTCATCGCCGCCAGCTCCGACGACGCCTGGTCCATCTCGCCCTGGACCCGGGTGATTTCCTGCTCGACCTGCAGGGTCTCGTCGAGGTTCTTGGTCTTGCGGTTCATCAGCTCGGTCAGCCGCGCGCGTTCGTCGGCCCTGGCCTGTTGCGCGGCGTCGGTGTCGGTGATCCGGGTCGACAGGTCGTCGCCCTCGGCGCCCGAGACCTCGATCTTGCCGCCGAGATCCTTGGCGTCGGCCTCGGCGCGGCTGCGGAACACCCGCATCCAGGCCGGTGTGGCGCGCAACGTGAGCGAGGCGCTGGCGCGGTCGTCGCGGGCGGCGTCGGCGCTGGCGGCCATCACCTGGCACTGGTCGGTTCCGGCCCGCTCGCAGGCTTCCTGGTGGCTCTCCATCAGCGGCCGCACCTGGTCGGCGGGAACGGCGAGGCCGAGCTTGTAGGCCATCGCCAGCATCGGCGCCTGTGGCGAGGCCGGCGCCTCCGAGACCCGCGCCCTGGCGGGCGCGTCGGCGGCCGCCTGCGAGCGCGACTGCGCAGCCGAGGCGTCAGCGTCGCTGGCGGCGGCTGGCGGCGACTTCGCTTGCGGAGTCATCAGCTCGTTCTTCTTGCAGGCGGCGAGGCTGAGCGCGGCGATGGCGACGCCGGCGAAAACGGGGTGAAGCGTGCGGTTCATGGCGATCCCTCCAAGGGCGTTCACGGAACCGTGATACACGATCACAGACCCGTGATATCCGCACGTGACAATGCGTCAATCTTCGACAGTCCCCTTCAGTCCTCCTCGTCCTCGTAGCCCACGATCGCCAGCGCCCGCGCCGGCAGGCCGTTAAGCTCGCACCAGCGCGCCAGCGCCTCCTCGCGGCCGTGGGTGATCCAGACCTCGCCGGGCGCCAGCTCGGCCAGGGTGCCCGTCAGTTCGTCCCAGTCGGCGTGGTCGGAGATCACCAGCGGCAGCTCGACGCCGCGCTGGCGGGCGCGGGCCCTGACCCGCATCCAGCCGGAGGCGAAAGCATCGACCGGATCGGCGAATCTCCGGCTCCAGCGGTCGGCGAGCGCGCCGGGCGGGGCGATCACGATCTCGCCGGCGAAGGCGGCTTTCTTCGCGTCGGTGGTGGCGGGCGCCAGCGGGCCGAGATCGACGCCGAACTCGCCGTAGAGCGCGTTCAGCCGCTCGAACGCGCCGTGGACGTAGATGGTCCGATGCCAGCCGGCTTCGCGCAGCAGCGCGATCACCCGCTGCGCCTTGCCGAGGGCATAGGCCCCGATCAGATGCGTCCGTTCTGGAAACTGCGCCGCCGAGCGCAACACCTTGCGGATCTCCTCGGCGTCGTCCGGATGGCGGAACACCGGCAGGCCGAAGGTGGCCTCGGTGACGAAGACGTCGCACGGGACCGGCTCAAACGGCGGGCAGGTGGGATCGCGTCGGCGCTTGTAGTCGCCGGAGACGACCACGGTCATGCCCTTCCAACGCACCACCACTTGCGCCGAACCCAGCACGTGGCCGGCGGGGACCAGCGTCACCGCGACGCCGTCGCGCTCGATGGTCTCGCCATAGGCCAGCGCCCGCGCCGAACCGGCAAACCCCTCGCCGTAGCGTGCGGCCATGATCGCCAGCGTCTCGGCGGTCGCGGCGACGGTCTCGTGGCCGGACCGGGCATGATCGCTGTGGCCGTGGGTGATCACCGCCCGCGCCACCGGCCGCACCGGGTCGATGTAGAAGTCGCCGGGCGGGCAGTAGAGTCCGGCGGGTCTGGGGCAGATCAGGGATTCGGGGCGGATCACGCCTGCGAATATAGGCGGGCTTCCGCAACGCCGCGTCAGCACCCTATAGGGACCGCATGACCGACGAACCGCCGACCGCCGAGGAGCCGATGAGCGACGCCGTGCGCGGCGACCTCGCTTCGCGCGGCACCGCCCTCTCGTTGGCTCTGGGCTTTGAAACCCTGGAAGACCGGACCTGCGCCATGCGCGCGCCGTTCCGCGCGGACCTGGTCGGCGATCCGGCCGACGGGGGCCTCGCCGGCGGCGTGATCTTCGCCCTCTTGGACCAGACCTGCGGCATGGCGATCAGCCACGCGCTGCGCGCCCGCGCCGAGGCCGAGGGTCGCGAACTCAGGCCCGGCGGCATGGCGACGCTCGACTTCCGCCTCGACCATATCCGTCCGCCCCGGCCGGGCCGCGCGGTGATCGCCGAGGCGGCGTGCCTGAACCTCGCCAGCGACGTCGCGGTGGTGCGGGGCTGGGCTTACGAGGACGACGCGTCCGACCCGATCGCCGCGGCGCAGGCGGCCTTCATGCTGACCAATGTGCCGCTGATGCGGGCATGAGCGGGACGGCGAGCCACGGGCGCTCCGGGACGGCGCCCCTGCTGGACGCTTGGCCTTACGCCCGCTTCCTCGGCGTGCGGCTGGAGCCGGGCCCGATCGCGGTGCTGCCGTTCGCCGAGCGGCTGATCGGCAACCCGATCCTGCCGGCGCTGCACGGCGGCGTCGTAGCCTCGTTCCTGGAGCTGGCGGCGCTCGCGAAGCTGGACGCCGAGGGCCGCCGCGCCCGGACCATCGATATCACGGTCGACTACCTGCGCCCGGCCGGCCCGGTCACGTTCTACGCCGAAGCGCGGATCCTGAAACTCGGCCGCCGCGCCGCCAACCTCGCCGTCGAAGCCTGGCAGGAAGACCGCGCCAACCCGGTCGCGGCGCTGCGCGGGCATTTCATGATCCTGGGGTAGCCTGCTGCCAATCTCGTCACCCCGGGCGAGCGCAGCGAGACCCGGGGCCGGATGCGCCGTCACCGAGCTGGAGTTCGTCTGGGAACCGGACCGTCCGGCCCCGGATCGGCCTTGCAGGCCGTCCGGGGTGACGGTTGAGCGGATTTGGTCAGCCCAGCGCCGCCGCGTTCTCGATCTCCAGCGGCGGCAGTTGGTCCGCCGGCTCGAAGCCGAACACGCGGCCGTAGAACGAGAGCTCGGCTTCCTTGGCGCGGATCATGTTCTCGGCGCGGCGGAAGCCGTGGCCTTCGCCGGCGAACTCGAGGTAGGCGACCGGCACGCCCTTGGCCTTCAGCGCGTCGCGGATCATGTGCGCCTGGTTGGGGGGCACGATCGGGTCCTCCGCACCCTGGAAGATGATCAGCGGCGCCGAGAAGCCGTCCAGGTGGTTGATCGGCGAGCGGGCGTCGTAGACCGCCTTCGCCTCCGGCCACGGCCCGATCAGGCCGTCGAGGTAGCGGCTCTCGAACTTGTGGGTGTCGCGGGCCAGCGCCTCCAGGTCGGCGACGCCGTAGAAGTCGCCGCCGGCGGCGAACACGTCGCTCTGCGCTCAGCGCCGCCAGCACGGTGAAGCCGCCGGCGCTGCCGCCGTGGATGGCGATCCGCTTCGGGTCCGCCCGCCCGGCTCTCGGCCAGGATACCGCGCCGCCGCGATCACGTCCTCGACGTCGACGATCCCCCACTGGCCGTCCAGCAGCTGGCGGTAGGCGCGGCCGTAGCCGGACGAGCCGCCGTAGTCGACGTCGACCAGCGCAAAGCCGCGGCTGGTCCAGAACTGGTTGGAGAGGCTGAACGCCCCGGACGCCGACCCGGTCGGCCCGCCGTGCGCCTGCACGATCAGCGGCGGCGTCTCGCCGGCCGGCGCGGCGAAGTCGCCGTTGGTCGGCGGGTAGAAGAGCGCGTGGGCGGTGCGGCCGCCCGCGCTCGGAAAGCTGATCGCCTCGGCGCGGGAAATGCAGCCGGCCGGAACCGACGCCGGCGAGGGCCGGCGCACCACCTCGACCCCGCCGCTGGCGCACGTCGACGGTGACCACCGCCGAGCTTTCAGTCGCCGAGTGGGCGATCGCCGCGACATGGGTCTCGTCAACTCGCTGGATCGAGTGCAACGCGATGAACGGAACGGAGATCGGCCGGGCGGCGCCGGAGACCGGGTCGACCGCCAGCAGGGTCTCGCCGCCGGCCTCGCGGGCGGCCGCGACGATCCGGCCGTCGTCCATCAGCGCGTAGTTGGCCTGGCCGAGCCCCCAGAGCGGCCCGCCGAACTCAGCCCGCCGCGGCAGGATCGGCCGCGGCGCGCCGTCGCGGTCGTCGCAGAGGTTCCAGAAGCCGCTCTCGTCGGAGAGCCAGGTCAGCACGCCGGCGGCCGACCACTGCGGCTCGATCACCGAGATCCCGTCGCCGCCGGCGACCTGGCGGATCTCGCCCAGCGCCACGTCGCCCAGCTCGGCGACATAGAGCCGGGTCGCATCCCACGGCATGGCCGGGAAGTCCCAGGCGATCCAGGCCAGCCGCTTGCCGTCCCGGCTCAGCCGCGGATAGGCGACAAAGTCGCTGTCGCCGTAGAGCACCTGGCCGGCCCCGGCCGCGCCGGAGAGCCGCACGATCGTGTTGCGCACGCCCGCCGGATCGGTGTGGTCCTCGCGCACGGCGATCAGGCCGCCGCCCGGCAGCGGGATCGCGTCGGCGTAGCGGTAGCCCTCGGGCGTCAGCGGCTCGGGCGCCGCGCCCGGCGCCTGGAAGTAGAGCTTCTGGTCGCGGAAATGGCTGAACCAGATCCCGTTCGGCGCGACGACAAAGGGGGCGCCGCCGTATTCGTGGACACGGGTGCGCGCGTTGAAACCCTCCGGAGTCAACTGGCGCGCTTCCGCGCCGTCCTGCGTCATGATCACCAGCCGCCCGCCCTCGGCTGGCCGGGTTTCGAGCCAATAGAGCTTGCCGTCCGCGACGCGCAGTTCGGCGACGCCGATCGCGCCTTCGGCCAGGCTGGCGGCGGTGATCGGCGAGGCCCAGGCCCCGTAAGGACGCACCTCAGCCAAGCTCTACCTCCCGCCACACTGGCCCGGCCGGCATTGACCCTGGCTGGCCCACCCATTACGCCGCTCGGCCCATGCTTCAAGGTCTGACCCACCTGGCGCGCGAGGCGCGGCCCTGGACCTTCGCCGAGGCGCGCAACGTGCTGGCGCGGGTGCTGCGCGTGCGGCTGACCGACACCGAACGCGATCTGGCGGCGACGCTGATCGAGGCCGGCAAGGCGCGTGAGGCGGTGGAGACCCTGCCGGCGCTGGCGCAGCCGGTGGTGTTCCAGTGCGGCTACGGCGCGTCCGGCCTGCCGCACCTCGGCACCTTCGGCGAAGCGGCACGGCCCACCATGGTGCGCACTGCTTTTCGCGCGCTCACCGACGACGCGATCCCGACCAAGCTGATCATCTTCTCCGACGACATGGACGGCCTGCGGAAGATCCCGCCGGGCCTGCCGCACCAGGACTGGCTGGAGGAGGATCGCGACAAGCCGGTCACCAGCGTGCGTGATCCGTTCGAAGAGGCCGAAAGCTTCGGCGCCTACAACAACGCCCGCGCCCGCGCCTTCTTCGACCGTTTCGGCTTCGACTACGAGTTCATCTCGTCGACCGAGTTCTATCGGTCCGGGCGCATGGATCGGGTCCTGCTGACCATCCTCGAGCGCTTCGACCAGGTGCAGGCGATCATGCTGCCGACGCTGGGCGAGGAGCGGAGCGCCACCTATTCGCCCTTCCTGCCGATCAGCCCCAAGAGCGGCCGGGTGCTGCAGGCGCCGACGCTGGAACGCAATGTCGAGAAAGGCACGATCGTCTTCCCCGACGAGGACGGGACCCTCACCGAGGTCCCGGTCACCGGCGGCTATGTGAAGCTGCAGTGGCGGCCGGACTGGGCCGCGCGCTGGGTGGCGCTGGGCGTCGATTTCGAGATGTCCGGCAAGGACCTCGTCGACTCCCTCCGCGTCTCTGGACGATTGACGCGAGTGCTGGGGGGCGACCCCCCTGAGACGCCGCACTTCGAACTGTTCATGGACGAGAACAACCAGAAGATCTCCAAGACCAAGGGCAACGGCCTGACCATGGAGGAGTGGCTGCGCTACGGCGCGCCCGAGAGCCTCGCCTACTACATGTTCACCTCGCCGAAGACGGCCAAGCGGCTCTATTTCGACGTGATCCCGAAGGCGACCGACGAGTACCTGCAGCACCTCGACGCCTACAACCGCGCGCCGGCCGAGGGCTCGAACGCGGCCAACCCGCTCGACAGCCCGGTCTGGAGCATCCACGCGGGCGATCCGCCGGCCAAGGGCTCGCCGGTGTCGTTCTCCTTGCTGCTGAACCTGGTCTCGGCGTCGAACGCGTCGGACAAGACCCTGCTCTGGGGGTTCCTGTCGCGCTACCTGCCGGGCGCGACGCCCCAGCGCGAGCCGATGCTGGACCGGTTGGCCGACTTCGCCATCAACTACTACGAAGACTTCGTCCTGCCGGCGAAGCGGTTCCGCGCGCCGACCGATCAGGAGCGCACAGCCTTCGCCGACCTGGCCGCGCGGCTGCGGGCGCTGCCGCCGGATTGTCAGGACGCCGAGGCGATCCAGAACGAGGTCTACGAGGCCGGCAAGGCCGGCGGCTTCGAGCCGCTGCGCACCTGGTTCCAGGCGCTCTACGAAGTGCTGCTTGGCCAGACGCAAGGGCCGCGGTTCGGCTCGTTCGCCGCGATCTTCGGGCTGAGGGAGACCATCGCGCTGATCGAGAAGGCGCTGGCCTAACCCCCCATCGTCGCGATCGCCGCTTCGCGGCTCGCCTGCGACACTTCCCCCCGCCAGCGGGGGGAAGTGCCATCGCTCCTCCCCTCATGGAATGAGGCGAGGTGTCGCTGCGAGGCCGAAGGCCGAAGCGCGACGGAGGGGAGACGTCATGGGAGGGAAACCGCATCCCCCTCGCGCACCGTTCCGCCCGTCTTCACGTGCACATAGATCCCGCAGTCCATGTGCCCGTAGAACCTGAAGAGTTCGGCGGGGATATCGAGGTCCCGGATCGCGGTGGTGGGGTCGACGCCGGGCGCGGCGCAGCGCACGATCGGCTTAAAGACTTCGGTTTCAACGGGGCCAAGGTCGATGCGACGACCTGTCCATTCGTTTTCCGCCCACGCCGGCCAGCCATCAACGTATATGTTGGCGCGAAATCTCAGCGGATCGAGCGATTTGCCCAGCCGTTCCTCCAGATCGCGCACGCTTGCCAGGTTGATGATCGAGACATGGCCAAGGGGATGATCGAGGAACCGGTGTCCGACGCCGTCGATCAGCCGAAGCGGGCCGTCGGCGGCGGCCCCAAGCACCCCCGTCGCCCATTCCGCGAAAGCCGCGCGGCCGCCTGGCTGGGCGAGGTCGCCGACATAGGGCTGATGGCCCTCGGCTTCGGCATGAAGGAGCCCCGTCCGGTCATCAAGCCGCGTGCGGGCCCTCGCGACCTCGGCGATCTTGGCGAGGACGGCGAACCGCTGCTTGGGGATGAACCCTGGATTGGCTGGATCGAAGCCGCTCGGGCCATCCTCGAGGGCGAAAAGCCGGTCGCCCGGGAAGGCTTTTCCCTCGGCAAGCTCGGCAAGCTTAACCTTTTCCGGCGTGAACCCCTTGATCGGATGCCGAAAAAGCGCGGAGATAGCGGCGGTCATGGCGCTCCCCTGCCGGGCCGGACGGCGAAACTCAAGCGTTGGCGCAAGGTGAGCGTTGGCATGAGCGATCCGACGGCGGGCGGCGAGCGCGTACGCGGCAAGACGTCACCGTATCAACTCGCCCCCTGGTTCGCCATGGCGGCGATGGCCGCCGCGACCCTGGCGCGCCGGCTGCGCCGAAAGCCGGAGGCGGCGAGCGGCCCGCGGCCCTTGACCCCCGCCGAGCTCGACGCCCGTGAACCGGGCCGGGGCCGCTGCGCCCGCTCGCCGCTGGAGATCCCGCTGCTGGGCTGGAAGGACATCCTCTGGCGCACCTATCGCGAGATGGGCCGCAACCGGCTGACGGCGCTGTCCGGCGGCGTCACCTTCTACGTCCTGCTGGCGACCTTCCCGGCGATCGCCGCCTTCGTCTCGCTCTACGGCCTGTTCTCCGACATCGGCACGGTCGAGCGGCAGCTGACCCATATCTCCACCCTGCTGCCGCGCGACGCCGTCAGCCTGATCGCCAGCCAGATGCTGCGCCTGGCGACCCAGCGACACGCCACCTTGAGCGCGGCGTTCGTGATCTCGACCCTGCTCTCGGTCTGGAGCGCCAACGCCGGCATGAAGTCGCTCGTGCGATGGGATCAACATCACCTTCAACGAGACCGAGAAGCGCGACTACGTGCACCGGAGCCTGCTCACCTATTCGGCGACGCTCTCGGCCCTGGTGTTCGTGGCCCTGATCGCCGGCATGCTGATCGCCGCCCCGGTGTTCCTTCGCGGGTTCGGCGTACATCTAGGCGCCTGGTGGGCGCCGCTCCGCTGGCTGACGGTCTACCTGATCTCGATCACCGGCTTCTGCCTGCTCTACCGCTACGGCCCCAGCCGCCGGCACGCGCAATGGCGCTGGGTGGTGTTCGGCGGCGTGCTCGCCGCCTCGATCTGGCTGGCGGTGTCGCTCGGCTTCTCCTGGTGGGTCAACAACGTCGCCCACTTCGGCGTCACCTACGGCTCGCTGGGGGCGATGGTGGCCTACATGCTGTGGGTGTGGGTCAGCGGCATGGTGGTGCTGGTCGGCGCCGAGCTGAACTCCGAGATCGAACACCAGACCGCGATCGACACCACCATCGGCGCGGTCAAGCCGATCGGACAGCGCGGCGCCGCGGTGGCGGACAGCGTCGGCCCGGCGTTTACGATGTCGCCGCAGGAGGCGATGGACTACTGGGCCGCCTTCCTGCGCCGGCAGGTGGGCTACGTGGCGAGCTTCCTGCGCCGCCTCGCCCGCATGGCCCGGATCGCGGCCTAACGAACCTTCCGGAAGCAGGTGCGGATCTCGTCCACGTAGGTCTGGGGCTGTTCCCAGGCGGCGAAGTGGCCGCCCTTGGGCAGCTCGTTCCAGTGGATGATGTTGCTCATCCGCCGTTCGGCCCAGCGCCGCGAGGGGCGGAAGATCTCCTTCGGGAAGATGCTGACGCCGACCGGCAGGTCGAGCTTGGTCGAGGCGAAGCTGCCGAAGCTTTCCCAGTAGAGCCGCGCCGATGAGGCGCCGGTTCCGGGAAGCCAGTAGAGCATGATGTTATCGAGCATCTCGTCCGGCGTCAGGGCGTCCTCCGGCTGAGCCCTTGTTGTCGGTCCAGGCCCACATCTTCTCGTAGATCCAGGCCGCCTGGCCGACGGGCGAATCCACCAGGCCGTAACCCAGCGTCTGCGGCCGCGTGCCCTGCTGCTTGGAATAGCCGCTGTCCTTGTCCTGGTAGTAGGCCATCGCGGCCAGCGAGGCCTGCTCGGCCTCGGTCGGCGCCTCCTTCAGGTCGTCCGCGTCGGGGAACACCAGCGGCATGTTGACGTGGATCGCCGCGCAGCCCGGTGGCCGGACCACGCCGATCGCCGTCGTCACGCCCGCGCCCCAGTCGCCGCCCTGCGCGACCCAGCGGTCGTAGCCCAGCCGCTGCATCAGCGTGATCCAGGCGGCGGCGATCCGCGGCACGCCCCAGCCGGTTCCGGTCGGCTTGTCGGAGAACCCGTAGCCGGGCAGCGACGGGGCGACGACGTGGAACGCGTCCTGGCCGAGCCGCCGTGCGCGGTCGGGTTGGTCAGCGGCCCGATCACCTTCATGAACTCCATCACCGAGCCCGGCCAGCCGTGGGTGACGATCAGCGGCATCGCGTTCGGATGCGGCGAGCGGACGTGCAGGAAGTGGATGCCGAGGCCGTCGATCGTGGTCTTGAACTGGCCGAGCTGGTTCAGCCGCGCCTCGCAGCGGCGCCAGTCGTAGCCGCTGCGCCAGTGGTCGCAGAGCGCCCGCACCTTGGCCAGCGGCGCGCCCTGGGTCCAGTCGTCCACCGTCTCGCGCTCGGGCCAGCGGGCGCTGTCGAGCCGGCGATTGAGGTCGTCCAGCGCGCCTTGGTCGATCGTCAGGGTGAAGGGGGCGATCTCGTCACTCATCTCGCAGGCCTCTCCGACATCGGGTTGCCGGACGGCTCTACCACCGACGGCCGGGGCCGCGCCATTGGACGCGACATGGAAGACGGCGATCTTGGACCGCTGGACGCCTGTGCGGCCCGGCGAAGCCCGCGAAGACGCCGGCATAGATCGCCGCGACAGCCCAGAAGCCGAGATGGAGCTTCTGCAGCCGCCGCCGCGCGCCTGCGTGCAAGCAGCGCCAACCTATCGCGTGTCGCCAAGGTTCGGCGAACGGACCTAGGCCAGGCTCTCCTCCAGGCTCGCCAGCCGCGCCGCCTGGTCCTCGGCGATCAGCGGGTCGATCAGGTCGTCCAGCGCCTCGCCGGCGATCACCTTGGGCAGGTTGTAGAGCGTCAGGTTGATGCGGTGGTCGGTCACCCGGCCCTGCGGGAAATTGTAGGTGCGGATCCGCTCGGAGCGGTCGCCCGAGCCCACCTGGCTCTTGCGCGACTCCGAGCGCTCGGCGGCCAGCGCGTCGCGCTTCTGCTCGTAGAGCTTGGCCTTCAGCACCTTCATCGCCCGCGCCCGGTTCTGGTGCTGCGACTTCTCCGACGAGGTGACGACGATGCCGGTCGGCAGGTGGGTGATGCGCACCGCCGAGTCGGTCTTGTTGACGTGCTGGCCGCCGGCGCCGGACGAGCGGTAGGTGTCGATGCGGATGTCGGCGTCGTTGATCTCGATCTCGACGTCCTCGGGCTCGGGCAGCACGGCGACGGTGGCGGCCGAGGTGTGGATCCGCCCTTGCGTCTCGGTCGCCGGCACCCGCTGCACCCGGTGCACGCCGCTCTCGAACTTCAGCCGGCCGAACACGCCCTCGCCCTCGATCGAGGCGATGATCTCCTTGTAGCCGCCCATCTCGCCCTCGGACTCGCTCTCGACCTCCATCTTCCAGCCGTGGGCGGCGGCGTAGCGCTGGTACATGCGGAACAGGTCGCCGGCGAACAGGGCCGCCTCGTCGCCGCCGGTGCCGGCGCGCAGCTCCAGGATCGCCGAGGCGTTCTCGTCGGCGTCGCGCGGGGCCAGCAGCAGCGCCAGCTCGCGCTCCAGCGCCGGCTGGGTCTGGTCGAGTTCGGCCAGCTCCTCCCGGGCGAGTTCGGCCATCTCGGCGTCGTCGCCGGCGACCATCGCCTCCAGCTCGGCGCGCTGGGTCTGCAATCTCGCCAGCCGTTCGGCCGCCTCGGCCACCGGCTTCAGCTCGGCGTATTCCTTGCCCAGCCGCACGACCTCGGCGCCGTCGCTGGCGGCCGACATCCGCGCCTCCACTTCCTGGAAGCGGGCGAGCACCTGGTCGAGCCTGGCCTTGGGCAGGCGCACGGGGATGGTCTCCTCTCTGGCCGAAATTTCGGGACCGCTCCTGTAAACCGCGCCGCCGCCGCCGTCACGCGGCGCGCCGATTGCAGGCATGAGGTCGGAGAACCGGTCCCGGGACCAGAACAGTACGATGCTCAGCCTGCTCGATCGCCGCACGCTCTCGCCGCCGGCCTATTTCAAGCTGGAGAGCGCCACGCCCGGCGCCGCCGCCCGGGATGGTGAACGGCTCAGCGTCAGCATCGCCATTCCCACCCAGCGCCGGCCCGAGGGACTGGCGCTTGCCGCGCGTTCGACCTTCCGCCAGTCCGGCGTCGACCTGGCCCGGCTGGAGCTGGTGATCGTCGACAACGACCAGGTTCCGTCCGCCGAGCCGCTCGCGCGCCAACTCGCCGCCGAGGCGCCGTTCCCGTTGCGCTACGTGCACGAGCCGGCCGCCGGCGTCGCCAACGCCCGCAACGCCGCCCTGGAGGCCGCCCGCGGCGACCTGATCGCCTTCCTCGACGACGACGAGGAGGCCTCCCCCGGCTGGCTGGCGGCGCTGATCGAGACGCAGGCGCGCTACGACGCCGACGTCGGTGTTCGGGCCGGTGCGGGCCAGGGCCCCGGCGCAGGTCACGCGCCCATCGCGACTACCTCGAGCAGTTCTTCTCCCGCGAGGGCCCGGCCGGAGAGCGGGATCATCGCCCACTCACTACGGCTGCGGCGACAGCCTGGTCCGCCGCGCCGCCCTGCCGCATCCGACCCGCCCGTTCTCGGCCCACCGCAACGAAGTCGGCGGCGAAGACGACCACCTGTTCGGCGTGATGGGCCGCGCCGGCGCGCGGTTCGCCTGGGCGCACGAGGCGCTGGTCTACGAGGACCCGGTCCCCGAGCGCCTGACGCTCGACTACGCCCTGGCCCGCGCATTCGCCTACGGCCAGGGCCCGACTTACGCCTGCGCCACCGCCGACCCGCCGGACTGGCCCGGCGCGCTGCGCTGGATGGCGATCGGGATCGTCCAGACAGCGGTCTTCGGCGCCTTCGCGGCGTGGCAATGGGTGCGTCGCTCCCCCCACCGCGCGTTCGCCTACGACCGCGCCGCCCGTGGGCTCGGCAAGGTGCTGTTCGGCGGCCCTTTCAAGCAGCGGTTCTACGGGCGGGCGGGATAGGTTCGCTTCATCCTTTCGGTCATCGCCGGGCTTTGTCCCGGCGAACCAAGAACACCAACCGACGGGTGGCCGCGCCTGGCGCGGCCAAGGCTGGTCCTGCGTGCTTGGGTGGCCGGGACTTACGCCCGGCCATGACCGACAAGAGGAGCTCCTAGCCCACCAACTCGACGCCGCTTGAAATCGCGATTGGCTAACCCAACGTACCCCTGATACCGCTCCACCCCTTCATTTCGCAGGAGAATTCCGCATGGCCGACGCCGCCTACATCGTGGCCGCCACCCGCACCGCCGGAGGCCGCAAGGGCGGCAAGCTGGCCGGCTGGCACCCCGCCGACCTCGCCGGCCAGGTGCTCAACTCGATCCTGGACCAGACCGGCGCCGATCCGGCCCTGGTCGAGGACGTGATCATGGGCTGCGTCGGCCAGGTCGGCGAACAGTCGATCAACGTCGCCCGCGGCGCGGTGCTCGCCTCGCGCATGCCCGAGAGCGTGCCGGCCACCAGCGTCGATCGCCAGTGCGGCTCCTCGCAACAGGCGCTGCAGTTCGCCGCCCAGGCGGTGATGAGCGGCACCCAGGACATCGTCATCGCCGCCGGCGTCGAGAGCATGACCCGTGTGCCGATGGGCCTCTCCGCCGCCCTGCCGGCCCAGAACGGCTTCGGCAATCCCATGAGCCCGGCGCAGCAGAAGCGCTATCCCAACATCCAGTTCAGCCAGTTCGTCGGCGCCGAGATGGTGGCCGAGAAGTACAAGCTGACCAAGGATGAGATCGACCAGTTCGCCTACAACAGCCACCAGAAGGCGATCGCGGCGACGCAGGGCGGCGCGTTCAAGAACGAGATCACCCCGATCCGGATCAAGGACGCCGAGGGCGCCGAGAGCGACCACACGGTCGACGAAGGCATCCGCTTCGACGCCGCGCTCGAGGCGATCCGCGGCGTGAAGCTGCTGCGCGAGGGCGGGCGGATCACCGCCGCCAGCTCCAGCCAGATCTGCGACGGCGCGTCGGGGGTTATGGTGGTGTCCGAGAAGGGCCTGAAGGACCTCGGCGTCGACCCGATCGCCCGCATCCACCACGTCTCGGTGATCGGCGGCGATCCGGTGATCATGCTGGAGACCCCGCTGCAGGCGACCATGCACGCGCTGAAGAAGGCCGGCATGAGCATCGACGACATCGACCTGTTCGAGGTCAACGAGGCGTTCGGCTCGGTGCCGGTGGCGTGGCTGCAGTACACCAAGGCCGACCCGGACCGGCTCAACGTCAACGGCGGCGCCATCGCCCTCGGCCACCCGCTGGGCGCCTCCGGCACCAAGCTGATGGCGACCCTGATCCACGCGCTGAAGGCCCGCGGCAAGAAGTACGGCCTGCAGACCATGTGCGAAGGCGGCGGTCTGGCGAACGTGACGATCGTCGAGCGGCTGTAGGTTCCGATTCGATCCTCCCTCCCCCTCCGTGGGGAGGGACAGATCGCGAAGCGATCAGGGTGGGGGAGTCTGGAGCCAGGCTCCGTCATCACCGGTGATCGTTGTCGTGTCGGACTCCCCCACCCGTCCGTCGCTGCGCTCCGTCCACCCTCCCCACGAGGGGGAGGGACGCGCGGGAGGGGGTGTTTACTTCAGCTTGATCTCCGCCAGCCGCTCTTCGAGGTAGTCGTTGGCGGTGATCGGGACCGGGTAGCGGTTCGGGCGCTCCGGCGTGACGCAGCCGGGCAGGGTCTCGATCAGGTAGTCCGGCGCGAAGTGCAGGAAGAACGGGGTCGAGTAGCGCGCCACGCCGCGCCGCTCCGGCGGCGGGTTGACCACCCGGTGGGTGGTCGAGGGCAGCACGTCGTTGGTCAGCCGCTGCAGCATGTCGCCGATATTGCAGACCACGCTGCCGGCCGGCGGATTGATCGGCAGCCAGGCGCCGTCGCGGTCCAGCACCTCCAGCCCCGCCTCCTCGGCGCCAAGCAGCAGGGTGATGGTGTTGATGTCCTCATGCGCGCCGGCCCGCACGTTCGGTCCGTCGAACGGGACCGGCGGATAGTGCAGCAGCCTGAGCACACTGTTGCCGAAGTGGGTCGTGGGCGCGAAGAACCCGGAGTCCAGGCCGAGGTAGCGGGCGATCGCGCGCAGCACCTTGTCGCCGAGGTCCTCCAGCGCTGCGTAGAGCCAGCTCTCGTGTTCGCGGAAGCCGGCGACCTCGGCCGGCCAGACGTTGTCCGGCATCCGCGCTCGGAAAGGGTGGCCGAGCGGCAGCTCGCGCCCGACGTGCCAGAACTCCTTCAGGTCGAAGTGGGCCGCGCCCTTGGCGGTCTCGACCCCGAACGGCGTGTAGCCGCGCTGGCCGGAGACGCCCTCGATCTTGTAGCGGCGCTTCACCTCGTCCGGCAGGGCGAAGAACGCCTTCGCGTCGGCGATCGCCGCCTCGATCCGCGCCTGGTCCAGCCCGTGGTCGGCGATCACCGCGAAGCCATAGCGGGCGAACGAGCCGCCGAGCGCGCCGGCGAAGGCGTCGAAGTCGTCGGCGTAGAGACGGAACGAGACCGGCGCGATGCCGGCGACAGTTGCGGACAAGAGCGGCCTCCCTGCCCTCCTTCTAGCGCGTTTGGCGCGCGGCGCGACCACCGGCGCGACGCCGCGGTTGAAACGGGCGCGTATCGGCGCCAAGGAGCGGTCATTGTGCACTGCGGGAGAAGGCCATGGCCGACAAGGTCCGCAAGACCGCCGCCGACGCCCTGGAGGGCCTGCTGTTCGACGGCATGACGATCATGGCCGGCGGGTTCGGCCTCTGCGGCATCCCCGAGAACCTGATCGCGGCGATCCGCGCGGCGGGAACCAAGGATCTGACCGTCGTCTCCAACAACTGCGGGATCGACGATTTCGGCCTCGGCATCCTGCTGGCCGGCGGGCAGATCAAGAAGATGATCTCGTCCTACGTCGGCGAGAACAAGCTGTTCGAGCAGCTTTATCTGTCGGGCAAGCTGGAGCTGGAGTTCAATCCGCAGGGCACGCTGGCCGAACGCATCCGCGCCGGCGGCGCGGGCATCCCCGCCTTCTTCACCAAGACCGGCGTCGGCACGCTGGTGGCCGAGGGCAAGGAGGTGCGCGAGTTCGACGGCGAGCTCTATGTGATGGAGCGCGGCCTGAAGGCCGACCTCTCGATCGTCAAGGCCTGGAAGGGCGACGCCGAGGGCAACCTGATCTACCGGAAGACCGCGCGGAACTTCAATCCGATGATGGCCACCGCCGGCGCGGTCACCGTCGCCGAGGTGGAAAAGCTGGTCGACGTCGGCCAGCTCGATCCGGACCAGATCGCCACGCCCGGCATCTTCGTCGACCGCATGCTGCAGGGCGCGGCGTTCGAGAAGCGGATCGAGCGGGTGACGACGCGTCCGCGCGAAACGGTCGGCGCCGGCGCCGGGGAGGAAGTCTGATGGCCTGGACTCGCGAGGACATGGCCGCCCGGGCGGCGCGCGAGCTGGCCGACGGCTTCTACGTCAACCTCGGGATCGGCATCCCGACCCTGGTCGCCAACTACATCCCGGGCGGCATGCAGGTGACGCTGCAGAGCGAGAACGGCATGCTGGGCATGGGCCCGTTCCCCTACGAGGGCGAGGCCGATCCGGACCTGATCAACGCCGGCAAGCAGACCATCACCGAGCTGCCGTCGTCGGCCTATTTCTCCTCGGCCGACAGTTTCGCGATGATCCGCGGCGGCCACATCAACCTCTCGATCCTCGGCGGCATGCAGGTGGCGGAGAACGGCGACCTCGCCAACTGGATGGTGCCCGGCAAGATGGTCAAGGGCATGGGCGGGGCGATGGACCTGGTCGCCGGCGTGCGCCGCGTGGTGGTGGTGATGGAGCACACCGAGAAGTCCGGCGCGCCGAAGCTGGTCACCCGCTGCACCCTGCCGCTGACCGGCGCCGGCGTTGTCGACCTGCTGATCACCGACCTCGCGGTCTTCGAGATCGGCGGCGGGGCGGTGCGCCTGACCGAGCTCGCCAGCGGCGTCACCCTCGACGAGGTGAAAGCCAAGACCGAGGCCGCGTTCACGGTGGCGCTGTAGGCTGTTGCGAGCGGGTCCACTCTCCGCTCTCCCCCGCGAATGCGGGGGCTAGGCTTTTTCTGAAACCTACGGCGCCTCCCGATAAAACACCTGGGTCCCCGCTTTCGCGGGGAAAAGCGGTGTGCGTCACCGGTTCGGCGTGAAACCTTCGCCGCCGAACAGCTGCAGGTTCAGCGCGTGCTGGCGGTCGATCCAGATGGTGGCGAGCTCCGGCTCGCCGACGCTGCGGAACTGGGCTCGCATCGCGGCGGCATGCGCGCCGTCGCGGCTGACCGCCAGCACCCGCGCGCCGTCGGCGGCCGTCAGCGGCGCGGCGAGCTCGGCCTGGTTCTGCGGATGGGGGCCGGCGACCCAGGCCCGAAGCGGCGGCCCCTCCTGCCCGAAATAGTCGCGGCCATAGTAGGCGACGGTGCTGAACAGCTCGCGCTCGTCGATCGCGACCGCGGTCACGGGCCCGGCGCGCTGTTGCGCGCGCGCCGCGCCGACGATCAGCCGGGTCGCCTCGCGGCCGCCGCGCACGCCCTTCAGGGCGTTCGACAGGCCGACGCGATCGGCGAGCTGCGGCTGGGTGACGACGGCGAAGCCGCCCAGCGCCAGCAAGGCGTGCGTCGCGACGACGAAGCCCAGCAGGCGCCGCCGGCCCCAGCGCAGCATCCAGGCCGCGACCAGAATCGAGCCCGGCGCGAACGCCGCCACAGCCCAGTTGGCCTTCGCGCCAGCCATGAACGCCTGACCGAGCACGATCAGCAGCGCCGGGGCGGCCCAGCACAGCAGCAGCGCATCAGGAGCCTGCAGACGCCGCCGCAGGCCCAGCCAGGCGCCGCCGCCGATCAGCGCGGCGAACGGGACCGGGCCGAAGACGCCGAACTGGCTGGCGAGGAAGCCGGCCGCCTCGCCGATCCCGCCCTTGCGCGCGCCCCACGCGGCCTCCTGCTCCAGGTGGCCGAACGTGGCGAGGCGATGAGTCAGGTTCCAGACCAGGTTCGGGACCGCGAGCAGGGCGAAGACCGCGGCGGCGGAAAGGATGGCTGGCCAGGTCCAGGGCTTGCGGGCCCCAGGCGAGAGGGCGAGGTGGGCGGCGATGCCGATGATCGCGTAGAGGGCGGCGTACTTGGCCAGGAACGCCAGCCCCAGCGCCAGGCCGAGGGCGGCCGCGGCGCGCCAGTGCGGGCCTTGCGCCGACTGCATTGCGGCGTAGGCCCAGAGCGCGCCGGCGAGGCAGGCGACCAGCGGCGTGTCGGTCGACACCACGAAGGCGCCCAGCTGCACCGCCGGCATCAGCGCGTAGACCAGCAGGCTGGCGAGGGCGACGCGGGCGTCGTAGAGCCGCCGCGCCGCGCAGTAGAGGAACAGGCCCGCCACACCGTGCAGCAGCGGCGAGGACAGCCGCACGAACGGCTCGGCGTCGCTTGTCAGCGTGGTGAGCCTGATCAGCCAGGCGACCAGCGGCGGCTTGGTGAAATAGCCGAACGCCAAGTGGCGCGACCAGAGCCAGTACTGCGCCTCGTCTGGATAAAGCTGGAGCGGGCTCAGGCGGACGGCGGCGAGGCGGATCAGGACGAGCAGCGTCGTTGCGCCGACGGCCCAGACCCAGTTGGCGTCGGTCGCCGCAAAGTCCCGCCCAGGACTATCCACAGGTAATTCGCGGGAGGTCACGACCTAGCCATGGTGGCCCGTCGTGCTGTGGCGCACAACCTTTAGGCGCCGGAAAGCTAAAAGATTTTCAGTAGCGCCTGCGGTCCGTTGTGCCCGCGCAACATCGTCGTGAAACCGTTACAATTCCTTCGTGCATCGTTCAAACGGCGCGGATAAAGCGCTCTGGGATGCGCGCCGCGCGTTGGGGCCCCGGCGGCATCTGAGAGGGGATTCTCATGCTGACCAGAAAGCTCGCCGCGGGCGTGGCGCTGGGCGCGCTCGCGCTGGCGCTCTGTTCGACATCCGCCGTCGCGCAGGAGATTACGGGCGGCGTCGCCGGCCACGTGACCGAGGGCGGAAAGCCTATCGGCGGCGCGCAGGTCAAGATCACCAACACCGCGACCGGCGTCTCGAACACGACCACCACCAGCGACGACGGCTTCTACAGCGTCAGCAACCTGCCGGTCGGCGGCCCCTACAAGGTCACGGCCACCGCGCCCGACAAGAGCGTGCAGACGGCCGACGTCGGCAGCATTCAGATCGGCGCGCCCTACCAGCTCGACGTCGCGATCGCCGGCGGCGAGCAGGTCGCCGAGGTCACCGTCACCGCCGCGCCCGCCGTGAAGGGCGCGATCGTCCAGACCGGGCCGCGGACCGTATTCAACGCCAGCGACATCCAGACCGCGCCTTCGTTCGCCGGGGACCTGAAGGACCTGGCGCGGATCAATCCGTTCGTGACCATCGATGCGGCGAACTCCAACGCGATGACGATCGCCGGGACCAACAACCACTTCAACACCATCTACCTGGACGGCGTGCGCCAGTCCGACGACTTCGGGCTCAACAACAGCGGCTACCCGACCCAGCGCTCGCCGTTCTCGATCGACGTGGTGCAGGCCTTCAACGTCGAGGTTGCGCCCTACGAGGTGCAGTACGGCAGCTTCCAGGGCGGCATCCTGAACGTCGTCACCAAGTCCGGCGGCAATGAGTTCCACGGCTCGGCCGACTACAGCTGGGATTCGAACGACCTCTCCGGCAAGCACATCGGCGTCGATGCGCTGCGACTGCGGCCGGGCGCGACGGACCGGACGGTGACGACCAAGTTCAACGACACGCAGTCGTCGTTCACCTTCAGCGGGCCGATCTGGAAGGACCACATCTTCTTCTTCTTCGGCTACAGCCAGTACAACGGCATCGGCGCAGCCACCTTCAATCCGCAGGACCAGGCTGGCGCCAACCCGATCGCCGGCGTGCTGCAATCCGACGTCGTCAACACCCAGACCATCCTCAAAGGGAGCGTGGCGAGCGGCGGCTATGGCTACGATCCGCTGAACTACGGCGGCACCGGACCGGTCGTCGACACCAAGGCGTTCGGCAAGATCGACTGGTACATCACCGACAACCAGCACCTGTTCGTGAGCTACCAGAACACCGACGGCACCACCTACAACGTGCCGAACGGCAGCACCTCGAACAAGATCCTGAACCTGCAGTCCAACGACTACAACTTCGAGCAGGCGCTGGTGGCCTGGACCGCCGACCTGACCTCGCACTGGACCGACGCGCTGACGACCGAGATCGAATACACCAACAAGGACGTGGAAAGCCCGACAAAGCTGTTCACCGGGCCATTTTCGGAATTCAAGGTAAATCTCCCGACATCCGGCAGCATCTTCCTCGGTCCGGACATTTCACGTCAAGCTAACAACCTCGGCGTCACAGACCAGCAGATCAAATTCAAGGCGAACTACAAGATCGGCGAACACGTCCTGCTCGGCGGTTACGAGCACGAGAACCTCGATGAGTTTGACCTGTTCGTCCAGAACGCGACCGGCACCTACACCTTCTCGACGGCCTGCGGCCCAGGGGCGGCGGTAGGCGGGACCGACAACGTGTTCACCAACCTGCAGGCCCATGTCGCCTGCGCGCTGACCTACCAGAACGCCTTCGACAACAACCCCAACACCGCCGCCACCAGCGCCTCGACCACCACGGACACGCTGTACGCCGAGGACGAGTGGCACGTGTCGCCCGAGCTGACGGTGCGGGGCGGGCTACGTTACGAAGGTTATGGCAGCAGCACCAAGCCGCTGCTGAATCCCCGCTTCGTCGCGCAGTACGGCTTCGCCAACAACCGGACGATCGACGGCGAGTATGTGCTGATGCCGCGGTTCGGGTTCAACTGGCACCCCGATCCGACCTTCACCGTAACCGGCGGCGCCGGCCTGTTCTCCGGCGGCAATCCGGGCGTCTACACCTACGACAGCTACACCAATCCCGGTAACCTGCTGGGGACCAAGACCTACACCTGCAGCACGCTCAACTGCGCCACCCAGGCCACCGCGCTGACCGGAGCCGGCACCTCGGCGTTGCTGGGCGTGACCGGATCCTCGATCCCGGCCGACGTCCAGGCTGACATCACAGCCATCGCCAACGCCGGCGCCGGCACCGCCAACGCCCTCGACCCGCACTTCAAGCCGCCCGCCGTGTGGAAGGCGTCGGTCAGCGTCATCAAGGACTTCGACTTCAGCGACGGCAACAACCCCTATCTGAAGCATCTCGGCGACGGCTGGCGGATCCACGCCGATCTGGTGGCGTCGAAAACCAGCGAAGGGGTGCTGTGGCAGGACCTCTGGGAGCTGCAGTACCTGATGACGCCAGCGCGGGCGGCGCAGCTGGGATTGCCCTCGGCCGTCGCCCCGGACGGCCGGCCGCTGTTCGACCCGACCCGTTACAGCGCCAATCCGGACAACCTCGCGGTGCCGCCGGTCCAGGCCTATCCGTGGCTTACCGGCACGACCAAGCGCTCGTCGGGATCCGACATCCTGCTGACCAACACCGGCGGCGGCGATGGGCTGGTCTGGGCGGTCGGCGTGACCAAGACCTTCCGTGAACTGGGCCTGACGCTCGACTACACCTACTCGCACCAGAATGTGCGCGATGTGGCGGCCGCCACCAGTTCGGTCGCGACCAGCAACTTCAACAACGAGATCACGGCGGATCCGAACCACCCGGGCGTGTTCACCTCGGACTACCAGATCCTCTACGAGCACCGCTTCTCGGTGAACTACTCGCACGCCTTCATCGGCAACAATCGGACGTCCGTTCGCCTGTTCCTGATGGATCGCGCCGGGCTGCCGTTCAGCTACGCGTTCTGCACGACGTCCAGCTCGAGCTGCACCTCGCCGTCGTTCAACGGCCCGTTCGACCAGTTGTTCGGGCAGGGCGCGACCTCGACCACCCACCAACTGCTCTACGTGCCCAAGACCGATGCATCAGGCGTGGTCACCGCAAGCAGCGATCCCCACGTGACCTACGGTCCCGCCTTCAACGTCGCGGCTTTCAACAGCTTCCTGCAATCCAGCGGCCTGATCCGCTACGCCGGCTCCATCGCGCCGCGTAACGCGTTCCGCTCCTCCGACGTCGTCACCGCCGACCTGCAGATCGCCCAGGAGTTCCCAGCCTGGTTCCCGGGCGGCGCCAAGAACGGATCCAAGGGCGAGTTCTACCTCGACGTCATCAACCTCCCGAACCTGATCAACAAGAACTGGGGCATCGATAACCAGGTCGGCTTCCCCTACGTGTTCGCGCCGGTGACCGCCTTCAACTGTCAGTTCTCTGGGGTCGTGGTGCCAGGTATCTCCACCTTCCCGACCTGCGTAGCCGGCCGGGGCAACTTCTACCAGTACAACACACTTCGGCCGACGGTCACGCCGGGCAACGTCAACCAGTTCACCACCGTCCAGAGCCTGAGCTCGCCGCCGGTGCCGACCTGGGTGATCAAGATGGGCATCCGCTACAAGTTCTAGCTCCGCGGCGCTCGCCACCCGGCAAGAGGGGCGGTCCTACGCGGGGCCGCCCTTTTCTTGTGCGGATCGTTCCTATCTAAGCGGGCCAATGACGCCTGTGACCACCGCCGCCGTCCCGCCCGAATGGGCGCCGCACCGGGCCATCTGGGTCGGCTTCCCCAGCCACGCCACGCTCTGGGAAGACGACCTGGCCGCCGCCCAGGGCGAAGCCGCCGCGTTGGCCCGCGCGCTCGCCGAGGCGGGCGGCGAGCGGGTGCGACTGATGGTCGACGGCGAGCGCGCGGCGGTGGCCGCGCGGGGGCTGCTGGCCGGCGTCGCCGGGATCGAGCTGCTGCCGGGTCACTTCGGCGACATCTGGCTGCGCGACACCGGGCCGATCTTCACGGGACCGTCCGCCGCGGCGTTCCGCTTCAACGGCTGGGGCGGCAAGTACGTGCTGCCCGGCGACGACAGCGTCGCCGAGCAGCTGGCGGCGGCGGCCGCCGTCCCGCTGGAGCGCTACGACTTCGTGCTCGAAGGCGGCGCGATCGACCACGACGGTGAAGGCACGGTGCTGACCACGCGCGAGTGCCTGCTCAACCCCAATCGCAACCGCGCCTGGACCCAGGCCGCCGCCGAGGCCGCGCTGGCCGAGGCGCTGGGCGCGCGCAAGGTGATCTGGTTGGAAAAGGGCCTGCTCAACGACCACACCGACGGCCACGTCGACAACCTGGCCCGCTTCGTCGCCCCGGGCGTCGTCGCGGTCCCGATGGCGTTCGGCGCCGACGATCCGCACGCAGCGATCTACGACGACGCCGCGCGCGACCTCGCCAGCGCGACCGACGCGGCCGGCCGAGCGCTGCGGATGGTGCGGATCCCCTCGCCCGGCAAGGTGACCGGCCACGACGGCCTGCCCGCGCCGGCCTCGCACATGAACTTCATCATCGCCAACCGCGCCGTGGTCATGCCGACCTACAACCCGCGCGCCGCCGCTTTCGCGCTGCAGGCGCTGCAGACGCTGTTCCCGGACCGGACCGTGATCGGCCTGCCGTCGAAGGCGCTGCTCACCGGCGGCGGCTCGTTCCACTGCATCACCCAGCAGGAGCCGGCCTGATGGCGCGCACGCTCACGCTCGCGGCGATCCAGGCGTCCTATGGCGACGACCTGGCGGCCAACATCGCCAAGACCGAAGCCTTCATCCGCGAGGCGGCGGCGAAGGGCGCGCAGGTGATCCTGCCCTCCGAGCTGTTCCAGGGGCCCTACTTCTGCGTCCGCCAGGAGGAGCGCTGGTTCGCCGCCGCCCATCCCTGGCGCGAGCATCCGTGCGTGACCGCGCTGGCGCCGCTGGCCGGCGAACTTGGCGTGGTGCTGCCGATCTCGATCTTCGAGCGCGAGGGGCCGCACTACTTCAACAGCCTGGTGATGGCCGACGCCGACGGGCGCCTGCTCGGGCTCTACCGCAAGAGCCACATCCCCGACGGGCCGGGCTATCAGGAGAAGTACTACTTCCGCCCCGGCGACACCGGTTTTCGGGTCTGGGACACGCGCTTGGCCGGCTCGGCGTCGGGATCTGCTGGGACCAGTGGTTCCCGGAAGCGGCGCGGGCGATGACGCTGCTGGGCGCCGAGGCGTTGCTCTATCCGACCGCGATCGGCTCGGAGCCGCACGACCCGACGCTGGACACCGCCGCGCCCTGGCGGCGGGCGATGCAGGGCCATGCGGTTTCCAACGTAATCCCGGTCGTCGGCGCCAACCGCACCGGCTTCGAGCCATGGCCGGACTACCCGGGCGGCGGCCAGCGGTTCTATGGCTCGTCCTTCATCGCCGACCACCGCGGCGACCTGGCCGCCGAGCTCGGCCGCGACGCCGAGGGCGTGATCCTGGCCACCGTCGACCTCGACTTCCTGGCCGCGCACCGCGCCGCCTGGGGCTTCTTCCGCGACCGGCGCCCCGACCTCTACGGGTCGCTCACCAGCGGCCGGCCGGCGTGATCGAGACCGAGCGACTGATCCTGCGCGGCTGGACCGAGGCCGACCGCGCCCCGTTCGTCGCCATGAGCGGCGACCCGGCGGTGATGGACACGCTTGGGCGGCGTCCTCAGCGAAGAGGCGGCGCTGGCCGAGATCGCCCGGCGCGAGGCGGTGATCGCCTGCTTCGGCTTCGGGCGCTGGGTCGTCGAGCGAAAGGCGGATCGGGCGTTCATCGGCGTGGTGGGCCTCGCCCCGGTGCACAAGAGCCTGCCGTTGCCGGCGGGGTTCGAGATGGGCTGGCGGCTGGTGCGCGACGCCTGGGGCCAGGGCTACGCCAGCGAGGCCGCGAAGGCGGCGATCGCCGACGCGTTCGAACGGGGCGGGCTGACCGAAGTGTTCGCCTTCACCAGTCCGCCCAACCTGCGCTCGCAGGCGGTGATGGACCGGATCGGCCTCGTCCGCACGCCGACCCTCGACTTCGACCACCCGGCGCTGCCGGCCGAACACCCGCTGCGGCGGCACCTGGTCTGGATGCAGCGGCGGTGACATCTCCCCTCCGTCGCGCTTCGCTTCGCTCGCTTGCGACACCTCCCCTCACTCCGCGAGGGGAGGAGCATCCCGCTCTTCCCCCCGCTGGCGGGGGGAAGTGTCGCTGGCGAGCCGCGCAGCGGCGACGCGCGACGAAGGGGGGGCGTTACCGCAGCACCGTCAGCCCGTTCTTGATCACCGTCACCTCGCGCGACTTCACCCGCGCCTCGAACGAAATCTGCTTGCCGTCGCGCCAGAGGTCGACGGTGACGATCTCCCCGGGGAACACCGGCGAGGAGAAGCGCACCTGGTGGCTGAGGATCGCGTCGGAATCGTAGTCCAGCACCGACTGCAGCACTGCCCGGCAGGTCAGGCCGTAGGTGCAAAGGCCGTGCAGGATCGGCCGCGGGAACCCCGCGCGCCGCGCGAAGTCGGGCTCTGAATGCAGCGGGTTGCGGTCGCCGTTCAGCCGGTAGAGCAGCGCCTGGTCGGGGCGGGTGGCGATGTCGACCGACTGGTCCGGGGCTCGGGTCGGCGTCGGGTGCGGCTCGGGCTGTCCCTCGGTCGGGCCGCCGAAGCCGCCATCGCCGCGGGCGAACATCGACATCGTCAGCGTCGCGACCTTCTCGCCTTTTTCGTCGGACCAGGTGGTCTCGTTGACCACGACCGCGCCTTTGTCCTTGCCCTTGTCCCAGGCCCCGAGGGTGCGCCCCTCGGCGATGAACGAGCCATAGGCCGGCAGCGGCTTGTGCAGCTCGACCTTCTGCTCGCCGTGCAGCATCATCAGGAAGTTGATCTGGCTGGGCCGGTGGCCGGTCGGGCAGCGTGGGCTCGGGCCGGCCCTCGACCGCGCGGCCGCCCGTGGCCAGCACCGTCGCGGCCGTCGGCACCACCTTCAGGCTCTTCTCGTAGACGAAGGCCAGCTCCTTCTCGTCCATCGGATCCGCCCCCAGGCCGATGCCGAGCGCATAGAGCATCACGTCCTTGTCGCCGTAGCTGAAGCTGCGCGCGGCGGTGCGCTGGTCGAGAATGTCCGGATAGTAGATCGGCATCGAAGGCGTCTCCTCGTTCTATCGCGCCATTGAAGCGTCGCTGGCGGCGCGCGCAAGGGCGCATTGCCCGCCCCGGCCCGATCGGTTAGACACCGCGGCCTTCCCCCAAGAGCCGCCGGATCTTCATGTCCATTCCTCCGACTCCGCAGCCGCCGTCCGCCGAGTTCACCGGCAACGTGCTGTTCTATTCCAAGCCCGAACCGCTCTCGCGCGAACTCCACGGCAAGATCGGCCTGAAGCGAATGGACCGCCCGTTCGGCTTCGCCGCCCAGACCAATGTCGTGCCGCTGACGGTCGGCGAGTTCCCGATCGCCGGGATCAACTATCCGATCATCTTCGCCGGCGACCGCTACCAGCCGCTGGCGGTGATGGGCATCCGCCAAGGGACCAACCTGTTCGTCGGCCCGGACGGGGCGTTCGAGGTCGGCGCCTACATCCCGGCCTACATCCGCCGCTACCCGTTCGTGCTCGCCAACGACCAGTCGCGCGAGACGCTGGTGGTCTGCATCGACCGCGCCGCCCAGATGCTGGGCGAGGATTACGACCTGGCCTTCTTCAACGAGAACGGCGAGCCGACCGACTACACCAACGGCTGCATCCAGTTTTGCAACGACTTCGAGAACGAGGGCCGGCGGACCGAGTTGTTCGTGACGTTGCTGCGCGAACTCGATCTGTTCGAAACCGCCCGCGCCAGCTTCGCGCCCAACAATCCCGATGGCACGCCCGGCGAACCGCAGCCGATCGCCGAGTATTTCGCCGTCTCGGAAGCCAAGCTGAAGGCGCTGCCGCCGGAGAAGCTGGTCGAACTGATCGGCAACGGCGCCGTCGCCCAGATCTACGCCCACATGATGTCGCTGACCGGCTGGGACCGCATGGTCGCCCGCGCGATGGTCAAGCAGGCTCAGATGGCGCCGGCGAACATGAACTGACCTAGCGCGCGAAGACGCTCCGGGTCAGGCAGGAGAAGACCAGGCGGCCGGCTTCATCGATCAGGTCGTGCTGGGCGAAGACGATGCCCTTCTCCTCGCCGACCGCGTCCTTGCCCATGATCGTCATGCGCCCGCGCAGCACTTCGCCGACCGGCGGGTTGCGCATCCAGCGCAGCGCATCGACGCCAAGGCGCTTGGTCTGCGGCCAGTCGGTGGCGGCGACGGCGTCCAGCCGCGACCAGATGGCGTAGAGCATCGCGTCCGGCGCGCCGCGGTCGAGGCTCCAGCCGGGGGCGAAGGCGGCGACGAAGGCGGCCAGGGCGTCGGCCTCGATGCGGGCGGCGCCCAGGCTGGCGACCTGGCCGATCTCGATGTCGTCGAAGCGGGCGGGCATGGCGGGCGTCCCTTGGGCGCGGCCGGCGAATCGGCGGGCGCTTGTTACGTTTCAACATACGCGGCCGTACTACGGTCCAGCGCACAAAGGGTCCAGCGCACAAAAGCCGATTTCACCCGATCTTGGTATGCTAGAGGCGCGTGCCTGATTTTCCGGATGCGACGATTGCCAAGTCTCAGAGCCATCTGCCTCGCCGCCCTCATTGCGTTCGGCCTGACCGGCGTCGCGATCGCCCAGCCGCTCGGGCCACAGCACGTCAGGCCGGTGCTGGCCGCCGAGACCCAGGGCGCGGCGCCCGGCTCGACCGTCTACGTCGCCCTGATCCAGACCATCGAGAGGGGCTGGCACACCTATTGGCGCAATCCCGGCGACGCCGGCGAGCCGACCAGGATCACCTGGACCCTGCCGGCCGGCTGGCGCGCCGGCGACATCGTCTGGCCGGCGCCGAAGCGGCTGCCGGTCGGGCCGCTGATGAACTACGGCTACGAGGACAAGGCGATCCTGGCGACGCCGATCGAGGTGCCGGCCGACGCCAAGGTGGGCCAGACCGCCCACCTCGCCGCCAAGGTGCAGATGCTGGTCTGCGCCGACGTCTGCGTGCCGCAGGACGCCGACCTCGCGCTCGACATCCCGATCACCGCCGGCGCCGGCGCGGCCGACCCGACCTGGGGCGCCCAGATCGCCAGCGCGCTGGCCGCCGCGCCGAAGCAGAGCGGTCTTGCCGCCACCTACCGGCTGTCCGGCAGCACCCTGAAGGTCGCCGTCGCCGGGCCGGCGCTGGCGGGGCTCAGCGGGGCGGACGCCTACTTCTACCCCGAGACACCGGGTCTGATCGACCAGGCCAAGCCGCAGACGATCGACCTTGGGGCGCAGGGGCTCACCTTCGCCGCGACGGCAGGCGACGGCCTGACCAAGGGACCGGCGCCTGGCGCCGTCGCCGGCGTGCTCGAGACGGCGGACGGACATGCATTCGAGATCAGCGCCACGGCCGGCCCGCCGCCGCCGCAGTCGGGCGGCCTGGGTCCGCCGGCGCAGACCGCGCAGCTGGGCCTGGCGGTGGCGGCGCTGTTCGCCTTCCTCGGCGGCCTGATCCTCAACCTGATGCCGTGCGTCTTCCCGATCCTGTCGATGAAGGCTGCATCGCTGATCGCCCGGCCGCACGGGACCGCCGCGGCGCGCGCCCAGGGCCTCGCGTTCCTGGCTGGGGTGCTGGGGACGTTCCTGGCGCTGGCCGGCGGGATCATCGCGCTGCGCGGCGCCGGCCAGGCGGTCGGCTGGGGCGCGCAGCTGCAGCCGGCGATCGTGACCGCGGCGCTCGCCCTGATCCTGCTGGCCGCGGCGCTAGATCTCTCCGGCGTGTTCGAAATCGGCGCGTCGCTGCAGGGACTGGGCGGCGGCCTGGCGTCCCGCGCCGACCTGCTGGGCGCCGTCTTCACCGGCGCGCTCGCCGTCGTCGTCGCCGCGCCCTGCACGGCGCCGTTCATGGGGCCGGCGCTGGGCTACGCCCTGACCCAGCCAGCGCTGCCGGCGCTGGCGATTTTCGCCGCGCTGGCGCTCGGTTTCGCCGCGCCCTTCACCCTGCTGGCCTTCAGCCCGGCGCTGCTGAAACGCCTGCCGAAGCCCGGGCCCTGGATGGACACGCTGAAGAAGGCGCTGGCGTTCCCGATGTACGGCGCCGCGGCCTGGCTGCTCTGGGTGCTGGCCGCGCAGGCCGACCGCGGCAGCCTCGCCGCCGTGCTGGCGGCCGCGGTGCTGGTGGGTCTCGCGGCCTGGCTGTTCGGGATCGCCCAGCGGCGCTCGGCGCTCGGCCAGCGGGCGTGGACCGGATTCGCCGCGGCGGGCCTGGCCGGCGCGCTCGCGGTCGGCGCGGTCGCCGCCGCGCCCTACGCCGCCCCGCCCTCGACGGGCGCCGTCGCCATCGCCGCCGGCATTCCATCCGAGCCCTGGAGCCCGGAGCGGGTGGCTTCGCTGCGCTCCGCCGGCAAGGTCGTGTTCGTCGATTTCACCGCCGCCTGGTGCGTCACCTGCCAGGTCAACGAGCAGACCGCGATCAACACCGCCGAGGCGGTGAAGGCGTTCCAGCGTACCGGCGCGGTCTACCTGAAGGCCGACTGGACCAACCGCGACGCCGCAATCGCCAAGGCGCTGGCCGACCAGGGCCGCGTCGGCGTGCCGCTCTACCTAGTCTATGGCGCCGGCGACGGCGCGCCGAAGGTGCTGCCGCAGCTGCTGACGTCGGGCATGGTGGCGGCGGCGCTGGATGCGGCCCGATCTCCTCACCCGTAGGGGGAGGGGGACCCAGGTGGCGGGGTTAGGCCGCCGGCTGTGGCGGGGCGGTGATCACTTCGACGTTGTCGCGCAGCAGATAGAACATGTCGTCCAGCGCGGCGTGGCGCGACTTGGCGTCATTCGCGGTCTCGAGGGCCTTCAGCTTCACCGGCAGATCCTGCGAGATGCCTTTCAGGATGCACTTCAGATCATCGGTGTAGCCGCGCTGGACCAGCTCGACGTGGCCCTGCATGTCGAGGCTGGAGAGCTGCTCGACGTCGGCCTCGAACGCCCCGAAGCCCGGCAGACGGTCGATGCCGCCGTCGAGGGGCGCCGCCTCCCAGGCCTTGGTCTCCGCCCTGAGCCTGCTGGCCCGCTGCACGATGCCGACGAACAGCGGCTCGCCCGCCACCGACGGCGGGGTGAGCAACGGGGCGGGCGTCGCCGGCGCCGGACCGGCGCTGGTCGAGGCGAGCCAGAGGGTGGCGGCGAAGGCGACGGCGTCGCAGGACATGGCGTGGCTCCGAACTCGTGGCGTGTGCCTGGGTAGGCCGGCCGGGGTAAAGGTTCGGCTACCGCAGCAAGGGAGGCGCCAGTGGAGTTGTGGCGGCGCGCCCTATTCGATGACGTCGAAGCGCGCGCGGGCGAAGAACCTTAGCACCTGCTCCAGTTCGTGGCCGCGGCGCAGTATCACGCCGCCCTGGCCGATCACCGCCCAGGCGCCCTGGCGCTTGGCCAGGGCCGGCCGCTTCTCGATACGGTAAAGCGGCGACTCCGACGCGCGCCGGAAAACCGAGAATACCGCAGCGTCATTCAGGCCATCTATGGCGTAGTCGCGCCAATGGCCGGCCGCGACCATCTGGCCGTAAAGACTAAGCAGACGGTCGAGCTCTTTGCGCTCGAAGAAGGTGACGGCTCGACTGGCGAGCGGCGACGTATCGAAGGCCATGCGTCAGCAAACCTAGTCACTGAATTGCCGGGTGGCGAGCGTCCCGGTTGCAACACCTTCGCAAAACATAAATCAACCTTAATACATAGCCCTGAAATGACCTTATTTCGGCCCAGCACGCGCCCGGTTGGGGCCCGATGTTCGCATCATCGGCTGATCGGGAAGCCCTGCTGGTCCTGGATCCTGAACAGCCCCCCCAGCCCCCCTGGATCGCGGGGTCCGGTCAGCCGATACTGCCCTCTAGTCGCCCCCGCGGTCACCCCCTCCGACCGCGGGGGTTTGACGTTTCAGGACGGGTTCCCAGAGCGGGGTTCGGTCTCGTCTGGCGGCGTCTACGACGTTCCGTCGGTCAGCACGCCCAGGATCCGGCCGCCATCGTGCGCCTGCAACAGGACCAGGGTCTTCAGGCCGTCCGCCGGCGCCGCCGGCAGCCGCAACAGCATCGGTCGACCGCGCCAGGCGCCTAGCCGCGTCAGCTGCGCGACCACATTGCGCTCGGTGACGGTGTGGCCGCGGTTGTCGCCGTCCTTGACCTCGATGTTCTGCTCGCGCGGATCGTAGCGGATCAGCCAGACATCGGCCCCGCCCGCGGGCGGACGTCCGGAGCCGATCGCCGCCCTGTCGGCGCGCCAGCCCATCTGCGGCGGATCAACCGGCGCGCGGCGCGCCTCGCGCACCAGCCGGTCCACCAACTCGGCCTTGACCGCCGCCGTCTCGGCGCGGCCGTCGACCACCACCTGCGGGGTGAACACCTCGGCGACGCCGAAGCGTTTGTCGTAGTCGCGCTGGCGCTCGGCGAACTCCGGCCTGGCGAAGGTGTCCTTCCAGCCGAGATAGTCCCAGTAGTCGACCGCGAAAGTCAGCGGGATCACGCCTTTGTCGGTGGCCAGGCCCGACACGTGCGCGCTGGCCGCGGTGCACGAGCCGCATCCCTGTGCGGTGAACAACTCCACCACGACAGGCGGCCGCCCCGCGGAGCGCTTCGCCGCCGGGGGTCTTGCAAGCGCCGCGCTCGCCAAGGCGGCGAGGCCCACTATCGCCAGCACCAAAGCGCCCCGTCTCATCGGGCCGGTATTAGTCGGAGTTTTTCTGAGCCGCGGTTCACTAAGCCGTGAGCGCTCGCCTGTCCTTCTCCCCCTGAGGGAAAGAAGGTGGCGGCGGAGCGGACGGATGAGGGGTCCTGCCGAACTCAGCCAAGTCGAACGTTCCCTTCTTGAACAGACGCCGGCGCGACCCCTCATCCGGCGGGCAGGCGCCCGCCACCTTCTCCCGCAAGGGGAGAAGGGGCGGTTAGCCTCAATGCGCCTTGGCGAGGTTGCGCAGCACGAAATTGAGCACGCCGCCGTTGTGGAAGTACTCGAGCTCGGTCGGCGTATCGATCCGGCACCTGACCGGGAAGCGGGCGATCTTGCCGTCGGACGGGCGATAGACCTCGACCATCACCTGCTTGCGCGGGGCGATGTCCTCCAGGTCGCGGATCGAGACGATCTCCTCGCCGGTGAGCCCCATCCGCTGCCAGCCCTCGTGGATGAACTGCAGCGGCAGCACCCCCATGCCGACCAGGTTGGAACGGTGGATGCGCTCGAAGGTCTCGGCGATCACCGCGCGCACGCCCAGCAGCTTGGTGCCCTTGGCCGCCCAGTCGCGCGAGGAGCCGGTGCCGTATTCCTTGCCGGCGAAGATCACCGCCGGATGGCCCTCGGCCTTGTAGCGCATCGCCGCATCGTAGATCGGCATCACTTCGCCGGAGGGGAAGTGCTTGGTCACGCCGCCTTCGATGTCCGCGGTGATCTTGTTGCGGATGCGGATGTTGGCGAACGTGCCCCGCATCATCACCTGGTGGTTTCCGCGCCGGGCGCCGTACGAGTTGAAATCGCTCTGGCTGACCTGGTGCTGGGAGAGGTACTCGCCGGCGGGCGAGGTCTTGCGGATGTTGCTGGCCGGGCTGATGTGGTCGGTGGTGATCGAGTCGCCGAAGATGCCCAGGATGCGCGCCTCGATGATGTCGGTCACCGGGTCGGGCGTCATCGTCAGCCCTTCGAAGTAGGGCGGGTTCTGCACGTAGGTCGAGCCGACGTCCCAGGCGTAGGTCTGGCCTCCGGCGACCTCGATGCCCTGCCAGTGCTTGTCGCCCTTGAACACGTCGGCGTAGCGGGCTTCGAACATGTCCTGGCCGACCACCTTCTTCTGCAGCGCCTGGATGTCCTTGGTGGTCGGCCAGATGTCCTTCAGGAACACCGGCTTGCCGCCCTTGCCGAGGCCGAGCGGTTCGGTGTCGAGGTCGATCGTCATCGAGCCGGCCAGCGCGTAGGCCACCACCAGCGGCGGCGAGGCGAGGTAGTTGGCGCGGGTGTCCGGGTTCACCCGACCTTCGAAGTTGCGGTTGCCTGACAGCACCGAGACCGCGACCAGATCGCCGCCCTGGATCGCCGTCGAGACGGCTTCGGGCAGCGGGCCGGAGTTGCCGATGCAGGTGGTGCAGCCGTAGCCGACCAGGTTGAAGCCGAGCGCGTCGAGCGGCTTGGTCAGCCCGGCCTTGTCCAGGTAGTCGGTGACCACCTGTGAGCCGGGGGCCAGCGAGGTCTTCACCCAGGGCTTGGTCTTCAGGCCCTTGGCGACGGCGTTCTTGGCCAACAGGCCGGCCGCCAGCAGCACGCCGGGGTTTGAGGTGTTGGTGCACGACGTGATCGCCGCGATCACCACGTCGCCGTTGCCGACGTCATGGGCCTCGCCCGCCACCGGCACGCGCGTGGTTGAAGATTCCTCATCCTTGCCGAACTCGGTCAGCAGCGCGCCCTTGAATGCGGACGCCGCGTCGGAGAGCGCGACCCGGTCCTGCGGCCGCTTCGGGCCGGCCATCGACGGGACGACTTGGGCGAGGTCCAGTTCCAGCACGTCACTGAAGGTTGGCTCGGGATGGCCGGGCTCGCTCCAGAGTCCCTGCTCCTTGGCGTAGGCCTCGACCAGCGCGACCCGCTCGGGGGCGCGGCCGGTGCGGGTCAGGTAGTCGAGCGTCGACTGGGTGACCGGGAAGAAGCCGCAGGTGGCGCCATATTCCGGGGCCATGTTGGCGATGGTCGCCTGGTCCTCGATGGTCAGGTTGTCGAGGCCGTCGCCGAAGTACTCGACGAACTTGCCGACCACGCCCTTCTTGCGCAGCATCTGGGTGACGGTCAGCACCATGTCGGTCGCGGTCGCGCCTTCCGGCAACGCCCCATGCAGCTTGAAGCCGATCACCTCGGGGATCAGCATCGGGATCGGCTGGCCGAGCATGGCCGCCTCCGCTTCGATGCCGCCGACGCCCCAGCCCAGCACCGAGAGGCCGTTGACCATGGTGGTGTGGCTGTCGGTGCCGACCACCGTGTCCGGGTAGGCGAACTCGTCGTCGCCGACCAGGTTGGTCCATACCGTCTGGGCCAGGTACTCGAGGTTCACCTGGTGGCAGATGCCGGTGCCGGGCGGCACGACGCGGAAGTTGTTGAAGGCCGATGAGCCCCAGCGCAGGAAGCGGTAGCGCTCGAGGTTGCGCTCGTACTCCTTGTCGACGTTGCGGCCGAACGAGGTCGCGGCGCCGAAGTAGTCGACCATCACCGAGTGGTCGATCACGAGGTCGACCGGCACCAGCGGATTGATCTTGGCCGCGTCGGCGCCCAGCTTGGCCAGGGCGTCACGCATGGCGGCCAGGTCGACCACCGCCGGCACCCCGGTGAAGTCCTGCATCAGCACCCGCGCGGGGCGGAAGCTGACCTCGTGCTCGGCCGAGCCCTTGTTGTTGATCCACGAGGCGAACGCCTTGAGGTCGTCCTCGCCCACGGAAACGCCGTCCTCGAACCGCAACTGGTTCTCCAGCAGCACCTTCAGCGACACTGGCAGATGGGAAATGCCGGCAAGTCCGGCGTCTTCCGCCGCGCGCAGGCTATAGTAATGGTAGGTCTTCCCGCCCGCGGTGATTTCGCGGCGGGTCTTCAAGCTATCGATCGACGCCATTTTGAGGGTCCTTCCCTGTTCAAGGCCGCCCGAAAATCGGTTCCGGGGTCGCGCGCTGACGCGGGACACACAGCGTCCCGCCTCGCGCCGCGCAAAGCCGATGGAGGCCCCCGGCTTGCGGCCGCCGCCGTCATAGACGCGGGGGGACGCTTCGTCCATGCGCGGGCGCCCGGCGGCGGCGGATTGCCCGGATGATCGCCGCGGTCGTCGTCAGGGACCTCGCCGTCAACCGCGGCGAGCGGCGGCTGTTCGCGGACCTCGACCTGCGGCTGGCCGCCGGCGAAGCGGTCGCGCTGACCGGGGCCAACGGCGCCGGCAAGACCAGCCTGTTGCGCACGATCGCCGGCTTCATTCGCCCGGAGGCGGGGACGGTGGCGTTCGAAGGCGGGGCCGGCGCGCTCGAGGCCGACGAGGCTCGCCGGCGCGGCGTGCACCTGCTGGGCCACCAGGACGCGCTGAAGGCTAGCCGCACCGCACGCGACGAACTCGTATTCCAGGTCTGTTGGACCGGCGGCGACACAGCCGGCGCGATGGCGGCGGCGCAGACGCTCGGGCTGGGACGCGTGCTGGACCTCGCCGTGCGGCACCTCTCGGCCGGCCAGCGGCGGCGCCTGGCGCTGGCCCGCCTGATCGCCAGCCCGCGGCCGCTCTGGCTGCTCGACGAGCCGCTGGCGCCGCTGGACGCGGCGCACCGTGCTCTGTTCGGCGAGCTGATGGCGGCGCATCTGGCCGGCGGCGGACTTATGCTGGCGGCCGTGCACGATCCGTTGCCGATCGCCGCGCGCACGGTCGAGCTCGCGGCGCCGCCATGAAAGCCTTGGCGGTGATCTTCCGGCGCGAGTTGGCGCTGGCCTGGAGCGGGGGCGGCGGTCCGGTGCTGGCGCTCGGCTTCTACGCCGCGATCGCGACGCTGGTGCCGCTCTCGACCGACCCTTCGAGCCGCAACCTGGCCGGTATCGCCGCTGGGATCGCCTGGGTGGCGCTGGCGCTGGCCTCGCTGCTGTCGCTGGAGCGGATGTTCGAGCGCGACTTCGAGGACGGCGCGCTGGACCTGCTGATGCTTGGCCCGGCCAACGCGGAGGCCATCGCCACAGCCAAGTGCCTGGCGCACTGGACCACCGCCGGCGCCCCCTGGCGCTCGCCGCGCCGGTCGCCGCCGTTGCGCTGGGCGCGCCGCTGGGCCTTGCCCCGCTGATCCTGGTCACGGCGGCGATCGGCGCCCTCGCGTTCGCCTTCGTCGGCGGAACCGGCGCGGCGCTCGCCCTCGGCAGCCGGCGCGGCGGGCTGATCATCGCCGTGATCGTATTGCCGCTGCTGTCGCCGCCGGTGATCCTGGGCGGCGGCGCGATCAGCGCCTACGCCGCCGGCCTGCCGTGGCAGACCGGCCTGATGCTGCTGGGGGCCTATACGCTTGGGGCCGTGGCGCTCTGCCCGTTCTTCATGGCGGCCGCCTGCCGCAACGCGCTATCCTGAGAACGTCACGCTCAAGGCTGAAATATTCCGCCTCTACGCGGACACCGCCCAGAAATGCGCGTGACACGGAGCGAGCGCATCCTGCGCGAACCCTCAGAGAGGAATACACTCAAAGATGCGTTTTTCGTCCCTGCGTCTCGCGCTCGTGGCAGGCTTCGTCCTGCCCATGGGTCTCGCGACCGCCAGCCTGGCGCAACCCACGCCGCCCTCACCGCCGCCCAGCGGCGCGATGGACATGCACCACGACCACATGCGCGATCCCGCCGAGATGCGCGCGCACATGGCCGAGCACCTGACCACCATCCTGCAGCTGCAGCCGAGCCAGCAGGGCGCTTTGGACGCCTATCTCGACGCCATGAAGCCGCCCGCCGGCATGATGGACATGGGGCGCCCGGACGGTGATCACGATCGACCACGGGCGACGAGGCTCACCTCTCCGCGCCGCAGCGGATGGACCACATGCTGGCGCACATCGACGCGATGCGCGCGCACATGGCCGCGGCGGCGGAGGCCACCCGGCGCTTCTACGCCCAGCTGACCCCCAGCCAGCAGAAGGCGTTCGACGAACTCGCGCCGATGATGATGCACCACATGGGCGATCACGGGGGCGACCACGGCGGCATGATGGGCCACCATCACGACGACGATGGCCCCGATCACGAGATGGGACCGGGCGGCCAGCCTCACGGCTGATCGTCCGTCGCCCGGCCTGGGCGGCTTGCCCCCTGCCGTCCAGGCCTTTAATCCCGGTCCATGTTCGCGGCGCTCGCCAATCCGCACAAGTTCATGGGATTCTCCGGGTGGGCGGCGCCCGCGCTTGGCGTCGTCGCGCTGCTGCTGATGGCGCCTGGACTCTGGCTCGGCTTCGCGGCGCCGCCCGACTACCAGCAGGGCACGACGGTGCGGATCATGTTCATCCATGTGCCCGCCGCGCAGACATCGATGTTCGTCTACGCCTGCCTGGGCGGGGCCAGCTTCTTCTCGCTGGTGTTCCGTCACGCGCTGGCGGACGCCGCCGCCCGCGCCGCCGCGCCGCTGGGCGCCGCTTTCACCCTGCTGGCGCTGGTCACCGGCTCGCTCTGGGGCCGGCCGATGTGGGGCGCCTGGTGGGTGTGGGACGCGCGCCTGACCTCGGTCCTGCTGCTGTTCCTGCTGTTCCTGGGCTACATGGCCCTGCGCGCGGCGATCGACGACGAGGTCAAAGCCGGGCGCGCCGCGGCGATCCTGGCGCTGGTCGGCCTGATCAATCTGCCGGTGATCTATTTCTCGGTGGACTGGTGGAACAGCCTGCACCAGGGCGAGTCGATCTTCCGCCCCGGCGGACCGGCGATCGCCACGGTGTTCCTGATCCCGCTCGGGCTGATGAGCCTCGGCTACCTCGCGGCGTTCGGGGCGCTGTGGCTGGCGCGCACCCGCGGCGAGATCTGGCGGCGGCGCGCCCAGGTCGCCGCGGTGCAGGCGGCCGGCCGTTGAGCCACGACAAGTACGCCCTGTTCGTCTGGCCGGCTTACGGCGTCACCGCCGTCGTCTTCGCCTGGATGGTGATCGACACGCTGCTGCGGGCCGGCCGCTGGCGCCGCCGCGCCGAGCACCTCGAGCGGGACGCGCCGCCGTGAGACGCGTGGTCGCGCTCGTCCCGGTCGCGGCCTTCGCGGCGCTCGTGCTGGTGTTCGGCTTCTACGCCCTGCACCACAACCCGCAGGTCGTTCCCCGCGCGACAGTGGGCTCGCTGGCGCCGAACGACGCCCTGCCGGGCCTCGACGGCGCGCCGCCCGCGCCGCTGCACACGGCGCTGAAGGGGACGACGCTGGTGAACTTCTTCGCCTCCTGGTGCGTGCCGTGCGCGGCCGAGGCGCCGACGCTGGCGGCGCTGAAAGCCGAGGGCGTGCGGATCGTCGGGGTCGCCTGGAAGGACGAGCCGGCCAACACCAACGCGTTCCTGGCTCGCTACGGCGATCCCTACCAGACCGTGTTCGTCGACCACGAGGGCCGCGCCGGCATCGATTTCGGCGTCACCGGGGTGCCGGAGACCTACCTGGTCGACGGCAAGGGCCGCATCCTCGACAAGCAGGCCCAGCCGCTGACGCCGGCCGACGCCGAGGCGCTGCTGAGCAAGGCCGGGAACTAACGCTGCGCGTTAACGTCTCGTTGACCATAACCTCCGAGCGTGCGCAGCATTAACCATGTTCGATTTGGCGCGTTGAAGAGGACATGGCCGCACCCGTCCGCCCGCCCGTCTGGCCCCCCGCCCCGAACGACCTGAAGCCGGGCCGTAACGACGTCCGCGCCTCGGCTCAGAAGGCGTTCTTCGAAGCGGCGCTTGCCGGCAGACCCGGGCCGACAATCACCAAGCCGGCGCTCGAGGACGCAGCCTCGAACGGCCCCCCGAAGGCCACCGCCGCCCAGGCCGTCCGCCACGTCGCCGCCACTGAGGCCCGCGCCGCCGACCGCCTGCCGCCGCCCGGCTCGATCGTCAACATCCTGGTCTGACCCCACCATCCTCGGTCATCACCGGGCGTCAGTCCCGGTGACCCAAGAACGCCGACGCGCGTGTGGCCGCGCCGGGCGCGGCCCTGGTCAGGACCCGTGTGCATAGGCAGCCGGGCTTACGCCCGGTGATGACCGTAGTCGGTGATAGGCCCGATCCGGTGGCTGCTAAGCCGCCGCCTTGGGCTGCTTCTTGGCCTTCTTGCCCTTTTTCTTAGCGGGCGCAGCCTTCGCCGGCTTGGCCGCCTTCGCGGCCTTCGCCCCCTTGGCCTTGCCGCCTTTCGGCGTCGGATCGGGCTTCGCCGGCCCGGCGGCGGCGTCGGCGGCGGCGGCCAGGGTGGTCAGCGTCTTGACGAAGGAATCGCGCTTCTTCGGCGGCAGCAACCCCAGCAAGCGTTCGTCGGACTTGGCGGCCGGCTTGCCGCCCTCGGCCAGCGCCAGCTTGCCGGCGCCGCTGACCCGCACCGTGTTGGCGCGCGCATCGGTGGCGGAGCGCTCGCGTTCGAGCAGGCCCTTGGCGATCATGCGGGCGACGAGATCGGCCAGGGTCGAACGGTCGATGCCGGTGGCGCGGACCAGGTCGCTCTGCGAGACACCGTCCGCCGCGCCCGCAGCCGCCAGCACCGTGTACTGGCGTTGCGTCAGGCCGGCCGGACCGGTGGCCTCGGCGTGGTAGTCGAGCGCCAGCTGGAGCACGCGGTGCAACAGGTGCGTCACCGACTGCGACAGCCCGCCGTCGGGACTTTTCTGTTTCTTGGCCATGACGCCCCCTTGCCGCGACAGACCGTCATCGCCCTGTACCCGACAGTTGCGTCAATTTGACGACAGACCGTCCGTAGGCGTCAATCCGCCAGGTTCAGAAACCGGGCTCGGGCGGCTCCGGCGCCTCGGCGGGGCCGGGCTCGCGCCAATACTTGCGCAGCAGCGGGAACTGGGCCGCTCCGAAGATGACCGCCGCGACGATCGCCACAACCCGGAATGTGGCCCAGACCTCGGCGGTCTGCGTGCGGCGGACGATCTCGTTGGCGAGGGCGGAGGCCCAGAAGAACAGGCCGTAGCGGATCGTCAGCACCCGCCAGGCCTGGTCCGGCAGGCTCATTGCGCCGCCCAGCAGCCGCTTCAGCGGGTTCTTGCGCAGCGCCAGGCCGCCGAACAGCGCCGCGCCCAGCGCCCCATCGACGATGCTCATCTTCATCTGCAGCAGATCGCTGCGGTGCAGGGCGATCGACATCCCGCCGAACACCAGCGCCATCACGCCGGAGAAGGCAGGGATCGGCGCGATGCGGCGCTCCAGGATCAGGCTGAGCGCGAGCGCCAGCGCCGAGAGCGCCACCATCACCCAGCTCGCCCTCGGGAAATCGTGGGTGATCAGCAGCGCGGCCAGAAAGCCCACTGTCGGCGCGGCGTTGGCAAGATGGATCAGCGGCGACGAGACCCTGGATGCGGCCATCCTCAGGCGTCCAGTCCGACCAGCGAGCGCGAGAAGGCCCGCGCGTCGAACGGCTGCAGGTCGTCGATGCCCTCGCCCACCCCGATCAGCTTGATCGGCGAGTCCGAGGCCTGGGCGACAGGGACCAGCACGCCGCCGCGGGCGGTGCCGTCGAGCTTGGTCATGACGATGCCGGTGACGCCGATCATGTTGCCGAACACGTTCTCCTGCGCGACCGCGTTGCGTCCGACCGTGGCGTCCAGCACCAGCAGCACCTCGTGCGGCGCGTCCGGATCAATCTTGCGCAGCACGCGGACCATCTTGGTCAGTTCGTCCATCAGGTCCTGCTTGTTCTGCAGCCGACCGGCGGTGTCGATCAGCACGACGTCGAAGTGCTCCGCCTTGGCTCTGGCGTAAGCGTCGTAGGCGAGGCCGGCGGCGTCCGCGCCTGTGGGCGCAGAAACGAACGCCGCGCCCGCCCGTTCCGCCCAGACCGCGAGCTGCTCCGTGGCTGCGGCGCGGAAGGTGTCGCAAGCGGCGATCAGCACCCGGGCGCCGCGCGCCTTCAGGTCGGCGGCGATCTTGCCGAGCGTCGTGGTCTTGCCCGAGCCGTTGACGCCGACGAACAGCACGACGAACGGCCTTGGACCCCCCAGCGGATCGAACTCGCCCTGGCGCGGGATCAGCTCGGCGGCGACCGCCCCGGCGAGCGCTTCCTTGATCTCGCGTTCGTCGGATTGGCGGCCGAACCGTTGCTCCCCGAACGCGGCGGCGATCTTGGCGGCGGCCTTGGGGCCAAGGTCCGCCTCGATCAGCATCTCCTCGAGCTCGTCGAGCTGGGCCTGGTCGAGCGGGCGCCGGGTCAGCACCCCGACCTGCTCGCCCATCTGCCGCGACGTGCGCGACAGCCCCTCGGAGAGACGCTGTAGCCAGCCTTTCTTGGGTTCGGTCATGCGGACGCTTCTAGCGCGCGTACGGCCAAGGGTGGACTGCTTTTACGGCGACGCGGTCAGCCGGCGGCGGAAAGCGGCGAAGAAGGCGCCTGCCGCCGCGCCGTCGCCAGCGTCTCGGCGACGCCGGCGAACAGACTATCGGGCGTGAACGGCTTGGAAATGTGGTGGTCCGCGCCGGCTTCGAACGCCATCTGCCGGTGCTCGTCCATCGCATTGGCGGTCAGCATGGCGATCGGCGTCGCCGCCGCGCCAGCCGCGCGCTCGCGACGGCGGATCTCCTGCGTCGCCGCCAGGCCGTCGAGTCGCGGCATCTGCATGTCCATCAGGATGAGGTCGAACGCGCCCGGCGCGAACAGCTCGACCGCCTCCTGGCCGTCGTTCGCCATGGTCAGGCTGACCCCAGTCGGCCCCAGGATCAGCTCGATCACGCGCTGGTTGGTCGGATGGTCCTCGGCGACCAGGATGCGCAGCCCCGCCAGTTCGACGCCGGCGTCATCGGCCTCGGGACCCTCATCCCCAGCGGCGTCGCGGGCCGCGCGATAGTCGGCCAGCGTCATGGCGCGCTCCAGCGGCACGACCACCGTGAAGCGGCTGCCGGCGCCCGGCCTTGAGGCGGCCCCGATTTCGCCGCCCATCCGCTCGGTCAGCGCCTTGGAGATCGCCAGGCCCAGGCCGGTGCCGCCGAACCGCCGCGAAATCGAGCCATCGGCCTGCACGAAGCGACCGAACAGCCGCTGCGCCGTCGCCTCGTCGAAGCCGATGCCGCTGTCGCTGACCACGATCGTCAGCCGGGTCGGCGCGTCGGCGGTGTCCGGCTCCCGCGCCGTCACCTCCACGCGCACCTTGCCGCGCTCGGTGAACTTGATCGCATTGGCGGCGAGATTGGAGATCACCTGCCGCAGGCGCACCGCATCGCCGCGGAACACGCCATCGGCCGCCTGGTCGAACACGACCTCGAACGTCAGGGCCTTTTCCTCGGCCTTCGCCCGCATCAGCTCGGCGGCGGCGTCGATCGTCTCGCGCAGGTCGAACGGCGCGATCTGCAGCTCGAAATCGCCCGCCTCGAGCTTCGACTGGTCGAGGATGTCGGACAGCAGGCGTTCCAGCACCTTCGCCGACGACTGCACCAGCCCGACCATGTCGCGCTGTTCGGCGCTGAGCGACGTACGCGCCAGCACGCCGGCGACGCCGATGACGCCGTTCAGCGGCGTGCGGATCTCGTGGCTCATGTTGGCCACGAACGTGCCCTTGGCCTCGTTGGCGCGCTCGGCGAAGTCGCGCGCATCTTCGAGCTGGAATTCAAGCTGTTTGCGCGCCGAGATGTCGATGGTCGTGCCGATCAGCCGCCACGGCGCGCCTTCGGCCGTCCGCGACACCAGCCGGGCGCGCGACAGTATCCACTTCGCGCTGCCGTCCTTGCACAGCATCCGCAGCTCGGAGCTGGTGTGCGGGGTCTCGCCGCGGAAGTGGGCGGCGTAATCCTGCTCGACCACCGTCCGATCGTCCGGATGGACGAAGTTGATAAGGTCCGCCGCCTCGACCTCGGACCGCTCGTACCCCAGCATCGCCGCCCAGCCCACGCTCACCACGCGGGTGTTGGCGACGAAGTCGACCTCGAACATGCCGTCGCCGGAGGCTTCGACCGCGATCGCCAGCTTGCGTTCCACCTCGGCCAACTTCGACTGCCGCTCGCCGAGCCGCTTCAGCAGCACTTGGTGATCCAGCGAGAAGCTGCGCGCGGCGACCAGGGCGGTCAGGATCATGAAACTCACCGCCAGCGCCGGCCACGTCGGGCCATGCAACAGCGATGGCCCGATGACCGCGGTGACGATCGCCGGCCCGATCGAGGACCACAGGATCCGCCGGTTCTCGCCGTAGTAGATGAAGCTGTTCATGAACGAGCCGGTCAGCCAGGTCGCGCCCATGGCGATGCCGATCGGCGAGCCTACGGCCAGGCCGACGAGCGCAACGGACGAGTAAAGGCACGAGCCGAGGACGTTGGTCAGCGCGAACACCGAGAGGGCGCCGTCGTCGGGCAGTCGGCGCATCCACGGCGTGAACAGCCGCGGGCTCAGCAATTCCCAGGCGAACAGGCTGGCGATCCACGCCGCCGGCAGCTGCCAGGGCGCCACAGCGATCGCGATCACCGCGTAGAGGCTGGCGAATCCAACGCGGGCGATCAGCCCCTGTTCGTCGAGCTCGATCGCGCGGCGCAGCTCGAACCCGTCCGGCTCGTCGGCGTCGGCGCCCGCCGGGGCGCGGATCGGGTCTGGTCCAGGCGTGGACATGGCCTCGCTCGACGTGGCTGGGCGGCCAGGCAAGCTACGGTGCAGACATTCGCATCCGGTTAAGCGCGACTGTCAGACTGTCACGGGCGCGGTGGCCTCAGCGCGCCGGCGGCCAGCGCTCGGTGTCGTGGTCCGGATGCTGGCGCGAGACCACGGGCGGGTATTTGGCGGCGCCGGCGGCGTCCTCCTCGGCCGTGCGCCTGGGCACGTCGCCCAGGCCATCGACCCAGGGAATCCGCTCGGCGAGCATGATCTGATGCTGGGGCGGCAGGGCGGCAGGGTCGTCGAAAGCGCCGATGGTCAGCGCGATGTGGCGCCCGTCGCCCGAGGCGGCTTCGAACGTCAGCGGCGTGCCGCAGTCGCCGCAGAAGCCGCGGGCGACGAAGTCCGAACTCTGGAAAGTCTTGCGCTGGCCGCGGGTCCAGGTGACCGCGCCGGCGGCAAAGTTGACGTAAGGGCCGAAAAGCCCGCCGGTCGCCTTCTGGCACATGCGGCAGTGGCAGAGGCTGGCGTGGCGCGGGGCGGCGTCGATGCTGAAACGCACCGCGCCGCACTGGCAGCCGCCCGTGAACGGCGGGCCGCCGCTCACGCCATCGCCCCGATCGCGCGTCGGCCGTCGTGGCCGGTGAGCCGTAGCGGGATCAGCCCGCCGATCGGCGCCTCGCCGGCAAAGGCGATCTCGGTGAAGTCGGCCGCGCGCGCCCGCCCTGCCCGCTCGACCAGCGCCTCGACCCGCCGTCCGACCTGCCGCTGCAGATGCCGCGCGAGCAGCCCGTCGCCCATCGCCCGCAGCCGGGCCGCGCGGTCCTTGACCACCGCCCCCGCTACCTGCGGCATCCGCGCGGCCGGCGTGCCGGGGCGCGGGCTGTAGGGGAAGACGTGCAGCCAGGCGAGCCCGGCCTGGCTCGACGAACGCCAGCGTGTTCTCGAACGCCGCGTCGGTCTCGGTCGGAAAGCCGGCGATGAAGTCGGCGCCGAAGGCCGTTTCCGGCCGGGCGCGGCGGACGGCGGCGATCAGCGCCAACGCGTCGGCCGACGAATGGCGGCGCTTCATCCGCTTCAGGATCAGGTCGTCGCCCGACTGCAGCGACAGGTGCAGGTGCGGGCAGAGCCTGGGTTCGCCGGCCAGGCAGGCCAGCAGCTCGGCGTCGATCTCGGCGGCGTCGATCGACGAGAGCCGCAGGCGCGGCAGCTCCGGGACCTGGCGCAGGATCTCGCGCACCAGCCCGCCCAGCGCCGGCGCCCCGGGCAGATCGGCGCCCCAGCTGGTCAGGTCGACGCCGGTCAGCACCACCTCGGCGTAGCCGGCCGCGGGCAAGGCCGCGCACCTCGGCCACCACCCGCTCCGGGGCGATCGATCGCGAGTTCCCGCGCCCGAACGGGATGATGCAGAAGGTGCAACGATGGTCGCAGCCGTTCTGGATTTCGACATAGGCGCGGGCCCTGGCGCTCGCCCTCAGCTCGCCAACAGCCCTCACCTCACCTCTCCCACTGGCGTGGGAGAGGGCTACTGAGAGGGCGGGGTCGCGCCGGGCGTTGGAAGCTGGCGCCAGCGCTTGAGTATCCCTCTCCCCGGCGTAGACGGGGAGAGGTGAGGTGAGGGGTCGGGCCGTTTCAAAGATGTCTGCGACCCGAACGCGTTCGTCGGAGGAGAGCGCCCCGGGCGCCGCCTTTTCCGCATTGCCGAGCACCAGGTCGACCTCCGGCATCGCCGCGAACGCGCCCGGATCGATCTGCGCCGCGCAGCCGGTGACCACCAGCCGCGCGCCCGGGCGCTCGCGCCGGGCCTTGCGGATCGCCTGCCGGGCCTGGCGCACCGCTTCGGCGGTCACCGCGCAGGTGTTGAACACCACCGCGTCGGTGACCCCGTCCGCCGCCGCCTGGGCGCGGACCTGCTCGGACTCGTAGGCGTTCAGCCGGCAGCCGAAGGTGACAACGCGAACCCCGTTCGCGTCGTCATCCCGGACGGCCTGGAAGGCCGATCCGGGATCTCGCGCCGCGAGCTCGCTCCTGTCCAGCGCCCCCTCCACCACGCCGGCTTCGCCGTCGCGGTCCCCCTCCCCCGCTGCGCGGGGCAGGAGCAACGAGCGTCACCCACCGCCGGTCTCCTTGGCCAGGAATTCGGCGAAGGCGTGGGCGTAGTCGGGGTGCCAGCGCGACAGCGGCGGGCGGTTCAGGGTCAGGTCCTGCATCGCCCACGTCATGCGGGCGTTGTCCATCGCCCGGGTCACCTCGTTGTCGGGGCAGAGGATGTAGAAGTCGCCGGCCGCCATCCGCTCCAGCATGAAGTCCGCCACCTGCTCGGGCGTCCAGGCGCCCGGCGGCTTCTCGGTCAGGCGCCGGCGGCGTCATGCCGGTGAAGGTCGAGCCCGGGCACCAGCAGATGCGCGGTGACCAGGCAGCTGGCGATGTTGCGCAGCGTGTGCTGCAGCCCCTCGGTCAGGGTTTTGATCGCCGCCTTGGAGACGTTGTAGGCGGTGTCGCCCGGCGGGGCGGTGATGCCCTGCTTGGAGCCGGTGTTGACGATCGCCGCGGGAACGCCGGCGTCGATCATCGCCTGGCCGAACACCTGGCAGCCGTTGATCACGCCGAACAGGTTGGTCTCCAGCACCTTGCGCCAGCGGTCCGGATGCTCGATCGCGCTGCCGCCGCCGCCGACCCCGGCGTTGTTCATCAGGATCGCGACCGGGCCGACCTCGGCCGCCGCAGCCTTGGCCCGCTCCAGCGTTGACGCCTGGGCGACGTCGCCGGCGACCTGCTTCATCACCAGCGCATGCTCGTGGAACGGTCCGACGCTGTCGGCGATCTCCTTGGCGGCCGCCTCGATCGGACCTTCATGAAGATCGACCAGCACCAGACTCATGCCAAAGCCGGCGAACTTCTTGGCGGCGGCCAGGCCGATGCCACTGGCCGCGCCGGTGATCACGGCGACGCGGCCGGGCTGGATCGCGGGATGCTGGCTCATGGCAGCTTGCCCGTGAACTCGACCTCGATCGGTCCGGTCATCAGCACGTGGTCGTCCTCGCGGCGCCACTCGATCACGAGGTCGCCGCCGTCCATCTCCACCGTGGCCTTGCGCTCGCACTTGTTGCGGCGGCTGGCGGCCACCAGCGCCGCGCAGGCGCCGGTGCCGCAGGCGCGGGTGACGCCGACGCCGCGCTCCCAGACCCGCACCCGCAGCCGGTCGCGCGCCTTGACCTCGCAGAATTCGACGTTGGTCCGCTGCGGGAACAGGCGGTGGTGCTCGATCATCGAGCCCACCTCGCGCACCGGCGCTGTCTCGGCGTCGGCCACGAAGAACACCACGTGCGGGTTGCCCATCGAGACGGCGCCCGGCGTGTGCAGGATCGGATTGTCGATCGGGCCGACCTGCAGCTCGATCCCGCGGGTGTCCATCGCCTCCTCGAGCGGGATGTCGCGCCAGTCGAGCCCCGGCTTGCCCATGTCGACCGTGACCGAGCGGGGCCCGGCGCGCTCCACGGTGACCACGCCGGCCGGCGTGTCGAGCCGCGCGGAATCGCGCCCGGTGGCTTCCATCAACAGCCAGCCGACGCAGCGGGCGGCGTTGCCGCACTGCTCCACCGCACCGCCGTCGGCGTTCCAGATCCGCATGAAGGCGTCGGCCGTGCGGGAACCCTCGATCGCGATCAGCTGGTCGCAGCCGATCCCCTCGGCGCGATCGGCGATCGCGCGGGCTTCCGCCTCGCTGGGGGCGAACGGCTGGGAGCGGGCCTCGACCACGACGAAATCGTTGCCGAGCCCGTTCATCTTCAGGAACGGACGGCTCATGGAGTTGGCCATATAGCCGCTCTGGTCTGGACTCGCACCCTGCCTCAGGGGCAAGGCGTTGCCGCATGCGGCTCAGCGGTCTCTTGCAGCTTCTCATACGTCGGTGGCGTTCCAGCCACCCCTCCCCCTTGCGGGGAGGGGGCAGGGGGTGGGGGTGCGAACTCGATGGCGCCGATGTGGCTGCGGGCCCCCGAATCCTGCCGGCAGCACGCTGACACCCCCTCCCCCGACTCCTCCCCGCAAGGGGGAGGGGAGCTGTCTGCTTGCCTTGCTCCGTGGCGGTCTTCGAAACCCGTCGCAGCGCTGATCGCCGCCCTCGCCGCTTTCGCCTTCCCCGTCCTCGCGGAGACCCCCGCCGTGCCCGCAGCCACCCCCGCCGCCGCGACCACCGATGACCCCTACCTCTGGCTCGAGGAAGTCCACGGCGCCCGCGCCCTGGACTGGGTGGAGCAGCAGAACGCCCGTTCGCTGAAGCTGCTGAAGGGCGATCCGCGCTACGAGCCGTTCCACCAGGCGGCGCTGAAGATCGTCAACGCCACCGACCGCATCCCCGAGCCGAACCTGATCGGGACCACGGTCTACAATCTGTGGCAGGACCCGACTAACGTGCGCGGGCTCTGGCGGCGCGCGTCGCCGGAAAGCTACGCCACCGCCCAGCCGGCGTGGGAGACGGTGCTCGACCTCGACAAGCTGGCCACGGACGAAAAGAAGAACTGGATCTGGCACGGCGCCAACTGTCCGCCGCCGCACTATCGCCGCTGCCTGATCGGCCTCTCCGACGGCGGCGAGGACGCCGACACGGTGCGCGAATTCGATCTCGTCACCCGATCGTTCGTGGACGGCGGGTTTCGGCTGCCGCGCAGCAAGCAGACCGCCGACTGGCTGGACGACGACACTCTGATCGTCTCGCGCGACTGGGGTCCGGGCACGATGACCGCCTCCAGCTACCCGTTCATCGTCAAGACCCTCAGGCGCGGCCAGAGCCTCGATCAGGCGACGGAGGTGTTCCGCGGCAAGCCGGACGACGTCGGCGTCTCACCGACCGTCCTGCACGACGGCGACGGCCACCAGGTCACGCTGATCGTCCGCAACGTCGACTTCTTCCACGCCGAGATTTACCAGCTGACAGCGTCAGGCGCGATACGGCTCTACCTGCCGGCCAAGGTCGACTTGCACGGCCTGCTGGATGGCCGGCTGATCTTCACGACGCTGGAAGACTGGCGCGGCCACAAGGCGGGCGAGCTGCTCGCCTATGCGCCCGAGGACCTCAGGACCGCTGCGTCCGCCGACAAGGGCGGCGGCCGTGTGGTGTTTTCGCCGAACGAGCGACAGTCGATCGAGCAGGTCGCCGTCACCGCCCATCGTCTGGTCGCGGCGATCTACGACAACGTGCGCGGCGGGCTGATCAGCTTCGCGCCGTCTGGCGAAGGCTGGAAGGCGACAACGATCCCGACCGCGGCCAACTCGTCCGTGGGCGTCTCCGCCGCCAGCGAAGTGACCGATCATGTCTACTACGGCGTCGAAGGCTTCCTGGCGCCCAGCCACCTCTGGCAGGCCGACGCCGCCGACCGACGCCCAGTCGGACATCAAGGACCTGCCCGCCCGCTTCGACGCCTCCGGCGCCGCGGTCGACCAGTACGAAGCGACGTCCACGGATGGGACCAAGATTCCCTACTTCGTGGTCCATCCGAAGGCGATGAAGCTGGACGGCTCCAACCCGACCATCCTCTACGCCTACGGCGGATTTCAGGTCTCGATGCTGCCCTCCTATTCCGCCTCGATCGGCAAGCTGTGGCTCGAGCACGGCGGCGTGTTCGTGCTGGCCAACATCCGCGGCGGCGGCGAGTTCGGGCCGAAGTGGCACGAGGCCGGGCTGAAAACCCAGCGCCAGCGCGATCTTCGACGACTTCGCCGCGGTGGCGAAGGACCTGATCGCGCGGGAGCATCACCTCGCCGCGCCGGCTCGGCATCCAGGGCGGCTCCAACGGCGGCCTGCTGATGGGCGTCGAGTTCAATCAGCACCCGGAGCTCTGGCGCGCGGTCGACATCCAGGTGCCGCTCTTGGACATGCTCCGCTTCGAGCAGATCGGCGCCGGCGCCTCGTGGGTCGGCGAGTACGGCAGCGTCGCCGTGCCGGAGGAACGCGCGTTCCTGGAGAGGATCTCGCCCTACCAGAACCTGAAGCCCGGCGTCGCCTATCCCGAGCCGTTCTTCGTCACCGCCACCAGCGACGACCGGGTGACGCCGGTGCACGCCCGCAAGATGGCGGCGAAGATGGCGGCGATGGGCCTGCCCTACCTCTACTTCGAGAACACCAGCGGCGGCCACGCGGCCTCGGCCAACCTGCAGGAGCGCGCCGAGCGGGTGGCGCTCGAGTTCACCTACTTCGCGCGCAAGCTGATGGACTGATGGACCGCGCCGAGGTCCTCGCCCGCTACGACGCCGAGATCCGCGCCGATCCGCCGGCGGAAGTGGGGGTAGAGCGGGTGTGGGCGGACGGCGTGCTGCGCACGACCGGCGCCTACAACTTCATCGGCTGGTGGACGTTCGGCGAGACCGAGGCGGCCGCCGCGGTGGCGCGCGAGGCGGCGTTCTTCCGCCAGAAGGGCGTGCAGTGGAAGCTGTTCGACCACGACGGCCCGCCGAACCTCGCCGCGGCGCTGGCGGCGGCGGGTTTTGCGGAGGAGGGGCCTGAGACCTTCCTGGTGCTCGACATGGACGCGGCCGCCGCCGCGTTCGAGCCGCCGGCCGGAATCGAGGTGCGCCAGGTGACCGATCGGGCCGGGATCGAGGACCTGGTCGCGGTCAGCAACGCCGCCTTCGGGCGCGAAGAACCTTGGCGCGCCGAGCAGCTGGCCGGCCGGCTCGCCGACCCGACCCAGGCGCTGTTCGTGGCCTACGACGACGGCGTTCCGGTCTCGTCCGGCCGGCTGGAGCTGGCGCCCGGCAAGGCGTTCGCCGGCCTCTACGGCGGCGGCACGCGGCCCGACCATCAGGGCCGCGGCGTCTACCGCGCCCTCGTCGCCGCGCGCGCCGCTGAAGCCCGCCGCCGCGGCCATCGCTTCCTCACCGTCGACGCCCGCGAAACCAGCCGCCCGATCCTCGAGCGGATCGGCTTCAAGGCGCTGGACGCCATCCGCGACTGGGTGCTCCCTGCGGCCTGACACCCGGATGTCCAAGGAGGTCGCCGTGAAGGTCTATGAGCTGAACGCGGGCGCGGTCGAACGAATGACCCGGGTGGACCTGGCGACGGTCGCCGAGGAGCCGCCCAGTGCGATCGGCAATTTCGACTTTCACGGCTGCATTTGCGGGGTCGCGAGCTTCATCGGCCAGCCGCCGTGGGAGCTGCACACCGACGGCGACGAGCTGCTGCACGTCCTCGCCGGCGAGACCCGGCTCACCCTCCTCCGCGAGGGCCAGGAGGAGCAACGGCTGCTGCACGCGGGCGACATGGTGGTGGTGCCGCAGGGCTGCTGGCATCGCAACAACGCCGCCAGCGGCGTCACCCTCATCTACATGACGCCGCGCCATGGCGGTGACCACTCGTGGGACGATCCGCGCAATCTTTCTGGGTGATTGTGCAGCTGGGCCCTCTTCCCCCTCCCCCTTGCGGGGAGGGGAAGCGTAAGCGCCGCAGGCGCCCTAGCGCCCAACCTTCGATTCCGCCTCGGCCGCCGCGATCAGGCGCTTGAGTTCGGCCGCGAGGTCGCGGGGCTGGGCGATCGGCGTCTCGGCGACCACCTTATCGACGAAGGCGATGGTCTCCGGCGGGAACTCGGCCCGGATCATCGTCCAAATCGCACGGAATACCGGCCAGATCAGGTGGGCCCGCAGACCCCCGAGAGTCATCTCGAAGGTGCGCGTGTCGAGCAGTCCGGCGGAATGTTGCAGGTGGCAGTCCTGGTTCACGGCGACTGAGGCGCGCAGGATCATCGTCAGCTGGGTCATCTCGACCGCCGTGAACGTGGTCTCGCCGGCGCTCACCCGGGTCCGCAGCGCAGCGACCCAGGGCTCGGTCCCCCACCGCAAGGCCTCCACGCCCCGCGTGGCGACGGCCTGGTTGAGCAACGCGCGCTGGTTCTTCTCGGTCTGGCGCACCTGCATGTTGAGGTAGGCGATCGACGCCAGCACGGCGACGGCGCTCGCCAGCGTGCCGAGGTTGGCCAGATCCGATAGCGTCATGCGCCCGCCCCCTGGGTTGGAATCCCGACGTTACGAGCGCCGACGCTCAAGCTCAAACCCGCGCCCGGGGTGGCTGGAAACCCAGCCGTCTGCCAAAGTCGCTCGCGGAGGAGCCCGCCATGCCCGTCGCCGAGCGACTGCCAGATCACGTTCACCCTCTGGTCGCCTCGCTGCGGGACGGCGCCATCGCCGAACCCCAGTTCTGGGCGCGCGTCGCCGAGGCGAAGACGCCGCTGATCGAGCCGCATCCGACGGCGCCGGGCCACAGCATCGTCACCTATGTGTTCGCCTCGCCGCCTGACGCACAGCATGTCGTCGTGCAGCCGGGCTTCGGCGAGCCGCGCGACGCCGTGATGGACCGGATCGACGGGACCAACGTCCGCCACGCCAGCTACAGCTATCGGAACGACGCGCGGGCCAGCTACAGCTTCGCGCCGAACTTCCCGCTCATCTCGTTCGACGACGCCACCGCGGCCGAACTCAAGCAGATGAGGGACTTCCTGGAGACGTTTGTCCCGACGCAGGACCCGCATCATCGCGAATGCTTCGTCAGCCGCGCCGGCGAGGGGAAGCCCGACGACGTCAGCTCGTTCGTCTCGCTCCCGCAGGCGCCCGACGAGCGGCTCGCCTACCGGCGCTCGGACATCCCCCACGGCAATATCGACCGGCACATGTTCCGCAGCGCGCTGATGGGCAACGAGCGCCGGATCTGGGTCTACACCCCGCCCGGCTATGGCGAAGACGATCGGACCTATCCGCTGCTGGCCGCCTTCGACGGCGGCTGGGCGCTGACGCGCGTCCCGACCCCGCGCCTGCTCGACAACCTGCTGGCCGAGGGCGCATCAAGTCCGGTGGTCGCGGTGTTCATCGACAACCCGACGCCGGACTCGCGCAATGACGAGCTCCCCTGCAACGAGACCTTCGCCCGTTTCGTCGAGGAAGAGCTGCTGCCGTGGGTGCTGGACGGCTATCGCGTTTCCCAAGATTTGGCGGACCACTACGTCGCTGGCGCGAGCTACGGCGGCCTGGCGGCGATGTGGTTCGGTTTCCGGCTGCCGCACGTCTTCGGCAACGTCATCAGCCAGGCGGCGTCGCTGTGGTGGGGGCCGGGCTTCCGGATGGACCGGCCGCGCAGCGCCGGCGGCTACACGCCGGAATGGCTGATCGACCAGTACCGCGCAGCGCCGCGGCTGCCGGTGCGGTTCTGGATGGAGATCGGGCTGATGGAGCACCCCGGCCTGATGATCGAGCCCAACCGGCGGATGAAGGCGCTGCTGGAGGAAAAGGGCTGCGATCTGACCTACAGCGAGCCCTGCGGCGGCCACGACACCGCGCTGTGGCGTGGTACTCTGGGGAACGCGCTGGCGCACATGCTGGCGGCCTGAGCGCGCGCGTCGGCCGAGGTTCTATTCCCGGCCGAGTCGATCAGCTGGCCTCTTCCCCCCGCAGCACCTGCGCCAGCAGCCGCCCCTCGGCGGCGCGGCTGGAGCCGGCGCGCCAGGCGACGACGATCTGGCGCGAGGGGTGGTCGGCGGCCAGCGGACGAACGGTGACGGCGGCGGCGTCGGCCAGGCCCGCGTCCACCGCCATGGCCGGCAGGAACGAGACGCCGAGCCCCGAGCCCACCATCTGCACCAGGGTCGGCAGTGAGGTGGCGGCGAAGGCGGCGTCGTCCCGCGGCCGGGCCGGGGAAAGGCCGCAGGCGGCCAGCGCGTGCTCGCGCAGGCAGTGACCGTCCTCCAGCAGGATCAGGTCCTCGTCCTCCAGCCGCGCCGGCGAGACCCGCGCCTCGGCGGTGAGCGGGTGGTTGGCGGGGAAGGCGGCGTAGAGTTCGTCCTCGGCCACGTCGGCGCAGTCGAGCCCGGTCGTATCGTACGGCAGCGCGATCAGCGCGGCGTCCAGCGCGCCGGCTTTCAGCCGGGCGATCAGCCGCCCGGTCAGGTCCTCGCGCAGGAACAGCCGCAGTTTCGGGAAGCGCCGCCTGAGCGCCGGCAGCGCCTTGGGCAGCAGGAACGGCGCGATGGTCGGGATCACGCCGAGCCGGAAGCGGCCGGAGAGCGGCTGGCCGGCGCCCCGGGCCGCCTGCACCAGGTCCTCAGCCTGCGCCAGGATGGTCTGCGCCCGCCCCACCGCCTCCTCGCCGGCGGCGGTCAGGATCACGCCGGCGCGGCCACGGTCGACCACCGCGGCGCCGAGGATCTTCTCCAGCTCCTGCACGCCGGCCGACAGCGTCGGCTGGGTCACGTGCGCCGCCTCGGCCGCGCGGCTGAACGAGCGGTGCTCGGCGAGCAGCTTCAGATATTGCAGCTGGCGCAGGGTCGGGAGCATCGCTCCCAAATAGGCGCTCTCAATGAAATCTCCAGAATCCATCGAGCAAACCCGTCTGGCCGTCGTCGGACCCGGCCGGTATGTCTGGACCGGACCGACCACCACAAGGACGCCGCGCCCTGCCCGAGCAACACCATGGCCCCTGGAGCGCCCCGCCGACGCCGACCCAGACGCCGGAACCCAAGCCGCGCTGGCGTCCGACGCTGGGTCTGATCGTCTGGCTGTCGCTGGTGGGCGCCGCCGTCGCCGCCTACATCGGCCTCGTCGTGCTGTTCCCCGGCCAGATTTCGGGCATGGACCAGACCAGCGCGCTGCAGGCGCTGGGCTTCATGGCGCTGGTGTCCAGCGGGCTGGTCTATTCGCGGGGCGTCCGGATCGGCGAGGCGGCGCGCAACGCGGCGATCTGGGTCGGCGTCGCGGCGATCGCGCTGATCGGCTACGGCTTTCGCGCCGAACTCACCGAGGCCTTCGTCCGCGTGCGCGGCGAGATTATCCCGGCCTACGCCGTCTCCGACACGCCGCATTCGATGACGGTGACCCGCAGCGCCGAGGGCGGCTTCGACATCATCGGCCAGATCAACGACAAGCCGGTGCGCTTCGCGATCGACACCGGCGCCGACGCCGTGGTGCTGAGCCCCGACGACGCCAGGCGGGTCGGCATCGATGTCGACACGCTGAAATACGCCGCGCCCGCCGAGACCGCCAACGGTGTCGGGCACTATGCGCCGATCCTGCTGCCGACGCTGGACGTGGGCCCGCTGAAGCTCACGGCCGTGCCCGCCGAGGTCAACCAGGCGCCGATGAGCTCGTCCCTGCTGGGCATGGCGTTCCTCAAGCGTCTGGAGTTGATGGAGATCCACGGCGACACCCTGACGCTGAAGTGGAAAGACGAGGCGCCGGTGACAAAGACCGCTCCGGCTGCGCCCTCGTCCCCTACCGCCTGAAGTCGCCAACCCTTCCCCTCACGGGGAAAGCGGCGCGCCGTGCGGAGCACGCGTCGCCGATGGGGGGAGTCGCAGCCGGGGGCACGCACCCCCATCGGCCGCTCCCTCGCTTGGCGAGGTTCGGGCCGCTTTCCCCCTGAGGGGGAAGGGTTCTGGCGCTCGCGGTGGTGACGCAGCGTTCGCGCGGCGATAGAGGAGACCCTTCCCCGCCAGGAGCTCTTCATGTCGCTCAACGACAACGCCGTCTTCGCCGAATGGACCGGCCCCTACGGCGCGGCGCCGGCGTTCGACCGCATCGAGACCAGCCACTTCATCCCGGCGCTGGAGGCGGCGATGGCCGAGAAGCGCGCCGAGGTCGCGGCGATCGCGAACAACCCCGCGCCAGCCACGTTCGCCAACACGCTGGAGGCGCTGGAGGCTTCGGGTCCGGCGCTGACCCGGGTGGGCCGGCTGCTCAGCGTCTATACCTCGACCCTGAACACGCCGGCGATGCGCGAGGTTCAGACCTGGGCCTCGCCGAAGCTGGCGGCGTTGCGCGACGAGATCACCCAGAACGGCGCCCTCTTCGCCCGGATCAAAGCCGTCTACGAGGCGCGCGAAACGAGCGGCCTCACGGCGGAACAGCAGCGGCTGGCGTTCGTCACCTACGACCGCTTCGTGCGCCAGGGCGCGGCGCTCTCCGCCGCCGACAAAGCCGCGCTGGCCGAGGTGAACCAGAAGCTGGCCGGCCTCTACACCCGCTTCTCCCAGAACATCCTCGCCGACGAGGAAGGCCAGGCGCTGGTGATCGAGAGCGCCGCCGACCTCGAGGGCCTCAGCCAGGGCCAGATCGACGCCGCGGCGGCCGAGGCCAAGGCGCGGGGATTGGAGGGCAAGTGGGCGTTCGCCAACACCCGCTCGTCGATGGAGCCGTTCCTGACCTTCGCCGCCCGCCGCGACCTGCGCGAAAAGGCGTTCCACCTCTTCACCAAGCGCGGCGACGGCGGCGAGCATGACAACCTGCCGCTGATCACCGAGATCATGACGCTGCGTGCGAAGAAGGCGAAGCTGCTCGGCCATCCGACCTTCGCCCACTGGGTCGCCGACGGCCAGATGGCGAAGACCCCCGAGGCGGCGATGCAGTTGCTGACCGCGGTCTGGGGTCCGGCCAGATCCCGTGTCGCCGAGGAGGTGGCCGAGATGGCGGATCTGGCGTCCAGCCAGGGATCGAACGCGCCGATCGCGCCCTGGGACTACCGCTACTGGGGCGAGAAGGTGCGCAAGGCCAAGTACGACCTCGATGAGACCGAGGTGAAGCCGTACCTGCAGCTGTCGCGGATGCTGGAAGGCATGTTCTGGGCCGCCGGCGAACTGTTCGGGCTGTCGTTCGAGCAGGTGACCGACCTGCCGGTCTGCCACCCAGACGTCACGGTCTACGAGGTGACCAAGGCCGGCCAGCGCGTCGGGCTCTGGTACTTCGATCCCTACGCCCGCGCCGGCAAGAACTCCGGCGCCTGGATGAGCGAATACCGCACCCAGGAGCGGCTGGGCGGCAAGGCGACGATGCCGATCATCTCCAACAACGAGAACTTCATCCCGCCGAAGCCGGGCGAGCCCTGCCTGATCTCGTGGACCGACGCGGTGACGCTGTTCCACGAGTTCGGCCACGGCCTGCACGGCCTCAACTCCAACGTCACCTACCCGTCGCTGGCCGGCACGGCGGTGCTGCGCGACTTCGTCGAGCTGCCGAGCCAGCTGTTCGAGCACTGGCTGCCGACCCGCGAGCTGCTGGCCCGCTTCGCCACCCACTACCAGACCGGCGAGCCGATGCCGGAGGCGTTGGTCGACAAGATCCTGCGCGCCGATACGTTCCACCAGGGCTTCAAGACGGTGGAGTACCTGTCCAACGCCCTCCTGGACCTGAAGGCGCACCTGCAGGGCGACGTGCCGCTCGACGCGACGGCCTTCGAGCAGACCGCGTTGGAAGAAATCGGCATGCCGCCGCAGATCGTGCTGCGCCACCGGCTGCCGCACTTCTCGCACATGTTCTCGTCGGAGGCCTACGCGGCCGGCTACTTCAACTACATCTGGGCCGACACCCTCAGCGCCGACGCCGCCGAGGCGTTCGCCGAGGCGCCGGGCGGGTTCTACGACAAGGACCTCGCGCAACGGCTGCTGGCGGATGTGCTCAGCATCGGCAACAGCGTCGACCCGGGCGACGCCTATCGCCGTTTCCGCGGCCGCGACGCCGGCATCGACGCGCTGATGCGCGACCGCGGCTTCGCCCCGGCCCTGACATGAAACAGGCGCTGACATGACGCTGAAGGTTCAGGGGTCTCGACCACCTGGTGCTGCGGGTGAAGGACCCCGCGGCGATGGAGCGGTTCTATGTCGAGGTGCTGGGCCTGACGGTGGAGCGGCGGCAGGACTCGATCGGCCTACTGCAGCTGCGCGCCGGCGCGGCGCTGGTCGACCTCGTCGCGGTGGACGGGATGCTGGGCAAGCCGGGCGGGGCCGCACCAGGGCCAGATGGCCGCAACCTCGACCATTTCTGCCTCAACCTCGCCGACTTCGACCTCGCCGCCGTGATCGCCCACCTGGAAGCGCACGGCGTCGCGGTCGGCGAAAGCGGCCGGCGCTACGGGGCGGGCGGCTTCGGGGTGTCGGTCTACCTCACCGACCCGGAAGGCAACGGGCTGGAGCTGCGGGGGTAACCGCGGCCCGCGTTACCTGCGGGACGTTGGTTATGGCTTGCTCAATGCCTTCATCCGTCACCCCGGCCAAGCGGCGCAAGCCGCGCCGAGCCGGGGCCGGACGAACCGGTTCCCAGACGACGTCCAGCTTGGCGGCGGCGCTTCCGGCCCCGGGTCTACGCGCTCCGCGCTTCCGCCCGGGGTGACGGGTGGGACGACCGAATCCACCAAATCCACTCTACGGCTTGGAGAGCAGGTCGGGCTTCATCGTATCGAGGTCCACCGGCACCGAGACGTGCTCCTGCACGATCCGCCACTTGCCGGCGGTCTTGCGGTAGACGTCGGTGACGCGAACGACGAGCTCGGTCTTCGACCCGTCCGCCGCGGCGTAGCGGATGTCCTGGATGCTGTGACCGTAGGCGACCGAGCCGACGACGGTGATGCTCAGGTCCGAGACGTCGAACGTGACCGGACCCTTGATCGAGCCAAGGAAGCCATCCCAGTCCTTCTTGTAGTCGTCCCAGCCGACGTGCTGGCGCGGCGGCGTGACGTCGAACACGAACAACCCCTGCCGGGCGTAGTAGGACATGATCTTGTCCGCGTCCTTGGCGTTGAACGCCGCCGCGAAGCCCTTTTCCAGCGCCTCGATCTGAGCCTTGTCGCTAGGCCCGGCCGGTTTGGCGGCCGCCGGGGCCGGCTTGGCCGTCGCCGCCGGCGCGGCGGCCGGCGCCGAAGCGGGCGCTGTCGCCGCGATCGCCGCGCCCGCCGCGGCCAGCACCATGGTCGAAACGGCCGTCACCGCCGTCAGTTTGCACCGAAGCTGCATGCTTACCCCCTGTGAGCGTTTCCCTGGCGGTCACCCTAGCGCCGCAAAGCTCGCCGACGATAGCCCTTACGAGTGACGCCTCAGGTCGGCGCTTGACATGACAATAAAGTTGGATAATTAGCTAATTAGTGAATTAGGACTCCGATATGGAAAAGGTGTTCGAGGCGCTGGCCTCGCTGCCGCGCCGCAAGATCCTGGCCTACCTTTCGGCCACCGACCTCACCGCCGGCGAGATCGCCGCGCGGTTCGCGATGACCAAGCCGGCCATCTCCAAACACCTCTCGATCCTGGAGAACGCCGGCCTGATCCGCGGCGAGAAGCGCGGCCAGTTCATCCATTACGCCCTGGTGCGCGAGAACCTGGTCAACACCCTCAACGGCTTCGTCCAGGAAGTCTGCCCGGTCTCGAAGCCGCTGAAGCGCGAGAGCCGCGCCCGGCGCGGCTCGCTCAAGGGCGAACCCACATGATGAAGCCGGTGCTTCGCATCGACGCCGCCAGTGCCGACGCATGCGGCGGCCGGCCCATCATCGACTTGCCGAAAGCCGCCTGGAACGGCGCCATGCTGGCCATCGCGTTCGGCCTTGGGCCGTTCCTCTTCAGCTGGAGCGCGTTCGGACTTTTCCTGGCGCTGACCTACGGCTCGCTGCTGGTCGGCCACAGCGTCGGCATGCACCGGATGATGATCCATCGCACCTTCACCTGCCCAAAGCCGGTGGAGCGGGCGCTGATCTACGTCGGGGTGCTGGTCGGCCTGTCCGGGCCTTTCGGCATCATCCGCATCCACGACACGCGTGACTGGGCTCAGCGTCAGGCGAAGTGCCATGACTTCTTCGCGCACCGGCGCTCGCTGCCGCAGGATCGCTGCTGGAATCTGGCGTACCGGTTCGAGTTCGAAAGGCCGCCGGGCCTGACCATAGAGCCGAACCTGGCCGACGATCCCTGGTACCGGTTCATGGAGCGCACCTGGCGCTGGCACCAACTAGCGCTGGCCGGGATTCTCTGACCTCGCAGGCGGCCGGCCCTGGGTCGTCTGGGGCGTGGCCGCGCGGATCATCGCCAGCACCGCCGGTCACTGGACCATCACCTACTTCTGTCACAACCCCGGACCGGGGCGCTGGCGCGTTAAAGGCGCCGCGTCCAAGCGTCGAACCTGCCCGGTCTGGGTCTGCTCACCTACGGAGAGTGCTGGCACAACAATCACCACGCATTTCCAGAGTTCGGCGAGGATTGGGCTCGACCCCGGACAGAGCGACCCCGGCTGGTGGCTGATCAGCCTGATGGAAAGGCTGGGGATCGCCCGGAGCGTCGGCGTTCCGCGTCGGCAGGAGAGCCGCGAGGACCTTGCTCCGGCCGCTCCTCGCCGGCCCGCTGACTCCCGGTCTCAGATCGCGCACCAGCCTTGAACAGGGCCCTGGCCACGTTGCTCGCCGCCGCCGCCGCGCCGCTGACGGCGGCGGTGGCGCTGGGCGTCGCGGCGGTGATGCAATTCGGCCAGCCGGCTTCGAGCGCCTTCTTCGCCGTCCTGCTGTTCTACCCGTTCGCGTTCGTCGCCGAGCTGCTCCTGGGCGGGCCGCTGCTCTGGCTCGCGTGGCGGCTGAAGCTGATCCGATGGTGGTCGGCGATGCTCTGCGGCGGCCTCGTCGCTTTCGTCATCCCCCTCGCCCTGCAGCCGTCGCAACCGGGCGACCTTGGCGCCCATGCCGCCGGGTGGGCCGGCTGGACGGCCGTCGGGGCCGCCTCGGGGCTGACGTTCTGGCTGGTCTGGCGGCTCGGCAAGGACGACGTCCCCGTCGCCCCGCACCAGACCGCCGGCTAGCCCTAGGTCGCGACCTGCAGCGTCAGCACGACCGTCATCGCCGCCAGCGAGACCAGGTGGTCGGCGAGGATGCGGCGGGCCAGGGTGGTGCGAAGCTCGGGCGGGTCGGCGGCGGCGCCGAGGCGGACGGCGTTGCGGACGGTGCGGGCGAGCGCGAGGCCCATGCCGATGAGCGCCGCCGCCAGCGAGACAGCGCCGGCCCAGAGCGGGCCCTCGCCGCGGACGATCCCGGCGACGATCGCCGCCACGGTCGCCAGCATCACCAGGCTGACCAGCCGGCCCATCGGGCTCGCCTCGGTGGTCACGCGCCGGTAGTAGGCCGAGATCGAGGCCAGCGCCGCGTCCGTCGCCAGCGGGCCGCCGCCCCGCGCCTGGACGTCGAACATCAGGTCGAACCAGAGCACGGCGATCAGGAACCCGGCCCCGGCGGCGGCGATCGTGTGCATTGCCCAATCCTCCCGCCGCCAAGCGACAATGTGCGATCATACGCATGGCGCGACCCAACCATCCCCCAATCTTGCGGTCATCGCCGGGCGTAAGTCCCGGCGACCCATGGACCCAGGCCCAGGGATGGCCGCGCCAGGCGCGGCCACGGCGCTTACCGCGTGCTTGGGTGGCCGGGACTGGCGCCCGGCCATGACCGCACGTTTGAAATTGTTGTGGTTTCTGATGATCCTCAGATCGCCGGCCAGCCTTGCGGCATGGTGACCTTCATCATGCGCTGGAACGCCGGGCGCTCGCCCAGGCGCCGCATGTAGTCGGCCACCGCCGGATAGGGCGCGAAGGCCTCGGCGTCGGGCTGCAGCAGCTGGGAGGGGACGCCGCGGCGGTTCGCGGCGGCGCTGAGGCCCAGGCGGATGATGAAGTGGTTCTGGATGTCGGCGGCGGTGAACGCGTCGCCGGCGAGATACGGCCGCTGGCCCAGCGTCCAGTCGTAGTACTTCAGCACCCGGTCGGAGCCGCCGAAGCGGCGCGCCTCGGCCTCCGGCGTCTTGGCCGGCGGCAGCGCGCGGTTGATGAACTCCTGCTGGATCCGCGGCCAGGCGGTGCTCTCGGCGAAGTGCAGCCATTCGAGATAGCGCGGGTGCTCCTTCGAGCCGATCGGGGGGCGCAGGCCGCCGTCGCCGTGGCGGTTCATCAGCGTCTCCAGGATCGCGGCGCTCTCGATCATCAGATCCTCGCCGTCCTGCACCACCGGCGCCATCGGGAACGGGTGGCCGGTGGCGCGCAGCGGATCGAACGATCCGACCACGTCGCCCGGCTTGAACACCAGCTCATAGGGCCGGTCGAGCTCCTCCAGCAGCCAGGCGATCCGCTCCGAGCGGCGGGCTTCGGCGTGGTAGATGATGGTCGTCATCGCTTGCCCTGATGTGGCTGACATCGAACGACACTGCGCCATCGTTCGCTTGGCGGAGCATGGTTCCGAGGTCAGGTCCTGGTCAAGGATCGAAGGCCGCGGAGCGGCGGCGCTTCGCGCCGTCCTTGACCAGGACCTGACCTCGGAAAAGACTGCCATCCAAGCGATCGACGGCTAAGTCTGAGCGCTGTGACGGGAACCCCGCATGACCGACCAGCTGGTCAAGAGGATCGAGAGCGATGACGGGACTCAGTGCGTCCACATCGTCCGGCGCGCAGATGACCTCTACAGCTATCAACAGGTCTGGAATGGTCTTCCGGATATTGCTGGCGTTCCGGGCCCTTATTGTGGGGTGTACGATTCCGCCGAGACGGCGGAGCGGGAAGCGCGCGCTCGGGTTCCATGGCTTGGGCAAGACTTCGAAGTGGGACACCGACCGCCCTTTCCTTGACCCCGCCCTCCATTGAGCGCATAAGCGCGCCCTTCCGGCGCAGCGCCAGCTACGCCTCAACCGCCACGACCCCCATATGGCTCGCCATGCGGGACGAGGGCGGCGAGGACCCCAGTCCGCGTGATCGCGCACGGGGGCGGTTGGCGTTTGGGCTTATGGAGCGGTGATTTGTTCGACGGACTGACAGAGCGGCTTTCCACCGTATTCGACCGGCTCTCCGGTCGCGGCGTCCTCACCGAGAAGGACGTCGACGAGGCGCTGCGCGAGGTGCGCGTCGCGCTGCTGGAGGCCGACGTCGCCCTGCCTGTGGTGCGCGACTTCATCGCCAAGGCCAAGGTGGAAGCGGCCGGCGAAGCGGTGATCCGCTCGATCCGGCCGGCCGACCAAGTGGTCAAGATCGTTTACGACGGCCTGATCGACATGCTGGGCGGCGAGGAGCCCGAGGGGCTGCACCTGTCGCTCAACCCGCCGACGGTGATCCTGATGGCCGGGCTGCAGGGCTCGGGCAAGACCACCATGACCGGCAAGCTGGCGCTGCGGCTGGCCAAGACCGAGCGCAAGAAGGTGCTGGTCGCCTCGCTCGACACCCGCCGCCCGGCGGCGATGGAGCAGCTGGCGATCCTGGCCAAGCAGGCCGAGGTCGAGAGCCTGCCGATCGTCGCCGGCCAGGCCGCGCCCGACATCGCCCGCCGCGCGCTCTCGGCCGCCCGGCTCGGCGGCTACGACGTGCTGTTCCTCGACACCGCCGGGCGCACAACGCTCGACGAAGGCATGATGAGCGAGGCGGCCGAGATCGCCCGCATCGCCCAGCCCGCCGAGACCCTGCTGGTCGCCGACAGCCTGACCGGCCAGGACGCGGTGCGCACCGCCAAGGCGTTCCACGAGCGGCTGCCGCTGACCGGCCTGGTGCTGACCCGCGCCGACGGCGACGCCCGCGGCGGCGCGGCGCTGTCGATGCGCGCGGTCACCGGCCTGCCGATCAAGTTCCTCGGCGACCGGCGAGCGGATCGAGGCGCTGGACGTGTTCGACGCCCGCCGCGTCGCCGGCCGGATCCTGGGCCAGGGCGACGTGGTGGCGCTGGTCGAGAAGGCTGCCGCCGAGCTCGACGTCGCCAAGGCCGAGGCGATGGCCAAGAAGCTGGCCAAGGGCAAGTTCGACCTCGACGACCTCTCCGACCAGCTGGCGCAGATGGAGCGGATGGGCGGCATGGAGGGCGTGCTGGGCCTGCTGCCCGGCGTGCAGAAGATCAAGAAGCAGATCGCCGAGGCGGGCATCAGCGACAGGCAGGTCAAGCGCCAGCGGGCGATCATCGGCTCGATGACCAAGACCGAGCGCAAGAAGCCCGACATCCTGCAGGCCTCGCGCAAGCGCCGCATCGCCGCCGGCGCCGGGGTCGAGGTGGCCGAGGTCAACCGGCTGCTGAAGCAGCACCGGCAGATGCAGGACGCGTTCAAGTTCATGGCCAAGGACGGCGGGAAGAACATGGCCCGCCTGGCCGGCATGATGGGCGGCGGCGGCATGGACCGGCTGAAGACCATGGGCGGCGGGCGGATGCCCGAGCCGCAGCAATCCCTGCCGCCTGGCCTTGGCGGCGGCGCGCCCCAATCGGGCGGACTGCCTGGCCTTCCCGGCTTCGGCGCCGCCCCGAAACCCACGCTGCCGGGCCTCGGCGGCGCACCGTTCAACCCGTTCAAGAAACCCTGAGAGACCAAGAGCTAATGCTGAAGATTCGCCTCGCCCGCGGCGGCGCCAAGAAGCGCCCCTACTATTCGATCGTCGTCGCCGACAGCCATTCGCCCCGCGACGGCCGCTTCATCGAGAAGGTGGGCGCCTACAACCCGCTCTTGAAGCACGACGACCCGAAGCGGATCACCCTGAAGAGCGAGCGGATCACAGAGTGGCTGAGCAAGGGCGCGCAGCCGACCGACCGCGTCGCGCGGTTCCTCTCCACCGAGGGCCTGGCCAAGTGGGCGCCCGTCCAACAACCCGAAGAAGGCCGTGCCGCACGCCAAGGCCAAGGAACGGCGCCGAATCCCGCGCCGAGCGCGCCGCCGCCAGGCCGCCGCCGCGCCGGAACCGCGAAGCCGCGCCGGCCGAGGAGCCGTCCAGGAAGCCGCCGCCGAAGCCGCCGAGGACACCGTGGCCGCCGCCGCTGACGAGGCGCCGGCCGAAGCCGCCGCCGACGAGAACTCCGGCCGAGGTCGAAGCCGCCGCCGAGGTGGCCGAGGAAGGCGCCGATGGCGCGCAGGACGAAGCCAGCGAAGGCTGAGCCTGGCCCACACAGCCCTCACCCCACCTCTCCCACTTCGCGGGAGAGGGATACTGATAGGGCGAGGACGCTGATGGAGCGGAGGCTGACGCTGTGAGCGAGCTGATGGCGTTGCCGCACGCCGACCTCTCAGTATCCCTCTCCCCGACCGCAGGTTGGGGAGAGGTGAGGTGAGGGGTGGCGGCGACAGGCAGCGCCTGATCCTGATCGGCCGCGTCGCCGGGGCGTTCGGCGTCAAGGGCGAGGTGCGGATCACGGCCTACACCGATGATCCGGCTGCGCTGCTGACGTATCGCGACCTGGTGCGCGAGGACGGGACTCCCGGCCTTACGCTGACCGCCGGCCGCTCGCAGAAGGGCGCCCTGATCGGCCGCGCCAAGGAAATCGCCACCCGCGAGGAAGCCGAGGCTCTGCGCGGCCTGCAGCTCTACGTCCCGCGCGAGGCCCTGCCGCCGCCCGACGAGGACGAGTTCTACCTCGCCGACCTGATCGGCCTGCGCGCCGTGGATCCAGCCGGCGCCGAGCTCGGCCACATCAAGAGCGTGCAGAACTTCGGCGCTGGCGACCTGCTGGAGATCGCCCCGCCAAGCGGCCCGACCTGGTGGTTGCCGTTCACGAAGGAAGCCGTGCCGGAGGTGCGCATCGCCGAAGGGGTGGTGGTGGCGGTGCGGCCGGAAGAGAGCGAGTGACTCCCCTCCCCCTCGCGGGGAGGGTGGACGCCGCGCAGCGGCGGACGGGTGGGGCTGTCTGACGCCGCGCAACCGACCGGCGTACAGCACCGTGCGGCTCCAGACACCCCCACCCTGACCGCTGCGCGGTCTGTCCCTCCCCACGAGGGGGAGGGAGGGTGTCAACGCAGATCCGGCGGCGTCGCTTCCTCGGCCAGCATCGCGCACCGCCTCCTCCAGCGTCACCACGGTCTGCTCCTGCGAGCCGAGCCGGCGCAGCGCGACCTTGCCCTCCTCGGCTTCGCGGCGGCCGACCACGGCGATCACCGGGACCTTGGCCAGGGAGTGCTCGCGCACCTTGTAGCCGACCTTCTCGTTGCGCAGGTCGGTCTCGACCTTGCAGGCCCGCCTTTCGGAACGCCGCCGCGGCCTTCGCTGCATAGTCGTCGGCTTCGGAGGTGATCGTCGCCACCACCGCCTGCACCGGCGCCAGCCAGAGCGGGAAGGCGCCGGCGTAGTGCTCGATCAGCACGCCCAGGAACCGCTCGATCGAGCCGAAGATCGCCCGGTGCAGCATCACCGGCCGGTGCTTGGCGCCGTCCTCGCCGATGTAGGTGGCGTCGAGCCGCTCGGGCATCACCATGTCGAGCTGCAGCGTGCCGCACTGCCAGGTGCGGCCGATGGCGTCCTTCAGGTGGAACTCCAGCTTCGGCGCATAGAAGCCGCCCTCGCCCGGCAGGATCTCGAACTCGAGCCCGACCGCGCGGGCCGCGCGCTCCAGCATCGCCTCGGTCATGTCCCACATCTCGTCGGTGCCGGCGCGCAGCTCCGGGCGCAGCGCCAGCTTCACCGAGTGCAGCTCGACGCCGAGGTCGGCGTAGACGCGGTTGAGCAGAGCGAGGAAGTCCCGCGTCTCGCTCTCGACCTGGTCCTCGCGGCAGAAGATGTGGCCGTCGTCCTGGGCCAGCCCGCGCACGCGCAGCAGGCCGTGCAGGCCGCCGGAGCCCTCGTAGCGGTGCAGGCCCTCGAACTCGGCCATGCGCAGCGGCAGCTCGCGGTAGCTGCGCTGGCCGTGGTTGAAGATCTGGATGTGGCCGGGGCAGTTCATCGGCTTGACCGCCAGCGTCTCGCCCTCGTCGGTCTCGCAGACGAACATGTCGGAGTGGAACTTCTCCCAGTGCCCGGAGCGCTCCCAGAGCGAGCGGTCGAGGATCTGCGGCGTCTTCACCTCGTCATAGCCGGCCTCGGCCTCCAGCGGCGGCGCATGTAGTCGACCAGGGTGCGGTAGAGCGTCCAGCCCTTGGGGTGCCAGAACACCATGCCCTTGCCCTCTTCCTGGATGTGGAAGAGGTCCATCGCCGCGCCGAGCTTGCGGTGGTCGCGCTTCTCGGCCTCCTCGAGGCGCTTGAGGTAGGCCTCGAGGTCGGCCTCGCTGGCCCAGGCGGTGCCGTAGATGCGCTGCAGCTGGGCGTTCTTCTGGTCGCCGCGCCAGTAGGCGCCGGCGAGCTTGGTCAGCTTGAACGCCTTGCCGATGTGCTTCGTCGAGGGCAGGTGCGGGCCGCGGCAGAGGTCCTTCCAGGCCCCCTGGCGATAGACCGTGATCGGCTCGTCGCCGGGGATGCCCTCGATGATCTCGGCCTTGTAGGCCTCGCCGATGTCCTTGAAGTGCTTGATCGCTTCGCGCGCGGTCCCACACCTCGCGGCTGATCTTCTCGTCGCGGTCGACGATCTCGCGCATGCGCTGCTCGATCGCCGGCAGGTCGTCCAGCGAGAACGGCTCGTTGCGGGCGAAGTCGTAGTAGAAGCCGTCCTCGACGTTGGGGCCGATGGTCACCTGCGTGCCGGGGAACAGCTCCTGCACCGCCTCGGCCAGCACGTGGGCGGTGTCGTGGCGGATGGTGTCGAGGGCCTCGGGCGCCTCGCGCGTGACGATCTCGATCGCCCCGCCGTGCGGCAGCGGGCGGTCGAGGTCGAGCAGCTGGCCGTCGAGCTTGACCAGCAGGGCTTTCTTCTCCAGCGAGGGGGAGATCGAGGCGGCGACGGCCCGGCCCGTCGCGCCGTCCTCGAAACTTCGGCTGGAGCCGTCGGGGAATTTAAGGTCGATCATGTCTCACACTTGAACCCGCGCCCTTGTTCTTTGGGCCGGGGCGCGGCGGGACCGGGTCGAACCCGGAGCCGCCGAAGGGTTGGCATCGGCACAGGCGCCGGGCGGCGAGCGCGCCGCCGCGGAGGGGCCCATGCAGGATCAGGGCCTCGGCCGCATAGTCCGAACAGGTCGGCAGGAAGCGGCACGAACGCCCGATCCAGGGCGAGAGCGTCAGCTTGTAGGCGCGGTGCGCGAGGCCGACGCTGCGTTCGTAGAGGTTCATGCCGGCGTGGAGTTGCGGATCAGCGATGGGGCGGCTTATGGCGCCGCCCGCAAGCGCCGATCAAGCCGCGCCGGCGCGGCTAGTTCGCCCGCCAGTGGCTGCTTTGGTCTTGGCCAGGGCGATGCGGCACGCCTCCGCCGTCGCCTCGAACGCAAGCATCGTCGAGGCGTGGCGCGGCGGGTAGTCTTTCACGGGCGCCAGCATGGCCAGATCCGCAAATCGTCCTTCGGGCGCGGGTGCGCCCTCCTTCAACATAGCACGCAGTGCATCGCGGGCCCTTTCGATTTCCTCAACGCTGGCGCCGATCGCGTGCTCGCCCAGGATCGCCGCGGCCGCCTGGCCCAGCGCGCAGGCCTTCACGTCCTGGGCGTAGTCGGCGATCCGGCCGTCCTTGAGCACGACGTCGACGGTGACCCGGCTGCCGCACAGCTTGGAGACCTTCTCGACGCTGGCGTCGGGGTGTGCCAGGCGCCCGGCGCGCGGCATGTTGGCCGCGGCCTTGAGGATCTTCGCCGAATAGAGCTCGTCGATCATCAGGCGCTTAAGTGGTGGCGGGCGCCTGCGCTTCCAGGCCGCCTCGGCCCGGTCGCGCACCGTCTCGCCCAACGCCGTGAAGCCGGCCTTGATCGCCTTGCGCAGTCTTCTTGCCGATCAGGCCCAGCAGCGGGCCCTCGAAGATCTCGCCGTTGGAGAAGATGCAGTTGCCGTTCTCGCAGGGTCTCGATCTCGATGTAGCGGATCGTGCGGATCAGGCCGCCGAGCATGCTGAGGTCGCCAGATGATCTGCTCGTTGGGCGTCCAGTCGACGATCTTCGGCTTGATCGATCGCGCGGCGCCTCGCCGGGCAGCGCCAGCTCGAGCTCCAGCTCCGCGCCGAACCCGACTCGCCCTGCGGCCTTCGGGTAGAGCGGGTTCCAGGCCGCCAGCCGTCGATGTCGCGAGATCATCGCCCAGATCACCGGCGCCGGCGTCTGCACCCCGATCCGGTGCTCGATCTTCGAATGGGCAGCGCCATCACGCGCTTCTCCCTGATCCGCCAGGTCGCGCCCGTCGGCGCTGTCCATCACCTCGACGTTGAGCGCGGTCAGTTCGGCGCGGATGCGGTCGGCGCTGGCCCAGTCCTTGGCGTCCCGGGCGGTGATGCGCTCGGCGATCAGGTCCTCGATCCGGGCCTTCAGCGCCGGGTCGCGCCGCCCTGGAACCAGGCCTCCGGGTCGGCCTGAGGAAGCCGATCAGGTGGGCCGCGGCCAGCAGCTCGCCCTTGATCGCCGCCCGCTCGGCCGCCGCGTCGTGGTCTCCAGCTGGCCGGCCAGCGCGATGCAGCTCGGCGAACGCCCGGGGCGTGTTGAGGTCGTCCTCCAGCGCCTCGAGGAACGCCGCGCTCGGCGCCGACGTGCGGTCGGCCTCGCACGTCGGCGGTCCGGCGCAGCGCGCCGTAGAGCCGGTCGAGCGACCGGCGTCGCCTGGACGATCAGCTCGTCGGTCCAGGCCAGCGGCTGGCGATAGTGCGCGGCAGCAGCGCCCAGCGCATCGCCTCGCCCGGCACGCGGGTCACCAGGTCGTGCACCAGCACGACATTGCCCAGGCTCTTCGACATCTTCTCGTCGCCGAAGTTCAGGAAGCCGTTGTGCAGCCAGTAGTTGGCGTAGGCGTCGGCGTGGTCGGCGCACAGCCCCTGCGCCATCTCGTTCTCGTGGTGCGGGAAGATCAGGTCGTTGCCGCCGCCGTGGATGTCGATCGGCAGGCCAAGCGTCTGTTCGATCATCGCCGAGCACTCGATGTGCCAGCCGGGCCGGCCCGGCCCGAACGGGCTCGGCCACTCCGGCTCGCCCGGCTTGGAGGGCTTCCAGAGCACGAAGTCGGCCGGGTTCTGCTTGTAGGGGGCGACGTCGACCCGGGCGCCGGCGATCATCTCGTCCATCGGCCGGCCGGAGAGCTTGCCGTAGTCGGAGTAGGCCTCGGTGTTGAACAGCACGTGGCCCTCGGCCGCGTAGGCGGCGTTGTTGCGGACCAGCCGGCCGATCATGGCGATGATCGCGTCCATGGTCTGGGTGGCGCGCGGCTCGAAGGTCGGGCGGCAAGCGCGCCCAGCACCGACATGTCGGCGTGGTAGGCGTCGAGGTAGCGGCGGGTGATCACGTCGATCGGCACGCCCTCGTCGGCGGCCTTCTGGTTGATCTTGTCGTCCACGTCGGTGACGTTGGCGGCGTAGAGCACGTGGTCCTCGCCGTAGATGCGGCGCAGCAGCCGGAACAGCAGGTCGAACACCACCACCGGCCGGGCGTTGCCGATGTGGGCGTAGTTGTAGACCGTCGGGCCGCAGACATACATCGTCACCCGCTCCGGATCGACGGGAACAAACGCCGCTTCTGCGCGTCAAGGGTGTCGTAAAGACGAAGTGGCATGGTCTGACGCTTGGTTACGGTTGCCCGAAAGGCGGTCGGCCCATATACAGTCGCGACGCCTCTGAAACCACCGGCCGTAAGGAGCCCGTTCAGAGACTGCCGTGAAAGGGTGGCACGCGTCATTTCCGGGGCCTTCGTCCCGGCGCAACTCAGCCCTGGAAAGACTCTCAATTCCCAGCATGGACGCCCTGTCTCGCGACCGAGCCTTGATCGGCGACGCCGTTATCGACCTTGCAGCCTGCGTCCAGCCCCACCCGGGAGCAGGCGATGGACGCTGTGCGCACCCTGATCGCCTGGGCCGGGGACGATCCCCGCCGCGAAGGCGTGATCGACACCCCCGAGCGCGTGGTCGACGCCTACGGCGAATGGTTCAGCGGCTACGACGCCGATCCGGCCAAGGAGCTGAACCGCACCTTCGAGGACGTGCAGGGCTACGACGACATCGTCATGCTGCGCGACATCGAGGTGGAGAGCCACTGCGAGCACCACATGGCGCCGTTCCTGGGCAAGGCCTACGTGGCCTACATGCCGACCAACAAGGTGGTCGGCATCTCCAAGCTGGCGCGGGTGGTCGAGATCTTCTCGCGCCGCCTGCAGACCCAGGAGACCCTGACCCAGCAGATCGCCGACGCCATCACCGACAGCCTGAAGCCCGCCGGCGTGGCGGTGCTGATCGACGCCGAGCACCAGTGCATGACCACGCGCGGCGTGCACCACCGCCACGTCTCGACCATCACCACCCAGTTCTCCGGCGTCTTCCAGACCGACAAGGACCTGCAGAAGCGCTTCCTGGACTTCTGCAACCGGCGCTAAGCGCGACTTCTCCCCGCAGCTGGGGAAGCGTCACGTCGGGCCGGAGGCCCATGCACACGAACGGAGACTGGCCGAGCTGCGGCATCCCCCATCGGCGCGGTCTGCGCTTCGGGTGGCCGCGACTTCGCCCGGCCATGACCGGGGGACGAGGGTCGCCATATCGCAGCATGACCGAGACCCTCTTCCCCACCGCGCTCGACGCCCACGCCCTCGAGCGCGGCGCGGCGCTGACGCCAACCTTCAACGCCGACGGCCTGATCGCCGCGATGCTGCAGCACGCCCAGACCGGCGAGGTGCTGATGCTGGGCTGGATGAACGCCGAGGCGCTGAAGCGCACGCTCGACAGCGGCGAGGTCTGGTTCTTCAGCCGCGCGCGCCAGGAACTCTGGCACAAGGGCGAGACCAGCGGCCAGGTCCAGAAGGTCGTCGAGCTGCGGATCGACTGCGACCAGGACGCGGTGCTGGTGAAGGTGCTGCCGCAGGGCGACGGCGGGGTCTGCCACGTCGGCTTCCGCTCGTGCTTCTACCGCGTGGTCGAGGACGGCAGGCTCGTGGAGCGGCCGTGAGCCTGGAGACCGCCCTGATCGCCTACCTGGCGGCCGCGGTGCTGATCACCGTCACGCCGGGCCTGGATACGGCGATGGTGCTGCGCACGGCAGCCGTCGAAGGACCCCGAACGGCCGCGCTGGCGGCGCTGGGGATCATCCTCGGCTGCCTGGCCTGGGGCGCGGCGGTGGCGCTGGGCCTGGGCGTGCTGCTGGCGGCCTCGAGTTTCGCCTACGCGGTGCTGAAGTGGGCCGGCGCGGCCTATCTCGCCTGGCTGGGGATCAGGCTGATCCTGCGGCCACGAGCACAGTTCGACCTCGAGGGGGCGAACGCCCCGCGCGGAAACTGGCTGGCGCGCGGCTTCCTCAACAACCTGCTGAACCCCAAGATCGGCGTCTTCTACGTCTCCTTCCTCCCCCAGTTCGTCCCGGCGCATGTGGCCGCCGGCCCGTTCATCTTCCTGCTGGCCGCGATCCACGGGCTGCTGGGCGCGCTCTGGTTCGCGCTGCTGATCGGCGCGACGAACCCGCTGAAGCGCTGGCTGCAGCGGCAGGGGGTCGTGCGCTGGCTCGACCGGGTGACCGGCGTCGTCTTCGTGGGCTTCGGCCTGAGGCTGGCGCTTGATCGCCGCTGAGACCGACCACGAGCCCGGGGACGACGACCTCGCCGCCGACATCCGCGAAGTCCAGCTGGGCGAGGACGTCAGCGGCCGGCTCGACCGGGCGCTGGCCGACGCCGCGCCGGACCTCTCCCGGGCCCGCATCCAGGCGCTGATGGCGGAGGGCGCGGTAGGCCGCGACGGGCGAGCGCCAGACCGACGCCTCGGCCAGAGCCATGCCCGGCCGCTATCTGATCGAGATCCCGCCCCCCACGCCGGCCGAGCCGCTGCCCGAGGCGATCCCGCTGACGGTCCTTTTCGAGGACGAGCATCTGATCGTCGTCGACAAGCCCGCCGGCATGGCCGCCCATCCGGCGCCCGGCAGCGAGACCGGCACGCTGGTCAACGCCCTGCTCGCCCACTGCGGCGCCAGCCTCTCGGGCATCGGCGGCGTCGCCCGGCCGGGCATCGTGCACCGGCTCGACAAGGACACCTCCGGCGTGATGGTCGCGGCCAAGACCGACGCGGCGCACCGGGGCCTGGCCGCGCTGTTCGAGCGGCACGACATCGAGCGGGTCTACCTCGCGCTGACCCGCGGCGCGCCGAAGCAGGCGGCGGGCGTGGTCGCGACCCGCATCGGCCGCTCGCCCCGCGACCGCAAGAAGATGGCCGTCGTCCGCAGCGGGGGCCGCGAGGCGGTGACCCACTACCAGGTGCAGCGCCGCTATGGCCCGGCCGCCCGGCCGCTGGCCGCCCGCGTCGCCTGCCGCCTGGAGACCGGCCGCACCCACCAGATCCGCGTCCACCTCGCCCACATCGGCGCGCCGTGCCTCGGCGATCCGCTCTACGGCGCCGGCGCCCCGGCCCCGGCGGTGAAGGCGGCGATCGCCGAAGCCGGCCTGGCCCGCCAGGCGCTGCACGCCGCGGTGCTGGGCTTCGTCCACCCGATCACCGGCGAGCGGCTGCGGTTCGAGAGCGACCTGCCGGCCGACATGGCGCGGCTGCAAACGGCGCTCGAACGGCTGTAACCCAACCCCCGGTTCGGACGTATCTGGCTGTGTAGCGCCCGCTGCGCTGGTGCGGCCAAGCTTACGGCCCATTAGCCCTGCTGGCGCCACATGTAGAAACCTTCACACGTCGGTCGTCTTAAAAAACGGGCGCCGAACACCTATCTAATCAGTTGTCGGGGTGGGTTCCGCACGAGGCCGTGCGGGCAGCGCTCCTTGGGGATATAATTCAAATATGGCTACCGCGTCCCTCGCTGTCATGTCGCCGGAAGGCGGCCTGTCGCGATACCTGTCAGAGATCCGCAAGTTCCCCATGCTGGGGAAGGAAGAGGAGTTCATGCTCGCCAAGCGCTGGCGCGAGCATCAGGACTTCGATTCCGCGCGCCAGCTGGTCAACAGCCACCTGCGCCTGGTGGCCAAGATCGCCATGGGCTACCGCGGCTACGGCCTGCCGATCGAGGAAGTGATCTCCGAAGGCAACGTCGGCCTGATGCAGGCGGTCAAGAAGTTCGAGCCGGACAAGGGCTTCCGGCTGGCCACCTACGCCATGTGGTGGATCAGGGCCTCGATCCAGGAATACATCCTGCGCTCGTGGTCGCTGGTGAAGATGGGCACCACGGCGGCGCAGAAGAAGCTGTTCTTCAACCTGCGCAAGGCCAAGAGCGAGATCTCGGCGCTGGAGGAAGGCGACCTGCACCCCGACCAGGTGCGCCAGATCGCCACCAAGCTGGGCGTGCTCGACGAGGAAGTGATCTCGATGAACCGCCGGCTCTCCGGCCCGGACGCCTCGCTGAACGCGCCGCTGCGCGCCGACTGCGAGAACGAGTGGCAGGACTGGCTGGAGGACAAGGACGCCGTCAGCCAGGAGACCCAGCTGGCCGAGAGCGAGGAAAAGTCGATCCGCATGAGCCTGCTCGAAGAGGCCATGACGGAGCTGACCGACCGCGAGCGGCACATCCTGACCGAGCGCCGGCTGAAGGACGACCCGACCACGCTGGAGGAGCTCGCCGCCCAGTACGGCGTCAGCCGCGAGCGGGTGCGCCAGATCGAGGTGCGGGCGTTCGAGAAGCTGCAGAAGGCGATGCGGGCCGCGGCGCACGAACGGCATCTGGACGCGGCTTAGCGAACCCCCAACCGCTCTCCCCGCGAAAGCGGGGGTCCAGGCGTTTCGTCCTGAAGAGCCGGCGCTTCCAAAAGGCCTGGGTCCCCGCTTTCGCGGGTAAGAGCGAGGGGTGTCACGCATGGACGGCGGCCGGACAGCCGACTAAACGGCGGCCAATGGCGATCGGCGTATTCGATTCGGGGATCGGCGGGCTGACGGTGCTGCACGCGCTGGTCCGCGCGCTGCCGGACGCGGACATCGTCTATCTGGCCGACCAGGCCAACACGCCCTATGGCGGTCGCCCCGGCGAGGAGATCGTCGAGCTGACCCGCGCCGGCTGCGAGCGGCTGTTCGACCAGGGCTGCGACCTCATCGTCCTGGCCTGCAACACCGCCGCGGCGGTGGCGCTGCGGCGCCTGCAGCAGACCTGGCTTCCGGGTTACCGGGCGCGCGTCGGCCGCCCGGTGAACCTCCTCGGCCTGATCGTACCGACCATCGAGGCCGCGACCGGGCGGCCCTGGAACGAAGAGCTGGAGCTGCGCGAGGACAAGATCGAAAAGCTCGACATCCTCGGCATCTTCTCCACCCCTGCGACGGCCGCGAGCCGGGTCTATGAGATCGAGATCGCCAAGCGCAGCGACGCCGTGGCGGTGTTCTCCGAGCCATGCCCGACGCTGGCGCGCCAGATCGAGGCCGGGGAGGACGCTGCGGCGATCCGGCCGGTGGTCGAGGCCCACGTCGCGGCGCTGACCCGCCGCATCGGCCGCCCGCCCGACCGGGCGATCCTGGGCTGCACCCACTACGAGATCATCGCCGACCTGTTCCGCGCCGCGCTGCCGCCCGGCACGCCGCTGATCCATCAGCCCGACGCCACGGCGGACGCGATCCGGCGCTACCTCGCCCGCCACCCCGAATATGCCGTTGGCGGCGCCGGCGCGCGCCGCTTCCTCACCACCGGCGCCCCCGGCCCCCAGAATGGCCTGGTCGAGCGCTTCTGGGGCGCGCCACTCCACTTCGAACAGGCTTGATCGACCGCCCGCGCTGCGCTTGAATGATCGTTCAACTGGGAGGGGCGGACATGCGCGGATGGGCGGCTTTGGCGTCGGGGCTGGCCCTGACCGGCCTGGCCTGGGCCGGCGCCGCGCAGGCCGAGGTGGTCGACGCCAACGCGGGCGGGTTCCAGGTGAAGCAGACCGCAGAGATCGCGGCGCCGGCGGCCAAGGTCTGGGCGGCCCTGGGCGACTTCGGCCAGTGGTGGAGCGCCAAGCACAGCTGGTCGGGCGATGCGAAGAACTTCAGCCTGGAGCTGAGGCCCGGCGGGTGTCTGTGCGAGGCGCTGCCGGGCGGCGGCGGCGTGCGGCACATGACAGTGATCTTCGCCGCGCCCGGCAAGACCGCGATCCTCGACGGCGCGCTGGGTCCGTTGATGTACAGCGGCGCGGCCGGGCATCTGGTCTGGAGCCTGGCGGAGAAGGACGGCCACACCACCCTCACCCAGACCTACTTCGCCGGTGGCTATTACCCCGGCGGCTTCGACAAGCTGGCGCCGGGTGTCGACGGCGTGCTGACCGAGCAGATCGGCCGGCTGAAGCGGTACGTGGAGACGGGCAAGCCCGCGCCATAGTCCGGCGCTTCCCCCGATCTCAGAGGGTTGCCGCCGCCTCGCCCGCCAGCACGCGGCTGGCGGCGTGCACCACCGCGGCGATCCGCAACGCGGTCTGGACCGCCTCGGCCGACACGCCGCGGCCCCGCAGCGCGCTTTCATGGGCGTCGAGACAGTCGGGGCAGCCATGGATGGCCGAGACGGCGACGCACCAGAGGTCGAAGTCGTCCTTGGGCGACGCCGGGCTTGAACACCAGGCTCATGCGCAACCGCGAGCGCAGGGCGCGGTAGTCGGGGTTCTTCAGCAGGCCGATGGCGCGGAAGTAGATGTTGTTCTGCGCCATGATCGCCGCCGCGCCCTTGGCCGCCGTCTTGGCGTCCGACGCGAGGCCGGCCTGCGCCGCCGCCGCCTCGATCGCCTTCACCACCAGCGGCGTCGCGACGGCGTGGGCGGCGGCGACGAAACAGCCCCAGGTCTGCTGCGGCGTCAGCAGCGTCTCTCCGGACAGCGCCTTCAGGTTCGCCGCGATGTCGGCGGCGTAGGACGGCAAGGCCTGGCTGAGATCCTCGAGCGCCATGCTCAGGCGGCCGGCCGGCTCTGCTCGGCGTCGGCTGGCAGGTAGGCCAGCAGGGGGGCGGCCAGGGCCTGGATATCGGCCTGGGGCAGCGCGGCGGGGTTTACCAGTTCGAGCCGCTGGCCGAACGTGACGGCGGCGGCGCTCAGCTCGATATCGGCCCTGGCCCGCGAGGAGCCGAGGATGTCGCCGGCCTGGGCGACCATCGAGCGCAGCGCCTGGCGCGGGTCGGTGTCCATGGCGGCGAGCGCGGCCTTCAGGATCTTCAGCGCCTGGACGAAGCGGGCCTCGTCGGGCGTCTCCGCGTGGTCGACGCGACGCTTGAGCATGCCGGCGTAGTTGCCGGAGTTGAACCGCCGCCGGTCCGGCCCGACGTAGCCGATGCCCTCGATCCAGTCGCGCGGCCGGGTCGAGACCGCCTCCAGCCGGCGCAGCAGATCCTTGATCGTGAACGGCTTGCGCAGGAACTCGTGGACGCCGGAGTCGCGGGCGCCGATGATCGCCGCGGCGGTGGCCTGGGCGCTGATCATGATCACCGGCGAGCGGCGGCACATCATCTCGCTGCGGCGGATCGCGCGGGTGAAGGCGGCGCCGTCGAGGCTGGGACCATGGTCGACGAAGATCACGTGCGGTTCGATGCCCGCGGCGACCGTCATCGCCTTCTGGGCGTCGGGGGCGGTCCAGATCTGACAGCTGCAGATGTCGCGCAGGATGCCGGACAGCAGCTTGCTCGACGCCGGCTGGGGGTCGACGATCAGGACGCGCTGCATCAGCGCGAAGATGCGCTGGTTGGTCTTGGCGTCTGCGCTCAACACCAAGGCGGCTCCTGGAGGCGGCTAATCACCTAGTCTGGCGCGATGATGGTAAACGCCGGCTTGACGCGGGGTCGCTAAGGCTGCGCGGGGCCCCGTTACAACCCGCCTAATCCTGGAACGGGTCGCGCATGACGATCATGTCGTCGCGTTCTGGACTCGTGCCCAAGAGGGCGACCGGCGCGCCGATCAGCTCCTCGATCCGCCGCACGTACTTCACCGCCTCGGCCGGCAGGTCGCGGAAGCTGCGCGCGCCCCGGGTGCTGCCGCTCCAGCCCTCGATTTCCTCGTAGATCGGCGTCAGCGCGCCCTGGGCCTTGAGACCGGACGGCAGGTAGTCGAGCCGGGTCTCGCCCGACTGGTAGGCGACGCAGATCTTCAGCGTCTCGAACCCATCCAGTACGTCGAGCTTGGTCAGCGCGATGCCGTCGATGCCGTTGATCGCGACCGACTGACGGGCCAGCACCGCGTCGAACCAGCCGCAGCGGCGCGAGCGGCCGGTCACCGTGCCCACTTCCTGGCCGACCTCGCCGAGCCGCTTGCCGACGGCGTCGAACAGCTCGGTCGGGAACGGCCCCTCGCCGACCCGGGTGGTGTAGGCCTTCAGGATGCCCAGCACATAGCCCGGCCCCTTCGGCCCCAGCCCCGAGCCGGCGGCGGCCTGGCCGGCCACGGTGTTGGACGAGGTCACGTATGGGTAGGTGCCGTGGTCGACGTCGAGCAGCGCCCCTTGCGCGCCTTCGAACAGCACCCGCTCGCCTGCCTTCACCGCGTCGTTCAGCAGTTTCCAGGCCGGCTTGGCGTAGGGCAGGATCTTCGGCGCGACCGCCTCGAGCGACGCCAGGATCGCCTCGGGTTTCGCCTCCGGCAGGCCGAGACCGCGGCGGAGCGGCGCGTGGTGGGCGAGCAGGCGGTCGATCTTGGCCTCCAGGGCTTCGCGGTCGGCAAGGTCGCCAACCCGGATCGCCCGGCGGCCGACCTTGTCCTCGTAGGCCGGACCGATGCCGCGGCCGGTGGTGCCGATCTTGTTCACTGCCGCGGCCTCGCGGGCGATGTCGAGCTCGCCGTGCAGCGGCAGGATCAGCGCGGCGTTGTCGGCCAGCACCAGCACGTCGGGCGTGATGACGATGCCCTGGCCGCGCACCCGGTCGATCTCGGCCAGCAGCGCCCACGGGTCGACCACGACGCCGTTGCCGATCACCGACAGCTTGCCCTGCACCACGCCCGACGGCAGCAAGCTCAGCTTGTAGACCTGGTTGCCGACCACCAGCGTGTGGCCGGCGTTGTGCCCGCCCTGGAAGCGCACCACCACGTCGGCGCTGGCCGACAGCCAGTCGACCAGCTTGCCCTTGCCCTCGTCGCCCCACTGGGCGCCGACCACCGTCACATTGGCCATGGGATACGCCTCTCCACCCCGCCGGGTGGACCTGGCCGCCCTTCGACAGGGACTCGGCGGTCGGGTGAATCGGCCGCTCGGTCCGGCCGAGGGCGCGGGGCGTTTAGACGCTGCTTGGTTGAGCGTCAATACCCTCCTCCCCGCTCATCCCGGCGAAAGCCGGGACCCAGGAAATAGTCGGTCGAAAGGCTCAGCAGCCTGCCGTTTGCGCGCTGCATCTAGTCTTGCCTGGGTCCCGGCTTTCGCCGGGATGAGCGGGATCGGGTCAGAGCTCCAGCCCGTCGCCCAGCATCGCCTCGGCCATGGCGCAGTGCATGGCGATGCCGCGGGCCATCACGCTCTCGTCGATCACCATGCGGTTGGAGTGCAGGGCGCAGCAGGTGCGGAAGTCGCCGCCCTCGGGCGCGCCGCCGAGGAAGGCCATGGCGCCGGTGGTCTTCTGCAGGATGTAGGAGAAGTCCTCCGCGCCCATCAGCGGATGGCTCATGCGGATCCAGCCGTCGTCGCCGAACAGGCGGCGCGCGGTGATCTCGGCGAGGTCGACCACCTTGCCGTCGTTGACGGTGACCGGGAAGCCGCGGTCGATGTTGATCTCGGCCTCGGCGCCGTGGGCCAGGGCGATGTTGGTGGCGACGCGGCGGATGCCCTCGAGGCCGGTCTCGCGGGTGCGCTCCGACAGCGTCCGCATCGTGCCCCACAGCCGGGCGACCTCGGGGATGATGTTGTCGGTGGTGCCGGCCTCCATCCGCGCGATGGTGATCACCGCCGGGTCGGAGACGGCGAGGCGGCGGGTGACGAACGCCTGCAGCGCCATCACGATCTCGCAGGCGACCGGGATCGGGTCGACCGCGTCCTGCGGCATCGAGGCGTGGCCGCCCTTGCCCATGATCTTCATGCGGATCTTGTCGGACGAGGCCAGCAGCGGGCCGCCGCGGCTGGCGATCACGCCCTTGGGCATGTTGGGCGAGATGTGCAGGGCGAAGGCGGCGTCCGGCATCGGGTCGATCAGCCCGTCCTCGAGCATGAACCGCGCGCCGTGCCAGCCCTCCTCGCCCGGCTGGAACATGAACATCACCGAGCCCGGCAGGCGCTCGCGCCGCTCGCACAGCGCCCGGGCCGCGCCGGCCAGCATGGCGACGTGGGTGTCGTGGCCGCAGGCGTGCATCGCGCCCTTCGTGCTGCGAGGAGAACGGCAGGCCGGTGTCCTCGGTCAGCGGCAGGGCGTCCATGTCGCCGCGCAGCAGCACGGTGCGGCCGTTGGCCGGGCCGCGCAGGATGGCGACGACACCGCTGGTCGACGGGCCCTCGTGGATCTCCAGCGGCAGGCCGGCCAGCGCCGCCTTCACCTTGGCCGTGGTCTTCGGCAGGTCGAGCCCCAGCTCCGGCTCGGCGTGGATCGCCCGCCGCAGCTTGATCGCCTCGGGCAGGAGCGCTTCGCCTACGGCGGCCCAGCCTTCGGGATCGAGGGTGACGGCGTCCATGGGCGGATTCTCCTGCAAACTGCGCGGCGGGAACATGGCCCTGCCCCGGCGGAGAAGTCTACCGGCATTGCGTCTCCTCGGAGCGGGGTTATGAGGGCGGCCATGGACCGCCCCCGATTCCACCTCGCCTTTCCCGTGAACAGCCTCGCCGAGGCCCGGGCGTTCTACGGTGGCCTGCTCGGCTGCCCGGAGGGGCGGTCGGCGGACGACTGGGTCGACTTCGACTTCCACGGCCACCAGATCGTCGCCCACCTGGCGCCCTCGGAAGCGGCGGCGGCCACCAACGCCGTCGACGGCGAGGACGTGCCGGTGCGCCACTTCGGCCTGATCCTGGCGTTGGACGACTGGAACGCGCTGGCGGCGCGGCTGAAGGCGGCCGGGACGCGCTTCATCATCGAGCCGCAGACCCGCTTCGCCGGCGGCCCGGGCGAACAGTCGACGATGTTCCTGACCGACCCGTCCGGCAACGCGCTCGAGTTCAAGGCCTTCGCCGACGAGGCGATGATCTTCGCGCGATAGGCCGGACGAGGCGGCCCAGGCGCTTATTGGCCACGGAAAACACGGAAAACACGGAAGTCAGATGGCCGAGACCTGGCGCGGCCCCGTCCGTGATTTCCGTGTTTTCCGTGGTTCAACTACGCGTAGCGCTGTTTCAGCATCCCGTAGAGGCCGCGGATCGCCTGAGCTTCGGCGCCGGCGGGCCAGCCGGGACGGTTGCGGGGGTTCCAGGCGAAGATGTCGAAGTGGACCCACGCTCCTTTCGGCGCGAACCGGCGCAGGAACAGCGCCGCGGTGACCGAGCCCGCCTGGGCCCAGCCGTCGGGGTCGTTTCTGAGGTCGGCGACGTCGCTCTCGATCGCCGGCTCGTAGCCGGCCCACAGCGGCATGCGCCAGACCGGGTCCGACGCCGCCTTGGCCGCGGCTGCGATCGCCGCCGCGAGGTCGTCGTCGTCGGTGTAGAATGGCGGCAGCTCGGGCCCGAGCGCAGCGCGGGCGGCGCCGGTGAGGGTGGCCAGGTCGATCGTCAGATCCGGCTCCAGTTCGGCGGCCCGAGCCAATGCGTCGGCCAGGATCAGCCGGCCCTCGGCGTCGGTGTTGCCGACCTCGATAGTCGGGCCCTTGCGCGAGGCGAGAATGTCGCCCGGTCGCATCGCGTCGCCGGCGATCGCGTTTTCCACCACCGGCAGCAGCACGGCCAGACGCACCGGCAGCTTGGCGGCCATCACCATCCGGCCCAGCGCCAGCGCGTGCGCCGCCCCGCCCATGTCCTTCTTCATCTGCCGCATGCTCGCCGACGGCTTGATGTCGAGCCCGCCGGTGTCGAACACCACGCCCTTGCCGACCAGGGCGACCAGCGGGCGGCCGGCTTCGCCCCAGCTGAGCTCGATCATCCGCGGCGCCCGTTCGGCGGTGGCCGCGCGGCCGACCGCGTGCACCGCCGGATAGTTCTCCTCCAGCAACCGATCGCCGGTCACCACCGATATGCGGGCGCCGAACGACTCGGCGACCTCGCGGGCGATGGTCTCCATCTGCCGCGGGCCCATGTCGTTGGCGGGCGTGTTGACCATGTCCCGGGCCAGCGCGCAGGCGTGGGCCACCGCATGCAGTTCCGCCAGGTCGGCGCCATCCGGCGCGACCAATCTGGCGCCAGGCTCGCGCCCCCCCTTGCGATAGCGGTCGAAACGGTAGGCCCCGAGCGCGAAGGCGAGGGCGACGTCGGCCAGCTCGATCCCGCCGCTCGGCGTCAGGGCGAAAAGTCCGGGGGGTAGTTTCGCCGGCAGGGCTCGCAGCGCCATCACCGCGGCGCCATCGCCAAGTCCGGCCATCACCTGCACCGGACCGACCTCGGACGTCAGTACGACGACCTCGCCAGCCTTGCCCGCGAACTTCGCCAGGCTGGCCTGGGCGCGCAGCGGCGGGGCGAGCGCGGCGAGTGCAGTCTCGGCCTCGGCGCTCGTCACCAGGCGGATCGGGATGGCGACTTCATCGGACGCGGCGACGATCGGCTCAGTCATGCGGACACCGGCGAAAAGGTTGCTGCGCGCGGATTATGCTTAACGCTTCCTTGACGCTAGCGCCGCGATCCTCAGCCGACAAAGATTCCCGCCGAGGACCGTCGATGCTGCTCAAGCGCGCCCTGATCGTCACCGTGTTCGCCCTCGCGGGCGCCCCTGCCCTCGCGGCGAGCGCCCCGGCTGGTCCGGTCGCGAGCGCGCCGGCGGGGCAGCAACCGGCCACGCCCGCGAAGCCGCTTGCGCCGACCAAGGCCACGCCCGAGCAGCGCGCCGAGATCGAGCGTCTCGATCCGCTCGCCCGCGCCGCCTTCTGGGCGCGCGAGATCGACGCCGACCAGACCGACCCCGAGGCGCGACTGAAGCTGGCCAAGGCGCTGCGCGCGCTTGGGAAGTACGAAGAGGCCGGCGTCAACGCTGACCAACTGCTGGTGATGCAGCCGAACAACTACGAGGCGCTGCTGGAGAGCGCGCGCGATCGGATCGCCCAAAACCAGGGCTTCTACGCTATCGACCCCGCGCAGCGCGCCGCGGCGCTGGAGCCGCGCGACTGGCGGCCTGTCAGCCTGCTGGCGATCGCGCTGGAGCAGTCTCAGCGGGAGAGCGAAGCGTTGGCCGCCCATCAGAAGGCGCTGGCGCTGGCGCCGAACAATCCGGCGACGCTCAGCAACCTCGGCATGTATTTCGCTACCCATGGCGATCCGGCGCAGGCCGAGCCGCTGCTGCGGCGCGCGGCGGACGCCCCCGGCGCGGGCGCGCAGGAGCGCCAGAACCTCGCCCTGGTGCTTGGCCTCGAAGGACGCCTGGACGAGGCCGAGCGGCTGCAGCGTCAGGATCTGCCGCCCGATGCGGTCGCCAGCAATCTCGCCTACCTGCGCGCCGCCAACGACCCGGCGACGCCGGCGGCCAGCACGCGGACCTGGGCCTCGGTCAGGAGCGCGCAGTAGCCGCGCCGGGCGTCGTCCACAGAAACAACCCCGCCGACGGGAACCATCCCGGCCCTACCGCATTTGCGTCGAAGTTCGGGTGTGCAGTCCCCGGGATTCGAGGGTGGGGCGGCGACGGATGTCGGACGGGCGATCGCATAGCTCCAGTGACCCGATCCGGCGCGCGGGCGCTGCGCTGCGTCCGATTTCCGCGATCAGGGCCCTGACTCGACGTCATGAGTCCTTGCCAGCGACAAGCAGGGCGAAGTTGATCGCCCTCAAGCTATTGCATAGCTTCGATCGGCGCTCCCCGATGACGGCGTTTGTCGGGAGGTGTGTCCGGTGCGACACTTTCGCGCGCAAGGCAGCTTGATATAACACGGCTCGGTCTGTTCGATCGCCTCAGAGGGCAAGGAAGGACTTCTAATGAAACTCAAACTGCTAGCTGGCGCGGCCTTGGCCGGCATGCTCGCCGGGACGGCTGCCTCGGCGGAGCCGGCGGACAGTGGCTGGTACGGGGCCGTCGATCTCGGCGGCCATTGGCGGGAACCGATTCTCACCACGGCCCAGTTCCGGGAACTTACGGACGGTCCAGCGAATCTGCGCTTCAATGACGGCGCCAACTTCGCCGGCTTCGCCCGGATCGGCTACAAGATTTCCCCGCACTTCCGGGTCGAGTTGGAAGGCGGCTATCGCACCACCGAGCTCTCGCGCCTCAACGAGCAGTATTTCAACGGCCGCCCGCCGGGCAGCATCGCGGATATCTGCCAGGCCTCCAACAACCTGAGCTGCCACGCGCCGCCAGGCGGCTCGGACACCTGGTCGGTGATGGGCAACGTGCTGTTCGACATCCTGCCGGACCGCAAGTTCGATCCGTTCATCGGCGGCGGCATCGGCGCCGCCCACGTCCACCTGCAGGCGCAGGGCCGCGCGACCGGCACGTCGGCGCCGGAGACGTTCTTCGTCGACAATTCCGATACGAAGTTCGCCTATCAGCTGATCGGCGGCATCGCGATGCAGATCGACGATCACTGGACCGCGGACATCACCTACCACTACCTCGACTCGCCGAAGCACGCTTGGGCCACCACCGAGACCGGTCCGATCCCGCTGGGCACGATCCGGGGCGAGTACACCGACCACGCGGTGACGCTGGGCGTGCGCTACCTGTTCGCCTCGCCGCCGCCTCCCCCGCCGCCGCCGCCGCCTCCCCCGCCGCCGCCTCCCCCGCCGCCGCCGCCGCCGCCTCCGCCCCCGGAAGCGCCGCCGGCCAAGACGACCAAGGAGTTCATCGTCTACTTCCCGTTCGATCAGTACGTGCTGACGCCGGACGCGCAGTCGGTGGTGCAAGAAGCGGCGCAATACGGGACTGGGGAGCAGGTCTCCAGCCACATCGCGGTCGTCGGACACACCGACACCTCGGGTGGGTTCGCCTACAACATGCGGCTGTCCGAACGCCGGGCGAAGGCCACCGCCGACCAACTGGTCGCCGATGGCGTCTCGCAGTCGGTGCTGGATGTCAGCTGGAAGGGCTTTACCGAACCGGCCGTTCAGACCGGCCCGGGCGTGAAGGAGCCCCTCAACCGGCGTGCGGCGATCACGGTCAACTTCTAGACCGGAGCGTCATCGTCAGAGTCGTCAGAGCCCGGCCGAAAGGCCGGGCTCTTTCGTTGCGCGCGCCGCGGACGCTCAGGCCGGCATCCCGAGCGCCCTCAGCGCCTCGGCGCGGACGCCCTTGTAGTCGAGCTTGCCGTTGGCGGCGCGCAGGATCGGAGCGAGCACCAGCTCGCGCGGAACCTTGTAGCGCGCCAGGTGCTGGCGGACGTGCTCGGCCAGCGCCTCGAGCGTCGGCGCCTCGCCGCCGCCGACATCGACCACCGCGCAGATCCGCTCGCCAAAGCGCGGATCTGGCACGCCGACCACGGCGGCGTCGCGCACGCCGGGATAGCGTTTGATCGCCTCCTCGACCTCTTCCGGGAAGACCTTTTCGCCGCCGGTGTTGATTACCTGGGAGCCGCGGCCGAGCAGCTTCAGGCTGCCGTCGGCCTCGACCGTCGCCCAGTCGCCCGGCACCGACCAGCGCCGGCCCTCGAAGACTCGGAAGGTGCGGTCGGTCTTCTCCTGATCCTTGTAATATCCCACCGGCAGGAAGCCCGAGACCGCCAGCAGGCCGCGCTCGCCGGAGCCGGGCTCGACCCGGCGTCCGTCCTCGGTGAAGCAGGCGCTGTTGGGCGTGACCATGAATTTCGCGGTCTCGCTGGTGGCGCCCGCGCCGGACGCCGAAGCGCCCATGCCGACCGCCTCGGAGGAGCCGAGGCTGTCGAAGATCGCGCAGTCGGGCAGATGGCGCAGCAGGCCCTCCTTGTTCTCCATGCTCCAGACCGTGCCCGACGAGCCGATGCGGCGCAGGCAGGATAGGTCCCAGCGGCCGGGGTTGGCGTCGAGCGCCTCCAGCATCGGCTGGGCGAAGGCCATGCCGACGATCGAGATCGATCCGGCCCTGAGACGCTCGACTTCGCTCCAGAGCTCGATGGCGTTGAAGTGGGTCGACGGCAGCGAGGCCACCGCGCCACCGCCGGTCAGCGTGATCAGGCCGGTAAACTGCGCCGTGCCGTGCATCAGCGGCGCTGCGGCGATGTTGGTCTGCGGCGCGGCGATCGGGTCGTTGCTGGCGATCGCCGCCAGCACCCGCTCGGCCGCCTGCTCGGGCCGCTCGCACGGCGGCGTGCCGAGGAAGAAGTTGCCGCCGCCGCCCAGCACGAAGAACAGGTCCTCCATCCGCCACATCACGCCCTTGGGCATGCCGGTGGTGCCGCCGGTGTACAGGATCAGGAGATCGTCGTTGGAGCGACCCCAGGGGGCCTCGACCCGGCCTTCGTGGGCGGACACGATCGCATCGTAGTCCTGGGCGAACGGCGGGACCGGATGGCCGGGCTCGGCCAGCGCGATCCAGGCCTTCACCTTCGGCAGCTGGCCACGAATCCGATCCACCGTCTCGGTGAAAGAGGCGGCGAACACCACGGCTTCGGCGTCGGCGTTGTCGAACAGGTAGATCAGTTCGTCGGCGACGTAGCGGTAGTTGGTGTTGACCGGGGCCAGTCCGGCCTTGAACGCGGCGTAGTAGGTCTCGAGATACTCCGGCCCGTTGTAGAGGTAGCCGGCGACCTTTGATTGCTGCTTCAGGCCCAGGTCGAGCAGCCGCCGCGCCAGCGCGTTCGCCCGCCGGTCGAACTCGCCCCAGCTCAACGCTCGCGGCCCTTTGATCTGGGCGGGGCGATCGGGGATCGCCGCGGCGATCGGCTCCCAGACGTTGGCGAAACTGAACACGGGCATCGGCGGCGGCTCCCTGGCGTTTTGCCGCCAGTGTAGGCGCCTCTCCGCGAGGTCAAGTCAACGCGGGGGCGGCGCCCGGACCCGACCTGGCTGGGGGCATGGCCCGCCAAGCGGTCAGGAAGGCCGTCCAGGCCCGTCGTCGACAGCCCCGGCTAGGGTACTACTAGTAACGTCACCATACCGCTCCACGGGCCTCGCATACGGCCTGGCGTCGATTTGCGACTTTGGGCCGATCGGGAGGCCAGCGGCGCGTCCCTTCACCGGCGCGCTAGTGGTGGCCGAGGGTGTCCTGCACCCGCATCATCGCCGGACCCAGGATCACGACGAACAACACCGGGAGGAAGAAAAGGATCATCGGCACGGTGAGCTTCGGCGGCAGGGCGGCCGCCTTCTTCTCGGCGGCGGCGAGGCGCAGTTCGCGGTTTTCCTTCGCCATGACGCGCAGCGCGTTGCCGAGCGGGGTGCCGTAGCGTTCCGCCTGGATCATGGCGGTGACCACCGCCTTGATGCCCGGGTGATTGGTGCGCTTGGCCAGACCCTCGTACGCCATCCGCCGCTCGGGAAGGTAGGAGAGTTCGGCGGCGAGCAGCGACATCTCCTCGGCCAATTCCATCGAGGAGCCGCCGACTTCCTGGCTGACTTTCAGAATCGCCGCCTCGATCGACATGCCGGATTCGACGCAGATCAGCAGCAGGTCGAGCGCGTCGGGGAAGACGTTGACGATCGACTCGCGGCGCTTGGTCGCCACGTTGCTGACGTAGATGTTGGGGGCGTAGTAGCCGGCGACCAGCGCAGCGACGCACGCCGCAACCTTCTGCATGAACGGCAGGTGGAAGCCGTTGATGACGAACAGGTAGAATACCGCCGCGAGGGCCAGCACGAACGGCGTGACCAGGCGGAAGAAATAGAACCGCGAGACGGCGCTGGGGCCGCGGTAACCGGCTTGGGCCAGCTTGTCGGTGAGGTTGGTGTCTTCCAGCAACCGGGACAGCTGCAATTGTTCCACGACCCGCTTGGCGATGCCCTCGTCAGTGCGGCGCAGGGTCGGACCCTGCTTGCCGGCCAGGGCTTCGCGCGAGCGGCGCCGCAGTTCCTCGCGCCGGTTGGCGACCGACTTCAGCCGGCTCTCCAGCCCGGTCTGCTGGAAGGCGGGCGAGACCATCGTGACGATGGCGGCGAAGGTGATCAGGCCGACCGCGGCGGCGATGACGTTGTCGGGATTGGTGAGGATTTGGACCCAGTCCATCGCGCCCTGTCCTCAGAACTTGAAGTTGATCATGCGGACCATCACGAACACGCCGAGGCTCATCCAGATCGCCGACGCGCCGAGCATCAGCCAACCGCGGTGGTCCTGGAACATCGGGAGCATGTAGGACGGCGTCCAGACGCTGATCAGGATGATCACGCCCGGCGGCAGGCAGCCGATGATCGCCGCCGAAGAGGTGGCTTCGGCCGAAAGCGCCTTGACCTTCTCGCGCATCAGTTTGCGCGAGCGCAAGACGGTGGAGAGGTTGTTCAGCGCTTCGGCGAGGTTGCCCCCGGTCTTCTGCTGAATGTTCATCACGATCGAAAAGAAGCGCACTTCCGCCGTCGGCATGCGCTCGTAGAGCTTCTCGAGCGCCTGATCGAGGGTCACGCCCATGCCGATGTTTTCGACCAGACGCAGGAATTCGCCGGCGAGCGGCTCGGAGGTCTCGCGCGAAATGATCTTCAGGCAGTCGTGCACCGGCAGGCCGGACTTGATGCCGCGGACGATGATGTCCATCGCGTCGGAGAACACCAGCGTGAACTTGTTGGTGCGTCGCTTGGCGAGGAACCCGAGCACCCACTGCGGCACGCCGAACGCGCATGAGGCGCCGAGCGCGATCGCGATCCAAACGTTGACATGGCTCAGGAAGGCCAGGCCCGCCATGACAAGGCCGAACACGGCGCTGGCCATCCAGAACTGGCTGACGGTGAAGGCAAGACCGGCCTGATGCAGTTTGTTGGCCAGGGTCAACCTGACCTTCTTCTGCTGGCGCTCCTGGTCCTGCAGACTCTTCATGATCTGCTTGCGGCGCGCTTCCGGCGAGTTGGCCGCCTGGGCCCTGCTCCCGCGTCTGGCGTCGCGCTGGGCCGCCCCGGTGATGGCCTGGGCGCGCTTGACCGCCCGCTCCTTGGCCGGGTCGCCGCCGGTCAGGGCGTGCCCGATGGCGAACACGATGCCGCCGCCGACGAGGGCGATCAGGACGATGATAATGATTTCGTTCATCGCCTACTCCGCCGCGTCCAGCGCCTCGGCCAATTCCCGTTCGAGTCCGTAGTAGCGGGCGCGGTCCCAGAAGCGCGGCCGGGCGATGCCGGTCGAGCGGTGACGTCCGAGCACGCCGCCGTGCTGGTCTTCGCCCGTGATCTCGTAGACGAACAGGTCCTGAGTCACGATCACGTCGCCTTCGAGGCCGACCACTTCGGTAACGTGGGTGATGCGGCGCGAGCCGTCGCGAAGGCGAGCGGCCTGGATGATCACGTCGACCGAGCCGACGATCATCTCACGGATGGTTTTCGAGGGCAGGCCGTAGCCGCCCATGGTGATCATCGATTCCAGGCGGCTGATGGCTTCCCGCGGCGAGTTGGCGTGCAGCGTGCCCATCGAGCCGTCGTGGCCCGTGTTCATCGCCTGCAGCAGGTCGAACGCTTCGGGACCGCGCACCTCGCCGACGATGATCCGTTCCGGGCGCATCCGCAGGCAGTTGCGGACCAGGTCGCGCATGGCGATCTGACCCGACCCTTCCAGGTTCGCCGGTCGGGTCTCCAGCCGCACCACGTGGGGCTGCTGCAGCTGCAGTTCGGCCGCGTCTTCGCAGGTGATCACCCGCTCGGTCGGATCGATGAACGCAGTCAGGGTGTTGAGCAGCGTGGTCTTGCCGGAGCCGGTGCCGCCCGAGATGATCACGTTGCATCGGCAGGCGCCGATGACGCCGAGGACCCGGGCCCCCTCGGGGCTGATCGAGGCGTACTCGACCAGGTTCTTCATCGTCAGCTTGTCTTTGCGGAATTTCCGGATGGTGAGCGTTGGGCCATCCAGCGACAGCGGATGGGCGATGACGTTGACCCGGCTGCCGTCCGGCAGGCGCGCGTCGCAGATCGGCGAGGATTCGTCGACCCGGCGGCCAACCTGGCTGACGATCCGCTGGCAGATGTTCATCAGCTGGGAGTTGTCGCGGAAACGGACGTTGGTCAGCTGGATCTTGCCGCCGACTTCGATGAACACCCGGTTGGCGCCGTTGCACATGATGTCGGCGATCTCGTCGCGCGCCAGCAGAGGTTCGAGCGGGCCGTAGCCGAGGACGTCGTTGATGACGTCCTGCACCAGGTGGTCGGTCTCGGCGACCGACATCGAGACGTTCTTGATCGCCACCAGCTCGGCGACGATGTCGCGGATCTCCTCGGCCGCCGTCGCCTGGTCCAGCTGCGCGAGCTGGGACAGGTCGATGGTGTTGAGCAGCGCGTTGAAGATCGTGGTCTTGGTCTGGTGATAATACTCGCTCTGCTCACGGACGATCTCGGTCGCGCTGCCCTGCGCCTGTTGCAGCTGCTCGAACCCGAGCGTCTGCTTCGGCGCGGCCGTGGCCGGACCCGGCGCCGGCTGCGGCGCCGCGCCCTCGACCTTCTGGGGTCGGGTGGCGATCGGCGGCGCGCCCGCGGCGACCGGCGGCGGGGCCTGCCGGGCGGGAGGGGCGGCTTGGTCTGAGGCGCGCTTTCCGAACACTGCTGGTCGCTACCTTTTGAGCAGACGGTCCATGAAGGTGGACGACTTCGGCGCTGGCGCTTCGCCTGTCTCCCGCCGGCTGATCATGCGGGCCAGGATGTCGAGGCTCTCGGCCTGCTTCGACTTCGGACCCACCTCGGCCAGCATCTGGCCGTTGTTGGCGGCCTGGCCGAACAGCTTGGCGTCGAAGGCGATCGACATCGACGGCGTGAGGCCAAGCGCCTCGCCGAAATCCTTCGCCGGAATCTCGGGCCGGCCGGGCACGCCCACCTTGTTCAGCACCACGCGCGGCGGGGCGTCGTTGGGGCGGGCGGCGCGGACCAGGTCGACGATGTTCTTGGCGTTGCGCAGCGAGGCGAGGTCCGGCTCGGCCACCACGATCACGTCGTCGGAGGTCGTCAGCATGCGACGCTTCCATGGCGTCCACGCGTGCGGCAGGTCGAGCACGACGTAGGGGGTCGAGGCGCGGATCTTGTGCGCCACTTCCTCGAAGGTCTCCGCGGGGATGTCGAAGTCGCGCTCGAGGCTGGCCGGCGCGGCGAACAGCGACAGGTGGTCGCCGCAGCGCGCCATCATCCGCTCCATCAGCACCGGGTCGAGACGGTCGGGCTGCGAGAGCGCGTCGGCGATGCCGTGCAGCGGGTCCTGGTTGAAGTCGAGGCCGGCGGTGCCGAAGGCGAGGTCAAGGTCGACCAGCACCGTGTTGGCGCCCATCCGCTCGGAGATCAGATGGGCGATGTTGTGCGCCAGCGTCGAGGCGCCCGCGCCGCCCTTGGCGCCGCAGAAGGCGATCTGGCGGCCGATGAACGGCTGCGCCGGGTCGGCGTAGAGGGCGGTGATCGCGGCGATCAGCTGCAGCGTGCCCAGCGGCGGGACCAGATACTCGCTGACGCCGCGGCGCATCAGCTCGCGATAGAGCGCGATGTCGTTGGCCGCGCCGATCACGATCACCTTGGTGCCGGGGTCGCAGACCTCGGACAGCTTCTCGAGATGCTCGAGCAGCTGCGGCGTCGGGTCGAGGGTCTCGACGACCAGCAACTGCGGCGTCGGTTCGTTCTGGTAGTAGCTCACGGCGCCGCCGAGGCCGCCTTCCTGCGTCACGACCTTGGCGCGCTCCATGCGCCGGTCGCCGCTGGCGCGGTGGATCAGCTCGCCGGTCTCCGGACGGGACCAGTGGAAGTGGATGGTGATGCGCGGCACCGTGTGCTCGCCGAGCGCCGCCTCGGCGCTGGCCAGCATCTCGGCGATCGGGTTGCCGGCCGCCGCCGGCTGGCCTTCCTCGTCGTCGCCGACCGGTTCGAGCGGGGCCGAGAGGCCAGCGAACGGGTCGCCCGGGTCCTCGACGCCGCTGGTCTGCGGCGTGGCGAACTCGGTCTCGCCGTCGAAGTCGAGATCGAAGGGATCGGCGCTTTGGGCTGTTTGCGGCGTCATATCCTCACTGCCCCACTTGCGAGAAGGCGCCATCGGCCTGCGGATCCTTCGGGGTCGAAGTGATCTGGCCCTGGCGGTACTTGTTCAGGACGTCTGCGCGGCGCTCGGCGTCCGGCGGATCGCTGGCGCGCGGGTGCAGCAGGTCGGCCGGATCGGCGATCTGCGCCGCCACGTTGGCGGTCAGCGCGCAACCAAACTCGCGATAGACCTGGTTGTTGGCCTGCTTGGCGAGGTCACTCCAGGAGTTCCCGCACTGGGGGCCCTGGGCGTGGTAGGCGACGAAGCTCACCCGCACCGGGGCCTTGCCATCGCCATTCGCGTCGTAGCCCTCGATGCGGACGTCGCCGGCGGCGGCGCCCTGAGAGATCAGGTAGTCGCGGGCCGCCGTGGCCGTGCGATAGACGCCGCTCTGGTCGGGACCGCGCTCTGGCGCCTTGATCGTGATCGCGCCACGATCGGCGTCGTCGTAGCGACCCATGAAGTCGCGCAGCGCGGCGGCCTGAGCTTCGGACAGTCCCGACCCGTGCGCCGCCAGCATCAGCTCCACCGGGGCCGGCTTGACCTCGATGGCGAAATGCTCGGTCGGCGTAACCGGGCGCGCCTGGGCGAGCGGCTCGGACTCTTCGGAAGCGCAGGCGCCGAGGGCCAGGCAGGCCAGGCTTGCGATCAACGGCATGCGCATGGGCGAACGCTCCTTGGTCAGACGACGGTCACTCGACGACATAGCCGTAAGGTCCTTGATAGGTTCTTCCCGAAGTCGCCTCGGGCTCATGTTTGTAGGTCTTGTTCAGCCGGCCGAGGAAAATGGTGTCGACGTCGCTGGCGGTTTCGACCCCGTCCAGCGGCGTCTGCAGCTCCGCGGGGCTGGTCGGACTGACCAGATAGGGCGTGACGATGATCACCAGTTCGGTCTGGCCCGACTGGAAGTCGCGCGAGCGGAACAGCGCCCCCAGGATCGGGATGTCCTTCACCCCGGGCAGGAAGTCGAGGTTCTGGTTCGACTTGTCCTGCAAGAGGCCCGCGATCATCAGCGCGCCGCCCGAGGGCATCTCCACCGTGGTCTCAGCCCGCCTGACGGTCAGGGACGGCACCACCAGGGTCGGACCGCCAGCGCCGGTAGCGAGGCTGAAGGAGCCCTGGTTGCTCAGTTCGGACACTTCCGTCGACAGTTTCAGCGAGATGCGGCCGCTCGAGAGCACCACCGGCGTGAAGCCGAGGCCGACGCCGAACGGCTTGAACTCGATGCTGACCTTGCCGGTGTTGTCCTCGCCGGTCGGGACCGGGAACTCGCCGCCGACCAGGAACTTGGCCGCCTCGCCGGAGATGGCGGTCAGGTTGGGCTCGGCCAGGGTGCGGGTCAGGCCGACGCGCTCGAAGGCCTGCAGGTCGCCCGTGACCGACGTGCTGCCCGACGTGTGCTTGATCGCGCCGTTGAGGCCGCCAAGCAGGGCGCCGTTGATGCCGTAGCGTGGAGGACGTCGCAATGTTGACGGCGGTCGAGCCGGCCTGGTCGATCAGCGCGTTCCAGTTCACGCCCAGCTGCTTGATCGCCTGGCGGTCCATCTCGACGATGCGGACCTTCAGCATCACCTGGTCCTTGCCGGCGATGCTGAGCATGTTCAGCACCTCTTCCGGCTTGGCGACGGTGGCCTTGGCGATCTGCACCGCGCGGTCGGCGTCGCCCGCGTTCAGCACGGTGCCGGACAGGATCACGCTGTCGTTGATCCCCTCGACCCGCACCGACGAGCCGGGGATGACCCGGTTGATGGTGTCGGCGAGCGCGGAGGTGTTCTGGTCGACGCGGATGTTGAGCGAGAGCAGCCTGCGGCCGGCGGCGTCGAAGAACATGGCGTCGGTGACGCCGCTCTTCAGACCCAGCACGTAGATCCGGCGCGGGGTGCGCAGCACCGCCTCGGCGATCTGCGGATTGCTGACCAGCACGTCCCGGGCGTCGACCGGAAGATCGATCACCGCCGAACGGCCGACCGGAAGGGCCAGCAGCTGGGTCGTGGCGGCGGCGCTGGGGTTGACCTTGACCACCGAGGTGGTCTCGTCGCCGGCGCGGCTGGCCGCGGGCATGAGCATCCCGGCGCCGGCGAGCGCGCCGGCCAGGACTTGGAGGAGGGCGGCTTTGCGGATCATTGCGCGGTCACCACTTCGGCGGCGGCGCCGCCCTTAAAGATTTTGACGGTGTGGCCGTCGTCGGCGCTGGGGCCGCCGGTTTGGCCGCCGATGTCGGCGTAGGAGCGAAGTGCGATGGTCAGGCCGCCCTGCGTCCTGGCCTTGGCCACGGCGCTGGCGTTGACGTCCGGAACCTCCAGCGTGATCGTCGCGCCGGACACGGTGTTGGTGGTCTTGGCGGCGTCGGTCTTCTGGTCGATCGCCAGCACCAGGGCGTTGCTGAGCACCGTCTCGGTGACCATGCCGCCGCTGCTGCTGTTCTTGGTCGAGTCCTGGTGCGTCGAGAAGACATCGACCCGGTCGCCCGGCTCGATGAAGCCGCCCGCGCCGCTCTCGAGGCTGATCGGCAGGGCCACGGCGCGCATGCCTTGCGGCAGGCGGACGGCCATGTAGCTGGTGTCGCCGCTGAGGACGACCTTCTTGCCGGTGATCGGCTCGCCGGCGTAGATCGGCTCGCGGACCACGTCGCCGATCATGGCGCGCATCTTCGGTCCGCCGCCCGTGGCGATGTCGGTCACGGTCTTGCCGGCTTTCTGCATGACCGCGTCGACCGGCGCCTTGGCGGCGGCGGTGGTGTCGCCATCGGTGATGTAGGCGGCGTTGAGGGTGGCCGTTGGCCAGCCCTGCCAGCCCATGTTCTGGTCGGTCAGTCGGGCGCCGACGGCCAGGTCGGTCTTGGCCACGAGGACGCGGGTCAGAAGCGGCGCAGCGGCGACGGTCGTCGTCGGCGGCGCCTTCGGTTGGGCGAACATGCCGTGGACGAGGAGGGCGAGGCCCACCGCCGCGACCAACGCCACGATTAGAATGACGATGCGAGCAGGTGTCATCGAATATCCGCCCTCCCACGCGGCGGCTGCGCTTGAGCCGTCCGCCGCTCATTCCAAGCAACGGTCCGGATGAATCGGCGCCGCGTTCTGGCGCAAATCGAGCTTGGGGGACCCATGGTTAACACCCGCCTAAGGGCCAACCTGGATCGATACACGTCAGGCCAGCGGGTGGGCGGCGAAGGCCGCCAGAGCGCCGACGGCGATCGCGACGCCGTAGGGCGCGGCTTCTCCCGGGGTGGCCAGACGCCGCGTCCAGGCGGGTCCCGCCTCGGTGAGCGGGCGCAGCCAGGCCGAGCGCAGGGCCACCAGCCCCAGCGCCAGGGCGCCGCCGGCGATTCCGGTATAGAGCGCGAAGGGGGCGAGGCCCTTGAGGCCGACCCAGAGCGCCGCGGCGGCCATCAACTTGGCGTCGCCGCCGCCGATCCAGCCGAGCGCGAACATGCCGGCGGCGAGGACGAAGACGCCAGCGCCGACGGCGAAACTGATTCCGATCGCGCCGAGCGAGGCGCCGACGATCAGCGCAGCGGGGACGAAGCCCAGCGCCAGGGCGATCGATATCCAGTTGGGAATGGTGAAGGACGAAAGATCCTTCAGGGCCGCCACGATCACCAGTACGGCGAAGAAGCCGAGGACCAGGTTCTTGATGAGCTCGGACGACATTTGGGAGATGGGAGGCTTTTGCGAGAAGGCCTCACCATCGTCCCGGATGGTGAACCAAAGGTTTTCGCGGGGCCGCCGTTAGCGGCGGCCCCGCGAAATTGGCCTTGAGCTTAGTGACCCTGGATCGCGGTGCTGGCCGCGGTCAGGCTGGTGTTGAGGTTCGTGCCCAGCGCGGTGACGGCGCCGATGATCACGACCGCAATGAGGGCGACGATCAGGCCGTACTCGATGGCCGTGGCGCCCGATTCGTCCTTCAGCAGACGAGAAGCGAACTTCTTTCATGGATGGCTCCTTTTCAGGCTCAAGCTGCAAGGCGCCACCACACGCCGGCCCCTCTAGTCTTGGCGCGGCTAGGTTGCGCTGCAACGCTTAAGGCGGGTTGAACGAGTATGATGACCGTCCATTAACCTGTGACATCCCGCCGCGGACGCCGATCCGGCCCGGAATCGAAAGGGCCGCAGGCGAACCTGCGGCCCTTCCAGAACCAACGATCCGAGGATCGTCTTAGTGACCCTTGATCGCGGTGCTGGCCGCGGTCAGGCTGGTGTTGAGGTTCGTGCCCAGCGCGGTGACGGCGCCGATGATCACGACCGCAATGAGGGCGACGATCAGGCCGTACTCGATGGCCGTGGCGCCCGATTCGTCCTTCAGCAGACGAGAAGCGAACTTCTTCATTGGATCATCCCTTTCAGGTTCAAGCTGTTTAGGCGCCACAACACACCGGCCCCCTTAAGACTTGGCGCCGTGAGACTGACGCACGATGCTTAAGGTGTGCTGAACAAGTGTGGTGACCGGCGCTCTGACGAGGGAACCGCCTGGCCGAAAGCGAAAGGGCCGCAGCGTGAGCTGCGGCCCCTCCAGAACCAGCGGTTCTTAGGCTCGTCTTAGTGGCCCTTGATCGCGGTGCTGGCCGCGGTCAGGCTGGTGTTGAGGTTCGTGCCCAGCGCGGTGACGGCGCTGATGATCACGACCGCGATGAGGGCGACGATCAGGCCGTACTCGATGGCCGTGGCGCCCGATTCGTCCTTCACGAGACGCGTAATGAACTTGGACATTGCTTGATCTCCTTTGTAGCAAGCCGATCAGGGATCAAGCCGGTCAGGCCTGCTCGCCCCTTGAGACGTCCACAGTGTCTCGCAGTGGCCTTAATTCGCAGTAAACGTGGCAATACTCACGAAAATATTCTATGGTTTACGTATATTGACGATTAATTTGCCTTAACCAAGCAACTCGTGTGACCTTGATTGAAGCAGAGCAGATGAGTGCTTGAGGCCAAGTCGCGAGCAACGACGCGCAGCATGCTTTACGCAAACTTAGGTCGGCCTCACCTACGACTGTGCGACCAGAGGCGGCGGAGGCCCGGCGGCGTTGATTTCCGAGATGTACGATCTGGCGGCGTCGTTCCTGATTTTCGGGATCATGGCGCGCCTTTGGCCCTGCAACGCGGCGCAGGCGCGCTTCCTGACGCCGGAGTTCGTCGACAACGCGCTCTATAGTCTGTTCGGCATCCTGATCTACGGCGACCTCGCCACCTTCTACATCCGCGGGGGCGTCGGCCTCCTGTTCCAGCAAGGCGCGCCCGCGGTGCTGAACGCCATCCTTACGGGATACGGCCCGGTCGGACGGTTGCCGCTGCTGGCCCAGGCGGCCCTGATCCTGCTCGGGCTCGACTTCGTGCAGTACTGGCTGCACCGCCTGTTCCACGGCCGCACGCTGTGGCCGTTCCACGCCATCCACCACTGCGCCGAGGCGCCGGACTGGTCGACGACCTATCGCAATCACCCGGTGAACTTCGCGATCTACACCGCCGGCGCCCTGGCTTTTGTCCGGCTGTTCGGCTTCTCGCCGGCGGCCTTCGCGGTCCTGATGCCGTTCAACCTGGTGATCGGCCCGCTGGTGCACGCCAACCTGAACTGGACCTTCGGGCCGTTCCGCTACGTGCTGGTGAGCCCGGTCTACCACCGCTGGCACCACTCCAGGGATCCGGCGGCGCGCGACCGCAACTTCGCGCCCACCTTCCCGGTCTGGGACCTGATGTTCGGCACCTACTACATGCCGCGTGGCGTTCTGCCGCACGAGTACGGGGCCGAGGGCGTCCCGGCGCACTTCCTGCCGCAGATGGTCTATCCGTTCCGCGTCTTCGCCGAGCGCCTCGCGCTCTGGCGGAAGGCCGCGCAGTCCCCCGCCTGACCGCCGTGGCGCCGCAGGATGTCGCAACCTGGCTGGCGCGGATCCCCGCGAGCCAACGGATCGCGGCCCACGCGGCGACCGACTGGCGGCTGATCGCCTGGTGCGCCGGCGAGCTGATGCTGATCGGCGCCTGCGTCGTCGTGGCGCGCAGCGACCTGATCGGCCGACTGCGACGCGGGCTGGAGGCGGCGCGGCCGCGGCCCTGGCTCGTTGGGGCCGCCGGCGCCTGCGTCCTCGCGCTGATTCTGGCGTCGCTGAACGCTGCGATTGGCGCCGTCACCGACTGGCGCGGCGAGCAACTGCTCGGCGGCGCGGTCGCGAGCGTCGGCGCCCACCTCGCGCTGGCCGCGGCCGCGATCGCGCCCACCGTCATCGCCGCCGTGCTGCTGGTTCCGCCACTGCTCTGGCTGCTGCGGCGCGCGCCGCACGCCTGGCCGCTGATTGTCGGACCTGTCGTCGCCGGCCTGATCGTCGTCGCCGTCTGGCTGCCTTACGCTCTCTCGGCCGGACCGCCGATGACGCCGGCGCCGCCCGGCCCGGTGCGCGAGGGGCTGCTGCGGCTGATCGCCGAGACCGGCGTGCCGGCCCATGAGGTCTATTTCCGCTCAGATCCGGATTTCGACGCGGACGTCACCGGCGCGTTCGGGCAGGCAAGGGTCAGCGTCGGACCTTTGATCGCCGCCGGCCCGCCCGCCGAGGCCCGCGCCTTCATCGGCCACATCATGGGCCACTATGTTCACAACGACATCCTGCTGGTCAGCCTGGCCATGGGCGCGGTGATGCTGCTCGGCTGCTTCGCCCTCGTCCGTTTCGCCGCGCCACTGGCCAGGGTGATCGGCGGGCGCGACGTTTCGGGCCCAGGCGACCCCGAGGCGCTGCCGGCGGCGGCGATCATACTGATTCTGGCGATGGTCGCCGCGGGTCTCGCCGAAGCGGGCTATCTTCGCTGGGCCAACGTGCGCGCCGACGCCTTCTCGCTCGATCATGCCCGCGAGCCGGACGCGCTGATCTCGGTGATCGAGCGCGAGTGGGACCACCAAAGCCTCGATCCGTCGCCGCTCGAGGAGGCGCTGTTCTACACCCACCCGGCCATGGCCGGCCGCATCCGGCACGCGCTGGCGTGGAAGGCCGCGCATGGCGGCTGATATCGCCGCCGATGTTCAGAAAATATTGACCATTCCGATGGAGCCTTCGCTTATGCGCAGCCTCGCCCTTGCCACGATCCTCGCCCTCGCCCCCGCCGCCGTGATGGCCGCGAGTCTCGGCGTTCCGCTCGACCAATCGGTCCTGGTCTCGCTGCCGGCGCCGGCCCACAACGTGTTCCTCGGGAACCCGAACGTGGCCGATGTCGCCATGTCGGACCAGCGGCACGTGGTGATCACCGGCAAGTCCGGCGGCGTCACCAACCTGATCGTCACCGACGATCGTGGGCGGATGATCTTCGATCGCCAGATCGTCGTCGGCGCCACCGCCGGCGATCGCGTCTCGCTGATCAACGGCGGCGCGGTGATCAGCTACGCCTGCGCGCCCGGTTGTGCGCCTGTCGGCTCGATCCTGGACATGCCCGCGAGCCCGCAGCATGTCAGCGGCCCGACCATCACGCTCAGCGGCATGCCGATACCGTCGAATTCGGCCCTCGGCCGCCGCCCCGGCCGCCATCTCGACGAGCATTTCGCCGAACATGTAACGGTCTTCGGCGCGTCGCAGACCGCGACGCGCCCTCGTCCTTCCAACTTTGGCGACGCGCAATTGTCTCTTTTCGTAAGAGACTACTAAGCGTGATCTTTCAGAGATCGCGAAAGCCTATCGCTTAAACCAAGTTTAGCGGCTGGCGGCTAAAGTCCCGACAGGTTCGTCAAGTGGATCCCGGCTGATGCCGCCCCTTAAGCTCATCCCGCGGCGACGCGGACTGCGCGGCTTCCTGGCCGCGCGCGGCGGCGCCACCGCCGTCGAGTTCGGCATCGTCTCGCTCCCCTTCGTGGCGTTGCTGTGCTCGATCCTCGAGCTGGGCATGATCTTCATGGCCTCCACCGCCATCGAGAGCGCCACCGTCACGGCCGCGCGCCAGATCCGCACCGGCCAGCTGCAGACCGGCGGGGCCAACAACGCCGCCGGGTTCAAGACCCTTGTCTGCGGCGGCATGTCCTGGATCTCGGCCGCGGACTGCGCCGCCAACCTGAGCGTCGACGTGCGCACCTTCGACACCTTCTCGGCGATCGACGTCACCCCGCCGGTCGCCGGCGCGGCGATCGACCAGACCAAGCTGACGTTCGACTCCGGCAATCCCTGCCAGATCGTGCTTGTCCGGGTGTTCTATCCCTGGACGCTGATCACGCCGCTGCTGGAGCCGGGTTTGCCCAACCTGGGCTCCAACCAGCGGCTGCTGACGACGGCGGTGGCGTTCCGCAACGAGAACTTCCAGGCGGGCGGGTCATGTTCGTGAACCGACTGGCCGGCGATTCGCGCGGCGTGGCGGCGGTCGAGTTCGCCCTGCTGCTGCCGATCCTGATGCTGCTCTATTTCGGCTCGGTCGAGCTGACCCAGGGCATGATGACCCAGCAGCGCGCCAACCATGCCGCCGCCACGGTCGGCGACCTGGTCTCGCAATCGTCGACCGTCACCAGCGCGGATGTGACCGACATCTTCGGTGTCGGTTCAACCGTGATGTACCCCTATCCGACCACCAGCCTCAAACTGCGGGTCTCGAGCTTGAGCGACGACGACAGGGGCCAGGTCACGGTCGTCTGGAGCCAGGCCAGCGGGATGACGCCGCTGGCGAAAGGCTCGACCGTCAGCGGCCTGGCGGCGAACGTGGTCCTGCCCGGCGAGACGGTGATCATGTCGGAGAGCCAGTACACCTACACGTCGGTGTTCGGTCAGCTCATGCCGACGCCCGTGGTCTTCAACGACAAGGCCTTCCTGCACCCGCGGCTTTCGACCGCCGTGACCTGCGGCGACTGCTAGACGAGTTCCGACACCGCTTCGGCGAGGCGCTCCACAACGGGGTGCGGCGGGCGCACCGCCTGGCCGGCGAGTCGGGCGGGCCTGACGCCCATCAGGCTGTTGGTCAGGAAGATGGCGTCGGCGGCTGCCAAAGCCTCGACGTCCTTGCGCACCTGCCTGACCTCGATGCCGGCCGCGGTCGCCGCCGCGATCACCTGGCGCGCCATCAGGCCGTCGAGGCGTCCGGTTTCCAACGCGGGGGTCAGGAGCGCGCCGTGCCGCACCCAGAACAGGTTGGCCGCCGCCGCGCAGGCGACCTCGCCCAGGGTGTTCAGCATCACCGCCTCGTCCGCGCCGGCTGCAACCGCCTCCCGGCGCGCCAGGACATTGTCGAGGTAGGCGAGCGTCTTCAGGCGACTGGCGGGCGAGGTCTGGTTGCGGCGCGTGGCGGCGATCATCAACGTGGCGGGGGAATGCTGCGCCGCCGCGGCCGCGGCCGTGGCGAACAGGCGAGGCTGCGGCTCGGCCGGCCGATCAAGGCCGCGGCCGCCGGAGCCGCCCGTCAGGGTGACGCGCACTGCGGCCCTGGCCTTCTCAAGCCCTGCCGCGCGGACCGCCGTCCGGGCGCAGGCCGCGAACACGGCCGGCGCCGGCGCGGGCAGGCCGAGGATCGCCGCGCCGGCGGCCATGCGCTGGGCATGCGCCTCGGCGAGCACCAGCTCGCCGCGCGTGTAAAGCAGCGTCTCGAACAGGCCATCGCCGAGCAGCAGCCCGCGATCGTCGAGAGGGATGGCGTTGATCGGGTCGCTCGCGGCCATGAACCTCAGGTCGCGAAGTCGCGGTTGCCTTTTCTCAGAAACAGCAGGCCGACGAACCCGATCGCGAGCAGCACGGTGATCATCGCGAAGCCGCCCTGCTGGGTGCCGGTCAGCCGCGTGCCGATGTTGACCATCATCGGCGCCAGCCAGACCGTCGCCGTGCCGGAGATCGCATAGGCGCCGAAGAACGCCCCGGTCTGGTCGGGCGGCGTCAGCCGCGTCAGCAGCGTGCGGCTGGACGCGTAGTGCGCGGTGATGAACACCGCGTTGGAAAAGCCGATCAGGGTGAAGATCCACTCGGGCAGGGTGCGGAAGAACGGCCCGTTCCACATCGGCGGGTGCGCCGCCGGGTCCCAATGCCAGAAGAAGAAGATGCGGTCGGGCGCCATGCCCAGAAGGGCGATGATGCCGAGCAGCGACATCAGGATCTCCATCTGCACCGCCCGGCGCGGTCCGAAGAAGCCGTCGAAGAAGCGCGCCAGCAGGCCGCCGAGCACGGCCAGCACGGTCAGGATGATGCCGATCACCAGCATCTCCAGCGCGTCCCAGTGCATCACGCCGGTGGCGTAGATGCCGAAGAAGGTCAGCACCGCGGTCATGCCGTCGACGTAGAAGCTGCGCGCGACCAGGAAGATGGCGGCGTCGCGGAAGCGCCCGACCGTGCGGACCATCCGCCACAGCGCCTGCGCGCCGTTCGCGAACGCCTGCGGAATCGAGACCCCGGAACGCGGCGCATCGGGGGTGAACAGCAGGATCGGGATCGTGCCGAAGAACAGCAGCGCGGCGGTCATCGGCCCGACCAGCCGCTCCGGCTCGTGCAGCGCCTTGCTGAGCCCGAACAGCGGCGCCTTCGGCACCCAGGCCCAGTCGGTGCGGCCGGGCAGCATGAAGCCCCAGGCGAGGAACAGGAACAGCACCAGCCCGAAAGCATTGCCGAGCGCCAGCGCCAGGCTGGAGGCCTTGTGCGCCCCGCCCATGCCGGCCGCGCGCACCAGCAGCGAGTTGTGGATCACCTCGGTGTAGCTGAACAGCAGCGCGATGACGGTGGTCATCAGCATGACGACAACGATCGGCAACCCCGACCCGTCGGGCTTGGCCCACCAGAGTGCGAACATCAGCGGGATCATCAGCGCGACGGCGAGCGCCAGCCAGCCTTTGCGGCGGCCCATCTGGTCGATCGATGCGCCCAGGAACGGGGCGGTCGCCATGGTGGCCCAGCCGGAATACTGGCTCCACTGCGAGATCACTTCCTGGCCGGCGGTCGGGTTCGACTTCGGCCAGCCCACCATCACCGAGCCCACGTAGGGCATGAAGATGTAGATGATGATGAGGATCACGTAGGGGTCTCGCGCCCCCTCGAAGATCGACCAGCTGATCGCGCCACGGTTCAGGCGGGCCCCTGGATCGTCGGCCTCGATCGGCACGGCGACCAGGTCGGCTTCCGGAATCACCTGGCTCAAAACTGGCTCCCCCCAAGCCCGTCTCGGCGGGCGCTTGGCGCCAACCTAGCTGGCCTGGGGGGAATGGGAAGGCATTGCCTTCGCCAGTCGCGCGCCGGACCCGCCCGGATCCGGCTGCGAAGTCAGGCCTTCTCGACCTTGTGGGCCGCCTCGTCGATCGCCGCGACCAGGGCGTCGAGCTGTTCGGCGCTGACCGGGCCGCCGCGCATGCGCGTGCCGATCGCCGCCCCGAGGTTCGTCATCGCGCGGGCGATCCGCGGCGAGGGGCCCTCGAACCGCTCATGCAGCGCCGCCATGCGGGCGAAGATGCCGTCGACGACGGCCTTCTTTTCCGCCAGCTCGGCCTGGCCGGCCTCGGTGATGCTGTAGAGCTTCTTGCCGCCCTCGGCGCTGGCGACGGTGACGAAGCCCATTTCCTCGAGCAGGGTCAGGGTCGGGTAGATCACGCCGGGGCTCGGCGAATAGGCGCCCCCGACCTTCTCCTCGATCTCCTTGATGATGTCGTAGCCGTGGCGCGGCGCCTCGCTGATCAACTTCAGGATCACGAACCGCAGGTCGCCCTGGTCGAAAATGCGCTCGGCGCGGCGCTGCCGGCCGCCGAAGCCCATGCCATGGCGGCGTCCGCCGTGGAACCCGAACTCCCGGGCGGCGTGGGCCTCGCGATGGCGATGAAAGTGTCTGTGCATAGATGTTACTCCGATATGATACGATGTATCTGATTGTTAGATATATCTAAGATGCGACGAATGCAACAGGCGATTTTCGCGGCGCTCAGACTCTGCTGAAATGGGCGCAAGGGAATCACCGATGAGCGAGACGTCCGACGCGGTCGAGATCGACACCCGCTACGGGCGGATGTGGGCGCTGCGCGCCGACACCCACATCACCCGCTGCCTGACGACCTACGGCGAATACTGCGAGGCCGAGGCGGACGTGTTCCGCCAGGTGATCCGGCCGGGCCAGACCGTTGTCGAGGCCGGCGCCAACATCGGCGTGCACACGGTGGTGCTGGCCCGGGCCTGCGCGCCGGGCCGCCTGATTGCGTTCGAGCCGCAGCAGCGGGCGTTCCAGCTGCTCTGCGCCAACCTGACCTTGGCCGGCATCCCCAACGTCACCGCCCTGCCCGATGCGCTGGGCGCCGACGCCCACTTCGCGCGCATGCCGCTGACCAACTACGGCCGTCCCGGGAACTTCGGCCAGGTGGCGCCGATCTTCGCCAGGAGTGCGGCCGACGGCGGCTGGGCCGACGGGCGCACCGTACAGGTCCGGCCGCTGGACGCGTTCGACCTGGCGACCTGCGATTTCCTCAAGATCGTCGTCGAGGGCTGGGAAGGCGAGGTGCTGCTGGGCGCGCGCCAGACCATCCAGCGCTGCCGGCCGATCATCTACATAGAGAACGACCGCGCGGCGCAGCAGGGGGTGCTGATCGAGCGGCTGGCCGACCTCGGCTACGACCTCTACTGGCACGTCGCGCCGCTGTTCAGCCCCAAGAACGTCAGGGGCGCGCAGCAGGACATCACCGGCAAGATCGCCAGCCTCAACATGTTCTGCACGCCGCGGGAGCAGGGACTGCAGGTGACCCGGTTCGCCCGGATCGACCCGGCCAACTGGGCCTCGCCGCTGAAGCCGATCGGCGCGGTGTGATCGTCCCGATCGACGATCCGGCCGATCCCCGGGTCGCGCCCTACGTCCAGGTGCGGGAGCGGGACCTGGTCGGGCGGCGCGGCGAGTTCATCGCCGAGGGCGAGGTGGTGCTGCGCGTGCTGCTGAGCGCGCGGTGCGCGCTGCCGGGCGACCTCGCTGCTGGTGGCGGAAAGCCGGCTCGCGCGGATCGCGCCGCTGATCGAGGGGCTGGACGGCTCGACCCCGGTCTACGTCGCCAGCCAGGCGGTGATGGACGCCGTGGTCGGTTTCCACATTCATCGCGGGCTGCTGGCGCACGGTTCACGCCCGGATGACCCAGGCGCTGGCGCGCTGCTGGCGGGTCTGCCGCGGCGTGCGCTCGTGCTGGCGCTGTTCGGCGTCTCCAATCACGACAACATGGGCGGGATCTTCCGCAACGCCGCCGCGTTCGGCGCCGACGCGGTGCTGCTGGACGGCGCGTGCTGCGACCCGCTTTACCGCAAGGCGATCCGCGTCTCGGTCGGCGCGACGCTGGCGGTCCCGTTCGCGCGGCTGGCGCCCGGAGACGACGCCCTGGACCTGCTGACGCGCGCCGGCTTCGAGGCCCTGGCGCTTTCGCCCGGCGCAGCCGCGCCGCTGGCCGGTGTCGCACGAGCGGACCGGGTCGCCGTGCTGCTCGGCGCGGAGGGCCCCGGCCTGCCTGCGGCAGTGCTCGCCCGCTCCCGGCAAGTCGGGATCGCAATGGCGCCCGGCTGGGATTCGCTGAACGTCGCCGCCGCCAGCGCGATCGCGCTGCACGAGCTGACGCGGAAGACCTAGCGTGCTGGGTCTGAAGTTCGCTTGCTCGTTGGATCGGGCTCCGAGCGAACTTCAGATCCGAGAAAGCACACTAGATACTTATACTTGCTAGTGTCCTGATCGATTCCGAAGTTCGACCGAGCCTGCCATGATGCACTTGCGAACTTCGGAATGGGACACTAGTCCAGCACGGCGTTGGCCGCCGCGATCGCCGCCGACGAGGCGTCCCCACGCCCCTGCGCCGCCAGCGCCTCGGTGAGCGCGGTGAGGCAGAGCCGCACGTGCCAGGGCGTGGCCGATGCGCCCATCAGGCCGACGCGCCAGATCCGACCTTTGAGCGGCCCAAGCCCGGCGCCGATCTCGACGTCGTACTGCGCCAGCATCCGCGTCCTCACCTGCGCCTCGTCGACGCCGTCGGGGACGAGGACGGCGTTCAGCTGGGGCAGGCGATGGTTCTTGGCGACGAGGAAGCCGAGGCCCGCCGCCTCGATCCCGGCGGCGAAAGCCTCGTGGACGCGCCGGTGCCGGGCGAAGGCGGCCTCCAGCCCTTCCTCGCGCAGCGCCACCAGCGCTTCGTGCAGGGCGTAGAGCGCGTTGATCGGCGCGGTGTGGTGATAGGTGCGCCCGCCCTCCCCGCCCCAGTAACCCATCAGCAGCGACAGGTCGAAGAGCCAGGTCCTGGCCTTCTCCCGCCGCGCCGCGACCGCCGCCTGCGCCCGCTGACTGACGGCGAACGGCGACAGCCCCGGCGGCGCCGAGAGGCATTTCTGGGTTCCGGAATAGATCACGTCGGCGCCCCAGCCCACGGCGTCCACCTCGATCCCGCCCAGCGAGGTGACGCAGTCGACCACCGAGAGGGCGCCTGCGGCCTCGGCCACGGCGCAAAGGGCCTTGGCGTCCGACCTGGCGCCGGTCGAGGTCTCGGCGTGGACGAACGCCAGCAGCTTGGCGCGCCGGCCCCGCAGCGCCGCCTTCACCCGATCCGGATCGACCGGCTGACCCCAGTCGTGGTCGATCCGCAGCACCTCCGCGCCCGCGCGTTCGGCCATCTGCACCATCCGCTCGCCGAATTGGCCGTTGACGGCCACCGCGGCGAGGTCGCCGGGTTCCAGCAGGTTCATCAGCGCCGCTTCCATGCCGGCGGTGCCAGGGCCGGGCAGCGGCACGCAGGCGTAGCCCGGCGCGTTCATCGCCTCGGCGAGCGCCGCCTTGATCTCCTCCATCAGCCCCTGGAAGACGGGGTCGAGGTGGCCGATGGTCGGGCGCGCCATCGCCGCCAGCACCCGCGGCGAAACGTCCGACGGTCCGGGGCCCATCAGGACGCGGCGGGGCGGCTGGAAGCTGTTCAGGGAAAGGTTTGTCACGGCTTTATGATTCGCTGTTGAAGCGCCCTGCGACGCAGAGTGCTGGTGGATTTGAGGTCCAAGGTCCCTTGCGCCCGTCGTCGGCCGGTTGGCTGGCGGCGGGCGTTTTTCGTCGGTGGGCGGCAAGGCGCGACGCCCGCAGCGCCGGTCAGGCCGGCTCGCGCGCCCCGCCAGGCAGGAAGCCCCGCGGGTTTCGCCGCCCGGCGGCTGTCCAGTCAAGCGAGATCGCCCGCGAAGACAGCCGCCCGTCCGGTTGCTGGCCTACGCCTGACGCCTCGCCCGCACCACCGCCGCGTCCAGCGCCTGCAGGAATTTCGAACGGTCAGCCGGCGTGAACGGCTTCGGCCCGCCGGTGATCTCGCCCATCGAGCGCAGGTGTTCGCCGACGCATGCGCGAGCCCAGCGCCGCGCCGATGTTGTCGGCGGTGAAGACGCGGCCGGTGGGCTGGATCGCCTGGCCGCCGGCTTTCAGCACCCGGTCGGCCAGCGGGATGTCGGCGGTGATGACGATGGCGGCCGGATCGGCGCGCTCGGCGATCCAGTCGTCGGCGACGTCGGGGCCCTGATCGACCACGATCTGGGTGATGAGCTTCAGCGCCGGCGTGCGGATCCAGCTGTTGGAGACCACGAACACCGGCAGCTGGTAGCGCACCGCCACCTTGTAGACCTCGTCCTTCACCGGGCAGGCGTCGGCGTCGATGTACAGAGTCGCGAGCATCGGCCCAGCTTCCGCGAAGCGGCGGCGGGATGCTAGACCCGGCCAAACGGGGAGGCCGCATGACAGAAACAGCGTCGCAGAACGCCGCGACGGCCGCGGCGACGCCGATGCGCACCGTGGTCGCCGCCTCGGCGGCCGGCACCGCGTTCGAGTGGTACGACTTCTTCATCTTCGGCAGCCTGCAGGCGATCATCGCCAAGACCTTCTTCGCCCAGCTGGATCCGATCGCCGGGCAGATCGCGGCGCTCGCCCTGTTCGGCGTCGGCTTCGCGTTCCGGCCGCTGGGCGCGCTGATCTTCGGCCGGGTCGGCGACGTGCTGGGCCGCAAGGCCGCGTTCCTGATCTGCGTCTCGATGATGGGCGGCGCCACCTTCGCCATCGGCCTGCTGCCCAGCTACCAGCAGATCGGGCCGGTCGCGCCGCTGCTGCTGATCCTGCTTCGCATCCTGCAAGGCACGGCGCTCGGCGGACAATACGGCGGCGCGGCGATCTATGTGGCCGAGCATGCGCCGGCCGATCGGCGCGGCTACATGACCGGCTGGGTGCAGACCTCGGCGGCGTTCGGCCTGGTGGCGGCGCTGACGGTGATCTTCCTCACCCGCCGCGCGGTCGGCGAGGCGGCGTTCTCGTCGCCCGGCTGGACCGGCGGCTGGCGGATCCCGTTCTTCGTCTCGGTCGGCCTGGTCGCGATCTCGATCTGGATGCGCACACGCCTCTCCGAGAGCCCGGCGTTCGAACGGATGAAGGCCGCGGGCGAATCCAGCCGGGCGCCTTACACCGAGGCCTTCGGCCACTGGCCGAACCTGAAGCTGGTGCTGATCGCGTTCGTCGCGCTGATGAGCGCCCAGGGCGCCTTCTGGTACACCGTGTTCTTCTACTCCGGCGTCTTCATGCAGACCTTCCTGAAGGTCGACGCCGATTTCACCAACCTGATGATCCTCTGCGCCGCCGTGCTCAGCGCGCCGCTCTACGTCTTCTTCGCCTGGCTCTCGGACAAGGTGGGGCGCAAGCCGGTGATGTGGCTGGGCATGACGCTCGGCGTCGTCGCCCTCTTCCCCGGCTTCATGCTGCTGAGCTCGGCCGCCAATCCGGCTCTGGTGCGGGCGAGCCGGGCGACACCTGTGGTGGTGGCGGCCGATCCGGCCGACTGCGGCTCGCAGTTCGACCTGACCGGCAAGCCGAAGGCTGTCACCAGCTGCGACATCGCCAAGGCCGCGCTCTCCAACGCCGGCGTCAACTACACCAGCGTCACCGCGCCGGCGGGCCAGGCGGCCGTGGTCAAGGTGGGGAGCATTTCGGTCCCGTCGGTCGATGCCCGGGGCCTAGGCGGGCCGGCGCTGAAAGCGGCCACCGACAAGGCCACCCACGCGATCGCCGCGGCGCTGGCGAAGGCCGGCTATCCAGTGAAGTCCGATCCCGCCCAGCGCAACGTCGGCCTGATCCTGGCGGTGCTCGCCGTCTTCACCGTCGCCGCCACCGCGCTCTATGGCCCGATGGCCGCGGCGCTGACCGAACTGTTCCCGGCCCGGGTGCGCTACACCGCGCTCTCCCTGCCCTACCACCTCGGCACCGGCTGGATCGGCGGCTTCCAGCCGGTGGTGTCGTTCTCGATCGTGGTCGCCACCGGCGACATCTACGCCGGGCTCTGGTACCCGGCGATCTTCACCGCCATCAGCGTGGTCGCCTGCCTGGTCTTCCTGCCGGAAACGCGCGGGCGCTCGCTGGAGCATTGAGCCTCAGGCGTCAGGCGCGGGCGCCAGCATGTGGTGCCGCGCGCGGCCGCCCATCGCCAACGCCAGGTCGGTCAGGGCGTCGAGGCCGGCGACAACCGCCGTTTGCCGCCCAGCTCCGGCCTCCGCGACCAGGAACGCGGCGTCCGTATCGCCCAGCGCCCGTCGCGGCGCGTCACGCCTGGCCAGCACGGCCACGTCGGCGGCGACGCCCTCGCCCAGAACCAGCGTGTCGGCCTCGGCCAGCACGCGGGCGGCCCGCAGCGACAGCAGGTCGCGCGCGCCCGGCGTCTCGATCAGCCAGACAACGCCGAGCGTCGAGGCGCCGGCCGCCAGCGCCGCGCGCATCAGCCGCTCGGCGCCGGCAAGGTCGCCGGCGTCGGCGGCCTCGGCCACCGCCCCGCTCATCATCGTCCGCAGGAAAGCCCGGCGCCGGTCGAGGTCTGGCAACGCCGCACGCGTGTCGTCTCTTAGCTTCCCGAACACCTCGGCCAGTCGACCCAGCCCGGCGGGCAGCTTCGCCTCCAGCTCGGCGCGGACCAGGGCGGCGACAATCGGCGCCGAGCCGGCGGTGCCGATCGCCGCGATCACCTGGCCACGATCGATGATCGCGGGGGTGTGGAAGTCTGAGAGTTCGGGATGGTCGACCACGTTGGTCGGCACGCCGGCGCCCCGGGCCGCCAGCGCCGCGGCTTTGCAGAACGCCGCGTCGGGACTGGCGACGAAGGCCAGCACCGCGCCAGCGTAAGCGCCGGGCGCGAGGGCCGCCGCGCCACCGATCCGCTCGACGGTCGCCGGCGCGCCCGCCAGTAGCCGGACCTTGGCCTCCGCGCCCTCGCCCTCGCCCGCGATCACGACGCGCCGGCCGCTGAGTGGGAAGAAGGCGGGGAAGGCGTCCATCGGGTCAGGTCACTGCACGGACTTCAGATAGTCGATGATCGCCTTGCGGTCCGCCGGGTCCGCGGCGCCGGCGGTCATCTGCGTGCCCGGCGCGTAGGTCTTCGGGCTGGCGATGAAGGCGTCCAACGCCGCCTCGGTCCAGGTCCCGCCCTTGGCCTTCAGTGCGTCGCTGTACTGGAAGTCGCCCAGGCTCGCGACCTTGCGGCCGACTACGCCTTTCAGCGCCGGCGCCGTGCCGCTCGGCGGCTCGACGGTGTGGCAGTCGCCACACTTGTCGTTGAACACGTCCTGGCCGGTGGCGGCGAAACCGGGCGCCGCGGCGACGAGGAGGAGAACTGGGGCGAACAGCAGGGCGAGCGCTAGGCGCATGGCGTAACTCCTGGATACGCCGCAGCGATACCGCGCGTCGCTGGCCGCCTCAATCGTTGCGAGCGCGAAGCAGCGCACGGGAACACAGGCGCCAGATTCGCCTGCGGTCCGTTCGAGCGGTCCGGGGCGGAAGATCGCGGGCCGCTACGCCGCCGCGGTCACGCCGGTCTCGGCGAGCCATTCCAGGATCTTGGCCTTGGGCATGGCGCCGACCTTCATCGAAGCCATGCGACCGTCCTTGAACAGCATCATGGTCGGGATGCCGCGCACGCCGTAGCGCGAGGGCGTCGTCGGGCTGTCCTCGATGTTGACCTTGGCGATGGTCACGTGGCCGGCCAGCTCCTCGGAAATCTGATCGAGGGCCGGAGCGATCTGTTTGCAGGGGCCGCACCACTCGGCCCAGAAGTCCACGAGGACCGGACCTTCCGCCTTCAGCACCGATTGCTCGAAGGTGTCGTCGGTGACCGGAACTGTGCTCATTGCTGAACTCCCACGGGCCGCGAACGAACGCCGCGCCCTCTCAGATTGGCCCATGTAGGCGCCTGCGCCCGAACATCAACCCGACGCGGCCATCTCGTCCAGGGCCTGGGTCATGAGAATTTCTGGGATCGGCATGAGCTTGGGACCGTCGGTCCAGATCAGCGCCGCCTCCACGGCGCGGCCAGGGAAGATCTCCCCGAGCAGCGCCCAATAGACCGCCATCTGCCGCACATAGGCCGGATCGGCGGCCTCGATCGTCGCCGGGGCGGGGCGGTTGGTCTTGAAATCGGCGACCAGCACGCGGCGCTCCTCGACCAGCAGCCGGTCGACCCGGCCGGAGACGGCGAGGCCGCTGGGCAGCCGCGCGGCGGCGCCGGCCAGCGCGATCTCGGCGCGCGAGCCGGGGCCGAACACGGCGGCGAAGCGCGCGTCGTTCAGCACCGCCAGCGCCGCGGCCGCCATCTCGGCGCGCTGCGCGTCGTCGAGGTCCCGCTCCCGCGCCAGCAGTCGTTCGGCGGCGTCGCCACGCACGGCCGCTGCGACGTCCGGCAGGAGCTGCAGCAGTCGGTGGATGATCTCGCCGCGGCGATAGCGGCCGAGGCCCTGGCTGCGGGCCAGCGGCGATGGGGCCGGCGCGCGCGCGTCCTCGCCGAGCCGCGAGGGGGCGGCGTAGTGGGCGGCGGCCGGCTCGGCGGGCGCGAGCCGCGTCGCCCAGGCCGGCAGGGCGCCCGGCGCGATGCTGGCCGCGCCGAAACCGAGCCCGCCGACCGGGTCGGGACCGAAGCGCGTCGCCAGTCCGCCGCCGTCGAGCGGGGCGCGGTGGACGCCAGGGGCGATCGCATCATGATTGAAGGCTGCCTCGATCACCTCGTGCCAGCTGCCGGCGTAGAACTGCCGCTTGGTCTCGATCCCGGCGACGATCAGCCGGTCCCGCGCGCGGGTCATGGCGACGTAGAGCAGCCGCAGCAACTCGTGATCGGCCGCCAGGTCCCGCGCGGCCCGAGCGGCGGCGGAGGCCGGACAGTCCTCCGCCTTGCGCGGGGCCCAGAGAAAGCCGCCGCGCTCGGCCGCCAGCAGCGGGCCGCCGAGCGCCGTCGCCCGGGTGGTGGTGTCGGGCAGGATCACCACCGGCGCTTCCAGGCCCTTGGCGCCGTGCACGGTCATCACCCGCACCTCGCCCTCACCCTGGCGCTCTGGGTCCTCCTGTTCGCGTTTCACCTCGATCTCGCTGGCGGCCATCTCGTGGAGGAACCGCTCCAGCTCGATCACCCCGCGGCGCTCGGCCGCCAGCGCCTCGGCGAGGAATGCGTCGATCGCGTCCTCGGCCTCGCGGCCCAGCCGCTCGAGGAAGCGCCGCTTCATCGACCAGCCCTTGTCGTCGAGCCGCGACAGCACCCGGGCGTAGACGTCGAACGGGGCGCGGCCGTCGGCCTGAGCGCGCGCCCAGGCCAGGAACCGCGCCGCCTCGCCCCACTCGGACCGCTCCGAAGCCCGCGCCTGCAGCGTCGCCCAGAGTGGGCCGCGACGGTCGTGGGCGAGGTCGTACAGCGGGGCCTCCTCGACGCCGCAGAAAGGGCTGCGCAGCAGGGCGGCGAGGGTCAGGTCGTCGTCTGGGAAGCGGGCGAAGCGGCCCAGCGCCAGCAGGTCCTGGAAGGCGATGTGTTCGGAGAGCAGCATCCGGTCCGCGCCGCCGACCGGGATCTTGTCCCTCTTCAGCGCGCGGATGATCTCGTGGAACAGGGCGTTGCGGCGCCTGACCAGGATCAGCACGTCGCCGTAACCCATGGCCCGGCGGCCGCCGCCCTTGGCGCCGACCTCCTCACCGCCCTCCACCATCGCCCGGATCGACCCTGCGATCCGGCGCGAAAGCTTCTTGGTGGCGCTCTCGGGCGGGTCGGCGTCGACCGGGGCCCAGGGATCGGGGTCGTCCGGCTGCTCGGTCGTGTCGAGCGGCCACAGGTCGACGCAGCCGTGGTCGGTGCGGGTCGCGACGTGCTGGACGCGGAAGGGCGTGCTCCCGGCCGGCTTCAGCGCCGCGGCGACCGCCGGCGGCTCGATCACGGCGTCGACGAACTGCAGGATCTCCGGGGTCGAGCGCCAACTCTCCACCAGCGGCACCCGGCTGAACGGGCGCTCCGAACCGTTGACCAGCGCCGCGAACGCCTGCGTCTCCACCGCCAGCCGCTCGGGCGCGGCGCCCTGGAACGAGAAGATCGACTGCTTCTCGTCGCCGACCGCGAAGATGGTCCGGTGGCGCTCGCCGGCGCCCTGACCGACGAAGAACTCGGATGTCAGCGCGCGCAGGATCTCCCACTGGTCGGGCGCGGTGTCCTGCGCCTCGTCGAGCAGCACGTGGTCGAGTCCGCCGTCGAGCTTGAACAGCACCCAGGCCGCGTCGGCGCGGACGGTCAGCAGCTCGTGGGTGCGTTCGATCAGGTCGCCGAAATCGAGCGCGCGCAACGTCGCCTTGGCGCCGTCGTAGAGCTGGATGTAGGCCAGCGCGAGGTTGATGGCGTGGACGCTGGCCTCGGCGATCCGCGCCGCCTTCGCCCGCTCCACCACCTCGGCGAGGCGCGCCTGCTCGCTGGCCAGCCACTCCGCCGCCCAGGGATCGGCCGACTTGGTCGGCGACCCGCTTGCTCGGCTTGCCGTCGTCGTTGGAGAAGATCGTCCCACACGTCTGCGAATGCCGACGCGTCGTCGACGCGGCAGCATGGCTTCGCGCGCACCGCGCGTCGGTGGCGGAGCTGCTCGTCCGCATGGCCTCGGCGGCGCGCCGCCACTGGCCCCAGCGGATCTTCGCAACCGCCTCGGCCTCGATCTGCGTCGCCGGCGTCTCTTCATCGAAAGCCGCAGCGGCGCCAGATGTCAGACGCCGTACTTGCCGTCGCAGGCTTCCACGTAGTTGCGGATCGCCAGCCGCTCGGCCTCGAAGGTTGCTGAACATGTCGCCGAAGCGGCCGTAGTCGAGCTCGACCGAGAAGTAGCTGTAGGCGCGCCCAACTCGGGCTTTGCCGGATGGTCCAGCGCCGCCAGCTCGAGGGCCTCTCGCGCGTAGGCCGATACTTCGCGCGCAGCGACGTCCTCGAGCACGGTGAACCCCGGCGAGACGCCGGCCTCCAGCGGGAAGCGCCGCAGCAGCTTCTCGCAGAAGGCGTGGATGGTGGTGATCTTGATGCCGCCGGGCGTCTCCAGGGCGCGGGCGAACAGCGCGCGGGCCCTCGGCAGGTCGCGCCCCGCTTCCTCCAGCTTGAGCAGCGTCTGGCGCAGGGCTGCGTCTTCCATCACCGCCCAGGCGCCCAGCTCCTTGAACAGCCGCCGCTGCATCTCGGCGGCGGCGGCCTTGGTGTAGGTGACGCAGAGGATCGCTTCCGGCGGCGCGCCGGTCAGCAGCAGCCGCGCGACGCGATCGACAAGGGTCTTGGTCTTGCCCGACCCGGCGTTCGCGGCGACGAACACCGAAGCGGCCGGGTTCGAGGCGATGACCTGGGGCGAGCGGCCGGCCGTGTTTCGGCTCGGGCGTTCATTCCGGCCCGCCCTCGTCGTCGCCGCCGATCACGCCCCATTCCCAGAGCCGGCCAAGGTGGTCGTAGTCGCCGCCCCACCGGCCCATGAACTGCGGCGCGGCCCAGGCGATATAGGGCGTGGCCTCCTCGTCGAAGGCGGCGATGCGGCGCTTCAGTCCGTCCAACGCCCTGGCGGCGAGGTCGGCGCTCTCGCCAGGGCCGGCGCGCACTTCCTCGCGTCCAGGGATGCGCCCGCCGCTGACGCGGACGTAGGTCAGTTCGCCGGCCTCGGCCCGGCCGACCGCGGCGAACCCGCCCTGGCGCAGGATCGCCGCGGTCAGGGTCAGCTGCGGCGAGAGGCCGCTCTGCACCTGCTTGGCGCTGGGCGCGGCGCCGGTCTTGAAGTCGAGCACGTCGGCCGCATGGCCGCGCAACTCGATCCGGTCGGCCTTGGCGGTGACCGTGAACGGGCCGGCCGGGCCGGGCAGCTCGATCGCGCCTTCCTGCTCGATCACCAGTTCCGCCCCCGCGCGCCGCTTGCGCTCGAAGCGCACCACCCACGGCGCGACGTTGGTCGCCAGCGCCTGCTCACGGGCCAGGCGCGGGCGGGGAACGCCGGCGTCGGCGAGGCATTCCATCAGGATGGCGGAGAAGGCTGTCTCGGCGCCGGCGCCGAGGTCGCCGGGATGCTCCCTGGCGAAGCGTTCGAAGGCGGCGTGCACCGCGGTGCCGCGCGCCATCGCCTCGACCGGCTCGCCCGGACGGTCCAGCGGCCGCAGGCGCAGGATGTAGCGGGCGTAGACGGCGTAGGGATCGCGGATCCAGCGCTCGACCCCGGTGACCGGCAGCTTGCGCGGCCGCGCGGACACTGGCGGTGTCGGCCTCGGCCGGCCGGCCGGGGCGAACCGCTCCGGCGCGTCGAGGGCGCGCGAATACTCGATCAGCGCCGGTCGGGTCGGCAGGGCCAGCCCCGCGCCCTTGACCAGCGTCTCCAGCCGCCAGAGCCAGCGCGAGGCCACCGCCGGCGCGCCCTCGCGCCGCTCCGACGAGACCAGCACGACCTCGCTGGCGCTGGCGCCCTGGGCGAAGTCGTGCGCCGCCAGACCAAGGCGTCGCTCCGGCGGCGGCAGGCCGAGCGCCGTGCGCATCGGCCGCGACAGGAACGGATCGACCGGCGCGCCCTGCGGCCAAACGCCCTCCTCCAGCCCGGCGAGGATCAGCAGGTCGGCCTGGACCAGCCGCGCCTCGATCGCGCCCAGGATCCGCAGGCGCGGATGGCTGGCGCCGCCGCCACGCACGACCTCGCGGGCGATCAGTTGGTCGACCAGCTCGACGAAGCCGGCGGGTCCGACCTCGGGCAGACCTTCGCCCTCCTCGATCAACGCGGCGATCAGCGCCGCGGCGCATTCGCCGGCGAGGCCGCCCCAGAGATCGCCTAGTTCGCCATCCTCGCCGCGGGCGAGCAGCTCGACGGCTTCGGCGAGGGCCGTGGCGGCGTCGGCCGGGCGGGCGGCGCCGAGGGCGAAGGGCTTGGCCAGCACGTCGGCCGCGCGGCTCAGCAGCCTCAGCAGCGGAAAGCCGGCGTCGGACGTCATCTCCGCCTCGATCGCCGCCCAGTCGTCGCGCCGCGGACCGCGCAACGCCAGCTCCAGCGCCCGCCGCCCGGCCGCGAGCGCGCCGTCGCCCAGCCCGAAGCGGGCGAAGCGATGCTTGGCGAGGCCCAGCAGTGTCACCGGATCCAGCGGATCGAACGCGGCGCGGGCGGCAAGGCCGACCAGCGTCGCGATCGGATAGCCGGTCAGGGGCGCACCGGCCGATGAGTTGGCCGAGACGCCCCAGCGGGTCAGCAGGGCGCTGACGCGGCGGGCCAGCGCCTGGTCGGGGGTCACCAGGGCGGCGGTGCGGCCGGGCGTCTCCAGCGCCTCGCGCAGCAAGAGCGCGATCGCGGTCGCCGCTTCCTCCTCGGCGCGGGCGAAAACGACGGAGAGGCGTCTCAGGCCCTCGGCGATCGGGTCGAGCCCTTCGGCGGCGCCTTCGTCGCGCAGCCGCCGGATCTGCGCCAGCCAGTCGGCCGTGGCCTCCGCCGGGCGCAGCGCCTCGTTGACCAGCCGACGGCGCCAGCGGCCGCGGGCGCCGTCGCCGGCGCTCCAAGGCGCCACCGCCTCACGCTCCACCCCGGCGCGGGCCAGCAGTCGCTTCAGCCCGCCCTGCGGATGCTGTTCGCCGACCTCTTCCCACGCGGCCTCCGCCAGGTTGAGGTCGAGCCCGGGCAACACGACCGCCCCGTTCGGCAAACCGGCGATCACGGTCAGCAGCTGGGCGACGGCCGGGGCGCTGCCGGTTGAACCGGCCGCCACCACCACCTGTTGCGGCGGCTCGGCGCGCCAGCGGTCGGCGAGGCCGCGCAGCAGTTGAACCCGTCGCTCGCCCACGTCCATCAGGCCAAGCGCGTCCAGCCGCTTCGGCCAGGCCGCCAACGCCAGCTTCAGGAACTCCGCCGAGACGCGCCAGTGCTTCGCCAGCTCGGCTGGCGCGAGGTCGTCGATCAGGGCGAGCGGGTTGGCCTCTTCGATCTGGACGCTGTCGAGGAAGGCCGCCAGCGCATCGGCAAGATCGAGCGCGCCGGCGGCGCCCGGGCTGCGGCCCAGGGCTTCCTCGTGCGCGGCGACGATGCCGGCCAACTCGTAGCGGCGGCGGGCGGACGAGATCGCCGGGGGCAGGTCCAGCGCCAGGTCGCCAGGCTCGAACGGCGGCTCGCCCTCGTCGAGGTCACCCAGCGCCCGGACCTGAGGCAGCAACACGGCGCCGGCGCCGGAGACGGCCAGGAACGCCTCGGCCAGGTCGCGGCCGGCGCGGCGGGTGGGGACGAGCACAGTGGCCGCCGCCAGCGCCTGCGGCCCAAGCGGCGACAGCGCCGAGGCCAGTCCCCGCGCGAGGTCCTCCAGGAACGGCCGCCCGGCCTCGATGTTGAACCAGCGCGGCGAGGGCTGGTGGAGGAAATTCATCGGCGTGCGAACCCTTCCCCCCTTGGGGGAAAGCGGCGCGTCGTTGCGCAGCAACGCGCCGCCGATGGGGGCTGTCTACGGCCTCGGCGTTCCCCCATCGGCGAAGCGCGCTTCGCGCGGCTCGCCGCTTTCCCCCAGAGGGGGAAGGGTTGGACGGGAGTGGTCATGAGCTCTCGCGGAGCCGCGCCTCCGCCGTCGCCAGCGCGGCCGGGTCGCCGACGTGCATCCACTGCCCGGGCGGGGCCACGCCGAACACACGGCCGCGCTCGGCCAGGCCCCGCCAGATCGGCAGCAGCGAGAACGCTGCGTCCGGTCCGCCGGCGACGATCTTCGGATCGGTGATGTGGACCCCGACGTAGACGTAGGGCGCGCGCTCGTCCGGCTGCTTGAACCGCACCCGGCCGCCCTCTTCCAGGAACACATCGCCGGTGTCGTGGAAGCCGAGCGAGGCGCCGGTCGGGGCCAGCAGCAGGCAGACGTCCATCCGCGCCGGATCCCAGAGCCCGCCGACCGCCGCCATCGCCGAGGCGCCGTGCTCGATCCAGACGGAGTCGATATTGGCGACCCAGACCGGGCCGGGGCCGAGCAACGGGATCGCGCGTTTCAACCCGCCGCCGGTCTCCAGCGCCGCGGCGCGCTCGTCGGAGAACGTGAGCGCCGGCGGGGCGGTCCGCTCCCGCAGGTGCGCCTCCAGCCGGTCGGCGAAGGCGTGCAGGTTGACGACCGCGCGGGTGACGCCGGCGCCCGCCAGGCGATCCAGCATGTGGTCGATCAGAGCCTTGCCGCCGACCTCGACCAGGGCCTTGGGGCGATCGTTGGTGAGCGGGCGCATGCGGGTGCCAAGCCCTGCCGCCAACACCATCGCAGTGGCGGGCCAGGTCGGTGGCGCGCTCATATCCGCGTCTCCGGCGGCAGGTTGGCGTCCAGCCAGGCGCGCAGCGGCGCGAGTTCCGCCGAGCCGGCGAGGCAGCGCTCGAGATAGCGCCACATCCGCGGGGTGAAGGCGCGGTACTTCGGCCGCTCGAACCCAACCACCTGGCGGGCGAAGATGAACAGGATGCGGATCACGTTCAGCGCGCCGAGGGCATGGTAGTCGGCGAGGAACTGCGTCGCGGTCGAGTTCCGGGCGGGCGGCGAGGTAGCGCGCCAGGCAGGCCGCCTCGCGCTCGGCCGAGACGTCGCGGCGGCCGTCGTGCAGCAGCATCGAGAAGTCCCAGGCCGGGTGCGCCTTGAGCGCGTCCTGGAAGTCGAGCAATCCGACCCGCGCCGGGCCCTCGCGCTGCGGCAGCCAGATCAGATTCTCGGCGTGGTAGTCGCGGTGGCAGAACACCGAGGCGCCGGCCTCGCCCCGCGTCCGGATCGGCGCCCAGAACGCCTCCCAGTCGTCCATCGCCGCGGCGGAGAATGGCGCCAGGCCCGCGTACTTCGGCCACCACTCAAGGAACAGCGCAGCTCCGGTCTGCAGCACCAGGCTGTCGTAGCTGAGCAGCGGCCAGCTGCAGCCGTCGCCTTGCAGCACGCTGGGCGGCGCCTCCGCGTGCAGCCGCACCAGCGCATCGACCGCCGCGTCGTAGAGCGGCGCCTCATCGGCGCCGGCGGCGATCAGCGTGGCGTAGAGATCGTCGCCAAGATCCTCCAGCACCGCCAGGCCCTGGGCCGGATCGGCGACGATGATCTCGGGGGCGGACAAGCCCCGCGAGCGCAGATAGGCCGCGCAGGCGACGAAGGCGTCGACCCGGCCGGCAGCCAGGCGCGCCATCGCGTTGTAGCCGAGCGCGCGGCGCTCGTCGGGCGTGGCCTGCGGCGGACAGGGCCTGGTCTCGAGCGACGGTGGCTGATCCATGAAGATCCGCCGCCCGCCATCCGGCAGGTGCAGGCGCTCGTAAAGCCGGGTCGAGGCGTCGCCAGGCAGCTTCTCGCGCCGGGCCGCGCCAAAGCCGTTGTCGGCCAGATACGCCGCCTTCTGCGCGTCACGGTCAGAACTCAAGCGGCCGGTCCTCCCAGGCGCCGTGCGCCGACAGCCGCGCGCGGCGCCGCTCGCCGTCGATGTGCAGCTCCACGTCCAGCCGATCGTGCGGCAGGTGATGGCCGAGCACCTCGGGCCACTCGATCACCGCGGCGCCTTCGTCCAGCGCCTCGTCGAGGCCGAGTTCGGCCACCTCGCCGGGCTTCTGCAGCCGGTACAGGTCGAAGTGGGCGAGCGCCAGGCGCGGCGTCGGGTAGGTCTGCACCAGCGTGAAGGTGGGGCTGGGGACCTCGGTCGCCTCGCCGGTCAACGCCTGAATCAGGCCGCGCGCCAGCGTCGACTTGCCGGCGCCCAGCGGCCCGGAAAGGCAGATCGCCTCGCCGCGTTTCAGCTCCGCCGCGATCGCCGCGCCAAGGCGGCGGGTGTCGGCTTCGTGGTCGAGGCGGAATTCGCCTTCAGCTGGGACGATCATGGGAATGGCCGGTTCGAATCGTTGGGAAGCTGGGTCTCAATGTAGGCCTTCAGGCGCTGGGTGGCGTCAGCTGAGTCGTGGGGCGCGGCGTCCGCGGGGATCAGCGGACCGACACGCATCCGGTAGCGCCCGCCACGCTTGTTCAGCAACTCGTGGAACACGGTGATGTCGCGCAGTTCGCCCGAGACGTTGTTGAACAGATGGAACAGCGTCGACCAGGGCCCCGCGAGGTGCACCGGCGCGACCGGCGCGTCGTACTTGCGGGCGATCGAAAGCGCGGTCGGCGCCCAAGCCGGATCGGTCAGCGTCCCGTCGGGCTGGCGACGCGCGATGCGCCCGGCGGGGAAGATCACCAGCGCGCGCTCCGCCTCCATCGCTTCGCGCGTCATCGCCAGCGTGAGCCGCGCCTTCTCCCGCGTCCGCCTTGCCTCCATCCACTCCACCGGTATCAGCGCGTCGTGAAGGCGGGGCGCCATGCGGTGGGCGTCGGCGTTGGCGTAGAAGGTGACGTCGGGCCGTATCGCCTTGACCGCATCGTAGACCGCAACGCCGTCGGCGATGCCGGTCGGGTGGTTGCAGATGAGCACCAGCCGACCCTGCCGCGGCAGCCGTTCCAGCCCCTGCGCCTCGAGCCGCAGCGCCAGAAGATCGGAGGCGAAATCGAGCGCCGCGCGACCGGACATCGGCGCGATCGCGTCGGCCATCCGCCGCGCCTTGCGATAGTCGAGCATGGCGTAAAGCAGGGGACGGATGATCGGCCAGGCGGGCGAGCTGGCCAGCCTCGGCGCGCGCTCCTCGATCAGCACGTCGACGATATGGCCGCGCGGGGCGGCGGAGCGTGCGATCGCCGGGGCTTCCTGGGCCAGCGCCATGGGCCCAAGATGCCCCGCGACGGCCGCGCCGGGCAAGCGCCGCGCGCGGCGACCGAAGAGGGGGTTGGATGCGTCGTTTCCTGGTGATTCTGAGCCTGGCCGTCGCCGGCGTCGTCGTCGTGGCCGGCGCCGTGGTCTATCTGCTGTGGGACCTCGACTGGCGCTGGCGTCCGCACACGCTCACCCGCCACCAGGCCGAGATAGCCCAGGCGCTCGCGCAGTCCGGCTGGGTCTCGCCGCACCTGACCGGCCCGAAGGTTTACGTGATCCTCTACGACGGCTGCGAGCCCTGCCAGACCGGGTTGCCGAAGGTGGTCCCGAAGCTGCAGGCCGCCGACGTCGACACCCGGATGATCGTGATCGCCCGGCCGGACAAGAACGGCCAGGCGCTCTCGACGCCGCAGGATCGCGCGCTGACGGCCGAACTCTGGACCAACCGCAGCTGGAAGCTGTTCCAGCAGAGCTTCACCGCCGTCTCGGGCGCGGCGCCCAGCGCGAACGCGCAGCTTCACCCGCCGCCGCTCGCGCCCGCCGACGGCGACGCGGCGCGCACCGCGGTGATCGAGGTCGGCCGCCAGCTGGTCGCGACCCTGACCGGCGAGTTGAAGGACAACGGTGTCGCGTTCGACTATCCGACGCTTGTCTGGTGGACCAAGGACGGACGGATGCGCGCCTGCGCCTGCACCGACGCCCGGAATTACCGCCTGGTCGAGAAGGAGCTCGAGGGGGGCGCTTGACGCGCCGCGCTTGAGCCGCGGCGCCCGAGCCGCTAGGCGGGGCCGATGCCCGGGAAGTTCCGCGCCGCCTACGACGAGCGCCTCCGCAGCGGTGCGATGCTCCCCGACCCGGGCCAGGCGCGGGCGGCGGACGCGCTCGGGCGCCTGGAGATCGACCTGGCCGAGGCCCGGCCAGCCGGCCTGTTCCGTAAGGCCGAGGCGGTGCGTGGCGTCTATCTTTGGGGCCCTGTGGGGCGCGGCAAGTCGGCCCTGATGGACCTGTTCTTCGAGACCGCCGAGGTGGAGAAGAAGCGCCGCGTCCACTTCCATGTCTTCATGGCAGAGGTCCAGGGCCTGGTGAACGCCTGGCGAAAGGGCGACGCGGCAGGGCGGCAGGCCCGGTTCGGATCAAGCCGGGGCGACGATCCGGTGCCACCGACCGCGGAGGTCATCGCCCGCGACGCGCGTCTGCTGGCGTTCGACGAATTTCAGGTCACCGACATCGCCGACGCGATGATCCTTGGCCGGCTGTTCGAGCAGCTGTTCGCCCGCGGCGTTACGGTCGCCGCCACCTCCAACCGCCATCCGGACCAGCTCTACAAGGACGGGCTCAACCGCCAGCTCTTCTTGCCGTTCATCGAAATGCTGAAAGAACGGATGGCGGTGGTCGAGGTCGTCGGGGCCCACGACTACCGGCTCGACCGCTTGCGCGCAGCGGGAACCTGGTTCTCGCCGATCGACCCGGACAACGAGGCCGGCTTCGACCGGCTCTGGCGTCAGATGCTGGGCGGCGACGTCGAGGTCGGCGCGACGCTCGAGGTCTATGGCCGCAAGGAGCACTGGCCGAGAGCCGCCGGCCGGCTGCTGCGCGCCCATTTCCAGAACCTTTGCGGCGAGGCGCTGGGCCCTTCGGACTACCTCGCCATCGCGGGTCGCTTCGACACCCTGTTCCTGGAACAACTGCCGAGGCTTCGCCCCGAGGACCGCAGCGCCGCGCGGCGACTGGCGACGCTCATCGACGCCCTCTACGAAGCCCATACGCGCCTGGTGGTGCTGGCGGCGGCGGAGCCGGCGCGGCTCTATCCCGTGGGCGAGGGCTCGTTCGAGTTCGAGCGCGCGGCCTCGCGGCTGGAAGAGATGCGCTCGCAGGCCTGGCTGGACGCGGCGGAGGACTAACGCGGCTCAGTTCTTCTTCGGCCGATTGGGCATCAGCAATGCACCGGGCGTGGCGCGGGCGCCGGCTTTGAGACCGGCGAGGTATTTGAGTTCGTTCTTGGCCAGGGCGTTGTCCGAGTCAAACTCGAGCGAGTCCCGATAGGCCTGCTCGGCCTCGTCGAGGCGTTTGAGTTCGGTCAGGGCGAAGCCGCGGTTGCGGAGCATCAGGGCGCGGTCCTTCGGCGACAGATTCGGGATGGCGAGGCCGCGCGCCGCGCCGGCCAGCGTGTCGTCCCATCGGCGCAAGGCGTCCAGCGCGGCGTTGCGCTCGGAGATCAACAGCGGCGAGTTCGGCCCGGCGACCAGGCCGAGATCGAGCACCGTCAGCGCTCGGTCCGGCTGGCCGATCTCGTTGTAGTAGGAGCCGAGGTAGAAGGCCGCGGTCGGGTACGGATTGCCGCGACAGACGAAGTGGTTGCTGCCGCCAGGGGCGGGGCGAGGGTGCGATTCCGCGAAGGCGACGCACCCTGCCATGGAGTTGGCGCGGTAGATCAGCTCGCCGCCCGCAACACTCTGCCGCACGAACGGGTTCGGAATGTCGGCGAGCACCTTCAGCAGGGCCGACTCATGATCCTTGATGACGAGGACGCCGTGGTCTTCTGCGTCGCGTCTCGCCGATAGGGTGGCGTCCTCATCCGGGTCGCCGGTGGAGGTCACCCTGACTCCGGCGCCGTCGAAAAGCGCCTCGTCGGAACTCACGTCCGGAATCGACGGAGCGAACGCCGGCCTTGGCGCGGGAGAGGTCGCGGGCTCGGCGGACGCTGCGCTTGCGACAGCTAAGCCGGCGCCGAGCGCCAGCGCCGCGATCCATCGCCCAAGGCCCGCCATCCCGTCCTCCCTGGCTGCCGCCGCGACTATGCCGAGCCCCCCTCGCGTTGACACCCCCCGGCTGCGGCTTAAAAGAACCGCGCACGCTCGTGGAGGGGAACTGGATGGCCGACGCCGCGCCGGGCCTTAGGCCGCGCCCGATCTCGCCCTCGGTGACGACCTGGCGCTGGCACATCACCATGTTCGCCTCGATCATGCACCGGGCCAGCGGCGCGGCGCTTTACGGCGGGGCTCTGCTGCTGATGATCTGGGCGCTGTCGCTCGCCGCCGGCCGCGACGCCTACGCGGTCTTCACCGGAATCGCCGGTTCGCTGCCGGGCAAGGTCGCGTTGATCGGCCTGACGCTCTGCGCCTTCTACCACCTCGGCAACGGGCTTCGGCACCTGGCGTGGGACTCCGGCTACGGCTTCAAGCCCAAGACCGCCGACAGCACCGCCTGGCTCGTCATCGCCTTCGCGATCATCGCGACCGCGCTGTTCTGGGGCCTGCTCGCCATGACCGGAGCGCTGTGATGGCCACCATCCGCACGCCGCTCGGCCGCGCCCGCGGCATGGGCTCTTCCAAGCACGGCGTCGGCCACTTCATCGCCCAGCGGGTGACGGCGGTGGCGCTGATCGTGCTGGTGCTGTGGGCGCTGGCGTCCGCCGTCTCTCTGGCGAGCGGCGACTACGAGGGCGCGGCGAACTGGCTGCGCTCGCCGATCAACGCCGGCCTGGCCTGCCTCCTCGCCTTCGCCGCCTTCTGGCACATGCAGCTGGGCATGCGGACCATCATCGAGGACTACCTCGCCCGGCCAGCCACCAAGGCGGTTTGCCTGATCCTCAACATCTTCCTCTGCTGGGGCGCGGGCGCGCTCACCATATTGTCGATCCTGAAGGTCGCGTTGTCGGCCAGCGGAGTGAGCATCTGATGGCGGCGTATGACCTGATCGACCACCAGTTCGACGTGGTGGTGATTGGCGCGGGCGGCTCGGGCCTGCGCGCCGCGCTCGGCTGCGCCCAGGCCGGGCTGAAGACCGCCTGCATCACCAAGGTGTTCCCGACCCGCTCGCACACGGTCGCGGCGCAGGGCGGCATCAGCGCCAGCCTCGGCAACATGGGCGACGATGACTGGCGCTGGCACATGTACGACACCGTCAAGGGGTCGGACTGGCTGGGCGACCAGGACGCGATCGAATACCTGGTCCGCAACGCGCCCGGCCGCCGTCTACGAGCTGGAGCACTGGGGTGTCCCGTTCAGCCGTACCCCTGACGGCAGGATCTATCAGCGCGCGTTCGGCGGCATGACGCGCAACTTCGGCGAGGCCCCGATCCAGCGCACCTGCGCGGCGGCCGACCGCACCGGTCACGCCATGCTGCACACCATGTACGGCCAGTCGCTGAACTACGACGTGGAGTTCTTCATCGAGTACTTCGCCCTCGACCTGATGATGGACGAGGGGCACTGCCGGGGCGTGACCGCCTGGAAGCTCGACGACGGGACGATGCACCGGTTCCGGGCGCAGACCACGGTGCTGGCCACCGGCGGCTACGGCCGCGCCTACTTCACTTGCACCGGCGCCCACACCCAGACCGGCGATGGCTGCGGCATGGCGCTGCGCGCCGGGCTGCCGCTGCAGGACATGGAATTCGTGCAGTTTCACCCCACCGGCATCTACGGCGCCGGCTGCCTGATCACCGAGGGCGCTAGAGGCGAGGGCGGCTACCTGACCAACTCCGAGGGCGAGCGCTTCATGGAGCGCTATGCGCCGACCGTGAAAGACCTCGCCCCGCGCGACATGGTCAGCCGCGCGATGACCATCGAGATCCGCGAGGGACGCGGCGTGGGGCCGAAGAAGGACCACATCTTCCTGCACCTCGACCATCTCGACCCGAAGCTGCTGCACGAGCGCCTGCCGGGCATTTCCGAGACGGCGAAGATCTTCGCCGGCGTCGACGTGACCAAGCAGCCGATCCCGGTCGCGCCGACGGTGCACTACAACATGGGCGGCATTCCAACGACCTACCACGGCGAGGTTGTGACCCTGGCGGACGGCAATCCCGACAGTCTCGTTCCGGGCCTCATGGCGGTGGGCGAGGCGGCCTGTGTCTCCGTGCACGGCTCCAACCGCCTGGGTTCGAACTCGCTGTGCGACCTTGTCGTGTTCGGGCGTGCGGTGGGCCTGAAATGCGCAGAGACCCTTAAGGTCGGCGCGACCCAGCCGGAACCCAAGCCGGGCTGGACCGACCCGCACCTCGCGCGTTTCGATCGCCTGCGCAACGCTTCGGGGGGCACGCCGACAGCCCAGCTCCGGCTGGAGATGCAGGTCGCCATGCAGGAGGACGCCGCGGTCTTCCGCACGGCGGAGAGCCTGAAATCCGGTGTCGAGCGGCTGCAGAAGGTGCACGACCAGCGCGCGGATCTGCGGGTCAGCGACCGCGGCATGATCTGGAACACCGACCTGGTCGAGACGCTGGAGCTCGAGAACCTGGCCGCCCAGGCCACCACCATCGTCAACGGCGCCCTCAATCGCACCGAGAGCCGCGGCGCCCACGCCCGCGAGGACTTCCCGGACCGCGACGACGAGAACTGGATGAAGCACACCCTGGCCTGGCTCGACGACGCCACCGGCGCCGTCCGCTTCGATTACCGCCCGGTGCACATGTCGCCGATGACCAACGACATCGCCACGCATCCCGCCGAAGGCGCGGGTTTACTGAGAACCTCCCTCCCCCTCGTGGGGAGGGACAGTCGCGAAGCGACAGGGTGGGGGAGTCTGGTGAGGCGCGCCTGCGCTTCTTGTTTCGTTGTTGCTTCAGACACCCCACCCGTCCGTCGCTGCGCGACGTCCACCTTCCCCACGAGGGGGAGGGAGGCCGATCACCCCTTTTCACGACCCCGCGATCAACCCTTAGCTTCGCCATGGGGAGCCTATAGGTTTAGGCCGCGCGTCCGACGTGGCGCGTTTCCTTTGGGGCCACACCTGTGTCTGACATCCTGAACTCCCTCGCCCAGTACGGGCTTGCGGGTACATTCGCGCTCGTCCTGGCGGTCGTGGCGCTTTTCATTGTCGTGCGAAGCTTCTGGACCATCGGGCCGACGGAGGTCGGTCTGGTGCGCAAGCGGTTCGGCGGCTCACTCAAGGGCGACGGCGCGGTCGCCTTCCACGGCGAGGCCGGCTACCAGGCGCGCCTGCTGATGCCCGGCCTGCGCTTCAAGCTCTGGCCGCTCTACACCGTCACCCGCCATCCGATGGTGCAGATCCCCGCCGGCCTGGTCGGCGTGGTGATCGCCCAGGTCGGCGCGCCGCTGCCGATCGGCGCCAAGTCGGCCGCCTACAAGCCGGAGTTCGGCAACTTCCAGGACCTCGCGTCGTTTGTCGACGGCGGCGGCGAGAAGGGCGTGCAGCGCCCGGTGCTGCCGCCTGGCACCGTCGCGCCGATCCATCCGGTCGGCTTCCTGGTCATCACCCGCGACGCCGTGTTCGGCACGCCCGATCGACGAGACCTACGCCCGGGCCGCCGCCAAGGGCGCGCTGACGGGCGCAGAACTTCGGCCTGAGCCCCGAGCAGCTCGAGGTGGTGCGCATCGAGCCGCAAGGTGCGCGACGACGGCAAGATCGTCGACATGATCGGCATCGTCACCACGCTGGAGGGCACGCCGCTGCCCAAGGGCGCGATCGCCAACCGCCTCGGCGACTTCGAGGACCTGGCGGCGATGGAGCAGAAGGCCGACGTCAGCGACGCCGACCTGGTCGAGACGCTGCTGTCGGTCAAGAACGACGTCCACAACAACTACCAGGACTTCCAGCGCTTCCTCGACAACGGCGGGCGCATCGGCCTGCAGCACGACCCGCTGCTCTACGGCGCCTACAACCTCAACCCGTTCCTGGTGGCGGTCGAGATGATGCCGATGCTGGTGGTGCAGCAGGGCCAGGTCGCGGTGATGAAGGCCTATGTCGGCCAGGCCACCGAGGACACCTCGGGCGCCGAGTTCAAGTTCGGCCACCTGGTGCGGCCCGGCCACCGCGGCATCTGGCAGGAGCCGCTGCGCACCGGCAAGTACGCGATCAACCCGCGCTGCTATTCGGCCGAGATCGTCCCGACCTTCATCCTGACCCTGAACTGGGCCGACGCGAACTCCACCGCGCACAACTACGACAAGGACCTGCGCCAGATCGTGGCCAAGAGCCGCGAGGGCTTCGTCTTCGCGCTGGACCTGCAGGTGCAGATCCACGTGCCCGACACCGAGGCGCCGAAGGTCATCTCCACCGTCGGCACCATGACCAACCTCGTCAACGAGGTGCTGCAGGCCGCGGTCGGCAACCACTTCCGCGACAAGCTGCAGTCGATGCCGGCGATCGACTTCATCCAGAAGCGCCAGGAGGTGCAGGCCGAAGCGCAGGCCCATATCTCCGAGCGGCTGAAGGAATACCGGGTCGAGACCCGCGGGGTCTACATCCAGGACGTGGTCTTCCCCGACCAGCTGGTGCAGGTGCTGACGGCGCGCGAGATCGCCAACCAGCAGCAGCAGACTTTCACGGCCGAGCGCGACGCGCAGGAAAAACGGCTCGACCTGGAGGCGTCCCGCGGCCGCGCCGACATGCAGTCGGAACTGGCCAAGTCGGCGGTCGGCATCGACATCGCGCGCAACAAGGCCACCGGCGTTCAGGCCGAGGCCGACGGCGAATCCTACCGGCTGGAGAAGGTCGGCCGCGCCAGCGCGGTGAAGACCGAGGCCGAGGGTCTGGCCATCGCCAAGGGCCTGAACGCCCAGCAGGAGGCCGTCGGCCGCGACCAGACCGCGTTCATCAACGTCGTGCGCGAACTGAGCCAGGGGACCCAGCGGTTCATGCCGGAGAACCTGGCGCTGAACCTGGGCGATGGCGGCGGCCTCGGCGGACTTTCAGCGTTGATCCCGATCGCCATGCAGCGTCTCTCGCAGGGATCGGGCGGGGGCCCCGAGCCTGCGGCCGCATTGCCTCAGCCGAGGGCCAACGGCGGAACACCGCCGGACGCCGCTGGCGCCGCGCCGTCTGCCTGATTGCTAACCCTCTCCCCGCCTCGGTGGGGAGAGGTCGGCCGGTCGCACAGCGAACGGACGGGTGAGGGGACCGCGGCGCTGAAAGCGACGCGGTTGGCGCAGCCAGATCGACGCTCCGTCTCCAAACACCCTCACCCGGCCGAAGGCTTCGCCTTCGCTCGACCTCTCCCCGCTTTGCGGGGCGAGGGATACGCATATGCGGCCACGCTTTCTTACCAGAGGTTCATTGGCGTTCGGCCCGCTGCGATTCTAGGGTTGCTTTGGGATACAAAGTAGGTGAGTATTCACTCACACATCCTGGAGGGACCTCTCAATGACGGACGTAGCTTCTCCCCCTGATCGGCCGCCCCTGGTCACGGCCTGGCCCGCCGGGGCCAAATCGGCTGACTGGGGCGCCAAGGCGATGCTGGTCTTCGCGCTCGCCGTGCTGATGGCGATACCCGGCATCTTCGTCTTCACCCTGGTGCTCGACCGTCAGCATCGGGCGGAGACCGCCACGCAGGAGGTCTCAGCGCTGCAGGGCGGTTCGCAACAGCTGCTTGGACCGGTGCTGATCGCGCCCTATGTGGCGCCCAAGCCGCCGGCCAACGACGCCAACGGCGTGCCGCACCCGCAGCCGCCCGACACCGGCTGGTACGTGGTTTCGCCGGACCAGGGCAGTGTCAATGTCATCCTGACGGCGTCCTCGCGCCATCGCACCATCTACAACATCCCTGTCTATGACGCCGACGCGAACATCGACGCGGTCTTCTCGCCCCCGCCCGCGAACCTGAACCTCCCAGCCGGATCGACCGTCAACTGGCAGGCTGCGCGCCTGGTGCTCGGATTCTCTGACCTGCGCGGCGCCAAGACCGACGTCACCGGTGTCTTCACGGGTCCGGCCGGCAAGACGCCGATCACGTTCAGCCCGACCACCGGCGTCTCGCTGGGCTCGCCCGGCGCGCCGGCCACGGCCGCGCCGTACGCCTTGGCGGCGGCCAGGCCGCAGTCATCCAGCTATGGCCTGGTCGAGGCGCCCGCGGCCGCCGTGGTCGCCAGCAAGGGCGGCGCGCTGCATGTGGCCGTGCGCTTCACCGGCGCCCAGCGCCTCAGCGTCATGCCGTTCGCCAAGACCACCCAGGTAAAGGTCGCCGGCAACTGGGCCGCGCCGTCGTTCGACGGCGGCTTTCTGCCGGACCACCCGCCGCAGGTGAACACGAAGGGTTTCGCCGCGGTCTGGACCGTGCCGTTCACCGCCCGGGGGCTCTCCGATCACGGCTCGACCGACGCGCTATCGCTCGAGCAGCTGGGGGCCAAGGACCTTGGCGTCAGCCTGGTCCCTTCAAACGATCCCTATCAGGCAGTGATGCGGGCGATGAAGTATGCCGTGATGTTCGTCGGCCTCGTGTTCCTCACCTTCTTCGTGTTCGAGGCGCTCTCGGGCCAGCGGATCCACGCCGCGCAGTACCTGCTGGTCGGCCTGGCGCAGATGGCCTTCTACCTGCTGCTGCTGAGCCTCTCGGAACAACTCGGCTTCGACGGCGCATTCGCGATCGCCGCCACCGCCACGGTGCTGATGATGGGCCTCTACGCCGGCGCGGCGTTCCGCAACCGGGCGCGCGGGGCGCAGGCGCTGGCGGTGTTCGCCGTGGTCTACGGCCTGATCTACCTCTTGATGCGGCTGGAGGACTTCGCCCTGCTGGCCGGCTCGATCGCCAGCTTCCTCGGCCTCGCCGGCGCCATGTACCTGACGCGCAATCTCGACTGGTACGGCGGCAAGGCGGCGCCGAAGCCGACGGCTCCGCCCAGCGCGTAGACAAGCCGGCCAGTCACGGTCTAGGACCATGCCCAATCCAACGAGGGTCGGGCATGGTTCAGCTGACGCTTCCGAAGAACTCCGTGGTCGGCAAGGGCAAGCGCCACCGCGCGCCCTCGGGCGCCGGCCGGCTGAAGCTGTTTCGCGTCTACCGCTACGACCCGGAAGGGACCGAGAACCCGCGCTGGGACGAGTATGAGGTGAAAGTCGACGAATGCGGGCCGATGGTGCTCGACGCGCTGATCCACATCAAGAACACCATGGACTCCACCCTGGCCTTCCGCCGCTCGTGCCGCGAGGGCGTCTGCGGCTCGTGCGCAATGAACATCGGCGGGCGCAATACGCTGGCCTGCACCCACGGCTGGGAAGAGGTGCCGGGCGAGGCGGTGCAGGTGGCGCCGCTGCCGAACCAGCCGGTGGTCAAGGACCTGATCCCGGACCTGACCCTGTTCTACGCCCAGTACGCCTCGATCGAGCCGTGGCTGCACACCAAGACGCCCGAGCCGCAGGGGGAGTGGCGCCAGTCGGAGGAGGACCGCGCCAAGCTCGACGGCCTTTATGAATGCATCCTGTGCGCCTGCTGCTCCACCTCGTGCCCGAGCTACTGGTGGAACGAGGAGCGGTTCCTGGGCCCGGCCACGCTGCTGCACGCCTACCGCTGGATTATCGACAGCCGCGACGAGGCCACCGGCGCGCGGCTCGATGCGCTGGAAGATCCGTTCAAGCTTTACCGCTGCCACACCATCATGAATTGCGCCCAGGTCTGCCCGAAGGGACTCAACCCCTCCGAGGCGATCGCCGAGGTGAAGCGGATGCTGGTCGAGCGGGTGGTCTGAACGCCGTTCGGATTGACGCGAGCGTTAAGTTGACGGCGCCGTCATTCTTCTGCATCGGTCCCGCGCATGAGTGAGCCGGGCGCAGGCGTGGTGATCGTGGGCGGCGGCCATGCGGGCGGCTCGGCCGCGGCGTTCCTGCGTCAGTTCGACTACGACGGCCCGATCACCATCATCGGCGAGGAGCCGATCGCGCCTTATCAGCGCCCGCCGCTCTCAAAAGCCTGGCTGAAGGGCGAGGCCGACGCAGAGTTGCTCGCACTTCGCCCCGACAGCTTCTACGCCGAACAGAACATCGCTCTGCGCCTTTCGACCAAGGCGGTCTCGCTCGACCGGACTTCCAAGACCCTGACGCTCGAAACAGGCGAGATCCTCTCCTACGACGCGCTGATCCTGGCCACCGGCGCCCGGGCGCGACGGCTCGATCTGCCGGGCGCGGACCTCGAAGGCGTGCAGGTGTTGCGCAGCGCCGCGGACGCCGAGGTGCTGAAGTTGGCGCTGGGCCCCGGCAAGCGGCTGGCGGTGATCGGCGGCGGCTACATAGGGCTTGAGGCGGCCGCCTCCGCCCGCGCCCTCGGCGCCGAGGCCGTGGTGATCGAGGCGCTGCCGCGCATCCTGGCGCGCTCGTCGCACGAGCTGCTCTCAACCTTCTTCACCGACTACCACAAGGCGCGCGGCGTCACCTTCGAGCTCGGCGCGACGATCGTGGGTTTCGAGGGCCGGAGCGGCCACGTCACTGGCGTAAGGCTGGCCGACGGGCGGGTGATCGCCTGCGACGATGCGGTGATCGGCATCGGGGTGATCCCGAACGACGAACTAGCCCGGAACGCCGGACTGGAGTGCTCCAACGGCGTCGTCGTCGATCTCGACGCGCGCACGGCAGACCCGTCGGTGTTCGCCATCGGCGACGTCACCCAGCGCCCACTGCCGCTCTATGCGCGCTCGCACCGGCTGGAAAGTGTCGCCAATGCGCTCGAGCAGGCCAGGCAGGCCGCGGCCGCGATCGCCGGGCACGCCGCCCCGCCGCACGAGGTGACCTGGAACTGGTCCGACCAGTACGACATCAAGCTGCAGCTGGCCGGCGTGGCGTTCGACGCTGACGACGTCCTCGTGCGCGGCGACCCGGCGGTGGCGAAGTTCGCGGTTTTTCACTTGAAGGGCGACGTGATCCGGGCGGTCGAGGCGATCAACGCGCCGGCGGAATTCATGGCCGGGAAGCAACTGATCGGCTCGCAGAGGCCGATCGACCGCGCGAAGCTTGCGAACACATCGGTTTCCATGAAAGAGGTCGCGCGGTAGCGCCGCGTCGGGGAAGATATGGCCAAGATCACCTACATCGAGTTCAACGGCAAAGAGCACGTCATCGACGTGAAGAACGGCCTCTCGGTGATGGAAGGCGCCGTCAAGAACAACATCCCCGGCATCGACGCCGACTGCGGGGGCGCCTGCGCTTGCGCCACCTGCCACGTCTACGTGGACGAGGCCTGGGTCGGCAAGACCGGCAGCCAGTCGGCGATGGAGGAGTCGATGCTCGACTTCGCCGAGAACGTCGAGCCGAACTCGCGGCTGTCCTGCCAGATCAAGGTGAGCGACGAACTAGACGGCCTCGTCGTGCGGATGCCGCAAAGCCAGCACTGAAGATCGCTCAACGGATCCACGGCGGGCCTGCACGCCTATCCCGGCCGCCGCCAGACCTGGGTCTTGCCGAAGATCGGCAGCAGCACGTAGGCGCGCATGACCAGCTGGTTCGCCCCCAGCAGCGTCATGTGGCAGTCGTAGGTATTGCCGTTTTCGCGGTCGAAGATCCGGCCTGTCCAGCCGTCGCCGTCGCGGCGAAAGCCGGTCAGAAGCTGCAGGCCGACCTTCGCCGGCGGCGAGGTCGCAGGCCCGGGGTGCTCCATCGAGTTGTTGGCGAAGACGCGGCTGACCACGCCGCAGAGCGCCGGGCCGCAGGGCCGGACCGTCACCTCGACGTTGCCGCTTGCCGCGAGCCACCGGCCCAGCGGCTCTGACGCGGCCGCGCTGGAAGGTCCGGCCACGCAGACCGCCGCCAGCAGAAAGAGGAGCTCGACGGTCCTGCGCCTCACCTGGTTCACGTCGATCCTCCATCGATGCGATCAGCGATTACATTGCCGTCCGCTGACCGGTCAACCAAAATGTAATCGTCGCTCACATGGGGCGCGGTGACACCGCGCCGCAATCGGGCTAGCTCGGTCCGCATGAGCGGCGCGCGCAAGCCGGCCCCTGCCCGGCGGGGCTATCACCACGGACGGCTTCGCGAGGCGATGGTCGAGGCGGCCGTTGCCCTGATCGAGGAAGTCGGCCCCTACGCCGTCACCGTGCGCGAGGTGGCGCGCAGGGCCGGCGTCTCGCCCGGCGCCCCATTCCGCCACTTTCCGACGCGCACGGCCCTGCTGACCGCGGTCGCCGAGGAAGCTATGCGCCGGTTCCAGGCCAGGATCGCCGCGGCGCTGGCGAGCGTGGCCGGCGCCGACGTGCAGACCCGGATGCGGACGGTTGCGCTGGCCTATCTGGCCTGGGCCGTTCGCAACCCGACCCACTTCAAGGTGATCTCCAACCGCGACCTGATCGACTACGCGGGCTCCTCGACCCTGATGGGGATCAACGCCCAGACCCACGCGCTGCTGGAAGGCCTGTTCCGCGAGGCGCAATCGGGTGGACATCTGCGCGGCGACGACATCGGCGGCTATGTGCTGGCGAGCCGGGCGCTGGTCTACGGTCTCGCCCGCATGGTGGCGGACGGCCACCTGCCGCCCGCCGCGGCTGGCGAGGACAACCTTGAGCCCCTGGCGGTGGCTTTGGAGTCGTTCATGGCTGGCGTCTTCAAGGACTAAGACGACTTGGGGACTAGAACAGCTCCGGCGCGGCCGCGCTCGCGTGCGCCACTTCCGGCAGATGGCAGGTGAAGGTGGCGCCGGCGCCGGGCTCGCTTTCCAGCGCCACCCAGCCGCCGTGCAGCTCGACCAGCGCCTTCACCAGCGCCAGGCCAAGACCTGGTCCGCCCTGATCGCGGCCGACGAAGCGGTCGAAGATGTGCGCCTGGACGTGGAACGGGATGCCGCGGCCGGTGTCGGAGACGATCAGTCGCACCTCGCCGCCGCCGCGCTCGGCCGCCAGCGTCACCAGGCCGCCGGCCGGAGTCTGGCGCAGGCCGTTTTCGATCAGATGGTCGAGCATCTGACCCAGTCGCCGTGAGTCGCCGCGGATCAGTCCGACATCCGCGCCGCCAGCGACCGTGAGCAGCACCTTGGTGGACTCCGCCGCCGCGGCCCAGCGACCCGCGGCCGACTCCAGCAGGCGGGCGACGTCGACGTCCTCCATGTCGAGGGCCATCTCGTCGGCGTCGATCTGGGCGATATCGAGCACGTCGTCGATCGAGCGGCCGAGCTGGATCGCCGCCGTGCGCACCGCCGCGACGTGGCCGCGGCCGCGCTCGGAGAGCCCTTCGCCGCCGCGCTCCAGCAGTTCGGAGTAGCCGATGATCGTCGTCAGCGGCGTTCTGAGTTCGTAGGAGACGTTGCCGACGAACTCGCGCTTCAGCCGCTCGGCTTCGGCCAGCGCCGCCTCGCGTTCGCGCAGCGCGCCCTCCAGGTGGCGGGTGTCGGTGATATCGACGAAACCGATCAGGGTCGCGCCGTCGGGCAACGGCCGCGACTGGAACGCGACGATGCGGGCGTCGGCGGTGACCAGTTCCTCGGAAATCGGCGCGCGCGCCTTCGGCTCTGGATCGGTGACCCTGGCCTTCAGATCGCGCCAGAACTGGCGGTCGTGCAGCCGGCGCAGACACAGATCCTCGACGCCCTCGAAGTCGGCCGCGGCCGCCAGCTCCGCGGCCGTGAGGTTCCAGAACCGCTCGAACGCCTCGTTGTGCAGCTTCAGCCGTCCGTCGGACGAAAACACCGCCACCGCGTCGGTCAGCTTGTCGAGCGTCGCCTGCTGCACCTGGATCAGCGCGTTGAACTCGGCCTTCAGCTTGAGCTCGTCGGTGAGGTCGGAGAACAGCAGCAGCAGGCCGCCCCAGGGATGCGGCTGGCGAACGACCCGCAGCGTGCGGGCGTCCGGCAGGCGCCAGAGGTCCTCGCCCGGCGCCAGCGCCTCGTAGGCGGCGAGCTCGGCGGCCTTCCACTTGGCGTAGTCGGCGCTCTCCGGCAGGCGGCGGCGCTGGCGCAGCCGGTCGAGCAGCTCGCCGTGGCTCGGCCGCTCCGCCAGCCAGGCCGGCTCCAGCCCCCAGAGCTGGGCGAAGGCGGCGTTGTTGAACTGCAGGCGCCGGTCGCGGCCGAAGATGGCGACGCCCTCGCGGATCTGGTTCAGCGTCTGGTCCTGCGCCTCGGCGTGGCGGCGCAGACTTTCGGCGGCTTCCTCGGCCTCGGTGACGTCCTCCGACCAGACGCCGACGCCGCCACCCTCGAGCGGCTGGGCGTTGAGCCGGAATGCGCGGCGGCGCCCGCCGGCCGCGGCCCAGCGGATCGCCTCGCCCCGCTCGCCAGTCCGCGCCGCCTCACGCGCCAGGTCGTCGGCGGCGCGGTCGAAGGTGAGACCGCGCGCGCGGGCGGCGCGCAGGCTCTCGGCGCCCGCGGCCTCCAGCCAGGCCCGATTGGCGAACGCCGGGGCGCCGTCCGGCGCGGCGATCCAGGCCGGCGCGGTGCGAGCGTCGATGAAGGCGGCCAGCCGCGCGGCGGTCGGCAGGCCGGCGTCGGCGGCGAGCGGCGAGACGCGCAGGAACGCCAGCGCGCCGATCGCGCGGCCTTGCACCGCCACGCCGCCCGACACGCCGCGGACCTCGAAATCGCAAGGCGCGCCGCTGTGGACCAGGGCGTCGATCAGCGGCGCGTGGCTCGGGTCGGCGCGGCGCAGGGCCGCCAGCACGCCAGCGGCGTCGGCGCCGGACACGCCCAGCCGCTCGGCGCAGACCGCGAGGCTCTCCTCGCCCGCGACCAGACGCGGCGCGCCCTCGCCGAGCGCGATGGTCGCGGCTTCGAACGCCTCAGCGGCGGCCCGCGCCATCCGCAACGCACGGTCGGCGTCGCCGCGTCGATCGTCCTGCTGAAGACCAGCCTCGTCGGCCGCCCGGCGGGCCAGCAGCGCCCAGGCCGCGGCGCCCACGGCCAGAGCCGCCGCCCCGGCCGCCGCCGCGAGGAGCAGCGCCTGCGAATCCATCCCCGCCTCGCCCGAATCAGTGAGTCTGGAGCATAGGCGTTCCGTCCCGCGGCCGCATGGCGCATCATAGCCGGATGAACGCCATCCTCTATCCCGTGGCGGCGACCGCGGAGGCGGCGCTGGCGCGGCCGCAGGGACGCGCGGCGCGGGAGCGGGAGGCGCGGACCCTGGCCGGCGGCCCGGTGCGCTTCGTGACCGAGCCGACCGGGCCGGGCTTCGCCAGCCGCGAAGCGGCGCTGGCCGCCTACGCTGGGCGCTTGGACGACCCTGCCCGTGGCGTGACTCTGGCCGCCGAGGACCGCTACCTGAGCCTGGCCGAGCGGATCGAGGGCGTGGCGGCGCCGGGCCCGGTCGAACCGGCGTTCAAGGCCGGCCGCCGCTGGCCGAAGACCGCCGCCGTGCGCGGGCCGACCGTGTTTCGGCTGATGGTCAGCTACTGGCGGCTGGCCGAGGCGGATGTGGCGGCCGAGACCCTGGCCGAGCAGGCCCGCGCGATGCGACGCCGCGCCGAGGCGGCCGCGCTCGACGCCGCGCAGCTGCGCGCCCTGGCCCGCCAGCCGCTGCGCCCGGTCAAGCCGCAGCAGCCCCTCGACGCCGGCCTGTTCGAAATGCCGGCGCCCGAGGCGCCGCACATCCTGATCCCGGACGAATGAGCGACCCGCCCTGGCGAGACTCGGCCGCGCCGTCCCTCGACGAAATCGCCGCGCTCGCGGAGGCGGCGTTCGCGGCTTTGCCGCCGGCGTTTCGGCGGCAGGCCGGCGAGATCGTCTTCCGCGTCGACGATTTTCCGTCGGAGGAGGTGCTGGACGAACTCGGGATCGAGAGCCCGTTCGATCTGACCGGGCTCTACCAGGGCGTCGACCTCGGCCGCCGCTCGGTGCTGGACCCCTCACCCGAACCGGCCCGGGTGTTCCTCTACCGCCGGCCGATTCTGGACGAGTGGGCCGAGCGGGGCGACGTCAGCCTCGCCGACCTGGTGACGCACGTGCTGGTGCATGAGATCGGCCATCACTTCGGCCTCTCCGACGAGGCTATCGAGGCGATCGAGGCCGGCGACGACTAGAAAACCCATCGCCAGCGGCGCCGGCCCATGGCAGGTTCCGCGAACATGACGGGTGCGTCACCAAAGACGCCCGCAATAAGAAATCGCAGTCGGGGCAAAGGAAACATCGATGCAGATTCATCCGCTGGTGGCGATCGTCAGCCTCGTGGCGCTGCTGCTTTACTTCTACATGGGCCTGCGGGTTGGCCAGGGCCGCGGCAAGTACGGTGTCGAGGCGCCCGCCGTCACCGGCCACCCGGACTTCGAGCGGGCCTACCGGATCCAGATGAATACGCTGGAATGGCTGCCGCTGTTCCTGGTCTCGCTGTGGCTGTTCGCGCTCTCCTGGGGCAACGACCTGATCGCCGCGGGGATCGGCCTGGTGTGGATCATCGGCCGCGTCCTCTATCTCACCGGCTACTCCAAGGCCGCCGAGGCGCGCGGGCCCGGCTTCGGCATCCAGGCGCTGGCGACAGGGGTGTTGCTGTTCGGCGCCCTCGGAAAGGTCATCTGGATCGCGATTCAGAAGCCGGTGTGACGTTCCCGCGCGCAGTTGTCAGCAGTCGCGCAACTCGGCTGCTAAACGGCTGAATTTACGGAACTTTTTTGATTGTGAAGCTATTGATTCGCCTTCTAGGGTCGCCACGGGCGACAGGAGGGCGACATGAGCGAAGGCGAACTGTCTCGCCAGCTGCGGGGTCAGCGGCTGACCACCGCGGAGGTGATCTACTACATGCCGGACCATCCGGCGCTGCTGCAGCGGTTCATGTGGCAGACGCTGGACCTGCCGCCGGAATTCCCGCGCATCTGCAAGTTCCTCGACTACTGGCGGCGCGAGATCGACGCGGTGATCCACTCGGTGACCTGCTCGGCGGTCGGCCTGATCTCGCCGGCCAGGCTCGAGGTCGGCCGCGAGATCGGCACGCTGCACTAGCAGTTCCTAGCCGCGCAGCTTCGCGCTAGAGTTCCCGCCGCGAGGGACGCCGCCCGTCCGCGCCCAGGCGTCGGGCATAGGATAATTCCAATGAAGCGTACCTTGATCGCCGTCGCCGCTTTCCTGGCGCCTCTGGCCCTGCTCGCCGCCTGCACGACGCCGACGCCGTACCAACCGCTGACCACCGGCACGACGTCGCCAGGCGGCTATACCGACCAGCGGCTGGACGACACCCACTTCCGCGTCACCTTCAGCGGCAACACCGCGACCTCGCGCGAACAGGTCGAGGACTTCCTGCTCTATCGCGCCGCCGAACTGACCACGAGCAAGGGGTTCGACTGGTTCGCGATGGTCGAGCGGCACACGGAGAACACCGGCGAGACCTACGTCACGCCCGACTTCTACGGCTACGGACCCGGCTGGGGCTACTGGCGCCCGGCCTGGCGCTTCCATCGACACGGCGGCTGGGTCGGCGGTCCCTGGGGCGGCCCATGGGGCTGGGACGACTACGAGGTCGAGCGGTTCGATCGCTACACGGCGAGCGCCGATATCGTCGTCGGCCATGGCGCCGCGCCCGCCGGCGACAAGCGCGCGTTCGATGCGCACGCGGTGATGCAGAACCTCGGCCCGAAGATCGTCCGGCCGGGCGAGACCGCGCCCGCGCACTGAGCCCAGCTACGGCGCCTTGGTGTGGAAGGTGAGGTCGACCTCGACCTTCTGATCAAACACGTCGACCGGGCCGTTCGAGGTCAGGTGGCCGCTGATCTCGCCGCCGGCGGCGCTGTAGTCCTTGACCATGAAGACGCCGGAGATCGAGATCGAGCCGCTCGGCGACTTCAGGCCGGAATGCACCACGTCAGCCCCGATCACCGTGCCGTCGGGCTCGATCCTGGCCACGATCGCGTCGCCGAACTTGCCGAACAGGGCGTCCATCGCCGCCTTGTCGTCGCCGGCCTGGTCCTTCTCGGTGAAGACGAGCGCGGTGACCGGCTGGCCGTCGAACGGATCGTCCTTGTGGGCGGTGACCTCGGTCAAAGTCGCGGCCTTGCCGTTGCCGGTGTAGGTCCCGGAGACGGCCGGCCCGGCGGTGAACGACGGCGTCACGGGCGTCGCGGCGGCGCTCGGCGGCGCCGAAGCGGGCGCGGCGGCGGCGTTCTGGGCCGTATTGGCGCTCTGCGCGCCGGCGGGCGCCTTGGAGCAGGCCGCCATCATCAGCATGCCGGCCAGGCAGACGACGTTCTTGTTCATGCTCGCTCCACCGTCCCAGCCGGGACCGCCCAGGCGTAACATGGGTCGGCGAAATGTCGAACTTGGCCCTCCCCGCTCTCCCCCGCGAAAGCGGGGGCCCCGGCGTTTTATCAGAAGGCGGAGTGTTTCAGAAAAAGCCTGGGTCCCCGCTTTCGCGGGGAGGAGCGGTGGGGTTGACCCTGTCGGTCAGTACCGCGGAGCCGCCCGCGCGACCGGGCCGTCGCCGGTCAGGGTCAGGTGGGTCAGGGTCTGTTCGTCGTGGTTCATGCGCCAGGAGAGCAGCTTCTGGGCGTATTCGAGCACCTGCGGCGCGTAGGCCGGATCAGCCGCCAGGTTGCGCGTCTCGCCGGGGTCTTCGGCCAGGTCGAAGAACAGCGGCGCCAGCTTGGTGAAGTGGACGTACTTGTAGCGCGCGCCGCGCACCACGTTCAGCGCGCACTGGTGCAGCGTGAGCCCCAGTTCGCGTTCGGCGCTGTCGTCGAGCGGGTCGCGGAAGTCGAACTCCCAGTGCGCTTCGTCGCGCCAGGCGGCGGGGGCTTCGCCAGCCAGGAAAGACGCGAGACTGCGGCCGTCGCACTGCAGCGGGACCGGCGCGCCGATCGCGTCCAGCAGCGTCGGCATGATGTCGACGTTCTCGGTGAAGCGGCCGACCCGCGCGCCGCGCGCCGCGCCGGGCCGCGGATCGCGCACGATCAGCGGGATGTGGTAGCTGCCGTCGAAATAGCCGCCCTTGCCGATCAGCCAGTGGTCGCCCAGCTCCTCGCCGTGGTCGGAGGTGAAGATCACCAGCGTGTTCTGGGCCAGGCCGCTCTCGTCCAGGAACGCCATCAGCCGGCCGATCTCGGCGTCGACCCGGCTCATCAGCCCGAAGTAGACCGCCTTCAGACGCCTTAAGCGAGCCTCGTTGTCGGTCGCCCGATAGGGATGCTTGGCGAGACGCCAGGCCAGCCACGGATGCTGTTGGCCCTCCGCTTCGGCCGACGCCGCGCGGCGGAAGGCCGGAACCTCGGCGGGATCATAGAGCGCGTTGTAGGGCTCGGGCGCGACGAACGGCGGATGCGGGCGCAGCAGCGAGAGGTGGGCGACGAACGGCCCCTTCGCGGCCTGCAGGTAGTCGATCAGCTGGCCGGTCAGGAAGGCGACATCGTCGACCTCGGCGGGGAACGCCAGCGGCCGCGGCGATGGCGCGCCGTCTTCCCAGTCCGGCCCCGGCGCGCGCCAGCCGTAGGCGGCCTGCGGATTGTCCGGCGGCTGGTAGCCTTTGGCGCGCAGCCAGTCGGTCCAGGGGGTCGGATTGCCGTCGAGGTGCACGATCGGGCGGATGCCCGGCAGCGGCCCCTCGTAGGTGCGCAGCCAGGGGCTGTCGTCCGCCTCGTCGCGCGGGTCGCGGCTGGTGTCGGTGTAGCCGAACAGCACCGGGTCATAGCCAAGCCTGGCGGCCTCCAGCGCCCAGTTGGTGTGGCGCGAATCCAGCGGCGTGCCGTTGGTGCCCGAGCGATGGTTCTGCAGATACATGCCGGTGTGCAACGAGGCCCGGCTGGGCCCACACGGCGCGGCGTTGGCGTAGTGCCGCTCGAACAGCACGCCTTGCGCGGCCAGCGCATCGAGGTGCGGCGTCTTCACCATCGGATGCCCGCGGGCGGACAGGCACTCGCCCCGCCACTGGTCGGCGGTGATGAAGAGCACGTTCAGCGGCGCGGTCATGGCGCCACCATACCCGCAATCTCTCCCGCGCAAGCGGGCCGCGAGGCTGCTCTGGAAGAAAAGAAGAGAACCACGGAAAGCACGGAAAACACGGAAATCAGGCCCCTCCAGGCCGGCTTCGGTGTCGGTGATCCCTTGTCCGTGTTTTCCGTGTTTTCCGTGGCCAAATCTTGGATCCCCGCTTGCGCGGGGAGCACCTTATCGCGGCGCCATCCGGATCGCGCCGTCGAGGCGGACGTCCTCGCCGTTGAAGTAGCTGTTCTGGATCATCTCCATCGCCAGCGAGGCGTACTCCTCCGGATTGCCGAGGCGCTTCGGGTAGGGCACCTGGGCGCCCAGCGCGTCGCGCACCTGCTGCGGCGCGCCGGCCAGCAGCGGCGTGTCGAAGATGCCGGGCAGGATGGTGTTGCAGCGGATGTTTTCCTGGCTGAGGTCGCGCGCCACCACCAGGGTCAGGCCGACGACGCCGGCCTTGGAGGCCGTATAGGCCGCCTGGCCGATCTGGCCGTCCTCGGCCGCGACCGACGCGGTGTTGACGATCGCGCCGCGGTCGCCGTCTTCGGTCGGCGGCAGGCTCATCATCCCGGCCGCGCTCTTGGCGATGCAGCGGAAGGTGCCGACCAGATTGATCTGGATGATCAGGTTGAAGTTCTCGGTCGGGAACGCCTTGATCTCGCCGGTCTGGCGGTCGCGGCTGGCGGTGCGCGCGGCGTTGCCGGTGCCGGCGCAGTTGACCAGGATGCGCTCCTGGCCGTTGGCCGCACGAGCCTTGGCGAAGGCCGCGTCGACCTCCTCCTCGGAGGTGACGTTGCAGGCGCAGAACACCCCGCCGCCGATCTCCTTCAGCAGCGCGTCAGCCTTATCCTTCTGCCGCTCGAGGTCGAAGATGGCGATCTTGACGCCCTTTTCGGCGAGCCGGCGCACGGTCGCCGCGCCCAGGCCGGACGCGCCGCCGGTGACGACGGCGGAGACGGAGGAATTGAGCTTCATGGTTTTCGCGGCCCTTCTTGCCGATGACTGAGCTTTGGCGGAGCGTTTAGCCCCGCAGGGTTCCGCCTGGAAGCGTCACGCCGCGTCACGACCAGTGGATTTGTCGAGAAGCAGACCGCTCGCTAAGAGTTGGACGTTCCTGGCGGCGCGAAGGGGCGTCCGTGCATCATGGATGAAAACGCGCCCGTCCGTGTTGGCGGCCGCAACGCCGGACACCTGAGCCCGATGGTGATGCGGGAACTCAGCGAGCCGGGCAAAGTCGCGTTCTTGCTGTCCATCCTGGCCGCACTGTGTTTCGGCATCTGGTTCTTGCGTCGCCGGCCCTCGTTTTCGCGCACCGCGACTAAGACGGGCGCGCTGGCTCTCCTTGACCTCGCATGTCTCCTAAGCGGCGCGCCGGTCGCGTTGATGGTCGGTCTGACCTGCTCAGCTGCGGGTGATGCATTCCTCGCCGTGGAGTCCGATCGCCGCTTGCGGTTCGGGTTGGCCGCGTTCTTCGGCGCTCACCTCGCGTACATAGCGTTGTTCTTGTTCTACCATCCGCCGTTCCACACTTGGCTGGCACCGTGGCTGCCCTACGTGCCGATCTCGTCGTTCGTCACAGCGGCGGTCGTCCTCGCCATCGCGGCGGTGATGCTGGCTTGGCTCTGGCCCCAACTCGGGACGCTGAAACTTCCTGTGACGCTTTACGTCATCGTGATCGTCGCAATGGTTAGCGCCAGCGAGACTCTGGGACCGGATTCCGGCGCGCCCCGGATCGGCGCCCTCTTGTTCTTCGCTTCGGACGTCGATCCTGGCGGCACAGCTGTTTCGTGGCGTGCTGCGCAACTGGATCGGGGATTTGCTGATCTGGTGGCTCTACTACGTCGGCCAGGTCGCCATCATGATCGGCTTCGCCGGGCAGGCCACGTTCTAGGGTCGCCAGAATCCGGCTGCGATCGCCGCGAAAAGCACGCAGCCCGAAACCGTGTTGGTCCTGAACAGCGCCAGCGCGGCGGCCGGGTCGTCGAGTTTCAGGCGGAGGGGCTGACGCAGCAGGGTGAGGGCGTAGAGCGCGGCGAGCGGCCAGAACAGCGGGCCGAGCTGGGCGGTCCAGCCGGCGGCGAGGGTCAGGGCGATCGCGACGACATAGAAAACTAGCACCGCCCTCGGGGCGGCCGATCCCAGCCGGCGGGCGGAGGACTTCACGCCGGCCAGCGCATCGTCCTCCAGGTCCTGCACGGCGTAGATCGTGTCGTAGCCCAGGGTCCAGAAAACCGCGCCAGCGTACAGCACGAGTGCGGGCTTCATGTCGAAATCGCCGCTGCCCTGCGCTGTGAACGTGCCGAGATCGAAGAAGAACTCGTAGGCTTGCCGACCCGCGACCGCGACGAAGCCTAGCAGAACGCCCCAATTGAACGTGAGGCCCAGCCAAGCCTGCGGCCACCAGGTCACTCGCTTCATGAAGGGATACGCCGCGACCAGCGCGAGCGACGCGAAGCCAAGGACGATGGCGAGGGGGTTGAGTTGCAACAGGATGGCCAGGCTCGCCAGCGAGCAGGCGATCACAAAAGCCCAGGCTGCCCCCACTCTGATCTGGCCAGACGCCACCGGTCGCCCGGCGGTGCGGGCGACCTTGGCGTCGAGGTCGCGATCGACGATGTCGTTGTAGGCGCAGCCGGCCGAGCGCATCAGCACCGCGCCGAGCAAGAACAGCAGCAGCAGCCACGGGTCCGGCGGACGATGGTCGATCGCGTTCGCCAGCGCGATCCCCTGCCAGCCGGGCAGCATCAGCAGCCAGATCCCGGTCGGGCGGTCGAAGCGGCCGAGCTTCAGCCAGGGGCGCAGCGCCGGCGGGGCGTGGCGGTCGACCCAGTTGGCCGGCGCGGCGTCGGGGAGGACCGTGCTCATGGCGCTAGCCTAGGCCACCAGGTGCGGCGCAAATGCAACCCCACCGAACCGCGTTCTCACCGAGCTTGACGCAGCGGCGCACGCGAGCCTAGGAAGGCGGCCTCGGTCACAGCTCAAACTCAGGAAGGAGGGTCGCCGACATGCGTTTTGTTCGTCTGATCGCCCTCCCACGGTTGCGTCCGGCGCCTGGCGCCATCGCCGCCCGACCCGCCGACCGGTTCTGACTTAAGAGGTCACTTCCAGGTCGGCGCCCCGCCCCCGACCGAAGGACTTCTCCCTTGTCTCCCATCCACCGCGTCCCGAACGCTCCCGCCGGCATTTTGCGCCCGGCGATGCGAGGCTTTGGGCGCAGACTCCCGAAGGCATCGCCATGACCCTGGCGCGCGACGAAGACGAAGCAGCCCTGCGTCCCCGCACCGTCGACGACGCGACCGCCGCCGTGCGGGCCGCGCCGATGGATCAGTACGACGACGACGAGGTGAGCCGCGAGCGGGTGCTCAGCAACACCCAGGTGCTGGGCTTCATCGCCGGCTTCTGGGGCCGGCGGCGCTGGATGGTGGCTGGCACGATCGTGACCTCGCTGACCGCGATCGGCTTCGAGACCTGGACCCCGCGCGCGACCCAGAACCTGATCAACATCGCCGCGGCCGGGTCGCTGAAGCCCGAGCTGATCTGGCCGGCCTGGGCGGTGCTGGTCGGCGTCTATCTGGGCGCCTCGCTGGTGCGCAACCTCGGCTTCCGCTTCTTCTGGAACCCGATGGCCGCGCGCAACATGGAGGAGATGACCAACGAGGGGTTCCGCCGGGTGCAGAGCTTCTCGGCCGACTGGCACGGCGACACCTTCGCCGGCGCCACGGTGCGGCGGCTGTCGCGGGCGATGTGGGGCTATGACGTGGTCTCCGACGCGGTGATCATGTGGGTCGGCCCGGCGCTGATCGTACTGTTCGCGCTCTCGGTCTCGCTGATGCTGCGCCTGCCGCTGATCGGCGCCTTTTCGCTCCTGATGGTGGTGGTCTACATCGGCGCGACCCTCGCCTTCTCCAACTTCTATGTGCAGGCGGCCAACCGGCGCTCGGTGGCGATGGATTCGCGCATCGGCGGGGCGCTGGCCGACGCGATCTCGTCCAACCCGACCGTGAAGGGCTTCGGCGCCGAGGCGCGCGAGGAAGCGCGGATCGGCGTCGTCACCCGCGACTGGCGCTTAACGACCCTGATCACCTGGAACCGCTACATGACCGTGTGGCTGTGCCAGAACCTGCTGCTCGCCGCGCTGCAGGCGGGCCTCACCGCGCTTGGTGGTGGTCAGCTGGCTGCAGCACCGCGCCACCGCCGGCGACGTCGCCTTCGTGATCACCACCTTCCTGATCATGAGCGGCTACCTGCGCAACATGGGCGACAACATCCGCATGCTGCAGCGGGGCCTGGCCGACGTCGAAGACGTGGCCCGCTACGCGCAGACCGCGCCCGACGTGCTGGACGCGCCGGCCGCGGCGCCGTTCCTGCCCGGTCTCGGCGAGATCGTGCTGCAGAACGTCAGCTTCCGCTACAAGTCGGCGGACCGGCCGATCTACGACGCCTTCTCGCTGACGATCCGGCCTGGCGAGCGGATCGCGCTGGTGGGGCCGACGGGGTCGGGCAAGTCGACCTTCGTGAAGCTGCTGCAGCGGCTCTACGACGTGCAGGGCGGGCGGATCCTGGTCGACGGCCAGGACATCGCGCTGGTGCGCCAGGGCGACCTGCGGCGGGCGATCGCGGTGGTGCCGCAGGATCCGGCGCTGTTCCACCGCACCATCGCCGAGAACATCGGCTACGCCCGGCCCGACGCGACCGCCGACGAGATCGCGCTGGCGGCGAGACGGGCGCGCGCCCACGACTTCATCGCCTCGCTGCCGAAGGGCTACGAGACGCTGGTCGGCGAGCGCGGGGTGAAGCTCTCGGGCGGCGAGCGGCAGCGGGTGGCGATCGCCCGGGCGTTCCTGGCCGACGCGCCGATCCTGGTGCTGGACGAGGCGACCTCCTCGCTCGACGTCGAGACCGAGGTGCAGGTGCAGGCGGCGACCGAGGAGCTGATGGCGGGCCGCACCACCATCGTGATCGCCCACCGGCTCTCGACCATCCGCAGCGCCGACCGGATCCTGGTGTTCGAGGGCGGGCGGATCGTCGAGGAAGGCCGCCACGGCGAACTGGTCGCCAAGGGCGGGGCCTACGCCCGGCTGCACGCGGTGACGCAGGGGGCTTAGGAACCTCTTCCCTCCGTCGCGCGTGCAGCGGCGGCTCGCCGCGACACCGCCCTTCGCCGCGGGGGAGGAGCGATGGCGGCGCTTCCCCCATGGCGGGCGACGTGTTGCTAGCGAGGGACGTCAGCGACCGCATGCGCGACGATGGGGGAGGGTCGCCGCGGCTCAGCCGCCTCGCCGCGGCGTCCATGAGCTTCGCCAGCGTGACGTCCAGTTCGGTCACCCCGTCGGCGTCGTGAGTCGCCAGCAGCACTTCCACCCGGGAATAGACGTTGAACCATTCCGGGTGGTGATCGAGCTTCTCGGCCGCCAGCGCCACCCGGGTCATCCAGCCGAAGGCGGCGTTGAAGTCCTTGAACCGATACGTCTTCGTGATCGCGTCACGGCCATCGGCGGCTGCCCAGCCGCTGAGCTGCGCCAGCGCCGCCGCGGCGCCGATCTTCGCCGGCCGGCTCACGGCGTTCCCCCCTTCGTCGCGCGCCGGTCGCTGACGCTCCCTCGCTTGCGACACTTCCCCCCGCGAACGGGGGGAAGAGCAATCGCTCCTCCCTTCGCGGAGCGAGGCGAGGTGTCGCAGGCGAGCCCGAAGGGCGAAGCGCGACGGTGGGGAGATGTCATGCCAACACGATCTCAGGAAAAGTCAGCCCGGTCACGGCCGCCAGGTCGTCCAGCGCCTGGGCCTCGGTCACCACCTTGATCGCCTTCATGCCCAGTTCGGCAGCCGGCTTGCAGTTGACGCCGAGGTCGTCGAGGTAGACGCACGCGGCCGGCGCGGACCCGATCAGCTCGCAGGCCATCAGGTAGATGCGCGGGTCCGGCTTGCGCACGCCGGACTTCGAGCTTTCGATCACGCAGTCGAACATCGCCATGATCGCGCCGGTGCGCGAGGCGCCGGCCTCGGAGCTGGCCATGCTGGGGCCGTGGCCCTGGGCCATGTTGTTGGTGATGCAGCCGACCTTGAAATGCTGCTTGCACAGCTTCAACGCCTCGACCATCCGCGGCCGCACGTCGCCGGCCAGCAGCGGCAGCACGTCGGCGCCGCGCACCGGATGGCCGAGCGCGGTCGAACTCCTCGAGGAACTTCATGTCGAAGCCCTCGCGGTCGATCTCGGCGCGCTCGAACAGCGCCCAGGCGTTGGCGTGCGGGTTGGTGGCGTTGACGGTGCGGATCAGGTCCTTGGGGATGCCGCGCGAGGCCTCGTAGCGGTTGAACGCCTCGAACGGCGAGGTGGTGAAAACGCCGCCGAAATCCCACAGCACTGCTTCGATCGCCACGCGCACGCTCCATTCCACGAAAGTCGGCGGACGCTAGAGACGCGAGGACGCCTTCGCAAGGCGCGCGGGCCGCTGCCGGTTCGCGCAGGGGGCGAATGAAGCGGCGCGCCGGCGCGGAAGGTGGTTAACTGTCATGTTACCCTGTCCCCGTGCGCGCCTCACGAAGAGAGCCCTGGCTATGCGTCTGCGCCTCGCCGTCCCCGTCCTCGCCGGCTTCCTGTTCGGCTGGACCGCCCTGGCCCAGGCCACCGACGCGCCGCCGCCCGCCGCGCCGATCTTCTACTGCCCGACGCCGGCCAAGGCCGCGCCGGCGCCCGCCGCCACGGCGGACAAGTCCACGGGCCACGCCGTCCACGCGGTCCGCGCCAGCGGCCATCGCCGTCAGAGTTGCCCGACGCTGCGGGTCGCCGCCGTGCGCCACCACCGCCACGGCCATGGACCGGCGCCGAAGATGGTCGCCAACAACGACGTCTCCGCCAGCCAGGCCTTCATCTATCGCTACGAACGGGCGGTGCACGGCCTCGACGCCCGCGCCGCCGACGAGGCCTGGGCCGAGGGCCGCCGCCCGCCGTGCCCGCCGCGTCGGGACCACTGTCCCGGGGGCGGGATGCACGACGATGGGATGCATGGCCGCGGGATGCATGATGGGGATATGGCGATGATGCATGCGGGGCCGCCGCCGGAAGGTCCGGCGCTCGCCCAGCGGGCGGTCCCGCCGCCGCCCTGCCCGCAGCAATGTCCAGGCCCGGGGGCTTGGCGCGACGGCGGCCCTCGCGACCTTCACGACGGCGCCGCGAACGGCCGCGCTTACGCCGAGCGCGCGCTTGCGCCGCCGGTCGAGCCGCCCCCGCCCCCGCCACGCGAGGCGCCTCCGCCCCCGATCGCGCACGGCTACGCCTGGCAGGACGGTCATGGCGGCTATCGCTACGACGAGCGCGAGGACTCCAGCGAGCGCGCTGGCGGCTGGAGCTACAGCGAGGTCGACGGCCACGCCCGCTACCACCACTGGGGCGACCGCTTCGGCGACGAGCCGGACGCGCAGGGCGACGGCCGCCGGAGCGAAGATCACTGGGGCCAGGATCACTGGGACCAGGATCATTGGGGCGGCGACCGCTGGACTGACCGGCCGCGCCGCTGCCCGCCGCCGGTTCCGGCCAGCGCCTGCGCGGCGGGCCAGTCGCCGCATCACGCCGACGTCGCGGTCGCCGGTCGCGACGCCGCTGGCTACCTGACCTGGCCCGGCAAGACCGAGTAGGCCCGCCTCACGCGCCGCCGCACATGTGCTCGGCGTCGGCGGAGACCCAGGCGCCCAGCGTGCGCAGGTTGGCGGCGGCGTAGGTCTTGCCACGGTCGTCGCCGGGCGGGCAGTCCTGCGGCAGGCTGACAAGGCAGACCAGCGCCGGATCGCCCCGGCGCGAGGCGTCGACCGAGCCGATCTGCTCGTAGGACACTTGCATCGCCCCGTTGGCTTCCTCGATCGCGCTGCCGCTGCCGGGATCGTCCTCGAGCCGGTTGCCAACGCGTTTGACAGTGGTCAGCGAGCATTCACCCACGCGCCTTGGCAGCGCGGCCGGCGGACGCCCGCCCGCCCGCAGCCAGCCGAGCTCGTAGTTCATCAGCCGGCGCAGGCAGTCGCGGTCCTTGCCGCAGCCGATGTTGCGCGCCTTCAGCCAGCCGCGCTGGATCTGCCGCAGCGACGGATCCAGCGCCAGCCGCTGCGCGTAGGCGACGCCGATCGCGCCGTCGAGCTGCGACAGCTGCGGGTCGCCGCAGATGGCGAACTCGCTGGGCGCGGCGGCCTGGTTGCAGTTGAACGACGCGGCGCGGGCGGCGTGGGGCGTTGAGCTCGCAACCGAGATCAGCAGCGCGGCTGGGACGGCGGCCAGCATTCGGATTCGCATGAGTAAGCTCCTCCCCTCCCCCTTGCGGGGAGGGGCCGGGGGTGGGGGTGCGAGCAACACCGTTAGCTTTTTGGCGTTGTTCGACAATCCCCCCGACCGAGGTCGCACCCCCACCCCTGACCCCTCCCCGCAAGGGGGAGGGGAATCTCTGGTGGCAAGTCTCCGCACGAAATCGCATTGTCCGCCGCCATGACCCTGATCCTCAACATCCTCTGGTTCATCTTCGGCGGCTTCATCTCGGGGCTGGCGTGGCTGCTCGCGGGGGTGCTGCTGGCGATCACCATCGTCGGGCTGCCGTGGAGCGCGGCGGCGTTCCGGATCGCCGGCTTCTCGTTCGCCCCGTTTGGCCGCCACGTCGTGCCGCGCCGGGCGCTGAACGGCCGCGGCGACCTCGGGACTGGACCGGTCGGCTTCCTCGGCAACGTGATCTGGGTGCTGCTCGCCGGCTGGTGGCTGGCGCTGCATCACGTCGTGCTGGGCGTCGCGCAGATGGTGACGATCATCGGCATCCCGTTCGGGCTGCAGCACCTGAAGCTGGCGCTGATCTCGTTCGCGCCGATCGGCCAGGACGTGGTGGAGGGCTGACGATGCCGGACTGGCTCGGCCTGCGCGATCCGGGAAACGGCGACTGAGCGAAACGGCCGCCAGTCTGGACGCGCTGGAGCTGGCGCTCGCGCGCCGCGAAGGCGCTGCCGCGCTCGCCGAGACGCTGCGCATCTTGCGGGCGGTCGACGACCGCTACGGCCGCCTGGACGGAGTCGAGGCCTCGGGGCTCGTCCTCGGCCACGAGCGCGCGCAGATCACCACCCGCTTTTGCGCCGCGTTCTGCCAGCTGATCTGCGATCCGGCGACGCCGTTCGACGCCTCGGCTTTCGAGCAGCTGGCGCACCAGCACCGCTGGCTGGAGCTGATGTTCTCCGCCAGCGGCTTCGCCTCCAGCGACCATCTGGTCAACCTGCTGACGACTGGCGAGGGGGGCGCCAGGCAGCTGCCGCCACAGAACCTCGCGCGCTTTCTGCTGGCGTTCTCGGCCGCCGCCGGCATGAACCTCGACCTCGACGCCGCCCATGCGGCGAGCCCGGCGGTGACTGTCGGCGCCTGCCTGGGCTACCTCTCGTCGCGGTTCGTGTTCACCCCAGGCGGCCATGCCTTTCGCGAACGGCTGCTGGCCTGGCTGCCGGCCAAGCTGGCCGAAGTGAAGCTGGGCGAGATGGCGCTGCAGGCGGCCTCTTCGCCCTACATGCACTGCAGCTACGCGGCCACGCCCGCCAAGCACGAGATCAAGGCGGTGATCGTCGCCCAGATGCGGCGCGGCCTGCTGGAGGCCGGCTGCCCGGAGTGGGACGGGACGCCGCCGCCGACCACCGATCGTCCGACCGTCGTCGTGACCACCGAGAACTTCAGCGACGGTCACTCGATCCACCGCACCCATTCGCGCGCGGTGACCGCGCTGAGGGCGCGCTTCAACGTGGTCGGCGTGCTGCATCCGGCGCATGCCACGGCGTCGATCGAAGCCTGCTTCGACGAGGTCGTGCCCTACGCGGGCGAAGGTGGCTTCTTCGGCTATGTCAGGAACACCGCCAGCCAGATCCTGGCGCGGCGTCCGGCGCTGGTGCTGCACCTCGGCGTCGGCATGTCGTCGTTCGTCGTGGGACTTGCGTCGCTGCGGCTGGCGCCTGTGCAGGCCGCCTCGTTCGGCCACACCGCGACGACCCGCAGCCCCGAGATCGATGCGATGATCCTGCCGGACGACTTTGTCGGCGACCCGGCCTGCTTCAGCGAACCGCTCGTGCGCCTGCCCCCTGCGGCGATGCCCTACCGACTGCGCGACGACATCGATTTCGCTGCGGTCGGCCGCCGCGCCAGGACGGCGCAGGCGGCGGACGCGACGCTGCGCGTCGCCGTGCCGGCGTCGGCGATGAAGCTCGGCCCGCCACTATTTGACGGGCTGGCGCGGGCGGCCAAGGCGGCGCGAACACCGATCGAATTTCACCTGTTCCCGCTCGGCGGCGCCGGACTTGGCCACGCCGAACTGGCGCGTCGCCTCGCCGAGCAGCTGCCGATGGCCGTCGCGCACGAGGAAGCGCCCTACGAGGCCTATATCGAGCGCCTGGCGGCCTGCGCCTTCTTCGTCTGCCCGTTCCCCTATGGCAACATGAACAGCATCGTCGATGCGGTGATGGTCGGCCTGCCAGGCGTCTGCCTCGACGGACCGGAGGCGCACGCCCACGCCGACGTCGCCTATTTCCGCCGGCTGGGGCTGCCGGAGACGCTGGCGACATCGAGCCTTGACGCCTACGTCGCGGCGATCGTTCGACTGGCCGACGACGCGGGGTGGCTGGCCGAATGTCAGGCGGCCGCGCGGCGTGTCGAACGCAACCACCCGTTCTTCAACGGCGACGAGAGCCTGTTCGTGCGTGCGATCGCCGACCTGATCGGCGGCTGAAAGTCGGATATGGAGAAGCCTCCGACGAAGGGCCGGAGGCTTCCCTACTCGCCGCGCCGTGGCGTGGCTCAGAGGCTACCAGCAGACGCGGTGATGGTGGCGCCAGTGGCAGTGGTGGTGATGGCGCCAGCCGTGGTGCGGGTGGGCCATGGCCGAACCGGCCATGACGCCAGCGAACACGGTTGCGAGGACGAGGGTGCGCAACATGAGTTGTTCTCCTGGTGGGTTTCACTGAACGATTCGACGGCGCCCGATGAGGCGACGACGTTCCCCCGATGTCCTGTAATGCCCGTGGTCGCCAGCCCCGTCCATACCGTCGTTCAACGCGGCGTTGCGCCGTTGCCGCGGCCCCGGTCCTGGCCTAGTTGACCTTCATTGCATCCGCCCTGCCCGCACCCCCGCGTGGGTCAGAATTCAGGAAACTTGAGATGAAATACCGCAAGCTTGGCGACAGCGACCTGATGGTCTCGGAAATCTCCCTTGGCTCCTGGCTGACCTATGGGGTCGGCGTGGAGCGCGACAAGGCCGCCGCCTGCGTCGACCGGGCGTTCGAGCTGGGGATCAACTTCATCGACACCGCCAACGTCTATGGCCGGGGCGCCGCCGAGAGCGTGCTCGGCGAGACGCTCGCCGGCAGGCCGCGCAATTCCTACGTGTTGGCGACCAAGCTGATGGGAGCGATGAGCGAGACCGACAAGGGCCTCTCCCGCGCTCAGGTGTTCAAGCAGATCGACGCCTCGCTGCAGCGCCTGCGCACCGACTATGTCGATCTCTACCAGTGCCACCGCTACGACCCGGATACGCCGCTGGAAGAGACCATGCAGGCGCTCTCCGAGATCGTCCGCGCCGGCAAGGTTCGCTACATCGGCTTCTCGGAGTGGGCGCCGGCGCAGATCCAGGCCGCGATCGACCTGCCTGGCGTCGAGAAGTTCGTCTCCAGCCAGCCGCAGTATTCGCTGCTGTGGCGCCGGCCGGAGGAGAAGGTGATCCCGCTCTGCGCGGCCAACGGCGTCTCCCAGATCGTCTGGTCGCCGCTGGCGCAGGGCGTGCTCAGCGGCAAGTATGCGCCGGGCGCAAAGCCGCCGGAAGGAACGCGCGCGACCAGCGATCAGATGGGCGGCGCGATCCGCAACTGGATGCGGCCGGAGGTGCTGGAGACGGTCAAGAAGCTGAAGCCGCTGGCCGAGGAAGCTGGTTGCTCGCTGAGCCAGTTCTCGCTGGCGTGGGTGCTGCGCGAACCGAACGTGGCCTCCGCTATCGTCGGCGCCAGCCGGCCCGACCAGCTCGACGAGAACGCCGCCGCGTCGGGCCTCGCGGTCGATCCGGCGTTGTTCGCCAGCGCCGAAGCCATTGTCGCCGGATTGGAACGGGTGCGCTAAGACCCGCTCGGGGCGAACCGAAGGAGGGGCAGTTGCGCTGGATTACGATTGCCGCGATCGCGATTTCGTTGGGAGGCGTTGGCGCAGCTCGGGCGGCCAATCGTATCTGGGTCTCGGGACACGGGGTCGACCAGGCCGGCTGCGGCGCGCCGACGGCGCCGTGCCGCAGCCTGCAGTTCGCGCACGACAACGTCGTCGCCGGCGGCGAAGTCGATATCCTCGATCCGGCGGGCTATGGGTCCCTCACGATCAACAAGGCCATCAGCATCGTCAACGACGGCGTCGGCACCGCCGGGATTCAGGCCACCTCCGGCCGTGCGATCCTGATCGACGCCGGGCCGGGCGACGCCGTGGTGCTGAAGGGACTCAACATCGACGGCGTCCAGAAGTCGGGCCTCAACGGCGTCGTCGTCATCGGCGCCGGCGTCGTGACGATCGAGAACTGCGTTGTCGCCCACTTCGCCAACACGGCCATCGGCCTCGGGCCGCTCGCCAACACCCTGAACGCGACGATCTCCAACACGCGTGTCGAAGGCAACGCCGAGGGCGTCTCGTACAACCCCAACGGCGGATCGGCCACGACCAACATCGTGATCGACCACGTCACCGCCATCAACAACACCGACGGCGGCCTGCGCTTCGCCAGCGCCGGGACCGGCCACGGTCACGTCACCGTCGCCAATAGCGTCTCCAGCGGCAACGCGTTCGGCCTGCTGGCGATGCAGCTCGACACGTCGTCGCTCGCGGTGGTCGTGGATTCGACCTATCTCGACAACAACAGCGACGGCCTGTTCGCCGACACCGCCGCCGTGTTCCTCGAACGATCGGTGATCGCCGGCAACGCTTTCGGCGTGAACAACTTCAACGGCGCCGGAACCGGAATCGTCAGCTTCGGCGACAACGTGCTGCGCGACAACGGCACCAATCTGTCCGTCGCGCTGACGACCGCCACCCTGAACTGAAGCGGCGCGCGGCCGGATTGCGCGACATAGCGCGCAGCGGCGGCCGCGCCCTCCGTTCGAGGGAGGGCGCAGGCGACATTACGCGCTGGGCCTTGCCTCGCGGCGACCACCGTTCGGCCGTCCGCCGCCGCCCTGGCGGCCGCGGTTCGCGTTGGGTCGGGACGCATTTGCCAGCGGGTTGTAGGCCGGACGCTGGCCTTGGCCGTTGTTCGGGCCGCCGCCGCTGCGTCCGGCGCCGCCGCCTCGGCCGCGCCGCGACTTTTTCGCCTTGGCCTGCGGCTCGATGCGGGCCGTGGGCGTGCTGCGGTCATTGCGCAGGTCTTCCGACGGCAGCGTCAGCCGGGTCAGCTTCTCGATGTCGCGCAGCAGGCCGAGCTCGGCCCGGTCGCACAGCGTGATCGCGACGCCCTCGGCCCCGGCGCGGGCGGTGCGGCCGATGCGGTGGACGTAAGCTTCCGGCACGTTCGGTAGTTCGAAGTTGAACACGTGGCTGACCGCGTCGACGTCGATGCCGCGGGCGGCGATGTCGGTGGCGATCAGCGCCTTGACGTGGCCGGCTTTGAACGCGGCGAGGGCGCGTTCGCGCTGGCCCTGGCTTTTGTCGCCATGGATGGCGGCGACGTCGACGCCGGCCACATCGAGGTACTTGGCCAGCTTGTCGGCGCCTCGCTTGGTGCGGGTGAAGACGATGGCGCGGCTGACGGCGCGCGGGGCGAGCAGGTCGAGCAGGATGTCCTTCTTGCGGTCGGCTTCGACGTGGATCACCCGCTGCGTGACGGTGTCGACCGTGGTCGCCTGGGGAATGACGCGCACCTCGGCCGGATCGCGCAGGATCTCGCCGGCCAGGGTGGCGATGACGCTGGGCATGGTGGCCGAGAAGAACAGGTTCTGGCGCTGGCTCGGCAGCTTGCGCACGATCTTGCGGATCGGCTCCAGGAAGCCGAGGTCGAGCATCTGGTCGGCCTCGTCGAGCACGAACACCTCGGTCTCGTCGAGCCGGACCATGCCCTGGCCGAGGTGGTCGATCAGGCGGCCGGGCGTGGCCACCAGCACGTCGATGCCGCCGGCGACCGAGCGGATCTGGGCGCCGTACTTCACGCCGCCAACGAAGACGGCGACGGTGACGCCAGACTTGGCGCCGTAGGTGCGGAAGCTCTCGGCGATCTGCTGCGCGAGCTCGCGGGTCGGCGACAGCACCAGCACGCGGCAGGCGCGCCGGCCGGCCGGCCGGCGGTTCGCGGCCAGGCGGTGCAGGATCGGCAGGGCGAAGGCCGCGGTCTTACCGGTCCCGGTCTGGGCGACGCCCAGCAGGTCCTTGCCCGCCATGATCGGCGGGATCGCCTTGGCCTGGATCGGCGTTGGCGTCTCGTAGCCCTCGGTGCGGAGCGCCGAGAGCAGGGTCGGCGCGAGGCCGAGGTCGGTGAACTGGGTCAAACGAAACAACTTTCATCAGGTAACGCGGAGACGGCGCGCCTGATGAGGCGCGCTCGCGGCGTCTGGTAGACGGAACCCCCCGCGTGATCGGGTGTCCCTATGGAAGGGGATGAAGGGCGAGCGGCGAGAGAACCTGAAGTCCTGCACGCGGCCGCGTCGCCGAATGGCGCCCCCCGAACGGGGGCGATGAGCGGCATATGGACGGCCGGAGGGTTAAAGTCCAGTTGCGAATGGCCGCAGGCCCCGCGCGCCGAGACTCAGCGGGCCGCCGGATCGGCGGCTGGCGCACCGCCCTGACCTTGCCGGGAACGACCTGCCTCCGATAACGCCGCCGGCTTCGCAAGGCTGTGGCTGGCCGCGAGCAGCGCGCCAAGCACGCAAAGGTAGGCGCCGACCTGAACGCCCATCGGGCGGTCCGAATAACCGACCAGGGCGTGCAGCGCGCGTCCGATCAGGCTGTCGTCGGCCAGCAGCTTCGATGTGTCCCACAGCTGGTCGCCAAGGCTCGGGATCCAGTCGGCCTTGACCAGGAACACGGCCGCCTGGCCAGCCATGCCCGCCGCCAGCAGCGCGACGAGGGCGTTGGTCACCGAAAACAGCCGGCCGGTCGGGATCGCCAGCAGGCCGCGGTAAATCAGGAACGAGATCGCCGCCCCGCCGGCGACGCCGATCGCCCCGCCGCCGGCGATCGCGGCCGCATCGGTCCCGCCCGAGGCGGCGATTCCGAACAGGAACAGCACCACCTCCGAGCCCTCGCGCAGCACGGCCACGGCGACGACGCTGGCCATGGCCAGCAGCGTGGCTTCGCCCGCGGTGATCCGCCGCCCGAGCGCCTTGGCTTCGCCGACCAGCTCGCGCGCGTGCCGCGACATCCAGATCACGTGCCAGCTCAGCATGGCGACCGCGGCGGTCAGGATCGCCGCGTTGAACACGTTCTGGCCCGATCCTTCGAAGGCGTCGCTGAGCTGCTGGGCGAACAGCGCCACGAGCGACGCGCCGACGACTCCCGCTACGACCCCGCCGACGATCCAGCGGCCGCGACGGGCGACGCCCTCGGTGGCCGCCAGCACGACGCCGATGATCAGGCCCGCTTCCAGGACTTCGCGAAAGACGATGAGCGCCGCGGCCAGCATTGGATCAGCGCCCCGCCACTGCGGTGACCTTGCCCTGCGCGGTCGCGGCGTGGAATTCGCCCATGAACGCGTAGTCGCCCGGCTTCAGCGGCCCGATCGTGAAGCTGATGCGCCCCATCGGTGTCACCACCTGTTCGACCTGCAGGTCGTGGCTGTCGAATTCCTCGGTCGCCGGGTCCTGGTTTACGAGCACGATCCGCACCTTCTGACCCGCAGGCACCGTAAAGTCACCCGGCGCGAAGCGGTGGTTCTTCAAGGTAAGCGTGACGCTGGGCTGCTCGGCCGCGACGGCGCCCGCGAAGACTCCGACGCAGATGGCGCCCGCGAGGGCAAGGGTTCGCAGTCTCATGCCCGACACTCTTGCATGCCGGCCGATCCAAGGTGATTGACGCATCTCAAGTTTCCCGAGGGCGGCGCGAGCCGCTGGCCCCGTCATAATCGCAATTGACAATCGTTCGCAACAAAGAATATGCGAACGCCTCGCAATTGCAAGGGGACGACATGTCTGATCGGGCTTGGTTCGTAGGCGCCTGGTGCCTCGGCGTCTGCGGCGCGACCGCGCTGGCCGCACCGGCGGCGGCCGACCCCCGCCTCGATGAGGTGGTCTATTCGCCCTACATCCAGAACCACGTGCTCGAAGTCGAGAGCCGCTGGGGTCAGGAGTTCGGCGGCGGCGACCTGAACGGCGCGCGCACGCTGGTCGAAGAGGTGGAAGCCGGGCTCAACGACCGCGTCAGCCTGGCGCTCGTCAGCCAGATCGAGCGTGCGCCAGGCGAGTCGGAGCGGCTGACCGGCGTCGGGCTGGAAGGCATCGCCTACCTCGGGCAGATTCCTGGCGTCGGCGTCGATGTGGGCGCCTACCTCGAGTACAAGCAGGGCGCAGGCGGGGACGCCAGCGTCGGCGAGGCCAAGCTGCTGCTGGCCAAGACCTCCGACCGCTTCCAGGGCCTGTTCAATTTCATCGTCGAGCGGCCGTTCGGCGCGCCGCCGGGCGAAGGCTTCGCGTCCTACGGCTATGCCGCGTCGGCCACCTGGCGCACGGTCGGGACCCTGCGCCTGGGCGCGGAGGCGTTCGGCGATCTTGGCGACGACCACGGGTTCCTCAGCGGTCCGCAGGGCGCCTATGTCGGGCCGCAGGTGAAGTGGGAGGGCAAGCCGCGCTGGCTGCCGGTCGAGGTCGACATCGACGCCGGCTGGCTGTTCCCGGTCGGCCCGGCCCAGCGCGAGGCCCGAAGCCAGGCCAGGGTCAATCTGGAGTTCGAACACCGGTTTTGACGCCCGTGGACGGCGGCAGGTGTCGCCGCAACTCCAGCCAGCGCGTCAGCTTCCGCTCGTAGGCCATGGTGTGCGCCGGGCTGCTGGAAGGCAGGTCGACAAGAGACCAGCGCGGGTCGGCGCCGAGCGCCTTGCGCCCGATCGCCGAGGCCTTCGCGCCATTGAAGCCGATGGCCCGCAATGACGGCAGCGTCGCGGCGAACTCGGATAGCCCGTTGGGCTCGTGGTCGCGGATTGCGCCGTCCAGGCTGCCGGCCCGCCGCGCGTGGCGCACGACGTCCCAGAGCCCGGCGCCGCTGGCCCTGAGGGCGGCGAGCCGCGGCTCGTAGTCTAGGCGCTCGAGGTCCACGTCCAGAACCGCGCCCATCAGTTTCCAGAACTGGTTGCGCGGGTTGCCGTAGTACTGCCGCCGGCGCAGCGAGAGCTCGCCAGGCAGGCTGCCCAGCACCAGCAGCCGCGTCGCGGCGTCCGCGACTGGCGCGAAGGAAGACTTGACCGCGGTGGTGTCGGGCATAGCCATGGCCGGACAACCTAGCCGATCGCAGGCGCCGTTGGCGCGGCTCGTCCGCGGGTCTACTCGGTGGACGGGAGGCGACCTAATCGTGAGCGATGACCTGACCGACCCTTCGCGCCGAGACGAAGCCCCTGTCGCCGCCGGAGCCGGCGAACCCGATTTTCGCGCCGTGTTCGACGCCTCGCCGCAGCCGCTGCTGCTGATCGCTGCGGACGCGCCGCGTTTCACCATGCTCGCGGTCAACTCGGCGCATGCGCGATCGTTCGGCACCACTCCCGAGGCGCTGACCGGCTGGGGCGTGTTCGAGGTGTTCGGACCTGATCCCGAGCCGCAGGCGGCCGAGTTCAGGGACGCCATCCGCGAGTCGCTGGAGGCGGTCGTCGACACCAGGTCCGCGCAGACCATGGCGATCCGCCCCTATGCCGTGCAGTTCGCCGGCGCCCAGCTGATCGAGCGCTACTGGTCGGCGGTGAATTCGCCGATGGTCGGACCGGATGGCGCCGTCACGCATATCATCAGCGCCGTGCACGACGTGACCGGCATGGTGCTCGAGCGCCGCGGCGAGGAGGCTCGCTCGTTGCTGATGCGCGAGGTGGACCATCGCGCCCGCAACGCGCTCAGCATCGTGCAGTCGATGGTGCGACTGACCACGGCGGCCTCGCTCGACGATTTCCGTGATGTGCTCGATGGCCGGGTGGCGGCGCTGGCGCGGGCGCAGACCTCGCTGGCGGCGCGGCGCTGGGAAGGCGCCTGGCTCTCCGACGTAATCGAGGCCGAGCTCGCCTCGCTTGCCGAGCCACACCGTTACGAGCTCAGCGGTCCGCGGGCGCTGCTCCCCGCCGACCAGGTGCAGGCGGTCAGCATGATCGTCCACGAGCTCGCCACCAACGCCAACAAATACGGCAGCCTTTCTAGGCCGGCCGGCAAGCTCAGCGTCGTTTGGGAGCTCGATGCGCAGGGGCTGCTGCGCATCTCGTGGGCGGAGACGGGAATCCGGCTCGCGGCGGCGCCGCAACGGACCGGCTTCGGCACGCATCTGATCGCCCAGCTGGCGCGGCAGCTCGGCGGCGAGGTGCTCTACGACTGGCGCCGAACGGGCCTGGTCGCCGCCTTCCGGCTGCAGCTGGCTTGATCTTGCATCCTGGGTTCGCTGGGCTGGCGCCGCCTGGGTGACTCGAACACCCGACCTACGCATTACGAATGCGTCGCTCTACCGGCTGAGCTAAGGCGGCCCGCCCTACGCGGAGGGAGAGGCGTCTCTAGTACGGTTCGGGACGGATTTGAAGCGGCGCTAGCGGCTTTTGCCGCGGCCGCCGCCGAACACGCGGCGAGGGCGGGCCGGCGGCGTCGGGGCGGCCTCGGCGGCCGCCGGGTCGAGCTCGAACCCGAAATCGCTGTCGTCGACGATCGGCAGGGCGGCCTGGCCGGTCTCGGCGGCGCTGATGAAGGGCGTCGACTCGACATAGCTCGCCGGCAGCTGCGGCAGGTCGCCGAAGCCGCGCTCGCGCCGTTCGAACCGGGGGTGGACCAGTTCGCCGCGCTCGGCCCAGGCCTGGGCGATCCGGGCCCAGTCGGCGGCGGTGTAGGCGAAGGCCTGGCCCTCGGGGTCGAGGTCGGACCAGTCAGGCTCCTGCGGGGCTTCGGCGCCGCGGGCGGACCAGGCGCGGGCCTCGTCGCGGTCGCCGACGACGGTGGCGATGCGGGCGCGAAGGCCGGCCAGGCGGCGAGTCAGCGGCTCGTCCTCCAGCGCCTTGACCGCGGCGCGGGCGCCGATCGCGTCGCCGGCGATCAGCGCCTGCTCGGCCATCAGGATCCGGCTCTCGCGGGCCTCTGGATTGAAGGCGGCGAGGGTCGCCAGGCGCGCGGCCCGTTCGCGTGGCGTCTCGTCGGTGCGCAGGTCGCGGTAAGCGAGCCAGAGCGCCGGGTGGGCGGCGATCCTCCAGGCCCCCTCGAGGGTCTGGGCGGCGCGGGCCGCGCGGCCGTCGGCGGTGAGCAGACGCGCGGCGACCACGGCCGCCGGGGCGAAACCTGGAGCCATCCGCGCGGCGGTCTGGGCGTCGTCCAGCGCGGCGGCGCGGACCTTCTCGTCCTGGTCGCCCTCCCGGGCTGCCGCGTAGGCGGTCAGCAGCGCGGCCCTGGCCCGCTCGGCCACCAGCGGCGAGATGATCTTGCGCTCCAGCGCGCCCTGCATCAGCTGCAGCGCCGCGGCCCAGTCGCCGGCGGCGAGCTTGGCTTCCAGCACCGCGCGCCAGGCCCACGGCGCGGTGCGGGCGAGCGCATAGGCGGCGTCGGCATGGCGCTGCGCCTCGGCGGCGTCGCCCTCGGCGAGCGCGCCTTGCATCAGACCGCGGTGCGCGGCCATCCGCAGCTCCGGAAAGCCCAGCATCGCGGTGTAGGCCGCCCTGGCGCCCACGGCGTCGCCCGCGGCCTCGGCGGCCTGGGCCGACAGCAGCCGCACCAGAGCGGGGGTGTCGTCGACCAGCGAGGCGGCGCGTTGCGCCTGGCGGCGCGCTTCGGCGCCGTCGCCGCCCGCGGCGGCCAGGAAGCCCCGGGTCAGCGCCTCCGCGCCCTGGCGGCGGCGGATCTCGGCCCGGGCCCTGGCCGCCCGGCGCGGCGCCTCGGCCACCCAGATCAGCGCGCGCCAGAACAGGCTGGCCGCGAGCGTGAAGAAGATCAGCAGCAGCGCCGCGGCCGCGGCGGTGGTCCGGACATTCCAGTGGAACCAGGTCAGCTCCGCCGCACCGGGCTCGCCGCGCAGGGCGATGATCAGCACCGCGAGCGCCAGCACCGTCAGCACGATCAGGAGCGTGCGGACCATCAGCGCGCCCCGTCCGGCGTCGTCAGCTCGGCGAGCGCTCGGGCCCGCAGCGAGGCGACGCGCCGGTCGATCTCGATCCGGCGCTGGGCGGCCGCGGTCCATTCGGCGAGCTGGGCGCGGCCTGCGGGCGGCAGGCCCTGCAGCGTGCGCACGGCGTCTTCCAGGTCGCCGGCCGAAGCCTGTTGCTGCGCCCTCGCGAGAAGTCCGTCGACGCCGACGCCGTCCGGATCGACCTTGCGCACCACCACCACCTTGCCGATCAGCGCCCAGAGCTTGGCGAAGAAGCCGGCGTCGCGGGCCGGCTCGCGCACCGCCACGACGGCGGCGGCGGCGAAATCCGGCAGAGTTGCGGCCAGCGTCGCGCGGCTCGCCGCGCCAGTCGCCGCCAGCGGGATCAGAGGGCGCAGGTCGGGGTCGGTCGGCGCCAGGCGTTCGTAGGCGGCGAGATCGCGGTCGAACGGCGCACTGCCCTCGGCGGCCACCGAGAGCGTCGCCGCGGCCAGGGCCTGCGCCGCCGCCTGGCTTTGCCGCGTCGACGCGGTCTCGAGCCGTGCGACGCGGTCGGCCATGGCGGCGTCGGCGCCGCCCGGGGTCGGCGCGGCGCTCGCCGGCGGCGGCGGCGTCGGCGCGGGCGCCGGCGGCGCGGCGATGGGGGCGGACGGACGAGCCGGCGGTTTCCAGGGCGAGGATCTCGGGCTTAGCCGCCGGCCCCGAGGGGAAGCCGAAACGCCCGATCGCGCCGCCGACCGCCAGGCAGGCCAGGCACAGCAACAGCCAGACAAACACGCCTGACCCGAACAGCGGACGCCGGCCGTACGCCGCCGGATCGCGGGACGGCGCCAGTTCGGCAGGGTCGGGCGCGGCGCTCATCTCACCGGAAGAAGTGGACCATGACGCCGGTTCGCGCAATCGGCGCACAGTGTTCCACCGACCAAAGACGGCGGTCCGTCTCGGCGCGAACCGGCCGGTGTCAGCGCCTTGGCGCCAGCAGCGCCAGCAAAGCGGCCTCGTTCGGGGCGTCGGCGCTGACCGTTGCCGCCAGGCCCGCCCGGCCGAGCGCCCGGGCGATCTGACGCGACAGGCAATAGGCGGTCAGTCCGGGCGCCGGATGCGTCTTCAGGAACGCCGCCAGCGCCCCGGCCGCCCGGCCGGAGTGCACCAGCACCGCGTCGATCTGCGGCAGGCGCCCGACCAGGGTGGCCGGCGGGACCAGCTCGAGCGTGGCGTAGAGCGTCACCTGTCGCACCTTCAGTCCGACCGACTCCAGCGCGCCGGCGAGGTCCTGCGCCGGTTCGGCGGCGGCGGGATAGAGCACGACGCCCGGCAGCTCGCGCCGCCGCGTGGCCAGCGCCGCCGCCAGCGCCGCGACGTCGCCGCGCGCCGACAGCACGTTCGCGAACCGCTCGGCGCGGGCCGCCGACGCGGTGGCGTCTCCCACCGCGAACACCCGGATCGCCCGCTCCGGCGAGCGCTCGGCGAAGGCCGCGACGGCGTTGGCGCTGGTGAAGGCGATGGCCGAGACGTCCGCCAGGTCGATCGGCTCGTCGGACGTCCGCCGCACCTCGAGCAACGGGGCGACGATCGGTTCCAGGCCGAGTTCGCGCACGCGGGCCGCGGTGGCGTCGGCGCCCGGCCGGGCGCGGGTGATCCAGACAATATGCGGCGCAGGCGCCGTCCCGCGCCTGCCCTTCGCGCCGATCGCCACGCCAGCCCAACCCTTCGCGCCACAGCCCCGGGGCCTACTACTTGCGCGTCAACGGCCGCGTCAATTCAACTTCTTGCCGCCGCGGCCGGCGTCAGACGAACAGCGCCGCGCCGCCTTCCCGGCCGATCTGCTCGCCGAGCCGCAGCCCGAGGGCGCGGGCCGCCGACCGGCCGTCAGCGCCGCCGACGTCGGTCTCGCCCTCGCGGCGGAAGCGCCGCGCGCCATCCGGCGTCAGAGCTTCGACAATCAGGTGAAGGCGGTCGCCGTCCAGCCGGGCATGAGCGCCAATGGCGGTCTTGCAGGAGCCCTCCAGCGCGGCGAGCGCCCCGCGTTCGGCGGCGACGGTCAGCACGCTCGGCGGATGGACCAGCGCCGCGAGCCAAGGCGCGTCGGCGTCTTCCTCGCGCACCTCGATCGCCAGCGCCCCCTGGCCCGGCGCCGGCGGCTGTTCGACCGGATCGATCGGGTGGAGGGCGAGGCCGCCGAGGCCCAGCCGCTTCAGGCCGGCCAGCGCCAGGATGATCGCGTCGGCCTCGCCGGCCTCCAGTTTGGCCAGGCGGGTATCGACGTTGCCGCGCAGATTGATCAGCTTCAGGTCGGGGCGGATGTGCAACGCCTGCGCTTGGCGGCGCAGGCTGGCCGTGCCCAATGCTGCGCCTTGCTGCAGAGCAGCAATGCTGTCGGCCTTGTGGCTCAGGAACACGTCGCGCGGGTCCTCGCGCTCCGGGATCGCGCCGACCACCAGGCCGGGCGGACACTCGGCCGGCATGTCTTTCAGCGAGTGCACCGCGCAGTCGATGCGCCGGTCCAGCAACGCCTCCTCGATCTCCTTGGTGAAGAGTCCCTTGCCGCCGATCTCCAGCAGGCGGCGGTCCTGCACCCGGTCACCGGTGGTGGTGATCCGGATCAGCGGCGCGACAGCGTCGGCGGCGTCCGCCGATGCGCCGAGCGCCGCGGCGATCCGGCGCTGCATCAGGCCGGACTGCGCCAGCGCCAGCTTGGAGCCGCGCGTGCCGATGCGGACGGATGGTTGCGAGGGCGGAGGCAAACGACTAGCTGCGAGCCTAGGATCAGGGCGTGACGCCGCGCCTGCTACACGCGCCGCTGCTGCAAGGCCAGATGAAACCGCCGTTCCTCGTCCTCGGCCTGGAGACCAGCTGCGATGAGACCGCCGCCGCGGTGGTGCGGCTGGATGCGGCCGGGCGCGCCGAGGTGATCGCTTCGGTGGTCGCCAGCCAGGTCGCCGTCCACGCCCCCTACGGCGGCGTGGTGCCGGAGGTGGCGGCCAGGGCGCACGTCGAGCTGATCGAGCCGGTCGCGCGGCAGGCCCTGACCGAAGCGGGCGTCACGCTGGAGGACATCGCCGGCGTCGCCGCCACGGCCGGGCCCGGCCTCGTGGGCGCGGTGATGGTGGGCCTGTCGTTCGCGAAGGGCCTGGCGCTGGCGCGCGGCCTGCCGCTGATCGCGGTCAATCACCTCGAGGGCCACGCGGTCTCGGCGCGGCTGGACGCCGACGTCCCCTACCCCTTCCTGCTGCTGCTGGTGTCCGGCGGGCATTGCCAGCTGCTCGACGTGGCCGGCGTCGGCCTGTGCAAGCGACTCGGCTCGACCATCGACGACGCCGCCGGCGAGGCGTTCGACAAGATCGCCAAGTCCCTGGGCCTTGCCTACCCGGGCGGACCGGCGCTGGAGCGGCTCGCCGAGGGCGGCGATCCCGACCGCTTCCCCCTGCCCCGCGCGCTGCTGGGCCGCGCCGGCTGCGACTTCTCGTTCTCGGGCCTGAAGACCGCCGCCGCGCGGATGGCCGAGGCGATCGCCGGCGACGCCGACCGGCGCGACCTCGCCGCCGCGGTCCAGGCGGCGATTGCGCGGCAACTGTCGGAGCGGTCAGAGCGCGCGATGGCGACTTATGCTGCGCAGCATGACGCGCAGCAATTGCGCTTCGTGGTCGCCGGCGGCGTGGCGGCCAATCGCGCCGTGCGGTCGGAGCTCGAAGCGCTCGCAACAGCCAACGGCTTCTCGTTTGCCGCGCCGCCGCTCAAGTACTGCACCGACAACGCGGCGATGATCGCACTCGCTGGCGCCGAGCGGCTGGCGGCCGGCCTGACCAGCGGTCTGGACGCCGTCGCCCGGCCGCGCTGGCCGCTGGACGAAGCCGCCGCGCTCGCTCATCCGACGCACGTTCCGGGCCGCAAGGGAGCGAAGGCGTGAAGACCGTCGGCGTGCTTGGCGGCGGCGCCTGGGGCACCGCGCTGGCCCAGGTCTGCGCCCGCGCAGGGCTGCAGCCGACGCTGTGGGCCCGTGAGGCCGAAGCGGTCGCCCAGATCAACGGCGCACACGAGAACCGGCTGTTCCTTCCGGGCGTGGCGCTGGACCCTGCCGTCCGCGCCACCGAAGCCCTCGCTGACGTCGGCCAGGCCGACTTCATCCTCGCCGCGGTCCCAGCCCAACATCTGCGCGGCGTGCTGCGCGAGTTCGCCCTGCATGCCCGCCTCGGCCTGCCGATCGTGCTCTGCGCCAAGGGCATCGAGCAGGGCTCGCTGAAGCTGATGACCCAGGTGCTGGCCGAGACCGTGATCGGGGCCGCGCCGGCCGTGTTGTCCGGCCCAAGCTTCGCGGCCGAGGTGGCGCGCGGCCTGCCGACAGCGATCACCCTCGCCTGCCCCGATCCGAACCTCGCACGGGCGCTGGCGGAAGCAATCGCAACACCCGCGTTCCGCCCTTACGTCTCCGCCGACATGATCGGCGCGGAGGCGGGCGGGGCGATCAAGAACGTGCTGGCCATCGCCTGCGGGATCGTCGAGGGCCGGGGACTTGGCCGCAGCGCCCATGCGGCGCTGGTGACGCGCGGCTTCGCCGAACTCACTCGGCTCGCGGTGGCGCTCGGCGGCCGTGCGGAGACCGTCGCCGGCCTGTGCGGCCTCGGCGATCTGGTGCTGACCTGCTCCAGCGCCCAGTCGCGCAACATGAGCGTCGGCCTGGCCCTCGGCCGCGGCGAGACGCTGGAAGCGGCCCTGGCCGGCAAGATCTCGGTGGCCGAAGGCGTCGCCTCTGCCCCGGCCGTGCGCCAGCTCGCCCGCAAGCTCGGCGCCGAGACCCCGATCAGCGACGCAGTCGCGGCGATCCTGGCCGGCGAGATCGGCGTCGACGCGGCGATCGCCGGCCTGCTGGCGCGCCCGCTCAAATCAGAGGATTGAAACTCGGATGGCCCACTTCGTCCTCACCTGCATCGACAAGCCGAACTCGCTGGCGCTGCGCATGGCCACCCGCGAGGCGCATTTCGTCTACGCGCGCTCCACGCCGGGCGTGATCCGCCTGGGCGGTCCGTTCCTGAACGACGCCGGCGAGATGGCCGGTTCGCTGATCATCATGGAGGCCGAGGACCTCGCGGCCGCCCGCGCCTGGCACGAGGCCGACCCCTACAAGCTGGCCGGCCTGTTCGAACGGGTCGAAATCCGGCCCTGGCGCGCCACGTTCGGCGAGCTGCCTTGAATCCGGCGCAGCCGGCGCCAGGCGCACGACTCTGCGCCCTCGCCGACATCCCGGAACCCGGCTCCAAGGGCTTCATGTTCCGCGACGGCGAGAAGCTGTTCTTCGGCTTCGTCGTCCGCCGCGCCGGCGAGGTGCGGGGCTACGTCGACCGCTGCCCGCACACCGGCCTGCCGCTGGCGCTGGCGCCGGACCGCTTCCTGACCCGCGAGAACGACATGATCCTATGCTCGTCGCACGGCGCGCTGTTCCGCATCGTCGACGGCTTCTGCATCGCCGGCCCCTGCGCCGGCAAGCGGCTGTGGCCGTGGCCGGTCACTGTGGACGGCGATCAGATCGTGACGACCTGACGCCTCAGGGCTTCGCGGTATGCCATTTGCCGCCATCGGCGCCCTCGCCGGAGGCGTCACCGGGCGCGGCGTCCTTGGTCCAGGCGTAGAGGGCGTGGCCTTTGTAGGCCCACTGCCGACGACCGTCGTCGCGCACGATGATGCTCCAGTCACCGCTCGGGGTGGCTGTCGCATCCGCCAGGAACGGCGGCCAGGCCGCGGCGCAGTCGCCGTTGCAGTTGGAGTAGCCGACCATGTCGCGGTGGTACGTATAGAGGGTCATCCCCTTCTGATCGGTCAGGACCGCAGCCCCGGCCGCCTGGCCCACTTTCGCCGGACCGGCGTCCTGCGCCAGGGCCGGGAGGACAATGAGGCTCGTGAGGGCGAGGGCCGCCCCGGCGATCAACGTTGCGCGCATAGGATGCTCCATTCCGTGGTCTGATGGCGTTCGATTGGCCGGCTCAATTGACGATCGCCCAGGAGCCGTCCGGTTGCTGACAGGCCCTTCCCGCCGCGACCCGCGGCGAGTCCTCGACGTAGACCTGCTGGGTGAATGTGGCGCAGCGGAACCCGTCGGGATCGGTGTAGTAGTCGCCGACGCGGAAATCGCCGTAGTGGCCGGTCTGGGGGTTGTCCCACTGCCAGTCGCTGTGCGGTCGGCCGGAATTGAAGCCGTCATAGTACGTCTTGTAGGCGTAGCTGCGATCTTCGCATTGCAGGTTGCTCGTCAACGCGCCGCCAAGCGCCCCGCCGATAATCACGCCCGCGACCGTGGCGCCGCCGCGACTGGAGCCATGCCCGCTTGCGTTGCCGATGAGGCCCCCAATCAGCGCGCCGGCGAGGACTCCGCCCGGGTCGGCGCTTCTGCGGCACTCCCGATAGTAGCTGTCGTCGTTGTAGCTGTAGGTCTGGCCGTAGCGCTGGCGCCACCGCTGGTCCGGATCGACGGCGCGCGGCGGGTAGCTCACCGGACCCGGGCGGTCGTCGTAGCGCGCCCGAGTCCGGGCCGCCTGGTAGCCCGCCCGATAGCCGGCCCTGTAGCCGTCATCGTAGCCGCCGCGACTGTCGGGCGGCTGATAGCGGTCCTGTGGCTGGTAAGGCCGGTCCTGGTAGGGCTGCCCGGCGGCTGGGAGGGCGGCCACCACGGCGACTGAAGCAGTGACGGCCGCTAACAGCCTCACCTTCACGTTGGACATTCGTTCCTCCTTTTTTCGGTCAGGCGCGCAACGCAAGCATCTGCGCCGGGTTCGGATCGAACCGACCTGAACTGCAACGCTTCGAATTGGGGGTGCGTTCCAATCGCGAACGCGATTCCACTTTGTGCTGAACGCGCTCCCGGGAAACGCTCTAGGAGTTGTCCCGCGCCTCGTCGACCGCCCGGTCGACTTCGTTCAGTTGCGAGCGGAGCTCGGCGCGGTCGTCGTCCGGCAGGTTCCAGCCATGCGCCTGGAACTCCTGGGCCTCGCGGCGCTGCACCTGACGCAGCTGCCAGCCGAGATCGCGCGCCTGGTCGTCGTCGAGCCAGCCTTCGCTCACGCCTTCGCGGATCTCCTGGCGGATATGGCTGATCTCGTCACGGAACTCGGGGTAGTCGCGAAAGCTCTGGCGATAGTGGCCGCCCCACTGCGATCCGTAGTCCCCGCTCCATCCTTGGGCGGAGGCGGCGGTCCCGAGCAGAGTGGCGGCCGCAAGGCCGAGGATGACGGTCTTCATGGCTGAGCTCCCATTTTGCGGCGGCGCGCCGCGAACGGGATCAGATCAACATTCCATGGCTGACATCAGTCTGAGCGCCAGGTTCATCTGTGGTTCAGCCGCCGCGCCGCGAGGCGGCGCGGGCGCCGGGTGGAGCTCAGGCGCTCGCCTTGCCGAAACGCGCATCGGCGGACGACCAGTCGATCGCGGCCATGAAGGCGTCGACGTAAGCGCCGGCCTTGGCGCCATAGTCGATCGCATAGGCGTGCTCGTACATGTCGAGCACCAGGATCGGGCTGGCGGCGGCCAGCGCCATGGTGTGATCGGCGGCCCACTGGTTGACCAGCCGCTGGTCGCGGTGGCTCCACGCCAGCACCACCCAGCCGGAGCCGCCGCCCAGCGCCTTGCCCATGCCGGCGAACTCGGCGCGCCAGCGCGCCTCGCCGCCGAAGTCGCGCTCGATCGCCGACGCCAGCGCCGCGCCCGGCCGGCTCGGCTGGCCAAGGCCGGCGAAGTAGATCTCGTGCAGGATCATCGAATTCCAGGCGATCAGTTCCTCGCGCTTGAGGCCGTTGAGCTGGAATCCTGGGGCAGCGGCCGGATCCAATGCGGCGACGGCGGCCGAGATCGCGCCCAGGCGCTTCACCGCGCCGACATAGTTGTTGTCGTGGTGGCTGGTGAGCAGCTTTTCGGACAGCCCGGCGATGCTCGTCGGGTTGAACGGCAGCGGCAGCGGGGTGGGTGCGAACGCGCGGCCGGCCGGCGTCGCCGGCGCTTCGACGGCAAGCGCGGCGCCAGGTGCGGCGGCGGCCGCCCCGAAGGCTGCGGCGGCGCTCAGCACGAGGCGGCGGTCGAGGATCGGGTCGGACATGGTGCGAGGCTCCTTGGCTTGAGTTTGGGGTCAGATGGGTTGGCGCGCGGCCAGTCGGCGGGCGACGCAGCGGGCGATCGCGGCCGGGGCCTCGTCGGGGATCGGCAGCACCGCGCTGACATTGATCTCGCAGAGGACGTAGCTGTCGTCGCCGGCCGGCGTCTTCGGCCCATAGAGGAAGTCGGCGTCCCAGATCGCGGGCAGGTCGTTGCGCTCGATGCTCCAGCAGCGTGCAGCATCGCCGGAACCCACTCGGCTTCCATCGCGGTCCGCAGCGCCTGGAACGGCGGATAGTCCGCTCCGGACATGATGCGCGGGCCCGGCAGCGCCGCCTCGGGCGGCTCGCCCGGCGCCGGCGGCGGCAGCAACGCCTTGATCAGCTGCCGCCCGAACCCGACCACGCGGTCCTGCACCAGATAGCAGCGGATCATCCCTTCCGGCAGCCGCGGCTGGAACGGCTGATCGATCAGCCGGCCCTCGCCGGTGAAATAGACCTGGCAGCGGTCCATCAGGGCGCCGAGCGTCATGGGCTCGACCTGGCTGCCGCGCTGGGCGTGCAGCACCTCGACCGGCGAGCTCGCGTCCGGCGTGGCGTGCGCCCGGGCCGCCGCCGTCAGCTCGACCTTCCACACGCCCTGGCCGCCATTGCCGCGGTTCTGCTTGAGGACGCGGGGGCCGGCGGCCAGCACTTCGGGGAACCGCGCCCTGAAGTCCGCAACCGTCGCATAGAGCTGAGTGTCGGTCCCCCAGCCGAGGTCGCGAGTGCGATGGAGCACCTCCTTGACCCCCATCTTCAGGATCACGTCGGGGTGCGCGCTGACCCAGACGCCGGCCGTCGCCGCCTCGCGCAACAGCGGGTCCAGCCCGGATCGGTCGCGCCCGCCGGAGATCGGATCGACCCAGACCAGCACCCCGTCGACGCCGGCCAGCTGCGCACGCACCTCGTCCGCGCACTCTTCGGCGTAGGGCGCCGGCTCGGCGGCGACGCCTTCCTGGGCCAGGGCTTCGAAGATTGGGGCCAGGCGATTGTTCGCCGCCACGGGATCGCCCGCGGTCTGCCGCTCTCCCCGCCACAGCAGGGCGACCCTTGGCCGCTTGTTGGAGTGTTCCATGCGCACGCTCCTTCCCTCGCCAGGGCGAGGGAGCCGGAGCGGGTCTTGGACGGCGGACCGTCTTCAGCCGGGCGCCCGCTGGTGGCCCGACGTCATATGAATAGCGCCGGCTAGGCGGCCTGAACAGACGGTCCGCTGCGCGTCGCGGGGATTACGTCGCCTTGCAGGCGTTGGAGGCGGCCACCATCGCGTCCTGATGCTGCGGCAGCGCCATCTTGTCCTCGACCGACAGCGGCTCCAGCTTGCTGACGATGCAGGCGCAGTAGTGCTCCGCGGTGTCGGCGTTGGCGCCGTGGGCCTTGGCCGAGCTGACGCAGGAATCATGGGTCGTCCTAGCGAACGTCGCGTTGAACGACGCCTTCTGGGTAGCGTCCCAGTGCGAAACGTCGTCGGAAGGCGCCGGGGCGGCGGCGGCGCCGCAGACGGCAAGCACGAGGGCGGCCCCCGCCAGGCTAAGGATTCTAAGCGACATTCTTGGTCTCCTTGGCGTCCGCTCGCGGGCGATACAATACGCCAGCCCACTCGCGCGGCCTACCGGCAACCTGTGCGGCGACCCGGAGATCCAGCAGTCGGGGGCCGACGCGGCGGCCGGACGAATAAACCTTCGTCGGATTGATCCACATCAACGTTGATCGAAGCTTGGCCGCAGATGGTGGTGGATCGACATCTCACGGGAGGCACGGGTTCGATGCACAGATTTGCAAGCAGGATATCCTTGGTCGGTGTGATCGCCGGTGTTCTGGCGTTGGGGGGCTGCGCTACGGTGGATTCCGTTCAGCGCGCCCAAAGCGCCGCGGAGCATGCGCAAAGCTCCGCCGACGCGGCCATGAGCGCGGCCCAAGCCGCCGGGAGCGCCGCGCAGCACGCGCAAAGCACCGCGGACGCCGCCGCCAGCGCGGCGCAGGCGGCTGACGCCAATGCGCAGCGGGCCCAGGCTACCGCCAACGACGCGGTCAGCACCGCCAACGCGGCCAAATCGCTCGCGACCGACGCCGACCATGACGCCGACACGGCGCTGGCTCGGGTCCACCAGCACGTCTACCACCATCATCACTTACGTCACCCGAGGGGCCACGGACCTGCCTGCAGGAAGAACGAAACCTGCGGCGCCAAGCCTGCGGCCTAATCGCCCGGCCTGGTCTCGGCGCCGAACGCGGCGACGTCGGCGATCAGGCCGGCGGCCGCCAGTTTGACCAGCTCGCCGCCTTTCTCCGGGGTGGCGAGGCCCGGGTCGGAACCCATGCGGCCGTCGGGATGGCGGGCGCGGAAGTCCGACGACTCGCGGATCGGGCCCGAGGGCGCGATCTGCGGCGCGTAGTTGGCGGCCTTGATCGAACCCGGATAGGCCCACTGCGTCACCGCGATCTCCGACGGCGTGGCGTGGCTGCCGTGGCCGGACGGGAACTGACGCCGCGCCAGCGCGCCGACGCCGCTTAAGTCCCACCAGTTCTTCTGCCGCAACGCGAAGCCGCGCGGCCGGCCGGCGTAGCTGGCCTCGGCGTAGAGTTCAGAGAACGCCGCGTCGATGGTGGCGACATTGCCGCCGTGGCCGTTGAGAAAATAGAGCCGCGTAAAGCCGTGATGCGCCAGCGAGCGCGCCCAGTCGCCGATCGCGGCCATGAAGGTCGAGGGGCGCAGCGCGATCGTGCCGGGGAAGTCCAGGTGGTGCTGGGCCATGCCGATGTTGAACGTCGGCGCGACCAGGATATCGGCGTCCTTCTGCGCCTCGTGGGCGATGATCTCCGGGCAAAGCCAGTCGGTGCCCAGCAGCCCCGTCGGCCCGTGCTGCTCGTTCGAGCCGATCGGAATCACGACGGTCCTGGAGCGGGTGAGGAAGTCCTCGATCTCGGCCCAGGTGGACAGGTGCAGCAGCATCAGAAACTCCGGGGAAGAACCCGCTTCCCATACGCTCTTCCCCGCGCAAGCGGGGACCCAGGGGTTTTATCGGAGAGCGCCCGTGATTGCAGAAAAAGCCTGGGCCCCCGCGTTCGCGGGGGAGAGCGGAGAATTTAGCCTCGCAATCCAAGTTGCTCGATCGCCGCCAGCTGCGCCGGCTCCAGCGGGCCGGCGGCTTCGGCGTCGAGGCATTGCTGCAGCTCGGCGCGATTCTTCACGCCCAGCACCACGGTGTCGACGCCCTCGATGCCGAGCGCGTAGCGGTGGGCGACATAGGCCGGGTCCTCACCCCAGCGGGCGCAGAGGTCGCGGAACGGGGCGGCGCGGTCGTAGTCGCGGCGGTCGGGGTAGTTGGGCGAGAGGGTGCGGTCGATGGCGCGGGTGAGCGCGCCGGCCTGCACCGCGCGGATGCCCATCACGCCGGCGCCGGCGGCCTTGGCGGCGGCGATGATCTCGCGCGGCCGGGCCGAACCACCCCAGCGGTTGAGCGCGCCGGGGCTGTCCATCAGGTTGGCGATCGCCTGCACGACCTGCGGCTTGGGATCGTGCGCCAGCGCCGCCAGGATCGCGTCCGGGACGCCGATGCCGGTGATACCCCAGGCGCCGATGCGGCCGCCAGCACGCAGGGCCTCCATCGCCGGGACCACCTCGGCGGCGTACTGGGTCCAGGTGGTCGCCGCCTGCGCCTGACGATCGGCGCCATGGGCGTAGACGAAACCGTCGGGCGAGATGTTGGTGTGCAGGAAGAACAGGTCGACGCGCGGCAGCCGCATGGCGGCGAGACTCGCCTCCAGCGAGGCAGCCAGCCGGCCGGCGGCTTCACCCACCGGGACCGTGCCCAGCGCGTGCTTGGTGGTGACCTTCACCCCCGCCGGCAGCCGTCCGCCGAACACCTCGCCGATGAAGCTCTCGCAGTTGCGATAGCCCGGCGCGGCGTCCAGCAGGTCGATGCCGCCGTCGAGCGCGGCCGTCAGCGTCGCCTTCGCCTCGTCGGCGCTGACCTCGCCCCAGATCTGGCCGATGCCGCCTCCGCCCAGCGTCAGCCGGCTGACAGGCCCCAGCGGTCCCAACGTCGCGTGTCGCATCGGCGCTCTCCCTGGTGAACGGCCGGGACATGCGCACCAAAGGCGACCGCCATCCAGCCCCTCCGGTGACCTATGCGCCTGCCCCCGGCCCGCGAGACACAATCGCCATTGACGCCGGGGCTGTGTTGCGCGCGCCCTTCGCCTCCGCGTAACAGTGAATGGTCGACGTTTTCCCTCGGAGCCGCGTCATGAGCGAAGGCCAGGTGTTTCCCGTTCCCGAGGCGTGGGCCAAGCGCGCCCACATGGACGCCGCCGGCTATGACGCGGCCGGTCAAGCAGGTGGAGAGCGATCCGGACGGCTACTGGCGCGGCGTGGCGCAGCGGCTCGACTGGATCAGGCCGTTCACGCGTGGTGAAGGACGTCTCCTACGACGCCAACGACTTCCGCATCCGCTGGTACGCCGACGGCGTGCTGAACGCCTCGGTCAACTGCCTCGACCGTCACCTGCCGAAACGCGCGAACGACATCGCCATCATCTGGGAGGGCGACGACCCGAAGGACAGCCGCAAGATCACCTACGCCGAGGCGCACGCCGAGGTCTGCCGCATGGCCAACGTGCTGAAGGCGCGCGGGCGTCAAGAAGGGCGACCGGGTGACGATCTACCTGCCGATGATCCCCGAGGCCGCCTACGCCATGCTGGCCTGCGCGCGGATCGGGGCGATCCACTCGGTGATCTTCGGCGGCTTCTCGCCCGAACTCGATCGCCGGACGGATCCAGGACTGCGCCAGCACCATCGTCATCACCGCCGACGAGGGCCTGCGCGGCGGCGCGCATCGTGCCGCTGAAGCAGAATGTCGACGTCGCTCTGACGGCCTGCGCCGACGTCACCGACGTGATCGTGGTCAAGCGCACCGGCGCCAAGGTGTTCATGAAGCCGGGCCGCGACCACTGGTACGACGAGGAGCGCGCCAAGGTCTCCGCCGACTGCCCGCCCGAGCCGATGGGCGCCGAGGATCCGCTGTTCATCCTCTACACCTCCGGCTCGACCGGAAAGCCGAAGGGGGTGCTGCACACCACCGGCGGCTACCTGACCTGGGCGGCCCACACCCACGAGCTGGTGTTCGACTACCGCCCCGGCGAGATCTTCTGGTGCACCGCCGACGTCGGCTGGGTGACCGGCCACAGCTACATCGTCTACGGCCCGCTCGCGAACGGCGCGACGACGCTGATCTTCGAGGGCGTGCCGAACTATCCGACCAGCAGCCGGTTCTGGGAGGTGATCGACAAGCACAAGGTCGAGATCTTCTACACCGCGCCCACGGCGCTCCGGGCCCTGATGCGGGAAGGCGACGGGCCGGTGAAGAAGACCTCGCGCAAGTCGGTGCGCCTGCTGGGCACGGTCGGCGAGCCGATCAACCCGGAAGCCTGGCTCTGGTACCACCGCGTGGTCGGCGAGGGCCGCTGCCCGATCGTCGACACCTGGTGGCAGACCGAGACCGGCGCCGCGCTGATCGCGCCGCTGCCGGGCGCCACGGCGCTGAAGCCCGGCTCGGCCACCAAGCCGCTGCCCGGCGTCAAGCTGCAGCTGGTCGACGCCGACGGCACGGTGCTGGAGGGCGCGGTCAGCGGCAACCTCTGCATCCTGGATTCGTGGCCCGGCCAGATGCGCACGGTCTACGGCGACCACGAGCGCTTCATCGCCACCTACTTCACCACCTATCCCGGCAAGTACTTCACCGGCGACGGCTGCCGCCGCGACGAGGACGGCTACTACTGGATCACCGGCCGCGTCGACGACGTGATCAACGTCTCCGGCCACCGGCTCGGCACCGCCGAGATCGAGAGCGCGCTGGTGGCCCACCAAGCGGTCGCCGAGGCCGCGGTGGTCGGCTATCCGCACGACATCAAGGGCCAGGGCATCTACGCCTACGTGACGCTGACGGTGGACGCCCAGCCCAGCGAAGAGCTGCGCGGCGAGCTGGTCAACTGGGTCCGCCGCGAGATCGGCCCGTTCGCCGCGCCGGACGTGATCCAGTGGGCCCCCGGCCTGCCCAAGACCCGCTCCGGCAAGATCATGCGCCGCATCCTGCGCAAGGTGGCCGAGAACGACATCGGCAACCTCGGCGACACCACCACCCTGGCCGACCCCGCGGTGGTCGACGACCTGGTGAAGAACCGGGCCGGGGCGAAGGCTTAAGCTTCCTTCTCCCCTTGCGGGAGAAGGTGTCGGCGGAGCCGACGGATGAGGGGTGTCAGCGCCGATATCCGTGATTGCCCCTCGGCGCGTGTCGCCCTGCCGGCGTCGCGCTCGCACCCCTCATCCGACCGCTTCGCGGCCACCTTCTCCCGCAAGGGGAGAAGGAATTTTGAGTACCGCTGCCGGTCTGAGCCCATAGGGTCGCGCAAAGCCAAGGGAGAGAGCCGATGCTGAGCTGGCAGGTGGGGGCGGTGAAGGTCACCCGCGTGGTGGAGATGGACCTGCCGGTGAAGGCGGGCGCCGACTTCTTCATGCCGCAGGCCAAGCCCGAGGAGCTGCGCAAGTCGCCTTGGCTCTATCCGAACTTCGTCAGCGAGGACGAAGTGATGCAGATGTCGATCCACGCCCTCCTGGTCGAGGCGCCCGGGATGCGGCTGGTGGTCGACACCTGCGTCGGCAACGACAAGCCGCGCGGCCTGCTGCGCGGCGGATCGCTCTCCACCGACTTCCTGAAGGACCTCGAGGCGGTCGGCTGGACCCGCGAGAGCGTCAACGCCGTGGTCTGCACCCACCTTCACGTCGACCACGTCGGCTGGAACACCATGCTGGAAGACGGCAAGTGGGTCCCGACCTTCCCCAACGCCCGCTACTTCATCGGCAAGCGCGAATACGCGCACTGGAACGCCGAGGGGGACGCCGAGCAGCAGGCGATCCTCTCCGATAGCGTCAAACCGATCTTCGACGCGGGCCTGGCCGAACTGGTCGAGCTCGACCACGTGATCTCGCCGCAGATCCGGCTGATCCCCTCCACCGGCCACACCCCCGGCCACGTCTGCGTGATGATCGAATCCGGCGGCCAGAGCGCCGTGATCACCGGCGACATGAGCCACCACCCCTGCCAGCTGGCGCACCCGGACTGGTCGCCAACCTTCGACAGCGACCCCAAGGCCGCCGCCAGCACCCGCGCGCGGCTGTTCGCCGAATGGGCCGACACGCCGACCCTGGTGATCGGCACCCACTGGGCGACACCCACCGCCGGCCATGTCCGCCGCGACGGCGCAGCGTTCCGCTTCGAGGTCCCCGCGCAGGTTTCGGCCCATGCCAACGTCTAGCCGCGAGATCCACCTGGTCCGCCGCCCCGAGGGGCCGCTGCAGCCCGGCCGACTTCGCCCAGGTCACCACCGACGTCGCCGACCCCGGCGAGGGCGAGGTGCTGGTGCGCAACCTGGTCATGTCGGTCGACCCGGCGCTGCGGCCCCGCATGAGCGTCGGCCAGGCGCTGAACGAAGCGATCATGGGCGGCGCGCTCGGTCGGGTCGAGAAGTCCCGCAATCCGGCGTTCAAGGAAGGCGACCTGGTCTCCAACCGGTTCGGCTTCCGCGAAGCGTTCGTCTGCGACGGCAAGGGCCTCGCGCCGCTGAAGCCGGAGCCCGGCCTGCCGGTCGAGGCCTACATGAACGCGCTCGGCGGCCCCGGCTTCACCGCCTACGGCGGCCTCTTGCGCATCGGCGCGCTGAAGGACGGCGAGCAGGTGTTCGTCTCCACCGCCGCCGGCGCGGTGGGCTCCATCGCCGCCCAGATCGCCAAGCTCAAGGGCTGCTATGTGGTCGGCTCGACCGGCTCGGACGAGAAAGTGCGCTGGCTGCTCGAGGAGGCCGGCATCGATGCGGCCTTCAACTACAAGAACGCGCCGGTCCGCCAGCAGCTGAAAGCCGTCACGCCCAAGGGCATCGACGTCTACTTCGAGAACGTCGGCGGCGAGCATCTGGACGCCGCGCTGGCCGGGATGAACCTGCTGGGCCGCGTCGCCGTCTGCGGCATGATCAGCGGCTACAACGAGGCCGGCACGCGCACCAGCGTGCGCAACCTCTCCAACATCATCTACGGCCGCATCACCCTGCGCGGCTTCACCGCCGCCGACTTCATGGACCTGCGGCCCCAGTTCCTCGCCGACATGGCCGGCTGGCTGCGCGAGGGCCGGATCAAGACCCACGAGACCATCTACCAGGGCATCGAGCAGGCGCCGGCGGCGATGATCGACCTGATGAAGGGCGTCAACCTCGGCAAGATGCTGGTGCGGCTGGCGGACTAGCACCGTAGATCGACCGTAAACTACGGCGTCTGGAGCTCGGCGAGGACGTTACTTCGAGTGTTTCACGTGAAACATTCCGCTGCGTCAATGCGAGCGGTCTCCACCGCTAACGTCCGATAATATCGGTCCCCTGCCCCGATTCACGGCAGGGGGCGGCGGAGGGAGTGTGACCCACCATTTGCCCGATCCACGATTTCAAAGACCGGCGGCGAGAACGGGCGCCGCGCCGCCATCCAGCACCCACGGTAATCACCGCCGTCAAGGCCCTATCTGCGACCAAGCGGCCGGTCCGCGACCGGCCGGGTGGTCAGCAGCTGGCAAAGCTGGCGCGGCGGCCGGCGTCAGCCGCCCACCACCGAGGCGATGATGTTGATGCCCAGCGCCAGCACCATGGTGTTGAAGAAGAACGCCAGCAGCGCGTGGAACGTCACCAGCCGGCGGAAGCTGGAGGTGGTGATGTTGAAATCCGACACCTGGGCCGAGGCGCCGATGCAGACCGCCATGTAGCCGAAGTCGGTGTAGTTCTGCGGCGGCTGGCCGGGGAACTTCACCCCGCCGTCCATCTCGCCGTCCCCATCGCCGTCGCCGAAGTAGCGGTGCGCGTAGTGCAGCGTGAACACCGTCTGCACCACCAGCCAGCCGAGGATCAGGGTCGAGACCGAGAACGCCCAGGCCCAGGTCGGCGCGTCCGGCATGTGCGCGGCCGCCGCCTTGCCCTCCTTCAGCGCGATCACCGTGGCCGCCAGGCTGGCGACCACCGCCGACAGCAGGATCGCCGTCGTCAGCCCCTGCCCCTCGTCCTCCCACGCCGCCCGCCGCCGCACCCGCGCCTCGTCGTCCCGCCAGATCATCCAGAGCGTGGTGGAGAGGTAGAGCCACGCTGGCCCCGTTCCAGCCGATCAGCGCGGCGAGCCCGGGCGGCAGGGCGAGGGACCGCGCGGCGAACCACGCCGCAACGCCGGCGAAGCCGCCGAGGATGACGCGCCAGCGGCGGAGGAGGATCGGGGGTCGGTCTAGTCGCACCATGGCCGGCTCCTCGTCTCGCCCGGCATCCGCAACCTTGACGGGCTGTGGCCTGGCGCTAAGCCTCCTGTGAGGCGGGGGATGTGATGCAACAGTTAATCGACTTCATTCAGGCCAATCCCTGGGTCTGGGTCGTTCTGGCTGTGGGCTTGGCGGTCTGGGCCGGCTCGATCTGGATTGTCATCAAGTCCGCCAAGTTCAGAAGGAAGTGGCTCTGGGCGCTGCTCAGCTGCATGTCGTTTTCCTTTACCTGGAGCGTAGGGCCCAGCGCGTCGTTCACGCTGGGGCTGCCGCTGGGCGCGCTGTACATCCTTTGGTTCTGGCGTTTCGGGCCATCGCCTTCTGCAGAGGAACTAGCGCGAGACGCCGAGCGCCGCCGGAACCCGGAACAAAGAGTCGGCTCAGACGGCAAGCTCCGCTTGTTGCGCGCAGCTTACGCCATCGCCTCAGTCGCCACGCTCGCCGTCGGTTGGGTTGCGGTCTCGGGCCGGCTCGGCGCGCTGATGTTGAGTTTCTTCCGGTCGCATTCCGACGAACTGTCGCTCGAGGCTTCGATGTTCGACGCGATGAGGTATCCCCAAGGCGCAATGATGCTGGTGTTTGTCGGGTTGTTCGTTTTCCTGTTCTTTCGGCCGTACTGGTGGGGAAAGTTGATCTGCGTGTGGGCTGGGGTGAGCTGGCTCGGTTTCTCGTCAATCATCGGGCTGATGGCTGGATTTACGGACACCGTGGCGTATGTGCTGGTCGCTAGCCTTGCAATGCTCCTGGCTGCCGGGTTGCATCAATTCGCTGACCCGCGTTTCAGCGGCTCCTATCTGAGGGCCGCAACGGCAGCGCCTTAGAACTTGTGATGAGCGTCGCGGACAATCCTCAGTCAGTTCTGATCGACCCCGACGGCCTGATGCTGTTCGACGGGATGTGCCACTTCTGCTCGGCGTCGGTGAACCTGGCGCTGGCGTTGGATCGGCGCGGGGTGATCCGGTTCTGTCCGATCCAGTCGGCGTATGGGCGGGCGCTGGCGGGGCGGCATGGGCTGGATCCGGACGATCCGGCGACGTTCGTGTTCTTCGACCATGGGGTTCCGAAGCTGCGCTCGACCGGGGCGCTGGCGCTGGCCGCGCGGCTGCCGGCGCCGTGGCGGTGGGCGCGGGCGCTGGGCGCCCTGCCCCTTCCTGGCGCGACGGGGCCTACGACTGGATCGCCGCCAACCGCTACCGCCTGTTCGGCCGCCGCCAGGTCTGCCGGCTGCCGACGCCGGCGGAGCGGGCCAGGTTCGTCACCGAGCTGGACGGCGGATGAGCGGGCTGTTTCCGCGGCTGCTGGGCGCGGCGTTCGCGGACCTGCCGCCGGCGGTGCGGGCGATGCACGGCGGCGGCCGGATCGTCGCGACGGGGCGGGCGGTCAGCGCCGGGCGCGGCGTCGGGGCGCTGGTGGCCGGCGTGGCGCTGGGCGCGCCGGGACGGGGCCGCTATGCGCTGCGGTTCGAGGTGGCGCCGCGCGGGGAGGCCGAGGTCTGGACGCGCTGGTTCGGGCGGCGCCGGCTGCGCTCGACGCTGCGGCCCGACCCCGCCGCGCCGGGCCGGCTGCTGGAGCGGCTGGGGCCGGCCGCGTTCGCGCTTCGCCTGCGGACAACCCGGGACGGCTTTGCCTGGGAGCTGGAAGGCTGGCGGCTGGGTCCGATGCCGCTGCCGCGCTGGCTGGGGCCGAAGGTGCGGGCGCGGTGCTTCGAGGCGGACGGGACCTATCGCTTCAGCATCGTGGTGGCGCACGCCTGGCTGGGGGTGGTGATGGCGTATGCGGGGCGGCTGGCGGTCGCGGCGCGGGAACTCGCTTAACGTCATTGCCGGTCGGAGCGCGAAGCGCGGAGTGCCGGCAATCCAGGAACACGGTCGCGTAGCGTGTTCATGGATGGCCGGGACAGGCCCGGCCATGACGTGTGTGTGGTTGTTTCTCCCAGCGCTAACCAGCGCGATCAACTCCCACCGTCCGCCAGCACCGCCTGCCGCCACTGCGCCAGCCGGTCGGCCGAGGGTGGGCTGGGCGCCTGTTCGACCAGGGCGTCGACGAACGCGGCGTAGTCGGCGCCGAACTGGTGCGACGTCAGCCGCCATGCCGCGCGAAGGCCCGGCGCGCCGACGTAGCCGCGCATCCCGGTGACGAAGCTCGCATAGGCCGTCCCGTCCAGCAGGCCGGACCGGTGCTGCAGGAACGAGTCTTCGCCGCTGAGGAACGCGGCGCGGCAGATCGAGAGGAACTGGTCCAGCTCGTCCAGCGAGAGCTCCAGCGGCGCGCGCATGCCCTTGTTGAACACGCCCGAGAGCGCCGGGTCGGCGACCCGGAAGGCGCCGTCGAAGGCCCGGTCCGCCCGCCCCTGCTGCATCAACGCGCGCTGGTTCTTCTCCGCCTGGCGCACCTGCAGCGCGACATAGACCAGCGAGACCGCCACGGCGGCGCTGCTGACGATGCTGGCGAGCGTCGCGATATCCGAAAGCGCCACCTGATTTCCCCGACCTGAACGCCCCGGCCGGACGATAGCGGGGTGAGGCGGCGGCTGTCGCTTTCCGGCTCCAATTGCCGAACATCGCGTGGACACCCCCACCCCCGACCCCTCCCCGCAAGGGGGAGGGGAGACTTGACGTGGCGGCGCCGGATTACCGGGCTTCCCATTGCCCCGCGGCGGGCAGAGAGTTGGCGGCGGTATTCCTGGGGCGTGACACCGGATGAGCAAGCGAAGTCTGCGCGGGACGACGGCCGTCGTCGGGGTGGGGGAGACCGCCTACTATCGGCACGGCGAGGCGCCGGAGGCGGAGTTCGTGCTCTGCCTGAAGGCGATCCTGGCGGCGTGCCGCGACGCCGGGCTCGACCCGACCGACATCGACGGCTTCGCCTCCTACTCCAACGACCGCAACGATCCGCCGAGCCTGGCGACGGCGCTGGGCTGCAAGGAGCTGCGGTTTTCCAACATGCAGTGGGGCGGCGGCGGGGGCGGCGGCGCGGGCGCGATGGCCAACGCCGCGGCGGCGATCACCGGCGGGCTGGCCGACTGCGTGGTGGTGTACCGCGCGCTGGCGCAGGGCCAGTTCGGGCGGTTCGGGCAAGGGCCGCAGGCCAAGACCGTGAGCGGCGACCTGGCGCTGACCGTGCCCTACGGCCAGATGTCGCCGGCGCAGTGGTATGCGCCGAAGGTGATCCGGTTCATGCACGAGCACGGCGTCGGCCAGGAGGCGCTGCGGGCGATCGCGATGGCGTCCTACCACCACGCCCAGTCCAACCCGCGGGCGGTGATGTATGGCCGGCCGCTGACCGAGCAGAAGTACGACGAGTCCCGCTGGATCACCGAGCCGTTCCACCTCTACGACTGCTGCCAGGAGAACGACGGCGCGGCGGCGCTGATCCTGGTCTCGGCCGAGCGGGCGAAGGACCTGCGGAAGACGCCGGCCTACGTGCTGGGCGCGGCGATCGGCGCCGGCTGGCGGGTGCACTCGACGCCGGCCGGGCTTCGCGACGCCGGACCTGGCCAGCTCGCACTTCAAGACCCTGGCGCCGCGGATGTGGGAGATGGCGGGCGTGGGGCCGGCCGACGTCGACGTCGTGCAGTGCTACGAGAACTTCACCGGCGGGGTCTTGATGGCGCTGGTCGAGCACGGCTTCTTCGCAGCCGACGAGGCGATGGACTTCCTGCAGCTGGAGAACCTGCTGGCGCCCGGCGGCAAGCTGCCGCTCAACACCAGCGGCGGCAACCTGGCCGAATGCTACATGCACGGGCTGGAGCTGCAGATCGAGGCGGTGCGCCAGCTGCGCGGCGAGGCGACCAGCCAGGTCCCGGACGTCAACGTCTCGCTGGCGGCGGCCGGGCCGATGGTGACGCCGGTGAGCACGATCGTGCTGGGCTCGGAGGCGACGCTATGAGCGGGGATGGGGAAGGCTACCTGCCGCCGGGGCTGCCGATCCCGGTCCCGGAGCGCAACGGGCTCTCGGCGCCGTTCTGGAACGGGCTGAAGGAGGAGCGCATCCGGGTGCAGCGCAACCCGGCGACCGGCGTCTTCCAGTTCCCGCCGCAGTGGATCAGCTACGACACCCAGAGCTTCGACCTGGAGTGGGTGGACGTGGCGCCGCGCGGCCGCATCTACAGCTGGACCCGGGTCTGGCACCCGGTGCACCCGGCGCTGCGGGACGCCGGGCCCTACATCGTGGTGGTGGTCGAGCTGCCGCAGGCGGGCGACGTGCGCATGCTCGGCAACCTGCTGGGCGATCCGCGCCAGGAGGTGGTGATCGGGGCGGAAGTCGAAGCGGTGTTCGAACACCACCCCGACGCCGACCCGCCCTACACCCTGCTGCAGTGGCGGCTGGCCTGACCCCTCTCCGCTCATCCCGGCGAAAGCCGGGACCCAGGCGGAAGAAGTTGAAGGGAACCACGGAAAACACGGACGCGCTCGCTTCCCCGTCGGACGGAGCGCGCCGCGGGCAAAGGAAATGAACCGCGGAGATCGCGGAGATACGCAGAGACATCTCGGCCGTCCCGTGCAGCTCCGCGTAGCTCTGCGGGCTCCGCGGTTTGAATCCTGCGGATTGCGCAGCGCGCACGGCAGGCGAAGTTCGACACAAGCACACGAAGGACACGAAGGGCGCGCCATGCGCGCCGGGTAGTCATCGAGAGCCGTGGGGATTGGCTGGGCGCGGAGCGCCCCTTCGTGTGCTTCGTGCCCTTCGTGTCCTTCGTGTTGACTGTTCTTGGTTTTTCCTGGGTCCCGGCTTTCGCCGGGATGAGCGGGGCTCGGGATCTAGGCGGGCCGGTACGCGGCGGGGTCGAGGCCGAACAGGCGGGCGGCGTTCAGGCCGAGGATCTTGGCGCGGGACTCTTCCGTCAGCCCGCCCATGTTGCGTTCGATCGCTTCGGCCGAGTAGGGCCAGGAGCCCTCGTGGTGGGGGTAGTCGTTGGCCCAGAGGAAGTTGCCGGCCAGGTCGTAGGCGTCGGCCAGCTTCAGGCCGGCCGGGTCGTCCTGGAAGGTGGCGAAGCAGTTGCGGCGGAAGTAGGCCGACGGCGGCTCCTTCAGCTGCGGGCGGACCCAGAAGTGGTGCGCCTTGGCCGCGTGGTCGAGCGTCTCCAGCAGCCACGGCACGAAGCCGACCCCGCTCTCGACCAGGCCGGCGTGCAGCTTCGGATGCCGCTCGAACACGCCCGAGGCGATCATCTGCACCAAGGGCTCGATCGTGGTCTCCATCGAGTGGCAGGCGTAGTTGATGATCGCCCCGCCGGCGCCGCCGACGGCGCGCGGATCGCGGCCGGTGGAGACGTGGAAGGTGACGACGAGGCCGCTCTCCTCCAGCAGGCGCCACATCGGCTCCATGCTGGGGTTGTTGTACTCGAGCTCGCCGAAGCGCTTCGGCCCATAGATCACCGAGTTGCTGAGGCACACCGCGCGGAAGCCGTGCTCGGCGGCCCAGGCGATCTCGGCCATCGCGCCGGGCTGGTCGCCGGGCGCGATCAGCGCGGCGGGCAGCATCTTCGGCGTTGCGCCCTGCATGTGCGGGCCGCAGAAGGCGTGGGTCCAGCGGTTCCACTGCCGGCACATCGCCTGGGCGAACACCGGGTCGGGGGTGGCCCAGCACATCAGGCCGCGGTTGGGGAACATCAGTTCGGCGTCGACGCCGTCGGCGGCGTTGTCGGCCAGCCGCTGCTCGATGGTGCGGCCGCTGGCGTTGCGCAGCGCGTCCTCCTCGTCGAGCGGGCTGAACACCGCGGGCGTCCCGGGGGCGGACTCGGCGGTCGCGCCGCCGTCGGGCTTGCTCGGGCCGCGCACCCGCTGCGGCCGGTTGCCCTCGGTGATGATCCACTGCGAGCCATCAGGGCGCACCTCCAGGCGGGGGATCCGATCGCGATATTCCGGCTCGATCTGGCTGAGATAGTCCGCCGGCTCGACCACGTGGGTGTCGGCCGAGAACATGAAGTACTTGTTCGCCGCCCCCGGCCGCGCGGACCCGGCCCAGCCGGCGGCGCCCGGCGTCGCGCGGCGCCAGCGATTGTGCGGCGCCCGCTCGGGCTCGTCCTTCAGGATCTGCAGCGTTTCGCTCATCTCTCGGCTCCGGCGGTTCGGCGGCGCATCCCATACCCGCCGGCCCGCCGCCGCAACTCGAAATCCGGCTGTCCTCGCGTCACCCCGGGTGGAGCGCAGCGGGGAAACAGATGCGTCGCCGCCATGACCCCCGCTCATCCCGGCGACCGGGAAGCGGAGGCGCGGAGCAGCCAAAGCCGGGACCCAGGCAGGACTCGAGCATCGAGCGCGATCGCTTAGTGGATTGAACCACGCAAAACACGGAAGACACGGACGTGGTGGTTTCCAGTAGCGACCGAGCGCGCCGCAGCCGCCTTCAAGGCTCGACGTTCGCGGAAGATGCGCGGAGCACGCAGAGGGAGGATCGCGCTCTTCTCCGCGCCCTTTGCGCTCCTCCGCGTCCTCTGCGTTAAACCTGAGAGCGCCTGCGGCGCGCACGGCCTGCCCGAGACAAGCAGGTCCGTGTCTTCCGTGTTTTCCGTGGCTCCCCTTCAACCGCTTCCTGCCTGGGTCCCGGCCTTCGCCGGGATGAGCGGTGGGTCGGGCGGGCTTTCACCCCGCCCCGGTCAGCAGCGCGTAGGCCGCCAGCGCCATCACCTTGGCCGAGGCCGTCATGGCGGCGATCTCGACGTATTCGTCGGGCTGGTGGGCGAGGTCGAGGATGCCGGGGCCGTAGGCGATGCAGTCGCGCAAGTGGCCGATGCGGTCGATGTGCTTCTGGTCGTAGGTGCCGGGCGAGCAGATGATCGCCGGCTCGCGGCCCATCACCTGGCGCACGGCGGCGGACGTGGCGCGGACCACCGGCCGGTCCGGCTCGGTCATCGAGGGGCGCACTTCCAGGAGGTCGCGCAGCGAATAGCGGAAGCCGGGGCGGCGCTGGGCGAGGCCGTCGAGCAGGGCGCGCATCCTGGCCTTCACCTCATCGATGTCCTCCTCGATCAAGAGGCGGCGGTCGAACACCAGGCGGCAGGCGTCGGCCACCAGCGGCGCGGGCAGGCCCCCGCCCGGATCGACGTCGGGCTGGCCGCCGTGGACCGAGTTGATGTTCAGCGTCGGGGTGCGGGCGCCGGGGGGCTCGACCGGCATCGCGGTCGGCTGGCCGTCGAACGCCGGGTAGAGCTCGGTCTCGAACGCCTCCAGCACCGCGGCCATGTGGCGGATGGCCGAGTCGCCCAGGAACGGCATCGAGCCGTGGGCGATGCGGCCCTTGGTCTCGATCTCGCCCCACCAGACGCCGCGATGGCCGATGCAGACGCGGTCGACGTTGAGCGGCTCGGGGATGATCACGTGGTCGACCCGGGGCCTGGAGAACCAGCCGCGCTCGGCCAGCCAGGCGACGCCGCCGAGGCCGCCGCTCTCCTCGTCGCCGGTGCCGCTGATCTCGATCGCGCCGGGCAGCGGGGCGCCGGAGTCGATCAGAGCTTCCACCGCGACGATGGCGGCGGCGAGGCCCCCCTTCATGTCGCAGGCGCCGCGGCCGTAGACGCGGCCGTCCTCGATGCGCGCCTCGAACGGCGGTCGGGTCCAGCCCTCGCCGGGGGCGACGACGTCGATGTGGCCGTTGAAGTGCACGCAAGGGCCGGCGGACGCCCCTTCGCGGCGGGCGATGACGTTCCAGCGCGGATAGCGGTCGCTGTCGCCGGGGGCGTCCTCGGCGCGCAGGTACTCCACCTGGAACCCTCGCGGGGCGAGGCGGGCGCCGATCAGCTCGGCGCAATCGCGGTAGAACTCGCCAGGCGGGTTGACCGACGGGATGCGGATCAGCGCCTGGGCGAGGGCGGTGATGTCCTCCTCGCGGGACTCGATCTCGGCCAGCAGGGCGTCTTCGCGGGGGTGGGTCATGGCGGTGAGTCCAGTGTACCGCTCTCCCCTGCGAAAGCCGCGGCCCAGGTTTCTTGAACCACGGAAAAAGCACGGAAAGCACGGACGTGTCGCGTTCAGTCGGGCGCCCGGCGAGCAAGCTCCAACCTTCCGTGTTTTCCGTGTTTTCCGTGGTTCTGTTCTTTGCTTCAGAAAACGCCTGGGTCCCCGCTTTCGCGGGGAAGAGCGGAGAAGGTGAGCCGCTCACAGGCACCGTCCGCCGTCGACTTCGAGCGCGACGCCGGTGATCAGCGCGGCCTCGTCGGAGCAGAGGAACACCGCGGCGGCGGCGATGTCGGTCGGGGTGGAGAGCCGACCCATCGGGATGGTGGTCACGATCCGGGCGCGCGCTTCGGCGGTGTCCTCGCCCATGAAGGTGGCCAGCAGCGGGGTGTCGCCGGCGACCGGGTTGATCGCATTGACCCTGACCCCGTGGCGGGCGAGCTCGATGGCCATCGCCCGGGTGGCGGCGATCATCCAGCCCTTGGAGGCGTTGTACCAGGCGAGGTTCGGGCGCGGGCTGACCCCGCCGGTCGACGCGATGTTGAGGATCGCGCCGGCCTTCGCCGCCTTCATCCCCGGCACGACGTGGCGGGCGGCGAGGTAGACCGACTTGGCGTTGACGGCGATCAGGCGGTCGAACTCCGCCTCGCTCACCGTCTCCAGCGGTTGCGGGCGCTGGCCGACGCCGGCGTTGTTGACCAGGATGTCGATCCGCCCGCCGAAGGCCCTCGCGGCTTCGGCCATCGCGGCGACGTCGGCGTCGTTCGAGACATCGGCGCGGATGGCGCGGGCGGCGTCGCCGAGTTGGGTCGCCAGCACCCGCGCGCCGTCGCCGTCGAGATCGGCGATGATCACCCTGGCGCCCTCGGCGACGAACGCAGTCGCGATACCGGCGCCGAAGCCGGACGCCGCGCCGGTGACGATGGCGACCTTGCCCGCCAGCCTGCCTTGCCTGGTTGCCACGTCCACCGCCATGATCGCATTCAGCGCCCGCGCCGCGGCGGAAGTCCAGGGCAAGCCTGATCTCGGGCGGCGTAACCCCTCACCCTCCCAACCGCGCCGCGGTCGGGCCCCTCCCTCTCCCTCCGGGAGAGGTGATGGGGCTGCTGCCTACTTACCTCTCCCGGAGGGAGAGGGAGGGGCCCGCGATGCGTCAGCATCGTGGGAAGGTGAGGGATTACGGTGCGCGCTTGTTCGGGCGCGGGCCGCCGACCGACCATGACAGCTCCGTAAGGTTCTTCCGCGCGGCGACGGTGCTAGGGGAAATGGTCCTCCCCTGACGGAAGCTTCCATGCTGCGCACCGCCCTCGCCGCCGCCCTGCTTGCATCCACCGCGCTTGCGGCCCCGGCGTTCGCCACGCCGACGCCTCCAGCGCCGGCGGGGGCTGTCCCGCCGATCGACTTCCACGAGCGGGTGCTGCCGAACGGGCTGAAGGTGATCACTTCGCTCGACCGGACCACGCCGAACGTGACCGTGCAGGTCTGGTACGGGGTCGGGGCCAAGAACGATCCGACCGGCCGCTCCGGCTTCGCGCACCTGTTCGAGCACATGATGTTCAAGGCCACCCGCGACATGCCGCCCGAGTACATGGACCGGCTGACCGAGGACGTCGGCGGGATGAACAACGCCTTCACCCAGGACGACACCACCGCCTTCTACGAGGTGATCCCCGCGGCCGACCTGCAGCGGCTGCTGTGGGCCGAGGGCGAGCGGATGAGTTCGCTGGTGGTCGACAAGGCGAACTTCGACTCCGAGCGTCAGGTGGTGGAGGAGGAGCTGCGCCAGCGCGTGCTCGCCAGTCCCTACGGGCGGCTGTTCTACTATCTGCTGCCCGAGAGCAGCTTCGCCGTGCACCCCTACCACCGCTCGGCGATCGGCTCGATCGAGAACCTGGACGCGGCCAGCCTGGACGACGTGCAGACGTTCCACGCCACCTACTATCGTCCGGACAACGCCACGCTGGTGGTGGTCGGCAACTACGATCCGGCGCAGCTCGACGGCTGGATCGCCAAGTACCTCGGCGTGCTGCAGAACCCGCCCGCGCCAATTCCGCAGGTGACGGCGGTCGAGCCGCCGCGCACGGCGCCGAAAACCGTCACCGCCTATGCCCCCAACGTGCCGCTGCCGGCGGTGGCGCTGACCTGGCTGGCGCCCGAAGGCCTCCGACCCGGACGCGCAGCCGCTGCAGGTGCTGGACGCGATCCTGACCGCCGGCAAGTCGTCGCGCGCCTACGACAGCCTGGTCTACGACAAGCAGATGGCGGCCCAGGTGCTGTCGAACGCCGACCTGCGCGCCCAGCTCGGGGTCTACTACATCGGCGGCATCGTCGCGCCCGGCCACACCCCGGACGAGGTCGTGGCCGCGCTGCGCGAACAGATCGCGGCCCTGCGCGACCAGCCGGTGAGCCCCGGGGAGCTGGAGATCGCCAAGACCCAGCTGCTGACGAACGAGATCCGCCAGCGCGAGACCATCGAGGGCCGCGCCAACGAACTGGCGGCGGCCCAGGTGATCGAGGGCGACGCCGCGCGGGCCAACAGCGACATCGCCGCGCTCGCCGCCGTCACCGCCGCCGACGTGCAACGGGTGGCGCGCAAGTATCTGACCGACAACACCCGGGTCGAGATCCGCTACCTGCCCGACAGCCAGAAGCCGCCGGGGACCGCCGAGGCCGCCGCGGCCCCGCCGCCGGTCGCCTCCAAGCCTTACACCGGGCCGGTGGCGTCGCTGGCGCCGGAGGGCCAGCGCGAGGCGCCGCCGCCGATCGGCGCGCAGCCGGCCGCCATGTTGCCCTCGCCGGCCGAACGCACCCTGCCCAACGGCCTGCGCGTGATCGTCGCCAAGAGCACCGACCTGCCGCTGGTGGCCGCGAGCCTGAGCTTCGGCTCGGGCGCGGCGTCCGACCCGGCGAAGCTGTCCGGCGACGCCAACATGACCGCCTCGCTGGTCACCGAGGGCACGGCGAGCCGCTCGGCGCGCGTGATCGCCCGGCAGTCCGAGGCGCTGGGCGCCAACATCGCCGCGGAATCGAGCTGGGAGGCTTCGTCGGTCGGCTTCTCGGTGATGCCGGCCAAGCTGCCGGACGCGCTCGCCATCCTGGCCGACGTGGCGCGCAAGCCAGCGTTCGCCGCCGACGAGCTGGAGCGGGCGCGCAAACAGGGGCTGGAGGACCTGCAGGTCGCCTATGGCGAACCCGGACAGGTGGCGGGCTTCGCCACCGCGCCGGTGGTCTACGCCGGCACGCCGTTCGCGCACGCGGCCGGCGGCACGCCGTCGTCGCTGAAGCGGCTGACCCGCGACGACCTGGTGCGATTCCACGACCGCAACTGGCGCCCCGACAATGCGATCCTGGTGCTGACCGGCGATATCACGCCCGACCAGGGCTTCGCGCTCGCCGCCACCGCGTTCGGCGACTGGCCGAAGCCCGAGGGTCCGCCGCCGCCGCCCGCCCAGGGCCAGGCGCAAGCGGCGCCGCGCAACGTGGTGATCGACCTGCCGGGGACCGGCCAGGCCGCGGTGACGCTGACCGAACCGGCGATCGCCCGCGCCGATCCGCGCTACTACCAGGGCCTGGTGGCCAATGCCGTGCTGGGTGGGGGCTACTCGTCGCGGCTGAATGAGGAGATCCGGGTCAAGCGCGGCCTCTCCTACGGCGCCGGCTCGTCGCTGACCGCACGGCGCACGCTGGGCGCGTTCACCGCCCAGGCCCAGACCAAGAACGAGGCCGCGCCGCAGGTGGCCGACCTGATCCGCCAGAGCATGGCCGGCCTGGCCGCCGCGCCGCCGACGGCGGAGGAGCTGGCGGCGCGCAAGTCGTCGCTGATCGGCGACTACGGCCGCGGCGTCGCCACCGCCGCCGGCCTGGCCGGCGTGCTGGGCAACCTGGCGCTCTACGGGATCGATCTCGGCGAGGTGAAGACCTACCCGGACAAGGTGGAGGCCGTGACGCCGGACCAGGTGCAGGCGTTCGCGAAGGACGTGCTGAAGCCGGTCGCCGCCAGCCTGATCGTGGTCGGCGACGGCAAGTTCTTCATCGACGCCCTGAAAGCCAAGGCCCCGAACCTGGAAGTGATCCCGATCACCCAGTTCGATCCGGACAACGCGACGCTGAAAAGCGCCCCCTGATCCTCCCCTGCTCATCCGGGACCCAGTCGGGAAGCGGCTGCGTGAGCGCCTTCTCGGCGGAATTCGCGCGCGCCGCGGGGCAAAGGAAATGAACCGCGGAGTGCGCGGAGATACGCAGAGACATCTGTGCCGTCCCGGGCGGCTCCGCGTATCTCTGCGATCTCCGCGGTTTGAACCCCTTCGGATGGCGCGGCGCGCACGGCTGGCGCAAGTTTCAACACGAAGAACACGAAGGGCAAAGAGGGGCGCTTCGAGTCCTTCGTGAGCTTCGTTCTTGAATCGGCCCTCATCCACCGCGTTGCATCGAGTCTTTCCTGGGTCCCGGCTTTCGCCGGGATGAGCGGATGGTAGTCTGGCGGCGGAGGCAAGCGATGAACGTCAACCACCTGCACCTGAAGGTCGCTTCGCCCGAGCGCTCGCGGGCGTTCTACGAGCGGTTCTTCGGTCTGCGGCTGTCCGCCATCCACGGCGGCGTCCTGTTCCTGCGCGACGAGGCCGGCATGGATCTGGCGCTGGCGCCGACAGCGTCGCCGGAGCCGCTGCCGGACTGGTTCCACTTCGGCTTCCGGCTCGAGAACGCCGACGCGGTCGAGCGGCTCTACCGCGCGCTGACGGAGGCCGGCGTAGCGATGAAACAGCCGCTGGAACGCGACGAGGAGGATCTGACCTTCTTCCGCTGCCGCGACCCCGACGGCTACGGCGTCGAGGTCTACTGGGAGCCGCAGCCGGCCTGAACTCCTTCATCCTCGGTCATGGCCGGGCGTCAGTCCCGGCCACCCAAGAACACCAGACCGCGCCATGGCCGCGCGCGTCGCGGCCACCCACGGTTCTGCGTGCCTGGGTCGCCGGGACTGACGCCCGGCGATGACCGCGAGGATGGAGTGACCCAGGCTCAGGCGCCTACGCCGGCTTCGCCCACTCGGCCGTGTCCTTGCTCCGCGCCGATCAGCGCCAACCCCGTCGCGATGGAGACCAGTTCGCCGCCGCTCTCGAGCTTGGCCTCGCCGAAGCGGTCGGCGAACAGCCGCCGCACCGCCGGCACGAACGACGAGCCGCCGGTGAGGAACACCTTGTCGATGTCGGCAGGCTGGAGGCCCGCCTTTGACAACGCCTCGTCGGCCGCGGCGGCGATCGCGGCGAGCTCGGCCGCGATCCAGCCATCGAACTCGGCGCGCCGGACCGGCTTCTCGATGTGGACGTCGCCGGCCTCGAACCGGAACACCGCCTCGGTCTGATCCGACAGCGTCTCCTTCAGCCGCGAGACCGCCTGGTAGAGCCGGTAGCCGTGGTTGTGGTCGAGGATCTCGACCAGCCGCGCCAGCTTGTCCGGCTCCATCGCGGTGCGGACCAGGCCGCGGATGTCGCGCATGTCGCGGCTGGCGCGCAGCAGCGCGAGCTGCTCCCAGCGGGCGAAGGCGGCGTAGTAGCGGGCCGGGATCGGCAGCACGTTGTCGAACGCGCGGTAGCTGGTTCCCTTGCCGAGCTCGGGCGAGACCAGCTGGTCGATGATGCGGTAGTCGAACGCGTCGCCCGCGACCGGCGCGCCGGAGTTGGCCAGCGCCTCGGACTTGACCTCCCCGCCGGACCTGCGGAACCGCACGATCGAGAAGTCGCTGGTGCCGCCGCCGAAGTCGGCCACCAGCACGGTGGCGTCGGCCGTCAGCTTGCGGGCGAAGAAGAACGCCGCGGCGACCGGCTCGTAGGCGTAGCGGATGTCCTCGAAGCCGAGCCGGCGGAACGCGGTCTCGTAGCGGCTGAGCGCCAGGTCCGGGTCGGGCCGCGCCCCGGCGAAATTCACCGGCCGGCCGACGATCAGCCGCGTCGGCAAATCGTCCAGACTCGCGCCATGCTCGCGCATCCGGATCAGGAAGGCCGACAGCAGATCCTCGAAGCGGAACCATCGGCCGAGCACATTGGTGTGCACGAACAGCGGGCTGGCCGCATAGGTCTTGAACGACTGGATGAAGCGGGTCTCCAGCGGCTCCTCGACATAGGCGTCGATCGCCCAGGGTCCGGCTTCGACCACCCGATCGCGGGGATCGTCGATCGCGGCGTGGAACGAGAGCGCCGAGCGGAACGCGACCACCGCCTCGTTGTCGTGCGGGAAGCTGACCAGATGCGCTTCGCCGTCCGGCGCGGCCAGCGCCACGACCGTGTTGGTGGTGCCGAAGTCGATGCCGATGGCGGCCGTGCGCATTGCCCAATCCCCAACGCCGAAAAGGCCGGCGCCGCGAAAAGAGCGGCAGCGGCCTAGCTGAATGTCTCGAAGTAGCGCCTGATCAGCCGGCGGTAGACTTCTGTCAACTGTCGGATCTCCGCGACGGGGGTGCGTTCGTCCACCGCGTGCATGGTCGCGCCGACCAGGCCGAGCTCCACGACGGGACACATCGCGCGGATGAAACGGGCGTCGGAGGTGCCGCCGGTGGTGGAGAGTTCCGGCGTCCGCCCGGCCACCGCCTCGACCGCCTCGGCGACCACGCCGACGAAGTCGCCGGGCTCGGTGAGGAAGGCCTCGCCGCCGATCTCGATCCGTGCGTCGACCTTGCCCGCGAAGCCTTCGCCGGCTTTCACCGCCTCCGCTTCGATCCACGCCCCCAGCGACTGGCCGGTGTGGCCGGGGTTGAAGCGGATGTTGAGCCGCGCCTTGGCGGTCTTCGGGATCACGTTGGTCGCGGGGTTGCCGACGTCGATGGTGGTGACCTCGAGGTTCGAGGCCTGGAACTCCGGATAGCCCTCGTCGAGCCGGCGGTCCTGCAACGCCGCCAGCAGCCGGATCAGCACCGGGATCGGGTTGGCCGCGCGGTGCGGATAGGCGACGTGCCCCTGCACGCCCTCCACCGTGATGTAGGCCGACAGGCTGCCGCGGCGGCCGATCTTGATCATGTCGCCGAACTGCGCCGACGAGGTGGGCTCGCCGACCAGGCAGTGGCTGATCCTCTCGCCCTCCGCCTGCAGCGCCTCGACCACCGCCTTGGTGCCGTGGGTGGCGTGGCCTTCCTCGTCGCCGGTGATCAGCAGCGAGAGCGAGCCGCGCACTTCGCCGGCCGCCAGCGCCCCTTGCGCCGCGGCGATGAAGGCGGCGATCGCGCTTTTCATGTCGGTGGCGCCGCGGCCGATCAGGACGCCGTCCTTGATGCGGGCCTCGAACGGATCGACGCTCCAGGCGCTGGCTTCACCCACTGGCACCACGTCGGTATGGCCGGCGAAACAGAGGTTCGGCCCCTGCAGCCCGTGCCGCGCGTAGAGGTTCTCGATCTCGCCGAACTTCATCCGCCGACAGTCGAACCCGAGGCCGGCCAGCGCCTGCTGCACCACATCCATCGCCCCGGCGTCGGCGGGCGTCACCGACGGGCGGCGGATCAGGTCCTGGGTCAGGGCGACGGGGTCGATCTCGGTGAGGTTGGGCGCGGTCATGGCGGATGCGTTTAGGCGGCTTGCCGGAGCCACGCAAACGGTGGGCCTCGCTAGTCAATCCCGCCGAACCGGGCCAGTCTCGGCGAACGGCGGTTGGCGGGAGGCGACGATGCGAAAATGGGTGATCGGCGCCGGCGCCACGCTGGCGATCTGGCTGGCGCTTGCCGGCCTGGCGCAGGCGGCGACGCCGTGCGCGGCGTTGACGGCCCAGGTCCTGCCCCACGCCACCGTCACCGCCGCGGCGGACACGCCGGCAGGCCAGATCACCGCCTGCAAGATCGACGTGACGGCCCGGCCGACCGCCAACTCCGACATCCGCATCGAGGTCTGGATCCCCGAGGGCGCGGCCTGGAACGGCCGCTACGTGCAGTTCGGCAACGGCGGTTTCGCCGGCCAGATCGCGTCCAGGCGGCTCGAGGCAGGGGCCGCGCTCGGCTACGCGGTCGCCATGACCGACGACGGTCACCAGAGCAGCGAGGGAACCGACGCGCGCTGGGCGCTCGGCCATCCGCAGAAGGTGATCGACTACGGCTGGCGGGCGCTGAAGGAGACCACCGAGGCGGCCAAGGCGCTGATCCGCGCCTACCAGGGCGGCCCGGCCAAGTACGCCTACTTCCAGGGCTGCTCCGACGGCGGGCGCGAGGCGCTGATGGAGGCGCAGCGCTTCCCGGACGACTTCGACGGCATCGTCGCCGGCGCGCCGGCCTACAACTTCACCGGCCTGATGACGCTGGCGGCCAACGACGTACAGGCGCTGACCCAGTCCCAGGGCTTCCTCGACGCCGACGCGCTGAAGGCGCTGGAGACAGGCGCGCTCGCCGCCTGCGGCGGCGGCAAATACATCGCCGATCCGGCGAGCTGCCGCTTCAGCCCGACGAACCTGGCCTGCCCGCGTGGCCAGGGCCGGCCCGACTGCCTGACGCCGAGCCAGATCGCCACGGCGCAGACGATCTACGGCGGCCTCCCCGGCAAGCAGCCGTTTCCCGGCAACTCCCCCGGGGCCGAGGCCGAGCCCGGCGCCTGGGGGGTCTGGATCACCGGCCCGTCCGCGGACCAGCTGCACCAGGCGCTGATCTTCAAGTTCGCCAGCGGCTTCTGGGCCGACTTCGTGTTCGGCAAGCCGGACTACGACGTGCTCGGCCTCGACATCAACGCCGCGCCGCGCGCCGCCGCCGCGGTGGCCAAGGACCTCAACGCCACCGACCCGGACCTGTCCAAGTTCCGCAAGCACGGCGGCAAGCTGATCCAGTTCCACGGCTGGAACGACCCGGCGATCCCGGCCCAGGGCAGCATCGTCTACTACGAGCAGGTGCGGGCCAAGCTGGGCGAGGTGGACCCGTTCTACCGCCTCTACCTGATCCCCGGCATGCTCCACTGCGGCGGCGGACCTGGCCCCGGCAGCGTCGCCTGGCTCGATCTGCTCAGGGCCTGGGTGGAGCAGAGCCAGGCGCCGGAGGGCCTCGTCGCCACCGGGCCGGCGAATGCCGCGCAGCCGCTGTGTCCCTATCCCGCCAGGGCTTCGTTCGCCGAGGATACGCTGCCGCGCAAGGCGCTCTGCAACCGGCCCGAGCCCGCGTCGGCCGGCTAGCGCCCTCCACCCATGCCAGGCCGCGTGACGGCTAGTGGAATGTCCAGTCCGGCGGCAGGCTGGCGACCTGGGTGTAGTGGACCTGGCCGCCGGAGTAGTCGCCGACGAACACGGCCCCCGAGATACTGCTCTCGATCATGAACTGATCGTGGCCCTCGCCGAGGTAGTCGCCGTCGCCGACGAACTTCCACTCGGCCGCCAGACCGGTCGGGTAGATGTAGGTCGGGTGGCCGTTCACGATTTCGCCGATCGCGACCGTACCTGTGGTGTTTTCGACCATGAACTGATCCCTGCCGTCGCCCAGGAAGTCGCCGTCGCCGACGAATTTCCACGACGCGTCGAGGAAGGCGGGGAAGCTGAAGGTCGGCGCGCCGTTCGCCAGCTTGCCGATCGCCACCAGACCCGACGCATTCTGGATCATGAACTCGCTCTTGCCGTCGCCGAGGAAGTCACCGGTCCCGACGAAGGACCAGCCGGACGGCAGGGCTGTGGGGTAGATGTAGGTCGCATGGCCGCCCGCGATCTCGCCGATCGCCAGCAGCCCCGCCGTCCCTCCTTGCGTGTTCTCGACCATGAACTGGTCCTTGCCGTCACCCAGGAAGTCGCCGGTCCCGACGAACTTCCAGGTCGCGTCGATCGCGGTGGGGAAGATGTAAGTGGCCTGACCGCCGCCAACCTCGCCGACCGCCACCACACCCGAGGCGTTCTGGATCAAGAAGTCGGCCTTGCCGTCGCCGAGGAAGTCGCCGGTCCCGCGGAACGCCCACCCAGCCGGCAGAGCGGTGGGATAGACGTAGCCTGCCTGGCCGCCGTTCACCTCGCCGATCGCCACCAGGCCCGACGTGTTCTGCAGCAGGAAGCCCGAGAGGCCATCGCCGGCGAAGTCCGCCCGGTGGTCGCCTGGGCGCAAGTCGATGATCTCGAAGCCCACGCCGGTGTTCAGCAGCAGGAGACGGCCATTGTCGGCGAAGCTCATATCGCCAGCCGGACTGGCGCCGCCGTTCAAGGTGGATACCGACGACGCCACCGGAATGACGCCCGTCTGCTGCCATGTCGAGGTGCTGTACAGCAGCAGTTGCTTCGCCGCCGCGTCCCAAACATAGAGTTCGGAGCCGTCCTGGCTGAAGAGGACGCCCGCTATTTCGCCGGATACCCTTTGCAGGGAGCTGAGGTCCTTGACCAACGAAAGCTGGCTGTCGAACACCTCCAGGGCGCCGTAGGTCAGATCGACGACCAGCCCGGCGTTGCTCACGTCCGCCTTGTCATTGTTTCCGGGGAACACCACGCCTTTGCTGGCGATCACGGCGCCGGATTGCGCATCCAGCAGGGTAACCGCCCCGTCGCTGTCCGCCGTGTCGTAGGCGAGGGCGTAGTGGCCGTTGGCCGACAACACGACGTGTGGCGCGAAGAAGTAGTATGGTGGGGCCTCGCCGCCCGCCCCGATCATCGGCGCGCCGCTCACGTTCGCCGGCGCGAACGCACCCGACGTGGAGAAACTGCTGAGCGGCGTCCATCCCGACCCGTCGTAGCTCGATGTGAAGTAGCCTTCGCCCTGGGGCGTGATCACGATGGAGGCTGGCCCGTCGCCTCCACTGGCGAAGCTCTCTGCCGTGACGGCCAGGGTGGCGAGGTTGACCAGGTCCATCGTTTCGGCGCCCCCCGTCCCGCCCTGCAGCCCGACGTAGAGCGTCGCACCATCTGGGGAGACGGCCAGCCCCTGGACGAAATGGCCGAGATTGAGCAGCGCGGTCGTCTTATCCGTCGCCGGATTGAATGACTCGATCAGGCCGGCGATGGTGGAGAAATAGATCAAGCCGCGGGCGGGGTCGTACGCCGAGCTCGTCATGCCCGACAGCACGAAGTTTCCGTCCGGAAACCGAGCGGTCGACCCAGGCGTGGGAGCGATCGTGTAACCAAGCGCTTGCATTATCGCCAGGTCGATGGGCGAGACGAACTCGGCCAAGTCGGTCTGACCCTCGCCGAACGCGTCCCCCGTGACGCTGGGGTCCCAATCCCCTGGATCGCCCGCGGAGGGCGCGTTGAACGGCATCAGCAAGGTCTGTCCGTCGACCGAGAACGAGGCTGCGCCTGGGGTCAGGGCCAGCTGCCCGGGCGCGGCAAAGCGGAAAAGGTCGAGCGGAGCGTACTGCGCGACACCATTCTCGAGCTGACCAGAGCCCGCGATACGGCCGAGCACTTCGGAAATCTCGTGCTCGAGCGCGCCGACGGCGTCGTACTTGCCGACGACGGCGCGGTTGTTCGGATCGAACGCGAACAGGTCGCTGGCATTGAGGCCGACAGCGCCGGCGAACGTCGCGCCGCCTGTCGGCAGGCCCAGCGCCTCAGCTTCAGCGACCGCCGTGAACAAACCAACGCCTCCAGTCGGGTCTGTGCTCGGCAGGCTGGCCGCGGCCTGCACCGCGGCCGGAGAGTTCGCCGCGTCGACCAGCGCCTGGCGGATTTGGTCGTAGCTGAAGACCAGCCCGTTGGTGGAGCTCTCGGCGATAATGCCGGCTCCAGTGATGGGGGCGCCGCCAACCTCGCCCCAGCCGAAGTCGATCGTCACCGTGATCGGGTTGGTGATCTCCTGTTCCCAGTATTGCACCGCCGCATTGACCGCCGTGAAGAAGCCCGCCGGGGCACTACTGGTGCTTGCATCGTAGACAATGTTAATCTTCACGCGAACTCCCCCCGAGGTTGCGCCGAAGGCCGCGGCGGCACGTCGCCGGCGATCGACCTTAGCGAGCAACTCCCTGCGGGTCGACTCCCGCTCGCGTTGTCCAGGCGACCCGGCAAAAACATCGGCTGACGCCGACCCACACCCTCGACGAAAGCGGCTCCATCCACGCGGCTCTGACCACTGTATTCTGGCAACGCCCGCCCGGGCCAATGGCCCCAAACGCTAGCCCTTCCGGTCCGGCGGTTCGTTACAGATCGCCATCGCCCCCGAAGAACTCCGCTGACCCGGTTTGCGGCAAGCCAGCACCACGCGGTGGCCGCACCCGCTGACTTCGAACAGCTGGCTCGTGTTGATCCACGACTCCCAACCCTTGCGGCGCTCCGCCTCCTTGGCGCGCCACTGCGCCAGCCGTCCCGGATCGCCCGCCACCTCCTCCGGCGCCGTTGCCTCGCGCCAATCGGCTGCGAAGACCTCGCTGGGCTTGGCGTCGCGGATCTCGGCGAGGGTCACCCGGTCCGTCGGGCAGCTGTATTTATCAATGAAGTATTGGCGCGCGCCTTTTGACAGCTGTCCACAGGCCACGAGCGCCAGCACGCTGAGGAAGACCAGAGATCGTCTGATCATCATCCGCCCTGCTGCTCCCGTTCGATCGATGGCGCCCTCACGCGCCGGCCGAGGCCGGCGTCATCAGGGCGATCTTGGTTGCGAATCGAGAAGGCTTCAATGGCCGCTGTCCCTTCGCTGCGTGCCGGTCGTGCGCCCTGGGGCGGTCGAGCGACCCACGTCCGCCGCCGATACCCGGGCGCTAAGCCGCCGCGGCGCGGAACTCCGGGTTCGGGCGGTAGAGGCCGGGGCGGCCGACGACGGGCTGGAACGCCTCGCTGAGGCCGGCGACCTGTTCCTTCAGGCCCAGCACCAGCACCCCGTCCTCGGGCAGGATGAAGGTCAGGTCCTCGATCACCCTGCGCTGCGCCTCGTCGGTCATGTGGCCGAGCACATAGCGGCAGAAGATCACGTCGAAGCGGCCGATCTGGCGCAGGCCGGCGATCAGGTTGATGCGCCGCCAGCGCACCCGCCGGCGCACCGCCTCGGCGATCCGCCACTGCTCGCCGTCCTTCTCGAAGTACTGCGCCAGCTGCCGGATCGGCAGGCCGCGCTGCACCTCGAACTGGTTGAAGAGCCCGGCCTGGGCCCGCTCGAGCGCCAGGCGCGAGAGGTCCGAGGCGGCGAACTCGATGCGGAGGTTGGGGTCCTCCTCGGCCATCTCGCCGGCCACGATCGCCAGCGAGTAGACCTCCTGGCCGGTGGCGCAGGCGGCGCTCCAGACCCGGACGGGCGCGCCGCCGCGGGCGCGGATCAGCTGCGGGGCGATCTCCTCGCGGAATTCCCGGAACGGCTCGCGGTCGCGGTAGAACGAGGTCTCGCCGCCGGCCATCGCCTCGACCGTGGCCCAGATCAGCGGCTCGTCGCGGCGCTCGCGGATCGCCGCCAGCAGCGCCGTGATCGAGTCATAGCCTTCGCGCCGCGCCACGGGCCCGAGCCGGCTTTCGATCAGATAGGTCTTGTCCGCCGCCACCTTCAGCCCGGCGCGGGTGCGGCAGAGCGAGACGATCTGGGCGATCTCCTCGGCGGTCAAAGTCCCGCCTCCGCGAACTTGGCGGAGATGATGTCGCCGTCGAACGGCTTCATGATGTACTCGTTGGCGCCCGGCGTCGAGCGCCTCGCGGATATGGGCCAGGTCGTTCTCGACGGTGCAGAACACCACCACCGGCGCCTCGCCGCCTGGCTCCTCGCGCAGCCGGCGCAGGAACTCGATCCCGGTCATCACCGGCATGTTCCAGTCGAGCAGGATCGCATCGGGCATGGCCGCGCGGCACCAGGCCAGCGCCTCGACGCCGTCGGCGGCCTCCGCGATCTCGTAGCCGATGTCTTCGAGGATGCGCCGCGCCACCTTGCGGATCACGCGGCTGTCATCGACGACCAGACAGGTCCTCATCGAGGCGCCATCGCTCCTGCGCACAAACAGGCGCCCCTTGTCGCGCGCGCTTGGTTAAGGAGCGGTTTGGCCCGTCCGGCTGCGGCGAAATTTCAGGCCGGGATCACCGCGCTGAGCGTCACCAGCTCGTCGGCGGCGCTCGCCTCGATCCGGCCGCCGGCCGCGGCGGTCAGCACGTGGCAGTAATAGGCCTGCACCCAGCGCCCGCCGAGGCCGTCGCCGAGCGGGCCGCCGCCAAGGCCGGTCTGCACCTCGGCCGCGAGCCGCGCCTTCGGCCCCCTGGCCGTCGCCGTCACCCTGTATCCGTCGGGCCCCTCGGTCGCCTCCAGCCGCGCGGTTCCGCCCAGCGGCAGGGCGTTGGCCGCCAGCTGCGCCAGGTTCACCAGCACCTGGGCCGGGGCCTTCGGCAGCTGCGCCGGCGCCACCGCCCAGACGAGCTCGGCCCGCACGTGGGCGTAGACGCCGCGCGTCAGCCGCTCCATCTCGGCGCAGTCGAACAAGGCGACGCCCCCCGCCGCGCCGAACGCCACCCGGGCGAACGCCAGCTGGTCGACCAGCTTGCGGGCGCTGGAGGCGATCAGGTCCATCGCCTCGTCGCGCATGTCCTTGGCCGCCGGATCGTCGAGCAGGTCGAGGCCGGAGACGATCGCCCCGGCCGGGCTGATGAAGTCGTGGCAAAGCTTGGAGGCGAGCCGCGCCGCCAGTTCCTCGGGGGCGACCCGCGCGCGCTCGGGCTCGGGAGCGAAGGCTGGTCCGGACTCACTCATCGCGCGCAACATTGCCTGATTTGCCGCTTTGGGAAACGTGCGGCGTGAGCCATAGACGCCGCATGGGACTGGACCTCGCAAGCGATATTTCCGGCGACCTCGTCGACCTCGTGGCGGAGGCGGCGAGGGCGATCCTGCCGCTCTGGAAGACCGAACTGGTGGTGAGCGCCAAGGCCGACGAAAGCCCGGTGACCGAGGCCGACCGCCGCGGCGAGGCGCTGATCCTGGCGGGGCTGGAGCGCCTGTTTCCGGGCGTGCCGGTGATCTCCGAGGAGCACGCCAGCGAGTTCGGCACGCCGGACGCGATCGGCCCGCGCTTCTTCCTGGTCGACCCGCTCGACGGCACCAAGGCGTTCGTGCGCGGCGACCCGCATTTCACGGTCAACATCGGCCTGATCGACCACGGCAAGCCGGTGGCCGGCGTGGTGGCGGCGCCCGCCAGCGGCGAGCTCTGGGTCACCACCGGGTCTGGCGTGATCAAGCGCCACGGCGACGGGCCGTTCGAGGCGATCCGGCCCCGGCTGTGGCCCGACGGCGAGGCGCTGGCGCTGATCAGCCACACGATGAAGGTCGAGACCGCCGACGCGCTCGCCGCCCAGTATGGCTTCCACCGCCGCGAGCCGATGGATTCGTCGATCAAGTTCTGCCGCATCGCCGAGGGCGCGGCGGACATCTATCCACGTCACGGGACCACGATGGAGTGGGACACCGCCGCCGGCCACGCGGTGCTGATCGCCGCCGGCGGGCGGGTGACGACGCCCGACGGCGCGCCGTTCGTCTATGGCAAGGCCAGCGACGGCTTCAAGAACGGCTGGTTCGTCGCCAGGGGACTCTGAGGGCGGGCGGCGTAACCCCTCACCTTCCCACGCCTTCGGCGCGGGCCCCTCCCTCTCCCTCCGGGAGAGGTGAATAATCAGCGGTGTCGGCCCATTAGACCTCTCCCGGAGGGAGAGGGAGGGGCCCGACCGCGGAGCGGTTGGGAGGGTGAGGCGTTACGCTCTTGCCGAAGACTACCGCCCCAGCAACGGCTGCGCCGCGAGATAGCCCCAGAACCCGGCCATGAACGAGACGGCGGCGATCCAGACGAACGGGCGAGCGACGTCGACCGGATCGTCGAGGCGCAGGGCGCGGCTGGCGGTGCGAGAACGGGCTTGCATGGACTCTAAGCGGGCACGGCGACGCGCGGGTGGAAGAACAGCGCCTGGCCGATCGCGGCTTTCACGGTTTCCGGCTGGAACGGCTTGGTGATCAGGAAGGTCGGCTCGGGCCGCTCGCCGGTCAGCAGCCGCTCGGGGAAGGCGGTGATGAAGATCACCGGCGCGTCGTGGGCGGCGAGGATGTCCTTCACCGCGTCGACGCCGGAGGAGCCGTCGGCGAGCTGGATGTCGGCCAGCACCAGCCCGGGCGGCGCGCGCCGGGCGGCTTCAACGGCCTCCGTGCGGGTGGCGACGACGTCGCTGACGTTGTGACCCAGCTCCTTGACCAGGGCCTCGATGTCGGCGGCGATCACCGGCTCGTCCTCGATGATCAGCACGTCGGTCGCCAGTTCGGCGTCGATCTCGGACTGCGCCTGGGCGATCAGGCGTTCGACGTCGGGATAGGCGACGCCCAGGATCTGCGCCGCCTCGGCCGGGGTGAAGCCCTCCAGGGCGGTGAGCAGAAAGGCCTGGCGCGAGCGCGGCGCGATCCGCATCAGCCGCTGCATCGCGTCCGGCGGGGTCGCGGTGTCCGCCTCGACGCCGCGCGGCTCCAGGCGCGCCCCGGCGCTCTGCCAGATGGCGTGGAAGACCTGGTAGAGCGCGACGCGCGGCGTGGCGGTGGCTTCCAGCTGCAGTTCGCCGGCGGCAAGGGCCTCGAGGGTGGCGCGCACGTAGTTGTCGCCGGTCACCTGGTCGCCGGTGAGGGCGCGGGCGTAGCGGCGGACGTAGGGAAGGTGTGGCGCAAGGCGGGCGAGAAGACTCAAGATCGAACCCTTTTTTCAGTATGCCGCGCCACTGGGCGCACGGCCGGAGCGAGTTCCGCCAGGCGGCGCCCCCGTCAAGCTTGCTAACGCATCTGGGTGCTGCGGGTTCCCGCGCCAAGACCTTATTTGACCCTGCCAGAGGCCCGCGGCGGTTTGATGGCGCTATGCTGAAGCCAGTTTTTCGCGGCGCACGCGGGAACCTCTTGCGCGGCGGCGCGTTTCGGGTCGGAATTGAGTGGAAATGGGGGCGAGAGCGCGGAACTCCGCGCCGGAGCATGATTGACAAGGCACCGATGAGACGGCCGCGGAAATCGCCCAGCCTGGACGAGGCGCGGCTGCAGGCAGCAGGCAATCGGCGTGCGGCTGCGTCAGATGTTCGACGAGGTCGTCAACGAGCCCGTGCCCGACGAGTTCCTGCAGATCCTCCGCAGGCACGACGATGAGCATGCGGGGGAGAACTGATGGCAGCGGCCAGGAGCCGGCCGGACGACGATCCCGTCCGCGATGAGGCGTTCCGGCGCGAGCTGGTCGGACTGATCCCGCACTTGCGCGCCTTCGCCCGCACCCTCTGCGGCAATCCCACCGGCGCCGACGACCTGGCGCAGGACGCAATGCTGAAGGCGTGGGACGCGCGCGCCAGCTTCGAGATGGGCACCAACATGAAGGCCTGGACCTTCATGATCCTGCGCAACCAGTTCTACTCGGAGAAGCGCCGCTCCTGGCGCTCGACCCAGCTCGACCAGGAAGCGGCCGAGCGGACCCTGGTGGCGGTTGACGATCCCGAGGCGCCGGTCGCGCTCGACGAACTGCGCCAGGGACTGGCGATGCTGCCGATCGAGCAGCGCGAGGCGCTGATCCTGGTCGGCGCGGGCGGCTTTGCCTACGAGGAGGCCGCCGCGATCTGCGACTGCGCGGTCGGCACCGTGAAGAGCCGTGTCAGCCGGGCGCGGCGCGCGCTGCAGGGGATCCTCGAGAGCGGCGCGTACCACCGTGACGGCTCGGCGGCCGGCGAAGCGATGAGCTCGATCCTCGCCCATGCGGAGCGTCTGAGTTCCGGCAAATGAAGCCCGCCAGCGTGGGGCGGCCGGTCTGGCCCGCGACGATCCGGCTGCGGCTGGGCCTGGCGCTGGCGATCGCCCTGCTGCCGGTGCTGCTGCTGGGCGCCGTGCAGGCCGGCATCGCCTTCCAGCGCCAGGCGCAGGTGGAGCGGGTCGAGCTCACGGCGGCGGCCCAGCGCAGCGGCGCGATCGCCAGGGCGCGCATCGAGTCGGCGCAGGTGCTGCTGCAGACGCTGGCGCCGGGCTCGGTCGGCTTCCAGTGCGCCCAGCGGCTTTCCGAGATCGAAGGGCGGCTGAAGGGCTACGAGAACCTGATCCGCTTCGACGCCTCCGGCCGCTTCGTCTGCGCCGCCGGAAACGTGCCGGCGGACGCGCAGCGGGGCCAGCGGCCCTGGTTCCAGGCGCTGGCGCGCGGGAGCCCGCTGGTGATCGCCGCCAATCCGGGCGCGACCTACGCCAGCCAGCCTTCGCTGGTCGCGGCCGTCCGCGCCGAGGACCCGCAGGGCCATTTCGACGGCGTTCTGGCCGCGGTGATGAGCCTGGCGAGCCTGCGGCCCGACGCCTCCGACCCCTCCCTGCCCGCCGGCTCGGAGATCGCGCTGGCGGACGCGCAGGGCCAATGGCTCTCGGCCACCGACATCACCCGGTTCCCGCCGCACCCGCAGGCCAACTTCGGCGGCGGCGGCTCGCAGCTCTGGTCGCAGTCGGACCGGGGCGGGCGCGAGCGGGTCTACGCCGCGGCGCCGTTAGTTGGCCACGACGTCTATGTGGTGATCTCGGCGCCGGCCGAGGAGCTGGTGTCGTGGGCCTGGGTCAATCCGGTCAGCGCCGTCGCCCTGCCGCTGCTGGCGTTCACCCTGGCGCTGATCGCGGTCTGGATCGTCGCCGAGCGCGGCGTGGTGCGCTGGATCGCCTACCTGCAGCGGATCGCGGCGATCTACGCCCGCGGCCGTTTCAGCGTCCGTCCGGTGCAGGCCGAGCGGGCGCCGCCGGAGATCCGCGACCTCGCCGACACCCTGGGCGCGATGGCCGCCACCATCGTCGCCCGCGACGCCGCCCTGCTGGACCATCTGGCCCAGAAGGACGCGATGCTGATCGAGATCCATCACCGGGTGAAGAACAATCTGCAGATCATCTCGTCGCTGCTCAACATGCAGCAGCGGGCGCTGACCGATCCGGCGGCGCGGGCGGCGATCTCCGACACCCGCCAGCGGATCAGCGCGCTCGCCCTGATCTACCGCGCGCTCTACCAGAGCACCGACCTGCGCCAGGTCGACCTGCGCGAGTTCCTGGAGGAGCTGGTGGGCCAGCTGCTCACCGGCGACGCCGGCCAGCGGCTCGCGGCGCGCACCGACCTTTCCTGCGACTCGGCGGTGATCGATCCGGACCGGCTGGCGCCGATCGCGCTCTTCGCGGTCGAGGCGATCAGCAACGCGCTGAAGCACGGCATGGCCGAGGGCGGCCAGCTCAGCGTCAGGTTCAGAGCCCGCGACGGGACCGCGGAGCTCTGCATCGTCGACACCGGCTTCGAGGGCAAGGTCGCCAAGATCGGCGCCGGCGTCGGCCGCACCCTGATGACCGCCTACGCCCGCCAGCTGCGCGGCGAGGCGACGTTCAAGCCCAATCCCGGCGGCGGCATGACCGCGAAGGTCGCCTTCCCGATCCCGGAGAGCGTCGCCGGACGGCCCCGGCCGGAGCCGGAGCGGGTGCGGGCGCTCAGTCCCGCAGCAATTCGTTGATCGAGGTCTTCGAGCGGGTCTGGGCGTCGACGGTCTTCATGATCACCGCGCAATAGGGCGAGGGTCCGACGCCGTGCGGATCCGGGCGCGAGCCGGAGACGACCACGGACCAGGCGGGCACTTCGCCGCGATAGGTCTGGCCGGTCTTGCGGTCGATGATCGGCGTCGAAGCGTTGAGGTAGACCCCCATCGAGATCACCGCGCCCTGGCGCACGATCATGCCCTCGGCCACCTCGGAACGGGCGCCGATGAAACAGTCGTCTTCGATGATGGTCGGGCTGGCCTGCAGCGGCTCCAGCACGCCGCCGATGCCGACGCCGCCGGACAGGTGCACGTTCTTGCCGATCTGAGCGCAGGAGCCGACCGTGGTCCAGGTGTCGACCATGGTCCCGGTGTCGACGTAGGCGCCGATGTTGACGAACGACGGCATCAGCACCACGCCGGGCGCGACGTAGGCGCCGCGGCGCACGATCGAGCCGGGCACCGCGCGGAAGCCGGCGGCCTCGAACTGCGGCGCGTCCCAGCCCTCGAATTTCGACGGAACCTTGTCCCACCATGGCCCGACCCCGCCGCCGCCGATGGCGCCGGCGCGCATCACCGTGTTGGGGTTCAGCCGGAACGACAGCAGGATCGCCTGCTTGGCCCACTGCCGCGATTCCCAGACGCCGTCGGCGCGGCGCTCGGCCGAGCGCAGCCGGCCGGAATCCAGCAGCAGCAGGGTCTCCTCGACGGCCGTGCGCAGCGGGCCGACGGTGGTCGGGCCGACGCCGTCACGGGCCTCCCAGCCGGCTTCGATCTCGGCCTGCAGGTCGGACGTGGCGATCTCGGTCATGGCGTCTCCTTGACCTTGGCCGCCGCCAGGAACGGCGCAAGGCTCGGCGTGCGATAGGTCACGAACGGGTCGGTGTTCTGCTCGGCGTCCGCGCCCACCAGCACGGTCGTCATCCCAAGCCGGGCGGCCGGCTCGAGGTTGAGCGCGCGGTCCTCGAAGAAAGCGGTCGCGGGCGGTTCGATCCGGTGCGCCGCGATCAGGCGCTCGAACGCCAGCGGGTCGGGCTTGGGAATGAAGCCGGCGCTCTCGATGTGGAAGACTTCGCCGAAGAGTTCCGCCAGACCGAGGTGGTCCATCACCCGCCGCGCGTGGCCCGCATCGGCGTTGGTGAAGATCAGCCGCCGGCCCGGCAACCGGTGGATCGCGGCGATCAGAGCCCGGATCGCGCGCCAGGGTCTCGAGCGACAGGTCGGCGAACACCGCATGGTACTCGTCCGGATCGACGCCGTGATTGACCATCAGGCCCCGCAGCGTCAGGCCGTGCTCGTCGAGGTACCGCTTCTGCAGCGTGCGCGCCTCGTCGCGCGGGAGGCCGGTGAGGTCCTCGACGAAGGTCGTGATCCGGTCGGAGATGTCGACGCCGAGCCCGGCCTCGAGCGGGTAGAGCGTGTTGTCCAGATCGAACAGCCAGGTGTCGATATGGCTCAGGTCGGCGCTCATCGAATCCCCTCCTCGTCGTCTCGCCCTTCGGCTCACCGCAACCCTTCCCCCCGCAGCGGGGAAAGCGGCGAGCCGCGCGCAGCTCCCTTCGCGGATGAGGGGAGTGTCCGGATAGAGCCCCCATCGGCGTCTCCCTCGCTTCGCGAAGTTCGCGCCGCTTTCCCCCAGAGGGGGAGGGTTGATCGCAGATGGCGCCGCGCCCCGCTCACGCTTTCACCAGCGTGCCGGCGCCGTGTTCGGTGAAGAGCTCGACCAGCATCGCGTGCGGACGCCGGCCATCGAGGATGACAGCCAACTCCACCCCGGCCTCCACCGCCGCGACCGCGGTCTCCAGCTTCGGGATCATGCCGCCGGAGACGACGCCGGTGGCGACCGCCTTGCCGGCCTCCTGCAGCGTCAGCTGGCGGATCAGCTCGCCGTTCGCGCCGATCACGCCCTGCACGTCGGTCAGCAGCAAAAGGCGCTTGGCCTTCAGCGCGCCGGCGATCGCGCCGGCCACGGTGTCGGCGTTGACATTGTAGGTCTCGCCCGTCGCCGAGACGCCGATCGGGGCGATCACCGGGATGTAGTCATCCGCCGAATTGATCAGGTCGAGGATCAGCTTCGGATCCACCTTGGTCGGCTCGCCGACGAAGCCGAGGTCGACCACCTGCTCGATGTTCGAAGTCGGATCCTTGCGGGTGCGGGTGGCTTTCTCGACCGTGATCAGCCGCGCGTCCTTGCCCGAGAGCCCGACGCCGCGGACGTCGGCCTCGGCGCCGGCGAGCGTGATCCAGTTGGCGATCTCCTTGTTGATCGCGCCGGAGAGGACCATTTCGGCCACCTCCATGGTCGGCTCGTCGGTGACCCGCAGGCCGTCGACGAAGGTCGATTTCACGCCCGCCCGCTCCAGCATCGCCGAGATCTGCGGCCCGCCGCCGTGGACGATCACCGGATGCAGGCCCAGCAGCTTGAGCAGCACCGCGTCGGCGGCGAACAGCTTGGCGATCGCCTCCTCGCCCATGGCGTGGCCGCCGTACTTGATCACCACGATCTCGCGGTCGTAGCGCTGGATGTAGGGCAGCGCCTCGGCGAGCGTGCGGGCCGTGGCCCAGCCCTGCGCCTCGCGGCTCTCGGCGGTGTCAGCCATGTCCGTCCGGGTCCAGCAAGCCGGCGCGCCCGCGCCATCGGGGCGCCTCGATAGCGAAGGCGAGGGGCGCTGTCACCCCAATGCCCCGCTCGACTTCCTTCAGCGCGGTTCCAGGCTGGCCCAGCGACGCGGCCAGCGCCAGCCGAGCGAGCGGACCTCGCTGGGCTTCAAGCCCAGCTGCTTGACCGTCCTCGGCGACAGCGCGCTGACCATATGCACCGGCTCCAGCCCGCCGACCGGGCTGGCGGCCACCGGACCGATCAGCAGCGCCTGGTCGATCGCGGTCCACTCGGCCTTGGCCTGGTCCGCATGACCGACGGCGAAGAAGTGGCGCAGCGCCACCGGCTCGCCGGCGAGTTCCACCATCACGCCGATCAGCCAGCCGTCGGCCATCCGCCTAAGCCATCGCCCGGCGCGCGCTGGCCTCGACGGCCTCGCGCGGGATCAGCCGGATCGTGGAGCTGCCCTTGGCGAGGATATTGCCGGCGGGATCGAGCAGGCGGCCCTCGGCGAAGCAGGTGGCGCGGCCGCGGCGCTCGATCCAGCCCTCGGCGATCACCCGGCCGGGGCGCACCGGCGCGAAGTAGCTGACCTTCAGCTCCAGCGACATCGGGCTCAGGTCGGGCAGCAGCGAGATCGAGGCGTGCGCCATCGCCGAGTCGATCCAGGCGCAGACGAAGCCGCCCTGGGCCACGCCGCCCGAGTGACACATCTGCGGACCGACCTCGTATTCGATCACCGAGCGGCCGGCCTCGTCGCCAATGACGCGGACCTGGCCGAGCGTGGCCTGAAGGGTGGGGGCGATGGAATCGGACATGCGAGCTCCGAGGGATGCCGGTCCCGCATAGAGGTTAAGCCGGACACGGACCAGACGTTCGCGCTCTTCCCCCCGCTCGCGGGGGGAAGTGTCGCATGCGAGGCCCGTCAGGGCCGAAGCGCGACGAAGGGGGGACCGGCGGCGCAGGATTGTCGCTGGCGCCGGCGCGTGTCTCCCCTCCGTCGCGGCTCGCCTTGCCGCGGCTCGCCATCGCGACACCTCCCCTCGCCTGAAGCGAGGGAAGGAGCTTCCCTACTCGATCGGCCAGCCGGGGCGACGCATCGAGAACATCGCCGCCGGCGTGATCTCGGCGTAGTCGCCCATCCGGCCGGCGCGGAGGATCGGGTGGGCGTCGGCGGTCTCGTAGACCCCGTCGGTCAGAAACGCCCGGTCGATGTGCACGGCGACCACCTCGCCCAGCACCAGCCAGGTGTTCACCAGGCTCCCGTCGGCCCCTTGCAGTTGGATCAGCTGGCTGAGCCGGCACTCGAAGTTGACCGGGCTTTCCCGCACCCGCGGCGGCGCGACCAGCCGCGCCGGGGCGCGGGTGAGGCCGGCGACGTCGAACTCGTCGATCTCCGGCGGCGCCGGCGCGCAGGTCAGGTTCATCTGCTGCGCCAGCGCCTTGGTGGCGAGGCTCCAGCAGAACTCGCCGGTGGCGGCGACGTTGGCGACGCTGTCCTTCCAGCCAATCGTGGAAAAGCCGACGATTGGCGGGACGTAGTTGAAGGCGTTGAAGAAGCTGTAAGGCGCCAGGTTGGCGACGCCGTCCGCGCTCTGCGTCGAGATCCAGCCGATCGGCCTGGGACCGACGATGGCGTTGAACGGATCGTGGCGAAGACCGTGGCCCTTGGCGGGTTCGTAGAAGTGTGCGTCGTCGTCGGCCATGCCGCAGCTCTAAGGCGTGACGCGTCGGAACGGTAGCCCGGCGGCGAGCGGCGCCTTCCGTCAGAGTTGAGGCAGGTCAACGCGGCGCGCGGCGTGCGACGCTAGGCTTGCGTTACTTGGCCACTTGCACGCCCTTTGTCCGTGTCGGCCGACGAACGAGGGAGAAACGAGATGACATCACAGCTTCCGGGGTTTCGCCGCGGCGTGACGGCGATCGCCGCCGCCATGGTCGCTGGCCTGCTGACCACGGGGTCGCCGGGGTGGGCGCAGCCGCAACCCGCGGCCGCCAGTCCGCCGCCCGCCTCCGAGCTCACGGTCGTCGCCCCGCGGGTGGTGCGTCACGCCGCGACCGGCGCCGGCACGTTCCAGGGGTCTCCGATCGAGGTGCTCTCGGCTTCGCGCGCGGTCAACTTCGCCGACCTCGACCTGAAGACGTCGGCCGGCGTCGACGAGTTCAAGCGCCGCATCATGTACGGCGCCCTGGCCGCCTGCGATCAGATCGAGGCCGACTATCCGTCCAACATCTATGTGCCGGTCTCCACGACGAGCTGTCCGGACACGACCGCCAGGGCCGCCCTGGTCGTGGCCGATCAGATCATCGCCGCGACGCGGGCGAGGTAGGATCCCCTACGCCAATGCGGCGCGCGCGGCCTCGGCCCGCAGCAGCTCCAGGCCGGCGCCGCTGACCGCCGAGACCGCGAGCGTGCGCGGGAACGCCGCCGGGCGCTTCGCCACCGCGGCCTCCGTGCCGGCGCGGACGGCTTCGGCCTCGGCCGGCTTCAGCTTGTCGGCCTTGGTCAGCACGATCTGGTAGGAGACCGCCGCGGTGTCGAACGCCGCCATCGCCTCGGCGTCGGGCGGTTTCAGCCCGTGCCGCGCGTCGATCAGCAGGAACACCCGGCGCAGGTTTGGCCGGCCGCGCAGGTAGTCGCGCCCCAGGTTCTGGAACCGCCTGGTCTCGCCCTTCGAGGCCTTGGCGAAGCCGTAGCCGGGCAGGTCGACCAGGCGGATGCGCCCGTCCAGCAGGAAGAAGTTCACCTCCCGGGTCCGCCCCGGCTCGGACGACGAGCGGGCCAGGCCCGAGCGGCCGACCAGGGCGTTGATCAGGCTGGACTTGCCGACGTTGGAGCGGCCGGCGAAGGCGATCTCCGGCAGGTCGGGCGCCGGCAGCTGCTCGATCTTGGCCGCGCCCATCACGAACTGGGCGTCGTGGGCGAACAGCACCCGCGCCGCCTCGATCTCGTCGTCGGAAAAGACCTCTGCGAGCGTTTCCGGGGCGGCCTCGCTCACTCCGCCGCCTTGATGTCCTTGGGCGCGCTTTTCGGCGCGGTCAGCCGTGCGAACAGCTGATCGATCGGGTTGTCCACCTTGAAACGGCGCATCAGCACGTACTGCTGCACCAGGGTGAACACCGAGGAGAACGACCAGTAGATCACCAGGCCGACCGAGCTCTGGGCCAGCACGATCATGAAGATCCACGGCATCCAGCGCATCAGCTTCTGCTGCGTCGGATCGATGCCGGTCATGGTCGGACCGGTGAGCAGCGAGACCCACATCGTGGCGGCGTAGATGATCGGCCAGGCGCCGAGGTGGAACACCAGCGTGAAGATGCCGCCGACGAACGGCACCGCCTCGATGCGAGCTGATCCACGGATTGTGCAGCGGATCCCACGGCAAGAGGCCGAACAGGTTCCAGATCGTGGTCGGGTCCGGCGCCGAGAGGTCCTTCACCCAGCCGAACGAGGCGTGGCGCATCTCGATGGTGACGTTGAAGACGTTGTTCAGCGCGTAGAACACCGGCAGCGGCAGCAGCATCGGGATGCAGCCGGTCACCGGATTGATCTTCTCGCGCGCATAGAGCGCCATCATCTCCTTCTGCAGCGCGGCCGGGTCGCCCTTCATGCGCTCCTGCAGCGCCTTCATCTCCGGCTGCACCTTCTTCATCTTGGTCGACATCGCGTAGGAGGCGTTGAAGGCCGGGAACATCACCAGGCGGATGGTGATGGTCAGCGCCAGGATCGCCCAGCCGAAGCCGAGGCCGACCGTCGCCAGATAGCCGGCGTAGAAGTCCATCACCCAGAACACCGGCTTGGACAGGATCTCGAACCAGCCCCAGTCCACCGCCTTGTCGAAGTCGGGCAGCTTCAGCGTATCGCCATAGGCCTTCAGCGTCTTGACCACCTTCGCGCCGGCGAAGAGGTGGGTGGTCTCGGTGGTCGAGCCGCCAGGCGCCACCACCCGCGGCTGGCCGACGTAGCTGGCCTGGTAGTCGTCGATCCCGTTGACGGGCGTCACCTCGAAGCGCGCCTTGATCGGCTCGCTCTGCGGCGGCGCGAACACGGCCATCCAGTACTTGTCGGTGATGCCGGTCCAGCCGCCGGTCGAGGCGAACTCCTTGGTCCCGTCCTTCTTCCAGGCGGGATAGCGCACATCCTTCAGGCCCAGCGTCGGGAACATCCCGATCGCCCCTTCCATGGCGATCTTGCCGGCTTCCGGGGGCACGCCGCGGCGCTGCACGGCGCCGTAGGGGGCGATGTTCACCGGCGCGGCGGCGTGGTTCTCGACCGTATCGCTGACCGTGAACATGTACTGCGCGTCGACGCTGATCCGGCGATGGAAGGTCAGGCCCGAAGCCGCCGCGTAGGTCAGATCCACCGGGTGGCCCGGCGTGAGCGGCCCCGGCGAGGCGAGGGTCCAGGCCGTCGTCTCGTCAGGCGCTCCCGGCGCGCCGACCCAGCCGGCCACCGCGTAGTAGGCGTTCTGCGCGCCCAACGGCCGCAGCAGCTCTTCCGGCGGCGAGTTCGGGTCGGTGGTCTGGCGGTAGTGCTTCAGGAACAGGTCGTCGAGCCGCCCGCCGGTCAGGCTGATCGAGCCCGACAGTTCCGGCGTGTCCACCTGCACGCGGGGCGTGGCCTCCAGCGCCTGGGTCCGGGTCAGCACCGGCGCGGCCGGCTGGCCGTTAGGGGCGAGCCCGGCGGCCGCCTGCGCCGTCGCCACCGCATGAGCCTGCTGCGCCTCGGCCTGTTTGCGCTTTTCGGTCGGCCCGAGGACGAACTGCTCGTAGGCCATGACCAGGATCAGGGTCACGACGATGAAGATGATGAAGTTGCGGTTGTCGGGCTGCATCGGGCGCGGGGCGTTGCCTTCCGGCGGGCTTAAGCGGGGTTGCTCTTAGGCGGATTCTGGGGCGGCGTCGAAGCCTGGGAGGCCTCGCCCCGGCAAGGGTTGTGAGGCGCGCCGAGATCGGCCGCGAGCCTTATCAGCGCGCTTTTCACATCGTCAAGCAGACGCAGGTACGGCCGGGTGGTCGCGCCGCCGCGGGCGATGAGCACATAGTCGCACCCGGCGCGCGCCAGACCCGGAAACGTCGCCCGCGCCGCCTCGCGCAGCCGCCGCTTGGCCCGGTTGCGCACCACCGCCCCGCCGATCCGGCGCGTGGCGGTGAAACCGACGCGGATCGCGCCCGTTCCGTCTCCCCGATCGCGCGCCTGCACCAGAACGGCTCCTCTCGCGCAGGCGAACGCTTTCGCCGCCGCCAGGAAATCGGCCCGCTTCTTCAGTCGTTCAAGGGGTGGGGGTCGTGGCTCGCTCATCGAGCGGTATGTTGCTCCGTCACCCCGGCCGTAGCGCGCAGCGCGAAGAGCCGGGGCCGGACGGGCCGGTTCATAGACGAATTCGAGCTGGCTGGCTGCACGTTTGGCCCCGGCTTTGGCTGCTACGCGCCTCCGCTTCGCGGTCGCCGGGTGACGGTGCTGACTTAGGCGGTCAGGCGCTTGCGGCCCTGGGCCCGGCGGCGCGCGATGATCTTGCGGCCGTTCTTGGTCGACATCCGCAAGCGGAACCCATGCCGGCGCTTGCGCACGAGGCGGGAGGGCTGAAAGGTGCGCTTCACGGGGTCGGGCTCCGAAAGGTCAGGCGCTTGAAAGTGAGCGGGCGGCAATAGGGGAACGGGCGGCCAAAGTCAAATCCGGTGAGCGTTCCCAAACAACCGCTCAACCCGGCGTCCGCCGGGATGAGCGGGGTTGTGGGCGTTACTCCGCCGCGGCCGCCATCGGCGCGGGTTGGGCGCCGCGCAGCAGCCGGCCTGGCAGCGCGTCGGTGGCGACGCCGTCGCGGTAGGTGACCTGGCCGGCGACCACCGTCGCCTCGTAGCCGCTGGCCCGCTGCAACAGCCGCCTGCCGCCGGCGGGCAGGTCGTAGGCGACTTCCGGGCCATGCAGCGTCAGCCGGTCCATGTCGATCACGTTGAGATCGGCGCGGTAGCCGGGGGCCAGCACGCCGCGGTCGTAGAGGCCGACGGTGCGGGCGGTGTCGCGGGCCTGCATCCGGAACACCTGCGCCAGCGGCAGCCGCGGCCCGCGGGTGCGGTCGCGGGTCCAGTAGGTCAGCAGCGTGGTCGGGAACGAGCCGTCGCAGATGGTGCCGACGTGGGCGCCGCCGTCGGAGAGGCCGGGCACCACGTCCTTGTGGTTCATCATGTGGAACGCCGGCGCCAGGTTGCCGTCGGTGTAGTTCAGCACCGGGGCGTAGATCATCGCGTGGCCGCCCTCGGAGACCAGGTGGTCCAGCGCCACCGCCTCCGGCGCCCGGCCGGTGCGCTGGGCGATCGCGGCGATCGAGGTCTCCGGCGTCGGCTCGTAGTCGGGCGTGCCGGTGAAGACGTGCATGTTGGCCCAGTCCTTCATCCGCCCGCGCACCCGGCCCTCCGGCGGATGGGCGAGCAGGCGCTCGCGGAACTCGGGATCGCTGAGCAGCGCCACGCGCTCGGCCAGCGGGCGTTTGGCGATCTCCTTGTAGACCGGGTAGGGCAGGAACGGGTTCAGCGTCAGCTCCAGGCCGAACAGCACGCCGACCGGCCGCGCGGCGGTCTGGGCCTTGATCTTCAGCCCCGCCGCGACCGCGTCCTCGACCTTCTCGAGCAGGGTCAGGTAGTTGTCGCGCCGCACCGGGCTCTGCAGCAGCGAGAAGCTCATCGGCCGGCCCGAGGCGGCCACCACCCGGCGCAGCATGGCGAACTCGGCGTCCTCGTCGGCGAAGTCGGACACCACCTGCAGCACGCCCTTGCCGGCCGCGGCGATGCCGAGCGCGATGCCGGTGAGCTCGTCCTCGCCCGCGGTCAGGGTGGCGATCGGCGAGCCGTCGGACGAGCGGTGGTTCAGCGTGCGCGAGGTGCCGAAGCCGATCGCCCCCGCCTCCATCGCCTCCTTGGCGAGCGCGGCCATCGCGGCGATGTCGGCCTCGGTCGCCGGTTCGCGGTCGACGCCGCGCTGGCCCATCACGTAGACCCTGAGCGCCGCGTGCGGCAGTTGGCTGGCGATGTCGACGTCGAAGCGGCGCTCGGCGAGCCGGTCCAGGTAGTCGGGATAGCTCTCCCAGTTCCACGGCAGGCCCTCGGTCAGCACCGGGAACGGGATGTCCTCGACGCCTTCCATCAGCCGCACCAGTCGGTCGTGGTCGTCGGGCCGGCAGGGCGCAAAGCCAACCCCGCAGTTGCCCATCACCACGGTGGTGACGCCGTGCCAGGACGACGGCTGCATCCGCGATTCCCAGGTGGCCTGGCCGTCGTAGTGGGTGTGGATGTCGACGAAGCCGGGGGCGACGATCTTGCCCTTCGCGTCGATCTCCTCGGTCCCGGACCCGCTGACCTCGCCGACCGCGGCGATCCGCCCGTCCTTGATCGCGACGTCGCCCTCGAACCCCTCGCCGCCGTTGCCGTCGTAGATGCGGCCGCCGCGCACGACGAGATCATAGTCCCGGGCCATGGGGCCCTCCCTGGGTGGTCTTGGTTTCAGGGCATTGTGAGCCGAGCGGCGCGGGACGCCAACAAACAAGTGTTTGACGCAAGCCTCTAATATCCCGGTCATGGCCGGCCTCCGTGCCGGCCACCCAAGGACACAGGCCCCGCCCTGGCCGCGCCGGGCGCGGCCACTCAGCCGTCCGCGTGCACGGGTCGGCGGGACTGACGCCCGGCGATGACCGAAAGCGAGGGAGCGCTACGCGCCCTCCACCCCATCCAGCCACGCCAGCACCACCGGGTTGATCTCCCGCGGATAGGTGTGGGCGAGGTTGGGGATCTCCAGGTAGGTCACCTTCGCGCCCGCCGCGGTCAGCGACCGCGCCGCCTCCTGCGCCACCGAAACGTCGAACATCCAGTCGAGTTCGCCGTGGGTGATGTGGATCGGCAGGCCGGCGAGGCGGTCGCGGTCGGCCATCGCGGCGATCATCGGGTGGAACGAGGCCGAGCAGGGGGCGAGGTGGGTGAACGGCGAAGCGGCGTCGAGGCCGGCGACGTAGCTGAAGGTGCCGCCGTCGCTCATGCCGGTCATCAGCCGCCGGGCCGGATCGACGTTCCAGCGCGCCTCCACCTCGGCGACGATGCGGGCCAGGTTGGCGGCGTCCGCCTCCGGGTTCTGCAGCCCCCAGGTGCGGCCGATCGAGGTCGGCGAGATCAGGATCGCGCCCAGGCTGCGGGCGTCGCGCAGCCAGCTCCAGAGGAAGCTGGGCCCATCGCCGGCGCCGCCGTGCAGGGCGGTCACCAGCGGCCAGGCGCGGTCCTCGGAATAGGTCTCCGGCACGTAGAGCGAGAAGCCGCCGCGGGCGCCGTCCTCGCCGCCGAACTGGAACACGCCGACGTCGTCGCGGGGCGGGGGATCCGCCAGCCGCGCGGCCAGCTCGGCGTCGGCCCGCAGCGGCGGCGAGGTGAAGAAGCGGCCGATCGGCGGCAGGTCGGCCGCCAGCGGATAGAGCGCCTCCTGCGCCCGCCAGGTCTTGCGCAGCGCGCGGAACACCGCGGTCATTACGTCGTCGGCGGCCGGCGCGGCGCGCAGGTCGTCGAACGCGGTGAGGGCGATCTGGCCGGCCGTCTGCAGCGCCTCGCGCAGCCCCGCCAGACGCTCGGGCCAGCCCTCCAGCTTGGGCAGCGCCTCGCGCAGCGCCACGTCCGGCGCGCCGACCGCGGTCATGATCTCCTCGAGCGGGACCGCCGCGAAGTAGCGCGACACCTGCCCCAGCGCCTCCAGCGACTGCATCAGCGGCGGCGTCCACCGCCACCAGCGCCTCGAGCGTCTCGTCCGCCATGACCGCGGCCCTCCCGGATGCGACCCTAGCTAATGCGGCTGAGATCGTAACCCCTCACCTTCCCACGATGCTGACGCATCGCGGGGCCCCTCCCTCTCCCTCCGGGAGAGGTGAAAACCCGCAAGGGCCTGGGAGGATGAGGGGTTACGCCGCAGGACGACTGGGCGGGGCCTTCGACAGCCGGCGCGAACAGGGCCAAACTCCGCGCGATGAGTCGCCCGCGCACCTTCTACGAGTTCTTCGCCGGCGGCGGCATGGCCCGGCTGGGTCTGGGCGAGGGCTGGGACGTGCCTGTTCGCCAACGACTTCGATCGCCAGAAGGCCGCAGCCTACCGGGACAATTTCGGCGACGGTCACCTCGACACCCGCAACGTCTGGAAGCTGACCGCGGCCGACCTGCCGGGCCGCGCCGACCTGGCCTGGGCGTCCAGCCCCTGCCAGGACTTCAGCCTCGCCGGCGCCCGCGCCGGGTTGGGCGGCGGCAAGTCGTCGGCCTTCTTCGGCTTCTGGCGGCTGATCCAGGCGCTGGCCGCCGAGGGCCGCGCGCCGCGGACCATCGTGATCGAGAACGTGGTCGGCCTCTTCACCTCGCACGGCGGGCTCGACTTCGAGGCCGTCTGTGTCGCGCTCGCCGGCGCCGGCTACCGTTTCGGGGCGCTGGAGATCGACGCGGCCGCCTACGTGCCGCAATCGCGCGTCCGCTGCGTGATCATCGCCACCCTGGACGATCCGCGCGGCCTGACCGGTCCGAGCGGAGAGAGCCGCGCCGTCGCCGAGGCCCGGGCGGCGCTGCCGGCCGAGCTCAAGGCGCGGTGGATCGACTGGCGTCTGCCCACGCCGCCGCGCCGCAACCAGGACCTCGCGTCAGTGCTCGAGCCGGACGACGCGGTTCCCTGGCGCTCGCCGGCGCAGACCCAGGCGCTGGTGGCGCTGATGGACGACCTGCACCGCGCGCGACTGGGCGCCGCGCTGGCCGCCGGCGAACGGCGGGTCGGGGCCGCGTTCCGTCGCATGCGCCAGGGCCGCCAGCGCACCGAGGCGCGCTGGGACGGGCTGGCCGGCTGCCTGCGCACGCCGGGCGGCGGCTCCTCGCGCCAGTTTCTGCTCGTGACCGAGCACGGCGAGGTGCGTTCGCGCCTGCTCACGCCCCGCGAGGCGGCGCGGCTGATGGGGCTGCCGGAGAGCTACCGCCTGCCCGCCAGCGTCAACGCCGGCCTGCACCTGGCGGGCGACGGCGTGGTCGTGCCGGTGGTGCAAGCGCTGGCAGAGGCCATTCTGGCCCCGCTCCTGGCCAGCCGGCCCGCCAAAGCGGCCTGAACGCTTCCAAATTCGCGGCCAGGGCCTAAGGTCGCCGGCACAAAGGGCCCTTTCGTCCCAAGGACGTTCCATGGACACCGCTTCACACCGACTACGACGCCGCCCGCTACAAGCGCGCCGGGCGCGGCAAGATCTACGACTCCATCCTCGACACCATCGGCGACACCCCGCTGATCCGGCTGCCGCGGCTCTCGGCCGAGCTCAAGCCGAAGGGGATCGTGCTGGCCAAGCTGGAGTTCTTCAACCCGATCGGCTCGGTGAAGGACCGCATCGGCGTCTCGATGATCGAGGCGATGGAGGCCAAGGGACAGATCAAGCCCGGCACCACCATCGTCGAGCCGACCAGCGGCAACACCGGCATCGCGCTGGCGTTCGTGGCCGCCGCCAAGGGGCTGAAGCTGATCCTGGTGATGCCCGAGAGCATGTCGATCGAGCGGCGCAAGATGCTGATCCTGCTGGGCGCCAAGCTGGAGCTGACCCCGCCCGAGCGCGGCATGGCCGGCGCGGTGACCCGGGCCCGCGAGCTGCTGGCCGAGATCAAGGGCGCGGTGATGCCGCAGCAGTTCGAGAACCCCGCCAACCCGCTGATCCACCGCGTCTCCACCGCCGAGGAGATCTGGAACGACACCAAGGGCGAGGTGGACGTGGTGATCTCCGGCGTCGGCACCGGCGGCACCCTCACCGGCGTCGGCCAGGTGCTGAAGGCGAGGAAACCCTCGGTGAAGATGATCGCGGTCGAGCCGACCGGCTCGCCGGTGCTCTCCGGCGGCGCGCCCGGGCCGCACAAGATCCAGGGCATCGGCGGCGGCTTCGTGCCGGCGATCCTCGACCGCGGGGTGATGGACGAGGTGATCCAGGTCTCCAACGAGGATTCGTTCGAGATGGCCCGCAAGTGCGCGAAGGTCGAAGGGGTGCCGGTGGGCATCTCCTCCGGCGCGGCGCTGGCCGCGGCGTTCGACGTCGCCGCCCGCGACGAGATGGCCGGCAAGACCATCGTCACCATCATCCCCAGTTTCGCCGAGCGGTACCTGTCGACCGCGCTGTTCGAGGGGCTATGACTGAATTCCTGTCCCGCTGACCTTCCCTGTTTCGGTCATGGCCGGGCGTCAGTCCCGGCCATCCAAGCGCGCGGAACCCGCCGTGGCCGTGCCGAGCACGGCCACCCGCAGGTCGGCGTTCTTGGGTCGCCGGGACTGACGCCCGGCGATGACCGCAGGGTTGAAGGCGTCCGACGAGGACGGCGCCGATGACCGATGTCTACCCGCCGGCCAAGCGCTCGGCGGTGATGCGGCGGGTCAAGGGCAAGGACACCGCGCCCGAGCTGCAGGTGCGCGGCTGCTCTGGTCGCTCGGCGGCCGCTACCGGCTGCACCGCAAGGACCTGCCGGGCAAGCCCGACATCGTGCTGCCCGGCCGCCGGCTCGCGGTGTTCGTGCACGGCTGCTTCTGGCACGGCCACGACTGCGCCCGGGGCGCCCGGGTGCCGAAAGCCAACCGCGACTACTGGCTCGGCAAGGTCGCCCGCAACCGCGCCCGCGACATCGCCGCGCGAACCGGCCTGGAGGCGGCGGGCTGGCGGGTGGAGACGGTCTGGGAGTGCGAACTGAAGGACAAGCCGGCGCTGGAGGCTCGGGCGCGCGGCTGGCTCGGCGGCTAGTCTCCCCGCGCAGCGGATTCCAAGAGTCTTTGTCCACGAACAACACGAAAAAACACGAACGCGGCTGGACGAGCGGCGCCAGGCGGGAAATGCGCCGGCCCGTTCGTGTCTTTTCGTGTTGTTCGTGGACTCCTTTGAAATCTCACCGCGGTTCGGCTTTCCCAGAAAAAAGCCTGGGTCCCCGCTTGCGCGGGGAAGAGCGGGAAAAGGGATCCTTAACCGAACCAGGAGTCTGATCGACCGCGAACGCTGGAGACCGCCGAAATGCCCGCCGCCGCGCGCCTTGCCCCGACCAAGACCGGGGCGGCCACCCAGGACTTCACCCTGCGCGGCTACCACAAGTTCGACGCGCCGGTGGACGCCGCCGCCGCTGGACGGTTGCTGGCGAAGATCCGCGCCACCCGCGCCTTCGACGGCCGGCTGTTTCTCTCCGAAGCCGCGTTCGACGCCGACCCGCAGCACACCGGCGTCAATCCCAAGCCTGGCCGCAACCTGCTGGAAGCGTTCGACGCCGACCTGGCCTTCGTCGAGAGCGATCCCGGCGATCGTCGCCGGGCTGACCGAGCTCTTGGGCGAGGGGTACGAGACGCTGAACCGGAAGGTGGTCTGCGGCGTGCCCGCCAGCGCCGCGCCGGCCTGGCTGAAGGCGCGCATCACCGACAATCCGGTCAACAACCTGGGCGCCTACGTCCGCCCCGAATACCGCGACATCACCTACTTCTACGGCATCGACTTCCACCAGGACCTGATCGACTTCAAGGATCGCGACGCCGATTTCGTCACGCTCTACGTCTACCTGCACCCGGTCGGGGCGCACGACGCGCCGCTCTACCTGCTGGAAGAAAGCCACCGCCTGGGCGCGACCCTGTTCCCGCACGACCTGACCCGTGAGGGCGGCGGCTGGCGCTACCGCGACGGCCGCGGCGGCGAGATTGCGACGCCGCAGATCATGCTGGTCGGCGGGACCGGCTTCGTCGCCATGTGGCACGCCTGCACCCTGCACGGCACCCAGCCCGACGCCGCCGACAACGAGCGGCTCTCGCTGCGCTACCTGTTCGCCAAGCGGCCCGGCGTGCGCGCCGGCCTGGACGATGTGAACGCCAGCCTCAACGGCCCGATCCGCCTTGGCGCGACCCGCCAGGACCTCGACGAGAACGGCGCGGCGCGGATCAAGGCCAACAGCGTCAACCAGGCGTAACATCCCTCCCCTTCATGGGGAGGGTGGCCGGAGCGCAGCGACGGACGGGTGGGGATGTCCGGCGCGACCACGAAACTTCGGACTCCCCCACCCTGACCGCTTCGCGGTCTGTCCCTCCCCACGAGGGGGAGGGAGGGCAGCGGGCCCCTCAGCGGCTCTCGATCACGATCTCGGTCTTCACCGAGTTGGCGATGAAGCATTCCGCGTGCGCCTCGTGGTGCAGCGCGGCCAGCTCATCGGGCGTCGGTTGCCGGCCGGTGAAGACGATCTTCGGGCGCAGCACCACACGGGTCATCACCTGCTTGCCGGCCGGACCCATCGCCAGCGTGCCTTCCGCTTCGTCGTCGTATGACTCGATCACCCAGCCGGCCCGAGCGGCGACGTCGAGGAACCACAGCATGTGGCAGGACGAGATCGAGGCGGTGAAGGCCTGCTCCGGATCGAGCGCGCCGGGAACGGCGTAGCGCGGATTGACGTTGGCCGGACCCGCGGTGCCGGGCACCGTCAGGCCGCCGTCGAACGATATCGTGTGCCCGCGGCTGTAGCGGCGCGTCGGGAAGTCGCCGTCACAGCGCCAGGCGACGGTGGCGGCGTAGGTGCTCAAAACGCCTCCGCCGGCAGGGCCATCATCGTCTCGCCGCCCGCCTTGACCTTGGCCAGCGCCGCGCCGGCGTCCGGCAGCACGCGCTCCAGGAAATAGCGGCCGACCGTCAACTTGTTGGCGTAGAACGGGTCGGCGTCGCCGCCGGCGATCCTGGCGTTCGCCGCCTTGGCCATCAGCGCCCACATGTAGGCGAGGCCGGTCAGGCCGAACAGGCGCAGGTAGTCGCTGGATCCGGCGATCGCGTTGTCCGGGTTGGCGAAGCCGTTCTGCATCAGCCACAGCGTGGCCTCCTGCAGCTGCGCCTTGGCGGCGGCGAGGCCGCGCACGAACGGCGTCAGCGCCGCATCCGCCCCGTTGTCGGCCACGAACGCGTCGAGCTCGGCCATGAACGCGGTGACCGCGCGTCCGCCGTTGGCCGGCAGCTTGCGGCCGACCAGGTCCAGCGCCTGTACGCCGTTGGTGCCCTCGTAGATCAGGGTGATGCGGGAATCGCGCAGGTACTGGCTGGCCGGGAAATGCTCGGTGAAGCCGGAACCCCCGTGCACCTGCATCGCGTCCGAGGCGATCTGGAAGCCGCGCTCGGTGAAGAAGGATTTCAGCACCGGCGTCAGCAGCGCCATGTAGTCCGCGCTCTTCTGGCGCACGCGCCTCGTCGGGGCTCACCTGCGCCAGATCGCCGTGCAGCGCGGTCCAGAACAGGAAGGCGCGGCCGGCCTCGAGCACCGCCTTGGAGTCCATCAGCAGCCGGCGCACGTCCGGGTGCACCAGGATCGGATCGGCGGGGCCGTCGGGGTTCTTCGGGCCGGTCAGCGAACGGCCCTGCAGCCGTTCCTTGGCGAACTGCGCCGCCGCCTGGTAGGCGGCCTCGCCCTGGGCCAGGCCCTGCATGCCGACCCCGAGCCGCGCCTCGTTCATCATCACGAACATCAGCGCGAGGCCGCGGTTCTCCTCGCCGACCAGCCAGCCGGTCGCCTCTTCGTGGCTCATCACGCAGGTGGCGTTGCCGTGGATGCCCATCTTCTCCTCGAGCCCGAGGCACTGGACGGTGTTGCGCACGCCGGGCTTGCCGTCGGCGTCCGGCAGGAACTTCGGCACGATGAACAGGCTGATGCCGCGCGTGCCGCCGGGCGCGCCGTCGATCCGCGCCAGCACCAGGTGGATGATGTTCTCGGCCAGGTCGTGCTCGCCGGAGCTGATCCAGATCTTCTGGCCGGAGATCCGGTAGCTGCCGTCGCCGGCGGGCGTCGCCTTGGTGCGGATCAGGCCGAGGTCGGTGCCGCACTGCGGCTCGGTGAGGTTCATCGTGCCGCACCACTGGCCGCTCGCCAGCTTGGGCAGATAGAGCGCCTTCTGCGCGTCCGAGCCGCCCGCGTGGATGGCCGAATAGGCCCCGTGGGTCAGGCCCGGGTACATCGAGAAGGCCATGTTGGCCGACGAGCTCATCTCGCTGGAGGCCATGGCGATCACCGCCGGCAGGCCCTGGCCGCCAAACGCCGGATCGGCGCCCAGCGCCGGCCAGCCGCCCTCGACGAACTGGGCATAGGCCGCCTTGAACCCTGGCGGGGTCGTGACCGAGCCATCGGCGTTGCGCACGCAACCGTGCTTGTCGCCGACCGAATTCAGCGGGGCGAGCACCTCGGCGGAAAGCTTGGCCGCCTCGCTCAGGATCTGCTCGACGACGTCCAGCGGCGCGTCGGCGAAGCCCGGCAGGTTCGCGTAGGCCTCGATCTGCAACACGTCGCGCAGCAGGAACAGCTGCTCGCGGACGGGGGGCTGGTAGCTCATGAGGACGCGCTCCTGGCTGGCGCGGCCTCTATAGCGCGTCCCTCCCCGTCATGGGGAGGGTGAACGGGGGCTCGCGGCTAACGCACGGCCTCGGGCTGGCGCTGGCCGACGCGGGTCGGCGGCGCGACCGTCTTCGGCTCGGCGGCGCTCAGCAGGTCCGGCCGGCTGTGCGACAGCGAGTCCTCGAGGTTTCCGCAGGCCGTCCGCAGTTCCTCGATCGCATGATCGAGGTCCTCGCGCTGGCGCTCCAGCACCACGATGCGTTCGCGGAACTTGCGCAGGGCGGTGGCGTTCTGGGCCGCGCCGCCGTCGTTCTTGTCGTAGAGGTCGAGGATCTCGCGAATCTCGGCCAGCGACAGGTTCACCCGCTTGCCGCGCAGGATCAGCTGCAGCCGGGCGCGGTCCTTGTAGGAATAGACCCGGTTGAGGCCCTGGCGCGCCGGCGAGAGCAGGCCCTTGTCCTCGTAGAAGCGCAGGGCCCGGGGGGTGCACTTGAATTCGAGGCACAGCTGACGAATGGTGAACGTGCGCTCCGGGCGCCGCAACTCGGTGGGCATGGTGGTCTCCCTAAGTGTGAGCGCCTGGGCGCTTCCTTATCGCTGATAATCTTACGCAACGACGCGCTTACGTCAACGTCAAGGTCGAGGCAAAAGCATGACGCGTTTCATTCTCCGCGGGCTCGTCGCCGCGCTCGGCTTCTGGGTGGCGGCGCACCTTGTGCCGGGCGTGCACATCGTGGGGTGGAAAACCCTGGTGATCGCCGGCTTCCTGCTGGGCCTGGCCAACGCCATGGTCCGGCCGATCGTTACGTTTCTGACCATTCCGCTGACGATCGTCACGCTGGGCCTTTTCCTCTTCGTCGTGAACGGCCTGATGATCCTGCTGGTGGGCTGGGTGCTGCACCGGTTCCACGACAACAGCTTCCAGGTTTCCGGTCTCGTGCCGGCGATCTTCACAACCATCGTGATCTGGTTCGTCAGCTTGGTGGCCAACATGCTGATCGGCGGCGACGAGCGGGCGCGGCGCTGACGCGGGCGTCGTCTTAGTACGCGTTATAGAATTGCTACGATTGCGGCGGAAGAGGTTTTGCGCCTTATGGAACGGGGCGTCCGAAGAACGCCGATATGACGCTGCTGCTTGAAGGAAACGATCCATGGCCATGACCGAAACCACGACCAAGCCGCCCTACCTTGGCCTGCTGAACGCGATCTCGCTCGCCGAGAGCGAGGCCGGCGTCTACCTGGAGGCCTGGGCCAACGCCACGGACGACGAGGAACTGGCGTCGACGCTGCGCTTCGTCGCGGCGCGCGAGACCAGCCACGGCGAGCTGTTCTGCCGCCGCCTCGCCGAGCTCGGCTACAGCCTGCGCCAGAAGCCGGACCCGAAGTCCGCCTCGCGGCTGGCGCGCTACGCCAATCCGAAGATCTCCGACTGCGAGAAGGTCGGGCCCGAGCGTGAGGAGGCGACCGACACCTTCGCCGAGATCCGCAAGGCGATCGCCGACGGCGTCTACGACGAGATGACCTGCAACATGCTGCAGTGGTACATCAACGAGGAAGTCGACTCCGGCCGGCGCCTGAACAAGGTCTACGCCAAGGTCCGCGAGAAGGCCGGCATGACCTCGTCCAAGAAGAAGGCCAACGGCGCCAACGGCCACGCCTCCGAGATGGACATAGCCCCCAGCGCTGACGCCCAGGCGATCATGGCCTGCATGACCGCGGGTTTCGCCAAGCTGGAAAAGACCCTCGAGAAGCTGGCGAAGTCGAAGTAGCCATCTTCCTGGCCTGTCCCGGGCTCGTGTGTTAAATCGCACACGAACCTAAGGAGGCCCGTTCATGCCGCAGCGCTTCTACCCCGCCGTGCTCGAGCGCGGCGAAAATGGGGCTGTCGGCGTCTGGTTTCCGGACTTTCCAGGCTGCGTGACCGCCGCGCGGACGCAGGAAGAGGCGATGGCCCTGGCCTCGGATGCGCTGGAAGAGGCCATGCGCGGCTGCGCCGAGCGCGAAGAACGCCTTCCGGAGCCGACCCCGCTGCAGCAGATCGAGTCCCCGCCGGGTTCGGACGTGATCGGCGTCGTCGCCGTCGGCGCGACACCGCCCGACCCGTCGGAGCGGGTCAACGTCTATCTCCCCAAGAGCCTGATCGAGCGGATCGACCGCCTCGCCGCCGAGCTCGGCATGAACCGCTCCAGCTTCTTCGGAATGGCGGCGAGCGCGATGATCGATCGGCACGCCGGTCGGTTCGGGACCTTCGGGCCGCTGATGCGCAAATGACCTCCCTCCCCCTCGTGGGGAGGGTGTCCGGAGCGCAGCGACGGACCGGTGGGGGAGTCCGACGCGACAACGAACTTCGCCAGCCAGGACCAGCGCGCGTCACCAAACTCCCCCACCCTGTCGCTTCGCGACTGTCCCTCCCCACGAGGGGGAGGGAGGATTGAAGGGCAAAGAAAAAGGGCGGCGCCCTTGCGAGCGCCGCCCCTTCCGGAGGTATCTGAGTGACCTGGACTAGAAGTCCATGTCGCCCATGCCGCCGCCCGGCATTTGCGGAGCGGGGCTGTTCTTCTTCGGCGCTTCGACCACGGCGGCTTCCGTGGTGATCATCAGGCCGGCGACCGAGGCGGCGTCCTGCAGCGCGATGCGCACCACCTTGGCCGGGTCGATCACGCCTGCGGCGACCAGGTCGCCGTAGGTTTCGGTCTGGGCGTTGAAGCCGTAGGTCGACGAGGGGTTCTCGAGCACCTTGCCGACCACGATCGAGCCTTCGACCCCGGCGTTCTCGGCGATCTGGCGGATCGGGGACTGCAGGGCGCGCCGGACGATGGCGATGCCGGCGTTCTGGTCGTCGTTGTCGCCGGTCAGGCCTTCGAGGGTCTTCGAGGCCTTCAGCAGCGCAACGCCGCCGCCGGCCACGATGCCTTCCTCGACCGCCGCGCGGGTGGCGTTGAGGGCGTCGTCGACGCGGTCCTTCTTTTCCTTCACTTCGACTTCAGTCGCGCCGCCGACGCGGACCACCGCAACACCGCCGGCCAGCTTGGCCAGGCGCTCCTGCAGCTTTTCCTTGTCGTAGTCGCTGGTGGTGTCCTCGATCTGGCGCTTGATCTGCGAGATGCGCGCTTCGATCTCGGTCTTGGCGCCGGCGCCGTCGACGATCGTGGTGTCGTCCTTGTTGATCGTCACCTTCTTGGCCTTGCCGAGCATCTCGATGCCGACGTTCTCGAGCTTGATGCCGAGGTCTTCGCTGATCAGCTCGCCGCCGGTGAGGGTGGCGATGTCTTCCAGCATGGCCTTGCGGCGATCGCCGAAGCCCGGCGCCTTCACCGCCGCGACCCGCAGGCCGCCGCGCAGCTTGTTGACCACCAGGGTCGCCAGCGCTTCGCCTTCGACGTCTTCCGCCACGATCAGCAGCGGACGGGCCGACTGCACCACCGCTTCCAGCAGCGGCAGCAGCGGCTGCAGGCTGGAGAGCTTCTTTTCGAACAGCAGGATCAGCGGATCTTCGAGCACCGCCTCCATCTTGTCCGCGTTGGTGATGAAGTAGGGCGAGAGGTAGCCACGGTCGAACTGCATCCCTTCGACCACTTCGAGCTCGGTCTCCAGGCTCTTGGCCTCTTCGACCGTGATCACGCCCTCGTTGCCGACCTGGGCCATCGCCTTGGCGATCATCGCGCCGACATCGCTGTCGCCGTTGGCCGAGATGGTGCCGACCTGGGCGATCTCGTCGTTGGTGGTGACCTTCTTGGAGGTGGCCTTGATCTCTTCGACGACGCGGGCGACGGCCCGGTCGACGCCGCGCTTGAGGTCCATCGGGTTCATGCCGGCCGCGACCGACTTCAGACCCTCGACCACGATGGCCTGGGCCAGCACGGTGGCGGTGGTGGTGCCGTCGCCGGCGGCGTCATTGGTCTTGGAGGCGACCTCGCGGACCATCTGGGCGCCGAGGTTCTCGAACCGGTCGACCAGCTCGATTTCCTTGGCGACGGTGACGCCGTCCTTGGTCGAGCGCGGCGCGCCGAACGACTTCTCGATGACCACGTTGCGGCCCTTGGGGCCCAGGGTCACCTTCACGGCGTTGGCGAGGATATTGACGCCGCGCAGCATGCGATCGCGCGCGTCGGAGGCGAAATAGACGTCTTTGGCAGCCATTTGGCTCTGCTTCCCGTCTTAAGGGTTGATGTGGGGGTGGAGGCGAACGGGGCCTTTAGGCCGCCTTCGCCTTCTTGACCGGCTCGAGCACGCCCAGGATGTCGCTCTCCTTCATGATCAGGAGATCTTCGCCATCGAGCTTGACCTCGGTGCCGGACCATTTGCCGAACAGGATGCGGTCGCCGACCTTCACGTCGAGCGGATGCAGCTTGCCCTGTTCGTCACGGCCGCCGGGGCCGATCGCGAGGACTTCGCCTTCCTGCGGCTTTTCCTTCGCGGTGTCGGGGATGATGATCCCGCCCTTGGTCTTTGCTTCCTCCTCGACGCGGCGGACGAGGACGCGATCGCCAAGCGGACGAAACGCCATGTTGGTTATCTCCGTAGAGCTTGGTTCTGTTGTTGAGTGCGCCCCGCGCCAGCCGGCTGTTAGCAGCCTGCCGACCCGAGTGCTAACACGGTCGGCAGTTAGGTCCGGCGCGGCCCGGAGTCAAGGGTCGCTCGGCGCGGAACCCGCTTCGCCGGTGTCGGTTTTGTGCTGTATGAGGGCAGCTAACTGGCGCTAGTTACATGGGAATAGAGGATTTTCTCAGGCACACCGTCCGCGACGGCGCGGTCGAGGTCGTCCTTCCCGGGGGACGTCGCATCAAGGCCGGGGACGGCTCGCGGCCGCGAGTCGTGGTCGCGTTGAGGAGCCGGCTCTGGGCCGCCAGGATCGCCGTTTGGCCGGAAGTCGCGGTCGGCGACGCCTACATGGAAGGGGCGCTCGCGTTCGAACGCGGCGGGATCTACGACCTGCTCGATCTGGCGGGCCGCAACGCGCCGGCCCGGCGCCAACCGCGACCGCCCGGTCCGTTCGCCCGCTGGCGTCACGACCTGCTTGCCACCCGCAACGCCCGCCGCCAGGCCCGGCGCAACGTCGAGCGCCACTACGATCTGTCCAATACCTTCTACCGGCGCTTCCTCGACTTCGACCTGCAGTACTCTTGCGCCTATTTCGACCAGCCGGGGCTCAGCCTGGAGGAGGCGCAGCGGGCCAAGCAGCGGCACATCGAGGCCAAGCTGCTGCTCTCACGCGGTCAGCGGGTGCTCGACATCGGTTGCGGCTGGGGCGGGCTGGCGCTGAGGCTGGCCGCCGACACTGGGGTGACGGTCGACGGCGTCACCCTCTCGTCCGCCCAGCTGGAGGTCGCCCGTCAGCGGGCCGAGGCGAGCGGTCTGGCGGGCCAGGTGGACTACTCGCTCACCGACTATCGCGACGTGGCCGGACCTTATGACCGCATCGTCTCGGTCGGCATGTTCGAGCACGTCGGTCGGCCGAACTACAGCGCCTATTTCAGCCAGGTCGCGCGGCTGCTGAAGGACGACGGGGTGGCCGTAATCCATTCGATCGGCCGCTCGGACGGCCCCGACGTCACCCAGCCCTGGATTGCCAAGCACATCTTCCCCGGTGGCTACATCCCGGCCTTGTCGGAGGCGCTGGCGGCGGTCGAGCGGTCGGGCCTGATCGTCACCGACATCGAGATCCTGCGGCTGCACTACGCCGAAACCCTGCGCGCCTGGCGGCGACGGTTCGAGGCGCAGCGGCACGAGGTGGCGGCGATCCGCGGCGAACGGTTCTGCCGGATGTGGGAATTCTACCTCGCGGCCAGCGAGATCGGTTTCCGCTATTCCGGCCACATGGTGTTTCAACTGCAACTGTCCAAGCGGGTCGACACCGTGCCGATCACGCGCAGCTATATCGAGCAGACCGAGCGCCTTCTTGCTGACGAACAGCGCTCGGCTGCCTAAGCAGGGGGCCTCACATTAGGTATATCAGCCGAGTGTGATTGCCTTCGGCGAGGTTAAGCGCCGATTCACCGCGAAAATTATGAGAGCCGCAACCGAGTTGACGGTCCCATTCGGTCCGAGCGAGGGCGCTTCAGTTCGGGTGTTGCGATGAAAATCGGTAGAGTAGCGGGCGGTGCGCTGGCGGGCGCATGCCTGGCCGCGGGCGTCGCTGGCGCCGGCGAGTTCGACGACGGCGCGTTCGCCCTGCCGCGCGACGTGGTGTCGGCGGCCACAGCGTTCCAGACCTACATGGCCAGCGCCTCGCGCATCGACGGCGGCTTCTCCAGCAGCGACGGAGTTGAGCGCAGCCTGAGGACCGGCGCCGCCTACCAGCCGGAGCAGCTTGAAGAGGGCATGATCGCCTACGGCGCGATCGTCGCGCTGCAGGACGATCGCTTCGTCGCGGGCGTCGAGGCGGCGGCGGGCCGTGGCGACCAGCGCGCCGCCTTCGCCGAGCAGCTGGTCGAAGACCCTGGCGTCGCCGCCCGCGTCGACGGCGCGGCGGAGGCGGGCGCACGGGTCGAGGCCGCGCTGGGCGGCGAGGCTGCGCCGCTGGTCTCCGCCGGCGCCCAGGTGAAAGCCGCGGCCTACGCGGTGCAGCACGAGTCCTGGTCGAAAGCGCGGGTCGCCGACGCCCCTGGCCGGCTGATCGAGGTCAAGAGTCTGTCGGCCGTCCGCGCCGAGCCGAGCGAGGCCGACAACCAGGCGATGATGCAGTCGCTGGCCGCCGCCGACCCAGCGCTGGCCGACGAGGATGCGGCGCGGGTCACGCCGCTGGCGGCGAGGTCGCTCGCGCTGGCGGCCGAGTCGGTGCTGGGCCACGCCCAGGGCGCCGATCGCGATCGGCTGGCGCCGCTGCTGACCGAGCGCGACAGCGCCTTATGTCTGAAGATGGCCAAGCTGAACCTCTACCAGTGCATGGCCGTGGCCGGACCGCAGTACGAGGACATCTACTGCCTGGGCCAGCACGCGCTCGCCGAGACCGGTCAGTGCGTCGACCAGGCGGCGAACGGTGGCGGCGCCTCCAGTATGGCGATGCTCTCGCCGCGCCCACCCACGGCGGCGGCGTACGTTCCGCTGGCCGCGCATCGGAGCCTGCGCGCCGATCCCTAAAGGCGGCGCTGGGTGGCGCCGTCGCGGAGGGTCAGGCGACGGCGCAGGTCCGGATCGTCGACCAGCCGGTGCAGGAACGCCTCCAGCGCGCGGGCCACCACCCGCTGTTCGGGCTCGACCAGGTCCTCGAGCAGCGCGCGGTTGACCCGATAGACCGCCTGCAGCGAGCGGCGGCAGAGACGGCGCCCTTCGTCGGTCAGGTTCAGCACGACCTGCCGGCGGTCTTCCCGCGGCGTCGTGCGCTCGACCAGGCCGGCGTCCACCAGTTGGTCGACCGTACGGGTCATCGTGGTCCGGTCGACGGCGCTGTACTCGGCCAGTTCCGACATGGTGCACGGCTCGATCGCGAACAGCACGCCCAGCGCCCGGTGCCGCGAAAGACTCAGCCCCATGCGCTTGAGCTCCGCTTCCAGCCGCGCCTCGCGATGGCGGCCAACCACGGCGAACAGGTGGAATACGTAGCTGGTCAGATCGAGCGGGAACTCGCCCGTCGGATCCATCGTCGAGGCCGGCGGCGGCGCGAGGGAGTCTCCTGGCATAACGCCAATATCCGGCCATTCTCGCGGCTGCACAAGCTGTATATGGCAATATTTCGCCTTCGCACTATGTGCGATTGCACTTTTCTCTTGACCGGGCCGTGTGGCGCAGCTAGTCGCCCCACCGTCAGCGCGCTTGGCTTGCCGCGTGCGGCTGCTTTCAAAGTTCGAGGGTTTAGAGGCGGCGCGTTGAGACAGCTCGCGATATTTTGGCTCGTATGCGCCGCGGCGGGCTTCGCCGCCGCCGTCGGCATGGCCTTCCTGCTGTCGCTGGCGATCGACAACCGGCTGAGCTGGAAGCGCCCCGTTCCGCTCCCGTTCGCCCGCGTGCTGGAACTGCGGCGCGAGCCCCGCAACGAACTGCTCGACCTGCGCCGGTAGGTCAGTCGCGGCTGAGTCGCACGAAGCGCGGCTTGCCCGCGGCGTCCATGCCTAGGAACCCTTCGACGCGGTCGAGGTCGACGAGGACGGCCGCGCCCTTCTTGTCGGGGTCGCCGCGCTGCTCGATCTCCGGCGCGTTGGCGTAGACCCGGTCGCGCTCGGCGCCTTCCACCCGGCGCGCGCGCCCCATCAGCTGCAGCACGACGCGGGTGTCGGGGTTGCGCATCATCATCGCGACGTGCGGGTTGGCGGCGATGTTCTCCATCGTGCCGCCTTCCGCGTTGCGGGCCCAGAACCCGACCTGATCGTCGCTGAAGGCCTGCAGCGAGCCCCGGAAGGTCAGCCTGGGCCGTCCCTCCGCATCGACGCTCGCCACCACCATCGGCGTGCGCTCGGTCAGCGCGTTGTTGACGATGCCCTTCAGTTCGTCGTCGAGAACCAGAACTCATCGCATCCCCACCGGCACGCGTTCCGCGTCACGCTCGGCGCGGATCCTGGCGTGCAGGTCGCCATACTTGGCGAACTCCATCCGAGCAATGGTGCGGTTGTGCACCTCGTCCGGACCATCGGCGAGGCGCAGCGTGCGCTGGCTGGCGTACATCCGGGCGAGGCCGAAGTCGGAGGTGACGCCGCCGCCGCCGTGCGCCTGGATCGCGTCGTCGATGATGCGCAGAGCCATGTTGGGCGCGGCGACCTTGATCATCGAGATCTCCAGCCGGGCGACCTTGTTGCCGGCCTTGTCCATCATGTCGGCGGCCTTGAGGCACAGCAGCCGGGTCATCTCGATGTCGGTGCGGGCGGCGGCGACGCGCTGTTCCCAGACCGACTGCTCGGAGACGTATTTGCCGAAGGCTTTGCGGCTCATCAGCCGGCGGCACATCTTCTCAAGCGCCACCTCGGCCGCGCCGATCGTGCGCATGCAGTGGTGGATGCGGCCAGGACCCAGCCGCGCCTGGCTGATCTCGAAGCCGCGCCCTTCGCCCAGCAGGATGTTTTCCACGGGTACGCGGACGTTCTCCAGCACCATCTCGGCGTGGCCGTGCGGGGCGTCGTCGTAGCCGAACACCGGCAGCATGCGCACGATCTTCATTCCGGGCGCGTCCATCGGCACCAGCACCTGCGACTGCTGCTGGTGGCTGTTGGCCCCAGGGTTGGTCTTGCCCATGACCACCGCCACCTTGCAGCGCGGGTCGCCGGCGCCGGACGACCACCACTTGCGCCCGTTGATCACGTAGTGGTCGCCGTCGCGGACGATCGACGTCTCGATGTTGGTGGCGTCGGACGAGGCCACCTGCGGCTCGGTCATCAGGAAGGCCGAACGGATCTCGCCCAGCATCAGCGGCCGCAGCCACTTCTCCTTCTGCGCCAGCGTGCCGTAACGGTTGAGGATCTCCATGTTGCCTGTGTCAGGCGCCGAGCAGTTGAACACCTCGCTGGCGAAGCCAACGCGGCCAAACATCTCGGCGATCGGCGCGTATTCGAGGTTGGTCAACTGCACGCCCTCGAACTTGAACGTGTCGTCGACATGCGGGTGCCCGGACGAGGGCGGCATGAACATATTCCACAGCCCCGCAGCCCGGGCCTTGGCCTTCAGCTCCTCCAGCACCGGGATCACTTTCCAGCGGTCGCCCTCGGCGTCCTGCTGCTCGTAGATCGGCACGGCCGGATAGATGTGCTCGTCCATGAAGTCGCCGATCCGGCGCATCAGCTCCAGCTGGCGGGGGGAGTAGTCGAAATCCATGGCGGGGCGCCTTCCTTCAAACAGTTGTTTGAAGTCGGGATAGCGCCCCGGACGGGCATGCGCTTTGCGATAGCGCAAAGTCCGAGGCGCTTGCCTTGCGCTTCGCCTACCCCTTGGCCCGGACGCCGAACCAGAACATCCGCCGCGGCTCGCCGTAGCCGAGCGCCTCCTGGTAGTGCGTGTCGCCGAGGTTCTCGACCCGGGCGGTCAGCTGCAGCCGATCGGTCAGGGCGTAGGACCCGGCGAGGTTCGCCAGCACGAAGCCGGGCCGCGGCGCCGGAGCGAACGTCGAGGGATCGATATCGGCGTCCTTGCCCTCGGCGCGCAGGGTGAAGCTGGCCCGCCAGCGGTCCTGCGCCCAGTCCAGGCTGACCGAACCGGCGTTGCGCGGCACGCGCAGCATCTGGGTCGCGGCGACCTCGTCGACAGCATCGGTGTAGGCGTACTCGGCGTGAACGCTCAGACTCCGCGTCAGCCGCGCGTCGACCTCCGCTTCCAGCCCATCGGTGCGGGTGCGGTCGAGGTTGAAGTAGCGGAACGGGAAGCTGGGCGAGAACTCGATCTGGTCGCGCACCGACAGGCGATAGGCGGTCAGCCTGGCGCTGTAGCGCCGGTCCGACGAGGCCCAGGCCAGCGCGGCGTCCCACCCTTCCGCGTGCTCCGGCTTCAGCCCGGTCGACGGCCCGCCCGGAAAGCAGAAGTCGCAGAAGATCTCGCTGATCGTCGGGGTCTTGAAGCCCTGGCCCCATGACCCTTCGACCTGGAAGCCAGCCGGCAGTTTCAGCACGGCGGACGCGCGGCCGGTGGCCTGGCCGTGGAACCTGTCCGGCGCGTCGTAGCGGAGCGAGCCGGTGAGGGTGAGCGGCGCCACTGGCCGGAACCGCGCGACCACGAAGCCCGAGGTCGTGCCAAGGGCCAGGGACGACCCGTCCGACAGGCTGCCGCGCTCGTGGAGGCGCTCCGCGCCAAAGACCACACCGAACTTGTCGGTCGGCGCGCCGCGTTCGGCGGTCCAGCGATAGTCCTGTCGCGCGGCGGTGAAGCGCGGATCGGAGACCGGCCCTGACCAGGGCGTAGCCGCCGACGCTCAGGGTCTGCCTGAAGCCCCAGGGATCCTCGATCACCGCGCGCACGTCGCCGGTCCAGGTGCGGTAGGTGGCGAGACCGGGCGTGTCGCCGAACATGAAGGACGCGTTGTAGCCATCGGTGTCGGCGCGGCTGGCGTCGTAGGCGATGCGGCCGTCGAGCACGACCTTGTCGCCGAGCATTCGCGCGGCCGTAGCCGCCGACATTCCACGACGAATAGGGGTCGCGCTCGGGAAAGCCATCGGCCTTGGAGACGCCATCGGAGCGATAGCCGGAGACCGAGACGCCGGCCGCCCAGGCGTCGGTGCGCTTGCCCGCCGCGGCCGAGCCGTCGAACGAGTCCAGCGAGCCGCCCTCGACGGCCGCGCGCCAGCCGTCCTCTTCGCGCGTGGTCAGCGAGACCACGCCGCCGATCGCGTCAGACCCCCAGAGCGAGCTCTGCGGCCCCTGCAGGATCTCGATCCGCTCGACGTTGGCGAGATCGAGGTTGGCGAAGTCGTAGAGGCCGTTCGGATTGCTGGAGTCGTTCTGCGGCACGCCGTCGATCAGCACCAGGGTCTTGTCGGACGCCGCCCCGCGCATGCGCAGGCTGGTGACGCCGCCGAATGCGCCGTCGCGGGTCAGCGCCAGGCCCGGCACGGTGTCGAGCAGGTCGGCGACGAAGACCGCTTGCCGCGCGTCGATCTCCGCCCGGTCGATCACCTGGATGTCCGGCGCGTCCGACGCCAGCGTCGGCAGCCGGGTGGCGTCGACCACCACGGGGGCACGGGGGTGGGCGCATCGGTCGCGGGATCGGCCAGGCAAAGACCCGGGGCCGAAAGGATGGTCGCGGCAAGAAGCACCACCCGCTTTTCCCGCGAAAGCGGGGACCCAGGTGTTTTGTCGAAGGGCGCGGGGGGTTCCGGAAGAGGCCTGGACCCCCGCTTTCGCGGGGGAGAGCGGCGAGAAGGGTGGTCATGATGTGACTCCGTCGGCCGCGCGGCGCGCCGCGGCGGTGGCAGCGACGAGCCGGCGCGCCAAAGCCGGCCCGTGTCGCTGCGACGGAATCCCCGCGCCGAAGGTCTGCTCCCGGACCTCGGACGAGCGACGGGGGCGGCAGGTCTCCTGGCTTGCGGGTCATCGGTCCCAAGCCCACGCCTTCCCGGTTTCCCAGTGGCGCCGACGACTGCGAACAGCCGCCGAAGGGGCAAGGGGCCTCGCCGCTGACAGTTGCGGGCACAGCTGCGGACTTGGGGCGAGCCCCGCACCGCATTCCCTCTTGGCCGCCGGCTAGGGCGGACCGCCTGAGGTGGAGCTTATCGGACCAAGCTCGCGACGCCGCAAGTCGTCAAGGCGTGGCGAACCAGGCCTGTGGCAGACCGAGCCACGGGCAGCGTTTCGGGTCGGTGGCGGTCACCGTCGGCTCGCCGAGCGGCGTCTCGGTGAAGCACCCGCCCGCAACGCCGGTGTGACCGGGCATGAACACCTCCGACGTCCAGTAGAGGGTCGTGCCGCAGGCGGCGCAGAAATAGCGTGTGGGCCGCGTGGCGTAGTTCGGTTCGAAGCGCGCCAGCTCGCCGCGGCGCGCGACGACCGATGCGTCGGCGAAGTAAGCCGACCAGCCGAACGCGCTGCCGGTTCGCCGCTTGCAGTTGTCGCAATGGCAGATCGCGTTCAGCACCGGCTCGCCCGAGACCTCGATCTCGCAGGCTTCGCAACAGCAGCGGGCTATCCGGTTCATCGAGACCTCACGCTTCCGCCAGCGCCGCCAGCGCCTTGCCGGCGAGCTGGCGAGTAATCCACTCGGTCTTCGCCGTCGCGCCGAGCCGATCGTAGAAAGCGATGGTGGGCGCGTTCCAGTCGAGCACCGCCCATTCCAGCCGCTTCAGCCCCTCGTCGCGGCAGCGCCGCGCCAGCCGCCGCATCAGCGCCAGTGCCCGCCCCGGCCCGCGCGCCTCGGGGATCACGAACAGGTCTTCCAGATAGATGCCGCAGCGCCCCTCGAACGTGGAGAAGCTGTAGAACCAGAGGGCGAAGCCGACGGCGCCCCCATCCTGCTCGGCAATGTCGCAGAAGACGCGCGGCTGCGGCGAGAACAGCGCCGCGGCGATGTCGGCCTCGGTGGCGGTGACCTCGTGCAGCAGGCGCTCGTACTCGGCCAGGCCGCGGATGAAGCCGAGGATGAGCGCCGTATCGGCTGGCGTCGCGGCGCGCACCGCGATCATGGCAAGCCCCTGAGCGCCAGCTCGGCGAGCAGCGACCCGTTGTCGGTGAAGAGGATCGCGTCCCAGCCGCGCCGCCGGGCGGCGGCGACGTTGGCGAGTTCGTCGTCGATGAACAGCACCGCGCCCCCTCCGAACCCCAGCCGCGCTTCGGCGGCGCCGAACGCAGCGTCCGACGGCTTCACGGCCCCGATCTGGCTGGAGAAGATCATCGGATCGAGCAAGGCGGCGTCAGGAAAGAGCTCGGCGACAAAGCTCGGATTGTCGCTCAGGCCGCCGACGGCCACCTTGCGCCGCAGCTCGGCGGCGATGTTCCAGAGTTCGTCGTTGGGCGCTTCGAACACCTCCAGGATCAGCGCGCGAGCGGTGGCTGGCGTCACCGGGCGCCCGGAGATGTCGGCGAAGGCCGCGGCGAAGTCACCCTCGTCGGCCTCGCCCAGGTCCATCCTGCGCGGCAGCGGGCCCTCGAACAGTTCGCGCACGTCGATGGGATCGGCGCCGAGCTGGCGGGCGATCGCCGCGACCCGGCGCTCGCGGTCGAACGGCAGCAGCACGCCGCCGAGATCGAACAGCACCGCCCTCGGCCTGGCCGTCATTCCGGCCGCTTGTCGATCTGCGGCCAGATGCGAAAGCCCTCGAGTCGGCGGTGCGGCAAGGCCGAATAGAACTCCGGGCGCGGTCTCGGTGATCAGGTCGATCCGCGTGCCGCCGGCGAGCGCCAGGGCGAAGCGCAGCATCTCCCGCGCGAGGTTCCGCCGGCGATAGGCCGGATCGACCGCAATCAGCGACAGATGCGCCTGGATCTCGCCGTCGCTCTGCAACTGGGCGAAGCCGGCGACGCGGTCGCCATCGGCCGCGACCACCGTGGTCACGCCGGGCGCGGTCAGGGCCCGGAGCGCCCGCGCCGGATCTTCCGGAAAGCTCGGCCAGCCCTCGGCGGCGCAGAGTGCGATCACCCCGTCGAGGTCGCCGGGCTGGAAAAGGCGGATCTCGGCCATGCGGTCACGCGCCGATCTTCACCCCAGGCGGCGGTGGGACGTCGGCCGGGACGAAGAAGTCCGGCATCAGCGGCCGGGTCGGGTCGACCCGGTAGCGCTCGAAGTCGCGCACGCCCTCGGCGTAGAGGAAGCTGTCGTCGATCAGGAAATTGCCGGTGAACTCCCGCGCCGGCTTGACGAAGATCGCGTGCGCGGCGTCGGCCATGATCTCCACGGTGCGGCACTGGCGCATGCCCTCGTCGCCGGCCAGCGCGAACCTGATCGCGGCGGTGGCGATGCCGGTGCGCGGCCACAGTGCGTTGAAGGCGATGCCGTCGGCCTTGAACTCCTCCGCCATGCCCAGCACGCACATCGACATGCCGAACTTCGCCATCGTGTAGGCGACGTGGGTCCCGAACCAGCGTGGGCTCATGTCGAGCGGCGGCGACAGCATCAGCACGTGCGGGTTGGCGGCCCGCTTCAGGTGCGGAATGCAGGCCTTGGAGGTCAGGAACGTGCCGCGCGCATTGATCTGATGCATCAGATCGTAGCGCTTCATGTCGGTGGCCTCGGTCCCGGTCAGCTGGATCGCCGAGGCGTTGTTGACGCAGATGTCGATCCCGCCGAACGCGGCGACCGTCTTCTCCACCGCCTCGAACACGTTCGCCTCGTCGCGCACGTCCACGACCAGCGGCAGCGCCTTGCCGCCCGCGTCCTCGATCTCCTTCGCGGCGGTGTAGATCGTGCCGGGCAGGTGCTTGTGCGGCTCGGCGGTCTTGGCGGCGATGGCGACATTGGCGCCGTCGCGGGCGGCGCGGAGCGCGATGGCGAGGCCGATGCCGCGGCTGGCGCCGGTGACGAACAGAGTCTTTCCGGCCAGGCTCATGGTTTTCTCCCTCAGGCGCGTTGTTTTGCCGCGCGGTACCAGTCGACGCCGGCGCCGTCGCGCTCGCGCACCGCGTGGCCCCGGCGCAGCAGGCAGTTCAGGTGCGCCAGGCTTTCGCCGGTGGCCATGCTCAGCACCTGGTCGTTGATCTTGCGCTTGAACAGCACGTGGAACACGTCGACCGCGCGCTTCTTCTCGGCGATCAGTCGCTCCAGCCGTGTCAGCGCCTGTTCATGATAGCCGATCAATTGATCGATCCGGGCATGCAGGCCCAGGAAAGGATCGTTGTGCGCGGGCAGCACCAGCACGTCGTCGGGGACCAGGGTCTTGATCCGCGCCAGCGAGGTCAGCCAGTCGTCCAGCGGATCGCCCTCGGGCTCGGTCGGGAACACCGAGACGTTGGAGGTGATGCGCGGCAGCACCTGGTCGCCGGAGATGAACAGCTTCAGCTCCGGGCAGTAGAGGCAGGCGTGCTCGGGCGAGTGGCCGGCGCCGGTCACCACGCGCCACTCGCGCCCGCCGATCGTCAGCACCTCGCCGTCGACCAGCCGGCGGTAGGCGTCCGGCAGCGCGTGCAGCGCCTTGCCGAAGCCGCCGAAGCGGGTGGCGTAGTTGTCCAGCGCCGCTTCGCTCCAGCCAGCTGCGCGATAGAACTCCAGCCCCTCGTCCGGCGCCTCGCGGCCAGTGTCGGCGGCCAGCAGCCGACACATCAGGTACTCCAGCCGGGTGATCCAGAGCTTGCAGTGGAACTTGCGGGTGATCCACCCGGCCATGCCGATGTGGTCGGGGTGCATGTGGGTGACGATCACCCGCACGACCTTCTCGCCCTTCAGCGGCCCGGCGAAGGCCTGGCGCCAGGCGTCCGTGGTCTGAGGACCCTGCATGCCGGTGTCGACCAGGGTCCAGCCGCCCTCGTCCTTCAGTCCCCAGACGTTGATGAACGCCAGCGAGCCGCCGAGCGGCATCCGCATCCAGACCACGCCGGGCGCGATCTCGACGCCGCCGCCGATCTTGGGACCGTCGGCGAGCGGATAGGTCAGCCGCGCCTCGGCCGCCGCAAGATCTTCAAACCCGTCGCGCAACGCCGTTCGCCTCCATACCTGCGCCTCTCTTTGATCCCAGGCGCGCGCCAAGCCAAGCCCGGACGAAGCGCCGCGCTTGCGGCGCCCCGACTTGACCGGTCGGGCGCGGCGAGGCTTAACACCGCCAAACAGAAATTCTCCCAGGGAGATCCGCGCTCATGAGGCCAATCCTCGTTGGTCTGCTCGCCGCCTTGATGGCGGCGACGCTTCTGCCCGCCGCCGCGATGGCCGCCGCCAAGCCGGCTACGCCGCCGGTCGATCCCAACTCGATCAAGCTTGGCATGGCCGCCGCGCCCGGCGTGATCCAGCAGGCCGGCATCGACTGCAACGTCGCCAACGCCCGCGTGCTCGGCAAGTCGACCGATCCGAAGACCAAGCTCGCCAGCACCTACTACGAGCTGGCCTGCACCGATCAGGAGGGCTTCATCGTCGCAACGCCGGAGAAGCCCGGGCCGCCGATCCAGATCTTCACCTGTCTCGAAGTGGCGAATTCGCCGGGGTCGGGCGCCCAGTGCCTGCTGCCGCAGAACGCCGATCCGAAGCAGGGCCTGAGGGCCCTGGTGGCCAAGAACAAGCCGGGGTGCGTGATGACCAACGCCCGGGCGATCGGCCAGACCCAGGACCGCACCACCACCGTGTTCGAGGTCGCCTGCCAGGGCGGCCCCGGCTACAACGTCCAGGCCTCGTTCCCGGTCAGCGCGGCCAAGCCGGCGCAGTTCGCGCCTTGCTTCGCGCTGCCGGCTGACAGCGCCATGAAATGCACGCTGACCGACGCGACCACCTCCGCGTCCTACGTCGACGCCCTGGCCGGCAAGATGGGCAAGCCCTGCGCGGTCAAGGACCGCCGCTACGTCGGCGCCACCGGGGACGGCGTCGAGCTTCTTCGAAGTCGCCTGCGCGGACGGCAAGGGCTACATGATCGAGCAGGCCGGCAACGGCGACGTGAAGCCGGCGATCGACTGCGCGGTGGCCGACAACATCGGCGGCGGCTGCACCCTGACCAACGCCCGCCAGGCCGAGACCGAGCAGGCGGGCCTCTACTCGAAGCTGGCGCACAACGCCGGCTACGCCTGCGACGTCTCGCGCTACGCGCCGTTCAACGTGAACCTCCCGGGCCACGAAGTGGTCGAACTGGCCTGCTCCAACCGTCCCGACGGCGCGGTGGCGATCTTCCCGGCCAGCACGACCGAGAAGGCGCAGATCTACGACTGCGCCCACTCCGAAATCGCCGGCTACCGCTGCAGCTTCACCAAGCCGGACGCGGCCAGCCCTAGCCTGACCGCCGACCTCAACAAGCTCGGCAAGTCGTCCTGCGTCGGTCTCCGGCTCGCGCTTCGTCGGCAAGACGACCGAAAACGTGGCCTACGTCGAAGTCGTCGTGCGCCGACGGCAACCCCGGCTTCATGATCGCCTATTCGCCGGGCACGCCGCCGCCGCCGAAGGAAGCCATCGGCTGCTCCGCCGCGCGCGACATCGCCGGCGGCTGCCAGATGCCGCAGAACCAGAAGCACTGACGCCTAATGCTCCCCTCCCCCTTGCGGGGAGGGGCCGGGGGTGGGGGTGCGAACTGGATTTCGGACGCTGGGGCCTGAAAGACGCCAAATCCGACCTGCGCCGAGATGACACCCCCATCCCCGACCCTTCCCCGCAAGGGGGAAGGGAGGCCGCGTTCCGTTCGGACAGAGAGGGCGGTGGACCCCGCGAAAGGGGTGGGCGTCTTACGGCACCACCGCTTCGATCAGCCGCGGACCAGGCTCGGCCATCGCCCGCGCGAACGCGGCGTCGAACGCTTCGGCCGTCTCGCAGCGGATCCCCGGGAGGCCCATGCCCTTGGCGTAACTGACCCAGTCGATCGGCGGATCGCCGAGGCTGAGCAGGCTGCCGGCGGCGGGGCCCGGCGCGCCCGCGCCAGTGCGACCCAGCTCGATGCCGAGGATGCGGTAGGTGTGGTTGGCGAAGACGACGACGGTGACGTCCAGCTTCTCGCGCGCCAGCGTCCACATCCCCTGGGCCGTGTACATCGCCGCCCCGTCGCCGTTGAGCGAGACGACCTTGCGCCCCGGCGCGGCCACCGCCGCCCCGACCGCCACCGGGATGCCCTGGCCGATCGCCCCGCCGGTCAGGCCCAGCCAGTCGTGCGGGCGGCCGGAGCGGGTGGCGTTGATGATCGACTGGCCGGAGGTGACCGAGTCGTCCGAGACGATCGCGCCTTCCGGCAGATGGCGGGCGACCGAGACGCCGACGGCGGCGGGCGTCAGCGGGCCGCTCGGCGCGCCGTCGGGCAGGCTCAGCGGCTGGACCTTCGGCTTGCCGCGGCGCGCCGAGCGCATCGGCGAGGGCCACGAGCGCCAAGCCGCGCCGTCCTCCTCGCGGCTGGCCAGGGCAAAGGTCTCGCACCCCTCGGGCACCAGCACGCTGGGCTTTTCGGGATAGGCGAAGAAGGCCACCGGCGGGCGGGTCTCGACCATCACCATCAGGTCGACGCCGGCCAGGTCGCTGATCGCCATCTCGCCGAAGTACATCATCCGGTCTGGCGCGAAGCGGCCGACGCCGCGCGGCAGGCGGGCGATGAAGCCGTCGGTCAGCACCCGGATCCCCGCCGCCGCCAGCCGTCCGGCGGCCGCCAGCGCCGCCTCGCCGCAGGCGGTGGTGCCGAGCAGGATCACCGGCTTGGCCGCGGCCCTCGAGCTTGCGCGCCGCTTCGTCGATGGTCGCGCCCGGCGCCGCCGCCTTGGCCCGCCGCACCGCCTTCGGCCCGGTGGCGTTGGCCGGCGACCAGGCGCAGTCGGCCGGCAGGATCAGGCTGGCCGAGCCGCCGGGCGGCCCGTAGCTGGCGGCGATCGCCTCGGCCGCCAGCGCGCCGACCTCGTCCGGCCGCTCCGCCGACTTCACCCAGACCGAGTTGGCCCCGGCGATGGCGGCGATGTCGGAGCCGAGCGGGGCGTCGTACTGGCGGTGATAGGTGGCGTGGTCGCCGATCACGTTGACGATCGGCGTGAAGGCGCGCCGGGCGTTGTGCAGGTTGGCCAGGCCGTTGCCGTAGCCGGGGCCCAGGTGCAGCAGCGTGCAGGCGGGCTTGCCGGCGATGCGGCCGTAGCCGTCGGCCGCGCCGGTGGCGACGCCCTCGAACAGGCACAGCACCGGCCGCATCTTCGGCTGCCGGTCCAGCGCGCTGACGAACTGCATCTCGCTGGTGCCCGGATTGGCGAAGCAGGCGACGAGATCGTTGTCGATGAAGGTCTCGATCAGAGCGTCGGCGCCGTTCATGGCATGCCCCCCAGGTTTTCCAGGAATCGGATCGGCGCCCCGCGGCTGGGCGCCGCGAGCTCGCCGTCGCGCATCACCAGCTGGCCGCGGATGATGGTCGCCATCGGCCAGCCCTTGGCTTCCATGCCGTCGAACGGGGTCCAGCCGACGCGGGTGGCCATGTCGGCGTGGCGGATGGTCCGGCGCGCCTTCAGGTCGACGATGGTCAGGTCCGCGTCCCAGCCGACCGCCAGGCGGCCCTTGCCGGCGAGGCCGAAGATGCGCTGGGCGCCGGCGCTGGTCAGGTCGACGAACCGCTCCAGCGTCAGCCGGCCCTCGGCGACGTGGGTCAGCATCACCGCCACCAGGGTCTGCACGCCGGGCATGCCGGACGGCGAGGCCGGATAGGGCCTGGCCTTCTCCTCCAGGGTGTGCGGCGCGTGGTCGGTGCCGATCACGTCGACCACGCCCGTTCGCGATCCCGCGCCAGAGCCCCTCGCGGTGCTCGGCGCCGCGGATCGGCGGGTTCATCTGCGCCAGGCCCTTCAGCCGCTCGTAGGCCTCCGGCGCGGCCAGGGTCAGGTGCTGCGGCGTCACCTCGCAGGTGGCGACGTCCTTGTGGTGGGCGAGAAAGTCGATCTCCTCGGCGGTGGTCGTGTGCAGCACGTGCACGCGCTTGCCGAGCCGCTCGGCGATGGCGATCAGCCGCCGGGTCGAGCGCAGCGCGGTCTCGACGTCGCGCACCTCCGGATGGCTGGTCCAGTCGCCGTCTCGCGCCAGCGGCCGTGCGCTCGGCTCAGCCGCGCTTCGTCCTCGGAGTGGAAGGCCGCGCGGCGGCGCACTGCGCGCAGCACCGCCTCGACACCCGCGTCGTCGTCGACCAGCAGCGTGCCGGTGGACGCGCCCATGAACACCTTCACCCCGCAGCAGCCCGGCGTCGCTTCCAGCTCGCCCAGGTAGGCGGCGTTCTCGTGCGTGCCGCCGACGTAGAAGGCGTGGTCGCAGTGCATGCGGCCCCTGGCGCGCGCCAGCTTGTCCTCCAGCGCCTCGCGGGTCGACGTGGTCGGGTCGGTGTTGGGCATCTCGAACACGGCGGTGACGCCGCCCAGCACCGCCGCGCGCGAGCCGGTCTCCAGGTCTTCCTTCCAGTCCATGCCCGGCTCGCGGAAATGCACCTGGGTGTCGATCACGCCCGGCAGCACGGTGAGGCCGGCGGCGTCGAACGTCTCGCCGGCCGACGCCTGCGCCAGGTCGCCGATCGCGGCGATCCGGCCGGCGCGCACGCCGACGTCGGCGCGCCCGCGCCCGGCGTGGTTCGACCACCTCGCCGCCGCGCACGATCAGATCGAAGGTTTCAGCCATGGCGTCAGGCGCCGGCAGGCTCGGGCCGGGTCTCTTCGAGCAGGGCCTCGGCGGCGGAGAGCACGCTTTCGGCGGAAAGGTCGATCATGTGGCGGACCTGGGCGCTGAGGGTCGGAGTCGACCTGCCGCAGCTCCTCCAGCGTCCGCGCGCCGCGCACCACCCGCACCTTCTCGCCCCAGGGCCGCCAGATGCGGTCGTCCGAGGGGCCGAACAGCGCCAGGGTCGGCGCGCCGGCGGCGGCCGCCAGCTGAGTGAATCCGTTGTCGTTGCCGATGAACAGACGCACGCGCTGCAGCGCCGCGAACGCGGTGAGGAGATCGCCCTTGCCGACCAGGTCGATCACCAGGTCTCTGGGCGCCGTCGCCTTGACCGGTTCGACCTCATGGGCGTCGCGGCGGTCGCCCAGCATCATCAGCCGGCCGCCCGCCAACGGCGCGCCCGGCGCCAGCAGCCGGCGCGCCACTTCGGCGAACCGCTCGATCGGCCAGGCCTTGCCGACCCAGTCGGCGGTGGGGGCGATGGCCAGGATCGGCGCATCGCCGGCGGCCAGCCGCGCGGCCTTGGCCTCGGTCTCCTCGCTGACGAACAGGTAGGGCGCGGGCGGGTCTTCCTCGAGCCGCATCAGCCGCGCGGCCTCGATCAGCTTGTGCGCCGGCTCGTCGGGACCGCGGCGCAGCGCCTTGCCCTTGGGCCGGAGCCGCCCGGTGATCACGCCCGACGGCATGTCGACCACCAGCGCCCAGCGCTGCGCGCGCATCGGCCCCATGATGCCGAACCAGCGCCGGCCGGACGCCTTGCGCTCGGTGACCACGATCCGCTCCACCTTGGGCATGTCGGCGAAAAGCGGCGCGACCTGGCGGGTGGCGATGATGGTGAAGCGCGGATTGGGCGCTTCGTCGTGCAGCTTCTTCAACAGCCCCGACGCCAGCACCGCCTCGCTGACCCCCTCGGGGGCGACGAACAGGACGGGGAAGGACTTGGCGGCCATTGCGGTCCTGTATAGGCGCCCTTTGACTGGCGCTCCAGCGGCCAAGCCTCCACATTGTCGCCATGTCCGCAAAGGCCTGCATCGCCCAACTGCAAAGTCGCGCCCTGATCGCCGTCGGCGGCGACGACTGGCGCGGCTTTCTGCAGGGCCTCCTCACCCAGGACGTCGAGACGCTGCGGCCCGGCGAACTCCGCTTCGGCGCCCTGCTGACGCCGCAAGGCCGGCTGCTCTACGACCTCTTCATCGTCGGCCGGGAAGACGGCTGCTGGCTCGACTGCGCCGCCGAGCGGCGCGCGGCGCTGATCCAGCGGCTGACGATCTATCGCCTGCGCGCCAAGGTGACGATCGCGGCGGACGAGACGCCGGTGTTCGCCGCGTGGGGCGCGCCGCCGGCGGGAGTCGGCTGGATCGCCGATCCGCGCCTGGCCGCGCTGGGCTGGCGCGGCTACGGCGTCGCGAGCGCCACGGATGCGGCCGAGCCCGACTACGACCGCCACCGTCTGGCGCTCGGCGTTCCGGCCCCGGCCGACTGGGGCGAGGACGAGAGCTATCCGCTCGAGGCCGACTTCGACCTGCTGAACGGGATCGACTTCAAGAAGGGCTGCTTCGTCGGCCAGGAGACCACCTCGCGGATGAAGCGCCGTGGCGCGATCAAGAGCCGCATGCTGCCGATCACGTTCGACGGGCGATGCGCCGGCGCCCGGCGCGGAGATCCTGGCCGGCAAGCTGCGCGCGGGCGAAGTGCTGTCGGGCGTGGACGGCCGCGCCATGGCCCTGGTCCGGCTCGACCGCATCGCCGGCGCCGAGCTGACCGCGGACGGGCGGACCTGTGCGGTAGAGACGCCCGCCTGGTTCCCGACACCCCCCTAAACGGTCATCGCCGGGCCTTGTCCCGGCGACCCATGCGCGTTGACCTCTGAATGGCCGCGCTCGGCGCGGCCAAGGCAGGGCTGGTGTTCCTGGGCAGCCGGGACTGACGCCCGGCTGTGACCGAGGGTTAGGAGCGGCAATCGTCGCATCCTGACAGGAGCGCGTTGCTCCGCCGATGATTCTTCGGCACTCCTCGCGCAGAGGAGCCGCGCTTGGGCATCGCCACCTTCGACACCGACGGTCGCTGCGCCTGGGCCAATCCCAAGGAGCCGATCTACGTCGCCTACCACGACGAGGAGTGGGGCGTGCCCGAGTACGACCCGCGCGCGCTTTGGGAAAAGCTGGTGCTCGACGGGTTTCAGGCGGGCCTGGCCTGGATCACCATCCTGAAGAAGCGCGAAGCGTTCCGCGCCGCGTTCGCCAACTTCGACCCCGAGATCGTCGCCCGTTACGGCGAGCAGGACCGCGCGCGGCTGATGGCCGACGCCGGCATCGTCCGCTCGAACGCCAAGATCGACGCGGCGATCGCCGGCGCGAGGATCTTCCTCGACATGCGCGAGGCCGGCGAGGACTTCACCCAGTTCCTCTGGGACTTCGTCGGCGGCGAGCCGATCCAGAATCGCTGGAGCGGCATCGGCGAAGTGCCGGCGCAGACGCCCGAAGCCGCCGAGATGGCCAAGGCGCTGAAGGCCAAGGGCTTCAAGTTCTGCGGCCCGGTGATCGTCTATGCGTTCATGCAGGCGGTCGGGATGGTCAACGACCACGTGGTCACCTGTTCGCGCCATGCGGACGTCGCGAAGCTGGCGAGGCCGCGCTGATGCCGACGATGCGGCTCGAGAAGGCCTGCCCAACGCCGGTCTGCGGCGTCGACGAAGCGGGACGCGGACCCTGGGCCGGTCCGGTCTGCGCTGCGGCGGTGATCCTCAAGCCCCGTCGCATTCCCAAGGGCGTCGACGACTCGAAGAAGCTGTCGGCGCTCAAGCGCGCGGCGCTGGAGATCGAGATCAAGGACAAGGCCGTCGCCTGGGGCGTCGGCTTCGCCTCGGTCGAGGAGATCGCCCAGCTCAACATCCTGCAGGCCACCGGCCTGGCCATGCGCCGGGCGGTCGAAGCGATGGGAACGGCCCCGCTGCATGCGCTGGTCGACGGCAACTACCGCTTCGACCTGCCCTGCCAGGTGCAGACCGTTGTCGGCGGCGATGCGATCTCCGCCTCGATCGCCGCCGCCTCGATCCTGGCCAAGACCGCGCGCGACCGGTTGATGGCGCAGATGGACGAGACCTATCCCGGCTACGGCTTTTCCGGCCACAAGGGCTACCGGGCCCAGGTCCACGCCGAGGCGCTGCTGCGGCTCGGCCCCTGCCCGATCCATCGCATGAGCTGGGGACCGGTCAGGCTGGCGCTGATGGGCAAGGACCCGATGCTGGCCTGGGACGACGCGATGCAGGGCGAGCTGGCGTTCGGCGCGGATTGACCTGATCAATCAAGCTTGACCCCAGGCCCGGCCCTGGGGCGGATCGCCGCCATGGCCGACGACCCCATCGCCCGCATGTTCCGCACCCAGGCGCAGATCTGCGCCCAGTTCGGCTCGACCTTCTACGCCGCCCTGGCCGCGCGGGTGGCGGCGGACGTCGCCGAGCTCCAGCCGCTGTTCGCGCCCTGGGACGGGCCTGACCTACGAAGAGCTGATGGGCGCGGCAGTGTCGCTGCGATTCCTCGGCGCACTGCACGACCTGGCGCTCAGCGGCGACGACCTGGCGCTCGCGGCGGCCTTCCCGCCCGCCAGCGACGCCGACGCGGCCTGGGACGCCGCGCGGGCCGCCATCGAGCGCGACCCCGGCCGGTTCGCGGCCTTCATGGCGCACGAGCCGCAGACCAACGAGGTGCGCCGCTCGGCCTGCCTGCTGCCGGGCTTCCTGACCGTCGCCGCCGAGACCGGCCTGCCGCTCGCCTGCCTGGAGCTGGCCGCCAGCGCCGGGCTCAACCAGCTCTGGAACCGCTACGCCTACGACTACGGCGAGGCCGGACGCTGGGGCGATCCCGCGTCGACGGTGCGTCTGGGCGCCGCCTGGAGCGGCCCCGCCGCGCCCTGGGAAGCGCCCGTCGAGATCGCCGCGACAGCCGCCTGCGACCGCAAGCCGGTCGATCTGACCGACCCGGCGCAGCGCCGCCGGCTGAAGGCCTACCTCTGGCCCGACCAGACCGAGCGGATCGAGCGCTTCGACGCCGCCGTCGGCATGGCGCTGGCGGCCGGAACCCGGGTCGAGGCCGCCGACGCCGCCGACTGGACGCTGGCCCGCGCCGCGCCGCGGGACGGCGTCGCCACCGTCGTCTTCCACTCGATCTTCTGGCAGTACCTGCCGGCCGAGACCAAGGCCGCCCTGCGCGCCGCGCTGGCGATCCACGGCGCCGCCGCCACGCCGGCCGCGCCGCTGGCGTGGCTGCGGATGGAGCCGATCGCGGAGGCCGCGTTCCCGATCGAACTGCGCCTCACCCTCTGGCCCGGCGGCGAAGACCGCAAACTCGCCGACGTCCACGCCCACGGCGCGAGCGTGAGCTGGCTCTAGTCTTCCTTCTCCCCTTGCGGGAGAAGGTGGCCCGCGGAGCGGGTCGGATGAGGGGTATCGCCGAGAGCTTGGCCGACGGCGCTTCAGAGGTCGGCGCGGACACCCCTCATCCGTCGGCTGCGCCGACACCTTCTCCCGCAAGGGGAGAAGGGCGTGGAGTCTTAAGCGCCCCTTAACCGCATTTCGCGATCTCTGGTCGTCCCGCTAGAGAGTGAAGGCATGGCCTCCAGGAAATCCGACGAGACCGGCCGCATCATTCTCGGCGAGTGCGTCGCCGAGATGGGCAAGCTGCCCGAGAAGTCGGTCGACCTGGTGTTCGCAGATCCGCCCTATAATCTGCAGCTCGGCGGCGAGCTTTTGCGCCCCGACAATTCCAAGGTCGACGCGGTCGACGACGACTGGGACCAGTTCGCCTCGTTCGCGGCCTACGACAGGTTCACCCGCGAATGGCTGGCGGCCGCGCGGCGCGTGCTGAAGGACGACGGCGCGCTCTGGGTGATCGGCAGCTACCACAACATCTTCCGCGTCGGCGCGGCGCTGCAGGACCTGGGGTTCTGGATCCTCAACGACGTGGTCTGGCGCAAGTCAAACCCGATGCCGAATTTCAAGGGCACCCGGTTCACCAACGCGCACGAGACGCTGGTCTGGGCCGCCAAGAGCCGCGGCGCGCGGCGCTACACCTTCAACTACGACGCCATGAAGCTCGCCAACGACGAGCTGCAGATGCGCTCGGACTGGACCCTGCCGCTCGCCACCGGCGAGGAGCGGATCAAGGACCAGACCGGCGCCAAGGCCCATCCGACCCAGAAGCCCGAGGCGCTGCTGCACCGGGTGATCCTGGCGACGTCCAAGCCGGGCGACGTGATCCTCGACCCGTTCTTCGGCGTCGGCACCACCGGCTCGGTGGCGAAAAGGCTCGGCCGGCGTTTCATCGGCATCGAACAGAACCCCGGCTACGTCTCGCTGGCGCGCAGCCGGATCGAGCAGGTGGTCCCGACCGCGCCGTCCGACCTCGAGGTCACCGGCTCCAAGAAGGACGAGCCGCGGGTGCCGTTCGGCCAGATCGTCGAGGCCGGCTACCTCAATCCGGGCGACGAGGTGTTCTGCCCGAAAGGCAAGCATCGGGCGAAGGTGCGCGCTGACGGATCGCTGGCCATCGGCGACCTCACCGGTTCGATCCACAAGGTCGGCGCGATGGTCCAGTCCGCCCCCGCCTGCAACGGCTGGACCTACTGGCACATCCGCACCGACAAGGGCCTGACTCCGATCGACGTACTGCGCGCCAAGATGCGGGCGGAGATGGTGGGTTAGGGGCGCGGGTGGCCTTCGCGCCCACCGTCCGGCTGGTTGTCGTGAGCGGTCCGCCCGGCGCGGGCAAGTCAACTCTCGCCAACGCGATCGCATCACACCTCGGCGGAACCGTCGCCAGCTTCGACTGGCTGATGTCAGGTTTGCGGGCCTTCCCTGATCTCTGGACGGTCGTCGAACAACCGCTGGAGCGGCAACGCGAGATCGGATGGTCGCTGCTTTCGCGCGTTGCGCAGCAACAGCTCAGCCGCGGCGGCTCCTGCGTCCTCGATCTCGTCGCGCGCGAACAGCCACTCGCGGCCTGGCGGGCGCTTGCCACGGCTCACGGCGCGCGCTTCCATCTGGTCGAATGCATCTGCTCGGACGCGCGGGTGCACGAGGCGCGTGTGCGGGGCCGCGAACGCGGTATTCCCGCCTGGTACGAGCTCCCTTGGGAGGACGTTGCAACCAGTCGGCTCCGCTACGTCGCCCTCGGAGGACCCAAACTCGTGCTGGATGCGGTCGACGACCTCTCGGCGAACATCGAACAGGCGCTGGCCTTCCTCGAAGGGTGAGTCCGCCGGGGAGGCTCAAGCGCCCAGGGCCTCCCGCGCCGCCTTCAGGAACACGCTCGGCATCGCTTCAAGATCGCGGCGCGGCGTCCAGGTCGCGCCCTCCCACGCGCCTTCGGCGCGGAACACGCGCAGAGCCAGCGCGAAGTGGGTGAAGACGTGGCGGATCTCGCCGGCGGGTCTCCAGGCGGCGATGACGGGTGCGGCGGCGAGGGCTTCGGCGTCGGACCAGGGCGCGGCGCGCCAGTCGGACGTCGGCAGGCCCAGCATGCCGCCGAGCAGGCCCTTGGCCGGGCGGCGGACCAGGGCGACGCGGTCGCCGGAGGTGAGGACGTAGGCGGCGCCGTATCGCTGCGGGCGGTCGGGCTTGGCGTCGCGGCGCGGGTAGCTCTCCGGCGCGCCGGCCCGGCGGGCCTGGCAGTCGGCGGCGGCGGGGCAGATCGGGCAGGCCGGGCGATGACGGCGTGCAGACCATCGCGCCCAGGTCCATCAGCGCCTGGGCCCAGTCGCCGGGACGCTCGGCGGTGACGAGGGCCGTCGGCCAGGCGCTTCAGCTCGGGCTTCGCCCCCGGCAGCGGCGTCTCGACCGCGTAGAGGCGCGCCATCACCCGCTCGACGTTGCCGTCGACGACGTTGGCGGGGCGGTCGAAGGCGATCGCAGCGATGGCGGCCGCCGTGTAGGGGCCGACGCCGGGCAGCGCGCGCAGGCCTTCCTCCGTGTCCGGAAAAACGCCACCCAGCTGATCCGCCACCAAGCGAGCGCAGGCGATCAGGTTGCGGGCTCTGGCGTAGTAGCCGAGCCCCGCCCAGGCGGCCATCACCTCGCCTTCGTCCGCCGCCGCGAGCGCGTTCACCGTCGGCCAGCGGCGCGTGAAGGCGAGGAAGTAAGGGGTGGCATGCGGCACGGTGGTCTGCTGCAGCATGATCTCGGAGAGCCAGACCCGGTACGGATCGGCGCGCCGGCCGCGCGCGCGGTCCGCCGGCCGCACCCGCCACGGCAGGTCGCGGGCATGGGCGTCGTACCAGGCGAGAAGTTCGCGTCTGAGGGTCTGCGCAGGCGCCATGACCTGGTCTATAGAGCCTCGATGCGCCGCTCGCTGCCCTCGTCGGCCGAAGCCCTCGCGATCCTCGCCGCCCGCCGGCCGCGCCCGGCGCCCCGGCCGCCGCGCCACGCCGCGCGCGGGCTGACGTCGGCGATGAAGAAGCTGGAGGAGAAGTTCGGCGCGGTCGGACCCGATGACCTGAAGTCGCGCTGGAAGGAGATCGTCGGCGAGGCGCTGGCGGGCCGTACCGAGCCGGTGAAGCTGGTCAGATCGCGCACCGGCGGGTCGACGCTGGAACTGAGGGTGGCCGGCCCGGTCGCCGCCCTGGTGCAGCACCAGGCGCCGCTGATCCTCGACCGGCTGAACCTCTACCTCGGGCCCGGCGCGGTGGCGAAGCTTCGGATCGTGCAGGGACCGCTCAGCAAGCCGCCGAGCCCGGCCACGTCGGCGCCGAAGCACCGCACCCGCGCGCCGCTCGACGCCGCCGCCGAACGGGACCTCGCCGCCAGCCTCGCCGAGGCGCCGGAGGGACCGCTGAAGGACGCGCTGTTGCGCCTTGGCCGCGAAGTCCTGCGATCTACACCCTCCCTCCCCCTCGTGGGGAGGGACAGGCCGCGAAGCGGCCCGGGTGGGGATGTCTGAAATACGAGCGCCAAAGTCCGAACATGCGACCGCGGCAGACATCCCCACCCGGCCTTCGGCCACCCTCCCCATGAAGGGGAGGGACGAACACCCCTTCATACGCCCCCCGGAATCGCGCTCTATTTGATCGCTTAGGACCAAGGAACCGCCATGCGCGCCATCGCCGCCCTCCTGATCTGTCTTGGCCTGGGGCTCGCCGCCTGTCAGCCCGCCGCGAACACCAGCGGCGCCGGCACGGACGACATGAGCCTCGGCAGCCCGACGGCCAAGGTGACGGTGCTGGAGTTCGCCTCGCTCGGCTGCCCGGTCTGCGCCAAGTGGAACAGCGACATCTTCCCGGCCTTCAAGGCCAAGTACGTCGACACCGGCAAGGTCCACTACGTGCTGAAGGAGTTCAACACCGGCGACGCGCCGATCGCCGCCGCCGGCTTCCTGCTCGCCCGCTGCGCCGGCAAGGACAAGTACTTCCAGATCGTCGACGCGGTGTTCCGCCAGGAAGCCGAGTTGCTGGAGACCGACCGCAACGCCGACAAGCGCGACCGGCTGGTCAAGATCGCCCAGTCGAACGGCATGACCGAGGCGCAGTTCGACGCCTGCACCCAGGACGACAAGGCGCTGCAGGCGTTCAATGATCGCGCCGAGAAGGCGGGCAACGACTTCAAGGTCAGCCAGACGCCGACCTTCATCGTCAACGGCAAGCAGTATGTCGGCTATCAGGACGCAACCATGATGGACAAGGCGATCGCCGACGCCCAGGCCGCAGCGAAGTGATGGTCTTGGGCCGCCCGATCGTCATCGCCGCGGCCCTCCTGTTCGCCGCTTCCACCGCCGTGGCCGGGGTGATGGACCCCGAGCCCGGCGACATGGCGCTGGGCAGCGCCAAGGCCAGGGTGACCGTGATCGAATACGCCTCCGTCGGCTGCCCGCACTGCGCGGACTGGCGCCACGACGTGTTCCCGACGCTGAAGGCGAAATACATCGACACCGGCCGGATGCGCTTCGTGCTGCGCGAACTGATCACCGGCGATCCGACCATCGCCACCGCCGGCTTCATGCTGGCCCGCTGCGCGGGGCCGGCGAAGTACTTCCAGGTGGTCGACGAGATCTATCAGCGGCAGCCGCAGATGTGGGGCAAGGTCGCGAACGCCGGCGCGGTGCTGGGTGACATCGCCAAGGACGCCGGCATGACCGAGGCCGCCTACGAGGCCTGCATCGACGACCAGAAGGGGCTGGACGCGCTGAACGTCCGCGTCGCCCAGCACAACAAGGACAAGGTCGACTCCACCCCGACCTTCTTCGTCAACGGCAAGCGCTATGAGGAACTGACGACGGCCCAGGTCGCGGCGATCTTCCATCCCGGCCACCGGTCTTAAGGCGGAGCGCGCAGGTGCATTTCCAGCGGCTGAGGCTCTCGGGGTTCAAGTCCTTCATCGATCCGACCGATTTCCGGATCGAGCCGGGGTTGACCGGCGTGGTCGGCCCCAATGGTTGCGGCAAGTCGAACCTGCTGGAAGCGCTGCGCTGGGTGATGGGCGCCAACTCGGCCAAGGCGATGCGCGGCTCCGGCATGGACGACGTGATCTTCGCCGGCTCCGGCGGCCGGCCAGGCCGCAACCACGCCGAGGTGATGCTCACCATCGACAACGCCGACTTCAGCGCGCCGGCCGCGCTGGGCCGGCATCCGGTGCTGGAGGTGGTGCGCCGGATCGACCGCGGCGCCGGCTCGACCTACCGCGTCAACGGCAAGGAGGTGCGCGCCCGCGACGTGCAGCTGCTGTTCGCCGACGCCTCGACCGGCGCCAACTCGCCGGCGCTGGTGCGCCAGGGCCAGATCTCGGAGCTGATCGCCGCCAAGCCGCAGAACCGCCGCCTGATCCTGGAAGAAGCCGCCGGTGTCTCCGGTCTGCACAGCCGGCGGCACGAAGCCGAGCTGAAGGTCCGCGCCGCCGAGAGCAATCTGGAGCGGCTCGATGACCTGGCGCGGGAACTCGACGCCACGCTCGGCCGGCTGAAGCGCGAGGCGCGCCAAGCCGAACGCTACAAGAAACTCGCCGCCCAGATCCGCGCGCTGCAGGGCGCGGTGCTGCACGCCCGCTGGTCCGAGGCGCGCGATGCGCTGGCGCGGATCGACGCCGAAGCGCTGCACGTCGGGTCGGAGGCCGAGCAGGCGACGAGAGCCGCCGCCGCCGCCAGCGCGGCCGCTGTCGAGGCCGAGGCGGCGATCCGGCCGTTGCGCGACGAGGAGACCACGGCCGCGGCGATCCTGCACCGGCTGGAGATCGAGAAGGACCGGCTCGACCGCGAGCTGGAAGGTCTGGAAGCCGAGATGGCGCGGCTCAAGGCCGAGGTCGCCCGCCTGATCGCCGACGCCGGCCGCGAAGGCCAGATCGTCGAAGACGCCGGTCGCGCGCTGGGTCGGCTCGAAGCCGAGGCGCGCCAGCTCGAGACCGAGATCGAGACCGCGCCGGAACGGCTGCCCGAGCTAGCCGCGAGAGCCGAGGCCGCAGACTCTGTGCGCCGCGCCGCCGACGCCGAGGTCGAGCGCCTGGCCGCCGGGATCGCCGCCGCCGAAGCCGCCCGCCAAGGCGCTGAGACGCGCGTCGAGGAAGCCCGCTCGCGGCTGGCGCGCACCACCCGGGCGCTGGACCAGACTCGACTCGACCGCGCCGCGCTCGGCCCGGCCGAGGACCCGCGCCGCGCCGAGGCCGCGGAGGCGCTGGCCGCGGCGGAGACCGCCCTGGCCGCGGCCCGGGCCGCGCTGGAAAGCGCCGAAGCCGATCGTTCCGCCGCGCAGGCCGCCGAGTTGCAGGCCCGGGGCGCGGCGCGCAAGGCGGCCGACGAGCTGGCCGCGCTGAAAGCCGAAGCGCAGGGATTGGCGGCGCTGACCGCGCGGGCCGAGAAAGGGGCGTTCAAGCCGGCGCTGGACGACGTGACTCCGCAGGCCGGGCTCGAGGCCGCGCTGGCGGCGGCGCTCGGCGACGACCTCGCCGCCGCGCTGGATGCGAAGGCGCCAGCCTACTGGGCCGGCGCGGAGACGGCCAGTTGCGAGTGGCCGGCCGGCGCGACGCCGCTCGGACCGCTGGTCGCCGCGCCGCCCGAGCTGGCCGCGCGGCTCGCCCACGTCGCCCTGGTCGAGGCCGCCGACGGTCCGCGGCTGGCGCCCGCGCTGAAGCCCGGACAACGGCTGGTGTCGCGCGCTGGCGACCTCTGGCGCTGGGACGGCTTCACCGCCCGGGCCGGCGCGCCCCGGCCGGCCGAAGCGCGGCTGAAGCAGCGCGCGCGCCTGACGGACCTCGAAGCCCGGATCGCGGCGCTGACCCCCGCCGCCGAGGCAGCCCGCCGCGACGCCGACGCCGCCGCCAAACGCGTGGCCGAGGCCGAGCAGACGGTCCGCATCGCCAGGCCAAGGCCGCGCGAGGCCGAGATCGCCAGCCAGCGGGCGCGCGAACAGCTGGAGGCGCTGAACCGCGACGGCGCCCGCCGCGACGCCCGCGCCCAGTCGCTGGACGAGACCATCGGCCGGTTCGAGGCCGAGCGGGCTGAACTCGCCGGGCACCTTGCCGAGGCGGAGGCGGCGTTCGCGGCGTTGGCGCCGGACGACGGCGACCAGCATGCGCTGTCGGCGGCGCGCGCCGCCGCGGCGGAGGCGCGGGCGGCGGAGGCCGACGCGCGGGCCGCGCTCGATGTCGAGCGCCGCGAGCGCGACGGCCGCCAGCGCCGGCTGGAAGCGGTGGTCGCGGACCGCGACGGCTGGAAACGCCGCTCGGAACTTGCCGGCCGGCGGCAGGCCGAGCTCTGGCGCCGAGCGCGAGAAGACCGAGGCGGCGATCGTCAAGGCGCGCGACCTGCCGTCGACGTTCGAGGCTCGCCGCCAGGCGCTGCTCGACGAGCTGGGCGTCGCCCAGGCTCGCAAGGCGAAGTCGGCCGACGCGCTGGCGATGGCCGAGGCGGTGCGCGGCGACGCCGACCGCGCCTGGCGCGCGGCCGAAGCCGCCGCCGGCGAGGCGCGCGAGCGCCGCGCCACCCTTACCGAACGGCTGGATGCGGCCCGAGAGCGTTTCGCCGAGACCGCCCACGCGATCCGCGAGCAGCTCCACCTCGAACCTGACGCGCTCGGTCGTCGGCTCGCCGAGGAGGCCAACGCCCTGCCCGCCGGACGCCGCCGGCATGGAGACGCAGCTCGCCGCGCTGGAGCGCGAGCGCGAGCTGATGGGACCGGTGAACCTGCGCGCCGAAGAGGACGCGCGCGAACTTTCCGACCGGCTGCAGACACTGAAGTCCGAACGCGCCGACCTCGCCGCGGCGCTCGGCAAGCTGCGCCAGGGCATCGCCGAGCTCAACGCCGAGGGCCGCGAGCGGCTGACGGCGGCGTTCGGCGTGATCGACGGGCACTTCCGCGCGCTCTTCACCACCCTGTTCGAAGGCGGCCAGGCCGAGCTGCGGCTGGTCGAGTCCGACGATCCGCTGGAGGCGGGACTGGAGATCTACGCCTGCCCGCCCGGCAAGCGGCTGGCGGTGATGAGCCTGCTCTCCGGCGGCGAGCAGGCGCTGACCGCCGCGGCGCTGATCTTCGCGGTGTTCCTCGCCAACCCGGCGCCGATCTGCGTGCTCGACGAGGTCGACGCGCCGCTGGACGACGCCAACGTCGAGCGGTTCTGCAACCTGCTGGACGAGATGCGCCGCCGCGCCTCGACCCGCTTCATCGCCATCACCCACAACCCGCTGACCATGTCGCGGATGGACCGGCTTTACGGCGTGACCATGCGCGAGCGCGGCGTCTCGCAGCTGGTCAGCGTCGACCTGCGCCAGGCCGAGACCCTCGCCGCGCAATGACGGACGCGCTGGCCCCCTGGCTGGCGCGCTGGGATCTCGAGTTCGAGCGCGCCCCGCCGCCTCCGGGCGGCCGTTCGCCCTACCCCGGCGCCGGCGAGGTGGCGTTCGTGCGCCGGGGCGATGCATCGCTGGTGCTGAAACTGCTGCCGCCTGGCGGCGACGAGTGGCGCTCCGGCGAGGTGCTGGCGCACTGGGACGGCAGGGGCGCCGTGCGGTTGATCGAGCAGGCGCCGGGCGCGGTGCTGATCGAGCGGGCGCAGCCGGGCGATGATCTCTCGGCGATGGTCCAGGCGGGACGCGACGAGGACGCGACGGCGATCCTCTGCGAGGTCATGGCCAGCCTGAATCGCCCCGCGCCGGCGGGCGCCAGCTTCCGGTCGGTCGCCGACTGGGGCCGGGGCTTCGCGCGCAATCGCCCCGCCGCCCGCGCGCTCGGCATGGACAGCACCCTGATCGACGAGGGCGAGCGGCTGTTCCACCAGTTGTGCGAGACGCAAGGCCCGCCGATCGTGCTGCACGGTGACCTGCAGCATTACAACGTGGTGCGCGATGAGGCGCGCGGCTGGCTGGCGATCGATCCGAAGGGGATCCTCGGCGAGCCGGCCTATGAGACCGGCGCGATGCTGCGCAACCCGATCGCCGACCCCGCGCTCTGCGCCGACACGGCGGTGATCGAGCGACGGGCGCGGAGCATCTGCGCGCGGCTGGGCTATCCCTACGCGCGGGTGATCGGCTGGTGCTTCAGCCAATGGGTGCTGTCGGTGCTGTGGGCGATCGAGGACCGCTTGCCCTACGCGCCCGATTGGCTCGCCGGACCGCTGGCCGCGCGGGCGTTGCTGTAGGCGGCGGCAGCCGCTTTTCAAGGTTGCCGCCCACTCAAAAAGCATCGCCGAACATTTAGAATTATTCACGATTTCGCACTTGCGGCCCGCATCTGAACACCGCTAAGTAAGCAGTGTTAGGTTCTGTGGTCGCGCTGGCGTGGGGATACGCCGGCGACATTCCCCGGCTGCGGCGCCTGGCGCGAAACCAGTCAGTCGATCCAAGCGTCACCCAAACCAATTCCTTGTCAGAGGGCCTTCCCATGAAGCTCGTCATTGCGCTCGCCTGCCTGGGCGTCAGCCTCTCGCTCGCCACCCATGCCCTGGCCGACGGCCGCACCACCGCGACCCTGCAGCAACCCGTCGCCGCCAAGACCTCGTTCCTGGTCAACGGCGCGATCTGGGACTGCGAAGGCTCGACCTGCGTCGCCGCCAATACGCCCGAGCAATCGTTCGGCGCGTCGCAATGCCGCGACGTCGCCAAGCGCCTCGGCGCCGTGGCGGAGTTCAAGAACGACTACAAGACGCTGCAGCCGGCCTCGCTCGAGCGCTGCAACGCTGGCCTCCCCGCCAAGACCACCACCGCGTCTCGCTGACCTGCCGGCGAGCCGCACGGCGCGCGTCCGTCGCCGGAGAGCACCGCCCCCGCTCTCCCGGACGCGCGCCACCCCTTCCAAGTCGCCTCCTTAGGGCGGTCCCTCCGGGGGCCGCCCTCTTTGTTTGCGACCGCTTCGCTCGCCCGGTTCCGGCTTGGTTGCGGGGCTGAAATTCGCATGCTACTAGGCGCGCGGCTTCGGGCGAGGGGGTCCTCGGGCGACCCCGTCGGCCATGTGCTTTTCCAAGCGCTTTCAAGCCTTTAAGTCGGATTCAGGCGGGTGTCTGCATCCGACGCTGTCAGGCGACGGACGGTCAATCTAGTGGCGGACGATTCCAAGGCGACGGACGTGGGCGTCAGATACGCCCAGGCCCTCTTCGAACTGGCCAAAAGCCAGGGCGACGCGGGCGCCGTCGAGGCAGACCTCAAGTCGCTCAAGGCGATGCGCGCCGAGAGCGCGGACCTGCGCACGGTGATCGCTTCGGCGATCATCGACGCCGAGACCAAGGGCCGCTGCCTGGCCGCGATCGCGGACGCTGCGCAGTTCGCGCCCACGACCCGCAAATTCCTCGGCCTGGTGGCGGCCAATCGCCGCGCCAGCGCCATTCCGGCGATGATCTCCTCGTTCGAGAAGCTCGCCGCCGACGACCGCGGCGCGGTCTCCGCCGAGGTGACCACCGCCATGCCGCTGACCGACGCCCAGGCCAAGGCGCTCGCCGCCTCGCTGCGCACCGCGCTCGGCAAGGACCCCGAGATCGAAACCCGCGTCGATCCCGCCATCCTCGGCGGGCTGAAGGTGCGCGTGGGCTCGCGCCTCTACGACGCCTCGCTGAAGTCGAGGCTCGATTCGCTGAAATTCGCCCTGAAGAGAGCGTAAGAGACTTCCATGGACATCCGCGCCGCCGAGATCTCGGCCATCCTGAAATCGCAGATCGCCAACTTCGGCGAGGAAGCCGACGTCTCCGACGTCGGCCAGGTGCTGTCGGTGGGCGACGGCATCGCCCGGGTCTTCGGCCTCGACAAGGTGCAGTCGGGCGAGATGGTCGAGTTCCCCTCCGCCGGGGTCAAGGGCATGGCCCTGAACCTCGAGCGCGACAACGTCGGCATCGTGATCTTCGGCGAGGACCGCGCGATCAAGGAAGGCGACGAGGTGCGCCGCCTGGGCGAGATCGTCGACGTGCCGGTGGGCAAGGGCCTGCTGGGCCGCGTGGTCGATCCGCTCGGCGAGCCGATCGACGGCAAGGGCCCGCTGACCGACATCGCCGAGCGCCGCCGCGTCGACGTGAAGGCCCCCGGCATCATCCCGCGCAAGAGCGTGCACGAGCCGGTGCAGACCGGCCTGAAGATCGTCGACAGCCTGATGCCGATCGGCCGCGGCCAGCGCGAGCTGATCATCGGCGACCGCCAGACCGGCAAGACCGCCCTGGCGATCGACACCATCCTGAACCAGCGCCAGGTCAACGCCTCCGGCGACGAGAAGTCCAAGCTCTACTGCATCTACGTCGCCATCGGCCAGAAGCGCTCGACCGTGGCGCAGATCGTCAAGACGCTCGAGGAGCGCGGCGCGCTCGACTACACCATCGTCGTCTCCGCCACCGCGTCGGAGCCGGCGCCGCTGCAGTTCCTGGCGCCGTTCTCGGGCTGCGCCATGGGCGAGTGGTTCCGCGACAACGGCATGCACGCCCTGATCATCTACGACGACCTTTCCAAGCAGGCCGTCGCCTATCGCCAGATGTCGCTCCTGCTGCGCCGCCCGCCCGGCCGCGAAGCCTATCCGGGCGACGTGTTCTACCTGCACTCGCGCCTGCTTGGAGCGGGCGGCGAAGCTGAACGACGACTTCGGCGCCGGCTCGCTGACCGCGCTGCCGATCATCGAGACCCAGGCCAACGACGTCTCCGCCTACATCCCGACCAACGTGATCTCGATCACCGACGGCCAGATCTTCCTGGAGACCGACCTGTTCTACCAGGGCATCCGCCCGGCGATGAACGTCGGCATCTCGGTCAGCCGGGTGGGTCGTCGGCGCAGATCCGCGCGATGAAGGCCGCCGCCGGCTCGCTGAAGAGCGAGCTGGCGCAGTACCGCGAGATGGCCGCCTTCGCCAAGTTCGGCTCCGACCTCGACGCCGCCACCCAGCGGCTGCTGGCCCGCGGCGAGCGGCTGACCGAGCTCCTGAAGCAGCCCCAGTACTCGCCGCAGCAGGTCGAGGAGCAGGTCTGCGTGATCTACGCCGGCACCCGCGGCTACCTCGACGGCGTGCCGGTGGCGGACGTCGGCCGCTTCGAGGCGGAGCTCCTGGGCCGCCTGCACAGCCAGCACGCCGACCTGCTGGAGGCGATCCGCACCCAGAAGGCGCTCACCGACGAGCTCGAGGGCCAGCTGAAGGCCGCGCTCGAAGCCTTCGCCGCCACCTTCGCCTAAGGGACGCCAGCCGCCGTGGCCAGCCTCAAGGACATGCGGAACCGGATCGGGAGCGTCAAATCCACGCAGAAGATCACCAAGGCCATGCAGATGGTCGCGGCGGCCAAGCTGCGCCGGGCGCAGGACGCCGCCCAGAACGCCCGGCCCTACGCCAGCCGCATGGCGGCGGTGATCGCCAACCTGGCCGCCGCGGTCTCCGGCCCCGGCGCGCCGCCGCTGCTGGTCGGCACCGGCTCGCAGCAGAAGCGAGCTGGTGGTGGTCGCCACCGCCGACCGCGGCCTCGCCGGCGGCTTCAACTCGTCGATCGTCCGCGCCGCGCGCGAGCATATCGGCAATGCGATCGCGGCCGGCCGCCAGGTTTCGGTGCTGACTATCGGCCGCAAGGCGCGCGACCAGCTGCGCCGGCTCTACGGCGACCGCTACGTCGCCAGCCTCGAGGCCGGCGACAGCCCCTCGCTGGAGCGCGCGCAGCAGGTCGCGGCGCATGATCACCGAGCGGTTCGAGGCCGGGCGAGGTCGACGTCGTCACCCTGTTCTACAGCCGCTTCCGCTCGGTGGTCAGCCAGATCCCGACCGCCCAGCAGCTGATCCCGGCGCAGGTCGCCGGCGCGCGCCGACCATCGACCTGAAGGGCGCGGCCTACGAGTACGAGCCGGACGAGGAGACCATCCTGGCGACGCTGCTGCCGCGCAACATCGACGGTCCAGATCTTCTCGGCCATGCTGGAGAACCAGGCCGGGTTCTTCGCCTCCCAGATGGCGGCGATGGACAACGCCACCCGCAACGCCGGCGACATGATCGCCGGCCTCACCCTGCAATACAGCCGAACCCGCCAGGCGCAGATCACCAAGGAGCTGATCGAGATCATCTCCGGCGCCGAGGCGCTTTACGAAAGACGAGTCCATGGCCACCATGGCCGACACAGCCGAAGCCCGCCGCCATCCTCTCCGCCGCCGTCGCCAAGGGCCGGATCACCCAGATCATCGGCGCCGTCGTCGACGTCGAGTTCGACGGCCACCTGCCGCCGATCCTGTCGGCGCTGGAGACCATCAACACCGACCAGAGCACCGGCGAGCCGTTCCGCCTGGTGCTGGAAGTCGCCCAGCACCTGGGCGAGAACACCGTGCGCACCATCGCCATGGACACCACCGAGGGCCTGACCCGCGGCCAGGAGGTGATCGACACCGGCGGTCCGATCACGGGTGCCGGTGGGACCCGGCACGCTCGGGCGGATCATGAACGTGATCGGCGAGCCGGTGGACGAGGCCGGCCCGATCGTCCACACCAAGCGCGCCCCGATCCACCGCCAGGCGCCCTCCTTCGCCGAGCAGTCCACCTCGGCCGAAATCCTGGTCACCGGCATCAAGGTGATCGACCTGCTGTGCCCCTACACCAAGGGCGGCAAGATCGGCCTGTTCGGCGGCGCCGGCGTCGGCAAGACCGTGACCATGCAGGAGCTGATCAACAACATCGCCAAGGCCTACGGCGGCTACTCGGTGCTGGCCGGCGTCGGCGAGCGCACCCGCGAAGGCAACGACCTCTATCACGAGATGATCGAGTCCAAGGTCAACGTCGACCCGAAGGAGCACGGCGGCTCGACCGAGGGCTCGCGCTGCAGCCTGGTCTACGGCCAGATGAACGAGCCGCCGGGCGCCCGCGCCCGCGTCGCCCTGACCGGGCCTTGCCCAGGCCGAGTACTTCCGCGACGAAGAGGGCAAGGACGTGCTGCTCTTCATCGACAACATCTTCCGCTTCACCCAGGCCGGCTCGGAAATGTCGGCGCTGCTGGGCCGCATCCCTTCGGCGGTGGGCTACCAGCCGACGCTGGCCACCGAGATGGGCAAGCTGCAGGAGCGGATCACCTCGACCAACAAGGGCTCGATCACCTCGGTGCAGGCGATCTTCGTGCCCGCCGACGACCTCACCGACCCGGCGCCGGCCACGGCCTATCGCCCACCTGGACGCCACCACGGTGCTGAGCCGCGACATCGCCGCGCTCGGCATCTTCCCGGCGGTCGACCCGCTGGATTCCACCTCGCGGATCCTGGACCCGCTGGTGATCGGCGAGGAGCACTACAACGTCGCCCGCCGCGTGCAGGAGATCCTGCAGCAGTACAAGGCGCTGAAGGACATCATCGCCATCCTGGGCATGGACGAGCTGTCGGAAGACGACAAGCTGATGGTGGCCCGCGCCCGCAAGATCAGCCAGTTCCTGTCGCAGCCGCTGCACGTGGCCGAGGCGTTCACCAACCTGCCGGGCGTGTTCGTGCCGCTGGAGGACACCATCCGCTCGTTCAAGGCGATGTGCGACGGCGAATACGACCACCTGCCGGAAACCGCCTTCCGCATGGTCGGCGCCATCGAGGAGGCGGTGGCCAAGGCCGAGAAGATGGCGGCGGAAGCCTAAGGATGGTCGACAAGCTGCACTTCTCGCTGGTCTCGCCCGAGCGCGAGCTGTTCTCCGGCGAGGTCGACCAGGTCGATGCGCCGGGCTCCGAGGGCGATTTCGGCGTCCTGGCCGGTCATGCGCCGTTCATGACCACTCTGAAAGAAGGACGGGTGAAGGCCTATGACGGAGACGACGTGCGGGTCTACGAAGTGCGCGGCGGGTTCGCAGACGTGACCCCCGCCGGGCTCACGATCCTGGCCGAGCACGCCGAGGAAGTCATTTAGCCGCTTGGCCGGCGCCCGAAAGCCTCGCTAGAAGGTTTGCCGACCGCCCTACCGCCTACTTGAGGAAACGCTGCTCCATGCGCCTTGCGCTCGTCAGTCTGATGGCTCTGGCCGCCGGCGCCAACGCCTTCGCCCAGCCCGCTACGGCTCCCGCACCCCAGACCGCGCCGGCCGCGCCGTCGACCTCCACGCCAGCGCCGCCGCCGCCTCCCGCGCCGACGTCCGCGCCGACGGCCCCGACAGCGGCCCCGACAGCGGCGGCGACCACCCCGGCCGCGACGACGGCGACAACCATGACGCCGGCGGCGCCAACGGCGACCACGCCCCCGCCTCCGGCCGCGCCGACGACGACCGCGCCTTCCGCGCCGAGCGCACCTGCCGCCGCACCGCCTGGCGGGACTACGCCGACCGCGGAAACGCCGCCTCCGCCGCCGCCGCCTCCCCCGCCGCCTCCGCCGCCCCCGCCGCCGCCCCCGCCGACCGATCCGACCGCGATCGCGCTGCTGGACGTGCTGCAGAAGGTCTGCATTCCGGCCGCGACCGGCGGCAACTTCACCCAGCTCGTCAAGACCTACGGCCTGCGCAAACAGGGCGACCGCAACTGGGTGATGAAGCAAAAGGACTTCACGCTGACGGTGGAGGATCCCGGCTCAAACCCGAACCAGTGCCACGTCGACGTGGTGCACCCGGCCGACGCCGAAGCGCCGGGGCGGCCGATCATCATCGCGCTGAACGACTGGGCCGCGGTGGAGCACGGCTGGAGCCTCTACCGCAACGACAAGAACGTGCAGGGCGACACCCAGTACACCACCCGTTCCTGGCAGCTGGACTGGAACGGCCAGGAGCAGAGCCTGGTCTTCACCACCATGCGCAAGCCCGACGGCTCCCCCGCAAAAGGGACCCAGGACACTTCGCAGATGATCTATGGCGTGCTGAAGCTGCCGAGCTGACGGGTTGGGGCGCGCCGGCGGTCACTCCGCCGCGGCCAGCATTCCCTGCTGAGCCACCCAGCCGAGGCAGATGTCCGCCACCTCGCGCCAGCCGGGCTCGCCGATCAGCCAGTGGCTCATCTCGGGCATCACCTTCAGCTCGGCGCCAGCCCTGCGGGCGGTCTCCCGCACCGTGGGCGGCGGATGGATCACGTCGCGCCCGCCGGCGATGGCCAGCACTGGCGCGTCGATCTTTTCGGGCCGGATCATGGTGGTCATGAACGGGTCCAGCCACCAGTTCAGCGTCTCGAACAGCGCGCGACCGCTCTCCGGGCGCATGCGGGCGAACGCGGCCCGCCGCTCGGCGCGCTCCAGCCGATCCACCCCGTAGCGGCGGAAGCTCAGGTAATCCGGCTCGATCGCCTGCGCCCAGTAAGGCCCCAGCGCATAGAGGCTGACGGCGGAGATCGCCTCCTCCATCGACGAACCGCCAACGCCCCAGGGCGCTGACGGCGCGAGCAGGATCACCCCTGCGACCGGGGTGCGGGCCGCCGCCAGCAGGCTGACGAGACCGCCCATCGAATGGCCGATCAGCACCGGGGGGACGCCCAGCGCCGCGGCGCGCGCCGCCACCGCCGCGGCGTAGTCGTTCATGGAAAGGCCCAGCGCCGCCTCGCGCTGCGCATCGGCCGCATGGCCGGGCAGGTCCGGCGTTTCGACATGGTGGCCGGCGGCGCGGAAGGGTTCGGCGAAAGCGTCGAACGTCCAGCCGCCGCAAAAGCCGCCGTGGATCATCAGGATCGGTGCAGAAGTCACGCTCGGACCTTGGCCGGGGCCGCGGGGCGCGGCAAGGGCCTAAAGGCCGGCGGTGCGAACCTGCTCCACCAGCGGGCGGAACGCCGCGATCACCTGGCGATAGACCTCGCGCTTGAAGTCGATCACCTCGGCGATCGCCTCTTCCAGCTCGGCCCAGCGCCAGGCGTCGAACTCGACGTCGCCGTGGGCGTTGAGGTCGATCTCGGAGTCGTCGCCGACGAAGGCCAGCGCGAACCAGATCTGCTTTTGCCCGCGCCAGCCCTTGCCGATCTTGGAGCCCTGGTGCTCGGGCGGGAACTCGTAGCCGAGCCAGTCGCGAGTGCGGCCCATCAGGCGCACCGAGCTGACCCCGGTCTCTTCCTTCAGCTCGCGCAGCGCGGCTTCGAAATCACCCTCGCCGACGTCGATGCCGCCCTGCGGAAACTGCCAGTTGGCCGGCGACGGCGCGTTGGCGCGGCGGCCAAGCCAGACCTTGCCGGTGGGCGCGATCAGGACGATGCCGACATTGGGACGAAGCTGGCTAAGGTCCATCGGCATCATCTGGGGCTCGCCGCCCCTGATCGCCAGATGGCCCACGGCGCTAACGCCGCGCGGCCAGCGCGGAAGCCGGCGCCAGCTGCAGACCGCGGGCGGCGAGACCCGAGGCCCAGTGGGCCGCTTCCTGCAACGTGACCGGATAGGCGAAGCCGGAGCCGAGCGCCTGGCCGTTGCGCTGGGCCTGGGTCTCCAGCGCGCCGAGCTGGGCTTCGATCGCGCCGCCGTCGAGCTGGTCGTCGATGATGCGGTCGGCGGAGGCGCGCGGCAGACCGCCGCCAACGTGGGCGGCCGAGCCGTCGTCGATGAAGGCGAGGCCGCGTTGCTTCAGCTCGCCCTCGAACACGCCCATCGCGGCAGGCGACGCCACGAACTTGGAGCCGAGGTAGTTGGTGACGCCGAAGTAGCCGGTGGCGCGCGACAGCAGCCATTGCAGGCGCTGAGTGGTTTCCTGCGGCTGGCCGTCGGCCATCAGCGTGTAGGGGCCCGGATCGTTGTCGGGATAGTCCTTCGGCTCCATCGGCGCTTCGAGCAGCACCTCGTGGCCGGCCGCCCTGGCCATGTCGATCCAGCCCTGCAGGCCGTCGGCATAGGGCACGAACGAGAGCGTGACTTCCGGCGGCAGGTTGGAGATCGCCTCGCGCGTGGTCTTGGCGTTGAGGCCGAGGCCGCCGATGATCAGCGCGACCTTCGGCTTGCCGTCGCCAGCGTAGGGCCGGGCGTAGGCCTGGAACGGCGCGCGGCCGTCAGGCGCGATGACCGGCAGCATCCCGCCAGGACCCTGCGCGAACAGGCCCGCGATCGGCGCCTGCGGCAGACCCGGGCCGCTGAAAGCCTGCGCTGCATCGAACCGGGTGTCGCCGGAAATGGTGATGATGGCCGCGCCGCCATTGGCGATCGGGCCGGACTCGGCGACCGCCGAATCGGATAGCTGCACGGTCGCCGCGCCAAAGGGCGCTTCGCCGGCGGTCTCGCTGGGCAGCGCTTCGCGCCAGCCGGGCGGCGCGCTGGTGTCGGCGATGTGGGCCAGCGACAGCCGCACGACCGGCGCGCCCGCCTTCGGGTTGCCGGTGAGCGAGATCAGCGCGGCCGCGCAGGCGGCGAAGAAGGCCGCGGCGGTAACCGACCCGACGACCGGATTGGCGAACGGTCCCAGCCGCAGCTTCGAACTGCTGGAGGGGGCCGCCGGCTGCGGGGCGGGGCGGGGCTTGGCGAAGCTGGTGCGGATGGCTGTCACGACATCCACAGCCTCGCCCTAGTTGGTTAATGAAGCTGAAAAACCGTGGCCGTTGACGCGCGACAGAGTGGCCAAACGCGCCTTGGTCGCGCTTTTTCTGCGTCAACCGGCGCGCAGGCCAGCCTTCGGCCGCCTCGCGGGCGCCGAATCCGGTCGCGGACGCGAATCAGGGCGTCAGGGCTTGGCCGGAACCGCGGCGTTGGCGGACGCACCCATGCGGCCGGCGACCTGGGCCAGGGTGGCGGCCGGCTTGGCCAGCTTGGGCGTCGCGTCGACCGAGCCGTACTTCAGCACGTCGAGGCCGCGGGTGAGCTGGAAGTCGCCGGTCTTCTGGTCGAAGTCGGCCGGCGGGGCCTCGGCAGGCTGGTGCGGCGCCGCGGCGGGTCTTGCCTTCGTCGGCGGTCAGCGCGTTGCGGAAGCTGGCCTCGGTGAATTCGAACGCCTCGTTGGCGATCTGCTGCGCCTCCTCGCGGGTCTCGGCGACCTCGAGGTCTGGCTCGATGCCGGTCTTCTGGATCGAGCGGCCGGAGGGCGTGTAGTAGCGCGCCGTGGTCAGCTTCACCGCGCCGTCGAGGCCGCCGCGCAGCGGAATCACCGTCTGCACCGAGCCCTTGCCGAAGCTGGTGACGCCGATGATCGAGGCGCGGTGGCGGTCCTGCAGCGCGCCGGAGACGATCTCGGACGCCGAGGCGGTGCCGGAGTTGATCAGCACCACCAGCGGCAGGCCGTTCAGCACGTCGTGGCCTTTGGCGTCGTAGCGCTCGATGTCCTGCGGGTCGCGGCCGCGCTGGGAGACCACCTCGCCGCCGTTGAGGAACAGGCTGGCGACGCCGACCGCCTGGTCGAGCAGTCCGCCCGGATTGTTGCGCAGGTCCAGCACCAGACCCTTCATGTGCGGGTTCTTGGTCTGCAGGTCCTTGATCGCGGCCTCGGTCTCGTCGGTGGCCTTCTCGTTGAAGCCGGAGAGTCGCACGTAGCCGTAGTCGCCTTCCAGCTTGGCCGTCACCGACTTCGGCTGGATGATCTCGCGCACCAGCTTGACGTCGAACGGGTCCGACTTCTCCCGGCCGATGGTCAGCGTGACCGACTCGCCGGGCTTGCCGCGCATCTGCTTGACCGCGTCCGAGACGCTCATGCCGAGGATGTTCTGACCGTCGACCGCCAGGATGAAGTCGCCCGGCTTGATGCCGGCCTGGGCCGCCGGCGTGCCGTCGATCGGCGAGATCACCTTGACCGCGCCGTCCTCGCTCTGGATCTCCAGCCCGAGGCCGCCGTATTCGCCGCGGGTCTGGTCCTGCAGGTCGACGTAGGCTTCCGGCGTGAGGTAGTCGGAGTGCGGGTCGAGCGAGGTGAGCATCCCCTCCATCGCCGACTGGATCAGCTTCTTGTCGTCCACCGGCGCGACGTACTGACGGTCGACCTGGTCCAGCACGTCGCCGAACAGCTCGAGCATGTGGTAGGTGTCGGCCTTGGGCGAGGCCGTGGCCCGCGCGGTCTGGCCGATGTAGGCCATGGCGCCCGCGCCGAGCACGAAGGCGGAAGCGGCGATCAACAGGGTCTTGCGCATCGGGCTTTAATCTACTCCCACGCGGCGCAGCCTGAGCCTGGCCGGGTTAACATTCGCCCCCTCGCCGGCATCAGCTTCGGCCGGATCGACGGCGCCGGCCGGCAGCCGCACTTCCAGATATAGCTCCGATGGCGTTTGTCCATCGCTCGGCATCGCGCCGAGCGGGGTGGCGGCCGCGACCGATTGACCGACGTTCACCGTCACCTTTCCCAATCCTGACAGCACCATGTGGCATCCGCCGCCGGCGCGCAAGATGACCACTTGTCCCCATCCGTTCAAAGGACCGGCATAGGCGACCACCGCCGCGGCCGGGCTCGCTGACCGCCGCGCCGGCGCCGGTTCGGCAGGCGACGCCGCGCGCCGTGAGCCCGTTGCCAAGGCGCCCGCCGAACCGCACCGCGAGCCGCCCCGTCGGCGGGCGCGATCAGCCGGCGTCGGCGGCGGCCAGCGTCGAGACCGCTGGCCGCCGCGCGGGCCTGCGACGGCGCCATCAGCGCGGCGTCGGCGGCGACGGCGTCCAGACGGCCCTGGCGGTCCTCGATCGCGCTCTCGGCGGCGAACAGGTCGCCGCTGGCCTGCGCCGCCTGGCGGCGGATGCGGTCAAGCGCCGCGGCCTCGGCGGTCAGCGCCCGGGCCCGCGCCTCCAGCTGCGGCGCGATCGCCTTGGCCAGGATCATCGCTCGCACCGCGTCCTTGGCGTCGGCCGGACTGACCAGCAGCGGCGGCGGCGGATCGCGGCTGAACAGCGCCAGCGCGCCCAGCAGGCGCGCGAGGGCGTTGCGGTCGGCGCCCAGCCGGGCCGCCAGCGCGTCCTCCTGGGCGGTGAGCGCTCTGCAGCGCGCGGCGGCGCTGCTCCAGGCTCTCGGCCTGCGCCGGCGCGGCGGCGAAGAGCAAGGCGGCCAGCAGGAAGCCGGTGGGAAGGCGGCGGCGCACGCGTCTCGATAGCCCCGCCGTGGTTAACGGCTCAATCGCGATGGTAGGGCGCGCCGGCCAGGATGGTGACGGCGCGGTAGACCTGCTCGGCCAGCATCACCCGCGCCAGCGCGTGCGGCCAGGTCTGCGGCCCGAACGACAGACGTCTGGTCGCCGCGGCGGCCACGGCGGCGTCCAGCCCGTCGGCGCCGCCGATCGCGAAGGCCAGGTGGCGCACGCCCTCGTCGCGCAGCGCGGCGAGGCGGGCGGCGAAGTCGCGGGAGGTCATCGCCCGGCCACGCTCGTCGCAGGCGATCAGCTGGGCGTCGCCGGCGCCGGCCGAGGATCGCCTCGGCCTCGGCGGCCTTGCCCGGCTTGCGCGGCTCGACCTCGACGATCTCGATCGGGGACAGGCCCAGGGCTCGGCCGGAGGCCGTGGCGCGTTCGGCATAGTCGCGCGCCAGGGCGGCCTCGGGCGACGGCCCAGCTTGCCGACGCAGATCAGCGATACGCGCAGGGCGTCAGTTGACCGCGCGGCGCGGCGGCTCGACCGACCAGATCTTCTCGATGTTGTAGAAGGCCCGCACTTCGGGGCGGAACAGGTGGACGATCACGTCGCCGGCGTCGATCAGCACCCAGTCGCAGTGCGGCAGGCCCTCGACCCGCGCCTTGCCGTGCCCGAGTCCTTCAGCGCCCGCAGCAGGTGGTCGGCCATCGCGCCGACGTGACGGTGCGAACGGCCGGACGCGACGATCATGCCGTCGGCCACCGAACTCTTGTCCTTCAGGTCGATGAAAACGATGTCCTGGGCCTTCTCGTCGTCCAGGCGATCGAGCAAAAGCCGTTCGAGGATGTCGCTGGAAGACGGCGCGGCGCCCTGGTCGTCCTCGGCGACGTCACCGGAAGCCTTGGGCTCCGGCGCGGCCTCGTGCGCACTCGGCGCGGTATTGCGGTTCAGGGGATGCTCCCGTGGGTGTCTCTCGCAATTTGGAAACATAGCACGGACGAGCGACCTTGGTCAGGGGGTATTGTGGCGCGCCGCCGGGCGCGGCGACTGCGCGCGCCTCAGCGCTGTCGAAGATGTGAAGTTGAGCGGACCGGTCAGATAGACCCAGGCCGGCGGCGCGCGGCAGGCCAGAGTCGGCGCCGCGGCGGCCGGGAGCCTTGCGTAGGCGAAGCGGCGCGCGGCGGGCGAGGTGCGGCTCTTCAGGGCGGTCCAGGGGCGCGAGACCACGGCGACGGGCGCCTCGCGCATGATCTGGGTCCAGCCGCGCCAGCGGTGGAACGTCGCCAGACTGTCGGCGCCCATGATCCAGACGAAGCACACCCCGGGATAGCGCGCCTTCAGCACCCGCAACGTGTCGATGGTGTAAACGCGAGCCGATCCTGGTCTCCGCGTCGGAGACGATCATCGACGGACCCTGGGCGAAGCGCAGCGCGTTCCACATCCGCCGGGTCAGCGCCTGCGTCTCATGGGTCGGCTTCAGCGGGTTCTGCGGCGAAACCAGCCAGATCACCCGGTCCAGCCGCAGCCGCCTCAGCGCCGTCTCGGCGACGTGGGCGTGGCCCTCGTGCGCGGGGTTGAACGAGCCGCCGAACAGGCCGACCCGCATGCCCCTCTTCAGGTCGAACCCCAGCCGCAGCACCCGCGGCCGACCTGCCGCCGGCACGCGCCGGGCCGGCCCCGCGAACCACATCGAACGCCCGTCCTTATGCTCAGACTGAGCCTTAGTAGTGGTAATTCGGCCGTGCGCAAACCAGCGGACCGGTCCGCTGCGCCCCGCGCAAGCGGGGACCAAGGCGTCTTCTGAAGCGCCTGAGCAGCCGCCGGGGTTCAGAGGAGTCCACGAACAACACGAACAACACGAACGCGGCTGGACGGGCAGCGCCCTCGGGGACGTGCGCCATTCCGTTCGTGCTTTTCGTGTTGTTCGTGGACAAAAAAAGAGCCTGGGCCCCGCTTTCGCGGGGGAGAGCGGATAGGGAGCGCTTATCCGGCCAGCGCCAGGTCGTCGGCGTGGATCAGGGGGCCGGCGGAGTAGCCCAGCACCGGCTCGATCGCGTCGGACTTGAGGCCGACGATGCGGGCGGCGTCGGCGGCGTCGTAGCGGCGAGAGCCCGCGGCCCACCTCACCGCCGGCCAGGTCGCGCACGATCACCGCGTCGCCCTTCTCGAACCGGCCCTCGACGGCGCGCACGCCGGCCGACAGCAGGCTCTTGCCGGACCGCAGCGCCTTGGCCGCGCCATCGTCGATCACCAGTGCGCCCTGGGCCCGGAGCGAGCCGGCGATCCAGGCCTTGTAGGCGGCGGCGGGGGTCGCGGCGGCCTGGAACAGCGTCGCCGGCGCCCCGTCCTCCACCGCGCGCAGCGGCGAGGGGCGACGGCCAAGGGTGATCAACGTCGAACAGCCGGCCGCGGCCGCGATCCTGACTGCCGCCAGCTTGGTCGCCATGCCGCCCGAGCCGCCGACGTTGGCGCCGCCGGCCATCGCCTCGATCTCGGGCGTCAGCGCCTCGACGTGGGGGATGTGCCGCGCGCCCGGCTCCCGGCGCGGATCGGCGGTGTAGAGGCCGTCGACGTCGGACAGCAGCACCAGGAGGTCGGCGCCGACCATCTGCGCGACGCGGGCGGCGAGGCGGTCGTTGTCGCCGTAGCGCAGTTCCTCGGTCGCCACCGTGTCGTTCTCGTTCACCACCGGCGTCGCGCCCAGTTCCAGCAGCGTCTCCAGCGTGGCGCGGACGTTGAGGTAGCGGCGGCGCACCTCGGTGTCGTCCGGCGTCATCAGCACCTGGGCCGCCGTCAGGCCCACCGGCCCCAACGCCTCCTCCCAGGCCCGCATCAGCTGCGACTGGCCGGCGGCGGCGGCGGCCTGTTTCTCCGGCAGCGTGAGCGACCGGCGCTTCAGCGAGAGCCGCCCGCGGCCAAGCGCCACCGCGCCGGACGAGACGATCAGCAGCTTCTGGCCGCGCGCCTTGCAGTCGCCCGAGGTCAGCGGCGAGCGCGGCCAGCCACGCGGCGTCGGCCGCGCCGCTATCCGGATCGACCACCAGGGCGGTGCCGACCTTGATCACCACGAAACGCGCTGAGGCGAGGGCCGTCACGGCGTCCAGCCGCCAGTCTCGGACGGTTCTGGCTCGGGCGCGCGCTCGCCACGCACCTCGGCGTAGGCGGCGCGCAGCAGCGCGGTCACGCCCTCGCCCGCGACCGCCGAAACCAGCCGCGGCTTGCGGCCGATCGCCGTCCCGAGCTGCGGCGGTCTTCTGGGCGCGGGTATCCGCGTCCAGCGCATCGATCTTGGAGAGGGCGACGATCTCGGGCTTCTCGGCGAGGCCGCCGCCATAGGCCGCCAGCTCGCCGCGCACGGTGCGCCAGTCGGCGGCGACGTCCTCCGAGGTGGCGTCGATCAGGTGGATCAGCACTGCGCAGCGCTCGAGGTGGCCGAGGAACCGCACGCCCAGCCCCGCGCCTTCAGCCGCGCCCTCGATCAGACCCGGGATGTCGGCCAGCACGAAGCGTTCGTTGGGCGAGAGGTCCACCACGCCGAGGTTCGGCGTCAGGGTGGTGAACGGATAGTCGGCGATCTTTGGCGTCGCGGCCGAGACGGCGGCGAGGAAGGTCGATTTGCCCGCGTTGGGCAACCCGACCAGGCCGACGTCGGCGATCAGCTTCAGCCTGAGCCAGATCTCCTTCTCCTCGCCCGGCAGCCCGGGATTGGCGTAGGACGGCGCGCGGTTGACCGGGCCCTTGAAGCGGGTGTTGCCGAAGCCGCCGTTGCCGCCGGCGGCCAGCCGCACCCGCATGCCGACTTTGTCGAGGTCGGCGATCAGCGTCTCGTGGTCGGCCTCGAACACCTCGGTGCCGACCGGCACGCGCAGCTCGATATCCGCGCCGTTGGCCCCGTGCCGGTCGCGGCCCATGCCGTGGCCGCCGGTGCCGGCCTTGAAGTGCTGCTGGTAGCGGTAGTCGATCAGGGTGTTGAGGCCCGGGGCCGCCTCGATCCAGACGTCGCCGCCGCGCCCGCCGTCGCCGCCGTCCGGCCCGCCGCGCGGGATGAACTTCTCGCGCCGGAACGACACGGCGCCGCCGCCGCCGTCGCCGGAGCGGATGTAGACCTTGCACTGGTCGAGAAACTTCATCGCGCGGGGTTTAGACGAAGATGGCTCCAGGCCCTAGAAGGGTCGAAGGCGGAGCGCGCCGCCAGAGCGCGCCGGGAGGAGACCAGTCGTGAGCCAAGCCGATCTGCTAGCGGGCGTCGACGCCCAGTTCATCGGGCGCGTCTCGCCCACCGCGCCCAGGATCCAGGCCGGCGGCCACCCTTGCCAGGGGATCTACTGGACGCCGAAGGGCCAGCGGCCGAAGACCGCGCTGATCGCCACCCACTACAACGTCGACTTCACCGAGCACTACAGCGCGCCCTATTTCGCCCGGCGCGGGCTGGGCTTCCTGGGCTGGAACACGCGCTATCGCGGCGCTGAGGACCAGTTCATCCTCGAACACGCGCTGATCGACATCGGCGTCGGCGTGCGCTGGCTGCGCGAGAGCGCCGGGGTCGAGCGCGTGGTGATCCTCGGCAATTCCGGCGGCGGCTCGCTGATGGGCGCCTATCAGGCCGAGGCGGCGCTGCCGACCCTCGCCACCGGCGCGAAAGGCGCGGCGGCCGACGCCCTGGCCAGCCTGCCGGGCGCGAACCTCTACGTCTCGCTGAACGCGCACAAGGGCCGCCCCGAGGTGCTGACCGACTGGATGGACGCCTCGGTCGTCGACGAGTTCGACCCGACCAAGACCGACGCCGGCGCTCGATCCGTTCAATCCCGCGAACGGCCCGCCCTATTCCCCCGAGTTCATCACCCGCTACCGCGCCGCCCAGAAGGCGCGCAACCAGCGCATCACCGACTGGGCCAAGGCCGAGCTGGCGCGGGTGAACGCCGCCGGCGTGCCGGACATCCTGTTCCCGCTCTACCGCACCTGGGCGGACCTGCGGTTCATGGACCCGGCGATCGATCCGTCCGACCGCCCCTGCCCCGGCTGCTACCGTGGCTATCCGCCCGACGTGAACAAGTATCCCCGGCATCGGCCGCGCCAACACGCTGCGAACCTGGCTCTCGATGTGGAGCCTGGAGACCTCGAACTGCCAGGGCGGCCCACAGCTGGCCCGGATCGACCTGCCGGCGCTGGTGGTGCAGAGCACCGGCGACATGGGCGTCTTCCCCAGCGACGCGCACGGCGTCCACGCGGCGCTGGCCTCGACCGACAAGACCCTCGAGCTGATCCCAGGGGCGCATTACTTCGAGGATTCCGAGGCGAACCGGGAAGCGATGATCGACCTGATCACCGGCTGGATCGCGGCGCGGTCCTGAGGGAACGCTGACCGGCGTGTGTTCCTGGCGGCCGGCTACCGGCGGGTCGACGCGCGCGTCGCGCGGACCTTCTTCGGCTTCGCCCTGGCCTTCGCCCGTTGGGCTCGCCGCGCGGCCGCGAGACGCCGTCGTTCGGCTTCCCGCAATCCGGCGATCGTGTTCATGCCGACAGCCAGCTCCTGCTGTCCGGCTCTTTCCTGGGTCCGCTGTTCCAGCAGGCTGGAGGCCACAACCTGGAGTGCGCCCCGCACCATCTGAAGCTCCGCTTGGGCCTGCCAGTATTCCTCGCCGCGGAGCCTGGCCAAGGGCTCGCGCCAGCGTCGCAGCATAGGCGCCAGCTCGGCGGTCGGGGTGAAACCGGCGATCTCCCGATGCCTTTCCATCGCGTCCACGAACGCGGCGGCGTTGTCGCCGATCTCGCCGCCCTTGCCGGCGCCTCGCGCCACCCGCAGGATGTTCGCGGCCAGTCGCACCAGCGCGACTTCGACCTCTGTCATCGCCCGATGGGCCGCGAGCTCCGCCTCGGTGTTCTCGCTGACGATGTACATGTCTCGCCAAGCCTCTTCGAGAGTCCTGTAGCCCCTTCCTAGGCACGAAAGGCGCCAGAGAGTCGAGTGCGAAGGCGGCTGGCTCGGTCCCACGCTGGATCGCGGCGCGGCCCTGAGAAACCTGCAATTGGGTGTGAATGGCGGCTCAGTCATTGAGATCGGAGCCTCGGGTAGAGTCCGATATCTTACCTAGCGCCGGGCCGACCGCCTCAGTCCGGCAGGCCCAGCCGCCGGAGGTTGGCGACCATCCGGTCCAGCACCGCCGGCGAGAACGCCATCGCCTGGCGGAACTTGGTGGTGGTCAGGTCGGGGTAGGTGCGCAGCATCTCGGCATAGGCCTCGTGCGCTTCGTCCATCCGGCCGGCGCCCGACAGCGCGCAGGCGAGGTGGCGCCAGAGCCAGCGCGCGTGCGGCCGCTCCGCCAGGCCGCGGCGGTAGAAGGCGACCGCCTCGTCGTAGTCCTCGACGATCTCGTGGGCCGAGCCGATGCCGATCCAGTTGTTGAAGTTCATCGGGTCGAGCGGGCTTAAGCGCAGCGCGCGCTCGAACTTCTCGATCGAGGCCTCGGAGTGGTCGGAGTAGGCCTCGATCCAGCCGAGCCGGCTCCAGGCCCAGGCCGCGTTGGGGTCGATGGCCACCGCCCGCTCCAGCAGCACCCGCGCGGTGCCGAGGTTGTGCACGAAGGTGTGGACCGCGCCGAGCACCGCCAGGATCAGCGGATCGTCGCCGCTGAGCTGCGCCGCCTGCTCCGCCAGCCTCAGCGCCAGCGCCTGGCTGGCCTCGATGTCGGTGGCCCAGGTGTAGACCGACCGTTGCGCGTGGCACCATGCGGCGAGCGACAGCGCCAGCGGATAGTCCGGTTCGATCGCCAGCGCCTTGTCGAGCAGCTCGAGCGCCCTCGCGCTCTCTTCCTCCTCGAGCGCCCAGACGTGCGGCATGGCGGTCATCGCGTAGTCGTACGCGCCCAGATCCTGCGGCCGCTTGCGGCGCGAGCGCTCGATCTCGGCGATGCGGATCGACGGCTGCAGCGCGCCGGCCACCTGTTCGGTGATACGATCCTGCAGGTCGAAGACGTCGTCGAGCGCGCCGTCGTGGCGCCCGGTCCAGACATTGGCGCCCGCCCTCGGTCTCGACCAGCTGCACGCTGATCCGGATCCGCTGCGCCGGCCTTCTGGACGCTGCCCTGCAGCACGTAGGCGACGCCGAGCTGGCGGCCGATCTCGCGCACGTTCGCCGCCTGGCCCTTGTAGGCGTAGGCGGAGTTGCGGGCGATGACGAAGAACGAACGGATCCGCGACAGCGCCGCGGTGATCGCCTCGACGATGCCGTCGGCCAGGTAGTCCTGCCCCGGCTCGCCGCTCAGAATGCTGAACGGCAGCACGGCGATCGAGGGCTTGTCCGGCAAGGCCGGCGGCGGCGCGCAGGGCTCGGCGCGGGGGCCGCCGAGGGCGCGCCCGATGGGCCCGCGCCAATCACGTCGGCAATGCTGGCGACCACCCTGCTCCAGGCCGGATGGGCGACGTCGCCGGTCCAGTCCGTCAGGTTGGCGCACTGGATCTGGTCGAACGGCATCGGCAACCGCGCGCCATCGACGGCAAGCTGCACCAGCTTGTCCTGGGCCCGGGCGCGATCGGCCTCGGAACGCACCCACTGGCTCTTTACGGCCTCGGCCGACCAGATCACCAGCACCGCCCTGGCCGAGGCGAGCTCTTCCTCGATCACGTCGGAATAGGTGCGGTGCGAGGGCAGGTCGTCGTCAAGCCAGACACTATAGCCGAGCGATCGCAGACCCTCGCTGGCGGCCTGGGCCTGTTTCGCGGTGGACCGCGCGTAGGAGATGAAGACGTCGGACATCGGCGGCCCCGTCCCCCGGACCGGGTCGGAAATCCTAGCCCCGGCGCCGCTGAAGCGAAAGGTCGCGGCTGGCAGGGTTGGCGCAAGCTGGTATGGCCCAGCCATGCCGAACCCGTTCCTGGCGCTGACCGCCACCCACAATCCCCATCGCTGGTACCTGCCGCTGCACGACGGCTTGTGCGTCGGCCCCGCCGGCGGGACGTTCATGTTCGGCGGAGTCGGGCTGGCCGCTGCGATCCAGGCTATGGAGCGCACCTGCCAGCGCCCGGTGGTATGGGCGACGGCGCAATACCTGTCCTACGCGCGTCCGCCCTCCGTGGTGGACCTCGACGTCTGGGTCCCCGCCGAGGGCCGCAACACCACCCAGGCGCGGGTGATCGGCCACGTCGGCGACAAGGAGATCTTCACCGTCAACGCCGCCCTCGGCGCGCGGGCGAGCAACGTCTCGCAGACCTGGGTCGAGCGACCGGATGTGCCGCCGCCGCAGGACTGCCGGATCGCCGACCACTGGCGCGGCGACCAGGGCGGGCTGCACGGCCAGATCGAGATGCGCGTGGCGAAGGGGCACTGGGGCTTCGACCTGCAGGGCGCCGGTCCAAGTCCCGACGGGCGGCTGATCATGTGGATGCGGCCCAAGCTGGGGCAGGACATCGACGCGGCGATGCTGGCGATCTTCGCCGACCACGTGCCGTCCGGCGTCGGCAATGCGCTCGGCGTCAACGGCGGCGGCAGCAGCCTCGACAACACGCTGCGCATCGTCAACCTGGTCGCGACCGGGTGGGTGCTGTGCGACATCTCGATCCACGCCGTGCACGCCGGCTTCGGCCACGGCGCGATGCGCCTCTTCGCCGAGGACGGCCAGTTGATGGCGACCGCCAGCCAGTCGATGATCGTGCGCCAGCACGGACCCGCGTCCGACGGCTGACGCGCCGCAGCCTCCGGGAGACGCCGATGAACCGCTACTGGACCCTCTCGGGCAAGCCGCTCGGCGGCTGGCCCGACGCCGATACGTTCGAGCTGCGCGAGGCGCCGATCCCCTCGCCGGAAGCCGGTCAGGCGCTGACGCGGACGATCTACGTGTCGCTCGACCCCTACCAGTGGGGCTACAAGAAGCGCGGCGTAGAGCCGGCCGGCGCCCCATGCCACGCGCGCACCGTCGCCCAGGTGGTCGAGAGCCGGATGGACGGCTTCGCCGCCGGCGACCTCGTCTTCAACACCAACGGCTGGGCCGAATACGGCCTGATGGGCGAGGGCGTCGCGCGGCCGTCCTACATGATCCCGCGCAAGCTCGACCCGGCGCAGGGCCGCATCTCCCTGGCGGTAGGGGTGCTCGGCATGCTGGGCCTGACCGCCTACGCCGGCATGATCCTGATGGGCGATCCCAAGCCGGGCGAGACCGCGGTGGTCTCCGCAGCCTCAGGCGGCGTCGGCCAGATCGCCGGCCAGCTGGCCCGGCTGCGCGGGGCGCGGGTGGTCGGCATCGCCGGCAAGGACGCCAAGTGCCGGTTCGTGACCGAGGAGTTGCGCTTCGACGCCTGCGTCTCGCACCTCAGCCCCACCTTCGCCGAGGATCTGCGCGCCGCCTGCCCGGCCGGCGTCGACGTCTACTTCGAGAACGTCGGCGGGGCGGTGTTCGACGCGGTGCTGCCGCTGTTCAACCGCGGCGCCCGGATGACCATCTGCGGCCTGATCGCCCACTACGGCGACGCGCCCGGCGTCGACGCCCGCGCCGCGCTGATGGCCCGCGGCAAGCCGATCTTCGACGCGCGCGGCGTCACCGTGCAGGACCTCTTCGTCGGCGACTACGTGAAGGACCACCACGACGCCTTCCTGCGCGAGGTGGCGCCCAGCGTGGCGTCCGGCGAGGTGAAGTATCGCGAGGACCTGCGTCAGGGCCTCGAAACCCTGCCGACCGCGTTCGCCGAGATGCTGCGCGGCGACAACTTCGGCAAGATGCTGGTGCAGGTGAGCCCCGACCCGACGCTCCCGCGGACGCGGTAGGCCGTTCGTCCTATGCGCTCGTCGCGGCTGTTTCCGCGACGGGCCGGCTCTGGCGCCACCCACGTATGAGGTAGCGGGCGCTGGCCAACGCGCAGGTGGCGGCCGCCGATCCGGGGGCGAGCGCGGTGAGCTGGAGCCAGATCACCAGATGGTTGAGGTGGGCGACGGCCGCGCTCCACTCGGTCACGGTCAGAAACGCCCAGAAGGCCAGCAGGAACGTGAGACCGATCCGAAAGTCGCGCTGGTCCCAGAGGCGGATCCGGGTGGGTCTTGGCGTGCTCATCGTCCGGCTCGCTCCGTGCCACTGCTTCAGCGGCATAGCGCGGAACGGTGAATCGTCGATTTCCCGGCGACCGGAAAACGGTCTCAGACCCGTTCGAACTCAAGCCACACCGGGGCGCAGTCGCCGAGGCGCTTGGTCTCGTAGCGCGTGGTCAGATGGTCGGGCCAGGGCCGGCGCCAGTCGTCGGCGCGCTGGGCGGTCCAGCGAAAGGCGGGCGCGGCAAGGAAGCGCTCAAGCGTCCAGTCGGCGTAGTCGGCCCAGTCGGTGGCGAAGCGTAAGAGCGCCCCGGGCTTCAGCAACCGCGCGGCCGCGGCGATGAAGTCGGGCTGGATCAGCCGGCGTTTGCGGTGCCGCGCCTTCGGCCAGGGGTCGGGGAACAGGATGTAGAGGCGGTCCAGGCAGGCGTCCGGCAGCAAAGCCATCACGGTCCGCGCGTCGCCGGCGTGGAGGCGCACGTTGGCCAGCGCGGCATCGTCGATGTGGGCCAGGCACGCTCCCAGCCCGTTGACGAACGGCTCGGCGCCCAGGAACAGCACGTCCGGATGGCGCTGGGCCTGGCCGGCCAGGTGTTCGCCGGCGCCGAAGCCGACCTCGAGCCACACCCCGCGCGCCGCCGGCATGAGGGCGCGCGGATCGAACGGCGTTGTCGGCAGGGCGAGCCGCGGCAGCAGCTCGTCCATCAGCCGCGACTGGCGCGGCTTCAGCGAGCGCGACTTGAGGCGGCCGTATGTGCGCAGCGCTTGGACCATCGCCCCCGGCTCTAGCCCGAGGCGGGGGCGGAACAAAACCCGCCGTCAGCCCTCGCGGTCTTCCTCGTCGACGTCGTCGACGCCGGCCAGCGCCCGCATCAGGTCGAGGATGCGCCGGCGCACGCGGCCGCGGGGCACGCCCGGGAACAGCTTCGCCAATTCCAGCCCTTCGGCCGTCATTAGAAAAGCGTGCACGATCTGCTCGTCCGAAGGCCGGCCGCTTGCGGCCGCGTCTTCGTCGGTCGGATCGGCCAGCCCGTCGAAGAAATAGGAGACTGGCGAATGCAACGCTGTGGCGATCTCATAGAGCTTCGAAGCGCTCACGCGGTTGGCGCCGCGCTCGTACTTCTGCACCTGCTGGAAGGTCAGGCCCAAGGCGTCAGCCAGCTTCTCCTGGCTCACGCCCTGCATGCGCCGCCGCAGCCTGATCCGGGCCCCTACGTGGAGGTCGACAGGGTTGGGTAGGCGGGATTCGAGCAGATCGGTCATGGGCCCCCATTCGCACAGTTAACGCTGTTGTGCGACCACCGTTATGCACCCTACCAAGCGTTGCCGTTACGGCGCAACGCCGCGTGGCGGGCGGGGATGGCGGATGCCAACGAGATCAGCAGCATAGCCGCAAAGATCGTGCCACCCCATACCTCAAAGGGAGTTGGCGGCAAGGCCGCAGGCAACCGGGCGTCGATGAAACCATAACCCCCCTGGCCGAGGCGCTTTCCCGGCAGCGCACGACCGTAGGCGTCGACGATCGCGGAGACGCCCGTCGGCGTCGCACGCACCATCGGAAGCCCCTCTTCGATCGCCCGGTAGCTGGCCAGATTCAGGTGCTGCCAGGGGCCGCTGGTGACCCCGAACCAGGCGTCGTCGGACACGTTGACGATCCAGTTTGGGCGAATGTGGGCGCGCGCGGCGGCAACATGTACCAAACCGGGAAAAAGACTCTCGTAACAAATCAGGGGTTGTAGGGGCGGGACGCCGGGCGGGCTGATCGGTCGCGGGGGCGGGCCGGGCGTGAACCCCTGGCCGAGGTGCACCAGCTGTTTGATCCCAAGCGGCGCCAGCTCGCGGTCGAACGGCAGGTATTCCCCGAACGGGACCAGCCGACGCTTGTCGTAGAGTCCGGTTACCGTGAGTCCCGTCGCACCGCGCGAAAGCGCGATGAGGCTGTTGTGGTAGACCATCCCGTCCGGCGCGTAGCCGCCCGGCGGCGCCGGCTCCGCGCGGTAGCCGCCGGTGATCAGGGTCTGGCCTGGCGCCATCGCTGCTTCGATCCGCGCCAGGGTCCAGGTTCCGGGCGCGAGATAGTCGTTCAGCGCCGCTGGCAGTCCGGCCTCCGACCAGACGATGATGTCCGGCCTGGGATCGCCAGGCGCCGGCGGCGCCTGGGTGAGGTCGAGATTGCGCTTCATCACCCTGGCGAACGCCGCGGCGTCGTAGCTGGCCAGCTCGGGCGTATCCGGCTGGACCACGCGGACAATCGGCGCATTCGCGGCCGGCGCCTGGTTGGCGCCAGCCAGGCGCCAGGCGCCGAAGCCGTCCAGGGCCACGAGGGACAGGCCGGCGAGCGCGATCGCCATGCGGTCGCCGCCCGAGCGCCAGCCCAGGCCCGGCGCGGCGGCGATCGCCACCGTGACCCAGGTCAGGCCATAGGCGCCGGTCACCCAGGCGAGCTGCGAGGCGGCCGAGCCCGCCCGCCAGGTCTCGCCCGGCAGGTCCCAGGGAAAACCGGTCAGCACGTGGCCGCGCAGCCATTCGAACCCCGCCAGCGCGCCGGCGAACACCAGCAGCCGCGCCGCGCCCGGTCCGGTGAGCGTGCGATAGAGCGCCGCCGCCGCGCCCCAGAACAGCGCCAGCCCCCCGGCCATCCCGGCGACGGCGAACGGCGCCATCCAGGCCTGGTCCCTGGCGTCGACGAAGAACGCCTCGCCGACCCACCAGGTCGAGACCGAGAAGTAGGCCACGCCCGCCAGCCAGCCGCGAAAAAACGCCGAGCGCCTGGGCCGCGCCGGGTCGGCGTGGTCGCAGAGCGCCAGCAACACCGCATAGCCCAGCAGTCCCGGCAGGAAGCCGAACGGCGGGTGAGCGAACGCCGCGCCAAGGCCAGCGGCGATGGCCGCGCAGCGCAGCGCCCAGGCTCTGCCCTTCCCGCCGGCTATCCCCTCCGGGTCCATCGGCCGGGTCAGGCCTCCGGCGACGCCGGCGCCTCGGGCGGCGCGACCGGCCGCAGGCGCAGCCGCTTGATCCGCCGCGGATCGGCGTCAGTCACCTCGGCCTCCAGGTCCGGGCTCAGCGCGATGATCTCGCCGCGGATCGGCACCCGGCCGGCGACGGCCGCCACCAGGCCGGCGATGGTGTCGATCTCCTCGTCGAGGTCCGGCATCGGCAGCTCCCGCCCGATCGCGGCGACGATATCGGCCAGCTCGGTGCGGCCGGCCACCTCGAAGGCGCCGTCAGGCCGCGCGACGATCTGCGGCCGGGCGGCGACGTCGTGCTCGTCGTCGATCTCTCCGACCACCGCCTCGATCACATCCTCCAGGCTGACGAGCCCGTCGACCCCGCCGAACTCGTCGATCACCATCGCCAGATGGATGTGCCGGGCCTGCATCCGCACCAGAAGGTCGGCGGCGCGCATCGAGGCCGGCACGTAGAGCGTCTCCCGGCGCAGGCGGCCCAGCACCGCCTCGTCCTGTTCCGGGGCGGGAATCTTGCCGGCGATCAGCTTGAAGACGTCCTTGATGTGGACGAAGCCAACCGGGTCGTCGAGCGTCTCGCGATAGACCGGCAGGCGCGAATGCTCGCTGTCGATGAACTCGGCGGCGACCTCGGCCAGCGGCGTCGACAGCTCCAGCGCCACGATGTCGGCGCGCGGGATCATGATGTCGGCCACGGTCACGGTCTGGAACGCCTCGGCCTGGTCGACCAGGTCCGAACCGGCGCGGTCCTCGGGGGTCTCCGGCTCGGGCTTGGGCCGCCGGCCAAGGCCGAGCGCGGTCATGATCTGTTCGATCGGCCCGGCCCTGTCAGCCTTGTCGGGGTCCTCGTCGCGCTCGGGGCCCTCGGGGGTGGTGACGGCCATGCTCTCCTGCAAGCTCACGGGTGCGGCGCGTAGGGGTCGGCGACGCCCAGGGTCGCCAGGATCAGGCGCTCCCTGGCCTCCATCGCCTCGGCCTCCGCGTCGGTCTCGTGATCGTAGCCTAAAAGGTGCAGGACGCCATGGGCGGTGAGGTGCTGCAGGTGCGCCGCCAGGGTCTTGCCCTGTTCGGCGGCTTCGCGGGCGCAGACCCCCAGCGCCAGCGCGATGTCGCCGAGGCTCTCGCCGCCATGGCCGGGGAACGACAGCACGTTGGTCGGCGCATCCTTGCCGCGGAAAGCCGCGTTCAGCGCCCGCAGCCGCGCATCGGCCGTGAGCAGGATCGCCACATCGGCGCCGGCGCGGCGCTCGGCCTTCAGCGTCGCGGCGGCCGCGGCCCGCGCCAGGAACCGCGCTTTCGGCTCGGCCGCGCGCCAGGCTTTCTCCTCGATGACGATCTCGATCATCCGCGCGGGTGGCGTGCGGAGTCGGCGTCGTAGGCCTTGACGATCCGCTCCACCAGGGGGTGGCGAACCACGTCCTCGGGGGCGAAGCGCATGATCGCGACGCCCTTCACGCCGTCGAGGATCGAGACCGCGTGGGCCAGGCCGGAATCATGCGGGTTCAGCAGGTCGACCTGGCTGGGATCGCCGGTCACCGCCATCCGCGCGCCCTCGCCCATCCGGGTCAGCACCATCTTCATCTGCAGGCGCGAGGCGTTCTGGGCCTCGTCGACGATGACGAAGGCGTGCGCCAGGGTGCGGCCGCGCATGAAGGCGATCGGCGCCACCTCGATCTCGCCGCGGTCGCGGCGGCGGCGCAGCTGCTCGGCGCCCAGGATCTCGGTCAGCGCCTCGAAGATCGGCGCCATGTAGGGATCGACCTTTTCCAGCAGGTCGCCGGGCAGGAAGCCGAGCCTCTCGCCGGCCTCGACCGCCGGGCGGGTAATCACCAGCCGGTCGACCTCGCCCGACAGCAGCAGGCCCGCACCGTGCGCCACCGCGAGGAAGGTCTTGCCGGTGCCGGCGGGACCGAGCGCGAACACCAGCTCATGCTGGCTCAGCAGTTCCAGATAGCGCGCCTGGGCGGCGGTCTTGGCGGCGACCGCGCCGCGCCGCCCGATCGGCCCGCCCCCGCCGGCGCCCCGCCGGGCCTGGTCGATCGCCACCCGCACATCGGCCTGGCCGACGTCCAGGGCCTGGTCGGCCCTTGCGGCGATCAGCTCCAGCGCCTGCTTGGCGCGGCGACGCGACTCGGCCTTGCCGTTCAGCGCCACGCCACCGCCCGGCGTCTCCAGCAGCACGTCGAACGCGTCCTCGAACAGCGCCGCGTGGCGCCCGTTCGGTCCCCAGGCCGCGCGGACGGCGGCCTCGGACAGCGGCAGGAACTCGGAGGGACCGCGGCTCAAGCGGCGGCCAGCTGCAGCTCGCCGGCGAGGCTCGACCGCGTCGCTCCGACCACCGTGGTCGGGACGATCTGGCCGATCAGGCTCGCGGGGCCCTCGCAGTGCACCGCCTGCAGATAGGGACTTCGGCCGGCGATTTGACCGTCCCGGCGTCCGGTTTTCTCGAACAGCACCGGCAGGGTGCGGCCGACCTGGGCGGCGTTGAACGCCTGCTGCTGCTCGTCCAGCAGCGCCTGCAGCCGCGCCAGCCGTTCGGCCTTCACCTCGTCCGGGACCTGTCCGGCCATCGCCGCGGCCGGCGTGCCGGGGCGGCGCGAATACTTGAACGAGAACGCGCTGGCGTATCGGGCCTCGCGCACCAGCGAGAGCGTCGCCTCGAAGTCGACGTCGCGCTCGCCGGGGAAGCCGACGATGAAGTCGCCCGACATGGCGATGTCCGGCCGCGCGGCGCGGATCTGCTCCACAAGGCGCAGGTAGTGCTCGGCCGTGTGGCCACGGTTCATGGCCTTGAGCACCCGGTCGGAGCCCGCTTGGACCGGCAGGTGCAGATACGGCGCAAGCTGTTCGACATCGGCGTGGGCGGCGATCAAAGCCTCGTCCATGTCGCGCGGATGGCTGGTGGTGTAGCGGATGCGGTCGAGCCCGGGGATCTTCGCCAGCCGCCGGATCAGCGCCGCCAGGCCGCCCTCGCCGGCATAGGCGTTGACGTTCTGGCCCAGCAGCGTGACCTCGCGCACGCCCTTGTCGGCCAGCGCCCGCGCCTCGGCCTCGATCGCCGCCGCCGGGCGCGAGAACTCGGCGCCGCGGGTGTAGGGCACCACGCAGAACGAGCAGAATTTGTCGCAGCCTTCCTGCACGGTGAGGAAGGCGGTGACGCCGGCCGGCGCCCGCTCGGTCGACAGCGCATCGAACTTTTCCTCCGGCGCAAAATCGGCCGCCAGCGCCTCGCCGGCGGCCCGGTGGGCGCGGGCGATCAGCTCCGGCAGGCGGTGGTACGACTGCGGCCCGACCACCAGGTCGACCGCCGGCTGGCGGCGCACGATCTCGGCCCCCTCGGCCTGCGCCACGCAGCCAGCCACCGCCACCAGCATCGCCCCGCCGTCGGCCGCCCTCGCCGCCTTCAGCCGCTTGATCTGGCCGAGCTCGGAATAGACCTTCTCGGTCGCCTTCTCGCGGATGTGGCAGGTGTTGAGCACCACCAGGTCGGCGCCCTCGGCCTGGTCGGTCAGCCCATACCCCAGCGGGCGCAGCACATCGGCCATGCGCTCGCTGTCATAGACGTTCATCTGACAGCCGTAGGTCTTGATGTAGAGGCGCTTCGCGGGCGCTTGGGCGGACATGCCGGCGTTATGGGGGCGAGCCCGCCGGGTTGCAACCGGCGCGGCGGGACGGGTCGTGGGCCCCGCTACCGCGGGACGGAGGCGCGTGACGAGCGCGCCTGTCGCGACTGACCCTATGTACGTCCGCCGACCGCGACCGAGGCTGTGTGAGAACGCCGACTCAGCGTAGCCTTTTTGCCTAGGCAGCCCTAAGCGGACCCGGATTCAACCGAGAATTATCCTGCGCGACACTACGTCTTGCGCGCTTCCGTCGTGCTCGAAGCCGACTAGGCTATCTGTCGTCGATGTGCTTGGGGCTTCGCCACGGTCGCCGTGGCGCCGGCGACCGCACGTAACGACCCGAATGGCGATTGTCAAACCCCCCACGACCTAGAAGAGTTGGCTGGCGGCGTCGACGCACGACAGTCCCATCAATGCCCGGAATAGTAGACCGCGAGCAATAGCGACAGAGCTAGCGTCAGCAAAGCCCAGACGGGCGTCGCGACGTTCCTGGACCTATTCGCGCCGGGCGGCGGCGCACGGTTCGTCGCCGGCCCGCTTTGCGTCATCTGATTCAGGACGGCGCGGTTGCTTGGTCGCGGCATGGAGTTGCGGCTTGCAGCTGGCGACGACGTCGAACCGATTTGTCGGTTCACGGCAAGTCTTTGCAAAACATCTCGATTGCTCGGGCGTCTTGGCGCTGCCGCGGCGTCTGGCTTACCGAGACGATAGGCAGCCTCACTTTCCGAGATGAACTGCACTTGTCCATCTGCCGTCAGCGTAATTCCTACGTGCGTGTAGCGATAACGATGGTTCGTGTACGGCGCTTCTATCAGACCCGCCACGCTTACCCATTTGCCGACCCACGATGAATCCGGCTTGCTTGACATATCGATCAAGGCTTCCGACCAAGCGGTCAGTTTGACGATGTCGCTATTCCATGCGCCGAAGTTGACGAATACGTATTGCTTGTCCTTACCCTTGCCGCGCTTACCGATGTTGTACTTCACATCAGTCACCTTACCTATAATCTCGACACGATTGCCCACGTTGCGTTTCGCGGCAAAGAAATCATCGGCGCTGACCAGTGGATAGGCGGAGATGTACGGCGCTCTTCCCGCCTTCTTAGCTGCCGCCGGATCGCGTGGGCCGACACGAAGCTTCGCGGCAGGGATGTTGTTGCCCGCAATATAGTCCTCGAGGGTGGGCGCCTGCGAGATTGGAGCATCGCAGATCCGGGCCAGGTTGGTCGCAGCCGAGTGGAGTTCCGGACTTGCCATCAACAGGCGAAATACTTCAGAGCCGGCGGGATCGGCGAAGTCATTCGCCTTGAAGATAATCGTTTCACCGCCCTCGCTGAACCTGGCGTAAAGCGTCGGATCGGCGGCAAGCGCGCGCAGACTGAGGTCGACGACAATGAACGAAAATCGGTCCATGTCTGGCCCGAAGTCTTCCTGCAGGCGCCGTGGGTGCTGCCAGTGCTTGTGGCCGACTTCGGCTCCGCGACCCGTCTGCATCGGTGGCGCATACATGCCGTCGTAGTCGATGAGGCGCAGCTCGGTTCCGACGACCAGGACGTTCAGGTTCTGAATATCACCGTGGGCGATGCCCGCCCGCTGGAGGTCCAACGCCATCGCGCGGAAGCGTGCGCGAAGGTTCTCCAGCACGTTCGCCTTGTTCAGGTTCCGCTCGAGAAACACACCCAACGTGTGGCCGGGGACCCACTCCATGCGGACGATAGGGTAGCCTTTGCCGCGAACCCTGATGCCCTCGGGTTGATAGTCGAAGGTCACAAAGTGCGGGCTGGCGAGCGCGCTCAGGGCCCTTGAAATTGCGGCGTATCGCTGTTCGGCCGAAGGTATCTCTCTGTGAAAACAACGCACAGCGACCTTCCGGCGCGGCGTGGTCATTGGATAGGTGTATGTAAATCCGCCCCCAAGCGCGACGGGCAGGCCAAGACCGTTCAAGTCGGGTCGCGCGGCCTGCAACTCGGCGTCGGTAAACGCCGTGCGAGGATTCTGTATCGCTTCGTTGAAGTCGGTGAATTGTGGGTACGACATCGGCTTACCAGAACACCAGCAACGTCGTATCGTCGCGCTTCATCGCTCCAGCTTCGCGCTCGGCAGCCACAAACGACGCAAATTCGTCTTGGCCGGCGAGCGAGAAAAGCCTGCTTGCGGCGCTGTCGTTGGCCGATGAGAGCAGCCAGTGTCCAAGAGCATCGGTCATACAAAGCAGTCTGGGAAGCTTCAGCTGACCAGTCGACCATTCGCACATCTGTTCGCTGGTCGGCTCGCCGTGCCCCAGCGGCGGATTCTTCGTCGGCGCCGTACACAGCAGAACAGGATCGTTGTCGAACTCGTCCGGCGCGCGATAGGGAAAGGAGTCTACACGCGACTCGCCGTCGTAGAGTACGGCTATACTGTCACCTATGGCGTCAATACGAATGGTGTCGCCGGCCAGCTTGACCCCCAGCAGCGAGGCAAAGCTTCCCCGCTCAAACGCGGCCTCCTTATACCAGGGCATGTTCGATCGATCGTGATGCGCGCTGAACTCGGCGATGCAGTCGTTCAGCCACTCGAGCGTCAGCCGGGGGTCCAGGACGTAACGAGCGCAGATGATCTGCGCCCAGAGCGCGGAGTTGTAGGAGATCGAGGCGCCGTCGCTTAATGCGTGGCTGTGGCCTTCAGAGGCATGCCGATCTTCATTCGGCAGATCGTTAGCCTTCGGTACAGTGTAGGCGCGCTGCAACCGCATGACATGGCTTCTATCGTGCCGAGATTAGTCTCGGCCGAGTTCCGATCTCGAAGAAGTCAACGATCCCCTTTGGGTCGCCGTTGAAAATGAAACCACGCGCGCTTTCGGCTACGCTATAGCCCTTACCGGATGCAAATCGCTCGACGTGCGGGGGGAGTTCGCTAGACATCCGGAACAGCATCCTGGAATACTCATCGGCGAGCGCCAGTTCGGTTCCGGGAAACAGCACCTCGCGACCTTCGCCGGCCGTGACGTGCAGGTTGAAGAGGACGCAGGCGCCGTCCTCCGTGGAAATCTGCCGCAAGCCGTCGGCTATGTGTTCCGGATCGCCGTCGGTCGATTGGCCATCCGTGACGTGCAAAATCGTCGGCGGATAGCTGACGGGATGGGCGTCGCACCACTCGACGACCGCCTCGGCCGCCTTGGTCAGGGCGGCGCACATTGGCGTCCCGCCCGAACTGGTCGGTTCAAACCAGACGGGAAAGCGAATGCGTTGGTCAACGATCCCGCCAGCGCCGTCATCTGTCTTCTTCGTCCGGCTCTCCACGCGCAATGGGCGCTCGCCGATCCGGCTGATCGGCTGGATCAGCTCCCCCGGAAGCCCGTTCTTAGCGCCGCCGCCCCCGTAGGCGATAATTCCGATGTCGAAGTATGAACGAACGCCGTCTGCCTTCGTGCAGTTGGCCACCAGCGTCGCCAGCGTCTTGTTCAGCACGTCCGCCACGAAGTCCGCCTTGGAGCGACCGAACCCCATCTTCTCGTCCATGGAGCCCGACTGATCGATTACGAACAGAAGACAGGTCGGATGATCGCGACTGATTTCACCTGTGTACGCCATGCGACCGCCCCTCAGCAGACTACGAGATCAAAGGCCATTCCGCCGGAACGTTCTACGCGCTGTGGAAGCTGTCAACGAAGCGCCACCAGCGGGAGAGTGAAGCGGCCATGCAAGCAAGGCGGCCGCGCCGGACAAAGCAGCTTTCGACCGATCTGCGCGCCAGCGTGGTTTCGCTAGCCTCCTGTTCGAGACCGAGGTTCGTTGGAGCCCGACACATGCATATGCGAACTTCGGACTCGGGACACTAGACCCGCACCATCCGCTTGCCGCGGTTCTCGCCGGCGAGCAGGCCGATCAGCGCGGCGGGCAGGTTCTCCAGACCGTCGATCACGTCCTCCTGCACCTTCAGCTTCCCCGCCTCGACCCAGGCGTGCAGCTGCGCCAGGGCGGCGTCCTTGCCGTCGTAGAAGTCCATCACCACGAAGCCGTCGACCTTCAGCCGCTTGGTGACGATCAGGCCGGGCACGCCGCGCGGGCCGTGCGCCGGCGGGACGTCGTCGTACTGCGAGACCGCGCCGCAGCAGACGATGCGGCCATGGTTCTTCATGTTGAACAGCGCCGCCTCGAAGATGTCGCCGCCGACGTTGTCGAAATAGACGTCGATCCCGTCCGGGCAGGCGGCGCGCAGGGCGCGGCGCACATCGCCGAGCTTGTAGTCGACCGCGGCGTCGAGCCCGAGTTCGTCGGTCAGCCAGGCGCATTTCTCCGCCCCGCCGGCGATGCCGATCACCCGACACCCCTTCAGCTTGGCGACCTGCGCGGCGATCGAGCCAACCGCCCCGGCCGCGGCCGAGACCACCACCGTCTCGCCCGGCTTCGGATCGCCGACCCGCAGCAGGCCGAGATACGCGGTCAGCCCTGTCACGCCATAGACGCTGAGCAGGTGGGTCAGCGGCTCGACCTTCGGCAGTTTCTCCAGGTGCTTCGCCGAGACCACCGCATACTCCTGCCAGCCGGTCTCGGCGGAGACGATGTCGCCAGGCTCCAGGCTCGGGCTGCGGCTCTCGACCACCTCGGCCAGCGCGCCGCCGGCCATCACCTCGCCGGTCCCGAGCGCCGCGCGATAGGTGACGCCCTGCATCCACGCGCGGTTGGCGGCGTCGAGGGAGATATAGCGCGCCTTGACCAGCACCTCGCCCTCGCCCGGACGCGGGATCTCGGCCTCATCGAGGCGGAAGCTGTCCAGCGTGAGCTTGCCCACCGGCTTCTCGGCCAGGATCACCTGACGATTGACGGCCATGCTGGGTCTCCCTCGTTTGTCGGGTCACAGGGAACGCCACGCCGGGGCGCGCCGCAAGAATAAGATTGGCCACGGAAAACACGGAAAACACGGACGCGCAGCGGATGGTCTGGTGATTCCTTGTCCGTGCTTTCCGTGTTTTCCGTGGTTGAAAACGCCTGGGTCCCCGCTTTCGCGGGGAAGAGCGGAGGGCTAGCCGACCCTGACCATCCGCTTGCCGAAGTTCTCGCCCGCCAGCAGGCCGACCAGGGCGGCGGGCAACGTTTCGAGACCCTCGGTGATGTGCTCGGGGACCTTCACCCGGCCGCTGTCGACCCAGCCCTTCAGCTCCGCCAGCGCCCGCTCGCGGCCGGCGAAGAAGTCGGAAACGATGAAGCCGCTCATGACCAGCCGCTTGGTCACCAGCAGCCCCGGCAGGCCGCGCGGGCCGGCCGGCGGCGGCGCGCCGTCGTAGGTCGAGACCGAGCCGCAGCAGACGATGCGGCCGTGGTTGGCCATCTGCGGCAGGCACGTCTCGAGGATCTCGCCGCCGACGTTGTCGAAGTAGAGGTCGATCCCGTCCGGGCAGGCCTCGCGCAGCTGGTCGCGCAGGGACCCGGCCTTGTAGTCGAGGCAGCGGTGGTAGCCGAGCTCGCGCACCAGCCGCTCGCACTTCTCCGCCCCGCCGGCGATGCCGACCACCCGCGCGCCGCCGATCCGGGCGATCTGTCCCGCGATCGTGCCGACCGCGCCGCCGGCGGCGGAGACTGCCACCATGTCGCCCGGCTGCTGCTTGCCGACGTGGATCATGCCGAAATAGGCGGTGAGCCCGGAGATGCCGTAGACGCTGAGCAGGTGGCTGAGCGGCTCGGTGCGCGGCCGCTTCTGCAGCAACTTGCCCGGCATCACCGCCCACTCGCGCCAGCCGGTCTCGGCGAAGACGAGGTCGCCGGGCGCGAACTCCTCTGCCCAGCTCTCGACCACCTCGGCCAGCGCCCGGCCATACATCACTTCGCCGGCCTTCAGCGCCGCGCGGTAGGTCGGCCCCTGCATCCAGGCGCGGTTGGAGGCGTCGAGGGTGATGTAGAGCACGCGCAGAAGCACCTCGCCCTCGGCGGGCTTCGGCCGCTCGGCTTCTTCGAGACGGAAGCAGTCGGTCGTGAGCCGCCCGTCGGGCAGCGCGGCGAGGACGATCTGGCGGCTCGGCGGGGTCATGGTTCACACGCTGTTCCGGCTCGCATTCGTAGGAATGCTGGCGATCCTTAAGCTCATAGCGAGATTGGAGCTCTGGCTCTCGGGCCGGTCAAGGACCGCCCGCCATGACCTTAAGGCTCAGTCCCTCCCGGAAACCTCTTCGCCGTCACCCCGGCCAAGCGGCGCAGCCGCGCAGAGCCGGGGCCGGACGGGCCGGCGTATAGACGACATCCAGCTGGGCTGCGGATCGTCCGGCCCCGGGTCTGCGCTGCGCTCCGCCCGGGGTGACGGAACTCAGCTGGCGATCTCCTCCAGCGCCAGCCCCCGGGTCGGCGGGCCGAACAGCGAGACCGCGACCACCACCACCAGCATCGCCGCGGCGATGAAGCCGAACGCCGCCAGCGCGCCGCCGGCGCCCAGCAGCCAGGCGATCACGTAGCCGGAGAACACCGTCGAGAGCCGGCTCCAGGAGTAGACGAAGCCGACCGCGGTCGCCCGCACCCGGGTCGGATAAAGCTCGGCCTGATAGGTGTGGTAGGCGAACGAGAGCAGGTTGTTGGAGAAGTTGATCGCCACGCCGAGCGCGATCAGGGCCAGCGGCGCGCTCATCGCCGAGAAGATCAGCCCGAGCACGCCGGTGCCGGTCGCGGCGGCCACCACCAGCCACTTGCGCTCGAACCGCTCGGCGATCGTGCTCCAGAGCAGCGGCCCGACCGGATAGGCGATGGCGATGATGAAGCCGTACTGCAGGCTCTCGGTGAAGTGCACGCCGCGCGAGGCCAGGAACGTCGGCGCCCAGTTGGTGAAGCCGTAGAAGCCCACCGCCTGGAACGCGTTCAGCACCACCAGCATCAGCGTGCGGCCGAGCAGCGGCGGCTGGAAGATCGCCGAGAGCCGGACGTGATGATCGATAGCCTCCTCCACCCGCAGCGCCGGCGGCGGCAGCGGGTGGCCGGTCGACGCTTCAACCCGGCGCTCCAGGCCCGACACCACCGCGTCGGCTTGGTCCAGGTGGCCGTGCTCGGCCAGCCAGCGCGGCGACTCCGGCAGCCGCAGCTGGATGAACCAGACCGCGATGGCGGCCGAGGCGCCGAGCAGGATCACCCAGCGCCAGCCCTCGATCCCGGCGAGGGTCAGCGGCCCGAGCTTCCAGGCGGCCAGAGCGACGATCGGCACGGCCAGGAACTGGATCGACTGGTTGACCGCGAACGCCCGGCCGCGCACCGACCGGGGCGCGATCTCGGCGATGTAGGTGTCGATCGTCACCAGCTCGACGCCGATGCCGACCCCGGCGATCAGCCGCCAGAGGTCGATGCCGATCGCGTCGTGCTGCAGCGCCATCACCACCGCCGCGGCGGTGTACCAGAGCAGCGAGCCGACGAAGATCCGCTTGCGCCCGAACCGGTCGGCGACCTGGCTGACCGCGATGGTGCCGATGAAGAGGCCGAGGAAGGTGGCGGCGACGAAGCTCGCCTGATCGGGCAGCCCGAACAACCCCACCTTGTGGAACACCCCCGCCTTCGCCAGCACCGGCGAGATGTAGGCGGTCATCATCAGGTCGTAGAACTCGAAGCAGGCCCCCAGCGAGATCAGCACGATCAGCATCCACACCGGCCGCGACGGCGGCAGCCGGTCGATGCGCGCGACGATGTCGGCGGCGGTCATCGAGGTCGCTCCCGCTCGGCCGCAACCAATCCCCGCTCTCCCCCGCGAAAGCGGGGGTCCAGGCTTTTTTCCTCTTCAGCTCGCCCAGCCGCCTCGGCGTTCCAGAAAAAGCCTGGGTCCCCGCTTTCGCGGGGAAAAGCGGACAGTGGGGCCATAGGCCTAGATCACGCCCGCCGACTTCAGCGCCGCAAGCTTCCCCGCGCCGAGCCCCAGCCGCTCGCCCAGCACCGCGGCGGTGTGCTCGCCGAGCGCCGGGCCGGGCCAGCGCACCTCGCCTGGCGTCTCGCTGAGCTTGGGGAACACGTTCTGCATCCGGATCTTGCCGAACACCGGGTGCTCGACCGCGGTGATCGCCTCGCGGGCGGCGAACTGCGGGTCCGTCAGCATGTCGGGCGCGGTGTAGACCTTGCCGAACGGCACGCCGTGCGCTTCCAGCCGCGCCAGCAGCGCCTCGGAGGTGAGCGTCCGGGTCCAGGCGCTGATGTGGTCGTCGAGCTCGGCCTGGTTCACGCCGCGCGCGGCGTGGCTGACGTAGCGCGGATCGTCCTTCAGCCCGGGCTCGCCCATCGCCTCACAGAGCCGGGCGAACACGTTGTCGCCGTTGCCGCCGATCAGCACCATGCCGTCGCTGGTCGGATAGACGTTGGAGGGCGCGATGCCGGGCAGCACCGAGCCGGAGCGTTCGCGGACGTAGCCGGTGATGTCGTACTCGGTGATCATGTTCTCCATCATCGCCAGCACGCTCTCGTAGATCGCCGCGTCGACCACCTGGCCGCGGCCGGTGCGCTCGCGCACATGCAGCGACATCAGAATCCCCATCACCGCGTGGGTCGCCGCCAGGCTGTCGCCGATCGAGACCCCGGCCCGCGCCGGCGGCCGGTCCGGCTCGCCGGTGATGGCGCGCAGGCCGCCCATCGCCTCGCCGATCAGGCCGTAGCCGGGCCGGCCGGCATAGGGGCCGGTCTGGCCGAAGCCGGAGACGCGGGCCATGATCAGGCGCGGGTTGAGCGCGGAGAGCGCCTCGTAGCCCAGCCCCCACTTCTCCAGCGTGCCCGGCCGGAAGTTCTCGATCACCACGTCGGCGCCGGCGATCAGCTCGCGGGCGATCTGCTGCCCCTCGGCGCTGCGCAGGTTCAGCGTCGCCGACTTCTTGCCGCGGCCGATCACCGGCCACCAGGGCGAGTGGCCCTTGGGCAGGCTGCGGCCCCACTGCCGCATCGGATCGCCGGTCTTCGGGTCCTCGAGCTTGATCACCTCGGCGCCGAAGTCGGCCAGCACCTGGCCGGCGAACGGCGCGGCGATCAGCGTGCCGAGCTCGACCACGACCAGATCCGAAAGCGGGCCCTGCCCCATGCGACGCGTTCCCTCGTTGTGCGCTCGACGTTGGAGCCGGGCGACGGCGCGGCTGTCAATGGGGCGGCTGACGCCCCCAACGCAACGGTCATGGCCGGGCGAAAGTCCCGGCCACCCAAGAACGCGTGACTAGACTTGGCCGCGCCCGGCGCGGCCACCCCGGATTCCGCGCGCATGGGTCGCCGGGACTGACGCCCGGCGATGACCGCAAGAGAGGGGAGAGCAGTGTCAACGGACCTCGCCATCGATCGCTTGGCGGAGCGTGGTTCCGAGGGCCCGGTTCGCGTTAAGGACGGCGCGACGCGCCGCCGCTGCGCGGTCGCCGAAGGCGATCCTTGACCCGAGCCGGACCTCGGAAAAAGCTGCTCTCCAAGCGTTCGACGGCGGACTCTGATTTCAGCTTCGAGTAAATCGGGGCCATGACCTACGCCCTCGACCCGCCGCCGCAGCCCGCCGTGCCGATCCTCGGGGAGGACGCGCTCTACCCGGTCCGCCGCATCCTCTGCGTCGGCCGCAACTACGCGGCGCACCGCCGCGAGATGGGTGGCGGCGCGGACGATCCCGATCCGCCGTTCTTCTTCTCCAAGCCCGCCGACGCGGTGGTCCCGCCAGGCCACGACGTCCCCTACCCGTCGCAGACCAGCAACCTGCACCACGAGATGGAGCTGGTGGTCGCGCTGGGCGGCGTCGGCGTGGATGTCCCGATCGCCGACGCGCCCGGCCTGGTGTTCGGCTACGCCGCGGGAGTCGACCTGACCCGCCGCGACCTGCAGAGCGCCTACCGCGACAAGGGTCAGCCGTGGGAGGCGGCAAAGGGCTTCGACTTCTCGGCCCCGATCTCGCCGATCAAGCGCTGGAGCGGCCCGCCGCCGCAGGGCCGGATCCGGCTCTCGGTCAACGGCGCAGTGAAGCAGGACGCCGTGGTCTCGGACATGATCTGGGGCGTCGCGGCGATCATTTCCGAAGCTTCCAAGCTCTGGGCCCTCGCCCCCGGCGACCTGATCTACACCGGCACGCCCGAAGGGGTCGGCCCGTTGGTCAGGGGCGACCTGGTCGAGGGCGAGGTGGAAGGCGTCGGCGCGCTCTCGTTCAAGATCGTTTGAGCTGATGCCTAGCGTCTCCCCCCGTCACCCCGGGCGAAGCGCAGCGAAGACCCGGGGCCGGACTATCCGGCGCCGAGCTGGATATCGTCTCGAAACCGGCCCGTCCGGCCCCGGCTCTTCGCGGCTTCGCCGCTGCGGCCGGGGTGACGGCGGAGGCACGCGCTGATGGCGCTCGTCCTCCACAGCATGTGGCGGGCGACAGCGCCATACCGGGTGCGGATCGGGCTGAACCTGAAGGGCCTCAGCTACGACTACGTCGGCCACGACCTGGCCGGCGGCGAGGCGCGCCGCGCGCCCTACATCGATCTCAACCGCCAGGGGCTGGTGCCCGCCCTCGAGACCGATAGCGGCGTGCTGACCCAGAGCCTCGCCATTCTCGAATGGCTGGAGGAGACCCATCCCGACCCGCCGCTGTTGCCGGCCGCGCCGCGGGACCGGGCGAGGGTGCGAGCGATGGCCGAGATCGTCGCCTGCGACATCCACCCACTCAACAACCTGCGCGTCCTGCAGAAGCTGAACGCGCTTGGCGTAAAGTTCGGCGGGCCCGAGCAGACCGACTGGATCCACGGCTGGATCGCCGCCGGGTTCGACGCCCTGGAGCCGATGATCGCCGGGCACGGCGCCGGCTTCTGCTTCGGCGACGCACCCGGCCTCGCCGACTGCTGCCTGATCCCGCAGATCTACTCGGCGAACCGCTACGGCTTCGACCTCGCGCCTTACCCGGCGATCCGGGCCGTGGCCGGGCGGGCGGCGGAACACCCCGCGTTCGCGGTGGCGCACCCGGACCGCCAGCCGGACGCGGTGAAATAGCCGCTGCACCCCGCTCATCCCGGCGAACGCCGGGACCCAGGCAGGGAGAAGTCAAAGGGGAACCACAAAGGACACGAAGAACACGAAGGCGCGCGATGCGCGCTCGTTAGTCCCCGAGATCGCGCTGGCGCGAAGCGCCCTTGGTGTTCTTGGTGTCCTTCGTGGTTCAATACGATCGGACGACCGCGCTCGATGCCCGAGTCTTGCCTGGGTCCCGGCTTCCGCCGGGATGAGCGGGTTGTTGGGTTCAGCCCCCGGTCACCCTGACGTGGGCCTCGACCGACTTGCCGGACCCGTCCACCACGCTCACCCGATAGAACCCCGGTCCGGTCGGGCGCCAGATCGGCTTGCCGCTGACCGGGTCGAGGCCCACCGGCGCGCCGTCGACGTACCAGCTGAGCCCGGCGCCGCCGGCCGACAGCACGAAGCCGCGGCCGGCCGGGCCGAAGCCGTCGGCCACCACCGTGGCGCCATCGGGCGGGAAGATCAGGCGGGGGCCGGCGCCGGGGCGGTCGAGGGTGCGTAGAGCCGGGCGGCGGGGCTTTCGGCGCGATCGGCGGCGGGGCGTGGGCCGGGCCGCCGACCACGTCGGCGACGTCGAACAAGAGCGGCAGGGCGGCGTCGCGGCCGGTCATGTCGGGTCGGGCGCCGCCGTCGGCGCGGCCGGTCCAGACCGCGATCACGTAGCCGCCGGCCACGCCCACCGCCACCGCGTCGCGAAAACCGTAGGAGGTGCCGGTCTTGAACGCCATCGGCTCGGTGCGGGTCAGCGCGCCCGGCGCCCGGCCCCTGGGCGGCGGGCCGTCGCGCAGGATGTCGAGGATGGCGCGGGCGGAGGTGGGCCGCATCAGCCGCTGTCCCGTCTCACCCGGCCGCGCCCTGGCGTCGGCCTCGGTCCAGGCCAGCGGCTTGGCCAGGCCGTCGTCGGCGAGCGCGGCGTAGAGCATGGCGACGTCCCGCAGCGAGACCCCCTCCCCGCCCAGCGCCAGCGCCAGGCCCGGATCGTGCGCTTCGGCGTGGGGCCGCACCAGCCGCGCCCCGGCCGCCGTCAGCCGCGCCTCGAACACCTGCGGCCCCAGCCGCTCCAGCGTCGACACCGCGGGGACGTTCAGCGAATGGACCAGCGCCTCGCGCATCGTCACCGGGCCGTGGAAGGTGCGGTCGAAGTCCTCCGGCTGGTAGTCGGAGAACCGGCGCGGGGCGTCGTCGAGCTGGGTGTCGGGGGCGACGATGCCGTCGTCCATCGCCAGGCCATAGATGAACGGCTTCAGCGCCGAGCCGGGCGAGCGCAGCGCGCGGGTCATGTCCATCCAGCCGCCGGGCGCGGTCAGCCCGGCCGAGCCGACCGAAGCGCGCACCGCCCGGCTCTTCGCCTCCACCACCAGGATCGCCACCTCGGCGTCGGGCCCTTGGGTCTTCGCGCAGGTTCGCCGCCAGCGGCTCCAGCCGCCGCTGCAGCGCCGCGTCGATCGTGGTGACCACCGAGGCGGTGGTCGGCGCGGCGGCCCGCGCCGCCTGGCCGGCGGCGTGCCAGGCCAGCGACGGGAACGGCTGGCGGCCGGGCAGCGGCTCGGCGGCGGCCTCCTGGGCGGCGGGGGCGGAGATCAGCCCGGCGCGGACCATCCGCTGCAGCACCCGCTCGCGCGCCTCCCGCGCCTTGCCCGGCCGCCGGTCCGGCCGGCGCGCCTCGGGCGACTGCGGCAGCGCGATCAGCAGCGCCTGTTCGCCGACGGTCAGGCTCTCGGGGCCATGGCCGAAGTAGGCCAGGCTGGCGGCGCGCACGCCCTCGAGGTTGCCGCCGTAGGGCGCGAGCGTGAGGTAGAGCGCCAGGGTCTCGCGCTTGGAGAATCTGGCCTGCAGCTGCAGCGCGCGGATCATCTGGTAGAGCTTGGCGGCGAAGGTCCGCTGGCGCGGCTCCAGCAGGCGCGCGGTCTGCATGGTCAGGGTCGAGGCGCCGGAGGTGATCCGCCCGCGCAGCGCGGCCGACGCCGCGGCGCGGAGGGTCGAGATCGGATCGACGCCCGGGTGCCACCAGAACCGTCCGTCCTCCAGCGCGACGAGCCGGCGCACGAACGTCGGATCGGTGCGCTCAAGGTCGGCGCGGATCCGCCAGCGCCCCTGTTCCACCGGCAGCGCCCGCAGCCACGCGCCGCGCCGATCCAGCGCCACGGGCGAAGAGCGGTAGGCCTTGGTCAGGTCGGGCGGGAAGGCGGCGTCGAGGGCGACCAGCGCGGTCTCGACCGTCAGCAGGGCGATCAGGGCGAGGGTGAGGCGCGCCACGCCCTTCTCCCCTTGCGGGAGAAGGTGTCGGCCCGGGTCCGTCCGGCCGGCCGCGGTAACTCCGCCGACGGATGAGGGGTGTCCGCGCCGGCGTTTCAGGCATCGTCACACTCGGTCAATCTGCGACGCAGAGCCGATACCCCTCATCCGACCCGCTCCGCGGGCCACCTTCTCCCGCAAGGGGAGAAGGCAGGCTAGCCCCCCGGCGCGATCTGGGTGCGGCCGCCGGCGGAGCGGGCGTTCACGCCGGCGTGGTACATGTCGAGGATCTGCGCCCCCGGAGCGTAGAAATTCCCGGGGGTCACCGCCCGCGCCACGTAGGCCAGCGCGAAGGTCTTGTTGCCGGCCAGATCCAGCGCGGCGACATAGCGGTCGTCGCGGCTCTCCTGCACCTTCGGCGTGGTGAGCGAGCCGAGGAACTTGAACGGCCCCTTGTCGGCGTCGTCCGGCCCCAGCACGGTCTCGATCTCGAACCCGGCCGGCAGGGCGTCGTCGACCGCCAGCGCCACCGTGCGGCCCTGCTGCGAGCCGCCGGCGATGCGCACGATCACCCGGTCGCCCTGCTTCAGCGAGGCGAGGTCCACGCTGCCGCCGGAGAAGGCGAAGTAGGTCTTCTCCACCGAGAGCCCGTGCTGCTCCTCGCCGGGCGGCGCGATCGGCGTGCCGCGCACCGTCACCGTGCGCCAGATCGGCCGCGTGCTGGCGTTGAGGAAGTGGGCGTCGGCCAGCCGGCCGCTGACCGCCCAGCGCGGCGTCAGGCCGGCCGCCGGCATCGCCACGACCGCGCCGCCGGCCTGGATGGTGATCGGGCCGGCCGCCGCCAGCATGAAGTGCGCCGCCCTGAGCAGCTGCGCCTTCTCCTGGGTGTTGAGGGTGTCCGGATCGGTCACGGCCCCTTCCAGCCGGCCTTCCAGGCCGTGGGCGATGTCGGACTGGTTCGCCTCGTAGGCCAGCGCGATCACGCCGGCGAGGTCGCGCAGCGGGCTCTGGTACCAGTCCTGGTCGTCGGTGAAGGTGTAGGGGCCGATCTGCAGCAGCGGGCGCTTGTAGCCGACCGCGGCGGCGGCGTGCTGCAGCGCGTCCCGGGCCCGGGCCGTGTCGCCCATCATCGCCAGCCCGGCGCCGACCTGGGCCATCGCCAGTGGCGAGCCCTCCGACTTCATCTGCACGTCGTGCCACCAGCGCAGCCGGGCGATGTCGCCGCGGCCGCCCTTGGCCATCACGTAGAGCGCGTAGGCCGAGGCCCGCGAGCGCATCCGCGCCGTCGCGGCCTTGGAAGCGTCGGGGCTGCCGCCCCACCAGTCGGGATACTCCAGCCGGTAGGAGACCGAACTGGCGCCGTCGGGCCGGCTGACCTGCCGCATCGCGTTCAGCGCCGCGTCGATCGCGTTCTGCGGCACCGCCGCGCCCTCGGCCTTGGCCTCGAGCAGGAAGTCGGTGGCGTAGGCGCCGAGCCAGGGGTCGGCCTCGCCGTCGCCGACCCGCCAGAGCCCGAACGCGCCGTCCATGCTCTGGCGGTCGAGCAGCTGGCCGACCGTATTGTTGAGCGCTGCAGGAACCGTGCGCAGCTTCGGGTCGCTGGAGACGGCCTGGGCGTAGAGCAGCGGATAGGCGGTCGAGACCAGCTGTTCGGTGCAGCCGTAGGGATAGCCGTAGAGCGAGACCGCGATCGGCCCGGGATCGAAGCCCTTGAACGGCGAATAGCTCACCTGCACCTGCAAGGTGCCGTCGCCGCCGGCCGCCAGCCCGCTGACCAGCTCGTTGGGCGGGGTGTAGCTCTCGCCCGGTCGCTGCTGCTCGGTGGTCGGAGCGGGTGATCGCGCCCCAGCCCAGCCGGGTCTGGATCGGATAGTCCTTGGAGGTAGTGAAGTCGGGGCCGGTCACCGTGAACCCGATCGAGCCGATGCCAGTTCGGCTGGGCGCCATGAACGGAATGTGCTCGGCGATCCGCTGGCCGAGGATCAGCTGGAACGCCTTCTGGAACACCGCGACGATCCCGTTCGTACCCCGCATCACCGCGTTGTAGAGCCCGGGCTTGCCTTCCATGTTCTGCAGCTCGAGCGTCGCGTCGGCCTGGTCGCCGGGCGACAGGAACCGCGGCAGGCTGAGGTCGGCGACCACCGGCTGGCGCACGGTCAGCTCCCTGTCGCCGCCGCCGACCTGGGTGTCGGTCCAGGCCACGGCCATGATCCGCAGCTGACCGTTGAAGTCGGCCGCCGGCAGCTTCACCGTCGTGCGTCCGTCGATCCCGGTCGTGACCACGCCCGACCACAGCGCGACCGATTTGGTCGGCGTCACCGTCAGGCCCTCGCCGCCGAGTTCGTCGCCGCCGTAGGTGCTGGCCGGCGCGCCGAGGTTGGCGTTCAGCAGCCGGCCGTAGTCGTCGCGATAGTCGACCGAGAACGCGCGCTTGCCGAAGTACCAGCCGACCGCGTCGGGGCTGGTGAACTTGGTCAGCCGCAGGATGCCCTCGTCGACCGCCGCGACCGTGACGTGGGCGCTCTGGCCGAAGCCAAGCCCCTTAACCTGCAGCGGCACATCGACCTCGGCCTTGGAGTCGATCTTGTCCGGGGTCGATATGTCGACGGTCAGCTTGCGACCTTTCGGGTCGAGCGGGACGTAGACCAGGCCGAGCGCCCGCTTCGGCGTCGGCGCGGTGACCGGGTCGCGCGGCTGGATCACGCTCACCAGCACATAGGCGCCGCCGCCCCAGGCGGCCGAGGTTTTCAGCCGCACCGTGCCGCCGCCCTTGCCGACCGTGAAGGTCTTGAAGTCGATCAGCCGGTCGGTGGCGACGGCCACCTGCGCCTCGCCGCCGTACTGCGCCTTGACCGCGATTTCGACCGTATCGCCCTGGCTGTAGCTCTTGCTGCCCGGCGCGAGACGGACCAGGTCCGGCGCCTCGGTGGCGTCGGCCGGCGCGCCCCAGCCGACGGTGAAGCGGGTGATGGTCTTGGCGCCGTCCGGCCCGTTCAGCTCCAGCCGGTAGTCGCCCCAGCCCAGCTTGCGGGGCCGGATGTGCGCCGGCTCGCCCGCGCCGACGTCGAGCGAGCCCTGGCTCACCACGGTGTCGCGGCTGGTGCGCCGCCACTGCCATTTGCCGTCCTGCTGGTACCAGTCGTAGTTCCAGTTCTCGCTGATCAGGCTGTAGCTGACGCCGGGCGCGGCGATCCGGCCGCCGGCCGCGTTCACCGCGATCACGCCGAGGCTGACCGGCGGCGGCGCGTCGCCCACCGCGTCGCCCTGGTCGACCTTGACCCCGAGGTAGAGCGGCTTCGGCCGCAGCTTCAGGCTGACGCTCTCGCGCACGGGCCGGCCGCCCGGCTCGAACACCGAGGCGGTGACCAGCGCCAGCACCGGATTGACCGTGTCGCCGGCCTGCGCTGCCGGCGAGGCTGAGCGCCGCGTGCCCCGCGCCGTCGGTGACCGTCGTGCCGAGGTCGACCTCCTTCTCGTCGAACGCCGCCGTCTCATCGCCCCAGCGATAGTCGGCGAACGCCGGGAACGGATTCGGGTCCGGCCGCAGGCGCGCCTCGCCCTGGGTCTGCAGGCCGGCGCCGATCGCGCCGTAAAGGAACCGCGCGGTGACGTTGATCGCCCGCGTGTCGGCCGCGCCGACCGGAACCTGGGCCTGGCCCTCGGTGGTCACCGCGAGGCGTTGCGGCACGAAGTCCTCGACCTGGAAGCCGAGGTCGCCGGCCGCCGCCTTGAAGCCGTCGATCTGCAGCTCGGCGGTCCAGTGGCCGCGCGGCGCCGTATTGGGCAGCGCGATGGTGGTCTCGATCGCGCCGCCGGGCGAGGCGGTGAACGGGAAGCGCTTGAACTCCAGACCCGACGGCCGCTTGACCACGATCTGGCCCTTGCGGTCGGCCACCGCCCTGGCCTCGCGGTCGCGCACCAGCGACACCAGGTGCACGGTCTCGCCCGGCCGGTAGATCCCGCGGTCGGCGTAGAGATAACCGTCGACGCCGCCGTTGATCGAGCGGCCCTCGAGCAGGTCGGCCGGCGGCGCACCCGGCGTCCCGCCCGCGCCCTGCTTGGAGAGGTCGGTCGGCGAGCGCTCCAGGTCGAGCACCGCCAGGTCGCCCTGGTCGCCGTAGGCCATCACCATCTTGGCGGTCTGCGAGCCTTCGCCGTCGAGCAGGCTGTGGGCGAAGGTGACGCGGCCCATCGCGTCGCTCTTTGCGGTGGCGAGCGTCTCGCCATCCTTGGCCATCAGCGTGACCGGCACGCCGGCCAGCGTTTTGGCGCTCTTCAGCGAGCGGACCACCACGTCGAGCGCGTCCGAGCCGGTGTAGGCGGTCAGCGCCATGTCGGTGAAGATCACCCAGCGGCGGGCCTGCGCCGGCGGCGTGCCCTCGTCGGCCTTGTCGGTGAGGTCGCGGCCGCCGGAGGCGTCGCGCGCCTTGATCACATAGCCGCCCGGCTTCATCTCCTTCAGCACCGCGCCCAGCGGGAACACCGTCGTCGTGTGCTGCCCGGGGTCGCCCTTGACGTCGATGTAGCCTTTCCAGACCACGGAGCCCTCGTCGTCCGGGCTGTCGTCGCCGTAGTCGTCGGCGTAGCTGCCCTCACCGGTGGGATCGGGCGCGCTGATCGACTTGCGCACCAGGTTGCGGTCGACCACCCGCCAGACCTCGATCCGCAGCTTGGTGACGTTGACGGTCTCGATGCCGACGCCGTCGCTGTCCTCGCGCGGCAGGATCACGCCGGAGCCGGCGAAGCCGACGTAGGGCGGCTTGTCGCCGTTGGTGAAGTCGGTGTCGGCGTTGGCGTCCAGCGTTTCGCCGGTCTTGGCCGGCAGGCCCTTCAGCAGCGTCACGTGGCGGTCGGTGAAGCCCACCCCGCCGATGCAGAGCTCGTCGCCCTTGGCGGTCACCGCCGGCGCATGGCCGAGGTCGGGCGAAACCAGCACGAAGTCGCCGTAGGACTTCGATGGATCGAGCTCGCGGGTCATCTTGATGCAGGCGAGCGGGTTAGGACTGGAGGTGTCGAGCCGGGTCTTCCAGATCGCAAAGCCGTCCGGCTTCTGCTCGCCGGCGCGGGGCGCGTTCGCATCGCGCGGGTGGCCGAACATCGACCAGATCGACGCCCCCTTCTCGCCCGGATGGAACAGCGTGCCGTCCACCCCCTTGGCCATGAGGAACCCGCCGCCGAAGGCCACGATCACCGCGCCAATGACGGCCGCCCACCTGTTGCGGTCCATGGAAAACGCCCCCGCCGGACGAGCCCGGGCGGCAGATGGAAGCGCAACCGTGTCAGGCGGTCAATCGGCGCGATAACGGTGGTCGCTCACTCGTCACCCCGGGGGAAGCGGAGCGGGGACCCGGGGCCGGACGGACCGGTTCCTGGTTGGTCATCATCTTGATTGCGGACCGTCTGGCCCCGGCTCGGCCTGCGGCCGTCCGGGGTGACGGGGTGGAGGGTAAACGCCTTTTAACCTTCTGCAGGCTCTACTGTCGGGCGGATTTCCGCCACCGGAGGGAGCATGGCCGCAGCGGCGCGCAAGACCGCCTCGCAGATCGCGTTCGAGACGCTGCAGAGCGCCTGGCGACACGGCGCGGCGGCGCGCTTCCGCGGCGGGCTGACCGCGGCGCTCGGCGGGGCGCTGGCGCTGGCGCTGGCGAGCTGGCGCGCGTCCGACCCCAGCCTCGACGCGGCCGCCGCCGGCGCGCCTGGCAACCTGCTGGGCGCGGCCGGCGCGGACATCGCCGACCTCTCGATGCAGACCCTGGGCCTTTCCGCCTGGCTGGTCGCCGCGAGTCTGCTGGCGCTGGGCATCGCCCGCGCCGCCGATCCTGCCCCCGACCTCACCCGCCGCCCTCTGCGCTGGCGGGCGCTGGCCGGCGCGGCGGGCGTGCTGCTGCTGGCCGGCGGACTGGGCGCGGTCGCCCCGCCGGCGATCTGGCCGCTGGCGTCCGGCCTCGGCGGTCTGATCGGCGATCTGGAAGCTGGCGGCCTGGCCGCGCTCGCCGCAGCGGTCGGCCTCCCCGTCGCCGCGACCATCGCCGACCTGATCATCGCCGCCGCCGGCGTCTGGCTGACCGCGCTGGCGCTGGGCCTGAGGTGGTCGCACGTCATCGGCCTGGTCCACCTGCGCCGCGCGGCGCCGCGCGCGCCGAGGACGACCGTGCGCGCGCCGGAGCGGCCGCGCGCCGAGTCGCGGCCCGCCGGGCCCCTGTACGCCGAGCCCGACCCGGAGCCGGAGTCCGCGCCGCTGGCGATCCGCACCCCAAAGGCGGCGCCCAAGCCGTCCGGCCGCGAGGCCCGCGAGAGCCAGCCGACGCTGTTCGCCGCCGACGAGGCCGGGTTCAAGCTGCCGGAGCTGGCGCTGCTGGCCAGGTCCAAGCCCCGCGCGTCCACCATCGATGAAGGCGCGCTGCGCCAGAACGCCCGGGTGCTGGAGGGCGTGCTGGCCGAGTTCGGCGTGCGCGGGCAGATCGACCAGATCCGACCCGGCCCGGTCGTCACCCTTTACGAGCTGGTGCCGGCGCCGGGCGTGAAGTCGGCCCGGGTCGTCGCGCTCAGCGACGACATCGCCCGCTCGATGAGCGTCGCCGCCTGCCGCGTCAGCGTGGTCTCAGGGCGCAACGCGATCGGCATCGAGCTGCCGAACCCCCGCCGCGAGACGGTCTATCTGCGCGACCTGCTGGCCTCGAGCGAGTACGAGAAGCACGGATCGATCCTGCCGCTGGCGCTGGGCGAGACCATCGGCGGCGAGCCCTACATCGTCGACCTGTCGCGCATGCCGCACCTCCTGATCGCCGGCACCACCGGCTCCGGCAAGTCGGTGGGGGTCAACGCGATGATCCTCTCGATCCTCTACCGCCTGCCGCCCAGCCAGTGCCGCTTCATCATGATCGATCCCAAGATGCTGGAGCTGTCGGCCTACGACGGCATTCCGCACCTGCTGGCGCCGGTCGTCACCGATCCGAAGAAGGCGATCGTCGCGCTGAAGTGGACGTTGCGCGAGATGGAGGATCGCTACCGGCGCATGCAAAAGATCGGCGTGCGCAACGTCGCCGGCTACAACGAGCAGGCGCAGGAGGCGATCGCGAAGGGCGAGCACTTCGTGCGCACGGTGCAGACCGGCTTCGACGAGCAGGGCCGGCCGGTCTACGAGGAAGAGCGGATCGCGCCGGAGCCGATGCCCTACCTGGTGGTGGTGATCGACGAGGTCGCCGACCTGATGATGGTCGCCGGCAAGGACATCGAGGGCGCGGTGCAGCGGATCGCTCAGATGGCGCGCGCCGCCGGCATCCACCTGATCATGGCCACCCAGCGTCCGTCGGTCGACGTGATCACCGGCACCATCAAGGCCAACCTCCCGACCCGGATCAGCTTCCAGGTCACCTCCAAGATCGACGCCCGCACCATCCTGGGCGAGCAGGGCGCGGAGCAGCTGCTGGGCCAGGGCGACATGCTCTACATGGCCGGCGGCGGCCGCATCACTCGCCTGCACGGCCCGTTCGTCTCCGACGGCGAAGTCGAAGCGGTGGCCAAATACCTGCGCACCCAAGGCCAGCCGCAGTACGTCGAGGACGTCACCGCGATCGCCGAGGACGACGAGGACGGCGGCGAGGCGCTGGGCGGCGAGGGCGGGGCCGGCAACGAGCTCTACGACCAGGCCGTCGCGGTGGTGACGCGCGACCGCAAGGCCTCCACCAGCTACATCCAGCGCCGCCTGCAGATCGGCTACAACCGCGCCGCCTCGTTGATGGAGCGGATGGAGCGCGAAGGCGTCGTCGGCCCTGCCAACCACGCCGGCAAACGCGACATCCTGGCGGGACCACCGCCGCACTGAGGCTTTGCCGGCGGGGTCGTAACCCCTCATCCTCCCACGCCTTCGGCGCGGGCCCCTCCTTCTCCCTCCGGGAGAAGTGTAACTGCCTGGCACGGCGCGCTTTAATCACCTCTCCCAGAGGGAGAGGGAGGGGCCCGGCCGCGCAGCGGCTGGGAGGGTGAGGGGTTACGGCGCCTGCGTTCAGTCGCCGTTCACCGCCGACGGCGCTTGGCTTTGCCGGGGGCGCGATCCTATGGAGTGGCCATGATCGCAGCTTTGTCCCGTCGCCTGGCGCTGGCCGCCTTCGCCGCCGCCCTCGCCCTCCCCGCCGTCAGCCACGCCGATCCCTGGAAGGACGCCCTGGTGCAGCGGGCCGTGGCCTATCTCGACGGGCTGGTCGCGGTGAAGGGCAAGTTCCAGCAGACCGACCAGAAGGGCGTGACCGTCACCGGCGATTTCTACCTGGCCCGGCCTGGTCGGGCGCGGTTCGAGTACGATCCGCCGTCGGGCCTCCTGATCACCTCGGACGGCAAGACCGTGGTCATGAGCGACAGCCGGCTCAAGACGCTGCAGCATTTCGCGCTCAGCTCGACGCCGCTCGGGGTGTTCCTCGCCGACCACATCCGGCTCGACAAGGGCGCCAAGGTCGACCGCGTCGACGAGGACGCTTCCGGATTCTCGATCACCGCGCGCGACAACCACGGCCTCGCCCAGGGCCAGATCACGCTCTACTTCTCCGACTCGCCGCTGCGGCTGACCGGGTGGGCTTTGGTCGACGGGCAGGGCCACACGACCCGCGTCGCGCTGGGGCCGCTGTCGCCGCTGCGCGACCCCGATCCGGACCTGTTCAACCAGAGCCAGTAGTGCAAGCGTCGCGCGATTGTGACAGTTGGGTCACGATCAAGAGTCAGAATGTCGCACCTTGACTTTCGGCGCTGCGAGTTGCATTTGGGCAACTACGCGATGGGTCATCCGACCTGACCCGTCCGAACCGTGCCGGAACCAATCCCCTCCCGGCCGCGGCATGAGAGACGACTTCCAACGCCCGGGCGCGAGCCGCGTCCGGGCGGTTTTTTTGCGCTATTCGAACCCCCATGCATCTGCGACTCGCGACCTGGAACGTGAACTCCGTGCGCCTGCGCGCCGAACAGGTGATCCGGTTCGCCAGGGAAGCGGCCCCCGACGTGCTCTGCCTGCAGGAGATCAAGTGCCGCGAGTGTGAATTCCCGACCGCCGCCTTCGTCGAGGCCGGCCTGCCGCACCTGAGGATCGCCGGGCAGAAGGGCTGGCACGGCGTCGCCATCGCCTCGCGGCTGCCGATCGAGGACGCGCCGAAGCTCGACGTCTGCCGCGAGGGTCATGCCCGCGCCGTCTCAGCCAGGGTCGCCGGGGTGGAGGTGCACAACTTCTACATCCCGGCGGGCGGCGAGGAGGCCGACCGCGCGGCCAATCCGAAGTTTGACCACAAGCTCGACTTCCTCGAACGCCTGACAGCCGAGATGGCCCGGCGCAATCCGCAAGAGCCGCTGGCGATCCTGGGCGACCTCAACGTCGCGCCGGGCGAGAACGACGTCTGGAACCACAGGTTCATGTCCCGCGTGGTCAGCCATACACCAGTCGAGGTCGAGGCGATGGCGGCGCTGAAGGCAAGCCTCGGCTTCATCGACCTCGCCCGCGAAATGATCCCAGAGCCGGCGAAACTGGCCAGCTGGTGGAGCTACCGCGCCCGCGACTACCGGCTCTCCAAGCGCGGCCTCAGGCTCGACCACATCTGGGTCTCGCCAGGCCTCCGCGAGGCCGCCTTCCGCAAGGGCTGCGCCGCCTGCCGCATCCACGACGACGTCCGCGGCTGGGACCGGCCGAGCGACCACGCGCCGGTGTCGGCGGACCTGGTGCTATAGGCGCGACCCACCCGCCGCTCTTCCCCGCGGAAGCGGGGACCCAGGCCTTGTCTGGAGCGCCGGCGGGGTGGAGAGTGAGCAAGAATTGTCCACGAACAACACGAACGACACGAACGAAGGGGCCGTCTGGGCGCGGCCCACGCCCACTTAAGCGGTGCGACGGCGGGTTCGTGTTGTTCGTGTTGTTCGTGGACAAACTCTTCTTCGTCCCGCTTGCGCAGGACCGGGTGGCCGGGTTCAGGCCGCCGCTTCGTCGTCCCTGGCGGCTTTGCGCACCTTCGCCACCGCGCGTTCGCGCTTCAGGCGGGAGAGGTGGTCGAGGAACAGAACCCCGTCCAGGTGGTCCATCTCGTGCTGGATGCAGACGGCGAACAGGCCTTCGGCATCCTCCTCCACCGGCTTGCCGTCGTAGCCGAGGTAGCGAATGCGCACCTGCGCCGGGCGTTCGACCTCGTCGTAGATCTCCGGCACCGAGAGGCAGCCTTCCTCGTAGACCGCCATCTCCTCGGAGGCCGACAGGATCTCCGGGTTGACGAAGTAGCGCGGCGCCCTGGGCTCGTCGCCACGGGCGATGTCCATCACGATGACCCGTTTGGGAACGCCGACCTGGATCGCCGCCAGGCCGATGCCGGGGGCGTCGTACATCGTCTCCAGCATGTCATCCATCAGCGCGCGCAGATCGTCGTCGACCACTTTCACGGCGGCCGACTTCTTCTTCAGCGTCGCAAGATCTGCATCGACAGTGAGGATACGCCGCAGGCTCATGCCGCCGAGGTAGGAGCGACGGACTTGAGCGTCAAGACGGGCGTCTCGTCGCGCTCCCGCTCGCCGCGCATCTCGCTGGCGAGCTTGGCCAGTTCGCGCACGCCGGTCTCGATCGGCGCCAGCTCGGGCGCCTCGCGCCCCTCGTGGTCGACCTTCAACTCCTCGAACCGCCGCGCCTGGCTGAGCACCTGCGTCTCCAGCGACGCGGCGAACTGGTTGTAGCGCTTGACCGAGTCCTCCAGCGACTTGCCGAGCCGCAGCGCATGCTCGCCCATCACCGCGATGCGCTTGTAGAGCTCGCGGCCGAGGTCGGCGACCTGGCGAGCGTTCTTGGCCTGTTCCTCCACCCGCCAGCCGTAGGCCACCGCCTTGCAAAGCGCGAACAGGGTGGTCGGCGTCACCAGCAGCACGCGGCGGTCCATCGCCTCGGTCATAAGGTCGGGGGCGCGGTCGAGCGCGGCGGCGAGGAAGCTGTCGCCGGGCACGAACATCGCGACGAAGTCCGGCGAGCCCTCGGCCTTGAACTGGTCCCAGTAGGCCTTGGCGGAAAGGCCGGCGATGTGGGTGCGGACCGACTGGGCGTGGCGCGCCATCGCCGCCTCGCGGGCCGGCTCGTCGGCGGCGTCCTGCGCCTCGAGGAAGGCGTTGAGCGAGCACTTGGCGTCGATCACGAACACCGCCCCACCCGGCAGCCGCACCTTCACGTCGGGTCGACGCCGGCCTTCCTCGCTATCGACGCTGAACTGCTCCTCGAAGTCGAACTTGCGGGCGAGACCGGCCGCTTCCAGCACGTTGCGCAGCGTCTGCTCGCCCCAGCGCCCCTGCACCCCCGCGCCGCGCCGCAGCGCCGCCGACAGCTTGCGCGCCTCGTCCTGGGTCGCGGTGGAAGCGGTGAGCATCTGGGCGATCTGGGCTTTGAGGCTGCCGGTTTCCTCGGCGCGGGCCTTCTCGGCGGCGGCGGCCTGTTCCTGGAACTTCGCCAGCGTCTCGGCGACCGGCTTCAGCTGCGCCTCCAGCTGCGCCTGCGCCAGCCGCTCCTGCGCCGCGAATTTCTCCTCCGCACGCTTGACCATGATGTCGGCGACCGAATGGGCCGATTGCGCCGCCTGCGCCTTCAGCGTCTCGCCATTGGCTTCGAGCAGCCGGGCGCGCTCCTCGGCCCGCGCGGCCCGGCTGCGCTCGACGCCGGCCCAGGCGGCAGCTGCGACGGTGGTGAGGGCGAACAGGACGACCAGAACGATGTTCATGGTCCGTTCGTCTAGCAAGAGTCGCCGGAACCTCCAAACCCGCCATGATCCCGCTCATCCCGGCAAAAGCCGGGGCCAAGGCAGGACGCGGGTTGCATGCGCGCCTTCCGGTGGGTTCGAGCCCGCCGCGCGCAAAAGGGGATGAACCGCAGAGATCGCGGAGATACGCGGAGCGAGCGAGCCGTCCGAATTTATCCTGCGAAAGCGAAGCTTCCAGGTTCGCGCCGCAATCGCGGGAGGAGGCTGCGAAAGCGCAGACCGCTCCGCGTGTCTCCGCGATCTCCGCGGTTCAATCTCTTAGGTCGCCCGCCACCTGCGCCCTGGAATTCACCTCCTGCCGGGGTCCCGGCTCGCCGGGATGGGCGGTCAAGGGGGAGGGAGCTAAGCCGGCCGTCGGGCCCTGAGCGCTTGGGCGATGGTGCCGTCGTCGAGCCAGTCGAGGTCGCCGCCGACCGGGACGCCGCGGGCCAGCGAGGTGACGGAAACCTCGCAGCCGGCCAGGCGGTCGGCGAGGTAGTGGGCGGTGGTCTGGCCGTCGACGGTGGCCGGCAGCGCGAGGATCACCTCCTTCACCGCGCCGTCGTGCGCGCGGTTGACCAGGCCGCCGATGCGCAGGGCCTCGGGCCCGACGCCGTCGAGCGCCGACAGCAGGCCGCCCAGCACGTGGTAGCGGCCGCGGTAAGCGCCGGCCCGCTCCATGGCCCAGAGCGACCCGACCTCCTCGACCACGCAGATCAGCGCGGTGTCGCGGGTCTGGTCGGCGCAGATCGAGCACGGGTCACGGGTGTCCAGCGAGCCGCAGACCTGGCAGGTCTTCACCCGTTCGGCCGCGTCCGCCATCGCCTCGGCCAGCGGCGTCAGCAGCTGGTCGCGACGCTTGAGCAGGCTCAGCGCCGCGCGCCGCGCCGACCGCGGCCCCAGCCCCGGCAGCTTGCTGAGCAGAGCGATCAGCCGCTCGATCTCGGGTCCGGCGGCAGCGGCCATCTAGGCAGGGCGGGCGACGGCGGGCGTCCCCCCTCCGTCGCGCATCGCAAGGCTCGCGCCTTGCTCGCCTGCGACACCTCCCCCCACCTTCGTGGGGTGAGGAGCAACCGCTCTTCCCCCCGTGAGCGGGGGGAAGTGTCGCTGGCGAGGGAGCGTCGGCGACCGATGCGCGACGATGGGGGGCCTACGCCGCATCAGAACAGCTTCGGCATGCCCGGCATGCCGGCGAACGGGCCGGCGACATCGGCCATCAGCTCGCCCTGCTTGATGTCGAGCTTGCGGCGGGCGTCGGCGTGGGCGGCGATGATCAGATCGGCGAGAATCTCGCCCTCGCCGGGGACGATCATCGTGGGGTCGATCTCGAGCCGAGTCAGCTCGCCGGCGCCTTTCAGCGTCACCGTGACCACGCCGCCGCCGCTCGTGCCCTGCACCAGCGTCTCCGCCAGCCGCGCCTGGGCCTCCTGCAGCTTCTCCTGCATCGCCTGCGCCTGCTTCATCAGGTCGCCCAGGTTCTTCATGTGCGGGGGTTCTTCATTCGTCGTTCTCGTTCACTACTTCGTCTTCCGCCGGCGCCGCTTCGGCCTCGGGCGGGGCGATGTGGCGGATCTCGGTGAGTTCGGCGCCGGGGAACACCTCCATCACCTGGCGCACGAACGGGTCGGCCAGCGCCTCGGCGCGGACCACGGCGTCGGCCTTGGCCTCGCGCTCGGCCAGGGTCTCGGCCCCGCCGCCGCCCTCGGCCGCCACCAGCCACGGCTGACCGGTCCATTCCTTCAGGCGCGCCGAGAGCCGTTGCGAGAGGTTGTTCGGCGCGCCCGGGGCCGGCTCGAACGAGATCGCCCCGACGCGGAAGCTGATCAGGCGCACGTACTTCTGCACGTCGAGGCGCAGCGCGATGTCGCGGCGCTGGTCGATCAGCGCGACGACATCCTCGAAGCTCTGCAGCGCAGGCTCCGGCGCGACCGCCGGGGCCGGCTGCATCGCCATGCGCGGCGCGGCGCCGCCCCGGGCCGCGGACCGCCGCCGCCACCGCCACCGCCTGATGGCGCGGGCGAGCCGCCGCCCAGATCGCCGCCCTCGCGCAGCGCCCTCAGCGCCTCTTCCGGACCGGGCAGGTCGGCGGCGTAGCAGAGCCGGATCAGCGCCATTTCCACCGCCGCGGCCGGGTCCGGCGCGCGGCGCACCTCGTCGTGGGCGCGCAGCAGCATCTGCCAAAGCCGCGCCAGGCTGGCGCCGGAGACCGCGGCGCCGATGGCGGCGAGCCGCTGCACCTGGTCCTTCGGCAGCACCAGCGCGCCGGGCCCGATGGTCTTGGCGAGGCTGGCGCCGTGGCAGTGTTCCAAGAGGTCGGCCATCACCGTCGCCGGATCGGCGCCGAAGCCGTAGAGGGTGCGGAACGCCTCGATCGCCGGCCCAGCCTCGCCGCGCACGCACTTTTCGAACAGCTCGATGGTCTGGATCCGGTCGGCCAGGCCCAGCATGTCGCGCACCAGCGTGGCGGTGACGGTGGCGCCTTCCTCGGCCTGCACCAGCGCCTGGTCCAGCAGCGACTGGGCGTCGCGCACCGAGCCCTCGGCGGCGCGGGCGATCAGCGCCAGGGCGTCGGCTTCGATCCGCATGCCCTCGGCCGCGGCGATCTTCTCCAGGTTGGCGGCGATCACCTCCGGCTCGACCCGGCGCAGGTCGAAGCGCTGGCAGCGCGACAGGATCGTCACCGGCACCTTGCGGATCTCGGTGGTGGCGAAGATGAACTTGGCGTGCGGCGGCGGCTCTTCCAGCGTCTTCAGCAGCGCGTTGAACGCGGCCGTCGAGAGCATGTGCACTTCGTCGATGATGTAGACCTTGTAGCGGGCCTCCACCGGCGCGTAGCGCACGCCGTCCAGCAGCTCGCGCATCTCGTCGACCTTGGAGCGGCTGGCGGCGTCCAGCTCCAGCACGTCGAGGTGGCGGCCCTCGAGGATCGCCGGGCAGCAGCGGCCTTCCTCGGCCAGAGCGGTGACCGAGGGCTCGTGGATCGTGGCGCTGTCGTAGTTGAGCGCGCGGGCCAGCAGGCGCGCGGTGGTGGTCTTGCCGACGCCGCGCACGCCGGTGAGCATGAAGGCGTGGGCGATACGGCCGGACGCGAACGCGTTCTTCAGCGTGCGGACCATGGCCTCCTGGCCGATCAGGTCCTCGAACGTGCGCGGCCGGTACTTGCGCGCGATGACGGTGTAGGCGGCGCTCGGCGGCGCCGGCGGCGCGCCAAACATATCGGCGGTCGCCTCATCGCGCTCGGCCGGCGCGGGCGCATCGGCGTCAAGCGTGAAGTCGGTGTCGGCCATTCACTCGCAGGATCAGGGGTCTGAGGTGGAGACCGGCAGACGACCCGGAGTAAACTTCGTTACGGCTGCTTCCTTCCGGACCTGACCGGGTTGGCGAGGCCTCCGCCCATCGCCGATCTCCGCCTCCTATATCGCGTGCGGAGGGATGGGGCGCAAGCGGCGCGCCTTGTTGAACCACTAAGGACACTAAGGACACCAAGGGCGCGCGAGGCGCGCCAGGGACCCGTTGAGCGCCGCGCCATGCGATTGGCCGCGCGCGAAGCGCGCCTTCGTGTCCTTGGTGTCCTTCGTGGTTGACCTTCCTGAATGCTGACGCGCGCCGATCGGCACGCTATGAGCGTCGCCATGCCGCTCACCGCCTTCCAGAACGTCTTCGCCGGAAACCCGCTCGACCGGTCGAGCTACCAGCGCTCCAATCCGGAATGGATCGCCGAGAAGCTGGCCGATCCCGGCAGCCTGGCGCTGGTGCTGTGGAACGGCAAGCCGATGATCGAGAGTGCGAAGGACAACCCCAAAGCCAGCCAGATCGCCTACATGCGCGCCGACCTTGCCGGCGAGCTCGCGAACGACGGCGAGCGGCTGTTGTTCATGGGGCTGTGGCAACAGACCGCTGTCTTCGCGCTCGACATGGAGGGGCCGGCGGACCCGGCCGACGGGCCGCTGGAGGGCCTCGGCCGGTTCGAGGACCTGCGGATGATCGCGCTCGACCTGCCGCCGGCCGACGCGGCGATCCTGGCCACCGCCAAGGCGATGTTCGAGTGGCGCCGCCGCCACCGCCACTGCGCCAACTGCGGCCAGCCCAGCCAGCCGATGGACGGCGGCTGGAAACGCTTCTGCCCGTCCTGCAAGGTCGAGCACTTCCCGCGCACCGATCCGGTGGTGATCATGCTGGCGGTGCGCGGCGAGCGCTGCCTGCTGGGCCGTCAGGCGGCTTGGCCGAAGGGCACCTTCTCCGCGCTGGCGGGCTTCCTGGAGCCGGGCGAGAGCATCGAGGAGGCCTGCGCACGGGAACTGTTCGAGGAGGCGGGCCTGCGCACCGAGAGCGTGCGCTACCACTCCACCCAGCCCTGGCCCTACCCGTCGTCGCTGATGATCGGCCTGATCGCCAACGTCGAGGAAGGCGAAGCGACCCCGGACCAGACCGAGATCGAGGAGGTCCGATGGTTCACCCGCGAGGAGGCGCGCGAGATGATGAAGGGCAGCCTGACCGGCGCCCGCGCTCCGGGCTCGGTCGCGATCGCCCACCAGCTGATCAAGGCCTGGTCGGAGGAGTAGTTCCCCCTCCCCCGCGAGGGGAGGGGGTCAGGGGGTGGGGGGCTGCTGGCTGAGCCCGGGTGGCGGACAGAGACCCCCACCCGACCTCGCTTCGCTCGGCCACCCTCCCCTCAAGGGGGAGGGCTCTCAAAACAACGCCAGCACGTCGCGCCCCGCCAGCACCGCCAGCACCAGCGTGCCCGTGATGAAGATCGAAAACCGCAGCAGCACGATGTTCACCGTCGCCTGCACCAGGCTGTGGGCCACCCGGATCGCGACATAGCCCCATGCCAGCGCCAGGTTCACCGCGTTCTGCTGTCCGGCGAGGTAGGAGTAGGCGACCAGCGCGTAGAAGATGGTCGGCTGTTCCATCAGGTTGTCGAGGTTGTAGCCGACCTGGCGGACCTTCAGCGGCAGCGGATCGAGCGAGGTCGGCTCCTGCGCCTTAGCGGGATCGATGCCAGCCTTCCGCATCGCCGGGATGCGGGTGGCGTACATCCACAGCGTCATCACCAGCGTCCAGACCACCAGCGCCAGCATCGGCGTCAAGAGCGAGCTGGTCAGCGGGCGCTCCATCACGCCTTCCAGCGGAACGGGTCGGCCGGGTAGACGCCCAAGACCTCGAAATGGTCGGAGAAGAACTGCAGCTCCTCGAACGCGCGCGACAGCGCCAGGTCCTCCGGCCGCCCGTCGACCTCGGAATAGAAGAACGTGGCGGTGAAGGCGCCGTTCTCCATGTAGCTCTCGAGCTTGGTCATGTTGACGCCGTTGGTGGCGAAGCCGCCCAGCGCCTTGTAGAGCGCCGCCGGCAGGTTGCGGACGCGAAAGGTGAAGCTGGTCACGCAGGGGATGCCGGGCGGCGGTTGCGGCGGGCGCGGATCGGCGGTCAGGACGATAAACCGCGTGGTGTTGTGCGTCTCGTCCTCGATGTCTCGGGCGATGATCTGCAGCCCATAGAGCTCGGCGGCGAGCGCCGGCGCGATCGCGGCCGTGTGCGAATCGGGATGCTCGGAGAGCAGCTTGGCCGAGCCGGCGGTGTCGGCGGCCGGCTCCACCCGCGCGCCCAGTTTGCGCAACAGCTTGCGACATTGCGCCGCGGCGAACGGCATGCTGATCACCGTCTTCACGTCCTCCAGCGCGACGCCCGGGTGGGCCATCAGCTGAAAGTGGATCGGCTTGAAGCGCTCGCCGATGATCTTCAGGCCGGAGTGCGGCAGCAGGTGGTGGACGTCGCCCTGGCGGCCGATGATCGAGTTCTCGACCGGGATCATGCCCAGCTCGCAAGCGCCGCACTTCACCGCCTCGAACGCGTCCTCGAACACCGGATAGGGCGCCGGCTCGTAGGCCGGGAAATGCTCGCGGCACGCCTCGTCGCTGTTGGCGCCGGGCTCGCCCTGGAAGGCGATCTTGGGTCGGGGCGTCATGGCGTTCCCCCCTTCGTCGCGCATCGCCCTTCGAGCTCGCCTGCGAAGAGCGATTGCTCCTCCCCTCGCGGAGTGAGGGGAGGTGGCGTGTGACGAGGCCGCGAGGCCGAGACACGCCGGAGGGGAGAAGTCACTTCAAGTCACCTTTGCCTAGCCGCGAAGGCGCGGGCGGCCTCCAGGTCGGCGGGGGTATCGACGGAAATCGGGGTCTCGTCCACCACGGCGGCCCAGATCGACAGGCCCAGCTCCAGCGCGCGCAGCTGCTCCAGCTGCTCGCGCTGCTCGAGCGGGGAGGGCGGGGTTGTGCAGAACCGCTCCAGCGCTTCGCGGCGGTAGGCGTAGATCCCGACGTGCTTCCAGACTGGCGCATCGCCATAGAGCGTCGAGCGGGTGAAGTAGAGCGCGCGGCCGCGCGGCTCGCCCTCGCGCAGGCTCACCACCGCCTTCACCACCGCCGGGTCGGTGCGGTCGGCCGGCGACGCTTCCGGCGCGATCGCGGTGGCGATGTCGCACTCCGCCTCCGCCGCCAGCACGCCGAGGCAGGCGGTGATCACGGCCGGCGCCAGGAACGGCATGTCGCCCTGCAGGTTGACGATGACGTCGCATCGGCCATCCGGATCCAGCTCGCCCAGCGCCGCCAGCACCCGGTCGGAGCCCGACGGAAGCGCCGGGTCGGTCAACACCGCCGTCCCGCCGGCGTGGCGCACCAGGTCGACGATTTCCTGATCCGCCGCCGCCACGGCGACGTCGCCGACGGCGGCAAGTCTTGCCTGGGCAAGCACGCGCAACACCATCGGCGTGCCGCCGATATCGGCGAGCGGCTTTCCCGGCAGCCGGCTGGCGCCCATCCGCGCCGGAATGATCACGATCGGGGTCACAACAAGGACATCCTAGCGCGGGTCTGCCGGCCATCGCAGCGCGCGCGATTGGCCGGTTGCGCGAGCGGCGGTAGCGTGCAAGAGACGCCCACGCAACACGGGGCGGGACCGCAGACTTCCTCATGGCCGATTTGACGTTCAACAAGATCGCCGGCGCAGTTCTGGCGACCGGCCTGGTGATTTTCGGCCTGCAGAATCTGACCGCCATCCTGTTCGAGAAAGAGCCGCCGGCGAAACCCGGCTACGCGATCGCGGTCGCCGAGGGCGAAGGCGGCGGCCAGGCCGCGGCCGACGTGCCGCCCGACTGGGGCACGGTGCTGCCGACCGCCGACGTCGCCCACGGCCAGACCGTCACCTCCAAGTGCGCCTCGTGCCACCAGTTCGACCCGGCCGACACGCCAAACATCGGTCCGGGCCTTTACGGCGTGGTTGGCCGCGCGCCTGGGTCGCAGGCCAAGTACACGATGTACGACTCGGCGATGCAGGACTTCGCCAAGACGCATTCCGCCTGGACCTACGATCTGCTCTACCAGTTCCTGAAGAACCCGCAGGGCTTCATGCCTGGCACCAAGATGACCTTTGTCGGCCTGAAGGACCCGAAGGACCGCGTCGACGTGATCGCCTATCTGCGCTCCAACGGCTCGCCCAGCTTCCCGATCCCGGCCCCGGCGCCGAAGGCGGCCGCGCCGGCCGCGGGCGCCGCGACCAATTCGGCCGCGCCGGCGTCCAACGCGACGGCCCCGGCGACCAACGCGGCGGCGAAGTAAGACACCTCTCCCAAAGGGAGAGGGAGGGGCCCGACAGCGGAGCGGTCGGGAGGGTGAGGGGTTAAGTGCTCACCACGCAAGCGCCGATCGACCGCGCCTGAGGCCCCCGACGCCGTAACCCCTCACCTTCCCACGCCTTCGGCGCGGGCCCCTCCCTCTCCCTCCGGGAGAGGTGAAGAGGTGCTGGCGCGAAACTTGCTTAACGGCGGGCTAACCTTGTTCCGCCGGAGCTCGCATGGTCTTCCTCGCCCGCGCCCTCGACCTGATCATCGTCGCGGTGATGTTCTCCGCGCTCACCTGACGTCGCCTCGCTGACCTCGCCCGGGTCGCGGGCCCGGGTGATCAGCCACATCACCCCGGTGAGGTCCGAGAACGAGGCCCAGAGCCGGCCGAGGTTGGTGTACTTCGAGCGCCCCGCCTGACGCGGCCGGTGGCCCACCGGTTCGAACGCGATCTCGTAGCCTTCGCGCAGCATCAGCGCCGGCAGGAAGCGGTGCAGGTGGTCGAAGTAAGGCAGGCGCAGGAACGCCTCGCGCCGCATCGCCTTCAGCCCGCAGCCGGTGTCGGCGGCGGAATCCTTCAGCAGCGCCTGGCGCACGCCGTTGGCGAAACGCGAGCCCAGCTTCTTGGCCAGCGAGTCCCGCCGCTTGAGCCTGACGCCGCCGACCATCGCCAGCTTCACCGGGCCCGCCGCCAGGCGGTCGACCAGCCGCGGCGCGTCGGCCGGGTCGTTCTGGCCGTCGCCGTCGAGCGTCACCACGATCGGCGCGCGGGCCGCCATCACGCCGCTGCGCACCGCCCGGCTCTGCCCGGCGTTCCTGGCGTGCGCCAGCAGGCGCAACTGTGGGATCTCACCCTGCAGCGCGGCCAGCGCCGCCGCCGTGCCGTCGCGGCTGGCGTCGTCGACGAAGATCAGCTCGAACGCGCGCCCGGCGAACGCGGCGGCGATCTCCCGCGCCAGCGCCGGCGCCGCGCCCTCCTCGTCGAACACCGGCACGACAATCGATACGTCTGGCGAAACGTCAGGGTCCATCCGCGATCCCTTAGCCGAAAAGCAGCGCTCTGAAAGGTTCGTGCTATCAACCGGGCGATGACCTTGAAGGAACTCGTTGGCCAGCTGACCAGCCGCCGCCGCGCGCCGCTCGTGGCCGCGGTGGTCGCGCTCCTGGCGAGCCTGCCGGGTCTCTTCACCCTGCCGCCGACCGACCGCGACGAATCGCGCTTCGCCGAGGCCAGCGCGCAGATGCTGGAGAGCGGCGACCTCACCAACATCATGTTCCAGGACGAGCCGCGCTACAAAAAGCCGGTCGGCATCTACTGGCTGCAGGCGGCCAGCGTCCGGCTGGTCTCCGGCCCCGATCAGCGGCGGATCTGGGCCTACCGCATTCCGTCCGTGCTCGGCGCAATGCTCGCGGCCTGGGCCTGCGCCTGGGGCGCGCTGGCGTTTCTGGAGCCGCGCGAAGCCACCATCGCCGGCGTGCTGCTGGCCGCGACCATGGTGCTGTCGACCGAGTCCGACCTCGCCACCACCGACGCCGCGCTCTGCGGCGCGATCACGCTGGCCATGGCCGCGCTCGGCAAGCTCTACGTCGCGGCCAGGGACGGGCCGCCCGCCGGGCGCTGGACCCGCATCCTGCTCTGGGTCGGGCTGGCCGCCTCGATCCTGCTGAAGGGCCCGATCGGGCCGATGGTGGTGGGCCTCGGCGCGGTTGCGCTCTGCCTCTGGGACCGTAACGCCCGCTGGCTGGCGCGGATCGGCTGGGACTGGGGCGCGATCATCGTCGCGGGCGTGGTGCTGCCCTGGGCGCTGGCGATCACGGTGGCCACCGACGGCGCCTTCTGGGGCATAGCGGTCGGGGGCGACCTGGCGCCCAAGCTGTTCGGCGGGCAGGAGGGGCACGGCGCGCCGCCCGGCTACTTCCTGGCGCTGAGCCCGGTGCTGCTGTTTCCGGCCGTGTTGCTGCTGCCAGCCGGGCTGATCGAGGGCTGGCGCGCCCGCGCCGAGCCCGGCGTCCGCTTCGCGCTTTGCTGGCTGATCCCCAGCTGGATCGTGTTCGAGCTGGTCCCGACCAAGCTGCCGCACTACGTGCTGCCCACCTTCGCGGCCTTGGCCTGGCTGATGGCCGCGGCGCTGCGCCGCCCGCTGGACCGGCTGGAGCGCTGGACCGGCGTCGGCCTGCTGATGGCGGTCGCGGCGGGACTGGCCATCGCCGGCGCCATCGCCGCGGCCCTGTTCGGCGACGCCTGGAGCTGGGCCTGGGAGGCCATCGCCGCCATCGCCCTCGTCGCCGCCGCCGGCGGCGGAGCCATCTGGATGCTGCGCGGGCGGGCGGGACTGGCGGCGGGGATCGTCTGCGGTCTCGGCGTCCTCGGGCACGGCCTCGTGGTCGGCGCGCTGGCGCCCAGCCTGGGTCGGCTCTGGCTGTCGCAGCGGGTCGCCGACGGCCTCGCGCGGGCCAACATCAGCCCGATGCAGGGCCTGGCCAAGGGCCCGGTGGCCGTGAGCGGCTACGCCGAGCCCAGCCTGGTGTTCGCTCTCGGCGCCGCGACCGAACTCGGCACGCCGCAAAACGCCGCCGACGCCATCGCCGAGGGCCGCCCCGCGGTGGTGGAGCAGCGCGACGAGGCGGCGTTCCGCCAGGCGCTGGCCGCCGACGGCGTCGCCGCACGGCCGGCCGGCGGCGTCAGCGGCCTCAACTACTCCTCGGGCCACGCCACGGTTCTGAGGCTATATCAACCGGTTCCGGACCATACGGGTCCGGCGAGCTGAGCTGGAGGCGTCCGTGAGCGGCTTCATCGAGATCGTCGAGGTCGGCGCCCGCGACGGGCTGCAGAACGAGAAGGCGGTGCTGTCGCCGGCCGAGAAGGTCGAGTTCATCCGCCGCCTGGAAGCCTGCGGCGCGCGGCGGATCGAGGCGGTGTCGTTCGTCAACGAGCGGCGGGTGCCGCAGATGGCCGGCGCGGAGCAGATCATGGCCGCCCTGCCGCCCACAGCCGGGCGCTCGCGCATCGGCCTGGTGCTGAACGAGCGGGGCTGGGACCGCGCGGTGGCGGCGAGGGTGGACGAGGCCAACGTGGTGGTCTGCGTCACCGACGGTTTTGGCGTCCGCAACCAGGGCGCCCCGGTGAAGGCGCAGATGGAGGCGCTGGCGACGATCGCCGCGCGCCGCAAGGCCGAGGGCGGGCCGAGGCTCAGCGTCACCTTCTCCGTGGCGTTCGGCTGCCCGTTCGACGGCGAGGTCCCGGAGGCGCAGGTCGCCGCCCTTGTCGGCGAGGCCGGTCGGCTGGGCCTGGGCGAGATCGCGCTGGCCGACACCATCGGCGTGGCCGATCCCTGGACGGTGCGGCGGCGGATCGAGGCGGCGCGCAAGGCCGCGCCGGACGCGCGCCTGCGCGTGCACTTCCACGACACCCGCAATACCGGACTGGCCAACGCCTACGCCTCGGTGGAGGCCGGCGTCAGCGTGCTCGACGCCAGCTGCGGCGGCCTCGGCGGTTGCCCGTTCGCGCCCAACGCCACCGGCAACATCGCCACCGAGGACCTGATCTACATGCTGGAGCGCGCCGGCTTCGAAACCGGCTACGACCTCGGCGCGCTGATCGAGACCGGCCGCTGGATCGGCGGGAAGATCGGCAAGCCGCCGATCTCCGCGCTGAGCCGCGCCGGTCCGTCTCCGGCGCCGGCGGCGGCGCAAGCGGGCGCAGCCTGACCATGAATGGAGGCGGGGGACTGTTCAGCTTCCGGCTGGCCTGGATGATACCGGCCGCGGCGGTGCTGACGCTCGGGCTCGGGCTCTGGGGCTGGTCCGGACATCACATTCCGTTCGACGAGGCGCTCTACCGTTCGGTGGCGCTGTTCGACATCGACGCCAATTCGTACTCGAACGGCGAGCCGCTGCAGGACTGGCGCTTCCGCGTCGGCCGCTGGACCGGCGCAGGCGTCGTATTTTCCAGCCTGCTGGCGCTGGCCGCCCTGCTGCACGAGCATCTGGCCGGCGCCCTCGCGCGCTGGACCAAGCAGTCGGTGGTGGTGATCGGCGGGACCCCGATGGCGCTGGCCGGCTTCGAGGCGGCCCGCAAGACCGGCCGCGGCACCCTGTGGCTGGGCTCGTCGGCGTTCGGCGCGGCCGGCTTTCGCGACATCGCCCTGCCATGGCCGCAGCACGAGCGGGCCCGCGCGGTTCGCGAACATGCCCGGGACGCCGACCACATCCTGGTGGCCGACACCGACGACTCGGAGGCGCTGTCGCTGGCCCGCGCCGCCCGGGCGGCCGCGCCGACCGCTCAGATCACGGTGATGATGCGCGACGTCCGCCTGGCCGAGGACGCCGCCGCGACGCTGAACGAGCCGAAGACCCGGGTGCTCTCGACCGCGGCGGTGGCGGCGCGCGCGCTGGCCGCGGCGCATCCGCCGTTCCTGATCGCCAAGGATCGCGGCCATCCGCGCATCCACGCCCTGATGGTCGGGTTCGGCCAGACCGGGCAGGCGATCGCCCGCGACCTGATCGTCAACTGCCGCACCACCTATCTGGAGCCGCCGCGGATCACCGTGATCGACCCGCAGGCCAAGGCGCTGGAAGGGGTGCTGCGGGTCAGGGCGCCGGAGATCGATCACTGCGCCGACACCCTGTTCATCGACGGCGAGATCGGCGGGCGGGCGGTGCGGCCGAATCCGGCGGTGATCGCCCGCGACCTCGCCGCCGGCGGCCCGCTGACCGTCGCCTACGTCTGCCTGACCGAGGACCTCGACGCCCTGCTGGCCGCCGCGACCTTGCAGGCGCTGCTGCGGACCATGGACATGGAGCAGCCGCCGATCTTCGTCCAGCTGCGCAAGGCGCAGGTGCTGGGCGAAGACGGCGGCCCTGGACTCGACACCCTGATCGCGTTCGGCGAGCTCGACTCGGTGCTGGAGGCCAGCGAGTTCCTCTCCAAGACGCCGGACGTCGCCGCGCGCGCCTTCTGCGAGGCCTATCGCGCCAGCCTCCCCGCCGCCGAGCGCGACGACCCGAACAACCGCTCCGCCTTCCCTTGGGACCGGCTCGACGAGACCTACCGCCAGAACAACCGCGACGCGGTCGCCCACGCCGCCGCCAAGCTCGCCAGCGTCGGCATCGCGCCGGAGCGCTGGCGTGGCGTCGCCGGCATGCCGCAACTGCTGGACGGCGAGCGTCTGTTCCGCGGTCAGAGCGACCTCGAGCAGCTGGCCAGGCTGGAGCACGAGCGCTGGATGGCCCAGCGCCGCATGGAGGGCTGGCGCAACACCACCGCGCCCACCCGAGACGCGCGCCGGCGACTGCACCCCTCGCTGCAGGGCTACGACGCCCTGACCGAGCAGGTGAAGGAATACGACCGCGTCATCGTGCGCCAGACCCAGCAGGTGGTCCGGGGCGGGGTGGAGGAGTAACGAATCTTCCGCTCTCCCCCGCGCAAGCGGGGGCCCAGGCATTCTCGGCGGCCGTCAGTACGGCACGTCCGCCGAGTCGGCCGAGCGGTGGCGGCCCCGCGCCGGGTGCGTTTCCGGGTCGAGGTCCGGATCCTCGGGCGCGTCGTAGGCGGGGCCGGACGCGTGGTGGACCCGCACCGTGCTCGTCGGCGCGGCCGGCCCGGTGGTCGCCAGCGGCGCCGGTCCCGGCGTGACCGCCGTGGGCTCGGTGACCAGCGGCGGCGTCGGCGGCGGCGGCGCCGGGGTGGTGCTGAGCGCGGTCGGCGCGCCGAACGTGCTCGGCGACGTCGTGGTCGCGATCGGGGCGACCGGCGCGGCGGCGACCGGCGGCGGGGTCGGCTTCTTGGCCAGGAACGAGGGCAGCACCACCGCGGCGGCGGCGATCACCACCACCACCAGCAGGCTAAGCGCCACGATCAGCCCGATCGGCGGCGCGGGCTTGACCGGCGCGTCCTGGAACGACGACGGCCCAGGATCGTACGGGGCCTGCGGCGCGTAGGCGGCCTGCTGCGGATACCCCGGCTGCGCCGCGTACGCCGGTTGCGGCGCCATCGGCGCGGCGGCGTAGGCCGCCCCCGGCATCACGGCGGTGCGGGCGCCCGCGGGGTCGACCAGCGTCTGCCCGGCGTCCGGCTGCGCGGCGAGCGCCTCCATGATCACGTCCGGCGTCGGCGCGGGCTGCGGCGGCGACTCGGGCTGCGGCGGCGCGGCCACGGCCGCGGACGCCGCCGGAGGCGTTGTCGTGGTCTCCGGCCCCAGCGCAGCGGCGATGCGCTTCGCCAGCTGCTCGATCGCGGCCTCCCAGTCGGAGAAGAAGTCGATCCACTGCCGGGTGGCGAACTCGTAGGAGAAGGCGTCGTTGGGCCGCACGTCGTCGATCAGCAGCGGCACCACGATCAGCTTGCTCTGGCTGGCCAGCGCCAGCTCCTTGGCCATCTCGTCGGAGTTGTTGGAGTTGCCGGTGAACACCAGCAGCATGATCTTGGCGTTGCGGATCGCCCGCACGATCGCGATCTGGAAGTTTTCGCCCGGCGCGATGTCGCGCGTGGCGATCCAGCACTGGAAGCCGCGCCCCTCCAGCGCCTTGCAGAGGGTGTTGGCCACCTTCTGGTCCTGGCTGGCGAAGCTGATGAAGATGCTCGCGCTCATCCCGAATCCCGACTTGCCCCCGTCCCACACTGCCAGGCGCGCGCCGCGGGGCCCGCAGACATAAGGTCCGCTCCGGCTGCGTGGCAAGGCGAATTGCGGCGCCTGCGTCCGCGAGCCCCAGCCCGACGCGCGGCGCGGCTTGCGGCGCCGGCCCGCCATCGCTAGTTATCGCGCCCTCGCTCAAGGGGCGCCTGGAGAGGTGGCTGAGCGGTTGAAAGCACCGCACTCGAAATGCGGCATACTCGCAAGGGTATCGGGGGTTCGAATCCCCCCCTCTCCGCCACCCTGCGCCACCCGCAGGGTGGCTTCGGGTGGCAGGCCACCCGAAGCGCAGCGTAGGGTGTCGCCCGAAGCTCCGGAGGCCTGGAGCGGTATTTCAAGTCGGGCTCGGGCAAGCTGTGGCCAAGAAGCGCTTCTGGTGACGACGATCCGCGTCGCCTAGGCCAATTTCCACCAACTGGCCGACGACGCCGAGCCGTTACGGCCCACCGATGACATTCGAAGACCTTGGCCGCGGCAGCCCCAACCCAGCGCGTGGCGCCTTCGGACATGGTCCGGCGACGCCGTCGCTCGACGGCGCAGCCGCGAAGTCGCGTGCAAAGCCGCCAGCGGCTGCTAATTTCGAGGAAACTCAGATGGGAGGAGGTCCAACGTGACCACGCCGGAAACAGTCGGAATGTCGCGGACGCGGCTGGCCAGGCTCGATGAGGTGATGAAGCGCCGCTACGTCGACGGCGGCGACCTGCCCGGCATCCTGACTCAGGTGTGCCGCAAGGGCGAACTGGTCCACACCGGCATGGCCGGCCACATGGACCTGGAGCGCGGCAAGCCGATGCGGGAGGACGCGATCTTCCGCATCTACTCGATGACCAAGCCGATCACGTCGGTCGCGCTGATGATGCTGGTCGAGGAAGGCGCGCTCGGCCTCGACGACGCGGTGGCGACCCACATCCCGGACTGGAAGAATCTCGGCGTCTACGCCAGCGGCATGCCGACGCTGCTCGCCAACGCGCCGCCCAGCTTCATCACCACGCAGCCCGAGCGGCCGATGAAGGTGGTCGACCTGGTCACTCACACCTCCGGCCTGACCTACGGCTTCATGATGCGCACCAGCGTCGACGCCGCCTACCGCAAGCTGAAGATCAACGACTTCCAGACCCCGGGCGGACTTGCCGGGATGATGGCCCAGCTGGCGGAACTGCCGCTGGAATTCTCGCCGGGCACGGCCTGGAACTACTCGGTCTCGATCGACGTGATGGGCTACCTGGTCGAGAAGCTGTCGGGGATGAGCTTCGGCGAGTTCCTGCGCACGCGGCTGTTCGAGCCGCTGGGCATGACCGACACGGGCTTCTACGTGCCGCCGGAGAAGCTCGAGCGGTTCAGCTCCTGCTACCAGCCCAGGGAGGGCGGCGGGCTGAAGCTGCAGGACGACGCCGGCAAGAGCACCTACGCCAAGCCGCCGCTGCTGGAATCCGGCGGCGGCGGCCTGGTCTCGACCATCCACGACTACATGCGCTTCTGCCGCATGATGCTGAACGGCGGGGCGCTGGACGGGGTGCAGATCCTGAGCCCCAAGACCGTCGAGCTGTTCAGCCTCAACCACCTGCCGGCGAACCAGGAGCTCGCGTCGATGGCGCCCCCCGGGGCGTTCAGCGAAGCGGGCTATTCCGGGATCGGCTTTTCGATCGGCTGCGGCGTCAACATCAACGTCGCCAAGACCCGCCTGCCCGGCACGCTCGGCGAGTATTTCTGGGGCGGCGCGGCCTCGACCGCGTTCTGGATCGATCCGAAGGAAGACCTGACCGTCGTGTTCATGACCCAGGTGATGGGGACCGACGCGCGGCTGACCCTGCGGCGGGACCTGCGCACGCTGGTCTATTCGGCCATGACCGAGTCGTACGCCTGAGAGTTCGGCGAGCGCGGGCGGCGCTTCAGGGCGCCGGCGCCAACCGCAGGAACGCCGGGTCGCGGAACGCATCGCCCTGGCGCAGCCGCTGGTGGAACCCCGCGACGCTGGGGCCGACGCGCCCTGGCCGTTCGTCGTAGATCGCGTCGGTTCCGAAGAAGCGCAGCGTCAGCGTGCGCCGGCGCCCGCCCGGATGGGTCGGCGCGCCGCCGTGCAGGGTGGCGGGGTGGAAGACGATCAGGTCGCCCGGCTCGACCGGCCAGCCGACGATGTCCCAGTCTTCGCGGGCGGCCTCGATGTCGGGCAGGCGCGGCAGCGGCGAAGCCGGATTGATCGGCGCGGTGTCGTCGCCGAGCTCGAAGCGCGAGCCGTTGTAGAGGCGGCCCCGGTGCGAACCGCGCACGAACTCCAGTGCGCCGCCGCGGTCCTGCGCGTCGAAGCAGATCCAGGCCACCGCCAGATGCTCGCCGGCGATGGCGAGGTAGGAGCTGTCCTGGTGCCAGGGCGTGCGCCGGGTCTCGCCGCCCTCCTTCAGGAACACCTGCTCGTACATGAACCAGACGTCCGGCGCGTCCCAGAGCCCCGCACAGATCGCCGGGATCGGCGAGGCCTCAAGCATCGCCCGGTACCCTTCGAGGCAGCGCGGGTTGTAGAGGTCGTTGTAGAAGGTCGAGTCGGTCGCCTGGGCGAACCGGGTGGCGCCCGGGCCGGGATTGGCGAGGCTCCACTCCCAGGCGGCCAGGGCCTCCGCCATGACCCGCGAATCGAGCGCCGCCGGCAGCTTGACGACGCCGTCGCGGCGGTAGGCGTCACGGGCCTCGGCGATGTCGAACAGCACGGTCGGTCCCCTGCGGCGGGCGCGCGGCGTCCGGTCAGCGCGAGAGAAGGCCGGCTGCCGCAGGGTCTGGCAAGGCCGCCTATCGCTTGACGGCGGCGGCGGCTCCCTCGCCTTCGCGCAGCATGCCGCGGATCCACCAGGCCAGCAGACCGGCGATCAGCGCCATGGCGGGCACGACCACGTACCACCAGGCCTTCGCCCAGCGAACCACCGCAAGTCCGACCGCGACCAGGAGTATGAACATGAACACGACGAACAGCAGCGTCAGGAACACGCGCGCGACGATCCCGCCGAAACTCTGGCGTCCCGAGCCCCTGGCGACGAGCGGGGCGCCCTGGTCGTCGTCCGGCGGCTCGTCCAGCAGCAGCCCCTCCGCCTCGGCCTGTTGCCTGGCCGCGGGGCTGGCCTTGACCGCGGCGACCGCCGCCCGCTCCCGCCGCCGCTTCTCCGCCGGGTCAGCCGGCGCGTTCATGCGCCAGCCGATCGCCGCCAGCCCGACCACGATCGCGATGTCCAGGTACGGCGTCGCCGCGACCCGCCAGGCTTCCCGCCCCGCCACCTCGAGCGCCACCAGCGCCGCATAGGGCAGCCCGACCACCCACCCCCAGATCCTGCCGTCCGAGAACATCGCTCACCCCCAGGTCCGCTCCCGGAGGAAGTTTGAACCCGCAGCTCCCAGAGCGCCACCCGCCCGGTTTGACAGCGGGCGCGGCGCGCGCCTTGACTGGCGGCATGTGGAGGCCTGCCGGTTGACTGCCCCTAGTCCAGAGACCGCAACGTCCGAGCCCGTCGGCGACCTGGCGGTGGCGCTGGCGCATGCGGCCCGGCTGCTGGAGGCGCGGCCGGCGCTGGCGGTGCGGCAGGCCGACGAGATCCTGAAGGTCGTGCCGAACCAACCGGACGCGATGCGGCTGATGGCGCGGGCGCAGTGGGCCGCTGGCGATCCGGAGGGGGCGCTGGCGACGCTGCGGCGGCGCACGGCGGCCGATCCGCGCGACGCGGCGGCCTGGCGCCTGCTGGCCGACCTGTTGCAGGCGCTCGGCGACGGGCCCGGCGCGGACGCGGCCCACCTCAGCGCGGTCGAGGCGGGGGTCAACGATCCGCTGCTGGCGCAGGCGGCGCTGGCGCTGCGGGGCGAGAAGCTCGCCGTCGCCGAGGCGGCGCTGCGCGAGCGGCTGAAGGCCGAGCCGACCGACGTCGCGGCGATCCGGATGCTGGCCGAGGTCGGCGCCCGGCTCGGTCGCTACGACGACGCGGCCAACCTGCTCGCCCGCTGCCTGGAGCTGAGCCCCAGCTTCCACGAGGCGCGCCGCGCCTACGCCCAGGTGCTGCAGCGCCAGGAGCGGCCGCTGGAGGCGCTGGCCGAGGCCGAGCGGCTGATGGCGATCGACCCGAAGAACCCCAATCACGGCATGCTGATGGCCTCGATCCAGGCCCGGCTCGGCGACCACGCCGCCGCGATCGCGCTCTACGAGGACCTGCTCGGCCGCTATCCGCGCCAGCCGAAGGGCTGGATGAGCTATGGCCACGCGCTGAAGACCATCGGCCGGCGCGCCGACGCGGTGGCGGCCTACCAGCACGCGCTGGGGCAGGCGCCGCAGCTGGGCGAGGCGTGGTGGAGCCTGGCCAACCTGAAAACCCATCGCTTCTGCGCCGGACGACGTCGCGGCGATGCGCGCCGCAGCTGGCGCGCGACGACCTGACCGAAGAAGACCGCCTGCACCTCGACTTCGCGCTCGCCAAGGCGCTGGAGGACGCGGGCGACTTCGCCGGCGCCTTCGCCGAGTACGAAACCGGCAATGCGATCCGCCACGCCCAGCTGCGCCATGCGCCGGACGACGTCAGCGACCAGGTGGCGCGGACCCGCGCGCTGTTCACGACGGAGTTCCTCGCCGCGCGGCGCGGCGGCGGCTCGCCGGCGCGCGACCCGATCTTCATCGTCGGCCTGCCGCGCTCCGGCTCGACCCTGGTCGAGCAGATCCTGGCCAGCCATTCGCAGGTCGAGGGCACGATGGAGCTGCCCGACCTGCTGGCGATCGTGCAGGGGCTCGACCGCGCGCCGGGCTCCGCGAAGGATCGCGGCGCCTATCCCGAGTCGGTCGCGGGGCTTTCGGCGGCCGAGCTGGCGGCGCTGGGCGAGGACTACCTGGCGCGGACCCGCATCCACCGCCGCACCGAGCGGCCGCTGTTCATCGACAAGCTGCCCAACAACTGGCTGCACGTCGGCCTGATCCAGCTGATCCTGCCCAACGCCACCATCATCGACGCGCGCCGCCACCCGCTGGGCTGCTGCCTCTCCGGCTTCAAGCAGCACTTCGCCCGCGGCCAGGCCTTCACCTACGACCTCGCCGGCATCGGCCGCTACTACCGCGACTACGTGGCGCTGATGGCGCACTTCGACGCCGTCTCGCCCGGCAAGATCCACCGGGTGATCTACGAGCGGATGGTGGCCGACACGGAGCGCGAGGTGCGCGCGCTGCTGGACCACGTCGGCCTGCCGTTCGAAGAGGCGTGCCTGCGGTTCTGGACCAACGACCGCGCCGTGCGCACCGCCAGCTCCGAACAGGTGCGCCAGCCGATCTTCGACGACGCGGTCGACCACTGGCGCAACTTCGAGCCCTGGCTCGGTCCGCTGAAGGACGCGCTGGGCCCGGTTCTGGACGCCTATCCGGACGCGCCGGCGGAGCTAGGCCGGCCTTGCGCCCCCTCCGTCGCTCGCCGCTACGCGCCGAGCGCCACCTCCCCCGCTTCGCTACGCTACTCGGTGGAGGAAGAAGAAGTGCGACCTTGCTCCTCCACCGCAAGCGAAGCGGCGCGGGGGAGTGGCAGAGCCGCGAAGCGGGCTGACGGAGGGGGCGCCACGCCCCGCCTCCGCCTGACCGATCAGGTCGCGGCGACCGCCCAGTCGAACTTCGCGCTGATCTTCGCGCCGATGAACCTGCGGCTTGGTCAGGTAGTTGCAGCGGGAAGGGCGCCGCAGATGCCGACGACGCAGTCGGTGCTGATGCTGAGCACGCCGCGGTTGTTGATGACGTTCTGGGCGAAGACCGAGAATGTCCAGTTGTCCTTGCCGAAGCCGGCCGACAGGTCGAACGTCGCGAACGGCGCCGTTGGGCCGAGCGCCGCCTCGTCGGCGGCGAACAGCGCCGACGTGGACTGGCCCTGCGCGCCCAGGTCGCCTTCGACGAAGCTCTTGAAATCGTGGACCTCGAACTCGTAGCGGGCGCTGGCGTTGACCTTGTAGTTCGGCTGGATCGGCAGCCGGGTGCCCTTGGGCGCGCAGCCGGTCGGAGCGCCGCTTGAGTCGAAATTGCAGAAGGTCTGGGTCAAGCGCGGCGTGCAGCACCGTGCCTGACGCCGTGAGCGTGAGGCCTTCGACCGGCCGCCACGCTACGTCGCCCTCGAGGCCGTAAGACCGCGCGTCGCCGGCGTTGTCGATGATCGTGACGCCGGCGGCGCCCGGCGGCGAGAGCGCGTACTGCACCCCGTGCCATTCCTCATCGAAGATCGCGCCGTTGAAGCGCAGCCGCCCGTCGAGCCAGGTGGTCTTCCAGCCGATCTCGTAGTTGTCGACCGTGTCGGGGTTGTAGGGCGGCTCGGCGACGCCGCGTATGGGCCGGTTAATCCCGCCCGGCCTGAACCCGGTGGAGTAGGTGACGTAGATCATCCGCTCCGGATCGATCTTCCAGCTGAGGTTCACCTTGTGGGTCTCGCCGGACTCCTTGACCCTCGCATTGACGTTGACGCACGGCACCAGGGTGATGGCGGTCGACGGCGAAGCAGGTGGTCGGGTCGAGTCGCGTTGCCGGAGAAGCCCGAGAAGCCGAGCAGGGTATTGTCGGCGGTGAAGTAGCGGCCGCCGAGGGTGAGGGTGAGGTTCGGGCGGATGTCCCACGCCAGTTCGCCGAACAGGGCGAAGTCGCGGTCGACCCGGTTCAGGTGCTTGTAGAAGATGTCGTCCGTTGCGCCCGGCACGGCGTAGCCGCTGCGCCGAGGCTGTCGAGGCCCGGGATGACGTAGTTCGAGGTCGTCAGGTTGGTCTGGCGTTCGTAGAACAGCCCGCCCAGGAACCGCACCGGCTGGTCGCCCGGCGACGAGACCCGGAACTCGTGGCTCTGCTTGGTGTACTGGTCGAAGCTGTTGAACTGCTGGTCCGGATCCAGGAAGCCGCCGTGGCCGTCGGGGAAGGTCACGTAGGAGGTGTAGCCGGCCGCTGTCGTAGGCGACCGCGTAGTAGGAATAGTCGGTCCGGTTGCAGCACGGTGCGGCTGAACCAGCCGCCGGCGTAGAGCACGTCCCAGTTGGCGATCTTGCCCTTGATCGTCATCGAGGCCAGGTACCAGTCGTCGACGTTCACGTCGGGCGAGAAGTCGGCGACCTTCAGGTCGCCGAGCTTCGGGTTCACCAGGAAGTTCCCGTTCGCCTTCTGGTGCTGGTAGATCACCGCCGGGGTGATGGCTCCAGGTGTCGTTGAGATCGACCTTGAGCGCGGCGCGCGCGCCGTAGGTCGTCGATGTCGTTGAAGTTGTTCTTCACGAACCGACTGTTATTCTCGGTCAGGGTGTCGCCGGTGCGCGGGGTTCGACCCGGGATCGAGGTTGAAGACCCGCGTCTCCGGCATGTTGTCGATGTAGCCGCCGTCGTGCTCGTCGAATGCGACCAGGCGGATCGCCACCTTCTCGTTGATCGGAACGTTGACGTAAGCCCTGGACGAGCCCGCCGGCGCCCGCCGTCGGTGAAGCCGTCGACCTGTCCCTCGACGCCGGCCGAGAAGTGGGTCGTGTCGGGCTGGTTGGTGATCAGGCGCAGCGTACCGGAGAGCGAACTCGCGCCGAACAGCGTGCCCTGCGGGCCGGAAAGCGCCTCCACCCGGGCTAGGTCGTAGACGTGCAGGTCGACGCCGTTGGCGATGGTGGTCAGCGGCACTTCGTCGACGTAGACGCCGGTCGCCGGCTCCGAGCCGATGTGCAGGCCGTCGCCGCCGCTGGTGATGCCGCGGAAGTAGATCTGCGACTGGCCTGGCCCGAACGACTGGAAGCTGACGCTGGGCAGCAGCTTGATGTAGTCGTCGGACGAGCTGACCTGGTGCTGCGACAGGATCGTGGGCGTCAGCGCCTGCACGCTCACCGCCACCCGCTGCAGGTTCTCCTCCCGCTTGGTCGCGGTGACGATCACCTCCTGCACCGCCGAGCCGGGCGTCTCCGCCGCGGCGTCCGCCGTGGCCGCGAGGGCCTGCACCGGCAGGGCGCTCGCCGACGCCAGCAGTCCGCTCATAAAGAGATAGCGCCAACGCGCCGCGCTGAACCCGGCCATGCCTTCGTCCCCCCTAGGACCCGTCCGTCGACGCCGACGGCGCAAGCAGGGAGCGTAGCAATCTTGAGACATTCCGCTAGCCCTCGGGCGTGGCGCCCCGGACGCAGCGCGCGCAAATTCTCTCTGTGCGCGGAGATTTGGCCGCCGGTGCTAGTTCACCGGCCGCGGCGCGCCGATCCGGCCTTCTTCGCACTCCAGGGCGGCGCGGTCCCAGGCCGCGAGGTCCGCGGCGGCGTCGTAGGTCGACTGCAGAAAGGCGAGCAGGGCCGCGTCCGGGTCGGGGGCGGCGCGGACCGCGTCGTAGGGCAGCAGAAATTCGCCGAGCGTCGGGTCGAACCGCGCCGCCGCCGGGGCCACGCGCGCCGAGGCGAAACCGGCGGGCGCCGGATAGGCGTAGGCGTAGAACGAGGGCGTCTCGACCCCGCCGCCGCCGGGCCAGAAGCCGGCGCTGCAGACCTCGTGCGAGTAGGCCTCGCGCACCACGGCGTCGGGCAGGTGCGGCACGCCGCCCGGGTGCGGCGGCGCGCGGCGGCCGGAGAACCGGGTCACCGCCAGGTCGAAGCTGCCCCAGAAGAAGTGCACGGGGCTGACCTTGCCGAGAAAACGCGAGCGGAAGCGGTGGAACACGCGATCGATCTGGACCAGCGCGCGCCAGAACGCTCGGGCGACTTCAGGGTCGTAGGGACGCCGCGCGACGTCGATCGGAAAGGGAATCGCCTCCGCCAATTCGTTCGGCGTCACGTCGATCGTGGTGGGCGCGCCCACCGCCGCCAGGGCGTCCATCACCGCCGCGTGGAAGCCGGCGATGCTCCCCGGCGCCAGCGGCACGCGGCGTTCGGCCCCCTCGGTCGTGCGGACGACCAGCGCGCCGGCGATGAAGTCGAACTCCAGCTCCAGGCCCGACCCGCCGTTCGGGATCAGCGAGGTCGTCAGGCCGCGGGCCGAGACGTAGAGCGTCACGTGCCAGGAATGATTGGTCCAAGGGGTGCGGACGAGCCGCACCTTGCCGACCACCTGGGTCATCAGCTGCAGCGTCTCGGCCGTCGGCTGCAGGGTCGCGAAATCGAGCTTGGGCCAAGCGTCCACCGGCGGCGCCTCCGACGCCTATGCAGCCCTCGCACCGGGCGCGGTCAAGGGCGCAGACGCTGGCGGCGCTAGTGTCCCGATTCCGAAGTTCGCAAGTGCATCATGGCAGGCTCCGTCGAACTTCGGAATTGATCAGGGCACTAGCAAGTATAAGTATCTAGTGTGCTTTCTCGGATCTGAAGTTCGCTCGGAGCCCGATCCAACGAGCAGGCGAACTTCAGATCCAGCACACTAGTGGCTGAGCAGCAGGTAGAAGTCGTCCTGGGCCAGCAGGTCGGCGGTGACGCCGCCGAACACCCACTCGCCGAGGCGCGAGTGACCATAGGCGCCGCAGACGATCAGGTCCGCGCCCTCGATCTGCGCCTGGCGCTGCAGGTGGAAGCCGGTCGGGTGCGGGCTCCTGCACCACCTTGGCCTCGGCCTTCACGCCGCGCCGGCTGAGCGCCCGGACCACGTCGTCGACCTGATGCAGCGCCTGCTGTGCGTCGCGCTCGGGGCAGACAGCGGTCACCACCACCCGTTCCGCCTGGAGGAAGAACGGGATCGCGTCCGACAGCGCCCGGCGCGCCTCGCGGGTGTCCTTCCAGGCCAGCAGCACCTGCTTGGCCTGGAGCGGCGGCGCGGTCGGCGGGGCGACCAGCACCGGACGGCCGGAGGTGATGGCGAGCTCGGCGGGCGAGCAGTGCGAATAGACGTCGTGCATGTTGCGAGGCGCGCCACCGGCCACGATCAGATCGGCCGCGCGGGAGGCGGCGGCCACCGCCGGCGCCGGCAGCTGCATGCCGCTGGCGAAGCCGGCGTTGTCGCCGAACTCGGCGCTGGCCGCCTCGAACAGCCGCCGCGCGGTTTTCAGCCGCTCCTCGATGGTCTCGCGCATCGCGGTCACCCAGTCGGCCTCGACGCTGTAGTAGCCGCCGTCGAACGCCAGCGGCGGGATCATCTCGGCGGCGACGCCGATCAGGGCGGCGTTGAACTGTCTGGCGACGGCGACCGCGCAGCGCAGGCGCGGCGCGGCCTCCGGGTCGGCCTGGACGTGGGTGAGAACGGCGGCGTAGGTCATTGGGAGTGCTCCGGCGTAGGCGTCCCCTCATTAGGCACGCGCACGCCCACTGACCTTGAGCCAGATCAACGTCCGCGAGCGGCGGCCCACACCCGGGGCGCTGCGTAGAAAGGGTGTAACCTTGCCGCCGCCCGCTACGTATTCGGCATCAGCGTGACCCTGGAGCACCCGATGGCCTTTCTCTCGAAGATTATCCGCTCTGGCGAGGCGATCCGGCTGAGCCTGCTGGCGGGCGTGGCGAGCGCCGCGCTCGGCGGATTCGTGCTGCTGCATGGCGTCGCAATTCCTTCGGCGGCGCAGGCGGCGCCTGCGGCGGTTCCCATCGCCGCCTACAGCGCGCCAGCCAGCGGGCCGACAGAGACGGCGGTGCTCTCCGGCGGCTGCTTCTGGGGCATCCAGGGCGTGTTCGAGCACGTGAAGGGCGTCAGGCAGGTCGTGGCCGGCTACGCCGGCGGCAAGGCCGACATGGCCCACTACGAGCTGGTCTCGACCGGCACGACCGGTCACGCGGAGTCGGTCAGGATCGTGTTCGATCCGGCGCAGGTCTCCTATGCCGACATCCTGCGGATCTTCTTCTCGGTCGCCACCGACCCGACCCAGGTCGGCGGCCAGTACCCGGACGAAGGCCCGCAGTACCGCTCGGAGATCTGGTACGCGAACGACGTCCAGAAACAGGTGGCGGAGCGCTACATCGCTCAGCTGAACGCCGCCCACGTCTACCGGGCGCCAATCTCGACCCGGGTCGATCCGCTGACCGGCTTCTTTCCGGCCGAGGGCTATCACCAGGACTATCTCGTCCATCACCGCGACAACCCCTACATCGCCGCCTACGACCTGCCGAAGGTGGCGGCGCTGAAGCGTGTCTTCCCGCTCAGCTACGTCGCCGCGCCGGTGCTGACGGTGGCGTCGCGGTAGCTGATGGCGGCGTAACCCCTCACCCGTCCTCTCCCTCCGGGAGAGGTGAAAAGACACGCGGTGACAACGGATTACACTTCTCCCGGAGGGAGAAGGAGGGGCCCACGAACGCGTCAGCATCGTGGGAGGATGAGGGGTTACGCCACCGCCGAACTAGGGGTCTATCCACTGTACGCCCGCAGCGCGGCGATGACCGCGACCATCAGCACCAGGTAGGTCGCGATGCAGCAGCCGAGGAACACGCGGTCGAGGACGCGGGCGCGGACGATCCCACGGCGGCGTCGGGCCGGATGGACAGACATCGCCGCTCTCCCTGGCGTCGCCCCCGACGCGACCAGCTAGGCGCGCCGAACCTCTCGGCGTGGTTTCGCGGGTATGGCCGATTTGTAATCGATGAAGGCGGGCGCGGGCGGTTCGCGGCCCGTCGCGGATGTGATAGCGGCCAAGCTGCCCGGAAAATCGGCAGGGAGAGCACCGGATGGCGGCGGACGACAGCCTGGACGCGTTCGAGCGGTTCGAGTTCACCGACCCGGCGGGACGCTGGACGCGGCCGGTCTACAAGCGGGGCGCCGGGCCGGCGGTGATCGTGATCCACGAGATGCCTGGCCTGCACCCGCTGGTGCTGCGCTTCGCCTCCCGCGTCGCCGCGGCGGGCATGACCGTCTACTGCCCGCACCTGTTTGGCGAGGCCGGCAAGGAGATCCGGCCGCTGAACTCGCTCGGCTCGATGCTGAAGGGCGTTTGCATCCGCCGCGAATTCGACGCCTGGGCCACCGACCGCTCGAGCCCGATTGTCGACTGGCTGCGCGCGCTGGCGAAGAAAGCCCATGCGGACTGCGGCGGGCGCGGCGTCGGCGCGGTCGGCATGTGCTTCACCGGCAACTTCGCGCTGGCGATGATGACCGAGCCCGCGGTCGTGGCGCCGGTGCTGTCGCAGCCCTCGCTGCCGCTGCCGATGGGGCCGGGCGCGAGGAAGCGCGGCGCGGCGATCGGCGTCTCGCCGGCCGAGCTCAAGTGCGCGCGGCGGCGGCTCGAGGACGAGGACCTGACCATGCTGGCCCTGCGCTTCGAGGGCGACAGCTACGTGCCGCCGGAGCGGTTCGAGGCCCTGCGCGCGGCGCTGGGCCCCCGGCTGGAGACCGTCGAGCTCGATCCCAAGGACGCCGCGCCGAACCGGTTGATGCCCATGGCGCACTCGGTGCTGACGCTCCACCTGAAGGACGACGATCCGGACGGGCCGACCAAGCGCCTCGAGCAGCGGGTGATCGCCTTCTTCAAGCAACGCACGGCGGCGCTCGAGAGCCCGAGCGCTTCGCCTTGAGCGCGCCACCGCGGCGGGGCAGAAGACGCGCGATGAGGTTCAAGCCGCTTATCCTGGCTTTGGCGCTGTTGCTGGGCGCCTGCGTCACCCCCCGGCGGATCGATGCCGCGGGCGACGTCCATGCCCTGCTGGTCGCCATCCGCGACGACGACCACGCTGCGTTCTACGCCCGCGTCGACCGCGCGGCGCTCGAGGACGAGCTGGAGGCGCGGCTGCTGGCGCGCACGCAGCAGCCGGGCGCCAGCGATACGGTGCGGGCGCTGGGGGCGGTGCTCGCCCGGCCGCTGTCGCAGTTGGCCGGCGACGCGCTGGTCCGGCCGAAGGTGTTCCGCGCCGTCGCCGAATACTACGGCTACCGCCCGCAGACCCCGATCCCGAGCCAGCTGGAGATCGCCGAGGCGCTGCGGGCCCTGCCGGACGGCCGCGTCTGCGCCGCCAAGACCCACAAGGGCCCCTGCCTCATCACCTTCGCCGACGAGGGCGGGACCTGGCGGCTCGTCAGTTTCGACGGCGACATCAGCCTGCTGCGCCTGGCGCCTTAAGAGACCCCCTCATGTCGCGTATCGTTTCCTTCAGCCTGCTTCTCGCCGCCGCCGTCATGCTGGCGGCGGCGCCCTCCGCCAACGCCGGCGTGCGCGTGTTCTCCTACGACGCCGGTGACGAGGTCACCCGCCACGTCGCCGGCGACCTGACGTTCCAGTTCAACCAGCGCCTGATGTTCACCACCGTGCTCAACATCCGCTCGACCGAAGGCCGCGCCAGCGCCGACCTGAAGCCGGCCGACGAGCACGCGCTGGGCCGCGGCGGCCTCAGCCGGCTGATCGGCGCCGCGGCGCAGGAGCGCGATCTCTACGAGGTGAAGAGCGACGCCGAGGGCGCCGAGCTGATCCATGCCTTCTGCCCCGGGTCGACCCGCGCCTGGCTGGCGTTCGGGCGCCTGCTGGAAGGGCAGCCGCTGCGGGTGCGGGTGATCGGCGACGCGCCCAAGGACGCTCCCGGCGGCGAAGCGCGGCTTTGCCATACGCTGGCGTTCAACTATCGCGGCGAATGGAAAGTCCCTTCCGGCCAGCCCGTCCGCCCCGACGACCTGAAGACGCCGCAGTTCCCGTACTAGAGCGGGTTGGGATCAGACGAAATCGCCAACGCTTCCCCCGCTTGCGGGGGAAAGCGTTTGATTCAGCCCGAACTCAATCGGCTCTAGGCCTGGAGCTCCGTGCGGCCGCGAGCCTTGCCCGCGCAGGGCGACTATCCGCGCAGCGCCGCCGCCTCGCGCGCCAGCTGTTCGATGCGCGCGAACTCTCCGGCGGCGATCGTCTCGCGCGGGGCGATCCAGGAACCGCCGACGCAGGCGACGTTGGGGAGCGCCAGGTAGGCCGCCGCGTTGGCCGCGCTGACGCCGCCGGTCGGGCAGAACCGCGCGCTCGGGAATGGCCCCGCCAGCGCCTTCAGGCCCTCGACCCCGCCGATCTGCGCCGCCGGGAAGAACTTGAACGCCGAGAGCCCGGCCGCCATCCCGGCCATCAGTTCGCTGGCGGTGGCGATTCCGGGCAGGAACGGCAGGCCCGACCCGATCGCCGCCTCGGTCAGCGCCGTCGTGGCGCCCGGCGAAACGATGAACCTTGCGCCGGCTTCCAACGCCGCCATCACGTCGGCCGCGGTCAGAACCGTGCCGACGCCGGGGATCGCGTCCGGGACTTCCCGCGCGATCGCCCGCACCGCGTCCAGCGCCGCCGCCGTGCGCAACGTGACCTCGATCGCCCGGATGCCGCCGGCGACGAGAGCGCGGGCGAGGGGGACGGCGTTGGCCGCATCGTCGATCACCACCACCGGCATCACCGGGCCGGCCGCCAGCACCTCGTCGATCGTCATGGGCCTCTCCAGATAGGTTAGAACCGCCGCGGCGGCCGGGCGTTATCGGCCGAGCCACGCATAGGACGACCATGGCGTCGCCGAAACTGCAGAAACCGGCCGAGGTCGTGGTGATGGGCGTCGCCCTCTCGCACCCCGACAGGCCGCTTTGGCCGGGCGACGGCCCGGACGCGCCGATCACCAAGCCGTTCACGTTCGACCAGTTCGCCGCCCGCACCCGCGACCTGCTCGACCGGGAATGAGACGGCGCGCCTGAAAAACTTCGTCGGCCGCTAACCCCGATCTCGGCCACGGCCCGTAGTCCATCATGTAACCGCTCACGGAGAGGCGCACATGACGGCAACCGACGGCGCGAAATCGGCCCTGCGACGCCGGACGGTCCTGGCGATGGCGATCGCCACGCTCGGGCTGGCCGGCGCGGCCCGCGCCTATGCCGACGTCGACCCGGTCGACCTGAAGGTGGTGGATCGCGCCACCGGCCAGCCGCTGCGGGTCTGGCGCCACGACGGACGCCTGTTCGTCGCCGGCGAACCGGGCGCCCGCTACAGCCTGCGCGTGACCAACCACACCGATGGCCGGGTGCTGGTGGTGTTGTCCGTCGACGGCGTCAACATTCTCACCGGCGAGACCGCCAGCTACGACCAGCGGGGCTATGTGTTCGACCCGTATGAGTCCTACGACGTGAGCGGATGGCGTAAGTCCAACACCCAGGTCGCCGCCTTCGCCTTCGCCCCGCTCTCGCGCTCCTACGCCGCCCGCACCGGCCGGCCGACCGAGGTCGGCGTCATCGGCATGGCGGTGTTCCGGGAAAGGGTCGCCATCCCGGCCCCCGAGCCCGAGCCGCGCGCGACCGGACCAGAATGGCGGGACGACGCGAGCCGCGGCGCCGCCGACGCCCCGGCGCTGGATCGGGCCCTGCCCGCGCCGCCCCCGCTCGCGGCGTCGCCCCGCTCGGCGGCGTCCGGGTCGGTGGCGCGGGACGAACTGAGCGGTGGCTATGCGCGGCGGCAGGACGAGAAGCTCGGCACGGCGCATGGCGCGCGGGAATGGTCGATGGTGAGCCTGACGACGTTCGAGCGCGCCACGCCCTATCCGCAGAGCGTCCGCCAGATCGAATACGACACCTACGCCCACCTGGTGGCGTGCGGCGTGATCCCGCCGCCGCGCCGGGAAGAGCGCCGGCCCCGGCCGTTCCCCCTGGATCCCGACGGCGAGGGGTATGTTCCCGACCCACCGGGTTAGCGCCGAGCCCCCTTTTCGCGTTCGAGGTTGCAGCGGGTAGACTGGCTGTCGATGGAGCCAGACCCGCTGGACGACGCCGATTTGCTGCGCGCCCACGCCAGGGGCGACGCGCAGGCGTTCGCGCGGCTCTATGACCGGTACGACCGCCCTTGCTTTCAGTTCATCCGCCGCACGCTGGGGGCCGCGAACGCCGACGCCGCCGAGGACCTGCACCAGGACACCTGGATGGCGGTCTCGAGGAACGCGGCCGCGTTCGACCCGCGCAGGGCGAGCTTTCCCGCCTGGCTGTTCGCCATCGCCCGCAACAAGGTCTGGGACCATTTTCGCCGGCAGAAGGTGGCCGTGCTGGCGTCGGCCGAAGACGATGCGGCGATGATGGTGCGCCGATTCCGGTCCGACCCCGCTGGAGCAGGTCGTTTCGCGCGAACTGGCCGAGCGGCTCGTCACGGCGGTCGATGCGCTGCCGCTGGAACAGCGCGGCGCCTTTGTCATGTTCGCCCAGGCGGGGCTCTCGCTGGCGGAGATCGCGCACGCGACCGGCGTCAGCGTCGAGACCGCCAAGAGCCGGCTGCGCTACGCCCGCGCCACATTGCGGCGGTCGCTCGCCGGTGAGAGGTCGGCCCATGTCTGATCACGACCCCGCGCCTGATCCGATCGACAAAGCCTATGCGCAGGCCGAGTCGATACTGCACGATGAGGCGGCGCGGGCGGCGCGGCGCGCCCGGGTCCTCGCCGCCGTCGCGCGCGAGCCGACGCCCGCCCCCGCAGCGCCCGCCGCGAGGCGGCGATCGGCCTGGGGCTTTGGCGGCTGGCTGGCGGCGGCCTGTGTCGCGGGCCTGGCCGTGTTCCTGGTCGCGCGGCTCTATGAACCGCTGCTACGACGGCCGCAGACCGCGCCGGCGGCGTCGACCTCCGCGTCCGCCACCGCGCCAGCCCGGCCACCCGCCGCGCAGAGCCTCGCAGTCGCGCCGAAGCCGCCCACGTCCGCGCCCTCGGAGGCCACGTCGGGCCGGGCCGCCGTCGCCGCGCCGCAGGCCGAGACCCCGGCGCCCGCAGCCGCGCAGCGAGACATGACCGCGCCCGCGCCGCCGCCGCCCGCGAGCGCCATCGCGCCGGAACGCCAGGCCCTTCCCGAAGCGCCGGCGGCCCCGCCCGCAACGGCCGGCGGCATGAACGAGGAGCGGACCGCGGCAGTCCCCGCCGCGAACGCGCCCAGGGCGTTCCCGGGCGCAGCGCGCGACCAAGCGGTCGATGCGACGACCGCGCGGCAGGCGGCTGGTCCGACGTTCTCCGCGCGGGCCGCGGCGCCGCTGGGCAAGACCGAGTCCTCCGTCGGCGCGCAGCCCGATCAGGCCGCGCGGCTGCGCGCCGCCGCCGCCGCCGGTCGGACCGCCGAGATCGCAGCGCTGCTGGACCAGGGCGTCCCGGTCGATGCCCATGACGCCGACGGGAACACCGCCTTGATCGAGAGCGTTCAGGCCGACCACCCCGCCGCCGCGGCCCTCCTGCGCCGCCGCGGCGCCAACCTGGACCGCAAGAACGATGCGGGCGAGAGCGCCAGGGACCTGGCCGCCGCGAAAGGCGACCCGGCGCTCAACCAGGCGCTCGGCGTGGGCCCCTAGGCCGCGCTAAGCCGTCGCCACGCGCGGCAAGGTGTCGGGCGTAGCCTCGACCTGATTCATCGCCGCCAGGCGCTCCCGCAGCGCCTCGACCGGCTCGGGTTTGGCGAACAGGTAGCCCTGCATCGCGTGGACGCCGGCGACCTTCAGGAACTTGCGCTGCGCTTCGGTCTCGACCCCTTCGGCCACGACCTTCATGCCGAGCGCGCGGCCGATCGAGACCACGGCGTGGACCAGGGTGGCCGACTGCACGTTCTCGGCGCAGCCGGTGACGAAGGCGCGGTCGATCTTCAGCTTGTCGAACGGGAATAGCCTGAGGTGGCTCAGCGAGGAGTAGCCGACGCCGAAGTCGTCGAGGGCGATCTTCAGGCCGATCTCGTGCAGGCGGGCCATGTTGCGGCGCACCTCGTCCTCTTCGGCCAGCACCGCGGTCTCGGTGACCTCGATCTCGAGCCGGTGCGGAGAGAAGCCGCAGCGGGCGATCAGCACCGACAGCTCGTCGACGAACGACGGGTCGGCGAACTCCACCGCCGAAGCGTTGAAGCTGATGGTGAAGTCGCCGAGGTCGCGGGTTTCCATCATCGCCCGGTTCAGCACCCAGTGCGTCACCCGGCCGATCATGCCGTAGCGTTCGGCGATCGGGATGAAGAACGCCGGGCTGACGAAGCCGCGCTCCGGGTGGGTCCAGCGCACCAGGGTCTCGATCCCGGTGATGGTCTCGCCCTCGCGGTCGTACTGCGGCTGGTAGACCAGCGTCAGCGCATCGCCTTCGATCGCTTCGGCCAGGTCGGCCAGCAGGGCCTCCTCGTCCGGCGGCGCGCCGGAGCTGGCGCTGGCGCGCAGGTCGGGCGGATAGCCCTCGAGCACGTCGAGCGTGGCCAGCAGCTGGCGGTGCAGCACCTGCGCCTGATCGACGTTGACCACCTGCAGGTCGCGGGCCTGGGCCTCCAGCCGGGCGGCGGTCTCGGCCACCACCCGCGCGCCCATGTTGAGGCTCATCGACTTCAGCGCGTGAGCGGCGCGGGCGGCGCCATCGGCGTCGCCGGCGACGCAGGCGGCGATCAGCTGCTTGACCGCTTCGGGCGCATTGTCGCGGTAGAGCCGGCGCACGCGGGCGACGAAGTCGCTCTTGCCCGACGCGGCCATGCGGGCGAGCTCGCCAGTCACCTGCGGGTCGAGCAGTTCGGCGGCCGTCTGCGGGGTCAGGTTGGCGCTCGGCGCGCGAGGTTCGGCCGCAGGCGCGTGGCCGGCGTTCGCTTCGGCGAGCGGCGCGGCCGCGGCGGGCTCGAGGAATTCGGCGAGCTTGGCCGCGAGGGCGGCCAGGGTGAACGGCTTGGAGAGCATGCCGTCCATGCCCGCCTCGCGCCAACGGTCGGCCGCCGAGCCGACCACGTGCGCGGTCAGCGCGACGACCGGCAGTCGCTCGGCGACCGCGCCCGTCTCGGCTTTGCGGATCTCGGCGGTGGCCTCGTAGCCGTCCAGCTCCGGCATGCTGGCGTCCATCAGCACCAGGTCGTAACGCGCGGTCGCCACCGCCTCGACCGCCTCGCGCCCGTCATTCACCAGCGTCACGTGGCAGCCGAGCCGCGAGAGGGCCTCCAGCGCCACCTCGCGGTTCACCGCGCTGTCGTCGGCGACCAGCAGCTTGCGCCCCGCGAAGCTGGGCAGCGCCTCGCTCTCAGGCCGCGAGGACGCGGCCAGCGCCTCGCCGATCGGCGATCCGGACGCCACCTGGCCGAGCGCCGCCACCAGATCGCGCCGGCGCAGCGGCTGCGTCAGCACCAGGTCGACCATGCCGGCGTCCTGCAGCGCCTGCGGCGCGCTCTCGCCATATTCGCCGAGGCACACCACCGGAGCGGCGCTGCGGGGCGAGCCCCTCAGGGTCGCGGCGTCAGCGATCACCAGGGTCGGCGTCGTCGCCTCGCCGGGTGCGGCGACCGTCAGGCCGGCGGACCGCAGGTAGCGGTTCAGCGCCGCTCTGGTCGCCGTCGCGGCGACGCCCAGCACCACCGTCTCGCCCTCGAGGTAGGGCCAGTCGGGCGCCGGCGAGACCACCTTCATCGGCAGGTCGAGCGCGAACACCGAACCCTTGCCGGGCTCGCTGGTGGCGGTCAGCTTGCCGCCCATCGCCTCGGCGAGCCGCCGGCAGATGGCCAGACCCAGCCCGGTGCCGCCGAAGCGGCGGGTGGTGGACTGGTCGGCTTGGGTGAAGGCGTCGAACAGGCCGGGGATCTTGTCGCTCGGGATGCCGATGCCGGTGTCGCGCACGGCGATCCGCAGCACGTCGCCGCGGGTCTGCGCCTGCACCATCACCGCGCCGGTCTCGGTGAACTTGATCGCGTTGTTGATCAGGTTGCCGATCACCTGCCGCAGCCGGGTCGGATCGGTCTCGATCAGCGCCGGAATCGCCGGGTCGATGTGGGCGGCCAGATCGAGGCCCTTGGCCCTGGCCCGTTCCCAGAACAGCGCCAGACAGTCCTCGACCGCGTCGGCCGGATCGGTCGGCAGAGCCTCGAGTTCGAGCTTGCCGGCCTCGATCTTCGAGAAGTCGAGGATGTCGTTGATGATCGCGAGCAGGCTCGCGCCGGACTTGGCGATCACCTCGGCGAAGCGGCGCTGCTTGGGCGGCAGTTCGCCGGCGGCCAGCATCTCGGCCATCACCATCACGCCGTTCATCGGCGTGCGGATCTCGTGGCTCATCGTGGCCAGGAAGTCGCTCTTGGCCCCGCTGGCGGCCTCGGCGACGTTCTTCGCCACCTCGAGGTCGGCGGTGCGCTCGGCGACGGTCTGCTCCAGCCCGGCCATGTGGCTGGCGATCGCCTGGTCGCGCTTGCGGATCTCGGCCAGCATGTCGTTGAAGCCGTCGACCAGGTCGCCGACCTCGTCGTCGGCCTCGACGTCGGCGCCGCGGCGATAGTCGTGGCTCTGCCGCACGGCCTGCATCGCCTCGGTCAGGGCGACGACCGGGCCGGCGATGCGGCGCTGCAGCCGGGCGGCGACCGCCAGGCCCACCAGCGCCGCGGCGACGCCAGCGCCAAGGCTGAGCCCCAGGCTCCAGAGCAGCCGCGCCAGCCCGTCGTCGAGCCGGCCCAGCATCACCACCCGCCCGACCGTGCGGCCGGCGTAGCTGATCGGGGCGCTGACCTCGGCGGTGTGCGAGCCGATCAGGGTCGCGATCGAGGCGCCCTTGCCAGCGTCCGACTTGACGTCGCGGTCGAGCCGCACCCCGGCGCCGGTCTCGGCGACCAGCGACCCGTCGGTCCGCTCGACCCGGGCGTAGGTGATTTCCGGAATGTCGCGGATCGCCCGAAGGGCGGCGTAGGCGCGCGGGCGATCGCCTGCGGCGGCGGCCTCCTCGCTCAGGGCGGCGGTAACCTTGGCGATCGAGGTGAAGCGATCCAGCGCCGCGTGAGTCTCGCGCTCGCCGTCGCGCCAGGCCAGCACGCCGGTCACGAGGGTCACCGCGACGCCGACCGAGGCCAGCACCAGGAGGGTGAGCTTGCCCCGGATCGACCGTCGCCGCCCCGCCCTGACCGCGGTTGTATTGATAACTGCCTGCAAGTCCGACCGGCCCCACCAACGCTACTCAGACGGGGTTACGCGGGATTAATGACTCCTGGCTTAATGACGGGGTTCACCACATCGCAAAGCGTGTCTTTTCCATGGCGGTACATCCGGATAACGCCGGTCCGTTCTTCTACGTGCTTCGCGAGGCCGTGCGCATCCTGTTCGTCGACGACGATCCGATCCTGCGCGAGTTCGCCGTGGTGAATCTGGCCAGCGAACACGCGGTGGTCGACACAGCCCAGGATGGCGTCGCGGCGCTGGCGGCGATCGAGGCCAACACCCCCGATCTGGTGCTGCTCGATCTCGAGATGCCGACCCTGGACGGCTTCGGCGTGCTGCAGGCGCTGCAGAGCGGATGCGCGCTGGCGCGATCTGCCGGTGATCGTGGTCACCGGCCGCGAGGACGTCGACGCGGTCGACCGCGCGTTCGGCGCCGGGCGCCACCTCGTTCGTGGTCAAGCCGCTGAACTGGCGCCTGCTCAGCCACCAGTTGCGCTACGTGCACCGGATGGCGACCAACGAACGGCTGCTGGCCGAGAGCCGCGAGGCGACCGCCACCCAGCTGATGCGGCTCGCCTCGCACGGCGCGCACTTCATCGCCCAGGCGCTGGCGAAGGACCCGTCGCTGCGGCCGCAGGCGGTGCGATTCGCCCAGGCCGCCGACGCGGCGCTCAAGCGTGAGGAGCCGGCCGAGGGCGAGGCGCCCGTTCCCGCCGTCACCGCCGCCGACAAAGCCGCGCAGGACCAGGGACACTTCGTTCCCGACGTCGATGAGACCGATCGCGCCGCCTGAAGCCCTTCGCGCCTTCTTCGCCAATGTGCGGGGAGGGACGGCGGTGATCTTCGCGATTGGCGCGCCCGCGCTGGCGCTGCTGGCCTGCGGCGCGATCGACCTGGTCGGGGTCAACGCCGACCGCACCGCCGATGCAGGACACCGCCGACGCCACAGCGCTGGCCATGGCCAAGCAGCTCGGCGTCGCCACCGCCGCCGGCATCGACGCCCGCGCGCAGGACTACGCCCTGGCCCAGCTGGCCCAGATCGCGACGCGGGAAGGGGTCGACGATCACCACCACGATCGCCGCCGACAACTCCAGCGTCACCGTCGCCGTCGACGGCACGCGCAGCTCGTTCTTCGGCAACCTGCTGCCGCCCGGCGGCTGGAAGCTGCACGCCCAGGCCACCGCCTCGACCCTGGGCGAGCTGCCGCTGTGCGTGCTGAGTTCCGGCGCGGCCGGCAGCGGCGACGTGACGCTGCAGCAGACCTCGCTGCTGACCGCCAACAAGTGCCTGGTGCAGTCCAACGGCAACATCGCCGCCGACGACGGCGCCAGCTCTGACCGCGGGCCTTGCCCAGGCCGCCGGCACGGCGAGCGGCCCGATCACGCCGGCGCCGCAGATCGGGCGCGCCGACCATCGCCGACCCGTTCGCCTCGCTGAACATCGCCCCGCCACCGCTGAGCCTTGGGCTCTGCAGCGTTCTGGACCTGACCGCTGGCCTCAACCTGGTGCTGCCGGGCACCCATTGCGGCAACATCACCGTCGGCACGGGTCAGACCATGCTGCTGCTGCCCGGCGAGCACTATTTCCGCAGCGGCACGCTCAGAATGCAGAACAACTCGACCCTGACCGGCTCCGACGTCGTGCTGGTCTTCAACGACAACGCCTCGTTCGCCTTCACCGAACTCGTCGACCATCAACCTGACCGGGCGCCAGAGCGGGACCTACGCCGGCTTCGTGATCGCCACGACCCGCAGACAACACCAACACCTTCACCATCTCGTCCGACAGCGCGCGCACAGCTCGAGGGCGCGGTCTACATCCCCGACGCGACGCTGCTGGTCACCGGCACCGGCAACCAGGTCGCCGACCAGTCGGCCTGGACCGTGGTGGTGGCCAAGGGCCTGCAACTGAGCGGCAGCCCCAACCTGGTGATCAACGCCAACTACGCCGGCTCCAACGTCCCGGTCCCCGCCGGCGCCGGCTCCAACTACCACAGCGGCAACGTGGTGCTGTCGAGGTAAGGCGGCCGGAATGACGGCGGTTGGGGGCTAGCCCCGCTTCCAGAACGCCCCGCTGCGGGCCACGCACCGGGGCGGCAGGTCCTTGACGCCGGATTCGACGTAGCCAAGGCCGGCCATCAGCTCGGCGGTGAGGCGCTGGGCGGTGGGGACCGCGGCCTCGTTGCGGCGATAGGCCTCGCCCAGCTCCTCGTGCAGCAGCACGTCGACGCCGGCCATCGCCGGCAGACCGTCGAGGGTGGCCTCCACCGCCGCGGCGCGGGCGCGGGGCTCAGCCATCAGCTCGCGCATCCGCGCCAGCATCGGATCGTCGTCCGCCAGCGGCTCCGGCTCGGCGTAGGGCAGGCCCAGCAGCTCGATCGCCCGGGCCAGATGGTTGCCCTCGGCCGAGTGCAGCCCCTTGGCGCGCTTCCAGACGGCATAGCGCTCGTTCTGGCTGCGCGCCCGCAGCCATGAGCGGGTGACCCCGCCGATGAACACCTCTTCGTCGTTCATGGCGCTGGAACTAAGGCGCCGACCCGCCGGAGTTCAAGAGGGCGCCGCCTCCTGCGCGAGGTTCGCCGGCCGCGGCGCGATGAAGCCGCCCAGCCGCTCCTCGATCGCCTCGGCGATGGCGATGGTGCGCGAATCGGTCGCCGCGCGGCCCGATCAGCTGCGCGCCGACCGGCAGGCCGCTCGCGCGTCTGGCCAGCGGGAATCGCAGTCGCCGGCAGGCCGCAGGCGGTCGCCAGCGCGATCCAGCGCAGCATGGCGAGATAGGGCGCCTTGGCCGCCGTCCGAGAGCGTCAGCGTGCGGCGCTGGAACGGGCGGTGGTCGTGCGGGAAGGCCGCGACCGGGTTGATCGGGGCCAGGATCACGTCGAACCGGTTGAAGACGCCGCGCAGCTGGGCGCCCGCGCGGGCCCTGGCCTCGTCGGCGGCCATCCAGTCGAGGTGGCTGGCGGTGTAGTCGAGCGTCATCGCCGCCCAGGAGTCCGGCCCCGCCCCCAGCTTGGCGGCCAGCTTCGCCGCGCCGCGCATCCGCTGCATCGAGGCCAGCTGCGCCGGCGGCAGGTCCTGCGCCAGCAAACTGGCCAGCAGGGTGCGGTAGGCGGCCATCAGCGAGCCCACCTCGACCGGGCTGGAGATCGGCGTCACCTCCGCGCCCTCGCCGCGCAGAGCCTCGCCCAGCGCCTCGAGCACCGCGTGGACCTCCGGGTCCAGCGCGAACTCCGGCTGGTTCAGCCACAGCCCGATGCGCAGCGACTTCAGCTCCGGCGGGGCCTGCGTCCGGGCGGAGAGCGTGCCGGCCTCCAGCACCGAGAGCAGCAGGCGCAGGTCCCGCGCCGAGCGGGCCATCGGGCCGACGACGTTGAGGTCGCGCTCGGCCAGCGCGCCGGGCTTAGGCGGCACGTGGCCGATCTGCGAGACCACGCCCCAGGTCGGCTTGTGCGAATAGACCCCGCAGAACGAGGCCGGGCGTGCGCAGGGAGCCGCCGATGTCGGAGCCGATCTCCAGCGCGGTCATCTGGGTCGCCAGCGCCACCGCCGCCCCGCCGGAGGAGCCGCCGCAGGTGCGCTCCAGGTCCCAGGGGTTGTTGGTGGTCCCGTAGAGGGCGTTGAAGGTCTGGAAGTCGCCGGCCATCACCGGCGTGTTGGTCTTGCCCCAGATCACCGCCCCGGCGAACTTGGCGTGGGAGACCACGACCGCGTCAGGCCGCCTGCCGCGGCGGATCGCTTCGAGCCCGGACGAGGCCGGCATGCCCTCGACGTCGAAGGTGTCCTTGATCGTCATCGGCAGCCCCGCGAGCGACCCCAGGGTGTCGCCCTTCGCCCTGTGGTCGTCGATCGCCCGCGCCCGCTCCTTGGCCCGCTCGAAGTCGACCGCGACGACCGCGTTGACCGGCTTGTTGACCGCCTCGTAGCGGCGCCAGGTGAGCTCCAGCAGCTCGGCGGCGCTGATCCGGCCGGCCGACAGGGCTTGCAGCTGGGCGGTGGCGTCCAGCGAGAGAATCGCGTCCATCGGTCAGTCCCGGAAGCCCAGCACGTCCATCATGTCGTAGAGCCCCGGCGGCTTGCCGGCCACCCACAGCGCCGCGGCGATCGCGCCCCGGGCGAACAGGCCGCGGTCGCGGGCCGAGTGGCTGAACGTCAGCACCTCCTCCTCGGCCGCGAACACCACCGAGTGCTCGCCGACGATGCCGCCGGCGCGCATCACCGAAAAGCCGATCGCCCCCTGCGGCCGGGGCCCGGTGACGCCATCGCGGGCGCGCACCTGCACCGCCGCCAGCTCGCTCTGGCGCCCCCGCGCCGCCGCCTCGCCCAGCATCAGCGCCGTGCCCGAAGGGGCGTCGACCTTGCGCTTGTGGTGGGCTTCGAACACCTCGACGTCCCAGTCCTGCGCCGAGAGCCGCGCCGCCGCCTGCCGCACCAGCCCGGCCATCACGTTGACGCCCAGCGAATAGTTGCCCGACTTGACGATCGGCAGGCGTGTGGCCGCCGACCGAATCCGCGCGTCCTCGGCCTCGCCCCAGCCGGTCGAGCCGATCACCAGCGCCGGGCCGCCGCGCGCGGCCGCCGCCTCAGCCAGCGCCACCGACGCCGCCGGGGTGGTGAAGTCGATCACCACGTCGCAGCCGCCGACGTCCTCCGCGCTGCGCAGCTGCGCGCCGCGCCAGGGCTGGCCCTCCGTGCCCGGGCGGTCGAAGCCGAGCGCGATGATCGCGTCCGGCCGCCCTTCCAGGGCCGCGGCGATCGCCCGGCCCATCCGGCCGAGCGCCCCGGCAATCCCGATCCTGACCGGCTGCGCCATCTTCCGATCCCCAAGCGCCAACGACGCCCCTGTTCGGCAGCCTAGCAGAGCCCGTCGCCGCCGCGCTTCCCCTTTCGCTAGCCTCGCATTAGGTTGCCGGCCCGCCACGCCGGGGGCGACGCGCCTTTTCCGGTTCCGTCCCACGCCGAAAAGAGCCAAGAGCCGCCGCATGAGCGACGCAGAAAAACGCACCTTCACCGACGACGAGGCGCTGGCGTTCCACCGCTATCCGACGCCGGGCAAGATCGCCGTCGTCGCGACCAAGCCGATGGCCACCCAGCGCGACCTGTCGCTGGCCTATTCGCCGGGCGTCGCGGTGCCGGTGCGCGCGATCGCCGCCGATCCCGACGCCGCCTACGACTACACCTCCAAGGGCAACCTGGTGGCGGTGATCTCCAACGGCACCGCCATCCTCGGCCTCGGCGACCTTGGGCGCGCTGGCGTCCAAGCCGGTGATGGAAGGCAAGAGCGTGCTGTTCAAGCGCTTCGCCGACGTCGATTCCATCGACGTGGAGATCGTCTCGCGCGACCCCGACGAGATCATCACCGTGGTCAAGAACATCGGCGTCACCTACGGCGGCATCAATCTGGAGGACATCAAGAGCCCCGAGTGCTTCCGCATCGAGACCGAGCTGCAGGAGCTGCTCGACATCCCGGTGTTCCATGACGACCAGCACGGCACCGCGATCATCTCGGCCGCCGGGCTGATCAACGCCTGCGAGATCACCGGGCGCAAGCTCTCGGAGATCAAGCTGGTGCTGAACGGCGCGGGCGCGGCCGGCATCGCCACGCTCGAGCTGATCAAGGCGATGGGCGTGAAGGCCGAGAACTGCATCGCGGTCGACACCAAGGGCGTGATCTACCGCGGCCGCACCGACTCCATGAACCAGTGGAAGTCGGCCCACGCGGTCGAGACCGACGCCCGCACCCTGGCCGACGCGCTGAAGGGCGCCGACGCGTTCTTCGGTCTCTCGGTGAAAGGCGCGCTGGACGCCGGCCTGGTCAATCTGATGGCCCCGAGGCCGATCATCTTCGCCATGGCCAATCCCGACCCGGAGATCACCCCCGAGGAAGCCAAGGCGGTCCGGCCGGACGCCATCATCGCCACCGGCCGCTCGGACTATCCGAACCAGGTCAACAACGTGCTGGGCTTCCCCTACATCTTCCGCGGCGCGCTGGACGTGCGCGCGCGGCGGGTGAACATGGAGATGAAGATCGCCTGCGCCAACGCCCTGGCGCAGCTTGCCCGCGAGGACGTGCCGGACGAGGTGGCGGCCGCCTACCACGGCGGGCACCTGCGGTTCGGACCCGACTACATCATCCCCTCACCGTTCGACCCCCGGCTGATCTGGTACATCCCGCCGTTCGTCGCCCAGGCGGCGATGGACTCCGGCGTCGCGCGCCGGCCGATCCTGGACATGGACGCCTACCGCGAGGCCCTGGCCCGCCGGCTCGATCCCACCGCCGGCTTCCTGCAGAAGATCTCCGGCGCGGTGCAGTCGGGCCGCAGGAAGAAGATCGTCTTCGCCGAGGGCGAGGAGCCGCAGGTTATCCGCGCGGCCTACGCCTTCCAGAGCCAGGGGCTGGGCCAGGCGGTGCTGATCGGCCGCGAGGAGCTGGTGGCCGAGAACATGCGCGCCGCCGGCCTCGATCCGGTCGAGGCGAAGCTCGAGGTGCTGAACGCCCGGCTCTCCAGCCACAACCCCGAGTTTGTCGACTTCCTCTACGAGCGCCTGCAGCGCTAGGGCTATCTGCGCCGCGACGTGCTGCGGCTGATCAACCAGGACCGCAACTCGTTCGCCGCCTGCTATGTCGCCCGCGGCTACGCCGACGGCATGGTCACCGGCGTCACCCGCAGCTACGACCAGGCGCTGGAGGAGGTGCTGCGGGTGATCGACCCGGCGCCGGACGGCCGGCTGATCGGCATGTCGATCGTGCTCGCCAAGGGCCGCACCCTGTTCATCGCCGACACCAACGTGACCGAGATGCCGGAGGCCGACGAGCTGGTCGAGATCGCCGTCGAGGCGGCGACGGCGGTGAAGCGGCTCGGCTTCACCCCCCGCGTCGCCTTCATGTCCTACTCGGCGTTCGGCAACCCGATGGGCGAGCGCTCGGAGAAGGTCCGCGACGCGGTGGCGATGCTGGACGCCCGCGGCGACGTCGACTTCGAGTACGAGGGCGAGATGCCGCCGGAGCTGGCGCTCGACCCCGAGCGCCGCGCCGACTACCCGTTCATGCGCCTGACCGGCCCGGCCAACGTGCTGATCATGCCGGCGATCCACTCCGCCTCGATCTCGACCAAGCTGGTGCAGGCGCTGGGCGAGGCGACCGTGGTCGGCCCGATCCTGCTCGGCCTTTCCAAGGCCGTGCAGATCTGCCCGCTCTCGGCCTCGGTCTCGAAGATCTTCAACATGGCGATGATGGCCGCCTACGAGCAGCCGGCGGAGTAGGCCGGCCGCCGCCCGCTTCGCCCGCCAAGGAATGTTTCACGTGAAACATTCCCCTACGTCAACTTCCGTCAGCTCCGGGAGAGTCGCCGGCAGATGTCGTCCAGCTGCTCCAGGCTGGAATAGCGGATCCGCACCTCGCCGGCGCCGCCGGCGTCGCGGATCTCGACCGGCAGTCCCAGCACCTCGGCGAGATCGCTCTCCAGCGCCAGCGTATCGGCGTCCTTGCCGCCGCGGCGCGCTGGCGCGTGCGGGGAGGGCGCGCCCCCGCCGCGCGCCAGCGTCTCGCTCTGCCGTACCGAAAGCCCGCGGCCGGCGATCTCCTCCGCCAGCCGCTCGGCGTCCGGCGCGCCGATCAGCGGGCGCACGTGGCCGGGCGTCAGCCGGCCCTCGCGCACCAGCGTCTGCACCCGCTCCGGCAGCTGCATCAGCCGTAGCGCGTTGGTCACGTGCACCCGGCTCTTGCCGACCGTGTCGGCGACCTGGGCCTGGGTGCGGCCGAACTTCTCGACCAGCGTGCGGTAGCCCTCGGCCTCCTCCATCGGCGAAAGGTCCGCGCGCTGGACGTTCTCGACGATGGCGATCTCCAGCACCTCTTCGTCGGAGAGGCTGCGGACCAGGGCGGGGATGGTGCGCACGCCCGCCCGCTGCGCCGCGCGCCAGCGCCGCTCGCCGGCGACGATCTGGTACTCGCCGGCGAACACCGCCGGGCGCACCAGGATCGGCTGCAGCACGCCCTTCTCGCGGATCGACTGCGCCAGCTCCTCCAGCTCGGCCTCGTCGAAGCGCCGGCGCGGCTGGTCCGGGTTGGCCTTGACCACCTCGACCGGGATCTCGGTGACGCCGGCCGCGCGCTGGCCCTCGGCCGGCGCCTCGACCTCGTCGAGCAGCGCCGAAAGCCCCCGCCCCAATCCCCGTCGGCCCTCGGCCATGTTGCGACTCCAAACTGAGGGGAGAGGTCTAAACCGAGTTGCGAAGGGAGGCCACCACAGCCCTCCCTCCCCTTCATGGGGAGGGGAGACCGCGAAGCGGTTGGGGTGGGGGTGTCTCGAGACGTGCGCCATTGCCGACGAGGACCGTTGTGGCGTCGGACATCCCCACCCGGCCTCGCTCCGCTCGTCCACCCTCCCCATGAAGGGGAGGGATCGTTTTCACCCCGCCTTCAGCCGCTCGCGCTCGCGCCCCACCAGCTCCCGCGCCAGCTTGATGTAGGCCTGGGAGCCGGCGCACTTCATGTCGTAGATCAGCGCCGGCTTGCCGAACGACGGCGCTTCCGACACCCGCACGTTGCGCGGGATCACCGTCTCGTAGACCTTGGCGCCGAAGTGCTCGCGCACGTCGCTGGCGACCTGGCCGGAGAGGCTGTTGCGGCGATCGAACATCGTCAGCACCACGCCCTGGATCTCCAGCGCGGGATTGAGGCTGCCGCGCACCAGCTCGATCGTGCGGATGAGCTGGGTCAGCCCCTCCAGCGCGAAGAATTCGCACTGCAGCGGCACCAGCACGGCGTCGGCGGCGGTCATGGCGTTGACGGTCAGCAGCGACAGCGCTGGCGGGCAGTCGATCAGCACATAGTCGTAGGCCTTGGTCGCGCGGATCGGCGCCAGGGCGTCGCGCAGGCGGTAGGAACGCCGCGGCGTCTGGCCGAGCTCGACCTCGACGCCGGACAGGTCCGGGTCGGCGGGCAGCAGGTCGAGGCCGGGGAGGGCGGTCTTCACCGCCGCCTCCTGGATTGGCAGGTTGTCCATCAGGACGTCGTAGAGCGTCTTGCGCCGCATCGCCCGCGAGACGCCAAGTCCGGTCGAGGCGTTGCCCTGCGGATCGGAATCGAGCAGCAGCACGTGCTCGCCGATCGCCGAAAGCGCGGTGCCGAGGTTGATCGCCGTCGTGGTCTTGCCGACGCCGCCTTTCTGGTTGGCGATGGCGAGGACGCGGGTGGCCTGGGCCAGCTTATCGGGCACGGGAAAGGCCTTCCACTTTCAGGATGCGGCCCTCGGGGTCGCTGCGGCTGGCGCTGACGTTATACCTGAAACGCCAAGCCTGCCGCGCTTCGGCGATCTCGGCCTCCGCGGCGCGCCCCTTGAGAAAGAGACCGACAGCGCCACGGCTCATGAACGGATGCGCGAACCCCAGCAGTCGCGTGAGCGGCGCGACGGCGCGAGCCGTCACGACGTCGGCCGTGATCGCCAGGTTCTCGGCGCGGGCGTTGTGGACCTCGGCGGGAAGGGCGAGGGCCTCCACCACCGCGTCCAGGAACCGGCACTGCTTGGCGATGCTCTCGACCAGGTGAACCTTCGCGCCCGGCTCGCCTTTCAGCAGGATCGCCAGCACCAGGCCAGGAAACCCGGCGCCGGCGCCGATGTCGACCCAGATTCGGGCCGCCGGCGCCCGGTCCAGCAGTTGCGCGCTGTCGTAGGCGTGGCGCGGCCAGAACTCGGCGAGGCTGGCGGCGCTGACCAGGTTCACCCGCCCGTTCCAGTCGGCCAGCATCTCGCGCAGCCGCTCCAGATCCGCCATCTGCGCCGGCGTCGCCCCGGTCAGCGTCGCAAAGCGCGCCGCGCCCAGGGCCTCGGTGGGCTCAAGCAGCGCGGGGGCGGCGGACATGGGCGAGCAGGGCGGTGAGCGCGCCGGGGGTGACGCCTTCGATGCGGGCGGCCTGGCCGAGCGTGGCCGGGCGAACGGCGGCGAGCTTTTCGCGAACCTCGTTCGAGAGCCCGCCGACGCGGCCGTAGTCGAGCTCGGCGGGGAGGGCGAGCGCCTCGTCGCGGCGGAACGCCTCCACGTCGGCGTCCTGGCGATCCAGATAGCCGGCGTAGGCCGCGTCGATCTCGATCTGCTCGCGCACCTCCGGCGCCCAGTCGCCGATCTGCGGCCAGATCGGGACCAGGTCGCCAAAGCCGATCTCGCGGTAGGCCAGCAGCTGCATCAGGCTGCGCCGCTGCCCGTCCGGGTTGACCTTGAAGCCAGCGCGCACGGCCTCGGGCGGCGTCAGGCTCAGCGAGCGGGCCGTCCGCCGCGCCTCGTCCAGCGCCAGCGCCTTGGCCCCGAAGCGGGCGGCGCGCGCGGCGCCGACGACACCTAGCGCGATCCCCTTGGCGGTCAGGCGCTGGTCGGCGTTGTCGGCGCGCAGCCGCAGGCGGAACTCGGCCCGGCTGGTGAACATGCGGTAGGGCTCGGTGACGCCGCGGGTGACGAGGTCGTCGATCATCACCCCGATGTAGGCCTCGTCGCGGCCGAAGCTCGCAGGTTCGGACCCTCCGGCCGCGCGCGCGGCATTGAGCCCGGCGACCAGACCTTGCGCGCCCGCCTCCTCGTAGCCGGTGGTGCCGTTGATCTGCCCCGCCAGGTAGAGCCCGGGCAGACGGCGCGTCTCCAGCGAAACGGCCAGTTCGCGCGGATCGACATAGTCGTACTCGATCGCATAGCCGTAGCGCTTCACCGCCACCCGTTCGAGCCCCGGGATGGTGTGCAGGAACAGATCCTGCGTCGCCTCGGAGACCGAGGTCGAGATCCCGTTCGGATAGACCGTGTCGTCACTGGTCCCCTCCGGCTCCAGGAAGATCTGGTGGCTGGAGCGGTCGGGGAAGCGGACCACCTTGTCCTCGATCGACGGGCAATAGCGCGGTCCGCGTCCGCCGAGCCGCCCGCCGTAGACCGCCGATTCCGCGAGGCGCCCGGCGATGATCCGATGTGTCGCTTCCGTGGTCTCGGTGATCCCGCACTCGACCTGTGGCGTCGTGATCGCCCCGGTCAGGAACGAGAACGGCGTTGGCGCCTCATCGCCCGGCTGCATCTCCAGCGCGGCCCAGTCGATCGTGCGGCCGTCAAGCCTAGCCGGGGTGCCGGTCTTGAGCCGTCCCATCCGCAGGCCAAGGCCGTAGAGCCGATCGGCCAGGCCGATCGCCGGCGCCTCGCCGACCCGCCCGGCGGGAATACGTTCATCCCCGCGGCAGATCACGCCCTTCAGGAAGGTGCCGGTGGTCAACACGACCCGGGCGGCGCCATAGAGCGTCCCGCTCGCGCCGATGACGCCAGCGACGCGGCCGTCCTCGATCTGCAGGTCCTCGACCGCATCGGCGCGGACCTCGAGATTCGGATAGTTCAGCAGCTCGGCCTGCATCGCCGCGCGATAGCGGGCGCGGTCGATCTGGGCGCGCGGCCCCCGCACGGCCGGGCCTTTGGAACGGTTGAGCAGGCGGAACTGTATGCCGGCGGCGTCTGCGAGCCGCCCCATCAGCCCGTCGAGGGCGTCGATCTCGCGCACCAGATGGCCCTTGCCGAGACCGCCGATCGCCGGGTTACACGACATTTCCCCAATGGTCTCGATCCGGTGGGTCAGCAGCAGCGTGGCGGCGCCGACGCGAGCCGACGCCGCGGCCGCCTCGCAGCCGGCGTGGCCGCCGCCGATCACAATCACATCCCACTGCCGAGTCATCGCCCGCAGATAGCGAACTTGGTCCCCGAAAGCGAGGCGGCCGGCGAGGAAGTCGCAGGATTACGTAGGGGAATGTTTCACGTGAAACATTCTGACGCCGCGGTCCAAAAAGGTTTCACGTGAAACCTCATTTGCCGATGCAGAACGCGCCGAAGATCACGTCGAGCACGTCCTCGGCGCCGATGCGCCCGGTGATCCGCGCCATCGCCCGCGCCGCAAGCCGCAGGTCCTCCGCCGCCAGCTCCGGCGATTCGAGCGCCGCGGCGTCCACCTGGCGCAGGCGCTCCAGCGCGGTGCGCAACAGTGTTTCGTGCCGGGCGCGGGTCGCGGCCGGAAACTCAACCCCGCTCAGGTCCGCCACCACCCGGGCGGCGAGCACTGTCGCGAGCGCGCCGACCTCGCCACGCGTCGCCGCAACCTCGACCCGCTCCGTCGGCGCTGCGCTGGCGGCCTGCCGGTCAGCGCCGGCGGGCAGGTCGATCTTGTTCAGCGCCAGGATGTCGCCAGGCCGAACCAGGTCGACGGCCTCGCGCCACGTCCCGTCGGCGGCCGAGGCGTCGACCACCCAGACCCTGAGCGCCGCCGCCTCGGCCCAAGCCCGCGCGCGCCGAACGCCCTCCGCCTCGATCGCATCGCCGGCGACGCGCAGGCCGGCCATGTCGGCCAGGATCACCTTGTAGCCGTCCAGCACCAGGTTCGCCTCGATGACGTCGCGCGTCGTGCCGGGCGTCGGGGTGACGATCGCGGCGTCGCGGCCGAGGAGGGCGTTGAAGAGTGCGCTCTTGCCGGCGTTCGGCGCGCCGATTAGCGCGACCCGGTAGCCGTCCCGCACCCGCTCGCCCCGACCGGCGTCCGCCAGCGCCGCCTCCAGGTCGATCGTCAGCGCCGCGATCAGGGGCAGCGCGCGGCCCGCCACGTCGGCCGGAACCTCCTCGTCGGAGAAATCGACGGCCGCTTCGACATAGGCGAGGGCGTGGGTCAGCGTCTCGCGCCAGGCCTCGTATCGCCGTCCCAGCGCACCGCCGAGCTGCGCCAGCGCCTGCCGCGCCTGGCCCTGCGTCTCCGCATCGATCAGGTCGGCGACGCCCTCCGCCTGGTCGAGGTCCAGTTTCCCGGCCTCGAACGCACGACGCGTGAACTCCCCCGGCTCGGCCAGGCGCAGGCCCTGCGCCACCAACGCCCGGGTCACGCCGGCCACAACCGCGGCGCCGCCGTGCACCTGCAGCTCGGCCACGTCTTCGCCCGTGTAGCTCTCCGGTCCCGGCAGCCACAGCGTCAGCGCCCCGTCCAGGGTCTCGCCGTCGGCGTCCCGAAGCCGGCGCATCGAGGCCCGCCGCGGGGTTGGCAGACGCCCCGCGAGCGCGCGCAGCGCGGCGCCCGCGTCCGGCCCAGAGATCCGGATCACGGCCACTGCCGCCCGCCCCGGCGCGGTGGCCAGGGCGAAGATCGTTTCGCTCATCGCGGCTTGGCGCCGCCGATCCCGCCGGACGCCGCGGTCATCATCTTCATGAACTGGTCGGTCGCCTGGCCGCCGAACGCGAACCAGTTCTTCATCAGCTCCTCGGGCGCGGCCATGGCGATGTTGGCGTCGACCCGCTTCTTCATCTCCGCCACCAGGTGCTCGTTCAGGGCCGACACGTCCGGCAGCCCGAGGAATGCGCGCGCCTCGGCCGGGGTGCAGTCGATCTCGACGTTCAACTTCATGCGACCGCTCCTTGACCCCGGGCTTCCCGCCATGCGACCGGCAACGGCCGCCGGCCCAGTCTGGGCGGATGCGCGGACCCGCACAAGGCGGTGATGATCAGGAGACGTCGATGGGCGAAATGCAGACGATCCGCACGCCCGACGGCGAGTTCGGCGCCTACGTCGCCCGGCCCACCGCCGCCAAGGCCCCTGCCGTCGTGGTGATCCAGGAGATCTTCGGCGTCAACGCCGTGATGCGCGGCATCGCCGACGACTTCGCCGCCGCCGGCTACCTCGCGGTCTGCCCGGACCTGTTCTGGCGGATCGAACCGGGGATCGACATCACCGACCAGTCCGAGGCGGAGTGGAAGAAGGCGTTCGAGCTCTACAACGCGTTCGACGTCGACCTCGGCGTGAAGGACATCGCCGCCGCCATCGCCCACGCCCGCCAGCACCCCGTCTGCTCGGGCAAGGTCGGCGCCGTCGGCTTCTGCCTCGGCGGCCTGCTGGCGTTCCTCAGCGCCACCCGCACCGATGTCGATGCGGCGGTCGGCTACTATGGCGTCGGCATCGAAAAACACCTTGGCGAGACCGATATGCTTAACGATCCGCTGTTGCTCCACATCGCCGAGGAGGACCAGTTCGTGCCGAAGGAGGCGCAGGCGCTGATCGTCGCCTCGCTGAAGAACCATCCGCAGGTCGAGCTCTACCGCTATCCCGGCCGCGACCACGCCTTCGCCCGCAAGGGCGGCGAGCACTACGACGCCGCCGACGCGGCGCTGGCGCAGTCGCGGACGCTGGCCCTGTTCAAGAAGGCGCTCGGTTGATGTTGGCGATCCAGGCGGTCCGCGCCGGCGGTCCGGAGGTGCTCGAAGCCGTCGACGCGCCGCGACCGACTCCAGCGCCTAGTCAGGTGCTGGTGCGCCACGAGGCGATCGGACTCAACTTCATCGACACCTACCAGCGCAGCGGCCTCTACCCGATGCGCTATCCCGCGGTGCTGGGCCAGGAAGCCGCCGGCGTCGTCGAGGCCGTGGGCGAGGGCGTCGCCGACTTCAAGCCGGGCGATCGGGTTGTCTACAGCGGTGCGGGCGGCGCCTACGCCGAGTATCAGGCGGTCCCGGCGGCGCGGACGCTGCGTCTGCCGGACGGCGTCAGCTTCGAGATCGCCGCGGCGTCGCTGCTGAAGGGCATGACCACCGAGTTCCTGCTGCGGCGCTGCTATCCGCTGCAGGCCGGCCAGACCATCCTGGTCCATGCCGCGGCCGGCGGTGTCGGCACGCTGCTGGTGCAGTGGGCCAAGGCGATCGGGGCCACCGTGATCGGCACGGTCGGATCGACGGCCAAGGCGGCGCTGGCGCAAGAATTGGGCTGCGACCACGTCATCCTCTACCGCGACGAGGACGTGCCCGCGCGGGTGAAGGAGATCACCGGCGGCGTCGGCGTGCCGGTCGCCTACGATTCGGTCGGCAAGGACACGTTCGAGGGCACGCTGGCCAGCCTCGCGCGGCGCGGCCTGTTCGTCAGCTTCGGCAACGCCTCCGGCGCCGTCCCTGCGTTCGCACCGCTGCGGCTGATGCGCGGCTCGCTTTACTTCACCCGCCCGACCATGGCCGACTACACGGCGACCCGGGCCGAGCTGGAGGAGAGCGCCGGGGCGCTGTTCGCCATGATCGCGGCCGGCAAGCTGCGCATCGAGATCGGCCAGCGCTTCAAGCTCGCCGACGCCCGCCTGGCGCACGAGGCGCTCGAAGGCCGCGAGACGATCGGCGCGACGGTGCTGCTGCCCTGAAACCCTCCCCCTCTGTGGGGAGGGTGGACGATGCGCAGCATCGGACGGGTGGGGGTGTGCGACGCGATAACGATCTTGGCGATCCGAGACTCCCCCACCCTGCAATGCTGCGCATTGCTGTCCCTCCCCATGAAGGGGAGGGAGGTAAGGATCGTCAGACCTCTGACGATCCTAGGTGTTCATCGACTGGAAGAACTCTTCGTTGGTCTTGGTCTGGCGCAGCTTGTCGAGCAGGAACTCGATCGCGTCCTGGGCGCCCATCGGATTGACGATGCGGTGCAGGATGTAGGTCTTCTGCAGCCAGTCCTTCGGCGTGATCAGCTCTTCCTTGCGGGTGCCGGACTTGATGATGTCGATCGCCGGGTAGATCCGCTTGTCCGCGACCTTCCGGTCCAGGATGATCTCCGAGTTGCCGGTGCCCTTGAACTCTTCGAAGATCACTTCGTCCATCCGGCTGCCGGTGTCGATCAAGGCGGTGGCGATGATGGTCAGCGAGCCGCCTTCCTCGATGTTACGCGCCGCGCCGAAGAAGCGCTTCGGCCGTTGCAGCGCGTTGGCGTCGACGCCGCCGGTCAGCACCTTGCCGGAGGAGGGGACCACGGTGTTGTAGGCGCGGCCGAGGCGGGTGACGCTGTCGAGCAGGATCACGACGTCACGCTTGTGCTCCACCAGGCGCTTGGCCTTCTCGATCACCATCTCGGCGACCGCGACGTGGCGGGTGGCGGGCTCGTCGAAAGTCGAGGAGATCACCTCGCCCTTCACCGTGCGCTGCATGTCGGTGACTTCTTCCGGCCGCTCGTCGACCAGCAGCACGATCAGGTAGCACTCGGGGTGGTTGGTCTCGATCGACTTGGCGATGTTCTGCAGCATGACCGTCTTACCGACCCGCGGCGGCGAGGTGATCAGGCAGCGCTGGCCCTTGCCGAGCGGCGCGGCGATATCGATCACCCGGCCGGTGCGGTCCTTCACGGTCGGATCCGGCAGCTCCATCGTCAGACGCTCGTCCGGATAGAGCGGGGTCAGGTTGTCGAACAGCACCTTGTGACGGACGTTGTCCGGGTTCTCGAAGTTGATCATCGTCACGTTGGTGAGGGCGAAGTAGCGCTCGCCTTCCCGCGGCGCGCGGATGGCGCCGTCGACCGTGTCGCCGGTTCTGAGGCCGAACTTCCGGATCTGCGAGGGACTGACGTAGATGTCGTCGGGCCCGGGCAGGTAGTTGGCCTCGGGGCTGCGCAGGAAGCCGAAGCCGTCCTGGACGACCTCGAGCGTGCCGGACCCCGAGATGTCGACGCCTTCTTCGGCCAGGACCTTCAGGATCGCGAACATCATGTCCTGCTTGCGCATGGCGTTCGCGTTTTCGATGTCGAGCTTCTCCCCGAAGGCGAGAAGGTCGGCGGGCGACGTCTTCTTCAGCTCCTGCAGGGACATGCTGGTGAGGCCGAGCGCGGCGATCGCCTTGGCGACGGCGCCTGGCTCGGAAGGCTCGGACGAGGCCTCGACCTCCAGGCCCTCGGGGGCCTCGGCTTCAGTCTCGGCGGTTTCGATTTCAGTGATGTCGGACATTGGTGGTGACTTTACGGTTGGCGGCCCGGACGAAATTCGGCCCGGGCTTCGGTAGGGTTGTCGTTCGCGCCGCGCTCTACGGGTGGGGTCGGAATGCGCGGTGATCGTTCAGGGGGCCGGAGCGTCAACGCCAGCTGAGGCGGCGATCCGGTGAGGAGGCGGGGGAGGCCGACGCGTCTCTCGGCGCGACTCGGCTTCGGCTAGCAGCGAAACCACAAGCGGCCCCGCGGGTCAAGGCGCCCGGCCAGCGACGTTCAGAACGCGAACTTGGTGGTGATGGCCAGCACCATGACGATCGCCGCCAGGAACGGCAGCTCGTTGGTCATGCGCCAGAACCGTTCCGAGCGCGGCTTTTCGCCCCGGCCGAACCGCTTCTGGGCCACCATCAGATAGTGATGCCAGGTGGTGAGGAAAACCACCCCCGCCAGCTTGGTCAGCATCCAGGGCGTCAGCAGGAACCCCCAACCCCAGCGCTGCTGCGTGGCGTCGAACCAGATCAGCGTGAGGCCGAGGATCCAGACCAGGATCATCGCCGGGTTGAGGATGATCTTCATGACCTTGGCTTCCATGGTCCTGAAGGTCTCGTCCATCTCCCCGCCGGGCGTGGCGCGGTGGTGATAGGCGAACAATCTCGGCAGGTAGAGCAGCCCCGCCATCCAGGCGATCACCGCGATGATGTGCAGGCCGATCAGCAGGTTATGCCAGAAGTCGAGGTGCTTCATGCGGCGAGCGTCTTCAGCGCGCAGCGGCCGAAGCGCGCCTCGCAGGGTGAGCGGCCCGGCCTGGTCCCGGGCGCTTCGAGGGCTTTCCCCACCAGCCCGGCCAGCCCCTCGATGAAGCGCGCCTGCACTCCCAGCGCCGGAACCCGCAAGTAGGGCGCGGCGCCGGCCTTGCGAGCGACCTCGGCATAGTCCCGGTCGAGCTCGACCAGGGTCTCGACGTGATCGGACACGAACGCGATCGGGTCGATCACCACGCCCAGCCCGTCACGGCCCGCCGCCTGGATCTCCTCGACGGTCGACGGCCCGATCCACCTCAGCGGCCCGACCCGGCTCTGGTAGCAGATGCGCCAGTCCCAGCGGCGACCGAGCTTCGCCGCGACCGCCGCGCAACAGCGCTCCACCTGCGAGCGATAAGGGTCGCCCGAGGCCGCGGTCCGTTCCGGGATGCCGTGCGCCGAGAACAGCAGTCGCACCCCGTCCGGGGCGCCGGCGGCCGCCCACGTCGCTTCGATGAGGGCCGCGTGGGCCTCCGCGAGGGCGTCGTCGTCAGGGTAGCAGCAGACGGTGTGCGAGCGTCCCGGACCGGCGTAGCAGGCCTTCCAGGCGCCAAGCGACGACGCCGTCGTCGTGGTGGAGAATTGCGGATAGAGCGGCAGCAGCACCAGTTCGTCCGGCGCGAACGCGGCCACCTCGGCGGCGGTCTCGGCCGTCAATGGTCGCCAGTAGCGCATCGCAACGAACACCCGCCACTCCTCGTCCGGCCGAAGCGCGGCGAGCCTCGCCTGCAGGGCGTCCGCCTGAGCCCGTGTCTCGGCCGTCAGCGGCGAGGCGCCGCCCATCACCGCGTAGTTGGCGATCGCGCTCTTCTCGCGGATCCGCGAGATCAGCTCCGCCAGACCGAGGCGGAGCGGCGCAGGAACGCCGATGATCGCCGGGTCCGAGAACAGATTCTTCAGGAACGGCCGCACCGCCGCCGGGCCATCCGGTCCGCCCAGGTTGAACAGAACGACAGCGATCCGGCTCATGCGACAGGCAGATTGGCGTTGCGCCAGCTGGTGACCTGCTGCGTCACGGCCGCGATGTGCTCGATCGGCGTGTCCGGCATGACTCCGTGACCGAGATTGAAGATGTATGGCCCGTCCGACCACTGCTCGAGCAGCTCGCGCACCCGCGTCGACAGCGCCGGGCCGCCGGCCATCAGCAGCTCCGGGTCGAGCGCGCCCTGGATCGCCACCTTCTGCTGCAGACGCCGACCCAGTTCCGCGGTGACCGAGCTTCCCAGACCCACGACCTGAACGCCGGTCTTCTCTGCATACGGCTCCAGCAGCTGAGGCGCCGCCTCCCGCGGAAATCCGATCACCGGAACCGTCACGCCCGCCGCCCTCAGCCCCTGTACGATCCTCGCGTGCGGCTGGATCACGAGGCGCTCGAAGAGTTCGGGTTCAGGCAGCGACTCGGCCCAGGATTCGAAGATCTGCAGCACCTGGGCCCCGGCCCGGGCCTGCATCACGAGGTAGGGCGCCGTCGCCATCGCCAGGAGGTCGACCAGCGCCTCCACCTGCTTCGGCTCGGCCAGGGCGATCGCGCGCGCTCTGGCCCGGCCTTCGACGCCACCGAAGCCCACCAGCATGTAGGTCGCCAGCGTCCAGGGCCCGCCGGCAAAGCCAATCAGGGCTCGCTCCGGCTCGAGCTCGCCGCGCACCCGCCGCAGGGTCTCCCCGACATAGCCAAGCTCGGCGCCGATTGCGTCGATCCGGCGCGCCATTGCGTCCAGCGGCGGCAGCGGTCCCAATCTCGGTCCTTCGCCGGTCTCGAACCACACCTCCTGGCCAAGCGCGATCGTGACCAGGAAGATGTCGGCGAAGACGATGGCGGCGTCGAAAGCGAACCGGCGCATCGGCTGCAAGGTCACCTCCGCGGCGATCCGCGGGTCCATGCAAAGCGCCAGCATGTCTTTCACCTTCGACCGCAGCTCGCGGTATTCCGGCAAACAGCGGCCAGCCTGGCGCATCAGCCAGATCGGCGGGCGTTCCACGGTTTCACGGTCGATCGCGCGTAGCAGGAGGGGGCGGGGCTGGCTCATCGCGACCCTTAAACCGCCTGAACCTTCCAGGCTCAAGGGCGCCTTGGTCCAGCTCGACCTGCTTCAATTCCTTAATCAAAGGTTAATCTTGGTAGGAAGGGATAGTGAGGAAGGGGACCAGTGGGGATCGATGGCGGCTATCCCCTCGCCGTCGGGCTATTCCCAGCGTGCTTCCACAGCGCAGCCGGGATGCGCCCGGCGCCCTGTGAATTGCGGTGAGAACCGGGCAAGCTATTGTTCTGGCCGTTCATCCTGCCCTTAGCGAGCGGGCAAGGTCGTTGAAGGAACGCAATTGTCTACACAGGCGCCGACAACGACCGTGGCGACGGTGCACCGGACTGGCGAGCTGGGGAAGACCGACCCGATCGGCGCCCCGGCAGTCCCCAGCCGCGGCAGCCTGCCAGGGCCAGGGCCAATCCGTCCACTAAGGGCGACCCCTGAGGGGGGCATGGTTAACGAGGCGTTAACGCTCCGTGCACAGCCTTGTTCGCAGAATTATTTTCCGAGCCGCGTGAGATGACGAGTCGCGCGCGCCTCGCGACCTATTTCCACGTCCACCTGGTCTCGGACTCGACCGGCGAGACGCTGAACGCCCTGGCCCGGGCCGCGTGCGCCCGCTTCACCAACGTGCTGCCGATCGAGCACATCTACGCGCTGGTCCGCTCGCCGGCGCAGCTGGAGCGGGCGCTGGAAGAGATCGGCAACGCCCCGGGCGTCGTGCTGCACACGATCATCGACCCGGCGCTGCGCAGCGCGCTGGAGCTCGGCTGCCAGGCGATGGAGATGCCGTGCATTCCGGCGCTGGATCCGCTGGTCTCGGCCCTCTCGCGCTACCTCGGCGCGCCGCTCTCGACCCAGGTCGGCGCGCAGTACTCGCTCGACGCCGACTACTTCAATCGGATGGACGCGCTGAACTACGCGATCGGCCACGACGACGGCCAGGGTGGCCAGGACCTGGAACGCGCCGACGTGATCCTGGTCGGCGTCTCGCGCACCTCGAAGACCCCGACCAGCATTTACCTGGCGCACCGCGGCGTGCGCGCCGCCAACGTGCCGCTGGTGGCCCAGGGCGTGCCGCCCAGGCTGCGCGCGGTGAAGGGGGTGCCGATCGTCGCGCTGACCCTGGCGCCCGATCGGCTGCTGGAGATCCGCCGCAATCGGCTCAAGAGCCTGAACGAACAGCGCGAGAGCAGTTATGTCGACGCCGACGCGGTCCGTCAGGAAGTGATCGACGCGCGGCGACTGTTCGAACGCGAGGGTTGGCCGGTGATCGACGTCACCCGGCGCTCGGTCGAGGAAACGGCGGCCGCGGTGATGAATATCCTCTCCGGCGGCCGCGGCCAGGTCGAGGTGCTTGGGTGACGCCGATCGTCCTGGCGTCGAAAAGCCCGTCGCGGCAAGCCGTCCTGCAGGCGGCGGGCGTGGCCTTCGAGGCGGTCGGCTCTGGCGTCGACGAGGAGGCGGTCAAGGCGCAGTTGCTGCGCGAGGGGACCGGCCCGCGGGAGATCGCGCTGCGCCTGGCCGAGGCCAAGGCGATAGCCGTCTCGGCGCGACGGCCCGAGGCGATCGTGATCGGCGCCGACCAGACGCTGGACCTGGACGGCGCGCTGTTCGACAAGGTCGAGACGACGGCCGAGGCGCGGGCGCGCCTCCAGCACCTGCGCGGCAAGCCACACCTGCTGCACTCGGCCGTGGTCGCGGCGCAGGGAGGCGCCGTGGTCTGGCGCCGGCTCGAAAGCCCGCGGTTGGTCATGCGCGCCGCCAGCGACGCCTTCATCGACGCCTACCTGGCGCGCCACGGCGCGGCGCTGCTCGGCTCGGTCGGCTGCTACCAGCTCGAGAACGACGGCGTGCAGTTGTTCGAGCAGGTGGAAGGCGACTACTTCGCGATCCTCGGCCTGCCGCTCACGCCGCTGCTGAACCTGCTGCGCGAAACGGGCGCGTTGGCGACGTGACGATCACCGGCTCGACCATCGTGGCCGGCGTCGCAGGCGCGCCGGTCACCCACTCGCTGAGTCCCTTGATCCACAACGCCTGGATCGCCGCAGCCGGGCTTGATGCGGTCTACGTGCCGTTCGCGCCGCCCGCCGAAGGTTTCGAGGCCTTCGCGAACGGCCTGCGCGGCGGCGCGATCCGGGGACTGAATGTCACCGTGCCGTTCAAGGAGACGGCGCTCGCCCTGGCCGACAGCGCCAGCGACCGCGCGATCGCCGCCGGCGCCGCCAACCTGCTCACCTTCACCGCGGGCGGCGAGATCGCGGCGGACAACACCGATGGCGCAGGACTGCTGGCCGCGCTGGCCGAGCAGGCGCCAGGCTTCGACGTGACCGCCGGACGGGTGGTGATCCTCGGCGCCGGCGGCGCGGCGCGGGGGGCGGCCGCGGCGCTGGCCACGGCCGCCGCGCCCGAGATCCGGATCGTCAACCGCACCCATGCTCGGGCGGAGCAGCTGGCTCTGGCGATCGGTCCCGTTGCGCGCGCCATCGAAATTGGCCCGGCCGCGTTCGAAGGCGCCAACCTGATCGTCAACGCGACGACGCTGGGACTTGGCGGGGGATCGGGGCCAGCGGCGCCGTTCGGCCGTACGGCTCCGGGCGCGGTGGCGCTCGACATGGTCTACAAGCCGCTGCGCACCGAGTTCCTCGAGCGCGCGGCCAGGGCCGGCCTGACGACGGTCGATGGCCTGGCCATGCTGATCGGCCAGGCGGCGCCCTCGTTCGAGGCCTTCTTCGGCGCCGCGCCGCCAGCTGTCGACGTGCGCGCGCTCTGCCTCGGATGGCTCGGAGAAACCGCATGATCATGCTTGGCCTCACCGGGTCGATCGGAATGGGCAAGTCGGCCACCGCCGCGATGTTCGCGGAGGCAGGCTGCCCGGTCTACGACGCGGACGCCGAAGTGCACCGGCTTTACGCCAAGGGCGGCGCGGCGGTCGGACCCGTGGGCGAAGCCTTCCCCGGGGTGGTGGAGGATGGCGCGGTCAACCGCGCCAAGCTGTCGGACCTGGTGGTGGGCAAGCCGGACCAGCTCGACCGACTCAACCGCACCGTCTGGCCGTTGATGGGCGCCAATCGCCGCGATTTCCTCGCCAAGGCCGAAGCCGACGGCGTCGATATCGTCGTCTTCGACATCCCACTGCTGTTCGAGACCGGTGGCGAACGCAACATGGATGCGGTGGTGGTGGTGTCGGCGCCCGGCCGAGGTGCAGCGCCAGCGCGTCCTGGCCCGCGCCGACATGAACGAAGCCAAGCTGGACGCGATTCTGGCGCGGCAGATGGCCGATGCCGACAAGCGCGCCAAGGCTGACTTCGTCGTCGACACCAGCCGCGGGTTCAACGTCGCCCGGGCCCAGGTCCGCGACATCATCGCCACCCTGAAAAGTCCCGACTGGCGGTCGCCGCGCCTTGAAGCGGCGCGCGAACAGCCCCAGTGATTGGGGCATGGCGCGCGAGATCGTCCTCGACACCGAAACCACCGGCCTCGACCCCCGCGGCGGCCACCGGCTGATCGAAATCGCCTGCGTCGAGCTCGACGATCTGATCCCGACCGGACGCGCGTTCCACCGCTACATCCACCCCGAGCGCGAGATCGATTTCGACGCCCAGCGGGTGCACGGCATCTCGCTGGCATTTCTCGCCGACAAGCCGCGGTTCGGCGACGTCGATGTGGTCGACGCCTTCCTGGAGTTCGTCGGCGACGCCCAGTTGGTGGCGCACAACGCCGCGTTCGATCGGGAGTTCGTCAACGCCGAGCTGGAGCGGCTTGGCCGCGCCGGCCTGCACGAGCGGCGCTGGATCGACACCCTGGGCCTGGCGCAGAAGCGCTATCCCGGCATGTACAACTCGCTCGATGCGCTCTGTAAGCGCTTCAAGATCTCGCTGGCCGAGCGCGACAAGCATGGCGCGCTGGTGGACGCCAAGCTGCTGGCTGGCGTCTATCTCGAGCTGCAGGGCGGGCGCGAACGCGGCTTCGATCTGACGATCGGCGGCGGTCGCGCTTCGGGCCAGACCGGCGTCGCGTCGGTCGCCCTCGCCTATGGGCCGCGGCCGAGACCCCTGGCGTCACGAGTTCAGCGACGGCGAGCACGCACTGCACGTCGCGTTCATTCGCGACGCCCTGAAGGACGCCGCCGTCTGGCTGCAGTTCGAGGAGCTCGGCCTGGCTCAGGCTTGACCGATCGGCTGCCCCTGCGCGGCGGCGCGGCGGCTGGCGTAGATCCCGGCGAAGTCCAGCGGCTCGAGCATGAACGGCGGGAAGCCGCCCTCGCCGGTCACATCGGCGATGATCCGACGCGCGAACGGGAACAGGAAGCGCGGGCACTCGATCATCAGCACCGGCTCCAGGTCCTGTTCGCTGACGCCGACGATCTGAAACAGGCCGCCGTAGACCAGCTCGACGTGGAACACTGCGTCGTTCTCGCGCATCGCCCTGGCGCTGAGCTTCATCTCGACGTCGAAGAAGCCGTCGGGACGTCCCCTGGCGTTCAGCTCGACGCCCAGCTCGATCTGCGGCTGGGTCGCCCCGCGCAGCGAATCGGGGGCCAGCGGATTTTCGAACGAAAGGTCGCGGATGTACTGGGTGAGCACCCGGACACCCGGCGGCCCGGCGGCGGCGTCGGGGCCACCCGGAAAGGCGCTCGGGGGCCCGCCTTGAGGCGGAAGATCGGTCATTCTGGCTAGCGTTCCGTCGCCATGGATGCGGGGCGGGCTCGCTAACATGCAGGCGCCGGCGGTGCAACGTCGCGGCCGCGGCGCAGGGACTGACGGTGGGAACCGGACAGGCCTATATTGACTTCGAAGGTGGAACGTCGCGAAAGCTGTCCTGTGCAGGTCGTCGAACTCGTCATACTGGCCGCCGTCGCCGCCGTGGTGCTGTTCCAGCTCTACGCGGTGCTGGGACGGCGCGTGGGACGCCAGGCAGAGGATCTTGCACAGGCGCCGGCGGGCGCCGCGCCGCGCGAACTCGCCGCGCCGACCACGCCAGGCGTCACCGAACCGGCCGCCCTGACCGGCCTCGCCGCCCTCAGGGCCCGCGACCCCAGCTTCGATGTCGCCCGCTTCATGCAGGGCGCCCGACAGGCTTTCACGATGGTGGTCAAGGCATTCGCCGCCGGCGACCGCAACACGTTGAAGCCGTTGCTGGCGCCGGAGGTGATGACAACCTTCGAGACAGAAATGGCCCAGCGCGAATCCGAGGGACGTAGCGAGCAGGTGGAGTTCCTGCAGGAGCCGCGCGCCGATCTCGAGAGCCTCGGCGTGATCGGCGACCTGGCCAAGGCCTCGGTGCGCTTCCTGGCCGAGTTCCGCAGCCGCTCCAAGGGTCCCGAGGGCGAAGCGGTGGACGACCGCCGCACCGCCGAGGTCTGGACCTTCCAGCGCAACCTCACCAGCCGCGATCCGAACTGGACCCTGATCCACATCGATCCCGCCGAGGCGTGAAGCCGGCGCGGGGCCGGCGCTGGCGTCTCGCGGCCGGACTCGTGGCGCTGACGCTCTCCGCCTGCGCAACGACGCCGCCCTCGCCTCCCCCGCGGCCTTCTCCGGCTACGTCGGTGGCGCGCCTGCCTGGCTGGGGCGCCGAGGACCACGCCGCCGCCTTCGCCGCTATCCGCCAGGCCTGCGAGCAGGAACCGGCGCGAGGCCGGACCTGCGCCGAAGTCAGGGCCGAGGGCCGGCTCGGCGAGGACGCCGCCAGGTCCTTTCTGGAAGCGCACTACCGCGCCGAGCCGGTCGCGGGCGAGGGCCTTCTCACCGCCTACTTCTCGCCTGCCTACGAGGCCAGATCGGCCTTCCAGGGCGACTTCACCGCGCCGCTGCGACCCCCGCCGCGCTATCCGACCAACCGCGACCGCGCCGCGATCGAGCGGACGCCCGCGCCGGACGCGCTGGCCTGGATGCGGCCGGAGGATCTCTTCTTCCTGCAGGTGCAGGGCTCCGGCGTGCTGATCTTCGCCGACGGCGCTCGCCGCCGGGCGAGCTTCGCCGGCTCGAACGGCCTTCAGTTCGTGGCGATCGCGAACAACCTGGTCGCCGCGGGGCTGCTGGCGCCGTCCGAGGCGTCCGCTGGACACGTCCACGACTGGCTCGCCGCCCATCGCGGGCCGCGGGCCGACGCGGTGATGGACGAGAACCCGCGCTACATCTTTTTCCGGCTGACGCCCGACGTCGGCGGCGAGCCGCAGGGCGCATCCGGCGCGCCGCTGATCCCTGGGCGCAGCGTGGCGGTCGATCCGGCCTACCACCCCTATTTCGAGCTGCTGTGGATCGACGCCGAAGCGGGCCAGCTGAGCGGCGCGCGGCCCAGCTACCAGCGCCTGGCGGTGGCGCTGGACCGCGGCGGCGCGATCACCGGACCCGTCCGGGCGGATCTCTTCCTCGGCAGCGGCGCGGCGGCGGGCGAAGAGGCGGCGCGCGTGCGCCACCGCCTGCGTCTCTACCGCATCACGCCAGCCCAGCCATGAAACGCGATCCCGATGTCGAGGACTTGCGGCTCTGGGCGGTGATCACGTCCACGGTGCGGCCGCTGAAGCCCCTCCTCCCCAAACCCCCACTCCCCCTGGCGGGGCCTGACGAGCGCAAAGCGCGAGGGCTGGGAGAGTCCCCAGTCGCCACAACCGCCAAGGCCAAGCCCACGACCAGACTCCCACACCTGGTCGCTCTGCGACCTGCTCTCCCCGCTCGGGGGAGGGAGGGTCCGACGCCGCCCGCCGATGTCGACGCCAACCTGCACCGGCGGCTGGCGCGGGGCCGGGAAAGTCTCGCCGCTCGGATCGACCTGCATGGCCTGACCCAGGACGCCGCCCGCGCCGCGCTGACCGGCTTCGTCCGCCGCTCCGTCGACGACGGCTGGCGCGCGGTGCTGGTGATCACCGGCAAGGGCGTCAGCGGCGATGGCGTACTGCGCCGCCGGGTCCCGGACTGGCTGGCCGAGCCGCCCTTGCGCGAACACGTCGCCGGCGTCTCGGAGGCCCACCGCCGCCACGGCGGCGAAGGCGCGCTCTACGTGGCGCTGAAACGCAAGCGCTGAGCAAGCCCCCTGCCGCTCTCCCCGCGAAAGCGGGGTCCAGGCGTTTTGTCGAAGGTCGCTGGCGTTTCAGAAGAAGCCTGGGTCCCCGCTTCCGCGGGGAAGGCGGATCCAGCTAGCGGGAAGCTTTTTCGTCGATCCCTGAGGTCCCCTCGCGCGCCTCCAGTTTGGCGGCGACCTCGTCGAGGCTGACGCCGGCAGAGGCCAGCACCACCAGCCAGTGGTAGATCAGGTCGGCGCTCTCGGCGGCGAGGCCGTCCTTCTCGCCGATCGCCGCGGCCAGCATGGTCTCGATCGCCTCTTCGCCGAGCTTCTTGGCCGCCAGCGCCGGGTCCGCCAGCAGCCGCGCCGACCAGCTCACCGACGGATCGGCGTGGCGCCGCGCTTCGATCACCGCCACCAGCCGATCGACCACCTCGGCGAACCGTCTCATGGCGTTGCCCCCCAACCCTTCCCCCTCCGGGGGAAACCGGCGAGCCGCGCGCAGCGCGCTTCGCCGATGGGGGGAGTCCTCTCCGGAGAGATCCCCCATCGGCGACTCCCTCGCTTCGCGAGGTTCGCGCCGCTTTCCCCCGGAGGGGGAAGGGTTGAATGACCAGTCATTGCACCCCCACCAGCTCCGTCGGCCGGACCGGGACGCCGGCGGCGGCCATCGCGGCCTTGACCTCGCCGATCGACAGCTCGCCGAAGTGGAAGATCGAGGCGGCCAGCACCGCGTCGGCGCCGCCGTCGCGCACCGCGTCGATCATGTGCTGGGCGTTGCCGGCGCCGCCGCTGGCGATCACCGGCACCCCGACCGCGGACGAGACCGCCCGCAGCAGCGCGACGTCGTAGCCGGTCTTGGCCCCGTCTCGGTCCATCGAGGTGAGCAGGAGCTCGCCGGCGCCCTTGGCCACGACATCTTGGGCGTAGGCGACCACATCCAGCCCGGTCGGCTTGCGGCCGCCGTAGGTGAAGACTTCCCAACGGCCCTCGCCCGTCTGTTTGGCGTCGATCGCCACCACCACCGCCTGCGAGCCGAACGCGTCGGCGCAGCGGCTGACCAGGCTGCGGTCCTCCACCGCCGAGGTGTTGATCGAGATCTTGTCGGCGCCGGCGCGCAGAAGGGCGCGGGCGGTCTCGACCGTGCGGATCCCGCCGCCGACCGAGACCGGCATGAAGCAGACGTCGGCGGTGCGGGCGATCACGTCGAAGATCGCGTCGCGACCCTCATGACTGGCGGTGATGTCGAGGAACATCAGTTCGTCGGCGCCGGCGGCGTCGTAGGCCCTCGCCTGCTCCACCGGATCGCCGGCGTCGCGCAGCTGCAGGAACTGCACGCCCTTCACGACGCGCCCGTCCTTCACGTCGAGACACGGGATGACGCGGACCTTAAGCATGGTGGGCCCTGAGCATCGTCAGGCCGCCGCGGCGAGGGCTTCGGCCGGCCGGATCGCGCCGACATAGAGCGCCCGGCCCAGCACCGCGCCGGCGATCGGCGTGCCGGCGCGGTCGCGTAGGCGCTCGATGTCGGTCACGCTGGCCAGGCCGCCCGCGGCGATCACCGGGATGTGCACCGCGTCGGCCATGGTCCCGAACACCTCGACGTTGAAGCCCGCCAGGGCCCCGTCGCGGTCGATGTCGGTGACGATCAGGGCCGAAACGCCGGCGTCTTCGAACCGGCGCGCCACCGTGAGGGCGTCGAGGCCGGAGTCTTCCAGCCAGCCTTGCACGGCGACCTGGCCCTTGCGCACGTCGACGCTGACGGCGATCTGCTCGGGCCACTGCTTCGCGGCGGTCTTCACCAGTTCCGGATCGCGCACCGCAGCGGTGCCGAGGATCACGCGGCTGACCCCGGCCTCGATCCAGGTCTCGATGTTGGCGAGCGAGCGCACGCCGCCGCCCAGCTGCACCGGGATCGAGACGGCGTGCAGGATCGCCTCGACCGCCGCGCCGTTCACCGCCCTGCCCTCCGCCGAACCGTTCAGGTCGACGACGTGCAGCCACTCGAAGCCGGCCTCGACCCAGGCCCGAGCCTGGTCGGCAGGGTTTTCATTGAATACGGTAGCCGTGGCGAAGTCGCCGTGCAGTACGCGCACGCACTGGCCGTCCTTCAGGTCGATGGCGGGATAGAGGATCACGGCCGCCACTCCAGCACGTTGGTGAGCAGCCGAGCGCCGGCGCCTTGCGACTTTTCCGGGTGGAACTGCACGCCGGCCACATTGCCCCTCAAGACGGCCGCCGCAAAGCGTCCGCCATGGTCGACCGAGGCCGCCACATCGGCGGCGTGGCGCGGGAAGATGGCGAAGGAGTGTGTAAAATACATGTGCGGCTGGGGCGGCAGCCCGTGGAACAGCGCCCGGGGCAGCTCGCCCTCGAGCGCGTTCCAGCCCATGTGCGGGACCTTGCAGCGCGGGTCCGCCGGCTCGATCGCCCGCACGTCGCCCTCGATCCAGCCGAGCCCCCGCGTCTCGCCGAACTCCAGCCCGCGCTCGGCCAGCAGCTGCATCCCGACGCAGATGCCCAGGAACGGCGCGCCGCGGCGCCGCACCGCCTCGGTCATCGCCTCGATCACGCCATCGCGGGCCGAGAGCGCGCCCATGCAGGCGGCGAAGGCGCCGACGCCCGGCAGGACCACCAGGTCCGCCCGCGCGATCCGGTCGGGATCGTCGGTGGTCACAACCTCGGCCGGCCGCGAAAGGCCGGCGGCGGCCTTCTGCAGCGCCTTCTCGGCCGAGCGCAGGTTGCCCGACCCGTAATCGATCAGGGCGACGCTCTGCATCAGGGGTTTCCTTCCTAGAGCACGCCCTTGGTCGAGGGAGCATGCCCGTGGGTCTTCGGGTCGAGCTCGACGGCCATTCGCAAGGCGCGGGCCAGCGCCTTGAAGCCGCTCTCGGCTATGTGGTGCGAGTTTTCCCCATATAGGGTCTCGAGGTGGACGCAGGCGCCGGCGTTCATCGCGAACGCGTGGTGGAACTCCTTGAACAGCTCGGTGTCCATCTCGCCCACCTTCGGCCGGTCGAACTTCACCCGCCAGATCAGATAGGGACGATTGGAGAGGTCGACCGCGCAGCGGGTCAGGGTCTCGTCCATCGGGATGTAGGCGTGGCCGAAGCGGCGCACGCCGGCGAAGCCCGCCAGCGCCTCTTTGACGGCCTGCCCCAGCACGATGCCGGTGTCCTCCACCGTGTGGTGCATGTCGATGTGCAGGTCGCCCTTGGTCTCGACGGTCAGGTCGAAGCCGCCGTGGCGGGCGAAGCTCTCCAGCATGTGGTCATAGAAGCCGATGCCGGTGGAGACGCGCGCCTCCCCCGTCCCGTCGAGGTCGACGGCGACGCGCACCTGCGTCTCCTTGGTGTTGCGGCTGATCTCCGCGGTCCGGCTCATGGGCGCGCCTATGGTTTGCGGCGGGCGCGATGTCTAGGCTTTTCCGGCCTAACCGCCCATGAACAGCTCGCGGGAAGGGCAGAGGTCGGCGACCAGGCATTCGCCGCACTTCGGCTTTCTGGCGACGCAGACGTAGCGCCCGTGCAGGATCAGCCAGTGGTGGGCGCGGGTCTTGCCGTCGTCGGGAACGATCGCCATCAGGTCGCGCTCGACGTCGTCGGGGGTCTTGCCCTTCGACAGCTTCAGCCGGTGAGCGACGCGGAAAACGTGGGTGTCGACGGCGATGGCGGGCTCGACGCCCAGCTCGTTCAGCACCACGCTGGCGGTCTTGCGGCCGACGCCGGGCAGCGCCTGCAGGGCTTCGCGCCGCAGCGGCACCTCGCCGCCGTATTGCTCGACCAGGATGCGCGAGAGCGCGACGACGTTCTTGGCCTTCATCCGGAACAGGCCGATCGAGGCGATGAACGGCGTCAGGCCGGCCTCGCCCAGCGCCAGCATCTGCTGCGGCGTGCTGGCGAGCGCGTAAAGCTTCTCGGTCGCCTTGTTCACCGACTTGTCGGTCGCCTGGGCCGACAGCACCACAGCCACCAGCAGGGTGAACGGCGTCTTGTAGGCAAGCTCGGTGCGCGGGTCGGGGCTGGCGGCTTCGAAGCGGCGGAAGATCTCGGCGATGCGCGCGGCTTCGGCCGGCGACAGCCGCCGGCGCCTCGGCCTGGCCGGCTTCTTCACGGGGCTTTCGCCGCCCGCCGCTTCTCGTGCAGCTCCAGCCCCTTGACGATGGCGAGCTTGGCGACCGTCGCGCCCGGGATGAACAGGTTGGCGGCCTCGGCGCCGATGTCGAGCAGGAACTTTGGCTCCAGCATCTTGCCGAGGTGCTGCTCGAAGGTCTTGCCGGCGATCGCGGCCTCGCCGGTCAGGCCGTCCACCTCCACCACCGCCTCCTTGCCGGCGCGGCGATAGCGGAAGGCGTAGACCGGCCGGTAGCAGAGATCGACCGCCTCGAGATCGACCCGCTCCTCCAGGATCTGGTCGGCGTCGATCTTGCCGATCGCCTTGGCGACGGCGTCGCGCACCAGGCCGGAAGCCTTCACCTGCGGCGGCACGACCACGGTGTTCTCGGCCGCCAGCGCCGCCAGCTGCGCCGCGTCGGCCGTCTCGGCGGGGAAGTCCAGCAGCGCGGCCAGGGCGAGGCTCTCGGCGCCCGTCAGCGCGTCGACCAGCACCTGCCGGCGGCTCTCCTCCTCGCAGGACTCGCGCCCGCTCACCGTGGTCCGGTGGCCGTCGATGGCCCGCGGCTGGCCGTCGATGACGACGCCCGTGACCTCGGGCGAAAGCACGATCGGATAGGTGCGGTCGCGCTCGTAGCGGCACAGGCTGCGCGAAGCGATGCGCCAGAACGGCTGCAGCCGCTTCTCGCGGTAGACGAGTTCGAACTCCTCGTCCTTCGGCCGCGCCAGCAGCCCGCTCATCCGCGCCAGCGTCCCGAACGCCTCGACGCGCCGCCCCCACGCCTTGGCCTCGGCCACCTCCGCGCCCACCCGGTCGGCGAAGACCAGGATCCGCTCCTCCGCGATCGCGACGTCCATGCCGGCGACATTGGCGGCGAAAGGCGCGGTGTTGCAAGCGGCGACACTCCCCTCCGTCGCGCATCGGTCGCTGCGCTCCCTCGCCAGCGACACCTCCCCTCACTCTGCGAGGGGAGGAGCAGGTCGCTCTTCCCCCCGCTGGCGGGGGGAAGTGTCGCACGCGAGCCCGCAGGGCGATGCGCGACGATGGGGGGTCTCTCAGAGAATATACCGGCTCAGGTCGGCGTTCTTCGCCAGTTCGCCGACCCGGTCGCGCACATAGGCGCCGTCGATCACCAAGGTTTCGCCGGCGCGGTCGGCGGCGGTGAAGCTGATTTCCTCGACCACCTTCTCCAGCACGGTCTGCAGGCGCCGGGCGCCGATGTTCTCCACCGCCCCGTTCACCGCCACCGCGGCGTCGGCCAGGGCGTCGATGGCGTCGTCGGTGAAGCTGAGCGTGACGTTCTCGGTGGCCAGCAGCGCCTGCTGCTGGCGGATCAGGTTCGCCTCTGGCTCGGTCAGGATCCGGCGCAGGTCGTCGCGGCTCAGCGCCTTCAGCTCCACCCGGATCGGCAGGCGGCCCTGCAGCTCCGGCAGCAGGTCGGACGGCTTGGCGATATGGAAGGCGCCGGAAGCGATGAACAGGATGTGGTCGGTCTTCACCGGCCCATGCTTGGTGGTGACGGTCGTGCCCTCGATCAGAGGCAAGAGGTCGCGCTGCACGCCTTCGCGGGAGACGTCGGCGCCGGCGCGGTCCTGGCGCGAGGCGACCTTGTCGATCTCGTCGAGGAACACGATGCCGGAGTTCTCCGCCAGCGAGATCGCCTCCAGCGTCGCGGCCTCCTGGTCGACCAGCTTGTCGCTCTCCTCGGCGATCAGCGGCGTCCAGGCGGCGGCTACGGTGGTGCGGTGCGCCTTGGTGCGCTGGCCGAACGCCTTGCCCATCATCTCCGACAGGTTCAGCACCCCCATCGAGGCGCCTGGCTGGCCGGGGATGTCGAAGCCCTGGAACGGCGAGCCGGCGTCGGCCAGGGTTAGCTCCACCTCCTTGTCGTCCAGCTCGCCTGCGCGCAGCTTCTTGCGGAACGCATCGCGGGTCGCCGGGCCCGAGCCTGGGCCCACCAAGGCGTCCAGGATCCGTTCCTCGGCGGCGGCCTCGGCCTTGGCCTTGACCCCGGCGCGGCGCCGCTCGCGGATCATGCCGATGGCGATCTCGACCAGGTCGCGGACGATCTGATCGACGTCGCGGCCGACGTAGCCGACTTCGGTGAACTTGGTCGCCTCCACTTTCAGGAACGGCGCTTGCGCCAGCCGGGCCAGCCGCCGGGCGATCTCGGTCTTGCCGACGCCGGTCGGCCCGATCATCAGGATGTTCTTCGGGGTGATCTCGTCGCGCAGCGCCTCAGGCACGCGTCGACGGCGCCAGCGGTTGCGCAGCGCCACCGCCACCGCGCGCTTGGCCTCGGCGTGCCCGACCACAAACCGGTCGAGCTCGGAGACGATCTCGCGGGGGGAGAACTCACTCATGCCCTCCCTCCCCCTTGTGGGGAGGGTGGACGTCGCGCAGCGACGGACGGGTGGGGGTGCGCGACGCAACAAGACTCGTCGGTGAGGATTCGGGCGTCACGAGAACTCCCCCACCCTGACCGCTTCGCGGTCTGTCCCTCCCCACGAGGGGGAGGGAGGAAACGCACCTTGAACCCCCTCACAGCGTTTCCACCACGAGTTCGCGGTTGGTGTAGACGCAGATGTCGGCGGCGATGCCCATCGCGCGGCGGGCGATGTCCTCGGCGGCGTAGTCGGTGTCCAGCAGCGCGGTGGCGGCGGCCAGCGCGTAGTTGCCGCCCGAGCCGATCGCGGCGACGCCCTTGTCCGGCTCCAGCACGTCGCCGACGCCGGTGACGGTGAGGATGGTGGTCTTGTCGGCCACCAGCAGCATCGCTTCCAGCCGGCGCAGGTAGCGGTCGGTGCGCCAGTCCTTGGCCAGGTCGACGCAGGCGCGGGCCAGCTGCTCCGGATACTGCTCGAGCTTGGCCTCCAGCCGCTCGATCAGGGTGAAGGCGTCGGCGGTGGCGCCGGCGAAGCCGGCCAGCACGCGGCCGTCGGCCAGCCGGCGCACCTTCTTGGCGGCGCTCTTGACGATGGTCTGGCCCATGGACACCTGCCCATCGCCGGCCAGGACGGTCGATCCGCCCTTGCGCACGGCCAGAATGGTGGTCCCATGCCAGTCGGGAAAGTTCGGCATGGCCCGCGATGTGGCCGCGCCGCGGGTCAGGGTCAAGCCAAGGGACCAAATGAGTTTTTCCGACGAAGAGGTCGAACGCTACGCCCGCCACCTGGTGCTGCGCGAGATCGGCGGTCCGGGCCAGCAGCGGCTGAAGGCCGCGCGGGTGCTGATCGTCGGCGCCGGCGGCCTCGGCGCGCCGGCCGCGCTCTACCTCGCCGCCGCCGGCGTCGGCGAGCTGGCGCTGGTCGATCCCGACACGGTCTCGCTTTCCAACCTGCAGCGGCAAGTGCTTTACGCCACCGCCGACGACGGACGGGTGAAGGTCGAGGCGGCGGCCGAGCGCCTGGCCGGGCTCAACCCCAATGTCCGCGTCACGCCGATCGCCGAGCGGCTCACCGAGGCCAACGCCGCAGGTCTGGTCCGCGGTTTCGACCTCGTGCTCGACGGCACCGACGATTTCGCCACGCGCTTCGCGGTGAACGCCGCCTGCGTCGCCGAGGGGGTCGCGCTGGTCTCCGGCGCGATCGGCCGCTGGACCGGCCAGGTCGGCGTGTTCGCCGGGAAGCCGTGCTATCGCTGCCTGGTCCCCGAGATCCCGCCCGACGCCGAGACCTGCGCGGCGGTCGGCGTCGTCGGCGCGCTCGCCGGCGTAGTCGGCGCGATGATGGCGCTCGAGGCGGTGAAGTTGCTCGCGGGCGCCGGCCAGCCCCTCACAGGCCGGCTGCTGATCTACGATGCGCTCGCCGCCGAAAGCCGCACGGTGCGGATCGGGCCCGACCCCGATTGTCCGGTCTGCGGCTAGACTCGTCGGCCTGGATCGGGCGACGAACTGTCAACCGGGGCTGCTTCAGTCGGGACACCGTCCAGCCGAAGAACGGCGGTTGCCAAGTCCGAACGACTTAGATATATCGGCACACCGATATATCTAACCACAGACGAAAGCACCGCCCATGAATGAGATCCATCGCCCGGCTGCATTCCGCCGCCCGCCTCTGCCGCGCTGGCCGCTGACTGTGGTTGCGGCTTTCGACGTCACGCCACGCATGCGCCGCGTAAGCCTGGTCGGCGAGACGATGGACGGGTTTCAATCCCGCCCGGGCCAGGACCTGGTGCTGAATCTGCCGGACGCGCACGGCGGCGCGGCGCGGCGCCACTACACCATTCGCCGGTTCGACCCCCTGGAGGGCCGGATCGACATCGACTTCGTGCTCCACGGCGCCTCCCCGGCGACCGACTGGGCGCGCCGCGCAAAGCTTGGCGACGAGATCGTGGCCGATGGTCCGCGCGGTCGCACGACCGTGCGCGGCCACGCCGACTGGCGGCTGTTCACCGGCGACGAGACCGCGCTGCCGGGGATCGCGGCGATGATCGAAAGCCTGCCGGCCGGCGAACGCGCGATCGCCTTCATCGAGATCGCCGGGGCCGAGGACGAGCAGCCGATCGAGACCCCCGCGCAGCTCGAGCTCACCTGGCTGCATCGCGGCGGCGCGCCGCGGGCGCCGAGCCTGGGTCTGCTCGAGGCGTTGACGACCTTCCAGCTCCCGCCTGGCGACGGCCAGGCCTGCGTGATCGGCGAGACCAGCACCGTGCGCGCGCAGCGCCAGGGCCTGATCGCCCGCGGCCTGGCGAAGGACCGGATCGCCGCCGAAGGCTACTGGCGCCCCGGCCGCGTCGGCGGCCACGACCACATCGTCGAGCCGGACGTCTTCGCACCGTTCGCCCGCGGCCGCCGTTCCGGCTGAGCGACCGCCGCCGGCCTCACTGCAGCGGGATCTGGGTGAAGGGGGTCGCGCTGGCGGTGTCGGTGGTGTTGTGGTCGATCAGGTTGTCGCCGCCGGTCAGCAACGGCTGCGCGCCAAGCACGGCGACCCCGACACCGTTCCCATAGACCAGGCTCCGTGACAGCGCGACCACCGCCGACCCCGACGCGGTCAGGCCGAACCCGACGTTTTCCGCCAGCGTCGCACGGTCGATGTGGGCGCTGAGCGCCGTTGACTGGCTGTCGATCGAGATGCCCGCCGACTCGTGGCTGGCCGTGGAATCGATGATCGCGAAGCTGGACGCGGCGGGCTGGGCCTGGGTCGTGACCACGAGGATGCCGGTGCTGTTCTCGCTGCTGGCGACATGATCCAGCAACGCTTTCACCGCACTGGCCCCGACATCGAACTCGATGCCGTTGTTGGCGTTGCGCGACGTCGAGGTGTTGACGATCGTCACGTTGACCGCGGTGGTCGGGATCACCAGCACGCCGTCGTAGAAGTGGCTGATGACGCAGTTCTCCAGCCTCAGGCTGCCGCCCGACGAGAGGTAGACGCCGTGCGCTCCGGCGAAGTTGACGCCATCGACGTTGAGGCCCTTCAGGTAGACCGCGTCGGTGGAGGCGGCGCTGATCGAGATCGCGTTTCCCGACGCGGCCTGCACCCCGGCCGTGCCGACCCCGTCGTTGACGATGCTGATCGCCTTGGTGATCGAGATCGCGCCGTAGCCGGCGGGGTCCAGGATGTCGATCTCGCCGCCGGCGGCGACGACGTTGTCGTGGGCGTATTGCAGCGAGCGGCAGGGCGCCGCCGGCGCGCCGCAACCGGCTCCGTCGGTTCCATGGCCCGACACCCAGGCGCGGTGCGCCGTCTGCGCCAGGGCCGCCGGCGCGATCATGGCCAATGTCAGCGCGAGCGCCGTCAAACGCGTTTTCGTCATGCGATCCCTCCCACCGGCTGTGAGGCCAAGACGCCCAGCTGCACAGAAAGCATCTTTGCCGACCCGGCAGAATAACGACGTTCGATTATTTCGGCGCAAGCGAAGAGAGTGAGCCCAGGACGTCCGTGACGTTGGCGTAGATGCCGTTGTCGCCCAGGCTGAAGAAGGGCGCCGTGCCGACATGGATGCCGTCGATCGAGTTGGTAGTGATGCTGCGACCGTCGGACGGGGTCCATTCGCCGCCCATCGGCAGACTTTGCCGCGTCAGCCGCGGCTAGCCGTACGTCGGCTGGAGGCTAGGCGGCCGCGCTCCGAGGCCCGGCGCCGCTCGATCCTGGACGGCGAGATCCTGCATCAGCCGCGCGAGGCGCGGATAGGGCTCGCGCTCGGCGGCGGCCTCGATCGCGACGGCCAGCGCGTTCAGCTTGTCCCAGGAATATCCGGATCTCGGCGTCATACAGCCTCGGACTCGGTTCAGGCGGAGCGGTGGCGCTTCCAGCCGCTCCCATGCAGGTTTTGCGCCAAAATGTCGCAGCGGTCTAGGTCGCGCGCAACGAGACGCCCCCGGCGATGTGGGACGGCGCGCCTTTCGCCTCGCTGCGCTTGCTCGCGAGCGGATGCATGACGCCGGCGCCGGCCGGCCATTCGCCGGGCGCCGTCTTGATCCGGGCCGAGATGCGCTGCGCATGTGGGCTGAGCCCCGCCCAGATCTCGTGCGGCATCGACGGATCGAACGCCGACGCCTCGAGCCAAGGCGCGGTGTACTCGACGTTGGGCATGGCCCGGATCTCGCGGCTGACGTTCGGCGTCGCGCCGTGCCAGGCGCGCGGGTCGCGGAAGACCCCGGCGCCGGCAGGCGCGCCGACGACGGTCGAGAGCCGCATCCACTCCGGCTCGTCGGCCTGCGTCGGCGGACTCGCTGCGATCGTCTGGGTGCCGGGGATCTGGCGGATCGGCCCGTTCTCGAACGTCATGTCGCTCATCAGGAAGTTGATCGTCACCCGCGGCGGCGTGCGCTCGAAGATCAGGTGGCGGGTCTTGTCGGTCAGGCTGTCGCCGTCCGGCTCACGGCGCAGCTCGACCCCCATCCGCTGCGCCTGCGCCAGGCGCGCCGGGGAGATCTCGAACGTCTCGCGGGTGTCGCTGTGCAGGGTCTGGTACTCGATCGCGCCCGGCAGGCAGAGGTCGCCGCCGGCGCCGACCACCCAGTAGTCGTCGCCGCCGAACATCGCGGCCAGGAGCGGCGTGGTGGTCGGCAAGTCGACGATCGCGGCCCACTCCGGCTCGTGCAGCAGCTGGCGAGAGGCCGAGGCGGTGCCGTAGCTGTAGCGGTGCGGCAGCCGCCCGGTCTCGGTCACGTACTTGCGGCCGTCGACGCCCGGGATGGCGAGGATCTGGGCCAGCACTCGCGCGCTGGCTTCGCGCATCATGGCCAGCGTGTCCGGGTCCAGCAGGTCGCGCACCACCACGAAGCCGTCGCGGAAGAGGATCCGCCTGGCCCGCTCGATCTCGTCCGGCCCCACGATCTCCAGGCCGCGCAGCCCGTTGTCGCGCCGCAGATGCTCCCTGAGCGCAACCACCTCGGGATCGTCGTAGATCCGGCGACTCGGCGCACGGGGATCGGCCGCGGCGAACCCGACCGTCCGCACCAGCGGTCGCCCATCCTCGTCGGTGGTCTCGTTCGGCGGCGTCGCCGCGCACCAGCCGACGTCGGTCTCGCCGATCACTTTCAGCGGCTCACTCATCGACGACGCGAAGCCTTTGACGTTGCCAAGACCGTACCCATACAACGTCATGGCCGGGCTCGTCCCGGCCATCCATGAACACCGCCTTGCGGGAGCAACCCCCAAGGTCGCGCGCATGGATCACCGGCATTCCGCGCTCCGCGCTACAGCCGGTGATGACGGGGGAGAGTATGCAGCCCAACCCTAGCGCGCGACGTTGATCACCTGCAGCTGGGTGAACTCCGCCAACCCCTCCTCGCCCAACTCGACGCCGATGCCGGAGCCCTTGGCCCCGCCGAACGGGATGTTCGGGGCGAGGTCGGCGTGCTTGTTGATCCACACCGTCCCGCTCTCCATCCGCGTGGCGAGGTCGTAGGCCTTGTCGAGATCGGTCGACCAGATCGAGCCGCCGAGGCCGTATTCGGAGTTGTTGGCGCGGGCCAGCGCGTCCTCGGCGTCGGTGTAGCGGATCACCGGCAGCACCGGGCCGAACTGCTCCTCGTCGACCAGCCGCGTGCCGTCGGTGATGTCGCGCACGATGGTCGGGCGGATGAAGTAGCCCTTGTCGCCCTGGCGCTCGCCGCCGGCGATGATCTTGCCGTCCTTCCGGGCGCTTTCGATCAGGCCCATCACCCGGTCGTACTGGGTCTTGTTCTGGATCGGGCCGAGCTGGGTGCCCTGCTCCAGCCCATCGCCCATCACCGCCGCGTCGGCCAGCTGCGCCAGCTCCTCGCACATCGCGTCGTAGATGCTGTCGTGGACGTAGGTGCGCTTGATGGCGATGCAGACCTGGCCGGAGTTCTGGAACGCGCCGGCGAAGATCTTCGGCGCGACCTCCTTCGGGTCCGAGCCCGCCAGCACGATCGAGGCGTCGTTGCCGCCCAGCTCGAGCGTGATCCGCTTCAACGCGTCAGCGGCGCCGGCCATCACCTTCTTCCCGGTGGCGGTCGAGCCGGTGTAGCTGATCTTGCGGATGCCGGGGTGGGCGGTCATCGCCGCGCCCAGCTCGCCGGCGTCGGCGATCACGTTCAGCACGCCCGGCGGCAGCACGTCCTTGATCAGGGCGGCGAACCTGAGGGTCGAGAGCGGCGTCGTCGGCGCCGGCTTCAGCACCATGGTGTTGCCTGCCAGCAGCGCCGCCGGGACCTTGAACGCCATCAGGATCATCGGGAAGTTCCAGGGCACGATCGCCCCGATCACGCCCAGCGGCCGGCGGTGCATCTCCACCTTCCGGGTCTCGCTGTCGTCCAGCACCTTCACCGGCAGGTCGAGCATGGTGAAGTAGCGGAAGAAGGCGGACGCGCCGTAGACCTCGCCGGTGGCGTCGCCGATCGGCTTGCCCTGCTCCTGGGTCAGCAGCCGGCCGAGCTCAGGGGCGTTGGCCTGGATGATGTCGGCGATCGCGGTGAGCTTGGCCTTGCGCTCGGCGATCGGCGTGTCGCGCCAGCCGGGGAACGCGCGCTGCGCGGCCGCCACCGCGGCGTCGAGCTGGGCCTTCGAGGCGCGCGGGCACTTCGCCAGCACCTCTTCGGTCGCCGGATTGATCACGTCCATCTGCGCGTCGCCGTCCACCAGCGCGCCGTCGATCAGAAGCTTGTAGTCGCTCATCGCCTTGGGTCCTCGGGTCATTCCCCCTCGGCGTCCGGGCCCAGGGAGATCGGGCGCGAACCTGACAGGATGACGCGGCGGCCCGCAAGCGCCGAAAGCGGGCGGCGGAACGCAAGGGCGGGCGCAGCGTTACCGTCGCCGAAGGGATTTCCGTCCCGCACCACAACTCGGAGGCCGTCCGGACATGCGCTCGCTGATACTTTGGGGACTTGGCGTCCCGATCCCGCTGATCTTGCTGCTGGCGTTCTGCACCCACCACTTTTAGGGGCGAGCGCCATATGGAAGAGTCGACATCCTCGCGGGAGGCGCTCAGGGCCGAGCGCCTCCCTTTTCGCGTCCGTGGATTCTTGCCCGCGGCGAATTCGCCGCAACCCGTCTCAGTTGAGGCCGCATGAGAACACAGTCGCGCCGCGATTTCGTCCAGATTGGAGTTAACGAATGTTAATCCGTCCGGGCTGGCGACTGGGCCATCTCGGCGCAAAGAAACGACCCAAGAAAGAGGGACCTAATGGCAAAGCTTACCATTACTGGCCTGATGCTGGCCTCGACTCTGTCGTTGGGCGCCTGCGCGACCCAGGACTATGTCGACAAGCACGTGGCGCCTGTGCAGGCGGCGGTGACCGACGTCCAAACCCATCAGCAGGCGCAGGACCAGCAGCTCTCGCAGCTGGACCAGACCACCCGCGACGCCCTGCAGCGGGCGGAGGCGGCCAACAAGCTGGCCGAGGGCAAGTTCCTCTACCAGATGGTGCTGTCGGATGAACTCGGTGAAGTTCCCGGTCGACGGCTCGAAGCTGTCGCCCGAGGCGCAGACCCGGCTGATGGACTTCATCAGCAAGCTCAAGAGCGACAACAAGAACGTCTACCTCGAGATCCAGGGCCACACCGACGCGACCGGACCCAAGACCCTGAACGAGCGGCTCGGCGAAGAGCGCGCCGAGGCGGTGCGCCTGTTCATGAACCAGCAAGGCGTGCCGCTGAACCGGATGGCGACCATCTCCTACGGCGCCGACGTCCCGGTGGCGCCCAACAACACTCGCGCGGGACGGGCCCAGAACCGCCGCGTGGTGCTGGTGGTCATGGCCTGATGGTGGGGAGGGGTCGGGCCACAGGCCCGGCCCCCGCACCGCCGCTGGGGTTGCTCGAACGCCGAGAACGTCATGGCCGGGCTCGTCCCGGCCATCCATGCCCACGACTGCAGACCGGCGTTCCTGGATTGCCGGCATTGCGCGCTGCGCTCCAGCCGGCGATGACGTCAATTGTCAGGGCCGAACGTCGAAGGCCGCCTCAGCCGCTGCGCCGCAGCCCCAGCAGATCGGACCAGCGCCATTCGCCGTGGCCAAGCGCCAGCCGCGCGCTGCCGGAAGAGTCGGTCAGCGAGATCAGCATCAGGCCGTGCATCAGCTGGGTGCGGCAGGCCGCCGGCGCGAAGGCGATCTCCCAGACGATGGCCTCGCGGACCGCCGCCAGGCCCTTGCCGTCCTCGCTGTGGCTCTGCACCCAGTCGCCGTTCCACATCAGGATCGCCTTGGAAGAGCCGGACGCCTCGGAAACGGCGGCCTGCACCAGGTGATCCTTCTTCAGCGCCTCCTCGATCCGGCGCGCCATGTTGCACTCGCCGCCGCCGCCGCGGCCGGAGCCCGAGGTGGACGCGCCGGCGATGTCGGCGTCGGTCAGCTCGCCATCGGACTGCACCGCCGAGGTCTTCAGCGCCGGCGCGACCGGCAGGAAGTCGTCGATGGTCGGCGCGCGCGAAACGCGGGCGATGCTCCTCTGCACCGGCGGCGTCACCTTGGCGGCGTGCTTCGCCGCGTCGGGCGACGGCGAGGGGTCCGGGACCTTGGCGGGCGGCTTGGGCGGCGGCGGCGTCCAGGCCACCAGCCTGACCATCGGCGGATCGACGTGGGCGAGTTGCGGGGCTTCGGTCCGCGCCAGCAGGATCGCGGCGGCGACGCCGAGGTGCGCCGCGGCGCTGACCGCCACCGCGCCGGCCGTCCAGCCGCGCTTCCGCGGCCGCGGGCGCGGCTCCAGAGGCTGGACGGCTCGAAGCTGATCCTGGCTGAGGTCGTTCACGCGGCCGTCCGCCTATCCCTCTCGACTCATGCTGAGCCCAAAAATCATGCGTCCGCGTCAGCATCGTGGCGCCGGGCGCGCGGCGAGTGCGGCGGATCGACCAACGTTCTCCCACGCTCGCGGTAAACGAATGGCTGAGGTTGATGGTTAGTATCCTCCCCTACGGGTGAGGAGAGCGCAGCCGGGCGATCAGGGTCGCTGTGGAGGGGTCGTGGGCGCCGGCGGCGCCGCCCTCCAGCTCGCCGAACACGGCCTTGGCCAGGGTCTTCCCGAGCTCGACGCCCCACTGGTCGAAGCTGTCGATCCCCCAGAGCACGCCTTCGACGAACACCTTGTGCTCGTAGAGCGCGATCAACGCGCCCAGCGCCGCCGGCGTCAGGCGCTCGAGCAGGATGAAGCTGGTCGGACGGTCGCCGGGGAAGTTGCGGTGCGGCTCGGCGGCGTTGGCGTGGCCGACCATCAGCGCCTCTGCCTGGGCGATGGCGTTGGCCAGGAGCCGCCCCTGATGGTCGGGCGGGCCCTCATCGCCGGAGGCCACCGCCACGATGTCGACCGGTATCACGTCCGTGCCCTGGTGCAGCATCTGGAAGAAGGCGTGCTGTCCGGTGGTGCCGGCGTCGCCGAACACGGCGGCCGCGGAGCCGCGCGCCAGCGGATGGCCGTGCTCGCTCACCCGCTTGCCGTTCGATTCCATCTCCAGTTGCTGCAGGAACGCCGGCAGCAGCGCCAGGCGCCGGGCGTAGGGCACGACTGCGCGGATCGGCCGGCCAAGGCCGTTACGGTTGAAGACGTGGGCCAGCGCCAGCATCGTCGGCGCGTTGTGCGGCAACGGCGTGTCGCGGAAGTGCGCGTCCATCGCCGCGCCGCCCGCCAGCAGCCCAGCGAACGCCTCCCAGCCCAGCGCGATGGCGGTCGAGAGGCCGACCGCCGACCACAGCGAATAGCGCCCGCCGACCCAGTCCCAGAACGCGAACACCCGCTCGGGGGCGACGCCGAAGTCCCTGGCCCCGGCGACGTTGGCGCTGACCGCCGCAAGGTGCTGGTTCGCGCCGGCCTCGCCCAGCGCCGCCGCCAGCCAGGCGCGGGCGGCCCGCCCGTTCGCCAGCGTCTCCTCGGTGGTGAAGGTCTTGGAGACCACGATCACCAGCGTCTCGGCGGGGTCCAGCCCGGCGAGCGCGGCGGCGATCTCGGCGCCGTCGATGTTGGCGGCGAAACGGATGTCGATCTTTGGCTCGAGCGGCTTCAGCGCATCCCAGACCAGCTTGGGGCCCAGATCCGAGCCGCCGATGCCGATGTGGACGATGTGCGCGAACCGCTTGCGCGTCGCCCCGACGATCCGGCCCGCGCGGATGCCGTCGGCGAAGGCCTCCATCGCCCGCCGCGTCGCCTCGACCTCGCCCGAGACTGGCTGGCCCAGCGCCCTGAAGCCCGCGCCGTCGGGGGCGCGCAACGCCATGTGCAGCGCCGGGCGGTGTTCGGTGGCGTTGACCTCGTCGCCGGCGAAAAGGCGCGCGCGATGGCCTTCGAGATCGCAGGCCTGCGCCAGCTCGAGCGCCACGCCGGCCCCGGCCAGGCTCCAGGGCTGCTTGGAGAGGTCGAGCGAAAGCCCCGCCGCCGCCAGGGTCAGCCGCGTCAGGCGATCCGGCTCGCGACCGAAGTGGTCAACGATCCGGCCCATGGCGTCGGCGCGGGTGGCAGCCTCGAACGCGGTCCAAGCGGAGTCATTGTCCATCGTGGTCCCTCATAGTGCGGTCCAGGCGACCCGCGAAGCGGCAGGTTGGCTCGGCTTGTTCAACGCGCACTCGCGAATTTCGGTGCTGGTGCGACAGAAGGAATTGTCCACGAACAACACGAAAGGACACGAACGGGTCCGCGCCGAACCGAGAACCCCTTCGTTCGTGTTGTTCGTGTTGTTCGTGGATTCCTCTTTCGAAGCGCGCGGCATTCTCGGCGCCGCACGGGAGCCGCTTCGCGGCGCGAAGACACGGCAACCCTGCCGCAGAAAGAAAAGGGCCCCGGCGGGGCGCCGCCGGGGCCTGCTAGCAGTCGCTTCCGCTCGGCTTAGCGGCGGGAGCCGCCCATGAAGTAGAGCAGGAAGCGGAACAGGTTGACGAAGTCGAGGTAGAGGCTGAGCGCGCCGTAGCTGGTCGCCACGCTCATCGCCGCCTCGTTCCCGCCCAGCTGGTAGTAGGTCATCTTCATCCGCTGGGTGTCGTAGGCGATCAGCCCGGCGAAGATCAGCACACCCACCAGGTTGATGACGAAGTAGAGCGCCGGCGAGTGGAAGAAGAAGGTCGCCAGCGAGGCGAAGATCAGCCCCCACAGCCCCATGATCAGGAAGCTGCCGATTCCGGTGAGGTCGCGCTTGGTGGTGTAGCCGATCAGGCTGAGGCCGCCGAACGAGGCGGCGGTGACCAGGAAGGTCTCGAAGATCGAGACGCCGCTGTAGGCGATGAACAGCACGCCGAACGAGATGCCGATCAGCGAGACGATCGCCCAATAGGTGATCGCGGCCGCGCGTGGCGACGTCTTGCGCAGGAACATCTGGCCGAGAAGGATAGCCAGGGGTGCGAACGCCACGACCACGCCCAGCAGCGTCATGCCGGTGCGGCCCTCGGCGTCCACGCTGAAGAACAGTTGCCGGACGGGTTCGTAATTGCCGGACACCCACGCCAGGGCGGCCGAGAGCAACAGACCCAGGCCCACCTTATTGTAGACGCCGAGCATGAAGCTGCGCAGGCCCGCGTCGACGCCCATGTCGGCGACGGCCGGCGTGGGGCGCGTGAACCCGCGATTGAAGTCGCTCATAGAAGATAGCCCTTCTGAATGCGCCCCGAGGGGCGCGTTGGGTGAAATATCGTCCTTGGCGTGACCCGGCGCAAGGCGCCCGCCAAGCGCGTCCCTGGGTCGGTCAGCTACTCCGCGCGCAAGACTGGCGCCGGCCGGCTTGCCAGGGCGTGAAGCGCGGCGATCAGCCCGCCGGCGGCCGTGATCGCGGCGGCGCCGGCGATCAGGCCGAGCGCCCCGGCCCAGTCGACGCTCCAGGTGGCCTCGAACACCTTCACCACCACCGGCCAGGCCGCCGCGAAGCCCAGCGCGACCCCGGCGAGCCCCGCGACCGCGCCGACCGCGCCGTACTCGACGGCGTAGGCGCAGAGGATCTGCCAGCGCGCGGCGCCCAGCACCTTCAGCGTCGCCGCCTCCTTGGCCCGGGCCCGGGCGCCGGCGGCGATCGCCCCGGCCAGCACCAGCAGGCCGGCCAGGCCCGCGACCGCGGCGGCGGCGCGCACGGCCAGCGTGACGCGGTCGAACAGCTGCGTCGCCGACTGCAGCTGCTCGCGCACGCTGACCACGTCGACGGTCGGGAAGCTGGCGCCGAGCGCGTGGGTGACCGCCGCCTCCTCCGCTGGGGTGGCCTTGGCGATCGCGACCTGGCGCGGATTAGCGCCGGCCAGCGCGGCCGCGTCGATCACCAGGGTGAAGTCGGGGCCGAAGCCGCCGAAGTCGACCTTGCGGGTGGCGGCCAGGCGCGCGGTGAAGTCGCGGCCGAGGGTGCTGAGGGTGACGGTGTCACCCAGCTTCAGTCCCGCCGCCTTGGCCACCTGGTCGTCCAGCGCGATCAGCGGCGGGCCGCTGTAGGTCGCCGGCCACCACTTGCCAGACACGAGGCCGGCGCCTTCCGGCTGGGCGCCGATCGCCGAGAGCGAGATGTCGGCGTCGAACGCCCAGCGGCCGCTCTGGCCGATCCGGCCCTTGTCCACCGGCCGGCCGTTCAGCGCGGTGATGCGGCCGGTGGCGAACGGGAAGCGCTGGTAATCCTTCGGCGTCAGCGCCCGGCCGAAGCCGGCGGCCACCGCGGCGTCGAACGCCGGGCCTTTGTCGCCGGGGATCTCGATGAACACCAGCGCCGGCGCGGCCCTCGGCGCGGTGACGGTCACCTCGGCGATCAGGCTCGACTGGATCAGCACCACGGTCGCCAGCAGCGCGACGCCGAGCCCGATCGCCGGGGCGGCGGTGCGGGCGGCCGAGTGGGGACCGGCGAGGTTGGCCAGGCCGATCCGGATCGGACCGGCTGTCAGGCCGCGCAACCGCCCCGCGGCCCAGGCGGCGGCGAGGCCGATCAGGAACAGCGCCACGAACGCCGCCGCGACGCCGCCGATCATGATCGCCGCGGAAAGCTGGGTCGGGGCGGTCACGATCGCCAGCGCCGCCAGCGCCGCGGCGGCGACGAGCGCGCCGACCAGCTCGGGGCCGAACGTGAGCCGGCCGCCCAGCTCCTGGCGGAACAGCGCCGCCGGCGGCGTCGCCCGCGCCCGGCCCAGCGGCGCCAGCGAGAAGGCGGCGGCCGAGAGCAGGCCGAACAACGCCGCCTTGGCCAGCGGCGCGGGGTAGAGCTCGAACAGCGCCGGGACCGGCAGGTCCCTGCTGACCAGGTTGCCCAGGATCAGCGGCGCGGCGCCGCCGACCACCAGGCCGATCGCGACGCCGAGGCTCGCCAGCACCGCGATCTGGATCAGGTAGGTGTTGCGGGCCAGCGCGCCGTCGGCGCCGAGCGCCTTCAGCGCGGCGATCGAGCTCTTGCGCGCCTCGAGGTAGGCCCCGACCGCGCCGGAGACGCCGAGCCCGCCGGCGATCAGCGACGAGAGGCCGATGAAGCCGAGGAAGTATTCCAGCTGGTCGATCAGCCGCGAGAAGCCGGGCGCGGCCTCGTTGCGGTCGCGCACCCGGAAGGCGCCGGCCGGCAGGGCGTGAGCGATAGCGGCCTTGGCGGCGGCGAGGCTGAGGCCGGGCTTGAGCACGATCCGCACGGTTTCGCCGAACGGCAGACCCGGGCCGAGGAAGCCGCCGTCCCGCACCATCTGCAGGCGTCCCAGCACCCGCGGGCCGAGGCCGAAGCCGCGCGAGAGCCGGTCCGGCTCGCCCAGCAGCACGGCGCGGGCCACCACCGGAACGTTGCCGACCAGGAAGCGGTCGCCGAGCTTGAGGTGCAGCCGGTCCAGCAGGGGCTGCTCGACCGCGACGCCGGCCGCGTCGCCCGCAGGCCGCAGCGCATCCGCCAGCGGCAGGCCGCCGCCGAGCTCGACCTGGCCGACCAGCGGATAGGTCTCGCCGACGCCGCGCAGCTCCACCAGCCGGCGCTCGCCGGACGGACCTTCGGCCATCGCCCGGCTGGCCACGGCGTAGGAAACTCGGCCGAGCCCCTCCAGCGCCGCGCGCTCGTTCGGCTTGAACTCCCGCTGCTCCAGTCCCACCGCCAGGTCGCCGCCCAGGATCTGCGCCGCCTGCGAGGCCAGCCCCTGCCGGAACGCCTCCGCCGTCGACCCCGCCGCCGCAATCGCCGCGACGCCCAGCGCCAGGCAGGCGAGGAAGATGCGGAACCCGCGGATGCCAGATCGGAGCTCGCGGGCGGCGAAGCGGAGCGAGAGCGGCATCACGGACGAGCCCCCCATCGTCGCGCCGCATCACCCTTCCCCCTCCGGGGGAAAGCGGCGAGCCGCGCGTAGCGCGCTCCGCCGATGGGGGAACGACGCCTGCGGAGAGAGCCCCCATCGGCGACGCGTTGCTGCGCAACGACGCGCCGTTTTCCCCCGAGGGGGAAGGGTTGGGCGTTGCGACCGCGGCCTCTCCCCTCATCCCTCGATCCGCCCCGCCGCCATCCGGACGATGCGGTCGGCGCGGGCGGCGAGGGTCTCGTCGTGGGTGACCAGCACCAGGGCGGCGCTGGTCTCGGCGGAGAGCGCGAAGATCAGATCGGCGACGTGGGCGGCGTTGTCATGGTCGAGGTTGCCGGTGGGTTCGTCGGCGAACAGCAGGGCGGGGCGCGGGGCCAGCGCGCGGGCCAGCGCCACCCGCTGCTGCTCGCCGCCGGAAAGCTGGTGCGGATAGTGGCGCAGGCGGGTGGAAAGGCCGACGCGCTCCAGCCACTCGCGGGCGGTCTTGGCGGCGCCCCATTGGCCGGCGATCTCCAGCGGCGCCGCAACATTTTCCTCGGCGGTCATGTTAGGCAGCAGATGGAAGGCCTGGAACACCAGCGAGACCCGCCCGCGCCGCAGCTTCGCCCGGCCGTCCTCGTCGAGCCGCGAGAGCTCCTGGCCCAGCAGCCGCACCTTGCCCCTGGTCGGCCGCTCGAGCCCGGCGGCGATGGCGATCAGGGTCGACTTGCCCGAACCCGAAGGTCCGACCACCGCCACCCGCTCGCCGGCCTCGACGCTGAAGTCGATCCCCCGCAGGATCTCGACCGGTCCCGCCGCCGACGGAAGGGTCAGCCAGACGCCGTCGAGGGCGAGCGGAGCGCCGGGCTGGGTGGCGTCGAACATCGGGTCTCGTTGCAAGCGGCCGGAAGACCCTACATAGGGCCTGTCGATGACCCGAGCACCTGACCGTTTCTTCATCCGCCGCGGCGTGGTGCTGGGGATCGCCGCCAGCGCCGGCGTCCTGCCGCTCGCCGGTCCGGCCCTCGCCGCCCGCAAGAAGGTGGTGACCATCCTCGGCGACTCGATCACCGCCGGCTTCGGCCTGCCCGCCGCCGAGGCGCTGCCGGCGCAGCTGGGCCTGGCGCTGGCCAGACTTGGCGCGCCGGTGGTGGTGCGCGCGGCCGGGGTTTCCGGCGACACCAGCGGCGATGGGCTGGAACGGCTGAACTTCTCGGTCCAGGCCGACACCGACGTCTGCGTCGTCGCGCTCGGCGGCAACGACCTGCTGCAGGGCCTGGACCCCAAGACCACGCGGACGAACCTGAGCGCCATCGTGCGGCGGCTGAAGGCGCGGCGGGTGACCGTGGTGCTGGCGGGTCTGACGGCGCCCAAGGCCGTCGGCGCCGGCTACGTCCGCGATTTCGACGCGGTGTTCCCGGCGGTGGCCAAGGCCGAGCGGGCGCCGCTCTATCCCGACCTCATGGCCGGCGTCGGCCCGGCGCTGCGGCAGGCCGACGGCATCCATCCGAACGCCACCGGCGTGAAGATCATCGCCAAAGGCCTGGCGCCGGTCGTGGCGAGGGCGCTGAAGCTGCGGCGATGATCCGCCTGTTCGCGGCGATCGCGATCCCGCCGCAGATCGGCGAGGGACTGGTGCGCCGCCAGCAGGGGCTGCCGGGCGCCCGCTGGCGGCCGACCGAGGCGTTCCACATCACCCTGCGCTTCATCGGTGAGGTCAGCGAGGCGGTCGCCGACGACGTCGACGCCGAGCTGAACGTCGTTCCCGGCGAGGCCCTGACCCTGACGCTGGCAGGCGTCGGCTCGTTCCAGGACGGCGACGACATCCACGCGGTCTGGGCCGGCGTCGAGGAGAACGCAGGCCTGCGCCGCCTCGCCGCCCGCTGCGAGACCGCCGCCCGCAAGGCCGGCCTCGCGCCGGACAAGCGAATCTGGCGCCCCCACCTCACGCTCGCCTACCTGCGCCGCGCCGACCCGGCCCGCGTCGCCGCCTGGGTGCAGGCCCACAACCTGCTGAAATCGCCGCCGTTCCGGGTGAGCAGCTTCGGGCTCTATTCCAGCTGGCTCGGCCACGAGGGCTCGGTCTACCGGCTGGAGCGCGAGTATCCGCTGGTGTGAGCCTTCTCCCCTTGCGGGAGAAGGTGGCCGCGAAGCGGTCGCATGAGGGGTGTCGGACGGGAGGGCGGCAGCGCTACGCCAAAGCCTCACTGTCAGCGCGGACACCCCTCATCGGTCGCCTTCGGCGACACCTTCTCCCGCAAGGGGAGAAGGAAGAGTCACGCCTCCACCGCGTAGTCCTTCAGCACCCCCAGCGTGGTGATCGCCAGGGTCTCCTCGTGCGTCGCCTCCAGCACGACCTGCGGGGCGAAGCCGGCGTCGAAGGCTTCCTTCCAGCGCGGCGCGCAGAGGCACCAGCGGTCGCCGGGCTTCAGGCCGGGAAAGCCGTGATCGGGCATCGGGGTCGAGAGGTCGTTGCCGGCCGCCTTGGAGAAGGCCAGGAACTCGGCGGTCATCACCGCGCAGACGGTGTGCAGGCCGACGTCCTCCGGGCCGGTCTCGCAGCAGCCATTGCGGAAGAAGCCGGTGCGCGGCGCGTTCGAGCAGGGGAGCAGCTCGCCGCCCAGCACGTTGCGGGCCTCGGGATCGTAGCGGTCGGTCATGGCTGCATTTTAGGGCTTGTCGAACCCGGTTCGCCAGAGGAAGCGTCGCTTTCGTCATGGAAGCCGTCATCCGCCCCCGCCGCAGCGCCCTCTACATGCCCGCCTCCAACGCCCGGGCGGTGGAGAAGGCCCGCGCCCTGCCCTGCGACGTGGTGATCCTCGACCTGGAGGACGCGGTGGCGCCGGAGGCCAAGCCCGAGGCCCGCGCCGCGGCGGCGGCGGCGGTGAAGGCCGGCGGCTTCGGGCGGCGCGAGGTGGTGATCCGGGTCAACGGGCTCGAAACGCCGTGGGGCGCGGACGACCTGGCGGCGGCGGCCGAGGCCGGGCCGGACGCGGTGCTGGTCCCGAAGGTGAATTCGCCGGCCGACGTCGAGGCCTACGATCGGGCGCTGGCGGCCGCGCCGCGCACGACCCGGCTCTGGGCGATGATCGAGACCTGCCCGGCGATGTTCGACCTGCTGGGAATCGCCGCCGCGTCGGCGCGGACCCGGCTGGCGGCGTTCGTGATGGGGATCAACGACCTGGCCAAGGAGATGAAGGCGCGCCAGACGCCGGGGCGCGAGGCGTTCGTCCCGTTCCTCGCCATGGCGGTGGCGGCGGCCCGGGCGCACGGCCTGACCGCGCTCGACGGCGTGCACAACGAGATCGACGATCTGGGTCTGCTCGAGGCCACCTGCCGGCAGGGCGCCAATTTCGGCTTCGACGGCCGCAGCGTGATCCACCCGACCCATCTTGAGACCTGCAACCGCGTCTACGCCCCGCCGGCGGACGAGGTGGCCTGGGCCGCGGCGGTGGTGGCGGCGTTCGCCGACCCGCAGAACGAGGGCCGCGGGGCGCTGAGGGTCGAGGGCCGGCTGGCCGAGCGGCTGCATCTTTCCGAGGCGCGGCGGCTCTTGGACCTGGCGGCGGCGATCGCGACGGTGGACGCCGCTTGAGCCGGATGCGCGCCGTCCTGCTGGTCGCGCTGCTGGCCCCGGCGCTCGCCCGGGCGCAGGAGGCGGGCAACCCGATCGACGACCGCGTCGCCGGCTCGTTCAACGCCGCCGAGAGCTACCAGGGACCGCTCGACGGCGGCTGGACCCTGGTCTCGGCCAGCGGCCAGGCGCTGCTGGCGTTCCAGCTCGTCGACAAGCCCGGCGGCCAGAGCCCGCTCGAAGGCGTCTGGCGCGACCTGCGCCATCCGGTGGTGCCCGGCGACATCGGCTTCGTCGACAGCCTGATCCGCGGGCCGGGCACGCTGACGATCACGCTCAACGCGACGCCCGGCGCCCCGGCCGTGACCATCACCCTGCACGCCGACGCGACCGGCGGCTGGACCGGCGTGATGCGCGAGAACGGCGCCGACGCGCCGGTGAAGCTGCGGCGGGGCTAGGCCGCTTAGCGGCCGCTTCCCGGCGACATAGCGCCGACCGCTTCCGACCGGAGCGCCACCCCCGTGCGCAAGAGCCGCAGCCTGCAGGGCTTACGAGCCTGCGTGTCTCATCAAACACGCTCGAATGCGATGGGACCACGCTCATCGAACCGCAAGCTGAAGACATCTGGCGTCACCATTTCGCGCCACTCGGCCAGCCCGAACCGCGGATCGATCGAGCGTAAGATCGACGTGATCAGGGTTCTATGGCTTGCCACGACCGCGCAGCGATGTCCCGCCCTGCGAATATCGGCGAGCGCCGCCAGTCCTCGGTCGGCAGCTTGCTTCAGGCTCTCGCCCCCGGCCGCCCGGTAGTTCTCATCGACAAATGAGCGATGGAGATAACCTTCAACATCCTCGATGTCCTCGCTCGAACGCACACGCTCACGAAGTCGATCGTCGACGCTAATTCCGGTTTGCAGCCGCGTCGCCAGCGGGGAAACGGTCGACACCGCTCTTGCATACGGGCTCGCATAGATCGCGTCTGGACCGAATGGCATGAGCCGATCTGCGAGACGCGCTGCAGCCGCCTGTCCCCTCTCGGTCAGGGCTGAGTCCGGCAAGCCGCCAGTCGATTGGCAGTGGCGCACCAAAAACAGCCTCATCGCCCCGCCCCCAAGCGTCTGGTCAGCGTCCATCCGTGTCTGCAGATTGAGCATGGCTGATGCGCCGCGCGACGTGCGGCATCACCTCGTCCAGCAGAGCCAGGCAGTCCCGATAGCCCGCCAGACCAAGTTCATAGGGGTCGGGAATGCCGCCTTGATGCTCGTTCGCGACGATAACGCGTGTCTTGTCTGCGCCGAGGAGGGAACGGACCTGGTCGGCCTCGTCGTGGCCGACGCAAACGATCCATTGGTATTGGTTGAGGTCCAGGCGCCCGACCCAGCGACTGACATGGACGCTCAAATCGACTCCGCGTTCCTTCATACACGCAACGGAGCGGTGATTGGCGGGACGGCCTGCCAAGTCCTCACGCACACCGGCGCTTTCTACTAGAAATGAAGCGCCGAGGTGCTGCTGCAGCACCGCCTGCATCATCGGGCTGCGGCTTATGTTGCCACCACAGACACACAGAACCTTTTGCATCGCCCGACGCTAGCCCGAGGAGCTTCGCCGTCAAGGCGCGAGACGGATCGCAGCCGTTATCCGGGACACGCTCCGGTTAGAAGCCGGCTCTCGGTTCCGGATCGAAGTCGGTCCCCTGCTCGCCTAGGCGGTGAGGGCGTTTGCGGCCGCCGCGAGCGCCGTCTCCAGCGTTTCGGGAGCGTAGTCCTGCGCTCTCCCCTGCCCCCACACCGGGCCCGGCCAGCAGGCATCGTCGGCGCGGCGGCCGACGACGTGGACGTGCAGCTGGCGGGTGACGTTGCCGAGCTGGCCGACGTTGAGCTTTTCCACCGGCCGCAGCAGCGCCGCGCCGACCGCGCGGACCGCCTCGCCGGCGACGACGATCTCGGCCATCAGCATGGCGCGCTCCTCCACCGAGAGGTCTTCCAGCTCGATCGCGCGGTCGATGCGCGGGATCAGCACCAGCCAGGCAAAGCGCGCGTCGAGCTGCAGGCGAACTTCGCACAGCGCCAGCGCCGGCAGCGCCGCCGAGGTCGCCAGGAAGGCGGGGTCGAGCTCGAACATGCCGCAGCCTTGCAGGCGCCGGGCGGCCGGTCTAGACCGCGCCGGCTTCCAACGACCGGACGGAGAATTGCGGATGGCGCGCGCGAAGATCGCCCTCATCGGATCGGGCATGATCGGGGGCACGCTGGCCCACATCTGCGCCCGCGAGGAACTGGGCGACGTCGTCTTGTTCGACATCGTCGAGGGCCTGCCGCAGGGCAAGGGGCTGGACCTGGCCGAGGCGACGACCGTGTTCGGCAAGGATGTCTCGCTGAAGGGCGCGCAGGACTACGCCGACATCGCCGGCGCCGACATCTGCATCGTCACCTCCGGCGTGCCGCGCAAGCCCGGCATGAGCCGCGACGACTTGCTTGGCATCAATCTGAAGGTGATGAAGGCGGTGGGCGACGGCATCCGTTCGCACGCGCCGCATGCGTTCGTGATCTGCATCACCAATCCGCTCGACGCGATGGTCTGGGCGCTGCGCGAGTTCTCCGGCCTGCCGGCGAACAAGGTGGTCGGCATGGCCGGCGTGCTGGACAGCGCCCGCTTCGGCTACTTCCTGGCCGAGAAGCTGGGCGTCTCGGTCGAGGACGTACGAGCCTGGACCCTGGGCGGCCACGGCGACGACATGGTGCCGATGACCCGCTACTCCACTGTCGGCGGCCTGCCGCTGCCGCTGCTGGTCGAGCAGGGCCTGATCTCGCAGGACGACCTCGACGGCATCGTCGCCCGCACCCGCGGCGGCGGCGGCGAGATCGTCGCGCTGCTCAAGACCGGCTCGGCCTACTACGCTCCGGCCGAGAGCGCGGTCGCGATGGCCAAGTCCTACCTGAAGGACAAGAAGCGGGTGCTGCCCTGCGCGGCGCACCTGACCGGCCAGTACGGCCTGAAGGACATGTACGTCGGCGTGCCGGCGGTGATCGGCGCCGGCGGAGTGGAGCGGATCATCGAGTTCCCGATGGACGACGCCGAAAAGGCGATGTTCGCCAAGTCGGTCGCCTCGGTGCAGGGGCTGATCGCCGCCTGCAAGGAGATCGAGCCGGCGCTCGTCTGAGTAATGGCGGCCCGGCGTCGGCCTGGCGCGGCGTGACCACGCTCACCGCCTTCGGCCTTTTCGCCGTCACGGCGATGCTGGTCTGTTACGCCCTGGAGTCCCGCTCGCGCTGGTGGACGCTGGCCTTCGCCGGCGCCTGCTGGCTGGGATCGGCCTACGGCTTCCTGCAGGGCGCCTGGCCGTTCGGGCTGGTCGAAGCGGTCTGGGGCGTCGTCGCGATCCTGCGCTGGCGCCGCGCCGGTCGCCCCGGCTGAACCTTACAGGACATTATCTGGGCCGCTGCTTCCCCCAGGGCTAAGCTTCCCGGCCATGAAACTGACCGGCGTCTGGCTCTGGACCGCGACGGTGCTGGCGTTCGCGATCGCGCTGAGCTCCTACCGCTACCTGGCGCCTGGCATGCCAGGCGGCGCGCCGGACATCGTCGCGAACCACTTCACCCGCACCGGCGCATTGGTGCTCCACGCCGGCGTCAGCGCCACGGCGCTGATCCTCGGAGCGCTGCAGTTGTTCCCGAAGTTCAGGGCGCGCTTGCCGGCGTGGCACCGGCGCGCGGGCACGGTCTACGTGATCTGCTGCATGATCGGCGGCGGCGCGGCGCTGTTGCTGGCGGCCGGCACGACCGCCGGGCCGATCGCCACGGCCGGGTTTGGCCTGCTGGCGATCAGCTGGCTGGGCTGCACGGCGCAGGCCTGGCGGCTGGCGAGGGCGCGGGACTTCGTGCGGCACCGGCGCTGGATGACCCGCAGCTACGCGCTGACCTTCGCGGCGGTGACGCTGCGGATCTACCTGCCGATCGTCTTCGTCGCCCACTGGGACGCCGACATCGGCTACCGGGCGATCTCGTTCCTGTGCTGGGTCCCCAACCTGATCGTGGCCGAACTCTGGCTCCGGGCGAGCCCGGCGTTCAGAACCACCCCGCCGCTCGCAGCTGCTTCGCAAAGCCCCGGCTGACCGGAACCTCGGCGCCGTCCTTCAGCGTCAGCGTCGCGCGGCCGTCGCCGCGCTCGGCCGAGGCGACCGCCGATCTGGCCACCCACCAGGAGCGGTGGGTCTGCGCGCCCTCGATGCCCTCCAGCTCGACGATCGCGTCCGCCAGCCGCAGCAGGATCAGGTCCTGGCCGAGGCTGGTGTGCAGACGCAGGTAGTGGTCCTCGGCCTCGACCGCGAATATCTCGGCGCCCTGCAGCTTTTCCGGCAGGCGGCCGAGGAACTTCGGCGGCGGGGCGGCCGATCCGTCGGCGCTCGGCGCGGCGGCATGGGTCTGCCTCGGCGGCCGGCGCACCAGGAACGCCAGGGCGGTCATCACCAGCGCCGTGCCGAACACCGACGGCAGCACGCCGGCCACCAGATCCCAGACCAGGGGCCGGTGGCGAAGCAGCACCAGCCAGGCGATGACCGCGCCGGCCACCGGCAGCGTGACCGACGCGGCGATCGCCAGCGCCGCCGCCCAGGGCTTCTCGCTGAACCAGGCGCGCGGCACCCACCAGCGCGCCACCGCCAGCCCCACCGCCGCGCCGATGACCGAGTTCGACCAGCCATTGCAGGGCGTCCAGCGTATCGCGCGCCTGGCCGGAGAGTCCGATCACCAGCGCGACCGCCATGCAGGCGATCAGCACCCGGATCGCCGAGATGCGAAACGAGCGCCGTCCCTCTTCGTCGTAAGCTTCGCGGGTCGTGGCCAACACAGCGCTCGAGCGGTCGCAGACGCCCGCGAGACAGAGCGGCGGGACGCAGCGCTGTCAATCCGCGGCGGGCGCCCGGCGCGACCAATGCGCCATCGGTACTTGCATCCGGTCGCCCTTCAGCCATGTTCCGCGACGATCAAGCCGCTTCGCAATTGCAAGAGAGCGCCGGGCCTGAATGGCCGACTACATCTTTCATGATCCGACCGGACGCCGGGATCGGCGCGCGCGCCTTGGCGTCGGGCTGCTGGTTTCGCTGGCGGCGCTGATCGTCGCCGGCTTCTTCGCCACCCTGGCCTTCGCGCCGATGCTGCCGCAGCTGTCGCTGAAGGACCCGCGGGTGCTGCAGGCGCTGCACGTTGAGACCGCGCACCGGCTGAAGGGGAAGCCCGGCTGGACCCACGTGCCCCGCCGCCCGAACGCCGGTGCGCCCGGCGGCGCGACGCGGCCGCTGTCGGTGGGCTTCTATGTCTCGTGGGACGAGAGCTCGCGTCCCTCGCTGGCCCAGCACATCGACCAGCTCGACGTGGTCTCGCCGCAGTGGATCTTTCTGAACGGCTCGCTGGGTCCGGTCTCGGTGACGTCGGACCCGCAGGCCGAGGCGATCATCGCCGGCGCCAAGAACGCGCCTTCGGTGCTGCCGTCGATCACCAACGCCCACGACGGCCTGTTCGACGGTCCGCTGGCCAGCAACCTGCTGACCAATCCCGCCGCGCGCGCCGCCCTGGTGACCAACCTCGTCAACCTGGCCAAGAGCCGCGGCTACGGCGGCTACGTGTTCGACCTGGAAAACATCTCGCCGGCGGCGCTGGCGCAGTATCCGGTTCTGGTGGCCCAGGCCCGGGCGGCGCTGAAACCGCTCGGACGCGAAGTCTGGGTCACCGTGCCGTTCGCCAACCCGGACTGGAACCTGAAGACATTCCAGGCGGCGTCGGACACCGTCGTGCTGATGGCCTACGACGAGCACTGGGGCGGCGACGCCGGCCAGGGCGGGGGCCAGCCGGGACCGCCGGCCAGCCAGGACTGGTACGAGAAGAACCTCGACAAGGACGCCGCGCAGCTCGACCCGGCCCGGATGGTCGTCGCGCTCGGCGACTACGGCTACGACTGGAAGCTGGGCAAGGACGGCAAGGCCGTCAAAGGCGAGACCGAGGTCTTCTACGACGCGACCCAGACCGCCCGCGATTCCGAGGCGTCCGCCAGCTTCGACGACGACGCGCTGAATCCGACCTACGGCTACATCGACGACGATGGGTCCAACCACGTCGTCTGGTTCCTCGACGCCGCCACCATCTTCAACGAGATCAAGTTCGGCGACGACTATCGCCCGCGGGGCTATGCGCTCTGGCGGATGGGCGCCGAGGACCCGGGCGTCTGGAACTATTTCCGCCAGCCTTACGGTTCGCTGAAGCCCGTCGGGCTGGAGACGATCGCGCCAGGTACGGGCGTGAACTTCGACGGCCAGGGCGAGGTGCTGCACGTGAGCGCGACGCCGACCGCGGGCTCGCGCAGCATCGAGATCGACCCCGACAACGGCTTGATCTCGACCGAGGACTACAAGGTGATGCCGACGTCGTACGTGATCCAGCGCTACGGCTGGCATCCCGGCTGGGTGGCGCTGACCTTCGACGACGGCCCCGACGGCCGCTGGACGCCGAAGATCCTCGACATCCTGAAGGCCAAGCACGCCAACGCCACGTTCTTTGCGATCGGCGAGAACATGCAGGGGCGTCCCGACCTGATTCAGCGCGAGGTGCGCGAAGGCGACATCGTCGGCGGTCACACCTGGACCCACCCCAACATCGGCGCCGACGCCGGTGGCCCAGACCGACCTGGAGCTGAACACGACCCAGCGCCTGTTCGAGGTGCTGACCGGCAAGTCGATGCGGCTGTTCCGGCCGCCCTATTTCGGCGACGCCGAGCCGTCGACGCCGAACGAGGTCGAGCCGCTGCTGCTGGCCCAGAAGCTCGGCTATCTGATCGTGGGTCTGCGCGTCGACCCGGACGACTGGCAGCGCGAGCCGAACGGCCAGATGCCGTCGCCCGACACGATCGTGCAGCGGGTGATGGACCGCTTGGGCGACACCGGACCGCACGAAGGCCAGGTGGTGCTGCTGCACGACGCCGGCGGCGACCGCAGCCAGACCGTCGCCGCGCTGCCCAAGCTGATCGACGCCATCCGCGCCAGGGGGCTCAAGCTGGTGACCGTCGACGAGCTGGCCGGCATGACCCCGGCCCAGGCGATGCCGCCGACATCGCGCACCTCGGTCGAGCTGCTGCTGGACGGCCTCGGCTTCGGCTTCTTCCGCTACATGGACTTCCTGCTGACGACTCTGTTCGTCACCGCGATCGTGCTGGGCGTCGCGCGCCTGTTCTTCCTGGCGACCCTGGCGTTGCGGCATCGCCTGACGGCGCCCGGCCGCGCGCCGCCGATGCTGGACCCGGCGAGCGGCCCGCTGGTCTCGGTGCTGATCCCCTGCTTCAACGAGGAGAAGGTGATCGTCGCTTCCGTGGCGCGGATCCTTCATTCCAACTGGCCCAGGCTCGAGGTGCTGGTGCTGGACGACGGCTCGGCCGACGCCACCGCCGCCAAGGTGCGCGAGGCGTTCGACGGCGAGTCGCGCGTGACGCTGATGAGCTTCGAGAACGGCGGCAAGGCGCGCGCGCTGAACCGCGGCCTCGCCGAAGCCAAGGGCGAGATCGTCGTCGCGCTCGACGCCGACACGCTGTTCCCGCCCGACACCATCGGCCAGCTGGTGCGCTGGTTCGCCAACCCGAAGGTGGGCGCGGTGGCCGGCAACGCGGTGGTCGGCAACCGAATGAACCTCGTCACCCGCTGGCAGGCGCTGGAATACATCACCGCGCAGAACCTGGAGCGGCGGGCGCTGGCGGCGCTGGGCGCGGTCACCGTGGTGCCGGGCGCGGTCGGGGCCTGGCGCAAATCGGCGCTGGCGGCGCTCGGCGGCTATCCGCACGACACCCTGGCCGAAGACCAGGACCTGACCATCGCCTGTCAGCGCGCCGGCTGGCGGGTCGAGTTCGACAGCGAGGCGCGCGCCTACACCGAGGCGCCCGACAGCGTCTCGGGGCTCCTGAAGCAGCGGTTCCGCTGGAGCTTCGGCACGCTGCAATGCCTGTGGAAGCACCGCGCCGCGCTGTTCGACCGCAAACGTCCGGTGCTCGGCTTCGTCGCCCTGCCGCAGATCTGGCTGTTCCAGATCTTCCTGACCGCGGTCTCGCCGCTGGTCGACATGGCGATCATCTGGAGTCTGGTCTGGACGCTCTACGCCCGCGCCTACCACCCGGTGGAGTGGTCGCCGGACGACTTCCTGCGGTCGGTGTTCTACTGGGCGGCCTTCATCTTCCTCGACCTGTCGGCCGGCGCGCTCGGCATGGCGCTGGAGCGCCGCGCGCCGTGGAAGGACCTGGTCTGGCTGCCGGTGCAGCGCTTCGGCTACCGCCAGCTGATGTACTACGTGGTGGTCAAGTCGATCAGCACGGCGATCCGCGGCGGCCGCGTCGGCTGGGGCAAGCTGGAGCGCCGCGGCTCGGCGGCGATGGACGCAGAGCGCCGGCCGCGGGCGCCGATCCCCGCAGGCCTGCGCCGCCTGCTCCCGTGGCGCTGGGGCAAGAGCCACGCGGGGTAGGACCTGTTGATGCCGTCGAACGTCGCGGTCAGGTGGTCGATCGTTCCGCGCCAGTCCGCACCGGCGCCCTTGGGGGCGACCACAACGTCGGCGATTCCGTTGTGCGAGACGATCGTATTGGCGATCACGAAGGCCAGCTTCACGCCGTTCGGCGCGATCTCGACGGTGACAACGCCATCACGATCAACGCGGGCGACCTCGATGCGGTCTACCTGCGCGGCCTGACGATCTTGTGCTCAGAGCCAGCTGTTGACAGATTTCGCTAGCGCCATAGTCAGCGAAGTGGCGGACGGTGCAGTTGGTGATGGTCAGGCTGCCGCCGGTGTTGACCAATGGGGCGGGCGTCTACGTCAATCCCACCGCGACCGGCGGCAGTCTGGAGGTGACCATCGCCCATAGCGTCCTCAGCCAGAACGGCTATGGGATGATCGTCGAGACCGACGGCGCCACGCCCGCGACCAATGTCGCTGTCTACGACACCGTCGCCGACAACAATTCCGACAGCGGCCTGATCTTCATCGGAACCGGGGCGGTGCGCCTGCGTCACTCGACCCTCGAGGGCAATCAGATCCTCGGCGTCGACTCGCGCTTCGCGACCGGGAACGGCGCGGTCTACAGCTACGGCGACAACAGCATGGCCGGAAATGGCGCCGACGTCTTCGGACCCATCTCAAGCGTGACGACGCGATAGCGTCCGCTCGCGGCGGGTCGCAACGACCGCTTTCGGGCATGAAGCGAACGGGCAGTTACGACCCGAAGGTGCCGTTGAGAGAGCCCCCTTCTCGGTCGCGCATTGCTGGGGCGTCGGTCCAGGCGGCGCCCACAGGTGCGTCGCCCCTCAGGGGAGAACGATCCTGTAGCTCCCGGTGGCGATACCGCCCTCCGGAGACGAGAAGATCAGGTTCACCTTGCTATCCGAGTTGACCGGGAACGACACCGTGTTGCAGTTCCCCAGATCCACTTGCAGACGTGCCTCCACCGGCGGGACCACGCCGATCATGACGGACGGCGCCGGACGCTTATCAGCGCTCCTGGAGTAGTGCTCGTAGCAGACCATGACGCTGATCCGCATCATCGCGGACGTATCGTTGCGGTAGAGCGTGGTGGCGTTGTCCGGGGCCCCCAAAGTCCACACGCCGGTGGGAGGCTCCGGTTGAGCGGAGGCCAGCGACGGCAGGAATATCGCTCCAGCCACAAGAACGCGGATCGAATGGCGCAGCAGGTTCATGGGCTATCTCCGCAAGGCGCGAAGCTAGCGCCCTGACATCCATCGGCGATCTCGCCCTCGGATACCACAGCATGCTTGATTTTCTTTCAAGCACCATTGGCCAAGAGCCATTTCGACCTCATGACCCCACGAGAGCACGCTCGCCTTGATTTGTGTCAGGGGATCGAAAGCACTCGTCACCGCGGCCGGTCTTCTGGGCGTCGGCGATCAGTCCGAGCTGGCCCATTCTTGAGCCTCCGCCGAGATGACCCAGATCAATGCAATCCCGCCGATGCGGTCGGATATCTCCCTCGTTGGCGGCAGGGAGGCGAGCCGATGCGGTGCGCGTCATTTCCCGCCGCCCTTGGTTTGGCCGCAACCTTATTTGTCACGGTGGCGGCGAACTCGCAGACCCTCGATGAAAGTCGAGCACGATGTAAGGAAGCCAAGGCCGAGGACCTTGATCCGAATGTCTCGCCGGACGACCCCACGTTCAGAAAGTACGCGAGTTGGCACGGAAACGGACGGTGCAATGATCACAATCCGGCGAAGGCGATCGCCGGATGTAGTGCCATTATTCAATCCAGAGGCCGCGCCTCCATGCCTCGGACACTAGGCATATTGCTGATCTTCAAGGAATACGAGCCATTCTTGTTGGTACTAGTCACCGTATTCGCATCTCTGTCGGCTAAGTGTCATGTTCAAAACATTTGGCTGAAGAAAAAATGGCGCAATGATATCTTAAGGGTATTGAGTTGCGCCCTACCAATGATCTTATTGACTCCGTTTCTATTCGCATCTCTTGGGGATATATCTAGCAATGCGTTCATATTCGCCTTGGGATTCACTGGTCTCGTTTCGTCATTCGACGCAGTACTGGACATGTTAGTTGTACCTGTCATTGGGAAGATGAGCGTATCCAGGCAGCTTCTTATCCTTGGGCTCGGTAATCTCGGGCCTGTCGTCGCGCTCGTGCTTGGGGTCTGGTTAGCCGCTCTAGTTGTTTCTCCGTCTCTCGGGATAGGGTGGTGGTCAGATGAGCCATGGCGCTCAGCGGAAAGGCTTCCGTAGGTCTGCCTTCATACGTCCCGCCGCTGCTTTCAGGCCCCAGCGGGATGACGGCTTCCACGCGCTGCTTGACCGCCGGCCTCCGGGTCTCGGATGAGGATGGCTCGTCCAGTTCCTGGCTCGACGCCAGCGGCGGCTCCCCCCCCCCCCCCCATTGCCGCCGTTCGGAACGTCCGCTTCTCGGGCGGGAAATTCCCGGCAGGCTCATGTCGGCTCCCAGGCCGGCTTGCCGAAACCGTCTGAGCAGGCCACCAGCGGAGCCATGGCCAGCGTCGAACCCGAACAGGCGGCGTTGCGCGCCTCGCGCCCGGCGCTGGCGGCGCTGCTGGCGGTCATGATGATCAGCATGCTGGGCTTGGGCATCATCGTGCCGCTGCTGCCCTTCTATGCGCGCTCGTTCCATGCGCCCGGCTGGCAGATCGCGCTGCTGTTCTCGGCCTATCCGGCGGGCACGTTCTTCGGCGAGCCGTTCTGGGGGCGGCTCTCCGACCGCATCGGACGCAAGCCGCTGCTGGTCTCGACGGTCAGCGCCAACTGCCTCTGCTACCTGGCGCTGGCCTTCGCGCCGAACGTCTTCCTCGGCTGCCTGGTGCGGTTCGCGGGCGGCTTCGCCGGCGGCAACGGCTCGGTGGTGCAGAGCTACGTCGCCGACGTGACGCCAGTGGCCTATCGCTCGGGCCGCATGGCGATCCTGGGCGCCGCCTACAACGTCGGCTTCATCTTCGGTCCTGGCCTCGGCGGGCTGCTGGCCCGCCCCGGCGAAGGGCCGACCGGCTACCAGCTGCCGATCCTGGTCGCCTCGGGCGCTCGCCGCGCTCTCCGCGACCGGCATCTTCCTCCTGGTGCGCGAGAGCCGCGTCCACGCCGACCGCAGCCGGTCGCAGGGATCGCGCTGGACCATTGCGGGCCGCGCGCATCCGCCACCCGGTGGTGGGGCGGCTGATGATCCTGACCTTCGTCGCCGGCCTGGCGTTCAACGGCATCGAGTCGATGTTCGGGTTCTGGTCGTCAGCGCCGCTACGACTGGACGCCGGCCAAATCGGCTTCTGCTTCACGGTCGCCGCGGTCGCCGCGGCGGGCGGCCAGTCGCTGCTCACCGGCGGGCTGTCGCGGCGGTTCGGCCAGGCGCAGATGCTGGCGTTCGGCATCGTCATCGCGGCGCTCTGCCAGCTGGGCCAACCGTTCTCGCCCGGCGGCGCGGCGACGATCGGGCTCATGGCGGCGATGTCGCTCGGCCAGTCGCTCGCCTACCCCAACACCTCGGCGCTGATCTCGCTGGCCACCGATCCCGACCGCCAGGGCCAGGTGCTGGGGCTCAACAACGCGATGGACGCGATCTCGCGGCTGCTCGGTCCGCAGGCGGCGCTGGCGCTGTTCGCTCTGGCGCCTGACGCGCCGTTCTTCGCCGGCGCCGCCGTCACCGCCGCCACCGTTCTGCTCGCGCTGGCCGCCGGCCGCTCGGCGCGGGCGAAGCCGGCCTGAAGCGCCTCACGCCGAATGTGCTTCCGCCGGCGCCGTCACCCAGCCGGTCTGGGAGACGTCGAACATCACGTTGTCGGGGCCGTCGAACCTTGGCCGACCTTAGAGACAGCGCCGGCAGTGGCGCTGGAGATCCGGAAATCGATGCGGTCGCTCGATCCGCCGCCGCTCAGACCGCTCGAACTTCGGCAAGCCGCCTGATCGCGTACGCGTCGTCCCAACAGACCGCGGCTTCCCATGCGGCCGATGCCTGCGCGGCGATGTCATGCGCGCCGGCGTCGAGACCGGCGGCGTTGTGGGGCAGCACCAGGTCAAGGTCGGGAACGTCGACGTGCGACTCGTCCCAGTCGATCAGTGCGACCCGAGCCGCGGTTATGCGGACGTTGCCCCGGTTGTTGGGGTCGCCGTGGACGACGCAGGTCTGACGACCGATGAGCCGCGTCCATGCGGCTCGGCATCGCGCGACGCCCTCGGCCGGCATCGCGCCAAGGTCGATCTTCGTGCCGGTCTCGGCGTGCAGGAGGTCGGTCGAAGATCGCCAACCTGGGCGCTGTGGCCAGCCCTGCGTCAGACGATGCAGCTGGCGGAGCGTGTCGGCCACGCGACGCCAGTCGGCCTCCGTCTCGGGCGGTCCGCCCTCGACGTACGTCATCACCATCAGACCGTCCGCGAACAGCCGGCCGTCCGTCGTCGGGATCGGGATCGGCACGGTCAGACCTTCACGGTCGAGATGCTGGAGCAGCTCGGTTTCCCAGGCGAGATCGGCGTCGCTCCTGGCGCCGAGACGACCGACCGCGAGACGCCCGCGGACGCGCACGCTCCACACGTCGTTGGCGACGCCGCCAGCGAGCGGTTCGATGCGAGCTGCGTCGTCACCCCACTGCCGGAGCGCCTCCCATCCCACTGGCGACATCGTAAGCCTCCGGTCTAGTCAAGACTCGCCGCCGCTTGCGCCAAGCGGCGAGCTTCTGGTCGTAGCTTTGATCCTTTGACTTCACCTCGCCAGGGCGTTGGCGCAAGGCCACCTCTTCCCCGAGGGGGCGCTCTCGCCCAGCGTCTGCTCTCGGGCTGGGCGCGGACCGGAGTTTCGACCCTGTGTGGACGGCACTCCTGCGGCAAGGGGTTTCTTGAGCTGCTGCAGGGCTGGTTGGTGCGGCCATGTGTACGGCCTGTGGGTGCGGCGCTGTGAGGGCCGCGGGCCATAATGCCTTGATCGCGCGAACCGGGTCCCGACCAAAAGCACGCACTCGAAGTGCAGGGTCGAAAAGCGGGGTCTCCCGGTGCGGCGGTTTCAACCGGCTTTGTGCATTAGCTCCAGTTCGCCCTTCCCAACTTCGTCAGCGCCGTCGGCGCGCAGCTCAAGCGGCGAGCGGCTCGCGGTAGCGATCGCCGGTGATCATCATCGCCCAGACGGTCCGCGCGATCTTGTTGGCCAGCGCCACCGCCGCGACCTTCGCCTTGCGCCGCGCCAGCAGCTGCGCGAGCCAGGGGCGCTGCTTGGCCGAGCGCTCGGCGTGTCGGATCACCGCCATCGAGCCGACGACGAGCATCTGGCGCAGGTAGCGATGGCCGGCCTTGGAGATCGAGCCGAGACGCTCCTTGCCGCCGCTGGAGTTCTGCCGGGGGACCAGGCCGATCCACGCCGCCAGGTCGCGGCCTGACCGGAAGATGCGCGGATCGGCGACGGTGGCCACGAGCGCGCTGGCGAGCAGCGGGCCGACGCCGGGGACCGCCATCAGCCTCCGGCCGAGCTCGGTGCGACGCGCGTCAGCCATGATCCTGCGGTCGTTCTCCAGGATCTGCGCCTTCACGACGGCAAGCTGCGCGACCAGCATCTGCAAAGAGGTCCGCGCGCCCGCTGGCAGGCGGCGATCCTCAGGATCGGCGATGATCTCGATCAGCCGCTCCAGCCCCAGGCGGCCGACCGGCGCGACGATGCCGAACTCCGCCAGATGAGACCTCAGCGCGTTGGAGAGCTGAGTGCGCTGGCGACAGAGCACCAGCCGCACCCGGTGCAGCATCATCGCGCACTGCTGGTCAGGGCTCTTGATCGCGACGAACCGCATCGTCGGGCGCGTGACCGCCTCGCAGATCGCCTCTGCGTCAGCCGCGTCGTTCTTGCTGCGCTTGACGTAGGGCTTCACGTACTGCGCCGGCATCAGCTTCACCTCGTGGCCGAGCGCGATCAGCTCCCGGGCCCAATGGTGCGAAGAGGCGCAGGCCTCCATGCCCACCAGACACGCCGGCTGCCTGGCGAAGAAGGCCAGCAGCTGAGATCGCCTTAGCTTGCGCCGGACCACGATCTCGCCCGCCTCGTCTACCCCGTGCGCCTGGAACACCGACTTGGCCAAATCCAGACCGATCGTAACCACCTGACCCATCGCACTCCTCCTCCTGCTTGCAGAAGCTATGCTCCTGCGGGTGGTGGAGTGCCGTCCACAGCATCATTAGCGGACCTGAGAGAAGTGGTCCTTGACAGGATCGCTCACCTCTCGGCGAGCACTGCGCCGGGGCGCTTCTCGCCGCGTGGGCCTTTCGGCATAGCTTGTTCTCTTAATGTCCGTATAGCAACGGTTGCAGAGCGCTAAGACCCATCCTTGTTGGCCTGGACGTCCGGTTCGTGGCATGTCGCCAAGGGGGATGTTCGACCCTGACCGCCGTTGGCCACACGGCCGGGTATGGGCGCTTAACCCGTATTTTCACGCTTTCGCCGGCGGCTAGGCTCCCAGATCCGTTTCGGCGCCGGACGCCTCGTATTCCGCTCTCAAGGGCAATTCTTCAAAAGGCGGCATGTAGCGCTGGTTGCGGTAAAGGACTTCGGGAACGTCAAAGCGGTCGTGGTCATACTGAACGAGCGCGCTGTTTCCGGCACCGCCCTTGCCGCGTTCCCTGTAGATGCCGTGGGCCATCGTGGTCGGGCTATGCGAGGCTGTTGAACCGGTGTTCGACGTGGGGGCTGCGGAACAAGCTGCCATCCCGGTCTAGAGTGAAAAGGAGGCGGTCCTCCTCACGCACCTCGACGAGAAGACGGTCCCGCGATTCAGCCAGGGCGGGCTCGGCCATAGCCTGAACGGTGTCTTCGTCACTCGCCATTTCGAACGCCAGTGTCGGCGTCGCGGATCTGCTGCTGTGAATGTACAGGCTGAACGTTCTCATTCGAATGCTCCTGCAGTCCAGGCGGGAGCGGACAAGAGGCGTCTCTCAGCCATCGGCGCCCAAGAGGTAATTGCCGATGATGAACCACACGACACGCGCCTGTGACGCTTGTCGAATCAATTGTCATTGCTGTGCACCGTGCGGGGAGCTGGCGCGCATAGACACGAGTTCGCGATGTTTGCGGGCTCGGTCGCGAGATTTGGACGGAAACGGCGCCGGGTTGTGGGGCCTATCCCCTGGCCGCAGGCGTGCAGCCGGATGACCAACGTCCGCAACCCACCCCGCGCCGACGTTGGCGACATCCGCTTCTGGGCATCACGCCAACGGCCAGTTTCGACCGAGGCTGTGTGAAAACGCGGTGTGAGTTAGAATCCTGAAGCAACTGCTTCGGGGCTCAGGATGAAGCGCTTCGTCGAGGGTGAGGATCGTCGGCAGGGTGTGCTGCTGCCGGAGTTCCTGGACGACTACGTGTCGGAGGAGAACCCGGTGCGGGTGATCGAGGCGTTCGTCGAGGCGCTGGATCTGGGGGCGCTGGGGTTCGAGGGCGTGGTTCCGGAGGCGACGGGACGGCCCGCCTACCATCCGGGCCTGCTGCTGAAGATCTACGTCTACGGCTACATCAACCAGGTGGCCTCGAGCCGGCGGCTGGAGCGCGAGGCGCAGCGCAACGTCGAGCTGATGTGGCTGACCGGGCGATTGGCGCCGGACTTCAAGACCATCGCCGACTTCAGGAAGGACAACGGCCCGGCGATCCGGGCGACCTGCCGGCGGTTCGTCGACCTGTGCCGGCGGCTGGAGCTGTTCAGCCAGGCGCTGGCGGCGATCGATGGCAGCAAGTTCAAGGCGGTGAACGGGCGCGACAGGAACTACACCCGGGCCAAGCTGCAGAAGCGGATGGATCAGGTGGAGGCCAGCATCGCGCGCTACATGGCGGCGATGGAGACGGCCGACCGCCAGGAGGGCGAACTGGCGCAGGCCAGGTCGGGCCGGCTGAAGGAGAAGATCGCCCAGCTTCGCGAGCAGATGGCGGCGTTCAAAGCGATCGAGCCAGTGGTGGAAGCCGCGCCGGACCAGCAGCTCTCGCTGAGCGACCCCGACGCGCGCTCGATGGCCACGAGCGGCAAGGGCACGGGCGTGGTGGGCTACAATGTCCAGACGGCCGTCGATGCTGAGCATCACCTGATCGTGGCGCACGAGGTGACCAACGCCGGCAACGACCGGGCCCAGCTGGCGAAGATGGCCGGCGAGGCCAAGGCGGCGATGGGCGCCGACGCGCTCGAGGTGCTGGCCGACCGCGGCTACTTCAGCGGTCAGGAGGTGCTGGCCTGCGAGCGGCTGGGCGTGACGCCCCTCGTGCCCAAGCCGCTGACCTCGGGCGCCAAGGCCAGGGGCCGCTTCGGCAAGCAGGACTTCGTCTACCGCCCGGACGAGGACGTCTACCGCTGCCCCGCCGGCCAGGCCCTGACCCGCCGCTTCACCGCGCTCGAAGAGGGCATGAACATCCACATCTACTGGACCTCCAACTGCGCCGGCTGCCCGCTGAAGGACCGCTGCACCAGCGGCAAGGAGCGACGCATCCGGCGCTGGGAGCACGAGGGCGTCATCGACGCCATGCAGGCCCGGCTCGACGCCAGGCCGGACGCCATGCGCATCCGCCGCGCCACCGTCGAGCACCCCTTCGGCACGCTCAAGGCCTGGATGGGCGCCACCCACTTCAAGATGCGGACCCTCGACAAGGTCCGAACCGAGATGAGCCTCCAGGTCCTCGCCTACAATCTGAAGCGGGTGATCGCGATCCTCGGCCCCAAGCCCCTCATGGCCGCAATGCGGGCCTGAGCGGACGCACTCTGCTTGTGCCGATGGCTCACGCCCAACAAGCGAGAGCGCCGCGCCGAGCCCGCGAGAAGACCCTCAGATCACGTTCTCACACAGCCTGGACCCATAGCGGTCATTCAGCCGAGGTGCTGCGACGGGTCTCCAGGCCCTACGCGGCAATCGATGGGAGTGCCGTCGAGGTCACCGCGGATCATCATTAGGACGCCGATCCTTTCAACGAAATGGGTCGAAGAGCCACCGGTCCCGCGGGGGCCGGAGAAACAGATGCTCGGGTTGCGTTAGATCAAGGTCCGCATCGTCGTTCCAACCTCACTTTGACGACCTCGCCCCGACGTCGGCGGCTGGCGCCGTTGAGGTGGGCGGCAAATGTTGGTGAGCGAAACAGTGACCATCCCCGATTATTGGACGGAGGCGGCGGCCTGTGGGCCATGTCGTTGCGGGACGAGTCGATACGCTCGGCTAGCTGGGGATCTTCTCGTGGAGCCGGGCGCCATCCTAACCGCGGGAAACTATATCCTACAGCAAGGCGTAGGCGGCGCCCGGACCCACAAGAACCGCGCTCGGCGCAGGTCATTCGACTTTCCGCTGACGGCGGAGGACGTGATGGCGCCTTCGAAAATCGTGACACCTAGAACGCCGCTCGCGCCTCCCCTTTGTCGCGCGATCGGCTCGTGGATCGGGTGGCAACTTGCTGCTGAACGACCAGAAGATCTCAGGCAAGACCGAAAGAATTTCGCGCGCACCCGAACCAATCTCTCAGTCCGCGGTTTGAACTTTCGTAGCCACTGGCTGGGGAAGTCGTATGAGGCGCAGAGTTTGGCACGCAGGCGCCGCGTTCGACGCGGCGTTCGACTCGCGATCACTCACACATCACAACCTGTTCCCGATGTATCGGCTATGAGCGTCACCGATCTCGAAAGCCCGGTGGCGCAGGCGTGTGTTGGTTCAACTCAAACCGGTGTCGCCGGGGCCCCGACAAAGCGCCTGTTCGATGTCATCGCCGCCAGCCTGGCGCTTCTCCTGTTTTTGCCAATGCTCTTGTTGATAGCCGGCGCGGTTCGGCTCGACAGTCGCGGGCCGGCCCTTTACCGCCAGGCCCGAACAGGTTTGCACGGGCGGTCTTTTCTGATCTTGAAATTCCGAACGATGCGGAATGTCGAGACGGGCGACGAGATCTTCCAGGCTCGCGTGAGGGATCCCCGCGTAACGAGGCTCGGACATATCTTACGCCGAACCAGTTTGGACGAACTGCCTCAGCTGATGAATGTGATCCGGGGTGAAATGTCTCTCGTTGGTCCGCGGCCGCACGCGGTTTGCCATGATGACACTTGGGCTACTTTGATCCCTGAATACAGTAGACGCTACAGCGTCAGGCCGGGTCTGACCGGACTTGCACAAGTGTCTGGATTCCGAGGTGAAATACGTGACCCTTCATGCCTCAGGTGCCGCATCGACGCGGATATCGAGTATATTCGCTCTTGGTCGTTCTGGGGTGACGTCGCCATAATTCTCCGGACGGTGTTCTTGGTCGGGGGCGATCCGGCCGCCTATTAGCAAAGCATCTCGCAGGGACGTGGCTGCATTCGCCCGGGTCACCGAGCTTCAGTTTCTCCGAGCGGCGCGATGCTCGAATTTACGCCCGAAACCTCCAAGCTTTGCCGCAATGCGTGAGCGCATGGTCGCACCTCGCGCCTAGATACTCGGGCCGACTCAGATTTATTTAACTTTCGAGAATCGGAACCTCCTTAGACAGGGATTTGTTACTGCGGTGGGCCAAGGCAGCCCGCTGGACCGTATGGGGGCTGATCGTGAAAATGGCTGGGTGGGTTGCGGCTATGGCGCTGTTGGCGCTGGCCGGCCACGCGCAAGCGGCGACAATCTTCGCGTCAGCTGATGGGGAGAGGCTTTCGACGGCGTTCGATTCGAACAGCAACGGACCGGAGGGTCTCGCCGGGTCGAGTTCCCTCGTCCGCTGGAGCGACGACGCTGCCAGGCCACGCGACGATGCCGGTGAGGCGTCGGAGAGCGCGACAGCAACGAGCCCTGGGGCGTTTGTCGACGCTCAGGGTCACCCCCTGCGGACGATCGACAGACCCGCCGGCTGGGATGATCCGAGCCCCTCGGCGCCCTGGCCGGTGGGCTTCCGGCGTCACCCGCCCCCGAACCCGACACCTGGGTTATGTTGGTCCTCGGCGTTGGACTAATTGGAGTTCTGGCCGTTCTTTTCACGCCCGCGGACCGCCTCGGCGTCGTTATAGTTCCGCCGCGAGCGTGGGCTCCGACCTAGGGGCTGCGTTGTTCGGGCCAATAGGTACCGGTGGTCCGCGAGCCCGCTTGGCGGCGACGGCCCGACGCCTCCTCCGAGCCCCCGAGACGAGAGCCCGCCTTCCCGCTAACTCCCCGTTCCTAACGACTGTTACGCGGCATTCAGCCAATGACTGCATATGGCGCAAAGCCAACCCTTAGGACCTGACGGCCAACGGCGGGTTCCCCCTTCTCTGCCGTTCGGAACGGCGGCTTTCGGGAACGGCGCTAACGGCAGGTATTGGCGCATTGGCGACATGACGCTCCCTACGCCACGGGTTGCCACGCCAGAACGAGGCGTGGCGCGGAAGAGCGCCCCAACCGACAGGAGATACCTATGCGTTACCTGGCTCTCTCGCCGAGGGAGCCAGGTAACTCGCTAAGTCTTTGAAAAAATGGAGCGGGCGAGGCAATTCGAACGCCCGACCCCAACCTTGGCAAATGCGGGGCCTAGAGCGTATTGAGATTAAGCGGCATAGCCTGAGTTTCTGAGGTAATTGGCGCATTCGTTAGGGTCGAAGGCCTCGAGGAGGTCGGCGATGGCGGCGAGGATGGCGTCGTAGGATCTGGCTTGGGCCTTTCGCAGCAGGTGCTTGAGCTTGGCGAAGACCTGCTCGATCGGGTTCAGGTCGGGGGAGTACTTGGGCAGGAAGAGGAGCCTGGCGCCGACGGCGCGGATGGCTCTGCGCACGGCCTGGCCGCGGTGGCTGCCGAGATTGTCCATCACGACGACGTCGCCCGGCCTGAGGGTGGGGACGAGGAAGGTCTCGACGTAGGCGAGGAAGGCCTCGCCGTTGATCGGTCCGTCGAACAGGCAAGGCGCATCGATGCGGTCGCGCCTCAAGGCGGCGATGAAGGTCATGGTCCGCCAGCGGCCGAAGGGAGCGGTGGCCCTGACCCGCGCGCCGCAAGGACCCCAGCCGCGCAACGGCGCCATGTTGGTCCTGGTCCAGGTCTCGTCGATGAAGACCAGGCGAGCGGCGTCGACGCGACCCTGATAGCGGCGCCACTGCTCTCGCCGGCGCGCGACGTCAGGCCGGTCCTGCTCCTGGGCGAACAGACTTTTTTTTGAAGCTGAGCCCCTCGCGGTGCAGGAACTCCCAGACCGAGCGGCGATCCACCTTCAGGCCCCGCTCGGCCCTCAACTCCTCCACCAGCTGGCTGATGGTGAAATCCTTCTGCCGACAGCGAGCGGCCAGCCACTCGGCGTGCTCCCCGCGCAACGTCCGCGGCTTGTGCCCGCCCATCCTCGCCGGCTCGGCGCTGCCAGTGGCCCGAAACCTCGCCACCCACTTGATCGCCGAACTGGGCGCAACGCCAAACCGCGTCGCCGCCCGCTTGCGGCTCAGCCCCTCTTCCTCGACCGCCCGGACGACACGCTCACGAAGATCCAGCGAAGCCGGCTTGCCCATCTCAGCTGGCCTCCTCCCAGCAGGGAGTTTGAATCAGATGCCAGCTGATTTGGGAATCCGAGATTTCAGCTCGATCTCAACCCGCTCTAGCGGGCGTGGTTCGCCCAAGCGTCCGAGCTTCCCATTTTATCTATCGGCCCGGGTCGGTGATGACCCGGTGATGACCAAGCTGATTCTCCCCACAGCGGCCCGGATTTCGGCCTCTTCAACAGATTGTTTCTATTGAAGAAATTGGCGCACCCGACAGGATTTCGAACCTGTGACCTCTGCCTTCGGAGGGCAACGCTCTATCCAGCTGAGCTACGGGTGCCAGGGAGCGGAAGGGCGCGATCTCTAGCCGAAAGGGCGCCGCTTCGCAAACGCCGCCTGGGCGCTGGCGGCGGGCCGCGCCGGGGCCTAGATGGACGGGCGAGGTGGCGCAGGAGGTTTCGATGGCGCAGTTCGATCGACGGGGCTTCCTGGTCGGCGCGGGGCTGGCGGCGACCGCGGGCCGGGCTTGGGCGGCGCTGCCGGCCTGGGCCGCCGCCGGCGACGATCCGGTGCTGCACGATGTGATCGACAACGGTCCGCGGGCGGCGGCGGACAAGGCGCGTGACGTCTGGCGCCATCCCTACGCCTCGCTGATCTTCTGGGGCCTGAAGCCCGGCATGACGGTGATCGATGTCGATCCGGGCGGCGGCTGGTGGACCGACATCCTGGCGCCCTATCTCGCCCGCACCGGCGGTCGCTACATCGCCGCAGTGGCCGACTTGGCCGATCCCAAGGTCTCCGACGGCGCGCGGAAGGGCCGGGCGGCGTTCGAGGCGAAGTACGAAGGCGACGCCAAGCTCTACGGCGACGTGAAAGTGGCGGGCTTCGGGGCGGTCTCCGGGCCGTTGGCGCCGGCCGGCGCGATCGACCTGGTGCTGGTCTCGCGCGCGACGCACAACTGGGTGAAACCGCCCGGGTTCATGCAGAAGGCGCTGGGCGATTTCCACGTGGCGCTGAAGACCGGCGGCTGGCTCGCCATCGAGGACCACCGCGCCCCCGACGGCGCCGACCCGGCCAAGGGCGATGGCTACATCTCCGAGGCCTACATGATCGGCGAGGCGAAGAAGGGCGGCTTCGCCCTGGCCGCGCGCTCGGAGATCAACGCCAACCCGAAGGACACCAAGGACCATCCGTTCGGTGTCTGGACCCTGCCGCCGACCCGGCGCTCATCGCCGTTCGGCCAGCCCGACAATCCGGCGTTCGACCACGCCAAGTACGACGCGATCGGCGAGAGCGACCGGATGACCCTGAAGTTCCGGAAGGCGTAGCCCGCTACGGCGCCCGACCCGCGCCGCGTCGGCGCCGTAGGTCAGCGCCAGGAACACGTCCTCCAGGTCCGGCTCCTCGGTGCGCAGGTCGCGGATGTGGACGCCGGCGTCGCGGGCCGCGGCCAGCACCTGCTCGACCGTGGCTTCGTGGGTCTTGAAGCTGATCGCGAGGTCGCCCGAGGGCCGCAGCCGGGTCTCGAACGGCGGCAGCGACGGCGGCGTCGTCAATGGTTCGCCGGGCGTGATCACCACCGCGCGGGTGTCGAGGTGGGTCAGGAGTTGCGCGGTCGGCTCGCACGCCACCACCTGGCCGTGGTTGACGATCGCGATCGTGTCGCAGAGCTGCTCGGCCTCTTCGAGGTAGTGCGTGGTGAGCAGGATCGTCACGCCTTGCCGGCTGAGCCCGACCACGTAGTCCCACAGCTGACGGCGCAGCTCGACGTCGACGCCCGCGGTCGGCTCGTCGAGGATCAGCACCGGCGGATTGTGCACCATCGCCTTGGCCACCATCAGCCGCCGCTTCATGCCGCCCGAAAGGGCTCGCACATAGGCGTTCGCCTTGTCGCTCAGGCCCAGCGCGGCCAGCAGCTGGTCGGTGATCCGGTCCTTCTTCGGCACGCCGTACATGCCGGCCTGCACCTCGAGCGACTCGCGCGGGTGAAGAAGAAGTCGGCGGCGATCTCCTGCGGCACGACGCCGATCGCGGCGCGGGCGTCCCTCGGCCGCGTGTCGATGTCGCGACCCCAGATCGTCACCTTGCCCGAGGTCTTCTTGGTCAGGCCGGCCAGGATGTTGATGAAGGTCGACTTGCCGGCGCCGTTGGGGCCCAGCAGGCCGGAAATCGACCCGCGGGGGAATCTGCAGGTCGATCCCCTTCAGCGCCTGCATCTCCGGCGCGCCATTCAAGGCGGGATAGTCTTCACGAGACCCTTGGCCTCGATCGCATACTCAGGAAGGTCCATCACGCCCCGGAAGCTGCTGGCGCGGTCGCCCTCGATTGACGGGCCGGCGCCTCGCCCACTACCTAGGGCCCCGGAAGCGCTGCGCCAAGGCGGCGCGGGAGAGCAAGGCAGGATGGCGGATCAGTCCAACACCGGTGACGCGCCGTCGCTGGGCGCTCCCACGCCCAATCCGGCCGCCGAGGTGGTTGTCGTCCGCTCCAGGCGCGTGGCCTGCGACGGCGTCGGCGGCGCGCTCGGCCATCCAAGGGTCTGGCTGGAGATGGGCGAGGCGGACTTCGTCGAATGTCTCTACTGCGACCGCCGATTCGTTCTGGCGGCGGACCACGAGGTCGCCGAGAACGAGCGCCTCGCGCCCGGCGTCTACGAGGGCTCTGGCGGGCACTGACCGCCCTCCCTCCCCCGCGTGGGGAGGGACAGCCGACGCGGAGCGTCGGCAGGGTGGGGGAGTCTGACGCGCCAACCGTCATTGGCGACGCCCGCGCACCTTACCCGACAGCCCCACCCGTCTGTCGCTCCGCTCCAGCCACCCTCCCCGTAAAGGGGAGGGAGGGCGTGACCCGGGCGGCCCGCGCGCCTATCTTGGACCCATGACCGAGACGCTCGACGCCGCCCCAGCAACGCTCGACCAGATCCCGCGCGAGCCGACCCAGGACGGGCCCTCGGTGCGGCTCTACATCGTCGACGGCTCCGGCTTCATCTTCCGCGCCTTCCACGCGCTGCCGCCGCTGACGCGCAAGTCCGACGGCCTGCCGGTGGGGGCGGTCGCGGGCTTCTGCAACATGCTGTGGAAGCTGATGGTCGACATGAAGGCTGCGCCCGATGCGCCGACCCACCTGGCCGTGGTGTTCGACAAGTCCGAGGTCACGTTCCGCAACCAGCTCTACGCCGACTACAAGGCCCACCGCCCGCCGCCGCCGGAGGACCTCGTCCCGCAGTTCCCGCTGATGCGCGAGGCGACGCTGGCGTTCGGGGTGCCGTGCCTGGAGCTTGGCGGCTACGAGGCCGACGACATCATCGCGGCCTATGCCTGCAGAGTGCGCGACGCGGGCGGCGAGGTGGTGATCGTCTCGTCCGACAAGGACCTGATGCAGCTGGTCGGCGACCGCGTCTCGATGCTGGACACGATGAAGAACGTCCGCATCGGCCTGCCCGAGGTGTTCGACAAGTTCGGCGTCACGCCGGACAAGGTGGTCGACGTGCAGGCGCTGTGCGGCGATTCCGTCGACAACGTGCCGGGCGCGCCCGGCATCGGCGTCAAGACCGCCTCGGCGCTGATCAACGAGTACGGCGACCTCGAGACGCTGCTGGCCAGGGCCAGCGAGATCAAGCAGGACAAGCGCCGCCAGACCCTGATCGACTTCGCCGACCAGATCCGCCTGTCGCGCCAGCTGGTGCAGCTCGACTGCGACACGCCGCTGCCGGAGCCGATCGCCGAACTGGCCGTCGAGGAGCCGGACCATGAGGTGCTGGCCGAGTTCCTGGAGCGGATGGAATTCCGCACGCTGGCGCGGCGGGTGGTCGAGTCGCGCTCGGGCGGCGCGCCGGCGCCCGCGCCGAAGCGGGCCGAGCCCGAAGCGCCGCCGCCGATCGACACATCGCCTACGCCTGCGTCCGCGACCTGGAGCTCGACGCCTGGATCGCCAAGGCGCGCGCCGCCGGCCTGGTCGCGTTCGACGCCGAGACCGACGGGCCCTCGTCGGCGTCGTCGGACCTTTGCGGCGTCTCGCTGGCCGTCGCGCCGGGCGAGGCCTGTTACATCCCGCTCGGCCACAGCGCCGCCGAGGGCCTGGCGCTGGAGACGCTGGCCGAGCTCGACCAGATCCCCATGGCCGACGCGCTGGCGCGGCTGAAGCCGCTGATGGAAGACCCGGGCGTCCTCAAGATCGCCCACAACGCCAAGTACGAGATCGCTGTCTTCTCCCGGCGGGGCGTCAACGTGGCGCCGATCGAAGACACCATGCTGATCTCCTACGCGCTGGAGGGCGGCGCGCATAAACATGGCATGGACGACCTGGCGCAGCTGTGGCTGAGCCACCAGCCGATCGCCCTGAAGTCCGTGACCGGGACCGGCAAGGCGACCAAGAGCTTCCGCCACGTAGAGCTGGCGGCGGCCACCAGCTACGCGGCGGAGGACGCCGACATCACGCTGCGGCTCTACCGGCTGCTGCGCCCGCGGCTGGCCCGCGAGGGCCTGCTGACGGTCTACGAGACGCTGGAGCGGCCGCTGCCGGCGGTGCTGGCGCAGATGGAGCTGGCCGGGGTCAAGATCGATCCGGACCAGCTGCGCCGGCTTTCCAACGACTTCTCGCAGCGGATGGCCGACTACGAGACCGAGGCGACCGATCTGGTCGGCCGGCCGTTCAACCTCGGCAGCCCCAAGCAGATCGGCGACGTGCTGTTCGGCGAGATGGGCTTGCCCGGCGGCAAGAAGACCGCCACCGGGGTCTGGTCGACCGACGCCTCGGTGCTGGAGACGCTCGCCGTCGAGGGTCACCGCCTGCCGCGGCTGCTGCTGGAATGGCGCCAGCTGTCGAAGCTGAAAGGCACCTACACCGACGCCCTGGCGCTGGCGGTGGCGCCGAAGACCGGGCGCATCCACACCTCGTTCGCGCTGGCGTCCACGACCACCGGGCGGATCTCGTCCAACGACCCCAACCTGCAGAACATCCCGGTGCGCACCGAGGAAGGCCGCGCCATCCGCGGCGCCTTCGTCCCCGAGCCGGCATCCTGCTGGACGCCGACTACAGCCAGATCGAGCTGCGGGTGGTGGCGTACATCGGCGAGATCCCGCAGCTGAAGCTCTCGTTCCTGGACGGCGAGGACATCCACCGGCGACCGCCTCGGAGGTGTTCGGGGTGCCGGAGGAGGTCATGCCGGCCCAGACGCGCAGACGCGCCAAGGCGATCAATTTCGGCATCCTCTACGGCATCTCGGCGTTCGGC
>CAVXOD010000016.1:0-721890 GCA_963763385.1 uncultured Pseudomonadota bacterium | reverse complement strand
GGCAAGGGCATCAACGCCGGCCCGGGCGGTTGCGGCACCACCGGACCTGCTCCGCTGTTCCAGTCGGTCCTGGGCTTCCCCGGCTCCGACCTGCACGAGCACAACGTCGCCTGGCAGACCGGCCTCAACTGGCACATCCAGCCTGACCTCATGGCCTATGTGAACATCAGCCAGGGCTACAAGGGCGGCTCGTTCCCGACCGTGGCCATGTCGTCGGCGGCCCAGGCTGTGCCCGTCAGGCAGGAGGCCCTGCTATCCTACGAGGTGGGGGCGAAGGGGCAGTTCTTCGACCACCAGCTGCAAGTGGCCGGCGCTTTCTTCTATTACGACTACAAGGACAAGCAGATCCTCGGCGCCGAGACCGACCCGATCTTCGGGCCCCTGGCGGAACTGGTGAACGTGCCCAATTCGCACGTGATCGGCTTCGAGCTGTCGGGCGCGTGGGCGCCGGAAGCGATCAGGGGCCTGACGATCACGCCCGCGGTCAGCTACCAAAACACCCATATCGACAACTGCACGGGGACCCGCGTGGCCGCGGGGGCCATCGGGTGTAACCCGAACGGCCACTTCATCACGCCGGATGCGTTCTCGCAGAACGTCGATGTCACCGGCCAATCGTTCCCGTCCGCGCCTGAGTGGCAGGCGTCGGTCGACGGGCAGTACGACTGGAAAATCCGCGACGACATCGACGCCTTCGTCGGGTTCAACGTGCAGTACAGCGGCGCGACGCACACGGGGTTCCAGAATCCGAACCCGCCGCCCACGCCGGCGGTCTACAGCGTTGCGCTCACCTGCGGCGGCCCGGTCTTCTGCTACGAACCGACCAACGTGCCGGCCTACACCCTGCTCGATCTGCGGGCTGGCATCGCGAAGGACGCCTGGAGGCTGCAGTTCTGGGCGCGCAACGTGACCAACGCCTGGTACTGGACCGCGGCGGACCGGGTGAACGACACGATCCTGCGCTACACCGGCATGCCGAGGACCTTCGGTCTTACCCTGTCGTACCGCATGCACTAGGCGGCCCGTCGCCGCTGGTCTTTACTGAGTGCCATGAGTGTGATCGATGAAGGCGAGACCGGTGTCGCGGCCGGTCTCGCCGCCATTGTGCGCCGCCGCTTTGGCGCCGCGGCGCGGCTGACCGGGCTCGAACGGCTCTCCGGCGGCGCCAGCCAGGAGCTCTGGGCGTTCGACGTCGAGGCGGACGGGCGCACGCACCCGCTGATCCTGCGGCGCAACCCCGGCGGCTTCGTTCAGCGCGAGAGCGCGGCTGGCATGGAGACCGAGGCGCGCCTGATCGGCCTGGCGCGCGGCACGGGAACGCCAGCGCCCGAGGTGATCCACGTCTGCGCCCCGGAGGACGGACTCGGGCGCGGTTACGTGATGGAGCGGCTCGCCGGCGAGACCATCGCCCGGCGAATCCTGCGCGATCCGGAATACGCCGAGGCGCGTCCGAAGCTTGCGCGCCAGATCGGCGCCGCCGCCGCGCACATCCATGCCGTGGACGTCGCGGCGGCCGGCGCGCTTCGCGTCAGCTCACCGGAAACCAGCCTGGAAGCCTCCTACGCCGGGTACCAAGGCTACGGGACGGCGCGGCCGGTGGTCGAGTGGGCGTTCCGCTGGCTGCGCGAGCACCTGCCGCCGCCGGCGCCTCGCCAGACCGTCGTGCATGGCGACATGCGCACCGGCAACATCATCGTCGGCCCGGAAGGGCTGGTCGGCGTGCTCGACTGGGAAGCGGTGCACCTGGGCGACCCGATGGAGGAGCTCGGCTGGATCTGCGTCACCTCGTGGCGCTTCGGCGAGGTGGACAAGCCGGCCGGGGGCTTCGGATCGCGCGAAGAACTGTTCGCCGGGTACGAACAGGTCAGCGGCGTGAGGCCTGACGCGGAGCGCGTGCGCTGGTGGGAGGTGATGGGCACGCTGCGCTGGGGGATGAGCTGCGCGATGTTCGCCAAGGAGTTCCAGACCGGCGACCGCTCGGTGGAGCGCGCCGCGATCGGCCGCCGGGCCTCGGAGACCGCCATCGACCTGCTGGCCATCCTGGCGCCTCGAGGAGCGTACCGGCATGCGTGAGCAGCCCACTGCCGCCGAACTGATCGACGCGGTCAGCGAGTTCATCAGCCGCGACGTCGCGCCGACTCTGACCGGCCGGCTCGCCTTCCACGCCCGGGTGGCGGTCAATGTGCTGGCCATCGTGCGGCGCGAGCTGCTCCAGGGGCCGGACGCCGACCGTGCGGACGCACAGCGACTGGCGGCCCTGCTCGGCGAGGCCGGCGACCCCGCAGACGCTGACCGAGGAACTCTGCCGGCGGATCGCCGCGGGCGAGATCGCCGCCGACGATCCGGCCCTGATCGATCACCTCTGGGCCACGACGCTCGACACTCTGGCGGTCGACCAGCCCGGCTACGCCACCTACCGGCGGATCATCGCGGCGGAGGCGGATCAGACATGACCCTCCCAACCGCTCATCCCGGCGAAAGCCGGGACCCAGGCGGAAGGCGTTGCGGGGGTGCGCAAGTTTGCCGGGGGCAGGAAAATCTAACGCGGAGGACGCTGAGGAGACGCGGAGATCGCAGAGAAGACCTGCCCTCCGCGTCCTCCGCGCCTGCTCCGCGAACTCTGCGTTCCAACTTGAGGACGCCTGCGGCGTCGCAACTCTTTCCAGTTTCGCACCCCCGCCCCAACCTCCTGCCTGGGTCCCGGCTTCCGCCGGGATGAGCGGGTTGTTGGGGTGAACTGAGAACCGGAGCTCGCCCGATGGACTTTTCCGTCCCCCAGGACCTGCAAGACTACCTCGCCGAACTCGACCGCTTCATCGAAGCCGAGATCAAGCCGCTGGAGCAGCAGGACGACAACATCCGCTTCTTCGACCATCGCCGCGAATGGGCGCGCACCGACTTCGACAACGACGGCGTGCCGCGCCCGGAATGGGAGGCGCTGATGCGCGAGGCCAAGCGGCGCGCCGACGTCGCCGGCCACCTGCGTTTCGCCCTGCCCAGCGAGTTCGGCGGCAAGGACGGGTCCAACCTGTGGATGACGGTCATCCGTGAACACCTGGCCACGAAAGGGCTCGGCCTGCACTACGATCAGCAGACGGAACATTCGATCGTCGCCAACAACCCCTTCATCGTCATGCTGCGGGATTTCGCCTCGCAGGAACAGAAGGAAGACCTGATCCCGGGCCTGCTCGCCGGCACCCGGCGAATAACCTTCGGCCTCACCGAACCGCACCACGGCTCCGACGCCACCCACATGGAGACCCGCGGCGTCCCCGAGAGCCGCAACGGCACGCCCGGCTACCGGCTCGACGGCGAGAAGATGTGGACCAGCGGCATGCACCACGCCACGCACTGCGCGCTGTTCGTCCGCACCAGCGGCGACGACGGCGCGGCCCGCGGCATCACCTGCTTCCTCGTGCCGGCCGACGATCCCGGCGTGAAGATCGAGCAGTACATGTGGACGTTCAACATGCCGACCGACCACCCGCGGGTGTCGTTCAAGGACGTCTGGGTGCCGGAGAGCGCGATCCTCGGCGCACCGGAGAGCGGCCTGGCGCTGGCGCAGTCGTTCGTACACGAGAACCGCATCCGCCAGGCGGCCGGCTCGCTCGGCGCTGCGGTCTATTGCATCGAGGAGAGCGTGAAGTACGCCAGGGCGAGGAAGCCGTTCGGCGCGCCGCTCAGCGACAACCAGGCGATCCAGTGGCCGCTGGTGGAGCTGCACACCCAGTGCGAGATGCTGCGGCTACTGATCCGCAAGACCGCCTGGGAGATGGACCAGATGCCCCATCCCGAGGTGGAGAAGCGCATCTCCGACAAGGTCTCGATGTGTAACTACTGGGCCAACCGGCTCTGCTGCGAGGCCGCCGACCGGGCGATGCAGGTGCACGGCGGCATCGGCTATTCGCGGCACAAGCCGTTCGAGCACATCTACCGCCACCACCGCCGCTACCGCATCACCGAGGGCTCCGAGGAGATCCAGATGCGCAAGGTGGGCGCGTTCCTGTTCGGCTACATGGGCCCGCGCAAGGAAGCGCTCTCCAAGATCACCTGGGACGACGTCGACTACCGCCTGCACCCGGCGGGGTGACGCTCAGGCGAACGCGTTGGGATAGAGGTCTCGGAAGTTGCGCTCGTAGAACATCCCCCTGGCGGCGTCGCTCGCGCCCTCCAGCGATCGCTCGAACCGACCGATCGGATCGCGCCCGCCCTCCGCATGCGGATAGTCGGACGAGAACAGGTATAGCTCCGGCGCGGACTCGGCGATGAACGCGGCGACGTCCTCGAACGGGTAGGGCGTGAAGCGCAGCTGGGCGCGGATCTGCTCGGACGGCTTGCGGCGCATCTCGGCCAGGTGCGGCTCTGATCTCGCCCAGATCTCCGCAGCGTGGTCCAGGCGGCGGATCATGTCGGGCACCCAGCCGGCGCCGATTTCGATCACGCCGCCGCGCAGCGCCGGATTCCGCTCCAGCACGCCGTCCAGCACCAGGGTCGAGATGAACTTGTGCGCGGCGTGGTGGATCACGGTCAGGTCCTTCGAGCCGATCACCTCGGCGCCGCCGCGCGCGGTGCGCCGATCGGGTCGCCCGTCGTTCATCCAGGGCGCCTCGATGCTGAGCGGCGAGGAGCCGACGTGCAGGATGAACGGCAGCCGCCGCTCGGCCAGCATCGCCCAGATCGGCTCGTGGTCGACATGTCCCGGCGAGCGACCCCCAGGCGGGGCGGCGGCCACCCAGATCGCGCCAAGTCCCAGCTCCGCCGCATAACCGATCTCGGCCATGGCCAGCTGCGGCTCGTCCAGCGGCACGATCGCCACCCCGATCAGCCGCCGGTCGCCGCCGCAGAAGGCCGCCATCGCCCTGTTATGGGCGCGGGCGACGGCATAGCGGATGTCCGGCGGGGCCTCGAACGTCAGCCGCGCGCAGAACGACGAGAACACCACCTGCCGTTCGAACCCCAGCTGGTCCAGCGCCACGCTGCGCTCGGCGCCGCTGAAGGAGCCAAGGGCGTCATGCCACTTCGGGCCGCGGGTGATCTGGTCGCCGAGCTGGACCAGCCGCTCCACGGTGGCCGGGTCGTGGCCGGGCTTGCCGACGTGGTCGCCCGGATTGAACTGGCCGGTCGCCAACAGGCCCAGCGGCGGCATCCGGTCGCGATAGGCCGGATCGGCGTGGGCGGTCAGGAAGTCGGGCAGCTCCATCAGGTGGCTGTCCGCGTCGTGGATCAGGCGTCCGCCCGCGTAGCTCATGCTCGGTGCGCCCGCTGGTCTTCTGAGCGGGACACCAGCGTCCCGCACCGACACAGCCATATCGATGAACCACCCCGCGCCCAAACGCGAGCGCGGCGGCGCCGCGCGATCAGCCCACTACGACACGCGGCGCGTTGCGCGGCCCTGGCCTGCAGCTCTTCCAGGCGCTGCTGGCTCTCGAGGATGCGGGCGTGCAGCGGCCCGCGCCATTCCGGCGCGCAGGCGCCTTTGAGCATCAGGGCGTAGCCGTGGCGCGCCGCCGGCGCGACCGCTTCGACCTCCAGGATGCCGACCACCCAGTCCAGCATGATGCAGCGGAACAGGTGGTCGAGCTGGCGCTGCAGCCACTCCTGGTTGATCTCGCCGACCAGGGCGCCGGCCTCGGCGGCCGTGGCGATCAGGCCGCGCCAGAACGCGTCGCGCTTCGGATTCCACAGCGTCGCGCGCAGGTCGTCCGAGGTGTCGAACACCGCCGCCCACATGGTTTTGTAGAAGGCCGGGTCGGCGATATAGATCTCGATCTGGATGTCGACCGCCAGGAAGATCCGCTCCAGCGGGTCGGTGGCGCGCAGGTGCGAGAAGCGGTCGTGGAACTCGCGCACGTCCTGCAGCACCGCCAGCACGATCGCGCGCTTGGAGCCGAACAGGTTGTAGGGCGTCGCGAGGCTAACGCCGGCCCGCGCCGCCAGCACGCGCATGGAGAGGCCGGCGTTGCCGGTCTCGCGGATCAGTTCGCGGGCCGCCCGGATGATCCGTTCCCGGCGCTCCGCTTTTCCCGCCTCGCGGCGGCCGACCGGCGGTTCCTCGTCGGTGAAGCTCTCATCTCTTTCTAACGACACGTCGCTCACTCTGCGGCGCGAGCTCCGGGCGCTCGCCTTTGTCGCGAATCCCACCCTCCGGCTTCGACGCGTTGGTCCCTGTTCGCCCAATTCGAACGTCCACGCAATCCAGAGGCCGCCCGTCGCCGACGCATCCGGCCATGTTCAATGTTAGTACGCGTTCAATAAATTCGGGCAAGTAAACACCGCACAGGCCGAACCACTGCCCTTGACGCATCTTACTGATGTTATAACAGGTTACCGGTACGCAGGCGTTTCCCGCGAGAAATGAATCGCCGCGGCAATCACGGCCCGGCATCCCGAGGGGCGCCGAAGCGCATGAATTGGGCGCCGGACGCGGGCCGCGTCATGCGCCGACAGACCGTGATGGAGTAAGCCATGAGCTACGAGACGATCCGCTCCGAGGCGGACGGTCCCACCCTCACGATCACCCTCAACCGACCGGAAAAGCTGAACGCCTACACCGCCCAGATGGGCGCGGAGCTGGCCGATGCGCTGGTGCGGGCCGATGAGGACGACCAGGTCCGGGCGGTGATCCTCACCGGCGAGGGTCGCGGCTTCTGCGCCGGGGCCGACATTTCGGCCGGCGCCGGCAGCTTCGACACCACCAGCGGGGAGGGGGCGAAGAACTTCGGCGGCAGCCAGACCCGCGCGCTGCGCGGCGCCGGCGGCGGCTTCGTCGGCGCGCTGTTCAACTGCAAGAAGGCGACGATCTGCGCCTTCAACGGACCGGCGGTCGGCGTCGGCGTGACGCTGGCCCTGCCGACCGACATCAAGATCGCCTCGACCGCGGCGCGGTTCGGCTTCGTGTTCGCCCGCCGCGGCCTGGTGCCCGAGGCCGGCAGCGCCTGGTTCCTGCCGCAGATCGTCGGGCTGCCGCAGGCGCTGCGCTGGTGCCTGTCCGGCCGCGTGTTCGGCGCCGACGAGGCGCTGCAGGGCGGCCTCGTCAGCGAAGTGGTCGAGCCGGAGGCGCTGCTGCCCCGCGCCCGCGAGATCGCCGCCGAGATCGCCGACAACACCGCCCCGGTCTCGATCGCCCTGACCCGGCAGATGCTCTGGCGCTTCGCGTCCGCCAGCGACCCGTTCGGCCTCTTACAGATCGACGGCGCCTTCGCGATGACGCTGGGATCGGGCGGCGACGTGAAGGAAGGCGTCAGCGCCTTCCTCGAGAAGCGCCCGCCCAGCTTCCCCGGCCGCGTCAGCGCCGACATGCCGAAGGGCTATCCGTGGTGGACTGACTGAGCGCCGCGCAGCGGGCCGGATCGCGCCGCGGCGCGAAGGCCGTGCAATCCGACCGCGCCGGCTGCCTCCAGTCCCGGGCGGACCTCGCCGGTTGCCCAGTGTCAGACGCCTTGCCCAAACGCGCGCCACGATGCAGTCAGGAGCGGTCGCTGCGATCAGATCGTGGCGCCTGGACTTCTGAGCGGACCGCCACGTTTGAGCATCGAACACGACATCGAATACGCCCTCTCCTGTTGGACCAGAGCTCTGCGCGCGGGGAACTTCGAGAAGCTGGCTGAGCTTTACACGGCCGACGCGCTGTTCATCGGGGCGGCCGGCAAGTCCCGCGGACGGCAGGGGATACTCGACTATCTCAAGGCCCACGGATCGAACGCGGCCTTCCGGTTTCGCGAACTCGACGTGCAGCTGCTCGACTGCGATGTCGTCCTGGCGGCGGTGACCGGCGATGTCAGCTTCGACAGCGCGGCGCCGAGAGGCTTTCGGTTCCTGCAGACCTACGTGTGGACGAACCAGGGTTGGCGGATCGCCGGCCATCACGGATCCTACGGCGCCTAGGCCCTCGCTAGAGCTCGCCCAGTTCCAGTTCACCGGCGGCGATGCGGTCGCGCAGTTCGCGTTTGAGCACCTTGCCGGAGGCGTTGCGGGGCAGGGCGTCGATGAACACCACGTGGCGCGGCTTCTTGTAGCTGGCGATGCGTTCGCGGCAGAAAGCCACCAGTTCGGCGCCGCCGACGGACTCGCGGATGCAAACCACCGCCACCACCTTCTCCCCCCAGGTCGGGTCCGGCGCCCCCAGCACCGCGGCCTCCACCACCGCTGGATGCTCGTAGAGGATCTCCTCGACCTCGCGCGGATAGACGTTCTCGCCGCCGGTCAGGATCATGTCCTTCTTGCGGTCGACGATGTAGAGATAGCCGTCCTCGTCCCAGACCCCGACGTCGCCGCTCCTGAACCAACCGTCGAAGAACGACGCTGCGGTCGCCTCGGGATTGCGCCAGTAGCCGCTCAGCACCTGGTCGCCCTTGACCACGATCTCGCCCGGCGTGTTCGGCGCCACGTCGCGGCCCTCGTCGTCGACCACCCGCACCCGCGCCAGCGGCATTTGCCGGCCGACCGAGCGCAGGATCGGCAGGCCCTCGTCGGCGGCGCGGTTGTGGTCGGCCGGGCTCATGAACATCACGTTGCCGGAGAGCTCGGTCATGCCGAAGCCGGTCGAGAAGCCGACCTGCGGCCAGCGCAGGCGCGCCTTGCGCAGCACCTCGGCCGGCATCGACGAGGCGCCGTAGCCGATCCGCTTCAGCGTCGAGAGGTCGAACCGGTCCGTCCCCGGATCTTCCAGCAGCATGGCGATCATCGTCGGCGCCATCGCGGTGTTGGTGACGCCGTAGCGCTCGACGTTGCCGAGCAGGGTGGCGGGATCGAAGCTGCGCAGCAGCACCACCGGCCAGCAGCGCAGGTGGTACATCGGCATCACGTAGCCGGCGACGTGGAACTGCGGGAAGGTGAACATGCACACCTCCTGCGGCGCGGCCTCCCAGGCGCACATGCTGTTGAGCACCGCCGCCATCAGGTTGCGGTGCGACAGCATCGCCCCCTTCGGCAGGCCGGTGGTGCCGGAGGTGTAGAGCAGCCAGCAGAGGTCGGTCTCGCTGGGCCGGCGGTCGGGCTCGGTTGGCGCGCCGACCGCTACGAAGTCGTCGTAGCTCTCGCAGTCGGGCTCGGCCTCGCCGCCGATCAGCAGGATGCGTTCGACCGACGGGATATCGGCGCGGATCTGGCGGATGGTCTCCAGGTACTTCGGTTCGATCACCAGCACGCGCGGCTCGGCGTTGCCGATGATGTAGGTCAGCTCGCGCGCCGAGAGGCGGTAGTTCAGCAAGGTCAGCGCCATGCTGGCGCCGGGCACACCGTAGTAGCACTCGACGTACTCCGGGCAGTTCTCCGCCAGGATCGCGACCCGGTCGCCGGGCTGGCCGGTGCGCGCGAGCGCGTTGGAGAGCCGCCAGCAGCGGTCGCGCAGCTCCAGGTAGGTCAGCGTGCGGTCCTGGAAGCGGATCGCGATTGTCTGCGGCGCATGGTGCGCCGCCAGCGCCGGCACATCGCTGAGCAGCATGACGATTCCCTTTGGGGCCCGAGCGTCGACGTTGGACCACGCGCAGAAGTTTATAACGAACTCTAAGAATGTTGGAAGGTCGTCGGGACCGGCGCCGCCGCCGATTTGACAGCGCGCCCTGGCTCCTGTTCGTGGGGCCAGCCGCAGTTTGCACGCCACGTCGTCGGCGAAGCTGGAACGGAGACAACGGATGGACGCGGCGCCCGAAGCGCAGGACTACGACCTCGTCATCGTCGGCGGCGGCATCGGCGGCTCGGCGCTGGCGATCGTCATGGCGCGGGCCGGCAAGTCGGTGTTGCTGCTGGAGCAGTCGGAGGTGTTCGAGGACAAGGTCCGCGGCGAGTGGATCGCGCCCTGGGGCGTGGCCGAGGTCAACCGGCTCGGGCTCTACGACCTGCTGATAAGCGCCGGCGGCCACCACATCACCCGTCACGTCACCTACGACGAAACGGTCGACCCAGCGGCCGCCGAGGCGGCGACGCTGCCGCTGGGCGTCTTCGCGCCGGGCGTGCCCGGACCGCTTTGCCTGCGCCATCCGCTGCACTGCCAGACCCTGTTCGACGCCGCGGGGCGGGCCGGCGCGACGGCGCTGCGCGGTGTGCAGGTCGGCGACATCACGGTCGGAGACGCGCCGGCCGTGACCTACGAAGTTGACGGCCAGAGACGGCGCGCGCGCGCCCGGCTGCTGGTCGGCGCCGACGGGCGCGCCTCGCAGGTGCGCGAGGCGGCCGGGATCGCGCTGCATCAGGACAAGCCGCACCACTGGTTCGGCGGCCTGCTCGTCGACGGGGCCGGGGGCTGGGACGAGGACCTGCAGGCCATCGGCACCGAGGGCGACTTCGGCTTCCTCGCCTTCCCGCAGGGCGAGGGCAGGGTGCGCATCTATGGCGGCTATGCGCTGGAGCAGAAGCAGCGCTTCAGCGGCCCTGGCGGCGCGCGCCGGTTCCTAGACGCGTTCGCGCTCAGCTGCAGCCCGAAGAACCGCAGCCTCGTCGCCGGCGAGCCGGCCGGGCCGCTCTACAGCTATTTCAACAACGATTCCTGGACCGACGAACCGTTCGCGGGGGGCGTGGTGCTGGTCGGCGACGCCGCCGGCTGGAACGACCCGATCATCGGTCTTGGCCTCTCGATCACCTACCGCGACGTGCGTATCGTCTCCGATCTGCTGCTGGCGGACGACGACTGGGCGCGTCTCTCCTTCGCCAGCTACGCCGAGGAGCGCGCCGAGCGGATGCGACGACTCCGCTTTGTCGCCAGTCTGCAAGCGGCGATCGACATGGAGTTCGGCGAGGCCGCGAGGGAACGCCGGCGCCGGCTGTTCGAGCGGTCGGCCGCCGATCCCAGCCTGCGCGCCCACGCCGTGGCCGTGATGGCCGGACCCGAGAGCCTGCCCCCCGACATGTTCACCGAAGCGCACCGCGCCCGCGTGCTGGGCGATTGAGAGCCTGCCATGACCCCCGACGAGATCGCCCGCTACAACGCCGACTGGCTCAAGGCCTGGACCGACAAGGACGTCGATCGGCTGCTCGGCTTTTATGCCGAGACCTGCGTCTACAAGGACGCCCAGACCGCGGCCGGGATTACTGGCCATGCACCGCTGCGGGCCTATCTGACCGGCCTCTTCGCCGCGACCCCGGCCATGACCTACACGCCCGACGAGGTGTGGCCGATCCCGGGCGGCTTCTGCGGCCGCTGGTACTGCGAGATCGCCGGTGTCGGCCGGATGCGCGGTTTCGACCTCGTCATCCTCGACGGCGATCGGATCGCGCTCAACGAGGTCTATGTGCACCAGCTGGGCGCATGACCACCGGCCCCGATATCCGGCGGCCGGAAGCGATCGACGCCCGCTGGCTGACCGAAGTGCTGCAGGCGGGCGGCGTCGACGCGGTGGTGAAGCGCTTCACCGCCGTGGGCGTCGGCACTGGCCAGATTGGCGATAGCGTCCGCTTCCGTCTCGACTACGAGCGCCGAGGCGAGGGCGCGCCCGCCTCGCTGGTCGGCAAGTTTCCCTCGGCCGGAGAGGAAAGCCGCCGCACCGGCGTCGCGCTCGGCAACTACCTGCGCGAGGTGCGGTTCTATCAGCAGCTGGCGCCCACCGCCCTGATCCACACCCCGCGCTGCTATTTCACCGACGTCGACGAAGCGACCAGCGAGTTCGTGCTGATCATGGAGGACCTGGCGCCGGCCGAGCAGGGCGACCAGTTGCGCGGGGTGACGTTGGACCAGGCCCGGCTGGCCGTGATCGAGGCGGCCAAGCTGCACGCCTCGCACTGGGGCGACGAAGGCCTGGACGAACTGCCGTGGGTGTCCAACTCCAGGGCCGCGCCGCCTAGCGCGGCGACAAGCGACAGCGTCGCCATGCTCTGGCAGGGATTTCGCCAGCGCTACGGTCCACGGTTGCAACCACGCTGGATCGAGGCCGGCGAGCGGCTGACCACCGGGTTCGCCGGGATCGCGGGCCAGCACGACGGCCCACGCTGCCTGACCCACAACGACTTCCGCCCGGACAACATGATGTTCGCCAGCGCGCGGGGCGGCTATCCGCTGACGGTGCTGGACTGGCAGTCGTTCGCCTATGGCGCCGGCCCGACCGACCTGGCCTACTTCCTGGCGGGGGCTGTGCCGCCGGATGTCCGCCGCGCCCACGAACCGGAGTTCCTCCAGCTCTATCACGCCACGCTGACCGGCTTTGGCGTCACCGGCTACGACATGGCGGACCTGAAGCGGCACTACGGCCAGGGCGGTTACCTGCTGTTTCTCACCGCCTTCTTCGCCGCGATGATCGTCACCCAGACCGACCGCGGCGACGAGATGTTCCTGCAGATGATCGCCGGCGCTGTCGACCACATGCTGGACCACGGCGCCCTGGGCTGAGCGCCGGCCGACATCACGCCGCCCGACCGCGCGCGCCCACCTCAGGTTCGGATTCGCGTGAGCCGAAGTTGAGCGTCGCGAGATTATTTCTCGTTCTTAATCATGAACAGACGCTGATTCTTAAGCTCGCTCTGGCTCGCTACGTCGGTTCGGCTGCCGTCAGCGCGGGAGCCACCGGAGGTTTAGCGGCTGATGGCGCCCTGGCTCGCACAAATCGATCAGATCTGGCTGGCGAGCCTCAGCCGCGAGACCGCGCGCTATGCGGTCTTCGCCGTGGCCACCTGGGCTCTGCTGTGGGTCGTGTTGAAGGCGCCGCTCCGCGGCCGCAAGATTCGCGAGAACAGCCCCGCCGCTGCGCAGCTGGTCGTGGAGTTCATGGTTTCGATCCGTTCGATCGCGCTGTTCGCGACCGTGGCGCTGGCCCAGTCGCTGATGTCGCGCGCCGGCGCCTACCCCCTGACCCACGTCGCGCTGCAATGGGGGAGCGTCTGGTTCTGGGCGAGCCTCGTGCTGATGATCCTTGGCCACGACGCCTACTACTACTGGACCCACCGGGCGATGCACGACCGGCGGCTGTTCAGGGCCTTCCACCGTCGCCACCATCGCAGCCACAATCCCTCGCCGTTCACTGCCTACAGCTTCGATCTCAGCGAGGCGGCGTTGATGGCCTCCTTCGTGGTCCTCTGGCCCTTCGTCGTGCCGACGCCCTGGCAGGTGGTGTCGCTGTTCGTCATCCATCAGATCGTTCGCAACACCCTCGCCCATTGCGGCTACGAGCTGATGCCGGCGACGTCCCAGGGCCGGCCGCTGATCGACTGGCTCACCACCACCACTCACCACGACCTGCACCACGGCCAGTCGGACTCGAACTTCGGGCTCTACTTCACCTGGTGGGATCGCTGGATGGGCACCGAGAACCCGGACTACCGGGCGGCCTTCGCGCGCGCCGCTTACCGGCGCGCCGGCGCGCCGGTCGCCCTCGGCCCGGCCGAACCGAAGCGCGGCCTCGCGGGCTAGCCGCGCCGCCGGCGAGGAGCGATCCGAAGCAGCGGCCGGCGGGCCACCCTCGGCAGAGCCAGTTCCAGCGCGCCCAGGCTGACTGCGTCGTGGGCCTCGGCCACGAACAGCGGCGCCGGGGCGAGGCGGCGCGCCAGGGTCGCTGTGAAGACCGGGTCGGCGGCGAAGCGGCCTTCCACCAGAACCGGTCCGTGAGCGGAGATCAGCGTCAGCGCGTCGAGCGCCCGGTTCGCAAGTTCCTGTGCGGCGCGGGTCGCCCGCAGGCGCGGGTCGGCGGCGGTCGCGCTCTCGCCCAGCGCCGCCGCGGTCCGCATCAGGTCGATGTCCGGCGCGGCGCCGAGCGCGTCCCCCATCCAGCGTTCGTAGTCGCGTCCGCCCATGAAGCGGGCGGTTGGCGTCGGCCGGCCAGAGATGTCGACGTTGGCCAGCATGTCCCGCGCCGGATCGTAGCGGACCGGTTCGCCCGCGCCGACCCGCATCGCGACGAACCACGTGCCGGTGGAGAGCACGCTGAAGCGCGCGCCAAGCTCCGGGCATGATCCGGCGGCGACCAGCGCGGCGTTGCTGTCATGCAGTCCGCAATAGACCCTCAGGCGCGGGTTCAAGCCCAGCTCGCGGGCAAGCGACGGGCGCACCTCGCCCAGCACCTCGCCGGCGGGGTGCAGCGCGCCCATCCGCTGCGCCCAGCGCCGTCGCAGCGCCAGGTCCGACCAGCAGGCCTGCGCCGGGCGCCAGAGATCCGAGTGGCAGCCGAGGCTGGTCAACTCGCTGGCCGCCTCGCCGCAGAGAAACCAGGCCCAGAACTGTGGCCAGAGCAACGCGCGCCCACGCCCGGGCCAGACATCCGGGTGCAGGCGCTCGAGCCAATAGAGTTGCAGCCCGAGGTTCAGCCCGGCCGCCAGCCGCGGCGAGAGCGTCGCATCGAACGGATCGCGCTCGGCCTCGTAGGCGGCCGCCAGCGCAGGCGGCGGCTCGGCCTCGTAATCGAGTGCGGCCAGCGGCGTTTCGCCGTCCAGCAGCACCGCCGCGGCGCCGTGGGCGACCGGTACGATCGCGCCAATCTCCGCGCGCCTGGCGGCGTCGGCGAGGGCCGCCTTCAGCCACGCGGCGAGGCCGGCAAGGTCCAGTTGCGAGACGCCGTCCCGAACGATCGTCGCATTCGCCCGTTCCGTCCGACCAAGTTGCGCGCCATCTTCGCCGAACAGCGAGAGCTTGGCGTGCGTCTTGCCGACATCGAGGACCGCGACCGCGTTCAAAGGGCGCTCATGATTGGAATTGATCGAAACTTATCCAAACTGATTGTTTCAGACAACGTGCGGTGTTAGAGGGGTACGGCTTCTGGAGCGAGGTATGGACGGCGCCGAACGTATCACTGCCGCATCGCCGCTTGCCGTTCCCACTTCCAGATGGTCCGACGCCGAGGCCGCCGGCAAGTCGGACGCCGAGCTTCTGCTCTACCGCTCCAACCTGCTGGGCGCGGACCTGGCGATCACCAACTTCGGCGGCGGCAACACCTCGGCCAAGATCGACGCGCGCGATCCGGTGACGGGGGCCTCGGTCGAGACCCTATGGGTGAAGGGATCGGGCGGCGACCTCGGGTCGATGGGTTTGGACGGCTTTTCCGTCCTGGACCTGAGCCGCCTGCGCGCGCTGGAGTCGCGCTACCCGGGTCCCGAAGCCGAGGACGATATGGTGGGGTTGCTGGCACATTGCGCGTTCGGCCCTGGCGGCCGGGCCGCCTCTATCGACACGCCGCTGCATGCCGCATTGCCTTACCGCCACATCGACCACGTCCATCCGGACGCCGTCATCGCCCTGGCCTGCGCGAAGGACGGCGCAGGCGCGACGCGGTCGATCTTCGGAACGGAGGTCGGATGGCTGCCTTGGCGGCGGCCGGGCTTCGAGCTCGCCGTCCAGCTGCGCGCGCTGTCGGCCAGCGCTCCCCTGCGCGGCGTGGTGCTGGCCGGGCATGGACTGATCGCCTGGGGCGAGAGCGCCAAGGCCTGCTATGAGAACACGCTCGAGCTGATTTCGCGCGCGGCGGCGCACCTCAACGCCCTGCTGGCGGGGCGCCCGGCGTTCGGCGGCGCGGTGGTCGCGGCCGAGGGCGCGGGGGCGCGGGCGAGCCTCGCGGGCCGCCTTGCGCCGAGGCTGCGCGCGGCCGCGGGCGGCGACAAGGTGCTGCACTTCGACGATGCGCCGGAGGTGCTGGAATTCGTCGGCGGCGCCGACGCCGCGCGGCTCGCGGCGCTTGGCACGTCCTGCCCGGACCACTTCCTGCGCACCAAGGCGCGGCCGCTCTTGCTGGACGCGGGCCGGCTCGATGACGACGCCTACCTCGGCGGGGCGTTCGACGACTATCGCCGCGGCTACCAGGCCTACCATGAGCGCCATCGCACGGCTGAAACACCACCTGTGCGCGACGCCAATCCGGTGATCGTGCTGGCGCCCGGCGTCGGCCTGTTCGCCCTCGCCAAGGACAAGATAGCCGCCCGGATCGCCAGCGAGTTCTACCGCAACGCCATCAACGTGATGCGAGGCGCCGAGGCGCTGGGCGGCTACGTCGGGCTGGACGAGGCGGAGGTGTTCCGCGTCGAGTACTGGGCGCTCGAGGAGGCCAAGCTGCGGCGCGCGCCGCCGGCGCCGCCGTTGCAGGGCAAGGTGGCGCTGATCACTGGGGGGGCCGGCGGCATCGGCCGCGCCGCCGCGCGACGCCTGGCCGCCGACGGCGCCTGCGTGATGCTGGCCGACGTCGATGGCGCGGCGCTGACCGAGGCGCTGGGCGAGCTGCAGGCCGAGTTCGGCGCCGACAACCTGCGCCAGGCGCACATGGACGTGACTTCCGAGGCGTCGGTCGCGGCGGGCTTCGCGGCGCTGGCGCGCGAGTACGGCGGGCTCGACATCCTGGTCGCCAACGCCGGCCTCGCATCCTCGGCCGCGATCGAGGACACCACGCTGGAGGAATGGCGGCGCAATCACAGCGTCCTGGCCGACGGCTACTTCCTCGCCGCCCGCGCGGCGTTCCCGCTGCTGCGCGCTTCGGGCGGGGCCATCGTGTTCGTGGGCTCGAAGAACGCGCTCGCCGCGACGCCGAACGCCGCCGCCTACGCCTCGGCCAAGGCTGCCGCCCTGCACCTGGCCCGCTGCCTCGCCCTCGAGGGCGCGCCGTTTGGCATCCGCGTCAACGTGGTCAATCCGGACGCGGTCATCCGCGGCTCGCGGATCTGGAGCGGCAATTGGCGGCGCGAGCGGGCCGAGGCGCATGGCGTCGAGCCGGGGGCCGAGCTGGAGGCGCACTACCGCGAGCGCAGCCTGCTGAAGCGCGAAGTGCTGCCCGAGGACGTGGCCGAGGCGATCGCCTTCTTCGTCTCCGACAAGTCGTCCAAGTCGACCGGCAACATCCTCAACGTCGACGCCGGCAACGCCCAGGCCTTCACCAGGTAGGCGCCCATGTCCCTCCCGCTGCCAGACGATCTGATCGAAACCGAGAACCGGGCCGCAAGAGGCGCGCTCGACGAAGACTACGCCGCCCTCGGCCGCTCGCTGGCGCGGCGCGGCGTCGCCATCGACACGCTGAAGGACGCGGTCAAGGCGTTCGCCGTCGCTGTGCCCACCTGGGGCCTCGGCATCGGCGGCACCCGCTTCGCCAAGTTCCCGCTGGCCGGCGAGCCGACCGATCTGCACGAGAAGCTCGAAGATGCGGCCGTGGTGCAGCAACTGGGCCGGCTGACGCCCACCGTCTCGCCGCACTTCCCCTGGGATCGGGTGGACGATCCGGTCGCGCTGCGCGAGGAGGCGAGGGACCTCGGGCTCGGCTTCGATGCGGTGAACTCCAACACCTTCCAGGACCAGCCAGGACAGGCGGCGTCCTACAAGTACGGCTCGCTCACCCACACCGACCGGGCGGTCCGCGAGCAGGCGATCGCCCACAACGTCGACTGCATCGAGCGCGGCGTCGTCCTGGGCTCGAAGGCGATCACGGTCTGGATCGCCGATGGGGCGAACTTCCCCGGCCAGATGAACCAGTCCGCGGCGTTCGACCGCTACCTGGACTCGATGGCGCAGATCTACGCCGCGCTGCCGACGGACTGGCGCCTCTTCATCGAGCACAAGCTCTACGAGCCGGCGTTCTATTCCACCGTCGTCTCCGACTGGGGCTCTAACCTGATCGCCGCCCAGCAGCTCGGCGAGAAGGCGCAGTGCCTGGTCGACCTCGGCCACCACGCGCCGAGCACCAACATCGAACAGATCGTCGCGCGCCTGGCGCGGTTCGGGAAACTCGGCGGCTTCCACTTCAACGACTCCAAGTACGGCGACGACGACCTCGACACCGGCTCGATCAATCCGCACCAGCTGTTCCTGATCTTCAACGAGCTGGTCGAGGCCGCGGCCCGGCCCGGCTTTCGGCCCGCCTATATGATCGACCAGTCGCACAACATCACCGACCCGATCGAAAGCCTGCTGGCCTCGGCGGCGTCGATCGCCGGCTCCTATGCGCGGGCGCTGAGCGTCGACCGCGACGCCCTGGCGGCGCGCCAGGACGGCAACGACGTGATGATGGCGGTGCTCGAGCTGCGGCGCGCCTACGAGACCGACATGTCGCCGGTGCTCGCCATGGCGCGGCTGGAGCTGGGCGGGGCGATCGATCCGATCGCCTGCTACCGCACGTCCAACTGGCGCGCGCGCAAGGCGCAGACCCGCCGCGCCGCGTCGAACGCGGCGGGCATCGTCTGATCGCGGTTCCGGCGGACGTGATGGGCTGTGCTAGCGTGCGGCCGGGACGAGTCGAGGGCGCACTGCATGCACGCGACTGAGCGAGACGGCGAGATCCTGCGGCTGCTGCAGAGCCAGGGCTTCGTCTCGTTCAAGCAGCTGTGCCAGCGGCTCGAAGCCTCGTCCGCCACCATTCGCCGCGACCTGGACCGGCTGGAGACCCAGGGCGCGATCGCCCGCGTGCGCGGCGGGGCGCGCCTGACCGCCGGGCACGCGGCGGCCGAGCGACTGGTCGGCGCGCCGTTCGAGCTCAACCGCCACAAGCATGCAGCGGAGAAGGCGGCGATCGGCCGCGCCGCCGCGGCGCTCTGCCAGCCGGGCGAGGCGGTGATCATCGACGGCGGCACCACCACGTTCCAGATGTGCTCGCACCTCGCGGCGCTGGAGTTGCAGGTGCTGACCAACTCGCTGCACATCGTCGGCGAGCTGCTGCCCCAGTCCGGCACCCGGATTTCCGTGCCCGGCGGCGGGATCTTCCGTGAACAGAACATCATCCTCTCGCCGTTCGAGGACGACGGCGCCAACCGCTATCACGCGGCGAAGCTGTTCATGGGGGCGGCCGCCGTCGGCCCGCGCGGCCTGATGCAGGCCGACGTGGTGCTGATCCAGGCCGAGCAGAAGCTGATGAGCAAGGCCGACCAGCTGATCGTGCTGGCCGAACTCATCCAAGTTCCGCGCCTCGGCCAGCTTCCAGGTCTGCGACCTCGACGCGATCGACGCCGTCGTCACCGACTGGGGCGTCACCCAGGACGAGCTCGCGATGCTGCGCGCGCATCAGATCGAGGTGATCGTCGCGCAGCCCTGATCGGACGGGCGGGCGCAACGTCAGTGAGACGGGGCCTGCAAAACCGGGGAAACGTCCGCGCGCCTCGAGCGCTCCAAAGCGGGATGGACCCGGCCCTCTTGCATCCGTGGGGGCGCGTCCACGCACGGACGTTGGGCGCACGGCCGGGTATCGGTCTCAACCCGTCTTTCACCCCTTCGCCGGCAGCCGCGAGATCCGCTGGGCGACGTCTCGTAGTCCGCTCTCAGAGGCAGGTCTTCAAAAGGCGGTAAGTAGCGCTGATTGCGGTAGAGGCCTTCGGGAACGTCAAAGCGGTCGTGGTCATACTGAACGAGCGCACTGTTCCCGGCGCCGCCGCTACCGCATTCTCTGTAGATGCCGTGGGCCATCGTGATTGGGCTATGCGACGTCGCGCAGCTGGCGCTCGACGTGGGGGCTGCGGAACAAACCGCCATCCCGATCTAGCGTGAAGAGAAGCCGGTCCTCCTCACGCACCTCGGCGAGAAGACCGTCGCGCGACTCAGCCAAGGCGCGCTCGACCATTGTCTGAACAGTCTTTTCGTCGCTTGCGATTTCGAACGCCAATGTCGGCGTCGCGGATTTGCTACTGTGAATGTACAGGCTGAATATTCTCATTCGAGTGCTCCTGCATTCCAGGCGGGAGCGGACGAGAAGCGTCTCTCAGCCATCGGCGCCCAAGAAGTAATTGCCGATGATGAACCATACGGCACGCGCCTGTGACGTTTGTCGAATCAATTGTCAGTTCTGTGCACCCTGCAGGGAGCTGGGGCGCATAAACACAAATTCGCGATGTTTGCCGAACTCGGTCGCAAGGTCGGCGCCCGAGTTGGGGACCTATCCGGTTCATCCGCCAATGATCGCCTGCAATGGGCTAGCGTCAAACGGCAGGTTTCCCCCCTTGCAGCGGACATACGTTAGCGCCGCTAGGTCGCCGCCAGCCGCCGCGCTTCGGCCTTGAAGTCGTAGGGCAACACACCCTCATCGGCGCAGTCGGGCCAGCGGCCGGTGGCGACCCAATAGTCGACGAGGCCTAGCTTGGCGCAGAGACGAGCGAAGCGGGGGTCTTCAATCATGCCCGAGTTCGAGGAAATGAATATGATCCCGGGCGCCCAGACCTCCGCCGCCGCCCTGACGTCCGGGTCGAACCAGTTCGCGAACGACGCCCGCTCGACGAAGTCGAAGGCCTCGTCGGTGCGGCCCAGGCCGTGCAGGCCGACGAGATCCCGCAGCGAGACGCGGCCATTGCGCTCCAGGCTCGCCAGCATGCGGGCGCGATGGGCCGCCAGGTAGTCGGGGCTTTGGATGCGCCGGTTGCGCTGGTAGCTGACGAAACCCCGGAGTTGGGGGCTGTCGAAACCGCGTTGGCGGCTGGCGTCGACCAGGGCCTCGAACCGGTCCCAATCCCCTGAGTTGGCTGCGCCGGCCAGGGCCTCGCCGACCAGGGCCTCCACGTCCGGCCAACGCTGCAGATAGGCGTCCCACAGCGGCGGCGTTTCGGTGTGCCGGCCCATCGCGTCCAGCAGTCCCGCGTACCATTGTGCGGCCGGCCAGTAGAGCGGGTCCAGCGCCACCGCGCGGCGCGCGTAGTCCAGCGTTTCGCGCAGGCGACCGACCTCGGCGCAGAACTGCCCTGCCTGGCTCAGCACCACCGGATCCCTCGGCGACGCGGCGAGCGCTCGCTCGTGCAGAGCCTCACGGTCGCGATAGCGGCCGAACGGCGCCAGGTGGCTCAAGGCCTGATGCGCCACGCCCAGGCTCGGGTCGAGCCGCAACGCCTCGTGCGCCGCCTCGGTGGCGAGGGCCCGAGTTCAGGCCGGGGAAATGAGCGGGGCCGAAGCGGCGCAGGCAGACAGCCCGCCGCATCGCCAGCTCCGCCCAGGCGCGGGCGAAATGGGGTGCGCGGGCGGTGGCCTGCTCCAGCAGGGCGATCGCCCGCAGGTGCAACCGTTCATCCAGCGAGCCCGCGAAGCCGCCGAGCGGATCGAGCGCGCGCAGGTAGAGCTCGTAGACCTCCGGATCGATCGCCTTTGCGGTCCTTGTCGGCGCGAAGGCCAGCTTGAGCGCTTCGGCCACGGCGGCGGCGATCTCGTCCTGCAGGGCGAAAACGTCGGAGAGGTCGCGCTCGAAGGTCTGGGACCACAGGCTGACCCCGAACGCGCACTCGACCAGGTGGGCGGATATCCGCACCCGCGATCCCGCGCGACGCACCGCGCCGTCGAGGACGTGGGTCGCGCCCAGGGCAGCGCCGACCTTTCGGGCGGCCTTGTCGGCGCCGCGGAACTGAAAGCTGGAGCCGTGTCCGATGACCCGCAGCTCGGCGCTGGTGGTGACGGTCTGCAGGATCTCCACCGAGAGCCCGTCCGAGAACCAGACCATGCCGGGATCGCCCGAGAGGTTGTCGAAGGCGAGCACGGCCAGGGTCGGCAGGGCCGGCTTGGCGAAGGGCAACGCGGATTCGTCCAGCCGATATCCCACCCGCGAAACGGTGGCGACGGCGAAGCCGCCGTGCGCCTGGGCGCGTTGGCGGATGGCCTGGATGCAACGGTAGATGGCGTCCTCGCCGACGATGCGGCCGCCCCAGCAGGACCACGTCAGCTCATCGCGGGTGACCACCTGGCCCCGCCGCCGCGCCAGCGCCACCAGCACCTGCATGATCCGGGGCTCCAGGACTTCGGCCTTGCCGCCGGCGACCAGTTCGTGCGACCGCGGCCGCACTTCGAGTCCGCCCAGGACGAAGTCGGCTTCGCGCGCCAGATCGATCGGCGGAACGTCGGCCATCAATCGCCAATCATCGGATAATCATCGGATATCGGCCCTGTTGCGCAGGCCTTGCGAAGCGCCTGTTCGTCGCCGCAACGCCCCGTGCGTAGCAGCCCCTCCTGACACCCCGAAGTCAAACTAGACCAGGGCGCGTCCGGACCCAACGAGGCTCGGAGATGCTGACCTACGCCATCACCGTCCAAATCACCGGCGCCCCAAGCCGGGCCGCTGCCTGGGCGAACCAACTGGCCACCCTCGTCCGCTCGAAGACCGGCGTGACGGTGAATGTGTCGGCGCGGCTCGGCGGCCCGCAGGAGATCATCTGGATCTGCCAATACCAGGACTTTCCGTCGTTCGAGCGAGCCCAGGCCATTCTCGGCGCCGACGAGGACTACGGGGCGATGGTGCAGAAGGCTGCCGACGCCAGCCTGTTCGACCCTCTCAGCGTCGACACCGCCTTCTGGATTCCGGTCTGACTGGCGGAACACCAAACAACCTCCACGAAATCAAAGGAGAGAAACATGCCAAAGGTTATGAGCTTAGCGACCTGGCGTCCTCACGACGGCAAGACGCAGGACTTCGTCGCCGGCGTCGGCGTCGCCAAGAAGATCCACGAACGCCTGGGCGGCCGCGTGCGCGTGGTCACCACCCAGTTCGGCGGCGCGCCGTCCGCGCTGATGTACGCCATCGAGCACGACAGCTGGACGGCCTTCGGGACCTTCGGCGAGAAGCTTGCCGGCGACTCCGAATGGCTGGCCCTGATAGCCGCCGCGCAGGCCAACCCGCTGGCCGAGCTTGTCAGCCACGCCGTGTCCGTCGAGCTCGCCGTCTGAGCGCGGCGCGCTCGCCCACCATCCAAACAATCAGGAGAAGAGAAATGGCTGCAGTTCTGAACGTCGCCGTTTGGCGGCCGCACAATGGCAAGATGCAGGAGTTCATGGCCAATGTGGCCACCGCCAAGAAGATCCACGAGCGCCTGGGCGGCAAAGTGAGGGTGCGGGCCACCCAGTTCGGCGGCGTGCCGATGGCGGTGAGCTACGCCATCGAGCATCCCAGCTTCGCCGCCTTCGGCGCCTTCGGCGAGAAGATGTCCACCGACAACGAGTGGGTCGCCTTCTGGGGCGCGGCGCTGGCCAATCCGTCGGCGGAGCTGGTGTCGAACTCGGTCCTCAACGAACTGGCCGTCTGACCCGGCAGACCGGACGGCGGGTCCACGCCGCTGACGGGGCATGCCTCGCTCCGCAGGCGGCCGTGGGCCCCCGTTCCGCACCCCGGAGCAGGCCGCGTCCACCGCCAGAAAAGCCGACCCGATGACCGAGAGGGCCGTATTGACCGAGCTTCAACCCCTGCCGCGTGGGCTCGACGACATCGACGCGGCCTTCATGACCCGAGTGCTGCGGCGAAGCGGCGCCATTTCGCAGGCCAACGAGGTTGTCTCGCAGGTCGAGGCCGGGGTCGGCATGACCGCCGGCTACTTCTCGTCGATCAAGAAGGTGCGCTGCGCCTACCGCCACCCAACCGACGCGCCGACGCAGTTCGTCGCCAAGGCCTGGCCGTCCCTGGAGCTTGCCCCAAAAGACAGCATCGCCGGGATGTTCATCAAGGATATCAAAGGTTACCAGGTCGCCAAGGACCGGTTCTACCCGCGCCCGACAACGCATCTGGCCGCTTACGACGCGGATGAGCATCGCTTCGTCCTGATCATGGAGGATGCGAACGCCTACGCCGAACACAAGGCGCACGAGAACGAACTGACGTTCGACGAGGTGATGCGGATGATTCCGGGCCTCGTCGATGTCGCCATCGCCTGGGAAGGCGCCGATCAGGGGGACAAAGCCGCCGAGCTCGCCGACATCGGGGTCGGCTTCTGGACCGCGCCGGAGAACATCGCCGGTTTCAAGGCCGTCATGCCGGGCGCCGCGCCGCTGTGGGACTGGATGAGCGCCAGGAGCGACACGTCGCTGCTCAGCGGCGAGACGTGGCCCCAGCGGTTCGGCGTGCCTGACTTCTGCCGCATGATGACCACGCGGCTGGACGGCTTCTTCGAAGCGGCCCGGCCGGAGAACGGCGCCACCTGCACCCTCGCGCACGGCGATCTGCGGGGCGACAACATATTCTTCTGCGAGAACTCGCCGGACTACCCGCACGGATGGCTGTGCATCGATTACCAGCTGATGTTCCGCGGGCCAGTTCCTACCGACCTCGCCGATCTGATGACGTCCGGCTCGGTGTTGCCGGACGTCTACGCGGCCGAGAGCCAGGCGAAGATCCAGCGCGCCTTCTACGAGCAGTTCATGGCCAGGACCCGGCGCTACCCCGACTACACGTTCGAGCAGTTCGCCGACGAGTACCGGATGATGTCGACGCTGCAGTTCATCTACTTCGTCGCCTACGGCGCGCCCATCGCCCAGGCCGGCGCCTTCAACAACGATCTGGGCATGCGCGTCGAGTTGGGCGGCCAGGGCGCCACCGAGGCGGACTTGCCGCCGGAAGAAATCCGCCAGCGCATGTGGTGGAGGAAGGCGCTCGCCAACTTCGGCGAGAGCTTCAGCGCCCTCGGCCTGGTCGAACGCCTGCGCGCCTTACCGGAAAACCTCGACGGCCTCGGCCCCTGGGTCGAACTGCCTGAACACCTGCGGTGAGCACGGATCGCCACCCGCTCCCCGAACGTCGCCGCCCGCCGCCTCGCTGCGCGCGTTCGGCCAGGGTGTTCTGAGGCGATCGGCCTGACGGCGGCGGAGGCGCCCCCAGTCAAGTAGCCAAACAATGTCCGAGGACTCTATGCACCCACAAACCTTCGATGCGGCCTTCGAGGCCAGCCATGAGGCACTCCGCGCGATGGCGCGCGGTGACCCTGGACCCTCGCAGTGGCAATATTCGCCACGCGGCGACGCGGCGCTGTCCAACCCGCTGGCTCCGCCCATCGTCGGCCACGACGCAATCGCCGAGGAGACCGCGCGCGTCGCCGCCGGCTTCACCGGCGGCGTGGAGGCCTTCGAATTCGAGGAGGTGGTGCGGGTCGTGACCCCGGACCTCGGCTATGTCCTGGGCTTCGAGCGCGGCCGGGTCCGACGGGTCGGCAGCGATGAGGCCACGTCCCTGGCGCTTCGGGTGACGACCGTCTTCAGGCGCGAGGAGGACGGGTGGAGGCTCGTGCTCCGCTTCGCCGACCGGAACGGAACGGATGGTCGCAGCCCTGACCGCTCGGGCGTGGCCGGCATGCCGCCCCTGGACCACCCCACAGCGGACGAGACCATCCCGACCCCCGATTTCGACACAGCGGCGGTCGCAGTTTACGCTCAGGTGCAGCGGATGATGCCCCGGCTCGCGACCCTGCCGCCCGCGGAGTTCCGGCGCATGGGCAGCATATGGTCGCGCCTGGACGACGTCACGTTGGCCAATCCGCTAGGCCCGCCGATCATCGGATGGGCGAACATCAGGCGCGAGGCGTGGGCCGTCGCCATGAGCTGGGCCGGGGAAGCCTCCATTGAGTTCGAGGAACTGACGCGGGTGGTGACGCCCGACCTGGGGTTCACCCTGGGCTACGAACGCGCCCAGATTCGGCGGGCCGGCAGCGATGAGGCCACGCCGCTGAACCTTCGCCTGGTCACGATCTATCGGCGTGAGGAGGACGGCTGGAAGCGCGTGCTGCGGCATGCGGACCGGATCCCGATCGCCTAAAGCGAAGGCGACATTCGGAACCTGACGCCAGCGAAATGACGCACCCATGACACTCTCGGACGTCGCCACCCTCAGCACCGCCGTCAGCGGACTCGCGGTCACCGCCTCCCTGATCTACCTGGCGCTACAGACTCACCAGAGCGCCAAGCACACCCGCGCGCTGATCCATCAGGGACGGATCGCAGCGCTGCGCGACGTGTTCCTGGCCTCGGCGGATGCGGACATCGCCCGAGCCTGGATCGTCACGACCGGGGGCGAGGCGACGCCGGAGATGGTCCAGCAGAGGCAGTTCATCGCGATCATCGGCGCCATGATCTACGGCTGGCAGGACACCTATTCCCAGCATCGCCTCGGCCTCATAGACGAAGGCTTCTTCCTGCAGATGCGCACCGGCGCGGAGAGGGTGATGCAGGATCGGGCGGCCCGCGAAGCCTGGGCCTTCTACCGCGTCCCGGGCACAGATTTCACGACCTTCATGGACGGCATCGTTGCGGCCGTATCCGGGACGACGACGTAGAGCTCTGACCATCCCGCGCGTGATTTCATCGGTTCGCCGCGTGTCAGCGCCTTCGAGGAGGTTGGGAACTCCAGGGCGTTAGCGGCGCGCTGTAGCCCACGGCGGATTCCCTTCGTCTGCTGCCGGGCTCCCGGTCCGCGCGACCGCTTGACAACTTCGCTCATCTCCGCGCACCTCCGATCACGGCCGTCCGGGCGGGGCGGCGCGATCTTGAGTGGAGGTCGCCGACGTGACTCACCGGGTCCGTCCGCTGTTCATGTGGACGCCGCAGCAGGAGGCCAATCCTGCCGGAGCGCGCGCGCACTACCTTGGTCAGGACGGGCGGGTGAATGCGAAGAACCGCTGGTTCCTGTTCCGCAAGGCGTTCGACCTCGCTGGCGCGCCGGCGTCCGCGCCGTTCAAGGTCACCTGCGACGGCCGCTACCTGCTGTTCGTGAACGGCGAGCGTCTCGGTCGCGGTCCGGTGCGCTGCAGTCCGGTCTACCAGCGCTACGACGGCTATGACCTCGCGCGTCACCTGAAGACTGGCCGCAACGTGATCGCCGTGCTGGTCCACACCTACGGTGTCGACACCGCCTTCTACGAGACGACCAAGGGTCTGTGGCAACCCACCTTCGGCGACGGCGGTCTCTGGTGCGAAGGGGCGGTCGAGGACGGGGCCGGACGCGTTTCCCTGGGCAGCGACCGCGACTGGCGCTGCATCGAGAGCCATGCCTGGCGCCAGGATGCGCCCAAGTCCAACCACTCGCTGGGCTTCATCGAAGACTTCGACGCCGGGGCGTTTCCGCAAGGCTGGACCGGCGCCGGGTTCGACGACAGCGACTGGGACGCGGCCGCGCCGATGCTGGCCGGCGGCGGCGGTCCGGAGGCGCCCTACGGCGGCATGGAAGTACGCCCGTTCCCGACCCTGCTGCCGCGCGGCATCCCGATGCTGCCCGAGCGGCTGGAGCCGGCGCAGCGCGTCGTCTGGGCGCGCGGGCTGGTCCCCGACCCCGAACTGCCGTTCCATCGCCGTTGCTACCAGGAGCCGTTCGCCCCGCTGCCGGACGGCGCGCTGAGGCGGGCCGACGATCTGCTGACACTGCAGGGCGGCGCGGCGGTGGTCCGCACCGAGCCGGGCCGCGACGTGACCGTCCTGCTCGACTTCGGCCGCATCGTCACCGGCCGCCCGTGGATCGACCTCGAGGCGCTGGGCGGCGAGGTGGTCGAGATTGCCTGCTCGGAGAGCCTGCCGGGCGAATGGGAGCCGGGCGGCCCCGCCGCCGATGCGCGGCCAACGCCGAAGCCATGGCTGGGCGCCGACACGCATCTGTGCCGCATGACCGCGCGCGCCGGACGCCAGGTGTTCGAACGGTTCGAGTGGTGTGCGATCCGCTGGATGCAGCTGACCGTGCGGGGCGCGCCCGGCGGCCTCGTCATCCGCGGCCTGGGCGCCAATCTCTGGAACTATCCGGTCGAGGAGCGCGGCCGCTTCGCGTCGTCCGACCCGTTGCTCGACCAGCTGTGGTCGACCGGCGCCTACACGTTGCGCCAGTGCATGCACGACGCCTGGGAGGACTGCCCGAGCCGCGAGCAGCGGCAGTGGCTGGGCGACGTGACGGTGGAGAACCTGGTCGGCTGGGCGGCGTTCGGGCCGTCGGTCGCGCCTCTGACCGCGAAGTTCCTCGCCCAGGCCGCCGAGAGCCAGCGGCCCGACGGCCTGACCCAGATGTTCGCGCCCGGCGACCACAGGACCGACGGCCTCTTGATTCCCGACTGGACCCTGCAGTGGGTGCTGGCCGCGGCCGACCATTGGCGCTTCACCGGCGATCGCGAAACGGCGCGGCAGATCTTCCCCTCGGTGCTGAAGGCGCTGGCCTGGTTCGAGCGGCTGGTCGGACCCTCGGGGCTGATCGCCGACCTGCCGTACTGGCACTTCATGGACTGGGCCGGCGTCGGCCGCCATGGCGAGGCCGCGGCGCTCAACGCCCAGCTCGCCGGCGCCTTCCGTGCGGCGGCGGAGCTGGCCCGCGCCGTAGGCTGGGACGCCGAGGCGCAGCGGTGCGCGGGCTGCGCCGCCGCGATCGCCCAGGCGCTCGAACGACGGCACTGGGACGCCCGGCGCGGCGTCTACGTCGATGTGGTGGATCCAGTGACCGGAGAGCAGGAGTTGCGCGTTTCCCAGCACGCCAACGCCGCCATCGCCCTCTGGGGCGATCCCGACGGCGCCCGCATCGCCAGCGCCCTGGATCGCATCACCGACAGCGCGCGGCTCACGTTCACGGCCGGCCCGCCGATCGCGCCGACCGGCGAGACGCTGGACCCGGAGGAGGGGGTCGTGCTGGCCAACACCTTCTACAGCCACTTCGTCTACGAGGCGCTGGGGCGGCGCGGGCGGCTGCCAGAGGCGCTGCGGCTGATGCGCGAGCGGTTCGGCCCGATGCTGGCCCGCGGCGCGACCACGCTCTGGGAGAGCTTCGCCCCGACCGCCAGCCTCTGCCACGGGTTCTCGGCGTCGCCGACATATCAGCTCTCGCGCCGCGTGCTTGGCGTCCATCCCGCGTCGCCCGGATTTGCCGAGATCGGCGTTGCGCCCGACCTCGCCGGACTCGAGCATGCCGAAGGCGTCGTTCCGACGGCGCAGGGGGACGTCGAGGTGCGCCTGGCTCGCGACGGGGATGGGTTCGTCGCCCAGGCCACGGGACCGGACCCCGGCCGCATTCGCCTGACCGCCGCCCCTGCGGTGAAGCTCGTGGGCGCTCCCGCTGAGATCCGGGGCGGCTGGGAGGCGCGGTTCGAGCGCGCCGGTCCCGAGTAACGCACGTCTCCCGAACGGCCCACTGAACTCCAATCAATTACCTTCAATTTAGATCATTTTAGCGCACACATTCGTTGACCCATGAGCGGTGTTGTGCGAGTCTGACATGCTAGCGTCATGTTCGCGCGGTCCTGCGCGAACGACAGCGCGCCCGGTTCGGCCTCGACGCCAGCCGGTCGGAAGCCTTGGGGGGACACATGCAGAGCATTCGGCGGCGCGGCCGATTCTACGCTTCAGCCTGCACGCTTGCTCTGGCGATCGCCGCGGGCGGCGCGGCGCGGGCGGCCGACGCCGCGGGCGACCAGGCGGTGGCGACCGTCGCGCCGCTGACAATCACGGCCGAGCGGCGAACCATCAACCTGCAGACCGCCCCGGTGGCCGCCAGTGTCATCGCCGGCGCCCAGCTGCAGTCGGAGGGCATCCAGACCCTCGACGACCTGCAGTTCCATACCCCGTCGCTGACCGTGACGGACTTCGGCCAGGGCAACCTGTTCAACATCCGCGGCATCGGCAAGGACTTGACCAATGTGCAGACGCCGTCGGGCGTCGTCACATACTGGGACGGCGTCGCGTCGTTCCCAGGTTTCTTCCAGGACGCCCCCTACTACGACATCGCCAACGTCGAGGTGCTGCGCGGACCGCAGGGCACGTTCGCCGGACAGAACGCCACCGGCGGCGCGGTGTTCATCACCACCAACGACCCGCAGCTCGGCCATATGAGCGGCGACATCCAGGGCCAGTATGGAACCTACAACGACGGGATGCTGCAGGGTTACGTCAACGCGCCGCTCAGTGACACCCTGGCGATCCGCCTCGCCGGCTTTGGCGAGACCCGCGACAGCTTCTACCACGTCAGCGGCCCGTGGACGGCGCCGTTCCACGGTACGCCGGGACGGCTGCGCGAAGGCGCGTTCCGGCTCGGCTTGCTCTGGCAGCCGAACGACCATTTCAAGCTGACGCTGAAGGGCTACTACAACTACGTCGACCATGGCGGGTCGCTGGCCGATCCGACCATCGTGCCGGGGCCGGTCGCGGGCACGGTCATCCTCAACCCGGCAGATCCGTTCCACATCAGCAACAACACCAACAACTTCGGCACCGACAAGTTCTGGGGCCTGACACTGAACGCCGCCTACACCTTCGACAGCGGCATCGTGCTGCGCTCGGTCACGTCCTACCAGTACGGCATCACCAATGAGAACATCGACCTCGACGGCACGGCGGCGCTGCCGCTCACGTTCTCCGACTACGGCCAGGAGGCGGTCTATTCGGAAGAGGTGAATTTGGTCTCGCCCGACAAGGGACCGCTGCGCTGGGTCGGCGGGCTCTACTTCCAGAGCGACACGGTCGACCTGCCGCCAGGCAACGGCTTTGACATCGGCCTGCCGGCCGGCGTCTTCGACATCAACATCATCTACCACACGCCGAAGACCACCGACGCGGTGTTCGGCCAGGTCAGCTACGACATCACGCCCACGCTGCAGATCGAGGCCGGCGCCCGCTTCACCCACTCGTCGTTCACGCTCGACGACAACAACTTCTTCACCTTCGGAGGCGTCCCGGCGCCGGGGACAATCAATCACGCCACGACGAACGACAACGCCGTGACCGGCAAGGTCGCTCTGAACTGGCGGCCGAACGAGACCAACACGCTCTACGCCTTCGTCGCCGAGGGGCATAAGCAGAACGGCATCAACACCGATCCGGCGACGCCGTTCGGTCCCGAGGAGGTGACCGACTTCGAGGCCGGCTGGAAGCCGACGTTCTTCGACGGGCGCGTGCGGGCGCAACTGGGGCTCTACTACACGCTCTACCGCCACTTCCAGCTGCAGTTCACCACGCCGACCCTGACGAACCAGATTCAGAATGTCGGTGGGACGACCGCGGCCTACGGGGTCGAGGCGGAGGCTCAGGCGGTGTTCGGCCCGCTTACGCTCAATGGTGGGATCTCCTACGAGCACAGCCGCCTGGGCTCGGTGACGATCACCGACCCGGCGACGGCGTCGCCGGTCGCGCTAGGCGGCCGGCCTCTGCCGCTTGCGCCGGACTGGACCGCCAATATCGGCGCCCAGTACACGATCGCGCTGTCGGGCGACGACACCCTGACGCCGCGGATCGACTATTCCTACACGGGCAGCCAGTGGGCGACGCCGTTCCAGCACTTCGGCGAGTTCCTGCCGGCTCGCAACCTGGTGAACGCCGAGATCGCCTTCGCCCACCGGGACTGGAAGCTCACGGCCTACGCCACCAACGCCCTCGACCTGCACTACATCATCGCCACCAACGTCGGCCTCCGCTACGCAGGTCCGCCGCGACAGGCAGGCTTCAGGATCGAGCGCCGGTTCTGACCGGACGCAGCGGACTTCGCGAGGTTCGGGCCGCGCTCCCCGGAGAGGTAAGCGTGTGAGGCAGTCTGACCGCAACCAGCCTCAGCTTGAAGCGTCTGAAGGCGCGGTTCGCAGAAGCCAATCGCGCGCTTGATCCGCGCCCGGAATTGACTCCGAACTTAGTGCGTGTTCCAAATTTGCACGAGGCTCCAGTGTCGCCTGATGGCGCAAGGCGCGGGCCTGTGCACAGGGGAGGCAGTATGGACGACGGGACGCCGGTCGAGCATTCGGTGATCGATTTCGACCCGGACGCCTTGCGCGAAAAGTATCGCCAGGAGCGCGACAAGCGCCTGCGGCCCGACGGCGAGGCGCAGTACATCGAGCTCGCGGGCAAGTTCGCCCACTACGCCGAGGAAGACCCCTACGCCGATCCGACGTTCACCCGTCCGCCGCTAAATGACGAGATCGAGATCGCGGTCATCGGCGGCGGCTTCTCCGGCCTCCTGGCCGGCGCCCGGCTGCGCGAGGCGGGGCTCGACGATTTCCGCATCATCGAGGCGGGCGGCGATTTCGGCGGCACCTGGTACTGGAACCGCTACCCCGGCGCGCAGTGCGACATCGAAAGCTACTGCTATCTGCCGCTGCTGGAGGAGCTGAAGTACGTTCCGAAGGAGAAGTACTCCTACGTGAGCGAGATCTTCGAGCACTCGCAGCGGATCGGCCACGCCTACAAGCTCTACGACCAGGCGCTGTTTCAGACCCGGGTGAACGGTCTCAGCTGGGACGAGGGGATCAAGCGCTGGCGCGTCAGCACCAACCGCGGCGATGACATCCGCGCGCGCTTCGTGATCATGGCGCTGGGGCCGGCCAGCCGCGCCAAGCTGCCCGGCATCCCGGGCATCGAGGACTTTGGCGGCCACAGCTTCCACACCAACCGCTGGGACTACGCCTACACCGGCGGCGACACCACCGGCGGGCTGACCAAGCTGGCCGACAAGCGGGTGGCGATCATCGGCACGGGCGCCACGGCGATCCAGTGCGTGCCCTTTGTCGGCAAGCACGCCCAGCAGCTCTATGTCTTCCAGCGCACGCCCTCGAGCGTCGACCTGCGCGGCAACGCGCCGACCGACTACGAATGGGCCAAGACGCTGGAACCCGGCTGGCAGCGGGCGCGGCGGCACAACTTCGCCGACATCATCGAGGGCCGTCCGTTCGAGACCGATCTGGTCAGCGACGGCTGGACCGACATCTTCCGCACGCTGGCGGCCGGCGCGAAGGCCGGGATGGAGCAGGGGAAGAACCCGCTCGAAGGCGCCGAGCTCGCCGACATGATGAAGATGAACAAGATCCGGCAGCGGGTCGACGACACGGTCGAGGACCTGGCGACCGCCGAGGCGCTGAAGCCCTGGTACCGGCAGTTCTGCAAGCGCCCGACCTTCAACGACGCCTATCTGCCCACCTTCAATCGCCCGAACGTCACCCTGGTGGACGTCAGCGAGGCGCAAGGCGTCGAGCGGATCACCAAGACCGGCGTGGTCGCCAACGGCGTCGAATATCCGGTCGACTGCATCATTTACGCGTCGGGCTTCGAGATCACGACAGGGCTGCGGCGGCGGGTCGGTTTCGACATCACCGGCCGCGGCGGGCTCTCGCTCTACGACTACTACAAGGACGGCTTTCGCACGCTGCACGGCCATTCAAGCCGGGGCTTCCCGAACTGGTTCTACATCGGCGTCGGCCAGAACGGCCTCTCGGTGAACATGACCGCGATGTTCGACGACCAGGCGCGGCACATCGCCTACATCATCAAAGAGACCAAGGACCGCGGCGCCATCGCGGTCGAGCCCACCGCGGAGGCGGAGGAAGCCTGGGTGGAGGTGATCCGCTCGGTGGCGATCCTCAATCGCGATTTCCAGAACGCCTGCACGCCTGGCTACTACAACAACGAGGGCGGCGAACGCTCAGGCGGCCTGAACGGCCAGACCTACACGCCGGGCATCAACGCGTTCAACGCGCTGCTGGCCGAGTGGCGCGAGCGCGGCGACATCCAGGGACTCGAACTGCACTATGAGTGAGCCGGCGGGCTAGGTCTGGGTCGAACGAGGTTCGAATGGCGGACGAAATCAGGCTGGCGTCGCGCCGGGAGCGTCACAAGGACCGGCGGCGCGCGGAAATCATCGACGCCGCCTACGACCTGCTGCGCGAGGTCGGGGCGGACGACCTCTCGGTGAAGATGATCGCCGAGCGCGCCGACGTCAGCGCCGCGACGATCTACAACCTGTTCGGCAGCAAGGGCGCGGTGCTGGAGCAGGTCTACGCCCGCGACTTCGAGGCCTTCGTCGCCAAGGTGGCCGCCGCGGGCGCGGCGAGCGCGATCGACGAGATGTTCGAGGCGCTCAGGATCGTCGCCGACCTCTACCGCGCCGACCCGAGCTTCTACCGCGGCATGACGATCCGCAATCCGCGCGCCGAGCCGGAACTGGTGGTCTCGGTGCAGGGGCCGCGGCGGGCCTTCTGGCGCCGGCTGTTCGATCGCGCGGTCGGCGAGCGCGACCTGGCGGCCGACACCCGCACCGACCTCCTCAGCATGGCCATGCTGCAGCTCGGCGGCGGCGCCTTCAGCGCCTGGGTGGCGGACTTGATCTCGCTCGAGGAGATGGAGCTGCAGACTGGCTACGGCCTTGCGCGCCTGCTCGTCGGCGTCGCCCGTCCGGCTGGCCGCGCCAAGCTGCAGGCGCGGATCGCCGAGATCGAAGCCGCGCTGCCGCCGGCGTCGCTTGCGCCCGCCCAGAAATCGCGGGCGACGCCCGCGTGATCGCCCCAACCCAGCCAGGAAAGCCGCCCATCATGACCGACGCCACCGCCCTTTCCGCGCTGCAGCGGCTCGAGATCCGGGAAGCCTGCGAGCGGCTGGCGCTCGACTATTCCTTCTTCGCCGATGGCGGTCGGATGGATGAGTGGAGCCAGCTGTTCGCCGACGATGGCGAGCTGGTTCTGTTCGGCCAGACTCACACCGGGCCAGCCGCCATCCGCGCCGCCGTTGGCGCCGGCCGCGGCCCCGCGGCGCTCTCGGTGCACGCGTTCAGCAACCACCGCATCGACGTGCTGAGCGACAGCGAAGCGGTTGGCACGGCCTACATCACGCTCTTCGCCGGCGAACGGAAGGACGGCGGTCCGGCCGCCCCGGCCAAGATCGCGCCGGCGATGGTCGGGACCTACCACGACGCCTACAAGCGCACCGCGGCGGGCTGGAAGTTCGCCCGCCGCGCCTTCGAGCCGCTGATCACGCCGGCGCAGCCATAAGTCGGCGGGAGGACGAACCATGGCTGATCGCCCCACCCAGTCCGACCTGATCACCCTGCCGCATCACGTCGAGTTCCTGTCCGAGCGATGGCTGGCGGAGGCCGAGCGGTTCTGCCGCGAGGTGGTTCCGGCCCGGAAAGCCAAGCTCGCGGGCCAGCCGTTCACCGTCAGCGAGCGGTTCACCGAGGCGGCGCCGCACCTGAAGCTGCCGAGCGACGTCGCCAGCTGGACGCTGCGGTTCGACGGCGAGACGGCGAGCGTCGCGCGCGGCTTCGAGCCCGCGGCGGACCTCACCGTCGAAGCCGACTACCAGGCCGCGCTCTTCCTCGCGCAATTCGTTGGCGTGACGGCGCCCGGCGGGGCCGAGGCGATGTGGCGCGAGGCGGCGCAGATGTCCGGCAAGGACGCGTTCCGCATCCGCGGCGCTCTGCCGGACGCCGCCAGCGGACTGCTCGGCCAGTTCCACGATCACATGGCGCGGCGGACGGTCGAGAACCCCGACCTCGAACACCGCGCGCGGCGCCTCGGCCTGACCGGCAAGATCCGCGAGATGGACGAGCAGGGCTTCGTGGTGCTCGAGCGCGGCATCACCCCCGAGTTCGCCGACGAACTGCGCGAAGCGACCCGCGCGGCGATGGCGCCGGATCAGGCCCTGCTGGACTCCTGGCTCTACCTCGGCCGGCCGTTCGAGCGGCTGATCGTGAACCCGCTCTTGATGACTTTGATCGACGCCTCGCTTGGGCGCTGCGCCCAGGTCGCGACGCTCGGTGCGCTGCTCCGGGGTCCGGGGCCTGGCCAGATCGACATCCACACCGACTACACCGACATTCCCGAGCCCTATCCGGATTACGCCCTTAGCGGCGTCGCGGTCTGGGCTCTGGAAGACTGGACCGTGGCGTCCGGTCCTACCTGGATCGTGCCGAAGAGCCACCGCCGCCGTCGGGCGCCGAGGCCTGGCGAGGGCCTCGACGAAGGCGTGCCGATCGAGATGCCGAAAGGCTCGGTCGTGTTCTTCACGCAAGGGGTCTGGCACTGGCAAGGCCCGCGCACCGAGCCTGGCGAGCGCGTCACCCTGCATCCGCACTTCAACCGCAACTTCCTGCGCTCGATCGACCCGAAACGGCCCGACGTGTCCCTGATCGCCCGCAACCCGCCCCGGCTCGGTGAGATGCTCGGCCTCGACGACGGCTTCGACAAGCTGACGCCGGCCGGCGGTCGCGACTACCTGCGGCTCGAGCACACCCGCCAGCTGCACGCCTTCACGCGCCGCAAGCTCAAGGAAATCCTGCGCGAGCCGAAGGCGGCCGCTGCGTGACCCCGAAGGAGATCGCCGACGTGAGCGAGACCGCCGCACGTCTGTCGCTGGACCAACTGCCCCCGCGCGACTGGACCGCCGCCGGCGAGGCGCTGAAGCGAGACGGCGTCGTCATGCTGAAGGGCGCGCTCGGTCCCGCGTCCGTGCGCAAGGTGGAAGCGGCGGTGGAGTGGAGCCTCGCCCACCCCTCGCCGACGGCCGTGCGGTTTTATCCGGGCGAGACGGCGACCTTCTTCGAGGATCGCGGAAACAGCTGCGCGGGCCTGGTCCGCGAGATCGGCCTGGATACGACGATGCGCGCGCTCTGGAGCGTTGATCGGCTCTGGTACATCGGCGAGCAGCTGTTCCTGAAGGAGGGCGGCGCCTCGCGGCGCACGCCGTGGCACCAGGACACATCGTACCTGCGGATGATGGGCGACCAGCTCGTCGCCTGCTGGATCAGCCTCGACCCGCTGCCGAAGGAACATTGCCTCGAGTTCGTCCGCGGCTCGCACAAAGGCGTGCTCTACAACGGCTCGGCCTTCGCCGCGCACGACGACACCGCGCCGCTCTACAAGCACTCGCCGCTGCCCCGGCTGCCTGACATCCAGGCCGACCGCGCGGCGTTCGACATTGCGTCCTGGGACGTCGAACCGGGCGACGTCATCGTGTTCCACCTCGGCGTGCTGCACGGCGGCGCCGGCACCGCGCCGGGCCTGCGCCGGCGGACCATCTCCATGCGTTTCCTCGGGCCCGACGTCGTGTTCGACGGCCGCCCGCGCGACGAGCGGGGCGCGCAGGAAGGCAACGACAAGGCCCTCGCCCCGGTCTACGCCGGCCTCGCGCACGGCGACCCGTTCCCCACCGCGCACCTGACGCCGGTCTGACGGTCGGAAGCTGGACGGCGGTCTGGTCTTCCGCCGCGACAGGTGATGCTGTTGCGGAGAAGTCCGGCACGGGAGCGATGGGTGAAGAAGGTTCTGATCGCCAATCGGGGCGAGGTCGCGATCCGCATCGCTCGCGCGGTTGCGGAATGCCGGCTGAGTTCCGTCGCGGTGTTCGCCGAAGACGACGAGCTTGCGCTGCACCGGCGGGCCGCTGACGAAGCACGCCCGCTGCGCGGCCGCGGGCCGGGCGCCTATCTCGACATCGATCAGCTGCTGGGGATCGCCGCCGCCGCGCACTGCGACGCCGTTCACCCGGGCTACGGCTTCCTCAGCGAGAGCGCTGCATTCGCCACGCGCTGCGCCGAGGCGGGGCTGACGTTCATCGGACCTTCGCCGGCGACGCTTGGACGCTTCGGGGACAAGGGCGAAGCCAGGCGGCTCGCCGAAGAACTCGGGATCGCGGTGATCGAGGGGCTGCCGGGCGGCGTCGGCCTCGACGAGATCTCCCGGTTCCGCGAAGGCCTCGGGCCCGACAGCGCGATCATGATCAAGTCCGTGAGCGGCGGCGGCGGCCTGGGCATGCGCCGCGTCGGAGCCGGAGACGATCTGGCGGGCGCTTTCGAAGCGTGCGGGCGAGAAGCGCAGAGCGCGTTCGGCGATGCGCGCCTCTACGCCGAGCGGCTGGTTCATCACGCGCGGCATGTCGAGGTCCAGGTCATCGGCGATGGCCGCGACGTCGCCGTGTTGGGCGATCGGGACTGCTCGATCCAGCGCCGGCGCCAGAAGATCATCGAGATCGCGCCAGCGCCAAATCTCGCCCCGGAAATCCGCGCGAAGCTGGCCCAGTCGGCGCTCAGCCTGGCGCGCGCGGTCCAGCTGCGCAGCCTGGCCACCATCGAGTTCCTGGTCGACGCCGAAGACCCCACGCGCGCCTGGTTCATCGAGGCCAATCCGCGCCTGCAGGTCGAACACACCGTGACCGAGGAGGTGACGGGCCTGGACCTGGTGCAATTGCAGCTGCGCATCGCGGGCGGCGAGCGCCTGACCGAACTCGGCCTGACCGGCGGCGTGCGGCCGGGCTTCGCGGTCCAGCTGCGCGTCAACCTGGAGGGCGTGGACCCGGACGGGGCTGCGCACGCCGCCGGCGATGTCCTCACCCGCTACGAACCTCCGTCCGGCCCGGGGGTCCGGGTGGATGGCTGCGGCTATCTCGGCTATCGGCCGAGCCCGGCTTACGACAGCCTGATCGCCAAGGTGATCGTCTCCAGCCGCGGCCCGGAGCTCCCGGCGGCGATGGCGAAGGCTGCGCGCGCCCTGGCCGAGTTCCGCATTGCCGGCTGCGACAACAACACCCCTCTGCTCCGCGCCTTGCTCGAACGCGAAGACGTGCGCAGCGGCCACGCCACCACCACGTTCGTCGAGACGCATCTGCGCGAGCTCGCTGCGCGGGCGACCGAACTGGCCGAGGCGGCGCCAAATCGCGGGGTCGAGCCGCACGCTTCCGCGCAGCCATCGCCATCCCTCGCGCCGCCGCCGGACGCCATCGCCGCCGTCGCGCCGCTGCGGGGAACGGTCGCGAGCGTTGAGGTAAGCGTCGGCCAGTCGGTGCGGGTGGGCGAGACGCTCGCCGTGCTCGAAGCGATGAAGATGCAGCATCTGGTGGCCGCGCCGGTCGCCGGCGAGGTTCGCCGGATCGATGTCGCGGTCGGACAGACGGTGGATCTCGCGGCGGCGCTGCTTTTCATCGACCCGGGCGAGCACGCGGACGCGGCTGCCGAAACGCACGCGGTCGACGTCGAACACATCAGATCGGACCTCAACGAAGTCTTCGCCGCCCACGCGCTGACGCTCGACGAGAACCGCGCGGCGGCGGTGGCCCGGAGGCGGCGGACCGGGCAGCGGACCGCGCGCGAGAACCTGGGCGACCTGTTCGACGACGGCAGCTTCAAGGAGTTCGGCGCGCTCGCGCTGGCGGCGCAGCGGCGGCGCCGCGACCTCGACGACCTCAAGCTCAATACGCCCGCGGACGGCCTGGTGGTCGGCGTCGGCGCGGTGAACGGCGGCGTGTTCGACGAGGAGCGCGCCCGCTGCGTCGGCCTTGCCTACGACTTCACGGTGCTGGCCGGCACGCAAGGGCATTTCAATCACAAAAAGACCGACCGCATCCTCGAGTTCGCCGAGCACTGGAAGGCGCCGATCGTCTGGTTCACCGAGGGCGGCGGCGGCCGGCCCGGCGACGTCGATGTCGCGCAGCTTTCCGCATCGTCGCTCGACACCTCCAGCTTCACCACCTTCGCCCGTCTGTCGGGCCTGGCGCCGCGGATCGCGATCAACTCCGGCCGCTGCTTCGCCGGCAACGCGGTGTTCTTCGGCTGCGCCGACATCACCATCGCCACCCGCTATTCCAACATCGGCCTCGGCGGTCCCGCCATGATCGAGGGGGGCGGGCTTGGCGTGTTCACGCCGGACGAGATCGGCCCGTCGGACGTGCTCTACGCCAACGGCGTGCTCGACCTGCTGGTCGAGGATGAAGCGGCGGCGACGCAGGCGGCCAAGCGGTTGCTGGGCGTATTCCAAGGGCCGCTGCCGGAGTGGACCTGTCCGGACCAGCGAGTCCTTCGCCACCTGATCCCGGAGAACCGGGTGCGCGCCTACGACATGCGCAGGGTGATCGAGGGCCTTGCCGACTCCGACAGCTGGCTCGAGCTGCGCGGCGGCTACGGTCCCGGCATGATCACCGGCTTCCTGCGCATCGAAGGCCGGCCGCTCGGCGTGATGGCCAATAATCCGCACCACCTCGGCGGCGCGATCGATTCCGAGGGCGCCGAGAAGGGCGCGCGCTTCCTGCAGCTCTGCGACGCGTTCGGCGTGCCGGTGCTGTCGCTCTGCGACACCCCAGGCTTCATGGTCGGGCCGCAGAGCGAGGCGACCGCCGCCGTGCGACGAGGCTCGCGGCTGTTCGTCACCGCCACCAGCCTCAGCGTGCCGTTCTTCACCGTGGTGACCCGCAAGGGCTATGGGCTGGGCGCCCAGGCAATGGCGGCGGGCGACTTCTCCGCGCCGGCGATGACGCTGGCCTGGCCCACCGCCGAGTTCGGGCCGATGGGGCTGGAGGGTGCGGTGCGCCTTGGCTATCGCAAGGAGCTCGAAGCGGAGCCCGACCCCACCAGCCGCCAGGCCCTGTTCGAGAAGCTGGTCGGACGCATGTACGAGGCCGGCAAGGCGCTGTCGGTCGCGTCGGTGGTGGAGATCGACGCCGTGATCGATCCGGCCGAGACGCGATCGTGGATCGTCCGGGGTCTGAAGTCCTGCCCGGTTCCAGCCGCGACCGGCCATAGACGGCGGCCGTTCGTCGACGTCTGGTAGCTGGCGAAACGCGCGGTCCTGGAGGATGGTGAGAGGCGGGCCAATGAACGCCGCCCGGCGCGCTGATCGGGGCAAGCTTCGATGACCAGGAAGAAAGTCGGCATCCAGTTGCCGAAGCAGGCGCAGAACCAGACCGTCGAGCAGCGCTGGGCGCTGGAGCTCGAGGGCCTGGCGCCGGTGGCCGACGTGGTCGAGATCCGCGCCGATACGCCGGCCGAGTTCGCCGCGGGCGTCGCCGACGTCGACGCCATCATCACCTCGTGGGGCCTGCGCATCGACCGCCAGGTGATCGAGAACCTGAAGCGCTGCGTCGTCATCGGCGTCGGCAGCGTCGGGGTCGACATGGTCGACATCGAGGCGGCCACGGCGGCGGGCATCGTCGTCACCAACGTGCCGGACGTGTTCATCGAGGAGGTGGCCGACCACGCCATGATGCTGCTGCTGGACGTCGCCCGCCGCACCACCCAGATGGCGCGGATGGCGCGGGACGGCGAGTGGTACCAGGCCCGGCCGATCCTCTCGCGCGTCCCCCGGCTGCTGGGCCAGACCCTCGGCCTCTTCGCGTTCGGCAACGTGGCGCGCTGCACGGCGAGGCGCGCCCAGGCGTTTGGCCTCAGGGTGCTGGCCTACGATCCTTACGTCAGCGAGCTGGAAATCACCGCGGCCGGCGTCGAGCCGGTGGGCTTCGCCGAGCTGCTCGAGCGCAGCGACTACCTCTCGGTCCACGCGCCGCTGAACGACGAGACCTTCCACGCCATCGACGCCAAGGCGCTGCGCGCGGATGAAGCCGACGGCGGTGGTGGTCAACACCGCCCGCGGCCCGATCATCGACGAGGCGGCGCTGATCGAGGCGCTGAGCAGCGGGACGATCGCCGGCGCCGGGCTGGACGTGCTGGAGGACGAGCCGCCGTCGAACAACAACCCGCTGCTGACGATGGAGAACGTGCTGGTGACGCCCGCACGTGGCCTCGGCCACGACGCGGATGCGGCCGGAGACGCGGCGGCGGGTCGGACGCGAGGTGGCGCTGGTGCTGCGCGGCCGCTGGCCGATGAGCTGCGTCAATCCCACCGTGCTGCCGCGCGTCGCGCTCGAACGCTGGCAGCCCTACCCGATGAACCGCGGCCCCAACCGATGAGCGGTCCAATGACCCTTCCCCCGCTTGCGGGGCAAAGCGGCGAGCCGCGCGAAGCGCGCTCCGCCGATGGGGGAACTGCGACGGCGGTGACACCTCCCATCGGCGACGCGTTGCTACGCAACGACGCGCCGCTTTCCCCCAGGGGGCAAGGGTCACGGCTCGCGGAGACACGCCATGAAAGTCGTTCAAGCGATCGCCAAGGCGATGAAGGCCGAGGGCGTCGATGTGCTGTTCGCCTACCCGGTCAATCCGCTGATCGAGGCGGCGGCGGAGGAGGACATCCGCACCGTCATCGTGCGCCAGGAACGTACCGGCCTGCACATGGCCGACGCCTATTCGCGGATGTCGTCGGGCGACAAGATCGGCGTCTTCTGCATGCAGCACGGGCCGGGCGCCGAGAACGCGTTCGGCGGCGTCGCCCAGGCGTTTTCCGAATCCTCGCCGATCCTGGTGATCCCGGCGGGCTATCCGCGCCGGCTCGCGCACTACTATCCCAACTTCAACTCAGTCGAGAACATGCGGCGCATCACCAAGTGGGCCGAGCCGCTGACCATGGGCCGCGCCGCGCCCGAGGTGCTGCGGCGCGCGTTCTTCCAGCTGCGCAACGGCCGGCCGGGCCCGGTGCTGATCGAGGTGCCGGTCGACGTGTTCGGCGAGGACGTCCCCGACGACTTCGTCCACACACCGAGCTTCCGCGCGAAGAGCGGCCCGGACCCCGACGCGGTCGCGGACGCGGCGCGGGTGCTGGCGGCGGCCGCGCGGCCGGTGATCTACGCCGGGCAGGGCGTCCACTACGCCAGGGCCTGGGACGAGCTGCGCGCTCTGGCCGAGGACTGGAACATCCCGGTCACCACCTCGATCGAGGGCAAGAGCGCCTTTCCGGAGGACCATCCGCTGTCGCTGGGCAGCGGCGGGCGGGCCAATCCGCGGCCGGTGAAGACCTTCCTGGCCGAAGCCGACGTGATCCTCGGCGTCGGCTGCAGCTTCGCGCTCACCGGCTTCGGCGTGCCGATGCCGCGCGGCAAGACCATCATCCACGCCACGCTCGATCCGATGGATCTCAACAAGGACGTCATCGCCCAGCACGGCCTGATCGGCGATGCGAAGCTGACCCTGGCGGCGCTGCGCCAGGCGATGGCCAACCTAGACAAGGCGCCGGCCCGGTCTCGCGCCGAGATCCCGGCGCGCATCGCCTCGTTGCGCGAGGCCTGGCTCGCCGAATGGGCGCCGAAGCTTCAGAACAACGACGCGCCGATCAATCCTTACCGCGTGGTCTGGGAGCTGAACCGGCTGGTCGATCCGCTGAAGACCGTCATCACCCACGACGCCGGCAGCCCGCGCGACCAGATGACCCCGTTCTGGCGTTCGATCGCCCCGCTGTCCTACATCGGCTGGGGCAAGACCACCCAGCTGGGCTCGGGCCTCGGCTTCGCCATGGGCGCCAAGCTGGCCAGGCCCGATCACCTCTGCATCAACGTCTGGGGCGACGCCGCGATCGGCTTCACCGGCATGGACTTCGAGACCGCGGTGCGCGAGCGCATCCCGATCCTCTCGATCCTGTTCAACAACTTCTCGATGGCGATCGAGATCCCGATCATGCCGATCTCGCAGCGTAAGTACGGCTCAACCGACATCTCCGGCAACTACGCCGACATGGCCAAGGCGTTCGGCGGCTACGGCGAGCGGGTTGTCGATCCGGCCGACATCGTCGCGGCCCTGAAGCGCGGGATCGAGGCGACTGAGCGCGGCCAGCCCGCCCTGATCGAGTTCATCACCGACAAGGAGATCACCATCTCGAACGAGTAGGGACGTCGAGCTCCTCCCCTCGCGAAGTGAGGGGAGGTGGCGTGTGACAAGCCCGCAGGGCGAGACACGCCGGAGGGGAGATGTCTGAGATTGTGCGCTTGCCTGCGCCGCCGGTCTCCCCATCGTCGCGCATCGGCCCTTTCGGGCCTCGCAAGCGACACTTCCCCTCGCTGGGCGAGGGGAAGAGCACTCGCACGCCGCAGACGAGGACCTGAAGGACCTCTTAGATCCCCAAGTCCAGCAGGTTGTAGTCCTTGATCGCCGCCCGGGCCTTGTCGTCCCAGGGGAACGTCGCGCCAGCGTGCGGGGCGTAGGCGAACGGCGTTTCATCCGGGAACCGTTTCCGGCGTGCGTCGATGCCCCAGCCGATGACGCGGGCGCGCTCGGCGATCCGCGCGTCGTCGTAGACGGCCGGCGCGTTGTGGACGCCGCCGCCGGCGACGCCCAGCACCGAGCGCCGGCGATGGAAGCCGAAGTTCACGGTGACGCGCCAGTCGGCGCTGGTGTTGGCGAAGGAGCCGTGCACCGCCTGGCGGTTGGTGATGGCGACGTCGCCGGGCGCGCAGACCAGGGGGACGGCGTCCGGCAATCGCTCCGACCCCGCGGCGGCGACCATCGCGGCGATGTCGGCCTTGCCGCCGCGGTGCGACCCCGGCACGACCCAGAGGCCGTTTGCCGGCGTGCAGCCGTAGAGCTGGGCCATGAAGTTGAAGCCGTGCGAGCCTTCGTCGAGCTCGGGGCTTTGCCAGTGGGTCCAGCCGTCCTGGTGCCAGGCGACCGAGGCGCCCAGGCCGGGGCCTTTCATCCACAGCGCCTCGTTGAACGGCACGAAATCAGGGCCGTTGATCGCGGCCGCGACCGCCAGGAGTTGGGGATGGCCGTAGACCCGCAGGCACGCCTCGGAGAACTGCAGCGAGCCCAGCACCAGGTAGACCACCTCGTCCGGCGCGTCCGCCGCCGCCTGTGGCTCGAACATCTTCACCGGGTAGCGGCCATGGGCGGCCTTGGTGCCGCCGACCGGATCGCTGAGCGGCCTGGCCCAGACCAGGTTCAGCCCCTGATGGCCGACCCCGAGCGCCGGCCGGCCCTGCGCGTCGATCGCATCGCCGCGCCGGGCCGGAAGCCTGGACTGGATCTCGAGGAAGTCGGCCTCGACGTCGGCGAGCTCCTCGGCGCCCAGCACCCCGGTGAACACGTAGAAGCCGCAGCGGCTGTAGGCCTCGCGGATGTCCGGGTGCAGGTCGCCCGCGGCGGTGAACCGGACCGGGCCGCGGTTGCCCAGCGCCAGCGCGCGCGCCTCGCCCTCGGCGCAATAGCGCCGCATGGCCGCTTCCTCGGCCCCGTAGTCGGCGGCGAGCGTTCCAACGGGCTTGTTCATCGTCGCCGCCTCCGTTGTCCGGCCGGCGAATTCTGGCCCCAGCGGCCGGCGTGGACAACCGGCTTTGCGCCGGGCCGCTTAGCTGATTGACTGCGTTCCAACGAGAACAACCCTGGAGGAAGCGTCATGAAGGCTGCGGTGCTGCGCGAGGTGGGTAAGCCGCTGGTCATCGAGCAGCTGCAGATCGGCAAACCGGGCCCGCACGAGGTGCTTATCCGCACCGCGGCGGCGGGCGTCTGCCACTCGGATCTGCACTTCGTCGAAGGCAAGTACACCGCGCAGATGCCGATCGTGCTCGGCCACGAGAGCGCGGGCGTCGTCGAGCAGGTGGGCTCGGAAGTCCGTTCGGTAAGGCCGGGCGACCACGTCATCACCTGCCTCTCGGTGTTCTGCGGCCACTGCGAACACTGCCTCACCGGCCACATGTCGCTCTGCCGCAGTCCGGAGGTGCGCACGCCGTCGTCGCCGCGCCTCACCCAGGACGGCGCGCCGATCGGCCAGTTCGCGCAGCTGTCGTCGTTCGCCGAGCAGATGCTGGTGCACGAGCACGCGTGCGTGGCGATCCGCCCCGACATGCCGCTCGACCGTGCGGCGCTGATCGGTTGCGGCGTCACCACTGGGGTCGGCGCGGTGATCCACACCTCGAAGGTGCGTCCTGGTGAGACCGTCGCCGTGATCGGCTGCGGCGGCGTGGGACTGGCGGCGATCAACGGCGCAGCGATCGCCGGCGCCGGGCGGATCATCGCCATCGACACGGCGGCGTCGAAGGACAACCTGGTGCGCCAGTTCGGCGCCACCGACTTCATCGACGCCAGCCAGGAGGACCCGGTGGCCAAGGTGATGGAGCTGACCGGGGGCGGGGTGCATCACAGCTTCGAGGCGATCGGCCTGGCCAAGACCGCCGAGCAGGCGTTCAACATGCTGGCCCGCGGCGGCACGGCCAACATCATCGGCATGATCCCGGTCGGCCAGTCGATCTCGCTGATGGGCGCGGCGTTCCTGGGCGAGAAGCGCATCCAGGGCTCGTCGATGGGCTCCAACCGGTTCCCGATCGACATGCCGCGCTTCATCGACTTCTACCTCGCCGGCAAGCTCAAGCTCGACGAGATGATCTCCCGCCGGATACGGCTCGAGGACATCAACGAAGCCTTCGCCGAGATGAAGACCGGCGCCATCGCCCGCAGCGTGATCGTGTTCGACGCCTGAGGCCAATTCGGTCTGGTCGCTTCGAATTCTAGCGGCTCAGCAGGACGTAGCGCTGGCCGTCGGCGATCAGATCGCGCGTCACCCCGCCCAGGACCCATTCGCGCAGCCGCGAGTGGCCGTAGCCGCCGGTCACAATCAAGTCGCTCTTGTCGGTCTGGGCCATACGCAGCAGGTTGGCGCCGGCCGGGCCGTGCGCGCCGATCTCCACGAGAGTCGTGACGTTCACACCGTGCCGGGCCAGGCGCCCGGTGACGTCGGCAAGCTCCTGCTCGACCGTCTCGGTCTCCCGCTCGTCGCAGATGGCCGCGACCAGCACCCTTTGGGCCATCTTCAGCAGCGGAAGCGTCACCGAAATCGCCCGACGCGCTTCACGGGTGTTCTTCCAGCCCAGCAGAATCCGCTCCGCCCGGAAGTCGGCTTCCCGCTCGGGCAGCAGGAGTACCGGCAGCCCCGCCTCCATCACCAGGGTGTCAGGGGGCGTGTAGACCGACCGGTCCACGTCGCCGCGCGTCGGATAGGCGAGGATCAGGTCGGCCGCGCGGGCGTGCCGCGGGACGACTTCGTCCGGGTAGCCGACCTCGGTGCGCCAACTCGACGCGATCGCCGGATCGTTCAGCCGCTCTCGGAAGAGTTGGCCGGCGGCGTCCATGCTGCGCCGCGTGGCGTCGAGGATCTTCTGGTAGGCTTCGCCGCCGCGGTCGTCGCCGGTGGCGTAGGGCCAGGGCGCCTGCGCGCCCAGCCCGATCACCTCCGCGCCGAGCACGCGCGCGACCGAAGCCGTCATCCGAAGCCGCGAACTACAGCCCCGGTCTTCGACGACATGGGCCAAGATGGACTTGAACGACATCGGCGGAACTCCTTGCGTCTTGATGGTGGGGGGACGCGCCGCTGATGGCATTGACCGACGTCAATCCCACGTCGCCGCGGCCGCGGGCCGCCTAAGGATGATCGCGTCAAGGCGGCACCACCGGCCGAGCGGTCGGTGGTCACGTCCGATGTCGTCCGACGACGCTGCGGCCGATCCAGGACACGGCGCCCACAGCAACGCCGATCGCCACGGCAAAAGCTGCGATAGGAAGCGGGAGCGGCGAGAACTTGAACAGGCTGTCGCCGAGCGGCGAGTAGACCGCGATCGCCAGCAAGGTCGTCGCCGCGGCGGCGATGCCCCAGAATACGATGTGCCTGCGGTCCAGCACTGTGACGCCGCGCTCCGCCGAACTGGCGATGGCCAGGGCGAGATTGGCGATGACAAGGGTGATGAAACTTGCCGCGCGCGCCGCGGGCGCGGCAAGGCCGAGCGCCAGCGCCTCGGTGTAGAACGCAAAGCTCAGCGCCAGGACCAGCAGGCCTTCCAGCGAGCCGAACGCGACCTGCCACGCGCCGAACGGCGTCTCGTCCCGCCGGCGCGGCGGCCGATCCATCGCGGTGAGTTCGCTGGGCTCGCCCTCGAACACGATGGAGCAGACCGGGTCGATCACCAGCTCGAGCACGACGACGTGGGCGGGGAAGAGGATCGGCGGGAGCCCGAACAGAATCGGCAGCAGCGCCAGTCCCGCGATCGGCACGTGCACCGCCATCACGTAGGTGAGCGCCTTGCGGAGATTGGAGAAGATGCGACGTCCGAGCCGCACGCCGCCCACGATCGAGGCGAACCGGTCGTCCAGCAGCACGATGTCCGACGCTTCGCGCGCGACGTCCGTGCCATGGCGGCCCATGGCGATGCCGATGTGAGCCGCCTCTAGCGCGGGGGCGTCGTTGACGCCGTCGCCGGTCATCGCCACGACCTCGCCGTTAGCCTTGAACGCCTCGACCAGGGCAAGCTTCTGCTCGGGCGTGACTCGGGCGAACACCCGCACGGGCGCCGCCCGACGGCGCAGCGCGTCGGGATCCAGCGTGGCGATCTCGTCGCCGGCCAGCACGCCGCCCGAGGTGTCGATTCCGGCGCTGCGGGCGATCTCCAGCGCCGTGGCCGGGTAGTCTCCCGTGATCATCGCCACCTTCACGCCCGCATGGCGGGCCTCGGCGATGGCGACCGGGACATCGTCGCGCACCGGATCCTGGAAGGCGACCAGGCCTTCGAAGGTGAACGTGATGTCGCCGGGATCATCGACCTCGTCGGTCGCGGTCCGGGCGGAAGCCACGCCCAGCACCCGCAACCCTCTCTGGGCCAGCGCCGCCACGTCGGCGTGCATTGCGCCGTCCGCGGCTTCACCGAGCCGGCACAGGCGCGAGACCGCTTCGGGCGAGCCCTTGGCCGCCAGCAGGACGCCGCCCGCCTCGCCCGGCCACACCTGGATGAAGGCGAGACGTTCAGGTCGCAGAGGATAGGAACGCAGCGGCGCCGCGCTGCTCGATCGCGCCCCTTGCGCCTCCGCCGCCTCCCGCACCGCCCGATCCATCGGATCGATCGGCCGAACGGCCGAGCCCAGCGCCGCTACGTCCAGCAGTCGGCCAAGGCCTTCTCGGGGCGCGGGGTCGCCGGGCGACCAGGTCCGGCCCTCTCGCCAGAGCGCGGCCACGCTCATGCGATTTTGCGTGAGCGTGCCCGTCTTGTCGACGCACAGCAGGGTGGCGGCGCCCAGGGTTTCGATCACTGCGGGACGGCGCACCAGCACCTTGTGCTGCGCCAGCCGCCAGGCGCCGAGCGAGAGGAAGATCGCCAGGACCATCGGGAACTCTTCCGGGATCAGCGAAATCCCCAGCGTGATTCCAGCCAGGCCGCCCCCGGTCCAGTCCCGACGCATCAGGCCGTAGGCGAGGACGACGAGAACGCAGGCGAGCAGGGAAAAGACGCCGAACCGCGCGACCAGGCGCCCGGTGGAGCGCTGCAGCAGCGTCGGCTCGACCACGATCGACGCCAGGGATGCGCCGATCTTGCCGAAGCGCGTCGTCGCGCCGGTGCGAGCGACCCAGGCCACCCCCTGGCCGCGCACGACCATGGTTCCGCCGAACAGCAGCGGCGTGTCGTCGCCGCCCGGCGCGGCGTCGAGATCGACGCCGGTAGTATCGGCCTGTGGACGCTTGCTGACGGCGACCGACTCGCCGGTGAGGACGGATTCGTCGACCGTGAGCGCGTCACCCGCGATCAACACGGCATCGGCAGGCAGCCGTTCGCCCTCAGCGGCCAGAAATACGTCACCCGGAACCAGTTCGCTGGCTGGAACCTGTCGCTCGACGCCGTCGCGGATGACGCGGGCGAACGGCTCGGCGAGGCGACGCAGGGCTGCGAGGGCCCTCTCGCTGCGCGCCTCCTGGAAGACGACAAGGCCGACGGTTGCGGTTGCGCCGGCCACCAGAAAGGCGCCCTCGCCGACATCGCCCAGCACGAGGTAGAGCAGCGCCGCGCCGATCAGCAGCAGGAACATCGGCTCCCGCAGCGTACCGGCCAAGATCTGCCGCAGCGTGCGTGACCGCGCCTGCTCGATCCGGTTGGGCCCGAACCGGGCTAGCCGCTCGGCGACCTCCATGCTTGTGAGGCCATCGCGCCGCGTGGCGCCCACGCGCGTCGTCGATTGCAGCGACATCGGCGCAGGTTAGCCGAGCCTGTCGCGCCAGCCTTGATTCACATCAGTCCCGGCGTACCCGTGGTTCGCCGGCGCGAACGGCCGAGCGCCGCCCAGCCCTCAGGTCGCGACACGCTTGCGCCTGAACCTGTTCCAGATGTGCCTGTGAGGCGTCAGGGGGCGCGCGCGCTCCCCGAGATATCCCTCCAGGTAGAACACCTGGATCGCAACGATGATCAAGAGCACCAGCGGGCTGGCGAGGAACACGCCTGCGGCCCCGAAGATCGTGGCGAAGGCGAGGGTGGCGAAGATCGTGAGCACGGGCGGCAGGTCGACTTCCTCGTCCTGCACGAGCGGTGTGATGAACGTGCCCTCTATGAAATGCACGCCCCAGAACATCAACGCCGTGAGCAATGCGGACATCGGGCTGATCGTGAACGCGACGAGGATGGCCGGCGCCGCGGCCATGAGGGCGCCGACGAAGGGGATGAAGGTCAACAGTCCGCCGGTCAGGCCAAGCGTCAGGGCGCCCGGGACTCCGAGGGTTTGGAGCCCGATACTCGCCAACACGCCGACCGCCAGCATCACGATGACGCGGCTCACCAGCCATTGCTTCAGGATGACGCCGCTGCGCTTCAGGAACTCGGCGACTCGGGCGCGCCGGGGCGGGGCGACCACCAGCAACAAGCCGTCACGGTATCGATCCGGACGAAGCGCCAGGAAGATGCCGCTGACGACGACGATCGCGGCGTAGGTAAGGTACCGAGCGGTCGCGCCGACGATCGATCCCACCAGCGGGGCCAGGGTATCGGTCGCATCGGTGATCTTCGCGCCGTTCGCCCGTTGCAGCAGCGCCTGGCTCCAGACGTGCGCCCGAGCGTAACTCATCAGGGCGTGGACGCTCTCGCGTATCTTGGAGAAGATCTCCTCATACTGATCCAGTATCCGCCAGCCAAACAGCGCGACGACGCCACCAAGCACCCCGAAGATCAGAACCGCCGACAGGCCGATCGCCGCCTGCCTGGGGAGGGGCGCGAGCCGACGCAGGCCATCCGCCAGCGCATCGAGCGCGGCTGCCAGCAAGATCGCCGCGAACAGCAGAAGCAGCCCGCCCGCCAGTTTCCAAAGGATCAGGGCGCCGACAACCAGCAGGGCGACGCCCAGCACGCGCGATCCTATCAGTGGCTGGGCTGAAGGTGCTGAAGAACTCGGAGTGTCCGCAGCGTCGGCTTTGGTCATCGCGCGACCAGAACTCAATGTCGCCGAGTTATCGTTGCGCCAGATCAAAGCCGACCAAGGGCGGGCGCGGCAGGGTGTGGCTAGAACGGAGTGATCGAATGAGCCCGCCGTGGCGAGCGATGGCGATGTCTGTCGGCGTGATGCTCCTCGCTGGATGCGAGGAGCATCGACAGCCAGCGATCCAACATGCGCCAGAGTATCTCCATGAAGCGCTGGCGGGCGATGTCGGCGCACAGGCGGCCCTGGCATCCTGTCTTGAGGAAAAACAGGGGTGCGTCGGGTCTGCGCAGGACGCGGCGATGGCCTGCGCGTGGCGCGGTGTAAGGCTCGCCTCCCAGTCTCCCGATCTGTCGTTGGCCGACGATGACGCCTTCGTCACCACCTGCATGGGCGGCGACCGTACCTCCCGACAGCGCGCGAGCATCGCGCAGGAGGACTTCACCCTGAGGATCTATCGCAGACATGCCCCGGTCTCGATGATGGAGCCGGATGATGGGCCCGAGCGTCTCTACCCTTCGATCGACATCGTGCGTGGTCGCGTGAACCTGGCGCTCGGGAGGCGTCAGTTGCCTCTGCTCCCACGCTTCGGCGCGCCTAAACCTGTCCAGACGGATCCAACGCGGATCACATGGAGTTCCTGCGCCGGCGGCGTCTGCCTTGAGGGGGTTGCGCCGGCTTTCGGGGGTGGTCTTCTGGGCTACAGGATCGCCGTCACTGCATCGCCTGCGTCCATCCAGAAGGACGCGCTCGCTATCCAGCTGGTGGGCGACGGCCTCGAGGCGCCAGGAATCGCGGAGAATCTTCAGAACGCCCCTGCTTCAGCTGGGTCCCGCAGGATGGCCGCCGGGGGCGTGTGTTGGACCAGTGGCCCCTCGCCGACGGGCGCGGTCGTGGCCGCCGTGACCGCGGGCCGCTGCTAAGCGCGCGTCTCGACCGCCAGCAGGGGCTTCTCAAGCTCGCGGCGCCGTTGCATGGACATATCCGCCACGAGGGATCCCCCCGATCGGCCCAGGGAGTTGTCCATGCCGTCGAGACATCTGGTCGATCCGGAGATGCTGCCTCTCACCGAGATGCCGTCCTTCGGGTTCGAGTCGGCAGCGATCGCCGAGGTGCGCGCGATGATGGCGGCGATGAGCCCACCCCTCCCGCGCGCCGCCGCCTGATATCCAGGTCTACGAGGCGCACGCGCCCGGACGCGATGGCGCGCCGGACGTACGGCTGGTCGTGACAGCGCCGCGGGCGGTAGGGCAGCGCCGTCCGGGCATCCTTCACATTCACGGCGGCGGCTTCGTGCTTGGGGCGGCGGAGATGACCGGACCGACGGACGCGGCGTACGCGAGCGAGCTCGGCGCGGTGGTGGTCTCGGTCGACTATCGCCTGGCGCCGGAGACGCCCCATCCAGGACCGGTGGAGGATTGCTACGCCGGTCTCGCCTGGCTGCACGCCCAGGCGGCGGCGCTCGGCGTCGATCCCGGCCGCATCGTGGTGACCGGCGAAAGCGCCGGCGGCGGGCTCGCCGCCGCGCTGGTTCTCCTGGCCAGACACCGGGGGGAGCATGCCGTGGCCTTCCAGCACCTGGTGTTTCCGATGCTGGACGACCGCACCGTCACGCACCCCGATCCCTCGCCCTATCTCGGTCAGTTCGTCTGGACGCCAGACAGCAACCGCTTTGGCTGGACCTCGCTGCTGGGCGGGCCGCCGGGCGGCGCGGACGTCTCACCGTTCGCCGCGCCCGCCCGCGCCAGCGACCTCGCGGGCCTGCCGCCCACCTTCATGATCTGCGGTGCGCTCGACCTCTTCCTGGAAGAGGATCTGGACTACGCCCGCCGACTGATCCGCGCCGGCGTCCCGACCGAGTTGCACGTCTACCCCGGCGCGCCGCACGGATTCATGTTCATGCCAACCGCGCAGGTGAGCCGGACCTTCGCCCGCGATTCCATGGCCGCCCTGGCGCGTGCGGTGGGGGCCAACTGACCCCACGTTCACGGCTTGTCCTCGGCGGCGCTGAGCGCATTCTAACTATGGTAAGATGGCCGTGAAGCAACCGGAGAGGTCGGCGCCGCCGCGGGCCTATGGCAGATCGATCCGTTGAGAGCGCGATGGCGGCCAGTCCAATCCTCGGGCTGCTGTCCGCCGCGTCGCGGCAGACGCTTGTGGCCGCGGGGTCGAGCCTGGCGCTCGAGCCGGGGGTCCTGCTGTGTCAGCGCGGCGAGCCGGGAGATGCGGTGTTCGTGGTGCTTGAGGGCGAGATCGAGGTTCAGACCAGCTCAGCCGACGGGCGCGAAATGCGCTTCGCCAGCTTCGGTCCGGCCGCCGTGATCGGTGAGATGGCGGCGCTCGACGGCGGGCTCCGGTCAGCGGACATGGTGGCCAAGCGTCGCTCCCGGCTCTGGCGGATTCCGCGCGGACCGTTGATCGAGGCGCTGCGCGCCGATCCTGCGGCGTCAGTGGCGCTGGTCGCTGAGCTGGCTGGGCGCCTGCGAGCCTCGAACGCCGCCCTGGAGTCCGTGCGCATGTTGGACCTCGGCGGGCGCCTGGCGCAGCTGCTCCTCGCGGCGGCGGCCGAGAGGGGACTGGTGCCGCTAACCCAGACTGAAATCGCCCGCCGCCTGAGCGCGTCGCGCGAAAAGGTCAACCGAAAGCTCAACGACTGGGCGCGCCACGGCTGGGTCACGCTGGGAGCATCAGGGGTTCGTCTCCTGGACAAGGACGCGCTCGCGGCCGCGATGCGCGAGAAGGCCAGCCTCTAGACCGGCCACCGCAGAAAACGGATCCGATGCGCGCCGGGTCTTTGATTTGGGACCTGGCGCGCATCGGATGTTGGTGTTGCGCATGGCGCTACACCGTGCGGGTCATGAGGCCGACTGCAGCCACCGGAAGCACCGCGAGGAACACCGCGTAAGCCACGAACATCGCCGTTCGGTCGATGATCGTTATGATCGTCGAGAACTGGCGGCGACGTCCAGGCGCGGACTTCTCAATCGTAGACACTTTCGTTTCTCCTGGGGTCTGTGTTTGCGATTGGAGGCTTTTGAACCCGCTTGGGCCTGCCGGCTGTGCCCCGGGTCACCGCGCCAGTTTGGTGGTCGATCCGCGCGTACGACCGACCCCTGGTGACTGTCACGGCCGGTGAAACGACAAACGGGGCGCCCGCCGAATGGCGAACGCCCCGTTGCGGTGACCGGGCCGGTGAAGGTGATCAGCTAGCGGGAGGCCACATCGGTCAGGGTCCGACGGCCGAGCGCCGCGGACACCAGCGGTGCGTCGAGTGACGCCAGCGCGCGATCGATCGCATCCCTCCGACAGCTGCTGAAGTCGGACGACATGTGCATCTCGAGCCAGTCGCCGCCGCAAACATAGTCCGCGGCATGCTTGATACGACTGGCCGCTTCCTTGGCGCCGTCAATCGTGTGCAGGTCGACGTCGGCGAGATGCACCGTGCGGCTGGTCCGCTCGATGGCGCCGACCCCTGAGGGATCGGCGACGGCCGGAGCGGCGAGAGCCGCAGCGGCGAACAGGCCAAGGACGAGGGGGGCGGGGAAGCGTTTCATGACAACATCTCCATGGCTTGTGTGCCAGGCCGAGGTTGCCGAAAGGCCGGTCAGGCTGCTGTGACCGTCGTCACAAGGGGGCTCGAGGCGAGCCGTCCGTCGGCTGGCGGCTCAGGAAGTTCAGCGCCTGGCGCCCGGGCAGGAAGAAATAGCCGCCGCCGATCACGCTGACGAAGGACGGCAATCCCGTCAGCCGCCTTGGGCCGTCAGGCGTCGGAATGGTGTAGGTTCCTCCCGTCCGGTTCATCCCGGTGAGCGGGTCGGCCTCGCCGCTGAGCGGACCGAAGGAGGTCGACCCGATCCAGGTCTGCTGCAGGAACTCGAACTGTCGCTCGATGTCGGCGTTGAGGCACATGAACATCAGGCCCTGTGCGTCGGCCCCGGAGTTGTCGCCGTCCACATAGGCGCGGCCGCGGCGGAGGATGCGATGGCGATTGGTGATCGACATCTGGGTCTTGTCGCCGGGGTCGAACTGGTCGCGCGGATTGGCCCGCCGGATGTGCGCCCCCAACGGGCAGGCGAGTCCTTGCGGATCGTCGCGGCCGAACAGGAAGTTCTCGTCTTTCCGCGTAGGATCGTACTGGTTCGGTTGGCCCTGCGGAGACAGGACCAGAGGCGCGCCATTGGGCCATCGCCCCACCATCTTGGCCGCCACCCAGTCAGGCGGCTTGCCCTGTTGAACGGCGGCGCTGCTGATGTAGGTCCGGTACCCGGCCACGTCCTGCTTCAGCTGCCGGATCACCAGGTAGCTGCCGTTGCGCCCGAGATCGCGGACCGGCTCGCGGCGCGGCGGCGGCGGAAAGTCGGCCGGAAGGTCCGGCAACAGTCCGTGCGGATCCTGGTCGGCGAACACCTGCGGCGTTGGCGGGAACGTCTTGCGCCCGTCGGGGTAGCCGAGGATGAACTCGCCCGGCTCCAGCAGGTCCCGGGCCGACGCGCCGCGCGACGACAGCAAACCCCGGATGGAGGGCTGCGAGATGCCGTCGACGAAGCCGAACGGCTCGGTGATCGGCACCGGCGCGGGTGGCCATCGCCGCAGAGTGATCTTCTGCGCCAAGGACATGCCCGCCCGCTTGCACAGCGACGTCTCGATCCGCAGGCGACGCTGCAGCGTCGGCCGGTCGGCCGCATAGATCAGCAGCACGGCGTCGACTGGCTTCTGCTCGCCGCCCCACGCCCATTTCCCGGAGGCGTTGTCGCCCAGGTCGCCAAGCACGTTGGCCCGCGCCGGGTCCGCCATGCCCATCGCGAACGGCGGTGAGAACCGCGCCGCCAGATGATCGGGCGGATCAAGTCCGAGCCGCGTCAGCCCGCGAGCCGAGAGCGCCACGGCCATGGCCCGCTGGCTCTGCCGCGCGTCGCCGAAGTCGACCCGGCGGGCGACGCCGGTGAGCCAAGCCCGGCACGCGGTCGGATCCGCCTCCGGAAACGAGATCGCCAGCAGCGCGCCTTCGAGCAGGTTGCGGTAACCGCTCAGCGCCAGGCCCTGGATCTGGACGGTCTCGATCTCGCTCGCCGGCTTGGGGGCCGAGCCGAACAGCTTGAGCCAGGTCTCGGCCTGGCTCGCCGTCATCGTCGGCGCCTCCAGGCCGAGGCGGATGGCGGCGTTGCGCCGGATCGCAACGGTGGTGAGTTCTGGGTAGGCCGAGTACCAGAACCGGGTCGGAATCATCTGCCGCCTGACCCAGCGCTTGAACCGGTCGCCGTCGGTCGCTCCGTCGGAGAACAGCCAGCGCGTCTTGGGAAAGCCGACCGCATTGCTCCAGATCCCGGTCGCGCCGCCGGGCAGGAGCGTCACCGCGTCTTCAAGGTAGCTCTGCCAGCTGCCGTCGTAGTCGCCGGTGAAGACGAGCTTGCCGGTGCGCGGAATGCGGGCCCACTGGATGAAGTGGATCGTGCCGATCCCGGAAAGGAAGCCGGTGCGGAACACGCCCGACCGGACTGTCAGGCTGGCCACGTAAAGGGCCGCAGGCAGAAAGACGTACCGCCGGAAGCGTCCCGGTGAGAGCGTCGAGACCGCGATGATGTGGTTCTGCCTGTACTCGGCATGATCCTCCCGGCGGATGATCTCGGTCAGCCGCGCGGGATCGGGGTCAGCGTCGTCCGGCTTGTCGCGGTCTTCCTGGAAGCGCAGCCGCCAGAGCAGCAGCCCGGCGGTCGCCGCCAGCAACAGCACCACCGACAGCAGACCAAGAACGCCCGCCAGCCACCAGGCGAACGGATGAAAGTGCTTCGGCGGCGCAAGAATCCCGGACAACCAGGTCGACACCCCAACCGCGCTGCAGATCGCCAAGAAGATCGGAATGAACGTCGCGACCGCCAGCCAGTGCAGCTGGTCGCGTGAGAACCCTTCGCGGTCGAACCGCTTAATCAGCTTGATGATCTCGTTCAGAATGATTCCGAACAGCAGGGCCAGTGGGAAGGCGTAGATCAGCTCACCCGTATTGCCCGGCGAATCTAACGACATCGGACCCAGGAGGTCCTGCAGGTTCAGATAAGCCGCCGCGAGCAGCATCACGAACAGGTACGCCCAGTCGAAGACGATCAGGCTGAGGATGGTGGCCGCCTGGGCCTGGACGCCGGCCAGCGACAGGGGCGTGGGGGCCTCGGAATAGCTGAACGCCGGCTTGCCTGGGGTAGCCGTCTTGGCGGTCGCGCCTCGCGCGGCCTCGAGATAGGAGAGCGCGGCCGGCGGGCCCTGCGGCGTGTGGCTGAAGACCGCGGCCGTCGCCGTTTTCGCGATCTTCGCGTCTTCCAGGATCTGCTGGACGGTCAGCCTGGGCGTACCCTGGAACGGCAGGCCGGTGGCGCGGCGGCGCGAGAGCGGCAAGGCCTCGGGCACTGGCTTCACCCACCCGCGTCCGAGGAGGGCGCGAAGCGCGCGCCGGCTGTTCACGCCCGCCGCGGCTTGGAACACGGGCAGCAGCAGGTCGCCGGCGCGACTCTCAGCCAGCGCGGCGACCACGGCCTTGGGCTTGCCGTCCGCTGCGACGTGCACGACCAGCATCGGCGGGTCTGGGCTGCCCTCGTCCCAGACCACGGCCATGCTCAGGAAGTGGATGACCTTGGTCGCGTCCAGCGCCTTCCGCAGCGCCTCACCGGCTGGGTTGCCAAGCAGATCCAGCTGCGCGTTGACCTCGCGCGCCGCAAGGCCCGGCCAACCGGCGCCGTGCGCGATCGGCACGCAGATCATGAACGGCGGCTGCTGCGCGTCGCTCATGCCCACATCAATTCGGGCTCGCGCAGCTCCACGATCCTCCGCCCCGGAACCAGCCCGAGGCGCGCGGTCAGCTTGCCCTGCGGCGTCAGCTTCGGCAGCCGCGACAGGCCCAGGAACATCTCGGTCAGCAGCGACGGCGCCAGCCGATGACCGAAGCAAAGGTGTGGGCCTTGCTCTGGTCCGAACTGAAGATAGGCGGCGGGCCGCCGTCCCATCTTCAGCGTTCCCGGGTCGGCGACGTTCTGTCCGGCGGACTTGATCAGCACACAGACATATTCGCCGTGATCGACGATCAGGTCGCCGAGCTTGACCTGGGCGGTGGCGTTGCGCAGCAGGTGGGTGGCGGGTGGCGCGAGGCGCAGCTCCTCCCGCACGATACGCTCGGCCTTGCCCTTGGCGTCCATCGCAGTGAGTTGGTCCAGCGATTCCGCGAGCCCCGGGCCGTTCTCCGCCAGCCAGCGCTCGACGATCCCCGTAAAGCCCGAGCCCGGCACCACGAGGATCGTGCTCACCAGCTCCATCAGGATGGAGACGACGTGGTCCCGGTAGACTTCGTTGTTGACGGTTGGGAAATCGTCTCTGACGGCCCACAGGGCGTGCAGCAGCGTCTCCTCGCCCGCGGCCTCGGGGAACGCGTCGATGTAGCCTTCGACCTGGCGCCGTAGCCGCGTCGCGGCGCATCGGGCCAGGACCCGCATCGGCCAGAGCCGATTCTCGAAGTTGCTCAGCAGCTGCGCGACGACGACTTCCGACCAGGCGAGCTCGGTCAGGTAAGGCCCGATCTCGCGCGAGAGCAGCAGAGAGATCGGATGGCCGTTGGCGAGGCAGATGAGCACGGGCAGCAGACTGAAAGTTCGCGGGCCCGGCAGCCCGATGACCCGCTTGCCGACCAGGTAGGGCGCAAAGAAGCCGTACTCGCCGATCAGGTCGAAGCGCTGCCGGTCCCGAAGGGCTTCGACGATATTGTCCACGCACTCCCGCGCCAGCTGGCGCCGCCGGGTCGAATCCTCCGTGAACCAGGGCGTCTTGTCCGCGGCGGCGTGCAGGATCGCCAGGCGTTCCCTACGCACCTTCCCCTCGGGCCGCATGATGATCGTCGCGCCGGGGGGCGCGACCGACGCAAAGAGCGGATCATAGTGGCGGAGGGAGAAGCGCTTTTCGTCCGTCAACACCTTTGCGACGTCGTCTTTATGGGCGACGAAAACCATCGACTTCCCGTCGGGTCCGGGCTCGCGAAAGCGGATGCCGCGAGGTCCAGTCGACAGGATCTGCGCGCCGATCTGGTCCAGCGCCTTCTGGTTCTGAAGCAGCTCCCAGAGATCGACCTTGTCGGGATCAGCCGGCGGCATGGAGCGTCCGCTCGCACTCGGCTTCCAGAGGCTTCATGCCCAGGCGCCTTGCGCGCCGCAGAGCCCACCGGAAGTCGGCTTCGGCCGTCTCGACCTCGAGGCCGAGGGCCCGCTTCAGCTCGCCCCGCGAGAACAGGCCGTAGGCGTAGTGCGGCGAGTCGCGTGTCGCGCGCATGGCGGAAACGCCATGCTCGAGGGCCAGCATCGCCTCTTCCGCCCGCCCGGCCCGGGCCAAGAGCCACGCTTTTGCGTCGTAGGTGTAGTAGGTGCCGGCGACGCAGCAGAAGCGGCCGAGATCGTGGTCGATCACGCGTTGGACAATCCGTCTCGCCTCCTCGTCCCGACCGGTCCTGACCAGGGCGGAGGCGAACCAGCCGGATATGAAGCCGTCGAGGCCGAGGATCGCCCCCGACCGGCATATGCCGTAGCCCTTCTCCAGAACGTCACAGGCTTCTTCCAGTCGCCCGCGGCGAAGCAGGCAATAACCCTCCGCCATGTTGGCGAGCAGCTGGGAGAGCGGTTGGCGCATGACGTCGGCGACGCGCATGGCTTCCGCGGCCTCCCGCGCGGCCTCGTCGAACCGCCCCAGATCGGTGAGAAACCAGCTGGTGAACGCCCGGACCCTGACGCTCATCACCCCGACCGCGCCGAACCGGGCGGTTTCTAGGCGGCCACTCAGCTGCTCGCTCAGTTCCTGTTCGAGGCGGACGGCGGTCTCGATATGGCCGCGATGGAACTCCGACCAGCCGAGAATGTATTGGGCGTATGTGACCAGGGGCAGGTCGCCAGCGGCTTTCGCCGCCGCGAGGGCGCGGCCAGCGAAGCTGAACGCCTGTTTGTATCGCCCGATCACCAGATAGGTCGTGGCCAGGTGCGCGGTCACCTGGCAGATCTTTCGCTTGGCGCCCGCCGCCTCCGAAATGGTCAGCGCCCGCTCCAAGGGGGCCACCAGCTCATGCAGATCGCTCAGCTGGTTGATCGCGTCGAACGTCAGGAGGTTGAAGTCGACCTCGCGCGTGTCGGCGGCCGGTCCGATCTCGGCGCAGATCGCCAGCGCCCGCCGGCGCAGCTCGACGACGGATTGCACCGCAGAGTGTCCGATCGACTCCCGGCACGCTTCCCACAGGAAATCCAGCGCGCGTTCCCTTTGAGCCGCGCGGTAGGCGTGGTCAGCCAGGGCTTCGTGCGAAAGCGCCAACTGATGCTCGCCGGCAAGGGCCACATCCAGCACGGTCGCGTGCAGGCGGGCGCGTCCGGCGCGCGGAATCCCCTCGTAAGTGGCCAGGCGGGTGATCTGGTGGGCGAACTCGACCGCCATGTCCGCGCCGGCGATCAGCAGCCGCTCCTGGACCAGCTCTCGAAGCGCGGCCTCGAACGGATCGACTTCCAGGCCCGCAACCTGGCGAAGGATCAGCGCCGGAAAGCGCATGCCGATCACGCTCGCGCAGTGCAACAGCCGTCTGGCGTGAGCCGAAAGCTTGTCGACCCGAGAGCGGATCAGGATCTCGATGCTCATCGGCACGCCGCCGATTCCACGGGCGGCCGGCGAGGCCAGGCCGCGCACCAGCTCTTCGAGCACGAAGGGATTGCCGGCGCCGCGCTGGAGCACGCTGTCGATCAGGCCGCCCTGCGGCTGGCGCAGCGCCTCGTCGATCACGGTCGGCAAAGCGCTCATGACCAGGCGGCGCGCGTCCGGCGGGGCCAGGTGCTCGAGCTGGAGCACGCGCCGGGAGAGCTTCGCCAGCTGGGCCGCCCCTTCGGGTCGCGAGGTCACGATGGCGCAGAGGCGTTCATCGCCGACGAACGCCGCCCTCAGGCAGGCGAGGGTCTCCTGGTCGAGATCGTGCAGGTCCTCGATGATCAACAGCAGCGGCAGGCGTCCGGCGGCTGTCTGGATGGTCTTCGCCAGACCATCGGTGATGGCTTGCTTGCGCGCATCCCCCGACATCGCCTTCCAGACCGCGCCGGCCTGGGCGATGCCGAGGATGGAGGCGACGCCGGCGGCCTCCATTTCCTCCAGTCCGACGGCGTCCAGTCGGGCGCGCACCTCGTCTTCGGGCTGACCCTCGTCCAGCAACAGCAACTGCATGACGCTGGCGCGGAGCGGAGCGAACGGCGTGGCGCTGTTCATGCTGACGCCGCGAATTTGCACAACCCGGCGCCCGGCGCTCGCGGCCATGGCCGTCGCCTCGAAACAGAGCCGACTCTTGCCGAGGCCGGCTTCCCCGAGGACTCCGATCACGCCCGGCGAGCCGGGGTTCATCACGTCAGCCAACGCCTTGAGTTCCGCGTCGCGGCCGACCAGCGGGCTGAGCTGACGATGCGCGAAGTAGTGCTCGAGTTGATAGTCGGGCGAGACTTCCAGGAGTTGCTCGATCGGCAGGGGCGCCTCGCCCTCGTCGACGGCCAGCGCGCCCAGGGAGACCGAGCGCACGTAGCCACGGATCAGACGGATCGTCGCCGCCGACACGGCCGCGCTCTGCGGCGGGCACATGCGCTCGATCTTGGACGCCACGTGCACCACCGCGCCATTGGCGTCGAGTTCCTCGGTCTCGCCAACCCGGCGTGGCCTGGTCCATACGCCGCCAGTGTGCACGCCGATGCGCACCCGGGTGTCCACGCCGGCTGCGAACGGCGGCAAGGCCAGGAAGGCGTCCCGAATCTCGGTCGCCGCCAGGCAGGCGCGCAGTGCGTGGTCCTCGGTCGAGGTCGGGGTCCCGAAAACGGCGATGACGTTGTCGCCCTGGGTCGAGACGATCGAGCCGCCGAACTTACGCACCCCCGCCAGCATCGACTGAATGGCGCGGTCGAGATAGGCGCGCGCATCGTCGGGCTCGAAATTGAGGACCGTGCGGGTGGATTGGACCAGGTCGGCGATGAGAACGGTGACGTTGCGCAGCTCGGGGGTGTCGGCGTTGGCAGGCGCAGGCGCGCCCCCGGCCTGGGCCAGGGGGCTGTCGCCGTCGATCGCCGCCACGCGCTCCCCAGTCACGGCCCCGGCCCTCATAGCGCCAAGCCAGTGGGCCTGCGTTGCGCCCGGCCCGAACCGACCTGGAAGCTTTCTAGCTATGCTATCATCGACTGCGGACATTGACTAACGGCCCCCCGGTTGCTCCCGGCTGCGAGCGGCCAGATCTGGCGCCGGACGCGCCGCAGACCTGTGACCCAGGTCACAGCGCCGTCTTCGAGCAGGCCGATCTCGGCGCCCGACCCGTCGCCGTCGCAGAGGCGGATTGGCCTAGGTGCGGTAGGAGGGGTCCATCCTGTCCAGCTTGCGCAGCAGCGCCGGCCAGTCCAGCACGCCGAAGGGCCGGCGCGTGTGCGGCTGGTAGGCCGCGAAGGTCGCCTCGATCACCGTCTCGGAGGGCGTGATCAGGCGGACGCCGCAGGCCATCGCCATGACTTGCGCCTTGCAGGCGAGTTCAGCGCGATGGATGTGGTTGAAAGCCTGCGGGATGGTCTCGCCGACCACCAGCAGGCCGTGATTGCGCAGGATCATCAGGTCATGGTCGCCGAGGTCGGCGACCAGCCGTTCCTGTTCCGACAGATTGAGAACGACCCCTTCGTAGTCGTGATAAGCGACATGGGCGAAACGCATGGCGGTCTGGTTGAGCGGAAGCAGACCGCAGTCCAGCGCGGAGACGGCCATGCCGGCGGCGGTGTGGGTGTGGATCACGCAATCGACGTCGTGGCGCGCGCGATGGATGGCGCTGTGGATCACGAACCCGGCGCGGTTGACCCCGTAGTCGAACGGCGGCTGCGAGATCACGTTGCCGTCGAGGTCGATCTTCAGCATCGAGGACGCGGTCATCTCGTCGTAGAGCAGGCCGTAGGGGTTGATCAGGAAGTGGCCCGGCTCGCCAGGGACGCGCGCCGACACGTGGTTGGCGATCAGGTCGCTCATCCCGTAGAGGTCGATCAAGCGATAGCAGGCGGCCAGATCGACCCGCGTGGCCCATTCCTCCGGCGACACCTGGTCCTTGATGCATGGAACGTTCGGATCGTAGTTCTTCGGGCGGACGGCCGAAAGATCATCGGGCATGGGATGCTCCAATCAGAAGCGCGCGACGGTGGCGCTCGTCGCCGAACCGAGTATCGCGCTTCAAGGATTGAAATGCATCCAGGACCGCGTCGCAGCGCCGCTCAGATCACCCCATCCTGACGCAACGCCTCCACCTCGTCAGCGCCCAATCCCAGGAGCTCGGCGAACACCTCGGCGTTGTCCGCCCCGATCGCGGGGCTCGGCGACGCCGGCGTCTGCGGCGTGCCGTGATAGCGCAGCGGGCTGCCGGGCACGGTGATCGCGCCCAGAAGCGGATGGTCGATCACCTCGAGCATGCCGCGCTCTTTCATGTGGGTGTTGTTCAGCACTTCGTAGAGATCACGCACCGGCGCGGACGGCACTCGGTGCGCGCCGGTGGCCGCGAAGATCTCCGCGCGGCTGAGGTTCGCCGCCCAGGCTTCCACCACGGCGTCGGTCTGCTTCCATGTGCTCGACGCGCGCGGCGTTGGAGGCGAAGCGGGGATCGTCGGCCAGGTCCCCACGCCCCATGGCGGCGGTCAGGTTTCGCCAATGTTCTTCGCTGGTGCAGATGATGGCGAACCAGCCATCCTTGCAGGGATAGACGTTGTAAGGCGAGACCGCGAGGCCGCCGTGCCGGTTGCCGGTGCGTCCCAGCGGCCGGTCCGGATTGTTGTGGATCATGCCGAGGTTCGACGCCAACGTCGGGAACATCGTCTCGATCATCGCCACTTCGACCAGGCGGCCCTGACCAGTGCGTTCGCGCTCGTAAAGCGCGGTGACGATGGCGCCGTAGAGGTGCGTGCCCGAGAGGAAGTCGGCGATCGCCGGGCCGGCCTTCACGGGCGGCCCGTCGGCGAAGCCGGTGACGCTGATCGCGCCGGAAGCGGCCTGAATGGTGATGTCCATCGCGAGATTGTCGCGCTCGGGTCCGGAGAGTCCGTAGCCGGTGGCCGAGGCGTAGATCAGCCGCGGGTTGGCGGCCATCAGCACCTCGGCGCCGACGCCGAGCTTGTCCATCACGCCGGGCGCGAAGTTCTCCAGCAGCACGTCGGCTTGGCAGGTCAGCGCCTTGAGCAGTTCCACGCCGCGCGGCGTCTTCAGATTGAGCGTGATGGCCCGCTTGTTGGAGTTGAGCATGGCCAGCGGCAGCGACGCCCCGCCGCCCACCGCCTCGCGGGCCCTGAGCGGCTCGCCATGGCGCGGCTCGACCTTGATGACCCTCGCGCCGGCCTTGGCCATCAGGAAGGCGGCGTAAGGACCCTGATAGACCTGCCCCAGGTCGATCACGGTGATTCCGGCGAGCGGCGGCGGGCGGGTCTGCATGGCTAGTAGAGCGCCTGGTCGAACAGATCGCGCGCCATGACGATCCGCTGCACCTCGCTCGGCCCCTCGCCGATGCGGCGGATGCGCATCTCGCGGTACCAGCGCTCGAGCGGCAGGTCCTTGGTCACGCCGTAGCCGCCGTGGATCTGGATGGCGCGGTCGACCACGCGGCTCGCGCCCTCGCTGGCCAGCAGCTTGGCCATCGCCGCCTCGGTGCGGAACGGCTCGCCGCGGGCGGCCTTGCAAGCCGCCGCCAGGATCGCCCAGCGCGCGGTGCGGATGTCGATCTCGTTGTCGACCACCATCCACTGGATCGCCTGGCGGGTGGCGAGCGCCGCGCCGAAGGTCTCGCGCTGCTTGGCGTAGTCGATCGACATCTCCTGGGCGCGGATCGCGACGCCGAGGCAGCCGGCGGCATAGGGTATGCGCTGGCGGGTCAGCCGGTCGTTGGCGATCGCGAAGCCGCGGTTCACCTCGCCCAGCACATTGGCGTGCGGCACCCGGGCGTCCTCGAACTGCAGCTCGGTGCCGTAGTGGCCGGAGCGCAGGGTGTGCACCACCCGGCGCACGTAGAAGCCAGGCGTGTCGCCATCGACGATGAAGCAGGTGATGCCGCCGCGGCCCTGCGAGGCGTCGGTGCGGGCGAAGACGATGCCGAAGTCGGCGCCGTCGGCGCCGGAGATGAAGATCTTCGAGCCGTTGATCACCCAGTCGTCGCCGTCGCGCACGGCCTTGGTGCGGATGGCCCGCGCCGGATCCGAGCCGCCCGAGGGCTCGGTCAGGCCGAAGAAGCCGCGCTTCTCGCCGCGCAGCATCGGGAAAGAGGTAGCGCTGCTTCTGGTCCTCGTTGGCCTCGTAGAGCTGCGCCAGCCCAGCGCCGCCGAACGCGCCGAAGCAGGGCGAGTAGAGCCCGGCGCGGTGCTGCGCGGTCTCGATGGCGATCAGCGTCTGGGTGACGATATCGATCGTCGGGTCCGCCGAACTCGGGCGGTATGCCGAGCCCGTAAAGGCCCATCGCGCGGGTGATGCCGGTCAGCCGGGCGTGATCCTCCGGCTCGACGCGCGAGGCGTCGGGATCGAGCTTGGCCTCCAGCGGCCAGATCTCCTCCCGCACGAAGCGGCGGACCTGCTCGACGATCAGCGCCTGTTCGGGACTTGGTTCGAAGTCCATCGTCGCCTTTCCTATCCGGGGCTGAGCCGGCCGAGCCGGCGGCGCGCGTCGGCGCCGTTGCCGGGCGGGAGATCGCCGAAGTCCGCCTTGTGGACCATCAGCAGCTCCTCGTAACGGCTGAGATACTGGGCGTTGACCTCGATGCGGAATTTCGCCGCCTCGCCCGCGGCCAGGGCCGCCTGCAGCTCGCTGCGCAGACCGAACAGCGTCCGCCCGCCGGCGTAGCCGATGCGCACGATCCCGCCTTGCGCGTTGGCAAGTTGGTAGACGCCGAGTTCGGCCGCCAGGCCGGCGACGTTGGCGGCGGTGAGATCGCGCCAGGGCTTTTCGAGCCGAACGCCCATCAGCGCCCCTCGAACCTGGGCGCGCGATGGTCCAGCATGGCGGCGATGCCTTCGCGCGCGTCGGCGCTGCGCCCGGCCTCGGCCACCAGCGCGTCGACATCGGCGTGGGCGATGCCGTCCCGGAAGTTCATGGCCCGCACCAGCAGCGCCTTCATCGCCTTCAGCGACAACGGCGCATTGGCGGCGAGACGGGAGATCACCGCCTCGGCGGCGGCATCCAGGCCCTCGGCTGGAACCGCCTGGTAGATCAGGCCCAGCTCCGCCATGCGGCGCGCGGGCAGCAGGTCGCCGAGCAGCAACATCTCGCGCGCGCTCACCGGCCCGGCCACCTCCAGCAGTTTCTTGGCCAGGAACCAGCTCGGCGCCAGCCCGATCCTGGCCAGGGACATGCCGAAGCGGGCCGCCTCGGACGCCACCACGAAGTCGCAGTGCAGCGCCAGTTCGTTGCCGCCGGCGATCGCATCGCCCTGGACCACCGCCACGACCGGCAAGGGATAGAGTTCAATCGCATGCAGCATGGCCTCGATGGCTCCGGACCCGACCCTGCCACCATCGCGCTCGCGCAGATCCAGTCCCGCGCAAAACACCGGCCCCTCGGCCCGGATCACCGTCACGCGCTCGTTGGCGGGAGGCGCCGCGGCGAAGGCCTCCCTGAGCTGGTCGAGCATCTCGGCGTCCAGCGCGTTTCGCTTTTCGCTGCGCGCCAGGGTGACGAGACGGACGGCGCCGCCCGGAGCAACCTTGATCTTCGCCATTGATCCTTCCGCCAGCTGAGCCAGCCGCCCTCCTTGTCGCGGTGAGACGGGCAACTGAAAGAACCGTGCTCATCGGGCGAACCGGGTGGCAAGTAGGGACCGCTGCGGACCTGCTGACAAGCGAACACCGTCCCTGCCCACGACGCTCATCAATCGGCGATGGCAGAGCAGTTCCTGAGGACGGGCTTCGCCGCTGATAGGTGTCAACGACATGTGGAAGTGTAAACCGACCGTCACCGCTCAATACTATTCGCACGGCGGGCAACGGACCCACATCGCGGCGCCGAATTGGCTTGCCGCCGCGCTGATCGAGCTGGCTAGATCGTCAAAACACCAGGGAGGACGGCCGGATGGCATGGGATCAGCCGGCGCTCGCCGGCCTCAAGGTCATCGACGCGACGTCCACAGTGGCCGGCCAGTTCTGCGGCAGGCTGTTTGCGGATTACGGCGCCGAAGTGATCCTCGTGGAGCGACCGGATGGGGCCGCGACGCGGCGGGAGGGCCCGTTCGACGACGACGGCTCGCTGGTTTTCCGTCACCTGAATCAGGGCAAGGCCGGTTTCACCTGGCGCCAGACCGATGCGGCAAGCGACCCGGCCCTGGATCGGCTCCTCCGCGACGCCGACATCGTCCTCGTGGACGCTGGAGATCCGATCGCCGGGCGCGCCGAGGACAAGATTGTGTGCCGGATCAGCGATTTCGGCGAGCATCGCCCATATCGGGGCTGGCGCGGCGGCGAGATCGTCCACCAGGCGCTGAGCGGCGTCATGTTCACGACCGGCGCCCAAGACCGCGAGCCGCTCTACGGCGTCGGTCGCCGGACGGCCTACGCGTGCGGCGCCACCGCCTACATCTCGTGCCTCGCCGCGCTGATCTGGCGCGACCGTACCGGTGAGAGCCAGGCGGTCGAGGCGATCACGGCCGAAGCCACCGCCGCAATGGCGCAGAATCTGGTCACGCAATACTCCTACTCGCGGACCTACGCGTCGCGGCGGCAGTACCCGGGCATGCTGGCCCAGTTGATGTGCCGCGACGGCTGGCTGGTGCTGTTTGCCCTGCGCGGGTGGCCGGCGATCTGCCGGATCTTTGGCATCCCGGGAGTGGCCGAGGACCCTCGGTTCGCCAATGTGGCGGCTCTGCGCCGCAACTGGCCGGACGCGGTGGCGCTCCTGCGCGAGAAGGCGCGGGGCCGCGGCGTGGAAGAGCTGATCGAGCAGCTGCAGCGGGCCAAGGTGAGCTCGGCGCGAATCCTCACCCTGCCAGAGCTCATCGAAACGCCCCAATACGCCGGCCGCGGCATGTTCCGCGCAGACGGCGACGGCAAGCTGGACAGCCTGGGGCCGGTGTTCCGGACGCGCTCGCCGCACCGCCGGCAGGCGCGGGCCCCCGAGCAAGGCGGCCGCGCCCGGTTCCGGACCAAGAGCCTTGACCGACGAAGCACCCTTCCTGCGCCGACCTGCGCCGACCGCCTCCCTCTGCAGGGATTGCGTGTCCTCGACTTCACGCAGGCCTGGGCAGGACCGATGAGCGCACGCGCGCTCGCCTTCCTGGGCGCCGAAGTCATCAAGATCGAAAACGGCGCGCGACTCGATTCCTGGCGGGGACCGGCGGTCGGGGTCAACGACCCGGCGAGCTATCCCGACCGTACGGGCGGAGAGCGGCCTTATGATCGCAATGCGCTGTTCAACACCCAGAACCACGACAAGAAGTCGATCTGCCTCGACCTGAAGTCGCCGGCCGGGCAGGACATCGCGCGGCGGCTCGCGGCCGAGTGCGACGTCGTGCTGGCGAACTTCTCGCCCCATGCCCTGACCAAGCTCGGCCTTGGATACGAGGCGCTGAGCCAGGCCAACCCGAAGCTGGTGATGGTCGAGATGCCCGCTTTCGGCAACGACGGGCCCTGGTCCAGCCACGTCGGCATGGGCAAGACCATGGAGGCGGCGGCCGGCATGGCCAGCCTCATGGGCTATGGCGACGGCGAGCCGGTGCTGACCGGCCCCGCCTATCTCGATCCGATCGGCGGGCTGCATGGCGCAGCCGCCGTGCTGACCGCGCTGGCCGAGCGCAACCGGACCGGCCTTGGGCAGTATGTCGAGGTCGCCCAGGTGGAAGCGGCGATGCATTGGATCGGCGAATACATTCTGCAGACCGGACGCACCGGAGCGGTGTTCCGCGCCGACGGCAACCGCCGCCCGGACATGGCGCCCCACGACGCCTTCCCCTGCGCCGGCGACGACCAATGGATGGTGATCGCCTGTCCCGACGACGAGACCTGGGGCCGACTGGTTGCCGCGACCGGCGTCCTCGCCGACCCGAAGTTCGCGGCGCTGGCCGGCAGGCTCGCGCACGACAGGTCGCTGAAGGCGGGCCTGAGCGCCTGGACCCGCACCCGCAACAAGCATGAAGCCACGGACGTGCTGCAGGCCGCCGGGGTCCCTGCCGCGCCGGTGAACAGCGGCGCCGACGTCTGGCGCGACCCGTTCCTTCGCAGCCGCGGGTTCATTCATGAACTCACCCACCCGGCGGCGGGTACGGCTGAATATCCCGGGCTGGCCTACCGGCTCTCGCGCACGCCCGGCGCCATCCGCTCGGCCGCCCCCTGCTTCGCCGAACACACCCACGACGTGCTGGGGAACCTGCTCGGGCTTACGTGCGCCGAGATCGACTCCCTGGTCGAGGCCGGGGTCGTACTGCAACATCCGATCGGCGCGATCGCCGCCGAACCCGCAAAGGCGCCCGCATGAGCTACCGCCATATCGAAGTCGAACGCCGCGGCGAGATCGAGATCATTCGCCTCAACCGCCCGCGCTACCGCAACGCCCAGTCCCGCATCCTGCTCGAGGAGATGACCCAGGCTTTCGCCCGCGCCGACCTGGACAACGACGTGAAGGTGATCGTGCTGGCCGCCGCCGGCGATCACTTCTCCGCCGGTCACGATCTCGGCACGCCGGAAGAGCTGGAGGACCGCGCGACCAAGCCCTTCGGCGACGGGATTCTCGGACGGGTGAACCGCTCCTGGCACCTCTTCGTGGAGAACTCGCTGCGCTGGCGCGACGTCCGCAAGCCCACCATCGCGCAGGTGCAGGGCTACTGCATCTTCGGCGGCTTTTTGATCGCGTCCTGCATGGACATCATCATCGCCAGCGACGATGCGCAGTTCCTGCCATCGCACCTGCAACTGCACACTGCGCCGTGGGACCTCGGCATACGCAATGCGAAGCGGATTCTGTTCGAGAACCGGTTCGTCCCCGCTCAGGAGGCGCACGCGCTGGGGCTCGTCTCCGAGGTCGTGCCGCGCGCGCAGTTGGAGGACGCGGTGATGGCGCAGGCGGAGCGTTGGGCCGCCAATAGCCTGCTCGAACTGCGGATGCTGAAGCAGTCGATCAACCTCGCGCAGGACGCGATGGGCTATCGGATCGCCGCGCACGCCGCCCACTCCAACTACATGATCCGCGAACTGGCGATTCCAGAGCAGGAGCGGGCCGAGATGGGCCAGGCGCGCCAGATGACGCGCGTGGGCGCAGCCCTGGCCAAGGCCCGCGACGCCAAGCAGCGGGACTGAGAGGCGCAACTGGCCGGTTCCGGTGGTGACGACGCCGGCGCCGCGAAGAGCCCGGTTACAGAGATGGCATGGCTGTGCACGCAGTCAGCGGAGAACTCTGCTCCGTGATTTTCAAACGAAAAAGCCCTACCTTCGGTGGCGAACTGACTGCTTGGGGGCGGCCAGTCTAGAAACTGGTGTTCTCTAGGGTTTTGGAATCGTTCAGGAAATTGCGGCGCGACCTGGCGCGCGCATTGTGTGTGGCTCGACTCACCGCGGTGTCTCCGCCGGCGAATTGGCGGCGCCGTCTGGGCGATGCTTGAAGAAGCGCCGCAATCCCAAATGATGCAAAAGTCCAATGAAGGTGAGACACCAGGCGAACGCCGCCACGAAGATGAAATAGCGTGGGATGAACAGCAGGAAATCGAGGTTCAACGCCTTCGCCATCAACAGTGTACAGGCAGTATACATGCCGAGCGGGAACACCGCGCCCCAGTACGACGGATCGTAGCGCAGCGGGAAGCGCCGGTAGAGGTGGCGCCAGACGCCTAGCAGGAGCAGCATCGGGATCCACCAGGTCCCGGTCGCCCAGTAGAAGACTGTGAAGCCCTTGAGAAAAGGCAGAACCGATTGCAGGAACGGCGCGCCTTGGGTGTTCTCGACCAGTCTGGCCCCGACCAGCACCGAAATCGCCATCGCGCCCATGTTGATCCAGTACGGCGGTGAAAGGTCGCCGGGCGAAAACGCGAAGAAGGTGTAGCGATAGAAGATGAGCGAGATCATCCAGATGTAGAACATCCCGCCCCACAGCCACATCGACAGAGACAGGAAGTTGAGCTCGAGTCGGTACGGTTGGGGCCAATGCGCTGCGATCAGCGCGCTGAGCAGCGCTACCGACTGCGTGGCGACGATGGCCAGCAGCCAGGCGCCGGTGATGCCTTCGTCCAGAGCCGGCTTGAGCCGCTTCACCGTCAGCGCGACGAAGATCGCATAGGTCAGGCCGGTCCAGAGTGTCAGTCCCACGACCCAAAGGCCGACCGCGAGCGTCAGGCTGCCCGCGATCAACAGGCACTGAGTTCCCAGGATGTTGGTGGCGGCGACCGCCGTGAAGAAGCCCGGAGACCGACGGTGATCGGTCATGTCGCCGAAGAACTCCGGCGCGAACCAGGCGATGCGCAGCGCAGTGAGTTCCGCCAGTGCGCTGTAGAACCCAACGTTCAGGACGAACAGACCGAGGCCGAGAGTTGGTGCGCCGAGCTGGGTGGCGTCGATCGAGAGGACGCCGGTCGCCATCACCATCGCGAAGTAGGCTGGTGACAGGTCTTTGACGCCTGCTCGAAGCGCCCCGGCGGGGCTCGTGGATAGGTTCGCCGCGGGTTCCATTCAGCCGGGCGTGGCAGCGCCGATGACCCGGAACCGGCGAACTTCGGTCAGGTAGGACAGGATCAGCGACACGATCCCGTAGAGCAACGTGAAGCAGCTCGAAACGGTCGATAGCCACGGCACGCCTTGGAGCGCTCCCAAACCGGACGTCGCCGACATCGCGATCTCCATCGCCAAGATGGCCGGCCCTCCTGCGCCGCCGACCTCGCCTCTGAAACCCAGCGCGTGATTCAGGTCACGGCCTTGTGGGGAGATGGGCGGGCGGTCGCCTTGATTTGCGTCAAACTAGCTCACGGCGCTCCCGCTTGGCACGGTGGAACACAGGTGCTGTGGAAACGCCGATGAGCCACGCTCTCGACCGCCTCGCGTTCCCTCGCGCGAAAGACCGAGCTTTTCTCTGACGGCCGCGGTGCGCCGAGAGCGCCGATATCGTCGGTTGCGCGGCAGGTGACTTCGTCCGGATCGCCACGATGAACGCTGGACCCAGCTGATCGGCGCCCCGCAGGGGCGCCGCGGTCAGCGAGGTGTCGCCCGCGGCGACAAGGATGATCTGCGCCTGCTGCCCCCGCTGCGGCTCGATCCACCTCGCGCGCCCCTGAGACCCGTAGAGGCCCGCAGTAGCGCCGGAGCGCCTCTGGGAGCCGGCATCAACACGGCTCGCAGATCCCGATATTGACAATCATTATCACATTACTTGGTCAGCGCCATGCCCGGTGGTCACGAACAGCCTGCGCAACTGGGCGACATTTGATCCACCTCAATGCAACGCGTGCGACGGGGTGTTGGCTTCTTTCCAGATACTGGTCGCTGCGGAGGCGCTATCAGCGGGTTGGATGTCGGTCGGAGGCCTCTATTCGACCCCCTTGCCGAACTTCGACCAGGCGCCCCGCGGCGTAGAAAGCGGGAGAAGCGCCGTGACGTTGCTGGCGACGATCGATCAGGATCCCCAACTCACCGACACCGAGCGCGCTGCTTTCGAGACCGCGCACCGGTTCGCTCGCGACGTAATGCGGCCGGCGGGCGAGAAGCTCGACAGAATGCCGGCCGCCGATGTCATCGCCCGCGGCTCGATCCTCTGGGAGGTGTTCCGCCAGCATCGCGAGCTCGGCCTCGGGCTCTTCGACGAGGAAGGACAAGCCTCGCCTGCAGAGCAGGCCCGCATCCGCTGCCTCGTCGGCGAGGAGCTTGGCTGGGGCGATGCAGGCCTCGCCATCAGTCTCGGCGTCTCCGGCTTTCCGACCATGATTGCGCGCATGTCGGGCAACCCGGCCCTGGTCGAGCGCTTCGGACCGGGCACGCTCGGTTGCTGGGCCATCACCGAGCCGGGTCACGGCTCGGACCTGATCAACTTCGACGGCAGCATCAGCCATCCGGGCGGCCACGACGAGCGCCCCAACTGCATCGCCCGACGCGACGGCAATGGGTTCGTCATCACCGGCCAGAAGTCGGCCTGGGTCTCGAACGGCACCATCGCCGAGGCAGCGGCGCTGTTCTGCGCCGTCGACATGGGCGACGGGCGCCTCGGCGGCGGCGTCTTCGTCGTCCCGCTCACCGAGCCGGGCGTGACCAAGGGCAAGCCCACTGAAAAGATCGGTCAGCGCGCCCTCAATCAGGGCGAGATCTTCTTCGACGGGCTGAAGGTGCCCGCCGACCATCTGGTCGTGCCGCCCGAAGGGTACCGCGCGGTCGCCGACCGCATCCTGTGCCTCGCCAATGGCGGCATGGGCACGACCTTCGTCGGCTGCGCCAGGGCCGCGTTCGAGCTTGCGACCGACTACGCCAAGACCCGCGTGCAGGGGGGAGTTGCCATCTTCCAGCACCAGTCGATGAAGTCGCGCCTCTTCAAGATGTACCAGAAGGTCGAGGCCGCCCGGGCGCTGAACCACCGGGTGACCCGCATCAACGCGGCGCGGCCGACGCCGCTGCTCGAGCTCGCCATCGCCTCCAAGGTCACCTCGACCCAGACCGCCTTCGAGGTAGCGAGCGAGGCCCTGCAGGTGTTCGGCGGCGCCGGCATCAGCCGCGACTGCCCGATCGAGAAGATCTTCCGCGACGCCCGCATCTCGATGATCGAGGACGGCTGCAACGAAGTGCTCGGCATGGTCGCGGCCGGCAGGTTCTAAGCGAGGGGTGCTGCGATGAAGATGAACGCTTACGTGGCTGGGGTCGGCATGACCTCATTCGGCCGGATGATGGACGACGGGCTGAAGAGCATCGCCGGCGACGCGGTCCGCGCGGCCATCTTCGACGCTGGCATCGACAAGCGCGAGATCGAGGCCGCGTGGATGTCGAACGCCGCCGCGGGCGTCCTGACCGGCCAGGAGTGCATCCGCGGCGAGGTGGTGCTGCGCGCCCTCGGCATCGGCCGTCTGCCGGTGATCAACGTCGAGAACGCCTGCGCCAGCGCCTCGACCGCCTTCAACCAGGCCTGCGCCATGGTCAGCGCCGGCCTTTACGACGTCGTCCTCGCCTGCGGGTTCGAGAAGATGTACTTCGAGGACCGAGCCAAGGTGTTCGGCGCCTTCACGGGCGCCGTCGACGTCGAGCAGCTACAGACGATCTTGGCCGGACTCGAGAAATCGGCCGCCGCCAGCGGCGCCAACGAGGCGGCCTCCGGCGTAGGCAAGAACCGCTCGATGTTCATGGACATCTACGCGGCCGCCGCCCGCGCCCACATGGCCCGGCACGGCACGACGGCGCGCCAGTTCGCCATGGTCTCGGCGAAGAACGCCTTTCACGGCTCGCTCAATCCCCGGGCTCAGTTCCGCGAGGCGCTCAGCGTCGAGCAGGTGCTGGCCTCGCCGATGATCGCCGACCCGCTGACGCGGCCGATGTGCTCGCCCATCGGCGATGGCGCTGCCGCGGCCATCATCGTGAGCGAGCGAAAGTTGCGCCAGCTCGGGTTGGTGGGCGCCGTACACGTGGTCTCGAGCGTCCTGCGGTCCGGCTGGGACCACGGCCCTGGCGAAGAGAGCCTCTCCGATCGGTGCGCGCGCGAAGCGTTCGAGGAGGCGGGAACTCGGACCGCGCGACCTCAGTCTGGTCGAGCTGCACGACGCCTCGGCGCCGGCCGAGTTGATGGCCTACGAGTTCGATCGGACTTTGCGCCAGAGGCGAGGGTGGGGCGCTGGTCGAATCCGGGGCGACACGGCTCGGCGGCCGGATTCCCGTCAGCACCTCGGGCGGCCTCCTCCGTAAAGGCCATCCGATCGGCGCCACCGGCATCGCCCAGGTGGTCGAGATCACCGAGCAGCTGCAGGGCCGGGCCGGCAAGCGCCAGGTCGAAGGCGCCCGAAGTCGGCCTCTGCCATAACGGCGGCGGCAACATCGGGTCCGACGCCGCGGCTCAGTGCGTCACCATCCTGAAGGCGGGGTAGCGGAGGCCCACATGCGCACGCTCAATGACATGGTCCTGGCCGATCTGATCGCCAGCCGCGCCGAGGCGCGTCCCGACCTCGACGTCGTCACCTTCGAAGGCGGTGAAAGAGGCCCGGACGAAGTGCGCACCTACGCCCGCCTCTGGGAGAACGCCAACCGCCTCGCCGCCGGCCTTCTCGCGCGCGGCATGCGCTACGGCGACCGGTTCGCGATCCTGATGCGCAACCACCCTGAGTTCATTGAGCTGATGATCGCCGCCTCACTGACCGGCCTGGTCTTCGTGCCCATCGACCCGCGCACCAAGGGCGCCAAGCTCGTCTACACCCTGAACAACTCCGGCTGTCGCGGAGTCGTGGTCGCCGACTACGCCGCCGCCCAGGTCGCCGAGGTCCAGGCCCAGCTGCCCCTCGTCGAATGGACCTGCGTGCTGGAAAGCGGCGACGAGGCCGCCGCCCCCGCCGCCCGCGACATTCCGGGCGCCGCGAGCCTTGGCGAGCTCCTGGCCGCGCCGCAGACGTTCGTCGATTCCGCCCTGAAGAGTCCGGCCGATCCGCTGCAGATCATCTACACCTCCGGCACGACCGGCGATCCCAAGGGCGTCGTGTTCGCCAACGCCCGCTTCGGCGGGGCGAGCATGCTGGCTCAGATGCTCGGGCTCGGCCCCGAGGAGCGGCCCTACACCGGCCTTTCCCTCACCCACGGCAACGCCCAGCTGATGACGCTGGCCTCGGCGCTGCGGCTCGGCCAGCGGGCCGTCTTCAGCCGCAGGTTCACCAAGTCGCGCCTGTGGGACATTACCCGCAAGTACGGCTGCACCTTCTTCAACCTCTTGGGCGGCATGTCGACGGCCATTTACTCCGAGCCGGTCAAGCCGGACGACGCCGACAACCCAGTGCGGTTCGTCCTCAGCGCCGGCATGCCGGCGGCGATCTGGGAGGCGTTCGAACGGCGCTTCGCGGTCAAGGTGCTGGAGGCCTACGGCGCCATCGAAGGCGGCATGGCGTTCAAGCCGATCGGGGTAGGCCCGGTCGGCAGCTTCGGCAAGGCGCCGCCTGGCCTCGACATGCGTATCGTCGACGCGGCGGGGAACGAGTGCCCGCCGCTCGTCGAGGGCGAGCTGGTCAGCCGCTCGGTCACGGGCGAAGCCGCCGTCGTCACCTACTACGGCAACACGGAAGCCTCCGAGAAGAAGACCGCCGGCGGCTGGCTCCGCAGCGGCGACATCTGTCACAAGGACGCCGAGGGCTGGCTTTACTTCGACTACCGAAAGGGCGGCGGCATCCGCCGCAACGGCGACTTCATCAGTCCCGGCTTCGTCGAGGCCGCGCTCGCTGAGATCCCTGCGATCGACGACGTCTACGTCTACGGGATACCGTCCGTGAACGGCGCTCCGGGCGAGAAGGAGGTTGTGGCCGCCCTCGTCATCGATCGCGCGGCGTTCGACCCTGACGGCGTCTTCGCCGAATGCCGCAGGAAGCTCGAGGCGAACTTCGTCCCCACCTATCTCCAGGTTCTCCCCGAGATCCCCAAGACTGCTTCGGAGAAGCCTCAGGACCGCTTCCTGATCGAGGCGCTGGCGGCGCCTTCGGCCGAGGTCTGGGAGCTTGCGGCGGGCCGGGCCCGGCGCGCGCCGGGCGCCGCCTTCGACTTCCTCTCGAGCGAAACTCCTCCGCCTGTTCGGGCGGTGGCATGACCCCTCTGGCTACGGATCAATGGCGATGAGCGACACTCTCGACCTCGAAGACCTCGAAGACCTCGAGTGCGAGCTCGAGACCAGGCACGACCGCACGCTGCGCCGGCGCACTCAAATCGCCGACATCGAGCCGGGCGCTGACTGGAACGACGTCGAGCACGCCATCCTGACCCGGCGCAGCATCCGCAAGTTCAAGGGCCGCCAGGTCCCGGCTTTCATGATCCGCCGCATCCTCGAGATGGCCCGCTATGCGCCTTCGCAGGGCAACTGCCAGCCCTGGTCCTTCGTCGTCGTGCGCGACAAGGAGATGATCGCTGAGATGGAGGCCTACTGCGTTGCGGTCTGCAAGAATATGACCGGCGGCGTCGACTACACCAACTATCCGAAGGGGTCCGCCGAGCGCGAGGCCATCCTCAAGAGCACCCAGGCGCTCAACCGCGCCAACCCGAACTCCTTCCATCCCGTGCCGATGACAGCGATCAAATCGATCGCCAACGGACGCTTCGCCGTGTTCCACAAGGCGCCGACGGTCATCCTAATCCTGATGGACAAGCGCGGCGTCGGCGTTCCCGAGATCGACGTCGGCGTCGTTGGCCAGAACATCGTGCTCGCCGCCCAGAGCCTCGGGCTTGGCACCTGTTGGATCGGTTTCTCCAAGCTGCTCTCCAGCAACGCCGCGATGATGCAGAAGCTCGGCGTCGAGCCCCCGTTCGAGCTCGCCGAGGCCATCTGCGTCGGCTACCCGATCGGCAATCCCACCCAGCAACCCGTCGCCCGCCAGACCCATCAGATCCTCTGGTGGGAGAACGGCGAGCGCCAGGTCCTCTACTAGGGAGAAGCGCCTGTGACCGTCGTCATCGAGAAGGCCCGCGTCCCCGGCGACCACCTGCCGATCTGGGACGATCCCGCCGAGGCGCTTTACCGGCGGGTCACCATCGACCTCGACAAGTGTGACGGTTGTCGCCTCTGCGTCGTCGTCTGTCCGGCGAACCTGCTCGAGCTGTTCGGGCCGAAGGACAACCTGAAAGTCCGCCTCAAGGGCGACGTCACCGGCTGCATGAGCTGCAACAACTGTTACGCCGTTTGCGCCGGGCAGGGGGTCTACGCGACCGAGCCGTACGACTTCGCCGGCTTCTACGAACAACAGCGCATCGGCCCATTCTCGGCCCCGAGACAGTTCTGACCCGCAAGGCGGCTGGGGCGGCGGATAGCGGCATCGACAAGGATCGGTTCCTTCTTGCAGTGATCCCCGTGACAATGGCGACACTGGAGCTAAACCGCTCGCCCGGCCAGGACGGCCGCTCGCGGACTACCTGTCAGAGAAGATCCGGGCCCCTTTCGGGATGGAGCAGGAAGCCATTCGAGGACGTCGCCGGCCACGAGCGCGGACCTTAGAGGCGCCTGACGGCCGCTAGCCCGCCGTCTTAATCGTCCACACGACCAGCCCATCAAGGTCATCGGTCATTTTAATCTGGCAGGACAAGCGCGAGGCTTCCCGTCGATCCTCCACGAGGCCCAGCATCAGGTTCTCCTGCTTGGAGACGGGCGCAAGCCTGCCAATCCAGGCCTGATCGACGTAGACATGGCAGGTCGCGCAGGTGCAGGCGCCGCCGCAATCGGACTCGACTTCCGGCACTTTGTTCTGTTGCGCGCCCTCCATGACGGAAACGCCAGGCGCGAGATCGATCGTCCGGCGCTCGCCGTTCGATTGGACGTATGTGACGTGAGCCACCCTGGCTTACTCCTTCCGTGCGCCCAGGCGGCGGCGAACGCCTTTGAACTCAGGGCTGCGTCGCGCCGGCGCGGCAGGCGGTAGCGATCGCATGTCCGCTAATTCGACCGGGCGTCCTCGACGGAGTGCTCGATCATCCCCGGCCGGCCCGCGAAGCCCATCAGTCGCGCAGCCCTGAACCATCCGAGCAGTACGACGAATTTGACGATCGACAGCACGATACCGACGAGATCGCCCAGGCCAACGTGGGTGGCGAGGAAATCGCAGGCGCCCTTGCTGGTGGCGGTCCGCAGGATCGCCGACCAGTCCTCGAACTGCATCTGCACTTCGTATTCCCAGGGGGCGGGCGAATCCACGACGCCGGTGAGGGACATGCGGTCTCCTTTGCGGTCGAGCTTCGCCCGGTCGAGGCCCATGACCAGCTCTTTGTCGCCGAGACCCTCAGACCAGAAGCGCATGTGGTTTTCCCTTGCCGAGCACTGCGCGAGCTTTCGTCGTCAGGAGCTTCAGGATCAGCCCCGGCGACGCCGCGATCAGACCTAGGATGAATGGGGTGAGCAGGCCGCCCCGCTCGGACAGGAACCGGGCCGTCTCCGGCCTGGCCAGTAGTTTCAGGAAGTCGCTGAGATCAGCCGGGGAAAGCATGATGGCGTAGTCCCAGCACACCGGCTCGATCGTCCCCTTCAGCGTCAGATGATCGGCGTCTGCGCTGAGGCTCGCGTCTGCCAGGTCGAGCGGCAGCCGCTGCTTTCCCAGGCCCCGGGACCAGACGATCATAGCAGGAACCCCTTTTCCCGGGCCGCCGCGACGGAATCCGGCTCCGTCCACCAGACGTTCAGGCCGAGCTTCTCGGCCACCACCTTGGCCGAGTTGTAGCCGCCGCCGAAGGTGATCATGCCGCCTGGGAAGGTGCTGGCGCCGCATAGGTAGAGATTTTCGATCGGCGTCTTGTAGGACGAGCACTGAACATTCGGCCGCGAATAACCCATCTGCGTCATGATGTAGGCGCCGTGCTTGAACGAGCCGCGCTTCATCTGCGGAATCTTCATCTCGATGCTGACCGGCGTGTAGTCGTACTGCCGGACGATGTCGGCCGCGCTGAAGTCGGTCATGTAGTCGGCGAGCTTGGCCAGCAGGCGATCGCCGTACCCAGTCGACAACTGCGCCCAGTCGCCTGCTGCGGGCGCGTAGGGCACGCAGGCCTCGATCCGGCAGACCGCGCCCTCGGGGTCGACCTCGCGGGGCGCCTGGGCCGGGTCGAGATCGGTGGTGAAGGTGACGTGGCCGATGTCGTGCAGCAGCCGGCCCTCCATCACCTCCTTGATGTGCGTGACCACGTCCTCGGGCGTCTCGACGCCGAACACCCTGATGAAGGCCGTGGCCACGCCGGGGTCCAGGCTCTCGGCCTTGAAGTGCGGCTTGCGCCTGAGCGCGAGGTGGCGGAGGAAGAGGGAGCTCTGCTCCCATTCCCAAGTGCGGGCGGTGTTCAGGCATAGCTTGGAGCGCGCCAGCACCTCGTCCTCGGGGATGAACGCGCCGAAGGTAGTCACGGGATCGGTCGAGGTCAGGATCGCGCGGGCCTCGATCCGGGTGATCGGGCCGTCCGTGCCGGTGGGAGCGATCTCCACGGCCTTGGCGACGCCGCCCTCGACGATGAATCGTTTGACCTCGTGGTTCTCCATCACGTCCATGCCGGCCAGGATCCCGGCCTTCTGGAGGGTGGAGGACAGCCGGTGCGAGCCGCCGCGGACCAGCGTGGCGTTGAGCATGCGGTTGAAATAGAGCGGCACGAGGTAGCTGGAGTTCGACTCCTCCGGGATCGATGCCCCACATGCAGATCAGGTAGAGGAGAAGGGCGCTCAGTCGCGGGCGTCTCGAAGCCCCAGCTTTGCGCAGATCTCCTTCGGCGTCATCTCGGACACCTTCAGGATCCGCTGACCGAGCTCGCTCTCCATGTAGGCGGCGGCCAGCTGGGCCGACCCCACGGGCCGCCCGTAGGTCGCGGGGATCAGGTACTCGTCGGCGATCTGCTTGTAGTCGAGGTAGACCTCGCGGAAGCGCTCCGCGTCCTTCGCGAATGCCGGGCGATCGATTGCACTGACTTTTCGAGGTCGGCGTAGAGCGTGATCGCATCGCCGTTGCTCTTCAGCAGCGACGCTTCGGCGTCGGGTCGGATATAGACGCAGCCGTCCGCCTCCAGCTCCAGGTCCTGGTAGGGCGGCGCGACGTCGAGCATCAGCATGTAGTTGGCGTGGAGGTTGAACCGGTAGCCGGAGAATTCCTCGGTCACCAGCGCGCCGCCGGTCTCGTGGCGCCGCTCGACGACCAGCACCTTCGCGCCGGCTCTCGCCAGATAGGCCGCCGCCGTCAGGCCGTTGTGGCCGGCGCCGACCACGACGACATCGCACTGCTTGGTCTCGGCCATCCTGTCTTCTCCCGGCTCGGCGGTGCTTCGGATGCGTCTCGGCCTGCTCAGTCGACGGTGAATCTTTGGGTGACGCCCTGGCGGCGCAGCAGTTCGGCCGCGCCGTCGAACGGCTTGGCGCACCACCACTCCGGACGGGGGATGTTCAGATCCTCGATCACCTCGCAGGCCGCGGCGTAGCCGGCGGCGAGGTTGGTGTAGTTGGCGACGCCGGTGGACTGGCAGATGTAGAACCGGTCGATCGGCGTCTTCGGCGCGTTGCAGCCCGAGAACGGCTTCCAGCTCCACATCTGCGCCTCGTTCACCGAGCCGCTGGGGTGCATGTTGCCGCCGCAATGCGGGTTGCGGCGCACGTAGTCGTGGGGCGTGTTGACGTAGCGGGCCAGCTTCGAGGTCTTCAGGTTCGGCAGGTACTGGACCAGCACCTCCTCGACCTTGTCGGCGTAGGATTCGCGCAGGTCGTCCCATTTCTCCGGCCCGCCGAGCGGGCGGATGTCGTAGGGGACCATGGCCCAGGTCAGGATGGTGTACTGCCCCGGCGGCGCCTGGGTCGGGTCGGCGATGCAGTAGTTGAAGGCCGCCGCCCCAGACGACCGGCGGATCGGGAGGCACGTCCCTGACCATGCAGCCGTCGATCAGCCTCGAGGCGTCGTCCAGGGTCTCGGCCCCGAAGTTGTAGACGAAGGTGTTGTTCACCTCCGGGAACTTCGCCGAGGCCGCGAAGTTCGGCCGCTCGCCCATCACGTAGTAGTTGGTGAACAGGCTGGAGCCGCGATAGTCGAACCGCTTCAGGGCGGCCCTGGCCGAGACGGGCAGATGCTCTTCGCCGATCAGGCCGAAGAAGGTGGGCTTGGCGCTGAGGTCGCTGATCACCGCCTTGCGAAGCCTTGAACTCCGCCTCGGGGTAGGTGGCCGACTTCGAAAGGACGACGCCCTTGACCTCGTTGTTCTCGATGACCGCCTTCTCGACCGGGCAGTTGTAGAAGATCTTGCCGCCGTAGTGGACGAAGCACCGGACCAGCGAATGGGTGAGGTCGTGGCTGCCGCCGCGCGCGGTGTAGCCCCCTTCGGCCGTGAACCGGGTCAGGAAGGTGAGCACGGCGATCGGACCGGCGATCCGGCTGCTGATCCCGTCCAGCCCGCCGGTGGCGGCGTAGCTGAGCAGCCCGAGCTTGACCTGTTCGTTCTCGAACAGGCAGTCGGCGAACTCGACCCCGGTCATCCAGATCCAGTCCTTCGGCAGGAACGGGACGTTCGCATTGGCCTCGAGGAACGCCAGGAAGCTCTCGTCGGTCTGCCGGCCGGCCAGTCCGCCACCGCGTTCCATGAACGCCATCAACGGCCCGAAGACGTTGGCGATCTTGCGGAAGGTCTCGGCGTCGTTCGGGGAGATGCGTCGCCAGGCTTCGTAGGTCTCGCGCGCGTCGCCGCCGGAGAACAGCAGGGCGTTGCCGTCCAGGAAGGGATGGAAGTAGGCGTACTTGGCGCCGGGCGGCCGCAGCAGCTCCAGGCCGAACCGCTCGAGCTCGAGGTCCACGTAGGCCTGGCCGTAGTGGGTGAGCAGCAGCGAGGCGTGCATGTTCAGCTTCACGCCCGGATAGAGCACCTCCTCGGTCGAACAGAAGGTCCCGGATTCGTCTCGCCGCTCGAACACCGCAGTCTGCAGGCCGGCCTTCTGCAGATAGGCTGCCACAGCCAGACCGTTGATGCCGCCGCCGACGACGATGACGTCATACTGCTGCTTCGGCGCGGTCATGTGCGTACCTCGCTATCGTGTAGCGACACAGGGACGGTCGCAGCTTCGGACACCCTCAAAACGAACAGCGAGAGGATGCCGGCCCCCGCGCTGCAACGCCTTGATCCAGCGCAACGCGTGCTGGTCAGACCGACTCGGAGTTAGCCGGGGGGCCGGCGCAGCAGGACCGGGGGAAGGCCGTCCGCGCTTGTTACGACCTCAAGGTCGAGCGCTGGCGGCTGGCGGCGGCTTAGCCGCCAAACGCCTGCGCTGCGCCACTCGCTGCCATTGGCCTCGGCCCGAAGAGGGGTCGTCCGAGGTGCCTGCTCGAAGGATGGCGGACGTTTGGCGTACTGCCGGGGGGAAACTCTCGGCTCTGGGCCTCGGCTAGACTAGCAGCGACGTCGGGTCGAGGCCGAGCATCGAGCGACCGTGCTGTTCCATGGTCACGTCGATGTCGAAGATGATGTGGCTGGTCATCACCATGATGTCGCGCAGATAGCGCTGCATAGGATTGTGCAGGAAGTGGATCGACGTGCCCGAGGCCTCCGTCACCACCAGCACCGCCTCGCGGCAGAGCTGGGCCGCATACGAGAGCTGCGCGCGCAAGGCGTTGCGGAAACCGACCCGCCCGTCGCCGGTCTGCACGGCCTCGAGGTTCTTCCTAATGGCGTTGCGGATCAGCAGTTCGGCCGAGGTCACCATGGTGTCGGCGCGGGCCAGGCGGATCTGGGCGGCCTGTTTGTCGCGCTCGGCGCCTTCGGTGCCGCGCTTGGTGTGGGTCATCAGGCGCTCGCGGTAGGCGTCGACGGCGGCCCGGGCGACGCCGAGCGTCGGCACGGCGGTGGTGAACGCCAGCAGCGGCGAGAGCGGCACCCGATAGATCGGGTGCTCGAAGCGCCGGTCATCGCCGGCGGCGTCGCGCCGCGGCGGCGGCATGGCCCGGCGAGCCGGCACGAACACGTCTTCGCAAACGATGTCGTGGGAGCCGGTGGCGCACATGCCGTCGGCGTGCCAGGTGTCGACGATGCGCACCTGGCTGGCGGGGATCAGAAGGGCGTTCGGCCGAGGCCCCCTGGGCGTCTCGATGGTGACGATCACCTGCACCCAGTCGGCCTGGGTGATGCAGGTGCACCACTGCCAGCGGCCGGAGACGCGATAGCCGCCCTCGACCGGAACCGCCGTCCCCGGCGGGATCGTGGCGGAAGCCTCGATGACGTAGCGGCCGCCGCCGAACAGCTCCTGCAGAGTCTCGTCGGGGTAGCCGACCATGTGGCGGTTGTGGACGAGGGCGAACATGGCCACCCAGCCGGTGGAGCCGCAGCCCTCGGCGATCGGCAGTGACGCATCGATCACGTCGTCAATGTCGGCCTCCAGGCCGCCGAACTTCTTCGGGACCAGCATGTAGAAGTAGCCGCTGCGGCGAAGCTCGTCCCACAGCGCGTCGATCGGCCGGCGCTGCGCTTCGGCCTGGCCCGCCTGCTCGGCCAGCCGGGGCTTCAGCGCCCGCGTCGCTGCGATGATCTTCTGCGGCGTGAGCTGCTTCAGCTCGGCCGCCGACAGGAAGTCGTCAGGCCCAGGCGGGTGACGGGCCACGGTCTCGATGTCGAGGTCGTTGGGCTGTTCGAGGTTCATTCGTGGCGTCGTGGTCGGTTGTTCTGCGCTTGCGCCATCACGCCGGAGCTGGGCGTCGGTACAAGCAAATAATCTTTGAGTTTCCGCGAACTGATCCGACGATCAGGAGGCCGCGTCGCCGCCCAGCGGGCGCGGCGCAAACTCGATTTGCGGCGGCGCACGTTTTTTTGCCTTGAGGCCGGCCGGTTCGAGCCGCCTCATCCGCCCTCGGCAGGGGCGCCGGAGGCTCGACGTGACCGACAGCGAGATTCGCGCGCTCTGCCACCGGTTCTTCGACGCGATCGAGGCGCGCGACGTCGAGACGATCGCCGATCTTTACCGGGACGATCTGGCGTTCTGGTTCAACGTCACCGGCCAGACCGCGACCAAGATGGAGAACCTGGCCGCTCTGACCGCCGGCTACGCCCGCCACCGCCAGCGGCGCTACGGCGACCGGATCATCAACACCTTCCCAGGCGGTTTCGTGATGCAATACACGCTGAACATCTCGCATCACGATGGCCGCGAGACAGCGCTCTTTCCGTGTGTTGTCGTGCTCTGCCGGGACGGCAAGATCACCCGCATCGACGAATACATCGACTCCGGCAAGTTCGCGCCGCCCGCCGCGCAGACCACCGCGGAGTGACCGAATGGCCATGACCGAAGGCGATATCCGCGAGCTCTGCAATCGCTTCTTCGACGCCTATGAGAGCCGGGACGTCGAAGCGCTGGACCGGATCTACGCGCCTGACTGCATCATCTGGCACAACGTCTTCGGGCGCGACACCACCCGCGACGAGAACTTGGCGGCGATGCCCGGCGGCTACAAGCGCCAGCGCCGACGGACCTACGACGACCGGATCATCAACACCTTCGAGGATGGCTTTGTGATCCAGTACACGTTGAGCGGCGTGCAGCACTCTGGCCACAGGGGCGCGCTCTGGATCTGCATCGTCGGGCGCTGCCGCGACGGTCAGCTCACGCGCATCGACGAATACATGGACGCCGGAAAGTTCGCCGCCTGGCGCGGCGATACGCCGAAGACCTGAAGGGAACCGAATGCGCAAGGACTCCGAGACGCTTGCCCTCTGCGACCGGTTTTTCGACGCCATTGAGCGGGGCGACTACGCGACCCTGGAGGGTTGCTACGCGCCCGAGGCGGTGGTCTGGCACAGCCACGATTGCCTGTATCAGCCGCGCGCCGAAAACCTGGCGATGCTGAAGGACGGGATGAGCCAGCTGAAGAAGATGGAATTCGCTGACCGCCGGACCCAGGTGTTCGAGGGCGGGTTCGTGCAGCAGCATCGGCTCTACGTCACCCGCGAGAACGGGTTCGTAGGTCAGATGGATGTTTGCTTCGTCGCCTACGTTCGCGATGGCAAGATCTCGCGTATCTACGAGTACTTCGACACCGGCCAGCGGGAGAAGTTCCTCGGACCGCAGGACGCGAAGACGCAAATCTAGTTTGCGGCGCCGCACATATTTCTGCGTGTCCGACCCGGGCCGGCTCCCCTACGATCGCTCAGCCGCTGATCGGAGCAGCGCCATGAGGCGTCTAGGCTGCAACCACACCGATCTTGGGACGAGGGGCGAAGCTGCTTCGTGGCGCCTCCCGCCGCCGTGAGCGCTCGCCGGAGCGAACGCCCAAAGTTCGGCGTGCCCAGCATGTTCATGTTCGGGACCGGCTTCATCGCCAACTCAGTGATGTCGCGCGGTCTCGCGACGTTCCTGATGGTCTACTACAATCAGGTGATGGGCCTGCCGGCCGCGTGGGTCGGACTGGGCACCGGCCTGGCGCTGCTGGTTGACGCCTTGGTGGATCCGAGCGTCGGCTACATCTCGGACCACGTGCGGACGCGCTGGGGGCGGCGTCATCCCTTCATGTACGCGGCGGCCGCGCCGGTTGCGATCCTGTTCTTCCTGCTGTGGAATCCGCCCTCGGGTCTCGGGCCGCCCGCCCTCTTCGGCTACATGATGGCCTGCCTGCTTTCGATCCGGGTGTTCGACACCCTGTTCGAGCTTCCGACCTCGGCGCTCGTTCCGGAACTTGTCGAAGACTACGACCGGCGCACGACGCTCTTCACCATCCGCGTGCTGCTTGGGGTGGTCGGCGGGCTGTTGATGACCATTTTCGCCTATCAGGTTCTGTTGAAGGAGAATCCGGACGGCACGGGCGGCGTGCTGGCGAAGCAGGGCTACGCTGCCTACGGCCTGGCCGGCGCCGTCGTGATTTTCGCGGCGATCATGATCGCGGCGCTCAGCACGCACCGGTTCATTCCGTGGCTGCGCCAGGCGGCCATGACCCCGGGCGCGGCAGGCGCCCGCAACGGCTTTCAGGAAATCCGGCAAACCTTGGGGCGCCGCTCTTTCGTGACGCTGACAATATCCGGCATGCTGGTGTCGCTGGTCGGATCGCTGACCTCGGGACTGACCCTGTACATCGCGATCTTCTTCTGGGGTTTCACCCAAGGACAGCTCTCGCTTCTCGCCACTGTCGCCGTCGCCGGGGCCATGACCGGACTGGTCTGTGCGCCCTATGCGTCGCGCCGGCTGGGAAAGCGCAACGGCGCCATCCTCGGCTATGTCCTGGGCGCCCTGGGCGAGCTCATTCCCTATTTCGCTCGCCTTGCCGGCCTGATGCCGCCAAATGGCGATCCGTGGGTGTTTCGCATCGTGGCCATCGGCAGCTTCGTCAATGTCGCCTCCTGGTCGATGACCGGCACGTTTCTGACGGCGATGGTGGCCGATATCGTCGAAGACAGCGCCGTCCAGACCGGTCGCCGGGCCGAAGGCCTGCTGTTCGCCGCCGACAGCCTGTTCAAGAAGGTCTCGGGCGCGGGCGGCCCTGCGCTGGCCGGCCTGGTGCTCACCCTCGCGGCCTTTCCGATCGGGGCCAAGCGCGGTCACGTGCCCGAGGGCGCCCTCAGGCATCTGATGCTGATCTACCTGCCGACCCTGATCACGATCTACACGGTGTCGATCACCGCGCTCGCCTTCTACAACATCAACCGTCAGTCGCACGCTGCGAACCTGACCCGATTGAGCGAGATGAGCGCGGCAGCAAGTCGCGAGGAAGCGCCGGCCGAATAGTCAGGCCACGCCGCTCGCCGTCTCGCTACGCTGGGAGCTTCTGGCCTTCCTTGCTCACCCGGAAGCGAACCTGCGGACGCGCATCGTCCTCGGTAAGCTTGCGCGAAAGACTGCAATATTCGAGCTGGAGTCCGTTCGGATCGGTGAAGTAGATCGAGCGGCACCAGCCTTCGTGATCTTCGACGCCGCGCACCGCGACGCCGTGTTTCTCCAGCGACGCCTTCAGCACCGCCAGGTTCTCCACCGATCCAGCGTCGAAGGCGAAGTGATAGACGCCGTTCGGCAGGCCGAGCCCCTTGTTGATGCCCGTATCGAGATCGACCGGCATGCGGTCCGAGTTCGCGAAAGCGATCATCTGGCCGTCGCCGCAATCGAAGAAGACGTGCTGGGCGCGGCCCTGTCCCTCGAACTCGATGATGTCGCTGCGCACGACCGGGAATCCCAGGATGCCTTCGTAGAACGCGCGCGTGGCGGCCATGTCCTTGGTCGCCAGGTCGATGTGATGGAATCCCATGTCGTTTCCCGTCGTAGGCCTACTCGGCGGCGTGCTGAAGGTTTCTGAGGAGCACCGGGGTGTAGTCCACCACCTCGCCCTTGGCGTTCTTCACCCGCGGCGCCAGGTCGGAGGCCGTGCCCAGCTCGCGCATCAGGCTCGCGAACTCGAACGCGATCCCGTCCGGATCACGGAAGTACATCGACCGGATCCAGGTCTTCTCGTCCGGCGTCTCGTTGAACGGTTCATCGCTGCCGTGGTTGATCATGAAGACGCCGATCCCCCTGGCCTTCAGACCCGCGAAAATCTCGTCGAATTTCTCTTTGGGTATGTCGAGGGCGATGTGATTCATCGAGGCGATCGCTGTCTTCGCGCCGTCCTTCTTGAAGTCGAGCGGCTGTGACGCGATGCCCGGGGCCCGGGGAGGCGCGTCTGCGAAGGTCATGTAGGACAGCATCGCGCCGTTGCCCATGTCGTGGAAGCTGTGTTGACCACCACCCGGGAGCTCTTCCATCTTGAGCAACGGAATTCCGATATCTTCCCAGAACTTGACCGTCTCGTACATGTCCGAGCAGACCAGGGCGATATGGCTCGCGCCGCGAGTCAGCGCTTTCGACTTCGGCATGTATTCGTCTCCAATGCGACGCCCATGGACGGCCCACCCTTCGAGGGCGGCCGCGGGAATAAATCAGAAAGTCGACGCCACCTCATCACGGAATCCATTTGCCGGCGGCCAACCAGAATTTGCCGCCGCCCGCGGCGGGTCGCCTCGACCAGGGGCGCCCGTCGCCGAAGCGGACGCGTTCCGGCTCGAGCCGCGGCAGTCACCGCGTCACTTCGCGGCGGCTTCCGCCCATGCCGGATCGCGCCAGTCCTGGACACGCCGCGTCTCCGGCGCCGGGATCTCCACGATCCGCTCGGGCACGTTGTCGTACTCGAGCCTGAGCGCCTTCGTCGATGTCGCGTGGAGCGCGTACATGTTGACGAAATACGTCAGCATCAGGATCTGGTCGTCGGGCAGGTGCTGCTTCAGGGCAGCGAAGACCCGGTCGTGAACGCGGCCCCCTTCCCCGATCAAGCCATCGGTGAAAGCCAGCACCGCGCGTTCCGCCGGCGTGAAAGCGTCGGCGATAGTCCAATAAGGCACTGCGGCGATCTTCTCCGCGGCGACACCGACCGCGCGGCCCGCCTTGCAGTGCTGCGAGAACACGAACTGGCTTCCCCGGAGGTAGCCGGCGCGAAGAAGTGCGATTTCCCGCAGTTTCGCGTCCAGCGGAGAGTCCGCCATCGAGTAGGCGGAGAAGGCCTTGAGGATTCCCGGCACATTGGCCCAGGTTGTCCACCAGTCGCCCGGAGTGCCGGTCCCCGTCCCGGGTTCGGCGACCGGATCGCGGCCCTCGCCGAACACCATGTCGTAGCTCTTGAGAACGTCGGGGGTGGCCTCGGCGCGCGGCAGGGGTCTCACTCTAGGCATGGCGATGGCTCCGATATTAGCAACGAGGCGTAGGGCGGGGCGGGCGGCCGCAGCAAGCTCGCCGGCGTTACTTGCGCGCCGACAAATTCCCGGGTCGTATCCTCGGATACTATGGTTGCGCTCAGGGCGGGGCAAAGCATAAATTTGCGCGACGACTGCAATTGGATTTGTGCCTGTTTCGTATGCGGCCCTATTCAAGCCGGTTACGGCGGTGAAGTTCGTCCCCGAAGGCTCGGCTGAACGTATCCGGGTCCAATCTGATCTTGCCGGGCTTGCGCATCAGCGGGTGCAACTCGAACCGGGTCCCTTGCTTTACGGCTGGCCGATCGGCGATGTCGCTGAACCACCGCGCCAAGTGAGGGTAGGCGGTCCGGTCGACCTCGATCACGTTCAGAACTTCGATCCAGGGCCAGCACGCAATGTCGGCGATCGAGTAGGCGGGGCCGCCCAGGAACGTCGCCTCGCCTAGTCTGCGGTTCATGACGACAAGCAAGCGTTCGGCCTCGCGTCTGAACCGGGTCAGAGCGTAGGGGTCGACAGGATCGGGCGCGTAGCGGCTGAAATGATGGGCCTGGCCGTGCATGGGACCGAGCCCCGCCATCTGCCAGATCAGCCACTGCATCTCCGTCGAGCGCTGCAGGGGATCCGGCGACAGGAAGCGGCCGCTCTTCTCGGCAAGGTAGATCAGGATCGCCCCGGACTCGAACACCCGAAAGGGGCCGGGGCCGCCGCCTATCGGTTCGTGATCGATGATGGCGGGAAGGCGAGCGTTCGGATTGATCTGCCGAAATTCTTTGGAGAGCACGTCGACGCCGCTGTCGATCAGGCGATGCTCGAGCTCGCATTCGGCGAGCATGATCGAAATCTTCCGGCCGTTCGGCGAATTGATGAAATAGGCGTCGATCATATCGGCCGGCTTCGCGTTCCGACGGCTGGGCGAGACGGACTTGTTTCGAAAGCCCGTCCGGCGGTCAAACGAGCAGAATTTGTCGGCGCGAAAAGCCAGAGCGTCACTTGGCGTCAACCGCCTGGAGCTCCTGCAGCAGCCATTGCCTGAAGTACTGGAAGGCGGGCAGTTCGAGTGTGGCCTCGGGATAGATCATCCAATAGGCGAGGGTCGACGACACCTTGAGATTGAATGGCGAGACGAGCTGGCCGAGCGAGATGGCCTGATCCACCAGGGGACTGCGTCCCAGGTCGACGCCGACGCCGGAGATCGCCGCGAGCATCGATGAGTGGATCGTATCGAAACGCAGGGAATTGCGCAGGTCGACACCGCTGACCTCGTATCCCGCCTCGGTGGCCGCGGTCAGCCATTCGCCCCAGCCCTCGGGTGTCGTGGTCACCACCAGCAAGGTTCGGTTGGCCAGATCGGCAGGGGTCCTGATCGCATTCGCGCCGGACACGAACTGCGGCGCGCAGACCGGAAAGTACACTTCGTGCGCAAGCCTTTCGGCCTTCAGGCCGGGCCACTCTCCCGCCACCCCGCCGCCACGGATCGAGACGTGGGCGCCGCTGCGCTCGAAGTCGACCCGATTGAACCCCGGAAGGAGTGTCTTGATCTCCAACTCGACGTCAGGGTGCTCGCGATAGAAGTTCGCGAGCCGCGGCACGATGAACGAGTTGGCGAACGAGGTGAGGCTGTCGACGACGAGACGCTGGGTGCGATACGGGTTCATCAACCGCCGCGTGCCATCGACGATGAGCTGCAGGCCGGCGGCCACGTCATGAAGATATTCGCGGCCGGCCTTGTTGAGTTCGAGACCCCGCTTGGTTCGGGCGAACAGTGTCACGCCCATTTCGGCTTCCAGCGCGCGCACCTGATGGCTAATCGCCGCGGGGGTCACGTTGAGCTCGGCGGATGCGCCCGCCACCCCTAGGCGCGCGACCGACTCGAAGGCTCTCAGAGCTGTCAGGGGAGGCAGTCTGGACATCGAGGTTATTGTGGCGCCGCTACGCCGCCCCGTCGCGGGCGGCCGTCATGGCTTGCACGACTTTGGCGATCCGCTCGCCGTGAAAACGCGCCACGGCAAGATCGTCATCGGTCGGCCGACGCTGCTCCGCGCCGTGGGTCACCGCCCCGGCGCCGTATGGCGTGGCGGCGCGGAACAGCGCCTCGTGCCCGTAGCCCGTCGGCACGATCAGGAAGCCAAGGTGGGCCAGCGTCGGGTAGAGTCCGAGTGCAGTCGCCTCCAGCCCGCCATGCGGCGCCGAGGTCGCGGTGAAGACGCCGGCTGGCTTGTTCCAAAGTTCCCCTGTCAGCCACAGCGCCCCCAGGGTCTCGATGTAGGCGCGCAGCTCACTGGTGGCCGAGCCGAACCGTGTGGGGGTCCCAAAAGCGAAGCCGTCCGCCCAGCGCGCGTCCTCTAGCGAGGGCGCCGGGTAGGCGTCGTTCATGCGCTGCGCGCTCTCGCTCCAGCCCGGTGCGAGCGCCATCGTTTCGGGGCTGACCAGTTCCCGAGCTCGGCGCAACCGCACCTCGGCGCCGCTCGCGCGCCCCCCCTCGGCCAAGGCGTTGGCCAGCGTCTCCACCGTGCCGCCCCGGGAGTAGAAGACGACCAGGAGGTTCACGCGGCGGTCCCCGCAATCGCGGCCAAGGCGGTGACACCGGCTTCCGCGACCTTCATGTCCTGCTCGTAGTGACCGCCGCTGACGCCGATCGCGCCGATGACCTGACCGCCGACGTTGAGCGGGTACCCACCGCCGAACACCACCAGCCTAGGTGTCTTGACGATACCGTGCAGCAAAGGCGGGTCGTTCTTGATGAAGTCGAACCAGGCATGGGTGGGGAGCCCGAACGCCACGGCCGTATAGGCCTTGTCGCTGGCGATATCGACGCTGAGGAGCGGCGCGCCATCCATCCGGCGGAACGCCTTCTGGACGCCGGATTTATCGACGATCGCAATCACCATCGGCGTTCCCATCGCCTCCGCCGCCTTCTGGGCCGCGTCGAGGACGAGGTTCGCCGCCTCGAGCGTGATCGAAGCCTTCGAGGTCGAAAGGTTCATGGACGGTCAGCTCCTGATCGGCGGCGAGTTCCACGCCGGACGTGACCGGACGCGATCCTCGGCGACCCGCTCCGCGTAGGCTCGCCTCGCGATTCTCCGCCTACTTCGCGGGTTGCTCCAGCTTCACACGCAGTTCAACCCCGAATGTCCGCGGATCTGCGTAGAACTTGGTCCGGGTGCCGACGAAGCCAGACCCCCCCAGATCCTCGGCGGCCAGCGCGTATCGAGTGTCGGCCACATTGTGGCTCCAGAGCGACAGGGTCCAGCGACCGGTCGGATCCTGGTAGTTCAGGGCCAGGTCGAGCAGTCCGTAGGCGCCGACGCGCTGATAAGGGTTGTTGAACAGATCCGTGAAGTAGTCCGAGGTATAGGAGTAGCTGAGGGTCGGGGTGAACGTCCCGGCGTCGGTGTGAAGGTCGTACGACGCATTGACGTGGGCGGTCCAGTGCGGGCTGAGCTGTGGCACGCAGGCCCCGGGCACGACGCCGACCATCGGGTCGAAGTGCTCGATGGTGCAGTCGATCTGCTGGCCCCCGGTGAAGCTGACGAAACTGGTCCACTTCGCGTCGAGATAGCCGACCGACGCGCCCAGGTGCAGGTTGTCGACCGGCGTCGCGGCGACCTGCAGCTCCACGCCCCGCGCCAGCTCGTGCCCGGCGTTCGACGGCCCGATGACGATTTCGCCAAACCCGCCGTTGTAGAACTGCACGAAGCGGTAGCTTTGCAGGTCGTCGTAGTGGACGCTGAACCCGGTCAGGTTGACCAGCAGCCGGTGGTCGAACCAGCTTGACCGGATCCCAAGTTCCACAGAGCGCGCCGTCTCGGGCGACCACGGCGCCGCGCTCAGGGCGGCGTTCGCTGGCGTGAGGCACGTGAGGCTGGCGGGCGCGCAGACCGGGAACGTCGCCGCGTTTGGGGCCGAGCTGAAACCGCCGGCGAGGACGCCGGTCGAATAGCTGACGTAGCCCATGATGTCGGGGGTGAACTGGTACTTCGCATCGAAGTGATACGGGTAGTTGTTCCAGGTCTTCTTGCCCTTGACGATGTCGCTCGCCGGCCAGTCCGCCATGTTGTGGTGGAAGCCGGGGATCAGCACCCACTCGGTCGCGTCCTTGGTTTCCGTCATCACGCGGACGCCGGCGGTCAGCTGCAGCTTGTCGGTCACGGCATAGCTGACCTGACCGTAGCCCGAGAACGAGCGGGCCGACTGCTGGGTCCAGTTGCTGATGAAATTACCGAAGAAATTCAGCGACTCCCAGTAATCGTACCAGCCGTAGTCGGTATAGAAGCCGACCACCCACTGCAGCGGACCGTGCCCGGTTGACTGGGCTCTCAGGTCCTCGCTGTACTGGTGATGCTTGACCACCGCATAGTTGTTGAAAATACCGGTATAGCTGAAGTCGTCGTAGTTGGTCGGAGTGGTGTCGTCCATATAGTTCGTGATCGAGATAATATCGAAGCCGTTCGCGTGATAGCGGGCGTCGGCCGTTATGGCGCTCACGTTGAAGTAGTCGGCGGACGGCCAGGTGCGCTCGACCGTGTAGGGGCTGGTGGGTCCGGCCGGATAGGGGAGCACACCGAAGCACGTGCCGGCCGGGTAACCGAAGCCGGGATGCCCAAGGACGAGGGCCCCGACCGAGCAAGGGATGAACTCGTTGGTGCCGCCGACTGAGTCGCTGCGGTCCCACAGCTCGGTGCTGATCAGCGTGAAGTCGAACCGGTCGGTCGGCGCCCAGCGCAGCGACGAACGCAGCGTCCAGGAATCTTGGCCGCCGACATGGATGCCGTTCGGCGGGCCGCCGCCGGGGAGGGTCGTGACGTTCGTGTAAGGACCGTCGGCGTGCTGGCTCTGGAAGGCGAAACGCACCGCCAGGGTGTCGCTGAGCGGAATATTGGCCACCACCTCTGAGTCGCGCCGGCCCAGGTTGCCGAAGCGCAGCATGCCGCTCTCTTCGTAGTTCCCGAACTCGGGCTTGTGGGTCGTGAGGTTGATCGTGCCGGCGAGGGTGTTCTTGCCGAAGAGCGTGCCCTGCGGCCCGGCGACGATTTCGACGCCCTGCAGGTCGAACATGTCCTGCAACACGCCGACGTTGCGCAGGTAGAAGACGCCGTCGACGGAGACGCCCATCGCGGGGTCGACGGTGCCGTCGATGTTGTTGTAACCGATGCCGCGGGCGAACCCGATCAGCGAGGTCCGGAACAGCGCCCCCGTCGGCAGGATCGTGAAGTTCGGGGCGAGGTGGTTCAGGTCCGACATGTCGTGCAGATGCATCTGCTCGAGCTGAACCGGGGTCACGGCCGTGACAGCGACAGGCGCCCTCTGGATGTCCTCCTTGAGCAGGCGCGCGGTGACGATGACTTCTCCTACGGTGCTCGACTGAGCTCCCCTGGACGGCGCCGCTTGTTCGGTTTGGCCCTGCGCTGCGTCCGCCGCGGCGGCGGTTTCCACGCCAAGTCCCGCGGCGGCCAGAATTGCAACCGTCGCCAGCAAATGAGATTTGAATCGCATCCTGGTCATTGCCCCCTGGTTGGCCGCGCCTACACTACGGTTGCGCGCCTATTCTTCTGGCCGCATAGCCAGTTATTGGTAACACTACTTTTGAGGGGGTCGGACGGCCAGTTTCAAAAAATTCGCGGTGAATCAAAATATCTTTGCGTCAAGCCGCCGCGGGGGCGCGGGTTGCGGGCGCGCACGCTCAATGTTGGCGATCCTGATCTGTGCCAAGGAGCAAATTCTGGTTGCCCGTCGTCAAATTGAATCGGTGGTGAGTTGCGGCCGTCTTTCTGGTTTACTCTGATCGCCGTCCGGCAGGTTCGGCGTCAGGCCGGCCCTCTGAAGGAAGCAAACCGATGCCCTCCAAACTCAACATTCCATACCTGAACGTCAGCCACTCGGCTCACATCTGCTCGGACATGCACGCATCCACGAAGTACCTCGAGGAAACCCTGGGGATGCCGCTGCTGATGCTGATCGATCTGCCCGGCGGCGGCCAGCACAGCTTCCACGACATGGGTAACGGCGGCATGATGTCTTACATGTGGTTCCCGCCGGAGCCCGGCAAACCGAGCCGCGCCGGCCAGGCGAGCCATCTGGCCTTCTGCGTGGACGACGAACACTTCGACTCCGTCCTCTCCCATCTGCGCGATGAGAAGAAGCTAGCGGTCCGGACCATCTATCACGGCCTCGACAAGCCCTCGTGCGAGGACCCACGCGATCCGGATGTCTGGATCCGGTCGATGTATTTCACCGATCCCGACGGATACCAGCTGGAGATCGCCAGTCTCGTGACCGCGTTGGATCCGCGGAAGCACGTGCTCACCCAGCCGAAGAACGCCAAGGGCGAGAAGGTGCGTTACGTGCCGCTGGCCCTGCGTGAAGAGGTCCTGGCCTAGGCGCCCTTGCGACCGCAGTTCAGGCGCCGCCGCCATTCGCGGGCGGCCCGGGCCCAGTTCGCCCGGCAGCCGATCCACTCCCGAGCCCGGCCAGGCCGTAACGTCGCGCCTAAGGCGACCGCTGGGGTGAGGCGACCGGCGAGATGAACGCCGCTTCGGGCCGGGGGGAAAGCGGTGGCGATTGATCGAAGCATGACCACTTCGGGGGCTTTGGCGCCGGCGCGCCGGTGGGGCGCAGGCCCCTACGGCGTGGTCGTCATCCTGATGATCACGTCGGTGCTGTCGTTTCTCGACCGCACCCTCGTTGGGCTGATGGTCGACCCGATCCGCCACGACCTGCACATCAGCGACACCCAGGTCGGCCTGCTGTCCGGCTTCTCGGTCGCCTTGTTCTACTCACTGATGGGGCTGCCGTTCGGCCGGTGGGCCGACAAGCACAATCGCAAATGGCTGATTACCGGCGGCGCGGCGGCCTGGAGCCTGGCCACCGCCGCCTGCGCCCTTACCCACACGTTCGGAGGCTTGTTCGGCGCCCGCCTGCTGGTGGGCGTCGGAGAGGCGACCATGGGGCCGGCGGCGCTGTCGTTGATCGCCAACCTGTTCCCGAAGCATCGGCTGGGCTTTGCCTTGGCGCTGTTCTCCACGGGCATCACCATCGGCAACGGCGTGGCGATCGCGGCCGGCGGGGCGCTGGTCGAGGGCCTGAAGGCGGCGAGCGTCGTCCTGCCGATCGTCGGGACTGTCTCCGGCTGGCGCCTGGTCTTCGGGATCGTGGGTCTGGGCGGGCTGCCGATCGCCGGAGTGATCGCGCTTCTGGTGCGCGAACCGGCACGGCAGACCCAGGAAGCGGCGCCCAACCTGGGCGCGGTGCTGGGGCAGATCCGTGACCATCTTCCGACCTACGGCCTGGTCATGGTCGGCTATTCGCTGATGGTGATCATGTCGGGCGCCCAGGCGGCCTGGGGGCCGGCTTACTTCCACCGCCTTCACCACCTGTCGATCGGACAGTTCGGCCCCTTCTTCGGCGTGGTGATGGGTATCGGCGGCACGGCCGGCCTGCTGTTTGGCGGCACGATCTCCGATGCGCTGACCCGTCGAGGCGTGTCCGTCGCGCCGACCCGGGTCATCCTGGCGTCGATCGTCCTGCAGACACCCCTGCTGATCGCCGCCTACCTCATCAAGGACACAGCCATCGCCCTGGCGTTCTTCAGCGCCGGGGTCATCGTTCTGACCCTGAATGGCGCGCTGCAGACGGCGACATTCCAAAGGTTTACGCCGCCGCGCATGCTGGGCAGCGTCTGGGCGATCTATCTGATCTTCGCGAGCCTGATCGGCGGCGGCCTTGGGCCGGTGCTGATCGGCGGGATATCGCAACACCTGTCGCCCGGCGGCGAGAGGCTTGGTGAGGCCTTGGCGGTGGTCACGGTCGTCGTGCTGCCGCTGGCGGCCGTGCTCGTGTTTCTGGCGCTGAAGCCTCTGGTCGAGAGCGAACGCCGCCTGGCAGCGCAATAATGGCGCGGACCGCATCGGACAGTCAGCTCCAGCTGTCAGTCAGCGGCAAGGTCCGCTTCGGGGTCGATAGCTGCCGTAGGGAACGTCCGTTTCCGGGAAGGGGCGCCCGGCGTCGGCTGCGGACGCAGGCGGTCGTAAGACAGAATGGGCGCGGTCGGCGAGGTCGCCGGTGTCTTTTCGTCATCCCGGGTTCGAGTCCGGGTTGGGTCTCTGAAAGTGGAGATAATACAAAGGACTAGGTGGCTGGGAGATCAGGACACGAACCGAGGGTGACGTTTTTCCCTGGTAGCGAGCTATCAGCATCCGCATGGAGGGGCGCGGGTAGGCGGGGGGGTTCAGGAGGCCTGTCGAACTGCTTTTCCGCGTTCATGGTAACTCGCGAACTCACCCTGCCCGCGCCCTAAGGCGCTTCCGCGAAAGACAGGTCGGAAGAAGGCGAAACCGAGCGGCTTGCCAGCCCATCGGCGCATGAGCGCAAGCGGCCTTCGAGTCGAGACCATTCCGCCTTTCGCGCTCGCTGGCCCAGCTAGGAGCTGCTCAGGTTTGGCTTCGATCCAGCTGACTCCCATCGGAACTCGGAACCGTTACGCCACATGCTGTGAAGGATCAGCGCGAGTCGACGCGCCACGGCAACCGTGGCTTGGTTCTTCCCGCGACGCGCCGCAATTTCGAGCCCCCAGGTTCGCAACGAACAAGGTCGGGTCATAGAGAAGATAACGGTCCGCGCGGCCATGAAGAGGCTGGCTCGCACGGTGGGATCTCCCCACCGCGTTATCCGGCCACGTCTATCTACGTCTCCCGATTGATGGGTCCTGGGTGTCAGACCCAGGTGGGCGGGAACTGTCCTCGACCGGCTGAAACGGCCGGGATCATCGATCGCGGCGCGATATTCCAGCGCCGTCAGAGGACCAATGCCCGGCGCGGTCATCAAACGGCGGCAGATCGGGTCGCTCGAAGCCATTTCCGAGGCGTACCGACTGAGTTCGTCTGCCTGTTCCGCGATGCACCTTCGCGCGACAAGGAGCGGCTTGAGCAATAGGATCAAAAAAGGATCGCGCTGTGCGAACCCCATTACCCGTTCTTCGAACGCGCGGACACCGTTGCTGCTCAGCTTATGGCCGGCCTGCATCAGCAAGCCTCTAATCGCACTGTCAATATCGACGCGCTTTTGAAGCAGCATGCGGCGCGCGGTGAGGACCCCCTTGATCCGACGGCTCTCGGTACTCTTCTCATGAACAGCACGGAACGACCCCAACCGCATCAACTCAGCGATCCCGCGGGCGTCGTTCTTGTCGGTCTTATTTCTGCGGGCGTTGAGAACTTTGTGGGCGTGCCGTGTTTCGATACAAACCGCGGGAAGCCCCTTGCGCACTAACTCCCGTTGCAACCAACTTGAGATCGAGCCTGCTTCGAGGCCCACGTGCTTGTAGCGACGGCGTTTGCCACGCAGGAACGCCAGGACTTGTTTCGGCTCGGTCGGCACTTCCGATTCCGCGACGACCAATCCGTCTGGGTCCAGGACACAGATACTCGTCAGCCTCTTCGACACGTCCAGGCCTACGAAATGCATCGTCTCCTCCAACAAGTATTAGATCCGCGGCGGATTTCGCGAGACCGCTCGTGCTTGACCAAGCAAATCTGATTGATCCAGGGAACTCGGCGGGTCTCTCCCGCTCGCCGGTCGGTGAGATGCCTGGACGGAAAGAGGCGGCCTCACGGCCCGGCAGGCAAGTTGGCCGGCGCCGGTGGCGTGCGCCTCGGGGACAGAACAGTCCGCAACCCCCGCTGCGCCCAAGGCTCAATCGTGGCCGCGACAGCGAGGGCGATGCAGATAGCCAACGCGGATGCCAGCAACGGCGTCCTCGCCGCCGGCATGAACTTCAGCGCATTTCCGACGGTGTCGTGCAGCAGATAGAGCGGGTAGGTCGCCAGCCCGAGGAGGCGGACTATCGGCGCGGCTCGCGGAAGCATCCGCCAGGCCGTCGCGTTGCCCATCACCGAGGCGGCCATCAGCGCCACCAGCCCAAGCCAGATCAAGAGTGGGACGATTTTGCCTGCGTGAGGCAGACCGGCGAATTCGGCGCCCGGCGCCCAGTTTGAAGCGGCGAAGGCGATTTGAACTCCACTCCCCAACAGACCCAAGGCGATGAAGCCACTGCGCTCCCATGTCAGGCCCTTGGCCAGAGCCTCTCGCATCAGGCCGCCAACCGCGAAGTAGCAGCCGAAGGCGAGCATCGAGAGACGAGCAAACGGCTCGGACAGCCCATCGGCGGCTGCGGCGGAAGGCAGGTGATACTGTGAGGCGAGCCGAAGCACCCAGTAGAGAAAGCTCGCGACTGCGATAGCGCGCAGCACCCAACCGAGCTCGAACCGGCCAAGGAGGCTCAGGAAGACGAGGCCGTAAAACACGACCTCGACCGGCAGCGTCCAAAGGGCGCCGTCCACCCACGGGCCGGTCGGCCACAGGATCACCGAATTGAGATAGCGGCCCGCGAGGTCCGGGTAGGCCTGCTGGACCAGGCAGACCGCCGCGGTGATGCTTGAACAGATCCAGACGGCCGGCATCAGGCGGACGGTGCGGTTGACGGCGAACCTGGCAGGCGCCGAGCCTTCCGCGGACGCCGCGATGACGTAGCCCGAGAGCACGAAAAAGACCTCGACGCCAACCCATCCAGGCCAAGACAGAGGAATTGGTCCGATGTCGTGGCCGAAGTGGAATGTCATCACCATCGCTGCAGCGGCGAAACGGATCAGATCAAGGCCGAGGACGTGCCGCTCCTTCGCCTGATCCATGGTGACCTCAGCTGGTGGGCGACGTTACCGCTAGGCGAGACGTCCGCCAAGTTGTGCTGTCGGCTTCGACGGTGAGCGCCACCGGTGGGGCTGCCAAACGGACGTCACGAGGACGAGGCCCTCGCATGCAGGCGCATCGCCATCACGCTTACGCCCAGCACGACGAGCGCGATGGCAGCGATCAAGCCATGGCCAAGGACGCCAACGCACCCAACCGCCGTGCACCAGATGCAAGCTGCAGCGGTCCAGCCCTTTGCGCCCACGCGAACGCTGACCCGCAGCGAGCTGAGAGTCCGAGCGGGGCCGAACAGCAGACGACTGGATAGCGGGCTCACGTGCACCTCGATCTTGCGCTTAAGGAGAAAGAACAAAACACGAACTATCGCGAATTGCAAGCGACTTGTTACTGACGGTAATCCCAAGGGTGGGATGAAGGCGCTGGTTCTCAGGCCGTAACCGGTGTGGCGTTTCGTGCGAAATAGGCGCCATGAGATCGCTCGTTTTTCGCATCGCCGCCTTGCTGGCGGTTTCGATCGTTGGCGGCTGTTCTGCGCCTGCCGGCGCGCGCCCCGTCGTGGTGGAACTGTTTCAGAGCCAGGGCTGCTCGTCCTGCCCGCCGGCCAACGCCAACCTGGCCGCCATCGCCGACAAGCCTGAAGTCATCGCGCTGAACTTCTCGGTCACCTACTGGGACGACCAGAACTGGAAAGACACGTTCGCGCAGCCGAAGTTCACGGCCCGGCAGTGGGACTACGCCCACGCTTTCGGCCGCGGGAATGTGTTCACACCACAGGTAGTCGTGGACGGTAAGCACGATGGGGTGGGCGCCGATCCTCGCGACTTCGCGCGGCTCTTACGGAGCGGCGGGTTCGATCTCGCTGGGCCGGTGATCAGCCTGACCGCCGACAGCGTCTCGATTGGAGCCGGGACCAAGCCCGCGGCAGGCGCCGATGTCTGGCTGGTTCGCTATGATCCGCGCGTGTTGCAAGTACCGATCAAGGGCGGTGAGAACGGCGGCCGAACCTTGCCGCACAAGGACATCGTCCGCGAACTCGTGCGGATCGGCGGCTGGAACGGCGCGGCGGAGGTGTTTCAGCTGCCCGCGCCGAGCCAGCCCGGCTTAGTCTCTGCGATTCTGGTGCAGCTGTCGCATGGCGGGCCGATTCTGGCGGCGATGAAGAATTAAGTCTGAGGTAATCGCGGCGGTCGCGTCCGGCACTCAAGTACCCGAGGAATTCAAAGGTAAGCTTATTCTCCGCATATTCCGCGGAAAATACTCCTTCTTCACTCCGGAATGCCACAAGTCTATTCTCCGCAATAAATGCGGAGAATAGACGTCCTAATCTCCGCGGGAAGAATATCGCCGGAAAAGCCGGCCCGGCCACGGGTTGAACACCAGTTCCGGCGACCCGGTCGTGGAGCGCGTTCAGCTATGGCCGCTTTGGCTCATCTCTGTCATTGGGACGTCCGCTGTTGAGCGCAGAGCCAACGGCAAGGTTCGACGCATTGCGGACGTTGGCCGTTCTTCGCCGAGTCCGGGCGGCGGCTGCTCGTGCGCCTTGATCCCGGTCAGTCAGTGGCCTGGCTTGGAAAGGCGCCCGCCGCCTGCCGTGCGGGCGTCCCTAGCCTGCGGCAGCTTAGGCGCTCGGCCCCTGGTACACCTCACCGAAGCGGCGGAGCGCCGCGAGTGGGACCGCCATGTTCGCGGCCCGGTCGGTGCGCACGCAGACGAGCGCGGGGCCGGGCGAATCTCGGGCGGCGGTCAACGCCCCTTCCAGGTCGGACATGTTGTCGACGTAAAGGCCGGCGCAGCCTAGCCCCTCGGCGAGCCGATCCCATCGGATCTCGCCCATCTCGGTCCCGAAGGTGCGGCCATAGAGCATCTGCTCGTTCGGGACCTCCATCGACCAGGAGCCCTCGGCGAAGACGACCACCGCGAGCTTGACGCCCTCGCGCGCCGCGGTCTGCAACTCCATGCAATGGAAGCCGGCGGCGCCGTCGCCGGTAACGCAGACCACCTGTCGGGCCGGATTGCCGAGCTTGGCGCCGATGGCCGAGGGAATGCCGATCCCGAGCATGCCGAGCTCGAGGATGTTGAGGTAGGAGCGCGCTCGGGTGGGCGGCAGCATGAAATGGGCCCACAGGCTGGTGAAGCCGCCGTCAGCGACATAGATGGCTTCGCGCCCGAAGGCCTGGCCCACGGCCTGCATCACTTGGCCTGGGTGAAGGCCCGGACCGTTGTAGGCATTCACGCCGGCGAACTGGGTCTCGCGCCAACTCGCCTCGGTCTGGCGATAGCGGGCGAGGTCCGGCGCGGCGTTAGGGCGGCTCGGGACCTCACTGAGCGCTTGCTCCAGCTGGGCAAGCGCGCTTGCAAGCTCGGAAATGATCCCGATAGCGAGCGGGCGCGTGACCCCGAGACTTCGCGGGTCGACGTCAATCTGGATCAGGCTCTGGCCCGCGCGATCACCCCAATACTTGTCGAAAGGCGTGTCGAGATTGCCGAGGCGCGTGCCGAGGGCGAGGATCACGTCCGCCTCGCGACGCGCTTTGTCCGCGCCCTCGCCGTAGCCATACAGATGGTTCGGGTGATCCTGTGGCGCCGCCGAGCGGCCGGCCATGCTGGTGACCACGCCGCATCCGAGCCGGCCGGCGATCGCAAGCACCGCCTCGCCCGCATTGGCACGATCCACACCGGAACCGATGACGATCAAGGGCCGCTTTGCGCGCGTCAGGAGCCGCGCCGCAGCCTCGATTTGAGCCGGGCCCGCTTGCGGCCCCATGGAGCGGTATGACGCCGGCGGCAGGATTGGCGCCTCGGCCGCCTCGCCAGCGGCGTACATGACCGGCGCGGGAACCTCGAGCTGAACGGGGCCCGGCCGACCCGCCCACATCTCGCGGAAGGCCATGCGGGTCACCTCTGGAATGCGCGCCCAGGAAAAGATTGGAGCGCCCCATTTCACCGCCGGCCGGAAGACGTCGAGCTGATCCTGCCCCTGGAACGTGCTGGGCGGCGAGGGGTAGACGATGTCGAGGCGATGCTGCGCCGTGATCGCGACGAGCGGCGTCCCTTCATGGCGCGCGTTGATCACCCCCGGGAGAAGATTGGCCGAACCGGGGCCGGGGTTGGTGAGCGTCGCTGCAACTTGCCCGGTCGTCTTATAGAGGCCTTCGGCCATATAGGCGGCTGCGGACTCGTGTCGGATGGCGACAAAGCGCATGCCGTTGGCTTCGAGCGCCGCCAGGAACGGATCCACCTCGGGCGAGGGAAGACCGAAGACGAAGCGCACGCCTTCGTTGGCTAGACACTGAGCAAGCAACTCGCCGCCCGTCACGGTCATCACGCAGGCTCCCAAGGTGGGGCGAAACCGCAACGCCTCGTCGAGGCCGGCGTTCGACCCTCGGGAGCACGAGATCGCGTAGACAGCCCCTGCGCATTGACCTGCCGCAACCGAATTGAGTTGCCTGGGCCAACGTCCGTGTGCGGACGCCCCCAAAGGCGTGAGGCGATTGCTCACTAGGGCTTGGGGGCTACGACGGTGTTTGTTACGGCGATGGAGTTGCCGGGCGGCGCACCTTTGTAGATGCGGCTTAGGTACAGTTGCGATCCGCCGTCATCGAAAAACGCCTTGGAGCGCCCCGCGTGGCAGACCTTCCCCTTCAAGACGCAGGTGCTCCCGCAGGGGATCGTCCCTTTCGCGCAATGGGGAGGCTTTGCGTTCGACGCCACCGCCAGCCCTACCGCGAGCGCGAGCGCAGCGGCAAAGACTAAGCGCCACTGTTTGGTGGCCCGGTCGATCACCACGGGACCCGTTCGGTTCGACAAGCCCGTTCTAGTCAACTTTTAGCTTGATGCACTTCCAGATCCTCCGGCCGGTTTGGGTCTTTATCTCCCGGGCTACTTTGGGCGGCGTGCAGTGGATTGGCGGCCCTCCGGGGCAGTGCGAGCCTGGAGCGCATCTCGGCGGCAGCGGTTGGGGGTTTAGGGCGAGGGCCGACCCGGCGATCGACATCGCTATGGCGGCCATGCCGAAGCCGGCGAGAGTCTTGGTCATTTCGTCAATCTCCGTGTGAAGCTGTTCTGAACCTCGCTAAGGGCGGTTCGTCGGCGTGCAGCAGCCTCGCCACCCGGGCAAACAGGCCTGCGCGTCGCCTCCCGTACGACCCATGCAGCCGTCCCATCTCGCGATGCAGTGGCGACCGATCGCCGGGTGGATCTTACACACGCCGCTCAGCGGTGGGTGGGGCGGGGGCCTGGGGGCCGGCACGACGCCGGACGCGCCCGACGTCGCACGGTCCGCACGGGCCGGGGCGACGGTCAGGGGAACGACCGTCACGGCCAGGATGAAAGCGAACGCCAACGAACCGGACTTCACGGCATCTCCTCCCCGATCGGCGCGGGCGCGGCGCTCAGATCGCATGTTTGACGCATTTGGCCTTGCCGCCGTTGGCCCGTACCTCCCCGAGTGTCGGATAGTGGCCGGGCTTGCACCAGAGTTCGCACCGCCAGACCAGGTGGGCGGTGCAGGGCGCCGGGCCGCAGTCCCACACCTGTCGCGGTCGATCGGGCGGCTTGCACTGGAGCGACGACGGAGGCCCGGACGATGGCGGTTTGCCGTGCGTGGCGGCGACTATTCCTGGGCTTTGAGCCGCTAGGCGCGAACTCTCGAAGGGACGATCCGCGCGGGCGCCGCCCGGCCCCACGCCGAGAGCCAGGACCAAGCCGAGGACAAAACCGATCGGTGCGGCCTGCATCGCCAGCCTCCTGCGGCCATCGTGCCCAGCCAGTATGCGCCCAGGCCCGCGCAAAGCAACGAGCGGCGGTCTATCTGCGCTCGACCAGAGACAAGTCGACTTTGGGCTAACAGCACGAGGCGAACCGCTCGTCGCATCGCGGGCTGGAATCTCGCCTCTCAGGCTGATGGCTGCTTGTTCAGCACCCGATGAATGTCTTCAGTCAGTTCGTTGTTCTGCTTAAGTAGCTTGTGCACGTCGTTGCTGATTTCGAGCAGCGCCTCAGCGTCCTGGTACGTTTGAAGCGCTTGCTTGTCGGACGCGGCTGCAGCGACCTTCTGACCCACCATGATGATGGACAACAGGACAAGCTGCAGGAAGGTCTGGGCGATCCATGCGACGAGCGCCGCCGTGCCGGCCTTGATCGCTTCGGGAAGACTGATCAGCGCCAGGATGGCGAATGCATAGGCGCACCACATCGTGGCAACCGCGTTGGTGATGTTGACTGCCAGCCAGCCATTGAACCCCGTGTGTTCCCTGGCGGTGGTGGCGACACCCTGCTTCTTGCGGCGCGCGATGTGGGGATGGTCGATATGTTCCATGTCCTGGTCCCGCCTGAGATTTCGTTGATCATCTACGCCGCCGAAGGCGCGCCCGATGCTGAGCGCCTCGACGCGCAGTTGCTTTCGCCAAGTCTAGGGCGAGCGGCAGGGCCTGTCGCGAGACGAGTTCCAGAAGGAGACAGCACCGGGCTCGCCTTCTGGATCAAGTTGGCGGCGCGGAAAAGGTAAGCGGGTCCCCCAGCGCCGCCGAGAACCCGATCTCCGCTCGCCAACCTGCCTTGGCGTTCGCGGCCTCCGCTTTCGGAGACCAACGAAATGACAGCCTCGACCCATTCCGGACGTTCGCTCCGGGCCGGCGCTCCGGCCTCGGACTGTCCGCCTGGTCGCGCTAGAGGTTCAATAGCACTTGAAGTTTCGCAGTTACGTCCTGGTCGTCGTAGCCTGCTTGGAAATGGACTGCCCTGGCAAAGCTCACTTCAAGCCGCTCCGAAGCACCATCATCGTCGTCGTAGAAGCGTTGAAATTGTTCGATTGCGGCATGTTCGAGGCGCACTCCCCAGATTTGGTACGACTCATGGACCGGATCGGCGATTGAGATACTGAGTCCCCTAATCGGACCGTGGACGGCCGCCATGCCTAATACGTGTGAGATGAAATCAACTGGCTTGGTGACGATGAGCTCTCCCCGGTTGCGGTAGCTCGACGCCCAAGGCATTTGAATGCGCGTAAGTCTGCTACCAAAGCGCCCGACTTGAAGTCGAGTAGACCTATCTACTTTTCCATAGAACCCATTCGAGCCGCTCTCAGGCTCGATCCTCATCCTATAATGCATCGCTTGCTCCTTTCAGGTGTCCTGGCGAGCTTCGGCATCTGGTAAGGTATTTGGCGGTGTGTTGTTGTAAGGGCCCGTCGCACATGCAGGTTTACCCCGTGGGTGGTAATTGCAAGACAATCGAAGGCGCGTGGGCTGATCCGTCCTCGCGAGGTCAAAGTGCAGCTCTTTTGCGACGCTGCCTAGCGCCCCTAGCGCTCGTCCGAGCCTGCTTTGTGCGGGCGCAACAATCGCCCGGACGAAAATGGGGAATGACCGCTTTCCACCCCGTCCCGCGGTGACTTTCTCCAGAGTCAGAACCTTCATCATCGCCCTTGTCATCGGCGTGGTGGTCACCCTGGCGCTGGGGTTCGGCTTCGGGTCGATGCAAGCCGCCCTCTTCCCGTCGCCGCCTGGCGCGAGCGTGGGCAACCCGGCGACAACGGCGGCCGCTGTGGCGATGCCGCTTGTCGCCAAGCTACTGCTCCTGGCCGAGTGGACCATCACCGACCTCGTCGCCGTCGGCGCAGCAATCCTCGCCAACGACGGGCGTAAGGGGGTCGCCTGGGCGGCCTGGATCTACCCCCTGCTCGCCACGGTCGCGAATTACAGCGAGTACCCCTTTCCGAACTGGCTGATGATCTCCGGCGCGCTGGCGTGCCCGCTGACCGCCTTGGCTGCCTACCAGATCGTGCAGGCCTACGAGCGTCGACCGCTCTCCGGAACCTCGAACGCGCCCGCTAAAGCGATGTGGGACCCGCCACCCTACGTCATCAATGCGTGCTGGCTGGGGGCGATTGCGCTGGTCTTCCCGGCGGTCTGGTTTCTCTGGCTCCCACCGGACGAGCAGTTCGGCGCGCTGATCTTCAAGGGGCTGCTGCTGCTCGTCATGGGCTACGCGGCGCTCATGAACGGGGCGAGTTCTGATTGGCTACGGCGTCGGCTGGATCGCCGATCCGAGCACCGCTCGCGACGACAGCCTGCAGCCCAACGGCGAGCGGTTGTTTCGCGTGTCGCGGTGGCGCGAAGCGATGATGGCCCTGGGCTGCGCTGGAATTGCCGCCTTTTTCGTCTGGCTCTCCGCAATGGCCAACCCGATGTTCGTTATCGGCACCGTCACTTTCGCGCTTTGGACTTTCCTCTTCGGCATGCAGGCGTTGTTCCCAGCGTATCTTAGGCTCACCGCCACAGGTTTCGAGGCGAAACGATGGACAGGCCCCCTCGAGCGGGTCGCCTGGACCGACGTCGAGCCGCTCTACGTCCGCGGCGACGACCGGACTGGCTTCGTCTGTTTCAGGTACCTGATGGGGCACCGCCCCGCCCGCCTTCACTGGGCGGGTCGATTTATCGCGCCGTGGGCGTTAGTGACGGCAGCGTTCCCGGCAGTCTTAACCTCGCGCCGGGTCGGATGTGCGACCTGATGAATGAAATGCGCGTGCGCGCCGGCGGCTCGCCGAAGACAGGCGTCAGCGCGTAGGCTCCGCCCACCCCATTTTCCACCACGACGGCGGTCCATGCCAAAGCGCAGCCGGCCGCCTGCGGCGCCGTGAGGCTCTCGCGAAGCTTGGGCGGACCAAGAGTGGCGCCGGCGGCGGGTTGATAGACACGCCTGCCAGTAGGAACTCAGCGCGACAGACGAGCAGTGAAGAGAGTTGTGCCGCGTTCAGTCAGGTGGGGACAGCGCCGCAAGCGCGTCCACTCCCGGGCACGACGCAAACGGGGACGTTCGATCCAAAGCAGTAAATTCGCGGCTTCGCGATCGCGTCGTGCCGACGAGTTCGTGGTTGACAGAGACCGCTCGCGGAACGCTGTTGTCCGGTCGGTCGCAATGGGGAGGGTCGGATGCCGACAAGTCTGTCATCAGTCGCCATCTTGGCGGTGGCGACGGTGCTTGTCGCCGGAGCACCAGCACTGGCGGCGTCGAACCGCGTCTGGGTTTCTGGCCATGGTGTCGACCAGGCCGGCTGCGGTTCGCCAACCTCACCGTGCCGTAGCTTGCAATACGCCCACGACAACATCGCCCCAGGCGGCGAGATCGATATCCTCGACCCGGCCGGCTACGGCGCGATCACGATCACCAAGGCAGTTAGCATCGTCAACGACGGCGGCGTCGCCGGTGTGCAACAGGCATCTGCCGGTCAGGACGCCATCCTGATCAACGCCGGAGCCACCGACGCCGTCACCCTCAGGGGCCTGACGATCGAAGGCCTCGGCGCCGCCAACGACGGCATAGCTGTCAGCGGGGCGGGCAAACTGACTGTCATCAACTGCGTGATCCGGCATTTCGCCCACGACGGTGTCCGTTTGCAACCGAGTACCGGCCTCCTTGTGCTCTCGGTCCTTGGCACGATCGCCGCGGACAATGGGGCCAATGGATTCGAGATCTCGCCCACAGGCCAGGGGCAGACACAGGGCATCCTCGACCACATCGAATCCATCAACAATGGCGTCGACGGCCTAATCGCTTCAGGACTCAACACTTCAACCGCCGTCTTTGTCACCCTGTCGGATAGCGATTTCTCAAACAACGCCAACGCGGGCGTCTATTCCAAAGGCGCTGGAACCGGAGAAAACGCGCTCATTGTGACGCGTAACGTTATCTCTGACTACAATACCTATGGCTTCTACGTTGACTCCAATTCGGCGATGTATTTCTCGCACGCGGAAGCACTCGTCGATCTGCCTGCCGGTAACATACACGGTAGCGATATCAGTGTGTTCCTAAGCGGCAACGGGATCGGTTACACCTACAACGACAACTCATTCGCGGGCACATCGGGAGCGCTTACGCCGCAGTCGCCATTTTGATTCTCAAGGCTTCGCTGCCCGAAGGCCTGTCTCCTTCCTTGAGAGGTATCCAGGTGCCGACTTAGTACACGTCATGGCTCGGATATTCCCGGCACCGTGTCCGCTTTCGGCTTGGAAGGCAACGGCGAGTTTCGACCCAAGGCAGTCACTAGGACGAGGCGAAGATCTTGTTACAGAGTGCGCCGAGCGTTTGCTGCGTCGCGCCGACGTTTCCTGGCGACTGAATATCGCATAGCAGATTGTTCTTCGTTGCGTTGACCTCGTTCAGTGCAGGCGTCCACGCAGCTTTGTCGCCGACCCCCGAAATCGATGTGGCGCTGACATTCTCGCCGCCGGACAGGACCGTTTTGACAGTGGTGTCCCCCAGCCCCGGACGCAGCGAGACTGTGACTTGGTAGCCGCCCGCTGTGAACACGCAGGATTGCGGGTCGCCCTGAAGAGGCCCGACGGTGATCGTCCCTTTCAGGATCTCCGACAGGTCTGCCGCGGTCAGCAGCTTGCGATCGCAGGCGTTACCTGAGGGCGCCGACGTAGGCGAAACCGGCGCGCTTACGCCGGCTGACGGCGCCGTCGCCGCCGAGGAGTTGTCTCCTGTCGCGCTCTTGGAGCACCCGGCGAGAGCGACGAGCAGCAAAACAGCATTCAGGCGCTTCATGGCAGCATGTCCCTTCACTCGCACTGGTTCTAAACCTCGAACGGTCGCTGTCCACTTTGCGCCGCCGCCCGGAGCGTCCGCTTCAAGGTATGACGCCAACGGGTATTTCCGACTCAAAGCAGACGTTGCGCTGATCGGCGCTAGTTACCTAATGTGCGCCTTCACGCCGACCGGACCGTGTTCTGGTGCTGTTGGATTGACCTGGCTGGGTGAGGTCTCTCCGCTAGCGGTTCCTGCGGGTTAGGGGGCGTCATGCAGCCGCGGTTCGCTAATGTCTTCGTCTTGGCTCCCGCCGAGCTGGTGTCCGGTGGGCCCGACTGCTTGCACCGGCTCGTCAGCACGCTGAACGAGCTCGGCGCGCGGGCCTTCATGAGCTATCTGCCCTACTCGGACGCCCATACGGTCCCCGAGACCTACCGGCGCCTCTATGAGATTCCGACGGCGCCGCCTGTCGACGCGCCTGACAATCTCATCGTCATTCCCGAGGCCATGACCAAGCGCGCTCGCGACTTTCACCGGGCGCGCAGGGCGATCTGGTGGCTGTCGGTCGACCACTTCATCGGCTACGCCGGACAAGGGGACCACGTTCGCCGCCGGCGGCTCATCCTGCACGACGTCAGGAGCCTGCTGCGCGCGCGCACCTCGCGGCTGACGTGGCCGGAAATGCGGCGCGTCGAACACTACGCGGAAACCAGCTACTCCCAGGATTTCCTGCGGCGGCGCCGCATCGCCAGCGCGCCTTTGCGCGACCCGGTGAACGACATCTTCCTCTCGGTCGCCCCCTCCGGCGGCAGGCGCAACGTCGTGGCCTACAACCCGGCCAAGGGCATGCACTACACGCAGGCAGTGCTGGATGCGCTGGCGCCGATCCCGGCGATCGAGTTGAGGGGCTACACCCACGAGCAGCTGATCAACGTCCTCCGCGAGGTCAAGGTCTACGTCGATTTCGGCTACTTTCCCGGCGCCGAGCGAATGCCCCGGGAAGCCCTCCTGTCCGGCGCCTGCATCGTGGTCGGTCGCCGCGGGGCTGCTGGGAACGGGCAGGATTATCCGATCCCGTCAGCCTACAAGATCGACCACACGATGCCCGATTTCGCGAGTGATGCGCGCGATGCCGTCCTGCGGATCTTCGATGATTTCGAAACCTCTAGCGCAGATTTTGACCCGTTCCGTGAAAGCTTGAGAGCGGGACCCACAACGTTCGTCGAGGATGTCCAGCGCCTTTTCTTCAGGCCCGAATGAGGCCCTTCGCCGCGCGTATATCCGTCTTCCTGCAGGCGCGGGGACTCGGGTTCTCCGCTTCGAGCCAGGCGCAATGTCTGAGCGGCCCGTCGCGCAGACGGCGAACTCTCCACCCTTCTCGGACATTGGGTGAGTTTGCTGGTCAGCCGCCCGTCGCCGATGGGCGACGATGCGTCAAACGCCGGTCCAACGATGCGCCCCGAGAGCGTCTCTGCCAGTTGACGTGATAGGCCCTGGAGTCGGTGTTGGAGTGAGCGTTCGCGGCCAGCTTCAGTTAGGCTATCTGGACGCGCCGGCCACATCGGCGGCGTAGACGCCGGGGGTAAGGTCGTGACCGCGAAATCCAGACTAGGCCAGCGGACGTCGACGGCTGGATTGGCCACCCTGCTGACGGTGGTGGGTCTGGGTTTCGCTGTCCCGCGGGCTACCGCTCAGCCCTCAATGCAGGAAGCGCCAAACTACGGCCGTTCCACGGTGGGGCAGCTCGAGCGACAGGGCCCGGAGCAACGGGCCCGCGTCGGAGCGGACCGCCGTCTGCACTTCATCGAACCTGCCGCAGGGTCCAGGGCGCCGATCGGCTCGCTGAGATTGCGCATCGCGCCCCTTTCCGCTCCCGGCGGGGTGGTTGAAATGCTGCTCGCCTGGAACTCCGATCCGCGCGGCGTTACACCTGTTGAGACCTGCCGGGTCCGGCTTGAACAGTTGGTGTCCGGGGTCATCCTGCCGTCCAGCGCCACAGGAGGCCGCATCGGCAGCTTCACGATCCAGGCCCGCGTGGTCGAACCCTTTCAGGGAGACTTGAGCGCACCGGTCGATGTCGTCCTGCTCGCGGCGGTGCCGTATGACAGTGGCTTCGCCAGGCGTCGCTGGCCGGGGGAGAGCGGCTCATTCCAGTGCGTCCAATAGGGGCTCGGCGGCGTCGAGTCCTCACCACCGTCAGGGATTGTCCGGGGCAGGTTCCGGCGCCGGCCCGTCTGGCGCACCCATGTCCGGCGCTGGTGGGTTCGGCGGCGCGTCTTGCGCACCCATGTCCGGGATTGGCAGATTCGGCGGCGGAGGCGGTGGCGGGTTAGGCGCCGGCGAGGGCGACGCGGCGGACGCCGGCTGTTCCCCCACCTCGCGGCAACGGGCCGCCAGACCGGGCGCCGCCGGCGAGTTGCGGGCCCGGGCCTCGCGAGCGGCGTCGCAGACGGAAATCGGCGCCAAGGGCGACGCGCCAGCCGGCGACTCGACCCGACCTATGGACTTCACCGGCGGCGGCGGCGGGAACAGCGCGAAGTGGAATTTATAGTCGGCCGCCTCGTTGGAAGGCCGGTCGCTGTCCCTGAACTCAACGACGGCGGTCTGGTGCTTGGAGGTTGCGACACAGAAGGTCGCGCCCCCGTCACCGACATGGCTCCCGGAGATTAGGACGCCGCCAATGGCCCCTTTCGTAAGCGCTCTCGAGCAGATGTCGTAGAATATGGCAACGAGCCTAGTTGAGAATCGTCCTGATCACGGACGTCCTGAATAACCGAAAAGACGGCGCCGTCGCTGGGTTCGACATATATTCCGCCTCCGTCATACCAAGTGTGGCCATCGCTCTCGACGTGCTTCTGCTGGTCGCGCTTGCGCACCACGATGTCGGCACCTTGATAGATCTCCTGGTAGTGGCCCTCGTCCAGATCGAAGCCGTCCCGGCGTTCCAGATCGCTGACGCTCAAAGCGCCGATCCCCACGAGGCTTGCCACCCCCGGGATGAGTATCTCGACCTGGGGGGCGTTGCCCGTCACCAGCGTGCCAGCTGGAGGAACAGTCGCCCTGACGTGCCCATAAGGCGTCGAAGGGTCCGGCTTGGCCTCGAACGTCCATTTGGTCTTGAATCCCAGTTTGTACAGCGCGCTCTGCGCCTCGACCGGCAAGAGTCCGACGACGTCCGGGACGCGCTTTCCGGCGATCCTGCGGTGATCGGGCGCTGACGCCTGAAGCGGAACGAGAAACGGCGATCGGGCGGGTGCGCTCGCGCTGGCCTGATAGTTCCGGCCCAGGTTGAGCTTCACCGAAGCGTCAAATCCCCTTTGGCCGGCGGCGTTGAGCGCGTTGCGGATCTGCGTTGAGCCAGGTCCCGTCGCCGTGTGTCCTTGCGACCCCAACGCCGGATCGCCGAAGATCGCGGTGGCGATATCGAAGCCGCGGCGAAAGTCGGGGTCGGGATTTGCCTTCCGGGCGGCGGCCACGACCGAATCCACATTCGCGATCGCGGCTCCCTTGGCGGCGAGCGCATCGAGCGACTGCGCGTTGGCCAGGCTCATTGGCAAGAAGAACAGCAGGCACAATAGCGAAGCGCGCAATAGGTTCGACGCTGTCCGTTGCATGTATTCTCCCGCTCGACTGTACTGTGGGCTGAACGCTTCCCCGCAACTTAAGAGTCTGATCATTCCACCGCAGCTGAGGCGGCGGCCCTGGTCACGCCTGACCTACGGCGCCGGCGGCTGCCCGCCGTCATCCGGCGGCGGTTGATCTGGATCCGGCGCAGGCTCGGGCGGCGGAGGCGGCGGAGGCGGGGGCCCGCCGGCGGCGCGGCATTTCGCTTCCAGACCCGGCGCTGCCGGCGAGTTGCGAGCCCGCGCCGTGGCCGCGGCGTCGCAGATGGGCAACGGCTGAGCCGCTGCCGCGCCTTGCGTTCCGCGGCCGATGGATGCGACAGGCGCCGACAGGGGATATCGCGTCGGGTCTCGCGCCTGTCCCACGTTCCTGTATTGGTCTCGGGGATTGAAAGCCGAAGCCGGGGGGCCTTGAACGGGCGGACGCCACACGGTCGCAGCGTCGCAGATGAGCCCGACGGCGTCGAGCCAGACGCCGGAGCGGCCGTACAGACCCACAGCGACCTGACCGGCGGGACAGCGGTCGGAGCCGCTGGCGCCATGTGCCGCTTCGCCGCCCACCCCGATGCCACCCCAGCCTTGGGACGCCGTGTAGCTGGGGCCGTCGAAGACCGCCGACGGATACGCCGCCGGCGACTGCGTGGCGACGGCGCGGCCGCAGAACAGGTGGATGTTGTTGACCACGACGGTATCGACGCCTTCGGCGGCCACGTCCATGCCGGTCACCACCGGCAGGTCCCGCGGACAGAGCAGCGGAACGATTCTGCCGCCCGGCCCGCCGTTCCAGCCGGGCGCCACCTGGAAGGACGGGACCAGCGGCTCTCCGCCGTGGATCGGAACCAAACCCGATCCGCTCGTCAGATGAATCTGGGCATGGTCCGTCGGCCCGCTGAAGTCGACGCACACGGGCGCGATCGCGTCGACGTCGTCCGCGGCGCGCAACTCCACGCCGGCCAGGTTCTCGCCCGCCGGGCAGGCCGCTTCGAATTGTCCGCCGCCACCGCCGCCGATGGTCGGCAACCGCACCTGGCCTCGGACTCCGAGCGCTACCGGCTGGCCGGTCATGCCAGCCGACGGCTGCGCCTCTGCGCCGCCTGCAAGGGCAGCGAGCAGCACCCCAAGCACAAACAGCGCAAAGGAGCAATGACCGCAACTCCGCACGCCGGCGCATGGCATGGTCCAGGCAGGGCGGATGGCGAACATGCGTCTTCCTCGATGGCTCAAGCAAAGCTAGCTGCGCTTGCGCCTGCAGCCTAGAGAAATGGCGCCGCCGGATCGTCAGCGGTTGCCGCCACCCATGACGGCCGCCCATCCTGCTGGCGATGAGGGCCAAGCCCGGCTACTGACCACCCGGATGAATGCTTCATCGGACGATGGCGGCGACCGGTTCGGCTCCGAGCTTCGCCGACGCCAGACGCCGCAGTTTGCACGACAGCGACGCCGCAGGGACTTCTGGGCGCTTTGGTTTGGCGTCCTCATGGCGCTGTTGCTACTGGCCGACGCCCTCTACGCCCGCTCCCATGGCGGAATGGTCGACAGCGGGCCGGCCGGCCACTTTCTCAAGCTGCCCTGGTGGATCGTGGCCCCGATCGCACTGTTCATTCTGGCGCTCTGCGGTCTCGCCCTCTGGCGACACGTCACACGGAGGGCGTGAACACGGTGGAGCGGCGGGCGCCGCCGGAAGATGCGGGAACGACACGCCTGTCGTCTCGACCCACCACATCTTCTAGCCGACGCCCCGCCGGCCTGAAGCGGGCGCTGACCCAGCCCTCAGCATGGGCGGGCGCCGCAAGGGAACGTCGGTGAGTGGCCCGTGGGCGCGGTGATCGGAAAGGGGGTCCGCCGGGTCAGACTGGTGCTGTCTTCGTATGCTGGATTCTTTGGGGTATGGAAGGTTGCCACCACAAACCGCGTAATCTGATACCCAATTGCACCAGTTGCCGGGTCACCTTTCCGGCTCTCTGCCTGGACTTTGAACGTGTAGTCAGCATCCCACAATGGGTACTCGTTGATTATATACTCTTCGGACGTGGGATCATTTGGGTCTCGAACCCAGCGCATGTCTGTTTCTTGCCGCCCTGCTCGAGACCAAATGATATTGTAGCGCATGACCGGCCCAGTACTATGGAACGTGAAGTGAACCCGACCGTTCAGCATGCGAGCAGCGCTGATTGTTGGGCGCGACACAAAATAGTTGACATGGGGAATGTACGGGACGTCGTCGATACCGGTGTGGTGCTGATCGGGGACGTCCGGATAGCTTGGCGTCGGCACCGGGCTCGGCTGGGCGAGGCTCACACCCGCTGATGTTGCGAGAATGCTGGCAAGCGCCATGATTAAGAGCGGGTATTTCACGAGCTTCCCCTCTAGGCGCCGCGGATTTGGCGCACCTGCCTATAGCGACTGCGGTTGATAGGTACTATCCGCAACGCTCTTCGGCGCTACCTGACGGCCGCCAATCTTGGCCGCGCCGGATGGCGAAGAGCCAATGTCTGCAAACCACCCCGCGCAGTCGCTCGCCGTGTCCGCTTTCGGGCAAGCGGCAGACGGGGAGTTTCGACCCTGTGTGGACGGCACTCCTGTGGCAAGGGGGTTCTTGAGCTTCTGCAGGGCTGGTTGGTGCGGCCATGTGTACGGCCTCTGGGTGCGGCGCTGGAGGGCCGCGGGCCATAATGCCTTGATCGCGCGAACCGGGTCCCGACCATAAGCGCGCACTCGAGGTGCAGGGTCGAAAAGCGGGGTCTCCCGGCGCGGCGGTTTCAACCGGCTTTGTGCATCAGTTCCAGTTCGCCCTTCCCAACTTCGTCAGCGCCGCATGACCGCGCCTAACTCAAGCGGCCAACGACTCGCGGTAGCGCTCGCCAGTGATCATCATCGCCCAGACTGTCCGGGCGATCTTGTTGGCCAGCGCCACCGCCGCGACCTTCGCCTTGCGCCGCGCCAGCAGCTGCGCGAGCCAGGGGCGCTGCTTGGCCGAGCGCTCGGCGTGCCGGATCACCGCCATGGAGCCGACCACGAGCATCTGACGCAGGTAGCGATGGCCGGCCTTGGAGATCGAGCCAAGGCGCTCCTTGCCGCCGCTGGAGTTCTGCCGGGGGACCAGGCCGATCCATGCCGCCAGGTCGCGACCCGACCGGAAGCTGCGCGGATCGGCGACGGTGGCCACAAGTGCGCTGGCGAGCAACGGGCCGACGCCGGGGACCGCCATCAGCCGCCGGCCGAGCTCGGTGCGACGCGCATCGGCCATGATCCTGCGGTCGTTCTCCAGGATCTGAGCCTTCACGACGGCAAGCTGCGTGACCAGCATCTGCAACGAGATCCGCGCGCCCGCTGGCAGGCGGCGATCACCGGGATCGGCGATGATCTCGATCAGCCGCTCCAGGCCCAGGCGGCCGACCGGCGCGACGAGGCCGAACTCCGCCAGATGAGACCTCAGCGCGTTGGAGAGCTGAGTGCGCTGGCGACAGAGCACCAGCCGCACCCGGTGCAGCATCATCGCGCACTGCTGGTCAGGGCTCTTGATGGCGACGAACCGCATCGTCGGGCGCGTGACCGCCTCGCAGATCGCCTCTGCGTCAGCCGCGTCGTTCTTGCTGCGCTTGACGTAGGGCTTCACGTACTGCGCCGGCATCAGCTTCACCTGATGGCCGAGGGCGATCAGCTCCCGCGCCCAGTGGTGCGAAGAGGCGCAGGCCTCCATGCCCACCAGACACGCCGGCTGCCTGGCGAAGAATGCCAGCAGCTGAGATCGCCTTAGCTTGCGCCGGACCACGATCTCGCCCGCCTCATCTACCCCGTGCGCCTGGAACACCGACTTCGCCAAATCCAGACCGATCGTAACCACCTGACCCATCGCACTCCTCCTCCTGCTTGCAGAAGCTATGCTCCTGCGGGTGGTGGAGTGCCGTCCACAGCATCAAAAGCTGAACTCCGAGCGCCACGTCTGAGCCGAGAGATCCAGCGCCGCGAGGGCTCCACGATCTGGTCAGCTTGGCTGCTAGTTGGCACTCTTGATCGACGTCAATGCGGGCGGCATTGGCATGGCGTGCTCCTGAGCCATGATCTCGCATACGGGCACGTGGAATCCTGAAGCTGCACTCCGGCGTCTGCTGTTGCTGGCGGCCTTGCTGGCTTCGCCCTCGGCGGCCATCGCCGGCACGATGGACAGGGCGAGCGACGGCTATGTCTACTTCCATCGAGCGGGCGCCGACATGGCGCGCCACGATGCGGCTATCGACGCCTGCATTGGCGAGGTGGCGGGCACGCAACAGCCCTCCATCGGACGCGCTCACGGCGGCGTGCTCACGAGGATGATCCTCTCGTCGGCCCGGGACGAGCGGCAGCGCGACGCCGACCGCGTTGCGTTCGACGCCAACCTGGAGAACTGCATGGTGGCGCGCGGCTGGGACGTCGTGCGGCTGGATGACGCCGAGGGCAAGCAGATCGCTAGCCTTCCCCAACCGCAACAGGCGGCGACGATCGCGCCCTGGGTCGGCTCGGAGCCCCCGCACGGCCAAGTCGTGCGCCAGTATGCGCCGATTGACGCCCAGAGCTGGACGGGCGGGCCGGGCGAGACACCTGGGCCGCCGTTCCCCAGCCTCACCGCCGGGGTTCACGACCTCAGCCGACTGAATACACCCCCATTCAACCCCCAGCCCGCACAGTGGCGGCAGTTGCAAGTCGCGGAAGCCAAACCGGCGCCAGCGCCGAATGCGAGCGTCATCGTCATCGGTGTGAAGACCACCGCCCCGGCCAAGACACAATGGACGTTCGTCCGGATGGACGAGCGCGCGGCGCAGGGCGCCGGCCTACCAGCGCTGACCTATTTCGTGGTCGCGAGTCCGACAAAGCCCTCCGCAAGGGAGGGATCGGCGCTGGAGAAGACCTATGTGGCGGTCGTGCCGCCAGGCCGTTGGCGGCTGCAGAGTTCAGGGGCAACCAGCTTCTGCCTGGGCGGCCCCGCTTTCGATGTCGGAGCCGGCGAGGCGATCTTCGCGGGGACCTTCGACGCCGTGCACCCCTATGCGCCGGACATGACGCTGGCGCCGGCGCAATCGGAGCTGAGCGACCCGGCCCTGGCCGCGCGCCTCAAGCCCGCCAACTGGACAAACGGTGAGTCGTTTCCGTGCAGTGCGCTGCGGCCGCCGACGATTTACGTGCTGGAATTGCCGGGCGCGCCGTTCGTGAATGGCTATGCGGCCGGCACGCACGCCGATCGGTCGGTGCAATAGGACGCCGGGCCGGAGGCTGGCGCTAAGGCGGCTTCCGCCTTCTCGTCGAAGCTCTGGGTGGTCAAGCGGTAGGTAAGGTGGAGCGTCCGCTTGGGGGCATCGCTTGCGCGGCTGGTTTCGGCCCGTTGCACGGTCGGCGAAGCGGGCAGGCTGACTAGCGTGAGTCGAAGCGGCTCAGCGCCGCAACGCCGACAGCTGCTCCGCCGCGGCCATTGCGGCGCGATAGCCGGAGGCCACGGCCAGGTCGTACGCCTTCCAGTCCTGCAGGCTGACGCCTTCGACCTGAGGAACGATCTCGATCAGGTCGTCGCGTGGCGGCGGCAGCGCGGCGGCGCTGGAGATAGTGGCGGAGCGGATCAGCACCGAGACGATCGGCGGTCCCCTGAGCCAAGCTCCGGAGGTAAGCCAGCGCCAGCCCGAGGGTCTCAAGAGGAGATCGTCGGGCGTGAGCCTTTCCGCAACGGCGACGTCGACGCCGATGGTCACCCCGTCATGCTGCTCGCGCACTAGATCAACCGGCAGATTGCCCACCAGCGCGCCGTCGACCAGAACATGGCCGCCCTCCACCACCGGCGGCAGGATGCCGGGTAGCGACAGCGACGCACGCAGGGCGCGGCGGAGCAAGCCACGGCGGTGTATGTGCATGCCGCCGATGGTCAGGTCGGTGGAGACGCAGGTGAACGGCCGCCAGAGGTCGCTGATCTCGGCATCGCCGAAGTGGGTCTCCAGGCGGCGGTCGACCATGCGCCCACGCGTCATCGCCAGGAGTGGGAAGGCGATGTCGGACAAGGGGCTCGATTCCACGAACGCCTGGCGGATGCGCCGGTCCATCTCGACGGCCTGCCAGCCCATGGCGAGGCCCGCGGCGATCACCGCGCCCATCGAGGTGCCGGCGAGGAAGTCGATGGGCACCTTGAGCTCGGCGAGGGCCCGCAGAACGCCCAGATGGGCGTAGGCTCGCGCACCGCCGCCGCCGAGCGCCAAGCCCACCGAGTTGCCGGTGTAAACGCGCGCAAGGCGCTCCAGGTCCGCAGCGTCGCCCGCCCGAATCTGGAAGAGGCGCGAGATTGGCGCTGCGTCCAGCCAACGGTCGGACCGACAGGGTCGCGGCGTGCCGGGTGGCTGGACCAAGATGATGTCGACCAGGCGCTGGCGGCGGATCGCGGCGGTGGTGAAGGCGATCGGCGCCACCGCTTCTGACGCGACCCCGTCGGCCACCAGAACGAGGCGGTCGATCTGGCGCGCCGCATAGGCGGCGAAGGCCCCGTCGCTGCGCTCGGCGGCCATCAGGATGAAGTCGTGCTCCGTCTCCAGCGCGTGCAGCCACGACGCCGAGGCGTCGACCGCCTCGGCGCCGAGCACGGCGACCTCGGCGCCCATCGCGCGCATGGCTGTGGCCAGGCATTCGGCCAGGTCACGCACGGCGACGCCGCCGCTGGCGGCCAAGACGCCCAATATCGAGCTCCCGCGCTGGCCGACGGCAGACTGGCTTGGGCGCATTCGCTCAAGCGCAGCGCGGGCCACCTCCGCCAAAAACTCGGGTCGTTCGCGCAACAGCGCCTGGGCGCGGGCGGCGGGGATCGTCTCGAGTTCGGAGTTGCGAAGCGCCGTCAGCGTGGTGTGATGGCGTCCGTCTCCCAGGAGCTGCGCGCCACCGATCAGGTCACCGGGCCGATGCACCGCGACCAGGCGACCGCCGCCCTCGGTCGTTGGCTCAAACTCGGCGAGCCGCCCGGCGGTCAGGCGGCAAAGCGCCTGCACTGTGTCCCCGACCTCGGCGAGCGACGTCCCGCCCGGCAGCACCGTCGACGAGGCTTCGGCGGCGAAGGCTTCGTCCAGGGCATCGGGCGGCATGTGCCTTCCAGGCGAGTCCAAACGAGCGCGGCCGCATCATTCCATCATTGCGGCGGCCAAAGCCAGCCGGCCCGGTTCGGCTCGCGGAACGCCGCCCGAGCTGGGAGATGTGGTTGCACCCTGTCGGGCGTCGGGCGGCCCGCCCGGATTGTCGGATACCTCGACGACCTCGACACCGCCGACCGGCAGGAGGGCGCGGCGGCTGAAGCGCGGGTCGGCAAGCTGAAGGACAAGATCGCCACGCTGCGCGCCCAGATGCAGGCGCTGAAGGGGATGGAGGCCGAGGTCGCCGCCGCCCCCGATGGCCAGGTCTCGCTGACCGATCCGGACGCGCGCTCGATGGCCACCAGCGGGCGGGGCAGCGGCGTCGTCGGCTACAACGTCCAGGCAGCCGTCGAAGCCGAGCACCATCTGGTCGTGGCTCACGACGTGGTCATGACCGGCAGCGACCGGGCGCAGCTCGCCGCCATGAGCGCCAAGGCCAAGGCCGCCATGGGCGTGGAGAGGCTCGAGGTGCTGGCCGACCGCGGCTACTTCTCGGGCGAGGAGATCGTGGCCTGCGAGGCCCTGGGGGTGACGCCCAACGTGCCCAAGCCGCTCACCTCAGGGGCCAAGGCCGAGGGTCGCTTCGCGAGCGGGCTCAGCCGCGAGCGGCGCCGCATCGACTTCCCGCCAGCTCTCGCGTTCGGCCGTCAGACCGGTCTCGCGCTCCCACCTCGCCACCGCCAGGTCGACATAGAGCGGATCGAGCTCGATGCCGCGGAAGCGCCGCCCGGAGCGCTGACAGGCGATCAGCGTCGAACCCGAGCCGCTGAAGCTGTCGATCACGATCTCGCCGCGCTGGGTGACGTCCAAGATCGCGTCGACCAGCATCGCCACCGGCTTCGGGGTCGGATGGCTTTCGGACTCAGCCCGCGCCTCGGAGCCGAGGCTGGAGGCGCCGGGATAGCGCCAGACGTTGGAGCGCCAGCGTCCGGTCTTGCCCAGTTTGACATTGTTGATGTGCGCCGCGCCCGGCTTCTTGTAGGCGCCGATCAGCTCGTGCTGGCTTCGCCAGAGCGAGCCCATGCCGGCGTTGGTCTTGGCCCAGACGATCAACCCCATCTCGTCGAGGCTGAGTTGGCGGGTGGCGCTGGTCATGGCGAAGAGACCGCGCCAGTCCATGAAGCTGAGCAGCAGACCGCCCTGGATCAGGCTCGCGACCAGCGCCTGGAACGCCTGGAGCAGGAACTCGATGAACGCCGTCTCCGCCATCTCCCCGGACGCCATGGCGAACTCGCGGTGGGCGCGCGTGGTGACGTTGTGCTGGATCGGCACGTTGTAGGGCGGATCGACCAGCGCCAGCCGGGCCGTCTCGCCGTCCAGCAGCCGGCCCAGCAGCGCCTCGTCGCGCGCGTCGCCGCAGGCCAACCGGTGATCGCCCGGCCGCCACACTTTCCAGCGCCTGCCGCCGCTTGCGGAACCGGCCACGCAGTCCGCGCTTCATGTCGACGGCGCTGGGCGCCGCGAGCTTGGGCCGGCGGCGATTGGTGCTTGAGCTTGGGGCTGCTGAAGCCGAGCCGCCGGGTACAGCCTTACCTTCCACCGATCAGCTTAGCAGGACTGGCAACACCGCGACCTTGACTATCGCTGCATCAATGAAGTGGCGCGGCGGCGCCAAGACCGCGATTGGACCGGATGGCGCATCGGCAGTCGAGGCCAAGCGCATCGACCTCGCGCTCCTGCGGGCGCTCATCAAAGCGGAGACCTGGAAGCAGCGGCTGAGCAGGGTGGAACCAGTATGGATGCTCTGGCGGACGCCGAAGGCGTCCACCGCGCCTACGCCCAGCGTGTCGTCCGGCTTGCATGGCTCAGTCCGTCACTGAAGCTCGCCATCCTAGATGGCGGCGAACCTGGGCGGCCTGACGCTCAGCCGGGCGCTGACTGAGGACATCCCCCTCGAGCTGGGACGAACAGGCGGCGTGGGCGAAGCGAGCCTAACGCATCCCTGCGTCAGAGGCTTGGAGAATTCCCTGCTTGATCCCTGATCGTGCGCGCGAAAAATCCCTACTGACTCGAACTAGACCTCTGAGACCGGACCTTTGTCTTTGAAAACACCGGCCGGAATCTCGGGCGCGGTGATCTCACCGATTATTGTCTGGGCCCGCGGTATTCCCTGGTAGCAAGGGTCTCCGCTCGCCTGGTCCGGCGAACTGTATGTCGGCACGACGGGCGGCAGAGACTGGCGGCCGAAACGGCGCGCATACGGCGGGCCGCTAACTCGCCGGTTTATGGAGGCGCAGAATGTCAATTCGGGGAAATTAGGGCCGGGAATTCCGGCGCTTGCCGGCGGCAGCCTGCGGAGAGAGACTATTTGCTGGGACTGCGTGGCTGGGGAACTAGGACTTCGAACCTAGAATGACGGTACCAAAAACCGCAGTGTTACCATTACACCATTCCCCAGCAGGAACGCCGCCAGGCGCGCCGTCTGAGCGGGCCGGCCGGGCAGGGTGGCGGAGATAGCCCAAGGCGCCGCCGCGCGCAACGGCGCGGGCGCCCGGGGCGCCCCCTGTCCCGACTTGTCCGCCAGCGGACCCTCCTCTATAAGGCGCCCTCCCAATTTCGGAGTGTGGCTCAGTCTGGTAGAGCACCGCGTTCGGGACGCGGGGGTCGCAGGTTCGAATCCTGCCACTCCGACCAATTGGGGATATCAGGCATGAGCGCAAAGGCGCGGATCGAAGCCGCGGTGGCCGAGGCTGTCGCGGGCGGCCTGCCGGGCGTCGCCGTGGCGGCCCGGCTCCCGGACGGCGAGCTGGTCGAAGCGGCCGCCGGCGTTCGCGGCCTCGACAATCCGGCGCCGATGACGGCGGACACCCATTTCTGGATCGCCTCCTGCACCAAGGCGGTGACCACCGCCGCGGCGCTGCAGCTGGTGGAGCAGGGCCTGGTCGGCCTCGACGAGCCGGTCGGCGAGCGGCTGCCGACGCTGGCGGCGCCGAAGGTGCTGACGGGTTTCGACGGCGAGGGCCGGCCGATCCTCGAGCCCGCGCGCGAGCCGATCACGCTGCGGCGGCTGCTCAGCCACACCTCCGGCCTTGGCTACGAGTTCTGCAGCGAGCCGCTGACGCGCTACGTCGCGGCCGTCGGCCCCTATCCGCGCGACGTCGGGCCGGACGCGCCGCTGCTGTTCGAGCCGGGGTCCGGCTGGACCTACGGCATCGGCACGGACTGGACCGGCCAGCTGATCGCGGCGGTGTCGGGCGAGGGGCTGGACGCCTATCTCCAGCGCCGCATCTTCGCGCCGCTCGGCATGACCGAGACCACCTTCAGCCCCAGCCCGGCGCAGCGGACCCGCCGCGCGTCGATGCATGCCCGGGGCGTCGATGGCGCGCTGGCGCCGATTCCGTTCGAGATGCCGCCGGGACCGCACTTCGGCATGGGCGGCGGCGGGCTCTATTCGACCGCGGGCGACTATCTGAAGTTCCTGGGCGCCATCCTGGCGGGCGGCGGGCCGATCCTGTCGGCCGCCAGCGTCGCCGCCATGGCTGGCGCCGAGTGGGAAGGCGAGGAGGTCGGCGTCCTTGCGGCGACGAATCCCACCCTCTGCGCCGGGTTCGACCCGCTCCCGGGCAAGATCAAGCGCTGGGGGCTGGGGTTCCTGATCAACCCCGAGCCCGGCCCGGCGGGCCGCTCGGCCGGGTCCCTGGCCTGGGCCGGCCTTGGCAACTGCTACTACTGGGCCGATTCGGCCACCGGCGCGGCGGGCGTCTTTCTGGCCCAGCAGTTCCCGTTCGCCGATCCGGCGGCGCTGGCGGCTTTCGCGGCGTTCGAGCGCGCCGTCTATGGCGTCTGACCGGCCCCACCGCGTAGGGTCGCGGCGATGAAACAGTTCCTGCTCACCGTCGCCGGCGTCTTCTGCGGCCTGCTGCTGTTCGTGATCGTCGTACCGGCGCTGTTGATCGGGGTGGCGCTGAGCAGCGCCCGCCCGGCGCCGTTGCCGGCGCATGCGGTGCTGAGCCTCGATCTGCGCGGCGGCCTGACCGACCAGGACGCGCAGGACGGCCTGGCCATCTTCGGCGGGCGCAGCCTGTCGGTGATGGGAATCGAGGAGACGCTGCGCCGCGCGGGGGCGGACGCCAAGGTCGGCGGCCTGTTCGTGCGGTTGCCGGAGGGCGGGATGACGCCGGCGGCGGCCGACGAGCTGCGGCTGGCGTTCCAGCGCTTCCGGGCCAGCGGCAAGCCGATCCTGGCCTACAGCCAGGGGCTTTACCCGCAGGGCGTCGTCACCTCGACCTACGAGCTGGGCGCGGCCAGCGGGGACCTGTGGATGCAGCCCTCGGCCTCGTTCCAGGCGGTGGGCCTCGCCCAGGAAGACATCTTCTTCAAGGACTTCTTCGACAAGTACGGCGTCGTGCCGGACTACCAGCAGCGCTACCAGTACAAGAACGCGGTCAACGGCTACCTCTATAACGACTACACCCCGGCGCACCGCGAGGCCGAGCTCTCCTGGATGGGCTCGGTCTACGCCACCAGCCTGGCGGCCGCGGCGGCGGACCGCAAGCTGACGCTGGAGGGGCTGAAGGCGACCCTGGAGGCCGGGCCCTATTCGGCCGAGCAGGCCAAGGCCAAGGGGCTGGTCGACAACGTCGGCGAGGTGAAGGAGGCGCAGGACGCGATCCTGAAGCGCGCCGGCGCCGGGGCCAAACTGGTCGATTTCTCGGACTACGGATCGCGCGCCCGCGCCGGCGCCCGCCAGGCCGCGAGCTTCTCCACCGCCCCCGCCATCGCCCTGATCGAGGCCGAAGGCGACATCGTCACCGGTACGGGCGGCCGCTCCAGCCCGCTCGGCGCCAGCCGCTCGATCTACGCCGACGACCTGGCCCAGGCGTTCTACAACGCGATCGACGACAAGGCCGTCAAAGCCATCGTCTTCCGCCTTTCCTCGCCCGGCGGCTCCGACACCGCCTCGGAGGAGATCCTCGCCGCGGTGCGCGCGGCCAAGGCGGCCGGCAAGCCGGTGGTGGTCAGCATGGGCGACTACGGCGCCTCCGGCGGCTACTGGATCTCCTCGCAGGCCACGGCGATCGTCGCCGAGCCCTCGACCCTGACCGGCTCGATCGGCGTCTTCGGCGGCAAGTTCGCGATCGGACCGGCGCTGGCCAAGTTCGGTGTCGACGTGCGCGGGCTGAAGGTGGGCGGCGACTACGCCGATGCGTTCGGCGCCGGCGGGCCGATGACGCCGGCCCAGCGCAGCGCGTTCGGCGCCTGGATGGACCGGATCTACAACGGCTTCGTCGCCCGCGTGGCCGAAGGGCGGAAGATGACGACGCAACAGGTCGACGCGATCGCCAAGGGCCATGTCTGGACCGGCGCCCAGGCCAAGGGCCTGGGGCTGGTCGACGAACTCGGCGGCTTCCCGCAGGCGATCGACCGCGCGAAGGCGCTGGCGGGCATCAAGGGCGAGGCGCGGCTGAAGTCGTTCACTGGCGCGCCGAGCCCGTTCGCGGCCTTGGCGCGGCTCTTCGGCGCCAGCGCCGACAGCGCCCGGCTGATGGTCGCCGCCGGCGAACTGGCGCACGATCCCGAGGCTCAGGCGGTGATGCAGAGCCTGCACGACGCGCGGTTGCGACAGGAGGGGGCGACGGTGCTGGCGCCGACCCTGCCGCAGGCCGCGCGCTGAAACCCATCGCGCGTTTTTGTCCGGCCCGGCCGTTGCGATTGCGTGACTGTTGCGCAATCGAACCACATTCGGCGAAAATCCGCCCTGACGCATTTACCCAACGTGACACAATTTTAATTACCGCTAGGGTTTAGCTGGCGGATCGGTGCGGCCGATCGGCGCAGCCTGTCCACGCTGGGGGGATTTCATGAAAGCTTCTAGGGCGTTTTTCGCCACGACCTCGCTTTGCACCGGTCTCTTGCTCGCGGCGTTAGCGTCGCCGGCGTCAGCGGCTGACCAAGGCGCGAGTCCGGCCCAACCGAGGCAGGCGCCGCCCTGTAATCCGGCGACGTCGCCGAACTGTCCGTCCACGCCCCCGCAGAGCGCTCCGGCCGAGGCCACCAACGTCAGCGAGCTGGTGGTCACCGGTTCGCGCATCAAGACCACGACCTACAGCAGTGCGGCCCCGTTGCAGGTGATCACCTCCGAGCAGGCCCAGCTCACCGGCCAGGTCGACACCAGCCAGATCCTGCAGCTCTCGACCGTTGCGGCCAACGCCGTGCAGATCAACAACTTCTTCACCGGCTTCATCACCACCGGCGGCCCGGGCGTGAACACGCTGTCGCTGCGCGGCCTCGGCGCCCAGCGCACGCTGTTCCTGCTGAACGGCCAGCGGCTTGGCCCGGCCGGTGTCGGCGGCACGGTGGGCCCGTTCGACCTCAACGTGTTGCCGTCGTCGATCATCGACCACATCGACATCCTGAAGGATGGCGCCTCGTCGATCTACGGCTCGGACGCCGTGGCCGGGGTGGTGAACGTGGTCACCAAGACCAACCAGGACGGCGTCACCTTGCACGCCTACGGCAACCCGTCCGAACATGGCGGGGGCAACGAGTACCAGCTCGACGGGAGCTTCGGTAAGACCTTCGACCGCGGCTACATCACCGCCGCCTTCGACTACTTCCGCCAGAACGAGCTGACGCTCGGCTCGCGGTCCTACCTGTCCTGCGCCCAGGACCGGCTGCACGACGTGATCACTGGCGCGCCGGCCGACCTGATCGACCCGGCGACCGGCACGTCGAAATGCGAGAACTTCAACCCGTCGATCACCGTGGTGGACCTGGGGCTGCCCGGCTTCCAGGAATACCTCGCCAACCCCGCCGCCGTGGCGGGCGGCGGCCCCGCCGGGTTCGACCTGCCGGGGTTCCAGGCGGTCGGCCTGCAGATCTGCGACGTGGCCGGCGTGCCGACCAGCTGTCTGTTCGCGCCGCCCGGATCACCGATCGATCGGAACGCCACGCGCGCTCAGGCGGCGCTGGAGCCGGCCGACTTGCCGGTGTTCAAGCACATCTCGGCGATCTCTCCGGTCAGCCGCTACACCTTCTCGCTGTTCGGCGGCTATGACCTGACGCCCCACGCCCACCTCTATGGGTCGTTCCTGCTCAACCAGCGTGACTCGGCGCAGAACCAGGGCGCGCAGTTCTTCGCCGTCCCGTTAAACCCGGACAACCCGTTCAACACCGCGCTTGGCCCTAACCCCGGAACCGGTTGCTTGGGTTTCTGTTTCCCGGTGCCGGTGCTGTTCACGCCGGAACCTTCGACCCAGACCGTCGACTACGCCCGCGGCGTGCTCGGCGTGAAGGGCGACCTGCCGAACTGGCGCACGCTGAAGAACTGGACCTACGACATCTACGGCCAGTTCAGCCACAACTGGGCGGCCTACAGCGACGTTATCGCCCTGACCGACCGGGTCAAGCAACGGCAGGCGCGGGCGCGGGCACCAACGGCTGCGATGTCAACGCCACCGTAGGTGATATCTTCGGGGTGCCGTCCGGCCCCGGCAACCAGACCATGGCGCAGCTTGAGCCGGGCGTGGCCTGCGTGCCGGTGAACTACATCCAGGCGGTCACGAACGGCGCGTTCACGCCAGCGGAACGGGCGTTCCTCTACCGCAAGGAATACGGCAGCACGACCTACGACCAGTACTACATCGAAGGGTCCGCCACCGGCGACCTGTTCGAGCTGCCCGCTGGCCCGCTGGGCGGCGCGATCGGGTTCCAGTTCCGCCGCGAGTTGATCGACGACCAGCCGGGGCCGGACTTCCAGAACGGCAACGCCTATCACATCACCACGGCCGGCATCACCAAGGGCTCTCAGAACGTCGAAGAAGTCTTCGGCGAGCTGAACATCCCGGTGATCAAGGACAAGCCGTTCTTCTATAACCTGAACGTCGACCTCTCCGGCCGCTACTCCAACTATTCGAACGTCGGCAGCACCTTCACCTACAAGGCCACGGTCGACTGGAAGGTGACCGACTGGGCCGCCATCCGCGGCACCTACGGCACCGCGTTCCGTGCGCCGGCGCTCTACGAGCTGTTCCTGGCCAACCAGACCAGCTTCCTGTCGGAGCTAAGCATCGACCCCTGCATCAACTACCTGACCCAGCCGGGCCTGCCCGCGGTGGTCAGGGCTAACTGCGGTAACCCCAACGTGCCGGCCAACCTGGGCGGCGGCGCTGTCAACCCGGCCTATAACGGCAGCGGCACCGACGCCACGATCCTGACCGGCGGCGGCGCCGGCCACCTGAAGCCAGAGACGTCGCTGGCCGACACCATCGGCGTGGTGTTCACGCCGCGGTGGCACGACATGGATCTGAGCGTCGCGGTCGACTACTACAACTTCGACATCATCAACCAGATCCAGCAGTTCGGCGCCAACAACATCGTCAGCGCCTGCTACACGGCGCAGGACTTCCCGAACAATCCGTTCTGCTCGCTGATCGAGCGCAATCCGCCGAACGCCGCGACGGATCCCTCCAACATCTCGCTGGTCCACGACGACTTCGTCAACGTGGCCAAGCAGACCGACCAGGGTCTGGACATCGACATCCGCTACCGGACGCCGCTGCCGCACGACATCAAGCTGACCATCGAAAGCAGCCTGGCCTGGACGTTCTGGACCAGCACCGAGCTGCTCGGGACCCAGGTCGCCACCAATCTCGGCGGCACCGGCGCCCCCAAGTGGGTCGGCAACGTCGACTGGCGCTTCGACAAGGGACCTTGGACGTTCAACTGGCTGCTGTTCATGATCGACTCGACCAGCGATAGCCCGTTCATCGGCGATCCGACAATCGTGAACTACAATGGGACCGGCCAGAACGTGATCGGCAACTACACCACGCCGTTCTACACGCTGAGCGACGTCGCCCTGCGGCGGAAGTTCGACAAATTCACGGTCGAGTTCGGCGTGAAGAACCTGTTCGATGCGGCGCCGCCGCAGATCTCGGTCAATGACCCGATCCAGAACCGGATCGGCAACGTGCCGCTCGCCTCGCAATACGACCTGATCGGCCGCTCGTTCTATTTCGACATCGACGCCCGCTTCTAGCGCTTGGCGCGCCGCCGTCTCCGCCCTACGCGGAGGCGGCGGCGTCTCATCAGGACGACAGGCGCCCGCGGCGCGCAGGGAGCAATTGCCGTGCGTTCACTGATCTTTCTCGTGGCGGCCATGGTCGCCAGCCTCGGCTTGGCGAGTCCTGTGCTGGCGTCGCCGACGGCGCCCTCGGCCAAGGACCTGACGCGAGCGCCGTCGATCGACAGCGTGAGCGTTTCGCCCGACGGCAAGCACATCGCTGCGCTCAGCTCGCCGGACGGCGATGTCGTCGACCTGGTCGTCTGGAGCACGGACAACCTGGCGGCGCCTCCGACGCGCATTCGCTCGAAGCTGATGCGCTTTCTGGGCGTCGAGTTCCTCAAGAACGACCGTCTGTTGGTGCAGGCGGTGCAGACATTCACGATGGAGGGCTTTTCGGGCCACTTGGTGAAACGCTACGTGACCGACTTGCAGGGCAAGTCGTTCGCGCCGTTGCTCCCTGACCGCGACATGCGCTCGGGGCTGGCGGACGCCATCAATCAGCTGAACGACTCCCGGATTGTCTCCCACCTACCGCTCGATCCGACACATGTGCTGGTCGAGGACAACCGACTCGGTACTCAGGGCGACGTCTATCTCGTGGACGTCTACTCGATGTCCGCAGGGCGCGTGATGAAAGGGTCGGAGAAGTACGGCAGCTACCAGGCGGATCTGAAAGGCGAGCTCAGGGCGCGGGAATACGCCGACTTCGACAGCGGCAAGATGTTCATCGCCCAGCAGATCCGCGACCCGGACTCCGGACAATGGGTCGAACTTTTCCGCTCCTATGCCAAGGACCGCTCGATCACCAGCATCGTCGGCTTCACCTCCGACCCGCACGTCATCCTGATCTCCTCGCCACAGGGCGGCGACAAGACGGGCATCTATGAGTACGACATCAAGCAACGCCGGGTGATCGAGCCGGCGTTCGAGCACAAACTGTTCGAAGCCGGCGGCGTCAGGATGTCGATGGCGCGCGCCGACTATGGCCGGCCGCTCGGGTTTACCTATGCCGCCGAGACCGGACGGACCTATTGGATCGATGATCAGATGGCGGCGCTCGCGAAATCTGCGAGCCAGGCGCTTGGCGCCGGGACCGTCAACGTCGACTGGACGGACCCGGGAACCGGTCTGAAGGCGACCATCGCGACGGAATCGGGCTCGAGCGTCGGCATCATCGACTGGTCCGACGACATGAAGTTCGTGCTGCTGGAGAAGTCGGGTCCGCGTCAGCCGCCAGAGTACTACATGCTCAGCGACGGCAAGCTGGCCCTGCTGGGCAAGGCGCGTCCCTGGATCGACACCGCATCGCTGGGGGACACCAGGCTGGTGGAGTATCCGGCCCGCGACGGCCTGCTGATCCCGGCGTTCCTCACGCTCCCGCCAAGCTCGTTCGGCCCCGGCCCATATCCGACCCTGATCGAGCCGCACGGCGGGCCGTGGGCGCGGGACGACATGGGCTGGGACCTGGCCGGCTGGATCCAGTACTTCGCCTCGCGCGGCTATGCGGTGCTGCAGCCGCAATTCCGTGGCTCGGAGGGTTGGGGACAGAAACTCTGGCGCGCCGGCGACGGCGAGTGGGGCCAGAAGATGCAGGACGACAAGGACGACGGCGTGAAGTGGCTGATCGCCCAGAAGATCGCCGATCCCAAGCGCGTCGCCATGTTCGGCTATTCCTACGGCGGCTACGCGGCGCTGGCGGCCAGCATCCGGCCGAACGGGCTCTATCAGTGCGCCATCTCAGGCGCAGGGGCCGGGGACCTTGCCGCGATCGCCTACGCCACGGCCGACAACCGCTTCGAGCGGGAATACCAGCACCCGACCATTGCCGGGCTGGACGCGCTGGCCCACGCCAAGGAAGCCCAGATCCCGGTGCTGCTCTACCACGGCGACCGGGACCAGACCGTCGACATCGAGCAGTCGCGCAAGTTCGCGGCCGCGCTCCGCGGCGCCGGCAAGCCGGTGAAGCTGGTCGAGATCAAGGACATGGGCCACCAGTACGTCTTCATGACGCCCGCGATGATGCAGGAGCAGCTCGAGATCATCGACGCGTACCTGAAGAGCGACTGCAAGCCCGGCGGGCTGTGAGGCTGGCTATCTGGTCGGCGGCGCTGGCGCCTGCCCCACGGCGGCGAACACCGGCCCGCCCAGGTAGCTGAACAGGATCAGGTGGTCCTGGTTGTCGATGAACACCCGGTGCGCGCGCAGGAAGTCGTCGCCGACGAACATCGCCGGCACGCTCTCCAGCTCGCGCGGCGTCAGCGAGCCGGTCTCGGTGTAGCTCATGCCGCGGCTGAACGGCAGCACCTGGACGTTCACGTGCGCGATCTTCTCCTCCCCGAACGCGAAGCTGTCGAACCGGCCGGTCCAGCTCTGCACGGACTGCGGGCCCGCGCCGTGCACCGTCTGGACGTCCGCGCCCGCCGCGGGACGCGCGACGCCGGCGGCGTCGGCCGCGACCGAGTCGACGAACGTCTGGTCGGCGCCGCTGTCGAGCTCGGCGAGGACCTGCTTGCCGTTGATGTAGGCGTGGGTCTGGATCGCCGGCGCTTGCGGGTCCCACGGCAGCAGCGGCGCCTGGGCGTAGGCGGCGCCCCAGTAGACCAGCTGCGGGGCGGCGCAGTCCTTCGGCTCGAACATGCGGATGGCGTGGCCGGCAAGGTCGAACTCGGTGTCGACCTTCGAGAGCACGTCCTCGCCGATCACGACGCCCGCTGAGCCGGCCTGCCTGGCGTCGCCGGTGACCAGCAGGTCGAGCCCCATCTTGTTCAGAGTCCCGACCTTCAGATGGTCGATGTGGGCGCGGTAGACCTGGGTGTCGCCGCCCACCCCGTAGGCGCGCATCCCCATCATCTCGATGGTCGCCAGGCCGAGGCGATCGACTTCGTATTGGCTCACGCCGCTGAAGGTCGCGCCGGAGTCGATCAGCACCTTGACCGGGTGGCCGTTGATGGCGCCGTCGACGATCGGGGAGGCGCTGTTCGGGTCGAGCCTGAACTCGGCCACCTCCAGCAGCTTGCACTCGGCGACGGCCGAGACCGGCGCGGCCAGGGCCAGGCCCGCGAGCGCGGCCCAGGCCAATCGGCGAAGCATGGACATCGAAGGCCCTCCCACCGCTACGGTCGCGCAAGCCCCGGCGGCGCGCAAGGCAAAGAAAAAGGGCGGCCCGCTTTCGCGGACCGCCCCGTTTCGACTGCAGTTTCCGTCCCGGCTTAGAACTTGGCCGTCGCGGAGATGAAGATCTGCCGGCCCAGAAGGTCGTAGGACGGGTAGGTGTTCGGCGCGCCGATGCCAGCGATGTTCTGGCTGACCAGCGGCGGGTCCTGGTCGAGCAGGTTGTTCACCCCGGCCCTGAGCGTCAGGGTCTGGTTGATCCGCCAGGCGCCCGACAGGTCGAGGTAGCTGCGCGACCCGAGGGCGGCGTTATTCGGGTCGAAGCCGCCCGGCAGGCCGGGGCCGCCAAGGCCAGGTTGCGTGGAGTTCGCATCCAGCTTGGTGCCGGTCATGTAGCGCCACTGCAGCGAGGCCAGAATGTTCCACGGCGTGTTCCAGCTGACCCGGAACGTGTGCCGCCAGGTCGGGTTGTCGGTCTGGCAGGTCGGTCCGAACAGCCCGGCGCAGTCGTAGGTCGGCAGGCCCTTCAGCGGTTGGGTCTGGTCGGTCAGCAGGTAGGTGCCGAAGAAGTGGAACGACACCGAACCCATGCCCGCCGCGCCGACGTCCTCAAGGGCCAGACGATAGTCCGCCTGGAAGTCGAGGCCGGAGGTCGCCGCCACCGCAACGTTCTGGTTGTTGCCGACGATGTAGCCGCCGCCGGCGATCGTGGTGCCGAACAGGAAGCCTTGCGGCGTGCGGATGACGTTCGCGCAGAAGGTCGGGTCGCCCGACGCCAGGCAGTTGTTCAGCGACGTGGTCAGCGGCACCTGGCCGATTTCGCCGTTAATCTTGATGTTGAAGTAGTCGATGCTGCCGGTGAAGCCTTTCAGGAAGCCTGAGGAGGGTCGGATGGTCGCGCCGATCGAGTAGGTGTCGGCGACTTCCGGCGCCAGGGTGGGGTTACCGCCCTGCAGCACCGCGCACTGACCGGCCGGGCACTGCACCAGCGAACCGGTGTAGGTGTTGCCGGCGGCGCCAGCGACGACAGCGTTACCGTTGCCGTACTGCGCCGCGGTGACGCCGGTGTGGGCGCAGGCGGCCGCGGAGGCGGTCGCCGGAGCGGCGATGAGGCCCGCCCCAGTGAACGTCGGCACGCAGGGGTCGACCGAGACGATGCTGGTGTTGGTGACCGACTCCGGCGTGAACGCTTCCAGGATGCTCGCGGCCCGGATCGCGCGGTTGTAGGAGGCGCGCAGCCGGAAGTCCGGAATGGGCGCCCACTCGCCGCCGACCTCATAGGTGCTGACCGCGCCGCTGGTGGAGTAGTCCGAGTAGCGGTAGCCGCCCTTGAGGCTCAGGTCGTCGAACCAGGGTTTCTTCTGGATAACCGGGATGCGGGCTTCGAAATACTCTTCCTGCACCGAGATCGCGTTGTTCACCGCCACCGAGGCGCCGGAGAAGCCGGAGAGGTCGCCCGACAGTTCGGCCGTGTCGGGGTTGAACACCAGGTGGTCCCAGCGGTGCTGGATACCGACCGCGATGCCGACGCCGTCCTCCGCCCACGGCGACTTGACGCCGTACTTGCCGAGATCGCCGGTGACGTCGCCCTCGAAGATCTGCTCTTCGATGCTGCCGCGCGAGGTGCCCGACTCGTTGAGCGAGGCGACCTGGGCCTGGGTGACGCCGCCCTGGTTGAAGATGTTGTAGGGGACGCAGGTGGCGCTGCCGTTCAGGCAGACCGGGTTGGCCGCGGTGCCGCCGACCAGCAAGGCGTTCTGGATGCCGGCCAGGCTGAGGTAGTTGCCATTCGCGTTGAACAGGCTCGTGAAGTAGTACGAGCCGTAGGCGTCGTAGTGCCAGGCGTCGGCGAAGTCGCCCTGCAGCGCCGAGCACGATCCGGTAGTTGGTGTGATCGAAGAAGGCGTTACGACCGCCGCCTTCGATGTTCCGGCGGCCGATCAGCAGGTCGCGCTGGTTGGCGACGTCGGTTTGGACGCCGGTGACGTTCGCGGCAGAGCAGCCGAGCACGCCCAGTTCCTGAGCGCTCAGGAACGGGTTGCCGCAATTGACGTAGAAGCCGCCGCCCGGAGCGAACAGGCCGCCGCCTTGGAACAGGCCCGACGGCGCGATCTGCGACGTCGAGGTGTCGTGCATGAACGAGAACTCGGCGTAGGGCTTAACCCAGTCGGCGATGTCGTAATGCGCGAAGAAGCCGGCGAGATACCGCGTGTCCTGCCGCGACAGATATTCGTACGGGCTGGAGTTGAAGGTCGCGGGCGGCACCGAGCCCGGTTGCGGGTTGGGCAGGAAGGACGAACCGACCACCGACTGCGCCGTGCCGGACACCGAACCGCTCGCCGGGTCGGCGATTTCCTGGAACAGGTTCGAGTTGCTCGAGTTGGCGCAGCCGCAGACCCAGGATCAGCAGGCAGCCCGAGTAGTCGCGGGCGCCTTCGGTCACCGGCGCGGCGTTCTTGAACTCGAAGTAGCCGGTGACGTTGCCTTTGCCGTCGGGCGCGTTGGCGCCGAAGATCACCGAGAAGTCGGTGGTGAAGCCGTCCCAGTTGTCGCCGGTGGCCGGGTGGCCGCCGGAGGCGGTGATCGCCTGCTGGACGGTGGAGTTCGAGTTCTCGTGCTGGTCGCCGCCGAACTGGCCGTCGATCTGCAGGCCCTCGAAGTCCTTCTTCATGATGAAGTTGACGACGCCGGCCACCGCGTCGGACCCGTAGGTCGACGAGGCGCCGCCGGTCAGGATTTCGATGTGGTCGATCAGCGCGACCGGGATCTGGTCGAGGTCGGGCGCCGGGTTCGGGTCGCCGGTGTTCGGGTCGCCGATGCCGAGGCGGCGGCTGTTGACCAGCACCAGGGTGCGCTGCGGGCCAAGGCCGCGAAGGTCGGCGGTGGTGATGCCGCCAGGCGACGTCAGCGGGTTGGTGGTGTTGGAGAAGTCCGCGACGCTGTTCTGGAAGTTCTGCGGCAGCGTGTTCAGGAGGTCGATGACGTCCGTCGCGCCTTGCAGCTGGAAGTCCTGGTGGCTCACCGCCTGGATCGGGCTGACGCTGGTCAGGTTCGGCTGCGGGATGCGCGAGCCGGTGACCACGATCTCGGTGACTGCGGTGCCCGACGTCGTGTCGGCGCTGGCGTCGCCGGCGGCGGTCAGCGAGCTGACCGGCGCGGCGGCCGTAGCGTGACCGGCGCCCGTGGCGGTGGTCTGGAGCGCCGAGTCGGACGTCGCATCCGCCGCGTGGGCGAGGCCGCCCATGGCGAGCAGCGCCACGCCAGTGATCATTGTCGACGCCAGCAGGCGCCCACGCACGTTGGTCTTCTTCAAAGCAATGTCCCTCCGGAACGCGAGCGCGCCCTGGTTCAGGGGGCTCGACATACGGGTTGCATGTTGTCCCGGGCAGAGCTCCCCCCGGTTGGCGGGAGTGATGGTCTTGCTGGGGCGGCCGGTCAACGAGGATTACGGCCGCGTAATCCCATGTTCGCCTGCGTGTTACATTCAGGTCACAGCTTGCGCGGGGCGACGCACCTTTGGCGCTTTTGCGTCGTGGAAAGGCGTTAAGGAAGCATTTTATTCGCTTGAATTAGGCGAGATTTTGCGCGGGCCGTTTGCTGCAGTTGTATTCAGGCAAGCCCTTGCGTGACACGGACCTGAACCCGTTCAATGGGGCTGTTTCTTCCTTGGGGAGCGGTCATGGTTTCGATTCGGAGCATCTTTGGCGGCGCGTTGCTGGCGCTGGCGGTCGGCGGAACGGCGCTGGCGGCCAAGCCGGCCCCCACGACCGCCCCCGCGGTCCAGGCGGTGGTCGACTGCCGCAAGGTCGAGGACAGCGCGCAGCGTCTGGCTTGTTACGACTCAGCGACAGATGCGCTGACCAAGGCCGAAGCGACCGGCGACCTCGTCACCCTGGACCGCGAACAGCGGCGCGCGGTGCGGAGGCAGGCGTTCGGGTTCACGCTGCCCACCCTGGCGATGTTCGACGTCGGCGAGAAGTCGGAACAGCCCGACCGTATCGACGAGACGCTGGCCAGCGCGCATCAGGACGCTCAGGGCAAGTGGACCTTCGTGATGCAGGACGGCGCGGTCTGGCGGCAGATCGACGACGAGTTCCTGTCCCGCAACCCGCACCCCGGTTCGGCGATCGTCATCAGCCGGGCGATGATCGGCAGCTACATGCTGAGCGTCGACAAGCAGCCCGGCGTGCGCGCCCACCGCGACAACTGAGCCTCAGCTCGGCGGCCCTGCGCCCCCTCCGTCAGCCCGCTTCGCGGTCTGCCACCTCCCCCGCGCCGCGAGCAGCGCAGCGAAACGGGGGAGGTGGCGCGGCGCGTCAGCGCCGTGACGGAGGGGGCGCGAGGCCGCTTCAGCGGTCCTTGGGGTCGATCGCGTCGCGCAGGCCGTCGCCGATGAAGTTGAAGCACATCAGCGTCACCACCATGGTCAGCGACGGGAAGATCAAGAGCCAGGGGGCCAGCTCCATGTCCGCCGCGCCGTTGGAGATCAGCGTGCCGAGCGAGGCGATCGGCGGCTGCACGCCGAGGCCCAGGAACGAGAGGAAGCTCTCGGCCAGGATCACGCCCGGGATCGTCAGCGTCACATAGACCACCACCGGTCCCAGCAGGTTGGGCACGATGTGGCGGGCGATGATCGCGCGCCGGGTAAGCCCCGCAGCCCTGGCGGCCTCGATGAACTCCTTCTGCTTCAGCGACAGGGTCTGGCCGCGCACGATCCGGGCCATGGTCAGCCACTCGACCGCGCCGATCGCCACGAACAGCAGGATGAAGTTGGAGCCGAACGTCACCATCAGGATGATGACGAAGAAGATGTAGGGCAGGGAATAGAGCACGTCGACGATGCGCATCATCACCTCGTCGACCACCCCGCCCAGGTAGCCGGCGGTCGCGCCCCAGGCGACGCCGATCACCAGCGAGACCGTCGTCGCCACCGCACCGATCGCCAGCGAGACGCCAAGGCCGGTGAAGAGCCGCGCCAGCAGGTCGCGGCCCAGCGCGTCGGAGCCGATCAGGTGGCCGCCGGTGAGCGGCGGCAGCCAGACGTCGTTCTTGTTGATCTCATCGTAGGCGAAGGGCGTGAGGAACGGCCCGATCAGGGCGCAGAGCAGCAGCAGGCCCAGTACGACGATGCTGGCCATGGCCGCCCTGTTGCGCAGCAGTCGCCGCCGCGCGTCGTCCCACAGGCTGCGGCCCTTGACCGCGTGCTGCATCAGGGCGGCGTTGCGCAGCGACCCAGGCGCCAGGCTGATCTGGGTCATGCCAGGTCCCGCTCGCCAATACCCTTCCCCCTGAGGGGGAAAGCGGCGAGCCGCGCGAAGCGCGCTTCGCCGATGGGGGAAGTCTCGGTGAGAGCCCCCATCGGCCACTCGCTCCTTCGGAGCATCGGGCCGCTTTCCCCCAAAGGGGGAAGGGTTTGGCGACGGAGGGGAGAAGTCATCGCGATCACGTCAGCCGCACCCGCGGATCGAGCACGGCGTAGAGCACGTCGGCCAGCAGGTTCAGCACCAGGATCAGGGTGGCGAAGAAGATCACCATGCCCATCACCACGGTATAGTCCCGCTGCAGGGCGCTGTTGACGAAGAACTTGCCAAGGCCCGGCAGGCCGAAGATGCGCTCCACGATCAGCGAGCCGGTGAGGATGCCGGCGAAGGCCGGACCGAGGTAGCTGATCAGCGGCAGCACCGCGGCCCTGATCGCGTGCTTGACTACGATCCGGAACTCCGGGAGCCCCTTGGCCCGCGCGGTCCTGACGTAATTGGATTGCAGCGCCTCGATCATGCCGGCGCGGGTCAGGCGCGAGATGATGGCGATCTGCGGGATCGCCAGCACGATCACCGGCATCACCAGGTTGGGCAGCGCGCCGCCGCCCCAGCTGGCGATCGGCAGCCAGCCGAGCTGGCTGCCGAGCACCAGCTGCAGCAAGGGCGCGGTGACGAAACTGGGGATGCAAATGCCGACGATCGCGATCGACATCACGGTGTAGTCGGCCGGTCCGTTCTGTCTCAGCGCCGCGATGACGCCCAGGGTCACGCCCACCGTCACCATGATCACGAACGCCGCCAGGCCGATCGTCAGGCTGACGCCGAAGTTCTGCCCGATGATGTCGAGCACCGACTTGTCGGGATACTTGAGCGACGGCCCGAAGTCGCCGTGCAGCACGCCGCCGACATAGGCGACGTACTGCTCGCCGAGCGGCTTATCCATGCCGTACTTGGCCATGATGTTGTGCTCGATCTCGGGCGGCAGCTTGCGATCGCCGGAGAACGGGTTGCCAGGCGCAGCCCGCATCATGAAGAAAGCGACGGTCACCACGACGAACAGAGTGGGGATCGCCACGATCAGGCGGCGGACGAGGAAACTCAGCATTGCTTGTGAAACTTCCACCCACCCCCGATGATGTCAACGAAGGGCCGCGCGAAGTTCGCGCCATGAGGACGACATGACCCAATTCCGCAAGGTGACGGACCGCCTCGAGGTCAGTCCGCAGATCACGCCGGAGGAAGCCCGGCAGGCCGCGGCCGCCGGCGTCGCGCTGATCATCAACAACCGGCCGGACGGCGAGGCGCCCGACCAGCCGGCCAGCGCCGAGATCGAGGCCGCGGCGCGCGCCGGCGGCTCGGATTATCTCTACCTGCCGGTGGTCGGGCGTCCGACGCCGGACCAGGCCCGGGCCCAGGCCGCCGCCGTCGCCGCAGCGGAGGGGCCGGTGCTGGCGTTCTGCCGCTCCGGCACCCGCTCGATCACCACCTGGGCGCTGGGCGAAGCCGCCGCCGGCCGCGACCGGGCCGAACTGGCGCGCCTCGGCGCCGGGGCCGGCTACGACCTCACCGCCGCGCTGCAGGGCTGATCCGCATGGCCGACGAGACCATCCCCTATGTGCGGGACATCGAGTTCGAGTACGGCAAGGTCGATCAGGTCACGCCGCTGATCCGGCGCGTGATCTGCAACAACCCCGGCCCCTTCACCTTCAAGGGCACCGGCACCTACATCGTCGGCAATGGCGAGGGCGTGGCGGTGATCGATCCCGGTCCCGATCAGCCCGAGCACCTGCAGGCGATCCTGGACGCGGTGGCCGGAGAGCAGGTCACGCACATCCTGATCACCCACCACCACATGGATCACTCGCCGCTCGCCCGTCCGCTCGCCGACAAGACCGGCGCGACGATCTACGGCTGCGCCGTCAAGACGGCGGTGGTGGAAGACAGCGTGCGCACCGAAGCCGGGTCGGACCAGTTCACCCCCGACGTCTCCGTCTGCGGCGGGGCGACCCTCGCCGGGCCAGGCTGGACCTTCGAGGCGATCCCGACACCGGGCCACACCTCGAACCACATCTGCTACGCGCTCGCCGAGGAGAACATCTGCTTCACCGGCGACCACATCATGGGCTGGTCGACCACCGTGGTGACGCCGCCCGACGGCAACATGGGCGACTACATGGCCAGCCTCGACGTGATCCAGCGGCGCGGCTTCAAGACCCTTTGGCCGACCCACGGCCCGCCGATCACCGAGCCGGGCCCGTTCATCGACGCCTACCGCGCCCACCGGCTGGGCCGCGAGCGGCAGATCCTGGCGCAGCTCGCCGCCGGCCAGACCCGGATCGTCGACATGGTGCCGAAGATGTACATCGGCGTCGACGCTCGGCTCTACCCGGCCGCAGGCCGCTCGGTGCTGGCGCACCTGATCGAACTGGTGAAGGCCGGCCGGGTCGTCGCCGAGGGCGATGCGGGGCCGAACGACAGCTTCCGCCTGGCTTAGCGCAGGCAGGCTGAGATCAGCTGGATAGACAGCCGCCCACGTCATGGCCGGGCTTGTCCCGGCCACCCATGAACACGATTGCCCGACGGTGTGCATGGGTTGCCGGCATTCCGCGCTTCGCGCTCCAGCCGGCAATGAAGTGAGGTAGATGCCGACTGGTCTCAGCCGGCCTAGTAGCCGTTGTAGTCCGCGTCGACGTCCTCGCCGATCGGGGCCTGCGCCCAGGCGTGACGGATCGCGCGGGCCCTGCAGTCGCCGTCGCTGCTGTCGACCGGATAGAGGCCCGACGGGTAGAGGGTGTCGAGCTCGTTGCAGGCGTCGGTCGCGGCGCGGACGATCCGCGAATGCAGCTCGTGCACGCCCCAGCGGGTCGAAAGGTCGAGATCCTCGAAATTGACCACCCGTCGGGCGTAGACCCGCTCGGTGGGGATGCCGTTCTCGCTGCGGCCGTATCGGTAGTCCGGGGTCACCACGATCTCGCCGACGGTCGACGAGTCGTCGTCGTAGTCGCGCTGGTCGTAGCTCGGCTGGTCGTAATAGGGCTGGGCGGCCGCGTGACCGGCGAAGCTCAGACCCAGGGCGGCCACCGAACTGGCGGCGCCGCTCATCAGAACACGTGAAATCCTACGAAACATGTTGCTGCTCCTCGCGACATGACCTCGCCGCGCCGGCGAAGGACCGGCAAAAGCGAGACTGCATTTGTTTGGCGTTGTTCGAAGAACGCCGGTCTGAATGCAGAGTTCCGAAAAGCGCTGGAGTTCAGGCGGTCACGGTCCTGGCGGTCGGCAGCTCGTAGTCGGAAAAACGCTGGCGGATCAGCTTCTTGTCGATCTTGCCGGTGGCGCCCAGCGGGATATCGTCCACGAACAGGACGTCGTCGGGCATCCACCAACGGGCGATCTTGCCGTCGAGGTACTGCAGGAATTCCTCCCGCGTCGCGCTCTCGCCCTCCTTCAGCTTGACCAGCAGCAGCGGCCGCTCGTCCCATTTCGGGTGAGCCACGCCGATCACCGCGGCGATCACCGCCTTGGGGTGGCCGGCGGCCAGGTTTTCGATCTCGATCGTGCTGATCCACTCGCCGCCGGACTTGATCACGTCCTTGGCCCGGTCGGTGATCTGCATGTACCCGAGCGGATCGATCGTCGCGACGTCGCCGGTGTCGAAAAAGTTCTCCTCGTCGAGGATGTCGCCGCCCTCGCCCTTGAAGTATTCGCCGACGATCGCGGCGCCGCGGATCTTCAGGCGCCCGAACGTGGTCCCGTCGTGCGGCAGGCGCTTGCCGGCGTCGTCGGTCAGCTTCAGCTCGATGCCGGCCGGCGGGCGGCCCTGCTTCAGCTTGTATTGCAGCTGCTGCTCGGCGCTGAGCGCGGCCACCTCCGGCGAGGGCACCGAGAGGGTGCCCAGCGGCGAGGTCTCGGTCATGCCCCAGGCGTGGGTGACGTCGACGCCGAAGTCGTCGCGGAACGCGCGCACCAGCGACTCCGGCACCGCCGAGCCGCCGATCACGACGCGCTTCAGCGTCTCCAGCCGCCCGTTGGTGGCGCGAAGGTGCTGCAGCAGCATCTGCCAGACGGTCGGCACCGCGGCGGAGAAGGTGACGCCCTCGGTCTCGATCAGTTCGTGCACTGAGGCGCCGTCCAGCTTCTGGCCCGGCATCACCATCTTGCAGCCCACCGCCGGGCAGGAGAACGCCAGGCCCCAGGCGTTGGCGTGGAACATCGGCACCACCGGCAGCACCACGTCGCGCGCCGAAAGGCCCATCACGTCGCTCTGCAGCGTGATCAGGGTGTGCAGGAAGTTGGTGCGGTGGGCGTAGAGCACGCCCTTCGGATTGCCGGTCGTGCCGGAGGTGTAGCAGAGCCCCGCCGCAGTGTTCTCGTCGAAGCCGCCCCACACGCAATCGTCGGAATTCCGGTCGATCAGCGTCTCGAAGCAGAGCGCGCCGTCGAGGCCGACGCTGGCCATGTGGCCCTCGTCGGTCATCACGATCACATGCTCGACCGAGCGCATCTCGCCGCGGCGCTCGATGACCGTCGGCAGGAAGGTGAGGTCGGTGAACAGGATCTTATCCTCGGCGTGGTTGATGATGTAGCAGAGCTGGTCGGGGAACAGCCGCGGGTTCAGGGTGTGGCAGACCGCGCCGATCCCCATGATCGCGTACCAGGCTTCCATGTGCCGGCCGGAGTTCCAGGCCAGGGTCGCGACCCGGTCGCCGGTCGTCACGCCCAGGCCCTTCAGCGCGTTGGAGAGCCGCTTGGCCCGCTGGCGGATCTCGGCGTAGGTGGTCCTGCACGATCGGGCCTTCGATCGAGCGGCTGACGATTTCGCGCCCGCCATGCCACTCGGCGGCGTGGTCCAGCAGCTTGTCCAGCGTCAGCGGCCAGTCCTGCATCAGGCCCAGCATCGCGATCCTCCAAGGTTATCAGCGTTCTGGCCTGACCATGTGCGCGGCCTGCCGGCTACGTCAAATTTTTTGATGTTACACTTGTAATTTCGCGGCGGCCGTTTCCGGGTCGGCGGCGTCGAGCTTTTGCCAGTCGATCGGCCCCGGATCGCGGACGAGTTGCTCGTCCAGCACGGCGGGCCCCGCGTCGGACGCGTCGCCGGTCCGGGCGGCGAGGCGTCCACGAAGCTGTTCCGGCGACCCTTCCAGCCAGACCCCGCGAAACGGCGCGGCGGCGGCGCCGGCGACCGCGGCGGCCGCGGCTCGCTCGTCAGGCTTCAGGAACACCGCGTCCAGCACCACCGAGCGGCGGGCGGCGAGGACGCGCTGGGCCAGGCGCAGCATCTCGTCATAAACATCGGCGCTGGCTTGCTGTGTGTAGGCGTCCGGCGGCAGGCGCTCGAGCGGGCCGACGCCGGCGAGGCGTTTGCGGATCTCGTCGGAGCGCAGGATCACGGCGCCGGGGGCGGCGCCCAGTCCAGGCGCGGCGAGGCGGGCCAGCGTGGTCTTGCCGGTTCCCGAGAGACCGCCGATGGCCGTCAGCGTCGGGGTTTCTGCCCGCAGATGGCGGGCCGCCGCCTTCAAGTAGCGTCGCGCGGTCGTGAGGTCGTGCTGGTTGGCGGTGACGTGCGCCCGCACGCTGGCCCTGGCCGATAGCATCAGCGGCAGGGCCGCCAGACCGTCCCAGAGATCGGGCGGGAAGCCGCGCGCCGCCTCGTCCAGGTAGGCGTTCAGCACCCGGTTGGCGGCGTCGGCCCGGCCGCGGAAGCCGAGATCCATGATCAGGAAGGCGACGTCATAGAGGACGTCGATCTCGGACAGCAGGTCGTTGAACTCGATGCAGTCGAACAGCACCGGTCGCCCGCGCTCGAGCAGGATGTTGCCCAGGTGCAGGTCGCCGTGGCAGCGGCGGGCGAAGCCTTCGGCGCGCCGGCGCTCCAGCAGCGGGGCGGCGCTGGCGAAGGCCGCGTCGGTCGCGACCACCACGTCCTCGACCTCGGCCGGTCCCAGCGCCGTCGCCAGCGCCCGCAAGTTCTCGGCGTTGGTGCGGATCGTGTAGCCGAGCGCCTTGACCCCGCCGCCGTCCGGCCGGACCTCGGCGGCCAGGTGAAAGCGGGCGACGATCCGGCCCAGTTGTTCGGCAAGATCGCCGTCAACCCGTTCCGGCTGCTCGGACAGCACCGCCGCCGGGTCGAACGCGCGCATCTCCAGCGCGTAGTCGACCGTCTCGCCATCCCCGTCGATCGCCAGACCGTCGCCGCCGCGCGTGATCCGCCGCACCGCGCGATAGATGTCGGGCGCAGTGATCCGGTTGAACCTCAGCTCGCGTTCCAGCGCCCAGCGCCGCTTAGCCGCGGTGGAGAAATCGAGGAAGCCGTAGTCGACCGGCTTCTTCACCTTCAGCGCCCGCTCGCCCTGCAGGAACACCCAGGCGCACGAGGTCTCGATGGTCCGCTCGGACTGGCCGGCGAGCCAGTCGCGGACGTCGCTCAAGGGAACAGCCGCCGCACTGTCCAGCCGGCTTCGACCTTTTCGAAAGCCAGCCGCTCGTGCAGGCGGAAGGGCCGGTCGCGCCAGAACTCGATCGTGCGGGGCGTCAGGCGAAACCCGGACCAGTGCGGCGGCCGCGGCACCGCGCCGAGGCCGAACTTGAATCCCATCTCGGCGATCCGGCGCTCCAGCGCCAGCCGGTCGGGCAGCTCGCGCGACTGCTCCGAGGCCCAGGCGCCGATCTGCGATGATCGGGCGCGGCTGGCGAAATAGGCGTCGGCCTCGGCCTCGGTCACCGGCGCGACATCGCCGCGCACCCGCACCTGCCGGCGCAGCGATTTCCAGTGAAACACCAGCGCCGCCTTCGGGTGCGCCGCCAGCTCCCGGCCCTTGGCGCTCTCCAGGTTGGTGAAGAAGGTGAAGCCGGCCGCGTCGACGCCCTTCAGCAGCACCATCCGCGCGTCCGGCATGCCCTCGTCGTCGACCGTGGCCAGCGTCATCGCGTTGGCGTCGTTCGGCTCGCCCTTCAGCGCCTCATGCAGCCATCGCTCGAACAGCGCGATCGGATCGCGGTCGGTGATCGGGGCCAGTGGCTCGGCCTCGGCGACCTTCTGCAGATAGTCCGCCTCGCTGGGCGAAGTGGGAATGAGCGGGGACTGTTTCATCTGCGCGCCGCTATAGCCGAATCTGCCACCGGCCTTCGAGCTTTAACCGGCCGTTGAGCATCCTCTGGTGAGTGTGGCCGGATGTCAGCCGTCGATCTATCTCCTGACGAAGCGCGCGCCATCCTGGGCCTCGCGCCGGACGCCAGCCCGCATGACGTGATCGGCGCGTTCCGCGCGGCGGCGAAGGAATCGCATCCCGACCGGCCAGGCGGCGACGCCGTCCGCTTCCGCGAGATCCTGTCGGCTTACCATCTGCTGCAGTCGCTGCCGCAGGCCCCGCCCCCTCCTCCGGCTTCGTCGTCCCCCGCCCCGGTCCCGCGCGGCTTCGCCGCGTTCGCGGAGATCAGCCCGATGACGGCAATGCAGGGCGGCGAGGCCGAGGCGCTGCTGTCCGACGGTCGGCGCGCCCGCGTGGTCGTCCCGGCCGGCGCCCGCCACGGCGAGGTGCTCGAGGTCGCCGGCGAGAAGATCAAGCTGCGCATCCGCGCCGAGACCGCGATCCAGGTGCGCGGCGCCGACCTCTGGGTCAGCGTCGAAGTTCCGGCCAGGCTGCTCGACGACGGCGGCCGCGCCACCGTGGATACCCCGCTTGGCCCGCAGACGCTCTGGATCACCGGCAAGGTCGCCGAGCGTCGCCTGGTCCGCGTGGAAGGGCAGGGGCTCCCGGCCCGCGGCGACTATGCGGCCGGCAGCCTGTTCATCCGCCTGATCCCCGACACGGGCGCCCCGAAAGCGCCGCCCGCGCCCAGCTGAAGAAGTTCGCGGCCGCCTGGGCGGCTTAGGCGCCCCCTTCTCCCCTTGCGGGAGAAGGTGTCGCGAAGCCGACGGATGAGGGGTCGGCGCAACCCGCCAACTCGAACTCCAGAGCCACCAGCAGGTCACCGCGAAACCCCTCATCCGACCCCTTCGGGGCCACCTTCTCCCGCAAGGGGAGAAGGACGTGCTTTGGCGCTGGCCGCGCTTTCGGTCTAGAACCCGCCCGCCATGTCGCACAACACCTTCGGCCACCTCTTGCGTGTCACCACCTGGGGCGAGAGCCATGGGCCGGCGCTGGGATGTGTGGTCGACGGCTGCCCGCCCGGGATCCCGCTGACCGAGGCCGACATCCAGGTCTGGCTCGACAAGCGCCGGCCGGGACAGGGGAAGTTCGTCACCCAGCGCCAGGAGCCGGACGCGGTGAAGATCCTTTCCGGCGTATTCGAGGATGCGCGGTCCGGCGGCCAGGTCACCACCGGCACGCCGATCGCGATGATCATCGAGAACGTCGACCAGCGCCCGCGCGACTATTCCGAGATCGCCACCCGTTTCCGGCCGGGCCACGCCGACTATGCCTATTTTGCGAAGTACGGCGTGCGCGACTACCGCGGCGGCGGGCGACAGTCGGCGCGGGAGACCGCGTCGCGCGTCGCCGCCGGCGCCATCGCCCGCAAGATCCTGGGGGAGGGGGTCACCGTGCGCGCGGCGCTGGCCCAGGTCGGGCCGCATGCGGTCGACCGTTCGCGTTGGGACTGGGCCGAGGTGGCGAACAATCCGTTCTGGTGCCCCGATCCCGCGATGGTCGCGGTCTGGGAAGAGCACCTGGAGAAGACCCGCAAGGCCGGCTCCTCCACCGGCGCCATCATCGAGGTGGAGGCCCTTGGCGTCCCGGCCGGCTGGGGCGCGCCGATCTATGGCAAGCTCGACGGCGAGCTGGCCGGCGCGCTGATGTCGATCAACGCGGCCAAGGGCGTCGAGATCGGCGCCGGGTTCGCCGCCGCGGCGCTCTCGGGCGAAGAGAACGCCGACGAGATGGTGATGGGCAACGACGGACCGATGTTCCTCTCCAACAACGCCGGCGGCATCCTTGGCGGCATCTCCACCGGGCAGCCGGTGATCGCGCGGGTCGCGTTCAAGCCCACGTCCTCGATCCTGAGCCCCAAGCGCTCGATCGACGAGGCTGGCGAGCCGGTGGAGGTTCGCACGATCGGCCGACATGACCCCTGCGTTGGCCTGAGGGCGAGCCCGATCGTCGAGGCGATGACCGCGTGCGTGCTCGCGGACGCCTTCCTGCGCCACCGCGGCCAGACCGGCGGCGGCGCGTTCCAGCCGGGAGCGAACCCGGTTCGCCGCTGATTCCGGCGCAGCTCAGCGACAAAATGTGGGATTGACCCAAGGGTACGCAGCGGCAATAGAGAACGCCGTTTTTTTGCGTCGTTTTCAAAAATTCGGCGAGTCCGGCGGCGGCGCAACTCACTGTTGCATAACGACTTATAGCGACAAGGCCGGCGTAGACCGGCCCAGGCCCCGGGGATTGGCGCGGTTGCGGTTCGAGCTCCTGAAGATCCTCCTGGTGGACGACAATCACCACATGCGGGTGCTGCTCACCGAGATCCTGCGCGCGATCGGCGTGAAGATGATTTTCGAGGCGTCGGATGGCGCTCAGGCCCTGCAGGTCCTGCGCGGAAACCCCATCGACATCGTGATGACCGACCTGGCGATGGAGCCGCTCGACGGCATCGATTTCGTGCGCCTGCTGCGCAATTCGCAGGACAGCCCCAACCCCATGGTGCCGGTGGTCATGATCACCGGGCACTCCACCCTGCGGCGGGTGGCCGAGGCGCGTGATGTCGGCGTTTCCGAGTTTCTGTCCAAGCCGGTGACCGCGCGCGGGGTGATCGAGCGGATCACCCGGGTGATCGATCATCCGCGTCCGTTCGTGCGCAGCCCGGAGTACTTCGGCCCTGACCGGCGTCGGCGCGAGGATCCAAGCTACGCCGGGCCGCGCCGCCGCAAGACCGACCGGCAGACCACCGAGATCGACTGAGGATTTCCGCGCCTGTGGCGGCTATAGGGCGGCTCTCGCCCGAGGAGTCTGTCGATGCCGCTTTTTTCCGGTCTGGCCGCCTTTCCGATCACGCCCGCCGACGCCGATGGCCGCATCGATACGGCGACGCTGCGGGTCCTGGTGCGGCGCCTGGCGGACGCGCGGGTGGACTCGATTGGCCTCCTCGGCAGCACCGGGACCTACGCCTACCTGTCGCGGACCGAACGCCGGCGCGCGATCGAGGCGGCGGTGGAGGAGGTCGGGACCGCGGTTCCGGTGATGGCCGGCGTGGGGGCGCTCAGGACCGACGACGCCATCGCGCTGGCGAAGGACGCGAAGGCGGCCGGCGCGGGCGCCGGGCTGCTCGCGCCCGTCTCTTACACCCCGCTGCTCGACGACGAGGTGTTCGCCCACTTCCAGGCCGTGGCGGGGGAAAGCGGCCTGCCGATCTGCATCTACAACAATCCCGGCGTCACCCACTTCAGCTTCAGCGCCGAGCTGATCCAGCGGCTCAGCGCGGTCGACGGGGTCGTCGCGGTGAAGAACCCGGCCCTGCCTGGAGACCAGGTCGGGGCCAACCTCGCCGACTTGCGAGAGCGCGTGCCGGCTGCGTTCTCGCTCGGTTACAGCGCCGACCCGAACTGCGCCGAGGCGATGCTCGCCGGGGCCGACTGCTGGCACAGCGTGCTGGGGGGCATGTTTCCGGCGACCACGCTCGCGCTCTGCCGCGCGGCGCAATCCGGCGACGCCGTCGAAGCGCGGCGGCTGAACGCGCGGCTGGAACCGGTCTGGCGGCTGTTCCGGGACTTCACCGGCCTGCGCCTCACGTACGCCGCAGCCAACATCCTTGGCCTGACGACGGCGCAACCGCCCCGTCCGATCCTGCCGCTATCGTCCGCGGCGCGGCGGCAGGTGGCGGAGACGATCGAGCGGCTGGAACTGTCCTAGAACCGGTTGAAATTGCCCTCGTCACCCCGGCCGAGCGGAGCGAGAGCCGGGGCCGGAAGCGCCGCCACCGAGCTGCAGTTCGTTTGGGCGCCGGAGGGTCCGGCCCCGGCTCGGCCTTGCAGGCCGTCCGGGGTGACGAATGCCCGGTTCAACCTCACACCAACCCGATCTAGCCTCCCGGGATGTCCATCGCGCAGCTCTCGCCGATGCTTGGGCGGGAGACCGCGATGCGGCGCAGGCCAGGGAAGCGCGGCTTCAGGCGCTCGGCGAAGTGCACGCAAAGCGCCTCCAGCGTCGGGCTTTCCAGGCCAGGGATATCGTTGAGCAGGCCGTGGTCGAGCGCGCCGGCGATCTCCTTCAGCGCGGCGTCGAGCGCGCCGAGGTCGTCGACCCAGCCGACCGGCGGCCTGGCGGGCCCGCGCACGGTCGCCTCGACCCGGAACGAATGGCCGTGCAGCCGGGTGTAGGGGCTGCCGTCCGGTCCGCCGGCAGGCAGGCGATGGGCGGCGTCGAAGGCGGCGGCCTTCGTGATCTCGAAGACAGGGTCGGTCATCATCGGTGAGGGCTGGAGCGGGCAGGCCCGGCTAGGGGATGCCCAGGTATTTGTGCGTCTGCAGGCTTAAACGCCAGCGCGGGTGGGCAAGGCAATAGGCGATGGCCGCGCGGGTCGCCGCGTCGCGGTCCGGTCCGTCCATCGGCTGCAGGGCGAACCGCTCGAACGCGAGATGCTCGAACCGGGCGGGATCGACGCCGTCCTGCGGATAGACCAGCTTCAGCTCCTGGCCGCTGGTCTGGGCCAGCGCGGCGTCCGCCTTGGGGCTGACGCAGACCCAGTCGATCCCCGCCGGCGCGGCGATCGTGCCGTTGGTCTCCAGCGCGATGGCGAAGCCGGCCGCATGCAGCGCGTCGATCAGCGCGGCGTCCACCTGCAACAGGGGTTCGCCGCCGGTCAGCACCACCAGCCGGTTCTCCGGCGGTCCCCGCCAGGTCGCCGCGACCGCGGACGCCAGCGCGGCAGCGGTCGCGAACTTGCCGCCACCCGGCCCGTCGGTCCCGACGAAATCGGTGTCGCAGAAGCGGCAGACCGCGCCTGCCCGGTCCTGCTCGCGGCCGGTCCAGAGATTGCAGCCGGCGAAGCGGCAGAACACCGCGACTCGCCCCGCCTGGCCGCCTTCGCCCTGCAGGGTGAGGAAGATCTCCTTCACCGAGTAGGTCATGACGCCAGCCCCGTCACGACGAAAGGACCGGCCGGTTTCGCCGCACCCAGTCGTGCCAGCCGTTGGCGCGCAGTTCGCAGGCCGGGCAGGCGCCGCAGCCGAAGCCCCAGTCGTGCTCGAGGTCGCGCCGGCCGAGATAGCAGGTGTGGCTTTCGGCCCGGATCAGTTCGACCAGGTCCTCGCCGCCCAGCGCCTTGGCCAGCGCCCAGGTGTCGGCCTTGGTCAACCGCATCAGTGGCGTCTTGATCGGAAACACCCGGTCCATGCCCAGCTGCAGCGCGCTCTCCATCGCGTCCATGGTCGAGCGGCGGCAGTCAGGGTAGCCGGAGAAGTCGGTCTCGCACATGCCGCCCACCAGCGCCTTCAGCGACAGCCGGTCGGCCAGCGCCGCGGCGTAGGTCAGGAACACCAGGTTGCGGCCAGGCACGAAGGTAGACGGAAGCCCCTTCTCGGTGATCTCGATCGCCTTCTCGTCGGTCATGGCGGTCTCGCCGATCGCGCCGAACCCCCTGATGTCGAGCAAATGGTCGCCGCCCAGCCGAACCGCCCAGGGCGGAAAGCGCCGCGCGATCTCGGCCCGCACCACCTGCCGCTGTTCGAGTTCGACGGCGTGCCGCTGGCCGTAGTCGAAGCCGACGGTCTCGACGCGCGTGTACCGCTCCAGCGCCCAAGCCAGGCAGACGCTGGAATCCTGCCCGCCGGAAAACAGTACGAGTGCGCCGCTCAGGGGTTCGGCCAAGTCGTTCAGTCCGCTCTCCCCCGCGAAGGCGGGGGTCCAGGCTGCCTAAGAGAATGAATTGGCCACGGAAAACACGGAAAACACGGACTGGTTATCGACCGACGCGGCCGCCAGCCGTGTTCCGTTTCCGTGCTTTCCGTGTTTTCCGTGGCCAATGGAAACCTTTCCCCACTATCGCGGGGAAGAGCGGATGTAGTGCGCCTAGTACAGCGTCGCCATCGCCGCCGGCTCGTAGTCCATCAGCTCGCCGGAGCGGCCCTGATGCACCTTCCTCGCCCAGAGCGGGTCCTGCAGCAACGCGCGGCCGACGGCGACGAGGTCGAAGTCGCCGCGTTCCAGCATCCGCAGCAACTGGTCGAGCGACGCGGGCTTGGAGGCCTCGCCGGCGTAGGACGCCACGAACTCGCCGCTGAGACCCACCGAGCCGACCGTGATCGAGACCTTGCCGGTCAGCTTCTTGGCCCAGCCGGCGAAGTTGAGATCGGAGCCGTCGAACTCCGGCTCCCAGAAGCGGCGCTGCGAGCAGTGGAACGCGTCGGCGCCTGCCTCGGCCAGCGGCGTCAGCCAGTCGTCCATGTGCGCCGGCGTCGGCGCGATCTTGGCGGCGAAATCCTGCTGCTTCCACTGCGAGAGCCGGATGATCACCGGATAGTCCGGCCCGACCGCCGCGCGCACCGCCTTCAGGATCTCGGCGGCGAAATTGCCGCGTTCCTTCACGCTCGGGCCGCCGAACAGGTCGCCCCGCTCGTTGGTGCCTTCCCAGAAGAACTGGTCGATCAGGTAGCCGTGCGCGCCGTGCAGCTCGACCGCGTCGAACCCGAGGCGCTTGGCGTCGCCGGCGGCGCTGGCGAAGGCGGCGATCGCGTCGGCGATGTCGGCGTCGCTCATGCCCTCGCCGAACCTGTGGCCGGGGCTGGAGAGGCCGGAGGGGCTGTCGTAGTCGCCGGGCGGGGCCCAGTCCTGACGCCGGCTGCGCACCGCGCCGACGTGCCACAGCTGCGGCGCCATCAGGCCGCCTTCGGCGTGCACGGCGTCGATCACCTGTTTCCAGCCGGCCAGCTCGTCCTCGCCGTGGAAGCGCGGGATGTTGGGATCGTTGAGCGAGGCGGGCCGGGCGACGCCGGTCCCTTCGGAGACGATCAGCCCCACGTCGGCGGCCGCCCGGCGGGCGTAGTAGGCGGCGACGTCCTCGGTCGGGACGCCATCCGGCGACTTCGAGCGGGTCATCGGCGCCATGACCACGCGGTTGGGCAGGGCAAGGCCCTTGAAGGCGAAAGGTTGGAAGAGGGCGTCGGCGGACATTGCGGCTCCAGCGTGGCTGTCGCCGCCGATGTAGCCGCAGCGCCGGCCCGCGCCAGCAAGAATTTCTTCGGCGCGGGCCAGCTTTTTCCGCCGGAGGTCAGGTCCGAGGCGTGCTGGGGGTCCCGCCCGTGGCCGGCGCCGTGGCGGGCGGCGCGGCCTGATCCGGCGGGCTTTGCGCCGGCGGCGCGGCCTCGCTGCTGGGCGCGGCGGGGGGCGCGGCGGCGGCCGGCGGCGGGCTCGCCGCGTCGGCTCCGGCGCTGTTGTCTGGGGCCGAGGCTGGGGCGCTGGGGCTCGCCGTCATGCCGGCCTGCGGTTCTGCCGGAGCGGCCGGAGCGGCCGGCGCGGTCGCCGAGGTGTTGGCCGTGGCGCCGGTCGGCGCCATTGAGGCGCCGGTAGTCGAGCCGAGCGACCAGTCTTCTCTGGCGCGCTTGGCGGGGGAGGCCTTCAGGTAGGAATTGAGCTTGCCGTAGGCGACAGGCTGCGACGGCGGCGCGTAGGACCTGCCGGTCGCCTGGTGCTTGTGGGTGGCGGCGGACGCTGCGCCGCCGGCGATCAGTGCGAGGGCCGCGGCTCCCGCCAGAAGTTGCAACTTCATGACATAGATCTCCAGGTCAGGTCGCGGCCGCAAGGCCACGGCCCCTCTAACCCGCCAACGCAGCCGTTCGTTGCATCGGCTTCATCGCGCCTGATCCAGGAAACGTCGCATCGCCGCGTCCCCGCGCAGGTGGGTGATCGGGGTGGAGTAGCTGGCGGCCACGTCAAGAATCCGTGGCTGGCTCTGTTTCTCGAAATTCCAGGTCCAGAGGAAGAAGGCCCAGTCGAAGTTCTCCGGGCAGCCCTCGGCGAGATCCGGCCGGGTCCGGCCGAAGTTGGCGAGCCAGCGCCACAGGATGCGGCAGACGCAAAGCCACCTCGGCTGGTGGATGAAGATCACGGCGTCGGCGCGCGGCAGGCGCAGGTCGAAGGTGCGGCTGACATAGTTGCCGTCGGTGATCCAGGCGTCGCCCGCGATGGCGGCCGCGACCTTGGCGCGGAACGCCTCCGGCTCGGGCTCCTTCCACCCGGGCCGCCAGAACAGCGCGTCGAGGTGCGCGACCGGCAGGCCGAGCCTCGCGCCGAGCGACCTGGCGAAGGTGGATTTGCCCGCGCCGGAGCAGCCGAGGATCACGACGCGTCGCATTGCCTCCGATGACCGCGTCGAAGGGGACTCGTCAAGCAAGGGCGCCTCGGTCTATTGCCCTCTCAGCAGGGTCGAGCCGCCATGACCGAGAAGCCCGCCATCCTGATCGCGCAGCCGCACCTGGCCGCTATCGCGGCGATGCTGGAAGCCGATTTCACGGTCTGGCGGCTGTGGCAGGGCCCGCCGATCGAGGCCAGCCACACCATCGGCGCCCTGGTCGTCGCCGGCGAGTTTCCCGTCGACCGCGCACTGGTCGAGAGCCTGCCCAGGCTTGGCCTGATCGCCTGCTTCACCGCCGGCTACGACGGTGTCGATCTGGCCTGGGCGGCCGAGCGCGGCCTGAAGGTCAGCCACTCGCCGGGCGTCAACCATGAGGACGTGGCCGATCAGGCGATCGGCCTGATGCTGGCGGCCTGGCGCGGCCTGGTCGAGGGCGACGCCATCGTCCGCGAGGGGCGCTGGCGGCCGACCGAGAAGCGGATAACGCCATCGCTGGCGGGCAGGCGCCTCGGCGTCGTCGGTCTGGGCGCGATCGGCGAGGCGGTGGCCCGGCGCGCCGAGGCGTTCGGACTCAAGGTCGCCTGGTGGGGCCCGAATGAGAAGCCGGAGGCGGCCTGGCCACGCGCCGAGAGCCTGCTCGCGCTGGCCGAGGCCAGCGATATCTTGGTCGTCGCCGCCCGGGCCAGTGAGGCGAACCTCGGCCTGATCGACCGCGCGGTGATCGACGCGCTGGGCCCGCACGGCCTGTTGGTCAACGTCGCCCGCGGCCAGCTGGTCGACGAGGACGCGGTGATCGCGGCGCTGAAGGACGAGCGCCTGGGCATGGCGGCGCTCGACGTGTTCGCCGCCGAACCGACGCCGGCCGAGCGCTGGAAGGACGTCCCCAACGTGGTGCTTTCGCCCCACACCGGCGGCGCGACTTCAGCCGCGTTGCCGAAGATGGTGGCGCTCACCCGCGAGAACCTGCGCCGCTTCTTCGCTGGCGAACCCCTGGCCAATGCGGTGGTGGAATAGGCGTCAGGACGCCATCTTCAGCCACCGGCTCCAGTCGCTCATGTCGCGATAACCGCCGAAGACCTCGCCGAGCCCGCGGGTCACCGCGCCCGGAAAAACCGACATGTGGGTCTCGCCGTCGAAAATGCGCAGGTCCAGGTCGAGGTTGGGATAGGCGCGCTGCCGCAGCCGGCCTTCCAGCGCATAGAGGTTCGAGACGAACCCCTGCCGCGGGTCGTGCGCCTCTTCCAGCGACCCCGCGGCGAGGAACACCCGCGCCGGAAGGTCGGAGGCCGTGGCCGCGAGCTGGGATTCGAGGTCGAGCAACAGACGGTCGGCCCAGTAGATCGCCGGGCTGATCGCCACGTAGCGCTGGAACGCGCCCGGCCAGGTGAGCAGCGTATGGAGCGCGAAGAGCCCACCCAGCGATGCGCCGACCAGCGTCGCGTCGCTGCTGTCGACTGGGGCGCTGGAGGCGACGAACGGCTTCACCTCCTGCTCGATGAAATCGAGGAACGCGTCCGCGCCGCCGCAGCCGGCCGAAGCGCCCGGATGCTGGGACTCCAGCAGCGGATCGGGGCAGGGGGAGAAGTCGCGCAGGCGCAGCGAGCCCCACCGGGCGTGGTCCTCTGGCCGCTTGAAATGGTAGCCGATGCCGACGACCAGCGTCGGCGGCAGGGGGAATGGACCGGACTGCAGGGCGCGTGCGGCCATCGCGGTCAGGGCGAACGCGTGGTTGCCGTCGAGCACGTAGATCACCGGGAAGCGCTGGTCTGGTCTGGGTGTGATCGGCGGCCAGGCGATCTCGATCAGGAAGTCCTGGCCGATGGTCTTCGAGGCGAGGCGGTAGCTGCGGCTCCAGGGCAGCGTCGCCGCCCCCAGGTCTTCGAAGTCGATCGGCGCGCATTGGCTCTGGGTCATGGATCCCCTCGGGTGTGGCTGACGGGCAAGGCGGCTGGAGGCGATGCGCGCCGGCGCAAGGTTGCGCCGGCGCGCCGCCGCCTTAGGCGGTAAGCGAGGTTTGCAAGGTTGCGACGGCGCCGAGGACAGGGGCGGTCATCGCCAGGGACAATGTCGCGGCCGCTTCAATTGCGGCTCGGTTTCGACGGATCCAGCTGGAAAGCGCTGGTCGGGTTGGAGCTTGGAGTTTGGGAAATTGGTTACGCAGGCAAATTTCAGGTTGGCCGGTCAGGCTCATGAAGGTCCTTTGGATCGTTGATGAAAACGCAGACGCGGAAGCGCCCCGGTCTCCGATGGGAGACGGGCTGGGAGGTTGAAAAGGGGGTTTTCCGCAAGCGGAGTACTACGCCCGCACGGCGCAGCTTGCCAATTCTTGAACTCAACTATTTCAACACCATATAGGATAGGCGCCAGCGTTGGCTTGGCCCGCGGCGCCCCTCTTGCACACCCAGGTTGCTCTGCCCGGTCCATCGGACGGACGTGTTTGCGCCTTGACAATCAAGACATAAAGATATCTTTATATCATATGCCGCTCACATCGGATCAGACGGTTGAGGTGTTGCGCGCGGCCGGCGAGGCGACGCGGCTGCGCATTCTGGCGCTGCTGGGCCGCGAGGAGCTGGCGGTGCTCGAGCTGACCCGAATCCTCGGCCAGAGCCAGCCGCGTGTCTCGCGGCACCTGAAGGTCCTGGCCGAAGCCGGCCTGGTGGAGCGCTTCCCGGACGGCGCCTGGGTGTTCTACCGCCTCGTGGGCGCTGGCCCGACCCGGGACCTGCTGGACAAGGCGCTGTCGCTGATCTCGGAAAGCGACGCCACGTTGCTGCGCGACGCCGAGCGCCTGGAAGGCGTCGCCGCCGAACGCGCCAGCCAGGCCGCCGCCTACTTTGCCGACAACGCCGGACGCTGGGACGAGATCCGTTCGCTCTACGTCTCCGAGGCCGCGGTGGAAGCCGCGATCCTCGAGGCGGCCGGTGAGGGGCCGTTCCGCCGTCTGGTCGATCTCGGCACCGGCACCGGCCGCATGCTGACCCTGCTGGGCGGTCGCGCCAGGAGCGCGGTCGGCCTCGATCTATCGCGGCAGATGCTGAACGTCGCCCGCAGCAATGTGGCCGGCGCCGGGCTGGCGGCCTGCGAGCTGCGCCACGGCGACATCCTCAGCGTCGGCCTGGCCGATGGCGAAGCCGACCTCGTGGTCGCCCACCAGGTGCTGCACTACCTCGGCGAGCCGGGCGCGGCGGTGGCGGAGGCGGCGCGGCTGGTGGCGCCGGGCGGGCGGCTGTTGATCGTCGACTTCGCCCCGCATGACCTGGAATTCCTCCGCGCCGAGCACAGGCATCGCCGGCTCGGCTTCTTCGACAACGAGATCGAGCGCTGGGCCGCCGCGGCGGGCCTCGCCAAGGTCTCCGCCATCACCCTGCCGCCCGCAGGACCCGGCGGCCTGACCGTGAAGGTCTGGGTCGCCGAACACGACAGCGGGCGCATCCGGAGGGTCGCATGAACGCCGCCGCCGCTGGCGCGGGTCCCCCCTCCGTCGCGCATCGCGCCCTGTTGGGCGCTCGCCAGCGACGCCTCCCCCCGGTGCGGGGGGAGCTGCAATCCAGCAGCGCTTCGCTCTTCCCCCCGCAGGCGGGGGGAAGTGTCGCAAACGAGGCGCGTCAGCGCCGACGTGCGACGAAGGGGGGAGCGCCATGAACGCCCCCACACCCAACTCCGCGATGGGACCCGTCGCCCGCGCCGGCGGCCGCGATCGCGACAAGCTCAGCATCTCGTTCGAGTTCTCGCCGCCGAAGACGCCCGAGGCGGAGGAGCTGCTGTGGAAGGCGATCCGCCGGCTGGAGCCGCTCAACCCGGACTTCATCTCGGTCACCTACGGCGCCGGCGGCTCGACCCGCGACCGCACCCACCGCACGGTCGTCCGGGTGCTGAACGAGACCGGCGCTGACGCCGGCGGCGCACCTCACCTGCGTCAACGCCTCGCGCGCCGAGGTCGACGAGGTGATCCGCGGCTACTGGGCGGCCGGCATTCGCCACATCGTCGCGCTGCGCGGCGACCCGCCCGGCCAGATCGGCGGCGCTTACACGCCACCGGCCGATGGCTACGCCAACGCCACCGAGCTCACCGCCGGCATCCGCGCGATCGCGCCGTTCGAGGTCTCTGTCGGCGCCTATCCGCAGATCCATCCGGAGGCCGCCTCGCGCCAGCGCGACCTCGACGTGCTGAAGGCCAAGGTCGACGCCGGCGCCTCGCGGGCGATCACCCAGTTCTTCTTCGACGTCGACGACTTCCTGCGCTTCCGCGATGCGGTGGATGCGGCCGGCATCGCGATCCCGCTGGTGCCGGGCATCATGCCGGTGCGCAACTTCGCGGGGCTCGAGCGGATGGCCACGTCCAGCGGTATCCCGGTGCCGGCCTGGCTGGCGAACCTGTTCGAAGGGCTGGACGACGATCCGGCCACCCGCCGCCTGGTCGCGGCCTCGGTCGCCGCCGAGATGTGCGCCAAGCTGGAGGAAGAGGGCTTCCGCCACTTCCATTTCTACACCTCGAACCACGCCGAGCTGACCGTGGCGGTCTGCCGGGTCCTGGGCGTGAAGACGGAGGCCGCCCATGACTGACGAGACCGCTCGCCGCGCCCGCATCGCGGCGCTGAAAGCCGCGGCCCGCGAGCGCATCCTGATCCTCGACGGCGCCTGGGGGGTGATGATCCAGCGCCGGGGCCTCGCCGAAGCCGACTATCGCGGCGAGCGGTTCAAGGACTCCAAGGTTCTGCTGAAGGGCGACAACGACATCCTGTGCCTGACCCGGCCCGACATCGTCGCCGACCTGCACGACCAGTACTTCGCCGCCGGCGCCGACATCAGCGAGACCAACACCTTCTCGGCCACGTCGATCGCCCAGGCCGACTACGAACTGCAGGGCGCGGTGCGCGACATCAACCTCGCCGGCGCCCGCATCGCCCGCGAAGCCGCCGACCGCTGGACCGCCAAAGAGCCGAACAAGCCGCGCTTCGTCGCCGGCTCGGTGGGCCCGCTGAACGTGATGCTGTCGATGTCGTCCGACGTGAACGATCCTGGCGCCCGCAAGGTGACCTTCGACCAGGTCTACGCCGCCTACCGCGAGCAGGTGCTGGCGCTGCACGAGGGCGGGGTCGACCTGTTCCTGGTCGAGACCATCACCGACACGCTGAACTGCAAGGCCGCGATCAAGGCGATCCTCGATCTCGAGGACGAGGGCTATGAGCCGCTGCCGATCTGGATCAGCGGCACCATCACCGACCGCTCCGGCCGCACGCTGTCCGGCCAGACGGTGGAGGCGTTCTGGAACTCGGTACGCCACTGCAAGCCGTTCGCGGTGGGCCTCAACTGCGCGCTGGGCGCCGACCTGATGCGCCCGCACATCGCCGAGCTCGCCCGCATCGCCGACACCCTGGTCGCGGCCTATCCCAACGCCGGCCTGCCCAACGCGATGGGCGAGTACGACGAGGGCCCGCACGAGACCGCGTGCCTGCTCGAGGAGTGGGCCAGGAGCGGCATCGTCAACATCCTCGGCGGTTGCTGCGGCACCACGCCCGATCACATCCGCCACATCGCCGATGACGTCCGGGGCCTTGCGCCCCGGGCGATCCCCGAGCGGGCCCCGGCCATGCGCCTCGCCGGCCTGGAAGCGTTCGAACTCGCGTGAGACCGCGTTCCCCCCTCCGTCGCGCTTCGCGTCCTAGCGGACGCTCGCCTGCGACACCTCCCCCCGGACCGGGGGGAGGAGCATCCAGTCACGCTCTTCCCCCCGCTGGCGGGGGGAAGTGTCGCTGGCAAGGCGCGCCAGCGCCGATGCGCGACGATGGGGGGGCCCTCCGATGAGACCCCTCTTCGTCAACATCGGCGAGCGGACCAACGTCACCGGCTCGGCGCGCTTCAGGAAGCTGATCGCGAACGGCGACTATGCGGCCGCGCTGACGGTCGCGCGCCAGCAGGTCGAAGCCGGCGCGCAGGTGCTGGACGTCAACATGGACGAGGGCCTGCTCGACAGCCCCAAGGCCATGGTCACCTTCCTCAACCTGATCGCCGCCGAGCCCGACATCGCCCGCGTGCCGATCATGATCGACTTGTCGAAATGGGAGGTGATCGAGGCCGGCCTGAAGTGCGTGCAGGGCAAGGCGATCGTCAACTCGATCTCGATGAAGGAGGGCGAGGAGAAGTTCCTCGAGCAGGCGACCAAGTGCCTGCGCTACGGCGCGGCGGTGGTGGTGATGGCCTTCGACGAGCAGGGCCAGGCCGACACGCGCGACCGCAAGGTGGCGATCTGCGAGCGCGCCTACCGCCTGCTCACCGAGCAGCTCGGCTTTCCGCCCGAGGACATCATCTTCGACCCCAACATCTTCGCCGTGGCCACCGGCCTCGAGGAGCACAACAACTACGCGGTCGACTTCATCGAGGCGACGCGGGCGATCAAGCAGATGCTGCCGCACGCCCGGATCTCTGGCGGGGTCTCCAACATCTCATTCGGCTTCCGCGGCAACGAGCCGGTGCGCCAGGCGATGCACGCGGTGTTCCTCTACCACGCGATCGCCGCCGGCATGGACATGGGCATCGTCAACGCCGGCGAGCTGCCGGTCTACGACGAGATCGATCCTGGCTTACGCGAAGCGGTCGAGGACGTGATCCTGAACCGTCGGCCGGACGCCACCGAGCGGCTGGTCGACATGGCGCCGCGCTACAAGGTCGGCGGTCCGGCCGCGAAGGTCGAGGACGCCGCCTGGCGTTCCGGCACGGTGGACGCAGCGCCTGACCCACGCCCTGGTGCACGGTATCGGCGACTTCATCGAGACCGACGTCGAGGAGGCGCGCCTGGCCGCGTCCAAGCCGCTGGAGGTGATCGAAGGGCCGCTGATGGCCGGCATGAACGTGGTCGGCGACCTGTTCGGCGCGGGCAAGATGTTCCTGCCGCAGGTGGTCAAGTCGGCCCGGGTGATGAAGCAGGCGGTGGCCTACCTGATGCCGTTCATGGAGGCCGAGAGCGGCGGCGTCCCGCGCAAGGCGGCCGGCAAGGTGCTGATGGCGACCGTCAAGGGCGACGTGCACGACATCGGCAAGAACATCGTCGGCGTCGTGCTGCAGTGCAACGACTACGAGGTGATCGACCTCGGCGTGATGGTCCCGGCCGACCGCATCCTCGACGAGGCGATCAAGCAGCAGGTCGACATCGTCGGACTCTCCGGCCTGATCACGCCGTCGCTGGACGAGATGGTGTTCGTCGCCGGCGAGATGGAACGGCGCGGCTTTTCGATCCCGCTGCTGATCGGCGGCGCCACCACCAGCCGCACCCACACCGCGGTGAAGATCGAGCCGGCCTACGCCCGCGGCTCCACCACCTACGTCACCGACGCCAGTCGCGCCGTGGGCGTGGTTTCCGGGCTGATGTCGCCGGTCGAGCGGCCGAAAGCCGAGGCCGAGACCCGCGCCGAATACATCCGCATCCGCGAGCAGTTCGTCCGCAGCCAGGAGGCCAAGGTGCGCACGCCGCTGGCCGCCGCGCGGGCCAAACGCTTCACCCCCGAATGGCGGGCCTACCAGCCGCCGAAGCCCAGCTTCCTCGGAACCCGCGCGTTCGGCCCCTACGACCTGGCTGACCTCGCCCGCTACATCGACTGGACCCCGTTCTTCCAGACCTGGGAGCTGGCCGGCCACTATCCGATGATCCTCGAGGACGACGTGGTCGGCGAAGCGGCGCGCTCGCTGTTCGCCGACGCCCAGGCGATGCTGAAGCAGGTGATCGCCGAGAAGTGGTTCGAGGCGCGCGGCGTCGCCGGCTTCTGGCCCGCCAACGCCGACGGCGACGACATCGTCATCTGGACCGACGAGACCCGCACCGCCGAGCGCGCGCGGCTCTTCACCCTGCGCCAGCAGATGTCCAAGGCCGAGGGCCGGCCCAACCTGGCGCTGGCCGACTTCATCGCCCCGATCGGCGGCCCGCTCGACTACATCGGCGGCTTCGCCGTCACCGCCGGCCACGGCGAGACGGCGATCGCCGAGAAGTTCAAGGCGGCGGGCGACGACTACAACGCCATCCTCTCCACCTCGCTGGCCGACCGCCTGGCCGAGGCCTTCGCCGAGGCGCTGCACCACCGCGTCCGCACCGAGCTCTGGGGCTACGCGCCGGACGAGGCGTTCGACCTCGACGTCCTGCTGACCGAGAAATACCGCGGCATCCGCCCCGCGCCCGGCTATCCGGCCCAGCCGGACCACACCGAAAAGGCGACGCTGTTTTCGCTGCTGGACGCGAGCAACGCCACCGGCATCGAGCTCACCGACAGTTTCGCGATGAACCCGCCGGCCTCGGTCTCCGGGCTCTACTTCGCCAACCCGCAGGCGCACTATTTCGGCGTCGGCAAGATCGAGCGCGACCAGGCCGAGGACTACGCCCGCCGCAAGGGCTGGACCGACTCGCGCTCGCCGAACGCTGGCTGGCCCCGATCCTCAACTACGAACCAAAACGCGCGGCGGCGGCCTAGCCTCGGCCGCGGCCCTGCGCCCCCTCCGTCTCGTCACGCTTCGCGCGCCGATCCACCTCCCCCGTTCCGCTGCGCTTCACGGTGGAGGAGCGACACCGCGCCTTCTCCTCCACCGCATAGCGTAGCGACGCGGGGGAGGTGGCAGCCCGCGCAGCGGGCTGACGGAGGGGGCGCAGGGCCGCGGCAACGGCGGTCGGCCTACAAAGGCGCCGTCGCGTGAGACTGGCGCCGCGAGCATCGTTCGGCCTAGGTTGGAGCGATCCCGCCAGGAGACGCGACCCATGCCCCTCGACACCGCCGGCTTCGTTCAGGACAAGTACGCCGGCGCCAAGGCCGCGTTCGAGGCCAATTTCGAGAGCGGCGCGGACCTGGGCGCCTCGTTCTGCGCCACGCTCGAGGGCGAGACGGTGGTCGACCTCTGGGGTGGGTTCGCCGACGCGGCGAAGACGCGTCCCTGGGAAAAGGACACCATCGTCAACGTCTACTCCACCACCAAGACGATGAGCTTCATCACCGCGCTGCTGCTGGCCGACCGCGGCGAGCTCGACTTCGACGCGCCGGTCGCCAAGTACTGGCCGGAGTTCGCCGCCAACGGCAAGGCCGCGGTCAAGGTCAGCCACCTGATGGCGCACTCCGCCGGCCTCTCCGGCTGGCGCGAGAAGATCAGCGCGCACGACCTCTACGACTGGGACAAGGTCGTCGGGCTCCTGGCCGCCCAGGCCCCGCTCTGGGAGCCGGGCACGCGCAGCGGCTACCACGCCATCACCCAGGGCTACCTGATCGGCGAGGTGGTGCGCCGCATCACCGGCAAGACCATCGGCACCTTCTTCCGCGAGGAGATCGCCGGGCCGCTGGGCGCCGACTTCTGGATCGGCCTGCCGGCGTCGGAGGACCACCGCGTCGCCGACCTGATCCCGCCGCCGCCTGGCGGCGCGATCGGCGACATGGAGCAGGACGAGATCCAGAAGGTCACCTTCAACAACCCCGGCGTCGACGTTTCCGAGACCAAGACCCGGGCCTGGCGCGGCGCCGAGATCCCGGCCGCTGGCGGCACCGGCAACGCTCGCTCGGTGGCCGAGATCCACGCCATCCTCGCCAACGGCGGCGTCGCCAAGGGCAAGCGCTTCATGTCCGAGGCCGGCTGCCGCAAGGCGCTCGAGGTGCAGATCGAGAACACCGACCTGGTGCTGGGCATGCCGGCCAAGTTCGGCATGGGCTTCGGCCTCGCCGGCGCCACCATCCCGGCGCCGAACCCGAACACGATCTTCTGGGGCGGCTATGGCGGCTCGCTGATCATCATCGACATGGACGCCCGCACCACCTTCTCCTACGTGATGAACAAGATGGGCTCCGGCACCGTCGGCGACGCCCGCGGCTTCGGCATGATCATGGCCATGTGGCAGGCCCTGGCGGCGTAAAGTTCAAAGGGATAACCGCGGAGATCGCGGAGAAACGCGGAGGGCGCTTCGCGCCAGGCCAACTACGGCCGTTCGGCGCCTAGTCACCGGTCGATGAGAGATCCTCGCTCGCTCCGCGTATCTCCGCGATCTCCGCGGTTATCCCTTGCGGCGACGGCGGCGATGCGACGGCCGCCATTCGCAGAGTCAAAATCACGGCGCCGAAGCGCCAGGAACATCGGAGGAAGCGGCAGATGAAGGACTTCAGCGGCAAGATCGCCGTGATCACCGGCGGCGGCACCGGCATGGGGCGCGAGCTGGCGCGGCAGCTGGTGGCCGAGGGCTGCAGCGTCGCCATGTGCGACCTCTCCGAGGCCAACATGGCCGAGACCGCGCGGCTTTGCACCCAGGAGGCCGCGCAGGGGGCCAAGGTCACCACCCACATGGCCGACGTCTCGATCGAGGACCACCTCAACCGGTTCCGCGACGAGGTCGCCGCCCAGCAGGAGACCGACAGGATCCACCTGCTGTTCAACAACGCCGGCATCGGCGGCGGCGGCAGCTTCGTTTCCTCCACCCGCGCCGAGTGGGAGAAGACCTTCAACGTCTGCTGGGGCGGCGTCTACTACGGCTGCCGCGCGTTCCTGCCGATGCTGATGAAGGCCGACGAGGCCCACATCATCAACACCTCGTCCGTCAACGGCTTCTGGGCCTCGCTGGGGCCGATGACCGCCCACACCGCCTACAGCGCCGCCAAGTTCGCGGTGAAGGGGTTCACCGAGGCGCTGATCAACGACCTCAAGCTCAACGCCCCGCACATCAAGTGCTCGGTGGTGATGCCCGGCCACATCGGCACCGACATCGCCATCAACTCGCGCAAGGTGCTGACCGGCGAGGACGAAGCCAGCGCCGAGACCCTGGCCGGCGCCCGCCGGCAGATGGCGCGGATGGGCATCCAGGCCGACCAGCTCAGCGACGACCAGATCCGGGCGATGATCGACGAGCAGGGCCGCCAGTTCCGCGACAACGCCCCCACCACAGCCGCCCAGGCCGCGAAGATCATGCTCGACGGCGTCAAGTCCGAGACCTGGCGCATCCTGGTCGGCGAAGACGCCCAGCGGATGGACGAAATGGTCCGCGCCGACCCGGTGCATGCCTACGAGCCGGGCTTCTTCGAACGCATGGCCGGCGACACCGGCTGGCGGCTGGGGGGCGGAGCGCGGGGGTAGGACGCCAAACGCTTCCCCCTTTGGGGGAAAGCGGCCCGAACCTTACGAAGCGAGGGAGTGGCCGATGGGGGTGCGCACCCCCGCCGACGAACGAGACTCCCCCCATCGGCGACGCGTGCTGCGCACGGCGCGCCGCTTTCCCCCGGAGGGGGAAGGGTTGAGCGCGGGCAAGCCGACGCGGCCCAGCGCGGTCAGGCCCGCAACGTGCTGGTTGATCCCGGGATGGCGTCAGACCAGCGACTTGATCGGGCCCTCGAGGTCGCCGCGGACGAACTGGTCGACGTAGGGGTTGCCGGAGTGGTCGAGGTCGCTGGCGGGGCCGCGCCACACCACCACGCCGCCCTGCAGCATCGCCACCTCGTCGCCGATCTTGCGGGCGGAGACCAGGTCGTGGGTGATGGTCACGGCGGTGCAGCCGAGGCCCTTCACCTGCTCGCTGATCAGGCTGTTGATCGCCCGGCTGGTGATCGGGTCGAGCCCCGAGGTCGGCTCGTCGAAGAAGATCATGTCGGGATCGCCGATCACCGCCCGCGCCAGGCCCACGCGCTTCTTCATGCCGCCGGAGAGCTCGGCCGGATAAAGCTCGGCGACCCGGCGCCCGATCTGTACCCGCCCCAGCGCCTCCAGCGCCCGTTCCCGGGCGGTCCTGCGCGGCAGCCGGTCGGCGTTGATCAGGCGGAAGGCGACGTTCTCCCAGACCGGCAGGCTGTCGAACAGCGCCGAGCCCTGGAACAGCATGCCGAAGCGCCGCGCCAGCTTGCGCCGCTCGCGCTCGTTCAGGTCCTGCACCGGCCGGCCGTCCATCAGGATCTCGCCGGCGTCCGGCTCGATCAGGCCGGCGGCGATCTTGACCGCCACCGACTTGCCGGTTCCGGACCCGCCGATGATCACCAGCGAGCGGCCAGGGCCCACCGACAGGTCGAAGCCGGCGAGCACCGGCGGGCCGCCAAAGGCCTTGTGCACGCCCCGCCACTCCAGCCGCGGCGTTACGGCGCCCATCACCGGGTGAAGGCCGAGGTCATCAGGTAGTCGGTGGCGAAGATCAGCACCGCGCCGGCCACCACCGCAAGGGTGGTCGCCTGGCCCACCCCGCGGGCGCCGCCGGTGGCGTTGAAGCCGAAGTAGCAGCCGGTCAGGGCGACGATGAAGCCGAACACGCCGGCCTTCAGCAGGCCCGAGACCACGTCCCACTGCTCCAGGAAATCCCAGGTGTTGCGCACATAGAGCGCGGCGTTGAAGTTCAGGGTCCGGGTCGCCACCACCCAGCCGCCGCCGATGCCGATGATGTCGGCCACGGCCGTCAGCAGCGGCAGCGTCAGCACCGCCGCGACCAGGCGCGGCGCGATCAGGTAGCGGAACGGATCGGTGGACAGGGTCTGCATCGCGTCGATCTGTTCGGTCGCGCGCATGGCCCCGATCTCGGCGGCCATGGCGGCGGAGACCCGGCCGGCCAGCATCAGCGCCGCCAGCACCGGGCCGAGCTCGCGGGTGATCCCCAGCGCCACGATCTGCGGCATGATCTGCTCGGCGTTGAAACGTCCGCCGCCGGTGTAGATGTTGAGCGCCAGCGCCGCGCCGGTGAACACCGCCGTCAGGCCGACGACCGGCAGGGAGAAATAGCCGACGCTGAGGATCTGCCGCCCCAGCTGGCCGAAGAACCAGGGCGGGGAGGCCCCGGCGGCGACGCCGCGCAGGCCGAACAGGGTCACCGCGCCGGCCTGGCGCATGGCGCCGAGCACCCAGGCGCCGACCGCGCGGACCGGCTGCAGCAAAGCAGGAACGTCGGCCAAGCCTCAGTCTCCGGCGGGCTTGGCGGGCGCGTTGTCAGCCGCGCCGCCGCCGGCGCCGGGCTGCGGGCGGATGAACTGGCTGATCAGGCTGAACACGTCGACCGCGCCCTGGGTGTTCTCGATCTCCCCGCCGGGCTTGAGGGTTTCGCTCGCCCCGCCAGGCTGGATCACCACATGGGTTGGTCCCATCAGCCCGTCGCTGGTGATCCTGGCGGTGGAGTTCCGCCGGCAGCTGTACGGCGGGATCCAGGTCCAGCGTGGTCTTGGCCAGGAACGTCTTGGGATCCAGCTCGATGCTGGACACCGTGCCGATCTTCACGCCGGCCACGCTGACCACCGCGCCCGGCGCCAGCGATCCGACCTGGCCGAACCTGGCGCGCACCTGATAGCCGTGCGGCCGCACCGTGCCGCCCACCGTCAGCGAATAGGCCAGGAACCCCGCGGCCGCCGCGATCACCACCGCGCCGACGCCGGTCTCCGCCCACTGTCCCTTGGCCATCGCCCGCCCCCGGCTAGTGTCCCGATTCCGAAGTTCGCAAGCGCATTGTGGCAGTCTCCATCTAGTTCGCTCATAGCCCGATCCAGGAAGCTGGCGAACTTCAAATCCAGCACACTAGTGGTCCGCGGCGGCGTCGCCCGCCGCCTGCCCGCGCGTCAGTTCCTCGAGCCGCGAGATCAGCGCGTCGATGCTGCCGCCGTGGTTGTCGATGGTCGAGACGAAGTCGTCCTGCTGCGTGATCGCCAGCCAGACGCCCGCCACCTCCACGTCCACCACCTTCCAGCCCGCGCCCGACCCCATCACCCGCCACGAGACGGCCGCCGGCTTGGCGTCGCCGCCGCTGACGGTCGTCGCCACCACCACGTCGCCGGGCTTGCGCGCCAGCGAGCCGGTCACCGTCACGGTGTCGGCGTTGAAGTTGGCCAGGCGCTGTCGATAGACGTTCTGGGCATAGTCCTGGAACACCGGGGCGAACCGCTGCATCTGCGCCGGCGTGATCGTGCGCGCATACTTGCCGAGCACGAACCGGGTGATCTTGGGCACGTCGGCGACCTCGTCCACGGCGGCGCGGAAGGCCCGGATCCGGTCGGCCTTGCTCTGCGACTTGTCGGCGAGGATCGAGACCAGCCGCTGGCCCTGAACCTTGACGAACTGCTCGGCGGCTGCGTCCCGCGCCGTCCCGGCCAAGGCCGCGCGGGCCGGCGCCGGCATCGTGGCGGTGAGCAGTCCGGTCAGGGCGATGGCCGTGGCCATGGCGACTCTGGCGAGGGCGACTCTGGCGAGGCGGCCTTGGCGGCGCCGGTTGTACATTGTGGCTCGATGCCCTCTCGACAAACGCGTGGACTCCGGTCCGGCGGCGCCGGACCGCCCCATATGGGCCATCTCGCCCTGTCGACATAGGGCCGATCGACGCCGCGCCGCTCCAGATCGGCGCCGCGGCGCCCGTCTGCTCGCAGCCCGTTCAGGCCGCCGCCTCCAGAAAGTCGGTGATCCCGTCCGGGTAGCCTTCGCCGCCGGCCTTCTGCAGCAGGATGCCGGCGTTGCCGCGGTGGTAGGTTCCGTGCAGGGCCACGTGCAGCAGGATCTCGCCGCGGGTCATCCGCGCCGGCTTGCCGCTGGTGAAGGCGAAGTCCACCGGCGCCGCGAAATCGTCCGTCGGCAGACGATCGACATAGGCCACGTACCACGCCCCTAGCTCGCGGGCGTCCTCGGCCAGCTGCGCCAGGCTGGGCGTGACCGCCGAGCGCGGCGCGGCGAAGCCGTGCGGCCGGCCCAGCAGGTGATGCTGAAAGATCCGGTCGACCGCATGCATGTGGTCGAGGATCAGCGGCACGATCGCCTGGTCCTGCGCGTCCAGCCGATCCCAGCCGCGCGCGATCGCCGCATGCAGCCCGCCGTCCGCCCACTGCTTGCAGCGGACCAGCGTCGAATAGGGGTGGGTGTTCATGGCGGTCTCTCCTTTCCAGATCTGGCAGGCGCGGCGGCGCGCAACCCTTCCCCCTCCGGGGGAAAGCGGCGAGCCGCGCGCAGCGCGCTTCGCCGATGGGGGAAGTCTCCGGTTAGAGCCCCCATTGTCGCGCACCTGCGGCGACGCGACGTTTCCCCCGCTACGCGGGAGAAATGTTCCATCAGCCGCCGCCGCGGTTGGCTTGTGTTTCAGTGACGCCCGGCATAATACGAGCAATAACTCACATTCCCTACTCGCATTCGGAGCCCATTCCCGTGGCGCGCGCCCCGCTCACCCTGCCGAGGAAATCCGCCACCCAGGACCGCTCGCGCGCCACCGTGGACGCCCTGATCGAAGCCACCGCTCGCATTCTGGTCCGGGACGGGTTCGAGCGCGCCAGCACCAACCGCATCGCCGCGGCGGCGGGCGTCAGCGTCGGCTCGCTCTACCAGTACTTCCCCGGCAAGGAAGCGCTGGTCGCCGCCGTGATCGCCCGCCACAACCGCCAGCTCATGCAGATCGTCGGCCGCGCGCTGGCCGAAGTCGCCGAGCAGCCGTTAGGGCCGGCGGTGCGCGCCCTCGTCGCCGCGGCAATCGCCGCCCACCGCGTCGATCCGCAGCTGCACCGCGTGCTGGCCGAACAGACCCCGCACATCGCCGGCGCCGAAACCGTCGGCGCGCTCACCCAGGAGACCTACGACCTGTTCCGCGCCTTCCTGGAGCGGCGCCGCGCCGACCTTCGCCCCGCCGACCTGGACCTCGCCGCCTTCGTCTGCGTCACCGCGATCGAGGCCCTCACCCACACCGCCGTCCTGCACCGCCCGGACGTGCTCGCGGACGCCGCGGTGGGCTCGCTGGTCGACGAGGCGACGCGGCTGGTGCTGGGGTATTTGCGGTAGGGGGCGCTGCATTTCGGCCCGAGCGCGGCTTCTTCGAACGGATGGTCGGCGACACCGGCTGGCGCCTCGGCGGCCGGGCGCGGAGCCAGAGCCGAGCCCGCCTTGCTCAGTGCGGGCCGGACGTCCCCAGATTGGCCGGCGGCGGCTCGGCGGACGACGGCGGCCCGGACGATGGCGGCCCGGATGACGGCGTGCCGGACGATGGCGACCCGGACGACGACGGCCCCGGAGCGCCGCCCGCGTGCGGCCCATCCTCACAGCCGATCGTAACGCAGCCGGCGGCCGACTTGGCGTAGCCGAGCACCGCGGCGGGCAGGTAGACGCCCGACGGGGTGTCTGGCGGCCGATCGACGGAATAGGTCGGCTGGTTCGTGTTCGGGTCCGCAGGCTTGATCGCGGGCGGTGCGGACTGCACCCACGGCGGCGGGGCGGGCTGGGCCGAGGTGGCCGGCGGCGCCGCGCTGCCGGTCTGGGTCTGGGCGAGCGCCGCGCCGGCCGCGGTCAATCCGGCCGCAAGGGCGAAGGCCGCCAGGCACGTCTTGCGGATCATGGGTTCGCCTCCGGCCGCCGCCGCGCCGAGCCATACCCTGCGCGCGCCGAGGGCATATAGGCGCCGCCGCCAGCGGTTGCAGCGGGAGCCGCATCGCCCTGGCGCATTTTCACGCCGCGCCTCGATCGTGTCCCTCAGACTACGACAGGGTCCGTCTTGATTGACCGTGCGTAGCGCACCGTACGCAGGGCCAGCGCCGCAAAACGGCTAAACCCGCGAAGATCGCAAAGACGCGCGGGGCGGCGCCGTGAACTCGGGATTGGAGGCCCAGGCGAACATGGACGGCAGTGCGGTGAAAGCTCCGGCGACGGACGTCGACGTGGTCGTGATCGGGGCGGGGTTCGGGGGGCTGACGATGCTCTACCGGCTGCGCGAGCGCGGCTTTTCCATGCAGGGCGTGGAGATGGGCGACGGCGTCGGCGGCACCTGGTTCTGGAACCGCTATCCCGGCGCGCGGGTGGACGTGCAGAGCGTCGAATACTCGCTCAGCATCTCCAAGGAGGTGCAGGACGAGTGGACCTGGACCGAGCTGATGGCGCCGCAGGCGGAGCTGGAGCGCTACGTCAACTTCGTCGCCGACCGGCTGGATCTGCGCCGGCACATCAAGTTCAACACCAAGCGTCACGGCCATGACCTGGGACGAGGCCAGCGCGACCTGGCTGGTCGAGACCGACGGGGGCAAGGCCAATGGGGGCGACGCCTGGCGCGCGCGCTTCGTGGTGACGGCGGTGGGGTGCCTCTCGGCGCCGATCGAGCCGGCGATCGAGGGGCTGCACAGCTTCGCCGGCGACACGCTCTACACCAACCGCTTCCCGAAGGACGGCTACGACTTTTCCGGCAAGCGCGCGGCGATCGTCGGCACCGGCTCGTCCGGGGTGCAGGCGACGCCGGTGATCGCGCGGCAGGCCAAGCACCTGACCGTGTTCCAGCGCTCGGCGGCCTACACCATGCCGGCCGGCAACCGGCCCTGGGCGCCGGGCGAGTTCGAGGCTCTCCGCGAGGACTACGACACGATCCGCGCCGCGCAGCTGGCCTCGGCGCTGGGGGCCGCGCGCTTCGGCGCCGTCGCCATCGACCCGACCGCCGCGCCGCCGCCGAACATCCTCGACCTGACGCCCGAGGAGCGGTTGGCGCGGCTGGACACCATGGGCTGGCTGGCGGCCACCCCGTTCGCCTGGGCCGACGTGGCGCTGAGCATGGAAGCCAACCTCGCCGCGCAGGAGCTCTACGCCGAGATGATCCGCCGCACGGTGAAGGACCCGGAGACGGCGGCCGCGCTGGTGCCCCACTACCCGATGGGGTGCAAGCGCCCGATCATCGACATCGGCTACTTCGACACCTTCAACCGCGAGAACGTGACCCTGGTCGACCTGCGCAAGGGGGCGATCACCCGCGTGACGCCGGAGGGGATCGAAACCGCGCAGGGCTTCTTCCCGCTCGACGTGATCGTCTACGCCACCGGGTTCGACGCGATGACCGGCTCGCTGAACCGGATCGACATCACCGGCCGCGGCGGGGCGAAGATGCGCGAGGCCTGGATCGCCGAGGGGCCGCGCAGCTACCTGGGGCTGATGGTGGCGGGGTTCCCGAACCTGTTCACCATCACCGGCCCCGGCAGCCCGTCGGTGCTGACCAACATGATCGCCTCGATCGAGCAGCACAGCGCCTGGATCTGCGACCTGCTGGACCACATGCGCGGCGAGGGCCGGCGGATCATCGATGCGGAGCCTGAGGCGCAGGAGGAATGGGTCGAGCACGTGGCCGGCCTCGCCCAGGGCGGGGTGCGGGTGCACGAAAGCTGCACCTCCTGGTACCTCGGCGCCAACGTGCCCGGAAAGGTCCGCGTCTACATGCCCTACGCCGGCGGCCTCAACGTCTACCGCGACCGCTGCGACGAGATCGCCCGCGAGGGCTACCCTGGCTTCGCGCTGGCGTGAGGCGTTCCCCTCCCCCTACGGGTGAGGAGAAAGCCTCGCGATCCGCGACTCGATCCAGCGGCGCGCGTGCGCGGCGTCGGTCGCCGTGAGGCCCAGGGTGCGCGCGGCGGCATGGATGCCGTGTGCGACCACAGGATTGGAGGCGTAGGCCGCGTCGGTGGCGCTCATCGCCCGCCAGACCGCCACCAGCGGGTCGTTGTACTTGGAGTTCGAGGCCAGGATCATCCGGAACTCCCCCTTGGCGGCCAGCCCGGCGACGACCGATCTGAGCCGTTCGCGCAGCTCCAGCAGGCACGCCGCGTCCAGGTCCGACAGGTCCGCGGTCGCATCGAAGTAGCTGATCCAGCGGCAGCCGAACTCGGGTCGGGACGGGTCGATCCGCCCCGGCATTTCCAGGGCGTCCGACTTCGAGACCGGGCCGGCCCAGATCAGGCAGTTGACGTCGGTCTGCCCAATCCGGTCCACGAACACAGGCATGGCCAATCCCAGCAGCTTCGGATCGCGGCGGCGACGCGCGCCATGCGATCGCGTTCGGCTGCTTCATACCCGACTTTCGCCCAGGCGGCGCGAGCCGTTCACGCCACCGGCGTCAGGAACGTGCGCTCTTCCGAGAGGATGAAGCGCTTCGCCTGCGCCTCGGCGAAGTTGGCGGCGCCGGCGGGGTCGGTCTTGATCCGGGCGCGGTAGGCCTCGTAGGCGGCGAGGCTGTCGAACGCGAGCAGCGCCAGCGCGATGTTGTTGGTCCCCTCGTGCGGCAGGAAATAGCCCAGGCACGTCCCGCCGCAGGCCGGGATGATCGTCAGCCACCGCCGCGCATAGCCCTCGAACGCGTCCCGCTGGAACGGATCGATCACGTAGCGGATGCAGCAGACGATGGACATGGAGGGCTCCTCGAGTGTTCCCTTACGTCATGGCCGGGCTTGTCCCGGCCATCCATGCACGCGGACTGACCACGGCGTTCATGGATTGCCGACACTCCGCTTCGCTCCGGCCGGCAATGACGTGCGTTGGTGTCCAAGAGAGCCTAGGCCCGTCGGCGCCGGCGATGGTTCGATCCGCGCCGAACCGTCGTCGCTGGGCGATCCGCCAGCCCGGGGTTAGATTCCCGCCATGAGAGACGGCCCCGACATCGCCCGCATCGGCGCCCTGCTGGGCGAGCCGGCGCGGACCCACATGCTGAGCGCGCTGATGAGCGGCCAGGCGCTCACCGCCGGCGAGCTGGCGCGCGAGGCGGGGATCACCGCCCAGACCGCCTCCTCGCACCTGGCCAGGCTGGCGGACGGCGGCCTGATCACGCCGCGCCGGCAGGGCCGCTGCGTCTACTTCGCGCTGGCCTCGCCGGAGGTGGCCGAGCTGATGGAGCGCCTCGCCGGCCTCGCCGCCGACGCCGGCCACCGCCGCACCCGGCCGGGGCCGCGCGATCCGGCGATGCGGCGCGCCCGGGTCTGCTACGACCACCTCGCCGGCGAACTCGGCGTCGCCATGCTGGACGGGCTCGTCGCCCGCGGCGTGATCGAGGACCGCGGCGGCGCGCTCAGCCTGGCCGAGGGCGGGGCGGCGTTCGTGCGGGCGTTCGGCGTGGCGGAGGATGCGCTGCACGCCGGCCGGCGCCCGGTCTGCAAGGCCTGCCTCGACTGGAGCGAACGCCGCAGCCACCTCGCCGGATCGCTGGGCGCCGGCCTGCTGCAGGCGATCTACGCCAAGGGCTGGGCCAGGCGCCTGGACGGCGGCCGCGTGGTCGCCTTCAACGCTGGCGGCCTGGCCGCGTTCGCCCGGACGTTCGGGGTGGCGCTGGCGGCGTAGCTCGCACCCCCACTCCGTCACCCCGGCCAAGCGGCGCCAGCCGCGCCGAGCCGGGGCCGGACGTGCCGGTTCTCATGCGATTTCCAGCTTGGCGGCGGCGCGTCCGGCCCCGGGTCTCCGCGCTGCGCGCTCCGCCCGGGGTGACGGGTCTATGGCGTTGGCGACGTCGCGGTCGCCGGCTGGTCCGTGGCCGGAGCCGGCGCGCCATTCAGCATCGCGGTCGGGTCCGGCGCGGTCGTCGTTGGCGCGGCCGGGTCGGTGGGCGTCGGCGTCGCTGGGGCAGGGGCGGCCGGGGCGCCGCTGGCGTCGGTGGCCGGCGGCGCGGGCACGTTGGTGTCGGTCGTCGGCGAGGCCTGGGCGCTGGGCTCGGCGGCGGCAGGGGGCGGCGCGGCGGCGTCGGCCGGCGGGGCCGGAGCCGGCGCCGAGGCCGGGTCGGTCTGCGACGGCGGCGCGGCGTTGTTGTAGTTCAGCGCCTTGCCGAACAGGATCGACTTCTGGGTCAGCTCCTTGGCGTTGGAATCACAGCGGTCGGGCAGGGCCCACAGCATCCAGGCGCGGGCCAGCTCCCGCGTGGTCTTGCCCTCGGCCACCGACCAGATCGCCCGGCCCTGCCGGACGGCGGCGGCGCCCTCTTCGGAGATCGGCCGCGGGCTGGCCTTCTCCGCCTGGGTCACCGAGTCGCCGATCAGCTTCAGCTCCACCCGCGCGGCGGCCATGTCGGAGTGGTAGGGCTCGTCCTCGACCACCGGGGTGCCGAACATGTGGTCGATGTCGCGCAGGTCCGGCTTCACCTTGTCGTAGATGCCCAGGTACTCGTCGAGCGCGCCGTAGCACCAGGCGGCGAGCGGGTAGCTCTCGGTGGGCGCGCCGGGCGGCAGCGGCTCTCCCCCTCCAGCGTCGGGCGTCGGCGCGTCGGCCATCAGCATCGAAAGGGCTAAGGCGAGGGCGGTAATCATGCGGGGAGGGGATCCGGAGCGGGGCGGCTGGCGGGCGGCTCAGGCCTCCGGACCGTAACCTCCGCCCCCCGGGGTCTCGATCTCGATGGCGTCGCCCGGCCGCACGGTGATCGAAAAGCAGCCAGTAAGCTCCTTTACCGCGCCCGACGCCTCGATCAACCTCTGACTTCCCGCCAGCGCCGCGCCGCCCCCCGCCAGCCCCTGCGGCGCATGCTCGCGCCGGGTCGAGAGCAGGGCGGCTTCCATCGGGGCCAGGAACGTCAGGCGCCGCCGCACGCCCTCGCCGCCCGGATGGGCGCCCGGCGCCGCCCGAGCCGCGCCGCAGCTCGAACGTCTCCAGCCGCACCGGGAAGCGCCGCTCCAGGATCTCCGGGTCGGTCAGCCGCGAGTTGGTCATGTGGGTGTGGACCGCGCTGGCGCCGGCCGCGCTGCGCCGTGGCGCCGGCGCCGCCGCAGATGGTCTCGTAGTACTGCCGCTGATCGTCGCCGAAGGTGAAGTTGTTCATGCTGCCCTGGCTGTTCGCCATCACCCCCAGCGCCGCGAACAGCGCGTCGACCATGTGCTGGCTGGTCTCGACGTTGCCGGCGACGACGGCCGCCGGCGGGCGCGGGTTCAGCATCGAGCCCTCCGGCACGATGATCTTCAGCGGCGTCAGGCAGCCGGCGTTGAGCGGGATGTCGTCGCGGGCGAGGCAGCGGAACACGTAGAGCGCGGCGGCGTCGACCACCGAGGCCGGGGCGTTGAAGTTGGAGCCGAGCTGGGCGCTGGAGCCGGTGAAGTCGAGCACCGCCTCGCCGCTCGGCCGCGTCGACGGTGGCGCGGACGACGATCTCGCCGCCGCCGTCCATCGGCACGCGCGCCGCGCCGTCCTGCAGCACGCCGATCGCCCGGCGCACCGAGGCCTCGGCGTTGGCCTGCACGAAGCCCATGTAGCGCGCGACCTCGGCCGCGCCGTGCCGCTCGATCAGCGCCGCCACCGCCGCCGCGCCGGCCTGGCAGGCGGCGATCTGCGCCTTGAGGTCGGCGAGGTTGCGCTCCGGCGCGCGGGCCGGCCAGCGGCCGGCGAGCAGCGCCGCGCGGGTCGCGGCCTCGAGGAAAGCGCCGCCGCGCATGATCGGCAGCGCGTCCAGCATCACGCCCTCCTCGTCGATCGTGCGCGAGAACGGCGGCATCGAGCCGGGCTGGATGCCGCCGACGTCGGCGTGGTGGCCGCGCGCGGCGACGAAGAACGCCGGCTCAGCGCCGCCGGAGAAGACGGGCATGACCACGGTGATGTCCGGCAGGTGGGTGCCGCCGGCGTAGGGGCTGTTGAGCGCGAACGCCTCGCCGGGATGCAGCACCGGATGGCGCGCCCTGACCGCCCGCACGCTGGCGCCCATCGAGCCCAGGTGCACCGGCATGTGCGGCGCGTTGGCCACCAGGCCGCCGCCGGCGTCGAACAGCGCGCAGGAGAAGTCCAGCCGCTCCTTGATGTTCACCGAGTGCGCCGTCCGCTCCAGCGCCGCCCCCATCGCCTCGGCGATGCCCATGAAGCGCCGGTTGTAGAGCTCGAGCGTGACCGGATCGGCGGCGTCGGTCGGGGCGTTCGGTGGCCTTGGCGGCGCCGCTTGTGCGGACGAGCCGGATCAGCCCGTCAGCCTCTGTCGTCGCCTCCCACCCCGGCGCGACCCAGATCTGGGTGTCGGGCGCGATGATCAAACCCCCTCCCCCTCGAGGGGAGGGGGCAGGGGGTGGGGGGCTGGGTCGACTGGGCTGAGCGCTTGCCGGCGAGATGGCGCGCGTTGGCGGCAGCCCCCCACCCCCGGCCCCGTCCCTCGGGGGGGCGGGGAGTTCTGACGCTTCCACCTCGACGCTGCCGATCAGGATCGCGCGGCCCGGTTCGACAAATCCGAACAGCCGCCGGTGCGCCGCCTCGAACGCCGCCTTCGCCGCGCCGACGTCGCCGAACGGGACGGGCAGGGCCGCGTCGGCTTCCGCGTAGTTCAGATAGAGCCGGCGTTCGCTGACTGCGGCGGCCGCGCCCTGCTCCGCCAGGCCGCTCTGCGCGTCGCGATCCAGCCGCTCCGCCAATGCCGTCGCCGCACGCCAGTCCCTCGGCGTCCAGCGCGCGTCCCAACCCCGCCGCCCGCACCACCCGCATCCGCGCCTGGCCGATGCCCCAGGCCGAGAGCACGCTGGCGTAGCGGGGCGAGAGCACCTCGCCGATCCCCAGCGCCTCGGCCACCTGGCAGGCGACCTGGCCGGCCGCGCCGCCGAACGCCACCAGCGCGTGGTCGCGCGGATCGAACCCGCGCTCGGTCGAGATGCGCCGGATCGCGCCCGCCATCTGCTCGACCGCGACCGCCAGGAACCCCTCGGCCGCGGCCTCGACGCTGGCCGCGCCCATCGCCACCGCCAGCTCGCCCAGCCTGGCGCGCGCCGCGTCGACGTCCAGCGGCCCGTCGCCGCCCGGCCCGAACACGTTCGGGAACGCCGCCGGGTCGAGCCGGCCCAGCACCAGGTTGGCGTCGGTCACCGTCGCCGGCCCGCCGCGGCCGTAGCAGGCCGGGCCGGGATCGGCGCCGGCGCTGGCCGGGCCGACCCGGGCGCGCAGGCCGTCGAACGCCAGGATCGAGCCGCCCGCCGGCCGCCACCGTCTCCACGTCAAGCATCGGCGCTCGCACTTTCACCCCGGCGACGTGCGCGACGTCGCGCCGCTCCAGCGCGCCGGCGTAGCGGCAGACGTCGGTCGAGGTGCCGCCCATGTCGAAGCCGAGCACGGCTCTGTCGCCCGCCACCCCCGCCACCCCGACCACGCCCCCCGCCGGGCCGGAGACCAGTGCGTCGCGGCCGCGGAAGGCGCCGGCCCGGGCCAGGGCGCCGGCCGAGGTCATGAAGTGCAGCGGCGCGCCGGCGACGGCGGTCTCCAGCCGGGCGACATAGGCCGCCAGCACCGGCGTCAGGTAGGCGTCGACCACCGTGGTCTCGGCCCTGGGGATGAAACGGGGCAGGGGCGAAACGTCGCAGCTCAGCGAGACGAACCGGAAGCCGGCCGACCTGGCCAGTTCGCCGGCGCGCCGCTCGTGCGCCGGCTCGAGGTCGGCGTGCAGGAAGGCGATCGCGACGCTCTCGAACCCATCGGCGATCGCCCCGCGCCAGCGCCGCGCCGAGCGCGGCTTCGTCGAGATCGCGCAACACGCCGCCCGCCGCGTCCAGCCGCTCGTCCGCCTCGACCACGCCGGCGTAGAGCGGCGCGGGACGAACGATATCGAGCGCGAACAGCGACGGCCGCGCCTGGTCGCCGATCACCAGGGCGTCGGCGAAGCCGCGGGTGGTGACGAAGAGCGTCTTCGCGCCCTTGCGCTCCAGCAGCGCGTTGGTGGCGACCGTGGTGCCGAGCTTGACCCCGCCGACCTGCGCCGCCGGAAACGCGCGCGCCGGCGGGTACGCCCATCAGCCGCCGCATCGCCTCGACGCCGGCGTCGTCGTAGGCGCCGGAGACCGACAGCAGCTTGGCGCTGGTCTCCGCCCCGTCCGGGGCGCGGCCGATGACGTCGGTGAAGGTGCCGCCGCGGTCGATCCAGAATTCCCAGCCGCCGCGCGGCGCGTCCGCCATATCGGGTTGAACCTTCCGGTTTGCGGCGCCGTTCTAACAGGCAACGTCTTGTTTACGACGCATCTTCAGTTGACGTTCAGGGCTCATGGGTCTGAACTATTGGGTCCGAGGCTCTCGGGTCCGAGGCCTCCAAGGAGACGCATGCCGGCTCGCTACCAGATCTGGGGACCGTTCCGCGGCCTGGCGTGGCTGGGCGCGGCGCTGGCCTGGGCCGCCGCGGCGGCGATCGGGGCGGTGCTGGCGCTGTTCTTCGCCGCCACGGTGGTCGTGATCGCGCTGATGGCGGCCGCGCTGCTTGATCCTGGCCGCGTTCGCCGCCCGCGCCCGCCGCACCGTGCGCCCGCCGGCCGATCCTGACCTGATCGAGGCGCAGCACCTCGGCGGCCACTCCTGGGTCGCCTACGGCTGGGACGGCCGTCGCTAAGCCCCGGTTCCGCGAAGACAGCCTTGCCCTGAACCGAGCGCGCTCGCTAGATCGCGTCCGAATGAACTTGGGAGGACAGAAGGCCATGTCGATCGGAATCGTCGCGACGCTGAAGGTGCAGGACGGCAAGGGCGCCGAGTTCGAGGCGGTGTTCAAGGACCTCTCGGCGCAGGTGCGGGCCAATGAGTCCGGCTGCCTGATGTACCAGTTGACCAAGAGCCGGACCGATCCGAACACCTACAAGGTGCTCGAGCTCTACAAGGACCAGGAGTCGCTCACCCACCACGGCGGCACCGACTATTTCAAAGCCGCCGGCCCCAAGATGGGGCCCTGCCTCGCCGGCCGCCCGGAGATCGAATACCTCGACGGGGTGTGACGGGCCTTCCAGCGAGGAACTGATGGCCAGCCGAGGGCGGAGGGGTTCCACCGCGTTGGCGAAAAATCAGTTGACAGTGAACACAACGAGAACATTCTTATGAAGCCGAACTCAAACAGGAGATCGGCTTGTTCATTGCGCACCGTGAATTCCGGCTGGGCCGAGCCCCTGGCTCGTTCGGCCTGAACTGTGAGGCCGATGGCGTCTCGCTGGCGGGGGTCCAGCTGCTTCGCTGGACCGATGCCGGGCTCGAACCCCGGTTAGTCGGCGAGATCGATGTCCTCGCCAAGGCGGCCTACGGCGTCGGCGTCGATGCATTGGCACTGAGCCGGGGCCTGCGGGCCGCAGCCCAGGCACACCAACAGCAACAGGACCGTATGCTGGACGTGCCCGGCATAGCTCCGTTGCTCAGCAAGCTGCGGAAGTTCATGCAGTCGCGTAGTGTCAGACAGTTGGGCTGGCGAGCGGCGTGTTCGTAACCTCCGACATCTTCGACCTTGAGCACATTGCGGCCCGTCGCAAGATTCAGGGTTGGCGCGAGCACTTGCTCGGCGGGATCGCGGTCCACGGCATGGACTATCCGGGCCCTGAGGCGCTCGCCCAATTCTATGTCGAGGCAGCCAAGGCGTGCGGTCTGAATGAGGATATGAGGTTCGCCGGCTATGCGTTGCGCAGGGGGGAACGGCTACGCCCGCTCAAACCGAAGTCTCTGGAGCGCCTGGCGAAGGGCGAGCTTCGTGGCGCCAAGAACGCGGAGATCGTCATGGTGAGAGGCGATCGGACAGCCATCGGGATGGAGCATGACACGCTTTCTTTCGGAGGAGAGAGCTCCGGTTCCCCGCGGGCGATCCGAACCATGTCGGGCCCCAAGCCCGTGCCCGACTATCCGTACCGAGCGTTCGATGCCGATTTCATATACCCCGCTGATGGACGGCCCCTCCTGACCGCGGCGCTGCTGTTCCGGCTGGCTGTTGAGTTCCTGCAGCCTGACTACGGGTATTTCTTCTTACGAGATGCGATTTGCTATCCCGGCAACTACGCCTGGGGCCTCGGCTGCAGCCTGGACTATGGCCGCCTGAACTTTGATGACAACACAGAGGTCAACGACTGGCGCGACTACGTCCGCGAAGGACGGCTGTGGACCGGCGAGTGGCTTCAGCTGCGCGATCTGTTCCAGATCAATCTATTCTCCAAGAGCCGCCTTTCGGTTCCTACCGAGCGACTCGGCTATCTCGGCGATTGGATCACCGCGCAGCCGGGGCGCGGGCGGATCGAGGAGATAGGGCAGGGGCGAGTGCTCTGGAGTCTCACCGACGCCGAGATGTACGAGATCCGACCCCTGCTGAACCGCCTGCTGCGCTCGGCGCGGCCGCGCATCTATCGCGACCTCCCGATCGAACAGGAGCGTCCGGACCCCGGCACGGACCGTCGCGTCATGACCAAGCACTGAGCCACCACGTCTCGAGTTTGTCGGCCTTCGGACGGCCAAAAGACGCGCGACTACCGGCCGAACTTCTGGAACTTGATGCGCTTGGGGATCAGGCTGTCGGCGCCGAGGCGGCGCTTCTTGTCTTCCTCGTAGGCTTCGAAGTTGCCTTCGAACCACTCGACGTGGCTGTCGCCCTCGAAGGCGAGGATGTGGGTGCAGAGGCGGTCGAGGAACCAGCGGTCGTGGCTGATCACCACCGCGCAGCCGGCGAACTCCTCCAGCGCTTCCTCCAGATTCTGCAGCGTCTCGATGTCGAGGTCGTTGGTCGGCTCGTCGAGCAGGATGACGTTGCCGCCCTCGGTCAGGGTCTTGGCCAGGTGCACGCGGTTGCGCTCGCCGCCGGAGAGCTGGCCGACCTTCTTCTGCTGGTCGCCGCCCTTGAAGTTGAACGAGCCGACGTAGGAGCGGGTGTTGATCTCGCGGGCGCCCACCTTCAGCACGTCCAGACCCTGCGAGATCTCCTGCCAGACCGTCTTGTTGGGATCGAGCGCGCCGCGGCTCTGGTCGACGTAGGACAGCTTCACGGTCTCGCCGAGGCGCAGCGCGCCGGCGTCCGGCTTCTCCTGGCCGGTGATCAGCCGGAACAGGGTCGACTTGCCGGCGCCGTTGGGGCCGATCACGCCGACGATGCCGTTCGGCGGCAGGCGGAACGTCAGGTCCTTGAACAGGACCTTGTCGCCGTATTCCTTCTCCAGCCCCTCGACCTCCAGCACCACGTTGCCGAGGCGCGGGCCGGGCATGATCTGGATCGTGGCGTGGGTCTGCGCGCCGCGGGCCTGCTCGGCCTCCTGCATCATCCGGTCGTAGGCGGCCAGGCGCGCCTTGGACTTGGCCTGGCGGGCGCGGGCGTTCGAGCGCACCCACTCCAGCTCCTTGGCCATCGCGCGCTGGCGGGCCTCGCTCTCGGACTGCTCCTGGATCACCCGCTTGGCCTTCTGCTCCAGCCAGCCGGAGTAGTTGCCCTCGTAGGGGATGCCCTTGCCGCGATCGAGCTCGAGCGTCCACTTGGTGACCTGGTCGAGGAAGTAGCGGTCGTGGGTGACCAGGATCACGCAGCCGGGGAAGTTCTCCAGGTGGTGCTGCAGCCAGGCGACGCTCTCGGCGTCGAGGTGGTTGGTCGGCTCGTCGAGCAGCAGCATGTCGGGCTTGGAGAGCAGCAGGCGGGCCAGCGCGATGCGGCGCTTCTCGCCGCCGGACAGGTTCTCGACGCTCCAGTCGTTGGGCGGGCAGCGCAGCGCGCCCATCGCCATCTCGATCTTCGAGTCGATGTCCCAGAGGTCGCCGGCGTCGATCTTCTCCTGGAGGGCGGTCATCTCCTCCATCAGTTCGTCGGTGTAGTCCTCGCCCAGCTTGGCCGCGACCTCGTTGTAGCGGTCGACGGTCTTCTTCTCCGCGCACCAGGCGATCACGTTGCCCCAGACGTTGAGCTGCTCGTCGAGGTCGGGCTCCTGCTCGAGGTAGCCCATCTTGGTGCCCTCGGCGGCCTTGGCCTCGCCGGTGAACTCGGTGTCGATGCCGGCCATGATCTTCATCAGGGTCGACTTGCCCGAGCCGTTGACGCCGACGACGCCGATCTTGGCGTCGGGGTAGAAGCTCAGCCAGATGTTCTCGAACAGCTTCTTGCCGCCGGGCCAGGCCTTGGTCAGTCCCTGCATCTGGAAAATGTACTGGGCGGCCATAGGGGCTCCGGGTCGTTCGGGTTCGAAGGGCGAGCGGGGGAGATAGCCACCCGGCGCGCCCTACGCAACGCGTTCGAGTGGTTTCAGCGATTGCCCATCGGGCAACCCTTCCCCCTCAGGGGCAAAGCAACGCGTCGCCGTTGCGGGGCCCTCCGCTACGGCCACCCCGGCGACCTGCCGGCGGGCAAGGCCGCGCTGGCCGACCTGGCGCAGCACACGCCGCTGAGCGCCCGCGAGATGGGCGAACAGATGTACCGCGCCCCGGCCCAGCGGGCGCTGTTCCTGGAGGGGGTGGCGAAGATCGAGGGGGGCGAACCGAGCTGACCGGCGCAGCGTTCGCCAGTTGGCTCAGGGTATGACAGGGCTCTGTCGAACTCCCGCCTTCATGACCACGACCTCTCCGTCGACCCAAAGGCTAAGGACAACTCGTCGCCGACGGCTATCTGAACTGCACCGATCTCACGCGTCAGACTCTCCGCGACCCCCTCGACTTCCAAGGTCTCTCCAGGCAACGCTTCGTAGTAGTCGCCGAGTGGTTCGATCATTACCAGAAGCCGACTCTTCGCCTCGTTTCTCACTTGTAGTCGCGTCATGGCTTCGACGTGCCGTCGCTGCTCAAGCGTTGAAGTTCAGCTTCAGCCCTGGCCGGGGCCAGCGGCACTTGAACAGCTTGCCGGTCGACGAGCAGGTCACCCAGGCGTCCCGCATGTCGGCGCCGCCGAAGCAGATGTTGGTCGTGATCAGGTCCGGGAACGGATAGTGCTCGGTGGTCCCGTCCGGGTCGAACGCGGTGATCCCGCCGTTGATGATGGTGGCCACGCAGACCTTGCCGCCGGCCTCCACCGCCAGGCTGTCCAGCAACTGGTAGCCGGGCAGGTTGCAGATCACCCGCGCCGGCTGGAAGCCGGCCTGCGTCCCGGCCTGGCCGGGGCCTTCCAGGTCCAGCGCCCACAGCCGGCCGAGCTGGGTGTCGGCCCAGTAGACCACCTTCTCGTCCGGCGAGAGGCCGATGCCGTTCGGGGCGATCATGTGCTCGCGCACCCTGGTGATCGAGGAGCCGTCGGGCTTGGCGTAGTAGATGCCGCCCCACTTGCGCCCGTCCTCGTCGCCGCAGCCGTGGTCGGTGAACCAGATGCCGCCCTGCTTGTCGAAGACGAGGTCGTTGGGGCCGTTCAGCCGGCCGCCGGGGCAGGCGTCCGGCGCGTAGATCGTCTCGGCCTTGCCGGACTTGATGTCGACCCGCTGGATGTAGCCGCCCTTGTGCGTCGGCGGCGTCGGGCCCGGGAAATTCATGCCATTGGTCTTCATGAACTGGAACGAGCCGCCGTTGTTGGTGACGTAGATCGCCCCGTCCGGCCCGATCGCCGCACCGTTGGGCCCGCCGCCGGTCTCGGAGACGGTCTCCTTCTTGCCGTCGGGCGTCACCCGGGTCAGCCGCTGGCCCTCGATCTCGGTCAGGATGACCGAGCCGTCGTTCATGGCGATCGGACCTTCCGGGAAGGCGAGGCCCTCGGTGACGAGTTCGATGTCCATGGTTTCTTCCCTTCGAGCTTGGTTGGCCGCGACCATGCCGCCGGGCGCTGGCGGCGTCCAGACTGGCGCGAGGGAAGTTGTGCCCGCGGGCTTGCGCCCCCTCCGTCACTCGCCGCTTCGCGCCGAGCGCCACCTCCCCCGTTTCGCTGCGCTATACGGTGGAGGAGCCAAGTGCCTCGACCTCGCTCCTCCACCGCAAAGCGTAGCGGCGCGGGGGAGGTGGCAGACCGCGGAGCGGGCTGACGGAGGGGGCGCGGGGCCGTGCGCTTACGTGCGCTCCAGCACCCGGAACACCGTCGCGTATTCGTCGTCCGGGCCGGCGGCGACCGCCTCGCGCGACACCTCCCGCCAGCCGGCCTCGTCGATCGGCGCCATCGTCACGTCGCCTTCCGGAGCGCCGTCCACTTCGGTCAGGTAGATCCGTTTGGCGCGGGGCAGAGCCAGGGCGAAGAGGTCGGCGCCGCCGATCACGCAGACCTCGTCCTTGCCGTCATCGGCGGCCTGTTCGCGCGCCAGCTCGAACGCCTCGGTGATGTTGTCGCAGACGACGGCGCCCGCCGCCTCGAACTCGGGCTGCCGCGAGAGCACCAGATTGAGCCGCCCCGGCAGCGGCCGGCGCGGCAGGCTCTGCCAGGTCTTGCGGCCCATGATCACCGGCTTGCCGAGGGTGAGCGCGCGGAAGCGGCGCAGGTCGGTCCGCAGTCGCCACGGCAGGTCCCCCGAGCGGCCGATCACCCCGTTCCTCGCCCGCGCCACGGGCCCCAGCGTCAGATGGACGGGCAAGCGACGTCACCGTAAGTTGCCCGCAGCGGGGCGCAGAGAGGGCAGCACATGTCCAAGTATCTTCCAGGAGTCCTGATCGGCATCGTGGTGGGGATCGGGGCGTTCTTTCTGTTCAATTTCGTGTTCGAGGGCGGCTTCATGCCGTTTTTCATGGCGATCTTCTTCGGCGTCTTCGTCGCCTACATCTTCGCCAACCTCGCCGGCAACAAGAAGGTCGCGAACGCCAGCGACGCCGACAAGCAGGCGGCGCTGCAGCGCCAGCCGCCGCCCGGCAAGGCGCTGCTCTACGTCTACCGCGAGGGCTTCGTCGCCAAGCTGGCCGGCCTGAACCTGCAGATCGACGGCAAGGACTTCGCCCAGCTGACCGCGCCGAAATTCACCTGCATCGTCGTTCCGCCGGGCGCGCACACCCTGACCTGCGGCTTCGGCGGCCTGGCCGGCCCGCAGAGCAAGAAGGGCGCGTACGAGTTCACCGCGCCGGCCGACAGCGTCGCGGCGGTGAGGGTCGGCGTCAGCATGGGCCTGGTGCAGGGGTCGATGGCCTTCACCCCGCTGACCGACGCGCAGGCGATCCGGGCCAAGCTCGGCGGCATGCCGATGGCGGCGGCGAGCCCGGCTGAGTTCTGAGGGCCCCATCTCACCGCTCATCCCGGCGAACGCCGGGACCCAGGCAGGAAGAAGTTGCATGGGTGACTGTTCCGCCAGGTCGGAGCGCTGCCCCCCTGCCGCCGGGAGTGCGCCATCTTGCCAGATCTGACTTCCTACAACCGCCTCCTGCCTGGGTCCCGGCTTGCGCCGGGATGAGCGGTTGGTTGGGGATCAGACCGCGATCGGCGCCTTGATGCCCTTGTGGGCGCGGTAGCCTTCGAGGATGACGTCGGCTTCCTCGAACGCGAAGATGTCGCCCTTGGCCGCCAGCCGGACGGTCGGGAAGGGCAGGGGCTCGCGGGTCAGCTGCAGCTTCGCCTGGTCGAGGTGGTTGAGATAGAGGTGCGCATCGCCCAGGGTGTGGACGAACTCGCCGGGCTGAAGGCCGGTCGCCTGCGCCATCATCATTGTCAGCAGCGCGTAGCTGGCGATGTTGAACGGCACGCCCAGGAACACGTCGGCCGAGCGCTGGTAGAGCTGGCACGAGAGCCTGCCGTTCGCGACGAAGAACTGGAACAGGCAGTGGCAGGGCGGCAGCGCCATGTCCTCCACCTCGGCCGGGTTCCAGGCGCTGACCAGGTGGCGGCGGCTTTCCGGATTGCGGCGGATGGAGTCCTGCACGGCGGCGATCTGGTCGATCACCCGCCCGTCGGGCGCGGTCCACGAACGCCATTGCCGACCATACACGGGACCCAGCTCGCCGTCGGCGTCCGCCCACTCGTCCCAGATCGTCACCCCGCGATCCTGCAGCCAGCGCACGTTGGTCTCGCCGCGCAGGAACCACAGCAGCTCGACCAGGATCGAGCGGAAGTGCACGCGCTTGGTGGTCAGCAGCGGGAAGCCCTGCGCCAGGTCGAACCGCAGCTGCCGGCCGAATACGCCGAGCGTGCCCGTGCCCGTCCGATCGCCGCGTTCCACCCCGGTGGTCATGATGTCGGCCAGCAATGCGAGGTACTGCCGCTCCGGGTGGTCGGGCGAGGGTCCGACACTCTCGAACGTGCGCGCCAAGGCGTTCAGGGCGGGTCACTCCACTGTGTGATGCCGAGCGTACTCACAAGATATGGCGTTCGCCAAGGATCAAAGCCCCCAGGCGTTGAGACTTCCTGTGGATCAAACGTCGCATCACCCAGCGAACCCGCCGCTGTCGAGGAACGCCTGCTCCTCAGGCGTGGTCTGGCGACCGAGCGCGGCGTTGCGGTGCGGGAAGCGGCCGAAGCGAACGATGATGTCGCGATGCTGGATCGCCCACTTCAGGTTCCCGGCATCGCCGGTCTCGGCCTCCATCGCCTCGCAGAGCGCCACCGAACGGTGCTGGTCGGCCAGGTTCTCGGAGTGCTCGAACGGCAGGTAGAAGAAGCCGCGCAGCACCGGTTCGGTGCGCCGGTCGTGGCCGCGCTCGATCGCGTCGGCGGCGACGTGGCGGGCGAGCGGGTCGGTCGCCCAGCTGTGGGCGGAGCCGCGGTAGAGGTTGCGCGGGAACTGGTCGAGCAGGATCAAGAGCGCCAGCGCGCCATCGGCGCCGCCGCGCCAGGCGTCGTATTCGCCGCGGGCGGCGGCGTGATGGGTCGGTTCGAACCGCAGGCGGATCGCCGCGTCGAACGCCGCGTCCTTCTTGAACCAGCGGCTCGGCCCCGCCTGCCGCCAGAACGCCAGGATGTCAGCGGGATGAGCGGGCACGCAGGCGCTCCTTCGGTTGCGAGATGGGCGACCCCCCGATTCTACCCAACCCGCGGCGCCCCAGGTACCCTTGTCAGCGCAACGACCCGTTCCGAGCAGATGAACACCGGCTGATGCGCCGCGTTCAAGGCAGGTTCATGCGCGGCCGCAGCAGTGTGGCGGGGAAGATCGGGCGCAGCAGCTGCGCCGCCAAGGGAGCACGATCGATGAGTAGATATCTGACAACGGCGGCCATGGCGCTTGTCCTGGCGGCCGGCGCGGCGCGGCGCTGCAAACGCAGCGGCGGGCGGTGTGACGTCCAGTCCGACGCCGCCGGACACCAACCAGCCCGCCCCCCACGGCGCCGGCCAGGGCAGCCACGGCGGCAGTGGCCAAGGCGGCCAGGGTAGCCAAGGCTCGCACGGCGGCGGCGGCTGGCGCTGGCGCTGCCGCGGGCGGCGCTGGCGGCGCCACCGCGCACGGCGGTGGATCGCCCGGCGGCGGCTACGTGGGCGACCACGCCCGCACCCGGGTCTACGTTCCCTCCGGCGGCGCAGCCGCTGCGGCGGGCGGCTCGACTGGCGGCGGGACCGGCGGCCACGGCTACACCGGTACGCCTGGCGGCGCCGGCGGCCACGGCCTGACCGGCTCGCCCGGCGCGGGCCCGCAGGGTCGCTCACGGCGATTGGCACGGCGGCGGCGACCACCACGACGTCGGCGCCTGGAGCGGCCCCGGCGGCCAGTTCCACGGCAATCCGGGCGCCTACTCGGGCAACCGCTACGGCGGCGTGCCGGGCGCCGACCATGCCCTGCGCGGCCGCGACCAGGGCCGCGGCTGGTTCAACCCCAATCGCTTCCCGCAGACCTTCCGCGCCGAGCACCGCTTCCACGACCGGTGGGACCATCGGCCGCGCGGCTGGTACGAACGCGAATGGCGGTTCGGCGACTTCCTGCCGTTCGGCTGGTTCGCGCCGGATTTCTACCTCGACTACGAGGACTACGGCCTGCCCTATCCGCCGGTCGGCTGCGAGTGGGTGCGCGAAGGCGCCGACGCGGTGCTGGTCAACGTCTGGACCGGGGAAGTGCTTTCGGTCGCTTACGGCGTGTTCTGGTAGCGCGCGAAGGGCCGGGGTTCGCCCCGGCCCTCTTGCCTTGACGGGCGGGGCAAAAACCTATCGATAGCGGCCCTTGCTCGGCAGCGGCCATGCCGTCGCCGAGACAACGCCTGACTGGAGATAGAGCCATGCGCGTCTACTACGATCGCGACGCCGACCTTGCCCGCATCCTGGACAAGAAGATCGCCATCGTAGGCTACGGCTCCCAGGGCCACGCCCACGCGCTGAACCTGCGCGACAGCGGCGTTTCCAACGTCGCGGTGGCGTTGCGCGCGGGTTCTGCGTCGGCGAAGAAAGCGGAGGCCGAGGGGCTGAAGGTGATGACCGTCGCCGAGGCGGCCGCCTGGGCCGACGCGATCATGATCCTCGCGCCCGACGAACTGCAGCGCGGGATCTATGTCGAAGAGATCGCCCCCCACATCCGCGACGGCGCGGCGCTGCTGTTCGCGCACGGGCTCAACATCCACTTCCAGCTGATCGAACCGAAGCCGTCGATCGACGTACTGATGATCGCGCCGAAGGGGCCGGGCCACACGGTGCGCGGCGAATACCAGAAGGGCGGCGGCGTGCCGTGCCTGATCGCCGTGGCGCAGAACGCCACCGGCAATGCGCTCGACCTCGGCCTCGCCTACGCCTCGGCGATCGGCGGCGGCCGCTCGGGCGTGATCGAGACCACCTTCCGCGAGGAATGCGAGACCGACCTGTTCGGCGAGCAGTCGGTGCTCTGCGGCGGCCTGGTCGAACTGATCCGCGCCGGCTTCGAAACCTTGGTGGAAGCCGGCTACGCGCCGGAAATGGCCTACTTCGAGTGCCTGCACGAGGTGAAGCTGATCGTCGACCTGATCTACGAAGGCGGCATCGCCAACATGAACTACTCGATCTCCAACACCGCGGAGTTCGGCGAGTACGTGACCGGCCCGCGCATCGTGACGCCCGAGACCAAGGCCGAGATGAAGCGGGTGCTGGACGACATTCAGGCCGGCCGCTTCGTTCGCGACTGGATGGTCGAGGTCGGCGCCGGCAAGCCGACCTTCAACGCCGCGCGCCGGCACAACGCCGAGCATCCGATCGAGGAAGTCGGCGCCCGGCTGCGCGCGATGATGCCCTGGATCGCCAAGAACAAGCTGGTCGACCAGGCGCGGAACTAGAGCAGGGCCCGATTTGACGGAATCGGGATTCCCAAATCAGGGACGGTCTGATTCACGGTTCACGCTGGGGAGGAGGCCAGCGTGGATGACAGCTCCCTATTCGATGGACCTTCGCGAACGGGCGATGGCGCGCAAGGCGGCGGGCGAGACGAACCGTGAGATCGCAGCGGCCCTGCGGATCGCGCCTTCATGCGTCTCCAAGTGGACGAAGCGCGAGCGCGAGACCGGCTCGCTCGCCCCGGCCCAGGTCGGCGGCTACAAGCCGCGGACGCTGACGGGTGACTGCGCCGACTGGCTACGCTCGCGCATCGCCTCTGGGCCGTTCACGCTGCGGGGCTTGGCCGCTGAGCTGGCCGCGCGGGGGATCAAGACCCAGCCGCGGGCGGTGTGGGTGTTCGTCCACGCCGAGGGCCTGAGCTTCAAAAAAAACCGTGCTGCCCGAGGAGCAGACGCGTCCTGACGTGGCCAGGAGGCGCGCGCGGTGGAAGGCCTATCAAGGCCGGATCGCGCCTCAGCGCCTGGTGTTCATCGACGAGACCTGGGTCAAGACCAACATGGCGCCCCTGCGCGGCTGGGGACCCAGAGGGCGTCGTCTGAAGGCCTATGCGCCCTACGGCCACTGGAAAACCCTGACCTTCATCGCCGCCCTGCGCCATGACCGCATCGATGCGCCCTGGGTGATCGACGGCCCGATCAACGGCGAACTCTTCGCCCTCTACATCGAGAAGGTCCTGGCCCCGACGCTCTCGCCAGGCGACGTGGTCGTCCTGGACAACCTCGGCAGCCACAAGGGCAAGGCCGCCCGCGCCGCCGTCAGAGCCAGGGGCGCACATCTGATCTTCCTGCCGCCCTACAGCCCCGACCTGAATCCCATCGAGCAGCTCTTCGCCAAGCTCAAGCACCTGATGCGCAAGGCCCAGCCGCGCGACGTCGAGGCCACATGGCGAAGGGTCGGCCAGCTCCTCGACCTCTTCACCCCCACAGAGTGCGCAAACTACCTAGCCCACTCTGGCTATGGTTCCGTCTGAACGAAGCTCTCGCTCTAGGGGAAGCTCCGCAGCAGCTTCAGCGGCCCCGCAGGCTGCGTGCGGGTGACGACGAAGTAGTTCATCGCGTGGAACGTGCCCTCGGTGAGGGAGACGTTGCGGGTGATGATCAGGTCCTCCACGCCATCGCCGTTGAGGTCCAGGCCGCGCGCCAGGATGGTGAACTCGGCGGTCCAGCCACTGCCGACGGCCTCGTAGTGGAACGCGTCCTTGGGCGTGAACGCGACCGCCTCGAGGTCGGCCGCAGAGCCGCCCTTGGCGGTCGCCTGCTTGATCTTGGCCTCGCCCTCGTCCGAGATCTGGAAGTCGAGCGCCGGCGGGGCCGTGCGCCAACCTGCGGCGTCGAGCGTCCAACCCGTCAGGAACGACTTCACCGCCGGTTGACCCCCCTGCACCGCCTTCAGCGCTTCGCAGCGTGCGGCATGTCCCAGCAGCACCTGTCGGTCGGGATCGCCGATCTCGTCGGAAACCTGCTTCGAGACGGCGAAGAAATCCACGCAGCTTTGCAGCGTCCGCGATGCGCCGCCGAGCAGCGGGACCGTCAGCGGATCGGTCCAGCCTCGCCGCAGCGCCTCGGCCACCGATCCGGTGACGCCCAGTTCCGGGGCGAGCGCGACGCCGGAGGCTGATACGGACTCGGGTGGCCTGGTCGCTTGCGCCGGCCTGGTCGCTTCCGCCGGCTTGGCGCAGGCGCCGAGCGCCAGCGCGCCGATGAACGCGCCGAGTCCCGGGGCGAACGGCCGGCTCACAGGTTCAGCGCCCGGTGCGGCTCGGGGCGAGGCGGCGCGATGTGGGCGGCCTCGAGGAACTTGTTGCGGGTCCAGGTGTCGCGCGCGGGCTGGACTCCGACCCGGTGGCACTCGCGTGACGCGGCGACCCAGTCCTCCCGGGCGACTGACTGACGCAGGCGATGGAACTGGTAGAGCCCGTGCTCGCGCTGGCCGGCCTGGCGCTGGGCGGGCGTGACCGCACGGCCCTCGCCCATGTTGTAGACCATGTCGAGCAGCGCCAGCTGGGCGGGCAGCGGAAAATGGTTCCAGCCGCCGAACAGGCGCTGGCAGCCGGCCTCGGCGGCGATCAGCGCCTCGGTCAGCAACCGGTCGGCCTCGCCAGGGGCAAGGTCGAGGTCGCTCAGCGTGCGGTAGGCGGCGGCGGGCCGGCCGGCGATCGAGCCGCGCACGGCGAGGTAGGCGGCGTTGATCTCGGCCGGCGTCGCAGGCTGCCGGCCGCGGCGGTGGACGAAGCGGACCAGCAGCGCCGAGGCGGGGGTGGGCAACATCCGGCCGACGCCGACGGTCACCAGGCCGCGGGTGTCGAGGTACATGTGCGGGATGTCGCCTTCGAACACGGCCAGCTGGGCCTGGTAGTCCGGATCGTTGGCCGCAGCGTTCAGCCGCGTTGCACCAGGCCGCGCCGGCGGCGGGGGGCTGAAGATGATCATCCGCCCGCTGGCCACCTCGCGCGCCAGCCGCTCGAGGATCTCCAGGTCGGAGATCATCTGCGCGCGGCCCCAGCTCAGCACCCGCCGCAGCGCCGCCATCAGCACGCTGTCTTCCAACGCCCGATTCAGCACGGCGCGCGCCTCGGCGTAGCCGCCGCTGACGCCGTGCACGGCCCGGTCGTCCGGCGTCGGGCGATGGATCAGCACCGGTCGCGGCATCGCCTCGCGCAGAGCGCGCCGCCGGCGGTGGCGATGACGCCGGTGGACCTCGGCGACCGACGCTTCCTGATCGTGGGTCTGCGTCACGCGGGCCGGCCCGGTCAGCTGTTGCCGCCGAAGATGCTGCCCAGGATCGCGCCGGCCACCCCCGCCGCCGCGGCGCTGCCGCCGATGGTCGCGGCGTTGTTGTTCTGATGGCCGCCGGGCAGGTAGCGGGCGATCTCCTCGGCCAGGTTCAGGATCGGCATCGACTGCAGGTGCACCTCGCCCGGACCGGTCAGCGTGGCCAGGAACAGGCCCTCGCCGCCGAAGATGATGTTGGAGAAGCCGGGCAGCATCTGGATGTCGAACGCGACCGTCGGCTCGTGCACCCCGACGTGGCCGGCATGGACCAGCAGCTTTTCGCCGCCGCCCAGCTGCTTGGTCACCACCTCGCCCGAGAGATCGAGGAACACCGTGCCCGGCCCGGTCACCTTCTGCAGGATGAAGCCGGCGCCGCCGAAGAAGCCCGCGCCGATGCGCTGCTGCCAGGCCATCTCGATCGTCACCGACTTCTCGGCGCAGAGGAAGGTCTCCTTGCGGCAGATCAGCGCCTGACCGGGCGCGAGTTGCCGCGCCAGGATCGTGCCCGGGAAGCGCGGCGCAAAGGCGATATGGCCGCCGCGGTCGGCGCTGAACTCGGTGATGAAGAAGCTGCCGCCGGTCAGGCTGCGCTGCAGGCCGGCCAGCAGGCCACCGCCGGTGTGGGTGTTCATCCGCACCCCGTCGGTCATCCAGGCCATGGTCGCGGTCTGGCTGTAGATCACCTCGCCGGGCGAGAGGTCGATGCCAACGGTCTGCATCGTGGTGCCGGAAACTTCGTAGCGCATGCCTGCAGGTCCATCTTTGTGGCGGCGGAGCCGCGAACATAGCTTGAGCCGGTCCGCGAAACGAGAGCAACTGCCGCCCGATCCCCGCCCGATAGATCGATGCCGACTGACCACGGCGCCAACACCTCGCTGCCGTTCAGCATGGACGCCGAGGCGCTGGTGGCGTCGGGCTAGAGCGTATTGAGATTAAGCGGCATAGCCTGAGTTTCTGAGGTAATTGGCGCATTCGTTAGGGTCGAAGGCCTCGAGGAGGTCGGCGATGGCGGCGAGGATGGCGTCGTAGGATCTGGCTTGGGCCTTTCGCAGCAGGTGCTTGAGCTTGGCGAAGACCTGCTCGATCGGGTTCAGGTCGGGGGAGTACTTCGGCAGGAAGAGGAGCCTGGCGCCGACGGCGCGGATGGCTCTGCGCACGGCCTGGCCGCGGTGGCTGCCGAGATTGTCCATCACGACGACGTCGCCCGGCCTGAGGGTGGGGACGAGGAAGGTCTCGACGTAGGCGAGGAAGGCCTCGCCGTTGATCGGCCCGTCGAACAGGCAAGGCGCATCGATGCGGTCGCGCCTCAAGGCGGCGATGAAGGTCATGGTCCGCCAGCGACCGAAGGGAGCGGTGGCCCTGACCCGCGCGCCGCAAGGACCCCAGCCGCGCAACGGCGCCATGTTGGTCCTGGTCCAGGTCTCGTCGATGAAGACCAGGCGAGCGGCGTCGACGCGACCCTGATAGCGGCGCCACTGCTCTCGCCGGCGCGCGACGTCAGGCCGGTCCTGCTCCTGGGCGAACAGACTTTTTTTTGAAGCTGAGCCCCTCGCGGTGCAGGAACTCCCAGACCGAGCGGCGATCCACCTTCAGGCCCCGCTCGGCCCTCAACTCCTCCACCAGCTGGCTGATGGTGAAATCCTTCTGCCGACAGCGAGCGGCCAGCCACTCGGCGTGCTCCCCGCGCAACGTCCGCGGCTTGTGCCCGCCCATCCTCGCCGGCTCGGCGCTGCCAGTGGCCCGAAACCTCGCCACCCACTTGATCGCCGAACTGGGCGCAACGCCAAACCGCGTCGCCGCCCGCTTGCGGCTCAGCCCCTCTTCCTCGACCGCCCGGACGACACGCTCACGAAGATCCAGCGAAGCCGGCTTGCCCATCTCAGCTGGCCTCCTCCCAGCAGGGAGTTTGAATCAGATGCCAGCTGATTTGGGAATCCGAAAATTCAGCTCGATCTCAACCCGCTCTAGGTCGTGGTGACGATTTAACACTTAGCGCAGCCACAGGACGATTGCAGCGATGAGCACGAAGCCGCGGAAGTGGCTGAGGAGCTTGTCGTATCGGGTTGCGACGCGTCGGAACTGCTTGAGGCGGGAGAACATTCGCTCGACGCCGTTGCGTTCCTTGTAGAGGCGCCAGTCGCAGGGATGCGGTCGGGCGCGTTCGGGCCTGGGTGGGATCACCGCCTTGGCGCCGAGCTGGCGCAGGGTGTCGTGGAAGTGGTCGGCGTCGTAGGCCTTGTCGGCGAGGACGGCGGCGGGCTTGAGGCCCTCGACGAGTGCGGCGGCCTGGATCACGTCGCCACGATGGCCGGGCGTGAGGATCAGGCGGATCGGCAGTCCGAGCGCATCGACGCAGGCATGGATTTTGGTCCCGAGCCCGCCGCGCGAGCGGCCAAGGCCCTGGGCCTCAGGCCCCCCTTTTTGCGGGCCGCGCCCGCCGCCTGCGCCTGGGCTCGGATTGAGGTGGAGTCGATGGCGACCCACTCGAGGTCAGCCTCCGCCGCCAAGGCCTCGAACAGCCGCTCGAGCACGCCCATCTCGATCCAGCGATAGTACCGCCGCTTGACCGTCTGAAAGTCGCCAAGGCGCGCTGGCAGATCCCGCCAGCGACCGCCGGAGCGCGCCATCCAGATCAGGGCGTTGACGAACCGCCGATTGTTGCTTCGCGGACCCCGACGTCCTCTGCGACCGCCTGGCACAAAGCTCTCGATCCGCTCCCACTGAGCGTCGCTCAGATCATCGCCGTCCAAGACCGACCTCCAAAAATCAGTCTTGAATCACGCTTCGCCGCCGATGCGAATCCCCAACAGCCGTTAAATCGTCACCACGACCTAGGCCAGAAACATCTGCCGCACGCCGGCCCGGAACGCGTCGATACCGACTTCGAGTCGTTGCGCGTAGGTGGCCTTGGCGTCCTCGCCGGCGACGAAGGTGACGCGGTCGCTCGCGTCCGTGGCCGCCTCGTACACCGTCTCGGCGATCTGCTCGGGCGAGGAGCCTCCGGCGCGGCGGTCCGGGTTGGTGAAGGCGGCCATGGTCTTGGCGATCGCGCCCATGTAGGCGTCGTGCGGGGTGAAGACGAGCGAGCGGCCGGCGAAGTCGGTGGCGATCCCGCCCGGCGCGACGGTCTTCACGCGGATGCCGAACGGCGCCAGCTCGAACGCCAGGCTCTCGCTCCAGCCCTCCAGCCCCCACTTGGTCGCGTGGTAGACCGAGTTGAACGGGAAGGTGACGAGGCCGCCGATCGACGTGGTGGTGACGATCGCACCCTGGCCGCGTTCGCGCATGGCCGGCAGGAACGCCTGGGTCACGCGCATCACGCCCAGCAGGTTGGTGTCGATCTCGGCGACCAGCTGCTCGTCGCTGGCGCCTTCGAACGCGCCGGCCAGGCCATAGCCGGCGTTGTTGAACAGCACGTCGACCGGTCCCTTCGGCCAGGGCCGACCGCGCCGCCGCCTGGATCTGATCGGGCTTGGTCACATCGAGGGGCGACAGCGTGACGCCATCGACCTTGCTGAGCTCGGTCTCCTTCTGCGGGTTGCGCATGGTGGCGAACACCTTCCAGCCCTTGCTGGCGAAGAGCAGCGCCGTCGCGCGTCCGAGGCCAGTCGAGCTGCCGGTGATGAAGATGGTCTTGGTCATGGCTTGGTCTCCGTGATTGAATTTCAATTCAGTTTCCAGGCAAATAAGATCGGGTCAGGCTTTCAGCGCATCCCAGCACAGCGAAGCGACGCGATCCTGGAAGGCGGTCCGCTCAGAGCCCCGCCATCGGGATCGCCAGCGTCGCCATGTCGCGCACCGCGCCGCCGAGGAAGGTCATCATCCAGCCGGTGTCGAGATCCTTCAGAAGGCCCTCGGCCTTGCCTCGCTCGAGCACCTCGCGGATCGACCGGGCGCCCAGCGCCGCGGTCTCGCGGGTCTGGTCAGTGAGGTAGGGCGAGTTGGCGATCTGCGTCATGAACACCAGTTCCGCTTGATATTGAATGACATAGTCCATGTAACCGCGGACCAGGGCCGAGAAGGCGGCGCGGATCGGCTGTCCTTCGTCGCGCAGCAGGAAGCCGGCGAAGCGGGCCTTGGCGTGCAGGTAGAGCGCCTCGAGCAGCGCCTCCTTGTTCCGGAAGTAGATGTAGATGGTGCCGGTCGCGACGCCGGCCCGGCGCGCCACCGCCTCGATCGACAGTCCCGCTAGGCCGACCGCCTGGACCTCCGCCAGGGTCGCCGCCAGGATGTCCTGGGCCTTGGTCTCGTCGCGCTGGCGCATGGCCTATAATGAACGGATGTTCAGTCCAGGGTCAAGGCGGCCCAGCCGACGGCGTGGCGGGGCCTACTTGGCTGGACTGACGCCGAGCGCGATCAGCAGCGGAGCGACCACCGCGAGCATGGCTTCGCCGGCGATGAAGCCCGAGGCGACGGCGATCATGTAGCGCGCGGCGCTCGTGGGGTGGCGCGCCAGCCAGACCGCGGCGACGACGGCGCCAATGAACATCGTCGAGATCGAGGAAAACGGCAGCAGCAGGCCAAGGCTCAGCGCCACCGGCGACGGCGTCCAGCGCCTTACCCGGTCGTTCACCTCCATCGCCGCGAACAGGCAGCCGAGGGCCGACGCCGCGAGCCCGGCCCAGAGCGCCGAGGGCGGCAGCTTGTCGACCCCGGAGGCGAGCAGTTCGGCGAACGCGGCGGTGCGGCGCGAGCCCGGTGCGGCGAGCTGCGCGTGGTCACCGATCAGGCCGTAGGTCTTGACCAGCAGCGGATAGGTGAAGGCCAACGCCGCCGCGCCGATCGGCGCGCCGATGATCTGGGCGATGAACATCGCCCGCGGCGACGAGCCGATCAGGTAGCCGGTGCGATAGTCCTGCATCAGGCCTTCGGAGGTGACGGCGATCGTACCGGCGACGCCGGACGGCACGACGTTGCCGGCCAGGCTGCCCGGCGCGATTCCGGCGAACAGCGCCTGCATCAGGTTCGAGAGCGCCCCGATCGGCCCCCAGTTGGTCTCGCCGAGGGCCCTGAGGCCGACAAGCATCAGCGGGATCGAAAGCACGATGGCGATCGCGCTCATCCACACCGGCAGGCCGAAGAACAGCTGCTGAATGACGCAAAGCGCAATAGCGAGAAGAGCGGCTGCGCCGGCGATCCAGCCCAGCGGGACGTCCTCGCCGCTGGCGTCGAGCAGTCCGGCGAACGCCCGCGCCAGCATCCGCCAGCGCATCACCAGCGTCGTCATGCCCCCCGCGACCATCATGCCGAGTCCCGGCCAGAGCACCCATTGCAGCACTTGGCTGCGGGCAGGGTGGTCGGGCAGGATGTGATTCTGGATCAGCAGCAGCGGCGTCAGGATCCAGCCCAGCGCGCAGCCCAGGATCATCCAGGCGTTGATCCTGAGGCCCACGATCATGCCGCTGCCGAGGCTAAGCAGGCTGTAGCCGACGCCGACGCCCATGGCCGCGACCGTGAACCCGGCCCCCGCCGCGCCCAAGGTGAGCGCGCCGGTGTCCCAGCCGGCGGGCGCCAGGTTCAGCAGGTTTGAATCGTTGCGCACCAGCATCAGCGCGGCCGAGGCCAGCAGGCAGACGCCCATCACCATCGCCGCGTTGCGGGCGACGCCGCGCTCTTCGGCCGGCGCGTCGCGCGGCGGATCCAGCACCAGCAGCGTCTCGGCCGCCGCCATCCCGTCCGGGAACGGCAGCTTCTGGTCGACGATGAAGTGGCGGCGCATCGGCGCCGAGAGCACCACGCCCAGCAGCGAGGCGCAGGTCAGCCAGACGAAGGTCTGCAGCGGGGTCGGGTTCAGCGTGAAGTGCGCGGGGTTATCAGCCCGCAGAATCTCGAACGTCGCCAGGATGCCGCACATGAACGCCGTCTGCGCCGCCGACGTGCCACAGGTCTGGACGATGTTGTTCTGAAACCGGTCGTAGCGCCCCCGAGCGATGACGCTGAGGATCAGGTAGCCGAAAAAGGCCGAGACGATCGAGACATTGGGCCCGAACCCCAGCTTCAGCACCATGTAGGGGTAGGCCGCGCCCATGATCGCGGCGACGATCACCGCGGCGGCGATGGACTGAACCGTCAGCTCCCCGTGCGTCGGCCGCGCCCGGTGCGTCTCCAGCTCGAGCTCGATCGCCGCCATCGGCGCGACCGTGGCCTGACCCGTGTCGGGCGTCAACGGAGAGGCGGCGCTAGCGGCCGGCCGCCAGGTCGGCGAGCTTCGTCGCCGTGTTCCAGTTGCGCGCGGTGCCGCGGGTCTTCAGGCGCCGCTCGATGACGGCGATGGTCAGCTTCGAAGTGCCCGATTCCGTCCGGATAGGTGATGTAAAGCTCGCGGCCAGTCGCCTCGATCGCCTCGCGACCTGGGAGCCAGGCGCGCAGGGCCTCGAGGCCGACGGCGTCGGGCGGCGCCTTCAGCGGCATCACCACCAGGTGGCTGGGATCGTCCTGCGCCATCGCCGCAAATGGGTTGGCGGCGACAATCCGCGCCCACTGATCGGCGGTGCGGACCAGGAAGTCGGTGGCGAGACCGAGCCGCTTCGCCGACTCGCGTTCGAGCAGCGCTTCGAGCTCGGCGCCGGTCGGCGCGCTGCGGAACACCAGGTTGCCGCTCTGCAGCAGGGTTCGCGGCGCCTCGAAGCCGAGGTCGCCGGCCAGCGCCCTGAGGTCGGCCATCGCGACCTTGCCGCGGCCGCCGACGTTGACCGCGCGCAACAGGGCGACGTGGGTGGTCAGAGCCACGGCAGATCCGCCTCGCCGCGCAGGATCGCCTCGGCCTCGGCCGTATGCTTGGCCCCGCCGCGCTGATGCAGCACCAGCGCCGGCAACAGCCGCAGCGGCGCGCGCCCGCCTCGCACCGCGCGGACCAGCACCCGGCCGGCAGGCTCGTCCGCATGCGGATGGATCGGCCGCACCTGGAACGACCCGGCCTTGGCGCCCAGCAGGGCCAGCAGGTCGGCCAGGCGGTCGGCGCGGTGGATCACGGTGATGCTCCCGCCGTCGCGGACGGCGCGGAGCAGGTAGCCGGTCCAGGCGGCCAGCCCGGCCTCGGCGATGAAGGCGGCTTCCTTGGCCGGATGGGGACCGCGCAGCGACGTCCGGTCGTCGAAGAACGGCGGGTTGCTGAGCGCGGCGTCGAAGCGAGTGGCGCAGCGGGCGCCGGGCGCGCCGACGTCGCCGGCCTGCGCCTGGGCGCGGTCCGCCAGGCCGTTGGCGGCGATGTTGGCCAGCGCCAGGTCCAGCGCCGCTGGATCGCGCTCGACGCCGACGAAACGAACGCCTGGCCGGCGCACCGCCGCCGCCAGCATCACCGCGCCGACCCCGCAGCCGGCGTCGATCACCGCCTCGCCCGCCCGGGCGTCGCAGGCGGCGGCCAGCAGCGCCGCGTCGAGCCCGGCGCGGTACCCCTTGGCCGGCTGGCGCAGTGTGACCTTTCCGCCGAGGATACGATCTTCGGTGACGGGCGTCGGCGTTTCGTCCATCGCGGGAACCCGGAGCCTTGTGCTCGCCTTGACGCACCCCTATCCCGCACCCATTGTCGGTTCGCAACGGTGAGCAGCCGGGGCGGCGCTGGTAGGAGCAAGTCTTGGACGCAGTCAAAGCGGCCATCGTCCGGCCGGCCGGCTCCGTCGACCGCCTCGTCCGGCTCTCCCGGCAGGACATGGACGGCGTCGATGCGCTGATCCTTGCCCGCATGCAGAGCCCGGTCAGCGTGATCCCGCTGCTGGCCGAGCATCTGATTTCCGCCGGCGGCAAGCGTCTGCGGCCGCTATTGACGGTCGGCGCCGCGCGGCTGGCCGGCGGCAAGGGCGATGCGGCGCTGAAGCTGGCCGCCGCGGTCGAGTTCATCCACACCGCCACGCTCTTGCATGACGACGTGGTCGATTCCTCGCAGCTGCGCCGCGGCAAGGTCGCCGCCCACCTGATCTGGGGCGCGCCGTCCAGCGTGCTGGTTGGCGACTTCCTGTTCGCCCGCGCCTTCGAACTGATGGTCGAGACCGGCTCGCTGCAGGCGCTGGAGATCCTGGCCCGTGCGTCCCGCGTCATCGCCGAAGGCGAAGTGCTTCAACTGACCCGCTCGCACGACCTGCGGCTCTCGCAGGCGATCTACCTGGAGATCATCGGCGCCAAGACCGCCGAGCTGTTCGCCGCCGCCGCCGAAGCCGGCGCGGTGTCCGCCGGCGCCGATGCGCTGCGCTCGCGGGCGCTGCGCGACTACGGCCAGAGCCTGGGCCTGGCGTTCCAGCTCGCCGACGACGCGCTCGACTACGCCGGCTCGGCCGAGACCCTTGGCAAGAACGCCGGCGACGATTTCCGGGAGGGCAAGGCCACCCTGCCGCTGATCCTGGCGATCTCTCGCTCCGGCGCCCGGGAGGCCGATTTCTGGGAGCGGGTGATCGGCCGCAAGGAGCAGGGCGAGCCCGACTTCCGCCGCGCCCGCGAACTGGTGATCGGCACCGGCGCCCTCGACGCCACCCTCGACCTCGCCGGCGACTATGCCGACACCGCCAAGGCGGCGCTGGAAGCGTTCCCCGCCAGCGAATGGCGCGAGGCGCTCGCGTCGCTGGCCGACTTCGCGGTCAGCCGGCGGGCGTAGGGGCGCGCTCCCACAGCTGGAGCGCGCAGGCCAGACTACGGCGCCAAACGGGGGCGGCCGGCCGTCTTACAGGGCCGCCAATCCTTCAGTCGCTTCGCGACAGTGCGAGCCGTTTGGGCGCGAGTTTTGCCCAGGACATGCGGATCAGCAGCGCCAGGACGTCAGGTTCGATTGCGTCCAGCCAGACGTAGCTGAAGCCGTGCGAACCCGCGGGCTCGAAGGCTTGCGGGTAGGCGGCGGCGAAGTTGAGCTGATCTTCGCGATCGACGGTGAGGCTCGCCACCGGCCGCGCGCCGGAAAGGGGCGCGAAGAAGCCTGGCGAGCCGGCGGGGTCCTCGATGCCCAGCATGGCGAAGATGCGCTTGTTCACGCGGAAGGCCGGCTTGCGGCGGTGGGTGTCCTCATAGGCCTCGGGCATGGCCAGGGCGAGGCGGCGCACATCGTCGGGAGTGGGCATCAGAAGCCTGCTGTCGCAACCCACGCTGCGAGGCACGCCGTTTTCTGCTCCTTGCGCCAAGGGCGACCGGCGGTCGCGCCCAAGGCGTTCAGCTGGAAGTCGATTTGACCCGGGGTGAGCGGCAACTTGAGCGTCGCCAACTCGCGCAGGGACTTCTCGTCCATCTCGACGATATCGAGGCCGGCGCCGGCGAAGGCGGCGCGCAGGGCGACGCGCACGGCCAACCCCTCGGCCACAGGCGGGTGTGCGGGTGCGGACAGGCAGTGCTCGAGCCGGTCAGTCATCCAGCCGGCTCGGTTGATGAGAAGCGCGGCGACGGCCGGCCGGAACCCCTCGCTGCCCAGCCCTTCCAACAGGCCGGCGAGCGCGGTCGACGCGAGCGCCGCCTGGCGTCGGCGCCCCTCGGCGACGGCGGCGGCGGCGTCCGCCGTCGGTCCGCCGCCTTCGGCGCGGGGCATCTCGTAGGCGACCTGGTATGGCTCAAACGCCAGGCGGTCGCCCTCGGCCGCGGTGGCTAGGAACGCGGACACCACCACCCGCGGCAGTGGCCGGTCAACAGCGACGCCAACCACCACGCTGCCGCCGCGGCCGGCGCGGAATCCGAGAGCGACAGGAGTCATAGCATCAGCCCGGTGCGGGGTTCAGCGGTACGATACGCACCCCCAAGAAAGTGTCAGTAGGTGGTTCGCACGCACGCCTGGAGCGCCTGAGCGGCGGACACCCAACGGCCGCTCTTGCCGCAGAGCCGTTATCGCGGCTTGTCCGCCTTCCGATGATTGCTCGGACCCGGCGACCCTGTCCGGGCTGGCCGGTGACGACTTGAGTTTCCGGACAAATTGATTTCCGGACGGGTAGACGGATAACGCTGGTCGCCGAGAACCTTCCCAATGTCTCAGATGGGTCGAACGGGTCATTGGCGTCGCGCCCGAAGCGGACATCGCCGAGCGTTGACTTACGCACCGCACACCTCGGCTAGCTGGCCCTCCAGCCGCTCGCGGCGCCGATCGCTCGCATGGAGAATCCCGCTTGGACCTGACCTGGAGCGACGAGGACCTGCAGTTCCAGACGCTGGTGCGGAGCTTCCTCGACGAGCACCTGACCCCCGAGCTGCGACGCGTCGCCTCGCGGATGACCAGCGTCTACGCCGACCGCGAGACCGCGATGGCCTGGCAGGCGATCCTGCACGCCCGCGGCTGGGCGGCGCCGGCCTGGCCGGTCGAGTACGGCGGCTGCGGCTGGTCGACAGTGCAGCGCTTCATCTTCGCCACCGAGTGCGCCAACGCCGGTGCGCCGGGGCTGTCGCCGATGGGGATCGGCATGTGCGGGCCGGTGCTGATCGGCCACGGCACGCCGGCGCAGAAGGCGCACTACCTGCCGCGGATGCTGTCGGGCGAGCACTTCTGGTGCCAGGGCTACTCCGAGCCGGGCTCGGGCTCGGACCTGGCCTCGCTGCAGATGAGCGCGGCCAGCGACGGCGACGACTTCGTCTGCAACGGCCACAAGCTATGGACCACCCACGCCAATGTCGCGAACTGGATCTTCTGCCTGGTGCGCACCTCGAAGGAGGCGATCCCGCAGCGCGGCATCACCTTCCTCTTGATCGACATGACGACGCCGGGCGTCGAGGTGCAGCCGATCATCTCGCTCTCCGGCGAGCACATCCAGAACCACGTGTTCTTCACCGACGTGCGCGTGCCGAAGGCCAACGCGGTCGGGCCGGTCGGGGAGGGGTGGACGGTCGCCAAATACCTGATGCAGTTCGAGCGCGGCGGCGGGGTCAGCGCGCCCGGGCTGAAGATGCGGGCGGCGCGGATCGCAAAGATGCTCGCCGCGATCGCCGACGAGCCGGAACGCCGGGCGCTTGCGTCGCAGCTCAGCCAGGCCGAGATCGAGATCGCCGCGATCGAGGCGACCGAGCTGCGGCTGATGTCGAAGCTGTCGGTCGGCCAGGCGCCCGGTCCGGAATCGTCGCTGCTGAAGACCGTCGGCACCGAGCTGAGCCAGCGCCTGACCGAGATCGCGGTGACCGCCGCCGGGCTTTACGCCGCGCCTTACCAGCCGCACGCGACCGCGCCGGGAGGGCCGACGCCAGGGTTCGTGCCCCCGAACGACGGCGCGGCGGTCGGCCCGGCTAGCGCCTACACCGTCACCGCCAAGTACCTGAACGACCGCGCCGGCTCGATCTACGCCGGCACCAACGAGATCCAGCGCAACATCATGGCCAAGGCGGTGCTGGGGCTTTAGGGCGGCGAACCCTTCCCCCTCTGGGGGAAAGCGGCGCGTCGTTGCGCAGCAACGCGTCGCCGATGGGAGGTGTCTCCAGAGGGCCGTTCCCCCGTCGGCGAAGCGCGCTGCGCGCGGCTCGCCGTTTTCCCCCGCAGGCGGGGGAAGGGTTCAGGACGCCGCCGGGCGCGGCCCGTCGCCTGCGCGCCGCCGTCCAGCGGCGCACGCCGACGAAGAACAGCGGCACGAAGAAGATCGCCATGACCGTCGCCGCCAGCATGCCGCCGACGACGCCGGTGCCGATGTCGTGCTGGCTGGCCGCGCCGGCGCCGGTGGCGATGGCGAGCGGGAAGACGCCGGCCATGAACGCCAGCGAGGTCATCAGGATCGGCCGCAGGCGCAGGCGCGCGGCCGTCATCGCCGCCTCGCGCGGATCGGCGCCGCGCTTCTCGGCCACGTCGGCGAACTGCACGATCAGGATCGCGTTCTTGGCCGAAAGCCCGATCGTGGTCAGCAGGCCGACCTGGAAATAGACGTCGTTGTAGAAGCCGCGCAGCGTCGCGGCCAGCACGGCGCCGAGCACGCCCAGCGGCACCACCAGGATCACCGACAGCGGGATCGACCAGCTCTCGTAGAGCGCGGCCAGGCACAGGAACACGACCAGGATCGAGAGCCCGTACAGGAACGGCGCCTGCGAGCCCGACAGCAGCTCCTGGTAGGAAAGCCCGGTCCACTCGTAGCCGACGCCGTGCGGCAGCTGGCCGATCAGCTTCTCCATCTCGCGCATCGCCGCGCCGGAGCTCTGGCCGGGCGCCGACTGGCCCTGGACTTCCAGCGCGGGCACGCCGTTGAAGCGGCCGAGCTGCGCGGGGCCGACCGTCCAGTTGCGTGGTGGCGAAGGCCGAGAACGGCGCCATCGCGCCGGACGATCCGCGCACGTACCAGTCGCCGACGTCCTCCGGCCGCGAGCGGAACGGCGCGTCGCCCTGCAGGAACACCCGCTTCACCCGGCCGCGGTCGACGAAGTTGTTGAGGAACTCCCCGCCCCAGGCGGTGGCGAAGGTGTCGTCGATGGCCCCGAGATCCAGACCTAGGGCGGTCGCCTTGGTCTGGTCGATGTCGAGGTGCAGCTGCGGCGTGTCGGGCTGGTTGTTCGCCCGCACGCCGGAAAGGATTGGATCCTTGCCGGCCAGCTGCAGCAGCTGGTTCTGGGCCGCGGCCAGCGCCGTCGTGGCCGAGCCCGCCGCGGTCCTCCAGCTGCAGGTCGAAGCCGGAGGACTGCCCGAGACCCGGCACCGCCGGCGGCACCAGCAGGAACACCTGGCCGTCGTGGACTTCCTGCGAAAGCGCCTGGGTGGCGCGGCTGGGCGATCCCCTGGGCGCTGTTTTCAGGCCCCGGCCGGTCCTTCCAGTCGCTGAGGTGGATGAAGGCCTGGCCGAGGTTCTGCCCGTTGCCGGCGAAATTGAAGCCGGCGACCGTGAACAGCGCCTCGATGTTCTTCTGCTCCTCTGGTCAGCAGGTAGTGCTCGATCTGCTTGCCGACGGCGATGGTGCGGGACTGGGTCGCGCCGACCGGCAGGGTGTAGAGCCCGATCATCGAGCCCTGGTCCTCGATCGGCAGGAAGGCGGTCGGCAGCCGCACGAACAGCAGGGCCAGAGCGGCGACCAGCACGCCGTAGACGATCAGCGCCGGCAGCGGGCGGCCGATCACCCGTCCGAGCGTCGCCTGGTAGCGCGTCACCGGTGGCGGCGAAGGTGCGGTTGAACCAGCCGAAGAAACCGCGGGCGTGCGCGCGGTGGCCCTTCTCGACCGGCTTCAGCAGCGTGGCGCAGAGCGCCGGCGTCAGGACCAGGGCCACCAGGATCGACAGGCCCATGGCCGAGACGATGGTGACCGAGAACTGGCGGTAGATCACCCCGGTCGAGCCGCCGATGAAGGCCATCGGCAGGAACACCGCCGCCAGCACCAGCGCGACGCCGACCAGCGCGCCGGTGATCTCGTTCATCGAGCGGATGGTCGCCTCCTTCGGCGGCAGGCCCTCCTCGCTCATGATCCGCTCGACGTTCTCGACCACCACGATGGCGTCGTCGACCAGCAGGCCGATGGCCAGCACCATGGCGAACATGGTCAGGGTGTTGATCGAGTAGCCGAAGGCCGCGAGGATGCCGAAGGTGCCCAGCAGCACCACCGGCACCGCGACCGCCGGGATCAGGGTGACGCGCCAGTCCTGCAGGAACAGGAACATCACCGCCACCACGAGGACGATCGCCTCGATCAGGGTCACCACCACCTGTTCGATCGAGAGCTTGATGAAGGTGGTCGAGTCCACCGGAAAGCTGAGCTTCAGGCCGGGGGGCAAGCTGGCGGCGAGCTGCGTCCCCTTCTGCTTGACGAGGTCGGCGGTGGTCAGCGCGTTGGCGCCCGGCGAGAGCTGGATCGCGACGCCGCCGGCGGGCAGCCCGTTCAGGCGCGTGGTGGACGAGTAGTCGTCCGCGCCGAGCTCGACCCGCGCGACGTCCGACGAGCCGCACGATCGATCCGTCCGGCCGGGTCTTCAGGATGATCGCCTTGAACTGGTCGGGGCTGGTCAGCAGCGACTGGGCGGTGACGGTCGCGTTCAGCTCCTGCCCAGGCGGCGAGGGCAGTCCGCCGACCTCGCCGCCGGTCACCTGGACGTTCTGCGCCAGCACGGCGCTTCGCACGTCCGACGGCATCAGGCCGTATGCCTGCAGCTTGTAGGGATCGAGCCAGATGCGGATCGCGTACTGGCCGCCGAACACCCGCACGTTGCCGACGCCGTTGATCCGCGCCAGCGGGTCGACGAGATAGCTTCTGAGGTAGTCGGCGATGTCGATCGAGCTGTAGCGCCCGGTGGTGTCGTAGAGGGCGACGACCATCAGGAAATCGCCCTGCGCCTTGGCGACGCCGATGCCCTCCTGGGTCACCTGCGCCGGCAGCAGCGGCAGCGCCGACTGCAGCTTGTTCTGCACCTGCACCTGGGCGATGTCGGGATTGGTCCCCGGCGCGAACGTCACCTGGATCTGCGCGCCGCCGTCCGAGCTGCTCGATCGACGAGAAGTAGAGCAGGTGGTCGAGGCCGGTGAGCTGCTGCTCGATGACCTGGGTGACCGAGGTCTCGACGGTCGCCGCCGAGGCGCCCGGATAGTTGGTGAAAATGCCGACCGAGGGCGGCGCGATCGTCGGATACTGCTCGATCGGCAGCGTGCGGATGGCCAGCGCGCCGGCCACCATGATCACGATCGCGATCACGGTCGCGAAGATCGGCCGCTCGATGAAGAAGCGTGACAGCAAGGCCCCGCGCCCTATTGCACGTTGTCGGCGGCGACGGCGCGGACCGTGCGCGCCGGGCTCCACCGACTGGCTTCCCTCGACGATCACGCCGGTCGCCGGCGATTGAGCCCCGCCGTGACCAGCCACTTGTTCGCGACCGTCCCCTCGACTTGAAGCTGGCGCTGCTCGACCACGCCCTTTGCGTTGACGACCAGCGCCGTGGGCCGGCCCTTCTGGTCGTGGCTGACGCCCTGCTTCCGGCGCGAGCAGGCCGGCCGGATTGACGCCCTCGACGATCGTCGCGCGCACGAACATGCCAGGCAGCAGCACGCCCGACGGATTGGGAAACACCGCGCGCAGGGTGACCGCGTCGGTCGCCGGGTCGACGGTGATGTCGGTGAGCTGCAGCTGGCCGGCAAGCGGATAGGCCGCGCCGTCGTCGAGGGTGAGGTGCGCCTCGGCGGCCGGCCGGCGGTGAGTCTGGCCCTGGGCGATCTGCCGGCGCAGCGCCACGACCTGTGCGACCGACTGGGTGACGTCGACGTAGATCGGGTCGAGCCGTTGGATGGTGTCGAGCGCGGCCGCCTGGTTGGCGGTGACCAGCGCGCCCTTGGTGACGGTCGAGATGCCGATCCTGCCGCTGATCGGCGCCGTGACGCGGGTGTACGCTCAGGTTGATCCGGGCGGCCTCGAGGGCGGCGCGGTCCTGCTGCACCGTGGCCTGGGCCTGCTTGAACGCGGCCTCGGCGTCGTCGTCGTCCTGCAGCGGCGACGGACTTGAGCTTCACCAGGCTGGCCAGGCGTTCCGCCTTCAGCCGCGTCGTGGTGAGGTTGGCCTCGGCGTTCGCGAGCTGGGCGCCGGCCTGGTCATAGGCGGCCCGAAACGGCGCCGGGTCGATCCGGTAGAGCACCTGCCCGGCGCTGCACGATCGAGCCCTCGGTGAACAGGCGGGCCTGGATGATGCCGCCCACCTGCGGGCGCACGTCGGCGATCTCGAAGGGCGCGGTGCGTCCGGGCAGCTCGGTGGTGATGGTGACCGCTTGCGGCTCGACCGTCACCACGCCCACGGTGGGCGGCGGCCGCTCACTGGGACTTCGTCCGCTGCAGGCGGCGAGCAACAGGCCCGCGAGCGCTACGGCCCGGCCAAAGCCACGCGCGCCGGAAGCCTCGCCGCGCCTTCGCGGCGCGCACTGAGTACCAGCGGAACAACCGCATCGCGGCCCGCATTCGCGCAAGCGCCGCATCCCCTTATGCACATCCGGCGACGATCCCAGCCGACCGCTGGGCTTTCCCCATACAGTCCGCTGCGGTTGAAGCAAGCCGGGACACGGGCTGCGCCTCGCGGCCGGCCTCGGGTTCAACGCCCGGCGGGCTGGCCCGCCTGGCCGATCAGGCCGCCGCCGGGAAGCTCAGCGCTTCGTAGCGCGCCAGGTGGTGGTCGGTGCTGCCGAACTGGCGCTCGATCATGGTGGCGCGCTTGAAGTAGTGGCCGATCGCCATCTCGTCGGTCATGCCCATGCCGCCGTGCAGCTGGATCGCGTTCTGGCCGACGAAGCGGCAGGCGCGGCCGATCTGCACCTTGGCGGCGGACACCGCCTTCGCCCGCGCCACGGGGTCGCTCTCCGAAAGCTTGATCACCGCCATGTAGGTCATCGAGATCGACTGCTCGAGCTCGATGAACATGTCGACCATGCGATGCTGCAGCACCTGGAACTGGCTGATCGGCTGGCCGAACTGCTTGCGCTGCTTGGTGTACTCCAGCGTGCCCTCGTGCAGGCGGCGCAGCACGCCGCAGGCCTCGCCGCAGACCGCCACCGTCGCCTCGTCGACCACCGTTTCCACCAGCGGCAGCCCCGCGCCTTCGCCGCCGAGGAGGGCGTCGGCGCCGAGCGAGACGTTCTCGAACAGAACCTCCGACGCGCGCGAGCCGTCCACCGTCGGGTAGTCGCGCGTGGTGACCCCCGGCGCCGACTTGTCGACCAGGAACACCGAGACGCCGCCGGCGTCGCGCTGGGCGCCGCCGGTGCGGGCGGTGACGATCAGCTGGTCCGCCCAGGGCGCGCCGCTGACCACCGCCTTGTGGCCGTTCAGCACCCAGCCGCCGCCATCCTTGCGCGCGGTGGTGGTTAGGTCGGCCCAGTTGTAGCGGCCCTGCGGCTCGGCCGCGGCGAAGGCGAAGATCGCCTCGCCGGCGACGATCTTGCCCAGCAGCTCGGATTTCGCCGGATGGTCGGTGCGGGTGAGGAATCCGCCGCCGATCACCACCGTGCCCAGGTAAGGCTCGACCACCAGCGCCGCGCCCAGCTGTTCCATGATCACCATGGTCTCGGTCGGGCCGCCGCCGAGGCCGCCGAGATCCTCCGGCAGTGATGCGCCCAGGATGCCGAGGTCCTGCGCGAAGGCCTTCCAGACCTCCGGCCGCCACCCCGAGTCGGATTTCAGCACGCCGCGCCGGGTCTCGAAGTCGTAGTGGTCGCCGAGGTATGCGGCGAGGCTGTCGCGGAGCAGGGACTGTTCTTCGGTGAAACTGAAGTTCATGAGCTCGCTTTCAGAGGCCCAAGACCATCTTGGCGATGATGTTGCGCTGGATCTCGTTGGAGCCGCCGTAGATCGAGGTCTTGCGGCCATTGAAGTACTCGCCCGCGAGGCTGCGGGCATGGTCGGGACCGATGGGCCCGAGGTTGTGTGGCGCGTCGCGCAGGAACGGCGCGCCGTAGTGGCCGGCCGCCTCCAGCGCCAGCTCGTTGAGCCGCTGCTGGATCTCGGTGCCACGGATCTTGAGGATGGAGGACTCCGGCCCCGGCCCCTGTCCGGACGTCTCGCCGGCGAGCGTGCGCAGCTCGGTGAACTCCAGCGCGGTCAGGTCGATTTCTAAGTCGGCCAGCTTGCGGCGGTAGAACGCGTCTCCGATCAGCGGGCCGCCCGCGTCGCTGCGCTCGGTGGCGGCCATGCCGCGCAGCCGCTCCAGCGCGCGCTTGGACCGGGCGACCCCGGCGATGCCGGAGCGCTCGTGCTGCAAGAGGGCCTTGGCGCAGGTCCAGCCCTGGTTCTCTTCGTGGATGCGGTTCTCGACCGGCACCTTGACGTTGTCGAGGAAGACGTCGTTGACCTCGTGGCCGCCCTCCAGGGTGATGATCGGGCGGACAGTGACGCCCGGGCTCTTCATGTCGATCAGCAGGAAGCTGATGCCGGCCTGCGGCTTGGCCGTCGGATCGGTGCGAACCAGGAAGAAGCCCCAGTCCGCGTACTGCGCCATGGTGGTCCAGGTCTTCTGACCGTTGACCAGATAGTATTCCTTGCCGTCGTCGCCGGTGATGCGTTCGGCGCGGGTCCTCAGCGAGGCCAGGTCGGAGCCGGACCCCGGCTCGGAATAGCCCTGGCACCACCAGACCTCGCCGCTGTAGATGCCGGGCAGGAACCGCTGCCGCTGGGCCTCGCTGCCAAAGGTGTAGAGCACGGGCGCCAGCATGCTGACGCCGAACGGCATGATCGCCAGCGTGTCGGCGCGCGCCTGCTCCTCCGACCAGATGTATTTCTGCGACGGCGTCCAGTCGGTCCCGCCGTACTGCTTCGGCCACGACGGGGCGATCCAGCCCTTCCTGGCCAGGATGCGGTGCCAGGACAGATGGTCTTCCTTACCCAGTTCCTCGCCGCGGTCCTGCTTGTCGCGCAGCGCCTTGGGGTAGGACTCGGCCAGGAACCGGCGGGCCTCGGCCTGAAACGCCAGGTCTTCGGGGGAGAAGTCGAGGTCCATCTGCGCGCCTTCGTATTGCGAGGGCGATACATAGCCTTTGCGCTCGCCCACGCAAACGCAGCCGTGGCGTCACCCGCGACCGCGTGCCGCGAGACCGTCGGCGCCGCTTGACCCGGGATTTCGGAATGTGAGCACACAGGTCAGCGGGAGGCGCCTCGAACCATGCAGCTCTATCACTGCCACAACGCCCGCTCGCTACGCCCGCTGTGGACGCTGGAGGAGCTGGGTCTGGACTACGAGCTGGTCAACATGCCGTTTCCGCCGCGGGCCGGCTATCCGGGCTACCTCACGATCAATCCGCTCGGCACCGTGCCGACCTTCGTCGAAGGTGGCCTGACGATGACGGAGTCGACCGGCATCTGCCACTACCTGGCCGACCGCCATGCGCCGAACCCGCTGCGGGTCGACCCCAGCGAGCCGGCCTACGGCGAATATCTGAACTGGCTCTACCGCAGCGACGCGACTCTCACCTTCCCGCAGACGATCGTGCTGCGCTACTCGCGGCTCGAGCCGAAGGAGCGCCGGCTGCCGCAGGCGGTGGAGGACTACTCGATCTGGTACCTCTCGCGGCTGCGCTGCGTCGAGGAGGCGCTGGAGACGCGCGAGTTCCTCTGCGCCGGCCGCTTCACCATCGCCGACATCGCCGTCCACTTCGCCCTGTTCCTCGGCCAGACCCTCGGCCTCGACGCGCGCTACAAGCCCAACTGCCGCGCCTACCTGGAGAGGCTGATGGAGCGGCCAGGGTTCCAGCGGGCGATGGCGCGGCAAGAGGTCGAACCGTACGGGTCTCACGCCTGAACCTCCGTCAGGCCTCACCCGCGACGACCGCAGGTCACCGTGAAGTCAGGCCTTGCCGCCCTTGCGCGGCTCGATGTGGCGCAGAACCGAAGCCCCCAGTTCGGCGATCTCGCTCTTGGTCAGCTTCTCCGGATGCGCGACGGCCCTGCCAGCGATGGCCTCGATTTTGGGCGAGGTGATCGGCGGCACGATCGCTCTTGGTTTGGCGCCGGTCTTGGGCGAAGTGGCGGTGGACGGCGAATTCGGCATATCTTGGCCTCCTGGCCGGAAAGGTCGACATGGGATCGACCCCTTGCCAAGTTGCGTCCCGCGAACCTGCGGCGCCTTGATTCACCGCAAATCGACCCGTGGCCGGAAGGCCGAATACCTGTCGAGGCGAAACGCCGGATCCGCCTTGAAGGCCGGATCGAGCGCGAGTGATGCGAGCATCTCGCCGATCGCGCTGGCGAACTTGGCGCCGTGGCCCGAGCAGGCGGAGGCGGCGATGATGCGCGGGTCGTGCGGCAGTCGGTCGATGATGAACTCTTCGCCGGTGTCTGGCCGGGCGTCGGCGGGAAGCGTGTTGGTGTAGAGGCAGACGTCGCGGTCCGTGACCGGGCCCGCGGCGCCTGGAATGAACCTGGCCAGGGTTTCGCGGGTCGCGGCCAGTTCCTGGTCGGTGGGCGACGGCGCCCAGGCGTCGGGCGAGGCGAGCGGGCCGTGATCGTGCCGGGCGGCCTTGACGCCGCGGCCTTCGAAATCGGGAAATCCGTAGATGAAGCCGTGCGGGCCCTCGAGCATGAAGATCGGGAACTGCGGGTGGGCGACCAGCTCGGGGCTGGCCGGTGTGAACCAGCCGACGGTCTGACGGGTGACCGCGAGCAGCGGGGCGAGCGCAGGGATCAGATCGGCGATCCATGGGCCAGCGGCGACGATAGCCTGCCGCGCCAGGACTTCCTGGACGCCGGCGGTGATGCGGATGCCCTCCGTCGTCGGCGTCAGCTGCGCGGCTGCAGGGATGATGCGGTCCCCGGCGCCGTCGCGAAAGGCCCGCATCGCCGCTTCCGCCAGCAGAATGGCGCCGCTGTCGTGGACGACGACGTCCCAATCGGGCGGCAGGTCGAAGGCGGGGTAGGCGGCGTTGGCCTCGGCGCCGCTGCGCGGGCCCGTCGGCGTGACTCCCGCGGCCATGGCGGCGGCGCGGGAGGCCCTGACCGAGCCGCAGCCGGCGGGGCCGGCTTCCAGCACCTGGCTCGGCAGCAGCACCGTGCGCCCGCTGGCGGCCTCCAGGGCCCGCCAAGCGGCGAAGGCCTCGTCGCTGAGCGCGGTGTAGGCCGGGTTCTCGAAGTTGAAGCGACGGTAGACCCGACACGACCCGTGCGAGGAGCCGCGGTCCGAACCGACGGGCAGGGGGTCGAACCCGAGCGCGTCGACGCCGCGCCGCGCGAGGGCGTAGAGCGCGGCGCCGCCCATCAGGCCGAGACCGATCACAGCAACGTCGCAGGTGCGCATCGGCTAAGCCCCAGGCCGCCGCCGGCGCCCGAGGTCCTTCAGAATCTCCCGCGCGGCGTTGTGGCCGGGCGCGCCGGTGACGCCGCCGCCGGGGTGGGTTCCCGAGCCGCACATGTAGAGCCCGGCGATCGGGCTGCGGTAGTGGCCGTGGCCGAGCACCGGGCGGGCGGAGAACATCTGATCCAGCGTCAGCGCGCCGTGCATGATGTCGCCGCCGACCAGGCCGAACGTCCGCTCCAGGTCGAGCGGGGTCAGGGTCATCCGCCCGAGCACCGAGGCCTTGAAGCCGGGCGCGGCGCGATCGACCGTGTCGATCATCAGGTCGGCCACTTCCTCGCGGCAGTCGTCCCACGAGCGGCCGTCCGGCAGCTCCGGCGCGACGTGCTGGCAGAACAGGCTGGCGACGTGCTGGCCGGGCGGCGCCAGGCTGTCGTCGAGGGTCGAGGGGATCAGCAGCTCCACGATCGGCTGTTTCGACCAGCCGCTGGCCCGGGCGTCGGCGTAGGCGCGTTCCATGTAGGCCAGGCTGGGGGCGATGATGATCGCCGCCGGTCAGGTGGTCGCCCATCTGCGGCAGGCAGGTGAAACGCGGCAGCTCGGACAGCGCCACGTTCATCCGCAGCGTGCCGGACCCGCAGCGGTAGCGCTCGATCCGCTCGTTGAAGTCGGCCGGCAGCACGGCCGGGTCGACGATCTTCTGGAACAGCAGCTTCGGATTGAGGTTCGAGACGATGGTCCTGGCGTCGAACCGGTCTCCCGCCTCGGTGACGGCGCCGACCGCGCGGCCCTTCTCGACGATGACCTCGGCCACCGGTGCGTCGGTGCGGATTTCGACTCCCAGCTGCGGCGCAGGCGCTGCGCCATCGCCTGGGTGATCGCGCCCATGCCGCCGATCGCGTGGCCCCAGACGCCCTTCCTGCCGTTCACCTCGCCGAACACGTGGTGCAGCAGCACGTAGGCGGTGCCGGGCGAATAGGGGCTGGCGTAGGTCCCGACGATCCCGTCGAAGCCAAACGCGGCCTTGATCGGATCGCTCTCGAACCAGCCGTCGAGCCAGTCGCCGGCGGACTGTGAGAACAGCGCCAGCAGGTCGCGGCGCGCGGTGGTGTCCAGCCGGCTGAGGCTGCGGCCGAGAGAGACGCCCTTCAGCAGCTCGACAAGGCTGGCCAGCCCGCCGCTCATCTCCACGTTCGGCGGCGTCTTGAGCACCAGTTGTCGGACGACATCGGCGATGGCCTCGAGCCGCGCGCCATAGGCGTCGAGTCGCTCGGCGTCCTTTGCGGAGAACTTGGCGACCTCCGACTTCGTGCGGCCCTCGCCGACGATCAGGTAGTCCTTGTCGTTCAGGGGCAGGAAGTTGGACGCGCGCCGGTGAACGATCCGCAGGCCATGGGCGGCCAGGTCCATGTCGGCGATGACCTTGGGGTTCAGCAGCGAGACCGTGTAGCTGGCGGTGGAGTTGCGAAAGCCGGGGTGGAACGCCTCCGTCACCGCCGCGCCGCCGACGACGCCACGCCGCTCCAGCACCGTCACCTTCAGCCCGGCGCTCGCCAGGTAGAAGGCGCAGACGAGCCCGTTGTGGCCGCCGCCGATGATCACGACGTCGGATTGCTGCGCCATCAGAACACCCAGACGCTTGATGTCGTCTGAGGCCATTGCGCCCCCTCCGTCTCGCCGCGCTGCGCGCGCCGATCCACCTCCCCCGCGTCGCTGCGCTTTGCGGTGGAGGAGAAGAGCGGCGACCTTGCTCCTCCACCGTGAAGCGCAGCGGAACGGGGGAGGTGGCAGACCGCGAAGCGGGCTGACGGAGGGGGCGCAAGGCTGCGGCATGCAGGCGACCTAGGCGTCACGGATCGCCTCGGGCGGGTGGGGCAGGGCCGCCTCGGGGATCGCGGCGCGCAGCCGCTCGGCGAAGGCGGCGAGGCACGGCTCGGCGGGCGAGAGCGGGCCGCTGACGTAGCTGGACGAGGCCATGCCCGCCTGCACCCGCTCGATCAGCACCGTGTCCTCGGCGTTGACCTGGCGGTTGATGCGCCAGTTGAGATAGCGCGCCGCGCGGGTCTCGCGGCGCTCGTCGGGCCTCGCGTAGGCGATCTCGCGGATCAGGGTCTGGCTCGCCGTGACCGGGATGAACTGCATGAAATCGACCTGGTCCGGATAGACGTCGAACGCCAGGTTCGGCCAGAGCTTGTAGTAGTTCCAGGTGCGCCGCAGCGGCGGCGGCAGGTGATCGAAGCCGTCCAGCAGGCCCTGGTAGCCGCGCTCCGACCAGTTCGGCGACGGCGCGTCGGTGATGACGCCCGACATCTTGTCGACCCAGGTTTCGGCCTCCACGGCGTAGCTGCCAGCGAACAAGCGCGAGAGGCCGGGATGAGCGACGGGAATGTGCAGGCCGTCGGCGTAGTTGTCGGCGACGTTCTTCCAGTTCACCGGCCGCGGCCGCAACACCACCTTGCCGCGCGGCTGCAGCGCCTCGAAGTCGTACGCGTCGATCTCGGCGGCGTAGGGCGCCATCATCTCGGCGACGCTTGGGGCGCCCGGCGCGAAGCGGACGAAGACGAAGCCGCGCCAGATCTCCTGCTCGACCGGGACCAGGCCGTGCTCGGACAGATTGAGACCCTCGAAGCCCTGCCAGCGCGGGATCGCGGCCAAGCGCCCATCCAGCCCGTAGCTCCAGGCGTGGTAGGGGCAGACCAGACGATGGCCGCAGTTGCCGCTGGTCCCGTCGGCGATCCGCGAGGCGCGGTGGCGGCAGACATTGTGGAAGCTGCGCACGGCGCCGTCCTCGCCGCGCAGCGTCACCACCCGCTCGTCCAGAAAGTCGAACGCCTGGTAGTCGCCGGCGGCGGGAATGTCGTTCACATGGCAGACGACCTGCCAGGTCTGGCGGAACAGCCGCTCGCGCTCCAGAGCGAAGAACGCCGGGTCGGTGTAGAGCCAGGCCGGCAGACTCTGCGTGGCAGTCTGCGCCGCGGCCGGCGCGCGCGCCCGGGCGCTCATCCCGCGGTCCTTGCGCTGCGCCATTTCGCGGCGACGTAGAACGCGACCCCCGAGACGATCAGCACGCCCGAAGCCATCACCAGTTTCAGCATCTCTCCGACCTGATCCTTGGCGTCGGGACTTGGAACGAGCGTGCAGAGCACCGCGACGATGGTCGCCGTCAAGCCGACCGCGCCGATGGCCAGCGCCGCGCCGCGTCCGCCGGGCGTGGCCCAGGCGTCGGCCGGCGCGGCCTGTCGCTGGGTCGCGAGAAAGACCGCGAACAGGAACAGGAACGGCAGGGTGTAGGAGAGCACGGTCATCGCGACCAGGAAGTCATAGGCGACTTTCAGCGTATCGCCTGCCTGCGAAATCACCACGATCACCGCGACGATGATCGTCTGCACGACGATCGAGACCACCGGCGCGCCGGTGCGCGGGTCGCGCCGGCCGAACGCGGCGGGCAGATAGGCGTCGATGCCGGCGGCGAACGGCAGCCGAGCGCCGACGCCGAACCAGGCGCTGTAGGAGCCCAGCGAGCAAAGGAAGGCGGCGATCAGCACGAGCGGCGCCGCCGGGCCGAGGCCCAGTGTCTTCAGCCCCAGGATCAACGCGTCGGGCAGGCCGGAAAGCCGTGTCGCCGCCTGCGGTGTCAGGATCGCCAGGATCGAGCCGGTGCCGGCCAGGTAGAAGGCGATCTGCACCAGCGCCACGGTCGCCAGGACGCCCAGGATCGTCCGCATGCCGCCGCGCACGTCGTTGCGCATGAACGCCAGCGCCTCCGATCCGGCGACGCCGAACACCATGGTCGCCCAGAGGATCGCACCGCTGGCGTCCAGCGGCGGGCGGTAGCTGGCGTGGACGAAGTCGGTCGCTGAGCCCTGGCGCACGCCGACCCCGATCGCCGTCGCCGCCAGCAGGGCGACCAGCACGAAGTTGGAGGCGCCGCCGATGTTCGAGAGCCACTTGCCGGTCCCGAGGCCGAAGTAGTGGGCCGCGCCGACCAGGATCGAGAGCGCGACCGCGACGCCGGTGAACAGCCACGGGCTGGTCGAGCAGCGGCTTGCCGGCCGGTCCCATCGCCAGGGCGGCGAGATTCAGCATGAACACCAGCACGCCGGAGAAGAACGGCAGGTTCGAGACCCAGTAGAGCCAGCCGCACAGGAAGCCCCAGAACGGCCCGAACGTCTCGCCGGTCCAGGTGTAGACCCCGCCTTCGCCGGGGAACCGCCCGGTCAGCTCCGCCGTCGCCACGATCAGCGGGCCGGAAAACACCACCACCGCCAGCACCCAGATCCACAGCGACGCAGGCCCGGCCGCCGCCGCGACGCTGATCCAGCGGATCGAAAGCGCGACCGAGGCGGCGTAGAGGAAAAGATCGGCGAAACCGAGCGTGCGCGTGACCGGAGCCGTCACTGGGCGTCCATCGGTCGCGACGGCCAACGCCCTTGGATTTTCAAAAGCATCGCTCACCCCCGCCGGCGGGGACAATGTCGACTTTCTGGCGCGGCGACAACGTGGCGCAAGGCGCTTAGTCTGTCGTGATGTCGACCGCCGACATCCGTCTCCGCCCTGCCCAGCTGGCCGACGCCGCGGCGCTGAAGGCTATCCTGTATGACACTTTCGAGAGCACCTGGCGGCCGAACATCACGGCCACCGCCGCGGCGGCGTTCCTGAACGAGGATCGGCCGGCGGCCTATGTCGGCGAGAAGGGGCTGGAGTTCCTGGTCGCCGAGCGAGATGGTGAGGTCGCTGGGTTAGTGCACTGGGAGGGCGACTTCGTGCACGCGCTGCACGTGCTTGCCAGGCAAGCGCGCCGCGGCGTCGGCGCACGGCTGATGGATCACGCCGAGGCGGAAATGGCGCGCGCGGGCTGCGCCGCGGCGCGGCTGGAGACCGACACTTTCAACGCGCGCAGCCAGGCGTTCTACGCCGCCCGCGGCTACGTCGAGGCCGGCCGCTATCCGGACGAGGAATGGAACAGCGGGTTGACGACGCTGCTTCTGGTCAAGCCGCTGGGTTGAGCGCTTACTCGGCGATCGCGTCTTCGAACAGCGCCAGCAGGCCGGCCAGCAAGGCGGTCGGCGTTGGCGGGCAGCCGCGGATGGCCAGGTCGACGGGCACGACTTCGGCGACGCCGTTCAGGCAGGCGTAGCCGCCGTTGAAGAGACCGGTCCCGGCGGCGCAGTCGCCGCAGGCCACCACCCATTTCGGTCCCGGCGTCGCCACGTGGGTGCGCTCCAGCGCCTCGCGCATGTTGCGCGTCACCGGGCCGGTCACCAGCAGGACGTCGGCGTGGCGCGGCGAGGCGACGAAGCGCAGGCCGAAGCGCTCGAGGTCGTAGAAGGCGTTGCTCAGAGCGTGGATCTCCAGCTCGCAGCCGTTGCAGGAGCCGGCGTCGACCTGGCGGATCGAAAGGCTGCGGCCGAGGCGGCGGTGCGCGGCGGTGTCGAGGCGTGCGGCCAGTTGCGCCAGCGCCGCATCGTCGGGGCCGGGGGCGGCCTCGGTCAGCGCCGGGCTGAACAGGGCTTCGGCGAACAGCTTCGGCATCGACATCAGAGATCGACCCCCGCATAGGCGCAGTTGAAGGATTTGTTGCAGAGCGGGAAGTCGGCGACGATGTTGCCCTCGATCGCGGCCTCCAGCAGCGGCCACTGGAACCAGGAGGGGTCGCGCAGGTGACAGCGGGCGATGCGGCCGGCGTCCAAGCGCACCCAGGCCAGGATGTCGCCGCGGAATCCTTCGACCAGCGCCACGCCTTCGCCGGATCCATGCGGAAGCTCGGCGCGCGGCGGTCCATCCGGCAGCCCGCGTCAGAATCTGGTCGATCAGCGAAAGGCTCTGCGTCACCTCGTCGATGCGCACCCAGACCCGGGCGTTGACGTCCCCGGCCTCGCGGGTCGGGACGTCGAACGCGAGGGCGTCGTAGGGCGCGTAAGCCGACGCGCGGCGGGCGTCGAAGGTTCGGCCCGACGCCCGGCCGACGTAGCCGCCGGCGGCGAAGCGGCGGGCCAGCTCCGGCGTCAGCACGCCCGCGCCGACCGTGCGATCCTGCAGCGAGGCGGTGTCGTCGTAGAGGTCGACCAGCCGCGGGAAGCGGGCGCGGACCACGGCGACGAGGTCCCGTAGCAGGCGGTGAGCGGTGGGATCGAGGTCGGCTGCGACGCCGCCGGGCGTCACCGCATCCATCATCAGCCGGTGACCGAACGCGGCGGCGCTGGCGCGCAGCACGTGCTCGCGCAGCACCGCGCAATGGGCCTGCATCAGGCTGAACGAGGCGTCGTTGCAGATCGCGCCGATGTCGCCGAGGTGGTTGGCCAGGCGCTCGAGTTCGGCCATCAGTGCGCGCAGCCAGACGGCGCGCGGGGGCGCCTCTATGCCAAGCGCCGCCTCCACCGCGCGGGCGAAGGCGAGGGAATAGCCGACCGTGGAGTCGCCGCAGGCGCGGGCCGCGAACCTCGCCGCCTCCACCGGCGTCCGGCCGATCATCCGCGCCCCCAGCCCCCGGTGCAGGTAGCCGAGCCGCGCCTCCAGCCGCACGATCGTTTCGCCGTTGGCGGTGAAGCGGAAGTGGCCGGGCTCGATGATCCCGGCGTGCACCGGCCCGACCGCGATCTGGTGCAGGCTCTCGCCTTCGGCGGGCAGGAACGGATAGGGCGTGGGCGCAGAAGCCGCATGCGGCTCGCCCCAGCGGCCGTGGTCCAGCCAGGGCCGCCGGTCCAGCGCGTCGTCGGGGGTGAGGCCGTGCAGGTCGGCCAGCGCGCGTTCGAGCCGGATCGCCGGCGCGTGGCGCGCGCCCACCGACGGATAGCGGCGGTCCGGGCAATCGAGGCTCAGGATTTTCGGGGCGGGGGCTTCGTCGCTCGAGACAGCCATGTGAACGCGGCCGGGCTCACCCCAGAGGCTGACCAGCGAGAGCCGCTCCTCCGCGAGGGCGTCGATCGCCGTGAGCCAATCGTCCGTGTTGACCGCGGTCATCCCAGCAGCCCCGCGACGTGCTGGAACCAGGTGGTGATCAGGGGCGGAAAGTAGAGACCGGCGGCCAGCACCAGACCGAAGTGAGCGAACATCGGGAGGTAGGAAGCATGCGCCGGCGCCGTGCCGGGCGAGGGCTCGCCGAACGCCAGCCCCTGCAGCTTCTGCAGCAGCGCGCCGAAGGCGACGACGATGCCCAGCACCAGCGGGATGGCGAGCCAGGGCTGACGCGCGAAGGTCGAACTGACGACCAGGAACTCGCTCGTGAAGATGCCGAACGGCGGCAGGCCGGCGATCGCGATCACGCCGGCCACCAGCGTCCAGCCAAGCACCGGGTGGGTGACGGTCAGGCCGCGTGATGTCGGCGATCTTCTGGCTGCCCTTGACCTGGGCGATGTGGCCGACGCTGAAGAAGATCGCCGACTTGGTCAGGCTGTGCATGGTCATGTGCAGCAGGCCGGCGAAGTTGGCGAGCGGCCCGCCCATGCCGAAGGCGAACACGATGACGCCCATGTGCTCGATCGAGGAGTAGGCGAACAGCCGCTTTATGTCGCGGCGGCGGTAGAGCATGAACGCCGCGAACACCAGCGAGACCAGCCCCATCGTCACCATCAGCGGACCGGGCGCCAGCGCGGCGGGGTTGGCCGCCAGCAGCATCTTGAAGCGCAGCACGGCGTAGAGGGCGACGTTCAGCAGCAGGCCCGACAGCACCGCCGAGATCGGTGTCGGGCCTTCGGCGTGGGCGTCCGGCAGCCAGGCGTGCAACGGGGCCAGGCCCACCTTGGTGCCATAGCCCAGCAGCAGAAAGACGAAGGCCAGGTTCAGCAGCGCCGGGTCGAAGGCGGCGGCCTTGCCCATCAGCACGGTCCAGACCATGCCCTGCAGGCCCTCGCCGACCACCGGCCGGGCCGCGACATAGACCAGGATGGTGCCGAACAGCGCCAGCGCGATGCCGACGCTGCCCAGGATGAAGTACTTCCACGCCGCCTCGATCGCCTCGTGGGTGCGGTAGACCCCGACCATGGCGACGGTGGTCAGGGTCGCCAGCTCGATCGCCACCCACATCAGGCCGAGGTTGTTCGACACCAGCGCGAGGTTCATCCCGAACATCAGCACCTGGTACATCGCGTGGTAGAACCGCAGCCGCGCCGGTGTCAGCCGGCCGATCTCGATCTCGTGGGCGATGTAGCTGGCGCTGAACAGGCTGGCGGTGAAGCCGACGAAGGTGTTGAGCACGATGAAGACGACGCTGAGGTCGTCCACCTGCAGATAGAGCCCGACCGCCGGCCGGCGGAACAGCAGCGAGGCGGCCATGCAAAGCGTCAGGAACGTCGCCAGCACGTTGATCCTGGCGCTGGCGCGGTAGTTCGGCGAGGCCGCCAGACCCGCCGCCGCCAGCAGCGGAATGGCGAGGATCGCGTGGACCGCGTTGAAGCCGGCGCCGATCATTTGCGGGCCTCGCGGAAGCGGTCGAGCGCATCGACATCGACGGTCTCGAACCGCTCGCGGATGCGGAACAGAAAGACGCCGATGACGATGAAGGCGATCAGCACCGAGAAGGCGACGCTGATCTCCACCACCAGCGGCATGCCTTTCGCGCCGGCCGCGGCCAGAACGAGGCCGTTCTCCAGCGACATGAAGCCGATGACGAGGCTCACCGCGTTGCGGCGCGTCACCATCATCAGCAGTCCCAGCAGCACGACCGAGAGGGCGAAGGCGAGGTCCTCGGCGGCCAGCCGGTCGCCCGGCGCGGTGACCCGCAGCATCACCACCAGCGCCAGCGCCACCAGGCCGATCCCGGCCAGCATGGTCGGCCCGACGCCGACCACGTTCTCGATCTCGCGGTGGATGCCCAGCCGCTTGATGATCCGGTGCAGGGCGGTGGGGATGATCACCGCCTTGAACGTCAGCGCCACCGCCGCCGTCACGTAGAGCTGCGGCGCATGTTGGCTGAACGCCTGCCAGGCCACCGCCAGCGAAAGCACGGCCGCGTGCAGGGCGAACATGTTGATCAGCGCGCTGAGGCGGTCCTGGTAGAGCAGCATGAAGCTGGCCAGCACCAGGCCGCCGGCGAGCAGATGGGCGACGTCGAACGAGAGGCCGCTCACTTCAGCCCCCCGCGCGAGACGAACAGCAGCAGCGCGCCCAGCAGACCCAGCATCAGCGCCGCGCCCAGAAAGTCCGGCACGCGGAACACCCGCATCTTGGCCAGGGCGGTCTCGAACAGGGCCAGGAGCACGCCGGCGACGGCCAGCTTGCCAAGGTAGATCGCGACGCCGATCAGGTGTGGCGCGGCGCCGACGCCCACCGGCGCCAGACCCCAGGGGACGAACACGCAGGCGATCAGCGAGACGTAGAGCAGCAGCTTCAGCGAGCCGGCGAGCTCGATCACCGCCAGGTGCCGGCCGGAGTATTCCAGGACCATCGCCTCGTGGACCATGGTCAGCTCGAGGTGGGTCGCCGGATTGTCGATCGGCACGCGGCCGTTCTCGGCGATCGCGACCATGATCAGCGCCACCAGCGCCAGCCCCAGGGTGACCCGCAGGCCGACGTTGGACGAGAGCATGTAGGCCGCGACCGTCGAAAGCTGGGTCGAGCCCGCCAGCAGCGCCAGCGAGAATACGATCATGATCATCGCCGGCTCGGCCAGCGAGGCGATCATCACCTCGCGGCTGGCGCCGATGCCGCCGAAGCTCGTGCCGACGTCCATCGCGGCCAGCGCCTGGAAGAAGCGGGCGCTGCCCAAGAGGGCGATGATCGCGATCAGGTCCGCCGACCAGGAGTACATCAGGCCGGTGGCGAAGGTCGGCGTCAGCGCCGCGGCGACCCAGGTGGCGGCGAATATCAGGTAAGGCGCGACGCGGAACAGCCACGAGGCGTTCTCGGCCAGCACCACCTCCTTGCGGCCGAGGCGATAGAGGTCGCGGTAGGGCTGGATCAGCGGCGGGCCGCGCCGGCGCAGGAGCCGCGCCTTCACCTTGCGCACGAGGCCGGTCAGCAGCGGCGCCAGCGCCAGCACCAGCAGCATCTGCGCGCCCTGGATCGCAAGCTGGCCGATCAGATCCATACGGCGAGCACCAAGAGCAGGCCGACAAGGGCGAGGAACACCAGCGACAGGTAGACACGGATGGTCAGGAACTGCAGGTGGTTCAGGCGGCTGGCGACATAGCCGACCGCGCCGGCGATCGGGGCGTAAAGGGTCTCCCAGATCGGATCGTGCAGCTCGAGCCGGAACCGCGCGGGGGCGAGGTCGCCCGGCGGTGGCATCGTCACCTCCTCGCGGGCGCGCAGCAGGATGGCGCCGAACACCCGCCTGATTGGCTGCGCGAAGCTGCCGGCGGTGTATTGCAGGGCGGGGCTGGCGTCGGGAAAGCCGCAGTCCCAGGCCGGCGCCCGGCGCAGGGCGTGCGAGGCCAGCCGGTGGATCGCCACCGCCGCGATTGACGCCGAGGCGGCGATGAACGCCAGCACCAGCAGGCCGTTGTAGGAGCTGCGGCTCTGGGCGATCGGCACGATGGTGAGCCACGGCTGCGCCATCTGGGCTGGCATGGGCGCGCCGGCGAGGTCGCGCACCGCCGGGGCGAGGGCGTCGATCACCAGCCCCGGCAGCACGCCGGCCAGCAGGCACAGGATCGCCAGGACGAACATGGCCGCTAGTGACCAGCGGTCGGTCTCCTTCGCGGTCTCAGCGGCGACCGAGCGCGGGCGGCCGAGGAAGGCGATGCCGTAGGTGCGCACGAACGCCGCGGCGGTCAGCGCCGCGGCCAGGGCCAGCAGGCCGCCGACGGCCGGAACCATGATCTTCAGGGCGGGCGCGTCGAGCTGCGGGCTGAGCAGCACCGCCTGGAACGCCAGCCACTCGGAGACGAAGCCGTTCAGCGGCGGCAGCGCCGAGATCGCGACGCAGCCCACAAGCACGACCAGCGCCGTCTGCGGCATGCGCCGGATCAGCCCGCCCAGCCGCTCCAGGTCCCGTTCGCCGGTCGCCCCCTGCACCGCGCCGGCGCCGAAGAACAGCAGGCTCTTGAATAGTGAGTGGTTGAAGACGTGGAACAGCGCCGCCGTCACCGCCAGCGCGGCGGCCCAGGTCAGGTGCTGGGCCTTGAACGCGAGACCCAGGCCCAGGCCGATGAAGATGATCCCGACGTTCTCCACGGTGCTGTAGGCCAGCATCCGCTTCAGGTCGGTCTGCATCAGCGCGTAGAGAATGCCGAGCACCGCGGTCGCCCCGCCCAGGGCCAGGATCACCAGGCTCCACCCCGGATCGGGCGGACCCAGCAGGTCGAACACGATGCGGACGAAGGCGTAGACCGCGACCTTGGTCATCACCCCGCTCATCAGCGCCGAGACATGGCTGGGCGCGGCCGGGTGGGCCAGCGGCAGCCAGGCGTGCAGCGGAACCAGGCCGGCCTTGGAGCCGGCGCCGAGGACGACCAGACCGAGCACCAGGGCGGCGATCGGCGGCGTCGGCGGGTGCGCGCGCATGGCGTCGAAGGCATAGCCGCCGCCAGGGCCGGCCAGCAGCCCGAAGGCCAGCAGCAGGCACATCGCGCCCATCGAGGCCATCAGCAGGTAGATATAGGCCGCCCGCCGGGTCTCCGGCTCGCGGTGGCGGACCATCACCAGCGCCCACGAGGCCAGCGACATCACCTCCCAGGCGACCAGGAAACTGAACGCGTCGTCCGCGAGCACCACCAGGTTCATCCCGGCGAGGAAGGCGGGATAGAACGGCAGCACGCGCCCGGGCTCGGCCTCGTGACGGCCGTAGCCGATGGCGAACAGGCTGGCCGCCGCGCCGCCGAGATTGACCACGGCCAGGAACACCGAGGCCAGGGCGTCCAGACGCAAGCGGGCGCCGACCCAGGGCAGACCGAGCGGCAGCACGGTGGCGCTCGGCCCACCCCGGCAGAGCAGCTGGACCAGCGCGACGGCGAGCGCGCAGAGGCACACGACCAGGACGCCGCCGTAGACCAGCGGCGTCGCCACCCGGCGCCCCGCCGCGGCGACCGCGAGCGCCGCGAGGCCGAACAGGACCGCCACGCAAGTCAGCAGCAACTCGACAGGGCCCAGGCCGACGAGGGTCATGACTTCAGACGCACGCCGCGGCCGCCGGCGGCGCTGGTCGCACCGTCGCCGATCAGCTCGATCCCGGCGGCGTCGAGGGCGTGGATCAGCTTCATCAGCGAATCGACATTGCCCCGGATCACCCCGTCGCTGGCCTCCATCCGCTGGATGGTGGGGACGGAGAGCCCTGACTGCGCCGCGATCTGTCGTTGGTCGACGCCCAGCAGCGCCCGCGCCGCTCGGAGTTGGGCCGCAGTTATCATGTCTGAAGCATCAGTTCATGCTGCTGGAACTGCATATGTAATGCATACGCCCGGTGTGGCAGGCGTCAAGGCGGTCAGCTGCGGCGGATCGCCCGCTGACCTGGTTGCTGGATCGAACCGCTAGAGCGCGCGGAGGCCAGGTGGCGTCAAGCACCCTCGTCACCCCGGCCGAGCGGAGCGAGCGCCGAAGGCGCAGCTACCGGACTGGATATCGTCTTAGCGCCGGATGGGCCGGCCCCGGCTCGGCCTTGCAGGCCGTCCGGGGTGACGGGTCTCTGATTGGTCTAGCTCGGCGCGGCGGGCCGAATGCGGAACCGGATGATCGGTCCGTTCCAGTGCGCCGAGCCGACATCGTCCTCCTGGATGTCTTCCACCCGCGGGTGAGCGCCGATCGCGCGCCGCCAGAACTGCAGCGCCCCGACGTTGCGCCGGGCGACCGCCGCCTCCCATTGGCCGGGGTAGCGATCGAAGACGCCCTGGGCCGCAGCGGTTCCGTAGCCGCCGCGGCGATATTTCCGGGCGATGAAGAACTCGGCGACGTTCCGGTCGGTCGGCTGCCCGCTATGGCTCTCCTTGTCCACCAGCACGAAGCCCACGAGGCGCCCGGCGGCCCGAAGCAGCAGGGGGATATGGTCCGGGTCGGACCAGTAGGGGTCCAGCGGATAGGCGCTCAAGCGTCCATCCGCCTCGAACTCGCCGCCGGGCCGGTCCCACCAGAACTCGGAAAAGTCGTGCACGTAGAATTGCATCAGGTTCTCGAGCACGATCCGCTCGTCCGCGGCAGCTAGGGCGATGTCGAGCTTCGGCGGCATCGCTAGCTCGGCCCAATCATGTTCTCCGGGCGGACGATGGCGTCGAACTCGGCGTCGGTGACGTAGCCGCCGCCGACCGCTTCCTGGCGCAGGGTGGTGCCGTTCTTGTGCGCGGTCTTGGCGATCTTGGCGGCGGCGTCGTAGCCGATCTTCGGCGCCAGGGCGGTCACCAGCATCAGCGAGCGGTCGAGCGCGGCCCTGATGTTGTCCTCGCGCGGCTCGATCCCGACCACGCAGTGCTCGGTGAAGCTCTCGGCCGCGTCGGCCAGCAGCGTGATCGACTGCAGCAGGGTGTAGGCCATCACCGGATTGTAGACGTTGAGTTCGAAGTGGCCGGACGCGCCGGCGAAGCTCATCGTGGATTCGTTGCCGAACACCCGGGTGCAGACCATGGTCAGCGCCTCGCACTGGGTCGGGTTGACCTTGCCCGGCATGATCGACGAGCCCGGCTCGTTCTCCGGCAGCGACAGCTCGCCCAGCCCCGAGCGCGGACCCGAGCCCAGGAGGCGGATGTCGTTGGCGATCTTGAACAGGCTCGCGGCCACCGTGTTCAGCGCGCCGTGGGTGAACACCATCGCGTCGTGCGCGGCCAGCGCCTCGAACTTGTTGGGCGCCGAGGTGAAGGGCAGGCCGGTGATCTCGGCGATCTTGGCCGCGACCTTCTCGGCGAAGCCGACCGGGGCGTTGAGGCCGGTGCCGACCGCGGTGCCGCCCTGCGCCAGCTGCATCAGCATCGGCAGGGTCATCTCCACCCGGGCGAGGCCGTTGGCGACCTGCTGCACGTAGCCGGAGAACTCCTGGCCCAGCGTCAGCGGCGTGGCGTCCTGGGTGTGGGTGCGGCCGATCTTGATGATGTGCGCCCACGCCTTGGCCTTTGCGTCGAGCGCGTCCCGCAGCGTCCGCAGCGCCGGGATCAGCCGTTTCACCACCTCCTCCGCCGCGGCGATGTGCATGGCGGTCGGATAGGTGTCGTTGGACGACTGGCTGAGGTTGACGTGGTCGTTCGGGTGCACCGGCGACTTCGAGCCCATCACCCCGCCCAGCATCTCGATCGCGCGGTTCGAGATCACCTCGTTGGCGTTCATGTTGGACTGGGTGCCCGAGCCGGTCTGCCACACCGCCAGCGGGAAGTGGTCGTCGAGCTTGCCGTCGATCACTTCCTGGGCGGCCGCGACGATGGCGTCGCCGAAGTTGGTGTCGAGCTTGCCCAGCGCCATGTTCACCTCGGCGGCGGCGCGCTTGATGATGCCGAGCGCCCGCACCACCGGCAGCGGCTGCTTTTCCCAGCCGATCTTGAAGTTCTGCAGGCTGCGCTGGGTCTGTGCGGCCCAGTAGCGATCGGCCGGAACCTCGATCGGGCCGAAGGTGTCGGTCTCGGTGCGCGTGGCGGACATTCGGTTTCCTCGAGGCGAATCTCGGGTCCGTTTAGGAGCGGCGGCGCCCGGCGTCTACTTGGCGGGCTTCGCCTTCTCCAGGTCCGGGGTGTGGCCGCCGGTGGTGGCGGTGGCGGCCCGGCGCGTCTCGGCCAGCGCGGCTGCGGCGCGCTCGTTGGTCATGATCTTCTGCATCACCGCCTGGCCCGCGCGCTCGAACGACTCGCGGTGCTCGACCACGTACTGGCGCGAGGTGCGATAGCCCTCGAGCAGGCCGTTGACCTCGGGGATCACGTGGCGCGCCACCAGGTCCCAGCTCCTGAGCGTGTTCTCGCGGTTGGCCCAGTCGTGGGCGAAGCCGATCACCGTGCCGAAGCCGCCGCTGATCTCCTGCAGGCGGCGGATGTTCGCCACCAGGTCGTCGGGGGTGCCGATCACGCTGGCCGCGCCGTCGACGAACGCGGTCTTGTCGACCGCCTCGTCGGGTGAGCCGTAGGCGACCGCGCCCGGGCGCATCAGGGTGCCGACGTTGTACTCGTTGTGCCAGCGCATCAGGCCCTCGCGGGCCTGGGCGCGGGCTTCCTCGCGGGTCTCGGCGATGTGCCAGGTCATCACCACGCGCCAGTTGCGGCGGTCCACGGTCTGGCCATGCTTGGCGGCCGCTTCCTCGGCGAAGCTCCACTGCGTCGGCAGGGCGAAGAGGCCGGCCTCGGACATCGAGCCGATCGAGAGCACGCCGGCGCCGTACTTGCCGGCCAGCGTCATGCCCGACGGGCTCACCTGCGAGGCGACGGCGAAGGGCATGTCCTCCTGCAGCGGGAACAGCTGCAGGCGCGCGTCGCGCAGTGTGAACCAGTCGCTCTCGTGCGTCACCCGCTCGCCGGCGAACAGCCGCTTGATCACGCCGATCGCCTCGTCCTGGCGGTCGCGCTGTGTCATCGGGTCGATGCCGAGCATGTAGGCGTCGGAGGGCAGGGCGCCCGGGCCGGAGCCGAAGATCACCCGGCCGCCCGACATGTGGTCGAGCTGCACCATCCGCTGAGCGACGTTGAACGGGTGGTGGTAGGGCAGGGAGACGACGCCGGTGCCCAGCCGGATGCGGTGGGTCTGTTCGGCGACCGCGGCCAGGAACAGCTCCGGCGAGGCGATCACCTCCCAGCCGGTCGAGTGGTGCTCGCCGACCCAGAACTCGTCGAAGCCGAGTTCGTCCAGCCGCTTGGCGAAGGCGATGTCGCTGCGCAGCTGCAGCATCGGGTGCTCGCCGATCGGATGGTGTGGGGCGAGGAAGCCGCCGAATTTCACGCGGGCCATGACCAGGAAACTCCCCTCTGCGCCCCGCGATCACCGCGCGAACGCTTGTTTGACGCATGGCCTTAGCAACGAGCGGACGCCGACCGCAACTCAATGCGACGCCGGCCCTGGGCGCTATCCCGGCGCGAACGCCATCAGCGGCAGGATCGGGCGCAGCTGGGCGCCGACGAAGAACTGCGGTTCGGAGGGCGGACGCATGCCGGTCTCGCTTTCCCGGCGCGCGACGCAGCCTTGCACGGCGGGACCCAGCGCCACGAAGTCGTGGGTGGTTGGGAGAACCTGCAGCATGCAGGCGTCGAAGTAGGGATACTTGTCGCTCTCGCTGCAGCCGAACGACGAGCGGTCCGGCCGGGCGGCGGTGATGATCTCACGGTTGTTGTCGGCCAGCGCCGGCACGAACACGCCGGAGAAGCAGGCCGAGATGATCACCACGGTCGGCCGCTTGCCGCAGACGTCGCTGATCATCTGGTCCATCAGCTGCGGCGGCATGATCTGGCCGTCGAGCACCACGCCCTGCGGCGCGCCGTGGGACGAGAAGTAGACCAGGCAGCCGCCGGTGGCCTGCCCGGCGACGTCGCGCAGGCCCTCGTAGATCGGCTGCAGATCGGCCTTGCCGACCTTCTGCTGCGGATACAGCTCCGGCCGCACCGAGAACTCGCGCAGGTTCGCCGCCGAGAAGCCCTTGCGGATCAGCTCGGCGGAAACGTCGCGGCGGGCGTTGTCGAAGGTCTCGGTCGGGTTGTTGGTGTGGGCGGCGTGGAAGTCGCCGGACACCACGATCGCCGCCCAGTTCGCGAACGGGCTGCCGGCGGAGGCCGCGGGTCCAGCCAGCGCCGCGAGGGCGATGACGAACGCGGCGATGGACCAGCGACGCATTGGGGTACTTGTAGTTCTTGAACGGTGTCGGCACGGCGGTGCCGGTGGCCTTAGCGACCAGCCGGCCCTCGCCGTCGTAGAGCTCGCCCTCGGTGAAGGCGATCGTCTTGCCCCAACGCACGACGCGGCCAACGCCCTTCAGCGGCCCGAACGCCGCGGGACGGAAGAAGCTGGTCTTCATCTCCACCGTCGGCGCGACATGGGTCATCCCCGAGGCGACCATGCAGGCGACCGACATGCACTCGTCGAGCATGGCGCACAGGTATCCGCCCTGGACCTGCTTCATCGGATTGGAGAGGAGCTCGGCCTTGGCCTCGAACGCCACCTCCACCTCCTTTCGCTCCTGGCTCACGCTCAACATGCGGTACCCCAGGGTCTGGGAGCCGGTCGGCTGGTTCTTGGTGCGCAGGAAACGCTGCAGGATCTCGTCGTCGGTGTAGGTCTTGGGCGCTTCGGCGGCTACGCACCTCGCTTGTCACGTGAGGTCTATTTCTTTCTGAATTGATCAAGCGAAACGATGTTAGGCCCGTCGGCGGATTTGTCGCCGGCGTCGTCCGTGACCGGCGCGACGATAGCCGGGGCCGGCGGGGCGATCTCCGGCGGTGCGGGAGGTACGGTGAAACGCAGCATGTACTCGACGCCCGGGTCCCGGAAGAAGGTGATCGCCGAGTAGGGGATCGACAGCGACTTCGGCTGGCCGCCGAATCTCAGGGTGACGGAGAAGAAGGTCTCCCCAGGCGCCAGGTCGAAGTACTCCTTCTGCAGAATGATGCTCATCTCGTCCGGGTATTGGGCGAGCAGCTCCTTCGGCAGGGTGACGCCCGGCGCGGCCGTCTTGAAGGTGATGAAGAAGTGGTGGTCGCCCGGCAGACCGCCCCGGGCCGCCGCCAGCTTCAGCGCCGCGCGCACCACCCCGCGCAGCGCCTCCTGCTGCAGGGCTTCGTAGCCGATCTCGTCATGGGGCGCTGGCATGGGGCCGAGCCTAGCGTGCGCCTGCGCCGAAGCAAGGTCAGGCGCGATAAAACGCCCGGCCGGCCGGCTGTTCAGGCAGCGGCATGCCAGGAAGGGTCCGGGCGTGATATGTTGTGGCGTGGACGGAGGATCGCGTTGTGGAAGAAGTCGGTCGCGACGAACTGCTCATCGAGCTCAACACCTTGCTGGAAGCCGAAAGGGCCGGCGCGAGGGTGGGCGCAAGCCTGGTGGCGGACGCCGCCGGTGGCGCGTTCGCAGCGCTGGCGAAGACCATCCAGCTCGACGAGGTGCGATGGGCCAGGGCGCTGTTCGAGGCGGTGACGGCCCTGGGCGGGGAGCCGTCGCATCAGGTCGGCGACTTCGCGGAGCGGGCGCTGGCCGTCGAGGGCTTCGAGGCGCGGCTGGCCTTCACCAATCGTGGCCAAGGCTGGGTGGTGCGCAAGCTGGGCGAACTGATTCCACGGGTCGGCGCAGGCGAACTGCGGGATATGCTGCAGCAGATGCGGGACGCGCACGTGGTCAACATCGCCGCCGCGAACACCGCGCTCGGCGCCGCACCCACCCCGCCGCGTTGACCGATCCGCGCGCATCAGAGTTCGACGCCTTGTCGGAGCCGATTCTGGCTGAGCTCGTGCGCCGCTTCTACGCCAGCGCGCGGCTCGACCCGCAATTGGGACCTGTGTTCGCCGCGGCGGTGGACGACTGGGAGGCCCACATCGAGAAGGTTGCGGCGTTCTGGGCCTCCGCGCTGCTGGGCGCACGCGGCTATCGCGGCAACCCGCTCGCGGCGCACCGCCAGCATCCGCTGACTCCCGAGATGTTTGGTCGATGGCTGCAGATCTGGGGCGAAACCGCCGACGGTCTGCTTGCCGCCGATCTCGCCGAGGTGGTCAAGGCCCGGGCCGCGCTGATCGCGGAGAGTCTGAAACTCGGCCTCTTCTTCAACCCTGCCTGACGCGGGCCACCGAAGAAGCCAAGCGGGCGCCGTGATTGCCGGAGGTCGGTGGGGGGCTTCTGTTGCCAGGCGCCCCCCGAGCCCCGCCTGGCGCTGCTAAGACACCAGGGCTTTAGGTCGATTACGACCGCACCGCTTACGCGGCGAGGGCGTAGTCTTGAGCGAAGTTATCGTTCGCAGTTAGAAAATGGCCCGAAACGGTGAGCCACGCCGGGAGAAAGCAACCCCTTTACACGTCTGTCGATGCTGATCGGCCCCGTGCAGCCCGCCGATAACGCGGGAAGGTGTTGGTGGAGCCGCCGGGAATCGCACCCGGGTCCAGTCCGCTTATTACGAGCGCGTTTATCTCCATAGTCCGGACGAAAGCCCGAACGCCCCCTATATAGGCGAACCGGGTTGCCGATTGAAGAACGACCGCTCACGAAGCGCGAACGGCGGGCTGATTTTCGCGAACGAACAAGCCGCGTTCGCGGGCGGGGTAGGGGAAATCGGCGGCCGGACCTTAGGTTCGCGCCGCCCGCCAAGGAGGGGCGCACCCCGATGAAGAGCCTGCTGCAATCCGCGAAGTTCCTGGCCCTCGACATGGCCTCGACCCTGTTTTTCCTCGCCTTCTACGCGCTGACCAAGAGCATCCCGCTCTCGGTCGCCGCTGGCGTCGCGCTCGGGATCGGCCAGATCCTCTGGGAGATTTGGCGCAAGCGGCCGATCGAGACGATGCAGTGGATGAGCCTGTTCCTGGTCCTGGCCAGCGGGACGGCCGCGCTGCTGACCAACGACGCGCGCTTCGTCACCATCAAGGCCAGCGTGATCTACGTGATCGTCGGCGTCGTGATGCTGAAGCCGGGCTGGATGAACCGCTACCTCCCGGCGGTCGCGATCGAGATCGTGCCGGACATCGCCTATGTCTTCGGCTTCGTCTGGGCCGGCCTGATGTTTGTCTCGGCGGTGGTGAACATCTGGGTCGCGACCCACTACAGCCTGCTGGTCTGGACCGGCTTCATGTCGGCCTACGCCCTCGCCAGCAAGATCGCGCTGTTCCTGACCCAGTACGGCGCGATGCGCTTCATCGGCGTGCGCCGCCGGCGCGCGCAGTTGGCCCCGGCCGCGGCGGCCGCCTGAGCGGCGATCGCTAGGTAGGGCGCCTTCCGCCCAATCGCGGGCGGCCACGGGTCGCGGCGTTCGGTAACGGGGCCGGCCCGGCTTACCCGCCGCGCCTATGATCAGCGGCGCGGCGGCTGTCGGCTGCGGCAGACGACGTGGAAGTTGGCTCTCGCGCTGAACTGGTAGCCGAAGTCGCCTTCGTGCCGGGTCGGCCAAACCTTGAGCTGCTCCCACCCGGCGTAGCCGCTCGGCCCGGCGTCCTCCAGCGTCCAGGTGTTCGAAACCGGGTGCGTCCCCGGCTCGGTCACGGAGAAATAGTCGATCGGCGCCGGCCCGCGGTCGCTGCGCAGGAACTGGTAGGCGATCTGCACAGGGTGGTCGAACTGGCCGTGCACCCTTATCGCGCCGCGGAACTTGACGACGGCCGGGCAATCGCCGGCGTGGCTGGGCGGCGAGACGGCCAGGGTCGCCCAGATCGCGCTGACCGTGGCTGCGGCCGCCGGGGGCGCGGCGCCCGCAAGGGCGACGAACGCTAGGGCGGCGATCGGCAAGGCGGCGAGACGGCGTCGGGTCATGCGGGTCCCCTATAGCGCGCGGACGCCACCCTCGGCGCCCGCCGAAGTCAAGCCTCCTGGGCCGCGCCTGCCGGCTGAACCCGGCCTGTCGGCACCGCCGCGAACGATGCGCGGCGCGAGAAGCTGGTATAAGCCCCGCTTCGAATCCCCGCGCCGGAGCCCCGTCTTGACCGTCGAACCGCCCGCCTCGGCCTACGACATGGGTCATGCGGCCCAGCCCGAGAGCCTCGCCACCTTCGCGATCCTGGTCGACAACGAACCGGGCGTGCTGCACCGGGTGGTGGGCCTCTTCGCGGCGCGCGGCTACAACATCGAGAGCCTCACCGTCGCCGAGACCGACGAGAGCGCGCACACATCGCGCATCACCATCGTCACCCGCGGCACGCCGCAGGTGCTGGCGCAGATCCAGGCGCAGCTGGAGAAGATGGTCTCCACCCGCCACGTCGTGAACGTGACCACCGACCCGAATGGGGTGCAGCGCGAACTCGCCCTGGTGAAGGTGCATGGCGTGGGCGCCGACCGGGTCGAGGCGCTGCGCATCGCCGACATCTTCCGCGCCAGGGTGATCGACACCACCAGCCAGAGCTTCATCTTCGAGATCACCGGCGCCCCCTCGAAGATCGACAAGTTCACCGACCTGATGCGCCCGCTGGGCCTGGTCGAGGTCTCGCGGACGGGCGTGCTGTCGATCGAGCGCGGCGAAGAGCGCCTCTAGCCCGGTTGGCTCTCCTGGCGAGCGGTCGAGTGCGCCGCCGGCGCGGTCCGCCCGCGGTTACACTTACAGGCGCGTCCAGCGTCTGAGACGGCTGCGGTTTGGAATTAGTTGAGGCGGCGTTTGCGCTGGGTCGCCAGGCGGTCGCCGGAGCGGACTTCGACGTCGAACACGTCGCCCTCGCGCTGGATCGTCAGCGGCACGGCCACGCCTGGCGGCCCGAGCGCCCAGAGCCGCTGGTAGAAACCGGCCAGGTCGGTCAGCTTCTCTCCGGCCAGGGCATGGACGATGTCGCCGCGGCGCAGCTCGGCCCGCGCCGCCGGGCCGCCCGGCGTCACGCCGCTGATCACCACGTGCGAAGACACCTCCTGCGAGATGACGCCGAGCCAGGGCCGGGGTGGCCGCACCTGCCGACCGGCGGCGAGGTCGTCCAGGATCGGTGGCAACAGCTCGGCCGGCACGAACATGTTCAGCGCCTCTACGTCGCCGCCTTCGGTCAGGTGCTCCATCCTGAGCGAGCCGACGCCGACGAGGTCGCCGGAGGGCCCGATCAGGGCGGCGCCGCTCCAGTGCGGATGGTCAGGCTCAACGAACAGCGCCTCTTCAAGGTAGTACTCCCAGTAGCCGGCGAACGACGAGCGCGCGAGCACGCGGCCGCTGAGCGCGTGCGCCCGGCCGCCGCCGCCCGCGGCGACGACCGCCGACTCCGAGCGCAACTTGCGCGAATCGCCGAGGGGCATCGGCGGCAGCCCGAGTGGCTCGAGCGCGTGGATCAGCCCCAGGCCGGTCGCCTGGTCGATTCCGAGCACGTGGGCCGCGATCCGCCGCCCGTCGCCGGTGGTCACGATCACCTCGTCCGCCTCGGTCACCAGATAGCCGATCGTCAGCATCAGCCCCTCGGCGCCGATGACGATGGCGTTGCCCGGGCGATAGGTTCCAAGCGTGCGGGCGGTCGCCGCGTCGTCGCTGATCCGCGCTTCCAGCGCCAGCACCGACGACAGCCGGCGATCCAGGTCGAAGTCGAACAGGCGCGCGATCGGGCGAAGCGCCTCGTCCACTTCCAGTCCAGCAAAAGGCGACGCCAAGGCTCTAGGTCTCCGCACCTGGTTGGATGTGGGGCCTGCTAGGCCTAACTCTCAAGGCGTCGGCGCACAAATCAGCGGTGAAGCGGCGGCCTGTGTCGCTCTGCGCGACACGGGGGACCTAGTTCCGCCGCGAACCCGCCTGCTACAGGTATCGCGGGCAGCGCTGGCGGACGAGGCGACCGGATCTTGCGGACTGTGGCGGTCATCGCCCTGAAGGGGGGCTCTGGAAAGACCACGATTGCGACGCATCTGGCCCTGGCCGCTCACCTTCGCGGCGTCGACGCCATGGTGGCCGACATCGACCCGCAGCGCACCGCCGAGAACGTGCTCAGCGCCCGAGACGGCGCCGGGCCGACCTGGGTTTCGACCTCCGGGGCGCGGCTGATGGCGGCCCAGTTCACCGCTCTGGCGGCGAAGAAGGCGCTGCTGATCATCGACACGCCGGCCGGCGCGGTCGAGGACGTCACCGAAGCGGTCGTCCTGGCCGACTACACCGTCCTGGTGGTGCGCCCGACGCTGATCGATCTCTCCGGCCTGGTGCGCAGTCTCACGCTGGTGCGTCGGCTCGGCAAGCCGTCGGCTGTCGTGGTCAACCAGGCCCCCGGCGCGCGAGAAGGGGTCGAGGCGCCGCTGGTGAAGCGCGCGCTGCGCGGCCTCGACTATATGCAGGCGCCGGTCGCGCCGGTGATCGTTCGCGCCCGGTCGATCTATCAGACCGCGCTGGAGACCGGCCGTTCGGCCGAGGAGTCTCCGGACAAGGCCGCGGCCGGCGAGATCGCCGCGCTATGGGACTTCATCGCCGCCGAGATCGCCGCCGCGCCGGCCGAGGCGGAGACCTAGATCGGATTGGGATCAGGCGAAATCGCCAACGCTTCCCCCGCTTGCGGGGGAAAGCGGCGAGCCGCGCGCAGCGCGCTTCGCCGATGGTGGAGTCTCTTGCGGCGACAACCCCCTTCGGCGGCTCCCTCGCTTCGCGAGGTTCGCGCCGCCTTCCCCCAGAGGGGGAAGCGTTTGATTCAGCCCGAACTCAATCGGCCCTAGACGGTGGCGGGCTCCTTGGCGCTGACCGGCCTTCCGGTGGCGTCGACCGGCGGCAGGTTCACGTCGTCGGCGCGATAGGCCCGGGTAAGGGCGGCGAACTCCATGCAGATGCCGTTCGGGTCGGCGAAATACATCGAGCGGATCCAGGTGTTCGGCGTCAGGTCGGCCCGTCGCTCGTCCGGTCCGTCGTTGTGGTTGATGATCGCCACTTTCACGCCTCGATCGCGCAGGCGCTGGGCGTAGTCGTCGAACTTCTCCAGCGGGATGCTGATGGCCAGATGGTTCATCGAGGCGATCGCGGTCTCGGCGCCGTCCTTGCGCACATTTGCGTGTTGCGAGGCGATTCCGGGCGCCGCTGGCGGGGCGTTCTTGAACCACATGAAGGCGAGCGTCGCGCCGCCGCCGCAGTCGAAGAAGAAGTGCTGGCCCTCGCCCGGCAACCCCAGGGTTTTCACCAGCGGCATGTCGAGCACGTTTTCATAGAAATCAACGGTCTCGGCCATGTCGCGGCAGACCAGGGCGACGTGATTGACCCCCAGAAAGGTCATCGGCTCACCCGTCCGTGAAGCTTGCTGGGCCATCTGTCTCGTCCCTGTTCAGCCACCGTTCATGCGGCCACGCCGCTCTTGCCGACGATAGGTCCGCCGCAAGTCATCCGTCAAACCGCGATGCGCCTGAGCGAGGCGCGGACTCGTGCGTGAGGGGTGGGGGATGGACGGCTCGGACCGGCCGGGATAAATGTTTCAATCGTGAAATCTAACCAAGCTACCGCATCACTGGAGAGACCGTTGAAAGCGCTTCTAGGCACGCTCGTCGCGATCGTCGCGGCGGCCCCCGCGTTCGCCTTGCCGATCATCCACCTGCCGCGCCCGCCGCGCCCGGTCCCGGTTCCCTCCCCCGAGCTAGGCGACAGCGGGCTGGCGGTGGCGGCCGTGATCGCAGCCTACGCACTGGCCCGCTTGATATCCGCGCGCCGCGCCGCGCGGATATCGGTGAATCCCTAGGACGAGCCGACCCAACCTGTCGGAGCGGTCAGGTGAGAGCCTACAGGCTCAACCTCTTTGGGCGAAAGCGCAGCAGGAGCGGAGCGCCGAAGCGCGCCGGCAGCTATGCGATCGCCGCGCGCGACGACTGCGCCGCGGCCGCGCAAGCCATAGCCCTGCACGCATCGCTGATTGCGCGGACGGCCCTCGCCGAACTGCTGGACGACCGCGGCGACGAGGTCATGCGCTGGTCGAACGGCGTCGCCGCTTACGCGCCCCCGCCGCCGAGCGTTGAGTCGATCTGGACTGCGCCGCTTCGCCGGCGCGGCTAGGGCGGCGCCGCAGCCAGACCGATCCCGCGACGGCCCTCCCTAGGGCTTTAGTCGCGAACAGCCGTCACGCCGGAGACTTCCGCATGGCCAGAGCGATCAGCGTCGCATCGCGCCAGGGCCTGTACGCCGCCACCTCGGCCTTGCTCGGCGTAAGCTGCCACTCGTTGGAATAGGCGCGCCGGACGTGATCGCTGCGGTTCGGCCCCGAGGCGTGGAGCGTGCGGCTATGGTGGAAGACGGCTCCGCCGGCGGGGACCGGGACAACCACGGCCCGCGCGTCGTCCTCGGGCGCCATTTCGACGAATAGGGCCGGGGTCATCGGATCGTCGTTGACGTGGCGGTGCGCCACGATCTCGCCGAGGTGCGAGCCGGGAATGAATTTCATGCACCCGTTTTCGGGCGTGGCGTCGTCGAGCGGCATCCAGCAGCCCAGCGCCCGATAGATCAACTCGGGATCCCAGTAGGCCTCGTCCTGGTGCCAGGGCAGCGGATCGCCCACCCGCGCGGGCTTGCGGATCATATGCCCCCAGCCCTCGAGCAGGTCTTCGTCGAGCCCCATCAGCTGGGCCGCCAGCTTGCGGCCATTGCGCCAGAACAGCGTCTCCTTCAACGCGGCGCACTCGCGCTCGGGATGAACGATCTGCGGCAGGCGGTCCTCGCCATCGCTGTCATAGGGGCGAACGAGGTCCCAGACGCCGCCGGCGTACATTTCGCGCCGCACGGCGAAGAGCCGTTCGTACAGCTCGCCGAGCCACGCCACCTCCTCGTCGGTCGTGATGCGCGGGATCGAGATGAAGCCGTTCGCCTCGAAGGCCCCGACGTCGGCTGCGGAAAGCTCGAGGTCGAACTCGACCTCGGGTTTGCGGGCGAGCACCTCTTCAATAGCCTCACGCATCGTTTCAACCCCAGGGCCAGCGGCGATCTGTTCCAAGCTCTAATATGTTAGCGATTTAATCAAGGTGTCCGGTGACCGCAGGAATGTCCCCGCTTCCGGCGAACCGCCGCCAACCCGTTGCGCCCGACGCCGCGCCGCCGCTAGTATGTTAGTTGCGATCCTGGAGAACGGTCCATGTCTCACGAGCTGAAGGCGGCCGAGCTTGAGCGACTGGATCGCGATGGGTTCGTCGTCCGCGAGGCCGTGTTCGATCCCGCCGAGGCCGCCCAGATCGCCGCGGAGTGCGAGGACCTCGCCAGGGAGGTCACCGCCGCCGCGCACGGGTCGAAGCACGTCGTCGGCTCCTACATGTTCGAGCGCTCCGACGAGCTCGAGATGTACGTGAAATGGGAGCCAGACGCACCGGACCTGCTGCAGGGGCTGGAGCCGTTCGCGCACCTGAGCGCCGTCCTGCGCGATCGCGGGTTGGACACGCGGCTGGTCGATCCCGCCAAGTCGCTCGTCGGGCAGGACGACATCGTCCTCTTCACCGAGAAGCTGAACCTCAAGCGGGCCAGACGCGGGGGGAAGTACATCCTTCACCAGGACTTCCCCTACTGGATCCGCCAGAACCCCGCGGCCGCGCGGGTGGGGACGGCGATGATCTTTCTCGACCCCGCCAGCCGCGAGAACGGCTGCCTGGAGGTCGCGCCGGGGTCGCACAAGCAGGGCGTCCAGAAGATGCGTCAGACCGACGGCTTCGGCAACCGCGAGATGGACCCGGAGCTCTTCGACCACGATCGCCTCGTGGCCGTGGAAGTGCCCGCGGGCAGCGTCGTCTTCTTCGGGTCTCTGCTCGTGCACCGCTCGCTGCCGAACCGCTCCGAGAACGACCGCCGGGCGCTGCTCTACTCCTACCAGCCGGCCGGGCTGCCGCACGCGGTCGAGCTTGCGCGCGGCGGCAAGATCGAAACGGCCAACTGGCTCAGGGCGCAGAAGCAGACGCCGGGCGCCGTCGACGACCGTCGCCTCGTCTAGACCAGCTTCTTTCCCGCCTCGTCGATCACGCCGCCGATGTCGGCCGCGTCCTCGCCAAGGATCATCTCGTTGTGGGCCTTACCCGACGGGATCATCGGGAAGCAGTTCTCCGCCGCCTCGACCCGGCAGTCGAACAGCACGGGCAACGGGCTGTCGATCATCTCGAGGATCTTGGCGTCCAGCTCGTCAGGACGCTCGGCGCGCAAGCCCAGGGCGCCGTAAGCCTCGGCCAGCTTCACGAAGTCCGGCAGGCTGTCGGAGTACGAATGGCTGTAGCGCTCGCCGTGCAACAGCTGCTGCCACTGCCGCACCATTCCCATCCACTGGTTGTTGAGGATGAAGACCTTGATCGGCAGGTTGAACTGGATCGCGGTCGAGACCTCCTGCATCGTCATCTGCACCGAGGCGTCGCCGCCGATGTCGATGACCAGGCTGCCCGGGTGCGCCACCTGCACGCCGACCGCGGCTGGCAAACCGTAGCCCATGGTGCCGAGTCCGCCGGAGGTCATCCAGCGGTTCGGCTCGTCGAAGTGGAAGAACTGCGCCGCCCACATCTGGTGCTGGCCGACCTCGGTGGTGATGTAGACGTCGCGGCCGCGGGTCAGCGCGTAGAGCCGTTCGATCGCGTGCTGCGGCTTGATCAGCTCGCTGGAGTTTCGGTAGGCGAAGCCCTTGCGGGCGCGCCAGGCGTCGATCTGCGCCCACCAGGCCTTCAACGCGGCGGCGTTGTGAGCCAGGCGCTGGCGCTTCCACGCGGCGATCAGCTCGGCCAGCACGCGGCCGGCGTCGCCGACAATGCCGATGTCGGTGCGGACCACCTTGCCGATCGACGAGGGGTCGATGTCGATGTGGATCCGCTTCGAGCCGGGCGAGAAGGCGTCGAGCCGGCCAGTGACGCGGTCGTCGAAGCGCGAGCCGATCGCCACCAGCACGTCGCAGTCGTGCATGGCGTGGTTGGCTTCGAACGCGCCATGCATGCCGACCATGCCGAGCCAGGCCGGATCGCTGGCCGGGAAGGCGCCCAGACCCATCAGCGTCGAGGTGACCGGCGCCCGGGTCAGCGCCGCGAACTCGCGCAGCAGCCGGCTCGCCTCCGGCCCGGCGTTGATCACGCCGCCGCCGGTGTAGAGGATCGGCCGTCGCGCGGACGCGATCAGCGCCGCCGCCTCGGCGATCTTCGCGGGGTCACCCTCCGTTCGCGGATGGTAGTTGTGGCTCGCCCGCGCCTGCGCCGGCCCGACGTAGAGCCCGTTGGCGAACTGGACGTCCTTGGGGATGTCGACCACGACCGGGCCCGGCCGGCCGGTGGTGGCGATGCGGAACGCCTCGTGCAGCACGTGCGGCAGGTCGGCGACGTCCTTCACCAGGTAGTTGTGCTTGGTGCAGGGCCGGGTAATGCCGACGGTGTCGCACTCCTGGAACGCGTCGGTGCCGATCAGGTGGGTCGGGACCTGGCCGCAGAGGACCACCATCGGGATCGAGTCCATCAGCGCGTCGGTGATGCCGGTGACGGCGTTGGTGGCGCCGGGACCTGACGTGACCAGCACGACTCCAGGCCGGCCGGTCGAGCGGGCGTAGCCTTCGGCCGCGTGGGTCGCGCCCTGTTCGTGACGCACCAGCACGTGATGCAGCCGCGGCTCGTGGAACAGCGCGTCGTAGATCGGCAGCACCGCGCCGCCCGGATAGCCGAACAGGTCGGTGACGCCCTGGTCGACCAGGGCGCGGACCACGATCTCGGCGCCGGTCATGATCTCGGCGGCGTCGGCGCTGGCTTGGGCTTCTAGGGCGGGCTGGATGGTCATGGGATGGCTCGGAATTGGGAGGTTCAGGACAAGAAAAAAGGCCCGCTGAGGGGCCTTCGGACATGCGACCGACGTCAGTCGGAGGGGCTCACCCTCCTACCGATACCGGCCGCCGAATAAGTACGAGGCGCGCGCTGCGCATCGATCCTGCTCCCAAATCGTCCCCAAGAGACATGCCATCGTGGCCCGCGGGCGTCAAGAAACGCTGAACGCAGGCGCGCGGATCGATCCGACGGGCCGGGGGCGCGCGTGACGGCCCGCCGCCCAACCGAGGGTGGCCACGAACGCCGACAACGCCATCTAGAATTGATCAACTATTCGTCCAGTCGTCGGCGCGTGAAAACAATGTCAGATAGCGACAACGTGTTGTTCCCCCTTCGTTCATGCCCAGAATTGAGCAAACTGCAAGCTCCAATAGTGAAGCTTGACTCAACCTGGCGCTTCAGGGCCGGCGCGTTCAGCGATAATAACCGGTCTGAGCAGTGCAATTGCTGGTCCGCCGCGTGCGCAACGTGTATTCCGTGAGCAAAATGCGGCCACGGTCTGCTGCAGTGGCGACCGGGCGGATGGAGCAGCGTCATGGGTCTGTTGGACAATCTTGAAGGTATGCTCGGTCAGGGCGAGGGGCAGAGCGCCAATATCGTCGGCGCCTTGCTGCCTGCGGGCGGCGACATCGGAAGCATGCTGAGCAACCTCGCGGCGAACGGCCTGGCCGAGCATGTCGCCTCGTGGACCGGCGGCGGTCAGAACCTGCCGATCAGCCCTGACCAGCTGCGTGACGCGCTTGGCAGCGACCAGGTGCAGCAGATGGCGAATTCCGCCGGCCTGCCGATCGGCGACTTCCTGAAACACCTGGCGGACCATCTCCCGGCCGCCGCATCGGCCGGCCAATGAGCCTGCCTCGACGCGCCCGCCGCCCGCGCTCTGAGCGGCTTCCTTCAAACAGACCGGGGGCGCGAATGCCGCGATTTAGGATGGCCGCAGCGATGACGCTGGGCCTGGTGCTTTTGGCGTCGAACGCTTCGGCCAAGCAGGTCTGCAAGGACGCCGCCGGGCATTTCACCAAATGCCCGCCCGCCGTCGCGGTCGCGGCAAAGCCCGCCGCGACCCTTGCCAAGACCCGCCGAACCGCCGAAGCCGCCCAAGCCGGCGCTGGTCACGACGTCGAAGCCGGTCTCGAAGCCAACGACGCTGGTCGCAGCGCCGCCGAAGCCGACTCCCAAGCCGCCGCTGCTGGCGACTGCGCCGCCGAAGACCGGCGCCTGCAAAGACGCCAACGGCAGGTTCATCAAGTGTCCGGTCGCGGTCGCCGCGGTGGCGGCGGCGAAGCCGGCGACTTTCACGACCCCGGCCGTAGGTCCCGCCGGCCCCGCCGGCGCGACGGCCCGGTGCAAGGACGGGACCTTCTCGCACAGCAAGACGCACAGCGGCAGCTGCTCGCGCCACGGCGGCGTGGCGGCCTGGCTTTGACCTTCAGCCCTCCAGTCAACCGCGGAGCGCGACCCATGCACCGTTTCTTCCTCGTCGCCGGCATCGCGCTGGCGCTCGCCTCGACCGCCGGCGCCGCCGGCGCCGCCACGAAGCCGTGCCGCGACGCCCACGGCAAGTTCATCAAGTGTCCCGCGCCGCCGCCGCCGCCCGTTCGCTGCCGCGACGCCCACGGCAAGTTCGTGAAATGCGGAACCGCCGGGGCGCATCCGGCGTAGACGCCGGAACCGCCGCCCCAGCTGACCTGTCGAGCGCTTCCCCCTCACCGGGCCGGGAGATCGCGATTGCGTGTTCGAATTCAAATGAGCGTTTGAATCCGCGATCTGGATTGGCCATGGTCGCCGGGAGGCGTAACTGTCTTCCCAGCCCTTCCGTCCCGCAAGAGAGGCCCGATCCGATGAACGTGATGACCAAGGACGCTTCCGTCAGCGACCTCGACCTGGAAGCCGAGCTCAACAACCTCGGCATGTCGAAGGAGGCGCGTCCACTGTTCGACGCGGTGAAGAAGCACATCGAGGAAAACGTCGCCCCGATCGCCGAGGAGTTCCAGCGCCTGGGCGAGGGCCGCGCGGAGCGCTGGAGCTGGGCGCCGGGCCAGCTGGAGCTGCTGCAGACCGCGAAGGACAAGGCCAAGGCCTCGGGCCTGTGGAACTTCTTCCTGCCGACCTCCGAGATCGGCCGCGGCCTCACCAACCTCGACTACGCCTACATCGCCGCCGAGCTCGGCAAGCAGCCGCTGGCCTCGGAGTCGCTGAACTGCTCGGCCCCCGACACCGGCAACATGGAAGTGCTGGAGAAGGTCGGCACGCCCGAGCAGAAGGAGAAGTGGCTGAAGCCGCTGCTCAACGGCGAGATCCGCTCCGCCTTCGGCATGACCGAGCCGCACCTGGCGTCGTCCGACGCCAAGAACATCGCCTGCCGCGCCGAACTGGTCGGCGACGAGTGGGTGATCAACGGCGAGAAGTACTACATCTCCGGCGCCGGCGACCCGCGCTGCAAGATCATGATCCTGATGGTGCAGACCAGCCCGGACGCGCCGACGCAGTTCCGCCAGTCGCAGATCCTGGTGCCGATCCCGTCGCCCGGGCTCACCATCATGGGTCCGATGACCGTGTTCGGCCACGACGACGCCCCGCACGGCCACATGCACCTGAAGCTCGAGAACGTGCGGGTGCCGAAGGAGAACATCCTGCTGGGCGAAGGCCGCGGCTTCGAGATCTCGCAGGTGCGGCTCGGACCGGGGCGCATCCACCACTGCATGCGCTCGATCGGTCAGGCCGAGCGGGCGCTGGACCTGATGGTCAAGCGCGCCTCGACCCGCACCGCGTTCGGCAAGCCGATCATCCAGCTCGGCAAGAACCTCGAGGTGGTCGCGCGCGCCCGGATCGAGATCGAGGCGATGCGGCTGATGGTGCTGAAGGCGGCCCGGGCGATGGACGTGCTCGGCAACCGCGAGGCGCGCGTCTGGGTGTCGATGGTCAAGGCCATGGTGCCCGAGCGGGTCTGCCAGATCATCGACCAGGCGATCCAGATCCACGGCGCGACCGGCGTCTCGCAGTGGACGCCGCTGGCCGGCATGTACACCAGCCAGCGCACGCTCCGGATCGCCGACGGCCCGGACGAGGTCCACCACATGGTGGTCGGCCGCGCCGAGCTGAGCCGGCACTGAGCTATGACTTCGGCGGCGGTCCAAGGCGCCATTCCGGGCTACGATGTCCCGGCGGTGGAGGCGTGGATCGCCGCCCATGTCCCGGCGCTCTCGCCGCCGCTGAAGTGGACGCGGCTGGAAGGCGGCCACTCCAACCTCACCTACCAGCTGCAGGACGGGCAGGGGCGACTGGCGGTGATCCGCCGCCCGCCGCTGGGCGAGCTGTTGCCCAAGGCGCACGACATGGCCCGCGAGTGGGCGCTGATCAGTGCGCTGGGGCCGACGCCGGTGCCGGTGCCGGCCTCGCTCGGCTTCTGCGACGACGTCGCGGTCACCGGCGCGCGGTTCTACGTGATGGGCCACATCGACGGCCACCCGCTCTACAACGCCGCCGACACCGAGCGCTGGGCGCCGCAGCCGGTCCGCAGCAAGCTGGCGCACTCGTTCATCGACGTGCTGGCCGACCTGCACGCGGTCGATCCGGACGCGGTGGGGCTGGGCGACCTCGGCAAGCGTGACAGCTATGTCGGCCGTCAGCTCTCGACCTGGTACAAGTCCTGGCTCGCCTCGGTGGGGCCGGCCGAATACGACGATCCGCGGGCCCACTCGCTGCAGCGCTTCCTGCTGGAGCATCTGCCGGAGCAGGAGCCAGCGCGGATCGTCCACGGCGACTACGGTCTGCACAACTGCCTCGTCGGCCGCGAGGGCACGGTGGCGGCGGTGGTCGACTGGGAGATCTCGACGCTCGGCGACCCGCTGGCCGACCTAGCCTACGCGCTGAACCCCTGGCCCGATCCGAGCGATCCGGAGCCGCCAAACCCGCAGGCTGCGCTCGCGCCGCCGGGCTTCCCGCCGCGCTCCGAGCTCGCCCAGCGCTACGCCGCCCGCACCGGCCGCGACCTCTCGCGGCTGGACTACTACGTCGGCTTCAATTTCTGGAAATCCGCCGCCATCGTCCACGGCGTCTACGCCCGCTACATGGAGGGCAAGAAGGGTCATGAGGGCGTCGACCTCGAAGCGCTGCGCCTGCGCATCGCCGGATCGCTGAGCGCGGCCGAGCGCGCGTTGGCGAAAGTGAAGTGACCTGCCCGGACGGGTTCACGTTCGACCCTTCCAGAGCGCAAGCGCGACTTCCAGACGTTCGCAGCCAGTGGCAAGCATCGGCTCCGTTCAGGCACGTGGTCGTCGATGACTTCCTGTCCGAAGACGACGTGCGGCTCCTGTCCGAGACGTTCCCCGGTCCGGACCATCCGGTCTGGCTGGATTGGCGTCGTCGGTCTCCGGCTCAGTACGGCAAGCAGGGCCCCGGGGATTCCGCCCGGTTCGACCTGCTCGACTGGCGCCTGCGGCATGCGCTGCTGGAATTCAACAGCGACAGATTTCTCGCCTTCGTCGAAGGCGTGACCTCAATCCCGGGTCTGCTGCCTGATCCTTATTTCACCGGTGGTGGCTTACACCAGATACTTCACGGCGGTATCTTGGACATCCACACCGACTTCAACTACTATGGCCGACTGAATATCTATCGGCGACTCAATGTGTTGCTTTACCTCACCCAAGATTGGGCGCCGAGCTACGGCGGGAGTCTCGAATTCTGGGATGGGCCACCGAATAGCGGTGGCTCTCGGGTCGGAACTATTGAACCAATTTACAACAGACTGGTGATATTCGAGACCGACAAGACGACGTTTCATGGCCACCCCGAAGAGTGGAACGCGCCGCCTGGCATATATCGGCGATCCGTGGCCCTTTACTACTACACCGCCGCTCCGGTCGCGGGTCAGCTCTATGACACATCGACCGACTTCCAAGGTTACGTCGCCAAGGATCTGCCGGCATAGGCTCGTCGAGCCGGCGGCCGCCTAGCCGGCGAGCCCCTCGAACGCCGCCCACTGCGCCGCCGCCCCTACCGCGGCGATCCGTGGCCAGTCGGGGGTCTGGTTGCGGAACCAGGTGAGTTGGCGCTTGGCGTAACGGCGGGTCTCCCGCTGGGCGGCGGCGAGCGCTTCGGCGCGGGTGAGGCGGCCTTCCAGATGCAGGGTGATCTCGCGCACGCCGACGGCTTTCATCGCCGGCAAAGCCGGGTCGAGGCCGCGGGCGCGCAGGGCGGCGACCTCCTCGATCGCGCCGGCCTCGAACATGGCCGCCAGCCGCGCGTCGCAGGCCGCGTAGAGGGCTGCGCGCGGCGGCTCCAGCACCACGCCGCGCCAGTCGCCGGGCGCCAGCACCGGGACTGTGTCGGCCTGCCAGGCGCTCAAGGACCGGCCGGTGTGCTCGGCGACCGCGATCGCGCGCAGCAGACGCTGGCGGTCGCCGCGGGCGATCCGCCCATCGGCCTCGGGGTCGAGCCGCGCCAGACGGGGCCGCAACGCCAGCTCGCCGGCCACGCCGGCCTCGCGCTCGATCCGCTCGGTGACCGCGCGCGGCACCGGCGGCACCTCGGCGAGGCCCCGGGTCAGGGCGCGGAAATAGAGTCCGGTCCCGCCGACCACCACCGCCGGCCGGCGCCACAGCGCGATGTCGGCCAGCACGGCGCGCGCGGCGTCCAGCCAGCGGCCGACCGACCAGCCGTCGGCGGCGTCGGCGACGCCAAACAGGTGGTGCGGGACCAGCAGCGTCTCCTCGCGCGGCGGCCGCGCGGTCAGCACCTGCAGGTCCGTGTAGAGCTGCATCGAGTTCGGCATTGACGATATCGGCCCCGATCTGGCGCGCCAGTCGCAACGCCAGCGCCGACTTGCCGCTTGCGGTGGGCCCGGCGATCAGCCAGATGCGGGGGGCGGAACCCGAGGGGTCAGAAGTCAGAGCGGACATGCGGCTGGTCCTTACCCTCGTCACGCCCGACTACGACACCCTGCAGGAAGCGCTGCCACATGCGCTGGAGGCGGTGGCCAGGTCCGGCTCGACCATCGAGGACACCGACATCCTCGGTGACGGCGCCGCCGACATCTTCTTCGAACACGACGACCCCACCATCGTGCGCGCCAGGGCCGAGGACGTGCTGGCGCGCGAGAGCGCCGACATCTGCGTCCAGCTGGCCGAGCACCGCAAGAAGCGGGTGCTGATCGCCGACATGGATTCCACCATCATCGGCTGCGAATGCCTGGACGAGCTGGCCGACTTCGCCGGGGTCGGGCGGGAGGTGGCGCAGATCACCGAACGGGCGATGCGCGGCGAGCTTGTGTTCGAAGACGCCTTGCGCGAGCGGGTGGCTATGATTGCGGGTCTGCCGCTGGAAGACCTCCAACGCTGCTTCGACGAGCGGGTCAGGCTCAATCCGGGCGCGCGAACGCTGGTGAAGACCATGGCCGGCAATGGCGCGCGCTGCGTACTGGTCTCGGGCGGGTTCGAGTTCTTCACCAGCCGCGTGGCGCAGGCCGCCGGCTTCCACGCCAGCTGGGGCAACCGCCTGATCGACGACGGCGAGGCGCTCACCGGCCACGTCGCCGAACCGGTCCTTGGCCGCGACGCCAAACTCGCCACCCTGCGCGCCGAGGCGGCGGCCTTCGGCGCGGCGATGGTCGACACGCTGGCGATCGGCGATGGCGCCAACGATTTAGACATGATCCTGGCGGCCGGCCTCGGCGTCGCCTACCGCGCCAAGCCGGTGCTGGCCGGCCAGGCCGACGCCCGGTTGGAGAAGACCGACCTGACCTCGCTGCTCTACTTCCAGGGCTACGGCGCCGACCGCTTCGTTACCGCCTGAGACCGGATGTGATTTCGCCGCCGGCGCTGGCCCGGTTAAGCGGCGCCATGGCCTTTCCGCACCCGATTCGCGCTGTCGTGTTCGACATGGATGGCCTGCTGGTCGACACCGAGGTGCTGATCCGTGATCTGATGGTCAAGGCGGCGCTGGCGCGCGGGACCCACCTGCCGCACGAGGTGTTCATCCGCATGGTCGGACTGACCAACGAGGCCAGCGACGCCGTGGCGCGCGCCCACTTTGGCGATGATTTTCCGCTCGAGGCGTACTTGGCCGAGGTGTCGGCCGGCGCCAGGGCCGCGTGCGAGGTCGGCGTGGCGCTAAAGGCTGGCGTCCTCGAACTGCTCGACCACCTGGACGCGGCGAAGATCCCCCGCGCCATCGCCACCTCGTCCAGCCACGCCGCCGTGCAGCGCACGTTGGGGCCGAACGGCGTCCTGCCCCGGTTCGACGCCATCGTCGCCGCCGGCGACTATCCGCGCGGAAAGCCCAACCCCGATCCGTTCCTGACGGCGGCCGCGAAGCTCGGCGCGCCGCCGCACCTGTGCCTGGCGCTCGAAGACTCCCACAACGGCGTGCGCGCCGCCCACGCCGCCGGCATGATGACGGTGATGGTGCCTGACCTGCTGGAGGCCACCGACGAGATGCGCGAGAAGTGCCACGCGATCGCCGAAAGCCTGCATCACGTGCGGGACATGATCGACGCACAGGGGACAGCCGGCTTGTAATGACGCCCGGCGGTGCGGATATGGGACCCGCATGGCCATTCCCGACAAAGACCGCGTTCTTGCCGCCCTCGACAAGGTGATCGACCCGAAGTCAGGGCGCGGCCTGGCCGCCGCCGGGCTGGTGCAAGGGTTGATGATCGGCGAGGGGCGGGCGGGCTTCATGCTGGAAGTGCCGGCCGAGGACGCGGCGCAGTACGCCTATGTCCGCGACGCCGCCGAGAAGGCGCTGAAGGCGATCCCCGGGGTCGAGAAGGCGCAGGTGGTGCTGACCGCCGCCGCGCGCGCCGGCGTCAGCCGGGTGCGCCGGAGCGCGAAAGTGCCCGACGATCCGCGCACCGACCCGGCCGGCAAGCCGCCGCCGACGCCGTTCGAGCATGTGAAGCGGGTGATCGCGGTGGTCAGCGGCAAGGGCGGCGTGGGCAAGTCGACCGTGGCGGTCAATCTCGCCTGCGCGTTCGCGGCGCTGGGCCTGAAGGTCGGCCTGCTCGACTGCGACGTCTATGGCCCGTCGGTGCCGCGGATGATGGGCGTCGACGACGAGCCGGTGTTCGAGGACGGCAAGCTCACGCCGCTGGTCGCGCACGGTCTGAAACTGATGTCGATCGGCTTCATCGTCGACGAGGGCCGGGCGATGATCTGGCGCGGCCCGATGGTGACCTCGGCGGTGCGGCAGATGATCAAGGACGTGCGCTGGGGCGGGCCAGGCGACGAACTCGATATCCTGGTCGCCGACATGCCGCCCGGCACCGGCGACATCCAGCTGACCCTGTTCCACGACTTCAAGATCGACGGCGCGGTGATCGTCTCGACGCCGCAGGAGATCGCCCTGATCGACGCCCGCCGCGCGGCCGCCATGCTGCAGAAGCTGGGCACGCCGGTGCTGGGCGTGATCGAGAACATGGCCTACTTCCCCGACCCGTCGACCGGCGCGCGGATCCCGATCTTCGGCACGGGCGGGGCGCGGGCCGAAGCAGCCAAGCTGCGCGTGCCGCTACTGGCCGAGATCCCGATCGACATCGCCCTGCGCCAGGGCGGCGACGAGGGTGTGCCGGTGATGGTCAGCGATCCGGAGGGCGCGGTGGCGCAGGCCTTCCTCGGCGCCGCGCGGGTGCTGGACGACTGATCTCGGTCGGACTGATCCGCTCTTCCCCGCGAAAGCGGGGACCCAGGCGTTTTATCGTCGGGCGCAGCTGATTGCAGAAAAAGCCTGGGCCCCCGCTTTCGCGGGGGAGAGCGGGATGGCTGATTCAGCTACTCTGCAGGGGCCGGCGCCTCGGAGAGCGCGCCGGTCAGCGACTCTTCGCCGGCCGCGAGATCGAGCTGGGCCAGCGCCTCGCGGATCTCGGCGTGACGCTTGGCGTCGAGCTTGTAGCCGAAGAACATCGCCCCGCCGAACCAGACCAGGATGACGGGGGCGAACAGGTAGCACATCTCGAGACCGAAGATGGCGTGCGGGGTGTTCACCGCCCCCTCGGCGCCGTTGTAGCCGACGAAGGCCAGCACCGGGAACACGATCGCCACCGTGACGCTCTGACCGATCTTGGTGGTCGTGGTGACCATCGAATAGAGCAGGCTGGTCAGGTCCTGGCCCTGCTCCAGCCTGACCTCGTCGACCACGTCGGCCATCATCGCGCGCACCAGCGGCAGGAACGCTGCGGCGGTGAAGCCGACCGCCATCATGCCGAGGATGGTCGGGATGTCGTCGGTCCATTTGTAGCCGGGCCAGACGCGGGGGATCGCCATCAGGATCGACTGGGTGATCGAATAGACGACGCAGGCGATCTGCACCGTGCGGTGCTTGCCGAACCGTCCGGAAACGACGCGGGCCCAGAACAGCGCGCCGGCGATGCCCGCGCCGGCGTAGAAGATCAGCAGGAAGCTGACGTCCTGGATGGTGAAACCCTTGGCGTCGTGGAAATAGTAGACATAGAGCGGCCCGGTCGTGCCAGGGCCCAGGGTCAGCAGGAGATCCGCCAGCATCAGCCGGAACATCGCCGGCCGGCCGATCGCGGTGCGATAGTCTCGCAGCTTGAACGTCGGCCGTTGCGTCGCGCCGGCGGGAATCCTCTCCGGCGTGAACACCGCGCAGATGAAGAGGGCGATCGGGAAGGCGACGATCAGCCCCAGCCCCAGGATCGGCATGCTGGCCTTGAGCCCGGCCGAGATATGCCCGCCGGTCAGCTTGGGCAGGGCCAGGATGACGATCGTGCCGACGACGGTCATACCGGTGGTCCAGGCGTAGAGCCGGGCGCGATCGTCGTAGGTGCGGGCGAGCACCGCCGACCAGGCCGCCTGGCCGAGGGTCATCATCGAGAGGCCGGCGTAGCTGACCACCATCCACAGGATCAGGTAGAATTGGGTGACGTGACCGCTCGGCAGCAGCACCTTGTAGACGCCGAGCATCGTGATTGGCACACCAAGCACCAGCCAGGGCCGGTAACGGCCGATCGGCGTCCTGGTGCGGTCCATGATCAGCGCCAGCAGCGGATCGAAGAAGACGTCGATCACCCGCACGACGGTGATTGCGAAGCCGACCAGCAGGAACGCCTCGGCGGCGCCCGGCTTGTACGGACCGATGCCCAGGCTGACGTAATGCCGCGGCAGGTAGACACCGTAGAGCAGCAGCAGCACCGCCACCGGCATCCCGAGCGTGCCGAAGGCGAAGATCTGGGGCAGCGGCACCCTGGCGCCCGCCTCCGGCGCTGTCGTGGCAGACATGGCGATCCTCCCAGACCGACGGCGGACGCCTTCGGCGTTCCGGTTGGGAGGAGTTAAACACGGCCAACGGCGCGGCGCACCTCCGCAGAGCGACGCCGCGACCCGGGACGCGGGCTCTATTGCGCGGCGACCACCGCTTCCGGGGATTCCGTCGTCGGTCCGATCAGCGACTCCTCGGCCACGGCGATGTCGTGCCCGGCCAGAGCCTCGCGGATCTCCGCATGGCGCTTGGCGTCGAGCTTGTAGCCGAAGAACATCGCCCCGCCGAACCAGACCAGGATGATCGGGGCGAAGAGGTAGCACATCTCCAGGCCGAAGATGGCTTGCGGGGTGTTCACCGCGCCTTCCGCGCCGTTGTAGCCAACGGCCGCCAGGATCGGGAAGACGATCAGCACCGTGATGCTGGCCCCGATCTTGGTCGTGGTGGTGACCATGGAGAACAGCAGACTGGTCAGGTCCTGCTTGACCTCGAGTTTCACCTCGTCGGCGACGTCGGCGATCATCGAGCGGACCAGCAGCAGGAAGGCGCTGGCGCAGAAGCCCACCGAGAACATGCCGGCGATGGTCGGCAGGGCGCCCACGAACGTGTAGTGCGGCCAGACCCTCGGCAGGGCCATCAGGATGGCCTGGGTGATCGAATAGCAGACGCAGGCGATCTGCACGGTGCGGTGCTTGCCGAACCGCGCGGCCACCCGGCCCCAGGTTGGCGCACCCACGATGCCGGCCCCGATGTAGGCGATCAGCAGCAGGCCGACATCCGGCACGGTGAAGCCCTTGGCGTCGTGAAAGTAGTAGACGTAAAGCGGCCCGGTTGTGCCCGGGCCGAGCGTCAGCGCGAGGTCCGCCAGCACCAGGCGGAGCATCGAAGGCCGTCCCAGCGCCTTGAAGTAGTCCGCGATCTTGAAATTCGGGCGCTGGGCGAGCGGCGCGACCCTCTCGGGTGTGAGCACGGTGCAGATCGCCAGCGCGATTGGCAGCGCGACGATCAGGATCAGCCCAAGGACCGGCATGCTCGCCTTGACGCCCGCGGCGATCTTGCCGTGGGTGAAGATCGGCAGGCAGAGGATCGAGACCGATCCGACGACGCCCATCGCCTGCTGCCAGGCGAAGACGCGCGAGCGGTCGTTATAGGTCTTGGCGAGCACCGCCGACCAGGCGGCGAGGCCCAGCGTCACCATCGACATGCCGGCGTAGGTCACGACAAGCCAGAGGATCAGGTAGCCGGTGGTGACGTGCCCCGCGGGCATCAGCACCTTGTAGATGCCGAGCAGAACCAGGGGCGCGCCGGCGAGCAGCCACGGCCGATAGCGGCCGATCGGCGTCTTGGTCCAGTCCATCACCAGCGCCACCAGGGGGTCGAACACGATGTCGATCACGCGGGTCAGGGTGATCGCGGCGGCGACCGCCAGGAACGCCGCCTTGGCGCCCGGCTTGAAGTCGCCGATGCCCAGACTGACGTAGTGTCGCGGCAGATAGACGCCGAAGATGATCAGCATCGCCGCGAGCGGCACGCTGAGCGATCCGAAACTGAGGATATTGTGAAGCGGAACCTTCGACGCGGGCGCCGCGCTCGGGCTTGAAGACACTGAAATACCTCCCAAAAATAACTTTGGGCGCCTTTTGGCGCTCCTTATTCCGGGAAGTTAATCACGGCCCCGGGCGGGGCGCACGCCTCAATTTGCGACGCCTATTCCGCCGGCGCGGGCGCGGTCACCACGTCGCCGCCAAGGCTCTCCAGCGCCGCCGCCGGGTCGTAGAGGCCGTCGCGTTCGTCGAGGGCGGCGCGGATCTCGGCGTGGCGCTTGTGATCCAGCTTGTAGCCGATGTAGCAGGCGCCTCCGAGCATGACGAAGAAGATCGGCCCGAGCAGATACACGAGCTCGAGATTGTGGATCGCGGCGACGGTGTTGTGGGCGCCTTCCTTGGGGTTGTAGCCGACAAGCGAGAGAATCCAGAACGTAAGGCCGATCGAGAGAGCGCTGGCGATCTTCTCGACGCTGGTCATCATTGCATAGAGCAGGCCCTGCTGATGCTTGCCTTTGGCCAGCCGGATCGCATCGCCCGCGTCGGCGCACATCGCGCGTCCCAACAACACAAAGCCGGCGGCGAGGAAACCAAGGCTGAACATGATGATCGCCGCCGGAATCAGCGAGCCTTTGGGCAGGAAATTGAGGATCATCAGCCCCAGCGAATAGAGCGTGCTGGCGACCATCAGCGTGCGGTGCTTGCCGATGCGTGTCGCCAGCCACGAAAGGCCCCCCGCGCCCAGCACCCCTGCGGCGATGTAGAGCGCGAGCAGATAGGTCGAGGTGAGGAAACTGAAGCCGCGCGAATCCTGGAAGTAAAACAGGTACATCGCGCTCATCCAGCCAGGACCCAACGTCAGGCAGAAGGCGGCGGCGACGATGCGGCGCATCTCCGGCCAGGACACCATCTCCCAGTAGTCGCGCAACGTGACCTTCTCGGTCGAATGCTGCTCCACGATCTTCTCGGGGGTGAAAAAGCTGGCCATCAGGATGCCGATCGGCGTCACGATGACGATGAACCAGCCCATGTCCTGCACCGCGGTCGTCGCGTTCTTGCTGCCCGCCAGGGCCGGGATGAAAAGGACGATCGTCGCGGCGATGGTGCTGACGATCTGGATCGCCCCGAAGACGCGCGAGCGGTCATGGTATTTCGAGGCGATCACCGAGGCCCATGACGCGTGCGACAGCGCGATCAGCGAGGTCCCGATGTAGTAGATGAACAGCCAGCCGACCAGGTAGAGGTACGGCACCCCGACCGGCGCCAGGAACAGCATGTAGACCGGGATCGCCAGCACCGGCGCGGCGCAGAGAAGCCAGATCCGATAGCGCCCAAGAAAGGTCCGGGTGCGGTCCATCACGATGCCGATGACTGGGTCGAACAGCATGTCGACCAGCCGCACGGTGGTGAACGCGGCGCCAACTGCGGCCAGGCTGAGACCGATGTGGCTGGCGTAGTAGCGTGGCAGGTAGACCGACAACGCCACGGCTAGGGCGCCAATCGGCAGGCCGGGCAGGGCGAAAGCGACCAGTCGCGGCAGCGAGATAGAATGGCCGGCGGATTCGGTCTGGGTGGTCGAAGACAAGCTGGACGGTTCCTCAGGGGACGGTGGCGCCGCGTCTCTGCCGGACGCTTGCCGTCCAGGGAAGCCCGCCGGGGGCGACGGCGCAAGCGCTTTCATGAGCGGCGTTCAGTCAGCCGGGCGACGGTACGCGGAGGCGCGATCAGAAGGAGTCGGATCGGAACGCTCGCAACACCTCCGGCAAGTCGCGCGCCCCGTGCAGCACCCGAAGGATGAGTGGCGGGCCCGGGGTCGGATCATAGAGCACAACGTAGGGGAAGCCCTTGACCAGGGCGAACCGGAGCGGTTCGTCGGCGATTTCGGGGCGCGCCACGCCGACGTGCGGGTGTTCGCCAAGGAGGCGCGCCAAGTCGGTCAGCGACCGGCGAAGACGTCGGGCGGGGCTGGGGCTGTCTTTGGAAATCCAGCGTGCCGCCTCGGCCACGTCGGCTGCGGCGGGCCGCGAGAGTCGCGCCGGCCGAGCTATGAGGCAGCCTTTCCGCCGCGTTCAGCTTCCTCGATGATCCGATCGACCTCAGCCATCGCCTCGTCGATAGAGAGGGAGCCATTCTTCTCGACGTCGGCCCGCACCTCGCTGACCATCTTCATGAAATTCTTCTTCCGCTCGGCCGCGTCCTGCAACAGCCGTAGTCCGTCGCGCACCACCTCGCTGACGTTGTTGTAGCGGCCCTCGGCGACGACCTCGCGGGCGAAGCGCTCGAGTTCTGGTGTCAGGTGAACGTTCGTGCCCATGTCCGGCCCTATGTCAATCCTTGATACAAAATGGCGCGGATCGCGACGGGCGGCAAGCGTCAGCTGGGCTGGCTCATCTTGCGGAAGAACTTCTGGGTCTGTTCGCCGCCGTTGACGTAGGCCTGCTGGCCGGCCGGGTCGGCGATCTTGGCCCAGTTGTCGCGCACCTCCTCGACCGAAAGCCCGCCCGCGCCGAGGTAAACGCCCTCGGTCTCGTAGATCCGGGCCATGGCGAAGGCGCCGGCCCCGGCGGTCAGGATGGCCCCGGTCGGCGCCTCCTCCGAGCAGAGATAGACCACGCCCGGCGTCACGTAGTCGGGCTTGAGCTGTGCGGAGACCTGCGGGGGCATGATGTTCTCGGTCATCCGCGTCGCGGCCACCGGCGAGATCGCGTTGACGTGGATATTGTTCTTCTGGCCCTCGAGCTTGAGGCTGTTCATGAAGCCGACCAGCGCCAGCTTGGCCGCGCCATAGTTGGTCTGGCCGAAGTTGCCGTAGAGCCCGGTGGACGAGGTGGTGACGACGATCCGCCCGTAGTTCTGCTCGCGCATGATCTCCCAGAGCGCCTTCACCGGCTTGACCGTGCCCATCAGGTGGACGCTGAGCACGAACTCGAAGTCGGGGATCTCCATCTTGGCGAACGACTTGTCGCGCAGCACCCCGGCGTTGGCGATCAGGATGTCGACCCGGCCCCAGGCGTCCATCGCGTGCTTCACCATCAGCGCGACGCCGGCGTCGTCGGTCACCGACGAGCCGTTGGCGATCGCCTCGCCGCCCAGCGCCTTGATCTCCTCGACCACCTTGGCGGCCGCCTCCGACGAGCCGCCGGAGCCGTCGACCGCGCCGCCGAGGTCGTTGACCACCACCTTGGCCCCGCGCCTGGCGAGTTCCAGCGCGTGCTGCCGGCCCAGGCCGCCGCCCGCGCCCGTCACGATCGCCACCTTGCCGTCGAAACGGATGTCCGCCATGGCCTTGCTCCCGAAGCTTGAAACGCCGGCGCGCCTTGTGCGCGGCCGGCTGGAGGGCGTCAAGGCGAGGACCACGGCCGGACGCGGCGTTGTCACCGGTCGGCGGCTTGGGCATGCTCGCGCGATGCCAAGCGCCGCGCCGCTCAACCTGTTCGACTACGAGGCGCTGGCGAAGGACCGCATGCATCCGGCGCTTTGGGACTTCGTCGTGGCCGGCGCCGGGGACGAGATCACCGTCGCCGAGAACCGGCGCGCGTTCGAGCGGCTGACGATCCGGCCGCGGATGCTGGTCGACGTCAGCCGGATCGACATCACGACGACGGTCCTGGGGGCGCCGGTCGCCGCGCCGATCATGATCGCGCCCTGCGGCCCGCAAGGAGCCATCTGCCCGGAGGGTGACTGCGCGACCGCCGATGCTGCCGGCCGCGCTGGTGTCGCGATGGTCGCCGGCAGCGGTTCGACCCGCACGATCGAGCAGATCGCGGCGTCGGCGACCGGACCCTTGTGGCTGCAGCTCTATCTCTACCCCGAGCGCGAGCGGACGTTGGCGCTGGTCCGCCGGGCCGAGGCCGCCGGCTGCCGCGCCATCGCCCTGACCGTCGACTCGCCCCGCTTCGGGCGCAAGGAACGTAGCCTGCGCACCGAGGACGACTTCGACTGGCCGGAGTCCGGCAATCTCGCCGGCCTCCCGCCTCCGACCCTCCCGTGGGCGCGGGGCGCGCCGGCGACCTGGGCGGACGTCGACTGGCTGCGGTCGATCACCCCGCTGCCGATCCTGCTGAAGGGCATCCTGACGGCCGAGGATGCGGCGATCGCCGCCCAGCGCGGCGTCGAGGGGATCGTGGTCTCGAACCATGGCGGTCGGCAGCTCGACAGCGTGGTCGCCGGTATCGACGCCCTGCCCGAGGTGGTCGCGGCGGCGGGCGATCGGTGTGAGATCTACATGGACGGCGGCGTGCGGCGCGGGACTGACGTGCTCAAGGCCCTGGCGCTCGGCGCCCGCGGGGTGATGATCGGGCGGCCGGTGCTCTGGGGCCTCGCGGTCGGCGGGGCCGCGGGCCTCGGCGAAGTGCTCGCCCTCCTGAAGACCGAGCTGTCGTACGCGATGGCGCTGAGCGGCCGGCCGACGATCGCCGACATCGATCGCGCGCTGCTGCGTTGACGGGTCAGCCAGCTGATCTCGCGCGGCTGAGCGCGATCCCCAGCGCCAACACGCCGAGCATTGCGGCCGCGCAGTAGCCGGTCACCCCTGGCCAGCCACCCCAGCGCCAGAATAGGCCGCCGATCGAGCCGAGCACGCTGGCGCCCATGTAGTAGGCCAGCAGATAGAGCGACGAGGCGTGGCCGCGGTTCTCGCTCGCCAGCCGGCCGACCCAGCCGCTGGCGACCGAGTGGGCGATGAAGAACCCGATGGTCACGCCGGTTACGCCGAGGATCACCAGCCCAAGCGGCTGGGCGAGACCGACGCCGAGTCCGGCGAGCGCGATCACGGCGCCCAGCATCAGGATCGGCGCGCGGCCGAAGCGGTCCGCCAGGCTCCCCGCCCAGGACGAGGCGACCATGCCGACGAGATAGATCAGGAAAATCAGGCCGATCTGCGCCTGGCCCAGCCGATAGGGCGGCGCGGCGAGGCGGAAGCCGACGTAGTTGTAGACGCTCACGAACGCGCCCATCACCAGGAATGCGACCGCGAACAGCGCGGCCAGCGCCGGCGTCGCCAGGTGGCCGCGCCAGGCGGCGAGGTGCGTGTTGAGCGACAGGCTTCCGCGCCGGACGAAGTGGCGGGACGGCGGCAGCAGCAGCGCGAAGGCGGCCGCGGCGAGGAGGTCGAGGCCGGAGATCACGCCCAGCGCCGCGCGCCAGGACCAGAGCTGGGTCAGCGCCCCGACGGCGACGCGGCCGGTCATGCCGCCGAACGCGGTGCCGCTGACATAGAGCCCCATCGCGAAGCCGAGCCGGCGCGGCGGCGCCTCCTCGGCGAGATAGGCCATCGCCGTCGCCGGCACGCCGCCCAGCACCAGCCCTTCGAGACCGCGCCCGACCAGCAGCAGGGTCCAGTTCGGCGCGGCCGCGCAGCCAAGCCCCAGCAGCGCGGCGACGCACATCGAGACCAGCATCAGCCCGCGGCGGCCGACCGTCTCCGAGAACGCGCCGTTGGCCAGGATCGAGAGCGCCAGCGCGCCGGTGGTCGCCGACACGGCCAGCGAGCTGGCGGCCGCATCGAGCCGGAACTCGCGGGCGAACTCGGGCAGCAGTGGCTGGGCGCTATAGATCAGCGAGAAGGTGGCGAACCCGGCCATGAACAGCGCCAGCGTGATCCGCCAGAGGCCCGCCTCGGCGTTGGCCTGGATCGCCGGCGGGCTGTCGGAAGTCGCCAGCGGCCTTGCCTTATCCCGCGCCTTTCGCCGCCGCCTCGTGCAGCAGCGCCGAGCTGCGCGGCCGGCGTTGTGTCGCCGGGATCGGCGCCTCGCCGATCACGCCGGCGGCCTCCAGCCGGTCGAGCTCGGCGCCCGTGAGGCCGAGGATGCGAGACAGCACCTCGCGGCTCGACTGGCCGAGCGTCGGCGCCGGATGCCGGATCGGGTAGGGGACGCCCTCTTCGCGGAACGCCGGCGACGGCTGTTGATGCCAGTCGAGGTGCGGGCGCGGAATCTCCTGCCAGTAACCGCGCGCCAGCAGATGCGGCTCGTAGAGCACCATCTCGGCGTGGCCTCGCGCCGCGCCGGCGGCGACGCCGGCCGCCTGCAGGGCCTCCATCGCGTCGTCCGGCGAGCGCGCGCAGGTCCAGGCCGAGATCGCCGCCTCCAGCTCCGCCTCCCGGGCGCGCCGGCCGGCGGCCGTGGCGAGCGCCGGATCGGCCGCCAGATCGGGGCGTTCGATCACGCCGCAGAGCGCACGCCAAGCGGCGTCGTCGGTGACCGCGATCACCACCCAGGCGTTGTCCCCCTCGCAGGCGAAGCAGCCGTGCGGGACGAACGTGGGGTGGCGGTTGCCGGTCTTGGGCGATACCTGGCCGGTCACCGACTGCTCGATCAGCCAGGGCGCCACCAGCGGGAACAGGCACTCGACCTGGCTGAGGTCGACGTACTGGCCCTCGCGGGTGCGCTGGCGGTGCAGCAGCGCGGTGAGCAGCGCCGGACAGGCGGAGAGCCCGCCGATCGGGTCGCCATAGGCGATGTGGTTCATGGTCGGCGGGTCGTCCGGGCCGCCGGTCACCATCGGCAGGCCCGAACCCTGCTCCAGCGTCGAGCCGTATGCCCGCACCTCGGCCCAGGGCGTCGCGGCCCCGTACGCCGGCATCGCCATCATCACGATGTCGGGCTTCACGGCCTTGAACGCCGCATAGTCGAGCCCGAAGCCCGCCAGCACGCCCTGGCCGTAGTTCTCCACCACCGCATCGGCCGTCTTCACCAGGCCCAGCAGCAGGTCGACGCCATCCTTACGCGTCAGATCGAGCGTGATGCCGATCTTGTTGCGGTTGACCCAGTTGAAATAGAGCGGGGCCTCGTAGCCGAACGCGGCGATCGCCTCTTCGCTGTAGTCGGCGCCGCGCCACCAGTCGGGATAGCCGCGGCCCTCGACCTTGATCACCTCGGCGCCGAGGTCGGCGATCTGGCGCGTGCCCACCGGTCCGGCCCAGCCCATGGTGAGGTCGATGATCCGCAGTCCCTCCAGCGGGAGCCCGCCGGCGCCGGCCTTGCGCAGATTCGTCGCGGGCGGGGACGGCCGCCAGGTTTCGGTATGCGCCCCGGCCTTGGGGGCGATCCCGCCCCCCGCCGGCGGCGTCGCCGTCAGCTTCTGCGGCAACACCGGCGCTTCGAACCGCGCTTCGCCGATCCGCACCTCGCCGAACGCGCCGTGGTCGCGGTGGACCTTCGTCGCCAGCAGCGTCGCCATGTCGGGCGTGACCACCAGCGGCACGCGGCGGGTGATCGCCTCGTCGGCCCACTCCCGGGCCGTGCGGCTGGCGAGCCGTTCGGTGACGATCGCATCCAGCTCGTGCCCGACCAGCAGCCGCTCGGCCGCGTTGGCCCAGCCCGGCCGGTTCACCAGCTCCGGCAGGCCCAGCATGTCGCAGAACCCACGCCACTGGTCGGCGGAAAAGGCGGTGACGCCGAGCCAGCCCTGTTTGGTCGGATAGACGCCGGTCGGGAACACCGGGAAGAAGTGGTTGCGGCCCCAGCGCAGCTCCTCGACGCCGGTCTGGGTCAGCACTGCGTCCTGGAACTCGCCGATCAGCGCGCTGGCGTCGTGGCTGCTGACCTCGAACCGCCGCCCCGGCCCGCCGGCGATCAGGGCGCCCAGGGCGGCGGTGAAGCCGCTGAGCGCGGCCGGCACGGTCGCCTGATGCTCGGTCAGCATGATCGGCGCCTCGGCCGGGCCGACCCCGCGCACCAGCCCCGCCAGCGCCCGCACGACACTGTCGGTGGCCGCATAGTCCCTGTAGGGCCCGCTCTCGCCGAACCAGCTGAGCGCGATCACGATCAGCCCGGGGTTCGCCGCGCGCAGGGCGGCGTGGCCGGCGGGTCCCGCATCGTCCCAGGCGCCGCGGCGGGCGTCGATCAGCACGTCGGCCGCGCCGGCGATCTCGGCCAGCCGCGCCGCGTCGCCCGGCTGCGCGATCACGCTGCGCTTGTTGGTGTTGAGCCAGGCGAAGACGGCGCTTTCGCGCGCGCCGCCGCCGACGTCGACCAGCGGCGTCAGCGCCCGGTCCGGATCGCCGCCGGGCGGTTCGACCTTGACCACCTCGGCGCCGAAGTCGGCGAACAGCTTGCCGCAATAGGCCAGCGCTCGGCCGCTCCCGAATTCCGCGACGCGCACGCCGCCCAGCGCCGCTTTGCCGGCGTCTTGCTCACTCATGGACGTTCTCCCACGGCGATTGTTGCGACGTGCCGCGAGGGACGGCAAGCGCCTCACTTAACGGAATCAGGCGCGCGCCAGCCGTAGGCCTCCGCCATCTCCTGTACGAGGTCCGCGCGGATGTAGCGGTCGGTGATCATCATCCGTGGGCGATCGCCGGCGTTGGGCGCGCCGGAATGCAGCGTCCGCAGGTCGAGCAGATAGCCGTCGCCGGGCGCGCCGGTCAGCTCGATCACCTCAAGCTCCACGTTGCGGACTGCGCCGCGCGGCAGCTCTTCCCCATCCCACGGCAGCGGGCGCTTGCTCCAGATGCGGCGGAAGAACGGTTCGCCGCCCAGCTCGCGGTGCAGGTCCTTCGCGCCGATGTGCCGGCCGCTCGTTCAGCAGCAGGTGGGAGCCGGCGATCGCCAGCGTGCCGCCGCCGCGGGGCGCGACGTGATCGAGGCAGGCGAACAGCTGCACGCCGGGATGTTCGCGGCTGGCCAACCGCGGGGCGTCGGTGTGCCAGTGCGGCGGCAGCACCCAGGCGTCGATGTTGGGCAGTGTGAACAGCAGCTGCGGACGCGGGTGCATCTTGCGATCGAACGGGCGCCCGCCAAGCAGCTCGTCCACGATGGCGCGCAGGCGCGGCTCCTGCGACAGCGCTTCCAGCTCGGGACGCCGGTTGCCGACGACCCTGGACGTCTTCAGCCCGCTGAGCGGCCACTCCGGCCTTGGCCAGGCGTCCAAGCGCCAGACGCCATCCCGCCAGAGGCCAAGCTGCTCCAGGCGCCGCAGCACCGCCTCGCGCGCCCGGCTGACGCCGACAGTGGACAACAGTCCTTCGATGCGCAGCACGCCGCGGCGGCTGAACTCATCACGTTGTTCGGGGGTAAGCGCTTCCGGGGTCATGGCTCCGTCTCCCTTGACGGCGCCCCGCGGCGGATCTGACGCCCGGCCGGGAGCCAGGGCGTTAAATCCACCGCGGTACTGATTTCCCGCGGCCCACCGCAAGGCGCGGTGAACGATGGCCAGAGACTGAGCCGAGCGGCTGCGACCGTCAAGGCCGGGTCGGCTCGCGGCTCACCAGTAGCGCAGATCGAGGTGGCACTCGCCGAGCGTCTTCGGGACGCTCCCCTGGAAGGGGCTCCACTCCAGCGTCCGCGACTCCACGCGCGGGTCGAGGTCGCCGAGCTGGCCGCGTGACCTCGGGCAGGTGGTCGAGGTCGGCGATCAGTGACTGGCGGCCGAGCGCGCCGGCGCGGGCGGCGTACGCGCGCAGCAGACCCGCCAACGCGTCCTCGCGGCCCTCTTCGCAGCCGAGGTCGAGCGCAGCGCCGACCTCGACCCGGCGTTCCTCGCCGGACGCCGAGCGCCAGACCTCGCGCATGTCGCGGCCGCGGTCCCACAGGCCGCCGCAGGCGACGACGCGGCCGGCGTCTTCGACCACGTGGAAATCGGCCCAGCCGTAGACCTGGCGAACCCACGGTGGCCGCTCGCCCCAGATCCCGCCATCCAGCACCTGCCGCAGGCTCTCGGGTCCGAGGGGCCGGAACAGGTCGAGGCCGGCGTGGGTGCGATTGATCAGCTCGGCGCACCGGGCCAGGTCGCGCTCCTCGACCGGGCGCACGCCCGGGGCCGGGCCGTCCGAGGCGCGCGCGGCCAGGTAGGCGACCCCGACCACCTTCTGCGGCCGCTCGGTGTCGGCCTGGAACTTCACCGCCTCGAGGAAGCCGGCCATGTTGGCGTTGCCGATCCGCAGGTACATCACCTGCCCGAGCGTGGGGCTCGCCAGCGCCCGGGTCGGCAACCGCCGCACCAGGTCGCCCAGCCCCTCGCGGCGGCGGTCGGCGCGCACCCGCAGGCCCTGGGCGTAATGAATGCTGACCGGCTTGCCGCCGATCATGCAGTTGGCCGGCGACCAGACGGTGCAGGCGACCAGGTCGCCGTCCGCCTCGATCACGCTGATGCTGGCGCCCGGCTGCAGGCGGAACTGCGCCAGCGCGTCCGGCGCGCGCTCGATCGTCACTTCCCAGTCGCCGGCCTTCTCCGGGGCGTTCGCCCACAACTGCTGGAAGGATTCCTCGTCGCGGAAGGTGAGCTCGCGGCCGCGATAGGGTCCCTTCGCCAGGCGCTCGGACACCTCGACCGTCCGCTCGATCTGGAACAGGAAGTTCGCGTCGACGGGCGACTGCAGCCACGCTTCGAGCTGGCGCGACGGCGTCTTGACCGCGAGCGCGCGCTCGGCGAGCCCGTCGGGCCAACCCTGGGCCTTGGCGCGCGCGACGACCGTCTCGGCGAGAGCTGCGCTCACAGCGGTTTCCTGCCTGGGCCCGTCTTCAGCGGGCGCCCCAAGACAATTTCTGCGACACCTGACGAAGCGTCAACACGCGTGCGGAGCCGCCTCAGGCCGCCTCGAAGATCGCCGCGATGCCCTGGCCGCCGCCGATGCACATGGTCTCCAGGCCATACTTGCCGTCCCGACGCTTCAGCTCGCGCAGCAGGTTGGCGAGGATCCGGCCGCCGGTGGCGCCGATCGGGTGGCCGAGGCTGATGCCCGAGCCGTTGACGTTCAGCCGGTCGCGCTCGTCCCAGCCCCAGCCCTTCAGCACCGCCAGCACCTGCGGCGCGAACGCCTCGTTCAGCTCGACCAGGTCGATGTCGTCCCAGCCCATGCCGGTCCGGCTGAACAGCCGCTTCACCGCCGGCACCGGGCCGATGCCCATCCGCGATGGATCGCAGCCGGCCGCCGCCCAGCTGACGAACCAGCCCATCGGCTCGAGATCCAACTCGGCCAGCTTCTCCTCGGCGACCACCAGGCACGCCGCCGCCGCGTCGTTCTGCTGGCTGGCGTTGCCGGCGGTGACGACGCCGTCCTTCTCGATCGGCCGCAGCTTGGCCAGGCTCTCCGGCGTCGCGTCGGCGCGCACGCCTTCGTCGCGGTCGAAGATGATCGCCTCGCCCTTCTTCTGCGGCACGGAGACCGGCACGAGCTCGTCGTCGAACTTGCCGGCGGCCCAGGCCGCGGCCGCGCGCTGGTGGCTCATCGCGGCGTACTCGTCGCAGGCCTCGCGGCTGATCTGGTAGTCGCGCGCCAGGTTGTCGGCGGTCTCGATCATGCCCGAGATCACGCCGAAACGGCTGATCGGCTGGCTCATCACCCGGCCCCGCGCCAGGCGGTCGTGCAGAGTCACCGAGCCGGCGCGGGCGCCATTGCGCATGTCGAGCGAATAGTACTCGGCGTTGCTCATGCTCTCGACGCCGCCGGCGATCACCACGTCGGCCGCGCCGGTCTGCACCATCATCGCCGCGTCGATCACCGCCTGCAGGCCCGAGCCGCAGCGGCGGTCGAGCTGGTAGCCGGGAATCTCGATCGGGAAGTCGGCCGCCAGCGCCGACCAGCGGGCGATGCAGGGCGCCTCGCCGTTGCCGTAACCCTGGGCGAAGATGACGTCGTCCACGTTGGCCGGATCCAGCCCGGTCCGCTCGACCAGCGCCCGCAGGACCACCGCGCCCAGCTCCCCGGCGGGCATGCCGGCCAGCGCCCCCTGGAACTTGCCGACGGCGGTGCGGATGGGGGCGACGATGGCGGCGCGGCGCATGGACTGGCTCCGATCGGAAAGGATCGGGTCGCTCGTAACGCGTCCTGGCGGCCTGTTCACCAGAAAAGAGTCGCGCCGTGGCTGAGGACGGCCGGGGACTCCCCACCCCAAGCGTCGCCGCAAGGGATGGGGGCCCCGCCGCCCCGAGGTCGAGTCCGAGGGGAGTCGGACCGGGCCTCAGAACTGCCAGCCGACGCCGGCGTTGAAGCCGCCGTCGCCGTGGGTGTCGAAGCTGGCGCCGGCCTTGAACACCAGCTTGTCGCCGAACACCTTCGAGGCGCCGACGGCGAAGGCCTGCTGGCCGCGCCACGAGCCGACCGCCACGCCGATCATGCCCTTGCCGGGCGCGAACGCCTGCGGCAGGCCGGCGATGGCCATCGCCGCCGCCGAACCGGAGTCGGCGCGCTGCGCGCAGTCGGCTGAAGCCGGCGCCGAGCTGGCCGACCGTCGCCGCGTCGCTGGGCGCGATGCCCGGGGCCAGGTTGGTGATCCGGCGCTGCAAGGTGTCCGAGCCGACCGAGACGGTGTTCGGGTCGGCCGCCACCGAGCCGGCGCCGAGCGCGACCGAGTTCGGCGCCCTGAGCCGTGGCGTGAGTGCCGATCGCGACGCCGAAGTCGCCGGTCGCCTGGGCCACGTCGCCCAGCGCCACCGACGAGGCGCCGCTGGCGATCGACTTGTTGCCGCCGGCGAAGGAGTCGACGCCGCTGGCGGTGTTGGCCCAGCCTACCGCCGAAGCGAACGCCGCGCTGGCGACGTCGCGTCCGCCCAGCGCCTGGCTGCGGTCGCCGCTGGCGGTGTTGGTGAAGCCGAGCGCGGTGCTCTGGACGCCGCTCGCGGTGGCGTCGAGGCCGACCGCGGTGCTGGAGTCGCCGGTCGCCTGAGCGACATCGCCGAGCGCCACCGAAGAGGCGCCGCTGGCGATCGACTTGTTGCCGCCGGCAAACGAGTCGACGCCACTTGCGGTGTTGGCCCAGCCGACCGCCGACGAGAACGCCGCGCTGGCGACGTCGCGTCCGCCCAGCGCCTGGCTGCGGTCACCGCTGGCGGTGTTGGTGAAGCCAAGCGCGGAACTCTGCACGCCGCTGGCGGCGCTGCTGACACCGACCGCCGTGCTGGAGTTGCCGCTGGCCTGCGCGTTCGGACCGGTGGCGGTGCTATTGGCGCCAGTTGCGGCGGCGTTGGTCCCACAGGCCACCGCGCCCGGCTTGGTCGCCGTGGCGCCATCAGCGCCGGCTGCGCTGGTGCAGACCACCTGGGCCTGGGCCAGAGACGGTGCGATCGCCGCCGGCGTGGCCAGGCAGGCGGCCAGCACCGCGAGCGAGGCGGTCTTCGCCCAGGCGCGCTCGCCGCCGGTCGCGCCGGGCTGCCGCGAACCTCGGCCGCCTTCCAGCGTCCGATTTGGTGCAAGGACCTATACTTTTCTGTGATCTTCCGTTCCATAGTGGGTGCTCCGGGGAGGGGGTCGTATTTCGGGGAGGCGGCGAAATCAACTTTTGCGGCAGCGATGACAAACGGGTTCTCCTGTTCTATCGATAAGCCCCGCTTATGCCCGATCTCCTCGCCACCATTCCGCTCAGCGCCATCCGGGTGTTCGAGGCGGCCGCCCGCCAGCGCAGCTTCACCCGCGCCGCCGAGGAACTCGGCATGACCCAGGCGGCGGTGTCCTGGCAGGTGAAGTCGCTGGAGCGGCGGCTGGGCCAGGTGCTGTTCGACCGGCTGCCGAAGGAGGTCGCACCGACCCCGCCGGGCGAGCGGCTGGCGCGGGCGGCGACCGACGCGCTGGGCGTCCTGCGCACCGCCCTGTCCGACCTGGCCGACGCCAGCGACAGCGTGCTGGTGCTGACCACGACCGGCTCGTTCGCCACCCTTTGGCTGGCGCCGCGGATCGGCAGCTTCCAGCTTGCCCACCCCAGGATCGCCGTCAGCCTGGATGCGACCTCTCGCAAGATCGACCTGATGCGGGAGAACGTCCATGCGGCGGTGCGGCCGGGGTCGGGGGACTGGCCGGGGCTGGAGAGCATCTACCTGTTCCCGGCCGCGATCACGCCCCTTTGCACGCCGCAGTTCGCGCGGCGGTACGGCGTGAAACACCCGCGAGACCTGATCGACGCGCCGCGCATCGGCCTGCCGGAAGACTGGTCGGCCTGGTTCGAGGCAGCCGGCGTGAAGACGCCCGATGCGCCCGCCGCCCCCACCGTCGTCGCCAAGCAGCAGTCGTTCGAGGTCGCCTCGGCCCTGAGCGGTCGGGTCGCCGCGCTCGCGTCGCGGATCTACTTCGCCCCCGAGGTCAGCGCCGGCCGCCTGATCCAGCCGTTCGAGACGATGCTCTACGAAGACCGCGCCTACTGGCTGACCTACCGCAAGGACCGCCGGCGCGACCCCAAGATCATCGCCTTCCGCGACTGGCTGCTGGGCGCGATCGCCGACGATCCGGCGGTAGCGGGTGCGTGGTCGCCTTCGACCGCGACCGCGCTCGAGACGGCCGATTAGTCGTCAGCAGTCGGACGAGGGAACTCCCGGATCGAGCGGATGTCCTTCGCCCAGGCCAGGCCCGAGTCACAGAATCCCTGCGCCATCGGCGGCAATTGCGCCCGTTGGGCGACGACCCCGAGCCGCAAGTTGAACACCTGAGGATCGTCCGGGTCCGTCGTATAGAGCGCCGAGCCGCAGGTTCCGCAGAACGCCACGGCGCGCTGATGGCCGCTGTCGGCGGTCTTCACGTAGGTCTTCGGCTCGCCGCGCAACGTGAAGTTGGCGGCGAGCACCGGCACGCTGACGCGGTAGGGCGCGCCGGAAAAAGTCTGGCAATCCGTACAATGACAGATGACGACATTGGCCGGATCGATGTCCGCCTCAATGCTGATCGCGCCGCAGTGGCAGGCGCCGTCGATCTTCAGTCTGGCGATCTGCCCGCCCTCCGCGAAAGGCCAAAAATGGCCGCTCCACGACGGCGCGCCGTCAGCCGGCTGTCAAGCTGCGACGCCACCAGCCACGCCGCGCAGTCGGCTGTCAGTTCCCGCGCGGCGATCACATCGGCCTTGTCGACCTCGGCCGGGGTCACACATCGCGCCAGCGGCCATTGGTCCTTGCGGCGTCCGATGTCTCAATAGGAGTCCCACCATCGTGGGACGTGGACAAGGGCTGGCCGAGACCCGCCCGCGGACCCAGCGATCAGGCCCCGCCGCCGAGCGCCCAGCGCAGCATCGCCGCGTTCGACGGGCTGGCGAAGCGCCACTCGCGCTTGGCGATCATCGCCCGGACGTCCTGCGCCAGGGGCTCGCACTCGAACCAGCGGATGGCGTCGGCCTCGAGCACCGGCAGCACAGCCAGCGTGCACTGCTTGCAGCAGAACGCGCCCTTCGGCGCGCCGCCTTGGAAGTGCGAGCGCATGATCCGCATCGCCAGGTCGGTCTCGACGCGTTCGTAGAACGGGTGGTCGCCATAGCGGGGTCCCAGCGCCTTGCGACCGGCCAGCAGCAAGGCGCTGCGCATGAACGTCCCTACCGGGGCGCCGGAAACCGTGAATCCGCCGGGGTGGGCGACGCTCTTCGGCAGAATTACGTGCGGGAACGCCGTGAACTGTTCCGGCGCGGTCTCGCGAACGAACTCGATCTCGTCGGCCGCAAGCCGCCCGCCGCGCCGCGTCAGTTCGGCGATCTTGAACAGCCTGACAAAGTCCATCGATCTCGCCTCCGAGCCGACGCTTCAGACTTACAGGTTCGCACCGTACGATGGCGAGGCGTGACAGCAGCGTACTCAGGGCGACGGCGCCCAGGCAACGGCGCTCTGCTCGGCCGGGGCTGGACGCGCGCCAGATTAGCTCGCAGGTTGCTGCCGACAATGACTCACGATCCACGGGGAGGCGGACATGAGTGTCGAACTGAGCATGCTGGTCTATTCGACCGCGCTTTTGATCTTACTGGTGCTGATCCAGGCCACGGTCGGCGTCCAGGCCCAGGGGTTGCAGCCGATGGCCGGGTCTCGCGACAACCTGCCGGAGCCGAAGCCGTTCCAGGCCCGCACCAAGCGGGTGGTCGACAATCACCGCGAGGGGCTGACCATGTTCGCGCCGCTGGTGCTGGCGGCGGCCGTGGCGCACGTCTCCAGCAGCTGGACGGTGCTGGGCGCCGAGCTGTTTTTCTGGTCGCGCCTCGCCCACGCCGGGCTTTATCTCGCCGGCGTGCCGATGGTCCGGCCACTCGCCTGGACGGTCGGTCTGGTCGGCACGCTGATGGTGCTGCTGGCGCTGCTGCACCTGATCTGAGGGCCGCCGCGCCTAGCCGGGCCGCCGCCGCTCCGCTTCGCCAAGCGGCGCGTGGGGTGCGACGCTATTGCATATGACGCCGCTGCGTTTGTTCCGTCTTCCTTGGAGCGAGGAGGACTTAGTGGATGCAGACGAAGCTTCTGGTCGGCGCCGTATTGGCCGCCGGCCTCGCCGCCGCGGACGCCAGCGCCGACCCCGCGCCGAGCGGCTGGTACGGCGCGATCGACCTGGGCGCCAATCTGCGGCAGGACGGCGCGTCGCCGTCGGCGCTGAGCGAGCTTGGCGCCCGGCCGGCCGCGCCGCGCTTCCATACCAACGCCGATTTCGCCGGGCTCGCCCGGGTCGGCTACAAGGTCACCCCGCGCCTGCGGGTCGAACTCGAAGGCGGTTGGCGCACCACTCGGATGCTCAACATCGTAGACGAGTTCCCGTACGCGACCATACGTCCGCCCGGCAGCATTTACAGCATCTGCAGCGCCGCGCCGATCCCCGCGGGGTCTCCAGCCACGTGCGGCGCCCCGGCCGGGGGCGTGGACGCCGCGACCGTGATGGGCAACGCCTACGTCGACCTCTGGTCATGGCGACGGATCCATCCCTTCGCCGGCGTGGGCGTCGGCGTCGCTCATGTGCGCCTGCGGACCCAGGGCCGTTTTTGGGGTCCGTCGGCGCCGCTGCCGGCGCCCAACGCGATCGCGATCGACGACGCCGACTGGCGCATCGCCTACCAGGCGATCGGCGGCTTCTCCCTGCGGATCGACGACCGCTGGAGCGCCGATCTCGCCTATCGCCTGCTCTACTCGGGTCCACACCGCTGGAACACGACGACGTCCAGCAACATCCAGTTGGGCGCGCTCACAGGCCGGTACGAGGACCACACGCTGTCGCTCGGCTTTCGCTATCTGCTGTCGTCGCCCCGCGCGGCGTCGCCGCCGCCGCAAGCTCCGACGCTCACCCCGCCTTGAGGAACTTCACCAGCACGCGCTGGCCGATCAGGAACGGGGCGCCGTTGGCGCTGACCACCACCTCGACCACGCGGTCGTCGCTGCGCTGGGACGGGTCGTCCGACTGCAGCTTGCGCTCGCCGAACACCGGGGCGATCCGCATCACCTTGCCGGGATAGCTCTTCGCCTGGTCCGCCTCAGGGACCAGCAAGACCGCGCCGCCCACCTTCACGAACGGCTCGTCGCCCTCCGACACCTCCGCGCGGACGATGCGCTGGCCGGCCGGCTCGAGGTCGAACATCGGGGTAACGTTGAGCGTCGAGGCGCCGACGCCGGGATTGGCGTAGCGGCGTACGATCCGCCCGTCGACCGGCGCCCGGATCACGGTCTGGTCCAACGCGTAGCGGGCCTGGTTGAGCTGGGTTGTGGCGACGCCGACGCTGGCGCGCTGGGCCCCGAGCGTGGCGTTGGCGTTGCGCACCGCATCGCCCGCCTGGTCGACCGCCTGGCTTGAAACGTAGTGCGCGGACTGCAGCGGCCGCAGCCGGTTGACCTCCCGCTCGGCCGAGGCGAGCTGGGTGTCGGTGAGCGCGGTCTGGGCCCTGGCCTGGGCCAGCGCCGCCTCGGCGGTGTCGACGGCAAGGCGTGGCGCGTCGTCCTCCTGGCGCGCCAGCACCTGGCCCTTGGTCACCTCGTCGCCCTCCTGGACGTAGACGAAGCGCACCACCCCGGCGGTGCGGGCGGCGACCTGGATGATGCCGCCGTCGACGTCGGCCTTGCCGTCGGCCACGGCCGCGAATGGCGTCGCCGGCGCGGCGGCGATGGCGTTGGCCTTGGCCTCCTCGCCGCGCTGGCAGCCAGCGAGCCCGGCTGCGGTCAGGCTCGTAAGGATCAGGATCGGAACGACGCGCATGGTCAATGTCCGACCGGCGCCAGGGCCGGCTTGGTGGTTGCGTGGAACGCCGGCTCGTCCGACAGGATCTGGCCGTCCTCGATCCGCACCACGCGGTCGGCGAAGGCCTCCAGGCGAGGATCGTGGGTGACGCAGATCACCGCCGCGCCGTGCTCGGTCGCAGCGCGGCGCAGCAGGCGCACCACCATCTGCCCGCTCTCGCTGTCGAGAGCCGAGGTGGGCTCGTCGGCGAACACCAGGCTGGGCGCCTTGGCGAGCGCCCGGGCGATCGCGACGCGCTGCTTCTCGCCGCCGGAGAGCTGCGAGGGGCGCTGGTGCATTCGCGGCTCGAGGCCGACCTCTGTCAGCGCCTCGATCGCCCGCTCGCGCGCCGCCTTGCGCTTCAGACCCTTGTAGCGCAGCACGGTGGCGACCTGCTCGTAGGCGGTCAGCGCCGGGAACAGGTTGAAGCCCTGGAAGATGAAGCCGCAGTGGTCGAGGCGGAAGCGGTCGATCCTGCCGGCGCGGCGGCTCCACAGATCCTCGCCGAACGCGCTGACCTTGCCCTCGTCGGGTTTCAGCAGGCCGGAGAGGGCGGCGATCAAGGTCGACTTGCCGGAGCCGGAGGGGCCCATCACCATCGTCACGTGGCCGGCCTCGGCCTCGAAGTCGACGCTCTTCAGCACCACCGCGTGGGTGCGGCCGGTCTTGAAGCGCTTGGTCAGGCCCCTGGCGGCGATCGCGGCGGTCATCTGAGGAGGTCCGCTGGCTGGCTCTTCTTCAGGATCCCCATCGCCATCGCCCCGGAGATGACCGCGATCACCATCATCATGATGCAGACGAAGATCGCGGTGGGCGGGCGCACCACGATCGGCAGGCCGATGGTGGTCCCGAGCAGGGTGATGCCCCCGGTGAACAGCAGGGCGGCGATGGTGCCCGCGACCCCCGCCCAGAACGACAGCTCCATCACGATCATCCGCAGCGAGCCCATCGAGATGCCGAGCGCGCGCAGCGAGGCGAACTCGCGGATGTTGGAAAGGATCGCCCCGCGCAGGGTCTGGCTCGTCACCCCGATGCCGATCAGGGCGGCCAGGAACACCGAAAAGGCCAGCAGCAGGCCGATGATCTGTTCGCCCATCACCGCCTGCTCGTTGGCCTGGTTGAACTCCTTCAGCGTCCAGGCCTTGTAGGCGCCGTGGCCGCTGACGTTCAGCTGGTCGCGCACCGCCTCGGCCTGTTTCGGGTCATGGATGCTGACCATCAGCGGCCCGATCCTGAGGCCCTCCCGCTCCATGCCGAGCAGGCGCATGGTCGCGTAGGACATGACGACGATCGGCTGCTGCGGGCTCTGGTAGTTGTGCAGGATCGCCCGCACCCAGACCGACTGCCCGTTCAGCGAGCCCTTATCGCCGAGCTTCACCCCGAGCGGGGCTTCGGCGCTGGCGTCGATCGCCACCGCGCCCGGCTCCATCAGCGCGACGCGCTCGGCCTCGGTGAAGTCCTTCGGCAGCGTCACCGAGTTCGGGTAGGGCAGCACCCCGAACGTCTGGACAAAGGTCTGCACCTGCTTCTGGCCTGGCTTGGCGACGTTGACCCATGGCGCCCCGTTGCCACTGATCGGCTCGACGTCCACGACCTGCGGATTCAGGTAGATCAGCGGCTTCACCCGCGCCGGCAGGCTGGCGTTGTTGTTGACCAGCGCCTTCACGTTCGGCGGCAGGATGATGATGTCGGCCCGCGAGCGTTCCCAGGTGGCGAGCTCGGCGTGGATGATGCCGGCGAACATGCCGGAAAACGCCATCACCATCATGCCGGAGAAGGCCAGCGCGATGATCGCCGCCAGGTAGCGGCGCCATTCGTACAGCAGTGTGGCCAGCGCCAGCGACATCGTCCCCTCGCGGGACGTGTCTTAGGATCGCGCGTCCGATCGACCGAATTAATTCGAAGTAAGGGCGGGCTTGAGCAGATTAAATCTAAGTAACGCGAAAGCTCTCGCGGAAGAAGGCGACGTTGGCCTCGCGCGCCGCCGCCGCCGCCTCAGGGTGGAACGCCATCAGCACGGGACCACCTTCGCCCTTGTGCGCGAACGGGTCGACGATGGTCCTGGCCGGCGCGTCGCGGTCGAAACCGTGGCCGGCGCCCTTGTGGGTGATCCCGCGGATCAGGTTTCGCGAGGTCTCGGGCAGCCGCGCCAGCAGCTGGTCCAGCCCGTCGGGATCGTCGTAGGCGTCGGCGTCGCCGGCCTGGATCAGGATCGGCGCGCCGGTCAGCTCGGCCAGCGACAAGCCCGGCACGGTCTCGTAGGCCCAGCACACCGGATAGAGCGCGGCGTGGGCGCGCAGAGGCGGGGCGTTAGCGCCCAGGGCGTCCCGCCAGCGCGGCGTCGCGGTCAGCAGCGAGACCACCGCCGCCCCAGGAGAACCCGAGGATGCCCAGCCGCGCCGCATCGATCTCCGGCTGCCGCGCCATGAAGGCCAGCGCCGCGAACGCGTCGGGCAGCGTCTCCGGCACGGACCGGGGCCGCGCCAGCGCCCCGCGCTTGACGCCCCTGGCCGCCCACATGTCGATCTCGAACGTGGCGAAGCCGGCCGCGTTCAGCGCGGCGGTGTGAAACGCGCCGCGCGGATCGACGCCGTCCGAGCCGTGGCAGATCAGCACCGCCGGCCGCCGCCTCGCCTTCCACCGGCGTCATGAGCCTGCCAGCGATCGTCAGCGGCGGATCGGCCTGGCTCTGGAACGCTGCGTAGGAAGTGCGGATACGCGCGTCATGGCGCGAAGCTCGAGCGCGCCTTCACGCCCCAGTGGCCGCTCTCGCAGGTGACGACGTAGATCGAGTCGAAGCCGCCGATCACGCTGCCGTCCTTGCGGTAGCGCACGAAGCGGGTGTCGATGTGCACCTTGTCGTCTCCGGCGTGGATCACCTCGCGGCGGGCCCAGGCCGAGTGGTCCCATTCCGCCAGCGCGCCGCGGCCGAACATTCCAGCCTGGTGGTAATTTTCGTCGATGATGGTCAGCGCGCCCGAGGCCAGCCGCACGCTGGGGAAGTTGAAAGTCTTCTGCCAGGCGGCGATGTCGCGGGCGTTGAAGGCGCTCATGAAGTCGTCGAGCACCTTCATGGCGGCGTCGATGGATTGCTGGCTCATGTCATCTCCTGGACCGTCTTGATCTGAGCTGCGTGGACGACCTCGCCAACGCGGCATAAGCTCAACCGCGCATGTTCGGAAAGGCTTTCGCCGCCTCGGTTGCGGTGCTGGTGCTGATCGCCGGGGGCGCGGCGCGGGCGGACGAAGGGATGTGGCCCTTCGACGAGGCTCCGGTGTCGCGGGTGAAGGACGCGCTTGGCGTCTCGATCGACAGCCGCTGGCTGGATCACCTGCGCGGCGCCTCGGTCAGGCTCACCAACGGCTGCTCGGCCTCGATCGTCTCCCGCTCGGGCCTGGTGCTGACCAACCAGCACTGCATCGTCACCTGCGCGCAGCAGCTGTCGCCGCCGGACCGCGATTTCGTGGGCGACGGCTACCTCGCCGACGCCAGGACCGACGAGCGTGCCTGTCCGGGCGTGCAGGCGGAGGTGCTGGTCGCCATCACGGATGTCACCGCGCCGATCTTCGCCGCCGGCGCCGGCAAGGTGGGCGAGGAGTTCGCCAACGCCCGCGAGGGCGCCATCGCCGCGGCCGAGCAGGCCGCCTGCGCCGGCGATCCGCGCTTCCGCTGCCAGGTGATCAGCTTCTACCAGGGCGGCCAGTTCAAGGTTTACCGCTACCGTCGCTACGCCGACGTGCGGCTGGTGTTCGCGCCGGAGCTGGACGCGGCGTGGTTCGGCGGCGATCCGGACAACTTCAACTTCCCGCGCTACGACCTCGATTGCGCGTTTCTGCGCCTCTACGAGGCCGGCAAGCCGGCCGACACGCCGACGTTCCTGGCCTGGGCCACGACGCCGCCTCAGGCCGGCGATCCGGTGTTCGTCTCCGGCAACCCGGCCAGCACCGAGCGGCAGCTGACGGTCAGCCAGTTGGCCAGCCTGCGCGACGTCTCGCTGCCCTTGCTGTCGGTGCAGCAGGCCGAGCTGCGCGGCCGACTGATCGAGCTGGGCGAGCAGGGGCCCCGCATGCGGCGGCTGGTCTCCAGCGCGCTGTTCGAGGACGAGAACAGCTACAAGATGCTGCAGGGCCGCCTCGCCGCCCTGCGCGACCCCGCCTTCGTCGCGGCCCGCCAACACGACGAAACCGACCTAAAAGCCCGGCTCGCCGCCGACCCCAAGCTCGCGGCGCAGATCGGCGATCCTTGGGCGACGATCGAGGCGGCGCAGAAGACCTACGCGCTGCAGTTCGCGGTCTGGCACGAACTGGAGTCCGGCGCCGGTGGCGGCTCCGACCTGTTCCGCTACGCCCGCGAGATCGTCCGTGGCGCCGCCGAGCGGGCCAAGCCGACCGGCGTGCGCCTGCCGGAATACGCCGACAGCCGCCTGCCGCTGATGGAGAAGCTGCTGCTCGACCCCAAGCCGGTCGAACCGGTGCTGGAGAGGCTCTATCTGGAATTCTGGCTCAGCAAGACCCGCGAACTGCTGGGCGCGGACGCCCCGGCCGTCGCGATGCTGATCGGCAAGGAGAGCCCAGAACAGTTGGCCGAGCGGCTCGTCAGCGGCACCCGGCTGGGTGACCCGGCGTTCCGCCGCACGCTCTGGGACGGCGGCATGACCATGGTCGCCGCCTCGGGCGACCCGATGATCCAGTTCGTGCTCGCCACCGACCCGCTCTCGCGCGCCGCCCGCGAGGTCTGGGAGGAGGAGGTGGTCGGACCGGTCCAGGACGCCGGCGAGCGGATCGCCCGGGTGCGTTACGCCTTCGACGGGCCGGGTATCTATCCGGACGCGACGTTCTCGCTGCGGCTCAGCTACGGCAAGGTCGCCGGCTGGACCGACCAGGGCCAGGAGACCGGGGCGTTCACCACCTTCGCCGGCCTTTTCAGCCGCGCCACCGGCGCGCCGCCCTATCGCCTGCCAGGCCGCTGGGTCAGCGGCGCCGCCAAGCTCGACCCGACAACGGTGCTGGACTTCGCCACCACCAACGACATCACCGGCGGCAGCTCGGGCTCACCGGTGGTCAACGCCAAGGGCCAGATCGTCGGCACGGCGTTCGACGGCAACATCCACTCGATCGCCGGCGACTTCGCCTACGACGGCGCCCTGAACCGCACCATCGCGGTCTCCACGGTGGCGATCAGCCAGGCGCTGGACAAGGTCTACGGCGACGCCGCCCTGACCCGGGAACTGGCGGAGCAGTAGCGCTGGCCCGTTTCTCGCGAGGGGGGCCGCGTCGCCACGACCGGCCGCCACGCTGGAGAGACCCGATTGATCGCCGCCGCCATGCTCGCCATGCCACTAATTCAGAAGCTGGAACAAGGACTTGCGACCCGCGTCGGGAATGCCGTCTCCGCCTTCTTCGCGCCGACCAACCCGGCGCCCTCGGGGCAGAATGTGCCTAGCCAGGCGCCGACGAGCTCGGCGCCTTCGGCCCAGTCGTCCGCGCCGAACCTCAGCAACGGCGTGACCGCCGCGCTGTTGAACCTGCAGAGCGACGCGGTCCACGGCCATCATCACGGCGCTTACCGCATCAGCGCCGCCGCCGCCCTCAGCGGCCGCACGAACCCAGCGACCACCGTGTCGATCAAGGCATAGCGGCCTTCCACCCGCTCTTCCCCGCGAACGCGGGGACCCAGGTTTTTCTGCCAGCCCAGGCGCTCTCCGATAAAACGCCTGGATCCCCGCTTGCGCGGGGAAGAGCGGGAGGGGCTGCGCATGACGATTTGTTCGAGGACTGCCGCCGTCGCCAGTGGGCTCGCGGCGCTAGCGGTCGCGACCGCGGCCTCCGGCAACGACTCCACCGCCGAACTCGCCGCTGGCGGGCTGGTGCTGACCAAGAACGCGGCGATCGAGATGCGCTCGGAGGACCTGTTCATCTCCGCCAAACAGGTGCGGGTGCGCTACCAGTTCGCCAACACGTCGAAGGCCGACGTCACCGTCACGGTCGCCTTCCCGATGCCCGACATCACCACGGAGGGCGTCGACGACACGATCTCGATCCCGACCCAGGACCCGAGGAACATCCTCGGCTTCTCGACCCTGGTCGACGGCAAGCCGGTGGCCGCGCAGGTGGAGCAGAAGGTGATCAAGGACGGCGTCGACTACACCGCCTACCTGAAATCGCTGCACATCCCGCTCGCACCGCACCTGCAATCCACCAACAAGGTCCTGGACCGGCTGCCGCAGGCGACGCGAGACGCGCTGGTGGCCAAGCATCTGGCGATCATCGACGAGTACGGCACGGTGGTCGACAAGCCGCTGGAGAAGCACTGGGAAGCGACCTGGACCCTGAAGACCACCTACTTCTGGCGCCAGACCTTCCCAGCCGGCCGGGTGCTCGACGTACGGCACCGCTATACCCCGTCGGTTGGCCAGAGCGCCGGCACCGAATGGGGCTCGGAGGGGTTCGACAAACAACCCGACTACGCCAAGGGCCGCGCCCACTACTGCGTCGACGACGACTTCCTGAAATCGGTCGCCAACACCATCAAGCCGGGCGTGACCTACGCGCCGCTCTACGAGCAGCGGATCGAGTACATCCTCTCGTCGGGCGCCAACTGGAAGGCCCCGATCGGGGACTTCCGAATGGTCGTGGACAAGGGCGACGCGGCCAACATCGTCAGTTTCTGCGGGAGCGGCGTGCGCAAGATCTCGCCAACCCAGTTCGAGGTGCGCCACACCAACTTCACCCCGACCAGCGATGTCTCGATCCTGATCCTGGCGCCCTACAAGGCGTCCTAGGCTTTCGAGGGCTGCGAGCGGCGCCGCGCCTTGCGCCGCTCCCCCGGCTCATGCCCAATCGCGACCCAGGGTGGGCGAGGGACGGCTGATGTTCGGGCTTGAGAATGCGCAGAGCCTGGTCGGCGTCTTCGTGACCATGGGAATCTGCTGGGCGCTGTCAGAGAAGCGCGCGGCGTTCCCGTGGAAGCTGGCGCTGGGGGCGATCGCGGTGCAGGCCGGCCTGGTGCTGCTGCTGTTCGGCCTGCCCGCGGCGCGCTCGGTGCTGGCGGGCGCCGGAACCGTGGTCGACGGCCTTTCCGGCAGCACCCAGGCGGGCGTGAAGTTCGTGTTCGGTTTCCTCGCCGGCGCCGACGGCCAACCCTACACGGTGACCAATCCGGGCGGGCTCTTCACCTTCGCGTTTCGGGTGCTGCCAGTGATCCTGGTGATCTGCGCGCTCTCGGCGTTGCTGTGGCACTGGCGCATCCTGAAGTGGGTGATCCAGGCCTTCGGCGCGCTGTTCGAACGCACCATGGGCCTGCGCGGCCCGCCGGCGCTGGCCACCGCCGCCACCGTGTTCATGGGCCAGGTCGAAGGGCCGATCTTCATCCGCAGCTACCTGCCGGCGCTCTCTCGCTCGGAGCTGTTCATGCTGCTCAGCGTGGGCATGAGCTGCGTCTCCGGCTCGACCATGGTGGCCTACGCGACGATCCTGAAAGGCGTGCTGCCCAACGCCGCCGCCCACGTGCTGACCGCCTCGGTGATCTCGGCCCCCGCCGGCGTGCTGCTGGCGCGGATCGCGGTGCCGCGTGACGCCGCCGCAGAGGCCGGCGAAAGCGACGACCTCACCGCCGACGCCATGTACGAGAGCTCGATCGACGCCCTGATCAAGGGCATCGGCGTCGGCCTGGAGATCTGCCTGAAGATCGCCGCGACGCTGATCGTGTTCGTCTCGCTGGTGGCGATGGTCGACGGCGCGCTCGGCCTCTTCGCCCCGGTCGGCGGCGCGCCGCTCAGCCTGGAGCGGATCTTCGGCGCCCTTCTCTCGCCGCTGGCCTGGTGCCTGGGCGTGCCGTGGAAGGAGGCGCAGGCGGCCGGCTCGCTCTTGGGCGTCAAACTGATGCTGACCGAGTTCACCGCCTTCATCGACCTGGCCAACCTGGCGCCCGGCGCGCTCTCCGGCCGCAGCCGGATCATCATGACCTATGCGCTCTGCGGCTTCGCCAACATCGCCTCGGTGGGGATCAACGTCGCCGGCTACTCGATCCTGGCGCCCAGCCGGCACAAGGAGATCATGGGCATGGTCTGGAAGGCGATGCTGGTCGGGTTTCTCGCCACCTGCATGACCGCCTCGGTCGTCGGCGCCTTGCCGGGCGCCCTGTTCTCGAAATAGAGAGTTGCTAATCGCAATTTTCTAGAGGGCCCTGCGCCATGAAGCTTTACGACAGCCGCCGGGCCCCCAATCCGCGCCGCGTGCGCTGGTTCATGGCCGAGAAGGGGATCGACGACATCGAGATCGCCGATGTGGACCTCCTGGCCGGCGCGCACCGGACGCCGGAATACGTCGAACGGGCCGGCATCGCCCAGGCGCCGGCGCTGACCATGGACGACGGGACCACGATCACCGAGTCGCTGGCGATCTGCCGCTACCTCGAGAGCCTCTATCCCGAGCCGAACATGTTCGGGCGCGACGCCAAGGAGATGGCGGTGATCGAGATGTGGACGCGCCGCGCCGAGATGCTGGCGGCGGTCCCGCTGATGCTGGCGGTGCGCCACGGCCACCCGGCGCTGGCGGCGCTGGAAACCCAGGTGCCGGAGGTCGCGGCCAACAACCGAACCCAGGCCGAGCGCTCGCTGGCCTTCTTCGACCGGCGCCTGGGCGAGAGCGAATGGATCGGGGCGGACCGCGTCACCATCGCCGACGGCGTGCTCTACATCGGCATGGAGTTCGCCCGGCTGGTGCGTTTCGCGGTTCCCGAGGAACTGGCGAATCTGACACGCTGGCAGGCGGCGATGCGCGCCCGCGCCTCGGCCGGCGCGGGAGCCTGATGACCAAGACCCTGATGTTCGCATTGGCGTTGTCGGCCGCGACGCCGGCGCTGGCGGATGCGCCGCCGGCCATGCCGGGCGCGCCGATGCCCGCTGCCGCGGCGCCGGCCCTGCCGTCGGTGGTGACCGAGACGGTCGTCGTGGGACCCACAGGCAAGACGCTCGTGCTGACGCCGGCGGTGCTGGCGGGGCTCGACCGCGCCGAAGCGACCATGGTCATCCACAGCGCCCCGCACAGCTACGAGGGCGTCCGGCTCACGGAGATCCTGCGCCTGGTCGACGCCCCGACCGGCGCGCGGCTCCACGCCGAGGCCGACCGCGACTACCTGGTGGTGACCGGCGGCGACGGTTTTCGTGCGGTCATCTCGCTGGCCGACACCGACGGCAGCGTGCAGCGCCACCCGGTGATCCTGGCCGACAGGATGGACGGCGCGCCGCTGATCGCCCACGACGCCCCGTTCCGCCTCGTCGTCGACGGCGACCAGAAGCCGGCTCGCAGCGTCTATGCGGTCAGCCGGATCGAGGTGAAGGTTCTGCCGTAGCCGGGCCGGCCGCGCGCTCGCGGCGGGCGTTCATCTCCGCGCAGAGGGTCTCGCTGCGGACCGGCAGGTTGCCGGGCAGCGAGCCGTCGAAGCTGCCCATGCGGTGGTTGATGCGGTGGAGCAGGCCGAGCTTTCCGGGCAGCCGGCCGGGGAGGTAGCTGTAGGTCACCATACTGCTGGACCCCGCCCCGGAAACTTCGAGGGGGGCGATGTCGCGCCAGGCGACGCGGTCGCGTCCGGTCCAGTGACGCAGGTCGAAACCTTCATCGGTCAGGGTCAGCCGGGTCGGCAGCAGCGTCAGCATCGCGTAGACCAGCAGATAGCAGCCGGCGACGATCATGGAGAGGAACCCCATCGGCACGCTCTTCACGAACAGGCCGTAGCGGAACAGCCAGTAGCCGCCCACGAACCAGACGACGCACAACAGCGCGATGAACGCCGTACGCCCTCTCAGCATCACGTAGACCTTGTCCGCCATTCGCCGCCTCGCGATTTCAGGCTGGCGCGTCGGGCGGCGAATGGGAAGCCCCGCGAGCGCAATCGGTTCCCCCTCCCCCTTGCGGGGAGGGGTTAGGGGTGGGGGTGTCAGCACGCTACTCGCCGCGTGTCGTCGCCCCTTCAGCACGGCGCGCACCGAGTTCGCACCCCCACCCCCGACCCCTACCTCAGGGGGGAGGGGAGGTCAGGAAGCCAGGGCCTTCTGCGCGATCAACTCCATCGAGCGCAGGCGGGACTCCAGGGTCGGGCCGCCGTTCAGCACGAAGACCTCGTCCGCGCCGGTGTGCGCGGCTTTCTCGGCCAGGAACGCGCGCACAGCTGCGCCATCGCCGCGGAACCGACGGACGAAGCCTTCGCCCTCCGGCGGTTCGCCCGGGCGCTGTGGCGGGCGGGGCGTGAGCGCGGCGAGGCGCTCGGCCTCCTCGGCGGTGTCGGCGGCGAGCGCGACTGTGGCGACGCCGGCGAATGGCCGGTCGCGATAGACCGACGGCTGGAACGCCTCGCGGTAGGCCGCCACCGCCGGCGCGCCGTCGGACCGGGCGATGAACTCGGCGAACACCATGCCGACGCCCACCATGCCGGCGAACCGCGCGCTGTCGACCGACGAGCAGAGCAGGAACAGATCCGGATGCGAAGGCCCCGCCGGGCTCGCCTTGACGTTCGCGAACGGGTGCGGCGTCGGGAACGGCTCGACGCCGGAGGAGTCCAGCAGCCAGGCCGACAGCAGGGCGAAGTATTGCGGGAACACGTCCGACATCTGCGAGCCGAGCGCGCGACCGGTGATGCCGTCGGCGCCCAGCGCGCGGCCGAGGCCGAGGTCGATCCGCCCCGGCGCCAGCGCCTCCAGCTCCATGAACACCTCGGCCACCTTCAGCGGCGAATAGTTCGGCAGCATCACGCCGCCCGAGCCCAGCCGGATCGTCGAGGTCACCTGGCTCAACGCGGCGATCAGGATCTCCGGCGCGGCGCTCGAGAGGTGCGGGATCGAGTGGTGCTCGGCGAACCAGATCCGCTTGTAGCCCAGCCGCTCCGCCGCCCTGGCGATCTCGAGGCTGTCGCGCACCCCCTGCGCCTGCACGCCGCCAAGGGAGACGGGGGAGAGATCGAGGATCGAGAGCGGGACCATGCCGGCCGATATGGCCGCTATCGACCCTGCCGCCAATGCCTGTTCAGGGCGTCAGGCCCTGCGCGATCGGCTCGCCCTTCGCCTCCTTGTAGGCGGACGCTACGATCGGCTGGACCCAGAACGCCTCGAACCAGCGGCCCAGCCAGGGGTCGTCGCCGACGAAGCTGCGCCGAACGGCCCCGGAATCGACCCTGGCCGCGACCTGCGCCAGCGTCAGGCCCTGGGCCGCCAGCGGTTTCACCTGCGCCTCGACCGCCGCGAGCGCGGCGGAGATCCGGCCGATCTGCGCACGGTCGCGCTGCGGCGGGCCATGGCCGGGGATCAGGACCCGAAAGGGCAGGTCGCCCAGTCTCCGCAACACGGCGATCCACTCGGACGGATAGCTCTCGTAGCCGTAGGGGAACGGCAGGATGACGGTCTCGCCGGCGACCAGGATGCGCTGGCGCGGCAGCCAGACCACGGCGTCGCCGTCGGTGTTGGCGCGGCCGAGGTAGAGCGCTTCGATCGGCCGGCGCGCGTCGGGCAGCACGAGGCGGCCGGCGAAGCCTTCTCTCGGCGCCAGGGTCAGCGTGCCGTCGGCGTCGGCGGCGTACTGGCGGAAGCTCCGGGCCGCCGCGCGGAAGCCGCGCTGCTCCGCGTCGGTCGTCGCTCTCGCCACCTCGCCCTCCATGTAGGCCGCGGCGTCCAGTTGGGCCTTCACGAAGGCGGCGTTGCGGGCCGCGTCCGGCGCGGCCGGCGTGTTCATGGTCTTCGGATCGGCCAGGTGCGCCTGGGTCTGTTGCGTGGCGATCGTGCGGGCGTTCGGCCAGGCCCTGAGCAGTTCGGCGAGGCCCTGGACCTTGTCGCCGTGCCACTGGCTGAGGATGATCGCCTTGACCGGCTTGGGGCTGAGGCCGCGCACCAGCCGGGCGATCCGCCGGCCCGACCCGGCCGAGCCGCCCGCGTCGATCAGCACCAGTCCGTCTGCCTGCTCGATCACGGTCACGTTGCCGATCGGCTGCACCTGGAACGTCGGCTCGGCGAGCACCCAGACCCCCGATGCGACCGGAACGACCTGCTGCAAGTAGCCGATGTCGTCGTCGGAAGCGTGCGAGCCGGCGGGTGCGGCGACGGCCTGCGCGGTAAACGCGATCAAGGCCAGTATCGCGACTAACGGTCGTGCAATCGGCGGCATTCCGCACCATCGCGCATTGATGATCGCAACCTTACCGCCAAAGGCGAGTTGGAAACGTAGCAACGTGCGAAGAAGGTCCGAAGGCGGATGAAGCAGTTCGCGGTCACCCTGAAGGACGGCGAGTGGACCGTGTTTCGCGACGCCAAGCCGGTCGCGCACGGAATGTCGCGTTCCCAGGCGGTCAAGCTCGCCGAGGAAATGGCCTACGAGGCCGAGGAAGCGGGCGAGGACGTCCAGCTGCTGGTGCAGGACTACACCGGCGAGCTGAAGGCGCGGTACTCCGGCGGCTAGAAGTCCGATCGCCTTCAGCAGAGGGCGACTGCAGATCTCAATCGGCCCCGGACACCGATTTGGCCGCGAAGAATCCGTTCAGCTCCAGGCTGGTTGGCTGACCGACCGGTTGGTAGGAGTAGAGCAGGGCGCGGCGATCGCCGTCGGAGCGGTTCGGCAACGAACGGTGCACCAGGAAGGCGCCGAAGAACGCCACCGTGCCGGCCGGAACCTCAAGCGGCTGCAGCCGGCCGAGATCGAACGCGCCCTGGTCCATCTCGAGGCTGCCGAAGCCGTCCGCGTCGATCCGCTGTGGCCACTTGCCGACCTTGTGCGTGCCGGGCGCGACCTCCAGGCAGCCGTTCTCGATCGTCGCGTCGTCGAGGAAGATCATCGCCGTGGCGATCCGGCTGGCGACCGGGGTCATGTTCTCCCAGTAGGGAAAGTCCTGGTGCAGCACGATCGGGCCGCCGTGGCGGGCGCGCTTCACGTTCAGCTTCTCGGTGAACAGCATCAACTCGTCCTCGCCGACGATCGCCTTGCAGGGATCGACCAGCCTGGCGTCCAGCCCCCACGTCTTCAGCGCCGGCGAGATGTGGGCGAACGGCTCGACCCCCTGCACCACCTCCGGCGCGTCCGGCTCCCACTTGACGACGGTGGCGGCCTCGCGCTGGACCTCGAACATGTAGCTGCCCAGTACATGCTTGGTGCGGCGGCCCGCGCGCTCCAACAGGTCGATCAGCGCTTCGCAATCCGCGGCGATGGCGGCGCACTCGGCCGGGTCGAACACGCCCTCGCGCACCACGACGCCGTCGACCTCGAGCCGGCGAAGTTCGTCCGCGTTCAGAGCGAAGCTGTTGGCCTGGTCGAGCATGCGATCACTCCGGTTGACATGCCAGCATGCCGCCAAGGCGCCGGAACGGCAAGTGGCGCCCCGCGCTACGCCTCATCTAACATTTCAGCTCGACACCGAATGGCCTACCCCTCCAGCGCCCCGATCATCTCCACCCGCGTCGCATGCCGGCCGCCCTCGAACTTTGCGGTCAGGAACGCATCGACGATATCGAGCGCCAGCCCTTCACCCACCACGCGTGCGCCTATCGACAGCATGTTGGCGTCGTTGTGCTGGCGGATCATGCGGGCTGAGAATGTGTCGCCACAGACGCCGCAACGGATGCCCCTTACTTTGTTCGCCGCGATCATGATGCCCTGACCGGTGCCGCAGAGGATGATGCCGAAGCGGCAATCGCCGGAGGCGACGAGCCGCGCCGCGGCTTCGCCATGCTTGGGATAATGCGTGCGCTCCGGCGTCGTCGGTCCGATGTCGACCGCGACCCAGCCACGCGCTGCGATATGAGCGGCGATCGTCTGACGGAGCTGAATGCCGTGCTGGTCGCTGGAGAGGACGACGCGGTTGCTGGCTGTCATGGAGAAGTCGACCCGTCTTCCGAGGCGATTGGCGGCTTGGCCGACTTGGATCAGCTGCTCTTTGTTTCGTCAATTTGTCCGGTTCTCGAGCACGTCCGCCTGGCCAAGATGTTGGCATGGGGCGGATCAAACCAGCCGATCGCCGGGTCGACCGGTCATGACCAGCGCTTCGCCGCAATTCGAGCGGGCCGTGAAGTGGATCCTGGACTTTGTTCCTGATTTGTTCTAGGAAACCTGAGGGCGCCGGCCCGGCGATCAAGGGGGCCAAATGTCAGCCGGGTCATCTGCGGCGGATTTTCTTCACGATCGCCGAGAAGGTGGTGATCGGGCGGCCGCTAGCGGTGACGATCCCGCGCACGAACACCATCGAGCCGCCGGCTCGCACCACATCGCCGGTGGCCTCGATCAGCTCGCCTGCCTCGGCGCCGTCGACAAACTCGCAGTTCAGCGAGGCGGTCACCGAGCCGACGCCGGTCAGCGCCTCGTCGGCGATCATGAACAGGGCGAAGTCGGCGAATGTGGCCATGCAGCCGCCATGCATGTGGCCGCTGCCGTTCATATGCTTCTCTTCGGCGCGGAAGGCGCAGACCATCCGGCCGCTCGCGTCGCGCCGCGAATAGAACGGCCCGGTCAGGTTCTCGTAGGGATCGGTGTCGTAGCGACCCCAGCCCGCCCACTCGCCTTCCTTCACCGGTTGCGGGGTCCAGGGGTTCTGTGCGTCGCCGCCGTCCATTCGGTCTCGAATCCATTCATTGGGGGAGTTGATGGCTCATAAGCACATCGCCGCGGGTCTGCGGAAGGGACTAGGACTTGTCGTTGTCTGCGCCGCGCTCGTGACGGCTGGCTGCGCGCGCTCGGCGACGCCGATGTCGCTGGCGCGGTTCCGCGACGCCTACATCGCCGAAATCCACCGGCAAGAGCCGGCCGCGACTGTGAAGGTGGTCGCCGAGAACGAGCTGGAGGTCACGCTCCCGGGCGGCGGCGACAACGACGCCTTACTCGACAACGCATACGCCTTCTATCGCCAGGACCCGGCCCAGCTGAAAGCCGTGCTCGGTCACTTCGTCGGAGCGCTCTTCTCTGGCGAGGCGGAGGCCGTCTACACCGCCAGGCAGCTGCTGTTGCTGGTGCGACCGGCGAGCTACCTGCAAGCCGAGGCCAGGCTGTTGGGGGACGACCCCAAGCATCTTGGGCCGCCGCTGAGCCGTCCGATCGCCGGGGACCTGATCGCCATCGTCGCCGTGGACCAGCCGACGACATACATCTACCCGCCGGCGTCTTCGCTGCGGGCGGCGCTCAAGCTGGATGACGCGGCGATCTGGAAGCGCGCCATGGCGAATACGCGTCGGAAGCTGCCCGGACTGCCGCCCGATAAGGGGGACAAGGCGATCGCTAGCATGGTGTCGGGCGAGGGTGTGTCGTCGAGCATGCTGGTGGTGGATCCGGAGCAGTGGGACGCGCCTGCGGAGCAGGTCGGCGGCCCGCCGGTGGTCGCACCTGTGGCAAAGGACATGTTGATCGTGACCCATCTCGGCGACCTTGGCGGCGTCCGGGCGCTGCGCAAGATGGCCGCTCAGGAGGCCGATGATCCCGATGGTCTGACGCAGCAACTGTTCGTCCGCAGGAACGGCGGCTGGGAGGTGCTGGCGCCATAGGCGCCATCCCATGAGGCGCTTGACCTCTCCGCTCTCCCTCGCGAAAGCGGGGATCCGGATTGGCGCCGCCGTCCGGCGTTTGCCCAGCCGACATCGAGCGACTAGGTTCCGCCGTGTCGTCGCTGCGGAGAGATCATGTTGGCACGCGCCGCCCGCCTCGTCGCCAGCAAGGGGACGCGCGGTACGATCAGTGTGCTGGCGGCCTGGGCACTCGCCGGTCTGATGCTGGCGCCCTCCGCCGCTGCGTCGGTCGAAGCGGACGCTCAGCTCACCAGAGAAGGACACCTGATTGTCCCATTCGGAGAGCGAGCCCTAATCCATCTGGACAGACGAGGCGCGATCGTTCTCGATGCTGTGTGCCGGGAAACGCCTACCCGGCCGTGCGACGACGGTGCGCCGCCAGACCATGTCGTGGTCGGAGTGTCCGGTGGGTTCGTCATTCTGTTCTGGGTGGCAAATGGGTACGGGTCGACCCTGATCTATCGAGCGACGCCGATCGCGTTTGGCGACTCGATAGAAGGAGTTTGTCCGGTCGGTGGGCGTCAGAGCTCCGGCTGGATACCAATCCCCGATCGCAGAAATCCCTATGGCGTCGTCATCTCGGGCGTAACGCTGACGAGCGATCACGCTCCGCGCGATTGCCCGCAGAAAAGGAAAGCGGATGGCCCTCGATCTTGAGACCCGCGAACAGTTGATCGACACGGTGCGCCGGTTCGTGGCCGAGCGGCTGCGGCCACTCGAGGCGCAGGTGGCCGAGAACGACGCGGTGCCGGATGACGTGATCGCCGAGATGCGCGAACTCGGCCTCTACGGCCTCTCGATCCCCGAGGAATACGGCGGGCTCGATCTTTCGATGGAGGATGAGTGCCTGGTCGCGGTCGAGCTCGGGCGCACCAGCCCTGCGTTCCGCTCGGCCTTCGGCACCAACGTCGGCATCGGCAGCCAGGGTCTGGTGATGTTCGGCACCCCCGAGCAGAAGCGCCGCTACCTGCCCGGCATCGCCTCCGGCGAGATCATCACCTCGTTCGCGCTCACCGAACCCGAGGCCGGCTCCGACTCCGCGGCGGTGCAGACCAGGGCCACCCGCGACGGCGACGTCTATGTGCTGAACGGGATGAAGCGGTTCATCACCAACGCCAACAAGGCGAGCCTGTTCACGGTGATGACCCGCAGCGATCCGGACAAGAAGGGCGCGGCCGGCGTCACTGCGTTCCTGGTGCCGCGCGATTTGCCTGGCCTTTCAGTCGGCAAGCCGGAGAAGAAGATGGGCCAGCACGGGGCCCACATCTGCGACGTGATCTTCGACAATGTCCGTGTGCCGATCGAAAACCGTCTCGGAGCGGAAGGCGAGGGGTTCAAGGTGGCGATGCAGGTGCTCGACCGCGGCCGCCTGCACATCTCCGCCGTCTGCGTCGGCGTCGCCGAGCGGCTGCTCGCCGACTGCGTCGCCTACGCCTCCGAGCGCAAGCAGTTTGGCCAGCCGATCGCCAGCTTCCAGCTGGTGCAGGGGATGATCGCCGACTCCAAGACCGAGGCGATGGCGGCCAAGGCGCTGATGCTGGAGACCGCGCGCAAGCGTGACGCCGGCGAAGGCGTCACCCTGGAAGCGGCCGCCGCCAAGTATTTCGCCTCCGAGATGGTCGGCCGGGTCGCCGACCGCGCGGTGCAGATCTTCGGCGGCTCTGGCTACGTCGCCGACCACGGCATCGAGCGCCTCTACCGCGACGTCCGGATCTTCCGGATCTACGAGGGCACCAGCCAGATCCAGCAGGTGGTGATCGCCCGCGAGACGCTGAAGCGCGGCGGCTGAGTGACTCAGGGCCGGAACTAATCGGCCGCCACTCCTATCCTGGTTGCCGAATCTTCCCGATGATCGCGGGAGACTTTCCCGGCTGGCGATCCGGTCGGCTTGGAGTTTCTGCGGCAGGGGAGCGCGCTTGCGGGGTCGGAGCGGAGCACGGATCGCGGCGGGCGCCCCAGGTATCGCGCTGAGTCTCGCCATGGCGTTCGCCGCGGCGCAGGCCCGAGCGGACGACGCCGTAGCGCCGGCTACGCCGCCGGCAGCGGTAAAGGTCGGCGTGCTCGAGGTGATCGACCTCTGGCGCAACACCGAGGGCGGCGTCTCGGTCGGCGGCGAGACCGAGAGCAAGCTGCGCGTGGCAGCCACGCTGGACGGCGACGCGGCCGGCCTGCCGGGCTTCAAGGCGCACGTTCAGATCTTCGCCACCAACGGCCAGTCGCTGAGCTTGGCGCGTGTCGGCGACCTGCAGACCGTCTCCAACATCGACGCGCCGACCTCAGTGCGGCTGTTCGACCTCTGGGCGCAGCAGGCGTTCGGCAAGGACCTGACGCTGCGCGCCGGCCTGATGGACCTCAACCTCGACTTCGACAACATCGCGCCGGGCGCGCTCTTCATCGACAGCTCGCACGGCATCGGGCCGGACATCTCGAAGAGCGGTCTGACCGGCCCTTCGATCTTCCCTGTCTCCTCCCTGGGCGTCGAGGGGTTCTGGCAGGCGCGGCCGAAGCTGATGCTGAAGGCTGCGGTGTTCGACGGCGTGCCTGGCGACCCGGACCACCCGGGCGCCTTCGTCGCCGTGAAGCTAAGCGCGAGGGACGGCGCGATGGTGATCGGCCAGGCCGACCTCGACCTCGGCGGCGGCGCCCAGGCCTCGCTCGGGGTCTGGGGCTACACCGCGCGCTTCTCGCAGATCGATCCGCTCAACCCTCCGGGCCGCGGCCAGGGCGGTGTGTACGGCTTCGTTTATGGGCCGCTGCCCATCGGCAAGGACTGGAGCGGCTGGTTGCGGGTCGGACTGGCCGATCCCGGCGTCGCCGTCGTCGCCAGTTACCTCGGAGCGGGCCTGGTGAAAGCCGCACCATTTCCGGGCCGCAAGGACGACCAGGCGGGGATCGCGATCGCGCGGGCCGGCATCGGTGATCCGGCCCGCAAGGCGTTCGGCCTGCCCGACGCCGAAACCACCGTCGAGGCGACCTATCGGTTCGTCGTCGGGTCCCACCTGGCGCTGCAGCCAGACGCCCAGTACGTGATCCAACCGGCGTCCGCGCCACACCTTCGCAACGCGATGGTGGTCGGCCTGCGCATCATCCTGCAGGGCCAGGCGCCGACCGGCGCCGCGGACACTGAGGACTGAGCGCCCGCCGAACCGGCTACGAAACGCCCGTTTCGATCGCCAGGCGCACGAGGTCGGCGGTGCGAGCGACGCCGAGCTTGGATTTGATCAGGGTGCAGGTGTTGGCGATGGTCTTGTAGGAAGCGCCGAGCGCCTCGGCGATCTCGGCCAGGCTGGAGCCGGCCGCCAGTAGCCGCATGATCTCCAGCTCGCGCGGACTCAGCGCCTTGAGGGTCTCGGTCCCGCCGCCAACTGCCAGTTCCTGAGCGATCTCGGCCTCGACGTAGCGGCCGCCGGCGGCCACGCGGCGGACCGCGGTGAGGAGCTCGTCCGGCGCGGCGTTCTTGCTGACATAGCCGTGCGGCGCCGGCTTCCAGCGCGCGGCGGGCGTAGAGCGGCTCGGCGTGCATCGAAAGCACCAGGATCCGGCCGGCTTCGATCGCCGCCAGCCGGCGCAGCAGCTCCAGTCCGCCCAGACCCGGCAGGTTGAGGTCGAGGATGGTCAGCTCGGGCCGGAAGCTGCGCGCCAGCACCAACGCCTCGCGCCCGGTGGCGACGCCCTTCACCTCATGCTCGCCGTCGGTCGCCGAGCAGCCGGGTCAGCCCGTCGCGGACGATGGCGTGGTCGTCGACGATCAGGACCTTCATGCCGCTTCCTCGCGCGCCGCCATGCCGACCGGCAGCACGGCCTCGACCCGCCACAGGCCGCCGTCGGCCGGCCCGGCCGAGAGCGCTCCGCCACCGGCCGCCACGCGCTCGGCCATTCCGGTGAGCCCGTAGCCGGGCGTGCTGCGATCGCCGGCCGCGCCGTCGTTGATCACCTCCACCCGGGCCTCGTCGCCCGACCGGTCGAGTACGATGCGGACGGATTTCGGCGCGCCGTGGCGGACGGCGTTGCTGAGGCTTTCCTGCACGATCCGGTAGAGGGTCTCCTGTAGCCCCTCGGGCAGCTCGCGGTCGTCGGCCAGGTCGGTCTTGAACTCGATCTCCGGCCGCCGCGCCTTCCAGAACGCGACGAGATCGAGGATGGCGCTCGAGAGCCCGAGTTCGGTGAGGTGCGTCGGCCGCAGTCGCTGCAGGATGTCGCGCACCAGACGCTGAATCTGGCCGATGGCGGCGGCGACCTGGCGGACCGGCTGCAACGCCTCGTCCGGCCGCCCGGCGCCGATCAGGCTGGCGGCGGCCGCCGCGTCGATGTTGGCGGCGAAAAGCTGCGGGCCGATCTCGTCGTGCAGGTCGCGGGCGATGTCGGCGCGCTCCTCGTCCTGCAGCGTCAGCATCTGTTCTTCGAGGGTGCGGTTGCGGTCGCGCATGACCGCCAGGCGCTGGGCCATCTCGTTGACCCCCCGGCCGAGCCGCACCAGCTCCGGCGGACCTTCCAGCGGCGCACGGGCCGCGTAGTCGCCACGGCCGATCCGCGGCAGCACCTCGCCCACCGTCTGCAGCGGCCGCAGCGCCCGGCCGACGACCACGAAAACCACGGCGCCGCCGCCGATCGACGCCAGAGCCAGCACCAGGACGAGGGCGAGGAATTCGTCCCACACCGCGCGCATGTCGTTGGCGTAGATCGGCCACAGCTCGATCGCGCCACCAGCCGGCACGGCCAGCCGCACCGGCGGCACGTCCTGGCGCAGCAGATAATAGAACCAGTCCGGCGGCGGCTCGGTCGGCGCCGGGCGCGACGTCGCCATCACTTCGCCCTGGGCCGTAACCAGCCAGGCCTGCAGGTGTCGGTTGCCATCGAAATCGGCGATCAGGGGCGCCAGCTGGCGGTCGGGGTTGGCGCCCAGCGGCAGCTCGGCGACCGCGCGCACCGTGGCCAGCCGGCCGCTCTCCTGGGCGCTGGTCATCTCGTCGCGCAACCAATGGCGCGCGTGCTGGCCGGCCAGCGCCAGGCCGAACCCGGAGCCGAAAACCAGCACCAGCACGACGGCGGCCACGATGCGCAGGCGCAGCGACATAAGCTTAGTGGTGTACCCGGTCGGCCACGCCGCCAAGCGGAAATGCGGATCGGGAATTATTCCCGGCGCAGTCGGGAATCGCGCACCTGGGCATCTCCTTCCGGCTCGGCCACTCGACGCTGCACCGCAGCATTGGACCGAGTCATGGGCCGCGACCGCCGGCGAGTTCTCTTGGTGACGGGCGTGGCGCTCGCCGCCGCCCCGGTCGTCGCGCAGGCCGCTGACGCGACCGCTGACCCGGGATCGTCGGTTTCGGAGATCGTGGTGACGGCGCAGAAGCTCGACGTGGCGCGGGCGGCGATCGAACCCAGCCTGGGCGCTTCCACCTACAGCGTGTCCAGCCAGACGGTGCAGCTGCTTCCCGGCGGCGAGAACACCGCGCTGAGCCAGGTGCTGCTGCAGGCGCCGGGCGTCGTGCAGGACAGCTTCGGCCAGCTGCACATCCGCGGCGACCACGGCAACATCCAGTATCGGATCAACAACGTCATCCTGCCCGAGGGCCTGTCGGCGTTCGGTCAGGTGCTGAGCCCGCGGCTCGCCGACAGGACCGAGCTGATCACCGGCGCCGTGCCGGCCCAGTACGGCATCACCACCGCCGGCATCGTCAACATCACCACCAAGAGCGGGGTATATGCGCCCGGCGGCGAAGCGGGGCTCTACGGCGGCAGCCACGGCGAGGTCGAGCCAAGCTTCGAGTACGGCGGCTCGAGCGGCGGGACCAACTACTTCGTGTCCGGCAGCTACCTGCGCGACGATCTTGGCCTCGAGTCGCCCGACGGCAGCGCGGATCCGCTGCACGACCACACCGACCAGATCCAGGGGTTCGCCTTCCTGGACCACATTATCGACGCCCGGAGCCGCATCTCGTTCATGTTCGGGACCTCGGACGAGAGCTTCCAGATCCCGAACCTGCGCGGCCTCAACGCCGCCGACCCGGGCGGGCTAGGCCTGACCGTGCGGGGGATCAGCGGATTTCCAAGCGAAGCGCTGGACGAGCGCCAGCGGGAGAACACCCAGTTCGGCGCGGTCAGCTACCTGCGCGACTGGAACCGCGGCACGCTGCAGCTGTCGCTGTTCAGCCGCTACTCGACGCTGACCTTCACGCCGTCCGGCCTGGGCGACCTGTTGTTCGACGGGTTGTCGCAGAACGCCGCCAAGACCGATCTGGCCACCGGCCTGCAGGCCGCAGGGGTCTACGACCTGACGGCCAAGCACACGCTGCGGGCCGGTCTGATCCTCCAGGCCGACCGCGCGACCAGCAACACGTCATCGCAGGTGCTGCTGGTCGACGCCGCCGGCGCGCAGACCTCCGACCAGCCGCTGACCATCGTCGACAACAGCGCCCGCACCGAACTGCAGGCCAGCGCCTACGTCGAGGACGAATGGAAGCCGCTGGAGGGCGTGACCGTGAACTACGGCCTGCGCTTCGACCAGGTGAACGGCTTCCGGGACGAGAACGCCGTCAGCCCGCGGGTAAATCTGGTGTGGAAGCCGCTCGATGGGACGACGCTCCACGTGGGCTATGCCCGCTACTTCACCCCACCGCCGTTCGAGTTGGTGGCCGGGGAGACGATCGCCAGGTTCGTCGGCACGACGGCGGCGCCCGAGGTCACCACCGACGACCTCCCCCGCGCCGAGACCGACAACTACTACGACATCGGCGCCGAGCAGCGGTTCGGCGGCCTGACCCTCGGCGTCGACGGCTACTGGCGCGATGCGAAGAACCTGATCGACGAGGGCCAGTTCGGCGCGCCGATCATCCTGACCCCTTTCAACTATGCGGTCGGCCGGATTCGCGGGGTCGAGCTTTCGGCGACTTACGGGCGCGGGCCGTTCTCGGCCTGGGCCAACCTTTCGATCTCGCAGGCGCAGGGCCGGGACATCGTCTCCAGCCAGTTCAACTTCAGCCCGAGCGAGCTGGCCTATATCGCCGACCATTTCATCTACCTCGACCACAACCAGACCTACACCGCCTCCGGCGGCGCCTCGTACAAGCTTGGCGACCTGAAGCTCTCGGCCGACGTGCTCTACGGCAGCGGCCTGCGCCGCGACCTGACCCTGTCGGGCGGCCAGGACATCCCCAATGGCGACCACGTGCCCGGCTACGTGCAGGTGAACCTGGCGGCCAACTACCACCTGTCTCTCGGCGGGGCCGGCCCGCTCGACCTGCGTTTCGACATCATCAACGTCGGCGACGCGAAGTACGAGATCCGCGACGGCACCGGCGTCGGCGTCGGCGCGCCGCAATGGGGCCCGCGCCGCGGCTTCTTCGCCGGGGTGACGAAAAGCTTTTGAGCCCTATCTTGGACGGGATGTCCCTCGACGCCCTCCTGACCGAGATCCGCGCCTGCCGGGCCTGCGCGGCTGAACTGCCGCATGCGCCGCGGCCGGTCGTCTGGGTCAGCGCCAAGACCCGCATCCTGGTCGCCGGCCATGCGCCCGGCCGGCGGGTGCACGAGAGCGGGCTGCCGTTCGACGATCCCTCCGGCGAGCGGCTGCGGGGCTGGATGGGGATCGACCGCGCCACCTTCTACGGCGACCCGGCGATCGGCGTGGCGGGCATGGCGTTCTGCTACCCGGGAACCGACCCCAACGGCGCCGACTATCCGCCGATGCCGCGTTGCGCGGCGCTGTGGCGTCGCCAGTTGATGGCGCTGCTGCCGAACGTCGAGCTGACGCTGCTGGTCGGCAGCTATGCGCAGGCCTGGTCGCTCGGCAAGGCCGCCCGTCGCTCGGTCACCGAGACCGTGCGGGCGTGGCGCGACTATCCGCCGGAGCTGTTGCCGATGCCGCATCCCTCCTGGCGCAACACCGCCTGGCTGAAGCGCAATCCCTGGTTCGAGGACGAGGTCGCGCCGTACTTGCGGGGTCGGGTGGCCGGACTGCTCGCGGCATGAGAGCCGTCGCCGCGCTGCTGCTCATGCTGCTGGCGCTTGGCGGCTGCGCCACGATGCAGACGCAGGCGCCGCAGGCGCCGGGCCCGGGCTTCCTGGGCCCGAGGCTGGCGGGCGACCGTTTCATCAGCTTCGACGGCGCCTCGCTCGGCCTCACCACCTGGCTGCCGCAAGGCGAGCCGTGGGCGGTCATCGTCGGCGTCCACGGCATGGACGACTACGCCAACGCCTTCCACCTCGCTGCGCCTTACTGGGCGCGCCAGGGCATCGCCACCTACGCCTACGACCAGCGCGGCTTCGGCCGCTCGCCGCAGCGCGGCGTCTGGGCCGGCGATCCGCTGATGACGGAGGACCTGCGCACGATCACAGCGCTGGTCAGGGCGCGTTATCCGCACGCCGTGATCGCGGTCGCCGGCGAGAGCCTGGGCGGGGCGGTGGCGATCGAGGCGTTCGCCTCCGACCGGCCACCCGCGGCCGACCGGCTGGTGCTGCTGGCGCCGGCGGTGTGGGGCTGGTCGAGCCAGCCGCTGGCCTATCGGATCGCGCTGAAGATCGCCGCCCGCCTCTCGCCGGCCAAGACCCTGTCGCCGCCCGCCATCGTCACCAGCCACATCTCCGCCAGCGACAACGAAGCCGAGCTGGAAGCCATGGGCCGCGATCCGCTGATGCTGTGGGGCGCGAGGCCCGACGCGCTCTACGGCCTGGTCACGACCATGGAGCATGGCTGGCGCGAGATCGGCCAGGTGACGGCGCCGGCGCTGTATCTGCTGGGGGCGAAGGACCAGATCATCCCGCGCCGGCCGGCGTTGCAGGCGGCCAGCCGCCTGCCGGCCGGCGACCGCACCGCCTACTACGCGGCCGGCTGGCATCTGCTGCTGCGCGACAGGCAGGCGAAGACCGTCTGGGCGGACGTCGCCGCCTTCGTCCGCGATCCCACCGCCCCTTTGCCGTCGGGCGCTCCGCCGATCCCGGTTGGCCCCGGCGGTGGCGCGAAGCCCTGACACCTTGTCCGTGGCCGTGTCGCGAGGTAGAGCGCGCGCCTTCCCGTCTCAGGCCCCACCCGCATGACCATCTTCTCTTCGCCCGCCTTCGAGGACCACGAGGGCCTGCACGCGTTCCATGACGGACCCTCCGGACTGAACTGCCTGATCGCGATCCACTCGACGGCGCGCGGGCCGGCGAGCGGCGGGGTGCGGATGTGGCCCTACCCGGACGACCAGGCCGCGATCGACGACGCGCTCAGGCTCTCGCGGGCGATGTCGCACAAGAACGCGATGGCCGACATCGCGCTTGGCGGCGGCAAGGCCGTGATCATCGGCGACTCGCGCACCGCCAAGACGCCGGCGATGTTCGAGGCGCTGGGCCGGGCGGTGGAGAGCCTCGGCGGCCGCTACTGGGCCGCGGAGGACGTCGGCATCAGTCCCGCGGACCTGGCCCATGTGCGGACCCAGACGCGGTACGTCGCCGGCCTCGAGGGTCATCCGGCCGCCTCCGGCGACCCCAGCCCGGTGACGGCGGAGGGGGTGAAGCGCGGGATCGAACTCTGCGTGCGCCGTGCGCTCGGCAAATCGCTGGCGGGCGTAACGGTGGCGATCCAGGGCGTCGGCCACGTCGGCGGCATCCTCGCCGGCAAGCTGGCGGCGGCGGGCGCGAAGCTGGTGATCTGCGACGTCGGCGCCGATGTGGTGGCGGCCGTGGCGGCGCGCACCGGCGCCAGGGTGGTTCCGCCGGAAGCGATCTTCGACGCCGACGCCGACGTCTTCGCCCCGTGTGCGCTGGGCGGCGCGATCTCGCCGGCGACGCTGCCGCGGTTGAAAGCCCGCATCGTCGCCGGCGGGGCCAACAACCAGCTGGCGGACGTGGCGACCGGCCAGGCGCTGTTCGACGCCGGCCTGGTCTATGCGCCGGACTTCGTCATCAACGGCGGCGGCATCATCAATGTCGCCGGCGAGATCCGCGCGCTGGAGCGCGGCGAGGCGTTCGACCCGGCCTGGGTCGAGGCCAAGGTCGCCGCGATGATCGGCACCCTGGCCGAGGTGCTCGACCGCTCCGCCGCCGAACGCCGGCCCGCCGATCAGATCGCCGTGCAGATGGCCAAGGAGCGGATCGCGGCGGCGAGCGCTCACTGAATTGCTCCCCTCCCCCTTGCGGGGAGGGGTCGGGGGTGGGGGTGTCGACTCGGTGCGGCAAGCTTGGCGTTCGCCAGGACCAACCGTCCGGTATCCAGCTCGCACCCCCACCCCTAACCCCTCCCCGCAAGGGGGAGGGGAACAGGGCTGCGCGATCGACTCCGGTAAGCAGTCTTACGCCTTCATCCCCGCCCCGGCGGCCCACTTCGGCGGCGGCGGTCGGTAGGCGCGGAACCGCTCGATCAGCTCGGCCGGATCGTCGCTGAAGATCAGCATTTCGGCGTATTGTTCGGCGACGAAACCGTCTGCGACCATGCGCCGGGTCATCGCCCGCAGCGGCTCGAAGTAGCCCTTCACATTCAGGAATCCGCAGGGTTTGGCGTGGATGCCGAGGAGGCCCCAGGTCCACTGCTCGACCATCTCGTCCAGCGTGCCGGGGCCGCCGGGCAGGGCGACGAAGCCGTCGGACAGCTGCTCCATCAGCGCCTTGCGCTCGTGCATGGACTGGGTGACGTGCATTTCGGAAAGGCCCATGTGGGCGATCTCGCGGTCGACCAGCGCCTGCGGCATCACGCCGATCACCTTGCCGCCCGCCGCCAGCGCGGCGTCGGCCACCGCCCCCATCAGCCCGACGGTCGCGCCGCCGTAGACGATGCCGATCCCCTGCGCGGCGAACAGTCGCGCGGTCGCCCGAGCCGCCGCAAGGTAGGCCGGATCGGCGCCGTAAGCGGTGCCGCAGTAGACGCAGAGGATCATGAGGTCCCGCCACCGAATCGCGAGGCTCAGCATAGGCCGAACCAGCATGTTCGCTGGACAGAACGAAACCAGAACATTATGGTCGTTCGGAACTCGCCCCGACCTCACGCCTTTGCCGCACCGGGGCCATGGAGGTTCGATGGCCAACGACGCGGCGCCTCGTATTCCGCTGCGCGACCTGCGGGCGGCGCAGAAGGCGGCGCGCGACGGCGCCTGGAACGAGGGACCGCCGGCCTCGCTGGCGGAGGTCGCAGCCAGCGTCGGTCTCTGCCGCCGGTGCGAACTCTGGCGCAACGCAACCCAGGGGGTGCCGGGCGTTGGCCCGGCGCACGCGGGGCTGATGCTGGTCGGCGAGCAGCCGGGCGACCAGGAAGACCTCGCCGGGACGCCGTTCGTGGGACCGGCCGGGCGGGTGCTGGACGCCGGGCTGGAACGGGCCGGGATCGCCCGGGCGGAGATCTTCGTCACCAACGCGGTCAAGCATTTCAAACACGAGCCGCGCGGCAAGCGTCGGCTGCACAAGACGCCGGACGCCGGCGAGGTGCAGGCCTGCCGCTGGTGGCTCGACGCCGAACGGCGGCTGGTGCGGCCGAAGGTGGTGGTGGCGCTGGGCGCGACGGCGGCGCTCGCGGTGTTCGGCAAGCCGACCCCGATCGGCGCCAACCGCGGCCGCGCGCTGCCGCTCGCCGGCGCCGCCCACGGCGTCGTCACCTACCACCCCAGCTACCTGCTGCGCCTGCCCGACGAGGCCGCGAAGAAGGCCGCGTTCAAGCTGTTCGTCGCGGACCTCAGGCTGGCTGTGAATCTGGCTTCATGACTCCCACTCCTGTCGGTCATGGCCGGGCGTAAGTCCCGGCCAGCCAAGCACACCGACCACGCCGTGGCCGCGCCTGGCGCGGCCACCCATTGGCCTGTGTGCCTGGGTCGCCGGGACTTACGCCCGGCGATGACCGGCTATTGTGATGGGTGAGGACAGCGCCGCCCGCTCACCCCGGCCTTCGCCGGGATGAGCGGGTCGGTGAGTCACGCCAGCTCGGCCAGCGCCTCGGCGATCCGGGCTGGGGACCGGCGCAGCGCCGCGAGCGCGGCGAGCGCCATGCCGGCGGGGATCAGCGCCCAAGGCAGCAGCATCGCCGCCAGCGCCGCCGCCGCGGCGATCAGGCCGCTGACGAAGAAGTAGGCCAGGCCGACCAGGATCGAGCCGCTGCGGCGCCGCCGCAGGAACTCGGAGCGCTTGCCGGGCGTCGGGTACCAGGCGTTGATCAGCCCGGCGGCGTAGGCCGCGGCGCTGGCGCCCGCCGTGGCGGCGAGGCCGGCCGCGGGGGCCGCCGCGGCGATGATCGCCAGCGGGACCACCAGCAGCACCGCCAGCGGTGTCAGCCCCGCCAGCAGCTTGGCGCCCCGCAGGCTGGTCGCGCCGGCCGGGGCGCAGAGCAGCAGCTCCGGCGCCTCCTCGGCCGACACCGTGATCCAGGTCAGGCTGGAGGCGACCTGGCCGGCCATGAAGGTGATCGCGGCCGCCCCGCCGGGCAGCGCGAAGGCCTCGTGCCCCGCCGCGCTGCGCAGCAGCAGGAAGGTCACCGGCAGCAGGTAGAGCACGCGCAGCAGCACCTGGGCCAAGAGGGCGATGTCGCGGGTGAGCAGCCGCACCTCCTTGACGAAGGTGGCCGCGAACGCGCCGCCGACGAAGCCGCCGGCGACGCCGCGGGCCGCGCGCCGGGCCCCGACATCCGCGCCCTGCGCCGAGGCCGCGTCGGCGGCGAAGCGGCGCGAGAGCCAGGCGGTGACGCCGAAGAAGATCGCCGCGCCCGCCGCCAGGAACGCCGTCAGCGGCAGCGGATCGCCGAGCATCGCCCGCAGCGGCCAGCTGGCGACCCGCGGCAGCCGCAGGCGCGGGTCGGCGGCCAGTTCGAACACCTGCCGCCAGAGGCTGCCGGAGCGCCGGGCGCCGAACATGGTCTGGCCCTGGCTGATCAGGAAGAACGCCGCGCCGATCAGCGCCGCCAGGATCTGGGCGATGGCGCGGGTGCGCCTTGGGCCGATCAGCGCGAACAGGCCGACCGATGTCGCCAGCCCGACGCCGCTGGCGGCCATCGCCAGCGCGCCCAGCACCAGCAGCAGCGAAAGCCAGCGCCAGTGCCCGAAGATCGCCAGCGGGATCAGCAGCGGCAGCACCAGCAGCGCGAACGCGGTGAAGGCCGTGCCGGCCATCGCCGCGAAGCGCACCGTCAGCGTCCGGCGCGGGTCGAGCGGGGAGGAGAACAGGAGGTCGAGGTCGCCGCGGGCGTAGAGCACGTTGGCGGCGCTCGCGAGCGTCTGCGAGACCATCAGCGTGAAGATCACCACGCAGGCGAACGCGGCGGAGAGGATCTCGAGCGGCGCGATCGGGATGGCCTGGTCCCGCAAGGCCAGCGCCAGCGGCACGCCGGCGATCAGGAACAGGCCGCCGACGATCGCCAGCATCACCAGCCGCATCCGGCCGCGCCGGCCGCCGACCAGGCCGCGCCACGACAGGCGGATCTCGTGTCCGAGCAGCCAGAGGGTCGAACCGGGCCGGCCGATCACGCGCCCGCCGCCTCCGCCGCACCGGTCAGCTCAGGGGTCAGCTCCCCGGTCAGTTCGAGGAACACATCCTCCAGCGTGCCTTCGCGCTCGCCGGCTCGCTCGCGCAGCTCGGCCAGGGTGCCTTCGGCCAGCAGGCGGCCGTTCTGGATGATGCCGATGCGGTCGGCGATCCGCTCGGCCACCTCGAGGATGTGCGTGGTCAGGATCACGGTCGCGCCGCGGGCCACGCGTTCCTGCAGCAGGTCCTTCACCTGGCGCGAGACGGCGGCGTCGAGACCGGTCAGCGGCTCGTCGAGGATCAAGACGCGCGGCTCGTGGATCAGCGCCCCGGCCAGCGCCGCCTTCTGCTTCATGCCGCGGGAGAACGCCTCGCAGCGCTGGCTGCGCTGATCCCACAGGCCCAGCAGCTTGAGCAACGCTTCGGCGCGCTCGCGGCCCACTTTTGGGTCGACCCCCCAGAGGCCGGAGACGAACTCCAGGTACTCCATCGGGTTCAGCCGGTCGTAGAGCATCGGCTCGTCCGGGGCCCAGGCAATCATCTGCTTGGCCGCGGCCGGATCGGCCAGCGCGTCGACGCCGAACACCCGGATCGAGCCGGAGGTCGGCTTCAAGAGGCCGGCCACCATCCGCAGCGTGGTGGTCTTGCCGGCGCCATTGGGGCCCAGCAGCGCATAGAGCTCGCCGGCGCGGACGGTGAGGTTGAGGTGGTCGACGGCAGGCTTGGAGAAGACCTTGGTCAGGCCCTCCAGCACCAGGGCGTCGGTCATGCTGCGCGACTCCGGGAAAGGGCGACTGGGGGCGGTTGTAGCGGCCTTGCGCCCCCTCCGTCAGCCCGCTTCGCGGTCTGACACCTCCCCCGTTTCGCTGCGCTACACGGTGGAGGAGCGACGCTGGACGGCTCTGCTCCTCCACCGCACCGCAGAGTGCGGGGGAGGGGGACCGCCCGCCGCAGGCGGGTGGTGGAGGGGGCGCAAGGCCACGGGGCTCAGCCCTCAGGCCAGGAACCCCGCCTCGGCGAAATCCAGCATGCGGCGCAGCAGCGCCTCGGTGTCGCTCTCGCGGGTCAGGCCCTCGGAGAGGGTGTGCAGGCGGTCGAACTCGGCGAAGCGGTTGTTGTGGGTCATGCCCAGCATGAAGTGCATCCGCCAGTAGATCTCCTCCGGCGCCAGCTCGGGCCGGGCGGCCATCAGCGCGTCGGCGAAGCGGCGCAGGTGCGAGACGTCGGTGCGCAGCACCTCGCGCATCGCCTCGGTGCCTTCGCTGCGGGCGCGGATGATGAACTGCACGCTGATCCGCCGCTCGTTGTTCGGCGCCGACCAGCGCATCGGCGGCTCGAAGAAGGCGCGCAGGATCTCCCGCACCGGCGGCTTGCCGCCGTGCCGGTCGGTCGCCTCGTGCAGCATCCGGGCGCGGTCGCGGTTCAGCTCCGCCGTCCGCCGGCGGAAGATCTCGAACAGCAGCTGGTCCTTGGAGCCGAAATGGTAGTTCACCGAGGCGAGGTTGACCCCGGCCTCGGCGGTGATGTCGCGCACCGAGACGTTCTGGAACCCGTGCAGGGCGAACAGCCGCTCGGCGGCGGCCAGCACCTGCGCCTTGGTCGCGGCCTCGCGCTCTGGGTCGGCGGATACGGGCGTGGCGGCGTCTGACACGCTGTCGTCAATCCTTCATGCGCCGCCAAGTGTTAGAGACTCGGGCAGCCGGCGCAAGGGGGGCTTGCGCGACCGGCTGGGCCGAGGACCCCGATCCGCCCTAAGCGGGAAAAGCTCTCCCGTGCCGCCGTACCCGGCAAGTCGGTGTGACTGAGCGTAACATTACCCTTGACAATGAGAACAAAACGGGAACCATGTGTCGTCGCTCATCAAGGCGATCACCGCAAGACATCGCGTCACGGAGGTAGCTGATGCCGCGCGTCTATCGTCCGTATGTACCTCAGACCCTCAGCGAGCTGAGAGACCTCTTGAGCATGATGATGCTCAGCTCCCCGACTTTCATCGACGAGTCAGGCTATTTCCCTGAGCGGAACATCGACACGGTGTTTTCAACGCTGAACAAGGGCATTGAGGCCAACCGTCGGAAGCTCGGCGACGAGGTTTGCCGGAAGTTCGTGGAAATGTCCGAGCGGATGCGGGCCTATTTCGAATCTGATCCCGAGGACAGCGGAGAGGCTATCAAAGGACGAGAGCTGATCCTCGACATGATTGAGCTCATCAAGTCGCGCGGTCCCAGGTCATAAGGTGCACCCGCGTCGAGGCGTGCGGCTCGTATACGACGCTACGACAGCAGCGGCCGGATCGAAGTCGAGCCGCCGCCGCGGACCAGTTCGCGCATGGCCGCTTCCAGGCCTTCGAGCGTCAGCGGGAACATCCGTTCGCCGATCAGCTGGCGCATCACGCCGATCGAGGGGGTGTGGTCCCAGTGCCGCTGCGGCGTCGGGTTCAGCCAGGCGACGCTGTTCCAGTGCTGGGCCACGCGATCCATCCAGACCGCGCCCGGCTCCTCGTTCCAGTGCTCCACCGAGCCGCCCGGATAGGTGATCTCGTAAGGGCTCATGGTGGCGTCGCCGACGAAGATCACCTTGTAGTCCTTGCCGAAGGTGTTCAGCAGGTCCCAGGTCTCGAGCTTCTCGGCGTGACGGCGGCGATTATCTTTCCACACCGACTCGTACAGGCAATTGTGGAAGTAATAGAACTCCATGTGCTTGAACTCGGTCTTCGCCGCCGAGAACAGCTCCTCGCAGACCTTGATGTGGCTGTCCATCGAGCCGCCGATGTCGAAGAACAGCAGCACCTTGATCGTATTGCGCCGCTCCGGCTGCATCACCAGGTCGAGATAGCCCTTGTTGGCCGTCTCCTTGATCGTGCCCTTCATGTCCAGCTCGTCCGGCTGGCCGGTGCGGGCGAACTTGCGCAGGCGGCGCAGCGCGACCTTGATGTTGCGGGTGCCGAGCTCGACCTGGTCGTCGAGGTTCTTGTACTCGCGCTTGTCCCAGACCTTGATCGCCTTGCCGTGGCGGCCCTTGTCCTGGCCGATGCGGATGCCCTCGGGGTGATAGCCGTTGGCGCCGATCGGGAAGTTGCGGCCGTTGCCGCGGCGGTTCTCGTCGCCGTCCTCGCCGTCGCCGTCGCCCTGCTCCTGGGCCTGCTTCATGCGCTCCTGCAGCATCTCCATCAGCTTCTCGAAGCCGCCCATCTCCTCGATCTGCTTCTTCTCCTCCTCGGTGAGGAAGCTGTCGGTCAGGCGCTTCAGCCACTCGGTGGGGATGTCCTTCATCTGCTCGACCTGGAGCAGCTCGAGGCCCTTGAACACGTGCCCGAACACCACGTCGAAGCGGTCGAGGTACTTCTCGTCCTTCACCAGCACCGCGCGCGAGAGGTAGTAGAAATCCTCGACGCGCCGGTCGATCACGGAGCGGTCCATGCCCTCCATGAGCATCAGGTATTCCTTGAGCGTCACCGGCACCTTGGCCGCCTTCAGCTCGGAGAAAAAGCGCATGAACATGGTCGGCAGTCTCGCGCAGCGGAGTTTAACGGGTGTTTAAGTGAGGATGGGGGCGAGCGCGTTCCATGTCCAGTCCGGATCGCCGCCTGACGCCCCGCGGAGCCGGCGCTGCGACGAAATCGACGCTCCGCGGTTGCGGTTTGGCGAGCCTCGGCCATGATCGTGGCCATGGCCGACCCACCTTCCGCGACAGCTCCGCCGATCCAGCTGCGGGCGCCGCCGCCGGCGGACGGCAAGGCGGCGATCGAGGGCGACTTCACGCTGAGCATCGCCGGCGAAGCGGTGGCGTTTCACGTCGAGGTCCCCGACGGGCCGACCACGCTCGAGGCGCTGATGCCGGTGTTCCGGGGGCTCTCCAACGAGATCGCGCGGCGGGCGGCGGTCCGGGAGATCGCGAGCGGCAAGAGCATCAGTTGCCGCGCCGGCTGCGGCGCCTGCTGCCGTCAGGCGGTGCCGGTGGCCGAGGCCGAGGCGCGGCGGATCGCCGCCCTGGTTGGCGCGATGCCGGAGCCGCGCCGCAGTCAGATCAAGGCTCGCTTCGAGACGGCCGAGCGACGGCTGGAAGAGACCGCGCTGGCCAGCCAGGTGGTCGACATGCCCGACGGCAAGACCGTGATCGATGTCGGCGTGAAGTATTTCGGCCTGGGCGTGCCGTGCCCGTTCCTGGAGGCGGAGTCGTGCTCGATCCACCCGGACCGGCCGCTGCGCTGCCGCGAGTACTTCGTCACCTCGCCGGCGGCCGCCTGCGCGGCGATGGTCCCCGGCACGATCGACAAGGCCCCGCTGGCCGGCGTGCCATCCAAGGCGCTGTTCGCGGTCGGTGCGGAGCATACCCCGCAGGGCTGGCTGCTGCTGATCCAGGCGCTGTCGTTCGCCGAGCGCTTCCCCGAGCCGTCCCCCGCGCGGCCGGCCCCGGACTGGATCGGCGAGGTGGTCGGGCGGCTGGCGGCGCAATGAGCGGCTCGCGCTGCGGCGCGCAGCGTAACTCCTCACCCTCCCACGCCTTCGGCGCGGGCCCCTCCCTCTCCCTCCGGGAGAGGTGTAATATCAGCGACTTCGCGCATTTACACCTCTCCCGCGGGAGAGGAGAGGGAGAGGGAGGGGCCCGCGATGCGTCAGCATCGTGGGAAGGTGAGGGGTCACGGTCTGGCCGGCCCAGCGAGGTCTGCGTTACCCCCGCCGCATGATGAACTCATGGTCCAGCGTCTTGCCGACCGCGAACTTGTAGGCGCCGACGGTCTTGAAGCCGTGCCGGGCGTAGAGCCCCTGGGCGCCCAGGTTTTCCGACCAGACCCCGATCCAGAGCGTGCGCGGACCGTCCTTCTCCAGCCACGCCAGCGCCGTTTCCAGCAGCCGGGATCCCAGGCCGCCGCCCTGGCGGCCGCTGCGGATGTAGATCCGGTCGAGCTCGCCGTCCTCCGGCCTCACCGCCTGGTGCGGCAGCTTGGCCGGGCAGGCCAGGGCATAGCCGATCACCTCTCCGCCGGCCGCCTCGACCAGCCACACCGCCTTGGCCGGGTCGGCGAGATCGGCCTTCGCCCGCGCGACGCTGTGCGCCTCGGCGAGGAACGCGGCGAGATCCTCGGGCGGATAGAGATGGGCGAAGGTCTCGGTGAAGGTCTCCCGCCCGATCGCGGCCAGAACCTGGGCGTCGGCCGGTCCCGCGCGGCGGATGGTCGGCGCTTGGCGGGGCGTGTCGGCGGACGGCGGATTCGGGTATGAAGCGCTCATGTCACTCGCCCTCTACACCCATTCCGACATGCTCGCCCACGTCCCGCCGGGCCAGCACAGGGAGTCGCCGGCGCGGCTGCGGGCCGTGATCGACGCGCTCGCCGACGCCGACCTCGATCTGGAGACCGTCGAGGCGCCGCTCGCGGAGGCGGCGGACCTGCGGCGGGTTCATTCCGACCGCTACCTCGCGGCGCTGGAGCGGGCCCTGCCGGCGCAGGGCGTGCGGCCGCTGGACGGGGGCGACACCTGGCTCTCGCCGGGCTCGCTGACCGCGGCCAGCCGGGCGGCCGGCGCGGTGGCGGCGGCGGTGCGGCGGGTGGCGGCAGGCGAGGCGACCCGCGCGTTCTGCGCCGTCAGGCCCCCCGGCCATCACGCCGGCGCCGAGCAGCCGATGGGCTTTTGCCTCTATTCCAACGTCGCGATCGGCGCGCGGGTGGCGCAGGCGGCGGGGATCGGGCGGGTGGCGGTGGTCGACTTCGACGTCCACCACGGCAACGGCACGCAGGACCTCTTCGCCGGCGAGCCGGACCTGCTGTTCGCCTCGATCCACCAGTGGCCGGGCTGGCCGGGCAGCGGCGGGCCGGGCGAGCAGGCGCCGGCCAACATCGTCAACGCCGGCGTGGCGCCGATGGCCCCGCGCGAGGTCTGGCGGCGCAGCTTCGAGGGGCTGATGGAGCGGGTGGAGGCGTTCGCGCCCGACCTGATCCTGGTCTCGGCCGGTTTCGACGCCCACGCCAATGAACCGGTGTCCGACGCCGACCAGCAGCTCGAGCCGGAGGACTTCGCCTGGGCCACGCGGGCGATCGTTTCCGTGGCGAATGGGCGCGCCCGGGGCCGGGTTGTTTCCTCGCTCGAGGGCGGATACGACCTGCAGGCGCTGGGCCAGTCGGCCGTGGCGCACGTACGGGCCTTACAGGGGGCTTAAGGGACCGATGCCGCATCTGGACGGGGCGACTCCGGTCCATGGCTGATGGCGGCGTGGGCGATCTCGCGGATGCTGTCGAACAACCCGGCGCCGTGATCCTCGCCCGGCACGGCCAGCCGGCGCTGTCGCGCCGGGTGATGCTGTGCGCCGATCAGTACCGCGAGTGGTGGGCCGACTACGAGATGGGCGGCCTGGCCGAGGGGCAGTCGCCGCCGCAGCCGCTGCGCGACGCCGCCCAGCGCGCCGGTTTCATCATCGCCTCGACCCGGTTGCGCTCGGTGGAGACCGCGACCGCGCTGGCCGCCGGGCGCGCCTTCGCCGAGGATCCGCTGTTCATCGAGGCGCCGCTGCCGCCGCCGCACTGGCCGCGCTGGCTGAAGCTCAGCCCCCGCATCTGGGGGGTGGTCTCGCGCTTCTGGTGGTGGGTGTTCAATCATCACGACCAGCAGGAGACCCGGCGCCAGGCCGAGGCCCGCGCCGAGGAGGCGGCCCGGCAGCTGGCGGCGCTGGCCGCCGGCGGCCAGGACGTGCTGGTGGTGGCGCACGGCTTCTTCAACACCATGGTCGGCCGCTCGCTGCGGCGCCAGGGCTGGCGCTGCGTCGAAGACGGCGGGTTCCGCTACTGGTCGGCGAGGCGGTTCGAATTGTCACAGCGATGAAAACTTCGACGCCGGCGCCGGCGTCGCCGGTTGCCGACACGGGGGGCGCTCACTAGTTTGGCCCGCGTTCCCCGGGGGAGGCGGAATGACGGGCGCGGACGAGATCGCTTCCTTGAGTTTCGAGCAGGCCCTCGCCGAGCTGGAGCGGATCGTCGCCGAACTCGAATCGGGCAAGACCGATCTCGAACAGTCGATCGACGCCTACGAAAAGGGGTCGCTGCTGAAGGCCCATTGCGAAGCCAAACTGAAGGAGGCCCAGCTTCGTGTCGAAAGGATCGTCATCGGACCTGCCGGGGCCGCGGGCGTCGAGCCCGCTGAGTTCTGAAGCGGCCGATGTCAGCCAGCTTCGCCCAGCGGGTCTCGGAAATCGCCGACACGGTCACCGTGGCGCTCGACGAGCTGCTGCCGCGCGCCGACGGGCCGGAGAACCGGCTGACCGAGGCGATGCGCTATGCGGCGCTCGGACCCGGCAAGCGGCTGCGCCCGTTCTTCGTCATCGAGACCGGCCGGATGTTCGACCTGCGCGAACAGGGGCTGCTGCGGGCGGCCTGCGCGCTGGAGTGCGTCCACGCCTACAGCCTGGTCCACGACGACCTGCCGTGCATGGACGACGACGACCTGCGCCGAGGCCGTCCGACCGTCCACCGCGCCTACGACGAGGCGACGGCGGTGCTGGCCGGCGATGCGCTGCAGACCATCGCGTTCGAGATCATGGCCCACCCGGACACCCACCCGGACGGCGGGGTGCGGGCCGAGCTGGTCCGCGTGCTGGCGGTCGCGTCAGGCGCGAAGGGCATGGCCGGCGGCCAGATGATCGATCTTTTGGGCGTGCGTGGCGATTTGGGCACAGTGGCGCGAATGCAACGGATGAAGACCGGCGCGCTGATCGCCTGCGCGTTCGAGCTGCCCGTGGTGATGGCCCACGCCCCCGAGGCCGAGCGCCATGCGCTGACCGCTTTCGCGCAGGATCTCGGCCTCGCCTACCAGATCGTCGACGATCTGCTGGACGTCGAGGGCGATCCAGCCCTGCTCGGCAAGGCCGCCGGCGGCAAGGACGCCGAAAGAGGCAAGGCGAACTATGTCACGCTGCTCGGGGTTGAACAGGCGCGCGAGCGTCTTCGCCTGTTGATCGAGCAGACCAAATCCCACCTCGATCCCTTCGGTCCGCGCGCCCAACATTTGCGGGCGGGGGTCGATTTCGTGCTAGATCGGCAAAGCTAGCGAATCTTCAACCCCGCGGTGGTCCTTCGGCCGCCGCGGGAATCTTTAGAGCTAGGTTCCCCTGATGCCCCATTCCACGCCCCTGCTCGACACGGTCAAAACCCCGGCGGACACGCGGGCCTTCACCCTGCCAGAGCTGCGCCAGCTCGCGGACGAGCTCCGATCCGAGACCATCGACGCGGTGTCGGTCACCGGCGGCCACCTGGGCGCCGGCCTTGGCGTCGTCGAGCTGACGGTCGCCCTGCACCACGTGTTCGAGACGCCGAAGGACGTCGTGATCTGGGACGTCGGCCACCAGGCCTATCCGCACAAGATCCTCACCGGCCGGCGCGATCGCATCCGCACCCTGCGCCAGGGCGGCGGCCTCTCCGGCTTCACCAAGCGCGCCGAGAGCGAATACGACCCGTTCGGCGCCGCGCACGCCGCCACCTCGATCTCGGCGGCGCTCGGCTTCGCCGTGGCCCGCGACCGGCGCGGCGACGACAACTCGGTGATCGCGGTGATCGGCGACGGCTCGATGAGCGCCGGCATGGCCTACGAGGCGATGAACAACGCCGCCGACACCACGCGGCAGCTGATCGTCATCCTCAACGACAACGACATGTCGATCGCCCCGCCGGTCGGCGGCCTGAGCGCCTATCTGGCCGGTCTGGTCTCCGGCGGCGCCTACCAGCGCGCGCGCCGGCTCGGCAAGGACATCGCCGAGCACCTGCCGCGGCCGCTGAAGGTGATGGCCAAGCGGGCCGAGGAGTACGCCCGCGGCATGGCCACCGGCGGCACGCTGTTCGAGGAGCTGGGCTTCTACTACGTCGGCCCGATCGACGGCCACAACCTCGACCACCTGGTGCCGGTGCTGAAGAACGTGAAGGGCATCAAGGACCGCCCGGTGCTGGTCCACGTCGTCACCCAGAAGGGCCACGGCTACAAGCCGGCCGAGACCGCGCCCGACAAGTACCACGGCGTGCAGAAGTTCGACGTGATCACCGGCGAGCAGGCGAAGAGCCAGGCCAACGCGCCGAAGTACGAAACCGTGTTCGGCCGCGAGCTGATCAAGCACGGCGAGCGCGACGACAAGATCGTCGCCATCACCGCGGCCATGCCGTCGGGCACCGGCGTCGACATCTTCGGCAAGCGCTTCCCCGAGCGCACGTTCGACGTCGGCATCGCCGAGCAGCACGCGGTGACCTTCGCCGCCGGCCTCGCCGCCGACGGGATGAAGCCGTTCGCGGCGATCTATTCCACCTTCCTGCAGCGCGGCTACGACCAGGTGGTGCACGACGTGGCGATCCAGCGCCTGCCGGTGCGCTTCGCCATCGACCGCGCGGGCCTGGTGGGCGCCGACGGGCCGACCCACGCCGGCTCGTTCGACATCGGCTACCTCGGCCAGCTGCCGGGCTTCATCGTGATGGCGGCGGCCGACGAGGCGGAGCTGGCGCACATGGTCTCCACCGCGGTCGCGATCGACGACCGCCCCTGCGCGTTCCGCTATCCGCGCGGCGAGGCGACCGGGATCGAGATCCCCGAGTTCGCCGAGCCGCTGGAGATCGGCCGCGGCCGCATCGTGCGCGAAGGCAACTCGGTCGCCATCCTCTCGTTCGGCACGCGCCTGGGCGAGAGCCTGAAGGCGGCCGACCTGCTGGCCGCGCGCGGCTACTCGACCACCGTCGCCGACGCCCGCTTCGCCAAGCCGCTCGACATGGACCTGATCCTGCGGCTCGCCCGCGAGCACGAGGCGCTGATCACGGTCGAAGAAGGCGCGATCGGCGGCTTCGGCGCCTTCGTGCTGCAGGCGCTGGCCGAGCGCGGCGCGCTCGACCGCGGCCTGAAGGTGCGCACCCTGACCCTGCCCGACATCTTCCAGGACCACGACAAGCCGGAGGCGATGTACGCCGCCGCCGGTCTCGACGCCGACGGCATCGTGCGCGGCGCCCTCGCGGCGCTGGGCGCCGACCGGGCGGTGAAGGGTATCCGCGCCTAACCGCGCCCTGCCGCGACGAGAGCCTCGACCCGGCCGCGGCGGTCGCCTAGCGTCCGGCCGTTCGGGGAGCGGGCTCATGCCATCCATCGGTAAGCGTGCGGTCGTCATCGGCGCCGGCATGGGCGGCCTCGCCGCGGCCGGCGCCTTGCGCAGCCATTTCGACGAGGTGGTGGTGCTGGAGCGCGACAGCCTGCCGGACCGGCCGGATCACCGCGCCGGCGCGCCGCAGGGCCGCCACGTCCACGCGCTGCTCGCGGCCGGCCAGCAGGCGCTGGAAGCGCTGCTGCCGGGCTTCACCGAGGCGCTGGTGGCCGCCGGCGCGGTCAAGGTGCGCGCCAACGCCGACACCCGGGTCGAGATGCCGGGCTACGACCCGTTCCCGCCGCGCGACCACGGCTGGCTGACTTACGCCGCCTCGCGACCGCTGCTGGAGTTCGTCGCGCGCCAGCGCGCCGAGGCGGCGGGGGTAGTGTTCCTGGCCCGCTGTCCGGTGCGAGGTTTGGAAACGACGCCAGATGGCGCGGCGATCGTCGCCGTGCGGTTCGAACGCGATGGCGGCCAGATCGAGCAGCTGCCGTGCGATCTGGTGGTCGACGCCAGCGGCCGCGCCGGCCCGACCCTGACCCTGCTCGAGCGGCTCGGCCGCCCGGCGCCCGAGGCGACCAAGATCGGGGTCGATTTCGCCTACGCCACCCAGGTGTTCGAGCCGCCGGCGGACGCGCCTTCGGACTGGAAGATCGTGATGACCATGCCAGGCCCCACCGGCCCGCCGCGCGGCGGCCTGCTGGCGCCGCTGGAGGGTGGGCTGTGGATCCTGTCGATCGGCAGTGTCGGCGAGGGCCTGCCGCCGGCGGACATGGCTGCGTTCATGGCCAGCGTCGAGAGCCTGCGCACGCGGACGATCCCGGAGGCGATCCGGCGCGCCCGGCCGATCGGCGAGGTCACCTGTTACGGCTTCCGCGAGAGCTTCCGCCGCCACTTCGATCGCCTGGCGCCGCTGCCGCGCGGCCTGATCCCGCTGGGCGACTCGATCTGTCGCTTCAATCCCGTCTACGGCCAGGGCATGACCGTGGCCGCGCAGGAGGCGGTGCGGCTGCGGGCCCTGCTCGACCAGCGCGCCGGCGCCGCCGATCCGCTCGATGGTCTGAGCACGGCCTTCTTCGCCGAGATCGAACCGGTGATCGACGCGGCCTGGCAGATGTCGGCGATCCCGGACCTCGCGGCGCCGACCACGACCGGCGAGCGGCCGCCCGACCTGCCGTTCGTGCTCCAGTTCGGCCTGGCGCTGCTCGAACTGGCCGCGCGCGACCCGGAGGTTCACCGCCTCGATGCGCAGGTGCGCCAGTTGCTGCGGCCGCCCGGCGACCTGATGAACCCCGAGCTGATGCAGCGGGTGATGGCGGTGATGGCCGAACAGCAGGCCGCCGCGGCAGGCGCCTGACCGCGGCCCTCAGGTCTGCGGCCGCCGGGTCGGATCGGCGACGTTGAACACGCGCTGCATCAGGCCCTCCAGCGCCTGGAAGACGCCGTCGACGCCGAACCCGGCCAGGAAGCAGAGTGCGGAGGCCGACAGCGGGACCGAGCCGAGCAGGCCCGGCGCAGCGGAGCTGGGGGCCCCCGACGGGGTCACGAACAGGCCGATGCAGCCGCCGATCAGCGCGCCAAGGGTCAGCTGCACGAAGGTCAGCTGCAGGTGACGCGGCGAGAGCAGGCTTTCGCGGATCCGGGCCGACATGGTCCTGACCACGGCCGCGCCGGCGCCCAGCAGGCCGTAGAGCGTCGGCAGCACCGCGCCGCCCAGCACGTTGAGGATCTCCCCGGCCCACTTCTCGTTGACGTCGGCGGCCAGTTCCGGCGGGCAGGGCGCCGCGCACTCGACGCGATGCGGCCCGCCGATCAGGAACTGCCAGAACACCAGCCAGTGGCGGAGGTTGGCGTTGGCGAAGGCGATGTCGCGCTGGCTCTGCTGCTGCTGCGGGGTCGCGGCGGCCGGCTTGACCAGAGCTGCCGGCGTTGGGCTCGGCGTGGCGTCCGCGGCCGCCTGCGCGACGCCGGCCTTGACCTTGGTCCACTCCGCCAGGGCCGAATTGCCGACCGCGATGTCCCACGACAGCCAAGAGGTCAGCAGGAACATGCCGAACAGGGCGCAGACGATGATCGGGATCGCCATCTGGAACCGCCGCGCCTCGCGCCGCAGGTTCGGGAAGGCCATCACCGCCAGCGACACGCGCGATGGCGCATCGCCGTCACCCCAGCCAACCCGCGGGGGCCAGTTCGGCGTCTCCCGATCGCGGCGCTTCGAACCGCCGCTGAGGCCCCCGTCCTCGCCGGCGACGAGCAGCGTGAAGGCGATCGTGGCGCCGGTTGCGGGCGCGGCGGCGCTGTTCAGCGTATCGCGGGCGCGCAGCAGCACCGCCGCCTGGTGCGCGCGGTCCGCCGTCGATCCGGTCGGCGGCCAGCCGATCCGGCAGATCTGTTCGATCAGATCCTGCGGCTGGTCCGGCCCGGCCTTCGGCGCGGCCGGCAGGCTCTTGCCGGTGCTCATCGAGACGTTGTCGAGCAGCAGGTAAACCTCGGCCAGCTCGCGGGCGAAGATGAAGTCCTGCATGTGGTTGTTCGGGGGCGCGACCACCTCGACCGCGCTGGTCTTGCTCGTGCTGTCGGCCGGTTTTGCGTCGTCAGGCATGGCTTGCCACCCCCTTGCGGGCGGTGAAGCTAGGCGACTTGGCGTTTAGTACGCAACTTTAATCAACGGCTATTTGTATCGGGTCACGCCAGGAAGGAGTCCTCGGTGCTGGCCAAACTGGACGGTAGGCGGCGTCAGAACGGCCAGAACCGCTGCAGCATCGCCGTGCCGGCAGGCGTCTTCTGCACCGCCGAGACCTCGCCGCGGCCGCCGTAGCTGATCCGCGCCTCGGCGATCTGGCTGGACTGGATGGTGTTGGACGAGGAGATGTCCTCGGGCCGCACCACGCCCGCGACGGTGAGCTGGCGCAGCTCGTAGTCGGTGCGGATTTCCTGGCTGCCCTGGATCACCATGTTGCCGTTGGGCAGCACCTGGGTCACCACCGCGGCGATGGTGAGGTTGATCTGCTCGGCGCGGTTCACGCTGCCGGCGCCGGCCGACGTCGCGGCGGTGTTGGTGGTCACCGCCTTCGACGGATCGAACGCGCCCGGCAGGATCTTGCCGATGCTCGAACTCCAGCCCGAAGAAGTTGGGCACGCCCATGGCGTTGCTGCTGGTCAGGCTGGTGTTGGAGGTGTTCTGGGTCTTGGCGGAGTCGTTGACCGTGACCAGCACGGTCAGGATGTCGCCGACCCGGCCGGCGCGCTGGTCGTTGAAGAAGGTCCGCGCCCCGACGCGCCAGAGCGAGTTGGCCGTCACCGGCGCGGGCGGCGGGATGCGCGCCGACTCGAACGGCGGCTGGGTCTGGCCGAGCAGCGGCGTGGGATAGGTCATCGGCCCCATCTTCGGGCCATCGATGGCCTCGTGCACCGAGGTGCAAGCGGCGAGGCAGGGCAGCAGCAGGGCGACGGAAACAAGGGCGGCGCGGCGCATGGGGGACTTCGGCTCCTAGCGAAGGGCGATCTGTGAGGGGTTGGCCTTCAGCCGCAGGGCTTCGGGACCGGCCACGGCCTGGTCGGGTCCCGTCGCCACGACCTCGATCAGTTTCTTCGAGGCGGTGTTCATGACGTTGAGCGTGTCGCCGACCGCGGCGCTGGCCATCGCCTTGGCCTGCAGCGTCAGCGTGATCGCCGCGTCGGCGTAGACGACCTGCACGGTCTCGCCGGCCTTGATCACCAGCGGCGGGGCGATGTCGCGCGCCAGCACCGGGTCGCCTTCGCGCAACGGGCGGCGGGCGGCCATGCCGACCACGGCGTCGACGCTGGAGGCGCCGCCTACCGGCTCGCCGGCGGCCTTGGCCCAGATCAGGTCCGACGCCTGCACGACCTGCCCGGCGGCGAGGCTGTGGGCGTAGGTCAGGATCTCGGTGTTCCCCACGCCGGCGAGGCCGGCGACCGGGGCGCGGACGATGATCCGGCCGATGCCGCGCGGGTTGTCCCAGTCGAGGCCGTAGCGGCGCGCGAACGCCTGCACGGCGCCGGCGTCCAGCACCACGGTCGGCCCGGTGCGTTCGGCCACCAGTACGTCGCGCGCCGGCCCGGCGCCATCGAACAGCTCGCCCAGGGTTACGTGGCCGGTGGGGTCGACGATGTTGGCGTTCAGCGACACCGGCGTGCCGGCGAAGGCTGGCGCGGCGACGGCGGTCGTGAGCAGGGCCGCGAGGGCAAAGCGCGTTCCCCGCTTTCCCCCGCGAAAGCGGGGGCCCAGGCTTTTTCTGCAGCCAGCGGCGCTCGACGATAAAACGCCTGGGTCCCCGCTTTGGCGGGGAAGAGCGGAAAGGGTCATCCTCAGCCCTTCGCGTTGACGGCGGTTGAGAGCATCTGGTCGGCGGTGGTGATGACCTTGGAGTTCATCTCGTAGGCCCGCTGGGCGACGATCAGGTTGGTGATCTCGCTGACCGGATCGACGTTCGAGGCCTCGGTGTAGCCCTGCAGCACGACGCCGAATCCCGGGTTGCCCGGGTTGCCGGCGGTGGCGGGGCCGGAGGCGGCGCTCTCCTTGAACAGGTTGCTGCCCTGGGCGTCGAGGCCGGCGTCGTTGAGGAAGGTGGCGAGCTGCAGCTGGCCGACAATCGTCGGCGCGGTCTGGCCGCCGATCGTCGCCTGCACCTGGCCGGTCTGGGAGATGGTGATGTTGGTGGTGTTGGCCGGGATGGTGATGGTCGGCTGCACCAGATAGCCGTCGGCGGTGACGATCTGGCCCTGGTTGTTGGCCGAGAAGTTGCCGGCGCGGGTGTAGGCGGTCTCGCCGGACGGCAGCAGCACCTGGAAGTAGCCTGGGCCGTTGATGCCGAGGTCGAGCGCGTTGCCGGTGTTGGTCATCTCGCCCTGGCCGGTGATGCGATAGACCGAGCCGGCCTTCACGCCGGCGCCGATCTGGACGCCGGTCGGCACCACGTTGCCCTGGTCGGACGACTGCGCGCCGGGCTGCTCCAGCGTCTGGTAGAGCAGGTCCTCGAACACCGCGCTCTGCTTCTTGAAGCCGACGGTGTTCATGTTGGCGATGTTGTTGGAGATCACCTCGACGTTGAGCTGCTGGGCGGCCATGCCGGTCGCGGCGGTCCTGAGGGCTTGCATCTACGCGGGTCCTTAACTCGGGTTGACCGCGCCCAACCGCTGTACGGAAGCGTTGGACAGGTCTTCGGTGGTGCTCATCATGCTGGCGATCGCGTCGTAGGCGCGGTTGATCTCGATCAGCCTTGTGATCTGCCGGATCGGCTCGACGTTGGACTGCTCGAGGAAGCCCTGGCGCACCTGCGCGTTGTTGTCGGCGGTCGGCGTCAGGTTGGAGTCGTTACGGTACTGGTTGTTGCCGTCCTTGGAGAGCGCGGCCAGGCTGTCGAAGTTGTAGACCGGGATCTTGCCGACGGTCTCGCCCGACTGGCTGACGACGCCGTTGGCGCCGATGGTGACCGGGCCCTTCTTGGGATCGAGCACGATGCCGCCGTCGACCTGATCGCCGTCCTGGTCGACCAGCGCGCCGGTGGTGTCCATCCGGAAGCGGCCGTCGCGGGTGTAGCGGGGCCCCGAGGGGGTGTTGATCTGGAAGAACCCACGGCCCTCGATCGCCAGATCCAGCGGCGCGCCGGTCTGGGTCAGCGAGCCCTCGGTGAAGTCGCGCGCCACGCCGACGCCGTCGACGAACTGCACCGTCGTGGGCGGCCACGCCCAGCGTCGGCATCGTCGACGGGGTCGTCGTTCGAGATCATCGATTCGAACTTGAACCCGACCGTGTCGACGTTGGCGAGGTTGTTGGCGGTGATGTCGAGCTCGCGCTCGAGGATCATCTGCCGCGACAGCCCGACGTAAATTGCATTGTCCATGCGCTGAGAAGCCCGCCTTACCTGCGGCCAAATGGTTCAGCATCCGGCTGCAAGCTTCGGGCCAGACGGAAAACTCAACGATTTCAGGGATAAGCAGGGTTAACGGGCGCCGCTGGGCGGAAAATCCCCGGCAAGGTTTGCAGCCGTTAAAGGGTGTTAACAACTGATCCTTAACCAACGTGGCGCGATTGAGATGGCTCACAACCCAGGGAATCGCGCGGGTGGCGAAGGACAAGTCCAAGGGCAAGAAGGAGGCCGAGGAGGCCGAAGCCCCGGACGAAGACAAGATCGAGGGCGAAGAGGGCGCTGAAGGCGAAGAGGGCGGCGGCAAGAAGAAGCTGCCGCTCAAGATGCTGATCATCGCCGGCGCCGCCGCGTTCGTCGTGCTGGGCGGCGGTGGCGGCGCCGCGTTCTTCTTCCTGGCGCCCAAGGGCCCGCCGGCCAAGGAAGCCCACAAGCTTCCGCCCAAGGCCAAGGGCGACAAGAAGGACGGCAAGACCGACCCCAATGCCCCGCAGGTGCAGGACGGGCCGGACGGCGTGGTTTTCTACACCCCGCCCGACATCGTCGTGAACATGCAGACGCCGGACGGCAAGCCGACGTTCCTGAAGCTGAAGCTCACGTTCGAGCTGCCGGACCACAACACCGCCGACACCATCGACGCCGAGATGCCGCGGCTGCAGGACGTGTTCCAGACCTTCCTGCGCGAGCTGCGGCCCGAGGACCTCTCCGGCAGCGAAGGCACCCTGCGGCTGCGCACCGAGCTGCAGCGCCGCGTCAACCTCGTCATCGCCCCCTCCAAGGTCGGCGGCGTCCTGATCGAGGAGATGCTGATCAACTAGCGCCCGCTAGCCGATCGCAAACCGCCATGGCCGCAGACACCGAAGAAGAGACTGCCCAGATCGCCGAAAGCGCCGCGCCCCCGGAAGGCGAAGGCGGCGAGGGCGGCTGGGAGATGTCCGAAGGCGACGGGCCGATCGGCGGCGGCGCGGAGCGGATCCTCAATCAGGACGAGATCGACAGCCTGCTGGGCTTCGACCTCTCCGATGACGACGCCTCCGAGCGCACCGGCATCCGGGCGATCATCAACTCGGCGCTGGTCTCCTACGAGCGCCTGCCGATGCTCGAGATCGTCTTCGACCGCCTGGTGCGGTTGATGACGACCTCCCTGCGCAACTTCACCTCCGACAACGTCGAGGTCAGTCTCGACAACATCTCGTCGATCCGCTTCGGCGACTACCTGAACTCGATCCCGCTGCCGGCGATCCTGTCGGTGTTCCGCGCCGAGGAACTGGACAACCTCGGTCTGCTGACGGTCAACTCCAACCTGATCTACTCGATCGTCGACGTGCTGCTGGGCGGGCGGCGCGGCACCGCAGCGATGCGGATCGAGGGTCGTCCGTACACGACGATCGAGCGGGTGCTGGTCGAGCGAATGGTCGAGGTCGTGCTGCACGACTGCCACGTCGCGTTCGAGCCGCTGACGCCGGTCACCTTCACGCTCGACCGGCTGGAGACCAACCCGCGCTTCGCCGCGATCGCGCGGCCGGCCAACGCCGCCATCCTGGTCAAGCTGCGCATCGATATGGAAGACCGCGGCGGGCGCATCGAACTGCTGCTGCCCTACGCGACGCTCGAGCCGATCCGGAAGATGCTGCTGCAGCAGTTCATGGGCGAGAAGTTCGGCCGCGACAACATCTGGGAAGGCCACCTCGCCACCGAGCTCTGGACCACCCAGCTCGACGTCCGCGCGGTGCTCGACGAGCAGCAGATCGCGCTGTCGCGGGTGCTGGACCTGAAGGTCGGCGACACCCTGATGCTCAACGCCACGCCGGACACCATGGTGCAGCTGCGCGCCGGGACCATCCCGCTCACCATGGGTCGGATGGGCCGGCGCAACCACCACATCGCCATCCGGGTCGAAGCGCCGCTCCCGCCCGCCGCCAAGCAAGCCGTTCAGAGGATATCATGAGCGACATCGCACTGATCATGAATGCGCTGTTGGGTGTGCTGCTGGTCGGCGCGCTCTTCCTGGGCTGGCGGCTGGAAGGACGGCTGAAGGTGCTGCGCGCCTCGCACCAGAGTTTCTCCAAGGCGGTGGAAGATCTCGACCGCGCCGCCGTGCGCGCCGAGCAGGGCCTGGCCGACCTGCGCGCGGCCACCGACGACGCGGCCGAGACGCTGGCGGCGCGGATCGATCGCGCCGGCCATCTGGCGGTGCGGCTCGAGAAGCTGGCGGCGGACGCCGAGGGCGTGCACGCCCGCCTGTCCGCCGCGCCCCGCTTCGATCCGTCGCGCCCCGCGCCGACGCCGAAGCCGGAGCCGATCCGGGCCGAACCCACCCACTCGGAGGCGCCGCCGGCGCGCGGAGCGGCCGCCCGCCCGGCCGACAGCCGCGAGAGCGCGTTCGCCCGGTTCGCCGAACGCTACAGCGCCAGCAAGTCCGGTCCGTCGCCCACCGCGCTGGCGGAGGCCGCAGCCCGCAACGACCTGATCCTGGAGGCGGACGAGGCGCCCGCGCCGCGCGCCGCCGCGCCCGTCGTGCAGCTCTCTCCGGCCGCCGCCGCGCGGCTGGAGCGTCTGCAGGCGCTGGCGCGGCCGAGGCCGGCGCCCGCCAGGCCGATCGCCTCCCTGGATGAAGAACTGTTCGAAGCGCCGCGCCGCGCGGCTGGAGGCCTGCGTTGATCAAGCTGCCACGCCTGATGCCGCTGGTGGCGATCGCCGCCGGCGGCGTCCTCGCCATCAACGCGGTCGAGAACGGCCCCGGCATCGTCGGGGCCGCGCGCAGTTTCGCCGAAGGCGTCAAGCACGGCGACGCCAGGGCCGCCACGGCGGTCGCCGCTGACGCCAGCGCGACCGCGCCGGTCACCGCCGCCCAGGTGGTCGCGGCCAAGCCTGCGCCGATCTGCGCCGAAAGTCCGGCGCAGTTGGCCAAGGACGCGGGCCTTTCGCCGGCGGAACTGCAGGTGATCCAGAGCCTCGGCGCGCGCCGCGGCGAACTCGACCAGCGCGAACAGGGACTCTCGACCCAGCTGGCGCTGATCCAGGCGGCCGAGGCCAAGGTCGACGCGCGGATCGCCACCATGAACGCGCTGAAGACGCAGATGCAGGCGCTGGTGACCCAGGTCGACGACAAGCAGCAGGCCGAGGTCGACCGGCTGGTGAAAGTCTACGAGGCGATGAAGCCGCAGGACTCCGCCGCCCGCTTCGTGCTGCTCACCGACGAGGTGCGCCTGCCGATCGCGGCGAAGATGAAGGAGCGACTGCTCTCGGCGATGATCGCCAAGATGCCGCCGCCGGAGGCCAAACGCCTCACCGAGTCGCTGGCCGCCCGCTACGCCAGCCAGGTCCGCGCCGCCCAGGCCGCGATGTCGCCGCAAGCCGCCGCAACTCCGCCCGCCGCGCCCGCCGCCGCGCCGCCGCAACTGGCCCAGGCGACCACCGTGCCGGACGCGACCAACACCGCCACGACGACGCCGGCCAAGCCCGCCGTCCGCCACAAGCCGAAGAAGCCGAAGCCGGCCGCCCTCGCCGCGGCGGCGTCAACGTCGGCCACGCCGACTGCGCCGGCCAAGGCCGTGTCACCAGTCGCGCCGACGCCCAAGCCGCTGGCCGCCGCCGCGCCGGTGGCGCCGAAGCCGTCGTCCCCGCTGACGCCGAAGCCGGCCGTGGCTGCGTCGGCGGCCGCGCCCGCCGCCGCGACGCCGCCGGCCAAGCCCGGCTAGGGGTTTGAGGCGCCGTCGCGCCAGTCGCGCTCCACCTGGCCCCCCTCCCCCCTGCGGGGAGGGGTCGGGGGTGGGGGTGCGCGCTGGCTGATCGCCGGTTGGCTGTTCCGCAATCTCCAACGTCGAGCTGACACCCCCACCCCCTGCCCCCTCCCGGCGAAGGGGAGGGGATTGAGAGCCGCGCTTCAGACCGCCGTGGCCGCGATCGCTGCAGCCGCGCTGGTCTCCGCCCCGGTCGCCGCCGAGACGCCGATCGCGTTGCAGCCGGGGCTGACCATCCGCGTCGGTCAGGCGGACCAGTTCTCGCGCATCGAGTTCCGCTGGGACGGCCACGGCGCGCCGATGGGCGTCAAGCGCGACGGCCAGGTGCTGCGCGTCAGCTTCAGCCGCGACGCCAAGCCCGACCTCTCCAGCCTGAAGACCGTGCCCCTGAAGTGGGTGAAGGCGGTCGACGTGCGGCACGAGAAGGGCGGTCTGATCTTCGTCATCACCCTGACCGACGACGGCGACGCCCTGACAGGCGGGGCCGACGGCGCCGACTTCGTCAACGTCTTCGCCAAGCAGACCGCCCAGGCCGCCATGCCGGCGCAGACGCCCGCGCCGTCGCGTCCGGATCCGGTCCCGTTCGGCGGCGTGGTGGCGATGCGACCGGCGCTGGACGGCGCCCAGCTGCGGCTGGATTTCCAATGGCGTAACCCGTGTGGCGCGGCCGTCTTCCGCCGCGGCGATGCGATCTGGATCGTGTTCGACGCCGCCGCCAGGATCGACGTTTCGCAGGCGCCCAGGAACGCCGTCCAGTTCGCCTCGATGCAGAGTTTCACCGGGCCGAACTATTCGGCGGTGCGGATCGCGACGCGCTCGCCGGTGGCTTTCGCCGCGACGGCGGATGGCGGCGACTGGGCGATCACGCTCGAGCCGTTCAGCACCCCGCCGTTCGCGCCGGTGAAGCTGAACCGCGACAACTCCGCCGGCCCGGCGTCTCTCACCACCGCCATGGCCGGGGCCACCGGCGTGTTCTGGATCGACGACCCGGCGGTCGGCGACAAGGTCGGCGTCGTCACCGCGCTCGCCCCGGCCAAGGGGCTGCCGACCCAGCGCGATTTCGTCCAGTTCACGCTGCTGCAGTCGGCGCAGGGCCTGGCGGTCGACCCGAAAGTGGATGACCTGGCGGTCGCGTTCGATAGCGACATCGTCACCTTCAGCCGGCCGCAGGGCCTGACGCTGTCGTCGGGCGCCAAGATGGATGTCGCCGAAGCGATGGATGCGCCGAAGCCGGCGGTGATCGCCGGCCTGATCGGCGACGACTGGGCCAGGACCGGCGACGCCGGATTCTTCCCCCGCTACCAGGCGCTGATGTCGCCGGTCGCCGACGAGGAGGGCAAGGGCCTGGAGGGACCGACCACCGGCCACATGGCGCTGGCCCGCTTCCTGATCGGCGAGCAGCTGTCGTTCGAGGCGATCGGCGTGCTCGACGACGCGTTCCGCACCCATCCCGCGCTCGGCGGCGAGGCCGAGTTCCGCGCCCTGCACGGCATGGCCCGGGCCATGGCCGGCCGCTACAAGGAGGCGCAGACCGACCTCGACGCCCCGGTGCTGGAGGACAACCCCGCCGCCAGCCTGTGGAAGGGCTACGTGCTGGCCAAGACCAGCCAATGGACCGACGCCAAGCGGGCCTTCACCGCCGGCGCCTCCGCGCTGTCGCAGTTCCCCCAGCTTTGGAAACAGCGCTTCGGCCGGGCCGCCGCCGACACCGCGCTGGCGCTGGGCGACGTCGGCGGCGCGCGCAGCTGGATCAACTTCGCCCTGCAGAATCCCGTCGATCCGACCGAGGACGCTCAGACCCGCCTGGTCGACGCGCGGGTCGCGCAACAGGCCGGCGACAGCGCGGCGCTGGCGAAGTTCCAGGCGCTGACGGACTCGCCGATGGACTTCGTCGCCGGACCGGCGGTGCTGCACGCCACCCAGATCCAGTTGGCCCAGGGCGCCATCTCCCCGGCGCAGGCGATCGACGCCTACGACTCGCTGCGGTTCCGCTGGCGCGGCGGCGCGTTCGAGCTCGAGACGATCCGCTCGCTGGGTCAGCTCTACCTCAGCCAAGGCCGTTACCGCGAGGCGCTGGAAGCGTTCCGCTCGGCCGGCAAGGACCTGCCGGACCTGCCGGAGGCGACGCAGCTGCAGGCGGACCTCAGCGCCGCGTTCAAGAGCCTGTTCCTCGACGGCACGGCGGACGGCCTGCAGCCCGTGCAGGCGCTGGCGCTGTTCTACGATTTCAAGGAGCTGACGCCGGTGGGCGAGGACGGCGACGCCATGGTGCGCCGGCTGACCCGCCGGCTGGTCGATGTCGACCTGCTGCCGCAGGCCGAGCAGCTGTTGCAGTACCAGGTCGACAAGCGCCTCGACGGCGTCTCCAAGGCGCAGGTCGCCACCGACCTGGCGGTGATCTACCTGATGGACCGCAAACCCGAGGACGCGCTGAACGCGATCAACGGTTCGCGCACGACGGTGTTGCCCAACGCGCTCAACATGCAGCGCCGCATCGTCGCCGCCCGCGCGCTCACCGGGATTGGCCAGTACGACACCGCGCTCGAGATGCTGGGCGCCGACAACTCCCCCGACGCCGCCGACGCCCGCGCCGAGATCGACTGGCGCGAGAAGAACTGGCCCGCCGCCGGCGCGATCTTCGAGAGGATGCTGGGCGAGCGCTACAAGCAGGCCGGCCCGCTCGCCGCCGAGCAGGAAGGCCAGTTGCTGCGCTCGGCCGTCGCCTATTCGCTGGCCGCCGACGACGCCTCGCTCGCCCGGCTCCGCGCCCGCTGGACTCCGTTCGTCGCCGGCGCTCGCGATCCGGACGCGCTGCGCGTGGCGCTCTCGGGCCTCAACAACGGCGAGATCTCGCCGGCCGACTTCAGCCGCCTGGCCGCGGACAACCAGGTCTTCACCGGCTGGTACGCCAAGATGAAGGACCGCTTCCGCACCGCCCCGCCCCCGGCGGTGCGCGCCGCCGTCGCCACCCGCCAGGCGAACGCCGACACCGACGCGCCGGCGGCCAAGCCGAAGGCGAAGGGCTGAGCGCGTTCGGCGCGTGTCCGCGGAAGCGGACAAAGTCTGTTGTCCACGAACAACACGAACGACACGAACGGGACTGAACGCACCGCTCGGACCCGCCAAGTTCGTGTTGTTCGTGTTGTTCGTGGACAATCTTGCGACGGTTCCGCCGCCCCGACGCCTCAGAAAAAGCCTGGGTCCCGTTTTCGCGGGGAAGGGTGGGGCTGGGCCGTCGTCAAAGCTTCGCGACTTCGGGCAAAGCTCGCCTTAACCCGCGGTGTTTAGGGTTAAGCCGCAATCGGGGCAGGGGACCGCCAGCTTGACCAACGCACACGCCAGTTTCGACCTGATCGTGATCGGCTCCGGCCCGGCCGGGCGGCGGGCCGGGATTCAGGCGGCCAAGCTCGGCAAGCGGGTGCTGGTGGTGGAGCAGGGACGCCGCGTCGGCGGGGTCTCGGTGCACACCGGCACCATTCCGTCCAAGACCCTGCGCGAGACGGTGCTGAACCTCTCCGGCTGGCGCGAGCGCGGCTTCTATGGCGCGGCGTACCGGGTCAAGCACGACATCTCCGCCGCCGACCTCTTGAAGCGCCTGCACATGACGCTGAACCACGAGGTCGAGATCCTCGAGCACCAGTTCGCCCGTAACGGCGTCGAGACCGTCTGTGGCGCGGCGCGGTTCGTGGGCGCCAACGAGGTCGAGATCACCTGCGACGACGGCGACCTGCGCACCTGCGCCGCCGAGCGATTCGTGATCGCGGTCGGCACCCGGCCCTACCGCCCCGCCCACATCGCCTTCGACGGCCAGCGCGTGGTCGACAGCGACGAGATCCTCGACCTGGCGATGATCCCGCGCCAGCTGACCGTGATCGGCGCCAGCGTGATCGGCATGGAATACGCCTCGATCTTCAGTGCGCTGGATATCAAGGTGACGGTGCTGGAGCCGACCGACCGTATGCTGTCGTTCGTCGACCAGGAGCTGGCCGACGAGTTCAAGCACGACCTGCGCGACCGCGGCGTCGCGCTGCGGTTCGGCTGCCGGGTGAAGCGCGCCTATGCGACGCCGGACGGCCACTGCGTCACCGAGAGCGAGGACGGGCGCCAGGTGATCAGCGACATGATCCTGTTCGCCGCCGGCCGCGTCGGCGCCACCGATGCGCTGAACCTGGAAGCCTGCGGGCTCGAAGCCGACAGCCGCGGCCGCATCGCGGTCGATCCGGCCACCTTCCGCACCGCCCAGCCGCACATCTTCGCCGCCGGCGACGTGATCGGCTTTCCCTCGCTGGCCTCGACCTCGATGGAGCAGGGCCGCATCGCCGCCTGCCATGCGTTCGGCGAGCCGGCGCAGGCGCCGCCGGAGTTCTTCCCCTATGGCATCTATTCGGTGCCGGAGATCTCCACCGTCGGCCTGACCGAGGAGGAGGTGCGCGAGAAGGGCATCCCCTACGAGTGCGGCGTCGCCCGTTTCCGCGAGACCTCGCGCGGCCACATCATGGGGCTCGCGGCCGGCTTCATGAAGATGATCTTCGCGCTCGAGACCCGCCGGCTGCTTGGCGTCCACATCGTCGGCGAGGGCGCCACCGAGCTGATCCACATCGGCCAGGCGGTGGTGAACCTGGAGGGCACGCTCGACTACTTCGTCGAGAACACCTTCAACTATCCGACCCTCGCCGAGGCCTACAAGATCGCCGCCCTCGACGCCTGGAACCGCATGCCCCGCCGCCAGCCCAGTGCGGTGGTCGCCGACGCCGCGCTGGAGCGGGCGAAGCGGCAGGTGGGGTAGGGATTTCCTTCTCCCCCTGCGGGAGAAGGTGTCGGCGAAGCCGACGGATGAGGGGTCGCATAGATCCCAAAGCTGCGCTATGTTGCTGATATGTTCTCACAACCGTCGCTGCGGCGCGGTCGAGATAGGCGGGGGGAACGCAGCGACCCCTCATCCGTCAGCTTCGCTGACACCTTCTCCCGCAAGGGGAGAAGGAAAGACCTATCCTCCCTGCAGCGCCAGTTTCACCCGTTCGGCCAGCACGGTGATGTCGATCGGCTTGGCCAGGAACGAGACGCCGGTTTCGCCCTCCAGCACCTTGGAGAACTCGGCCTCGGCGTAGCCGGAGATGAACATCACCGGGGCGTCGCCGAGGAACTCCCGGGCGGCGCGCAGCAGGTGCGGGCCATCGAGGCCGGGCATGATCACGTCGGAGATCATCAGGTCGATCTGGCCGGCGTTGGCTTCGGCGATGGCGAGCGCTTCCTCGCCGTCGGCGGCTTCGATCACCTCGTAGCCGCGGGCCCGGAGCAGCCGGGCGGCAACGCGGCGCACGGCGTCCTCGTCCTCGACGAACAGGATCCGGCCGACGCCCGAGAGGTCGCGGGCGGCGGCGCGGCCCTTGGGCGGCGCGGGGGCCGGCGGCTCGACCAGCACCGGCGGCTCCCAGATCGGCAGGAAGATGCGGAAGGTGGCGCCTTCGCCGGGCCTGGAGACCGGCGCGATCCAGCCGTCGGACTGCTTGACGATGCCGTAGACGGTGGCCAGCCCCAGCCCGGTGCCTTCGCCGACCGCCTTGGTGGTGAAGAACGGATCGAAGATCTTCGGCAGCACGTCGGGCGGAATGCCGGGGCCGTCGTCGGCCACCTCGATCAGCGCCATCTCGCCCATCGCCGCGCCTTCGTAGCCGAGCCGCCGGGCCTCCGGCTCGCTGACCCGCGCGGCGCGGACGATGATCTTGCCGCCGCCCTGGCCGCGCACCGCGTCGCGCGCGTTGACCACCAGGTTCATCACCGCGTTCTCGAGCTGCTGGCGGTCGGCGCGCACCTGCGGCAGGTTGCGGCCGTAGTCGGTCTCCATGCCGACGCTTTCGGGCAGCAGGCGGCGCAGCATCACCGTCACGTTGCTGATCAGCTCGCCGATATCGAGCGCCTCGCGCTGCACGGTGACCTTGCGCGAGAACGTCAGCAGCTGGCCCACCAGGCCGGCGGCGCGCAGCGCGTTCTCGCGGATCCGCGCCAGCCCCTCGAACGACGGGTCGCCGAGCGGGTGGCGCGTCTCCAGCTCGCTGAGGTTCATCAGGATCGCGGTCAGCAGGTTGTTGAAGTCGTGCGCGACGCCGCCGGCCAGCTGGCCGATCGCCTGCATCTTGTTCGACTGCGCCAGCTGCGACTGCATCTGCTTCTGCTCGGTGACGTCGACCAGGAAGGCGACGCAGCGGCCGGCGGTGCGGGCGACGTAGAGGTGGGCGATGCTGTCCGGCCGCGCCGCCGGCGTCACTTCGAACGGTCCGACGCTGCCGGCGGCGATCCGCTCGGCGGCGTCGGCCCGGCTCTGGTTGGTGATGAGGGGGCCCAGCGTCGCGTGCGGCTCTGGCGCCGCGCCGGCGATGCCGGCCCAGGCCTCGTTCACCTCCAGGATCTCGCCAGCGAACGGATCCTCGCCCTGGATCAGCGCCGCGCCGAATGGCGAGGCCACCGCGAAGGCGTCCAGCCCGGCGGCCGCGGGGCTGGCCGGCGTCGCGACGGCAGGCTCGGGGGGCGGCGCGGCTGGCGCCGGATCGGGCGTGAGCCGCGCCAGGAAGCGGCCGTCGTCCAGCCGCGAGACGTCGACGCGCTGGCGTCCGTCCAGCTCGGCGCGCTCGCTGGCGCGGCCTTCGCGCGCCGCGGTCCGGAGCAGCCCGGGCGCGCCGGCGAGGGGCGTCCGCTCGAGCCGGCGGTGGGCGCCGACCAGCTCGCGCCAGGCGCCGTTGGCCGCCTCGATCGCGCCGTCGTCGGCGACGATCGCCGCCGGCTCGGCCAGCGCCCGCACCAGCGCTTCGACGTCTGGCGCTGCGGCGCGGGGGCGGGCGGGGCGGCGGAGCGCCGGCAGCGTGATCGCGGCGGCTACGGCAAGGACCCCGAGGAAGGCCAGTCCCGCCCATCGCATGGGCCCCGCGCTGAGGGCAGGGGCGGCGGCGAGCAGGGCGGCCAGCAGGAACAGGCCCGCCGCGGCCGTCGCCAGCCACGCGGGCGCGCCGCGGGCTCTCACATCCTTGCCGGTCGCGGGATAGGCCATCGTCTTTCCTCGATGCCCCCAGCCTAGGGTTAGCGGCTGATTCGGGGCCGAATCACGGCTGAAATCTTAACGAGATCAAGCCGCTCGCGCCCTGCGCCCGCGTTTGCCGGCCAGGATGAAGCCGATGATCTTCGCCACCGCCTCATAGTGCTGGTGCGGAATGATCTGGTCGACCTCGACGTTGGCGTAGAGCGCGCGGGCCAGCGGCGGGTCCTCGATGATCGGCACGCCCGCCTCCTCCGCCACCTCGCGGATGCGCAGCGCCACCGCGTCCAGTCCCTTGGCGACGCACTGCGGCGCCGGGGTCTCGCCCTGCTCGTAGCGCAGCGCGACGGCGAAGTGGGTCGGGTTCATCACCACGACCGTCGCCTTGGGCACCTGCTGGATCATCCGCCGCCGCGCCCGGTCCATGCGGATTTGCCGTTGCCGCGCCTTGACGTGCGGATCGCCCTCGCTCTGGCGGAAGTCCTCCTTCACCTCCTCCTTGGTCATCTTCATCCGCTCCATGAAGCGCTGCCGCTGCCAGATGAAGTCGAGAATGCCGCCCAGCGCCAGCAGCGCCAGCACCGCGAACATCAGGCTGCGGGCGAGGCCGGCGGCGTAGCCCAGCAGGCTGATCGGGGCCATCGTCACCAGGCCCGGCAGCTCGGCGGCGTGGGGCGACAGGACCCACCAGGCGACCGCGCTCACCAGCAGCACCTTGAGCACCGAGCGCAGGAAGTTCATCAGCCCGTCGATGCCGAACAGGCGCTTGAAGCCTTCCGCCGGCGACAGCTTGGTGAGGTCGGGCTTCAGCTTCTCGGTCGTGAACAGCACGCCGTGCTGCAGCACGTTGCCGCCGACCCCCGCCAGCAGCGTGCCGCCCATCACCGCCAGCAGCGCCGGCGCGGCGGCCATCATCACCTGCCAGGCCACCGCCTGGCCGGCCGCGCCCTGCAGATGGATCGAGTCCGGATGGGCGATGAACGGCAGCAGCTGGTCGGTCAGGCTGTGCGCCAGCGCCCCGCCGCCCATCGCCACCGCGGCGAATGCGCCAAACAGCGCGCTGACCTGCGCCAGCTCCATCGACTTGGCGACATCGCCCTTGTTGCGCGCTTCCTCGAGCCGCCGCGGGGTCGCCTCTTCCGACTTCGAGGCGCCGTTCTCGTTTTCGGCCATGGCCTAGCCCCCAGACCCTTCCCCCTTTGGGGGAAAGCGGCGCGAACCTCGCGAAGCGAGGGAGTCGCCGATGGGGGATCTATCCGGAGAGGACTTCCCCCAACGGCGAAGCGCGCTGCGCGCGGCTCGCCGCTTTCCCCCAAAGGGGGAAGGGTTCGGCGCGGTCGGTCGCTGATGCGTGACAGAGGCCATCGCCTAGCCGAACGCCTGCAGCAGGTCGCGGTAGCGGTCGATCCAGTAGGTCCCCATCACGCCGACGCTGAGCGCGAACAGCGACAGCCCGAGCAGCACCTGCAACGGCGCGGCGGCGAAGAAGATCTGGAACTGCGGCATCGCCCGGCCGACGAGGCCGGTCGCCAGGTTGAACACCAGCGAAAACACCAGCACCGGCGCGGCCAGCTGCAGACCGAGCGCGAACGCCTGGCCGGTGGTGCGGATGGCGAGTTGGGCGAAGTCGGCCACCGGCGGCGGATGGCCGAACGGGAACAGACTGTAGGATCGCACCATCGCCCCGATGAACAGGTGGTGCAGGTCCGTCACCATGATCAGCACAACGGCCATCAGCGACAGAAAGCTGGCGAGCGTGGTGTTCTGCTGCCCGAGGGTGGGGTTGGCGGTCTGGGCGAACGAGAGGGTGGTGGCCAGCGAGATCATCTCGCCGGCGCTGGCCATCGCCGCCAGGAACGTGCGCAGGATCGCGCCGATGGCGAGCCCGATCAGCACCTCGCGCACGATGTCGCCGGTCAGCTCGCCCAGCGTCAGCGGAATCACCGGCAGCGCCGGATAGACCACCGGGGTCACCACCAGGCACATGAGGAGCGCGAACGCGAGCCGCACCCGGCTGGGCGCCGGCTGGTCGCCGAGCCCCGGCATGGTCATGATCATCGCCGCGATCCGGGCGAACACCAGCGCGCCGGCGAACAGCTGCTGGGCGGTGGCGTAGTGGCCCACGAAAAGCCCCTAGAGGCTCGCGATGCGTTCGGCGATGTGGTGCATGAAGCCGGTCAGCAGCGCGCCCATCAGCGGCAGGAACACCAGCAGCGAGACGAAGATCGCCACGATCTTCGGCGCATAGACCAGCGTCGCTTCCTGGATCTGGGTCAGCGCCTGCAACAGCCCGATCGCCACGCCGACGATCAGTCCGACAATCAGCGCCGGGGCGCAGAGCTGAATGGTCAGCCAGATGGCGTCGCGGCCGATGTCGAGAACCTCGGCGCCGTTCATGCCGCTACTCCAATGCGTAGGAAAATGTTGCCTAGAGCATCGGCCCATCGTGGTTAACGAAGGGTTCTCCGGAGCCCCGCGGCGGGATGCCCGCCGACACCGGACGTCGGGACCGAGGTTGGCTCGCCGATGCGATCAATAGGTCTCCTGTTCCAGCAGATGGCCTTTGACGTCAAAATTTAAGACATATCCTTCATTGATATTCAACATATTCCGGATAACGACGTCCCAGACCGTGAATCCGTAAAATTTCTTGTCGGAGTTGTCGGCAACAAGCTCAATTTTTACTGGAAACTTCTTGCGATTGACGCGCATCCAATCGAGACCATGATAAAGAGGAAGATCTACCCCCTCGTTCCCTATTCCGGCGAACACTCCAAAGACGCGGTGTCCCCGTATTTGGCTGAACAACTTGAGCACACTCTTCTCATCACCTAGCTCGGGCATATCATCGTTGGCCCTGACGAAGTGAGGTGCTATTTGCGTCGTTACGAACCCGCGCCAGACTTGATCCGCAGGCTTCTCATCCGGCTTAGTGTCCGGACCGCCAACCGACACTCTGTACATCAGGCCCATGCACCCCTCCTCGTCTGAGACGCTCGGTGGTGGCAATCGTGGCATGTGGTCGTGATCGACCGCGCCGAAGACCCCACCATAGCTGGCGCCTGGCGGAGTCGGAAGCGCGGCCGCCCTCAGCCAAAAGGCGCTCCGCCAACCGCGGCGTTGACGCCAGCGGGAGCGGCGGCCAAGACGCGACCGGCGGCCGGCCTCGGCCGTCGCTGCGCCGCGGGTCCCGCCCGTTGCGGCCCGGAGGCAATATGGAGCTGATACTCGTCCGGCACGGCCTGCCCCTGCGGCGCGACGACACGTCCGATCCGCCGCTGAGCGACCTCGGTCGCGAGCAGGCCGAGCGGGTGGCGCGCTACCTGGCCGGCGAGCGGATCGACGCGGTGTTCTCCAGCACCATGCTGCGCGCGATCCAGACCGCCGAGCCGTTCGCCGCGCAGGGCGGCCACGCCATCGTGGAACGCGACGGCATCGTCGAGTTCGACCGCGGCGCGGGTCAGTACATCCCGATGGAGGAGCTGAAGCGCGATGACTACGCCGCGTGGAAGGCGATGGCCACAGGCGAACACGGGGCAGACATCGTCGGGTTTCAGCAGGTGGTCGTCGAAGCGCTGGAGGCGATCGTCGCCGCCCACGCCGGCAAGCGGGTGGCGGTGTTCTGCCACGGCGGCGTGGTCAACGTCTGGACCGCGCACGTGCTGGGCATGGCGCCGCGGCTGTTCTTCGAGCCGGTCTACGCCAGCGTCCACCGCTACCTCTGCGCCAGCACCGGCGAGCGCAACGTCGTCAGCCTGAACGAACGCCACCATCTGGTGGGGTGAAGTTGCATCCCGTGCCTCCCTCCCCCTCGTGGGGAGGGTGGACGTCGCGCAGCGACGGACGGGTGGGGGAGTGCGACGCCACAACGATAATCGTCACGACGAGCGCACTTCGCCGGACTCCCCCACCCTGACCGCTGCGCGGTCTGTCCCTCCCCACGAGGGGGAGGGAGGAAGGGGATCAGAGCCCCAGCTTCGCCGCCAGCGCCTGGGCGGCCTGGGCGGGGGAGGCCTTGTCCGTATCGCGGTCGACGGTGAGGTTGGCGGCGCGCATCGCGGCGACGTCGATCTTGCCGATCAGCGGCTTCAGCACGCCCAGCAGGCGCTGATCGTTCGCCCGCTTCGGCGCGACCAGCACCACCGCGTCGTAGGGCGGCAGCGCGTGGCGCGGATCGTCCAGCACCACCAGGTCGTCGGCGGCGATGCGGCCATCGCTGGAGAAGGCCGAGATCACGTCGGCCTGGCCGGACGTCAGGGCGCGGTACATGAAGGTGGGCTGGTACTCGGCGGTCTTGCCGAACCTCAGGCCGTAGGCGGTCTTCACCGACGCCCATTCCGGCCGCGAGAGGAACTCGAGGTCGGCGCCGAAGGTGAGTTCGCCGGCGTGCGAGGCGAGGTCGTCCAGCGTCCTGATGTGCAGCGCTTCGGCCTGCGACCGGCGCATCGCCAGGGCGTAGGCGTTCTCGAACCCGAGCGAGCCCAGCACGATCACCCCGTCGCGGCGCTTCAGCTCGGCGGTCAGCTGGTCCAGCACCGACTGGCGGCCGGGGCTGTCGGTGCGGTGCAGGACGTTGGCCCACAGCGTGCCGGAATAGTCGACGTAGGCGTCGACCACCCCGGTCTTCAGCGCCGAGTAGGCGAAGGCCGAGCCGAGATCCTCCTTGCGCTCGACCGTGGCGCCGGCGTGCTGCAGGCGCCCCGCGATCAGTTCGGCCAGGATGTACTGCTCGGAGAAGTTCTTGGCGCCGACGACATAGCGCGCCGGCGCGCCGGCGCCGCCGAACGAGACGATCGGCGCCAGCGCGACCAGTGTCCCCGCGATCAGGCCCGCCGCCCCCGCCCAGACCTGCCAGCGGCTGCGATGCGCCAGCCCCCGTTCGATCAGGCCGAGCAGCTGGTCGGCCGCCAGCGCCAGCCCCGCCGAGGCGCCGCAACCGAACAGCACATAGACCCAGTTCTCGGTCTGCAGGCCGGAGAAGATGTAGTTGCCGAGCGAGGTCTGGCCGACCGGCGTCGCCAGGGTCGCCGCGCCGATGGTCCAGACCGCCGCGGTGCGCACGCCGGCCATGATCACCGGCGCGGCCAGCGGCAGCTCGACCTGGAACAGGCGCTGGCGGTCGGTCATGCCGACGCCCCGCGCGGCCTCGACGATCGCCGGGTCGACGCCGGTCAGGCCGGCGACGCCGTTGCGCAGGATCGGCAGCATCGAATAGAGCGTCAGCGCCAGCAGCGACGGCAGGAAGCCGAGCGAGGGCAGGGTGAAGCCGAACGCGCCCTTGGTCACCGCCGAGAGCGCCAGCAGCAGCGGATAGAACAGCGCCAGCAACGCGAGGCTGGGGATCGTCTGCACCAGGCTCGCCACCAGCAGCGAGGGCCAGCGCACCAGCGGCGCTGCGGCTGGCGGCCACCGCCAGCGGCAGGCTGATGGCGAGGCCCAGCAGCAGCGCGCAGGCGCGAGAGCAGCACGTGCTGGCCGAGGTAGCCGGGCAGCAGCGCCGAGGCGGCGGCGATGCGCGGGTCCATCAACGGGGTCCATCAGACGGCGCCGCCGGCCAGCTCGCGCACCCGCTCGGCCTGCCGGCGCGGGGTCTCCATCAGCGCGCGCACCCGCTCGTCGTCCTGGTGGGCGAGCAGCGCGGCGGGCGTCGCGTCGGCCAGCACCTTGCCGTGGTCCATCACCACGATGCGGTCGGCCAGCAGCAGCGCCTCCCAGACGTCGTGGGTGACCATCAGCGTGGTGAGGCCCAGGCTCTCGTGCAGGGCGCGGTAGTCGCGGCCGAGCTGGTCGCGGGTGACCGGATCCAGCGCGCCGAACGGCTCGTCCATCAGCATGATCTTCGGCTTGGCCGCCAGCGCGCGGGCGACGCCGACCCGCTGCCGCTGCCCGCCGGAGAGCGCCGCCGGCAGCCGCGCGCCGACGTCGGCCGGCAAGGCGACCAGCGCCAGCAGCTCGGCGACGCGCGCCGCGATCGTCGCCTTGTCCCAGCCCGCCAGCCGCGGCCCGACGGCGATGTTCTCCGCCACCGTCATGTGCGGAAACAGGCCGACCTCCTGGAACACGTAGCCGATCCGCCGCCGCAGCATCGCGCCGGACGCGGTCGGCAACGTGACGCCGTCGACCCGCACCTCGCCGGCGTCGGGCACGACCAGGCCGTTGATGGTCTTCAGCGCCGTGGTCTTGCCGGACCCCGAGCCGCCGAGCAGGGCGGTGAACGTCCCCGGCTCGATCGCCAGCGTGACGCCCGCCACGGCCGCGAGCTGGCCGTAGCGCTTGACGACATCCTTCAGCTCGATGATCGGCCCGGCCAAAGGTTCCTGCCTCCGCGGTTCACCGCTACGCTTAGCAGAGACCGGATCGGTCTCCGTCAGGAAATGAGCGACCTGGCGCCCGCTTCGCCCGAGCCCCGAGGCGGCGGAATCCGACGCCCGCGACTTTGGAACCTCGTTCCAGATATCCGACCCGGACTGGCTCGCCGGACTCGGTTCAGTTGCGCGAGACACACGGCAGCGGGTCGGCAATCAGCGAGGACCCCCACAGCCTACGCTGCCGTTCGAGAGAGATTCTGTCGCCAACTGCGCACGTTTTAGGCGGCACAGTGACCATGAACGTCTCATGGCCAAGCGCGACGTAAGCGGCTCGATTGTAGGCGTTCTTGCTTGCTCCGAGCTTCACGTCCCGCACAATTCCGACAAGGTGCTCAGAAGGCCCCATTGGCCAGAAATACGCCCCGTATCCGAGCGCAATCACTACGGACACGAGAGCCAAGATCGCAAGACCACCAAGATCGGAAAACCTGAGGCGGAGCAGTCCCATTTGGCTGGCGCGATGCCTCTGCGGTCGGTGCTGACCGTCCTTATTGACCTGGGCGTTTTATCGGAGAACGCGCCGCCCGCCAGAAAAAGCCTGGGCCCCCGCTTTCGCGGGGGAGAGCGGCGATACGAGCAGTGGCGTGCAGCGGCACCGGCGCCGGATCGCCTCAACCTGAGGCGGCGTGCTAGGCTCGTCGTGATGTCGTTAGAAACGACCGGGGGAGTATCTAATGCGAAAGACCGTCGCGTTGCTGTCGGCCATGAGCGCCCTGGCGGGATGTTCGCTCGGGCAGGACCTCCCGGCCGCGAACGCGGCCGTCGGCGTGTTCCACCAGAAACTCAACGCCCAGGACTTCGCAGCGATGTATGCGGCAGCAAGCCCGGACCTGAGGAATAGCTGGAACTACAGCGACTTCGTGCAGCTGCTGTCGGCGATCCATCGCAAACTGGGAAACTTCCAGTCCGGCGGCGCGCGCACCTGGAACGACAACGTCAACACGAGCGGCCACTTCGTCAGCATAGCGTTCTCGGCGAAGTACGAACGGGGCGCCGCGGACGAGAGCTTCGTCTACCGGATCGACGGCGCCAAGGCCGCTCTGGCCGGCTATCACATCAGCTCGAACGCATTGATCGTGAACTGACTGTCGCCATTGCGCTCCATTGCGCGGCGGCCGCAGCGTGGCGGCAGTGAAACTCCGCTCAGATCGCCATGTTCATGATCTGCTGGTAGCTGGCGATCATCTGGTCGCGCACCGCGATCATGGTGGAGAGGCTGGTCTGGGCCGAGGAGATGGCGGTGACCACGTCGACTAGGTTGGCCTTGCCCTGCACCTGGGCGGTCATCTGGGCTTCGGCGGCGCGGCTGTCGGTGACCGTCTGGCTGATCACCTGGTTCACCATCTGGCCGAAGTCCGGGCCCTGGGTCTTGGCGGCGTCGCCGATGCCGGGGATGGCCGACTGCTGGACGGCGGCGTAGGCCTTGGCGGCGATCAGGGGGGCGACCACGGTTCAGCTCACTTCTTGATGATGCCGAGGGTGGCGTTGTCCATCTCGCGCGCGGTCTCGATCACGCTGAGGTTGGCCTGGTAGGCGCGCTGGGCGTTGCGCATGTCGATCGCCTCCATGATCGGATTGACGTTCGGCAGCTTGACGTAGCCCTGCGCGTCGGCGGCGGGGTGGCCGGGGGCGTATTCGCTGGAGAACTGGCTCATGTCGGCGACCACGTGGGTCATGGCCACGCCCTTGGCGCCGTCCACGGTCTGCGGCTGGAACACCGGCACCTGGCGGCGATAGGGATCGCCGCCGTGGTTGGGCGAGGTCGAATCGGCGTTGGCGAGGTTCTCGGCGATCACCCGCATCCGCGACTGCTCGGCCTTGAGCGCCGAGGTGGCCACCGCGACGGCGACGTTGGAAGGCTGGACCGGATCGGCCATCGGCTAGGCTTCCCTCAAGTCCCCGGCCGTTTGGCGGCCTGTTGGATCATCGCCATCGACTGCTGGTAGAAGCTGACGGCGGTGTCGTAGTCCATCCGCGCCTGGCCCATCCGCATCATCTCCTCCTCCAGCACCACGGCGTTGCCGTCGAGCGTGGTCTCGGAATCGGGTGAGAGCACCGGCTTCGACTTCAGCCGGCTGGCCGGCGTTCCGGCCATGTGCATCGGCGAAGTCAGCGTCGGCGTCACCGGCGGCAGGCCGGCGCCCGCGCCACCCTGGCTGGGCAGGGTGAACGGCTTCAGGTCGCTCGGCGTGTAGCCGGGCGTGTCCGAATTGGCGACGTTCTGCGAGATCACCTGCTGGCGGTCCGCGAGATAGGAAAGGCGGCTCTTCAGCGTCGCGAACAGCGGGATTTCGTCGAGAAGTCATGACGCCGCCAGGGTGAGCGAACAGGGTTAATCGGCGCTTAAGGGTCTCTCAGGGCAAGCGTCGGCGGCGCCCGCAGCGACGGCTGCTTCCGGATCGTCGAGGGGGCTGGAACGCCGCGAGATCGCCGTCGCGGGCCCGGCCCGAGGCGCGGCCGGCGGCGGATGTCGCAGGTAACCTGATCTCAAGGCGACGGCCTTAGGGTCACGCGCAGGGAAGGACGCCTTGTTGAAACCAATCCTCGACGAAGGGCTCGATGAGCTTGCGGTGAGCGCGCATGCCGGCTTCTGGCCGCGCATCGGCGTCACGTTGGCGACGACCGCGGTGTTCTCCGCGATGCTGCCCTGGCGCACGTGCGCCCTCTGGCTGTCGGTGACCCTGGCGCTCGAGATCCAGGCCTGGTTCGCCACCCGCCGCCAGTTCCTGGGCCAGCCGATCGGCTGGAAGATTCGCCTCTGGCACCTCTGCGGCTTGGCGATTGAGGCGCTGGGCTGGATCACGCTCGGCGGGCTGGCCTGGGCGACCGGACGGCCCGAGGCGGCGCTCTGCGCGGTGGCGCTCTGGCTGGCGGTGATCTTCTTCTCGCAGACCAACGCCTACCAGTCGCCCACCGGATTCATCGTCGGCGGCGCGATTCCCGCCATGGCCGCGCTCGCGGTGGTGCTGTTCGCGCCGCACGTCCCCGGCCTGAACCTGCCGCCGTTCGTGTTCATCCTGCTGCTGTCGTTCGCCTTCGCCGGCGACGGCGTCGGCCGCATGCTGAAGGCGCGGCTCAAGCTCGACGAGGCCCAGGCCAAGATGCGCCGCAGCGAGGCGCTCTACCGGGTGCTGGCCGACAACATCAAGGACGTGATCGCGCTCGCCGACATCGACGGCAACCGGCTCTACATGTCGCCCTCGACCGAGCAGGCCTTGGGGTACACGCTCGACGAGCTGTACCGGATGCCGATGTTCCGCTTCATCCATCCGGATGACCGCGAAGAGCTGATGCGCAAGGTGACCGCCTTCCCGGCCCAGGGCGGCGAGATGAAAGCCGAGTACCGGGTGGTGCGGGCCGACGGCGAGGTGCGGTGGATCGAGACCAGCTTCACGCTCGCGCCGCAGGCCGATGGCGAGCGGCCGGCGATCCTCAGCGTCGCCCGCGACGCGACGTCCCGCAAGGAGCTGGAAGCCGAGCTGATCGACGCGCGCCTCGAGGCCGAGGCCGCCGCCGCCGCCAAGTCCGACTTCCTGGCCAACATGACCCACGAGCTGCGCACGCCGCTGAACGCGATCATCGGCTTCGCCGGCCTGCTCGAAGGACTCGCCGCGTCTCGACGGCCAGGATTCGCGCGCACGCCCGGCTGATCAGCGAGGCCAGCGCCACGCTGCTCGACCTGGTCAACAGCGTGCTCGACTTCTCCCGGCTCGAGGCCGGTGCGGTCGAGCTGGATCCGGCGCCGTTCGATCCGGCGGCCGAGGCCAGGGCGCTGGCCGAACTGCTGTCCGGCCAGGCCGCAGAGAAGGGCCTGACGCTGCAGGTCAATGCCGCGCCCGGGCTTTACCTCAACGGCGACGCCAAGCGGCTGCGCCAGGTGCTGCTGAACTTCCTCTCCAATGCGATCAAGTTCACCTCCGGGGGCGAGGTCAGCCTGACGCTGACCCAGCTGCCCGCGGGCGGCGACGAAGTCTGGCTGCGCGCCGAGGTCAGCGACAGCGGCGTCGGGATTCCCGAGAGCCAGCTGGACCAGGTGTTCGAGCGTTTCACCCAGGCCGACGTCTCGGTCTCCCGCCGCTTCGGCGGCACCGGCCTTGGCCTGGCGATCTGCAAACGAATCGTCGATCTGATGGGCGGCGACATCGGGGTGTCGAGCGTCGAGGGCGAGGGCTCGACCTTTTGGTTCGAGCTGGTGCTGCCGGTGGCCGAAGCGGTCGTCGCGCCCGCCGAGGCCGAGACGGCCGCCGAGCTGGACCGCCCGGTCCGTCTGCTGCTGGTCGAGGACGTGGCGATCAACCGCGAGCTGGTGAAGACGGTGCTGGCGCCGTTCGAGATCGAGATCGACACGGCCGAGGACGGCGTCGCGGCGATCGAGGCGTTCCGCCTGGCGCCCTACGACCTGGTGCTGATGGACGTGCAGATGCCGGTGATGGACGGCCTGACCGCCACGCGCCGCATCCGCGCCCTGTCGATCCCTACCGCGGCGACCACCCCGATCGTCGCCATGACCGCCAACGTGCTGCCCGACCAGATCGAACGGTGTGTCGAAGCCGGCATGGACGGCCACCTCGGCAAGCCGATGAACCCGGCCGCGCTGCTCAGCACCATCGCCTACTGGACCTCGAACGAGCGTCCCGCGCCGGCGCAGGGCGACCAGGCCCAGACGGCGTAACCCACTCCGAGCCGACTTCAGGGTCGGCGGCGCCCTGGCCGCCGGGCAGGGTCGACTTCCCGCGGTCGGTTATGTATTTGGACTGCACATCGACCGCGCGGCGCGGCCGGGGGAGGGGACCGGTGAAGCGTTCTGGAATTCCCGCGCGGCTCGCCCGCGCCTCGACGGTGGGCCTGTTGCTGGCCAGCGTCTCGACGGCCGCCTTGGCGGCGCCGCACCGGAAGGCCGATCCGCGCGAGGCCCGCATCCAGCAGCTGGAGCAGGAGATGCAGCAGCTGGTCGGCCGACAACCGCAAGCTCCACGCCCAGGACGAGGCGCTGACCGCCCGGGCCGAGCAGCTGGAGACGGAGGTCGCCGCGCTGAAGCAGGGCGAGGCCACCCAGACCCAGGTCCTGCAGACCCAGAGCCAGGCGCTGCAGGCGCAGATCAAGACCGTGGAAGCCAGTACGCCGCCGGCGCCGTCGGTGGTCGACCAACATGCTGAACGGCCGGCCGGTCTTCACCAGCGCCAACGGCCGCTTCACCGTCACCGCCCACACCGTGATGCAGCTCGACACCGGCGCCTACTTCCAGGCCGCGCCCGGGCCGATCGCCACCGACCTGCGCCGCAGCGGCCCGGCGCTCGGCGCCACGCGCGGCGAACGTCGACCTGGCCCACGCCCGTGACCTCAAGACTGGAACGGACTTCCGCCGCGCGCGCCTCGGCCTCGACGGCACGGTGTTCGGCGACTGGGACTGGCGCCTGCTGCTCGACTTCGGCGGCTCTGGCGTCGAGAACACCGGCCAGCTCTACGAGACCTGGGTGCAGTATTCCGGCTTCAAGCCGCTCAGGCTCCGCGTCGGCGCCTTCCCACCCTCGATCGGGATGGAAGACCAGGCTTCGACCAACGGCATGCCGTTCATTGAGCGCAGCGTCGTCGAGGATCTGGCGCGCGGCTTCGCCGCCGGCGACACCCGACTCTGCCGCCCAGGCCTACGGCTGGGGCGATCACTGGCTGCTGTCCGCGGCGATCACCGGCCGCACGATTGGCGTCATCAACACCGGCTACGGCCGCCGCCGTGCCGCAGACCTTCGGCGACCAGCTGGGTTTCGTCGGGCGCGGCGCGATCACCCCGTTCCACGGCGATGACTGGCTGGTGCAGTTCGGCGCGCACGGCAGCTACGTGGCGCGCCCGGCCAACGGCTCGGGGCCGGCGACAAACGGGATCACGCCGATCACCGGCCACGTGGTCTCGTTCAGCAACACCCAGCAGCTGCGCGTCGACGGGACCAAGCTGATCAACACCGGCAACATCGACGCCAGCCAGCGCCCACACCGTTGGCGGCGAGTTCGCGGCGCAGAAGCGCAACTTCCTGCTGCAGGCGGAATACGAGAGCTTCGGCGTCGAGCGCACCGACATCGTCTCCAGCCCGAACTTTCACGGCTTCTACGCCGAGGGCCTCTGGACGATCACCGGCGAGCCCCGGGTCTACAACAAGCAGACGGCGGCGTTCGACGCGCCGATCCCGGTCCACCCGTTCAGCTGGAACGCCGGCGCCTGGGGCGCCTGGGAGCTGGGCCTGCGCTACTCCGACATGGACCTGAACTACCATGCCGGGGTTGCGGGCGCCGCGCCGCCGCCGGACGGCATCCGCGGCGGCGAGGAACAGAACGTCAGCGTCGATCTGAACTGGTACCCCAACCCGGTGGTCAAGTTCATGCTCGACTACGAGCACGTTGCAATCTGACCGGCTCTCGCCCAACGCCGTCGTCTTCGCAGACCCCGGTCGGCGCCCAGATCGGCCAGACCTACGACGCCGTCGCGGTCCGCTCGCAGTTCTCGTTCTGACCGCGGGCACCGCAGACGGAACGCAGTCGATGCTCGACCAACTCGAGGCCGCGCTGGCGGCCGCGTCTCTGCGCTGCTGGCCCTGGCCTGCTCGGCGCCGCGCCGGCCCTGGCGGGCGATGTGCCAGGTGGCGGTGGCCGCCAACTTCACCGAGCCGGCCAAGGAGATCGCCGCCGCCTTCGCGGCCAAGACCGGCAACCAGGCGATCCTGAGCTTCGGTTCCTCCGGCCAGTTCTACACCCAGATCACCCAGGGCGCGCCGTTCGAGGTGTTCCTGTCGGCCGACCCCGACCGGCCGAAGCGGATCGAGCAGGAAGGCCTGGGCGTTCCCGGCACGCGGTTCACCTACGCGATCGGCCAGCTGGTGCTGTGGAGCAAGACGCCGGGCCTGGTCGACGACGCGGGCGCGGTGCTGGCCAGAGGCGGCTTCAACAAGCTCGCCATCGCCGATCCGACCGCGGCGCCCTACGGCGTCGCGGCGATCCAGACCATGACCAGGATGGGCGTCTACGGCGCGGCTGCAGCCGAAGATCGTCAAGGGCACCTCGATCACCCAGACCTACCAGTTCGTGCAGACGCGGCGCCGCCGAGCTGGGCTTCGTCGCGCTCTCGCAGGTGATCGCCGGCCCGGGCGGCGGCTCGCGCTGGCTGGTGCCGGCGTCGCTGCACGCGCCGATCGACCAGCAGGCGATCCTGCTGTGGAAGGGCGACAAGAACCCGGCCGCCCGCGCCTTCCTGGCAGTTCCTGCAGCGGCCCGGAGGCGCTGGCGATCATCAGGCGCTACGGCTACGAGGTCCGGTGAGGCGTGGAGGACGCCGTCTGGCTCACCGCTAAGCTCGCGGCTGTCACGACGGCAGTCCTGCTGGTGCTGGCGACGCCGCTCGCCTGGTGGCTGTCGCGGCGCGGCTCCTGGCTGAAGGAGGCGGTGGCCGCGATCGCGGCGATGCCGATCGTGCTGCCGCCGACGGTGCTGGGCTTCTACCTGCTGATCGCGCTGGGCCCGCACAGCCCGCTGATGGCGCCGCTGCACGCCTTCGGCGTCCGCACCCTGGCCTTCACCTTCACCGGCCTCGTCATCGGCTCGGTGATCTATTCGCTGCCGTTCGCGGTGCAGCCGCTGCGCGCCGCCTTCGAGGCCATCGGCGAGCGGCCGCTGGAGGTCGGCGGCCACCCTGCGGGCCTCGCCGCTCGACGCCTTCCTCAACGTCGAGCTGCCGCTGGCCCGGCGCGGCTTCTTCACCGCCGCGATCCTGGTCTTCGCCCATACGGTCGGCGAGTTCGGCGTGGTGCTGATGATCGGCGGCGCGATCCCGCGCCAGACCGAGGTGCTGTCGATCAAGATCTACGAGTTCGTCGAGGCCTCGCAGTACGCAGACGCCCACCGGCTCGCCGCCGGCATGCTGGCGTTCGCCTTCCTGGTCGTGCTGGCGACGCTGCTGGTCGGCCGCGGACTTGAGCGGCTGCGGACGTGAGTGCGGAAGACGGCGACCGCTGATCGAGGCGCAGCCTCCGGGGCCGCCTCGGGGACTTCGAGCTCGACGCCGAGCTTAGCGCGCCGGCCGAGCGGCGTCACGGCCCTCGTCGGCCCCTCGGGCTGCGGCAAGACCACCCTGCTGCGCTGCCTCTCCGGCGTTTGCCGGCTGGAGGGGCGGGTGAGCGTTCAAGGGGCGAGGTCTGGCAGGACGGGCGGCCGCTTCCTCGCTCCGCACCGGCGCCCGGTCGGCTACGTGTTCCAGGAGGCCAGTCTCTTTCCGCACCTCTCGGTGCGCGGCAACCTTGCGTTCGGCCTGAAGCGCGCGCCGGCCGCGCGGCGGCTGTCGCTTGACGAGGCCGTCGACCTGCTCGACCTCGCGCCGCTGCTGGACCGCAACCCCGCCAAGCTGTCCGGCGGCGAGCGCCAGCGGGTGGCGATCGGCCGGGCGCTGCTCGTGCAGCCGCAGCTGCTGCTGATCGACGAGCCGGTCTCCAGCCTCGACGCGGCCAGCAAGTCCGAGATCCTCGGCCATCTCGAGCGCATCAACGCCCAGCTCGCGATCCCGATGATCTACGTCAGCCACGACTCCGGCGAGGTCGCTCGCCTCGCCCACCGGGTGCTGGCCATGCGAGCCGGCCGCATCGTCTCCACCGCCGAGGCCGGGGTCCTGACCCAGGCCGACGCGCTCGCCGCCGTCGACCGGTTGAGCCCGGAGCAGGTGAGGGGCCTCGCCGCCGCCGCCTTGCAGTCCGGCCTGCAGCCACTGGAGGTAACGCTCGGCCGGGGTGACGATCAGTGAGGCGACGCCGCGAACCTCCGCAGCACTCTAATCCACCGCCAGGATCACGTGCGAGGCCTTGATCAGCGCCTGGGCGCGTTCACCGGGCGCGAACGCCAGGTCCTTGCCGCTCTCGCGGGTGATTGTCGCGGTGATCGACTTGCCGCCGCCGATGTCGAGCACCACCTCGTCGTTCACCGCGCCCACATCGTGGCGCACCACCGTGCCTACCAGCCGGTTGCGGGCCGAGATCCGCAGCGGCTCCTCGCCCTTGGCCAGGATCACGAAGCTCGATTTGATGATCGCGATCGCCTCGCGGCCCGGCGCCAGTCCCAGGTCCGCGACGCTGCCTTGGGTGATGATCGCCACGATCTCGACCCCTTCGGCGATCCTAAGCGTCACCTCGGCGTTCACCGCGCCGTCCGCGATGCTCGTGACTACGCCGCGCAGCCCGTTCCGCGCACTCGTCTTCATGCTCAGGCTCCTGATCACCCGCTCGAGCGGCGTCGTTCCATCGCTGAGGTGCTGCTCCAGCTGGCCGATCGCGGCCGCGAGATCCGACTCGACCCTGCGGTAGGCCACGATCACCGCCTGACCGACGGGTGTGACGGCGGCCGCGCCGCCCTGTTTGCCGCCGGGCTGGGCCGCGACCAGCGGCCGCGCGAACAGCTTGTTCATCGCCTGGACGGCGTCCCAGGCCCCCTTGTAGCTCAGCCCGACTTCCTTGGCCGCGGCCGCGATCGAGCCCAACTCGCCGATCAGTTCGAGCAGACGGATCCGGTCGGGTCCGACCCGCGACTGGCCGCCCTTGCGCAACTGGATCAGGGCGTTGACCGCGTTCTGGGTCTGCATAGCCGGTTGATGCCACAGCCGCAGCGGCGCCGCCAGGAAACGGCCCCTCGGCGGGTTAACAAACAGGGTTAATCCGTCCTTAACGCAAAGCGGCGCAAGCGTGGCCTCGCCGCCGCCTGTTCCCCAAGGATCCCATGTCGTTCGCGGATTTCGCCCGCGCCTCTTTCGCCCTCGCGCTTACGCTCGGGCTGGTCGGCCTTGCCGCTTACGGCGCGCGTCGGTTCGGGCCGGAGTGGCTGGTGCGGCTGCAGCGCCCGAGGGCGGACCGGCGCCTCGCCATCATCGAGAGCCTGCCGCTCGACCCGGCGCGGCGGCTGGTGCTGGTGCGGCTCGATTCCACCGAGCGCCTGCTGCTGCTGGGCGAGGGGCGGATGCTGGGCGAGGCGCCCGCGCCGACCACCGCGGCGAAGCCGGAGCAGACCGCGTGATCAAGGCGCTCGCGATCTGCTTCCGCCGACCAAGCTGGGCCGAGATCAGGCGCGCCGCGCTGATCTCGCTGGTGACGGCGCTGTTCAGCCTGATCGTCCCGGCCGTGGCGCTGGCCCAGGCGGTGAACATCGACCTCGGCAACGGCGCCGGCCTCACCGACCGGGTGATCCAGCTGGTCGGCCTGATCACGGTGCTCTCGCTGGCGCCGTCGATCGTGATCATGACCACCTCGTTCGTGCGGATCATCGTGGTGCTGTCGCTGCTGCGCCAGGCGCTCGGCCTGCAGCAGACGCCGCCGAACTCGGTGCTGATCAGCCTGTCACTGTTCCTCACCGCCATCGTCATGGGCCCGACCCTGCAGGCCTCCTACGACCAGGGCGTCAAGCCGCTGCTGGACCACAAGATGGAGCTGCCCGCCGCCTTCGGCGCCGCCGCCAGTCCGGTGAAGGGCTTCATGCTCTCCCAGGTCGACGCCGACGACCTGGCGCTGTTCATGCGGCTCTCCCACACCGCCAAACCGGCCAAGGCGCTGGACACGCCGCTGCAGGTGGTGACGCCGGCGTTCATGATCTCCGAGCTCAAGCGCGCGTTCGAGATCGGCTTTCTGCTGTTCGTGCCGTTCCTGGTGATCGACCTGGTGGTCGCCAGCGTGCTGATGAGCATGGGCATGATGATGCTGCCGCCGGTGGTGGTCAGCCTGCCGTTCAAACTGATCTTCTTCGTGCTGGTCGACGGCTGGCGCCTGGTCTGCGGCTCTCTGGTCGAGAGCTTCCACCGGGTGACCGGGTCGGGATAGTCGCGGCTAGGAGACCACCGCCTCCGCCAGTTTCTCCATCAGCCAGTCGACGCCGGCGTCGTTGCTGTCGGCGCGGCGCACCGCCTGCACGGTGAACCGGAACGGCGGGTAGGGCGGGTCGAGCACCTGCAGGCCGAGGCGTTCGGCGTAGCGTCGCGCCAGGCTGCGCGGGCATTCGGCCAGCACGTCGCTGCCGCTCACCGCCAGCATCGCCGTTTCCCACTGCGCCACATAGCCGTGGGTGCGGATCTGCGGCGCGACCGGCAGCTCGCCGTAGGTGGCGTCCATGGTCGGCCGGTCGATCGGCGTCTCGTCGGCCAGGGCGCCATCGGGATTGCCGACGTAGAGGTGCCCGGCGCGGGCGTAGGTCGCCCCATCGAGCGCGCCCTGGACGCGCGGATGGCCCTGGCGGGCGATCACGCAGTAGTCGTCCTCGAGCAGCGGCGTGCTCGTCAGGCCCGCGGGAATCGAGAGGAACACGCCCAGCGCCACATCCGCCTCGCCGCGGTGCACGGCGCGCAGCGCGCGCTCCAGGATCGCCCACCGGGTCGAGAACGTGGCGCGCGGCGCCTCGCTTCGGAACGCGGCGATCAGCGGCTGGGCGATCAGCGAGGCGATGTCCTCCGGACAGGCGATGCGGAACCGGCGCCGGCTCGCGGCCGGATCGAAACCGCTCTCGGTCGAGACCATGTCGTTGATCAGGCCGAGCAGTCGTTCGATCCGCGGCGCCAGTTCGAGCGCTTTCTGGGTCGGCTCCAGGCCGTGCGAGCGGCGGATGAACAGCGGCTCGCCGAACAGTTCGCGCAGGCGGCCCAGCGCATGGCTGATCGCCGACGGGCTGAGGCCGAGGTGATGGGCGACGTCGCTCGCCCGGCGGCGGGCCATCAGCTCGCGGAAGATCAGCAGCAGGCCGCCGTCGAGCTTCCTGATCTGAATGGAATTGAATTCATTCATCGATCGATTTCATTATTTCGTTGTCACGCGCTCGTCTAGCCTCCAGGTCGGAGGTGGAGGCCATGACGACAAGGATCTGGAGACGGCTGACAGGGGGAAACGCGCCAGTCTTGCGGCTCGGGGCGCCAATGATCGCGTTCTTCCTGATCCAGAACTTCGCCAGCCTGGCGGGCCTGGCCTTCCTGGGCCGCCTCGGGACGGCGACGCTGGCCGGTTTCGGCGCCGGCGGGGCGATCCTCGGCGTTGTGCTGGCGTTGCTCTATGGCTTCGACACTGCCGTCCAGACGCTTGTCTCCCGCGCTACCGGCGCCGGTGAGAGAGGGCGCGTGGGGCAGGTGCTGGCAGAGGCGCTGGCGACGTCCGTTCCGCTCGGCGTCTGCCTCAGCCTGGCGCTCTGGCGGTTTGGACCGGGACTGGTCGCCGGCATGCTGGGCGACCGGGCGGCGGTCGCCGCTGGCGCCACCTATCTGCAAGCCTGGTCGCCCTCGCTGGCGCTGCTGGCGCTGACCATCCCGATCAACGCCGCCTGGATCGGCGCCGGCCGTCCGGCGATCGCCTTTCTGACCACGACGCTGACGGCGCCGGCCCAGGCCGGCCTGACGTTCCTGTTCGTCTTCGGCGCCGGCCCGATCGCGGCGGAGGCGGCCGCCGGCGCGGGAACCGCCAGTGTGGTGGCGTGCGTCGCCGGCGCCTTGCTGCAAGCCGTGCTGATCCCGCGTGTGCCTCTGGTCGACACGTGGAAGGCGCCGAGTTGGCGTGGCGTCCTGCGCATCCTCGCCGTCGGCTGGCCGATCAGCCTGCAGCAAAGCCTGGCTTCGGTGGGCCTGATGGCCGCCTACGCGATCGTCGCCCAGCTGGGGAACGCCGGCGCCGCGGTGATCAACGTTCTGCTCAGTCTCACGATGATCACGATCCAGACCGCCACCGGACTCGGTGTCGGCGCCGCGACCCTGGTCGGCCAGTCGCTCGGCCGCAACGATCCGGACGAGGCGCGCCGCTGGGGCTGGCGCGCGTTGCACATCGGCTTGTTGCTGACGGGCCCGCTCGGCTTGGCGGCCGCGGTTTCTCCGGAACCACTACTGCGCCTCTTTCTGCACGACCCGTCGACGCTGGCGCTGGCGATCTGGCCCGCGCGGCTCGTCGGACTCAACGTCGCCGCCGACACGGTCATCTGGGTGCTCTGCTACGCCCTGCGTGGCGCCGGCGCGACCAAGATCGCCGCGGGGGTGCCGTTCGCGCGGCTGTGGCTGATCCAGTTGCCGCTGATGTGGTGGGTGGGCCTGGTGATGCGCCAGGGCGTTCTCGGCATCGTCGCATTGCAGGCCGCCTTGTCGTTCGCGGAAGCGGCGGCGCTGGCCCTGTTCTGGGCGGGCGGCTTCTGGGTCCCCGACGGAATCCCGACCCAGCCGACGAAGCCCGCGCCTGGATTCGCGGTCGGCAACGGGCGGCGCATCGCCATCCTCGGCGGGGGCGGCGCCGGCAAGTCGACCCTGGCGCGGCGGCTCGGCGCGGCGCTCGGCCTGCCGGTGATCCACCTCGACCGGATCGTCTATGGGCCGGGGTGGAGGCGGAACCCGCCCGATGTCGTGCGCCAGCAGCTCGCGGCGCAGCTGGGCGACGGCTGGATCGTCGACGGGACCTATGCCGAGGCCTCGGCGCTCACGCTGCCGCAGGCGGATCTCGTGCTCTGGCTCGACCAACCGACATGGCTGCGGCTCTACCGATCCTGGCGCAAGACCCGCGACCATCGGAGCAAGCCGCGGGCGGACCGGCCCGACGACAGCAAGGAGACCTTCGGCTGGTCCTACGTCGGCGCGATCCTGAGCTTCGGCCGCTGGTCAGCGGATGTAGAGCGGCGGATTGGCAAGGTTTCGACGTCGCCGGTGATCAGACTGCGCGGCGACCGCGACATCGCGCGGCTGCTGGCCGAGGTGGTTCAGCCCCAGCTCTCGACCGTTCCGACGCGTCGGGCGGCCACGGGGCCAGCGCGGGACGCGGGCGCCGAAGGCGTCTCGGCGGCTGCGCCGTAGAGGTAGCCCTGGCCGAAGTCGACGCCGGCGCGGCGCACGGCGTCTTCGATCTGGGTCGTCTCGATCATCTCGGCGAGCGTCTTGACGCCGAGGTCGCCGCACATCTGCACCAGATGTCGGATGAAGGTGGCCTCGCGCTTGCCGTGCTGCAGCTCGCGGATATAGCGGCCGTCGATCTTGACCACGTCCAGGCGCAGCTGCTGCAGGTAGGCCAGCGAGGCGGCGCCGGCGCCGAAATCGTCGAGACAGACCAGGCAACCGTGGTCACGCAGCACCTGGATGTGCTTGTCGGCCAGCGCCAGGTCGTCGATCGTCGCGCTCTCGGTCAGCTCGAACATCATCCGACCGGTCCACGACTTCTTGGCCTTGGCCAGATCGGTGACCTTCTTGATGAAGTCAGCGCTCGTGATGGTGCGGCCGGAGATGTTCACCGCCAGCCGAAGCTTGTTGGCGGCGTCGAGTTCCTCGGAGGCGCGCTCGAACACGGCGTAGTCGAGATCCTCGATCAGGTCGAGTTCCTCCGCCATCCGGATCATCGGGAACGGGCTCTCCTCCTCGCCGAACCGCACCAGCACTTCGTGGTGGTGCAGGCCGCCGCTCGTGAGGTTCACCACCGGCTGGTAGACCAGCTTGAAGCGTCGCTCATGGACCATGGCGCCCAGCGCGCTGGCCTTCTTCAAGGTGTGCCGCACCGACGCGTTCACCGCTTCCTGCAGGTTTCCGGGCACGGCCCCGTCGATCCCGCCCTCGATGAAGTCGTCGAGGGCGTAGCGCACCGCCTTGACGATCTGAGACGCCGAGGCGTCGCCCGAAAGCGCCATGGCGCTGGTGGCGACCCTGAAGCCTTCGACGTCGGCGGTCAGCGAGATCAGCCGGCCAAGCCGCTCGGTGAGTGCGTCGGTGGACTCGCCGGCCGAGCGAACAAGGGCGTAGCGGTCGTCGTCCAGCTTGGCCGCCGCCGCGCCGCCGTGGGACTGGGCGCGCAGGGCGCCGGCGATGCGCGACTTCAGCGTGGTCTGGGTCTGCGCCGGCAGCTTCTTCGTGGCCTGCGTCAGCCCGTCCATCTCGACGAAAGAGAGTTCCAGCTCCTCGCCGGTGGCCCGCGCCGTCTCCATCAGCGTGCGGGTCATGCCCTCGAAATCGCCGCGGTCGTGCAGCCCGCCCTCGCCCTTGCCGAGCTTCGGCGCCGCGGCGCGGCTCAGGGCGCAGGACACCGCGCCCTCGTTCTGCGGCAGCTTGCAGATCGAGATCGAGAATGCGCGCCGCTCCTTGGCCGCGCCGGCTGCGAGTTCGGGCGATCGCCGGGCCCTGCCGCGTGCCGCCTTCCGCCCCGTTGATCAGCGCCCAGACCAGATCCTGGTCGTCGGGCTCGATGTAATCCATGAAGGTGCGGCCGATCAGCTGCCGCTCGCCGTCGCCGGCCAGAACGGCGGCTGCGCCGACCGCGAACGAGACCTTACCCGTCGGCGCAACCTCCAGCAGCAGGTCGGCGGTGGCGAAGGCGAAGCCGAGCAGGCGGTGCGGCGCGATCTGCAATGGGGCGGTCTCGGAATACAGTGTCCCAGCCGGTATGACATGCACGCCTTAATCGACTGTGTAGTCCAGGTTTCACCACGAGAGGTCGAATGCGCGAGCGATTGACGGCGCGGGTGCTGCTGCTCGATCCGGGCGGCCGGATCCTGCTGATGCGGGGGCGCTTGCCCGGACAGCCGGACGGTCCTGCGTTCTGGTATTCGATCGGCGGGGGCGTCGAGGATGGCGAGAGTCTGCTCGAGGCCGCGGCGCGCGAGATCGTCGAGGAGACCGGCCTCACCGACGCAACGCTAGGCCCAGTCGTCTGGCGCGACGAAGTGATCCTGCGCGACATCGACCTGGAACAACGTCTGTTCCGGCAGTCGTACGTGCTTGCCCGCACCGCGGGCGGACATCCGTCCCGCGACGGCTGGCTGCCACATGAACACCAGCTCACGGACGACATGCGGTGGTGGACGCTCGGCGAGCTTCAGCTCACGGACGAGGTGGTCTACCCGATCGGCATGGCCGTGTTGCTGGCCGACGTTCTTGCCGGACGAATTGCCGCCGAACCCCTGCTGATCTGCACCCCTGACGGGCCGGTCGAGCCTCCGCCGCGAGCTTGAGCGGCGCATCCATTCCGCCATCGGGACGTTTCCTTGGCGAGCGGGGATTGAACGCCGGGCCTGAGGCGCAGCCCAGGCCATCGGCCAAACGAAGAAGGAGACGCGTATGCGTAAGCTGCTCCTGATTGCAGGCGTAGCGGCCCTGGCTATTCCGAGCATCGCTTCGGCGCAGCCGGGATGCCGAGAGGCGCAACACAACCACCGCGTCGCCGGGACCGTGGTCGGCGCGGGTCTTGGCGCGCTGATCGGCAGCGCGGTCGCCGGCCCCGGTTCGCGCGGCGCCGGCGCCGTGGTGGGCGCGGTCGGCGGCGGGGTGGTCGGCAACGTCGCCGGCGGTTCGTCCGTGAACTGCGACACGCGCACCGGCTACTATGACGGCAACGGCGTCTGGCGCGCCTACTCGGGTTACTACGACGACAACGGGTCCTGGCACGCCGCGAGCGGCTACTACGACGGCGACGGTCGCTGGGTGGACGGCGTTCGTCCTGCGCCCTCGGTCGGGAGCTATGGCGCCGACGTCGCCTACGTCGGCGCGAGCAGCGACCTGGCGGGTCGCGAGGACTGGCTGGATCGGCGCATCGCGGCCGGCGAGAATCGCGGCGCGCTATCGCGTTTCGACGCGCGTGGGGACCGCAGCCGCCTGACGTCGATCCGTGACCGGCAAAGTCGCTTGCGCGAGGACCACGACGGCCTGACCGAGGACGACAGGTCTGACATCGGCTCGCAGCTCGACGACCTCAGCGCCAGCGTCAGCGCGCAGTGGCGCGGCGACGACTGATCTGACGGCAGAGCGGCGGCCTGGCCCAGCCGGGCCGGGCCGCCACTCTCCGCCGCCGCGGTACGTCACCGGACCGAAGGCCGGACGGGCCCACCGATCGGCGGGGGCCCGTTTCGCGCATCAGTGCTTGTGGTGGGGGCGACCGCCTCCGCCATGGTGATGGCCACCGTGGTGATGATGCCTGCCGCCGCCGTGATGATGGCCGCCCCAGCCGTGCGTCACCCGGCAGTGATCCTGACCCGGCTGCGTGCAGGGCGGATAGTCGTCGGCCAGGGCCGGCGCTGCGGCGCTTGCAAGAAAGGCCGCGCTCAGGGCGGCGATCAGGAGACGTTGCATTCGCTCTTCCTTCGACTCGTTGTGACAAGGACGTTCGGTCGGACCCCCGCTATCGTCAAGGTTACCGTCCGGGGCCGGGACTGCAACAAAACGTTAGGCCCTGACAGTCGATAAAGCATTGTCAGGGATTCGGGTTGGTTAAGGCGCTTCCCTGCAGCGCGGTGGCCGACATGGTTGCAGCCTCGACGATCGCACGGCCGGCCGGGCCGGCGGACGCCCGCGCCCTGGCGGCCGCCGACGCCCGGCTGCGGCTGCTGATCGCCAGCGGCGGCGACGACCGCATCTGGCTCGACCCCGTCACCCGGCGCAATCGCTACGGCGTCCCGGCGACCCCCGCGCCTGACGAACTCTGGTTCGCGTCCTCGACGGCCAGCGCGGTGTCGCCGCGGGGCTGGGCGGCGGCGCGCGCGGCGCTGGAGCTGATCACCTCGCCCGGCCGCGACACCATCGCCACCCTGTTCGAGACCCTGCGCGGGCGACTGCTGGCGCTGTACGGACCGCCTGGCGCCCAGGCGGTGTTCGCCGCATCGGGCACGGAGGCGGAACTGGTCGTGCTGTCGCTGTCGCTGGCGCTGGCCGACGGTCCGCTCGCCAACATCGTCATCGCCCCCGCCGAGACCGGCTCGGGCGTGCCGGCGGCCGCGGCCGGCGCCCATTTCCTCTCCCGCGCCTCGCTCGGCGGCCCGGTCGCGAAAGGCGTCCGCCTCGCCGGTTGGGAAGACGCCGAGATCGCGCTCGAGACGGTCGAGATCCGGTCTGCCTGCGGCGCGCTGCGACCACAGACCGACGTCGACGCCGAGGCCGCGCGGAAGGTGGGCCGCGCCGTCGCCGGCGGCGCCTTCGCCCTGCTGCACGTGCTCGACGCCTCCAAGACCGGCCGCACCGGCGTCAGCCGCGCCGCCGCCGCCGAGATCCTGGCGCGCCATCCCGGCCGGGTGCTGGTGGTGGTCGACGCCTGTCAGCTGCGCTGCGCCGCCGCCGACGTCCGCCGCGACCTCGAGCAGGGGTTCGCAGTGATGGTGACCGGCTCCAAGTTCGCCGGGGGACCGGCCTTCTGCGGCGCGCTGCTGCTGCCGCAGGCTCTCGCGGATCGGTTGGGCGGCGCTGGGCCCGCCGGCGCCGCGCTCGCCCCCTATTCCGCCGTGCTCGACTGGCCCGAGCCGCTGCGCCGGCCGTTCGCCGCGGGCCTGACATCGGCGGCCAACCTCGGGCTTGGCCTGCGCTGGAGCGCGGCCCTGGCCGAGATCGAGGCCTACGAGGCGCTGCCGGCCGCCAGGCGCGCTGCGACGCTCGAGGCGTTCGACCGCGCCGTGCGCCTTCGGATCGACGCCGACTCTGGTCTCGCGCTCGCCGACCGCGCCGCCCACGGCGCGGCGGTCGGGCTGCTGCCGATCCTGCACGCCGACGGCGGCGATCCGCGGGCGGTCTACGAGGCGCTGGCGGCCGGGGAGGGCGGCGCGCAGGCCCTGCCACCTTGGCCAGCCGGTCGCGCTCGGCGAGGCCACCGCGCTGCGGGTCTGCGCCAGCATGCCGATGATCACCGACGCCGCCGAACGCGGCTTAGCTGCCCTGGAAGCCGATCTGGATGAGGTGTTCGGGTCGTGGGCCAGGCTGCGCGGCTAGTCCGGCCGGTGGCGAACATCCCCCCAGAACCGTCGCTCGACCCGGCCGACTGGGCTCGGTTCCGGGCCGCGGCGCATGACGCCCTCGACCAGGCGCTCGGCCGCCTCGAGCATATCGCCGCCGGCCCGGTCTGGCGGCCGACGCCGGACCATGTCCGCCGCCAGTTCACCTCGCCGCTGCCGCGCGAGCCCCGCGACCTGACGGCGGTGCTCGGCGACGTCGACGCCCTGATCGCGCCGTTCGTCGTCGGCAACACCCATCCGCGCTTCTTCGGCTGGGCCCACGGCGCCGGAACGCCGGTGGGCGTTGTCGCCGAACTGATCGCCGCGGCGCTGAACGCCAACTGCGGCGGGCGCGACCACATCGGCCCGGTGGTCGAGCGCCAGATCGCGCTCTGGGCCGCCGAGGCGTTCGGCTTTCCCGCCGCCAGTTCCGGGGTCTTCGTCACCGGCGCCTCGCAGGCCAACTTCCTGGGCCTGCTGGTCGCTCGCGACGCGGCGTTCGGCCATGCGGTGCGGACTGGTGGGCTGAAGGCGGAGGCCGCGCAGCTGACCGCCTACGCCTCGGCCGAGGCCCATGGCTGCGTGCGCCAGGCGATGGAGCTGGCCGGGATCGGCTCGGGCTCGCTGCGGGTGATCGAGACCGATGCGAGCGGCAGGGTGAAGCTGGATGTGCTGCAGGGCGCGATCGCCGCCGACCGCGCCGCCGGCCTGACGCCGTTCCTCATCGTCGGCACGGCCGGGGCGGTCAACTTCGGCGCGTTCGACGACCTCGCCGCCCTGGCCGACATCGCCGCCGCCGAACGGCTATGGCTGCACGTCGACGGCGCGTTCGGCGCGCTGACCGCGCTCTCGCCGGCGCTGAAACCGCTGACGCTCGGGATGGAGCGGGCCGACTTGGTCGCGTTCGACTTCCACAAGTGGGCGCACGTCCCCTACGACGCTGGCTTCCTGCTGGTCCGCGACGCCGAGATGCACAAGGCGACCTTCGCCGCACCCGCCGCCTACCTGTCCCGCGCGCCTCGCGGCCTCGCCGCCGGCGACGACTGGCCCTGCGACTACGGCCCCGATCTTTCCCGCGGATTTCGCGCCCTGAAGGTCTGGCTGACGTTCCAGACCCTGGGCGCCGACGCCATCGCCGGCGCGATCGAGGCCAACTGCGCCGCAGCGCGGCGCCTGTCCGGCCGCATCGCCGCGTCCCGCGTGTTCGAACTGGCCGCGCCGGTTCCGCTCAACATCGTCTGCTTCTCGCTGGCCGGCGAGACCGACGGGACCCGCAACCGCGAGCTGGTGATGCGATTGCAGGAGCGGGGGCTGGCGGCGCCCTCGACCACCCGCGTCGACGGCCGCGATGTGGTCCGCGCGGCGATCTTCAACCACCGCACCCGCCTGGCCGATATCGACGCCTTCTTCGAGCACGCGGCTGCAATCGCGGTTGAACTGTGACGTGGTAAGCACTTGATTAACATCAACCCGTCACAAAGCCGCCTTCTGCCTGCTGACGATTAGAGGCGATGGCCGCGGTCCCGAGCAAATCGGCGCACTATGCCCAGTGGCCCTCGTTCCACCGGAACGACGGCGACGAGGGCATGATGGCGGCGATCGCCCGCATGGCCGAGGCCGCCGGCGCGCCGCCGACCCGGCTGATGACCGACTTCGCCGGGCTGGCGATCGGGCCCGGCCGGATCGAGTTCTCCGACTACGAGCGGCTGCGTCTCTACGACGAGGCGCTGTGGGGCGAGGTCGACCGCCGCGCCATGGTCGGCGCCCGGCGCGGCCGCGAACTGGCGCTGGCGCTCAACTTCCGCCACGACTGCTTCGCTCTCGCCGAAGACCGCCTGGCCGCGAACGCCTACCTGGCCGCCCACGGCCTGCCGACCGTGCCGGTGCTGGCGATCTACCGCGCCGGACTGGCGACGCCGGGGCGCGGCCTGATCCGCACCCGCGACGAGCTGCGCGAGTTCCTCGAGCCCCGCACGAGCCGGCCGATGCTGGCGCAGCCGGTCGAGGGCGGCGGCTGCGCCCGCCTGCTGTTCGGCGCCGGCCGCGACCCGGCCGCCGACATCGGCCGGTTGCTCGATGAAGTGCGCGACGCCGGCGAGACCAGCTGGCTGTTCCAGCCGTGCCTGTCGCCGCACCCCGACGCGGTCAGCGACGGCGACCGCCTGGCGCCGGTTCGCCTGCTCGCCGCCAACACCGATGTCGGTCCGGTCGTGCTGCGGGCGCTCTGGCGGCTCGGCAGCCGCGACGACATCGTCGCCAGCCTGGACGCCGAGACAGGCGAGGTGCTGGCGATCTTCCCCGCCGGCGCGCCGCACCGGGCTCAGGCGACGCCGCGCGGCGTCGGCGTGCCGGACTGGGCGGTGCTGAAGGCCACCGCCGTCGAAGGCATGCGGCTGATGAGCCAGTTCGGCCTGATCGGCTGGGACGTGGCGCCGACCGCCGACGGACCGGTCGTCATCGGCCTCGACCCGACCCCCGACTTCGAGCTGCACCAGCTGGCCGACCGCCGCGGCCTGCTCGACGCCTGGTTCCACGACTTCATCGCCGAGCGCCGCCGCCTCGCCGCCGAGCACCGCCGCTTCGCCTGAGCGAGCCAGCGCGGCGCTGTTGAGCCGCGCCGCGTCTGCGCCTAAGCCGGTCGGCTTTGCAGCGGAGCCGGTTCGATCCCCAGCCTTCTCGCCCCCAATCTCGCGCTGCTGGGCGCGATCGGCGTCGCCACCGGACTGGCGACGCTGTTCGGCGGCGCGCTGGCGTTGCGCTTCCGCGCCCAGCTGCCGCTGATCCTGGCCTTCTCGGCCGGGGCCGTGATCGGCGTCGCCCTGTTCGACCTCACCCCGGAGGCGCTCGAGCTTGGCGGGCGGATCGCGACGCCCGCCACGGTGCTTGGGGTGATGGGCGTGGGCTTCTGCGGCTACATGATCCTGGAGCGGTCGCTGCGGGCGGCGACGGAGGGCGGCGGCCACCTGCGCCCGGCCAGTCTCACCCTGCACAGCCTGGTCGACGGCCTCGGCATCGGCTTCGCCTTCCAGGTCGCCCCGGCGATCGGGGTCGTCGTGGCCGTCGCGGTGCTGGCGCACGACGTCGCCGACGGCGTCAACACCGTCACGCTGAGTCTCTCCGGCGGCGGGGGCACGGCCAGGGCCAGGGCCTGGCTGATCGCCGACGCGGCCGCGCCGATGCTCGGGATCGGCCTGACCCAGATCTTCCGCGTCGGGCCGGGACCGCTCGGCCTTGCGGTCGCCCTGTTCGCCGGGTTCTTCCTCTACATCGGCGCCAGCGAGCTGACGCCGGCCAGCCATCGCGCCCTGCCCAGGGTCTGGACCAGCCTGGCGACCCTCGCCGGGATGGCGGCGATCTGGCTGGTGGTGCGGCTGGCGGCGGGGTAGGGGACACGGGCCCATGGTGAAGCTGCCGCCGCCGATCTGGACGATGATCTTCCTGGCCCTGGCGGCCGGGGCCAGCTGGGCGCTGGGCTGGCCGCAGATCGGCTGGCCCCCGCACCACAAGACCATCGGCATGGTGATCTTCTTCGCCGGCTGGATCCCGCCGGTCTGGGCCTTCGGCCTGTTCCGCAGCGAAGGGACCGAGATCGACCCGATGTCGGAGACCAACCGCAAGCTGGTCGTCCGCGGACCTTACCGCTTCACCCGCAACCCGATGTACCTCGGGCTGGTGATCGCCGCGTTCGGCATGGCGGTGCTGGTCGGCAGCTGGCCGATGTTCGCCGCGCCGGTGCTGGTCTTCCTCACCGCCAACTTCGTCCACATCCCGTTCGAGGAAGCCAAGATGCGCCGCCAGTTCGGCGAGGCCTACGACGCCTACGCCGGCAAGGTGCGGCGCTGGATCTAGCGGAACGCCGCTTCGATTTCGCCGATCGGCTGCAGCGGGCGGGGACGCCCCGTCCGGCTGGGACCGGCGGATCATCGCGCCAATGTCGAGCGCCAGGACGGCATGTGGCGCGATGAACACGCCGCCCCCAGACTTGATTTTCCGGGAGACAAGAACATCTTGCGAACCCGGAACAAAGCATGTACATCTAATTCAAGATCGACGGTCCAGGCGATGGGCCGGGCGGGCAGGCGGAATCAGGGTTAGAAGGGGACATGGAATGGCGAACCCGGCGTTGAGACTCGTGGCGCAGACCGATTCAGACAAGCAGCGGGCGCTGGAAGCGGCGCTGACGCAGATCGACCGGGCCTTCGGCAAGGGCTCGGTGATGAAGCTTGGCGAGAAGGCCAAGACCGCCGACGTGGAGTCGGTCTCCACCGGGTCGCTCGGGCTCGACATCGCGCTGGGCATCGGCGGCCTGCCGCGGGGCCGGATCGTCGAGATCTACGGACCGGAGAGCTCCGGCAAGACCACGCTGGCGCTGCACGTCGTGGCCGAGGTGCAGAAGCTGGGCGGCACGGCCGCGTTCGTCGACGCCGAGCACGCGCTCGATCCGTCCTACGCCCACCGGCTGGGCGTCAACCTGGACGACCTGCTGGTCTCCCAGCCCGACACCGGCGAGCAGGCGCTCGAGATCACCGACACCCTGGTGCGCTCCGGCGCGGTGGACATCATCGTGATCGAACTCGGTGGCGGCGCTGACGCCCCGGGCCGAGATCGAGGGTGAGATGGGCGATCAGCTCCCCGGCCTGCAGGCCCGGCTGATGAGCCAGGCGCTGCGCAAGCTGACCGCCTCGATCTCCAAGGCCAAGACCCTGGTCATCTTCATCAACCAGATCCGGATGAAGATCGGGGTGATGTACGGCAGCCCCGAGACCACCACCGGCGGCAACGCGCTGAAGTTCTACGCCTCGGTCCGGCTCGACATCCGCCGCACCGGCTCGGTCAAGGTCCGTGACGAGATCATCGGCAACAACGTGCGGGTCAAGGTGGTGAAGAACAAGGTGGCCCCGCCGTTCCGCGAGGTCGAGTTCGACATCATGTACGGCCAGGGCATCTCCAAGCTGGGCGAGATCATCGACCTCGGCGTCAAGGCCGGGGTGATCGAGAAGTCGGGGTCCTGGTATTCGTTCAACAGCGAGCGGATCGGCCAGGGCCGCGACAACACCCGCGATTTCCTCAAGGGCCATCCGGAAACCGCCGCCGAGATCGAAAAAGCCGTGCGCGCCTCCAGCGTCAAGATCGAGGAAGAGCTGCTGGTCGGCCCGGCGCTCGCCGAGGAGGAAGACGGCGGGCTCTAGAGTTTCCCGGTTCGGCGCGGCTCCCCGCGCCCGCTTCGGTCCATCCCCCAAGTCTGACGTAGATCTACGGGATCGCCAGACGTGACTTGAGGTTTGCTTCCGAGGCAGGCGTTCCCGCGCTGACCTCCCCGCGAGCGGCGGCCCCGCCAAGGGCGGCTGCGAGGTTCGAAGGTCCGGTCCCGCCAATCCGCCGGCCCTTCACGTCGCCCCCCAAGGACGAGCCTCGCAGCCGCCACCCCGCACCGGCGGGGCCGCCGTTCGCAACCTTCTTCGCCAACTGGCTGACGCCCGCGCGCGCCGCAGCCGACCTAAGTTTGACCGCAGAGGGTGCGGAGAAGGCGCAGAGGGACCTGGGCGCCGTTCCGCGTCCTCCGCGCCTTCTCCGCGCCCTCTCTGCGTTCCACTCTATTTGAGCGCCCGCGGCGCGCCGATCCGTCGCTCGCGCTAGCGCCGAACGGGCTTGTCCTTTCCCCGGCGCCGCTGCAGGTGCTAGAGGGCCGCTCGCTACGCAACCCGCCGGTCCCATGCCCAGTCTCAACGACGTCCGCAGCCTGTTCCTGAGTTACTTCGGCGGCAACGACCACGCCGTGATCCCGTCCGCGCCGCTGGTGCCGCAGTCGGATCCGTCCTTGCTCTTCGTCAACGCCGGCATGGTGCCGTTCAAGAACCTCTTCACCGGCGCCGAAGCCGCACCTGCGCCGCGCGCGACGTCGGCGCAGAAGTGCGTGCGCGCCGGCGGCAAGCACAACGATCTCGACAACGTTGGCTACACCGGCCGCCACCACACCTTCTTCGAGATGCTGGGGAACTTCTCGTTCGGCGACTATTTCAAGGAAGATGCGATCGAGCTGGCCTGGCGGCTGCTGTCGAAAGAGATGGCGGTCGACACCAGCCGTCTGCTGATCACCGTGCATGTCACCGACGAGGAGGCCGCGGCGCTCTGGCGCAAGATCGCCGGCTTCTCCGGACGAGAAGATCATCCGCATCGCCACCGACGACAATTTCTGGTCGATGGGCGATACCGGTCCCTGCGGCCCGTGCTCCGAGATCTTCTACGATCATGGCGCGCACATTCCCGGCGGTCCGCCCGGATCGCCGGATGAGGATGGCGACCGCTTCGTCGAGATCTGGAACCTCGTCTTCATGCAGTTCGAGCAGCATGCGGACGGCCGGCGCACTGATCTGCCGCGGCCATCGATCGACACAGGGATGGGCATCGAGCGCGTCGCCGCCGTGCTGCAGGGCGTGCACGACAACTACGATATCGATCTCTTCCGCGCCCTGATCGACGCCAGCAAGGCGCTCACCGGCGGTGCGCCCACCAACGGCCCGTCGCACCGGGTCATCGCCGATCACCTGCGCTCGACCAGTTTCCTGATCGCCGATGGCGTCAGTCCGTCCAACGAAGGGCGGGGGTATGTGCTGCGCCGGATCATGCGCCGGGCGATGCGGCATGCGCATCTGCTGGGCGCGGCCGAGCCGCTGATGCATCGACTGGCGCCGGTGCTGGTCGAGCAGATGGGCGGCGCCTACCCCGAGCTGAGGCGCGCCGAGCCGGTGATCGTCGAGACCCTGCGCCAGGAGGAAGAGCGGTTCCGTCGGACGCTCGGCCGCGGGATGATCCTGCTCGACGAGGCGACGGCCAAGCTCGAGGACGGTGCGGTGCTGCCGGGCGAGACCGCGTTCAAGCTCTACGACACCTACGGCTTCCCGCTCGACCTGACCCAGGACGCCTTGCGCGCGAAGGGGATCGGGGTCGACACCGAGGGCTTCGATGCGGCGATGGCGCGCCAGCGCCAGATGGCGCGCGAGAGCTGGGCCGGCTCGGGCCAGCAGGCCGAGGGCGCGGTGTGGCTCGCGCTGCGCGAGCGGCTCGGGGCGACCTCGTTCCGCGGCTACGACGAACTGGAGACGGTGGGCTCGGTGCTGGCGATGGTGAAGGACGCCGTCGAGGTCGATAGGCGCAGGCCGGCGACACCGTCAGCCTGCTGGTCGACCGCACGCCGTTCTACGCCGAGAGCGGCGGCCAGGCCGGCGACCGCGGCCTGATCGACTGGCCGGGCGGCCGCGCCGAGGTGCTGGACGTGCAGAAGGAAGCCGGCGACCTGCACGCGCACGTCGTGAAGCTCACCCAGGGCCGGCTCGCGCCCGGCGACGGCGTGCACCTGAAGGTCGACGCCGAGCGGCGCGCGCGCACCCGGCTCAACCACTCCGCCGCGCACCTGGCGCACGCGGCGCTGAAGCACGTGCTGGGTCCGCACGTGGCGCAGAAAGGCCAACTGGTCGATGGCGAGCGGATGCGCTTCGACTTCAGCCATGGCGCCCCGTTGACGCCGGCGGAGGTCGACGCAATCGAGACCGAGGTCAACGCGGTGATCCGCCAGAACCTGCCGGCGTTGACTGAGGAGATGGCGCCGCAAGACGCGATCGCGGCCGGCGCTGTGGCGCTGTTCGGCGAGAAGTACGGCGACAGCGTGCGCGTGCTCACGCTTGGGCGCGACCTCGGCGGCGATGGCGCCTACTCGGTCGAGCTCTGCGGCGGCACCCACGTCGCGCGCACCGGCGACATCGCGCTGTTCAAGATCGTCTCCGAGCAGGGCATCGCCGCTGGCGTGCGCCGGATCGAGGCGCTGACCGGCGAGCCCGCGCGCCGCTGGCTGCTCGACCAGGCCGCGGTCGCCCGCCAGCTGGCCGACCAGTTCAAGGTGCCGGTGGCCGAGGTCGGGGCCCGGGTCGATGCGCTGCAGGCCCAGGCCCGCAAGGCCGAGCGCGAGCTGGGTGACGCCCGGCGGCAGCTTGCCGTGGGCGGCGGCGGCTCGAACGGCGCCGAGATCGAGGATATCGGCGGGGTGAAGTTCATCGGCCGCGTGCTCGACGGCGTCGGTGGCAAGGATCTGCGTCCGATCGCCGAGACCTTCCGCAAGCAGCTGCCGGACGGCGTGATCGTGCTCAACGGCGTGCTCGACGGCAAGGTCGCCAACACGGTGGTGGTGACCGGTTCGGCACAGCAACGCTTCAGCGCTGTCGACCTCGCGCGCATCGCCGTGGCGGCGATGGGCGGGCAGGGGGCCGGCGGCAAGCCGGACTTCGCCCAGGGCGGCGCCCCCGACGGCGCCAGGGCCGCCGACGGCGTCGCCGCGGTGAAGGCGGCGCTGGCGGCCTGACGCCTTCGCCGATGCGCACGCTGGAGATCCGCCGCCACAGCCTGCGCAAGGACGGCGGCGGCTCGCAGCTCTCCCAGGCCGGTGTCGACCTCGCCCGCCGCATCGGCGCCGCGATCGGCCCGTTCCACTGCGTCGCCGCTTCGGTCGCTCCCCGCACCCGCGAGACGGCGCTGGCGATGGGCTTTGCGGTCGACAAGGAGCTTGTCCCGCTCGTCAGCGATGACGCCATGGCGTCCGAGTTCGAGCAGGCCCGCTGGTGGGAGGCGCCGGCGCCGTTCGCCGCGCTCGCCAAGGTGATCGCGGCCGGCGGCGCGGCGCACCGTTACGCCAGCGCCGTCGCCGGTCTCTGGCGCGACATGGCGATGGCGTTGCCGGACGACGCCGCGGCGCTGATCATCGGCCACTCCGGTCAGCTCGAGGCCGCGCTGGTCGCCTGTCTTCCGGACGCGGACCACACCGCCTGGGGTCAGCCGTTCGACTGTTGCGAAGGCGCGAGGCTGAGCTTCGACGGCGCGCCCGCCCGTTTCCTGGACGTGACCTTCCTGCGCGACACGGCCGGGTGAGCCGGCGCCTCGCCGACATCGTCCGCACGTTCGACGTCGAGCCAGACGCGATCCGGCTCGCGTCGCGACGCAACAACACCCACTGGCGTGTGCGCGCGGGCGATCGGTTCTACGCGCTGCGGCGGTTCGGGGTCTGGGGTCGAACCACGCCGGGGGACGTCGCCTGGGAGGTCGCGGCGGTCCAAGCGCTCGCCGCCATCGGCGCGCCGGTTCCCCGGCCGATCGCGGCGCCGCGGGAGATCGACGGCCAGGTCTGGCTGCTGATGCCGTGGCTGCCGGGCCGCACCATGCGCGGTCAGGGCAGCCCGCCCACCTCGGCCGAATACCGACGCCTTGGCGTCCTGCTGGCTGAGTTCCACGCCACAACCGCCGACCTCGCGGCGCCAGCGCAGCGCCCAGGGTTTGGCCTGAGCGCCGAAGGGGCTTCGCCCGAGCCGGGTGGCGCCTCGCGACGCGACCAGCTGCTCGCCGCGCTCGGCACAGTCGAGCCGGCGATGGCGCGCCGCTTCCGGGACGCGGCGGAGACGCTGGCTGCGCGCGACCTGCCGCGGCGGCTGGCCGACTGCCCGCAGCGAATCGTGCACGGCGACTTCTCGACCTGGAACCTGCGGGTCGCCGGCGGCCGGCTGGTCGGCGTGCTCGACTTCGAACTCGCCCACGTCGATATCCGCGCGGCGGATCTGGCCTATGCTCGGCGCGGCTACCATGACGCCGTGGTGGACGGGTACCTGAGCCACACCTCGCTCTCGGACGCGGAGATCGACGCGCTCGACGGTCTCTGGCTCGGCGGCTTCTTAAACGGCCTCTGGCGGGTGCTGGAGAATCGGATCGCCGAAGGCTCGGACCTGGCTTACGGGCTGGGCTGGTATCTGGAGCAGTTGGACAAGACGCGGCCGTACCAGGCGTAGGTCAGCCGGCGTGGAAGACGCAGAGCTTGTTGCCGGTCGGGTCGCGCACGTAGGCGCCGTAGAAGCTGGTCCCGTCCGGCGGGCGGAAGCCGGGCGCACCCTCGTCGGTCCCGCCATGCGCCAGCGCGGCGGCGTGGGCGGCCTTGACCGCCTCCTGCGACGGCGCGGCGAAGGCGATCATGATCCCGTTGCCGGCGCGCGCCGGCTGGCCGTCGAACGGCTTGCAGACGCCGACATTGCCCTCGCCGCCCTTCGGTCCGTAGAACGCCCATCCGCCGTCGAGCGACTTCCGCTCCCCGCCGATCGCGCCGAACAGGGCGTCGTAGAAGGGGGCCGCCTTGTCGAGGTCGTCGGTCCCGATGGTGACGTAGCCGATCATCGCATTCCTCCATCGCCTCTCATCTCTTCCCCCGGAAGGGGGGAAGTGTCGCCCGCAGGGCGACGAAGGGGCCCTCCGCCGTCCCAAGGCTTCTCGGACATCGCAGCTGCGCGGCTGATTTCTGTCAGGACCGTGCTGGGGTTCAAGCCTGGCGAGACGCCCCCTCCGTCACGCGTCGCTTCGCGCCGCGCGCCACCTCCCCCGCGACGCTGCGCTCTGCGGTGGAGGAGCAGGAACCTCGCTCCTCCACCGTGAAGCGGAGCGAAACGGGGGAGGTGGCAGACCGCGCAGCGGGCTGACGGAGGGGGCGTCTCACCGCGTCAGGTGACGCGCTCCACCTGCCAAGCCTCTGTCTCGATAGGGACTGTCATGCCGCGAACCGCCACGGCCAGCTGCAGGCGGTCCGTCAGCACAACGCGGACTTCGGCGTCGAAGCCGGCGAGGGGGCCGTCAGTGACTCGGACGCGGTCGCCCATGGCATAGGGAGGTGGCTGCATGACCAGCGCTTTCTCTGAAAATGGAGTGGGGCGCCGTGCGGCGGCGATAGCGAGCCGCCCGACAGGTCAGAGACTACGCCGAACGATGACGCGCGCAAGCCGCTGTCGCTACCCCGCCAGCGCCGCATCCAGGTGCTCGGCGACCTTGTCGAGGAAGCCTTCGGTGGTCAGCCAGCCCTGGTGGTCGCCGACCAGGAGGGCGAGGTCCTTGGTCATGAAGCCGTCTTCCACGGTGTCGACGCAGACCTTCTCGAGCGTTCCGGCAAAGCGCGCCAATGCCGGGTTGTCGTCGAGCTTGGCGCGGTGCTCCAGGCCCTTGGTCCAGGCGAAGATCGAGGCGATCGAGTTGGTCGAGGTGCTTTCGCCGCGCTGATACTGGCGATAATGGCGCGTCACCGTGCCGTGCGCGGCCTCGGCCTCCACCGTCTTGCCGTCCGGCGTCAGCAGCACCGAGGTCATCAGACCCAGCGAGCCGAAGCCCTGCGCCACCTGGTCGGACTGCACGTCGCCGTCGTAGTTCTTGCAGGCCCAGACGAACCCGCCGGACCACTTCAGCGCCGAGGCCACCATGTCGTCGATCAGCCGGTGCTCGTAGGAGATCGCCGCGGCCTTGTAGAGCTCGGCGAACTCGGTCTCGTAGATGCGCTGGAAGATGTCCTTGAAGCGCCCGTCGTAGGCCTTGAGGATGGTGTTCTTGGTCGAGAGGTAGATCGGGTACTTGCGGTCGAGCGCATAGCGTAGGCTGGCCCGGGCGAACTCCTCGATCGACTCATCGAGGTTGTACATCGCCATCGCGACGCCGCCGCCGGGATAGTCGAACACCTCCTTCTCGATCACCTGGCCGTCGTCGCCCTCCCACTTGATCGTCATCCTGCCCTTGCCGGGCACGACGAAGTCGGTGGCGCGGTACTGGTCGCCAAAGGCGTGGCGGCCGATGATGATCGGCTGGGTCCAGCCCGGCACCAGGCGCGGCACGTTCTTGCAGATGATCGGCTCGCGGAAGACGACGCCGCCCAGGATGTTGCGGATGGTGCCGTTGGGCGACTTCCACATCTGCTTGAGGCCGAACTCCTTCACCCGCGCCTCGTCGGGGGTGATGGTCGCGCACTTGATGCCGACGCCCCACTTCTGGATCGCGTGGGCCGCTTCCACCGTCACCTTGTCGTCGGTGGCGTCGCGGTGCTCCATCCCCAGGTCGTAGTACTCGATCGGCAGATCCAGGAACGGCTCGATCAGCTTGTCCTTGATCAGCTTCCAGATGATGCGGGTCATCTCGTCGCCGTCGAGGTCGACAACCGGGTTCGCCACCTTGATCTTGGCCATGCGGGACGCGGACTCCGAACCGTGCTGTGAGGGGGCGACGCAGCCGGGCCGGGTCGCGCCGCAGCGCTATAGGAGCTTCCGCGCCAGGGGGAAAGCCGGGGACCCGCGTCACGTGGCGTCAGCCGATCGCCGCCGCCGCCAGCCGCGCGGCGTCGGCGAACAGCGCGTCCCGCGCGGCCTCGGTCGCGGTCGAGCCGACCAGGAAGGCGGCGAGCGCATAGCGTCGCCCGTCCGGGAAGGTCGCGATCGCCAGTTCGGTCGTCGCGGCGGTGAAGCCGAGGTCCTCCGGGGTCTCGCCGGTCGCCCGCGCCAGCCGCACGTCCGGCGGCATGCCGGCGGCGAAGCGGCCGGGCGGGGCGTCGGTCATCCAGACGGTCAACTGCGCCAGCGAGGCCGGCGAGATCAGCTGGCCGCCGGCCAGCAGCGCCAGGAACCCCAGCGCCGCCGGCACGGTCGTGGCGTCGCGCGGATCGAGGATGAACTGGTTCATGGCCGTCTGCCGCGCCCGGGCCGTCACCTGGTCGCGAGCGAGCGCGAACGCCTGCGGGTCCTTCCAGGCCGCGCGGAACGTCGGCATGCCGAAGAGCTCGACGCCGATCTCGCGCTGGTAGCGGTCGACCCTGAGGCCGGTGACGCCCTTCTGCTGCAGGAACGCGCTGACCACGCCCGGCCCGCCGATGCGCTTGATCAGCACGTCCATGGCCGTGTTGTCGCCCTCGCGCAGGGCCAGGGTGACCAGGCTGTGCAGCGGGATGGCGACGGCGTGGCCCTCTGGGGGCGTCGGCCAGTAGTGGTCGATCAGGCTGGGCGGCGGCGCGAGGTCGAGCGCATCGAAGGCGACCGGCTGGTCCAGCGCCAGCTTGCGCGCGTCGACCTGTGCGAGCGCGGCCGTCGCGATCGGCAGGGCGACCGCGCCCGCGAGCGGAAACGCGCGGTCGGTGTTCCAGTACCAGGTCGCGGTGGTGGCCAGGTTCATCACCCCCATCGCGAACGCGGCGGGCCGAGCCCGCTCGGCCAGCGCCGGGAAGCTGGCGTCGAGCCGGCGCGTGTCCATCGGCCCGGCCCTGGCCGGGGTGGTCAGCTTGCGCTGGCAGGCGGCGAGGGCGGCGCTGGCGGCGAGCGCCACGGCGCGGCGGCGGCTGAAGGGCATGATGGAGGGGCCTCCCGCGAACTCGATTGCCCCATCGACCCTGTGCGGCCTAAGCGATGCGACGTGACAAGCCAAGCCCCCAACCAGGCCACCAGTTCCGCGCCGGTCGTGATCCTGTGCCAACCGCAGCTCGCCGAGAACATCGGCGCGGTGGCGCGGGTGATGGCGAATTTCGGCCTCTCCGAGCTGCGCCTGGTCGCCCCGCGCGACGGCTGGCCGCAGGAGCGGGCCTGGGCCAGCGCGTCCGGCGCGGACTGGCCGCTGGACGCGGCGAAGGTGTTCGCGCGGGTCGATGACGCCGTGGCCGACCTGCGCCTGACGCTGGCCACCACCGCCCGGCCGCGCGAGACCGCGTTGCCGGTGATGACCCCGCGCGACGCCGCCGGCGCGCTGCGCGATGGCGCGGCGCAGGGCTGGCCGGTCGGCCTCATGTTCGGCGGCGAGCGCGCCGGGCTGGAGACGCTGGACATCGCGCTTTGTCAGGGCATCGTCACCGTGCCGGTCGACCTGCGCTTTCGCTCGCTCAATCTGGCCCAGGCGGTGGCGATCTGCGCCTACGAGTGGAAGGTGCTGGCCGACGCCGGACCGCCGGCGATCTTCCCCGAGCCCGAGCCGCCGGCCGAGCAGGCGACGATGATCGGCCTCTACGAGCATCTCGAGGGCGAGCTGGACGCCGCCGGCTTCTTCCACCCGCCGGAGAAGCGCCCGTCGATGATCCGCAACCTGCGCGTCGCGCTCTCGCGCGCCCGCTTCACCGACCAGGAGGCGCGCACGTTCCGCGGCGTGGTCACGGCGCTGGCGAAGGGGCGCGGGCGGGTGCTGGCCAAGCTTGCCGCAAAAAAGGCGCTAGAGCGCGGCAAGGGCGACTGACGAGGGGTGAGGGCGTTCGGGGGGACTTGCCGCCAGATTGCTGGCGTTCGAAAGTCCCTCGCCGGTAGAGCGGGGTGGGGTTGCATGGATCGTCGCGGGTTCGTCTTGAGCAGCGCGGCCCTGCTTGCGGGCGCCAGCGCGCCGCTTCGCGCCGCGGCCGCCGCACCCCCCGCCATCGCGCCCGACGATCTTCGCACCGCCGCCCGCGAGGCCTGGATCTACGGCCTGCCGCTGATCGAGGCCGCACGGCTGCGCGCCGCGGCGATCGGCGACAAACCGCAGGATGGCAAGGCCGGCTTCAACAGCTTCCTGCATCAGCGTGACCCGGCCGGCCCGGCCCTGCGCGACGTCAGCGCGCCCGAGCCGGACGTGCTTTGCTCGAGCGCCTGGATCCACCTCGGCGGCGGGCCGGCCCACATCTCCGTGCCCGCGACCGGCGGTCGCTACTTCAACCTCGCGGTCTTCGACCTCTACGGCAACGTGCTGGCCACGATCGACGGGCGCGAAGCGAGCAAGGGCGGGCACGGGATCACCCTGATCGGGCCGCCGTCGCGGGTCGGCGTCGCCGGCTACACCGCGCCGATGCCGCGCATGCCGCCGCTGCACAAGATGATCACCACGCGCGGCTACTGGGTGTGGGCGCTGGCGCGCACCCACCTGGAGGGCGAGCACGATCTGGCGGCCGCGCACGCGCTGCAGGACGGGCTGGCGATCAAGGCGACCGCGGCCAAGACTCCGCCACAGCCGGCCCCACCCGCGGCGCGCGACGCGGCCTGGAGCGACTACTTCTATGCGGTCCAGCAGCTGATCGTGGAGAACCCGCCGCCCAGGGACGACGACTCGTTCTTCCACCGCATCGCCCCGGTCCAGGTCGGCATGTATGGCGGTTTCGAGAAGGCCCGCTTCGCCGACGTCGAGCTGGCCGAGATCGGCAAGGGCGTGGCCGAAGCGCAGAAGCTGGCCGCGCAAGCGCCGACGGAGGCGCCCGCCGACGGCTGGGCCTATCCAAAGGATTGCCTCGGCGACTACGGCCAGGACTTCCTCTACCGCGCCCAGATCGCGCTGACCCAGACCGGCGCGCTGCGGCCGCAAACGGTGACCGCGCTGCGCGCCGTCGGCCCGGGCGGCGGACGCAACTTCTCCGGCGCACAGCACTACCGGCTCGTGTTGCCGCCGCCGCCGGCGGACGGGTTCTGGTCGCTGAGCCTCTACGAGCCGCAGCCCGACGGCCGGCTGTTCCTGGCGCGCAATGCGTTCGACCGCGCGTTCGTCGGCGCCTGGACCCCCGGCCTGCGCCGCCGGCCTGACGGGGCGATCGAGATCGACATCAGCCGCACCAACCCGGGCCGCGGCGCCAACTGGCTGCCGGCGCCGGCCAACGGTCCGTTTGCGCTGATCCTGCGCGCCTACGCCCCCGGCGAGCCGATCGTCGCCCGCCGCTACCACCCGCCGCCGCTGGAGACGCTCTGAGAGCGCACTCTGGCAAGCCTTCCCTGTTGAACCTGGAGCCGCGCGATGGCCAACCTGCACAAACCCGGAAACGTCGATCAGGCCGGGTGGGACTCGGACCGCAATCTGCAGATCCTGCCGGTCAACAAGCGCACCACCTTCTACCTGGTCGCCGCGCCCGACGCCGACGTGTTCACCGACGATGAGGACACCGCCACCACCAGCGCCGGCGATTCCGACGACAAGGCCGCCCACCGCGATGGCACGCTGAGCGGCTGGGAAAAGAGCCAGACCATCCGCAAGGTGACCGTGATCGCCAAGGGTCTTGGCGCCACCCAGCTGCACGCCCAGGTCGGCGGCGTCGACGTGATCGCGCCGCTCACCATCCGCGTCACCAGCAACCCCGACGCGCGCCAGGTCGGCGCGGCGAAAGCCGAGGTCACGCCGGAACTGCGCAGCGAGATCCAGGGGCTGCCGCTGCGCGACGCGGTGCTGCGCGTGGCCGAGGATCAGATGAACAGCCACGTCAGCGAGACCACCGGCTTCGGCGTCTACAACATGGACGCCAAGCTCGATTGGTGCGGCGGCTTCGTCTATTGGTGCTGGGATCAGGCCTGCGCAATCCAGGGCGTCGAGAACCCGTTCGGCGGGTCCAACACCGTGCTCTGGTCGCCGCAACGCGCGATCCACTGGGCGATGCAGCCGACCACCCCAGGACAGCTGCTGCGCTACTCGGGCGAGAGCCCGATGGACGGCAAGGGGCGCCAGGACTTCCACGACATCGGCTGGAACGGCTACGACCTGAAGCCCGCCGACGTCGTGCTGCTGCGCACGACCAATGCGTCGGGCTGGAAGCACGTCTGCATGGTGCAGTCGACGTCCGGCCGCACGGTGCTGACCCAGAACGGCAACCAGGGCCTGCCGAAGTCGATCAAGCTGGTCGAGCGCAGCCTCGACACCAAGCTCGGCGATGGCTCGTTCGCGCTGGTGTTCGTCGCGGTGATGCGCGCCTGAGCCGCGCGTTCGCCGAACGCTGGCATCCCGCTAACCATATGGTCACAACTCGGACATTAGTTTTTCTGGCTGGGGAGGAGCACCAGCCGGCATGACAAAGTCGCCGCGGTCTCGTGGGGATAGCGACGCGGCGCGGGCTGAGGTTGCCGCTGCGTCACGCCTGTTCGTCGCCTCCAGCCGCAACGTCCCGACCCGTATCGGCACCAGCGCCGCGATGGCGCTCGCCGCCCTACCGGTGATGGCCTGGCCGATTCCGGCGGCATGGCTGTGCGTCGTCGCGGGCCTCGGCCTGGTCGAAATGCGGCTCGCCAAGGCGGTCGAGAACGGCGCCAGGATCACGGTCTGGGAAGGCATGCCGGTGACCCGGGTGGCGCTCAGCATGGGCACCGGCGCCTGCTACGCGGCGTTCATGACGATGTTATGGGGCACTGGCGATCCAATCGCCCGCGGCTTCGCCATCGCCCAGACCTGCATCTCGATCCTCTATTGCCTGCTGCAGTACTACGCGCGGCCGAAGATCTTCCTGCTGTCGGCCTCGCCCTACCTGACGGTGGTGGCGCTGGCGGTGGGCTCGCTCGCCGCGGCGGCGTGGCGCGGCCACCAGCCCTGGACCATCCTGACCGCGGTGATCGCGCTGGGGCTGCTCTGCCACCTGTTCATCAACGCCCGCCGCCAGCTGGCCGCTTCGCGCGAGGCGCTGCACAAGGCCAGGGCCGAGGCGCAGGAGCGCGGCGTCGCCGCCGAGGCCGCCAACGAGGCCAAGAGCGCGTTCCTCGCCACCATGAGCCACGAGATCCGCACGCCGCTCAACGGTGTGCTCGGCATGGCCCAGGCGATGGCCGCCGACGAGCTCTCGGCCGTGCAGCAGGATCGTCTCGACGTGATCCGCCAGTCCGGCGAGGCGCTGCTGGCGATCCTCAACGACGTGCTCGACCTCTCCAAGATCGAAGCCGGCCGGCTGGAGCTGGAGCAGGTCGACTTCGACCTCGGCGACCTGATGAAGGGCGCCCACTCGGCGTTCACCGCGCTGGCCAACAAGAAGGGCCTGTCGTTCGACCTGACGATCGAGCCGCCGGCCAGGGGCGTCTACCTGGGCGACCCGACCCGGGTGCGGCAGATTCTCTACAACCTGATCTCCAACGCGCTGAAGTTCACCGAGCATGGCGAGGTGCGGGTCACGGCCGCCCAGGTCTCCAAGCCCGGGGCCGGCGAGGCGCTGACGCTGATGGTCAGCGACACCGGCGTCGGCATCGCGCCCGACCGTCTCGCCGCCCTGTTCGAGAAGTTCACCCAGGCCGACGCCTCGACCACGCGCCGTTACGGCGGCACCGGCCTCGGGCTTTCGATCTGCCGCGAGCTGGCGCACCTGATGGGCGGGGAGATCTCGACCGAGAGCCAGCTCGGCGAAGGCTCGACCTTCGCGGTGCGGCTGCCGCTGGCCAAGGTCGGCGAGGCGCTGGCGCCGCAGTTCGCCGCGCCGCCCGCGCCGCCGCCGCTGGCCGAAACCTCGCTGCCGCGGATCCGCGTGCTCGCGGCCGAGGACAATTCGGTCAACCAGCTGGTGCTGAAGACGCTGCTGCACCAGATCGGCGTCGAGCCGATGGTGGTGGAGAACGGCGAGCAGGCGCTCGAGGCCTGGAAGGACTCGCCCTGGGACGTGATCCTGATGGACATGCAGATGCCGGTGATGGACGGCCTGACGGCCACCCGGGCGATCCGGGAGGCCGAGGCCGCCATGGGCCGCGCCCGCACGCCGATCATCGCGCTGACCGCCAACGCCATGTCGCACCAGATCAGCCAGTGCCGCGCCGCCGGCATGGACGGCCACGTCGCCAAGCCGATCGAGGCCGCGCGCCTGTTCGCGGCGCTGGAGGCGGCGCTGGCGGAGGAAGCGGCCGAGCCAGAAGCGGCGGCCGGCTAACCGCGCGGCGTCGCCCTGGGCGCGCCCCAGGTAAGTTCCGAGACCATCCTCAGTTCCAGCATGCCGTCCACGGCGTAGGGCCGCATCAGCTCGGCGAGCTCGGCGTCGAATTCTGCCGCCAGTTCGCCCATCGCCGCGCGGCTCCAGGTGGCGCGCGAGTGGTTGCCGAGCACGAACTCGTCCAGCGGCTGGCGCCAGGCATGGGCGAAGTTCTCGCGACCAGCGATGTCCATCCAGGCCTCGTGACGCGTTCCCTCGGCCAGGAAGCCGGCCGGATCGTAGGGCTTGCGCACGCCGGGGGTCCGCTCGGCCATGCGGACCAGCCAGGGCCGCACGAACGCCAGCCAGGCGTCCTGGCCGCACGGCGGCGGCGCCATGTCGTCCTGGTTGACGATCGCCAGCAACGGAGTCCAGCGCGCCAGTTTTGGGAACAGCACCGCGTGGTCGGGCCAGTGGATCGACGTGCCCGCGGTCACGAGGTCGAAGCCGCGATCGTCCTCGTAGATCTCGCCCTTGCCGAGGGTCCAGGCGACGTTGGGACGGCGACCGGCGTCCGACCGCCCGCCCCTCCGCCAGCATCGGCTCGGACGGATCGAGCGCGACGACCTCATCGAAGTGGTCGGCCAGGACGACCGCGACCTTGCCGGGTCCGCAGCCCAGGTCCAGCGCGCGGTGGCGACCCGGCGTCAGCGCCAGCAGCCGCGCGCAGAGCGCCGGCGCATAGGGCGGCCGCGCGTGGTAGCGCCGTGCCACGTCCGCTTCGGCGAAGATCGCCCCCACCACGTCGCGAAGCTGTTGGTCTCGAAGCATGCCGGCGCCTCCTTGAGCCGGAATCGTGGCTCACTACCTTGATCGATGACACTCGCTTTCGCGACGAGGCCCGCATGACGTCGGAATCTTCAGGGAATCAACGCCGTAGCCCTCGGCAGGCGCGCTCTCGGGCCACCTGGGCGGCCATTGTCGAGGCGGCGGCTCAGATTTTCGAACGGGACGGCGCCGGGGCCTTCAACACGGGCAAAGTCGCGGAACGCGCCGGCGTCAGCATCGGCACGCTCTACCAGTACTTCCCGGACAAGCAGGCGATCCTGGCCGCGGCGGCCAGGCGCGAGCTCGGCGATGGATCGGCGGCCCCGGCTGGCCGGCGGCGCGCCCTGATCGACGCGCTGATCGCGATGGTCGAGGGCCTTGGCCATCTCGCGCCCGCGCGGCCGACCCGAACCCCCGCGCCGCCCACCATGCGTCGCGCGCCTCGTGAGGTCGGCTGGGAGCGGCGGTGCGGCGATGCTGGACCGGCTGGCGATCTGGCTGGTCGGCCCGCTGCCCGCGCTCAGGCCGGTACGAGTTCGATCGCGGTAGACGGCCGGCGCGCTGACCCGGGCCGCGTCTACAACGTCGTGGATCGCGAGCAACACTGCGTCCGGACGGTCGGGGTGCAGGGTGTTGTGGCCGGCGTCCTTGATCGCGCGGTTCTCGCCGCGCGGCGCCGAGGCGGCGAACGCGTCGTAGAACGCCAGCTTCCTCACGTTGAGCTCGCGCAGATAGGGCGTCGAGATGAGCGCCGCCTGGAACGGGTCGATGCCTATGGCCGTCAACACGATCAGCGGGGCGTCCGGCATCGCGCCGCCGTCGCGGATCTCGGCCAGGATTTCGCCCTGCAGGTTCCTCGCCTCCTGCAGGGTCTTGCTCCAGTTGGCGAGGTGGTAGTCGACCAGGCGTTCGCGCAGACCGTCCGGCCAGGTGGCCAGCATCTTCTCGAACATCGGGCGATAGAACCTGCGCAGATTGATCAGGGCGGGAAGCAGCTTCACGGCCTGGCGCAGCTGAGTCAGCAGCGGCTGGCCGGGCATCGAGGCGTAGCCCTCGTGCGCGGGATCGAGCAGCACGACGCCGGCGACCTCGCCTGGGAACAGCTGGGCGAAGCGGCGCGCATAGGCGCCGCCGAGCGATTTGCCGACCAGCACGTAAGGCGGCGGCACGTCCGCGGCCTGCAACAACCGCCGCAGCTCCTCGGCCACATCGGCCGCGCTGCGCGGCAGCGCGATCGGTTCGCTCCATCCGGTCCCGGCTCGGTCGTAGATCACCGAGGTCGTCAAGCGCGCGGCGTCCTCGTGGACGTTCAGATAGTCGAGCCCGATCAGCCCGGCGCCGGGCAGAAACACCACGGCCGGGCCGCCCGAACCGGCGCGATGCAGCCAGAGCCGCCTTCCGCCGACGTTGTAGCGGCGGCCGAGGGGCGGCGGCTCGGCGGTGGTCGATGACTGTGACATAGCTGACTGCTCCATAAATATACCGTGAGTATTTAATACTTACGGTACATACGCGGGTGATGTCAAGCGAGAACGAGTTGACCCGGAAGCCCGGTGGCAAACGCGAACGGACCCGCGCCGCGCTCGTGGCGGCCGCGCTCGAGATCGTGGCGGAGAAGGGCTTCGCTGCGGCCAGCCTCGACGAGATCGCCGCCAAGGCGGGCATGACCAAAGGCGCGATCTATTCGAACTTCTCCAGCAAGGCCGAGCTGATGCTGGCGGCGATGGGGGCGAAGGGGCTGGTCTTGTCATCGCCTCGGCCGCCCGCCACGACGATCCAAGAGGAACTGGCGGCGATGGCCGGGGAGCTCGCCCAGGTCGTGCGACGCGCCCGGGCCGAAGCGGCGCTGATCGCGGAGTTCAATCTCTATGCGCTCGGAGATCCGGTGATCCGAAAGGAGGTCGCGGCGACCTACGCGGAGGGTTTCACCAGCACCGCCGGCTACCTGGCCGGGCTGAAGCGCAGGACGGACGCCATGTCGCCCCGGCATCTCGCCGTGGCGCTCCAGTGCATCGCCATGGGCTTCATGATCCAGTCCCTGGTCACGCCGGACGAGATCACGGAGGTGCTGATCCGCGAGACGATGCAGGCGCTGGCCGAGGGGCTCACTCGACCTCGCGGCGGCTAGTCGCCGGTTCCGGCGATCCGCACCATCGCCAGCGCGTCGATGTAGACGCCGTCACGGAGGGCGAACTCGCGGTGGCGTCCCTCCGCTGCTGAGCGCTGCCTCTGCCTACATCCCAACCCGCCCGGCGCCCCTGACCGGCGGCATCGCGTTGCATAGGTCGACCGCGCCGGCGGGGCGGACGAAGAACGCATCCTGGCGGTTGGCCCTGGCGTGGATCCAGGCGCGGAAGCTGGCGCTGGTTTCGTCCAGCACCTGGACATGCGGCTGCTCGGGCGCCGGCAGTTCGGCGGCGATCCGCACACTGACGATCGGTGTGCGAGCCGTCACGTCGTAGAAGCCCATGTCCGCCGTGCCTCGGGCCAGAGACGCCAGCAGGTCCATGCCGCTCAGCACCCGGCCGACGACGGCGAGGTTGCGGTCGAGGTGGCGCGGCGGCGTGCCGATCACCGCGTAGAGCTCGGCGCCGGTTCCCGTGTCCGGGTTGAGGTCGCGGCCGACGCCGACCATGCCGTAGCAGTGCGCCAGCCAGGCCCGGCCGCCGTCCTCGCCGACCGGCATCCCGCCGCTGAAGCCGACCGCCCTGGCATAGGCGTCGGGGTAGGGCAGGGCGGTGAACGGCAGGTCCGCCGCCGCGCGGTCGTACTCGGCCGGCGCGGGCTTGGTGAGGCCGCCCGGCAGCGGTTTCTTGCCGTCGGGATCACCCCACTGGACGACGTAGTTGTCCTGCAGCCGCTCGATCGCCAGGCCGTCCCACCAGTGCGCCGCGGCGAGCTTGCGGATGTTGGCGATGTGAACCGGGGCGAAGCCGTCCGCCAGCTGGATCACGATCCGCCGCCCGCCCGGCAGGTCCATCACCAGCAGGTCGTGCGGATCGACGGTCCGCCAGGCGGTTTCGGGCGCGGCGGCCAGCACCGATCCCGGCGTGACGGGAGCGTCGGCGGTCGCAGGCGCGGCGCTCGCCAAAGCGAGCAGCGCAAGCGCGAACCGGAGCAAAGGCGATGTTTGTTTCACCGGCCAAGCCTGCCACGCGGCCGTGCGGCCGGGAAGCGCGGCGGCGATCGGCCCGGTCAGGACTCGACGGCGATGGGTCGTTCCTGCGGCGTCCAGCCGGCCCGGATCAGGCCGACGAACAGGATCGCGGCCACGAGAACCTCGAAGCTGGCCAGCCACGGGGCGTGCGGCAGCGCCGGGGCCTGGGTCATCGTTCTGAACGCCATCAGTCCCCAGACCAGGGCCATCAGGGTCGCGCCGATCGCGCTGGTAAGTTTTCTGCCTGCCATGGACGGGAGCCTGACACGGCTTTTCATCCGCCGCCACGAATTTCTATCGCGTTATAAAAACCGCGAACCGCGCATGGACGTCACGGCCGGGCCGTTCGCGCCGGGATGTCGCCTTGCCGGCCCGCCGCCGCCCTGGTAATCCCGGCCGGCCCGGCGTGACTGGCGAGCTTGGATGGGATGGACCATCGGGGAGCGCGGGGCAGATGCGCCGTTCGCCTGGGCGCCGGGGCTCTCTGACGGGGGAACCGGTCGATCCTTCAAGTAGGAGCGCCCATGGATTCGCACCGCCAGGCCCTTGCCGCCTACGACCCTAAGATCGAGCGCGCCATCGCCGGCGAGGAGCGCCGCCAGGTCGACGGCGTCGAGATGATCCCCTCGGAGAACTACACCTATCCCGAGGTGCTGGCCTGCCTCGGCTCGGTGCTGACCAACAAGTACGCCGAGGGCTATCCCGGCCGGCGCTACTACGGCGGCCAGGAGTTCACCGACGAGATCGAGCGCACCGCGCGGCAGCGGGCGACCAAGCTGTTCCGCTGCGAGCACGCCAACGTGCAGCCGCTGTCCGGCTCGCCGATGAACCAGGCGGTCTATTTCGCCTTCCTGAAGCCCGGCGACACCGTGCTGGCGATGGACCTGAGCCACGGCGGCCACCTGACCCACGGCGCGCCGGTCTCGCACATGGGCAAGGTGTTCAACTTCGTCCGCTACAAGACCCATCCGGACCAGGGCGGGGCGATCGACTTCGACGCACTGATGCAGACGGCCAAGCAGACGCGGCCGAAGATGGTGCTCTGCGGCTACTCCTCCTATCCGCGCGACTACGACTACGCGGCGTTCAAGGCGGTGGCCGACGAGGTCGGCGCGCTGACCATGGCCGACATCTCGCACATCGGCGGGCTGGTCGCGGCCGGGACCATGCGCAATCCGTTCGACGCCGGCTTCGACGTCGTCACCACCACCACCCACAAGACCCTGCGCGGCCCGCGCGGCGGCCTGATCCTGTCCAAGAAGGAGCACGCCACGCTGATCGACCCGGCGGTGTTTCCCGGGCCTGCAGGGCGGGCCGCACATGAACAACGTCGCCGGCGCCGCGGTCACGTTCAAGAAGGCGGCCGAGCCGGAGTTCAAGACCTACGCCGAGCAGACCATGAAGAACGCCCGGGTGCTGGCGCAGGCGCTGATGGACCAGGGCGTTTCCCTGATCACCGGCGGCACCGACAACCACCTGATGGTGATGGACGTGATGAAGAGCTTCGCCATCGACGGCCGTGTCGCCCAGGAGACGCTCGATCAGATCGGCATCACCGCCAACAAGCAGGTGATCCCCGACGATCCGCTGCCGCCGGTGCGTCCCTCGGGCGTGCGCCTCGGCACCCCGGCCTGCACCACCCGCGGCATGGGCGAGGACGACATGCGCCGCATCGCCGGCTGGATCGTCGGCGCGTTGCGCGCGCCGGAGGATGCGGCGGGACTGGCGAAGATGAAGGCCGAGAGCGAGGCGCTGTGCCGCAGCTATCCGGTGCCGGGGATCGACTGAGGGAGCCTCGGCGGCGCTTGACCGCCCTGTGGACCGCCGCCAAGAATCGCTGACCGGCCCGCCGCCGCCGACAGGGAACAGCATGCGCCTCTCGCTCGTCGCCGTGGCCTTGCTCGCGCTCTGGCTTGGCGCGTGCAGGGCGCCGGCGCCGGAGATGAAACCCTACAGCAACCCGGCTCTGGGGTTCTCGGTCTCGTTTCCGACGCCGCCGAAGGTGACCGACGAGCCGGCGTCCGCCGGCGGCTCGCCGCACACTGTCACCGTGGAAGCTGACGCGGGCGGCCGCGAATTCGCGGTCTCCGTCACAGATGCGCCGGATCCGAGCCGGGACATAGGCTCGGTCACCGCCGCGGCCTCGGACGCGATCGCGCGCGGCGTCGGCGGACAGGCCGGCGTGCCGACCTACGCCGCGACGTCCGACGGAGTGATCGGGCGCGAACTGGTGATCAGCAAGGATGGCCGTCCGGCCGCGAAGGCGCGGTTCTTCCTGGCGGGTGGTCGCTTCTACGTGCTGGCCGCCAACGCCTCGGGCGGCATCGATGATCCGTCCGTCGATGACTTTCTGACGTCCTTCCGCGTGATCGCCGGGCCGCCGGCGTCCAACAGCGCGCCGGCGAACTCGCCCGGATAGCGGCGCGCTGTCGGTGCGTCGGAGGCTGCGCCTTACTCGCCCTTCGGCGAAGCTGCGCTGTCGCCGGGCGGGATCACGCACATCGGTTCGGTGCAGGTGACGCGCGCGGAATGACGCTGTTGGATTTCAACTCGGACATTTTCGACGTCCGGCCAGGTTCCCTTGCCCGGCGCCCAGGCGTATCGCTGCGCGCTGGATCGGGCAGGCGCGGCGGAACGGAGGCTGGATGTCTGACATCTTCGTCTCTTACGCCCGCTCGACCGAGGCCCAGGCGCGGCAGGTGGCCGAGGCGCTGCAGGCGCTGGGCTATGACGTCTGGCGCGACGACCAGCTGCCCGCGCACAGGTCCTACGCCGACGTGATCCAGGAGCGCCTGGCGGCGGCCAAGGCGGTGGTGGTGATCTGGTCGGCGGAGGCCGCCAGGTCGGAGTGGGTGCAGTCGGAGGCCGACCGGGCGCGGAACGACCGCAAGCTGGTGCAGCTGAGCGTGGATGGCGCGGCGCTGCCGATGCCGTTCGACCGCATCCAGTGCGCGGACCTGGCGGGTTGGGCGGGCGAGGCCGACGCGCCGGGCTGGCGGAAGGTGGTCGCCAGCATAGCCGAGCTCGCCGGCGCGGGCCCGTCCGCGCCGCAAGCCGCCGCGCCGGCCCGCAGGCTGTCGATCTGCGTGCTGCCGTTCGCCAACATGAGCGACGATCCGCAGCAGGAGTACTTCAGCGACGGGATCAGCGAAGACATCATGACCGACCTTTCCAAGGTCTCGGCGCTGTCGGTGGTTGCCCGCAACACCGCCTTCACCTTCAAGGGCAGGAACGTGAAGGCGCCCGAGCTGGCGCGCGAGCTGGGCGTGAGCCACGTGCTCGGCGGCAGCGTGCGCAAGGCCGGCGGGCGGGTTCGCGTCACCGCCCAGCTCACCGATGGCGCCAGAGGCGACCAGGTCTGGGCCGAACGCTACGACCGCGACCTGACCGACATCTTCGCGCTGCAGGACGAGATCGCCGAGGCGATCGTCGGGGCGCTGAAACTGACGCTGTTGCCCGCGGAGAAGGCCGCGATCGAGCGGCACGGCACCGCCAACGTCGAGGCCTACAATTTCTACCTGATGGCGCGGCGGTACTGGCTCTCGGGCAACCAGGGCGACACCCGGGACTACGAGGCGATCGTCCGCCTGTGCGGCCGCGCCACGCAGATCGATCCCACCTACGCCCAGGCCTGGGTCCTGATGGCGTCCGGGCAGACCACCTTGAGCAGCGCATTCGGACAAGAGGGCGACGACGGACGCGTGGCGGTCGAACGCGCCCTGGCGCTGGATCCCGGTTTGGCCGAGGCCCATGCCCTGAAGGCGCGTCTGTTGTCCGTCGCTGGCCGTCAGGACGAGGCCGCCGCCGCAATCGACATCGCCCTGCGGCTCGACCCGGAGTCCTTCGAGGTCAACTATCGCGCGGGCTCGATCAGCTACCATCAGCTCCGTCTGGAAGACGCCGTTCGCTACCTCGAGAAGGCGACCGCGTTGGCCGAGACCAATTTCAGCGCGCCGGTGATGCTGTTCAGCTGCTACGCGGCGCTGGGCGACGCCGACAACGCCCGGCGGGTCGCCAGGATCACCCTCGAGCGCGCCGAGAAGGCGGTCGCGAAGGATCAGAACAACAGCCATGCGATGGCCTGCGGCGTGAACGCGCTCGCCGTGCTTGGGGAGGCCGAACGGGCCAGGGACTGGATGGACCGCGCCCTGCTGATCGACCCCGGCAACAAGCTGATGCGCTACAACTTCGCCTGCGCGCTAATCGCCCACCTGAAGGATGCCGACGCCGCGCTCCAGATGCTGGGGCAGGTGATGGCGCAGGACCCGGCTTTCTGCCTGGAGGACGCCAAGGTCGATCCGGACCTCGACGCGCTGCGCGGCGACATCCGCTTCCAGGCCATGATCGCCGCCGCTGAAGCGCGGGTGGCGGGCGGCTGAAGGGGCGGGGCGGCGCGAGGCGCCAGAGCGGACATGTCGTGGTCCCAATTCGAACAAGCGGCCGGCCCACGGTCTTGCTGCATCTGAGGAGGGTCGATCATGCGCGGCATCGTCGCGACGGCGCTGGCGCTGACGCTCACGCCGGCCCTGGCGTTCGCCGGCGAGACGATCGCGACCGCGCCGGCGGCGCAGCCCGCGCCCATGGCGGCGCCGGTGTCACCGCTCGAGGCGGCGAGCGCAGACCAGCCGGATGACGCTCCGGGCGTGCGAATGGGGCCGTGTGGGCCGCAGACGGTGACGGCCGACGGCAAGACCGACAGCAAGCCCCACGGTTTCGTCGAAGGCGGACTCGGCACGGGCGGTTATCGCCACTTCGCCGCGGGCGTCTGCAAACCGCTGGCGAACGGCGGCGCGATCGCGGTCAGCGTCGGCCAGAGCCAGGAACACGGGCGGCGATCCGGGCCGTAGGCGGCCGGTTCTACCCCGTCCCCGCCGATCGGCCCACGCGCGCGGCCAGCGGGGCGAAGGTGATGCCCTGCACGGCCACCGAGAAGGCGCAGACGGCGTAGGTGGCGGCGAGGATCAGCGGCTTCTCGGCCACCGGCGGCAGACTGAGGGCCAGGGCGACCGAGAGCGCGCCGTGCAGGCCGCCCCAGACCAGGATCGTGCTCGCGCCCCGCTCCTCGTGGCGGAGGTGGAAGTAGGCGCCCCAGGGCAGCACCACCACGATCCGCGCCGCCAGCACCAGCCCGATGGCCGCCGCCGCCAGGGCGCCGAGCCGGCCCTGCAGCGGGATCACCAGCAGCAGCAGGCCGAGCAGGAAGAACAGCACCGCGTTCAAGAGCTCGTCGATCAGATGCCAGAAGCTGGTCAGGTGCTCGCGCGTGACCGGCCCCATGGTCTCGCCGCCGCGGTTGTCGCCGATCAGCAGTCCCGCGCCGACGGCCGCGATCGGCCCGGACAGGTGCGCCGCCTGCGCGATCGCGTAGACGCCCATCGCCAGCGCCAGCGACAGACTCACCTCGACCACATAGTCCTCGATCTGCCGCATCGCCCAGATCACCGCCGTGGCCGCGATCAGGCCCAGCGCCAGCCCGCCGGCGGCCTGCAGCAGCACCTGGAACAGCGCCTGGCCGGCGCTTGGCAGGGCGCCGGACGCGTAGGCGACCAGGGCGCTGAAGATGACGATGCCGACGCCGTCGTTGAACAGCGCCTCCCCCTGCAGCACCACCCGCAGCGTCGCCGACAGCTGGCCGCGCTTCAGCGTCGCCAGCACCGCGACCGGGTCGGTCGGGCTGATCAGCGCGCCGAACACCAGCGCCCAGGGCAGCGGCAGCGCCAGGCCGAGCGCGCCGGCGGCGAGCCAGACGCCGACCCCGACGATCGCGGTCGAGGCGATCACGCCCAGCGTGGCCAGCGTCCAGACCGCAAGTGAGCGTCGGCGCAGTTCGGAGAGGTCGACCTGCATCGCCCCGGCGAAGAGCAGGAAGCCCAGCAGGTAGCCCAGCACCGCCTGCGGGAAGTCGATGCCGGCGACCGCGGCGGTCACCGCGCGCGCGCCTTCGAAGCCCGGCGCCAGCCATCGCGCGGCGCCCAACGCCAGGGCCCCGGCCGCGCCCACGAACAGCATCGCCACGCCCTGCGGAAGCTTCACCGTGCGGGCGTTGACCCAGCCGCCCGCCGCGACCAGGCAGATGAACAGCGATGCGAGGGCGAAGACCGACATGACCAGGGTTCTCCCCCGCGGCCCTCGTCGCCTCAAGCGCAATCGGATGGCGGCGCGCGCCGGTGGTTGACCGAAAGCGATGCCCCGGTCACGCTTCGCCGATGCGCGCCTTCCTCGCCGTCTCGCTCGCCTTCGTTCTCGTCGCCTGCAAGCCGCCGTCGCCGCCGACCAAGGAATACGCCTACCCGGCCTGGGGCTTCAGAATCTCGTTCCCGGCGCCGCCGGTGGCGACGCCGCAGCCAGCGTCGCCGGACGGCGCGAGCCCGAGTTCCTACACGCTCGAGTCCCAGCAGGACGGCCGCGACTTCAAGGTCTGGGCCGCGGACGTCGCGCGCACCGGCATGTCGCTCGACGACCTGGCCAAGTCCGCGTCCGGCTTCATCTCCAAGCAGATGGCGTCGACCGCGAGCGCGCCCACCTACGCCGCCACCAGCGAGGGTGTCATGGGCCGCGAATACCAGCTGACCAAGGATGGCAAATGGGCGGCGACCTTGCGCGTCTTCCTGGTCGGCGGCCGTTTCTATGAGGTGATCGGCTCGTCGAAGTACGGCCAGGGCGACCCGGCGCTGCAGGACTTCCTGATTTCGTTCCACACGCTCGGCGGCGCCCCGGCGGCGACCAACGCGTCGGGGTGAGCCGGCCGGCGGCGTAACCCCTCACCTTCCCACGATGCTGGCGCATCGCGGGCCCCTCCCTCTCCCTCCGGGGAGAGGTGAGCGAGCGGCGCCGGCGTGACACACCTTCCCCGGAAGGAGAGGGAGCGGCCCGACCGCGAAGCGGTTGGGAGGGTGAGGGGTTAGGCCGCCGGCGAGTCGGGCTCCGTCGCCCGAAAGCGGCCGGCGATCAACGCCTCGATCTCGCCCGCAGCCGCTTCCAGGTCCGCCGGCGTCAGGCCCGGCAGCGCCACGGTCGACACCGGCGCCGGGCGGCCTTCCTTGCGGCTGGCGCGGTCGTAGGCAGGGTCGTAGTGGGCTTCGATCAGGCCGGTGGCCAGCGCCGCCAGGTCGCCGGCGTCGGCCATGGCGCGCCAGGCCTTCAGCGTCTGGCTGCCGATGTGAATCGGCAGTCGCGCCAGCGCCGCCTCGAACGCGGCGCGGTCGGCGACCACGTCGGCGTAGTGGTCCGCCAGATAGGCGGCGCGCGCAGGGACGGGCGCCTCGACCATGATCCGCGGCGCGGCGACCATCGCCTGCCAGAGCATCGGCGGGATCATGCGGTCGCCGACCTTGCTGGCCTCGGCCTCGACGGCGATCGGGCGGGTGGGATCGAGCCGCTCCAGCGCCGCCAGCAGGCGCGATTCGAACATCTTCTGGCTCGGCTGCGGGCGGCCGACCGCGCCGAACACCGAGCCGCGATGCTCGGCCAGCGCCTCGAGGTCGAGGGTCTGGAGGCCGCGCGCGGCGAGGCGGGCGAGGATCTCGGTCTTGCCCGAGCCGGTGCGGCCGTCGAGCAGCACCAGCCGCAGCGCCGGGGCCTCGTCGTAGAGCCTGGTCTGCACCCGCCGGCGATAGGTCTTGTAGCCGCCGGCCAAGGTCGCCGTGCGCCAGCCGACCTGGGCCAGGATCGTCGCCATCGCGCCGGAGCGCTGGCCGCCGCGCCAGCAGTAGACCAGGGGGTGGAAGGCGCCCGGCTTGTCGGCGAGCGCGGTCTCCAGGTGGCGGGCGACGTTGCGGGCGACCAGCGCCGCGCCGATGCGGCGGGCGAGCAGGCGCGACTGCTGCACATAGATCGTGCCGACCTGCGCGCGCTCGGCGTCGTCCAGCACCGGCAGGTTGATCGCGCCGGGCACATGATCCTCGGCGAACTCGGACGGGCTGCGCACGTCGATCACGGCGTCGAACCCGGCCAGCGTCGCCGGATCGGCGCGGTCGATGACCTCGATGTCCGCCATGCTCGCCGCCTCGACGCCCCCGCGCCTCTGCTATAGGTGCGCCAGCCTTAGGCCCCAGGAGCCGCCCGCATGCAAGACGCCGCCGTTTGGCCAGGCCCGCGCCTGACCTCGCTCGCCCACGGCGGCGGCTGCGGCTGCAAGATCGCCCCGGCGGTGCTGAGCGAGATCCTGGCCGGCATGCCGCTGGCGGGCGCGTTCCCGAACCTGATGGTCGGGACCGAGACCAGCGACGACGCCGCGGTCTGGCGGCTGAACGACACCCAGGCGCTCGTGGCGACGACCGACTTCTTCATGCCGGTGGTCGACGATCCGGGCGACTTCGGCCGCATCGCCGCCACCAACGCGCTTTCCGACGTGTACGCGATGGGCGCCACGCCGATCCTGGCGCTGGCAATCGTCGGCATGCCGATCGGCCAGCTGCCGCCGGCGACGATCCGGGCGATCCTGGCCGGCGGCGCGGAGGTCTGCGCCAGGGCGGGGATCCCGGTTGCCGGCGGCCACTCGATCGACAGCGTCGAGCCGATCTACGGCCTGGTCGCGCTGGGGCTGGTCCACCCGGACCAGGTGCTGACCAACCGCGGCGCGCGGGCCGGCGACGTGCTGATCCTGACCAAGGCGCTCGGCGTCGGCGTGCTGAGCGCGGCGTTCAAGCAGGGCCGGCTGGCGCCCGAGGGCTATGCGGCGATGCTCGCCTCGACCACCCAGCTCAACACCCTGGGGACCGAGCTGGCGGGCCGCGAGGGCGTGCACGCGGTGACCGACGTCACCGGCTTCGGCCTGCTGGGCCACGCGCTGGAGATGAGCCGCGGCGCGGGGCTGACGGTGGAGCTCGACGCCGACGCGCCGGTGCTGCTGCCCGGCGTCGAGGCGCTGGCGCGGGAGGGCGTCCGCACCGGCGCCTCGACCCGCAACTGGGCGAGCTACGGCCAAGAGGTACGCGGCGCGGATGATCTGCCGGACTGGCGCCGCGACCTGCTCACCGACCCCCAGACCAGCGGCGGCCTGCTGATCGCCGTCGCCGCCGAGCGGGCCGACGCGACCCTCGACCTGGCGCTCAGCCGGGGGTTCGGGGCCAGCCGGGTCGTGGGCCGGGTGACGGAAGGACCGCTCGGGGTGACGGTCGGCTGAACTCGTGACAGGGGCCAGGACGTGAGCCTGATCTTACCTTTCGTGTTCGGCGGCGGGTTGGTCGCCGCGCCTGCGTGCGTGCTCTGGAGCCTCTGGAGGGAGTGGCCGCAACGCCGCTTCAAGGTGCTCGGCCAGATCGTCTCGCAAGAGCGCTATCCCGTGACTTATTGGATCGGCCTCGCGTTCGGCTCAGTTCCAGCCGTGCCCATCGCACTGAAGGGCATCGAGATTCTCGTCTTCGCGCTGACGCACTGAAGACACTGAGACGCCGCCCGCCTTGACTTTCCGGCCCTCGCCGGCCAATAACCCGCCCCTTCCGCCGCCGGGCTCGCTCGGGGGCGCGAAGATCTACGGGTGATGCGTGCGCCGCCGTTGAGATCGCCGCTCCGCTAGGGGAGGGGCCGGACCGCGTCAGAGTGAAAGACTATCAGCATGTCGAAGCGCCACTCGGCGAAGTACAAGCTTGACCGGCGTATGGGCGAGAACATCTGGGGCCGCCCCAAGTCGCCGATCAACGCCCGCTCCTACGGCCCCGGCCAGCACGGCCAGCGCCGCAAGTCCAAGGTCTCCGACTTCGGCCTGCAGCTGCGGGCCAAGCAGAAGCTGAAGGGCTACTACGGCAACCTGACCGAAAAGCAGTTCAGCCGGATCTACGAAGAGGCCGCGCGCCGCAAGGGCAACACCTCGGAGAACCTGATCGCGCTGCTGGAAAGCCGGCTGGATGCGATCGTCTACCGCGCCAAGTTCGTGCCGACGCCGTTCGCCGCGCGCCAGTTCGTCAACCACGGCCACATCCTGGTCAACGGCAAGCGGGTCAACATCCCGTCCTATCGGGTGAAGGTGGGCGATACCGTGCAAGTGCGCGAGCGCTCGCGCAACATGGCGCTGGTGCTGGAGGCGCTGCAGCTGGCCGAGCGCGACACGCCGGACTACGTCGAAGTCGATCCCAAGGCGATGACCGCCAAGTACATGCGCATGCCGGAGCTGGCCGAAGTGCCCTATCCGGTGAAGATGGAACCGAACCTGGTGGTCGAGTTCTACGCGTCGTAACCGTCACCCCGGGCGAAGCGCGCAGCGCGAAGACCCGGGGCCGGACGCGCCGCGACCAAGCTGGAATTCGTCTGAGAACCGGCCCGTCTGGCCCCGGCTCGGCGCGGCTTCGCCGCTTGGCCGGGGTGACGAGTTGAGTTCCGTTGAATCCCAATCACGTCATTGCCGGCTGGAGCGCGAAGCGCGAAATGCCGGCAAACCATGAACGCAGACCGGCGATGGTGTGCATGGATGGCCGGGACAAGCCCGGCCATGACGTGCTGCACAGGCGTGAAGTATGTCGCTTTGCCCAGCGGCTGAGCGGCGCCGCCGCTTACGCCGCCAGCACGCCCTTCTCGGTCAGCAGGGTCTTCAGCTCGCCGGCCTGGAACATCTCGCGGACGATGTCGCAGCCGCCGACGAACTCGCCGCCAACGTAAAGCTGCGGGATGGTCGGCCAGTCGGAGAAGCTCTTGATGCCCTGACGCAGGTCGTCGCTCTGCAGCACGTTGACGCCGACGAAATCGGCGCCGAGGTGGTCGAGGATCTGTACGCAGATGGCCGAGAAGCCGCACTGCGGGCTGTCGGGCACGCCCTTCATGAACAGCACGACCGGATTGTCGGCGATCGCCTTGGCGATGAAGTCGTGGATGACGTTGGCTTCGGCGACGTCGCTCATGAGCGAAAGCCTTTTTCTGTGGCGCGGGGAGGTGACTCTTGGCCCAAGAGCTAGGGAGCCGCGCCGCGCCGGTCAAGCGCGGCGTCGGTCCGCGGCGCGCCGCTCGGGGCGCTCGCCGGTGAAGTGGGCCATCTCGATCTGGGCGGCGATCTGCGCCGGCAGGTTGCGCTCCGGGGTCTCGGCGAGACTGACCAGGTGGTCGAGATCCTTGACCGGCATCTGCACCGTGGTGATGGCCGGCTCGTTGAGCGCGTGGGCCAGGCAGATCTGCTCGGCGGTCCAGCCGGGCGTCGTCTGCAGGAAGGTGTGGGAGCCGACCGTGGCCAGCGGGTCGGGCCGCTTGAACCAGCCGCCCTTGGCCTGCTTCTTCTCTTCCTTGACGATCTCGGTCAGCTGGATCGGGCAGGGGTCGTAGGACATCACCCCCATCTGCCGCTCCAGCGCGGCACGCACCAGGCCGCGGTCGCGCCAGCCGGACAGCAGCCCGAACGGCATCACCAGCGCGTCGAACAGCGGGTCCTCGATGTGGTCGACCAGCAGGTCGCCCGGGCCGGCGACGGCGAGGCGACGCACCTGGCTCAGGTCCTTCAACCGCAGTCCGGCGCCAAGCGCCTCTTCGAACTCCGGCGAATCGGCGTCGATGGTGAGGAGGTTGATCTCACTGAGGCGGCCGGCGGCGATCACCTCGCTGACCCAGCCGTCCAGCTTGCGCCCGGCCATGTCCGGGTCGGCCCGCAAGGCCACGAACAGCAGCGAGCGACGCACCGCCGCGATGCCCTCGGCGAAGCCGCTGAGCAGCGCCGCTGACGGCCGCGAAATCTCGAAGGCGTTGATCCCGTGTTCCAGCGCGCCGTGCACCAGGGCGAGCCAGTCGGCGGGCTTGCGGCGGTCGTTGTCGCCGCTGAGCATCAGGGAAAAGGCCGATACCGCTATGCCGGTGCGGCCGAAGGGACGGTAGCGCATCTCTAGGTCTTCGCTGGCGGGCCGGTCTCGAGCGCGAGAGCGTGCAGCTCACCGCCCACCTTGCCCTTCAGGGCCGCATAGACGAGTTGGTGCTGACGCACGCGGGGCACGCCGGCGAAGGCCGCCGAGGTGATTTTCGCGCGGTAGTGGTCGCCGTCGCCGGCCAGATCCTCGATCACGATCTCGGCGTCGGGAAAGGCCGCGCGCAGATCGGCTTCAAGCTGTGATGCGGCCATTGGCATCGAACCGGGGCTCCCACTAACCGAAGATCAGTGAATGAAAAGCCTTAACAAGGCCTACTCAATCAGGTCGCCGCGAAGGGCGTGGTGAATTGGCGCAAACGTCATTTTGAGCTGCAAAGGCCTCGGCGCCACGATATATTGATATCGCTGGAGGGATCGCTTGCTGCGCCGCATCCTCGTCGTCGCCCTGTTGCTGGAGCTGGCCGCCTGCGCCGGTCATCGCCGCCATGCGCCGCCCGTGGCCGTGATCACGCCGCCGCCGCCGCCGGTGGCGCCGAAGCCGGCCGACGGCCTTTGGGCCATGCTCGATCCCGGATGCGCCAAGCCGAACGCCGCTGACATACGCGCCTGGCCCCATTGCGCTTCGCCGTTCTGGATCCGGGGCGACAAGGCCACCGTGCTGTTCACGGCCAACAACGGCGCCGCCAGCCGCGCCGTCCATGACGTCAGCTACGCCGCCGACGTCAGCCTGACCGCCGGCGAGCCGCTGATCGCCCAGGTCGGCACCGAGAAGGACGGCTACCTGTTCCTGGCGCTGACCGATTTGGCCGAGGACGAGCGCGGCCGCCTGGTCGGCGCGGTCGGCGCCGCGGTCGCCTGTCCGAAGCCGAAGGACGGCGGCATCGTGCTGAAACCCAGTCTGAACGGCTGCGACCTCGAGAGCGTCGAGACGGTCCGAGCCGCCGCGGAGCTGGCGCTGCGCGACCGCGCCAGCCTGACCGAGGTCGCATGGATCGCGCCAGGAAGCCCATGACAACGGGCAGTCCGTGAGGACAGAGCCGCTCCGGCGCTGCCTGATCGTCGCTTGCCTCGGGCTGCTCTCGGCCTGCAACGTCGTCGTCACCAAGGACCCGCTGTTCAAGGACGCCGACGGCGCGGGCGCGCCGGCCTTGCGGCAGGGGGTGTGGCTGTTCTTCAAGGAAGCCGACTGCAAGTTCGACGAAAGCCAGCCGTTCACCGAATGGCCCAGCTGCGCCGGTGGCGGGCTGGTCACCTCGGCCACCAACGTCAAGGGCCGCAAGTCGGGTGGGGCGCCGGGCGAACTGGAGGACTCCCCGATCGTGCTCGCGGCGGGCGATCCGCGCATCCTGCAGACGCCCGTCGACGTCGACCTCTCGGTTCAGGGCGAGGCCAGCGCCAGCGGCGACGCGACCGTGTCGGCGACCGGGAGCGCCTCACACGCGCGGCCTTACGGCTACGGCGCGGTGCGGCCGACCAAGTTCGACGATCAGGGCCGGATCATCGCTTTCACCCTCTGGCCGGTCCAGTGCGGCCCGCCGCCGCCGAAGGACAAGAACGGCGAGGATGTCGCGCCCGCGACCCTGAAGCCGCTGCCGGGGATCGAGATGAAGCGCGGCGACGCAGTCTGCACCACTAAGTCGGTCACGGCGCTGCGCGGCGCGGCCAAGGCCAGCGAGGCCTGGGCCCCTAAGCCGATGCCCGAGTCGCACTGGATCCGCGACGCCCAGCGCTAGCGACCGCTCCGTTGCCGCGCGTCGGCAACAAGCGCAACAATGGCGGTCGTTCCAGATGAGGCCGCCATGCGTCCGCTTCTCGTCGCCGCCAGCCTGCTGCTGCTTGGCGCCTGCAACGTGGTGATCGACCAAGAAGCCGCTGTTCGGTCCGGCGGACGCGGCGGGCATCGCCGCAGCTGCGGCCGGGCGTCTGGCGCGGCGAGGCCGATCGCCCCTGTCGCTTCGACCAGGCCCGGCCGGTGACGCGCTGGCCAAGCTGCGCCAACGCCTTGTCGTGCGGGATGGCGAACTCAGCTCCTCGATGTCAATGTCAGCGGGCAAGCGACGACCGTGTCGACGACCCCGATCGTCCTGGCGGGCGCCTCGCCCGGCGTGCTTCAGGCGTCTCAGGACGAGTCCGACGACACGTCAGCGAGCGCGTCGGCGGACGACAAGGGCTATCTCTACATGCGGCCTGCGGGCGACCAAGACCGACCCGCAGGGCCGCATCACCGCCTTCACCGCCTGGTCGGCGATGTGCGGTCCGCCGCCGCCGTCAAGACGCCAAGACCACCGACGGGAAGCACACCCGCTACGGCACGCTCGAGCCCGTTCCGGGGCTGACGATGGACAAGGAAGAGAACAACTGCACGACGGCCTCGCAGGAGGTGGTCCGCGCCGCCGCCGCGGAGAGCGAGCAATGGACCAAGCCGGACTCGCTCATCGCCGCCCACTGGGTGCGGGACGGGGATCGCTAGATCACGCTTGCGTGATCACGGAAACGAGAGCACCGTTCACGCATCCGTGATCTGGAGGCGTCGATGCGCAGCAAGACCTGGACGTTGATCGGATTGGCCCTCAGCTCCGTTGTCGCGCTGGGCGGCTGCAAGCGCGTTGCGACGGGAGCCGACTGGGCGTTCGGTGGCCCGGGCAGTCACGGCCGTTACACGGGCGTCGGCATCTACACGCCCAGTGTCGCTTGGACGAAGATCGCGCAGGATCAGCAACCTAGGTCCGCGTTGGCGGCCAGGCTCGCCGATGATGAGGCGATCATCGTCGTAACCGATAGCCAGACGGGTGAGACACGCGCCTGCGGCGATCTGAGCGGCTACTGCGTTGGCATGAACCCCTGGCAGGCGGGGTTGGCCAAGTCACAACTAGCTCCCGTCAGCGTGACGCAACACGCCAATCCTCAAACTTATGTCGAGACCAACTCGGCGGACAACGAGGCGACACCGGCGACCAGCGACAACCAAGGGCGCTAGCGCGCCCATATAAGCCGGCATCCAGCCCTCGTGCGCCGCCCGCAGGCGCTCCATCGAGATCCTGAACAGCGCGTGGCAGGCGAAGTCGGTCCCGCCGGCCTGGCCGGCGAGCGCGATGTTGAGACCCGCCACGCGTCCGGCGGCGACGATCGGGTCGGGCTCTGAGGTGGCGATCAGGTAGCGGCCCTGGTCCTCGCCGAACAGAAAGGCGTGGGCGTGGGTCTGGCTCGTGGGCGACAGGTCGATTCCGACATCCGACGCCAGCGCCATTTCGGCGGCGGCGATCGCCAGGCCGCCATCCGACAGGTCGTGTACGGCCGAAACCATGCCCGATCTGATCAGTCCACGGACGAAATCGCCGTTGCGGCGCTCGAACTCCAGGTCCACCGGCGGCGGCGCGCCGTCTTCGCGACCGAGCAGCTCGCGCAGATAGAGGCTGGAGCCCAGCTCGCCGTGGCTGGCGCCGACCACCAGCAGGGCGTCGCCGGGCCGCATCGAGGCGAAGTCGGCGCGCAAGGCGTAGTCTGGGATCAGGCCGACGGCGCCGACCGTCGGCGTGGGCGGGATCGCGACCCCGCCGGTCTCGTTGTAGAGGCTGACGTTCCCGCTCACGACCGGGAAGTCCAGCGCCCGGCAGGCCTCGGCCATCCCGTCCGTGGCCCGCGCCAGCTGTCCCATGATCTCCGGCCGCTCGGGGTTGCCGAAGTTGAGGTTGTCGGTGATCGCGATCGGGTCGGCGCCGACCGCGGTCAGATTGCGCCAGGCCTCGGCCACCGCCTGTTTGCCGCCCTCGAACGGCCCGGCGGCGACGTAGCGCGGCGTGCAGTCGGAGGTCAGCGCCAGCGCCTTGCGGCTCCCATGCACCCGCACGATCCCGGCGTCGGCGCCGGTGGCGGAGTCCTCCAGCGTGTCGGCCATCACATGGCGGTCGTACTGTTCCCAGAGCCAGCGCTTCGAGGCGAGGTCGGGCGCGGCGATCAGTTTCAGCACGGCCGCCTCCCAGTCCGCCGGCGCCGGCACGTGCGCCGGATCGAGGTGCGTCTCGGCGTGCGGCTCGACCCAGGGCCGGTGATAAAGCGGCGCGTCGTCGGTGAGGGGCGCGAGCGGGATGTCGCAGACCGTCTCGCCCTTGTGAGTCAGCACCAGGTGGCCGGTGTCGGTGGTCTGGCCGATCACGGCGGCGTCGAGCCCCCATTTCTCGAAGATCCGCCGCCCGTCGCCCTCGCGACCGGGCTTGAGGATCGCCAGCATCCGCTCCTGGCTCTCCGAGAGCATCATCTCGTAGGCGCTCATGCCCTCTTCGCGCTGGGGCACGGCGTCGAGATTCAGCTCGATGCCGACGCCGCCCTTGCCGGCCATCTCGACCGAGGACGAGGTGAGGCCGGCCGCGCCCATGTCCTGGATCGCCGCCACCGCGCCGGAGGCCATCAGCTCCAGCGTCGCCTCGATCAGCAGCTTCTCGGCGAACGGGTCGCCGACCTGCACGGTGGGCCGCTTCTCGTCGGAGTCCTCGCCGAATTCGGCCGAGGCCATGGTCGCGCCATGGATGCCGTCGCGGCCGGTCTTGGAGCCGAAATACACCACCGGCAGGCCCACGCCGGGGGCGGCGGAATAGAAGATCTTGTCGGTGTCGGCCAGGCCCACGCACATCGCGTTGACCAGGATGTTGCCGTCGTAGCCGTGGTGGAAGTTGGTCTCGCCGGCCACGGTCGGCACGCCGACGCAGTTGCCGTAGCCGCCGATCCCCGCGACCACGCCCGCCACCAGCCGCTTGGTCTTCGGATGGCTCGGATCGCCGAAGCGCAACGCATTCAAGAGCGCGATCGGCCGCGCGCCCATGGTGAAGACGTCGCGCATGATGCCGCCGACCCCGGTCGCCGCGCCCTGGTAGGGCTCGATGAACGAGGGGTGGTTGTGCGACTCCATCTTGAACACCACCGCCTGGCCGTCGCCGATATCGACCACGCCGGCGTTCTCGCCGGGCCCCTGGATCACCCGCGGACCGGTGGTCGGGAACTTGGAAAGGTGGACCTTGCTGGACTTGTAGGAGCAGTGTTCCGACCACATCACCGAAAAGACGCCGAGCTCGAGGTAGTTCGGCGCGCGGTTCAGCCGCTGGACGATCAGGTCGTATTCCTCGGGCTTCAGCCCGAACTCGAGGGCGGTTTGTCTCAGCGTTCCGGCGTCGTCGTCCATGCCCGGCTTCTAGCCGGTTTGCCGCCGTCGGCGATAGTCGGGGGAGCGCCGATCACTCGTAGCGCAGCGCGTCGATCGGATTGAGGTTGGCGGCCTTTCGCGCCGGATAGAAGCCGAAGAAGATCCCGACCAGCGCCGAAAACCCGAAGCCGCCTAGGATGGCCGCCGGCGAGATCTGGATCGGCCAGTGGGCGATCGCGGAGATCAGGTACGAGACGCCGACGCCGACGACGACGCCGACCAGACCTCCGGCGACGCTCAGCAGCACCGCCTCGACCAGGAACTGCAGCAGCACCTGCAGCCGTCGCGCGCCGATCGCCATGCGGATGCCGATCTCGCGGGTCCGCTCGGTCACCGACACCAGCAGGATGTTCATGATGCCGATGCCACCGACCAGCAGCGAGATCGAGGCGACCGTAGCCAGCAGCGCGGACATCACCTGGCTGCTGCCCTCCTGCGCCTGGGCGATCTGGCTCAGATTGCGGACGGTGAAGTCGTTCGTCCGGCCGGCCCGGATGTGGTGCTGCCGGGCGAGGGTGGCGGTGACCTGGCTGATGGCCGCGTTGACCTGGTCCGCGCCAGTCGCCTGGACATAGATGCTGTTGACGTAGCCGGTCATAACCGGCGTGAGGCCGAAAGCGTTCGGCGCCGGCGGATAGGCGGCGCTGACGGCGTTCTGCGCCTGCTGCGGCGTCGCCACGCCGAGCACCCGCCGAACGGCGGTGTTGAACGGGATCATCACCAGGTCGTCCTGGTCCTGGCCGAAGCCGGTCTGCCCCTTGGTCTCCAGCAGCCCGATGACCCGCATGGGCACGCCCTTGATCAGGACCAGGGCCCCGATCGGGTCTTCGCCGGGCGAGAACAGGTTCTGATAGACCGTATGGCCGATCAGGCAGACCGTGTCGGCGGTGTCGTTCTGCTGCTCCGTCATGGGCTCGCCCTCGGCGATCTTCCAGCTGACGATGTCCAGATAGCTGGGCGTCACGCCCTGGATGCTGGTGCTCCAGTTCTGGTCGCCATGCTCGACCTGGGCGCTCTGCCGGGTCAGATAGCTGACCTGGGCCACCGCCGGGTCTTCCCGCTGGATGGTCTCGGCGTCGACGACCGTCAGAGTCGAGGCGCTGCCGGCGCCGGCGCGGACGCCGCCGGCGGTGGTGGCGCCGGGCTGGACGACGACCATGTTGGTGCCGAGGCGCTCCAGCTGTTTCTTCACCGCCGCGCTGGCCCCGTCGCCCACCGCCACCATCGCGATCAGCGCGGCCACGCCGATGAAGACGCCCAGCATGGTCAGCGCCGAGCGCATCTTGTTGCGCGCCAGGGCCTGGAAGGCGGCGGTCGCGACCATGGAGAGGAACGCCGGGCCAAAGCCCGTGTCCCCGGGTGGCTTGGCCGCGACTGCGGCGGCCGGGTTCGCCGCGCGGGGATCGGACACGGATGAGGCGGGCGCCCCGACGGCCGTCTGATGCTCGTCCGTGACGATCTGGCCGTCGCGCATGAAGATCAGGCGATCGGCGTAGGCCGCAATGTCCTTCTCATGCGTCACAAGGATCACGGTCACGCCCTGCTCGCGGTTGAGCTCGCGGATGATCTCCATGATCTCGTGGGAGGTGCGGGTGTCGAGGTTGCCGGTCGGCTCGTCCGCCAGCAGCACCGCCGGCCGATTGATCAAGGCGCGGGCGAGGGCGACCCGCTGCTGCTGCCCGCCGGACATCTGCGCCGGCGTGTTGCGTTCGCGGTCGGCCAGGCCGACGCCGGCCAGGCTCTCGCGGCCGCGCTGGTTGCGCGCCTCCTGGGTCAGCGCCGCGGAGGCGCCGTAGAGCAGCGGCAGGACGACGTTCTCGAGCGCGCTGGTCCGGGAGAGCAGGTTGAAGCTCTGGAACACGAAGCCGATGCGCTCGCCGCGGATGTCCGCCAGCTGGTTCTCCGGCAGCCGCGCGACGTCGCGCCCCTCGAACAGGTACTGGCCTCGGGTCGGCCGGTCGAGGCAGCCGATGACGTTCATCAGGGTCGACTTGCCCGACCCCGAAGCGCCCATGATGGCGACGAACTCGCCGGCGCGGATCGTCAGCGTGACGCCTTGCAGCGCCTTCACCTCGGTGTCCCCGAGCTGGAACGTCCGGGTGATGTCGACCAGGCTTATGACTGGTGCGGCTGCCACGGCGCCGATCAGAACCGCATCGACGGGGTTGTCGCGCGCGCGCCGCCGGCCCCATTGGCGGGTCGGTTTCCGCCGTTTGCCGAGCCGCCGGACGCGCCTTCGGCGGTGACCACCTGGTCGCCCGCTTTCAGATCGCCGGACTTGATTTCGGCGAAGCTGTCGTCGTCGAGCCCGACCTTCACCGCGACCGCCACCAGCTGGCCGTCCCGCCTGACCCACAGCACGTGCCGGCCAGCGGCCGGCGCGGACTTCGCCGCGCTCGCCGGCGTGAATCGCAGCGCCTGGGACGGAACCCGCAGCACATTGTGCGCCTCGGCCTTCACGATCCGCGCCGTCGCCGTCATCCCAGGCCGCAGCAGCAGGTCGGGGTTCGCGACCGTGACGACCACGTCGTAGGTGATGACGTTCTGCACGCTGACGGGAGCAAGCCGCACCTGCGCGACCTGGCCCTGGAACACCTTCCTCGGGTAGGCGTCCACGGTGAAGCTGGCGGCGGCGCCCGGCTTCACGCCGGCGATGTCGGACTCGCTGACGTTGGTGTCGACCTGCATCTTGGTCAGGTCGTTGGCGATCAGGAACAGCGTCGGCGTCGAGAAACTCGCGGCCACGGTCTGGCCGACGTTGACGTTGCGCGAGACGACCGTGCCGTCCACGGGGGAGACGATGTTGGTGTAGTTGAGGTTGACGTTGGCTGCGTGCAGGGCGGCCTCTCGCTGCTGGATGTTGGCCCTGTCGAGGGCCAGGGCGGCGACGGCCTGGTCGTAGGCGTTGAGCGCGGCGTCGCGGGCGTCCCTGGACGTGGACTGCTCGCTCCACAGCAGGTCCTGCCGCCCGTGCGCGAGCTTGGCGTAGGCGGCGTCGGCCTGGTCCTTGACCAGCTGGGCCCTGGCGCTGGCGACGTTCGCCTCGGCTTCCTGCACCAGGACCGTGTAGGGCTGTGGGTCGATCTTGGCGCAGAGCTGCCCTTTGCGCACCTCGGTGTTGTAGTCGCACCCGAGCGCCGTGATCGTGCCGGAGACGTAGGTGCCGACCTGCACCGTCACGACAGGGTTCACCGAACCGCTGGCGCTGATCTTGGTCTGGACATCGCCGACGGTTGCGGGCGCGGTCACGTATTTGGCCGCCGGCGTGCGGTGCGTGAACCAGTAGGCCGCGATCGCGAGGGCGGCGAGGAGCCCCACCGCGGCGGCGATCAACCACATGTTCCGCCGCGCTGTCATCGGGCGCTGCTGGCCGGCGAAGACGGCATCTCAGTTGCCTCCGATACCCTCGCCTGGCCCCTCGGGCTCAGGTCAGGATCGGCACGCTATGCGAGCGGCCATGTTCGCGCGTTGATCCATGTCACGCCGGGGGCGACCCTACTAGGCGCTGGCGAGCACGCTCTGGAAGAAGATCGCGCCGTCGGCCGAGCCGAGCTCTTCCTCGAAGGCGCGGTCGGGGTGGGGCATCATGCCCAGCACGTTGCCCCGATCGCTGACGATGCCGGCGATGTCGCGGGCCGAGCCGTTGGGGTTCTTGCGGTAGCGGAACACCACCTGGCCCTCGCCCTCGAGCCGGTCCAGCGTCGCCGTATCGGCGTAGTAGTTGCCCTCGCCGTTGCCGACCGTCATTCGCGCCTGACGGCGGTCGCGGTAACCGGCGGTGAAGCGGGTCTGGGCGTTGACCACGTCGAGGTCGACCGGCTCGCAGACGTATTTCAGGCCGGCGTTGCGCAGCAGCGCGCCGGGCAGCATCCGCGCCTCGCAGAGCACCTGGAAGCCGTTGCAGATGCCGGCGACGGCGACGCCGCGGTCGGCGGCCGCCTTCACCTCGGTCATCACCGGCGAGAGCGAGGCCATCGCCCCGCAGCGCAGGTAGTCGCCGTAGGCGAAGCCGCCGGGCAGCACGATCAGGTCGAGCCGGTCGGGGAGGGCGGTCTCGCCATGCCACACCATCTCGACCGCTGCGCCGGTCGAGCGTTCGATTGCGGTCTTGCAGTCGCGGTCGCAGTTGGAGCCGGGGAACACGATAACCGCGGCTTTCACCCGGCGATCTCCGCGCGGTAGCCTTCGATCACCGTGTTGGCGAGCAGCTTCTCGCACATCGCCTTGACCTCGGCCTCGGCGGCGGCGCGGTCCTGGCTGGCGAGGTCGAACTCGATCACCCGGCCGACCCGCACGTTGCCGACGCCGCCCCAGCCCAGGCCGTGCAGGGCGTTCTCCACCGCCTTGCCCTGCACATCGAGCACGCCGGGCTTGAGGAAGACATGGACGGTCGCTTTCATCTCCCCTCCCCCATGAGGGGAGGGGGTGGGGGGCTCTGACAGGCATCGCGCAGGCGGAGGCAAACCCCCACCCGGCGTCCTGCGGACGCCACCCTCCCCTCAAGGGGGAGGGTTCCCACTAGTGGATCCCCCCTTGGATCACGGTCGGCATCTCCTTCATGATCCCGAGCCGGCGGGCCACCTCGGTGTAGCTCTCGATCACGTTGCCGAGGTCACGGCGGAACCGGTCCTTGTCGAGCTTCTCGTTGGTCTGGGAGTCCCAGAGCCGGCAGCTGTCGGGGCTGATCTCGTCGGCCAGGATGATGCGGGCGAAATCGCCCTCCCAGACCCGGCCGAACTCGATCTTGAAGTCCACCAGGGTGATCCCGACCGCGCCGAACAGGCCGCAGAGGTAGTCGTTGACCCTGAGCGTCAGGGCCATGATGTCGTCGATCTCCTGGGTGGTGGCCCAGTTGAAGGCGGTGATGTGCTCCTCGGCCACCATCGGGTCGTGCAGCTTGTCGTCCTTCAGGTAGAACTCGATGATCGAGCGCGGCAGCGGCTGGCCCTCGGCGATGCCGAACCGCTGCGACAGCGAGCCGGCGGCGATGTTGCGGCAAACCACCTCCAGCGGGATGATCTCGACTTCCTTGATCAGCTGCTCGCGCAGGTTCAGCCGCTTGATGAAGTGGTTCTGAACCCCGATCCCGTTCAGCCGGGTCATCACATACTCGCTGATGCGGTTGTTGATGACGCCCTTGCCCTCCAGCACCGCCTTTTTCTGGGCGTCGAAGGCGGTGGTGTCGTCCTTGAAGTACTGGATCAGGGTGCCGGGCTCGGGTCCCTCGTAGAGGATCTTGGCCTTGCCTTCGTAGATCTTCTTGCGGCGCGTCATGATCTTGAGCCTCCTCCAGCGCCGAGCGATGGCCGGAAATGAAAACGCGCGCGGATGGCGGTCCGGCGCGCGGCTGTCCGACTCGATGTCGCGTCTCGCTTCAAGGCTGCGCTAGCCTAGCGGAAATGCGGCGCCGCCGCAAACGGCGCGTCGGCCCCGCTCGCCAATCGCGCGCTTTTGCGCGAAGAGGGGACGGCATGGCTGACGGCGCGGAAAACGAGGGTCAGGTCAGGTACCCCCGCATGGGCGGCGACAACCTGCCCCCGGCGATCTACGTCGGTCACGCCAAGGACGGCTGGAAGGACGCCTACCACTTCCTGCTGACCATGCCGCTGGCCGCCTTCTTCGCCGTGATGGGGGGGATGTACCTGGCGGTCAACGCGTTGTTCGCCGTGCTTTACCTGCTGGTGGGCGGGGTCGAGGGGGTCAAGCCAGGCGACTTTCCGGACGCCTTCTTCTTCTCGGTGCAGACCCTGGGCACGATCGGCTACGGCCAGATGGCCCCCAGATCGTTCGCGGCGCAGGGCATCGTTACGGTCGAGAGCTTCTTTGGCCTGTTCAACCTCGCCATCGCCACCGGCCTGCTGTTCGCCCGCATCTCGCGGCCGACCGCACGGGTGATGTTTTCCGACCGCGCCGTCGTAGCGATGCACGATGGCTTCCCGACCCTGATGTTCCGCGCGGCAAATCGCCGCCGCAACCGGATCGTCGAGGCCGAGGTCACGGTGAATCTGGCGCGTGACGGGGTCACCCGGGAGGGCTCGCGGATGCGCGGGTTCGAGAACCTGGCCACGATCCGCTCGCGCTCGCCGGTGTTCGTCCTGACCTGGCAGATCATGCACCGGATCGACGAGACCAGCCCCCTGTTTGGGCAGACCACCCAGAGCCTGATCGCGCAGCGCGCCGAGATCGTGGTGATCCTGAAGGGACTGGACGAGACCTTCGCCCAGACAATCCACGCGCGTGCATCCTACACGCCGGACGAGATCGTCTGGGGCGGCCGACTGGTGGACGTGTTCAGCCGCAACGACGATGGCCTGCCGGTGATCGACTACACCCGCTTCCACGATATCGACGAACCGTGACGCCGGTTCCGATTGCCGGCCCCGCCCGCGCGGGATAAGACCCTTCTCCCGACGTAGCCGTGGAATGGACATGTCCGCATTCGAGGACCGCGAAAAAGGCTTCGAGAGGAAGTTCGCCTCCGACCAGGAGCAGGAATTCAAGGCCCAGTCGCGCGCGGCCCGCATGCTGGGCGAGTGGGCGGCCAAGAAGATGGGCCTCGAGAACGTCGACGGCTATGTCCGCGCCGTGGTCCGGGCCGAGCTGGGCGCCGGCGGCGAGGACGACGTCGTGCGCAAGGTGATCCAGGATCTGGCCGGCGCGGGGGTTCAGGTCCGCGAGAGCGAGGTCAGGTCCAAGATGGACGAGAGCCTCGCCGTGGCCCGCGAGCAGGTGAAGGCGGGCGAATAGCCGCTGTGAATCCGGGTCGATGGCTCGGCTGGCAAAGGTCCGACCACAAAGAACACTAAGAGCACTAAGGGGCGCCTGCGCCGCCGACACCCCGCTTATCGAGCGTTTCAGGCCTTCAGCTTGGCGCGGACCCTTTCGGTGACGGTTTCCAGCAGGTCGTCGCCCCAGTTCGGCGCGACCTTGTCGCCCAGGGCGAACTGCGGCGGCACCACCTCCGGCCCTTCGCCGGGCGGCAGCGGCGGGGTGAAGTAGCCCAGCGCATAGCTGCCCATCGAGTAGCCCAGCAGCGCCTGCAGCTTCGGGTCCAGCTTGCGGGCGATGGCCGGCGGGCAGGAGAGATACTGGTTCTCCTCCTGGCGCAGCCAGCCGAGGCAATAGGTGATGTTGATGCCGATGCGGTCGTCCGCCGTGCGGTTCTCGCCGCCGGCGTGGATCACCGAGCCGGAATAGATCAGCACCGAGCCTGCCTTCATCTCGGCGTAGCCGACCTCGTCGCGGCTCGGCCTTGCGGCTCTCCGGCCAGGCCGGACTGCCGGGCACCACCTGGGTGGCGCCATTGGCCTCGGTGAAGTCGGTCATCGCCCAGATGGTGTTGAACTGCGGCTCGATGCTGGCGGGCAGGAAGCCGCCCCAGGCCAGCCGGTCGCGGTGCAGCGGCTGGCGCGGCTGGCCCTGGCGGATGCGGATCACCTGGGTCAGGTGCAGCTGGTAGCGGTCGCAGGCGCGCTTCAGGAACACGTCGCACGCGGCCAGCATCGCCGGGTGCATGACCAGGTCGCGGCAGGCGGGCGAGCGGGCCACCAGGGCGCCGGTGCGGGTGGTCTGGTAGCCGGTGAAGCTGTCGCGGCCCGCTGCAGTGGCGTCGATGTAGGGATCGATCTCGCCGCGGACGCGGGCCACCTCGGCGGGGGTCAGCACAGCATCCAGGATCAGCGCCCCGTCGCTGTCCAGGATCGCCGCGATGCTTTCAGGCGCGGCGTCGGCTGGCAGGTGCTTTAGGGTGGGCATGCGGTGGCTCCGGGGGTGCGGGGGTCAAGCTTCATGCCTGGAGACGTTGGCGGTCAAGGATAACCACCAAACTCGGTCATCCCCGGCCGTAAGTGCCGGGGACCCATGAACGCGGGCCAGCGTGGAGCCGCGCCGGGCGAGGCTACGGCGCGTTCAGCGGGCTTGGGTAGCCGGGACTGACGCCCGGCTATGACCGAGCGGGGTTGGCGTCGGCCATGCTTCGCACGTCAGCTATTCGGCGGCCGCAGCCGTCGCGGCAGGCGCAACCACCGCGTCCTCCCCGAACACCCGCCGGAAGATCGTGTCCACCTGGGCGAAGTGCCAGCTGGGGTCGAACAGCGCCGCCAGCTCGGCGTCGGTGAAGCGGGGGCGGATGTCCGGATCGGCCTTCAGCAGGTCGAGGAAGGCGCCTTCGCCGCGCCAGACCTTCATCGCGTTGCGCTGCACGAACACGTAGGCGTCCTCGCGCGACACGTCCTTCTGGGTCAGCGCCAGCAGCACCCGCGAGGAGTAGACCAGCCCGCCCAGGCGATCGAGGTTCCTGGCCATGTTGTCCGGGTAGACCACCAGCCGCTCGACCACGCCGGCGAGGCGCCGCAGGGCGAAGTCGAGGTGCACGGTGGCGTCCGGCGCGATGGCGCGCTCGACCGAGGAGTGGCTGATGTCGCGCTCGTGCCAGAGCGCCACGTCCTCCAGCGCCGGCGTCACGGCCGAGCGGATCAGCCGGGAAAGCCCGGTCAGGTTCTCGGTCAGGATCGGGTTGCGCTTGTGCGGCATCGCCGACGAGCCCTTCTGGCCGGCGTCGAACGGCTCCTCGGCCTCCAGCACCTCGGTGCGCTGCAGGTGGCGGATCTCCGTCGCCAGCCGCTCGATCCCGGCGGCGACCACCGCCAGGGCGGAGAAATAGGCCGCATGGCGGTCGCGCGGGATCACCTGGGTCGAGATCGGCTCCGACGCGAGGCCGAGCTTCTGCGCCACGTGCGCCTCGACCCGCGGATCGACGGTGGCGAAGGTGCCGACCGGGCCGGAGATGGCGCAGGTGGCGATCTCGTAGCGGGCCATCGCCAGCCGGTCGCGGTTTCTGACGAACTCGGCGTAGTGGCCGGCCAGCTTGAGCCCGAACGTGGTCGGCTCGGCGTGGATGCCGTGGCTGCGGCCGACGGTCGGGGTCAGCCGGTGCTCCAGCGCCCGCCGCTTCAGCGCCGCGAGCACCAGCTCGATGTCCTCCAGCAGCAGGTCGGTCGCGCGGGTCAGCTGCACCGCCAGCGCCGTGTCGTTGACGTCCGACGAGGTCATGCCCTGGTGCAGGAACCGCGCCTCGGGTCCGACCACCTCGGCGACGTGGGTGAGGAACGCGATCACGTCGTGCTTGGTCTCGCGCTCGATCTCGTCGATCCGCGCCACGTCCCAGACCGCGTCGCGGCCTTTCTCCCAGATCCGCTCGGCGGCGGCCTTCGGGATCACGCCGAGCTCGGCCATCGCGTCCGCGGCGTGGGCTTCGATCTCGAACATGATCCTGAACCGGCTCTGCGCCGACCAGATCTCGGCGGCCTCGGGACGGGCGTAGCGGGGGATCATGCGCGCTAGATAGTCCTGGCGCGTGGATTGGGGAAGCGGAACGACCCGCCGAAGGCCGCGTTACCGCTCCGCTTGCGCCATGGAGTCGGTTTGGATGGAAGTTGTGTTCGAGAAGGCGGCCAACGCGATCGCCAAGGCGATGGGCCGGCCGCTGACTTTCCTGCTCTGCTGCCTGCTCGTGGTGGTGTGGGCGGCCACGGGGCCTGTTTTCGGCTTCTCCGACACCTGGCAGCTGGTGATCAACACCGGGACGACCATCATCACCTTCCTGATGGTGTTCCTGATCCAGAACAGCCAGAACCGCGAGGGCGAGGCGCTGCAGGCCAAGCTCGACGAGCTGATCCGCGCCCTCGACAACGCCGAGAACCGCTTCATCGGCCTCGAGCAGCGCACCGAGCAGGAAATCGGCGCGATGCGGACCGAAAGTCGCGAGAACGCCGAGGCGGAGGCGGACGCGATAGAGCCGGCTGGCGCGGTGGGTTAGACGCTCAGGCCTCGCCCCGCTCGAGCGCGGCCTTGCGCAGGTCCTTCGTCAGGGTGAACGCGGCCAGCAGGTAGTGCAGCGCGCCCCAGCCGTAGAAGAAGAAGGTGACGATCAGGCCCTCCTGTGTCGCCCGGACCAGCGAGGGCTTGCAGGCGACCGCCAGGGCCGTGTCGATCCCTTTCTTCGGCAGGCCTCCGGGGCACAGCGCGCTGAACTCGCCGCCCGCCGCCTCGCCGTGCGCGAAGATGCGGCCGAGCGTATCCCAGATCGTATAGGCGCCCGGATGGGTGAAGTTGAACTGGGCGAACTGGTCGATCAGCCAGCCTGTGAACGGCGGGCCGCCCCCCAGCGCGATCAGATTGAGGAACAGGAACAGCACGGCCGTGGCGGTGGCGCGCCGGCGGGTGTCGACCGCGTTCTGGATCACGCCGAAGGTCGGTCCCAGGTAGGTGTACTGGAAGATCCCGGGCAGCAGCAGGATCCAGGCGGCGGCCTGCCAGTTCGCGCGGGTGAAGGCGGCGATGTAGATCGGCAGCGCGATGGCGAGGCCGATGCCTGGCACGATGGCGTACCAGGCGGCGCTGCGCTTGCTCAGCCAGTCGGTGACGAACCCGCCCAGCAGGGTGCCCGAGCCTGAGGAGAACCCACCGATGAGGCCGAACAGCACGCCAACCAGCGCCAGCCCCAGCCCGAACGTGCGGATGAAGTAGGGCGAGGAGAACGCCCCGGCGCCATAACCGGCGAACGACGCCAGCGTGACGCCAAGCACCATGTTGAGGAACGACCAGGTGCCGAACAGCCGGGCGCCGACGACGCCGAGTTCGCGCAGCTCGTAGCCGATCTCCTGCAGGAAGCTGCGCGCCGGGGCGGCCGGGGGCTCGTCCGGCGTCACGTCCTCGGGCAGCGCCGGGTGCGCGGGGATCTCGGAGTGGCCGCGCGGCGGCTCCTTGACCAGAACCTTCAGCGCGATCGCCACCAGCACGCCCGGCAGGCCGACGATGAAGAAGGCCATGCGCCAGTTGAGATATTGCGCGATCACGCCGCCGAAGATGGCGCCCAGCGTGGCGCCCAGCGGGATGCCGAAGGCGTAGACCGACAGCGCCGAGGCGCGGCGCTGCGGCTCGTAGTAGTCCGAGATCAGCGAGTGGGCGGGCGGCGAGCAGCCGGCTTCGCCGATGCCGACCCCGACCCGCATCGCCAGCATCACGGTGAAGTTTGGCGCGACACCGCAGAGCGCGGTGAAGGCAGACCAGAGGGTGATGCAGGTGGCGATGATGTTGACCCGGCTGACCCGCTCGGCCAGCCGCGCGATCGGCACGCCCAGCAGGGTGTAGAGCAGGGCGAACGCGAGCCCTCCCAGCAGACCCAGCTGGTTGTCGGTGATCCCCAGGCTTTCCTTCATCGGCTGGCCGATGATGCTGACGATGGTGCGGTCGATGAAGTTGAGCGCATAGACCAGCGTCAGCGTGGTCAGCACGGTGCGCTTGTAGCTCTCGGAGAACAGCGGCTCGCGCGCGGGCGCCGCCAGCACTGAGTTCGCTGCGATATCGCTCATCTAGCTCACCACGTCTTCGCGGACCGTGCGCCGCGCCAGCCAGAAGAAACCGGCGGCGACAACGCCGAAACAGCTGGCGATGATCAACGCCCAGCGCAGGCCCTCGGCGGGTCCAAGGCCGCCGCTGGTCGCCAGAAAGTCGCTGCAGGCGCCGAGGAAGGTCGGACCCAGGCCCAGGCCGATCAGGTTGAGGATCAGGAACAGCAGCGCCGAGGAGGTCGCCCGCCGGTGCGGCGCGACCACGCTCTGGGCGGTCGAATAGACCGCGCCGTACCAGATCGTCCCGACCAGGTTCGGCACCAGGTCGAGCACGAGCGCGCCCCAGGTGCTTTTCACCGTGAAGATCAGGAACACGAACGGAATCGAGGCCAGCGCCGCGACAGCCGGGACGCTCATGAACGCGCGGCGGTCGCGGGTGACCGCGCGGTCGGCGACGCGCCCGCCGATCAGGGTGCCCGCCACCCCGCCCAGGGCGGTGATCACGCCGAGCGCCGGGCCGAGGAAGCCCTTCGACTTCAGCCCGAACCCGGCCGCGATCGCCGCCACCTCGGCGGTGTGGCAGCGCAGGAAGAACGACGAGGTGAAGAACAGCTGGGCGTAGCCGACGAAGGCCGAAAAGCCGCAGCCGAGGGCGGCGAACCAGAATGTCGGCTTGCCCGACAGCGCCTTCACGGTGTCCGCGAGGTCGCGGAACGGCTGCACCAGGCTGCGCGCGATCGTCCCGCCCGGCGCCGGCGGCCGCGCTTCCTTGACCGTGAGCGCGATGACCGCCGCCAGAACGAGGCCGGGGACAGCTGCGACCATGAACGCCGCGCGCCAGCCGTAGGCGTCGGCGATCAGGCCCCCCATCGCCAGGCCGAGCAGGGTGCCGATCGGCACGCCCAGCGAATAGAACGCCAGGCCCGAGGCGCGCAGGTGCGGCGGACTGATGTCGGCGATCAGCGAGTGCGACGACGGATTGCAGCCGGCTTCCCCGAAGCCGACCCCGAGCCGGGCCAGGGCGAGCGGGACGAAGCTGGACGCCGTGCCGCTGAGCGCGGTGAAGCCGCTCCAGAGCGCCAGCGAAACCGTGATGATCAGCGGGCGGCTGCGCCGGTCCGCCAGCCAGGCGATCGGGATGCCGATGAAGGTGTAGAAGATCACGAATATCGGCCCGGTCAGCAGGCCCATCAGCGCATCGCCGACCCTGAGCTCGGTCTTGATCGGTTCGACCAGGATCGACAGCACCTGCCGGTCGAGGAAGCTCAGGGTGTAGGCGATCATCAGCAGGATCAGCACGTAGCGGCGGCGCGCGGCGCTGAAGACGCCCATCGCCTGCCCGGCGCCGGCGTCGATCGGCGCGGCGGCCTCCACCATTCAGAAAACTCCCCCGACACGGACCTGATGCGCGGCCCGCTTGTTTATTTGCGTCGGCAAACTAGAGGGGCCGGAGACGGACGGAAAGAGGCGCGAAAATGGAACTGCTGATCGGCGACAAGCTGTGGTCGACGTGGTCGATGCGGGCGTGGCTGGCGCTGAAGCATACCGGTCAGCCCTTCACCGAGACGCCGATCCGGCTGCGGCGGGAGGAGACCAACGACGAGGCCCGCGCCGCCGGCTCGCCCAACGGCCAGGTGCCGGTGCTGAGGCACGGCGACGTGACCGTGTGGGACTCGCTCGCGATCTGCGAATATCTGGCCGAGCCGTTTCCGGCCGCCCGCCTCTGGCCGGCCGACCCGGCGGCGCGGGCGCTGGGCCGATCGGCGGCGGCGGAGATGCATTCGAGCTTCGCCTCGCTGCGCGGCGAGTGCCCGATGGATCTTGGCCTGCGCCAGGAGACTCGCGTCTCCGAGGCCACCCACAACGACCTGCGCCGCCTGGTCGAACTCTGGAGCGGGCTGCTTGGGCGCTTCGGCGGCGAGTTCCTGGTCGGCGACTGGTCGATCGCCGACGCCTTCTTCACCCCGACGGCGACCCGGCTGCGCAGCTACGGCCTGCGGCTTTCCGACTACGGCGACCTGGGGGCGTGCGGCATCTACGCCGAGCGTCTGCTGAAGACGCCTGAGTTCCAGGCATGGGAGCACGGCGCGTTGACGGGCGTATAGGAGGCGGTTCGGCCGGGTTCGCAGCAGGGGGACTTCAGATGTCAGCCGCCGTTCGAAGCCTGCCGCGGACGATCTGGGCGCTGGGCCTCGTTTCCCTGTTCATGGACATCTCCTCGGAGATGATCAACGGCCTCCTGCCGGTGTTCCTGGTCTCCAGCCTGGGCGCCTCGGCCGTGCTGGTCGGCCTGATCGAAGGGATTGCCGAGGCGACCGCCTCGATCACCAAGGTGTTTTCCGGCTGGCTCAGCGACCGCCTGGGCCGGCGCAAGCTGCTGACGGTGCTGGGCTATGGCCTGGCGGCGATCACCAAGCCGATCTTCCCGCTGGCCGCCACGCCCTACGAGGTGCTGGCGGCGCGGTTCGTCGACCGGGTGGGCAAGGGCGTGCGCGACGCGCCGCGCGATGCGCTGATCGCCGACGTGACGCCGCCGGCGCTGCGGGGCGCCAGCTTCGGGCTGCGGCAATCGCTCGACACCGTCGGCGCGTTCGTCGGCCCGCTCGCCGCGGTCGGGCTGATGGAGGCGCTGAACGACAACGTGCGCGCCGTGTTCAGCTTCGCGATCATCCCGGCGGTGATCGCCGTCGTCGTGCTGGTGCTCTGGGTCAAGGAGCCGGCCGCGAGCGGCGGGCCTCGCCAGGCGCAGGCGCCGATCAGGTGGTCCGAAGTGCAGGGCATCGGCGCGCCGTTCTGGATCGCCGTGGCCGTGGGCGTGCTCTTCACCATGGCGCGATTCAGCGAGGCGTTCCTGGTGCTGCGCGGCTCGGCCGTCGGCATTCCGCTGGCGCTGGTGCCGTTCGTCTTGATCGTCATGAACGTCGTCTACGCGGCGGTCGCCGCCCCGGTCGGCAGCCTGTCGGACCGGGTTGGGCGCAAGCCGCTGCTCGCGGTCGGCGTCGCCGTGCTGATCTTGGCCGACCTCGTGCTGGCCTCGACCTCGAACATCGCCGGCGCGCTTGATCGGGGTCGGGCTCTGGGGCGCGCACCTGGGTCTGACCCAGGGCCTGCTGGCCGCGCTGGTGGCCGACACCGCGCCGGCTCGCCTGCGGGGCACGGCGTTCGGCCTGTTCAACCTGGCGACCGGCGTGACGCTGCTGGCGGCCAGCGCCCTGGCTGGCGAGGTCTGGTCGGCGCGGGGGGCGCCGGCGACGTTCCTGACCGGCGGCGGCTTCGCGCTCGCCGCGCTGCTGGGCGTGCTCGTGCTGCTGCGGGAGCAGCGCCGGCCGCGCCGGCCGTCATGACCTAACTGGCCAGCTTGCGCTCCTGGGCGAACGGGCTGAGGCCGAGCCAGGTCTGCATCGCCGCGGCGATCTTGGCGTCGCCGGTCAGCCGCAGCCGCGAGGCGCTCGACCGCCGCGCGCACCGTGTCGATCCCCATCCAGATCGCGGTCATGGTCCGCAGGTCGCTGCGCACGTAGAGGTCGACGTCGAACCCCGGATCGATCGAACAGAGGTCGACGCCGGTCTCCGGCTCGACGAGCAGCCACCACGTACGATCCGCGGCGCGGCAGCTCCGGATAGACGAACTGCAGCACGCAGCGCCGCGGCGGCATCGGCGCCGGGTTGAGGTTGCGCCGCATGTCCCACATCAGCAGCTGGACATCGAGGTGCGCAGCGACGGCTCGGTCTCGACCCAGCGCTGGCCCCAGATCCCGAACGCCTCGACCAGAGGACGCAGCTCCTCGCCGGAGCGGGTGAGGCGATAGTCGCCGCCGTCGGGCCCGCGATGCGCGGATGACGATGCCCGGCGGCCTCCAGCTCGCGCAGCCGCTGCGACAAGCAGGGCGGGCGACATCCTGCGGCACGCCGCGCCGCAGCTCGTTGAACCGCGTCGAGCCGGCCAGCAGTTCGCGCAGAAGCACGATGGTCCAGCGGCGGCACAGGGTCTCGGCGGCCATCGCGACCGGGCAGAACTGCCGGTAACTCGCCTGGGACATCTCGCGCCTCCGAACGTGGGACCGGCGATATAGGGATCGATGGCGGCGCACCGACCTAGTTCAGAAACTGTACCGGCCAGCTTCAGTTTCAGAACTAGCCGCCGCCGGGCGCCGTCCGCGAAGTTGCGGTCAATGCAGGCGCTCGGCCCCGCAATGACGATCCGCAGGAGACAGCAAGATGATAGAAGTACGTGATCGAACGGGAGATTCCGGGCGTCGGCCAATTCACGCCGGATCAGCTGAAGGGCGCCGCCTCGGCGTCCAACGCGGTGCTGGCGGAGCTGGGGCCCAAGGTGAAGTGGCTCGAATCCTTCGTGACCAGCGACAAGACGTTCTGCGTCTACATGGCCGAGGACGAGGCGGTGATCCGCCAGCACGCCGAACTCAGCGGCTTCCCGGCCAACCGGATCACCGAGGTGGCGACGATGATCGACCCGGGCACGGCCACGCGCTGACTCCGGTCCGGGGGCGGCGGCGTGCGTGCGCGCCGCCGCCAGTCGGCCGGGTGGGATGAGTTCGGTTCAACCCGGATGAGACGCCGTCGCTGGCGCTGCCACCGATTTGCGGCGACGCCTAGCGCCTGCCTGGGCCTCCCGCCCAGGGGTGAAACAGGCGCCGACAGACCGGCGCGAAGGAGCGATGCGATGTATGTCTACACCCAGGATGTGCCGATCAACGTCGAGACCTACCGCAAGGTGATCGAGGCGCTCGGCCCCAGACCGCTGGCCGGCTCGCTGTTGCATCTTTGCGTGCGGCGCCCGGATGGCGGGCTACGGTACATCGAGGTCTGGGACTCCGAAGAAGCCTGCGCGCGGGCTTTCGACGAGCGGATCCACCCGGCGGTCGAGCAGGCGTTCGGCGGCCAGCGTCCCGCGGGCGAGCCCCGGGTCGAACAACTCGACGTGCTGCATGCCAGCGGCCGGCTGCTCAAGTCGGCGCTGCTGTCGGCCTAGAAGGCCCGCGGCGAGCGGCCGCCTCGAGTTGTCGGCATGAGCCTCTGGTTTGGCCTCTCCATCTTCGTCCTCGCGGCCATCGCCGCGGTCGCCTGAGGCGGCCGCGGCGGTCGCCGGTCGGGGGCGGTCGGCGCCTGCGGCGACAACAGCCGGTAGCCGCGGCCGTCGCGTTCGATCCTCTTCTGCCGCCGCAGTCGCGCGAGGCTGCGGGTGACGGTGACGCGCGACAGGCCGGTCATCGCCGCCATGTCGGCATGGGTCAGCACCGTGTCGATCCGCAGGCCACGGGCGTCGCGTTCGCCGCCCATCCGCCCGATCCGTTCGAACAGCTCGAGCAGCCGCTGCGCGGGCCGGCCGCCGGTGAGGGCGTCGAAGCGCAGCAGCAGGCCGCGGTATTTCAGCGCGATGATCGTCGCCAGGCTGATCGCGAACTCCGGGTCCTTGGCGAACAGCGACAGCATCAGCGCACGGTCGAACAGCACCAGCTGGGTCGGCTCCACCGCATCCATCTCGACGGTGTAGGGCTGCTGGTGCAGGCAAGGTCCTTCGGCGCAGGTCGATCCCGGCCCGATCCGCTCGACGATGGCGTGCTGGCCGTCGGGCTTCAGCAACACCGACTGCAGCAGGCCGCTCTCCACATAGGCGAACGCCTCCACCCACTGGCCGGGGCGCAGGAAGGTCTGGCCCGCTGCCAGGCTGCGGCGCGCGCCCAGGTGCAGCCAGCGGCGCACCGGCGCCATCAGCGCCTGGTCGAGCGGCTCGGTCGCGCGTCTGGGCAAATCTTCTTGGGGCATGCTGCTGATCCTCGCCGTCGCGCGGCTTGTATCGCCCGATACATGCTTTGGCATGCGCCGTGCGGCATGGAGCGCGCATGACCTATTCCAGCGCCGACGCCATGCCACTTCCCGTCCGCGCGACGCCGCCGCTCTCCGCCCTGCAGGCGTTCGAGCGTGCCGCCTGCCACCGCAGTTTCCAGCGCGCCGCCGCCGAACTGGCGGTGACGCCCTCGGCGATCAGCCACCAGATCCGCGGGCTGGAGCGCTACTTCGGCGAGCGCCTGTTCGTGCGCGAGGGCCGCGCCGTCAGCCTCACCGCCGAGGGCGAGCTGTTGCTGGCTGATGTACGCGCGGGACTGCTGCAACTGGACCGCGCCAGCCGCCGGCTGCTGATGCGGCGCGGCATGGCGCGCGACCGTCTGCGCGTCAGCGTCGCGCCCGGCGTCGCGCACACGTTGCTGTTTGCGCGGCTGGCGGAGTTCGAGGCGCTGCACCCGAGCTGGCGGCTGTCGCTCGACAATGGCGCGGGCGAGCCGGGCGCGGAACCGGTCGAGGCCGACGTCACCATCCAGCTGGGCCGCGCCGGTGCGGGCGACATGCGCCTGCTGCCGCTGCTGGAGGTCCGACCGACGCCGGTGGCCGCGCCGACACGCCCGGTGCGGGACCTGGACGATCCGGACCAGTTGCTGCGCCAGCGGCTGATCCACGTGCGGCGCGAACCCAATGCCTGGAACGCCTGGCTGGCGAGCGCCGGCGCCAGCGGACGCGCCGTGTCCGAGCTGTGGGTCGACAGCGTCGCGGCGGCGCTCGACGCCGCCGAGCAGGGCGTCGGCGTGGCGCTGGCGCCCTATCCGCTGATCCTGGCGCGGCGATCGGGCCCGCGCCGGCTGCGCGCGCTCGCGCCGGCCTGCCGGGTCGCCGGCGAGACGATCTACCTCGCGCGCCGGGCCGATCGGCGGGACGACCGCCGCGTCGTGGCCTTCACGTCCTGGCTCACGTCGATCGTCGCCGATCTGGTCTCGCGCGCCGACGCCTGCCGGCCGCAGCCCGCCCGGGCGGCCGCCTGATCGGCGGCGCTCAGATCAGGCCCAGCGCCTTGAAGCTGGCGACGCCCTCGCGGCCGACCACCAGGTGGTCGTGCACGGCGATCTTCAGCGCCCGGCCGGCCTCCACCACCTGGCGGGTCATGTCGATATCGGCCGCCGAAGGGGTCGGATCGCCCGAGGGGTGGTTGTGCACCAGGATCACCGCGCTGGCCGACAGTTCCAGCGCCCGCCGCGCCACCTCGCGCGGATAGACCGGGGCGTGGTCGACGGTGCCCTCGTTCATCACCTCGTCGACGATCAGCTGGTTCTTCTTGTCGAGGAACAGCACCCGGAACTGCTCGCGCGGCGCGTGCGCCAGGGCGGCTTTGGCGTAGGCCAGCAGCGCGCTCCACGACGAGATCACTGGCCGCTTCGACACTTCCGCCCTGCCGACCCGCAGCGCCGCCTCCTGCAGCAGCTTCAGGTCCAGCGCCACCGAGGCGCCGACGCCCTTGACCGTCTTCAGCGCCTCCACCGGCGCGCCCAGCACGCCGCCCAGCCCGCCGAACCGCTCCAGCAGCGCCTTGGCCAGCGGCTTGACGTCGCCCTGCGGCAGGCTGCGGAACAGGAACAGCTCCAAGAGCTCGTAGTCGGGCAGGGCGCCCAGGCCCTGCGCCGCGCGATGCCGCAGCCGCTCGCGGTGGCCGAAATGATGCGGCGCCGCCACCTTCGACGACGCGGACCACCACTCGTCCGCCCTGAGCGGCGATTCCTGCAGCGCGGTCGCGGCCTTCTTCCCCATGAAGGCCCAATGTTCACTTTTTGTTCGGATTGGCAAGGGCCGGTGAAAGCGCGTTGCCGGCATTCCGCGCTTCGCGCTCCAGCCGGCAATGACGTGAGGGGCGGTTTCACCCAGCTACACGGCCTCAACCCGCTGCAAGACAGCGTTCATTACCTGCCCTGGCACGCGCCATTCCTCGTCGGCATAGAGCGCGCGCAGGTCGTCAAAGCGGGCGTCTGGGGCGAGGCTGATGGCGGCGGCGCGGTCGAGCTGGGCCAGCGCGCCCTCGCTCAGGATTTCGTCCGGCTGAGGCATCAGGCCCCAGACGTCCCAGGGCAGCAGCTCCATGTTGTTCAGCGCGGCGATGTCGCGCACCAGGTTGCCGGCGACGAACCACAGGCCGTGCATGTCCATGATGCCGAACGTCATCGGGTCGGCCTTGCCGGCGCGGCAGCGCCGCCAGGCCTCGCCGCCGACCAGAAACTGGTCGCGGGGCGTGTCGAGCGGATCGAAGCCCGGCTTCAGCGCGCCCATCTGCACCGCATCCAGCTGCGCATCGCCCAGCCGCCAGGCGCCGCTGGCCGCGTCCCAGTACTCGACGACCCAGTGGTCGACCGGCGTGCCGTCGAAGTAGAGGCCGAATCCGCAGCGGGCGCGGGCGGGCACACCCTGGCGGCGCAGCAGCGCCGACGCGAGGACCGAGAAGTGCCGGCAGACGCCGATCACCCGCCGCGCCGGCGGCCGGGCCGTGGTGAGCGGCGCCGGGTCGAGTTCGCGCGCCAGGTCCAGCATGCGCGCAGCGGACCGGGCGTGGACCTGGGCGATGCGGGCATCGGTAAGCGTCTCGCCGTAAGCCTGGCTCCAGAACTGATGCATCATCAGGCCCTGGACCATGGCGAAGACGCCCGCCACGTCCCGCGGCTGGTCCGAGGTCCCGGGTGGCAGCGCGGTCATCCGGGCTGGCTGAAGGTAGAAGGCGCGGATCTCGGGTGTCATGGCGGCGGCTCCGTGGCTGGCCGCCACCATCGCCGCTCGCCGCGCCCGCGTCTTGACCGCGCTTGCCGTCCGGGCGGTCTGGCCGCCTTCCCTAACATCGTTTAGATTGGCCCGATCACCAGCGCTATCAGGGTCCGCGCCATGGCCGACGACAACTCCCCCGCCGCCCCCACCATCGCCGAGCTGACGCCGTACAATCCGCAGTTCCGCGAGGACCCCTACGCCCTGCTGGCCGAGGTGCGCGAGCGCTGCCCGATCTTCCACGACGACCTGATGGGGGCCCTGGTGCTCACCCGCTACAACGACATCCGTCCGCTGGTGTCAGACCGCACGCTGTGGCGCGATGGCCTGAAGGGCGATGTCGAGGCGCTGAGGCGCCGACTGGGCGAAGAAGCCCTGGCCCAGATCCAAAGCGGCGTGCGCAGCGAGGCCTCCAGCATCCTCGACCTCGACGATCCCGATCACGCCCGCATCCGCCAGCCGCTGGCGCAGGCGCTCTACGCCCGCGTCGCCAAGTTCAAGCCCGAGGTCGAGCGGATCGTCGCCGAGACGCTGGACCGGATCGACACCTCGGGCCCGTTCGACCTGATGAGCAGGTTCTGCGTGCCGGTGCCGATCGACGTGATCGCCTGCATCCTCGGCGTCGACGGCTCGCGCCTGGTCGAGTTCCGGACCTGGTCGGAAGGCATCATCCAGACCTTCAATCCGTTCCGCACGCCCGAGCAGACCCAGGTGATGGAGCAGAGCAGCGAGGCGCTGAACGACTACTTCACCCGCCTGATCGAGGAGAAGCGGGCGGACCCTCAGGACGACCTGATCAGCGACATGGTGCGCCAGCAGACCGCCGGCCTGGCGGTCAGCGACATCGAGCTGCGGATCAACCTCTCGGCGCTGCTGATCGGCGGCAACCTCACCACCACCGACCTGATCGGCAACGCGGTGCGGCTCCTGCTGCTCAATCCGGCCGAGCTCGCCAAGCTGAAGGCCGATCCAGGCATCATCAACGCGGTGGTCGAGGAGGCCCTGCGCTACGAACCGCCGGTGGACATCACCGGACGCATCGCCTCGCGCGACATGGAGATCAGCGGCTGTCCGGTGAAGCAGAAGCAGCCGCTGAACTTCTTCCTGCGCGCCGCCAACCGCGACCCGGCGGTGTTCGACGATCCGGACCGGTTCGACGTCAGCCGCCCGCACAAGCCGCACGTCTCGTTCGGCGGCGGCGCCCACATCTGCATCGGCGCCCCGCTGGCCCGGCTGGAGGCGCAGGTGGCGCTGGTGCGACTGTTCGAGCGGTTCCCGAATCTTCGCCTGGCCGATCCGGACGAGGCGCCAACGTGGCGCATGCTGCCGTTCTTCCGCGGCCTCGAGCGGCTGGAGCTGATCGGTTGACGCGGGCGCCGACAGCGATGAACGTCTTCTTCGCCGCGCTCGCCACCGAGACCAACTCGTTTTCGTCGATACCCACCGCCGAGGCGGCGTTCGCGCTGGGCCAGCGCCGAGGCGAGGCGGTGTTCCGCGACCGCGGCATGTATGGCGAGATGGCTCGCGCGCTGCGCGACCTGGCGACGGCGGAAGGCGGCGTCGTCACGCCCGGCCTGTTCGCGTTCGCTCAGCCAGCCGGCCCCACGGTCCAGGCGGTCTACGAGCGGCTCCGCGACGTCCTGCTGGACGATCTGCGCGCGGCCATGCCGGTCGACATGGTGGTGCTCTTCCTGCACGGGGCGATGATCTCGCAGCGCTGCTGGGACTGCGAGGGCGAGATCCTCACCCTGGTGCGCGCGTTGGTCGGGCCGGATACGCCGATCGGGGTGGTGCTGGACCCGCACGCCCACCTGACGGCGCCCATGCTGGAAAAGGCCACGGTGCTCTGCTTCCAGAAGGAGTACCCGCACATCGACGGCGTGGAACGGATCGGCGACGCCTGGCGCCTGTGTTTGGGCGTTCTGCGCGGCGAGATCGACCCGGTCCCGGCCGTGCACGATTGCCGGATGGTCTCGTTCTGGCCAACCCAGAGCGAGCCAATGCGCGGCTTCGTCGACCGGATGCTGGCGCGCGAGGGGCAGGATGGGATCCTGTCGATCTCGTTCGTGCATGGCTTTCCCTGGGGCGATACGCCGGTGACGGGCGCGAAGATGCTGGTCTATGCGGACGGCGATGTCGCCAGGGCCGCTGCGGAAGCCGGCCGGCTCGGCCAGGAGATCTGGGACCTGCGGCACGAGACCCAGATCCAGCAACTCTCGCTCGATGCGGCGCTGGAACGCATGGCCGCTGTGAACCTCGGGCCGCTGGTGGTCGCCGATATCGCCGACAACGCCGGTGGCGGCGCGCCGGCGGACTCCACCTTCGTGGCCCGCGCGGTCCTGCAGCGCGGCCTGACCGACGTCGGGCTGGCTCTGTTCTACGACCCGCAGGCTGTCGCGTTCTGCCACGAGGTCGGCGTCGGGGCCGAGATCGACCTCAGGATCGGCGGCAAGCTCGGCCCCGCATCCGGCGATCCGCTCGACGTGCAGGCCACGGTGCGGGGTCTCGCCCGCAACGCGACCCAGGTCGGGCTCTCCGGCCTGGTCGGGCTGGGCGACGCGGCGTGGATCGAGGTGGCGGGCGTCCACTTCATCCTCGCCTCCCAGCGCACCCAGTGCTTCCATCCGACCGCCTTCACCGCGCTCGGGCTCGACCCGGCGACGCTGCGGGTTCTGGTGGTGAAGTCGACCAACCACTTCCGCGCCGGCTTCGACCCGATCGCCACCGACACCGTCTACGTCGACACCCCCGGCGCCATCCGCGCCGACTTCGCCAACATCCCCTACCAGCGCTTCAAGGCGCCCTATTGGCCGAAGGTGGAACGGCCCTAAGTAGGAGTTGGTCTTCCTTCCCGCTCTTCCCCGCGAAAGCGGGGACCCAGGCGTTTTGTCGTCGAGCGCCGCAGGTTTCAGAAAAAGCCTGGATCCCCGCTTTCGCGGGGAAGAGCGGGGTGCGGCGGCGTTTACGGAGTCAACAGCCGCGCCGGCGACAGCGCCTCCGCACCCGAAGGGGACGCAGAATTCAGCACCAGCTGCGCCGTCAGGCGCGCCAGCGCCGGCGAGGTCTGGATGCCGTAACCGCCTTGTCCGGCCAGCCAGAAAAACCCCTCGGCGCGGCGATCGAAGCCGCATACCGGGGTGCGGTCCGGCGCGAAGGTGCGCAGGCCCGCCCAGCGGTGGCGCGCGCGGCGGATCTGCAGCGTGGTGGCGGTTTCGATGCGGTCGGCCGCGATTGCGACGTCGAGATCCTCCGGCTGGGCGTCGCACGGTGCGCAATTGGTCTCGTCGGCTGGGGAGATCAGCAGCCGTCCGGCGTCGGGCTTGAAGTACCAGGACTCGGCGGCGTCGATCACCAGCGGCCAGGCGGCGAAGTCGACGTCGGGGCCGTCGACCAGCGCCGCCGTACGCCGCTTCGGCTGCAAACCGAGCTCGTCCAGCCCGGCCAGCGTCGCCACCTGGTCGGCCCAGGCGCCGGCCGCGTTCACCGCCACCGGCGCGGCGAACGCGCCCGCCGCCGTTTCGGCGACCCAGAGCGCCGCGTCGCGCTGCAGGCCCGTTACGCCGGCGTCGGTCACCACGCGTCCTCCGCGCCGCCGCAGACCGCGCAGGAAGCCCTGGTGCAGCGCATCGACGTCGATATCCATCGCGCCCGCCTCGTAGAGCCCGGCAGCGGTGGTCTCGGGCCGCAGGATCGGGACGCGGGCCCGGACCTCTTCGCCGGTTAGATGGACGTAGGCGCTGGGCTCCTCCGCAGCCTGCGCCTCCAGCAGCGGCCGCTGGCCCTCGCCGGCGACGAACAGAGCGCCGCGGGGTCGCAGGATCGGCGTGTCGCAGAATCCGTCGGGCGGCGTCGCCAGGAACACGCGGCTGGCGCGGCTGAGGGCCCGCACCGCGGCGTTGCCATAGGTCTCCGAAAACAGCGCCGCCGAACGCCCGGTCGAGTGTACGCCGGGCCGCGCCTCGCGCTCCAGCAGGATCACCTCGGCGTCCGCGGCCAGCTCGAAGGCGGCCGAAGCGCCGGCAATGCCGGCGCCGATGACGAGGACATCTGCGTGGGTCTGGGCCAAGTTCTGCTCGCTCGCCATCTTTGCGCCGGCGCTGTCGCGGGGCACAGTTGGGTGAAGATACGCAATCGAGGGCGCGCCATGCCAGCCGACGAAGCCGCCGCCGCCAAAACGGCCTCCCAAAGCCTGCCCGAGCAACTTGACGCGCTGTTCGCGCCCTGGAACCGCACCGATGAGCCGGGCCTCGTGGTCGGCATCGTCAAGGACGCGCGGCTGATCTACCGCCGTGCCTTCGGCATGGCGAGCCTGGAGCACGGCGTGGCCAACACGCCGACCACCCGCATGCGCATCGGCTCGATCAGCAAGCACTTCACCGCGCTTCTGGCCCTGCTGCTCGCCGAGGATGGCAAGTTCGATCTCGACGTTCCCATCCGCAGCTACCTGCCGGAGCTCGCCGGCCCTGGCGGCGACCCGACCGCGCGCCAACTTCTGCAGCACCGCGGCGGCTCGCGCTGCTACCTCGATCTGGGCTTCATCAGCCATGGGCTCAGCATGCCGCCGCTCGGCCTGGTGCTGCGGGCGCAGGCACGCCAGAGCGGGCGCAACTTCGCGCCGGGGGAGGCGATGATCTACAACAACGGGGGCTACAACCTGGTCTCGCTGGCGCTGGAGCGGGTCGGCGGCGCGCCATTCGAGGACCAGATCAAGACGCGGCTGCTCGACGCGGTCGGCATGCCGGACACCGCCTCGGTCCCGTCCGATCACGACATCTCGCCCGGCGTCGCGACGTTCCACCTGCCGCGGCGCGGCGGCCGCTGGCGGCGGGGCATGGTCTGGAGCGAGGAGTTGCGCGGCGAAGGCGCGATCATCTCCACGGTCGACGACATGCTGCGCTGGATGGCGCACCTCAGGAGTCGCGATCGCTTCGGCTCGCCCGCGACCTGGACCCAGCTTACCGAGCGGCCGCTCTACGCCGACAGCAAGCTTGGCGACTACGCGCTAGGGCTGCTGCTCGGCGAGCACCGTGGCCTGAGGATCCTCCACCACTCCGGGGGTGTCGCCGGCGGCACCGCCCAGATGCTGCTGCTGCCGGACGATGGGCTCGACGTATTCCTGATGGCCAACGGTGCGCGGGAGGCAAATCTGCCGGAGCTTTCCTTGCGCGTGGTGGATATCGTCCTCGCCGGCCGGGTCGGGCCGGAACCCTCGAAGGTCGCGGCCGAGGATTACCGGCCGTGGCTCGGCGATTGGTGGTCGCCCGAGACCGGCATGGTCTACAGCCTGCGTGACCAACTGGGCGCGCTTGCGCTGGCCCAGGCGATGGGGGGCGTTGGGCAGCCATTGGAGCGTACCTCAGATGGGCGGCTGGTGGCGCCGGCCAGCGGCATCGGCGAGATCGAAGTGACGCCTGGCCCGGGCGAAGCGCTGACCATCGCCTTCGGCCCTGGCGCGGCCCAGTACGAGCGGCTCCAGGCCGACGCCGCCGACTCCGCGGCGTTCTGCGCGGCGGCGGTCGGCCGCTACTTCAGCCCCGACGCCGACGCCACCGCGACCATCGCCGCGGACGGGGGCGCGCTGACGATCCGCACCTCGGACGGCCTTGGCGAGCTGACGGCGCCGCTGATCCCGCTTTCCGCGCGCGTTGGATACGCCAAGCCGCAGTCCCTGCTCGCCCAGTTTCGCTACGCGATCAGCCTGGACCTGGAGAACGGCGCCGCCTCCGGCTTCCGCCTCTGCACCTCGCGCACCCGAAACCTGGAATTCCGCCGTATCTGAACGGGCTGTCGGCCCGCTTTTCCCCGCGCAATCGCACGGTTTCGTGTCCTGCGCGAACCGCGTCCGCGCGTCTTGCTGAGTTGCGACAACCTACACCATCTAATAGGTTACCCGTCGGGAAACACTCATAGGGTGTTGCCTTGTTTGCGTCAGTTCGGGGGGCGTTGCGTCAAGTTCCAACCCGTAGGTTTCGCTGAAACCCGACCACTCAAGGAGCGACGAGAATGTCGACGACATTAGCCTTTCGTACGCCGCCGGGCGCGGTGAGCATCCCCGCTGGGCAGTCGAAGACCCTAGGCGCGGTGGACGTTCACAACTACGAGCGGATCCGCGTCGTGGCGGACGAGCGGGTCGGCTCGGCCGGGCCGGTCGTGATCCGCATCACCAACACCGAAGGCAACGAACTGGTCGCGCAGCTCGACACGATCACCTTGCAGCCCCACGGCCAGGTCAGCCGCGTCTACGAGGTGCCGGGCACCAAGCTAACGATCTTCGCCGATGCGCTGGCCGGCGGCGCCGGCTCGTCCTCGGTGGACGTCCTGGTCTACGGCTCGGCCGACTAGGCTGAACTCGACATTCATCGCATCCAGATGAGTGAGCTGGCGAGCTGTATGGCGGCCAGGAAGTGGATGGCGCGGCGGTCGTAGCGCGTGGCGATATGCCGGAAGTGCTTGAGCTTGTTGAAGAAGCGCTCAATCCGGTTCCTGAGTTTGTAGGCGACCTGGTCATGTGGGATGACGACCTTGCGGCTGCGTGTGGAAGGGATGATCGCTTCGGCTTCGGCGGCGGCGATGATGTCGCGCAAGGCGTTGCTGTCGTAGGCCCGGTCGGCGAGGACGCCGCCGGTTTTGAGCCCGCCAAGCAGCCGCGGGGCGGTGGTGATGTCGTGGGCCTCGCCGCCGGTGAGGATGAAGCGAAGCGGCCGTCCTTGCGCGTCGGTGACGGCGTGGATCTTGGTGGTCAGTCCTCCTCGGGAACGCCCCAGAGCCTGATTTTGGGCCCCCCTTTTCCGGTGGCCGCCTGCTGGTGGGCCCTGACCAAGGTGGTGTCGAGCATCAGGTACCGGTTGTCGGGATCGCCGGTAAGGCTCTCGAAGATGCGCTCCCAGACGCCGGCCTTGGCCCAGCGGGTGAAGCGTTTGTGCACGCTCTTCCACTTGCCGTACCGCTCAGGAAGATCGCTCCAGCGCGCTCCGCTGCGCAGCACCCAGAGCACCGCATCGACGAACAGGCGGTTGTCCGCCCCAGTCCGCCCAGGGTCGCCTGACTTGCCCGCCAACAAACCCTCGATCCGGCGCCACTGCGCCTCGTTCAGCTCGTAACGCTTGACCATCCGCTCCGCCTCCGAATCAATCGAGCGGAACGGAATAAATCAGCGCTCACCCGCGCTGAGAATCCTGAATGTCGATTGGACCTAGTTCGCGACCGGGTCCGAAGACCGCTGGCGGCGTAACCCCTCACCCTCCCAACCGCTTCGCGGTCGGGCCCCTCCCTCTCCCTCCGGGAGAGGTGGAAGACGCTGGCGTGATCCTTTTCACCTCTCCCAAAGGGAGAGGGAGGGGCCCGCGATGCGTCAGCATCGAGGGAAGGTGAGGGGTTACGCTGCTGGCCGGCCTTGACCCGCTAAAGCGGCGCGCAGACCTGCTCCAGCCAGGCCCGCACATCTGGCTCGACCGACGGGCCGATCACCGCCAGCACGCGTGCGTGGTAGGCGTCGATCTGCGCCAGGTCCTCCGCGCTCAGCATTTCCTTGACGATCAGCGCGCGGTCGATCGGCGCCAGGGTCAGGGTCTCGAAGCCCAGCATCGGCCGCTCGCCGCCGGCGATCGGGGCGGGCTCGGTCACTACCTGCAGGTTCTCGATGCGGATGCCGTAGCCGCCTTCCTTGTAGTAGCCGGGCTCGTTCGAGACGATCATGCCGGGGCGCAGCGCCACGCTGTTGGGCAGCTTCGAGATTCGCTGCGGCCCTTCGTGCACGCCGAGGTAGGAGCCGACGCCGTGGCCGGTGCCGTGGTCGAAGTCCAGCCCAGCGGCCCACAGCGGAACCCTGGCTAGCGCATCCAGCGCCGAGCCGGTGGTGCCGGCCGGAAAGCGCACCCGACCCAGCGCCAGGTGGCCCTTCAGCACCAGGGTGAAGCGCTGCCGCATCTCCTCGGTCGGGGTCCCGATGGCGAGGGTGCGGGTGACGTCGGTGGTGCCGTCGAGGTACTGCGCGCCTGAGTTGACCAGCAGCAGCGAGCCCAGTTCCAGCGTCTTGGCCAGCCGCTTCGTCGGCCTGTAGTGCACGATCGCGCCATTGCCGGCCGCGCCGGCGATGGTGTCGAACGAGAGGTCCTTCAGCGCGCCGGTGGCTTCGCGGAAGCCCTCCAGCTTGGCCACCACGTCGAGCTCGCTGGGCAGGGACGCCGCGGCGTCGGTCGCGACCCAGTGCAGGAAGTGCGCGAGCGCCGCGCCGTCGCGGATGTGGGCCCGGCGCGCGCCTTCGATCTCGACCGGGTTCTTGCAGGCGCGAGGCAGGGCGGTGGGGTCGGGTCCGCGCACCACCTGGGCGCCGGCGCGCTCCAGCGCCTCGAAGAACCAGGCCGACGACTGGCTGGCGTCGACCAGCACCCGCTGACCGGAGAGGTCCGCCAGCGCGCGCGCCAGCGCCTCCGGCGGCTCCAGCGTCACGCCGTTGCCGAGCCACGCAGGCAGGTCCGGCGTCACCTTGGCCGGATCGAGGAACAGCCGCGCGCTGCCGTCGGCGGCGAGGATCGCCTGCGAGATCGGCAGCGGCGAGCGGATCACGTCGCCGCCGCGGATGTTGAACAGCCAGGCCGATGACGCCGGCGATGTGATCAGCGCCGCGTCCGCGCCCTGCGCGGTCAGGCTCTTGCCGACCCGCTCGCGCTTGGCGGCCGAGTCCTCGCCGGAGAACTCGGTGGGATGCGGCGTCACCGGGGCCTGCGGCTGCGCCGGCCGTGCGCCCGCCCAGGCGGCGTCGAGCGGGTTCGGGGCCACCGGCTTCAGCGCCGCGCCGGCCTTGGCGGCCGCGGACTTCAGCCGCTCCAGAGCCTCGGGGCTGTGCAGCTTGGGATCGTAGCCGATGGTCCAGCCGGCCCTGGCCTCGCTCTGCAGGTAGGCCGGCACGCCGCCCTCGACCAGGTCGCGGATCTCGAACAGGCCGGTGTCGACCTGGTCGCGCGCCTGCAGGGTGTAGCGGCCATCGACGAACAGCGCAGCCTTGTCCTTCAGCAGCACCGCCGCTCCGGCCGAACCGGTGAAGCCGGTGGCCCAGGCCAGCCGGTCGTTGGCGGCCGGCAGGTACTCGTTCTGGTGTTCGTCCTCGTGCGGGATCACGAAGCCGTCCAGGCCCTGCTCGGCCATGGCGGCGCGGATCAGCGGCGCATGCTGGCGCCCGAAGGAAGGGTCGGTGGTTTCATCGAAGGTCTGACGCATGCCGGGGATTTAGGCCCGCCGACCCCTTCCTGCAAAGCGCCCTCACGGTTGCGACGGCGGCGGCTGGCTGGATTGCGGGGCCGTGGCCGACGCGTCGCGGCTCGATTGCTCCGCGCTCGCCGCCTGGCGATCGGCGGCGGTGGCCGCGGCCTGGGCCCGCGCCTGCGCAGCCTGGTCGGCGGCGGTCTGCTGGGTCTGGGCCGCGGACTGTGCGGCCGACTGCGCCGCGACGGTCGCGTCCTGCGCGGCCTGGGTGGTCTGAGCGCCGGCGACCTGGCTCTGGAGCGCAGCCTGCTGGTCGGGGGTCGGCTGGTTGGAGCGCGTGGCGATGTAGGCCACCGCGACGATGGCCACCACGGCGACGGCCGCGGCGGCGAACCAGCCAGCATTCGACGGCGGGTCGCGGCGCGAGGGGATGCGGGGATCGAGGTTTGGATCGGAGTTGGACATGCTGGTCGCCTCTGAATGGGTGTCAGGTTCGAAACGCCCCCTGTCCCCGCCAGTTCCGGTCGGCGCTAGCGCCGCGCCAGCACCAGCGTCGCCCAGGCGTCGCGCAAGACGCGGCGCTGCAGGCGAAACCCCCGGCTGAGATAGGCCGCGAGGACGAAGCGTTGCTGGCTGCGCAGCAGGCCGGAGAGGATAGCGACGCCGCCGGATTTCAGCGCGTGCCGGATCTGCGGCGAGAGCCGCACCAGGGGGCGGGCGAGGATGTTGGCGAACACGAGATCGTAAGGCGCGTTCGCGGCGACGCTGCGGTGCGCCAGGCCGTCGGCGCGAACGAAGCGGGCGCGGGCCTGATTCAGGCGGGCGTTCTCGCGAGCGATGCGGACCGACACCGCGTCGATGTCGGTCCCGACCACGCGGCGGCTGCCGGTGCGGGCCGCGGCGATCGCGAGCACGCCGGTGCCGGTCCCTACGTCCAGCACCCTGGCGAAACGGCGGGCCTTAAGCAGCCCATCGTAGGCGACCAGGCAGCCGGTCGTGGTGCCGTGGTGGCCGGTGCCGAACGCCGCGCCGGCCTCGATCCTGAGGCCCACGGCGTTCGCCGGGATGCGGCCGCGGTCGTGCGCGCCGTAAACGAAGAAGCGCCCGGCTTTCACCGGCGGCAGGCCGGAGAGGGCGAGGGCCAGCCAGTCGGCGTCCGCCAGCGGCTGAGAAGCGACCTGCAGCGCCGACCTGGCCGTCAGCAGGCCGACGAGCGCCTCGGCCTCTTCGTCGGAGACCGGATAGACGTCGATCCGCCAGAGGTCCCTGGCCTCGTCCTCCTCCAGGATCGCATAGGCGCTGGCCTCGAGCCTGGGGTCGGCGTCGATGGCGGCCGCCGCCGCCTCCGCCTCGGCCCTCGGGCCGCGGGCGGTGATCTGCAGATTCACATCGGGCATGGCGCGCCCGTCTAGCCGCTCCGTCGCCGGCTGGCGAGGCGCCCGGCGGCGTCATGAAAACTTGATCCGCCACGGGGGAACCTGGCCGGCCGCCCGGCGGTCGAAACGGTGCGGGGGCGATGTCGCGCCCGATCCAGCGATACAATCCAACAGGAGATGTCGGTCATGGCCGAACCTCAACCCACTCCCACGGGCGAGGAAGCCCGTGTGAAGCCGAACGCGTCACCCGGCGCCAGCGCCGAACCACGCAGCTTCGAGCAGCCCAAAGCCCAGCCGGGCGCCGCCGGGCGAGCCCCGGCCGACATCGCCCAGGCCGCGCAGACGATCGCCGAGGGCGGTCGGCAGATGGCCGAACAGGGCCGCACCGCGGGCCGTCATATGGCGGACGCCTGGCGCCAGGCGGTCGATCCGTTCCTGGCCATGCAGTACGACATGAGCCGGATGTTCGACGATCTGTTCCGCAACACGTTCGGCTTCCGCGCCACGCCAGGCGCCCATTCGTTCCAGCCGATCGGTCGCCTCAGCCCCGCCAGCCTGTTCGGCCTGCCGCCGGCGGACCTGCAGGAGACCGAAGGCGCGCACCTGCTCGCGATCGAACTGCCGGGGCTCAGCCGCGAGGATGTCGACCTGTCGATCAGCGACGACGCGCTGGTGGTCTGCGGCCACAAGAGCGAGGCCAGCGACGACGCCTCGGCCGCCTACCGGATCAGCGAGCGCCGCTACGGCCGCTTCGAACGGGCCTTCCCGCTGCCGCCGGACGTCGACCGCGCCCGGATCACGGCGCAGTTCAAGGACGGCCTGCTGAAGATCACCCTGCCGAAGAACCCGGAGGCCGCGCCGCAGCGGACGCGGATCGAGATCAAGAGCTAGAGCGCGTTGGGTTGAGGTCGAATCGATTCACTCGTCACCCCGGACGGCCGGCAAGGCCGATCCGGGGCCGGACCGTCCGGCGCTTATGCTATATCCAGCTCGGTGGCGGCGCCTCCGGCCCCGGCTCTCGCTCCGCTCGGCCGGGGTGACGAGCGGAAGCCACCTGATCTCAACCCGCTCTAGCCGCCGCCGGTGGGCCCGACCTCGGCCGCGCGGCGGATGATCTGCTTGGCCAGCTGCAGGTGATCGGGCGAAAGCGGGCCCATGGCTAACGGCCGACGGGGGGCGGCGGCACGCGATCGCCGCTGGTGGCGTCGTAGGCCGCGGCCGAGCGCGGCGAGGTGTCCTTCAGGATGTCGCCGCCGACCGATGGGTACGCGGGCGCTGCGGCCGCGTAGGCCGCCAGCGCCGGAGCTTCCCCGGTCGGGCGCGCCATCCGCAGCGCGGCGGTTTCCTGGTGGTAGCTGACGCACCCGCCGAGGGCGGCCAGCAGCGTTCCCAACGCGAGCCACCCGGTCGCCGTCGCGCCCCATCGCCGCATGATCGCCTCCGCCGCCGCGGCGCGATCCTAGCGCGAACCTTGGCCGTCGTCAGCTAGAGGCGGGCCGACCGCCAGCCACATCAGCCGTACGCCGACGGTCACGCCGGCGGCGACCGTGGCGACGACGCCGGTGACGCGCCACGGGTTCACGGTCTTTTCCAGCGAAAGGCCGATCGCGTGCAGGATTCGGCCAAGGATAAGAAGCGTCGCGAGTCCGGCGACGAAGGGTCGGACAGCACCCATCGTCTCCAGCAGGGCAAGGCTCGCGACGAAGATGGCGGCGTTCTCGGCGTAGTTGCCGTGGCGACGCGCGACGCGCAGCAGCGCGGGGTCTGACCCGTCACCCAGCGACTGGCGCGCGCTGCGCCGGACGCGGGCGACGGCAAGCATCAGGGCCATCTGCCCGATGATCAGCACGCCAGCGGCGATCGCGGAGACGACCGGCAAGGTCATGGTCTGCATGAGGTCGTCTCCCGGCGCCAGACGGTCAGGGCTTGCGGAACTGCAACACGAACTGGTCGGTATGGCCGCGGATCGTCGGCGCGAAGATCGGGCTCAGATGGTCGTCGGCCGGATTGCGCAACACCTGGCTCTCGCGCACCAGTTTGAAGCCCGCGGCTTCGACCTCGCGCTCGACGGCCTGCTTGTCGATGCGGTGGCGCGTGTTGGTGTCGCGCAGGCCCGAGCCGGCCTCGGCGGCATGATCCAGCACCAGGTAGACGCCGCCGCGCTTCAGGGCGTTGAACACCGCCTCGTTGACCTTGGCGAGGTCAGCGGGGGCGAAGAACGGGTCGTGCAGGTCGTGGTAGTTGTCGGACAGCCAGACCATGTCGAGCTGCTCCGGCGCGGCGAAGTCGTTCACCGGCGTCACCACCGCCGTCACGTTGGCGAACTTCTCGAACGGGGTCGTCCCGTCGGCCGGGGTCGGCGTCTTGACGAAGTTCTTCAGCTCGGCGGGGTAGTAGGCGTAGACGTGGCCCTTGGGGCCGACGACGCCGGAGAAGATGCGGCTGAAATAGCCGGTCCCGGCGATGAAGTCGGCCACCTTCCAGCCCGGCCGCATCCCCGAGAAGGCGATCACTTCGGCCGGCTTGCGGGCCTCGTCGCGCGCCCTGTCGGCGTCCGGCCGGTCGGGGTTGGCCACGGCGGCGGCGACGTAGGGCGGCGCGGCGGCGGGCGCCGCCTGCGCCAGCAGCATCGCCGCGCCGGCCCCAACGATCAGGTTGACGAGCGCTCTCATGGTCTGCCTCCGCCTGAATAGACCGCGACTACATGCCCGATAGTAACTCCTAAAGCAATATGGACTATCGACGTTGCATTTGTTGCCGCGCTGAAGGAAACTGTCCGCCTCGCATGCCCCAGCCCTTCGACCTTCGCTGTCCCGTGGCGCGCGCGCTCGACATCATCGGCGAGCGCTGGACGCTGCTGATCCTGCGCGACCTGGTGCTGCACGGTCCGCGCAAGTTCCAGGACTTCCAGCGCAACCTCAGCGCCATCAGCCCCAACACGCTCTCCGCGCGGCTGAAGACCCTGGAGGAGGCTGGCGTGATCGAGCGCCGGTTCTACGACCAGCACCCGCCACGGGCCGAGTACGTGCTGACCGCCAAGGGCGAAGCGTTGCGGCCGACGTTGAGGGCGCTGCGCGAATGGGGCGAGCGCCACGCCCCGCGCCGCCACGCCGGCGGCTGATGGTCACGCTGGCGTAGGTCGAATGGCGCCGGTGGCGTCGTCGACGAAACGCGGGGACGTGCAGGATGACACGAAGGATGACGCCGGGCGCCGGGCCGGGTCTCGCGGTCGCTGTCTATTGGGCTGAGGCTGACCTCTATGCGCCCTGAGTTCACGACCTAGTGACAGGCTGCTGCCAACTTCTGTCACAACTGTCGGCTACGGCGCCCCTGCGACAACGAAGGGAGCCGCACGATGAACACCCAAGAGATCGCGCACGACCTGGTGACGCTCTGCCAGCAGGGCAAGTTCGACGAAGCCGGCGAGAAATACTGGGCCGACGACGTCGTCAGCGTCGAGGCCGGCGGAGACGACGCCGAGAGCCGCGGCAAGGCGGCGGTCCGGGCCAAGGGCGAGTGGTGGAACAACACGTTCGCGATCAACGACGTGGCGGTCGAGGGCCCCTACGTGCACGGCGACGCCTTCATCGTGCGCTTCAAGATGAGCACGACGAACAAGCAGAGTGGCGAGAAAGCCTCGATGGACGAGACCGCCCTGTATCGCCTGAAGGACGGCAAGATCGCCGAGGAGCGCTTCTTCTACTCGATGTGAGGGGCATCGGCGGCGATGGACGATTCGGGGTCACCCGGACTCTTACCCACGTCATTACCGGCCGGAGCGCGCAGCGCGGAGTGCGGGCAATCCATGCACGCCGTCGGAAGGTGGTGTTCATGGATGGCCGGGACGAGCCCGGCCATGATGTGAGGGGGTTGGCCCAATCTGACCGCAACCCGCGGCGCTACTCGCGCAGTTCGGGGAAATCCTCCTCGCGGTGCTCGTCCGGTGCGCGCTCGCCGGCGGCAGAGCGCTGTTCCTCGATCAGGCGCAGCTCGACCCGGCGGATCTTGCCGGAGATCGTCTTCGGCAGTTCGGCGAATTCGATCCGCCGGACGCGCTTGTAGGGCGCCAGGCTGGCGCGGATGTGCCGGAACACCGCCAGCGCGGTCTCGCGGGTAGGGGCGTGGCCGGGGGCAAGCGCGATGTAGGCCTTCGGCGCCGCCAGTCGCAGCGGGTCGGGCGCTGGGACCACGGCCGCCTCGGCCACGGCCGCGTGCTCGATCAGGGCGCTCTCGAGCTCGAACGGGCTGATGCGGTAGTCGGACGCCTTGAACACGTCGTCGGCGCGGCCGACGTAGGTGAACCAGCCGTCGGGGTCGCGGCGGGCGACGTCGCCGGTGCGATAGAACGCGCCGACGGTCGGCTGCAGCGTGCCGGTCTCGTCTTGATAGCCACTCATCAGTCCGGCCGGGCGCGGGTCCAGCCGCACCGCGATCTCGCCCTCGTCGGCTTCTACGTCGTCGGGACCCAGCAGCGCCAGGTCGTAGCCGGGCAGCGGCCGGCCGACCGAGCCGGGGCGCACCGGTTGGCCGGGCGAGTTCGCCAGCTGGGCCGTGGTCTCGGTCTGGCCGTAGCCGTCGCGGATGGTCAGGCCCCAGGCGCGGCGCACCGCCTCGATCACCTCGGGGTTCAGCGGCTCGCCGGCGCTGCAGACGTTGTCGAGGCCGGTGCGCCACCGGGTCAGGTCTTCCTGGATCAGCATCCGCCACACCGTCGGCGGCGCGCAGAGCGAGGTGACGCCGCTGCCCGCGACCACGTCCAGCAGCGCCGCCGCGTTGAACCGGCCGAGGTTGGGGATGAACACCGTCGCCCCCGCGTTCCACGGCGCGAACAAGCAGCTCCAGGCGTGCTTGGCCCAGCCGGGCGAGGAGACGTTCAGGTGGGTGTCGCCCGGGCGCAGGCCGAGCCAGTACATGGTCGAGAGGCTGCCGGCGCCGTAGCTGCGGTGGCTGTGCATCACCAGCTTCGGCTTCGCCGTGGTGCCGGAGGTGAAATAGAGCAGGATCGGATCGTCCGCGCCGGTCGGCCCGTCGGGCGTGAAGCCCGGCGCGGCGGCGAGCAAGCCGGCGTAGTTGGTCCAGCCCGTCGGCGCGCCCCCGACGGCGATGCGGGTGACGCCGAGATCGAGGTCGCCGAACTTCTGCACCAGCGCCGCGTCGGTGATCCAGCACCGCACGTTCGCCTGCGCCACACGGGCCGCGATGTCGTCGGCCGTGAGCAGGATGGAGGCGGGGATGGTCACCGCGCCCAGCTTCATCGCCGCCAGCATGGTCTCCCACAGCGCCGTGCAGTTGCCGAGCATCAGCAGGATGCGATCGTCCCGCCGCACGCCCAGCGCACGCAGCCCGTTCGCCACCCGGTCCGAACGCTCGGACAGCTCGGCGAAGCTCAGGCTCGCCGCATCCTCGCCGACGATCCGCAGCGCCGTCCGTCCGGCCGACGCGCCCCGCGCCAGCTCGGCGTCGAACCAGTCCAGCGCCCAGTTGAACCGATCGAGCCGCGGCCAACGAAACCGCCCGCGCGCGCCGTCATAGTCCTCGCGCAGCGTTAGCAGGAGATCGCGGGCTTCGCGGAAGGCGGTGTCTATCACGCTGCTCCCCCGTTTAATTGCCTGAGCAAGCCGGTGCCGACAAACTCGGGTAGAATTCGAGCGTCAGCCTTGCGACAAGTTCGGTGAACCATAGCCATGACGATTAATCCGAACGCCGACGCCCACATTTTCGGGGCAGTGATTCTCGCTGTGTTTGGCGGAGTCGCGCTCCCGCGAGTATTCTTGGCGCTGCAAACGGGTCGCATGCGTTTCTGGAACTCGATCTGGCTCGATCGACAACAAGCGCCACGACGCTTTTGGGCATGGGTGCTGTTCGTTGGGCTTTTGTCAGTTTTGGCGATATCCGCTCTAGCAGGCGCCGTTGTCGGCGAGTTCGTTCCCTCCGTCGCAGTAGTCTCCGATCGTGTGATGGATGTAACGGGTCCGGCCTTGCTCGTGATCGTACTAATCACGCTGCTCTTCTGGCGGGCCGCGCGCACTCGCAGTTAATGTCGATCGCCCGCGCTGTCGGAATTGCTGACAGCAGAGGATGCAGCTCCTCGCCTAAGCCCGCTCGACGAACGAGTCGATCACCTTCTTTTCGCCGGACTGTTCGAACATCACGGTGAGCTTGTTGCCCTCGATGTGGCGCACCGCGCCGTAGCCGAACTTGATGTGGAACACGCGGTCGCCGAGCGCGTAGGCGCCGGTGGCGGAGGGTTCGGACACGGCGACCAGGCGGCCCTCGCCTTCGATCACCTGGGTCACGCCGGCCGGGCCGCCGCGGTAGTTGCGCTCCTGGGCGCGGCGCCAGCCGGGGGAGGCGTAGCCGGCGCCGAAGGTGCTGGACTGGTCGTCCCAACGCGAGTTGGCCTCGCGCATCCCTGGGCCGCCGCCGTAGTAGCCGGTCTCCGACGCCGCCTCGACGTTGGCCACTGGCATCTCGTCGACGAAGCGGCTGGGCAGCTGGCTGGTCCAGCGGCCGTAGACCTGGCGGTTGGCGGCGAACGAGATCCGCGCCTCTTCCCGGGCACGGGTGATGCCGACGTAGGCCAGCCGGCGCTCCTCCTCGAGCCCCTTCTCGCCGGTCTCGTCCATGCTGCGCTGGCTGGGGAACACGCCTTCCTCCCAGCCGGGCAGGAACACCAGCGGGAACTCCAGCCCCTTGGCCGAGTGCAGCGTCATGATCTGCACCGAGTTCTCGCCGCTCTCGCGGTCGAGGTCCATCACCAGCGAGACGTGCTCCAGATAGGCCTGCAGCGTGTCGAACGCCGCCATCGACTGCACCAGCTCCTTGAGGTTCTCCAGCCGGGTCTGGCTGGTCGGGCCTTTGTCGAGCCGCAGCGCATCGGTGTAGCCGCTCTCCTCCAGGATCGTCTCCAGCAGGCGCGGGTGGGGGACTGACGCGGCCGCGGCGCGCCAGCGATCGAGATCGCGCAGGAAGTTGGCCAGCGAGGTTCGGGTGCGGGCCGCCAGCTCGTCGGTGCGCACGATCTCCCGCGCCGCCTCGCTGAGGCTGCGGAAGTGGGTGGCCGCGCTGGTCGGCTCGATCTCGCCGGTGGCCTGGTCGAACAGCGGGCCATCGCCCGGCAGCTGGGTCGGATGCAGCGCTGCGATCTGGTGCAGCTTCTGCACCGTGGTGTCGCCGATGCCGCGCTTGGGGGTGTTGACGATCCGCTCGAACGCCAGGTCGTCGTCGGCCGACTGCACCAGCCGCAGGTACGCGTGGGCGTCGCGGATCTCGGCGCGCTCGAAGAAGCGCGGGCCGCCGATCACCTGGTAGGGAATCTGCAGCATCACGAAGCGTTCTTCGAACGCCCGCATCTGGAACGAGGCGCGCACCAGGATCGCGCACTCGCGATAGCGGCGCTTCTCCTTGACCCAGCGCTCGACCTCGTCGGCGACCAGGCGGCTCTCGGCCTCGCCGTCCCAGACCCCGCGCACCTTCACCTTCTGGCCGCCCTCGGCCTCGGTCCACAGCGTCTTGCCGAGCCGGCCCTTGTTGGCGGCGATCAGGCCCGAGGCGGCGGCGAGGATGTGGGCGGTCGAGCGGTAGTTGCGCTCCAGCCGCACCACCTTGGCGCCCGGGAAGTCGCGCTCGAAGCGCAGGATGTTGTCCACCTCGGCCCCGCGCCAGCCGTAGATCGACTGGTCGTCGTCGCCGACGCAGCAGAGGTTGCGCCGTCCCTGAGCCAGCAGCCGCAGCCAGAGGTACTGCGCGACGTTCGAGTCCTGGTACTCATCGACCAGGATGTATTTGAACCGATTGTGGAAATCGGCCAGCACGTCGGCGTGCTCGGTGAAGATGGTCAGGTTGTGCAGCAAGAGGTCGCCGAAGTCGCAGGCGTTCAGCACCCTCAGGCGGTCCTGGTAGAGCGCGTACAGCTTCTGGCCGCGATTGTTGGCGAAATGCGCGCCCTCGGCCGCCGGCAGCTTGGCCGGGGTCCAGCCGCGGTTCTTCCAGTGGTCGACCAGGCCGGCGAAGTGGCGCGGGGTCCAGCGCTTGGAGTCGATGTTTTCGGCCTCCAGCAGCTGCTTGATCAGCCGCTCCTGGTCGTCGACGTCGATGATGGTGTAGCTCGACTTCAGCCCCACCAGCTCGGCGTGGCGGCGCAGGATCTGCGCGGCGACCGAGTGGAAGGTGCCGACCCAGCGCAGGCCCTCCGCCGCCGGGCCGATGATCGCGCCGATGCGCTCGCGCATCTCGCGCGCGGCCTTGTTGGTGAAGGTGACCGCCAGCAGCTCCCACGGCCGCGCCCGGCCGGCGGCGAGGATGTGCGCCAGTCGGGTGGTGAGCACCCGGGTCTTGCCGGTGCCGGCGCCCGCCAGCACCAGCACCGGCCCGTCGATGGCTTCCACCGCCGCGCGCTGCTCCGGGTTCAGCCCCGCGAGGTAGTCGGGCGGCTGGACGCGGGCGAGATCGGAGATGCGGGGCGCGGCGGGGTCTGACACAGGGCGGATCGATTCCACAGAAAGAACATATGTAGCACGGCGCGGAGCCGGCAGTAGGTCAGCAGTGGCGGCGAGATACCCCCTCCGTCACTCGCTGCTGCGCAGCGAGCGCCACCTCCCCCGCTGCGCGGGGCAGGAGCAGGGTTGCGCAGCTTCGCTCCTGCCCCGTGTAGCGAAGCGAAACGGGGGAGGGGGACCGCGCCGCGCAGCGGCGTGGTGGAGGGGGTGCGGCGATGCGCAGTGACCTACCGCGCGTAGTCGCAGGCGCCCTGGTCGGTGCAGCGGAGGAACGAGCCGCAGATCGACAGCGCCAGGTCGTCGATGCGGCCGATCTCATCGGCGGTGTCGATGTCGGCCTGGTTCACGCAGGCCGCGCCGCCGTCGGCGGTCGAGCAGCGGTCGGTCTCGGCTTTCTCGAGCCGGTCGTGCAGGTCGGGCGGCAGGCCCTCGACATAGTTCTCCAGGCCGTCGCGCAGGTTGCGGGACGACAGCAGCTGCAGCTGCTTTTGCGGACAGTCCTGGGCCAGCGCGGCCTGGTAATGGTCCATGGCTTCGTCGGGCGCGGTCTGGGCGCCGGCGGACCAGGCCGCGGCCAGGAACAGGACGGCGAAGAAGGCGGGACCAGGACGCATACCGGCAGCGGTTCCTTGCTCGAGGACTTTGGGACGAACTGGCCGAACTTTAAGGTCAAAGTCGGCACGCCGCATTTCGCGCAGGAAACGCGCCGGCCGGAACCCCATCCGCGCGCCCCCGTTCTCACTGCGGGGCGTTTCTTGCGGAGTGTGATGCAAATGGAACCGGGCGACCAAGGGGGCCTGGGGGCGTCCGGCGTCGCGGTGGCGATGGCGCTGGTCGTCGCGATCGTGGTGCTGCTGATGGTCAACATCGGCGGCGGTCTGACCCACTCGCTGACAACGCCGCACGTGGCGATGGCGTCGCCGGCGGAAAGCCAAGGTTGATCCCGCACGTCCGGCATCGGTAAGCTCGCGGGTGGGGCGCGGACGTCGAGCTCCGAGTCGGGACGCCTGCCACAATGGCCGATCCGGAAATCGATGACCCGCTCAAGGGCGAAGCCGAGGCGCAGGACGAGCAGACGCTCATGCCCTGGCTGTGGGGCGGACTGGGCATGCTGGTGATCGCGGCGTTCGTCGCCTGGCTGGTGTTCGACGGCGGCCATCACGTGCGCGCGCCGCCTGCCGCCGCGCCGACGATGAAGCCGCCGGCGCAGCACTACTGACGGTCCGTCGTTCGCCCCGCCGCGAACGCGAGCGCGGCGAGTCGGCAGGCGGAGGCCAGCGGCCGGGCGCCGCGGCCGGCGTCGATGCGCGCGACCGTTCCCGCGAGGCTCTGGCCCCTGGCCGCGGCCATCGCCTCCAGCACGGTCCAGAATTCCGGCTCCAGGGCCAGCGACGTGCCGTGGCCGGCGAGCACGAGCGAGCGCTTCCTCAGGCCGTCCATGGCCAGTCCCCGTGCTTGAATGGCGCCCGCCGCAGGCTCATCTTCGCCTCCAAGCCAGGAGCGCCAGAATGACCTCGGCCGCACGTTCGATCAACGCTGGCCAACGGGTCCGGCCGCGGCGGGACATCGGCCGGGCCCTGGCCGCGCTGGGGCGCCTGTTCGCCGACAAGGAAGACACCGCCCAGGTGTTCGAGATCATGCGGGCCCTGAACGGGCCGGCGGGCCAGCGGCTCTACCTGCGCCTGCTCTCGACCCGGGAAGGCGGGCGGCTTGCCTACGAGCGGGCCGAGCTGGCGCCGCGGCTGATGGACCGCGCGTGGCTGCAGGCCCTGCCGGCCGGCAGCGTGGGCGCGGCCTACGCCGACTTCATGGGCCGCGAGAACCTCTCCGCCGACGGCCTCGCCGCGGAGAGCCGCAAAGGCGCGGTCGACGGGATGCTCGATCTGGCTCATCCGTACGCCTGGTTCGGCCGCCGCATGCGCGACACCCACGACATCTGGCACGTGCTGACAGGCTACGGCCGCGACACCCTGGGCGAGGTCTGCCTGGTCGCCTTCTCCTACCGGCAGACACAGGGACTGGGCTGGGCCCTGATCGGCGCCGGCGCCTTTCTGCGCACGATCGGCCGCCGCGGCGGCCGCGGCTTTCGCGCTGCGATCCGCGAGGCGAGCCGCCGTGGCCAGGCCTGCGCCTGGCTGCCGGCCGAGGACTACGAGCGCCTGCTGGCCGAGCCGCTGGAAGCCGCGCGCGGCCGGCTGGGGCTGACGGCGCCGACCGCCTACGACGCGATCCCGCCGGACGACCGCAACCCGGCGGCTTAGGGGCGCAGGCGCCAAGCCGGGCGGATGGTGGGTTGTCCTTGCAACGCGGGCCGCGGCGCGACTAATCCCCGCCCAGTCGGCGCGCGCCGACCACGGTCTGCCCGGCGAGGGCGACCAGGGCGACGCCGAGGGGGAGATGGATCCAGATCAGGTTGGCGCCTTTCCCGGAGAGGGCGCCCAGCACAGCCTGGACCAAGGCCACCGCGGCCAGCGATAACAAGGTCAGGCCGAATCTCAGCCCGTACGGCACGCGGCGCAGGGTGACCGCGCAGACGAGGCCCGCGGCGAACGTCGACACGATCAATATCGCCGCGCTCGCGGCGTGCGCCTTCCGCGCCCAGCCGACGCCAGAGAGCATCGCCCCGGCGAAGACCGCCTCCATGAAGAACGCCGCCGCGATCAAGGCCGCGATGACACGCCACCATTGCCGCAAGTTTCGGCCTGGCTGATCGGCCGACGGGTGAAATTGAACGGCGGGGTTGACCGTATTCATCGTCGCTCTTTCTCAGGCTGTGACGCCGTCCTGGTTCAGTCGTATTTCACGAGCTGGACCTCGAGCCCGTCAGTCTGCTTCAGGAAGGACGTGTACATGCGGGCGAAGTCGCGGCGGTGCGGCGGCTCGCTGACCTCCATGCCGGCGCCGACCAAGGTCTCGTGAGCGCTGTCGACGTCGTCGGTGCGAAAGCCGAGGTGCCGGAAGCGGACCTCGGCGTCGGGCGACCGGCCCAGTTCCAGTCTCAGACCTGACGTCGGATCGAGGACGAGGGCGAAATGCTCGGAGCGGAACTCGGCGACCATTCCGAAGTCGCCGGTGAGGCGCTCGACCAGCCCGTCGAGGTCGGGCGCCGTGAGGGCGATGTGGTCCAGAGCTGGCGTTTTCGTCATTTCCGTGCTCATCGCGGCAGGCTGAACGCGGCCGGCTGGAACAGTTCGATCACGTTGCCGGAGGGGTCCTGGAGCAGGATCTGCTTGCCGCCAGGTCCTTCGATCATCGGGTTGCGAAACGGCGCGCCGGCGCCGCGCAGGCGCGCGACCTCGGCGTCGAGGTCGTCGACGATCAGGTGGATGCGGTTCCAGCCGCCGGGTCCGGGCTTGACGCCATCCGCCATCGCCCGCCCGGCCGAGCTCATCGGTCCGCTGAGCAGCAGTCGCAGTTTGCCGCGGGCGACGTCGGCGAAGGCGGGGAAGCTGTTCAGAACCTCGAAGCCGAGGAACTTCGTGTAGAAGCCGACCGCCTGCTCCACGTCGTCGACCATGTATCGCACGCTCACCATCTCGCTGAGGTCGGTCATGCGCTTTTCCTTTGCTCTCGGGAGGTTCGGTCGGCGAGCACGGCGAGCAGGAAATCGATGCGCGTCGCCAGCTCGGCGGCAGTCTGCTGGAACAGCGGGTAGGTGACCTCGTCGGCCTCGCCGGTCGCGGGGTTGGCGATGCTCCAGTGAATCGTCTCGGGGTGGCCGGGGAACTGCGGACACACCTCGCGCACCCGGTCGCACAGGCTGATCACCCAGTCGAACCGCTGGCCCTCGAACACCCCCAGGTGCTTGGACGCCTGAGCGGCCAGGTCGAGGCCGTAGGCTTCGCGCATCACCCGCACGGCGTTTGGGTGCAGCGGCCGCGGATGGCTGCCGGCGCTCACCGCCTCGACCGCCCCGCCGGACCGCGCCCTCGCCAGCGCCTCGGCCATCTGCGAGCGTGCGCTGTTGCCGGTGCACAGGAACAGCACCCTCGCCGGGCCGATGGCGGCGGCGTCGTGCGGCGGCGGGACCAGGCGAAGGCCAGGGTGGAGCGCGCCGCCAGTCGCCGACAGCAGCGCGCCGATCCGCGCCAGGTCCAGCCCGTAGTAGGTGTCCCGGCGGTCGGCCGAGCTGCGCCGCGCGTTGACCAGGCGGCCATCGCGCAGCTTGCCCAGGTGGTACGAGACCAGGTTCTGCGGCTCGCCGACCAGCTCGGTCAGCTCGTGCACGATGCGGTCGCTTCGCGCCAGTTCGCCGAGCAGGCGCCAGCGCACGGGATGACCCGCCAGCTGCAGGAAGTCGGGCGGCGCGGTGTCAGGCTGGAGCTGTGGGCTCATGACCTGGCTTATACATCAATTTCGTTCGATGCATCAAGACAGATTGATTTATTTCTCCGGTGACCTAGTCGCGCGTCGCGAAGTCCAGCGCGCGGCCGACCGAGGCGGCGAGTCCGGTCAGGTGATCTTCCTCGTCGAAGGCGTGAAAGCAGGCCGCATAGCCGTCGCCGGTGACCCGCGCCAGCCGGTTGGCGAGCTCCCAGGCGTTGTCGACCATGCGGCCCTCGCCCAGCAGCGCCTCGAGCTCGGCGTCGCTCATGCCGGGCGGGCGGCGGTGGGGCAGCTCCTGCTCCCTGGCGCCGACCGTGATCAGCACCCGCGGCCGCGCTTCGCCGGCCTCGACCGCGCGGGCGAAGCCGGCCTCGCCGCGCAGCAGCGCCCGCTCGTTCCACCAGATCGACGGACTGGTGGCGACGTAGCCGCGGTAAGCGCCCGGATGCTTGAACAGCGAGTTCGAGCACGAACAGACCCGAGAGCGAGTAGCCAAACAGCGTCTCGCGCGCGCCGTCGACGCCGTGGCTGGCGGCGATCAGCGGCCGCAGCTCCTCGGTCAGGAAGCGGTGGAACAGGTCCGCGCCGCCCACGCCGTCCGGGCCGAGCGGCGGGATGCCGGGTCGCACCGGGATCGCTTCGGCCGGCGTCTCCGGCGTCAGATCGCGGAAACGGGTGACGGAGAACTCCATCGGCGAGTTGGTCGGATAACCGACCCCGACCACCAGCACCGGGCTCATCGCGAAGGCGTAGGTCGCGGCCATGGCGGCGGCGATCGGGAAGGTCATGTTGCCGTCGAGCGCCACCAGTAGCGGATAGCCCTGCGGCGGGGCCGGGACCGGCGGCGCGAACACGCTGATACGGTACGTCCGCCCGCTGATCTCGGAGGCCAGGTCGAACTGGGTCGACCAGGGCAGGGTGACCGGGCTTTGGGTCGTGACGGGACCGGCGGTGTCGAGCGGCATGGGAAGTCCCTTCTGAGCTCACGTCATCGCCGACCGGAGCGCGCAGCGCGGAGCGCCGGCAATCCATGAACACCGGTCGGCGGTCGCGTTCATGGATGGCCGGGACGAGCCCGGCCATGACGTGGGTGGGGGTGGCGTGATTTCAAACCTGGGCCCGCGCCACGCTGACGTTGCCGCTGACGGTCGAGAGGATCAGCTCGACGAACGCCTCGCCGTTCGCCCGGCGCGGCGCTGGCCGCGAGGTCCGAGCGGACCCGCCCGCTCAGCGTCGAGATGTCGAGCAGGGCCGCGACGCCGTTCGGCACCCCGACCGACACCCGCCCGGAGACGGTCTTGGCCCTCACCCGGCCGTGGTCCGCCAGGTGAACCTCGACGTTGCCCGAGGCGGTGAAGGCCTCCAGGTTGTCGCCGGCGTGGCCCACCTCGATGTTGCCGTGCGCGGTGGTGAACTTGGCCGAGCCGGTGATGTCGCCGACCGAGGCGTTGCCCGCGGCGGTGACGATGTGCGCGCTCCCGCCGACCTTGCTGACGGTCACCGTGCCCGCGCCGGTCTTGGTGTCGACCGAGCCGCTGACCGCGGCGATCTCGACGTTGCCGGCGCCGGTGTGGGCGCGGGCCTCCTCGCAGTCGTCCAGCCGCACCGAACCGGCGCCGGTGTTGGCGGTGATCTTGCCGAGTTGGCCGCAGGTCTCGATGCCGCCGGCGCCCATCGAAAGGCAGGCGTCGCTGCCGATCGGGACCCTGACCTGCGCTACGATCGGCCCCCAGCTGCGGAACAGCGTCAGCGAGATTTTCGGGCCGCGCACGACGATCTCGTCGCCGATCTGGGCGATCTCCGCCTCGGCGACCCAGGCCAGCGCGCCGAAGTCGTGCCGCGGCGCGGAGAGGTCGATCTCAGTCGTCGCGGTCTCGGCGGCGGTGACGGTGATCTGGCCGTTGGGGATCTCGATCCGCACCCGCGTCGGCGTCGGCGTCTCGAAGCTGTGGTGGCGCTCGTTCATCGCACCCATCCTTTCATGCGGCGGCCGGGAAAGCCGTGGAGGCTTTCGCCGGATTGTTGCGGGCGGTCGGCGGCCGCCGCGCGGGCGGCGCCGACCAGCCAGGTGTTCAGCGACTGCCCGCGGCGGGCGGCGAGCGCCTCCGCCCGGGCCTTGAGGGTTTCCGGGATGCGCAGCGTGATCCGCGCGACCGTCTCGGCGTCGCCCTCGTCGTCGAAGTGATCCTCGGGCGGCGCGGCGGCGGCGGGCGCGCCTTCGACCACGAACATCGGCTCGCGGCCCTGCAACCGCACGCTGACGGTGACGCCGGGAAGCTGCGCGCCGACCTCGGTCGCCGCCTGGGAGAGCGCGTCCATCAGGGTGAGCCGCAGGGCCGGATCCAGCGCCAGCAGCAGCCGCTCGGCTGCGGCCTTGACGTCCTCGCCGCCCACCTCGGCGGCGCGCGCGAGATCCTGGCGCAGGGCGCCTATGAGCTCTGTCGTGTCCATGCGCACTGATGTGACACCATGGTGGTGTCATGTCACATTAATTCGGTGTCATCGGCTGTCGAGTTCAACCGGCTCCCAGGTCCTGCGCCTGTCGCCGCAAGCCCGGGGGCTAAGTTTCGGCTGGCCTTTCCTCGGGTGAAGCGGCCCAGGGTTCCCTTGCCTCCAAGCCCTGGAGGCCCAGCGAGGAACGCCCCGACATGGCCGAGACCGATCTCTTCGACCCCTGCGCGTTCAACGGGCTCGCCCTGTCGAACCGGATCGTGATGTCGCCGCTCACCCGCGTGCGGGCCGACATGGAGGGGAACGCCGGCCCGCTGCAGGCCACCTACTATGCGCAGCGGGCCTCGGCCGGCCTGCTGATCACCGAGGCGACCGCGGTCGCGCCCGAGGGCCGCGGCGGCGCGTTCATCCCGGGACTCTGGGACGATCGGCACATCGCGGCATGGCGGCTCACCACCGACGCCGTCCACGCCCGGGGCGGCAAGATCTTCAGCCAGCTGTGGCACGCAGGCCGGATGTCCCACTCGTCGCTGAACCTGAAGGGCGAGCCGCCGCTGGCCCCCTCGGCGATGCGCCAGCAGGGCCAGGTCTTCACCGCGAGCGGGTTGGCCGACTTCGAGGAGGCGCGCGCCCTGCGCCTGGACGAGCTGCCGCTCATCGTTGACCAGTTCCGCCAGGCGGCCCGGCGCGCCAAGGCCGCGGGCTTCGACGGCGTCGAGGTGCACGGCGCCCACAGCTACCTGCTCGACGCCTTCATGCGCGACATGAGCAACAAGCGCACCGACGCCTATGGCGGGTCGATCGAGAACCGCGCGCGCCTGCTTATGGAGGTGATGGCGGCCGTGTCGGAGGTCTGGGGCCCGGAGCGCACCGCCGTGCGGCTCTCGCCGATCGGACACGCCTACCAGACCTGGGACAGCCATCCGGAGCCATTGTTCACGCACGTGGTGGAGCGGCTGAACGATCTGCGGATCGGCTGGCTCGACCTGGTCGAGGGCGACACCGGCGTCTCGCGCCAGGCCGAGCCCTCGTTCGACCTGCAGAAGCTGCGGCGTCTGTTCAAGGGCGCGCTCATCGCCAACAACCTGTACGACCTCGCGCTCGCCATGAAGGCGCGGCGCGAGAACACCGCCGACCTGATCGCCTTCGGGCGGCCCTTTATCGGCAACCCCGACCTCGTCGAGCGACTCAAGGCGGGCGCCCCTCTGATCGAGGCTGACCCCCGCACCTATTACGGCGGCGGCGCCGAGGGCTACACCGACTTCCCGACGATGGACGCGCAGACCGTCAACGCGTGAGGCGCCGCCGCGGGCCTTCGCGGCGCGGGACTAGCCGTAGGTGAAGTCCGGCTTGCTTTGCCCGACTTCAATAATATAGCCATCAGGATCGCGAATGTAGCAGCGCGTCTCGCCGTACTTGTCCTTTGGCTCTGTAATAAACTCGGCCCCACGACTGCGCCACAGTTCGTAGCACTTTTGAATATCGGCAACGCGGATATTCATGAAGCTGCTGACTGAATTGGGGTCGGCGGGGACGCTGAGCGTCACCGATGGCTTGTCGGGGGTCGGACCGCCGCCGACGTTGACGATGAGCCAGGTGTTCGCGATCTGGATGTACCCGGGCGCGCCGCGGCCATCGCCTCTGCTCAGAATGCGCCCTCCGAAGACGGTCTCGTAGAATCGGGCCGATCGTTCGATGTCGGCGACGGTGAGGAAGTGGGCGACGGAGAACCCGTCCTGCGGCGGCATCTGATAGCTGTGCTGTTCGACTTGCACCTGGTTCATCGACGACTCCCCGTTGAGATCCGCCGCCTCGGGCCGAGGCGGCGGGGCGTCCGTGTCATGTGGTGAGCCTGGGTCGGTTTGTCGTCGGGGCGCGGGATAGTGCTTTGGTCTCGGGCTGCGCCGGGTCCGCCCCTGCTTGCGAGCCGGCACGCGCGGCTCAGGTGGTCGCCCGACCCGCCCGCCGCAGCGCCTGTGGCGGTTGGCCGAAGGCGCGGACGAACGCCCGGCGCATCCGTTCGGCGTCGCCGAAGCCGACGCGCTCGGCGATCAGGTCGATCGGCTCGCCGCCGCCCTCGACCCGCTCGCGGGCCGCCTCGACCCGCAGCCGCTCGATCGCCTTGGCCGGGGTGACGCCGGTCTCGGCGGCGAAGGCCCTGGCGAAGTGGCGCGGGCTCATCGCGGCGCGACCCGCCAGCCGCTCGACCCCCAGCGGCTCGGCCAGCCGCTCGCGGGCCCAGCCGAGCAGGGCGCCGAAGCGGCTGTCCGGCCGCTCCAGCTCCAGCAGCGCCGAGAACTGCGACTGTCCGCCCGGCCGGCGACGGTAGACCACCAGTTGCTGCGCGGTCTTCTTGGCGACCTCCTCGCCGAGGTCGTGGGCGATCATCGCCAGCGCCAGGTCGATGCCGGCGGTGATGCCGGCCGAGGTCCAGACCGGGCCGTCGCGCACGAAGATCCGGTCCGGCTCCAGCCGCACGTTGGGGAAGCGCCGGACGAAGCTGTCGGTGCGCGACCAGTGGGTCGTCGCGCGGCGCCCTTCCAGCAGGCCGGCGGCGGCGAGGATGAACGCGCCGGAACAGACGCAGGCGACCCGCCCGGACCGCGCCGCGGTGGTGCGGACGTAGTCCAGCACCTCCGGCGCGTGGGACGCCGGCTGGGTCCCGTCGCCGCCGGCCACCATCAGGGTGTCGAACGCGTCGCCGGCCCGCGCCGGTCCGGCCAGCATGACCGCGCCGGACGACGAACGCACCGGGCCAGGTTCGATCGCCATGATCTCGAGGGCGTAGCCGCCCGCGCGGTGGCGGCTGGCGATCTCGAACGCGGCGATCGGCCCGGCGGCGTCGAGGATCTGGAAGCCGGGGAAGATCAGCAGGCCGAGGCGGTGGAGGCTCATGTCCCCCCTCCCCCCTGCGGGGAGGGGTCGGGGGTGGGGGTGTCGGCGCGATGCGGGCCGGTTCGCGATCGACGCAGACACATCGGCGACCAACCAGTTCGCACCCCACCCCTCACCCCTCCCCGCAGGGGGGAGGGGAATACGTCGGCGCATGTCTCAAAACGAGGGAACTTTGACATTTCGGCCGGAGGCTAAGCCTGCCATGGTGGCGGCGTCAACCAAGGAGACTGCCCGTGGCCGAAACCCCGTTCCGCATCGTCGAAGTGATCTACCAGGGCATGACCCAGCTCGACTTCACCGCCCCGCACACCGTGTTCAGCCGCATCCCCGGCGCGGAGACCATCGTCGCGTCGGTGTCCGGCGGCGAGATCGTCTCCGACGGCGGGCTGACCTTCGCCCACACCCGGCCGATGAGCGACATCGACCGCTGCGACCTGCTGTTCTTCCCCGGCGGCTTCGCCGCCACCGAGGTCGCCTGCGATCCGGCGTTCATGAAGGAGGCGAAGCGGCTGGCGGGCGGGGCGAAGTACCTGACCTCGGTCTGCACCGGCTCGATCATCCTGGCCGCCACCGGCCTCCTGAAGGGCAAGCGCGCCGCCTGCCACTGGGCCTGGCGCGACATGCTCTCGCTGTTCGACGTGATCCCCGATCCGTCGCGGGTGGCGAGGGACGGGAACATCATCACGGGCGGCGGCGTCACCGCCGGGATGGATTTCGCGCTGGTGGTGGCCGCCGAACTCGCCGGCGAGGCCTTCGCCCAGGGCCTGCAGCTCGGCCTCGAATACGCCCCGGCCCCGCCCTGGAACGCCGGCCGCCCCGAGACCGCGCCCCCGGAGGTGCTGGCGGCGATGAAGGCCAACATGGCGGCGAACATGCCGTTCCGCCTGGCACAGGCGAAACAGGCCGCGGCGGCGATGTAGGAGGAAGAATAACCGCGGAGATCGCGGAGCGGCTTGCGCCGAACCCGCTCTCCCCCGCGAAAGCGGGGGCCCCGGCTTCTTCTGAAGCGCCCAGAGGTCGGCGAGACCGCAAAGGATTCGTCCACGAACAACACGAACAACACGAACGGGAGCGGAACGGGCAACATTCTGCCGCCTCGTTCGTGTCGTTCGTGTTGTTCGTGGAAAAGACTTGATTTCCGCCTTCGAGGGGAGAGCGGAGAAGACGCTGCCGGCGCTCCGCGGCGTCCACCCTCCCCACGAGGGGGAGGGAGGGCGAAGGGAGGATCTTACCGCACCTGCCCGCAGAACCGCTGGATCCGGGTGCAGGCGTCTTCCAGCACTTCGTTCGAGGTGGCGTAGCTGATGCGGAAGTGCGGCGAGAGGCCGAAAGCCGCGCCGAACACCACCGAGACGCCCTCGCTCTCCAGAAGCTCGACCGCGAAGTCCTCGTCCGAGCCGATCGGCTTGCCGCTGGGCGCGGTCTTGCCGATCAGGCCCTCGACCGACGGATAGACGTAGAACGCGCCTTCCGGCGTCGGGCAGCGCATGCCGCGGGCCTGGTTCAGCATCGAGACCACCAGGTCGCGCCGCTGCTCGAAGATCTTTGCGTTGGGCTTGATGAAGTCCTGCGGCCCGGTCAGCGCCTCCACCGCCGCCCACTGCGAGATCGACGACGGGTTCGAAGTGGTCTGGCTCATCACCTTGGCCATCGCCTTGATCAGCGGCTCCGGCCCGCCGGCGTAGCCGATCCGCCAGCCGGTCATGGCGTAGGCCTTGGAGACGCCGTTCATGGTCAGGGTGCGCTCGTAGAGCCGGGGCTCGACCTGGGCGATGGTCCAGAACTCGAAGTCGCCGAACACCAGGTGCTCGTACATGTCGTCGGTCAGGATCCAGACCTGCGGATGGCGCAGCAGCACGTCGGCGATCGCCCGCAGTTCGGCCTTGGCGTAGGCCGCGCCCGAGGGGTTCGATGGCGAGTTCAGGATCAGCCACTTGGTCTTCGGCGTGATCGCCGCCTCGAGGTCGGCGGCCTGCACCTTGAAGCCGGTTTCGGCGCTGGTCGGCACGAAGCGCGGCTCGCCGCCGGCCAGCAGCACCATGTCGGGGTAGCTGACCCAGTAGGGGCGCGGGATCACCACCTCGTCGCCAGGGTTCAGCGCTGGCGACCATGGCGTTGTAGATCACCGGCTTGCCGCCCGGCGAGACGTTGATCTGGGCCGGCGTGTACTCCAGCCCGTTCTCGCGCCGGAACTTGGCGCAGATCGCCGCCTTCAGCTCCGGGATGCCGTCGACGTTGGTGTACTTGGTCTTGCCGCCGCGGATCGCCCGGATCGCCGCTTCCTTGATGTTGTCGGGCGTGTCGAAGTCCGGCTCGCCGGCGGCCAGCGAGATCACGTCCTTGCCCGCCGCCTTCAGGTCGCGCGCCTTCGCATCCGCCGCCAGGGTGGCGGAGGGCTTGAATGCGGGCCAGCGCGGCCGATTGGGCGAACATGACGGCGACTCCTCTTCAGGCGAAAGGCGCGGCTGTTTACGCGTAGGCCCGTCGATGGGCAACATGAACGGGCGACGCGAGCGAGGGACGTGGATGGGCTGTTGCACTCCGGTTCTGCTGGGCGTCGGCGTTGCGCCGGCTCTCGCGGTCAGCCCGGCCCTGGGCGATGAGACGATCATCCAGGCAGAGAACGCGCTGGACCGGCTGTGGAAGCTGAACGAGGCCAGCTTCTGAGTTGGCGCTGGCCTCGGCCGCCCGGAACGGCTTCTACTGGGCCGATCAGAGGGAGGAGCCGATGCAGGACCTGAAGGGCAAGGTCGCCTTCATCACCGGCGGCGCCAGCGGCATCGGGCTGTCGATGGCGCAGGCGTTCGGGGCCGAGGGCATGGCGGTGATGCTGGCCGACATCGAACCGGAGGCGCTGGAGCGCGCGCTCGACGGACTGCGCGAGCGGCAGATCCGCGCTGAGGGCGTCGTCGCCGACGTCGCCAGCCGCGCCTCGGTGAAGGCGGCGGCCGAGGCCGCGATCGCCGCGTTCGGCAAGGTGCATGTGGTCTGCAACAACGCCGGCGTCGGCGCCGGCGGGCCGTTCGGAGCCGTCTCGCCCAGCGACTGGGACTGGGTGATCGACGTGAACCTCAAGGGCGTCGTCTACGGCATGGAGGTGTTCGCGCCGCTGATCGCGGCGCACGGCGAGGGCGGCCACTTCGTCAACACCGCCTCGCTCGCGGGCATGGTCAGCCCGCCCGGCATGGAGCCCTATTGCGCCACCAAGTTCGCGGTGGTGGCGATGAGCGAGGGCTGGGCCGAGCAGCTGGCGCCCGAAGAACATCGGCGTTTCGGTGCTCTGCCCCGGCTTCGTCAAGACCCGCATCAACGAGAGCCGCCGCAACCGCCAGGCCGCCTACGGGCCCGACGAGCGCGCCCCGCCGCCGCCCGACGCGCCGCCGTCGCGGGTGCTGACCGGCATCCCGGTGGAGCCGGTCGGCCGCCGCGTGGTCGAGGCGGTGAAGGCGAACGAGCTCTACGTCTTCACCCACCCGGGTTCGAAAGCCGCCGTCGCCGCCCGCTTCGAGCGCATCCTCGCCGCGTTCGACGTCGCCGAAGCCAGCCCGGCGCTGGCGGACGTGCCGAGAGGGCAGGGGGACCTCTAACTCCGGAGCCCGATCCGCGCCCAATGCTCCTCCCCTCGCTTCAAGCGAGGGGTTGGGGCGCAGAGCGGACCTGTTGATCTGGGTCAACGCCCGCGGCGGCGAATGCGCCGAGGCTGCCAGATCACCACGGGGGCGACGCGCGGGACGACGGAATGGCCGAACCTGCACTATCGATGGCGCGCGCCGCCCCGGCGGACGCGTTCGACGAGGCGGCGTTCGTGGCCGAGGTTCGCGCGTTCCTGAGCCGCGCCCTGACCGAGGATCTGCGGGAAGCCGGGCGCGCACGATCGGCGTGCATGCGGACATCGCCGTCTGCCGGATCTGGCATCGCCGGCTCTTCGAGCGCGGCTGGATCGCGCCGGCCTGGCCGCGCGCATGGGGCGGGGCCGGGTGGGGCCCGCGCCAGCGGTTCCTGTTCGACCGCGAGTGCGCCGCGAACGACGCGCCGATCCTGTTCGCCGGCGGCCTGCGCAGCGTCGGCCCACTGCTGATCGAGATGGGCACGCCGTGGCAGCGCGGCCGCTACCTGCCGGCGATCCTGTCGGGTGACGACCTCTGGTGCCAGGGCTTCTCCGAACCCGGGGCCGGGTCGGACCTCGCGGCGATCTCCACCCGCGCCGAGCGCCGCGGTGACCACTATGTGGTCAACGGCTCCAAGATCTGGACCACCGGCGCCCACCACTCTAACCGCATGTTCGCGATCGTCCGCACCCAGGACGGCGAGCGGCGGCAACAGGGGCTCACCTTCCTGCTGCTCGACATGGCGAGCCCGGGCCTCACCGTTGCGCCGATCCTCGGCCTCGCCGGCGAGCACGAGTTCAACCAGGTGTTCTTCGACGACGTGCGCGTGCCGGTCGCCGGCCGGGTCGGGGCGGAGAACGAGGGCTGGGCGGTCGCCAAGCGGCTGATGCAGCTGGCGCGCTCGAACAACACGCCCGCGGCGCTGCTGCGGCGGGTGCTGCGCCGCGCGGCGCACGCGGTCGCGGCGGTCGACGTCGAGCAGGCGCCGTGGCTTCGCCGCCGGCTGGCCGGGCTCGAGATCGAGCTGCAGGCGTTCGAGCAGCTGGAGCTGGCGGCGCTGCCGTCTGGGCGTCCCAGCGGCGCCGACCAGACCACGCCCTCGATGCTGAAGCTGATCGGCAGCGAACTGCACCAGAAGATCGCCGAACTGATCGCCGAGGCCGCCGGCCCCTACGCCGCCGCGTCGCTGGGCGCGATCGGGCTCGCCGGCGCCGACGTGGACCTGGGCGCTGGCGCCATGGGCAAGCACCTCGCCGTGCGCGCGGCCACCATCTACTCCGGCACCAGCGAGACCCAGCGCAACGTCATCGCGCGACAACTGCTGGCCTCCTGAGCTGGGGGTGACGGCGGCGGGGCGCTTCGCTAAGCCCCGCCGGTGCGCCGCTTCATCGATTTCCTCACCAACATGGACGCCAAGGCCTGGCGTTCCCTCGTCGTCTCGTTCGTCCTGTTCGGCGGGGTCGGCGTCGTGTTCCTGCTGGGCGCGCCGGCGCTGGGGCTGACCGGCAAGGCGGGCGTGGAGCACTGGCTGGCGCTGGCCAGGGGGCCGTGGGCGCTGCCGATCGCGGTGGCGGCGTTCGCGGCGCTGGCGTTCCTGGGCGCGCCGCAGGTGGTGCTGATCGCGGCCGCGGCGGTGGTGTTCGGGCCCTGGACCGGCTCGCTCTATTCCTGGATCGGCACCTTCGTCTCGGCGCTGATCGGCTTCGAGCTGGGCCGGCTGTTCGGCGGCGGCCTGATCCGGGATCTGAAGAGCCCGGGCGTCGCGCGGTTCATGACCCTGATCGGCAGGAACGGCTTCATGGCCAGCCTGATCATCCGCCTCGTGCCGGCCGCGCCGTTCATCGTCGTCAACATGGCCGCCGGGACCGCGCGCGTCCGCCGCGCGGACTTCGCGCTCGGCACCGCCATCGGCATCCTGCCGAAGATCCTGCTGACCGCCTTCGCCGGCGGCACGGTGACCGCGGCGTTCAACGGCGGCGGGCTCGTGGAGTTCGCCCTGCTGGCGCTGGCGATCGCGATCTGGGTCGGCGCGGCGCTGCTCGCGCGGCGCTGGCTGCGAGCGCGCGAGGCGGTGGCCGCGGCCGCCGAGCGCGACGAGGCCTGAGCACCCGCGGCCGACGCCAAGCATCGGCGTTCCATCGGCGAATGATCGGTCCGGCGTCCTGTCGGCGTCCGGCCGCGTCGGGTTCCTTCGCGCCCCCACGGCGCCTCCCGCGCCGGCTAGAGCCAAGGACTTCACGCCATGTTTTCCACGAGACTGATCGCGCTGCCGGCGGTCGCCGTACTGACGCTCGCATCGCTCGGCGCGCTGGCGAACGCGAAGACCGTCGCCGCGCCCTCCGAACCGGACGCGCCTTCGAAGCAAGTCTCGGTCCGCGATCTCGACCTCACCGAGACGACCGGCGCCCGGACGGCCCTCGGCCGCATCCGCATGGCCGCGGTCGACGTCTGCGGCGGCGCGCCGAGCCCGCTGGAGCGCGAGAAGATGGCCGAGTACAAGACCTGCGTTGAGGTCGCCACCGACAGCGCGGTCGCCCAGCTGCGCAGCCCCGTAGCGACCGCGATGAACGCCCACCCGGGCTGACCCGCCGCCCAGAGCTGGGCGGCGCGACCTTCCCGCCACAGTCTGTCAGCTTGCCACGGCCCGGTCCTGGCGACGGGGCCGCGTCCGCCTTAGATACCCCGCCCTGGAGGCCGCAGAAGGGCGTCGATGGTGTGAACTACTCCAACCTCCCGATCGCCGAGCGGCCGGCGCCGCGGCCTGAGATCGGCCGGATCACCCTGGCGCGCGAGGCGCCGTCTCGCCTCGGGCCGCTCGCCGTCGACCCGCCGACCCGGCGCCTGGTCCACCAGGACGGCCGTGAGCAGTTCCTCGAGCCGCGGGTTATGCAGGTGCTCGTCGCGTTGCTCCGCGCCGGCGGCCAGATCGTCTCGCGCGACGAGCTGATCGAAGCCTGCTGGCGCGGCGTCGTGGTCGGCGACGACGCGCTGAACCGCGTGACCGGCCGCCTTCGCCGCATCACTGAAGGGATCGGCGCAGGCATCTTCCAGATCGAGACCATCGCCAAGGTCGGCTACCGGCTGGTGTCGCCGGGCCTCGAGCCGTCAGCGCCTGCGGTGTCGGCGGCCGACGCCCCGCGCAAGGCGTCGATCTGCGTGCTGCCCTTCGTCAACATGAGCGACGACCCCCAGCAGGAGTATTTCAGCGACGGGATCAGCGAGGACATCACCACCGACCTGTCGAAGGTCGCGGCGCTCTACGTCACCGCGCGCACAACCGCGTTCGCCTATCGCGACCGCGGCCTGGGCGCGGCGGCGCTGGCGCGGGAGCTGGGCGTCGGCCACGTGCTGGAGGGCAGCGTGCGCAAGGCCGGCGGGCGCGTGCGGATCGCGGCGCAGCTGATCGACGGCGCGACCGGCGGCCACGTCTGGGCCGAGCGCTACGACCGCGAGCTGGCCGACATCTTCGCCCTGCAGGACGAGATATCGGAGGCGATCGTCGCGGCGCTGCGGCTGAAGCTGTTGCCAGAGGAGCGCGTCGCCATCGAGCGGCGCGGCGTCACCCACGTGGACGCGTACAACCTCTACCTCATGGCCCGGCGCTATTACGCTAGCGGCCGCGAAGGCGACGTGCGCAGCCTGGAGGCGATCGAGCGGCTCTGCGTGCGAGCCACGCAGCTCGACGCCGCCTACGCCCAAGCCTGGTCGCTGCTGGCGATCGCCCAGACCTTGCTTGCCAAATGGGGCCCGACAACGTGCGACCGCGGCGTGGCAGCGGCGGAGCGCGCGCTGGCGCTCGATCCGTCGCTCGCCGAGGCCCACGCGACGCGCGCCCGGCAACACGCCGCCGACCGGCGCCACGCTGAGGCCAACGCGGCGATCGCGCGGGCCCTGGCGCTCGACCCGGGCTCCTGGTGGGTGAACTCGGAGGCTGGCCACGTCCTCTATGTCCAGCAGCGCTACGCCGAGGCGGTCGGTTACCTGGAGACGGCTGCCAAGCTTGGCCTCTCCGCTGGCGACCCAGGACTCCTGATGTCCAGTTTCCGCGCCATCGGCGACCAGGAAGGCGTCCTCCGCGCCGCTCGGCTGGTGCTGCCCCGCGCCGAAGCGGCGCTCGCGCGGGACTACGTCAACGGTGCGGCCACGGGGTGTGTGGTCGGCGCGCTGGCGGCCACCGGGCAGGCCGAACGTGCGCGCGACCTGATCGAACAGGCGCTGCTTATAGATCCGACCAACATGCACATGCGCTACAACTTCGCCTGCGGCGCTGCGGGCTTTCTCGGCGACGCTGACACTGCGTTCAGCCTTCTGGCGCCGGTGTTCGAGACCGTCTCGCACGGGGTCCTCGATCACGCGAAGACCGATCCGGACCTGGCGCCGATCCGCGACGATCCGCGCTGGCGAGCGCTGGTCGGGGCGGCCGAGGCGCGACTGGGCGCTACCGCGCCGGCTTGAGGTACTTGTCAAACCAGGCGACGGTCCGCTCCAGCGCGTCGATCTGGTTCTCCTGCTTGACGAAGCCGTGGCCCTCGTTGGGGTAGTAGTGGGCGTCGACCGTGCGGCCCTCGGCCTTGAGGATCGCCACCACCTGCTCGGCCTCCTCCTTCGGCACCCGGATGTCGTTGTCGCCCTGCAGCACCAGCAGCGGCGCCTTGGCCTGGCGGATGAAGGTGATCGGCGAGTCGTCGGCATAGACCTTGGCGTCGGCGACCGGGTCGCCCAGCAGCGACTTCTCGTAGGCCTGCAGCGCCGGGTCCTCGTGCTGCAGCATGCTGCGCCAGTCGATGATGCCGAATTCCTCGACCGCGGCGGCCCAGAGGTCCGGCCCCTTGCCGATCGCCATCAGCGTCATGTAGCCGCCGTAGGAACCGCCAGTGATGCCGATCCGCTTCGCGTCGACGTAGCCGGTCGCGACCATGAACTTGGCCGCGCCGATCTCGTCGGTCAGGTCGCCGCCGCCGAGGTCCTTCAGGTTGGCCTTCTGGAACGCCGCACCGTAGCCGGTCGAGCCGCGGACGTTGGGCGCGATCACCACGTAGCCGCGCGAGGCCAGCGCCTCGGCGGTTCGGTTGAAGACGTCGGTGGTCTGGGCGGTCGGCCCGCCGTGCGGCAGCACCACGCCGGGCGCCGAGCCGTCGCGCTTCAGGTTGGCGGGAACCCAGACGAACGCGCTGATCACCGTGCCGTCGACGCTCTGGTAGTGCACGAGCTGCGAAGCGGGCAGGGCGGTGGCGTCGAAGCTCATCGGCGTGAAACCCGTGAGCTTTTGCGCCGCGCCGCTCGCGATGTCGTAGATCCAGTAGTCGAGCGGCGTGTTGCTGGCGGTGTGCGCGACCAGCACCTGGCGCGAGTCGGGCGAGAACTCGGTGCGGCCCGCGCCGGCGGTGATGTTGACGCCCGGCGGCAGGTTCACCGGCCGCGCCGCGCCGGCCAGCACGTCCCACAGCAGCAACGAGGTGCGCCCGTCCTCGTCGACGCCGAACGTCAGCCAGTGGCCGTCGGGCGAGAAGTGGCCGGTCGACTGCTCCCAGTCCGAGGCCTGCAGCCAGACGAACCGGTGGGCGGCGATCTCATAGAGCGCCGCCTGCGGCTGCCCGGTCTTGGCGTTCGAGGTCACCGCCAGCCAGCGCCCATCCGGCGAAATGTCGCTGCCGTCGATCAGCGCCTCGCCGCTGTCAGCGATCAGGTCGCTCGCCGCGCCGCTGGCGAGATCGATCCGCCAGACGCTGCCCCGGGTGTGCAGCCGGTTCGAACGATTGGCGATCACCGCCTTGCCGTCGCCGGTCCAGGCGACGACCTCCCAGTTGTAGGACGGGTCGGCCTCGTGGGTGAGCAGCCGCGACTGCCGCGTCGCCAGGTCGAGCACCGCGATGTTGCCCATCGGCTGGGTGCTGGGCTTGGTGGCGTAGGCGATCAGCCGGCCGTCTGGCGAGAACTGCGGGCCGGTGTTGGTGGCGTCCGGCGTGTTGGTCAGGTCGGTCGGCGTCCCGCCGCCGACGGGTACGGCGAAAAGGTCGTAGTGCTCTCCGCCGCCGCGGTCGGACTGGTAGACCACGGTCTGGCCGTCGGGCGAGATCGCCTGGGCGTACTGCCGCTCGTCCGATGGCGCGAGCGGCACCCGCGCGCCGCCGCCCACTGCATAGCTCCACAGATTGAACCGGCCCGAGAGGTTCGCCGAGACGATCACCGTCTTGCCGTCCGGCCCCCAGGCCGCGCCGGCGCCGCTGCGGACATCGAACAGCGCCGCGACCGTCGGCGGCGCGGCGGGCGGAGCGGTGGACGAACTCACGCTTGCTGGATCGGTGAGCGGCCGCTCCGGCTCGGCCAGCGCCGTTGACGAGAGCGCCAGGGCCAGGGCGATGGCGAGGACGTGGTTCAGCAAACTGTTCGCGGCTCCTTCAGGCGCGGCCCCTGGGCCAGGCGCCGGTCCGGCCAGAGAATGGCGGCTCCAGGCGGCGCGCGCCCCCATTCATTTTCGAATAGTGAGCGCACCGATACATACAATTGTGCATACGACGTCGGCGCCGCATACCTCGGTTCGTCAACTGGATGAGGCCGCTTCGGCCCCGTCGCCAACCCAAGGAACGCAGTCATGCAAACCGTCCTCAGCCGCATCGGCGGCTTCGCCCTGATCACCCTGGTCGGCTTCTACCTGTCGACGCTCGGCCAGGCCGCCCTCGGCATGGCGACGCTGGGCGTCTGAAGCCTTGCCCGTCGGCTCAACTTACATCCGCGACGCCGCCAGTCGCGCCCAGCGGGCCAAGTTCCGGACCTGTCGCCGCTGGGCGCACGGCGCGCCAATGCTTGCCGCCTACCTCAGATCGGTCTAAACGCCGTCGCCATGCGCCACCGCTGCGACAACCTGCTTCTTCTTGCGCTGGGGCTTAGCCGCCCCTGGGCGCACTCCTAGGCGCGCGTTCTTCGCGGGCCGGGCGCCTCAGGGGATAACCACCCGCCGCCCCAAGCCCAACTTGCGAAGAGACTGAATTCCAATGACTTCCCAAACTACCGCGTCGGTATCTGACACCGACAAGAACCGCGTCATCATCTTCGACACCACCATGCGCGACGGCGAGCAGTCGCCCGGCGCCTCGATGTCGTTCGACGAGAAGCTGGAGCTGGCCAAGATCCTCGAGGAGATGGGGGTCGACGTGATCGAGGCCGGCTTCCCGATCGCCTCCAACGGCGACTTCGAGGCGGTGCGCGAGATCGCCAAGATCGTCACCGAAAGCACCGTCTGCGGCCTGGCGCGCGCCGGCGTCGCCGACATCGAGCGCTGCGCCGAGGCGATCAAGCCGGCCAGGCGCGGCCGCATCCACACCTTCCTCTCCACCAGCCCGCAGCACCGCGACTACATCCTGCGCATGAGCCCAGGAGGACGTGTTGAACGCGGTGGTGGGCTCGGTCACCCACGCCCGCAACCTCTGCGGCGACGTCGAATGGTCGGCCCAGGACGCCACCCGCACCGAGCGCGACTTCCTGCGCCCGCTGCGTCGAGGCGGCGATCAAGGCCGGCGCTGGCACGATCAACCTGCCCGACACGGTCGGCTACACCTACCCGTCGGAATACGCCGAGCTGTTCCGCCGACCTGATCGCGCGGGTGCCGGGCGCCGACGGGGTGATCTTCTCCGCCCACTGCCACAACGACCTGGGCCTGGCGGTCGCCAACAGCCTCTCGGCGGTGCAGGCCGGCGCGCGGCAGGTGGAGGTCGCCGTCAACGGCATCGGCGAGCGGGCCGGCAACGCCGCGCTCGAGGAGGTGGTGATGGCGCTGCAGGGTGCGCGGCGACCAGCTGCCCTATCCGACCCGGATCGCCACCCAGCACATCACCCGCGCCAGCCGCTACGTCTCGGCGATCACCGGCTTTCCGGTGCAGTTCAACAAGGCCATCGTCGGCAAGAACGCCTTCGCCCACGAGGCCGGCATCCACCAGGACGGCGTGCTGAAGAACGCCGAGACCTACGAGATCATGAAGCCGGAGGACGTCGGGCAGGGCGGCTCCAACCTGGTGATGGGCAAGCATTCCGGCCGCCACGCCTTCCGCGAGAAGCTGAAGGCGCTGGGCTACGACCTCGGCCAGAACGCGCTCAACGAGGCGTTCGGCCGCTTCAAGGATCTCGCCGACAAGAAGAAGCACGTGTTCGACGACGACATCATCGCCCTCGTCGACGACGCCCTGGCCCGCGGCCACGACCGCATCCAGGTCAAGACGCTGCGCGTGATCGCCGGCACCGAGGGGCCGCAGGAGGCGCAGCTGACCCTGGTGGTCGACGGCGTGGAGAAGTCCGCGACCGCGACCGGCGACGGTCCGGTCGATGCGGTGTTCAACGCCATCCAGGCGGTGTCGCCGCACGCGGCGGTGCTGCGCCTCTTCCAGGTCCACGCGGTGACCGAAGGCACCGACGCCCAGGCCCAGGTCTCGGTGCGGCTCGAGGAGGACGGCCGCATCGCCACCGGCCAGGCCGCCGACACCGACACCCTCACCGCCAGCGCCATGGCCTACGTCAACGCGCTCAACAACCTCTCGGCCCGCAAGGAAAAGTCCGCGCCCGAGCCGATCGTCGCCAGCGGGTTCTAGGAAAAAGCCCCTTCCGCCCCGATCCCTCCCCCTCGTGGGGAGGGTGGACGATGCGAAGCATCGGACGGGTGGGGGTGTCTGATGACGGGCGATGTCGCCCGGCGATAGTCGTTGTCGCGTCGGACTCCCCCACCCGGCCTCGCTGCGCTCGTCCACCCTCCCCATGAAGGGGAGGGAGGTTGACGGAGGGGAGCAGAACGATGCTCTGGATCCCCATCACCATCGGCGCGGCCGGCTTCCAGGTGGCGCGCAACGCCCTCCAGCGCGGGCTGATGGGCGACGCCGGACCGTGGGGTGCGACGCTCGTGCGGTTCCTGTTCGGCCTGCCGTTCTCGCTGGTCGCCTGGGCGGTGGCGGCGGCGCTCTCGCCGGGCGCCCGGCCGAGCTTCGGCCTTGTATTCTGGCTGGCGGCCTCGACCGGCGCGATGAGCCAGCTGCTGGCGACGGCGGCGTTACTGGTGGCGATGCGCCGGGCCGGGTTTGCGATCGGCACGGCGCTGCAGCAGAGCTCGCTGCCGCTCTCGGCCGTGATCGGCCTGGCGGTGTTCCACGACAATCTCAGGCCGCTGGCCTGGGTCGGAGTGGCGATCACCACGTCCGGACTCGCCGTGCTTACCTGGCCCAAGGGCGCGACCGGACCGCAGCCCCTGACCGGGGCGCTGTTCGGGCTGATCTCGGGCCTCTGCTTCGGCTTCTCGCTCAACGCCTTCCGACACGCCGAGCTGGCGCTGGAGCCGTCGCGGCGCATCCTGGCCGCAGTCACCAGCGTGGTGGTCGCTCAGGCGATGCAGTCGTTCGTCCTCACCGTCGCCCTCGCCTGGCGCCGGCCGCAGGCCCTACGAGCCGTGGCGGCCAGCTGGCGGCAGTCGCTGGGGGCGGGGCTTTGCGGGGCGATCGCCTCGCTAGGCTGGTTCACCGCGATCGGCTTCGCCCCGGCAGGTCCGGTGCGGGCCGTGGGGATGGTCGAGATGCCGATGGCCGCGATCGCGGGGCGGCGGATGTTCGCTGAGCGACTCACGCCGTGGCAGTGGGCCGCCGGGGTCGCGACGGCGCTCGGAGTCGTTCTTGCGGCCCTCGGATAGGCCCGGAAACGGGTGCGGCGACACGCAGCTTGCAATCACCCACCAACCAAGGCACACCCGGTCATGTCCGCCAAGGCCAAGTAGCTTAAAAGCGGCGCCAACGTCGGAGGGGGCGTTTGCGATCGCGGCTCTGGGCTTGAGGGACAACTCATGTGCGTTCTTCAGCCCTCTTTCCTTCAGAGTCCGGAATGTTCTCGTCCCTCTTCGGCGTTATCTCCAACGACATCGCCATCGATCTCGGCACGGCCAACACCCTTATCTACATGAAGGGTCGAGGGATCGTGCTGAACGAGCCCTCCGTGGTCGCCCTGCGCAACGTCGGCGGCCGCAAGCAGGTCCATGCCGTCGGCATCGAGGCCAAGATGATGCTCGGGCGAACGCCCGGCCACATGGAGGCGATCCGCCCCATGCGCGACGGCGTCATCGCCGACTTCGAAGTCGCCGAGGAGATGATCAAGTACTTCATCCGCAAGGTGCATAACCGCCGCGGCTTCACGAACCCGAAGGTCATCGTCTGCGTGCCGTCGGGCGCGACCGCGGTCGAGCGGCGGGCGATCAACGACAGCTGCCTCAACGCCGGCGCCCGCCGCGTCGGCCTGATCGACGAGCCGATGGCCGCGGCGATCGGCGCCGGCCTGCCGATCCACGAGCCCACCGGCTCGATGGTGGTCGACATCGGCGGCGGCACCACCGAAGTGGCGGTGCTGTCCCTTTCGGGCATCGTCTACACCCGCTCCGAGCGGGTCGGCGGCGACCGCATGGACGAGGCGATCATCAGCTACATGCGCCGCCACCATAACCTCCTGATCGGCGAGACCACGGCCGAGCGGATCAAGAAGGAGATCGGCACGGCGCGGACCCCCGAGGACGGCCACGGCCTCGCCATCGACGTGAAGGGCCGCGACCTGATGCAGGGCGTGCCGCGCGAGGTGCGCATCTCCGAGAAGCAGGCCGCCGACGCGGTCGCCGAGCCGGTCGCCCAGATCATCGAGGCGGTGAAGGTGGCGCTGGAGGCGACGCCGCCCGAGCTCGCCGCCGACATCGCCGACAAGGGCATCATGCTCACCGGCGGCGGCGCGCTGCTGCGCGGCCTCGACCTGGAGATCCGCGACCACACCGGTCTGCCGGTCACGGTGGCCGACGATCCGCTCTCCTGCGTCGCGCTCGGGTGCGGCAAAGTGTTGGAACACCCGAAATGGACCAAGGGCGTACTGGAATCGACGTTCGCCTAGTTTAGGATGTTGATTCGAGAGCGTTCCCAGCAAAACCCCGCCCGTTTTGCAGTCGCGGAGCGCTCCAAGCTCAAGCCAGTTCGCCGAGCTGGCTGAGAAGTGAAGATCGGGGCGGGGGCTCCGGGAGGCAGTGATTGTCCCTTAGGGATGGTCCTCTAGGCGATATCAGGGTTCCGCTGACGTGGTCGGCCGCGGCCGCGCTGGTCATCGCGGTGATCATCGCCGCGGCCCTGCTGCTCAGCCGTCAGCACGATCCGATGAAGGCCGGCGCCTACGACGCCGCGCGCCGGGCCGTGGACGCGGTCGAATCGCCGGTCGGGAGCGCGCTCTCGGCGCCCGTCAGGTGGACCGGCGGCGCGGTCGACTATGTCCGCGGCTACTTCTTCGCGGTCTCGGAGAACCGGCGCCTGAAGACTGAGCTGGTCCAGGCGCAGGCGACGAAGGACGAGCTCGAAGCGATGCGGGTCGAGAACACGCGGCTGCGCGCGGTGCTCGGCATCCGCACCGATCCGCCGCTGCCGCACGTCGCCGCCGAGACCATCGCCGATTCGCGCGGGCCGTTCGCCAACACCCGCCTGGCCAACGCCGGGCGCGACAAGGGCGTCACCGAGGGCAACCCGGTGATCTCGGAGCATGGCGTCGTCGGCCGTATCGTCGGGGTCTCCGATCACGTCAGCCGCATCCTGCTGCTGACTGACGCCCAGAGCCGCACGCCGGTGATCCTGGTGCGCAACAACGGCCGGGCGATCCTCTCCGGCGATGGCGGCGGCGCGCCCAAGCTGGACTACATCCGCGGCCCGCAGGGTCTGAAGGAGGGCGATCGCGTGCTGACCTCCGGCGACGGCGGCGTGTTCCCGCGCGGCCTGCCGGTGGGCACGGTGGTGCGCGGCCTCGACGGCGGCTGGCACGTGGCGCTCGACAGCGACGCCGCGCCGATCGACTACGTGCAGATCCTGCTGTTCACCGACTTTGCGCAGCTGGCCAACGAACAGGCGCTGCAACCGAAGGAACTGCCGACCGCGATGACCGAGGAGCCGAACCCCTCGATCGCGCCGCCCACCACCGCCGCGCCGACGACCGCCAGGCCGGCCGCCAAACCGCCGACCGCCAAGCTGGCCGCGCCGGCGACGATGCAACCGGCTGCGGTGAAGGCGGCCAAGCCGGCGGCCGCGAAGCCCACGGGCGCCAAGGTGGCGGCGGCCGCGGCGGTGAAACCCGCGGCGATCAAGGCCGCCAAGCCAATCCCCAGGGCCGCGATCGCCTTGATCGGCCCGCCGATCCACAAGCCCGCCACGGCCAAGGTGGCGAAGCCCGCGGCCCCCAAGCCAGCGACAGCCAGGGCGGCCCCCAAACCCGCCGCCGCGCCGGCGCCCGTCTATCAGCCCCCGCCCTCGCCCCCCGCCGCGAGGCCGTCCGACGTTCCGCTATGACCGCGTCGACCGGTTTCGGCGCGGGCAAGTCGATGAGCCCGATCGGCTGGCTGGGCCTGCCGATCCTGGTCTGCGCAATCGGCACCGTGATCCTGGCGACGCCGATCCAGATCTTCGGGTTCGGGCTGCCGCAGCCGATCTTCGCGCTCGCCGTGGCGTTCGCCTGGGCGCTGATCCGCCCGTCGGTGCTGCCGCCGTTCGCGCTGCTGGTGATGGGGCTTTTCCTCGACGTATTCTGGGGCGGACCGCAGGGGCTCTGGCCGCTCTGCCTGCTGGCGACCTACACCGTCGTGCTGCTGGTGCGGCGGCTGATCCTCAGCCAGGACTTCATCATCATGTGGGCGTCCTACGCGGCGGCGATCGGGGTCGGCATCGGGCTGGGCTATGCGCTGATGACGATGGAGAGCGCGACGCCGCCCGACGTGATCGCCGTGATGTTGATGTACTACCTGCCGACCCTGCTGCTGTTTCCCTTCGCACACCGCCTGATTGCGCGCTATGAGGACGCTGACGTGCGCTTCCGATGAGTAACCCGAAGATCTACTTCAACGAGGTCAACGAGCGGCAGGCCGTCTTCCATCGCCGCGCGTTCCTGATGGCCGGCGTGGCCGGCGTCGGCCTGGCGGCGCTGGGGACCCGGCTGGGCTACCTGCAGCTGGTCGAGGCCGACAAGTACAAGGTGCTGTCGCTCAACAACGAGTTCCAGTCGCGCCTGCAGCCGCCGCCGCGCGGCCTGATCCTCGACCGCAACGGCGTGGTGCTGGCCTCCAACCGGCCGGACTTCCGGCTCTATGTCAGCCGCGACGAGAACACCGACGTCGAGGACCTGCTCGACCGGCTGCAGAAGCTGGTGCCGCTCGACGACGCCCACCGTTCGCGCCTGATCGACGACATCAACGACGCCCCGCGCCGCGCGCCGGTGACGGTGCTGGAGGACCTGACGTGGGAGGAGTTCTCCCGCATCAACGTGCGCACCCCGGAGTTGCCGGGCGTCACCGCCGACATGGGCGACATCCGGGTCTATCCATTCTCGGCCGCCTTCGCCCACGTGATCGGCTACGTCGCCAAGGTCTCCAAGGACGACGTCACCAAGGACGGTCCGAACGCCGACCCGATCCTGCTCAATCCCGGCATGCGGATCGGCAAGGCCGGGCTGGAACGGACCTACGATCTGCCGATGCGCGGCAAGCCCGGCGCCAAGAAGGTCGAGGTCGACGTCAAGGGTCGGGTGGTGCGCGAGGATCCTGGCGGCGATGTCCCCTCGACGCCCGGCCAGGCGCTGCAGCTGACGCTCGACGCCGACATCCAGAACCGGGCGCTGGAGGTGTTTGGGTCCGACAGCGGCGCGGCGGTGATGATGGACTGCCGCACCGGCGACGTCCTCTGCATGCTCTCGGCGCCGAGCTTCGACGCCAACCGCTTCGTCAAGGGCCTGACCGGCCCCGAGTACCGCGCGCTGGCCGACTACGACCACAAGCCGCTGTTCAACAAGACCGTGACGGCGACCTATCCGCCCGGCTCGACCTTCAAGACGATGGTGGCGCTGACGGCGCTCGAGATGGGCATTCCGGCCAGCACCCAGTTCACCTGCAACAAGTCGTGGTTCTGGGGCGGGCGGACCTGGCACTGCGACAGCGCGCACGGCACGCTCGACATGAAGGGCGGCATCTCGCACTCGTGCGACATCTACTTTTACCAGCTTGCCCTGAAGATCGGCGGCCCCGATCCGATCGCGAAGACAGCAACAACGATGGGCCTGGGCCAGCTCTACGATATCGGCGTGCCGAGCCAGCGGCAGGGCCTGATTCCGACGACCGAATGGGTAAGGAAGGCCCGCCCGCGCGATCCCGTCTGGCACCCCGGCGAGACGCCGAGCGTCGGGATCGGCCAAGGCGCGGTCAACGTGAACCCATTGCAGCTGTGCGTGATGTGCTCGCGCATCGCCAACGGCGGCAAGGCGCTCTACCCCCGGCTGGTGCGCACGATTGGCGGCGTCGAGCAGCCTCCGCCGGGCGCCGAGCCGGCGCTGCCGTTCGCGAAGGAGCACATCGAGTTCCTGCACGAGGCGATGCTCGCGGTCACCAACGGCGGCGGCACCGCCTCGGGCGGCGCGGCCAATCTGAACCTCGGACCGGTCCTGATGGCCGGCAAGACCGGCACGGCGCAGTCGCATGGCTACGCGGGCGGCGTTGGCGCCCACGGCGCGCAGGGCGCCTGGGCCATGCGTGACCACGCCTGGTTCATCGCGTTCGCGCCGGCCGACGATCCGAGGTACGCGATGGCGGTGCTGACCGAGCACGGCGGCTTTGGCGCCGAGGCTTCCGCCCCGAAGGCGCGTGAGATCATGCGCGTCGCGCTGCTGAAGGATCCCGACGTCCGCGCCCGCATCGAGCAGCCGCTGCCCGCCGCCATGCCGTCGGCCGGCGCCGACCGGCCCGCGAGCAACGCCGCCTCGCCGAGCCCGACATGACCGCCGGGGCTCTGACACGACCCGGCGAGCGCCAGCGGCTGATCGTCCGCCTCGGCGAGATCGACTGGACCTTCTGCGCGGTGATCAGCGTCATCGCCGCCGCCGGCGGGGCGATGCTCTACTCCGTCGCGGGCGGCCAGTGGACGCCATGGGCGGCCGAGCACCTGATCCGCTACGGCGTCTGGTTCCTGGCGATGATCGCGCTGGCGATGGTCGACCTGCAGGTCTGGTTCTTCATCGCCTATCCGCTCTACGCCGTCAGCCTTGGCCTGCTGGTGATGGTGGCGGCGCACGGCCATGCGGCCCTGGGCGCGCAGCGATGGATCAACCTCGGCCCGATCCACCAGTTCCAGCCCTCGGAGCTCATGAAGATCGCGCTCGTGCTGGCCCTCGCGCGGTTTTATCACGGGCTGGGCGCCCGCAACGCCAAGTTCTCCTTCTGGCTGCTGATCCCCGCCGGGCTGATCGCCATGCCGGCGGCGCTGGTGATGAAGGAGCCAGATCTCGGCACCGCGCTGCTGATCTGCGCGACCGGCATTGCGATCATGATCCTGGCCGGGCTCGACCTGCGGGTCGTCGGGGTCGGCGCTCTGCTGGCCGGCGCGGTCGTACCTTTCCTTCACCTGGTGCTGAAACCCTACCAGTACACGCGCCTGGTCAGCTTCATGAATCCGGAGGCCGAGAAGTCCGGGGCCGGCTACCACATCGTGCAATCCAAGATCGCGCTCGGCTCAGGCGGGCTGCTCGGCAAGGGGTTTGGCTTGGGCACCCAGAGCCAGCTGAACTTCCTGCCCGAGAAGCAGACCGACTTCATGTTCGCTTCGCTGGCGGAGGAGTTCGGCTTCATCGGCTGCATCTCGATCCTGCTGCTTTATGCGGCGGTGATCTTCATGTCGCTGCGGATCGCCTCAGTGGCGCACAGTCACTTTGGGCGGCTGGGCGCGGCCGGCGTAACGGCGACGCTGACGTTCTGCGTCTTGATGAACGGGGCGATGGTGATGGGCCTTGCGCCCGTGGTCGGGGTGCCGATGCCGCTGCTCTCGTGGGGCGGCACGGTGATGATGAGCATGATGCTGGGCTTCGCGCTGATCATGGCCGTGCGCGTGCAGCGCTACGCCGAGATCTCCAGCGGCAAGGGCTCGGTGCTGTAAGCGCCGGCTCCTCCCCTCGCTTCAGGCGAGGGGAGGTGTCGCGATGGCGAGCCGCGGCAAGGCGAGCCGCGACGGAGGGGAGACGCGCACTGGCGTCGGTGAAGGCCTTGCGCCGCCGGTCCCCCCATCGTCGCGCATCGGTCGCTGACGCTCCCTCGCTTGCGACACTTCCCCCCGCAAACGGGGGGAAGAGCTAAAAAGGTCATCCGCCTCGCGAGAGCGCCTGCTGGTTCGCCCTTGGTCCTGACCTGTGGAACAAAGCCCCCGCCGACCGTATTGGTCGCCGTAACGACCACCCGCGAGGCCGCACACGAACCCATGCCGCAGGTCAAATACCGCCTTCACGGCCATCGCCTTCCGCCGCAGCCGATCAGCCTGCCGATCCCCGGCTGGGGCGGCGAAGCGCAGCCGCGCGCCGACGGCAGCCACGAGCAGGTCTGGCACTGCACGCCGTTCTCGGAAGGCGCGCGTTACGGCGTAGAGATGCTCTATCCGTTCGACGAGGAACTGCGCGTCACCCAGTTCCGGGGCCGCGTGCGGCTGCAGGCCGACTGGGGCGAGCCGGTCGATCCCAGCATGATGTGGCCGCCGTTCCGGCCGTTCGGCGAGGACTTCTACTCCTATCAGCTCTGCCTCGACCTCGCCGTCCCGGCGGGCTGGGCGGTGATGACCGAGCCGCATCCGCGCTATTTCACCGATCCGACCAACACCACGCCGCTCGCCGTGCCGGCGCTGATCCGCGCCGAGTGGTGGCCGATGATGTTCTTCTGCATCTTCAAAGCCCCGCCGAAGGGTGTCACCCACGTCTTCCGCAAGGGTGAGCCTTACATGAGCCTGATCGTGCTGCCGGCGGACCCCGAGCTGGACCTCGAGCCGATGAGCTGAGGACGAGGCGGCGGAGCGGGAGCTGCGCGCGCGCCGCATCGCCGCCAGCCGCGACACGCTCTCCGAAGGCACGAAATGGACGTCGAGCACCAACACGGTGTTCGACGGCACTTACCGCCACATGGCCCGCGCCGCAAAGGCAAGGGACCGGGGGGCTAGAGCCCTCCGGTCCCCTTCGCGTCCGCGATTCGAAGCCCGGCGCGGCCGGGCCGCGACTCAGTAGCCGTTGTACTGATGATGATGGTGGTGATCATAGTGGTGATGGTGGTCGCGGTACCGACGCACCGGCCTCAACACCCAACGGCCGCCGTACCAGTAATAGCCATGCTGCATGTACCAGTATCTGGAATAGTGACTGTGATGGTGGTGGTGATGGTGATGATCGCGGCCCCATTGCGCCGGGATCAGCCTCGGCGCGCCCGTCCGCTCCTGGGCGTCAGCCAGCTGCAGGCGCTCCGTGGCGTTCGGTATCGGCTGCAGCAACTCCGCATACGATGCCGCCACCGGCACAGCGGGCGCGTTGGTCGCTGCGAGCGCTGGCGCTGCAGCGAGGGCTGCGACGCCGGCCAGGGTGGCTACCTTGCCGTCCATGAAGTTCTCCGTCTGATGTGGCGGCCTTCGACCGCCGAGGGTCCCACGCGATCTCAACGACGCAGCAGGCTATTTGATCCGAGGGCGCACAAGAAGTGCCCCTTGCGGCCACGAAACAATGTCACCCACTTGTGTCGAGTGGGTGGTCGGAGGTTCGCCTTCCGGACCGCGCGTCAGGCGCCCCGACGACAATCTGGCCTCGCGCCGGGTTCTGCGCCTTGATGGCGACGAACCAATCGGGAGCCGCGCCATGACCGCCCATCACATCCGCTTCGAGGTCGACGCCGAGGGGATCGGCGTCATCACCATCGACCGGCCGGAGAAGCGCAACGCGATGACCTACGCCATGCTGGGCGCGTTCATCGAGGCGATCGGCAAGGCGGGCGAGGACGAGCGGGTGCGGGTGCTGATCGTCACCGGCGCGGGCGGCGCGTTCTGCGCCGGCACCGACCTCGCGGACCTCGCCACCGTTCCCGGCGAGAGCCGCGGCGTGCGTGGCCGCGCCGACCAGCACGACGTCTGGTGGCCGATCGTCGCCTGCCCCAAGCCGGTGATCGGCGCGATCGACGGCTACGCGGTGGGCATGGGGGCGGAATTCACCAGCCAGTGCGACGTGCGCATCGTCTCGACCCGGGCGCGGTTCGCCTGGAATTTCGCTCACCGCGGCCTGGTGCCCGACACCGGCGCCGGCTCGTGGCTGCTGCCGCGCATCATCGGCCCGTCGCGGGCGCTGCGGCTGCTCTATTCCGGCGGGTTCCTCGAGGCCGCCGAGGCGAAGGAGATCGGCTACGCCAACGAGTTGGTCGCGCCCGAGGGGCTGATGGACGCGGCGATGGCCGAGGCGCGCCGCTACCTCGCCTCTTCGCCGTTCTCGCTGCGCCACATGAAGACGCTGGTCTGGCGTGGGCTGGAGCGCGACGTCGCCACCCACATGCAGCATCACGTCGAGGCGCTGTCGGCGTGCTTCAAGTCGGAGGATCACAAGGAGGGCGTCGCGTCGTTCCTGGAGCGACGGCCGGCGAAGTTCGTCGGGCGCTAGGCCGCCGGGTCAGACCTGCATCGGGATCTGCTGGCGCGGGTCGACCCGTGCGGGCGCCTTCGACTTCTCGTGCCAGTTCAGGCTCGCCTCGAAGTCGGCCAGCAGGTCGAACAGCTCCTCGGCGTTGACCTGCGCGCGCTCGCCTTCGGGGAAGCGGAAGGCCCAGAAGTTGACGATGTGATGCACGGCGCCCAGCCGCTCGCCCAGTTCGTTGAACAGGTGCGGCGCCTTCAGCAGGAACTCGCGGAACGCCAGCGGCTGGCCGTGCTTGGTGAGGTCGGCATAGGCGTCCTCGTATACCTTCAGCGTCTCGCGCACGGTCTCGCAGGACTTGGCGATCGATTTCGCCAGCCGCGACTGCGCCGGAACGATGTATTCGCGCTCGTCGTCGGTCATCAGCCCGGAGGGCTTCATCGCGGCGATCTGCTCGGCGACAGGCCGCACCCGGGGCAGCAGGTCGCCAAGGGTCCACTTGTAGTAGATGAAGCCCTTCCAGCAGAAGATGCCTTCCTCGAAGTCCGGCTTCGACATGTCCAGGCCCTGGCGCAGCGGCTCCAGCTCGGCGTCGCTGGCGTTGGCGAGGATCTTGGTGGCGAGCTTGCCGGTCTTCTCGCGAAAGGCCGTGCTGTCCTGGAACGACATCCCGATCAGCGGCGAGACCTCGTCGCGGACGAACTGGAACATCCGCACCATGTCGGCGTCGGTCAGGTCGAAGTAGCAGCGGGCCGGAGCGAAGCCCTCCTTCTTCAGCCGCTCGCGCATCAGGAACGGGTCGAGCGAGGGCAGGGCGTCCAGCACCTGCAGCATGCGGTCGTCGTGGCCGCCGACGCCGGAGTCGCCAGCCGACAGCTCCTCCAGGAACACCTCGTAGCCCTTCTGGCCGACGAAGAACGAGCGCGCGCCGACGTTCAGATCGGTGGGGTCGATCGGCAGGATCACCTTGGTCGCCAGCGTCCGCTCGTAGCGGAACGTGTCGCGCTCATGGTGGCGCAGGCGGTGCTTGACGATCATCGAGCGGTTGAGCACCGGGCTCTCGAAGAACGGCAGCCGGGCGTAGTCCGGGTCCTGCGCCCAGCGCTCCCAGACCGAGATCAGGTTGAGCGTGCGGGCGGTCGAGGCGTTGGCCGACAGGTGGACGAGGCTGCGCACCGCCCGGTTCGACGATCTGCGGCCCCCCAGTTTCTGAAGCCTCTCGGCGGCGTTGCTCAAGACATCCCCACACGAAACGCGCCCGCCGCCGGCGTTCGCCGGACAGGGGTCGAGGGCGCACCATCGCCGCCCGGCGCAAAGGTTCGGTTAACCGACCTGAATCTGTCGGGGGCGCATCCGACCGTCGCGCGCGCCCAGGCCAGGATCATCGGAGGCGGGGGGTGGAGGCCGCCGGCAGATTTCAGTCAGGGGACTGACGAGGGTCTCCGGCCGCGCGACGACCGCCCTCGAGCCAGGCGGCCAGACTGGGTGAGAATTTCTCGCGCACCTTCGCATCGTAAAGCGCCAGATCGTCTTCGCTCAGGACGTCGCGCCAGCGCCCGTTCACGCCTTTGTTGAAGAACCGCTGCGATCCTTCCGGGAACATCGCCTTCGTCTGCGGCATCAGCTCGCCGCCGACCGCCTGCATGGACTCGAAGCCCGCCGCGGCGACCAAGGAGGGCCACACCGTTTCGTCGACAACAATGTCGAGGAATGACGCGATGCGCCGCATCTCGCCATCGAGATCAGCCTTCAGGTCGCTGAAGTTGACCAGCAGCACATTCGGCCTGTGGCGCTCGGCCCAGTAGCCGACTTCGAGGTCGAAGAAAGAGGGGCCGGGAGTGCCTTCGGTGGCGCCTGCCACCGCCGGTGTCGAAATCCATACCCGGAAGAACTCCGCCGGGTGCTTGGGAAACCGCGGGTAGGGCCGCGCGATGGTCGGATCCTCCAGGCCGATGCGGTCGAAGTTCTCGAACTGGGCCGCCGTGTAGCCGGTGAAATGGTTGTGCATCGACATCAGCGCGTCACGGCCGTCGCGCGCCACGTGGACGTAACGCACCTCGTCGTAGAGCGGCAGCCCGTCGACCGGCAGATGGGTCTTGATGAACCGCCGGTGCGTCTGGGCTTGCAGATTGGCGAGCACCTCCTCCGAGAACCCTCGAAACCGCGCGTCAATCCAGGGCGACACGGTAGGCAGAGGCCTCGCCTCGCCGTCCTGGAACACGAGTGAGGAGACGATCTGCTGGGTCCAGGTCGTGCCGCACTTGGGCGCGGTGGCGATCACGATGTCGTCCGGGCGCGGCGTATAGTCCGCCCAGCGCCGGCTATCGAGGCTCCACGTTCGGTACTCGCGCCGGGCGGGACGCACCAACATGGGCTCACTCCGTGGCTGGCGTCAGCCCAGCGCCTGATCCGTCGCCCTCACCAGGGCGTCGATGATGCCCGGCTCGGTCGAGGCGTGGCCGGCGTCCCAGATGATCTCGAACTTCGCGGCCGGCCAGGCCTTGCGCAGCGCCCAGGCGCTCTCCAGCGGCGTCACCACGTCGAAGCGGCCCTGGACGATCCAGCCGGGGATGCTGGCGATTTGCTCGATGTTCCTCAGGATCCAGCCGTCGTGGTCGAAGAAGCCACGGTTGGCGAAGAAGTGGCATTCGATGCGGGCGAAGGCGATGGCGAAGTCGACCTCGTTGAACTTGGCCGGCCGCGCCTCCGGCCCGCGCAGGGAGATGGTGTCGCCCTCCCACTGGCTCCAGGCGGCCGCGGCCTCGGCCTGCACCCGGCGATCGGTGTGGATCAGGCGTTTGTGATAGGCGCCGATCATGTCGCTGCGCTCGGCGGCCGGGATCGGCGCGCAGAACCGCTCCCAGGCGTCGGGGAACATCATCGAGGCGCCGTCCTGGTAGAACCAGTTCAGCTCACGCTCGGTCAGCAGGAAGACCCCGCGCAGCACCAGGTTCTCGACCCGCTCGGGGTGCATGATGGCGTAGGCCAGGGCCAGGGTGGAGCCCCAGGAGCCGCCGAACACGGTCCACTTCTCGATGCCGAGGCGCTTGCGCAGCCGCTCGATGTCCTCGACCAGGGCCCAGGTGGTGTTGTCCTGCAGCGAGGCGTTGGGCCGGCTCTTGCCGCAGCCGCGCTGGTCGAACAGCACCGAGCGCCAGCGGGTCGGGTCGAAGAACCGGCGCATGGTGGGGTTGATCGCCCCGCCGGGGCCGCCGTGCAGCACCACCACCGGCTTGCCGTTCGGCGCGCCGCATTCCTCGTAATAGATCTCGTGCAGGCCGCCGGTCGGCAGCCACCCGGCCGAGAACGGCTCGACCTCGGGGTAGAGCCCGCGCCTGCCGGCGGCGGACATGGCGGCAGGCGCTGGTGTGCTGCGTTCCATCGGGAAAGCTTCTAGACCGGAAAGCGCCTCGCTAGCCAGTCGAGGATGACGCGGCTGGTCTCTTCCGGCTTTTCCTGCTGGGTCCAGTGGCCGGAGCCCTTGATCAGCACCTTCTCCAGGTCGGGGATGAAGGCCTCCATGCCGTCGGCGGCCGACGGCGGCAGCACGGCGTCCAGCTCGGCCATCACCATCAGCGAAGGGACCTTCACCTTCTGCTCCACGCCCTCGCCGAGCCGCCAGTTGCGGGTGAAGTTGCGGTACCAGTTGATCCCGCCGGTGAAGCCGGTGCGGGTGAAGGTCTCGACGAACGCCGCCAGCTCCTCGTCGGTGAGGAACGTCTCGCGCGGATCGAAGCTCGGGTCCCACATCTGCAGGATCTGCACGAGCGGGAAGGCGGACGGATCGCCCGGTTTGCGCTCGGTGGCGAAGCCCGCGCCGACCTCGCCAGTCCCGGGCAGCGGGCGGCGCAGGAAGAAGCCCATGGTCTTGGCGACGTCCTTGGCCAGCGCCGCGTCCGCCTCGCCCGGCTTCTGGAAGTGGACGATGTACATGTCCTCGCCCAGCCGCTCGCGCATGATCGCGATCGGGTCGGCCGGGCCGCGCGGCATGAACGGGGTGTTGAGGCCGATCACGCCAGCGGTGCGCTCGGGGTGCAACAGGCCCATCTGCCAGACCACGATGCCGCCCCAGTCGTGGCCGCAGAACACCGCCTTCTCGATCCCGAGGTGGTCCAGCAGCTTCACCATGTCGCCGGTGAGGTGCTCGATGTCGTAGTCCTCGACCTTCTCGGGTCGCGAGGTCAGGCCATAGCCGCGCTGGTCCGGCGCGATCGCCCAGCGGCCGGCCTCGCCCAGCGCCTTCAGCTGGTGGCGCCACGAGAACGCCAGCTCCGGAAAGCCGTGGCAGAACACCACCGGCACGCCCTTGCGCGGCCCGGCTTCGTAGTAGGCCAGCCGCACGTCGCCGAGATCGGCGAACTGCGGTTTCGGCATCATCGTCTCGAGCGCGGACATGGCTTCCCTCGTGGCTGCGGGCGGCGACCTTGGGGCGGCCGGCGGACGACGGCAAGGCTGACGCCGCGTCGGTTTGACGGCGTCGGCCGCCGCTGGCGCGGTCTGGCCGCCGTTGACGTATTCTCCGGATGAGTTGTCGGGATCCCGTCCGGTCGTTCGTCCACCGATTGAAGGCGGGGCGACCGGCCCGCGCCCGAGCCTGTCCCACAGCCGTTCACCCGGAGCCTTGCCATGATCCCGACCATCACGGCGTTCGAGCAGTCCCCTGATCGCGGCAGGGGTCTGGCGCGCGACATGCGCGTGCGCTGGGCGCTCGAGGAAGTGGGCCAGGCGTACGACGTTCGCCTGCTCCCGTTCGCGGCGATGAAGGAACCGGCGCACCTGGCGCGGCAACCGTTCGGGCAGATCCCGACTTATGAGGACAGCGACCTCGTCCTGTTCGAGTCCGGGGCGATCGTGTTTCACATCGCCGAGCGCCACCGGGGCCTGCTGCCGGACGAGGCGAACGCCCGGTCCCGCGCGGTCGCCTGGATGTTCGCTGCGCTGAGCACGGTCGAGCCGCCGATCGTCGAGCGCGGAAGCGCCTGGCTGCTGGAACGCGACAAGAGCTGGTACGAGGCGCGCCTGCCGCTCCTCGACGACCGCGTCCGCGCGCGGCTGGGCCAGCTTTCCAGTCGGCTAGGCGAGGCCGACTGGCTCGACGGAGCGTTCAGCGCCGGCGACCTGCTGATGGTGACCGTGCTGCGCCGGTTGGACGGAACGGGATTGGTGGAGGAATTCCCCAATCTCCGCGCCTATGTCGCCCGCGGCGAGGCGCGGCCGGCGTACCAGCGGGCCTTCGCAGCTCAGCTGGCAGTCTTCACCGGCGCCGCGCCGTCCGGCTGATCGACCCCGCGCGCGGCCCAGGCCAGCACCGCCCAGCCGGCCAGGAACAGCAGGCCCCCGAACGGGGTGACGATCCCGGTCCAGCGCGGCGCGCCCAGGGCCAGGGCGTAGAGCGAGCCGGAGAACAGCACCGTGCCCGAGAGGAAGAACGCCGGCGCGAACCTGGCCCGGCCGGCTCCCGCCTGCATAAAGGCGGCGCAGCCGATCGTCGCCAGCGCGTGCATGACCTCATAGGTCGCGCCGGTGCGCATGACTTCGCTCGCCTTGTCCGTCAATCCGTGGGCGGCGAAGGCCCCGGCCGCGACCGAAACGAAGCCGCTGATCGCGGCCAGCGTCAGCCAAACTCGGCGTGTCCAGCGCATTGACTTGCCCCTCCGTTAGCCGGTCATTGGGCGCACGCTTTACGGCGCGGCGCCTGAAAGCAGAAGCCGGGTGGGTCCGGCGGGCGAGGAGGACCTGGGATGACGCTGACCAAGGGCGACGACTATCCGATCCACCAGACCAGCGAGCCGATCGCCTTCGCCGGCACCGACCGCAACTTCTACGACCGCTACTTCTTCAACGGCTACGCCTACGAGGGCGAGCTGTTCTTCGCCGCCGCGATGGGCATCTATCCGCACCTCAACATCATCGACGCCGCCTTCGTGGTGGTGCGCGACGGGGTCGAGACCTGCCTGCACGCCAGCCGCTGGCTCGGCATGGAGCGGATGGACCTGAACGTCGGCCCGATCGCCATCGAGGTGCTGGAGCCGCTGCAGAAGCTGCGGCTGAAGGTCGACGCGCCGGACAAGGGCATCCGCGCCGACATCGTCTTCGAGGGCCGCGCCTTCCCGATCGAGGAGCCGCGCTTCATCCGCCGCAACGGTCCGCGCACCTTCATGGACTACACCCGCCTGACCCAGAACGGCCGCTACACGGGCTGGCTCGAGGTCGATGGGAAGCGGGAAAACGTCGACGGTTTCGTCGGCACCCGCGACCGCTCCTGGGGCATACGGCCGGTCGGCGCGCGCGACGCCCAGGAGCTTGCGCCGCCGCAGCCCGGCCAGTTCTTCTGGCTCTGGTCGCCGTCCAACTTCCCCGCCGGATCGTTCTTCTACCACACCAACGACGAGGCCTCCGGCGAGCCGTGGAACCGGCGCGCGGTCTGGGCGCGGGACGGCTCCAACGCCGAGGCCCATGCCGAGACCAAGGACCCGACGATCGAGATCGAGTGGAAGAGCGGCACCCGCCACGCCAAGCGGGCGGTGGTTCGGCTGCAGGACGCCAGCGGCGAGCGCAAGATCATCTTCGAGCCGCAGTACGAGTTCTACATGCTGGGTCTCGGCTACGGCCACCCGAAGTGGGGCCACGGCGTCAACCAGGGCCAGTTGGCGGTCGAGCGCGAGGACCTGAAGCTGTCGGAGATCGATCCGCGCCTGCCGCAGCACCTCCACGTGCAGGCGCTGTGCAAGGTCACCTACGAGGGCGGCAATGCCGGCCACCAGGTCGGCCGCGGCGTACTCGAGCAGCTGGCGATCGGCCCGCACGCGCCCTCGGGCTTCAAGCAGATGCTGGACTACGCGCCTTGACGGCGAGTCTGGCCGACAGGCTCGGCGTCTACCTCACCCGCGCCTGGGGCGAGCCGGTCGCTGTCGAGAAGCTGGCGCGGATCTCGGGCGGCGCGAGCCGCGAGACCTATCGCTTCGACGCCGTGCTGGCGTCCGGCCGCCGGCCGCTGATCCTGCGCCGCGATCCGCCCGGCAGCCTGATCGAGACCGACCGCCGCAGCGAGTTCCTGGCGCTGAAGTCGTTCCACGGCCGCGGCGTCGCCGCCCCCGAGCCGCTGATCCTCGAACTCGAGGGCGCCGAGCTGGAGCGCCCATTCTTCATCATGGCCCGCGTCGACGGCGGCGCCACCGCCAGCCCGTTCCAGCCCGACGCCTACGGCGCCAACGCAGCGAAGCTGGGCGAGGACTTCTTCGGCACCCTGGGCCGCATCGCCGCCGCCGACCCGGCGAGCCTGCCGATCGCCGAGGCCTGCGAGGCGCCGGCGCTGGACGGATGCTGGAGGCGCGAACTCGACTACTGGTCCGGCGTGATCGAGGCCGACGAATTGCACCCGCAGCCGATCGTGCGCGCCGCGATCCGCCGGCTCTACCGCCACCCGCCGCCGCCGGCGCAGAAGGTCTCGGTGGTGCACGGCGACTATCGCTCCGGCAACTTCCTGCACGACGGGCAGGGCAAGGTGCTGGCGGTGCTCGACTGGGAGATGGCCCACCTCGGCGATCCGCTCGAGGACCTCGGCTGGGCGATGGACCCGCTCTGGAACCACAACGAGACCCACCGCGTGGCCGGCATGCTGCCAAAGGCGGAGGCGATCGCGGTCTGGGAGCGGGCCAGCGGCCTCAAGGTCGATCCGGCGGCGTTCGCCTGGTGGGAGCTGTTCGCCTCGGTGAAGGGCCAGGCGATCTGGATTTCGTCGGCCAAGGAATACCGCGACGGCGGCTACATGGAGCCGATCCTTGGCTTCTCCGGCTGGCTCACCGCCCGCCGCCACGACGAGATCCTGGCCGCGAAGCTGGCGGAGATCGGTCCATGACCCCGAGCGTCACCGAGATCATGCGCGGCTGCGCCGCCGCTCTCACCCAGCCGCCGTCGCCCGACGCCGGGCCGGAGTTCTTCGCCAGCCGGGTCGGCATGATCTCGATGCTGGCCAACCTCGCGGCCCAGGAGGCCGAGCACGCCGCCGCCGCCGCCGTGGCCGAGAACGCCGACATCCGCGCCCTGTTCGCCCAGGCGTCCGCGCACGATACGGCGCTCGGCGGCCGGCTCGCCGCCGCGTCACGGGAGACCGATCCCGACCTCTCGCTACGCGCCCTCGACGCCGCCAACGCCGGGCTGCGGCGGCTGCTGATCGAGCTGCATACGCGGGTCGAAGAGGTCGGCGACACGGACCTCGCCCGCGCGATCCTGGCGCTCTACGTGCGGATGGCCCAGGGTCGGCGGCTGCAGCTGGGCGGGTAGAGGACTCGCGCTAAGCTGGTCGCGATTGTAACCCCTCACCTTCCCACGATGCTGGCGCATCGCGGGCCCCTCCCTCTCCCTCCGGGAGAGGTGAAAAAGGCCAGCGGCTTCAGCGCATTACACCTCTCCCGAAGGGAGAGGGAGGGGCCCGCGCCGGAGGCGTGGGAGGGTGAGGGGTTACGTTGCCTGACGATTCCGGCCCGACCGACAAGGCTTTAGGAGCTCACCGATGCGGACGACTCTGATCGCGCTGGTCGTGACGCTCGGCCTCGCAGGCGGCGCCCACGCGGCGGGTGTCAAGCAGGTGAAGGACTGGCTCGGCGTCTGCGCCAACACCCGCGCCTGCAGCGCGTTCGGCTTCGCCCCGGAGGCGGACGAAAACGGTGGCTACCTGATCGTCCAGCGCGACGGCGGACCGGCGGCGGCGGCCCGGATCACGATCGTCTTCGACGCCGGCGACAAGCAGCCGGCCGCCACCTGGACCCTCAAGCTCGACGGCCGTCCGATCCCTGGCGTCGGCGCCTTGCACGCCGAGGGCAGCGAGTCCGGCGCCCGCACCGTTCTCACCGGTCGCGCCGCGAGCTCGCTGATCGCCGCACTGCGCAACGGCCAGTCGCTGGAGGTCTGGGCCGCCGACAAGTCGCAAGTGGAGATCTCGCTGGCCGGCAGCGCGGCGATCCTGCTCTGGGTCGACGACCAGCAGGGACGGCTGGACACGGTGACCGCGCTGGCGCGGCCCGGGTCGAAGCCTGCGTCTGCGGCGCCGCCGCCGGCCCCGGTCCCGCTGATCCGCGCGGCCGCGCCGGTCGACCAGAAGGGCCTGCCGAAGCGCGCGCCGAAGGGGATGACCAAGGACATCGAGGATTGCGACCTCGATCCGAGCCAGACTCCCGACGACATCGTCGCCCGGCTCGCGCCCGGCGTGGTGCTCTGGGGCCCGCAATGCGGAATGGGGGCCTACAACGAGGTCAGCGTGTTCTTCCTCGGCGACGAGCATGCGCGCAACCTGAAACGCCTCAGCTTCCCGGAGCCGCCGGGCGCCGGGCAGGCCGGCGACGACATCCTGATCAACGCCAGCTTCGATCCGAAGACGCAGACGATGGCGATGTTCTCCAAGGCGCGCGGCATCGGCGACTGCGGGCAGTCGAACGACTGGGTCTGGAACGGCAAGGCGTTCGTGGTGACCTCGGAGGCGACGATGCCCGCCTGCCGCGGCGTGCCGTTCGACGACTGGCCGCCTCTGTTCGTCAGCCGCAGCAAGTAGGCGAACCCTCGACTCCTGCTAAGGCGCGGCATGTCCATCGCCCTGCGCCTCGGGCTCTACTACGCGGCGCTGTTCGTCGGCAGCGGCGCCAGCGGGCCCTACGCCGGGGTCTGGTTCCGGGCGCACGGCCTGTCCGGCGCGGCGATCGGTCTGATCCTCGCCGCGCCATCGCTGGGACGCACGTTCACCGGGCCGGCGCTGGCGCTGTGGGCCGACGGCTTCTCGCTGCGCCGCACGCCGATCGCGCTGATGGGGCTGGGCGTGGCGGCCGCCTACATCGGCCTGGCGCTGTCGCGCGGGCATGTGGGCGTGGCTCGCGCTCTGGTTCGTCAGCCAGAGCCTGTTCGGCGGCTGCAGTCCGCTCACCGACGTCATCGCGCTCCGCCGCGCGCGCACCGACGGCTTCAACTACGGCTGGCCGCGCGGCATCGGCTCGGCCGCGTTCATCTTCGGCAATGTGGCGATGGGCTTCGTGCTGGGCCTGACGACGCCGGACGCGCTGCTGGTCTGGATCGTCGTCGCCGCCCTCGGCGCGGCCGCGGCGGCCCGGTGGCTGCTGCCGCCCGATCCGGTGCATGAAGGCGGCGTCCGCGTGCCTGGCCGGGACCGGCTGAAAGGGTTGGGCGCGCTGTTGGGCGACCCGGTGTTCATGCTGGCGATCGTGTCGACCGGCCTGATCCAGGCCTCGCACGGCTTCTACAACGCCTTCTCGGCGCTGACCTGGAAGGCGCAGGGGCTGCCGACGGCGCTCGTGGGCGTGCTCTGGGGGCTGGGCGTGGCCGCCGAGGTCGGCTTCCTCTGGTTCATGGAGCCGTGGCGGCGGCGGGTCGGGCCGGAACGGCTGGTCGTGCTCGGCGGGACGGGGGCGGTGGTGCGCTGGACCTGCCTGGCGCTCTCGCCGCCGCTCTGGCTGCTGCTGCCGTTGCAGGCCCTGCACGCACTCAGCTTCACGGCCACCTTCCTCGGCACGCTGCAGCTGATCGAGCGCCTGGCGCCGCCGACCAGCGCGTCCGGCGCCCAGACCCTGAATTCGGCGCTCTCCGGCGGCGTGCTGATCGGCCTGACCACCGTGGCCTCGGGGCGGCTTTTCGACGCGGTCGGCGCGCGCGGGTACCTCGCCATGAGCCTCGTCGCCGCTCTCGGTCTGGCTGGCGCGCTCTGTCTGCAGCCCTTGCAACGGGCGCAGCGCGCCCGGCTCGCCGCCGATAGCCCTTGACGGACGATCGCCGAAGCGCGACCCCATCATCACGAAACTGTGTTCGCGAGGGAGCGGCGCGCCGGTGGATCGGGCCCGGGCCTGGGAGTGGCTGAAGATCGGCGTGCTCGCCGCTGGCGTGGTCGTCCTGGCCACGATCGGCTGGCGCGACAACGTCCGCCTGCTCGCCTACCAGCCGCTCGGCATCGACTTCCTGCCGATGTGGGCGGCGGGGCACGAAGTGTTCGCCCACCCGCAGCGGATCTACGATTTCGTGCGGCTGACGCACGTGCAGCAGCCGCTGTTCTTCCACTTTCCGTTCCGCGGCCTCAGACCCTTCGTCTACCCGCCCGCGACGCTGCTGATTCTGGCCCCGTTCGGCCAGGAGTCGTTCGAGGTCGCCAACCTGGTCTGGACCGCGATCGGGCTGGTGGCGATTGTCGCGGTGATGTCGACCAGGGTGGCGGCGCCGCGGGTGCTGGCGCTGCTGGCGATGGTGCTCTCGCCCGCTTCGCTGCTGGTTCTGGTGACCGGACAGGTGACCTTCATGATCGCCGCGATGGGGGTGGCGGCGCTGCTGTGCCTGAAGACGCGGCCGATCCTGGCCGGCGTGCTGTTCGGCCTGGCCGGCGTGATCAAGCCGCAGGCGCTGGCGCTCTTGCCGGTGGCGCTGGTGGCGCTCGGCGCCTGGCGCGCGATGCTGGTCACGGCGCTGACCGCGACCCTCGTCGCGGTGGCGACCGCGCTCGCCTTCGGCGTTCACGCCTGGATCGACTGGATCTGGGCGGTCCTGCGGTTCGACGACTGGGTGATGAAGAGCCCTGGGCTCCTGCGCGGCATGATCACGCCGACGGCACTGGGCATCTCGTTGCATCTGGATCCGGCGGCGCTGGCGACTTGGCGGCTGGCCTTCGCCGCCGGGGCGATCGCCATCGTCTGGAGCGTGTTCCGCAACACCGAGGACCTGGCGCGGCGGGTGAGCGCGCTGTTCGGCGGCGCGATCTTCGTCACGCCCTATGCGATGCACTACGACGCCGCGCTGATGGCGCCGGCCGTCGCGCTGATGCTCACCCGCCGCCCGCCAGGCGGGGACTGGATCCTGGCGGCCGCCGCGGGCGGGCTGCTCTGCTGCGCGGCGATCCCGCATTGGGGCGCGGCCTCGGTGAGCGCGTTCGTGCTGCTGGTTTCGCTGACGCCGGAAGCCGCGTTCGCCGGCCGGCCGCGACTGGCGGACGTCGCCCCCGCCGCGCCCCAAGGCGAAGCCGCGACCTGAACGATCGGCGGATCAACCACTTGGAGAGGCGTGCTAGGTTAAAGGCCACGTGGCGGATTCGAGGGAGACGCAACTGACGGCCCTGGCGCCAACATGCACCACCACCGGCGAGGCCGCAGCGCAGCCGCGGATCGCGGTGCTGGCGCCCTGCCACAATGAGGCCGCGACCGTCGCCAAGGTGGTGGCCGACTTCGCCCGCGCCCTGCCGGAAGCGACGATCTGGGTGTTCGACAACGAGTCCACCGATGACACCGCCGCGATCGCCGAGGCGGCCGGCGCGGTCGTCCGCCGCGCCCCGCTCCGAGGCAAGGGCAACGTGGTCAGGCGGATGTTCTCGGACGTCGAGGCCGACGTCTACCTGCTGGTGGACGGCGACGACACTTACGACGCGACCGCCGCGCCGATGCTGGTGCGCCGGCTGCTGGACGAGGGGCTGGACATGGTCAGCGCGGCCCGCGTCTCGGCCGCCGCCGACGCCTACCGGGCTGGCCACCAGTTCGGCAACCGGGCCCTGAGCGGGGTGGTGCGGATGGTGTTCGGCCGCCAGTTCAAGGACATGCTGACCGGCTACCGCGCCTTCAGCCGCCGGTTCGTGAAGAGCTTTCCGGCCCATTCGCGCGGTTTCGAGATCGAGACCGAGCTCACCGTCCACACCCTGCAGATGCGCCTGCCGGCTGTCGAGGTGGAGGCCCCCTACGGCGCCCGTCCCGACGGCTCGGAGAGCAAGCTCTCCACCTTCCGCGACGGCTGGCGGATCCTGCGGATGATCAGCCTGATGGTGCGCGAGGAGCGGCCGCTGCAGTTCTTCGGCTTCGCCAGCCTGATGTCGGTGCTGGCCGCCGCGCTGCTGACCGCGCCGGTGCTGATCGACTACCTGAACACCGGCAAAGTGCCGCGCCAGCCGACGCTGATCGTCGCCGTCGGCCTGGCGGTGGTGGCGCTGCTGGCCCTGGTCTGCGGCCTGATCCTCGACACCGTGGCGCGGGCGCGGCTGGAGCAGCGGCGGCTGGCCTACCTGGCGCTGCCCGGCCCGCAGGCGTCCGTCGGCGGGTGACGACGCCTCGGCTCCTGACGGTGTCGAACTACTTCGACACCCATCGCGGCGGGCTCGAGATCGTCGCCGGCCGGCTTGCGCGCGAACTGGCCGGTCGTGGGTTCGAGGTGACCTGGCTCGCCAGCGACGCTACGCCAGCGCCGGCTGGTTGCCTGCCGCGTGGCCTCACGACCGCCAGCTTCAGAGTCTGGAATGTCGCCGAGCGGCGCCTGGGCGTCCCATGGCCGGTGCTCTCGCCGGCGGCGGTGGCGCGGCTGTGGCGCGAGGTGCGCAGGGCCGACGCCGTGCTGCTGCACGACAGCCTCTATATGACCAGCATCGTCACTTTCATCGCCGCGAAGCTCTCGCGCACGCCGCTGACGGTGATCCAGCACATCGGCGCGGTGCCCTACCGCAGTCCGATCCTGCGCGGACTGATGGCGATCGCCAACCGCCACGTCGCCCGGCCGATCCTCGGCGGCGCGACGCAGGTGGTGTTCATCAGCCAGTTCGTGCGCGAGTATTTCGGCCGGTTGCGATTTCGCCGCGCCCCGCTGCTGATCTTCAACGGGGTCGACACCGAGGTGTTCCGGCCGGCCGAACCTGAGGCGCGGGCGGCGGCGCGGGCGCGGTTCGGCTTTGCGCCCGGCGACCGGGTGGCGGTGTTCGTCGGCCGCTTCGTCGAGAAGAAGGGCGTCGCCGTGCTCGGCAAGACCGCCGCCATGCGCCCGGATCTCACCTTCGCTTTCGCCGGCTGGGGTCTGATCGACCCCGCGGCCTGGGGCCTTCCCAACGTGCGCGTCTTCTCCGACCTGTCCGGCGCCAGCCTCGCCGAACTCTACCGGCGCGGCCGACGTCTTCGTGTTGCCGAGCCAGGGCGAGGGGTTCCCGCTGGTGGTGCAGGAGGCGCTTGCGTGCGGCCTTCCGGTGGTCTGCGGCGACGAGAGCACCGGGGCCGACCCTGATGTGGCGCCGTACCTTGTGGGCCTCGATGTCACGGGTGCGGACGAGGACGTGGCGGCGCGGATCGGCGCGGCGCTCGATCGGGCGCTCGCCGGGACCGGGCAGGCGGAGCCGGCGGCGCGCGCCGCGTTCGCCCGCGGCCGCTACGCCTGGTCCGCCGCCGCCGATCGCTACGCCGAGCTGCTCGACGGCCTGATCGGCGAGCGGGCGAGGGTCCGCGCATGAGCGGCGCGGCGAAAGTCAGCTCGGAGACCAACGATCCGGGGCGGCGGCTGCGACCGCGCATGATCGACGCCGACTGGATGGTGATGCGCGGCATGGCGCGCGAAATCCGGGCGCTGGCGAGCAGCGTGGGACGGCCAGGCGCGGTGGTGGTCGACTTCGGCTGCGGGAACATGCCCTACCGGCCGCTGTTCGAAGCCGCCGGCTGCCGCTACCTCGGCGCCGACTTCGACGGCGCCCCCGACATCGCGATCGACACCGCCGGCCATATCGACCTGCCCGACGCCAGCGCCGACGTCGTGGTCTCGTTCCAGGTGCTCGAGCATGTGCGTGACCTGGCCACCTATTTCGCCGAGGCCAGGCGCGTGTTGAAGCCGGGCGGCCGGCTGGTGCTCTCGACCCACGGCGTCTGGCTATATCATCCGCACCCGGAGGATCATCGGCGTTGGACCCGGGAGGGACTGATCGCGGAGATCGAGGCGGGCGGGTTCAAGGTCGGCGCCTGCGCCCCGGTGCTGGGTCCGCTGGCCTGGACCACCGTGCTGCGGCTGACCTGTTTCCGTTTCGCGCTGATGAAGGCGCCGGTGATCGGTGCGATCCTCAGCTATGGTCTGGCGATGCTGATGAATCTGCAGGCGCTGGTCGAGGAGGCGGTGACGCCCGCCTGGGTGACCGCCGACAACGCCTGCGTCTATGTCACGTGCTGCCAGCCGGCGGAGGCGGACGCGCCGTGCTGAACGCGCCGCCATTCCGCTATCTGCTTGTGGGCGGGCTCTGCGCGGCGGTGCACAACGCGATCATGATCGGCGGTTCGGCCCTCGGCATCCACTACGCTGTCTCCTCGGTGGCCTCTTACCTGGTGGTGATCGTGCTTGGCTTCCTGCTGCACTCGCACTTCACCTTTTCGGTGGGCGCTGACCTCCGGTCATTCGTGAAGTATGCGCTGGCGCTCTCGCTCAACTATCCGATCTGGCTCGTGCTGATGTTCCTGCTCAACGACCGCGCGCGGCTGCCGATGGCGATCGCCTCGCCTGTCGGCACGGTGCTGATGCTGGCATGGAACTTCGCCGTCAGCCGCTGGGCCATCCTGAAACCGGCGGCGGCCGCCGCCGCGGCCCCGCCCGGTGAAGCGCCATGACGATCGACACCGAGCGGGTCGCGGACGTGCTGTCGCACCACCTGCCGGTCTACCGGCTGCGGCGACCGGTCTATCAGGCGGTGATGCTCGAAGCGTTGCGCCGGCTCTGGCGGCCGCAGTATCGGCGCGTGCTGGACGTTGGCGGCGGCACGGGGGTGATCGCCCAGGCGGTCTCCGAACTGTTCGACGTCGATCAGGTGGTCTCTGTCGACGTCGAGGACCGCTTCCTGCCGAGTCTCACCGTCGAGCATCGCACCTACGATGGCCGCACGCTCCCGTTCGCCGACGGCGCGTTCGACTGCGTGCTGTTCAACAACGTCATCCATCACGTCCAGATCCAGGACCGGGTCCCGCTGCTGACCGAGTGCCGGCGCGTTGCGCCCGCTGGCGCGCTGCTGATCAAGGACCACCTGGCCGCCGGCGCCATCGACCATCTGAAGCTGACGGCGCTCGACGTGATCGGCAACGCGCCGTTCAGCGGCATGATCAAGGCGAGCTATCTCGAGGCGGCGCAGTGGCGGGCGCTGGCGCAGGCGAGCGGCTACCGCATCGCCGAGTCCGCCTCCGGGCCCTATCGCGGCGCCCTGTTCGGCGCGCTGTTTCCGAACCGGCTCGAGACGACGATGCGCTGGGAAGCGGCGTGAGTGATGGGGGCGGCGCGCGGGCTCCGCGGCGAGCTCACGGCGCCTTGCTCATCGGAACGCCGCACCTGAGCTGTCCCATCAGCTGACGCAACGCTCGGACGTGGGGCGAGACCGGCACCGACAACGTCCGTATTCCAGTTGCGGCGGCGTCGGCGCCCGTGAACACGGTGACGCTGTAGCGGGCGCAGAGCTGGCGCAGTTGGCCGCCATCCAATGGTTCGAGCGCCACGACTTTCGGCCAGCGATCGAGAAATGGCGCGTTGCGGACCACCGTGCCGGGGTCGAAGCCCGGATCACCCACGTGGTCGACGATCACGATCTGCGTCCGCGCCGCCTGAATCCGCGCGCTGGCGGCGGCGTAAGGCCGGACGTAGGCCCAGGCCTGCCAGAGGCGGAGCGGCAGGAAGACGAGCAGCGCCGCGGCGCCGGCGATGGCGAAGGCCGCGGCGGCGGCCCGGCGGCGCGGCGCGGGCAAGAGATCGGTCAACCGGCCCCAGGTCCAGGCCGCCAGCAGGCAGACCGAGCCCAGCAGGCCGTGCAGATAGCGATAGCCCCAGCCGTGGGTCTGGGTCGGCACGAAGATCAGCATCGCCAGCAGGGTCAGGAAGACGCCGGCGACCAGCGCACGCAGATGTCCCTTGGCCCGCCAGGCGGCGAACGCCCCGGTCAGCGCCAGCGGCGCGGTCAGCGGGTTCTGCCAGGTGACGAAACGCACCAGCGACTCGGCCATCAGTCCCACCGAAGAGAAGCTCACGTTGCCGAGCAGCTCGGCGATCCGGTCGATGAAGAGTCCGGCGCCGGAGTCCGGCGCGCCATCCATGGAGACGCCGGTCAGGTGCATATCGATTTTCCAGTACTCGACCCAGACCAGGCAGATCGCGGCGTAGGCGAGGGTGTAGAGGCTGGCGAGCCGCCAGCGCCGGTCGAGCCACAGCTGCAACACGAACGGCGCGACGAACACCGGGTGGAAAAGCACCTGGTGGATCCCGGCGGCGAAGAAGCCGACCAGGATCGCCAGCCCGTGGCCCAGCTTGCCGCCGCGCAGGAACAGCCACAGCCAGGCGAGATTGAACGCCAGGTGCGCCGGCATGGCGTAGGCGGTCATCGACATCAGGATCAGCTGTGATGAGGTCGCCAGCAGCGCCGCGGCCATCAGCGCCATCCCCGGCCGGTCGGGCCAGAGCCGTCGCCCGACGCCGTACACCGCCAGCACCGAAAAGCCGCTCAGCAGCGGGTTCAACAGCCAGTCGAGGTGGGCCAGGCTCGCCAGCGCGCGCAGGCCGGCGTTCACCGGCAGGTACCCCGAGGCCCAGAAGTCGTCGTTCGGGATCGGCATCATGTAGAGCGGCTGCAGCGCCGGGACGTAGGGCTGCCACTCCGCCGGCACGGGCGCCATCAGACGCCCGCGGGCGAAGATCTGCGCGTCGAAATTGGCCAGGAACTCGTCGAGCGAAAGTGTGTACCCGGCGAACACGAACGGCGCCGCCGCGGCCCCGATCACGCAGCAGCCGAAGGCCAGCCCGGCTGCCCAAAGGCCGGGCCTAGCGGCCAGGGACGCGGCGAGGCGCGGCGCGGCGATCGCCGGCGTGAACGCCAGCGCCAGGACCAGCAGCAGCATCAGGCCGAGAGTCGGCAGGTCATGATGTAGCAGGAAGTAGGATTCGACGGCGGTCTGCGTGGTCCTCAGCGCATAGACCAGCCCCACCGTCAGCCCGGCGGCGATGAAGAGCCACGTGTACAGCAGCCGCCCGAGCGGCGCCGGCAGGCCGAGCCGGTCGCGCGGGACCTCATGGCTGGTGGGACTCCCCACCCATCGTACAGACTGTCCTCCCCGCGCCGCGCGCGCCCCTGGATAAACGGGATTCCGCCGCTTTGGACCAGCCCAGCTGGCGGTCGCTGATTCAACGGCGTCCAAGGTCGGTCATAGCCGGGCGTAAGTCCCGGCTACCTAAGCAGACCGACCGAACCCTGGCCGCGCGCGGCCACCCGTCGTTCTGCGCGCATGGGTCGCCGGGACAAGGCCCGGCGATGACCGAGTGGGAGGAGGCATCTGCGCCTCTAGCGCCCCTTGTTGGGGTTGATCAGGTACTTCGCGCCGGTGCCCTTCTTGTTGTAGGCGGCGATGATCTCCGGCCGCAGCGCCTCGGCGAGCGAGATCTCGGCGGTGTAGTGGCTGGCGAAGGTGGTCTTCAGCTCGTCGGCGACGCGCTGGCGCAGCCGCCGGGTCTCGGCCGGGCCGACCTTCTGCAGGAACGGCGTCAACAGGAAGCCGCCCAGGCCCCACGACATGCCGAAAGCGCGGTTCAGCTCGGTCGGTCCGGTGTCGAGCCCGCCGTAGATGTAGACCTGCTTGTAGGTGGTCGAGCCGTAGCGGCTGTAGGCGCCGCCGGCGCGCTGGTTGGCCGCCACTTCCATGCCGGTGAGGATCTGGCCGGCCAGCTTGCCGCCGCCGATCGCGTCGAAGGCGATGGTGGCGCCGGTGGCGACGAGCGCCGCGATCAGGTCTTCCATGAAGCTCGGCGTCGAGGAATCGACGACATGCTTTGCGCCGATGCCCTTCAGCAGGGCCGACTGATCGGCGCTGCGGACGATGTTCACCAGCTCGACGCCGTCCTTGAGGCAGATCTTGTTCAGCATCTGGCCGAGGTTGGAGGCGGCCGCGGTGTGAACGAGGGCGGTGTGTCCCTCCAGACGCATGGTCTCGACCATCGCCAGCGCGGTGAGCGGATTGACGAAACACGAGGCGGCGTCCTTGGGCGTCGCGTCGGCGTGGACGGCCAGCGCATCGGCGGCCTTCACGGCGCGGTACTGGGCGTACATGGCCCCGCCGAGAATGCCGACGGTCTTGCCCAGCAGCGCCTGGGCCTCGGGAGAGGACCCGGCCTCGACCACCACGCCGCCGCCCTCGTTGCCGACCGGCATCGACTGGTCGACCCGGCCCGCCATCGCCCGCATGATCTGCGGTGGAATCTGCGCCGTGACGACCGCCTCGTCGCCAGACCCGGACACCTTCAGCGTCGACAGGTCGGCCGGACCCAGCAGCAGGCCGAGGTCGGACGGGTTGATCGGCGTCGCCTCCATCCGCACCAGAATCTCGTCCGGACCTGGCGTCGGGATCGGGACCTGCGCCAGCGAGACCTCGAGCTCCCCGTTCGCTTTCACCAGCGAGCGCAGCTGCAAACCAACGCGGTTGCTTCCATCGGACATGGGCGTTCTCCCTCTGATCACGCCAGCCTTTTCGCACGACGATGGCGGTGTTTCACCGCAGGAAAACTCGATCGGTTGTGAGCGGTTGGGTCTGAGGTCTCACTTTTTCGGTCATCGCCGGGCGTCAGTCCCGGCGACCCAAGCTCCCGCCTTGCGGGTGGCCGCGCCGGGCGCGGCCACGGCCGGGTCCGTGTTCATGGGTGGCCGGCACAAGGCCGGCCATGACCGAAGAAGGGGAGGGTGGGTTTCTAAATCGAGTAGTCTTCGCTGCGCTCGTCCATCAGCTTCACGATCAATTCGGCCGCCTCGGCGGGCGACATCGAGGTCGTGTCGACGCGGATTTCGGGGTGTTCCGGCGGCTCGTAGGGGCTGTCGATGCCGGTGAAATTCTTCAGCTCGCCGGCGCGGGCCTTCTTGTAGAGCCCCTTCACGTCGCGCTGCTCGGCGACCGCCAGCGGGGTGTCGACGTAGACCTCCAGGAACTCGCCCGGCGGCATCAGGTCGCGCGCCAGCCGCCGCTCGGAGCGGAACGGGCTGATGAATGAGACCAGCACGATCAGGCCGGCGTCGGCCATCAGCTTGGCCACCTCGGCCACGCGGCGGATGTTCTCCACCCGGCCCGCGTCGGTGAAGCCGAGGTCCCGGTTGAGGCCATGGCGGACGTTGTCGCCGTCGAGGATGTAGGTGTGGCGGCCCATCGCCTGCAGCTTCTTCTCGACCAGGTTGGCGATGGTCGACTTGCCGGCGCCGGAAAGCCCGGTGAACCAGAGCACGGCCGGCGTCTGGCCCTTGGCCGCCGCGCGGGTGGCCTTGCTGACGTCGAGCGCCTGCCAGTGGATGTTCTGCGCCCGGCGCAGCGCGAAGCGGATCATGCCGGCGCCGACCGTGCCGTTGGTCATCCGGTCGATCAGGATGAAGCCGCCGGTATCGTGGTTCTCGGCGTAGGGATCGAACGCGACAGCCTGGTCGAGGCTGATATTGCAGACCGCGATCTCGTTCAGCTCGAGCTGCTTGGCGGCCAGGTGCTCCAGCGTGTTGACGTTGATCTTGTATTTCTGCTCGGTGACCGTGGCCGAGACGGTCTTGGTCCCGATCTTCAGCCAGTAGGGCCGCCCCGGCAGCAGCGGCTCTTCGGTCATCCAGACGATGGTGGTCTCGAACTGGTCGGCGACCTCGGCCGGCGAGTCGGCGGCGGCGATGAGGTCGCCACGCGAGCAATCCACCTCGTCCGCCAGCGTCACGCGTGATCGACTGCCCGGCGACGGCGAGATCGAGGTCGCCGTCCTTGGTGACGATCCGCGCCACGCGGCTCTCGCGGCCGGAGGGCAGGATGCGCACCCGGTCGCCCGGCCGGACCGCGCCGGAGGCGATCTCGCCGGCGAAGCCGCGGAAGTCCAGGTTGGGGCGGTTGACCCACTGCACCTGCAGGCGGAACGGACCGGCCTGCAGCCGCGCCTCGTCGATCTCGACGGTCTCGAGGTGCTGCATCAGCGTCGGGCCGGCGTACCATCGGGTGAGATCGCTCTTGGAGGCGATATTGTCGCCGCGCAGGCCCGAGATCGGGATCGCCACGATGTCGGTCAGGCCGATCTCGGCGGCGAACGCGCGGTAGTCGGCGACGATCTTGTCGAACACCGCCTGGTCGAAGCCGACCAGGTCCATCTTGTTCACCGCCAGCACGATGTGGCGGATGCCGATCAGGCTCACCAGGAACGAGTGCCGCCGGGTCTGGGTCAGCACGCCCTTGCGGGCGTCGATCAGGATCACCGCCAGGTCGGCGGTCGAGGCGCCGGTGACCATGTTGCGGGTGTACTGCTCGTGCCCGGGCGTGTCGGCGACGATGAACTTGCGCTTGTCGGTGGAGAAGAACCGGTAGGCGACATCGATGGTGATGCCCTGTTCGCGCTCGGCGGCGAGGCCGTCGACCAGCAGGGCGAAGTCGATTTCGCCGCCCTGGGTGCCGACCTTCTTGGAGTCCGCCTCCAGCGCCGCGAGCTGGTCCTCGAAGATCATCTTCGAAATCGTAGAGCAGCCGCCCGATCAGGGTCGACTTTCCGTCGTCGACGCTGCCGCAGGTGATGAACCGCAGCAGCGACTTGTGCTGGTGCGCCTCGAGGTAGGCGTCGATGTCGGTGGCGATCAGGTCGCTGACGTGGGCCATCAGACCCCCTCCCCCTCGAGGGGAGGGGGCAGGGGGTGGGGGGCTCTCTGAGACAGTCTGAGCGTCTGAGAGCTGTCAGCACCCGTCCGGCTGGCAGCCCCCCACCCCCAGCCCCTCCCCTCGGGGGGGAGGGGAGCATTCTGCGCGGTTCTCATCAGAAATACCCCTCGCGCTTCTTCTTCTCCATCGAGGCGGACTGGTCGTGGTCGATGGCGCGGCCCTGGCGCTCGGAGGTCGTGGCCAGCAGCATTTCCTGGATGATCTGCGGCAGGGTCTCGGCCTCGCTCTCCACCGCGCCGGTCAGCGGGTAGCAGCCCTGGGTGCGGAAGCGGATCTTCTTCATCATCGGAACTTCGCCGGGATTCAGGCGCATCCGTTCGTCGTCGACCATGATCAGCAGGCCGTCGCGCTCGACCACCGGCCGCTCGGCGGCGAAGTAGAGCGGCACGATCGGGATGTTCTCCAGGTGGATGTATTGCCAGATGTCGAGCTCGGTCCAGTTCGAGATCGGAAAGGCGCGGATGCTTTCGCCCGGCCGCTTGCGGGTGTTGTAGAGCTTCCACAGCTCCGGCCGCTGGGTCTTCGGATCCCAGACGTGCTGGGCGGTGCGGTAGGAGATGATCCGCTCCTTGGCGCGGCTCTTCTCCTCGTCGCGCCGGCCGCCGCCGAACGCCGCGTCGAAGCCGTACTTGTCGAGCGCCTGCTTCAGCCCCTGCGTCTTCCACATGTCGGTGTGCAGCGGGCCGTGGTCGAACGGGTTGATGCCCTGGGCGATCGCCTCGGGGTTCTGGTGCACCAGCAGCTCGAACCCATACTCGCGCGGCGCCCGCTCGCGCATCGCGTACATTTCCTTGAACTTCCACGTCGTATCGACGTGCAGCAGCGGAAACGGCGGCTTCGACGGATAGAACGCCTTGGCCGCCAGGTGCAGCATCACCGACAAGTCCTTGCCGATCGAATAGAGCATCACCGGCTTCTCGCACTCGGCCACCACCTCGCGCATGATGTGGATGCTCTCGGCCTCGAGGCGCTGAAGGTAAGTCAGCCGTACCGGCGACAGTTGCGCGGCGGCGTGCTGGTCGGCGCGCAGGGTCGTTGATGACATGAAGCTTTTTCCGGCCCCGCCTGAATGCTCCGCCGCCCGCGTCCCGTGCGGGTGGGTCGGCCAGCCCTATGCGACGTGAGTTAAGCGAGGGGCGGGCCTAGCGCAAGGCGTGGGTGCGTCAGGCGCGCCTGGCGAAGCGCCTTTGCCGCACGGCCGCGCCGGGTTATTGAAATGACGGCGTAAACAGGCTCCGCGCCCGGATGGATTGGCGCCCAAGGTTCGATCGGCAGTCATGGCCCCTCCGCGACCCAAGCCCTTCAGCTTCACCTCGGTCAAGGCGGGTGACTTGCCGGCCGCCGACGTTCCGCGCGATCAACCCCCCGCCAGACCGCAGGATCAGGACCTCGAGTTGACGCAACCGAAACCGCCAGCGCCTGTCAGCCAGGCGTCACCGCCACAGCCCACGGCGCAGTGGACCCCGGTCGCCGCCCGGCCGGCCGCGCCGTCACCCTCCGCGCTGCAGCCGAGCCGGGTGTTGGACCGCATGGCCGAGCCGACGGCTACGCCGCGCGGGGTCTATGTCCTGGCCACGGTGGCGAGCCTGGTCTGGGCGGGCGCGGTCGCGGCTTTCACGTTCGGCTACGAGGCCGGGAGCCCCGGCTTCGCCTTCACCCCGCTGACCATCGCCTTCCTGGCCCTGATCGCGGTGGCGCCGATGGGGCTGATCTTCGCCTGCGCGCTGGTCGTGGCCCAGGCGCGCGTGCTGACCGCCGAGGCCCGCCGCGCCAAGCGCCTCACCGACGAACTGATCGGCCCGACCGCGCTGGCCGCCGCCCAGGCCGGCGGGGTGGTCGAGGCGATGCGGGGGCAGATCGCCGTCGCCACCGAGGTCGCCAATCAGGCCAAGGATCACCTGGCGGCGCTTGCACGAAGCGCTGGCGTTGGAGACCGAGAAGCTGGCCCACGCCACCGCCCAGGCCTCCCGCACGGCGATCAACTTGGTCGAGACCCTGAGCCGCGAGCGTGGCGAGCTCAACACCCTGGCGCTGACCCTCGACGCCCGCTCGGCCGCCGTGACCGACGCAATCCACCGCCAGGTCAACATCGTGGCCGAAGCCGCCGACCTGGCCGAGATGAACCTGCGCGAGGCGGAAGCCTCGCTGGCGGGCCGCGCCGCCGACCTGGCCGCGGCGGCCGGCGAGGCGGTGGACGCCTCCCGCGTCGCCACCGAGGATCTCGGCCGCCAGGTCACCCGGCTCGAGACCGCCAGCAGCGGCGTCGGCGACCAGATGCGGGCGCTGGAGGACGGGCTCACCCAGCAGCGCGCCGCGCTGGTCACCGTCGCCCACGCGCTCCGGGCCGAGCAGGAGGACTTCGCCACCCTTACCGAGAGCCGCTCGGCCGCGCTGGGGGAGTTCCTGGCCAACGCGCGCATCGACGTCGCCGACCTCAACGAGGCGACCACCATCGGCGCGGCGGCGCTCAGCGAGCTGATCGGCGAGGCGCGGTCGAAGTTCCGCGAACTGGCCGACGCCGCCGGCGGCGAGCGCGACGCCTTCGCCAAGGCGGCCGAGGGCACGCTGAAGGACCTCTCCGTGGCTGGCGCGCGGGAGCGGGAGCACCTGGAGACGGCGATGCGCTCGACCATCGAGGCGCTGTCGGCCGCCGCGGTCGAGGCGCGCGAGGCCGCCGACGTCCACGCCGAGGCGGCCAAGGCTCGGGTCGACCTGTTGAACGAGGCCGCGTTCACCGCCGGCCAGAAGGCCGACCAGGTTTTCGACACCCGGCTCGAGCAGGCCAAGGGCATCATCGAGCAGTCGGCCAGGCTGGTGGAGGACGCCGGCAAGGAGGCCTCGCAGCGGCTGGAAGCGCAGGTCGAGGCCGCCCGCGAGGCGATGAGCGGCCTCAACGCGATGATGGACGAGGTCGCCGCGCGGGCCGCGCAGCTGCCCGAGCAGACCGCGGCGCGGACCACCGAGATCAAGGCGGCGCTGGACCAGGGCCTGGAGGATCTGCTCGCCTCCGCCCGCCGCGCGGCCGACGAGACCCAGGCGATCGACCAGGCGTTCCAGGAGCGGGTCAAGCGCAACTACGAGATGCTGAGCGAGGCGGTCCAGCTGATGGGCGTCGTCGCGCAAGGCGGGCAGGGGGCGTCGGGGCTGCAGCGCGCCTCGCCGGCCGATCGCGCCAGGAGCCGCGTCGCCGCCGCCCTGCCGCCGCGCGAAGCGCCGCCGGACGCAGGCGCTCCCGCGGCGGACGCCGCCCTGCGCGGTCGGCTGAAGCTGACGCCGACCGCCACCGACGGCGAGTTCAAGGCCGTGCTCGACTCCGCCAGCGGCCAGCCGGCCGCCGAGGAGCCCGGGTGGACCTGGAAAGAGCTGCTCACCACCCTCGACGCGCCCGAAGGCGCGGTCCCGGCGAGCGGTCCGATCGACGACGCCAGGCTGGGTGAAGTGCTCTTCAGCGAGATCGCCGCGATGGGCATCGACCCCGCCGCGCTGCTGCCCAGGGGCCGGATCGAAGAGATCGCCGCGGCCGTGCAGACCGGCGACGGGCCTGGCGCCCGCGAGGTGGTCCGAACCCTGGCCCCGGCCGCGATCCGCCGCATCGCCCGCCGGCTGATCTCCGACGCGCCGTTCCGCACCCGGTCGCAGGCGCTCACGGCCAGATTCGGTCAGCTGCTGGCCGAGGCCACCCAGCAGGACCGGCAGGGCTTCCAAGCCGCCACGCTCCTGGCCACCAACTCGGGCCGTGCGTTCCTGCTGCTGGACGCCGCAACCGGGCAGGCGGGCTAGGGACCGGGGTGTTCCTGGCGATCTACGAGTGGCGCGCCAAGCCGGGCAAGGAGGCGCAATTCCGCGAGGCCTGGCGGCGCGGCACGGCGGCGATCGTGCGCAAGTACGCCAGCTACGGCTCGCGCCTCTGCCAGACCGCCGACGGCCGCTTCATCGGCGTCGCCGAATGGCCCGACGAAGCCAGCTGGCGCGCGGCGATGGCCGAGGGCATGGCTTATGACGATGACGAGGCCCGCGCGCTGCTGAACGACGCGACGCTGGACGGCGGCGCGCCGATCCTGGCGATGCCGGTGCTCGACGACGGGTTGGTCCGACGCGGCAAGGCCGTGGGCTCACAACCGGGGTAGCTTCCGGTCTTGGGCGTCAGGCCAACGGGGAGTTTCGACCCAAGCCGACGCTCACACTGCCGCATCCGACGGTCATGCGGCGCCGAGGTCGGCGTTCCAGCCTATCGCTCCATCGCGCCTTTGCCCGCCATGATGTGTCCTCGGAACTTCTCGATCCGGGCCACGCGGGTGGCCGATTGCTTGGCCTGGTTCAGGTTGAACATGTAGCTTTTCCGCCGGCCCGGCGTCAGGGCCTGAAACGCTTCGGCCAGTTCCGGGTCGGCGTCCAGCGCCTCGACCAGTTCGTCCGGCATGTCGATCTCGCGCTCGGCCTTTGGCGCTTTCGTTCCCGCTTCCGCATGCTCCATCAGCTGGTGCAGATAGGTCCGGATCGCTGGCTCCCTCTCGCCAACCTGCCCGACGGCGTTGAAGCGGATCATGCTCGGCGTCTGGCTGTTTGGGCCCTGCGGCTCGAGCACGGCCTCGGTGTCCTTCAGCAGGCCCGGGTTCATGAAGCTGAGCCGGAAGTCGGTCTGAAACGCGCCGAAGATCGCGATATTGCGCCCAGCGTGCATGTAGCAGGGATGCGCCCACTTCACCGTCTCTTCCAGACCCATGTCGAGGCAGATCCGGCGCAGGTGGTTCAACCCGTCGATCCAGCGCCGGGTTGAGCAATTTGGCGTCGCGAAGCGGTCGCACCGGCCGCAGCCTTTGGTGAAGAAATCGTCGGGATCGGCAATCATCGCCATGGTGCGATTTACCCCTGAGAGGCGGGTGCTGTCAGTCCCACGCGGAACGTCCTTCGCCCAGCGCGCCGCCGTGGCGCGCAGGGGTGGTCCGTGTGGTCGCTCACGATGTCTGCTTTCTGGGTTGGCGCCACTTTCGGGTTTCGACCCAAAATGGACTTTAGCGGCCGATCTTCGCCGGCCGTGAAGAAGTGGCCTCATCCAATCCCAAACCGTCCAATCGTCCGGTGGTCCAAGCAGCTCTGCGTGATCCTCGACTTCGGCGTTGCCGTAGCTCGCCCAGGGAGCCGCGGCCGTAAACACCCACAGATCCTCGCCCGGGCGGTGCGCGGCCTAAACTGGGCGGAACCGGATCGGCATGGCCCGCGGGCCGGAGATGAAGTTGGAGGGGAGCCACTCGGGCTCGCCGGCCAGCTCGAAGTCGGTCATCCGGGTCAGCACTTCGCGGAACATCGCGTCGATCTCGATCCGGGCGATGTGCTGGCCGAGGCAGACGTGCGGGCCGGCGCCGAACGCCAGGTGCGCTTCCGGCGGCCGGGCGATGTCGAGCCTGTCCGGATGCTCGAACTTGCCTTCGTCGCGATTGGCCGAGCCGAAGTACATCACCACCTTGTCGCCGGCGCGGATCTGCTTGCCGTTCAGCTCGGCGTCGCGCTTGGCGGTGCGGCGCATGTAGATCACCGGGCTGGTCCAGCGCAGCAGCTCCTCTTGGGCGCCGGCGAGGCGGCCATCCAGGTCGTCCTTCAGCCAGGCGAGCTGGTCGGGATGCTCCATCAGCGCCAGCAGGCCGGCGGCCAGCAGGTTGCGGGTGGTGTCGCCGCCGGCGTCGATCAGCAGCAGGAAGAACAGCAGGAACTCAGGGTCCGCCAGCCGCCGCCCGTCGACCTCGCAGGCCAGCAGCTTGGACGCGAGGTCGTCGCCCGGCCGCGCCCGCTTCTCGGCGATCAGGCCCATGCCGTACTCGAACATCTTGCCGACCGCCTGGGCCCCGGCGCCGGGCGCCTGGGCCTCGGGCGCGGTATGGATCGCCTCGGTCAGCTTGTAGAGCTCGCGTCCGTCGTCGAGCGGCATGCCCATCAGCTCGGCGATGACGTAGGACGGCATCTCGCCCGCGACCTCGGACACGAAATCGCACTCGCCCTTGCCTGCCACCTTCCCCACGATCTGCCGCGCCAGGGCGGCGATCCGCTCGGCGCGCAGCCGGGCCGCGGGCAGGGTGAACTCGCCGCGGATCAGTTTGCGGAACCCGGCGTGCTCGGGCGGGTCCATCATCAGCATCATCTTGTAGGGACCCATCCCGCCGCCGTTCTGCCCCTCCGGCGGGTCGGCGATCATGATGGTCGGTTCGCTGGAGTAGGTCTGGAAGTCGCGGTCGACGGTCCAGATGTCGTCGTAGCGGGTCACCGCCCAGTAGCCGCGGCCGTTCGGTTCCTCGTGCCAGTGCACCGGGTCGTTCTCGCGCAGCCAGCGGTACTGGTCGTGCGGCTGGCCGCCGGCGAAACTGGCGGGCGAAAGCAGATCGATGTGCATCGGCGGGCGGGGCTCCCAGGCGTGCGCCAATGCTAGCGCGCCCGGCCGATCCGCCGCCACCGTCACGCCGCGTCAAGCCGGCTGGCGAACACAACGCCGCGCCTGCCCCAAACGGGGGCGAGACGATTTGACCGCGGCCCAGATGTCGCCATCGACCTGCAGCAGAGCTACATGTCACTTGGAAGGGAGAACGCGGTTTTGCGAAGTCTGAGCAAGATCGATCTGCCAAGGCGTCTGGCGCCAGTCCTGCCGATCTGGGCGGGCGAGGCGATGACGGTGATGCTCTGCCTCGCGGCGATTGGGCTGATCCGCGTCGCGATGGACGCGTTCGTCCCTGGCGTGGCCCCGTTCGTCCTGATCTTCCCGGCCTGCCTGGTCGCGACCCTGGTCGGGGGGTGGCGGGCCGGCGCGGGGACGTTGGTCGTGGCCGGGCTCGCCGCCTGGGCCTACGTCATCCCGCCGCGCGGCCTGATCTGGAAAGGCGAGGCGCAGCCGGCGAACCTCGCCGCGATCGTGCTCGCCGGCGCCATCGTGATCGTCGTGGCCCAGCTGTTCCGAGCGTCGTCCCGGCGCGAGGCGGCCGAGGACAAGGCGCAGCTGGCCGAGCGCGACCTGATGCTGCGCGAGCTCGAGCATCGGATGAAGAACAACTTCCAGACGGTCGCCGCCTTGCTGAGCACCCAGCTGCGGCGTGCGGCGGACGAGCCGTCCCGCGCCGCGCTGCAGGAGGCGCTCAACCGGGTGACCAGCATCTCGCAGGCGCACCACAATCTTTACGTCGCCGGCGACCACACCGCCGGCGTCGAGATGGCGATCTACCTGCGCGACCTCTGCTGCAACCTGGCCGAGGCGCTGCTGCTCGGCGAGATGGTCCGCCTGCAGTGCGACGTCCAGCCGGGCGCGCTCGATCGCGACCGGGCGATCGCGGTCGGCCTGATCGTCAACGAGCTGGTCACCAACGCCGCCAAACACGCCTTCGCCGACGGCGGCGGCGGTCAGATCCGGGTGGCTTTCGTCCGCGAACCGAGCGGCTATCGCCTGACCGTCGAGGACGATGGCAAGGGCCTTCCGGCCGACTTCGCCACCCGCCGCCAGGGCCTTGGCCGCGGCCTGGTCGAGGCTTTCACCCGCCAGGCCGGCGGCCAGCTGGTCGTCGGCAAGGGGCCGGGCGCGCGGTTCGAGGTGAAGCTGGCGGCCTAGGGCGCGCCCTCTCGCGGCGATAACGGGAGGGCGGCCCGCGCGTTAAGCGGCCGGCAGCTGGTCGAAGAAGCCGGTGACAACCTTCAGCCGATCGTTCTCGACCTGGACGAAGTCGGTGCCCTTGATCGGCGGATCGCCACTGTCGGGGCCCAGGCCCCATGACAGCCGCACGTAGTCGCCGAAGCCGTCGGCCTTGCCGATCTGGCGGAAGTGGAACTGCGGGAACCGCGCCTGGATGCCGGCGATCACCGCGTCGACGCCCGCGACGCCGTCGCCCTGCGCGACCGGGTCGCGGAACGCGGCGTCCTCGGCCCAGAGCTTGCCGATCAGGTCGCGCCGGCGCCCGTCGTCGCGCTCGTTCCAGGCTTCGAGGTAGCGGCGGGCGAGGGTGTCGGGTTCGAGCATGGGAGGTCTCCTTGAGGTTCGAGTGGCGCCGGGTCTTCCCGGACGTCCCGATCCTCGCCCGACCAGATGCGCCAGGGCGATTACGCCGCAGGGAAGATATGTGACGCTCCGCACCAAAATCGGCATACACCTTGACTTAACCACAAACGGCGCGCGTCGTCTGGGTATCGCTGGCAAGTAGCCTTTGGGCGCCGGCGGCAGAGAGACCCTACAGCGCTCCCGCTCAAATTGTCGGAGGGTGCAAATGTGCGAGACTTCCAATTCTTTGTGACTGACGACCGCTACGACGTGCGTTCGCTCATGTTCGTCCAGACATCCGACGCTGAGCGCGCCCGCGTCCTGGCGGCGCGGCTGCTGGCCGAGAAGCACCACCATGCAGTTGAGGTGTGGTCAGACGATCAGCGACTGTTCACGCTGCTTGGGGATGCCGCCTAGGGGGCCTTGGCCTTCTTGTCCCTGACCGGTGCGACGTCTTCCGGGCTGTCGTCGGCCGCGTGGGTGCGAGCAGCTTCGATGAAGCGCTTCGCCTGGTCCTTATCCTTTGGCATTGAAGTCGAAGCCCAGGTTGGGGTGAATTGGCTTCATTCGGGGCAGGTCGATCACCAGCTTTGCGTAAGCGATCTGCTCGGCGTTGGAGCCATCGCACCAAGTCTCGTATCCCAGCATTGGGATCGAGCGATTACCAATCGGATTGCGGCCGCCGGGTTGCGGGGACAGGACACCTATCCCGCAAGCCGAACTCGCAGCCGTTGAGGGGGACCCCCGCTCAGATCCCCACCGCCGCGTCGCTGATCAGCGCCCGCATCCAGGCGATCGGCGGCTCGGCCAGGCGGTCCTTGCGGTAGAGCAGGCTGACGTTGACCGGCGCGGTCTCGTAAGGCGGCTCGATCAGCGCCAGGCGCCCGCTCTGCACCGACAGCATCGCCAGCCGCCGCGGGATCAGCGCCGCCATCTCCGAGCGCGCGACGATGGTCATCGCCGAAAAGGTGTCGGGCGCCATCACCCCGACCCGCCGGCGCAGCCCGCGCTTGGCCAGTTCGCTCTCGAACGCGCCGAAGTCTTCCCAACTCGAGCGCAGGGTGATCGCCGCGCGCTCCACCGCCTCGCGCCGGGTCGCCACCACCACGTGCGGCACGCTGACCAGGTCCTCCAGCGTCGCCGCGCCGCCCTCGCACAGCGGATGCCCGCTGCGGACCACCCACGCCAACGCCTCGCTCATCAGCCGCTCGCGGGCGAAGCGTTCCGGCGCGGAGTTCGAACACCGAGACGACGAAGTCGACCTGGGCGCTGTCCAGCTGTTCGATCAGGTCGGGCGGGTTCTCGGTGATCTGCAGCAGCACGCCGGGCGCCTTGGCCTGCAGCTCGGCGACCACGGCGGGGATCAGCACGGCGCAGGCGTAGGCCCCGGCGACCACGCTGAAGCGCCCATCGCTGACCGCCGGGTCGAAGTCGGCGGGCGTCAGCGCGCTCTGCAGCTGGCCCAGCGCCGCGTGCAGGCTGGGCCCGATTTCCAGCGCCTTGCGCGTCGGTTGCATGCCTTGCCGGTCACGCTGGAACAGCTCGTCGCCCAGGTGGTATCTGAGGCGGCTGAGCGCGTGGCTCACCGCCGATGGCGTCAGGCCCAAGGCGCGCGCCGGCTCGGGTAACGCTGCGTTCCTCCAGCAGCACGTCGAACACGCGCAGCAGGTTGAGGTCGAGACTAGAAACATGCATGGAATTCATCTGAGCGGTGACGACATATCATTTGGATCATGCACGCCCCGCGCTTACCTGCAAGTCGAAGCAACGGCGAATCCGCGCGGAGCCTGGCGCCGCGTCGGGCTTTCGTTCGTGCCGAGGCCTAGGTTCGGGAGTTAGCGGGCGTGGCGCGCGATCAGGCGGTGAGCGACAAGGTCGGCGGAGAGGACACGCTGGCGCCGGCGCCGCGCCGCGGCTTCCTGTCGCGCTGGCGCTGGCCGTTGATGGTCGCCGGGCCGCTGCTGATCCTGGTCATCGCCGCCTGGTTCGTGCTCACCGGCGGCAAGAGCCAGTCAACCGACGATTCCTACGTCCAGGCCGCGCGGGTGCCAGTCAGCGCCAGCATCGGTGGCCGGGTCACCGAGCTCGACGTCGCCGAGAACCAGCCGGTCAAGAAGGGCCAGGTGCTGTTCCGCCTCGACGTGCGCGATTTCGCCGCGACGCAGGAGCAGGCGACCGCCCAGCTGGCGGCGGCCAGGCTGCAGGTGCAGGCGCTCGACGCGGCCTACCAGCAGCAGCTCGCGGCGGTGAAGACGGCCCGGGACACAGCGGCCTACGCCGACGCCCAGGCCGCGCGGCAGAAGTCGCTGATGCAGGTCGGGGTCTCCTCGCGCGACCAGTACGAGACGGCGGTCCACAACGCCGACATGGCCCATCAGGGCGTCGTCACCGCCCAGCAGATGCTGGCCCAGGCACTGGCCAATCTTGGCGGCGCGGGCGCCGGCGCGGGCCAGCATCCGCAGGTGCAGCAGGCGCAGGCCGCGCTCGACCGCGCCGCGCTCAACGTCTCCTATGGCACGGTGGTGGCGCCCCAGGACGGCGTGGTCACGCGGGTCGAGCAGCTGCAGGTCGGCTCCTACGTGAACCCGGCGCAGACCCTGTTCTGGCTGGTCGCCGGCGATCCGTGGGTCGAGGCCAACTTCAAGGAAGACCAGCTGGCCAAGATGCAGGTCGGTCAGCCGGCGCACATCCACGTCGACGCCTGTTCGGGCTCGGACTTCGACGGTCATGTCGCCAGCTTCAGCCCGGGCGCCGGTCAGGCGTTCTCGCCGCTGCCGGCCCAGAACGCGACCGGCAACTGGGTCAAGGTGGTGCAGCGGCTGCCGGTGCGGATCGCGTTCGACAAGCCGCCGCCGGCCAAGTGCGGCGCGGCAGGGCTGAGCGCCAATGTGACGGTCGACGTGCGGTCGGGGGCAAATCGGCGCGCCGGCGCCCAGCCTTAAGTCCGCGCCATGCCCGCCGCGAAGGACGTCGCCAACCGGGTTCCCATAACCGTCGGCCTGATGCTGGCCACGGTGATGAACTCGCTGGACACCACCATCGCCAACGTCGCCCTGCCGCACATGGCCGGCAGCGTCTCGGCCTCGCAGGACCAGATCACCTGGGTCCTGACCTCCTACATCATCGCCGCGGCGATCATGACGCCGCTGTCCGGCTGGCTCTCGACCCGCATCGGCCGCAAGCAGATGTTCCTGATCTCGATCGCCGGCTTCACCGTCGCCTCGATGCTCTGCGGGGTCTCCACCAATCTGTCCGAGATCGTGATCTTCCGGCTGCTGCAGGGGCTCTGCGGCGCGGCGCTGATCCCGCTGTCGCAGGCGGTGGTGCTCGACATCTATCCGCCCAGCCAGGTCGGCCAGGTGATGGCGATCTGGGGCGCCGGGGCGATCCTCGGGCCGATCTTCGGGCCGCTGCTGGGCGGCTGGCTGACCGACAACTTCTCCTGGCGCTGGGTGTTCTTCATCAACCTGCCGATCGGCGTGCTGGCGTTCTCGGCGGTGTGGATCTTCATGGCGAAGGACCGCGGCCACACGGCCCGACCGTTCGACTTCGTCGGCTTCGGCGCGCTGGTGGCGTTCATCGGCGCGCTGCAGCTGATGCTCGACCGCGGCCCGACCGTCGACTGGTTCGCCTCGCCCGAGATCTGGACCGAGGCCCTTTGTGCGCTCGCCGGGCTCTACGTCTTCCTGATGCAGACGCTGACGGCGAAACACCCGTTCTTCGACCGCAAGCTGGCGCTCGACCGCAACTTCGTCACCTGCAACGTGTTCGGCTTCTTCATCGGCCTGTTCCTGTTCTCGACCATGGCGCTGATGCCGCCGGTGATGCAGGGGCTGATGGGCTATTCGGTGTTCGGCGCAGGGCTCGTGATGATGCCCCGGGGCCTGGGCTCGTTCGCCGCGATGTTCGTGGTCGGCCGGCTGGTCGGACGGGTCGACACCCGGCTGATCCTCGGCGTCGGGCTGGGCCTTTGCGGCCTGGCGCTGTTCCAGATGACCCACTTCGACCTCGCCATGGACTCCATGCCGTTCGTGACCACCGGCGTGATCCAGGGCCTGGGCATCGGCCTCCTGTTCGTGCCTCTCAGCGTCACCGCGTTCGCAACCCTCAGCCCGGAGCTGCGCAATGAGGGAACGTCGGTCTACACCCTTGTGCGAAACCTCGGCTCCAGCGTGGGCATCTCGCTGATGGAGGCGCTCTACACCCGTCAGACCGCCGTCTCGCACGCCGACATGACCGGCCAGCTGCAGCCTGGCAATCCGGCGGGGCCGGCCTTGCCGCCGCCGGGGAGTCCGGGCGCCGGCTCGATGCTCGAGTCGCTCAACGGCGAGATCACCCGCCAGGCGGCGATGGTCGGGCTGATCGACGTGTTCAAGCTGATGCTGCTGCTGACGATCGCCGTGGCGCCGCTGCTTCTCATCATGCGCAAGCCGAAGGCCGCCACGGTCTCGCCGGCGGAGGTTGCCGTTGACTAGATCGTCCTCGAACCGCACCGGCTTGTCCGTTCTGCGGCGTTGGTTCCCCTCCCCCCTGCGGGGAGGGGTCAGGGGTGGGGGTGCGAGCTGGACGCGGGCCGAAGAACGCGGCGAAGACGCAAGCCGGCAGACACGGCGCCGACACCCCCACCCCCAACCCCTCCCCGCAGGGGGGAGGGGAGAACTCCGCCGGCTCCGCTTTGAGTCCGCGCCCCTCTTGGCGTCGCTCGCCGCCGCCACCCTTCTCGCGGGCTGCAAGACCGTCGGGCCGGACTTTCATCCGCCCGCCGCGCCGGCCACCCAGGGCTATCTGATGCAGGGCGACGCGCCGGCCAGCTACGCCCCCCTGACCGCCGACCAGCGCGTCGCCGGCGCCTGGTGGAAATCGTTCGGCTCGGCCGACCTCGATCGGGTGATGGACCAGGCGCTGAGCGGCAACCAGACTGTCGCGGCCGCCGACGCCTCGCTGGCGCGGCTGCTGCAGGAGGAGGCCGCCACCCGCGGTTTGCAAAAGCCGCAGGTCGACCTCAACGCCGGCCTCACCGGCGAGCACATCAACCTGACCTCGTTCGGCTTCAGCGGCTTCCCCGGCATCACGGTCTCCAACCCGACGCTGGGGCTCTATTCGATCGGCGCCACGGTCAGCTACGACACCGACCTGTTCGGCGGCCTGCGCCGCGGTTCCGAGGCCGCCGCCGCGCGGGCGGAGAACCAGGCGCATCAGGCCGACGCCGCCTATCTCACGCTCACCGGCCAGACCACGATGGCGGCGCTGCAGATCGCCACCGTCCGCGCCGAGATCGCCGCCGCGGAGCAGGCGGTGGACGAGGACCAGAAGGTCGTCGCGATGATCCGCGAGGCCGAAGGCGTCGGTGGCGAGGCGCCGTCGGCCACCGTCAGCGCCAAGGCCCAGCTCGCCGCCGATCAGGCGGTGCTGCCGCCGCTGCAACAGCAGCTGGCGCAGGCGCGCCACGCCCTGGCCCAGCTGGTCGGCCAGGCCCCGGCCGACTGGACCGCGCCGGACTTCGAGCTTGCCGGCTTCTCCGCGCCGGCCGACGTCCCGGTCAGCCTGCCGTCCAGCCTGGTGCGCCGCCGGCCGGACATCCTGGCGGCCGAGGCCAACGTCCACGTCGCCACCGCCCAGCTCGGCGTCGCCACCGCCGCGCTCTATCCGGACATCCGGCTCACCGCCAACATCACCCAGACCGCGATTCCGCCGGCCAACCTGCTCAGCTACGGCGCCAGCGGCTGGACCCTGGCCGCGGGGCTGACCCAGCCGATCTTCAACGGCGGCACGCTGAAAGCGCGCCAGCGCGCCGCCCAGGCGGCGGCCAACGAGGCGCTGATCCGCTACCACGGCACGGTCGTCGCCGCCTTCACCCAGGTCGCCGACGTGATGAGCGCGATCACCCAGGACGACGCCGAGCTCGAGGCCCTGACCCGGGCCGAGGACGTCGCGCAACAGGCGCTGCGGGATGACGAGAACGCGTTCCGCCTCGGCGGTGGCGCGCTGCTGCCGGTGCTCGACGACGAACGGCGCCTGCAGATGGCCCGCCGCGCCCGCGTCGCCGCCCAGGGCAGGCGCTTGGCCAACATCGCCGAACTCTACGTGGCGACCGCTGCGGACTGGCGCGAGGCGAAGAGCTGACCAAAGCTTCCCTCTAGGCGGCGGAGATGTCCGAGGACGGCGTCGTCGGCAGCCCGGGAGCGGACCCCTCGAGGGCAGGCCAACGGCCGCCCCCGCTGGCGCCCGATGGCTGGATATGGGGCCAGATCGGCCCTAGCGTTGGCCCGCTTACACGGCCGCCTTCCACCCTTGCAGACGAGAGAGCCTCTCCGTGCGCCGCGCCCTGATCGTCCTTTGCGCCATGATCCTCGACGCCTCGCTCCTGGAGCGAGCGTGGGCCGCACAGGCCTGCGCTTGGATCGTCGAGTCGGTCGAGGACGACGGCGCGCACATGTTCAAACTGAACCTCAGCGTCGATGCGCCGAAATCGGTGGCGGTGCGGTTCCAGGGGCCTGGATTCACCTCGGCTTCCATGGGCGGGGACATGATCCAACTGGACCCGGGCGAGCCGAAGGAAGTCGATGGCGAAGGCTTCGACGTCAGCGCCGGTGATGATCTCCACTTCGACGTGCAGCTGTTCGATCATCCGTTGGCGTCTCTAGACGAGATGCATGCGCCGACCGGCAAACCGCTGGCGGCGTTCGCCTTCGATCCGAAGGTGGGCCAGGACGCGCGCGCATCGCCGGCCGACCTCGCCAAGCAGTGCAAACCCCTGGGCTGAGAACCTGCGGCCGGTTTCCCGCCACGAGCCGCGTCCGTCGAGGATCGCGCCCCAACCCGGCGACCCGCTCAGTCGTGCGACGACGGCGCCAGGTCGTATTCGTCGCGGCGCCGGGGCCAGTTCGGATAGGCGCCGTCGTTGCGGCCTTCGGGCGTGATGTCCAGGTAGTGATTGGCGCCGAGCAGCGCATCGAGGCCGCGCGCATAGGTGGAATAGGTGTGGAACACCTCGCCGGCCTCGTTCCTGTAGAAGACGCTGACGCCGGGCAGGTCCCGGATCGAGGAAGCGGGGGTCGGCCACGATCGTACCGAAATTGTAGTCGATGCGGCCCGTCGCGATTTCATCGTCGGTGAAGCAGACCCCGAAATCGTGGCTGAAATCCCCGCCCTGCGAGGACACCCATTCGAAGCGCCATCCCATGCGGGCCCTGTAGGCCAGAAGCTTGTCCAGCGGCGCGCGGGACACGGCGATGATGCGCACGTCGTGCCGCTCGAGGTGCGGCGCCGGACCGTCGATATGCTCGGCCTGGAAGGTGCAGCCGGGGCAGGCCGCGCTCCATTCGGGGGCGTACATCAGGTGGTGCACGATGAGCTGGCTTCGGCCGTCGAACAGCTCGGCCAGGGATCTAGGCCCGCCGATCGTATCGAACAGGTAGCCTTTCTCCACCTTCACCCAGGGCAGCGCGCGCCGCTCGGCTGCAAGCGCGTCCCCACCGCGCATATGCAGCTTTTCCTTCTCGAGGAGCGCCCGGCGGGCGGCGATCCATTCTTCCTGGGACACGACCTTCGATGGCTGGACGACCGTATGTTTCATTGAGTCAGGCTCCGGATCTTGTTTCAGGGCCAGCGCGATGGCCCTGCGATGGTCATGGCATGGCGCTGGCGGGGGGGGTGAGGCAGATGAGCGGGCGTTCCTTCGGGTTCCAGAGCGGCGATCGCTCCGCGTGACGCGTGAGCCATCTCCTAGTCCGAGGTTAGCGCGCCGAGGCGGCCGACCAGTTTGGCCAATGATCCGGTCCAGCCTCGCGCATGGCTGGCCGCGGAGGCTTCGTTGGCGAGGCGTGTGTGGGTAAGCGTCAGTTCCGCGCCGCCATCGATCTGGCGGACGTCGAATTCGATGCGAGAGGTGCGGCCGGCCTCCGCCGGCTCGCCGCCGAACGCATAGTTCCAGCTGATGACCAGGCGTCGGGGCGGGTCGATCTCGATGTATTCGCCGAAGGCCTCGTGCTGCTGGCCGTCGAGCGTCTGGAAGCGCACCCGATAGGCGCCGCCGGCCCGGACGTCGAGCTCTGCGGCGAGGACCGGAAGGTCGTCCGGCCCCCACCAGGCGGCGACGCCTGTGGCCGTGGTCAAGGCGTCGAACACGATCGCAGGTCGCGCGGCGATGCGGCGGACGAGGGTGAGGCTGGTCATTCGGGCTTCGGTCCGGCTTTGGCCTCAAGCGCCTGGGCTTCCCGTTCCTTCGCCTCGGCGTGGGCGGCAAGCCGGTCGAGGGCGGGCGACCAGAACCGCTCGTAACGCGCGAGCCAGTCCATGGCCTCGCGAAGCGGGGCGGGCGAGAGGCGCACGTCGACGGTTCGGCCGTGCTTGGAGCGGGTGATCAGGCCGGCCTCGCCCAGCACGTCGAGGTGCTTCATGACCGCCGGCAGCTTGATGGCGAACGGCCGCGCCAGTGCGCTGATGGCGACGCTGTCCTCCTGCTCCAGCCGTGCGAGGATGGCCCGGCGGGTCGGGTCGACCAGGGCGGCGAACACCCGGTCAAGGCTGCGATGTTGATAGTTCACCATGTGGCGAAGTATTGAAGCGCAAGGCGGTGAGAGTCAGAGCTCGAACTCACGCCCAGCCAGCCGTGGCCCGTGGCGGTCGGCCGCCAGGGTCGCTCGTTGCCATCCGAGCGAGAAGCGGCCGTAGTGGGCGCCGCTGAAAACGGAGCCTGGGCTCGATGGCTAGGCGCGAGCTGTCGCCTGCGGAACGTGCCGAGCTGAGCGGGGGCCTGGTCAGGGCGCTCTCGGCGGCCGGGGTGACGCCCATGGTCGAGGGACGTCCGCATCCGGCCGCGTTCCTGGCGCGGCTGCGGTTCGGCGGACTGCCGATCATGGCCGTCGGCCGGACGATCTGGTGGCCGAACGCACGCGCGGATTTTGCCGGCACGCCCGACATGGCCGTCCTCCAGCATGAGCTGCAGCACATTCTGGACTTTGCGGAGGGCCGCCTCACGATCCTGGGTTATCTGCTGCTGCCGCGCAATTGGACCTATCGCTGGGCGCTCGGCGACCGCCTCAGCTGGGATCGGCTGGGGGCGGAACAACGCGCCAGCATGGCCGAGGCGCTGTGGCGGGCGGAACGGTCTGCGGCGGACAACAAGGCCTTGGCGACATTGCGAACAGTCATTCCGTGGGCTTGAAAGTCCCGGTCGGCCCGGCGCCAGGTCGCCGAACCGGGCGGACTTGTGAGCACGCGCCTAAGCCCCCGCCGGCGTCGCGGCATGGTCGGGCAGGGTCGCCTCGAGCCGGCGCATCGCCGGCAGCGCGTAGGCGATCAGGCTGAGCGCCGCCGTCGCCAGCCCGCCGATGACGAGCAGCAGCCCCATCCCGGCGCCGGCCTGACCGCCCACCAGCCAGGCCACGGTCCGCCAGCCGGGCGAGCGCACCGCCGGTTCCGCCACCCGGTCGGTCAGCGGGCCGGCGATCAGGAACGCCAGCGGCGTCGTCAGCATGGCGATCTGTCCCATCGCCGCGAACACCCGTCCCTGCACGTCGGGCGCGACCTTGGCCTGGAAGATCGAGGTCGAGGCCGTATTCACGAACGGCAGCATGAACATGAAGGCGAAGAAGCTCGCGGCGAGCTCGGCGGTGTTGCGCGCCGCGCCGGCCAGCGCGAGCAGCAGCCCCGCGACGAACAGCGCCAGCATCACCGTGTGGATGCGCGGCCGCGTGCCGCCCCAGGCGGCCATCGCCGCCGCGCCGGCAGCCATGCCGATGTCGGCGCAGGCCAGCACGATGCCGAACGCCACCGTCGAATGGGTGCGCGCCAGCGGATAGGGCAGGATCAGCACGCCAAGGCCGCCGATCAGGAACGTGACGAGGCTGACCACCAGGCAAAGCCCCAGCAACGGCGGGCGCCGCCACAGGTAGGCCAGGCCGTCGAAGGCCTGGCGCCAGATCGCGCGCGCCATCGCCGCGCCTTCCGCGGTCTTCGCCGGCATCGGGATGCGGACCACCAGCAGCGCCAGGATGGCGACGCCGAAGGTGGCGATGTCGATCAGGATCGCGCCGGTCACGCCGACCACGGCATAAAGCAGGCCCGCCAGCGCCGGCGCCATCGCGCTCGCGGCCGGACCGGTCACCTGACCGATTGCGTTGGCGCGGTCGCGGTGCTCGTCGGGCACCAGCATGGCCACCGAGGCGCGGAACGCCGGCCCGCTGACGGTGAGGATCGACGAGTTGACCAGGGTCAGGGCATAGAGCTGCCAGAGCTGGAACGCCCCGAGGGCGAAGCTCGCCAGCAGCAGCCCGCTGGTCACGACAAAGCCGGCGTTGGCGAGGACCAGCAGCCGGCGACGGTCGTAGCGGTCGGCTGCCGCGCCGGCGAAGCCCGCGCCGACAATCCAGGGCAGCGCCTGGCAGAAGGAAACGATGGCGAGCGGCGTCGCATGCGATGTGTGGATGAACACCGAGATCCCGACCGCGAAGGAGCTGATGCGGCTGCCGACCTGCGAGACCGTCTGGGTCGCCACCAGCAGGTAGTAGGTGCGAAGGCCTTGGTCCGGCGCCTGCGATCCTGTCCCCATCCGCCGCAATCCTGGTCTGGCCGAGCGGTCCACTAGATCAGCGTCGCCGCGCCGGGGCCAGGGAACACGTTCCGTAACTTGCCGCCGCTTTTTCCCGTTCCGCGCGTGGGACGCTCCTGGGTCGCCGGAACTGACGTCCGGCGTTGACCGAAGATGGGTTACACGGGGTGCGCCAAGTCCGCCGGGCGCCGCCTGCCAGCGCGGCTCACTTGCCCTTCAGTTCGTCCGCGTTCCAGCCGCCGCCGAGGGCCACGATCAGGTCGACGGTGGTGGTCAGGCGGTTCGCTTCCAGCGCCAGTTCGGCGTTGTGGGCGGCGTAGTCCTGGGTCTGCGCCACCACCACGGCGGTGTAGTCGACGGTGCCGGCGCGGTACTGGTTCTGCAGGATCTGCAGGTCCTGGTCGGCCGACTTCACCGCGGCCGTGAGCTCCGGCTGCTCCTCGGCGAACACGCGCTGGGCGGAGAGGTTGTCCTCCACCTGGCCGAACGCGCTGAGCACCGTCTGGCGGTAGTTGGCGACCGCCTGGTCGTAGCCGGCGCGGGCGGACTGGACCTGGGCGCGGGTCAAGCCGCCGTTGAACAGGGTCTCGGCCGCCGAGACCCCGGCGTTCCAGAAGAAGGTCTGCGGACTGAACAGGTTGCCGATGCTCTGCGCCTCCGTGCCGCCGCCGCCGGTCAGGGTGATGTTCGGATAGTAGCCGGCGGTGGCGACGCCGATCGTGGCGCTGGCGGCCGCGGCCTGCCGTTCGGCCGCGGCGACGTCGGGACGGCGCTGCAGCAGCGTCGAGGGCACGCCCGGCGGGATCGCCACCGGCTGCAGGGTCCAGGGCGCAGGGTCGATGGTGACGGCGGCCGGCGGCCGGCCGGTCAGCACCGCGATCGCGTGTTCGGCCACCGCCCGCTGCTGGCCGAGCGCGATGTCGGCGGCGGTGGCGTTGTGCAGCTGCGTCTCGGCGGCGTTGACGTCGCTGAGCGCGGCCGCGCCCGCCTCGTACTTGTTGTGGGTGATCTGCAGCGATTCCGCGTAGGCCTTCACGGTGTCGTCGTCGAAGCGCTTCTGCTGGTCGAGCTGGCGCAGCGTGATGTAGTCGGCGGCCAGCTCCAGCTGGGCTGACAGGCGCACGTTGGCGAGGTCTGCGGCGCTGGCCTGGGCGCTGGCCTTGGCGTTCTCGATCTGGCGGCGAACCTTGCCCCAGATGTCGGGCTCCCAGGTGCCGCCCAGCTGCAGCGCGTAGTTCTGCACCGTGCCCTTGCCGCCGGTGATGACCGTGCCGCCGCCGCCGATCACGCTGCCGCCGCCAGCGGCCTTGGAGACGCTGGCCGACCCGTTTGCGGTGACGCTGGGCCAGAGCGCCGCCCGCTGTTCGGCGACCAGCGCGTGGGCCTGGCGATAGGCCGCCTCGGCCGCCGCGAGATTCTGGTTGGAGACCACCACCTTCTGCTCGAGGTCGTTCAGCACCGGGTCGTTGAACACGGTCCACCAGTCGGCGCGGTCGGCGGCGTCGGAGGGCTGCGCCTGGGTCCAGCCGGCGATCTCCTTGTAAGCCGGCGTCGTCGGCGCTTCAGGTCGGTGGTAGTTCGGCCCGACCTCGCAGCCGGCGAGCGCGCTGGCGGCGAGGAGCAGGGGGGCGAGGCGAAGGCGAAGGTTCGGCATCAGTGCGTCTTACTCTCATTCGGCCGGCGCGGGGTGCGCCGCCGGGCCGAGGTCGGCGCGACGGCGGGGCTCGCGCCGCCGCAGGCTGTCGAGATAGAGGTAGACCACCGGCGTGGTCAAAAGGGTGACCGCCTGGCTGACCAGCAGGCCGCCGATGACGGTGACGCCGAGCGGGGTGCGCAGCTCGGCCCCTTCGCCCCAGCCGACCGCCAGCGGCACGGCGCCCAGGATCGCGGCGAAGGTGGTCATCATGATCGGCCGGAAACGGATCAGCGCCGCGCGCCGGATCGCATCGCGCGGCGAGAGGCCCTCGTCGCGCTCCGCCGCCAGGGCGAAGTCGATCATCATGATGGCGTTCTTCTTCACGATCCCGATCAGCAGGATGATGCCGATGAAGGCGATCAGCGAGAACTCGATCTTGAAGGCGATCAGGGCGATCAGCGCGCCGACGCCGGCGGACGGCAGGGTCGAGAGCACCGTCAACGGGTGGATGTAGCTCTCGTAGAGGATGCCCAGCACCAGGTAGATCGCCACGATCGCCGCCAGGATCAGCGGCCCCAGGCTGCCGAGCAGCTGCTGGAACGCCAGCGCATTGCCGGCGTAGTGGCCGTGGATCGTCGCCGGCAGGCCGATCGAGGCCTCGGCGCGCTGGATCGCCTGGGTGGCGTCGCTCAGCGACTGGCCCTCGGCCAGGTTGAACGAGATGGTGGTGGCCGGCTGGTTGTCCTGGTGGTTGACCGCGGTCGGCGTCGAGGAATTGGCCCAGGCGGCGAACGCCGAGAGCGGAACCTCGGACTCGCGGGCGCCGGAGATGGCGACGCCGGTCGATGCGGCGCGGGCCGGCGGCGCGCTGGGTCCTGAAACGGCCGCTGCGGCGGTCGCCGCGCCGGCGGCGGGCGCGGTGGTGACCGCCCCGAACCCACCAGTGCCGGACGCGTAGGCCCGGGTCAGCGGCGTCGCGTTCCAGGCCGGGGTCTGCACCAGGCCCTGCGACGATCGCCCCTGCGCCGTCGTCAATGGCGTGACGTTGGCCGCCGGTGTCGGGACGCCGATCGGCGTCTGGCCGTTGGCGGCCGCCGCGCCGCCGGCCGGCGGCGCCCCGCGCCCGGAGGAGACGTAGATGTTGGCGAGCGCGGTCGGATCCTGGCCGAAGCGCGGGTCGACCTCCATCACCACATGGTACTGATTGACGTCCTTGTAGATGTTGGAGACGTTGCGCTGGCCGAAGGCGTCGTAGAGCGCGTTGTCGACCTGCGCGCTGGTCAGCCCGAGCCCGGCGGCCTTGTCGCGGTCGACAATGACGAAGCTCTGCAGGCCGTGGTCCTGCTGGTCGCTGTTGACGTCCTCCAGCTCCCACTGCGAGTTCATCGCCGTGGTGAGTTTTGTCGCCCAGGTCTTCAGGTCCGCCAGGCTGTCTGCCTCCAGCGTGTACTGATAGGTCGCCCGCGCTTGCCGCCCGCCGATGCGCAGGTCCTGCACCGGCGCCAGGAACATGTTGGCGCCGGAAACGCGGTTCAGTTGCGGGCGCAGCGTCGCGATCACCGCCTCGGCGCTGCGCCTGCGCTGCGACTTCGGCTTCAGCGTGGTGATCATGAACGCGCTGGCCGCGCCGCGCCCGCCGCCGACGAACGCGACAACGGTCTGCACGTCGGGATTATTGCCGATGATGTGCACGAACTGCGTGAGGCGGGTCTGGGTGATCTGGAACGAGCTCGACTGGTCGGCCTGCAGCCCGCCGATCATCTGGCCGGTGTCCTCCTCGGGAAAGAAGCCCTTCGGCACGATCGAGTAGAGATAGAAATTGAGGGCGACGGCGGCGGCCAGGATCACCAGCACCACCGGGCCGCTGTCCAGCGCCAGGTCGAGCACCCGCTCGTAGCCGCGCCGCATCAGGTCGACCCCGCCCTCGGAGAGGCGGCCCAGCCAGCTGCGCTCGCTCCTGGGTTTCGGCCGTCCGACCAGGTAGGCGGCCATCATCGGCGTCGTGGTCAGCGAGACCACCAGCGAGATCAGCACCGCCACGGAGAGCGTGATCGCGAACTCGCGGAAGATGCGGCCGAAGATGCCGCCCATCAGCAGGATCGGAATGAACACCGCGATCAGCGAGATGCTGATCGAGAGCACGGTGAAGCCGACTTCCTCGGCGCCCTTCAGGGCGGCCTGAAACCGGTCCATGCCGGCCTCGACGTGGCGCGTCACGTTCTCCAGCACCACGATGGCGTCGTCGACCACGAAGCCGGTCGAGATGGTCAGGGCCATCAGCGAGAGGTTGTCGAGGGAAAAGCCGAGCAGGAACATCACGCCCAGCGTGCCCAGGAGCGACACGGCGACCGCGACGCTGGGGATCAGGATCGCCTTGCCGTTCATCAGGAAGGCGGCGACCACCGCCACCACCATGGCGATGGCGATCAGCACGGTGCGCTCGACGTCGTTCAGCGAGGCGCGGATGGTGTTGGTGCGATCGACCGCGACACTCATCTTGATGTCCTGCGGCAGCGCCTCCTGCACGGCGGGCAGGCGCGCCTTCACCTGATCGACGGTGGAGATGATGTTGGCGCCGGGCTGGCGGCTCACGGTCACGATCACCGCCTGCGAGCTGACCGGCTTGCCGTTCGGCTTGCTGACGAAGACGCCGAGGTTGTGCACGTCCTCGACGCTGTCGTTCACCTGCGCGACGTCGGAGAGCCGCACGGCCGAGCCATTGCGGTAGGCCACCAGCAGCGGCGCGTAGTCGGCGGCCTTGATCCCGGCGTCGTTGGTGTAGATCTGCAGCCGCAGCGCCCCGTCGTCGATCACGCCCTTGGGCCGGTTGGCGTTGGCCGAGGCGAGCGCGGCGCGCACGTCCTCCAGCCCGATGCCGAAGTGCGCCAGCTGCAGCGGATTGAGCTCGACCCGCACGGCCGGCAGCGAGGCGCCGCCGACCTCGACGTCGCCGACCCCTTTCACCTGGCTGAGCTGCTGCTGCACGATGTTGGAGGCGGTGTCGTAGATCTGACCGGGCGTGCGGGTCGCCGAGGTCAGCGCCAGCACCAGGATCGGCGCGTCGGCCGGATTGACCTTCCGGTAGGTGGGGTTGGACTTCAGCGTCGCGGGCAGATCGACCCGCGCGGCGTTGATCGCCGCCTGCACGTCGCGGGCGGCGCCGTCGATGTCGCGGCCGAGGCCGAACTGCAGGGTGATGTTGGCGGAACCGACCCGGCTCGACGAAGTCATCTCGGTGACGTCGGCGATCAGGCCGAGGTGGCGCTCGAGCGGCGTCGCCACGCTGGTGGCCATCGTCTCGGGGCTGGCGCCGGGCAGCTGCGCCTGGACCGAGATGGTCGGGATATCCACCTGCGGCAGCGGCGAGACCGGCAGGTTGAAGAAGGCGCCGATCCCCGCAAGCGCGACGCCGATGGTCAGCAGCACTGTGCCGATGGGTCGCCGGACGAAGGGGGCGGAGAGGTTCATTCGGCGGGCCCGCCTTGCGGCTGGGCCTCGTCGAGGCGCGGGTCGGATTCGCCTTTGCGCAGATTGGCGCTGAAGCCGAAGCGACGCCCCAGCCGGTCGAACCAGAGATAGATCACCGGCGTGGTGAAGAGCGTCAGCGCCTGGCTGACGATCAGGCCGCCGAAGATGCTGACGCCGAGCGGTCGGCGCAGCTCCGAGCCCTCGCCCCAGCCCAGCATCAGCGGCAAGGCCGCGAACAGCGCCGCCAGCGTCGTCATGATGATCGGCCGGAAACGCAGCAGCGCGGCCTGCCGGATCGCCTCGAGCGGCGGCTTGCCTTCGTCGCGCTCGGCGTCGAGGGCGAAGTCGATCATCATGATCGCGTTCTTCTTGACGATGCCGATCAGCAGGATGATGCCGATCACCCCGATCACGCCGAGGTCAGAGCCGGAGATCATCAGCGCCAGCAGCGCGCCCACCCCGGCCGAGGGCAGGGTGGAGAGAATGGTGATCGGGTGGATGTAGCTCTCGTAGAGCACGCCCAGCACGATGTAGACGCAGACGATCGCCGCCAGGATCAGCCACAGTTCGTTGCTGAGCGAGGCCTGGTAGGCGTCGGCCGCGCCGAGAAAGGTGGTGGTGACCACCGCGGGGACCTTGGCCCTGGCCTCGTCCGCCCGGATCGCGCTGACCGCGTCGCCGAGCGAGACGCCTGGCGCGGTGTCGAACGAGACATTGGCGGCGGGAAACTGCGCCACGTGGTTGATCTGCAGCGGCGCGAGCCTGGTCTGAACCTGGGCGATCGAACCCAGCGGGGTCGGGGCGCCGCCGCCGGCGCCGAGGTAGAGGTTGGCCAGGCCCTCTGGCGTGCGAATGTCGCCCGGCGCGGCCTCGAGGATCACCCGGTACTGGTCGGACTCGGTGAAGATGGTCGAGATGATCCGCTGCCCGAACGCGTCGTAGAGCGCGTCGTCGATGGTCGACGGCGTGATCGCCAGCCGCGCGGCGGTGTCGCGGTCGATGGCGACAAAGGCCGAGAGCCCCTGGTCCTGCACATCGGCGCCGACGTTGCGCAGCTTGGGGTCCTTGGCCAGTTCGGCGACCACATTGCCCGCCCAGGTGTTGACGGTCGCCTGGTCCGGCCCCTCGAGCGAGAACTGGTACTGGGTGCGGCTGACGTTGGCGTCGATGGTCAGGTCCTGCACAGGCTGGACGTAGAGCGTCATCCCGGGGATCGCCGCCGCCTCGTCCCGCAGCCGCTGCAGCGTCGCCGCCTGCGAGGACGTGCGCTCGCCGAGCGGTTTCAGGTTGATCAGGTAGCGACCGGTGTTGAGGGTGGTGTTGGTCCCGTCGACGCCGACGTAACTGGTGAGACTGGCGACGTCCGGATCCTTGACCAGCGCGGCGGCGACCTGCTGCTGCAGCTCGCCCATGCGGGCGTAAGACACCGACTGCCCGGCGACGGTGACCCCCTGCACCAGGCCGGTGTCCTGGGTCGGGAACAGGCCCTTGGGGATCACCAGATAGAGCAGGGCGGTCAGCGCCAGCGTGCCCAGCGCCACGAGCAAGGTCGCGGTCTGACGTTCCAGCACCCAGTCCAGGGTTACGCCGTAGCGCTCGATGGTCTTGTCGATCAGGGCGGTGGTCCGGCGCGAGAAGGCGCCCTCGCGCCGTTCGCGGTGCGGCTTCAGCCACAGCGCCGCCAGGGTCGGCGTCAGCGTCAGCGAGATGAAGGCGGAGATCATGATCGTCACCGCCAGGGTCACGGCGAACTCGCGGAACAGGCGGCCGACAACGTCGCCCATGAACAGCAGCGGGATCAGCACCGCGATCAGCGAGACCGTCAGCGAGATGATGGTGAAGCCGATCTGTTCGGCGCCCTTCAGCGCCGCCGCGAGCGGGCGCTCCCCGGCCTCGATGTAGCGCGAGATGTTCTCGATCATGACGATGGCGTCGTCGACGACGAAGCCGGTCGCGATGGTCAGCGACATCAGGGTCAGGTTGTTGAGCGAGTAGCCCAGCACGTACATCACCCCGAAGGTGCCGACGATCGAGAGCGGGGCGGCGACGCCGGCGATGAAGGTCGCGGGCGGCGAGTTCAGGAACAGGAAGATCACCGCCACCACCAGCACGATCGCCAGCACCAGCTCGAACTCGACGTCGTTCACCGAGGCGCGGATGCCGGTGGTGCGGTCGGTGACCACCGTGACTTCGAGGCCGGCCGGCAGGCTCGACGTCAGATCGGGCAGGGCCGCCTTGATCTTGTCGACCGTGGTGATGACGTTCGCGCCCGGCTGGCGCTGGATGTTGAGGATGATGCCCGGCCTGAGCGCAGCCGGCGCCTTGGCGGTCGCGCCGACGTCGTAGTAGGCGCCAAGCCTGTCGTTCTCGGCGCCCTGGACGATCGTCGCGACGTCCTTCAGCCGCACCGCGTTGCCGTTCTTGTAGGCGATGATCTGGTTCGCGTAGTCGTCGGCTGAGAGCAGCTGGTCGTTGCCGTTGATCGCATAAGCCCGGGTCGGCCCGTCGAACGAGCCCTTGGCCTGGTTGGCGTTGGCCGCGGCGATGCTGGTGCGCAGGTTCTCCAGCGTCATACCGAAGGACGCCAGCGCCCGGGTGTTGACCTGGATCCGCACCGCCGGCCGCTGCCCGCCGGCGATGGTGACCAGGCCGACCCCGGCGATCTGGGAGATCTTCTGCCCGAGCTGGGTCTCCGCCAGGCTCTGGATCTGCGGCAGCGGCAGCGTCTTCGAGGTCAGCGCCAGCGTCATGATCGGCGCGTCGGCCGGATTGACCTTGGCGTAGATCGGCGGCGCGGGCAGGTCGACCGGCAGCAGGTTGCCCGCCGCGTTGATCGCCGCCTGCACTTCCTGCTCGGCGACATCGAGGCTGAGGTCGAGATTGAACTGCAGCGTGATCACGGACGAGCCGCCGGAGGAGACCGACGACATCCGGTTCAGGTCGGCCATCTGGCCGAACTGGCGCTCCAGCGGCGCAGTGACGGTCTGGGCCATCACCTCGGGGCTGCCGCCCGGATAGGAGGTCTGGACCTGGATGGTCGGGTAGTCGACTTCCGGCAGGGCCGAGAGCGAGAGGAAGCGGAACGCCACCAGCCCGGCCAGCAGGATCGCCGCCATCAGCAGCGTGGTCGCCACCGGTCGCTGGATGAAGGGGCGGGAAGGGCTCATCGGGAACTATGCGCCGAGCGTTCTCTATGCGGGCCTTGGCCGCTCAAGGGCCGACCCCGCCGTAGCCCGCATCGCCGCCGCCGGACTGGCCGCCGCCGCGGCGATGATGGCCGCCACCGCCGGCGGCCGGGGCGACGGGACGCGGCAAGCTGACGCTCGCGCCATCGCGCAGCCGGTCGCCGCCCTCGGTGATCACGGTCTGGCCGGCGCTGAGACCGGAGATGATCGAGGTGGTCTCGCCGGTTCCCGGTCCGACCTTCACCGGCGTCGAGGTCACTGTCGCCTGATTGCCGTTCGCGCCCTCGGCCACCCAGACGAAGTCGCCGTTCGGGCCATGACGGATGGCCGTGGTCGGCACGATCACCTGGCTCTTCAGGGTGTCGACCAGAACCTTCACATTGACGAACTGGTTGGGAAAGAGCGAGGCCGTCGGATTGGCGAAGCGGGCCTTGCCCTTGACCGTGCCGGTGGTGGTGTCGACCACATTGTCGATGGCGCCGAGACTGCCGGTGGCCAGCGCCGCGCCGCCGGTGCGGTCGTAGGCGGTGACCGGCAGTCCGGCGCCGAAGTTCGGATGGCGGACGATCGAGGGGATCGCGTCTTCGGGCACGGCGAAGATCACGTCGATCGGGTCGATCTGGGTCACCACCGCGATCGGGGTGGCGCTGTTGGCGGAGATCTGGTTGCCGGCGTCGATCTGGCGGATGCCGACCCGTCCAGCGACCGGCGAGACGATGCGGCTCCATTGCAGATTGAGCCGGGCGGTGTCGACGGCGCCCTTGTCCGAGGCGACGACGCCTTCGTCCTGCTTCACCAGCGCGGCCTGGGTGTCGCGGGTCTGGGCGGCGATCGAGTTCTGCGCCACCAGGGTGTTATAGCGCTGCAGGTCGAGCCGGGCGTTGGCCAGGGAGGCCTGGTCGCGGGCGAGCTGCCCCTGCGCCTGGTTCAGCGCCGCCAGGAAGGGCGCCGGGTCGACGATCGCCAGCACGTCGCCCTTGCGCACCATCTGACCCTCGGCGAACCGCACCTGTTGCAGCTGCCCGGTCACCCGGGGGACCACCGAGACGGTCGCCTCCGGCGTGACGGCGCCGAGGGCGGTGACCGTGATCGGCACGTCGCCCAGTGTCGCCGTCGCGACGCCGACGGTGACCGTCGGCCGCCCGCCACGGCCGAAAGGGCTCGCGGACTGGCCGCCCTGGGCGCATTTCGAAAGCAGAAGGCCCACGCCAAGCGCGGCGGCCACGACCAGCACGATTCCGACAAGGGTGCGCCAAGTGCGGCGACGTCCGGGGCGAGAAACTGCGCCAGCGGGGGACTGGATGGGTTGGCTCATCCGTTCTCCGAGAAGGGCGGGCTCAGGTCTCCGCCGGCAGGTGTACGCCAAATGCGAACTGCAGCTTCACCTTGAAGTTCCAATCGAACCGCAAAATGACAAAGCGCTTCGGCCCCGCAACAACCCGGGAATTCGAATGAAACGAACGGAGAGCCGCAATGGCTCCGTCGTCTATCGCGCGCATCTGATCTTGTGAATTGCGGCGCGCGCCCCGGCGCCGCGCCGCCATCGGCTGAGCCTGCCCTTGCGGAACCGTTGAACCAGCCCGGCAAGGGGGCATAAAGGCTGGCCATGCCGGGTCAACGGGCCTAGAACCGGGACTCAATAGTCCCTGTGACGATGGCCGGCGCGGGCCGGCGCCGGGGCCTCGAGCGGGAGACTTCGGAGGGAAGTCAGGAAAGGAATTTGAGGTTGGAGCCTACGGATACCGAGGCGCCAGAGTACTTCCACAAGGTCGTCGATTGTCAGTGGGCATGCCCGGCGCACACGCCGGTGCCAGAGTACATTCGGTTGATCGCCGAGGGGCGGTACGCCGACGCCTACATGATCAATTGGAAGTCCAACGTCTTCCCGGGAATACTCGGGCGGACTTGCGACAGGCCGTGCGAGCCCGCCTGCCGGCGGGGCCGGGTGGAAGCCGAGCCGGTGGCGATCTGCCGGCTCAAGCGCGTGGCCGCGGACAACAAGTCCGACATCACTGGCCGCCTGCCGCCTGAGACCAAGGCGCGCAACGGCAAGCGCGTCGCGCTGGTCGGCGCAGGTCCGGCCTCGCTGACCGTGGCGCGGGATCTGGCGCCGCTCGGCTATGACCTGACCCTGATCGACTCCGACCCGCAGCCGGGCGGCATGATCCGCAGCCAGATCCCGCGCTTCCGACTGCCCGAGAGCGTGATCGACGAGGAGGTCGGCTACATCACCCAGATGGGCATGACCCTGCGCCAGGGGGAGCGTGTCGACAGCCTGAAGGCGCTGCTGGCCGAGGGCTACGACGCCATTTTCGTCGGCTCCGGCGCGCCGCGCGGCCGCGAGCTGGACATTCCGGGCCGCCAGGAAGCGAAGGCCAACATCCACATCGGCATCGACTGGCTCTCGAGCGTCTCGTTCGGCCACGTCGACAAGATCGGCCGGCGGGTGATCGTGCTGGGCGGCGGCAACACGGCGATGGACTGCTGCCGCACCTCGCGCCGGCTCGGCGGCGAGGACGTGAAGGTGATCGTCCGCTCCGGCTTCGAGGAAATGAAGGCGTCTCCCTGGGAGAAGGAAGACGCCATGCACGAGGATATTCCGATCCTCAACTTCCTGGTGCCGAAGCAGTTCACCCACGTCGGCGGCAAGTTGACTGGCGTGGTGTTCGAGAAGGTGGCCGCCAGCTACGACGACAAGGGCCGGCGCTCGCTGACCCCGACCGGTGAGCCGGACCAGCACTTCGAGTGCGACGACGTGCTGGTGGCGGTGGGCCAGGAGAACGCCTTCCCCTGGATCGAGCGCGACATCGGCCTGGAGTTCGACAAGTGGGACATGCCGGTGGTCAACGAGCAGACCATGGGCTCGACCCATCCGAAGGTGTTCTTCGGCGGCGATTCCGCGTTCGGCCCCAAGAACATCATCTGGGCGGTCGCCCACGGCCACGAGGCCGCGGTCTCGATCCACAAGCTGCTGATCGGCGAGGACCCCGCCGACCGTCCCGCCCCGGGTGTGACGCTGGTCTCGCAGAAGATGGGCATCCACGAGTGGAGCTACGACAACGACATCTCCAACGACCAGCGCTTCCGTGTGCCACTTCGGGACAAGGCCGAGGCGCTGTCGAACGTGCGGCTGGAGGTGGAGCTCGGGTTCGACCGCGATCTTGGCTACCAGGAGGCGCAGCGCTGCCTCAACTGCGACGCCCAGACTGTGTTCACGACGCCGCTTTGCATCGAGTGCGACGCCTGCGTCGATATCTGTCCGGTGGACTGCATCACCTTCACGGCCAACGGGGTTGAGGCGGACCTGCGCGAGCGGCTGAAGGCGCCGGCGCTGAACCTCACCCAGGAGCTCTACGTCTCGTCGGTGCTGCCGACCGGCCGGGTGATGGTGAAGGACGAGGACGTCTGCCTGCATTGCGGGCTGTGCGCCGAGCGCTGCCCCACCGGCGCGTGGGACATGCGCAAGTTCCTGCTGGAAGTGACCCAGGCCGAGGGCGTGCATCCGCCCGCTGAACGGATCGCCGCTGAATGAGCCTCGCCGCCGTCAACGACTTCGTGGTCAAGTTCGCCAATGTGAATGGGTCGGGCTCGGCCAGCGCCAACGGCATGTTCGCCAAGTCGATCCTGCGGATGGGCGTGCCGGTGGCCGCGCGCAACATCTTCCCGTCCAACATCCAGGGCCTGCCGACTTGGTATGAGGTGCGCATCAGCGAGAGCGGGCGCCTCGGCCGGCGCGGCGGCGTCGACCTGATGGTGGCGATGAACCCGCAGACCTGGGACCAGGACGTCGCCTCGCTCGAGCCCGGCGGTTACCTGTTCTACGACTCGACCAAGCCGCTGCCGCCGTCGAAGTTCCGCTCCGACATCGAGGTGATCGGCCTGCCGCTGACGGCGATCTGCAACGCCGCCTACACCGACCCGCGCCAGCGCCAGCTGTTCAAGAACATCATCTACGTCGGCGCGCTGGCCTACCTGATCGGCATCGACGCCGAGGTGCTGGAAACGCTGGTGCGCGAGGAGTTCGGCTCCAAGCCGAAGCTGATCGACGCCAACCTGCACGCCCTGGGCCTCGGCCGCGACGGCGCCGCGCAGATGCTGGGCGCGCCGATCGGCCTGCAGATGCGCCGTGCGGACAAGGTCGGCGACCGCATCTACGTCGAGGGCAACACCGCGGCGGCGCTGGGCGCGGTCTACGGCGGGGCGACGGTCTGCGCCTGGTATCCGATCACGCCGTCGACCTCGCTGGCCGAGGCCTTCACCGAGCACTGCCAGAAGCTGCGGGTCGACCCGAAGACCGGCGAAGCCAAGTTCGCGATCATCCAGGCCGAGGACGAGATCGCCTCGATCGGCATCGTGGTTGGCGCCGGCTGGAACGGCGCGCGGGCGTTCACCTGCACCTCCGGCCCCGGCATCTCGCTGATGCAGGAGTTCGTCGGGCTGTCGTACTTCGCCGAGATTCCGGCGGTGATCTTCGACGTGCAGCGCGGCGGCCCGTCCACCGGCATGCCGACCCGCACCCAGCAGTCCGACATCCTGCTGGCCGCCTACGCCTCGCACGGCGACACCAAGCATCCGTTGCTGTTCCCGGAGGATCCGGCCGAATGCTTCGAGTTCGGCGCGCTGGCGTTCGATCTCGCCGACCGGCTGCAGACCACCATCTTCGTGATGCTGGATCTCGACATCGGCATGAACGAGTGGCTCTGCCGCCCCTTCGCCTGGGATGACTCCCGCAAGCTCGATCGCGGCAAGGTGATGACCTACGAGGAGCTGGAGGCCGGCAAGGACTTCGGCCGTTATCTCGACGTCGACGGCGACGGCATCGCCTACCGCACCCTGCCAGGTGTCCACCCGGACCGCGGCGCCTACTTCACCCGCGGCACCTCGCGCGATCCCTATGCCCGCTACAGCGAGGAGGGGCCGGTCTACGTCGGCAACATGACCCGGCTCCTGGAAAAGTTCGAAACCGCAAAGGGCCTGATCCCAGCCCCGATCGCCCGCCCGGCCAAGCGACGCACGCCGCACGGGGCGATCTACTTCGGCTCGACCACCCCGGCCATGCACGAGGCGCTCGATCTGCTGGACGCCCAGGGGGTGCTGGTCGACGGCTTGCGCGTGCGCGGCTTCCCGTTCAGCGACGAGGTGATGGACTTCATCGCCGCCCACGAGACGGTGTTCGTGATCGAACAGAACCGCGACGCCCAGCTGCGCACCCTGGTGATGGTGGAGGGCGGGGTCGACCCGGCCAAGCTGATCGCGGTGCTGGGCTACGACGGCTCGCCGATCACCGCCCGCTTCATCACCGACGAGATTTCCAAGCGCCTGCGCGGCCTGACCCGCGCGCCGACGCCCCTGGTGGCCGAATGACCTACATCACCAAACCTCGCCTGCATCACCCGCTGCTCCAGCCCAACGGCCTCGGCTTCACCCGGCGCGACTACGAGGGCAAGGTCTCGACGCTCTGCGCCGGCTGCGGCCACAACTCGATCTCGGCGGCGATCATCCAGGCCGCCTTCGAGCTCGATCTGCCGCCGCACCGGCTGGCCAAGCTGTCCGGCATCGGCTGCTCGTCGAAGACCCCGGACTACTTCCTCGGCAATTCGCACGGCTTCAACTCCGTGCACGGACGGATGCCGTCGGTGCTGACCGGGGCCAACGTCGCCAACCGGGATCTGATCTACCTCGGGGTCTCGGGCGATGGCGATTCCGCCTCGATCGGGCTGGGCCAGTTCGCCCATTCGATCCGCCGCGGCGTCAGCATGACCTACATCGTCGAGAACAATGGCGTCTACGGGCTGACCAAGGGACAGTTCTCGGCCACGTCGGATCCGGGCTCGAAGTCCAAGCGCGGGGTGGTCAACCACGACCAGTCGATCGACCTGGTGGGCCTGGCGCTGCAGCTTGGGGCCAGCTTCGTCGCGCGCAGCTTCTCCGGCGACAAGGACCAGCTGGTTCCGCTGGTGAAAGCCGCCCTGGCGCACAAGGGCGCGGCGTTCATCGACGTGATCAGCCCGTGCGTGCAGTTCAACAACCATGTCGGGTCGACCAAGAGCTTCGACTACGTCCGCGAGCACAACGCGGCGATGAACCGGCTCGACTTCATCGAGCCGCGCGCCGAGATCACCGCCGACTACGCACCCGGAGAGGTTGAGCTGGTGGTCCAGCACGACGGTTCGGTGCTGCGGCTGCGCAAGCTCGCCCGCGACTACGAGCCGACCGACCGGATCTCGGCCATGAGCCACCTGCAGACGCACCAGGCGCGCGGCGAAATCGTCACCGGACTGCTGTTCGTCGACCCCGAGGCGGGCGACCTTCACGATCACCTTCACACCGTTCACAAGCCGCTGAATCAGCTTACTGACCAGGAACTCGTCCCCGGTTCAGCGGCTCTTGCTGCAATAAACGACTCGCTGCGATAGCAACGGCCAAGCTTGGGAACGGGGCTTGCATAGGCCCGCCTCCCAAGCTTCAAGGCGTAACAATAAGGGTGTGGCGATGCAGGGCGTACGCGACGTGACGATGGTGAATTCGATTCCGGGCCTCGCTCCGGCGCCGACCAAGCATCGCCGCCTCGTGGCCTGGGTCGCCGAGATCGCCGCGCTCACCAAGCCCGACCGGGTCGTCTGGTGCGATGGCTCCGAGGACGAGTGGGAGCGCGTCACCGGCGAGCTGGTGGCCGCCGGAACCCTGAAACGCCTCGATCCCGAGAAGCGCCCGAACTCGTTCTACGCCGCCTCCGATCCCAAGGACGTCGCCCGGGTCGAGAGCCGCACCTTCATCTGCTCCAAGGACCCGGCCGACGCCGGCCCCACCAACAACTGGCTCGACCCCGAGGAGATGCGCGCCGATCTGCAGGGTCTGTTCGACGGCGCCATGCGCGGCCGCACCATGTACGTGGTGCCGTTCTGCATGGGCCCGCTCGGCTCCAGGATCAGCGCGCTGGGGGTCGAGATCACCGACAGCCCCTACGTCGTCATCTCGATGAAGATCATGACCCGGATGGGCAAGTCGGCGCTGGAAGAGCTCGGCGACGACGGCTTCTTCGTCCCGGCGGTGCACACGGTCGGCAAGCCGTTGGCGGCCGGCGAGCAGGACGTCCCCTGGCCCTGCAACGACATCAAGTACATCGTCCACTTCCCGGAAGAGCGCGAGATCTGGTCCTACGGCTCCGGCTATGGCGGCAACGCCCTCCTGGGAAAGAAGTGCTACGCGCTGCGCATCGCCTCGGTGATGGCGCGCGACGAAGGCTGGCTGGCCGAGCACATGCTGATCGTCAAGCTGACCTCACCGGAGGGCAAGGCGCACTACGTGGCCGCCGCCTTCCCCAGCGCCTGCGGCAAGACCAATCTGGCCATGCTGCAGCCGACGTTGCCGGGCTGGATCGCCGAGACCATCGGCGACGACATCTGCTGGATGCGCTATGGCGACGACGGGCGGCTCTATGCGATCAACCCGGAAGCCGGCTTCTTCGGCGTGGCGCCGGGCACCGGCCTTAAGACCAACGCCAACGCGATCGCCGCGCTCTCGCGCAACACCATCTTCACCAACGTGGCGCTGACCGCCGACGGCGACGTCTGGTGGGAAGGCCTGACCGATACGCCGCCGGACGGCCTCACCGACTGGCAGGGCAAGCCCTGGTCGCCGGGCAGCGGGACGCCGGCCGCGCACCCCAACGCCCGCTTCACCGCCCCGGCCTGCCAATGCCCGGTGATCGCGCCGGAGTGGGAAGACCCGACCGGCGTGCCGATCTCGGCGATCCTGTTCGGCGGCCGCCGGGCCAGCGCGGTGCCGCTGGTGACCGAGGCGTTCGACTGGGCGCACGGGGTGTTCCTGGCCGCGAATGTCGCCTCCGAGGGCACCGCCGCGGCCGAGACCAAGGTCGGCGAGCTGCGCCGCGATCCCTTCGCCATGCTGCCGTTCTGCGGCTACAACATGGGCGACTACTTCGACCACTGGCTGAAGGTGGGCGCCAGCGCCGCCGATCCGGCCAGGCTGCCGCGGATCTACGCCGTCAACTGGTTCCGCAAGGACGCCGCCGGCAAGTTCGTCTGGCCCGGCTATGGCGAGAATTCGCGGGTGCTGAAGTGGATCGTCGAGCGCCTGGAAGGCGTCGCCGGCGCCGAGGACACGCCGATCGGCCGGGTGCCCGCCGCCGGGTCGCTCGACCTGAGCGGCCTGACCCTGACCGCCGCCTCCGAGGCGATGCTGCGCCGGGTCGAGACCGATGTCTGGCGCGAGGAGGCCGCGCTGATCCCGGCCTTCTACGAGCGGTTCGGCGATCGCCTGCCGCAGGCGCTCTGGGACGAGTACGACGCGCTCCTCGCCCGGCTCGACGCCGCCGACGAAGCGCTTTCGCGGCGGCCGATCGCCTTGACGGCCTGACGCGCGTCCGGAACCCGCGCCGCCCTCAGTCGGCCGGGTTGTACTTCTGCACGAAAGCCACCGCCGCGGTCAGCGTCTCCAGCCGCGTGGCCGACTTCGACAGCCAGTGATCCTCGTTCTTCATCGTCTGGAACTCGACGGTCTTGCCGGCCGCCCGGAGGGCCTCGGCCATCACCTGGCTCTGAGCGATCGGCACCACCGAGTTGTCGGTGCCGTGGATCAGCAGGATCGGCGCGTCGGCGTCGGCCGCCAGGTGCGCCGGCGAGATCGAAGCCAGGCTCGGCGCGCCCGGGGTCTTCAGCCCCAGCTCCTCGATCAGGAACTTGTCCTCGGGGCTGCCCAGGCCCGTGCGGTTTTCGATCCAGTTCTGGAAAATCGCCAGGTCGCTGATTCCGGAGCCCGACACAGCGCAGCGATATAGACCCCGCTGCACCGTCACGCCCGCCAGCGCGGCGTAGCCTCCGTAAGAAAATCCGACGATACAGGCGCGCTTGGGATCGACGACGCCTTCCTTGACGATCTCGGCGAGGCCGTCACTGGTGTCCGACAGCATCTTGCGGCCCCATTCGCCGAAGCCGGCGTTCTGCAGTGCGGCGCCGTGCCCGCCCGAACCGCGGTAGTTGGGCTGGAACACGGCATAGCCGCGCGAGGCGAAGGCCTGCGCCATCCAGTCGAACCTTGCCTCGTCCTCGACGCCGATCGGGCCGCCGTGCGGCAAGACGACCACGGGAAGCCTCTCGGGTTTGCGGCCCGGCGGCAGGGTGAGGACGCCGTCGAGGTCCAGCCCATCCGAGGCCTTGTATTTGACGAGCCTGACCTCGCCGACCTGGTCCGCCGGCACGTCAGGGTAGTCGTTGGCGATGATGTCGGCATGCCCGGCGGTCAGGTCGACCAGGTAGTAGGTGCCGGAATCGCCGGCGCCGGTGGTGTGCACGACCACCTTGTCGACCGCCTCGTCCGTCGAAACGACGTTGACCCAGCCGTGGAAGGGTTTCCGCGCCGCCGTGACCTTCGCCTGCCAGGCCGGATCGAAGAACTCGAAGTGCTTGTGGTCGACGACGGCGCCGACCAGCAGACCGGTGCTCGGGCTGCGCAGCACGCTGGTGACGTTTTCGCCGGCCCAGAGGCGAGTGGTTACGCCGTCGGGACCAACCTCCAGCCATTGGTCTTCGCCCTGGGATTGGTCGAACACCAGCATGGCGTCCGCCTTCCGCCCGAGACCTTGCAGCTCCGTCTCAATCCGCGCGGACTTTCGCCTCATCAGCATCTTGTCGCCGCGGTAGAGCAGCCAGGCCGAGTTGGGGATGTGAAAGTTCGAGAAGCCGGTGACTGCGCCGTCCGGGGCGACGGCCCATTCGTCAATCTCGGGCGTCCCGCGCGTGGCCACGCTGGCGTTGCCGGTCGTCAGGTCGACGCGCCACAAGTCGGGAAAGTAGCGCCCATAGCCGCTGGAGTTGCGTCCGACCAGGCGCGAACCGACCTCGGCGCCGTCCTTCGAAATGCTGGCGACGAAGGCGTAGGGCTTGCCGCCGATGACGTAACTCGCCACGACGCTGTAGCCGAAGCCCGGGAAGCGCGGGTCCCCCGCGAAGAGGGGCGCCGCGGTCTTCTTGGCCAGGTTGACGTTGAGCGAAAATGCGTACTCGGCGCGACCGAGGTCGACGAAGTCGAGGGCGGCGCCGGTTGCGGTCAGCAACAGGTGGTCGTCGTCCACCCACTGCACGTCGCGGATCTTCAGCGCGTCGGGCGCCGGCGCGGCGAGCTTCACCTCGCCGGTGAGCGTGCGCACCAGCAGGTAGCGCTTGCCGTCGACATCCCCGACCGAGACCATCAAGCGACCCGACGGCGAAAGCGACACGCTGTCGATAGCCGGCAGCTTGCCGTAGGCGGCCAGCGGCGGGGGCGGCGTCGCCGCCGCCAGGGGCGCGCCGCCAGCGAAGGCCAAAGCCGCCCCGATGAGCCAACGACGCACGGTTGATTCCCCCCGACCCGACTGTGCTGACGGTCAATGCAACCGCTCGCGATGTCAACGCGCACGGCCCGCTTGACGTGCGCTCGACGCACGGGCAACGAGCGTCGGCATTGATGCGAACGCCTTTGGCGCGTGATTTTCGGGGAAGTTCCGTTGCGTGAGACGATCAGCGTGGCCGCGCAGTTCCGCGGGCCGCCGAATTCCGTGAACGGCGGCTATGCCTGCGGGGTGATGGGCCGGTTGATCGAAGGGCCGTTCAGGGCCGTGCTGCGCGCCCCGCCGCCGCTCGACACGCCGATGGTGCTGATCCAGGACCACGCCGGCGTGCGGCTGGAGAGTTTGAGCGGCGAGCTGATCGGCGAGGCGAGCGCCGCCGACGCGGCCGCCATTCCCACCCCGCCGCTGGTTCCGGCCCTGGCGGCGGCGAGCGCCGCGGCGTCGGGTTTTCCCGGCCTGCACCGGCCGTTCCACCCGATCTGCTTCTGCTGCGGCGACAAGGTGGAGGAGGGCGTCGGGCTGCGGGTGTTCACCGGCCAGCTCGCCGGCGCCGCGCCGGGCGTCGTGGCGGGACCCTGGATGCCGGACCCGGCCTTCGCCGACGCCGACGGCCTCATGCCGGCCGAGGTGGTCTGGGCGGCGCTAGACTGCCCAGGGTCGGTCTCGTGGGTCGTCTCAGGCGCGGGCGGCGGGTTGCTGGGCACGATGACCGGCGAGCTGATCCGCCGCCCCGCCGCGGGCGAGACCTGTATCGTGCTGGCCTGGCCGATCGAGCAGAGCGGCCGCAAGCGCATCTCCGGCACGGCCCTCTTCACCGCCGCCGGCGAACTCCTGGCCAGGAGCCACCAGGTCTGGATCGGCCGGACGCCGGTCGCCGCGGCGGCCTGATCCGCTTCCCGAGTTGCTTTTCGCGCGCGGCGGGTCTATGGATTTTCAGCAAATTCATTCGAACGCTTGTTTGGGAGGATCACGTAGATGCGTGAAGCAGTAGTCGTTTCCTACGCCCGCACGGGGCTCGCCAAGGCCGGCCGCGGCGGCTTCAACATCACCCCGACGGTCAGCATGGCCGCTCACGCGGTCAAGCACGCAGTGGCCAAGGCCGGCATTGAAAAGGAAGCGGTCGAGGACTGCTTCATCGGCAACGTGGCGCACGGCGCGCAGAACCTCGGCCGCAACGCCGCCCTGCTGGCCGGCCTGCCGATCACCACCGGCGGCGTGACCATCAACCGCTTCTGTTCGTCGGGTCTGCAGTCGATCGCCATGGCCGCGCGCTACGTCATGGATGACGGCGCCGACGTGGTCGTGGCGGGCGGCGTCGAGTTCGATCAGCTTCCCCGGCGGCGGCGGCGCGCGCGAAAACAACGATCCCGAGCTGCTGAAGATCGCGCCCGCGATCCACATGGCGATGATCGACACCGCCGACATCGTCGCCAAGCGCTACAAGGTCAGCCGCGAGTACCAGGACGAGTATTCGCTCGAGTTCCAGCGCCGGATGGCCGCCGCGCAGCAGGCCGGCAAGTTCCGTGACGAGATCGTCCCGATGAAGACCAAGATGAAGGTCGTCAACAAGGAGACGAAGGAAGAGAGCATCGTCGACTACGTGGTCGATCGCGACGAGTGCAATCGGCCGGACACCACCGCCGAAGGGCTCGCCAAGCTCGAGCCGGTCAAGGGTCCGGGCAACTTCATCACCGCGGGCAACGCCTCCCAGCTCTCCGACGGCGCCGCCGCGGTGGTGATGATGGAAGCCAAGGAAGCCGAGCGCCGCGGCCTGAAGCCGATGGGCCGCTTCATGGGCTGGGCCGTCGCCGGCTGCGAGCCCGACGAAATGGGCATCGGCCCGGTGTTCGCCGTGCCGCGCCTGCTCGAGCGTCATGGCCTGAAGGTCGACGACATCGACCTGTGGGAGCTGAACGAGGCGTTCGCCTCGCAGTGCCTCTATGCGCGCGACACCCTCGGCATCGATCCCGAGAAATACAACGTCAACGGCGGCTCGATCGCCATCGGCCACCCGTTCGGGATGACCGGCGCGCGTTGCACCGGCCACATCCTGCAGGAAGGCCGCCGGCGTGGGAACGTGAAGTACGGCGTCGTGACCATGTGCATCGGCGGCGGCCAGGGCGGCGCCGGCCTGTTCGAAATCTACAACTGATCTGACGCGCGGCAGCGCCGACGAGAGAGGGGTCGCTTCGGCGGCCCCTTTTTTGTCCAGACTGATCGTTGCGGCCAGGTCGTTCAACGGCCGCCAAGCGTCGCCGTTGCAAACGCCCGGGCCCTTAGACATGGTGAACTCGAGATCGGCAGGACGACGCCATGGCTCGCATCATCATTATCGGCGCGGGGCTCAGCGGTCTGGCCGCGGCGCTGTTTCTCGGGCGCCGAGGGCACCAGGTCGACCTGTTCGAGCGTGACCCGGACGCCCCACCGGGCGATCGAGAAGGCTGCTTCGCCCATTGGAAGCGCCGGGGCGCACCGCAGATCCGGCAGGCGCACAATTTCCTGGGCCTGTCCTCGCGCGTCCTGGCAGAGGAAGCCCCCGATGTGCTGGACGCCCTCAAGTCCTCTGGCGTCTTCCAGGCCAGCCGCTGGCCCTCGGTCAGCGATCCCTTCGCCTACAGCCTGTTCGCCCGCCGGCCGATCTATGAGGCGCTGCTGCGAGAGGCGGTCGAACGACAGGGGGAGGTTCGACTGCATCGCGCGATCGACGTGGCGGGGCTGATCGCGCGGAGCGGCGGCGAGGTCCCACACGTGGTGGGCGTGCGGCTGGGGGACGGCTCAGAGGCGGACGCCGACCTCGTCGTCGATGCGTCGGGCCGGTGGACCAAGGCGGCCGAATGGCTTTCGGCGCTCGGCGCCCGGTCCTGGATCGAGGACCTGCAGGAGACGCCGCTGGCCTATCTGACCCGCTGGTACCGGCTGAATCCGGGTGAGACCTACCCACCTGTGATCGTTCCGGCCGCCGCGCCGATTCCCTATCTGCTGACCATCGCGTTTCCAGCGGACAACGGCTGCTTCGCCATCGCCATGGCCGCTTCGATGACCGACCCGCTTCGCGGAACTCTGCTCGAGCCTGAGGTGTTCGCGGCCTATCTGGACGCCGTGCCGGCGATCCAGGCGTGGGCAAGCCGCGGAACGCCGATCACCGACCCCCTGCCGCTGGCCCGGATCAACAATTGCCGCCGACGTTTGACGGACGAGGCCGGTCCCATCGTCACCGGCTTTGTCATGCTGGGAGACTCCGGCAACCATACCAACCCCACTTACGGGCGTGGCGTCTCCCTCGGTTTCGCCCAGGCGCAGCATCTAGCCAGAACTGCCGAGACGGCCGCCTCTCCGGTCGCCTTTGCGCTTTCGTTCAGCGAATGGACCGACGCCAACGTAGGGTCCTGGCGAGACTCCCAGCAAGAAGCGGACGGCTTCTTGCTGACATTGGCCCAGGCCACGATCGCGGGAGAGATGCCGCCGCGCCCACCGCCGCAGTTCCGGTTCCGCCAGGCAATGGGGGTGCTGGCCGACCGCGACGCCGAGGTGGCCGAGCTGGTTGCGCAAGAACAGCATCTCCTCTGCCCCGCCGGCGCGGCGGATGCAGACCCGGCTGTTTCGGCCAAGGTCCGGGCGTTCATGGAGCAGGCGCCCCGCGGGCCCGCCGTCGCCGGACCGTCGCGCCGCGAATTCGAGGCGCTGGTCGCCGCGCACGCAAGCGGGCGGCGCGGCAAAAGCCGTGGGAGGCTAGCCTAACCGCGCGGATCGACCGCCCCGCGCCCGCCCTCGAGCCAGGCCCGCAGCGCCGGCTCGGCGCGCGTCGGCGCCAGCTCCTGGTAGAGCGCCTGGTTGGCCTCGTCGAGCACGTCGCGCCACGCGTCCAGCCGGCCGCTGGCGAAGAAGGCGGCGTTGCTGGCCCAGTCGCCGAGGTGGGCGCCGGGGGCGACGTCGTCGGCGCGGGCTTTCATGGCGCCGAACCCGGCGGCGTCGACCAGGGCCGGCCATGCGTCCGCGGCGACACCGACGCCCAGCGTCTGCGCCAGCCGGCGCATCTCACCTTCCAGGTCGAGGCGCAGGTCGCGGTAGTGCAGCAGATGCAGGTTGGGCAGGGCCCGGTGCGGCCAGATCGCGCGGCTGGCGTGGAACACCGAGCCGGTCGGGAAGCCGTCCTCCATCCAGGAATGGATCGGCGTGGTCATCCAGACCGGGAAGCACAGGTTCGGGTCGCTTGGGAACCAGGAGTCCTCCGGCAGGCCGGCGCGCTGGCGGACTGCGGCCTTGAACGCCTCGGAGGCGTTCTGCATGTTCTCCATCATCGACAGGAACGCATCGCGCGGGTCGCGGCCGCAGTGGACGTAGGCGACGTTCTCGAAATAGGGCAGGCCGTCGAGCGGGGTGTGGGTCTTGATCACCCGCCGCCAGGGCTGGGCGTCGAGTTCGTCCATCAGCGTTTCAGCCGGGATCCAGACGCGGTCGAACTCGGGCGAAAGCCGCGCCAGCGGCGCCGGCAGCTGCGGGCCGTGCACCAGCAATGCGCAGAGCATCTGGGTCCAGGTGGTGCCGCACTTCGGCGCGGTCGTGACGATGATGTCGCCGTCGCGGGGCCGATAGGCGTCCCAGCGCGTGCTGTCGCCGGCGCCGGTCTCATAGCGATGCAGCCGCCGCGGCGTGTGCGGCGGCGGATCGTAAGCCGGGGCCGAGGACCGCTGCGTCACGCGTCGACGACCACCGCCGTGCCGTACGCCAGCACCTCGGTGATGCCTTCCATGATCTCGTTGGCGTCGTAGCGCATGCCGATGATGGCGTTGGCCCCCATCTCGGTGGCGTGCTGGCAGAGATGGTCGAACGCCTCCGCCCGGGAGGTCTCTGTAAGGCTGACAAACACCGTCAGCTTGCCGCCGAACAGCGACTGGATGCCGCCGGCGAAGTTGCCGAGCGCGCTCCGCGAACGGACGGTGATGCCGCGGACAATGCCGATGTGCCGCACCACCGTGTGGCCGGGAATGTCGTTGGTGGTCGAAACCAGCATGGGCGCCCCGTTGCGGATGCGAAACAACAAGATAGACCAGCTGTCGGCCGGCGCGATAGCCGCGGCCCGGCCCTGGTTGCGGGTTTTCGCCGCGCCGCGATTGTCAGGGGACCAAACTCTGCTACGACCACCCTCTGATCACCGATCATGAGACGGCGGCCCGGGGGGTCGGCGGCCCCGCAAGGAATTCGTGCTGCGTGGATACGGCCGAGACCATTGAGCAGGTAGAGGCGGAGCTCGCGCCGGAAACGGACCTCGAGCAGGCCGAGGCCGAGTACGAACGCTTCGTCGACGCGAACCTGCCGCGCAACTTCGCCGGCCACTTCCTGCACGGCATGCTGGGCATGACCGGCTTCCGCATCTTCAACGCCCCGACCTTCCTGCCGGCCTATGTGCACCTGATCACCCGGGCCATGCCGGGTTCCGACCTGCTGGTCGCCGCCAGTCAGTCGCTGCAGCAGCTGGGCAGCGTCGTCTCGCCGGTGATCGGCGCCGCCCAGGTGGAGCACCGCAAGCGGGTCCTGCCGGTCTCGATGCTGATGGGCACGCTGATGCGGATCCAGGTGGCGGCGATCGCCATCTGCGCCTGGGTCCTGACCGGGCCTTCGCTGGTCTGGTCGATCCTGTTCTTCCTGCTGCTGCTCGGCCTGTTCCAGGGGGCGCAGGGCGTGGCCTTCCAGCTGCTGCTGGCCAAGGTGATCCCGACCCGGCTGCGCGGACGGCTGCAGGCGCTGCGCAACATCGCCGGCGGCCAGGTCTCCGCCGGCGTCGCCTGGCTGGCCGGCACCTATCTGATCGGCAGGAATCCGCTCGCCGGCGGCCCGCTGGCGCTCTGGCACAACGGCTACGCCACGACGTTCGCGCTGTCGGCGATCCTGACCACGCTCGGGCTGTCGCTGCTGGCGATCTTGATGCGCGAGCCGGAGCCGCCGGTGGTGCGCGAAAGGGCCCGCACCTGGGACCGGCTGCGCGAGTTTCCGGCCATGCTGGTGGCCGACCGCGGCTACATGTTCTTCATGATCGCCCAGACCAGCGCGACGGCCGGGCGGATGGCGGTGCCGTTCTACATCCTGTTCGCGCAGCACATCATGCCGCTGACCGGCGGCAACATCGGCCTGCAGAGCCTGGTGCTGCTGGAAGGCGACAGCCTCTCCAACCTGCTGTGGGGCACGATCGGCGACCGCTTCGGCTTTCGCGCCTCGTTCGTCGGCGCGATGGCGCTGTGGATCGCCGCGACCGTGGTGCTGCTGCTCGCCGCCAACCCGGCGATGGTGCTGGTCGCGTTCGCCTGCCTCGGCGCCGCCCAGGCCGGCTTCAACATGAGCTCGCAGACCATGGTGCTCGAATTCGGCGCCCGGCAGGACATCGCCATGCGCCTCGGCCTGTCGCAGACCGCCCAGGGCTTCATGAGCACGGTCGGCCCGATGATCGGCGGCCTGATCGCCTGGCTGGCCGGCTACCGCTGGGTGTTCATCGTCTCGATGGCGTTCGAGGCGATCGCCCTGGTGCTGCTGCTCACGGTGGTCGACGAGCCGAGGTACCGAGGGCGGGCGGCATAGGGGGCGAGCCGGCCTCAGATCGCGCGGCCGGCCCAGTACTGGTCCTTCAGCAGGCGCTTGTAGAGCTTACCGGTCGGCAGGCGTGGCATCTCCTCGATGAAGTCGACCGAGCGCGGGGCCATGTAGTGGGCGAGGCGCTCGCGGGCGAAGGCGATCAGCTCGGCGCCCAGCTCGTCGGTCGGATCGACGCCCGGCGCCGGCTCGATCACGGCCTTCACTTCCTCCCCCATCTCCTCGTTCGGCACGCCGAACACCGCCACGTCGCCGACCTTCGGGTGCAGGATCAGCGCGTCCTCGATCGCCTGCGGATAGATGTTCACCCCGCCGGAGATGATCATGAACGCCTTGCGGTCGGTCAGGTAGAGATAGCCCTCGGCGTCGACGTAGCCGACGTCGCCCAGGCTCATCCAGTTGTCGTGCGCGGGGTGCTGGGCGGCGCGGGTCTTGGTCGGGTCGTTGTGGTAGGCGAACGTCATCTGCTCGCGCTCGAAGTAGATCAGTCCGCTCTCGCCGACCGGCAGCTCGGTCCCGTCCTCGTCGCAGATGTGCAGGATGCCCAGCGCCGGCTTGCCGACCGAGCCCGGGTGCGCCAGCCATTCCTCGCTGTCGATGATCGTCGCGCCGGTGCCCTCGGTGCCGGCGTAGTACTCGTGGATGATCGGGCCCCACCAGGCGATCATCTGGTGCTTGACGTCGACCGGGCAGGGCGCGGCGGCGTGGACGGCGACCTGGTGTGACGAGAGATCGTGCCGCGCCCGGGCGTCGTCCGGCAGCTTCAGCATCCGCACGAACATCGTCGGCACCCACTGGCTGTGGGTGACCTTGTATTTCTCGATGTAGCGCAACGCCGCCTCGGGATCGAAGCGCTCCATCATGATCACCGTGCCGCCGTGGCCCAGCACGTTGGTCACATAGCCCAGCGGCGCGGCGTGATAGAGCGGCGCCGGCGAGAGATAGACCGTGCCCGGCGAGAAGCCGTAGCGGTTCATCGCCGCCTGGCGCAGGCCGAAACCCTCGGCGACCGTCATCTCGGGCAGCGGGCGCAGGATCCCCTTCGGTCGGCCGGTGGTGCCGGAGGAGTAGAGCATGGTGTCGCCCATCGGCTCCTCGGCGAGCGGCTCGGCCGGGCAGCGGGCGATAGCGTCTTCGTAGGAGTCCCAGCCGTCGATGGTCCCGTCGACCATCAGCCGGATCGGGCAATTCGGGATCAACGGCGTGACCGGCGCCACGATCTCGCGGCGGTCGAACGAGCTGACGATCGCCTTGGCCATGCAGTCGTTCACGATGTAGGCGGTGTCGTCCGGCGGCAGGTAGCGGTTGACCGCGGTCAGGTAGAGCCCGGAGCGGAACGCCGCCCACACCACTTCGGCGTAGCGCAGGTTGTTCTCCATCAGGATCGCGATGTGGTCGCCGCGGCGCAGGCCCTGGGCGTGGAGGAACTGGGCAAGCTGGTTCGAGCGGTCGTTCAGCTCGCGATAGGTGACGCGCTCACCGCTCTCGGCGGCGATCATCGCCGCCTTGTCGGGCGTGTCTCGGGCGTGGTCGGCAATGTACATTCGGGCGTCTCGGACAATGGCTTGGGGTCTTAGGAACCCAAGCCCGTCCTAGCTCGCGCTGCGTCCGTCAAGCCCCTACGCCCCCGCTCATCCCGGCGAAAGCCGGGACCCAGGCAGGACGAGGTTGCAGGGACGCGTCGCTTGCCGGCGCGTTCGCCGCCGGAGGCAATTCAAGAAATTGAACCGCGGAGATCGCGGAGATTCGCAGAGACGGCCGTGCAACGGCAGGCGACCTGCCCAATTGGCCAGACATCCGCAAGGAGGGCTCGATCTCCGGGACGGTCGCGGGCCGCTCCGCGTATCTCTGCGATCTCCGCGGTTGGACTTCTCTGCCTGGGGCGCGCGCGGTCGGCAAGGTCAGCGCCCCGCAATCGCCTCCTGCCTGGGTCCCGGCTTTCGCCGGGATGAGCGGGTCGGGCCTAAGCCGCGCCGTTGATCGGCGGCTTGAACAGGTCGGCGGGGGAGGCGGTGAAGATCTCGACGCCGGTCTCGGTCACGCCGACGGAGTGCTCGCACTGCGCCGAAAGCGACTTGTCGCGCGTCACCGCGGTCCAGCCGTCGGAGAGCAGCTTCACCTGGTACTTGCCGAGGTTCACCATCGGCTCGACGGTGAAGAACATGCCGGGCTTCAGCAGCGGCCCCGTGCCGGGGTCGCCGTAGTGCAGCACGTTCGGCGCGTCGTGGAACACCTTGCCGACGCCGTGGCCGCAGAAGTCGCGCACCACGCTGCAGCGCATCGCCTCGACGTAGGACTGGATCGCAAAGCCGACGTCGCCCAGCCGATTGCCGGGCTTCACCTGCGCCAGGCCCCGCATCATGCCCTCGTAGGTCACGTCGACCAGTCGCCGCGCCCGGGGCGGCACGTCGCCGACGCCGTACATCCGCGAGGTGTCGCCGTGCCAGCCGTCGAGGATCACGGTCACGTCGATGTTGGCGATGTCGCCGTCGCGCAGCGGCCGCTCGCTGGGGATGCCGTGGCAGACCACGTGGTTGGGCGAGATGCAGACGGTGTGGCTGTAGCCCTTGTAGAACAGGCAGGCGGGCAGGGCGCCGTGGTCGAGGATGAACTCGCGCGCCAGCCGGTCCAGCTTCTCGGTGGCGACGCCCGGCACGACGTGTGGGACCAGCATGTCCAGGCACTCGGCGGCGATCCGGCCGGCGCGGCGCATGCCTTCGAAGTCCGCCGGATGGCTGTGGATCTTGATCTCGCCGGTGCGCGTCTCCGCTTCCAGCACGTCGTCGACGAAGGCCATGTCTCTTCCGCTCCGGGCCGCCTCGGCGCGACCCCTCTCTCCCGGCTTATGTCGCAACCCTAGCACAGAAGTTCAACAGAGGGTTGGCGAGGGGGTGGTGAGCACATCCCTCCGTCACCCCGGCCGCAGCGCAGAGCCGGGGCCGAACCGGCCGGTTCCGAGACGACTTCCAGCTGGGTGACGGCGCGTCCGGCCCCGGGTCTTCGCGCTTCGCGCTGCGCCCGGGGTGACGGGAGTGAGCGCCTCTACCCCAGACGCACCCACGGCAGCCGCCGCTCGATCGTCACCGCCTCGGGGCTCATCGCGCAGGCGTAGACCAGCACCTCCACCCCCGCGCCGGCCGCCGCCTCCAGGCCGGCGGCGAAGGCGGGGTCGAGGTCGGCGCAGGCGCTGAAGGCGTCGCAGTCGGTGCGCTGGACGACGATCAGGGCGACGGCGCGGTGGCCGGCCGCGACCATCGCCGAGAGTTCGCGCAGGTGCCGGGTCGAGCGCGCCGCCACGCAGTCGGGAAACTCGGCCAGGGTCCCGCCGCGGCGCAGGTGGCAGTTCTTCACCTCGAGATAGCAGGGCGCCCGGTCCGGGTGCTCGAGCAGGAAGTCGACCCGGCTGGCCTCGCCGAACTTCACCTCGCGGCGATGCACGGCGTAGCCGGCCAGTTCCGGCATGACGTCCGCCGCCAGCGCCTCGGCGACCAGCTTGTTGGGGTTCATGGTGTTGACGCCGGCGAGGCCGGCGCCGTCCTCGACCAGCTCCAGCGTCCAGGCCAGCTTGCGCTTCGGCGCATCCGACCGCGACAGCCAGACGCCCAGCCCCGGCGTGTTCAGCCCCAGCATCGCGCCGGGGTTGGGGCAGTGCGCGGTCAGCGCCGTGCCGTCGTCCAGCACCACGTCGGCGAAGAAGCGCTTGTAGCGGGAGACCAGGCGTCCGTGCGCCATCGGTTGCGGCAGAAGCATCGCCGGCCTATGCCGTCAGCGAGCCTAGGCGTCCAGGGGAAGAGGATGGCAGATCGCGTCACCGCCGCCGTGATGATCATCGGCGACGAGATCCTCTCCGGCCGCACCCAGGACACCAACCTCAACTTCATCGCCAAGTACCTCGCCACCTACGGCGTCGACCTGGCCGAGGCGCGGGTGGTGCCGGACATCGAGGACGAGATCATCACCGCGCTGAACGCGCTGCGCGGCAAGTACGACTACGTGATCACCACCGGCGGCATCGGCCCCACCCACGACGACATCACCGCCGATTGCGTGGCCAAGGCGTTCGGGGTCGAGCTCTACGAGCACCCCGAGATCCTCGAGATGATGCAGTCGCGCTGGCAGGGCGAGCTCAACGCCGCGCGGCGGCGGATGGCGCGGGTGCCGGTCGGCGGCTCGCTGGTGAAGAACGCGGTGCAGGGTCCGCCCGGCTTCCAGATCGGCAACGTCTTCGTGCTGGCCGGCGTGCCGATGGTGATGCGCGGGATGATGGATGACGTGGTGCCGCGGCTACGCACCGGCGCGGTGGTGATCGCCAGGACCGTGCGGGTGGAAGGGGCCGGGGAGGGCGTGATCGCCGAGCCGCTGGCCAACCTCGCCAAGGCGCATCCGGAGCTCTCGATCGGCAGCTATCCGTTCTTCGGCCCGCAGGGTTACGGCTCCAACCTGGTGGTGCGCGGCCGCGACGGCGCGGTAGTGGAGCAGACCGTCACCGACCTGATCGAGGCGCTGGCCGACATCGGCGCCAAGACGATCAGCCGCGTCGACGCCTGACAGCCGCCACGCCAAGGATCGCCCATGCGTCTCGCGCTCGTTCTGGCCGCCGCCCTCGCGCTCGCCGCCGCTCCGGCCGCCACACCTGCGGCGCCTGCCGCCGACGCGACGACCACGACCGACCTGCGCTGCCTGTTCGTCTCCGGCGCGCTCTCCCAGAGCGACGATCCGGAGCTGAAGAACATCGGCACGCTCAGCCTGTTCTACTTCTGGGGCCGGCTGGAAGGTCGCGGCGCGCCGACCGACGTCGCCCAGCGGCTGATCGACGAGTTGAAGACGATGACCACCGCCGACCTGAAGGCCCAGGCCCAGACCTGCGCCAACCTCTCCAAGGCGGCCGGTCAGCACATCAGCGACATCAGCGATGCGCTGCAGAAGACGCTTGGCGACGGCGCCGCCCCGCCGCCCGCAGCCGCGCCGCCGTCCAAGTGACGGGCGGACTTAATTCTTCAGGCCCAGGACGCTAAGACCGGCGCAAGCCGCTGCGGGCGTGGCGGAATTGGTAGACGCAACGGACTTAAAATCCGTAGGGGGGCGACCCCCGTGCCGGTTCGACCCCGGCCGCCCGCACCACCCACCTCGGCCAGCGGATCACCGCCCCTGAAACGCCGCGCGGGTGCTTGACAAACAGAACAAATCATGAACATCTATGCCCGCTCCATGAGCGAGGACCGGTCGGAGTGAACACACCTTTTCGCCCATACCGACTCGTCGCGCGCGGCGCGGCGGGGCTGGCCTGCGACGAGAGCGGCCTGGCCCTTGGCGGCCTGGACCTGGCGCGGGTCGACCGGAGCCCCGGGGGCGCGGGGCGATGCGTCGTGCGCCCGCTCGCCGACTTCGGCCGGATCATCCGGGCGGCGTACGGGCCGCAGACGGACGCGGAGATCCGGCGGCTTCACCGCGGCCTCGGCCGGGCGGCGGCATGGATCGAGGCTGGAGACCTCGGCCACGCGGGCGTCGAGGCCGTGATGCTGCGCCTGCCGGAGCTGACAGCAGGGGCGATGGCCAAGCTGGCGCAAATGTCCGACCTCGAGAAAGGCGCCAGCCCGGCCTGGGAGAGCGAGCCGCGAATCCCGGCCGGGCAGACCGGAGGCGGCCAATGGACAACGGGCGGCGCGTCGTCGGCGGCTGCGCCCGCCGCCCGCCCGCCCGCGCGAAACGGCGCACCCGCGCGGTCAGTACGCAAGCCGGCGTCGGGACGCGCCGGCGGGACCGACGCCAAGGCGCCCGCCAGCCGGAAGCCCGCGCTCCCAGGGCCTGCCGACCCGAACCCCACCGGCCCAGAGCCCGCCCCCATAGACGCGGGTGACCGAGGCCTGCTCGTCCCCGTCAACACGGCGACCACCCTCGTCGGCCCCAGCGGGGTCGGGGTGGACCTGTTCGCGCTGCCACAAGGGGCCGCTCGCCTGGGGCGGGCCGGGCTTCTGACCCTGGGGGCCGAGCTGCTGAACCAGTGGGACGACGCCGTGGCTCGGCGGCAGATCACCGACGCGATCACCCGCTTCGAGCTGGACGATAGCCGGCCGGCCGACGTGATCGCCGCCAGCGCCTACGTATGGTCGCGATACGCCCTGCCACTGCTCACCGAGGCGCCGTTCAGCGGCCCGAAGCTCGACGCCGCGTCCGAGGCGGTGATGCGCGCCGCGATGGTCTTCCCGGGCGCTTTCACCGCGATGTTCCAGGGCCCGCCGGCGCGCAGTGAGATCGCCTCCGAAGTTATCCTCACCGCGGCCCTCGGCGGCATGATCAACTACGAAGTGGCGATCCGGGCGAGACCCCCGGGCGTCGCGCCCGAGCTGCAGACGACCAGCAGCAGAGCGCGCGCCGCGATCGCCAGTCAGCTCAAAAACGGCAGGATGCAGGCGCACCATCTGGTGCCCGCCGCGATCTGGAAGCAGTACATCGACGTCGCCAAAGTCGCGCTCAAGGCCGGATGGCGACCCGATGATCCAGACAATCTGATCGGTCTGCCCGCCGACCAGGCCACCTGGCAACTGTGGGGCGGATCCCTGCCGATGCACAACATCTATCACCGGCAATACAATGCGGAGGTGGGAGCGCTGATCGCGGGCGAGCTTCAGAGCGTGTCCGGGAGGCTGAGTCCGTATCGGGCGCGTTCGATCCTCGATGGCGCCGCTCTATACAGCCGCCTCAGAATCCGCTTCGGCGCCTACAACCCCCTCATGAGGGTCTCCGCATGACGAGGATCTGGGTCCTTGAGGCGCAATTCGCGACGTACCTGAGGTTTGCGGGGGACGGCGATGAACAGGAAGCGCCGATTTCAGTCATTCACTACGTCGACACCGACCATCTGGATGACTTTGCGCAGAGCGTCCACTCGGGGGCGATGGCGGATCGGCCCGATCCGGCGGCAGAGCTCGCACTGAGGCTGGACGATTTCGATGTCGACTATTTCCAGTGGGGCGGATTCCGGTTCGTTTCCGAACGGATGCGGCAAGCCATGGCGCTGGATCCATCCGAGGTGCGCTTCTTCAACGTCGACGCCCGTCAGTCGGCGCCGCGGCCGCGGTCGATGAACTACCAGATCATGGATCCGACGGTGGTCGAGGAGATGTCGGACCCGGACAACTCCGAGTACGAGCTGAGTCCGTTGCTGCCCAACGTGGCGCCGATCGCGACCCAGGTGAACCGCATCGCGTTCGGTCCGGACCGGGCGCCGCGGCACGATCTGTTCCACGACCACTTCTTCGCCACGCACCTCTACTGCACGGACGCCTTCGCGCGCCGGGTGCTAGGGGCTGGCTGCACGGGAATGACGTTTGTCGATCCGAACAGCGATCGCGACGAAGCGCTGATCCGCACGCTGCGCGGAATCGAGAAACGGGTGGAATGGGATCCGGCGAGCGGCGCGGAAATCACCGAGTTGATCCTGGCCCTCGACCCAGACGAAGCCGCGCCGCCTTCTGGACCGGGCGCGCCATCGACGTCCGAAAACCGCTGACGTCGCCCTCGTGGCAGTGGCGCGCGGCCCCCATATCGCGGGCATGATCGGCTACACCCTCTTCGACACCGCGATCGGCTGGGCGGGCCTGGCCTGGAACGATCGCGGCCTGGTCGGCGCGCACCTGCCGGAACGCGATCCGCAGACCGCGCGGCGCAGTTTCCTGCGACGCTTTCCCGAGGCAGTCGAGACGCCAGCGCCCGCGGCGCTCGCGCCGGTCGTTGACGGCATTCGGGCATTGATGCGCGGCGAAAAGGCCGACCTCTCCGGGGCTACGCTCGATCTCGATCGCGTGCCGGCGTTCAACGCGCAGGTCTATGCGATCGCCCGGCGGATTCCACCCGGCGAGACGCTGACCTACGGCGAGATCGCAACGCGTCTCGGCGACCGGTTGCTGGCGCGCGACGTCGGCGCGGCGCTGGGGCAGAACCCCTGGCCAATCATCGTGCCGTGCCACCGCGTCACCGCGGCCGGCGGCAAGCTCGGCGGTTTCTCGGCGCGGGGCGGGGCGCGCACCAAGCTGAGGTTGCTGGCGATCGAAGGCGCGGCCCCGGCGGCGCAAGCGGAGCTGTTCGGCTGAGCGCCCGGCCGGCGTCCCGCAGCCGCTAAACCGCCTTACGCCGCGCTGCACCGCGTCGCGGCTCCGCCCAAGCCTCCAAGTCGTCGGCGCTCCAGACTCGCCCAGTCTTGTCGGCCTCGTCCGGCTCCAGCTCGGTCAGCGGCGTGCCGAGCGAGAGCGCGCTGAGCAGGTTGCGCAGGCCGTCGTAGATCGCCTCGGGCCGCAGCTGGCGGGTGCGCAGGCCGGGGAACTGGTGGCTCCAATAGCTGGTCAGCTGCTCCAGCCGGCCCATCCGTTCGCCCAGTCGGGCGAACAGCCGCGGGCCGTCGATCAGGAAGCGGCGGAACGGCTCGGGCGTGCGCTGCGCGGTCAGCGCCTCGAACACCTCATCGTAGATGCGGAACATCTCGGCGATCCGCCGTTCGCATTCGGCGACCAGCCCCTCCAGCTGGGAGATGGCGTAGCGGGCGAAGCGGGCGGAGTCGGGATCGAAGCGGGAGAGCTCGACGGAGCCGATCGAGCGGCGCGTCGCCTTGACCTCCGGGCCCAGCATGCGGCTGCGCCAGCGGTAGTAGAGCACGGCCTTCCAGCAGAACATCGCCTGCGCGAACTCGGCCGACTCCATCCGCATCGCCAACCGCAGCGGCGCCAGTTCGGGACTGTCGCCTTCGGCCAGGATCAGCTCCGACAGCCGCTTGGCCTGGGTGTCAGACACGGTGATGCCGCCGAAGCAGAGCCCGATCAGGGTCTCGACCTGATGGGCGACGAAGTCGCGCATCTCGGTCTTGTCGCTGAGGCTGAGGCGGAAGTAGCAGGGGGCGACGTCGATCTTGTTGGCGACGCAGACCTCGTGCAGCAGGAACGGGTCCAGCGTCGGCAGCCGGTCGATCAGCCGCAGCATCATGAGGTCGCGGCCCATGTCGATCTCGCGCCAGTCGAGGTGGCGCTCCAACTGCTCGACCAGATCCGGGTCGTCCACCAGCAGGAACTGGCCGCCCAGGTCGAGGTCCCCCGGGTCGAACGGGAAGATCACCTTGGTGACGATGGCGCCGCGCTCGGCGGCGTTCTCGAACTCGCCCGCTCTGGGGTGGTGCTTGACGACGATCGTGCGGTTCAGCACCGGGTGCAGGAACATCGGCCGGGCGCCGTGTTCCGGGTCCTCGGCCGCGTCGAGGGCCAGCGAGTGCAGGTCGAGCACGCGCGCCGACGACGAGCGCGCCGTGATGCTGCGCAGGCTTTGGACGCCGGAAACGGAGGTGAGGGCGCGCATGGACTGTCGCGTCTTGAGGTTGAGCCGTCCGTACTAAGCGCATCAAGTCGTTAACAAAGGGGTCGGGCGCGCCTGACGAGGCGCCGTGGTCGGCTCGCCCGAAAAAAATGGCTCCGGCGCCCTGTCGCGCCTGCCCGAACGGGGGCGATTGCCTTGGTTAAGACCAAAACCCGCCGCGTTCGCGCCTGCCTTGCAGGCTCAGAATTGTCGCCAGCGTACGGTTGAGTCGGGAGGCGGGGGTGAAAGACTACGTCGACGTGATTGGCGTCTCGGGCGCCACCTACCGCTTCATGCGGCTCAAGGATGGGCGGCCGCTCTCGCCGATGGGCGGCAATTTCCTCTACTGCCGCTTCACCGGCGACAATTGCGAGCTGATCTACGCCGGCGAGGTGCAAAACCTGCTGAAGGACGCCCGCGAGCGGTGGAACGAAGCGCACCAGCGCTACCAGGTCTGCGATCTCTACTCGCGGCTCAACATTTCCGAGCGGGTGCGCCAGCTGGAGCACTTCGACATCATCGACGCCAACCACCCGCCGATGAACGCGACGCCTGAACGCAAAGCCGGATAGGCGGGGCGCTTCAGCTTCCCGAGAAGATCTTGTTCAGCGGCTCCCCGCGCGGCGTCTGGGTGATCGCGGTGAAAATTCCCTGTTCGCCGATCTCCTTCGCCGCGGCCATGAAGTGATTGAACGCGACGCTGGCGAGCGCGCCGCCGAGGCTGATCCGTCGCACGCCCCATTCGGCCGCCGTCGCCACCGGCAGGCCGACCGACAGCAGGTTCACCGGCTTGGGCGCCACCGCCGCGACGACCGCGCGGACCTGGGCTTCGTCGCGGATGCCTGGGGCGTAGAGGCAGTCGGCGCCGGCGGCGGCGAACGCCTGCAGCCGGCGGATGGTCGCATCGAGGTCCGGCGCGCCGCGGATGAAGCCCTCGCTGCGCGCGGTGAGCAGCACGCCCGACTGAGTGCGGTCGAGCGCGGCGCGGGCGGCGGCGACGCGGGCGACGGCGAGGTCGAAATCATAGAGGCCGCGCTCGGCATGGCCGGTGTAGTCCTCCACCGAGAGACCGGCGACGCCGGCATCGGCCGCGAGTTCGACGTTGCGGGCGACCTCGTCCGGCGCGTCGGCGAACCCGTTCTCGAAGTCGGCGTTCAGCGGCAGGTCGGTGGCGTGGGCCAGGCTGGACAGATGCAGCAGCACCTCGTCCAGGGCTGACCGCCCCGTCCGCGCGGCCCATCGACCAGGCCATGCCGGCGCTGGTCGTCGCCAGCGCCTTGAACCCCAGGTGCTGCAGAATCTTGGCCGAGCCGACGTCCCAGGGATTGGGCAGCACGAAACAGCCGTCCTGGTGCAGGCGGCGGAAAGCGTCGCGCTTGTCGTGGGCGGATGCGGGCATGGGAACCTCCTTGGGCGCGTGAGACGCCGGCCTTAGCTCGGCGACGGCGCGGGCCGCAATAAGATGCGGACCTTGGAGTCCCAATCTCGCCAGCAGCCGCGCGCGCTGCTATGGCCGGCCGATGGAAAAGATCGCCCTGGTCTCGGGCGCGGGCAGCGGCATCGGCAAGGCCTGCGCGCTGGCGCTGGCGGAGGCCGGCTGGTCGCTGGCGCTGTGCGGCCGCCGGCTCGAGCGCGTCGAGGGCGTCTGCGACGAGGCGAAGGCCAAGGGCGTTGCGGCGATCGCCGTGCAGGCGGATGTCGGCGATGCGGCGGCGGTCGAGGCGCTGTTCGAGCAGGTCAAGGCGCGGTTCGGCCGGCTCGATCTGCTGTTCAACAACGCCGGGACCGGCGCGCCGCCGAAACCGCTGGAAGACCTGACGCCGCAGGAGTGGCGGCGGGTCGTCGACACCAACCTCACCGGCGCCTTCTTCTGCACGCAGGCCGCGTTCCGCCTGATGAAGGCGCAGGACCCGCGCGGCGGACGGATCATCAACAACGGCTCGATCTCGGCCCATACGCCCAGGCCGAATTCCGCGCCTTACACGGCCACCAAGCACGCGATCACCGGCCTCACCCGCTCGACCGCGCTCGACGGCCGCGCGTTCGACATCGCCTGCGGCCAGATCGACATCGGCAACGCGCAGACGGACCTCACGGCGCGGATGACGATGGGGCAGGGCGTGCCGCAGGCCGACGGGCGGATGGCGCCCGAACCGGTGATGGACGTCGAGGACGTCGCGCGGGCAATCGTCTACATGGCCGGCCTACCGCTCTCGGCGAACGTCCAGTTCCTGACCGTGATGGCGACGAAGATGCCGTTCATCGGCCGCGGCTGAACCACCTCTCCCGGGAGAAGGCTCCCTGCTCCTCCCCTCGCTTCAGGCGAGGGAGGCGCCGCGATGGCGAGCCGCGGCAAGGCGAGCCGCGACGGAGGGCAGACACGCGCCGGCGTCGGCGACAATCCGGCGGCGGCGTCGTCGCGCTTCGGTCGCTGACGCTCCCTCGCCTGCGACACTTCCCCCCGCGCGGGGGAAGAGCGGATCACAGCGCTGACGCGTCCGGGCCCTTCCTCGTCCCTCTGGGAGAAGTGAAGGAGGGGCCCGCCGCCGCGTCGCTAAAACAGCACGCCGGCTTCGAGCAGGCCGCGGAACTGGTCGCTCGCGACGCCGGCGACGCCGAACATCAGGCCGGGCGCGCCGCCGCCGACGCCGACGTAGGAGAGCTCGCCGCGCACGAACAGGATGCCCTTCTGCCAGGTCGGCGTGACGGTGATCGACCAGGCGTCGCTGCCCTGACCGTAGCCGAGCAGGTTCGCCGGCCCCGACGAGGTGATGTACTCGAAGCGGCCGGCCAGGCTCCATTCCGGGTTGAACTGGTACTTCGCCAGCACCGCCGCGCCGAACGCGTCGCCGGGCAGGGAGACGCCCGGGATGTTCGGCGAGGTGTTGTACTGCAGGTAGGGCGAGATCGTCAGCGGGCCCATGTTGTGGGTGAAGATCAGGTTGTAGATCTCGCCGTTGTTCTGCTGCGTCGGCGTCGCGAAGCTGCCGACCCGGGCGACGCCAGCATTGCCTTCGGCGGCGAAGGCCAGGGCGTCCGAGTTCTTGAAGGTGTAGGTGATCAGCCCCGAGATCGAGGTGTAGGTGTCGGAGTAGTAGCCGTCGGTCACCGCCGCCGAGATGGCGATCGGGCCGTGCGAATAGTTGACCTGTACGCCCTTGCTGACCGCCGGCTCCTGGTTCCAGAGCAGGCCGCGCTCGATGTTCATGTTCTGGAACGTGTAGGTGTACTCATCGCCGATCAGCGTCGGCAGGGCGCCGCCCTCGATGCTCCAGTCGGAGTTGATCGCCAGCTTGAGGAAGCCCTGCGGCACGTAGCCGAACGTGTTGTTCGTGATCTGGTCGGTCTTGTAATAGGGCGTGCCGAGGCTGGGGAAGTTGTAGGCCCCTGCCTGGATGTAGAACGACACCGGCCCGACCCCGCCGTTGATGATCACCTGGGCGTTGGTCAGCCCGCCGGCGGCGCTGTCATTCAGGTCGCCGAAGCCGTTGAAGCCCGGGTTGCTCTGGAAGATCGCGCCACCGCTCATGACACCGTCGACCGTGATGGCGCCTAGCGGCCCGGCGTCGAACGTCGCCGGATGCGGGTTGGCGGCGAGCGGGCCGGACATGGCCGGGTTCGCCATCGGCGTCGGCGCTGGCGCGGCGGGAGCGGCCGGCGTCGTGTCGGCGAAGGCCGAGCCCGCGAACGCGAGGCCGAGACTGGCCGACCCGGCGCAGAGCCACAGCTTCAGATTGGTCATGGATTATCCCCTTGTTGTTTGCCGCCGCCCGGCTGTTGCCGATGCGGCGATCAGCCGGCCAGCCTTTGCGGCCGCCCAGCCGTATGTCCGACAGCTGCGCGAATTTCACACAGCCGAGTTTCCGCCCGCGCCGACGGGAGGCCGGGGCAGGCCATTTCTTGTGCGCCGCAACACCCTGCCTGCCCGTTTACTGGGCAGACCGGCCGCCGCCGCTCCGCGATGAGGCGACGCCCCACCGTGCGCCGCGATGGCGAAAGAAATCGAGCTGGAAGGCGCGTCCGCGGCGTAAGCGGGCGGTAAGGGCCGAGCGCCTAGCGCATCGCCATCGAAGCCCGCCCGAGGTGCGAGCCGGCGTCCACCAGCAGCGTCTCGCCGGTGATGTGCCGCGCGGCGGGCGAGGCGAAGAAGATCGCCGCGCCGGCGATGTCCTCAGGCTTGGAGGCGACTTGAAGCGGCGCGCCAGCGGCTGCGGTCTTGCGCAGCTGGGCGGCCCCTTCGGCGCCGATGCCACGCTCGAACCAGGGCGTGTCGATATAGCCGGGACAGATCACGTTGACCCGGATCTTCGGCGCCAGCGCCCGCGCCAGGGAGAGCGTCATGGTGATCAGCGCGCCCTTGGAGGCGGCGTAGGGCACCGACGAGCCGATGCCGGTGACGCCGGCGATCGACGAGGTGTTGACCACCGCGCCGGGCTGCGGCGCGGCCTCCAGCAGGGCGCGACAGGCGCGCACCATCTGGAACGGGCCGACGACGTTCACGGCGTAGATCCGGGCGAAGTCCGTCGCCGAGACCGCGTCCATGTCGGCGTGGTTGGCGAAGGTGGTCTGGCCGGCGTTGTTGAACAGGGCGTCGATGCGGCCGAACGGCGCGGCGGCCGCGGCGATGCGCCGGCAATCCTCGTCGCTGGCCACGTCGCCCTGCGCCAGCACCGCCTTGGCGCCGGCGGCCTCGACGCGCCGGGCGGTCTCCTCGGCCTCCGTCTTGTTGCCCGCGTAGTTGACGATCACCGCCGCGGCGCCGCGCGCCGCCGCTTCCTCGGCGATCGCCCGGCCAAGCCCGGTCGAGGCGCCCGTGACCACCACGACGAACCCGTCGTAATCCTTGCCCGCCGCCATCGTTTCTCTCCCACTGGCTCGTTTCATCCACCCCTAAGACACCAAGCGATGACCGTCACCCCGGGCGGAGTGCGAAGCACGCAGACCCGGGGCCGGAAGCGCCGCCGCCAAGCTGGAAGTCGTCTCGGAACCGGCCCGTCCGGCCCCGGCTCGGCGCCGCTCGCGGCTTGGCCGGGGTGACGCGTTTGTTCCATGCTGCGAGGTGCGGTAAGTCGGGCGCCGATGGAGGAGACCCCGCTCACCCAGCTCGGCCACGAGGTCAGGGCGCCCGCCAGCCCCGACGAGGCGGTGCTCGAGCGCGTGGCGAACCCGCAGGCCGGCCAGCTCTATCTCGCCCGTTTCACCGCGCCGGAATTCACCTCGCTGTGCCCGGTGACCGGCCAGCCCGACTTCGCCCGCCTGGTGATCGACTACGCGCCGGACCAGTGGCTGATCGAGTTGAAGTCGCTGAAGCTCTACCTCGGCTCGTTCCGGAGCCACGGCGCCTTCCACGAGGACTGCACGCTGGCGATCGGCCGCAAGATCGTCGAGGTCGCAGCGCCCACCTGGCTGCGCATCGGCGGCTACTGGTATCCGCGCGGCGGCATCCCGATCGACGTCTTCTGGCAGACCGGCGCGCCGCCGGCGGGGCTGTGGCTGCCCGACCAGGGCGTGGATTCTTACCGGGGGCGGTAGTGGCCGAATTCATGGGTCACAAGATCACGCGTCAGGAGGAGAGCGCGCGCCACGCCTATCGAAGGGCGTTGACCAAGGCGACCCACGAGGCGGCGAAGGGCAGTGGCTGGAAGTGCAGCGGCGGCATGCTCTTTCGCGATGTGGCTGGCTGGTTCTTCGACGCATATCCGATGGTCGCGATCTATTGGCGCGAGACGCGGATTGCCCTTCACGTAAAGCCAATGGGCGTCGATCCGATCTTCTGGGATGTCGTCGATATGCGCGAGAACCGCGATCGAAGCCTTTCCTTCCGAGGGCGCGGCGCATGGGTGTGCCGCGCGCCACCGATTGAAGAGGGCGCTATCGACGAGTGCGGGATGGATGCCGAGGCGGCGGCGCGCGAGTTCGTTCGTTGGACGGTCGATGCCGCCGATCGCGCTTGGCGACCACTGTCTCTGAGGGGCTTCTTCGAGTTGTTGGAGAACGTCGAACGACCCGGACCATTCAACCCGTTTCTCGCCACCAAGATCGTCACCCAGATTTTGATGGGTGATGAGGAGGAAGCTCGCCGTCTTGCCCGCGAGGCGAAAGAACGCGGCGACGTCGGCGGCTTCACCGCTCAGGGGACGTTTCCTGAAATGGCGCTACGCTGGCTGGATAGTCGGCGGAGCACCCGGGTGATCCACTGACGGCGCGGGAACTCGGCGCGGTGTCCATTGCCGCGGACTCGGCCCTGCTCAGGTTCACGGACGCGCGATCTTCGACCCGCGTCCCTGGTCGTCGGCTTGGCGCGGTGCGAGAACGTCGGCTTCGCGCATTTCCCAAACGAGGATTGGACCGATGAAATTCACCCGCATGGGGTCGACCGGGACCCAGGTTTCGCGGCTGTGCCTTGGCTGCATGAGCTTCGGCGGCGGCGCCGAATGGATGCTGAACGAGGAAGCCAGCCTGCCGATCATCACCAAGGCGGTCGAGGCGGGCATCAATTTCTTCGACACCGCCGACATCTATTCCCGCGGCCAGAGCGAGGAGATTCTTGGCCGGGCGCTGAAGTCGCTGGGCGTGCGCCGCGACGAGGCGGTGATCGCGACCAAGGTGTTCAACCCGATGGGACGCGGACCGAACCGCGGCGGCCTCTCGCGCAAGCACATCCTGCAGTCGATCGACGCCAGCCTCTCCCGGCTCGGCCTCGACTACGTCGACCTCTACCAGATCCATCGTTTCGACTACGAAACCCCGCTCGAGGAGACGATCGAGGCGCTGGACGACGTCGTGAAATCCGGCAAGGCGCTCTACATCGGCGCCAGCTCGATGTTCGCCTACCAGTTCTCGAAATACCTGCACCGCGCCGACGGGCTCGGCCGCACGCGCTTTTCGATGATGCAGAACCACTACAACCTGCTCTACCGCGAGGAGGAGCGGGAGATGAACCCGCTGTGCCTGGAGGAGGGCGTTGGCCTGATCCCCTGGAGCCCGCTGGCCGGCGGGGTGCTGGCCGGCAGCCGCGAGGCCGGCACCGTGCGCTCGCAGTCGGCGATGGGCCGCGGCCGCTACAATCGGCCCGAGGACCAGGCGGTTCTGGAGGCGCTGCGCAAGGTCGCCGCGGCGCGCGGCGAGGCGCCGGCGCAGGTCGCGATCGCCTGGATGCTGTCCAAGCCGGCGGTCACCGCGCCGATCATCGGCGTGACCAAGGCCCACCACATGGACGATCCGCTGAAGGCGGTCGAAAGCCCGCTCTCCGCAGAGGAGATCGCGACGCTGGAGGCGCCCTACGCGCCGCAGAAGGTGATCGGGGCGCTGAAGCCGGAGGACATGGCGGCCCGGGAGATCCGGGCGTCGCAGCGGCGGACGGCGGCGTTAGGTCGGCCCACTGGCCCGGCCCCCTCCGTCACGGCGCTGGCGCGCCGCGCCACCTCGCCGGGCTTCGTCCCGGTGGCCCGCGATGGAGCACGAAATCGCGGCTTGCCGCGCTCCGCGCGGCCATGTAGCGCACGAGACGGGGTTCTTGGATCGGCCGGCGACTGACGCCCGGACCATGACCGGATAGGAGTGGTCGGCGAGCGGGCTGGCAGCTCAGCCGTCCCACTCCTCCACGATCGCGCCGACGTCCGGGCGGACCCGTTCCAGCGGGGGCTCGGCGCTGGTGCCCAGGTGGACGAAGCCGGCGACGCGTTCGCCGTCTTTCAGCCCGAGCAGCCGGCCGGCGTCCGCATCGTAGGCGTACCAGTCGGTGATCCAGTTGGCGCCGTAGCCCATCGCCTGCGCCGCGATGACCAGATTCATGCACACCGCGCCGGCGGAGAGGCGCTGCTCCCACTCGGGAATCTCGCCGGGCGCCACGTGCGAGATCACCGCCACGGTCAGCGGCGGGGCTTTGATCTTGCCGAGCTTGGCGATCAGCTTGGGCGCGTCGGGGCGGGCGGCGGCGATCGTCTCCAGGCCGGCGATGAAGCGGCCCTTGGGCTCGCCCTTCAGCACCACGAACCGCCACGGCGCGAGCTTGCCATGATCCGGCACGCGGGTGGCGAGGCGCAGCAGGGTCGCCAGGTCCGCGTCGCTCGGGGCGGGCGCCGTCAGCGCCAGCGCCGAGGCCGAGCGGCGGCGCGCCAGGAAGGCCAGGGTCTGCGGCGAGGGCTCGATCGGCGCGACCTCGCCAAACGCCGGCGCGTCCGGAACGGTGTGTGGCAAATGCAGCTTCCAGCTATAAGGACTTGAGCAATAAGGGGCAGGTAGAACGCAGCTGTGGCCTTAGCAATGTAGCCCGGCTGGGATTTTAATTAGAAACTCTGACTGGCGCATTCTGGCCCTTGACGCCATATCGCCAGGTGACGGTGAGCAGGCGCACGAGAAGACGCGCCGCCGAGGGAAGGATCAGACGGCATGGTGCAACGCCTGGAAGTCGTCGAAGCCAGTACGACGCCGCCAGTCTGGGCGGCGCTGCGCAACGAGGCCGAGCACATCGCGGCCAGCGAACCCAGTCTGGCCTCGCTGCTGAATGCGGTGATCCTGCGCCACGGCGACCTGTCGCGGGCGCTGTCCTACCAGCTGGCCCGCAAGCTCAGCGATCAGGAGCTGCGGGCGATGAGCCTGCGCGAGACCTGCGAGGAGGCCTACAAGGCCGACCCTGGCATCGTCGCCGCGGCCGAAGCCGACCTGAAGGCGGTGTTCGAGCGCGACCCGGCCTGCAAGGGCTACGTGCAGCCGTTCCTGTTCTTCAAGGGGTTCCTGGCCATCCAGACCCACCGCGTGGCCCACTGGCTGTGGACGCAGGGCCGCGAGTCGATGGCCTTCTACCTGCAGAGCCGGATGTCCGAACTGTTCCAGGTCGACATCCATCCGGCCGCGGTGATCGGCAAGGGCGCCTTCTTCGACCACGGCACCGGCATCGTCATCGGCGAGACCGCGGTGGTCGGCGACGACGTCTCGATGCTGCACGGCGTGACCCTGGGCGGCACCAGCGCCGACCGGGTCGACCGCCACCCGAAGATCGGCCGCGGCGTCCTGCTCGCGGCGGGCGCCAAGGTGATCGGCAACATCACCGTCGGCGACTACGCCAAGGTCGCCGCCGGCGCGGTGGTGCTGCAGCCGGTGCCGCCGGGTTGCACCGCGGTCGGCGTGCCGGCGCGGCTGGTCAACTGCCCGACCTGCGCCGAGCCGTCCAAGACCATGGACCAGACCCTGCCGGATTCGGCCTACGACTACGTGATCTGAGCGCCGACCAAGGACGCGTGCTCGGACGCGAAAGTCTTTCCCACTTTCGCTGAGCACGCTTGCTCCGGCGGCGATCATAAGTAGGGTCGCGCCCGATCATCATCGGAGCGCCGACCCCGTGGACCAGAAAGACATCGATCGCGTTCAGGCGCACCTGAAGCGCACGTTCGGCAACCCGCACATCGCGGTGAAAGCCCGCGAACGCCAGAAGGATTCCGCCGAGGTGGAGCTGAAGGGCGAGTTCATCGGCGTCATCTACGAGGACGAGGACGAAGACGGCTCGTTCCTGTTCGAGATGGCCATCCTGCCGGAGGACCTGGAAGTCTAGGTGGCGGCGGCGGACGCGCCGCGGCAGCTCGCGGCGGATGGTTTTCGTTCCGACATCAACGGCCTGAGGGCCGTCTCGATCGCGCTCGTGGTCGCCTACCACCTGGTGGGACCGCTCACGCCGGGCGGCTTCATCGGCGTCGATGTGTTCTTCGTCATCTCCGGCTTCCTGATGACCAACATCATCGTCGGGCGGCTGCGCGAAGACCGCTTCCGGCTCTGGGATTTTTACCTCGCCAGACTGCGGCGGATCTGGCCGGCGCTGGCGGCGCTCTGCGCGGCGCTGACGGCGATCGGCTGCTTCGCGCTGGATCCCTGGACGCTCGAACGGCTCAGCGGCGACATCCCCGCCACGCTCGTGTTCGCCTCCAATTTACTGTTCGCCCAGCGCCTGGGCTATTTCGCGCCGGACGAGGGGGCCAACTGGCTGCTGCACACCTGGTCGCTGTCGGTGGAGTGGCAGTTCTACCTGCTCTATCCGCTGCTGCTGCTCGGCGTGTTCACCGCACCGTGGCTCAGGCGACGCCTCTGGCTCGTGATCGCGGCGTTGACCGTCGCTTCGTTCGCGCTCGCCGTCGTGGTCTCGGCGCGGGGCCAGGGCTGGTCGTTCTACCTGCTGCCGACCCGGGCCTGGGAGCTGCTGGCGGGCGCGCTCTGCGCCGGCGTCGCCGGGGTCCGGCTCGGCGGCGTCCCGCGGGCGGCGCTGCATGTCGCGGGCCTCGCCTTGATCGGGGCCGGGGCCTGGTTCGCCGTTCCCGGCGTCGGCTGGCCCTCGGCGACCGCCCTGCTGCCGGTAGGCGGCGCGTCGCTGGTGATCGTGGCGGGACTGAAGCGCACCGTCTGGGCGGATAATCCCCTCGTCGCCACGCTCGGCCGCGCCTCCTATTCGATCTACATCTGGCACTGGCCGGTGATCGTCGCGCTGCGCTACGCCGACGTGGCGATCACCCCGACCGTCGCCCTGGCCGCGGTCGCGGCGATGCTGGCGCTGGGCCTTGCTTCGTACCGGGTGATCGAACAGGCCGCGACGCGATGGTTGTTCGCGACCGGTGCGCGCCGCTGGGGCCTCGCCGGCGCCTGCGCCGCCCTGGCCGCGGTGGCGATGATCGCCGCCGGGACGCAAGGCTTCGAGACTTTCCGCACGGCCGCCGGGCCGCCACCGATCCGGGCGGCGCTGGCGGACGACCGGGCGGCGAGCATCGACTGGGCCTACCCTGGCGCGTGCGGCCAGTACCAGCGCACGGGGCCGCTCACGGTCTGCCGCATCGGCGATCCGTTCGCGCGGCAGGTGCTGGTGATCGGCGACTCCCATGCCGAGGAGTTCGCACCGAGATACGTCCACGCGTTCGACGGCCAGCCGGGCCGCGGCGTCACCTTCGTCACCTCGGGCGGCTGTCCGCCGATCCCCGGGATCGGGCTGCGCCACCGCGGGCGCGGCTGCGGTCGCTGGGCCAGGGCGGCTTTCCGCTACGCCGAGAGCGCCGGTTTCGCCCGGGTTGCGGTCATCTCCACCTGGCAGCCCTACTTCGATCCGGGGCCTGGCGCGCCGCTGGGCGGCGCTTGCCGCCTCGCCGGCGACGACTGCGACCGGGCGGTCTGGCGCGGGACGCCCGGCGACTACGCCGCCAGCGAGTTCATGCTGCTGGAGCCGGTGATCGCTGCGCTGCGCCGGCGCGGGACCGAGGTGGTGCTGTTCGGGCCGACGCCGCGCGGGGAGGCGGCCGATCCCCTGCGCCGCTATCGGCGTGCGTTCTGGACCCACGATGTCGCGCCCCAGACGCTCGACCGCCGGACGATCGAGCGGCGGACGGCCACGGCTCTGACCGGGCTGTCTGACGTGAGCCGGCGGACCGGGGCGCCTCTGGTCAGCATGCTCGACGGCCTCTGCTCGCAGGGCGCCTGCCCGATCGAGGCGGCCGGCCACACGCTCTTCAAGGACGCCAACCACTTCCGCGCCAGCGCCGTGACCGGGCCCCGCTTCGCCTACCTCGACCCCTGGCTGGCGCCCGCCCCCGCGCCGACGCGCTTGAAATAGATCAGCGTGCCGGTGAGGCCGCCCAGCGGCTTGAAGGCGTAGTCCGGTATGGTTCCCGCATGCTGGAAGCCAAGCCCCTCGTAGAGTCCGGCCGCCCCGTCCTCCTCGGCGGTGTCGAGGGTCAGCAGGGTGCGGCGCTCGGCGACGGCGATCCGCTCGGCCTCCAGCATCAGCGCCCGGGCGACGCCGCGACCGCGATAGCGCACGCGGGTCATCAGCTTGGCGATGTCGGCGCGGTGGGGCTGGTTCACCGGTGTTTCGAGGTCGAGCGTGACCGTGCCGGCGAGTTCGCCGTCCAGCGCGGCGCCCAGCACCACCCGGCCGCCAGCCTCCGCTTCAGCCAGCGACCTGGACCAGAACCGCCGCGCCACTTGCGGGTCGAGCGGGTGCATGAAGCTGACCGACCCGCCGTTCGCCACCACCTCGATCAGGATATCCGAGAGGGCGGCGATGGTCTCCGGGTCTGACGTCAGGCGCGAGATCCGCATCGCTCAGCTCCGCGCCACGACGACGAGGTAGGCGCAAGGCCGGCCGCTCTCGTTGATGAAAGCCGCGTCGGTCGGCGGTCCGAACGCGAGGCAGTCGCCGGGCGTCAGGTGGCTGCGGCGCCCGCCCTCGTCGATCGTGAGCTGCCCTTCCAGCATCCAGACCAGCTGGCGGATGCGCCGGTAGGAGGCGGCGGGGAAGCCGACGTGGGCGCCGGCGGGCAGCTCCACCCGGACCAGCTCGATCGGGTGGTCGGCGCGTTCGAACACCTGCCGGCGCAGGTAGCCGCTGGCCGGGTCGCGCCACACCGGCTGGTCCTGGATCCGCGACAGGCGGTCGGCGCCGCCCTCGGCGCGGGCCAGCAGGCCAGCCAGCGTCAGGTCGAACGCGTCGGCGAGGCGCACAAGCAGGCCGGCGGTTGGGCTGGATTCGCCGCGTTCGATCTTGCTGATCGCGCCGCGCGAGACGCCGGACCGCGCGGCGAGGTCGGCCAGCGACCAGCCCCGCGCCTCACGCTCCAGCTTCAGCCGCTCCGCCAGGCGGACGGCGGTGTCGTCCTCAGTAGTAGACATAGGTCTACTATGGTGGATTCTCAGAGGCCGGGCAAGGCGTATGCCTGCTACGCTCGGCGCGATTACCTCACGCGGGCGATCACCAATCCGTCGTGGCCCTTGATCCCCACCTGCTGCAGCACGATCGCTTCCAGGCGCGCGTCGGCGGCCACCAGCGCGTTGAAGTCGCGCGCCGCGACGGCAGAGGGATCGTCAGCCTTCGGCGCGAGCACCGCGCCGGCGCGGATCACGTTATCGGCCAGGATCAGCGAGCCGGGTCGCACCAGCTGCATGATGCTATTGAAATAGTTGATGTAATTGACCTTGTCGGCGTCGAGGAAGACGAGGTCGAACGGATCGACCCCGCGGGCGACCAACGTCGGCAGGCTCTCCAAAGCCGGACCGACCATCAGCTCGACTTTCTCGATCAGGCCGGCGCGGTGCAGGCTCTTGGCGGCGACCCGTGCGTGGGCCGGTTCCAGCTCCAGCGTCACCATGAAGCCGTCCTGTGGCAGGGCCCGAGCCAGCCAGATGGTCGAGTAGCCGCCCAGCGTGCCGACCTCGAGGATCCGCCGTGCGCCGATCAGTCGGGCCAGCAGATAGAGCAGTTTGCCCTGTCCGGCCGAGACCTGGATCTGCGGCAGGCCCTCGGCCCGGGCCTCGGCGACGGCGGCCTGCAGGGCGGCGTCCTCGGATGCGAACAGGCCGTCGATATAGCGGTCGACGGCGACGAACAGGTCTTTCGGCATGCGCATCTCCTCGGCCGGGCTTGCAGAATAGGCATGTCGTCCAGCCTGCCAATCGGCAGCGCTCGGCGATCGTCCCTTAATCCGCCGCTAAGCGTGTACTTTCGCAGATTCCAAACCTCCGCATGAGATGGTGAACCAATCGGGAGGGATGGCGATGTTCGCAGCCGTGTTCAGCTTTCGCGGCCGGATCAACCGGCGACAGTATTTCTTCGGCAACCTGGCGAGCGGCGCCGTGCTGTCGCTGCTGGGCGCGATGTTCATCAGCTTCGTCGAGCTGCCGCCGACCGCGCGGCCGACGCCGGCGATGAGCATGGAGGCGGCGATGCTGGTGATCCTCGCGCCGCTCGCGGTCTGGTCCGCCGTCTCGCTGCAGGCGCGGCGCATGCGCGACATCGGCTGGGAGCCGCTGATCGCGCTGCCGATGTGGATCGGCGCGGCTGGCCTGGCGCAGAACCAGCCGATGCTCGCCGTCACCTTCAGCCTGGCGATGCTGGGCTGCCTCTATGGCTGGCCCGGCCGGCAGGGCGGACGCAGTACGTCATCCGGGGGCGGTCGCCTGTTGACGCCCGCACCGGCGTTCGCGCCATCCCGTCGCCGCAGCGCCCCCGGGCGTCGCTGGCGCTAGACGCCCCAGGGTTGCCGTCGGACCTTGTGTGGCTGGGCGATGTCGGTGAGAGTGGTCGCCGAACAGCCAGGGGGGCACCTTGCGTAGATCATTGCTTTCAGGGTTCGCCGCGCTCGCATGGACGCTCGGCGCCGGCGTCGCCCTGGCGGACTCCACGCCACAGCCGGGTGGGTCGCCGCAGACGGCGCCAGCCGCGACGCAGGCCGCGGCGAACAAGGGCCCGGGCGATCCCGACCAGATCATCTGCCGGCGTCAGGAAGTCACCGGCTCGCGCTTGCCCGGCCCGAAGGAGTGTCACACCCGCGCCGAGTGGGCGCAGATGAAGGCCAACGGTTACGACCAGCTGCAGACGCTTGGCGCACCCGGCCCAACCCCGACCCAGACCGCCGCGCAGGCCGGCAACTGACCGTGGCTCAGGCCGCCGCCGGGGCGGCCGCCTGATCCTCGAACACCGGCGCGTCGATCGGCGCCGGCGGCGTCCTTCCGAGGATCATGTCGGCGGCTTTCTCGGCGATCATGATCGTCGGCGCATTGGTGTTGCCGCCGACCAGCGTCGGCATCACCGAGGCGTCGATCACCCGCAGTCCAGATAGCGCCTGCACCTTCAGCGCGCCGTCGACCACCGCCATCGGATCGCCCGCCCGGCCCATCCGGCAGGTGCCGACCGGGTGGTAGATCGTCTCGGCCGAGCGGCGGATCCAGGCGTCGATGTCGGCGTCGGTCTTCACGTCGGGGCCGGGGAATTCCTCGGCGCCGCGCAGCTCTTTCAGCCCAGCCTGGTTCGCCAGCTCGCGGGTCATCTTGGCGCCCTCGCGCAGCGCGCGGCGGTCTTCCTCGCTCGCCAGGTAGTTGGCGAAGATCGCCGGATCGTCGAACGGGTCGGCCGAGCGCAACCCGACGCGCCCGCGGCTCTCGGGCCTGAGCTGGCAGACGTGGATCGAGAAGCCGTCCTTCGGCACCGACTGCTTGCCGTGGTCCTTCATGATCGCCAGCACGTTGTGCAGCTGCAGATCGGGCCGGTCGAGGTCGGGGCGCGACTTCAGGAACGCGCCGGCCTCCAGGAACTGCTGCCGTCCGAAGCCCTGGCCCAGCAGCAGGTAGGCCAGGCCGGTGGTCAGACGGTTGAGGCCGGTGGAGTGGGAATAGGCCGTCTTCACGTTCGGCGTCTCCCAGGCCAGGATAACGTCGAGGTGGTCCTGCAGGTTCTCGCCGACGCCTTTCAGCGGATGGACTGGGGCGACGCCGGCGGCGTTCAGCCGGTCCGGATCGCCGACGCCGGACAGCTGCAGGATCTGCGGCGACTGCACCGCGCCGGCGCTGAGCAGCACCTCGGCGTCGGCGTGGACCTGCCGGGTCTGGCCGCCCTGCACGAACTCCACGCCGATCGCCCGGCCATTCTCGATCAGGATCCGGGTCGTGCGCGCACCCACTTCCAGCGTCAGGTTGGGCCGTTTGCCCAGGATCGGCTGCAGGTAGGCCGCCGAGGCGCTCCACCGCTTCCCGTCCTTGATGGTCATCTGGTAGGGGCCGAAGCCCTCCTGCTGATACCCGTTGAAATCGCTGGTGCGGCGATAGCCGGCGGCGACGCCGGCCTCGACGAAGCCGCTGTAGATCGGGTTCTTCGATGCGGCCCTGGAGATGTGGAGCGGCCCATCCCCGCCATGGTAGGCGTCGGCGCCGCCCTCGAAGCCCTCGGAGCGCTTGAAGTAAGGCAGCACGTCGGAATAGCCCCAGCCGGTCAGCCCCATCTGCCGCCACAGGTCGTAGTCCCGGGCGTGGCCGCGGATGTAGATCATGCCGTTGATCGACGACGAGCCGCCAAGGCCGCGGCCTCGGGGCCACCACAGCTTGCGGTTCTCGAGGTTGGGCTCCGGCTCGGTCCAGAAGCCCCAGTTGTAGTCGCCCTTGGCGCTGATCAGGCCGCCGACGCCGGCCGGCATGCGCACCATCAGCGAGTTGTCCTTCGGCCCGGCCTCCAGCAGCAGCACCCGCGCCCCGGGGTCCGCACTCAGGCGATTGGCCAGCACGCAGCCGGCCGACCCGGCGCCGATGATGATGTAGTCGTAACGGCCGTCAGCCATGAACGCGGTCCTGGAAAGTGACGATGGCGTCACCCTTTAGCCCGCCGACAGCCGGGCAGGGAAGGGCCGCAGCGTCTCCGCTCTCCCCGCTTTCGCGGGGAAGCGCAGCGTGGCATTGCGCTCCTGCAACAGGGAGACGCCGGATGAAGACCCAGGACATCGAGTATCACGCCGACGGCGCGCGGCTGGTGGGCTACCTCGCGGTCGACGACGCCAAGGCCGGCAAGCGGCCGGGGATCATCGTCGCGCACGAGGGCGGGGGCCTCACCGACCACGCCAAGAACTCGCGCGCGCCGCCTGGCCGAGGCCGGCTACATCGCCTTCGCGCTCGACTACTACGGCGACGGCAAGCCGCTGACCGACATGGCCGAGGTGATGCCGAGGCTGGGCAAGTGGATGGCCGATCCGACCGGCATCCGGATCCGCGCCCACGCCGCGCTGGAAGTACTGATGGCGCAACCCGAGACCGACACGACGCGCCTGGCCGCGATCGGCTACTGCTTCGGCGGCACGACGGCGCTGGAGATGGCGAGAGCCGGCGAGCCGATCCTGGCGGCGGTCGGATTCCACTCCGGCCTGGCCACCGCCAAGCCGGCGCAGGCCGGCGCGGTGAAGGCCAAGGTGCTGGTCCAGATCGGCGCGGCCGATCCGATGGTCGGCGCCGAGCAGCGGGTCGCGTTCGAGAAGGAAATGACCGACGCGGGGGTCGACTGGCGCATGACCCTGTTCGGCGGCGTGGTTCACTCGTTCACCAACCCAGATGCGGACCGTCTTGGCCGCCCGGAACTGGCCTACGACAAGAGCGCCGACGAACGCTCCTGGCGCGCGATGCTGGACCTGTTCAACGAGGTGTTCTGAGGCTTTCGCTCCTCCACCGCGAGCGCAGCGATGCGGGGGAGGTGGCGCGGCGCGAAGCGCCGTGACGGAGGGGGCGCAAAGCCGCAACGCGGCGGCGCTGGCCTGCTATCGTGCGCACCGCCCCACGCCCCCTCCGTCTCGCCCGGCTGTCGCCAGCCGATCCACCTCCCCCGTTTCGCTTCGCTACCCGGTGGAGGAGCTAGGTCAGCGTCCCTTCCACTGTGGCGGTCGCCGTTGCGAGAACGCCAGCGGGCCCTCGACGAAGTCCTCCGAGCGGTAAAGCGCGGCGACGGCCGGGTAGCGGTTCTGGCCCTTGAGCGCCGCCTCCAGCGTCGGCTCGTCCAGGCCCGTCAGCACCGCCTGCTTCGACGCGCGGATCGACATCGGGCTGCATTCGGCGATCAGGCCGGCCCAGCGCTTGGCGGCGTCCATCAGCTCGCCCGGCGCCACCACCTCGTTGACGAAGCCGAGCTCCAGTCCCTCTTTCGCGGAGACCCGGCGGCCGGTCAGGATCATCCCCATCGCCCGCTTCAACCCGATCGCCCGCGGCAACCGGTGCAGGCCGCCGGCCAGCGCCGCCAGGCCGACGCGCGGCTCCGGCAGGGCGAAGATCGCGGCTTCGGAGGCGATGATCAGGTCGCAGGCCAGCGCGGTCTCGAAGCCGCCGCCCATTGCGACCCCGTTCACGGCCGCGATCAGCGGCTTGGTCAGGTCGAAGCGCGAGGTCAGGCCGGCGAAGCCCGAGGGCGGCGAGCCCATCTTGCCGCCGCCGGCCTGGTGCTTGAGGTCGTTGCCGGCGGAGAAGGCGCGCTCGCCGGCGCCGGTGACGATGCCGACCCACTGGCTGTCGTCGGCGGCGAAATCGTTGAACACCTCGTCCAGCTCGAAATGGGCGTCCGAGTGCAGGGCGTTCATCACCTCCGGGCGGTTCAGGGTGACGATGGTGACCGGCCCGTCCTTGGCGACGGCGACGTATTTGTAAGCCATGGCGCTTCTCCCGCGATTTGCCGAGGAACCTGAGCCCTTGACGCGGTGGCATGCAATCGCTTCCACGTAGCTTTCAATCCCCGGAGGGCGCGATGAGCCTGCTCGAAGAAGGTCCGAATGCGGCGCAGGTCGCCTACTGGAACGCCAGCGCCGGCCCGACCTGGGTGGCGATGCAGGACGCGCTCGATCGCCAGCTGCACGAACTCGGCCTGGCGGCGATGGCGGCGCTGGGGCCGCGCGAGGGCGAACGGGTGATCGACATCGGCTGCGGCTGCGGCGCCACCACGCTGGAGCTGGCGCGGCGGGTGGGCCCGAGCGGGCGCGTGCTCGGCGCCGACATCTCCGCGCCGATGCTGGGGGTGGCGCGCCGCCGCGCGGAGAGCCTGGGCTGGGTCAGCTTCGTCCAGGCCGACGCCCAGACCCACCCGTTCGAACCGGCGGACGCGGCGTTCTCCCGCTTCGGCGTGATGTTCTTCGCCGATCCGACGGCGGCGTTCGCCAACATCCGCAAAGCCCTGGCGCCGGCCGGCAGGCTGGCGTTCGTCTGCTGGCGCGCGCTGACCGAGAACCACTGGATGACCATCCCGATGGCGGCGGTCGCGCCGCTGCTGCCGCCGACGCCGCCGCCGCCGCCGGACGCGCCCGGCCCGTTCGCCTTCGCCGACCGCGATCGCCTGCGCCGGATCCTGACCGGGGCCGGCTTCGCGGACGTCGCCATCGAGCCGCACGACCAGGCCATCGGCGGCGGCGACCTGGAGACCACGGTGCGGACCACCCTCAACGTCGGGCCGGTCGGCGCGGCGCTGCGCGACAATCCGGCCCTGCAGCCGCAGATGGCCGATGCGGTCCGCGCCGCCCTCGCGCCCCACGCCGGCCCGGAAGGGGTCAAGCTGCCGTCGGCGACCTGGATCGTTACAGCGCGCTGAGCCCCGCCTTGAAGCGCTGCCAGTTACGCACGTAGCTGGCCGCGCCCATCCCCATCCGCGCGGCCTGCTCCGGCGCCAGTTCGCGGACCACCTTGGCCGGCGAGCCCAGGATCATCGATCCGTCCGGAAATTCCTTGTTCTCGGTGATCAGCGCGCCGGCGCCGACCAGGCAGTTCCTGCCGATTTTCGCGCCGTTGAGCACGATCGCGCCGATGCCGATCAGCGTGCCATCGCCAATGCTGCAGCCGTGCAGCATCACCATGTGGCCAACGGTCACATTATCGCCGATGGTCAGCGGCTGGCCGATGTCGGTATGCAGAACAGAGTTGTCCTGAATATTGGAGTTTTCGCCGATCGTGATCGGCTCGTTGTCGCCGCGAAGCACGGCGCCGAACCAGACGCTGGCGTTTTTCTTCAGGATTACATGGCCGGCGACCACCGCGTTGGGCGCTATCCAGTATTCACCGCCTGGCGGCAGCGTCGGCTCTCGGTCGCCCAATCTATAGACAGTCATCCGTACACACCCTAGTCTTGAAATTGCCGGCTTGATTAACGCTTCATAAAGCACGTTAGATCATTCTAGTTCGGCGATTCGAAGGGGTGAAAGCCCTGGCGAAAAGTCCCGTCGCGGGGACCTCCCTCGCGGCGACTCCGATACGGAGATTTGGGTGTCGCTTCACAAAGTCGGGCGGGCCGCGTTTCCGCCTCCGACGATGGGATCAGGACCGCCGGGTCGGCGGCTGCGCACCCCTCCCTACTTCCAGCCGAACCCAGGGCGAGCCGTTGCGGTCTCGCCCTTTTTCTTGTCCCCATGCGGAGACCTCCCATGACCAAGCGAGCCCTGAAGCGCATGACCCGCGAAGGCGCCTTTGACGCCGCCCAGTTCGAAGACGACGCCAAGGTGCGCCGCCTGCCGCTGGCCCGCGGCTGGAGCCCGATCGCCTTGGAGACGGAGCGCGAGCAGGGCTATCTGAAGACGATAAAACCCAAATCGCCCGGCCAGGCGCGGCTGATGGAGGCGATCGACGCCAAGGCGCTGGTGCTGGCGCTGGGGCCGGCCGGAACCGGCAAGACCTACATCGCCATCTCCAAGGCGGTCGACGCGCTGGAGAGCGGGCGCGTGGCGCGCATCGTGCTGTCGCGGCCGGCGGTGGAGGCCGGCGAGTCGATCGGCTTCCTGCCCGGCGAGATGGAGGACAAGCTCGCCCCCTACCTGCGCCCGCTCTACGACGCCCTCTCCGACCGGCTCTCGATGAAGCGGGTGCGGGCGCTGATGGCCGAGGGCGCGATCGAGATCGCCCCGGTCGGCTTCATGCGCGGCCGCACCCTCAACAACGCCTTCGTGGTGATCGACGAGGCGCAGAACTGCACCTACGTGCAGCTGAAGATGCTGCTGACCCGGCTGGGCTGGTCCTCGACCATGGTGATCACCGGCGACCCGCACCAGTCCGACCTGCTGCCCGAACTCTCCGGGCTTGCGGAAGTGTCGAAGCGCCTGGACGGCATCGGCAACATCTCGGTGGTGCGCCTCGCCGACGTCGACATCGTAAGGCACCCGCTGGTGGGCGAGATGCTGGCGGTGCTTTGACCTTCCCTCCCCCTCGTGGGGAGGGACCGACCGCGCAAGCGGTCAGGGTGGGGGAGTCAGGGGAGTTGCGCTGACGTCCGTTGGCGCGTCGCACGTCCCCACCCGGCTCGCTTCGCGAGGCCACCCTCCCCATGAAGAGGAGGGAAGGTCTCAGACCGGACGCGCCCCCGCCACCGTCGTCCGGTGCATGACTCTAAGGTGGCCGTCGTAGCCGCCGGTGGCGTTGTGGACCGAGCGGCGGTTGTCCCACATCGTCAGCATGTTGGCCGACCAGCCGTGGCGATAGACGAAACGTTCCTCGGTCATGTGCCCCAGCAGGAAGCCGAGCAGGGCGGCGCTCTCGGCCTCGGAGAACCCGTCGATCGCCAGGGTGTAGACGTGGTTGACGAACAGCGCCTTGCGCCCGTCGTCCAGCGTGCGCACCAACGGATGGGCGAAGCGCTTGTCGGCCTCGGGACTGGGCAGGATGGTCATGCCCGTGCGGCCCTCTTCCTTGGCGTAGAAGCCGGACGGGCCATAGGGCCGTGTCGCCGAGTGGATCGCCTTCAGCGGCGCGATCATCCGCTGGAACGCCGGCGACAGCGCCTCGTAGGCCGCGACCGCGTCGGCGTAGAGCGTGTCGCCGCCCACCGGCGGGACCACCTTGGCGTGGAGCAGGGTCGCGGCCGGCGGGGTCTCCTGGAAGCTCCAGTCGGAATGCCAGAAGCTCCCGAACGGCGAGGATCGCTCGTCCGGCTCGCGGCGCACTTCCATGATGTGCGGCCGGTCGGCCAGCGGCGCGACGTAGGGATCCCAGCCGAATTCGCCGAGCTGCAGGGTGAAGGCCTCGAGCTGATCGTGGGTCAGCGGCTGGTCCGGGAACCAGAGCACGCCGTGGGCGAGGAAGCCGGCTTTCACGGCCGCCAGGGTTTCCGGTGGCAGGGGCCGGGCGAGATCGAGGCCGGTGACCTCCGCGCCGAAACCGGAAGGGTTGGACTTGATCCGCAGGCTGGACGGGGCGTCGACGAGGCTCATGGGCGCGAATTTGCCCCCAAAGCCGCGCTCCGTCACCCCGAGATCGCGAACCCGCCGTCGACAGACAGCAGCGCGCCGGTGACGAAGTCGGACGCCGGGCTGGAGAGGAACACTGCGGGGCCCTCGAAGTCGGCGGGCTCGCCCCAGCGGCCGGCCGGCGTGCGCGCGATGACGGTGTCGCTGAAGCCGGCGGTGGAGGTGCGTGCGTCGTCGGTCATCTCGGTCTTGATCCAGCCCGGCAGGATGGCGTTGACCTGGATGTTGTGGCGCGCCCAGGCGGCGGCCTGCGACTTGGTCAGCGCCACCAGTCCGCCTTTGGCCGGCGGCGTAGGCCGGCTGGAACGGCCCGCCGAAGATCGAATACAGCGAGCCGATGTTGATGATCTTGCCGCCGCCCTGCGCCCGCATCAGCGGGTGGGCGGCCTGCGAGGCGATCATCACGGCGGTGAGATTGATCTGCAGCACCGCGTTCCAGTCGGCCATGGTGAGGTTCTGCGGCAGGCCGGTGCGGGCGATGCCGGCGTTGTTGACCAGCACGTCGAGCCGGCCGAACGCCGCGCTGGCCTGCTCCGGCAGCGCGCGGCACGCGGCCTCGTCGGCGACGTCGACCTCGATCGCCTGGCAGGGCGCGCCAAGCGCGGTCAGCTCGGCGACCGCGGCGGCGTTCTTGGCCGGATTGCGCGCGGCGATCACCAGGCACGCGCCGGCCTTGGCCAGCCCGCGCGCCATACCGAGCCCGATGCCGCCGTTGCCGCCGGTGATCAGGACGACCCGGCCGGTCAGATCGAATGCGCTCATCAGCCCATGTTCCTGCGTTGCGCCAGCGCCGTGACGCTGGACGTGCCGATCGGCCCATCTTCGTCGTAGAGCCAGCACTCGCCGATGGCGACGCCGGCGGTCGCGCCGTGGTTCTTGACCTCGAAGCCGATCCACTCGGTCACCGGCAGGCGGTGCAGGTAGAGCGTGATGTCGGTGTTGATCCAGCCAAGCCCCTTGTCGCCCGAGTTGGCGAACGGGCTGGCGAAGTCGGCGGCGACGGCGACGCGGGTGAACGGGGTGAACGGCGCGCCGTCGGCCAGCTCGCGCACCTCGGCCATCCACAGCTTCTTCTCGCCGACCGTGCCGAAACCGCCGCTGATCGGCAGGGTCTTCCACATGCCGCCCATGCTGCGGCGCGGATCGTCCGGCGGCGGGACGTCGGCCGGCCTTGGCGCGTCCCAGCTGGGCGGGGTCCAGACGCTGCCCTCAGGGTTCTCGGACTTGCGCAGGAGGACGCAGGTGGCCCGCGCCATCGAGACGCCGCCGACGCTGTATTCGGCGTCGATCACCTTGATCCGCCGACCCTCGCGGATCGGCCGCACGCTGACTTCCGCCGCCGACAGGTCCGGCAGCCGGTACATGTCGATGGTGAAGCGCGCGGGGACCATGTCCGGCTCGCCGTGGCGCTGTTCGATCGCGTGCGCCAAGAGGCCAGCGACGACGCGACCGTGCAGCGAGGTCGGGCTCCAGGGGCCGCGGCTGGAGGGGGTCGGCTGGTAGGTCTCGCCCACGCGGAGGAAGAAGGGTTCGTTGCTCATCAAGCCGAGCTATGGCGGATTCTGGCAGATCGGGCGAGAGGCGCCGCAAGGTCACGGTTCGCGTGCGGCGAGGCTTGTCGTAGAAGACGCTCAGACGAGACGCCGGCGAACCGGCGCGCGCAGGCAATGGGAGGCGTCGGTATGGGGCTCAGCATCGTTCGCGGCATGGCGATCGCCATGGCCTTGGCGGGACTATGGGCGTGCAGTCCGGCTGCGAAGGCGCCGGGAAATGTCGACGCCGCGCGGCTCACCGCCGCCAACAGCGACGGCGACAACTGGATGACCTACGGGCGCACCTACACCGAGCAGCGCTTCAGTCCGCTCACCGATGTCTCCACCGCCAACGTCGGCCAGCTGGGCCTGGCCTGGCACTACCAGTTCGACACCGACCGCGGGCAGGAAGCGACGCCGCTCGTGGTCGACGGAACGCTCTACACCACCACCACCTGGTCCAAGGTCTACGCCTTCGACGCCGCGACCGGGGCGCTGAAGTGGTCGTTCGACCCGAAGGTGCCGGGCGAGGATGGCTTCAAAGCCTGCTGCGACGTGGTCAACCGCGGCGTCGCGGTGCTGAACGGCAAGGTCTACGTCGGCACCATCGCCGGCCAGCTGATCGCGCTCGATGCGGCGACCGGCAAGCCGGTCTGGACCGTGCAGGCCACCGATCCGGCCAAGCCCTACACCATCACCGGCGCGCCGCGGATCGTGAAGGGGATGGTGCTGATCGGGGAGGGCGGCGCGGAATATGGCGTGCGCGGCTATCTCTCGGCCTATGACGCGGGCACGGGCAAGCTGATCTGGCGGTTCTACACGACGCCGAATCCGCAGGGCCAGCCAGACGGCGCGGCCTCCGACGACGTGCTCGCGAGCAAGGCGGCCGGCACCTGGGGCGGCAAGGTGCCGCCCAGCGGCGGCGGCGGCACGGTCTGGGACTCGATCGTCTACGATCCGGACCTGAACCTGGTCTATTTCGGCACTGGCAACGGCACCCCCTGGGCGCCGGTGCACCGCTCCGACGGCAAGAGCGACAACCTGTTCCTCTCCTCGATCGTCGCGGTCAACGCCGACACCGGCAAGTACGTCTGGCACTACCAGAACACCCCGGACGACGCCTGGGACTACGACAGCGACCAGCCGATGATGCTGGCCGACATCAACATCGCCGGCGCGCCGCGCAAGGTGCTGATGCAGGCCAACAAGAACGGCTTCTTCTATGTGCTCGACCGCGCCAACGGCCAGCTGATCTCGGCCGAGGGCTACACCCCGCCGGGCAGCGTCACCTGGGCCAAGTCGGTCGACGTCAAGACCGGTCGGCCGGTCGAAAACCCCGGCGCCCGCTACGGCGCCAACCTGACCGTGGTCTCGCCGGCGCCCTATGGCGCGCATAACTGGCAGCCGATCTCGTACAATCCGACCGAAGGGCTGGTCTACATCCCGGCGATGGTGTCGGCCTACGCCTATGGCGTCGATCCGAACTTCAAGTTCAAGGACGGCGGCTGGAACCTCGGCCTCAACTACGATTTCGGCGGCCTGCCGGACGACAAGGCCCAACGGGCGGCGATGAAGGCCTCGCTGAAGGGCATGCTGGTGGCCTGGGACCCGGTCGCCGGCAAGGCGCGCTGGACGGTCGACCTGCCGGTGTTCTGGAACGCCGGAACCCTGAGCACCGCCGGCGGTCTGGTGTTCGAGGGCAACGGCGACGGCAAGTTCGTCGCCTATGCGGCCAAGGACGGCAAGTCGCTGTGGAGCTACGACGCCGGCGTCGGCATCACCGCCGCGCCGATGACCTACCGCGTCGGCGGCGCCCAGTACGTGGCGATCATGGTCGGCTACGGCGGCGCCGCGCCGCTGGCGGCGCACTTCGCGTTGCCGGACCGGCCGCGCCTGCCCGGGCGCATCCTGGTGTTCAAGATCGGCGGGACCGACACCGCGCCGGCCTATCCGCCCGCGCCGAAGATGACGATCAGCCTGGCCGGCGTCACCTCCACCGGCGACGAGAAGGCCGGGTTCACCCTGTTCGAAGCCAACTGCTCGACGTGTCACGGCCCCAGCGTCTCCGGCCGCTACCTGCCCGACCTGAAGACCTCGCAGATGATCCTGACGCCGACCGACTTCGCCTCGGTGGTGCTGGGCGGGGCGCGCAAGTCTCGGGGCATGGCGAGCTTCGCCAAGTTCCTCGACGCCGGCCAGGTGGAGTCGATCCGCGCCTACATTCTCAAGCAGGCAAGGGCGGCGCAGGCGGCGGGGTAGGCGGGCGGCCTACTTCGCGAGCGTCGTGACCAGGGTCAGGTAATAGCTGATCGCCGGCGGGATGTTGGCGATCGGCGTGCGTTCGTTGAGGCCGTGGCTGAAGTCCTCGGAGTCCTTGATGAACACCGGGCTGGCGCCGTAGCTGGGCACGTGGTGGTAGCGGAACCACATGCTGTCGCTGGCCCCCGAGGCCATCGACGGGAAGATCGGCACGCCCGGATAGACCCCCGCCAGCGCCTTGGTCACCGCCGCGACGAAATCGGCGCGCATCGGCGAGGCGTCGTTGGCCACCGACCCCTCGGTCACGTCCTTCAGGCCGACCGCCGGGTCAGCGGCCGCGGCGGCCAGCTCGGCCATGATGTCCGCGGGCTTGTGGCCCGGAAAGATCCGGCAGTTGACGTTGGCCTCGGCCCGCTGCGGCAGCGCGTTCAGCGCGTGGCCGCCGCTGATCATGGTGACGACACAGGTGGTGCCGATCTTGCCGACCGTGGCGGGGTTGGCCGACAAGGTGGCGATCGCGGCCTTGTCGGTGGGATCGGCGGCGAACGCGCGCATCGCCGCAGCGATGTCGGGGCTCTGGTAGGCGGCCGCGTGCTGGAAGTAGGCGCGTGTCAGGTCGCTCAGCTCCGGCTTGAACTGATAGGCCTGGATCCGCAACAGCGCCGCCGCCAGCCGGTCGATGGCGTTGTCCCGGCGCGGCTCCGAGGAGTGGCCGCCGGGATTGGTCACCGTCAGCCGGAAGTCGGCGTAGGTCTTCTCCGCGCCCTGCCAGGTGAAATAGCTGGGCGCCCCTGTCGTCTCGTCCAGCACCCCGCCGCCGCCGTCGATGTTGAGCACCAGGTCGGCGTCCGCCAGCTTCTCGGCGATGATCGCGCTGGTCTTCATCGTCGTCTCTTCGTCGCCGGAGAATTCGATGACGATGTCGCGGCGCGGCTTGAAGCCTTCGCGCTTCAGCTCGACCAGGGCGGCGATGGCCAGGGTCCCGTCGAGCTTCATGTCGGTCGCGCCGCGGCCGAACAGATAGCCGTTCTCGACCACCGGGGTGAACGGATCGCGCTGCCAGTCCGCCGGCTTGGCCTCGACCACGTCCATGTGGCCGGAGATCACCAACGGCTTCAGCTTGGGATCCGAGCCTCGCCAGCGGGCGATCAGATAGGCGGTGTCGTCCACCGGGGTGATCGTGACGTCGTCCGGCGCGAAACCGCCGGCCACCAGCGCGTCGCGGTAGAGCGCGGCGACCCGCGGCGTCTCGTTGCCGGGGCCGCGCACCGAGCGCAGCGCGATCGCCTTCTCGGCCAGATCGAGCGCCTGGGCCTCCGCCTGCGGATGCGGCGTCGCCGCCGCCGCGCTACTCGCCGCCAGCATCGCTGTGGTGGCCGCGGCCGCCAGGAACATCTTTCGCACCATTAGTAGGCCCTCGCGATCAGGACTTCTTCCACCGCCGGTTCCCCGGTGAAGAGACAGGGGCCGCTGACCGGGTTCTGGTCAAGCGGCGTGTTGCGCAGCGTGAGCTTCAGCGCCTTCAGCCGCGCGTCGACCGCTTCCAGCGCGGCGCCGGTGGGGCGCGACCAGGGCGCGCGCACCCAGCCTTTGAAGGCGCCGCCCTCGTCCTCGTCGACCGCCGCGCCGAAGTGCTCTGCCAGCTCGTCGAAGGTGCGGATGTCGCTGCGGATGTTGCCGTCGAGCATGGCCTTGGCGTCGGCGTAGAGGCTGGCCTGGATCTCGGCCAGAATGCCCGGCGCGGCGGCGATGAAGGTGTCGCGCGGCACGGAGACCGAGGAAATCTTCTCGCCCTCGCGCAGTTTGTCGCGGCGCATGTAGGTGACCTGGCCGGCGGCGGCGTCGCGGGGGCCGACCTCGACGATGATCGGCGCGCCGCGGCGCACCCACTCCCAGCGCTTGTCGGCCGAGCGGGCGCCGCGGGTGTCGAGCAGGGCGCGGACGCGCTCGCCCAGCGTGGTCTGGGCGCTCAGCGCCTTGGCCAGCGCCTCGCCATAGGCCAGCACCTCGGCGTCTTCCGGCTTGTCGCGCAGGATTGGCACGATCACGACCTGGCGCGGGGCGATCGCGGGGGGCAGGCGCAGGCCATCGTCGTCGCCGTGGGTCATGATCACGCCGCCGATCAGCCGGGTCGAGGCGCCCCAGCTGGTGGTGTGGCAGTACTCCAGCTCGCCCGCCGCGCTCTGGAAGCGGATGTTCTGCGCCTTGGCGAAGTTCTGGCCGAGGTAGTGCGAGGTGCCGGCCTGCAGCGCCTTGCCGTCCTGCATCATCGCCTCGATCGAATAGGTCGCCACTGCGCCAGGGAAACGCTCGTTCTCGGGTTTCTCGCCGGCGATCACCGGCATCGCCAGCGTTTCCTCGGAGAAGGCGCGGTAGACCTCGAGCATGCGCATCGTCTCGGCCCTGGCGTCAGCTTCGTCGACGTGGGCCGTGTGTCCCTCCTGCCAGAGGAACTCCGAGGTGCGCAGGAACAGCCGCGTGCGCATCTCCCAGCGGACCACGTTGGCCCACTGGTTGATCAGCAGCGGCAGGTCGCGGTAGCTCTTGATCCAGCGCTGGAATGCGTCGGCGATGATCGTCTCGGAGGTCGGCCGCACGATCAGCGGCTCCTCCAGCTTGGCTTCGGGGTCGACCTCCAGCTTGCCGTCCACCGCCCGCAGCCGGTGATGGGTGACCACCGCCATCTCCTTGGCGAAGCCCTCGACGTGCTCGGCCTCCTTGGCGAAGAAGGAAAGCGGAATGAACAGCGGGAAGTAGGCGTTGACGTGCCCGGTCTCCTTGATCCGGCGGTCGAGGTCGCGCTGGATCTCTTCCCAAACGCCGTAGCCCCACGGCTTGATGATCATCATGCCGCGCACCGGGCTGTTCTCGGCCAGGTCGGCCTCGCGGACGACGGCCTGGTACCAATCGGGGAAAGTCGAGCGGTTGCCGGTCATCCGGCTGACGCTGAGCGCGCGATGCATCCTGGAGAAACTCCTTCGCGCGGCTGCATAGCGGCGCCGGGCCGCGCGCGCCACCCCGCGAGGAGGGCGGTTAGGCCTCGCTCTCCTCGGCCTCGCCGGCGCCGTTCGCCACGCCGAAATCCTTCGACTTCATGCGATCGTCGCTACGCTGAAACCCATCGGCGCCCAGACCGCGCCGCAGCAGCTCACGCACCGCCGAAGCCCGGCTCGGCATGCGCGCCTCGAAGCGCCAGTCGTCGAGCAGGCGCAGCTCCTCCTCCGTCAGCATGATCTGCAGACGTTCGGCGCGATTGAGATCGTTCATCGGGACCCCACCCCTGAAGGGGCGCCCTACCGGCGCCACCGCCAACAACGCAGAAACCGCCAAAAGCGTTCCTGGCGCTTCGACCGCAATTTGCGCTTCTTACTCATAGACCGTTCGTTAGGTAAAAAGAGGTGTCGGTACCAATGCCTCAAACTAATATTTTGGTATTGATTGCTATTCTGGCCGACGTAAAACCCATAGAGAGACACAAATAAACAGTTGCTTCAGCAATGATTGTCGCGTCTTATTGTTTGGAAGGTCGGTCGGGCGTCGACTCACTGTGGATCGAGCAAGGACGCGCTACCGACGATGATGGAATTTGAAGCCTACATAGATGATGATCGATACTCGGTGCCGTCGTTCTATCTGATCACCGCCCGCTGCGAAGCCCGGGCGCGCACCATGGCGGCGGAACTGCTAGCTGCTTGCGAGCACCACCTTGGCGTCGAGCTGAGGCGGGCCGGCGAGTGGATTTACGCTGTCGGCTCGTTCGCGGGCACGGAGCGTGCGGCGGAGGCGCCGGCGTCGAGGCCGACCCGAGTCGAACCGGTCTAGGCGATCTTGCAGCCGTCGAGCGTGGCCAGCCGCAGCTGGAACGGCTCAGTCTCGTCGGCGACGCCGTGCGCCCCGAGGAGCGCAAGCTCGCTGATCGGGCCGCGCCAGGCGTTGCCGGCGGGTTGATAGAGGCCGAGGAAGCGGTCGGCGCGGCCGTCGGGGCCCGACAGCGGCAGGAACAGCACCTCGAGCCGCATGTGCGCGGCGTCCAGCGCCCAGGATTCGGCGGAGATCACCAGCGGCTCGCCGGCGGCGAGCGCCGACTCGAGCAGTCCGGCCAGCCGCCGGCGGTGGATCGGACGCCACAGCCGGCCAATCGTCACCCCGCGTAGTGGCCGGCCGTGCAGGTCGATCACCAGTTCGCCGGCGAGCCGCAGCGCGAATTCGCCGTCCGCGTCGCGGCCGGCGATGAAGACGCGCGGCGCGAGCGCCGGGAAGCACGCAGGATCGACGGCGCTGCGCGCCGGCGCGTCCCCGTCGCCGCGCAAACCGCGCCAGTAGTCGATCAACTGCATCGTGTTCGAGTGGAACATCGCCTCAGCGACCCAATCCGCGCGCCAGCCAGCGGCCCGCACGAGGGTTGCATGGCGATCGCGGACCAGTCGGTTGGCGCGCCATAACGGGACAGTTCCCGGGCCGCGCCGGTCGGCGACGTACGGAAGTGCAAGGGAGCCAGCGCTATGGCCAACAGGACCACTCTTCTGGGGCTGATCGCCGGTTTCGGCGCCTGGCTGTTGATCGCGGCGGCGCCGGGCGCGGCGCTCGCGGGCGGCGGCTCACCCGGTTGCGGCTGCCATCATCCGCCCCCGCCCCCGCCCCCACCGCCGCCGAAGGTCTGCAACTGCACGCCCCATCACGTGCCGCCGCCGAACATCAACGTGAACACCAACGTGAACGTGAACGTGAACGCCAATGCCAACGCCAACGCGTTCGCCGGGGCGCAGGCGTTCGTGGGCGGCGGTGGCGGCGGCAGCTCGGGGATCATCACCGGCCCGGTCACCGCGGTGAACCTGAGCGTCGGGGGTGAGGATCGCGAGGCCTACGAGGCCATGCGCACCCGCATCGAGAAGGTGGTGATCCAGGCCTTCTGCTTCGACGACAAGGACGTGCCGCACCCGGCCTCGCAGGTCTCCCCTGACCGCGACATCGACGAGGATTACGAGGGCGAGGTCTACCGCTGCATCGCCGGCACGCACATGCAGGTCACGATCGCCCAGTTCCACGAGCGGATCTCGTTCGAGGGCGGCCAGACCCTGGCCTGCCAGAAGGGCGAGGCGCTCTACCACACGCCCGGCCACGGCGCCGGCCGGCTGGAATGCCGTCCGCAGAAGCCCGCCCGCGACTGCAACGAGCGCTCGCTGCTGCGCCGCTTCGGCGCCGGCGTGAAGGTGATGACGCTGGTCTACAGCGAGAAGTACACCGCCTACCGCGAGTCCAGCCACCAGGCCTCGAGCGTGGAGATGAGCCTCGACGGCGGGGTCGGCGGGATCGCTTACTGACGGGTTGGCGCACTCGACGGCTCAATCCGTCACCCCGGCCAAGCGAAGTTGGCCGCGCCGACTAGCGAGCCACGGCTGCGGTCGTCTCAGCCGAGGCGACCGCGGCTTTCGGCTTGATCTCCAGTTTCCAGGCGGCCTCGTCGCGCAGCCAGGCTTTGGCCGCCTTCTGCAGGTCGTCGGCCGAGACCCGCTCCAGGCTGGGCTCCGCAGATCGTAGCGCGTCGAGCCGCCGCGGATCGGCCTGTGCGCCGGCAAGGCCGTCCAGCCAGTACTCGTTGGTCGCCATCGCCTTTTCCAGCGCCTCGACCGCCGGCTTCTTGGCCCGCTCCAGCTCGTCGGGCTTCACCTCATCGTCGCGCAGCGCGGCGGCGATCTGGGCCACGTCGGTAAAGAAACCGTCCAGCTTGCCCGGCGGCGCCTCCATCTCGGCGTCGATGTAGCCGTAGCGCGGAAAGATCGTACTCGAAACCGCGCCGGCGTTCGGGGAGTAGGTCACGCCCTCCTTCAGCCGCAGGGTGTCGGTCAGACGCAGCTGCATCACGCGTCCCAGGATATTGTTGACGCGGGCGCCCTGTGGGTCGGCCCAGAAGTCGGTGGTCGGCCAGGCGACCAGAGCCACGCCCTGGTCCGCGCGTCCGGTATGAGTCTCCACCACCGGGCTGGAGGTCGGGGCAGGGAAGGCGACCGCGTGGGCCGGCGGCGCTGGCGCGGTCGGGTCCGGGCGCGCCGGCAGCGCGCCGAAGGTGTCGGCCACCGCCGCGATCGCCTTGTCGACGGTAATGTCGCCGACGATCACCACTTCCAGCGGCGCATGGGCCAGCGCCGGCCCGAGCAGGGCCTTCAGTTCGCCGGACGTCTCGGCGGAGATCTCCGCACGGGAGGGGAAAGTCCAGCGCCGGTCGCCCGCGTGCAGCAGCCCGCCGAGGTCGCGCGACAGCACGCCGGAATCGGTGGCGTCGTACTGGTCTTCCAGCGTCAGGCCATAGGTCTTCATCCGCTCGAACGCCTCCGGCCGCCAGCCGGGATCGGCGACATAGGCCGCCAGCACCTGCAGCTGGCTGGCGACGTCGGCCTGGCGCGTCTCGCCGGACAGCTCGAACGCGTCGGCGTCGGCGTTGAAGTTGACGCCATAGACGACGCCGGTCAGCGCCCGCTCGCTGTCGTCGGCGCTGATCTGGCGCAGTCCGCCCTCGGCGAACGCGCTGCCGGCCCAGGCGACCGACTGGTGGTCGGGCGCCATGCCTTCGAGACCGTCGCCGAAACGCACCTTCACCAGGATCTGGTCCTGCCGGAACTTGGTCGACTTGACCGTCAGGCGCACGCCGTTGTCGAAGCGCACCAGCACCGCGTCGAGGTCGTTGACGTCCTTGCGGTCGGCCACTTTCCCCGAGGGGCCGAACGTGGTGTAGGGCCAGTCGACCTGCCGCGGGGGCTCGGGGGCGGTCACCGGCGCGGCGCGGGCCGCCTCGAACGCCGTGCGCACGGCCGCGGGGCCGCCGTCCACCTGGGCGGGCGCCGACATGAACACCAGCGGACCCTGGCCGGCGAACAGGCGTTTCAGCGTCTCGGACGTCTGCGCCGCCGTCAGGCCCTTCGTGTTCGCCTCGAACAGCGCCAGATCGTCCGCCGGACTGGTCTCGACGTCGCCCTCCTCGAGCGTGCCGGCGATCTCGTCGGCCACCGCCGGCGTGCGGCGGGTCTGCGCGCCGGCGGCGGCGAGTTTCAGGCTCGCGTCGGTTTCGGCGATTTCTCTCTGCAGCTCGTCCGGGCGGACGCCGAACTGGACCGCGCGGCGCACCTCGGTCTCCGCCGTCGCGAGCGCATCTTTCCAGTGGTCGGGTTGCGCGTAGACCAGCACCCCGGTCACCTGCTCGGCCCGCAGCTGGTCGCCGTGGAACGCGCCGGCGGAGATGAAGGGCGGGCTGGCCTCCCGGGCGAGCGCGCCCAGCCGGCGGTTCAGCACGGCCAGCGCCAGTCGCTCGATCGTCTGGCGCTGGCGCTTGGCGGCGTCGTCCGCAGACAGGTCCGGCGGCGTCACCCAGGCGACCTCGAAGGTGGTCGGCGAACCGGCCTCGACGGCGACTTTGAAATCGCCGCCCCGCGGCGCCACCTTGCCGAGATCCGGATCGGCGCCGGCCGGTCCCTGGCCCTGCCAGTCGCCGAACCGCGCCTTGATCTTGGCTTCGAGCGCCGCCGGATCCACGTCGCCGACGATCACCAGCGCCGCGCGCTCGGGCCGATAGTAGCGGTGGTATATGTCGGCGAGCAGATCGGTCTTGGCGGTCTGGATCACCGGCACGAGGCCGATCGGGAACCGCTGCGGCGGACGCTGGCCCTGCATGGTGAAGCCGAGGCGGGTCTTGGTGATGCGGTACGACGGCGTGTCGCGCAGCCGCTCCTCGGAGAGGATCACGCCGCGCTCGTCGTCCATGGCTTTCTGGCTCAGGGTCAGATTGCTGGCGATCTCGCGCAACAGCATCAGCGAGGTGTCGACGCTCTGGTCGTCGTTCTTCGGCAGGTCGAACCTGTAGGTGGTGGCGTCGAAGCTGGTGCTGGCGTTGGTGTCGGCGCCGAACGCCAGGCCCAGTCGCTGCAGGTCCCGCATCATTTCGCCTGGCGCCGGCACGTTGACCGAGCCGTTGAACGCCATGTGCTCGAGGAAGTGGGCCAGGCCCTGCTGGTCGTCGCGCTCCATCAGCGAGCCGACGTCGAAACGCAGCCGCATTGAAACCTGCCCGGGCGGCGTCGCGTTCTTCATGATCGCGTAGCGCAGGCCGTTCGGCAGTACGCCGAACCTGATCGCCGGATCGGCCCTCAGGTCCGAATGCGCCTGAGGCCACTGCGGGGGGATGGTGGGCGAATCGGCGAGGGCGGAGGTCGCGAGACCCAGGGCGGCCAGTACGGCGAGCGCCGCACGCTTAAGTTCGATCATCCGGTCTCTCAAACACCCCCCGGTGCATGCAAAAGCATGCCCGCGACGGATGGCGTGTTCAAGGCGCGTGCAAACAGGAAGGCGCTTCGGTTTCGACACCGGTTGCAACGAAACGCAATCGATTCGCAAACCGACTTGCCGTAGATCTGCATGCGGATGGGATGGCCAGTGAATGATACTGGATAGAGAGCCGGGGATAGGCGCCGCCGCTGCGCCCCTCGGCGAGTCGTCAGCGACCCGCGAAGGGGCCCGTCTGCTCGACGACACGGCCGGCGCGCTCGCGCCGCTCGGCGCTCCAGTGATCCTCTTCAGCGCCTCCCACTCCGGCAGCCGGCTGCTCGCCGCGGTGCTCGAGCGGCTTGGCGTCTTCATGGGCGCGCAGCTCAACGACAGCGCCGACAGCCTGCCTGTGTTCGATCTGGCGCGTTACCTGGTCGAGACCCATGCCCCGGACTTCTCGAGGCTGTTCGGCGAGGGCGATCCGACCTTGCGGGCCAGGGTGCTGGCCGCCTTCGCCGACCATCTGGCCACACGCCCGCCGGGCCAGCGTTGGGGCTGGAAGCTGCCCGAGACCAGCCACGTGATGCCGGTCATGGCGCGGCTGTTCCCGCAGGCGCGGGCGATCCATCTGGTCCGGGACGGGCGCGACGTGGCCTTCTCGCCCTTCCTCGCGCCGAAAGCCCCGTTCTGGCGCAAGATCTACTTCAATGACGACCGGATCTTCAGCTGGCGCGGCCACGCCCTGACTCAGCGCGCCTATCGCGAGCACGGCCACCTCTTCAACGCCGCGCGCTGGGTCAACAGCGTCACGCTCGGCCGAGCGCACGGCGTGATGATGGGCGAGCGCTACCTGGAGGTCCGCTACGAGGCGCTGGTGGCCGACCCGGCGGCCGTGGCGGCTCGCGTGGCCGCGTTCCTCGAGCTGGCCCCCGCCGGCGAAGCCGCCGACTGGTCCGAGGTCAGCGCCGGGTCGGTCGGCAAGTGGCGAAGCGAGTCCGGGCGGCGACTGGCCGAGATTCGCCCGGTCATCGAGGCCACGCTGGCGGCGTTCGGCTACGACTGGATGGAGCGGGGCTCGTTCGGCGATGGGGTGCGCCAGGCGTTCGACCGCACCTCACGATTGCTCGCCGGACCACGATTCTTCGGAGGGGAGGGGGTGTCGGTCAGGCCGCGCGCCGAGCCCGGGGGGCTGGGGGGGCTGTTCAGGGTCCGAACCCAACGCTGATTGCGCCCCGACCGACGCAGACCTTGTCGCAGGCGGATGCGGCGGTGGAAGGACCGGACTTAGGCCGTTTGGCGCCCGCCTGTGCCCGTTTGGCTACAGAGCCGAGCTGGATGGTCACAAACCCCTGATTGCCCCTTGCGGCGGACACAAGTCTGATCAAAAAATGCCACCGATGAGTGCTTGGCGGCCGCATTTACGGTCGCCGGGGAGCGGGGAAGGCCCGCGCGCGGCCTCTCGGGGGCCTAAAAACCTCCGTCGCGGTGAGCCTTTAACAAGAGCGCCGGCGAGGGCGGTTCCATTGCGGAGCCGCCCTTCTTGCGTCCGGGCCTGGCTAGTTCGGCGAGGAGACGAAGAAGGTCGCCGTGTTGCCGACCGCGGTGGCCATGCCCCGGACCGAGCGGGCCGGACCGGTCAGCCCGATCTGGGCGTTGGCCGCGACGTCGCCGAGGTTGGTCTGGCTGTTGGAGACGTTCATCACCCCGCCGCAGTTGGAACAGGCGAAACCGGTGACCGCGTTGCCGGTGGCGGTGGCGCTCGCCGAGGCGTCGAAGCCGGTGTCGCCCTGGAAGCTGGCGCTGGCCTCCACGCCCTGCGCGCCGTTGAGCTGCACATTGTCGAGCGCGAGGCCTGGGCCGACGTTCAGGGCGACCGCCGAGTTGCCGACGCCCTGGGCGTCGACGCTGGCGGCGCCGTAGTCGAACGAGGTCTCGACCGACTGGGCGTGAACGAACGACTGGTTGTCCTGCGCCGTCGTGGCCTGCAGCGCGCCCTCCGCCCCTGCGATGCTGACGCTGTCGCCGGAGGCCGCGGCGCTGGTCGCGGTGACGTCGCTCTGGCCCAGGTTCACGAACACCGCGCCCTGGGTCACATCGCCGGTGTTGCTCTGGCGGACGTCGAGCGCCTGGGCCGAAGCGCCCTGGCTTGAACTGCTGAAATCGTTGCCGGCGCCGATGGCCGCGAACGAGCCCTGGCCGGCCACATCGCCGATGATCGCGCCGCCGTCGGCGGTGACGGTGGACGAACTCGACTGGCTGACGGCCGCGCCGACGACGCCGTCGCTCGCGCCGAGCTGCTGGCTGTTGGCGATGGCCTGCACCGAGAACGCGGCGTCGCCGGTCCGGGCGGCCGCCGCGTTGATCTGCGATTCGGCGTCGATCGTCCGTGCGCCGGAGGTCTGCAGGAAGCTCCCGGTCAGCGCGCCGCCGCTCTCGATCGCCGCCGAGCCGGAGTTGCCGGTGGCGGCGGTGGCGGACTGGGTGAACGCGCCTGCGTCGGCGGCGACGTTGATCGTGGTCTGGGCCGAGACGTCGCCGCTGAGAGTCTGGCGCGACGTCACGTCGAGCGAGCCGCTTGTCGTCGAGGCCTCGAAGCTCTGCCCCGTCGCCGTGGTCTCCGCCGTGGTGTCGCTGGCGGTGACGACGTCGAGCTGCTGCGAGGCGATGACGTTCCCGGCCTGAGCCTGGTCGTTGCCGACCGTGCTCTGGCTAGTAGCGGTCCCGAACCACGCTATCGACAGCGGCACGGCGAGCGGGATCGCGGCGATCGTCCCAGCGATTCGGATCCTGGCGGGTCGCGGCATTGTTGGTTTCCACGTTGTTGTAGGCGGGCACGAAGGCGCCTGTCGGGCCGGTGGTGACCCGGTCGCCGAGCGGGTCGGACTGCATGCAGGCCTCGGGCCCCGGCATGCCGTAGAGGTTGGCGACCATCTCGACGGTGGCCCGCTCGATCACCGAGCGGACGCCGAGCTGCAGCGGCTCCAGGCCGCCTTCGCCCAGCGAGATGTCGCCGGCCGCGCCGTTCCAGATCTTGAAGATGCCGATGCCGACCTGGTGGGCGACGATCTGCTTCTGGTACGAGATCACGTCCACCACCTCGAGGGTGCGGGTGTTGATCAGCCGCAGGTCGAGGCCGACGTTCATGATGTAGGTGGTGGCGCCGATGCTGCCCTTCGGGTCGGTGGTGTTGGTGCCGCCGGCGTTGGCGTTGAAGCCGTTGGAGGCGATGTTGAAGTTCAGCTCGGTGATGCCGCCGGCGAGGTAGAAGTCGGAGCCCGGCACCTGGCCGGCCATGATCCGGCGGAAGTCCGCGGGCGTCGCGCCGCCGGCGATCGGATGGTCGGAGATCAGCTTCGAGTTGGCGTACTTCAGCTCCAGCTCGGAGACCGAGGTGTCGTAGCGCTCGACCAGCGGCACGCCGGCCTTGGCGAACGCGCTCATCGCCATCAGCGAGGCGCCTTGCGTCAGCTTGCGGCCGGAGCCGTCGGCTTCGTACTTGCCGGTGTAGTCGGCGATGCGGCCGATCGCGATCCGCGGCGCATTGAGATTGTGGCTGCGGGCGAACTCGGCCTCGCAGACCAGCGCCGACGAATAGGGCGTCGGGTTGGCGACCACCGGGGCGCTGCCGGTGGGCTGCGCGTAGAGGCCGTCGGACCCCGCGATCGGGCTGGCGCAGGCCGAGAGGACCAGGCCGCTGGCGCCGAGGAGGGCGGTGAGCCGTTTGCCGGCGCTGAAGATATTAGTGATCATTGCTCACACCCCCGTTCAGCGACGTGGACGCGCTGACGTTGCCAGTGTTGGTCTGGACCGAATTGACGATGACGGTGTTGTTGTCGCCCTGGGTGACGACCACCAGATTGTTGCCGACAGCGGAGGCGCCGGTCGACGTGCTGACGCCCGAGGCGGTGTCGAAAGCCCCACCGGCGCCGAAATTGGAGAAGACGCTCTGGTCCTGGCCCGCCTGGATCACGCCGTCGACGACCACGAGGTTGCCGTTGGCGTCGCGCAGCGTGGGGTCGACCGGCTGGTTCTCCTCGCCGGCGATGCGGCCATAGCCGGCGTTGTAGCTGGCGGCGTTGGCGTTCATCGACTGGGCGTCCGCGGCGCCGGCGACGGACAGCCCCGCCAATGCGGCGGCGCCGAGAGCCAGTCTGCGGAAAGTCAAAGCAACCATGAGCTTGGCGCTCCAGGAACAGGACAACTGGACCGTCTGCCAGCAATGGGTGTGCCAGGAAGAAAGCTCTTGTTTACCGAGCCGCCGGTCAGGCTCGGGCGCTTAAGGGCTGAGGGCGCCCGGGTTTAGGGCTATGGAGCCTGCCTCAGGCAGGGAGGGATCGAGGCCAGTGGATCAGATCGGTACGCCGTTCGACGAACCCCAGCCGGCGCGCGAGCGGGCCTTCAACGCGCCGTGGACGATCGTGGCGCTGCCGGCGCTGCTGATCGGGCTCTACCTGGTGCAGTCGATGACCTTCGGCGAGGCTCAGACGGCGCGCTGGGCGCTGACCTGGACGGCGCTGCGCGCCGGACATTGGGAGACCCTGGTCACCTCGCAGTTCCTGCATGGCGGATGGGCGCACGTGCTGATGAACAGCGTCGCGATCCTGGCGTTCGGCCCGCCCGCGGCCCGGCTGATGGGGACCGGCCCGCGCGGCGCCGCGGTCTTCTACGCCTTCTACCTCACCTGCGGGGTTCTCGCCGGGCTGGGATTCCTGGCCGTCGACTATAGCGACATCAATGCGGTCGTCGGGGCGTCGGGGGCGGTCTCCGGCCTGCTGGGCGCGGCGTCGCGGATCATCGAGGGCCGCGGACAGATCGGGCCGATCTTCGGACGAACGGTGCTGGGGATGGGCGTCGCCTGGATCATCGCCAACGTCCTGCTCGGCGTCACCGGCCTCACGCCCGGCGCTGCGGGCATGCCGGTGGCCTGGCAGGCGCACCTGGCCGGCTACCTCGCCGGCGTGCTGCTGATCGGCCCCTTCGCCCGGCTGGCGGGCGCAACCCAGGCGGCCTTCACGCAATAGCGCTTTGCTTCCTCGCCCCGTTCGGCGCGACCCTCGACCGCAATGGGAACGAGGAGGAACCACACATGCTTGTGTCCCAGATACTGAAAGCCAAGGGCGACATGGTGTTCACCGCCTCGCCCACCGACAGCGTCGCGGCCGTCGCCGCCCTGCTGCAGGCGCGCCGGGTCGGGGCGATGGTGGTGCTGGACCAGGACCGCGACGTCGCCGGCATCGTCTCCGAACGGGACATCGTGCGGATCGTCGCCGAGCGCGGCGCCGATGGCCTTTCGCGGCCGATCGCGGAGTGCATGACCCGCGAGGTGGTGTTCGCCGACCCCTCCGAGACGGTCGATGCGTTGCTCGAGCGGATGACCGACCGGCGCATCCGCCACCTGCCCGTGTGTGACGAGGGGCGTCGCCTGATCGGCATCGTTTCGATCGGCGACCTGGTTAAGAGCAAGATCGCCGAGACCGTCGCCGAGGCCGAGACGCTGAAGGCCTATATCTCGGCCTAGCTCGCCGCCAGTCTTTCTGCCTGGGCCTGCAAACCGCTAAAGAGGTCGCCCAGTTCACGGGCGCCGGCGCCGCGCCGATGCATGGAGGCTCGACCATCTTGCGCTTTGTCGACCTGTCGATCGCCATCGAGAACAACGTGCACACCGACCCGCCGGGATTCTCGCCCAAGGTCGCCTACACCGATCACCAAGCCGGCGCGCGCCAGCTGGTCGCCTCGTTCCCGGGGCTGCGGCCGGAGGATCTCCCGGACGGCGAAGGGTGGGCGGTGGAGACCATCCAGCTCTCCACCCACAACGGCACTCACATGGACGCGCCCTGGCACTTCCATTCCACCCAGGACGCCGCCCTGGGCGAGAAGCGCCGCGCCATGACCATCGACGAACTGCCGCTGGAGTGGTGCCAGAAGCCGGGGGTCAAGCTCGACTTCCGCACGTTCCCGGACGGCTACGTCGCCACCGCCGCCGACGTCGAGGCCGAGCTGCAGCGGATCGGTCACACGCTGGCGCCGTTCGACATCGTCCTGGTCAACACCAGCGCCGGCGCGGTCTCCGGCCAGCCCGGCTACGTCGCCACCGGATGCGGAATGGGGCGGGCGGCGACCCTCTACCTGGCCGAGCGCGGCGTGAAGATCGTCGGCACCGACGCCTGGTCGTGGGATGCGCCGTTCGTCCACACCAACAAGCGCTTCCAGGAGACGAAGGACACTTCGATCATCTGGGAGGGCCACAAGGCCGGCCTCGAGATCGGCTACTTCCAGATCGAGAAGCTGCACAATCTGGAGAGCCTGCCGCCCGACGGTTTCACCGTCTCCTGCTTTCCGGTGAAGATCAAAGGCGCCAGCGCCGGCTGGATTCGCGCGGTGGCGATCTTCGACGACTGACGGGCGACGCGAGGGCGACCCTACGATCGGGCGTCGGCGTGGCCGTAGTGGAGCACCTCGACCTTCTCCAGGGTGATGAGGCCGATGTCCTTCACGCCCAGCAGGCTGTCGGCGAAGGCGCGCAGCTTGTCCTCGGCGTCGACGATCTCGATCACCAGCGGCAGGTTGGCCGAGAGGTCGAGGATTTTGGCGGTGTGCAGCTGCGCCGAGACGCCGAACCCCATCGGACCGCGCAGCACGGTGGCGCCGGCCAGACCGCGGTCGCGCGCCTTCAGCACCACCGACTCATAGAGCGCCCGCGCGCCATCGCGGCGCCCCTCCTCGGTGTAGATGCGCAGCAGCGCGGCCTGGCGGGGAATCTCCATCGCGCGTCCTTCGTGACCGGGCCGGGATCGGCTGATAGCCTTCGGCGAGTCTGCGCGGGTCCGCCGCGGTGGGCAAGGGGAGGGGCCGTGATCACCTACGTCTGGATCGCCCTCGGCGGCGCGCTCGGCAGCGTCGCGCGTTACGGCTGCTCCAGCCTGATCGCCGGCTGGGTCGGCGAGACCTTTCCGTGGGGCACTCTGGTCATCAATGTCGTCGGCTCGCTGGTGATCGGCTTCTTCGCCACCCTGACCGGCCCCGACGGCCGCGTGCTGGTGGCCCCGGATGCGCGGCAGTTCGTGATGGTCGGGATCTGCGGCGGCTACACCACCTTCTCGTCGTTCAGCCTGCAGACCCTGAACCTGGTGCGGGGCGGGGACATGCTGGGCGCCGGCGGCAACATCGTCGCCTCCGTCGTGCTGTGCCTGGCGGCGGTCTGGCTTGGGCACGTGGGCGCGGCCGCGCTCAACCAGGCGGCCGGGGCGTGAGATGACGATCACGATCGACAGGTCGGAACCCGCAGCGGCGGCGCCCACAGCCGGCGCGTTCGGTCACCGGCTGGCGCCGGCCGGCGATCCGCTGGCGGGCGCGTCGTTCGACAAGCTCTACCAGGCCCGGATCGAACCGGAGCTGGTCAAGCGGGAGGCCGAGCGGCGCGGGGCGATGAGGACCTTCATCCTCGCCCTGGCCGCGGGCGCCGTGACGGTGTTCCTGGAAAACCTGATGACGCCCAGCCTCACCGGCGACGCCGGCGCGAGCGTCGACTTCCGCATCGCGCTCGGCACGCTCGTCGCGGCGGCCGTCGCCGGCTACCTGCCGCTGGCCGCGGTCGCCAGGCGCGCCAAGGTCGGCGTGATCACCGCGCTCTGCGAGCCGCTCGGCATCCGCTACAGCCTCACCGGCGCCGAGGGGCCCTCGTTCGAGGCCTTCCTGGCGCTGCGCCTGCTGCCGAGCCCGAACGACAAGGCGTTCTCGGACTTTTTCACCGGTCGGCGCGGCGAGGTGGACTTCACGATCTGCGAAGCGACCTTGCACCGCGGTTCTGGCAAGAGCCGGCGGCTGGTGTTCCAGGGCCAGTTGTTCCGCCTGGCGACGCCGCGGCGCCTGGCCTCGACCACGGTGGTGCTGCGCAACAGCGGCGGCTGGTTCAAGAGCTTCGAGCGCCCACCCGGCCTCGAATCCGTCGGGCTCGAGGATCCGGCGTTCAACAAGGCGTTCGCGGTGTTCGCCTCGGACCAGGTGGAGTTGCGCGAGATCCTGACGCCGGTCTTCATGCAGCAGCTGGTCGACCTCGAGAGCTCCTACGCCGGAGGCCAGATCCGCTGCGCGTTCAGCCAGAGCGAGCTGCTGATCGCCCTCGAATGCGGCGACAGGTTCGAGATCGGGAGCATGTTCTCGACTCTGGTCGACCGCGCGCGGGTCGAGGGCGTGGCCCACAACATCGAGCAGGTGTTCACCATCATCGACGAGTTCAAAGCGGCATGAAGACGTCGGGCGCATGAAGACGTTGGGCGCATGAAGACCCTGGGCCTGATCGGCGGCATGAGCTGGGAGAGCACGACGCTCTACTACCAGTTCCTCAACCGCATCGCCCGCGAGCGCCTGGGCGGCCAGCATTCAGCCAGCCTGGTGATGGTCTCGGTCGATTTCGCCCCGATCGCGCGGATGCAGTCGGCCGGGCTCTGGGACGAAGCCACCGCGGTGATGGTGGACGCGGCGCGGCGGCTCGAGCGGGCCGGCGCCGAAGCCATCGTGATCTGCGCCAACACCATGCACCTGATGGCCGGCGACGTGGCCGCCAGCATCTCGATTCCGCTGATCCACGTGGCCGAGGCAGCCGCCCGGGCGATCACCGCCGCCGGCGTGCGCCGCCCGCTGCTGCTGGCGACGCGCTACACCATGGAGCAACCGTTCTACCGCGAACGCCTGCGCCGCGATGGGGTCGAGGCGCTGATCCCGGCCGAGGCGGACCGCATCAAGCTGCAGTCGATCGTCTTCGACGAGCTGGTGCAGGGGCGCTTCAAGCTGTCGTCCAAGGCGGCGATGGTGGCGATGATCGAGAGCGCGGTCAGAGGCGAGGGCGCCGACGCGGTGATCCTCGGCTGCACCGAGTTCGGCCTGTTGCTGAAGCCGGACGACGTCGCCGTCCCGACCTTCGACACGGCCGAACTCCACGCCAGGGCGGCGATGGATTTCGCGCTGGGCTGACATCCGACGCCAAGCCCTTGCTGGAGCAATCGTTCCGCGTCTCATATATCCCGTCATGATATCCGCTCATCGCGGCAATCCGGGCGAGGAGGACCCTGGCCTTGAAATCGGCGCTGATCTCGGGCGCGGGGGTGGCGGGTCCGGCCGCGGCCTACTGGTTGAACGCCGCCGGGTGGAAGACCGTGATCGTCGAGCGCGCGCCGGCTCTGCGCGCCGGCGGCTACGTGATCGACTTCTGGGGTCTTGGCTATGATCTCGCGGAGCGGATGGGGCTGCTGCCCGATATCGAGCGCGTCGGCTATCATGCCCGCGAGCTTCGGGTTGTCGGCGATGCGGGGCAAAAGCTCGCCGGCTTCGGCACGAGCGTCTTCGATGAGCTGGCCGGCAGTCGCTACGTCACGCTGGCGCGCAGCGACCTCTCGCGGCTGATCTACGCCAAGTCGGCGCCCGCGACCGAAGTCCTGTTCGATGACGAGATCGTCGCTCTGGCGCAGGACGAGGGCGGGGTCGACGTGCGCTTTCGCCGGGCCGCCGCTCGCCGGTTCGACCTGGTGATCGGCGCCGATGGCCTGCATTCGCAGGTCCGCCGGCTCGCCTTCGGACCGGACGAGCGGTTCGAGAAGCCGCTGGGCTATGTCGTCGCCGCGTTCCAGGCCGAGGGCTACCGGCCGCGGGACCCCGATGTCTACATGATGTACGGCCGGCCCGGCCGCATGCTCGGCCGGTTCACCCTAAGCGGCGACCGCTCGCTCTTCCTGTTCGTGTTCGCGTTCGCGGGCGATCTGCCGGAGAGCCCGGCCGCCCAGAAGGCGCTGCTGGCCTCGCTCTACGGCGAAGACGCCTGGGAGACGGCGGCGATCCTGCGCGCCCTCGACCAGGCCGACGAACTCTACCTCGACCGCGTCAGCCAGATCGTCGCGCCGGCCTGGTCCAACGGTCGGGTGGCGCTGATCGGCGACGCGGCGTTCTGCGTCTCGCTGCTGGCGGGCCAGGGCTCGGCGCTCGCCATGGTGGCCGCCTATGTGCTCGCCGGCGAGCTCGCGGGCGGAGACATCCCGCGCGGCCTGGCGGCGTACGAACACCTGCTGCGTCCCTACATCGCGATCAAGCAGAGCGGCGCGGCCCGCTTCGCGGGAGCCCTCGCGCCCCGAACCCGCTTCGGCCTCTGGTTCCGCAACCAGGTGATCCAGTCGCTCCGCATCCCCGGTCTCTCGAAGCTCGCCGTCGGCCGCGAGATCACCGACCGGCTGACCCTTCCGGACTATCCGTTCCCGCCGTCGCAGCGCCCCCGGGCGGCGCACGAACGGGAGGCGCCCGCTTCCAGACGCCCGACGCTGGCGTCGCAGCGTCGCGCCCGCCACTGACGGTCCCGAACGGTCGGGATCGCCGAGGCGAAGCGCGTCGCCGCAAGGGCGACTGCGATCAGCCGATCTTCACCTTGCCGCCCGAACTCGAAGCTGTAGTCCGGCAGGTAGAGGTTCTTCGGCGCAGGGCCTTTGCGGATGCGTCCTGAGGTGTCGTACTGCGAGCCGTGGCAGGGACAGAACCAGCCCTTCCATTCGCCCTGGCCGAAGATCGGGATGCAGCCGAGATGGGTGCAGACCCCGATCACGATCAGCCATTCCGACATCCCCGGCTTGTGCCGACTCGCGTCGGTGGCGGGGTCGCGCATCGGCGCGCTGTCGTCGGCGACGGCGGCGGCGATCTCGGCGGGCGTGCGGTGGCGGATGAAGACCGGCTGCTTGCGCCAGAGCACCGAGACCTGCTGTCCGAGGGCGACCTTCGTGTACTCGTACTCGATGCTGGACGTGGCCAGGGTGTCCGCAGCCGGGTTCATCTGGTCGATGAACGGCCAGGCCACCGCCGCGGCTCCGCCCGCCGCCATGGCGCCGGTCATGATGAAGATGAAGTCGCGCCGGCGCGGCGCCTCGAGAGCAACCGCCGCGACACCCGCATCTGCCATCGATCGATTCGATCCTCGGCGTCCGATGGGCTCGGACACGCCTCACCCCCTTCAGCGTGAACCGAGCTGGTCGCGTCGGGTTCCCACATTCATGTCATCACATGATCTTTCGCGAGTTGGCTGGAACGCTTAAGCGGCGCTAGACCTCAGCCATTCCGGAGCCCCCAAGTGAGTCCTGCGACGAGCCCTGCATTGCGGTCTTCGGCCGAGACGCCAGAGCCGAAAGCAGCCCGTGCGGCGCTGGAGGAGGGCCGGCGACTCGCTCTCACGCGTCTGTCCCTGGTGGCCCTGGCGGTCGGCTTGGTGACAGGGCTGGGCGCCGTGGCGTTCCGCGACCTCATCGGCTTCGTGCACAACTTCGCTTTCGCCGGACGCCTCTCTTATCGCTACGACGCCAACATCTTCACCGGCGCGGCGCCGTGGGGTGCGCTGGTGATCCTGGTCCCGGTCGTCGGCGGCATCCTCGTCACATTCCTCGTCAGCAACTTCGCGCCCGAGGCCAAGGGGCACGGCGTGCCCGAAGTGATGGATGCGATCTACTACAAGGGAGGGAAGATCCGGCCGGTCGTCGCGCTGGTGAAGTCGCTGGCTTCGGCGATCGCCATCGGCACGGGCTCGTCGGTGGGACGCGAGGGGCCGATCATCCAGATCGGCTCGGCGCTGGGATCGACCCTCGGCCAGATCATCAACATGCCCGCCAGCCAGCGCATCGTGCTGGTGGCCGCCGGCGCCGGGGCCGGCATCGCCGCGACGTTCAACACCCCGATTGGCGGGGTCATGTTCGCGATCGAGCTGATGCTGCCCGAGGTTGGCGTCTCCAGCTTCCTGCCGGTCGCGATCGCGACCGGCGCGGCCACGTTCGTCGGCCGCTGGTTCATCGGCGATCAGCCCGCGTTCCTGGTCCCGGCGCTGGCGCCGATGGCCGCGAACGCCGGCGGCCTCATCGTCCTCCTGCTTTACGCCGCGCTGGGCGCCGTGGTCGGCGTCGCCGCCGCTGGTTTCATCCGCGGCCTCCACCTGTTCGAGGATGCGTTCGACAGAATCCCCTCGCGCTACCTGCGACACATCCTGGGTATGCTGCTGATGGGCGTCTTGATGTACGCCCTCTTCCTCGGCTTCGGTCAGTACTTCGTCGACGGCGTAGGATACGCCACCGTCCAGTCGATCCTGACCGGCGGCCAGGGCGTCGCCTGGTTCCTGGCGTTGCTGTTCGCGGGCAAGCTGCTGGCCACGTCGCTGAGCCTCGGCTCCGGCTCGTCCGGCGGCATATTCTCACCGTCCCTCTTCATGGGCGCGACACTTGGCGGCGCGTTCGCCGCAGCCGTGAACGCCGCCGGCGTGATCCCACCTCTCAGTGTGCCCGCGTTCGCCATGGTCGGCATGGGCGCGATGGTCGGCGGCGGCACCGGCGCGGTGATGACCGCCGTGGTGATGGTGTTCGAGATGACGCTCAGCTACGACATCATCATGCCGATGATCGTCGCCGTGGCGATGAGCGTGGGCGTGCGCCGGATGTTCTCGCGCGAGACCATCTACACCCTCAAGCTTGTCCGGCGCGGTCAGGACATCCCCAAGGCGCGCCACGCCAACATGTTCCTGGTCCGCCGCGCCAGAGAGGTGATGGATGCGGATGTGCTGGTGCTGCCCCGGGAAGCCAGCTTCGATCAGTTCCTCAGCGCCCACGGCCTTGAAGGGCGGCTGCGCCACGTGGTGGTCACGGATAAGGGCCGGATCTTCGGGGTTATCCGGGTCAACACCGGCCTGCGGCGCGGCCTTGCCGGCGCCCATACCGGGATCACCCTCGGCGATGTCGCCAGCCGCAACTTCACGGTCGTCGGCGAGGACGCGGTCGCGTTCGACGTGATCAACCGCATGTGGCGCAAAGGCGCGATCATGGCGGTGGTCGTTCGAGGCGGCGGCATACCTCACGGAGAAGATGTGGCCGGCATCATCAGCAAGGAACACGTGGCCAACTCGGTCGCCGAAAGCGTGACGCTCTATCCGACGTGATCGCGCGCGCTTGGCTCGCTGGACGGGTCCGCGTGGCGCCGACCTCCGCTGAACATCACGCTCGCCGCGATCACCACTCCCAGCGAACCGCCCTGGTCTCCGCGCCTGGGCTGACGCCGCGATCAGCGCCCCGGGAAGGGCGAGACGCCGAAGATCAGCTGGTGCGCCCAGACCATCGCGCCCCAGACCATAACGCCCACCGCGAGCCGCCACCAGTCGATGTCGCCGACCGTCAGGCGCTGGCGCCCCTGCAGGATCGCCGCGAACGGAATCGCCGAGGTCTGGGCGGCGAAGGCCTCCCACTTCGCGCCCAACGCGCGGCGGCGTTTGGCGTCGATGCTGAGCGGGCCGAAGATCGCGAGAATCAGCAAGGCCCCGAACAGGATCAGGCTGGCGAGGTCGCCATTGACCAGCATGTGGCCGGCCGCCCAGAGCGCGACGCCGCTGAGGAACGGATGGCGGGTGACGCGAAGCATGCCTTTCACCACGTCGGGCCGCTCGAGCGTCGCCTCCTGGCGGACGCTGGTCGGGTTCGGCGTCAGCAGGCCGGGGACGGCGAGCAGGAAGGCGACGAAGGTCACGCCGAGCTGGATCCACTTGGTGGCGGGCGTCGCCGCCCACCAGACCGGGTCCGGGCCATGGCGCGCCGCGGCGTAGGCGAACCCCATCCAGGTCAGCGCGGCGACGCTGGCGAGCGAGAACAGGCCCATGTAAGGCCCCTCGCCGATCCGGGCGGTGATCGCGTCGCGCAGCCGCGTGCCACTGACAATGAAGTGGATTAGCAGGAACGCCGCCGCCGCGGCGGCCAGGACGATCATCGCATCGCTCCCTTGCCTAGGCGCGAGCATGAGCCGCGCCGGGCCCCTGTCAATTGCGTCAGATCAATCGGCCAGTTCGTCCTCGTCTTCGTCCTCCTCGTCCTCGAACAACGCGCCGGCCTCGGCGGCCGCCGCCGCGGGCCGCGCCACCGCTGGCGGCTGAGCCAGGGCCAGCGCGCCGCCCGTCCGGCGCAGCAGCGCCTCGACGCGGGCGATCCAGCGATTGGCCTCCGAGACCGCCTCGCGCGGCCGGGTCGGGGCGCCGCGCCCGAGCTTGGCCGGCCAGAGCACGAGCTCGAAGTCGGGATGGCTGGGCTCGTCGAACAGCAGGCGCAGTCGCACTTCGTGCTCGGCGCCGGTCGAGCGGTCCAGCAGCCGCCGCGGTTCGCCGCGCATCGCCCGCGCCGCGATCTCGCCGTCCAGGTCGAGTTCGGCCCCCAGCAGCTCATCCAGCGCATAGACCATGTGCCAGCCGCCGCCGTCCCAGACGGTGACGATCCGGCGCGCAGCCAGGCTGAGCGCGACGCCGCGACCCGACCCGTGGCCGATCAGGGCGGCGTCGGGCCGGGTGTCCAGGCCCTGGCGGAACACCCGCGCCAGCCGCTGGTCCTCGGCCAGGTAGCGGGCAAGGCCCATCGCCAGCAGCGTCACCCCGACGCCGCCCAGGCCGATCAGCACGACGAGCCGCAGCCACTCGCTCATGACGCAGAGGGTAGGGGGAGTCTCGGCTGACGCGAAGGCGCAGGTTTGGCGGCGTCCTCAGACCCCGTCCATCGCCAGCTCGGCCACCACCGGCACGTGGTCGGAGGGTTTGTCCATCGCCCGGGCGTTGCGGTGGATGGTGACGCCGGCCAGCCGATCGGCGGCCTGCGGCGAGAGCAGGACGTGGTCGATGCGGATGCCGTGGTTCCGCTGCCAGGCGCCGGCCTGGTAATCCCAGAAGGTGTAGCCGCCGGGCGTGCCGTCGACCTCCGTATAGGCCTCAGTGAGGCCGAGCCATCTCAGCCGCCGGAACGCCGCACGGGTCTCCGGCTGGAACAGGGCGTCGCCCAACCACGAGGCGGGGTTGTCGGCGTCCTCGGGCTCCGGGATCACGTTGTAGTCGCCGCAGAGCGCCAGCGGCTCCTCCAGCGCCAGCAGCTCGGTGGCGTGGCGCGCGAGGCGGTCCATCCAGCGCAGCTTGTAGGCGAACTTGTCGGTGCCGATCGGATTGCCGTTGGGCAGATAGATCGAGGCCACCCGCACCGGATCGGGGCCCGAGACCACCGCCTCGATGTAGCGGGCGTGGTCGTCGCCGTCCTCGCCGGGCAGGCCCTTGCGCACGTCCTCCAGCGGGGTCTTCGAGAGCAGGGCGACGCCGTTGTAGCTCTTCTGGCCGTGGACGGCCGCGTTGTAGCCAAGGCTTTCAAAGGCTTCGAACGGGAACTTCTCGTCGACGCACTTGATCTCCTGCAGGCAGGCGACGTCGGGCTGGGCCCCGCGAAACCAGGCGAGCACCGTCTCCAGCCGCGCGTTGACCGAATTGACGTTCCAGGTGGCGATCTTCATGGCCGCCAGTTAAGCGCGCGTCGGCGGGTCATCCAAGGGGGCGGCGGGCGACTGCTGACACCCAGCTCTCGCCGGCGTGGTCGGCCCGGCCGTCGGCCGAGCTCCAGAGTTCGATCGGCTCGAAGCCAGCCTCGACGAGCAGGTCCCGCAGCCGCGGGCAAGTTCCAGGTCGGTGAAGTGACGACCGTTCGCGATCCGCTCCTCGCGTTCCCTCCTTGAACGAGGCGTAGAACACCCCGCCGGGCCGCACCGCCCGGCGAATCCGGCCGAAGGTCGCGGGCAGTTCGGCGCCGGGCAGGTGCAGCAGGCTGGCGCAGGCCCAGACGCCGTCGAACGCGGCATCCCAGTCCATTTGCGCGAAGGTCATGTGGCGGACGGGCAGTCCGGTGTTGGCGCTTGCGATCGCCGCGAGCTTCGCCGATCCGTCGAACGCGCCGACTATGTAGCCAGCCTTCAGAAACGCCAGCGCGTCGCGCCCTGAACCGCAGCCGGCGTCGAGAACCGCCCCGCCGTCAGGCACATGCGCCAGGAACTTCGCCCGGTCGTCATCCATGCCCGGTCCAAACGTGCGGGCGACGAACGCGTCGGCGTTGGCGTCGTACCAGTCGATCGATCGGGCCACGCTCACCTTCCGCTCTTCCCCGCGAACGCGGGGATCCAGGCGTTTTATTCGTCAGGCGCAGCGGATTCCAGAAAAAGCCTGGGCCCCCGCTTTCGCGGGGGAGAGCCGGGGAAGACGCGCCCGTTGTCAGATCGAGAAGCTCACCCCGCAGCCGCAGCTGGACTTGGCGTTCGGGTTCTTCACCCGGAACTCGGCGGCGGCGAGTTCGTCGGCGAAGTCGATCTCCGAGCCGTTCAGCAGCGCCAGCGAGACCACGTCCACCAGCGCCGCGGCGCCGTCGCGCTCGACCCGCAGGTCGTCGGCCTCGGCGGCGTCGACAAGGTCGAACTTGTACTGGAAGCCCGAGCAGCCGCCGCCTTCGACGGCGACGCGCAGCATCATCGTGCGGCCCTCCTCGGCGGAGATGGCCTTCAGCCGGCGGGCGGCGGCGCTGGAAAGGGTGACGGCGGCTTGGGTCATGGTTTTGGGTTTCGTTAGCTCCCTTATATGAGAAGCCGATTGCGATTCGGGCAAAGGGGCGAACATGGCCGGCGATGTGAAGAGCCGCCAGCGCGCGCCCTTCGCCGAGGACTGGCGCGCCTCGCGGGGCCGCCGCTACCCGGAGCCGGAGAGCCGCACCCGCACGCCGTTCGCCCGTGACCGCGACCGCATCATCCACACCTCGGCGTTCCGGCGGCTGAAGGAGAAGACCCAGGTGTTCGTCGCCCACGAAGGCGACCTCTACCGCACCCGGCTGACGCACTCGCTGGAGGTGGCGCAGATCGCCCGCTCGCTGGCCGCGGCGATGGGGCTGGACGCGGACCTGGCCGAGACCATTGCGCTGGCCCACGACATCGGCCACCCGCCGTTCGGCCACGCCGGCGAGGACGAGCTGGCGACGCAGATGGCCGGGCTCGGCGGCTTCGACCACAACGTCCAGACCTTCCGGGTGATCACCGAGCTCGAGACCCGCTATCCGAGCTTTCCGGGCCTGAACCTCACCTGGGAGACGCTGGAGGGGGTGGTGAAGCACAACGGCCCGGTCAGCGGCCTCTTGGAGCAGCCAGCCTGGAAGTCGGTCGTCGAGTTCGACGCGGCCTATCCGCTCGACCTCGGCGGCTGGGCCTCCGCCGAGGCCCAGGTCGCGGCGATCGCCGACGACATCGCCTACAACAACCACGACGTCGACGACGGGGTGCAGGCCGGCGTGTTCAGCATGGCCGAGCTCGACGACGTGCCGCTGATCGGCCCGATCATGCATTCGGTGCGGGGCGACTATCCGGACCTCGGCGACCGGCTGACGCGGCTCGAGGCGGTGCGGCGGATGATCGGCGCGATGGTCGACGACGTGATGGCCGAGACGGCGCGGCGGGCCGAAGCCGGCAAGGTGAAGTCCGTCCAGGAGGTGCGGGGTCTCGGCAAGGCGCTGGTGGCGTTCTCGCCGGCGATGAATCAGGACCTCTCCCGCCTTCGCGCCTTCCTCTACGAGCGGATGTACCGTCACTGGCGGGTCAACCGCACGCGCAGCCAGGCGCGCCGCATTCTGGCCGAGATGTTCCAGCTTTTCTTGCGCGAGCCCGACGTGATGCCGAACGACTGGGGATTGATCGGTCAGGCGGCGGACGAGGCGGGCCGCGCACGTCTGGCCTGCGACTACATCGCCGGCATGACCGACCGGTTCGCCATCGAGGAGCACCGCAAGCTGTTCCAGCTGGACACGCTCGGCTGAATTGGCTCGGCGCTGAAGGCTAAGGGGGGCGGGCTCTAGTAGACTGGCCAGACGCGCGTGATTCGCGGAGCGCCCTTACATGTCAGACCCCGAGCACGGCCCCTACACCCCGCCCTCCGATCGCCTTTCGTTCGATCCGCGCGAACCGGTGCGCTCCGGCGGCCCGGCCCCGGTGACCCTGATCATCAGCGGCGTGGTGCTGCTGGCGATCATCGGCGGGGTGTTCCTGCTCTATCGCGGCGGCGTGCGCCAGAAGGGCGAGGCGCCAGCCGCCGTCGGCGCGCCGCTGGCGCAGATCAAGACCCCGGCGCCGCCCGACGACGCCAACGCCATGCCGCCGAGACTGACCGTCGACAAGGTCGACGCGAGCAACATGGTCGCCGCCAACACCGCCTTCGCGCCGCCGCCCGAACAACCCTTGCCGCGGCCCCTGCCGGTGCAGCCGACGACCGCCACCGCGCTGCCGCCGCCCGCGCCGGCCACCGCAGCGCCGCCATCGCCGCTGCGGCCCCCGGCCAAGCCGGTGACGATCGCCAGCCTGACCGACGACGCGATGGCCCAGAAGCCAGCGGCCAAGCCCGCGCCGAAGCCTGCGGCCAGGCCGCCGACCGTCACGCCGCCGGCGCCGGACACCGCGCCAGAGATCGCGCCAGCCGCGGCGAGCGGCTGGGTGCAGATCGGGGCCTTCTCGTCCTCGGAGCTGGCGGAAAAAGGCTGGCATGACGTCGCCGCGCTCGCGCCCGCCGCCATGGCCGGCAAAGGGCGCAAGGTCGAGGCCGTCGCCAAGGACGGCAAGACGCTCTACCGCGCCTACGTCACCGGGTTCGCCAGCCACGACGCCGCGCAGGCGTTCTGCGACAAGCTGAAGGCGGCCGGGAAGGCGTGCTTCGTCAAGTGAGCCGGCTGGCCGCCATCTTCGGCTGCGCCGGGCCGACGCTCTCCGGCGAGGAGGACGCCTTCTTTCGCGAGGTGCGGCCCTGGGGCTTCATCCTGTTCCGGCGCAACGTCGAGACGCCGGACCAGCTCCGCGCTCTGACCGCGGCGCTGCGCGAGACGATCGGCGACGCCGGCGCCCCGGTGCTGATCGACCAGGAGGGCGGCCGCGTGCAGCGGCTGGGGCCGCCGAACTGGACCCGCTATCCGCCCGGCCGCGCCTATGGCGAGCTGGCGGCGGGCGACCCGCTGCTTGCGGCGCGAGATCGTCCGCCTCGGCGCCCGGCTGATGGCGCACGACCTGGCCGCGGTGGGCGTCAACGTCGACTGCCTGCCGGTGCTCGACGTGCCCGAGCCCGGCGCCCACGACATCATCGGCGACCGCGCCTACGGCCAGACCGCGGACGAGGTGGCGCTGCTGGGCCGCGCCGCCGCCGAGGGCCTGATCGCCGGCGGGGTTCTGCCGGTGATGAAGCACATCCCCGGCCATGGCCGCTCCCACGCCGACAGCCACCTGAACCTGCCGGTGGTGGAGGCGCCTCATGCTGCGCTGGCGGCGCGCGATTTCGCGCCGTTCCTGGTCAACTCCGACATGCCGATGGCGATGACCGCGCACGTGGTGTTCACCGCCCTCGATCCTGATCGCCCCGCCACGACGTCTCGCCGGGTGATCCGCCAGGTGATCCGCGGCGAGATCGGCTTCGACGGCCTGCTGCTGACCGACGACCTGTCGATGAAGGCGCTGAGCGGCGGCTTCGAGGAACGCGCCTGGGATGCGCTGGCCGCCGGCTGCGACGTCGTCCTGCACTGCAACGGCCATATGGCGGAAATGACCGCGGTGGCGAAGGGGGCCAGACCGCTCGCCGGCGCCGCGGCGCGCCGCGCCAGAGCCGCGCTCGGCCGGCTGGCCAAGTCGCCGGAGCCGTTCGACGTCGAGGCCGGCCGCGCCCGCTTCGCCGCCGCGTTCGAAGGGCGGTGGGCGGCGTGAGCGTCGTTTCGCCCCCTCCGTCACGTCGCACTCCGTGCGCCGCGCCACCTCCCCCGTTCCGCTTCGCTACACGGGGCAGGAGTGGAGTGCTTCGCTCCTGCCCCGCGCAGCGGGGGAGGGGGACCGCCGGGCGCATCCCGGTGGTGGAGGGGGCGTCTGTCCGATGAGCGAGGCGTTCCAGCCCGACCTCGATTTCGAGGCCACCCGCGAGGCGGTGCAGACCGGCGAGGCGCTGATCGTCGATCTCGACGCCTACGAGGGCCCGCTCGACGTGCTGCTGGCGCTGGCGCGGGCGCAGAAGGTCGACCTGCTGCAGGTCTCGATCGCCAAGCTGGCCGACCAGTACCTGGCCTTCGTCCGCGAGGCGCGCCGCCGGCGCTTTTCGCTGGCCGCCGACTACCTGGTGATGGCGGCGTGGCTGGCGTGGCTGAAGTCGCGCCTGCTGCTGCCGAAGCCGGAGCGCGGCGGGCCGGACGAGCTGCCGGCGGACGAGGCGGCCCAGCACCTGGCCTTCCGCCTCGCCAAGCTCGACGCCATGCGCAAGGCGGCCGAGGCGCTGCTCGGCGGGCCGGTCCTGCAGCGCGACGTGTTTGGCCGCGGCGACCCGGAGGAGGCGACCATCGTCTCGTCCTCGCGCATCGCCGGTGACCTCTACGAGTTGATGGACGCCTATGTCAGCCAGCGCAAACGCGACGTCCTGCGCCGCTACTCACCCGCCCCGTCGCAGGCCTATCCGCTTGAGGACGCCCGCGAGCGGCTGCGCGGGATGCTGCCGGAGCTGCAGCGCTGGACGCCGCTCACCGGCTTGGCCCCACTGGAGGCGACCGGCGGCGGCCCGAGCCGCGCGTCGTTCGTCGCCTCGACGCTGTCGGCGACGCTGGAGCTGGTGCGAGAGGGAGACCTCGAGGCGCGCCAGCTGGAGCACTTCTCCGAGATTTATCTTCGGCAGCGCAAACGCGTCCCCCTCCCCCCTGCGGGGAGGGGCTAGGGGTGGGGGTGTAAGCTAGATGCCGGACGGGAATATCGCGACGTTGGCCAACGTCTTGGACCCAGAAGTCACCCCCACCCCCGACCCCTCCCCGCAAGGGGGAGGGGAGGTGGAGCGCATGCTGGAGGCGTTGTTGTTTGCGGCGGCCGAACCCTTGAGCCTGAAAGATCTGGCGGGCCGACTGCCGGAGGGCGCTGATGTCGCCGCGGGCCTCGAAGCGCTCCAAACGATCTACGCAACCCGTGGCGTGAGCCTGGTCGAGGTCGCGGGCCGCTGGCGGTTCCAGACCGCGGACGACCTGGCGTACCTGATGACGCTGGAGCGACAGGAGCCGCGCCGGCTCTCCCGCGCCGCCCAGGAGACGCTGGCGATCGTCGCCTACCACCAGCCGGTGACCCGGGCCGAGATCGAGGCGATCCGCGGCGTGCAGGCCAGCCGCGGCACGCTCGACGTGCTGCTGGAGATCGGCTTCGTGCGGCCCCGCGGCCGGCGCCGCACCCCGGCCGTCCGGTCACCTACGCCACCACCGACGCGTTCCTCGAGCACTTCGGCCTCGCCAGCCTGGCGGACCTGCCGGGCGCCGCGGAGATGAAGGCCGCCGGCCTCTTGGACCTCGACCTGCCGCCGGACTTCGCCGTGCCCGATCCGTCGGCCGCGGCGGGCGACGACGACCCGCTGGACGAGGAGGCGGCGGGCGAGTTCCACACCGACTTCCTGGGCCCGGAACCCCCCGAGGCGTGACGTCTCAGGCCGGCTTGTTGGCTTAAGGCCCGCCCAGGGCCTATATGAACCTGAAGGACTTGCGCGTCGGCGCGGCGCTGAAACCGCCGAGCCGGCGACGATTTGGAGACGACCCATGGGCACGTTCGGCCCCATCCACTGGATCATCCTCGGCGCCATCGCGCTGTTGCTTTTCGGCGGCCGCGGCAAGCTCTCCAGCATCATGGGCGATGCCGCCAAGGGCGTGCGCGCCTTCCGCGACGGCCTGAAAGGCGAGGACGAGAAGCCGGCCGAGGCCGCGGCGCAGCCGCTGCCGGCCCCCGCGCCGGAAAAGGATCCGGTCGTCCGCTAGCCTCATACGAGCCGACGGCCTTGGGCGCGGTCGGCGCCTCCTGAACAGGGCCAACCCGATCGATGTTTCCCGAAGGCCGGCTCCTCGATTTCGTGATCGTCGGCGCGGTGGCGCTCATGGTCGTCGGGCCCAAGGACCTGCCGGTGCTGATGCGCAAGGTCGGCCAGTTCATGGCGCGGGTGCGCGGCATGGCGGCCGAGTTTCGCGCCTCGTTCGACGAACTGGCGCGACAGTCGGAGCTGGATGAGCTGCGGCGCGAGGTCGAGGCGCTGCGCACCACACGCCCGCTGGACTACGCGGCCCAAGCCATGGGCGCGCAGGACGTGGTCTCCGACATCAAGGGTGACCTCGCCAGCGCCAATGCCGCACTGACCGCCGAGGCGTCGCCGACCGAAGCGGCCGCTGCGGCCCCGCCAGGGGTCACGTCCGAAGCCGCCCCTGAGCCCGCGCCGTCAGTCCCCACCGAGACCGGGCCCAAGGTCCCGACCCCGTGACCGCCGTCGACGACGAAGCCGAGATCGAGGCGTCGCGTGCGCCCCTGATGGAGCACCTGGTCGAGCTGCGGCGGCGGCTGATCGTCTGCGCCGCGGCGCTCGCGATCGGGTTCTTCGCGACGTTCATCTTCGCCACGCCGCTGATCCGTTTCCTGCTGCACCCGTTCGCGATCGCCGAGAGCCTGGCGGAGGCGCGCAAGGGCGGCGGCGGCGACATGGGCAGCCTGCAGATGCTGCAGGCGCTCTTGGGCCAGCACGTGGTCGGGCACATGAAGTTCATCTCCACCCAGCCGCTGGAGGTGTTCTTCGGCAAGGTGAAGCTGGCCGGCTTCGGCGCCATCGTTGTCAGCTTCCCTGTGCTGGCCTGGCAGCTCTACCGCTTCGTCGCGCCTGGCCTCTATCGGCGCGAACGCAAGGCCTTCCTGCCGTTCCTGATCGCCTCGCCGGTGCTGTTCCTGATGGGCGCGGCGCTGGTCTACTACGTGATGCTGCCGTTCGTGCTCTGGTTTTCGCTGAACCAGCAGATCCTGGGCGGCGGACCGGGCGAGGTCTCGGTCGAGCTGCTGCCGAAGCTCTCCGACTACATGTCGCTGGTGACCACCCTGGTGCTGGCGTTCGGCCTCTGCTTCCAGCTGCCGGTGGTGCTGAGCCTGCTGGGCATGGCCGGTGTCGTCTCCGCCAGCATGCTGCGCTCGGGCTGGCGCTACGCGGTCGTCGGCGTGTTCGCGGTGGCGGCGGTGGTCACGCCGCCAGATCCGATCAGCATGCTCTCGCTCGCCCTGCCGATCTGCCTGCTCTACTTCGCCTCGATCCTCTGCGTGCAGCTGATCGAGTGGCGGCGGGCGAAGGACGACGCGGCGGCAGCCTAATCTCCCACTGACCCCCTCCCTCCCCCTCGTGGGGAGGGTGGCCGAGCGCAGCGAGGTCGGGTGGGGGAGTGCGGGGCCGCGCGCCGACGCCCGTTATTGCTCCGCACAGCCCCACCCTGGCCGCTGCGCGGCCTGTCCCTCCCCACGAGGGGGAGGGAGGTTGTGGGGGAGGGGAACCTTCCTTGCGGCCCCCGCCGACGCGCCTTAACAGGGGCGTTTCCCCCGTAGCCCCGGCCCTCGCCATGCACGACATCAAGGCCATCCGTGACGATCCCGAGGCGTTCGACCGCGCCTGGGCGTCGCGCGGCCTGGCGCCGCAGACGGCCGAGCTGCTGCGGCTGGATGCGCAGCTGCGCGCCGCTCAGACCGAGCTGCAGGCGGCGCAGAGCCGGCGCAACGAAGTCGCCAAGCTGACCGGCCAGGCGAAGGCGAAGAAGGACGAGGCCGCCGCCAACGCGCTGATCGAAGAGGCCGAGAAGCTGCGCTACCGCATCCAGGTGCTGGACCAGGAGGCGGGCGCGTCGAAGGCCGAGCTCGAGCTGCTGATGGTGGCGCTGCCCAACCTGCCGGCCGCCGACGTCCCGGCCGGCGCGGACGAGCACGGCAACGTCGAGGTCCGCCGCTATGGCGAACCGTACAGGATCGAGCACCCCAAGGACCACGTCGATCTCGGCGCCGCGCTTGGGATGATGGATTTCGAGGCGGCCGCCCGGATGTCCGGCGCGCGGTTCGTCGTGCTGCGCAAGGACCTGGCCCGGCTGGAGCGGGCGCTCGGGCAGTACATGCTCGACTTCCAGACCCAGGAGAACGGCTACACCGAGGTCTCGCCGCCGCTGCTGGTGCGCGCCGAGGCGGTGTTTGGCGTGGGCCAGCTGCCGAAGTTCGAGGAAGACCTGTTCCGCACCACCGACGACCGCTGGCTGATCTCCACCGCCGAGGTCGCGCTGACCAACCTGGTCCGCGAGCAGATCACCGACGAGGCGGAGCTGCCGCTGCGGCTGACCGCGCTGACGCCCTGTTTCCGCTCCGAGGCCGGGGCGTCCGGCAAGGACACCCGCGGCATGATCCGCCAGCACCAGTTCTACAAGGTCGAGCTGGTCTCGATCACCACGCCCGAGCAGTCCGAGGCCGAGCACGAGCGGATGCTGGGCTGCGCCGAGGCGGTGCTGAAGCGGCTGGAGCTGCCGTTCCGCACGATGTTGCTCTGCACCGGCGACATGGGGTTTTCCAGCCGCAAGACCTACGACATCGAGGTCTGGCTGCCGAGCCAGGGCATGTACCGGGAGATCAGCTCCTGCTCCAACTGCGGCGACTTCCAGGCCCGCCGCATGGACGCCCGCTGCAAGAAGGCCGGCGAGAAGGGCACGCGCTTCGTCCACACCTTGAACGGCTCCGGCCTCGCCGTCGGCCGCACCCTGGTGGCGCTGATGGAGAACTACCAGGACGACAAGGGCCGCATCGCCATCCCTCAGGCCCTGCACCGCTACCTGCCGGGACTGACGCACATCGGGGGGGAGGGGTGAGCGTTCGCCCCACGATCTTCCCTCCCCCTCGTGGGGAGGGACAGCCGACGCGCAGCGTCGGCAGGGTGGGGGAGTCAGACGCCTCCGCCATTGTCGCCAGGGTCCGCGCACGTCCTCTCACACCCCCACCCCGACCGCTTCGCGGTCTGCCCCTCCCCATGAAGGGGAGGGAAGGAAGGTGCGAGGGCGAGGCAGCATGAGGATCCTGCTCACCAACGACGACGGAATCCATGCCGAGGGGCTGGCGGCGCTGGAGCGGATCGCGCGGCGGCTCAGCGACGACGTCTGGATCTGCGCGCCGGAATACGAGCAGTCGGGGGCCTCCCGGGCGTTGACGCTGTCGGAGCCGCTGCGGATCCGGCGGCTCGAGCCGCAGCGCTACGCGATCTCCGGCACCCCGACCGACTGCGTGATGCTGGCGGTCGAGGAGCTGATGCAGGACGCCAAGCCCGACCTGGTGCTCTCCGGCGTCAACCGCGGCCACAACACCGCCGAGGACGTGACGATGTCCGGCACCGTCGCCGGCGCGATCCAGGGCATGGCGCTGGGCGTGCCGTCGATCGCGCTGTCGCAGTCGCTGACGGTGTTCCACGACGACGAGCTCGCCCGCTACGATACTGCGGAAACCTACGCGCCGGGCATCATCCAGCGGCTGCTGGACGCCGGCTGGCCGGACGACGTGATCATCAACATCAACTTTCCGAACCGCAAACCGGACGAGGTCGAATCGGTCGAAGTGACGACCCAGGGCCGACGGGACATGCACAACATGAAGGCCGAGAGGCGCACCGATCTGCGCGGCCGGGACTATTTCTGGATGGGCTTCACCGCCCGCCGGCCGGTGGTGGCGGACGGCACCGACCTGGCCGCGGTGCTGGGCGGGCGGATCTCGGTCACGCCTCTGCACATCGATTTGACCCACATGCCGACCGTTCACGCCCTAAAAGGGGTGCTTGGCGGTCCGCCGCCGAAGCTTCGGGCGAGCGCATGACCGAACCGGCGCGGCAGGCCGACACCCACGAGACCCAGCTGGCGCGGCTGGTGCTCGCCCTGCGCTCGCAGGGCGTGACCGATCCGGCGGTGCTTGCGGCGATCGAGCGCACCCCCCGCGACCTCTTCACGCCGGACCTGTTCAAGGAGCGCTCGTGGGAGGATTCGGCCCTGCCGATCGCCTGCGGACAGACCATCAGCCAGCCGTTCATCGTCGGGCTGATGACCCAGGCGCTGACCCTGGAACCCCGGGCCAGAGTGCTGGAGATCGGCACCGGCTCCGGCTACCAGACCGCGGTGCTGTCGCGGCTGGCGCGGCTGGTCTACAGCGTCGAGCGCTACCGCACGCTGAAGCGCGAGGCCGAGGCCCGGTTCGAGACGCTGCAGCTGACCAACATCATCACCAAGTTCGGCGACGGCGGGCTTGGCTGGCCCGAGCAGGCGCCTTTCGACCGCATTCTGGTCACGGCGGCGGCGCCGTCCGAGCCGAAGACCCTGCTGCGGCAGCTCAAGCCCGCCGGCGTCCTGGTCGCTCCGATCGGCAAGGGCCCGGTCCAGAAGCTGATGCGCTACGCCGGCGACGGCGCGGGGGCCTATGTGGCCGAAGTCCTCTGCGAAGTGCGCTTCGTGCCCCTGCTCGACGGCGTGGCGCGGGAACTGTGAACGGACATGATGACGGAGGATCGCGGCCGGCCTGGCCTTTGAACGAGCTTAACCGGGGGGCTTAACCGGTGATTAAGTACGAACCAGCCACTGGTTCGCAGACGCGAGTGAGGAAACGCCGATGAGGATTCTCTGGCGGGAAGCGGGCATCGCCGCGCTCGTTTGCGGGACTTTGAGCGCCTGCGCGAGCCCAGCCTACCCGATCAGCGAGGATCAACCGTCCGGTCCGGCGCAGCGCGCCATGGCCAGGCCGGCCTATCCGGTCTCGGAGGCCGAGGTCCGCCCGGCGCCGGCCGCCCTGGCGCCAGCACCGCCCGCGCCAAGCGACGCGGCCGAGCCGAGCAGCCCGCCGCTCTCGGCGCCGGTCGCCCCGGTCGACAGTCAGCCGCTTCCGGCGCCGGGTCCGTCGGCGTCCAGCCTCGGGGGCCCGCGCTCCGATGGCGCCCGGCTGCAATACGCCTCGCTGAGCACGCAGGGCGCGACCCCCGCGACCGCCCCCGACAGCACGGCGACGAGCACGGCGCCGGTCTCTTCGTCGCTGCCGCCGCCCGCGCCGGCCGCCGCCCCGCCGCCGGCGGCCGCGAACCCCGCCGCCGAGTCGGCGATGACGCCGCAGATGGTCGTCCACGACCAGCAGACGCCGTCCCCGCCGGCCGCTCGCACGCCGCCGGTGCGTGAGGCGTCAGCGACCCCGGCAGACCAGCTGCTCAACGCGCCCAGCGGCCCCCGCGCCGGCGACGTCGTCGACGCCCCGGCCGGAATCTTCCAGAACTACGAGGTGCAGCGGGGCGATCACCTCGACGCGCTGGCTCGCGCCTTCGCGACCACCCGCGATGTGCTGATCGACGCCAACCACATTCGCTCGCCCTACACGATCCACCCGGGCCAGATCATGAAGGTGCCGGTGGCGAAGGCCTACGTGGCGCGCAGCGGCGATACGCTCTTCGGCGTGGCGCGGCGGTTCTCGGTCGGCGTCGACGAGCTGGCGCAGCTCAACCACCTCTCGTCCCGCGCGCCGCTCCGCGCCGGGCAGGAAATCGGGCTGCCGTCGTCGATGCGCGATCGCGGCCCAGGGAGCGAGAGCGAATACGCCAGCGCCTCGGGCGGCTATCGCACCCAGACCGAGACGCCGCTGCACGGCTACGCGCCGTCGTCGACGGTGCAGGTGCGGCCCTACGGTCAGCTGCCGGCCGGTCCGACGCCGCGCCCGTCCTACGGCTATGTGGCGCCGCCCCCGCCGGCCGCCGCAGCCGCCGCCATGTCAGACAGCGACATCGCCCAGGCGGCGCACGGCCGGTTCGTCTGGCCGGTGCGCGGCGACATGCTGGTCCGGTTCGGCCCGCAGGGCGTCGGCCGGCGCAACGACGGCATCGACATCCGCGCCTCGCAGGGCACGGTGGTGAAGGCCGCCGCCGGCGGCGAGGTGGTCTACGCCGGCAACCAGGTGCCGGGCTTCGGCAACCTGGTGCTGATCAAGCACGCCGATGGCTGGGTCACCGCCTACGCGCATCTGGACCAGGTCGACGTGCAGATGAAGCAGCAGGTCGCCCAGGGCCAGTCGGTCGGCACGGTGGGCGCCAGTGGCGGCGCCACCGAGCCCGAGCTCCACTTCGAGGTCCGCTACGCCCCCACCCCCGCCGACAAAGCCCGCCCGGTCGACCCGGTGCTGGTGCTGCCGCTGGGGTAGGAGCGCTTCCCCTCGCGAGGCGAGGGGAAGCGTCGCTGGCGAGGCCCGCAGGGCCGATGCGCGACGAAGGGGAGACCGCCGGCGCCGAACGGAGCGCAGTCGCAGACACCTCCCCTCCGGCGTGTCTCGCCCTTGGCGGGCTCGCCTCACGCCACCTCCCCTCACTCCGCGAGGGGAGGAGCCGACTTGACCGCGACTCATCCGCGTGGATCGCATGATCCCGCGCTGCCCTTCGGCGCCGAGGTCTTTGAAATCGTTGGTTATAGAAATGCTGCGGCCGGCTCATCGCGCCGGCAGGGCGGGGGGACCGTTATTTACGGCCGTTCGCGGTTTCACGTGAAACATCGGCCGTGAGAAAAGCTAAAGCGGCAGCGGCTTGCCGAGCTCTCCGGCCAGGTCGCGCACGAACTGCCAGGCCACCCGGCCGGAGCGGGCGCCGCGCAGTTGCGACCACTGCAGCGCGCGGCGGTCGAGGTCGGCGACGACCAGGTCGAAACGCACCGCATAGGCGCGCACGGCGGCCAGGAACGCGTCCTGGTCCATTGGCGGGAAGCCGATCCACAGCCCAAAGCGGTCGGAGACGCTGACCTCCTCCTCGGCGTCCTCGGCCGCGGCGATGGCGCCCCGGCTCTCGACGTGGTCGCGCGGCATCAGGTGGCGGCGGTTCGAGGTGGCGACGAACAGCACGTTGGCCGGCGGCCCGGAGACGCCGCCCTCCAGCGCCGACTTCAGCGCCTTGGCGGCGGCCGCGCCCTCCTCGAACGAGAGGTCGTCGCACAGCACCACGAACCGCTCGTGACGCTCGCGCAGCTCGTCGAACAGCGCCGGCAGGTGGGCGACGTCGTCGCGGTCGATCTCCACCAGCTTGAGCCGAACGTGCTCGGCGGCGGCGGCCATGAACGCGGCCTTGGCCAGCGAGCTCTTGCCGGTGCCGCGCACGCCCCAGAGCAGCACGTGGTTGGCGGGCAGGCCGGTGGCGAAACGGTGGAGGTTCTCCAGGAAGCGCAGCTTCTGACGCTCGACGCCGACCAGCAGGTCGATCTGCAGCGCGAAATCCGGCGCGGGCACGAAGGCGCCGCTGGTCGGATCGTGGCGGAACAGCCGCGCGGCGGCGAAGTCAGGCGCCGGCGCTCTCGGCGGCGCCAGGCGTTCCAGGGCCGCGGCGATCCGCGCCAGGGTCGAGCGTTCGTCTTCGTTCATCGCCATTTCCTAAGCCACGCGGCTCGCATTGCCAAAGCCGGGGCGAGTCACTAGCTTCCGCCAACTTTTCGGCGCCCCCGTCTGGGCTGGCCGCCGCAGCCCCGCTTTCGGAGCCCCAATGTCGCTCTTGCCCGCCCTCGTCCTGGCCGCCGCGGCCCCCGCCGCCAATGGGATTCAGGACTTCCTGTCCGGGCCGCTCGGTTCGATCGTCTTCTTCGGCGGGATGCTCGCCTTCGCCTACTTCATGCTGATCCGGCCACAGCAGCAGCGCCAGAAGGAGCACATCAAGCGGATCACCGCGATCAAGCGCGGCGACACGGTGGTGATGTCGAGCGGCATGCTGGGCAAGGTGGTCCGGGTCGAGGAGGACGAGATCGGCGTCGAGATCGCCCAGAACGTCACGGTCAAGATGATCAAGAGCATGGTGCACGACATCCGGACCCGCGGCGAGCCGGCCGCCGCCAACGACAAGCCCTGATCCGGCGCGCAAGACCCGCCGATGCTCGCCCTTTCCCGCTGGAAGATCGCCGTCGTCCTGGCCTCGGTCATCTTCGGCATCCTGTATTCGCTGCCGAACGTGCTGCCGGACCAGGTTCTGGCGCAGTGGCCGAGCTTCCTGCCGCACCAGCGCCTGAACCTCGGCCTCGACCTGCAGGGCGGCTCCTCGCTGCTCTACGAGGTCGACACCGACGCGCTGAAGAAGGAGCGGCTGAACGATCTGCAGGAAGAAGCCAGCCAGGAGCTGCGCGACGCCCAGATCCAGTTCTCCGGGCTGAATTCCACGGCCGGCGTGGTCGCGGTGAAGATCGGCGACCCGAGCCAGCTGGACGCCGCGGCGACCGCGCTCGGCAAGGTGGGCGGCGTGGTGCCCGGCGCCGGTCGGGAGGTGGTGGTCAAGCATGACGCGGCTGGCAACTTCACGATCGCTCTGACCGGGGCGGCGGTCCAGCAGGGCGTGCGCAACGCGGTCGCGCAGTCGATCGAGATCATCCGGCGCCGGATCGACCTCCTGGGCACCAAGGAGCCCGACATCCGCCAGCAGGGCGCCGCCCGCATCGCCATCGAGGCCCCGGGCGAGAGCGACCCGCAGAAGCTCAAGGGCGTGATCGGCCAGACCGCCAAGCTCACGTTTCAGATGGTCGACGAGACCATGCAGGCGCAGGGCGCCGACACGGTCGTGCCGCCCGACGACGTGGTGCTGCCGGACGAGGAGCAGAAGGGCGCGTTCATCGTGCTCAAGCGCCACGTCTCGATCGATGGCGGCATGCTCACCAACGCCCAGCAGGGGTTCAATCCGCAGACCAACGAGGCGGTGGTCGAGTTCCGGCTGAACGGCCAGGGCGCCCATCGCTTCGGCCAGGTGACCACCGAGAACGTCGGCCATCGCTTCGCGATCGTGCTCGACAACAAGGTGATCTCGGCGCCGCGGATCATCAATCCGATCATCGGCGGCCAGGGCGAGATCACCGGCAACTTCACCGTCGACAGCGCCAACCAGCTGGCGTTGCTGCTGAAGTCCGGCGCGCTGCCGGCCCCGCTGAAGGTGATCGAGCAGGGCACGGTGGGGGCCGACCTGGGCGCCGACGCGGTCCGGGCGGGGGTCGCCGGCCTGGCGATCGGCGCGGCGCTGATCTTCGCCTTCATCATCCTGGCCTACGGCCTGTTCGGCGTGTTCGCCGCGATCGCGCTGGTCGTGAACCTCCTGATGATGTTCGGCGCGCTGTCGATGACCCAGGCGACGCTGACGCTGCCCGGCATCGCCGGCCTGATCCTGACCATGGCCGTCGCGGTCGACGCCAATGTGCTGATCTACGAGCGGATGCGCGACGAAGCCAATTCCGGGCGCGCCGCCATGGCCGCCGCGGACCACGGCTACCGCCGCGCCCTTACCTCGATCCTGGACGCGAACGTCACCACGATGATCTCGGCGCTGATCATGTTCTCGTTCGGCGCCGGGCCGGTGAAGGGCTTCGCCTGGACGCTGTCGATCGGCGTGGTCACCTCGGTGTTCTCGGCCGTGCTGGTCACCCAGCTGCTGATCGGCTGGTGGTTCCGCGTCACGCGGTCCAAGACCCTGCCGATTGCGTGAGGAAACGACCATGAGCACGCCCCAGATTTCCGGCAGCGTCCGCAAGAGCGTCTGGCCCTTCATCCACTTCGTCCCGCGCCAGACCCACTTCAACTTCGTTGGCCTCGCGCCCTACGCGGCGGTCCTCTCCGTGCTGCTGGTGCTCGGTTCGGGTGTCTCGATCGCGGCGCAACAGGTGAACTTCGGCGTCGACTTCGTCGGCGGCACCAAGATGGAGGTCTCCACCCCCGGCCCCGCGCCGCTGGGCCAGCTGCGCGGCCTGCTGGCCGGCATGGGCGCGAAGGACGCCGAGGTGCAGGCGGTCGGCGGCAACGGGGCGGCGATCCAGTTCCTGTCGGTGGCCGGCCAGGCGCCCGACGCCGCCCCGACGTTCGTCCAGGGCAAGCTGCAGACCGCGGTCCCGGGGCTGAAGGTCACCGGCGTCAGCGAGGTGGGCGCCAAGGTCTCCGGCGAGCTGATCTGGGGCGGGCTGGAGGCGCTCGGCGTCGCGCTCGGCTTGACGCTGCTCTACATCTGGTTCCGCTTTCAGCTGCAGTTCGGGCTCGGCGCGATCCTGGCGCTGGCCCACGACATCGTGCTGACCGTCGGCTTCCTTTCGATCACTCGGATCGAGGTTTCGATGACCTCGATCGCGGCGCTGCTGACGGTGATCGGCTACTCGATGAACGAGAAGGTGATCTCGTTCGACCGGCTGCGCGAGAACCTCAGGAAGTACAAGACCACGCCGCTGGCCGAGGTGATCAACCTGTCGGAAAACGAGCGGCTGAGCCGGACCATCATCACCGGCACCACCGCCCTGCTGGCCCTGTCCGGCTCGGTGCTGAACCCGGCCTCGGCGCTGTTCTCGCTGACGGCGACCATGGCGTTCGGCATCCTGATCGGGACCTACTCATCGATCTACGTCGCCCTGCCGGTGATCCTGCTCTGGGGCGTCCGACGCGATGACGACGAGGCCAGCGCGATCAGCTTCCAGACCGCCCGGCGCTAGGACGGCCTTGCGCGAGCCGCCCGCCATCGACGGCTTCGGCGGCGGCGGATTTCGGGTGGCCGGCGTCTGGCGGCCCGGGTCGCTGCTGATCGTGGCCGACGAACCGCGCGACTGGCGTCCGGCAAGCCTCGCCGAGCTGACGCTCGCCGACCTCGACGCCGTGATCGCGGCGCCAGCGGCAACCGTGGAGTTCGTGCTGCTGGGCACGGGCCGGACGCAGTCGCTGCCGCCGCGCGAGATCCGCGAAGGGCTGCGGGCGGCGGGGCTTGGGCTGGAGTTCATGGCCAGCGACGCCGCCGCCAAGCTGCACAATGTGCTGGCCTCCGAGGGCCGCCTGTTCGCCACCGCCTTGATTGCGATCTGAACCCCGTCGGCGCCCGGTTTTCAGGCGCCGTGAAACGCCCTATACCCTCACCTGAGGGGCTGAAACGGGAGGGACTTGGGACATGGCGGCGATCCTCAACAACCTGCGCAACACCATCATCGTCGGGCTGGTCCTGGCGGTGCTCATGCTGGTGGCGTTCGCTCAGGTAAGTCCGCACCATTTCAACGACGTCGCCTACTGGCAGGCGGTGTTCCGCTGGATCCACGTCTTCTTCGGCATCCTCTGGATTGGCCTGCTGTACTATTTCAACTTCGTCCAGTCGCGGAAGATGCCTGACATCCCGGCGGAGCTGAAGCCGGCGATCAGCAAGTACATCACGCCCGAGGCGCTGTTCTGGTTCCGCTGGGGCGCTCTCTTCACGGTGCTGGCCGGCATCTGCGAGGCGGCGCTGCGCGGGAAGGAATACGCCGAGAACGTCTTCACCTTCGGGCTGATGGGCGGCCTGACGCCCGACAAGTACGGCTACACGCTGATGAGCATCGGCATCTGGCTGGCGATCATCATGTTCCTGAACGTCTGGGGCGTGATCTGGCCGAACCAGAAGCGGGCGCTCGGCATCGTCGAAGCGGACGCCGACACCAAGGCCAAGTCCGCGCGGATCGCCGGCATGGCCTCGCGGGTCAACGTTCTGCTCTCGCTGCCGATGCTGACGTCGATGACGATGTACCAGACGCTGTTCGGCTAGGGCTTGGCCGAGGCGGACGACGGAGACGACCTCGACCAGCTGATCCGCCGTGTCGATCCCGACCGCTGGCTGACCAGTCGCTTCATCGCCGATGCGGCGGCGAGGGCCGATGTGCTCGCCGTCTACGCCTTCGACCACGAACTGGCCCGCGCGCCCCGGGCGGCGTCGACCTCGCTGCTGGCGGAGATCCGGCTGACCTGGTGGCGCGAGGCGCTGGACGAGATCTTCGCCGGCGGCCCCGTCCGCCGTCATCCGGTCGCCGCGGCCCTCGGCGAGGCGGTGCGACGCAGGAACCTGCCGCGTGCGCCGCTCGAGGCGATGATCGACGGGCAGATTGCGGCGCTGGAGATCGCGCTCGACGCGGCCGCCGCGCTGGCGTGGTCGGACGCGGTCGAAGGGTCGGCCGCGCGGCTGGCCGCGATGATTCTCGATCCGGCCGCCCCAGTGGAAGCGACGTCGGCGGCCGGGCGAGCCTGGGGCCTGGCCCTGCTCGGCCGCGCCGGACGCGCGTCGCCGCAGTTCCTGCAGCCGCCCCTTGCCGAGGCGCTTCGCGACGCCCGGCGGACGGCGCGCTCGCTCAGCGTCGCCGCGCTGCCGGCGGCCCTCCCGGCGCGGCTCGCCTGGAACGACCTGCGGGGTCGATCCCCAGGTCCTGTCGCCAAGCGCCTGAGCCTGGTCCTGGCGATCGCGACCGGGCGGCTCTGACTTCATTCATGTATATGGAACTAATTCCAATTGACACGCGATCAATTTGGATTTAGCGAAACCGACATGAAATTGGAAACCGTCAGCGAGAAGCGCCGCTATCGCCAGTCCGCCCGCGCCGAGTTGGCCGAGGCGACCGGGCGACGCATTCTCGATGCGTTCATGGCGGCGATCGGCGAAGCGTGGGTGGAAGACATCACCCTCGACCAGGTTGCGCGCGCCGCCGGCGTGACAGTCCAGACCGTCATCCGCCGGTTTGGCGGCAAGGAGGGACTGCTCGAGGCCGTGGGCAAGCGGCTGGGCGACGACATCACCGGCCGACGCAGCGTCCCCGTCGGCGATTTCGACCGGGCGGTGAGCAATCTCTGCGACGACTACGAGGTCTCAGGCGATCTGATCGCGCGCCTGCTGGCCCAGGAGGCGCGCTTCGCCGCGCTGAAGCCGCTGCTGGACTTCGGCCGCCAGAGACACCGCGCCTGGGTGGCCAGCGTCGCCGCGCCCTGGCTCGATCGACTCGGGCCGCCACGCCGGCAGGCCGCGCTCGACGCGCTGGTCGCGGCGATGGACGTCTATGTGTGGAAGCTCGCGCGCCGCGACATGGGTCGATCGCGCGCCGAGACCGCGCGCCTGATCCTGCGCCTCGCGAGAGGCGCCCTCGAAAGCATCCGGTCGGAAAGCCCAAGCGGAGACGCCACGCCATGATTACCCCCAAGCGCCGCCTGAAACTGATCTTCGCCACCTGGGAAGGCGGCGGATCGGTGCCGCCGATCATCCACGCAGCCGAGAGGATGGTCCGCCTGGGCCACGACGTCCGCATCATGAGCGACGCCTGCAACCGGCCCGAGGCCGAGGCCGCCGGCGCCCGCTTCGTGCCATGGACCCGGGCGCCCAGCCGGCCGGACAAGTCCAAGGGGTCGGACCTGGTCCGCGACTGGGAGGCGGAAGGGCCGGCCGGCCTGTTCCGGCTGCTGGACGAGATCATCGTCGGTCCCGCCCTGGCCTACGCCGAAGACATTACCGCCGAGCTGCGCCGCGAAGACGCCGACCTGGTGGTCAGCCTCGAGATGCTGCTGGGCGTGCTGGCGGCGTGCGAGCGCCTGGAGCAGCCCGTCGTGGCGTTCGCCGCCAACATCTGCGTCCTGCCGCTGGCCGGCGCCCCGCCGTTCGTCGGGGGTCTTGCGCCGCCGCGGGACGAGGCGGAGCGAGCCGCCCTCGCCGAGCATTCACGCAACGTCCGCGAGCTCTTCGACAGCCGCCTGTCCGGACTGAACGCCGCCCGGGCGGCGCTCGGCCTGACGCCGCTCGAGCACCTGGCGGACCAGCTGCTGGCCGCGCAGAGCCTGCTGATGGCCACCAGCCAAGCCTTCGACTTCCCCTGGTCGCCGCAGCCCGCCTTCGTCCGTTATGTCGGACCCCAGATCGACGATCCGTCCTGGGCCGGTTCCTGGGAGTTGCCGTGGCCGGGCGGCGATGCGCGGCCTCAGGTGCTGGTCGGCTTCTCCACCAGCTTCCAGGATCATGTCGGCGTCTTGCAGCGGGTGCTCGACGCCCTGGCCGATCTGCCCGTGCGCGTCGTCCTCACCTGCGGGGAGACGATCGAGCCCGGCGAACTCGTCGCGCCCAGGAACGCCCACGTCGTCGCCCGGGCGCCGCATGTGGCGATCATGCGGGAGACGTCGCTGGTTGTCACCCACGGCGGGCACGGCACGGTGATCAGGGCGCTGGCGGCCGGGCTGCCGATGCTGGTCATTCCGCACGGCCGCGACCAGGTCGACAACGCCCGCCGCGTCACCGAGCGCGGCGCTGGCCTCAGCCTGGAAGCCGCCGCCACGGCGGACGAAATCCGCGCGGCGGCGCAGCGGTTACTGCAGGAGCCGGATTTCGCAGAAGCCGCCCGAAAGCTCGGCGCAGTCGTCGCCGAGGACGCGCGAAGCCCGAGCCTGGTCGAAGCGCTAGAAGCGGCCGCGCTTTCGTCGCCCGTCCCGGCCTAGGTTCAAGTGCCGGATTCGGAACCCGGATTCGAGCGGCGCCGTCGGCGCGGGCGGAAAGCTTCGCCACGGTCGAGCCTGGCGACCAATTCGGCGATTTTCGCCGCGCGAACCCGCCGGCTGGCCGGCCAGCCAGATTTCGAAAGCGGCGGCGTCCGCGAAGGTGAGCAGCGGCGGATCGTCGGCCGCCACGGCCGGACCTAGGCGGCCACCAGCGCCGGCGCGGCCCAGGCGGCGAGGTCGGCCAGCGCGCGCTCGCCGATCGCCCGCTTCTTCGCCCGGCCGCGGTCGCGCTTGCCAAGCTTGCGGCCGTCCTCGCACCGCGCCGGAACCGCGATTTCGGGCATGAGGCCGTAGTTGATGTTCATCGGCTGGAACGAGCCAGCGCCGCCGGCGAGGTGTCCGCCGGTGATGTGAGCCACCAGCGCCCCCATCGCCGTGGTCGGTGGCGGGGCCTCCAGGGCGTGGCCCAGCGCCTCGGCGGCGGCCAGGCGGCCGGCGACCAGGCCGATCGCCGCGCTCTCGACGTAGCCCTCGACGCCGGTGATCTGGCCGGCGAAGCGCAGGCGCGGGTCGGCCTTCAGGCGCAGTTGTCTGTCCAGCAGCTGGGGCGAATTGATGAAGGTGTTGCGGTGCAGGCCCCCGAGCCTCGCGAACACCGCCTTCTGCAGGCCCGGTATGGTGCGGAAGATCTCGGTCTGGGCGGCGTGCTTCAGCTTGGTCTGGAAACCGACCATGTTCCACAGCGTGCCCAGCGCGTTGTCCTGGCGCAGTTGCACGATGGCGTAGGCCTTCTCGTCCGGCCGGTGGGGGTTGGTGAGGCCCACCGGCTTCATCGGCCCGAACCGCAGCGTCTCACGGCCGCGCTCGGCCATCACCTCGATCGGCAGGCAGCCGTCGAAGTAGGGCACGTGCTCCCAGTCCTTGAACTGGGTCTTGGGCCCCGCCAGCAGGGCGTCGACGAACGCCTCGTACTGCGTCCGGTCCAGCGGGCAGTTGATGTAGGCCGCCGCATCACCGCCGGGGCCGGCCTTGTCGTAGCGCGACTGTCGCCAGGCGATGCTCATGTCGATGGTCTCGGCGTGGACGATCGGCGCGATGGCGTCGAAGAACGACAGCTCGGCCTCGCCGGTCAGCCGGCCGATCCCGTCCGCCAGGGCCGGGGAGGTGAGGGGCCCGGTGGCGATGATCACGCGGCGCCAGTCCGCCGGCGGCAGGCCAGCGACTTCGCTGCGCTCGATCCGGATCCGGGGATGGGCGGCGATGGCGCGGGTGACGGCCTCGGCGAAGCCGTCGCGGTCGACCGCCAGCGCCCCGCCGGCCGGGGTCTGATGGGCGTCGGCGCAGCGCAGGATCAGCGAGCCTAGCTGACGCATCTCGGCGTGCAGCAGGCCGACCGCGTTGGCTTCCCAGTCGTCGGCGCGGAACGAGTTGGAACAGACCAGCTCGGCCAGCCGGTCGGTCTGGTGCGCGTCGGTGCCGCGAACCGGCCGCATCTCGTGCAGCACCACGGCCGCGCCAGCCTCGGCGGCCTGCCAGGCGGCTTCCGAGCCCGCGAGCCCGCCGCCGACAATGTGGAGAATTGAGTCCGTCATCGGCTGCGTCCTACCCTGCGGGGTCCCCTCGCGAAAGTGGCGCCGGGCCGCCGAATATGCCTATCCTTGCGCGGCTGCAGCGAGTGGGGAGGGGCGATGTCGGAGATCGCGATCACCCGGGCGGCGTTCGCCGGATTTGTCATCCTGCGGCGCAAGCCCTGGGCGCCGCTGGTCTGGTCGCTGCTCTACGCGGTCGTGCTGGGCGGGCTGGTGATCTTCCTCGGCGGCGCGTTCTTCCAGGTGGTCGGCCGGATTCTGGCGATGCGGGGAACCGGCGCGACGCCGTCGCCGCAGATGCTGCTCGGCTTCTTCGGCGGCATCCTCGGCGCCTACTTCCTGATGATCGTCGTGTTCTGGGTGCTGGGCGCCGTGATCAACATGGCCGTGGTCCGCGCGGTGATGGAGCCGGAGGCAGGCGCCTTCGCCTACCTGCGCCTCGGCCGCGCCGAGCTGTGGCTGATGCTGGCCAACTTCATCCTGTTCATCCTCTACAGCATCGTCTCGACCGCGATGGCGATCCCGATCGCGCTGATCTCCGTCTTCGCCATCACGATGGTTCCGCGCGATTTCGCCCCGTTCGTCACCCTGCCATTCCAGCTGGTGACCTGGGCGCTGACGATCTGGCTTGGCCTGCGCTTTTCCATGGTCGCGCCGATGATCTTCGCCGACCGCAAGTTCCGCCTGTTCGAGTCATGGAGCGTCACCCGCGGCCTGACTGGGCGGCTGTTCCTGGTCGGCGTGGTGATGGTGGCGGTGGCTTTCGGAATCTACCTGGTGCTCGCCGGGCTCGGCCTGGCCGTCGGCGTGCCGATGTTCCTCCAGTTCGCCAATTCGATCACCGCCGAGGATTTCCTGCGGCAGACGCCGGCGCAGGTCTGGAACCAGGTCGAGCCGTTCGTGGCGCTGTACATCGTGATCGTCTGGCTCGGCTCGACGGTGCTCTTCCCGCTGTTTTTCGCGCCCTGGCCGGAGGTCTATCGGCAGCTCAAGCGCGGCGAACTGGCGGTCACATTCAGCTGACGGAGGCCTGGGGCCATGTCGGAGATCTCGGTCGGGGCGGCGGTCGGCGCCGGATTTCAACTGATCGCGCGAAGGCCGCTGTCGGTGCTGTCCTGGGGTTTGCTGCGGATCGGCTTCGCCGCGGCGGTCCTGGCGGTCTACGCGCCGGTGCTGATCGGCATGGTGGCGGACATCGCCAGCAAGTCGGCGACGGGGGCTGAGCCGACGCCGGCCGACATGTCGCAGATCATGTCGCACATGTTCCTGCTGCAGGGCGTCGGCTTTCTGGCCCAGATCGTCGGGCTGGTGTTGAGCAGCATGATCCTCTGCGCCGTGACACGCGCGGTGGTCCACCCAGACAAGGCGGCTTTCGCGTTCCTGCGCCTCGGCGCGCCGGAACTGTTCGTGATGGTCATCAGCTTTGGCGCCGGCATCGTGATCTTCTTCGGTGTGATGATCATGGTCATTCCGTTCGCCATCATCGGCGGCATCCTCGCCGCGCAGCACGCGTGGCTGGCGCTGGCGATCGTGATCGGGCTGGCCGTCCTCATTCTGGTGCTCGGCCTGATCTACATCGCCGCGCGGTTCGCGTTCGTGGTGCCGATGATGGTCGACGACGGCCGTTTCCATCTGTTCGACGCTTGGACCCTGACCAAGGGAAGGGTGGGGAGCATCATCGTGATTGGGCTTTGCCTGTTCCTGATCGCCCTCGCGTTCGGGCTGGTGATCGACGTTGTCTTCGTCGGATTAGGGGCGGCGGCGCTGGGCATGGCCGCCGGCGGGCTCGGAAACCTGCAGGCCTTCTTCACCCACACCCCGCCGCAGCAGATCCTCGCGGCGCTGGCGCCTTCGCTTGTCCTATTGCTGCTGCTGACGGTCCCGATCCAGGGCGCCTTTCTGGCGATCTTCTATGCGCCCTGGGCGCGGGCCTACCGCGACGTCGTGCCGGTGGCCCCGGTTCCGACGACGGCTCCGCCACTGGTTGCGACGCCTTAGCTCAGCCGGGGCGTGCGTTCTCTTGCGCATCGCCGTCGCATGGGAGACTGAGGCGGGCCCGCCATGACCCGATTCTCGTCCGTCGACGCCGCCCTGGAGGGCCTCCGCGTAATCAAGCGCGAGCCGATGGCGGTGCTGTACTGGATCGGCGTCTGGGCGTTCGCGCTGGCGATGATCGCGGTCATCCGCCTGGCGACGGGATCGGCGACGCCGGCGCATTCGAACGACAGCTTCAGTCTCATCCATCGCTACGGCCCGCTGGCGGTGGTGCTGGCCCCGGCCGTGCTGGTGCTCTGGGTCATGACGACCGCGACCGTCTACCGGGCGGTGTTGCGGCCAGGCGAGCATGGCTGGCACCTGTTCAAGCTGGGACCCGACGAGGCGCGGATCGCTGTGCTGAGCGCGCTGGAGACCGTGATGCTGGCGCTGCTCGGCGGCGTGCCGGCCTATCTGTTGCTGGTGTTGCTCAATCCGATCTTCGAGGCGCTGCCGAGTTTCAACCGGCTGACGGCGTTCGTGGGTTTCGTGCTGACCATCCTGATCGAGGGGTGGATCGCGATCCGGCTGTCGCTGGCGCCGGCCCAGACCTTCACCGAGCGGGGCTTTCCGTTCGCCGACTATTGGGGCTTCGCCAGGGGGCGGTCGTGGCGGCTGCTGCTCAGCTATCTGATGGTGGTGCTCGAGGTGCTGGCGTTCGTGATCGCCTCGCTGGTGGTGGGGGTGGTGCTGGGCGCAATGACCGAGGCGATCCTCAGCTGGAAGGATCCGACGTTGGTCAGGCGGATCGTCCTCTTGGTCCTAGCCGCGACCTGGGCGATCTACGGCGCAGTCGCCGCGGTGGTGCCGCTCACGTTGATCTGTGGCTGCCAGGCCCACGCCTACCGCGCTATCGCCGCGGCGAGGTCCGCGGCCGCCGCGGCATGACGCCGATCGCCGCCCCGTCGCCGAACTTCGACGCCCGGACCGGCCCGCCGGACATGATCGTGCTGCACTACACCGGCATGCCCACCGGCGAGGCGGCGCTGGCCAGGCTGCGTGACCCGGCGGCCAAGGTCTCGGCGCATTACCTGGTCGAGGAGGACGGCCGCGTCTTCACCCTGGTCGCGGAGGAGCGCCGCGCCTGGCACGCCGGCAAGGCGTTCTGGCGCGGGGCGACCGACATCAACGCCCGCTCGGTCGGGGTCGAGATCGTCAATCCGGGCCACGAGTTCGGCTATCGCCCCTTTCCCGATGCGCAGATCGCCGCGGTCATCGACCTGGTCGTCGATATCCGTTCGCGCTGGGAGATCGAAGACGCCCGCATCCTCGGTCACTCCGACGTCGCGCCCGACCGCAAGGAAGATCCGGGCGAGCTGTTCCCCTGGAAGCGGCTCGCGGAGGCGGGACACGGCCTGTGGGCCGAACCTGGAGCCGGCCCCCGGCGCAGCGCTCGGCGAGGGCGACGAGGGGCCGGGTGTCTTCGCCCTGCAGGCCGGGCTCACCCGGCTGGGTTACGACAGCGCTCCCAGCGGAACTTACGATCCAACGACGGCGACGATCGTCCGGGCGTTCCAGCGCCACTGGCGGCAAGAGCGGGTCGACGGGGTGGCCGACGGCGAGACCCGCGCCAGGCTGATCGCGCTTTTGCGGCTCGCGGCGGGTTGACGACGACACTTTTGCGGCAATACCTCTCGTATTGGGCCAGACGGCCGGGCGGTCGCCGCCGTGCTTCGGCGCGGTGGAGGAAAGTCCGGGCTCCACGGTGACAAGGCGGCGGGTAACGCCCGCCGGGGGCGACCCCAGGGATAGCGCCACAGAAAGCAAACCGCCGCCCAGGCCTTTCGGGGTCTTCGCGGCAAGGGTGAAAGGGTGGGGTAAGAGCCCACCGCGGACCGGGTGACCGGGACGGCATGGCAAGCCCCGCCTGGAGCAAGACCGAATAGGGATCCTCATGTCCGCCCTCGGGCGGGCGGCGCCGTCGCCGGCGTTTCGGGGTCCGGGTAGGTCGCGAGAACCGCCCAGCGATGGGCGGTCCAGAGGAATGATCGTCGCGTCCGCTCGGCGGCGGCACAGAACCCGGCTTACAGGCCGTCTGGCCCACCTCTGACGCTCCAGCCTTCGCCGCGAGACGTCTCCGTGCAGTAGTTCCCTGTATGTTCTGTGGATAACCTTGGGCCGTTAACTATTCGAGTCCCCGAGACTCACCAGAATGCCGCCAAAATGGTAATCAGTGTCATTGTATCCCAATTCATCCCATGTTAACCCAATCACCTCGCCATAAGCCGACTATTCGTGCCCAGGGGGGCTGCGATGCGATCGGAGGGGCGAGCGGCGGTTCCGTCGGGGCCGTCGGCGCACTTGGTCTTATTGGGCGGGACTGGTGTTCATCTCGACGTTCGAGAAGCAGCTGGACTCCAAGCGGCGCATCGTCGCGCCGCAGGAATTCCGCGCCACGGTCGCGCCGTTCGACGGCCTGTTCTGCTTTCCGTCGATCGAGGCCGACTGCATCGAGGGCGGCGGCAAGGCGCTGTTCGACAGCTACGCGGCCCTGATCGACGAGTTCCCGTTCGGCGACCCGACCCGCACCGCGCTGGAGACCTCGATCATGGGCGGCATGGTGCAGCTCGGGTTCGACACCGCCGGGCGCATCACCCTGCCGGAGACGTTCTGCAGCCAGTTCGGCCTGACCGACTGGGTGGTGCTGGTCGGGATGCGCGACCGCTTCCAGATCTGGTCGCGCGACGCGTTCCAGGAGCGCGCCCGCCGCCAGCGCGAACTGGTCCCCGCGAGGGCCTGATCGCCCGCGCCAAGCTGCGCTCGCTGGCGCCGGTCGCGGCCAATGAGTGAGCCGGCCCATACGCCTGTCCTTCTCGCCGAAGTGCTCGAGGCGCTGGCGCCTGCGGCCGGCAAGCTGATCGTCGACGGGACCTTCGGCGCGGGCGGCTACAGCCGGGCTTTCCTCGAGCGGGGCGCCATCGTTGTTGCGTTCGATCGCGACCCGGCTGCGCGACGCTTCGCCCACTCCCTCGAGCGCCGCGGATCAGTTCCGACTGGTCGAAGCGCGGTTCTCCACGATGGCGGACGAGCTGGGCGATGGCGCTGCGGACGGCGTCGCCCTCGATCTGGGAGTGTCTTCGATGCAGCTCGACGAGCCGGAGCGCGGCTTTTCCTTCATGCGCGATGGCCCGCTGAACATGCGGATGGGCGCCGAAGGACCGACCGCGGCCGACCTGGTCAACCAGGCGCCCGCCGCCGAGCTCGCTCGCATCTTCCGCCGTCTTCGGCGAGGAGCGCGCAGGCGCGCCGCATCGCCGTGTGCGATCGAGCGGCGCCGCGCCGAGCAGCCGTTCACCCGCACCCTCGACCTCGCCGAGTTCGTCGAGCGGGTGCTGGGCGGGCGGCGCGGCGCCAAGGTCCATCCGGCGACGCGCGTCTTCCAGGCGCTGCGGATCGCCGTCAACGCCGAGCTGGAAGAGCTGGAGCGGGCCTGCTGCGCGGCCGAGCGGGTGCTGAAGGCCGGCGGGCGCCTGGCTGTCGTCACCTTCCATTCGCTGGAGGACCGCATCGTCAAGGCGTTCCTGGCCGAGCGTGCTGGCAAGACGCGCGGCGTCTCGCGTCATGCCCCGCCGGCCGAGCAGGGGCCGGCGCCCAGCTTCGAGCTGCTGTTCAATGGCGTGAAGTCGCCAAGCGCGGCGGAGATCGCCGCCAACCCCCGCGCCCGCTCCGCCAAGCTGCGGGCCGCGACCCGCACCGCCGCCTCCGTCTGGAAGGCGGCCGCATGAAGGTCTCCGGCTATCCTCTTCCGTCGGGTGCGCGGCTTTCGGATCATGGATCTCGCCGCGCTGGTGATCCTTTTGGCGCTGGCGCTGACCGTCTACGCCTTCAAGACCTTCGGCCGGCGCGGAGCGCACCGACATCGCCGATGTCGAGGACAAGATCAGCCGACGAGCGCCGCGATGTGCGCCTGCTGCAGGACGAGGTCGCCCGGCTCGAAAACCCGAAGCGGCTCGAGGAACTCGCGACCCGCCTCGCGGGCCAAGCCCCAGTCAGCGCCAGGCAGGAAGTGACGCCCGAAGCGCTGGCCCAGGTGGCCGGGCCGGCGGTCGTGAAACCGGGGGCGCAGCCGTGAGCGTCGCCGGCGCCATCGTCCGTCCGTTCTCGCCGCTCGGACGCTGGCTCATGCGCCGGCTCTGGTGGGTGGAGCATGCCTTCGAGCGGTCGCGCGCCTCGGACAAGGCGGTGGATGACACCCGCCTGCGGATCTTCTTCGTGCTGGCGCTGTTCGCCGCCGGCTTCATCACCCTGGCGCTCGGCGCCGGCAAGGCGGCGCTGATGTCGCCCTATGGCCGGACCGTCGAGCCGCTGACGCTGATGCCCGGCGCACGGGCCGAAATCACCGACCGCAACGGCCAGGTGCTCGCGCTCGACCTGCCGCGCTACGGCCTCTACGTCGATCCGCACGAGATGGTGCGCAAGGACGCCGTCCGCGCGGCGCTGCTGCAGGCCTTGCCGGCGATCCAGCCGGGCAAGCTCGACGCGATCCTGGCCGGCGATCGGCGCCAGTTCGTCATCGGCGCGCTGACCGGCGACCAGCAGGGCCAGATCCACGACCTCGGGCTGCCGGGCGTAACGTTCGAGGAAGAGACCGGCCGCGACTATCCGCTCGACACGCTGGCCGCGCACGTCATCGGCTTCACGTCGAAAGACGGGGCCGGGCTGGCCGGCGCGGAGAAGGCGTTCGACACCGCTGATCCGCACCGACGCGGACCAGCCCGGTGCCGCTCTCGATCGACCTTCGGGTCCAGGGCGCGCTCGAGAACGAGCTGGACAACGCCGCCAGCGCCTACCAGGCGCAGGACGCCGTCGGCATGGTGGTCAACGTCCGCACCGGCGAAATCCTCGGGATGGCGAGCTACCCGAGCTACGATCCCAACAGCCCATTGCAGGGCGACCAGACCAACCACGCCGCGGCCACGGTCTATGAGCCCGGCTCGGTGATGAAGGTGTTCACCCTGGCGATGGGGATCGACGCCGGCGTGGCGACGCCCGACACCATGTTCGACGTGCGCACGCCGCTGGTGCTGGGCTCGCAGACGATCCACGACTTCGACAAAGGCGACGCCAGCCTGTCGCTGGCCCATGTCTTCACCCACTCGTCCAACATCGGCGCCGCGCGGCTGGGCCTGCTGGCTGGCGCGCCGACCATGACCCGCTACTGGAGCGCGTTCGGGCTGCTGAAGGCGGCGCCGAGCGAGCTGGTGGAGTTGGCGAGGCCGCTGCTCGCCCGCTCGCTCGCCTCGCCCAACACCGTCGCCTCGATGTCGTTCGGACATTCGATCTCGGTGACGCCGCTGGCCAGCTGGCCACCGGCATGAGCGCGATCCTGAACGGCGGGATCTACCGGCCGCTGACGCTGAGGCGGCTCGAGCCCGGTCAGGCGCCGGCGGCCGGCCGGCGGGTCGTGTCGGCGCAGACCTCGCGCACCATGCTCGACCTGATGCGGCTCAACGTCACCGAGGGCACCGGCGCCAGGCCGACGCCCTGGGCCTGCGGCGTCGGCGGCAAGACCGGCACCGCGACCAAGCTGGTCAACGGCCGCTATCAGGAAGGCAAGAACGTCGCCAACCTCGCCTCGTTCGCCGCGGTGTTCCCGACCGATGGCGCGATCGACGCCGATCGCTATCTGGTGCTGATCATGATGGACGCACCCAAGCCGGTCGCCGCCGACAGCGGGATCACCACCGGCGCTTTCACCGCCGCACCGGTCGCCGGCAAGGTGATCGACCGGATCGCCCCGTTCGTCGGCGTCCGCCGCGTGATCGTCACGTCGGACCTGGGGCCGAAGCGCGCGCCGGCGACGACCGCGCTGGGAGCGGACGAACGATGAGCGGCAAGCGGCTCTCCGCGCTGCTGCGGCGCGACCTGGCCGTCGACCCGGTGATCGCGGGGGTGACGGCCGACAGTCGTAAAGTGAAGCCTGGATATCTGTTCGCCGCGCTCGCCGGGGCCAAGGCGGACGGGCGCGAATTTGTCGCTTCGGCGCTGGCGGCCGGCGCGGCGGCGATCCTCAGCGAGACGCCGTTGGCGATCGATGCGCCTGTGGTGGTGGTCGAGGACGCCCGCCGGGCCTACGCGCTCGCCGCCGCCGCATTCTGGGGCGCGCAGCCGGCCACCTGCGTCGCCGTGACCGGCACCAACGGCAAGACTTCGGTCGCGACGTTCTGCCGGCAGATCTTCGAGCGGCAGGGCCACAGCTCCGCCAGCATGGGCACGCTCGGCGTCCGCGCCGGCGACGCGCAGATCACCCCGCCCGGCCTCACCACGCCCGACGCTGGCGACTTGGCCGCGCTGCTGGCCGATCTCGCGGCCCGCGGCGTCACCCACCTTGCGCTGGAGGCGTCATCGCACGGTCTCGATCAGCGCCGCCTCGACGGAGTCACGCTGACGGCTTCGGGTTTCCTCAACCTGACGCAGGACCACCTCGACTATCACGGGACGATGGAGGCCTATCGCGCCGCCAAGCTGCGCCTGTTCGAGGCGCTGACCCCGCGCGGCCGGACCGCGGTGCTGAACGCCGACTCCGACGCATTTCCGGCGTTCGCCGCGGCCGCCCGGAGCGGCGGACTGCAGATCTTCTCGGTCGGCGCCATGGGCGAAGGACTGACGCTGGCGCACCGCGAGCTGACGCCCGAGGGCCAGCGGCTGCGGATCGGCACCGAGGGCCGCAACTTCGACGTCCGCCTGCCGCTCGCCGGCGCGTTCCAGGCTTCGAACGCCCTGGTCGCCGCCGGGCTCTGCATCGCCGCCGGCGACAAGGCCGAGGCGGTGCTGGCGGCGCTCGAGCACGTCGAGGGCGCCCCTGGCCGCCTGCAGCGCGTCGGGGCGGGCAAGAAGGGCGGCGAAGCCTACGTCGACTACGCCCACACGCCCGATGGATTGAAGACGGTGCTGATGGCGTTGCGCCCACACGCCGCCGGCCGGCTGATCCTGGTCTTCGGGGCCGGCGGCGACCGCGACCGCGGCAAGCGTCCGCAAATGGGCGCCACCGCAGCCAGCTTCGCCGACATCGCCATCGTCACCGACGACAATCCGCGCTCCGAGGAGCCGGCGGCCATCCGCGCCGAAATCCGCGCCGGCGCCGCCGGCCTGCGCGAGATCGGCGACCGGCGCGAGGCGATCGGCGCGGCCGCGGCGATGCTGCGCGAGGGTGATGTGCTGGTGGTCGCCGGCAAGGGCCACGAACAGATCCAGATCGTCGGCGCGATCATCCATCCGTTCGACGACGTCGCCGAGACCGCCGCGGCGCTCGGCCTGGAGCCGGCGCATGGCTGAGCCGCTCTGGACCTCGGACGAGATCATCGCCGCGGCCGGCGGAACGCTCGCTGGCGCGCCGTTCGCGGCGACCGGTGTCTCGATCGACACCCGCACGCTGGAGCGCGGCGACTTGTTCGTCGCCCTGGCCGGCGAGCGCGACGGGCATGAATTCGCGCCGATGGCGCTGGAGCGCGGCGCGGCCGGCGTGCTCGCCAGCCAGCCAGTCCCTGGCTCGGCGGTCATGGTGAGCGACACGCTGGCGGCGCTGGAACGACTCGGCATGACGGCGCGCGACCGCGCCCCACAGGTGCGTCGCGGCGCGGTCACCGGCTCGGTCGGCAAGACCAGCGTCACCCAGGCCATCCGCGCCGGCCTGGCGCAGGCCGGCCGCGCCCACTCGTCCGTCAAGTCCTACAACAACCACATCGGCGTGCCGCTGACGCTGGCCCGCATGCCGCAGGACACCGAACGGGCGGTGTTCGAGATCGGCATGAACCATGCCGACGAGATCGTCCCGCTGACAAAGATGGTGCGGCCGCACGCGGCGGCGATCACCACCGTCGCCCAGGCTCACATCGAGAATTTCGCGGATGGCGAGGCCGGCGTCGCGCGGGCCAAGGCCGAGATCTTCGAGGGCATGAGCGCCGGCGGGATCGTCGTGCTGAACGCCGACAATCGGTGGTTCGATTTTCTGAGCGGCGCGGCCAGGGCGCGTGGGCTGGAGATCCGCGCGTTCGGCTCGAGCGCGTCCTGCGCCGCCCAGCTGACCAGCTTCAGCCTGGCGGACGGCGGCGCCCGCGTCGAGGCGCGGCTGCGCGGCGCGCCGATCAGCTACACTCTGCGCCAGACCGGCGCGCACTGGGGTCTGATGAGCCTGGCCGCACTGCTGATGATGGAGGCGTTGAGCGTGTCGCTCGCGGCCGGTCTTGACGCCCTCGCCGCGTTCGAGCCGCTCGAGGGCCGGGGCGCCGAGCGTCAGGTGAAGCTTGCCGGCGGCGCCTTCACGCTGATCGACGAGAGCTACAACGCCAATCCGGTCTCGGTCGCCGCGGCGCTGCAGACGCTTGGCCTGCGGGAGACCGGCGGCCGGCGCCTGGCCGTGCTGACCGACATGCTGGAACTTGGGCCGCAATCGCGCGCCTATCACACGGGCCTGGCGAGCGAGATCGAGGCGGCCAGGGTCGATCTGGTGTTCTGCGCCGGGCCGATGATGAAAAGCCTCTGGGAAGCGCTTCCGCCGACTCGCCAGGGCGGCTACGCCGAGAGTGCGGAGGCGCTCGCGCCGCTGCTCACCCGGGCCGTAGAGCCTGGGGACCTGGTGATGGTGAAGGGATCGAGGGACAGTAAGGCCAAGGCCCTGTTCGAGGCCTTGAGCGGCCTCGACTCCCGTTCGGGAGGCCCCGCCTGATGCTTTACCTGCTCTACGAGCGGATGGCGGACAACCACCACTACATCCCCGTCCTCAATCTGTTGCGCTACCTGACCTTCCGTTCCGGCCTGTCGCTGATCACCGCACAGCTGACCGTGGTCGCGATGGGGTCGCGCTTCATCCGCTGGATGCAGGCCAGGCAGGGCAAGGGCCAGCCGATCCGCGCCGAGGGCATCGAGCGCCACGTGGTGGAGAAGGCCGGCACGCCGACGATGGGCGGGCTGATGTTCCTGGCCGGGATCGCGGTCGGCACGCTGCTCTGGGCCGACCTGACCGACGTCTATGTCTGGGTCGTGCTGCTGGTGACGCTGGCGTTCGGGTTCCTCGGCTTCCTCGACGACTACGCCAAGGTCACCCGCCAGACCACCGCCGGCCTCTCCAGCATGCTGCGCCTGCTGGTGGAGGGCGGCGTCGCGGTGCTGGCGGTGTTCCTGATCATCAAGTTCAGCCAGGTCACGCCGGAAGAGCCGCACCTGGCCACCTCGGTCGCCTTCCCGATCTTCAAGAAGGCGCTGCTCGACCTCGGGCTGTTCTACCTCGGCTTCGGGGCGCTGGTGATCATCGGCTCGTCCAACGCTGTGAACTTCACCGACGGGCTCGACGGCCTGGCGACCGTGCCGGTGATGATCGCCGCCGGCGCCTTCGGCCTGATCGCCTATCTGGTCGGCAACGCGCGGTTCGCCGACTACCTGCAGCTCCATTCGGTCCCCGGCGTCGGCGAAGTCGGGGTCTACTGCGCGGCGATGGTCGGCTCTTGCCTCGGCTTCCTCTGGTACAACGCGCCGCCGGCGAAGATCTTCATGGGCGATAGCGGCTCGCTGGCGCTCGGCGGCGGGCTCGGCGCCGTCGCGGTGGCGACCAAGCACGAGATCGTGCTGGCGATCGTCGGCGGCCTGTTCGTGCTCGAGACCGCCTCGGTGATGGTGCAGGTGGCTTCGTTCAAGCTGACCGGCAAGCGGGTGTTCCGCATGGCGCCAATCCATCACCACTTCGAACGGCTCGGCTGGGCCGAGCCGACCATCGTGATCCGGTTCTGGATCATCTCCGTCATGCTGGCCATCGCCGGCCTGGCGACCCTGAAATTGCGGTAGGGGAGGGCTCGCGCACGTCATGATCCCGGTCCGCGGCTTCGAAGGCAGCAAGATCGCCGTGTTCGGCCTGGCCCGCACGGGCCTCGCCGCCGCGCGCGCCCTCGCCGCCGGCGGGGCCGACGTCGTGGTCTGGGACGAGAACGCCGCCGCCCGCGACGCCGCCGCGGCCGAGGGCTTCGCGCTGGAAGACCTGCGCAGCGCCGACTGGTCGAAGCTGGCCGGCCTGGTGCTGTCGCCCGGCGTTCCGCTGACCCACCCGAAGCCGCACTGGACCGTGCAGATGGCCCGCGAAGCCGGCGTCGAGATCATGGGCGACATCGAGCTCTTCGCCCGCGCTGTCGCCGCGGCGCCGGCGCACAAGCGGCCGAAGATCGTCGCCATCACCGGCACCAACGGCAAGTCGACCACCACCGCCCTGATCGGCCACGTCTGCCGCCAGGCCGGCCGCGACGTGCGCATCGGCGGCAACATCGGCGTCGGCGTGCTGGGCCTGGAGGATATGCACGGCGGCGCGGTCTACGTGCTGGAGCTGTCGTCTTACCAGCTCGACCTGACCTTGAGCCTGAAGGCCGACGTCGCGATCATCCTCAACATCTCGCCTGACCACCTGGAGCGGCACGGCGACATGGAGGGCTATGTCGCCGCCAAGCGCCGCATCCTGCTGAACCAGGGCAAGGGCGACACCGCGATCGTCGGCGTCGACGATCCCTGGTCGGCGCACATCGTCACCGAGATCACCGCCGCCAACCGTCGCACCATCGTGCCGATCAGCGCCCGCCGTTCGATGGGCCGCGGCGTCTATGCGTTGCAAGGGATGCTCTACGACGCCACCGGCGAGCGCGTCACCGAAATCACCGACCTGACCCGCGCGGTCTCGCTGCCGGGCCGGCACAACTGGCAGAACGCCACGGCCGCCTACGCCGCGGCCCGGGCGCTCGGCATCTCCGAACAGGTCGCCGCCCAGGGCCTGATGTCATTCCCGGGCCTGGCCCATCGGATGGAGACCGTCGGCGCGATCGGCCGCGTGCGGTTCGTCAACGACTCCAAGGCCACCAACGCCGATGCGGCGCGCCAGGCGCTCCAGAGCTACCCCAAGGTCTACTGGATCGCCGGCGGCCAGCCGAAGACGGGCGGCATCGAGAGTCTGTCGGACCTGTTCGGCGGCGTGGTCAAAGCCTACCTGGTCGGCGAGGCCGAGGATGCGTTCGCCACGACGCTCGACCGGCGCGTGCCCTACGCCCGCTGCGGCGACATCGATCGCGCGGTGCGCGCCGCGTTCGAGGACGCCAGGTCCTCCGGCGAAGAGGCGATCGTGCTGCTGTCGCCGGCCTGCGCCTCGTTCGACCAGTTCGCCGACTTCGAGGCGCGCGGCGAGGCGTTCCGCGCCGCCGTTCATGACCTCACCAACGTACCGGTCGCCGCCCGGGCGAGAGCGCAGTCGTGAGCGAGGCCATCGCCGGCGGCGACCACGCCCGAGCCCACGCTGAGACCCACGCCTTCTCCCGCGCCGATCGCACCCGCGTCGGCGAATGGTGGTGGACGGTCGACCACTGGCTGCTCGGCGCGACCCTGGCGCTGATCGGCCTCGGCGTGCTGCTGTGCTTCGGCACCAGTCCGGCGGCGGCCTCGCGTCTCCGGATCGACTTCCCGTTCCATTTCGCCGTGCGGCAGTCGATCTTCGCGGTCGGCGGCGTCGTCGTGCTGCTGGTGGTCTCGATGCTTTCGCCGAGAGGCGTGCGGCGCACCGCCTTCTTCATCTACCTCGTCGCCATCGCCGCGATGCTGGCGCTGTTCTTCCTCGGCCACGCCGCCAAGGGCGCGACCAGGTGGGTGGAGATCTTCGGCTTCACGCTGCAGCCGTCGGAGTTCATGAAGCCGGCGCTGATCGTGCTGGTCTCGTGGATGTTCGCCGAGGGCCAGAAAGGCGAAGGCGTGCCGGGCGTGTCGATCGCCTTCGGCCTTTACATCGTCGCGGTCGCCCTTTTGCTGGTCGAGCCGGACGTCGGCCAGACCGTGCTGATCACCGTCGCGTTCGGCGCGGCGTTCTGGATGGCGGGGGTGCCGATGAGCTGGGTGATGGCGCTGGGGGGCGTCGCCGTGGCGGGGCTCGGCAGCACCTATTTCCTGTTCCAGCACGTCGCCAGCCGCGTCGACCGGTTCTTCAGCCACGACAAGACCGCCGACCTGCAGCAGGTGCACCGCGCCGCCCAGGCCATCGCCGCCGGCGGCTTGTTCGGGCGCGGCCCCGGCGAGGGGATCATGAAGCGCGAGGTGCCGGACATGCACACCGACTTCGCCTATTCCGCCTCGGCCGAGGAATACGGGCTCTGGTTCTCGCTGATCCTGATCGCGCTCTTCATGTTCCTGACGCTTCGGGGCCTGTTCCGCGCCATGCGGCTGTCCGATCCGTTCGACCAGGTGGCCGCCGCCGGGCTGTTCGTGCTGGTCGGCATGCAGGCCTTCATCAACGTGGCGGTGAACCTGAACCTGATGCCGACCAAGGGCATGACGCTGCCGTTCATCTCCTATGGCGGCTCCTCGATGCTGGCGATGGGCCTGACGATGGGGATGGCGCTGGCGCTAACCCGCCGCCGCCCGGGCGCCTTCGCCCAGAAGGATCGCCTGGCCAGGGCCGGCGGATTCGGGGCTGGCCGCTTTGGATGAGCCACGCGCGAAGCTGGCGGTGGTCGCGGCAGGCGGCACCGGCGGGCATCTGTTTCCAGCCCAGGCCCTGGCCGAGGTGCTGGTGGCGCGTGGCTGGCGGGTCGTGCTGGCCACCGACGAGCGTGCGCACAGCCTGTCCGACAGTTTCCCGGCCGAGCGCCGCATCCCGCTTCCGGCCGCAACCTTCAAGCCGGGCGATCCGCCCGGCATGTTCCGCGCCGGCCTCACCATCATGCGGGGCGTGGCGCTGGCCAGACGGGAGCTTGCGAGCCTGAGGCCCGCGATCGTGGTCGGCTTTGGCGGCTATCCCTCGCTGCCGGCGCTGATGGCCGCGATCAGCCAGGGCCGGCGCACGCTGATACACGAGCAGAATGCGGTCATGGGACGCGCCAACCGTCTGCTGGCCCCCCGCGTGACCGCCGTCGCCTGTGCGTTCCCGACCCTGCAGAAGGCGCCCGCGTCGGTCCAGCGCCGCGCAGTGGTCGTCGGCAACCCGGTGCGCCCGAACATCCAGGCGCTCTACGACCTGCCTTACGAGCCGCCGACAGACGAGGTGCGCCTGTTGATCACTGGCGGCAGCCAGGGCGCGCGGCTGCTCTCCGAGCTCGTCCCCCAGGCGGTCGCCGCGCTGCCTGAAGCGATCCGCCAGCGCCTGAAGGTCCAGCAGCAGACCCGGGCCGAGTTCGATCGACTTTGCCCGCCAGACCTACGAAGCCGCCGGAATCGACGCCGAGATCGCGCCGTTCTTCGACGGCATGGCGCCGCGCCTCGCCGCCGCCCACCTGGTGATCGGCCGATCCGGCGCATCCACGGTCTGCGAGATCGCGGTCGCTGGCCGGCCCTCGATCCTGGTGCCGCTCAGGATCGCCCTCGACGACGACCAGGGCCAGAACGCGCGGCTGCTGGCCGAAGCGGGGGCGGCGGAGGTGCTGCGCGAGGACGTCCTGACGGTCGACGGCCTTGCCGCACTGCTCCAGCGCCTGATCGAGGATCCGGCGCGCCTCGCGCAGATGGCCGCCGCCGCAAAGGCGGTCGCCAAGCCGGACGCGGCGGACCGCCTGGCCGATCTGGTCGAAAAGACCGGCGGAAACTGATCCAGGGCAAAGACGAGACGCCTGTGCTTCGCCACCCTCGGCCAGCTCGCCTCGCGGTGAGCCAGCAGTGGATTGGAGTGGTGTTATGTGGATGGTGGTCTCTCGGCCGCTGGTTATCCTGTTCGGACTGATCGCCACGATGTCCGCGGCGCTGGTCACGGCGCTGCCGCCGACCAACGCCGCCAGCGACACCCTGATGTATTGGGTCTTCGCCGTCATGGTCATGGAAGCGACGATGGGCGTCGGATGTCTCGTCGCGGGCGTCTGGGGGCCGGTCGCGCGCTGGTTCGGGGCGCGCGCCCACCCGCGTTGAGCCGCCTGGAGTTGACAGCCGCTGCCTGGCGGGTGGTTGATTTGCGCTCTTTCCGGGCGCACCACCCGCGTCCGCAGAACGCTGGGGGCTCACATGGCGGAACCATCGAAACTCGAAGCTTTCATGGGCAAGATGGCGGGCGACATGGGCGCGGCGATGTCGGCGTCGCTCGTGGTGCTCGGCGACCGGCTCGGCCTCTACCGGGCGCTGGCCGACGCCGGCCCGTCGACCAGCGCCGAGCTCGCGGCGAAGGCGGGCGTCAACGAGCGCAACCTGCGCGAATGGCTCGCGGCGCAGGCGGCGTCGGGTTACGTCGACTACGACGCCGCGACGGCGAAATTCTCCCTCAACGACGAGCAGCGCCTGGTGTTCGCCGACGAGGGCGGCCCGGCGTTCATGGCCGGCGGCTTCGACGTGATCGCAGCCATGTTCATCGACGAGCCCAATGTCAGCGCGTCGTTCAAGACCGGCCGGGGCGTCGGCTGGCACGAGCACTGTCCCTGCCTGTTCCGCGGCACCGAGCGGTTCTTCCGGCCGGGCTACAACGCCAACCTCGTCAGCGCCTGGATTCCGGCGCTCGACGGTGTCGAGCCCAGGCTGAAGGCGGGAATCGCGGTCGCCGACGTAGGCTGTGGCCACGGGGCGTCGACCCTGCTGATGGCCAAGGCCTTCCCGAACTCGCGCTTCACCGGCTTCGACTATCACGCGCCGTCCGTCGAGCGGGCCCGGGAGCTGGCCCGCGAAGAGGGTCTCGAAGGTCGGGTGAGCTTCCAGGTTGCGTCGGCCAAGGATTTCCCCGGCGAGGACTATGGATTCGTCACGATCTTCGACGCGCTGCACGACATGGGCGACCCGGTCGGCGCCGCGCGGCATATCCGACAGGCCCTCGCGCCGGATGGCGTCTTCATGCTGGTCGAGCCCAACGCCGCCGACGATCTCGCCGGAAACCTCCACCCGTCCGGGCGGATGTTCTACTCGGCGTCGACCATGATCTGCACGCCGGCGTCGATGAGCCAGGAGGTCGGCCTGGCGCTGGGCGCCCAGGCCGGCGAGGCGCGCCTGAGGAAGGTGGCCGAGGAAGCCGGCTTCAGCCGCTTCCGCCGCGCGACCGAGACCCTGACCAACATGGTGCTGGAGCTGCGGCCCTAGCCTCCCGTTGACCGCGCCGCGAGTCGCCCGCACCCTCGGCCATGGCGCTGACGATTCATGGCTCTCCCCAAAGCCGCACCATGCGGGCGCTCTGGATGGCAGCGGAGCTCGGGCTCGACTTCGAGCACGATCCCGTCGCCTTCGACGATCCCCGTCTGAAGTCGGACGAGTTCCTGCAGCTCAATCCGGCTGGCGCGATCCCGACGATCGAGGACGACGGCTTCGCGCTGGCGGAATCGCTGGCGATCAATCTCTACCTCGCCAAGCGGTACGCCTTGGGGTCGCTCTATCCCGAGGCGTTGGAGGACGAAGCGCAGGTCTGGCGCTGGAGCCTGTGGGCGCAGGGCCAGCTGGAGCCGTGGGTGATGCGCGACGCCCTGCTGCTCGACCTGCGCGAGGCGCTCGCGCCGCACACGGCGCCGCTGATCGCCGCCGCGCTTGCCACGCTGGAACGCGCGCTTGGAGGGCCGCGATTGGCTGGTCGGCGGCGCCTTCACGGTCGCCGACCTGAACGTCGCCGGCGTGCTGTCGCCGTCGCGCGCCCAGCATCTCGACCTCACGCCCTATCCTGGTGTCGCGGCCTGGCTCGCGCGGTGCTATGCGCGGCCCGCCGCGGTCGAGACGCGGCGGCGCTACGGCTGAGGACGCTGAACATGGCATCGAGCGAGCGGCCCGCCTGCATCGCCCACTGGCGGGAGATCGAGGGCGCGGACGACCACCGCTACTCCGGCGACGACGAGCTGCTGAGCATTGGCGCGGCGTTCGGTGAGCACTTCGGCCTGACCCGGCTCGGCATCCACCACGAGCGTCTGCCGCCTGGCCGGCGCACCTCCTATCCGCACGCCGAGAGCGCCGAGCAGGAGTTCGTGTTCGTGATCGAAGGCGCGCCCGACGTGTGGCTGGACGGCGAGTTGCACCGGCTCGGACCCGGCGACGCCGTCGGCTTCCCGGCCGGCACCGGGCTGTGCCACACCTTCATCAACAACAGCGACGCCGAGGTCCGGCTGCTGGTGGTGGGGGAACGGCCGAAGGACGAGAACCGAATCGTCTACCCGATGAACCCGGAGCGGAAGCCGCTGCGCGAGGACTGGTGGGAGGATGCGCCGCGCCGCGCGCTGGGTCCGCACGACGGCCTGCCGGACCAGGTTCGCGCCGAGCGGCAGGCAAAGGGGCGCGGCGGCGCGCCGTGAAATATTCGTCCGCGCCGTGTTTCTCGGATAAGCAGCGCGCATGAACCGTCGCCCCGTCCCCTTCGACCTCGGGCCCGTGCACTTCGTCGGCATCGGCGGCATCGGCATGAGCGCGATCGCCGAGATCATGCTGCGGATCGGCTACCAGGTGCAGGGCTCCGACGCCCGCGCCGGGGCCAACACCGAACGGCTGGAGAAACTGGGCGCCAAGGTCTTCATCGGGCACGCCGCCGAGCACATCGAGGGCGCTTCGGCCGTCGTCTTCACCAGCGCCGTCAAGCCGGACAATCCGGAGCTGGCGGCGGCCCGGGCGCGCCGCATCCCGCTGGTGCGCCGCGCCGAGATGCTGGCCGAGCTGATGCGGCTGCAATACTCGGTGGCGGTGGGCGGCACGCACGGCAAGACCACGACCACCTCGATGGTGGCCGCGATCCTGGATGCGGCCGGCTTCGACCCGACGGTGGTCAACGGCGGCATCATCAACGCCTACGGCGCCAACGCCAAGGTGGGGGAGGGCGACTGGATCGTGGTCGAGGCCGACGAGAGCGACGGCACCTTCCTGCGCCTTCGTCCCACCGTCGCGGTGGTCACCAACATCGACCCCGAGCACCTCGACTACTACGAGACGTTCGACGCGGTGAAGCGGGCCTTCCAGGGTTTCGTCGAGAGCATCCCGTTCTACGGCTTCGCCGCGATCTGCATCGACGATCCCGACGTGCAGGAGATGGCGGCCAGAGTCGAGAACCGGCGGCTGATCACCTACGGCGTCAACCCGCAGGCCGAGGTCAGGGCAATGAACATCGGCATCGGCGCCGAGGGCTCGACCTTCGACGTCCTGATCAGCGGCGCGGATGGCGGCGCGACCACCGTGCTCGGCGAGATCACCGTGCCGATGGCCGGCCAGCACAACGTGCAGAACGCGCTCGCCGCCATCGCCATCGGCCGCGAGCTCGGCGCGCCGGAAAAGGCGATCCGCAAGGGGCTGGCCGGATTCGGCGGCGTTCGGCGGCGCTTCACCTTCGCCGGCGAGGCTGGGGGTGTGAAGGTGGTGGATGACTACGGCCACCATCCGGTCGAGATCGCCAATGTGCTGAAGGCGGCCCGCGCGGTCAGCAACGGCCGGGTGATCGCCGTGGTGCAGCCGCACCGGTACAGCCGGCTGAAGGACCTGTTCCAGGAGTTCTGCCGCTGCTTCAACGACGCCGACATTGTGATCGTCGCCGACGTCTATCCGGCCGGCGAGGCGCCGATCGAGGGCGCCAGCCGCGACGCGCTGGTCGAGGGGCTGAGGCGGCACGGGCATCGCCATGTGCTGGCCCTGGAGAGCCCCGCCGCCCTGCCGGCCGTGATCGCCGCCGAGGCCCAGGCGGGCGACCTGGTGGTCTGCCTTGGCGCCGGCGACATCACCGCCTGGGCGCATGCCCTGCCAGGCCAGCTGAAGGCGCTGGCGGCGTGAGTCACCTTCCTAGCCGCTCATCCCGGCGAAGGCCGGGACCCAGCCAAGAGTCGATGCCGCGCAATGCTTCGGCGTCCGAGGCGATGCGGTCCTGCGCGAGTCTCCTGCTCAGGGTGGCTGGTGTGGCGGCCTTTCAACTTCTTCCTGCCTGGGTCCCGGCTTTCGCCGGGATGAGCGGGGTTTAGGCGTGGGCTGGCGCGATAACCTGCCGTCCGTCCGGGGCAAGCTGCTGCTCGATGAGCCGCTGGCGCCTTTCACCTGGTTTCGGGTCGGCGGGCCGGCCGATGTGCTGTTCCTGCCGGCGGACGAGGCGGACCTGGGCGCGTTTCTCAGCCAGCTTGGTCCCGAGATCCCGCGCACGGTGCTTGGCGTCGGGTCCAACGTGATCGTCCGCGACGGCGGGATCGAGGGCGTGGTGATCCGCCTGGCGGGTCGCACGTTCGCGGAAATTGTCGTCGACGCGGAGGCGGCGTGCGTCTCGGCCGGGCCGGGCGCCCTCGACTCCGCCGTGGCCAGGGCGGCGGCGCGGGCCGGCATCGCCGGCCTGGAGTTCTACGCTGGCATCCCCGGCACCATCGGCGGCGCGATCACCATGAACGCCGGCTGCTATGGCGCGGAGACCAAGGACACGCTCAAGGTCGCCTGGGGCCTGGACCGGGCTGGCCAGCAGCGCGCGCTGACGCTCGCCGACCTCGGCTACAGCTATCGCCATAGCGAGATTCCCGATGGGGAGATGATCTGGCTGGGCGCGGTCTACCAGGGGCGGCCTGAGGACCCCGTGGCGATCCTGGGCCGGATCGACGAGATCACCGCGCGGCGCGAGACCACGCAGCCGATCCGGGAGAAGACTGGGGGCTCGACCTTCAAGAACCCGCCCGGCCTCAGCGCCTGGAAGCTGGTCGACCAAGCCGGCTGGCGCGGCAAGCCGTTCGGGGGCGCGATGTTCTCCCCGCTGCACGCCAACTTCATGATCAACACCGGCGCGGCTACCGCCGCGGACCTCGAGGGCCTGGGCGAGGCGGTGCGCGCCGACGTGGCGGCGAAGACCGGCGTCATGCTCGAGTGGGAGATCAAGCGCATCGGCCGCGCCGCCTGACGCAGGATTCCGCTTGCCAGGCGCCGGCCGCAGACAGAGGTTCGACGCCCGTCCGAGGAGAGCTCGCCGTCCGACGCTTCGTCCTGAACCTGATGCGGCTGGCCGCGCTCGCGGCAGCGCTGGGCGCGCTGGGGGCCTGCCAGCGCGAGAGCCATCGCGCCGTCTGCCCGCCGGGCAGCCTCTGCCTGCTGTACGGTAACGGGGCGGAGCCGGCGACGCTCGATCCGGCCAAGATCGACGGCGTCTGGGAGGGCGTGATCGTCAGCCAGCTGATCGTCGGGCTCACCCAGCTCAGCCCCGAAGGCGAGGTGACCCCTGCGATCGCCACGTCCTGGGAGACGAGCTCTGACGGCCTTACCTGGACCTTCCACCTGCGTGACGCCTACTGGTCCGATGGCGCGCCGCTCACGGCGGACGACTTCGTGTTTGGAATCCGGCGGGTGGTCGATCCCAAGACGGCGTCCTTCTCAGCCTTCCTCGATTTCCCGATCAAGAACGCGCAACCGGTCAACGCCGGCAAGATGCCGCTCGCGGCCCTCGGCGTCGAGGCGCCGGACCCGCACACCCTGGTCATCCGGCTCGAACACCCGTGGCTGCTGCTGCCGCAGTACGCCGCCGGCCGATCGCTCTGGCCGGAGCCGCGCCACGTGATCGAGAAGTGGGGCGACGCCTGGTCCAAGCCGGGCCACTTCGTCGGTGACGGGCCCTACTCGCTGGTCGCCTGGCGTCTTGGCGACCAGGTGCTGATCCGGCGCAACCCGCGGTTCTGGGGCGCGGAGAAGGCCTGCTTCAACAACGTCTCGTTCTACCCGTCTCCCGATGCGGTCTCGACCGAACGCCGCGTTCGCGACGGCGAGCTCGACCTCACCACCACCGTCCAGTCCAACCGCCTGGCGTATCTGCGCCGCACCGGGATGAAGGCGTACCTGCACGTCGCGCCACTGGGCGCCGTCACCTACCTGACCTTCAACCTGCACGACCCGGCGCTCAGGGACGTCCGGGTGCGGCAGGCGCTGTCGATGGCGATCGACCGCGAGTTCATCGCCAGGAAGCTGCTGCGCGGCGGCCAGACGCCCGCCTACAGCTTCGTCCCGCCCGGCCTGCCGATCTACGGCGGCGGGGCGACGACCTACTGGTCCGGTTGGTCGTTCGACCGCCGCCAGGCCGAGGCGCGGCGACTGCTCGCCATCGCCGGGTACGGACCGAACCATCCGCTGCGGCTGACGATCAAGCATCGCAACAGTCCCGACCCGCTGCTCTTCATGCCGGCGATCCAGTCGGACTGGAAGCAGATCGGCGTTTTCGCCGAGCTGCAGCAGAACGACGTGCAGGTCGCCTACCAGGAGTACGAGCTGCACGACTTCCAGGTGGGCGACGCGGGCTGGCAGTCGTCGGACGCCATCGACTACCTCGACCTGTCCCGCTCGGACATTGGCGGTCAGAACTACGGCTTTTACAACAATCCGAACTTCGACGCCGAGCTCAACGCTGCGGTGCACGCCGTCGACCCGGCGGAAACGGCTGCGCACGCTCGTCGGGCCGAGCAGATCCTGCTGGACGATGCGCCCATCGCGCCGATCTACTTCCCCGCCAGCCACAACCTGGTGAATCCGGACGTGACCGGCTGGGTCGACAATCCGGGTGACGTCCACGGGGCGCACTGGCTCTGCCGCGGGCCGCAGGCCCGGCCGGCCGGGGTCGGCGCGACCGCCTCCTGACCGCACCGGCGACCTGAACTGCAATTAAGGTGCGCCGCTGGGCGCCCCATGCGACCTTCGCCGCAAGATTGGACGAGGGAGGCCGGGATGACGGCCATCGACATCGCCGACGCGCCAACTCTGGTCGGGACCCAGCCGCCGCCGGCGCGGGCCCGGTTCCAGCTCAGCCGCTCGGCCAACGAGAACCCATTCGAGACCATTCCGCTGGCGGCCTACCAGCAGGGCGTCTGGCGCCAGCCGTCGCTGTTTTTCAAGGCCTGGCTGGTCAGCGATCCGGCCGGGCTGAAACGGGTGCTGATCGACAAGGTCGCCAACTATCCGAAGATGCCGATGGAGCAGCGCTTCTTCCGCGCGTTGTTCGGCGACGGCCTGCTCTCCCGTGACGGTGAGCCATGGCGGACGCACCGGCGGATCATGGCGCCATCATTCGATCCGCGCAGCGTGGCCGGCTACGCCGCGGCGATGGTCGACGCCTCGACCGACTTCGCCAACGAGTGGGGGCGGCTGGAGGACGGCGCGCAGATCGACATCTCGGCCGACATGACCCGGCTGACGCTGGAGATCATCTCGCGCACGATGTTCTCCGCCGACGCCAGCGAAATGACCGGCGTGACGGGCCTGGCGCTCGAACAGGGTCTGGACCAGGCGTTCGGGTTCAATCTGCTCGACATCCTGCCGGTGATTGGGGGGATGCGGCTGGCCGCCCGCGAGCGGGTGATGCAGGCCCTGTTTGCGCCGATGGACGAACCGCTGATGCGACTGATCGAGCAACGGCGGGCGAAGCCGGGCGATCTGGATCTGCTCGGGCGCCTGGTGGCGGCGCTCGACGAGGAGACCGGGGCAGGGCTGTCGCCTCGGGAGGTGCGCGACGAGGTGCTGACGATCTTCGTCGCCGGCCACGAGACCACCGCCGCGGCGATGACCTTCGTCTGGTACGCGCTTTCGCAGCAGCCGGAGTGGGAGGAGAAGCTCCACGCCGAGCTGGATGAAGCGCTGGGCGGACGCACCGCCACCGAAGCCGACCTGCCGAACCTGAAGCTGACGCGCAGGATCATCGAGGAGACGATGCGGCTCTATCCGCCGGCGCCGGGCTTGTCGGCGCGCATGGCGGTCGAGGCCGACGAGGTGGCTGGCACGCGCATTCCCGCTGGCGGCATGGTGATGATCTCGCCTTGGATCCTGCACCGCCACCGCTCGCTGTGGGAGAACCCCAACCGCTTCGACCCCGACCGATTCCTGCCCGAGCGCAGCGTCGGGCGGCCTCGTCTGGCCTATCTGCCGTTCGGCGGCGGCCCGCGGGTCTGCATCGGCCAGATGCTGGCGATGAACGAGGCGGTGCTGATCCTCGCCACCCTGGCGCAACGGTTCCGCCTGCGGATGACGCCCGGACACAAGGTGGCGATCCAGCACCGGGTCACCATCCGCCCCCGCGGCGGCCTGCCGATGACGATCTATCGGCGCTGAGCCGCCGCGACCTGACGCCGCGCGGTTGGCTGGCCCTTAACAGCCGGACCCGATTCAGCGAAACATCCGCGCGCCCATCCCTGCGGAGTCGTCGCCCATGTCCAAGCCACTTGCGGGCGAACACGTCGCCGTGCTGCTGGGCGGCCTGTCGCCCGAGCGTGAGGTCAGCCTGGTCAGCGGCCGCGAGTGCGCCGATGCGCTGGAACGGCTGGGCGCCAAGGTCTCCCGCGTCGACGCCGGCCGCGACATCGCCGCGGTGCTGGGCCGGCTGAAACCGGACGTCTGCTTCAACGCCCTACACGGCGTCTGGGGCGAGGATGGCTGCGTTCAGGGTGTGCTGGAGACGCTGCAGATCCCCTACAGCCACTGCGGCGTGCTGGCCTCGGCGCTGGCGATGGACAAGGCCAAGTCCAAGGCGGTGATGGCGGCGGCCGGCGTGCCGGTGCCGGGCGGCGGCCTCTTCAACCGCTTCGAGGCGGCCCGGCGCCACGTGATGCCCCCGCCCTATGTTGTGAAGCCGAACGCCGAGGGGTCCTCGGTCGGCGTCTACCTGGTGTTCGAAGGCGCCAACTCGCCGCCGCAGGAGATCGTCGCGCCGTCGTGGACCTTCGGCGAAGAGGTGATGATCGAGCCCTACGTCCGCGGCCTGGAGCTCGCGGTCGCGGTGATGGACGGCAAGGCGCTGACGGTGACCGAGATCGTGCCGCGCACCGGCTTTTACGACTACGACGCCAAGTACGAGGAAGGCGGCTCCAGCCACGTGCTGCCGGCCCGCATTCCCGACCGCGTCGCCGCCGAGTGCAAGCGCTTCGCGGAGATGGCGCACGCCGCGCTTGGTTGTCGCGGAGTTACCAGAAGCGACCTTCGTTATGACGACATTAACGAGGTTCTGGTCCTGTTGGAGGTGAACACCCAACCCGGCATGACGCCGACCTCGCTCGCCCCAGAGCAGGCGGCCCATCTGGGTATTGGGTTCGATGACCTTGTGCTTTGGATCGTGGAGGACGCGTATGCCCGCGGTGGTGCGGGGGGCCGGGCGCGGCAGCGCCAAGGCTCGGAGCAAAAGCTCCGCCAGTCCGACTAAGAGTCGCGCCGCCTCCGCCAAGGCCGCTGCGGCGACGTCGCCGCGCATCCGCTTTTCACCCCGCATCATCGCCGCCGGGGCCGGCCTCGCCGTGATCGGCGTCGCCGCCATCGTGCTGGCGACCGACCACCGCGGCGAGCGCCTGGTCCGGGCCGCGGCCGATGGCTTCCTCGCCCAGACCGCCGCCGCGGGTCTGCGGCTGGAGACCGTCCGCCTCGACGGCGCATCGCCGGAAGCCCGCGACGACATCCTCCGCGCCGCGGCGCTGCAACGGGGCGCGCCGCTGCTGGGCGTCGACCTCGACGGCGCCCGCCAGCGCATAGAACACGTCGGCTGGGTGAAGTCGGCCCACGTCATCCGACTCTTCCCCGACAGCGTCGTGATCGCGGTCGACGAGCGCAAGCTGCTGGCGGTCTGGCAGCACGACGGCCACGCTGGGGTGATCGACACCGACGGCGTCGTCGCGCCGGAGGCTGAACCCGCGCGCTTCGCCAACCTGCCGCTGGTGGTGGGCGAGGGCGCCAACGTCGCGGCCAAGGACATTCTCGGCCCCGTGCTGTCGCGGCCCCGATTGGCGGAGCGACTGGATGCGCTGGTGCGCGTCGACGACCGGCGGTGGGACCTGCGGCTGAAGGACGGCACCATCGTCCAGCTGCCGGCGAGCGACGAGGAGGCGGCGCTGATCCGGCTGGACAAGCTCGACCTGCAGTCGCGGGTGCTGGATCTGGGTTTCTCACGGATCGATCTCAGAGATCCGGAGATGGTGGCGGTGCGGCCGCGGCAAGCGCCGGCGGCCCCAGGTGTTGTCGGGGGGGCGAACGGGGTGGGATGAGACTCGCGATCAGGGAAGACCAGGCGGCCTTCGCGGAGGCCGAGCGTCGGGGCGGGGGCCGCGATGGGTTGAAGGTTGGGCTTGGGCGGGCGCCGGTGGCGGCCGCGGTCGATCTCGGCGCGTCGAAGGTCGCGTGCTTCATCATGAAGCCGGACGGCGTGCGATCGGCCGACCGGACGATCACCGCGGCCGGCGTCGGCTACGTCCAGTCGCGCGGGATCCGCGGCGGTGCGGTGATCGAAGTCGAAGAGGCGGCCAGCGCGATCGCCAAGGCGGTCGAGCGCGCCGAGGCGCTGGCCAAGGTTAGCGTCGCTGGCGTCACGGTTTCGACCGCAGGCGGCCAGCTCGCCAGCCGACGTCTGACCGCCAACGTGTCGCTGGGGGCGCGGCCGATCGGCGATGCGGACCTTTCCCGCGCCATCGGCGCCGCGGTCTCCGGCCTGAAGATGCCCGGCCGACGGATCATCCACGTGCGGCCGATCGGCTGGTCGGTCGACGGCGCCAAGGGCGTGCGCGATCCGCGCTCGATGTACGGCCGCCAGCTCGGCCTGCACCTGCTGCTGGTCTCGATGGACGAGCAGGTGTTCCAGACCATCGCCCACTGCGTCGAGCGCGCCCACCTGCAGTTCGACGGCGTCGTCGCCGCGCCGTTCGCCTCGGCCCTGGCCACGCTGGAAGAAGACGAGATGGATCTCGGCTCGATCCTGATCGACATGGGCGGCGGCTCGACCTCGCTGGCGGTCTATGCCGGCGGCAGCCTGACCCACGTCGACAGTCTGGCGGTCGGCGGCTCGCACGTGACGCAGGACGTCGCCCGCGGCCTCTCGACTTCGATCGCCGGCGCCGAGCGGATCAAGACCCTGCACGGCTCGGCGATCGCTTCCTCGAACGAGGACCGCGAGATGATCGAGGCCCCGCCCCGGGGCGACGATCCCGGCGCCGGTCCCGTGGTCGCGCCGCGCTCGTTACTGAAAGGCATCATCGCGCCGCGCGTCGAGGAGACGCTGGAGCTGCTGCGCGAGCGGCTCAAGGCCTCGGACGCCCCGGTCGAGGCCGGGGCCGGCATCGTGCTGACAGGCGGCGCCAGCCAGCTGGCCGGGGTCCGCGAAGTGGCGGTCCGGGTGTTCGACCGTCCGGTCCGGCTGGGCCGGCCCCGCCGGGTGCCGCACCTGGCCGACGCCGCCTCCGGCCCGGCCTTTTGCGCCGCCGCCGGCGTGCTGCACCGGGCGGCGTTCGGTCCGCGCGAAGCCGGAACGAAAAAGCCCGCCTCGCAGCGCGCCCGGGACGCCAACGGCAACATGGTCGCCCGCGCCGCGGCCTGGCTGCGGGACAATCTATAGTCGCGTTAGATAATTGCCGGTGCGGCAAGGCGTCTCGCCGAGGTTCCGCGGCGCACGCTCAAGCTCATCGCCAGCAACGAAAAAAAGCCGCGGTTTGGGTCGACGCCGATCCAACTCACAGTATGCAGTTAACGCGCAATTAAGGATGGTGGTCGTTCAGTTAATCCCATCGGCAAAGCGGGGCCGGCGGGCAATTCGTCGATCCCACTCATCAGGTTATGGCGGAAGGATGCGGGATTTCCGATGACGTTCAAGGTATTCGCACCGGAGACCAAGGAGCTTAAGCCGAGGATCGTGGTCTTCGGCGTCGGCGGCGCCGGCGGTAACGCGGTCAACAACATGATCGAAGCGGGACTGGAAGGCGTCGAGTTCGTCGTCGCCAACACCGACGCCCAGCAGCTTGCCTTTTCCAAGACCGACAAACGCGTCCAGCTCGGGGTCCAGGTGACCCAGGGCCTCGGCGCGGGCGCCCATCCCGAGGTCGGGATGTCGGCGGCCGAAGAGTCCACCATCGAGATCGGCGAGCACCTCGACGGCGCGCACATGGTGTTCATCACCGCCGGCATGGGCGGCGGCACCGGCACCGGCGCCGGGCCGATCATCGCCAAGTGCGCCCGCGAGCGGGGCATCCTGACCGTCGGCGTCGTGACCAAGCCGTTCCATTTCGAAGGCCGCCACCGGATGCGGCTGGCCGACGCCGGCATCGCCGAGCTGCAGCGCTATGTCGACACTCTGATCGTCATTCCGAACCAGAACCTGTTCCGCGTCGCCAACGAGCGCACCACCTTCGCGGAGGCCTTCGCCATGGCCGACCAGGTGCTGCATTCCGGCGTCCGCTCGATCACCGACCTGATGGTGCTGCCGGGCCTGATCAACCTCGACTTCGCCGACGTCCGCACGGTGATGACCGAGATGGGCAAGGCGATGATGGGCACCGGCGAGGCGACCGGCGAAGGCCGCGCCCTGATGGCCGCCGAGAACGCGATCCAGAACCCGCTGCTCGACGAAGTGACGCTGAAGGGCGCCAAGGCCGTGCTGGTCAACATCACCGGCGGCCTCGACATGACGCTGCTGGAAGTGGACGAAGCGGCCAACGCCATCTCGGCCCAGGTCGATCCGGAAGCCAACATCATCTTCGGCGCCGCGTTCGACCCGACGCTCTCCAACACCCTGCGCGTTTCGGTGGTCGCCACCGGCATGGACGGCGTGGCGATCTCGGCGATCGAGCCGGCCCCGCGCCGCACGTCGCGCCGCGCTGAACAGCCGCAGGCCATCGCGCCGATCCCCGAGCCAGTTCCGGAGCCGGTGCGTCAGCCCGAGCCGGTGCTGTCTCTGGAGCCGGAAGCCGCGCCCGAGCCGGTGCTTGAGCCCGTGGCGGCCTACGAGCCAGCGCCGGAGCTGATCCCCGAGCCGGTAATCCAGGCCGCGCCGGAACCGGTGGTTCAGACCGCCATGTTCGAACCGCTGCCGACCGCCAGCTACGCCGCCCAGCGCTCGACCGCCGAAACCCGCCGCGAGGCCCCGGAACCGGTCGCCGCCACGCCGGAACCGACGGTGATCCAGCCGCAGATCCGCCCGATCGCCCGCATCGTCGACCCCTCGGTCGCCGACGAGGAGGAAGCCGGTCCGATGTTCCCGGAGTCCCCCCACTACGGCGAGGAGCGTCGGCAGAAGGGCGGCTGGCTCAGCATCTTCGGCGGCCGGCCGCGGCACGACGCCCCGGCGCCCAGCCTGCGCTCGACCGCGTCGGCCCAGCCGGCTTCTCAGCCCGCGACCGAGTCGGCCGAGGATCCGGACGACCTGGAAATCCCGTCGTTCCTGCGCCGCCTGGCCAACTGACGCTTTTCAACCAGCCGGCCTGACGCCGGTTGCCTCCGGCGCCCGGCGACTGTAGCGGTCGCTGACCCGCGAGGGAGGCGGCGTGCTTGGCTTCGACGTTCCAGACCACCATGGCGCGCGACATCCGCATCAGCGGGGTCGGCATCCACGGCGGCTTGCCGGCCAACCTGACCCTTCGTCCCGCGCCGGCGGATGCCGGCGTCGTGTTCGTCCGCACCGACCTGCCGAGCCGCCCGGCGATCGCGGCGCGCGCGGACACGGTCTGCGACACCCGGCTGGCCACCGTGATCGGCGACGGCGCGGGCGCCACCGTCTCCACGGTCGAGCACCTGATGTCGGCGCTGGCCGGCCTCGGCGTCGACAATGTGATCGCCGAGATCGACGGACCCGAGACCCCCGTTGGCGACGGCTCGGCCGCCGACTTCGCCGCCGCGATCGACGCGGCGGGCCTGACCGAGCTGGGCGCGCCGCGCCGCTATCTGGAGATCCTGGAGCCGGTCGAGATCGTCGCGCCCGGCAAGCGGGTCGCCCTGGCGCCCGCCGAAGGCTTCGAGATGTCGGTCGAGATCATCTTCGACAGCGCCGCGATCGGCCGCCAAACCCTGGACGTCACGGTCGGACCGGCCGCGTTCCGCCGCGAGATCGCGAGCGCCCGCACCTTCGGGTTCCTCGCTGAAGTGGAGCAGCTGCGCGCCGCCGGGCTCGGCCGCGGCGCGTCGCTGGAGAACACCATCGTCGTCGACGGCGACGCCGTGATGAACCCGGGGGCGCTGCGCCGGCCTGACGACTTCGTCCGCCACAAGGCGCTCGATGCGCTCGGTGACCTCGCGCTGGCCGGTCATCCGATCCGCGGTCGCTACGAGGCCTCCTGCGCCGGCCATGCGCTCAACAACCAGCTGGTCCGGGCGCTGCTGGATCGGCCCGCCGCCTGGCGGCTGACCACCGCCGCGCCGGCCGACGCCACGCATTAGGGAAGAACAGGCATGTCCATTCAGATCGACCTATCCGGCCGCACGGCCTTGGTGACCGGGGCCAGCCGCGGCATCGGCCGCGCGATCGCGTTGGCGCTGGCCGCGGCCGGCGCCGACGTGGCTGTGAACTATCGCCGCGACGCGGACGCCGCCGGAGAGACGGTGAAGGCGATCGAGGCGCTCGGCCGCAAGGCGAAGGCCTATTCCGCTTCGGTGGAGAACTGGGACGAGGACCAGGCGATGGTCGCCGACGTGCTGAAGGATTTCGGCCACATCGACATCCTGGTGAACAACGCCGGCATCGCCAGCCGCGGCCAGAGCGTCGCCGACACCGACCCGGCGGAGATGGAGCGGGTGCTGCGGGTGCACGCGTTCGGGCCGCACTACCTTTCCAAGCTGGTGGTGCCGCACATGCGGGGCCGCGGCCGCGGCGACATCGTGATGATCTCCAGCGTGGCGACGCTGGGCATGGGACCGCGCGGCGCGCCTTACAACATGGGCAAGGCGGCGATGGAGGCCCTGGCGCTGACGCTGGCCAAGGAAGAGCGCGAGAACGGCATCCGCGCCAACATCGTCGCCCCGGCCCTGACGGTCACCGAGATGGGCAAGCGCCTGACCAAGGCGACCACCGGCATCGAGGACATCCACCAGCTCGACGCGCGCTCCCCGTTCGGCCGCGTCAGCGTGCCCGAGGACGTCGCCGCGGCGGTAGTCTGGCTGGTGTCGCCCGCCAACCCCTACGCCAACGGACAGAAGATCAATATCAACGGCGGCGGGTGAGACAACGTCCCGCCCTTTCGCGGCCGCCATTGCGTGGTGTAGAAGCGGGCTCCGTGCGTCGGTGGCGCTGCCCTGAAAGGTTCTGACGGTTTGTTTCGACTTCCCTCTGGCCGCGCCAGCCTGATCGTGCTCCTGGCGGCGTGCGTCGCCGTGTCCGGCTGCCACACCTTCGGCAAGAAGAAAAAGCCGGAGCTGGCCTATGAGGAGCATCCGGTCGACCTGCTGTACAACGCCGGCGCCAACCGGCTCGACCAGCACCAGTGGAGCGAGGCGGTCAACTATTTCCGCGAGGTGGAGCGCCAGCACCCCTATTCGGAATGGGCCCGCCGCTCGATCCTGATGACCGCCTACGCGCATTACCAGGGGAACGACTACGCCGAGGCGATCGCCGATTCGAACCAGTTCATCTCGCTCTATCCGGGCAATCCGTCGACGCCTTACGCCTACTACCTGAAGGCCATCTGCTACTTCGAACAGATCGTCGACGTCGGCCGCGACCAGGCCTCCACCGCCGCCGCCGGCGAGGCGTTGCGGGAAGTGGCCAAGCGCTATCCGAATAGCGAATACGCCGCCGACGCCCGGCTGAAGATCGACATGGTGCAGGACCAGCTGGCCGGCAAGGAAATGACGATCGGCCGCTACTACCTGCGCGCCGGCGATCCGATGGGGGCGATCAACCGGTTCCGAACGGTGGTCAACAAGTACCAGACCACCTCGCACACGCCGGAGGCGCTCTACCGCCTGGTGGAAACCTACCTGACCGTCGGCCTGGTCAGCGAGGCGCAGAAGAACGGCGCCGTGCTTGGCTACAACTATCCCGGCGACGCCTGGTACCAGGCCGCCTACACGCTTCTGACCAGCAAGGGCTACCAGCCGGCGGTCGCGCCGAGTTCGAGCGGACGGCGCGGCCCGCACTTCCCGTTCTTCGGCCGTCACGACAAGAGCACGACCCTGCCGCCGCCCGGCGAGGCGGCGCCTGAGGCGACGCCCGCGAACCAGACCGCCGCGGCGACGCCGGCCGGCGCGCCGGTCGCCGACCCCACCGCCCAGCCGGTCGGGCAGGGGGCGCACAACGATGCGCCGCCGCCAAAGAAGGACACCGGCCTGGTCCATGGAGTGCTGGGACTTTAGGCGACGCCGATTCTGGGCCACGCTGGGTCCATGCTGATCGGCCTCGGCGTGCGCGATGTCGTCCTGATCGAACGCCTGGATCTGGCGTTCGGACCCGGCTTGACGGCGCTCACCGGCGAGACCGGCGCCGGCAAGTCGATCATCCTCGACGCGCTCGGCCTCGCCACCGGCCGCAGGGCCGACGCTGGCTTGGTGCGCCAGGGGGCCGAGCAAGCTTCCGCCACCGCGATCTTCGCTCCTGGGCCAGGCCACGCGGTCTGGGCTGTGCTGGAGGAGAGGGGGCTGGACTACACGCCGGACGAGGACCTGGTGCTGCGTCGCACGCTGGGCGCCGACGGCCGCTCGCGCGCCTTCGTCAACGACCAGCCGGCCACCGTGGCGGTGCTGCGCGAGCTCGGGGCGCTGCTGCTGGAGGTGCACGGCCAGCATGAGACCGTCGGCCTGCTCGATGCTGCGACCCACAGGCCGCTGCTCGACGCCTTCGGCGGACTCGGGCCGGAACTGGCCGCCTGCGCCGAGGCCTGGAGCCACTGGCGGGCGGCGCGGGAGAACGCGCAAAGCCTCACCGACGCGGCGGGTCGCTCCGCGGAGGAGGCCGCCGAGCTTTCGCTGCGGCTGGCCGAACTCGATCGGCTGGACCCGCGGGAGGACGAGGAGGGCGGCCTCGCCGAAGAGCGGGCGCTGCTGGGCGCGGCCGAGAAGACCATCGCCGACATCGCCGCCGCGGCGGAGGGGTTCGGGTCTGGCGCGCTCGGCCACAGGCTTGGCCAATCGCTGCGGGCGCTGGAGCGGGCCCGGGACCGCGCCCTTGCCACGGGGGCCAGCGCCGAGAGCCGCGCTGTCGCGCGGATCGCCGAGGCGATCGCGACAATGGAGCGGGCGCTCAGCGAGATCGCCGAGGCGGAAGCGGCTGTCGACGCCGCCGCCGCAGCGTTCGACTTCGAGCCGGATCGGCTGGAGAAGGTCGAGGAGCGGCTGTTCGCCCTGCGCGCCGCGGCGCGCAAGCTCGGGCTCACTGTCGCCGACCTGCCGGCCGCCCGCACCGAGATCGCCGAGCGGCTGCGGGCGGTCGAGAACGGCGAAGCGGCCCTGGCCGAGGCCAGAGCGGCCGCCGGCAAGGCGCGCTCTGGCTACCTCGCCGCCGCTCGGGCGCTGACGGCTGCCCGCCGCGCCGCCGGCGATCGCCTTGCCGCCGCGGTTGAAGCCGAACTTGCGCCGCTGAAGCTCGACAAGGCCCGCTTTCGCGTCGCCATCGAGCCGGCAGCCGAGGACCGCGCCGGTCCCTCCGGCGCCGACCGGGTGCAATTCGAGATCGCCACCAACCCTGGCGCCCCGTTCGGGGCGCTGGGCGCGATCGCCTCGGGCGGGGAGCTTTCGCGTCTGGCGCTGGCGCTGAAGGTGGCGCTGGCCAGCCGGGGCGGCGAGCAGCCGCTGATGATCTTTGACGAGGTGGACCAGGGCGTCGGCGGCGCGGTGGCCGATGCGGTCGGACAGCGGCTGAAGCGCCTGGCCGACGGCGCGCAGCTGCTGGTCGTCACCCACAGCCCGCAGATCGCGGCGCGTGCTGACAGCCATTGGCGGGTGATCAAGCTAGGCGAGGGCGCTAAGGTCCGCACCGACGTGGAGGTGCTGACCCCGAAAGATCGCGAGGAGGAGATCGCCCGCATGCTCTCCGGCGCCGAGATCACCGAGGCGGCCCGCGCCGCGGCCCGCGCGCTGATGCATGCCTGATCAGAAGTCGGTCGAAAGCCTCACCGAGGCGGAGGCGGCGGCGGAGCTGACGCGGCTGGCCGACGAGCTGGCCGCGCACGACGTCCGCTATTTCCAGGAAGAGGCGCCGACGGTCTCGGACGCCGAGTACGACGCGATGAAGCGCCGCAACGCGGCGATCGAGGCGCGCTTCCCGCATCTGGTGCGCGAAAACTCGCCGTCGCTGAAGGTGGGGGCGGCCCGCGCATCGTCGTTCGCGCCGGTCGAGCACGGCGTGCCGATGCTCTCGCTCGACAACGCCTTCTCCGACGAGGATGCGCGGGAGTTCGACGCCCGGGTGCGGCGGTTCCTGCGGCTGGGCGAGGATCCGGTGGCCTACACCGCCGAGCCGAAGATCGATGGGCTCTCGGCCTCGCTGCGCTACGAGAAGGGCGTGTTCGTTCAGGGCGCGACCCGCGGCGACGGGCGGGTCGGCGAGGACGTGACCGCGAACCTGAAGACCATCGCCGAGATCCCGCACCGGCTGGCGGGCGACGGCTGGCCGGACGTGATCGAGATCCGCGGCGAGGTCTATTTCGGCCACGACGACTTCGCCGCCCTGAACGCCGCCGCGGAGGCGGCCGGCCAGCGCACCTACGTCAATCCGCGCAACGCCGCGTCCGGCTCGCTGCGGCAGATCGATCCGAAGATCACCGCCCAGCGCGGTCTGCGCTTCTTCGCCTACGCCTGGGGCTCGCTCAGCGCGCCGTTCGCCGAGACCCAGTGGGACGCGCTGGCGGCGTTGCGGCGCTGGGGCTTCCAGGTGACCCCGCAGGCCCGGCAGGTGTTCAATGTCGAGGGCCTGCTGGAGGCCTATGCCGAGATGGAGCGGCTGCGCCCGCGCCTCGGCTTCGACATCGACGGCATCGTCTACAAGGTCGACCGGCTGGACTGGCAGCAGCGGCTGGGCTTCGTCTCCCGCTCGCCGCGCTGGGCGATCGCGCGCAAGTTCCCGGCGCAGCAGGCCCGCACGATCCTGGACGCCATCGACCTGCAGGTCGGCCGCACCGGCGCGGTGACGCCGGTGGCGCGGCTGACGCCGGTGACGGTCGGCGGCGTGGTGGTCGAGAACGCCACGCTGCACAACGCCGACGAGATCGCCCGCAAGGACATCCGGGTCGGCGACACGGTGATCATCCAGCGCGCCGGCGACGTGATCCCGCAGATCGTCGGCGTCGTGCTGGAGGAGCGGCCGGTGGGCGCGGCGCCGTTCGAGTTCCCGACCCACTGCCCCTGCCCGCTGCACACGCCGCTGACCCGCGATGTCCAAGGCGTCGACGCCGAGGGCAATCCGATCCACGGCGTCATCCGCCGCTGCACCGGCGAGTTCGCCTGTCCGTTCCAGCGCATCGAGCACCTGATCCACTTCGTCTCGCGCCGCGCCTTCGACATCGAGGGGCTGGGCGATCAAGCAGCTGCAGGCGTTCTTCGACGAGGGCCTGATCCGGGAGCCGGCCGACATCTTCCGGCTGGCGCGCAACGAGGCGGCGCTGGCGGCGCTGCGCGAGCGCGACGGCTATGGCGAGACGTCGATCCGCAACCTGGTCGCCTCGATCGAGGCGCGGCGGACAATCGCGCTGGACCGGTTCATCAACGCGCTCGGCATCCGCCACATCGGCGAGACGACGGCGGTGGCGATGGCGCGGGCCTATGGCTCGGCGGCGGCGTTCCTGGAGGCGATGGACAAGGTGGCGGCCGGCGACGCCGAGGCGATCGCCGAGCTCGACGCGCTCGACCAGATCGGCGAGGCGGTGATCGAGGCGGCGGCCGCCTATTTCGCCGAGGACCACAACCGCCGCATCGTCGCGGCGCTGACCGAGCAACTGACCATCGAGGACGCCGAGCGGCCGAAGACCGACACCGCCATCGCCGGCAAGACCGTCGTCTTCACCGGCTCGCTGGAGCGGATGACCCGCGACGAGGCCAAGGCTCAGGCCGAGAGCCTCGGCGCCAAGGTGGCCTCCTCGGTCTCGAAGAAGACCGACATCGTCGTCGCTGGCCCGGGCGCCGGCTCGAAGCTGAAGACCGCCGCCGATCTCGGGGTCCAGGTGCTGACCGAGGACGAGTGGCTGGCGCTGGTTTCACCTCTCCCGCAGGGAGAGGAAGGGGCCCGCGGCGAAGCCGTGGGAGGGTGAGGGATTACGCCGCTGGCGGTTGTCTCCTGCCGGCGTAACCCCTCATCCTCCCACGCCCTGCCGGGCGTGGGCCCCTCCTTCTCCCTCTGGGAGAAGTGTTACTCCGCCGCCGCCCGGATCGCGGTGGTCCAGCGGCTGTGTTCGGTCGTCATCGCCTTGCGCCACTGACTCCGGAGGATGTCGCGGCGGGCGGGATAACGCTCCTCGAGGAACTCGGCCTCGCTCACCCGGTCGGTGCGGAAGTGGCGGAAGTCCTGGCGCAGTTCGCACCAGGCCGCCAGCAGCCGCACCGTCTCGTAGTAGGCGATCGCGACCGGCCACACGGTTCGCTCGGTGGAGCGGTCGGTCTCGTCGCAATAGGTGAGGCGGATCTTGGTCTGGGCGCGGATGGCGGCGCGGGCCTTGGCGACATCGAAACTGTCCGGGCGGATGCGGTCGCGCCGGTCCGGGCGTCGTCAGGGCGCCGTCGAGCAGGAACGGCCGCAGGTGCGAGGGGATCACCGCGCCGATCTTCGCGACCAGGTCGTCGGCGGCGCGGGCCAGAGCTGGGTCGCCGCGGCCGGCGACCCAACGGGCGCCCAGCACCGCCGCCTCGATCTCGTCGGGGGTCAGCATCAACGGCGGCATGTCGAAGCCGCTCTCCAGCATGTAGCCGATGCCGGCCTCGCCGCGCACCGGCACGCGCTGGGCGATCAGCTCGGCCACGTCGCGGTAGACCGTCCGCAGCGAGGTCTCCAGCTCGTCGGCGATCGACTGCGCAGTGATCGGCGCCCGCGCCCGACGCAGAATCTGAATGATGGCGAACAGCCGCTCGGTTCGTCGCATGGCGGACATGATGGGGCCTCCGTCCTGACAGCAGGGTGACAGGAGCGAACGCCTGTGCCAAGCCCTCTCCATGCCTCGCATCATCAATACCCGGCTCGCCTACGACGGCTACGCCAAGGTCACCGTGCTCACCCTGACGGACGAGGCGGGGGCTCATCACAGCCGCGAGGTGGTGAGCTTCGGTTCGTCCGCCTGCGTGCTGCCATACGACCCGGCGCGCAAAGTCGCGCTGGTGGTGCGGCTGCCGCGCGCGCCGCTGCTGCTCGCGGGGCTGGAGACGGACCTGATCGAGGCGCCGGCGGGCATGATCGGGCCTGGGGAGGCGGCGACGGACGCCATCCGGCGCGAGGCGATGGAAGAGGCGGGCGTGGAACTGGCGAATCTGGAGCCGGTCGCGCTTTGCTGGCCTTCGCCCGGCGTGCTGGCCGAGCGTACGCACCTGTTCCTCGCGCCCTACCGCGCCGAAGACCGGGTCGGGCAGGGCGGCGGCCTGGCCGAGGAGCACGAGGACATCGCGGTCGAGGAGGTTCCGCTGTCGGAGCTCTGGCGGCTCGCCCAGTCTGGCGGGCTGCAGGACCTCAAGACTTTGGCGCTTGTACTCGCGCTTTACGCGCGTCAGCCAGGCCTGTTCCCGGCATAGGAAAGTGCGGCTCCAAGTCCGGTCGACTAAGCCGCGCCCTTAGTACCAAACTGTAGTGACGCGCGCCGGTTGCGGGAGGGCTAGCCTTCCATCGTAGACGGCGACAGGGGCTGAGTCCTTCTCTAGCGGGGGGCAAGTATTGGACGGGGACGGCGGGGACTGGCCCGCGCTTTGGTTTACCCAGGACGCTGCGGCGCGCCTGGTGGTCGGGCGAGACTGCACGGTCTTGACCGCGAATGGCAACGCCGTTGCGCTGATCGAGGCGAGCGGCGTGGTCAGTCTGCGCGACGGGGCGCTGGCGCCCCGCGACCGCCGCTCGGCCGGAGAGCTGCAGGCGATCGTGGCCGAAGCCGGCGCCGCGCCGCGGGTCGGCATCGTCGGCGCCGGCGGGCCGGCGGCGGTGCTGGTCGAGGCGTTCGCGCTTGGCGATGGTTCCGACAGCCCGGTGGCGCTGCAGCTGCGCGACCTGCGCGCCTCGGTGCAGATCGAGTGCGCCGATCTGGAGTCGATCTTCGGCGTGACCCCGGGCGAGCACCAGGTGATCGTCCAGCTGGTCAAGGGTTACTCGAGCCGCGAAATCGCCGAGGAGTTCGGCAAGTCGATCCTGACCGTCCGCACCCACGTCAAGCGGGCCTACGGCAAGATCGGCGTGAAGACGCGCGGCCAGCTGTTCGCCAAGCTGCTGCCGTATCTGTGGATCCGCTAGCGCGCTAGTGGTGCAGCAGGGTCGCGATGCCGAGCTTGGCCGTGATCAGCGGCAGGCAGATGGTGATCTCGGCCAGGGCGATCGCATAGAGGCTGCCCAGCACCGGCCGGCCCCGGCGGAAATTCAGCACGACGCCCGCCAGCAACGGACCCGAGATCGGCCCGGCCAGAAAGAAGGGCGCGAGGCGCTTGACCCGGGGGCTGATGCCGATGGCTGCCATGGCCCGAAGGAAAACAGCTCCACCGGCGGCTGTCCAGAAGTTTTAAGAGTTCCTTAACGATGCCGCCCAGATTTCACCTGACGCACGAACTGGCCGCCGCGGCGCGCCAGGCGTCGGCCGCGGCGATCGCGGCGGCGATCTGAAGCCGCATTCGATTGCAGAAGATCGCCGCGAGGTCTCCCGCGTCACATGCGGCGGCGAGCTCGGCGTGGAGCGCGAGCAGCCGGCGCGCGGCCTCGGGGGCGAGCGGTCCGGACCGGCTCTCGACAGTCCCGCCGCAGTGCCAATAGGCAAGCGCGCCGGCGCCCTTCGGTGACATCGCTGCCGCCCCTAGGCTGTCCGCACGACCGTAAAGCGACGGCCGTAGATGACGATCTCGGGGCCGAGCTCGACACCGGCGAACAAAGTCAGCGCGTGGCGGCGGCCGGCGCGGTCGAAGGTCAGCGCCACCGCGCCGCCGCCGACCGGCCAGGCGAACACGTCACCGAAGTCAGGGGCGCGCGGATCGCCGCAATCGCTCCAGGGCGGGCTGCGCCGCGCGTCGGGGATGTCGGGTGCGTCGTCGGCGGTCATGGCGCCTCTCAGGAAGAGGCGTCCATGGGTGACTTTCAGTAATGACCGCTGTCAAGCCGTTCGTTACTGATGGTGCGATCGGGATGAAAATCAGCGAATTCGCGAGTAAGGGCGAAAGGTCCGCAGAATCTCCAGCGCCTGGCCGCGGCGCTCCTTCGGGATCGCCTGGATCGAGTCGAAGATCGACGGGTCCGCCTCGTTGGGATCGAAGTCGAGCAGGAAGCCTTTTCTGGCGCCGAGCGCGTCAGCCAGCGCGCCGAGCAGCTTCACCGAGAGATCCATCGCGCCGGCCTCGAGCTCGGTGATGGTCGTCGCGCCGAGACCGGACTTCCTGGCGAGCTCGGCCACGGTGAGACCGCGGTATTCGCGCCAGGCCCGCAGATGATTGGGCGGCTCGGCGTCGCTCTCCGCCTCTGCGTCGCCAGCGTTCTTGGTGAGCCAGGGTTCGCCGATCCCGTCGAGCAGCCACTCCCAGCGCACCTTGAACTCCCGGGCGAAGAGCTTGGCGTGCTTGTACTCGAGCGTGATGAACTTGGCCGAGCCGGGCCCCCGCTCGTAGCAGCGGTAGGTGCCCGGCTGCATGCCGAGCGCTCCAGCCGCCGCGGTGGCGCTCGCAAAGCGGCGGGACCTGGCCCACTTCACCCGGTCCCATAGCTCCAGGTTCTTCCAGCTGTTGTCGGCCATGCCGAGGCTCCCGGTTCGCGTCCGACCAGAGGTTACCACATTTCACGCGACCATGTGTAACGATTTGCTTGACGGCGCACATTACCGTGCGTAGCAGTGAACAAATGACGAACATCCGGCACGCGTTCCTGCCCACCTGGACCCCTGAACGGGAAGCGCGGGCGCTGCGTCTGTTTCTGCGCGAAGGCTTCACCGCCGCGGAGGTCGCGGACGCGCTGGGCGGCGGCGTCAGCCGCGCCGCGGTGATCGGCAAGATCCGCCGGCTGGGCTTCCTGAAGCGCGCGATCAGGGCGGCCGCCAGGGCGCCGGCGCGGGCCTGTGCCTGCCGGCCCAGGATCGAGCGCCGTCTGCCGCCGGCGCGCCCGCCGCTGCCGCTGCCGCCGCTGCGCGAGGCGCCGGCCAGCGGCGTCCCTTGCAGGCTCGAATGCCTGCCCGCCGATGCCTGCCGCTGGCCGATCGACGACCCTGGGCCGGGCCGGATGCATGCGGCGCTGTTCTGCGCCGGCCCGACGACAGGCGGAGCGTACTGCGCCGCCCACCAGGCCGGCCGATGAGCGATCCGTCGGAACGGGCGGCCGAGGACGCCTAGGCCACGCTGCTGGACCGGAGCTGCGCCGGCTCGGCAGGGCGGAAGTCTGGGCCAGACAGATGGGTCTAGAGAGTGACTTTAACGCTTGGTTCCGGGGTTGACAGCGGCGAGGACGCGCTGGGGATTGGCAGTCCAAGTGAGAGGCCCGAGGTCCTCGTTGTGCTCGGCGACATATCGGTTGATGGCCGCCTGCAGGTCGACGATCGAGTGGAAGACGCTGCGCTTCACGCGCCGGCGGGTCAGGACCGAGAGGAAGCCTCAACGGCGTTGAGCCATGATGCTGATGGGGGTCAAGTGGAAGACCCGCCTGGGATGGCGTGCCGGCCAGGCGCGCACCTTGGGATGCTTGTGGGTGGCGTAGTGGTCGACAAGGAGTGGACGATCTTGCCGACCGGACCTCGGCCTCGACCTGGTTGAGGAAGCGGATGAACTCCTGATGCCGGTGGCGCTGCATGCATCGGGCGATGACCGACCCGGCTAGGCTGACTCGACATTCATCGCATCCAGATGAGTGAGCTGGCGAGCTGTATGGCGGCCAGGAAGTGGATGGCGCGGCGGTCGTAGCGCGTGGCGATATGCCGGAAGTGCTTGAGCTTGTTGAAGAAGCGCTCGATCCGGTTCCTGAGTTTATAGGCGACCTGGTCATGCGGGATGACGACCTTGCGGCTGCGTGTGGAAGGGATGATCGCTTCGGCTTCGGCGGCGGCGATGATGTCGCGCAAGGCGTTGCTGTCGTAGGCCCGGTCGGCGAGGACGCCGCCGGTTTTGAGCCCGCCAAGCAGCTGCGGGGCGGTGGTGATGTCGTGGGCCTCGCCGCCGGTGAGGATGAAGCGAAGCGGCCGTCCTTGCGCGTCGGTGACGGCGTGGATCTTGGTGGTCAGTCCTCCTCGGGAACGCCCCAGAGCCTGATTTTGGGCCCCCCTTTTCCGGTGGCCGCCTGCTGGTGGGCCCTGACCAAGGTGGTGTCGAGCATCAGGTACCGGTTGTCGGGATCGCCGGTAAGGCTCTCGAAGATGCGCTCCCAGACGCCGGCCTTGGCCCAGCGGGTGAAGCGTCTGTGCACGCTCTTCCACTTGCCGTACCGCTCGGGAAGATCGCTCCAGCGCGCGCCGCTGCGCAGCACCCAGAGCACCGCATCGACGAACAGGCGGTTGTCCGCCCCAGTCCGCCCAGGGTCGCCTGACTTGCCCGCCAACAAACCCTCGATCCGGCGCCACTGCGCCTCGTTCAGTTCGTACCGCTTGACCATCCGCTCCGCCTCCGAATCAATCGAGCGGAACGGAATGAATCAGCGCTCACCCGCGCTGAGAATCCTGAATGTCGATTGGACCTAGCGCGTCGAGCGCGGCGAAGAGGGCCGTGGCGTCATGCCGCCTTTAGTCGTGGGTTATGGTTCCGGCGCAGCCTTTCTCAAAGGGCAACTCCGGCTTTGTGCGGTCCAGCGACTGATTTTGGCTCTTCTCGTCCATCGAGAGCGCCACCGCGTGAGCGGGCGGATCGACGCAGAGTCCAACCACGTCGGTGAACTTCTCCAGGAACCTGGGGTCCTTAGGCAGCTTGAAGGCGCGCATCCAGTGAGGGGCGAGGCCATGGACCTTCCAGATGCGCTGCACGCTGACCGCGCCGATCCAGCAGAGCCTGGCCATGGCTGGTCCAGAGGGTCGTCTCGCCCGGCGGTTCGGCCAAGGCCAGTTCGACCACCTGGGCGACAATCTCGCCGGCCAACGGCGCCTCGCCGGGCTTGCGGGTCTTGTCGCGCAGGCGTCCGACGACCCCTTCGCCCATGAAGCGTTCCTGCCCGCGCCAGACCGCCGGGTTGCCGAGCCCGAGCGGCGCATGACCTCGTTCGAACCGTTTCGGTCCGTCAGGGAATCCTCTGAATGGGCCTGTCCATTAGCGGCCTGTGTCGGTCTTGGGCCATCGCAAGTCGTGTCGAAGCGCCCTGGGCCAGCCTGCCCGGGCGCTTTTTCGTGACGGGACTTGTCCCTGCGCCCGGCGTCTCGCGCCATTTCCGACGCAACCTCATTGGCGAAATCGCCCGGGCGCGGCTAAGAGCAGACGCATGATCGCGCTCGCCACCGCTGCGCCCGCCGTGGGCGCCGCCTTCGTCGCCTCCACGGTGGAGGTGGTGGAGGCGTTCACCATCGTGCTGGCCGTGGCGACGGTGCGCGGGTGGCGGCCCGCCCTCAGCGGCGCGGCGGCCGCGCTCGGCGTGCTGGCGGTGGTCGTCGCCGTCCTCGGGCCGCTGCTGAACCTGATCCCGCTGGGCGCCCTGCAGCTGATGATCGGCGTGTTGCTGCTGCTGTTTGGCCTTGGCTGGCTGCGCAAGGCGGTGCTGCGGGCGGCCGGCCTGATGGCCCTGCACGACGAGAACGCGATCTACCAGCGCGAAAGCGCGCGGATCGGCGGCGAGGCGGCGTCCGCCCGGGCGCAAAGCGCCGCGGCCGCGCTGACGTCGTTCCAGGCGGTGCTGCTGGAGGGGCTGGAGGTGGTGTTCATCGTGCTGGCCGTCGGCGCCGGGCGGGGCCTGATGATCCCGGCGTCGCTGGGGGCGCTGGCGGCCTTCTTCGCGGTGATGACGATCGGCCTGCTGGTGCGCCGGCCGCTCGCGCGGGTGCCGGAGAACACCCTGAAGTTCGCCGTCGGCGTGATGCTTTCGTCCTTCGGCGTGTTCTGGACGTCCGAAGGTCTTGGCGCGCCCTGGCCGGGCGGCGACCTGGCCCTGTTCGGCCTGGCCGGCGCGTTTCTCATCGTCGCTCTGGCGCTGGTGGCGCTGGTGCGGCCCAAGGCTGACGCGGTGGCGACATGAGCGTGATCGGCGAGGTTCTGGAGGAACTCTGGAGCATGTTCGTCGGCGACCGTCGGCTGACCCTGCTCACGCTGGTCGTGGTGGCGTTGGCGGCCGCCCTGGCGGTGCTAGCCAAGGCGGCCCTGGCGGCGGCCGTGCTGATGCTCGTCGGCGCGGCGGCCGTTCTGGCCGACGCCGTCTTCGTCGCCGCCCGCAAGAACCGCTAGGGCAGGTCCTTCTTGGGGATCGCCGCGACCTCGTCGGACGTCAGCCGCGTGAGCGACTTGACGAACAGGGGCTCGCGGAAGCCGTGGTTGTCGGCGATCTGCAGGTCGAGATCGAGCGGATCACAGATCCAGTCGGAGCCGCGAACCTTGTTGACGAGGTGCATGTCCGACCACTGCAGCTGACTGGACGGCGCCGAGAGCTTGACCAGGAAGATCTGCTTGACCCCAACGCGCAGGTAGATCGACGTCGGGTCGGGCGATTTCCAGCCTTCCCAGTCGCGCGAGAGGAAGCAGCTGCTGCGATGCGTCGGCTCGGCGGCGAGCGCCTGGGTTGCGACGCCCAGCGAGCCCACCGCGGCGAGGCTGACGCAAAAGGCGGTTAGACGTTTGGACATTGGCGAGCTCCAGTCCGGCGATCCCTCTGGTGCTGGAGATTGGGCCGCGCGGGCGATTTGTCGAGTTCCGCGGGCGCCGTCCGGCCACCGGCGACGACCGGATCCGAGCCGCTCCCGCTGCGCCGGGCCTTGCGTGGGCGGCGCAACTGGTCTGATTTCTGCATGCATTGGGGTGAGCTTTGTCCCGTCCCTGGCCGCGCCTCGTCTGGCCGTGCGGTGTCGGGAGCCCGGGGTAGCTGTGGACGTCGACGAGATTCAGAGGCGGGCCAGGAAGGGGCCGCGGGCGCTGTTCGCGCGCCGCGCCATCGCGGTCATCATCGGCCTGGCCTCGACCGTGACGATTCCGCACCTGGTGGCCCCGCGTGAATTCGGTCTGGCCACCATGTCGATGGTGGCGTTCGGCCTGGCGGACATGTTCAAGGACTTTGGCCTGACGTCAGCGCTGTTGCGCAAGGGCGAGATCCGCCCGGACGAGGTGACGTTCCTGTTCTGGTTCAACTGCGCGATGACCCTGTTGCTCGCTAGTTTGATCGGCGCGGCGGCCCCATTGTCGGCGATGTACTTCCACGAACCCCTGGTCGTGCCGGTCATGCTGGTGGCGCTGCTCGGGTTCGTCGCCGACGGCCTCGCGCTGCAGCACCGCAGCGTGATGGGCCGCGACCTGCGCTTCGAGGCGCTGGCGACCATCGATGCTCTGCTGACATTGGTTCAGTTCGCGGCCACCCTCGGCGTCGCCGCGATCACCCACGACGTCTGGGCGATCGTGACCGGCTACGTCGCATCGAACATGCTCGGCGCGTTGCTGACCGTGACGGTGAGCCAGTGGAAGCCGGGGCCGCCGAGATGGCTGCCGGAGGCGCGGGAGCTGTTCGCCTTCGGTGCGAACGTCTCGGTCTATGGCCTCTCCGCCTTCGTCTCGCACAATATCGCTGCGGTGCTGATTGGCCGGTATTTCGGACCGCGCCACCTCGGCCAGTTCAATCGGGCGATCGCGCTGCAGATACAGCCGCAGAACAACCTGGTCGTGCCGCTGGCGCACGCCGCGCTGCCCGTGCTGGCCAGACTGCGGCCACACCCGGATCTCTACCGCAGGGCCTACCTGGATCTGATCCGCAACCTGAACATCGTCGTCTGGCCCGCGGCGGTCCTGGTGTTCTTCGCGGCGCCGCCCCTGGTCATCCTCGTGCTTGGGCAGCGGTGGACCGAGGCCGGGCAGCTGTTGCAGGCGCTGTCACCCCTGGTGGCGACCCCGGGGTTCGGCTACGTCGGGACCGACCTCTTCATCACCCAGGACCGCTCGCGGGAGTTGCGGACGCTGGGACTCATTGAAGTGGTCTTCCGCGTGCTCGGCGTTATCGCGGCTCTGCCGTTCGGCGTGCTTTGGGTGGCCGCCAGCTATTCGCTGACGACAGCGGTCGTGGTCGCGGTGCGCGTCGTGGTCGCGAGCCGCAAGGGACCGGTCACATTGGGGGATCACCTCGGCGCCGCCGCGCCGGCGGTTCCGCTGGCTTTGGGCGCGTTCGTCGGCTGCTGGCTCGGCGGGGTCGCCGCCGCGCAACTGGCTCTGGCGCAGGCGCCGACGCTGGCGGCCATCTGCCTGGGCGGCGGGGGCGTGAGCTGTGCGATTGGCTTCGCCTCGAAGTCGTCCCGCCGCGCCATCATCCAGCTTGCGGCGACGTTGCGCGGCGGTCATGTGGTCGCGGCTGAAGGATGAAGGCTTTGATCAGATCAGCGGTGCGCGCGGCGGCCGACCGGACCCTCCACCACGCGCCCGTGCCGCTGTGGCGGCGGCTGTTTCCCAAGACCGAGCTCGGCGTCTGCTATCACGTCGTGTCGGACGTTCGTTTGCCGCACATCAAGCACTATCGCGTGCTGAGCACGGCGCAGTTCGAGGCCGATCTGGATTACCTGGACGCCGCCTTCGAGTTCATCTCCTACGAACAGCTGGTCCAGCGCCGGGCCGGGGCGAGGGCCGTCCGCGACAACTCGGTCATCCTCACGTTCGATGACGGCTTCGCCGAGTGCGCGAGCGTGGTCGCGCCGCTGCTGAAGCGGCGTGGTCTGAGCTGCGTCTTCTTCGTGATCACCGACCTGATCGACAACGCGGTGCTGTTCCGCGAGAGCCGGGCGTCGCTCTGTGTCGAGAAGGTCCTCCAGCTGCCGTTCGAGGGCGTGGAGGCGATCGTCGCTGAGCTCGGCCTCGACGCGAGGCTGCAGCCGCCGCCATCGGGCGGCTCGGACGACCCGACGCAACTGCCGCTGGAGGTCGCCGACCTTGGCCCCGACTACGATCCGCGGCTGGGGCCGCTGCTGCGCTGGGTGCTCAACCTGGCCCCGGACGATCAGGCCTTGCTGGACCCGCTGGCGGCCAAGCTCGGCGTCGAGCCGACCCGCTATCTGCAGGAGGCGCGGCCCTATCTGACGACCGACCAGATCCGGCGGCTGCAGGCCGACGGGTTCACCATCGGCGCGCATAGCCTCACCCACCGCCGGCTGAAGGACCTGCCGCGCGACGAGGCCGAGCGGGAGATCGTCGAGTCCTGCCGCATCGTCCGCGACATCACCGGTCAGGCCACGGTTCCGTTCGCCTTCCCATATTTCGGCGGCGAGCTGGATCGGACCTGGCTTGGCCGTTTGCGCGACACGCACGACTTCATCGGCCTCTACTTCGACACCGATGGCCTGCGCGAGGACGAGCCGTTCGTGGTTCAGCGGGTGTTCGGCGAACGGTTCGGCCCGGACCGGACCATGGACGCGATTCTGCGGCGGGCCTGGTCGCGTCGTCCGGCCTGGCGCCGGCGCAGCTGAATGACCCCGGCTCAATCCCACTCAAACGCGGGATCGGCGGGGCGCCGGATCAAGCCTCGCAACACCTTGCTGGCGAGGGTCTTGGGGGTCCGGCTAAGGTTCAGGATCGCTTCCGCGGTTTCGTAGCCGACGCTCCGCGATAGAATCGAGATCAGCTTGGGATCGGTCGGGCCAAGATCCGGATACAGTTGGCGCGCGTGGGATACGTATTCGCGGAATCCGATCCGATCTTGCAGGTATAGCAGTCGCGCCCAATAGCTGCTGTATTCCAGTATTCTGCGCCGGTCCGAGACGGATAGCTCAGTCTGGTCGATCGCCCGATGGTCCAGTCCTTTCAATATCTGGTCGACCCAGCTCATCGCGACAGCCTTCAGCTCATAGCGCGCGGTGTCGTCCCCGACGTAGGCGCGATCGCGATGCTGACGCCACAGGTACAGCGGTCCGTCGGCCGGTACGTGCTCGAGCCGCCCGACCTTCGCCAGTCGGAAGGTGATTTCCTCGCATTCCCAGAACCGCAGGCTCTCGTCCCAGCCGCCGATCTGATCGAGCGCCGAGCGTCGCGCCAGGCCGGCCGAGTGCAGCGGGCGGTCGTTGCCCACCAGGCACATGATCGGCGACTTTCCGGTCATGTCCGGCTGGGACAGTTGCCCCGACAGGGTGATCTTGCCGTCGTCCACAAAGCACTGGCGCCACGGCGAATAGACGGCCGAGACGTCGGCGGCGGCCTTCGCGCAGTGCGCCATCTGCCGTTCGAGCTTGGTGGGCGCCATGTAGTCGTCGCTGTCCAGGAACTGCACCCACGAACCGCCGGCGGCCCGCAGGCCGACGTTCCGCGCGGCGCTTGGGCCCTGGTTGCTGCCCAGCTCGAGGATTTGCCAGGGGTTCGAGAAGTCCTGCTTCAGCTTCCGGCGCACGACCGGAACCGTGTCGTCCTGCGAGCCGTCGTCGACGACGATGAGTTCGACCTGCGGGTAGGTCTGGGCCAGCAGATTGTCGATCGTCTCGGCTACCCAGGTGGCCGCGTTGCAGGTCGGCATCACGACACTGACGAGACTCATCGCTTACCCCATGCCGACCACCGCAGGTCCCGGCCCTGTGTTTCCCGCAAAACCTTACCATTTTGCAACACGTCAGCCGGCGGCGCTATCGGTCCGGCGCCGACGCGCCGCCCGGCGTCAGTTGGATCACGAGGTCGGCCGCCTGGTCGACGGCGGCGCGCGTCCATAGCATCGGGACGTACTTCCCCGCCGCCCAGAGCGGGAAGAGATCGCCATAGTGCGGGCTGCATGGATCGCCCGACTGCCCCGGCGAATTGATCACCCGGCTGTTGTCCCAATCGCCCACGTCGACGACCATCCGGAAGCTGGCGCCGTTGATCGCGGCGAAGTCGTCCATGCGGTAGGTGGCGGCGCGGACGGTGAAGGCCGAGCCGGGCAGGGCGGCGGGTCCGTGGCTCATCCGTTCGCGCAGCTCGGGGTCCGCGAGCGCCGCCGCCGGCGGGATAAAGCGGGCGTGGTGCAGGTCGCCCCAGCGCCAGGCGGCCATGTCCGGCCCCAGGCGACCCGCGATCTCGTCCAGCGCCGCACGCAGGCTCGCGCGCAGGATCGCTTCGCGCGCCGCGGCCGGGTCGTCGCCGAGCGCCGGGCCCGGCGACTGCAGGTAGGTCGTCACCGCATAGGGCGAGCCGAACGCGATCAGCGCCGCTGCGGCCGGCGTGGTGATCGCCGCCGCCGTGTGCGGCGCCAGATGCTTATTCAGCCAGACCTCGGCGATCGCCGCTGCGGCGCTGTCGAGCGTCTCCTGTCCGTCCCAAGCCTCAAGCAGACGCAGCGCCTGCTGGACCTCGGGGTCGTCCGATGTCAGGCCGCGCAGCAGGGCGACGGCGCGCATCGCCGAGCCGCAGAAGACGTCGGTCTGCAGCGCCATCGAGTCTTCGACGCTGACCTTGTCATTCGCTGACAGCGCCGCGGCGATTCGTTCCATCCGGCAGGGGTCGGCCCACTCGAAGCCGTGGTTGCGCGCCTCGGCCGGGTAGCTTTGCGGCAGGTTCATCTCGTTGGCGCTGGCGACCCAGCCCCTGGCCGGATTGACCATCGCCGGCAGGTCGTCCTGGTCCCAGAAGCCCTGCCACTCGTAGCGGCCGTCGCCGGGCACGGGCGTCAGACCGTCCCAGTTCGGCCGCTTCGGGACCAGACCGGCGGGAATCCAGGCGATGTCGCCACCCACGTCGGCGTAGACGAAGTTCATCGCCGCCGCGCCCCAGTGCCTCAGGGCGGCCTTGAACGTCGGCCAGTCGGGCGCCGTCTGGTAGCGCGCGGCGGCGAAATAGGCGGACGTTCCAGTCTCGAACCAGACCGAGCGCAAGGCGAAGGCCCGTCCGGCGTCCGGGTCGTGCTTGAGCACCGGGCCGTGACGTGTGAACGCCAGCTCGACCTCTCGGTCCGGCTGGCCCTTCACCGCCACCGTCTCGGTGACGAACCGGAAGTCCTCCCAGCCGCCGGCGTAGCGGTACTGGCGCGGATTGGCGGGGTTCAGCTCGTAGACGTAGAGGTCGGCCTGATCGACCATGAAGGTGGTGATGCCGAAGGCGATGCAGTCGTTGTGGCCGATGGTGACGCCGGGCAGGTGCAGCTCGCCGGCGCCCATCACCTGCAGTCCGGGCGCGTCGAGATGGACCAGATAGCGGATCGATGGCGCGCCCAGCACGCGGTGCGGATCGCTGGCCAGCATGGCGCGGCCGGTGGCGGTGCGCGACGGCGCGATCGCCCAGTTGTTGGAGCCCTGCGAGGCGGCCGTCTCCGCCAGTTCGGCAAGGGTCGGCTCTGCCGGCGCGGTCGCTGCGAAGCTCACCTCCTTGGTCGCCAGCACGTAGGTGGCCATGATGTCGGCGGGGACATCGGCCGGGTCCAGACCCTCCGGGATGCGCACATCGTGCGGCGGGTCGAGCTTGCGGCGGATGCGGTCGGCCTCGAGGCCGCCGGCCGCCGCCACGCGCGCCCGCAGCGCCTCCGACTCGGCGTTGTTGCTGATGCCGTGACTGCGGATGCGCACCAGGTCGTCGACCTCCCACGCCGCCGGGCGGCTGGAGGTGAGCTCGAATTCGACCGGCAGCGGCGCCGCGCCCGCCAGCACCTGCCCGACATAGGCGTTGATCCCCGCGACGAACGCCTGCGACCACGCTTTCGCGTCCGGTCCATAGGCCGCCCACTCGGCGTCCGTGTCGCCGCGGTAGAGGAACAGCCGCGTCGCCCGGTCCTGCGCCAGGAAGTCCGGGCCGAAACTCTCCGACAGCCGGCCGAGGCCGCGCTTGCGCCACAGGTCGAGTTGCCAGAGCCGGTCGCGCGCCGCGTTCCAGCCCTGCGCGAAGAACACGTCGTGGGTCGAGGCCGCGTAGATGTGCGGAATGCCCCACCGGTCGACGACGATCTCGACCGGCGCTTGCAAGCCAGGCTGCGTGAGGGTCTGGCGCTCGACGGGGGTTTCGGTCTCGGCCAAGTCGTCGCCTATGCGTGAATGCGGAAAGTGGGCCACCAGGCGCTGATCTCGCGCCCGTCGAAGACGGCGATGTCGCCGAACTGCAGGAATACGCCCTCGCTCTCGGTCGGGCGCATGAACACGAAGTCGTCCTGCGCCAGCTCGACCCTGGCCGAGCCCGCCAGCATCGCCCGCCCGCCATAGATCGTGCTGAACCTCAGGCCGGGCGGCGAGACCGGCCGCGCGTCGCCGTAACCGCCGTAGAGGAAAAACCCGCGCCGGCTGTTCGGATCGAGCCGGTTGATCGCCGCGGTCAGGCTCTCGCGCCGCGGGAACAGGGCTGGATCCATCACCTTCAGCACCGGCTGGGCGATGAACGCGGCAGGCAGCAGGTCTTGCAGCGTCGGCAGGTCGAAATGGACCGGCTTGACGAACGCGGAGCCGATCGACACCTCGTTGGCGTAGGGGTCGGCCAGGTGCAGCGCATAGGTCGGGCTGCCGGCGGTGTTGAGGGTGAGACCGGAGACGTCCCCCAGCTTCTCGCGGAGCAGCGCAGCCGCCTCGCCATAGCGCGCGACCACGCGCCCGACTTCCGCCTCGGGCGACGGGGCGCCGGGGGCATGGGCGTCGTAGCCCATCAGGCCTGTGATCCGCAGCAGCGGCTCGGTCTTCGCGAGGTCGATCGCCTCAGCGAGTGCGTCGAGATCAGGTAGGCCGCCGCGGTGCAGGCCGACGTCTATCTCCAGGTTGATCCGCATCGGCGCGTCGTTGGCCCGGGCGATCTCGGCGTACTGGGCCAGGCGGTGGGCGCTGTCCGCCAGCCACTGCGGCCGCGCCGCCGCCGCTGCACTGTTGGCGTGGCGATGCACGAAGTCCGCCACCTGCGCCGCCGGCAGCGGACGCCCGAGCAGCACATCGGCGTCGGGCCGGAAGCCGACGATCTCGTCCAGCATCACGCCGTTGAACACCATCAGCCGATCCGACCCAGTCCCCGCCAGCACGAGGTCGAGCAGCGCGGCGGCGGGGAGGGACTTGGTGACGACGCGCAGCGCCAGCGCCGTCGGCGCCAGGTTGGCGCGCACGGCGGCGATATTGGCTGCAAGCCGCTCGCGGTCGATCACCAGCGTGGGCTGGGCGACCCCCGCCCGTTTCAGCGCGGTCTGCAGCGTGGCGAAGTAGGCGCCGTGCCCGCCCGCGCCACGATCCTTCTCGATCAGGCCCGGCAGGATGCGGGACGCCAGGGCGGCGGCGCGCAGCGCCAGCGGTTCGCGCGGCAGGGTCTTCACAGGCGCCCCCGTTTCCGGCCGCCGTTCCAGACCAGACGCTGCGGCAAGTCGCGGGCCCTGGCAAGCCAAGGCGACTGGCTGGTGGTGCTGACAGTCTAACGCTAACAAGTCTCCGGTTTGGGTCGCGCCAGCCAAAGCTCACGGCGGCTTTGCGCGACTGAGCGGCCAGCAGGCAGTCGGAAACCATGGTTCCCATCTCGTTCAAGCGTCACCGGTTCCCGCCGGGCGTGATCCGCTATGCGGTCTGGCTCTATTTCCGCTTCACGCTCAGCATCCGCGATGTCGAGGAGCTGCTCGCCCAGCGCGGGATCGAGGTCAGCCGGGAAGCGATCCGCTGCTGGGTGATCAAGTTCGGCCCGCTGATCGCCGCGAACCTGCGCCGACGCCGGGCCCGCCGACCGGCCGCTGGCATCTGGACGAGATGGTGGTGAAGATCGGCGGTCGGCGGATGTGGCTCTGGCGCGCGGTCGATGACGAAGGGGAGGTTCTGGACATGCTGGTCCAGCGCCGCCGTAACAAGAAGGCGGCCCTGAGACTGCTGCGCAAGCTGCTCAGGAACCAGGGGATCCATCCCGAGACGATCGTCACCGACAAGCTGGCTTCGTACCGCGCCGCGCTGCGGGAGCTCGGTCTAAAGGACCGGCACCGAGCCGGCGGGATGCGCGCGAACAACCGGGCTGAGAACAGTCACCTGGCCATCCGGCGACGAGAGCGAAAGCAGCAGAAGTTCAAGTAGCAGGGCTCAGCCCAACGCTTCCTCGCCACCCACGCCGCCGTCTACAACACCTTCAACATGCAGACCCATCTGATCCGCCGACCCACCTTGCGCCTCTTCCGGGCAGCGGCCCACGAGGCGTGGGCGGCCGCGACCCAAGCCGCCTGAGTTCAGGAAAGGGGAGGGGCTTTCGCGGCGCCGGCCGGTCAACTTGTCAGTTCCCTCCTCCTTGCTTGCCGGAGCTAAGCTCCCGCGGGTGGTGGAGTGCCGTCCACAACATCAATTGCGGACATCCGGCGTGCCCGAGGCGAGCGTTCGCGGCCAGCTTCAGTTAGGCTATCTAGACGCGCCGGCGACTTCGGCGGTGCAGACGCCGGGGACATGTCGTGACCGTGAAATCCAGACTAAGCCGGCGGACGTTGACGCCTGGAATTGCCACCCTGCTGACGTTGGCGGAGCTGGCTTTCGCCGTCCCGCGGGCTACCGCTCAGTCCTTGATGCAGGAAGCGCCGAACTACGGTCGCTCCATGGTGGGGCAGCTCGAGCGACAGGGCCCGGAGCAACGGGCCCGCGTCGGCGCGGACCGCCGTCTGCGCTTCATCGAGCCGGTCGCGGGAGCCAGGTCGCCAATCGGGTCGCTGCGGTTGCGCGTCGCGCCCCCTTCCGCATCGGGCGGGGTGGTTGAAATGCTGCTCGCCTGGAACTCCGATCCGCGCGGCGTCACGCCTGTAGAGACCTGCCGGATCCCGCTTGACCAGTTGGTGTCCGGGGTCATCCTGCCGGCCAGCGCCACGGGGGGCCGCACCGGCAGCTTCACGATTCAGGGTCGTGTGGTCGAGCCCTTTCAAGGGGAGTTGAGCCCGCCGGTCGACGTCGTCCTGTTCTCGGCGGCGCCGACCGATAATGTCCTCGCCAAGCGTCGCTGGCCGGCCGGCTCATTCCAGTGCGTCCAATAGGGGCTCGGCGGCTTCGAGTCCTCACCACCGTCAGGGATGGTCCGGGGCAGGTTCCGGCGCCGGCGCGTCTGGCGCACCCATGTCCGGCGCTGGTGGGTTCGGCGGCGCGTCTTGCGCACCCATGTCCGGGCTTGGCGGATTCGGCGGCGGAGGCGGTGGCGGGTTAGGCGCCGGCGAGGGCGACGCGGCGGACGCCGGCTGTTCCCCCACCTCGCGGCAACGGGCCGCCAGACCGGGCGCCGCCGGCGAGTTGCGGGCCCGGGCCTCGCGAGCGGCGTCGCAGACGGAAATCGGCGCCAAGGGCGACGCGCCAGCCGGCGACTCGACCCGACCTATGGACTTCACCGGCGGCGGCGGCGGGAACAGCGCGAAGTGGAATTTATAGTCGGCCGCCTCGTTGGAAGGCCGGTCGCTGTCCCTGAACTCAACGACGGCGGTCTGGTGCTTGGAGGTTGCGACACAGAAGGTCGCGCCCCCGTCACCGACATGGCTCTCGGAGATTAGGACGCCGCCAATGGCCCCTTTCGTAAGCGCTCTCGAGCAGATGTCGTAGAATATGGCCGAGCCAAGTTGAGAATCGTCCTGATCACGGACGTCCTGAATAACCGAAAAGACGGCGCCGTCGCTGGGTTCGACATAGATTCCGCCTCCGTCATACCAAGTGTGGCCATCGCTCTCGACGTGCTTCTGCTGGTCGCGCTTGCGCACCACGATGTCGGCGCCTTGATAGATCTCCTGGTAGTGGCCCTCGTCCAGATCGAAGCCGTCCCGGCGTTCCAGATCGCTGACGCTCAAAGCGCCGATCCCCACGAGGCTTGCCACCCCCGGGATGAGTATCTCGACCTGGGGGGCGTTGCCCGTCACCAGCGTGCCAGCTGGAGGAACAGTCGCCCTGACGTGCCCATAAGGCGTCGAAGGGTCCGGCTGGGCCTCGAACGTCCACTTGGTCTTGAATCCCAGTTTGTACAGCGCGCTCTGCGCCTCGACCGGCAAGAGTTCGACGACGTCCGGGACGCGCTTTCCGGCGATCCTGCGGTGATCGGGCGCTGACGCCTGAAGCGGAACGAGAAACGGCGATCGGGCGGGTGCGCTCGCGCTGGCCTGATAGTTCCGGCCCAGGTTGAGCTTCACCGAAGCGTCAAATCCCCTTTGGCCGGCGGCGTTGAGCGCGTTGCGGATCTGCGTTGAGCCGGGTCCCGTCGCCGTGTGTCCTTCCGACCCCAACGCCGGGTCGCCGAAGATTGCGGTGGCGATATCGAAGCCGCGTCGAAAATCGGGGTCGGGATTTGCGTTCCGAGCGGCGGCCACGACCGAATCCACGCTCGCGATCGCTGCTCCCTTAGCGGCGAGCGCATCAAGCGACTGGGCGTTGGCCAGGTTCAGTGGCAGAAGTGACAGCAGACACAATAGCGAAGCGCGCAGTAGGTTCGACGCCGTCCGTTGCATGTATTCTCCCGCTCGACTGTACTGTGGGCTGAACGCTTCCCCGCAACTTAAGACTCTGATCATTCCACCGCAGCTGAGGCGGCGGCCCTGGTCACGCCTGACCTACGGAGCCGGCAGCTGCCCGCCGTCATCCGGCGGCGGTTGATCTGGATCCGGGGCAGGCTCGGGCGGCGGAGGCGGCGGAGGCGGGGGCCCGCCGGCGGCGCGGCATTTCGCTTCCAGACCCGGTGCTGCCGGCGAGTTGCGAGCCCGCGCCGTGGCAGCGGCGTCGCAGATGGGCAACGGCTGAGCCGCCGCCGCGCCTTGCGTTCCGCGGCCGATGGACGCGACAGGCGCCGACAGGGGATATCGCGTCGGATCGCGCGCCTGTCCCACGTTCCTGTATTGGTCTCTGGGATTGAAGGCCGAGGCCGGGGGGCCCTGAACGGGCGGACGCCACACGGTCGCGGCGTCGCAGATGAGCCCGATGGCGTCGAGCCAGACGCCGGAGCGGCCGTACACACCCACCGCGACCTGACCGGCGGGACAGCGGTCGGATCCGCTCGTGCCATGTGCCGCTTCGCCGCCCACCCCGATGCCACCCCAGCCTTGGGACGCCGTGTAGCTGGGGCCGTCGAAGACCGCCGACGGATACGCCGCCGGCGACTGCGTGGCGACGGCGCGGCCGCAGAACAGGTGGATGTTGTTGACCACGACGGTATCGACGCCTTCGGCGGCCACGTCCATGCCGGTCACCACCGGCAGGTCCCGCGGACAGAGCAGCGGAACGATTCTGCCGCCCGGCCCGCCGTTCCAGCCGGGCGCCACCTGGAAGGACGGGACCAGCGGCTCTCCGCCGTGGATCGGAACCAAACCCGATCCGCTCGTCAGATGAATCTGGGCATGGTCCGTCGGCCCGCTGAAGGCGACGCACACGGGCGCGATCGCGTCGACGTCGTCCGCGGCGCGCAACTCCACGCCGGCCAGGTTCTCGCCCGCCGGGCAGGCCGCTTCGAATTGTCCGCCGCCGCCGCCGCCGATGGTCGGCAACCGCACCTGGCCTCGGACGCCGAGCGCTACCGGCTGGCCGGTCATGCCAGCCGACGGCTGCGCCTCTGCGCCGCCTGCAAGGGCAGCGAGCAGCACCCCAAGCGCAAGCAGCGCAAAGGAGCAATGACCGCGACTCCGCACGCCTGCGCATGGCATGGTCCCGGCAGGACTGATGGCGAACATGCGTTTTCCTCGATGGCGCCAGCAAAGCTAGCTGCGCTTGCGCCCTCAGCCTAGAGAAATGGCGCCGTCAGTTCGACAGCGGTTGGCCAGCCACCCATGACGGCCGCCTATCCTGCTGGCGACGAGGGCCAAGCCCGGCTACTGACCACCCGGATGAATGCTTCATCGAACGATGGCGGCGACCGGTTCGGCTCCGAGCTTCGCCGACACCAGACGCCGCAGCTTGCACGACAGCAACGCCGCAGGGACTTCTGGGCGCTTTGGTTTGGCGTCCTCATGGGGTTGCTGGTTCTGGCGGACGCCCTCTACGCCCGGTCCCACGGCGGAATGGTCGACGGCGGGCCCGCCGGCCACTTCCTCAAGCTGCCATGGTGGATGGTGGCCCCGATTGCGCTGTTCATTCTGGCGCTGTGCGGCCTTGCCCTCTGGCGTCACGTCACGCGGAGGGCGTGAACGCGGGCGGCCGCGCGCGTCGACCGCTGTCGGAACGAACCGCCGATCATCTTGACCCACAATTGGACGCTCTTCACGGAGGCCTCCTTGAGCGGGCGGTTCATCCGCTCGACCTCCCGTCCGTCCGAGGTGGCGCGGCGCGCCGAGCCTACGGGCGGTCAGTCTCTGCGGCATAGTCCCGCGGGGTCCGCGGTGCGCCTGCCTTCAGACCCGTCAAGAACGACTTCCAGATTGTCGACCGGTCAGGCAGCGGTTCGCGGAGCTCGGTTCCGACCCGTTCGCGGAGTTAGAGGCGACGCCCACCCCTGATTCCTCAAGCTCAATACTCAGAGCCGCAGCGTCATCGGCCCCTTGGACCACAGGCGGAGATGAGTTCCGCCGAAGATCGCGGTGATCACTTCGCCGCAGTTACACCACTGGAAGGGACACTTCCCTTCCTCGTGTGCTAAGCGCTGGATCGCCTGCCGAGAAGGCGCCGGTGCGACAGGAGATGGCAATGAAGGCGATCTCGGTCCTTGCCGTCCTGCTGGTGCTGTCTGTCGGCGGCTCTGCCTTGGCGGCGAGCGCGCCAAAGGTCTCGGTCCAGGCTGACGCGCCGGGCTGGATTACGGTATACTATAAGCATTCTTCGACCGACGGTGCGCTGTGGTTCACTCTCCAGCGGCAGGACGGGACCGCCATTTTCAAATCGGCAGCACCCACCGGCCAGTTCACCGACACTAATCTGAAGCCAAACACCGCCTACACGTACCGAGCTTGCGCCATATATCAGGACAAAGCCCAACCGGTCTGTTCGGATTGGGTCACGGCGCGTACGCAGTCGCTGGCCCCGCCGCCGGCCAGCTATGATCCGCCAGCCATCATCAATGCGTCAGTCGCGACGGATTCCATCTCCGTGACGTGGGGACCGACGGGAACCTACTCTTTCATCCAGCTGCGTATCGACGACGACCGGGGAAATCTTGGCCAATTCTCGGTCAACAACGTGGCCAACGGCTCATACGTGTTCCGAGGCTTGCGGCCCGGCGTCCGGTACCACGTGTTCATGCAGGGCTGCAGCCATTCGCTCCTGGGAAGCGGTTGCGGTTCGTGGTCGAGCGGCGCGTGGTTATCCACGTCGTCGCCGCCGACCCCGTTAGAGCCGCCGGGCAAGCCGACGATTCGGGTGCGCGCGCCGACGACACAGGGCGTCGTGTCGCTTGAGTTTTCCGTCAATGTCGCCCAGTTGGACGCCTCCGATATCTTCACGGTGTTCCGGAACGGCTCCCAAGTTGCGCGCACGCCACCGAACAACGCTTCTGGCCCGAATACTTGGATCGGCGCATACAGCGAACCGGTGAGCGCCAGAAACACTTACCAGGTTTGCTTCCAGGGTTACGCCCCGCCCGGAAGGACCTGCAGCGACAAGGTCATCGACCCCGCCTCCCGCGGCCGCATTCTCTGGTACAATGACGCCACGGGGGGGGCCCAAATCTGGTTCATGAATTCGGCGTCGCGCGTCGGGCGGGCGACGATTGTCGATGAGACCGAGCGGCCGATCGCCGTCGGGCGCCCTGGCGCCTCGTAGGGGGCGGCAGCGACTACAACGGCGATGGGTGGCCGGACTTGCTGTGGCATGACGATCAGACTGGTGAAACCCAGATGTGGCTGATGAAGGCCAACACGGTGGAAAGCCGCGCAACGGTCGTCGGCGAGACCGGAGCGGCGGCTTTCGTTGGGCCGCCGTGGTCAATCGTCGGAACCGCCGACATCAACGTTGACGGCGTTGGAGACATCGTTTGGCACAACAGCCAGACCGGAGAGACCCAACTATGGCTGATGAAAGGGAACCGTGTCGCGAGCCGCGCCACCGTTCTGGGCGAAGGGGGCGCGCCAGCTTTCGTAGGCCTCCCATGGAGCATCGTCGCGACCGGCGACCTCAGCGGCGACGGCAAGCCCGACATCCTCTGGCACAACGCTCAGACTGGGGAGAGTCGAGATCTGGATCATGAATTCGTACAAGGTGACCGCCCGTGCCACGGTGGTGGGCGAAGACGGTGCGACCGCCCTGGTGGGTTTGCCCTGGCGGATCACCGGCGCCAACGACTTCAACGGCGATGGGGTGGGGGACATTCTTTGGCACAACGAAGTGACCGGGGAGTCCCAGATCTGGTTCCTGCACGGCCATGGCGTGGCCTTGCGGCAGACGGTAGACGCAAATGCCGACGGCGGGGGAGCCATGGTGGGACCTCCGTGGCGGATCGTGAATCACTAGCTTAGAGCGTATTGGTCTTCAGTCCGGGTAAACGGCTGAAGGCGTTCGGCCCGCCTCAGTGACCAATTCATTCGATATTTCAACGCATCGCCCGGTCGCAATATGCGGAAGCCGCCGTCAGGTTCGTGGTCCGCCGCGAGCCCGTGCGTGCGGCGCGGCGCCCGTACGGACTGGAGTTGCCCGACCAATGCATCGCCGGACCGCCATGGGAGTCATGAAGGCGTTTGTGCGGAACATTTCCCTGCTCGGCACGCAGGGAAACCCGATCCACTTCGGTCGCTAACCTGTTGGAAAAACACGCGAACACATCAGCCCCCAGCAACCTCGTTTGAGGTGGATTTCTCCAAATTCCCTGCAAAAATCCCTGCTGGCAGGGAAAAGCACACTTTCGAAGAGGACGCAGAGAACGGGCCGGAATCTAGGCTGGGAACAGGGTCGTTTCAGGGAATCGGAGACGCGCACCGGCGTCTCCAAGGCGCACAAGCCTCGGAATTGGGGCTGATATTGCCGGAGCGGAATCGACAGTCCCGAAGTCGAGGGACTGGCTGGTGGGTGCAGCAGGGCTCGAACCTGCGACCCGCTGATTAAGAGTCAGCTGCTCTACCTACTGAGCTATGCACCCGCCGTCCGCGCGAAAGCCGGGCAGGGCCTGGCCGCGAGGGCGCGGAACATACTGAAATCTCCCGCCGGCGCAAGGCGAGCGTCAGGCGGCCAGCACCGCGGCGCCCGGTCCCGCGGCCAGCGCGGCGTCGACCCGCGATTTGGGTTCGGCCTCGAGGTCGGCATAGGCGCGCCTCAGCAGGCTGAGGCACTTGGCCTGATAGCCGAACGGCGCCTGGCTGTAGGGCAGGCCGAGCCAGGTCGCGCTGAAGGCTTCGCGCTTCTCCGCCTGAGCCCCGGCGTTCTCGGCCAGGAACGGCAGGTAGAGCTCGCTGGCGAGGGCGCAAAGGCCCGCGAGGGCGACGCTGGGCTGGGCGGCAGGGTCGCGCCAAGGGCCGGGCTCCAGCCCCGAGGCGTCGTCAAGGGTCTCGACCCAGGTGAAGGCCGCCGGATAGTCGCGCCGCATCAGCGCGCGCGGGGTCGGGTCGCGCGCGAGTTGCGAGAACTGGCCGTACCAGCCGAACTCCGCCAGCGACGGGCGCGCGCCGAACAGCCACATGCCCTCGCCGACATGCCGGTCGATCAGGCCAAGCACGCGCCGGGCGGTTTCCTCGATCAGCGGCGCGTTCTGCGGCGTGCAGCCCACCAGCGGCATGCGGCCGACCTGGCGGTCGCGCATGGTCTGGGCCGCGCGGTCGACCTGGGCGCGCGGACGGCCGAGCAGCGCTTGCTGCGCCAGGGTGAAGGCGTTGGGGAGCTGGTCTTCCGGGTAGGCCCAGCGGTAGTGGAACATCATCTTCGTGCCCCACTCGTCGGCAAAGTCCTCGAGCAGAAACGCCAGAAAGGCGTCGGCCGGGTCGTCGGGGAGCAGCCGCCGCTCCGGATGCAGGGCCTCCAGCGCCTGGATCATCGGGGTCGAGTTGTTGCGCCAGTCGTCCTCGCCGAACCGGACCACCGGAATCACCGGGACCTTCACCTTGGCCCGCACTTCGGACTCCAGCGGCACGCCGCACCACAGGTGGGGCAGGCGGCGATAGCGCATCACCGCGCGCATCTTCAGCGAATAGGGCGAGCCCAACGCTCCGTAGACCTCGTAGCGGTGTTCGACCATGGCGCCTCGCCTCCCGATCCGGGTTCGTCTAAGCAGGGTCGGGCAGGTCAACGCAAGGAAGCCCCTTTGGCGCGACGCGACATCAAGGGCGTTGTGGATTTCGCCTACCTTGAGAATTTCGCCGCCGGCGACGACGACGTGGTCGACGAGGTGCTGGCCCTTTTCCGCGAGCAGTCCCTGATCTGGGGCGCGATGCTGCTGCCCGGTCACGAAGGCTGGCGCGACGCGGTCCACACCCTGAAGGGCTCCTCGCGCGGCGTCGGCGCCTTCCAGCTCGGCGACGCCTGCGAGGCCTGCGAAGCGGCCGGCGAGGCGGGGTTGACCCAGGTCCGTGACGTACTCGATGCGACCCTGGCCGACATCGCCGCCTACGCTCACGAGCGGGCGTTGAAGTCGCTGAAGTCGCCGGGACCGGGCGGTTGACGCGGGTCCTGTTGATCAAGTCGTCGTCGCTCGGCGACGTGATTCATTGCCTGCCCGCGGTCTCCGACCTCGCCCGGCAAGTTCCCGACCTCTCGCTCGACTGGGTGATCGAGGACCAGCTCGCGGACATCGCCCGGCTGCACCCCGCCGTCACCGGGGTGATCCCTGTGAAGCTGCGCCACTGGCGTCGCCACCTGCTGGCGGGCGAGACCCGGCGCGAGTTCGGCGTGTTCCGCAGACGGATCGGCGAGGGGCGCTACGACCGGATCATCGACGCCCAGGGGCTGATCCGCAGCGCGATGCTGGCGCGCCTGGCCAAGGGCCTGCACTGCGGCTACGACGCCGCCAGCGTGCGCGAGCCGCCGGCCAGCCTGTTCTACGACCGCAGATACGCCGCCGGCGTGACCCTGCACGCGGTCGAGCGCATGCGCCAGCTGGTGGCCAAGGCGATGGGCTACGAGGTGCCCGTCGAGCTCGACTACGGCGTTTGCGCCGGCGCGGCGCGGCCGGCGTGGCTCGCCGCCGGGCCCTATCTGGTAGGCCTGCATGCGACCGCCCGCGCCGACAAGACCTGGGCCGAAGAATGCTGGATCGAGCTGGCCGGTCGCGCGGCTGCCGATGGGCTCACGGTGGTGCTGCCGTGGGGAAGCGAGCCTGAGCGCGAGCGCTCGGTGCGGATCGCCGACGCCTCAGACGGGGGCGCCGTGGTCCCGCCGACCACCCATGGGTTCGGCGAACTGGCCGCGTTGTTGGCCGGCGCCGCGGCCGTGGTGGGCGTCGACACCGGCCTGACCCATCTGGCGTCGGCGGTCGGCGCGCCGGTGGTGGCGATTTATGCGGCCAGCTGGTCGGAGTTCAACGGCGTGATCGGGCCGGGTTTCGTCGCCAACCTGGGCGGCCCGGGCGCGCCGCCCGACGTCGATGCGGTTTGGGATCAGACGCAGACGGCGATCAAGCGCGGCCGCAAGGTTGGGGCCTGGCGCGCCGCCGCGAGCGCACCGGCGCCCGAACTGGCCGGGCGGCGACGCTTCCGGCCGTCAAATACCGGCGCCGTTGTTCATCGCCGCTAGCGCCGCCTCGTGCGCCGCCGCCTCGGCGCTGATCCAGCCGACGAACGCCTTCACCTGCGGCAGCCGCCCCTTCGCCTTCGGGTGCACGAGGTAGTAGGCGAAGTCGACCGCGGTGGTGATCAGGAGCGGCGTCACCAGCCGGCCGGTGTCGAGGTCGTCCTGCGCCAGGGTGCGCTTGGCCAGCGCCACGCCGCGGCCGCCGGCGGCCGCTTCCAGCACCAGGCTCGACTGGTTGAACCGGGGTCCCCGCGTGCCGTCGACACCTTTCACCCCCCGCGCCGCCAGCCACATCGACCAGTCCGGGCAGCTCTCGTCGGCGTTGGGCGAGCCGTCGTGCAGCAGGGTGTGGCGCGCGAGGTCCTCGGGCGTTTCGATCGGGTTTTCCGCCATCAGTTCGGGGCTGACCACCGGGATCACCGTCTCCGACATCAGCCGTTGCAGCTCCAGCGCGGGGTAGCGGCCGGAGCCGTAGCGGATGGCGAGATCGATCTCGCCGGCGGCGAAGTCGACGATGTCCATGTCGGCCGAGAGCCAGACATCGATCTGCGGATAGGCCTCCTCGAACCGCTTCAGCCGCGGCACCAGCCACTTGGCGGCGAACGAAGGCGGCGCGGTGAGGGTCAGGCGCCGGCCGTCGACCGCGGCGGTGAGCAGGGAGGCGGCCTCGGCCAGCCGGTCGAACGCCTCGCGCAGCGCCGGCAGCGCCATCTGCGCCGCGTCGGTCAGCAGCAGGCCTTTCGGCGTGCGCTTGAAGAGCGAAACCCCCACATAGTCTTCCAGGTTCTGGATCTGTTGCGACACGGCGCCGGGCGTCACCGACAGTTCGTCGGCGGCGCGACTGAAGTTCAGGTGCCGGGCCGCGGCCTCGAAGGCCCGCAGGGCGTTGAGCGGTGGCAATCGCCGCCTTGTTTCCATGAGATTTACTGATACCCCGGGCAGAAGACGTCGATTGCGAAATGGGCGCCCGCCCACCATTTTGCAATCACCCGAAGGCGCATCGGCCCTTTCGCTGACGGGTGTCAGCGGGGCGGACCCTCCAGGTTCGCCCCGCTATGCCGTTCCCAGAGGCTATTAGAACAGCTAACAAGGTCTCCAAAGCGTAAGATGGGCAAGTCACCAGCATCAGGACGGCGGAACGCGCTCGTGGCGCTGGGTGGAAAGGGTTCCGTGCAGGCGGCTGGCGAGGTGTGGCTGGTCGGCGCCGGCCCCGGCGACCCGGAACTGCTGACGCTGAAGGCGCTGCGGGCGCTGCAAAGCGCGGACGTCGTGGTGCACGACGGCCTGGTCAGTGAAGCGATCCTCGACTTGGCGCCCGCGAGCGTCCGGCGCCTGTCGGTCGCCAAGCGCAAGTCGCGCCATTCCTACGCCCAGGACGAAATCAACCGGCTGCTGGTCGCCTTCGCCCGCGAGGGACTGACGGTGGTGCGGCTGAAGGGCGGCGATCCGTTCATCTTCGGCCGCGGCGGCGAGGAACTGGAAGCCTGCCGCGCCGCCGGGGTCGTCTGCCACATCGTGCCTGGCGTCACCGCGGCGCTGGCGGCGGGCGCGGCGGCCGGCGCGCCGCTGACCCATCGCGGCGCGGCCCAGGCCGTCACCTTCGTCACCGGCCACGCATCGGCGGGCGGCGAGCCGGACCTGGACTGGCCGAGCCTGGCCAGAGCGAACCAGACGGTGGTGATCTACATGGGCGTCTCGACCGCGGCGCCCATCGCCGCGAGGTTGATCGCGGCCGGCCGGGCGGCGTCGACCCCGGCCCTGATCGTCGAGGACGCCAGCCTGCCGAGCGAACGGCGGATCGTCACCACACTGGCCGGGATCCCCGAGGCCGCGACGGACGTCACCGGCCCGGCGCTGCTGATCGTCGGCGAGGCGATGGCGCTGGCCCAAACCTCCGCTCCCCCTACCTCCCTCCCCCTCGTGGGGAGGGACAGCGATGCGCAGCATCGCAGGGTGGGGGAGTCTGACGCCGCACCGCCCAGCGTTTCCCCGCACACCCCCACCCTGACCGCTCCGCGGTCTTTCCCTCCCCACGGAGGGGGAGGGAGGATTGGGAGGCGCTCATGAAAGCCCTGACCGGCAATCGGCTGGACGACGGCGAGGCGGTGTTCCTGGGCCATGAGGGCCAGTGGGCGCCGCGGTTCGCTGACGCCGAGCTGTTCGAGGACGACGACGCGGCGCTGGCGGCCGAGGCGCACGCCAAGACCCAGATCACCATCGTGGTCGATCCCTATCTGATCGACGTGATCCCATCGGAGCACGGCTACGCGCCGCTCAGCTACCGCGAGCGGGTGCGGGCGCTCGGGCCGACCAACAAGCCGGAGCACGGCAAGAAGACGGAGGGCGGCGAAGCGATCGACGCCCTGTTGCACGCCCACGGCGCGGCCCGGTCCAAGGGTCGGGTCGAACTGATCAGGCGCAAGTAGAGGAGGCGCCGCGATGTACCAGTACGACGCCATCGACAAGGAAATGCTCGCCGACCGGGTCGCCGAGTTCCGCGAGCAATGCGAGCGCCGGCTCGCCGGCGAGCTGACCGAGGACCAGTTCAAGCGGCTGCGGCTGATGAACGGGCTCTATCTGCAGCTGCACGCCTACATGCTGCGGATCGCGATCCCTTACGGCGCGCTGAACGCGCAGCAGCTGCGCAAGCTGTCGTTCATCGCCGCCACCTACGACAAGGGCTACGGCCACTTCACCACCCGCACCAATCTGCAGCTGCACTGGATCAAGCTGAAGGACGCGCCGGACATCCTGGCGCACCTGGCCGAAGTCGGGATGCACGCGATCCAGACCAGCGGCAACGACATCCGCAACATCACCGCCGACCCGCACGCCGGCGCCAACGCCGAGGAGGTCGACGACCCGCGGATCTGGGTCGAGGCGATCCGGCAGTGGTCGACCTTCCACCCCGAATTTTCGTTCCTGCCGCGCAAGTTCAAGATCGCGGTGACCGCCTCGCCGGCCGACCGCGCGGCGACCAAGGTCTACGACATCGGCCTCAGGCTGCACCGCAACGACGCCGGCGAGCTCGGCTTCGAGGTGCTGGTCGGCGGCGGGCTTGGCCGCACGCCCTACCTCGGGCCGACGATCCGCCAGCACCTGCCGGCGCGCCACCTGCTGAGCTACCTGCAGGCGATCCTGCGGGTCTACAATCGCCACGGCCGCCGCGACAACATCTGGAAGGCCCGCATCAAGGTGCTGGTCGCCAGCCTGGGCGCCGAGGGCTTCGCCCGCGAGGTCGAGGCCGAGTGGGAGAGCTCCAACAAGGACCAGGTCGACCTGCCGGACCTGGAGCTGGCCCGCATCCGCGCCGCCTTCACGCCGCGCAACTTCGAGACCCTGCCGCCGACCTCCGCCGCGTTCGAGGCGGCCAAGGCCGACCCGGCGTTCGCCCGCTTCACCCGCAACAACGTCAAGCCGCACAAGATCCCCGGCTACGCGATCGTCGACGTGTCGCTGAAGAAGCCCGGCGAGACCCCTGGCGACTGCTCCGCCGAACAGATGGCGCTGCTGGCCGACCTCGCCGAGCGCTACTCGCAAGACGAGCTGCGGGTGCACTACGAGCAGAACCTGATCCTGCCGCACGTGAAGCTGGACGACGTGCCGGCGCTCTGGAAGGCGCTCGGGACCCAGAATCTGGACACGCCGAACCGCGGCCTGGTCACCGACATCATCGCCTGCCCCGGGCTCGACTACTGCGCTCTGGCCAACGCCCGGGCCATTCCGATCGCCCAGGCGATCGCCAGGAAGTTCGCCGATCCGGCCCTGGCCGAGAAGGTTGGCGAGCTCGGGATCAAGATCAGCGGCTGCATCAACGCCTGCGGCCACCACCATGTCGGCGCCATCGGCATCTTGGGCGTCGATAAGAAGGGCGAGGAGTTCTACCAGCTCACCCTTGGCGGCTCGGCGGAGGCGGAGGCCTCGCTCGGCCAGGTGCTGGGCCCGGCCCTGCCGGCGAACAAGGTGGCCGACGCCGTCGACCAGATGGTCGAGGTCTATCTGCGGGAACGCAAGGACGGCGAGCGATTCCTCGATACGTTCCGGCGCACCGGCCTCGCCCCGTTCAAGGAGGCCGTCTATGCCGTCGCTCATTAGGTGGACCGGCCAGCGCGCCGAGGCCGCGGAGGATCCGTTCACCGCCGTCGCCGACGAGGAGCCGATACCGCGCGGCGACGTGATCGTCTCGCTGCAACGTTTTCACAATGAGGGCCAGCGACTGCTGGCCGAGGGCCGCAAGGTTGGCGTGCGGATCGAGGCGAACGAGGCGGTGGAAGACATCGCCGCCGACCTGCGGCGGATCGCCGTCGTCGCCCTGGTGTTCCCTAAGTTCTTAACCGGCCAGGCCTATTCGTCGGCGCGCATCCTCAGGGAGCGTTATGGCTACGAGGGCGAGGTGAGGGCGGTGGGCGACGTGCTGCGCGAGCAGGCCAGGTTCATGGTCCGCTGCGGCATCGACACTTTCGCGCCGATCGACGGCTCATCGCCGGACGACTGGAGCCACGTGGTCGGCCGCTTCCGCCACGTCTATCAGCGCGCCGCCGACGGCCGCGCCCCCGCCTTCGTGGAGCGTCAGGCATGAGCAAGCTCACCGGGCGTCTTAACCCCTCACCCTCCCGCGTTGCTTCGCACCGCAGGCCCCTCCCTCTCCCTCTGGGAGAGGTGTCTAACGCCGCATTCTTCACCTCTCCCGCAGGGAGAGGAAGGGGCCCGTCGCGCAGCGATGGGAAGGTGAGGGGTTACGCCGCCGGGGATTTCGCATGACCCTCGCCATGGACGACACCGACCACGCGGCTTCGCTGGCGCAGCGGTTGGACGCCCAGCTGCGCCACGCCCACCCCAGCGAGATCATCCGCGCCGCCCACGAGATGTACGGCGAGGCGCTGGCGCTGGTCTCCTCGTTCGGCGCCGAGTCGGCGGTGCTGTTGCACCTGGCGGCGCAGGTGAACCCGAGGATCCCGGTGCTGTTCCTCGACACCGGCATGCTGTTCGGCCAGACCCTGGACTACCGCCAGCAGCTGGCGGCCAGGCTGGGCCTGACCGACGTGCGCGACCTGCGGCCCCGGTTCGAGGACCTGGCCGTCGGCGACCCGGACGCGGACCTGTGGAAGACCGACACCGACGCCTGCTGCCACATCCGCAAGGTGATCCCGCTCGACGCCGCGCTCTCGGGCTTTTCGGCCTGGCTCACCGGCCGCAAGCGCTTCCACGGCGGCGACCGCGTGCGCCTGCCGGTGGTCGAAGCGGCCGACGGCAAGCTGAAATTCAACCCGCTGGCCAACTGGAACAAGGCCGACCTCGAGGCCTACATCGCCGAGCACGACCTGCCCGAGCACCCGCTGGTGGCGTTCGGCTACCCCTCGATCGGCTGCTGGCCCTGCACCGTCCCGGTGGAGGAGGGGGGCGACATTAGGTCCGGGCGCTGGGCGGGTTCGCAAAAGACCGAATGCGGCATACATACCGCCCGCGCCCCCGGCGCCGCGCCGTACGTCGGCGGCGATATCTGAGCCCGCGCCGAATCCCGTTAGCCATCAAGCCTTTCAGTCACCAAGGATGACGATGACCGATCTTGCAGTCACCGCCCCCGCTCCCTTGAAAGCGTCCGGCGCGTTCTACGTGGAGCGCGTGACCCACGTCGAGCACTGGACCGACGAGCTCTTCACCCTGCGCACCACCCGCGATCCGGCGCTGCGCTTCGCCAGCGGCCAGTTCGTGATGCTGGGCCTGATGGTGGGCGGCAAGCCGCTGGTGCGCGCCTATTCGGTGGTCAGCCCCTACTACGCCGACGAGCTCGAGTTCTTCTCGATCAAGGTGCAGGACGGGCCTCTGACCAGCCGCCTGCAGCACGTGCAGGTCGGCGACGAGGTGCTCGTCGGCCGCAAGCCCACCGGCACCCTGGTGCTCGACGGCCTGCGCCCCGGCAAGAACCTCTACCTGCTGGGCACCGGCACCGGCCTGGCGCCGTTCCTCTCGCTCGTCCGCGACCCCGAGACCTACGAGCGCTACGAGAAGGTGGTCGTCACCCACACCGTGCGCCGCACCGTCGACCTGGCTTACCGCCACTTCCTCGAGCACGGCCTGCCGAACGATCCGGACCTCGGCGAGATCGTCGCCCCGAAGCTGATCTACTACCCCTCGGTCACCCGCGACCCGTTCAAGCACCAGGGCCGCATCACCGACCTGATCACCAGCGGCCAGCTCTTCCGCGACATCGGCCTGCCCGAATTCGACAAGACCCGCGACCGCGTGATGCTCTGCGGCGGCCCCAGCGTGCTCGCCGACCTGAAGCAGCTGCTGCTGGACCGCGGCTACGAAGAAGGCTCGATCGCGTCGCCCGGCGACTTCGTGCTGGAACGCGCGTTCGTGGAGACCTGACGGGCCTCAGTCCGCGCTAGGCAGGTCCTGGCCGACGCGAATGGTGGTCGGGGCGACTTTGGCGAAATCCTTGGCCGCAACGTCCTGCATACTGTCGCCGCCGCTGTAGCCGCCGTTGACCACGTAATCGACGCCGAACTTCTTGGTCATCTGGTTGCCCCAGTCGTCGTAGGCGGCCAGCGCCGCGTCGTCCTTGCCGATGCTCACGGCGGCGTAAAGGTCGTTGAAGTTGTCGGCGTGGCTGCCCTGGTAGCTGAGCGAGACCACCGGGTCCGAGCCGTTGCCGCAAAGGCGCAGGCAGGTGGGGACGTAGGCGCCGCCGAGGCCGGCCTTGATGTCGCCGAAGGTGGGCAGGTTCGGCACCGGATGCTCGTAGCCGCCGGCGAAATACTGCGCGATCGGGAAGCTGCAGGCGCCGCCGTAGCCGTCGATGCCGATGTTGTCGATCTTGCCGTTGGTGGCGCCGACGATGACGGTGCAGCCGTCCACCTTGTAGGTGCGGTCCGACCCATCGGTGCGGAACGCCGGGCCGGTGATGGTCTCCAGGAACGCGACGTTCGAGCCGAGCACGTCGGGGGTGAAGATCTTCGCCAGCTTGGCAGGGGCCGCCGGCGCGGCAGCGGCGGCGTTGGTCGGCGACGCCGCGTTAACGGCGGCGTTGTTCGCCGGCGCGCCGCCCTTGGCGCAGGCGGCGAGCCCGACCAGAGCCAGAACCCAGAATGACCGCATCCGCCGAACCTCCGTGTGTGCGGCGGCGCTTATATCGCCCCGTCTCCGGCGAGGGGAGGGGTCAGGGGCGGCGGCCGGGCGGACAACCGCCAGTCTGCTGACAACCGGTGGCGCCGGCGGGGTCTATCCTGCCCCGATCGTCACCCGCTGGAGCCTTCGGATGAAGAAGCTCGACCTCACCATCATCCCCACCGAGAGCGGCTGCAACTATCCGGCGCCCTATGACCGTCCCTGCCTCGGCGCCACCTGGAAGCGGCTCGGGAACGCCGCGGGCCTCACCCAGTTCGGGGTCAACCTCTCGCGGCTGCCGCCCGGGGTCTGGTCCAGCCAGCGGCACTGGCACAGCCACGAGGACGAGCTGGTCTTTGTGCTCGAGGGCGAGCTGATCTCGATCACCGACTCCGGCGAGGAGGTGCTGCGGCCCGGCGACTGCATCGCCTTCAAGGCCGGCCTCGCCGACGGGCACCACCTGGTCAATCGTTCCAGCCGCGAGGCGGTGGTGCTGGAGGTGGGCGCGCGCGCGCCCGAGCAGGATCGCTGCGTCTATCCCGACATCGACATGGTCGCCGAGCCCAGGGTCGAGCCCTACCTGCACCGCGACGGCACGCCCTACCCGGTGAACAAGCCCAGCACCTGGCTGGTCGGCCAGGCGCCCTAACCCTGCTCCTCCCCTCGCTTCAGGCGAGGGGAGGTGTCGCGATGGCGAGCCGCGGCAAGGCGAGCCGCGACGGAGGGGAGACACGCACGGGCTTCGGTGACATGCGTTGCGCCGCCGGTCCCCCCATCGTCGCGCATCGCACCCTCGGGTGTTCGCTTGCGACACTTCCCCCCGCTCGCGGGGGGAAGAGCGGGCTCACTTCGGTGGGCAGCCGTGGAAGACGCCGGCCTTCATCACCGTCAGCGTCGCCAGGTTCAGCGGCATCAGCGGCGACATCGATCTGGCGCCGTCGCCGGTGAAGAGGTCGATGCGGCCCTTGTGGATCGCGCCGCCGACGTCTGAGGCGTACCAGTAGCCGTCGTGGCGCGAGCCATCCGGCATCGGCAGGCCCACCGTCTCCTTGATGAACAGGATCGTATGGCGCGGCAGGTCGATGCCGTCGACGGCGGCGGTGCGCATCGCCACCACCTTGCAGCCCAGCGAGTTCGAGCGCGCTCAAGCCGCGCTCGCCGGCATGGTAAAGCGTCGCCTTGAGGTAGTAGTCGGCCGAACCCGGCAGCGCGCCGGTGATCGCCGACCTGATCAGGTCGCCCAGCGGATCGGGCAGGGACAGGCCTTGGGACGGGCTCTGGGGCGAGGCTTGCGGCTGGGCGGGAGTCGGCGCCTGGGCTGGCGTCTGGGCGGACGCAGGTTTGGCTGGACTCGCCGGTGACGCCGGCTCGGCGTATGCCCCGGATGACGCGGCCAGGGCGCACGCCAGCGTGGCGAGGCATGCCAGGAAGCGCTTCATCAGCTCTTTCCCTGTTGTTTCTCGTCGCGTTGTGAAGACAGTCGTACAGATGTCACAAATGGAGGGCAACCCGAAATGAGGTCGCAGGCATGATCACAATTTACGGCGATCCGATCTCCGGCAATTGTCTGAAGGTCAAATGGACCGCCGAAAGGATCGGGATTCCATTCACTTGGATCGATGTGAACGTTGTTAACCGAGAGACTCGGACCGACTCGTTCTTAGCCATGAATCCGGCCGGGCAGGTGCCCACAATTCTGCTGCAGGACGGCCGGCCGCTGGCGCAGTCGAACGCGATCATCCTTCACCTGGCCGAGGGATCGGCGCTGATTCCCGCCGATCCGTACCTGCGCGCGAAGATGTTCGAATGGCTTTTCTGGGAGCAGTACAGCCACGAGCCGACCATCGCGGTGGTGCGCTTCCAGATGAAGGAGCTCGGCAAGTCGCGCGGCGATCTCGACCCCGGGTTGATCGCTCGGGGAGAGGCGGCGCTGGCGCTGATGGATCGGGCTCTGGCCGGACGCCGGTTCCTGGTCGGCGAGGCGCTGTCGCTGGCCGACATCGCGCTGGTGGCCTACACCCGCTTCGCCGCCGACGGCGGCTTCGTCCTGGCCGACTACCCGGCTGTCGAGGCCTGGGTGCGGCGCGTCGAGGTCGAGCTGCCGATCAGGGACCCGAGATGAGCGTTCGACTTGAACTTGCGGCGATGACGGCGATGCTGGCGCTCGGGACGGCCGGCGAAGCGCTGGCCTGGGGCTCCAGCGGGCACCGCATGATCGGCGAGGCGGCGGTCGAGGCGCTGCCCGCCGAGCTCCCGCCGTTCCTGCGCACCGCCGCGTCGGCGAGCGCGGTGGGCGAGCTCAGCCGCGAGCCGGACCGCTCGCGCAGCGCCGGCCGGACCCACGACGCCGACCGCGATCCCGGCCACTTCGTCGACGGCGACGACGACGGCAAGGTCGCCGGCGTGTTGCCGCTGGGCGCGCTGCCGCCCACCCGCGAGGACTACGAGACCGCCCTGCGCGGCGCCGGGACGACCAGCTGGAAGATGGGGTATCTGCCCTATTCTATCATCGCCGACTGGCAGCAGCTGGCGAAGGATTTCGCCTACTGGCGGGTCGACGACGCCGGCGCCCGCCACACCAACGACCCGAAGCACCGCGCCTGGCTCGAGCAGGACCGCACGCGTCGCGAGGGCCAGATCCTGGTCGACATTGGCCTGCTGTCGCACTTCGTCGGCGACGGCAGCATGCCGCTGCACGTGTCGATCCACTACAACGGCTGGGGCGCCTTCCCCAATCCGAACGGCTACACCCAGGAGCGGGTGCACGTGCCATGGGAAGGGCCCTACGCGCGGCGGGTGGTGACGATGGACGCCCTCAAGGCGGCGATGACGCCGTTCCGTGACTGCAAATGCCCGATCGAACAGCGCGTCGGCGCCTATCTCGAGGGTGACCTGGCGACCGTGGTCCCGTTCTACGAGCTGGAGAAGGCCGGCGCGTTCAAGCCCGGCGTCGCCCAGGGCGCGGCGTTCACCGCCGGGCGGGTCGCGGCGGGTGCGTCCGAGCTGCGCGACGAGATCGTGCTGGCCTGGCGGGCCGGTGGCGAGGGCAAGGTCGGCTACCAGCCGGAGCTCAGCGTCGGCGACGTTGAATCAGGCAAGGTCGACCCGTATGACAGTCTTTATGGCGACGATTGAGCGCAGGTTGCGGCGTGGGCGGATGGTTGGAACTTGGCGTATTGTCGCGTGTCTGGACGGGCACAACACGAGGCAGGAGCGGGGGCAAACCCCCCAGTGGGGTGCGCTGCGGGTTGACGCCGCCCAATAAGCCTTTCAGATTTCGCCAAGACTCGCACGGCGGGGGTGGTAGCTTCGCTGGCGTCGGGGGGGCGCATGGACGACACGGGCATGTTTCTCCATAGCGTCGAGGCACTACGTCTCCACGTCGATCGGCGGCTAGCGGAGCTGATCCCAGCGCCGAGCGAGGAGCCTGGCCGTCTGGGCGAGGCCGCGCACTACGCGCTGCTGGCGCCTGGCAAACGCTTCCGGCCGCTGCTGACGCTGCTGACCGCGGAGGCCTTCGGCGCCCCGGTGGCGAGGTCGCTCGACGTCGCCTGCTCGATGGAAATGGTCCACGCCGCCTCGCTGGTGCTCGACGATCTGCCGTCGATGGACGACGCGCGGCTGCGCCGGGGCCGGCCGACCACGCACCGCGTCTACGGTGAGGCCGACGCCATCCTGGCTTCGGTGGGGCTCTTGACCCGGGCGTTCGGCGTGATCGCCGCGGCCGACTGCTTGCCGGCCGAGCACCGCGCCGAACTCGTCATGTCCCTCGCCGAGGCGGTCGGCTTCAGCGGCCTGGTCGCCGGCCAAGCGCTGGACCTCGCCGAACGCAACCGCCCGCGTACGGTGGCCGAGCTCGATGCGCTCAATCACCAGAAGACCGGCGTGCTGATGATGGCCGCCGCCGAGGCCGGCGCTCTGATCGGCGGCGCCAACCCGGCCGCGCGGCGCGAGCTGGGCGAGTTCGCCCGCCGCATCGGCCTCGCCTTCCAGATCCGCGACGACCTGATCGACGTGGATGGCGGCGACCACGTCGGCAAGGACGTCGGCAAGGACGCCGGCATGACCACGGTGGTCTCCGCGCTGGGCCCGCGGGCCGCGGTCGCCGCGATCGAGGCCCACCTCGACGCCGCCGACGCGGCCTTGGCCCGGGCCGGCTGCGACGGCCGCCTCGGCGTCTTCGCCCGCAGCCTGTTTTCGGGGCGCAAGGCGGCGGCGTGACCCCTGGCCCTTCCGGCCCGATCCTCACTGTCGATTCTGTCCGACACGCCTTCGGCGGCCGCCAGGTGCTGCGTGGGATCAGCCTCGAGGTGCGCGCGGGCGAGATCTACGCGCTGCTCGGCCCGAACGCCGCCGGCAAGACCACGCTGGTGCGGGCGATCTGCGGGCGGCTGAAACCCGACAGCGGCGAGGTGCGCCTGGTCGGCCGCGATCCGTTCCGCGACGGCGAGGCGCGGGCCGCGCTCGGCCTCGCGCCTCAGGCGCTGGCGCTCTATCCGCAGCTGACCGTGTCGGAGAACCTGGAGACGTTCGCCAGCCTGGCCGGTCTGAAGGGCAGGGCGGTGCGCGAGGCGGTGACGCGCGCCATGGCCGTGACCCAAACCGCCGAGCGGGCGCGCACCTTGGTGCGGCAGCTGTCTGGCGGCTTCCAGCGGCGGGTCAACATCGCCGCCGCGATTCTGGCGGAGCCGAAGCTGCTGGTGCTCGACGAGCCGACGGTCGGGGTCGACCAGACCGCGAAAGGGGCGATCGGCGAGGCGCTGACGCAGCTGAAGTCCGAGGGGGTCGGCATCCTGCTGGTGACCCACGATCTCGACCAGGCCGGGGGCCTCGCCGACCGCGTCGGCATTTTGCGCGACGGAGAGAAGGTGCTGGAAGGCGCGCCGGCGGCCCTGCTCGCCGAGGCGTTCGGCGACCAGGTGGAGATCGAGGTCGACATCGGCGGCGGCGCCGACGCCGACGACGCGGCGCACCTGGCCCAGGAGGGCCTCAGCCGCGACGCGAACGGGGTCTGGCGGCGACTGGCGACGGACGGCTACGCGTTGGCCGGACAGCTCGGCGAGCGCTTGAAAGCCCAGGGCCTCGCACCCCGCGAGATCCGGGTGCGGCGTCCGTCTCTGGAGCAGTTGTTCGCCCTCGTGGTCGAGACAAGGCGCGCGGCGTGAGTTTCGCGATGTTCCGCGTCATGGCGCTCGACCTCTGGCGCGACCGGCCGGCGCTGGTGATGACCTTCATCCTCCCGTCGGTGGTGTTCCTGATCTTCTCGGCGGTGTTCGCGGGCGCGACCAGCACGGACGTGAAGCTGAAGGTGGCCGTCGCCGACCTGGTCCATACCCCGGCCTCGATCCGGCTGGTGAAGGGCATCCTGGCCGACCCGAACCTGCGCGCCGAGACAGCCAGTCCGGCGACGCTGGCGGGTGTGCGCGCCGCGGTGCACGCCGGCCGCGACGACGCCGGCCTCGTCATTCGCGCCGATCCGGCCAGCGTCGGGGCGCCGATCCTGTTGCTCGCCGACCCTGCCCGTGCGGTCGCCGCGCCCCTGACCGAGGCGCGGGTGCAGGACCTGATGCCGAAGGCGACGCCGGACGTGCTGATCACCCGCACCCTGCGTGACCTCTCCCCCGCCATCGGCGAGCTGACGCCCGACCAGAAGGACAACGTCGCCCAGGCGACCCGGCAGGCGGTCACGGATCCGAAGTCGATCCCGAACCCGGACGACATGTTCGAATGGCGGAACGTGATCTCCAAGAAGGGCGGCGCGTCGATCGCCTACTACGCCGGGGCGGTGATGGTGCTGTTCTCGCTGTTCGCCGCGATCCACGGCGCGCTGACCCTGGTCGACGAGCGCCGCGCCGGCATCGCCGACCGCATCCTGGCCGGCCGCGGCGGGATCGGCCCGGTGGTGACCGGCAAGCTGATGTTCCTGATCGTCCAGGGCGCGGCGCAGGCGGCGGTGATCTTCGCCACCGCCCAGATCGTCTACGGCGTCGCCGTCACCGATCATCTCGGGCTCTGGCTGGTGACGACGGCGGTCGCGGCGATGGCCGCGGGCGGGCTTGCGCTGGGGCTCGTCGCGCTCTGCCGCACGCGGGAGCAGGCGCAGATGCTCTCCACCTTCGTCATCCTGATCCTGGCGGCGGTCGGCGGCAGCATGGTGCCCCGCTTCCTGATGCCGCCGTGGCTGCAGAGCGTCGGCTGGTTCACCCCTCACGCCTGGGTGATCGAGGCCTACCAGGGGCTGCTCTGGCGCGACGAGGGCGTCGCAGAGCTGTATAAGCCATGGTTGGTGCTTGCCTTGATCGGTGGGGCGGGCTTTGCGGTGGCGCAAGTCGCCGCCCGCCGAATCCGGACTTAAGGGGACATGGCCGCCCTCGCCCTCGACCTGATCATCTTCGCCGGCGCCTTCGTGTTCATGGAAGGGTTCGCCTGGTTCACGCACAAGTACGTCATGCACGGCTTCCTCTGGGTGTGGCACCGCTCGCACCACACGCCGCGGACCGGCCTGTTCGAGCTGAACGACCTGTTCGCGACCGTGTTCGCCACCCCGGCGATCGTGGCGATCTACTTCGGCGTCCACGGCTATCCGCTGCTGCTGCCTCTGGGCATGGGGATCACCGCCTACGGCGCGGTCTACTTCATGTTCCACGACGGGCTCGTCCACCGTCGCTACCCGACGCCGCTCGATGGCAAGTCGAAGTTCTGGAAGCGGCTGATCCAGGCGCACCGCATCCACCATGCGGTCAGCACCAAGGAAGGCTGCGTCTCGTTCGGCTTCCTGGTCGCCCAGCCGGTGCGCAAGCTGAAGGCGCAACTGGCGCAGATCCAGGCGGCGCACGGCGCGCCCGCTCCCTAACACCGGTCATGGCCGGCCTTGTGCCGGCCACCCGCCGTTCGGTGTTCTTGGGTCGCCGGGACGATGCCGGGCGATGACCGAGAACTAAGGTGAGCTAGATCTTCGACCACAGCGCCGGACGCGGCGCGGACTTGGCGCCGCGGCTGGTCAGCGCCGTCCAGCCGCCGCCGAGCGCCAGGGCGGCCTTCATCGGGCTGCTCGCCGAGGCGCGGGTGTCCCAGGCTTTCGGGCCGCGCTGCAGCACGATGATCCCGATCTGGCGGTAGACGCCGCGGGCGGCGGCGATCGCCCAGGCGGAACGGAAGGGCAGTTCCGACAATCCGGCGATCGCCGAGGCGTAGTAGGGCTCGGCCTCGGCCAGCAGGCGCCGCACGACGCCGAACACGGCCGCGCGGTGCTTCTTCAGTCCGATCTCGGCTTCCGGCACGCCGGCTTCCGCCAGCCACGCGGCGGGCAGGTAGATCCGCCCGTTGGCGGCGTCCTCGATCACGTCGCGGGAGATGTTGGTGAGCTGGAAGGCCAGGCCGAGGTCCTGGGCCCGGCGCAGCGTGGGAAGGTCGTCCGGCTTCACCCCCATCACCAGCGCCATCATCACGCCCACCACCCCGGCGACGTGCCAGCAGTAGTCGAGCGTGTCCTCCAGGGTCTGGTAGCGACGCGCCGAGACGTCCATCGCGAAGCCGTCGAGCAGCTCGATCGCATAGCGCTCGGGGATGTGTCGGCGCAGGGCCACGCGCTGGAAGGCGGCGAAGTCGGGATCGTCGGTCGGCTGGCCGGCGAGCGCGGCCCGAGTCTTCTCGTACAAAGACGTCAGCCGCTGGTTCGCGCTGGCGGCGTCCGGCGCGGCCATGCCGTGGCCGAGCTCCTGGCCGTCGATCACGTCGTCGCAGTGGCGGCACCAGGCGTAGAGCATCTCGGCGTCGGCGCGGGTCTCGGCGTCGAAGAAGGCCGCGGCCGCCGCGAAGCTCTTCGAGCCCTTCCGGATCGTCTCGCGGCTGGACTGGACGAGGTCGGTCGTCAAAGGGTGCCCCCCATCGTCGCACTTGGCGCTGACCCCTCTTCAGCGACACCTCCCCCCTGCCCGCGGGAGGGAGTCAGTGAGTTCGCGTGCCAGCTGCATCCTCGCCCGTTCGAGGGGCTGCGACATGCCGACATGGCCGATGCCGGGGCGCCACCCCCATCCCCGACCCTTCCCCGCGAGGGGGAGGGAGCAGCGGCGACCGGCGCGATCTCATGCAGCCGTTCCCAGATCGGCGATCATCAGCCCGGCCGTCGCCTTGGCCGAGCCGATCACGCCCGGCACGCCGGCGCCGGGGTGGGTGCCGGCGCCGACGAAGTAGAGGTTGCCGATCACGTCGTCGCGGTTGTGGGTGCGGAACCACGCGCTCTGGGTCAGCACCGGCTCCAGCGAGAAGGCCGAGCCCTGCCAGGCGTTCAGCTCGCGCTCGAAGTCCTTCGGGGTGAAGATGCGCTGGGTCACCAGATCGGCCTTCAGGCCCGGAATATAGCGCGTCTCGATCGCCGCGAGAATCCGTTCGGCGTAGCGTGGGCCCTCGACATCCCAGTCGATCGCCGCGGTGCCGAGGTGCGGCACCGGCGAGAGCGCGTAGTAGGTCGAGCAGCCCTCCGGCGCCAGGCTGGGGTCGGTGACGCAGGGCGCGTGCAGATAGAGCGAGAAGTCGTCGGCCAGCGCGGCCTTGCCGTAGATCTCGTCGATCAGCCCCTTGTAGCGCGGCCCGAACAGGATGGTGTGGTGCGCCAGATCGGGGTGCGTGCGCTTCAGGCCGAAGTGCAGCACGAACAGCGACGGACTGAAGCGGCGGCGCTTGAGGCTCTTGGCCACCGCCTGGCCGCGCCGGTCGCCCGCCAGCAGCTGGTCGTAGGTGTGGACGATGTCGGCGTTGGAGGCGACTGCGTCGAACGCCTCGAACGACCCGTCCTTATGCACGATTCCGGTGACCTTGCCGGCCTCGGTGACGATCCGCTGCACGGCGTCGGACACGAGCAGCCGGCCCCCCAGATCGGTGAGCAGCTTCGCCATCGCCGCCACCAGCGCGCCCGTGCCGCCCTTGGCGAACCAGACCCCGCCATCGCGCTCGAGCGCGTGGATCAGCGCGTAGATCGACGAGGCGGCGAATGGGCTGCCGCCGACCAGCAGGGTGTGGAACGACAGCGCCTGGCGCAGGTGGTCGTCCTTCACGAAAGTCGAGACCTTCGAATAGACGCTGCGCCAGGCCTCCAGGCCGATCAGTTGCGGCGCGGCGGCCAGCATGTCGGTGATCTTCAGGAACGGCACGCCGCCCAGGCGCTTGTAACCCTCGTCGTAGACCGCTTCCGAGAAGGCCTGGAACCGGCGGTAGCCCTCGACGTCGGCGGGATTCTTCGCCGCGATCTGGCGATCCAGCTCGGCCTGGTCGTTGACGTAGTCGAAACGCGAGCCGTCGGGCCAGAGCAGGCGGTAGAACGGGCTGACCGGGATCAGCTCGATGTAGTCCGCGCGCTTGCGGCCGGAGAGCGCGAACAGTTCGTCGATGCAGGCCGGATCGGTGATCACCGTGGGCCCGGCGTCGAAGGTGAAGCCCTGATCGCGCCAGACGTAGGCGCGGCCGCCGGGCTTGTCGCGGCCTTCGATCAGGGTCGTGTCGATCCCCGCGCTCTGCAGCCGGATGGCGAGCGCAAGCCCGCCGAAGCCGGCGCCGACAACAGCCACTCTTCGGGTCATACGCTGGCGGCCCTTTCGGCCAGGAGCGGCGCCTCTGAGATGCACCCCAGGGCGCGGCCGATCGGCACCGGCGGCTTGCCGGCGAGGATGCGCATCTTGTCCGCCAGCGTCGCCTCGCCGGCGTAGAACCGCTCGATCAGCGGCGTCGGCAGCCGGTAGAACCGCTCGAGCACCTTGTAGCGCTGGGCAGGCTCGGCGGCGCGGAACAGCATGCGGTTCAGCAGCCGGTAGAACCCGCGCCCTTCCCAGACCTGCTTCGACATGGCGACGATGGCGTCGCGCACGGCGGGCGTGGTCAGCCGCGGCAGCCCGGAGACCAACTCTGCCGTGCGCGCCGCGTCCGGCAGCGAATAGCCGGTGGTGGGGTGGAACAGCGCCGCGCGCATGCCGGCGTCCGCCGCGCCCGGCTTCTCGTCAGCCCAGTAGGCGTCGATGTCGCCGGCCAGCGCGATCGGCAGCACGCCGATCTCGTCGCGCAGGACCTCCGTCGCTCGCCAGCCCTGGCCCTGGGCGTAGACGGCGATGTCGGCCGCCAGCTCCGCGCGGTCGAGCGCCGGGCCGTCGCTGTAGCGGGTGTCCTCGATCAGCATCGTGTCGGCGCCAGTGGGCAGGACGTAGAGGAAGCGATAGCCGTCGAGCTGGGCGACCGTGGCGTCCATCACGATGGGCCGGGTGAGGCCGTGCGGCGCGGCGAGGCGCACCTCCTGGCCCAGGAACTTTTGCCAGCCGAGCGCGAGCCGGGTCGAGCGGCGAGCGCCGCGGGCGTCGATCACCAGCGGCGCCTCCAGGCGCCGGCCGTCGACCAGCTTGACGCTGTCGGCCCTCACTTCGCTGGCGTCGACGCTGAGCCACGCGTCCTCCCGCAACAGTTCGCTCATCACCGCATGCAGCCGGTCGGACGTGATCGCGCGGTAGTGGGTTGGCAGGGTGCGGCTGTGGGTCGGGAAGCGCACGTCGTAGCCGGGCCAGTCGTGCACGATCAGCGGCCCCAGCCACTCGGAGATCGCCGGCGAGACGTCGGTGGCGAAGTGGCACCAGGTGTGCTCGCCGCCGATCCGCGCCTCGCGCTCCAGCATGATGATCCGCAAGGTCGGACGCGAGCGCCTGAGCCTGAGCGCAATCAGGCTCGAGGCCAGCCCGCCGCCGACCAGCACGACGTCGGCGAGCACGACGTCGCTGGCGGCTGGGCTGGGTTCCGGGGTCGGCATCAGGCGCCTCTAACGCGTTTTGGCGGGCGAGCCCAGGGGCGCTGGCGCGGCGCGATTGCCTCGCGGCGGCGGCGGGCGTAGGCGAAGCGCGCCAGTCAGACAGGGAATCGGATGGCGGCTGAGATCATCGACGGCAAGGTGCTTTCCGAGCGCGTGAGGGCGAGAGTGACGGCCGAGGTGGCGGCGCTGGCCCGCGACCACGGCCTCAAGCCCGGGCTCGCCGTCGTGCTGGTCGGCGACGATCCGGCCAGCCAGATCTACGTGCGCTCCAAGGGCGAGCAGAGCCTGGCCGCCGGCATGCATTCGGTCACGCACCGGCTGCCCGCCGAAACCACCGAGACGGCGCTGATCGCCCTGGTGCGTGAGCTGAACGCCGACCCGGCGATCCACGGCATCCTGGTGCAGCTGCCGCTGCCGAAGCACATCAGCGAAGCGCGGGTGCTGGCCGTGCTCGATCCCGACAAGGACGTCGACGGCCTCACCGTGGCCAGCGCCGGCCGGCGGGCGAGCGGCCTGCCGGGCTTGACGCCCTGCACCCCGGTGGGCTGCATGATCATGTTGCGCGAGACCCTGGGGGCGCTGGCCGGCAAGCGCGCGCTGGTGGTCGGTCGCTCGATCCTGGTCGGCCGCCCGCTGGCGGACCTGCTGCTGGCCGCCGACTGCACGGTGACGATCGCCCATTCCAAGACCGTCGACCTGCCCGATCGCTGTCGCGAGGCCGACATCCTCTGCGCGGCCATCGGTCGCCCGCAGATGATCAAGGGCGACTGGGTGAAGCCGGGCGCGGCGGTGATCGACATCGGCGTCAACCGGGTGCCGTTCCGCGACCCGGTGGCCGCGGCCGCCGGCAAGATGAAGGTGGTCGGCGACGTCGACTTCAAGTCGGCCAGCAAGGTCGCAGGCTGGATCACGCCGGTGCCGGGCGGGGTGGGTCTGATGACCGTGGCCTGCCTGCTGCAGAACACCGTGACCGCGGCCAAGCTGATCGCCGGGCTGGGGTAGGAACGCCGCCATGGCGCTGCTGATCGCTTTCGCCGGACTGCCCGGCAGCGGCAAGTCCGCCATCGCCCAGGAGCTGGCGCTGCGCACCGGCGCGATCTGGCTGCGGGTCGACTCGATCGAGCAGGCGATCCGGGACTCTGGCGTCGTGCCAGGGGACCTGCGTGACGCCGGCTACCGCGCGGCCCAGGCCGTCGCCCTCGACAATCTGCGGCTTGGGCGTGACGTCATCGCCGACTGCGTCAACGACTGGAAGATCGCCCGCGACGGCTGGCAGGCGGCAGGCCTGCGCGCCGGGGTCGAGGTGGTCTGGGTGGAGATCGTCTGCAGCGACCCGGACGAGCACCGGCGCCGGGTCGAGACGCGCGCCCCCGAAGTTCCCGGCCTTGAGCCGCCCGACTGGGAGGCCGTGGTCCGCCGCGACTACCATGACTGGGACCGCGAGCGGCTGGTTGTCGACACCGCCGCGCGCAGCCTCGAAGACTCGGTGGAGCTGGTGTTGGCGCGCCTCAGGAGACTGTTGTGATCGAAGCTTCCTGCCATTGCGGCGCGGTGCGTTTCACGGTCGAGACCGCGCCGGACGAGCTGACCGACTGCAACTGCTCGGTCTGTCGGCGCTATGGCGCCCTCTGGGCCTACTACCAGGCGCCGCAGGTTCGGTTCGACCCGGCGAGCGGCCCGACCGACGTCTACCTGTGGGGGCGTCGGCAGCTCGGGTTCCACCGCTGCCGCGCCTGCGGCTGCCTCACGCATTGGGCGGCGGTCGATCGTCGTTATACGCGGATGGGCGTCAACGCCCGCCTGATGCCGCCCGAGGTGCTGGCGGCCGTCCCGGTCATGCCGTTTGACGGCGCGTCGGGCTGAGAAAAAAGCTGGCCGGCCTCTGCCCCGAGGCGACCTGGGAGGCGAATCCTTGGTCGCAGCGAGGCAGAGGCCGGCCAGGGCGTGAGACCGCGATGGCCGGGCTCACGCCAGTCTCGTCAGGCCAGTCTCAGCGGGACGCCAGGTTCGGGCCGGCGGACCGGCCCAACGCCTGATTGAGGCTGGCGATTTCCAGCTTGTTCGCCGCGCGGTCGATCGCCTGGTGGACGCAGGCGCCGAAGTCGTGGTCGGCCCGCATCAGCGCATTGTCGCCGCCGCAGACGGCGTTGGCGGCGAGGCGGATGCGGACGGCGAGTTCCCTCCCGCCGGCCGGCGTGCCGACGTCGAGGTCGGCGAAGTGGACGGTGCGGCTGACGACGCCGTCCATGTCGAGGGAAGGGTAGGTCTGGGCTTGAGCGCCGGCGGCGGCGGTGAGCGACAGGCCGACGGCGAGGGCGGTGGCGGTGCGGAACATTGGGGTCTAGGTCCTGGAGGGGTTGCGCTTTCGCGATGACCCTGAGGATGTCCCTGTCCGGCCGCGCCAGCCGTGACCGGGGTCACACGCGGCGTCGACGCTCAGAACCGCTCCACCCACGGCCGCAGCTCGATCTCCCAGCTCCAGGCGCTGCGCGGCTGGCGCAGGGCGGCGAGGTAGCTCTCGGCGACGCCGTTCGGGTCGAGCGTGCTGTCGGGGCTGTCGGCGGGGTCCGGCCGGATCGCGCTGCGCACCCCGCCGTCGATGACGAAATGGACCACGTGGATCCCCTGCGGCCCCAGTTCGCGCGCCGCGCTCTGGGCCAGTCCGCGCAGGGCGAACTTGCCCATGGCGAAGGACGACGACAGGGCGAAGCCCTTGATGCTGGCCGTCGCGCCGGTGAGCAGGATCGCGCCATGCTGATTGGGGACCATGCGCCTGGCGGCCTGCTGCACCACCAGGAAGCCGCCGAACGCGGAGATCTCGATCGAGCGCTTCACGTCGGCGGCGTCGATGTCGACGATGCGGCCGCGGACCCGGGCGCTGGGGTTGTAGATCACCAGATCGGGCGTCCCGATCTTCGCTTCCGCCGCTTCGAACAGGCCCGCGACCGCAGCCGGGTCGGCGGCGTCGGCGGCGAACGTCGCCGCGCCGATCTGCTCGGCCAGAGGCGCCAGCTTCTCGACATTCCGCGCGGCCAGTCCGACCGTCAGGCCGGCGCCCCGGAGCGCCCGGCGACCGAGGCGCTGATGCCAGGTCCGGCGCCGACGATCAGGGCGGTGGTGTAGGGGATCTCGGTCATCGCACGGGCTCCGGGCTTGATTTGCCCGTGCAGTTAGTCACGCTTGCGGCCTGGCCAAGGGCGCGGGGGCGAATTCCGCCACGAACGACGGCCTTGGCCGAACAACAATGCTGACAGGTTCGATAGGATAAATTGAAGGCGCATCCGTCTGCCGGCTGAGAGACTGCGCCCCACATTCAGTCCAGCGTATCGTCGCCCGGATCGAGGTGAGAGATGTCCACCCAAGTCGCCGAAAGACCGCAAGCCGCCGCCCCCGACACCGTCGAAGGCGTGCTGAACTTCGCGGGTCGCACCGCCGAGAAGGCCTACACCTATACCTTCAAGCCGCCCGAGGGCGTGCCGGCCACCAATATCAAGCCCTACGGCCAGACGGTGACGCTGCTGAACGCGCGGTCGATCGCGGCCGGCCTCGACGTCGACGTGCAGGGCTTCCAGATCGTCAGCCATCACAGCGCGGTGCGTGACTTCTGGGATGAGGCCCAGACCCTGGCGCTGGGCCATCCCGAGGTGGCCGACCTGGTGAAGGCGGTGACCGGGGCTTCCCGCGTGGTGGTGTTCGATCACACCCTGCGCCGCCGCGAGACCGGGGTCGCCGACCGCACGCCGGGCCAGGCCCGCCAACCGGCCGGCCGCGTCCACATCGACCAGACCGTGATGTCCGGCCCGCAGCGAGTGCGGCAGGTGATGGGCGAGCAGGCCGAGGACCTGCTGACGCGCCGCGCGGCGATCATCAACGTCTGGCGCCCGATCCACCACGAGGCGCGCGACTGGCCGCTCGCGTTCGCAGACGCTCGCTCGGTCGACCCGGACGACCTGATCGCCTCGGATCTGATCTTCCCGCACCGCCGCGGCGAGATCTACGGCGTCGCCTACAATCCGGCGCAGCAGTGGCGCTTCGTGCCTGACCTGCAGGTGGACGAGGCGATCCTGATCAAGTGCTGGGACAGCGATCCGTCGGTCGCCCAGTTCACCCCGCACACCGCTTTCGAGGACCCGACTACCCCGCCCGGCACGCCGCCGCGCGAGAGCATCGAGTTCCGCACCATCGCCTTCTTCGGCTGAGCTTCAGGCCGCCGTTGCCCCGCCGACTTTCAGGTGTCGGCGCGCGGCAAGGCCTGCTCGAGCGCGCCAGCGGGGTAGGGGGTCAGCTTGCTGTCGTTCCTCAGCCCATTGAAGAACTGGCCCATGACCGCGGCGACTGGTCGGTAACGTTCCAGCAGGGCCGCGGCGCCCGGCGTCACGGTGTGGGGTTGTCTCGCCGCGTCGAACCAGTGCACGAGATGGCTGCGGACGTAGCAGCGGTCGTAGCTGCGATGCTGCTCGAAGAACGCCTTCTCGGCGGGCGAAAGGTCGAACGCCGCGCAGGTCGCCAGTCCGAAGTCGCCGACGTAGAGCTGACGCCCGTCGGTCAGCACGTTGCGACAATGCAGGTCGAAGTGCAGCATCCCGCGCGCGTTGATGAAGGCTGCGGTCGACGTCAGCTGCGCGTCGACCATCCTCAGGGCCGCCTCCGTAGCCTCGCCGCCTTCCGCGAGGCGGTCGGTTAGCCAGTCCTCCAGGGTCTGTGGGAGGTGTTCCAGGAGAAGGACAATGCTCGCGCTGGCGTTCCGGATCGCCAGGCGGCGCGCGCGGATCGCCGAAGAGCCGTTCCAGTAGTCGACTACGCTGTCGAGTTTCAGTTCCTGCTCCTGCGTCAGGGGCGGTTGCGGCTGCCGTGGCAGCACGCGCCAATGGTGCAGCAGGGGGAAGTTCACGCAGTCGCCGGCCAGCGCCCAGTCGGTCGCCATGCGGTTGGCCGCCAGCTCCCGCCAGGCCCCGAACCCGGTCGATCCGACGCCATATTGGTAGTAGAGGGGAAGCTCGAAGTGGTTGGCGGTAGACCCCGCGTTCTGCGGCGCCCGTTCGATATCGGTCAGTGGAACGCGCTTCACGAACACGCAGACGCCATCGATGTCCAGCCGGGCTGACGTGCCGCCAATGTGCGGTCCCATCGGCGTCGCCTGCTGCAGCAGGGCCTCGAGTTCCTGGTCGTCCACCGCCGCGAGCCGCGCGGAGACGGCCTTGTAAGCGGCGCGCCGGGCGGCGATATGGGCGGCCTGGTCGAAGATCGCGGTCGTTCCTTGCTCTGCGGCCACGGGAGGGCGACGCCATGACCACCATCGTAACCGGGGGCACGAAGGGGATAGGGCTGGCGATCGCCGAGCATCTCGGGCGCAAGGACGAGCGCCTGGTGCTGGTCTATCACAGCGACGCCGCCGCCGCGCAGTGACGCCGAGGCGCGGGTCGCGGCGACCGGCGCGGCCGTGCGCCTGGTCAAGGCCGATATTGGCGCGCCCGAGGGTGTCGCTGTGGCGGCGGCGGCGGCTGAAGGCGACACAGGGCCGCTGCACATCGTCCACAGCGCGGCGATGATCTACCCGACCACGCTTCTCGACGCCGACCTCGGCCGGTTCACCCAGGCGATTCACACCAACGGCCTGTCGCTGCTCTGGCTGGTCCGAGCAGGCGCTGCCGCGGCTGACGCGCGGCAGCAGCATCGTGCTGATCTCCAGCGCCGGCGCCCGCACGCCGCAGGCCAGGTACGCCGCGCTGGGCGCCGGCAAGGCGCTGGCCGAAAGCCTGATGCGCTATCTGGTGATGGAGCTGGCGCCGCGCGGCGTCCGCATCAACGCGGTCGCGCCGGGACTGGTCGCCACCAGCTCCGTGGCCGGCATGCTCGGCAGCGAGGCGGCGGCGGCGCAGCTGCTGGAACGCGCCGGGCGCGCCAACCCTTCTGGCCGGCTCAGCCGCGACAGCGACTATGCCAGCGTGGTCGAGTTCCTGCTGAGCCCGGCCGCGGAATTCGTGCAGGGCCAGGTGATCCACGCCAACGGCGGCGCCTATGTCCCGGCCTGACCGGCCGCTGATCATGGTCGGCGCGGGGCCCGGATCGCTGCCACGGATCGTCGCCGAAGCGGTCGCCGCCGCCGGTGCGCCGCTCGCCGGCTACATCGACGTCGGCGACGATCCCCAGCCGCCGGCGCCGCCGCTGCGGCGGCTGGGCGACGAAGGCCGGCTCGACGATCCGACCTTCCTCGATGCGTTCGACCTGGTGGTCGCCTACCAGGGCCCGCGGCGACGGGCGCTGTTCGAGACCATCCTGCAGCGCGGCGGCGCCCTGCCGGTCGTGCGGCACCCGACCGCGACCGTCTCGACCACCGCCAGCATCGGCGTCGGCACGATCCTGTCGGCGGGCGTGATCGTGCAGTCGGACGCCCGGATCGGCCGCTTTTGCGTGCTCAACACCGCCTGCACGGTCGATCACGACAACATCGTCGGCGACGGTGTTTCGATCGCGCCGGGCGCACACACGGCCGGCCGGGTGACCATCTGCAACGGCGCGTTCATCGGCCTGGGCGCAGTGATCATCAACGGCGTGACCGTGGGCCGCGGCGCCAGCGTCGGCGCGGGCGCGGTGGTGGTCCGCGACGTGCCCGAAGGCGTCACCGTGGTCGGCAACCCGGCCCGCCCGCTGCCGCCGAAACCCGGCGCGGAGGCTGTCTAGTTCAGGTCATTTCCGCGATGCCGGGGGTTGTGGCGAACGCTTGCGTGGGCATGGCGCGGAGGGTCGGCAGGATGTCCTCGACCCGCTCGACCGTGCGCCAGGTCTCGCGGAACTCGGGCGGGATCAGGTTCTGCTGCAGGATGTGCTCGAACAGGGCGAACAGCGGTTGCCAGAAGCCGTGGATGTCGAGGAACACGATCGGCTTGGCGTGCAGGCCAAGGCGCCGCCACGAGAGCAGCTCGATCACCTCCTCCAGCGTGCCGATCGCGCCGGGCAGGATGGCGAAGCCGTCGGCGGCTTCGAACATCATCATCTTGCGCTCGTGCATCGAAGTCACGACCACGGTCTCTACCTGTTTCAGCGGCCGTTCGTGCGAGGTGAGGAAGTGCGGGATCACGCCCAGCACGCGGCCGCCGGCCTCGTGCGCGGCCCGGGCGCAGGCCCCCATCAGGCCGACGCCGCCGCCGCCGTAGACGAGGCGCAGGCCCTCGCGGGCGATCGTCGCGCCGAGCTCCGAGGCGGCGGCCAGAAAGGCTGGGTCGGCCGCGTTGGACGAGGCGCAATAGACGCAGACCGAATCCAGCCGCCTGGATTTGCTCGGCATTCGGGTGACTCCGGAGAAAAAAATAGCGCGCCACGGCGCGCTCGTGCGTGCAACGATTTGGCTGAGAATAGATATGGAGCAAGTGACGTTGCAAGCTGGCAAGACGACGCTGCTGGGCCTGGCCGCCGCCCTTGGGTTGCTGTGCGGGTGCGGCGAGGAACCGGCGGCGGCGGTCAACACGGCCCCGCCCGACCAGCCGACCGACGACTACCGTCCGGCGCCCGAACTCCTCGGCGGCGGGCCGGCGGCTGGCGGCGGTCTGCAACTTTACGGCTCGGCGGTTCCCGGGGCGGTGGTGCGGCTGGCCATGCCCAGCGGCGCGCAGCAGTTCGCCACCGCCGACGCGAGGGGGGTCTGGCGCCTCACTCTGCCACCTTCGGTCGCGCCGCGGCTGCTGGCGCTGTCGATGTCCGACAGCGGGCATGTGGCGCAGGCGGTCGGCTATCTCTTCATCACGCCGGACGGAGCGGTGGCCCGGCTGCGGACCGGCGGGGGCACCCAGGCGGCGCGAGGGGGAAGCGCCGGGCTGGCCGCGCTGGCGCTCGACTACGACAATCAGCGCGCCGCGACCCTCTCCGGCGTCGCCGGGCCGCATGAGACCGTCGCTGTGCGGGTCGACGGCGTTGAGCGCAGCCAGGCCAGCGCCGATTCCACCGGGCGTTTCGTGCTGCCGCTGCAACCGCTGACGGCCGGACCGCACCAGTTCGAGGTGATGGGCGCGACCCAGCAGGTCCACTTCAACGCCACCCTCGACGCCCCAGCCGCGCTGGCTCAGGCGCCGTTCGCGGCGTCGCGGCTGAACGGTGGCTGGCGGATCGACTGGCGAACGCCAGGCGGCGGCGAGCAGACGACGCTGATCCTCGGACCCTCGGAGACCGGCGCTTGAGCTACGCCCACGCCCACATCGACGCCCCCGCGACCATCTCGGCGGTCCCGCTGCCGGCGCCGGCGAAGTTCAGCTTCTGGAGCTCGATGGCCGAGCTGGTGCGGCTGGTGTTGCGCTCGCGGGCCCAGGGCCTGCGCAGCCGGCTCGCGCTGGCGCTCAGCCTGGTGCTGGTCGGCAAATGGACCGGCGTCTACGCGCCGGTGCTGATCGGCCAGGCGATCGACGCGGCGGGCAAAGGCCGGGGGACGCCCGAGACCCTGTTCGCCGTGTTCATGGGGCTGGCCGCGGGCTGGGTGCTGCTGCGCTTCATCGCCAATGCGACGCCGCTGATGCGCGACGCCATCTTCACGCCGGTGTCGCAGCAGGCGCTGGCGCGCTCGGCCGAGGAGACCTTCGGCCACACCCTGACGCTGTCGCTCAACTTCCACCAGGGCAAGCAGACCGGCGCGCTGGCGCGGATGATCGATCGCGGCGCGCATTCCACCGACACGTTGCTGCAGAGCGTCGTCTTCAACCTCGGCCCCACGTTGTTCGAGCTGGTGATGGCGGCCTACGTGATGACCAGCCGCTACTATGGGCCGCTGGCGCTGGTGACGATCGCCACCATCGTCCTCTACATCGCCATCACCATCAGCATCTCCAACTGGCGGATCGCCCATCGCCGGGCGATGAACGAGGCCGACAGCGAGGCGGCCGGCCTGGCGGTCGATGCGCTGATGAACTTCGAGACGATCAAGGCCTTCGGCTCCGAGGATCGCATCGTCGGCCGGTTCTCGGAAGCGATGGGCGACTACGCCCGCGCCGCGGTGAAGTCGAACACCTCGCTGCAGATGCTGAACGCGGTGCAGTCGCTGGTGCTGAGCCTCGGCCTGCTGATCGTGGTGTTCCTGGCCGGCTGGCAGATGACCCATCATGCCGTGACCGCCGGTCATCAGACCATGACCGCTGGCGCAATCACCGCCTGCATCCTGATCATCCAGACGGTCTACGCCCCGCTCGGCAACCTCGGCGTCAACTACCGGATGATCCGCCAGGCGTTCATCGACATGGAGCAGATGCTGGCGCTGCGGGCGATCCTGCCGGAGATCACCGACGCGCCGAACGCCCGCGACCTGCCGCCGGCGTCGGGCCAGGGCGCAGACCTGGTGTTCGACCACGTGACCTTCCGGCACGACGCCCGCTCCGTCGGCCTCGCCGACGTCAGCTTCCGCACCCCGCCCGGCACGACCACGGCGCTGGTCGGCCCCTCGGGCGCCGGCAAGACCACCTCGGTGCGGCTGGCGCTGCGGCTGATCGATCCCCAGGCCGGCGCCGTGCGGATCGACGGGGTCGACCTGCGCGAGGTGCGGCAGGCGGCGATCCGCCGCGCGGTGGCCTTGGTGCCGCAGGAGGTGGCGCTGTTCAACGACACCCTGCTGGCCAACATCGCCTTCGGCGATCCTGACGCCAGCGAGGCGGACGTCTGGGGCGCTGTCGAGGCCGCGGAACTGGCCGCGTTCGTCGAGTCGCTGCCGTTCAAGCTGGAGACCCGGGTCGGCGAACGCGGGCTGAAGCTCTCCGGCGGCGAGCGGCAGCGAGTCGGGCTGGCGCGGGCGTTGCTGGCGAACCCGCGGCTGCTGGTGCTCGACGAGGCCACCAGCGCGCTCGACGGGCCGACCGAGGCGGCGATCCAGGCGACGCTGCGCAAGGTGAGGGCCGGGCGCACCACCCTGGTGATCGCCCACCGCCTCTCCACCATCGTCGACGCCGACCAGATCGTGGTGCTGCGCCGCGGCCGCGTGGTCGAGTGCGGCGACCACCAGGCCCTGCTGGCGCACGCCGGCGAATACGCCGCGCTCTGGCGCCGGCAGACGCGGGAAACTTGACTCCACTGCTCCTCCCCTCGCTTCAGGCGAGGGGAGGTGTCGCGATGGCGAGCCGCGGCAAGGCGAGCCCGCGACGGAGGGGAGACGCGCACCGGCGTTGGTGACAGCCGTGCGCCGCCGTTCCCCCCATCGTCGCGCATCGGTCGCTGACGCTCCCTCGCCTGCGACACTTCCCCCCGCTGTGCGAGGGGAAGAGCATACCGCTGCGCCCGGCGGGCGTGTAATAGGCGAGCACCAGACGGAACCAGGAGCAGCGACGCGATGCGGTATCTTCACACCATGGTGCGGGTCGCCGACCTGGATAAGGCGCTGGGCTTCTACGTCGGCGCGCTTGGCCTGAAGGAGGCGCGGCGGATCGACAATCCGGCCGGGCGCTTCACCCTGGTGTTCCTCTGCGCGCCCGGCGACGAGGAACAGGCCAGGGCCGGGGCGGCGCCGATGGTCGAGCTGACCTACAACTACGATCCCGAGGACTACCAGGGCGGCCGCAACTTCGGCCACCTCGCCTACGAGGTCGACGACATCTACGCCACCTGCCAGCGGCTGGCCGACGCCGGCGTGACGATCAACCGCCCGCCGCGCGACGGCCACATGGCGTTCGTCCGCTCGCCGGAGGGCATCTCGGTCGAGCTGCTGCAGAAGGGCGGCTCGCTGCCCAAGGCCGAGCCCTGGACCTCGATGCCCAACGTCGGGGTCTGGTAGCGCTCCCCGGAACGCGCGCCTTACGTCGCGTCGGCATGGATTTGACGGGCGAAAAGGCCAACACTGGCGGGCAAAGCCAGCGGAGACACCCCATGGACCCGGCCTACGATCTCGTCATCCGCAACGGCCTGGTGATCGACGGCTCCGGCGCCGAGCGCTTCGAGGCCGATGTCGCCGTCAGCGGCGGGCGCATCGCCGCGATCGGCAAGGTTTCGGACGCCGGCGCCGAGGAGATCGACGCCAGGGGCAAGCTGGTGACGCCCGGCTTCGTCGACATCCACACCCACTACGACGGCCAGGCGGTCTGGTCCGACCGGCTGTCGCCGTCGTCGTCGCACGGCGTGACCACCGTGGTCGGCGGCAACTGCGGCGTCGGCTTCGCGCCCTGCCGGCCGGAGCACCGCGAGCTGCTGGTCAGCGTGATGGAAGGCGTCGAGGACATCCCCGAGGTGGTGATGACCGAGGGCCTGACCTGGGACTGGCAGACCTATCCGGAATACCTGAGAGCCATCGAGCAGCGTCCGCACGACATCGATTTCGCCTCGCAGATCCCGCACTCGGCGGTGCGGGTCTACGTGATGGGCCAGCGCGGCGCCGACCGCGAGCCGGCGACGGCGGACGACCTGGCGAAGATGCAGGCGATCGTGCGCGAGGCGATCGACGTCGGCGCGCTGGGCTTCGCCACCTCGCGCCTGGTGATCCACAAGACCGGCCACGGCGATCCGATCCCGACCTGGCAGGCGGCCGAGAGCGAGCTGGAGGCGATGGCGCTGGCGCTGAAGGACGCCGGCCGCGGCGTGCTGCAGGCGGTGTTCGGCGAATCCGGCCGCACGTTCGAGGACGAGATCGACCTGCTCTCGCGGCTGACCCGGATCAGCGGCCGGCCGGCCAGCTTCTCGATGGCGCAGTCCAACGACAATCCGGACGCCTGGCGCCACGTGATGCAGCACTTGGCGCAGGCCAACGCCGGCGGCCCGCGCATCCGCGCGCAGGTCTATCCGCGCCCGATCGGGATCGTGCTGGGCTTCGATCTGTCGATCAATCCGTTCAGCCTCTGCCCCAGCTACGCGCCGCTGGCGAAGCTGCCGTTCGCCGAGCGGATCGCCGCGCTGCGCGACCCGCAGGTGCGCGCCCGGCTGATGCTGGAGGACCCGGAGGAGGCGATCATCCCGCTGGCCCGGTTCGGGCGTCGGTTCGACTTCATGTACCCGCTGGGCGACCCGCCCAACTACGAGCCGCGGCCGGAAGACTCGATCGCGGCCCAGGCGGCGGCGCGCGGGATCAGTCCCAAGGAACTGGCCTACGACCTGCTGCTCGAGAACGACGGCCGCGGCCTGCTTGCTGACCGCGCTGGCCAACTACGGCTCCGGCTCGCTCGACCCGATCTATTCGCTGATCACCGACCCCAACAGCGTGCTCGGCCTCGGCGACGGCGGCGCCCACTACGGCATGATCTGCGATTCCAGCTATCCGACCTTCGTGATGCAGCACTGGACCCGCGAGCGGGCGGGCCAGCGGCTCTCGATCGAAGCAGGCGGTGAAGTCGCTGACCGCAGATCCGGCCGCGACGGTCGGCCTGCTCGACCGCGGCGTGCTGTCGGTCGGGCGCAAGGCGGACCTGAACGTGATCGACTACGACCGGCTGCGGCTGGCGATGCCGCACGTGGCCTACGACCTGCCGGCCGGCGGGCGGCGGGTGACGCAAGGGGCCAGCGGTTACGACGCGATGATCGTCGCCGGCCAGGTCGTCAGCCGCGGCGGCGAGCCGACCGGCGCGTTGCCCGGCCGCCTGGTGCGCGGGCCAGCAGGCCGCGCCGAACTGAACCGAAACCCTTCCCCCTCAGGGGGAAAGCGGCCCGAACCTCGCGCAGCGAGGGAGCGGCCGATGGGGGCTCTCACCGCTATCGCTCCGCCGGTGACTCCCCCATCGGCGACGCGTGCTTCGCACGGCGCGCCGCTTTCCCCCTGAGGGGGAAGCAAACTAACATGTCAGCCGTGCGAAGCTGGCTTGCCTCCGCGCGCCCGCTGCCCGCTAATGGCGGCATGGAGCAGGCGGGCGAGTATCGGATCGCGGCGCCCCGGCCGCGGGTCTGGGAGGCGCTGAACGATCCCGACGGTGCTGAAGCGCTGCATCGAAGGCTGCGAGGCGCTGACCCGGACCGCCGACGACACCTTGCAGGCGACGGTGCGCGCCAGGATCGGGCCGGTCAGCGCGGTCTTCACCGGCGAGGTGACGCTGAACGACCTCGATCCGCCGAAGAGCTACACCCTCGAGGTCAGCGCCAAGGGCGGCGCGGCCGGCTTCGCGCGCGGGCACGGCGCAGCGTCTCGCTGGCGGACGGCGGCGCGGAGACGGTGCTGAGCTACACCGCCGAGGGCCGGGTCGGCGGCAAGCTGGCCCAGATCGGCCAGCGTCTGGTCGACGCGGCGGCCCGCAAGACCGCCGACGATTTCTTCGAGGCGTTCGCCCGCGAACTGGCGCCGGCGAGCGCGAGCCGCAGACGCGACCGGCGCCGGCCGAAGCCTGGCGCCGCGGGCGGCGGGATGATGCGGTGGCGGCTTTGCGGCCGCCGCTGGCGATGATCGCCGCGTTCCTGGTCTGGCGTCTGCTGACGCGATAGGCTCGCGACAGAACAACGGACGTCCGGGGAGGGACGCGGGATGAAGGTATCGATGGTGGTCAACGGCGTCCCGCGCGATCTGGAGGCGCCGCCGAACGCGCTGCTGGTCGACGTGCTGCGCCAGGACCTGCGCCTCACCAGCGTCCACGTCGGCTGCGACACCAGCCAGTGCGGCGCCTGCACGGTGCGCATGGACGGCCGCGCGGTGAAGTCGTGCACGGTGCTGGCCGCGCAGGCCGAGGGTTCCGAGGTGACCACGATCGAGGGGCTGGGCGCGCCGGGCTCCCTGCACCCGCTGCAGGCGGCGTTCCAGGAGACTCACGCGCTGCAGTGCGGCTTCTGCACGCCCGGGCATGATCATGAGCTCGCTCGACCTGATCGAGAGCGGCGAGCCGCTCGACGAGGCCAAGGTGCGCGCCGGGCTCGACGGCAACTTCTGCCGCTGCACCGGCTACCACAACATCGTCCGCGCGGTGCTGCTCGCCGCCGGCGCCAACGCCTGACCGGAGCGCACACATGAACGCCATCATCGGCCAGCCGGTCCGCCGCCGCGAGGACATCCGCTTCATCACCGGCCGCGGGCGCTACACCGACGACATCGTCGTGCCCGGCCAGACCTACGCCGTGTTCGTCCGCTCGCCGCACGCCCGGGCGAAGATCCGCTCGGTGGACACCGCCGCGGCGATGGCGCTCCCGGGCGTGGTCGGCGTCTTCACCGGCGCGGACCTGACCGCCGGCGGCATCGGCGCCGCTGCCCTGCGGCTGGCTGGTCAAGTCGGTCGACGGGACCGACATGAAGGTCGCCCCGCGCCCGCCGCTGGCGGTCGAGCAGGTCAACTTCGTCGGCGAGCCCTACGCGATCGTCATCGCCGAGACCCTGGCGGCGGCCAAGGCCGGCGCCGAGGCGGTCGAGGCCGACTTCGAGGAGCTGGAGGCGCAGGCCAGCCTGGCCACCGCGATGGAAGGCGTCGCAGATCCACGACGGCATCCCGCAGAACCTGTCGTTCCACTGGGCGCTGGGCGACGACGCCGCGACCGACGCCGCGTTCGCCGCGCGCCAGCCACGTAACGACGCTGACCTTCGCCAACAACCGGCTGATCCCCAACGCGATCGAGCCGCGCGCCTGCGTCGCCGTCTACGACAGCTCCAACGAGGAGTTCACGCTCTACACCACCTCGCAGAACCCGCACCTGGAGCGGCTGATCCTGGCGGCGTTCGTCGGTCTGGCGCCGGAGCACAAGCTGCGGGTGGTCTCGCCCGACGTCGGCGGCGGCTTCGGCTCGAAGATCTTCGTCTATCCGGAGGAGACCGCGGCGGCCTGGGCCGCGCGGCAGCTGCGCCGGCCGGTGAAATGGACCGCCGACCGCTCCGAGGCGTTCCTCTCCGACGCCCACGGCCGCGACCACCTGACCACCGCCGAGCTGGCGCTCGACGCCGCGGGCATGTTCCTCGGCCTGCGGGTCAAGACCCGGGCGAACCTCGGCGCCTATCTCTCCACCTTCGGCTCCTCGGTGCCGACCTATCTCTACGGCACGCTGCTGGCCGGGCAGTACCGCACGCCGGCGATCTTCGTCGAGGTCGACGGGGTCTACACCAACACCGCCCCGGTGGACGCCTATCGCGGCGCCGGCCGGCCGGAGGCGACCTACGTGGTCGAGCGGATGGTCGAGACCGCGGCGCGCGAACTCGGCATCGATCCGGTCGAGCTGCGGCGGCGCAACTTCATCCAGCCGGACCAGTTCCCCTACCAGACGCCGGTCGCGCTGATCTACGACATCGGCGACTACGGCCAGAGCCTGGACCGGGCGCTGCAGCTGGCCGACGTCGCCGGCTTCCCGGCCCGCCGCGCCGCCGCCGAGGCGCGGGGCAGGAAGCGCGGGCTGGGCTACTCCTGCTACATCGAAGCCTGCGGCCTCGCCCCCTCGCAGCTCGCCATTTCGCTCGGCGCCGGCGTCGGGCTTTACGAGAGCGGCGAGGTGCGGGTGAACCCGACCGGCTCGGTCACCGTCTTCACCGGCTCGCACAGCCACGGCCAGGGCCACGAGACCACGTTCGCGCAGGTGATCGCCTCCAAGTTCGGCATCCCGATCGAGCAGGTCGAGGTCGTCCACGGCGACACCGGCCGGATGGAGTTCGGTCTCGGCACCTACGGCTCGCGCTCGCTGGCGGTGGGCGGCTCGGCCCTGGTGAAGTCGGCCGAGAAGGTGATCGACAAGGGCAAGAAGATCGCCGGCCACATGATGGAGACGACGCCGGGCGACGTCGATTTCGACGCCGGCATCTTCCGCGGCGCGCGGCACCAACCGGCAGATGACGTTCGGCGAGGTGGCGCTGGCCGCCTACGTGCCGTCCAACTTCCCCGAGGGGCTGGAGCCGGGGCTCTCGGAGAAGACCTTCTACGATCCGAAGAACTTCACCTTCCCGGCCGGATCGCACATCGCCGAGGTGGAGATCGATCCCGAGACCGGCGTGGTGGAGGTGGTCGCCTTCACCGCGGTCGACGACTTCGGCGAGATCATCAATCCGATGATCGTCGAGGGCCAGGTCCACGGCGGCGTCGCCCAGGGCATCGGCCAGGCGCTGCTGGAGATCGGCGATCTACGACGACGGCGGCCAGCTGATCACCGGCTCGTTCATGGACTACTGCGATGCCGAGGGCCGACGACCTGCCGAGCTTCCAGGTCGACACCACGGTTACGCCGTGTACGCACAATCCGCTGGGCGCGAAGGGCTGCGGCGAGGCCGGCGCCATCGGCGCGCCGGCGGCGATCATCAACGCGGTGACCGACGCGCTCGGCGTGGCCGACATCGCCATGCCGGCCAGTCCCGAGCGGGTCTGGCGCGCGCTGCAGGGCGCCTGAGGGAGATCGGGACCATGTACGAATTCGCCTATCACCGCCCGGGCAGCCTCGCCGAAGCCGCCTCGCTGCGCCGCGGCGCCGCCGACGGCGCCTACCTCGCCGGCGGCATGAGCCTGCTGCCGGCGCTGAAGCAGCGCCTGGCCAGCCCCAGCGACCTGGTCGACCTCGCCGGGCTGAAGGACCTGGTCGGGATCCGTGTCGGCGGCGGCGCCGTCACCATCGGCGCGATGACCCGGCACGCGGCGGTCGCCGCTTCGCCGGAGGTGAAGGCCGCGATCCCGGCGCTGGCCGCGCTCGCCGGCCAGATCGGCGATCGCCAGGTGCGCAACCGCGGCACCATCGGCGGCTCGGTCGCCAACAGCGATCCAGCGGCGGACTATCCGGCGGCGGTGATCGCGCTCGGCGCCACGATCCGCACCGACCGCCGCGAGATCGCCGCGGACGACTACTTCAAGGACCTGTTCGAGACCGCGCTGGAGCCCGGCGAGCTGATCCGCGAGGTCGCCTTCCCGGTCCCGGCCCGCGCCGCCTATCGCAAGTTCCCCCATCCAGCCTCGCGCTTTGCCGTGGTCGGCGTGTTCGTCGCCGACTTCGGCGGCGCGGTGCGCGTGGGCGTGACCGGCGCCGGACCCTGCGCATTCCGGCTGACGGCGGCGGAGACGGCGCTCTCCGCGCGGCTCGACCCGGCGGCGCTGGCGGACCTCGCGATCGACCACAGCCGCTTCAACGACGACCTGGCGGCCTCGGCCGAGTTCCGCGCCCAGCTGGTGCGGGTGATGGCCCGGCGCGCCGCCCAGGATCTGCTCGCCGCCTGAATCAGGCGGCCATCTGACGAGGAGACTTGAAGCCATGTCTCAGGACATCGACACCGGAACCACCGACCTGCTGGCGTCGCTCGACGACGGCGTGCTCACCCTCACGCTGAACCGCCCCGAGGCGCGCAACGCGATGTCCGGCGCGATGACCGCCGCGCTGGCCGCCCAGCTCGCCGCCGCCGAGCTCAGCCGCGACGTGAAGTGCGTGGTGCTGACCGGGGCGGGGAAGGGGTTCTGCGCCGGCGGCGACGTCAAGGGCATGGCGGCCAGCGGCGACGGCACGGTCGGCGACAACACCATCGACGGCGCGATCCACCGCCAGCGGGTCAACCAGCGCGCCACCGCCGGCAAGCTGTTCAAGATGCCGAAGCCGACCATCGCCGCCCTGCCGGGCGCCGCGGCCGGCGCCGGCCTCTCGCTGGCGCTGGCCTGCGACCTGCGGATCATGGCCTCGAATGCGATCCTGACCACGGCCTTCGCCCGCGTCGGCTTCTCCGGCGACTACGGCGGCACCTACTTCCTCACCCAGCTGGTCGGCTCGGCCAAGGCGCGCGAGCTTTACTACCTCTCCGACCGCGTCAGCGCCGACGAGGCCCTGCGCCTCGGCCTCGCCAACTGGGTCTGCGCGCCGGAGGAGCTGGCGGCCAGGACCCGCGAGATCGCCCTGCGCCTGGCCCGCGGTCCGACCGTCGCCTACCGCTACATGAAGGAAAACCTCAACCGCGCGATGGCCGGCGACGTCGACGACTGCCTCGACCTCGAAGCCACCCACCACGTCCACTGCGGCCAGACCCAGGACCACCGCGAGGCGACCAAGGCGTTCGTCGAAAAGCGCGAGCCAGTGTTCGTCGGGCGGTGAGGGGCGCCCCAGCGGCGTGAGCCAGGCTTGAAACGGACCATTAAGTGGTCCATATCTAATGATGGAACGACAGTCGCCGAAGGTTGTGTGATGCGGATTTCTGTGACCGAGGCGAAAGGGCAGCTCACCGATCTGGTCCGCCGCGCCGAAGCGGGAGACGAGGTGATCCTCACCCGTCACGGCCATGCCGCCGTGCGGCTGACGCCGATCAAGCCCGCGGCGGACGCGGCATCCCGCAAGGCCGTGCTCGACCGGGTCCGCGCTTCTGGCGCCATCAAGGCGACCGCTGGCCCAAGCGCCGCGCGCAGCCAGGATTTTCTATACGGTGAGGACGGTCTGCCCGGGTGATCGCCGTCGACACGTCCGCATTGATGGCCATCGTGCTGAACGAGCCGGAGGCGGATGCCTGCGCCCAGGTGCTCCAAGCCGAAGATCGTGTGCTGATCTCTGCTGGTACCGTCGCCGAAGCGCTGATCGTCGCTGCGCGGCGCAACGTCGGCGCCGAGATGGATCAGCTGATCGACGGGCTCGGCTTCGAGATCGTCAGCGTGACACCGGCATCGGCGTCATACGTCGCATCGCCGAGTCTTACGAAAAATGGGGCAAAGGCGTTCATCCGGCCGCGCTGACTTTCGGGGACTGCTTCGCCTACGAGGCGGCCAAGGCGCACGGGTGCCGGTTGCTGTACGTCGGGGAAGATTTCGCGCGAACGGACGTCGAGAGCGCGTTGGGGTAGGGCCGTTTCCCAGATCTGAGGTCCGGGGACACCGGGAACGATTTCCGAGGATACAACACTCACCTCGCCGTTTTGCGGAGGAACCAGTTGGCGGCCGGACTTGGGCCCAAGGAGCGGCCGCGCTGACGCCAATCGTGTTTGATTTCCCTATGCCGTACACGCTTTTCGGCGGTTGACGGCGACTCAACCCGGCGCCTTGCTGGCCGGGTTCTTTGACATCGTCAGCCACTTGAACCACCCGCGCCGGGCCGCCGCATTGCGTCCCGCTTCGGGCAGGGGACCGTTATTATCGGACGTTAGCGGTGCGGTGTCGTTACTTTTGGTGTTTCACGTGAAACATTCCGCTAGCGGAAACCTCGCGCGCGCTCGCCGCCCTCGCCGGCCGCCCCTGCGTCACGCTTGCGCGGGCGCCATAACTCTTGTTATGCCGCTGGCCCTCATCATCAGGGAGCGCGCCCTTGAAAACCCTTCGTCCGCTGCGTTCTGCGTCCACGATCACCCAGATGCGCCGCGAGTTCGGCGTCACCGCGCGGGCGCTGCGCTACTACGAGGAGCAGGGGCTGCTGACCCCGGACCGGCGCCAGCAGGTGCGGGTCTATTCGCACCGCGACCGGGTGCGGCTGAAGCTGGTGCTGAAGGGGCGCAAGGCCGGTCTTTCCTTGCGCGAGATCCGCGAGCTGCTCGACACCTACGACCGCGAGGGCCGGGACGCGCAGGCCGCCATGGCGCTGCCGCGGCTGAAGGCGCAGCTGGCGGCGCTGGTCTCGCAGCGTGACGAGCTGGACGCCGCGATCACGACGCTGAAGACCGCCTCGATGCGGCTCGCCGACGGTCCGGTCCACGACCTTGCCGACCATCAACCCCAAGCCGGAGGCGCCCGTGCCTGAGACCACAGCCGACTGCGTCGCCACCGTCGTCGATCCGAAGGCGCACGCCGACCCCGCCCGGCTCTACGACGCGTTCGCCTGGCTGCGCCGCAACGATCCGTTCGCGCTGGCCGAGCTGGACGGGTTCGATCCGTTCCACGTGGTCACCCGCCACGCCGACATCCTGGAGATCAGCCGCGACAACACGGTGTTCCCGTACGGGTCCTATCCGTCGACGCTGGCGCCGCACGTGGCGGTGGAGAACGGCCGCGCCGCCAAGGCCGCCGGCCGCCCGCTGCTCTACACGCTGGTGCAGATGGACGAGCCGGATCACATGAAATACCGCGCCCTGACCCAGGGCTGGTTCATGCCGCAGAACCTGCGCGGGCTGGAGACGCGGATCCGCGAACTGGCCCGCGAGGCGGTGGCGCGGATGGAGAGCCTGGGCGGCGAGTGCGACTTCGTGAACGAGGTCGCACTGCACTTTCCGCTCAGGGTGATCATGGAGATCCTCGGCGTGCCGCGCGAGGACGAGCCGCGCATGCTGCAGCTGACCCAGGAGTTGTTCGGCGCCACCGACCCGGACCTGCGCCGCGGCCCCAAGGACCAGACGCCGGAAGCGCAGGCGATGGCGATCCAGGCCGTGCTGGCCGACTTCTTCAACTACTTCAACGCGCTGACCGAGTCCCGCCGCGCCAGGCCGCTGGACGACATCGCCAGCGTGATCGCCAACGCTGAGGTCGACGGCCATCAGATCTCGGCGTTCGACGCGGTCTCCTACTATGTGATCATCGCCACCGCCGGGCACGACACCACCTCGTCCTCCACCGCCGGCGCGCTCTGGGCGCTGGCCGAGCGGCCGGCCGAGTTCGCCAAGGTGAAGCAGAACCCGGCGCTGATCCCCGGCCTGGTCGACGAGTTCGATCCGCTGGACCACGCCGGTGCGCCACTTCATGCGCAGCGCGGCCGAGGACGTGACGCGTGAACGGGCGGCAGTTCCGCAAGGACGACTGGTTCATGCTCTGCTACCCGTCCGGCAACCGCGACGAGACGGTGTTCGACGACCCGCTGCAGTTCCGCGTCGACCGCAGCCCCAACCGCCACCTGTCGTTCGGCTACGGCGCGCACCTGTGCCTGGGCCAGCACCTGGCGAAGATGGAGATGCGGATACTCTGGGAGGAGCTGATCCCGCGCCTGAAGTCGGTCGAGCTGGCCGGGACGCCGCAGCTCTCCGAGGGCAACTTCGTCAACGGCCCGAAGAAGCTGCCGATCCGCTACGACTTCGCCTGAGCGCGAGATGGCGGCGGGGGCGACCGCACTGAGACCGGCCGCGCTTGGCCGCAGCGACTGGCTGGAGGCCGGCCAGCGGCTGTTGCTTCGCGCCGGCGCCGGCGGGCTGAAGCTGCGCGCGCTGGCGGCCAGCCTCGGCGTCTCGACCGGCAGTTTCTACCACCATTTCAGCGACTTCGACGCCTATCTGGTGGCGCTGGCGAAGTACTACAGCGGCGAGCAGCTGGCGGCGAGCATCGCCACGGTGCTGCGGGAGGCCGAGACGCCCTACGATCGCATCGTGCGCGCCGCGGCGCTGGCGCGGGAGACCTCCTTGCCCGGGCTGATGACGGCGATGCGCGCTTGGGCCCGGCGCGACGCGCGGGTGGCCCCGGAGGTCGCAGCGCTGGAGCAGGGGCTGATCGACTTCATGGCCAGCTGCTTCCTCGGCCTCGGCTTCACCCCCACCCAGGCCGCGAGCCGCGCCTTCGTGATGGTCTCCGCCGCCAGCAGCGAGGTCGCCCTGCCGGAAGTCGGCGACAAGGGCCAGCTGGGACGGGCGATCATCGATCTGGTCTGCGACGGCGCGCCAGCGCTGCGGCGCTAGCGACAAGGCCCTGGCTCCCCGGGCAGGACTCGAACCTGCGACCCGCCGGTTAACAGCCGGCTGCTCTACCAACTGAGCTACCGAGGATCAGGCCAATCGGCCGAAGGCGGGCCTATTACGCTGCGCCGGACGGCCGTGCAAGCGGCGCGCGCGCCGCAGGGCGGGAAGGGCAGGGGCCGAAGAAAAAACAGCCCGGCGGATGCGCCGCCGGGCTGATGAAGTCGGTGATGGTGGGGTGTCTTCAAGGAAGACGATTCACAGGGTCGGGGATCATGGTTAACCGGGCCTTAAGGACTCACGGTTTGCGGCCAAGGTAGTTGGAAATCTCACGCGTCACCTCGGTTCGGGCGGGTGAAATCGACGCCAGGATGGCGGAACGGGACCCACTGGAAGCGCGCGTACCAGAGCTTTCCGGCGTGTGGCCGGGCGGCGTAGTCGTAAGCGGCGAGGGGACGGAACACCTCCCGCTCGGTCCCGACATAGCCGAGGTTGCCCCGCTCCGAGGCGTAGAGGCCGAGCGCGCGGCGCTTGGCGGCCTGCTCGGCGGGGGTGAGCGCCAGCGTCGTCTCGGTCGCCGTTCGGGCGCGGGAAGCGGTGCGAGTTCACCTTGCCGCCGGCCAGATTGTACTCGGCGAACTCCAGCACGCTCAGCCCCTCGGCGGCGAAGCGGCTGGCGATGGCGCTGACGCCATCATGGTCCGGGTTGCCGCCCTCGAACGCCGGGACCCAGAGCTGGTCGGCGCCGATGGCGGCGATCGCGACGCGGATCTCGCGCTCGGCGGCGTCCAGCTCGCGCCACAGGTGGCGCGCAGGTCGCGGCGACCAGCCGGCGACGGTGACGCCGAACTCGGCGGCGACCCGTTCGGCCTCGGCGCGTCGACGGCCGACGACCTCGGCGTAACGGCGCCGCGCCCACGGCCACATCGTCGCCGCATCGACACAGCCATGGGTGAGAAAGAGCGCCGCCACCGCAGAGCCGGCCGCGCGGGCCCGTCCGATCGCGGCAAGGCAGGCCACCACCTCGTCGTCCGGGTGGGGGCAGAGGAGCAGGATCCGAGCGCCGAACCTCGCCTCGGCGCTCAGGCGATCAGCTCCGCGGCGGCCGGCGGGCGCGCCGCTTCGCGCCAGAGCGAGAACAGGTCCTCGTCCAGCACTTCGCGCCAGGGGGCGAGCTGGCGGTGAGAATAGTCGAGGGCGGCGGCGCGCATGCCGGCGCGCAGCTGGGCGGAGGCGGCGGTGATGCGCAGCGCTTCGGTCCAGGCGCCGACGCCGCTCTCCACGACACGCATCGCCGGCGTGTGATCGAACAGCTCGGCGACGCCGCTCTTCTTCGAGACCAGCACCGGACAGCCGCTGGCCATCGCCTCGACGCCCACCATGCTGCGGATCTCGACTTCGGAGGAAAGCGCCACCAGGTCGACGCTGGCGTAAAGCCGGGCCAGCTCGGACGGCTGCACGAAGCCGGCGATGGTGGCGCCGGGGCCGAGCTTCCTGCGGATGTCGGCGGCGGCCGGGCCGACGCCGGCGGTGACCAGGTGCAGCGGCGCCCCCTCGGCGCGCAGCGCGGCGATCGCGTCGACCAGGGTGTGGATGTTCTTGCCGACGTCGAGGCGCCCGACAAACAGCACCAGGATGTGATCGCGCGGCAGGTCGAAGTCGGTCTCGATCCCGCCGCGGTCCGCGCGGTGCGGACCGAACAGGCCCTTGTCGATCCCCAGCCGCAGGTGACCGACGCGCGAGCGGCCGAGCAGGTCCTCGGCCAGCGCGTGGTCCTCGGCTCTGGTGGCCGCGACGAATGCGCAGCGGCGCAGATGCTGCGCCAGCCGCTGGTCCATCCGCCGGCCCTGGCGCTCGGGCAGTTTCCAGTCGTCGATCATCTTCTTCGCCGGCCAGCTGGCGCCGAAGCGGGCCTCGATGGTCTGGCGGGTAAAGATGCGGGTGTAGGACGGGGTGTCGGTGTGGAACGAGGTGGTGAGCGGGATGCCCCGGCGTCGGCTGACCCCCTCCGCCGTGCGGGCGAAGGCGAAGTAGGCGTCGGTGGTGTGGATCACATCGTACTGGCCAAGCTCGCCGGCCAGCCGCGGGTGGTAGGGCGCCAGGTCAGTGTGGTCCGGCACGTAAGGCAGGAACTTCAGCTGCGCGGTCGAGAACAGCGGCGGCAGGTGCGCCAGCCGCGCGCCAGGGCCCAGCACCTCGGTGCGGCTGCGGCCCGAGAAGTAGACGGTTAGGTCCAGACCCAGATCGCCGCCCGCGGCGGACTCGGCCAGCCGCTCCCAGCACTTCACATGCCCGCCGGCTTCGGGGGTGCGCGGCAGGTCGACCAGAGCGGCGACGCGGATCGGCTTCTCGGCGAGCATGCGGGCCTCGCGAGCAAGAGATTGGACAAGGTCGTTAGTTGGCGACCACCCCGTGGTTTTCAACTTGGTCACGAGTATGACGTCCGCCGCTGGCTGGGCAATAGGGTAAACGGCCGCGAGAGGCTGGGCGGGCTCCAGAGTCAATGACTTAGCGCCGTTTTCGCAGGGGCGGAGCGCGCGGACTGCGGCCGGGCGTCGCACGCGCTGATGACACGGCGTGTGATGTTTGCCACACTGAGAGCAGAGGGACAGCAGTAGGAGCGAGCTTATGAAACGAGCGAGCGTGGCGCTGGCCCTCGCCGCCGGGATCGGACTTGTCGCCGTCCCGGCGCTGACACTTGCAATGGGCAGCGGCGGCATGGGCGGCGGCGGCATGCCCAGCGGCGGCGGCGGCGGCATGGGCGGCATGCCTGACGAGCCGCAATACGATCCAGCGGTCGAATATCAGAAGGGCACGGCCGACCTGCAAGCCGGCCGCTACAAGAACGCGATCACCGACTTCCAGCACGTGGTCGATTCCACCCCCCGCGCGGCCAACGCCTGGCTCTACCTCGGCATGTCGAAATCCGGCGCCGGCGACGAGAAGGGCGCGGAGAAGGCCTATGAGAAATCGGTCAAGCTCGACGATTCCTCGGTGCAAGCGCACCGCGAACTGGCGCTGTCGCTGGTCAAGCTGAAGCAGACCGACAAGGCCAACGCCGAGCTCGCGGTGCTGAAGTCCAAGGCGGCGGCGTGCGGGGACACCTGCTCGGACGCGGCCGACCTGAAGGCGGCGATCGACGCGGTCAACTCGGCGATGGGAACGCCAGCGCCGGCGGCGGCAAACGACGCCGCCCAGCACCTCTCGCTGGCGACGCCGCAGGCGGGCGACGGGGCCTATGTGCGGGCGGTCAGCCTGATCAACGAGCACCGCTGGGACGACGCCCTCGCCTCGCTCGATCGCGCCGCGGCCGTGCTCGGGCCGCACCCGGACATCCTGACCTATGAAGGCTACGTCTGGCGCCACAAGGGCGACTGGGCCAAGGCGGAAGGCTTCTATCATCAGGCCCTGGCGATCGACCCGAACCATCGCGGCGCGACCGAGTACTACGGCGAGCTGAAGGTGCTGGAGGGCGACATGTCCGGCGCCAAGGCGCTGCTCGCCAGGCTCGACCGGGCGTGCGCGTTCGGCTGCGCCGAGGCGGAGGAACTGCGGCGTTGGATCGATCACGGCGGCGATCCGGCCGCCTGATCGCGGTCGCCGCGTTGGCGTTCGGGGCGTCCGCGCTGGCCGCGGCCGCCCCGCCGCTGCGCGCCATGCGCTGGCTCGCCCCCGGCGCTGACGCGTCCGCGGTGCTGACGCACCGGCCGACCGAGTGCCTGGGCAAGCCGACGGACGCCGATAACGCCTATCTGGTGGAACTGGGCCGCGCCGCCTTCCGCACCCCGCTGCTGCTGGGCGGACAGGCGGCGCGCGCCGGGATCGACTGCGAGACCTGCCACCGCGGGGCCCGCAGCAATCCCGACTTCGACTTCCCGGGCATCTCCGGCGCGCCGGGCACGGCCGACGTGACCACCTCGGTGCTGTCGTCGCACCGCGGCGACGGCGTCGACAACCCGAAGCCGATCCCGGACCTGTCGGGCCCGAAGTCGGCGCTGAAACAGAACCAGGCCCCGGCGTCGCCGGCGCTGGAGACCTTCATCCACGGCATCGTCACCCAGGAATTCGACGGCGACGAGCCGCCGCCGGTGGTGCTGAAGGGGCTGGCGGCCTACGTCCGCGCGCTGTCGCCTAGCGCCTGTCCGATCGCCACGACCGAGCCGGTGACAGCCGCCGGCGCCCTGGCCGACGTACGGCGCACGATCGCCGCCGCGATCGCCGCGCTGGACCACGGCGATGGGCCCGCGGCCGCGCTGATGGTCGAGTCGGCCCGCTCCCAGCTCGGCGACATCGACGAGCGGATGGCCGGGCCGGCGCTCTCGTCGCAACGAGGCGCGCTCGAACGCGCCGCGACAGACCTCGCCGCCCCCGAGGCGGATGCGCGGCGCGGGGCGGGCCAGGCGAAGGTCAGTCTCACGCTCTGGCTGGCGGAGGAGCCGCGCTGGGCAAGCGCCGTCGCCGGCGCCCCGGGTTCGCTTTACGACCCACGAGCGTTCGTCCAGGCGGGACGCTGAGGCGGGCGGCCCGGACCACCTCGGGCGGGATTTGCACCCTTGCGCCGCGCTCCCGGCGGTGACTACCTCGTCGGGCTTGCCGCCCGCGCCATCGATTCCCATCGCGACGTCCCGCCCCTCTCGGAGACGACCCGTGACGACCCCGCCGACACCGCCCGCCGTAGGCTCCGCGCTTGACCTGATCGGCAGGACGCCGATGGTCGAACTGACCGGGTTCGACGCCGGCCCCTGCCGGCTTTTCGTCAAGCTGGAGAGCGCCAATCCGGGCGGCTCGATCAAGGACCGCATCGCACTGTCGATGATCGGCGCGGCCGAGGCGGACGGGCGGCTGAAGCCGGGCGGGACGCTGGTGGAGGCCACCGCCGGCAACACCGGCCTCGGCCTGGCGCAGGTGGGCCTGCTGAAGGGCTACAAGCTGCTGCTGGTGGTGCCTGACAAGATGGCGCGGGAGAAGATCCAGCACCTGCGGGCCATGGGCGTCGACGTGCGCATCACCCGCTCGGACGTCGGCAAGGGCCATCCCGAGTACTACCAGGACATGGCCCAGGCGATCGCCGCGGCGCTGCCCGGCGCGGTCTTCATCAACCAGTTCGAGAACCCGGCCAATCCGCTGGCGCACGAGACCACGACCGGTCCGGAAATCCTGGAACAGATGGAAGGCGACGTCGACGCGGTGGTGGTCGGCGTCGGCTCCGGCGGCACGCTGACCGGGCTTGGCCGCTTCTTCGCCCAGGCCTCGCCCAAGACCCAGATGGTGCTGGCCGATCCGGTCGGCTCGATCCTGGCGCCGCTGGTCGAGCGCGGCGAGCACGTCAAGCCAGGCTCGTGGGTGGTGGAGGGCATCGGCGAAGACTTCATCCCCGCCAACTGCGACCTGACGCTGGTGAAGAAGGCTTATGAGATCAGCGACGCCGATAGCATCGCCACGGCCAGGCTGCTGCTGACCAAGGCGGGCATCCTCGGCGGGTCCTCCTCTGGCACGCTGCTCGCCGCCGCGCTTCGCTACTGTCGCGAACAGACCGAGCCGAAACGCGTGGTCACGCTCGTCTGCGACACCGGCTCGCGCTATCTCTCCAAGGTCTACAACGACAGCTGGGTGGTCGAGCAGGGGCTGGTCGACCGCCACCTGCACGGCGACCTGCGCGACCTGATCGCCCGCACGCCGGGGGACGCTGTGACGGTGGGGCCGGAAGACACCCTGCTCACCGCCTACAATCGCATGCGCCAGGCCGACGTCAGCCAACTGCCCGTGCTGGACGACGGGCGCCTGATCGGCCTGATCGACGAGAGCGACCTGCTGGAAGCTGTCGAGGACCGCCGCACCGATGGCCGCTTCAACCAACCGGTCTCGACCGCGATGACCGCCAAGCTGCGCACCTTGCAGGCAGCCCAGCCGCTGGACGTGCTGCTGCCGATCTTCGAGCGCGACGAGGTGGCGATCGTGATGGACGGCAAGGAGTTCCTCGGCCTGATCACCCGGATCGATCTGATCAACTATCTGAGGCGCGCCGCTTGAGCGACGAGACAACCCGCAAGAACCAGCTGGCGTTCGAGACCCGGGCGATCCACGGCGGCCAGCAGCACGATCCGTCAACTGGCGCGGTGATGGTGCCGATCTACGCCACAGCGACCTACGCCCAGGCCTCGCCCGGCGTGCATCAGGGTTTCGAATACTCCCGCAGTCACAACCCGACCCGCTTCGCGCTGGAGCGGGCGCTGGCTGACCTGGAGAGCGGGACCAGGGGTTTCGCCTTCGCTTCCGGGCTGGCGGCGATCGGCACGCTGCTGGAGACCCTGGACGCCGGCGACCACGTGATCGCCAGCGAGGACCTCTATGGCGGCTCGTTTCGCCTGTTCGACCGCGTCCGTCGCCGCTCGGCGGGCCTCGAATTCAGCTTCGTCGACCTCAGCGACGTTCCCGCCATCGAGGCGGCGATCACGCCGAAGACGCGGCTGATCTGGGCGGAGACGCCGACCAACCCATTGCTGCGGCTGGCCGACCTGGAGGCGATCGCCGCGCTGGCCCGGCGCCGCGGCCTGATCGCCGCCGCCGACAACACCTTCGCCAGCCCCTATATCCAGCGGCCGCTGGAGCTCGGCTTCGATGTGGTGATGCACTCGACCACCAAGTACATCGGCGGGCACTCCGACGTGGTCGGCGGCGCGCTGGTGGTGGGCCAGAACGCGGCGCTGGCCGAGCAACTGACCTTCCTGCAGAACGCCATCGGCTCGGTCGCTTCGCCGTTCGACAGCTTCCTGACGCTTCGTGGGCTGAAGACCCTGGCGCTCAGAATGCAGCGGCACTGTGAGAACGGCCTCGCCGTCGCGCGCTGGCTGGAGGCCCGGCCGGATGTGCGACAGGTGATCTATCCCGGCCTGCCCAGCCATCCGCAGCACGAGCTGGCCCGGCGGCAGATGCGCGGCTTCGGGGGCATGATCACCGCGATCCTCGACCGCGACCTCGCCGGAACCCGGGCAATGCTGGAGCGCACGCGGCTGTTCACGCTGGCCGAGAGCCTGGGCGGCGTCGAGAGCCTGATCGAACACCCGGCGATCATGACCCACTCGTCGATCCCGGCCGCCACCCGGCAACGGATCGGCATCGCCGACTCGCTGGTCCGGCTCTCGGTCGGGATCGAGGCCGCCGACGATCTGATCGGCGACCTGGAGCAGGCGCTGCGTTAGCGCTCGACGCCGAAGAACCGCGCCGCCTTCCGGGCGAGCGTCACCCCGTCGGTCTTCAGGATCACGGCGTTGATGTGATCGGCCGCGTGGTCCGCGCCCGGGACGACCTGCAGCGTGTAAGTCGCGCCGGACGCCGTGAACACCTGCTCGGCGTCGGCCTCGGATCTGTAGGCGACCCCCGAAACGCCCTTGGTCCCCCGACCGCCCTGGAGTGGCACGTTTTCGTCCTCCGCGCCGTGGATCGCGAGCACCCGCCGGCCGCTCGCAGCCGGGCAGCGCGTGATGTCCAGATTTAGCGGCCCGGAGACCGCGACCGCGGCGGCCAGCAGCGTCGTCTCGCAGGCGAGCCTCTGGACCATCATGGCGCCGTTCGAGTGCCCGAGCCCGAAGACCCGATCAGGTTCGATCCCGTACCGGCTGGCGAGATCGGCGACGGCGCCTTCGATGTAGGCGACATCGTCGACGTCGTTCTTCGCCGGCTGACCGCAGCAGCCGCCGCCGGCGTTCCAGCCCCGCATCTGGTCGTCGAGCATCCGCGCCACTGGCGTGCCGTTGAGGTAGGCGACGATGAAGCCGTCCCGTTCGGCGACCGCGTCCATGTTCAGCGCGCTCTCGGACTGTCGGCTCGCGATCCGCGCAGCGTTGCCCAACCCGCCGTGAAGCACGATGACCAGCGCGCGCGATCCGGGCGGGGGCAGATGCGCGGGAACGTAGACGATGATCTCGCGGCCGCCGTAGCTGACGGTCGAGTCGCCGGCCTGGGCGGCGGGGGCAAGCGCCAGCAGAGCGGCCGAGAGCGCCGCCGGGAGAAGCTTTAGCCGCTGGAACGGAACGGGCATGGGCGGTCGTCCGGATAGCCGCGGCAGGGCGCGCCGCGCCGGTTTCACGACGTGGGCGGTCAAAACCCGTCGTTCGGCCGGCCGGTCGGGGTGGTGGTCGCGGTGCAATAGAGGACCGCCTTACGCGCCGTCGCCGCCCAGTCCTCGGGCGGACCTAGCGCCAGGTAGCGTTCGTAGAGCGCCTTGGCGGCGCCCAGTTCGCCGGCCTGCATGCGCAGCTGGGCTAGGTTGAACAGCGCGTCCAGGTGGTCCGGATCGGCCTCCAGCACGCGATCGAGTTCGATCGCGGCCAGATCGGTCTTGCCCGAGGCATCGAGCGCCTGGGCCAAGTTGTAGCGCGCCTCGACGAAGCGGGGGTCGCGGGCCAGCGCCTGCTGGTACGCCAGGGCGGCCTCGTCGTGCCGGCCCTGTTCGAGGCGGATGTTGCCGAGATTGTAAGGCGCGAGCGGTTCTTTGCGGTCGGCGCGGGCGCAAAGGTCGTAGACCCGTGCGGCTTCCTCGAGATCGCCGCCGCCCTCGGCCAGCGCGGCGGCCTCGAACAGGTCGTCGAGGCTGGCGTGATCCTCGTCGAGGGGCAGCACGCCCTGGCCCTCGAGCGTGGTCATCCCGTCGTCCCACTGCAGGATCGGAACGCCGGTGCGGGTCAGCACGATCTTGTGTCGGCCCATCGGCGAGCGGTCGCGGGCGCGCACCAGGATCGGCACCACTTCGCCCAGGGACCGGCCTTTGTAGAGCAGGTCGCCGGCGGTGCGAAACACGTGCACGTCGCGGAAGCGGCAGGCGTCGCCGGTCAGATGCGCCAGGTCGAACGCCGCCAGGACCTCGATGTCGTCGCGGCGAAGGCCCGTGCCGGGCAGAGCGGTCGACAGCGGCAGCGTGCCCTTGGCCTCGGTCGGCTCGCCCGCCAGCTCGGCGGCGAAGACGCGCTCGGCCAGGACCGGCAGATGGCGCTCGCTGGCGGTGCGAAGGCGGGCGGCGAGAGCGCCGCTGTCGATCAAGGGGGCGGCCAGGGCGCCGACAACGAGTGCGTCGCTGCGTCGGGTCAGGTCGCGCGAAACGGCGCCGCCACCCTTGACGATGGCGTGCTGAAAGCGATCGCGGGCGCCGGGCGAGAACCTGCCGTAGAGCGCAAACGCACGATCCTTGAACTCCATGGGGTCAGGCGGCGCTGGTCTTCTTCTTCTTTTCGGGCGTCTTGGCGGCGGCCACTCTCGGCTCGGCCTTCTTGGCGCCGGCCTTGGCAGGGGCGGCCGCCTTGCCGAGGCTGGGCGCCGGCGGGCGGCGCTCCTCCTCGATGCTGCGGCGAAGCGCGTCCATCAGGTTGACCACGTTGCCGCGCTCAGGCGCCTTGCTGATCACCGGCTGCCCGCCGGCGATCTTGGACTTCACCAGCTCCATCACCGCGCCCTCGTAGCGGTCCTCGAATTCGGCGGGGTCGAAGTGGATCTGCTTCTGCTTGATGATCATGCCGGCCATCGCCAGCATGTCGTCGGAAAGCTTCACATTCAGCTTGTCGAGCGCGGTCGATGGCTCGCGGATTTCCTTGGCCGAGCGCAGCGTCATCATCCGGAACCCCTCGGGGATCGGCTCGATGGCGACCTGCCGCTCACGGCCGTTCAGCACGATCCGGGCGATGGCCACCTCGTCGACCTTCTTCATCGCCTCCAGGATGACCGCGTAGGTCTCCTCGGCGATCGGCCCGTCGGGCGCCAGATAGTAGGTGGAGTCGAAATAGATCGGGTCGATCTCGCTGGTCTTGACGAAGCCGTCGATGTCGATGGTCTTGCTGGACTCGATCTCGACCGCCTCCAGCTCCTCGTTGGTGACGACGACGTAGCGGTCCTTCTCGAACTGGTAGCCCTTGACCAGGTCGGCGCGGTCAATCTCGCCCAGCTCGGGGTCATGGTACTTCTGCTGCACGCGGTTCAGCGTGTCCTTGTGCAGAAGATTGAAGGAGATCTTGCCGGCCGAAGCCGACGTGGCCGAATAGAGCTTCACCGGACAAGAGACCAGCGACAGCTTCAGGTAACCCTTCCAGTACGCACGTCCCGCCATCACACCACCCCTTATGTCTTCAGTCCGACGTCGCGACGCATCTTCGGCGTAATCTTCACGGCGCTCGACACTAACTCATCCCACGGGTCCGCGGCCAGACTCTCCAGTCGCTTCGCCAGGTTAAGACGATGGAACGCATCGCCGCCCGACAGTTTCCGCAGTTCGTCCCAAAAGATCGGCGTCGCCGCCGGAAACCCCGGGCGCGCCCGCAGCGAATAGGACGCCACCGCGCTCGCGCCACGGGCGTTTCTTAGATAATCTAGGTAAATTCGGCCTTTACGACGTTCTTTTGACGAGACGGCGGTGAACAGGGCCGGGTGGTCAGCCGCCATCGCCCTGGCCAGCGCCTCGGCGAAGCCCTTCATGGCTGGCCAGGAATGGCCTTCGCCCAGCGCCACGACAAGGTGCAGGCCCTTGCCGCCGGTGGTGCGCAGGAATGGGGTGAAGCCCAGCGCCTCCAGCCGCTCGCGCAGCAACTCGGCGCCGTCGCAGACGCGGGCCCAGGGCAGGGCGGTGTCGGGGTCGAGGTCCATCACCAGCCGGTCCGGATGCTCCGGATCGTCGATCGTGCAGCCCCAGAGGTGGAACTCGATCGCGCCGAACTGCGGCATCGCCAGGAAACCCTTCGGCTCGGTGATCGCGATGAAGGCGGCGCGCTCCTTCTCGTCGGCGAGCTCGATCGTCACCACGCCCGGTGGCAGGCCGTTGAACGCGTGGCGCTGGTAGAAGCAGTCCTTCAGCTCCCCGCTCGGGCAGCGGTAGATCGTCACCGGCCGGCGCAGCAGGCCTGGCAGCAGCCAGTCGCCGACGCGGGCGTAGTAGAGCGCAAGGTCTAGCAAGTGGATGGTGCGATCAGGCTGGGCATTGTCGTTCGTCCGTTATTCCCACGCTTATGATGCCGACGAGATCGCTGCGAGAGAGAACCGTGCGGGCCTGTGGTCAGGATCGTTCCTCGCGCCGTGGGACTGGCGGCACCGGAACAAGACCACGATCATCCTCGGTGCGGCCTCGGTGCCGGTGAATGCTCAGACGATCCTGCTCGGCGCTGTCTCAGCATCGGAAGCGCCATCGCCCGAATGCGTGATCAAGGGCAACGTGAACCGCAAGGGTGAGCGCATCTATCACCTGCCGGGGCAACTCAACTACGCGCAGATCAACATGTCGAAGGGTCTCGGCGAGCGATGGTTCTGCACCGAAGCGGATGCCGATGCGGCCGGATGGCGCAAGGCAATGCGATAGTAGACCGCAACATGTAACGGCTATCTCGGCTTACTAGGGTGGAGGTCATTTATGAAGTTCGCGGCAATCGTTTTTGCGTTTGCTTTGGTGGGCAGTCCAGTGGGCGCGGAGCCCACTGTCGGCTGTCCGTCTTTCAATCCCAGCGCAGCAGCGATGACCTTGGAGGCCGCTGCCGACGAGTTGGAAGGTCACGCGCCCGAAAGCCATGAACAGAATATGCGCCTAAACAGCTACGCTCGTCTCTTGCGCTACTATGCAATTTGCATGCGCAGTGGTGATTTGCCTTCTTGGCGCGTCAGGCCCAATCGCCAGTAACGGAACCGATCCATCCGAAGGCTATGCCGGTGATCTTGACGACCGACGAAGAGCGTGACGTCTGGCTGCGCGCTCCATGGGACGAAGCGAAGTCATTGCAGCGACCGTTGCCGGACGATGGGCTCAAGATCGTGGCTCGTGGTGTCGACAAGGAAGACAAGGCTGCCGCATGAAGTTCGTCACCGAGCGCCCGCTCAACGATCCCGACGCCGATGCCCGCAAGTTGGTCGAGATCGCCAAAGCAATCGAAACGGTTCAGGATGGCCGCATCTATATCGAGCTAGTCAACGGCGCGTTCCTTGAAGCTGGCGGCACGCCGGACCAATACCGCGCCGCTCTCGCCCGCGCGATTGCGCTGGGCTGGCTCTCGCGGCATGAGAGCGGGACCTATGTAAAGTTCACGCTTGCCGGTGCCGAGATATTCGCGTGATGGCCGTGTGCGGTCGTTAGCGAGATATGAGCGGCTAGGTAAATGGACCGCGCTCATTCGTATTCAATCGGTTGTACCGGTCGCGTACCACCTTGAACATTGCAACCTAGCCGCGCTGGCCGCTGGCAGCACCGAGGCAGGCTGATCGCCCATGCGGGACATGAATTCTCGCGCTGGCCGTGTCTTATGGAATTCCATGCCGAGCGCGGTAAAGGCCTCCTCATACCGCTTCACGATGCGGGGAATGCTCGGGTTCAACGCAAGGTTTTTGCCGGCCAGTTCCTTACTGTAGGTATGGTTGACAAGGTCGGTGTAGACCGCAGGATCGATCAAGTCCTCAACGTCAGCCTCGACCGGCTTGGGATCATTAAAACCTTCGGTGACAAACATGACGGCGCTGTCGCGCAACAGCTTATTTTTGACAAGATCGTTCCGCGCGCCGCGTCCGGCACTGTCATCGTCTAGCAAGACCAGTACCTTGAGTTCCTCCGACGCGAGCAAGGCGGCCATGTAAGGCACCTTACCTGCACCGCCCGCCGGAGTGATGGTCAATCCGTCTGGCAGTGCGGCAGTCCCGCTGGCACCAAGATGCGCATCTACGGTCGAGAGTATCCAAAAATCGGTCACGCCCTCTACGATGAGGTTGGAGTGGCCTACGAATAGCGTCTGCGAGAGATGGTAACCCAATGCAGCTTGTAACGGAAACAAGGTTCTTGCATCGCCACTCGGTAGGTCGGTGACGTGTGTGCCTTTATCGGGATCGATGTTGACGGTGCGCACGATATTGATCGCATCCGACGGCACCATGAACGGCGAGTGTGTAGTGTAGATGATCTGGTTCTTGAAATCTGCTCGCAGATGTTTCAACAGATCGCCTTGCGATTTTGCGTGCAGGTGCAGGCCGGGTTCGTCGAGTAATAGCACCGCGCCATCTGCGTTACCTCCGTGGGTGTCGGCGGCAAATGTGATGTAGAAAGCAAAGAACCAGCGGAAGCCGCGACTACGCTCATCGAGGTTGACTTCAACATCGTACACGGCATTAGGGTCTGAAATCAGTGTGCGAGATACGGACCATCGAGGTGAAAGCGCACCTTTAAGGGGCGATCTTTCCACAGGCGGCGAATTTCCTGCGTTACAACTGAACCAGCACGATTTAACAGCTGGTTGCGGGTTTCGTGGTCATCACGGATGTCGTGCAGTTGTTTCGGAATAAAACCAGCAACCTTCGCCATCTTCTCGAAATTGTCCTCGGCCTCCTTGAACCTTGGGTTGGCTCCGCGCTGGCTGAGAAATTGATCAAGGTTTTGATGACCGTACAGTTCGGGAAATTCCGCGACATAAATGAACGTCGGCAGCCATGTGACAATCTGACTGCGAGCCGCTTTGTAGGCATCGTCAAAACCGACGACGAGCTTTGCTTTGGTCTCAAGCTGCGCCAATAATTTGTCTTCGTCTTCGGAAAGCGTGATGGCTCCTTCTCCGAGCCGGGTGCGCAATCCTGCAACAGCTGCTGCGGCCGCTGCCGCCCATGCCTTCGGGTCGTTAATCTTGTCGACCGTGGCCTCCAAGCTTTTCCAAGCAGCATCGGAATTTGCGTTATGGGGGGCATCGAGTGCCGCTATGCGCGCCGTCAAAACCGGAGCTAACCGTCGAAGCACACTTTCTATTTCTTCTTTTGTGGCGGTCGGCCGAGTAACTGCCAACCTGATCCGAGGGGTCGGCCCATACGAACGTGTAACTTCCGCCTCGGTAATGGCACCGCCATAGCTGCCCAAAGTCTTGGCGATTGCATCTGTTTCGGCGGCCGAAAGCTTCCAGCGCGACGCCACGACGGGCGTGTCATCGGTGCACTCCTCAAGGCGGCGCCCGCGCGGAAAATCCTTGATCTTGTTGAGCGGCTTTCGTCCACCGGCTGGGTTGAGGGTCGCCAGCGCGAGCAACAGATTGGACTTGCCGCTCTCGTTACGGCCTACGAGCGACGTAAGCCTGTCGACTGTAATTTCTCCACTGTCGTTGATGGATCGAAAATTCAAAATTCGGAACTTGATCAATTCCATAAAATTAGCCCCCGCCGTGCGCCGCCGAGCATTCCCATCCCCCGCTTTTTTGTTGCAGTTTGACAGTACGGACGTTGATCGTCCAGCCCTGCGCAACCGGAAGGTGACGCGGTCGCCCCGGTTGAACCCTCCGTCCGCTGCCTTATCTTTCGGCCATGGCGTTGAGTATAAAGAGTACGTCCCGGCGTCCATCCGGGTTTATCGAACCCTGCCGACCGTCCTAGGTCGCCCGGCCACCGTCCGGGCCCCTATGGGTTCACGAAATCAAGCATGATGGCTTCCGGCCGATGGTGCGCCGGGATGGGCGCGCGGGTCCGTTGCTTCACGCGCGGCGGTCATTACTGGGGCCGATCTCGATGAGAACTTCCCTTGAAGAAGGGATCAAGCTTCACAGGTTCGCCGGTATGTTTCCAGAACAGTTTTCGACCCAGGCTGGCCGCCACGCGAGGCGGTGGTGGCCGCCGATCAGCGTATGGTCATCCGTTGCTTTTGCGATGATCTCGCCGGCTTCGTCCACGATGCTTCTCATGTGCGGTCCCCAATCCAACGCGCGGCCTTGTTGACGCTCAAATCTGGCGACATCGTGAAGGACGCCTGAGACCGCCCGGTCGATCCGGCCCCGATCTCGGCCCCGATCAATCATCGAGATAACGGCCGGGGTTGAGTTGTTCATCGTGGGCTTGGACCTTGCTTTCCAGCTTCTCGACCCGCTTCCACAACTCTATGACTTGATCCTCCACAATCCGCGCGACGTGATCGAGTTGGAGGGTGAGGGCCGCGACGATGACGGCATTCATCGAGCGGCCGGTCTCGTCCGCGATGGCCGCGATCCGGTCCGCATCCCATCGGGCAACCGCACGATGAACTGGTCGCTGTCCGCCCCGGTCGCTTGGGGCGACCCGCCTTTTTCGCCATGAACTTGCCCCTTGAGCCATTTAATCGGACCGTGATATACAGGTGCGATGAAGTAGGTCAAGGAGGGCCTGTCGCTATGGCTAAGATGCGATTTAAACGACCGACCGCAGAGTTACTGGTCCGAATGCCCAAAGAGATGATGGGTTGGATCGAGCAGCAATCGCAGCGATCATTTACATCCAGAAACGCCGAGATCGTCCGCTCCGTGCAGGAGCGGATGGATGCCGAAAAGCGTGCGGCTTCTTCTCAACAGGGACAGCGGCGTGCTGGCTGAACCGATGGAGCATGATCCGAATGCGCGGCGCGGCATCGAGGGCCTGCGGGTTCGTCTGGCCGCGCTGCCTCGTGCGCCGACCACCACCGATCATCTGCATGATCCGGACTTCGTCGCTCGCTTCGTGGCGCGATCCGGCGTCGTCGAGGGCGACGATGATGAGATTGGCCGGAGCCGAAGCGGCAACGCAAGCGCAAGCCGTCGCTGGCAGCGGCATTGCGGCAGGCTGCGGCAACCGGAGTGACCGTGAACGGCGCGACCGTCAAACCGGATGGATCGGTCGCGCTCACGTTCGGCGAGCGCGACGATACTGCGATGAACGGCAACCCGTGGGACGAGGTTCTGGCAAATGTTGCGCACTAAGAGCGGACTTCCAAAGCATTGCGCTGGAACGCGGATCGCCACGGCACGCGGCGGGTCCGCTTCCGCAAGGACGGCTTCACCACCTATCTGACCGGTACGCCGTGGTCGGATGACTTCATGCGCCAGTACGCCGCCGCACTCGAAGGCGTGAAGGCGATCACGACCGAAGCCCGCAAGGACGGCACCAAGGCCGGTACGTTCAACGCGCTTTGCGTCAGCTACTACAAATCGCCGGACTTCCGTGCGTTGAAGCCGTCAACGCAACTGATGCGCCGGAACATTATCGAGAACTTCCGGGCCGTTCACGGCGACAAGCCGCTGAAGGGTCTCGGCCGCGCTCACCTGACGGCCCTGATCGGTGCCAAGGCGAACACGCCGCACGCCGCCAACAATCTGCTCAAGGTGCTGCGGGTGCTGCTCGGCTATGCCGTCTCAATCGACATGATCGACAGCAATCCGGCAATCGGCGTGAAGAAGTACAAGGGCGGCGGCGACGGCTTCCATAGCTGGACCGAAGATGAGATTGCGCGGTTCGGGGAACGGCA
>CAVXOD010000015.1:0-21889 GCA_963763385.1 uncultured Pseudomonadota bacterium | reverse complement strand
CTTCCGTTCACGGTGCTGTCAGACTAAGGTCGACTTGTCTCCTTGGAGACGCAGCTCGCCCAAACCCATCCTGGGCTATTCCATGACTGCCCGCCACTCGGCCAGCGCCTCCGAGCGTCTCTCCTTGTAGGTCTGGCGGCTGGTGAGGTGGCGCTCCTGATTGAAGAGGTTGTGGACTGAGGCGTGGACCGAGGCGAACTTCTGGAGTGTCTTCATCCTCCGGAACCGGTTCATCGCCCGCTCTCGTCGTCGCAAGGGTAGGTGGCTGTTTTCCACCCGGTTGTTGGCCCAGCGCCCGACCACCTGCTTGTGGGCGTTGCCCAGCTCCTTCATCGCCGCCTTGTAGGACCGCAGCCCATCGGTCGTGATCTGCTCCGCCGTGCCATGGCGCTTCATCAGCTTCTTCATGAACTTCAGCGCCGCGGGCTTGTCGCGCTCTTTGGTGGCGAAGGATTCCAGCACCTCGCCCTCGTGATCGACCGCCCGCCAGAGGTAGTGCATCTCGCCGTTGATCTTCACGTACATCTCGTCGAGATGCCACTCGCCAGTGCCGGTGGCCGCGCATGTAGTCGACCCGCTTCTTGCGGATCTCGGCGGCGAACATCGGGCCGAAGCGGTTCCACCAATAGCGGACGGTCTCGTAGCTGATGTCGATGCCGCGCTCGTGCAGCAGGTCCTCGACGTTCCGGAGCGACAGCGGGTACTTCACGTACATCATCACCACCAGGCGGATCACCTCGGGCGATGAGTTGAAATAGCGGAACGGGTTGGCCGGCTTGGTCATCGGCGGCGGGGTAGGGGGCCCCGGTTAGCCGGCGGTGAATTTAGTCTGACAAAGCCCTTCGGGACGCTCAAAGCCTGGATGGGCGCCACCCACTTCAAGACCCGGACCCTCGAAAAGGTCCGAACCGAGATGAGCCTCTACGTCCTGGCCTACAATCTCAAGCGGGTCCTCGCCATCCTCGGCGTCCAGCCGCTCATCGCAGCGATGCGAGCCTGACCAGCGCGGCGCATCACAGGCTCAATCACCTGGCCCAGACAACGCGTTCTCACACAGCCTCGACCCAGACCGGAAGTTCGCACTCCTCCTCCTGCTTGCAGAAGCTATGCTCCTGCGGGTGGTGGAGTGCCGTCCACAGCATCAGAAGCGGAAGTTGGCTTAGGCCTTGTCAGGCTGACGCCAGCCTCCGGCTCTCAGCCTTGAAGTCGTAGGGCAGCACACCCTCGGCGGCGCAATCAGGCCATCGGTCGCTCGTCGTCCAATAAGCGCAGAGGCCGATCTTGTTGCAAAGTTCGACGAAACGAGCGTCGCGGATCATCGGCTCGTTGTTCGACATGAACATCGCGCCGGCAAAGCCGAAGAACTGGGTCGTCGGGAGATGGTCGTCGGAAGCGCCTCCGAGCGCGTAGCGCCCGACGAATTCGAACGCCGCCTCGAGGTCGCCGAGCGCTACGGTGTTCTGGATGGCTTCGTTCTGGAGCAGCCCGCCGGGCGCGAATTCGGCCTCGAGATCCTTCAGATATCCCTGCTTGGCCGGGACGTCGTCGGTGCGGATCGCCGTCCAGTACCGGACGAACTCAGCGATGTCATGGTCGAAAACACCGCTTGTCTTGGCGCGCGCCACCACCTCGTCGAACCTGCCCCAGTCCGCGGCGTTGGCCGCTGCGAACAGGGCGTTGTGAAGGTAGGCCGCGGATTTCGGCTGCACCGCCAACAGCCGGTCCCAGATCGCGTGGGCCTCGTCGTGGCGGCCGACGCCGCTGAGCAGGCCAGCGTGCAGGCTCATCGTGAAGTCGGACATCGGGTCGCCCACGGCGGCCTGGGCGGCTAGCTGCACCGCCTCGCCAAGTCGGCCCACCTCGGACAGAAACATGGCCGCGGCGGCCAGTACCGCCGGATCGCTCCTGGCGTGCGCCAGCGCCTTTTCGTGCAACGCCTCGCGCGCCGCGAAGTGGTCGAATGGTTCCAGCTCGGCAAGGGCCTGGTAGGCTAGACCTAAGCCCGGATCGAGTTTCAGCGCGGTACGCGCCGCCTCGACGATTACCTCGCGAGTTAACTGCGGAACCCGGCTGTGATCGTGATAGCGCCACAGCATCGCGCCAGTCCTCGCGAGATCGCTCCACGCGCGCGCGAACACGGGTGCGTCGCCCGTCACCCTCTGCAGGGCCCCGAAAGCGCCGATCAGTCCTGCTTCGTCCCTCGGTCGGAACGAGGCCTCGCGCGCGATGAGATAGCGGTCGTAGGTCGCCGGATCGACTGCTAGCGGCTGCGCTGCGAACATAATCGCGACCTTTAGAGCTTGGGCGACCGCCGAGGCGATCTCGTCCTGTAGCGCAAAGATGTCCGAGAGGTCGCGGTCAAAGCGGTGCGTCCACACAGCAGTCTCTGTGGCGCAATCAACCAGTTCGGCGGTGATCCGCAGCTTCTGGCCGCTGCGCTGCACTGAGCCGTCGAGGACATGGGTTGCCTTAACCTGCGCCGCGACGTGCGCAGCCGACTTCTCCGCGCCGCGGAACTGAAAGCTCGATCCCCGGCCGATGACCTTCAGCTCCGCGCCGCGAGCGATGGTTTCCCGGATCTCGTCGGAGACGCCGTCGGAGAAGAACGACAGCTCGGTGTCGCTTGAAACGTTGTCGAAAGGCAGCACCGCCAGCAGTGGCGCGGTGGGTGGCGGAACGCGCCGCGCCGGCGAGCCACGCGCTGGCTCGATCGCTCCGCCGGTCAGGGCAGCGACACTGGACACTACCTTGGACCAACCCGCCGCGTTCTCGTCGCCGCTCCAGCCGGTCATGTCGGCGCATTGGATCTGGCTAAACGGCAGCGGCGGTACTGCGCCGTCGACGGTCAGTTGAACGAGCGTACCAGCCTCGCGCGCCACTTCGGCCTCGGCCCGCACCCAGTGCGACTGCTTGGCCTCGACCGACCAGACTACTACGACGGCTTTGGCGGCTCGCAGCCGCTCCTCGATGACATCCGAGAATGCCCGGTGCGCAGGCAGTTGGTCGTCTCGCCAGACACCGTATCCCAGCGCCCGCAGGGCTTCGGCGATCTGGTGCGCCTGAGCCTCCGTCGAGCGGGCGTAAGAGATGAAGATGTCGGACATGCTGGTGCGTCCCCGCCCCACGGTCGCTGAAGAACCCTAGCTAGGCCTGAGAGCGGGGGGCAAGGGAAAGCTGGACGCGCCCGACGTCGCCGGCTCGACGACAGCTTTCTGGACTGCCGCCAACGGGAAGTTTCGACCCAAAGCGGTCGAAGCGACGGGGCCACCCTAGCGCCCCGGTCGCCATGTCGCATCTACGGGCCCTCGCCAAGCGGCAGCTTCAGGGCTTCCTCCTCGCTCAGCTTCGCGCCCGCCGCCATCCAGCTCTTCAGGTCAGCCGTCGCGACCGCCGTCGAAAGGGCCTCGTGCAGCGGCGCGGGATCGAAGAAGTAGATGGGCGCGCCCATTTCGGCGGCCAGGGGGGCCGCATAACCGAAAAGCGCGGCGGCCTCCCGCAGACGCCCCCGTTTCAGAGCCACCTTCGACATAGCGAGGCTGGCGAAGGCGCGGCCCATGCCAGGGGCAAGCAGGCGATAGTAACGGCGATAGACCTCCATCGCCTCATCAAGCGCCGCCGGATCGCCGCGCTCGGCGAGGTTGTAGAGCAGATTGTCGACGGCCAGACTGGTCGTCAGATCGGCGAGCATCTCGCGCGGCCGCACGCGCGCAAGGAGCGCGCGCCAGAACTCGACCGCCTCGGCCGGCGGCATGCGCACGCCGAACTGACTGTCCTGCTCGAACCAGTTGGCCAAACCGTCCGCGCCGAACGCGCGCAGGTCGGCCGTCGCCTCCCTGATCAGTGCTTCGCCGGCAGCCGGCTCGGCAGCCATGCGAAGCAGCCCCGCCAGCACCTTGCTCTGCGCGGGCGTTCGGCCAGTCGGCATCCCGCTGATGACGCCCATCGACTCCTCGGCCAACGCGACCGCTTCGGCCCCGCGACCGGTCGCGTAGAGGGCGAACCCCTTGGCGTTCAGGACGCGCGCGAGCTCCATCGGATCGCCCTGCGCGCGCACCGCATCGATCGCCTCGTCTGCGACCTCCAGCGCGCTCGCCGGCGTCGTCATCATGCCCGCGGTCGTGCTGGCGCAAAGGAATCGAGCTCTTGCCGCCGGCGCCGTGGCGGGACCGACGTGGGCGGCCGCCAGCTGCATCCAGCCCAGATAGGCGCTGTAAAGCGACTGGCAGGCCCATATGCCCTCGCTAGAGCCGACGATGTCGACGCCCAATTGCGGGTCGCCGCTCGGACCGAAGCACCAATCGAGCGCCCGCTCGAGGTTGTCGTTGTCGCCGAAATAGCGGGCGGCGAAGAGGTCATCGGAGACGTGGCTGTCGTAGTCGGCGCCCGCCGTGCGGGCCAACGCGGCGAACCACTCGGCATGACGGCGTTGCGGAGCTTGCGTCTCGCCGGCGGCGTGCAGCTTCTCCAGCGCGTAGGCGCGCGCGGTCTCGAGCAGGCGGTAGCGCAAGGTCTCGGCGCCAGGGCCGGCGGCGACGAGGGATTTGGCGACCAGGCTGGTGATCGCGTCGGCGACGTCGAGCGCATCGAGCGTCTCATCCGCCGCCACCGCGGAAGCCGCCTCAAGGGTGAAGCCGCCGGCGAAGACGCCGAGCCGGCGAAAGACGATGGCGTCGCGCTCGGGCAGGAGACCGTGGCTCCAGTCCAGCGTCGCCGCCAGGGTGCGCTGGCGCGGCAGCGAGGTGCGGCGTCCGCCTGTGAGCAGGCGGAAGCGGTCGTCCAGGCGTTCGAGCACGCCCTGGCAGCCGAGCGACGGCGCGCGAGCGGCGGCCATTTCGATAGCGAGCGGTATGCCGTCGAGCCGCTCGCAGATTCCCGCCACCGCAGCAGTATCGCGCGGTCGGACCCTGAAGCTTGCGTCCGCGGCGGCCGCACGCTCGGCGAACAGCGCCGCAGCGTCCGCGGCGCCCAGCGAAGGAAGGCGGAAGACGCGCTCGGTTTCGACGCCCAGCGGCTCTTGCGATGAGGCCAGGAGCTTGATCCCGCCCGAGGCCTCGAGAATCGCCTCGGCGAGCGTGGCGACCGCGCTCGATCACATGCTCGCAGTTGTCGAGGACGATCAGGCACCGACGCAGGCGCAGGCGATCGATGAGCGCCTCGAGCGGATCCCGCCCGGCCGGAAGCTCGATGGCCATGGCGCGGGCGACGGCCGCCGGGACCTGAGCGCCCTCGGTCACCGGAGCGAGCTCGATCAGCCAGACCCCCTCCTCGTACTGACCGACCGTGTGTTGGGCGACCTCGACCGCGAGCCGCGTCTTGCCGACCCCGCCAGGGCCCGTCAGCGTCACCAGGTCGGCGCGGGCGAGCAGCCCTTCGAGCGCTTCAAGGTCCGCTTCCCGCCCGACGAGGCTGGGCAGGCGCTTGGGCAGGTTGTCGGACTCGACCTCACGTCGCGCCGGCGGCGATGAGCGCAGGGGCGGGAAGTCCTGGGGCAGCCCGTCGATGACGATCTGGCAGATGCCCACCATCTGCCCGGGGTCGTCGAGCGGATATTCCCCGAGCCGGCGCAGCGGCGCGCGCACCTCACGCTCCGAGGCCAGCAGCTCGGCGACGGACGCGGTCACCAGCACCTGACCGCCGTGGGCGAGCGCCAGCAGCCGGGCGCACCGGTTCAGCGCCGGGCCGAAATAGTCGCCGCCGCGCTGCTCGGCCGTCCCGACGTGGATCGCGGCGCGAACCTTCAGCGGGCCGATCTCCGGCCAGGCTTGCGCCGCCAGGGCGGCCTGCGCCTCGCACGCCGCCATCGCCGCGTCCGAAGGTCGCCGGAAGCTGACGAAGAACGCATCGCCCGCGGTCTTGAACACCTCGCCGCCGTGTCGGCTGGCCGCCTCGCGCATCACGCTGTCGTGCGCCGCAACCGCCTCCTGCATCGTCGCCCGGTGATCGAGCCAGAGCAGGCTCGATCCTTCGATGTCAGTGAAGAGAAACGAGCGCAGGTCGGGCGTGGCGGCGGTCACGATTTCGCTGACACCCTGCGACCCTCTTTGCCGGTCGACGACCGATGGCCGCGCCGGGGCGGTGATCTCCTCCACCATGCCATCGGCGAAGTAGTCCTGTTCGGGGTCGCCCGAGAGGTTGGCAAACGGCAGGACGGCGATGGAGGGTTTGGTCGGCAGCGGGAGCGGCGTCCCGCTGGTGAAGGGGGACGGCGCGTCGTCAGCGAGCCGGAGCGACGGGTGCGTCAGGCTCTTGCGTACAGCCCCAAGCACACTCTGAAACGCGGGTTCCGCCGCCGCGCCCGACCAGTGCTTGAGATCCACGCCCTGGCGCTCGCCGAAGAATAGCGGCGGGTCGCAGGTTGCGACGAACACCTGCAGCAGACGACCCTGCTGGCGCGCCCAGCGCGCCTCGGCCTTGACGTTCTCGCTGGCGACCGCCGCCGGCGACCAGGCGACGATCACCAGCCGCGCCGCCGCCAGCTCGCGCTCGATGGTCGCCTCCCAGGCGGCGTTGGGCACAATGTCCTGGTCCCACCAGACGCCGATCCCCTCGGCACGCAACGCCTCCACCAGCCGGTTCACCGCCGCCAGGTTCTCGCGCTTGTAGGAGATGAACACGTCGGACATGGCAGAGCGACCCACCCCCGGTCGCCGCCGCAAAGTAGCGACGCCGCTGAGCGGCGGGCAAGGGAAACGTCGCGAATGTCCGCAAACTGGAAGAGGCCTAATGACCGCTTGCCCCCCACGCTGACGTTTGCGGCGTCCGCTTCCGGGCATGGAGTTGGCGGCGGGTCTCGACCGAGGCTGTGTAAGAACGCGAAGCAGTTCAGTCTCCTGACGTTGTGGTGTCGGAGGCGTCTGGATGAGCCGCTTCGTGGAAGGTGAGGATCGCCGTCAGCCGACGCTCCTACCGGGTTGCCTGGACGACTACGTGGGCGAGGACAATCCGGCGCGGGTGATCGACGTCTTCGTCGACGAGCTCGACCTCGGGAGCCTCGGCTTCGAGGTGACGGCTGCGGCGACGGGTCGGCCAGCCTATCATCCGGGGACTCTGCTCAAGCTCTACATCTACGGCTACCTGAACCGGACGCCGTCGAGCCGGCGACTGGAGCGCGAGGCGCAGCGCAACGTGGAGCTGATGTGGCTGACGGGGAAGCTCGCGCCGGACCACAAGACGATCGCTAACTTCCGGCGCGACCACGGTACGGCGATCCAGGCGTCCTGCGCTCTCTTCGTGGTCCTGTGCCGCCAGATCGGCCCCAGGCGCTGGCGGCGGTGGATGGCAGCAAGTTCAAGGCGGTGAACACGCGCGATGCGAACTTCACGCCGGTGAAGCTGAGGAAGCGGATGGAACAGGTGGCTGAGCACATCGCCAGCTACCTGCGGGACCTGGCACGGCCGACCGCCAGGAGGGCGAGGCCGCCGACGCGCGAGCCGGGAAACTGAAGGACAAGATCGCGACCTTGCGCGCCCAGATGCAGGCGCTGAGGGCGATGGAGGCCCAGGTGGCGGCCGCGCCGGACGGCCAGGTCTCGCTGACCGATCCAGACGCCCGCTCGATGGCGACCAGCGGCCGGGGCAGCGGCATCGTCGGCTACAACGTGCAGTCCGTGGTCGAGGCCGAGCATCACCTGATCGTCGCCCACGACGTGATCACGACCGGCAGCGACCGTCAGCAGCTCGCCGCCATGAGCGAGAAGGCCAAGGCCGCGATGGGCGTCGAGGCGCTCGCGATGCTGGCCGACCGCGGGTACTTCTCTGGCGAGGAGATCGTGGCCTGCGAGGCCCTCGGCGTGTCGCCCTATGTCCCCAAGCCGCTCACCTCAGGGGCCAAGGCGGACGGCCGCTTCGGCAAGCAGGACTTCGTCTACATCCCCGAAAAGGACGTCTACCGCTGCCCTGCGGGGAGCTTGCTGCGCCATCACATGACGACCGTCGAGAAAGGTCTGACGCTACATCGCTACTGGGACCAATCCAGCTGCGCGAGCTGCGCCCTGAAGCCGGAATGCACGCCAAGCAAAATGCGGCGCGTCACCCGATGGGAGCACGAGGACGTCATCGACGCCATGCAGCGGCGGATGGACCTGGCGCCCCAGAGCCCCATGAAGCTCAGGCGCCGGATCGTCGAACACCCCTTCGGCACGATCAAAGCCTGGATGGGCGCCACTCACTTCCTGATGAAGCGACTGAGGAACGTGAAGACGGAGATCAGCCTCCACGTCCTGGCCTACAATCTGAAGCGCGTGATGCAGATCCTCGGGACCGGGCCGCTCATCGCCGCCATCCGGGCCTGAGACCGCGCCGCGCCTCGCGCCGCCAAGCTTCCAACGGCCCCGAGTTTTTACACAGCCTGGACTCAAAGCGGGCGTTGGGGAGCGTCCGCTTTCGGGTCGCCCAAAGGCGGCTCACGACCCCAAAAACGGACCGTCAGGTGCTGCTCAATGCTGTTGTTCGCGATCGAGCCCGTCGGGCAAGAATCGAACTCAGCGCCGCAATGCCGAGAGCTGTTCCGCCGCCGCCATTGCGGCTCGGTAGCCGGAGGCCACGGCCAGGTCATACGCCTTCCAGTCCTGCAGGCTGACGCCTTCGACCTGAGGAACGATCTCGATCAGGTCGTCGCGTGGCGACGGCAGCGCGGCGGCGCTGGAGATAGTGGCGGAGCGGATCAGCACCGAGACGATCGGCGGTCCCCTGAGCCAAGCTCCGGAGGTTAGCCAGCGCCAGCCCGAGGGTCTCAAGAGGAGATCGTCGGGCGTGAGCCTTTCCGCAACGGCGACGTCGACGCCGATGGTCACCCCGTCATGCTGCTCGCGCACTAGATCAACCGGCAGATTGCCCACCAGCGCGCCGTCGACCAGAACATGGCCGCCCTCCACCACCGGCGGCAGGATGCCGGGTAGCGACAGCGACGCACGCAGGGCGCGGCGGAGCAAGCCACGGCGGTGGATGTGCATGCCGCCGATGGTCAGGTCGGTGGAGACGCAGGTGAACGGCCGCCAGAGGTCGCTGATCTCGGCATCGGCGAAGTGGGTCTCCAGGCGGCGGTCGACCATGCGCCCGCGCGTCATCGCCAGGATTGGGAAGGCGATGTCGGACAACGGGCTCGATTCCACGAAAGCCTGGCGGATGCGCCGGTCCATCTCGACTGCCTGCCAGCCCATGGCGAGGCCCGCGGCGATCACCGCGCCCATCGAGGTGCCGGCGAGGAAGTCGACGGGCACCTTGAGCTCGGCGAGGGCCCGCAGAACGCCCAGATGGGCGTAGGCTCGCGCACCGCCGCCGCCGAGCGCCAAGCCCACCGAGTTGCCGGTGTAAACGCGCGCAAGGCGCTCCAGGTCCGCAGCGTCGCCCGCCCGAATCTGGAAGAGGCGCGAGACTGGCGCTGCGTCCAGCCAACGGTCGGACCGACAGGGTCGCGGCGTGCCGGGTGGCTGGATCAAGATGATGTCGACCAGGCGCTGGCGGCGGATCGCGGCGGTGGTGAAGGCGATCGGCGCCACCGCTTCTGACGCGACCCCGTCGGCCACCAGAACGAGGCGGTCGATCTGGCGCGCCGCATAGGCGGCGAAGGCGACGTCGTTGCGCTCAGCGGCCATCAGGATGAAGTCGTGCTCCGTCTCCAGCGCATGAAGCCACGACGCCGCGGCGTCGACTGCCTCGGCGCCCAGCACGGCGACCTCGGCGCCCATCGCGCGCATGGCTGTGGCGAGGCGTTCGGCCAGGTCACGCACGGCGACGCCGCCGCTGGCGGCCAAGACGCCCAATATCGAGCTCCTGCGCTGGCCGACGGCAGACTGGCTTGGGCGCATTCGCTCAAGCGCAGCGCGGGCCACCTCCGCCAAAAACTCGGGTCGTTCGCGCAACAGCGCCTGGGCGCGGGCGGCGGGGATCGTCTCGAGTTCGGAGTCGCGAAGCGCCGTCAGCGTGGTGTGATGGCGTCCGTCTCCCAGGAGCTGCGCGCCACCGATCAGGTCACCGGGTCGATGCACCGTGACCAACCGCCCGCCGCCCTCGGTCGTTGGCTCAAACTCGGCGAGCCGCCCGGCGGTCAGGCGGCAAAGCGCCTGCACTGTGTCCCCGACCTCGGCGAGCGACGTCCCGCCCGGCAGCACCATCGACGAGGCTTCGGCGGCGAAGGCTTCGTCCAGGGCATTGGGCGGCATGAGCCTTCCAGGCGAGTCCAAACGAGCGCGGCCGCATCATTCCATCATTGCGGCGGCCAAGCCAGCCGGCCCGGTTCGGCTCGCGGAACGCCGCCGAGCGGGATATGTGGTTGAACTCTGTCGGGCGTCGGGCGGTCCGCCCGGATTGTCCGCTATCCTCTGGCGCGTCCGCTTCCAGCCATGGCGCCATCGCAGAATGTCCACGCGACCCGCCGCTCGGAGAGTCCGCTTCTGGCGTCGGCGTTGATGGCTGGTTTCGACCGAGGCTGTGTGAAAACGCGGTGTGAGTTAGAATCCTGAAGCAACTGCTTCGGGGCTCAGGATGAAGCGCTTCGTCGAGGGTGAGGATCGTCGGCAGGGTGTGCTGCTGCCGGAGTTCCTGGACGACTACGTGTCGGAGGAGAACCCGGTGCGGGTGATCGAGGCGTTCGTCGAGGCGCTCGATCTGGGGGCGCTAGGGTTCGAGGGCGTGGTTCCGGAGGCGACGGGCCGCCCCGGCTACCATCCGGGCCTGCTGCTGAGGATCTACGTCTACGGCTACATCAACCAGGTGGCCTCGAGCCGGAAGCTGGAGCGTGAGGCGCAGCGCAACGTCGAGCTGATGTGGCTGACCGGGCGATTGGCGCCGGACTTCAAGACCATCGCCGACTTCCGCAAGGACAACGGCCCGGCGATCCGGGCTACCTGCCGGCGGTTCGTCGACCTGTGCCGGCGGCTGGAGCTGTTCAGCCAGGCGCTGGCGGCGATCGATGGCAGCAAGTTCAAGGCGGTGAACGGGCGCGACAGGAACTACACCCGGGCCAAGCTGCAGAAGCGGATGGATCAGGTGGAGGCCAGCATCGCGCGCTACATGGCGGCGATGGAGACGGCCGACCGCCAGGAGGGCGAACTGGCGCAGGCCAGGTCGGGCCGGCTGAAGGAGAAGATCGCCCAGCTTCGCGAGCAGATGGCGGCGTTCAAAGCGATCGAGCCAGTGGTGGAAGCCGCGCCGGACCAGCAGCTCTCGCTGAGCGACCCCGACGCGCGCTCGATGGCCACGAGCGGCAAGGGCACGGGCGTGGTGGGCTACAATGTCCAGACGGCCGTCGATGCTGAGCATCACCTGATCGTGGCGCACGAGGTGACCAACGCCGGCAACGACCGGGCCCAGCTGGCGAAGATGGCCGGCGAGGCCAAGGCGGCGATGGGCGCCGACGCGCTCGAGGTGCTGGCCGACCGCGGCTACTTCAGCGGTCAGGAGGTGCTGGCCTGCGAGCGGCTGGGCGTGACGCCCCTCGTGCCCAAGCCGCTGACCTCGGGCGCCAAGGCCAGGGGCCGCTTCGGCAAGCAGGACTTCGTCTACCGCCCGGACGAGGACGTCTACCGCTGCCCCGCCGGCCAGGCCCTGACCCGCCGCTTCACCGCGCTCGAAGAGGGCATGAACATCCACATCTACTGGACCTCCAACTGCGCCGGCTGCCCGCTGAAGGACCGCTGCACCAGCGGCAAGGAGCGACGCATCCGGCGCTGGGAGCACGAGGGCGTCATCGACGCCATGCAGGCCCGGCTCGACGCCAGGCCGGACGCCATGCGCATCCGCCGCGCCACCGTCGAGCACCCCTTCGGCACGCTCAAGGCCTGGATGGGCGCCACCCACTTCAAGATGCGGACCCTCGACAAGGTCCGAACCGAGATGAGCCTCCAGGTCCTCGCCTACAATCTGAAGCGGGTGATCGCGATCCTCGGCCCCAAGCCCCTCATGGCCGCAATGCGGGCCTGAGCGGACGCACTCTGCTTGTGCCGATGGCTCACGCCCAACAAGCGAGAGCGCCGCGCCGAGCCCGCGAGAAGACCCTCAGATCACGTTCTCACACAGCCTGGACCCTGAGCAGACGTTCAGGCCATCCGCCCAAAGGACTAGTTGACATGGATCATGGCGCTCCCCGCGCAATCGCGGACCATGCTGCGCACGGCCTTGGTCGGTCTCGCGGTCATTGCCGGGGCGGCTAGAGCCCGAACGGAAGGCCGCAATGGCCGCTTACCGAGTTGAGCTGCACGACGAAGCGGGGCGCGTCTGCGAGATACACACCGACCTCTTTGCCCACGACGACGATGCGATTGACCATGCCGGTGGCCTCGCCCATCCGCATGAGATCAATGTCTGGCAGGGAGAGCGCCTCGTGGCCCGGTTCCCACCCGTCGCGCCCGGGCAGCCTCCCCTGCGCGCCCGATAGCGACTACCTGGCTGTTGGCCGTGATGGTCGCGTAGGGGGGTAGAGCGGGCTAACGCTCCTTCCTTCGGCTTCATCCAATTGGGCAATCGCTTCCGCTAGAAGCCGGTCGATTTGTGCGCGTCGATGCAAGTCTTGCTCGGCTTCGAGCAGGCGCCGGTACCGCTCGACGTTCTGTCTGGCGATGAAGCGCTGCACCGCGCTCTCCCAAGCTTGCCTGCAAAGACAAGCAAGGGTAGCATATCAAGCGTTCAAATATGTTGCGACGTTGTCGCAATCTCGCTTCGACTGTGCGAGCGGCTCCGCTCAGCGCCGCAGCCTCGCGAATCCACCCTTTACCGGCGCCCGGCACGTCCGCTTCCGGGCATGACGCCTACGGGGAGTTTCGACCCGAAGCGGACTCAACGGCCGCCTGGCTTGGGGCCGATCAGAATGGTGGGTTCAGCCCACTCGTCCCGACTGGAAAGCGTCCGGTACGTGAGGGTGACGCTCAGCGCAGAATTCTGATCTGACGTAAGATCGGATATGCGGACGTTGGACAATGTGAGGGTCGACGCGGAGATGAAGTTGTCGCCCTGATAATCCTCGATCTTCACTTCGCTAAATGCCGTCCCGACCTTGAGCGCGTCGCGCATCGCAGGGCTAAGCTTTTCCGCCCGAAGCAACATTGTGATGTGGTGACCGTTGCCATCAAGGCAGCGCAGCCAGCCGCGCTTGCGGTCGCACTCCTGTCCCGGAATCGTGGTGGGCACCCATGACTCAGCCTCCGCCCACCCAGCATGCCGTCCGTCGCCGATGGGCCCTACAACGCCGCTAAACTTAACGAATGGCCGTGTCTGACCCGAGGCAGGCCAGCTTGCGAGGAACGTCACGAATAGCACGACGAGCGCTTGGATTGATCGGGTCAAAGTCATCGGGCAGACCCTAGCCTCAGGTCATGCGCGTGACGATCGTCCGCTCTTGGGAACGCAAACTTCGGCTGCAAGCGACCCGAAGCAGACTCTACGAGGTTGGGCGCGGCGCCTCTCCAAGCGGGAGCACGAGGGCGTCTTCCTCACGCAGTTGCGCGCCCTCCGCCATCCAAGCCTCCAGGTCGCCAGGCGCGGCCGAACGCCCGATCGCGTCGCGCAGGCGTGCGGGATCGCCCCGGTACCACGCCTCCGCTCCCAAGGCCGCGATGGCGGCGGTCGAGTAGGCGAGAAGCAGCGCGGCCTTCCGCAGACGACCCTGCCTGAGCGCAACCTTCGCCATCGCGCCGGTGGCGAAGGACCTGCCCATGCCTGGCGTGAGCCGCCGATAGTAGCGACGGTAGAGGTCAGTCGCCTCCTCGAGATCGCTCGGCTCGCCGCGTTCCGCGAGGGCGACGAGCAGATGGTAGACCGCCATGCTCGTCGTCAGGTCGGCGAGCATGGCGCCGGGTCGAACGCGGGCCAGACTGCTGCGCGCGAAATCGATGGCGGTAGCCGGGGCCATTACCGGCGCGTAGAGCAGATCCTGCGAGAGCCAGTTGGCGAGGCCGTCCGCTCCGAAGGCGCGCAGGTCGTCGAGCGCTTCGCGCATGAGCGCGACGCCGGCGTCCGGCGCACCGGCGATCAGGCTGACGTCGGCCGCGAGCACCTTGCTGTGGGCGGACGTCCGCCCGGTCGGCAGCGCCGAGATGATGCGCATCGACTCGTCGGCGAGCTCGCCCGCCTCCGCACCTCGTTTCAGGGCGTACAGCGCGAACCCCTTGGCGTTCAGGGCGCGCGCAAGCTCGAGCGGATCGCCCAACTCGCGCGCGGCTTCAATGGCTTCGTCGGCCACCTCCAGTGCTCGGATCGGCGCCATCATCGTCAGGGATGTCGCCTTGGCGCTCAGGAACCGCGCCCGAACCGCACGCGGCGTCGTGTCATCGACGTAAGGCTTCGCGCGCTCCAGCCAGCCGATGTATGCGCCATAGAGCGACTGGCTGGCCCAGACGCCTTCGCTGGAGCCCGCGATGGCGACGCCGAGTTGCGGATCGCCGTCAGGCCCGAAGCACCAGTCCAGCGCCCGCTCCAGGTTGTCGTTCTCGCCGAAATAGCGGGCCGCGAAGACGTCGTCCGAGACGTGCCCGTCGTAGTCGGCCAACTGAGGGCGCGTGAACGCGAGGCACCAGTTGGCGTGCCTGCGCTGGATGTCGATGGTTTCGCCCGCGGCGGCCAGCTTCTCCAGCGCGTAGGCGCGCGTGGTTTCCAGGAGGCGGTAGCGGCGGTGCGCGGCGCCGGGATCGCTCGCCACAAGCGACTTGGCGAACAGGCTGGAGATAGCGTCGACGACGTCGAGAGGGTCGAGGTCCTCGCCGCACGCCACCTCCGACGCGGCTTCGAGGGTGAAGCCGCCGGAGAACGCTCCCAGCCGCCGGAAGACGGCGGCGTCGCGCTCGGCCAGCAAGCCGTGGCTCCAGTCGAGTGTCGCCGCGAGCGTGCGCTGGCGCGGCAGCGCGGTGCGGCGCCCGCCGGTGAGCAGGCGGAAGCGGTCGTCCAGCCGATCGAGCACGCCTTGGCAGCCGAGCGCGGGGGCGCGCGCCGCGGCCATCTCGATCGCCAGCGGGATGCCGTCGAGCCGCGCGCAGATCGTCGCGACCGCCGCCTCGTCCTGGGGGCCGACCGCGAAGCCGGCCTCCGCCGCGCTTGCGCGCTCGGCAAAGAGCGTCGCCGCGTCGGGCTCGGCGAGCGACCGCAAGCGAAACACCTGCTCCCGCTCGGCGCCGAGCGGTTCCTGCGAGCTGGCGAGCAGCTTGATCCCGGCCGAAGCGTCGAGGATCGCGTCGGCGAAGGCGGCGACCGCATCGACGACGTGCTCGCAGTTGTCGAGCACAATCAGACAGCGGCGCAGGCGCAGACCATCGACGAGCGCCTCGAACGCATCCCTCCCGGCCGGGAGCTCAACGCCCATGGCGCGGGCGATGGCCGCCGGCGCCTGATCGCCGGCGGACACCGGACCGAACTCGACCAGCCAGACGCCCTCCTCGTAGTCATCGATCGCGTGTTCGGCGACCTCGATCGCGAGCCGCGTCTTGCCCACCCCGCCAGGCCCCGTCACCGTTACCAGGTCGGCGCGGCCGAGCAGTGCTTGGAGCGCTTCCAGGTCTGCTTCCCGGCCAACCAGCTTGGGCAGGCGCTTGGGGAGGTTGTCGGTCTGCGCCTCCCGCACGGCCCGCCTCGCTTCGGCGCCGGCGAGCGTTTCGGGTTCAGACGGCGCCGCACCGCCCAGGACGGCCGTGCGCAGAAGCTCCGGAGGCCGCCCGACCAGCTCGGCGACGCTGCGCACGACTCTCGCCCAACCAGGGTGGTCGGCATCGCCTGCCCAGTCCGTCAGGTCGGCGCACTGAGTTTGGTCGAACGGCATCGGCAGCCGGCTGTCGTCGACCCGGAGCTGAACGAGCTTGTGCAATTCGCGCGCCCGATCCGCCTCCGAAAGCACCCAGTCCGACATCGCTGCGTCAGCCGACCAGATCACCAGCGCGGCTTTCGCCGCGGTCAGCTGGGCATCGAGCTCCCGACTGAAGACGCGGTGCACGGGCAGGTCATCGTCGAGCCAGACCGAGTACCCGGCGACCCTCAGCGCAGCGGCCGCCGCCCGAGCCTGCCGCGCGGTAGCGTGCGCATGGGAGATGAAGACGTCGGACAAGCGGCTCGCCCCTTCGGGTGGCTACACCCTAGCGAGCGACTATCGGCGGCGGCAAGGCACGCTTATCTCCGATGCCGCCGACGCCCGCTACGGCGACGCCCCCACGAGGTCCGCTTTCCCCCCAACTACGACCATAGGCAGGTCCGCTTTTCGGACGTTGAATCACCCACGAGGGACGTCAACACACCGGAGGCCAACGATGGCCAGCGTCACTGCTACGTTCAATCACCCCCCCTGGAACTCCGCCCGGATCGTCGGAGCCAAGCCGCCGCTCAAGCCCAGACACATCTGGGCTATCCGCCAGCGCCTCGCGGACGCCCATCGGGTGCGGGACCTGGCGCTCTTTAACTGCGCTATCGACAGTAAGCTGCGCGGCTGCGACTTGGTTAGCCTCAGGCTGAGTGACATCGCCCCGGCCGGGGTGCTGCGCCCGCGCGCGACGATTGTTCAGAAGAAGACCCATCGCCCGGTCCCGTTCGAACTGACCTTGCCGACGCGCGAGGCCCTGAGTGCGTGGCTGCAGCAGCGCGGCAAGCGGTCGGATGAGTGGGTCTTCCCTAGCCGGGCCGCCCCAGGCGCGCATCTCAGCACCCGCCAATATGCGCGCCTGCTCGACCGCTGGCTGACCCTGATCGACCTGGAACCACGCGCCTACGGCACCCACAGCCTGCGGCGCACAAAGGTTGCGCTGCTCTACCGACGCACCGGCAACCTCAGGGCCTGCCAGCTGTTGCTGGGCCACGGCAAGCTGGAGAGCACCGTCCGCTATCTGGGCGTGGAGGTCGACGACGCGCTCGAACTCTCGGAGCAGATCGAGATTTGATCGCCCGCTCCTCGTGGAACACGCCCCGTCGAGGCTCCAGGAAGGCCGCTGGCGGCTTCTGGGGGTCGGCGTCCCTCAGGGGCAACTGACCGGCCCGCGCCGCTGTGGAGGCTTCTCGGGGCGCGGCGCCGCGCCGCGAATTGAACTTCCAGAAAGCGGACGTGCCTATGGTCGTACTTGGGGGGTTAGCTGCCGTTGGAGAGGTGGCGATGTGCCGATTGATGCAAGAGCTTACACTAGAAACGCACCCTCCCTGTCGGTGTGTGCCGAAATCCCGGCAGCAGCAGCGAGCGACAACCAAATGCGTCCTGAACTCGCGCTTGTAGCCCTGATCGCGTCGGGGGCGATTTCAGCGCCGTCTTCGCCTGCTTTGCCAAAGATCGGCGCCGGCCAAGATACCTGCCTTGAGTGGGTCACCCATCACAGCCGAAAGGATCGACGCGCCGCTCTGGAGGACCAGTGGCTCGGTGGTTTCTTTTCAGGTTACAATGCCTTTACCCCCGAGCGCGACAAGAGGACTGTTTTCGTGGATGGTGACATGAGAGCGGTGCCAAGCGCCATCTCCGGATACTGTAGAGAACATCTCGACACCACAGTGTCTGCGGCGGTGTTGGGGTTTGTTCAGTATCGCACGACGACGACGACACAGTAGGGACGCCAAGAGGGCGCTCCGGTCTTGCGCCAGCTTTGGGTCGAAACTCCCGTTGAAACAACTCCCGGAAGCGGACATCGCCACCGTGGCGCGGGGGGAGAGTTCCCATTCGGCCGGGAAGCACGCCGGCCTTCTTCGCGGCAGAAACCGGTGTTGGCTGCCTCAGCTATTCGGGGTGGGTGGTGCTGGCCTTGATCACGAGGACCGGGCAAGGCGCGTGACGCACTATTGTCTCAGCGACGCTGCCGAGCAGGACCCGTATCACGCCATCCCGCCCGTGACTGCCAATGATCACCAAGTCGGCTGGCCAACCCGCAGCCTCGCGCAAAGCCGCTTCAGCAGGTTCGCCCATAGCCCAGATCCCTTGCGGACTTGCGGACGGCGGCAGGAAATCGATGAGCGCCGAAAAAACTCGTTGGCCCTCGCGTTCGGTGAACTTGGTCGCTTCCTCGGCGGACATTCCAACCTGGCGAGCAGCCGACAGCTCGACCGCATGGAAAAGCCGAATCTCAGATTTCAGCTCTTGCGCGAGGGCGTATCCTGTCGCCGCCGCTCGCGCTGCCGGCGCGCCGCCATCGACTGCGACCAAAATCTTGCGGAATAACATGCAGACCTCGCATCAGATCGGATTTCTCCAACTCCAGTAGTCCGCCGCTGCGCCCACAATCAGACGATCGGCGCGACCTTCTAAAGTCCGCTTGGGGTCGAAACTCGCCGTTGGCGTGATGCCCGGAAGAGGACGCCCAGGCGTCCTCAGAGGGTGGAAACTCGCCGTTGGCGCAGGGTCGCTCAGACCTGCCTTCTTCCCCGCACTGGCGCGAAGCGGCCCGCCAAGGGCGACTCGGCCAGCGTGCCCTGACGCGTCTTCACGGCTGAGCCGTCGCCGTGTGCCGGCTTGTGCATATCGCGGTCGGCGTTTCGCGGATTGCGAGCGACGACCAGTATGGCGCCGAACCAGGACGGCGCCATCAGCGGATCTCCCGCAGCCGACCCGTGCCCGTCGCGCCGTCGCTTACGGTCCGGCGTGCGCGCAGGTGCTGGGCTGCCTTGATGACGATGGCGCCGGGTATCCAGATGAGGCCGGCAGCCGCGAGCAGGGCGCCCGCGATCTCGGAAAGGTTGGACATTCAACAAAAGGCCCTTCGCGCCCAGGATAGGCGCGAGCGTGGGGAAACCTAAGTTCCGAGCCCGTAAGCGTTCAAGGCGCATCTTGGGACGCGAGCATAAGAGGCGCGTAAAGCCAGCAACCGAATCCTGACCTCAAACATCAGTCCGATCCGGTACTTGGATTTTATTCGAATCTGGACGCCTGGTGTCCGATCCATATCGAATCCTTATGCGACGCGAAGATATCGTCGCAATCGTAACTTGGAGCCAGCGATCGTCAACTGCTGCGGTCGCTGGCCTTTTTTCGGGTGCTTCGATGACTATCCACCTCTACCAGCCTATGCAGCCCCTGGCCGCCGACGGCAGCGCGCTGATGCGCGTGCTGCATGCCGCCGGCGTCGAGAAGGACGACCTGATCCGCGTGATCGGTCCTTCCGGACCTCTGGCGGCGCTTTGGCTCAGCCGGCACGGCTATGACCGCGCGGTCTTCGTCCGGGCGTCCGCCGCAGAGCGCGCGCGGCCGGCGGACGCGCTGCTGATCGCGCAGCCCTGCGCCGCCGACGACGTCGCGCCGTTGCTCGCCGCCGCCGGCGAGGTCACCGAGGGCGGCGCCGTGATCGTCCAGACCCGTCCGGGCCGTTCCGGCGAGGAGTTCGCGGCCGTGGCCGCCCTGTTGCGCGCTCAAGGTTTCGACGCCCAGCGCCGCCTCAACGACAAGGGACGCCCGATCTGCATCGCCCGGCGCGTCGGCTTCCCCAGCGCCGAAAAGGCGGCATAAGGCCATGTTCCTCACACTCAGGATGCCACTGCCGCCTTTCACGACGTCGCTGTCGCCCCTTCCGCCCCTGGCGCGGAACGAGCCCGCCAGGGAAACGATCTACGCCGCCCGCCTATATCAGCCTGGCGACGTGGTCTTCCGGTTCGACGAAGCGGAGTGGCGCTCGCAGCGCGACAGCGAGACGGTCCAACATCCTGATGGCCGTCACCTCTTCCATCCCATGCTGGCGAGGACCGGTCACAGCTGCGAGCCGAACTGCTGTGTCGCCTTCCCCGCTAGCGCGATGGTGGCCGTCCGGCGGATCGAGACGGGTGAGGCGATCACCTGCGACTACGAGGCCACCGAGACATGGTTCAGCCACCCGTTCTGGTGCCGCTGCGGCTCGCGCCGCTGCCGCGGACGGATCGGATGAATCGCGTGCCGACCTTCATCCACGACAGCCGCACCGCCTGACGAACTTACCGAACAACCGCCCACCACAGCAGGTTCCTGACGATGCGGTCGACCGAGGTGATCGAGTGCAGTGCGACGGACCACGCAAACGACTTCTTGCCTCTGGAGGACTTCGACTGATTGAAAGTAAGGCGCGGCGCTGAGGTGAACTGCGGCTTTCGCGCGCGCCTCAACTAGGTCGGCCAGTGTGAGCGTTGTCGATGCGATGTTGCCGCTACGACCATCTTCGAGTTGAAACGTAAATTGCTGCACCGGACGCCCTCCCGCTGCCCTCAGTCGCTGACGATGCCAGTTAGGCCTGCCGAACCATTGATCTCGATCAACGAAGCGGGCTTGGCGACCGAATGGCAGTTTGGGTCGAAACTCCCCGTTGAGGCAATGCCGGAAAGCGGACTCGGCGCGGGACGGCTGGGGTGTTGTGCGCTCGCTCGCTAGCCGTTCATTTGCTGTCCCGGCGAGCCGCAGGCAAAGGACGCAAGAGCGATGGGAAGGCGTAGCCGCTACTGGATTTCCTACACGGCCAGCGTGGCGGTAATGTTGGCTGGATTCGCGCTTGGGCACTATCTCAATTGTTGGAATTGGCCCTTCGCCATAGCCACCGGGCTGGCAACGGTCGGCACCTTTCTCGGTGTCGGCTACCTACTGTTTCGCCTCTACGGGAACTGAGGCAACGACCCGCTGCCGAGCGTGTCTTCATTGGACGCCTGACGGCAGCTTCGGGTCGCTTGCAGCCGAAGTTTGCGTTCCCAAGAGCGGACCATCGTCACGCGCATGACCTGAGGCTAGGGTCTGCCCAATGACTTTGACCCGATCAATCCAAGCGCTCGTCGTGCTATTCGTGACGTTCCTCGCAAGCTGGCCTGCCTCGGGTCAGACACGGCCATTCGTTAAGTTTAGCGGCGTTGTCAGGGCCCATCGGCGACGGACGGCATGCTGGGTGGGCGGAGGCTGAGTCATGGGTGCCCACCACGATTCCGGGACAGGAGTGCGACCGCAAGCGCGGCTGGCTGCGCTGCCTTGATGGCAACGGTCACCACATCACAATGTTGCTTCGGGCGGAAAAGCTCAGCCCTGCGATGCGCGACGCGCTCAAGGTCGGGACGGCATTTAGCGAAGTGAAGATCGAGGATTATCAGGGCGACGACTCGATTTCTCCGCGTCGACCCTCACATTGTCCAACGTCCGCATATCCGATCTTACGTCAGATCAGAATTCTGCGCTGAGCGTCACCCTCACGTACCGGACGCTTTCCAGTCGGGACGAGTGGGCTGAACCCACCATTCTGATCGGCCCCAAGCCAGGCGGCCGTTCAGTCCCGCTTCGGGTCGAAACTCCCCGTAGGCGTCATGCCCGGAAGCGGACGCGCCGGGCGCCGGTAAAGGGTGGATTTGCGAGGCTGCGGCGCTGAGCGGAGCCGCTCGCACAGTCGAAGCGAGATTGCGACAACGTCGCAACATATTTGAACGCTTGATATGCTACCCTTGCTTGTCTTTGCAGGCAAGCTCGGGAGAGCGCGGTGCAGCGCTTCATCGCCAGACAGAACGTCGAGCGGTACCGGCGCCTGCTCGAAGCCGAGCAAGACTTGCATCGACGCGCACAAATCGACCGGCTTCTAGCGGAAGCGATTGCCCAATTGGATGAAGCCGAAGGAAGGAGCGTTAGCCCGCTCTACCCCCCTACGCGACCATCACGGCCAACAGCCAGGTAGTCGCTATCGGGCGCGCAGGGGAGGCTGCCCGGGCGCGACGGGTGGGAACCGGGCCACGAGGCGCTCTCCCTGCCAGACATTGATCTCATGCGGATGGGCGAGGCCACCGGCATGGTCAATCGCATCGTCGTCGTGGGCAAAGAGGTCGGTGTGTATCTCGCAGACGCGCCCCGCTTCGTCGTGCAGCTCAACTCGGTAAGCGGCCATTGCGGCCTTCCGTTCGGGCTCTAGCCGCCCCGGCAATGACCGCGAGACCGACCAAGGCCGTGCGCAGCATGGTCCGCGATTGCGCGGGGAGCGCCATGATCCATGTCAACTAGTCCTTTGGGCGGATGGCCTGAACGTCTG
>CAVXOD010000014.1:0-9267 GCA_963763385.1 uncultured Pseudomonadota bacterium | reverse complement strand
CCGAAGCGGCCGTCCCGCAGACCAACCGTCAGAAGAAAGGCGTCGTGACGCCTTCCGCGGCGAAGGTCGCTTGGACCGCCGGCCGCTCGACCACACGCGCGGCGTGGGCGGCGATCTGGGGAAGCTCGCGGACCGGCCTCGGCAGCGTGGAGCCCCAACGCGTCATCATCAACAGATAGAGGTCGGCGCGCCGAGAACCGCTCGCCCAGCAGCCAGGGCCCGTCCCGAGCTGCGCAGCAATCCGCTCGAACGCCCCGATCAGCCGCCCGTTCGCCGCAGCCTTGGCGTGCGGGGCGAGCGCCGGATCGTCGACGAACTCATGTGGGTAAAACCAGGCGCGGGACTCCGCCTGCGGCACGCAGGCCATGAACACCATCCACTTGTAGTAGGCGGCGCGGTGGGGCGCGCCCGGCGGCGGCGCGAGACCGGCCTCCGGGAACTTGTCCGCCAGATGGAGGCCGATGGCCCCGGTCTCGAAGATGGCTTCTCCATCGTCCACCAGCACTGGGATCTTGCCGTTGGGATTGAGCTTCAGGTAGGCGGCGCTCTTCTGGGCGTCGTGATCTCGGTCGACGAGCCGCAGCTCGAACGGACAGCCGATCTCCCGCAGCAGCATGTGCGGAAACTGGCTGGCGTTGTCGGGATAATAGTGCAGCTCGATCATGACGCGAGCCGGCGGCACTCGGCCCTGAAGTCGTAGTAGGGCGCGACGACGTCGGCGCAGTCGGGCCAGCGGCCGGTCTTCACCCAGTAGTCGCAAAGCCCCAGCTTGGCGCACAGCCCGACGAAGCGCGGATCGCGCATCATCCCGCTGTTGGAGATGACGTTGAAGATCATCGACGAGCCCCCGCGCCATTCGGCGATCCCTGGTCCGGATCGAACATGTAGGCGAACGAGGCCTGCTCGACGAGTTCGAAGACCTCGTCCGTCAGGCCGAGTCGTGCAGGTTCTTGAACTCCCAGATCGGCAGGACGCCGGTCTCGGCGAGCCCTTCCCGAGCTCGCTCGAGCAGGCTGCGCCGGCACCTCCGGATCGGCGCGCGCAGCCGCTCGCCGGCGGAGATCGCTCGCGCAGGGCCGGACTTGCGAATCCCTTCTCGCGGGCTGCGGCGACCAGCTCGTCGAACCAGGTCCAGTCGCCATGGTCCTAGGCGGCGCAGATGGCGCCCCAGGCGATCAGCTCGTTGTCCGGCCACAGGGCGCAAAGCGCTCCCAGAGCGCTCGGCACTCGTGCATGCCGGCCGGCGATATTCGACCATGTATGGCGTACCAGCTGGCCGCCCACGGATACATCGGATCGAGCGCGTAGGCCTGCCGGGCGTAGTCGAGGGCGTCGCGCATGCGCCCGACCTCGGCGAAGAACAGGCTGGCGTTGGTGAGCACCGTCGGATCGTTGGGCGCCACCGCCAGCGCCTTCATGTGGAACGCTTCGCGTTCGGCGAAGCGGCCGAACGGCTCCAGCGCCCCAGCGCCTGGTGGGCGGCCCCCAGACCGGGATCGAGCCTGAGCGCCGTCTCGGCCGCCGCCACGACGTCGGCCGCGCATGACGCCGGGCTGCCCCGCCTCGTCGAACCGCAGGTGCTCGACCTCCATGGTCGCCAGGAACTCCCAGGCGCGGGCGAACTTGGGCGCCAGCGCGTCGCCTCCCGCAAGAGCCTGATCACCGCGATCACCGTCGCTGGCGACAGCAGGCCCCGGTTCCGGATCTCGCGGGCTTGAGGTAGAGCGTGTAGGCGGCCGGATCGACGCTCTCGGCCTGCACGGCCGGCGCGAAGGCGACCTTCAGCGCGGCGGCGACGGCGGCGGCGATCTCGTCCTGCAGCGCGAAGACGTCGGAGAGCTCGCGGTCGAAGCGGTCCGACCAGAGCGTCGTCTCGCCGGCGCACTCGATCAGGTTGGCGGCGATGCGCACCTTGGCGCCGCTGCGCCGCACCGAGCCGTCGAGCACGTGGGTGGCGCTTCAGCGTCCGCGCCGACATGGGCGGCCGCCTTGTCGCGGCCGCGGAACTGGAAGCTGGAGCCGCGCCCGATCACCTTCAGCTCGGCGCCGCGGGCCACGGTCTGCAGGATCTCCTCGGAGACGCCGTCGGAGAAGTAGGCCATCTCGGGGTCGCCGGAGAGGTTGTCGAAGGCCAGCACCGCCAGCAGCGGCTCGGTCGGATTGCCGGGCGAGCGCAGCGGCGGGAAGTCCTGGGGCAGCCCGTCGATGATAATCTGGCAAACGCCCACGCGCTGCTCGGGGTCGTCGAGCGGATGGTCCCCGAGCCGCCGCAGCGGCGCGCGGATCTCACGCTCTGAGGCCAGCAGCTCCGCGACGGACGCGGTCACCAGCACCTGACCGCCGTGGGCGAGCGCCAGCAGCCGGGCGCACCGGTTCAGCGCCGGGCCGAAATAGTCGCCGCCGCGCTGCTCGGCCGTTCCGACATGGATCGCGGCGCGCACCTTCAGCGGGCCGATCTCCGGCCACGCTTGCGCCGCTAGGGCAATCTGCGCCTCGCACGCGGCTAGTGCCGCTTCCGAAGGTCGCCGGAAGCTGACGAAGAACGCGTCGCCCGCGGTCTTGAACACCTCCCCGCCGTGGTGGCTGGCCGCCTCGCGCATCACTCTATCGTGCGCCGCAACCGCCTCCTGCATCGTCGCGCGGTGGTCGAGCCAGAGCAGGCTCGATCCTTCAATGTCGGTGAAGAGAAATGCGCGCAGATCGGGCGTGGCGAGTCACGACTAGCTGACACCTGCTGAGCCTTCTTGCCCGTCAACGACCGGGGGCCGCGACGCTGCATAGGCGATGGAAGCCATAGTTATTATACCATCGATCTGCGCGGCGACCGAACGCAAGCGAGGTTGGCGGGATGTCCGCAAACCACCCCGAGCTGACGGCGGCGATGTCCGCTTGCGGGCACGGCGTTTGCAGCCGGTTTCGACCCAAAGCGGTCCTTCGCGGTGGCCCCTAGAGCGAGACTTGTTCAGACGGAACCATAGCCAGAGTTGGCTAGGTAGTTTGCGCACTCTGTGGGGGTGAAGAGGTCGAGGAGCTGGCCGACCCTTCGCCATGTGGCCTCGACGTCGCGCGGCTGGGCCTTGCGCATCAGGTGCTTGAGCTTGGCGAAGAGCTGCTCGATGGGATTCAGGTCGGGGCTGTAGGGCGGCAGGAAGATCAGATGTGCGCCCCTGGCTCTGACGGCGGCGCGGGCGGCCTTGCCCTTGTGGCTGCCGAGGTTGTCCAGGATGACCACGTCGCCTGGCGAGAGCGTCGGGGCCAGGACCTTCTCGATGTAGAGGGCGAAGAGTTCGCCGTTGATCGGGCCGTCGATCACCCAGGGCGCATCGATGCGGTCATGGCGCAGGGCGGCGATGAAGGTCAGGGTTTTCCAGTGGCCGTAGGGCGCATAGGCCTTCAGACGACGCCCTCTGGGTCCCCAGCCGCGCAGGGGCGCCATGTTGGTCTTGACCCAGGTCTCGTCGATGAACACCAGGCGCTGAGGCGCGATCCGGCCTTGATAGGTCTTCCACCGCGCGCGCCTCCTGGCCACGTCAGGACGCGTCTGCTCCTCGGGCAGCACGGTTTTTTTTGAAGCTCAGGCCCTCGGCGTGGACGAACACCCACACCGCCCGCGGCTGGGTCTTGATCCCCCGCGCGGCCAGCTCAGCGGCCAAGCCCCGCAGCGTGAACGGCCCAGAGGCGATGCGCGAGCGTAGCCAGTCGGCGCAGTCACCCGTCAGCGTCCGCGGCTTGTAGCCGCCGACCTGGGCCGGGGCGAGCGAGCCGGTCTCGCGCTCGCGCTTCGTCCACTTGGAGACGCATGAAGGCGCGATCCGCAGGGCCGCTGCGATCTCACGGTTCGTCTCGCCCGCCGCCTTGCGCGCCATCGCCCGTTCGCGAAGGTCCATCGAATAGGGAGCTGTCATCCACGCTGGCCTCCTCCCCAGCGTGAACCGTGAATTAGACCGTCCCTGATTTGGGAATCCCGATTCCGTCAAATCGGGCCCTGCTCTAGAAGGCGACCCTGACGCCTCCGTAGGCTGCGACCGGCGTCCCCGGGCTCTGAAATCGCGGATCGACGCCCACCCCGCTCACTGGGACCCCAGGCGCGTCGACGCCCGTCGGATCACCCAGCACCCCGAAGGTCGCATAGTGGGCGTTCAGCACGTTCTCAACGCGGACGAAGACTGAGAACTTCGGGCTGACGGCGTAGTTGGCATGTAGACCCACCAGTGCATAACCCGGCAAAGGAGCTAGTAGGTTCGCCTCGTCGCCGCGGTAGAACTGGCCGCCTAGCAACTGCACATCGCCGCCGATGCGAAACGCACCGACGACGGCCATGTCGGTCCCGAGCTTCAGCCGGTGACGGGGTATCCCTGGCAGTTGGTCGCCAGGCCGGACCTGGATGTCGCCGTTGGCGTCGTGAACGGGGTTCGACGCCGACGGCAACAGCACGTTGGTGTCGAAGGTGGCGTCGACATAGGCGTAGCTCAGATAGGCTAGGAGGCGCTTGTCGCGGTACGTCACAGCCAGCTCGCCGCCCTGGCGGCGCGTGCCGGCGATGTTCTGGAAAAACCCGGCGTTGAGCGAGGTCGCCACGCCGTAGATGTCGTCGCGCACTTCGGTTCGATAGAGCCCGAGGCTGTAGCTGAGATTGCCCGCCCCTACCGGTCGCGAGCCGCGAAGGCCGGCTTCCCAGGTGCGGCTCACTACCTGCCTGAGGTTGGGCGGGTCGACCGAGAGCGATGAGGGGAGCAGGCAGGGCGCGGCTGCGTCCGAGCATTCGATCTCGCCCGCCGTCGGCGCGCGACTACCTTCGGCATAGCCAACGTAGCCGATCAGGCCCTCGGCAATGCGATATGTCATACCAACGGCTGGGTTGAAGCGCGCGTAGGTGTTGGTCCCGCTGAGGCTGGTTCCGAGCTCATCGTGGAGGGCGATCCTGACCCAGTTGAACCGCCCGCTGGCCGTCAACGATAGCCGTCCGGTCACATCGAACGTGTCGGTGACGAACGCGCCGGCGTAGGTGTTGTCGGCGCGCAGGCTGACGGGGGTCGCCGTGAACGCGGTCCCCTCTGGCGTGGACACGAAGAACCCGGACGGCAACACCGCCAGGCTTGGATCGATCACGCCCAACTCGGCCGATGAGCCGAAGTCGATGTGTGCGCCTTCGCCCGCGGCGCCGAGCGACAACTGGTTGGCGTGTCCCAGCAGGGGCGCGGTCCACGTTCCCTGAAGTGCGCCGCCGAAACTAAGTGTGCGCAGGGTGTCTCGGTCGTTCTCGCCGATCGGCAGCCGGTCGCCGTTGGAAAGATCTGGGATCGAACCGCCGCTGCTACTCACCAGTGCCGTCGTTCCGTCCGACTGACACATCAGTCCGGCCGGCGCCGGGTCGTGGCATGACGCGTAGTTGGTGGTGTTGCCGTTGGCGACGCCCTGGCCGAAATCGCGAACATAGAGGTCGCTCTGGAACGAGAGCGATGAGCTGGCCAAGTAATCCCCTTTGAGCACGACAAAGTTCAGACGGTTGGCGTTCAGCTGCGGCGAGGTGAAGATCAGCCGGCGGTCCACAGCCAACTCCTGCACCGGCGTGGGGCTCTCGCCGTGAAGAGCATTGTCCGCGCCGGTGTAGCTGAGGTCGAGGTTCAGCCGACCGCTGCGCCACGCGAGATCGGCGTAAAGCTGGCGCACACGGTCGGCGGAGAGCAGCCGCCAGCCGTCCTGGTCCAGGCCTCGCCCCGAAATGAAGAAGCCCGACGTGATCCGAGTGTGCACCGTAGGCGGCGTTAATCGAGCGCTGGCCGAACGAGCCGCCCGACGCGGTCAGATCACCGCCCAGGTTGTCGAAGCCATTCTTCATAGTCACGACAATTGCGCCGCCGAGGGCGTTGAGCCCGTAGACGGGGTTGGTTCCGACTACGTCGATCCTGGCTACGGCGTCGTCCGGAACCAGGTCCCAGTTCACCGCATCGCCGAACGCCTCGTTGATCCTCACGCCGTTTTGGTAGACCGCAAGCCCTTGCGGCGAGCCCAGCACGGGCGAGGCGGTGAAGCCTCGATAGAGGACGTCGGGCTGGAAGGGGTCGTCGAGGTTGTCATTGACGCTGACGCCCCCGACCCGGTCGATAAGTCCGGCGGTCACGCTCGGGGGACCTACCAGATCGAGGTCCTCCGCCGACAAGGTTCGGACGTCGTAGGGCGCCTTGGCAGTGTCGATCCTCGTCCCAGGTAACGGCGTGACTGCAATGACGGTGACGGGGGCGAGTTCGCTCGGGTCCGGGTCGTCAGCGTGGGCCACTGATCCGACGATCAAAGCCGCGGTCAACGCCCCCGCGCCGCGCCCTGTCCACCGGCTCGAACGGCCAGTTGAAGCCAACACACACTCCTGTGCGCCCGATCCTGCACGTCGAGTTACCCGACGAGCGTCCAAGGCCTTATCTAACAATCATCCTTGGAGTTTGCTTTTCGCCCCGAACGGTCCTGCGCCGCGTCCGCTTCCCGGCATGACGCCAAGGGGGAGTTTCTCGACCCACAGCTGACGCTGACTTCGGTAGGGTTCCGGGGGACACGATACCCGACCCCGCAGCGGGGAAGCGCGTTGCTGCTTGTCGGCAGCTCAAGTCGTGTCCGGGGACGACGCGGTGATTGAGTTGTGGCTCTGACGCCGCAGGGCGGCCGCGAGACCGACAAGGCCGAAGGCGACGCAGGTGACGAGGCCGATGATCGTCGTGGCTTCGTAGAGCAGGCGCGAGTTCCAGGGCTGGTCCGGCGCGGTCGCCACGCTCTCGCCCGGGTAGAGCCGCCACGCGCAGGCCACGGGAACGATCTGCATCGCCATAAATAAGGGCGGCAAGGCGAACCAGGTTCGAGGCGGGTTCGCGGCCGGGCGGGCAAGGCACCGCACCGCCAGGCCGGCCAAGAAGAGACTGGCCGTCACGACGACGATCCAGCCGACGAAATTGCTGAACGGGACGCCGTAGAGCCCGCCCGGATGGGCGAAGATCCAGCCGCGCTCGACCGTCGAAAACCACGGGTCGGTCATCGCATCCCAGCCAGTGGCGATGAAAGGCGCGGTCATCGCGAGCGCCGGCAGGCTGGAGGCTCGCCGATCGAGGTCCGCGTCGCCCAGCAAGGCCGAGACGATTGCCCAGGCCAGGTAGCCGATCCCGAGGTAGGACACCGGGATGATCAGCGGCTCGTCCAATAGCCGCGGGCCCATGCTGGGCTGGTGGGTGAAGAACCCGAACGGAACGCCCGTCTTGATGCTGAACTCTTCCAGGAGAGCGCTGACCACAAGCACCGCTACGGAGAAGGCGGTGATCGCCCGCACGCCGTAGCGTTGCGCCCCGTGGACCCACGCGAAAGCAGCCACCAGCAGGGTCTGTCCGAATTCGGCGACGACCGTGGTCGACGGCCACAGGAACGGACAGACCGCGGCGACCAGCCACGCGCCGACCAGCGCAGCCGCAAAGACGTCAAGGCCGCCCTGCAATTCTTCCCGCGGCAAGCTTAGCAGTACAAGCGCCGCCGCGAGCATCGCTTATGCCGCCAGCGCGATCCGCCGCCGGGCGGCGGACCTAGGATGGGCGCGTGTCCGCTATCCGGCAGAACACCGACGGGTAAAGCCGACCCTGTGTGGACGGCACTCCTGTGGCAGGGGCGCCTGGTCTGGGAGGACCGCCCATTGTCGCCCACCGCTGCGACTTCGCCAGTCCCGGGTTCCGCTGCCGATCGCGCTGGCGTTCAGCTCGATGGGTATGCCGATCGCGGTGATGGGCCTTCTCTATACGGTCTACCTGCCGCCGAACTACGTCGCCCTGGGCGTCAGCTTCATCGCCGTGGCGGGCGCGATCACCATCGTGCGCTTCGTCGACGCCTTCCTCGACCCCACTCTGGCGCTGGTGATGGATCGCACGAGAACGCCCATTGGCCGCTATCGGCCTTGGCTGGCGCTCGGCGTGCCGATCGCGATGCTCGGCATCTTCAACACTTTCATGCCGCCGCAACACGTCACCCAACTGCACTTCATCATCTGGCTGATCGTCAGTTTCGCCGGGCTGTCGATGATGACGCTCGGTCAGTCGGCGTGGTCGTCGGTGGTCGCCGTCACCTACCACGACCGCGCGCGCCTCTTCGCCTGGATCTCGCTCCTGGGCGTGGTCGCGACGGTTGCGATCCTGCTGCTGCCTGTCTTCACCGGAGGCCGGGTCTCGGCCGGCCTCACGTCGAGCATGCCGACGCTCGGCCTGATCATGCTGGTCTCCTTGCCGGTCTGCCTCGCCCTTTGCGCACTGTTCACGCCGGACAGGGTCGCCGGCAAGGTCGAGCGGCCGAGGTTCAAGCTCGCCGACTACCGCAAGGCGATCGGCCGGCCGTCGATGATCCGGCTGATCCTCTCCGACTTTGTGCTGAACATCGGCCCAGGCACGACCGGCCCGCTCTATCTGTTCTACTTCCACGACGCCAAGGGCTTCACGGTCCAGGACGTCAGCGTGCTGCTGATCTTCTACGTCAGCGCCGGCATCCTTGGTTCGCTGTTCTGGGGCGGGCTGGCGGCCAGATGGCTCGGCAAGCACCGCGCGCTGCAGATAGCCTGTGTGGCCTACTCGGTCGCCCAGACCATCCTGATGGCCGTACCGCGCATGCACGGGACTTACAGCGTGCTCGACGCGGCGCCGACGGCGGTCGCGATGATGGCGGTCGGCTTCTGCGCCTCGGCGTTCGGGATCCTCAATCGCGCCATGGTCGCCGACGTCGCCGACGAGGTGCGGCTTGAGCAGAAGCAGGATCTGACCAGTCTGCTCTATTCGATGGTCACCACCACCACCAAGGTCGGCAGCAGCATCACCGTGGCGATCGTCTACCCGGTGCTGGCGTGGGTCGGCTACAACGGCGCGGAAGGGGCGGTGAACACGCCGCACGCCATATTCGGCCTGGAGATGTGCTATCTGTTCGCCCCGATCACCCTGGTCTGGGTGGGGGGGGCCTGCTCCTTGGCTACAAGCTCGATTCCAAGCGCCACGCCGAGATACGCGAGGCGCTGATCGCCACCGACTTCGCTGCCGCGGAGGAGGCGCTGACGGGCCTGCCGATTGCGCCGACGACCCGGCGGCCGCGCGGGCGGTGTGACGGAATCCGGCGGCTTGCCTCGGGACTCGCGCGACGACGCCCGCCAACGTCAGGCCTCCTGAGATGATCTGCGCCAACCGATCGCTCCCAGCCATCCGCGCGCCCCTTTGCCAGCCTGCCTTGACCCCGAACGTGATGCCGCGACGGTCGGACGCCAAC
>CAVXOD010000013.1:0-646377 GCA_963763385.1 uncultured Pseudomonadota bacterium | reverse complement strand
CGAGCTGCGCCTGGATCATGCTGGCGCGGCTGTCGAGGGCCGACAACGCCATGCCGGGGACTTTCGATAGACCAGTCCGATCACCAGGACCGCGAGGCCGACAGCCTCCCAGACGTGCGCGTCCTGCAAGAATTCCATCGGACCTTCCCCTTCAGCTCACCACCGTCAGCGCGCGCTCGACCTCGTCAGCGCCGGCGGCCTGGCCTGTCAGACGCGTGATGATGGCGTCGGCGGTCTCGGCGGCGATGCCGCGAACCTGGCTCATGGCCTCGGCGCGCGCGGCGTTGATCCGGCCCTCGGCCTCGGCCACCACTTGCGCGAGACGGGTCTCTTCCTGAGCCGCCCGCTTCTCGGTCTCGGCGGTGCGGCCGCCTTGGCCTCGGCGGCAATTCTCGAGCGCGGGCCCGGGCCTGCGCCAGCTCGTCGGCCGCGGCCTGCGCCTGCGCCTCGGCCTCGTCGCGCAGACGCCGCGCCTGGCCGATATCGCCGCCGATCTTGTCTTCGCGTTCGGCGATGGTGCCGCCGATCTTGGGCACGAACACCTTGGCGAACAGGAACACCAGCACGAGAAAGATGACCAGCATCCAGACCATCTGGCCTGGCCACTGGGCGAGGTCGAACTGCGGCAGCCCGCCGGAGGCGTGCTCCGCCGCCTGGGAAGGATCGGCCATCGGCCCGACGCCTCCTTAGCCGGCGTAGAGGATGATGAAGGCCATCACGAGGGCGAAGATGCCCATGGCCTCGGTCACCGCGAAGCCGAGGAACAGCATGCCTCGTTCGCTGGCCGCCGCGGACGGATTACGCATCGCGGCTTGCAGATAGTTGCCGAACAGAATGCCCAGGCCGGCGCCGGCCCCGATCAGGCCGGTCATGGCGAGGCCCGCGCCGATTAGCTTGGCCGCGTGAACGGTTGGCTCCATGTCGAAGAAGTCCCCTTTTTGAAGGTCGAGTTGTCTTAGTGGCCGTGATCCAGGTTCACGACGTCGGAAAGGTAGGTGCAGGTCAGCGCCGCGAAGACGAAGGCCTGCAGGAAGGCGACGATCAGCTCCAGCGCGCTCAGTGCGACGACCATGCCGAGCGACAGCGCCGAGCCGACGAAGCCCAGGCTGGCGAGACCGCCTTGACTGGCGAAGATCGCCATCGCCACGACGAAACTGCCGAACATGTAGAGCACGACGTGGCCGCCGATCATGTTGCCGAAGAGACGCATCGAAAGCGTCACCGGCCGAACCATGAACGAGATCACCTCGATCGGCACCACCAGCAGCAGCATGATCCAGTGCACCCCGCTGGGCACGAACAGCTTGAAGAAGCCAAGTCCGTTTCGGATGAAACCGACCACGATCACCATGCTGAAGGTGACGATGGCGAGGGTGATGGTGATCGCCAGCTGCGAGGTCACCGTGAACTGGCCGGGGATGATCCCCCAGATGTTCATCACCGCGATGATCGAGAACAGCGCGAATACGTAAGGCAGGAATGGGCGGCCGCGGTCGCCGATCATCGGCCCGGTGAGACCCTTGTCGGCCAGGTCGTAGAGGATTTCGCCGAACGCCTGCAGCCGCCCCGGCACCACCTTGCCGCGCCCGGCGGCGAGGAAGAACAACGAGACCAGCGCCGCCGCGAAGATCATGGTGGCGACGGAATTGGTGATCGACAGGTCGACCGACACGCCGCCCACGTTGACCGGCGGAATGGCGACCAGTTTCTTGATCAGAAACTGCTCCATCGGCTGAATCTCAGCCATCAAACCCTCAATCCTCCTTCTTGGCGGTCCGGCCCATCCGGTCGGCCGACTTCACCGCCGCGTAGGTCGACGCCGCCGTTCCCAGCAACAGACCGATCACCATGCCGAACGGCGTGGTATGCGCGAAGTGGTCCACCGTCCAACCGAGTCCGAGCCCCCCGAGAACGCCGCCGATCAACTCGCCCAGCAGGCGATAGCCCTCGCCGACCCCGCGCTCCGCCGTGTCGCCCGACTGGACTTTCGCCGCGCGCTGACCGTCGAACGTGTCGAGCCGGCTTTGGAGGCGCTTGAGCGCCTCCTGGCTCTCGTCGTCCGGCTGCGACATGAACGATTGAGGCCTTCGCCCTTTGCGGCGAGCCCTCGGCGTTCCTGCCAGCGGCCCGGCCAAGTCGGCGCGGAACCTATAGACGCCGGCGCAGGGCGTCAAGGCCGTGAAACCGCCGCTTACCTCATTGTTTTAACTGGAGAAACCGCCGTCATGCGGCAAACTTGACATTGCGCCGCAGCAGCGCGTCATTGCGCGGGTCTGCTGACCTTCGGGAACCCTTGGCACGGCGACCGGCCGCATCACGGCGATCATCCTCGAAGTCGCCGATCTTGGCGTGTCGGCCCGGTTCTATCGCGACCTGATCGGGCTCGACCTGCACACCGGGGCCGACAACCAGGCGGCGGGCGACCGCTGGATCTCTAGCGAGCATTCGGCGCTGAGCTGGAACAACGGCGCCTTCCTGCATTTCGCGCTCTACCAGTCGAAGGGCGAGGTGACGCGCGGGGCCCAGGTCGGCTTCGCGTGCGACGACCTGGCGGCCGCGCACGCCCGCATCGCCGCGGCCGGCGCGCTGGTGATCCACCCGCCGCGCCCGGAGCCGTGGGGCGAGACGGCGCGCTACGGCGACCCGGACGGCAACGTGGTCTCGCTGACGCAGAGCCGGTGACAGCTGGATGCCGCCGCAGCGGCGCGCGAGCGGCCGTCAGGCGGCGTCGTGGAAGATGACGCCCAGCGTGTAGCGGCGGCCGGCGCGAATGCGGCTGACGCCGTGACGCAATTGGGCGCGGGAGACGCCCCGCGCACCCCGCACCGGCCGCTCGCGAACCGCGAAGACGAGACCGTCGCCCTGCGCGAGCGGCGCGACTTCCGCGCGCGACTGCATCCGCGGCCGCTGCTCGGTCAGCACGAACTCCCCGCCCGTGAAGTCGCGCCCGGGCGCCGAGAGCAAGACCGTCAGCTGCAGCGGGAATACGTGCTCGCCATAGAGGTCCTGGTGCAGCCGGTTGTAGTCGCCGGGCCCGTAGCGGAGCACCAGCGGCGTCGGGCGGGTCTGCCCCGCCGCGTGGCAGCGGCGCAGGAACTCGCTCAGCGAGTTGGGATAGCGGGCCGCAAGACCGAGCGTGGCGTTCCAGGCGTTGGCGACGGGGGCGAGCCGCGCGTAGAGCGCCACCCGCAGGTCGTGGACCAGTCCCGGCAGCGGATAGGCGAAGTAGCGGTATTCGCCCTGGCCGTAGCCGTGACGGCCCATCACCACCTGTTTGCGGAACCTTGCCGCGTCATCGTAGAGGGCGGTGACCTGGCCGCATTCGGTCGGCGTCAGCAGTCCCGGCAGGATCGCCGAGCCCTCGGCGTCGAGCTCGGCCGCGACCGCCGCCCAGTCGAAGTCCGCGAGGCGGGCCTCGACCGGGCTGCTGCGCGAGAGGTCGCCCAGTGCGCTCACGCCGCCGCCTCGCGATCCAGCAGGGCGCGCTTTCGCTCGACCCCCCAGGCATAGCCCGAGAGCCCGCCGTCGGTGCGCACCACCCGGTGGCAGGGGATGGCGACCGCGAGGTTGTTCGCGGCGCACGCCTGGGCCACGGCGCGGACCGCCTTCGGCGCTCCGATCCTGGCGGCCACGTCGGCGTAGCTCGCCGTCTGTCCGGGCTTCAGGTCGCGCAGCGCTTGCCAGACCTTGCGCTGGAAGGCTGTGCCGCGAACGTCGAGCGGCAGGCCGGCGCCCTGGCGCGGGTCTTCGACCAGGGCGACCACGCGGGCGATCAGCGCCTCGAACGCCGGGTCCGCGCCCACCAGCTCGGCCCGGCTGAAACGGTCCTGCAGGTCGCGCGCGAGCGCCTCGGGATCGTCGCCCAGCAGGATGGCGCAGACGCCCTTCTCGGTCGCGGCGACGAGGATCGAGCCGAGGGAGCATTCGCCGATCGCGAAGCGGATCGTGGTTCGCTCCCCGCGATTGCGGAAGCGGGTCGGCGTCATGCCAAGCACCCGGTCCGCCTGCTCGTAGAACCGGCCGCCGGAGTTGAAGCCGGCGTCGTAGATCGCCCCGGTCACCGCGCCGCCGGCGGCCAGGCCCTCCCGCACCCGCCGGCTGCGCTCGGCGTCGGCGTAGGCCTTGGGCGTGACGCCGGCGACCTGCCGGAAGACCCGGTGGAAGTGATGGGCGCTGAGGCCCGTCGCGCTCGCCAGATCGGCAAGCGTCGGCGGGGTCTCGGCCGCCTCGATCAGCCGGCACGCCTTGGCGACAGCCATCGCGTGGCGTTCGGCCAACGGCGGTTCGGTGGGCCGGCAGCGCCTGCACGGCCGGAAGCCGGCGGCCTCGGCCTCGGCGGGCGTGGCGTGGAAGGCGACGTTCTCGCGCCGGGCCAGCCGCGCGGCGCAGGACGGACGGCAATAAACACCCGTGGTCCGGACCGAGTAGAAGAACGTCCCGTCGGCCTCGCGGTCGCGGGCGACGACGGCGGCCCAGCGGCGTTCGTCCTCGGGGGTGATGGCCAGCATCTCAAGCTCCTGTTGGTGTCTTGAGACCACGGGATAGAGGCTCTCGGCGCGCGTCGAACTCCGAGCCTTGCGATCGAATTCGGCGTCCGTCAGTGCGCCTCGTCCCAGTTCGACGCCGCGCGGGCGTCGACCACCAGAGGCACCGAGAGCTGCACGATCGGGTCGGTGGCGCGCTCCATCACCCGCTTGGCGACCGCGCAGGTCGCCTCGGCCTCCTCGGCCGGGGCCTCGAACACCAGTTCGTCGTGCACCTGCAGCAGCATCCGCGCGCGCAGCCCTTCGGCCTTCAGCGCGGCCGGCATCCTCACCATCGCCCGGCGGATCACGTCGGCGGCCGCGCCCTGGATCGGGGCGTTGATCGCCGCGCGTTCGGCGAACTGGCGGTCGTGCACCGACTTCGAATTGGCGGCCGGAATGTGGATCTTCCGCCCGAACAGGTTGGTCACGTAGCCCTGCGCGCGCACGGTGTGGCGCATGCGGTCCATGTAGGCGCGCACGCCGGGGAACCGCTCGAAGTAGGTCTTGATGTAGGCCCCGGCCTCGTCCTGCGGGATCGACAGCTGGTTGGCCAGGCCGAACGCCGAGATGCCGTAGATGATGCCGAAATTGATCGCCTTGGCGCGTCGCCGCGTCTCCGCCGGCATGCCCTCCACCGGCACGCCGAACATCTCCGAGGCGGTCGAGGCGTGGATGTCGAGGCCGTCCAGGAACGCGCGCTTCAGCTGCGGAACGTCGCCGATGTGCGCCACCAGCCGCAGCTCGATCTGGCTGTAGTCCGCGCTGATCAGCACGTTGCCGGGCTCGGCGACGAACGCCTTGCGGATCTTGCGGCCTTCCTCGGTGCGCACCGGGATGTTCTGCAGGTTCGGGTCGTTCGACGAAATCCGCCCGGTGGTCGTGGACGCCAGCGCGAACGAAGTGTGGATGCGCCCGGTCTTCGGCGCCACCGCCAGCGCCAGGGCGTCGGTGTAGGTGCCTTTCAGCTTCGACAGCTGGCGCCACTCCAGCAGCAGCCGCGGCAGGCGGTGGCCCTCGACGGCCAGCGTCTCCAGCACCGAGGCGTCGGTCGACCAGACGCCGGTGGCGGTCTTCTTGCCGCCGGGCAGGCCCATCTCGCCGAACAGCACGTCGCCGATCTGCTTAGGGCTGCCGAGGTTGAACGGCCGGCCGACCAGCGCGGTCGCCTCGGCCTCGTAATCGGCCATCCGCTGCGAGAAATCGTTGGAGAGCCGGCGCAGCTGGTCAGGATCGATCTTGACCCCGGCCAGCTCCATCTGCGCCAGCACCGCCGGCAGCGGCCGCTCCAGCGTCTCGTAGACCGTGAGCAGGCCCTCGCGGGCCAGGCGCGGGCGCAGCAGGTGGTAAAGCCGCAGCGTGATGTCGGCGTCCTCGGCCGCGTAGCTGGTCGCCGCCGCCAGCTCGACGTGGCGGAAGCTCTTGGTCGCCTTGCCGGTCCCGGTCACCGACTTCAGGGCGATCGGCTGGTGGCTCAGCCACAGCTGGGCCAGGTGGTCCATGCCATGTTCATGCGCGCCGCCCTCCAGCGCGTAGGAGATCAGCATGGTGTCTTCGATCGGCGCCACGTTGACGCCCAGCCGAGAGAAGACAGCGATCTCGTACTTGGCGTTGTGGGCGATCTTGAGGACGCCCGGATCTTCCAGCAGCGGCTTCAGCCGCGCCAGCGCGTCGGCCATGGGGATCTGGTCGAGCTCGGCCAGCGTCTCCAGCGCCAGGCCCTCGGCGGCGCTGTGACCGAGCGGGATGTAGCAGGCCTCGCCCGGCGCGACGGCCAGCGAGACGCCGCAGAGGTCCGATGAGGCCGAGGACGGGCCGTCGGTCTCGGCGTCGAACGCGACCAGGCCGGCGGCGCGCGCCTTGGCGATCCAGGCGTCGAGCGCGGCAAGGTCGCGGACGCAGGCGTAGAGCGACGTGTCGATCGGCGGCGGCGCCTCGGGCTCGGCCCGCCTCGGCGCGGGCGCCGGCGCGCCGCCCGAGCGCGACTCGACCACCCGGCGCGCCAGCGTGCGAAATTCCATCCGCTCCAGGAACTCGGCCAGCACCTCATGGTCCGGCTCCTCGACGGCCAGTTCGGCGATCGGCTGCGGCAGCGGCGTGTCGCAGTCGAGCTGCACCAGCTGCCGCGACAGGCGGATCTGGTCGGCGAAGTCGATCAGGGTCTGGCGGCGCTTGTCCTGCTTGATCTCGCTGGCCCTGGCCAGCAGCGTCTCGAGGTCGCCGTACTCGTTGATCAGCGCCGAGGCGGTCTTGACGCCGATGCCGGGCGCGCCCGGCACGTTGTCGACGGAATCGCCGCACAGCGCCTGCACGTCGACCACCTTGTCCGGCGTGACGCCGAACTTGTCGAACACCTCGGGCAGGCCGATGCGGACGTTCTTCATCGTGTCCAGCATCGTCACGCGGTCGCCGACCAGCTGCATCAGGTCCTTGTCGGACGAGACGATCACCACCTCGCCGCCCGCGTCGCGCACTCTGCAGGAATAGGCCGCGATGATGTCGTCGGCCTCGTAGCCGCCAAGCTCCAGGCACGGCACCCCGAACGCCAGCGTCGCCTCGCGCATCAGCGGGAACTGCGGCACGAGGTCCTCCGGCGGCGGCGGGCGGTGGGCCTTGTAGTCGGCGTAGAGCTGGTTGCGGAACGTGACCTCGGACTTGTCGAACACCACGGCCAGGTGGGTCGGCGCATCGGGCGCAGCCTTCATGTCGACCAGCAGCTTCCACAGCATGTTGCAGAAGCCCGCCACCGCCCCCACCGGCAGGCCGTCGGACTTGCGCGTCAGCGGCGGCAGCGCGTGGAAGGCGCGGAAGATGAAGCCGGAGCCGTCGACGATGTAGAGCCGCACCGAGGGCCCGTCCTGGGTCGGCTCGCGCGGGATCTGGTCGAGCGTTGCTGGGGCGGCGTCGAGCGTCTCGGTCATGGGTCCAAGATAGGCGCGCGGGCCGCCCGGGTCACGCCCTCCCTCCCCTTTACGGGGAGGGTGGCTGGAGCGGAGCGACAGACGGGTGGGGCTGTCGGGTGAGGTGCGCGGGCGTCGCCAATGACGGTTGGCGCGTCAGACTCCCCCACCCTGCCGACGCTCCGCGTCGGCTGTCCCTCCCCACGCGGGGGAGGGAGGGCGGTCAGTGCCCGCCAGAGCCCTCGTAGACGCCGGGCGCGAGGCGCTCGTTCTCGGCGACCTCGTGGTCCGCCGCCAGAACGAATCGGCGGTCGCAGTAGAGACATTCGACGAAGTCCGCCTCGCCCATCTCCAGCCAGACCCTTGGATGGCCGAGCGCGCCGCCGACGCCGTCGCAGGCCACGCGCCTGGAGCGGACGACAACCACCTCGGCGGCCGGATTGGGCGTGGGAGCGCCCAGCGACGGCGCGTCACCGGTGTTGGACTGATCCGCCATCCTGCCTTGCTCTCCCGCGCCGCCTTGGCGCAGCGCTTCCGGGGCCCTAGGTAGTGGGCGAGGCGCCGGCCCGTCAATCGAGGGCGACCGCGCCAGCAGCTTCCGGGGCGTGATGGACCTTCCTGAGTATGCGATCGAGGCCAAGGGTCTCGTGAAGACTTATCCCGCCTTGAATGGCGCGCCGGAGATGCAGGCGCTGAAGGGGATCGACCTGCAAATTCCCCGCGGGTCGATTTTCGGCCTGCTGGGCCCCAACGGCGCCGGCAAGTCGACCTTCATCAACATCCTGGCCGGCCTGACCAAGAAGACCTCGGGCAAGGTGACGATCTGGGGTCGCGACATCGACACGCGGCCGAGGGACGCCCGCGCCGCGATCGGCGTCGTGCCGCAGGAGATCGCCGCCGACTTCTTCTTCACCCCGCGCAAGTCGCTCGAGGTGCAGGCCGGCATGTACGGCGTGCCGAAGAAGGACCGGATCACCGACCAGCTGCTGGCCGCGCTGGGCCTGAGCGACAAGGCGAACGCCTATGTGCGAGCCCTTTCGGGCGGCATGAAGCGGCGGCTGATGGTGGCCAAGGCGATGGTGCACAATCCGCCGGTGCTGATCCTCGACGAGCCGACCGCGGGCGTCGACGTCGAGCTGCGCCGTCAGCTGTGGGACTACGTGGTCGGGCTCAGCCGGCAAGGCGTGACGATCCTGCTCACCACGCACTACCTCGAAGAGGCCGAGCAGCTCTGCGACACGATCGCGATCGTCAACCACGGCCAGGTGGTGGCGTGCGAGCCGACCGCGCAACTCCTGACCCACCTCGACACCCGCGCGGTGGTGATCACGCCCGGCGAACCATTGACGACGCCGCCGTCGCTGCCGCCGTTCGAGACCCGGCTGCGGCCCTCGGGCGACCTCGCCATCAGCTTCAAGACCCACGAAGCCACGGTCGAGCAGGTGCTGGCCGCGGCCCGCGACGCCGGCGTCCACATCCGCGACCTGCGCACCGAGGAGCCGGACCTGGAGGACGTGTTCCTGGCGCTGACCTACGGCGCCGACGCGGCGCGGGTCGGGGCGCCCTAGCGGGCTACGCCTTCCGGAACTTCAGTGTCATCCGGTCGCTCTCGCCGATCGCGTCGTACTTGGCGTGGTCGAACGCCGGGTTGTCGGGCTGGCCGAACGGCGAAGTGCGGCGGGTCGGCGGCAGGGTCCAGACCCCGAACGGATGGTCCTTGGTATCCTTCGGGTTGGCGTTGATCTCCGAGCGCGCGGCCAGGGCGAAGCCGCCCTTCTTCGCCTCGCCGATCATGTAGGCCTCGGAGATGTAGCCATCGCCCTTGGCCGGGTCGGCGCCGTCGGGGGCGCGGTGGTCCTCGATGGCGAGCCAGCCGCCGGTCTTCAGCGCCACGTGGAAATCGCCCAGCGCCTTCTGCATGAACCCGGGCGGTTTCACCCAGTTGTGCGTCGCGCGCGAGACCAGCACCAGGTCGATCGCGCCGGCCGGCGCCAACGGCCCGGAGACCGCCCCGAAGCCCGCCACTTTCACGTCGCCGTAGAGCTTGGCGTCGCCTTCGTACTTCGCCTCGAACGCCGCCCGGCCCTTCCGCGCGCCGTCGGAGACCTTGGGATCGGCCAAGTCGGCCACTGCGGCGATGTAGCGACCGCCGGTGCGGGCGAGATAGGGCGCCAGGATGTCGGTCCACCAGCCGCCGCCCGGATCGACATCGATCACCGTCATGCCGGGCTTCAGGCCCCAGAAGATCAGCGAGGCGTAGGGATGGCGCCAGACGTCACGCGCCTTGTCCGCCGCCGCCCGCGGACCGTTGTCGATCACATCGTGCAGCACCGGATCGTCGCCGGCGGCGGCCCAGGCCGGCAGCGCCGCCCAAGCCCGGCCCGCGGTCGCCGCCAGCCCCGCGCCGACCAGGAAGCCCCGTCGATCGAACTGCGCCATCGAAACCTCCTGCGCCACCTCGCCCGTCCATCTAGGCCCCGGCGCGGCCCGCCGCCAGCGCCCAGGCGGCGTTTGCGAAGCGGCGCCCTTTCGGCTAGAGATCGCGCCCTTCCGCTCCTAAGCACCCGTAGCTCAGCTGGATAGAGCGTTGCCCTCCGAAGGCAGAGGTCACAGGTTCGAATCCTGTCGGGTGCGCCAGTGGCTGCCAGTCAGTCAGTCGTCGCCGCTGCTGTTGTTGGTCAGTGCAGCGGCTGGGTCACCAGCGCGGCGCCGGCCAGGTTCGTCACGTTGTCGACGACGCGGTTGTCGCCGTAGCTGAACACCGCGCCGGGCGCGCTGGTCTCATTGTCGAGGCCAATTCCCGCCGCCTGCGAGATCACCGACCGCGACAGATAGAGCGTTGCGGCGTTGCCGGCGAACACGTCGCCTGTCGCCGAATTGGCGATCGAGGAGGAGTCCAGGCTGACGATCGCGTTGGCGGTCCCCGGCGCCGAGACGACGTGCAGACCAATGGTCCCGACGTTCCGGGTGATCAGGTTGGTGATCACGGCCGCCGCGCCCTGGTTGGCGGCGGAAAGGGTGATGTCGACGCCGTTGAACACGCTCTCGACCGTCACGCGATCCATCACCAGGCTGACGGTTCCGGTTCCGCCCGTCGGCACGTCGGCGATGCCGGTGGTCTCGTTGGAGGCGAGGGTGTTCGCGATCGACACCCGTGCGACGCCGGAGGCGGGGTTCAGCAGAACGCCGTCGTTCGCGAAGTGACGGATCACGCAGCCTTCGATCGTCAAGGCGCCGCCCGAGTTCAGCACGACGCCGTTGGTCGCGCCGAACTGCACACCGTCGATGTTGAGGCCGCGCAGGTAGACCGCGTCGGTCGGACCGGCGTTGATGTTGATCGCATTGCCGCTGGTCGCCTGCACGCCCGCGGTGCCGACGCCGTCGTTCACGACGCTCACCGCCTTGGTGATGTTGAGGGAGCCGTAGCCGGCCGGGTCGAGGATATCGATCTCACCACCGGCCGAGACCGCGTTGTCGTGCGCGTACTGCAGGCTGCGGCAAGGCGCGGTCGGCGCCCCGCAGCCGGCCTGGTCGACGCCGTGGCCGGACACCCAGACCCGCGCCGCAGCGCTGGCGTCGGCGGCTATCCAGGACACGGCCGCCGCGGCGACGGCGGCGATCAGACCCCGGCGGATCGCGGCTTTTGACGAAAGCTGCATCATCTCAGTCATTCCCCTCGGGCCGGCCATCAATTCAGAGCGTCGGCTTGCGGCGCCGGTCCCGAGATGTCGGTCACGTTGCCGCCGATGTGGTTGGCGCCGTCGCTGAACACGCCGCCGGGCGTCACGACGCCGTTGGCCAGTCCGGCTGAGCCGTTCTGGGTGATCAGCAGGCGCGACATGTGGACCGCCGGCGAATTCGTCACCGCAAGCCCATTGGTGAGATTGTTGCTGAGAGACGAGGAGTCGACGTCGACAGTCACGAAGCCCTGGCCCGGGGCCGACGACGACACCGTCATGCCGTTGAGGTTGTTGCTCGCGGTCAGGTCGGAGATCACGAAGCTGGAGAAGGCGGGGCCGGTGGTCGTGCTCGCGGTGATCCCGACACCGGTGGAGTCGTTCTCGGTCGTGAAGTGATCCGCCACTAGGCTGACCCGGCCGGCGCCGAAGTTGGTCGAACTCAGGCCGTCGCCGCCGTTGTCGGACGAGACCGAATTGCTGACGCCCACGTTGATCACCGCGATCCCCGAAGAGATCGCGATGCCGTCGCCGCTGAAATGCCGCACGACGCAGTTCACGATCTGGACGTTCGGCGCCTGGAGGATGTTCACGCCGGTCGCGCCGCTCTGCTGCACGCCGTCGATGTTCAGACCGCGCAGGAAGACCGACTGGTTGTTACCGGGAATCGGCAGGTTGATCGTGATGGCCGCGCCCGAGCTCGCCTGGACGCCGGCCGTGCCGACGCCGTCATTCACGATGCTCACGGCTTTGGTGATGTTGATCGCGCCGTAGCCCGCGGGGTCGAGGATATCGATCTCACCGCCCGCGTTCACGGCGTTGTCGTGCGCATACTGCAGGCTGCGGCATGGGGAGACCGGCGTGCCGCAGCCGGCCTGATCCACACCGTGACCGGAGACCCAGACGCGATTGGACGCCGCCTGCGCCGTGCCGGCGCTCAGACACAGCGAAAGCGTGGCGAGCACGGCGCCCGCGAGCGAAACCTTGCGCATCTGACCCCCACCGGCTCCCGGTCCCACCCGCGAGCTCTGACGTCCCATAGTTGCATGACAATCCCCCGCCAGCAACGTGTCGATCAGCGCTGCCTCGTGGTTTAACGCGAGCTTGACCGTGGCGCGAAGCTCGGTTGGCCTGGGCGGCTCGCGCCCGGCGCGGCGGCGCCCGCGAACCCGTTCCGGTCTACGGCTTGCCTATGTCAGCTTGGCGTGCCGGAACCAGACAACGCGGATCTGCTCGCCCCGCAGGTTGTAGCCGACGAGCCCCATCCCCGAGATCGGCCAGACGGGCTGCTCCTTTTTCTCGGAGAGCTCGGCGCCCTGGACCACGCAGCCCATTCCAAGCACTTCCCGCGCCGGGTTGTCGCGCGACCAGACTTCGACGAGATCGCGCGAGGTCACGGCGAGCTGGGCGGCGAGGCCGAGCCGTCGGTGCTCCGGCGCCACCGAGCAGCGGAACATGGCGATCCTGGCCCGCACCATCGGCAGCAGGCGCACGATGATGGTCGAGACGCCGGCGACCTCGTCATCGGCATAGGCGATTGCGCTCAGCGACCGCGACCGGGCGCGCTCGTCGACGCGCGCCGGCAGCAGCTCGTGTTGTCGCCAGAACTTGATCGCCGCGGTCTCGAGCGCGAAATCCTCCCGCTGCCAGGCCGGCAGGATACGGATGCTGGGGGCGCCGGACATGGGCGCTTCAGGCCGCCAGATGGGCGATGTCGGGCGCCAGATAGCCGAACCGCCGCATCACCTCGCCCTGGTCGCGGACGATGCGGCGGATCTGGCGTCGGCTGAGGCGCTCGCGCCACTGGCCCGCACGGCCCGCGCGGAAGAACTGTTCGGCGGTCTCGGGCTTTTCGCGGAATCCCTCGGCGGTCTCCTGGGCCCTCAGCTTCTCGAACGACGAGCGGCGGATCGCCTCGGCCAGCTGCGCGTGCGTCGGGTTCATGAGCAGGTGGCGGGCGAGCCCCGCGAAGGTGGTCTTGGGGCGAGCCAGCATGTCCTCGTAGCGGACGATCTTCAGCGCCGCGTGCGGCTTTCGCGTCCAGCTTTCGACGTGCTGGCGCCACGAGCCATAGACCTCATAGACGCTCCTCTCGCTGACCCCGGTCTCCAGATTTTCCTGACCCATCTGATCGATGGCGTCATCGAGGGTGGCGCCCATGTGATGGGAGAGCGAGACGGCGACATCGAGCGGGTTGCGGATGATGTAGACCGCGCCGGAGGTCATGGCGAAGTTGATCGTCGGGTAGCCCCGGTCGATCACCAGCGCGTGGTGCGTCTTGACCAGGCACAGTCCCTCGACCTCGGCCGCCAGCTCGGCCTGCACCTTGGGGCGCGCGGCCGCGATCGCCTCGCGCGGCGCCTCGGTCACCGCGACGTCCAGGAACTTGGCGTAGCGGCTCGCCGCCAGGTCCCAGGTGGTGAACTCGTCGAACTCGTTGATGCTGAACTCGGCCTCCTGGCCCTGGAGCAGCCGCAGCAGGTTGTGGAGGAAGGCGCGCGTCCAGGTGTTGCCGGATTTTGGGTAGGAGGCGAGCCAGACGATCCCGCGCGACGGGCCGGTCTCGCTCGGCCCCGCGGCCTCTTCAGACCCTGGCATGGTCGAACCAGGCCACCCTGATCTGCTCATCGCGGTCGTTGTAGCCGACCAGCACGAGGCCGCTGCTGCGCCAGATCGCCCCGCGCGGCTTGCCATTGATGTCGTCGTTGGTGACGACCGTGGCCATGCCCATCACCTTTTCCTCGGGGTGATCATAGGACCACTGCTCGAGAATCTCACGCGCGACGCCGGCGATCTTGCGCGCCACGCTGTGGCCCCGGAACTCCGGCGCGACCACGGTGCGGAACATGGCGAAGCGGGCGCGCAGGAACTCGATGTCGCGCACGAAGGCGGTGGCCACCGCCGCCAGCTCGTCATTCACATAGGCCGCGCAGACCAGTTCGTCGGCCCGCTGGTCCAGGTCGCCGCGCCCGGGCAGCACGGCCAGGCGCGCCCACAGCGCTTTGGCGTCGGCCTGGATGGCGGCGTCGTTCAGGCCCCAGGCCGGACGCCAGCCGACGCCCAGCTCGGCGGTGCCGTCGAGGATGGGTGGTCTGGGCTCACGCACGGTCGGTCACGCCCTCGCCAGGCCCTGTCGCCGGCAGCCGTTCAAGGCACCTTGTAGGTCAGCGCCAGGAAGGGGCCGTGCTCGAGGTCGTTGATCTGCCGCGAGCGGCCGAAGCCGCCGTCGAGCACGTCGAAATACTCGTCGAGACGATAGCCGACACCGATGCTCAAAGGCGATCTCGGGCTCTTCCAATTGAGCTGAACGAAGGTGTCGACCATCGGCGTGGCGCGGTCGTGCCCGCGGTTCAGCCCTCCCAGCACGTTGTACGAGCCGGTGGACAGCGTCACGTCAGTGCGCACCGTCTGGCGGCCGAACAGAACGCCGCCGCCGACGCCCCAGTCGAGCGACAGCCCATGGCCGCCCGGCAGCACGGTGCTCTGACGGATGAAGAATCTGGGCCCGACAGCATCGTTCTCGTTGCGCGTGCTGAAGCTCCCGGCGGCGATCACATAGGCCCCGTACTTGGCGCTGGTGAAACTGCCGCGAGTCGTTGCGCTGAAATGCGCGTAGCGGATCCCGGCGCCGATAGTGGTCTTGCCTGGTCCGAGCAGGCCGACCCCGACATCCTTGCCAACCTCGAAGTCGACGACGATGTGCTCGCGGCGATGCTTTGCCTGCACGTTGAGGGCGTACTTGCTGTAGGTGTACTGGAAGGCGTGGCTGCGGTTGGACGTCTGCCCGTAGCGGACGCCGAAGGCGAAGCTCCAGGGGCTGCCGTGGGGCTGATAGGTGACCGTGCCGGCGACGTCGCCGCCGTCCCCCGGCGTGGTAAGCGGACGCTGGAGCGCATCGGGAACCGGAGCGATCTCGATCGCACCATCGTCCACGAAGTCAAATTGCCCCTGCAGTTCGAGCGTGACCTCGCCTTCGGTGTGATCGGCCGCGACCGCCTGCTGCGCGCCGCCGGCCGCCGCCATCATCGCGATCGCCGACGCGCTCCAGCGCGGGCTCGAAAGGCGGGCCGCGCCAACCGCCCTTGGCGCTCGATCCATTGTCTTGGGCTCCGGTCCCGTTAACAGCGCATGATCGTCTCGGCGAAGCTTGCGTCAACGCCGCTCAGGTTGAAAAGGCTGTGCCGATGCGCGCATGCCGAACTCGCGCTCAGCCTACGGAGAGTTCAGCCGCACCCCTGGGTTTGCTCCGGCGTCTGCGGGGCGCAAGGCGGCGACGGTGAGCGTTAGGTCAGCGCCCGCAGCGCGGCGTTGGCGATGGTGAGTTTGGCGAAGCTCCAGCCGCCGCCTTCCTTCTCGATGTCGGCGATGGTGGACTTGGCGGCGCGGACCGCCTCGCCGTTGAGGCTGCTCCAGGCGGAGACGGCGCTGCGGGCGGCGTCGGCGTCCTCGCCCGCCTCTGGCCGGCCGGCGTAGGCCATCACCGCGCGGGTGAGCGAGGCCTGTTCGTCGAGCAGGTCCTCGATCAGGCGGCGCACGGCCAGGCGCTCGTAAGCGTCGGCGGCGGGACGGGCCCCGGCGGCGGCGCGCAGCCGATCGAAGGCGAAGACGCCGCCGATCAGGTGGTAGAGCCGCGCGGCGGCGGCCACCGGCCAGTTCTGGTCGCGGGCGAGGTCGGCCAGCACGGCGGCGATCGACAGCGGGCGATAGAGCGCGACCTGGTGGGCGATCTCCCTCGGCGCGCCCGCCTTGATCCAGGCCGCCGCCCGGCGCACCGCCGCCTTCTGCTCGAACGGCGAGAGCACCTGCGGGAACAGCGGCTTGAGCGCATCGGCCGGGCGGCGGTAGGCGGCGATCAGGTCGCCGACGCCCTGGCCGTCCTTGCCGGCGCGGCGGGCGAGCCAGTAGGTCTGACCGCGCAGCACGTAAGCCAGCTCGCGGAAGAGGGCGGTCTGGCCGGCGGCCGTCGCCTTGCCGTCGAGTGCGGCCACCCGGGCCCAGATCCGGCCGAAGTCCAGCACTTCGCGCGCCGCCTCGAAGCCGACCACCAGTTCGCGCACGCCGCAGCCGGCGGACGCCATCAGCCGGCCGGGGAAGGTCGGGCCGGCCAGGTTGATCAGATCGTTGCCGATCACCGTGGCGATGATCTCGCGCCGCAGCCGATGGCGCCTCATCTCCGCTTCGTAAGGCGCGAGCGCCTTCGGGAAGTAGGTCCTGAGCGCCTTCAGGAAGTGAGGGTCGTCCGGCGCTTGGGAGGCGACCACCAACTCGGTGAGGTCGAGCTTGCCGTAGGCCAGCAGCACCGCCAGCTCCGGCCGGGTCAGGCCCTTGCCGGCGCGACCTCGCTCGGCCATCTCGGCGGCGCTGGGCAGGCCCTCGAGCGCGCGGTCGAGCTTCCCGCGTTTCTCCAGCTCGGCCATGAACGCGGCGTGCGCCGGCAGGTCCTCGACCGCCTCGGCCTGCATCAGCGAGAGCGCCAGCGTCTGGTCGTAGTTGTGCGCCAGCACGTGGACGGCGATCTCGTCCGTCATCGAGGCCAGCAGGGCGTCGCGGTCCTCGGCCTTGAGCTGGCCCGACCGCTCGGCCATGCCGGTCAGGATCTTGATGTTGACCTCATGGTCGGAGGTGTCGACGCCGGCGGAGTTGTCGATCGCGTCGGTGTCGATCCGCCCGCCGGCGAGCGCGTATTCGATCCGTCCGGCCTGGGTGAAACCGAGGTTGGCGCCTTCGCCCACCACCTTGCAGCGCAGCTCGCGGCCGTTGACGCGGACGAGGTCGTTGGCCTTGTCGCCGACGTCGAGATGGCTCTGCGCGGCGGCCTTCACGTAGGTGCCGATGCCGCCGAGGTAGAGCAGCTCGACCCGCGCCTTCAGGATCGCCGCGATCAGCTCCGCCGGCGTCAGCGCGTCGACCTTCAGGTCAAGCAGCGCCTTGATCTCGGCGCTGAGCGGAACCGACTTCAGGCTGCGCGCGAAGACCCCGCCGCCGGACGAGATCAGCGACTTGTCGTAGCTGTCCCACGACGAGGTCGGCAGCGCGAACAGTCGCTGGCGCTCGGCCCAGCTGGTCTGGGGGTCCGGGTCGGGATCGAGGAAGACGTGGCGGTGGTCGAAGGCGGCGACCAGCCGGGTCTGCTTCGACAACAGCATGCCGTTGCCGAACACGTCGCCCGACATGTCGCCGACGCCGACGCAGCTGAAGGTCTCGGTCTGGATGTCCTTGCCGAGCTCGCGGAAGTGCCGCTTGATCCCTTCCCAGGCGCCACGGGCGGTGATGCCCATGGCCTTGTGGTCGTAGCCGGCCGAGCCGCCGGACGCGAACGCATCGCCCAGCCAGAAACCGTAGGACTGGGCGACGCCATTGGCGATGTCGGAGAAGGTGGCGGTGCCCTTGTCGGCGGCGACGACCAGGTAGGGGTCTTCGCCGTCCAGCACCCGCACGCCGCCCGGATGGACGACCTTGCCCTCGGCGTCGATGTTGTCGGTCAGGTCCAGCAGCCCGTCCAGGAACACCTTGTAGGCGCTGACCGCCTCGGCGCGGATCTCGGCCGGCGCGCCGCCTTTCGGCAGGCGCTTGGGGAAGAAGCCGCCCTTCGAGCCCACCGGCACGATCACCGCATTCTTCACCTGCTGCGCCTTCACCAGGCCCAGCACCTCGGTGCGGAAGTCGTCGCGGCGGTCGGACCAGCGCAGGCCGCCGCGGGCGACGGGTCCCAGGCGCAGGTGCACCCCTTCGACCACCGGCGAGGCGACGAAGATCTCGCGATACGGCTTGGGGTCCGGCAGGTCGGCCAGTTCGCGGCTGGCGACCTTGAAGCTGATGTAGGGCTTGGGCCGGCCGTCCGCGCCAGGCTGGTAGAAGTTGGTGCGCTGGATCGCGGCGGTGAGCGCGGCGAGGCGGCGCAGGGCGCGGTCGGCGTCGAGGCTGTCGACCGCCTGCAGCGCTTCCTCGATTCCGGCCAGGGTCTCCGCGACCTTGTCGGCGCGGGCGTCGTCGTCGAGATCGAGTCCGGGGTCGAGCCGCAGGCGGAACAGCTCGAGGATCAGGCCCGCGACCTCCGGGTGGTCGCTCAGCGCCTGCTGCTGCACCGCCGGCGTCGGGTCGAGCCCCGACTGCACCCGGTAGCGCGCCAGCGCCCGGATCAGCGCCGCCTGGCGCCATGGCAGCGACCGCTCGAGCACCAGGCGGTTGAAGCCGTCGCTCTCCGCCTGCCCGGCCCAGATGGCCAGGAACGCGTCCTCGAACACCTGCCGAACGGCCTCGAAGCTCAGCTTCTCGCCGCGCGGATCGTCGAGGGCGAACTCGTGCACCCACACCCGCCGGCGCTCGCCGGTGGCGGCGGCCGGGTTGAGCGCGAAGCCTTCCTCGGAAAGCGCCTTCAGGCCCATGTTGTCGAGGATCGGCAGCACGTCGGCGAGCGCGAGCGGATCGCCCTCGTTGTAGAGCTTGAAGCGGAAGCTGCGCGGACTGTCGCTCGCATGGCGGAAGGCGCGGACGGCGATCGGCGCGTCCGGCCCCAGCCGGCTGGCGGCGGCAAGGTCGGCCAGGCCCTCGGCGGCGCCGTAGCGGTCGCGGTATCCGGCCGGAAAGGCGTCGGACCACACCGCCAGGATCGCCGCGGCCTGGTCGGCCGGCGCGCGGCGGCGCACCACGGTCTCGAAGTCGTCGGTCCAGGTCCGCGCGAGTTGTGCGATCGAGCGTTCCAGGCCCGCGATGTCGGGGTCGAGGTGGCGCCCCGGCGTGACGCCGACGATGTAGTGCACCCGCGCCAGCGGCGCGTCGGAGTAGTTGGGATAGTAGGCGGCGACGTGACCGCCGAACGCCTCGGCCAGCAGCTGGCCGACCGCCTCGCGCAGCCGCGCGTCGTAGCGCTCGCGCGGCGCATAGAACAGGATCGAGATGAAGCGGTCGAACGGGTCGGCGCGGACGAACAGCTTCACCCGCGGCCGGTCGGAAAGGTGCAGCACGCCGAGCGCGATCTGCAGCAGCTCGTCCTCGGAGGCCTGGAACAGCTCGTCGCGCGGGTAGGTCTCCAGGATGTTGGCGAGCCGCATCGCGTTGTGCGAGCCGACCGCCTGGCCGGCCCTCGCCATCACCCGGTCGATCTTGCGCCGCACCAGCGGCACGTTGCGGACCGGCTCGTCGTAGGCCTGGGCGGTGAACAGGCCGACGAAGCGGGTCTCGCCGCTCGGCTTGCCGTCCGGGCCATAACGACGGACCCCGACGTAGTCCATGTAGACCCGCCGGTGCACCACCGACTTCAGGTTCGACTTGCCGACATGCAGCGGCGTCGCCTTGGCCAGTTCCCGGCGCATCTGCGGCGACAGGATCGCCGGCTCGTTGGCGCGGCGCAGGACGAAGCGGTTCGGGTCGCGCAGCAGGCCCAGGCCGGAGCCGGCGACGACCTCGGGCTCCTCGGCCGCGTAGTCGCCGGCGGCGTCGCGCGGATAGTCGTAGGACCGGGCGCCCAGGAACACGAACTGACCGGCGTCGAGCCAGGCGAGGAACGCGAGGTCTTCCTCGAGACTGGCGGGATCGGCCGTCGGCGCCGCGCGCTTCAGCTCGGCGATGGTGCGGTCCATCAGCGCGATCATCGGCTCGAAATCGCCCACGGCGAGGCGCACGTCCGCCAGCGTCGTGCGCAGGCCCTCGGCCAGGTGCGGCCAGGCGTCGTCGCCGGCGGGCTCGATCCAGACCTGAATCGTCGAACGGCGGCCGGCCGGCGTTTCCACGATCGGGTGGAACATCGCCAGGATGCCGGCGCCGGCGGCGACCACCTCGCCCATCACGCTGTCGACCAGGAACGGCGCGTCCGGCTGGACGATCTCGATCAGGTCCGCCCCCAGTTCCCGGCCGTCCGCGCCGAGCGCCGCCCCGATCCGGATGTCGGGCGTCTCGCCCGTCGAGGCCTGGACGAACGCCCAGAAGCTGGCGGCGCGCGCGGCCAGATCGGCGATGCTGACACCCGGCAGCTCGTCGGGACGGTAGTCGGCGGCGCTCGCCTGCAGGAACGCTTCCGCGCCGGCCGGCGGCTTCGCCGGCTTGCCGGGCAGGGCCGCGAGGAAGGCCGCCAGCAGCGGGTCGGCGTCTGCGGCGGCGTCGGTCTTGGTGATCATGTGTGCGCGAACCTACGCCGGAACGATCAAAGGTCTATGTCGGCCAGGACGGTCGGAGGCTCGATTGTAGTCCCGCGGGGCGGTCCTGGCTGTCGCCGCGGCGCGACGCGAACAGCAAAGCGCCGCCGGCGGGGGGTCCGGCGGCGCGAGGCACGCGCCCTCGCTTACGGCGAGGACCGCTCTCCTGTCGGCCCGCGCTACTGGTCAGAGGCGGCGGACCGTTCGTCCGGGCATGGGGGAGGTCCGAACCACGCATAGATGTAGGCGAAGTATTCAACCTTAAAGGGCAGGCGCTTCACTCTTCTGTGAGCGCGCCAGCGAAAGCGCTTTCGGCGGGGCGCCGAGGCTGTGCGGATCGCCGTCGGCGGACAGCAGAACGGCGATCCAGCGGGAGCCGTCGAACTGCGCCAGGATCACCATCACCAGGATCGTCAGCGGCGTGGAAAGGAACATACCGGTCACCCCCCAGACCGCGCCCCAGAACGCCAGCGACAGCAGCACCATCACCGGATCGACGTTGAGGTTCCGACCCTGCATGCGCGGCATGAAGATGTTGCCGATGATGAACGACAGCGCCAGCAGGCTCAGCGCCAGCACCACGCCCTGCCAGTAGGTCGGGAACTGCAGCAGGGCGAACAGCGCCGGCGCCAGGATGCCGATCGCCGCGCCGACGATCGGGATGTAGCCGATCACGAAGATCAGGAAGGCCCAGAAGAAGGCGTTCTCCAGCCCGATCACCATCATCAGGCACCAGGCGCCGATGGCGATGAAGCCGCCGCAGACGGTCTGGATGTAGACGTAGCGCTCCAGCGAGTCGCGCACCCGCAGGAACACCTGCAGCGCCTCGTGCCGCCCCTCGCGCCCCTGAAACAGCCGCACCGCCTTGCGCTCGAAGCCGCGGCGCGAGGCCAGCAGAAAGCCGAGGTAGATCAGCACCAGCACGCCGTTCTGCACCAGGGTCTGGACGCCGGAGGCGACGAACGGCAGCGTCCGGCCGACATCGATGCCGGCGATCAGCTGCGCCACCGTGCGCGGCATGCGGACGTGCAGGCTGTGGGACATGGTCTGCAGCAGCAGGTTCAGCCGCGGCTGGTAGACCACCAGCTTGCCGACGAACCCGGCGGCGTGACCGGCGATGAAGTAGACCACCGCCGCGAACACCAGGATGCAGGTGGTGATCGCCGCCGCCAGCGAGGCGTCGGGGCCCAGCCAGCGCAGGCGGCCGTGCAGGTCGCGCGCCATCGCGTCGATCATCAGCATCAGGAACACCGCCAGCGCCAGCGGCGTCAGGATCGGCCCCAGCCACACCAGCGCCGCGCCGGTGACGACCACCGCGGTGATCACCTGGGCGTTGCGGGCGGTGTCGGAGGGATTGCGGGCGTCGGCCATGCGCCGGTTGTCCGCGCCGGGCGCGGCGAGGTCAAGGCGAGCGAGGCGGCCGCCTCAGCCCTCGCCCGCCGCCGGCGCCTGGTAGCCTGCGTAGGAGTCCTTCAGCGTCGCGTGGTTGAGCAGCATCACCGCCTTCAGCGTGGCGCCGGCCGCATCGTAGATGCGCGAGCGCACCCAGTAGGACTCGGTGCGCCGGCTCTCGGCCAGCGCAACGATCTCGCGGCGGATCAGGTAGTCCTCGCCGACGAACAGCGGCCCGTCGACCAGCGCGGATCTCCTGGTCGGCGAACAGGCCGACGGCCGGACCCTTCACCGGGAAGCGGGCGGAGCCGCTGGAGTACTCGGCCAGCACGCTGATCATCTCCAGCGGGATGATCGGCCGGCCCCAGGGCGAGGCCGCGGCGTCCGAGTACCAGGGCGAGGTCTCGGTGATGACCTCGAGCTTCTGCGCCAGCGAGAACGGGTAGAGCGCGCCCATGTGCTGGCCGGCGTCCATCCGCACCGGCTCGTCCGCGGCGCCGGTCATGCCGACCCGCAGGTCCGCCAGAATCAGCAGCCGTTCGGGCGGGCGCAGGGCGGCCATCCGCGCCTCCAGCAAGGTCTCGCCATCGTCGGGGCCGAGACTGGCGCTGGCCTCCAGCACCGGCGTGCCGTCTTCCTTCTCGGCCCAGACCCGGGTCTTCGCCGCCCCCGCCAGCGGAACCTCGGCGAACGCGCGCACCGCTTCGCCTTCGACCACCATGTTCTGGTAGTGCGCCGAGATGCAGCCGCGCTCGAACCAGGCCCGGCCCCAGATCTGCGCCAGCAGCGGCGGGAACAGGCTGAAGTGGGTCGGCCCTTCGATCGGCCCGGCGCGCAAGCCCAGCCGTTCGGCGGTGGCGTCGTCGTGGATCGAGGTGTGGCCGCCGTACTCCTGCTCGGCCAGCATCTGCCGCGGGCGCCGCAGCGGCCCGCTCAGCACCATCGGGGTCGCGAAGCTCATGACGGATCTCCGGCGTAGGCAGGTCCAGGCGCCGGCGTCTCCAGCCGCGTCAGCCAGTAGTCGGCGTCGTAGGTCGGATCGTCGGTCAGATAGCGCCAGAGCTTGATCCGGTTGACGTATTCCAGCCGCCCGGTGTCCTGCTCGAACCAGGGTTCGGGCCTGGTCAGGATCGCCTCGACCGTGTCCGGCGCCGGCGCGGACTTGCGGAAGAAGATCGGCCGCTGCGCGTTCGGGCGCGGCAGGTCGTCCACGTTCCAGCGCCGCACCTGCGAGCCGCTGGCGTGCATGCGGATCTTGAACATGTAGCGGGTGCGGTCCGACAGGTTGACCCCGCCGCCGTGCCAGATCGCCGTGGTGCAGGAACAGCAGCGTCCCGGCCTCGCAGACCATGTGCTGCTGGCCGACGATGTTCTGGTAGCGCCCCAGCGCCACCTCGCTGACCTTGCGCAGGTGCGTGCCGGGAATGAACCGGGTGCCGCCCATCGGCCGGGTGACCGCGTGCGGGTAGTACATCACCTGGACGTCGAACGAGAGCCGGGGGTCGATCGTCGAATCCTGGTGAGTGTGCTGCGAGACGTTCTCGCGCTCGGCCGCCGCGTAGTAGCGGGGCGGGAAGGTGACGTGCAGGAAGTGGTGGTCGAACACCGGGGCGTCCCCCAGCAGGCTGGTCAGCGCCCCGCGCACCAGCGGCAGGCCCAGCAGCCGCGCGACCGCGCTGCCGGGCGCATAGGCCTCGGCCAGCGGCGTGCCGGCCGCCACCTCGGGGATGCGGCTGGACGGCCAGGGTTTCGCCATAGACCTGCATGATCTTGCCGCCCTCGGCGAGCTCGGGAACCTCGCCGGCCTCGGCCATGAACTGCGCGTTGATGTCGGCGGGCACGGCGGCGTCGAAGCGCAGGAACCCGCGCGCGACGAAGCTCGCCATCTGGGCCGACGACAGCAGGGGTAGCTCGCTCATGGCTGGGCCTTGGCCTCGACGATCTGTTCGAAGAAGAACTCGTACTTCAGATAGGCCAGATCGAACTCCTCGCCGCGGGGGTGTGGCAAGAGCTGCGAGGCCTGGAACAGGCGCCAGCCGTCCCTCAGCGCGTCGAGTCCGGTGGCGTAGGGCGGGGTGTCGTCGTCGCCGGCCATGTGCAGCGTCTCGCCGGAGCCGTCGTAGCGCGCCCAGCCCAGCACCGGCGAATCCAGCGCCGAGTTCTTCAGGTAGAGCACCAGCACCTTCTGGCGCAGCGCAGACGTCATGCGGTCCAGCCTCCGTCGATCACATGGACGCCGCCGGTGGTGAAGGCGCTCTCGTCCGAGGCCAGGTAGACCGCGAGGTCGGCGACCTCGCCGGGCTGGCCCAGGCGCTTCATCGGCTGGCGCTCGATGAAGCCGCGCCGCACCTCCTCCGGATCGCCCGGCAGCGCCGCCATCCGCTCCGCCAGCGACGGCGTCTCGACCGTGCCGGGGCAGATCGCGTTGCAGCGCACGCCCTGGCCCACGAAGTCCGCCGCGATCGAGCGGGTGAGCCCGATCACCGCCGCCTTGGTGGCGCCGTAGGCGAACCGGTTCGGCACGCCCTTAATGCTGGAAGCCACCGACGCCATGTTGACGATCGAACCGCCGCCCCGCCGCAGCATCCCCGGCAGCGCGGCCTTGCAGACGTGGAACATGGCCGTGACGTTGAGCTCCCAGGAGAAGCGCCAGTCCTCCTCGCCGCAGTCCAGGATCGAGCCCTGGTGCACATAGCCGGCCACGTTGAACACCACGTCGAACGCCGGGATCTCGGTGAACAGCGCGCCGATCGCGCCCGCGTCGGTCACGTCCAGCCGCCGCGCCTCGACACCTTCGAGCGTGGCCAGCGCCGCCGCGTTGATGTCGGTCGCGACCACCCGCGCGCCTTCCGCGGCGAACCGCACAGCCGCCGCGCGCCCGATCCCCTGCGCCGCCGCCGTCACCAGACAGGTCTTCCCCGCCAGCCGCCCCGTCATCCCGCCACCCCGGACATGGCGGATTGAAACCACAGCGAAGGGTCTGGCGATAGGGCGTGCAGGCAAGTTGACTTCCCTTGCGGGGGCCAACGTGGACTGCCCTGAATCAGGCGTCTGAGCGAGGCGCCAAGCCGTCGGGGAGCAAGGCAATGGATGACGCGAGCGCCGCGGGCGCCATGGCCCTGGATTTCGATCCGGACGCCCTGCGCGAGAAGTACCAGCGCGAGCGCGACAAGCGCGTCCGCGCCGACGGCAACGCCCAATACGTCGAGGTCGAGGGCCGCTTCGCGCATTTCGTCGAAGACCACTACGTCGAGCCGGGGTTCACCCGCCCGCCGCTGACCGACGACGTCGATCTGGTGATCATCGGCGGCGGCTTCGGCGGCCTCCTGATGGGGGCCAGGGCGCGTGAAGCCGGCCTCCAGGACATCCGCGTGATCGAGGCGGGCGGCGACTTCGGCGGCACCTGGTACTGGAACCGCTATCCCGGCGCGCAGTGCGACATCGAAAGCTACTGCTACCTGCCGCTGGTCGAGGAGCTCGGCTACATGCCGAAGGAGAAGTACTCCTTCGCGCCCGAGATCTACGAGCACTCGCAGCGTATCGCCAGGCACTACAATCTCTACGACAACGCCTGCTTCCAGACCAAGGTCACGGAGCTGCGCTGGGACGAGGCGGCGGCGCGCTGGATCGTCTCGACCGATCGCGACGACGAGATGCGCGCCCGCTTCGTGGTGATGGCGACCGGCCCGCTGAACCGTCCGAAGCTGCCGGCCATCCCCGGCATCATGGATTTCGAGGGCCACACCTTCCACACCAGCCGCTGGGACTACGACTACACCGGCGGCGAGTCACGCTGGCGGCCTGACCAAGCTGGCCGACAAGCGCGTGGCGATCATCGGCACCGGCGCGACCGCGATCCAGTCGGTGCCGCACGTCGGCGCCAGCGCCAAGCAGCTCTACGTGTTCCAGCGCACGCCCTCGTCGGTCGACCTGCGCGGCAACAAGCCCACCGACGCCGAGTGGGCGCAGAGCCTGCAGCCCGGCTGGCAGCGCGCCCGGCGCGAGAACTTCAACAACATGGTCATCGGCGTGCCGGTCGAAGAGGACCTGGTGAACGACGGCTGGACCGACATCTTCCGCAACCTCGAGCCGCGCGGCCAAGGCCAGGCGCGGGGCCGACGATCTCCAAGCGCGAGGCCGCGCTGCTGATCGAGATCGCCGACTTCGAGAAGATGAACGGCATCCGCAGCGCGCGTGGACGAAACCGTCGCCGACCCCGCCACCGCCGAGGCGCTGAAGCCCTGGTATCGCCAGTTCTGCAAGCGGCCGACCTTCAACGACGACTACCTGCCGACCTTCAACCGCCCGAACGTCAAGCTGATCGACACCTGCGACAACCAGGGCGTCGAGCGGATCACCAAGAACGCGGCTGGTGGCGAACGGCGTCGAGTACGAGGTCGACTGCATCATCTTCGCCACCGGCTTCGAGGTCGGCACCGCCTGGACCCGGCGCGCCGGCTACGACCTGGTCGGCATGGCGGCCAGACGCTGAGCGACTACTGGGCCGACGGGATGAAGACCTACCACGGCTTCTCCAGCCACGGCTTTCCCAACTGCTTCCTCCTCGGCATGTCGCAGAACGGCGGCTCGGTGAACCTGACCTCGGTGCTCGACGACCAGGCCCAGCACGTCAGCTACATCATCAAAGCAGGTGATGGACCGCGGCGCGCGCTACTCGCAGCCGACCGAAAGAAGCCGAGACCGAGTGGGTGGCCGAGATCAAGCGCCTGGCGGTGGTCGCCGCACGCTTCCTCGCAGACCTGCACGCCCGGCTACTACAACAACGAGGGCCACTTCGGCGAACCCGGCTCCGGCGGCCTCGGCGCCAGCGCCTACGCGCCGGGCATCAACGCCTTCAACGCCCTGATGGCCAAATGGCGCGAGACGGGCGACCTGGAAGGCCTCGAACTGGGCTGAACGCACAGGAGTCCCTAGCTCCCTCATCGAGAGAGCTAGGCAGTTCTAGGCCTTGAACAAATTGTTGGCCGACACTGAAGTCTGGACTCCACCCTCCGCAATTTCAATAACTTATGGGTCGGGTCGCCTTTGAGGTTGGACCGATCCCGCCAAGCAAGCTTGGACCATGACCTAAGGGTCACCTACGACGACGAAGCCAATACAGCGGCGCGCCAACGTCCGGTTTCGGGCGTGGAGCCAACGGCAGGTTCCGACCCCAAAGCCGTCGTCAACACGACATCGAGCGCGTGTCGCGGCCCGCGCGGCTGGCGGCGCGGTGGGCCGGACTGCTATGCCAAGACGCTCAGGCGCGGAGGCGGCCATGTTCGTCTTGGTGAATGGAGTTCGGCTTTTCGTTGAGGTCCTCGGATCAAGACTTCGCGCCGGATGGACCCCGCATGCTGGAGCGTCCGACGATCGTGGCGCTGCATGGCGGACCATCCGATCATGCGCACATGCGAGACATGATCGGCCCACTCGCCGACGTCGCCCAGGTCGTTCTCTATGATCATCGGGGTTGCGGGCGTAGCGAGGCTGGAGACCCGGCGCTCTGGACCTACGAGCAATGGGGCGACGATGTTCGGGGGCTCTGTGATGCGCTCGGACTCGAGCGCCCCATCGTGTTCGGAGTTTCATTCGGCGGCTTCATCGCTCAGTCCTATGCAACAAGACATCCCGGGCACGCCGAGAGGCTTGTACTGGCGAGCACTGGCCCGCGGCTGGACCTTGCCGCCTCGATTGAAGGGTTTCGCCAGCAGGGTGGTGATGTTGCCGCCGACACCTTTGCCGCCTCGCTGGACCTCGGACGCGCAACGTCTCAGACGCTGGCGGATTTCATGACCATCTGCCGGCCTCTCTATACAATGCGCCGGATAGTCGATCACGAGCTCAATGCGCGCCAACGCATGAATCCGGCCGTGGCGATGAAGTTCTTCGCGGACTGGCGCTCGCCTCCTTTCGACTTCAGTGCGGACCTTGCCAAAGTCACCAGCCCCGTTTTGATCCTCGGCGGGGACGAGGACCCGATCACGCCGCCCGTCTACCAGGACGCTCTGGAGCGAGCGCTTCTCGCGGCACCACTCACACGCCTCAGATTCCCCGGAGCCTCGCACTTCATCCACCTTGACGCTCCCGACGAATACTTTGCCGCCTTGCGTGGCTTTGTGGGTGAGGGCCTGCGACCCTGAAGGCAGCGGCCGCGCCAATCTTGGGTCGACTGGTCCTTTTCTCGTCAAAGCCTCTCCACCCCGAGGTCCGCTTTCGGCGAGGAAGACAACGGCAGCTAACCCCCATAGCAGACGTTCGGAACGGCAGCTTTCGGGCAGTGTGACAAGCTGCTGATCCGCGTAAACGCCGCGCGGGGTGCGTCGCGTTTGGGCTTACGGCGACGGACATTGCCAGAGGGCCGCCGTCTCCAAATCAGCGCCCGCGCTTCCCTCACGCTTCCCCAAGTGCGCAGACGGTCGAGCGGGCCCCTTTCGGTGCCCGCAAGACGCTGTATTTTCTAGGAAAAATGGAGCGGGCGAGGCGATTCGAACGCCCGACCCCAACCTTGGCAAGGTTGTGCTCTACCCCTGAGCTACGCCCGCGCTCCGGAGCGGCAGAACCGCTCCTTTTTCGAAGGAGGGGCTTATTGCAGAGGGCCACGCGTTTGCAAGGCGGGCGTTGGCGAGCGCGCGGACGCGCTTGACGGGGATTTGCTGGCGTGCGCCGCTCGTGGATCGATCCCGGTCTTTGCCATCGTGAGTTTGCAGAAAAGCTGAGGGCGGCCGGACGACCGCGCGGGCGCGGGTGGCGGGCGGGGACCGTTATCAGCGGTCGTTAGCGGTGGCTTGGCCGCCGCGGCGCGCCGGGCGGGCGATAGAAAAGCTGTGACGGGCGGCGGCCCCGGGGGTGTTGCGCCCCCTCCGTCACTCGCCGCTCACGCGCCGAGCGACACCTCCCCCGCTGCGCGGTGGAGGAGAACTAGAACCGCAGCTTCACCGGCTTCAAGCGGCGGCGGTTGGCGTGGGTCGTTGGCGCAGTGCCGGTGTCTTCGGGGAATTCGCCGCGGAAGTAGTAGCGCTGCCAGGCGGCCTTCACCGCCTCCGGCTCGCGGCGGAACAGCGCCTTGTTGAAGTCGTCGCGCTGCTTGCGCCAGGCCTCGTACTGGCCGAACAGGCTCTCGTCGGCCTCCAGGCGCTTCTGCACCAGCTCGAAGCTTTCCAGCTGGCGGTCCTGCGCCAGGGTGATGAAGCAGAACGGCTCGCCCTTGGCGAACTTCACCTTGCCGGGCCGGGTGAAGTGCCAGTTCATCGTGAACGGGAACGGCAGCCAGTCGGTCTCGACCAGGCCCACCAGCGGCTGGATGCCGTCCTTGATGTGGTTCGGCGGCCCCATCACCCACATCGACCAGTTCTCCGGCGTGCGGAACAGGTAGCCGGCGTGGAAGGTCAGCACGCCGTGGGCGAAGTGACTGCGGACGAAGTCGTGGAAATCCGGGAACGGATGGTCGGGGGTGACGGTCAGGTCCTCGGCGCCCAGGCCGCCGTTCCATTCGGCGGTGAAGCCGACCGGACAAAGCAGCTCCCAGCCGCTGGTGTTGGCCATCGACATCGGCAGGCAACGGTAGGGGTGGCGCTCGGTGAAACGATCCATCCAGCCACGCTGCGGGCGGCCCGGCACGATGTCCGGCGGACGGGCGCTCATCGGGTAGCATTCGAGCAGCGGCATGGGCGATGGGTCCGGTCGGAGGGGTCGGGGAGATGTCTAATGGGCGCGCGGGCTTGGCGTCAAAGCGCTTGCCTCGCTTGGCTTTCCCCGCGCGAGCGGGCCTGACCCTGGCCGAGGGAAGGGTTGGCCACGGAAAACACCGAAAGCACGGAAAAGGGAAAGGCCACATTGGCGGGGCCTCGTCCGTGTCTTCCGTGTTTTCCGTGGCTAAAACTTACGCCCCGCTTCGCGGGAGACAGCGGAGGGGACATGAAGACCCGCGACGACCTTTTCGCCTTCTTCGACGCCCTGGGGATCGCGCACCGCACGCTGGAGCATCCGGCGGTGTTCCGCGTCGGCGAGGGCGAGGCGATCAAGGCGGCGCTGCCGGGCGGCCACACCAAGAACCTGTTCCTGAAGGACGCCAAGGGCCAGTTGTGGCTGGTCTCGGCGCTGCAGGACGCGGCGATCGACCTGAAGGCGCTGCCGAAGGCGATCGGGGCCGCACGGCTGTCGTTCGGCTCGGCCGAGCGGATGGCCGAGACCCTGGGCGTGACGCCCGGCTCGGTGACGGCGTTCGGCCTGATCAACGATGCGGACCACCGCGTGCGGTTCGTGCTCGACGCCGGACTGGCCGCCGCCGATCCGGTCAATTTCCATCCGCTGACCAACACCGCGACCACCGCCATATCGCAGGCGGATTTCCGGCGCTTCCTGGCTGCGGTCGGCGTGACGCCTCTGATCGTCGACTTCGCCGCCGTCGCTTAGAACCGCGCCACCGCGGGCCAGCGTTGCGGCCGGGCGCGTCCGGTCCCATGTTGGAGGCCTGGATTTTTGAAGGAGGACCGATGTCCCTGATCGGCGAGACGACGCCGGGTCCGAAGGCGGGCGATCTGATCAAGGAAGGCAGCGACGCCGGCTTCGCCAAGGACGTCATCGACGCCTCGCGCGAACAGCCGGTGATCGTCGACTTCTGGGCCACCTGGTGCGGCCCCTGCAAGACGCTGGGTCCGGCGCTGGAGCGCGCCGTGCTGGCCGCCAAGGGCAAGGTCAAGCTGGTCAAGATCGACATCGACAAGCACCCGGTGTTCGCCGGCCAGCTGCGCGTGCAGTCGATCCCCACCGTCTACGCCTTCGTCGACGGCCGCCCGGTCGACGGCTTCATGGGCGCGGTGCCGGAGAGCCAGATCAAGGCCTTCATCGACCGGCTGGTCCAGGCCGGCGGCGGCGCCGGCTCCGAGGCCGACCAGCTGCTGGCGATGGCCAAGGAGTCGCTCGAGCTGGGCGACACCGGCGGCGCGGCGCAGGCCTACGCCCAGGTGCTGCAGGCCGAGCCGGACAATCTCGCCGCCATCGGCGGTCTGGCGCGCTGCTATCTCGCCGGCGGCGACACCGAGCGCGCGGCCGAGGTCGCGGCGATGGCGCCGGCGGACGCCAAGAACGCCGATCTGGAAAGCGTGCGCGCCGCTCTGGCGCTGGCCGAGAGCGCGCCGTCGGACACCGCCGAGTTCGAGCGCCGGATCGCCAGCAACGCGGACGACCACGAGGCGCGGATCGAGCTGGCCAAGGCGCTGGCGGCGCGCGGCCAGTTCGAGGCGGCGGCCGACCAGCTGCTCACCATCATCGAGCGCGACCGCGAGTGGAACGACGGGGCCGCGCGCAAGCAGCTGCTGACGGTGTTCGAGGCGGCGGGACAGGGATCCGAGGTCGCCCGCCACGGCCGGCGCCGGCTCTCCTCGATCCTGTTCTCGTAGGAGCGGGGCGATGGCGGCCGGCTACCGCAGGGTCTCCGACCTGCCGGCGCTGATCCCGGTGTTTCCGCTCGACGGCGCGCTGCTGCTGCCCGGCGGCCAGCTGCCGCTGCAGATCTTCGAGCCGCGCTACCTGAACATGGTCGACGACGCGATGAGCGGCGCCCGGCTGATCGGCATGATCCAGACCCGGGCCGGCGAGCGGGCGCGGCCGAATCTGGCCGAGGTCGGCTGCGCCGGCCGCGTCACCGCCTACGCCGAGACCGGCGACGGCCGCTACATGATCACGCTCACCGGCATCTGCCGCTTCGCCGCCGGCGAGGAGCTGACGGCCACGACGCCCTATCGCCAGGTGAAGCCCGATTTCGACCGCTTCGCCCGCGACCTCGACGACGATCCGGCCGAGCTGGTGATCGACCGTCCGGCGTTCCTGCGGGTGCTGCGGCGCTATCTCGACCACAAGGGACTCGAGGTGGAGTGGGAGGCCGCGCGGCAGGCGCCCGCCGGCGCCCTGATCAACAGCCTGGCCATGGGCCTGCCGCTCGATCCGCCGGAGAAGCAGGCGCTGCTGGAGGCGCCGACGCTGGCCGACCGCGGCCGGGTGCTGGCGGCGCTGATGGAGATCGACGCCGCCGCCGACGATGACGAGCCGCCGCCGCTGCAGTAGAGACGCGCCATGAGCGATCCCGCCAACGACGACGCCGATATCGATCCCCGACTGCTGGAGATCCTGGTCTGCCCGGTGACCCGCGGCCCGCTGACCTACGACCGCGAACGGCGCGAGCTGATCAGCGAGGGCGCCCGTCTGGCCTACCCGATCCGCGAAGGCGTGCCGATCATGCTGCCGGAAGAAGCCCGGCTGCTGGACTGAGCTTCCCTCCCCCTCGTGGGGAGGGTGGACGTCGCGGAGCGACGGACGGGTGGGGGTGTGCGACGCCGCACACAGACAACGGGCGGGCGCGGCGGCCGACTCCCCCACCCTGACCGCTTCGCGGTCTGTCCCTCCCCACGAGGGGGAGGGAGGGGGCGCTACAGCGCCTCGCCCCTCAGCAGCCGCGGCAAGTCCCCCAGCGCGCCGCCGGCTTCCTGCATGAAGAAGCGGCGCGCGGGCCCCAGGCGGTTGACCAGCGCCATGCCGGCGCCGCGGCCCAGCCGCAGGATCGGATTATCGTTGGAAAACAGCCGGTTGAAGCCGTCGCAGGCCAGCGAGACGGCGATATTGTCGAGCCGCCGCCAGCGGGCGTAGCGCGCCAGCACCGCCTCCGAGCCGATGTCCTCGCCGAGCCGGACCGCCTCGACCAGCACCTGCGCCAGCGCCGCGGCGTCCTTCAGCCCCAGGTTCAGGCCCTGGCCGGCGAGCGGGTGGATCGCGTGCGCCGCGTCGCCCACCAGCGCCAGGCGCGGCGCCACCAGGTCGGTCGCCAGCTGGATCGACAGCGGATAGACGAACCGCGGACCCGCGCGCCTCGACGTGGCCGAGGAAGTCGCCGAAGCGGCGGCGCAGGTGGGCGTGGAACACCTCGTCCCGGGCGCCGCGCAGCGCCTCGGCGCGGCGGGTGGGCTCGGTCCAGACCAGGCTGGCGCGCTGCTCGGTCAGCGGCAGGATCGCGAACGGGCCGCTCGGCAGGAAGTATTCGTGCGCGACGCCCTGGTGGTCGCGCTCCAGGTGGACGGTGGCCACCACGCCGCTCTGGCCGTAGCTCCACCCTTGCGTCTCGATGCCGGCGGCCTCGCGCGCCACCGAGCCGCGGCCCTCGGCGCCGACCACCAGCGGCGCGCGCAGCACCCGGCCGTCCGCCAGCGTCACCTCGGCGAGCGCGGGACCGAACGCCACCTTCGCCACGCTGGCCGGCGCCAGCACCGTCAGCCCGGCGCGGATCACCGCCTCGGCCAGGGCCGCGCGGCTCATGCGGTTTTCCAGCATGTAGCCCAGCGGCTCGCCGGCCGAGCGTCCGGCGATCTCGGCGGCGTCGAAGCGCAGGTAGGCCGGACCGGGCCCGGCCGAAGACGCGCCCGCGCCGCGCCCGTCGGTGACCAGGATCTGCTCGATCCGCTGTGCGTGCGGCTCGAGCGATGCTCCGAGGCCCAGCGACCGCCATTGCCGGAAGCTGGAGAAGGCGATCGCCGAGGCGCGGCCGTCGAAGGTGGGCGCGACCTGGGCGTCGAACGGCTGCGGATCGACCAGGATCGGCCTCAGGCCGGCGCTCGCGACGGCGAGGCCGAGCGTGGCGCCGGTCAAGCCGGCGCCGGCGATGATTACGTCGGCATCGAGCGCGTCGCCCATGGCGCGCCTGCTATGCGAGCCACCGCGGCCTTGTGCAAGCGTGCGCATCACCCTACTGCGCCGCTTGACTGGCTCCCGCCCCCTGACCGGCCTATCTTCGAACCGACATGGCGCTCTGCACGACCATCCGTCCCTGGCGAGCCGCCGCCCGTCCGGCGAACGCGCCGACGCCGGGAGCCGCGTAGTGCCCCGCCTCGCCGGCCAGATCGACCGGGTCAAGAACGAGGCCATCCTCGACGCCGCCTCGGACGTGATCTTCGAACGCGGACTTTCCGCGCCGCTCGACGAGGTGGCGAAGCGGGCGGGGGTCTCCAAACAGACGATCTACAATCACTACGGCTCCAAGGGCGATCTGGTGCGGGCGCTGATCGAGCGTCGCGCGAAGACGATCTCGGCCCCGTTGACGCTGCCGGGCGCCGAGGCGATGCCGCTGGAGACGCTGGCGGCCTACGCCGAGATGCTGCTGCGGACCGTGATGATCGACCGCGGCGTCGCGATGATCCGTCTGCTGATCGCCAGCGCGGGGCAGGACGCCGAGCTGGTCCGCACGGCCCTGCCTGCCGGGTTCCGCGCCTCGCGCAGCCCGCTGACCGACTTCCTGCGCCGCGAGACCGCCGCCGGTCGCCTGGCGATCGACGATCCGGCCCAGGCGGCGGACTTCTTCGTCGGCATGGTCATCGCCAACCACCAGCTGGAGGCGCTGCTCGGCCTGCCGACACGGCTGACGGCCGAACGCGTCCCGAGTCTCGCCCGCGAAGCGGCGCGGCGGTTCGTGCGGGCGTACGCGCCGACCTAACTGGCGGCCGCCGGCGCGGCTTCCTCCTCGGACGGCAGGCCCATCATGTGGAAGCCGGCGTCGACGTGCACCACCTCGCCGGTGGTCGAGCGGCCAAGGTCGGACAGCAGCCAGAGCGCGCAGCCGGCGACGCCCTCCATCGAGGTGTCCTCGCCGAGCGCGCTGAACAGGCGGCCCTTGGAGTAGAGCGCGCGCCCGCCCTGGATGCCGGCCAGCGACAGCGTGCGCATGACCCCGGGCGAGACCGCGTTGACGCGGATGCCGCGCGGGCCGAGGTCGCGGGCGGTGTATCGGACGCTGGCTTCCAGCGCCGCCTTGCAGACCCCCATGGTGTTGTAGTTCGGAATCGCCCGCTCCGAACCGAGGTAGGTCAGGGTGATGATCGAGCCGCCAGGACCCATCATCTTCGCGGCGCACTGCGCGGCCTCGACGAAACTGAACACCGAGATGTCCATCGCCTGCAGGAAGGCGGCGCGGTCGGCGTTGTCGATGAACGAGCCGCCGATCTGGCTGCGCTGCGCGAAGCCGATCGCGTGGACCACGAAGTCGAGGGTCGGGAACGTCTTCGCCACCTGACCGAACGCCGCCGGGATCGAGCCGGGTTGCGAGGCGTCGAACGTGGCGTAGGCCTTGACGCCGATGCTTTCGCCCAGCGGCTTCACCCGCTTCTCGTTCATCTCCATGTAGCCGAACGCCAGCTCGGCGCCCTGCGCGGCCAGCTGGGCGGAGATGCCCCAGGCGATCGACTGCTGGTTGGCGACGCCCAGCACGAGGCCGCGCTTGCCGCGCATCAGCTCGCCCCTGGGCAGATCGAACGCTTCGGCCATGGCTGGACTATCCTCGTTGCTGAAAGCGCCGCTTTGTGGACGGGCCGGCGCGCGGGGGCAAGCCGTGGGCGCGCGCCCAGCGCCGGTTGATTCAGCGCAATGAGCGAAGCGCACGCAAGCGCCAGTCTCGCAGGTAGGGGGAGCCCGATGCCAGCCACGCCGCACATCGAACGCCATTTCACCGGCTCGCAGACCGTGCGGGACGTGGTGATCGGCATGGCCGACGGCCTGACGGTGCCGTTCGCCCTCGCCGCCGGCCTTTCCGCCGCCGTCAGCTCCAGCAAGCTGATCGTCACCGCGGGCCTGGCCGAGATCGCCGCGGGCGCGATCGCCATGGGCCTCGGCGGCTATCTCGCCGCGCGCAGCGACCAGGAGCACTACGACAGCGAGGTCCGCCGCGAGCAGCGCGAGATCCGCGAGCTGCCGGAGCGCGAGCGCGACGAGGTGCGTCAGGCGCTGGGAGGTCTGGGTCTGGCAGGGGAGGCGCTGGAGACCGTCACGAGCGCGATCTCGGCGGAGCCCGGGCGCTGGACCGACTTCATGATGCGCTTCGAGCTGGGGCTCGAGCGGCCCGACCCGAAGCGCGCGCCGCTCAGCGCGGTGACCATCGGCGGGTCCTACCTCGTCGGCGGCATGATCCCGCTCGCCGCCTACATCCTGCTGCCGACCGTGAACGCGGCGCTGCCGGTGTCCGTCGGCGCGACCGCACTGGCGCTCTTGCTGTTCGGCGGCGTGAAGGGGCGGCTGACCGGAGTCGGCATGGTCAAGTCGGCGGTGCAGACGCTGATCGTCGGGGCTCTGGCCGCCGCCGTCGCGTTCGAGCTGGCGCGGCTGATCGCCTGACGCGCGCTCGCCGTCAGGCGCGCGCCAGCACCAGGCAGCCGTTGGCGCCGTCAGACGCGGCTGATCACCAAACAGCCGTTGGTTCCGCCGAAGCCGAAGCTGTTGGACATCACCGTCTCCAGCGAGCGGTCGAGTCGTTCGCGGACGATCGGCAGGTCGGCGAAGGCCGGGTCCAGCGTCTCGATGTTGGCGCTCTCGGCGACGAAGCCGCCGCCCAGCATCATCAGGCAGTAGATCGCCTCCTGCGCGCCGGCGGCGCCCAGGCTGTGGCCGGTGATCGACTTGGTCGACGAGATCAGCGGCACGTCGGCGCCGAACACCTCGCGCACCGCCTCCATCTCCTTCAGGTCGCCGACCGGCGTGCCGGTGCCGTGCGGATTGAGGTAGTCGATCTTGCGCCCGCCGGCGTCCGCCATCGCCAGCCGCATGCAGCGCGCCGCGCCCTCGCCGGAAGGGGCGACCATGTCGTGGCCGTCGGAGTTGGCCGCGTAGCCGACGATCTCGCCGTAGATCCTGGCGCCGCGCGCCTTGGCCCGGTCCAGCGCCTCCAGCACCAGGATCCCGGCCCCGCCGGCGATGACGAAGCCGTCGCGGTCGGCGTCGTAGGCGCGGCTGGCGACCGCCGGGCGGTCGTTGAACTTGGCCGACATCGCCCCCATCGCGTCGAACAGGCTGGAGAGGGTCCAGTCCAGCTCCTCGCAGCCGCCGGCGAAGACGATGTCCTGGCGCCCGCAGGCGATCTCGCCGGCGGCGACGCCGATGCAGTGGGTGGAGGTGGCGCAGGCCGAGGTGATCGAGAAGTTGATCCCCTTGATCTTGAACCAGGTCGAGAGCGTCGCCGACGGGCCGGAGCTCATCGCCTTGGGCACGGCGAACGGACCGATCCGCTTGACGCCCTTGGCGCGGGCGATGTCGGCGGCCTCGACGATCGCGTGGGTCGATGGCCCGCCGGAGCCGACCACCAGGCCGGTCTTCTCGTTGGAGATCTCCGCCTCGGTCAGGCCGGCGTCGGCGATCGCCTGCTCCATGGCGATGTGGGCGTAGCCAGTGCCGGCAGCGAGGAACCGCGCCGCGCGGCGGTCGACCATGCTTTCCCAGTCGAGCTGCGGCTTGCCGTGCACCTGGCAGCGGAAGCCCAGCTCGGCGTACTCGGGCGCGGCGACGATGCCGGACCTGGCCTCGCGCAAGGACGCGACCACTTCGTTGGCGTTGACGCCGATGGACGAGACGATGCCGAAGCCTGTGATGGCGACGCGACGCATGATCCGTTGTTCCCGGCTCTGCCTTAGGATCGCTGATAAAGCCCGACGCGCAAGTCTTCCGCCGTGTAGATAGGCTTGCCGTCGGCCTCCAGCACCCCGTCGCCGATGCCCACCACCAGCCGCCGGTTGATGACCCGCTTCATGTTGATCTTGTAGGTGACGAGTTTGATGTCGGGGGTCACCTCGCCGCCGAACTTGACCGCGCCGCATCCGACCGCGCGGCCGCGGCCCTTGCCGCCGATCCAGCCGAGGAAGAATCCCACCAGCTGCCACATGGCGTCGAGGCCCAGGCTGCCGGGCATCACCGGGTCGCCCAGGAAGTGGCAGTCGAAGAACCAGAGCGAGGGGTCGATGTCGAACTCGGCCTCGATGTAGCCGAGGTCGTTGGCGCCGCCCTTGTCGGTGATCTTGGTGATCCGATCGAACAACAGCATCGGCGGCGAGGGCAGCTGAGCGTTGCCTGGGCCGAACATCTCGCCGCGGGCGCAGCCGATCAGTTCGTCGTAAGCGTAGCTGTTCTTGGCGGTCATGCGCCCGCCCTAGCAGGCGCCGCGCTCCGCCTCAACGACATTGGGCCTGCGGCGCCAGACCCCAGACCTCTGACGATTTCACCCAGCCGCGCGCGCCGTCGGCGCTCACCTCGCACCAGCCGCCCTTGCAGCGGCCGAGATCGGCGATGGCGCGGGCCCGCAGATAGGCGCTGGCGCCGGCGGTGTCCGACGGGCCGTTGCGCAGCGGCACGGCGGCCTGGCCGGTCGCCATCACCGTGCGCCGGCCGTCGACCATGGCGCTGGCCACCCAGACCGCGCCGCCGTCCGGATCGCAGATCCGCCGCCAGTCGGTGGTCTCGTCCACCACCTGCACCGGCAGGCCGCGGGCGTGGTAGACGAACACCGTCGCGTAGTCCTTGCCCGGCCCCTTGCGGCCGAACACCTCGCCGCGCTTCAGGCTGAGGTAGCGCGGCACGCAGTAGCCGGAGGGCGTCTGCTGCTTCACGCCGACCGGACAGTCGGCGCCTTCGCCGCCGCGGTCGCCGCAGGCGGCCAGCAGCGCGCCAGGCAAAATAACCGTGGCCAGGGCGCCGGCAATCGCTCGCTTGGACTTGCGCCCCATGCCACCCTTGCTTGGCCCCGGGTTGCTTGGCCCCGCTCTGGGCCTTTGCTAGAGGTCGCCCATGGCCGTCCGCAAGCCGAAAGTCGTCGTCACCCGCAAGCTCCCCGATCCGGTGGAGACGCGGATGCGTGAGCTGTTCGACACCGAGCTCAACGTCGAGGACAAGCCGATGACCGCGGCGGCGCTGGCGGCGGCGGTCCAGCGCGCCGACGTGCTGGTGCCGACGATCACCGACCGGATCGATGCGAAGGTGGTCGCCGCCGCCGGCGAGAAGCTGAAGCTGATCGCCAACTTCGGCGCCGGGGTCGATCACATCGACGTCACCGCGGCGACCGACCGGGGCATCACCGTCACCAACACCCCCGGCGTGCTGACCGACGACACCGCCGATCTGACCATGGGCCTGATCATGGCCGTCTCGCGCCGGGTGGTCGAAGGGGCCGAGGTGATCCACCGCGGCGAGTTCCACGGCTGGTCGCCGACCTGGATGCTGGGCCGGCGGATCGGCGGCAAGCGGCTCGGCATCATCGGCATGGGCCGGATCGGCCAGGCGCTGGCCCGCCGCGCCCGCGCGTTCGGCCTGTCGATCCACTATCACAACCGCAAGCCGGTCGGCGCGCGCCTGGCCGAGGAGCTGGAGGCGACCTACTGGGAGAGCCTCGACCAGATGCTGGCGCGGATGGACTTCATCTCGGTCAACTGCCCGCACACGCCGGCGACCTACCACCTGCTGTCGGCGAGGCGCCTGAAGCTGATCCGGCCGCACGCGATCCTGGTCAACACCGCCCGAGGCGAGATCATCGACGAGAGCTCGCTGGCGACGATGCTGGAGGCCGGCGAGATCGCCGGCGCCGGCCTCGACGTGTTCGAGCACGAGCCGGCGGTGAACCCGAAGCTCCTGAAGCTGCCCAACGTCGTGCTGCTGCCGCACATGAGCTCGGCCACGATCGAGGGCCGGGTCGACATGGGCGAGAAGGTGATCGTCAACATCCGCACCTGGATGGACGGCCACAAACCCCCGGACCGCGTGATCCCGTCGATGCTGTGAGGCCAACGGCCCAGCGCCGCGCGTCTTTCAGCGGGGGCGGCCCTCGGCCAGGTCGAACCAGGCCTCCAGGGACTCCGCGACGAAATCCGGCAGCCGCCCCTCCCGGAAAAAACCCCACTGGTTGAACGCCCCTTGCCACTGCGCCTCGATCAGCCGAGCGGCGAGCTCCGGCGACACCGGCAGGGGCGGCAGCCGTTCGGCGACCGCCTCGCGCAGCATCCGCCAGCGCTCGCGGGCCAGGGCGTTAAGCGCCGGATCGCGGAAGTCTTCGCGCAGCCAGAGCAGGCCGGTGGCCAGGACATCCGGGTCCTCGATGTCAGGGGTCAGCAGCCGGAACAGGCCGAGCACCGCGGCCCGCCCGCGCGTCCGCGGCGCCTCGGCGATCGCGGCGGCGAACGCGCCGTTATCCTGGGCGAGGGCGCGCAGGATCAGGCCCCGCTTGTCGCCGAACCGCTGCACCAGCGTCGGCGGCGCGATCCCCACCTCGGCCGCGACCGCCGCCAGCGTGAACTCTGCGGGTCCCTTGCGGAACATCACCCGCAGCGCCCCTGCCAGCGCGCCTTCATCGCTGATCCGACGTGGACGAGCCATCTTGACCTAATTTACGAATGAATATTCACTCACAAATACCCTAGAGCGGTTCGTCCGGACCGCCAAGGCAGCCCGTGAACCACGCGGCGCTGAACGAACTGGTCGCGGCCGCCTACCGGGACATCCGGAGGCGACTGGAAACGTCCTCGTGAAGCCGACAGAAGGAGCCTGAGCCATGTACGTCGCCGGCCTCGTCATCCCCGTCCCCGCGGACAAGATGGACGCCTACCGGCAGTGGGCCGAGAACGGGGCCAGGATCTTCAAGGACTATGGCTGCCTGGAGATCGTCGAGAGCTGGGAGGACTTCGTTCCCGCCGGCAAACAGACCGACTTCCGGCGCGCGGTCGCCGCGAAGGACGGCGAGAAGATCGTGTTCTCCTGGCAAGTCTGGCCCGACAAGGAGAGCTTCTACGCCGCCGAAGCGAAGATGCACGCGGACGGGCGGCTGGACGGGTCCGGGTCGCCGCCGTTCGACGCCAGCCGCCTCATCCTCGGCTGCTTCGCGCCGATCTTCTCGATGGGCCGGGCCTGACGCTCGCAGGTCACGCGTTGCTGGCGAGGCGCCCCGGACTGGTGTACCGCAAAGCTGGCTCCAGCAGAGAGGACCGACCCCATGTCGATCGACGAACGGGCCCCTTCCGCGAAGGCGCGCCGCGACGCGGATGTCGAGCCGACCGGGCCGGGGCGGATCGAGCCCACCTACGTCCACGCCCCGCGCCTCGCGCCAGGATCGGCCGAGAGCGTCGCCTACCTGCGCGAGCACGGCTACGTCGTGATCGCCGGCGCGCTGTCGCCTGACGAGTGCGCCACGGCGCTGGATCTGACCTGGGACTATCTCGAGGGCCTGGGCACCGGCGTCGACCGCCGCGACTGGACCACCTGGGACGATGACCGCTGGCCCACCGCCGTGCACGGCGGCATCCTGCCCGGCCACGGCATCGGCCACAGCGCCGCGCAATGGTTCATCCGCGGCGTGCCCGCGGTGAGCCAGGTGTTCGCGGCGGTCTGGGGCGACGACGACCTGCTGGTCAGTTTCGACGGCATGGCGCTGTGGCGGCCCTGGGCGCTGAAGGAATCGTGGAAGACCAACCGCGGCGGCTCGTGGCTGCACATCGACCAGCATCCGATCACCCGCCCCGGCATGCAGTGCGTGCAGGGCCTGGTGAACCTGCTGCCGACCTCGCCCGCCACCGGCGGCAACGTGCTGATCCCCGGCTCGCACAAGAGCTTCGCGACCATCCCCGAGGCCTACCCGGTACGCCTGGGCCGGATCCCGCTCGAGGTCGACCACTTCCGCTTCCCGGCCGACGATCCGCTGCTGGCCGGCACGCCGCCGATCATGTGCCACATGGAGGCCGGCGACATGCTGCTCTGGAACTCGCGGACGATCCACTGCAGCAGCGCCAGCCTGGAGCCGCCGGAGGCGAAGGCCGAACTGATGCGGGCGATCAGCCTGGTCTGCATGATGCCGCGCCGACTGACGCCGCCCGAGGTGCTGGAGCAGCGCAAGAGAGCGGTCGAACGGGTCACCTCCACGACCAACTGGACCGACCGCTTCATCAACGCCGACAAGTTCCCTCAGATCCTGGCCGAGCCCAACCCGGAACGCTTCCGCCGGCCCGCGCCGCCAGCGCTGGACCAGCGTCAGCGGCGAATGGCGGGATTCTGAGGCCGTCGCGAGCTGCTGAGGCCGCCGCCCACGCATCCCGAACCGGCCGAGCCGGTGCGCCGGGGGTTCGTCACGCGCGCGTTCAGCGCCCTCTGGCGCTTTGCGTCGGACAGGCCCTATCGCGGCGTCCTGTGGCTGAAGCTGCGACGGCCGCCGGACGCGTTTCAGCCCTCCAACTACACCCGCGAGGATCGCTACCCGCGCGTCTTCGCGTTCGTCCAGTCCCAGCTCGGACGGGGCTGCGAAGGGCGCATCCTCTCGTTCGGTTGTTCGACCGGCGAGGAGGTGTTCTCGCTCCGACGCCATTTCCCCCGCGCCTTCATCAAGGGAATCGATATCAACCCTGGCGCCATCGCGGCGGCCCGCGCCCGCCTGGCGCGGTCGCCGGACCCGGGTCTCTGCTTCGAGACCGCGGGCTCGGCGGAGAATGAGCCAGCGGCGTCTTATGACGCCATCTTCTGCATGGCCGTCCTGCGCGACGAGGGGGGACGCAGGCTGACGGACGGCCCGCATGCGATCCGCTTCGAGGGTTTCGCCGAGGTCGTCAAAGACCTGGCGCGCTGCCTGAAGCCGGGCGGGCTGCTGGCGATCTGCTACAGCAACTTCCGTTTCTGCGATGCGCCCGCGAGCGCTGGCTTCGAGCCAGTGTTTCGAATGCGACCCAGCGCCCGTCCAACGCCGATCTTCGGCCCGGACGACGCGCTGATGCCGGGCGTGTCCTACCTGGACACGGTTTTCCGAAAGCCGCGCTGACTGACCGGCTGGATCGCTACTGCCCGATCACCGCCCGCTGGACGGACGCCTTCACCACCGGGATATCCTCGTCCGCCAGCGGCTGCATCCATGGTTTGCGCGCCATGGCGGCGGCGATGAAGGGGGCCAATTCGGCGGCCTTCTTCGCCTCGCGCTCTTCGACCTCGGCCTTGAACTCGCCCATCACCTCGGCGGCGAACAGCTCCAGCGACTCGCAGATGTGCTCGTGTTTGTTGCGGCCGGCCTGCTGCAGGAAGATCACCTGGTCGACGCCGGCGGCCTGGAACGCGCGGATGTGCTCGCGGATGTCGTCCGGGGTGCCGATGCCGTTGACGTTGCGCTCGGCGCCGCGCCGGGCGGCGATGATTTCCTCGTCGCTGCGGGCGCGGGAAGCCTGGAAGTCGGCGAACAGGCGTCGAGCGGCCGGGCGTCGCGTCGTGCGCCACCAGCGCGTTGACGGCGTAGCCGAAGAACTCGAACCCTTCCTGGCCCCGGCGGATCGCCTCATCGCGGTCGTGGTGGACCGAGAAGTTGGAGACCATGGCGATGTTGGCGTTCACCGCATGGCCGATCGGCACGCACTGATCGGACTTGATGATGCCGTAGTAGATCTCGGCCCAGGTCCGCGCCTCCTCCGGGTTCACGAACGAGAACGCCAGCGCGCCGACGCCGATCGAGGCGGCGACCTTGATGGTGTCGCGGTTGGTGCAGGCCATCCACATCGGCGGGTGCGGCTTCTGCACCGGCTTGGGCACGATGTTGCGGCACGGGAACGAGAAGCTGGGGCTCTCGTAGCCGGGGTAGGGGTCCATCACCATCATGTTGGCGATCTCGCGGGCGGCCTCGATCGCCATCGCCCGCTTCTCCTTGGCCGGGATGTGGAAGGCGCCCAGCTCCAGCCGCGTCGCGCCCTTCGCCGATGCCGAAATCGAGCCGGCCTTTCGAGATGATGTCCAGCGTGCCCAGCCCCTCGGCGGTGCGGGCCGGGTGGTTGTAGTTGGGGATCACCTGGCGGATGCCGTGGCCGACGCGGATGGTCTTGGTCAGCGCCGCGCAGGCGCTGAGAAACACCTCCGGCGCGGAGGAGTGCGAATACTCCTCCAGGAAATGGTGCTCGACCTCCCAGGCGTAGTCGTAGCCGAGCCGGTCGGCGAGCACGACCTGCTCCAGCGCCTGGTGGAACAGCCGCGCCTCGTCGCCCTCGTTCCAGGGCTTCGGCAGCTGGTGCTCGTAGAAGATCCCGAATCTCATCGCCGTTCCCCTCTGCTGGCCGCGGCCGTGTTGGTGACTGGCGATCACTCACCGTCCGCGCCGCATTTGCAAGAGGCGCCCTGGGGCAAACGCGCTCGCCTGACTCCAGTGACGGCGACGGCGAAGCGTTCGGGGGCGAGTCCGCCCTAAGGCAGGTCGTGGGCGTAGTAGCGCACCTCGCCGGCCTCCAGCGCGGCGGGATGGTCGGCGAAGCCCTGCCGCAAGGTCGTGCTGTTGTAGTTGCGCCCGCCGGCCTGGATGATCTGCGGGCCGTCGGCCAGGATCTCCGCCCGAGTGCGGCCGCTGGGTCGGACGATCGCGATATGGCCGGGCTTGTCGCCCGAATGGTTCTTGTAGCTCGCCACCACCAGGAAGCCGCGGTTGGCCGCGCGCTGCGCCTCGTAGCCGTCGGGCAGCGGCCGCCAGCCGTGCGCCGCGCCCTCGTCGCGCAGCCAGTCGTACTGGGCGTTGGCCAGCAGCGTCTGGCCATGCTCGGGCGGACGCAGGATGTAGACGCCAAGCTGCTTTGCGGCCGAGGCCACGAAGGCGCTGCAGTGGGTGTGCTTGCCCTCGAAATGCTCGACCCTGCCGTCCGGCAGACCGGTTTCCCAGTCGACGTGGACGCCGGCCGGCCAGCGGCTCTCAACCTGCAGGCTGTCGAGGAACAGGCCCAGCCTGCGCCCGTCGGACTTGTCGCCGCTGGCCAGAGTCGGCCCCGCGAGCATCAGGAAAGCGGCGGCGATGACGAACGCGACAGATCTCACGATTGTTCCCCCCGACGACCGGCGCCCCGCGGCTAGCCCGCGCCGGGCCTTGCGGCCCAGGCGGCGACCTTGCGCGGGCGGTGGTCGTTGGGGAAGCTGATTTCGTGACCTCGGGGCGACAGGCCGCACCCGCTCGGCGGACCGCATCGCCAGGACGCCGTGCGTTGACCGGGTCGAATCACCCTAGAGCGAGTGCCGACGGTTCCTGTAGAGTTTTGGTTTTCGGGGAAAGTAGGGGTGCGCAAAGAGCCACCCGCCAGCGAACGGCGTCGCAGAGCGCGCCAGCGCGCGCTGCTGAACGGCAAGTTCGTCTTCGAACACCCCGCGATGACAGTGGATTGCACGATCCGCGACCTCACCGATCTCGGCGCGCGCGTCGTGGTGGGGCCCGGGGTGATCGTGCCGCGCCTGGGATGGTTGATCAATGTGCGGGACGGCGCCGCTCATCGTTGCGAAGTGATCTGGCGGGCCGGCGGCCTCATCGGGGTCAAGTTCGTCGAGACGATCAACGTACGCAGGCCGATGTTGGGGCCTTTAAATCACCTGCACCGGCTCTGGATGGCGTCGGCGGGGCGATGAGGGATTGACGTCGGTCTGGCGGCGATCGGACGGCGAAAGCCGCCTGCGCAATTGGTTCATGGCTTCGTCAGGATTTGCCGGCTATAGAGCCGCGCCATGAGCTGCGTTCGACACCATCACGCGCATCACCCGACCCGCCGCGGGCCGGTCCGGACGCGCTTGGCCTGACGCAGCGCTGACGTTCCCGCCCCGCGGCCGCCTGGCCGGACGGGGCGATCCTGCACCATCCGGCGTTCCCTTGCAGAGGACGAATATCGGATGGACATCCCCTTCAGCCTTGCCCTGCGACGGGCCGAGCCGCTAAGCGCGCGGCCATGACCGACGCTCCCAACAGACCGAAGGCGCGGGCGCCGCGCGGCTTCGTCGACCGCCGCGCCGACGCGCTCGCCGCCGAGCGTCGCATCCTCGAAGCCGTGTCAGGCGTCTACGAGTCCTACGGCTTCGAGGCGTTGGAGACCGGCGCGTTCGAATACGCCGACGCGCTCGGCAAGTTCCTGCCCGACGCCGACCGCCCGAACGAGGGCGTGTTCGCCCTGCGCGACGACGACGAGGAATGGATGGCGCTGCGCTACGACCTGACCGCGCCGCTGGCCAGGTTCGTCGCGCAGAACTGGGAAACCCTGCCCAAGCCGTTCCGCCGCTACGCCTGGGGCAAGGTCTGGCGCGACGAAAAGCCGGGACCCGGTCGCTGGCGCGAGTTCGTGCAGTGCGACGCCGACACGGTGGGCTCCGCGCGGCCCGAGGCCGACGCCGAGATCGTCGCCATGGCGGTCGCGGGCTTCGCCGCCGCCGGCCTGCCGCAGGGGCGCTACGTGCTCAAGATCAACAACCGCAAGCTCCTCAACGGCCTGCTGACCGCCGCCGGCGTCGCGGCCGAGGGCCAGAAGCTGGCGGTGTTGCGCGCGGTCGACAAGCTGGACCGCCTCGGCCTCGAGGGGGTGAAGCTGCTGCTCGGCGCCGGCCGCAAGGACGAGTCCGGCGCCTTCACCCGCGGCGCCGAGCTGACGTCGTCCGCGACCGATGCGGTGCTGGCGTTCGTCTCCGCCGGCCAGGGCCAGCGCGCCGCGACACTGGGCCGCCTCGCCAACGTGATCGGCGGCTCGGCCGAGGGCGAGGAGGGACTGGCCGAGCTCGCGCGCATCGGCGAGACCCTGGCCGCGTTCGGGATCGGCGACGACCAGGCGCTGTTCGACCCGTCGGTCGTGCGCGGGCTGGAATACTACACCGGCGCGGTGTTCGAGGCCGAACTGCTGGGCCAGACGGGCGACGACGGCCAGCCGGTCAGCTTCGGCTCGATCGGCGGCGGCGGACGCTACGACGATCTCGTCGCCCGTTTCACCGGCGAGCGCGTGCCGGCGACCGGGTTCTCGTTCGGCGTCTCGCGCCTGGCGGCAGCGCTGGCGCGCCGGCCGAGGCGAGGTCGCGGAAGCCCGGGGGCCGGTCGTCGTGATCGCGTTCGACCAGGCGCGGATGGCCGACTATTTCGCCATCGCCGCCGAGCTTCGCGGCGCCGGCCTGCCGGCCGAGGTCTATCTCGGCGGCTCCGGCATGCGCGCGCAGATGAAGTACGCCGACCGCCGGCTTTCCCCCGCCGCGGTGATCCTCGGCGAGGACGAGATCGCCGCCGGCCAGGTGACCGTGAAGGACCTAGACCTCGGCCGCCAGCTCGCCGCCGGCGTCGCCGACAACAAGGCCTGGCGCGAGGAACGTCCCGGGCAGGTCACCGCCGCCCGCGCCGATCTGGTGGCGACCGTCCGCGCCATCGTGGGGCGCGCGCGATGAGGATCGAGCCGCCGATCCCGCCCGACGTGCTGGCCGCCGTCCGCGCCCCGTTCGCCGAGCTGGGGGCCGAGCCGATCGACCCGCCGGTGGCCCAGCCGCTCGGCCTGATCCTCGACCTCTCCGGCGAGGCGATGCGCGAGCGGCTGATCCTGGTGCAGGCCGACGGCGGCGCCGAGGCGGCGCTGCGCCCCGACTTCACCATCCCGGCTGCGCGGCTGCACATCGACAGCGGCCACGCCGGCGGGCGCTACTTCTACGAGGGCAAGGCGTTCCGCGCGTCGCCCCGCGGCCGCGAGGCCTACGAGGAGTTCCTGCAGATCGGGCTCGAGGCGTTCGAGACCGGCGCCGCGCCGGAGGCCGACGCCGAGATCGCCGGCCTGGCCTGGCGCGCCGCGGCCGCCGGCGGGCGGACCGACCTGACGCTCGAACTCGGCGACGTGGCGCTGTTCGGCGCGTTCGTCGACACCCTGAAACTGGCCGAGCCGCTGGCCGCTCGGATCAAGCGTGCGTTCGCCAGCCCGCGACGTCTGCGCGAGGCGCTGCAGCGGGCGGAGACCGCCCCCGCGCCAGGCCCCGCGGCGCCGGCCGGCGACCGGCTCTCGGCGCTGCTGGCCGGCCTGCCCGAGGCCGAGGCGGCCGCCGTGCTGCAGGATCTCTGGGCGCTGGCCGGCATCGAGCCCGCCGGCGGTCGCTCGGCGGCCGAGATCGTCCACCGGCTGGCCGAGCGCGCGGCCGTCGCCCGTGCGCCAGACCTGACCCCCGAGCAGGCCTCCCTGATCGGCAAGTTCCTCGCCATCGCCGAGCGGCCCGCGACCGCCTTGGAGGCGGTCGCCAGGCTCGCGGGTCCTGGCGGGGCGAAACTCGACGCCGCCCTGAAAGGCTGGTCGCGCCGGCTTGCGGCGCTGAAGGACGAAGGCGCGCCGGAGGCCGCCATGCGCCTGACCACCGCGTTTGGCCGCGACTTCGGCTACTACGACGGCGTTCTGTTCGAGGTGCGCAGCGCCGCGCTCGGCGACCACCGCCCGGTGGCGGCCGGCGGGCGCTACGACAGCCTGTTCGCCCGGCTGGGCGCCAGCCTCGCCTGCGGCGCGGTGGGCTGCATGGTGCGCCCCGGCCGCGCCTGGCGGGAGGGTGCGCGATGACCGGTCCGCTCATCCTCGCGATCCCCTCCAAGGGCCGCCTGAAGGAGCAGGCCGAGGACTGGCTGGCCGACTGCGGCCTGCCGGTGAAGGTCGCGGGCGGCGATCGCGGCTATTCGGCCCGGCTCGACGGCCTCGAGGGGGTCGAGGTGCGGCTGGTGTCCACCGCCGAGATTGGCGGCGCGCTGTTTTCCGGGGAGGTCCATCTCGGCGTCACCGGCGAGGACCTGCTGCGCGAGCTGGCCGAAGACCTCGGCGAGCGGATCCTGCTGTTGCAGGCGCTGGGCTTCGGCCGCGCCGACCTGGTGGTTGCCGCGCCGAAGAGCTGGATCGACGTCACCACCATGGCCGACGTCGACGAGGTGGCGCATCTGTTCCTGGCCCGCACCGGCCGGCGCCTGCGGGTCGCCACCAAGTACCTGAACCAGACCCGCGCCTTCTTCGCCCGCCACGGGATCATCGACTACCGCATCGTCGAGTCCGGCGGCGCCACCGAGGGCGCGCCGGCCGCCGGCGCGGCCGAGCTGATCACCGACATCACCACCAGTGGCGCGACCCTGGAAGCGAACGGGCTGAAGGTGCTGGCCGACGGTTTGATCCTCTCCAGCCAGGCCCAGCTCGCCGCCAGCCTGCGCGCCGACTGGGACCCCCTGCGACTGGACGCCGCACGCCGGCTGCTGCGCATCCTGGAGGCGCGCGCCCGCGCCCGGCGCACCGCCACCCTGACCTGGCCGGCGGAGGCCGACGCGGCGGCGCGGGCGGCGACCCAGGTGCTGGTCGCGGCCGGCGCCAAGGTACGACCATTCGGCGTATTGGTGGCGGGCGACGACGTGTTCGACGCCACCGCCGCTCTGGCGGACGCGGGCGTCGGACCCGTTACGGTTGCGAACCCGACCTACGTCTTCGAGCCGACGAGTGAGGTCATGGAAGAACTTGCGACGCGGTTGCAGGTGTCGAATTGACGGGCTCGTCAATAAACACCGTTCAGTCGGCGGTTGAATTGACCACCACGTCCAAGATTCGCCCCGAAGTGTTCAAACGGGTAGCAAATTTGCCTCGGAGCGCGGCAGGCGCCGTTGACAGCAGAGATAAATTGCCGTTGTCTTCTTGACGCGAGAGGCATGAAGGACCTCCAAGGCCCTGAAGTCTCCGGCGTTTCGGGGAGGAAACGCCCGCTTGGATCGACTGATCGTCAAACCCGTCGCGATATCCCCCGCGGCGGGTTTGATTTTTTGGCCCTCCCGTCAAAACCCGCTTCCAACGCACCTCACCCACGTCACGTCATGGCCGGGCTCGTCCCGGCCAGCCAAGAACGCGGACCGCCAGCGGTGTTCCTGGATCGCCGACACTCCGCGCTTCGCCCTCCGGCCGGCAATGAGGTGATCCTAAAGCCTCCGGGCTCCCGTCGGCTCGATTTCCGATCGCGGCCGGCCGTGCCATAGTTCCGTCGCCCCGGTTCAAGCTTCGGGAAGAGGGCGATGGCCGCGTCGATGAGCTACCAGCAGCGTCACGCCAGCGCGGCCGAGACCTTCAAGGTGTTCGCGCCGGACGTCGATCCGGAGCGCGTCGCGACCGGATTCGCCCGCCGCCAGGGCGCGCTGGGCGCCATGGCGTTCGACGTGGTCGGCGCGATGTGGTCCAGGCCGCAGCTGAACCGGCGCGACCGCTCGCTGCTGGTGATCTCGGTGCTCGCGGCCCAGGCGCGCGACGAGGAACTCGAGCTGCACACCGGCATCGGCCTTCGCAACGGCCTGACGCGCGAGGAGATCGAGGAGATCCTGCTGCATGTGGCCGCCTATGCCGGGTTCCCCGCGGCGATGGCCTCGAGCCGGCGGATCGACAAGGCGCTGCTGGCCGCCGAGGGCGGCGAGCGCCTTTCCGAGCGCGCCGCAGCGGAGCAGAAATCCGACGCGGACCGCGACCGCGACGGCGCGGGCGTGCTGGCGACGGTCGCCGGCCTGGCCGAGGCGCCCGATCCCGCGGCGGGCCTGGCGCGGCTGGAGGCGATGCTGGGCGAGGTGGGCGTCGTCGCCTATCGCTGGGCGTTCGGGGAAATCTGGAGCCGGCCGCAGCTCTCCCGCCGCGACCGTTCGATCGTCGTCATCGCCATCCTGGTCTGGCTCGGCGCGACGGCTGAGCTGGACGTGCACGCGCCGGCAGGCCTGCGGCATGGCCTGACCCGCGTGGAGGTCGAGGAGATCGTGACCCACCTGTCGCTCTACGCCGGCATACCGCGCGCGGTGGAGGCGATGCGGGCGGTGCGGGCCGTGTGGTCCCGGCTGGACGCTCCCGCATGAACGCCGAGGCCCTGGTGCTCGCCGCCCCGCGTCGCTTCGAGCGCCGCGCCTTCGGCCTGCCAGTGATCGGCGACGACGACGGCCTGCTGCGCGTCGAGGCTTGCGGGCTCTGCGGCACCGACCACGAACAGTACACCGGCCACCTGCCCTCCCGGCACGCCTTCATTCCCGGCCACGAGGTGATCGGCGTGCTGGAGGTCGCCGGGGCGCGGGCGGAGGCGCGTTGGGGCGTGCGCGCAGGCCAGCGGGTCGCTGTCGAGGTATTCCAGTCATGCCGCACCTGCGAGGCCTGCAAGGCCGGCCTCTACCGGCGCTGCGAGCGCCACGGGCTGAAGGACATGGTCGGCTTCGTCGACGCCGAGCGCCCGCCGCACCTTTGCGGCGGCTATGCGACCCACCTGTACCTTGGCCCCGACGCGATGCTGCTGCCCGTTCCCGACGCGCTCGACCCGGTGGTGGCCTCGCTGTTCAACCCGCTGGGCGCCGGCATCCGCTGGGGCGTCGAGGCGCCGGGGACCAAGCCCGGCGACGTGGTGGCGATCCTGGGGCCGGGCGTGCGAGGGCTGTGCGCCGCGGCTGCGGCCAAGGCCGCCGGCGCCGGCTTCGTGATGGTGACGGGCCTGGGGCCTCGCGACGCCAGCCGGCTCGCGCTTGCCCCGCAGTTCGGCGCCGACCTCGCCGTCGACGTGGCGACGGACGACCCGGTGGCGGCGTTGCGCGAAGCGACCGGCGGCCTTGCTGACGTGGTGCTCGATGTGACGGCCAAGGCGCCGGCGGCGTTCGCCCAGGCGATCGCGCTCGCCCGCACCGGCGGCGTGGTGGTGGTGGCCGGCACCCGCGGCGGGCCGGGCGCCCCGGGGTTCAACCCGGACCACATCGTCTTCAAGGAACTGCGCATCCAGGGCGCCCTCGGCGTCGATGTGACCGCCTACCGCGCGGCGCTGGCGATGCTGGTCGAGGAGCGCTACCCGTTCGCCAGCCTGCCGCGCCAGGTGGCCGGCTTCGACGAGCTGGAGCGGCTGGTCCAGACCATGGCCGGCGAGGCCCCGGGGACGGCGCCGGTGCACGGGGTGTTCAAACCGAACTAGGCAGGGGAGCGCGCATGCAAGCGCCGACATTCGAGCACTTCCAGCAGGACTGGGTCGACCGGGTCGTTGGCTCGAAGTCCAAGGGCGGCATCGACGGCTTTCTCGGCGTCGTCGTCACCGAAGTCACCCCCGGGCGCCTGGTGGCGGAGATGGCGGTCACCGAGGAGCTGATGACCTTCATCGGCAACATGCACGGCGGCTGCCTCTCGGCGCTCTGCGACCACGTCCTCGGCACCGTGATGTACCCGGTGATGCCGCCCAAGCACTGGGCGGCGACCACCGAGTTCAAGATCAACCTGCTGGCGCCGGTGACCAAGGGCGTCTGCCGCGCCACCGCCCAGATCATCGCCATGACCCGGCGCATGGCCGTGGTGCGCATCGACGTCGAGAACGAGGGCCGCCTGGTCGCCGCCGCGCAGGGCACCTGCACGATCGTCGCCCCCAGACCCGAGTCCGGGAGCGCCGGATGACTGAGCTGCTCGCGCATCTGCGGCAGGCGCTGGGCGAGGGCGGCGTCCTGGTGGGGCAGGACGCGGTCGACGCCGGCCGCAGCCCCTGGACCCGGACGGGCGCGCCCAAGGCGGTGCTGCGGCCGCGCTCCACCGAGGAGGTCGCCCTGATCCTCGCCGCCGCCAACGCCGCCGGCGAGGCGGTGGTCCCCTGGGGCGGCCTGACCGGCCTGGTCGACGGCGTTCGCGCCGACGGGGCCCTGGCGCTGTCGCTGTCGCGGATGGGCGCGGTCGAGGCGATCGACCCGGTCAGCGGGACCATGCAGGTCCAGGCCGGCTGCGTGCTGCAGACCGCCTGCGAGGCGGCCGAGGCGGCGGGGCTGCTGCTGCCGCTCGACCTCGGCGCCCGCGGCTCGGCCACCATCGGCGGCAACATCGCCACCAACGCCGGCGGCAACCGGGTGCTGCGCTGGGGCATGATGCGCGAGATGGTGCTGGGCCTGGAGGCGGTGCTGGCCGACGGCACGGTGGTCAGCGCGATGAACCCGCTGATGAAGAACAACACCGGCTACGACCTGAAGCAGCTGTTCATCGGCTCGGAGGGCACGCTGGGCGTCGTCACCCGGGCGGTGCTGCGGCTGCGCCCCAAGCCGGCCAGCGACAATGTCGCGCTGCTGGCCGTCGATGCGTTCGCCGACCTGCCCCGGGTGCTGACCCGGCTGCGGCAGGCGATCGGCGCCCAGCTCTCGGCGTTCGAGGTGATGTGGGCCGACTTCTACCAGCTGGTGACGACGCCGCCGGCGACCGGCCGGGCGCCGCTGCCGCACGGCCACGCCTACTATGTGCTGGTCGAAGCCATGGGCGCCGACGCGGCCGCCGACGCCGAGCCGTTCGAGCGCGTGCTGGGCGAGGCGCTGGAAGCCGGCGAGATCGCTGACGCCGCGATCGCCCGCTCGGTGGCCGAGCGCAATGCGATCTGGGCGCTGCGCGACGACGTCGGCCAGACCGGCCGCAACGCCCCGATCTTCGCCTTCGACGTCAGCCTGGGAATCGCCGACATGGAGGCCTACGTCGCCGAGGTCCGCGCGGCGCTGGCGGCGCGCTGGCCGGCGACCTCGAGCCTGGTGGTGTTCGGCCACCTCGGCGACGGCAACCTGCATGTGATCGCCGGGGTCGGCGACCGCGCCCCCGAGGCCCGGCACGCGGTGGAGGAAACGGTCTACGGCCCGCTGCGGCGCTGCGGCGGCTCGATCAGCGCCGAGCACGGCATCGGCCTGCAGAAGCGCGAGTTCCTCGGCTGGACCCGCTCGCCGGCCGAGCTGGCCCTGATGCGCACGCTGAAGCGGGCGCTCGATCCGAACAACATCCTCAACCCCGGCAAGATCCTGGATTCTGCCGCCAGGGCCTGAACTGCCGCCGCCGGGACCGCCGATCGCGCATTTTCCAGAGTCAAAACAGCCGAGTAGATAAGATTCCCGCCACGATCTTAAGGCGAGAGAAACCGGATCGCCCCCAGCATGCCTGAAATCGACATAGCGGGCGCGGGGGCGACTGCGAGTGAGGGCCGAACGATGCCAGTAACCGAGGCGGCGGACGACGCGCCGGCCACACCGACCTTCCCGACGTTTCCAGAGCGGGCCCGGGTGCTGATCGTCGACGATCTTGCCGAGAACCGCCTCATGCTCGGCCTCTGTTGCGACCAGTTCGGTCTCTCTCACGAGCCGGCGGAGAACGGCCGCGAGGCGCTTGAAGCCGCCCAGTCGGGCCGATTCGACGTCGTGCTGATGGACATCTTCATGCCGCGCATGGACGGCATGGCCGCCACCCGCGCGATCCGCGCCCTGCCCGAACCGGTCGGCGCGGTGCCGATCATCGCGGTGACCCCGGCCGCTGCGCCGGGTGAGATCGTCCGCTACCTTTCCTGCGGCATGACCGACGTCGTCTCCAAGCCGATCAACCCCTCGCGCCTCGCCGAAGCGCTCGCCGCCGCGCTCGCCAAGACCAGCGTCGCCGCCAGCCGCACCGGCGGGCGGCGCTCGCGGCGCAAGGCTGCCTGACGCGCCCTGCGCGCCGGCGAGCCACCGTCAAGCCGGTGTCGCCGTCGCCCACAACACCGTAAAGTCGCCGAGCAACCCTCGAGGGGCTCGGTGATGAAGCTGCTGTCGGCGCTCGCCGCGATCGTTGGCGTCCCGGACGCGCCAGCGGAACCTGCACGATGACCTTCGATCCGCTCAGCCGCCCGTTGCTCGGCCGCCGCGGCTTCGCGGAACTCGAGGTCGGCGAGCGCTTTCCGTTGCCGTCGCGCACGATCACCGAGGCGCATTTCTCGGCCTTCCAGGCTCTGACCGGCGACAACCACCCGATCCACTACGACCGCGCCTACTGCGCGGCGCTCGGGCACCGGGACCTGCTGGCGCACGGCCTGCACGTGGCCGCGCTGACCGCCGCGGGCGCCGGCCTGTTCCCCCACGTGATCGGCGAGAGCCTGATCGGCTTTCTCGAGGTCAGCGCCAGGTTCCTGCGGCCCGTCTACCTGGGCGACACGCTCTACCCGATGCTCGAGATCACCGCCCTGGAGCCGCAGCGGACCACGGGCGTGGTGCGCATGGCGGCCACGGTCGACAACCAGAACGACGAGCGGGTGCTGGAGGGAACCCACGCCTATCTGCTGCGCCTGGGTCCCCGCTGACCGCCGGACCCGCGCGGCGCCGCCTGCCGCCGTTCCGAAGATTCGACGCCAGGGCGTCGGCGCGGCGGTTGCGCCGCGCGCCCCGGCGCGGCAGTTTGGCCGGCGGACGGATCGCCCCCGGGGAGCGGACATGGACTGGCGGCTTCGGAATGACGGCGGGCGGCTGGTCGGCCTGCCCACGGGCCGGGTCGACGAGGACAGCTGGAAGGACTTCAGCCATCGGCTGACCGACGCCGTGCGCGAGGCGGTGCGCGCGTCGGTGCCGCTGGTGATCGATCTCTCGGGCCTCGAATACATGACGTCCAAGGGCCTGCGGGCGCTCACGCTGGCCAAGAACGAGGCCCACGGGGCGATCACGATCTACCTGGCGGCGCCCAACGCGGCGATGCGCCGGATCCTGTCGATCAGCCGCTACGACATGCTGTTCTCGGTGGTGGACAACGTCGACCAGGCGACTTGAGGGGGCGAGCATGCTGGTGCGTTTCTGGGGCACGCGAGGCTCCCTGCCGGTGGCGACGCGGTCGGACGCCACCCTCAACCGGATCGTCCGCGCCCTGGTCGTCGCCCGCGGCCGCAAGTTCGCCGACGCCGCCGAGGCGGCCGAGTTCGCGCGGACCGAACTGGAGTTCGCCACCTGGGGCGCCTACGGCGGGGCCACGTCCTGCGTCGAGATCGAGGGCGGCGAGGACGCGTTCGTGGTCTGCGACATGGGCTCGGGCCTGCGGGAGTTCGGCCTCAGCGCCCAGCGGCGGTGCGCCGAAGGCCACCCGCGCGTCTATCACTTCTTCCTGTCGCACATGCACTGGGACCACATCATGGGGTTCCCGTACTTCCGGCCGGCCTACGAGTCCGGCGCGACGATCGTGATCCACTCCGGACATCCCGACGCCGAGGCGGCGCTGCGCCGCCAGCAGGAGGAGATCTCGTTTCCGGTGCCGTTCGACGCGCTGAAGGCCCGCCTGGAGTTCGTCGTCCACCGTCCCGGGGCGACCTTCGAGGCCGCCGGGCTGAAGGTGAGCCTGATCTCGCAGTCGCACGCGCACGGTTCGGTCGGCTACCGCTTCGAGCGCCATGGCAGGTCGGTGGTCTACTCCACGGACGCGGAACACAGCCCGGACGACATGGATTCCGAGGCCGGCTTCGTGTCCTTCTTCGCGCAACGCCGACCTGGTGATCTGCGACACCATGTATTCCCTGGGCGAGACGGTGAGCCTGAAACAGGACCTGGGTCACTCGTCCAACGTGGTCGCCGTCGACCTCTGCCACGCCGCGGCGGCCCGACGTCTGGCGCTCTTTCACCACGAGCCCAGCCACTCCGACGAGGACATCCAGCGGATGTTCTTCGAGACCGTCCGCTACGAGAAGCTGGTGCGCGGCGGGCGGCCGGAACTCGAGGTGGTCTGCGCCTATGACGGGCTCGAGGTCGAGGTCTAGCCCCCTGAACGATCTTGACGCCGCGGCCCGCGGGCGGGTGCGGCTCGCGGGGCTCGTGGCGGGACTGGTCGCGGTGGCCCTGGTCCTCGGTCTCGGCGACCGCCTGAGCCGGCCGCTGTACGACCTGTTCCAGAACGTCTCCCCCGCGCCGCCGGCTTCCCACCAGGTGCGCGTCGTGGTGATCGACGCCGACAGCCTGCGCGCGGTCGGCGGCTGGCCGTGGAGCCGGTTCTACATGGCGCGGCTGGTGGACGAGATCTCCAGGCGCGGCGCGACGGCGATCGGGCTCGACCTGCTGATGCCCGAGCCGGACCGGCTGGATCCGCCCAGGTTCGCCGACCTTTATGGCGAGCTCACGCCGAAGGCGGCCGCCGAAGTGCGCGCCCTGCCTTCGATGGACGCCATCTTCGCCCGCACCATCGGCCGCAATCCGGTCGTGCTCGCCCGCGCCGGCGTGCAGGCCCACTCGTTCGACGCCGTGGACCAGTCGGCGTCGCGCCGCAGCCGGTCGCCGCGCAGTTCTCCGGCCACTCGCCGCGGGGCGTGCGAGACCTTCCCGCGCGTGCTGACCAACCTGCCGCTGCTGGACGGCGCCGCGCTGGGCCTCGGCCTGGTCAACGGCGACCCGGACGACGACGGGGTGGTCCGGCGCGTGCCGCTGGTGGCCGACGTCGCCGGAACGCCGACCCCGGGTTTCGCGCTCGAGCTGGTGCGCGATCGCCAAGGGCGCCGACCGGATCGACCTGATCCGGGCCGGCGGCCTACTGGCGGCCGTGCGGGTCGGCGACCGCGGGTTCCGGCGTCGCCCAGGCGGCGAACTGGCCCTGCGCTTCGGCGACTGGCGAGCGACCCGCGCGACATCGGCGGCGAACCTGTTCCGCAAAGGGCTGCCGGACGACCTGTTCAAGGGCCAGATCGTGCTGGTGGGCCTGACCAGCGCCGGCTCCTCGGACGTCGTCCATCCGCCCCGCGGCGGCGAGACCTACGGCGTGTTCGTGCAGGCCGAGGCGGTGGACGCCATCCTGCGCGGCGAGGGACTGCGGCGGCTGGACTGGACGGCCTGGGCGGAATGGGGCCTGGGCGTGCTGCTCGCGGTGGCGGCCGGCCTGGCGGTTCCCGCGGCTGCCGCTCGTCGCGCTGGTCGGGGCCGCAGCTGTCGGGACTCGCCGCGACGCTGGGCGCGAGCTGGGGCGGCTTCCTGACCGGCCTGCTGCTCGACCCGTTCCCGGTGCTGACTCCGGCCGCGGCCACGACGGCGGCGATGGTGGCGGCGCTGTTCGTGGAGGGCCGCGCGCTGCAGGCGAGGCTCCGGGCCGCGCTCGAGGACGAGCGGCTGAAGGCCGCCCGGACCGAAGGCGAGCTCGCCGCCGCCGCCGAGATCCAGTTGGGCATGCTGCTGCCCCGGGACGAGCTCGCCGCGCTGTCGGACGACGTCGAGATCGACGCCGTGCTGCAGCCGGCGCGCAACGTCGGCGGCGATCTCTACGACGCCTTCAGGCTGGACCAGGGGCGGCTCTGCTTCCTGGTCGGCGACGTCACCGGCAAGGGCGTCCCCGCCGCGCTGTTCATGGCGCTGGCCAAGTCGCTCGCCCGCAGCCTGCTGACGCGGCCCGACCACGACCTCACCACCGCCGTGGCGCGGATCAACGCCGAGCTGTCGCAGGACAACCGCCAGGACATGGCGCTCACCCTGCTGGTCGGCGTCCTGCGCCTGGCCGACGGCCACGTCGACCTGGTCTGCGCCGGCCACGAGAACCCGCTGGTCGCGCGCGCCGACGGCGAGGTGCGGGAGCTGGCGTTGCGCGGGGGCCCGCCACTCTGCGTGGATCCGTGGTTCGCCTATTCGCGGTGAGAGCTGCCAGCTCGATGCCCGGCGAGACCCTGCTGGTCTTCAGCGACGGCCTGACCGAGGCTCAGGACCCGGACGGCCAACTCTGGCCCCGGCCGGACCTGCTGGCGGCCGTTGGCCGGGCCGCGTCAGCCCCGACCGCCGCCGCCATGGTGGACCAGGTGGCCGCGGCGGTCCGGGCCTTCGAAGCCGGCGCCGAGGCCAGCGACGACCTGACCATCCTCGCCGTCCGCCTCCCGCGCGGTTAGAGCGTAACCCCTCACCTTCCCACGATGCTGGCGCATCGCGGGCCCCTCCCTCTCCCTACGGAAGAGGTAAGATACACACCTCTCCCACCACGGAGGGAGAGGGAGGGGCCCGCGCCGCAGGCGTGGGAGGGTGAGGGGTTACGGTCTGAGCGTCAGCCCGCTACCGGATGATCACCTCGGCGCGGCGGTTGGCCGGTTCGCTGACACCGGGGCCCGTCGGCACGCGCAAGTCACGCTGGCCGCGCCCGGTCACCCGGGCGTTGCCCACCGGCAGGCCCTGCTGCACCAGGGCGGCGCGGACCTCGATCGCGCGGTCGAGCGACAGCTGGTCGTTGCTGGCGGCGTCGCCGGTGGTGTCGGTGTAGCCGGTGATCTGGACGTCAGAGGTTGGCGTGACGATCTTGCGGAGCTGGTCCAGGGTGGCCATCGAGTCCGGCGCGATCTGGGTCGTGCCTTCGACGAAATAGAGCGTGAACACCTGCGGCGGCGGCGGCATCACCGCGAGCAGGGCGTCGAAGTCAGCCTTCAGCGGCCGGGCCTGCACCGCGCCGCCGCCGAGCCTGGTCTCGGTGTTGGCCTGGGTCAGCTGCCCGCGTTCCGCGCCGGTTACCGGATCCAGCACCGCCACCGCGCCGGCCGACCCGCCGGGCGTCTCCGCGTTCAGCAGCGCGACGCGCTCGCTCGCGCACGCCGCCAGCGCCAGGCAGAGCGCCAGGATCGCCAGCGGCCTCACGAACCGACCTGCACAACGAAGCGGGTGCCGCGCGCCGCCAGCACGGACGTCGGCGTGCGCACCTGCATCGCGTCCTTGTTCTCCTTGGCGATCTGGCCGGAGACGACCGCGAGCGCGCCGCGGCTGACGGTGGTCAAGGACGCTCCGACGTGGGTCGTGTCGTTGAACTCGAACTTGCTGAGCGCGATCGTGCTGTTCGGACCGACGGCGAAACGGCTGTTGTCGACGAAGGTGATCCCGATCCGGCCGTCGGCGCCGGTCTTGAGCGAGTCGCCGGTCTGCAGCAGCTGGCCCGCCGCGGCGCGCGTCACGGTCTTGCCGCGGATCACCGAGGCGGCGCCGACCACCGACTTGATCCGGCCGATCTCGGCGGCGCTGGCCACGGCGGCCGTCGACAGCGCGGCCGCCATCAGCAATCCTGCCCCGACCCCCAGCGCATCCGCGCCTCCCTTCGACAAGGGTCAAGACATAGCTCAGTTCCGCCCCGAACCGGAAGCCGAGGCCGGCGCACGGCTGCGGGCCGACGCGGCCGCCGTCTCCGCCGCGCTGCGCCTGGCTAGGGGCTTCGCAGCGGACGCGGGACTCGAGGCCACGGTCGCGGACCAACTGGCCGTGGTGGTGGAGGAGTGGGTCGCCAACGTGGTGGAGCACGGCGGCGCGCAGCCGGACGCCCGCATCGTGCTGCGCCTTCGCCTCAGCGGGGCGGTCGTCCGCCTGTCGGTGAGCGACGCCGGCCGGCCGTTCGATCCGCGCGCCGCCACCTTCGAAGGCCCCAATCGCGAGCGGGGCGGCGGCGCGGGCCTTGCGCTGATTGTCAGCCTTTGCCGCATCGCCGGCTACGCCCGCCGCGCCGGCCGCAACCGGCTGACCCTGGAGCTGCCGCTCGCTTGAGGCCGGGCCTGCGATCCAAGGAGGGACGGACGGGAACGCTTCCCCCGCTGGCGGGGGAAAGCGGCGAGCCGCGTGCAGCGCGCTTCGCCGATGGGGGGAGTCTTCTGCGGCAGCGGCCCCCATCGGCGGCTCCCTCGCTTCGCGAGGTTCGCGCCGCTTTCCCCCAGAGGGGGAAGGGTTTGATGCAATCCCCCCCACAACCGACCCTAGTCCACCAGCCGCCGCGGCAGCTGCGCTTGCAGGGCGAGGATGCGGTCGAGCGTCTGCTGCAGCTCGGTGCGGGCGCGGTCCGCCAGGCTGGGGTCGAGGCCCGGCATCGGGATCTCGGCCGCGCGGTCGACCAGCAGCTCGCGCAGACGGCCGATCGCGGCGGCGGGGTCGGGCGTCTGCATGTGCTGGGCGGCGAACTGGAAGGCGACCAGGGTCTCCAGCGCCTGCAGCCTGATCTTGATCGCCGCCAGGTCTTCGTCGTCCATGCCGCCCTCCGCTATTCCAGAACCCTGAGCAGCCGGAAACCGATGGCCTCGGAGCGCACCGATTGCGTCGCCCGTCCCCGCGCCGAGGCGCGCAGCAGCGCCGGCGGATCGGACCAGGCGCCGCCGCGCACCACCCGCATCGAGGCCTGCCCGTCCAGCGCCGGCGCGCCGTCGGCGGGCGTCGTCTCGTAGGACTCGCGCCAGAGATCCAGCGTCCACTCGCGCACCAGGCCGTGCATGTCGTAGAGGCCGAAACGGTTGGGCGGGTGCGCGCCTGGCGCCGTCGGCCCGGCCGGCGCGCCGTCGCCGTGGCGGTAGACCGCCTTGCCGGCGTCGATCGCATCGCCCCAGGCGAAGCGGCCGCGCGCACCGGCGCGGCAGGCGTACTCCCACTCGGCCTCCGAGGGCAGGCGATAGGCCTGACCGGTGGCGGCCGACAGGCGCTCGGCGAACGCCGACGCGTCGTCGAACGAGACGTGGCTCACGGCCGCATCGGGGCCGGCGTGGGGCGCGGCGACCGGCGGCGGCGGCGCGCGGCCGAACCAGCCGCGGCGTTGCGGCGCCGCCGCTGCAGCCGGCGCCGGCGCCGCGCCCATCAGCGCCGCGTACTCGCGCCGCAGCACCGGATAGACGCCCGAGCGCGAACGGGCGGTGGATCTCGATCCGCTTCTGCGGCCCCTCCACGTTGGCGCGGTCCGGATCGCCGGGCGGCGCGCCGATCACGAAGTCGCCGCGCGGCACGATCCGCATCGGCGGCGCGCCGTCCAGGTCGCGGAACACCGTCCCGGCCGGGGTGGCCAGGTTGACGAAATGGCCGTCGACCACCGGCTCGCCGGAGGCCAGCGCGCCCCGCCGGCGACCACGGCCCCGATCGACCAGCCGCCGGACCAGACCGAGCCGCCGCCCGACAGCGAGCCGCCACAGTCGGACCGCTCGGCCTCGCCGCCGAACTAGGGCGTTCTCGACCGAGTTCGACCCGCCGGCAATGTAACCCCTCACCCTCCCAACCGCTGCGCGGTCGGGCCCCTCCCTCTCCCTCCGGGAGAGGTGTAACATACTGCGGCAGCTCATCCTTTACCTCTCCCGAAGGGAGAGGGAGGGGCCCGCGATGCGCCAGCATCGTGCGAAGGTGAGGGTTACGCTGCGGGCCAGTCTGTCCCGAAGCCCAACTGGAGAAGACCCAGTGTCCGAGCCCAGGATCCGCGACGCGCAGCCGGCCGACCTGGACGCCATCTACCGGATCGCGCTCGCCACCGGCGACTCGGGCGCGGACGCCGCGCACATCTACCGTGACCCGAAGCTGGTCGGGCATCTCTACGCCGCGCCTTATGCGGTGCTGGAGCCGGAGCGCGCGCTGGTCGTCGAGGACGCCGCCGGCGTCGGCGGCTACATCGTCGGCGCGCTGGATACGCTGGCGTTCGAGGCGCGGCTAGAGGCCGAGTGGTGGCCCGCGCTGCGCCGCCAGCACGCCGACCCTACGGGCGATCCGAAGGGCTGGAGCCGCGACCAGATCGGCGCCTGGCAGATCCATCATCCGCGCCCGCCGCCGGCGCGGATCGTGGGCCCCTATCCCTCGCACCTGCACATAAACCTGTTGCCGCGGCTGCAGGGTCGCGGCCTCGGCCAGGCGCTGATCGACGCCTGGCTGGCGCGGATCGCGGCGGCGGGCTCGCGCGGCATGCACCTGGGCGTCAGCCCGGCCAACCACCGCGCCCTGCGCTTCTACCGCGCCTACGGCCTGGAGCAATTCCGCTTTCCGCGCCCGAAGGCCGAACCCGACGCGATCTACTTCGTGCGCTCGTTCTGACCGCTCGCCAGCTCCGCTCTTCCCCGCGAAAGCGGGGACCCAGGCTTTTTCGGCGGCATATCGCGCACTGCGACGCCGTAAGAGGATTGTCCACGAACAACACGAACACCCACGAACGAAGGCTGAGCCGCGCGAGCTGAAAGGCTCGCTCCTGTTCGTGTAGTTCGTGTTGTTCGTGGACCAACCCTTTGTCGCCGCTCACCCGAGACCTCCGAAAAAGCCTGGGCCCCCGCTTTCGCGGGGGAGCGTGGCTCAGGGCTACGCCTCTTCCATCATCTCGCGCGTCACCCGCCATTCACCGTCGAGCCAGGCGACCACCTCGCGGGCGGCGGGGTGGCCCACCGCCGCGTAGCGTTCCCGCAGCCGCGTCGTGGTCGCTTCGTCGATCCGGCCAAGGCCCTGGTCGTGGAACAGGCGGTAGTGCCGTCCGAGCAGGCCGGCGAGGTCGTCGCCCAGCACCTCCCGCGCGGCCCGCGCCCACGCCGCGCCGTACTGGTAGGCCTCGCCCTTGGCATAGCTCTCCGCCAGGGTCAGCGCCGGGATCCGGAACAGGGTCGGCTGCAGCGAGGGGTTCACCGCGTGGGCCGCCAGATGCGCGCCGATCGCCGCCGGCCGGCCGGTGAAGGCGCGCAGGTAGAGGAACGGCGACATGCCAGGCCCGTCGTTGACCGGATAGTTGTCCCACAGCGTCGGCTTGCGGCGCAGCTGTTCGCCGACCCGCGCCAGGTGGCCAGGGCTGTACTCGCGCGAGCACACCTCCTCGCCGGTCCAGAACACCTCGATCGCCGGGTCGAGCAGAGCGCCGAGGTCCTCGAGGTAGCCGGGCGGCGTCGGGCCGAACTCGCGCTCCAGCACCGGATCGTCGGAATAGACCGTCGGGCAGACGATCAGCCGCTTCGCCTTCGAGTGCTCGGCCGCGAAGTGGGCCATGCGCACCTGCGTCTCGGCGAGGTCGGCCTGGTCGCCCTTCATGTCGTCGAACAGCAGCGCCAGCTCGGTGACGCCGGCCGCATCGAAGAAGGCGAGCTTGCGCGCCAGCGCCGTCTGGGTGTCCGCGCCGAAGTCGCGATAGGCCTCGTAAGGGCTGAGGCCGACGCCGAAGCCGACGCCGATCGCCGCGCATGCCGCGGCCATCTTCGCCAGCGCGTCGGCTTCCGCGGCCGGATGGTCCTCGCGCCAGCGCCGGCGCAGGAACGCGTCGGCCTTGGGGGCGTAGATGTAGAAGCCGTAGCCGTGGTCGGCCAGGAACCGCGCCTGCGCCTCGCGCATCTCCCACGACCACGGCCGGCCGTAATAGCCCTCGATGACGCCGAGCGGCGGGGTCATGCGCGTCCCTCTGGTTCGGCCCCGATCGTAGGTCGCGTAGATGTCAGACGAAAGCTCCCAACCCTTCCCCCTCCGGGGGAAAGCGGCGAGCCGCGCGCAGCGCGCTTCGCCGATGGGGGGAATCCTCTCCGGATAGATCCCCCATCGGCAACTCCCTCGCTTCGCGCGGTTCGCGCCGCTTTCCCCCAGAGGGGGAAGGGTTGGATTCAGTCCGCCTCAATGCCCACAGGCCCCACGGCCGCTACCAGATCCGCACCCGCTGGTCGGGCGGAAGATAGAGGGCGTCGCCCGGCTTGACGTTCCAGGCCGCGTACCAGGCGTCGACGTTGCGCACCACGCCGTTGACGCGGTCGAAGTCGGGCGCGTGCGGATCGGAGACGATCTGCTGGCGCAGGGCGTCGGGGCGAACGGCGCTGCGCCAGATCTGGGCGAAACCGAGGAAGACGCGCTGGTCGCCGGTCAGTCCGCCGATCTCCGGCGCCGGCTTGCCGCCCAGCGAGGCGTGGTAGGCGTCCAGCGCCAAGAGCAGGCCGCCGAGGTCGGCGATGTTCTCGCCCATGGTCTGGTCGCCCTTGACGTGGACGCCGGGCAGCGGCTCGAACGCCGAATACTGCGCGCCGAGGATCTTGGTCTGGACTACGAACTTGGCGTCGTCGTCGGCGCCCCACCAGTCGGCCAGCGCGCCCGTGCCGTCGAAGTGGCGGCCTTCGTCGTCGAAGCCGTGGGTGATTTCGTGGCCGATCACCGCGCCGATGCCGCCGTAGTTCACCGCCATGTCGGCGGCGGGGTCGAAGAACGGCGGCTGCAGGATCGCCGCGGGGAAGACGATCTCGTTGCGGGTCGGGCTGTAGTAGGCGTTCACGGTCTGGGGCGGGATCGCCCACTCGGTCTTGTCGACCGGACCGCCCAGTCGCTTCACCTTGCGCCGCCACTCGAACGCCGCCGACCGCTCGACGTCGCCATAGAGGTCGGCGTCGGAGACCTGCAGCGGGGTGTAGTCGCGCCATTTCGAGGTGTAGCCGATCTTGACGTTCAGCATCGCCAGCTTCTGCAGCGCGCGGGCCTTGGTCGCATCGCTCATCCAGGCGACGCGCTGGATGCGCCCCTGCAGCGCGGCGCGGATGTTGCCGACCAGCGCCTCCATCTTGGCCTTGGAGTCCGGGGGGAAGTAGGCGGCGACGTAGAGCTTGCCGACCGCGTCGCCCAGCTGGCCGTTGACCGCCGACACCGCCCGCTTCCAGCGCGGGCGCAGCTCCTGCTGGCCGCTCAGGGTCTTGGCGCGGAAGGCGAAGCGGGCGTCGACGAAATCGTGGCTGAGGAACGGCGCGGCGGCGTCGGCGACGTCGAACGCCTCCCAGGCCTGCAGCGTCGCCACCGGCGTGGCGGCGAAGATCTTCGCGATCTGCGGCAGCGCGGTGTTTTCGGCCACCACCACGCGCGCCGGCGCGCCGAGCTCGGCGGCCTTGAAGAACGCGGCCCAGTCGAACCCCGGCGCGGCCTTGGCCAGCTCGTCCGGCGTCATCGGGTTGTAGGTCTTGTTCGGATCCCGCTCCTGGGCGATCGACCAGCTGACCTTGGCGATCTCAGTCTCCATCTCGACGATCGCCTTCGCCTGCGCCTCGGCGTCGGCCCAGCCGGCCAGGGTCAGCATCTGGGCGACGTAGGTCTGGTAGGCGGCCTTCTGGGCGGCGAACTGCGGCTCGAGGTAGTAGTCGCGGTCGGGCAGGCCCAGGCCCGACTGGCCGACGTAGATCGCGTAGTGCTGCGGGTCCTTGGCGTCGACGCCGATGTCGGTCTCGAACACGCTGCCGTAGAAGCTGCGCGCGCCTTTGCCCATGATCGCGGCGATCGCCTCGCGGCTGCTCGCGGCGCGGATCTCGGCCAGCGCCGGCGCCAGCGGCTTCGCCCCCAGCGCCTCGACGCGGCGCTCGTCCATGAACGCGCGGTAGAAGGCGCCGACCTTGCCCTCGTCGCTCATCAGGTCCGAATCGCCCTCGGCCTTGCCCAGCAGCAGGTGCAGCCGGTCCTCGGAGAGCGCCTGCAGCGCGTCGAAGGCGCCGAATCGGGACCGGTCCGGCGGGATCTGCAGCTTCCTGACATAGGTTCCGTCGGCGTAGTCGTAGAAGTCGGCGCCGGGCGCGACCGAGGTGTCGCGGCCGTCCAGATCGAAGCCCCACGCGCCGAAGCGTGGACTATCGCCAAAGTGTGGAGTTTCGCCGGAGTGTGGATTTTGCGGAACGTCGGCGACCGAAATCGAGGCGGCGGCGAGCGCCATCGCCAGGCCGCACACGCCGAGAAGTGTCTTCATCGAAGCTCGCCAATTGCTTGCAAGGAGATGCCCCCGCTCCAAGCATTTCGCGGTCGATCTGGCCCCTTAAACTTTGTTCATCCGAGCCCGGCTTACAGCGCTGGCGCGAAACCCGCCGCCGTGCAGCCAAGCCTGTCACAGTCGCGTTACCAAGCCCGCGACGAATGGCGCAACGCCTTGATCGGGCTGACTTCACCGGCGCGCGGCCGCCGCGATCAACAGAAAAATCCGCGCGGCGCCCGTCGGCGCCCGTTGACCATCTGGCAACCATATGTCCCCATATCATGGGCTTTCAGGGCCGGTGGGCCACAATATGTAGATGACCAAGGGGCGGCTAACGGCCCCGAGGGCGTTGCGGTTCTTTGGGGGTGGTGCGGGTTATGATCGGAAGCGAAGCGAAGAAGGACGTGGCGGGCGTAGCGTCGGCGCCCAGGGCCAGGCCCACCGAGCGGCCGCCGCTGCAGCTGGTGCGCAAGGTCGAGATCGACCGCTCGCGCGATGCTCTGCTCACCGACTTCGGCCGCACGACGCTGGAAGACCGCTACCTGCTCGCGAACGAGGGCTATCAGGACATGTTCGCCCGCGTCGCCACGGCCTACGCCGACGACGCCGACCACGCCCAGCGCATCTACGACTACATCTCGCGGCTCTGGTTCATGCCGGCGACGCCGGTGCTGTCCAACGGCGGGGCCAGCCGCGGCCTGCCGATCTGCTGCTTCCTCAACGCGGTCGGCGATTTGCTGGAAAGCATCGTCGGCACCTGGAACGAGAACGTGTTCCTGGCCGCCAACGGCGGCGGCATCGGCACCTACTGGGGCGGGGTGCGCTCGATCGGCGAGAAGGTGAAGGGCGCCGGGCCAGACCAGCGGCATCATCCCGTTCATCCGGGTGATGGATTCGCTGACGCTGGCGATCAGCCAGGGCTCGCTGCGCCGCGGCTCGGCCGCCGTCTACATCGACATCTGGCACCCGGAGATCGAGGAGTTCCTCGAGATCCGCAAACCCTCGCGGCGACTTCAACCGCAAGAGCCTCAACCTCCACCACGGCGTCTGCATCACCGACGAGTTCATGGAGGCGGTGCGCGACGGCGCCCGCTTCGGCCTGCGCTCGCCCAAGACCGGCGAGGTGGTGCGCGAGGTCGACGCCCGCACCCTGTGGCAGAAGCTGCTGGAGCTGCGGCTGCAGACCGGCGAGCCCTACCTGATCTTCTCCGACACCGCCAACCGCGCCATGCCGCAGCACCAGCGCGAGCTGGGGCTGAAGGTGCGCCAGTCCAACCTCTGCTCCGAGATCATGCTGCACTCGGGCAAGGACCACCTGGGCAACGAGCGCACCGCGGTCTGCTGCCTCTCCTCGCTCAACGCCGAGAAGTTCCTCGAGTGGCGCGACCACCCGACCTTCATCGAGGACACCATGCGGTTCCTCGACAACGTGCTGCAGGACTTCATCGACCGCGCCCCCGACCAGATGGCCGCCGCCGCCTACGCCGCCTGGCGCGAGCGCTCGGTCGGCCTCGGCCTCATGGGCTTCCACTCGTTCCTGCAGAGCCAGAACGTGCCGTTCGAGAGCGCGCTGGCCAAGAGCTGGAACATGCGCATCTTCAAGCACCTGCGCCGCGGCTGCGACGCCGCCAGCCGGGTGCTGGCCGAGGAGCGCGGGCCCTGCCCCGACGCCGCCGAGCGCGGGGTGATGGAGCGCTTCTGCCACAAGATCGCCATCGCGCCGACCGCCTCGATCTCGATCATCTGCGGCGGCACCAGCGCCGGCATCGAGCCGATCCCGGCCAACATCTACACCCACAAGACCCTCTCGGGCTCGTTCGCGGTCAAGAACCCCTACCTGGAGCGGCTGCTGGAAGAGCGCGGCGCCAACACCCCGGCGGTCTGGGGCTCGATCCTGGAGAACGAGGGCTCGGTGCTGCACCTGGACTGCCTCACCGCCGACGAGAAGGACGTCTACAAGACCGCGTTCGAGATCGACCAGCGCTGGGTGGTGGAGCTGGCCGCCGACCGCGCCGCCGACATCTGCCAGTCGCAGTCGATCAACATCTTCCTGCCCGGCGACGTCGATAAGTGGGACCTGCACATGCTGCACTGGACCGCGTGGGAGCGGGGGGTGAAGAGCCTCTACTACCTGCGCTCCAAGTCGGTGCAGCGCGCCGCCTTCGCCGGCGGCGACGGCGTCGCGGCGCTGATGCAGAAGTCCGCCGGCGAGCGCACCGACTACGACGAGTGCCTGGCCTGCCAGTAGCGCGCTCGCCCGCTTAGGTCGCTTCAGCCTCCCGCCGCCCGCGCCACACCGGCGGGGTCGCCGCTCGCTCCACCTCCAGCGACCTTTGCCGGGCGTGGACGCGCAGCAGGTCCTTGCGGGTCACCAGCCCGACCAGCCGGCCGGCCGCGTCGACGATCGGCACGCGGCCGACGTCGCGCTCCACCATCTGCTCCACCAGCGCGGCCACCGCCTCGTCCGGGTGGCCGGTCAGCAGCCCCGCGTCGGAGACGACGTCGCCAAGGGTCTGGCCCTCGTGCGGCCCCTCGGTCAGCCAGCGGATGACCTCGGCCCTGGGCGCCATCCCCACCGCCACGCCGCGCGCGTCGACCACCGGATAGCTCTTGTGCCGCGCCTGCGGGCCGGTGAAGAACGCCACCGCCTGGTCGACGCTCATCGCCGCCGGCAGGCTCTCCACCGCCGGGGCCATCACCTCGCCCACCCGCATGGTCTGGAACGGATCGACGCTGTACTCCCGCGACAGGTGCAGCCCGCGGCGGGCGATCTTCTCGGTCAGGATCGAGCGCTTCATCAGCAGCACCGTGACGCCGTAGGCCGCCGCCGAGGCCGCCAGCAGCCCCGGCAGCGCGGCGAAATCGCCGGTCAGCTCGGCGGCGAACAGCGCCCCGGTCAGCGGCGCGCGCATCGTCCCGCCCATCATCCCGGCCATGCCGATCAGCGCCCAGAAGCCGGGATCGCCCGGCAGCCAATGTCCCTCGATCGCGCCCAGCGCCCCGCCCAGGATCAGCAGCGGCGCCAGCACCCCGCCCGAGGTGCCGCTCGACAGCGCCACGATCCAGATCACCGCCTTCACCAGCAGCAGCCGCGCGGTTTCGTCCACCGCGATCCGCCCGGCCAGCAGGTCGCCGATCACGTTGTAGCCGACCCCGAGCGCGCTGGGATCGCCGAGGCCCCCAACGCCCACCATCAGCCCGCCCAGCGCCGGCCACCACATCCAGTGCAGCTTCAGCCGCCCGAACGCGTCCTCGGCGGTATAGAGGCACTTCGTCAGCAGGCTGGACTGCAGCCCGGCGACCACGCCCATGCCGGCGCACAGCGCCAGCTCGCTCCAGTCGGTCAGCCCGTGCGGCCCGGCCAGGTGGAACAGCGGCCCCGGCCCCAGCAGGAATGGCCTCACCCCGGCGGCGACCAGCACCGCCACCGTCACCGGCAGGAAGCTGCGCGGCTTCCACTCGAACAGCAGCAGCTCCACCGCCAGCAGCACCGCCGCCAGCGGCGTGCCAAAGACGCCGGTCATCCCGGCCGCCGCGCCAGCCACCAGCAGCGTCTTGCGCTCGGCCGCGCTGAGCTGGAACAGCTGGGCGAACAGCGATCCCACCGCGCCGCCGGTCATGATGATCGGCCCCTCGGCGCCGAACGGCCCGCCGGTGCCGATGGCGATCGCCGACGACAGCGGCTTCAGCAGCGCCACCTTGGCCGACATCCGGCTTCCGCCGATCAGGATCGCCTCGATCGCCTCGGGAATGCCATGGCCGCGGATCTTCTCGGAGCCAAACCGCGCCATCAGCCCGATGACGAGGCCCCCCAGCGCCGGCGCCAGCACCATCCAGGGGCTCGGCCGCACCTGGCCGAAGTCCACCGCGGTCACGCCGATGCGGCCCAGCCAGACCAGGTTGGAGGTAAGCGCGATCAGCCGCAGCAGCACCCAGGCGCCGCCGGCCCCGGCCGCGCCCACCACCAGCGCCATCGCCGTCAGCAGCAGCATCCGCCGGTCCGCGGTGAAATCGCCCAGCGTCAGCGCGCCGGGCGCATGATGGCCGGAGGTGTGGCGCTGTGGCGCGTGGCGGTGGCGCGCGGGCGTCGCCGCCGCCTCGAGATGCTCTGACATGGACCTTACGGATGGCGGCGCCGGGGAGGGCGCGAAGCTCCGTTACATCACGCAGGGATATTAATTCAACGTTTCGTCCGTGCGGGCGGCCAGTCTGGATGGTTGATCTGCGTCAACCCCTCTTGGCCTGGCCTGGCGTATGCTTCAGCTTGCTCGGGTGGTCCGGAACGGAACCGGATGAAGGGTTCCGTCATTGGCCTCGTCAGTGGGATCGCCCCGAGGGAGCGATGGCGATGGGCAGGTGGCTGTTCGCAGTAGCGCTGATCTTCAGTCCCGCGCTGGCGCTGGCGCAGAGCGCGCCCACCCTGCGATCGACACGCCGGTCGACCTGCTGCTCGACCTCAACGCGCCGCTGAAGACCGCGCCGGCCGCTCAGACCTACGCCGCCCAGCCCCCCGCCGCCCATGCCTACGTCCCCGAAGGCTGGGGCCTGCGCGCCAGCTTCCACGGCCGGGCGATGGACGTCTCCTCCCACGACTGGAGCGACGATCCGCACGCCCAGCCGCACGACATCGAAGCCGGCTGGGGCTGGCGGGACGGCCGCGCCACCGCGCTGATCGGCTACGAGTTGCACGACTACGGCCCCAAGGCGCAGCAGACCATCGCCCGCGTCCCCCGCGACCCCAACCAGCCCGCCTCCGTCTCCAGCCCCGGCGTGCTGGGCTTCAGCCTGGTCCTGCACGGACGCTGAGTTCCCCATGCAGGCCCTGATCTTCGGTCATGGCCGGGCCTCGTCCCGGCCACCCATGGACACCGTCAGCGCGATCGCCGCGCCAGGCGCGGCGACCCACGAACCGTGTGCTTGGGTCGCCGGGACTGACGCCCGGCGATGACCGCTGGATGAGGGTCAGCGACTTACTTGAACGGAAACCGCGCCGCCCAGAAGTCCCTTAAGCGAGGCTCCGCGTCCACCCGCCGCGCCACCTCGGCCAGTTTCGGCGCCGCCTCGTTGAAGCGCGCCCGCCCGCCGTTCCAGCGCGAGATCACCGCCACGTAGAGGTCGAGCACGCTCAGCTCGTCGCCCAGGATGTAGCGGCCAGGGTCCACCTGGCTGTCCATGATCTTCCAGCAGTCGATGAAGCGGTCGCCGATCCGCCGCTTCGCCAGCGCGCCCAGCTCCGGATCGTCGATGATCCGCGCCGGCTCGTCGCGGATCCAGTAGAGCGCGTAGATCGCCGACGAGACGAACGCCATCCAGCGCAGGAACGCCGGCCGCGCGTGCGCCGCCATCGTCGGCGCCAGGCCGGCCTCGGGGTGGGCGTCCGCCAGCCAGATCAGGATCGCCGCGCTCTCGGTCATCAGCTCGCCCGACGGCAGCACCAGCGCCGGCACCTGCCGCATCGGATTGGCGGCGTAGAGCGCCGGATCGTCGCCGTACGCCTCCACCACCCGGTAGGGCAGATCCAGCAGCGTCAGCGCCGCCTCGACCGGCACGGAGCCCGTTCCCGCCTGCCCATAGACCACATACTCGCCCGTCATCGCGCACTCCCGCACACCCGCTCATCCCGGCGCAAGCCGGGACCCAGTCAGGACGTAAATGCAAGGGCGCAAACCTTCGACAGCAGCGCGCGCCGCCTGGCGATTGAACGGGATAACCGCGGAGATACGCGGAGCCATCCGCGTCCCCACCGCTCTCCCCCGCGAAAGCGGGGGCCCAGGCCTTTTCTGGATGGCCGGTCGGCCTGGCGGCGATGTTCCAAAGGAATCGTCCACGAACAACACGAACCACACGAACGACAGCCGCGAGGTCGCGCCGGATCGATTTCCGTTCGTGTTGTTCGTGTTGTTCGTGGACAAAAAACCCGGATCCCCGCTTGCGCGGGGAAGAGAGGGGTCAGCGTTGCCCGCTCCGCGTATCTCCGCGATCTCCGCGGTTAATTTCCTTTGCCTGCGCCGCGCCAGGTCCGTGGTTCCAACTCCCCCACCGAAACCCCAACCGCGGAGATCGCGGAGATACGCGGAGCTATCTGTGTTCTCGCCGCTCTCCCCCGCGAAAGCGGGGGCCCAGGCTTTTTCTGGATGGCCGGTCGGCCTGGCGGCGATGTATCCAAAGGAATTGTCCACGAACAACACGAACCACACGAACGACAGCCGCGAGGTCGCGCCCGATCGATTTCCGTTCGTGTTGTTCGTGTTGTTCGTGGACAAAAAACCTGGAATCCCCGCTTGCGCGGGGAAGAGCGGGGTCAGCGTTGCCCGCTCCGCGTATCTCCGCGATCTCCGCGGTTAATTTCCTTTGCCTGCGCCGCGCCGGGTCCGTGGTTCAATCCCGCCCACCGAAACCCCACATTATCCCCAGGCCGTACACAAAATCTTGGGGCCTGCGGCGTACTATCCACTAGATACAGCGGCTCGCCCGGGTCTACGGTCGAGCCAGACCAGAGCCGAAATCAGATTTGAGTAGCGAGCCGTCCATGACCTCCGCCAAGCCGCTCAGCAACCTCCGCGCCCTGCCCGGCCTGCTCACGCCCTCGTTCGGCTACAAGCCGTTCCGCTACCCCTGGGCCTACGACTTCTGGAAGCGCCAGCAGCAGGTGCACTGGATGCCCGAGGAGGTGCCGCTGGGCGAGGACTGCAAGGACTGGGCGGCCAAGCTCAACGACAACGAGCGCAACCTGCTCACCCAGATCTTCCGCTTCTTCACCCAGTCCGACGTCGAGGTGAACGACAACTACATGGAGCGCTACGCCCGGGTGTTCAAACCGGTCGAGGTGAAGATGATGCTGGCGGCGTTCTCCAACATGGAGACCATCCACATCGCCGCCTACGCGCTGCTGCTCGAGACCATCGGCATGCCCGAGAGCGAGTTCTCCGCCTTCCTCGAGTTCGAGGCGCTGAAGGCCAAGCACGACTACATGCAGCAGTTCGGGGTCGAGACGAACGCCGACATCGCCCGCACGCTGGCCATGTTCGGCGGCTTCACCGAGGGCCTGCAGCTGTTCGCCAGCTTCGCCATGCTGATGAACTTCCCCCGCTTCAACAAGATGAAGGGCATGGGCCAGATCATCAGCTGGTCCGTGCGCGACGAGAGCCTGCACTGCGAGGGGATGGTCAAGCTCTACCACGCCTTCCAGGCCGAGACCGGCGCGGTCACCAAGGCGGTGGCCGACGACATCGTCGACTGCTGCAAGACCGTGGTCGGCCTGGAGGACCGCTTCATCGACCTGGCCTTCGAGGCCGGCGAGGTGCAGGGCATGACCCCCGCCGACATCAAGACCTACATCCGCTTCATCGCCGACTGGCGCCTGCGCCAGCTGGAGCTGCCGGAAGTCTACGGCGTGAAGGAAAACCCGCTGCCCTGGCTGCAGAGCCTGATCAGCGGCGTCGAACACGCCAACTTCTTCGAGGCCCGCGCGACCGAATACTCCAAGGCCGCGACCACCGGCTCATGGCACGGCGAGCTGGGCGTGTGGGACGAGTTCGACAAGATGATCGCGACGGCGGGGCGAGGAGGGGGTGCATTGAGGCAGCGTCGGCGGTGGGCGAAGAATTCCTCAGCCTAGATCGCCCGATAGAGCGCAAAGACGGCGACCGCCTTGATCGCCTTCCCTTCGTTGACAGCCTGGTTCGCGCGCTGGTCGTGGACGAACGGGATGCGAAGGGGCAACTTCAAGCTCGGAGCTCCACCGGATTTGTGGTCGGCCTCACAGGTCGCTGGGGCCTGGGCAAGTCAAGCGTCGTGAACCTCCTCGCCTCACGGTTAGGCGAGATGGATCACGTGTCCGTTGCTGTCTTTAACCCCTGGCTTTTCAGCGGCAGAACGGAACTGCTATCGGCGCTTTTCGGGCAACTTCGGGAGGCTTTGGGTCGCGGCCCTGGAGAGCAAGCCAAAGATCTCGTGCGAGCTTTGGACAAGTATCGAACCGCCATCGTTATCGCGGCGAACGCAACAGCGTTGGCGATTACCAACCGAGCGATCGCGTTTTACAAGGACGCCCTCATTGATGGCTCTCTCCTCCGAAAATCGCCGAACGCGCACCCCATGTTCGCTGTGCTTAACAGGGGCGAATGGGACACGGTCCTCCGTGACTCGCTAACTGAGCAACTGAACGACCGGGAAGCGCTGGCAACTTTCGCTGCTCTGATCGTGCCTCCGGGTTATGTGGTCGGGAAAGAACTCGCTGTCCGAGATGATTGACGCTGACCTGATCCTCTCTCAGATGGTCAGCAGCGGCGACATCGGCGCGGAAGATTCGAGCTGGATCAATGGATGCCTCTTCCGTCTGAGGCGCGCGCTTGAGGGACATGCCTTCTAGGCACCGTACTTAATTCGAGCGGGAATATGGGGACAAGAGCATAGTCCCCAGGATCAGGCGGTCGGGCAGCCCCGCCCGGCTTGACGACGATTCACCCGCGTGGGCTCGTCGCCCAGCGCTCACCGGCGCGCCGGGTCTTTGACATCGTGACGTAGCAGGAAATCTGGGGCGCCGCCGGGTCGGCGCCTGGGGAAGGGCGCCGATATCAACGGTCGTTAGCGGTTTCACGTGAAACATCGCGGCCGGCAGCCGCGCGGGTCGCGCCCAGGAAAACTGAAGGCGGGCGCCCTTCCGCCCCCGTTGATCTCCGCCCCGCCCCGGCGCACATGCCGGCCGACCTGAGGGGCCGGAGGGCGGGCGATGGACGAGCCGGGGATGGCGTTCGAACCGGAGATCGATCCGGGCGTGCGGCGGCTGATCAACGACGCGCTCAACCGCCACAACATCGCCGCCACCGGCGACGCCGACGACTATCCGGCCAACTTCGTGCTGCGCGGGGCGGGCGGCGAGGTGGTGGGCGGGCTGCTGGGCGAGATCTGGGGCGGCTGGCTGGAGGTCCGCGTGCTGTGGGTGGCCGAGGCGCTGCGGGGGCAGGGTCAGGGCGCCCGGCTGCTGGCGGCGGCCGAGGCCTGCGCGGTGCAGAAGGGCTGCGTCGGCGTCACCCTCGACACCTTCAGCTTCCAGGCGCGGCCGTTCTACGAGCAGCTGGGCTACCGCGTGTTCGGAACCCTGGCCGACTACCCGCCCGGCCACACGCGGTACTACATGGAGAAGCGGCTGCGGGCGTGACGTCCCGCCGATCGCGCGCCGGTTTGATCGGGATCAAGGACGCGACCGCGGCGGGTGGGCCACATGGTTTCCGCTCCAGGTCGCAGGCGACCGGGGCGCGGCCTGGAGGCCAATGCCATGAGGCGACTTTCGGACATCGTGTGCAATCAGAACCCGCTCATCCTGGGCGAGACGGCGACGGTGAAGGCGGCATGCGAGGCGATGCGCGCCCGGCGGGCCGGTTCCGTGCTGGTCACCGATGCGGAAGGTCGCCTGGCCGGAATCTTCACCGGGCGCGACGCGGTCTGCCGGGTGCTGGCCGAGGGCCGCAGCCCGGTGCGGACGCGGCTGAAGGAGGTGATGACGCCCAAGCCGGTGACCATGGCCTCGGCCCACACGGCGATCGACGCCCTGCGCCGGATGTGGGATGGCGGCTTCCGCCACGTGCCGCTGGTCGAGGGCGGCAAGATCCTGGGCGTGGTCTCGCGCGGCGACTTCCTCGGCGACGAGCATTCGCGCCTCGAGGAAGAGCGCGAGCTGTGGGAGCACATGCGCTGACGCCGCCGCGACGGCGCGGTTGATTCCGTCACGCGCCGCGGCCAAGCATCGGCGCATGCAGCCCGACCGCCATTTCCCCCTCGCCGGGGCCAGCAACTTCCGCGACTTCGGCGGCTATCCGACCGAGGAAGGGCGCACGGTGAAGTGGCGGCGGCTGTTCCGCTCGGACCGGCTCTCGGAGCTGACCGAGGCGGACCGCGCGCGGCTGGCGCCGCTGGGGGTGCGGTGCGTGTGGGACCTGCGGCGGGGCTCGGAAGCGGCCGCGGCGCCGACCACCTGGCCGGACGGGCGGGTGATCCGCGCGCCGGTGTTCGAGGACGAAGCGGGGCCCAGCACGCTGCAGCGCCTCGCCGCCGCGGAAGGGCTCGGGCGCAGCGCAACGGTGTCGCGCGCGATCATGGCCCAGATGTACCTGCGCATGGTCACCGACCCGGGGCCGCTCGCCGTGTTCCGCCGCCTGTTCGAACATTTGGCGCAGGACGAGGCAGGTCCGGTGCTGCTGCACTGCTCCGGCGGCAAGGACCGCACCGGCGTCGCCGCGGCGCTGATCCTGTTGGGCCTCGGCGTCTCGCGCGAGGACGTCACCGCCGACTTCATGCTGACCCAGCGCTACTACGAGGCCGACGCGGCGATGAACCAGCGCGTCGCCCAGATCGTCGCCGAGGCCGGGCTGGACGGCTGGAGCCCGGAGGCCCTGGCGCCGATTTTCGACATCCAGCAGGCCTACATCGACACCGCGCTGGGCGTGGTCGCGGACGCCGGCGGGATCGAGCCGTTCCTGGAGGGGCGCGTCGGCGTGGGGGCGGCGACGCTGGAGCGGGTGCGGGCGGTGTTGTTGGCATAGCGGCGTTGCGGCGGCCTTGCGCCCCCTCCGTCACGTCGCGCTTTGCGCGCCGCGCCACCTCCCCCGCTACGCGGTGGAGGAGCGTCTAACATCGCAGTTCGCTCCTCCACCGCGAGCCCGCAGGGCGACGCGGGGGAGGTGGCGCTCGCTGCGCAGCAGCGAGTGACGGAGGGGGCGTCCGGCGCTCGCCTTCAGTCCGCTCGGCGCACGATGTCGTCGGGCCTGGCCCCGGCGGGGGCTGGATCGGCCTTGGCTTCGGGCGGCGCCTTCTTCTTGTCGCCCAGCGTCATCAGCCACAGCACCGGCGCGAGCAGCACGAGGACGATCAGCGAGAAGAGGATGTCGGCCCAGTACCGCACCGCCCCGGCGCTGGCCGCCTGGCTGGAAGGCGGCCGGCTGGTCGCCGGCGACCCGGCGCGGGCGGCCGACTGAGGCGCGGGCCCGGTCAGGCCCTCGGCCGCCCGCCCGGCCACATCCGCCACAGCACCGGATGGCCGTCGAACTGGTGCTTCAGCGCCCCGGCGACGTGCAGGGCGAGGTTGGCGACCACCAGCCAGATCAGCCAGTAGGTGTGGATCGACTTCAGGCCGTGCCGGAACGGGCGATTGTGCTCGTACCCGCTCAGGCCCGGCAGATGCGGCCAGGTGATCCCCCAGAACGAGATCGGGTCGGACTGCAGCGACACCAGCATCCAGCCGGTCAGCGGCAGCACCAGCATCAGGATGTAGAACATGGTGTGGGTGACGTTGATCAGCATCAGCTCCCAGCCAGGCAAGCCCGCCTGCTCGGGCGGCGGCGGGGCCGCCAGGCGCGTGGCGATCCGCACCAGCACCAGCAGCAGGATGGTGATCCCGAGCGAGATGTGGATGCCCTCGGTCTGGTCCTGCGCCGGGGTGTGGTCGGGCAGCACCTCGTTCATGTACCAGCCCAGGCCGAGCTGGATCAGGATCAGCAGGGCGATGGTCCAGTGCAGCAGGATGGCCAGCGTGTTGTAGCGCCGCGCGTCCAGCAGCGGCGTCCCGGCCGTAGATGTCTGAACCGTCATCAAGGAGCCTCCTCCGCGGGGCCGGCGGCCCCAGACTTTGGCGTTTCGGCAACGCGGCGAGTCGCGCATGGTTGCAGGGTGCGCCGCTCGCCCGTCTTCGCCAGCGCGTGAAACCTAACCCCGCTTGCGCCGTTGATGGGAAGCTGAGGTCAGATCGGCCGCAAGCGCAAGGATGGCGGCGCACGCCGCTGAGGAGTTTTTCCCGTGAACAAGATACTCATCGGCGCGCTCGCGCTTTCGCTGCTGGCCGCCCCCGCGGCGCTGGCTCAGACCTACGGTCAGGGCGCCCACGATCAGGGCGGTCACGACCAGAGCGGCGACCGCCACGACGATCGCGACCATCACGACGACGGCGATCACCGCGGCTGGGACCATCACCGCGGCTGGGACCATCACCGCCACGGCCGCATGGTCTGCGCGTGGCGGCATCACCACCGGGTCTGCTGGCGCGCCCGCGGCTGGTAGCCGAGCCCGCGCCGACGTCGCCCTGATCCGGCCCATGGCCTTGGCGCCGCGATCGGCGCGCCGACGCTGGCGCAGCGCTATCTCCCGGCCGCGGGCTCCGACTTCTATTGGACCACGCGGGAGGATGCGGTGATCGTCGGCAAGTCGCCGGCGGCGCTGGCCCCGTTCCTCCACGACCGGCGGTGGCAGGCCGGCGACGCCGGTGGCGTGCGGCCGTGGACCGACGACTACACCAACCTGTTCGGCGCGTTCGTGCGCAAGCTGAACGAGCGGGCGGTCACGCCGCCGGCGCCCGAGCGCGCGCCGGCCGGCTGAGCCGGTCGCGGCGGCCTGGCGCCGGAACGGCGCTTCGGGGCCAGGCTGCAAGTGCATCGCGATCGATCCCTCAGAGCCGACCGAGCGCGGGCGCGAACATCCCGAACCAGACGCCGGCGATCCCCACGCCCATCAGCACCGTGACCGCGGCGAGTCCGCCGGCCATCGCAAAGCGAGGGGCTGGTCCGGCGCTGGTCTTGGCGCGGAAGTACAGTTCCAGCACGGCCAGCGGGACGAGGTAGCTGCCGAAGGCCCAGAAGATGAAGAACGGCCCTCTCAGATCGATGGTCCCGCCCATCCCGTGGGCGGCGATCGCATAGGTCACGAAGCCGAGCCGCTGGAACCAGCTGGTGTTGGCGACGATGAACGCGCGCATCGCCCAGCGCCGGTGGCTGGCGAAGTTCCGGGCCAGCGCCGTCCGCCACGCCAGCGCGGCGAAGGCCATGATCAGCACCGCCTCGATCGAGATCGCCGTCGTGCCGATCGGGCCGGCGGTCTGACGGGCGAAGGTCATATAGAAGCCGAGCACCGTGGCGCTCATGACGGTGGCGAGGAACACCCGGCCGATCCAGCGGTGCACGGCCGGGGCGCGGGCGCGGATCTGCGGCACGAGTTGCAAGGCGCCGGCGAAGGTGAGGGCGGCCGCCAGCAGCACGTGCGCGCCGAACGCCAGGTTCCCGATCGTGTCGCCCGGTACGTAGCCGCCGATCAGCGACTTGTTGCGTCGCCAGGCTTCGAAGTGGCCGGTCAGGGTCGAGGGGCCGTAGAAGCGGGCGATGTAGAACGCGAACAGTCCCTGGCCGACAACGGCGACCGCGAACCAGAACCGAGCCGCGGACTCGAGCGCGCCCTCGGCGGTAAACCTGGGCCGGGAAGACGATGTCAGGACGGCGGCGGTCATCGGCCTGTCTCCCGCGTTGGAGGTTCAGATCGGCTCGCGCGAGCGGCGCAGCCAGGCGGCGGCGGCCAGGAAGGCGGCGGCGAGCACGAGGCCGATCCAGATGTGCGGGCTGGGCCAGCCGAGGTCGTGTGTCCCTTGCCGCCGCGCCGGCGAACACGCCGACCACCCGGAACGCCAGCCACGAGAAGACGTAGTGCGGTGCCCAGCGCCAGCCGCTCGACCAGCGCCAGCACCAGCGGGCGCGCCAGCGCCCACAGCGTCGGCGTGCGCCTGGCCCAGGCCGAGACCAGCAGCAGCCAGGCGTAGAGCGGCGCGTACCAGACGCCGATGAACGGCAGGCCCGGCGTCATCAGCCGCCACAGCGTCCAGGACCGGCGCGTGCGCCCAGAACGCCCCGGCGTCGAGCCCGGCGCCGGCGACGACCAGGGAGCTCAGGCCCAGCATGACCAGGTGCGCGACGAAGATCACCGCGAACAGCACCACGCGGCTGAACCAGCAGCGGCATGGCCGCCTTGGCGGCACCGTCGTCAGGTCCGACACCGGCAGCGATTTCCAGAACAGGATCGCTGCGGTCGCGCCGCTCGCCGTGCAGGGCCCCCAGGCAGTAGAACATCGCCGTGATCAGGCCGGTCAGCAGCACCGCGAAGGCCACGAACAAGTAGGGCACGGCGATCGCCTGCGCCGCCTTGCCGCGCCATGGCCGGCCGCGGCGGCGGCTCGACCGCATGCGGCAGCCGCACAGCCCCGAACAGGAAGCCGAGCAGCGCGAGGCCGGCCACGACCAGGGGCGCAATGCAGATCGAGCGGTGCTCCCAGAGCTCGCGCCGCACCGACCAGTAGACGCGCCTGCAGGCCCCAGACCGGCGCGGACTGCGGCGCGCGGCGGCGGGTGGGCGGGTGCGAGGATGTCGGCGTCGGCGCTCATGCGGCGGCTCCCTGCGCCGGCTCGCCGCCGCCCATCAGCGCCATGAACAGATCCGCCAGGCTTGGCGTGCGCACCTCGCCGAGGGCGGCGAGCTGCTCGCGGGGGACGCCGTCGAAGATCATCAGGCGCGCGGCCGAACAGCTGGCGCTCGTAGATCGGGCGCAGCGCCCGCGCCGCGGCCAGCTGCGTCGGGCCCGACCAGCGCCTCCAGGTAGCGCGCCTCGAAGGCCTCCATGCTGCAGTCCAGCACGATGCGGCCGCGATCGAGGAACACCACGTCGGTGAGGATGTGCTGGATCTCCTCGACCTGGTGGGTCGAGACCACGATGGTGCGGCTCGCCGTCGAAATAGTCGCTCAGCAGGGTGTCGTAGAACTGCTTGCGGAAGACCAGGTCGAGCCCCAGCGTCGGCTCGTCCAGCACCAGCAGCTTCGCGTCGACCGCCATCACCAGCGCCAGGTGCAGCTGGGCGACCATGCCCTTGGAAAGCTCGCGCACCCGGCTGGCGCGCCTGATCGTGGTCTTGGCCAGGAAGCGCTCGGCCTTGGCGCGGTCGAACCGTGGGTGGACGCCGGCCATGTAGTCCAGCGCCTGCGATACGCGCAGCCAGCGCGGCAGCACGGCCACGTCGGCGATGAAGCAGACCTCGGCCATCAGCCGGTCGCGCTGGCGCCAGGGATTGCGGCCCAGCACGGTCAGTTCGCCCTGGTAGGGGATCAGCCCGAGGATCGCCTGCAGCGCCGTGCTCTTGCCGGCGCCGTTGGGGCCGATCAGCCCGAGGATCCGGCCCGCGCCGACGGTGAGGTCGACGCCGTCCAGGGCCACCACCGACTTGTAGGCCTTGCGCAGGCCGCGCGCTTCGATGCAGGCCATCGGCTCAGTCCTCCCCGTCCGAGCAGCTGACCTCGTCAGCCCAAGCCGGCGGATGGTCGCCAGCGTCTGCGGCCACTGTTCGGCGAGGAACCGCTCCCGCTCGGCCTGCAGCAGCAGCTCCCGCGCGCCGGCGTTGACGAACATCCCGAGCCCCCGGCGCTTCTCCACCAGCTTCTCGTCGGTCAGCCGCTGGTAGGCCTTCAGCACGGTCAGCGGATTGACCCGGGTGTCGGTGGCGACGGTGCGCACCGACGGCAGCGGATCGCCCTCCCGCAGCAGCCCATCGAGGATCATGTCGACCACGCGGTCGCGGATCTGGCGGTAGATCGGCTGGCTGTCATTCCAGTCTGGGTCCATGGGTCCGGGGAACCTGCTCAGGTGATATACATAACTATAACACTAAGGCTGACGCAAGCCCTCTTTCGCAGCGCGTCGTCGGATCGGGCTCCGTCAGTAGTGGATCGGTCCCCTGACGCCGCCGCCGCAGGCGATGGCGTCGCCGTTGATCGCCACGCTGCGCGGCGAGGCCAGGAAGGCGACGAGGTCGGCGACCTCGGCGGCGTCGACCAGCCGGCCGATCAGCACGTTCGCCGCCATTCGCCGCTCGATGTCGGCCGCCGCGGCCCCGGCGCCGGCGGCGCGGGCCGCGATCATGGCGTCGACCTTCTCGGTGCGGGTCAGGCCCGGGTGCACGACGGTGACGTTGATCCCCTTCGGCCCGAGCTCGTCGGCGAGGTTCTTGGTCAGGGCGGCGACGGCGACGTTGCGCATCGAGCCGACGATCGAGCCGGTCTGGCGCGCCGCCAGGCCGCTGACGTTGACGATCCGGCCCCAGCCGGCGGCGATCATGTGCGGCGCGACCTCGCGGGCCATGCGCAGGTAGCCCATCACCTTGACGTCGACGTCGTCCCAGAACAGCGGGTCGGTCACCTCCGCCAGCTTCGGCGGCGGGGCCTGACCTCCCACCTGGGCCGCGGCGTTGACCAGGATGTCGATGCCGCCCAGCGCCGCGACCGCCTTGTCGACCAACGCCTTCACCTGCGCATCGTGCTTCGTGTCGACCGTGAGCGCGATCACCCGGCGGCCGGTCTCGGCGGCGATCTCGCTAGCGGCGGCCTCCAGCGCGGCCCCGCCCCGCGCGGCGACCACCACATCGACGCCTTCGCGCGCCAGCTGCAATGCGATCGCCCGGCCGATGCCCTTGCTGCCGCCAGTCACCAGCGCGCGCTTGCCGTTCAGCTGCAGGTCCATCCGCAAGGCTCCTTCGAACACCGGGCGAGGTCGCCTCAGCATGAACCTGGGCTAACCGGCGCTTCAAGGCCGGTTCAAGCGTGGCCGCGCAGATTGCCGCGGTCGCCCATCCCGGGCGTCGACCAACTCCATCAGGAGACCTGCCATGAAACTCACTTTCGCCCTCGTCGCGGCTCTGGCGACGTTCGCCGCGGCCGGCCAGGCGCTGGCGCTCAATCCCCAGCCGCTGCCGCCGCGCTGGATCTCGCCGCCGGTGCACGGGGGCAATGAACCCGTCCGTCACGTGCCGATGGTCCGCCTCTAGGGCGCTCGTCGCCAGCGCCGCCCGACCGTCCCGCTTCGCTCAGGCGGCCGCGGCGGGGCGGAAGCGCCGGAACGCAAAGACGCCCAGCGCGATGAACAGCGCCAACGTCAGTCCCTGCGCGATCGCGAACGGCGGCTCCGACCCGGTCGGCGCAAGCTTGTTCAGAGGCGGCAATTTCTGGAACGCCTGCACCACGCCGACGAAGGTGTTGAGGTAGAGCCCGATCACCGCGGTCACGACGAAGGCGCCGCGCCAGGCGCCAGCCAGCCTTCGCAGGTAGAGCGCGACGCAGGCGATCGCCAGCACCAGCAGCGAGATCGCGCCGACAACATGCGGCGGGCCGATGCCGGCCGAGTGGAAGAAGTATCCGGTGACGTCGGTCAGGATGCTTGTCGCCAGGAATAGCGCGGTCACCCGCGGCGCCGCGCGCCCAACCAGCATCAGCCCCACGACGACGAACCCCGCGACGATCCCCACCAGGCTGATCGCCACGTGAAGCTGCGTGAACGTCTCTGTCGGCAGCCCCAGGATCATCCCCGCCCTCACGACTGGTCAGCCGCGACCTTTCATCCGTATCGCCGCGAAGCCAAGCCGCAACTGCGTCGCCAGCGGGCCGATCAGGCGTTGGCGACGGCCGAGTAGACGCGGAAGTCCTGTTTCGCCAGCGGCCGCAGCACCTCGACGATCGGCGCGATCCCGCTGACCGTTTCGCACAGCGCGTCGAACGCCCGGTCACGCTCGGCCTGCGCCGCCGCCAGCCGCGCCTCCACCTCGGCCTTGGACGTGGCGTCGAGCCCGGGCTGGCGGTCCGTGATGACGTCGGCCTCGATCCGCTCGGTGGCGTCGAACACGCCCTCGATGCCCAGCATCATCCGCACCATCACAGTGTGGATTTGCGCGCGCGTGCGGGCGTCGCGCAGGTCGTAGAGCGATTCGCGATTACGCTCGTAGGTCTCGGCCTCGCGGCGCACCGCGCGCAGCAGCCGCATCGTCCAGGTTCCATAGGGGTTCCCGCGCCCGCGGGCGTCCCTGGTCATGCCGATCATCAGCTCCAGCACCGACAGGATCTCGCCGAACAGCAACGCCGCGCCGCGCTCGCGTTCGCGACGGCGGAAGGCGGCCTCGAACGTGGTGGAAAGAAAGCCGCCGATCGTGGCCAGCACCGCGCCCAGGATCACCGCCCAGAGCGTCTCGTCGCCGGCGCTGAAGTGGAGATCCCCCATGCCGCCGGAGCCTAGCCCTCGGCCGTCTGCACGCGAAGGGCGCGCGCCTGCCGCCAGGCGAAATAGCAGACCAGGCCCGCCAGGTTCCAGATCGCGAAGAACACCTGCGTCTTCAGCTGCAGGTTCGCGAACAGATAGAGGCAGCCGAGGATCGCCGCGGGGCCGACCAGCCAGGCGGCCGGCGTGCGGTAGATGCGCGTCGCGCCCGGATCGCGGCGGCGCAGCACCAGAAGGCACGCGGCCACGGCGATGAACGCCGCCAGCGTGCCGGCGTTGGCGAGCGCGGCGATCTGGTCAAGCGGGGCGAGGCCCGCCAGCACGCCGACGACGACCGCGGTCACGAGCGTCATCCGGATCGGCGCGCCGCTACGCGGGCTGACCTTAGCCAGCGCCGTGGGCAGCAGGCCGTCGCGGGCCATGACGAAGAAGATCCGGCTCTGGCCATAGAGGAAGGCCAGGATCACGGTCGGCAGGGCGATCACCGCCGCCGCGCCGATCGCGACCGCGACCCCGCCGTGGCCCAGGTCGCGCAGGATCGACGCCAGCGGCTCTGTGCTCCTGGCGAACCTCCCCGTTGGCACGGCGCCTACCGCAGCCGCGGCCACCGCGATGTAGATCGCCACGCAGGCGGCCATCGAGCCGACGATGCCGATCGGCAGATCGCGCGCCGGACGTTTGGTCTCCTCGGCCGCGGTGGAGATCGCGTCGAAGCCGTAGAACGCGAAAAAGATGATCGGGGCCGCGCCCATCACCCCATAGCGCACGCCGCCGACACTGTGGCTGAAGAAGCCGTCGGGCATGAAGGGGTGAAAGTTGGCGGCGTTGAAGTGTGGTGCGGCGACGGCCAGGAACAGTCCGAGCGCGGCGAGCTTCACCGCCACGAGCACGGCGTTCACCGTCGCGCCTTCGCGGGTTCCCAGCATCAAGAGGCCGGCGACGACCCCGACGATGAAGATGGCCGGCAGGTTGACCAAACCGCCGGCCCACAGCCCTGTCGAGACCGCCGCCGGCAGGTGGACGCCGACCGCGTTCAGGAACCCCACCGCATAGCCGGCCCAGCCCACCGCGACGGCGCTGACAACCAGCGAGTATTCCAGGATCAGGCTCCAGCCGACCACCCAGGCTATGATCTCGCCCAGCGCCACGTAGCTGTAGGTGTAGGCGCTGCCGGAGACCGGGATCAGCGTCGCCACCTCGGCGTAGGCCAGCGCCGCGCAGGCGCAGACCGCGCCGGCGATCAGGAACGAGAGGATCACCCCCGGTCCGGCCAGGTTCGCGCCGACGCCGATCAGGGTGTAGATGCCGGTGCCGACGATGGCCCCGACCCCCAGCGGGATCAGGTGATACCAGCTCAGCGTCGGCGTCAGCCGATGATGGGCGGCCAGGTCGTCAAGCGACACCGATTTGCGGCGCAGCAGCGAGGTCATGGCAGCCAGTCAGGTTCGGCATTTGAATCCGGGTCAAGCCCGAACTGCGGGCAGGTTCACCCGCCCGGTCGCTGCACCAGGCACTGTACGGCGCCGTCGATGCAAGGCTGCGGCGGGCGAGGACCGGGGACCTTGTGGGTCACCGCCGGGACCGACTTCAGATAGGCCGCGATCGCCTCGGCGTCTTCCTTGGTGAGATGCGCGAAGTCGGCCCACGGCATGGCCGGCGCCAGCACCCGCCCGTCGGGCCTCGCTCCGGTGGTGATCGCGGTGACGATCTGTTCGCTGGTCCACGACCCCAGCCCGGTCGCCTTGTCCGGCGTGAGGTTTGGCGGCGCGAAGACGCCGATGCCGGCCAGGTTGAAGTCGACATCCGACCCGCCCAAGTACCGCGCCATGTCGGGCTTGGGCGAGAAGCCGCCGGGCGTGTGACAGTCGGAGCAGCCCATGATCGCCACGAGATACTTGCCGCGGTCGACCGGCGAGGAAGCATCCGCCTGCCCCGGGCCCGGCGCCTTCGGCGCGCACGCCGCCAGCAATCCGAGCGCCAGACAGGCCATGGCCGTTCTTGTCGCAAATCGCATCGAAACCCCCTTCGGCGTCCGCCACGCCGTTGTGCCGCGATGGCGAAGCTTGTTTCAAGTGGGATACGATGGTTGCAACGCTCGAAAGCGTCGCCGCCCGCGGCTATAACGCCGCATGAGCGCAAGGACCCGAGCCGCAGCCGTCGTCGCCCAGCTGGAGGTCGAGTACCGGCGCGCGGCCGATTCGTTGCGCGCGGCGCTGAAGGCCTTCATGCAGGGCGGCCAGCCGCCGGACCCGGCGTTGCGGGCGGACCAGGCTTTCACATACCCCGAGCTGCGCGTCGCCTATGCCGGCGTTCACGCCCCGCCGCGGATCGCCAGGTCGTATGCCCGCTTCAACGGGCCCGGCGTTTACGGCGTCACCGTCACCCGCCCCGACCTGTTCGCCGACTACCTCACCGAACAGCTCACCCTGATGATGACCGATTTCGAGATCGAGGCCGCGGTCGGCCGCTCCAGCCAGGAAATCCCGTTCCCCTACGTGCTCGACGCCGCCGACGCCGCGGCCGCCGACGTCAGCGCCGCCGAGATCGCCCGCTACTTCCCGACCACCGAGCTCGCCCACATCGGCGACGAGGTCAGCGACGGGTTCTGGCAGGCCGGCGGCGACCGGGTGCGGCCGCTCGGCCTGTTCGACGCGTTGCGCACCGATTTCTCGCTGCAGCGGATCACCCACTACACCGGCGCGCCGGCCGAGCACGTGCAGCCCTACCTGCTGTTCACCAACTACCACCGCTACGTCGACGAGTTCGTTCGGTTCGCCTGCGCCGAGCTTCAGCGCGACGGCACGCGTTACGAGAGCCTGTCCTGCGCCGGCGGGGTGGTGATCACCCGCGACACGCCCGATCCGGAGCGCGCGGTCGCGGACTCGGCGTGGCGGCGCCACCAGATGCCGGCCTACCACCTGACCACCAAGGACCGGCGCGGCCTCTCGCTGATCAACATCGGCGTCGGCCCGTCCAACGCCAAGACCATCACCGACCACCTGGCGGTGCTGCGGCCCGAGGCCTGGCTGATGATCGGCCACTGCGGCGGGCTGCGAAACAGCCAGACCATCGGCGACTACGTGCTGGCCCACGCCTATCTGCGCGACGACCACGTGCTGGACGACATCCTGCCGCCGGAGATCCCGATCCCGCCGATCGCCGAGGTGCAGCTGGCGCTGCAGAAGGCGGCCGAGATCGTCACCGGCGAGAGCGGCGATGCGCTGAAGGCGCGGCTGCGCACCGGCACGGTCGTCACCACCGACGACCGCAACTGGGAGCTCCGCTATTCGCTGAGCGCGCTGCGCTTCAACCAGTCGCGGGCCGTGGCGATCGACATGGAGAGCGCCACCATCGCCACCCAGGGCTACCGCTTCCGCACGCCCTACGGCACGCTGCTGTGCGTCTCCGACAAGCCGCTGCACGGCGAGATCAAGCTGCCCGGCCAGGCCAACGCCTTCTACGAGCGGGCGATCTCGCAGCACCTGCGCATCGGCATCGCCACCATGGACCTGCTCCGCGAAGAAGGCCCGCGGCTGCACTCCAGGAAGCTGCGCAGCTTCGACGAGCCGCCGTTCCGGTAGCGGCGGCGGCGGGGAGTCTCGCCATTGTCACACGGCATGGCTATCTGAGCGCCATGACTAGGCACATCCGCCTCGAAGGCGTCGAGAATTTCCGCGACTACGGCGACTACGCCACCGCCGCCGGCAAGCGGCTGAAACCCGGCCGGCTCTACCGCTCGGCCTCCCACGCCCGCGCCACCGACGCCGACCTGGACGTGATCGAGCGCCTGAACCTGGCCGTGATCGTCGACCTGCGCCGGCCCGGCGAGCGGGAGCGCGATCCGTCCCGCCGCCCGGCCGGGTTCAAGGGCCAGGTGATCGAGAACGACCATGGCGAGGCGCAGGGCGATGACCCCTGGTGGAACTTCGTGCGCAGCTGCGACCTCAGCGAGGCCGCGTTCCGCGGCTACCTCCTGAACTACTACCGCGAGGCGCCGTTCGTGGCCCGGCACGTCGACCTGTTCTCGCGCTACTTCCAGGCGCTGGCCGAGGCCGAAGGGCCGGTGCTGATCCACTGCGCGGCCGGCAAGGACCGCACCGGCGTACTGGCCGCGCTGACCCATCACGTGGCCGGCGTGCACGACGACGATATCGTCGAGGACTATCTTCTGACCAACAACCCGGAGCGCATCGCCGCCCGCGCGCCGATGGTCGCCGAGCTGATCGCCGCCGAGACCGGCCGCACGCCCACGGACGCCGCGATCCGCGCCGCCATCGGCGTCGAGGCCGAGTATCTGGCCGAGGCGTTCCGCGCGATCTCGGCCGAGCACGGCTCCACCGACGCCTATCTGGAGCGGACGCTCGGCGTGGACGCTCAGCTGAGGACCCGGCTCGAAGCGAGGCTGCTCGGCTAGAAGGCGTTCTCGCCGGTGATCGCCCGGCCGAGGATCAGCGCGTGCACGTCGTGGGCGCCCTCGTAGGTGTTGACCGTCTCCAGGTTCGCGGCGTGGCGCATCACGTGGTACTCGCCGCTGATGCCGTTGCCGCCGTGCATGTCGCGGGCTTCGCGGGCGATGGCCAGCGCCTTGCCGCAGTTGTTGCGCTTCATCAGGCTGATGGCTTCCGGGACCCAGGCGCCTTGGTCGATCAGGCGGCCGAGCGCGAGCGCGCCCTCGTAGCCGAGCGCGATCTCGGTCTGCATGTCGGCCAGCTTCTTCTGCACCAGCTGGCGCGCGGCCAACGGCTTGCCGAACACGCTGCGGCTGGCGACGTAATCCCGCGCGGCGTGGAAGCAGAACTCCGCCGCGCCGATCGCACCCCAGGAAATGCCATAGCGGGCCTTGTTGAGACACGAGAACGGCCCGCGCAGGCCCTGCACGTTCGGCAGCATCGCCGCTTCCGGCACGAACACGTCCGAGAGCGCGATCTCGCCGGTGACCGAGGCGCGCAGGGAGAGTTTGTTGAGGATCTTCGGCGTCTCGAAGCCCTTGGCGCCGCGCTCGACCAGGAAGCCGCGGATGATCCCGTCGAGCTTGGCCCAGACCAGGGCGACGTCGGCGAGCGGCGCGTTGGTGATCCACATCTTGGCGCCGTTGAGCAGGAAGCCGCCGTCGACCGCCTTGGCCACGGTGCGCATCGACGCCGGATCGGAGCCGCCGTCGGCCTCGGTAAGACCGAAGCAGCCGATGATTTCCCCGCGCGCCATCCCCGGCAGCCACCGTCGCCGCTGCTCCTCCGAGCCGAACTCGTAGATCGGGTACATCACCAGCGACGACTGCACGCTCATCGCCGAACGGTAGCCAGAGTCGATCGCCTCGATCTCGCGGGCGATCAGGCCGTAGGCGACGTGGTTGACGCCGGCCCCGCCGTATTCCTCCGGCAGCGTCGGACCGAGGAAGCCGAGCGTCCCCAGCTCGGTCATGATCTCGCGGTCGAACCGTTCCTCGGCGAACGCGCTCACGACGCGCGGCAGCAGCCTCTCGCGGGCGTAGCTGCGCGCCGCATCGGCCACCATCCGCTCCTCCTCGGAGAGCCGGGAGGTGAGGTCGAGCGGATCCTCCCAGTCAAAGGTCTTGCGCGTCTCGCCGGCGTCGAGGGCCATCGGACTTGCTCCTGGATCGCGAGCTGGGCGCCAGCTCGACGTAAACGCTCCTACCCTCGGTCATGGCCGGGCGAAAGTCCCGGCCACCCAAGAACACCCCGCTCGCCGTGGCCGCGTCACGCGCGGCCACCCGTCTGCCGGGGCGCATGGGTCGCCGGGACTGGCGCCCGGCGATGACCGTTGCGGGAGAAATGGCCTCAGGTGCCGGTATAGACGCCCTTGCGCTTCTCGGCGAAGGCGGCGATCGAACTCCTTGCCGTCGTTGACGGCCTTGCGGCCGAAGCCGAGGCCGACACTCTCGTAGCGCAGCGCCTCGTCCAGACCGGCGTCCTGGTTGTGTTGCAGCACGCGCTTCGACATGCGCATCGCCAGCGGCGGCCATTGCGCCATGTCGTTCGCCAGCGCCAAGGCCTCGTCGAGCAGGCTCTCGGGCGCGACCAGCCGGTCGAGCAGGCCGATCCGGTAGGCTTCCTCGGCGTTCACCGACCGGCTGGAAAAGATCAGGTCCGCAGCGCGCGAGTAGCCGACGATCCGCGGCAGGAAATAGGTCATGCCGCTGTCTGGCGACAGATTGCGTTCGATGAAGACGGTCTTGAATCGCGCGTTGGTCGAGCCGACGCGCACGTCGCAGGCCAGCGCCATGCTCATCCCTGCGCCGGCGGCCACACCGTTGATCGCCCCGATCAGCGGCTTGTCGAAGTGCGCGAAGCGCTTGGCCCAGCGGCCGACCCAGCCCTCCTCGTCGAGGCGTTCCGACTGGCTCGCAGGCGTCGGCGCACCGCCGCCCACCGCCGCCCGAGCCGCTGCGCCCGACAGGTCCGCGCCGGAGCAGAACCCCCTGCCGGCGCCGGTGATGATCGCCGCGCGGACCGCGTCGTCCCGCTGGGCCGCCTCGACCGCGGCGTGCACCTCCTCGCGCACAGCCGCGCCGATCGCGTTCAGCCGTTCGGGCCGGTTCAGGGTGATGATGGCGACCTGACCGCGGGTCTCGTAGAGAATGGCTTCGTAGCCCATGACGTCGCTCCCAATGGCTTTTGTTGAAAATGCTGGTTGTTTTTCTGGCCTTGCCGCCATTCAACCCCTTCGCCAGCGTCGGCGGCAAGCGGCGATTGGCTACCGCTGGGTGAAGGGCGCATAGAGCGCCAGCGAGAGAAGGAAGGCTCCATGGAGATCAACGGCGTCGCGCATATCTTCGTCACCGCCGGCGACTTCGAGCGCTCGAAGGCCTTCTACATGAAGCTGCTGCCGTTCCTCGGCCTCAAGGAGGTGATGAACGCGGCCGGCGTCTACTACGCCGTCGGCGGGCGGACCGGATTCGCGGTGCGGGCGCCGTCGCCGGAGCACGCTGGCGAACGCTTCGTGCAGAACCGGGTCGGCCTCCACCACGTCTGCTTCCGGGTCCGCTCGACCGAAGAGGTCGACGAGGTGCATGCGTTCCTGGTCTCGATCGGCGCGACCATCGTCCACCCGCCGCAGGACGACAACTACGCCCCCGGCTACTACTCGGTGCTGTTCGAGGACCCCGACGGCGTGCGGCTGGAAGTGAACCACGTGCCCGGCCAGGGCCTGCTGACGCCGGGCGGTACGGGCCACGTAGGACAACCGCTGACATGAGGGTGACATCTCCCCTCCGTCGCGCTTCGCTTCGCTCGCCTGCGACACCTCCCCTCACTCCGCGAGGGGAGGCGCGATGGGCTCTTCCCCCCGCTGGCGGGGGGAAGTGTCGCAAGCGAGCCGCGCGGCGGCGATGCGCGACGATGGGGGGAACCCGATGACAGACACGCTCGAAGCTCCGGCCATCAGCGAAGCCGACGAACAGGCGTTGCTGGACTCGATCGACCGCTGGCTGACCCGCAAGGTCGCGCCGATCGCGGCGAAGTACGAGCAGGCCGACGAGTACCCGACCGAGCTGGTGCAGGACATGTGCGAGATGGGCCTGTTCGGGGCCCTGATCGAGCCGCAGTACGGCGGCCTCGGCCTGCCGGCCACCGCCTATTCGCGGATTGTCGCCCGGATCTCCGAAGAGTGGATGAGCCTCACCGGCTTCTTCAACAGCCACCTGATGATGGCGCTGATCGTGCAGAAGTTCGGCACCCAGGCGCAGAAGGACCACTGGCTGCCCCGTTTCGCCACCGGCGAGCTGCGCGGCGGCCTGGCGCTGACCGAACCTGGCGCCGGCACCGATCTGCAGGGCATCCGCACCACCGCGCGCCGCGACGGCGACGTCTACCGCATCAATGGCAGCAAGCTCTGGATCACTAACGCGATCGAAGGCGACATCCTGGCGGTGCTGGTCAAGACCAACCCCGACGCCCAGCCGCGCCACGCCGGCATGTCGATGCTGATCACGCCGACGCGCGATCCCGAGACCGGCCGGGAGGCGCAGGGCGTCACCCGCGGCCGCAAGCTGCCCAAGCTTGGCTACCGCGGCATCGACACCGGCGAGATCGGCTTCGACGAAGCGCCGGTCGACGCGCGGCTGGGCCTGGTCGGCGGCGAGGAAGGCAAGGGCTTCCTGATGGCGACCGGCGGCTTGGAAATCGGCCGGGTCAACGTCGCCGCGCGCGGCGTCGGCATCGCCCGGCGGGCGCTGAAAGAGGCGGTGACCTACGCCCAGGTGCGCACCACCATGGGCAAGCCGATCGCCCAGCACCAGGCGATCCAGCTGAAGCTGGGGGAGATGGCCGCCAAGACCCGCGCCGCCGAGCTGCTGGTCGAGGACGCCGCCCGCGCCTACGACCGCGGCGGCCGCGTCGACTACGAAGCCGGCATGGCCAAGTGGTTCGCCACCGAGACCGCGTTCGAGGTCGCCACCGAATCGATGCGCATCCACGGCGCCAACGGCTATTCGAAGGAGTATCCGATCGAGCGGCTCTACCGCGACGCCCCGCTGCTGATCATCGGCGAGGGCACTAACGAGATGCAGCGGATCATCATCGCCAGGCAGCTGATCGCGCGCAACCCGGTCTAGCCGCGGCTCGGAACGCCGCCGTGAGGGCTGGCGTTCTCTCCTCCGACCCGGACGGTCCCGTCCGACCGATTGGAGGATATGACGTCATGCTCGGCTGGAGCCTCACCTTCGCCATTCTCGCCCTGATCGCCGCGTTCCTCGGCTTCGGCGCGCTCGCCGGTTTCGCCGCCTCCGTGGCGAAGCTGCTGTTCTTTATCTTCTTGATTTTGCTGGTGATCAGCTTCGTGATGCGGGCGATCCGCGGAAATTCGGTGGTATAGCCGAGAAAAATCCACCTCGCCGGGAACCGGGATGCGATTTCCTCGTTTCCAGACATGCGGAGGCGGCGACGCCCCCCCGACTTGAGGCTGACGAAGTCAGCCTGCCGTCTCCGCACCCTATCTCGATGATGCGACTAGGGCGGCCCGGGAAAACCCCAGGCCGCCCTTCTCTTTGGGCATCGTCGATGGTTCCAACCATTTTCGGTCATCACCGGGCGTCAGTCCCGGTGACCCAAGAACACTGACTTGCGGGTGGCCGCGCCGGGCGCGGCCACGGCTCTGCCAGCGTGTATGGGTAGCCGGGACTTACGCCCGGCTATGCTCGAGAGGAAAAGAACGCGGTCACCGCGCGTGTTACCGCCGTCCCCGCCGTGGCGGGTCGCGGCCTTCGACGAAGGCGCGGATCACCGAGCCGAGGTAGGTCGGATTGCGGATCGCGAGGATGCCTGCGACGACCGCGCCCGCCAGCGCGCTGACGGGCTTGCTGCGGACGAAGTCGATCAACCGGTCGACGGCGTTCTGCGGCTCGTCCAGCTTGCGCTTCGGCGGCCGGCCGGCGAGCGCCAGCATCAGCCCCAGCAGGCCGATGAACAGGGCCGCCGACCCGGCGACTACCCCGGCGGCGCCGGCCGAGCCGACATAGGTCCGCGCCAGGGCGAACTCGCCATAAGCCAGCGCGACCACGAACACGCCGGCGCTCACCGCCAGCGCCGTCGCTCCGGCGAGGATGAAGAGCAGCCGGCGGAAGATCACTTGGATGAGCGGTTCGCCATCAGGAGGCCCAGCAGCAGACCGACCCCGAGTCCGGCGAGGGTGGCCACCACCGGGCGCTCCTTGATCCGCTCGACGACGTATTTCTGCGCCTCGTCGATCTGCTGGGTCGCGGTCTCGCGATAGGGCTCGGCCTGGGCGCGGATCGTCTCGACCCCCTCGCGCACGGCCTTCTCGATCCGCTTGGCGGCGTCGCGCATGGTGCGCTCGGCGATCTCGATCGCCTCGTCGAGGCGCTCGTGGCCGGCCTCGGCGGCGCTGGCGACGGCGGCTTTGGCGGCCTTCTTCACCTTCTCGGAGTTGGCTTCCGCGTCGGCGGCGCTGGCGTTGACGGTGTCGGCGGGCATGGCTTGATCTCCGGACGCTGCTGGTCGAGGCGGGGCTTGGAAGTGGGTACCGCCCAAACGCTGGCTCGCGTTGGGCGTTCCGGCCGAGCTCCTTAGCTCAGCAATATAAACGGAAAGTGGCCGACGAGCGATGGGCGCGAGCGTTTGCCGGTCGCACGCGCCCGACTCACCGCTTATGGTGGCGAAATGCACCCAGGCGCCCGTGAGACGCGCAATCCCGCCGACCAGCTGGCTATCGAGCAGGAACGCGCCAGCCTGGCGCTCGACGCCGCCAAAATGGGCGAGTTCGAGTGGGAGATCGCCGAGGATCGGATCATCGTCAGCGAGCGCATGGCGCGGATCGTCGGATTGCCCGCCGGCTCGATCCCGGCCGATCACGGCGAGGCGTTCTACCGCTACGTCCATCCCGACGACGTCGCGCCGCTGCGGGTGATGCGGGACAGCCTGATGGCGGAGGGCCGCTACGAGGTGGAGTTCCGCGTCATCCGGCCGGACAACGGACAGGTGGTCTGGGTCTACAGCGCCGGCGTTGCGCTCAAGGATGCGCAGGGCGGCGTGAAGCGCATCATCGGCGTCATGCACGACATCACCGACCGCCGCTCGCAGGAGGACGCCCGCAACGCCCTGGTGGCCGAGCTGGACCACCGGGTGAAGAACGTGCTCGCCTCGGTGCAGTCGCTTGCGGCGCAGTCGGCGCGCAAGACCACCTCGCTGGATGCGTTCCTGAAGACCTTCGCCGGGCGGCTGGAGGCGATGGCGTCCGCCCACGCCCTGCTCACCGCCACCCGCTGGCGCGGCGCCGAGATCGGCAACATCGCCGCCGCCGAGCTGGGTGGGCTCGCGCCCGGCCAGGCGCGCTGGTCCGGTCCCGAGATCCTGCTGAACCCGCGCGCGACCAACGCCCTGACCCTGGCGCTGCACGAGCTGGCCACCAACGCGGTGAAGTTCGGCGCGCTCTCGTCGGAGACCGGCCGGGTCGTGGTCACCTGGGTTCCAAGACCCGGCGGCGGTTTCGAGCTCAACTGGGTGGAGCGGGGCGGGCCAGCGGTCAACGCGCCGAGCCGGCGCGGCTTCGGCTCGACGCTGCTGGAGCGCGTGACCGGCCGCGAGCTGGGCGGCGAGGCGAAAGTCGAGTTCCTGGCCGGCGGCGTACGGGCGACCATCACGGCCGACGCCTCGGCGCTGGCGGCGGCGACCCCGTTCGCCCCGCCGGCGGCCCAGGCGCACGAACCTCAGCCCGAGCCGCACGGCGGCGCCTCGTCAGGGGTGCTCAACGCCGACGCGGTCAGGGACAAGCGGATCATCATCGTCGAGGACTCGGTTCTGCTGGCGCTCGAGCTGGAGGCTGGCCTCGTCGAGGCCGGGGCCAAGGTCGTGGGCGTGGCCGCCGACGTCGAGGAAGCCCTGAAGCTCGCCGAGACGCCGTTCGACGTCGCGGTGCTCGACGCCAACCTCAACGGCGCGCCCATCACCCCGGTCGCCGAGCGGCTGCGCCAGCGTGGCGTCCCCTTCATCTTCGCCACCGGCTACGGCGATGCGGTTCCAGCGCCGGAGGGCTTCGACGCCCCGGTGGTTCGCAAGCCCTACAACGTCGCCCAGATCGCCGACGGCGGTAGCCGAGGCGCTGGGACGAGCCTGATCGTCCGCCTTGCTCGACGAACGGCGTTCCGCTATCTGGGCCGCCCCAGGCTCAATGCCGCAGGTTGATTTGAGATGACCCGGACCGGTCGGTCCAAGTTCGCACAGGTCTCGTCGCTCCCGTCGGGCGCGATGCGACTCAACGCGTGCGCCTTTGCCGACCCGATCCTCGTCCTATCCTCTCCCGAGCCTGAAAATGACCCCCGCCATCGCCGTCAAGGACCTCCGCAAGGCCTACCGCTTTTCTAAGCGGCGCCGCGGCGCGTTCGGGGCCCTGGCGGGGCTCTTCAACCCCGACATTGTCGAACTCGAAGCGGTCGCGGGGGTGTCGTTCGACATCGCCGCCGGCGAGCGGGTGGCGATCATCGGCCCGAACGGCGCGGGCAAGTCGACGACGCTGAAGATGCTCTCCGGCGTGCTGGAGCCAACGCGGGGCGCGGCGGAGGTGCTGGGTTTCACGCCCTGGCGGCAGCGACGCGCGCTGGCCTACCAGATCGGCGTCGTGTTCGGCCAACGCTCGCAGCTCTGGACCGAGCTGCCGGTGCGCGACTTGTTCGCGCTGCTGCGCCGGGTCTACGATCAGGACAATGAGACGTTCGGCAAGCGTCGCGACGCGCTGGTCGAGCGGTTCGGTGTCGGCGCCTTTCTGGACCAGCCGGTCGCGCGGCTGTCGCTCGGCCAGCGGATGCGCTGCGAGATCGTCGCGGCGCTGCTGCACGGACCGCGCCTGCTGTTCCTCGACGAGCCGACCATCGGCCTCGACGTCACCGCCAAGGCCGCGATCCGCGATTTCATCCGCGAGCAGTCGCTGGCCGAAGGCTTGACCGTCGTGCTGACCTCGCACGACACCCGCGACATCGAGCTGGTCTGCGAGCGGGTGATCGTGATCAACGCCGGCAAGATCGTGCTCGACCAGCCAACCGACCAGCTGCGCCGCCGCTTCATCGCCCGCAAGCTGGTGACGCTGCAGTCGCAGAGCCCGCGGCTCGAGCTCGATCTGCCGGGCGTCAGCCGCCGGCCGAGCGAGCCGCACACGACGGTGCTGGAGATCGACACCCGCCAGACCCGTATCGAGGCGGTGATCGGCGCGGCGCTGGCGCTCGGCGGCATCGAGGACGTGACGGTCGAGGATCCGCCCATGGAGGAGGTGATCCATGAGATCTACGCCGCCCTGGAATCCTGACGTGCGCGCCGCGGCCCCCTCCACCCCTTCGGGGTCCCCCTCCCCCGATGGGGGAGGAAATTTGCGCGCCTTTTTCTCCTCCCCCGCAGGGGGAGGGGGACCGCGAAGCGGTGGAGCGGGCTCGCCCGCGCACCGGCTCGTCTCCACCCTCGCCGCGATGGCCGCCGCCTATCGGGTCGGCCTGGCGTCGGCGTTGGCCGCCTGGCCGGTGCTGCTGGGGCGGGCGATCTTCTACGGCGTCTGCCTGATGGTGCTGGTCGCCTTCTGGGACAAGGTCGGCGCACAGCGGCTGGCCGGCACCCTGGCCGTGCGCCTGCCGCCTGGCGGGCTCGGCGTCTATATCGGCGTCACGGAATGGGTGACCCTGTCGGTGCCGGCGATCCAGCTGCGGCTGGAGGACGACATTCGCTCCGGCGCGCTGGAGCCGCATTTGCTGCGGCCCAAGCCCTATCTGGCCCAGACCATTTCCGGCGAGTTCGGGGCGATGACCGCACGGCTGGTGATGCTGGGCGCGGCGGGCCTGGCGCTGCTGGCGATCTCCGGCCGGCCCTGGCCGGCCGGGTTCGGCCTCGCCTACGTCGCCGTGCTGGGCGCGATCGGCGCCGGCATCGGGACGCTGCTCTACGCCCTGGTCGGCCTCACCGCGTTCTGGATGCGGCGCGTGCTGCCGGCGCTGCTGATCATGCAGAAGCTGATGTTCCTGCTGGGCGGCCTGTTCGCGCCGATCACCCTCTATCCCGGCTGGCTGCACGACATCGCCGCCGCCTCGCCGTTCGCCGCGCACCTGGCCTTCGCCGGCCAGGCGATGCTGACGCCGTCCGCGGCCGACTTCGGCCGCGCCCTGGCGGCGCAGGCCTTCTGGGCCGTCGCCCTCGCGCTGGCCGCGGCGCTGATCTGGCGCGCGGGGCTCGCCAAGGTGCTGAAGGGGGGCTGAGCCATGAATGCGATCACGACCTACGCCGCCCAGTCGCTGGCCGCCGTGCGGACCTCGTTCGCCGACCGCACCAACTTCGCGCTGCAGGTCGCCGGCATGGCGATCAACAACGGCTTCTGGCTGGTGCTCTGGTTCCTGTTCTTCGCCGGCTTCCGCCAGGTCGGCGGCTGGCGGCTCGGCGACGTCGCCCGGCTGCTGGGGATGATGTACGTGCTGTTCGGCGTCGCGACCGTGTTCTTCGGTGGCTACCGCGACCTGGCCGGGGCGATCCTGCGCGGCGACATCGACGCGCTGCTGACCCAGCCGAAGCCGCTGCTGCCACGGCTGCTGGCGCGGGAGTCGATCCCGAGCGCCTGGGGCGACCTCGGGACCGGCCTGCTGGTGCTGGTCTTCAGCGCCCGGCTCGATCTGGCCGGCGCCGGACTGGTGGTGGCCGCGATCCTGATCGGCCTGACCGCGTGGCTCGCGACCGTCGTCGTCTTCGCCAGCCTCGCCTTCTGGTTCGCCGGCGCGCGCAGCCTGTCGCGCGACCTGATGGACTTCACGCTGATGGTCTCGATGTACCCGGCCTCGATCTATTCCGGCTGGTCCAAGATCGTCGCTTTCACCGTGCTGCCGGCCGGCTTCGTCGCGATGGCGCCGGTGGCGCTGGTGCGGAACCCGAGCTGGCAGGCGGCCGCGATCGCGGTCGGCGGGGCGGCTGCCTACGCAGCGCTGGCGCTGTTGGTGTTTCACCTCGGGCTGCGGCGGTACCGGCGCGGGGCGGCGCCGGGGAGCTGACGCTCCTCCACGCCTCCCCCTCTTCGGTCATGGCCGGCCTTTGTGCCGGCCACCCAAGGACGCAGCCGTTCGCCATGGCCGCGCCGGGCGCGGCCACTCTCCGTTCGGTGTTCTTGGGTCGCCGGGACTGACGTCCGGCGATGACCGTCTTCTGGGTAGGAATAACCTAACCGGTCGGCAGAAACGAAAATGGCCGGGGAAACCCCCGGCCATCTCGCAGTTGTAGAGGGGCAGAGAGCGCTTACGCCTCCACAGGCTCCTTGGCTTCCTTGCCGGTGAGGTCTTCGCCAGTTTCCTGGTCGACCACCTTCATCGACAGCCGCACCTTGCCGCGGTCGTCGAAGCCCAGCAGCTTCACCTTCACCATCTGGCCTTCCTGCAGCACGTCGGAGACCTTGTTGACACGCTGGCTGGCGATCTGGCTGACGTGCACCAGGCCGTCCTTGGCGCCGAAGAAGTTCACGAACGCGCCGAAGTCGACGATCTTGACCACCTTGCCGTCGTAGATCTGGCCGATCTCCGGCTCCTGGGTGATCGACTTGATCCAGTCGACCGCCGCCTTGATTTTCGCGGCTTCCGAGGCCGAGACCTTGACCACGCCGTCGTCGTTGATGTCGACCTTGGCGCCGGTCTTCTCGACGATCTCGCGGATCACCTTGCCGCCCGAGCCGATCACTTCGCGGATCTTGTCGGTGGGGATGGTGAGCGTCTCGATCTTCGGCGCGTACTCGCCGATCTCCTCGCGGGCGCCGGTGATCGCCTTGGACATCTCGCCGAGGATGTGCAGCCGGCCTTCCTTCGCCTGGGCGAGGGCCTTCTTCATGATCTCCTCGGTGATGCCGGCGATCTTGATGTCCATCTGCAGCGAGGTGATGCCGTCGGCGGTGCCGGCGACCTTGAAGTCCATGTCGCCGAGATGGTCCTCGTCGCCGAGGATGTCGGAGAGCACGGCGAACCCGTCCTTCTCCAGGATCAGGCCCATGGCGATGCCGCTGACCGGCTTCTTCAGCGGCACGCCCGCATCCATCAGCGCCAGCGAGGCGCCGCAGACCGTCGCCATCGACGACGAGCCGTTGGACTCCAGGATCTCGGAGACGATCCGCAGGGTGTAGGGGAACTCCTCCGGGCTCGGCAGCAGCGGGCGGATCGCCCGCCAGGCCAGCTTGCCGTGGCCGACGTCGCGGCGGCTCGGCGCGCCCATGCGGCCTGTCTCCCCGACCGAGAACGGCGGGAAGTTGTAGTGCAGCATGAACTTCTCGTAGTACTTGCCGTCGAGCGCATCCATCAGCTGCTCGTCGTCGCCGGTGCCCAGCGTGGCCACGACCAGCGCCTGGGTCTCGCCGCGGGTGAACAGCGCCGAGCCGTGGGCGCGGCTGAGCACCCCCACTTCCGAGACGATCGGTCGGACCTTGTCGACCGTGCGCCCGTCGATGCGGATGCCGGTGTCGAGGATGTTGCGGCGCACGACGTCGGCTTCCAGCTCCTTGAACACGTCGCCGAACTTGTTGGCGTCGATGCCGGTGGGGTTGGCTTCCGACTTGCCGAGCTTGGCCAGCGCCTTCTCCCGCGCCGCCTCGACGGCGTTGTGACGCTCGCCCTTGGCGACGATCTTGAACGCCGCGGCCAGGTCGGCGCCGATCAGCTTCTTGGCCTCGGCCTTCACCGCATCGGTGTCGTCGACCGCGAAGTCGAACGGCTCCTTGGCCGAGTGCTCGGCCAGCTCGATGATCGCATCGATCACCGGCTGGATGTTGTTGTGGGCGAACATCACCGCGCCCAGCACCTTGTCCTCGCCGAGCTCCTTGATCTCGCTTTCGACCATCATCACCGCGTCGGCGGTGGAGGCGACGACGAGGTCCATGGCGGACGTCTTCACCTGGTCGGTGGTCGGGTTAAGCACGTATTCGCCGTCGATCACGCCGACGCGGGCCGCGCCGATCGGGCCCATGAACGGGGCGCCGGAGATCACCAGCGCCGCCGAGGCGGCGACCATGGCGACGATGTCTGGATCGTTCTCGAGGTCGTGGGCCAGCACCGTGGCGACGACCTGTACCTCGTTCTTGAAGCCCTTGACGAACAGCGGGCGGATCGGACGGTCGATCAGGCGGCTGGTCAGGGTTTCCTTCTGCGAGGGGGCGCCCTCGCGGCGGGGGAAGGAGCCGGGGATCTTGCCGGCGGCGTAGAACTTCTCCTGGTAGTTCACGGTCAGGGGGAAGAAGTCCTGACCGGCCTTGGCGCTCTTGGCGTAGACGGCGGTGGCCAGCACCATGGTCTCGCCGTAGGTGGCCAGCACCGCGCCGTCGGCTTGACGGGCCATGCGGCCGGTTTCGAGTGTCAGGCGGCGGCCGCCCCACTCGATGCTCTTACGTTTGATATCGAACATGTTTGATCTTTCTCAGTATCCCGAAGGCCCATTCCTTCGGGGGCGGACAGGTGCGGAACGGCGGTCTCGTTTGCGGATCCGGGAGTCCTCTCCATCGACAGGCGGATGAGGACTGCCTTCCAGCCCTCGACGTGCGGGGACCAACTCGGGCCCCTAAGCGCCGCGCCCGACGGCCTGTCAGGGCGGGAACGGCGACGAACTCAGTTATCGGCGCATTCGCGGTAAAAGGCGAACGCTACGATTGTGTTTCGGGGGCCTAACGGCGCAGGCCCAGCGTGCCGATCAGGGCCGTGTAGCGGCTCTCGTCGGACTTCTTCAGGTGGTCCAGCAGCGACCGGCGCTGGGAGACCAGCTTCAGGAGGCCGCGGCGCGAGTGGTTGTCCTTCTTGTGTGTCTTGAAGTGCTCGGTGAGGTTCGCGATCCGCTCGGAAAGGATCGCCACCTGCACTTCGGCCGACCCGGTGTCCGCTTCGCCGCGGGCGTGGGTCCGGATCAGGTCAGCCTTGCGTTCGGCCGTGATCGACATCGGATATCTCCGCTCAGGTGAGTTGAAAGACCCGCACGGGGTTGAGCCGTCCCGCACGCATCTCGCAGAGCGCCACGATCCTTGCTCCCTCGAATGCGGCGACGGTGCGCGAGCCTCCAGTGAGCCTCGCTTTCAGCGCCTCCGCCTGCCGGGGAAGAAGGACGATCGATCGTCCCTGCGTCAGCCGGAAGGCGTCTTCGGTGGTCAAGGCCAGGGCCGGGATGTCGTCCAGCGCGGTCTCGACCGGAAGCAATGCCTCCAGGCGGGCGCCGCTATTACACAATTCCTCCAGCTTTTCCAGGGCTATCGCCCGATCCTCGGTCATCCGGCCTACGGCGGTGCGTCGCAGGGCGCTGACGTGGCCGCAGGCCCCGAGCGCCGCGGCGAGGTCGCGGACCAGGGCGCGGACGTAGGTCCCCTTGCTGCAGCGGGCTTCCAGCTCGATGTGGTCGGGGTCCGGCTGGGCGATCACCTCAAGGCTGAAGATCGTCACCGGCCGCGGCTCCAGCTCGACCTCGACGCCCTCCCGCGCCAGGTCGTAGGCGCGCTCGCCGTCCACCCGCACCGCTGAGAACGCCGGCGGAACCTGCAGGATCTCGCCGACGAACGCCGGCAGAGCGGCTTCCACCTCGGCGCGGGTCGGGCGCACGGCGGACGTCGCCGTGACCGCGCCCTCGCGGTCGAAACCGGCGGTGGTGCGGCCCCATTCGATCGTGAAGCGATAGGCCTTGGCCGCGTCCATCAGGAACGGCACGGTCTTGGTCGCCTCGCCGAGCGCGATCGGCAGGATCCCGGTCGCCAGCGGATCCAGCGTGCCGGCGTGCCCTGCCTTCTGCGCCCCCAGCGCCCGCCGCACCCGGCCGACCGCCTGGGTCGAGGTGAGGTCGATCGGCTTGTCGAGGCAGATCCAGCCGGAGACCGCGTCTCCCTTGCGGCGACGGGCCATCTAATGCCCCCCGCTCATCCCGGCGAAAGCCGGGACCCAGGCAGGAAGAGGTTGAAAGGGAGCCACGGAAAACACGAAAGCACGGACACGCCGCATCCGATCGATCGTCCCAGGGGAACTCCAAGCTTCCGTGTTTTCCGTGTTTTCCGTGGTCCGAACTTCTGAGGCCGCGCCCGTCTCAGAGTCCTGCCTGGGTCCCGGCTTTCGCCGGGATGAGCGGGTGCGTGGCGCGGCAAGGCCTCAGCCTTCACTTTCCACGTCCCGCCGCACCCGCGGATCGGCCAGCAGGCGGTTCATCTTCTCGGCGACGTCGAAGCTGTCGTCGTGGACGAATTTCAGCGCCGGCGTGAAGCGCATCTCGATCGCGTGCCCGAGCCGGCCGCGCAGGAACTTCGAGACCCGGTTCAGCCCGGCGATCACCTCCGGCGCATGCTCGCCGCCGAGCGGCTCGACGAAACAGAGCGCGTGCTTCAGGTCGGGGCTGACCCGAACCTCGGTGATCGTCACCGATACGCCGGCCAGCGCCGGGTCCTGCAGGTCTTCCTCGCGCAGGATCTCGACCAGGGCGTGGCGCACCAGTTCGCCGGCGCGCAGCTGACGCTGCGAGGTGGGTCGGGCGGCGCCCTTCTTGCGGCCGTGCTTGTGCTTGGGCTGGTAGGACATGACGTCGGAATCCCCCATCCCGGCCGCCGGATCGAACGGCGGAGCGCGGGAAGGCGGGGCTTCTAGGCGCGCGGCGGACGCAAGTCCAGCGCGGCGTGGCGCCCCGGTAGCGCCTCCCGGCCGGTCTGCTAGAAAGGGCGCCATGCAAGCCCGCCACACCCCCGCCCACCTCGAAACCTGGCGCCGCGACGGCGTCGTGATCATCCCGGACTTCTTCACCCCGCCGGAAGTGGCGGCGGTGCAGGCCGACTTCGATGCGCTGTTCGCCCGCAGCGGGGCCGACGAGCCGCTGGTGAAGCGCAAGGAGGGCCAGGCCGGCCGCTTCAACCCGGCGCAGTTCACCGGCGTGCAGTCCGTGCCGCTCGACTGTTCGCCCGCGCTGAATCTCGCCGGCGCCCACCCGGCGCTGATGGCCTTCGCCGCCGAGGCGCTGGGGACGGACGACCTGTTCCTCTACCAGTGCCAGGCCTGGGGCAAGTTCACCGGCGACGCCGACTACGACCAGCCGTTCCACTGCGACTACGTCAACCACACCCTGACCGCGCCGTCCGAGGAGGATGCGCTGAACTCGGTGACCTACATCCTCATCTTCAGCGACGTCACCGAGGCGCACGGGCCGACGCACTACGTCACCCGGCCGGACAGCCTGAAGATCACCGGCCCCGAGGGAACGCTCACCGGCGATCCGGCGCTGCAGGAGAAGCTGAAGCCCTACGAGCGCTCGGCCGCGGGGTCGGCGGGCACGCTGTTCGTCTACGGCATCGACATCTGGCATCGCGGCACCAACCTCGTCGCGCCCGGCGGCCACCGCTACGTGATGACCGTCACCTACAAGGTGCGCACCAACGCCTCGATCAACCACACCGTCTGGCCGATCCAGCACATGAAGCCGTGGCGGATCATCTTCGAGAACGGGACGCCGGCTCAGCTGGCCCTGTTCGGCGTGCACAAGCCCGGCCATCCGTTCTGGACCGAGACCACGCTCCGCCGCACCCAGGCCCGCTACCCGAACTGGGACCTGACGCGCTGGCGCGAGGCGATGGCGCCGCGAGCCCGGGAACTCGCCCAGCAGGCGTAGCCGGATTGACGGCGAACCCCGAACCGTCAGACTGGGACCTGGGGTTGTAGACCTTCGGTCGCGGGGCGGTTGCATGTGGTTGCGGGCGTTGTTGACAGTCGCCGCCCTGACGCTCGGGATGGCGGGCCAGGCGCGGTCGGCGGACAAGGGAGCGTCGGCGCCGGGGGCCGTGCTGACGGACTCGGCCACGCCGCTGCCAATCGGGTCGTTCTACAACGACCCTGCGATCTCGGGCGCCCAGATCTCGCCCGCCGGCAAGACGCTGGCGATGATCCGCCATGACAAGGATGCGGTCGGCATCGTCGTGCAGGACCTGGGCGGCACGGGCGCCAGGGCGGTCTTCGGGGCGGACGCGAAGACGACGTTCGTGGACTGGGTGCGCTGGAAGGGCGAGGACCGGCTGCTCGTCGGGGTCACCTACCTGAAGATCGACCGCGAGGGCGGCCGTCCCGACGGCGCCATCATCGGCTTGGCCTATGGCCGGTTCGTGCTGGCGATGGACACCGACGGCCGCAACGCGATCGCGCTGCTCAAGAGCGCGCGCGGCGTCGCCTGGCGGCTTGGCACGTTCGTCCAGTTGCTCGATGTGCTGCGCGACGACCCGACCCACGTGCTGATCACCGCGCCCCGGCCCGACGGCGCTCCCGCCATCTGGCGCACCGACGTCAAGACCGGCGCCGCGCAACTGGTCGAGTCCGGCGACAGCAACACCGTCTCCTGGGACACCGATCGCAACGGCGCGGTCGTCGCCCGGCTCGAGGAGCGGGGCCACGACATCGACATCCAGGGCCGCGCGCCGGGCGAAAAGGCCTGGACGGAGATCACGCGCATCCGGCCGAAGGACGTGAAGGCGCTGAGCGACTTCGAGTTCCTGGGTCCGACCGACAAGCCGGGATCCCTCTACGTTGCGGTCAAGCCGGAGACGCCGGACCAGGGCGCGGCGCGGGCCGTGCGGGTCTACGACTTCGCCGCCCATACCCTGGGGCCGCCGGTGTGGCCCGCGCTGGATTACGACGTCGCCGACATCGTCTCCGACGAACACAGCAACGCGCTCCTCGGCGTCTGCTACTGGGTCGACGTCTACCGCTGCGACTACAAAGACCCCGACATGCAGGCCAACTTCCGCGGCCTGGACAAGTTCTTCCACGGCGAGCGGTCGCTGATCCCGGTCTCGCACTCCGACGATTCGCGCTGGTGGCTGTTCCAGGTCTCGGGACCCAACGACCCGGCCAGCTACTATGTCTACGACTGGAAGAACAAGACCGCCGGCAACCTTGGATCCCTCTACCAGGGCTTGCCGCCGGACAAGCTCGCGACGATGGAGCGCTTCACCTACGCGGCCAGCGACGGCGTGAAGATCCCCGCCTACCTCACCCGCCCGCCGGGCGCGCCGACGGGGCCGCTGCCGCTGGTGGTGCTCCCGCACGGCGGCCCCGAGGCCCGCGACAACTACGATTTCGACCGCTGGAGCCAGGTGATCGCCACCCGCGGCTACCTTGTGCTGCAGCCCAACTACCGCGGGTCGGGCGGCTACGGCGTGGCCTTCGCCGAGTCCGGCTACCGCAAGTGGGGCGGCCGGATGGAGGACGACATCACCGACGGGATCAAGGCGCTCGTCGACAGCGGCCAGGTCGACCCGAAACGGATCTGCATCTTCGGGGCCAGCTATGGCGGTTACGCGGCCCTGATCGGCGGGGCGCAGCGGCCGGACCTCTACAAGTGCGTGGTCAGCTGGGCCGGCCTCTCGGACCTGGAAGCGTTCATGAAGTTCAAGCGCGGCGGCCTCTTCGTCGGCGAGCGCAGCCCCGCCTACGACTATTGGGTCAAGGCGATCGGCGATCCCGACGCCGACAAGGCGCGGCTGGATCAGGCGTCGGCCGTCACCTACGCCGACAAGTACGGCCCGCCCGTGCTGCTGATCCACGGCGATAGCGACACCAATGTGCCGGCCGACCAGTCGCGGGAGATGGAGCGGGCGCTGAAGGCCGCCCACCGCGACGTGAAGCTGACGCTCTACAAGGGCGAGGACCACACCGACTGGGACAGCGACCACGAACAGGCCGCCATCACCCAGGTGGCGGACTTCATCGCCGCCCACATCGCCCCGGCGAAGCTGGCGGCGGTCAAGCCCCCGGCGGACCCCGCGGCGCCGCCGCCCGTCAGCGCGCCGCCGCCCGCCGCGACCCCCGCCGTCGCGCCGCCACCGTCGGGCGCTGCGGCCTCAAAGTCCGGCGCGAAGCCGTAGATCCAGGGCAAGGCCCGCTGGCAGCGTGTCGAGCACCGGGGTCACCGGCAGTCCGGCGGCGTTCAGCAGCTCGGCGGTCCAGTGATTGCACAGGTGCGTGAGGCTGAAGCGCTCGCGGCTGGCGAAGAAGCCCTCTTCGGGATCGTGACGGGGCGCGGCGATGACCGGCGCCCCGCCGGCGTCCCGGACCAGGGCGCGATCGGCCCGGGCGAGCAGTGCGGCCAGGCCGGGCCGTGAAAGCGGGAGCGCACGTACGCCGGTGTCCCAGATCTTATCCGGTCGGTCCCGAATTCCCTGCAGGTGGACCACCGTTGGCCGCCCGCCGATCAGCGCCGCAACGCCGTCGGGAACGCGGCTCAGGGCAGAGGATGACGCCTCGTAGAACCGTGCGTCGCCCCAGCCGATCAGCATCCAGGGTTGCTTCGAGGTCCGGCGCGCCGCCTCGGCCAGCGCCGCGCCATGCGCCTCGATCGCCGCTGTCGGGACGGCGATGTCGCTGTGAAAGCCATCGTCGACCACGAACACCGTGACACCCTGGCCGGGCCGCGGCGGGTAGAGGGCGGGATCGCCGCCCCTGGCGCTCGCCAGCGTCAGCAGCGCCAGGGCAACGACGACGACGGCCGCCCAGGTCGCGCGACGTCGCCTCGCCCGCGGCGCCGGGGTCATTTCCAGATCGGCTTGCCACCGCCTGGCAGACCTAGCCGCGGCCATTTCTCCGTGACCGTCTCGACCACGCCGTTGTCCATCTCGATCAGCCGGCCCCAGTCGCGCTTGGTTTCCGGCGGCCATTTGTTGGTGGCGTCGAGGCCGATCTTGGAGCCCAGCCCGCTCTCGGGCGAGGCGAAGTCGAGGTAGTCGATCGGGGTGCCCCCGACCAGGGTGATGTCGCGGGCCGGATCCATGCGGGTGGAGATCGCCCACATCACGTCCTTCCAGTCGCGGGCGTCGATGTCGTCGTCCACCACGATCACCCACTTGGTGTACATGAACTGGCGAAGGTACGACCACACCCCCATCATCACCCGCTTGGCGTGGCCGGGGTACGCCTTCTTCATCGACACCACGGCGATGCGGTAGCTGCAGCCCTCCGGCGGCAGCCAGAAGTCGGTGATCTCGGGGAACTGCGCGCGCAGCAGCGGGGCGAACACTTCGTTCAGCGCCTCGCCCAGCACCGACGGCTCGTCCGGCGGGCGGCCGGTGTGGGTGGTGAGGTAGATCGGGTCGCTGCCGCATGGTGATGGCGGTGACGCGGAACACCGGGAAGGGCTCGACGGCGTTGTAGTAGCCGGTGTGGTCGCCGTAGGGGCCCTCGTCGGCGTAGTCGTCGAGCAGCACCTCGCCCTCGATCACCATCTCGGCCTGCGCCGGGACCAGCAGCGGCTGGGTCTTGGCCGCGACCAGCTCCACCGGCGCGCCGCGCAGCAGGCCGGCGAACTGGTATTCCGAGAGCGTGTCCGGAACCGGCGTCACGGCCGCCAGGATCGTGCCGGGATCGGCGCCGATCACCGCGCAGGCCGGCAGCGGCTCGCGCTTGCCGGCGCCCTTCCAGCGCCGGTGATGCTGCGCGCCGCCGCGGTGGGCGAGCCAGCGCATGATCGTCCGGTCCTTGCCGATCACCTGCAGCCGGTAGATGCCGAGGTTGAAGTCGTCCTCGCGGCTCTGGCTCGGCCCCTTGGTGACGATCAGCGGCCAGGTGATCAGCGGCGCCGGCTCGCCCGGCCAGCAGCCTTGGATCGGCAGCCTGCCGAGGTCGATCTGGTCGCCGGTCCACACCACCTGCTGCACCGGCGCGCGCGAAACGGTCTTGGGCCGCATGTCCATCACGGTGCGCGCCAGCGGCAGCAGCTCCAGCGCCTCCTTCATCCCCCGCGGCGGCTCGGGGCTGCGCAGGAACGCCAGCAGCTCGCCCACCTCGCGCAGGTCCGCGGCGCTGGTGCGGCCCTTGCCCTGCAGCGTCACGCCCATCGCGACGCGCTTGACCGTCCCGAACAGGTTGGCGAGGCACGGGATCGGCGAAACCGACCCGTCGGCCATCACCGGCCGCTCGAACAGCACCGCCGGCCCGCCGGTCGCCAGCAGCCGGGTGCAGATCTCGGTGATCTCCAGCTCGGTCCGCACCGGCTCGGCCACCCGCACCAGCTCGCCCTCGGCCTCGAGCCGCGACATGAACTCCCGAAGATTGCGGTAAGCCAAGAAACCCCCAACCCGCTCTTCCCCGCGCAAGCGGGGACCCAGGCGTTTTATCGAAGGGCGCTGCGGGTTTCAGAAAAATCCTGGGCCCCCGCTTTCGCGGGGGAGAGCGGGGGAGTGCGATCACTAGCCTTGCCGCGCCCGCCGCCCTACCTAGGCGCCCATGGCCCTCGCTAAGATCTGCGGACTTTCGACGCCCGAGACGGTGGCGGCGGCGCTGGCTGGGAAGGCGGCCTACATCGGCTTCAACTTCTTCGAGAAGAGCCCGCGCTACGTCACGCCGGATGCGGCCGCGCGTCTGGCGGCGCCGGCGCGGGGGAAGGTCAAGATCGTCGCGGTGACGGTCGATCCGTCGGACGCGCTGCTGCGCGAGCTGACCGAGACGCTGCGCCCAGACTTCGTCCAGCTGCACGGCCGCGAGACGCCGGCCCGGGTGCGCGAGGCGGCGATGCGCACCGGCGCCGGCAGCATCAAGGTGATCCAGATCGGCGACGAGAGCGATCTTTCCAAGCTGTCCGAGTTCGAGGCCGTGGCCGACCACCTGATGCTCGACACCAAGGCCCCGCCAGGGGCCGACCGGCCCGGCGGCCACGGCGTCGCCTTCGACTGGAGCCTGACCTGCGGCCGCAAGTTCGCCCGGCCCTGGTTCCTGGCCGGCGGGCTCGATCCCTACAATGTGACCGAGGCGGTGCGACTCAGCGGCGCGCCGATCGTCGACGTTTCCTCTGGCGTGGAGCGCGGCGCCGGACTAAAGGACCCGGCTCTCATCGAGGCCTTCCTGCGGGCGGCCGCTCGCGCCTGAAGCCAATCGTGACCAACTCACTGAAATTCAACGACTATTCAGCATATCCCGACGCTGCTGGGCGATTCGGCGACTACGGCGGCCGCTATGTCGCCGAGACGCTGATGCCGCTGGTGCTGGCGCTGGAGACCGCCTGGCGCGAGGCTAAAGCCGACCCGGCTTACCAGGGCGAACTCTCATCCGAGCTGAAACACTACGTCGGCCGGCCGAGCCCGCTTTATTTCGCCAAGCGGCTGTCGGAGCACCACGGCGCACGGATCTGGCTGAAGCGCGAGGAGCTGAACCACACCGGCTCGCACAAGATCAACAACTGCATGGGCCAGATCCTGCTGGCGATGCGGATGGGCAAGCGGCGGATCATCGCCGAGACCGGCGCCGGCCAGCACGGCGTCGCCACCGCCACGGTCTGCGCCCGCTACGGACTGCCCTGTATCGTCTACATGGGCGCGGTCGACGTCGAGCGGCAGGCGCCCAACGTGCAGCGCATGCGGCTGCTGGGCGCCGAGGTGCGGCCGGTGACCAGCGGCTCGGCGACGCTGAAGGACGCCACCAACGAGGCGCTGCGCGACTGGGTCTCCAATCCGGAGGACACCTTCTACATCATAGGCTCGGTGGTCGGTCCCCACCCTTACCCCGAGATGGTGCGCGACCTGCAGCGGGTGATCGGCGAGGAAGCGCGCGCGCAGGTCCTGGAGGAAGAGGGCCGGCTGCCGGACGCGGCGGTGGCCTGCGTCGGCGGCGGCTCCAACGCCATCGGACTGTTCCACCCGTTCCTGGACGACGACGTGAAGCTGTTCGGGGTCGAGGCGTCCGGCCACGGCCTTGGCACCGACCAGCACGCCGCGGCCATCAACGGCGGGCGGCCGGGCGTGCTGCACGGCAACCGCACCTACCTGCTGCAGGACGCCGCCGGCCAGATCACCGAGGCGCACTCGATCTCGGCCGGCCTCGATTACCCCGGTATCGGCCCCGAGCACGCCTTCCTGCACGACGTCGGCCGGGTGACCTACCTGTCGGCGACCGACGCCGAGACGGTCGAGGCGTTCCAGCTGCTCGCCCGGCTGGAAGGCATCCTGCCGGCGCTGGAGTCGGCCCACGCGCTGGCCCGGCTGGGGGACGTCTCCAGGGAGGTCGGCCGGGACGGGATCATCGTGCTCAACCTCTCGGGCCGGGGCGACAAGGACCTCGAAACGGTGGTTGCTCGGACAGGAGGCCCACAGTGACTCCCTTCTCCCCCTTGCGGGAGAAGGTGGCCGCGAAGCGGTCGGATGAGGGGTCTCGCCACGCCGATTGCGGTGGCGCGCCAATCTCGATCCGCGGAGCGACCCCTCATCCGTCGCCTGCGGCGACACCTTCTCCCGCAAGGGGAGAAGGGGGTATGACCGTCGCCCGCATCAACGCCCGCTTCGCCGAGCTGAAGCGCCAGGGCCGCGCCGGCTTCGTCGCCTATGTGATGGCGGGCGACCCGGACGCCGAGACCTCGCTGCGCGTGGTCCAGGGCCTGCCCGGCGCCGGCGCGGACATCATCGAGCTCGGCTTTCCCTTCTCCGATCCGATGGCCGACGGCCCGGCGATCCAGCGCGCGGCGCTGCGGGCGTTGGCGGCCGGCATGACGCTGCAGGGAACACTCGACCTCAGCCGTCGCTTTCGCGAGGGCGATGACGCAACCCCGATCGTGCTCATGGGCTACATGAATCCGATCCTGTCGTTCGGCCTGGAGCGCTTCGCCACCGAAGCGGCCGCCGCCGGCGTCGACGGAGTGATCATTGTCGACTGTCCGCCCGAGGAGGCCGATCCGGTGCTGGCGGCGTTCGATCCGGCCGGCCTGGCGCTGATCCGGCTCGCCACGCCGACGACCGACGATGCTCGGTTGCCGACCGTGGTCCGCCGCACCTCGGGCTTTGTCTACTACGTGTCGGTGGCCGGCGTGACCGGCGTGAAGGCCGCCAACGCGGACGCCGTGGCGCCGGCGGTGCAGCGTGTGCGGGCGGCGTCCGGACTGCCGGTCGCGGTCGGATTCGGCATCCGCACGCCCGAGCAGGCGGCGGCCGTCGCGCGGGTGGCCGACGCGGCGGTTGTCGGCACGGCGCTGGTGGATGCGGTGGCCGAGGCGGTCGCACAGAACCGTGATCCTGTCGCAAAAGTTTTGGAAACCGCGGCGGCGCTGGGTAAGTCAGTGCGTTCCGCGCGCACCGGCGGATCGTAGCTGCATGGCTGTGGTCCGATCCGCCAACAATCTTAATCGGCGCGGCCAGGGCCGAGCCGGGGGGGCTTTGTAGGGCTCGGCATGGCTTTGGCTGACGACAAGCGCAACAAGCCGATCCGCAATCCGGCGCCGCCGATGGCGAAAGAGCGCGGCGGCTGGCTGGCCAAGATCGCCCCCGGCGTCCACAAGCTGGTCGCCAAGCGCGAGACGCCCGAGAACCTCTGGGTCAAGTGTCCCGACACCGGGGAGATGATCTACCGGCCCGACCTCGAGGCCGCGCTCTGGGTCACCCCGGCCGGCCGGCATATGCGGGTCGGGCCGCAGCTGCGCTTCGCCTACACCTTCGACGACGGCCGCTTCCGCATGCTGCCGGCGCCAAAGACGCCGGACGATCCGCTGAACTTCACCTATTCCAAGCCCTACAAGGAGAGCCTGGTCGCGGCTCGCAAGGCCACCGGCGACCAGGATTCGGTCAGCGCCGCGGTCGGCGAGATCAGCGGCGTCACCACCGTGGTGCTGGTGCACAATTTCCAGTTCGTCGGCGGCTCGCTGGGCACGGCGGCGGGCGAGGCGTTCGTGCAGGCGGCGGCCGAGGCGGTGAAGCTGAGCGCGCCGCTGGTGATCTTCACCGCCACCGGCGGCATGCGGATGCAGGAGGGCATGCTCTCGCTGATGCAGATGGCCCGCGCGACCGTCGCGATCCAGCAGGTCCGCGAGGCGCGGTTGCCCTACGTGGTGGTGATGACCGACCCGACCACCGCCGGCGTGCTGGCCTCCTACGCCATGCTGGGCGACGTGCACCTGGCCGAGCCGGGCGCGCTGATCGGCTTCACCGGCCGCCGGGTGATCGAGCAGACCATCCGCGAAACCCTGCCGGCCGGCTTCCAGACCGCGGAGTTCCTGGTCGAGCACGGCATGGTCGACCGCGTGGTGACGCGCAAGGAGCTGCCGAAAGTGCTGGGCTCGATCCTGCAGACCCTGCTGATGGGGCGCGCCCGCCTTTCCGCCGCCTGATTTGACCCCAAATTCCAACCCCGCCGCTCCGCCCGCGAGGCCGGACTACGACGCCCTGCGCGCGTCCGACACGACGATCGCGCGGCTGCGCGCTCACCACCCCTCGCTGATCGACCTCTCGACCGGCCGAGTGAAGCGGCTGCTGGCGGCGCTGGGCAATCCGGAGCGGCGGATGGGGCCGGTGATCCATGTCGCCGGCACCAACGGCAAGGGCTCGACCTGCGCCTACCTGCGCGCCATCGGCGAGGCGGCGGGCTTGAAGGTGCACGTGCTGGCCTCGCCGCACCTGGTGCGCTTCGCCGAGCGGATCCGCATCGCCGGCCAGCTGATCGGCGAAGACGAGCTGGACCAGCGCATCGACGAGGTCGAGGCGGCCAACGCCGGCCAGCCGATCAGCTTCTTCGAGATCACCACCTGCCTGGCCTACCATGCGTTCGCGCAACAGCCGGCGGACCTGGTGGTGGTCGAGGTGGGACTCGGCGGCCGCTTCGACGGCAGCAACGTGTTCGAGGCCCCGGCGGTCTCGGTGATCACCCCGATCGACTACGACCACCTGGAGATGCTCGGCCCCGAGCTGCACAAGATCGCCTGGGAGAAGGCTGGGATCATCAAGGCCGGCCGGCCGGTGGTCGTGGCGCGGCAACTCGACGAAGCGCTGATCGAGATCGAGCGCGAGGCGGCGACGCTCGGCGCGCCGGTGACGCTGATGGGTCGCGACTTCGACGCCTACGAGGCGCACGGGCGGCTGGTCGTGCAGCTGGGCGAGCAGCTGATGGACCTGCCGCCGCCCAGCCTGTTCGGCCCGCACCAGTTCGCCAACGCCGGCCTGGCGGTCGCCGCGATAGAGGCGTTCGGCGATCCGCGCATCGACGAGGCGGCGATCGCGCGCGGCGTCGCCAGCGCGCAGTGGCCCGGCCGGTTCCAGTCTCTGACAAAGGGCCCTTTGGCCGAGCTCGCAAGGGCGCGCGGCGCGGACCTATGGCTCGACGGCGCGCACAACCCGCACGCCGGCGCGGCCCTCGCCGACGCCGTGACAAGGCTGGCGGCGCGGGACGGCCGGCCGGTGGAGCTGATCGTCGGCATGCTGGGCCGAAAGGACGCCACCGGCTTCTTCCCCCACTTCGCCGGCCTCGCCCGCCACGTCTTCACCACCGCGTTCGAGTCGCCCAACGCCACGCCGCCGGAGGACCTCGCCGCCGCCGCCCGCGCCGCGGGCCTGGACGCCGAGGCGGTCGAGGGCGTGACCGTGGGACTGCAGCGCGCGCTGGCGCCGCCCGGGCCGCCGCCGCACGTGATCATCTGCGGCTCGCTGCATTTCGTCGGCGACGTGCTGGCGATGAGCCCGGAAACGTGGCCCACCTGAGGCGTCTGGCCGCGCGGGCCCTAAGCTCCGCCAGGGCGGCGAGGTCAGGCTGAGGGAACACCTTCGACGATCACGGCGCGCCCCTCGGTGGCCGCCAGCCGCTCGCCGACGACAGCCTGGTATTCCGGGCTGTCGTACCAGTCCCGGGCGGCCTGGACGGTTGGGAACTCGATCATCACAACGCCGTCGAGACTTTCCCCTTCGACCGATATCAGTGGTCCGTTCGCCACCAGCAACCGCATCTCGCGGCCCGCCAGGCTTGGCCCGGCCTTCTGGGCGTAGGCCGCATAGCGGGCGGCGTCGTGCATCTTGTCGCGGAACGCTATGAAGTAGGCTGTCATCCGATGAGCTCCTGTCACAGGCGCCAACGCTAAAGGCCTGCGTCACGCGCGCAAGGCCCGGCGGCTTACTGCAAGGCGTCGAGGTCGGTCGGCAGATCGATGTCGGCCAGCACGCCGGGATCGTCCGTCGGAACCAGCGCCAGCGCCTCGCCCAGGTCGCGCAACACCCGGCGCGCGCCCTCGTCGCCGGTGAGTTCCGCCAACTGGGGCAGCAGGACGGCGGAGAACAGCACCGGATGGCCACGTTGGCCGCGGAAACTCGGCGCGGCGGCGCGCGCGCCCGCGGCGACCGCGTCCGCAAGCGCCGGCAGGATCGCGGGCGGGATCAACGGCATGTCGCCCAGGAAGACAAATGCGCCGGCCGCGCCCGGCGGCAGCGCGGCGACGCCGGTCCGCAACGTAGCGCCCATGCCCTCGGCGTGGTCCGCGCAGTGGATCACGCGCAGCCGATCGGCCTGACCGGTGCGCTCGGCGAACGCCCGCGCCGCTGCTTCGACCCCGGCGTCGGCCCCGGTCACGACGGTCACCCACCTGGCCGGCGCCGCGAAGGCCGCCGCCAGCGCGCCGTCGATCAACGCCCCGCCCCGCCAAGGCGCGGTCAGCTTGCCGCCGCCGAAGCGCGCGCCCGCGCCGCCGGCCAGGACGATAGCCTCCAAGCCTCCGTTTGAACCGTCCCCTGTCGCCCCCTCTGTCACTGGGCCGCCATCCTTTCTATGTTAGGCGCGTCATGACGCCTTACGACACCGCCTCGCCGCAAGCACGGCCGGACGCGCGAGACCGCCCGCTCGTCGACGGCTTCGGCCGCACGGTGAGCTATCTGCGCATCTCCGTCACCGACCGCTGCGACCTGCGCTGCGTCTACTGCATGGCCGAGCACATGACCTTCCTGCCGAAGGCGCAGGTGCTGACGCTGGAGGAGATCGACCGGATCGCCACGGCGTTCGTGGGGCTGGGAACGCGCAAGCTGCGCCTCACCGGCGGCGAGCCGCTGGTGCGCAAGGGGTTCATGACCCTGGTCGAGCGCCTCTCGCGCCACCTGGCGACCGGTGACCTCGACGAACTCACCCTCACCACCAACGGCACGCGGCTGGCCCAGTTCGCCGGCGACCTGGCGGCGCTCGGCGTTCGCCGGATCAACGTCTCGCTGGATACGCTGAAGCCGGAGCTGTTCGCGCAGCTGACTCGGGGCGGGAACCTCGGGCAGGTGCTGGCGGGCATCGCCGCCGCGCAGGCCGCCGGGCTGCGGGTCAAGATCAACGTGGTCGCCCTGGCGCAGGACAACGCCGCCGAGATCCCCGCTCTGATCCAGTGGGCGCACGGCCAGGGCCTGGACCTGACCCTGATCGAGACCATGCCGCTGGGCGAGGTCGACGCCGACCGTACCGACCAGTTCCTGTCGCTGGCGGCCGTGCGCCGGGAGCTGGAAGGCTACTGGACCCTGACCGACCTGCCGCTCTCCACTGGCGGGCCGGCGCGCTACGTCGAGGTGAAGGAGACCGGCGGCCGGCTTGGTTTCATCACCCCGCTCAGCCACAATTTCTGCGAGCTCTGCAACCGCGTGCGGCTCACCTGCACCGGCACCCTGCACACCTGTCTCGGCCGCGAAGACGCGGCCGATCTGCGCGCCGTGATCCGGACGGGGGCGGATGACGCCGGGCTGGTCGAGGCGATCCGCGCGGCGGTGGACGCCAAGCCGAAGGGCCACGACTTCCACATCGGCCGCGGCCTGGCCCCGGCCGTCCGCCGCCACATGTCGACCACGGGCGGCTGATGCGGGTGCTGCTGTTCGGCCGCCTGGGCGATCTCGCCGGATGGCGCGAGCGCACGTTCGAACCCGCCCCGGCGAGCCTTTCGGCCCTGAGAGCCCTGATTGCGGCTCAGGACGCGGCGCTGGGCGCGGCGCTCTGTGGACCTGGCGTCCAGGCGGCGGTGGACAAGGCCATCGTCCGCGGCGAGTGCGCGTTGGGCGCCGGGGCCGAGGTCGCCTTCCTGCCGCCGATGAGCGGCGGATGATCAGGCTCACCACCCAGCCGTTCGAGCCGGGCGCGGAGCTCACCGCCTTCTGCGCCGGCCGCACCGAGAGCGGCGCCGTCGCCAGCTTCGTCGGCATCGCCCGCGGCGACGCCGGCGCGACCACCGCGCTGGAGCTGGAGGCCTATCCCGGCTTCACCGAGGTCGAGATCGGGCGGATGGCGGACGCGGCCACCGAACGCTTCTCGCTGCACGATGCTGCTGGTGATCCATCGCCATGGCGCGATCGCGCCGGGCGAGCCGATCGTGATGGTGGCCACCGCCGCGGCCCACCGCCGCGAGGCGTTCGAGGCCTGCGACTACCTGATGGACTACCTGAAGAGCCGCGCCCCATTCTGGAAGAAGGAACATGGCCCCGCCGGCCCCCGCTGGGTCGAGCCGACCGCGCGGGACTTGGACGACATCGCCAGGTGGGACTGACTTCGTCACCCCGGGCGGAACGCGTAGCGTGTAGACCCGGGGCCGGACGCGAAGCCAGCGAGCTGGAATTCGTCTATGAAGCAGTCCGTCCGGCCCCGGCTCTCCGCTGCGTTGCGGCCGGGGTGACGAAAGTTGATGGCATCGAGATATTGAGGCGCCCCCCATGACCACCCTGCTCGTCCCCGGCGGCAAGCTCGACGAGGCCGCGACCCTGACCCCGGTGCGGATCGCCGTACTCACCATCTCCGATACCCGCGACGAGGAGAGCGACACCTCCGGTCACGTGCTGGTCGAGCGGCTGACCGGCGCCGGACACCAGCTGGCGGACAAGGCGATCGTGCGCGACGACGTCGGCGAGATCCGCGCCCAGGTGAAGGCCTGGACCAAGTCCGGCGACGTCGACGTGATCCTGACCACCGGCGGCACCGGCATCACCGGCCGCGACGTCACGCCCGAGGCGGTCGAGCCGCTGCTGGACAAGCGGATCGAAGGCTTCTCGGTGATCTTCCACCTGGTCAGCTACCAGACGGTCGGGCTCTCGACCCTGCAGTCGCGGGCGCTGGCCGGGCTGATCGACGGCGTCTTCATCTTCTGCCTGCCGGGCTCGAACGGGGCGGTGCGGGACGGCTGGGACAAGGTGATCTCGCCCCAGCTCGACAGCCGCCACAAGCCCTGCAACATGGTCGAGCTGATGCCGCGGCTGCTGGAGACCTGAGCGCTCGCGGGCCGACCGCCGCTACTGGTGGCCGCCGTTGTTGATGATCGGGTCGTTGTGCTTGAGGAACCCGCCGGCGTTGCCGAGGTAGAGGCCGTAACGGCTCTGCGGGCAGGCGCGGTCGCCGTGGCTGCCGCAGTCGTTGTGGTATTCGAACACGATGGTCTGGGGTCCCAGATGGCTGAGCCCCTTCCTGAACTGGTGGTGGCCCGGGCCGACCGGCTGCTTCAGGTCGGCGGGGTCCAGGCTGTCGGCGTAGGACACCGCGTCCTTGCCGTAGCCCTGGTAGAACACGATGCCGGGCGTGACGATGGTGAACCTGACCGTGATCTCGCAGGTGAACGAGCTGAAATCGAGGTCACCGTTCGGTGCGATGTACTTCGCCGAGGCGTCCTTCGGATTGGCCGTGAACGTCAGCGGGTAATCGGGCGCAGGGCCGACCGTGATGGTCGCCTCGATCTGCGGCTGCGGCGGCGGGATGCACGGCATGGGAGCCCCTTCCTGGGTTGTGGCTCTCGGCGGCAGTCACCACCGGTAGTCGATTGGCCGCCGCAGAGCGTCCCTGATGGGGGTCGCGCCGATCGGGTCGGAAAGCACGGGCGCGGTCGGCGGCTGGCCGAAGCTTAGCCGAAAGGCGAGCTGGCGCAACAGCAAGGCCGTGCGGTCGGTCGCCGAGGTCCCCTGCTGGGCGGCCTGCCGGGCGAGGGTCTGCGCGGAGCGCCACGCCACCATCGCCGGCGCCGATTTGCCCTCCAGATAGGCGGCGTCGCCGGCCAGCAGGTTGGCTTCGGCGGCCACCCGCGCCAGCGCGGCGTTCTGGGCGTGGCCAGCGAGCAGGCCGCTCAGCTGTGCGGCTTCCACCGGCGCGCTCGCCAGAGCGGCCGTCTGCGCCGATGGCGTTCGCGCGGCGGAGGCCGCGAGCTTCAGGCTGACGACCCTGGCCGCCCCCAGTCGCTGGCCGCGCCACATCAACGCCTCGTCGCCGTGTCCTTGCGCGGATCTGGCCCCTGCCTCGCAGAGCGCGACCGCCTTGGCGGCCACCGCCGCCCCGGCGCCGAGCTGGCCGTCCTGCAGCAGCGCCTGGCCAAGCGAGATCAGGATCGGCGCGGCGTTGGTCTTGTACTGGTCGTTGTCTGGCGCGAGCGCGATCAGCCGGTCCATGTCCGCCGCCGCGGCCTTCAGATCGGCGATGGCGGAGGCGTCGTCGCCGCTCGCCAGCCGGATCCTGGCGTTGGCGGCGCGGCTGGCGTCCAGCGCCACCGCCGCGCCGGTGTCGCCGGGACTGAGGGCGACCAGTCGCGCATAGATCGCGCCCTCCGCCGCCCGGTCGGCGGACGCCGCGTCCAGCCGGCCGCGCGCCACCTCGGCGTCGGCGAGCCATGCCACGATCTGCGCCTTGTCGTACTGGCGCTCGCGGTTCTGGGGCGCGGCGGCGGCCAGACGTGAGCTGATCGCCAGGGCGGCCTCGAACTGCCTCGCCGCATCCTCCGGCCGTGACTGGGCCAGCAGGGCGATGCCGACCTCGGTCTCGGCCTCATCCACCTCCGCCTGCCAGTCCTGGTTGGATGGGTCGATCGCCACCAGCTGTCCCGCCAGCTGCCGGTATTGGTTGAACTGGCCCAGGGCCAGGGCGGGCTCGCCGCGCTGATAGAGCACCCCGCCGACGTAGGCCACGCTCTGGGCGTGATCGAAGATGGCCTGAGCGTTGTCGGGATGCCGCCGCAGCAGCTCGGCGGTGCTCTTTGCGGCCTCGTCGAACAGCGAAAGCGCGGCCGGCAGGTCGCCGCGCTGCTGCTGGATATCGCCCAGCAGGTGCAGCACCCGCGCATGCTGGCCAAGCGCGGCGGCGTCGAGGCTGCGGTCCCGCTGCGCGGCGTAGTAGGCCAGCGCGTGCGCGCCGATGGCGTCCAGCGTGTCGAGCCGGCCGGCCGGCTCCAGCTTCTTGCGCAGGTCGCCGATCATGAACTCGATCAGGCCCTCGGCCTGGGTGCGCTGGGCGATCGCCTCGTTGCGGGCCTGGCACGGCGGCCAGCGCCAGCGCGCCCATGCCCAGCGCCGCCACGACCGAGGCGGCGGCGATCATCGAGAGTCGTCGATACTGGCGCTGGGCGTCGCGGCGGACGATCTCGTCGAGGTCGATCTGCAGGATGCCGGCGACCAGCTTGAGCAGGACGCCGCGGCGGCCGTCCTTTCCCGGCCGGAGGTCGGCGGCGAGCAGCTCGACCCGCTCGCCCGCCCGCTCCCCGGCCAGCCTTTGCCGCAGCGGCTCGGGAAAGCACTCCTGGTCCGCGCCGCCGTCCGCAAGTTCCGAAGCGAACGGGACGCCGCTGGCGATCACCGCCAGCACACGGTCGTCGCCGCGCAGGGCCTTGAAGCGGCGGATTTCCTCGCCCACCCACGCCGATTTCGCCGCCGCCGGCGAGCAGATCACGATCAGGTAGGCGGAGTCGCCCAGCGCCGCCTTCAGCCGCTCGCTGAGATCGGGCCCGGCGCCCATCTCCTCGCGGTCGCGGAAGATCGGCCGCAAGCGCGCCGGCGTCACGCCCGCCGGTGTCGTCCGACCGACCAGCCGCGACGGAATGGCGTAGCTTTCGAGCTGGCGGTGCAGCCAGCCGGCCACACGAGCGTCGGCGTGGCTGTAGCTGAGAAAGGCCCAATAGCGCGGGTCGGTCTGCGGCATACGCTCCCCCGCGAGCGGCTTAAGGACCTGATGGCCAGAGTGCGCACGCGCCGGCGCATTGTCACGCGCCGATGCCGGGAACCCTTGCCAGATCGCGCTCCAGCGCCGCTTTCGCCGCCGCGACGCCCGCCTCGAAGCCCTCGCCGGCATACCAGGCCAGCAGGCAGACGCTGGTCATCAGCCGCAGCGCGGGAAACAGCCGCTCGTAGTCGGTGTCGAACAGGCTCTTGTCGGCGTAGCCCTCGCGCAGCCACGCCAGCGGCATCGCCTCGCCGGCGAAATAGTCCCACTTCACGAACTCGATCACCGGCGACTCGGCGGAGACCTCGCCGAAATCGATCACACCGCTCACCCGGCCGTCCTTCACCAGCAGGTGCTTGGGCAGGAAGTCGTTGTGGATCAGCGTGGTGCGGATCGGCGCGGCGTCGATGGCGTCCGCGATCAGGCCCACCGCGCGCCGCATCGCCGCCGGCTCAACCCCGGTCTGCTCGGCCAGCGCGACGAACTCAGCCTCCTGGCCCAGGAAATCGGCCATCAGGTCCGCGTAGGTCGCGAACGGCCCCGCACCGGCGCCGTTCAGGTAGCCGACCCCGGTGGTCTTGACCCGGTGAACGCGCGAGAGCAGGTCTCCAGCCTCCCTGGTGACCGCGCGCAGTGTCTCGCGGGGCAGATCGAGCCGGTTTGACAGCAGTTCGCCCTCCAGCTTGCGCTGGATGCACAGGTCGACCCGTCCGCTTTCGGACTCGACCTGCTGGATCAGCAGGATCTCGGGGACCGGCACGCCCTCCCGGGCGCAGGCTTCGATCGCCCAGCGCTCCTGCTCGAAGCCGCGGGCGTTGCGGGCGATGCGCATCACCACCTCGAGGCCGTCCGCCAGCCGGAAGCCATGGACCTCGTTGGCCTCGCCTTCGACGATGCGCCTTCGCGACTCGATCGGCGCGCGGCTCACCTGCGCCAGCGCCGCCAGGATCACCGGCTCTGGCGTCTCGAGCCCGGCGTGGAGGCGGGAGAGGTGTTGCTGATAGGCGTCGGCCATGCGCGTACCTAGCGCCGGGTCCTGGCGCTTAAAAGGCTTTGACCCTGCGGCCGGCGGCGGGGGTATGAAGGCGGGTGAAGGCTTAAGGAGCGGCGATGAGCAAGCTGACCCATCTCGACGCCGAGGGCCGGGCGCGGATGGTCGATGTGTCCGGCAAGCCGGCGACGGCGCGCGAGGCGGTGGCGGCGGGGCTGGTGCGGATGACCCCGGCGACGCGCGACCTGGCGCTCTCCGGCCAGGCGCGCAAGGGCGACGTGGTCGCCGCCGCCGAGATCGCCGGGATCATGGCGGCGAAGAAGACGTCGGAGCTGATCCCGCTCTGCCACCCGCTGCCGCTGTCCAAGGCCGAGGTGCGGATCATGGCGACTGACGATGGGCTGGAGGTCACCGCGCGGGTGGCGACCACCGGACCGACCGGGGTCGAGATGGAGGCGCTGACCGCGGTCTCGGTCGCCTGCCTCACCCTCTACGACATGCTGAAGGCGGCCGAGCGCGGCATGACCATCGAGGCGGTTCGGCTGCTGGAAAAAACCGGCGGCGCCTCCGGCGACTGGCGCCGCGCATGAGCCTGCCGTCGGTCGACGAAGCCCGGGCGGCGATGCTGGCCTGGACCCCGGCGCTGCCGACCGAGGCGGTCGCGCTGGCGGACGCGATCGGGCGGACGCTGGCCGAGGAGATCCGCGCGCTGCGCGACCAGCCGCCCTATCCGGCGTCGGCGATGGACGGCTGGGCGCTGGCGGCCGCCGACGCGCCGGGACGGCTGCGGATCGCCGGCGAGAGCGCCGCCGGCGCGCCGCACGAAGCGCCGCTGGCGCGGGGCGAGGCGGTGCGCATCTTCACTGGCGCGGCCCTGCCGCCGGGCGCCGACACGGTGGTGATCCAGGAGGACGCCCGGCGCGACGGTGACGTGGTCGAGGTTCCGGCCTCGCCGATCGGCGAGAACGTCCGGCCGGCCGGCTGCGACTTCCGGGGCGGCGAGCTGCTGCTGGGGCGCGGCATGAAGCTCGACGCCTGGCGGCTGTCGCTGGCGGCCGCCGGCGGGCGCGGCGAGCTGGCGGTGGCGCGCCGGCCCAGGGTCAGTTTCCTCTCCACCGGCGAGGAGATCATCGACCCGGGCCAGACGCCGGGCCCTTACCAGATCTTCGACGCCGGCACGGTGGCGCTGGTGGCGCTGGCCGCGGGCTGGGGCGCATCGGCGCGCCGGCTGAAACCGGTCGGCGACGATATCGCCGCCACCGCGGACGCCGTGCGCGAGGCCGACTGCGACCTGATCGTCACCGTCGGCGGCGCCTCGGTCGGCGACCACGACCTGGTCAAGCCGGCGCTCAAGCAGCTCGGGCTGGAGCTGGCGGTGGAGAGCGTCAACGTGCGCCCCGGCAAGCCGACCTGGTTCGGCAAGCTCGCGGACGGCCGTCGGGTGCTGGGGCTGCCAGGCAATCCCGCCTCGTCGCTGGTCTGCGCCGAGCTCTTCCTGCACCCGGTGCTGCGGGCGATGCAGGGCGCCGATCCGGCGCTGGAGCTGGTGCACGCCCGGGCCACAGCCGCGTTCCCGGCTAACGGCCCGCGCGAACACTGGATGCGGGCGAAGATCACCACCGACTCCGATGGCGCGCTCAGCGCCGAGGCGTTCGGCGATCAGGATTCGTCGCTGGTGTCGGTGTTCGCCAGGGCCGACGCGCTGGTGCGGCGCGCGCCCCGCGCCGAGGCGCTGCCGGCCGGCGGGCTGCTGGAGGCGCTGCTGCTGGAGCGCGCATAGCGCTGCTGGGTGATCTCGCCCAGCACCGAGATCGCCACCTCCCAGGGCGCCTTGCCGCCGATCGCGAGCCCGATCGGCGTGCGCAGGCGGGCGATGTCGCCTTCGCCGACGCCCGAGGCGCGCAGCCACGCCAGCCGGTCCGCCGCCCGGCGCCGCGCGCCCAGCGCCCCGACGTAGAATGCCGGCGAGGGCAGGGCGAAGGTGAGGGCGGCGTGGTCGGCCTCGGCCTCGTGCGTCGCCACCGCAACGGCGGTCCAGGGATCGAGCCCGATCGCCGCCAGCGCCTCGGCCGGTTCGTCGCGGCTGTAGGCCACGGCGAACGGGGGCGGCGTCTCCGGGCCCTTGGGCCGCACCAGCGTGGTCTCGAAGCCCGCCTGGCCGCCGAGTTGCGCGATCGCCAGCGCGGTCGGATCACCGCCCAGCACCACCAGCCGCGGGACCGGCTCGAACGGGCGCTGGAACGCGCCGTCCCAGACCCGCGGGGCGTCCCCCGTCGGGGCGCACGCGCGTCGTCGCCCGTCGCTGATCCAGACCGCCGCGGCGCGCGCGTCGCGCAGGGCGAGCAGGGCGCCGACCGCCGCGTCGTCGGGGGCGATCCGCTCGACCATGATGTCGATCCGCGCGCCGCACAGCAGGCGGATGTCCGGCCAGGGGCTGCCGGTCCCATAAACCAGCCGGCGCGGCTCGCCGTCCGCCAGGCAGGCCTCGGCGTGGCCGACCACGTCCGCTTCCAGGCAGCCGCCGGACAGGAAGCCGGACAGCACGTCCTCGCCGATCACCATCTGGGTGCCGACCGGGCGCGGCCCGCCGCCATCCAGCGCGACGATCGTGGCCACCGCGCACGGCTTGCCGGCCGCGCGCGCCGCGGCCAGCGCCGGCCGGGAGTCGTCGCCAAGGCCGAACATTGGCCAGTCGGGCAAAGTCACACTCATCCCGGGGCTCTTAACCTCCGATCAACCTTGTCGATACCGCTTCTTAAAGGTCGGCGGCGCATCTTGGGTCCAATGTGCACTAAGCGCAAAATGATGGTGGACGTAGCATGAGACCCTCGCTTCGCAAGCTGGGGCTGGGCGCGTCGCAGTTCCCCAGCGGCGCCGCGCTGCGCGGACGCCCGCCCGAGGCCGAAGTCCGCGACATGCTGATCGCCTGCGCCCGGGCCGACCTCGGTTTTCTGGACGCCGGCGGCGCCCAGCCGGCCTGCGAACACCTGGTCGGCGTTCACCTGCCGCGCCCGTCGCCCATGGGGGTGCTGATCCGTTCCGTGCGCGGCGACCGCGGCCCCGATGCGGTCGAGGCCGAGGTGCGCGCCAGCCTGATGCGCCTGAAGCTGACCAAGGCGCGCGCGATCGTGGTGCAGAGCGCCAGCGACCTGTTCGCGCCCGCCGGCCCGGCGCTGTGGGACCGCCTGAAGACGCTGCGCGACGAGGGCCTGGTCGAACAGGTCGGCGTCTGCGCCTACGCCTCCGACGACGTTGTCGGCGTCGCCCGCCGCTTCAAACCCGACCTGATGCAGGCGCCCGCCTCGCTGCTCGACCAGCGCCTGCTGCTCGACGGCAGCCTGATGGCGGTGCGCGAGATGGGGATCGAGGTGCACCTGCGCTCGATCTTCCTCAACGGCCTCCTGTTCCTGCCGCCCGATCGGGTGCCGGCGCAGCTGAAGGGCGCCGCCGGGCGTCTGTCGCGCGCCCGCCGGATGATCGCCGAGGGCCGCTCCGACCCGTTGCAGGCCGCGCTCGGCTTCGCCCTCTCGCGCCCGGAAGCCGACGCCGTGATCGTCGGCGCCTCGTCGGCGGCAGAACTCGCCGCGGTGATCGCCGCCGCCTCCAGCCCGCCACCGGACCTCGACTGGGACGAGATGGCCATCGACGACCCGATCGCCCTCGACCCCACCCGCTGGGTCGCCGCGTAACCTTCTCGGGGCGCCACCGCTTCGGCTAGAAGCGGCCATGGACCTCGACGCGCTCGCTGCATCCTTCGCGGCCGAACTCCACAGACGCACGCCATTGGTGGACAGCGAAGCGATCTGGCCATCTGCGCGTCTACGCAATCGCCTGTTCATTGGCGAGCCTGACTTCCCGCCAGAGCTGCTGACTTCGGCGAGGGCCGTCGTGTTCAAGGGCCCTAAGGTGGTGGTCGTGGACGAGATTCATGGCGAACGCCACATCGAACCCGGCGGCGGTCTCGAGCCTGGCGAGACGGTCGAGCAGGCTGTGCGCCGGGAGGTCGCGGAGGAGTGCGGCTGGACCGTAGGGGAGCTGAAGTCGCTGGGCTTCCACTTCCTAGAGCCGCTGACGCCTACGCCGCCCCACCCGAACCGGCGGTGGGGCGCAATGGTGCACGTAGTATTCGTCGCCGATGGTCTCAGCTACAGCCGCGCCGCGCGCGACATGACGCAGATCGAGACCGGGTCGCGCCTGACGCCGATCGGTCGGGCGCTGGTCGAGCTGCGCCACGACCAAGCGGCGCTGCTGCGCGCCGCCGTCGAGCGTCGGGCGCTAGGCTAGACCCGATACGCGCACATGCGATGGAGAGGGAGGCGCCTGGCGCCCGGCTATGCTTCGCCGTCAGCGGATGACGAGCCAGCCGAGCGCCACGACGCCCACGACCAGCCGATACCAGGCGAATGGCGCGAAGCTGTGGCGCGAGATGAAGCGGACGAAGGCGCGGACGACGACGATCGCGACGACGAAGCTGACGACGAAGCCGACCGCGACGGTCCCGACGCCGACGCCGCTCGCGCCGGCCATGAGGTCCTGACGGTGCTTGACGAACTCGAGCGTGGTCGCGCCGAGCATGGTCGGGACGGCGAGGAAGAAGCTGAACTCGGCCGCCGTGCGCCGCTCCACGCCCAGGGTCAAAGCGCCCATGATCGTCGCGGCGGAGCGGCTCACGCCGGGGATCATCGAAATGCACTGTACAAAGCCGATGCCGAGCGCCCTCAGCGCTGGAATCTCGGCGACGCCGACCACTTCCCCCGCCTTCACCACGCGCTCGATCACCAGGATGGCGATCCCGCCCAGGATCATCGTCACCGGCACCACCAGCGGATTGCCGAGCAGGCCTTCGATCTGCTTGATCAGCAGGAATCCGATCACCGCGGCGGGGAGGAACGCGATCAAGACGTTGCGGACGAAGCGCCAGGAGACCGCCTGGCGTTTGATCAGCCCCACCAGCACCGCCCAGAACGTGCGCCAGTAAAGGACCACGATCGCCAGGATCGCGCCCAGTTGAATGATGACGTTGAACGCCTCCCAGCGTGCGGGATCGAGGCCGAGCAGCTTGGTGGCGAGCATCAGGTGGCCGGTCGAGGAGACCGGGATGAACTCTGTGACGCCTTCAACGATGCCGAGAATGATCGCGACGACGATGACTGGCACTCGCTAGGCCCCCTGTTCGACGGCGCTAACGGCGCCGCAAGACGCACTCGCCGAATCCATCGCGATCCAGTGACCTTAGTCCCATCAGCATTGCGACCGCAATTCACCGGCAAGGGCCAACCGAAGGGGGAAGAATGATCGGCGCCGCGGCCCTCCGCCCCACTCGGGCGTAGGCGCTCCGATCTCGCGCGTCTGCGTCTGGTTGGCTAGATCGAGGCATGGACCCGGAAGAGGTAGCGCCGATCTTCGCCGCTGAACTCGACGGCCGGACGCCGATCTTCGAACAGGAGGAACGGTGGCTGGCAGTGCGGCTTCGCATGCAAATCTTCGTCGGCGACATCGCGTGGCCAACGATCCTCGCGACCTCGGCTCGCGCCGTGGTGTTCAAAGGCGCGCGTGTCGTCGTCGTGCGGCAGACCGATGGCGAGCGCCATGTGCGGCCGGGCGGGCGTCTGGAACCGGGCGAGACTGTCGAGGCGGCGGCGCGGCGCGAGGTGCTGGAAGAGACCGGCTGGGAAATGGGCCCGCTGAAGCCGCTGGGGTTCCAGCACTTCAGCCACCTCGGCGAACGGCCGGCGGATTTCGCCTATCGCTGGTGCGACTTCATCCAGCCGCTCTTCGTCGGCGAGGCCCTTGCCTATCGGCGGAGCGCGCGGGATCTCGGCCAGCTGGAAGCCGGCGCGCGCCTGACGCCGATCGCGAGGGCGATCGCCGAGCTGCGGCCTAGCGACGTCGCTATCCTGCGCGCCGCGATCGAGCGGCGCGCAGGACCCTAGGTCAGCGTCAAGCCGGCGCCCGCGCCGGCTCCTCGGGGAAGAAGATCGCGTCGGCGTTGTCGGCCACGTCCTGGGCGGTCCACGGCGCGGTGGGCGATATGCCCTTGGCCTGCATCATCTTGATCTCCCGCACCCCGCGCGACGAGACGCTCAGCGTCTTGCCGGTCTGGTCGCCGGAGAGGTCGGAGACCATGTAGAGCACGCCGGGCGCGATCCGCTCGGGCAGGCTCATCGGGTCCGGCTCGCGGTCCTTGCGGCCGGGCAGGTCGGAGGTCATGCGGGTGTAGGCGCCGGGCGCCAGCGCCCAGACCCGAATCCCGTACTTTCGCCCCTCGATCGACAGCACGCGCATGAAGCCGTAGAGCCCGGCCTTGGCGGCGCCGTAGTTGGACTGGCCGAAGTTGCCGAACAGCCCCGAACCCGACGAGGTCATGACGATGACGCCCTTGACCCCGTTGTCCTTCATCCAGTTCCACACCGGCATGGTGCAGCAGTAGGCGCCCTTCAGGTGCACCTTGATCACCGCGTCCCAGTCGGCCTCGGAGGTGTTGGCGAAGGTCTTGTCGCGCAGGATGCCGGCGTTGTTCACCAGGATGTCGACGCGGCCGAAACTGTCGATCGCGGTCTGGAAGATGCGCTTGCCGCCTTCGACGGTGGAGACGTCGTCGCCGTTCGCGACCGCCTTGCCGCCCGCGGCCTTGATCGCCTCGACCACGGTCTGCGCGGCGGTGAGGCTGCCGCCCGTCCCGTCGCGCGCGCCGCCGAGGTCGTTGACCACCACGGACGCGCCTTCCTTGGCGAACAGCTTGCAGTAGGCCTCGCCGAGCCCGTTGCCGCCGCCGGTGACGATGGCGACCTTCCCATCCAGCAAACCCATCTGAAATCCTCCTTGATGCAATGCCGCGATCATCCCGCCGCGCCGACGGGCCGGCAAGCATCGAGATCAAGGTGTCCAAGTCGCGATTGCCAGACGCGATTGAGCGACTCGGTCCGCCAGTCGAAGATCTGCGGTGGCGAGCGGCCAATTCCTCTCCTCCGCGAGCACCACATAGAGCGCGTCGTAAGCGGAGAGTTGGTGGTCGGCGGCGATCACGAACGCGCGTTTGGTGAGGCTCTCAACGCGGGCAAGTTCGTCGAAAAGTGTGGGCGCGCGCTGAAGGACGGCCGCGGCGAAGGCGGGCGTGACCTCTCTGCGCCTCAGTCGTCGCAGTAACACGCTGGCTATCTCGACGAGCACCAATCCAGGCGCAATGAACCGCGCGCCCGACGCGACCAACGCGCGGGCCTCCGCCGAGCCTTCTTCATCGAGGAAGACCTTGATCGCAACCGAAGCGTCGAGCACCACCTCATCTGGCATCGCGGTCCTCACGGATCATGTCCGTGCTGTCACCGGACACTTTTGGAGCGTTGTCCCTGATCCAGTCGAGAAGTTGTCGCCGGCGCTCAAGCGCGACCTCATTGAGCAAGCCTGTCGCCGCGGCCGCTAAGTCCCCGCCGTGCTCCTCACAGTAGTCTTCGAGCATGCGGATCGCGCCGCCCCTGAGCGTGGCCTTGTTGATCACGATCGTCTCGTCTCTCGCGAAAGGCGCGCCCGAGTCCTCGACACCGGCTTGCGCAGCATGCTGAGACGCTGCAACCGCGGCCGGCGCTGGCCTGCTGGCGACGCGTTCGAACGTCACCTGCGCGCCCGGCACATCAACCTGGGCCGTTCGCCAACCGGCGCTCATCCAGGCGTCCGCTTGAATGTGCGAGCCGCCCGTGTTGGCCCACCAGGGCGCGTATTGGCGCGCCGAGTTGGGGAGGCGGAAGCGGAGGATTCGCTCGATTTCCTCAAACGAGAGGCGGATGCGGTCACCGGCCACACCCGTCAGATGTAGGCGTAGAGGTTGGTATTTCGAAACCATGTGGGTTTCCCGGATTGATCCGCGGGATATACACTAATATGTGTAGTGTAAACTAGTTTCTGCGTCGTACTCTGAAAAAGTCCTGCAGCAGCGTCGCGCTCTCCTCGCCCAGCACCCCGCCCTCGACCTCCGGCCGCCAGTGGCAGGTCGGCTGGTCGAAGAAGCGGGGGCCGCTGACCACCGCGCCGCCCTTTTCGTCGGTCGCGCCGAACACCAGGCGGCCGATGCGGGCGTGGCTGATCGCGCCGGCGCACATCGCGCAGGGCTCCAGGGTGACGACGAGCTCGAGCCCGGTGAGGCGATAGTTGCCGAGCTTCGCGGCGGCGGTGCGCAAGGCCAGGATCTCGGCGTGGGCGGTGGGGTCGGCAAGGCCGATCGGGCTGTTGCCGGCGCGGGCGATCACTTCGCCCGTCGCTGGATCGAGCACCACCGCGCCGATCGGCGCCTCGCCACGCGCGGCGGCCGCTTGCGCCTCTTCCAGGGCGATGCGCATGGTCGGCTCGTCATGGATCATAGCGACGACAGGGGCGCCGGCGGCGGGGAAGGTCAAGCCGACGCGGCCGAGAATGACGGGCCTGCCGGCGAACGGATCGCCAAGGTGCTGGCCAGGGCCGGCGTCGCCTCGCGCCGCGAAGTCGAGCGGCTGATCGAGGCTGGGCGGGTGGCGCTGAACGGCGAAACGCTGAACTCGCCAGCCGTGAAAGTCTCCGCCACGGACCGGGTGACGCTGGACGGCAAGCCGGTCGCCGCCGCCGAGCCGACGCGGCTCTTTCGCTACCACAAGCCGCCGGGCCTCGTGACCACGCACAGTGACCCGCAAGGGCGGCCAACGGTGTTCGAAGCGCTGCCGCCGGGGCTGCCGCGGCTGATCTCGATCGGCCGGCTCGACCTCAACTCCGAGGGCCTGTTGCTGCTCACCAATGACGGCGAACTTGCGCGGCTCATGGAGCTGCCGGCGACCGGGCTGAGGCGGCGCTATCGGGCGAGGGTGCGCGGGCGGGTCGACGAAGCCAGGCTGGCGCGGCTGGCCAGCGGATTGACTGTCGATGGCGTTCGCTATGGCCCGATCGACGCCGAGGCGGAGCCCAGCCGCGACGGCGCGGCGAACCAGTGGATCAGCGTCAGTCTCGCCGAAGGCAAGAACCGCGAGGTGCGCAAGGTGCTGGAAGCCCTGGGGCTGACGGTGAACCGGCTGATCCGGGTCGCCTACGGCCCGTACGAGCTGGGATCTTTGGAGCGAGGCTCAGTCGAAGAACTCCCTTCCCCCGCGAGGGGAGAGGTTGGGGGCGGGGGGCTGGTCGCGGGCAAGCCCGGCCGCCGGTTCAAGGTGAAACCTGCAATATCGAGACGCGTGGAGAGCCCCCCACCCCCAACCCCTCCGCTCGAGGGGGAGGGCAAGAAGAAGTACAAGCCCGGGTGGGCGAAGGCGAAGGTCAGGCCTTCTGGATCTCGACCGGGGCCTGGGCGGTCCGCAAGGCCTCACGGGCCGAAGCGGTCCGCATCACGCCCAGGAAGCTCGCCCGCTCGTCCACCAGGCCCTCGGAAAGGGGGCGGTCCAAAGCGGCGCGGGTGAGCCGCTTGGCGGCGGCGAGGCCTTCCGTCCCGCGGCTCGCCAGCTCCGCGGCGATCTCCAGCGCACGGGCCAGCGGGTCGGCGACCACCTCGTGCACGATCCCCAGCGCGCCGGCGCCGGGCCCATCGACGGTCAGGCCGCGCAGGATCATCTCGACGGCCTTCGCTTCGCCGATCAGGCGCGGCAGCCGCTGGGTGCCGCCGCCGCCCGGGAAGATGCCGATTCGCGTCTCCGGCAGGCCGATCGCCGTCACGTCCCGGCCGGCGATGCGCAGGTCGCAGGCCAGCGACAGCTCGAACCCGCCGCCCATGCAAAGGCCGTTGATCGCCGCGATCACCGGCTTGTCCGCCGCGACGATCAAGTCGGTCAGCTCCAGGAAGCCGGGCCGCCGCGCGGCCGGCTGCGGCGGCGGCGTCGCCGGCGCGGGTCCGGCCAGGTTGTCCGACATCACCGACAGTTCGCCGACGTCGTAGTGGCGGATGAAGATCCCCGGCACGCCGCCGGTGATCACGATCGCCCGCACGCCGGCGTCGCCCGCGGCCGCCGACACGGCCTCGTGCATCTCGGTCGAGCCGGCCGCGGTCATCGTGCCGAACGGCGGGTTGGCGTAGGTGATCAGGCGCACCGCGCCGCGGGTCTCGGTGGTGACGAGGGTCATGGGGTTCCTCCTGTTGTCTGTCGCTCCGTCAGCCGGCGCGCCAGCGTGCGGGTCCGGAAATATGCGGTCAGCGCCGTTCCCGGCGCCACGACCACCAGCGCGACCATCAGCGCCTGCCCGCACCAGCCCCAGAGCGGTTCGGCCGCGCCGACGACGCAGGCGAGGGTGAGCGCGGCCATCCGCTGTGGCTTGGCCATCGGGCCGGAGAAGTCGGCGGGGAAGTCAAGCGCGCGGCCGAGCTCGCGCAGATAGGCGGTCAGCAGCGCCAGCGCCGCGCAGGCCCAGCCGGCTTCGACCGCAAAGGCGACACCGCTCGCCGAGGCGCTGTAGCCGGCGGCGGCCAGCAGCGCGACGTCGGAGAATCGGTCCGGCAGCTCGTTCCAGATCGCCCCGGCGGGGGATCCCTTGCCGTGCTCCACCGCGACCATGCCGTCGAGCAGGTTGCAGATCAGCCGCAGCTGGACGCCAGCGGCGGCGCCTAGCAGCAGAGCGGCGCGCAATGGCCAAGGCTGCGCCACGCCCGCCGCCAGCAACAGCGCTGCGCCGAAAACGGCGAAGGCGAAACTGGCGCCGGAGATCAGGTCGGGGCTGGCGCCGGCGCGGGCGAGCCAGGCGGCCGTCCCGTGCGCCCAGCCGCTGCCCCGCGACTTGATCGGCCGGCGGTTCTCAAGCTCGGCCACGGTCGTCCCTCCGCAAGGCGGCGGTGTAGAGGATGGCATAGCCGGTCGAGACCGACCACGGCACGGCGATGGTGGCGAGGATCTCCGGCGTGCCGATCAGCGTGTGGACGGCGACCAGCAGCGCCAGGATCACGCTGGCGGTGGCGAGCGGCGGAAGGACGTAGGCCAGCGGCCCGCCCAGCCGCGCCGAGAAGGCTTCCAGCACGCGCTTCAGCACCAGGGTGATCAGGCCCGAGATCGTCCCCTGCACCAGCGCCGGCGCGATCGCCGCCGCCCCGTGGGCGCGATTGGCGAACAGGGCCCATCCGCCCATCGCCCCGAACGCCACGCCGACGTGGACGGCGCTTGCGCGGGCCAGCGCGGCAAGGGACAAGCTTGGCCTCGCCATGTCGGTCCCCCCTCCGCTCCGGCTCGAAATCCTGGGCTACGCCCTGCCGCCGATCGCCTGGCCGCTAGTGTGGGGCCTGGCGGGCGTGTTGGCGATCCTGACCACCGGCGCGCTCACCGCCGCCCTGCTGCCGCGCCTGCGCCCCGGCCGCGACTACACCAACCTGCAGCAGCGGGTGAACTCCTGGTGGGTGATGGTGGCGCTGCTGACAGCGGCGCTGGCGCTGGGCTGGCAGGCGACGCTGGCGCTGTTCGCGCTGATCTCGTTCCTCGCGCTGCGCGAATTCCTGTCGCTGGCGCCGGCCAGACGCGAGGACCGGCTGATCATCCTCGGCTCCCTGCTGGTCATCCCGATGAGCTACGCCTGGATCGCGATCAACGAGTACGGCATCTACCTGGTCTTCATCCCGGTCTGGGTGTTCCTGGTCACGCCGTTCCTGATGGCGATCGTCGGTCAGACCAGGAACTACCTGCAGCGCGCGGCCGGCTTCCACTGGGGCGAGGTGGCCTGCGTCTACGCGATCGGCTTCGTGGTCTGGCTGATGCGCACGCCGGCGAACGAGCCGATGCCGGCTGGCCCGGCGGGCCTCGTATTCCTGCTGCTGGTCGCCACCGAGTTCAACGACGTCGCGCAATACTGCTGGGGCAAGCTGTTCGGCCGCCACAAGATCATGCCGACGGTCAGTCCCAACAAGACTTGGGAGGGCTTCCTCGGCGGCTGGATCACGACGGCCGCGCTGATCTGGCTGATCGGGCCGATCTTCGCGCCGCTGGCCGGGCTCAACCTGGCGGTCATGGCGGTGCTGCTGCCGCTGGCCGGATTCGCCGGCGACGTGACGCTGTCGGCGGTCAAGCGCGACATCGGGGTGAAGAACTCCTCGCAGCTTATTCCTGGCCACGGCGGAATCCTCGACCGGATCGACAGCCTGACGTTCACGACGCCGCTCTACTTCCACCTGCTGACCTTCTTCGCCCTGCACCGATGAGCCGAATGCCGTGAATTGGGCGCGTCTGGCCTTCCTGCACCTGGTGGCGCGGCCGCTGGCGGCGGTCTTCACGGGGGCGGACGTGATCGACGCCGCGCGACTGCCCCGGTCAGGTCCGGCGATCATCGCCGCCAACCACAACAGCCACGTCGACACCCTGCTGCTGCTGACGATCTTCCCAGCCCGGCTGATGGGACGCCTGCGGCCGGTCGCGGCGGCGGACTACTTCCTGCGCGGACCGCTGATCGGCTGGTTCTCGCGCACCCTGGTCGGCATCGTCCCGATCGTTCGCGATGGCGCGGGGCGAACGGCCGGAGTCCGCGAAGACGTGCTGGCGCCAGCCCGGGACGCGCTGGCCGCCGGCGACATCGTGATCATCTTCCCGGAAGGCACTCGTGGCGCCGCCACCGACGAGCTCGGTCCGATGAAGGCCGGCGTCGCGCGGCTGGCGGCGGCGTTTCCCGAGGCGCCGGTGATCCCGGTCTGGATCGAGGGCGCCGGCCGCGTGCTGCCCAAAGGGGCCCTGCTGCCGGCGCCGATGAATTGCACCGTGTTGGTCGGCGAGCCGCTGGGCTGGCGCGGCGACCGCGACCGGTTCCTCGACGCGCTGCGCGAGCGCCTGGAAGACCTCAGGAAAAATGCGCCGCCGCAGCGGTGGTTGTCGGATCAGGATGCGGATCGGCCCCCGACCAGCGACGCAGCAGACCCCACCGCGCCACCGCCTCCGCCATCAGCACGTAGCTGACGAACAGGAACAGGTCCTGCGCCACCGCGCCGCCGCTGACGCCGCTCGATGGCGCGGGCTTGAGCGTCAGCGGCTGGATGAACAGCACGATCAGGATGTTGTTGGCCGCGTGCGCGCCGGTGGAGAACTCGATGCCGCCGAGCCGCAGCGTCATGTAGACGAAGCCCGCGCCCATCAGCGCCCGGGTGAGGAAGGCGTCTGGCGCGAAGTCCCAATGCACGGCCGAGAACAGCACTCCGTTCACCGCCATCAGGAACAACGGGTTGCGGCTGATCGCGGCGCTCTCGCGCAGCAGCCAGCCGCGGAAGACGATCTCCTCGGCGGCGGCGGCCGGGATCAGCAGGACGACGCAGCCGAACGCGTAGGCGGCGCGGCCGGGCCAGTCGCTCGCCAGGCTTAGTATCGGCGCTGGCGGGGCGCGTGGATCGAGGAACTGGCTCACCAGCACCAGCGGCCCGATGACCAGCATGGAGAGCAGGAGGCCGCTCGCCAGCAGCCGCCAGCGGATCTTCCGCGCCACACTGACGTAACGGCCCGGACTGACCCCGGCGATCACGGTGGCGACGCCGATGAAGGTCGCCGCCATCGGGCCATTGGTGGCGGTGGCGAGGGTGAGCAGGCCCAGCGCGCTGCCGATGGTCTTGCCGTCCTCCTCCATCAGCGCGGTGATGCGGCCGGGCAAGCTGGGCAGGTCGACCCTGAAACCGTTGACCAGCAGCACCACCACGATCAACGCGACCACGCCGGCGATCAGGCCGATGATCACCCCGCCCGCGACGCCGCCGCCCAGCGTGGCGAGAACGCGCCAGAAGCTCTTCTCTCGCGGCGTCAGGTCCGCGATGAAGCCGGCCTCCGAAAGCCTGGGCGGCGCTAAGGACATCCTCCCCCTCATTTGATCAGCCGTCCCTTCATCCGCTAGAGACCGGCGCTATTGGAAGGACTTTCCCATGCGGATCGTTGCCGGGACCTTTCGCGGACGCCCGCTTGTGGCGCCGAAGGGACAGTCGACCCGGCCGACCGCCGATCGCACGCGCCAGGCGCTGTTCAACGTGCTGGAGCACGCGCCCTGGTCGCCGTCGCTGAAGGGCGCCCGGATCATCGACCTGTTCGCCGGATCCGGCGCGCTCGGGCTCGAGGCGCTGTCGAGGGGGGCGGCGGTCTGCCGGTTCGTTGAGCGCAACCAGGCGGCGCTGGCGGCGATCCGCGCCAACGCCGACGCGCTCGGCCTGATCGACCGCGTACGGATCGACCGCCGCGACGCGGCGACGCTTGGCCCCCGGACGGACGCCGACGGCCCGCCGTTCGACGTCGCCTTCCTCGATCCGCCCTACGGCGAAGGCCTGGGCGAGGCGGCCCTCGCGCGGCTGGTCGCCGGCGACTGGCTCGCGACCGCCGCGCTCGTGGTGCTGGAACGCGGCGCGGACGACCCGGCGCCGACGCCCGAGCGCTACGCTCTGATCGACGAGCGCACCTGGGGCGCGGCGCGGGTGAGCTTTCTCTCACCACTTGCGCCCTGAGGTGCGGTTGTCGAGCTGCGGGCGCAGGCGCTCCAGGCCCTCGCGGGTGATCTGGTAGGGTCCGCCGCCACGGCTGGCGATCAGGCCGCGCCGCTTCAGCAGCTTGAAGAGGTCGAGCGTGCAGTCGCTCAGCCGCCAGCCCTCGCGGGTCAGGCACTCGGCGGCGACGGCGCGGCCCCGCTCGTCACGTTCGAGCTGGATCCGCCCGCCGCGGGCGAGCGCGTGCAGCGTTCGCTGCGCCGGTTTGGAGATGTTCAAAGCAGGTGGTCCGGAGAAGGCATGAAAAGTCGCGGCCACGCGGCGGCGGGCCGGGCGATCAAGGGCCTTCAAAGGTCGGGTCGGCGCCGGCGCGTCCGGCGTGAGGCGAGCTCCTAGGCCCTGGCCTCGACCGCAATCTCTAACATCAAGCCTCCAAGGCGCGGCCGGACCGGCCGACACTCACTGGATCAGGTTAGCGGCGCAACCGCTGCAGTGTCACCTCGGAATCACGGGCGACAGGACGCTAGGCTCCCATTTCGGCGAGGTCGCGCAGGATGCCGCGCGCCTCGCCGCCGAGCCCGGTCAGCCAGTTCCACATCCCCAGCCGGTGGAACAGCGCATAGAGCCAGAGCGCGCCTTCCACATCGGGATGGTCGATGTCGCCATAGCCCTCCAGCAGAGGCGCGACGCTCGATGGGTCTTCGTGGCGCATGCAGAACATCGCTTTTGCCAGGTCCATGATTGGATCGCCGGCCCGCGTGTTGCCGAAGTCGATCAGTCCCGACAGCCGCAGCGTCCCGCCTCCCAGCCTTTCGGCCAGCACGTTGCCTTGCTGGAAATCGTCGTGGCAGAAGACCGGACCTTCGCAGGCCTCGAACAACTGCGCGCGCGTCCGGGCGGCGGCTTCGAGGCGCCGCGCCAGTTCGACCTCGCCGCTGCGGTCCCGAAACTGGCGAAACGCTTGCGCGAGCGCGCCCGCCATGTAGGCGGCGTTGTTGGCCCTGGGGTCGTGGATCCCGTCAGCCACCACGTAGCCATAGGCGCTCATCGGGATCGCGTGGAGACGCCGGAGCAGCCGGCCCATCTCGCGATAGGCGCCCGCCGCGCCAGGTTCGGCCATCAGGCTGCGCATGGTCTGGCCCGGCAGCCAGGTGGTGACGGCATAGCGCAGCGGCAGGCGGGTGCGCGTCTCGTCGAGTTTGAGCCACCGGGGGACCGGGATCGAAGCTTGGTCGGCGATCCAGCCCGCGACCATGGCTTCCTTGGCCGGGTTCCATGTGGGCTCGTCAGCGTAGAGCTTCAGCACCAGCGGCGGGCCGTCCGCCAGGTCGATGCGATAGACCTCCGTGCCGCCGCCGGCGAGGTGCGCGACGGCGGTCGGTTGCAGCGATGGATCGGCGTCCGCGACGATGGGACGGACCTGTTCGAGGTCGAGTTCGAACGTCAGCCGGCGCTGGTGCGACATCGCCCGGGCTCAGCGGCGGCCGAACAGGCGCTCGATGTCGGCCAGCTTCAGCTCGACGTAGGTCGGCCGGCCGTGGTTGCACTGGCCGGAGTGCGGGGTCGCCTCCATCTGCCGCAGCAGCGCGTTCATCTCCGGCGCCGTCAGGCGCCGGCCGGCGCGGACCGAGCCGTGGCAGGCCATGGTGCCGGCGACATGGTCCAGCCGCTCCTTCAGCGCCAGCGCCGCGCCGTTCTCGGCCAGGTCGTCGGCGATGTCGCGCACCAGCCCGGCGACGTCGGTCTCGCCCAGCGCCGCCGGCGTCTCGCGCACCAGCACCGCGCCGGGGCCGAACGACTCCAGCACCAGGCCAAGGTCAGCCAGCTCGCCGGCGCGGCCGGCGACGCGCTCGGCCTCGGCCGGATCGAGCTCCACCACCTGCGGCATCAACAGCGCCTGGGTCGGCACGCCGCCGGCGGCCATGCCCTCCTTCATCCGCTCGTAGACCAGCCGCTCGTGCGCGGCGTGCTGGTCGACGATGACGACGCCGTCGCGGGTCTGGGCGACGATGTAGGTCTCGTGCAGCTGGGCGCGCGCGGCGCCGAGCGGGAAGTCGATCGGGTCGAACGCGGCCGGCGCGCCGGGCTCGGCGAAGCCGCCCGGGGCCGGGGCCGACTCGAAGCGGGCCGAGATTTCCGCGACCCCCGCCAGCAGCCCGCTCGACGGCCCGCCGCGGGGCGTCGGCGACCAGTCCCCGGCCTGCCAGGCCGAGAAGCCGGCGGCGGACGGGCCGGGCTGGTATCCTGCCCTGAACCCCGCCAGCGCATCCGCCGCGACGGTGGTCGAGGCGCGGTGGCCGGCGCCGGCGAGGGCATGGCGCAGCGCGCCGACGATCAGGCCGCGCACCAGCGCCGGATCGCGGAATCGCACCTCGGCCTTGGCCGGGTGCACGTTGACGTCGACCAGGGTCGGATCGAGCTCGAGGTAGAGCGCGGCGACCGGGTGGCGGTCGCGGGCCAGGAAGTCGGCGTAGGCGGCGCGCAGCGCGCCTTGCAGCAGCCGGTCGCGCACCGGCCGGCCGTTGACGAACAGGTACTGGTGCGCGCCGTTGCCGCGGTTGAAGGTCGGCACCCCGGCGTGGCCGACCAGACGCACCTCGTCGCGCACATGGTCGATCGCCAGCGCATTGTCGGCGAAGTCGGGGCCGAGGATCGCGGCCAGCCGCGCCAGCCGTCCGACCTCGCCCGCCGCCTCGGCCGGCAGGCGCAGCGTGCGGCGGCCGTCGAGATCGAGGCTGAACGCCACCTCGGGATGCGCCATCGCCTGGCGCTTGATCTCCTCGGCGATCGCCATCGCCTCGGCGCGCTCGGACTTCATGAACTTCAGCCGCGCCGGCGTGGCGTAGAACAGGTCGCGCACCTCGACGCGAGCGCCGTGCGGCCCGGGAAACGCCGCTGGCGCGACGGGGCGCACATCGCCGCCCTCGACCAGGATCGAGTGCGCCGACCCGCCGGTTCTGCGCGCCGTCAGCCCGAGCCGCGCGACCGAACCGATCGACGGCAAAGCCTCGCCGCGGAAGCCGAGGGTGGCGATCCGCAGCAGATCCAGCGAGCCGTCGGGACCGGGCGCCAGCTTCGAGGTCGCGTGACGCTCCACCGCCAGCGGCAGTTCGTCCGGCCCGAGGCCCTGACCATCGTCGGCGACCAGGATCCGCGTCAGCCCGCCGCCGTCAGCCTGGATCTCCACGAGCCGCGCGCCGGCGTCGATGGCGTTCTCGACCAGCTCCTTCACCGCGCTCGCCGGCCGCTCCACCACCTCCCCGGCGGCGATGCGACTGACGAGCTCGGGCGGGAGACGGCGAATGGTCATGGCGGGTGGGGGACTATAGGACGATTCCGCGGCGCTGCGCGGTCGCATCCCGTCGCTTCGCGATCTGTCTCTCCCCTCGGGGGAAGGAGGCTTGGAAGACTACAGCCCCGGGAGCTTGATCTTCGAACCGCCTTGGCGGGCGATGACGACGGTCTTGCCGCCGGTCAGCTGCTGGACACGTCTTTCCTCGACCGCGGGGTCGATCGGCTGCGCGTCGTTGGGATCGCCCAGGCCCGATGACGGCGGCGGGGCGACCGGCTGGCCGCGCTTCCAGAACATCACGTAGTCGGCGAAGCTCTTGTCCTTGTGGGCGAGGTTGCCGAACTCGTCGTCGACCACGTAGCGCACCAGCGGGTCGGCGTGGTCGGCGCCAGCCTTGGCGACCAGCAGCTTCTCGCCGTCGGAGCGCACGTCGCCGGCGCGCTGGCCGACCAGCGCCTGGCGCGCGGCGCTCTCCGGCTGCAACTCCTGCGGGCGCGGCTCGCCCGGCGCCGGCGGGCGCAGCGAGTAGTCCGGCGGGATCGTCAGCGGCGCCTTGGTCACGACCCGGAACTCGTCCGGCGTCACCTTGGCCAGGCCGAACGCCTTGGAGGCGGAGTTGCAGCCGGCGAGACCTGCGGCCGCGAGAAGCGCGGCGGCGGCGACGACGCGGGTAAGGTTCATGGAGTGCTCTTCCTCGGCGGGCCCCCCGGCCCGGTAACTAATGCGCATCGATACCCCATCGTCCGCGCTCGGCCAATCGGGTTCGAACGCCCGCGCGCTTTGGCGGCGCCTCTCAGCCCGGCGCGGCTTTGCGCGGCGCGAGGAACAGGTCCCAGATCAGCAGCACGCTGCCGACGCTGATCGCGCTGTCGGCGAGGTTGAACACCCACGGGAACCAGGGCCAGGTGACGTGGATGAAATCGGTCACGGCGCCCAGCCGCAGCCGATCGATCGCATTGCCGACCGCCCCGCCGATGATCAGTCCGACCGCCAGCGCCAGCACCGGACGGTCGACCTTCCAGGCCCACGCCGCCAGCGCCCCGGCGACGCCAAGCGAGAACGCCGACAGCACCCAGCGGGTCCATTCGGCGTCGATGTTGAGCACGCCGAAGCTGACGCCCTTGTTCCACACCATGGTCAGCCAGAACGGCCCGGCCACCTCCGCCGAGCCCCGCTCGGGCAGGCGGAATACGTCCAGCACCCAGTACTTCAGCGCCTGGTCGCCGGCGATGACCACGATCGCCAGCACGTAGGCGATGAGGGCGAGGCGGGGGATGCGGGTCACAGACATCTCCCCTCCGTCGCGCTTCGCTCCGCTCGCTTGCGACACCTCCCCTCACTCCGCGAGGGGAGGAGCGATCCGCTCTTCCCCCCGCTGGCGGGGGGAAGTGTCGCTGGCGAGCCGCGCAGCGGCGATGCGCGACGATGGGGGGACGTCATGCCGCCCGCGCGTCCCAGATCGCCACGGCTTCCTCGCAGCGTTCGCACAGGAATGTCGGCGCCTTCACTTCCGGCAACACCCGCCAGCAGCGCGCGCACTTGTGGCCGTCGGACGGCAGAACCTCCACGGCGACGCCCGGAACCTCCTCGAGCCGGAACGCGGGCGCAGGTCCCTCGCCGTGTTCGATCGTCGCCGCGCTGGTGCGGAACACCTCGGCCGGATCGAGGCCGTGGAAGGCGGCGAACAGGTCAGGGTCGACGATGAAGACCCGCGGGGCCGCTTCCAGCGCCGCGCCCATGCGCTTGCCCTGCCGCTCCACCTCGATCGCGCCGGTGACCACGCGCGTCACCTTCTCGACCTTGGCCCAGCGCGCGGCCTCGGCGTCGTTCCGCCAGGCGTCCGGCGTCGGCGGGATCACCCGCAGCGCGTTGGGGCCGGCGTCCGGAAAGCGCGTCGCCCAGGCCTCCTCGCAGGTGAAGGCGAGGATCGGCGCCAGCCAGATGGTCAGCCGCTCGAACGCGGCGTCCATCACCGTGCGGGCGGCCCGGCGGCGCAGCCGTTGCGGCGGGTCGCAGTAGAGCAGGTCGCGGCGGACGTCGAAGAACAGCGAGGAAAGATCGTTGGAGCAAAAGTCGCCCAGCGCCTTCACCACCGGCTCGAACTCGTAGGCCTCGTAGGATCTGCGCACCAGGCCATCCAGCTCGTGCAGCCGGTGCAGCACGAACCGCTCCAGCGGCGCCATGTCGTCCACATCCACGCGCTCCCCGGCCTCAAATCCGGCCAGAGCGCCCAGCAGGTAGCGCAGGGTGTTTCTGAGTTTGCGGTACGCGTCGATCGTGGTCTGCAGCACGGTCGGGCCGATCCGCTGGTCCTCGCCGTAGTCCACCAGCGCGCTCCACAGCCGCAGGATCTCGGCCCCGCTCTGCTTGGTCACGTCCTGCGGCTCGACGCTGTTGCCGACCGACTTCGACATCTTCTCCCCCTTCTCGTCGAGGGTGAAGCCGTGGGTCATGACCGCGTTGTAGGGCGCCCGGCCGCGGGTGGCGCAGCTCTCCAGCAGCGAGGACTGGAACCAGCCGCGGTGCTGGTCGGCGCCCTCGAGGTAGAGGTCGGCCGGCCAATGCGTGTGTGGCCGGTTCTCCAGCACGAAGGCGTGGGTCGAGCCGCTATCGAACCAGACGTCGAGGATGTCCTCGACCTTCTCGTAGCGCTCGGCGTCGTGGTTGCCGAGGAAGTCGCGCGCCGGCCGGGTGAACCAGGCGTCGGCGCCCTCGTCGGCGATCAGTCTTACGATGCGTTGATTGACCAGGTCGTCGCGCAGCGGCTGGCCGGTCTCCCTGTCGACGAACATCGCCAGCGGCGAGCCCCAGGCGCGCTGGCGGCTGACCAGCCAGTCCGGCCGGGTCTCGACCATCGAGCGGATGCGGTTGCGCAGCTGCGGCGGGTAGAACTCGGTGTGGTCGATCGCCGCCAACGCGGTCTCGCGCAGGGTCCGGCCGCGGTGGACCGGATCGTCGAGCGGCTCGTCGATGCGCACGAACCACTGCGGCGTCGCCCGGTAGATCACCGGCGCCTTGGAGCGCCAGGAGTGCGGATAGCTGTGCTCGAGCCGCCCGCGCGCCAGCAGGGTCCCGGCCTCGATCAGCCGCCTGATCACCTCGTCGTTGGCCGGCCCGAACTTGCCGGCCTTCTTGCCCTCGGTCTCCAGCACCTTCAGCCCGGCGAACAGCGGCACGTCCGCCTAGTAGGCCCCGTCCTCGTCGACGGTCTCGGGGATCTCGCGATGACCATGCGCGAGCCAGACCTGGTAGTCCTCGGCGCCGTGGCCGGGCGCGGTGTGGACGAAGCCCGTGCCGGTGTCGTCGGTGACATGGTCGCCGGCCAGCAGCGGCACGGGAAAGCCGTAGCCGCGGTCCAGCCCGGCCAGCGGATGGGCGCAGACGAGGCCGCAAACGTCCACCGGCTCCAGCTTCAGCCACTTGGCGACCTTGGCGGCGGCGAACACCTCGGGGGCCAGCTTCTCGGCCAGGATCAGCACCTCGCCGACCTGGGCCCAGGGCTGGAACTGCAGGTCCTGCTCCAGCGCCTCGACCCGGTAGGCGGCGTAGGCGATGTCCGGATTGTAGGCGATCGCGCGGTTGCCGGGGATGGTCCAGGGCGTGGTGGTCCAGATCACCACCGAGCCGTGGGCGTCGGACACCTGCGGCCCCTGCGTGACCGGGAACTTCACCCAGACCGTGGGCGAGACGTGGTCGTGGTACTCGACCTCGGCGTCGGCCAGCGCCGTGCGCTCGACCGGGCTCCACATCACCGGCTTGGAGCCGCGATAGAGCTGGTGCGTGGCGATGAACTTGTGGAACTCGGCGACGATCGCCGCCTCGCTGGCGAAGTCCATCGTCGAGTAGCGCCGATCCCAGTCGCCCAGCACGCACAGGCGCTGGAACTCGCGGCTCTGTTCGGCGATCCAGTGCGCGGCGTAGGCGCGGCAGCGGGTGCGGAACTCGGCCTTGGAGACCTCGCCCTTCTTGCGGCCCTCCTTGCCGAATTCCTCCTCGATCTTCCACTCGATCGGCAGGCCGTGGCAGTCCCAGCCGGGCACGTAGTCGACGTCGTAGCCGAGCGCGAAGCGGGAGCGGACCACGAAGTCCTTCAGGATCTTGTTCAGCGCATGGCCGATGTGGATCGCGCCGTTGGCGTAGGGCGGGCCGTCGTGCAGCACGTAGAGCGGCGCGCCCTTGGCCTGCCGGTCGGCGCGGATCTTGGGGTAGAGGTCGCCCAGCTTCTCCAGCAGCTTGGGCTCGGCCTGGGGCAGGCCGGCGCGCATCGGGAAGGGCGTGTCGGGCAGGAACACCGTCTCGCGGTAGTCCCGCAGCGGCTTGTCGGCGTCGTCTGACATGACGGCTCCAGCGTGGGTTTCGGAAGGATTGCGGGTGGTCCCGGCGCGCGCTGGAAGATCGTCCGGCGGCGTCACGCCGGGCGGTTAATTCGCGAAGCCATCCGAACCAGGGTCATCGCGGTGCTGTAGCAGAGCCCGGCGCGAGGGGCCAGAGACCCGGACGCTGAGCGGCCTGCGCGGAAGGGGGGCGGCGCCGAAGACGCGTGGCGGGGGTCGACGCTACGTCAGGATAGGAAGCTACGCGTCCGCTGGGTAAGGATGCGCACCCGCCACCCGGAGCCCGCCATGAGCAGAGACCTCGCCCCCGCAACGCCCGAATCCGTCGGCCTCTCGACCGAGGGGCTGCAGCGTATCGACGGCTACCTGCAGGGGCTGGTCGACGAAGGGACGCTGGCGGGCGTGGTCAGCCTGGTCGCCCGGCACGGCAAGACGGTCCACACCAGCGTGATTGGCAAGAAGGACCTGGCCAGCGGCGAGCCGCTGGCGTTGGACACCATCTTCCGCATCTTCTCGATGACCAAGCCGGTCACCGGCGTCGCGATGAGCATCCTCTGGGACGAGGGACTGTGGTCGCCGGAGGATCCGATCGCCAAGCACCTGCCAGCGTTCGAGGGCGTGCGCGTGTTCGACGGGCTGGACGAGAACGGCGCGGCGAAGACCGTGGCGCCCGACCACGCGCCGACGATGCGCGAGTTGATGACCCACACCGCGGGGCTCTCCTACGGCTTCAACACGCAGGACCCGCTCGACAAGCTCTACCAGGCCAAGCAGGTCTGGCAGTCAGCCTCGCTGGCCGAGTTCGCCGACAAGGTGGCGAGCCTGCCGCTGGCCTACCAGCCGGGCTCGAAGTGGCTCTACAGCCTTTCGATGGACGTGCAGGGGGCGATCGTCGAGAAGCTGTCCGGCCAGACCCTGCCCGAATTCATGCGCACCCGCATGTTCGAACCGCTCGGCATGGTCGACACCGCCTTCCATACGCCGCCGGAGAAGGCGGCGCGCCGCGCCACGCTCTATCGCTGGTCGCCGCGGCAGCAGAAGCTGCTCGAGGCCCCCAACATCCTGGGGACCGAGCACGATCGCCAGCCGGCGGTCGCCAACGGCGGCGGCGGACTGGTCTCGACCCTTTCCGACTACGCGAAGTTCGCCCAGATGCTGCTGAATGGCGGCGAGTTCGGCGGCAGGCGCATCGTCAGCGCCGCGGCGCTGAAGCAGCAGATGACCAACCACCTCTCCGAGGAAATGCTGGAAGCCCGGTACGGCGTCGGCGCCCAGCAGATCCGGCCCGGCTTCGGCTACGGCTTCAACGGCGCGGTGTTCACCGACCCGGCGCTCTCCGGCGTGCCGGTGGGCGAGGGGACCTACCACTGGGACGGCGCGGCCGGCACCTGGTTCTGGGTCGATCCGGTCCACGACCTGCTCTACGTCGGCCTGATCCAGCTGCTCTCCGAAACCGCCCCGCCGCTGCAGAAGACCACCCAGACGATGATGGCCGACGCGATCGTGGGGAGCTGATTCCGCCCACCCTTGCCGCTCATCCGGTCCCCGCGGGGACGTGTGGGGTGGGCGTAGCCTTACTCGTCCGTGCAGGGCGGCGCCGGCGTGTCTGGGAACCGGTCGCGCCACTCGGCCTCGAATTCCTTGCGGCCGCGGATGTAGTCGGGGCCGTCGTTGGTGTCGAAGCTGGCCCGGAAGGCATAGACCGCGCCTGGCTTTCCGCCCTTCGGGTCCTCCAGATAGATCTCGATCTCGGGGCGGTCGCGGCGGTTCTTCGGGTGTTTGAGCGTCAGCGTGGCCTGCACGCAGTAGCTGCCGCCGGCATCCAGCGGATTGAGGTCGTTGACCAGCTCGCACTTGCCGGCGGTCCAGGCGATCGTTCGCGCCTGCGGCCCGGCGAACCGCGCCAGCCAGTCGGCGACCCTCGTATCGGTGTCGCAGTAGACATCCAGCGCGTCGATCAGCTTCAGCGGCGCCGCCTTGGCGGCGGCGATCAGGCGGGCGTTCGGGAAGCCGTGGGTGGTCGTGGACGCGGGCTTGGCGAGCGCGGAAGGCGCGAGCATCGTCGCCAGAAGGAAAACAGCCAGCCTCATAGAATTCAGCGTCGCCGTCCCTCGACAGGTTGAACCACGAACCTCACGAGAAACACGAACGGGTTCGTGCGGTTCGTGCGGTTCGTGGTCCACATTTTCTTGCGCTAGCCTGCCAGGATATCCCGCGCCTTGGCGGCGTCGTCGGCGATCACTTCCAGCATCGCGTCGATGCTGGCGAACTTCTCCTCGGGGCGGATGAAGGCGATCAGCTCGGTCTCGATGGTCTCGCCGTAAATGTCCTCGTCGAAATCGAGGATCCAGACCTCCAGCCGCGGCTCGACCTCGCCGGTGGTGGGATTGACGCCGAGGTTGGCGACGCCGCCCAGCTTGCGGCCGTCCTTGAGCCGGGTGCGGGTGGCGTAGACGCCGAGCTTCGGCACGACGTACTCGCCCAGCGGCACATTGGCCGTAGGGATGCCGAGCTTGCGGCCGAGCTGCTGGCCTTTCTGCACGATCCCCTCGATCGCGAACGGCCGCCCCAGCAGGCGCGCGGCCAGGTCCGGCCTGCCGTCCTTGAGCGCAGCGCGGATTCCGCTCGAGGAGATCTTCTCGCCGTCAGGGGCGTCGACTTCCTCAGTGATCGAGACGCCGAAGCCGAACTCCCGGCCGCAGCGCTGCATCGCCTCCGGATTGCCGGTGCGGCCCTTGCCGTAGGTGACGTCGAAGCCCACGGCGACGTGGCGCACGCCGAGGCCGCCAACCAGCACGTCCTTGACGAAGTCGCGGTCGGAAAGGCCGGCCATCTCATGACCGAACGGGACCAGGTAGAGCCGCTGCACGCCGAGCTGCTCGGCGACGCGCGCCATCTGGTGGGTGGTGGTCAGGCGGAACGGCGGGCCGCCGGGCGTGAACAGGGCGATCGGGTGCGGCTCCAGGCTGACCACGCCCAGCGGCGCGCCCAGCCGCTCGGCCGCCCTCGCCGCGTCCGCGATCACACGCTGGTGGCCGAGGTGGAGGCCGTCGAAGTTGCCATAGGCGACCGCCGCGCCCTGGGCGGCAGGCGCGAGGTCCCGCCAGGCGTGGTAGATTTCCAGGCTCATCAGCCGTTCCGCGCCGCGCGCCGGGGCACGACGACCACCGCCTCGCCCTCGACCACGGTCTTGCCGGCGACAACGCACTGGGTGGCGAAGGTGACCCGGCCGCGGGCGGGGTCGATCGCGGTCACCTTCACCTCGGCCGTCACCTCGTCGCCGATCCGCACCGGGCGGCGGAAGTTCAGGGTCTGGGAGACGTAGATCGCCCCGGGGCCCGGCAGCTGCGTGCCCAGCACCGCCGAGATGTAGCCGGCGCTCAGCATGCCGTGGGCGATCCGGCCCTTGAACTGGGTCGCCGCCGCGTAGGTTTCGTCGAGGTGGACCGGGTTCACATCGCCGGTGACGGCGGCGAAGGCCTCGATGTCGGCCGCGGTCACGCTGCGGCGCAGCTCCGCCGTCTGGCCGATCTCCAGGTCTTCGAGGTAGGCGCCTTGCATTCGATCTCGTTCCACTTTGCGCGGCTGCTTGTAGCGATGCAGCCTCAACCCGTCACCCCGGCCGAAGCGCAGCGGAGAGCCGGGGCCGGACGCGCCGCGGCCAAGCTGGAATTCGTCCAGGAACCGGGTGGTCCGGCCCCGGATCGGCGTTCGGGCCGTCCGGGGTGACGACAGGAGGCGTCAGCGCAGCGCGTCCATGGCGTAGGCGGCGTGCGCGCCGCTGGCGGCCAGCAACCGCTCGGCGGCGGCGGCGTCCAGGCCGCCGTCGGCGTCGCGCGTCTCGCCGCCGTGGATGCCGCCGACCACGAACAGCGCGTCGAGGCCCTGGGCGTTGGCGCCGGCGATGTCGGTGGCGACGCCGTCGCCGATGGCGAGCACGCGGGCGGGGTCGACCGCGCCGCCGGCGAGCTCCGCCGCCCGCGCCAGCGCCGCGTGGTAGATCGGGGCGTAGGGCTTGCCGGCCATCACCGCCTCGCCGCCGAGCGTCTCGTAGAGCTCGGCCAGCGCGCCGCCGCAGAACACCAGGCGCTCGCCGCGCTGCACCACCTTGTCGGGGTTGGCGCAGATCATCGGCAGGCCCAGCGCCGCGGCGCGGGTCAGCACCGCGCGGTAGTCCTCCGGCGTCTCGACGTCGTCGTCGACCGGGCCGGTGCAGGCGATGAAGGCGGCGTCTTCGAGCGGGGCGAAGCGCACGCCGGTGCCCTCGTAGAGCGGCGCGTCGCGATCGGGGCCGATCTTGTAGGCCGGGCCGGGCGCGCGCTCGGCCAGCAGGCCCCGGGTGACGTCGCCGGAGGTGACGATGGCGGAATAGGCCTCGCGCGGCACGCCGAGGCCGTCGAGCTGGGCGATCACCTCGGGCGAGGGTCGGGGGGAGTTGGAGATCAGCACGACGGGGCCCACCGCCTCGCGCCATTTCGCCAGGGCCGCGCAGGGCTCGACAAAGGCCCGGCGCCCGTCGTGGATCACACCCCAGACGTCGCAGAGCAGCACATCGTAGCGGCCGGCCAGGTCGGCGAGGCGGTCGAGGATGTTGAGCATGCGCGGCGGGTAGCCGGGGCGGCCGCCGGGCGTCAATCGCAGTGGGAGTGGTCAGATGCCGCCGTCGAACGCTTGGAGAGCAGCTTTTCCGAGTTCAGGGCCGGGTCAAGGACGGCGCGAACGCGCCGCCGCTTCGCGGTCGCCGCAGGCGATCCTCGACGCGGACCTGAGCCTCGGAGTCACGCTCCGCCATGCGATCGATGGCGCAGACTGGGTGGCGCTAGGGAGCGCGCCTATCCCGCCCGCCGGCGCAGCGCCGCCTGGATCACCTCGGCCGGGGGCGCCGCGTCGGCCAGCACCGCGTCGCGGATCGGGCGGGGTTCGCCGAACAGGTGGCCCTGGCCGAGGCGGATATCGAGGTCGAGGATGTCGACCACCTGGCGCTCGCTCTCCACCTTCTCGACCACCAGCTCGACGGCGTGGCGGCGGGCCAGCGCGGCGAAGTCGGCGGCCTCGATCTCGGGGATCGAGCGCAGCACCAGGCGGCCGTCCTGGTCCTCCAGCTGTTCGATCAGCAGCGGCGCGGCGATCTTGACGAAGGCGACGTCGGCGCGGGCGAGGTCGAGGAAGTCGATGCCGAGGTCGCTGACCTTGTCGAGCGAGAAGCGGAAGCCGAGGTCGGCCAGCCTGGCCATGTTGCGCGCCTCGACCGCCCCGCGCGCCCGATAGGCGCTCTGCCCCAGCTCGAAGATCAGGGCGTCCGCGAGGTCGCGGTTGGCGGCCATGAACTCCATGAAGTGCGGGAAGAACGCCTCGTCGCCGAGGCTGGCCAGCGAGATGTTGCAGAAGATGCCGATCTTGCGGTCCTGCCCCGCCATCCGGCGCACGATCTGCACGCAGCGGAACAGGAGCAGGTTGTCGATCGCCGCCACCAGCCCGCCGGGCTCGGCGACGCTGAGGAACTCGGCCGGCATCAGCACCCGGCCGGTCTCGTCGCGCAGCCGCGAGAAGCTCTCGTAGTACTGGGTGCGGCGCTGCGGCAGGCTGACGACCGCCTGCAGGTAGAGGTCGACCCGGCCGGCGTCGAGCGCGGCGCGCACGGTCTGCAGCAGGGCAGAGGCCTGTGGCGAGACCGCTTCGGCTTCCGCACGGTCGACCTGCAGGCTGAGCTGGGTCTCCAGCCGCTCGCCGATGGTCTGGACCACGTCCTCCAGCAGCTGCACCTCGCTGTAGATCTCCTCCGAGCGGCGCATCGCGTCCTCGGCGACGGTCTCGACCACCTCGGTCAGGCGCGACTGGATCTTCTCGATCTCGCGGGCGAGGATCTGGTGCGCCTCGCGGATGGTCTCGATCTCGCCGGCGAGCTCGCCCTCCTGGCCCAGCCGCGCGACCATGCCCTGCACCGCGAAGCAGAGGCCGAGCGAACCGACCAGGGCCGCCACGCCTGCGCCCGCGCCGCCGCCGAGCCGCCAGGCCAGGATCGCGAACATCAGCGAGATGCAGATGTAGGCGCCCGAAAGCAGCGCCAGTGTCAGCTTGCGCATGGAGCCCCAGCCGCGAATCGTCGTAGCGCAAAGTATCACGCCGACCGGCTCGCCGAGTTCGAACGCTTAAAGCGCGCACCCCCGGTCGCAGGTCTTCCAGCAGTGCGTGAGCGCGTCGGCCTCGCTGAGCCGCAGCTGGCGCCGGGTCCGCTAGAACTCCGGCGTGCGGCCGGAAAGGTCCGGCTCGTGGATGTGGGCGAGGATCCAGGCGCGCGCGGCGTCGCGCAGCTGTAGCGCCGCTTCGAAATCGGATCCTTGCGCGCTCATCGCCGGGCCGACATGAACCTCGATGTTCCCGCGCCTTGGGAACCAGAGATGGTCGTGGCGCAGGATGTTGCGGGCGCCTTCGATCGCCACCGGAACCACCGGAACGCCCGCCCGGGCCGCGGTCACGAAGGCGCCCATCATGAAGTCGAGCAGGCCGGGCATGCGCATGATGGTCGCCTCGGGATAGATCACGACCGGCCGCCCAGCCTCCAGGATGCCGAGCGTCTTGGGGACCTCCGCGACGGCGCCTTCGAGCTCGAACCGCTCCACGAACGAGGCGCCGATGCGGCGCACGAACGGACCCTGGATCGGCGCGTCGGCCAGTTCCTTGTAGGCGGCGAAGGCGAGGTCGCCCGGCAGGGCGGCCGCGAGCGCGAGATGATCGACGTAGCTGGTGTGGTTGGCGACATAGACGACGTCCCGGGCGAGCGGAGGGCTCTCCCTGGTCACCGTCAGCCGGTGGCCGAGCAGCGCAAGACCGAGGCGCGAGACGGGATGCAGCGTCTGCCAGCGCCAATGCAGCCGCGGCAAGACCATCACCAGCGGCCAGACGATCAGGCCCACGAGCCCGATCACGGCCCACCAGTATTTCGCGTAGAGCCAATCGGAGGCCTGGCGCAGGGCCCGCCGGACCTGGCCGGCCAGCGCGGACGCCTGCAGGCGTCGCACCTGCGCCTTGGGCGACAGGGTCCGCCCGGCGCCGGTCCCCCGCTCGTAGGCCTCGCGCAGCGCCGGTCGGCGGACCTTGCCGCTCTCGGTGCGTGGGATCGAGTCCGGCGCCATCAGGACGATGTCGTCGACGGCCGATTCCAGGTGGTCGGCGGCGAGTTCCTGCGCCGCCTTGACCAGCGCCTGTCGCCCAGCCTCCGCCTGGACGGCCGTCTCCAGGGCGATGACCAGCCGCTCGGTCCCGCGGGCCGGATCGTGGGCGCTGAAAAGCACGGCCCCGTTCGGGGCCACGCCGGGCAGGCCGCAGAGCGCAGCCTCGACGTCGGCCGGGTGGATGTTGCGCCCGGCGCGCTTGACGATGTCCTTGGTCCGGCCAGTGACAAAGATCTCGCCCTCCGACATGTAGGCGAGGTCGCCGCTGTCCAGCCAGTCGCCCTCGATCAGCTCGGCGGTCTTCTCCGGCGCGTTGAAATAGCCGCGCGTCGCCGACGGCCCACGGAACTGGAGCCGGCCTTCTCGACGTTCGGGCGCTTCGCGCCCGTCGGCGCCGAGGATGCGCACCTCGTGGTCGATCAGCGGCAGGCCGCAGGAGACGAACGTCTGCGCATCCGGCGCATCGGGCGGCGCCGGGAGCGCCTCGCCGCCGAGCGACAGGGCGCGCCGTTGGACGCGGTCAACGCGCAGCCCCCGGCCGAGCGGCGGCGCGGTGAGGGCCGCCGCCGACTCGGCCAGGCCATAGACCGGCGTCAGGGCTTCGGGATGGAAGCCGTGCGGCGCGAACTTCGCGACAAAGTCGTCCATCGTGCGGGCGCTGATCGGCTCGGACCCGCAGCCGGCGATTCTCAGGGAACTCAGATCGAGGCCCCGCAGCCGGTCTTCAGGTATCGAGAGGCAGAGTTCGTAGGCGAAGTTGGGCGCCGCGGAGATCGTGCCGCGGTTGCGGTGGATGGTCCAAAGCCAGCGCTCGGGCCGCGCCATGAAAGTCAGCGGGTTCATCACCACGAACGGGACCGCCTGGTCGAGGCAGGCGAGCCAGGCCGCGATCAGGCCCATGTCGTGATACAGCGGCAGCCAGCTCACGCAGATGTCGGTCGGCCGCGCCTGGATCGCGTACGACAGGGCGCGGACGTTGGCCAGGACGTTGGCGTGGCTCAGCATCACGCCCTTCGGATCGGCGGTGCTTCCCGACGTGAACTGGAGCAAGGCCAGGTCTTCAGGCTTGGCCGTGTAGCGAGGCGGCGCATCCTTCGCCTGTTCCAGCTCGCTCTCGGTGATCGTGAAGGCGAGGCTGGGCACCTGCGCCTCGAGCAGCCGGGCGAAGGGCCGCGCCTCCTCGAAGGTGATGAGGCCCGTCACACCGGCCTTCGCGAGAATGCGCACCTGCCGTCGCAGATGGTCTTCGATCCGCGTCATCCGCCAGGGCGGATAGACCGGCGCCGGAACAGCGCCAGCGGCGAGGACGCCCATGAAGGCCGCGAAGTAGGCCGCGCCCGTGGGAAGCATCAGTGCGATCCGCGCGCCGGGCTCGACCCCTCTGGCCGCCAGGCCCGCGGCGACGCGGCGCGCTTTCTCGAAGAGGTCCGCATAGGTGATCGGCGCGGCTTCTCGATCGCCGTCCGAGAGATAGGCGTGCGCCCTTGCCGGATGCTGCGCCGCATGCCAGGCCAGGACCTCCGTCAAGGTCGTCAGGCTCTGGGGCGCCGCGACCGCGGCGGTCGCTGCGGGCGCTTCAACGCGGGCGGTGCGGTTGGGTCCGGTCGCCGGACCGGCGAGATTGATGGCGCGCGCGAGGTCAGCCGGCGTCGCGGCTTCGGCGAACAGGCGGTCAGGCAGCGTCGCGCCGAACAGCGCCTCGAGCCGATGGATGACTTCGACCCGCCCCAGGCTGTCGAGCCCAAAGTCCCGGTCGAGGTCGCCCTCGAGCCCTGGCGCACGACCTTTCTGGTGCGGGTGCATCTCCTCGGCGAGAGTGGTCACGACGCTCAGCACCTCGTCCCCGACGCCCCGGCCGTTCGGACGGTCGTTGGCCTGCGACGTGGAATCAAGCGTTTCAGAAACGCTCATTCTCCACCTCCGTCAGCTTAGTTGGGCGAGCCGCTTGGCGAAGGGCTCCCACGCCAGCCGCTCCCACAGCAGCAAGAGCAGCGGGCTCGCCACCAGGGCCGCCAGCCCGGCGCCGAGGCGCAGCGGCGAAAGGGCGGGAAAGAAGCTCCAGACGATCAGCCCGAGGCCGCCGACGAGGCTGGTCGCGGCGAGCGCCAGCAGGACGTCACAGAAGAACTCCATCGCGTGCCCGGAGAGTGACGGAGGCCGCCGGGGATGAGCGCCCTGTAGCCTTTGGTAGGCCCGGCCAAGCTGCCGCTGCATGGAGATTGCTCCTTAGCTAGGAGACTACTCTTCACACAACGGCCGATGCCGCCTTGATCAAGGTCAACGTTCCCTGGCGGATCACTCTAGGGCCGACGCGCAACCGCGGCGCGACCCGTGATCCAGATCAAGCACCGCCCGCCGAAGACGAGGTAGACTTGCGAATGATGAAGTCTGCGCGCGCCAGGACCGCCCGCATCCGGCCCTGGGCGCCGGCCCTGGTCGTCGGGGCGGTCGCCACCATCGTCCTAGCGTTGCTCGCGGCGCTGCTGGCCAGACGGCCCTCGGCTAAACGCCAGTGGGCGGCCGAATTCAGACAGACCGCGACGGCGACGTTCCGCGAGGATGGCGCAATAGCGCTGCGGAACGTGCGCGACTGGACCTACGCCGACGGCGCGATTCATTCGAGGGCCTGGCGCGATGTGACGGTCGATCCTGGGTCCATCACCGGCGCCTCGTTCTTCATCGAGCCCTTCGCGGCCTGGACCGCCGTCGGCCACGCGTTCCTTTCGTTCGAGTTCCGGGACGGCGCGGCGCTTTCGTTCTCGGTCGAAGCCAGACGCCAGGTCGACCAGCCGTATTCGGCGGTCCGCGGCGCCTTTCGCGCCTTCGAGCTCGCCTACCAGTGGGGGACCGAGCGGGACTTCGTGACGCGGCGAGTCCTCTACCTGAAGCATCCGTTGCGCCGCTACCCGCTCACGATAGACGCCGCGACCGCGCAGGCGCTGTTCCGCGACCTGGCGCAAGAAACCAACAGCCTCGCGCAGCGCCCCCGCTTCTACAACACGCTCACCGCCAACTGTACGAATGTCCTGGCCTATATCGTCAATCGACGCGCGCCCCACACGTTGCCGCCCGACCTGTCCTGGTACCTGCCCGGATATTCCGACGAATACCTGATGCGGCAGGGCTTCATTGCGCGAGACGCCGGCTCGATCGAGCGGACGAAGCGCCTCCACGACCTCGCGTCGCATCGCTCGGCCATAGCCGCCTTCGCCTCGGCGTCCCCGACCACGTTCAGCGCCCGCTTGCGCGCTCTTCCCGCGGCGGGGGTCTGACCAGGTGGCCGTCGAGGACGCCAATCAGAGCGCGATTGAGCCACCGCGCCCGCGCCTCGAGGCGGCCGCAGCGCTCGCGGTCGGTCTTAACGCGCTCCTGATCGTCGGCCTTCTGGCGCCTCTTCTCGGGGCGCTCGCCGACGAGCATCGGCTGACCGCGCCGCAGATCGGGCTGACCGCGGCGGCCGAGCTTCTCAGCATGGCCGTGACCACAGGTCTCGCCGGCATGCTCGTCGCCCCGCGGCGGCTGAAACTCATCGGCGTCGTCACCGCGCTCGTCCTGGCGGCCTTCGACCTGGCGACCGCCATGGTCGGTGGAACGCAGGTGATCGTCGCCCGCGCCGGCGCTGGCGCGGCCGAGGGCGTGCTGCTCTGGATCACGGTCGGCATGATCGCGCGTACCGCGACTCCGGAGCGATGGGCGGGCGCGTTCTTCACCGCCCTCACCGTGATCCAGCTGCTCCTGGCGTTCGCCTTCGCCGCCTTCGTCATTCCCAGATTTCGGGTCTGGCGGCGGCTATGTGGTGCTGGCGCTCTGCAGCCTGGCGGGAATCGCGCCCGCCCTCGCCGGCGCGAGCCGCTACGCCCCTCTGTCCTCCCAGGGCGAACAGGCCGGCGCCCCGCCCTTGCGCGGCTGGATCGCGCTTCTGGCCACCCTCATCTTCGTCAGCGCGAATGGCGCGGTCGCCGTCTACCTTCAGCGTTACGCACTGCAGGCCGGCCTCACGCCGAATGTGGCGCGGACCGCGGTCTGGGTCTCGCTGGCCGCTCAGGTGGCCGGCAGCGGAGCGGCGACGGCGCTTGCGGGCAAGGTGCGCTGGTTCCCCGTCTTCGTGACCGCGACCGTGCTCTGGCTGGTCGCCTGGACCTGCTTTTCGCTACGCATTCCGGCCGGGCCGTTCATCGCCGCCAACGCCCTCGCGGGCCTTGTCGGCCTGTTCGTCAGCCCCTTTTTCGTCCCCCTGACCATCGAGGCCGACCCGTCACGCCGAGCCGCCGTGCAAACCGGCGCGGCCCAACTCCTCGGGGGCGCCGCCGGCCCGTTGATGGCGTTCGGGCTGGTCACTGAGCGCGACGCTCACCGGGTGCTGATCCTGGGGGCGGTGTTGTTGCTGTCGGGCCTGGCGATCATGGCTTGGCTGCGGGTCACGCAAGCTAGCCGAGTGACTTGAGAAGCCGCTCTCGCGCCCCCCGGGTGGCGCCCGGCGTCTCTAGCGGGTCGGGATCGGCTTCTCGCCGCGGTAATCGTAGAAGCCGCGGCCGGATTTGCGACCCAGCCAGCCGGCCTCGACGTACTTCACCAGCAGCGGGCAGGGCCGGTACTTGGAGTTGGCCAGGCCCTCGTGCAGCACGTTCATGATCGACAGCACGGTGTCCAGGCCGATGAAGTCGCCGAGCTCGAGCGGGCCCATCGGGTGGTTGGCGCCGAGACGCATGGCGGTGTCGATCGCCTCGACCGTGCCGACGCCCTCGTAGAGGGTGTAGATCGCCTCGTTGATCATCGGCACCAGAATCCGGTTGACGATGAAGGCGGGGAAGTCCTCGGCGTTGGTGGTCGCCTTGCCAAGCGACTTGGCGAAGCCGACCGCGGTCTCGTAGGTGCCGGCGTCGGTGGCGATGCCGCGGATCACCTCGACCAGCTTCATCACCGGCACCGGGTTCATGAAATGCAGGCCGATGAAGTGCTCGGGCCGATCGGTGGTCGAGGCCAGCCGGGTGATCGAGATCGACGAGGTGTTGGAGGCCAGCAGCGCGGTGGCGTTCAGGTGCGGCTGCAGCGCCTTGAAGATCGCCTTCTTGACGTCCTCGTTCTCGGTCGCGGCCTCGATCGCCAGGTCGACGTCGCCGAGGTCCGCCAGCGAAAGCGCCGGCGTGATGCGGGCGAAGGCCTCGCGCTTGTCGAGTTCGCCGACGATACCGCGGCTGACCTGGCGCGACATGTTGCGGTCGATGACCTTCAGGCCATCCGCGATCTTCTGTTCGTCGAGGTCGTTGATCAGGACGTCGTAGCCGGCGAGGGCGCAGACATGGGCGATCCCGCTGCCCATCTGGCCCGCGCCGATCACCCCGACGCGCTTGATTGTCGCCATTCCTATTGCCTCAGGCGCGGTTGGAGCGCCGCGCCCGCTGGACGCCGCTTGTTGTGACGACTTTCTAACACGGATTGCCGCGCCGCCGCCAAGTTTTTGCTGCGTTGCAGCGGACCGGCCCTCGCGCCGGTTCGCCGGCCTCGAGATTAAATCGGTGACATGTTGCGCAAGGTACCTTGCATAAGAAGGTAGCTGGTTATACCCAGTCCTCCGCAACGTGAGGCCACATGCCAGAGACCATCGACATCCAGCTGAAGAAGGGCGCGCTCGACCTCTGCGTCCTGGCGCTGCTGTCGCGGGGCGACAGCTACGCCTACGAGATCGCCAGCCAGCTGGCCGAGGCGATCGGCATGGGCGAGGGGACGATCTATCCGCTGATGCGCCGGATGCAGACCGACGGCCTGGTGGAGACCTATCTGGTCGAGTCGTCCGCCGGCCCCTCGCGCAAATACTATCGGCTCACGAGCGCCGGGCAGGCGAGCTTCGCCGCCCAGAAAGACGCCTGGCGCTCGTTCGCCGGCGCCGTCCAATCCATCCTGGGGGAGCCGTGAAATGACGCGGCAAGACTTCATCGCCCGGCTGCGGGCCGGCCTGGTCGGCCTGCCGGCGCAGGCGCAGTCCGACATCGTCGCCGACTACGAGACCCACTTCCGCGAGGGCGTCGCCGCCGGGCGCAGCGAGGCGGACGTCGCCGCCGCGCTCGGCGATCCCGACCGGCTGGCGCGCGAGCTGCGCGCCGAGGTTGGCGTCAAGCGCTGGGAGTCGCAGCGCAATCCCGAAGCCGCCGCCGCGGCCGTGTTCGCCGTGCTGGGCCTGGGCGCGATCGACATCCTGGTGCTGCTGCCGATCCTGATCAGCGTGGTCAGCGTGATGTGCGCGGTCGGGATCGTCGCCCTGGTCGGCTTCGTCGGCGGGGCGGTGGTGTTCGCCGCAGGTCCCTTCGCCCACGGACCGGGTGGGATCGGCGCGGCGCTGCTGACGGGCCTTGGCCTGATGGCCGGCGCGGTCTCGACCACCGCGCTGCTGACCCTGGTCTCGACCGGCCTCGTCAACGCCCTCGTCTGGTACGGACGCCTGCACTACCGGCTCCTGAAGCCGGCCATCGACCCGCAGCCCTTGGGGGAGCTCAGCGCGCCATGACCCGAACGCTTGTCCTGATCGCCTTCAGCGGCTTCATCCTGGCCGTCGCCTGCATCGCCGGCGCGGTCGCGCTGGGCGGCAGCGCCCTGCTGCACCACCACTGGGGCCGACACTGGACGGTCGACTGGGACGACGGCCACCGCCACTGGCGCGACGGCGACGAGCGCGGCGCCGGCGGCCCGGCCGCCAGCCGCGAGATCGCCTGGCCGGGCGGCGACCGGATCGAGTTCGACGCGCCGGCCGACATCACCTTCACCCAGGCGCCTGGCCCCGGCAAGCTGGTGATCAGCGGCCCGCAGGCGGCGATCGACCGCATCGAACTCACCGGTGGCGAACTCGGCTACAAGGACGACTTCGACTTCGACGACGCCCGGGTGACCGTCACCATGACCGCGCCTGACGTTCGCCGGTTCGCGATCAACGGCGACAACACCCTGACCATCGCCGGCTACGATCAGGACGACCTATCGGTGGAGGTCAGCGGCCATGGGTCGGTCAATGGCAAGGGCAAGACCCACGCGGTGAACCTGGACATCTCCGGCGCCGGCGACGTCGACCTCTCCGGCATGGCCACGCAAAGCGCCCAGGCCGACATCTCAGGCTCTGGCCGCGCTTACATCGCGCCGACCGACGCGGCGAACCTCGACATTTCCGGCTCCGGCGAGATCGATCTGCTGACCCATCCGCCCAAACTCAACAGCGACGTCTCCGGCTCCGGGCGCATCGTCCAGGGTGCGGCCGCGCCGACCCCCGCGCCGCCGCGCCGCCGCCGCCCGCGCTCCCGACCGCGCCCGCCCCGCCACGCTAAGGCGCGTTAGCCGGGGCCGCCTGCGACGCCGGGGCTGCGCCGCCCGACATCTGCGCGATGCAGGTCTGGGCCGCGGCGGTCATCTTGTCCTGGTGCGTCGGCAGCGCCATTTTGTCCTGCACCGAGAGCGGGGCGAACTGCTTGACGATGCAGCTGCAATAGGTCTCGGCCTGGTCGGCCGGCATCCCGTGCGTCCCCGCCGAACTGACACAGGAGTCGTGCGTGCTCTTGTCGAACGCCGCGTTGAACCGGGCGTCGGATGAGCCGCCGCAGGCGCTCAGGCTGAGGGCCGCCACCGCCGCGCCGATTGCGAGGCCAAGCGAGGTCGTTCGTGTGTGCTGTCGCATGCGATGCCCCTTATGATGGAGCGGCATAGGATCACACTGTTATACGACAGCCAAGCAACTAAGCGTCACCCGCGCAACGCGCCTGACCCCTATTTGCCGGCGGCGGTGAGGGCGTCCATCAGCTCCGGAATGGCGGTCTTGTAGTCCGCCACCAGCCCATAGTCCGCCACCTGGAAGATCGGCGCGTCGGCGTCCTTGTTGACCGCGACGATCACCTTGGAATCCTTCATCCCGGCCAGGTGCTGGATCGCGCCGGAGATGCCGATCGCCACGTAGAGCTCGGGCGCGACGATCTTGCCGGTCTGGCCGACCTGGTAGTCGTTGGGCGCGTAGCCGGCGTCGACCGCGGCGCGGCTGGCGCCGACGGCGGCGCCCAGCTTGTCGGCCAGGGGCTCGATCACCCGCTGGAACTCCTCGGCCGAGCCCATCGCCCGCCCGCCGGAGACGACGATCTTGGCGGCGGCCAGTTCGGGCCGGTCCGACTTCACCACTTCCTGGCCGAGGAAGCGGGTGTGCGTCTGCGTCGCCGGCGCGGCGATTTTCTCGATCGACGCCGAGCCGCCTTCGGCCGCGGCCGCGGGGAAGAGGCTGGTGCGGACCGTGATCACCTTCTTGGCGTCGGAGGTCTTCACCGTCTCCAGCGCGTTGCCGGCGTAGATCGGCCGGATGAAGGTGGACTGATCGACCACCTCGACGATCTCGGAGATCTGCGAGACGTCCAGCGCCGCGGCGATGCGCGGGGCGATGTTCTTGCCCTGCGAGGTCGCCGGCGCCAGCACCGCGTCGTAGTTCGCCATCAACGGAACCACCAGCGCCTGGAAGGCCTCGGCCATGCCCTCGTCCAGCTCGGCGCTCTCCGCCTCGAGCACCTTGCGAACGCCGGCGATCTTGCCGGCGGCCGCGGCGGCGGCGTCGCAGCCCTGGCCCGCCACCAGCACGTCGACGTCGCCCGACAGCTTCAGCGCGGCGGTGATGGTCTTGTTGGTGGTGTCGCGCACATGCGCGTTGTCGTGGTCGGCGATAACCAGCACGGCCATCAGATCACCCCCGCTTCGTTCTTCAGCTTGGACACGAGTTCGGCCGCGCTCTCGACCTTGACGCCGGCGACGCGCTTCGGCGGCTCGGTCACCTTCAGCACCGTCAGGCGTGGGGCGATGTCGACGCCGTAGCTGGCGGCTTCCTTGACGTCGATCGGCTTCTTCTTGGCCTTCATGATGTTGGGCAGCGAAGCGTAGCGCGGCTCGTTGAGGCGCAGGTCGGCGGTGACCACCGCCGGCAGGTCGACCTCCAGCGTCTGCAGCCCCCCGTCGATCTCGCGCGTCACCTTGGCCTTGCCGCCCTCGATCTCGACCTTGGACGCGAACGTCGCCTGCGGCCAGCCGAGCAGGGTCGCCAGCATCTGACCGGTGGCGTTGTTGTCGCCGTCGATCGCCTGCTTGCCCATCAAAACGAGGTCGGGCTTCTCTTCCTCGATCACCGCCTTCAGCAGCTTGGCGACCGCCAGCGGCTCAGGATCGGCGTCGGTCTGGACCAGGATGCCGCGATCTGCGCCCATGGCCAGCGCGTTGCGGATCGTCTCCGATGCCTGGGCCGGACCCACCGAGACGGCGACCACCTCGTCGGCGACGCCCTTCTCCTTCTCCCGCACGGCCTCTTCGACCGCGATCTCGCAGAAGGGGTTGATGGACATCTTTTGGTTGGCGAGGTCGACCGCCGTTTGATCGGATTTGACCCGCGCCTTGATGTTGGAATCGAGCACCCGTTTGACCGGGACCAGCACTTTCATCGGTGTTGTTCGCCCTCAGCTACGTTCGGACTGGGAGATTTCGGACAGGCGCCAGGGCGGCCGAGCGGCGCCCCGACCTTGCGCGCATGGGGCAATAACGTCTTGGCCAGGGTTTGCAAGTGCGCGCGGCGCCCCGGCGGCTCTGGCCCTCACGCGCGGTTCCTGCGAAAAGCGGGCTCATGCTGCGCCTCTTCTCCCGCGTCCAACTGGCCTACGTCGGCCTTTTCTTCGCCGCCTGCATGGGGGTGTTCTACTACCAGGCCAACTACGTCTGGCCGGTCGAGCGGTGCGAGCAGCACGGCGGCTGGTGGTCGGACAAGTACCATGAGTGCGCCACGCCCGTGCCGATCTCCCGCTTCACCGGCCGGCAGCTCGGTTCGCCGCCCGTCACGCCCGTGAAGCCGCCCGCGCCGAAGCCTTCCTGAGCGGCGGCCCGAAGCGAACTTAGACGGCCCAGATCGTAACCCCTCACCTTCCCACGACGCTGACGCATCGCGGGCCCCTCCCTCTCCCTCCAGGAGAGGTAAAAGAGGAGCTGCGCCAGCGTGTTACACCTCTCCCAGAGGGAGAGGGAGGGACCCGCGCCGAAGGCGTGGGAAGGTGAAGGGTTACGTCGCCCGACGAGTCGGTCCCGCCCGAGAACGCTCTAGCGGGTCGCGCCGGGCGACCACAGCACGTCGCCGCGCCCTTCGTCATTGGCCCAGCGGGCGGCGACGAACAGCAGGTCCGAGAGCCGGTTGAGGTATTTCAGCGCCTCGGGGCTGACGCTCTGACTCCCGGCCAGCGCGACGCAATCGCGCTCCGCCCGGCGCGCAACGGTGCGAGCAAGGTGCAGCGCCGCGGCCGCCGCCGAGCCGCCGGGCAGCACGAAGGACGTCAGTTCGGCCATGCCGCCATTCAGCTGATCGATCTCGGCCTCGAGCCGGTCCACCTGCGCGTCGACGATCCGCAGCCGCGGGCGCTCCGCCTCGTCGGGGGCGGGCGGCGTCGCCAGGTCCGCGCCGAGGTCGAACAGGTCGTTCTGGATCCGCGCCAGGATCGGATCGAGGGTCGCATCGCCCCGCGTCGAAAGCCGGGCGAGACCGATTGTCGCATTGGTCTCGTCGACCGCGCCGTAGGCCGCGACCCGGGGGTCGGTCTTGGAGACCGGCGCGCCGGACGCCAGCCGTGTGGTCCCGCCATCGCCGGCGCGCGTATAGATCTTGTTCAGCAGGACCATCGCCGGCGGCTCAGCGGTGGGCCTGGTTGAGCCAGAACACCGCCGCGAGGATCAGGATCGCGGCGAACTGCAGAGCGACGCGCAGGCGCATCAGCTTGTTCGACCAGGTTCGGCCGAACTGTCCGCCCCGGAACAGTGAATAAAAGCCGACGGCGAGTGTAACCGCCACGGCGAGCAGGACGAACCCGAGGACGACAGGAAGGATGTCACGCATGCGGAGAGACTCTAGGCCCATCCAGCATCGGCGGCCAAGCGCGCCTTGAAAAACCGCGAATCCGCAACTAGGTGAACGTGATCAGCGAACGTGATCGCTGTGGAATCCCTCGCCAGCCCTGGGCCAAGCGCCAGTGTTGCGTCATTTTGGCGCTGCCGTGGCGTTATGGCGCGCAAAGCCGGCGGAACACGTGTAGCAGCCCGCGGCGACGCGGCCGGCGGGATTCCGTCAATCGAACGCGTTCGCCCAACAACAGTCGTCGTTTCGGCCAATGGTCGGCGACGACGCTTCGACCCGAAGGTGACGAGAGCCGATGCTACCGGCCCCCAGCCGAACCAAGGCCTGCGAGCTCGCGAAGCGCCAAGCGCGCTTCGCGGAGGACTGCCGCGCCCAGTTCACGCAGAGCGCCTACGACCTTCCGGTCCGACTGGAACAGACAAGATGAACCAAATTGTGCACGGCGGTCTGACCGCCCTCGAGCTGGCTGAGCGCCCCAACCAGCGCGCGCTGGCCAAACAGCGCACCCGCGAAAAGATCATCGGCGCCGCCAAGGAGCTGTTCGCCGAGCGGGGCTATGAAGGCGCCACGATCCGCGACATCGCCAAGGCTGCCGGCATGTCCACCGGCGCGGTGTTCGCCAGCTTCACCGACAAGTCCGACCTCTTCACCGAGATCGCCGAGACCGAGCAGGCCCAGGTCCACGCCGCCATGCGCGCCGCGGCCGAGGGCCACAGCGGCCGCGCCGCGATCCTGGCCATGCTCGACGCCGCGGCCGAGCGCCAGATCGAGAGCCTGGCGCTGTTCAGGGCGATCATGAGCACGCTGTGGACGCCGGGGCTCGCGGAGAAGATCAGCCGCCGGCTCGATCGCCGCACGGCCGTGTCGCTGATCCAGGCCGTGGTCCAGTCCGACCTTGCTCAGGAGAGCGGCGGCCACTGCGCCGTGCTGATCTCCGAGATGATCTGGGACGGCTACGTCGCCACCCTGCGCCGCGCGGCGCTGGATGGACTTGGCCCCGAGCAGGTGAAGACCCGGATCCACGACCAGACCAGGACGATCCTCTCCGGTATGCGGAGAGGTTGAGGGGCGGCCCGACCTCCTTCGGGGGGCCGAGGCCGAGGTGAGGGAGAGAGGGCATCTCGAGCTTACGCGAAGCGCGCAAGGAGGCGACGCGTCTGCGCGTCCTTGACGCCGCGCGCCAGCTGTTCGAGGAGGTCGGCTACGAGGCGGCGACCATCCGCGAGATCGCCCGCCGCGCCGGCGTCTCGGTCGGCAGCGTCTTCACTGGTTTCGAGTCCAAGTCCCACGTGCTGCTCGAGGTGATCCGCGAGCGGCTCGATGAGCTCTACGCCGACCTGGAGCGCGTCGCGCCGCACCTGCGCGGATCGACCGCCGATCGCTGCCGCTCGCTGTTCGCCGTGCACTACGCGTTCGAGTTCCGCCGGCTGCGGCTGTTCCTGGCCCACCTCTCGGTCGCCTTCGAATGGCGCGAGGCGCAGGACGGCCCGACGATGGGCTCGAACCCGCGCCTGCGCGGCATGATCCGCGAATGCCTGACCGACGGCGTCGCCCGCGGCGACGTGCGGCCGGAGGTTGACCTCGACCTGGCCGTCGACATGCTGGTCGGAACCTACGCCTGGAACTACCGCCTGGCCGCGGCCGCCGGCGCCGACGCCGAACGCCTCACCGCGCTGTTCGACCGCCAGGTCGGCCTCATCTTCCACGGCCTGGGGCGGGGCGACTGATCCGCCGGCTGCGGACGCCAGCCGCGCGGTCAGGAATTTCACTTGCCTGCCGCCGCATGGTCGCCGCAGGTGAGCGCGTCAACCGGGAGACGCAGCGGCGATGATCACCGTCCACCACCTCAACGAATCGCGCTCGCAGCGGATCCTCTGGCTGCTCGAGGAACTGGGGCTGCCCTACGAGATCAAGTTCTACAAGCGCGACGCCACCACCAATCTCGCGCCGCCGGAGCTGCAGGCCGTGCACCCGCTCGGCAAGTCGCCGGTCATCACCGACGGTGATCGCACGATCGCCGAGTCCGGCGCGATCGTCGACTATATCGTCCGCCGCCACGGCGGCGGCCGGCTCGCGCCCGAGCCGTCCAGCGCGGCGTTCGACAAGTACCAGGAGTGGCTGCACTACGCCGAAGGCTCGGCCATGCTGCCGCTGATGCTGCTGCTCTACACCCTGCGCCTGGGCGAGGGCGGCGCGCCGCTGCAGGAGCGCATCAACGGCGAGATCGAGAACCATCTCGGTTATGTCGAGCACAGCCTGGCTGGCCGCGACTACCTGCTGGGCGACTTCACCGCCGCCGACGTGCAGATGAGCTTCGTCGGCGAGGTCGGCCGCGCGTTCGGTCGCCTGGCCGACAAGCCCGCCATCAACGCCTGGGTCGACCGCCTGCACGCCCGCCCGGCCTACAAGAAGGCGCTGGAAAAAGGCGGCGCCTACGGCATCGGGCAGTAGCGGGCGTTCTCCTCCCCTCGCGACGAGGGGAGGTGGCGTGGGCGAGCGTGCGAACAGCACGCGAGACACGCCGGAGGGGAGGTGTCCGGCGGCTGCGCTAGTTCGGCGCCGTTCTCCCCATCGGCCGCTCCCTCGCTTCGCGATGTTCGCCAGCACACTTTCCCCTCGCGAGCGGGGGAAGGGCGAGTGCCCCTACTCGTCCAGCCAGCCTTCCAGGAAGTCGAACACCGCCGCCTTGAACAGGGCGTGCGGGATCGCCGAGAAGTGATCACAGGCGGGCAGGGTGACGGACTTCGCGCCGGGGATCGTGTCCGCCAGGCCCTGCGGGTCGCCGGCCATCTCGTCGCGGGAGCCGGCCACCACCAGCGTCGGCGCGCGGATGCCGAAGAGGTCGTCGGCCGTGAGCGCCATCCCGCCGCGGCCTTCGGTGAACGCGGCCAGCGCCAACCGGTCCTCGCCCTGGCCGTCGGCGAACAGGCGGAAGCCCTTCATGGTCTTTTCGGTGATGCTCTCGGGATCCTCGGCCCGCATCGCCTCGGCCATGGTCATCTTCGGGGCCTCGGCCGGCGGCGGTTTCAGCATCCGGTCGCCGACGCCGCCGACGATCAGGTTGGCGATGCGGTCCGGGTGGCTGAGCGCCAGCTGCAGCGAGAGCCGGGCGCCCATCGAGTAGCCCAGCAGGTCGACGCGGCGCAGGTCCAGGTGATCCATCAGGCCGACGATGTCGCCGATCAGCGCCTCGCCGCCGTAGGCCGCCGGGTCGTGCGGCTTGTCGCTCTCGCCGTGACCGCGCAGGTCCAGCGCCACCACCCGGTAGTTCTTGCGCTCGAACGCCCCGAACCAGCCCAGCCGGCGCCAGTTCTCCGCCCGGCTGGTGGCGAAGCCGTGCACCAGGAACGCGGTCCCGGCCGCGCCGCCGGCGGGCTGAATATCGTCGTAGGCGATGCGGAGACCGCCGGAAGTGAACGTGGCCATGGCGCCAGCCTATGCGCAGACGCCCGCCATCGCCAAGCTCGGTCCGCCGGGCGCTTCGTCGCGCGGCGCTCTTCGCGCTCTGGACACCGCCGCGCCTGACGCCATAGGTGGCGCTCGTTTCAAATCACCCGGAGCGCGCCGCATGGGCTGGTCCGTCAATCGCCCGACGGGGCTCACCTTTCACCGCCCTGGCCTTTCGACCAAGGGCTACACGCTGCTGACCCCGCACGGCGATACCTGCGCCTACCTGATCGACATGCAGGGCGCGGTCGCGCACCGGTGGAAGTTCACCCACATCAAGCCCGGGTACGGGCGCCTGCTCGACAACGGCAACCTGCTGATGACCGGCTCGGACGTGAACCTGCCCAAGCCGCCGCCCGACGAGCCCACCAAGCCGCCGCCGCCGTTCGAGCAGCACGTCACCCGGCTGGGCGGCTACCACACGACGCTGATCGAGGTGGACTGGGACGGGAACACGGTGTGGGAATACGTCAACCGCTTCCAGCATCACGACTTCCATCGCTTCGCCAACGGCAACACCCTTGTCCCGGAATGGGTGGAGCTGCCCGAGGAGCTGCACCGCAAGGTGCGCGGCGGCTATCGCAAGCCGAAGGAGAAGCTGCCCCGTCTGATCGGCGACGATCTGGTCGAGATCACCCCCGACTTCAGGGAGGTGCGGCGCATCCACACCTGGCAGCTGCTCGATCCGGTGAAGGATCGGATCGATCCCGGCGATCGGCGCTGGGAGTGGAGCCACATCAACGGCATCGACGTGAACGCCAAGGGCGACATCGTCTTCTCGGCGCGCAACTGCCACCGCGTGGCGGTGATCGACGCCGAGAGCGGCAAGCTTGGTTTCAAGTTCGACCAGACCCGCGGTCAGCACAATCCGACCTGGCTGCCGAACGGCAACCTGCAGATCTTCGACAACGGCCACGACGGCTCGCGGGTGATCGAAGTCGACCCGGCCAAGGGCGAGGTCGTGTGGCACTACCGCGGCATGCCGTACCAGCAGTTCTTCAGCGGGCACATCTCCGGCGCGTCGCGGCTGGCCTCGGGCAACGTGCTGATCTGCGAAGGCACCAGCGGGCGGCTGTTCGAGGTGACGCGCGGCCACGAGGTGGTCTGGGAGTGGATCAATCCGTTCGTCAACAACAACAGCCGCGGCGAGCCGACGGTCAGCATCTACCGCGCCCACCGCTACGAGCCTGATCATCCGGCGCTCGCGGGCCGCGATCTCGACCCGGCGCGCTACGCCAACCTCAACCGTCAGAACGGGCTGATCTGATCCGGTTCTCCCGGCCGGCCGCCGTCACGCAGCGGGCCGGGCCTTGGCGCGAGCGAGGCCAGGAAGAGCACGAGGCAGACGCACAGCAGGACGATGTCCTTGAACAGGAACTCGCCCGTCAGGTTCCAGGCGATCGGGTCGGCGGAAAGGCTCCACGTCACGACCCGCGGCGTGGTGAAGAAGAACGACCAGGTGATCACGAAGGTCCCGACGCCCATCAGCGACCCGATGGCCGAGAGCAGCGGGCTGAAGGCCCCCGCGGCGAGCAGCGCGGCGATCGCCAGCTCGACGACGCCGAGCAGATAGGCCTCGCCGCGCAGTCCGAAGACGGATAGCCAGGCGACGAACGGGCTGTTGGCGATGTACTGAACGATGCCGTGAGCGGACTGCGGCGTGAACTTCTGGATACCGAAAGCCACGAAGATCACGACCATGACCCATCTCAGCAGCGCCAGCGGCCGATAGGAACCGGCCCCCGCTTCCGCGACCTTGAACCGCGCCGACATAGCATCACTCCGACCGCCCCGGCCCCTATTCGGGCGCGACCGCCGACCGGTTACAGCTGGGGCGCAACGATGCGTCGCCCAACCGGGTCCCCGCGTCAGGCCGCGCCGGTCGAGCCGAAGCCGCCTTCGCCGCGCACCGTGTCGTCGAGGGTCTGGCTCTCGCGCCACGTTGCCCGGACCACCGGCGTGATCAGCAGCTGGGCGATGCGGTCGCCGCGGCGGACGGTGAAATCCTCGGCGCCCAGGTTGATCAGGATCACCCTCACCTCGCCGCGATAGTCGGCGTCGACCGTGCCCGGAGAATTCAGGCAGGTGACGCCGTTGCGGAACGCCAGGCCCGACCTGGGCCGCACCTGGCCCTCGAACCCGGGCGGGATCGCGACCGCCAGGCCGGTGGGAACCGCGTGGCGGTCGCCCGGACGCAGGATCAGTGGCTCGTCCGCCGGGATCGCGGCGCGCAAGTCCATGCCGGCGGCGTGGGCGGTCTCATAGGCGGGCAGCGGCAGGTCCGCGCCGTGCGGCAGCCGCCTGACGGCAATTTCAACGCTCAAGCCAGGTCCTCGGCGATGCGCTGGGCGAGACGCCGGGCGACCTCGGATTTCGCCGCGCGCGGCCAGTGATCCGTTCCCTGAGGATAGACCAGCAGCACCTCGTTCTCGTCGCCGCCCATGATTCCGTCGGCGCTGACGTCGTTGGCGACGATCCAGTCGCAGCCCTTCTTCTTCAGCTTGGCCCGAGCCAGCGCCTCGAGATCGCCGGTCTCCGCCGCGAAGCCGACCACCAGCTTCGGCCGCTTTGCTCCGTGGGCGGACAGATGCGCCAGGATGTCGGGGTTCTCGACCAGGCGGATGGTCGGCGGGCCCTCGTGGCTCTTCTTCATCTTGACCTTGAACACCTCGTCGGCGCGCCAGTCGGCGACCGCGGCGACGCAGACCGCGGCGTCGGCGGGCAAGGCGGCCTTGCACGCGGCCAGCATCTCCTGCGCGGTCTCGACATCCACCCGCGTCACCCCGGGCGGCGCGGCGATCGCCACCGGGCCGGACACCAGCGTCACCCGCGCGCCAAGCGCCGCCAGGGCGCCGGCGATGGCGTAGCCCTGCTTGCCGGACGAGCGGTTGGTGATCACCCGCACCGGGTCGATCGGCTCGGCGGTGGGGCCGGCGGTGATCAGCACGTGCTTGCCGGCCAGCGGTCCGCCGTCCGCGAGCATCGCCATCGCCGCTTCGAAGATCGCTGGCGGCTCCGCCATGCGCCCAGGCCCGAATTCGCCGCAGGCCATCGCCCCGTCGTCGGGCCCGACGAACGCGACGCCGTCGGTCTGCAGCCGCGCCTGGTTGCGCTGGGTGGCGGGGTGCAGCCACATCCGCACGTTCATCGCCGGCGCCATCAGCACCGGCTTGTCGGTGGCCAGGAGGGTGGTCGACGCCAGGTCGCCGGCCAGGCCGTTCGCCGCCTTGGCCATCAGGTCCGCGGTCGCCGGCGCGACGACCACCAGGTCGGCCGAGCGCGAGAGCTCGATGTGGCCCATCTGCGCCTCGTCGGTGAGGCTGAACAGCTCCCCGTAGACCTTGTCTTCGCACAGCGCCGAGAGCGAGAGCGGCGTCACGAACTCGGCCCCGGCCGCGGTCAGGATCGGCCGCACCGCAACGTCCGCCTTGCGAAACAGACGCGCGAGCTCCAGCGCCTTGTAGGCCGCGACGCCGCCGCCGACGATCAGAAGCACGCGCCGCTGGCTCAAGATGGGCCTCCGGAAAAGCCGCTCGCTCTTATCGCGAAGGCGCCCTAGACAAACGGCGAGAGATGTTCTTTCTTTGTTCCTGAGCCGCTTAGGTTGCGGCGATGGACTGGGGAACTACGATGAAGGTTGCACTCTTAATCGGGGCGACCGCGCTCGCCCTCTCGCTCGGGGCTTGCGACGCCGGACCCTCGGCGACCAGCAAGGCGCCGGGCAATCCGCCGGCGTCGATCAGCGCCGCCGGCCAGACCACGCCGGCGGGCCAGGCCGCCGCGTCCGCGGATCCGCGCGATGCGCCGGCGCCGCTGGCCACCGACGGCAAGCCGATCTGGGCGGCGAACCGCAAGCACACCGCGCAGGAGAACGCCGACTACCAGTTCGGCAAGAACGGCAAGGATTTCGGCGCGGCGACCGAGGCCGACTATGTCGCCAAGGTCCACGCCTTCGTCGACGCCCCGCCGAGCGGCGTGCAGAAGGTCGAACGCGCCAACGGCGATGCGCTGCTTTACGACGCCAAGACCAACACCTTCGCGGTCGTCACCAAGGCCGGCGCGCCGCGCACGATGTTCAAGCCGCGCGACGGGGCCAGCTACTGGCAGCAGCAGGTCGCCCGCGAGCAGTCGCGTTCGAACAGCGCCGACAAGTCGGACAGCCAGAGCGGCTAGAGCGAGTTGAGGTAAGTCAGACTCTCAATCACCTCATTGCCGGCCGGAGCGCGAAGCGCGGAGTGCGGGCAATCCATGAACACCGTCGGCGGGTCGCGTTCATGGATGGCCGGGACAGGCCCGGCCATGACGTGAGGGGTTGGTCAAACTCGTCGCAGCCTGGTCTTGCTACAGCCGGCCCGCCAGGCGCAGCGCCAGCCCGGCGGTGAAGGCGATCGCGCTGGCCGCGGCGCCGGCGAAGAACCAGACCGCGGCGTGAAGCGGCGTTCGTGCGGGCGGCGCGCCGCCGACAGCCGCCGGCGCTGCGGTCGGCGGATCGTCCGGCGTGGGATCGGCCATCCGCGCCAGCGTGGTCACCGCTGCGCGGGCCTCGCGGGCGAAGTCGCGCACCCTGGCGGCCGGCGAGAGCTCGCGGGCGATCCAGCGTGCGACGACCGGCTCGGCCGCGGCCCAGATGTCGTTGTCCGGATCGATCCGGCGCGCGACGCCCTCGACCGTCACCATGGTCTTCTGCAGCAGAACGAGTTCGGGCCGCAGCCGCATGTCGAACAGCGCGGTGATCTGGAACAGCTGCGCCAGCAGCCGGCCCATCGACACCTCGCGCGCCTTCAGCCCGAACACCGGCTCGCCGACCGCGCGCAGCGCCTGGGCGAACGCGGCCTGGTCGTGGTGAGCGGGCACATAGCCGGCGTCGAAGTGCACGGCGGAGACCCGCGCGTAGTCGCGGCGCAGAAATCCCCAGAGTATCTCGGCCAGGTAGCGCCGCTCGCCGGGACCGAGCCGCCCGACGATGCCGAAGTCGACCGCGGTCAGCCGCGCCGGGGCGGCGATGAACAGGTTCCCCTCGTGCAGGTCGGCGTGGAAGACGCCGTGGTCCAGCGCCTGAGCGAGGAACGCGCGGATCAGGTTGTTGGCCAGCGTCGGCCGGTCGAGGCCCGGCTGCGCCAGCGCGAGGGGATCGGAGAGCGGCGCGCCGGGCGCCCACTCCAGCGTCAGCACCCGCCGCGCGACCCCGTCCCACACCACCGGAGGCGCCCGCATGAAACCGTCGTGCGCCATCACCGCGCGCAACTCGTCGGCGCCGGCGGCCTCGAAGCGCAGGTCGAGCTCCAGCTCCAGCGCCCGCACCACTGTCTCGGCGAAGGCCCTCGGCTCCAGGCGGCGCGCCGGCGGGGCCCAGCGCTCGGCCAGCCGCGCGGCCGTATGCAGCGCCTCGGCGTCGGCCGCCACGCGCCGCTCGATCCCCGGCCGCAGCACCTTCACCGCCACCGCTCGGCCGCTCGTCAGCCGCGCCTTGTGGGCCTGGGCCAGCGAGGCGCCGGCGATCGCTTCGTCGAACGCGCTGAACAGTTCGTCGAGCGGGCGGCCGAGCGCCGCGGCCACCTCGGCCTTGGCCTCCACGAGTGGGAACGGCGCCAGCCGGTCCTTCAGCCGCGAGAGGTCGTCGGCGAAGGGGGCGCCGAAGATGTCCGCGCGGGTCGAAAGGAACTGGCCGAGCTTGATCCCGACCGGGCCCAGCCGTTCCAGCGCGCCGGCCAGCCGCTCCCCGGGCCGCCCGCGCCGCGCCGCCGCGCCGCTGAAAAGTCGCAGGAAGCCCGCCAGCCAGCGCACGCCGCCCGGCAACACCGGGTTCAGTTCGCGTGGCAGGAGGGCGTCCGCACGGATCAGGATGAAGGCCGCGCCCGCCAGCCGCCCATACGACCCCAGACGCGGCGCCACCTAGATCGCCCAGCCCTGGTGCAGGGCCACCACCCCGCCTGTGAAATTGGTGAACGAGACGCGGCCGAACCCGGCGCCCGCCATCAGCTTCGCCAGCGCCTTCTGGTCGGGGAACCGGCGGATGCTCTCGACCAGGTACTGGTAGGCCTCGGCGTCGCCCGTGATCCGTTCGCCGATGCGCGGGATCAGCTTGAACGAATAGGCGTCGTAGAGCGGCCGCAACGCGGCGGCGGTCAGCTTCGAGAACTCCAGGCAGAGAAAGCGTCCGCCGGGCTTCAGCACCCTTCGCGCTTCGGCCAGAGCGGCGGCGATGTCGGTGACGTTCCTGAGGCCGAAGCCGATCGAGTAGGCGTCGGCGCTGGCGTCCGCCAGCGGCAAACGCTGGGCGTCGCCAACGACCCAGCTGATCTCGTCGGCGGGGCCACGCGGGCGGCCGGCGCGGACCATCTCTTCGTTGTAGTCCACCACCACGATCCGGGCCGGATCGCCGCCGCGCCGCGCCTGCGCCGCCCGCGCCAGGGCCGCATAGCGCCGCGCCAGGTCGCCGGTGCCGCCGGCGCAGTCGACGATGGTCTCGCCCGGCTGCGGATTGAGCCGGGCGGCGGCGGCGTCCTTCCAGAGCCGGTGCGCGCCCAGGCTCATCAGGTCGTTCATCAGGTCGTAGCGGCCGGCGACGCGCTCGAACACGCCGCGCACCAGGCCCGGCTTCTCGGCCGGGTCGACATCGCGGTATCCGAACGTGGCGCTCATGGCGCCGTCTTAGGCCCGAACCGGCGCCAGCGCCAACGCATGGGAAGGCCGTTCTGCCGACGCAGCAGTTGTCAGAGTTCGCCGTCGAACGCTTGGAGAGCAGCTTTTTCGAGTTCAGGACCGGGTCAAGGACGGCGCGACGCGCCGCCGCTCCGCGGTCGCCAAAGGCGATCCTTGACGCGGACCTGAGCCTCGAAATCACGCTCCGCCAAGCGATCGATGGCGCAGTCCGTTCGCGGAGTCCCGCAGGGCGTCGAGGATTGGTGTTCGCCGCTCCTGCCACGACCCCATTTCCTCCGCGGCCGAAGCGGCCCTATGTGAGCGCGATGCCCGAGCTTCCCGAAGTCGAGACCGTGCGGCGCGGCCTGGCGCCCGTCCTGGAGGGGCAGCGCCTGGTCCGAGTCGAGGCGCGCCGGCCGGACCTGCGCTTTCCGCTGCCGGAGGGCTTCGTCCAGCGCCTGACCGGCGCGCGGATCGAGCGGCTCGATCGCCGCGCGAAATACCTGCTGGCGCGGCTGGACCGCGACGAGACCCTGGTGATGCACCTGGGCATGAGCGGGCGCTTCGAGATCGCCGGCGCGGCGGCGCGCTCGCGTCCCGGCGACTTCGCCCTCGCCCAGCCGCCAGACCCGCGCCATGCGCACATCGTGTTCGAGACCGAGGCCGGCGCGACCGTCACCTTCTACGACCCGCGCCGCTTCGGCTACATGGACCTGATCGCCACCGACCGCCTCGAGGCGCATCCCTGGTTCAAGGGCCTTGGCCCGGAGCCGCTCGGCTGCGGTCTGGACGTCGGCCACCTGGCGCGGGCGTTCGCCGGGCGTCGGCAGTCGGTGAAGGCGACGCTGCTCGACCAGCGCATCGTCGCCGGGCTTGGCAACATCTACGTCTGCGAGGCGCTGTTCCGCGCCGGCCTTGCGCCGGAAACGCCCGCCGGCCTGATCGGCCGCCGCAAGCTGGGCGCGCTGGTGAAGATCATCCAGGCGGTGCTGGCCGAGGCGATCGAGGCCGGCGGTTCGACCTTGCGCGACTACGCCAGCGCGGACGGCGCACTCGGTTATTTCCAGCATCGGTTCCGGGTCTACGACCGCGAAGGCGAGGCCTGCCTGAAGCCGGGGTGCAAGGGCGAGATCGCGCGCATCGTCCAGGGCGGCCGCTCGACCTTCTACTGCCAGCGGTGTCAGGCTTGAGCGGCGGCAGGTGGCTCTCGCGTCTTGCCGCCGGCCTCGCCGCCGCGGTGGCGGTCGCGGCCCCGCCGACGGCCATGGCGCGGCCGCCGGTCTGGGTCGTCCACGCCGGGGCGACGACGATCACCCTGTTTGGCTCGATCCACCTGCTGCCTGCAGCCCTTGATTGGCGCCCGCCCGAACTCGACGCCGCGCTGGCCGGCGCCAACGAGCTCTGGTTCGAGCTGCCGATCGACGCGGCGACCAACGACGAGGCGGCGCGGCAGTCGATCGCCCGCGGCGCCCTGCCCAAGGGCAAGAGCCTGACGGCGATGATGACGCCCGACCAGGCTCAGCGGCTGGTCGACGCCGGCGTTTCGCTGAACTGCGCGCCCGAGGCGCTCGACCGCATGCAGCCCTGGATGGCCGACCTCACGCTGTCGATCGCGGAGGACGCGCGCGGCGGGGCCGACGCCTCCGACGGCGTCGAGGGCCAGATCCAGGCGTCGGCGCCCGCCACCGTCAAACGCAGGGCGTTCGAGACCGCCAGTCAGCAGATCGGCTTCCTGGCCGGCGCGGCGGTCAGGGACCAGCTCGCGTCGCTGAACTGGACCGTTTCGGAGATCCAGCAGGATCCGACCTCGTACCGGCGCGTGGTCGACGAATGGCTGGCCGGCGACCTGGCGGGGCTGCAGCGCGACGCGCTCGACCCGCTGCGCCAGATCTCGCCCGGGCTGTTCGCCCGCCTGATCGACGGGCGCAACCGCCGCTGGACCAGCGTGCTGGCCGCGCGGCTGAGGAAGCCTGGCCAGGTCGTCGTCGTGGTCGGCGTGGGCCACCTGATCGGGCCCGGCGGCGTGCCCGCGCTGCTACGCGCCAAGGGCTATCGGGTCGACGGCCCCTGAGAGTCCTGCGGCGCCTGCGAAAAGAGCGGCGGCCGCCGCATTGACCCCCGCCTCGGCTTCAGCGTATATCGCCGCCTCCTTTTTCCGGCGCCATGGTTGGCGCCCATTCGAGGCCGTCCAAGACCCATGGCGAACAACCCCGGCGCCAAGAAGGCGATCCGTAAAATCGCGCGCAGGACCGAGGTCAACAAGGCGCGCAGGTCACGCGTTCGCACCTTCGTGCGCAAGTTCGAAGAGGCGCTCGCCGCTGGCGATCTTGGCCTCGCGCGCACCGCTTTCGTCGAGGTGCAATCGGAGCTGATGCGCGCTGTCGGCAAGGGTGTGATGCATAAGAACACCGGATCGCGCAAAGTGTCGCGCCTGGCGGCGCAACTCAAGAAGCTGCAGGCGGCCTGACCGACCGAAGTGTCGGTCAAGTTACGGATTTAGTTATAGATTTCGCCGAAGGCGGCCGCGGAGCCTGGCCGCGCGCCTTGTGGCGAAAATGCGCCGATCCCGGTCATTTTGTGCGGCAAAATGGCGCCCCAAAAACGCTAAACCCAAGCGTTTTCGAGAGCCTCGAATGTCAAGTTATTTTTCGATTGCGCCGGCCTCGAAATCCGATTGACCCGGCCTTTCGCGGGCGTAGTCTGAGGCGCTCAAGGCATTTCCATTGTACTGACGAATGAGTGGGGGCGGCAAGTAACGGGCCGCCTCGTCAGAGAAAGTGTGCCTGCGCGTATACTTAAGACGAGCCGCTTTGCGTTGGGGGCTTTAGCGGCCGGCTCTCGGTTACGGGACGAGAGCGGGGATCGGGGGGGTGTAAGGAGCTGATGGCGAGCAAGGGACTGGCGGAAATGGCGTCGGTGACGCCCGCAGGTGTGTGGGTCAAAGCCAGCCAAACGCTTAAAGGCGAGCTTGGCGACGATACTTTCGGATCTTGGCTGGCGCAGGCCTGCCTGCGGACGGCGCCCGGGGGCGAACTGTGCCTCGTGACGCCCACCGGCATCGCTCGCGACTGGATCCGGCGCTACGCCTGGCGGCGCATCGGCGAGCTGTGGGCGCTGCACGATCCGGAGGGCCGCGTGCTCTCGCTGAAATCGCGCCTCGAGTTCGAGGCCGAGGGCGGCGAGGCTCCGCCTTTGTCCTCAACGGCGGCCGCGGCGCCCGGCCCGATGCCGATCGAGGCCGCCGACCCGGTCTCGACCGACAGTCCAGCCACGGCGCCGATCGCCTCCTCGCGTCCCACCCGCAGCCAGTGGCTGCAGGAACGCTTCACCTTCGAGAGCTTCGTCAAAGGCCCTTCGAACGAGTTCGCCCTGGCGGTTGGACGCCGGGTGGCGTCCTGGGCCGACGGCCATTTCAATCCGGTGGTGTTCCACGGCGCCTACGGCTTCGGGAAGACCCATCTGCTCAACGCGATCGCCTGGGAAGCCATGCGCACCGCGCCGAACCGGAAAGTGGTCTACCTCACCGCCGAGCGGTTCCTGTCGTCGTTCGTGCGGGCGCTGATGGAGCGCAAGGCGGCCGACTTCAAGGACGAGCTGCGCACGGCCGACCTGCTCCTGATCGACGACGTCCACTTCATCGGCGGCAAACACTCGAGCGAGGAGGAGCTGTTCCACACCCTCGCCGCGCTGATGGAGGACGGCCGCCGCGTGGTGTTCTCCGCCGACCGTCCGCCCTCGGCGCTGACCGAGATCGACGCGCGGCTGCGCTCGCACCTCTCGGCGGGCCTGGTCTGCGGCATCGAGCCGGCGGACCGCTCGCTGCGGCTCGACATCCTCGAGCGCAAGGCGACGCTGCTGGGCCGCCAGCAGGGCGTCACCGCGCCGATGCGGCCCGAAGTGCTGCAGTTCCTCGCGGACCGTTTCACCGACAGCGTGCGCGAACTGGAGGGGGCTTTGAACACCTTGATCGTCCGCGCCGGCGCTGGCGTCGGCGGACTGACGCTGGAAGAGACCCAGGCGTTCCTCGGACCGCATCTGCGCGGCGGCGAGAAGCGGGTCACGGTCGACGATATCCAGAAGGCCGCCGCCGATCACTTCGGGCTGAAGCAAGCCGACCTGATCTCCGAGCGGCGCACGCGCTCGGTGGCGCGGCCCCGGCAGGCGGCTATGTGGCTGGCCAAGCAGCTGACCACCCGCTCGCTGCCGGATATCGGCCGCAGGTTCGGCGGCCGCGACCACACCACCGTGCTGCACGCGGTGAGGCGGATCGAGTCCCTGCGCCAGGGCGACCCTCAGCTGGCGCGCGACCTCGAGACCCTGACGCGGAAACTGCGGGGCGGCTGAAATCCTGCGCGCTCACGGCGGTCCAGCCGGCGCGGCGCGGAGGATCCGAGCGCAGCGTCAGAGCACTGTGTCGAGACCGAAACGCTCAACCAGCGCTTTCTGCAGATCTCGATCGGCTTCCATGTAGGCATGCAGCGCCAGCTGGTAGGGTTCGTGGCCCCCGGTGCTGCTTAGCAGGTCCCTGAGGCGCTCGGCCTTCAGCAGCTGCAGGCTCCAGATCGGCGGCGTCGCCCGCGTTACTGGCTCCGCCAACGCCTCGCCGGTGGTTCTCAGTGCGTACGCGCTGTCCATTCTTGGTTCCGCCTAACCTCGCATCTTGGTCTTCGTCCGAATGACGATGACGCGCGCCAAGACAGGAGGCGCAAGCCACGGCCCGATCACCTGCCAGTCGTCGACGTTCGCCTCGAGACGCGCGCCAATGTGAGGGGCGGACGGCCGCGCCGGGAGGTGCAGCGGGCGGCTCGAAGTTGCATCGGCGTGCAACGCGGCGCTCGCTCGCCCAGACCGCCGTGAGCGCCGCCAGATGCGCGTCCGCTCAGCCGCGGTGGTGGTGGTGGTGGTGGCGAGCGCGAGCGCCTAGTCGGTGCAGGCCGTGGCCGAGCTTGTGCAAGCCGTAGCCCAGGCGTCGCATGGCGTGGCCATCCCCGAACTGCCGCGCGTCGGCCTGAGAGGCGCCGACCAGGAGGGCGGCGATGACGATCAGCGCGCCGATCAGGCGGGGCGGATTCTTCGGGCTTGGCATGGCTGACTATCCGAACCGGAACGGGCGTGGGAGCAGGCCGTTGACGCCGTAGAAGGCCAGCAGCCGCTGCCAACCGTCGCGGGCGTCGGTCTCGTTGTAGCTGGCGCGGTAGTCGGCGTGGAAGCCGTGGCCGGCGTCCTGGTAGAGGATGATCTCGCTGTCGCTCTTGCCAGCCTTCTGCAGCGCGTCGCGCATCGCCGGCACGGCCTGGCTGAGCGGGTCCTTGCCACCGTAGAGCCCCAGCACCGGGCAGTGCAGTTCGGCGACATGATCGATCGGCCAGAGCCGGCTGGGATCGGCCGGCGCGCCCGGCGGCGGCGCGAGCTGGCCGTACCAGGCGACTCCGGCCTTGAACTCCGGAAAGGTCTCGCAGGCGTTCCACACCACCTTACCGCCCCAGCAGAAGCCGGTGATCCCCACCTTGCGCATGTCGGCCCAGGGCTGGCCCTCGAGAAACTTCAGCGTGGCGCCGATGTCGCCCATCACCTGCGCATCGGTGGCGGTGGCGACGATCTTGATGATCGCGGCGAAGTCGGTCAGCGGCGCCGGGTCGCCGGCGCGGTCGAAGAACCCGGGCGCGATCGCCACGTAGCCCAGTTTCGACAGCCGGCGGCAGATGTCCATGATGTAGGCGTGCAGGCCGAACACCTCGTTGACCACCAGCACCACCGGAAACCGCCCGTTCGCCTTGGGCCGGGCGACATAGCCGCGGATGGTCCCGCCGGTCACCGGGATCTGCGCGACTTCGGTGACGAGGCCGGACTCGTCGGTGATGACCGGATCGGCCTTGGCCGACAGCGCGGCCGCCGCGTAGCCGCCGAAGATCACCGCCCCCAGGCCGCGCCGCGAAAGATGGAAGTCCTCCGGCCGATTGCCGTCGGGACGGGTCAGGGTGAGCATGCCGCTCTCCAGATACGCGAAAACACGCCGTCTCCCCCGCGCCCCAGGAAAGGTCAAGTCGCGCAAAGGTCAAGCCGGCGCGGCGCGGCGTAGCGTAAGGTTGATCCGCCCGCCACCGGCGATGAGCCGCGACGACCCGGGCACGATGCGGTCGACACCGTGATAGGCGCGCCGCGCCTCGCCGCCCAGCACCACGACGTCGCCGGAGGCCAGCCGAATCTGGCCGGTCGGGTCGGAACGGCGCAGACCGCCCAGCCGGAACAGCGCCGTGTCGCCCAGCGAGATCGAGAGCACCGGGAAGCGGAAGTCAGCCTCGTCAAAGTCGCGGTGCAATCCCATCTTCGCGCCGGCGTCGTAGACGTTCATGAGGCAGCAGTCGGGTCCAACCGCCGGGTCGCAGAGCTCGGCCCAGAGCCGCCTCAGCATCGCCGGGATCGGCGGCCAGGGCTGGCCGGTGACCGGGTGGACCGGCTCGTAGCGATAGCCTCTGGCGTCGGTGATCCAGCCGAGCTGGCCGAGGTTGGTCATCGCCACGCTCATCGGCTTGCCGCCCGGCGTGACCGGACGGTAGAGCGGCGCGGCCTCGGCCAGCGCCACGACTTCGTCCGCGAGCTGACGTTGCGCGGCGATGTCCAGCCGGCCCGGCAGCAGGCGGAAACCCGGCGGGGGTGCGACGGGATTCATTGGAATCGCCGGTCCAGCGCTCCGGCTGCCGCCCCGCGCCGCCGGGCCGGAGGGAAAAAGCCCTTGCGGGGGGGCCTCGCATTCCCAATATCGGGCCTGAAGCGGCGCTTGCCTCCCTCCGGGGTCGGCCCCGCGCGGGCCTCTCGCCCGCACCCAATAGAGAGACGAAATCGAACCGGGAACGACGCAACCGGCGCTTCATGCTTGAAGGCCCCCGCGAACGTTCGCCATTGAAGGAGCGAGACGAGAGTTCTCATGAGCAAGATTATCGGCATCGACCTCGGCACGACCAACTCGTGCGTCGCCATCATGGACGGCAAAACGCCGAAAGTGATCGAAAACGCGGAGGGCGCGCGGACCACGCCCTCGGTGGTCGCCATCCTGGACGACGGCGAGCGCCTGGTGGGCCAGCCGGCCAAGCGCCAGGCGGTGACCAACCCCTCCAACACCCTCTTCGCCATCAAGCGCCTGATCGGGCGCCAGTACACCGACCCGATGGTGGAGAAGGACAAGGGCATGGTGCCCTATGAGATCGTCAAGGGCGGCAATTCGGACGCCTGGGTGCGCGCCCACGGCAAGGACTATTCGCCGCAGGAGATCAGCGCCTTCATCCTGCAGAAGCTGAAGCAGGACGCCGAGGCGCACCTGGGCGAGAAGGTCGAGAAAGCGGTCATCACCGTTCCGGCCTACTTCAACGACGCCCAGCGCCAGGCGACCAAGGACGCCGGCAAGATCGCCGGTCTCGAGGTGCTGCGGATCATCAACGAGCCGACCGCCGCGGCGCTCGCCTACGGACTGGAGAAGAGCGAGGGCAAGAAGATCGCGGTCTACGACCTCGGCGGCGGCACCTTCGACGTGTCGATCCTGGAGATCGGCGACGGCGTCTTCGAGGTGAAGGCGACCAACGGCGACACCTTCCTCGGCGGCGAGGACTTCGACCTGCGCCTGGTCGACTACCTGGCCGACGAGTTCAAGAAGGAGCAGGGCGTCGACCTGCGCAAGGACAAGCTCGCGCTGCAACGCCTGAAGGAAGAGGCCGAGAAGGCCAAGAAGGAGCTCTCCACCACGGCGCAGTACGAGGTGAACCTGCCCTTCATCTCGATGAATGCGTCCGGCCCGCTGCACCTCAACATCAAGATTTCCCGCGCCAAGCTGGAGGCGCTGGTCGACGACCTGATCACCAAGACGATCGGGCCCTGCGACCAGGCGCTGAAGGACGCCGGCCTGAAGAAGACCGACATCGACGAGGTGATCCTGGTCGGCGGCATGACCCGCATGCCCAAGGTCGTCGACACCGTGAAGGAGTTCTTCGGCCGCGAGCCGCACAAGGGCGTCAATCCGGACGAGGTCGTCGCGCTCGGCGCGGCGATCCAGGGCGGCGTGCTGCAGGGCGACGTCAAGGACGTGCTGCTGCTCGACGTGACCCCGCTGACCCTCGGCATCGAGACCCTCGGCGGCGTCTTCACCGCGCTGATCGAACGCAACACCACGATCCCGACCAAGAAGAGCCAGACCTTCTCCACCGCCGACGACAATCAGAACGCGGTGACGATCCGGGTCTTCCAGGGCGAGCGGCCGATGGCGCACGACAACAAGATGCTGGGCCAGTTCGACCTGGTCGGCATCCCGCCGGCGCCCCGCGGCATGCCGCAGATCGAGGTCACCTTCGACATCGACGCCAACGGCATCGTCAATGTCTCGGCCAAGGACAAGGCGACCTCGAAGGAGCAGTCGATCCGCATCCAGGCCAACGGCGGCCTTTCCGACACCGACATCGACCAGATGGTCAAGGACGCCGAGGCGCACGCCGCCGAGGACAAGAAGCGCAAGGAGCTGGTCGAGGCCAAGAACCACGCCGACGCCCTGATCCACTCGACGGAGAAGGCGCTGGCCGAACACGGCGACAAGGTCGGCGCGGCCGAGAAGTCGGCGATCGAGACTGGGGTGACCGAGCTGAAGTCCGCGCTCGAGGGCGAGGACGTCAGCGCCATCCAGGCCAAGACCCAGTCGCTGATGCAGGCGTCGATGAAACTCGGCGAGGCCATGTACAAGGCCGGCGCCGGCGGCGAGGGCGCGGAGGCTTCCTCCGAGAACCCGGCCGAGGAAGGCGTCGTCGACGCCGAGTTCGAGGAAGTCTCCGACGACAAGTCGGCGTGAGACGACGAGGGCTCATCCAGGTGACCCGCCGCCCCCCTCTCACGGTCATGGCCGGGCGTCAGTCCCGGCCACCCATGCACACCGACCCTTGGGTGGCCGCGCGACGGCGCGGCCACTCGCCGGCCTGCGTTCTTGGGTCACCGGGACTGACGCCCGGTGATGACCGAGTCTGGGGTGTGCGTGACGGTTTGCCTCATGGCGGCGGCGGTCCCCCAGGTCAGAATGTCGACCTCGGGGAACGTCGCCGCCTTCGCGGGCACGGGCGCCCGCCTCGCGCAGCAAGCCTTGCAGCGGGGCGGGCGATCTCCCACTTCCCTTCCAGACAATGTTTCAGCATGAAACGCCGGGGCGGCTGACGGTTCCATGCGCGACTATTATGAAATCCTGGGCGTAGACCGCGGCGCGGACGACGACGGTCTGAAATCCGCGTTTCGCAAGCTGGCGATGGAGCACCATCCCGATCGCAACGGCGGATGCGAGGAAGCCGCCGGGCGGTTCAAGGAAATCAACGAGGCCTATTCGGTCCTCTCCGACAAGCAGAAGCGCGCGGCCTACGACCGCTTCGGCCACGCCGGCGTCAACGGCGGCAATGGCGCCGGCTTCGCCGACGTGCACGACATCTTCAACGAGGTGTTCGGCGACGTCTTCGGCGACATGTTCGGCCGCCAGCAGCAGCGGCGCCCGGCCGGACCCACCCGCGGCGCCGACCTGCGCTTCGACCTCGAGATCACGCTTGAGCAGGCCTACGCCGGCGCCGACGTCGAGGTGAAGACCCCGGCCGCGCTGACGTGCGAGGATTGCAAGGGTTCCGGCTGCGCGCCGGGCGCCAGCCCCACCGCCTGCGCCAGCTGCGGCGGCGCCGGGCGCGTGCGCGCCAGCCAGGGCTTCTTCACCATCGAGCGCACCTGCCCGCGCTGCGGCGGCGCGGGACGCCTGGTGCTCGATCCCTGCAAGGGCTGCCACGGCCACGGCCAGGTGCGCCGCGAGCGCACGCTCGAGGTGCGCATCCCGCCCGGCGTCGACGATGGCGCGCGCATCCGCCTCGCCGGCGAAGGCGACGCCGGCCAGCGCGGCGGCCCGCGCGGCGACCTCTACATCTTCCTGTCGGTCAAGCCGCACGAACTGTTCGAGCGCGACGGGCTCGACCTGCTCTGCTCGGTGCCGGTGCCGATGGCGACCGCGGCGCTGGGCGGCTCGGTCGAGGCGCCCTGCCTGCTCGGCGGCGAGAACTGCGACGGCGAGTGCAAGATCGAGGTCAAGGTGCCCGAAGGCGCCCAGACCGGCCGCACCGTGCGCCTGAAGGGCCGCGGCATGCCCTCGCTGCGCTCGCGCGACCGCGGCGACCTGGTGGTGGAGCTGTTCATCGAGACTCCGGCCAAGCTCACCGCGCGGCAGAAGGAGCTGATGCGCGAGTTCGCCGGCCTCTGCGGCGAGCAGCAGCACCCGCGCACCGCCAGCTTCTTCGGCAAGGCCCGCCGCTTCTGGGACGGGATCACCCGGGGCGAGTAGATCTCCCTCACTTCGTCCCTCCCCTTCATGGGGAGGGTGGACGAGCGCGGCGAGGCCGGGTGGGGATGTCTGACGCGTCACGATCCCTCTCGGCGTCGGCGCGCGGCTTCTGACTCCCCCACCCTGATCGCTTCGCGATCTCTCCCTCCCCACGGAGGGGGAGGGAGGTTCACCCCGCCAGCACCCCGATATCCGTCCAGCGATAGGCCATCTCGGTCAGGCCCTCGCCCCAGCCGTGCGAGGCCACTTCGGCGAAGGCCTCGCCGCCGAGGCGCTCGTAGAAGCCGCGCGCCGTGTTCGTTGCGGCTCAGCACGAACAGCATCAGCGATTTCGCGCCCTCCGCCTGCAGCACCCGCGCCTGGGCCCGCAGCAGCGCGCGGCCGACGCCCGCGCCCTGCGCCTGGCGCAGCACGTAGAGCGTGAACACCTCGGCGTCGGCGCCCTTGCCGCGACCCGAACCGTCCAGCAGCGCGCCAGCGGCGTAGCCGACCGCGCCTTCCGCGCCCTCGGCGATCAGCGTCACATGCCCTTTTGGCGCCAGCGTCAGCTCGTGGCGGAAGCGGCGGGCATGGGCGGCGGCGTTCATCCGGTTCAGCGCCGCCTGCGGCAGGATCCCAGGATAGGTCTCACGCCAGGACTTCACGTGGATGCGGCCGAGGTCCCCGGCGTCGGCGGGGCCCGCGGGCGAGATGGCGTAGTCGAGCAGATCTTCCACAGCTTGAAACTTGGGTGGTTCCGGCGGCGCGTCAAGGCGGGTTCAAACACCACCGGCGACCCGTTAGCGTCAGGATCATGAACGCGGCGATTCCATCCGCAGACACGGCCTTTCCGGCCGCTGACGGCGCCTCGCCGGTGATGGCGCAGTTCTTCGACGCCAAGGCGCGCCAGCCCGATGCGCTGATCTTCTTCCGCATGGGCGATTTCTACGAGCTGTTCTTCGAGGACGCGGTGAGGGCCGCCGCGGCGATCGGCATCACCCAGACCCACCGCGGGACCCACGCCGGCGCGCCGATCCCGATGGCCGGGGTGCCGGTGCACGCCGCCGAGGCCTACCTCGCCAAGCTGATCCGCGCCGGCTTCAAGGTCGCCGTCTGCGAGCAGATGGAGGACCCGGCCGAGGCCAGGAAGCGCGGCGGCAAGTCGGTGGTCCGGCGCGAGATCGTGCGGGTGGTCACGCCCGGCACCCTGACCGAGGACGGCCTGCTGGAGGCGCGCGGCGCCAACCGGCTGGCGGCGGTGGCGATCCGGGCCGGCCAGGCGGCGGTGGCGTCGCGTCGAGCTCTCGACCGGCGAGGTGGAGTGCCTCGCGCTCGGCAAGGACGCGCTGGCCTCCGCGCTGGCGGCGCTGGCCCCTTCCGAGATCCTGGTCCCCGACCGCCTGTTCGCCGAGCCGGGCCTGAGCGCTGCGCTGAAGTCGGCCGGCGGCCTCGTGCAGCCGATGGCGCAGGCGCTGGCCGAGCCTTCGGCCTCCGAGGCGCGGCTGAAGCGGCTCTACGGCGTCGAGACCCTCGACGGCTTCGGCGCGCTGAGCGGCGCGGAGGTGGCGGCGCTCGGCCTGATCGCCGCGCACCTGGAGACCACCCAGGGCGGGCGCATGCCGGCGCTCTCGGCCCCGCGCCGCGCCGGCGAGGCCGACGTCATGGCCATCGACCCGGCCACCCGCGCCAGCCTGGAGATCGAGCGGGCCCAGGTTACAGCGGGCAGTGGCGGCGGCCGCGACGGCTCGCTGCTGGCCGCGATCGACCGCACGGTGACCGCGCCCGGGGCGCGGCTGCTGGCGGCCCGGCTCGCCCGACCGCTGATGTCGCCCGAGGCGATCGACGCGCGGCTGGATGCGATCGACTGGCTGCTGGGGCGGCGCGCCCTGCGCCAGAAGCTGCGCGCGGCGCTGAAGGGCGCCGGCGACATGGCCCGCGCGCTGTCGCGCCTGGCGCTCGGCCGCGGCGGCCCGCGCGACCTCGCCGTGCTGCGCGACGGCCTGGCCATCGGCGAGGCGCTCGCTGGCCTGATCGCCGAGGCGCGCGAGCCGCTCGCCCCGCCGCCGGAGGAGATCGAAGCCGCGGCGCTGGCGCTTGTCCCCGCGCCGGACCTGGCGGCGTTCGCGGCCGCGCTGGCCGCCGGCCTGAGCGCCGAACTGCCGCTGATGGCCCGCGACGGCGGCTTTGTCGCCGCCAGCGTCCGGCCCGAGCTCGACGAGGCGCGCGGCCTGCAGGGCGACAGCCGCCAGGTGGTCGCGGCGCTGGAGTCGCGCCTGCAGTACGAGACCGGCGTCGCCGCTGAAGGTCCGCCACAACGCGGTGCTCGGCTACTTCCTGGAGATCGGCGCCGCCAAGGCCGAGCCGCTGCTGCGACCGCCGCTGTCGGCGCAGTTCATCCATCGCCAGACCATGGCGAACCAGGTGCGCTTCACCACCGTCGAGCTGGCCGACCTCGACACCAGGATCGCCCGCGCCGCCGACCGCGCGCTGGCGATGGAGCTGGAGATCTTCGAAGGCTGGCGCGCCGAGGCGCAAGGTCTGGCCCGGCCGATCCAGGCCGCGGCCGAGGCGCTGGCGGTGCTGGATGTGGCGTCCGCGTTGGCGGAGTGGGCCGAGGAGGCGGGCGCCTGCCGCCCGCGCGTCGACCGCTCGCTGGCGTTCGAGGCCGTGGCCGCCCGCCATCCGGTGGTCGAGGCGGCGGTGAAGCGCGCCGGCGATCCGTTCACGCCCAACGACTGCCGGCTCGACGGCGCGGGCGAGGCCGGTGCTCGGCTCTCGATCGTCACCGGGCCCAACATGGCCGGCAAGTCGACCTTCCTGCGCCAGAACGCGTTGATGGCGATCCTGGCCCAGGCTGGCTGCTTCGTCCCGGCGGCGTCGCTGCGGCTCGGCGTCGTGGACCGCCTGTTCAGCCGCGTCGGCGCCGGCGACGACCTGGCGCGCGGGCGCTCCACCTTCATGGCCGAGATGGTCGAGACCGCCGCGATCCTGACCCAGGCGACGCCGCGCTCGTTCGTGATCCTCGACGAGATCGGCCGCGGCACGGCCACCTACGACGGCCTCGCCATCGCCTGGGCCTGCGCCGAGGCGCTGCACGACGTCAACCGCTGCCGCGCGCTCTTCGCCACCCACTACCACGAGCTCGCGAGCCTGGAGGACCGGCTGGCGCACGTCTCCAACCTGTCGCTGAAGGCCAAGGAGTGGAACGGCGACCTGGTCTTCCTGCACGAGGCGGGGCCCGGCCCGGCCGACCGCTCCTACGGCGTGCAGGTGGCCAAGCTGGCCGGCGTGCCGCCCGCGGTGGTCGCCCGCGCCCGCCAGGTGCTGGACCGGCTGGAGAGCGAGGCGGTGGCGCATCAGGACCTGGCCGAGCTGCCGCTGTTCGCCGCCGTGGCGCAGCCGCCCGCGCCGGCGTACCGCGCCGGGCCGAGCCCGGTCGAGGCGGCGCTGGCCGAGCTCGATGTCGACGGCATGAGCCCGCGCGAGGCGATGGAGGCGCTCTACCGGCTCAAAGGACTGGGCGGCTCATGACGACGCTGGTCATGGTCCGCCACGCCCAGAGCGCGCCCGATCCGGCGCTGCCGGAGCGGGACTGGCCGCTTTCGGAGAACGGGCGGCGGCAGGCCGCCGAGCTCGCAGTCGCGCTGGCGGCGCTGGGAGTCGATGCGCTGGCGTCCAGCCCCTACATCCGCGCGATCGACACGCTGCGGCCCTACGCCGACGCCGCCGGGCTCCAGATCGCCGTCGACGAAGACCTGCGCGAGCGCGCGCTGGGCGGCTGGATGCCGGACGTCGCCGACGTCGAGGCGGCGGTGAGGAAGATGCACGCCGACCTCGACTTCCAGCTCGAAGGCGGCGAGAGCGGCCGCGCTTGTGTCGCGCGGTTCGAGGCGGCGCTGGCGCGGATCGTCGCCGCCCACCCCGGCCGCACCATCGCCGTCGGCTCGCACGGCGGCGTGCTCGGGCACCTGATCGCCCGCCAGGGCGTTCCCCTGCCGGACGAATTCTGGAAGCGGATCAGAAACCCGCATCTGTTCGTGTTCGACGCCCGCAACGGCCTGCGCTGGATGGACGAGCGGACCTTCGACGGCGCGCCCCGCCTGCTGAACCGCTGACATCGGCCGCCTACACCGATCGGGGCATTTTTGACGCGCACGAAAATTTAAGCCGCCAAGTCCAAATTACCCGTGGAGCGAGCGTTCCGGCGTATCCGGGGGGACAGAACCAGGGTGAAGGCCAGGCGGTCAGCGGCGCCGAAGACGGCGACGGGCGCGAAGCGCGCCGCGGCGAGCGAGCGGGTGCGGCTGCGGGCGATCCGTTCGATCGACCTCGAAGACGTGCGCCCGGTGTTCGAGCGCATCGCGCGCACGGTCCAGCGCGTCAGCCAGGCGCCGTTCGCCCACGTCAGCATCATCGGCGGAGAGCAGCTCTGGGTGGCCGGCGTCGCCGAGACCTCCCTGCCGCCGCCGCCGCGCCTGCGCAAACACTCCTTCGCCCGCCACGTGGTCGAGCGCGGCGCGGTGCTCTGGGTCGAGGACCTGGCGCACGACGCGCGCTTCGCCGAGCATCCGTTCGTCCGCGACGCCCAGGTTCGCGCCTACGCCGGCGCGCCGGTGATCCTCTCCGACGGCAGCCGGATCGGCGCGCTGTGCTTCCTCGACCGCGCGCCGCGGCCCTACGACGCCGAACTGGCCGGCGCGCTCGAGGACCTGGCTGCGCTGGTCGCCGAGGCCTGGGAGCGGCAGCGGGCGCTCCGCGCGCTCGAGGCCACCGAAGCGGCGATGCGCGCGTCCAACGACGTGCTGGCGAGCGTGATCGACAGCGCCCCGGTCGCGCTGCTGCGCACCGACCGCCAGATGCGCATCCTGCAGACCAGCCGCCGCTGGCGTCTGGACATGGGCGTCGAGGCGCAGGACCTGACCGGCAAGTACGTGCACGAGGTCTTTCCGGGCTCGCGCGACCGCTGGGGCGCCTATCTCGACCAGGCGCTGGCGGGCAAGACGATCCGGGCCCGGCGCGCGCAGCTGATGCTCCCGGACGGTAAGCGGCCGTGGGTGCGTTCCGAGATCACGCCCTGGCGCAATCTCAACGGCCGCATCGGCGGCCTGCTGATCATGACCTACGACATCACCGACATGGTCGAAGCGCTCGAGCAGATGCGCAAGTCCGAGCAGACGCTGAAACTGGCGCTCGACATCGGCGAGCTGTCGATGTGGGAGATGGATCACCTCGGGCGGCGCGTGAACATCGCCGGGACGCAGGTGATCGAAGGCGGCGACGACCTCGACTACGAGGCGATGGAGCGCGACATCTGGTACGGCGTCCACCCGGCGGACCTGCCGGCGGCGATGGCCGCGTGGGACCGTTACGAAGCGACTGGCGAGCCGTTCCGGGCGGTCTTCCGGATGATGCAGCGCGACGGGCCGCACGTCTGGGTCCACTCCGCGACCGAGGAGATCCGCGGCGACGACGGCCAGGTCGAGCGCACCGTCGGCGTGCTGCGCAACATCGACAAGCAGAAGCGCTCCGAGATGGCGCTGGCGAAGGCCCGCGACGCGGCGGAGGCCGCCAACCGCGCCAAGAGCGAGTTCCTGGCCAACATGAGCCACGAGATCCGCACGCCGCTGAACGGCGTGATGGGGGTCGCCAGCGCGCTCGGCCGGACCCGGCTCGACCGCAATCAGCGCGAGATGGTCGGCCTGATCGAGAGCTCGGCCAAGACGCTGGAGAGCCTGCTCTCCGACGTGCTCGATCTCGCCCGGGTCGAATCCGGCCGACTGGAGCTTGCCAACGAGCCGTTCGATCTGCAGCGCTGCGTCGCCGACGTTGGCGCGCTGTTCCATCCCAGCGCCGAGGCCAAGAACCTCGACCTGATCGTCGACCCGGCCCCAGAAATCGACGGCGCGTTCCTCGGCGACGCCGCGCGCATCCGCCAGATCCTCTCCAACCTGGTCGCCAACGCGGTGAAGTTCACGCCGGGCGGCCACATCCGCATTTCAGCCTCCGCGTTGCGCACGCCGGATGGAATCGAGGCCGTGATCCGGGTCGCCGACACCGGGATCGGTTTCGACGCGGCGACCAAGGCCCGGCTGTTCGGCCGCTTCGAACAGGCCGACGGCTCGATCACGCGACGCTTCGGCGGCACCGGCCTCGGCCTCGCCATCTCGCGCTCGCTGGCCGAGCTGATGGGCGGCAAGATCGACGCCGAGGCGAGCCCGGGCGAGGGCGCGGTCTTCACCTTCTCGCTGCCGCTGACCCGGGCGCGGCAAGCGCTGCTCTCCGAGGAACTGGACGCGACGACGCCCCAGGCCCGCGACGATGCTCCGCCGTTGCGGGTGCTGCTGGCGGAGGACCACCCGACCAATCGCCGCGTCGTGCAGCTGATCCTGGAAGCGGCCGGGGTCGACCTGACCTGCGTCGAGAACGGCGCGCTGGCGGTGGACGCCTGGCGGCACGACACCTTCGACCTCGTGCTGATGGACATGCAGATGCCAGTGATGGACGGCCTGACCGCCATCCGCCGCATCCGCGAGGCGGAGGCGCAGGACAACCGGCCGCGCACTCAGATCCACGCCCTCACCGCCAACGCGATGCCCGAGCACGCAGCGGCGTCGCTTGCGGCCGGCGCGGACGGCCACCTGACCAAGCCGATCACCGCCGACCAGCTGTTCCGCGTGGTCGAGGCGGCCACCCGGGGGGTGGCCGGAGCCGCCCGGCCGGGGCGCGAGATGAACGCCCGCTGAACGGCCCGCTCAGGGCGCCCTCAGCGACGCTGGCGCATCCTTCGACCATCAGCCCGCTGTCGGGCTCTGAACTGGACGAAGAAAGGTCGCGTGATGCGTGTCGATTGGGTCCTGCTGAACGAGGCGGCCCAGGCCGAGGTCGAGGTCGGGGACCTCGTCAGCGTGGAGGCCGGCGGCGCGCCGACCTGGCGGGTGCTGCGGCTCGACGACGGCCGCGCCTGGCTCCGCGACGAGACCCGGGGCATGGACTGCGTCGCCCCGCTCAGCCAGTTCCACTGGAAAGCCAGCCTCTACCGGTATTGACCACTGCTGTGGCGACTAACGTAAATCGCCACCCCAATTGACGTCATTGCCGGCTGGAGCGCGAAGCGCGGAATGCCGGCAACCCATGAACACCAACCGGCGTAGGTGTGCTTGGATGGCCGGGACGGGCCCGGCCATGACGTCAAGATGCGCTACCCCAGGCACTCCGCCCCGCCGATCCGCTCGACCGTTCCCTCCGCCGCGCCGATCTTGCGGTCGCGGCGGCGGACGAACGAGCCGGGGTCGATCACCTGCCATTTCAGCGGGCTGGGCAGGATGGCGATCAGCCGCGCGGCCTGGGCCGGGCTGACGTTCCTGGCGCTGACGTGGAAATACTTCTGCGCGGCGGCTTCGACGCCGTAGACGCCGGGGCCCATCTCCACCGTGTTGAGGTAGACCTCCATGATCCGCTGCTTGCCCCAGATCACCTCGATCAGCACGGTGAAGTAGGCCTCCAGGCCCTTGCGCACCCAGGAGCGCTCCGGCCAGAGGAACACGTTCTTGGCGGTCTGCTGGCTGATGGTCGAACCGCCGCGGATTTTCGACGGCTTCCTGTCGTTGTGGCTGGCCGCCTTCTCGATCGCCTCGAGGTCGAAGCCGTGGTGGGTGCAGAAGCGCGCGTCCTCGGCGGCGATCGCGGCGCGGGGCAGGGTGGGCGACATGCGTGAGAGCGGAACCCAGTGGTGGTCCAGCCCGTGCCCCTCGAACATCCGCTCGACCATCAGGATCGTCAGCGGCGGTGCGACGAAGCGGTAGACGGCGACCGCCAGCACCGGCCCCACCAGCGCGATGGCGATCAGCGTCATGAAGAAGTTGCGGATCAGGCGGCCCCAGCGGATGCCTCCGCCCGGCCGCGCCGGCTTGCGCGCCATGTTCGTCCTTCGCCGTGCCGCCCCGCAATGGCCCGCGCGCTCAGCGAAAGTGCTATCTACTTTCGCGGTTCGAGCGCGCGCTCTCACCAAAACATAGAGCACGTTTCAGGGTTCAGGTTGTCACCTGAACCCAACGTGCTCTAGGCGAATGGATCGCGCCGCGGGCCGGCGTCAAGCGTGGGGAGAGATCGGATGGACGTCGCCGAGGCGGTCCGCAAACGCATGTCGGTGCGCGCGTTCAAGCCCGATCCGGTGCCGGGCGAGCTGGTGGCGCGGCTGCTGCAGACGGCGTCGCAGGCGCCGTCCGGCGGCAACCTGCAGCCCTGGCGGGTCTACGCCCTGGCCGGCCAGCCGCTGGCGGACTTCAAGGCGCTGGTGGCGGCGACGCCGATGGAGGAGCCGGAATACGACGTCTACCCGCCCAACCTGTGGGAGCCGTTCCGCACCCGCCGCTTCGTCTGCGGCGAGGACCTGTACGCATCGATCGCCATCGGCCGCGACGACCGCCCGGCCGGTTCCGGCAACTGGCCCGCAACACCCTCTTCTTCGACGCGCCGGTCGGCCTGTTCTTCTGCCTCGACCGCAAGCTCGGCCTGCCGCAGTGGGCCGACCTCGGCATGTTCATGCAGACCTTCATGCTGCTGGCGGTCGCCGAGGGCCTGGCCACCTGCGCCCAGGAATACTGGGCGCGCTATCCGCAGACCGTGGCGAAGTTCGTCGGCCTGCCCGACGACCACATGCTGTTCTCCGGCATGGCGCTCGGCTACGCCGACGAGACCGCCCCGATCAACAACTGGCGCACCCGCCGCGACCCGCCGGAGGTGTGGCTGGAGATGAAGGGCTTCGACTAGGACGCGTACTCATTGGGGAGGCAAACCCAGGCCGGTGAATGGACGCGGCGGGGGGACCGTCCGGCAAGGTGACAATCCGAACTTCCGAGGCGTTCCCGACCTGCTCATGAGCGCCCAGCAGAGGGACGATTTCGAGCTGCCCGACCACGCTTTCGGCCAGGGCGGCGCAGACAAATAAATCTTCCTTAAGGCGACAATCCCCACCAGCTGCGATAATATCATGATGTGAGTTAGTTGGAGATCGGGCGATGCCAAAAAGTTCGATCGGTGCTGCAACGATCGGAGCAGGAACGGCCGCCCTCGTCGTCGGTGCGGCTTTGGCGCACGGAACGGGGGGCTACGACGCGAAAGGGTCAGCATGGGCCGCGCGAAATTGGGCGATTCAGGCCTCGGCGCTGGCGCCGCAAAGCTCGGCCAAGGCCGCCGCAAGCCCCTTCGGTCCGATGTTGATCGCCAGCCGGCCAATACCGGACACGGCCGCCAACCGGGCGCGATACGGAGAGCCCATGTCTCGCACCGGTAGGCTCACGCCACCCATCGGCGACTAACCCGACGCCAGACGATCCGCCGATGGCCGTCGCAACATCCATGGTCGCCCTCCTCGCGTGCCTCGCGCCGATAGCCGCCAGTGGTGCGAGGCCACTGACGTTCAAGAACGCCCAGCTGGGCATGACGCTCGCCGAATGGCGTTCGTTGGCGCCCCCGGAGGGCGCAGGCCCTGACGCCGTCGCGGCTTGCGCCGACGATCCCCGTCTCGTCACCCTCGCCCACAATCCTCTCAGCGTGACGCTGCGCGGCGGCGACCCCGTGGAATGCGGTTACGTCGATTTGTTCGGCCACACGGCGTTGCCGCACTCGGTGCTTCTCGACGCCCACTATCGCGCGAGCGACCTCCGTTATCTCTTCGTGCGCGGCCGGCTGACCCAGGTCCAGTTCAAGTCATCGATCGACGCCTACAACGACGTCACGACCATGCTCGAACACCAGTACGGACCGCCGACCCGGACAACGCAGGAACAGGCGCATGGTCCTGACGGACGGTTCGCGAGGGTGATCGAGACGTGGTGGTCGCCGCTCGGCCAGATCGTCCTCACCGATCCGTCGGATCAGCGGACAGAACTGCAGGTCTCGCTGTCGTCCTGTGGCGACGCGCCGGCTCAGATACATCTCACGGGGAGATAAATTCACCCTCGGACAACGGGAATGAAGAAGGATATCAAGCTAATACTTGCCGCCTTGGCGATCACCGCCGCCGCCGGGCGGTCCTACTCACGGACCGTCGCGCCCGTGAGCGGCGCAGCGTCGCCAGCCGTCGCTGATATGGTCAAGACCCTGCAGCAGGTGTGCCTTCCGGCGCTCGAGGGCGGCGACGTGAAGGCTGCCGCGAGCACAGCTGGGTTCCACTTGAAGGATGGCCTGTGGGTGCTGCAGATCAACGGCGAACGGCGCATCGAGCTGTCGCCGCCCGATGAAGCCAATCCGCATGTTTGCAGCGCCGCCGTCTATGCCCGTCCGGAGAGCCAGGCTGCACTGCTGCAGGCCCTGAGCGGTTGGGCGGCGGCCCAGCACCCGGCGCTGACGCCGGTGCAAGAGCCGGCCAGCGCGGCCAGCACGGGCTGGTCCACGTCGTCATGGCGCGGTTCGACCGCCGCCGGCACGCTCGGCGTCGCGCTTGGCCAGGCGCAACCGTCACAGGCTCAGACAGCCCCTGTCCTAGAGTCTGATCTCGAGGTGAGCCTGACGCCCGCCTGACCGTTTTGGCGCGGCCGCGGCGCGCCATCATCGCAACCCGCTTCGTCGCGACGCCCGGCTCGGCGACAGGCACTGTCGGTAGGACGGCATGATCAAGTTCAAACGTACGTTCCTCGCTTCGTCTGCCGCCGTCGGCGCAGCTTCCATCCTCGCTGCGGCCGGAGGCTATCTGGCCCATGCGGACGCACCCGGCGCCGTCAACGCGCCGCAGCGCATGGCGGGCGCGGGCGGTCCTGGAAGCTTCGCCGATATCGTCGCCAAGGTGGCGCCGGCCGTCGTTTCGATCGACGTGGTGGAAAAGCCGCAGGCGGCGCCGGCGGACCTGAGCCAGATGCTGCAGGACCCGTTCGGCCAGGACGGCGACAATCCCTTCGGCTTCCGCTTCACCTTCCCACAAATGCCTGGTCTTCAGAGCAACGTCCCGGTCAAGGCCTCCGGTTCCGGGTTCTTCATCAGCGCGGACGGATTTATCGTCACCAACAACCATGTGGTTGACGGCGCCGCGAAGATCACGGTGGTCACCAATGACCAGCGCAGCCTGCCGGCGCGGGTGGTCGGGCGCGACCCGGCGACCGACCTCGCGGTGCTGAAGGTCGACGGCGGCCCGTTTCAGTATGTCAGTTTCGAGGATCGCGCGCGGCCTCGCGTTGGCGATTGGGTCGTCGCCGTGGGCAATCCTTTCGGCCTGGGCGGCACGGCGACGGCCGGCATCGTCTCGGCGCTGGGGCGACAAAACGTGAGCGGCTCGAGCTTCGTGAACTACATGCAGATCGACGCGCCGATCAATCGCGGCAACTCCGGCGGTCCGACGTTCGACATTGCCGGCCGGGTGGTCGGCATCAACACCTCGATCTACACGCCGTCGGGCGGGTCTGTTGGCATCGGTTTCGACATCCCGGCCGACGTTGCGGCCCGCGTGACCAACGAACTGATGTCGGGTCACGCCGTTACGCGTGGATACATCGGCGCGACGATCCAGACGCTGACGCCGGACCTCGCCGCGAGTCTGGGGATTCGAGCGTCCAAGGGCGTCATCGTCGACCAGCTTGCCCCCGCCGGCCCGGCCGAGCGCGCTGGGCTCGCGACGGGCGACATCATCACTGCGATCGACGGCCAACCGATCGACAGCGCGAGCGATTTCACTCAGCAGGTAGCGCTGGCCAAGCCCGGCGCGGCGATCCGTCTGACGGTTGTGCGCAATGGCGAACCGAGGGACTTCACGATCCGCTCGGGCTTGCGGCCGTCGGATGACGCGCTTGCAGCCGCGGGCGAAGGCAGTGGCCAAGGCGGGCAGGCGCCGGGCGGGCCGCTGGGCTTGCACGTCACGCCCGACGCGGACGGCGGGCTTCTGGTGCAGGACGTCGCCCCCGATGGCGACGCGGCGCAGAAGGGACTTCGCCCCGGGGACGTCATCCTCAAGGCTGGCGTTCGGCCGATGCAGTCGGCGACCGATCTCGCGTCCGCCGTCGCTGACGCCAGATCAGTGGGTCGGCGGAACGTGCCCCTGTTGGTAGCGCGCGGCGGCCAGCGCTTCTACGTGCCGGTCGAGGTGGGCGCAGGCGCCGGATAGGTCGAGAGCACGCGCTGAGGCCCTGCCTGCGCAGCGCGGCGGCACACGACCTCGCCCCGGCGCGCTGGCCGGACGAATTATCAATTTAGACGAACGATCTGGACTCATCTGGCTCGCCGCCCTGAGCTAGGCTCTCTCGAGCCTGGGAGCGACAGAACTCCCGGAAGATCGGAGGTGTGCGTGGCGGACGGTGCGCAAACTGGGCCGGCGTGGGACGGGGCGGCGCTCCGGTCGATGTTCGATCCGACGACGGGCGTCCTCGATCGCCGGATCCTTTCGGACGAGGCGATCTACCGGCTGGAGCTGGAACGGATCTTCGCCCGGGGCTGGAACTTCATGTGCCACGACTCCCAGATCCCCGAGCCGGGCGACTACTTCATCAACTACATCGGCGAGGACCAGGTCATCTGCGTCCGCGGCGAGGACGGCGAGGTCAACGTCCTCCTCAACACCTGCCGCCACCGCGGCAACGCGCTGTGCCGCGCCGAGCAGGGCCGGGCGAAGTCGTTCGTCTGCAGCTACCATGGCTGGAACTACGCCCTGGACGGCCGGCTGATCGGCGTGCCGGGGCAGCGGACCTACTATCATGGCGACCTCGACCGCAGCCGGCTCGGCCTTTTCAAGGCGGCGCAGGTGGACAGCTACCTCGGCTTCCACTTCGCGACCATGGCGCCGGACGCGCCGTCGCTGCACGACTATCTGGGCGCCGTCGGCCGCACCGGCATCGCGATGATCTGCGCCTACGGCGACGTCGAGGTGGTGGACGGCGTCCAGAAGAACATCATCGACTGCAACTGGAAGATCGCCGTCGACAACCTGTTCGACTGGTACCACGTCATGTACAGCCACGCCTCGGCGAACAGCGCCGGCTTCATCGACCTCGCCCAGATCCTGCATCCCAACAACCAGCTGGTGATGCTGGGCGAGTACGGTCACGCCATCGGCGGCCCCGGCATCCCGAAGGAGATGCAGGACCAGATCGACCGGATGTCCGACGAGGAGCGCGAGGCGATGTCGCGCGCCAGCGCCGGCGCCAATCCGCGCATCCGCCCCCGCGCGGCGACCGAGCTGATGGGGCCGGTCGGCGTGCGCAGCATGGGCCACCCCAACATCTTCCCGAACCTGTGGATCACCATGGGCGGCCTGCAGATCTGCCTGCGCCTGCCGCGCGGCCCGTCGCAGACGGAGCTGTGGTGGTTCACCATCGTGCCCAAGAACACCCCGCCGGCGCTGCGGCGGGCGATGATCCAGCAGGCCAACCACGTGTTCGGTCCGGCCGGCCTGCTGGAACAGGACGACGGCGAGAACTGGAGCCAGAGCACCCGCTCGGCGCGCGGCGTCGTGGGCCGCACGCTGGGTCACCGCATCCAGATGGGCCTCGGCAAGGACGAGGCGGTCGCCGGCGCGGACGGCGAAAGCTACATCGACTCCTGCGTCGGCGAGCACGGCCAGCGCTGGCTCTACCGCGCCTGGACCGAGTGGATGGCGGCGCGCGACTGGGCCGAGCTGAAGGCGAACCACTCCCAGCCGCCGACGGGGGTGGTCTGATGGATACGCTGGAGCAGACCCGGCAGGCGACCTGGGCGGAGATGGACCTGACGCAGCGGGCGCTGCTGCAGTACGAGGTCGAGCAGTTCCTCTACGCGGAGGCGGCGCTGCTGGATGCGCGCAGGCACCGCGACTGGCTGGCGCTGGTCGCGGCCGACATCCACTACTGGATGCCGATCCGCCGCACGGTGACCAACGCCGACCTCGACCGCGAGTTCACCAAGCCGGGCGACATGGCCTACTTCGACGACGACCGCGCCGTGCTGGAGATGCGGGTCAAGAAGCTCGAGGCGGGATCGGCCTGGTCGGAAGATCCGCCGTCGCGCTCGCGCCACTTCGTCTCCAACGTCCGCATCCTGGACGTCGTGGGCGACGAGGTCACAGTCGAGGCCGCCTTCCATCTCTACCGCACGCGGCTCAACACCGAGATCGACAGCTGGGTCGGGCGGCGGGTCGACCTGCTGCGACGCAAAGGCGAGAGCTTCGAGATCGCCCGGCGGCACCTGTTCCTCGACCAGACCGTGATCCTCTCCACCAACATGAGCACCATCTTCTAGGGCGGATGCGGATGGGCGCGCTCGACGGACAGGTTGTTCTGGTGACCGGCGGCGCCTCTGGCCTGGGCGCGGCGATCGTGACGCGCTTCCTCGAGGAAGGCGCGCGCATCGCGGTGCTGGACCGCACGCCGGAGCGTCTCGCGGACCTGGTCGCCGCCAATCCGGAACGGGTCCTGGTCGTCGCCTGGCGACGTGCGATCGATCGCCGACAACCAGCGCGCCGTCGACGCCGCCGTCGCCCGCTTCGGCGCCCTGGACTGCGCGATCGGCAACGCCGGCATCTGGGACTATTCGACCTCGCTGGACGACCTGCCCGCCGAGCGCATCGACGCGGCGTTCGACGAGCTGTTCCACGTCAACGTCAAGGGCTGCCTGAACCTCGCCAAGGCCGCCCTGCCAGCGCTGGTGCGCTCCGCCGGCTCGCTGATCTTCACCGTTTCCAACGCCGGGTTCGACCCGGCCGGCGGCGGCCCGCTCTACACCGCCTCCAAGCACGCGGTGGTCGGCCTGATCCGCCAGCTGGCCTACGAGTTCGCGCCGGCGGTGCGGGTCAACGGCGTCGCCCCCGGGCCGATCGACACCGACCTGCGCGGGCCCGCCGCACTCGGCATGGCGGAGCGGTCGATCGGCAGCCTCAACCTCCCGGCGGTGGCCGGTGCGAACGTGCCGCTGGGCCACGTCCCGGCGACCGCCGACTACGCCGGCGGCTACGTGTTCCTGGCGTCGCGGCGCGACGGCCGCCCCGCGACCGGCGGGGTGCTGAACCTGGACACCGGCATCGGCGTCCGCGGCATCGGCCGCGTCTCCGGCGGCGGCCGGCTCGAGGCCAAGTACGGCGCCGCCGGCGCATCGCAGACAAAAGCCCCCTCATGACCATCGGATCGCTCGGCTACATCGGCTTCAAGGTGAAAGACCCGGACGCCTGGAGCACATTCGCGACCGGCGTGCGCGTCTCGCGTCACGACAAGCCCAGCACCTGGGGCCACAGGCGGCCCGCGGCGCGCTGACCGGTGGACCGGCCTTCAGGCAATGCGTCGCCGGATTGTAGCCTGGGTGGCGGGCGGTTCGAAAACGCCTAAGGTGACCGGGCGAAGCGATCAGGAGTTCGGGCCATGGCCACACGTACAGGAGGCTGCGCCTGCGGCGCGATCCGCTACGAAGTCGAGGGCGACCCGGTGTTTCAGGTCGCCTGTCACTGCCGCGCCTGTCAGTACAGCGCCGGCGGCGCGCCGACGCTGGCGATGATCTTTCCGAGGCCTGCGCTCAAGCTCGTGCAAGGCGAGCCGCACACCTATTGGAGCGCGGGCGACAGCGGCGCGCAGGTCGGGCGCTCGTTCTGCCAGGCCTGCGGCACGCCGGTGTTCTCCGAGCCGCCGGGCGGGCAGATCGCCGTGGTCAAGGTGGGCAGCCTCGACGATCCTTCGGGCTTCAAGATCCAGGGACACATCTGGACCGAGACCGCCCAGCCTTGGCACCGCTTCGAGCCGGACGCCACGCAGACGCCCCGCAACTTCGGCTAGCGCGGGCCTGGAAGGCGTCGCGAACGGCCTAGAGGAGCGCCTCGACAGGGATCTCCGCCACGCCGGCGCCGCCTTCCTCGTCGCCCCAGGCGATGCGCTCCGCCGCCAGCGCCAGGGCGGTGATCGGCGGGCCGGTCTCGGTGCGGATCTCGGCGCGGCGGCCGCTGACGACGTCGCAGGCCCACACCCGGCCGTCGCTGAGGCCGACGGCCAGGCGCGTCCCGTCCAGCTCGGCGGCGACGCGGGTCACGAGCGAGGTCTCGTCGAAGCCGATCTCCATCGCCTGCTTGCCCATCGGCCCGTCGTTCCCGGCGAACGGCCAGACCACCACGCCCGGCGCGCCAGCGGTCGCCAGCATCTTGCCGCCGCTCAGGAACACCAGGCTGCGCACCTTGGCCGGATAGCCGCCCATGCGCAGGTCGCGGGCGTCGGAGAGCCGCCAGCCGTGCAGGGCGTTCTCCTGCATCGACGACATCAGGAACTTGCCGTCGGGGCTGAACAGCACCGCGATGTGCGAGCCGGCCCAGCGCAGCATCACCGGCTGCTGTTCGGCGATGCGGGCGTACCAGAGCGCCGCGCCGCCATAGGTGGCGACCGCCAGGCGGCGGGCCTTGGCGTCCAGCGCCACGTCGGCGACCGAGCGCTCGTGGGCGAACACGCGGGAGAACTTCGGGTCGGCGACGTCGATGATCCGCGCCTCGCGGCCGGCGCCGAACGCGACCAGGCCGGCGCCCGGGGCCGCCGCCACGCTCTCGATCCAGCGGCCCTTCGCCTCGGCCAGGACCTGCGAACCGTCCGGCCGCGACCACACCAGCCTGCCGTCGTCGCCGCCGGTGATCACCCCGGCGCCGGTCGGATGGCGGATCGCCGCCAGGATCGCGCCGTCGTGCGCCGCCTGCCGTGCGCCGCCTTCCCAGCAGACCTGGCCGTCGCCCAGCGCGAACACCGCCTGGCCATCGTCATCGAACAGGCAGGCGGTCAGGTAGGCGTCGAATTGCGGTTCCATGGCCCGCGCCATACCCCAGCGCCGCCCCGCTTGCCCAGCCGCCGAGGGCCCCGCCCGCCCGGGATTCTCGGTTTCGCAGACTTTACTTCCGTGAAGTTCCGGGCAATGGGTGGCGCCAAGCAGGCGGTCGGACGGCCGGCGTAAGGGAGTGACTGATGGCGGCCAAGCTCTCCGGGGGCGGCAAGAAGAGGTTCGACCTCGGGCAGAACGCGGACATCAACGTTACGCCGTTCGTCGACGTGATGCTGGTGCTGCTGATCATCTTCATGGTCACCGCCCCGCTGGCCACTGTGTCGATCAAGATCGACATCCCGCCGGCCGAGAAGCCGACCGCGCCGACAAAGCCGCCGACCTACATCTCGATCCAGAATAACGGCGACCTGTTCGTCTCGTTCGCGACCGGCCCGGATTCGACCGAGATGCACCCGACCACGCTCGACACCCTGGCCGGCAGCGTCGCCCAGTCGCTCGGCGTCCCCAACCCGACCACCCAGCAGGTGTTCATCCGCGCCGACCCGCACGTGAAGTACGGCGTGTTCATGGCGGTGGTGAACCGCCTGCAGATCGACGGCTACTACAAGATCGGCCTGATCTCGGAAGAAGTGCAGAACTAGCTTCTGCACGTCCTCCCCTTGCGGGAGAAGGTGGCCCGAAGGGCCGATGAGGGGTTGCCCTCTCCGCACCGTCCCGAGCCGACGCGGTCATCACCCGTCGACCCCTCATCCGTCGGCTCCCGCCGACACCTTCTCCCGCAAGGGGAGAAGGACGCGGGGCCTTACGCCGCCGCGCAGTTCTGGAAGCCGACGCGCAGCAGCGCCTCGTCGAGGTTGCGGCCGATGAACACCATGCGGCTGTAGCGGTCCTCGCCCGGCTTCCAGTCGCGCTGGAAGTCGCCTTCCAGGATCATGTGCACGGCCTGGAACACCAGCCGCCGCTCGTCGCCCTTCACGTCGAGGATGCCCTTGGCGCGCAGGATGTCCGGCCCCTGCCGCGCCAGCAGGTCGTTGAGCCAGGCGGTCACCTTCTGCGGATCGACCGGCCTGTCCAGCCGCAATGCCACGCCCTTGATGTCGTCGTCGTGCTGGTGGTCGTGATGGTCGTGGCCATGATGGTCATGCCCATGATGATCGTGGTCGCAGTCGTCGTCGTGCACGTGGCCCGGTTCGCCGTGGGCGGGGTTCAGGAACTCCGGCTCCAGCTCCAGGATGCGGTCCAGGTCGAAGCCGCCGCGGCCGAGGATGGCGTCGAGCGGCACGTTGGAGCGCTCCGCGCGGTGGATCGGCGCCAGCGGATTCAGCCGCCGCAGCCGCGCCTCGATCAGCTTCAGGTCGCCCTCTGACACCAGGTCGGTCTTGTTGAGCACGATCTGGTCGGCGAAGGCGATCTGCTCGGCCGCCTCGCGGCTGTCGGAGAGCCGCAGCAGGATGTGCTTGGCGTCGACCACGGTGGTCACCGAGTCGAGCTTGGCTTTCGCTCGCACCTCCTCGTCGACGAAGAAGGTCTGGGCCACCGGGCCGGGATCGGCCAGGCCCGTGGTCTCGATGACGATCCCGTCGAAGGTTCCCTTCCGCTTCATCAGGCCCTGGACGACGCGGATCAGGTCGCCGCGCACCGTGCAGCAGACGCAGCCGTTGTTCATCTCGAACACTTCCTCGTCGGCGCCGACGACGAGGTCGTTGTCGATGCCGATCTCGCCGAACTCGTTGACGATCACGGCGTACTTCTTGCCGTGCTCCTCCGAGAGGATGCGGTTCAGCAGCGTGGTCTTGCCGGCGCCGAGGTAGCCGGTGAGGACGGTGACGGGGGTCTGGGCCATGGCGCACTATTAGGGGATTGGCGGCAGCGGTTCCAAGGGGAAGCGCGGCCCCAGCGCCCGGTCAGGGCGCCGCACGCCCCCCACGGATCGGCCTTTCCGCACCTGCCCGCGAAGTCTAGGCTGGCGGCCGGCCGCTGGGCCGCGAGCGACGGGTGAGGCGATGTTCGACCTGGACGGTTTCGTGGAAGACTGCCGCCGGCTCGCCCGCGGCCCGCACGCGCCGAAGCAGGTGCTGGACCTGATGCGCGAGGCGCTCGCCGACCCGGAGGCGATCAGGCAGGCGGTGCCGGCGCTCGCGCCCAAGGTTGGGGTGCTGGACGCGCCGCTGTTCCGCTCGGCCGAGCTGACGGTGCTCAACGCGTCCCTGCGGCCGCGCGTGCTCAGCATCCCGCACGACCATCGCATGTGGGCGGTGATCGGGATCTACGACGGCGAGGAGGACAACACCTTCTTCCGGCGGGCGGAGCGCGGGCTCGAGGAGGCCAACCGCCGCAAGGTCGTGGCCGGCGAGGCGATCTTGCTGGGCGCCGACGTGGTCCACGCGATCGAGAACCCGCTCGATCGCCCGACGCTGGGCCTGCACGTCTACGGCGGCGACCTGCTCGGGGCCGAGCGCAGCATGTGGAGCCCGCACACGGGGGAAGAGCATCCCTACGACGTCCCGCAGTTCTATCGCTGGAGCCGCGATCTGGCCGAGTCGCGGCGCGCGGCGGTGCGATAGTCCCCGGGAGCCGCCACGACCCGCATGACAGAGCGCCCGATCAGCCGTTACCCCGTCCCGGACCTGGCCGACCTGCCGGAGGACCTGCGGGCGCGCATCCTCGGCGTTCAGGAGAAGATCGGGTTCGTCCCCAACGTCTTCCTGGTCCTGGCGCACCGGCCGGCCGAGGCGCGCGCCTTTTTCGACTACCACGACGCGCTGATGGAGAAGGACGGCGGAATCACCAAGGCCGAGCGCGAGATGATCGTGGTGGCGACCTCGGCGGCCAACGACTGCCTCTACTGCGTGGTGGCGCACGGCGCGATCCTGCGCATCCGCGCCAGGGACCCGCTGGTGGCCGACCAGGTGGCGGTGAACCACCGCAAGGCCGACATCACGCCCAGGCAGACGGCGATGCTCGATTTCGCCATGAAGGTCTCGCAGGCGGCCGGCGCGATCGGCGACGCCGACTTCGCGGCCCTGCGCGACCACGGCCTTACCGACGAGGACGCCTGGGACATCGGCGCGATCGCCGCCTTTTTCGCGCTCAGCAACCGCATGGCCAACCTGACCTCGATGCGCCCCAACGACGAGTTCTTCGCCATGGGCCGCCAGCCGCGGTAGGCGTCAGCTTGACGCCGGCGGGCCGACCCGGCAATCAGGCGGTCATGGCCCTCGCCATCGCCGCGCCCCTGAGCTGCCGACGCCGATGCATCCTCGCGGCGTGCGCTGGCGCGCGGCCGCGATCGGCGACGAGGCGGCTGCTAGGGCCTGCGGCCCGTCCCTTCCGATCAGCCTTCGAACTCCGCGCCGCCGCCTTTGGGCGGCGCCCTGCGCGCCAAGCGAGACGCCACGCCATGACTTCCGACTTTCCTTCCGCCGTCCAGCTGCGGCTGGGCCAGGCGGGCGACGCCGACGCCATCCTCACCCTGACCCGCGCGGCCTACGCGCCCTGGGTCGCCGTGATCGGCCGCGAGCCCCTGCCGATGACCGTCGACTACGACGCCGCGCTGCAGGCGCACCGCTTCGACCTGGCGCACCGCGACGGCGAGCTAGTCGGCCTGATCGAGACCGAGACGGCGCCAGACCACCTGCTCGTCGTCAACGTGGCGGTCGCGCCGGGCCGCCAGAGCGCGGGGTTGGGCCGGCGGCTGCTGGCCCACGCCGAGTCCCTGGCGCGCGAGCAGGGCCTGACCACGCTGCGGCTCTACACCAACGGCGCGATGGCGCGGAACATCGGCATCTACCGCCGGCTTGGCTACGCCGTCGATCGCGAGGAGACGAACGAGCGCGGCACGGTCGTCCACATGGTCAAGACCATCGAAGCCGAGGCGCACCGACTGTTGTTCCTGCCCGGCGCCGGGGCCGACCCGGCGTTCTGGCGCACGCTCGGCGAGCGGCTGCCGGCCGCGTGGGACAAGCATTACTTCGGCTGGCCAGGGCTGGGCGACCAGCCGCCCGATCCGGCGGTGAACGGGATCGACGACTTGATCGCCCTGGTGGAGGCCGAGCTGTGGCCCGGGCCCGTCGACCTGCTGGCGCAGTCGATGGGCGGCGTCGTGGCGCTCGGCGTCGCCCTGCGCAATCCGCGCAAGGTGCGGCGGCTGGTGCTGACCACGACCTCGGGCGGCGTCGACGTCGCGGATCTCAACCCGTTCGACTGGCGCGCCGGCTACCGCGCCGAATATCCCAACGCGGCCGCCTGGATCACGGAAGCACGGATCGACCTCACCGCGCGTATCCCCACCATCGCCTGTCCCACGCTGCTGCTTTGGGGCGACGCCGACCCGATCAGCCCGGTGGCGGTGGGCGAACGGCTCGCCACGTTGCTGCCGGCGGCGCGTCTGCACGTCGTGGCAGGCGGCGAACACGATCTGGCGGCGGCCCGGGCCGGGGAACTGGCGCCCCTCGTCGCGGCGCACCTGCGCTGAGCCGTTCGCCTGGCACGGGAATTGTACAAGCCGCAGGGGGCGCGCGAAAAAGAGACAGCGCCCGAAGCTTGGAGCAAAACGCCATGTCGAGCGCAGCCATCGTCGCCAGGTCCACCGGTCGCGGCCTGCTCTTCCTCGCCGAACGCAACGGCGATCCCAGCTGGGCGTTCGCCGAGCGGGACGCCTCGACCTTCCAGAACACCCGCGAAGCCATCCGCGCCGCGTCCCGGCTGCCGGCCAAGCTCCGCGCCTTCTCCCTGCCGGCCCGCCGCGCCGCCTGACCTGTTCCGATCCGACCGAGTCCAGACGGCCCCAAGCCGGGCGCGCCGCGCCGGTCGCGCCGCGCGTTGACTTCGGAGGTCCGGTCGCTATAAAGCGCCTCCCTCGCCCGCGGGTACCCTCTCGCGGGCGCATTCCATTTTGTCGGCGCCCTATTCGGCCATCTCTGGGACGAACGCGATGTACGCGGTGATCAAGACAGGCGGCAAGCAGTACCGGGTCAAGCCCGGCGACGTGCTGGTCGTCGAAAAGCTGGCCGGCGAGCCGGGCGCAGAAGGTCGCGTTCGACCAGGTGCTGATGGTCGGCGAGGGCGAGGCCGTGACGGTCGGCGCGCCGCTGGTGGCCGACGCCGAGGTCACCGCCACCTTCATCGAGACCCGCAAGGGCGAGAAGATCAAGATCTTCAAGAAGATCCGTCGCCAGGGCTACCGCCGCACGCGCGGCCATCGCCAGCACGAGAGCGTGCTGCGCGTGACCGCCATCGCGGGCGCCGGCAAGACCGAGACCTGGGACGGCGAGGTGAACCTGACGCCGCTGGCCGTGCTGAACCTGCGCGCCCGGGGCCTGGATCGCCGCGCCGACGCCGCGCTGACGCCGGTCGATGTCGAGGTCGAGACCGTGGTCGAGCCGCAGGGCAAGGGCAAGGCGTCGCGCGCCCGGGCCAAGGTGGTCGAGGAAGCTGACGCCATCGCCGGCGATCTGGCGCCGGAAGCGGCCGCCGAAGCCGCCGCCAAGCCGGCCAAGGCCGCCAAGGCCAAGGCTGCGCCGAAGAAGGCCGGTGGCGCGCCGAAGGACGAAGGCTTCAAGAACACCGCTAACGCGAAGGCGCCGAAACAGACGCGGGCCCAGGCCAAGTCGCCGGTCCGCCGCACCGCCCCGCGCGGCGGCAAGGGCTGAGGAGTTTCTAGATGGCGCACAAGAAATCAGGCGGCTCGTCCCGCAACGGCCGCGACTCGGCGGGCCAGCGCCTGGGCGTGAAGAAGTTCGGCGGCGAAGCGGTGCTCGCCGGCAACATCCTGGTGCGCCAGCGCGGCGCAAAGTTCTGGCCGGGCGAGAATGTCGGCATGGGACGCGACCACACCCTGTTCGCCAAGAAGACCGGCGCGGTGAAGTTCCTTACCAAGAAGGGCGACCGCACCTATGTGGCGGTAGCCCCGGCCGAGGCCGACTAGAAGCGATCCGACCAGTTTCCGGATCGCGCAGACATGCGATCCGGACGCGTTGATGAGAGGCGGGATGTCCGGAGCGCCGGGCCCCCGCCTTTTTGCTGTGCGCTCTAGGGAGGCGCCTATGTTGGACCAACGGGCGCGCACCGCGCTCCAGACCGACCGGCTTCGCTTGCGGCCCGTGGCGCCGGCCGACGCCCCGCGCCTGGCCGAGCTCGCCAACGACTTCGACGTCGTGAAGATGACCGGCGGGATGCCCTATCCCTACACGCTGGCCGACGCCGAGGGCTTCGTCCGCCGCGCCGCCGCGGCCGATCCGGACCGCGAGGTCCATTTCGCCATCGAGCTCGAAGGCGAGGGGCCGGTGGGCTGCGTCGGCTTCTATCCGCACGACACCCCAGGGCCGGAGCTCGGCTACTGGATCGGCCAGCCGTACTGGGGCCGGGGGATCGCCCGCGAGATGCTGGCCGCGATCATGCCCTGGGCGCGGGACGACTGGGGCAAGCGCTGCGTGATCGCCTGCCACTTCACCGACAACCCGGCCTCCGGTTCGGCGCTGATCCGCGCCGGCTTCCTCTACACCGGCGTGGTCGAGCCGCTGCCCAGCAAGGCCCGCGGCGAGGACGCGCTGTCGCGCTGGATGATCTGGCTGGCTTGACGAGACGCGAGCGGCATTCTCGGGATCCCTATTGCTCGCTGAAAGGAAGACGAATGCCGTGCGAGTCGAGGACCGACTTGTAGTGATTGAGCCGCGCCCAAAGCGCGTTGCGAAGGTCGTTCGCGGCACGGAAGCCCGTGCTCGTCGGCGGCAGCGCGGTGCAGGCTTCATCGGCCAGGAGACACAGTCGGTAGAGATCGTCGCCTTGAACGACGACGCCCGGAAAGGAGCGGCCGGGCGTCTTCAAGACCGCCCGGTTCGTCTCGTCGGAATAGACCTCCAACGGCTCAATTCGCATCGTCACCTACTCGCCCGTCGGCTTGGTTCACGCCCAGACCCTCTGGGCAACGACGCAGGTCAGCGGGAACCCCTTGTCCAGCGCGAATGCGGCCAGCTCATCCGCCTTCCGCTGAGCTTCGCCCTCGTCGTCGAACCCGGCGCACGCAGCGCGTCCAGACTGGTCGACCGATCGCGTGATGCGGATTGCTTCCGCGCCAGTGAGGCCAAAGACCTGCTCAAGACCCAATACCACGACCTCGAAAGGCGTCGTGGCGTCGTTGACGATCTGGACGAGATAAGCGCCGGTAAACGTGGGTTCGACAGCGGCCATCACCGGCGACGCCCCAGCGGCGACACCGGTTGTCGAGAACGCGGCGTTGTTGCGCTGCGAGGCCATCGCCCTGCTATCGCTCTGATCGCCCCTGAATCCGAGCGCTTCAGCCTTCTGGAGCCAGGGCATGGCGTCGGTGACGGACCCCGTTCGTAGCGTGAGCGTGCCCATGTTGCGGTAGGGCAGGGGGCATCTCGGGTCCAACTCGATGGCGCGGGTCAGGTGCGTTCGCGCCGCATCGATTTCGCCGAGCGCCATCTCGGCGGCGCCCAGATTGTTCAACGCCATGACTTCGGCGTTGGACGAGTAGCTGCTGTTTGCCAGCCAGATCAGATGCTTGAGCCAAGGGCGCTCACGCAGTTGCGTCAGAAAGCGCTCCGAGTGAGCCTTCGAAAGGCGATAGTCGCGCTGATTGAGGTGATGTAGTCCGGCCAGCAGCTCGGACCAGAAGTAGGCCTGCGCCCGTCCGGCGAGCAGCAGCACGACCAGCAGCGCCATTAGCGCCGCTCCCAGCACGGTGTGACCTTCCTGAGCCGCCGCCGCGCCGCCGATGCCGGCGAGCAAGATGGCGCCGACGCGCAGGAAGTAGGTCGCTTTCAAAACGTCCGTGCGTGTCATGCGTCCCCGCCGCCCCGACCAGGATTACCGCCACCGACCTTTGCAGCCCGAGATTAAGGCGCGCTTACGCTGAGGTTGAGCGTCGCCCCGGCCGCTCCCCGTCAGTCGGCCAAGACGCCGCGCCGATGTCGCGTGACATCCGCCCCCCGCCGGCCTATATGACCTGCAACATCGTCCGTTGGTGCTGGATGGCATTTTCGAGCGGCGGCTCCGAAAGGCCCGGCCGCTTTTTTGTTGATCGGAAGGCCTGAGCTTGCGCGGGAAGACCGCCGAAGACCTGAGACTGCTGGAGCTGCTGGCGCCTGTCGCCGAGGCCGCCGGCTACGAGATCGTGCGGCTGCGGCTGATGGGCGGCGATCATCGCCGCACGCTGCAGATCATGGCCGAGCGGGACGATGGGACCATGCTGGTCGAGGACTGCACGCGCCTTTCGCGCGCGGTCTCCGAGGTGCTGGACGCGGCCGATCCGATCAAGGGCGAGTATTCGCTGGAGGTCTCCAGCCCCGGCATCGACCGGCCGCTGACCCGGCTGAAGGATTTCGAGACCTACGAGGGCTACGAGGCGCGCCTCGAGCTCGACCGGCTGGCCGAGAGCCGCAAGCGGTTCAAGGGCGTGCTGGCCGGCGTCGAAGGCGCCGACGTGGCGATCGACCTCGACGGCGAGGCCGAGACAACGCTGATCCCCTTCGCCTGGATCAGCGACGCCAGGCTGGTCCTCACCGACGAGCTGCTGAAGCGCGGCGCGGAGGCCAGAGCCGCCCGCCTCGCCGCTGAATCTCCTCCCCCATCGGGGGAGGGGGACCGTCCTCGCGAAGGCGGGAGAGCGGTGGAGGGGGGTCCCTCCTCCGCAAAGAAGAAACCGGGCCGAAAGCCCCCTTCGGCGCTACGCGCCACTTCCCCCCGCCGGGGGGAAGAGATTTGAGGACTCAACAATGAGCGTCACCGGCATCTCCGCCAACCGTCTGGAGCTGCTCCAGATCGCCGACGCGGTGGCCCGCGAGAAGTCGATCGAGAAGGAGATCGTCATCGAGGCGATCGAGGAAGCGATCCAGAAGGCCGCCCGCGCCCGCTACGGCGCCGAGCACGACATCCGCGTCACCATCGACCCGAAGACCGGCGAGACCACCATCCGCCGCTTCGTCACCGTGGTCGAGGACGACGCCGAAGAGATCAACGACTACGCCCAGAAGCGCATCACCGACGCGCTGAAGGACGACAAGGACGCCGAGGTCGGCAAGGTCTACGAGGAGATCCTGCCGCCGTTCGAGTTCGGCCGGGTGCAGACCCAGATGGCCCGCCAGGTGGTCACCGGCAAGGTGCGCGAGGCCGAGCGCGAGCGCCAGTTCGAGGAGTTCAAGGACCGCGTCGGCGAGATCGTCAACGGCGTCGCCAAGCGGGTCGAGTACGGCAACGTCATCGTCGACCTCGGCCGCGGCGAGGGCATCATGCGCCGCGACCAGTCGATCCCGCGCGAGGAGTTCCAGGTCGGCGACCGGATCCGCTCCTACATCTACGACGTCCGCCGCGAGACCAAGGGCCCGCAGATCATGCTCAGCCGCGCCCACGGCGGCTTCATGGCCAAGCTGTTCGCCCAGGAGGTGCCGGAGGTCTACGACGGGGTGATCGAGATCCGCGCCGTCGCCCGCGACCCCGGCAGCCGCGCCAAGATGGCGGTGGTCTCCAACGACTCCTCGATCGACCCGGTCGGCGCCTGCGTCGGCATGCGCGGCTCGCGCGTGCAGGCGGTGGTGGCCGAGCTGCAGGGCGAGAAGATCGACATCATCCAGTGGAGCCCCGACGAGGCGACCTTCCTGGTCAACGCGCTGGCCCCCGCCGAAGTCACCAAGGTGGTGATGGACGAGGAGGACGGGCGGGTCGAGGTGGTGGTGCCGGACGAGCAGCTGTCGCTGGCGATCGGCCGGCGCGGCCAGAACGTCCGTCTCGCCAGCCAGCTGACCGGCTGGCAGATCGACATCATCACCGAGGCGCAGGATAGCGAGCGCCGCCAGCGCGAGTTCGCCGAGCGCACCCAGCTGTTCCAGGAAGCGCTGGACGTGGACGAGGTGATCGCCCAGCTGCTGGTCACCGAGGGCTTCGCCACGGTCGAGGACGTCGCCTATGTCGAGCCCAGCGAGATCGCCTCGATCGAGGGCTTCGACGAGGACACCGCCGAGGAGATCCAGGCCCGCGCCCGCGACTACCTCGAGAAGGAAGCGGCCGAATACGACGCGCAGCGCCGCGAGCTGGGCGTCGAGGACGGCCTGCTGGAGATCGAGGGCGTCACCCTGCCGATGTCGGTCACCCTCGGCGAGGACGACGTCAAGACGGTCGAGGACCTGGCCGGCCTGGTGCCCGACGACATCCGCGGCTACTACGAGACCAAGGACGGCGAGCGGGTGCGCGAGCCGGGCATCCTCGACGACTTCAACCTCTCCCCCGAGGACGCCGAAGGGCTGATCATGCGGGCGCGCGTCGCCGCCGGCTGGATCGAACCCGAGGCCGAGATCGAGGAAGAACTGGTCGAGGAGGACGAGGTTCTCGGCGAGGCCGACGAAGCGGTCGAGGCCGCGATGGAAGCCCAGGAGGAATAGTCCTTCTCCCCTTGCGGGAGAAGGTGGCCCGAAGGGCCGGATGAGGAGCGCCTGGCCGGGCGCCGAGCCGGAGGAACGTCATCTCCAACCTGCGGGAAGACCCCTCATCCGACCCGCTGCGCGGGCCACCTTCTCCCGCAAGGGGAGAAGGCCGACCCGATCCGCGCGAGCGCCGGGACATCGTCTCCGGCGAGGTGATGGACGAGGCGCGGCTGATCCGCTTCGTCGCCGGGCCGGAGGGGCAGGTCGTGCCGGATCTGGCGCGCAAGCTGCCGGGCCGGGGGCTCTGGGTCGCCGCCACCCGCGAGGCGGTGGAGACCGCCGCGAAAAAGGGCCTGTTCGCCCGCGCCGCCAAGGCCAGGCTCACCGCGCCGCCGGACCTCGCCGACCAGGTCGAGACCCTGTTGCGCATCCGACTGCTCGCGGCGCTCGGCCTTGCGCGCAAGGCCGGCGACCTTACGTTGGGGTTCGAGAAGGTGCTGGCCGCCGTCGCTCAGGGCAAGGCGGCCTGGCTGGTCGAGGCGTCCGACGGCGCCGAAGACGGGCGGCGCAAGCTGCTTGCGGCGGCGCGTCGGGCGCCCTCTCAACCCCGGGTCCTGGCCGTGTTCAGTTCTTCCGAATTGAGTTTGGCCTTGGGCGCCCCGAATGTGATACACACGGCCTTCCTTGCGGGGCGGGGCGCCGGGCGCTGGACAATCGATGTCGAGCGCCTGGCCGGTTTCCGTCCGCTCTCTCCCTGAAGAGTGTGGCGCGAGGAGCCCCCGACCCGGACGGGCGCGAACCTCGCGGCCGGCCCGAGGCCGGGTTTTTTTCTACGGTGGGTTTTGGCCGGGCTTCGGCCGAAGCGTATAGTCAAGCGAGCGCATGACGGACGAAAACGAGAACCGGCCGGGTAGGGCCCCCCTGACGCTGAAGCCGCGCACCGGCTCCTCCGTGAGCACCGGCACAGTCAAGCAGAGCTTCAGCCATGGGCGGTCGAAGACCGTCGTGGTCGAGACCAAGCGGCCGCGCATCGGCACGCCGCCGCCAGTGAATCTCGCCGCGCCGTCGGCGTCGGAGAAGCGCCCGCCGGCGTTCGACGTGCGCGGTCCGCAGCGCGGTCCGCAGGCGCCGGCCCAGCCCGCCGACGCCCACCGGCTCTCGGACGACGAGCGCCTGCGCCGCGAGAAGGTCGCCGCCGAGTTCAAGCGCCAGCAAGCCGAGCGCGCCGCCGCCGAGGAACGCGTGCAGGCCGCCAGGGTCCGCGAGGCCGACGCCGCCCGCGCCGCCGCCGCGCCGCCGGTCGAGGTCCCGCAGCCCGAAGCCCGCGTCGAGGCGCCCGCACCGGTCGCCCCGCCCGAAGCGCCGCCCGCGCCGAGGGTCGAAGCTGTGCAGCCGGCAGAGATCCACGCCGAGGCGCCCGCCGCCGAGACGCCCCACCCCGAGACGCCCCGCCCCGAGGCGCGGTCGGACGCGCCCCGTGCGGCCCCACCGCAGACCCGCTCTTACGAGCCGGGCCGCGAGCGCCGCGACGAGCGCGAGCGCACCACCACCTATCGCCCCGACCGTCCGGCGGCGCCGCGCGGCGAAGCCGGCGCCTTCGCCCCGCGCGGGCCCCGCCCCGAGGGCGGCGGCTATCCGCCGCGCGGACCGCGTCCCGAAGGCGGCTATCCGCCCCGCGCGCCCCGCGACGGCGGCGCCGGCGGCCCGCCGCGCGAAGGCTATCGCGGCGACCGGCCCGCGGGCCGGCCCGGCGAAACCGTCCGCTATTCCGCGCTCAACCCGCGTCCGGCGCCCCGTGAAGGCGGCCGCCCGGCCGGCGGCCCGCGTCCGCCTGGCGTCGGCCGTCCGGCGCCGGCGCCCGCCGGTCCCGAGATCCAGCGCGCGACGCGCCAGACCCCGCGCCCCGGCAGCCTGAACCTCGACCGCCGTCCCGATTTCGACGAGGAAGCCGAGACCCGTCGCGGCAAGGCCGCCGCCCCGGGCAAGGCCGTCTCGCGCACCAAGGGCGAACCCAAGCGACGCGAAGGCCGCCTCACGATCCAGGCGCTGGCCGGTGACGACGAGGACGCCGTCGAGCGCATGCGCTCCCTCGCCTCGGTCCGCCGGGCCCGCGAGCGGGAACGCGAGAAGCGCAAGGGCGGGGCGGTCGAAGCGGCCAAGACCGGCCGCGAGGTGATCATCCCCGACGTGATCACGGTGCAGGAGCTGGCCGGCCGGATGGCCATGCGCGGCGTCGAGATCATCAAGTTCCTCATGCGCGAGGGCCTGATGCTGAAGATCAACGACGTGATCGACTCCGACACCGCCGAGCTGGTCGCCAGCGAGTTCGGCCACACCGTGCGCCGCGTCTCCGAAAGCGACGTCGAAGTGGGCTTCATCGGCGACGAGGACGTCGACGACCATCTGGTCCCGCGTCCGCCGGTGGTGACCGTGATGGGCCACGTCGACCACGGCAAGACCTCCCTGCTCGACGCGCTGCGCTCCACCGACGTGGCGGGTGGCGAGCACGGCGGCATCACCCAGCACATCGGCGCCTATCAGGTCCGCCTGGCCGACGGCCATCGCGTCACCTTCCTCGACACGCCCGGCCACGCCGCGTTCTCGGCGATGCGCGCCCGGGGCGCCAACGTCACCGACATCGTGGTGCTGGTGGTGGCCGCCGACGACGGCGTGATGCCGCAGACCATCGAGGCGATCCAGCACGCCAAGGCGGCAGGCGCCCCGATCATCGTCGCGGTCAACAAGATCGACAAACCCGACGCCGACCCGCGCAAGGTGATCAACGAGCTGCTGCAGCACGAGATCGTGGCCGAGAGCCTCGGCGGCGAGACCCAGGTGATCGAGGTCTCGGCGACGCAGAAGCTCGGCCTCGACGATCTGGTCGAGGCGATCCTGCTGCAGGCCGAGGTGATGGACCTGAAGGCCAACCCCGACCGCTCCGCCGAAGGCGTGGTGATCGAGAGCAAGGTCGACCGCGGCCGCGGCGCCGTGGCCACCGTGCTGGTCAAGCGCGGCACGCTGAAGCGCGGCGACATCGTCGTCGCCGGCGACGCCTGGGGCCGCGTGCGCGCGCTGCTCAACGAGCGCGACGAGCAGGTGCCGGAAGCCGAGCCCTCGACCCCGGTCGAGATCCTCGGCCTCGACGGCGCCGCCGGTCCCGGCGAACCCTTCGCCGTGGTCGACGACGAAGCCCGCGCCCGCGAGCTCACCGAGTACCGCATCCGCGTCAAGCGCGAGCGCACCGCCGCGCCGGTCGGGGCCGGCGCGTCGCTGGCCGAGATGATGGCCAAGCTGGCCGACAAGAAGGTCAGCGAGCTGCCGCTGCTGATCAAGGCCGACGTGCAGGGCTCGGCCGAGGCGATCGTCAGCTCGCTCGACAAGATCGGCACCGACGAGGTCCGCGCCCGGATCATCCTCTCCGGCGCCGGCCAGATCAACGAGAGCGACGTGATGCTGGCCAAGGGCTCGGGCGCGCCGATCCTCGGCTTCAACGTCCGCGCCTCGCGCCAGGCCCGCGACCTCGCCGAGCGCGAGGGCGTCGAGATCCGCTACTACGCGATCATCTACGACCTGCTGGACGACATCAAAGGCGTGCTCTCCGGCATGCTGGCGCCGCTGCAGCGCGAGACCTTCCTCGGCAACGCCGAGGTGCTGCAGGTGTTCGACATCACCAAGGTCGGCAAGGTGGCCGGCTGCCGCGTGACCGAGGGCACCGTGCGCAAGGGCTCGCGCGTCCGGATCGTCCGCGAGGGCGTGGTGGTGCTGGAGCTGGGCGTGCTGCAGACCCTGAAGCGCTTCAAGGACGAGGTGAACGAGGTCACCGCCGGCCAGGAATGCGGCATGGCCTTCGCCGGCTTCCAGGACATCAAGCCCGGTGACCTGATCGAGTGCTTCAACCTCGAAGAGGTCAAGCGCTCACTGTAGCCCCCTCCCTCCCCTTCATGGGGAGGGTGGACGAGCGAAGCGAGGCCAGGTGGGGCTGTCCGACGCGACAACGTCGCTGGTCGTAGCGCCTCACCAGACTCCCCCACCCTGCAATGCTGCGCATTGCTGTCCCTCCCCATGAAGGGGAGGGAGGGGCTGGCCCTTCCCGCGCCGCCGCTTTAAGCGTCACGTTGCAGAGCGGACACGAGGAGCGACCGATGGCGACTGACTCTTTGCACCCCGAGACCCAGGCCCTGCACGCCGGCTGGCGGGCCGATCCTTCCACCGGCGCGGTGGCGGTGCCGATCTATCAGACCACCTCCTACCAGTTCGAGAGCACCGAGCACGCCTCGGCGCTGTTCGCGCTTCAGCAGCTGGGCAACATCTACACCCGCATCGGCAACCCGACGACCGCGGTGCTGGAAGCGCGGATGGCGGCGATCGAGGGCGGCGCGGCGGCGCTGGCGCTCGCCTCCGGCCAGGCCGCCTCGGCGTTCTCGCTGCAGAACCTGGCCCGCGCCGGCGACAACGTGGTCAGCTCGACCGACCTCTACGGCGGCACCTGGAACCTGTTCGCCAACACGCTGAAGGACCAGGGCATCGAGGTGCGCTTCGTCGATCCGGCCGACCCGCAGGCGTTTGCCCGCGCCACCGACGACAGGACCCGCGCCTACTATGCCGAGACCCTGCCGAACCCGAAGCTGGCGGTGTTCCCGATCGCCGAGGTCGCCGCGATCGGCCGCCCGCTCGGCATCCCGCTGATCATGGACAATACCGCCGCCCCGCTGCTCTGCCGCCCGCTCGATCACGGCGCGGCGATCGTGGTCTATTCCACCACCAAGTACGTCGGCGGCCATGGCACCTCGATCGGCGGCCTGATCGTCGACGGCGGCAATTTCGACTGGGAGGCGCACCCGGACCGCCAGCCCCTGCTCAACACCCCCGACCCCAGCTACCATGGCGCGGTCTGGGTGCAGGCGGTCAAGCCGATGGGTCCGATCGCCTACGCGATCCGCGCCCGCACGGTGCTGCTGCGCGACCTGGGCGCGGCGATGAGCCCGTTCAACGCCTTCCAGTTCCTGCAGGGGCTCGAGACCCTGCCGCTGCGCATGCCGCGCCACTGCGAGAACACCCAGAAGGTCACCGACTGGCTGAAGGGCCGCCGCGAGGTGGTGAAGGTGATCCACCCGTCGGTGCAGACCGGCGAGGCCGCGGCGCGGGCGGCGAAGTACCTGAAGGGCGGCCTCGGCGGCATGGTCGGCTTCGAGCTGGCCGGCGGGCGCGAGGCGGGGCGGCGGTTCATCGACGCGCTGCAGCTGTTCTACCATGTCGCCAACATCGGCGATGCGCGCAGCCTGGCGATCCACCCGGCCAGCACCACCCACTCCCAGCTCAGCGCCGAGGAGCAGTTCGCCACCGGCGTCACCGACGGCTATGTGCGCCTGTCGGTCGGGCTGGAGCACATCGACGACATCCTGGCCGACCTCGGCCAGGCCCTGGCGACGGTGGGCTGAGACCGTGCGCCGGGCCGGCTTGATGGCGGCCGTGGCGGTGGCGCTCTGTCTGCCGCTCGCCGCGCGGGCCGAACCGCTGCCGGAACAATCGCACTCGACCGTCGGCTACGCGACGCCGGACGCGGCGCTGGCGGCGCTGCACGCCAAGCCGGGCGTCGAGTTCCAGGTCCAGGACGGCTGGACCATCGCGACCGACCCGCCGACCAACACGGTCTGGTCGTTCCCGCCGGAGCGGGACCCGGCCTACCCGGCCGTGGTCAAGGCGGATGATGTCCCAGCGCCCAGAGGCAAGATCCAGGTGCAGATGGACGTGCTCTGCGGCGCCTCGAAGACCGCGTGCGACGACCTCGTGCGGGCGTTCGAGCGGATGAACGATGAGGTGAAGGCTCAGCTGCAAGGCGGCCACTAGCCAGGATTGGAGGCGACCTTGTTTGCGACCACCAGCGGCGAGACCATCCTCTGCGATGTCCCGCGCCCCCACGTCGCGCGGATCACGCTCAATCGCGAGAAGCAGATGAACGCCTACTCCTGGGGCATGACCCAGGAGCTGCAGCGCGCCATCGGCGCCTATCGCGACGACGACGACCTGCGCGCGCTGATCGTCACCGGCGCCGGCGGGCGCGCGTTCTGCACCGGGGGCGATGTCTCCGGCGTCGAGCCGCAGCACCGGCGCAAGGTCAACGAGCAGCCCTGGGGCCACGGCCGCGAGATGCGCGACGGCATGCAGGCGGTGCTGGCGATGCTGCGCCGGCTCGACAAGCCGTCGGTGGCGATGATCCGCGGCTACGCGGTGGCGGGAGGCCTGGCGCTGGCGCTCGCCTGCGACTTCCGCTTCGCCGGGCCCGACGCGAAGCTCGGCGACACCTCCGGCCGCTTCGGCCTGTTGCCCGACGAGGGCGGCGCGTGGCTGTTCCCGCACGTGATGGGCTACGACCGCGCGCTGAAGATGACGCTGCTGCACGAGATCTATCCGGCGGCGGAAGCCCATCGGCTCGGCCTGCTGACCGAACTGGTCGAGGGCGACCTGGAGGCGCGCACGCTCGACTTCGCCGAGACCCTGGCCGCCAAGGCGCCGCTGGCGGTGCGGATGGTCAAGACCATGATGACCCGCGCGCTGGAGGGCACGTTCGAATCCTCCCTCGGCGACGCCCAGCTGGCGGTGATGATCACCAACCCCAGCGCCGACGTCCGCGAAGGCGGCGCCGCGTTCCGCGAGAAGCGCGCCCCGAAGTTCGAAGGGCGGTGAGGCTCTCGGCGTAAGCCGCGCCGCGCCCGGTCGCGGGCCGACACAGCAACGGCAGCCATCGACCCGCTGCAGACGTTGGTGGTTCAGGCTCAGTGTTCCGGCGACGCCAGGGAGTCAGACGCCGCGATGGACTTGCCCACACCGAGGCCATCCGAGCCAGTCGGTGAGAAGATCAAGGCTGTTCACATCAAGAAACCTGTTACGGATTAGGACTCTCTGGCGCACTATGTGGAAAAGCCGCCCACGTTCGGTTGAAGGAGCAGCGGTCAATTGTGGTTTATGCCCGCATTGCAAAAATCTTCTTATTGAACTGGTGGTTTGATGGAGGCAGCAAATGCTTGATCGCAGAAGCATTATCACGGGAGGGCTGGCGGCTACAGGGACACTACTCCTGGTAGCGCCCATAGCCAGGGCTGCTCAGACTGCATACCCGCAGACGATAGATATCCTCCAACGATCACGAGCAGGAGAGCTAGAAGCTTACCGCCGCTATACGGCGTTCTCCAAAAGAGCCAAAGCGGACCACTATCCGGGTATTGCCTATTTGTTCTTTTCGCTAGCGACCGCTGAATTCATTCACAAGCAAAATTTCGAGAAGGTCTTGGCGCGCTTAGGGATCGAAATTGCACCGCTGGCTGAGAGTCAAATCCTAGTTGAAAGTACACAGAAGAATCTCATAACCGCTGCATCTAATGAGCTTAATGACGTCAAGGCGTTCTATCCTCAAAAGCTCAAAGATCTGAAACCAGAAGGGTTCCAGGACGCCGTCACTGTCACGACGTGGGCGTGGGAGACTGAGAAGGAACATCTCGACATCCTTGAACCGATCCTAAAGTGGACACCAGATTACTTTGAACAGGTCGCCACAAAGATCGAAAATAGTACCAGGCAGTATTTTGTCTGTCAGATTTGCGGCGCGACTGCCGTCAAAATCCCGCCAGGGAGGTGTCCAATCTGCAAGTTCCCATCGGAGAATTATCGCAAGATTGAAGCGCCGGTTTAACGCCGCCATATCCTATCGCGCATCGCCGTTTGAGCCAAAAGGCCGCCGTTCGGAACGGCAGCTTGCTGGCAGGATATTTGGCGGCCCCCTTCGCGAAGCGGTATCGCCGCGGGGGGAGGGCGCACGGCGGCCGCGCGCGGCCGCTCGACGGCTCGACTGCGCGCCGCGGCCGTCGCGGCTCGATGTCAGAATCTCGCGCGCTCGCGGACGTCAGGCGTCCTGGCCCCTTGCGCCGTATCGCTAACATGTTACCGCTACGGCGGACGGAACGAAGTTCGGGGGCCCTGTGGCGACGTTGGAACAGGCGCAGGTCGCGGCGGCGCCGATCGAAGCCGCGCCGCCGGACCCAGGCCGGCTCGGGGTCGCGACGCGGGCCGGGTATGGGCTCGGCGCGCTCGCCTCGGGCATCAGCGGCACGGTGCTCGGCGGCTCGGTGCTGCAGGTCTACTTCAACCAGGTGGTCGGCCTGCCGGCGGCGTGGGTCGGTGCGGCGGTGATGATCAGCATCGTCATCGACGCGGTGATCGACCCGCTGATCGGGCGGTTCTCGGACGGCCTGCGCACCCGCTGGGGCCGGCGGCACCTGATGATGTACGCCTCGGCGGCGCCTGCGTCGCTGGGCGTGCTGCTGATGTGGCATGCGCCCGGGGCGTGGGGGCCGGCGGCGATGCTGGCCTTCATGGTGGCGATGCTGACGTTCGTGCGGCTGGCGGTCAGCTGCTTCGACATCCCGTTGCGGGCCCTGGCGCCGGAACTGGCGCCCGACTACCACGACCGCACCGGCCTCATCGCCTGGCGGTTCGTGTTCGGCATCGCCGGCGGGGCGGCGATGAACGCGGTGCTCTATTCCGTCTTCCTGCGCGAGGACGCGAGCAACCCGGCCGGCCTGCTGAACCAGCAGCGCTATGTCGCCTTCGGCTCCTTCGCCGCGGCGATGATGTTCATCACCATCGTGGCCTCGACGGCCGCCACGCACCACCGCATTCGCCACCTGCATGTGCCCCCGGTCAAACGGCCGACGCTGAGGGAGTCGCTGGGCGAGCTAGCGGTGAGCATCGCCCAGCCAGGGCTGTTGATCCTGATGTTCGCGACGCTGCTGAACGGCTTCGGCGGCGGACTGCAGTTCGGACTCGACATCTATATCGTGCGCTACTTCTGGGAACTGAAGCCGCAGGCCAACGCGGTGATCGGCCTGATGGCGCCGGCCGGGGCGCTGATCTCACTGTGGCTTGCGCCGAAAATCTCCTCGCGGGTCGGCAAGCGGCCCTACATGGTGGTCTGTTACGTGGGCTGGCTGGTGCTGTTCCTGGCGCCCTACCTGCTGCGCTGGGCCGGGGCGATGCCGGCGAACGGCACGGTAGGGTTGGTGGTGGCGATTTCCGCTCTCTCCCTCGCGGCGCTGGTGTGCGCGTTCGGCGTGCACACGGTGCTGCAGTCGATGCTGTCGGACGCGGCGGACGACGCCTCGGTGAAGACCGGACGGCGCTCGGAAGGCACCCTCTTCGCCGCCTACGGCGTGCTGGACAAGTGGGGCCAGGGCGTCGGCGCGCTGGCGGCCGGCGTGGTGCTGGCGCTCGTGGCGTTCCCGACCAAGGCCGTGCCCGGCATGCTGCCGCCGCACGTGGTGATCGGCCTCGTGCTGGCCTCGGCGCCGCTGGTCGCTGGATGCAACGTGTTCGCCCTGTTCATGATGAGCCGCTTCCGCCTCAGCCACGACCAGCACGCGGCGAACATCGCGGCGTTGCGCAGGCGGGATGGGATCGCGCAGGGCTAGAGCGCGTTGAGATTTGGCGCGGTTGCCCTGAACGTTTCCCCCGCTTGCGGGGGAAAGCGGCGAGCCGCGCGCAGCGCGCTTCGCCGATGGGGGAACCGCGCCGGCGGCAAGAGCCCCCATCGGCGACGCGTTGCTGGCGCAACGACGCGCCGCTTTCCCCCAGAGGGGGAAGGGTTGATTTCGAACGCCTCGATTCAGCGCGATCTCAACGCGCACTAGGTCGTGGTGACGATTTAACGGCTGTTGGGGATTCGCATCGGCGGCGAAGCGTAATTCAAGACTGATTTTTGGAGGTCGGTCTTGGACGGCGATGATCTGAGCGACGCTCAGTGGGAGCGGATCGAGAGCTTTGTGCCAGGCGGTCGCAGAGGACGTCGGGGTCCGCGAAGCAACAATCGGCGGTTCGTCAACGCCCTGATCTGGATGGCGCGCTCCGGCGGTCGCTGGCGGGATCTGCCAGCGCGCCTTGGCGACTTTCAGACGGTCAAGCGGCGGTACTATCGCTGGATCGAGATGGGCGTGCTCGAGCGGGTGTTCGAGGCCTTGGCGGCGGAGGCTGACCTCGAGTGGGTCGCCATCAACTCTACCTCAATCCGAGCCCAGGCGCAGGCGGCGGGCGCGGCCCGCAAAAAGGGGGGCCTGTCACGCTGGGGAGGAGGCCAGCATGTATGACAGCTCCCTATTCGATGGACCTTCGCGAACGGGCGATGGCGCGCAAGGCGGCGGGCGAGACGAACCGTGAGATCGCAGCGGCCCTGCGGATCGCGCCTTCATGCGTCTCCAAGTGGACGAAGCGCGAGCGCGAGACCGTCTCGCTCGCCCCGGCCCAGGTCGGCGGCTACAAGCCGCGACGCTGACGGGTGACTGCGCCGACTGGCTACGCTCGCGCATCGCCTCTGGGCCGTTCACGCTGCGGGGCTTGGCCGCTGAGCTGGCCGCGCGGGAGATCAAGACCCAGCCGCGGGCGGTGTGGGTGTTCGTCCACGCCGAGGGCCTGAGCTTCAAAAAAAACCGTGCTGCCCGAGGAGCAGACGCGTCCTGACGTGGCCAGGAGGCGCGCGCGGTGGAAGGCCTATCAAGGCCGGATCGCGCCTCAGCGCCTGGTGTTCATCGACGAGACCTCGGTCAAGACCAACATGGCGCCCCCGCCATTGGGCGTTCAGGTGACGTGCAGATCGCTCGCCACCGGCTGGAAGCCCAGCCGCGCCGCCACGCGCCGCGAGCCCTCATTGTCCCACGAGGTGCTGTAGAACGGGGTCGCGCCCAGCGCCTGCACCGCCTGGGCCCAGGCCGAGACGGCGACGAGGGCGTGGCCGCGCCGCCGATGATCGGGATGCGTTTCGACCCCGGCGCAGTGCACGGTGGGCGAGATGCGCACGCTGGCGCAGAGCGACACCGCCTCGCCGCCGTGAGCGACGGCCATGAACGGGCGGCGATGCGGGACGTCCTCCAGCCAGGCGGCGAGGTTCGCCCGCAGCAGGCCGGCGTTCTCGGCCCCGATCCGCAGCGCCGGACCCAGCGCGCGCACGGGTCGCAGCGCCGCAAAAGCCGGCCCGGCCCACACAGTCTGAACCGGCGCGTGATGCGACAGCGCGTCGACATAACGGGCCAGCAGATCCGACGGACCTTGTGCGTCCGGATTCCATGTCTCGCCCGAGGCGAGGTCCTCGAGCCGGCGCGCCACGTCGCTCGGCACGTCACGCCGGAAACGCCACTGCGGCCCGGCGGGCGTCAGCATCAGGTGGAAGCGCGGCGCGGGCTGCCGCTCCCACGAGTTGGTGCAGACCATCCGACCCGCGACGGTCTCGTAGAGCGCGTCGAAGCGTTGCCGGAGCAGCGCCGCCGGAACGATCGCGGCGGCCGGCGGCGCCAGGTCCAGGCGCCAGCGGATGGTCTCGCCCTCCTCGTCGTCGTGGCCGCGACCCGTCTTGAAGTAGCCGCTGGCGGCGAGGACCCGCTGCGAAGCGATGTTGCCGAGCGCGGTTTCAGCGATCAGCGCCCGCACCCGCGGATCGCGGCGCGCCGCCTCGAGCAGCAGCTGCGAGGCCGCCCGCGCATAGCCGAGCCCACGGCGCTCGGGCGCGACGCCGTAGCCGATCTCGACGTCGCCGGCTTCGGTCGGCGGCCATTTGTAGCTGCACATCCCGACCACCTCGCCGTCCGCGACCATCAGCCAGCTGCCATAGCCGCCGAGCTTCGGCAGGGTGCGCCGCAGCCATTTGAGGATCACCGGGTCGTCGACGTGGCCCGGCGGCAAGCGCAGGCCGCCCGGCGCCTCGGCCTCGCCCAGCATCCAGGCGAAGTGGGCGTCGGTGGCGGGGACCAGTTCCAGCGCCATCACGGCTTGCCCCGCGCCTTGGTCCGCGCCCGGTTGGCCCGGGCGACGGCGACCCAGCGGCGGTTGTGCGCCTCGCGCAGGTGTGGGTCTTCCTTGCGGGCCTGGAACGCCAGTTCCTTCTGCAGCTTGACGAAGCTCTTCCAGCGGCCGGGATCGAGCTCGCCGCTGTCCAAGGCTTCGCGCACCGCGCAGCCCGGCTCATTGCCGTGGCGGCAGTCACTGAAGCGGCAACTCTCGGCGATCTCCTCAACGTCATCGAAGGTGGTCGAGAGGCCCTCGTCGGCGTCCATCAGGCCAAGCTCGCGCATCCCCGGCGTGTCCAGGATCAGCGCACCGGACGGCAGGCGGATCAGCTCGCGGTGGGTGGTGGTGTGGCGCCCGTGGGCGTCGTCCTCGCGGATCGCGGCGGTGGCCATCAGCATCTCGCCAGCCAGGGCGTTGACCAGGCTGCTCTTGCCGACGCCCGACGAGCCGACCAGCACCGCGGTCTCGGCCGGCCTGAGCAGCGCGGCCAGCGCGTCCATGCCCTCGCCAGTGACGGCGGAGACCGCCAGCACCGGCGTCCCGAACGCGACGCTCTCGGCGTCGGCGATGTCGCTGTCCGGATCGTCGGCGAGGTCGGCCTTGGTCAGCACGACCACCGGCCTAGCGCCGCTTTGCCAGGCGGTGGCGAGGTAGCGCTCCAGCCGGCGCTGGTTGAGGTCGGCGTTCATCGAGGCGACCAGCAGGGCGACGTCGACGTTGGCCGCCACCACCTGGGCGACGGTGACCGTGTCGGCGGCGCGGCGCACGAAGGCGGTCCGCCGCGGCAGCACGGCGTGGATGGTGGCCGCGTGTTCCGCCGGCCGCGCGGCCACGGCGACCCAGTCGCCGACCGCGGGATAACCGCCGCTCTCGGCGTCGTGGGCGAGCTTGCCGGAAATCTGGCCGGTGAGGTCGCCGTGGTCGGTGACGAGGCCGTACTGGCCGCGCTGCTGGACCGTGATGCGGCCCGGGATCAGGTCGCGCGCCGCGAACGGCGCGAAGTCGTGCCGGAGCGCGTCGCTCCAGCCATAGGATTCGATCAAGGGAGTGTCCTCGAGGGGCGTTGATGTCGGCGCCTGAGGACGGGTCGGTTAGACGCGCAGCCTCTTAGGCGCCACGGAGGGCGTGATCAGCGACAGACATTCAGGCACCCTCCTTTCCGTCTCGATGGGGTTGATGGCCTGAGGGTAGGCGTGGAGGCGGTGGCGGTCAACGCCGATCCCTCCCTCCCCCTCAGTGGGGAGGGACAGCCGACGCGAAGCGGCGGCAGGGTGGGGGCGTCTGACGTGACAACGAAACCCCGGAAAAGCCGGCGCGCGGCGTCCGTCTCCCCCACCCTGACCGCTACGCGGTCTTCCCTCCCCACGGAGGGGGAGGGAGGGCGCTGCGTCTAAGCCGCCAGCTTGGTCACCTCCGCGACCTCGTCCGGCGTCAGCCGCCAGGCGGCGGTGGCGGCGTTGGCGGCGACCTGTTCGGGCTTGGTGGCGCCCGCGATCACCGACGAGACCACCGGGTGGCCCAGCAGCCAGGCGAACGCCAGCTCCAGCATGTCGTGGCCGCGCTCCTCGGCCCAGCTCGACAGCGCTTCCAGCCGGTCGAAATTCTTGTCGTTCAACGCCTGCGCGCCGCGCGGTCCCCAGGCCGCCAGCCGCGTGCCTTCGGCCGGCGCCTCGCCGCGCTTGTACTTGCCGGTCAGCAGGCCCGAGGCCAGCGGGAAGTAGGGCAGCATGCCGAGGCCGAACCGCTCGCAGGCCGGGTTCACCTCGTGCTCCACCCGGCGCTCCAGCAGGCTGTAGTTGTTCTGCGCCGAGACGAAGCGATTCATGTGCTCGTTGCGGGCGGTCCAGTCGGCGTCGGCGATCATCCAGCCGGTGAAGTTGGAGTTGCCGATGTAGCGGACCTTGCCCTGGGTCACGAGGTCGTCGAGCGCGCCCAGCGTCTCCTCGATCGGCGTGTCCGCGTCCGGTTGGTGCATCTGGTAGAGGTCGATGTAGTCGGTCTGCAGCCGCTTCAGGCTGGCCTCCACCGCGCTCATGATGTAGCGCCGCGAGCCGCCCCGCATCTCCGGGCCCTTGCCCATCGGGCTGGCGAACTTGGTCGCCAGCACCACCTGGTGGCGCTTGCCCTTCAGCGCATTGCCCATCATCTCCTCGGACTTGCCCGCGCCGCCGTAGACGTCGGCGGTGTCGAGGAAGGTGACGCCGTGCTCGATCGCCGCGTCGACCACCGCGTTGGTGGCCGCCTGGTCGATGCGCATGCCGAAGTTGTTGCAGCCGAGCCCGATCTCACTGACCTTCAGCCCGCTGTCGCCCAATCTGCGATATTCCATGCTCAAATCCTCCCGCTCGAAAATGTCTGAATTGGCCGCTGGACCGACGGGCCGGAGAGGCTCTTAGTCCCGACTTCCCGGCCTGTCGACCAGCCCGACGCTTCCCACATTTCGGTCATGGCCGGGCTTTGTCCCGGCCATCAAGCCGTGGACCGGCCATGGCCGCGCCAAGCGCGGCCACCCGGCAGCTTGCGTGCATGGGTCGCCGGGACAAAGCCCGGCGATGACCGGGCGGGTTGGAGAGGTGACCTGCGAGAACCTTCGTTGTAGTCACCGGCGCCCATGGACTAGGGTGCCCAGAAAGAATGAACCAGGAGGAGACCGCCATGGCCGACATCGAGGAGCGCAAGGACGTCGTCTATGGCGACGCTGGGAACCGGCCGCTGAAGCTGGACATCTACCGCCCGGCCGAGCGCAACGGCGCGGCGGTGCTGGTGGTGCACGGCGGCGGCTGGTCGCGCGGCTCGAAGGACATGCTGGCGAACTGCTGCCGGCTGCTGGCGCAGCAGGGGTTCGTCGCGCTGGCGTCGGAATACCGGCTGACCGGCGAGGCGCCGTTTCCGGCCAACATCCACGACGTCAAGCGCGCGATCCGCTGGGCCAAGCAGAACGCCGGCGGGCTCGGCTTCGATGCGGACAAGCTCTGCCTCGAGGGCCACTCGGCCGGCGCCCACCTGGTGCTGCTGGCCGCCGGCACGCCGGACGACGCGCGGCTCGATCCACCCGAGGGCATGGCCGGCGTTTCCGGCGCGGTGGCGGCGGTGACCGCGATCTATCCGCCGGTGCTGTTCCACCTCGGCGGCGCGCGGCCGTCCGGCGCGCTGGCGGCGAAGGTGCTGCCGGGCGCCGACGCGTCCGAGGAGGCCGCCGCGCTGGCCAGCCCGATCGAGCACGTCACGCCCGACTTTCCGCCGGTGATGCTGCTGCACGGCGACGCCGACAAGGTGGTGCCGGTCAGCGCTTCGCGCCGGTTCGAGGAGCGGGTGCGGGCGGTCGGCGGCAAGGTCGACCTGCACATCTACGCCGGCCTGCCGCACGGCTTCGCCAACCACCCGGAGATCCAGCCGGCGATGATGGCGACGATCGGCGGCTTCTTCCGCCGCTGGGCCATCGCCCCGGAAGTGTTCGCGCAACCCGCCGCCGCAGCCGGAACGCGGCGGTCGCAGAATAGCTTCGCTCCTCCCCGCGAGAGCGGGATCCCAAGAGAAGTAATTGTCCACGAACAACACGAACACACACGAACGGACGGCCGAGTTGCCGGCGCGCGTCAGCCTTGAGATCGTGTTCGTGCTGTTCGTGTGGTTCGTGGACAAATCTTGCTGACGCTCCACCCCGGCAAGCGCTCAGAAAAACGCCTGGGTCCCCGCTTGCGCGGGGAAGAGCGGGTGCATCAGTCCTCCACCGGCACGCCGTAGAGCTCCAGGCGGTGGTCGACCAGGCGGTAGCCGAGCTTGCGGGCGATGGCGGCCTGCAGCGCCTCGATCTCCTCGTCGACGAACTCGACCACCTTGCCCGACTTCATGTCGATCAGGTGGTCGTGGTGGGTCTCCGGCGCTTCCTCGTAGCGCGAGCGGCCGCCCTGGAAGTCGTGGCGGGTGAGGATGCCGGCCTCCTCGAACAGCCGCACCGTGCGATAGACCGTGGCGATCGAGATGTGCGGGTCGACGGCGTGGGCGCGGCGGTGCAGCTCCTCGACGTCCGGATGGTCGTGCGCCACCGAGAGCACGCGGGCGATCACCCGGCGCTGCTCGGTCATGCGCATCCCCTTGTCCAGGCAGAGCTTTTCCAGGCGATCCACGAAGGTCCGGCTCCGAGGGAAGGATTTCCCGGCCGCAAAATAGGCCGCCGCGCCCTAACTGTTAAGCGCCCGCCGCATGACGATCGCGTCGACCGCCGGGCGCCCGGCCGGGGTAGTAGCCGGCGCGGCGGCCGACGTCCGCGAACGCCGCCTTGCGGTAGAGCGCCACGGCGGCGGGATTGTCGTCCGCCACCTCGAGGAACATCTGCGCCGGCGGTCCGGGCGGCGAGCGCGGCGGCGGCCTCGACCAGCGCCAGGGCGACGCCGCGGCGGCGCTGCTCGGGGCGCACGGCCAGGGTCAGGATCTCCGCCTCGCCGGCCAGCACGCGGCAGAGGATGAAGCCGGCCAGCTGCCCGCCCGCTTCGACGGCGAGCGCGAAGCCGCCGGGATCCTCGGCGAAGCGCTGGATGTCCTCGGCGGTCCAGGGCGCGGGAAAGGCGGCCGCGTGCACGTCGGCCATCGCCGGCGCGTCGGCGCGGGTCGCGGCGCCGCAGGTTCACGCCGGCGCCAGCCTGGCGTCGGGCGCCCGCAGATAGATCGGCTTCACGTCCGCCTCGGGCTGCGCCGCCGCCGCCAGTTCGCCCAGCGCCATCAGGTCGGGCGCGGCCAGCTCGATCGCCTCGACGTTGTCCGCGCCCGCCAGCGGCCCGGCCCCCGGCCCGGCGACCCGCCAGCGACCCGGGGCGATGATCGCCAGCCGGTTCGCCGCGTCGGACGCCGGCAGCACGTCCGCCATGCAGAGCGGGCGGCCGCTGTCGAACGCCTGCAGGTAGACCTGCCCCCGCCTGGCGTCGATCACGCCGGCGCAAAGACCGTCGCCGCCCGCGCTCGCCGCCAGCGCCGCCAGCGAGCCGACGCCGGCCAGCGGCGCGCCCGTCGCCAGATGCAGCCCCTTGGCGAAGGCGAGGCCGACGCGCAGATCCGGTGAACGAGCCAGGGCCTACGGTGACGACGATCTTGCCGATGCCCGCGAACGCGAGGCCGGTGTGAGCCATCACCTCGGCCGCCATTGGCGCCAGCCGCTCCTGGTGGCCGCGCTGCATCGGCTCGGACAGGCCGAAGACCAGCCGCCAGCCGTCGAACACCGCCACCTGGCAGGCGGCGAGGCAGGTGTCGATGACGAGGATCGTGGACGTCAGAGCGTCTGCTCGACGCGGGTCACTTCAGGCACGTAGTGGCGCAACAGGTTCTCGACCCCGCTCTTCAGCGTGGCGGCGGACGAGGGGCAGCCGGAGCAGGCGCCGCGCATGTTGAGCCAGACCACGCCGGTCGCCGGCTCGAAGCGGGAGAACAGGATGTCGCCGCCGTCCTGGGCCACGGCCGGGCGGATGCGGGTGTCGATCAGGTCCTTGATCTCGGCGACGATCTGGGCGGTCTCGCCCTCGTAGACTTCCTCGTCGGCGGGCGCCTCGTCGCCCTCCACCAGCGCGGCGCCGGAGGTGAAGTGGTCCATGATCTCGGCCAGGATCGGCGCCTTCAGGTGCGCCCACTCGCGGTCCGGGTCCTTGGTCACGGTCAGGAAGTCGTCGCCGAAGTAGACCCGGGTCACGCCCTCCAGGGCGAACAGGGCGCGGGCCAGCGGCGAGGCGGCGGCCTCTGCGGGCGTTGTGAACTCCCGCGACGCGCCAGGCAGCAGCTGGCGGCCGGGCAGGAACTTCAGCACTTCGGGGTTCGGCGTGGCTTCGGTCTGGATGAACATGGTGTCTCCTGGCTGTTAGATGGGCCGATCGCCGCGGCCATGCAACCCGCCAGCCCAACGCGGCCGAGGCAGGTTTCCGGCCCGCAACACACCGCTTGCGCGCGGCGGCCAGCCGGGTCTCAATCAAGCCTGACCTTTGAAGGAGGAGTTCCATGGGCAAGTTGCTCGGTCTTGCGGCCGTCCTGGTCGTCACCGCGGGCGCCATGCCCGCCCATGCCGCCATCACCGCCCAGGAAGTGGCTCGTGCGCTCGAGGCGAAGGGGCATCCGGCCAAGATCACCACCGACGACGACGGCGATCCGAAGGTCACCAGCAACGTCGACGATGTCCACCTGGCGGTGTTCTTCTACGGCTGCGAGCACACCACCCGCTGCACGTCGATCACCTTCCAGTCGGCGTTTCACGTCGAAGGCGGCGTGGCGCTGGAGAAGATCAACGGCTGGAACCGCGACAAGCGCTTCCTCAAGACCTGGCTCGACAAGGTCAACGACCCCTACTGCGAGATGGACGTCGACGCCGGCGTCGGCCTGACGCCCGCGCAGCTGCAGAGCGCCGTGACCGTCTGGGAAAGCAAGCTGGCCGAATACAAGGGCGCGATGGACTTCTGAGGTGCGCCCTCCCTCCCCCTCGTGGGGAGGGACAGACCGCGAAGCGGTCAGGGTGGGGGAGTCGGGGGCCGCGTGCCGGCTGCAGGCGACGTCCGTTGTCGCTTCAGACAGCCCCACCCGTCCGACGCTGCGCGTCGTCCACCCTCCCCACGAGGGGGAGGGAAGGTTCACCCCGGCCAGAACCCGACGATCTTCTTGGTCTCGGCCAGGATCGGTTCGGCCAGCGCGCGGGCCTTCTGCGCCCCCTCGGCCAGCACGCCGTCGATCTGGGCCGGGTCGGCCAGCAGGCCGCGCATGCGCGAGGTCACCGGGGCGAGGCGCGCGATCAGCAGGTCGGTCAGCGCCGGCTTGAAGTTCTGGCCGAAGCCCTGGCCGCCGAAGGTCTTCAGCACGTGCGCCTTCGGCTGATCGGCGAGCGCCGCGAAGATACTGACCAGGTTGTCCGCCTCTGGCCGCCCTTCCAGCCCCTCGAGCGTGTCCGGCAGCGGGTCGGGATCGGTCTTGGCGCGGCGGATCTTGTTGGCGATCGTGTCGGTGTCGTCGGTCAGGTTGATCCGCGACTGGTCCGAGGGGTCCGACTTCGACATCTTCACCCTGCCGTCGCGCAACGACATGATCAGCCGCGCGCCCGCATCCGTATCGATCACCGACTCGGTCTGCGGGAAGAAGCCCGGCACGCCGAAGTCGTGGTTGAACTTGGCGGCGATGTCGCGGGTCAGCTCCAGGTGCTGGCGCTGGTCCTCGCCCACCGGCACGTGGGTGGCCTTGTAGAGCAGGATGTCGGCGGCCTGCAGCACCGGGTAGGTATAGAGCCCGACGCTGACCCGCTCCTTGTTCTTGCCGGCCTTGTCCTTGAACTGGGTCATCCGGTCCATCCAGCCGACCCGCGCCACGCACTGGAAGATCCAGGCCAGCTCGGCGTGCGCCGGCACCGCCGACTGCGGGAAGATGATCGCCTTGGCCGGATCGACCCCGGCGGCGAGATAGGCCGCGGCGATCTCGCGGGTCTGCGCGGTGAGCTTCGCCGGCTCCTGCCACTGGGTGATCGCGTGCTGGTCGACCACGCAGTAGAGGCACTCGGCCTGGTCCTGCAGGGCGACGAACTTCACCAGGGCGCCGAGGTAGTTGCCAAGGTGAAGGTCGCCGGACGGCTGCACGCCGGAGAACACGCGTTTGGGGCCGGCGTAGGCGGCGGGCTTGGGATCGGTCATCGGGATTGGGCTCTTGGAAACATGGCGTTGAGTCGGCGCGCGCGGGCGCGCCGGAGGCGGGTCAGTCGGCGAGTGACCGGCGCCATCGCCAGCTTCTCGTGAGGGTAAGAGCCATGGCCGCCGGGCTTAAGGGGAACGGACGATGGAGCAAGGCTTTCACCCGCTCCGCCGCGAAAGCGGGGACCCAGCTTTTCGGTCCACGAACAACACGAACCCACACGAACGAAACTCGGCCGGCGCGACTCGTCGTGTCCGTTCGTGTCGTTCGTGGACAATCCGCTGCCGTCTGCGCCGCACCGCCGATGCAGAAAAACCTGGGTCCCCGCTCTCGCGGATCGCGCAGGGCTCAGGCCGCCTTCCGCCGCCGCCCAGCCGGCGCTGGACCAGACTGACCGCCTCGCCGATCTCGGCGATCCGCAGCAGCCAGGCCGACCCGGCGTAGACCACCATCGCCGCGGCGATCGCGGCGAGCAGGCCGAGCATGCGCAGCACGAAGCCGTGCAGCAGGTCCTGCGCCAGCGCGCAGACGCCCCAGGCGGCGGCGCCGCACAGCCAGGCCGCCAGCAGCACGCGGCCGAGGAAGCCGGCCCACTCGCCCAGGCCGCCGAAGTCGACCTGCCGCGACAGCGCGCGCTCAGCTGGAGAAGTTGGCCAGCGCGACGCAGGAGGTGGCCAGCGCCAGGCCCGCGATGGCCGAAGTGGAACACCGTCGATGTTGAGGAAGTTGAGCGCCAGGTTGACGCCGATGCCGATCAGCACGATCCGCATCGGCGTGCGCGGCAGGTTCAGCGCATAGAAGCACGGCGTCAGCACCCGGATCGCCGCGTAGCCGGCCAGGCCCGATCGCGTAGGCCTGCAGCGCCAGCGCGGTCATGCGCGGTGTCGTGGGCGCTGAAGTGGCCGTGCTGGTAGATCAGCGCGATGATCGGCGTGGCCAGCACGGCCAGGCCCACCGCCGCCGGGATGCTGAGGAACAGCGTCAGCCGCAGCGAGCTCTTCACCGTCCGGCCGAACGCGCCGAGGTCGTCGCGGGCGAAGCGGCGCGCCACCGCCGGCAGGGTGACGGTCGCCAGCGAGACGCCGAACAGGCCGATCGGCAGCTGCATCAGCCGGAACGCGCAGTTCAGCCACGAGCGCCCGCCGTTGATCTCGGAGGCGAAGACGCCGTTGACCAGCACGTTCACCTGCACCAGCGAGCCGGCGATCACGCTCGGCCACATCAGCGTCCAGAGTTCGCGCAGCCGCGGATTGGTCAGTTCCAGCCGCCAGTGGAAGCGGAAGCCGAGCTTGCAACAGCGCCGGCAGCTGCATGCCGAGCTGCGCCAGCCCGCCCAGCAGCACGCCGACGCAGACGCCGTACATCGACGCGACGCCGAACACCGGATGCGGCCAGGTGGCCCGCGCCGTCGGGTCGAACGCGAAGGCGCAGGCGACGCCGGCGATCACCGAGACGATGTTGAACACGGTCGAGGCCGAGGCCGGCACGCCGAAGATGAAGCGGGCGTTCAGCATCCCCATCACCGCCGCCGCCAGCGACACGAACAGGATGAACGGGAACAGGACCCGCGTCAGGCTGCACCGCCAGCTCGAACTTGCCCGGCACGCTGTGGAAGCCGAAGTTGGTCACCTCGACGATCGAACGGCGCGCCGACGATGGCCGGCGATCGACACCAGGCCGATGAGGAACACCATCGCGCTCAGGGTCAGGTTGGCCAGCTTCCAGGCCGGCTCGGCGCCCTCCTTGTCCCAGGTGCGGGTGAAGAGGGCGGTGAAGGCGGTCGAGAGCGAGCCCTCGGCGAACAGGTCGCGCAGCAGGTTGGGGATCTGGAACGCGGCGTAGTAGGCGTCCAGCACCTTGCCGGCGCCGAACATGGCCGGGAACACCAGCTCGCGGCCAAGGCCGAACAGGCGCGAGGCCATCACCGCGATGCCGACGACGCCGGCGCTGCGCCGGGTGTCCGGCTCGTCGCCGCAGCGGCGCGGTGCGGCGCCGCCGGCGACGGCTCCGCCGGCTCTGCGCCTTCCGCCGACGTCTGGGAGCTGGTGATTCGGTGGTGGTCACGCCGGGGCTTGTCGGTCGGGGGCTAGGGCCGGTCAAGGCGAGTGCTGCGGGCGGCCGCGGCCCCGCTGCGCCGCAGCGGCGACGGCCGGGGCGTCTAGCCATTGGCAGTGATCAACGCGCCGCGGAGGCCCGGGCCCGCTCCAGCCGCGGCCGGGCGGACGCCGGATCGGCGTCGTCCAGGGCCTCCAGCAGCCGGGCGCGCACGGCGGCGGCGCGCTGCGGATCGGTGAGCTTGCCCTGGCGGGTCACGACGTAGAAGGCGTCGACCGCCCGCTCGCCGTAGTTGTCGATGTGCGCCGATTCGATCGAGAGCTCGGCCTCGGCCAGGATTCGCGCCAGCGCCGCCAGCAGGCCCGGGCGGTCGCGGCCGGACGCCTCGATCACCGTGGAGTCGGCCGAGGCGTCGTTGTCGATGGTGACCGCGGGGGCGATGGTGAAGGCGGCGGTGCGGCCGAGATCGCCCGGCTTGCGCGGCGGCAGCTCCGGCGGACGGCCGAGCGCGGCGTTCTCCAGCGCCTCCACCAGCCGCGCCAGCGCCCGCGGGTTCTCGCGGCCGAACGGTGCGCCGGCGACGTCCTGCACATAGAAGACGTCCAGCGCCTCGCCGCGCGAGGAGGTGAAGATGCGCGCGCCGACCACGTTGCCGCCCAGGCTGGCGAACGCCTGCGCGAGGTCGGCGAACAGGCCCTCGCGGTCCCGGGCCGCCACCAGCACCTCGGCGGCGTTGCGCTCGGTGACGATCCTGGCCTCGGCGGCGGCGCCGCCGTGTTCCTCGGCCTCGCGGGCCAGGGCGAAATGCGCCTTCTGCTCGCCGGCGGTGAAGGCGGCGAAATAGGCGTCCTCCATCGCCGTCGCCCAGCTGCGCGCTTCCGGATCGGCCGCCACCAGCGCGATCCGGGCGTCGTAGGCGATCGCCTCCAGCCGCCGGCGCGCGACGCCGGTGGCGTCCGACATCCGTCCGCCGCGGAACAGGGTCTCGGTCGCGCCGTAGAGCTCGCGCATCAGCTGGCCCTTCCAGCCGTTCCAGACCCCGGGGCCGACGGCGCGGATGTCGGCGACGGTCAGCACCAGCAAAAGCCGCAGGCGCTCGGGGTTTTCGACGACGCGGGCGAAGGCGGCGACGGTGGCCGGGTCGGTCACGTCGCGCTTCTGGGCGAAGTCGCTCATCACCAGGTGGTGCTCGACCATCCAGGCGATCAGCTCGATCTTCGAGCGCTCCAGCCCCATCCGCTCGCAGGCCTGCCGCGCGGCCCGGGCGCCGGCCTTCTCCTGGCCGCCGACCCCGCCCTTGCCGGTGTCGTGCAGCAGCATGGCCAGGAACAGCGCCTCGCGGTCCTCGATCAGCGGCATCATCGCGGTGGAAAGCGGATGGTCCTCGGCGAAGCGGCCGGCGGCGATGTCGGCGATCATGCCGACGGCCCGCAGCGTGTGCTCGTCGACCGTGTAGGAGTGGTACATGTTGAACTGCATCTGGGCGACGATGCGCCCGAACTCGGGGATGTAGCGGCCCAGCACCCCGGCTTCGTTCATCAGCTCCAGCGTGCGGTGCGGATTGCGGCCGCGCGCCAGCACGTCGAGGAAGATCCGCGCCGTCGCCGGGTCGCGCCGCACCTTCGACGTGATCAGGTTCAGCGTGCGGGTCACGGCGGTGAAGGCGTCCGGGTGCAGGTCGAGGTCGCGCTGGTCGGCGATCCGGAACAGGCGCAGCAGGTTCGCCGGATCGGCCTCGAACGTCTCCGGGCCATCGACGGTCAGCCGCCCGCCCTCGATGTGGAAGCCCGGCTCGTCCAGCGCCTGCCGGCGGGGCGGGCGTGCTCCGGCGAGCAGACGCGAGAGGCCGCGCGGCGCGGTCTTCAGATGTTCGGCCTCCAGCTTGGCCGAGAAGGCGCGGGTCAGCGCGCCGACCTCGCGGGCGATCAGGAAATAGCGGCGCATGAAGCGCTCGACCGCCGGGGTCTGGTCGCCGCCCGAGCGGCCGCGGTCGGCGTAGCCCATCCGCCGGGCGATCTCGGGCTGCAGGTCGAAGCTGATCCGCTCCTCCGGCCGGCCGGTGGCGAAGTGCAGGTGCGCCGCGCACCGCCTCCAGGAAGTCGAACGCGCGGATGAAGGCCCGCACCTCGCGGCCCTGGAACATGTCCAGCTTCAGCAGCTGGTCGAGGCTGTCGGCCGGGTGCAGGTAGCGGGCGATCCAGAACAGGGTGTGCAGGTCGCGGAGCCCGCCCTTGCCCTCCTTGACGTTGGGCTCGACCATGAAGCGGCTGGCGCCGGCCCGGGCGTGGCGCTCGTCGCGCTCCTTCAGCTTGGCGGCGACGAACTCGGCGCCGGTGCCCTTCACCACCTCGTCGCGGAAGCGCTTCATCAGCTGCTGCGCCAGCGCCGCATCGCCGGTCAGCCGCCGCGCTTCCAGGATCGAGGTGCGGATGGTGATGTCCTCGCGCGAGAGCCGCACGCACTCGTCGATGGTGCGCGAGGCGTGGCCGACTTTGAAGCCGAGGTCCCACAGCGCGTAGAGCATGAACTCGATCACGCTCTCGACGTGGGCGGTCTGCTTGTAGGGACGCAGGAAGAGGAGATCGATGTCGGAGAACGGCGCCAGCGCGCCGCGGCCGTAGCCGCCCACCGCCAGCAGCGCCAGCCGCTCGCCCTCGGTCGGGTTGCGGGCGCGGAACACGTGGATGGTGGTGAAGTCGTAGAGCGCGCTGATCACCTCGTCGGTGACCGCGGACAGCAGGCGGGCGGTCTCCAGCCCGCTGGCGCCATTCTCCAGCCGCTCCTTGGCGATCATCCGGCCGCGGAAGAGGGCGCCCTTCAGGATCTCGATCGCCCGGCGCCGCTGCTCGGCCGCATCGCCGATCGAGTCCAGCGCGGCCGCCGACAGCAGGCTGCGCAGTCTGACGCCGTCGACGACGTATTCGATCCGGGTAGGGCGCAGCCGGGTGGTGGGCATCTCGGGCCTATATAGCGAGCGGCGGCCGGAATGTCCGGCCGCCGCCCAGGCTTAGATGCGTTCGGGACTCAGGCGACCGCAAGCGCCCCGGCCGCCGACGCCCGTGTCGTCGCCTCGGGCTTGGCGGTCGCCCTGGCGAGCTGGCGGAAACCCAGCAGCGCCAGCGGCGTGAACACCGCGACCAGCGCGACGTTGAAGAAGAACCAGCCGTCCGCGCCGCCCTCGCTCAGCAGCTTGCGCCCGGCGTCGTGCGACCACACCAGGGTGAAGAAGGTCAGGTCGGCGAGCGAGTGCACCACCATCGCCGGCAGCAGCGAGCCGGTGCGCAGGGCGACGTAGCCGAACGCGAGGCCGGCCAGGAAGTAGACCAGCAGCTTGGGCGCATAGAGGCCCTGGGTCAGGTGCGCCGCGGCGAAGATGATCGAGGTGATCACCAGCGCCGTGGTCGGCGAGAAGCGCCGCCGCAGCAAGGTCATGGCGTAGCCGCGGAAGGCGATCTCTTCGCTGAGGGGCGCGGCGGCGATGCTGACCAGCAGCATCGGGACCGCGGTGGTCAGCGGCACGCCCTTGAGGTCGGGCAGCAGGTTCGGCGGCACGCGGACGATCGTAGCCATCACGGTCCAGAGCGCGGCCGCGGCGACCACGCCCGCGGCGCCCGCCGCCAGTGACCAGGCCCAGGCCCTGCCCGAGACCGGCGCGAGCGGCACCATGGCCCGGCGCGCCTCGCCGTTCGGTCCGATCCGGCCGGCCAGGAAGGCGACCAGGGCGGCGAGCACGAACGGCATGACCATGGCGGCCCAGGGCACGGCGGGCGTGAGTTTCACGTTGGCGATGGCCATGACGCCCCAGAGGGTCTGGCCGACCAGAAGAATGGAGAAGGCGATGAGCGTGGCCAGGGCGACAAGGCCGGCGCGCTTTGCGAGCAATTGCATGATGGATCTCTCCTGAGCACGGATGGAGGGTTGGAAGGTCAGCTGCCGAGGGTCGCGACGCCCCAGGCCGCCTGGGCGAAGGCGGTGAGCTGGAAGCCGACCAGCACGATCAGGCCGATCGCGCTGACGCGGGCGAGGATGGTTTGCATGGCGGAACTCCTTCGTCTGGGTTGAGCCGGCGCGGCTGCGCCGTCCCCTCCGAAGTCGCCCGGCGTCGGTCGCCCTCGGTTGATGCGAAGATCGTCCGACGCGGCCCGGAAGTGTTTGCGGGGAGCTTGCTGAAAGCTTGGGAAAAGCTTGGGGCCGCTAACGGATTGAATTGAAAGCGCGAGCTGGCGCCATCCAATCCCCCCGGGTGAGGGGAGCCGCCTACCGCGCCAGGCGCAGGCGCCGCAGGAACCGGTCGTAGCGCGGGTCGGACTTGAGCGCGTCGAAGTAGGGCAGCCAGGGAAACAGCAGCAGCACCGGATCGTCGCGCTCGGCGGCGGTCTCGAGGGCTTCGAACGCGCCGTCAGCATCGCCGCCCAGGGCGCGCAGGATGGCGACATCCATCATCCGGCGGGTGAACAGCACCTGCTGTTGCATGAACATGTCGGCCGCCGCACGCCCGACCGCCGCCAGGCCGTCGGCCTCGTAGGTCGCCCGCAGCGCGGCGATACGCGCCGCGTCCGCACCCCAGTATTCGAGGCCCCGCAGCAGCGCCTCGAGGCCTTCGTCGACATCGCCCGCCAGCACCAGCGCCCAGCCCTTGGCGTACCAGCCTTCGCTGGCGTCGGGCGCGAGCGCGAGCGCTGCGGTCGCTTCGGCCGCGGCGTGTCGGTAGCGGCGGCCCGCCAGCAGCAGCTGCAGCAGCTGTCCGCGGGCTTCAAGCGAGGCGGGCTGCAGCTCGACCGCCTTGCGGCCCTCGCGCTCGGCTTCGACGAAGCGGCCCACCGTTGCATAGGCAAAAGCGCGCTGCAGCCGCGCCGGGGCATAGTCCGGATCGAGGGCGATGGCGCGCTGTAGCGCCGCGTCCGCCGCGGCGAAGTCGCGGTCGGCCAGCAGGGTCGCGAAGCCAAGGGTCGACCAGGCCGGGGCTGAGCCCTCGTCCAGGGCGACCGCCGTATGCGCCGAGGCCTTGGCGGCCGCCAGCATCGGCTCCCCGCCGCCAGCGAGGTGGCGGGCGATCACCGCCTCGGCCAGGCCCTGATGGGCGGGCGCCCAGTTCGGCGCCTTGCGCACGGCCTCCTCGAAGAACAGCCTGGCCCGCGTCAGGCTGGGAGGCGCCGTCGAGGCCAGCGCCCGCAGGCCCTGCTCGACCAGGGCTTCGGCTTCCGCTGGACCGCCCCTGCGCTCTGTCGCGCCGACGTGCGAGGCCGCGGGCGCCCCGTCGATCAGCACCCGGTAGCCGCGCTTGGGGACCGTCTCGATGTAGGGGCGCTCGGCGGTCTCACCCAGCGCGCGGCGCAGCCGGCTGATGGCGGCGGCCAGGGTGTCGTCGCCGATCGCCCGGCCTTCCCACACCGCCTCGATGATCTCGTCCTTGCTGAGCACGCGCCCGCCCGAGCCGGCGAACAGCACCAGCAGGTCCATCAGCTTCGGCTCCAGCCGCACCTCGCGGCCGTCCGCGATCAGCGCGCCGCGGGCCGGATCGACCCGCCACGCGCCGAACTCGAACGATTGCTGCCCCGCCACGTCAGGCCTCGCTGTCTCGCCCGGGGTTCATGGTGCGCCGCACCTTTGGCGGGGGCAACGGCTCAACTTTGCGGCGCACTGGCGATGCGGGCGGAGTAGACCGCGCCGGCCAGCGGCGGTCCGGCGGCGGCCACGACCAGGCTGACGATCAGCAGCGGGTGGTCGGGCAGGAAGGCGGCGAACGCGGCCAGCGCCAGCGCGGCCAGCACCATCAGTCGGCCGGAAAAGCGCTGGGTCTTGTCCCAGACCCGCGGGTCGGCCAGCGTCCAGCGGGTGCGCACCCCGAAGACGAAGTTGTGGCGCACCTTGCCGAGCAGGTTGCCGACCAGCACCAGCACCACCGCGGCGGCCAGGAACACCCAGCGCAGCACGTCGAACGCCGGGTCGATCGCCTGGGCGATCAGCGCCGCCTGGGCGACCATGAACAGCGCCGCCAGCGCCATGATCAGCAGGCCGTAGGGGCCCTCCGAGGCCTCGAGGCCCTTGCGGTTGGGCGCGATCCGCGGCAGCGCGCCGAGCAGCAGGGTGACCCCCGCGGACACCGCCGGCATCACCGCCAGGCCCTGCCAGATCGGCAGGAAGGCGTGCGGGTGGCCGTCGAGGCCGTAGTTCATCGGGATCGTGGCATGGGGCAGCTGGCGCCAGGCCCAGACGCCCATCGCCGCGCTGGCGGCGGTCATCAGCGCCGCCAGTCTCAGCGGCCGTTGCAGGTTCATGGCGTCTTCTCCTTGCCGCGTCCGAGGCCGAAGCCGTCCATCAGCGCCAGCAGCGCCTCTTCCAGCACCGACACGTTGAGCCGGTAGGTGATGGTGGTGCCCGCCTTCTCCGGCGCCACCAGCCCCGCCTCGCGCAGCACCGCGAAGTGTCCCGAGAGGGTGGGCTTGGCGAGGTCGAAGTGGGCGGCGATCTCGCCGGCGGTCATCTCCTTTTCCCTGAGGAGCTGGAGAATCTTCCGGCGGGTCGGATCGGCCAGGGCCTTGTAGACTTCAGACATCAAAGTTCCGTATTTCGCTAACTAGCAAAATACCGAAATTCCCAAGCCGCGCAAGCACTATTTTGGTGATTGCCGAAATACCGCCCCAGATCCCTCCCTCCCCCTCGTGGGGAGGGACAGACCGCGAAGCGGTCAGGGTGGGGGAGTCGAGGGGCCGTGCGAAAGCCATCGACGACGATCCTTGTCGCGTCAGACTCCCCCACCCGGCCTCGCTGCGCTCGTCCACCCTCCCCACGAGGGGGAGGGAGGAGGGACGGGAGTGGGGACTACCCGACCGTGCGGTCCAGCCAGGCCATCAGGTCGCGCACGACCTCGGCGCGGTTGGTCTCGTTCAGCATCTCGTGTCGGCCGCCGGGATAGACCTTCAACGTCACGTTCAGCCCCGCGGCCCTGTAGGCGTCCACCAGCGGGGTCAGGCGTTCGAGCTTGGCGTTGATCGGGTCGGCGTCGCCGACGAAGATGTAGACCGGCAGGCCCTTCTTCACCTTCGCCAGCGCGTCCTGGTCGAGCCGCCGCTCGCGCAGCGCTACGAACGAGGCCTGCGAGTCCGGCGTGAAGCGGATGCCGCAGAACGGATCGGCGATGTACTTGTCGACCTCGGCCTCGTCGCGCGACAGCCAGTCGTAAGGCGTGCGCTGCGGCCGCAGGCCCGCGTTCAGGCTGTCGGTGCGGATCGGCGACGGCCCGGCGGTGCCGGAGAGCACGAGGGCGTCGATCAGCTGGGAATGATCCAGCAGCCAGGCCTGGGCGAACATCGCCCCCATCGAGTGGCCGAACAGCACCAGCGGCAGACCGGGCTCGCGCTCGTGGATCAGCCTGGCCAGCACCGCCATGTCGTCCACCGCCGCCGGCGCGCCGCCCGGCCCGAAGTCGCCGAGCGTGGTCATGCCCGAGGTCATGCCGTGGCCGCGGTGGTCGGCGGCGTAGACGATGTAGCCGGCCTCGATGATCGGGGTGAGCGGTCCGAAGTAGCGCATCGCGTGCTCGCCGGCGCCGTGGGCCAGCTGGACGACCGCCTTCGGTCTCGCGCCGCTGCTCCAGCGAAAGCCGGCGAGCGGCGCCCCGTCGGCGCCCTCGTAGCGGAACCGGTGATCGGTGACGGTCATGAGTCCTCCCTCTTGGCGGCGCCGGCCGCATGGCGACATTCGCTCATTGGCCGCGATAGGCAAGATCATGACGCCGCGGGCGGTCGTGCTAGGGTTGCGTCTGCTGGGGAGGCGTCATGACGGATCAGCCCGACAATCAAACCGGCGCCGTGAAGCCGGCCGCTCCCCGCCCGTCGCCCTTTCGGCATCTCGTCCCGATCGCGTTGGGCCTCCTCACGGGGAGCGTCCTCTACGGCGGCTTCATGTACCTGTCGCACCAGAAATCCCAGCAGCAGGCGGCCGTCGCCGCGCAGGGCGACGCCGACATGGCCAGGCCCGCGGCCGACGAGTGCCAGATCGCTCGCGCGGCGCTCACCGCGATCCATGCCGCCGGATCCGACAAGGCCTGGCAGACGGCGGGCGGCGTCAAGGAGATGTCGCTCGCGTCGTACAGCAAGGTGATCAATCCGGCCGACGTGTCCGGCTACACCGACGAAGAGGCGGACAACCTGCGCAGCAAGTCCGCCGCCGACTGGCGCTGGTGCCCGGGCATGGGCGCTTTCGTCAGCGGCCTTGGCTGGACGGCGATGGGCGGCGACGACCCTGTCGCGGTGCTCGCCCTCGGCCGCCCGGGGGTGAACAAGGCCGGCGACGAGGCGCGCGCCTACGAGGCGTTCCTGGCCCCGAACGCGGACACCGGTGTCCTGAGACTGACGCGCGGACCCTGGGTGGTGACGCTGCGCAAGGGCGCGACCGGCGCCTGGCAGGTGACCTCGACCGACGATCTCAAGCACGCCTTCTGACGCCCCCCCCGGCGCGAATTGCCGGCAGATGGCGCCAGTCTTGCCGCTGGCGCTCCGATATGGCATTGATCGCCGTATGAGCGAAATGCGCAAGATCACGGCTTTCGTGCCTGCCAAAACCCTGGCGGCGGCGCAGGCCTACACCGGCGAGGGAGTGACCGAGACCTTGCGCGTGGCCCTGGAGAGGCTGGCGCGCCAGTCGTTCTACGACCAGCTCAGAGCCTTGAAAGGCAAGGTGAAGTTCGACATCGACCTCGACGAGTTGCGTGAGGATCGAGAGTTCGACGAGCACGGCGACGTCAAGTGATCGCCGCCGACAGCAGCAGCCTGATCGGCTACTTGCATGGTGAGGCCGGCGCCGACATCGATCTGATCGATCAGGCGATGGACACGCACCAGCTGGTGCTGGCGCCCCCGGTGATAACCGAGCTGCGGGCTGGCGCTGTCGCGAACCCGGCGCTCGAGAGTCTGTTGGCTCAGACGCCAGTCCTGTCGATCGATGAAGGTCTGTGGCATCGGGCCGGGCGGCATCGCAGATTGCTGATCGAGAAAGGCCTGAGAGCGCGGTTCGCCGACGCGCTCATCGCCCAGTGCTGCATCGACGCGGACGTGCCGTTGATCGCTCGAGACCGCGATTATCGTCACTTCGAGCGATGGTGCGGATTGAAGTTGGCGCAATAGCCGTCCCGGCCATGCCCTTCACCGCCACCGTCCTGACCATGTTCCCCGAGGCCTTTCCCGGCCCGCTCGGCGTCTCGCTGATCGGCTCAGGCTGGCGCGAGCGGGGGCTGTGGCGATTGGAAACGGTGGACATTCGGGGGTTTTCCAAAGATAAGCGCGGCTTCCTGGACGACACCCCCGCTGGCGGGGGGCCCGGCCAGGTGATGCGGGCGGACGTGATCGCCTCGGCGCTGGATAGCGTGGGGCGCCATGGTCGTCCGCTTTTGTGCATGAGCGCCCGGGGCCGGCCCCTCACCCAGGCGAAGGTGCGCGAATGGGCGAAGGGCCCCGGCCTGATCGTCCTTTGCGGCCGCTTCGAGGGGGTGGACCAGCGGCTGATCGACGCCCGCGGGTTCGAGGAGGTCTCCGTCGGGGACGCGGTGCTCGCCGGCGGCGAGGCGGCGGCCCTGGTGACGATCGAGGCGTGCGTGCGGCTGCTGCCCGGCGTGTTGGGCGAGGCCGCGAGCTTGAGTGAAGAGAGTTTCGAGGACCATCTCCTCGAGCATCCGCAATATACGAGGCCGCGGACGTTCGAGGGGCTTCAGATCCCCGAGGTGCTGCTGTCGGGCCACCACGGCGACGTGGCCGCCTGGCGCAGGGCCGAGCGTGAGAAGGCAACGCGGGAGCGGCGTCCGGACCTCTGGGCCGCCCATCTCGCCAATCAACAGGCAAAGGGCGCGTCAAGCCCGGTAGGAGATGACGATGAACGTGATTGAAGAGCTGGAAAAGGAAGAGGCCGCGCGCCTCACCGCCGGCAAGAAGATCCCGAATTTCGCGCCCGGCGACACGGTGCGCGTCAACGTGCGGATCAAGGAAGGCGAGCGCGAGCGGATCCAGGCCTTCGAAGGCGTCTGCATCGCCCGGGCCGGCGGCGGCCTGCAGGAGAGCTTCACGGTCCGCAAGATCAGCTTCGGCGAAGGCGTGGAACGCCTGTTCCCGGTGCTGTCGCCGATGATCGAGAGCATCGAGGTCAAGCGCCGCGGCGCGGTCCGGAGAGCCAAGCTCTACTACCTGCGCGACCGCCGCGGTAAGTCGGCCCGCATCGCCGAACGCGCCATGGGCGCCCGCGACGAGAAGGAAGAGGCCGAGGAGTAGGGGCCAGCCCCCTCCCTCCCCTTCATGGGGAGGGTGGACGGCGCGAAGCGCCGGACGGGTGGGGCTCTTCGACGCGACAACGATTGCTGTCGACGCCGGCGCGCTTCATCAGACTCCCCCACCCTGCGATGCTGCGCATCGCTGTCCCTCCCCATGAAGGGGAGGGATGTCAGCGAGGGTCTCATCCCCGCACGTATTCCCCCAGACCTTCGACCAGCCAGTCGAACATCAGGCGCATGCGGCGGCTGGTCTTGAGGTCTTCGTGCATGGCGACCCAGACCTCCATTTCGTAGCGAAACTGGTCCTCCAGCACCTGCACCAGGTCGGGATCGCGCCGGCCGAGGGTGATCTGGCAGGCGCCGATGCCGAACCCCGCCCGCAGCGCCGCCAGCTGCGCCAGGTCGTTGTCGGAGCGGAAGGCGAACGACTCGCGGTCGAAATGGAGCTGGCGGTCGTTCAGCGAGCGCATCATCTCGATGTCGCGGTCGAAGCCGATGGCGGCGAAGGCAGGGTCGTCCAGCCGCTCGGGCACGCCGTGCGCCTCGAGGTAGCGGCGGTGGGCGAAGAGGCCGAGCCGCACCGCGCCGACCCGCCTGGCCAGCAGCGCGCCCTGGGTCGGGCGCACCATGCGCACGGCGATGTCGGACTCGCGGCGCAGCAGGTCCTCCTGGCGGTTGGTCAGCGCCAGTTCGATCGTGACCTCCGGATAGGTCTCGTGGAAGCCGGTCAGGATTGGCGGCAGCACCTCGACGCCGACCACGTCGGCGGCGGTGATCCGCACGACGCCGCGCACCGCGTCGCGCTCGCCGGAGGCGGTGCGCACCAGCGCCTCGGCCGCCGCGGCCATGGTCTCGGCGTGCGGCCGCAACGCCAGCGCCGCTTCGGTCGGGGCCAGCCCGCCGGCCGAACGGGTGAACAGCGGCGCGCCGAGTTCGGCCTCCAGCGTCTCGATGTGCCGGCCGACCGTGGGCTGGCTCAGCCCCAGCGTCCGCGCCGCGCCCGAAAGGCTGCCTTCGGCCAGCACCGCCAGCAGGGTGCGGTAGTGATCCCAGCTATCCATACGAAAACGTATAGAGAAGCCACGGATTCAGTCAATTTCGTATGCCGGCCGGGCGGCGCATACCGCGCTCCACAAACACGGAGCGACCCCCAATGTCCGACACCAAGACCGCCCTCGTCCTCGGCGCCACCGGCTCGTTCGGCGCCCACGCCACCCAGGCGCTGATCAAGCACGGCTGGACCATCCGGGCGCTCGCCCGCGACCCGGTCGCCGCCGTCGCCAAGCTGGGCGCGCGCACGCCGATCGACTGGCTGCAGGGCGATGCGATGGACCGCGCCAGCGTGGTCGCCGCCGCCAAGGGCGTCCAGCTGATCGTCCACGCCGTGAACCCGCCCGGCTACCGCAACTGGAAGGGCACGGTGCTGCCGATGGCCGAGAACGCGATCGCCGCCGCCAAGGCGTCCGGCGCGCGCCTGGTCATTCCCGGCAACGTCTACAACTATGCCCCGGACGCCGGCCCCATGATCGGCGAGGACGCCCCGCAGGTCCCGGTCACGCGCAAGGGCGCGATCCGGGTCGAAATGGAGCGGCGGCTGCGCGAGGCGTCCGAGCGGGACGGCGTAAAGGTGTTGATCCTGCGCGCCGGAGACTTCTTCGGCCCCGCCGCCCCCAACAGCGCGCTGGCGTGGCTGGCGCAGAAAAGCGGCGGCCGGCTGACGGGCGTCTTCGCCCCGGGCCCGGCCGCGCACGCCTTCGCCTACATGCCCGACCTTGGCGAGACGCTGGCCCGGCTGGTCGACGCCGAGGACCGCCTGGGCGCCTACGAGGTGTTCCACTTCCGCGGCCAGTGGGTCGAGGACGGCCAGGCGCTCGGCGAGGCCATGCGGCGGGCTTCGGCCAATCCGAAGCTGCCGATCCGGACCTTCCCCTGGATCGTCGTGCGCCTCGCCGCGCCGTTCAACGAGACGTTCCGCGAGCTGCTGGAGATGCGCTACCTCTGGGAGCGGCCGATCGGCCTCGACAACGCCAAGCTGGTCCGCTTCCTCGGCGAGGAGCCGCATACGCCGCTCGACGCCGCGCTGCGGGCGACGCTTGGCCGACATGGGGCTGCTGGACGACGCCCCAGGCGTCCCCCGCCAGCCCGCGCGCCCCAACGCGACGATGGCGCCGGCGTGAGTTAGAGGGCGTTGGAGTCGGGTGGAAACGGTCGCTGCGCTTGCGCCCCCTCCGTCAGCCCGCTTCGCGGTCTGCCACCTCCCCCGTCCTCTTCGGGACGGTGGAGGAGCAAGGTCAGCGCCATCTCCTCCTCCACCGTGTAGCGCAGCGAAACGGGGGAGGTGGCGCTCGCTGCGACAGCAGCGAGTGACGGAGGGGGCGCAAAGCTGCTGATCGCACCCAAACGCATCGTGAGCTAGCTGAGCGGCTCCAGCGTCGGCGTCACGCCGCTGACCGCGCCGGTCACATTGCCGTCGATGTGGTTGTCGCCGGACGTGTAGATCTTGCCCTCGCAACACGTCGAGTTCTCGAGGCCGTAGCTGCCGTTGAGGTCCAACACCGAGCGGCTGAGGTGAACCTCGGTGCGCGCATCCGCCTCCAGCCCGAACGAACCGTTGGCGTCGAAGTGGCTCTCGTCGACGACGAGCCACACATCGACGCCGCTGAGGCTGAGGTTTCCGGCGCCCAGGCCCTCGATCTGGTTGTCGTTGAACACGGAGCGCAGGACCGCCACCTTCGCGGTTCCGGTCCGCTGCAGCTCCACGAGCGCGCCGTAGGCGGCGTTGCGGGTGGCGATCACCCGGTCGAGGGTCTCGACCAGGTTGGCGGTCGAGCCGGTCGGCAAGTTCGAGTTGATGCCGTCGAGGTTCTCGGCGAACAGGCTGTTGACGATCGTGACGCTGACGACGCCCGCCGTGGGTTGGATCAGCACGCCGTTGCTGGCGAAGTGGCGCACGGTGCAGTTCGAGATGAACAGCGTACGGCCGGAGTTGAACTGGATTCCATCCGTGGCCTGCCCCTGCACGCCGTCGATCACCAGACCGCGCAGGAACACCGAGTCGGCGGCGCCGGCGTTGATCGTGATCGCCGCGCCGCTGGTCGCCTGCACGCCGGAGGCCCCGACCCCGTCGTTGACGATGCTGACGGCCTTGGTGATCGTCACCGCGCCGTAGCCGGCCGGATCGAGGATATCGATCTCCCCGCCGGCCGCGACCGTGTCGTGCGCGAACTGCAGGCTGCGGCAGGGGCTCGCCGGGGCCCCGCAGCCGGCCTGATCGACGCCATGGCCGGAGATCCAGACCCGGTTTGGGGCGGCCGACGCTCCGGCCGGCGCCAGGCAGGCGGCCGCCAGGCACGCCTCCGCCAGGCATGCCGGCATCAGGGCGCGCGCGCAGGCCAGCGATCGCATGCGCATTCATCTCCGCGGTGTCACGTCGCAAGCGTAGCAATGTTCGGGGCGCGCCCGCTGTCAACCGCGCGTCAGGCGAGCCGGGCCAGCTCCGCGATCGCGCCGGCGATGTGGTAGAGCGACGAGGCCGGCGCGGCTTCCTCGCGGAACGCGCCGCCGGCGTCCCGCCAGTCGCGCCACAGGCCCGGCGTGGGCGTCTGGAGGAACGCCTCCAGGGCGGCGCAGGCCTGTGCGGTGGCGTTCCAGAGCAGCTCGTCCCCCGTCAGCGCGGCGGCCCTGGCGCAGGCGCGGATCCGTTCCGTCTGCGACCACAGCCGCGCGCCGCGGTCGAGCGGGCGCAGGGTGTCGTCCAGCGCGAACATCGCGAAGCCGCGGGCGTCGACACCGTTGCGTTCGGCCACCTCGACCAGCCGCAGCGCCTCGGCCAGCGTCACCGCGTCGGCGTCCCGCCAGTCCATCAGCAGCCAGGCCCACTCGTAGAGGTGGCCCGGCCAGACCACGTGGTCGGCGCGGGCCTTCGGTCGCGACCAGTCCGGCCCGAACCGTTCGCCGAGGGCCCGGTTCTCCGGATCGATCAGCCGGTCGAGCGCCAGCTCGGCCTGTCCGGCCGCCAGCCCGCTCCACACCGGGTCGTCCGAGATCGCCGACCAGGCCTGGAAGCTCTCGAACAGATGCATATTCGGGTTGGCGAACAGCGGCGTCGCGACGCCCGGACGCTCCCGATAGCCGCCCAGCGGATCGGCGAAGTCGTCGAGCTGCTCGCGCAGCCGCCGCGCCTCCGCCTCCAGCGCGGCGTCGCCCGACCGCGCCTGCGCCGACGCCAAGGCCAGCAGCACGAACGCCTGCTCGTAAAGCAGGCCCATGCCGTCCAGCGCCGCGGCGGACCGGGGATAGCCGCCGTAGAGTCCATCCTCGCTGCGCCCCGCCAGCACCGCGTCCAGTCCGTGCTGGTGCGCCTGCGCCGCTGGGCCGGGCCAGCCGAGGCGCTCGGCCAGCGCGAAGACGTAGGCTTGCCGCGCCTGCACCCGCAGCCTCCGCGGCAGGTCGGCCGCCGTCCCGTCGAGGTTCAACCGTTCGAAGTAGCCGCCGCCGGCGAGGTCCGCGCCGCGCTCCCACCAGATCGGCAGCGCCTGGTCCATGAACCAGCGCATCAGTCGCCCGGCCGCGTCGCGCACAGCCTGCGGCGCCGTCGCGCCGCCCGGTTCGGCGTTCGCCGTCGTCATTCGCCCGCGGCCCGATGCGAGCTTGTCTTCATCGCCGCTCCGTGCCCCGCTATAGCGTCGCAACCCTGGTACAGGACTCACAATTCCCCCGATGACTTCAAGCCGATCCGATCCTGGCGGTCGAGAAACTCACCGTCCGGTTCCAGACGCATGACGGCGTGGTCGATGCGGTGCGCGGGGTCTCGCTCAACGTCGGACGCGGCGAATGCCTGGGGGTGGTCGGCGAGAGCGGGTCGGGCAAGAGCCAGACCTTCATGGCGGTGATGGGTCTGTTGGCGCAGAACGGGCGGGCGGAGGGGTCGGCCAGGTTCAAGGGCAAGGAGCTGCTTGGGCTGAAGCCGGGCCAGCTGAACGACATCCGCGGCTCCAAGATGACGATGATCTTCCAGGATCCGCTCACCGCGCTGACCCCGCACGTTCGCATCGGCGAGCAGATCGCCGAGCCGCTGCGGCTGCACCTCGGCATGGACGCCAGGGCGGCGATGGCGCACGCGCAGCTGTGGCTGGAGAAGGTGCGCATTCCGGACGCGAAGCGGCGCCTCAGGCAATATCCGCACGAGCTGTCCGGCGGCATGCGCCAGCGGGTGATGATCGCCGCGGCGATGGCCTGCGGCCCGGACCTGCTGATCGCCGACGAGCCCACCACCGCGCTCGACGTGACGGTGCAGGCCGAGATCCTCGACCTGATGGCCGACCTCAAGCGCGAGACCGGCGCGGCGATGGTGCTGATCACCCACGACATGGGCGTGATCGCCCGCCTGGCCGACCGCGTCTGCGTGATGAAGGACGGCGCCTATGTCGAGGAGGGCGACGCCGTCAGCCTGTTCGCCAATCCCCAGACCCCCTATGCCCGCAGCCTGCTGGAGGCGATCCCCCGCCTCGACCGCGACGACCGCGGCGGTCGCCCGGTGCTGCAGCCGACGCCGGAGGGCGCGCCGGTGGTGGTCAAGGGCGACGACATCAAGGTGTGGTTCCCCGTCGCCGGCTCCCTGTTCGGCCCGCGCAAGCAGCTGCGCGCCGTCGATGGCGTCAGCTTCGAGATCCGCAAGGGCGAGACGCTGGGCGTGGTCGGCGAGAGCGGCTGCGGCAAGTCCACCCTTTCGCGCGCCGTGCTCAACCTGCTGCCGGCCACCGGCGGCGCGGTGACCGTGCTGGGCCGCGACATCACCGGGGCGGAACAGGAGACCCTGCGGGCCGCGCGCAGGGACATGCAGATCGTGTTCCAGGACCCGCTGGCCAGCCTCGATCCGCGCGCCACCGTCGGCGACTTCGATCGCCGAGCCGCTGCGGGTGTTCAAGCCGGAGCTCGGCCGCACCGAACGCGAGGCGGAGGCGGCGAAGATGATGCAGCGCGCCGGCCTCTCGCCCGAGCTGGTCAACCGCTACCCGCACGAACTCTCCGGCGGCCAGAACCAGCGCGTCGGCATCGCCCGGGCGATGATCCTGCAGCCGCAGCTGGTGATCTGCGACGAGGCGGTCTCGGCGCTCGACGTCTCGATCCGCGCCCAGATCATCGACCTGCTGATCGAGCTGCAGAAGGACATGGGCCTGGCGATGATGTTCATCAGCCACGACCTGGCGGTCGTGCGCGAGATCAGCCACCGGGTGCTGGTGCTCTACCTTGGCCGGGTGATGGAGCTGGCGACCCGCGAGCAGCTCTACGCCGCGCCGCAGCACCCCTACACCAAGGCCCTGCTGTCGGCGGCGCCGATCCCCGATCCGGTGCGCGAACGAGCCCGCCAGCGCGTGCGGCTCGAGGGCGAGCCGCCCAGCCCGCTCGATCCGCGCGCCAGTTTGAGGTTCCTGCCGTCCAGGCTCGGCCCGCCGGGCGCGCCGGTCTATGTGCCGCAGCTGCGCGAAGTGGCGCCAGGGCATCTGGTCAGCGAGTTCGACCCGGCCTGATCTTAGATGTCGTCGCCTTCGAGGTGTTTCGAAACGCCGTAGATCAGTCCCCGTCAGGCCAAGTCCGCCGAGGGCAATGACGCCAAGAAGCGCAATATAGACGTAGATCATAACAGGCCTCACCCGTCCCGATGACCATCGAGGCAGTTCGGCCCGTCGTCAAACAACCTCGCCTGTGGCGGGAAGTCGCTGCGCCGAACTGACCGCTCGATCGGCGGACAAGGCGCTCGCTGCAAGAGCCGGACCGGCGGGGCTTGGGCAGTCTCCCCTCCTCCCTGCGGGGAGGGGTCGGGGGTGGGGGTATCAGCGCTGCTGACGAGGGTTCTGCGCCATCAGCGGCGCTCGCTGGGGGAACTAGGCCCCGCGCTTTCCCAGCGCCGCCAGGAGTTCGCCGGCGAACGTCGAGAGCGAGTTGTCGCGAGCGCCCATGATCAGGATGCGGTCGCCTGGCCTGGCCAGCTCCAGCAATCGGGCCCCGCAGGCGGGGCGGTCGCGCAGGGCGGCGGCGTCGCGACCGCGCGCAGCGATCGCGGCGGCGATCTCCGCGCTGCCGACGCTGCGGTCGGCGGTGCCGCCGAAGTAGACCGGCGGGGTCATCACCAGCACGTCGTCCGCCGCCATGTGGCTCGCGAAGCAATCCACGAACGCCTCGCCCATCAGCTTCAGCGGTCCGTAGCCGTGCGGCTGGAACATCATCAACAGCCGCCCCGGATAGGCGTGCAGCGTGTCCAACGTCGCGGCGATCTTGTCCGGGTTGTGCGCGAAGTCGTCGATCACGGTGACGCCGGCGGCCTCGCCCAGCACGTCCATCCGCCGCTTGACGCCGCTGAACTGGCCCAGCGCCGCGGCGGCGGTCGCCAGGTCCACGCCCAGGGCGTCGGCCGCTGCGATCGCCGCGAGGGCGTTGGCGGCGTTGTGCTCGCCCGGCGTGCGCAGGTTGACGTCGGCGGTCCTGCCGGTCCCACGCGCGGTCACCGCGAAGCGGGTCCCGCCCGGCGTCGGCGTGCGCGGTCCGGCCAGGAAGTCGGCGGCGCTGTCGCTTAGCGAAAAGGTCGCCACGCCGGCGGGATCGAGTCCCGCCGCAAGCGAGGCGGTCTCGGCGTTGTCCAGGTTCAGCACCACGCGCTGCGCCTTTGCGGCGAAGCCGGAGAACAGCGCGCGCAGCTCCTCCATCGACTTGTGATCGAGCGAGATGTTGTTCACCACCGCCACCGTCGGCGAATAAAGCGCGATCGAGCCGTCGCTCTCGTCGACCTCGGCGATGAAGGCGCCGCCCGCGCCCACCTTGGCGCTGGCGAACGGGACGTCGGCGGTGGCGAAGTTCTTCATCTCCGCGCCGTTGACGATCGTGGGATCGAGACCGGCGCTGGCGGCGATCCAGCCGATCATCGCCGTCGTGGTCGACTTGCCGCTGGTGCCGGCGACGCCGACGCTGGTCTTCGCGGCGTTGAACAGCTCGGCCAGCAGTTGGGCGCGCGTGACGATCGGCGCGCCGACGCGGCGGGCGGCGGCGACGTCCGGTATCGTTTCCTCGATCGCGGCCGAGACCACGAGGGTCTGCTCACCGCCGGTCAGGCCGGAGCCGTCCTGCGGGCGCAGGGCCACGCCCCGCGAGCGCAGGAATGCGAAGCGCTCGGGATTGCGCCCCTGGTCCAGCGCCCGGTCGGAGCCGGCCACCTTCGCGCCTCGCGCCTGGACGATCAGCGCCAGCGGCGTCATCCCACTGCCGCCAACGCCGCAGAAGAAGTAACTTTTCTCCGGAATCATGCCTGACCCTAATGGGGCGAGTGAGGGGAGAGCAATGCGGCGCCGTGAACTGCGCCGCGCCGCCTGAATGAGCGAGCCGCTTCGCATCGCCGTCGTCGCCCCGTCCTCGCGCCTTTCGCCCGAGGTCCCCGACCGCGTGCGGGCGCTCGTGGCGCGGCTCTATCCGGACCGGCCGCCGGAAATCTACTTCCACCCGCAGTGCTTCCTCTCGTCCGGCCACTTCGCCGGCGACGACGCCGCGCGCGCCGCGGCGCTGATCGAGGTCGCGGGCAGCGAGGATCACGACGCGGTCTGGTTCGCTCGCGGCGGCTATGGCGCGGGCCGGCTGATCGAGCAGGTGTTGCCCGCCCTCGGCCGCGCCGCCCGGAACAAGACCTGGCTGGGCTACAGCGACGGCGGCGCGCTGCTGGCGGCGCTGCACAGCCAGGGATTCGACCACCTCGTCCACGGTCCGATCCCGCAGGACATCCTGCGCGAAGATGGCGAGGCGGCGGTCGCGCGGTCGCTGGCCTGGCTGACGCACCGCGATCCGGCCGCGCTGGAGCCCAGCCTGGCGGCCGATCCACGGCCCGCGGCGGCGTTCAACCTCGTCATGCTGGCCTCGATGCTCGGCACGCCGTGGCAGCCCGACCTCGCCGGCCACGTGCTGATGCTCGAGGAGGTGGGCGAGTACATGTACCGGATCGACCGGCTGCTGTTCCAGCTCACCAGCAACCCGGCCATGCGCCGCATCGCCGGCCTGCGCCTCGGCCGCTGCAGCGCGATCCCCGAGAACGATCCCGATTTCCGCCAGACCGAGGAGGAGGTCGCTCGCTACTGGTGCGCCCGCGCTGGCATCCCCTACCTCGGCCGCGCCGACATCGGCCACGACGCCGCCAACAAGGTCGTGCCGTTCGGGCCGCGCATGCCATAGTCGGCTTCGCTCACCGGCCGCCCCTGACGCGGCGCGAGCGACGCGCGACGACGGACAACGCCGCGCGCTGACACGGGCCGGACCAAGGAGACCACGATGGAACTGAAGCGCAGCGGCACGCAGCCCTCGGCCCGAGGGCCGGCCGAGTATTTCACCGGACAGGTGCGTATCGATCCGCTGCATGCGGCCCAGGCGCCGGCCCGGGTCGCCTGCGCCAGCGTCACCTTCGAGCCGGGCGCCCGTTCGGCCTGGCACACCCACCCGCTCGGCCAGATCCTGGTGGTCACCGCCGGCTGCGGCTGGACCCAGTGCGAAGGCGAGCCGATCGTCGAGATCCGTCCCGGCGACGTGATCTGGTGCCCGCCCGGCCACCGCCACTGGCACGGCGCCACGCCCACCACCTCGATGACCCACATCGCCATCCAGGAAGCCTTGGACGGCCGCATGGTCGACTGGATGGAGCACGTCACCGACGCGCAGTACCTGGCCGGCCCGCCGACGGGCTGACGGCGCGCCCGCTGGCGCATCGCCGGCTGGCTCTTCCGCCGTTGACCGCTACAGTGATGGCAGGATCAGCGCGGAGAGGGATCGGATGGACGCCAGCGGTTACGCGGCCCGCGGATACGAGGGCGTGCGCGACGCCTTCGCCCACGCCCAGGCCGCCGACGAGGGCGGCGGCCAGCTCTGCGTCTACCGTCACGGCCACAAGGTGGTCGACCTCTGGGCCGGGCGCGACAAGGTGAACGACCGGCCCTATGGCCAGGAGACGATCACCATCATCATGTCGTGCACCAAGGGCGCGACCGCCGCGGTGGTGCACCGGCTCGCCGAGCGCGGGCTGATCGACTACGAGGCAAGGGTCGCCGACTACTGGCCCGAGTTCGCGGCCGGCGGGAAGGGCGACGCCCGCATCTGGCACCTGATGAGCCATTCGGTCGGCCTGCCCGGCGTCGAGCCGGACAGCGGGGTCAGCTCGGCCGACCTGCTGATCCCGGAGCGGCACGTGCCGACGCTGGCGGCGATGGAACCAGTCTGGAAACCGGGCGCCTCGTGCCACTACCACCCGGTCACCTACGGCTCGCTGCTGGCCGAAGTCGTGCGCCGGGTCAGCGGCAAGCGAGTCTCCCAAGTGTTCGCCGAAGAGATCGCCGAGCCGCTCGGGCTCGACTTCTGGATCGGCCTGCCGGAGGCCGAGGAGCCGCGCGTCGCCCCGCACTTCTCGCCGACGCCGGGCCCCACCATCGACCAGCTCACCGCCCTGATCGCCGGCATGGGCGTCGACACGTCGACGCGGCTGGCCCAGGTGGTGCTGCACTCGTTCAAGCAGACCGGCGAACTGATCGAGGACATGAACAACCGCGCCGGCCGCGCGGCCGAACTGCCGGCCGGAAACGCCGTCACCGACGCCGCCTCGCTGGCCCGGATGTACGCGGCGATGATCGGCGAGGTGGACGGCGTGCGGATCCTGAAGCCGGAGACGGTGGAAAACGCCCGCACCCTGCGCACCGGCGCCATGTCGCCGGCCGGCGACCTCGGCAAGCTGCAGTTCGGCGCGCCGACAGCCTACGGCCTCGGCTACGAGTTCGCCCGCGACGTGAACCCGATGCTGGGGCCGGGCTCTTTCGGCCACGCCGGCGCCGGCGGCCGCATCGGCTTCGCCCATCCCGAGAGCGGTGTGGCCGCCGCCTACGTCGCCAACACCATGCTCACGGTCCCGAATGGCCCCGACCCGCGCTGGACCTGGATGGAAGAGCTGCGCAAGGCGGTGGCGGCCTAGTGACGCCCGAACCTCATGGGAAGGCGAGGGGTCGGGCTGCGGCGCGAGAGACCGCGTCGCCCGCTACGAACTCAGCGTGCGCGGCCGCCGTGTCGGCGTGACCGGCGGCCGGGTGAGCGCCTCGTCGTCCATGGCGCCATAGGCCAGCTTCTCGATCCGTTCGACCAGGGTCGCCTCGTGCGAGAGCTTGGCGCTGGCCGCCGCCAGCCGCTTGATCTCGTGGTGCAGGCCGCCGATCACCTCGCTGGCCGTCACCCAGGGCCGGTCGGTCTGGTCCATCCGCACGCCCATCAGGCGGGCGATGTCGTCGGCGGCGCGGGCGGTCTCGCGCAGCTCGCGGTGAAACACGTCCGACACCAGCACCATCTCGAAGCTGGTCCGCGCGCTGCCGACAAGGGCGGCGACATCGCCCTTGTGCACCCGCTCGGCGGCGCCGTGCTCCAGCAACAGGTTCTCGGCCCGCTCGAGCGCGTCGACCCCGTTCACCAGGTTCATCCGCGCGATCCTGACCCGCCGGCGCCGCGCTTCGCGCTCCTGCCGGTTCTGGTTGGCGAAGATGTAGACCAGCACCGCGACATTGCTGACGGCCGCGAAGATCGTCGCCCCCAGCGTCCACCACGCGGCGCTGGCCGACGATACGGCGGCCGCGGTGCTCTGCGCCGCCAACTGGTCGATCAGGATAACCATGTTTTTGCCTATAACATGGCGTTTCGCCGGCGCGAGGCCCCGCTCGCCGATCCGCTAGGGCGAAACTATGGCGGGTTGAGAATTGATCTGTTTCAACCCCTTGCCGACGCCGGAAGCGCGGAGCGCGGCCTCCACGGCGCCCGTCGCAGCGACCGCCCGAAGTCCCCCCGGCGACGTCAGGCGATCCGATCGCGGACCGCGTCCCGGCCGCGGTAGAGGTCCCAGAACTTCTGCGCGATCGCGCCGGCGTCGATGCCGGGGCCGCCGGCGGCGAAGGCGGTGCCCTTGACGGCGCCGGCGACCATCACCTCGCCGACATGGACGCCCTCCGCCTTCAGCTGCGCCGCCAGCAGGCCGACCAGCTTGTGCTTGGCCGCGTTGCCGAGCGCCAGGCCCATGGACTTCAGCGAAACCGCCACGGCGTCCACCTGCGGCGTGAGCTCGCCGAACGCGCCGTTGGTGACCAGCACCGCGCCATCGCCCGCGGCCTTGAGGTCCGGCAAGGCCTCCTGCACGGCGGCCAGCAGTCCGACGATCGCGACGTCGAACACGCGGCCGACCACGGCCGGGTCTGCGGCCATCAGGTCGCCCGCCTCGGCGCCGCCATAGGCGTTCCAGTGCAGCGCCGTGAGCGGGCCGAGCTCGGCGCGGGCCTTGCCGATCGCCGCGCGGATCGAGGCCGGGTCGGACGCATCGCCCACATAGCCGCCCGCGGCGACGCCCTTGGCTTTCAGCGCGGCGACGCCCTCGGCCAGTCGCGCCGCGTTGCGGGCCACCAGCCCGACAGCGAACCCCTCGGCCCCGAACTTCTCGGCCACGGCGGTGGAGATGCCGGGCCCGAACCCGACGACGACGATGGTCTTAGGCATGGTCTTGCTCCGAGGGCGGCGATCCGCCCGCGCCGTCTTAGCGGATTTCCCAGTCCGCGCGGAACGTGCGGCGTCGGCGCGCGGACAAGTGCGCCCGGCCGCCGACTTTGGTAGGCTGATCGCCCACACCAAGGGGCTGCGCCAATGCCGACGATGCTGATCCTGCGCGGGAAAGCCGGTCACTACGACGGCAAGGACTGGCCGCGCGGCGCGCTCGACGAGCCGTCCGCGATCGAATACGCCCATCGCCGCGGCTACGACGACGAGGTGCTGGATATCGCCGGCGTGGCCATCGAGGGCAGCGCCCAGACCAAGCTCGCGCTCTCGGAATTCCGCAAGGACACGTCGGTCACCGCGATCTACGGCTTTTCCGCCGGCGGCTACAATGTCAGGCACTTCCTCGACAGCCTCAATGGCTCCGAGCTCAGGCGGCTGGACCTGGTCGTGGTGCTGGGCGCGCCGGGCAACAAGCCGGACAAATACGACGCTCACAAGTATCAGGCGAACTGGGAGCTGGTCTATCGGACCGACCCGCCGGAGGGCCACATGGCCGGCCCGCGCAAGCTGCTGGAAGAGCTGAACTAGGACGGGTCGGGTTGAGCTGGACTCTGACGTCAGCTTCGTCACCCCGGACGGCCTGCAAGGCCGAGCCGGGGCCGGACCCTCCGGTTCCAAGACGAACTCCAGCTGGGCGGCGGCCCGTCTGGCCCCGGCTCTTCGCAACGCTTCGGCCGGGGTGACGGTCGAGGTTGGCCCCGTCGAACTCACGCTCCAGCCGCGCCGTCTAGCTGGCGAGGCCGGCGCCCTTGCAGCCGTAGTAGCCGGCGCCCGCTCCGTCGGCGGCCGTGTCGACGTCGGACCACAGCACCACGCCGCGCTTGATCGCGACGAAGAACCAGGCGTAGCCGCCATAGGCGCCGGTCCGGTCCTTGGCGTTGTACTGGCCGCAGACGATCGAGACCGGCCCCTCGATCCGGCTCCCGAACGCGCCGCGTTTCACCGAAGCCACCTCGGTCGCGCGCTCGGCGCGGAACTGGGCGGCGGCCGGGTCGGCCAGGCCCTGGCGGATCGCGATCTCGGCCTGCTTGCGGGCGCCGCCGGGCTCGGGGGCTGGCGACTGGTCCATCCGGATTTCCCCGTTCGGCGAGGCGTTGTCGCGGTCCTGGGCGCTTGCGACGCCCGCCATGCCAAGAAGGGTCAGCGCCATCATCACAGCCCGCATGAATCTCTCTCCGGTTGTCCTGCGGATCATCGGCCCGAGTCGCGGCGAAGGGAAGCCGTCGCGTCAGCTAGCGGCCGACGCAGCGCCGGTACTGGGTGATGGCGGCGGTCGCCTGCTGCTCGGCGTCCTGCTCGGCGGCCTGGCGTTGCTGATCCGATCCGGTCTCGCTCGGATCGGCGGTCACGCCCTCGAAGCGATCAACCCGTACGTGACACTGGGCGATGATGCCCGGGGCGGTCGACTGCGCCGGGACCGCCAGGTTGCGGGTCTCGTAGGCCTGGTCCCGGAGGCACGCGGCGAACTCCGCCGCCGGCTGGCCGGGCTTGGCGTTCTGCTCCAGCCAGGGCGGGGGCGGCGCGCAGCTGCCTGCGCCGTCCTGGGCGGTCGCCGGATGACAGCCCGCCAGCAGGCCCAGCGCCAGAGCGGCGACGACCACGTCGCCCGCGCCGCGCGGCGCCCCGGCTCGCCATCCCGTCCGCCACATCCCAGCTTCCTTCCCGCAAGCGACGTCCACCGGGCAGGTTGCGCCCAGCGCCCAATTCTCCCAAACCCGCCGCGAAAGCCCGCGATTGTCTCGCGTCGCCAAATGCGCGAGCTTGGCCGTGGGCCAGGCAGGCCGGCATGGTTTGGTGTCCACACGGGAGGAGCTCATGATCAAGGCGTTCCTGGCGCTCGCGACGACGGCCGCGGCGCTCAGCCTCACGGCGACGCAGGCGCAGGCGCTGTCGCCGCGGGTCTGGGTCTCGGGCCACGGGGTCGACATCGCCGGCTGCGGCGCGCCGGCCAACCCCTGCCGCAGCCTGCAGTTCGCGCACGACAACGCCGTCGCCGCCGGCGGCGAGATCGATATCCTCGATCCGGCCGGCTATGGCTCGCTGACGATCACCAAGGCCGTCAGCATCGTCAACGACGGGGTCGGCACGGCGGGCGTGCAGCAGGTGGCCGCGGGCCAGAGCGCCATCACCGTCAACGCCGATCAGAACGACTCCATCCTGCTGCGCGGCCTCAACATCGAGGGCCTGGACGTGGCCAAGAACGGCATCCTGGTGCTGTCGGCTCGCCGGGTCGACGTCTCCGGCTGTGTCATTCACGGCTTCGCCACCGACGGGATCTCCTACCAGCCGGTCAGCGAGCCGGTCATCCTCTCCGTCATCAACTCCACCATCGCCCACAACGAGATCGACGGCGTCTTCATCCTGGAAGCGAACGGGACCAGCAACCTGCCGGTCGTGCTCGACCGCGACTCGATCCACGACACCAGCAATGGCGTCGCGGTCGCGTCCGCCCACGTCACCATCTCCAACAGCGCCATCTTCGACACCGGCCAAGGCGTCGCGGCCAACGCCAACTCCGAGGCGTGGCTGGCGAAGAACGTGATCGTCGCCAACAACGTCGGCGTCCTCTTCAACGGCGGCACGGTGTTCAGCTACGGCGACAACTACTTCGACGACAACCAGTCCGGCGACACCTCCTTCGGCAGCCTGAGCTCCATCGCGACCAAGTAACCAGGGCGCCTTGCCCGCAAGGGGGAACCCGGGGCCAAGACCAGTTGATCCCAGCCCGCTCCGGCCAGGGGCCGCGGCCCTCAGCCCGGCGGGATCGCGACCTTCAGGCCATAGGGTTCGCCGAGCGCGATCAGCTTGCCGACATCGGGGTTGTCCGGCGAGATTTCGCGATCGAAGTCCGCAAACATGTGCGAGGCCCCCTCGCGCGAGGTCATCGACACCATTTCCCCGCCGCCCGCGCCGAAGCGGAACCAATGGGTGGTCCCGGCCGGCAGGTGCACGAGCGTGCCGGGTCTCGCGACCAGCTCCTTCTCGCCGGCGCCGAACGCGATCTCGCCCCGGATCACATAGAAGGCCTCGTCCCAGGGGTGGCTGTGCGGCGGCGGTCCGCTGCCCTCCGGCCCGGCCTGATGGAAGATCTCGTAGCTTCCGGTCTGGGCGCCCGACGCGAGCACGGTGATCTGTTCGCCCACCACGTTCAGCGCCGGCGACGCATTGGCTTTCTCGACGATGATCGGTTCCGGCATGTCTTCCCCCGTCTGCGAACCGGCAACCTACTACGGACCGGGCGGTTGCGCAGGGCCCTCCTCTCTTCCCCCGCAAGGGGGAAGTATCCGCGCAGCGGCCGAAGGGGCCCGCCGCCCTCACGCTTGTTCGCTTGGCCAGGACGATGATGTCGGAGGTGACCGCGTCCGCTGGATCAAGGATCGCCGCGGTATTTCAGACCGACGTAGGGCCCGCTGGCCCCGAAGTCGCGGGTCGGGCTGGCGAGCGAGCCGCAGATCGCGCCCGCCGTGGGCTGGCAAGGCTTGGTCGTGGTCGCTACGGTCGCGCGCTTGGCCGTGTGGCGCCTGGCGCCTGCGCCGGCAGTCCCACCCTTGTGGTGGACACCTCGGGCATCGGCGGCGGAAATCGTTGCGACGGCCAGCGAGATCGCGGCGATGATGGCTAGTGTCCTGCGCATGGGTCCCCCGGGAGCGGCGCGCGGAGTCTTTCGTCAACCGGCGCCGGACGCAAGCGCCCCGCGCCGGCGCTCATGGCATCGACCAGCCGCCGCCAGGGCGTCGCGCCAGAAGGTAGCTAGGGATTGCGCTTCCTCAGGCTCAGCCGGTGATGTGCGAGACCGCGTCGGCCAACGCCAACCAGGCGTGCGTGCCGCTCAGCGGCGGTCGCAGCACCGCCACCGCGGTCATGACCGCGGCGCCGACGAGCCAGACTGGGTGAGGCCGGCCGCGTGTGCGCCAGTCGTAGACAATGCCGGCGACGATAAGCAGTTCGAGCACCAGCACCGGCGCGCTGGCCACGATCACGGGGACCGGCATGCCGAGTCCGGGCCTCAACCCCGGCCCCCCGCCGGTGGTGATCACGAAGAACACCCGGGCGACGGCTGCCTGCAGCAGCGAAATCGTCGCCAGCAGGATCAGCCGCTTGTGCGCCTCGGGACGCCCGATGTTGGCGATAGCCGCGATGAAGAACGCCGCGAACATCCCGATCGCGGTGACCGGAACGATGAAGAACGCGCGTTCTCGGTCGCCGTAGCCCGACGCCAGCCCCGCTTGCAGCGAGTAGATCGCGGTCGCCAGGCCAACGGTGACCAGTGCGGTAGCCAGCGCTATGCCCGCCAGCCCCCAGGCGCGGTGATGATCGAGGCGGCCATTGGCGGCAAGGACCGTCTGGGACAGCAGCAGAACGGGCCAGGCGGAGAACAGGGCGGCGTGCAGGTGCATGAGCGGCGGACCGATGACGGTGCGCGGCGCCAGTTGCAGCCAGTAGGTCGGCGCAAATCCGCCGAACGCGATCACGGCGCAGGCCGCCGCCATCCAGACGTAGAACCCGCCGATCCGCGGCCGCGCGGCCGCGAGCGTCGCAGCAGTCACGTCAGCGCCCCCTCGTCCCCTGATCGACGCATGGGCCCGTTCCACGCCCAGCGCAATCCCTTAGCCGATCCATCGCTTCAATCCCCGACCACCCGCCGTCCGACGGCAGCACGACGCCGTTGATGTTGCCGGCCTCGTCGCTGGCCAGGAACGCGATGCGGCGCGCGATGTCGTCGGCTTCGGCCGGCGGCGGCACGACGCGCGCAGCAGCGGCGCCTGCCGGGCGATCGCCAGCGGCGAGCCATCGCCCCCTCGATGCTGGTGCGCACGCCGCCCGGCGCGATCGCGTTCACCCGCACCCCGTCCTTGGCGTACATGAAGCCGGCGCTGCGGGTCATGCCGATCACCGCGTGCTTGGAGGTGGTGTAGGCGAACCCGGCGGCCGAGCCGCGCAAGCCCGCCTCCGAGGCGATGTTGACGATGGCGCCCGCGCCGGCCCGACCATCACCGCCAGCGCCGCGCGCATCAGCGCGCATGATCGCGGTGACGTTCACCGCCATCACCCGCTCCCACGTCGCGTCGTCCACCTCCGCCGCGGGCAGGAAGCCGTCCATGATCCCCGCGACATTGGCCAGCACGTCGTCGACTGGTGAGCGAACCTCAACTTAGAGCAAGCGCGCGGCGCCGTGGCCTGGGCGGGGACCGGAGTCTCGTGCGCACTTGACTCCGGTCATTACCGTGAGTGCTGATGCCCGCGCCGCGCCCTGGGCGCCGGTGGGTTCTTTGAAATCGTGGATCGACGGAATGAGGGCCAGCGCGCCGGCCCGGGTTTTGGCGCGCGATCGGGTGGGGGACCGATATTATCGGGCGTTAGCGGTGGGAGGAGGCGCCGCGGGGTCTGTGTCTGTGCGTGGGCGTCAGGGATGTTTCACGTGAAACATTACGTAAGGTAACAGTTAGTTCCGGGGCGGGATCACGTCCTTCGTCTGTTCATGGCCCTTGATGAAGTTCGAGTAGCTGCGCTGAACCGATGATAGCAACAATGGATTTTCCACGGCTGGCGCTGCTTACGGCAGGGAGCAGGCGAAGATGTCGTCCGACCAGGGAGAACTTGTCACCGAGACATTCGACTACGACGGGGGTCGGCAGGTCACGGCGTACCTCCCGCCGGATCCGCCGCAGGCCGTGGTGTTCGCCGGTGACGGTCAGCTTATCGCGCCATGGGGCGACGTCGTCGCGGCGACCGACGCGCCACCGACGATGATCGTCGGCGTCCACCGTCTGGCGGACGAGACGCTGCGGCTGCACGAGTACTCGCCGGGGTTCGATCCGAACCGGTTCGCGGCCCACGAGAGGTTCTTCGTCGAGGACGTCCGCGAATGGGCGCGGTCGCGTTTCGGCGTCGGGCTGCCCAGGGACCGCACCGCGGTGTTCGGCGTCTCGGCCGGTGGGGAGCTGGCGCTCGCCATCGGGCTCCGGCATCCGGACGTCTACGGTGCGGTGTTTTGCGCCTCGCCAGGTGCGGGCTACCGACCGCCCGGCGTGATGCCGGGCTCGCTTCCGCGGGCGTACCTCGTCGCCGGAACGCGGGAGCCCTTCTTTCGCGACAACGCGACCCGGTGGGCCGACGCGCTGCGCGACGCCGGGGCGGACGTCGTGATGACCGAACGGGACGGATCGCACGGCGACCCGTTCTGGCGAGCCGAGCTCCCGCTCATGGTGGCCTGGGCGTTCGGACGATGAAGCATGGCGCTGAGGCGACGCAGCCGCGCCTTGTTCCCATCGGGATCGCGGTAATCTGCGGTGGAGCCGCGGGGCGGAACAATTGGGGCGGGCGTTCGGGGGGCGGCGCGCCCCCTCCGTCACTCGTCGCTACGCGCCGAGCGCCACCTCCCCCGCTTTGCGGTGGAGGAGCGAGGTGGCGGCGTCGTCGCTCCTGCCCCGTGTAGCGGAGCGGAACGGGGAGGGGGACCGCGGCGCGCAGCGGCGCGGTGGAGGGGGCGCGGCGGCGCGCTCAGTTCCTCGTCGGAATCAGGACCTTCATCTCCTCGTAGCCCTTGATGAAGATCGAATAGCTGCGCTTCGGCTCTTCCAGCAGGCGCACTTCCGGGAAGCGCTTCAGAATCTCTTCCCAGATGATGGTCAGCTGCAGCTCGGCCAGCCGATTGCCGACGCAGCGGTGGATGCCGAAGCCGAACGACAGGTGCTGGCGCGGGTGGGCGCGCTCGATGTTGTAGGCGTAGGGGTCCTCGATCACCTCCTCGTCGCGGTTGCCCGAGACGTACCACATCACCACGCGGTCGCCGGCCTTGATGGTCTTGCCCTTGAACTCGAAGTCCTGGGTGGCGACGCGGGCCATGTGCGCCAGCGGGGTCTGCCAGCGGATGGTCTCGGAGACCATCGAGGGGATCAGGTCCGGGTTGGCGCGCAGCTTGGCGTACTGGTCCGGGTTGCGGTTCAGCGCGAAGATCGAGCCGGAGATGGTGTTGCGGGTGGTGTCGTTGCCGCCGATGATCAGCAGCGTCACGTTGGAGAAGTACTGGTCCATCGACGAGCCGCGGGTGTCCGGCCCGTGCGCCAGCATCGAGATCAGGTCGCCGCCCGGCGGGGCGTTCACCCGCTCGTTCCACAGCCGCACGAAGTAGGCGCGGCAGTCGGCCATCAGCTGGCGGCGCTCGTCGTAGGTGTTCCAGGGGCCGTGGCCCGGCGCGGTGGTCATGGTGTCGGACCACATCGTCAGCTTGCGCCGCTCCTCGAACGGGAAGTCGAACAGCGTCGCCAGCGTCATCGTGGTCAGCTCTTTGGAGACCAGGTCGACCCAGTCGAACGGCTCGCCGATCGGCAGCGAATCCAGGATCGCGCCGGCGCGTTCGCGGATCACCGGCGCCATGTTGGCGAGGTTGGCCGGGGCAACGACCGGGCTCACCGTCTTGCGCTGGATGTCGTGGCCGGGCGGATCCATGTTGATGAAGCTGTTGCCGCGTCGTCGCTCGTATCGCGCTCGATGAAGGCATCGGCCGGCAGCACGCTGGGCTTGGGGCTGAGGCCGATGCCCTTGGCCGACGAGAACACCTGGTGATTGGTGTCGATGGCCATGATGTCGTGGTACTTGGTGACCGACCAGAACGCCCCGTAGTTGCTGTCCGGGGTCCAGTGCACCGGGTCCTCGGCGCGCAGGCGCTCGAAGTAGGCCCAGTGCCCGTCGTCGCGGAACGCCGAGGCCCAGGCCGGGTTCAGCGTCTCGATCGGCGTCTCGTAGGCCCGCCGGCGGTGCAGCGCCCGCTTGTCGGTCAGCACGTCCGCAATGCCGTCAGCCATGGGCGCGTTTCCTCTGTTATCGCCGTTCAGTGGCGGACCATAGCTTCTCGCACCCGCTGCTCCAACATCTCGTCACCCCGGCCGACGCGCAGCGGAGAGCCGGGGCCGGATGGTCCGCCGCTCAGTTCGGCGTCGTCTGGGAGGTCCGGCCCGGATCGGCCCGCGGACCGCCCGGGGTGACGGAGGCGGGCTCTTGTCTTCCCGCGTCGGCTGGGGAAGGGTGCGGCCCAGGCCCGGGGGGGCCCCCAGGATGCGCATCGACGTCAGAGCCGCGTTGGCTGTCGCGCTCGCGCTGGCTGCGTGCGGTCGCCCGGCGGCCAACGCGCCGGCGGCGAACGCCGCGACGAACGCCGCTCGGGCGGCGGCGCCCCTTCCCACGCCGCCCCCGGAGCGGGCGACGGCCGACCTGTTCGCGCTCGCCAGCCCCGACGCCTGGACCCCGATCCGCAACAGCGGCGGCGGCGTCCAGGCGACGGCCCGGCTGACGGCGGCGGGGGACGCGGCGCTGGTGACCTGGCAGGGCGCCGGCCAGATCTGGTGCGGCACGGCGACCCCGGAACAGGAATGCGCCGGCGGCCGCTTCTTCCTGCTGGTCGTCCGCCCGGAGGCGCTGCCGGGCGCGGCCGCGCTGGGCCGGCGCCCGGCCTCGATCGCGCTGGCGGTGAACGGACGGGCGGTCCTGAACGCGGACGCGCGGAACCTCGGCCCGGGCGTCGTCATCCGCGGCGACGTGACCGCGAGCCCGCGCGAGTTGCTGGGCTACCAGGCGCTCGCCAACTACGGCGGCCGCCCGGACCTGCGCCGCGAGCTGGCGCGGTGCCGCAAGATCGAGGTGACGCTGCTGGACCGCAGCTTCGACTTCGCCTGCGACCGGCTGCCGGCCGATGTCTAGCCGGCCCGAGACAGGGGCGCCGGAACGGATTACAGCTTTGGCATAAACAAGGACCTTGGGGGCTCCGCTCATGAAGACACTGCTCATCGGCGCCGGCGTGCTGGCCATGCTGGCGGGCGGGCTCGGCGCCGCGTCCGCCCGCGCCGCGACGGCCGAGGACGAAGCCGCCGCGCCGATCGCCGCCTTCGTCGACGCGTTCGACAAGGGCGACATCAAGGCCGCCGAGGCGACGCACGACGCCTCCAGCCTCGCCATCACCGACGAGGTCGCGCCCTATTCCTGGAAAGGGCCGCACGCGTTCGGCGACTGGCTGCATGACCTGACCGCCGACGACGCCAAGGCCGGCGTGACCAACGAGAGCGTGGCGATCACCAAGCCGACCCGGGTCGAGCTGGATGGCGACAACGCCTATGCGGTGGTCCCGGCGGTGTATTCGTTCAAGGACCACGGCGCGGCGATGAGCGAGCCGGCGCAGATGACCTTCGCCCTGCACAAGGGCGCGGCCGGCTGGAAGATCACCGCCTGGACCTGGACCGGCCCGAAGGCGACGCCGGCGAAGTAGAGCCGGCGCTATTCCGGCAACGGAACCAGACGGCCCCGGGTCGTCTCGGCCAGGGTGTCCTCGGCGGCGTTGAGCAGGGTCTCGGCGCCGCCCTCCAGCGCGCTCAGCTCGGTCTGCAGCAGCTCGCCGGCGCTGTCGCCGAGCGCCGACGCTCCGAAGCCCTCGAGGTCGATCGCCTGGCGCAGCAGCGCGGCGTAGGCCTCGCCCGCCTGCTCGTAGCCCCTGGCCATTCGCGACCACGCCAGCAGCGAGGCGCGGGTCATCTCCCCGATCGCGTCGGTCCAGGCGGCGGCGAAGGCCATCGGCAGCGCCAGGGCGTCGAGCGGTCGATCGTGTGTCGGGGCGGTGGCCATGACGTTTGTACTCCAGGATCGGGGGAGCCTACCGCGCCCTGACGCGGCGGCCTTGATGCGCATCAAGGCGAGCGGCATTGCCAGCTTGGACCCGCGCCCACACATTGGATGGACGCTACTCGGAAGGCCTGACATGCAGACCGCGCCGCGGCCGATCGGCGAGATCGCCAGCTTCCACGCCCACATCTACTTCGACCCGGCCTCAACCCGGCCCGAGGCGGAGCGCCTGAGGGCCTGGATCGGCGAGCGCTTCGCCGTACGGCTGGGGCGCTGGCACGAGGTCAAGGTCGGGCCGCACGATGCGGCGATGTTTCAGGTCGCGTTCGAGACCGAGGTGTTCGCCAAGCTGGCGCCGTTCCTGATGCTGAACCACGGGCGGCTCAGCATCCTGATCCACCCCAACACCACCAACCCCCGCCGCGATCACCTGGCCGATGCGCTCTGGATCGGCCCGCCGCTCAAGGTCCATGGCGAGGCGCTGCCGGAGGCGAGCGCGGCCGACCAGGCCGGTGAGCCGAACACGGCGCCGACGCTGGCGGCCTGAGCGGGGCGGACGCGCGCCTATTTCGGGTAGCTGACCGCCATGCCGGCGCGGACGTCCTGCTGCACGCCGTATTGTGGGAACGGGTAGCGGAAGCCGTTTTTCGACAGCGCGCGCATGCCCTCGATCGCCTTGACCAGGTATTCCGGCGGCGTCGCCATCAGCATCTCGTCATCCAGCACCCCGCCGTAGCGGCGCTCGGCGAAGCAGGGGATCGACAGGCTGGGGGTGCGGGTGGTCAGCGCCCGGCCCCAGCTGTCGGCGCAGGCGCTCTCGCCGACCACCGACCAGTCGAAGCGCTTGTAGCCGGACCACTGCAGGCCGTTGATGAAATAGATCATCGCGCCGGGCGTGGCGTAGAAGAGCGCGATGTCCGGGTCGGTCAGCTTGCCGGCCGCCAGCGGACCCACCGCGAGCGCGTCGAACCGGCCGTCGGGGACGCAGTTCATCGCCGCCTGGTGCGCCGCGGCGTCTTCCTGCGTCGAGAACCAGACGCCGGTCATGTGCCGGCCGGACTTCCAGTCGTCGGTCTTGGCCGCGCCGAGCCCGACCACGGCGCGGCACTGGGCGCCGACCAGGTCGTCGCTGGTGATGCCGACGGTCCAGCCGAGCCGCGAAGCCTGGCCGACCACCTGGTCCAGCGTGTGGATAGTCTGCGGCCGGCGGATCCGGGGTATGGCCTCCATGTCGGCCCGGTGCTCGAACAGCTGCATCCCGAACGGGATCGAGCGCAGCTTCAAGAGCTGCTCCAGATCGGCGACGATGGTGGGCCAGTCGTAGGTCATGACGCGTTCCTCCCGCCGCCTGAAGCGCCAATCTGGACCCGACGGCGCGGCGCGGCCAGAGGCCTTTTCGACCAACATCGGCCCTGTCTCTTAAGCCCGCGGTCGCCGGTCAGCAGGCCGTCTAGGCTTCCTCGGAGGACAGATCCGCTTCGAGGCGCTGGAGCAGCCGCTCGCGCGTAGCGGGACGCGCCGCCGCCCCGAGGAGGAAGAAGACGCGGACAATGGGCATGTGGGCCGCCATCGCCGCCGTCAGCGCCGCGGGGGACATGCCGGCCAGCCGCGCGTACTCGGACTGCACGGCCGCATCGAGCGCGTGCTGCCGCTCCCGAGCGCCGAAGCCTTCCGGCACGAGCTCGGTAAGGATGAAGTGGCAGCAGGCGAGGTCGAGCGCGACGCCCCCCCGCTTCGTACCGGTCCAGTCGACCAGTCTCGGGCCTTCCGCCGTCATGATCACGTTATTCGGATGAAGGTCGCAATGGCACAGCACGTCTCCCGGCGGCAGGCGTTCGATCAGGGCGAGGACGCCCGTGGCGATGTGCTGCGGCAGCATGTCGCCGGAGAGCCGCAACGAGCCCTCCATATAGTCGCGCAGGGGCAGCACGTCCGACGGCGGTGGCGTGTTGTGAACGGAGAGGGCGAGGGCCGCGAGGATCGCGCCGGCCTGCTCGGGCGTCGTCGCCCCGGCGCGCCAGAGCTGCAGCAGGGTCGGTCCGTCGAGGCGCGGCAGCACGATGCCGAAGCGTCCGTCCAGGGTTACTTCGCCAAGCACCTCCGGGGCCGGGCCGCCGGCGGCGAAGACCGCGCGGGTCATTCGCGCCTCGAACCAGGGGATCCGACGCGGGACGCCAGCCCTGAACAGCTTCAGAACCTGACCGGGCGCCCAGGCGTGGACGTCTGCGGAGGCGCCTTCGCCGATCTTCTCCCCAAGGGAACCCTGCATCGCCCGTCCTCCGCCAGCCCGTTAAATCGGCGTTGGATCGCCCGGGGATGGCGGGCCTTGCAAAGCAAGTTGAGTTGGTTTGTAGTGGCCTTGTCGCGCTGGCGCGCTCGCGCCCCACCGCCTTCCTGGAACCGCCGTCGGAACTATTGCGACTGTCCGCTATGGCCAGTCGCAGCGTCTGCTTTCGGGGATGACGTCAACGGGTGAGATCGACCCCAGCTACCGTTCCGAACTAACTCGACCGGGCGACCCGGATACTGTCCCCTATGGCCTAGGACAGCGCCACGCGCCGCGCCAACGCCGCGGCTGGCGCCAGCACCATGAGTCTCCCCGCGAACGGCACGTGTCCGCTCAGCTCCGCGACAGTGTCGGCGAGGCGCTGAACCGAAGCATAGGCTTCCGTGATGACATGACCGTCGGCGTCGCGAGCTTGAACCACGAGGCCGGCGCCGCGACCGAACACGTCGGCCTTGCTCTCCGGATACCCCAACAACAGGGCCAGATCGTCATCCGTGATCATCGGCCGCGTCCTGAAATGCGCCGCCCGCTTGGGGTCGGTCGTCAGCAGAGTGCCTTCGCGTCTGCGCTCCACTTGGACCCCAGGCCCGAGCGGCCGGTCTTCAAGCTCGTTCCCGGGGGCCAGAAACACCGCCACCTTCGGATGGGAGGGGTCGTGAAGGGCCTTGAGCTGAGCGTCGATATCGCCGTCGGGCTCCCGCGTCGACGCAGACACGGAAATACGGCTCGCCAGTTCGAGCACGTTCAGCGCCCGATTTGCAGGATCCACCTTGAGCCTCCTACGGCGACGCCGTCGTGCGCCTAAATCGGCCTCAGCCTCACCGCCCCTGCGGCGGCTTGGCCGCTCGCGTTCGGACTCGGCGGATCGCTCGCGTTCATGCCGGCGGCGCGCCTCGTGCTCGGGCTTGGAAGCCGCGGTCAGGAATGACCGAAGGATCGGCAGGAACGTGCCGAACGTCAGCGGCACGTCCGGCGCATTCTGTAGATTCTGCAACAGCGTCGCCAACGTGTCGTGACTGGACTGCGGCGTGTCGGGGTTCATCTTGGCCAGACCGCTCAGCAAGTGCACCAGACCCTGAAGCGTCGCCGGGGTCGTGGCAGGCACCAACGTTTCCGCGATATTCAGCGCCTTGATCATGTCCGGACTGGAGACGACCCCGACGATTTCCAGGATTTTCACCTCGTTGGGCACGGTGAGCGCCGTGTCCGGCGCCACGGTCACCTCGAGCAGCGTAAGCAGAGTTGAGTGATCAACCATCTCCCGCTCCTAGATCAGTCCGCCCAGAGCGCCACCCAGCAAACCGCCGACCGTGTTGACGAGGCCGCCCAGGGGGTTTGACGAGCCGGAGGAAGACCCCTGCTAACTCGTGCCTTGCGGCGGCGGCGTCGTTTGCGGCGGCGCGGCGGTCGGTGGCGCCGGAGCTGGTGAGCCAGGGCCGGCGTCCGTGAACCGCATGGTCACCCACCAGGGCGGGGTCTGATACGAACAGCAGCAGCCGCAATTGGATTCAGACATTTTCGTAGGCTCCGTTTTTCGACCTCGGACAAGACAGAGTGCCGCTACTCGGTGCTCGGAGGGCAGTTGCGCGCCCCCTACGGAGCGGCCTCACACGTTCAGCCACGCGCCAGGGCTAGCGAACTTTGAGACTAGTGACCCGCAATGATGCATCGATAGATTGAATACCTAAGAACGTCAACCCAGAGATTGTTGGAGCCCTTGGCGGCGGACGTTGGCCCCGGGCATGGACGTAACTCTCGGTCGCAGCTAAGGCGCGGGGTTCGAAAAGGCGCTCTGGCGCGCCAGGCGCCGCAAGGCGCCCGAGGGACGATCGCACGGGGGGGGAGAGTTGGACTACTTCGAACAGCTCGAAGCCCTGGCGGCGCAGCAAGGCGGCTACTTCTATCCATGGCGTTCCGCGCTAGGCGACGGTAACGGCGAAGACGCCTACACGCAGCTTGTCGAAGGACATCTCTCTCTTGAGAAGGCCGTGCTGGACGCCGGCTGCGGGCACGGGACCGACATGCTGGCGTTTGCGCCGAAGGTGCGGCGCTTCATCGGCTACGACGCGGTGGAGAGCTTCATCGCCATCGCCCGTCGCAGGGCGGCCGAGAGCGGTCTGGCCAACGTGGAGCTGGTGCTCTGCAACTCAAGTCCCCGGCATAACGGCGGGGCGGCGCGGCTTCCGGCGCCAGACCACGCGCTCGATCTGATCATCTCGCGGCGCGGCCCGACGAACTGGATCGCCGACGCCCGCCGCGCCTGCCGGCCCGGCGCCCGACTGATCCAGATCAATCCGCTGCCCGCTCCCGAAACCCCGTCTTGGACACGCGAGCTGCCCGAGGCTCTGCGGATGGCGGAAAATCCCGCCAACCCGGGCCGCCCCAACTTGGTGGCCGACATCGAGGCGGCTTTGGCCGCCGGGAACCTCAGGCTGGAGGGTGGTCAGGTCTTCGACGTGCCGGAAGTCATCAGCGAGCCGGAAGACCTCTACCGGTGTCTCACGTTCATGCGGTTCGACCCCGACACGCCTTCTTGGGACGCAGCTCGCCCGCACCTGCAACGCCTCTTGGCCCGCAATGGCCCGATCGACGTGCGCCAACGCCGCTTCCTTTGGACCGCCGTGGCGGACTGAGCCAGATCTTGGGCGGTGTCCCGGTGGAGAGGCATCCAACGCGAGAGCGGCGGCGGCTTTCCACCCCCGCTGACGGTTGCGGTGTCGGCTTCCGCGCATCACCCCAACGGACGGTTACGACCCTGAGCGGTCCTTGGCATGCGTCTTGGCGCGAAGGGCTCACCTCGCGCTATCCGCCTTGCCGCAGCGACGCCACCTGGTCCCAGCCCAGCGCCCGGCCGGGGTAGGCGACGGTCTTGAACGGCCAGCGCGATTCGACCCATTCCCGAAGCGCCTGGTAAAGCCGTGCGTCCAGCGCCTCGGCATGGCTGGTGCGGACCCAGCAGTGGACCTGGGCCTCATATCCGCGCAGCGCGGTCGGCTCGATATAGAGGCACCCCAGGCACAACGCCTCGTCGAGGCTCACGACCGTGTAGGCAAACGACCGGCGCATCTGGAATTCCTTGTGGTGCCAGCCGAGGTCGACCAGGTCCTGCTCCAAGGTCAGGCCCGCGGGCCACCGACCCGATGGACTGAACACCTTTTGAAGCCGTTCGACGCTGGTCATCACAGCATCGTAGTCCTTCACCACGTCTGAAATCGCCAGCATCCGCACACGGAAGTCCGGGGTTTCGAAGCCTGGAGGAACCGCGAAATCCTTGGGCACGAAGGTGGTGGTCATCAGGTTCTCCAGAGGTTGGCTGGCGGATGTCACGAGACGGTCGTCCGGTCAGCCGTGTCACAGTCCTCGGTCTGCTTCCCGGGCCGACGGCACGCGCCCCATACCGGTCTCGACCCTTCTCCGCCGTTCGGAATGGTAGGTTCCGGCAGCTGAATTACAGGATTTAAGGCCGCGACGCGCCTCGGCGCGCCGACACTACCGCGGTGAAGCGCCGTTGGTGACGCGCTTAGACGCCGCCGTTCGGCGGGTTGCGCTTATCGATCGGGACGGCGTCGTAGAACGTGGGCGCGGTGAGGCCGAGGCGCGCGCGGGCGGCGTCCAGCGGTTCGGCCAGCAGCGCCACGCAGTCCTCGGCCGGCAGCCACGCAGCCGCCTTGCCGCGCTGGTAGCCCTGCCAGATCGCCTTCATGTAAGGCGCGCGCTTGCCGGCCCGCGGCCGCAGCGCCGCGCCGATCGCCAGCACGGCCCAGCCGACCGCGCGGGTCTGGGCGTAGGTGAAGGCGACCAGGCAGGCCTCGCCCAGGGCGTCGCGGTGATAGCCGGAAAGGACGTGCCAGATGTCGTGGCTGTCGCGGATGCGGCGGCCGAACCAGGCCAGCGGGTGCGGCTCATCCACCCGGCCGCCGCGCTGGCGGCTGATCTCGACCAGCCCGTCGGCGGAGAGGTTCTCGCTGCGGACGAACTGGCGGTAGGCGGCGCCCACCGTGCCGTCGGCGAAGCTGTCGAGCCAGGCGTCGTCCATCAGCCGGGGCGCCAGCTCGACGCGCTCGTAGGCCAGGCGCCCGCCGCGGCGGGTCCGCAGCAGCCGCGCGTAGTTGCGCGAGGTGGCGTCGCCGTTGAGCGCGCCCAGCAGTTCGAACACCTGGCCGGTGTCCTCCTTGTCGCGCAGGACCCGGCGCAGCGCCTTCAGCGCCGCGCCCCAGTTGCGGCGCGGACGCGGCAGCGGCGCGTCGGCGGCCGGCGCGCGCTGGACGGGGACCCTGGCGGCGTCGAGGGTTTCGGTGAAGGCGGTCATGGCAGGGTCTTTCGTCTCGGGTCGTCAGGCGGGGAGGGCGGTGCGGGCGGCGTCGGTGAGCAGGGTATTGCGGATCATCCCGCGGATCAGACGACCGCAGGCGGGCAGGTCGACCGGTTCGTCCCAGGCCAGCTGCAGCACCAGGCCCTGGAACGCGGCGATCAGGGTGCGCGCGGCGGCGTCCGGGTCGACGTCCGGGCGGATCTGGCCGGTGCGCCGGCCGCACTCGATCAGCTCGGCGATCGCGGCGCGGACCGCGGAAAATCCCTCGAGCAGGCTGGCGTGGATGCGCGGGTTGCGCAGCGCCTCGGCCCAGCCCTGGATGCCGACGCGGCGCATGTCGGCGCGGCGCTGATCGCCCAGCGTCTTGCCGTAGAGCTCGACCAGCAGCATCAGGCCGGCGATCGGATCCTGCTCGCTCTTGGCCAGGGCGTTCAGGAACACCTCGCCCTGGTGGCGGTCGTCGGCGAGCGCGACCACGATGTCGTCCTTGGTGGCGAAGTAGAGGTAGAGCGCGCCCTGGCTCAGGCCGGACTCGCGGACGATGTCGGCCGTGGTGGTGGCGTGGAAGCCGTCGCGCGAGAAACAGCGCAACGCCGCATCCAGGATCTGCTGGCGGCGTTCCTCGCGCTTGGTCTCGGTGATCTTCGGCATGCCAATGCGATAAAAACTGACTGATCAGTCGTTTTTATGCATCACACGCGCAGGTGTCAAGCGGCTGGTTGCTGGCGCGCGGCTTGCACGCAACGCTTCCACAACCGTTGGGCCTTAGTTTCGCGGCCCGTTTCAGGGCGCCAGGAAAGCCGCACAAGTGGACGTCGATGTCTTGCGCCCGCAGTGTCTGACGCCGGAGCTGGCGACGACCTGGCGCGCGCTGCAGGGCCGGCGCCGCGCCTGGGACTCGCCCTTCCTCTCCCCCGACTGGGCCATGGCGGTCGACCGTTCGCGCGGCGACGACGGCGTTCGGGTGGCGGTGGTGAGCGACCGTGGCGAAGCGCGCGCGTTCATGGCCGTCTGCGCCGGGCGAATGACCGCGATCGCGCCGGGCGGGGCGCTGTGCGACTACGAGGGCCTGGTCGGCGACCCGGGACCCTGCTTCGACCCGCGCGCGCTGGTCGGCGCGCTCGGCGTCGACCGCTACGACTTCAGCCACGTCCTGGACGGGGCCCAGGGCTTCGCCGCGCACGGCCGCGGCCAGGACGTCTCCTGGATCGTCGACCTGCCGGACGGCTACGAAGCCTACGCCGCCGCGCGGCGGGCCGCGGGCGTCTCGGCGCTGAAAGAGCTCGACCGCAAGCGGCGTAAGGCCGAGCGCGAGATCGGGACGCCGGTGTTCAAGGCCTGTTCGGCCTCGCAGGCAGACTTCGATCGACTGATCGCGCTGAAGCGCGAGCAGTACCGCGCGACCGGACAGACCGACGTGCTGGCGCCGCCCTGGACCCGGCGGCTGCTGCAGGATCTGTTCGCCGCCGAGGCGTCCGAATTCGGCGCCCGGCTCTTCACCCTGCACATCGGCGGCGAGCTGGCCGCGACGCAGTTCCATCTGATGGGCCAGCGCACGATCCATGCCTGGATGATCGCCCACGAGGCCAGGTACGAGCGCTATTCGCCCGGCCTGCTGCTGTTCCAGGACATCCTGCGCTGGATGGACGGCCAGCCCTACGACCGCCTCGACCTCGGCTACGGCGACTATCGCTTCAAGCGCGAGCTTTCCAACGGGCGGCAGACGCTGACGCACGGCTTCGTCGGCCAGCCCTCCGCCGCCAGCCTGGTGCGCGAGGCCGCCTACGGCGTGCGCCGGATGGCCGAGGCCCTTCCGCTGGGCCGCGCCTCGGAGCTTCCCGGCAAGGCGATGCGGCGTCTGGACCTGATGCGCGGATTGCGGTGAAGGGGCGTCGCCGCTAAAGCCCCCGCCATGACCCTCAGCCTTGACGACATCAAGGCCGCCGCCCGCCGGCTGGAAGGCCACATCGAACGCACGCCCTGCCGCCACTCGAAGACGCTGTCGGCGATTACCGGCGCCGAGGTGTGGGTGAAGTTCGAGAACCTGCAGTTCACCGCCTCGTACAAGGAGCGCGGCGCGCTCAACAAGCTGCTGCAGCTCACGGCCGACGAAAAGAAGCGCGGCGTGATCGCGGCGTCGGCCGGCAACCACGCCCAGGGACTCGCCTATCACGGCCAGCGGCTGGGCGTGCCGGTGACCATCGTGATGCCGCGCGGCACCCCGTTCGTGAAGGTGGAGCAGACGCGGGAGTTCGGCGCGACGGTGGTGATCGAGGGCGACAGCTACGACGACGCCAACGAGCACGCGCTGCAGCTCGAGCGAGGAGCGCGGCCTGGTCTTCGTGCACCCGTTCGACGACGTGGACGTGATGGCCGGCCAGGGCACGATCGCGCTGGAGATGCTGGAGGACGCGCCGGACCTCGAGATCCTGCCGGTGCCGATCGGCGGCGGCGGCCTGATCTCCGGCGTCGCGACGGCCGCCAAGGCGATCAAACCGGACATCCGCATCATCGGCGTCGAGCCGGCGATGTATCCCTCGTTCACCGCCCGCATGCGCGGCATCAACGCGCCCGCCTCGGCGGCCAGACCATCGCCGAGGGCATCGCGGTGCAGCGAGGTCGGCGACCTGACCTACCAGACCGCCCGGCCGCTGATCGACGACGTGCTGCTGCTGGAGGAGCCGTTCTTCGAGCGCGCCATCGCGCTCTACTGCAACGTCGAGAAGACCGTCGCCGAGGGCGCCGGCGCGGCCTCGCTGGCGGCGCTGCTGGCGTTCCCGGAGCGGTTCCGCGGCAAGAAAGTGCGGCCTGATCCTCACCGGCGGCAACATCGACCCGCGGCTGCTGGCCTCGGTGCTGACCCGCGAGCTGGTGCGCGCCCAGCGGCTGGTCTCGCTGCGGATCATCGGCGACGACCGGCCGGGCCTCCTGGCCACCGTGTCGGCGGTGATCGGCAGCCATGGCGGCAACATCATCGAGGTGGCGCACAATCGCCTGGCCCTCGACGTGCCGGCCAAGGGCGCCGAGTTCGACATCATGATCGAGACCCGCGACGCCCAGCACACCCAGGAGATCATGGACGCTCTGCGCGCCGCCGGTTACCCGCCCAGGGCCGTCTGAAAGCGGGGGCGGTGTAAAGACTCGGACCGTGTGATAGGGCGCTGCGATGTTCCGCCTCGCGCTCGTCTTCGCTCTCACCCTCAGCGTCTCCGCCTGCGCCGATCCGCGCGCCGCCCAGGACCTGGCCCAGGCCAACGCCTTCCTCGCCGCCAACGCCAAGGCCGAGGGCGTGATCACGTTGCGGTCTGGGCTGCAGTACAAGGTGCTGCAGGCAGGCGCAGCCGGCGGCGCGTCGCCCCGCGCCGACGACCACGTGATCGTCAACTACGAGGGCCGGCTGCTGGACGGGACGGTGTTCGACTCGTCCTACCAGCGCGGCGCCCCTGACACCTTCGTCGTCGGCCAGTTGATCCCGGCCTGGACCGAGGCGTTGCAGAAGATGAAGCCGGGCGACGTCTGGATGCTCTACGCGCCGCCGAAGCTGGCGTACGGGCCCAAGGACGCGGGGCCGATCCCGCCCAACAGCGCGCTCGTCTTCAAGATCGAGCTGATCGGCATCCTGCCCCGGGACGCCTCGGTCGGGAATGGCTGACGTGACCGCCTCCGAAGCGCTGGCGGCCCGCGCCAGGCCGATCCTCGAGCGCCTGGTCGGCTTCGACACTACCTCGCACCTCTCCAACCTCGCGCTGATCGCGTGGGTCGAGGGGTATCTGGCCCAGCACGGCGTGGCCTCGCGCCGCATCGCCAGCGCCGACGGCCGCAAGGCCAACCTGCTGGCCAGCGTCGGGCCGGCGGCCGAGGGCGGGGTCGTCCTTTCCGGTCACACCGACGTGGTGCCGGTGAAGGAGCAGGCCTGGACCAGCGATCCGTTCGTGCTCGCCGAGCGCGGCGGCCGGCTGTTCGGGCGCGGATCGTCGGACATGAAGGGCTTCATCGCCCTGGCGCTGGCCGCGGTCCCCGACTTCCAGGCCGCGAAGCTGACGAAGCCGGTGCACCTGGCGTTTTCCTACGACGAGGAGATCGGCTGCTTCGGCGCGCCGGCGATGATCGCGGTGATCGGCCGCGAGCTGCCCAGACCGGCGCTGGTGGTGGTGGGCGAGCCGACCAGCATGGAGGTGGTCAGCGGCCACAAGGGCATCACCGCCTGGCGGGTGACCGTCACCGGCCGCGAGGCGCACTCGGCCCAGACCCACCTCGGCGTCTCCGCCAACATGGCGGCGGTGCGGCTGATGGGCGCCCTGGCCGACATCGCCGAGCGGCTGGAGCGCGAGGCCGATCCCGTCTCGCCGTTCCCGCCCAAGCACCCGACGCTGACCATCGGCAAGATCACCGGCGGCACGGCCGGCAACATCCTGGCGCGCCAATGCGTCTTCCTGTTCGACCTGCGCGGGCTGCCGGGGCTGGACGCCCGGGCCGAGCTGGCCGGCTTCCTGGCTCTGGCCGCCCGCATCGACGCCGAGATCAAGGCGCGTGCGCCGGAAGGCGGCGTCCTGGTCGAGCAGCTGGCCGACGTGCCGCCGCTGCGGCCGGATCCCGGCAGTGTCGCCGAGGCGTTTGTGCGGCGCCTGGCCGGCGACAACGGCCCCGCACGCGTGGTCTCGTTCGCCTCCGAGGCAGGGCAGTTTCAGGGCGCCGCGCTGCCGGCCGTGCTGTGCGGTCCCGGCTCGATCGACCAGGCCCATCAGCCCGACGAGTATGTCGACCTCGCCCAGATCGAGCGAGGCGCGGCCTTCATGACCCGGCTGGCGGAGGCGCTGGCGAACTAGGCGCGGCGCGGGCGTGCTGCCGGGTCTGGATGCTCTGCAGATAGGCGATGATGTCGGCGATTTCGTCGGCGCCGAACCGGAACTGCGGCATCTGCGGGTGCCCCACCATGATCCCTTCGCTCAGCGCCTCGGCCAGGTCCTCGATCGGATAGCGCAGGTGCAGTTCGCGAAAGCGCGGCGAGAGCGGATTGGGGCTGTCCCCCGTCGTTCCGATCGCATGGCACATCGAGCAGTTGTTCTGGACCAGATCATGGCCGCGCTGGAGCGAGGCCGGGTCGTCCGGCGGCGCGGCCAGCGCGGATGTCGCGAGGCAGAGGCAGACGGCGATAGCGGCGAGACGTTGCAGCATGAGGAACTCCGCCCGCAGCCACCTTGCCGCAACGGGGAGTCGCCACCTTGATCCCGATCAAATGCGTCGCCTCCGAGCCAGACCCTCCATCCTTTCCCCGTTGCCGGTCATAGCCGGGCGTCAGTCCGGGCTACCCAAGCGCGCGCCCCCGGCCGTGGCCGCGTCAGGGGCGGCCACCCGTCGATCCGTGATCATGGGTCGCGGGGACTTGCGCCCGGCGATGACCGAACAATTGCGATAGAAAGGCGCTCGAGCGCCCACAGGGCCGCGTCCCGCACCGTCGCGTCCGCGTCGCGCAGCCGCGCCTCTGCCGCTTCGGCCAAAGCCACATCGCCGGAGTTGCCGATCGCGTAGAGCACGTTGCGCACGAAACGGTCGCGGCCGATCCGTTTGACCGCACTCTTGGCGAACAGCGCACGAAAGGAAGCGTCGTCGAGCCCGGCGAGGTCGGCCAGGGACGGCTGGCGCAGCGCCGCGCGCGCCTGCAGCGCCGTCTCGTGGCTCGCCCGCGCGAACTTGTTCCAGGGACAGACCGCCAGGCAGTCGTCGCAGCCGTAGATGCGGTTGCCGAGGGCGGCGCGATAGCGCTCCGGGATCGGGCCGGCGTGCTCGATGGTCAGGTAGGACAGGCAGGCGCGGGCGTCGAGCTGGTAGGGCGCGGGGAAGGCGTTCGTCGGGCAGACGTCCAGGCAGGCGCGGCACGCGCCGCAATGGTCGCCGGAGGGTTCGTCCGGGACCAGCTCCAACGTGGTGAGGATCGCGCCCAGGAACAGCCAGGAACCGAAGTCGCGCGAGACCAGGTTGGTGTGCTTCCCCTGCCAGCCGAGGCCCGCCGCTTCGGCCAGCGGTTTTTCCATCAGGGGCGCGGTGTCGACGAACACTTTCACTTCGCCGCCGAAGCTCGCCTGCACGTCGCTGGCCAGCCGCTTCAGGCGCCGCTTGATCAGCTCGTGGTAGTCGTCGCCCTGGGCGTAGACCGAGATCGCCGCGTGCGACCGGGCCGCGAGCGCCGCCAGCGGATCGTGGTCCGGGCCGTAATTCAGACCCAGCACGATCGCCGAACGGGCGTCGGCCCACATCGCCCGGGGATGGGCGCGGCGCTCGGCGGTGCGCTCGATCCAATCCATCGTTCCGTGGCGCCCGGCGGCGACGAACTCAGCCAGTCGCGCCGACGCCGGCCAGGGCGCATCGACCCGGGCGACGCCGCAGGCGTCGAAGCCGAGTTCGCGCGCCGCCTGGCGGATCGTGTCGACGTTAAAAGGCGTTTGCGGCATCCAACGGGATGGTCGGTCGTTCCGTGCGTCCGATCCAGCGCCTATTGGGCGCCGGTCATGTCGGCGCGCCGCTGGCCATCGATTGCGATGCGTTGTTCGACCAGCGGCTTCAGCTGGCTGGCCGCGGTCAGTGCGCCTCCGAGCGACGCCCCTTGGGTCAGCGCAAGCGAGATCTTCGAGCACTCGTCGGCGATGGCGACTTCGACCCGCGCGCTTTCCGCATAGGTGTCCCAGCCCTTGTACAGCCCCGCTTGTGCGGCTGGCGAAATCGCACCCTTGGCGTCGAGCCGCCACCAACTCGACGCCGCGAGGGCGTCTATCCGTTGCGCGTCCGAGCGGGCTTCGTCGCATTGGCCGCCCACGCGCTTGGCCAGCGCGGGGATGTCGAGGCCCTGGCCCCGCAACTGAGCGTCCAGAGCATTGTAGACCTCGATCATGGCGCGGTTCGACGCCGCCATGCTCTCGGCGAGGGCGGTTTGCGGATGGTCGGGGCCTGCGGCGGCGGCGGCCAGACGCGTCATCGCGTTCTCCCCTTCGAGCTGGACGCGAACCCCGTCCACCACGTCGAGTCGAAGCTTGGCCATCACCTTCGGGTCGCGCGCGGCCGCCGCGCCCACGTCGGCGTCGATGACTGCGGCGAGGCTGAGGACGTTGTCGATGTCCTGGCCGATGACGATAGGCGTTTCGCGCAGCGTCGCGGCGCGGGACGCGAACTCGGGGCTCAGGCGGGCAAGCCCGTCGACCGCGTCGAGCGGGTAGTGGAGGCTCGCCTCGTGCGCCTTGAGCTGCGCGATCTTGTCGGCCAGTTGGCCTCGCCAGGCCGTCGTCCAGTCACCGGCGCCCGCGGTCGCATCGCCATTTCCGACGCCGAGGGCGCGTCGCGCCCCGTCGATCGCGAAGAGTTCGAGCCCGAGCGCCTCCTGCACCGCCGCGGCGTAGGCGCTACCGCCTTTCCCGAGCTCGCCGAGCAGCCGCATCTCTTCCGCCCCCTGGCTCGCGGCGGTCGCGGACGGCGCGGCCGACGCCGTCGTGGCGCTGACGGCGGCGCAGCCAAGCGCCGCCAGCGCGGCGATCCCCAGTCTCAGACGCATTTCAGGCCCCCAAGGCTCAGAAGTCGAGGTCGTCATAGTGCGCCGCCGGGGCCAGACCTGGCCAGCGGTCAGCGAGCAGGGGGCGGAAGCATGGGCGCGACTTCAGCTTCATGTACCAGGTCTTGACGCCGGGGATCTCCCGCCAGGGGATGTCGCCGAAGTAGTCGAGCACCGAAACGTGCGCCGCGGCGGCGAAATCCGCCAGCGACAGCCGCCGCCCGGCCAGCCAGTCGCGCTCGGAAAGCAGTTTCTCGACGTAGGCCAGGTGGACCCGCAATGCCTCGCGTCCCAGGCGCATGTTGGACAGGTCCGGCGCGCCCATCTTGGTCAGCCGCTTTTCCAGCTTCTCATGCAGCAGATAGCCGTCGACCTCGTGGTCGAACTTGCGGTCGAACCACTGCATCAGCCGGCGGGTCTCGGCGCGCTCGGCGGCGTCGCGGCCGATCAGCTCTGGCGACGGGTGCTGTTCCTCCAGGTATTCCAGGATCGCCCGCACCTCGCACACCACCGCGCGCTGACCGCCCTCGGCCTCGACCAGCACGGGCGTCAGGCCCGAGGGGTTCAGCCTGGCGAACTCCGGCGGCTGCTCCCAGTAGCGCACGACCTCCGGTTCGAACGCGAGGCGCTTCTCGCCCAGGGCCAGCCTGGCCTGGCGCGAAGCCGGATCGAGCGGGAAATGGTACAGCGTGCGTTCCACGGCAGGGCACTAAGGCGCGGGTGCGTTAACGGTCCGTTTACTCAGTCTCGGCGTGCGCGTGAGTTTCGGCGAACGCGCCGCCGTGCGGCTCGGCCCGGCCGCGCGGGTCGGGATGGATGATGATGTCGGCGGCGGGGAAGGCGGCCAGCACCCGCCGCTCGGCCGCCACCACCACTTCGTGCGCCGTCTCCAGCGAGAGGGTCGGATCCAGGTCGGCGTGCATCTGGATGTGGATCACCGGACCCGAGGCGCGGGTGCGCAGCTGGTGCACGTCGGTCAGGCGCGGATCCTCGGTCATCAGCGACACGATCCGGGCGCGCGCGTCGGCCGGCAGCTCGCGGTCCATCAGCTCGTTGGAGGCCTGGCGGAAGACGCCGATCGCGCCCCACAGCAGCACGGCCGCCACGGTCAGGCCGCCGAGCGCGTCGAACCCGTTGTAGCCCAGCAACGCCGACGCGGCGATCGCGACCAGCGCGACGAGGTTGGAGGCCAGGTCGGCGACGTAGTGCGCGCGATCGCCGGTCACAGCCACGGACCTGGCTTTGCGCAGCACCTGGGTCTGCGCGGTGATCAGGCCGAACGTCAGCACGGTCGAGATCGCCATCGCGCCGATGGCCCATCCGCTCTGGGCGATCGGCGTCGGACGCAGCAGGTGCCGGATCGCCTCCTGGCCGATCAGGGCGCCGGAGGCGAACACCAGCCCCGCCTGCACCAGGCTCGCGAACGCCTCCGCCTTGCCGTGGCCATAGCTGTGCTCGGCGTCCGGTGGGGCGGCGGCGTAACGGACGGCGAAGAACGTGCCGAGCGCCGCCACCAGGTCCAGCGCGGAGTTGGCGAGCGAGGCCAGGATCGAGACCGAGTTGCTGGCGAGCCAGACGAAGGCCTTGAGCGCCGTCAGCACCGAGGCGGTCACCACCGAGAGGGTGGTGATGCGGCGGGTCAACGCCGCGCTCTCGTTGCGCGTCAGGTTGTAGGCGCTCTCCATGCGCGCGAAATTAGCCGCCGGAGGGCCGGCGGCGAAGCGCGAACGACTCGCGACTGGACGTTAGTGCGTGGTGGCGGAGACGATCGACGTGCTGATGTGCTGGTACATGGCGTTCTCGTTGCCCGCGAAGAGCGACAGACCACCCAGAATCGCCAGCGTAATGCACGCGACGATCAGGCCATATTCAACGGCCGTCGCGCCGGACTCGTCGTTCCAGAGCCGCTGCAGGCTCACAGGAAGTCGCGCAACCAAGCCACGAGCGGCGCATCGGCCGGCGGCATTGGATACTCGCCAAGTTTGTCGGGCTTCACCCATGCGATCGCCTCGTGTTCGAGCGCAGACACAAAGCCTTCCCAGCGCCTGCAGAGGTAAAGTGGCATGAGCAAATGAAATGAATCGTAATCATGACTGGTAAAGACGAAGGGCGCGAGGCAGGCCTGGGTAACCTTAACGCCCAACTCCTCGTGGAGCTCGCGGATCAGGCATTCCTCAGGGGTTTCGCCCGGAACAAGCTTACCGCCGGGAAATTCCCAGAGCCCGGCGAGCGATTTACCATGCGGTCTCTTAGCTATGAGTATGCGGCCTTCGACGTCGATTAATGCCGCTGCGGCAACGAGGAGGAGGGGCTTGGCCGTCATCTCCGAGGCCATACACGCGTGATTTGCGGCTGTCGCCGGTTTGACGGACCCGGCGTCAGTCCCGGAAGCTCATTGGACAGACAAGAAGACGGAGCGAACTGCCATGCGCGCGATGGTCTTGGACGGGGGCGCGGGCCTCGAGAACCTGAAGCCGGCGCAGCGCGACTGGCCGAAGCCGGGGCCGGGCGAGGTGGTGGTCCGTCTCGCCGCCGCCTCGATCAACTATCGCGACTTGGCGACCGTGACCATGATGGCGCCGCAGCGGCCGCTGATCCCGCTCTCCGACGGCGCGGGGACGGTCGAGGCCGTCGGCGCGGGTGTCACGCGGGTCAAGGCGGGCGACCTGGTCATGCCGGGCTTCTTCCCGCACTGGGTCGCGGGGCGCCCGACGCCGCAGCGGCTCGCGGCGCTCGGCGGCGCACTCGACGGCGTGGCCTGCGAGGCGATCGCGCTGACCGCGGAGGGTGTGACCAAGGCGCCGGCCGGCTGGAGCGCCGCCGAGGCCGCGACCCTGCCCTGCGCCGCGGTCACCGCCTGGCGCGGCCTGATCGTCGAGGGCAAGCTCACCGCGGGCGAGACTGTGCTGGTGCAGGGCACTGGCGGCGTCTCCATCTTCGCGCTGCAGTTCGCCAAGCTTGCTGGCGCGCGGGTGATCGTCACCTCGTCCTCCGACGAGAAGCTCGAGCGGGCGAAGGCAATGGGCGCCGACGCCGTCATCAACTACCGCCAGACCCCCGACTGGGCGGCGGCGGCGCGCGAGCTCACCGGCGGGCGGGGCGTCGACCACGTGGTCGAGGTCGGCGGGGCCGGCACCTTTCAGCAGTCGATCGCCGCCTGTGCGCTCGGCGGCAGCATCGCGGTGATCGGGGTGCTGTCCGGCTTCGTGAAGGACCTCAACGTCGCGGCCATGTTCGGCGGCAACCTGCACATCAACGGCATCACCGTCGGCAGCCGCGAGCACGTTGAGCAGATGGTCAGCGCGATCGAGGTGGCGAAGCTGAAGCCGGTGATCGACCGACGCTTCCCGTTGGAGCAACTCCCGCAGGCGTTGTCCCTGATGCAGGCCGGCGGTCACTTCGGCAAGGTGGTGATCGATATCTGAGGCCCTCCCTCCCCCTCGTGGGGAGGGACAGACCGCGCAGCGGTCAGGGTGGGGGAGTCCGACGCCGTGCGTTGGCGTCGAGAGCGGTCGTTGTCGCGGTGGACACCCCCACCCGACCTTCGCTGCGCTCAGGCCCCCTCCCCGTGAAGGGGAGGGACGTCTCAGCTGCGGTAGTCGCCGTTGATCGAGATGTAGCCGTGGGTCAGGTCGCAGGTCCAGATCACCGCCGAGCCGCGGCCGACGCCGACGTCGACGGCCACTTCGAGTTCCCGCTTCTTCATGTAGGCGCTCATCTTCGCTTCGGAGTAGTCGGGCGCGACGCGGCCGTCGCGGGCGGCCCACAGCTCGCCGAACTTCACGCTGATCCGCTCGCGGTTGACCGGCTCGTCGGCCCGGCCGACCGCCATCACGATCCGGCCCCAGTTGGCGTCCTCGCCGGCGAAGGCGGTCTTCACCAGCGGGCTCTCGGCGACCGTGCGGGCGATCTTTCGCGCCGAGGCGGCCGACGCCGCGCCGGTGATGCTGACCCTGACGAACTTGGTCGCCCCTTCGCCGTCGCGCACCAGCTGCTGGGCGAGGTCCAGCAGCACGCCCTCCAGCTTGACGCGAAAGTCCGACAGGCGCGCATCGCCCGCCCGGCTGATCCTCGGCGCGGCGGCCTGGCCGGTGGCGAACAGCAGCAGGGTGTCGTTGGTGGAGCGGTCGCCGTCGACCGTCACGGCGTTGAAGGTGGTGTGGACGTAGAGCCGCACCAGCGCCTGCAACGCCGCCGGGGCGATCGCCGCGTCGGTGGCGACGAAGGCCAGCATGGTGGCCATGTCCGGCGCGATCATGCCGGAGCCCTTGGCGATGCCGGCGATCCGCACCGTCTCGCCCTCGATCTGCGCCTCCGCCACCGCGCCCTTGGCGAATGTGTCGGTGGTCATGATCGCGCGGGCGGCCTCGTCCCAGGCGGCGGGGCTGAGGCCGCGGGCGATCTCGGGCAGGCGGGCGGTGATCTTGGCGTCGGGCAGCAGCTCGCCGATCACCCCGGTGGAGGCCATCATCACCTGGGCTTGGCGGCAGTCGAACCGCTTGGCGGCGGCCGAGGCGACCCGGCGGGCGGCGTCGGCCCCCGGACGGCCGGTGAAGGAGTTGGCGCAGCCGGCGTTGACGACAAGCGCGCGGATATCCCGACCGCCCGTCGCCTCCAGATGCCGCTTGCACCAATCCACCGGGGCCGAGCCGACTCCGTGCCGGGTGAACACGCCGGCGCAGGTGGTGCCCTCGGCGAAGCCCATCAGCAGCACGTCGTTGCGCTCGTGCTTGTAGAGCCCGGCGCGGCCGACCGCGAGTTCGACGCCGGCGATCTGGCCGATGGCGGGGAAGGGCACGGCATTTGGCGACACCTTCAGGCCGGGCTTGCCGGTGGTGACCGGGGCGCCGTGCGCCTCGAACTGGCGCGCGTGACGGTCGGCCCGGCGCAGGGCCGCGCTCTTCCAGGCGCTGCGCAGCGGGTCGAGCGCCCGTTCCAGGGTCTGGCCGACGATCTCGGCAGGCTTCGGCGTCGCGGCGCGGGGCGCAGGCTTCGGCGCCGCCTGGCGGGCGGGCTGGGGCCTGGCCTTGGCGGTCCGGGTCCGGGCGGGGGGCTTGCTCATGCGGTCACCGGTCTGGTTGGGCGGGCGCGGCGTTGGAAGCCGCGGCGTTGCTGGGGGCCGGCGCAGGCGCCGAAGCCGGCTCGATCGCCGTGCCGGGCGTCTCCGCGGGCGCCGGCAGCAGGTTCTGGATCCTGGCGTGGCTGCGCAGCGTCAGCACCAGGTCCTTGATCTGGTCGTAGGTGATGAACCGGATCAGCTGCGGGCGCACCGCATCCAGGCTTGGCGGCGGCTCCGGGTGGCGGTCGTCGACCTTCAGGATCGCCCAGCCTGCGTCGACCTTCACCGGCCCAACGATCTGCCCGACCTTGGCGCCCTTCACGGCCTCGCTCAGCGGCTGGGGCAGGGTGTCGGTGGTCATTTCGCCCAGGTCGCCGCCCTTGAACCGGCTCGCCCCGTCGAGAGAGCGCGCCAACGCCAGCGCCTCGAACGATGCGCCGCCGGCCAGTTGCTTCTTCACCGCCTCGGCGTCCGGTTCGCTGACGGTTACGATCTGGCGCAGGTGGATGACCTCGCTGGGGGTGCGGTTCTTCAGGAAGTCCTGATAGAGCGCGTTCTCGGCCTGGCGGTTCACCGCCTTGCCGACGACGCTGTCGACCATCAGGTTTTCAAGCGCCCGCTCACGGGCGGCGGCGATCCGGCGCTGCGCCAGCGGATCCTGATCGAGGCGGCGCGCGATCGCCTCGTCGGCCAGCACCTTGGTGTCGATCACCTCGTCCAGCACCTGACGGAACATGTCCGAGGAGACGTCGAGCGGATCGCCCGGCGCGATCAGACCTTCGGCGACCGCCTCGCGCTTCACGTCCGAGGCCCACACCGTCTGACCATTCACGCTGGCCACCGCCCGGTCGCCCGGCTGCGGCGGCGGCTGGGCCGCGGGCGGCGGCGTGCACGCCGCGACGAGGCAAACCGCCGCCGCCGTCGCCAGGACGGGCGCCTTCCCCGAGGACAGACTTGCTTTGCGCGGCATGGCCGTATTCCTTCGCCGCCGCGCATGGCCCTGAGTGGCGCGGCGCGTCAAGGGCGGCAGGGAGTCGAGCCATGAAGTTCTACAATTCGATCGGACCCAACCCGCGGGTCGTGAAGATGTTCATGGCCGAGAAGGGCATCGATCTTCCGCGCGTCGAGGTGAACCTGATGGCCGGCGAGAACCGCCAGGCCGAACACCTGGCGCGCAACCCGCAGGGCCAGACCCCGACGCTGGAACTGGACAACGGACTGTTCCTGGCCGAGATCCTGCCGATCTGCGAGTACCTCGAGGAGAAATACCCCAATCCGCCGCTGGTCGGATCGACCCCCGAAGAGCGCGCCGAGACGCGGATGTGGGCTCGCCGGATCGACCTGGCCATCATCGAGCCGCTGACCAATGGCTTCCGCTACGCCGAGGGCCTCGCGCTGTTCAAGGATCGCGTCCATTGCATCCCCCAGGCCGCCGACGACCTGAAGGCGATCGCCCGCGAGAAGCTGACCTGGCTGGATGGCCTGATCGCGGGGCGTAAGTTCATCGTCGGCGACCGCTTCACCCTGGCCGACATCCACCTCTACGTCTTCCTGGATTTCGCCGCCCAGGTCGGCCAGGCGCTCGACCCCGCCAACAAGAACCTCACCGCCTGGATGGCGCGGGTGGCGGAGCGGCCGAGCGTGGCGGCGAGCGCCTAGTCCCAGACAGCTCCCCTCCGTCGCGCTTCGGTCGCTCACGCTCCCTCGCCTGCGACACCTCCCCTCACTCTGCGAGGGGAGGAGCGGTGTGCTCTTCCCCCCGCTGGCGGGGGGGAAGTGTCGCAAGCGAGCCGCGCGAGCGGCGATGCGCGACGACGGGGGGCCGCGTTGACTTCAGGGGGGGCGCTGCTTAAGTCACGGACGCGCCCCCGAAGCGCGGACAATCGAGCAGGCGAAGGGTTTTGACCGGGGCCGTGCGCGCCGCCTTCAAGAAACCAAAGCCCCGCTTCCGGACTTAAAGCCCCGCATGCTCGACCTGAGGAAAGTTTTCGGCTCCAGCAATGACCGCAAGGTCAGGCAGATGCTGGGCCGCGTCGCCAAGATCAACGCGCTGGAACCGCAGATCGCCGCCTTGAGCGACGATGCGTTGCGCGCCAAGACGGCCGAATTCAAGCAGCGGGTCCAGGGCGGCGCGACCCTGGACTCGGTGCTGAACGAGGCGTTCGCGGTGGTGCGCGAAGCCTCAAAGCGCACAACCGGCTTGCGGCACTTCGACGTGCAGATGGTCGGCGGCATGGTGCTGCACCACGGCGGCATCGCCGAGATGCGGACCGGCGAGGGCAAGACCCTGGTCGCGACGCTGGCGGTCTATCTGAACGCGCTCGAGGGCAAGGGCGTCCACGTCGTCACCGTCAACGACTACCTGGCCAACCGCGACGCCGAATGGATGGGCCGGATCTACCGGTTCCTGGGCCTGACGGTCGGCGTGATCGTGCACGGGCTAAGTCAGGGCGAGCGTCAGCGCGCCTACCACTCCGACATCACCTACGGCACCAACAACGAGTTTGGCTTCGACTACCTGCGCGACAACCTGGTCTACGAGGCCGGCGACATGGTGCAGCGGCCGCACCACTTCGCCATCGTCGACGAGGTCGACTCGATCCTGATCGACGAGGCCCGCACGCCGCTGATCATTTCCGGCCCCACCGAGGACCGGTCCGAGTTCTACCGCACGATGGACAAGATCGTGCGCGAGCTGATCCAGGATCCGGAGACCTTCGACCACGACGAGAAGCAGCGCCAGGCGCTGCTGACCGAGTACGGCTCGGAAAAGATCGAAGAGATGTTGATGGCGGGGGGCCACCTGGCCACCGACTCCGCCGGCCTCTACGATCCGGCCAACGTCTCGGTGGTCCACCACGTCAACCAGGCGCTCAGGGCCAACGTGCTCTACCAGCGCGACCGCGACTACATCGTCCGCGCCGACGAGGTGATCCTGATCGACGAGTTCACCGGCCGCATGATGCACGGCCGGCGCCTGTCGGAGGGCCTGCACCAGGCGATCGAGGCCAAGGAAGACGTGGCGATCCAGCCCGAGAACCAGACGCTGGCCTCGATCACGATCCAGAACTACTTCCGCCTCTACAAGAAGCTCTCGGGCATGACCGGCACGGCGGCGACCGAGGCGCAGGAATTCGCCGATATCTACGGCATGGACGTCAGCGAGATCCCCACCAACCAGCCGGTGGTGCGGATCGACGACGACGACGAAGTCTACCGCACCGCCGAGGAGAAGAACCGGGCGATCATCGCCACGATCGAGGACTGCTATAAGCGCGGCCAGCCAATCCTGGTCGGCACCGTCTCGATCGAGAAGTCGGAGCAGCTCTCCGAGCTGCTGAAGGCGCACGAGTTCCACCACGACAACAAGAAGCACGTCGGCGTGCCGCACAGCGTGCTCAACGCCCGCTACCACGAGCAGGAGGCGTTCATCGTCGCCGATGCCGGCGTGCCCGGCTCGGTGACCATCGCCACCAACATGGCCGGCCGCGGCACCGACATCCAGTTGGGCGGCAACCTCGACATGCGGATGGCGAAGTGGCGCCAGGAGCAGGAGGCGCTCGGCGTCGAGATCACCCCGGACGCCGAGGCCGAAGAGCGCGATACGATCGCGGCCGAGATCGAGAGCAAGCGCGCCAAGGCGCTGGCCGAGGGCGGCCTCTACGTGCTCGGCACCGAGCGGCACGAGGCGCGGCGGATCGACAACCAGCTGCGTGGCCGCACCGGCCGCCAGGGCGACCCCGGCCACTCCAAATTCTACCTCTCGTGCGAGGACGACCTGCTGCGGATCTTCGCCGGCGAGCGGCTCGACTCGATCATGCGCACCTTCGGGGTGCAGGAAAACGAGGCGATCACCCACAAGTGGCTGAACCGCGCGATCGCCACCGCCCAGCGCCGGGTCGAGCAGCGCAACTACGAGATCCGCAAGAACCTGCTGAAATACGACGACGTCGTGAACGACCAGCGCAAGGCGGTGTTCGAGCAGCGCGCCGAGTTCATGCTGTCGGACGACCTGAAGGAGATCGTCGACGAATTCCGCCGCGACACGATCGACGAGATGGTGATGCGGCTGATGCCGCCGAAGGCCTACGCCGACCAGTGGGACATCCACGCGCTCACCTTCGAGACCAAGCACGTGCTCGGCCTCGACCTGCCAATCGCCGAGTGGGCGGCCGAGGAGGGCATCGGCGCCGAGGAGATCCTGGAGCGGGTGAACAAGGCGGCCGACGCGCGCGCCGCCGAGCGCGAGGCGCTGCTCTCTTCGGTGCAAATGCGCCAGGTGGAGAAGAATTTCCTGCTGCGCATGATCGACGAGCAGTGGCGCGAACACCTGACCCACCTCGACCACCTGAAGAACGTGATCGGTCTGCGCGGCTACGGGCAGCGCGATCCGCTCAACGAGTACAAGACCGAGGCCTTCTCGCTGTTCGAAAAGCTGATCGGCGAGCTGCGCTCCCAGGTCACCCGCTGGCTGCTGACGGTGGAGTTCCAGTTCGCCCCGCCGGAGCCGCCGCCGGAGCGGCAGCTGGTCGAGGTGCACGTCGATCCGCTGACCGGGGAGAACGAGCGCGGACCGCTGAGCTTCGCGGGCGACGTCGGCGCCTTGAGCCGCCAGGCGATCCCGGCCTCATCGCTGCCGGAAGGCTGGCAGCGCACCGGCCGCAACGCCCCATGCCCCTGCGGCTCGGGCAAGAAGTTCAAGCACTGCCACGGCGCGCTGGTTTAGCCGGAACGCCCCGCCGTTGATCTCAGGCCGGCTTCCAGTTGCCGTGGAAGCCGAACGGCACCCGGCGCGGAACCCTGGCCGTGGCGATCGGGCCGGCGGCGACGTCCTGGGCGTCGTAGACCACGAAGTCGCTGCGGTCCTCGGCGCCGCGGTAGACTACCGCCACCAGCCAGCCGTCGCCTTCGGCGGCGTCCGCCGAGCGCGGCACGAACACCGGCTCGCCCGGCGAGTTGCCGGCGTCGTAGAGATGGTCGGTGCGCCGGCCGCTCTGCAGGTCGATGTGGCTGATGGTGTCGAACCGCACCGAGCTGACGCCCTTGCGGGTGATCCCGGCGAACCAGCCGTGGCGATAGCCGAGCCCCGCCCGGCGTTCGTCGAAGCGCGGGAACTCGCCGGCGAGGTCGTCCAGCGGCTGGCGCCTGATCGTGTTGGTGTTGTCCGCCAGGTCGAAGGTCCAGCGCACCAGCTTGGCGAAGGCGTCCTTCGGCGGCTTGCCGTCCAGCGTCGGGAACAGCGGCGCGACCGGATATTCCATCACGTCGGCGTAGATGACGTCGCCTTCTTCCCAGGCGTTCATCGGGTGGAACACGTAGCAGGCGTCGGTGGTGAACCAGCGGATGGTCTCGACCCCGGCGTCGCGGCGCATGACGCCCACGTGCGAGCCCTTGTCCGGCTCCCAGGCGATCGGCGGGCCGCCGGTCATCGCCCGCTGCAGGCTCATCGTCAGCGGCAGGATCGGGAACAGGGCGTGGCGGCGGGTGACCAGGAAGTCGTGCACCATGGCGGCGAACGGCGCCTCGAAGTCGTCGCGTCGAACGACCGCGCCCGTCTTGTCGGTGACGCCGTAGGCGCAGGTCCCGTTCAGCGGCGCCGGGCCGGCCGAGTAGGCGAACCAGACCATCTCGCCGGTCTCCGGATCGAGCTTCGGGTGCGCGGTCACCTTGCCCCGGTACTCCTCGCGGTAGCCGCGCGATTCCAGCGTCGCCGGGTCGATCTCGAACGGCTTGTGGCCTTCTTCGAGCGCCAGCAGCTTGCCGGCGTGCCAGAGGATGTTGGTGTTGGCGACGCCCGAGTCCTTGCCCATCACGGATGGGTCGGTGGTCATCGGGTTGCCGAAGGTGCCGAACAGCGACTGTCCGGCTTCATGCTCCGCCTCCCACTTCGGGGTGCGCACGTAGCGGTTGCGGTAGCGCACCTTGCCATTCTCGACGAAGAAGCCGTGGACCATCCCGTCGCCGGAGAACCAGTGGTAGGTGTCCCGCGGCTCGAACTGCGGATTGGGGCCGTTGCGATAGAAGGTCCCGGCCATCTCGGCCGGGATCTCGCCCGTCACCTCCAGCTCGAAATCGTCCTCGCTGCGCAGCGGGGCGAAATTGCCGGACAGATAGGGGCTGACAACCTGGGAGCCGTCCATGACGCGTTCCTCCTGGAGGGGTGCGAATTCTTACGATGTAAATTTATGCTGTAAGTGATAGACGTGGCAAGAGCTAAATGGGGCGGAGGCGCCTGAGTTGCCACGTGTGTTGAGCGATAAAGCGGTCGGGGAGTTCCGCGAGCGGCTGGTCGACGCCGCCGAGCGGCTGTTCGCGCAGCACGGGCTGGAGGCCGTCACCATGCGCCAGCTCGCCGCCGAGCTGGGCGTCAGCCCGATGACGCCCTATCGCTACTTCGCCGACAAAGACGCGATCCTGGCCGCGGTGCGGGCCCGCGCGTTCAACCGCCACGCAGACGCGCTGGAGCTGGCGTTCGAGGGCGGCGCCAACACCCTCGAGCGCGCCAACGCGGTGGGCCGCGCCTACCTCGACTTCGCCCTCGGCCATCCCGAGGCCTACAAGCTCATGTTCGACATCAAGCAGCCGAACGAGGCGGCGCACCCGGAGCTGGTCGTGGCCGGGGAACGCTCGCGGGCGACGATGACCGCGCACCTGAAGGCGATGATCGACGCCGGGGTGCTGAAGGGCGACCCGGACCTGATCGGCCACATGTTCTGGAGCGCGCTGCACGGCGCGATCCAGCTGCAGCTGGCGGGCATGCTGCGCCCGCCGTTCGACGCCGAGCGCCTATCCGGCGAGATCATGCGCACGCTGTGGATCGGCCTGAACGCCGCTTGACCACCACGCGACGTCATTGCCGGCTGGAGCGCGAAGCGCAGAATGCCGGCAATCCAACAACACCGTCCGGCGATCGCGTTCATGGATGGCCGAGGACGAGCCCGGCATGACGTTGGAACCTCCGGTCGGGTAAGATCTTGCGCGAAACCCCCTGTGGATAACTTTTCAAAACCGTAGATAACGGGTTTACGGTGACGTGAGAACGACCGGAATTTGCCTCTGAAACAGGTGTTTTGGGGCAAAATCTACGATGTCAAAGAGCGCGGGCGGCGAACGCCTCCGTCGAAGCAGCGCCTTGAAAGAGTCGTGGTCAAGCCTCCGCGTCGAACCCACCATCCGGCGGCGCCTCTCCATCAGGCGTCGCGGTCAGCCGGCGCGGCACGAGCAGCAAGGCCGGCAGGATACAGGCATAGACCAGCGTGATGGCGATCGCGCAGACGGTGAAGGTGTGGAAGTGCTTGTACAGCGCCGCGCCCAGCACGTTGCCCAGCTGGCTGATCACCACGTAGAGCGCGTTGGACGCCATCAGCATGGTGCCTTCCAGCCCCTTGGGCGCCGAGCGGATCATGAGGTCGAGGTAGGCGGCGGTGGCGACGCCGCCCATCAGGCCCGAGGCTACGGCGCCCGCCCAGGCCGCCGGCACGGTCTTGACGAAGAGTAGAGGCACCATCTGCGGCACCGCGACGACCGTGCCCCAGAACAGCAGCGTACGCAGCGGGAACCGGCGGCAGAGCCAGCCAAACAGCAAGAACGTCGGGATGAAGAAGGCGGCGAAGAGCACATTCCACATGGTCGCGTCGGCGTCGCTGGCGTGCAGCGTGTTCTGCAGGTGGAACTGCAACGGCGTGCCGGAGCCGGGCGCAAAGTTCCACAGGATCCAGATTCCAAGCGCCGGATAGACCGGATAGTGGCGCAACAGCCGGAGCAGGTCCTTGAACGGGTGGGCCGGGCCGCTGCTCTCGGCATGCACGTTGTCGTAGACAACTCGGGGCCGCCAGATCGCGAACAGGGCGAAGAAGCCCATGATCGCCGCGCCGACCAGGAAGAGCTGGCGCGCGGCATCGTTGAGCGGGACCTTTTCGAGGTAGTTGGAGAAGAATCCGCCAGCCGCCAGCGGGATCATGACCGCGACGCTGCCGAACACGTTCATCACCGTGCTCATCTGTCCCGACATCAGGTGCTGCCGTGCGACCGTCGCGCCAAGGCCGGTCTGCCCGGCCTGGGCGAACTGCCACAACGTCACCAGCACACACGTGAGCGCGAACAGACTGACCAGCGTGACCGGAATGAACGCAAAGCAGACGAACCCGAGCGCGCACAGTCCGCCGAAGATAATCATGTAGCCGCGGTCGCGCAGGCCGAACGGATTCCAGAGGTCACGCACGAAGCCGGGCACGAACGCGAGGTATGCCGGGATGGCCGCCACCAATTGAAACAGCGCCATCTGCGATACGTCGAGGTGCAGCCGGTTCTTCAGGAAGAAGAACACCCCGGTGCCGATCAGCCCGCCCCCGGGCGCGCCGAAGGCGATGATGAACACCAGCACCCCAAGATACATCAGGATCCGGGACCGGTCGCGGGACGGCAGGTCGGCTGGGGCTTCGGGTGACAGCGCCGTGGCCGTGTCGGCCGTGATGGTCGTCATCTGGTCAAATCGCTCCGCCGTCCCCGCCGGGGCGTCATCGCATGGTCACATGCGCCTCGCCAAGCGCCGTGATCGGGCAGAATTTCGCCACCCGCGGTCTATCGAAGCAACAACCATGCGAGCGAGCCGGCGCCAGCGAGCGCGCAATAGGCCGCAAACGGGTCGAAACCCTTCACCTCCGGCTGACGGAACCAGCGCATCAGGAGGACGGTCGAAAGGAACGCCAGCGCCCCGGCGACGACGCCCGCGAGGATGGCGACCCCGCTGAAGCTGTCGTGGGCCCTGATCAGCTTCGGCGCTTCCAAGACCGTCGCGCCGAGGATGACCGGCGTGGCGGTCAGGAACGAGAAGCGCGCCGCATCTTCGTGGTTCAGGCCGGCCATGTAGCCGCCGGCCATGGTGGCGCCGGAGCGCGAGAAGCCCGGGATCAGCGCCAGACACTGCCAGCAGCCGATGATGAAAGCGTCGACGTAGCGAAGCCGCGACAGCGCCCGCTCCTGGCGGCCCCGCAGCCGCTCGGCGGCGAACAGCAGCACGCCGTTGGCGATCAGCACGCCGGCCGCCAGCGTCGGCGCGCCGAACGCGTGGCGCAGCAGCTTCTCCAGCAGGAAGCCGGCGACCAGCGCCGGGACGGTCGCCATCACCACGCGCCAGAAGACGCGCCGCTCGCCTTCCGCCTTCGGGCCCCGTCGGGCCAGCACGGCCATCGCGAAGCCGTACCAGTCCTGCCAGAAGTAGCCGATCAGGGCGATCGCTGTGCCCAGGCGCATCGCCACCAGGAACGGCAGGAAGCTGTCGGCGCTCTCGTCGACCGTCCAACCCAACAGCGCCGGCAGCAGCACCGCGTGGGCGAGGCTCGAGATCGGAAAGAGCTCGGTGATCCCCTGCACGATGGCCAGGAGGATCGCCTGCAGATCGGTCATTGGCCGGAATCACTTTCGCTGCGCGGAGCGCTTTCCCTCATAGCGAATTCGGCGTTGCTGTCAGCGCCGGCCGCCGCTTGACGGTGCGCTGGCGTGGGGCCCAATGCGGCAAGCTGCGCTGGAGTCCTCCCTCATGGCCGACGCCATCCCCGACATCTTCACGGAACCCGACATCGACCCGGATACGCTGGCCAACCTCGGGCCGCTGCGGCGCCTCGCCGGCCTCTGGGAAGGCGCCAAGGGCCTCGACGTAAACCCGAAGGCCGCGGGGCCGGAGCGCGCCCAGTTCGTCGAGCGGATCGACCTGCAGCCGATCGACCCGCAGGCCAACGGCCCGCAGCTGTTCTACGGCCTGCGCTACCACACCCACATCCTGAAGCCCGGCGAGGCGCCGACCTACCACGACCAGCTCGGTTATTGGCTCTGGGAGCCGGCGACGGGCCTGATCCTGCAGACGCTGGCGATCCCGCGCGGCCAGGTGGCGCTGGCGAAGGGCTTCGCGGCGCCTGATGCGACGAGCTTCAGGGTCGCCGCCCGCCGCGGCGTGACCGAGAACGGGATCTGCTCGACGACCTTCCTCGAGCAGGCGTTCCGGACAGAGTCCTACGAGATCGAAGTCACGTTCAACGCGGACGGCACGTGGAGCTATTTCGAGGATACGGTGTTGATCGTGCAGGGGCAGGCTGACCCTTTCCACCACGAGGACAGCAACACCTTGACCAAGGTGGGCGAACCGAGGCCCAACCCGCTGGCCGCGGCGCGCGCCCTGGCCTGAACGGCCAGCGCCAGGAGAGCTCCCCATCGTCGCCAATCTTCCCAAACGGACGCGGCACTACAATCCGCTGACCGCGCTCGGACCTGGCCTGATCACCGGCGCCGCCGACGACGATCCCAGCGGCATCGCCACCTATTCCCAGGCCGGCGCCCAGTTCGGCTTCCAGATGCTGTGGACGATGGTGTTCATCTATCCGCTGCAGGGGGTGTTCCAGTCGGTCTGCGCCCGCATCGGCCGGGTCACCGGCCGCGGGCTGGCCGCCAACATCAAGAAGATCTTCCCGCGCTGGGTGCTGCTCAACGTGGTGGTGCTGGTGCTGTTCGCCAACACGCTCAACGTCTCATCCGACGTGGCGGCGATGGGCGAGGCCGCCTCGTTGCTGATCCCCGGCCAGCGCCACCTGCTGACGATCGGCTTTGCGGTGCTGACGCTGGGGCTGCTGATCTTCGTGCCCTACCACCGCTACGTCTGGTTCCTGAAGTGGCTGACGCTGTCGCTGTTCGCCTACGTGGCGGTCGCCTTCATCGTCCACGTGCCCTGGGGCGAGGTGGCGATCCGCACGTTCGTGCCGCAGTTCAAGGTGAACAAGGACTCGCTCACCCTGATCGTGGCGGTTTTCGGCACCACGATCAGCCCCTACCTGTTCTTCTGGCAGGCTTCCGAAGAGGTCGAGGAGATCGAGACCCATAAGGACGAGCACGCGCTGAAGGACGCCCCCGGCGAGGCGCGCGAAGAGCTGAGGCGGATCGGCTGGGACACCTACATCGGGATGGGCTACTCCAACCTGATCGCCTTCTTCGTGATCCTGGCCACCGCGGTCACCCTGAACGCGCACGGCGTGACCAGCATCCAGACCGCCGCCCAGGCCGCGATCGCGCTGAAGCCGATCGCCGGCGATCTTGCCTCGGCGCTGTTCGCCCTCGGCATCGTCGGCACCGGCTTTCTCGCGATCCCCACGCTCGCCGGCTCGGCCGCCTACGCGCTCAGCGAGGCGATGGGCTGGCGCGAGGGGCTGGAGCTGAAGTTCAGCGAGGCGCGCGGCTTCTACATCATCATCGGCGTCGCCATCCTGGGCGGCGTCGCGGTCAGCTACTCCCCGATCGACCCGATCAAGGCGCTGTTCTGGAGCGCGGTCGTCAACGGCGTCGTCGCCGTGCCGCTGATGGCGATCATCATGCTGCTGGTGACCCGTAAGAGTTTGATGGGCGTCTTCGTCGCCACGCCCTGGCAGCGGTTGGGCGGCTGGGCCGCCACGGCGGTGATGGCGTTGGCCGCGGTGCTGATGTTCGTGACGATGGCCTGAACCCGGTGGACGTAGCTGGCGGGCCGCATCTGCGGTATAGTACGCCTGCCCCCACATAGCCGCGGCCACGCCTGAGGCTCGCGTCCGGCCTGCGCCAGCGCCGTCCGTGCGCAGGTTGGCGTCGCCGCCATCAGCACCAACGAAAGTCGTCAAATGCCGCCGCGCAAACCCAACTATTCCTTCGAACGCCACGAGCGAGACCGGGCCAAGGCGGCCAGGCTCGCCGAGAAAGCCGACGCCAAGCGCGAACTGCGCGAACGCGCCAGGGCGGCGCTTGCCGACCCGGACGCCGCCGCGCCCGTTCCAGAGCCAGATCAAGCCTAGAGGCCGAGCCATGCAGACCGCGACCATCTTCAACCACGAAACGGTGCCGCTCGACGGCGAGCTGTTCTCCGACTGCGAATTTCGCAGCTGCCGGCTGGTCTACCGCGGCGGCGAGCCGCCGAAGTTCGACAATTGCCGCTTCGACGACTGCGACTGGCGCTTCGAGGACGCCGCCGCACGCACCATGGCGCACATGAAGGTGGTCTGGGCCGCCGGCGGCAAGGCGCCCGTGCAGGCGCTGATCAAGACGATCACCGCGGCCAGCTAGGCGGCGGGATGGCCGACGTCCCGGGCGGCGGCGCCGTCCTCGCGGACGGGGGGCCGCGGCCCGCGCCGCGCTATCGCCGCGCCGGGCGCAACATCGGGGTGATCGGGGGAACGTCGCGCACGCGAATGACGGCGAGGGGTTCGAAACCGTGCCGCTCGTACAGCGAGACGTTGCGAGGGTTCGAGCTTTCCAGATAGGCGATGGCCCCTTCCGCGTCGCAGCGTCGCAGCGTGTGTTTCAGCAGAGCGGCGCCCAGGCCCTGCCCCTGGCGACTGGGATCGGCGCCCAGCATCCACAGGTACCAGTGCGGGGCGGTCGGGTGATGGCGGGCTATCTGGCCGCCAAGTTCGGCTGCGATCGCCGCCGCCTCCGCGTCGGCCGGTCCGGCCTGTGGCCGCGGCGGCGGCTCCGCCGGCTCGACGCCGGGCGGCAGCCACATCGCGACGGCGCCGGCGTCGGCGGTCATGGTGACCGTGCCGTGATCGAAGCCGCGTTCGCCCCTGGCCATGGCGAGCTGGGGGGCAGACCTGAGATAGTCGGAGGCCCGCGGCCAGAAGTAGCGGAAGATCGGATCGGCGACGAAAGCGAGGGTCAGGACGTCGAGGGCGACCTGCGCCTGCGCCCGTTCGACCGTGAGGATCTCGATCGCGCTGGCCGGGATGACTTGGGACATGACGGCGATGCAATCACGGCGCTGTCACCTTGGCCAGGGCTTGGGGACCCGAACGTGACGACGCCAGCGGCTCAGCGCGGCAGCGCGAACGCCACCACCTGGTCGCCGCGCCGGGTCTCCGACTTGGCGTGGCCGCCGGCCGCGATCACCACGTACTGCCGGCCCTTCCAGACGTAGGTCATCGGCGTCGCCTGGCCGCCGGCGGGCAGACGGCCGCGCCAGAGCTCCTTGCCGCTCGCCGCATCGAACGCGCGCAGGTAGTTGTCGAGCGTCGCGCCGATGAAGACCAGGCCGCCGGCGGTGGCGATCGGGCCGCCGAAGTTGGGCGAGCCGACGTGCGGCAGGATGTACTGCGAGAACGGGGCCCGGTCCTGGGTGGTGCCCAGCGGGACGGCCCAGAGCTGATGGCCGTCGCGCATGTCGATCGCGTGCAGCAGGCCCCAGGGCGGCGGGTTGCAGGGCAGCCCGAGCGGTGAGATCAGCACCCGCCGGCTCATGCCGTAAGGCGCGCCTTCCTGCGCCGAGATCTCCACCCCCAACTCGGCCGCCGCGGTCGCCTGCAGCTTCGCCGCCGGGACCAGCTTGACCAGGTGCATGGCGCTGGAGGTGTTCACGTAGACGATGTCGCGGGTGGGATCGAACGCCAGCCCGCCCCAGTTCGAGCCCCCGCCGGTGAACGGATAGATGATCGTCCCTTGCAGCGAGGGCGGGGTGAACAGCCCCTCCGCCCTGGCGCCGGCGATCTCTTTGCGGCAGGCGTCGCGCTCCCACGGCGTGATCCCCCAGGCGTCGGCCGGTGCGATGCGGCTGGGCGCCAGCGGCGCCGGCGCGACCGGGAACGGCTGGGTGGGCGAGAGCGCCTCGCCCGGCGCGCCGCCCTGCGGAACGGGGCGTTCCTCGACCGGGATCAGCGGCTTGCCGGTCTCGCGATCGATCGTGAACAGCAGGCCCTGCTTGGTCGGCTGCAGCACCGCGGGCCGGGTCTGGCCCTTGTAGGTCACCATGCCCAGCGTCGGCTGGGCTGGGTTGTCGTAGTCCCAGACGTCGTGGTGGACAGTCTTGAACGCCCAGGCCACCTCGCCGGTCTCGGCCTTCAGCGCCACCACCGAGTCGGCGTTGCCGTCGTCGCCGGGCCTGAGGCCGCCCCAGAAGTCGGGGCTGGGGCTGGTGGTCGGCAGGAAGACCAGGCCACGTTCCTCGTCGACCGACATCGGCGCCCAGACGTTGGCGGCGCCGGCGACGATCGGCGGGTTGGCGCCGGCCAGCGGATCGAAGCTCCAGCGCGGCTGGCCGGTCACCGCGTCGTAGGCCCTGACCGCGCCGGAGACCTCGCGGACCCGCGCATTGTCGTCGATCGAGGAGCCGACCACCACGACGCCGCGCACCACGACCGGCGGCGAGGTGATCTGCATCTGGCCAGGGCGGACCAGCGTCACGCCCTTGGCCACGTCGATGACGCCGCCGGCGCCGAAGCCGGGACAGACCTTGCCGGTCGCCGCGTCGAGCGCGAACAGGCGGCGGTCGTTGGTGTTCATGAAGATCCGCGCCGCGCAGGGCGCGCTGGCCGCCGTGGCGTGCGGGTCGCGCCAGTAGGCGACGCCGCGGCAGTTGTAGCTGTTGGGGTACTGCGGACGCGGATCGACGCCGGGGTCGAACCGCCAGAGCGGCTTGCCGGTGGCGGGATCCAACGCGCTCACCTCGTTGAACGAGGCGCAGACGTAGAGCCGCCCGCCGGCCAGGATCGGCGTGTCCTCGAACGCGAAGTCGTGCTGCAACGCGCCCTTGCCGGCCGCGTCGCCGGTTGAGAAGGTCCAGGCGACCTTTAGCGCCCGAACGTTGGCCGGGGTGATCTGGGCGGCGCTGGAGTAGCGCTGGCCGCCGGCGTCGGCGCCGTAGAACGGCCAGTCGACATCGGGCGCGGGGGGCGCCTTGACGGGCGGCGAGCAGGCCGAGAGCGCCGCGGCCACAAGGGCCACGGCGCTCAGTCGGCTGAGAGTCGCAGGTGCGGCCACCCAGATCCTCCTGGCCCCGGCGCCGCTCAACCCGGAGTGCGGCGACCGAAGTCAGCGGCGATCTAGCAGTGGACGGTGTGTCTGGCGAGGGCGTTGCCCGTCAGCGCGCCAGCGCCGGCGCCCAGCAGCGTGCCGCCGGCGCCGCCATGGGTGATGCGCCCGCCGATGATGCCGCCGCCGATCGCGCCGGCCACCGCGCCGATCGCGCCCGAACGGTGCCGCTCCTGCGCGCAGCTACGGTGACGGTAGTAGCCGTGGTGGTAGTAGCCGTGGTGGTAGTAGCCATGATGGTAGGGATGGGCCACGGCGACGTTCGCCCCGCCCATCACGCCGAGGCTGGCGGCGAGGCCCGCCGCGAGTATCAGCTTACGCATTGTCTCCAATCCTTCTCCGCCCCTTGTGGCGACCGGCAAGGCCGTCGCGGCGATGGAATGCCGTGACGGCCGGAAGGTTCCGAATCTAGCGGGGCGTTTCTGTGGCGAAGCTTAACGGCGGCAGATCCGATGGTGATGGCGGATCGTGCAATGCCCCGGGTGGTGGTGCGCGGCCATCCGGTTCGCCGCCGATGGGCCGTGGCTGACCACGAGGCGGTGCGGCGCGTCGGCGAGCGCAGGGCCAGCCACCACGACGACGGCGAGGACTGCGAGAAGGATGCGGGTCATGGTCGGGTTCCCTGCTCAGGCGAGGCCTGCCCTCGCGCGAGGATCGCCTGGCTCTTAGCCGATCTGGCATGAAGGCTGATGACGGGATTGTTTCAAGCCGGGCTCACTCTTGGCGACCGTTTGCGGTGTTCGCCGCGGTCATGGATACCGGAGCGATGCGTTTGCGATGGCCCGCGCCCTTGATGGGGCCAAGCCTGGCGGCCGCGGCGGTGCTTGTCGCGGGCGCCGCCGTCTCGCTCTGGCTGAACCTGCCGGGGCACTTTTCCTACGACTCGGTTGTGCAGCTCGCGGAAGGCCGGGCCGGACTCTACACCGGCGAGCATCCGCCGGTGATGTCGTGGCTGCTCGGCGTCGCCGACCGGTTGGCGCCGGGCGCGGCGCCCTTCGTCGCGTTCGACATCCTGCTGATCTTTGGCGCGCTGACCGCGTTCGTCCTGATCCGCCGGCCGGCTTCCTGGCTTGCGGCGCCGCTGGCCCTCGCCTGCGCAGGTCTGCCGCAGCTCTGGCTTTATCCGGGCATCGTCTGGAAGGACGTCCTGTTCGCCGGCGCCTCAGCGGCCGGCTTCGCCTGCCTGGCCTGGGCGGCGGCGGTCTGGCGGCGGGCGCGGCTGCGTGGCGGGCTGGTCGCGGCCGCCCTGGCGTTGCTGTCGCTGGCGGCGTTGTCGCGCCAGAACGGCGCGCTGGTGCTGCCGTTCGCCGCGCTCGCCCTGGCTCTGATCGGCGCGCGGGCCGTCGAGACGCGCCGACTCCGCCGCGCCCTGGCCACGGGCGGTGGATTCCTGGCCGCCGGCGCGGCGCTCTGCGTCGCCGCTTCGGCCGCCCTGGCGACGCGGCTGGAGTTGCCCGGCGCGGCGGACCAGGCCTGGACCGCCCTTCAGGCCTACGACCTCACCGCCGCCATCGTGCGCGAACCGGGTCTCAGGCTCGACCTCCTGAAAGCCCGCGCCCCGAAGGCCGAAGCGCTGATCCGGACCCAGGGCGTCGCCACCTATTCGCCGGTGCAGGTCGATTCGATCGAGCCGATGCTGGAGCGGCTCGATCCTGCGGCCGCCCCCACGATCGCCGCGCAGTGGCGCCAGCTGATCTGGCGACATCCGCTCAGTTACCTGCGCGTCCGCGCCACCGCCTTCCGCTGGGTGTTCATGACCCCCGACCCGGCGGCCTGCGTGCTGGCCTTCACCGGCGTCGACGGTCCGCCCGACGAAATGGCGGCGTCCGGCCTCGCGCCACGCAAGAACGCGGTCGACAACGCGCTCGACGCCTACGCCGCCGCGTTCGCGCCGACCCCGGCCTATTCCCATGCCGCCTACGCCGCGGTCGGCCTGATCCTGCTGGTGCTGCTGCTGCGCCGCCGCGAGGCGCCTGACCTCGCCGTCGCCGCGATGCTGGGAAGCGCGTACGCCTTCGCCGCCAGCTTCGCGGTGATCTCGCTGGCCTGCGACTACCGCTACCTCTACGACCTCGACCTCGCCGTCATCGCCGCCGCGCTCTACCTCGCGGCTGGCTCCCGCCACATGCTCCACATCGGCGGCGCGTCGGCGCGGGCCCTGTGTTCGGAGAGCACCTTGAAGCCGTGACGCTCATAGAGGGCGACGTTGCGGGTGGCGCCGGTCTCCAGATAGGCGGGCGTGCCGGCGGCGTCGAGGCGCGCCGCCGCGGCGCGCAACAGCGCCGAACCGACGCCGCGGCCCTGCGCGGCCGGCGATACGCCGAGGAACCAGAGATAGGCGTGCGGCCGGTCCATCGGATGGTGCCGGTCCATGTCGGCGCGGATCGCCATGATCCGGCCGAAGCGCGACAGGCCGGTCGCGCGCAGCATCGCCGGCAGCCCCTGCAGTTCGGCCCAGAGCGGCATCGGGCCCAGCCAGTCGAACGGCATCCACACCGCCGCCGCGCCGCCGCCCGCGGGCCGGTCGATGCGGCCCCTGGGCAGGCCTTCCTGACCGATCAGCATGCGGAAGAAGGCCTGACGAGCGGCGTCCCGTCTGGCGTCGGCGCGCATGAACCAGTCGAGGTGTGGATCGGCCGCGAAAGCGTCGGTCAGGGTCTGCACGATCTCGCTGAGGTCGGCGGCGAGGCCAAGCACGGGCGTCTCGGCCTCGCGGCGTACGGTCTCGGCGTCCACCGCGCTCAGACCTTCTCGGCGATGCGGATCGCCGCGCGGCAGCCGGCGCGCACCACGGCGCTCAGCAGCGGGTAGGCCGGCGCCTCGTGCGCGCCGGCGGCCACGGCCGCGTCGCGGTGGGCCAGCTCGTCGTCGCGGAAGCGGGAAAGCTCGGCCGCCAGCGCCGGCTCGGCGGCCTCGATCTCGGCGATCTGGGCGGCGTAGTGGCCCTCGATCACCGTCTCCACCGCCTCGGTGCAGGCGTGGGCGGCGGCTTCGCCGATCAGGGCGGTGGCGGCGCCGAGGCCGAACCCGGCGGCGCGCCACAGCGGCGCCAGCAGGCTCGGCCGCACCCGCCGCTCGATCAGCATCGCGTCGAACCGCGCCAGGTGCTCGTCCTCCTGCGCCTCCATGTCGGAGATGTCGGCGAGGCTGCGGCCGGCGGTCGGCGAAGCGCGCAGCACCGCGCGCTGGCCGCGGTAGATCGCGCCGGCCGCCAGCTCGCCGGCGTGGTCGACGCGCAGCATCTCGTCCAGCCGCGCCTTGGCCGCGCCGACGCCGGGCCGAAGGGGGAGCGGTCGCTGGCTCATGCGGGGTCCGCCTTGCGCAGCGCGGCCAACGCGCTGAGGAGGGTCAGCCCGACCGAGGCCACGAAGTTCCAGCCGGCCATCGAGAGACCGAGCAACACCCAGGGGGCCTGGTCGCAGGCGGGCTGGTGCGCGCCGCGGCCAGCCAGCAGCGCCTTCAGCGCCGAAAGGCTGACCGGCCCGTTGCTGGCGCAGGTGACCGGCGCCTTCCACCAGTGCCACTCCGCCCCGGCGTGGAAGCCGGCGAGATAGGCGCCGTAGCCGAACGTGAGCGCCAGTACGCCGCAGCCGATTCGCGTCCCCCGGCCTCGGAGGGGCGTCAGCCCAGCGACGATCGCGGCCGCGCTCACCGCCATCGCCGCCCAGTAGACCTCGCGCTGCTTCAGGCAGAGGTGGCAGGGCGCCAGGTGGCCGAAGGTCTGGAAGCCGTGTGCGATCGCCAGCATCGCCGCCGAAATGACAAGGGCGAAGATCGGCCAACGACGAAGCACGGGGTCGAACCAACTCATCGCCGCGCTATAGCCCGCCCGGCTCAGACCGCGAAGCGCCAGACGAGGAACACGCCGACGAGGGCGAGCGCGACGCCGCTGACCACCAGGCCCAGGCGACGCTCGATGAAGTCGCGCGCCCGCTCGCCATAGCGCTGCACCAGCCCCGCCACCAGGCAGAATCGGATGCCGCGAATGATGATCGAGGCGCCGAAGAACAGCGGGAAGTTGAGCTTGAACAAGCCGGAAGCAATCGCGGTCAGCTTGTAGGGGATCGGCAGCGCCAGCAGCAGCACGCCCCACTGCCGGTACCAGTGCTCGAACTCCTGCGGGTTGCTGCCGGTCAGCGACAGCAGCCAGATCCCGACCGGATGCAGGAAGAAGCCAACCAGATAGCCGACCGAACCGCCGAGCACCGAGGCCGAGAGCGTGATGAACGCGTAGCGCCAGGCCCGCTCGCGGTTCTGCAGCACCAGGGGGATCAGGATCACGTCGGGCGGGATCGGGAAGAACACGCCCTCCGCCCACGCCAGCAGCGCCAGCCACAGCGGCGCCTTGGGCGAAGCCGCCAGGCGCATCATCCAGTCGTAGGACCGTCGCAACATGCCGTTCGGGTACCAGGGTCTAGCGCGCTTGTCTCGCCAGAGCCGGCTTTCAGGCGGCTTTCCGGCGCGGTAGCTTTGTCGCAGTGCTTCTGACGTAGGCGCATGACCGAGCTGAAGGAAGACCTGGCCGCGATGGCGGCTGACGAGCTGGAGCGGGCGCTGACGCTGCGCTGGCGCGAACTGGCGAGCGTCACGCCCTGGGGCGACGCCTACGACGGCTTCTCGCCGGCCGGCCGGCAGGTCACGGTCGAGCGGAACTACCTGTGGGCCGAGGCGGACGGCGGCGACATCCTCTGCGAGGTGGTCGTCTTCGGCGGACCCAGCCGCTGGGACGAGGGCGTCCGCGTCAGCGGCCTGATCCGGAAGCCGGTCCGATGAGACTCGGCCTCCCTCGAGCACGGCCGCGACGGCCGCCTCGTCGTCGTCAGCGACGATCTCGGCTGGTGCGCCGACGCCGGCGACATCGCCCCCACTCTGCAGGCCGCGCTCGACGATTGGACGCGCGCCGAGCCCGCGTTGCGCGCGCTGGGCGGCGCGCTCGCGGCGGGCGAGGGACCGCGGCGGCCGTTCACGGAGGCGGACGCCGCCAGCCCGCTGCCGCGCGCCTACCAGTGGGCGGACGGCTCGGCCTATCTGAACCACGTCGAGCTGGTGCGGCGCGCCCGCGGCGCGGAGATGCCGCCGAGCTTCCTCTCCGACCCCTTGCTCTACCAGGGCGGCTCCGACGGCTTCCTGGCGCCGCACGCGCCGATTCCGGCCGGGGCGCCGGCCTGGGGCCTCGACTTCGAGGCCGAGGTCGCGGTGATCGTCGGCGACGTGCCGTTGGGCGCCGACCGGCTGACCGCGCTGGCCGCCATCCGCCTGGTGATGCTGGTCAACGACGTCTCCCTGCGCGGGCTGATCCCGGACGAGCTGGCCAAGTCGTTCGGCTTCTTCCAATCCAAGCCGGCGTCCGCGTTCTCGCCCGTGGCGGTGACGCCCGACGAGCTGGGCGAGGCCTGGCGGGACGGAAAGCTGCACGGTCGGTTGCGGGTCGACCTCAACGGCCAGCCGTTCGGCCGCGCTGACGCAGGCCAGGACATGAACTTCGACTTCGGGACCCTGATCGCCCACGCCGCCAGGACCCGCGCGCTCGCCGCCGGGACGATCGTCGGCTCTGGCACGGTCTCCAATCGCGGCGCGGACGGCGGCCCGGGCAAGCCGGTGGCGGCGGGCGGCGCGGGCTATTCCTGCATCGCCGAACTTCGCACCGTCGAGACCCTGCTGCAGGGCGCGCCGAAGACGCCATTCCTGCAGCCGGGCGACCGGGTGCGGATCGAGATGCTGGGCGACGACGGCGGCTCGCTGTTCGGGGCCATCGACCAGACGGTGGACGCGGGCCGTTCGAGCGGCTAACCGGCGTCGGCCGTCGCGGGCGTGGCGGAACTGGTAGACGCGCCGGACTCAAAATCCGGTTCTGGTGACAGAGTGTCGGTTCGATCCCGACCGCCCGCACCAACTCCGCGGACTGGGATGCCTAGCGCCGGCGTTGTTCGCTGCTAAGCTGCGGCGCGCGCGACGTTTTGCGGAGCTTTGGCCATGAGAGTTTCGCCGGCCGCCCTGGCGGCGCTTATCTGTCTTGGGGTCTGGCTGGCCCCGCTTCAGTCGCAAGCGGCGCCGACCCGCGTCTGGGTCTCGGCGGCGCACGGCGTCGACGCCCCGGGCTGCAGCGCGCCGACCAGTCCGTGCCGGTCGTTCCAATACGCGCACGACCAAGTCGCGGCCGCAGGCGAGATCGACGTGCTGGATCCCGGCGGATACGGCGCGCTGACGATCACCAAGGCCATCACCATCGCGAACGACGGCGTTGGCGTGGCGGGCGTCGCCGTGACCACCGCGGGCGCGGCCATCACGATCAACGCGCCGGCCAGCGTCATCGTCAGCCTGCGCGGCCTGACCATCACCGGCAACAACGCCGGCTCGCAAGGCATGCTGTTCAACACCGGCGGCGGCATTACCATGCAGAACTGCGTGATCCGCGACTTCTTCGGCGACGGTTTCAGCCTGTTCCCGGCTACCGCCGCGGTCTTCGACATCCAGGACACGACGATCACAAACGTCGGCAACACCGGCTTCGGCCTGCAGGTCGCGGGGACCGGCAAGGTCACCGCTGTCCTGACACGGGTCACCGCGAGCAATTCGAGCGCCGGGTTCGTCATCAACGGCGCGAACGGCACAGGCTCGCTCTCCGCCACGATCGACCACAGCGACGCGATCAACAATTCCTTCGGCGTCACGGTCGAATCTTCGGAGCGGCGCGGACCCCACCAAAGTGATGGTGTTCGACAGCACCATCGCCAACAACAAGCAGGACGGCGTGTTCGAGGACGGGGCGCTCTCGACGACCTACCTGGCGAGGTCGGCGATCTCGGGCAACACCACGGCGTTCGCGGTCCTGAACAGCGGCGTGATCGACAGCTTCGGCGACAACTACATCGCCGGCAACGGCGCCGATGGCGGCGCATTACCCACGATCGCCACCAAATAGCCAGGCGACGCGGCGCGCTCGTGGTCAGGCCGCCTCGGCGCGGCCGAGCAGGTCGGTCAGCCAGTCGTTGACCACCAGGTCGGCGACCAGGTGCACGCGGTCGGTCGGCGCCGTTGTTGGCCACGCGGTGAGGGTCGGAGAGGCGCAGACACCAGACGCTGCCCGGCGCCATCTCCACCCGGCGGCGGTTGAGCTCGAACGTGACGCCGGGGTTGGTGGTGACCGGGATATGGACCCGCGCCATGCCGGACTCGATGTCGAGGTCGTGGTCGTTGTGCTCCAGGATCACCGAGCCCGGCGTCAGGCGCATCAGCCGCACCGCGTGCACCTCGCAGGCGAAGGCGCCCAGCACCTGGCGGAAGTAGGGGCACAAGGCCAGCATCGGCGTGTCCGCGAACGCCGTGGCCGCGGGGTCGGAGTAGATCATCGTCACCGGATGGGTTGCGCCGGCGACGCCGCGCAACGGGATCACGCTCCAGTCGCCCTCGTAGTTCTGTTTGACGAAATGCGCGATCCAGTCGACGGACGACAGCGCATCCAGGTCCCGGACCAGCCGGTCGGGATCGAACGACATCGGCAAGCGCAACCGATCCGGAAAGGCCATCGCGATCGCCTAATGGACTGCGCCGGGACGAGCAAGGACGCCACGCCCGGACCGGGCTGGCTGCCGGCGCGGGTGCGCCAGCAGGGCGGCGAGGCGATGATCGACTGGGTCTTCTTCGGCGCACGGCCGCTGAGCGAGCCGTTCTACGAGGACTCCGTCGCCAAGGTCCGCCACGCCGGTCCGGGCGCTCTGATCTCGACGCCCCTGGCCGAGCTGGCGCGCCAGATCGACCGCATGACCAGCCTCGAGCCGACCGGTCTGATCTTCCACCTGTCGCGCTGCGGCTCGACGCTGGCGAGCCAGATGCTGGCGGTCTCGCCCGCCAATCTGGTCGTCTCGGAGGCCAGCCCGATCGACGCGGTGGTGCGCCTCCGGGCCGGCGAGGGCCAGCGCATCGGGCTGCTGCGGGCGATGGTCGGGGCTCTGGGACAGGCTCGGGCTGGCGAGCGCCGCTACTTCCTCAAGCTCGACAGCTGGCACGCCTGCGCCCTGCCGCTGTTTCGCCAGGCGTTTCCGCAGACCCCGTGGGCGTTCATCTACCGCGACCCCGCCGCGGTAATGGTCTCGCATGCCCGCCGCACGGGCATGCAGATGGTCAGCCAGCTGGTCCCGCCCGGCTTCTACGGCCTCGATCCCGACACCCGGTCCTGGGGCGAGCGCTATTGGGCAGAGGTGCTGGGCGCGATCTGCGAAGCGGTTCTGCGCGAGCACTCGGCCGGCGGCGGCCTCCTGGTCAACTATGACGACCTGCCCGCAGCCCTCTGCGACAGCGTGCTGCCGCACTTCGGCGTCGCCGCGTCTGCGGCCGAGGTCGAAGCCATGGCTGACGCGGCCCGGTTCGATGCGAAGGCGCCGGACCGCCGTTTCACGCCGGACGCGCGGGCAAAGCGGGCGGCGACGACCGCGGCGATCGCGACGGCGATCCGCGGTCGCCTGACGGACGCCTACGACGCGCTCGAGCGGCTGCGGCTGGCCCACTGACGCGCGCTCGCGAACCGCGATATCTTCGGGCCCCCAAGGGAGCGGGCGGCATGCATCTGAACCTCTGGCTCGGCTTCGTCGCCGCCTCGCTGCTGATGGGCGTGATACCCGGGCCAGCCGTGACCAGCATCGTCGGCTATGCGCTGGGCTCCGGCCGACGCGTCGCGCTCGCCGCGGTGGCGGGCATGGCGCTGGGCAACGTGATCGCCATGTCGCTGTCGCTGGCGGGCGTCGGCGCGATCCTGCGCGAGTCGGCGGGCGCCTTCATGATCCTGAAGTGGGCGGGCGCGGCCTATCTGATCGGGCTCGGCGTGCTGACCCTGATCCGAACGCGCGGCGAGCCTCACGCCGACGCGCCGCCGACGGCGGCCATCCGCGCCCGCACGGCTTTCCTCAGCACCGTGGCGCTCGGCGCCTTCCACCCGAAGACCCTGGTGTTCTTCGTGGCCTTCGCCCCCCAGTTCATCAGCGCGGGGTCCGCCTACCTGCCGCAGGCGGCGATCCTGGTGGCGACTTTCACCCTCGTGGTCGGGTTCACCGACACCGCCTATGCGCTGATCGCCGCGAAGGCCTCGCGGTTCCTGCGCCGGCCGAAGGCGATGCTGTGGTCGAAGCGGGCCGGCGGGGGTGTCCTGATCGCCGCCGGCGTCGCCACGGCGGCGTCGCAGACCTAGCCGGTCGCCGGCCGTCGGTGGCTTGCCGAACGGCCCCCAGCCTCAATGCTCCTGCCGTCGGACGGCGGGGCCGCCGAGGCGCTTTTCCATCCGCACCAGCGGCACCGCAACACCTTGCGGTGTCTGGCTCGTGAACCTTTCGATCTGGCTGTAGCCGCAGGCCCGGTAGAGCGGCTCCCCGGCGAGCGTGGCCGCCAGCTCGCAGCGGTCGAACCCCGCGGCGGCGGCGGCCGCTTCGCAGGCGTCCAGGATCATGCGGCCGACGCCGCGGCGAGTGAGGGCCGGATGCGTGTACATGGCGCGAACCCTGGCGGCGTCCTTGGCAGGGTCGAGCAGCGCCGCGTCCCGGTTCTGCGAATGGTCGCCGCCGAACAGGGTGGCGCGCCGGCTCCAGCCGCCGCAGCCGACGATCTGCGCGCCCGACTCGACGACGAAGTAGGTGCGGTCGGCGACCAACTGGGTGTCGAGCCCCATGATCGAGAAGGACGCGGCGACCTGTGCGGGCGTGAGGAACGCGGTCTGCAGGTCGCGGATCGCCATGTCCATGAGGTCGCGCAACGCCGGAAGGTCATCTTCCAGGGCGAGCCGCAACGTCAGGCCTAACTCGCTGTCCGTCGGCATCGGCGCACCTCTCCGCTTCGACTCCCCGGTCGTGGCGGCCCCGCCGGCCCGCCGACAATTCGCGCACATCGTAGCGCGGCGCGGGGAAATGGGCGCAATCGTCTCGCCGGGGTCCGGGCGTGCGCGCATGCGGACGAGCCGGTCAATTGCGTCCACGGCTACGCGCGACGGAAGAAAACATGGTAGCGCCGCCGTGACGGGATATTTCGCGCATGCACTTTGACAGCCTCGGCTGGCTGCTTCCCCTGGCGGCGCTGCTGGCGGCCGGGCTCTTCGCCGGCTTCTGCGCCGGGATGTTCGGCATTGGCGGCGGGTTCGTCGTAGTGCCGGCGATGCTGCTGGTGTTGCCCCTGCTGGGAGGCGCCAGGACGGAGTACGCCCACGTCGCGGTCGGGACGTCCGCGGCCACCATCATCGCCGCCTCGCTACGTTCGGTGACGGCGCACGCCAAGCGCGGCGCGGTCGACTTCGAAATCCTGAAGATCTGGGCGCCCTGGCTGATCGTCGGCGTTGCGATCGGCGTGATTCTCGCCGGTCAGATTGACGGCCGCGGGCTGCTGCTGATCTTCGCGGTCGGGGTGCTGCTGATGTCGGTCAACTTCCTGATCCCGCGGCTCAGCGAGATCGTGCTCAGCGAGCAGATGCCTTCTGGCCTGGCGGTCGTGGCCATCGCCGCCCCGCTGGGAACCTTCTCGTCCCTGCTTGGCATCGGCGGCGGCACCATCGCGATCACGGTGATGACCTGGTGCAGCCGCACCATCCACCGTTCGATCGCCACCGCCTCGGGCATGGGGACGCTAATCGCGGCGCCGACCGCCGTGGGATTCGCGATCATCGGCTATGCGCACCGCGGCTTGCCATGGGGCTCGCTCGGCTACATCAACCTGCCGGCGGCCGTCGCGATCTCATCGATGTCGATCCTGACCGCGCCGCTAGGCGTCGCCGCCGCGCACCGCCTGCCATCGGGTCTGCTGAAGCGGGTCTTCGGGGGTTATCTCGTGCTGATCTCGCTGCTCATGTTCAGGAACGCCCTGACCGCCTGACGCGACTTGCGCAGCCTGGTCCGGGAACCCGGCCCCCCGCGGCGCGTTTTCGCGGCGGGAGTTGTGGGGAAGCGTATGGCCGCCGCAGATTGCCAGCAGCCTTCCGCGGCGGACGGGGTTCGACGCGTCGTGCTGATCGTCGAGGACGAGGTGCTGATCCGCGCCATGCTGGCCGACGCGCTGCGCCAGGAGGATTTCGACGTCGTCGAGGCGGCGAACGCGGACGAGGCCCTCGCGGTGCTGGGCGTCCTGCCCGGCCCCGATGTCCTGGTGACCGACGTGCGCATGCCGGGCCCCGTGGACGGCCTCGGGCTGGCGGCCTACGTGCGGCTGCATAGGCCGGACCTGAAAGTGATCATCACCTCCGGACATGCCGGCCCCGACCACGCGGCTGGCCTGGCCGACGCGTTCCTGTCCAAGCCTTACGAACTCGGCGCGATCGTCGCGCGCATTCGGACCCTTACGGACGACCGTGCGGACCGGTGACGAGCAGGACGCGGCCGTCGCGCTGACCGAGACCCTGCTGGTCGTCGACGACGACGTGCTGGTGCGGATGGTGATCGCAGCCTACCTGCGCGACTGCGGCTACCGGGTGATCGAGGCCGCCAGCGCGGCGGAAGCGATGCTGGTGATCGAGCGCGACGAGGAAGCGGCGGTGCGCATCGCCCTATGCGACGTCGAACTGCCCGGCGAGCAGGACGGCTTCGCGCTCGCGCAGTGGATCCGGGCGCGACGCCCGGACTGCGAGATCATCTTGGCCGGCACGCCAGCGCGGGCGGCCAAGGCCGCTGGCGAGATCTGCGCACAGGGGCCGATGTTGGGCAGACCTTACGAGCCCAAGGCGGTGATTGATCGCATTCGCCGTCTCCTGGCCCGCCGCCCGCGCCCGAGCTGATCGCCCGCCGCCGATCGCGCTCGCGCGTTGATCCGGCGCGCAAACCCCGCCAAATGCATCCGTTGGCTTGGGGGCGCAGCGTCCATGGTGATCATCGACGACCTTCGGGCGCTGAACGGCCAGCAGCGCGCGGCGTTCTTCGCCAGCCTGCTGGGCTGGGCGCTCGACGCGTTCGACTACTTCCTGCTGGTGTTCGTGCTGACCGACATCGCGCACGAGTTCCATGCCGATATCGCGCTGGTCAATTCGGCGCTGTTTCTCACCCTCGCCGCCCGGCCCATCGGCGCGTTCGTGTTCGGGCGCCTGTCCGATCGCTACGGCCGCCGGCCGATGCTGATGACGGTCGTCGGTCTCTATTCGGTGCTGGCGCTCGCCTCGGCGTTCTCGCCCAACGTCTACGTCTTCCTTGGTCTGCGATCGCTGTTCGGCGTCGCCATGGGCGGCGTCTGGGGCATCGGCGCGTCGCTGGCGCTGGAGACCATTCCGACCAAGAGCCGCGGCATGATCTCCGGTATCCTGCAGCAGGGCTATCCGATGGGATACCTGCTGGCCGCGCTCGCCAACCTGGCCGTGCCGACGATCGGCTGGCGCGGCATGCTGGCGCTGGGCCTGCTGCCGGCGCTGCTGATCTTCTACATCCACCGCTCCGTGCGCGAGAGCCCGGCCTGGGCGGCGGCGGCGCAGGCGAGGACGGCCGCGCCGCACCCGAGCTTCTTCCAGACCATGCGGGGCCACTGGCGGATGCTGGCCTACGCCGTGCTGCTGATGACCTGCTTCAACTTCTTCAGCCACGGCACCCAGGACCTCTATCCGCAGTTCCTGAAGGTTCAGCACCGCTTCGCCCCGCAGATCGTCACCGCGCTGACCGTCTGCCTGAACGTGGGCGCGATCCTGGGCGGGTTCATTTTCGGACCGCTGTCGGAGCGGATCGGTCGCCGTCGCACCATCGTGCTGGCGGCGCTGCTGGCGTTGCCGATCATCCCGCTGTGGGCGTTCTCGACCACCGCGCTGCTGCTGGCGGCCGGCGCGTTCCTGATCCAGGTGGCGGTGCAAGGGGCTTGGGCGACCGTGCCGGCGCACCTGAACGAGCTTTCGCCGGCCGGCGCGCGGGGCACCTTTCCCGGCTTCGCCTACCAGCTCGGCAATCTGTTCGCGGCGATCAACGCCACCTTGCAGACCAGCCTGATGAAGGCGCACCACGGCGACTACGGCTTCGCGCTGGCCGCTGGTCTGCGGCGTCGTGGCGGTGGTGCTGGCGCTGGTCACCTGGTTCGGGCCGGAGGCGAAGGGCGCCGAGTTCCATCCGCACGCGCCCGCCGCGTGAAGCTTTCATGAAATTATCCGCGTCCGGCGCTCCGCGCGGCCGGTACCCCCTGGCGGGCGCCACGCGCCATCGCCTATGGAGGACCGGGGTCCAGTCAGTCTTCGGGGGCGCATGACCGACACGCACTTCGCCGCGCTCGACGAGCAGAAGTTCTCGGCCTTCCACTGGCGCGCGGTCCTGGTCACCGGGCTCGGCGTCTTCTGCGACGGCTACGACATCTCCTCGATCAGCCTGGTGCTGACGCCGGCCTTGCACGCCTACCACGTCGCGGCCCACGACATCCCCACCACGAAGGGCTGGCTCACCGCCTCGGCGCTGATCGGCTCGATGCTGGGCGCGCTGCTGTTCGGATTCCTGGCCCAGAAGGGACGCAAGCGCTTCTACGGGTTTGACGCGCTGATCCTGGGCGTCGCCGCCCTCGCCCAGGCGTTCATGCCGACCGTCTGGGCGCTGATCGCCTGCCGCTTCATCCTCGGCATCGGGGTCGGGGCCGACTATGTGCTCTCGCCAACGATCATGGCCGAGCACGCCAACCGCGCCGACCGCGGCAAGGCGATCGGCCTTGGCTTCGGCACCATGTGGCCGATCGGGGCGCTGACGGCGGCGCTGTTCAAGCTGCTGCTCGATTCGTTCCATGTGCCCGACGACGTGGTCTGGAAGGTCGTGCTGGCCGGTGGCGCGATCCCGGCGCTCGGCGTCATGTACTTCCGCCGGACGATGCCGGAGTCGGCCAGATTTCTCGCCCGCGTCGCCGCCGACCAGAAGCAGGCGCAGGCTGCGATGGAGCAGGTGAGCGGCAAGCCGGCGCCGCCGCCCACGATCGACACGCGGCCGCTCTGGGACGTCTTCAAGCTGCACGCGCGCCACATCCTCGCCGGCGCCCTGCTCTGGATGCTTTACGATCTGGTGGTCTACGCCGCGATCCTGTTCGGGCCGGACATCATCGCGCAGAACCTCGGCATTCCGGCGTCGATCTACCAGATCGAGACCGAGCTGATCTTCGTCATCCCGCCGTCGATCCTGATGTCCTGGTTCCTGATCGACCGGGTCGGACGAAAACCGATGCAGGTCTGGGGTTTCGTCGGCGGCGCGGTGATCCTCGGGATCTTCACCTGGATGCGCGCCACGCCTGGCGTCTCCGCCCTCGCGGCCTACATCGTCTACGGCTGCTTCAACATCGCCCAGACCGGCCCGGGCCTGGTCTCGGGCGCCGGCGTCTATGGCGTGGAGCTGGCGCCGACGCGGATCCGCAGCATCGCCCAGTCGGTGACGGTGATCGGTGGCCGGATCGGCGCGGCGATCAGCGGCTTCCTGTTCCCGGTGCTGAACGCCCAGATCGGCTTCGTCGGCACCATGGCGGGGCTGGCGGTGCTGTCGCTGGTTGGCGGGATCGCCAGCTGGCTGCTGGTGCCGGAGACCAGTTCCCGCTCGCTCGAGGAGATCAACCTCGAGCACAGGCACGTGGCGGAACCTGCACTTTAGCGGGTCGAAGACGCCGCTTGGGCGCGTTCTGCGGGTTCCGGTTGTTGGCCGCAGGAGTTCGCTGCGCCGTTCCGCCGCGAGGGTCGCAGGCGGACACCCTGGCCGCCGGGGTGCTAGAACAGGGGTCTCGCGCGGCGACCGAGTTCGCGCGGACAACATCGCGCGGCGTGGTTCGCGCGGAGCGCTCGACTCCGGCCGGCGGCGCCGTCGGCCGGGGCCAGCGCGGGTAGCTTCGGTGGAGGCGGTTGCGCGGCGCTAGCCAGCCGCCTCCATTTGCCGGAAGGCCCAGAACTTCGACATCACGAACGTCGCCGCCGGCACGATCAGCACCACCGGAATCAGCGCCTTCCAGAGCGGCCAGGCCAGCGCGTGCGTGCCGACGAAGACCAGGCCCAGGTTGATCGCTAGCCCGACCAGCGAGATCACCGCGAACCGGACGAACTGCGGGCCGTGCAGCGCCGGGCGGCGGAACGTCATCAGGCTGTTGCCGAAATAGGAGACGCCGACCGCAGCGGCGTAGCCGACGACGCCGGCCGCCAGCGGCGCCAGCCCGAGCAGGTGCTGCGCGGCCAGTGCGCCGACGTAGTTGATCGCGGTCGCGGCGACGCCCACCAGGGCGAACAGGTTGATCTCCCGGATCAGGGCCGGAAGCTTCATGCCGGCCTGCGCGCGATCAGCACGATCGAGACGCCGATCGGCAGCGGGGCGTGTCGCAGCCACGCCAGCTCCGCGCCGAACAGGCCAGTGAGCAGGGCGTTGATCGGCGCCGGGGGCATCGCGTCGTCGTCGGCCGCGGTCGAGCCGGTCGCCATCTTCAGCGCCCGGATCGCGGCGATCGGCGCGAACAGCAGGGTGTTGAAGTAGCTGGCGGTGAGAACCTCCAGTCCGGCCGCCAGGAACAGGGCGCGGTAGTCCTTCAGCCGGTAGCGGCGCTTGTGGTGGTGCAGCTCGTCGTGCCGGCTCCACATCCAGGGCTGGCCCGGCACGGTGGTGGCCAGGTAGCCGCCGGGCCGCACCAGCCGCGCCAACGCCGCGACCGAGGCCGCGTCCTCGTCCACATGCTCGATCACGTCGAACGCGCAGACCAGGTCGAAGCTCGCCGGCGCGAACGGCAGGCCGTCGGGCAGCAGCCCGCCTTCCACCCGCACCCTGTTCCGCTCGGCCGCGTAGGCGCGCGACTCGGCGTCGGGCTCGAGCGCGGTGACTTCGCCGAAGCGCTGCAGCATCGCCAGGTTGCCGCCCGGCCCGCAGCCGACCTCCAGGATACGGGCCGGCTTCGGCAGCTCCAGCGCGCCGATCAGGCCAGTCAGGATCCGCCGTCGGCCCTCGAACCACCAATGACCCTCCTGCAGGGTTCGCATGCGGTCATAGGTGGCGCGGTCCATCAGCGGTCGAAGCCGACCCTGGCGCGCACCACGTAGATCGGCCGCCCCTTCACCTCCTGATAGAGCCGCCCGACGTATTCCCCCAGCACGCCGATCGCCAGCATCTGGATCGCGAAGCCGAACAGCACGACCGTCATCAGCGAGGCGTAACCCGGGACCTCCCGGCCGACGATCAGCACCCGGACGATGATGCCGATCGCGAACGCGATGGCGATCAGCGCGGCGACGAAGCCGATCACCGACCACACCCGCAGCGGCGCGGTCGAGAACGAGGTGATGCCGTCCAGCGCGAAGCGCCAGAGCCGCACGTAACCCATCGAGCTCGTGCCGGCCGCGCGTTCCGGCCGGGCGTAGGGCACGCCGATCTGGCGGAAGCCGACCCAGGCGAACAGCCCCTTCATGAAGCGGTTGCGCTCGGGCAGCAGCTTCAGCGCCTCCACCACCTGGCGGTCCATCAGCCGGAAGTCGCCGGCGCTTTCCGGGATGTCGAGGTCGGAGACGCGGTTGAAGATGCGATAGAACAGCTGCGCCGAGGTGCGCTTCATCGCCGTGTCGCTGCTGCGGTCGGCGCGGGAGCCGTAGACCACGTCGTAGCCTTCCTCCCAGCGGTCGATGAACTGGGCGATCAGCTCGGGCGGGTCCTGCAGGTCGGCGTCGATCGGCACGATCATGTCGCCGCCCGCGGCGTCGATGCCGGCGGTCAGCGCAGCCTCCTTGCCGAAGTTGCGGGCCAGCGCGATGACCTTGACCTGTGGATCGACGACCGCGCGGCTGACGAGGCCGGCGAGGGTCGCATCGCGGCTGCCGTCGTCGACACAGATGATCTCGACCGCGACGCCCAGGTCCCTGGTCGCCGCCTCGATCCGCTCGAAGAAGGCGCCAAGCACCTCCGCCTCGTCGTGCATCGGCGCGACGATCGACAGCAGCCGGCCCGCCCGGCTGCGCGGCGCCAGGACGGCGATGGAAGGTTCGGTGATTTCGCTCAACGTCTGCAGAATGGTTCCGCGCCTCGCATGCGCCGTTGCGGGTCCGCTACATCATCGGCCGGATTTGGTTAAGCAAAACGCGCCGCGGCGAGTCTACGACGCGCGCAGCTGCGCATCTTCGGCTTGACGCGGGGCGCGCCGCGCTGGACAGCGACGCACAACGTCAGGGGGCAGTCGCTCATTTCCAGCGCCGAACCGTTCAATCACCGGCTGGCCCAATCGGTTCGCTGGGGCAGGGCGATCGACCTCGCCATCGCCGGCGCGGCGGCGATCACTCTGCTGGCCGTGTCGGCGTTCTCGGCGCGGGTGTTCATCGACGGCGACACCAACTGGCACGTGGCCGCCGGGCGCTGGATCCTCGACCACCACACGGTGCCGCTGACCGACCCGTTCTCGTTCACCTTCGCCGGCAAGCCCTGGGTCGCGCACGAGTGGGGCTCGGAGGTGTGGATGGCGCTGGCCTGGCTCGGCGGCGGCTGGAGCGGCTTCGTGCTGCTGATCGGGGTGGCGGCCGGCCTGGCCTACGCCCTGATCGCCCGCGAATTGGCGCGGTGGCTGGGCCCGTTCGGCCAGCTCGTCGGTCTTGCACTGAGCTTCGCCTGTCTGGAGCCGTTCCTCTATGCGCGGCCACACATCATCGCCGCGCCGCTGTTGGTGTTCTGGACCGGCCGGCTGCTCGCCGCCCGGCGGGCGGGCAAGGCGCCGCCGCTGGAGCTGGCGCTGCTGATGGTGCTCTGGGCCAACCTGCACGGCAGCTTCATCTTCGGGCTCGGCGTCATCGGTCCGTTCGCGGCCGAAGCGTTCTTCGACGCGCCCAACACCGTGGCCGCGAGGCTTGGCGTGGTCCGCGGCTGGGGCGTCTTCGGGGTGGTCGCCACGGCGCTCTCGCTGGCGACGCCGCAGGGCGTCACCGGCCTGGCGTTCCCGTTCATGGTGCTGGGCATGAAGGTGCTGCCCAGCATCCTGGAGTGGCGCAGCGCCACGTTCCAACAGCCGACGCTGTTCGAGGGAGCGCTGCTGATCACCCTGTTCCTCGGTCTCTGGCGTGGGGTGCGCGTGCCGCCGTTTCGCCTGGCGCTGCTGGTGGCGCTCGTGCACATGGCGCTGCAGCACATCCGTCAGGAGGCGGTGCTCGCGGTGCTGGCGCCGATGCTGCTGGCCGAACCGTTCGGGCGGGCGATGCGGCCAGGTCGCCCCGAGCCGCGGACGGCGGTTGGCTGGCGCCCGGCCTGGGGCGCGCCGGGCCTGGTGGTGGCTGTCGTTCTGTCGGTTTGCGCGGTCGGCGTGGCGGCCGCCCGGCTGGCGATTCCGCTGGTGCGCACCGACAACGGCAACGTGCCGGTCACCGCAATCGCTCACGTGCCGCCGCAGCTGCTGTCGCAGCCGGTGTTCAACGAATACGCGTTCGGCGGCTACCTGATCTTCAAGGGGGTGAAGCCCTACGTCGACGGCCGCGCCGACATGTATGGCGACGCCTGGGTGCAGGACTATCTGGCGATCGCCGGCGGCGCGCAGCCCAACGTCGACGATGCGTTCAGGCGCTGGAACATCCGCTGGACGATCCTCTCGCCGCGCGAGCCGCTGGTGCGCCAGCTCGACAAGCGGCCCGGCTGGCGCCGCATCTACGCCGACGCCTTCGCGGTGGTGCAGGCCCGCGCCGACGCCGTCAATCCGTTCCCGCCCCCCGCGCAGCCGCCGCCGCAGCCGGCGCCAGCCAAGGGAGTCCGCTGATGCGCCTCTTGATCTATGAACCGGCGCTGCGGCGCATCGAGGCGGCGATCGCGCCGTTGCGCGACCGGCTGCAGCTGCTGGTGGTCGACAAGGACGGCGCCATCACCGGCGGCGGCGACACCTTCGACACCGACACCGCCCAGCCGGAGGCCGGCTGGATGTCAGCCGACGGCGGCGGCGGCGCGGCGCAGCGGACGCTGATGGTCAGCCTGTTGAAGTCGCAGCGGCTGATGTGGGCGCACACTGGCGCGGCGGGCGTCGACCACCCGATCTGGGCGCAGCTGGTGGACAAGGGCGCGCTGCTGACCACCGGCCACGGCCAGGCGCCGTGCATCGCCGAGTATGTGCTGGCGGAGGTGCTGGCGACGTTCCAGCGTATCGGCGAGCGCCGCGCCGAACAGGCCGCCCGCCGCTGGACCCGGCTGCCGTTTCGCGAGATCGCCGGCACACGCTGGCTGGTGATCGGCTTCGGGGCGATCGGCCAGGGCGTCGCCGAGCGGGCGCGGGCGTTCGGGGCGCGGATCGTCGGCGTGCGCCGCAGCGGCGCGGCCCATCCGCTGGCCGAGCAGATGGGCGGCCTCTCCGACGTGAGCGACTTCCTGCCGGCCGCAGACGTGGTGGTGCTGGCGACGCCGCTGAACCCGGAGACCAGGGGCATGGCCGACGCCGGTTTCTTCGCGGCGATGAAGCCCGGATCGGTGCTGGTCAATGTCGGCCGCGGCGACCTGGTCGACGAAGCGGCCCTGCTCGCGGCGCTGGCGAGCGGCGTTCCCGAGCATGCCATCCTCGACGTGTTCCACGACGAGCCGCTGAAGGACGACAGCCCGTTCTGGGACCATCCCAGGGTGAGCCTGACGCCGCACGCTTCGGCCTTCGGCTCCGGCCAGGCGGCGCGCAACGACGCTATCTTCGTGGAAAATCTGCGCCGCCGTCTCGCAGGCGAGCCGCTGCTCTACGAGGCGGACCCGCGGGACCTCGGCCGCTAGCGCGCTAGCGGAGGAAAAGCAGGGTCAGCTCATAGACGCCCCAGGCCCAGGCCAGCACGGCGCCCACTGCGAGAGCCGTCTCGAGGCTCAGGCGGCGATCGCCCGCGCGGCGGCCACGGCTACGCCTGATCCACGCCTTGCGGGCGGGGGTGTGCGTCGCGTCCATCATCCAGGTTGGCGTATTCATTGTTCCGCTCAGGCACAGTTAAGTCACTCCGATCGAGCCCATCGCAAATCGCGGGCCGCCTGCCGGTCTCGACAATCGGCAGTGGCGCCGCCACAGCGCATCAGCCGCCGTTCGCCGGCTCGTCGATGCCCCAGCGGACCTGGAAGGGATCGAGCACCGCGCCCCACTTGTCGCCCCAGAACATCTGCTGGAACGGAGAGATCACAGTGCATCCGGCCGCGACGGCGCGGTCGAACCAGGCCTGACCGTCGTCGACGATCAACTGCAAGGTAAGGCTGTGGCTCGGCTGGAACGCGTAGCCGTGTTCCGGCATCGCATCCATCAGCATCATCGGGCCGCCGTTGATCTCGATCTGGCAGTTCATCAGCCGTTTGCCGTCGTCGGTCGGGAACCGCGAAAGCTCGCGGGCGCCGAAGGCGCGCTGGTAGAACTTCACCGCCTCCATCGCGCCCTCGACCTGGATGTAGGGGATCACGCCTTTCATCGACACGGCCTGGTCGGGCCTCGCTTCGGTCTGAACGGTCATTGGTTACTGCTCCATCGGGTTCAGGGGGTTGCGCCCTGAGGACGCGGTGGCGACCGCGTTTCCGACACCCCTACGAACGATTCCGGGTGGCTTGGTCGGGGGCGACGCCGTCCTTCGTCAGCTGGTCGAGGTGCTGGCGGATGTGCGCGGCCTGGGCGGGTGTCGTGGCCAGCGCGATCGCCTCGCCGAAAGCGGCCCGCGCCTCGGCCGCGCGGCCGAGCTGCATCAGAAGCGAGCCCCGCAGGCCGAAGAAGTGGAAGTAGCCGCCAAGGCGATCGCCGAGCGGCTCGATCATCGCCAGCGCCGCCGCCGGGCCTTGCGTCTTCGAGACGGCGACCGCCCGGTTCAGGGTGACGATCGGGGAAGGCGCCAGCTGCTCCAGCGCTGCATAGAGGTCGTCGATGTGGGCCCAGTCGGTGGCCTCCGGGCGCTCGGCGCGGGCGTGCATCGCGGCGATGGCGGCCTGCACCTGATAGGGGCCGCGCTGGCGGTGGCGGATCGCCTTGTCGAGCAGGGCGAGCCCCTCGCCGATCATGCGCCGGTTCCACAGGCTGCGGTCCTGGTCGTCCAGAAGGATGATCTCGCCGGCCGCGTCGAACCGGGCCGCCGCGCGGGAATGCTGCAGCAGCATCAGCGCCAGCAGGCCCATGATCTCCGGCTCGGCGGGATAGATCCGCAGCAGCAGGCGCGCGAGCCGCATCGCCTCGATCGGCAGCGCGGCGCGGTCGTCCTGTTCGGCCGCGCCGGCCGAATAGCCCTCGTTGAAGACCAGGTAGATCATCGCCGCCACCGCCGCGAGCCGCTCGGCGCGCTCGGCCGGGCCCGGCGCCTCGAACGGCACGCCGGCGCCCGCGATCCTGGCCTTGGCGCGGGTGATCCGCTGCTCCATCGCCGCCTCGCCGACCACGAAGGCGCGGGCGATCTGCCTGACCGACAGCCCCGAGACGATCCGCAGGGCCAGCGCGATCTGCTGCGTCGCCGGCAGGTCCGGGTGGCAGCAGATGAACAGTAGGCGCAGCACGTCGTCGCGGTAGTCCGCGCCGTCCAGCCGCTCGGCCAGCGGGGTCTCGACGTCGTCGAGGTCGGAGATGGCGTCCTCGTCCGGCAGCGACTCCTGGCGGCTGCGGCGGCGCACCTGGTCGATGGCGGCGTTGCGCCCGACCATGATCAGCCAGGCGGCTGCGTCGCGCGGCGGACCCTTCTGCGGCCAGGTGCGCAGCGCGCGCAGGCAGGCGTCCTGGAACGCCTCCTCGGCCAGGTCGAGATCGCGGAAGTAGCGCAGCAGGGCGCCCACCGCCTGGGGCCGCGCGGCGGTCAGCGCCGCGTCGATCCAGGCGAGGTCGCTCACGCGGTGACGACCTCGGCCGGCAGCGTCCCGGGCAGGAACAGCCGCAGCGGCCGCACCTCATAGGCCCCGCCGGGGTTGGCCTTGGCCAGGTCCCTGGCGACGTCGAGCGCCGCTTCGAGGTTCTCGCAATCGATCACATAGAAACCCAGCAACTGCTCCTTGGTCTCGGCATAGGGGCCGTCGAGCACCAGCGGCGGGTCGGAGTTCTTGCGCAGGGTGGTCGCGGCCGTGGTCGGCATCAGCCGCACCGCGGGCCCGAACCGGCCGGCCTCTCGCAGCGGCTTGTGCACCTCGCTGAGCCTGGCCATCACCGCGTCGTCCTCGGCCTGGCTCCAGGAGAAGACCGCGTCCTCGTTGTTGTAGCAGAGGAAGGCGTAGAGCATCGGGCGGACTCCCTTGTCACTGGGATGACGAACGAGGCGTCACCCGGCCGACAAAGGAGGGCGGGAAAATCAGACGACTGGCAATCCCCCCACACCTCCCTCCCCTTCATGGGGAGGGACAGACCGCGAAGCGGTCAGGGTGGGGGAGTCCGGTGAAGCGCGAGGCTCGCCGGGAGGAACGATGCAGCGTCGGACTCCCCCACCCGGCCTCGCTGCGCTCGGCCACCCTCCCCGTGAAGGGGAGGGACAGGGGAGGGGAGCGGGATCAGAACTTCCCCGCCCGGAAGTCCGCGAACGCCTGGCGCAGCTCGGCCTCGGTGTTCATCACGAACGGGCCGTACTTGGCGACCGGCTCGCGCAGCGGCTTGCCGGCGACCAGGATCAGGCGCGCGCCGGTCTTCGACGCCAGCGTCACTTCGTCTCGCCGGCCGACAGCACGCCGATCCGGCCGCGTGCCAGCGGCTCGCCCGGCTCGCCGACCGTGGCCTCGCCCTCGTAGACGTAGACGAAGGCGTTATGGCCCTGCGGCAGCGGCACGCGCGCCGAGGCGCCGGCCGCCAGGGTGAGGTCGAGGAAGATCGGCTGGGTCTCGCCGGGATCGACCGGGCCGCGGACGCCGGCGATCTCGCCGGCCAGCACCTTGGCGCTGACGCCGTCGCCGAGTTGCGCCGTCGGCACCTTGTCGGCAGCGATGTCCTGGTAGCGCGGGGCAGTCATCTTGTCCTTGGCCGGCAGGTTCACCCAGAGCTGGAAGCCCTGCATCAGCCCTTCGGCCTGCTCCGGCATCTCGGAGTGCAGGATGCCGCGCCCGGCGGTCATCCACTGCACCGAGCCGGGGCCGAGCAGGCCCTCGTTGCCGGCGTTGTCGCGGTGGCGCATGCGGCCGGCCAGCATGTAGGTGACGGTCTCGAAGCCGCGGTGCGGGTGGGTGGGGAAGCCGGCGATGTAGGCCTTCGGATCGTCGGAGCCGAACTCGTCGAGCATCAGGAACGGGTCGAGGTCGGGCAGGGCGGGCTGGCCGATGATGCGGTTCAGCTTGACGCCGGCGCCGTCGGAGGCGGGCATCCCGGCCAGCGTCTTGACGAGGCGGCGGGAGCGGGTGGGGGCGATGGTTTCGGTCATGCGCCGTCATCTGGGGATGCCTGCGCCCAAGCGAAAGGTCTGTTGCTTTAGGGAACCTTCCGTTGCGTCCGGGCCCGCGTTGGCGCATGCTCGGCCACACAAAACAGGGCTCCCTGGGAGGCGCTCATGAAACTCCACCCGCTCGTTTGCGCACTCGCGCTGAGCCTCGGTCTCGCCGGTTCGGCCGGCGCGGCCGTCACCGTTCTTGGCGACACCTCGGCCCAGCAATGCTCGGAAGCCGCGTTCCACGAACGCGCCGACGAAGTCTCGCTGCGGCTCTGCAACACCGCGCTCAGCGACGGCCTGCTCGACCGCCGCGACCAGGCCGGCACCTACATCAACCGCGGGGTCATGTGGATGATCCGGCGCGACTACGCGGCCGCGCGGGCGGACTTCCAGCGCGCGATCGAGGTCGATCCGGCGCTGGGCGAAGGCTGGGTCAACCGCGGCGCCGTGGCGATCATCGACAAGGAGTTCCGCGCCGGGATCGACGATATCAGCAAGGGCCTGACGCTCGGCACCGAGGAGCCGGCCAAGGCCTACTACAACCGCGCGGTCGCCTACGAAGGCATCGACGACGAGAAGTCGGCCTATCTCGACTACCAGCAGGCCCTCGTGCTGCAACCCGGTTGGGACCTGCCGAAGCAGGAATTGCTGCGGTTCACGGTGACCAGGCGCTAGGCGGCTGGGGCGCCGTGCGGCCGCAGACGCGCGTGGGATGGCGACCGCTGATCGGCGCCATCGTGCTCTGGGCCGGGCTGTCCGGCTCTGCCGGCGCAGCGGTCTCCGTGATCGCCGACACCTCCGCGGCAAACTGCTCGCAGGCGGCGCTCGCCGAGCGCGCCGATGACGACTCGCTGCAGTTCTGCAACCAGGCGATCGATCAGGGCGCGCTGAACAGGGACGACCTCATCCGCACCTACGTCAACCGCGGCGCCGTTCTGATGAACCGCCACGACTACGCCGCCGCGCGCGCCGACCTCGAGCGCGCGATCGGGCTCGATCCCACGGTCGGCGACGCCTGGATGGACCGCGGCGCGATCAACATTATCGAGCACCATTATGCCGAGGGCATTGCCGACACGACCAAGGGCCTGGCGCTAGGCGTCTCGGAGCCGGCCAAGGCCTACTACAACCGCGCCGTCGCCTACGAAGGCGTCGACGACGAGAAGTCGGCCTACCTCGACTACCAGCAGGCGCTGGCGCTGAAGCCCGACTGGGAGGCGCCGAAGCACGAGCTGCAGCGGTTCACCGTGACCCGCCGCCTGCCGCCGGGCTGACGCGCTCCGGTGGCGGAACCTTGGCAGGCCAGACTACAGCCTGGCTTGATTGGCGTTTGCGGCACGATGATCTTCGACACCCACACCCGCGTCGAGAACGACCCCGGCCGCGCGTTCCGGGAGCTATGGGCGTAAGCAGGACCCGACGCTCCCAAACTCGGTCACGGCCGGCCTTCGTGCCGGCCGCCCATGAACACGCTGCCCGCCGTGGCCGTGCTCCGCGCGGCCACACTCAGGCCGGTGTGCTTGGGTCGCCGGGACTGACGCCCGGCGATGACCGGTTGAAAGGGGCAGCCCCCTACGGCAAATCCTTCTTCGGGATCGCCGCGACCTCGTCGTCGGTCAGCCGGGTCAGACTGGTGGGCATGCAGCGCTGGCCGGTTTCGCGGACGCTGATGTCGACGCCGACGGCGCTGCAGAACTCGCCGGAGTTGTTGACCGGGCGGATGATCAGCGGCCCGTTGGCCTCGCTGTCGCAGTCGCCGGCGAAATCCATCTTGTAGAAGGTGCGGGCGCTGGTGCGGATGTAGAGCACCCTGGCGTCGACCATCCGGGTGTTTTCGATCTGGTTGAGCCGGACGCACGATGACGGCCGGCTCGCGGCCGGCTGCGCCTCGGCCGTCGGGATGGTCGCGCCCAGCGTGGCGGCGACGGCGCCCAGACCTAGGGCGGTGCGAAGAAGCTGGAACATCGGAAGTGGTCCTCGGGAACGTTCGAACGGGACAAGGCCAAGCCATTATGCGCCGGTCGCGCCGGCTCGGCCAGCCGCTCGCGCTTGACCCACGATCTCCGGGGCGTAGTCTGGGCGCGTTCTCCGGGGTGTCCCGCTCGAGGGGCTGAGAGGCGGCTGAGGCCGCGACCCGCCGAACCTGATCCGGGTCATGCCGGCGAAGGGAGGGAACGGCGGCGGTTCCAGGACTTCGGGACATCCGCTTCACCGAACTAAGCTCAGGCCTGGCCTCCTTGAACGCAAAAGGAGCCATGCATGAACGTCCAGTCCCCCATCACGGGAACCATCCCCACCGGAGAGCGGCCGGGGTCGCGCCGCGTCTGGGCCGAGGGGGTGATGCACCCCTGCGTGCGCGTGCCGTTCCGCGAGATCGCGGTGCACCCGTCGGCCGGCGAGCCGCCGCTGACGCTCTACGACACCGCCGGGCCTTACGGCGATCCGAACGCCACGGTCGATATCGAGCAGGGCCTGGCCCGGCCGCGCGACGCCTGGGTCTGGGGCCGTGGCGACGTCGAGGAAGTGCCGCCGCGCCCGGTCAAGCCGGAGGACAACGGCCACGCCCGCGGCAAGCACCTGGCGCGCCAGTTCAAGACCGACCGCAAGCCGTTCCGCGCCAAGGCCGGCGCCGCCGTCACCCAGCTGGAATACGCCCGCGCCGGCATCGTCACGCCGGAGATGGAATACGTCGCCATCCGCGAGAACCTGCGGCGCGAGGCGAACGCCGCGGTGATCCGCGACGGCGAGGACTTCGGCGCGTCGATCCCGGATTTCGTCACCGCCGAGTTCGTGCGCGACGAGGTGGCCCGCGGCCGCGCCATCATCCCGGCCAACATCAACCACGGCGAGCTGGAGCCGATGGCGATCGGCCGCAACTTCCTGGTCAAGGTCAACGCCAACATCGGCAACTCGGCGGTGCTGTCGGCGGTCGAGGACGAGGTCGACAAGATGGTCTGGGCGATCCGCTGGGGCGCCGACACGATCATGGACCTCTCCACCGGCCGCAACATCCACAACATCCGCGAGTGGATCCTGCGCAACTGCCCGACGCCGCTCGGCACCGTGCCGATCTACCAGGCGCTGGAGAAGGTGAACGGCGTCGCCGAGGACCTGACCTGGGAGGTGTTCCGCGACACCCTGATCGAGCAGGCCGAGCAGGGCGTCGACTACTTCACCATCCACGCCGGCGTGCGGCTGGCCTACGTGCCGCTGACCGCCAAGCGGGTCACCGGCATCGTCTCGCGCGGCGGCTCGATCATGGCCAAGTGGTGCCTCTCCCACCACAAGGAGAGCTTCCTCTACGAGCACTTCGAGGACATCTGCGAGATCATGCGGGCCTACGACGTGTCGTTCTCGCTGGGCGACGGCCTGCGGCCCGGCTGCATCGCCGACGCCAACGACGCCGCGCAGTTCGCCGAGCTGGAGACGCTGGGCGAGCTGACCAAGGTGGCCTGGAAGCACGGCGTGCAGGTGATGATCGAAGGCCCCGGCCACGTGCCGATGCACAAGATCAAGGCCAACATGGACAAGCAGCTGGCCGCCTGCCACGAGGCGCCGTTCTACACGCTCGGGCCGCTCACCACCGACATCGCCCCCGGCTACGACCACATCACCTCTGCGATCGGCGCGGCGATGATCGGCTGGTTCGGCACCGCCATGCTCTGTTACGTGACGCCCAAGGAGCACCTCGGCCTGCCCGACCGCGAGGACGTCAAGCAGGGGGTGATCGCCTACAAGATCGCCGCCCACGCCGCCGACCTCGCCAAGGGCCACCCGTCCGCCCGCTTCTGGGACGATGCGCTTTCCCGCGCCCGGTTCGAGTTCCGCTGGGAGGACCAGTTCAACCTCGGCCTCGACCCCGAGACCGCGCGCGAGTTCCACGACGAGACCCTGCCGAAGGAGGCCCACAAGGTCGCCCACTTCTGCTCGATGTGCGGCCCGAAGTTCTGCTCGATGAAGATCAGCCAGGAAATCCGCGACGCCGCCGGCGGCCAGAACGACGTGTTGCCGAGGGCCTGGCCGAGATGGCCGAGAAGTTCAAGGAAGCGGGCGGCGAGATCTACGTGGAGGCCAAGATCCTAATCTCCTCACCCGTAGGGGGAGGGGGACCGCGAAGCGGTGGAGGGGGCTCGATGAAGCGAGCTGGTCTTGCCGGAAATCGCCACCGGCCTCATCTCGGCGGTGACGTAGCGCGCGGCCTCGCACCCCCTCCACCACTTTCGTGGTCCCCCTCCCCCTACGGGGGAGGAGAAGGGCCGCCTGCAGCCCGTCTGTGAGCAGAGGTGCTTGCGCTTTGCCTCAGGTAAACGGCGATAACTCGTACGACAGAAGAGCGAGGAAGCAGCAGCGTGGCGGACGGGTCTAAGTTTGAGCGGGCGCCCATGGCGGGCGAGATCGACGCGGTGGTGGTCGGGGCGGGGTTTGGCGGCATGTACATGCTGCACAAGCTGCGCGAGCTGGGCGTCTCGGTGCAGGGGTTCGAGGCCGGCGATGGCGTCGGCGGCACCTGGTACTGGAACCGCTATCCCGGCGCGCGCTGCGACGTGCCCAGCCTGTTCTACTCCTACACCTGGGACGACGGCCTGCAGAAGGCGTGGCGCTGGACCGAAAAGTACGCCGCCCAGCCGGAGATCCTCGCCTACGCCAACCACGTCGCCGATCGCCACGACCTGCGGCCGCTGATCGCCTTCGAGACGCGCGTCATCTCGGCCGCGTTCGACGAGGCGAGCGACCGCTGGACCGTGGTCACCGACCGCGGCGACGAGCTCTCTGCGCGCTGGCTGATCATGGCCACCGGCTGCCTGTCGACGCCGCGCGCGCCAGCTATTCCCGGCGTCGAAACCTTCGCCGGCGAGACCTACCACACCGGCGCCTGGCCGCATGAGGGCGTCGATTTCACCGGCAAGACCGTGGCCGTGATCGGCACCGGCTCGTCCGGCATCCAGTCGATCCCGCAGATCGCGGCCCAGGCCAAGCACGTCACGGTGTTCCAGCGCACCGCCAACTTCAGCGTGCCGGCCAACAACACGCCGCTGACCGACAAGGACATCGAAGAGTTCTGGAAGATGTACCCGGGCTACATCGCCATGGTGAAAGGCCCGGGCATGGGCTTCGGCGGCAATCCCGCCAACGCGCTGGCGGCGACGCCGGAGGAGCGCCGCCAGCGGTTCGAGGAGTTCTGGGGCGTCGGCGGCGCCGGGTTCCTGGCCGCCTGGGGCGGCGTCATCACCGACATCGACGTCAACACCGAGGCCGCCGACTTCGTGCGCGGCAAGATCGGCGAGATGGTGAAAGACCCGAAGACCGCCGAGGCGCTGAAGCCCAACGACCATCCGATCGGCACCAAGCGCATCTGCGTCGATACCGGCTACTTCGAGACCTACAACCGGCCGAACGTCACGCTGGTGAACCTGAAAGAGACGCCGATCGAGGCGATCACGCCGGACGCCGTGCGCACCAGCGAATCGACCTATCCGGTCGACGCCATCGTCTTCGCCACCGGGTTCGATGCGATGACCGGCACGCTGCTCGCGATCGATCCCAAGGGCGTCGGCGGCCGCTCGCTGAAGGAGGCCTGGGCCGAGGGGCCGAAGGCCTATCTGGGCCTGGCGGTCGCGGACTTCCCCAACATGTTCATCATCACCGGCCCGGGCAGCCCCAGCGTGCTCTCCAACATGATCAACTCGATCGAGCAGCACGTGGAGTGGATCACCGACTGCCTGGACTACATGCGCCGTGAAGGCTTCACGCGGATCGCGGCGGATGGCGAGACGCAGGAGAAATGGGTCGCCCACGTGCGCAGGGTCGCCGACAAGACGCTCTTCCCGCGGGCGGCGTCCTGGTACATGGGCGCCAACATTCCCGGCAAGCCGCGGGTGTTCATGCCCTATATCGGCTTTGGCTATCGCAAGAAGTGCGCGGACGTCGCCGCCGCCGGCTACGAAGGCTTCGTCCTCGAGAAGGCGCCAACGGATGTACACGCTACCTGACCGGTTCGAGTTCCAGTCCGACGCCTGGGTCGATGAGACCCGGCGCTTTCTCGAAAAGGCGGTGGCGCAACGTCGCGACGCGCTGGCGCGCGTTCTCGCTCACCGAGCGCTTCGTCGACGCGCCGCCGCACCTGAACCTGCCCGACAACGTCGGGGCCTGGAACGTGCGCTACGACGGCGAGACGGTGGTCGTGAAGCGCGGCTTCGATCCGGACGCCGACGTGAAGGTCGAGGGCGACTACCAGGCCGGGATCGCCGGCGGGCAGTTCGTCGGCATGCTGGCGCCGGGCGCGGCCAAGGCGATGCGCCGCGAGCTCGCGGCCATGCACGGCAAGGACGCGGTGAAGATCACCGGCCGGCTGGAGAACCCCGCCGCCGGCGAGATCATCTCGCTGCTGCACGACCATCTCGGCCGCCGCACGGTGGAGAACCCGGACCTCTACCACCGCGCCCGGCGCCAGGGCCTCGCCGGGAAGATCCGCGAGATGGAAGAGCAGGGCTACACGGTGATCGAGCGGGCGATCTCGCCGGAGTTCGCCGACGAGGTGCGCGCCGCGACGCTGCGCGCGCTGCTGCCGCACCAGAGCTTCTCGATGAACTGGATGCTCTACCACGGCCGCGAGTTCGAGCAGCTGATCCAGAACCCGCTGCTGATGACCCTGATCGACGCCTCGCTGGGGCGCGGCGCGGTGATCGCCTCGTTCTCGTCGATCAGGAAGGGCCCGGGCCCGGGGACGATCCCGCTGCACACCGACTACGCCCACGTGCCCGAGCCGTTTCCGGAGTTCTCGCTCACCGGCGTCGGGGTCTGGGCGCTGGAGGACTGGACCGTCGCCTCCGGGCCGACCTGGATCGTCCCGGGCAGCCACAAGGAGCGGCGCAACCCGCGGCCGGGCGAGGCGCACAATCAGGGCGTCCCGATCGAGATGCCGAAGGGCTCGGTGGTCTATTTCCACAAGGGCGTCTGGCACTGGCAGGGCGACCGCAGCGAGCCGGGCGATCGGGTGACCCTGCACGCCCACTTCAACCGCGGCATCCTGCGCAGCCTGGAGCCGAAGAAGACCGACGTGCAGATGCTGCACCGCAACTCGCCGCGGCTCGGCGAAATGCTGGGCGAGGACGACTGGTTCGACAAGATGAGCGCGGCGGGCCGCGACTACGGCCGCTTCGCCTACATGAACAAGCTCCACGCGTTCACCGAAGAGCGGAAGAAGGCGCTGCTCGCGGACGCCTAGCGTGACGTAGCGCCCCCTCCGTCATGGCGCTTCGCGCCGCGCCACCTCCCCCGTTTCGCTGCGCTTCGCGGTGGAGGAGCACCGTCCCTTCTCCTCCCATGCGAGCCCGAAGGGCGACGCGGGGGAGGTGGCAGAGCGCGAAGCGGGCTGACGGAGGGGGCGCAACTCCGCCTGAATTACCCCGGCCCCTTCATCTGCACCGCGCCCAGGAAGTCGCGTTTGCCGATGCCGACGCCCTTGTGGCGCAGGATGTCGTAGGCGGTGGTGACGTGGAAGAAGAAGTTCCCGTAGGCGAACGTGAAGAGGTAATTGCGCGCGGTGAAGCTCATGTCGCCGCGCGGCGTCTTCAGCACCACGTCCGCGTCGGGATCCACCGCGATGTCGCTGGCCTTCACGCCGTCGAGATAGGCCACGGCGGCGTCGACGGCGGCCTTGCAGGCGGCCAGCGTTGGCAGCTCCGCGGCGCGCGGGTAGGTCTCGCCGCGCAGCGTCGCGACCGCGCCGGCGGAATGCCCGATCGACTGCATCACCTGGAATGTGAACGGCAGCATGTCCTCGGCGAGGCGGAAGCCCAGCACGTCGGCGTCGGCGACGCCGCTTTCCTGAGCCTTCGCAAGCACGCCGGAGAGCCCGGCGAGGTATTGCCGGAACACCGGGACCGAGACGTCGTAGAGCGAAAGGGACATCGAGATTTCTCCAAATAGCTGTGTTTGAAATGCCGCGTCGTCCTAGCAGCTTGGCTGGCGCGCGGTCGAGGCGTTGCGCCTGCTCGCGGCCGGCCGTAAATTGACCGGGCGCGCTCAAGGACGCGTCCGGTCCGCGGAAAGGGCCTTTAGGCCCACCGACCAGTACAGCGTTTCGTTTCCCTCCGACCCTTCTTTCAGCCCTAGCGCGGACCCGCGGGCGCGATGAAAGGAGGCTCTTCGTGGCCCGAGCCCTTCCCGCCAAGCCCAGCCTCGCCCATCTGCGCCGCGAGGCGCGGGCGTTGCAGCGCGCCTGCCTCGCCGGTGATGTTGACGCGGCGCGTCGCATCGCCGCCAGCTTCCCGGATGTCGATCCGCGAATGGTCGCGCTCACGACGGCCCAGACTGTCATCGCCCGGGAGTACGGCCTCGCCAGCTGGCCGGCGCTGAAGGCGCAGGTCCAGGCGCGCCGCGCGCCGAAACCCAAGTCCGAGGCCGCTCTCGACGCCGAGGCGCTCGCCGAGCGCTGGTTCGAACTGGCCGAGGCGGGCGAACTGCGTGCGCTGGCCCGGGCCCTGGCTATCGGCAAGCGCCGCAAGGAGGCCGCCCGCGCGCTGATGCGCGCCTCGACGAACCGCTATGTCGCGTTCCAGCAGGCGCTGGTCGCCGGCCTGGAGTCCCGCCGTGACCGCACCCGCTTCGAGTGCGCCGCCGCGCTGGACCAGTTCGGCGACGCCTCGACGCGCGCGCCGCTAGCCCGGCTGATGGAGGATCCGGTCCCTCGCGTGCGCTGGATGGCCATGCACGCCCTCTCTTGCCACGCCTGCGGCGAGAAGGCGGGCCCGCTGGAGGACCACATCCGTGAGCGGATCGTGGCGGCTGCGCTCGGCGATCCGAGCGTCCACGTGCGGCGCCACGCGGCGGTGGCGCTGGCCCTGGCGCACGAGACGACCGCAGCGCAGGCGCTGCGCCAGATGCTGGCGCGCGAAACCGACCGGCGCCTTCTGACCGGCGTCACCTGGGCGCTGGCCGAGCTGACGCGCCCTCCTAAAGCCGCGCCGGCCGGCGTATAGGTCATGGCAAGACAGGGAGAGACGGCCATGGCGGTGTTGGAGCGCGAGATCGAGGCGCCGGCGGGCGTGAAGCACGGCGACATCGTCGTCTCCGACGGCGTGCGCATCCACTGGATGGAGGCGGGCGAGGGGCCGCCGGTGGTGCTGCTGCACGGCTACACCAGCTGCTGCGACGCCAGCTGGTTCGCCAACGGCGTGGCCAAGGAACTGGCGCGCGACCACCGCGTGATCGGCATCGACGCCCGGGGCCACGGCCGCAGCGAGAAGCCGCACGATCCGGCGAAGTACCCGGGCGACCGCATGCCCGCCGACGTGATCGAGGTGCTGGACCACCTCGGGGTCAAGAAGGCGCACTTCCACGGCTACTCGATGGGCGGCGGCATCGTGGCCCACCTGCTGTCCCGCCACCCGGACCGCTTCGTCACCGCCAGCTTCGGCGGCTCCGGGGTGCGCGAGGAGGACGGGGCGCTGGCGGCGCAGGCGGCCGAACGCGACCCGAAAGGCCATGATCCGCAACAGGAGGCGGGGCAGAAGACCCTCCGCGAACGCGCCGACCGCGATGACGTCGCGCTGAAGTGCGTGCAGGACGGCCGCCTCGCCGCGCCGTCGACCGCGCCGCCGCTCGACCTGGCGTCGCTCGACTTCCCGATCCAGGCGATCAACGGCGAGTTCGACGCGCCGATCTCCAAGACCCAGCGGCTGGCGCGCGAGGCGAAGGACTTCACGGCGGTGATCCTGCCCGGCCGCGGCCACAACACGGTGACCACCTTCCCGTTCACGCCCCGGCAGTACATCGACGAGATCGCCGGGTTCGTCCGCGCCCACGATCCGAAATAGACCGGTGCTGGAAGCCGGCGGTCGGATCGAGGGCCAGACTCTATCCGACGCCGATTGGGCCGGGGCCGAGCTGGCGGATGCGGTGTTCGTCCAATGCCGGATCGAGGACGCCCGCTTCGCCGACACCGTGCTGCAGGGCGCGCGTTTCGAGCGGTGCCGGCTGCTCCGCTGCCGGTTCGCCCACGCCGACCTGCGCGAGGCGGTGTTCGAGGACTGCCAGTTGTTCGATCCGGCGGCGCAGCAGGGCGCGGTCTTCGCGTTCAGCCGGCTGGACAGCGCCCGCTTCGCTCGCTCTGACCTGACCCACGCCAGGTTCGAGGGGGCCGAGCTCTATGACGTTCGCTTCGAGGCCTGCAACCTGACCGGCGCGGCGTTTGCGCGCTCCAGCTTCGCGCGCACCTTCGGTCGCAAGGTGGAGCGGATCGCCGCCGAACTGCTCGACTGCAACTTCGGTCTCGCCGACCTGTCCGAGGCTCGCCTGGCGGGCGCACGGCTGGCGCGCAGCCTGTTCCGCGAGGCGGACCTGTCGAACGCCGATCTGGAAGGCGCGGACCTCACCGGCGCCGACCTTTTCGGGGCCATCGTCGACGGCGCGAAGCTGGCCGGGGCGGACCTGCGCGGCGCCGAGATCAGCGGCCTCGATCTGCGGCGGCTGGGCTCGTACCGCGACCTGAAGATCACCGCCGACCAGCAGTTCCGCCTGCTCGACGCGATGGGGATCGACGTGCAGGTGGAGTAGCACCTCATCGTCTTCTCCCTTCATCGGTCCTGGCCGGCCTTGCGCCGGCCACCCAAGAACGCCGACCGCGAGAGGAGTTTGTCAGGGATCGCTTGACATTCGCATTTGTCAGGCATTACCTGACTGTCAGGACTTGCCTGACGGAGAATCGCCATGTCCGAGCCAGCGACCGAAGCCCCGGCGACTAAGTCCGACCTGCCGCCCCCCTACGCCGGCAAGGAGCCGCTGCACTGTTCGTTCTGCTTGAAGTCGCAGCACGAGGTGAAGAAGCTGATCGCCGGGCCCGGCTTCATCTTCATCTGCGACGAGTGCGTGGCGCTGTGCAACTCGATCATTGCGGGCACCTTCGATCCATCGAAAGTCGACGGATCGAGGTTCAAGATCGGCAGCATCGCGACCGAGACGCTGCTCGCGCGGTTGAAGCCGATCGAGCAGACGTTGCAGGGCATGGGCAACCAGCTGCAGACGGTGGTCGAGGAACTGCGTGGCCGCGAAGTCAGCTGGGCGCGGATCGGCGAGGCGCTGGGCGTCTCGCGCCAGTCGGCGTGGGAGCGGTTCTCCTGAAGCCAGACGGCGTTGTCGTCGCGACTGGCTGCGGACAATCTCCTCACAGCGCGATCTCGACGAATGGGTGTATGCTGGCGGAAACGAGCGTTGCGTTCGGATCGGGAGGCATGACGGCGCGGGCGCCAGATCGCAGGACTTTGATGGCCGGCCTCGCCGCGCTGGGCGCCGCCGCGCCCGTGGCGCTGCCGTCCGTGGCGCGCGCCGTGATCGTCGAGGTCGGGCAGGATGCCTCGCGACTGCAGAACATTCCGAACCCGGTGACCGGCTCGCACTACGAACCGCCGACGCGGCTGACCGCCGTGCTCGACATCTACAAGCGGATGACCGGGCCGGTGCGGGTGGGCGGCAGCGGCCCGTTTCCGTTCGTGGCCGATACCGGCGCGAACCAGTCGGTCATTTCGGCCGAGCTCGCCGCCAAGCTCGGCCTGCAGCTCGGCGAGTCGCAGCTGCTCAACGGCGTGGCCGGCGTTCAGATGACCCCGACCGTGAAGACACGGCTGCAGCTTGGCAGCCGGCCCGAGCGCGAGGCGACGCTTTCGGTGCTAGGCGCCGAGGCGATCGGCGGGCCTGGCATGCTGGGGCTCGACCTGCTCGACGGCGGCCAGCTGACGTTCGACTTCCAAAAGCAGATCCTGACGATCGACAACGGCGGGCTGCCAGGTCTCGGCGACGAGGTGTCGCTCAAGGCGCACCGGCGGGACGGCCAGCTCACCCTGGTCGACGCCGACCTCGCCGGCATCCGGGTGACCGCCTTTCTCGATTCCGGGGCCCAGGACACCATTGGCAACATGGCCCTGCGCGACCTGGCCGTGACCCGCTATCCGCTGACGCCGTTCCGGCCGATTCCGATCGTCAGCGTGACGGGGCAGACGATCGATGCGCAATTCGCCGACCTCCCCGGCCTTCGCATCGGCGGCCTGTCGGTGCCAACCTGGCCGGTCGCCTTCGCCGACCTGCACACCTTCAAGCTCTGGGACCTGGTCAGCCGCCCGGCGATCCTGATCGGCGTCGACGTGCTCAGCCGCTTCGAGACCGTCTGCCTCGATTTCCGCCGCGACGAAGTGCGCCTGCGGCTGCCGCCGCACGCCTAGTGTCCCGATTCCGAAGTTCGCAAGTGCGTCGTGGCGGGCTCGGTCGAACTTCGGAATGATCAGGACACTAGCAAGTATAAGTATCTAGTGCTTTCTTGGATCTGAAGTTCGCTCGGAGCCCGATCCAACGAGCAGGCGAACTTCAGATCCAGCACACTAGCGCCGCGCGGCTGGTCCTCGTCGCCGCCCCGATCAGTCGCTATAGCGGCGCTTCGGAGGCGCGATGGACTACGACTATGTCATCATCGGCGCGGGCTCGGCCGGCGCGGTGCTGGCGGCGCGGCTCTCGGCGTCGCCCGGCGTCCAGGTCGCCCTGGTCGAGGCCGGGCCGGACTACGCCTCGGCGCAGACGCCGGAGGCGATGCGCAGCCCCAATCCACACGAGATCATCGTCGGCGAGGCTTATGCCCGCTTCCGCTGGGACGATCTGAAGTCGCAGCGCACCCGCGCCCAGCCGCACCGCACCTACTGGCGCGGCCGCGGCGTCGGCGGCAGCTCGGCGATCAACGGCCAGATCGCCATCCGCGGCGTGCCGGAGGACTATGACGCGTGGGCGGCGGCCGGCTGCCGGGGGTGGTCGTTCGCCGAGGTGCTGCCGGCGTTCCGGCGGCTGGAGACCGACGAGCGCTACGGCGCGCTCGACTACCACGGCGATGCGGGCCCGATCCCGATCTACCGCGCGCCGGTCTCGAAGTGGGGCGCCGGTCGACCAGGCGCTGGCCGAGGCGGCGCTCGACGAGGGCTATCCGTGGGCGGCGGACCACAACGCGCCGGGGACCACCGGCCTCTCGCCCTACGCGATCAACAACCGGGGTGGCGTGCGCGTCAGCACCAACGACGGCTACCTGGAGCCGGCGCGCGGCCGCAACAACCTGGCCATCCTCGGCGAGGCGCTGGTCGACCGGGTGCTGTTCGACGGCGAGCGCGCCGTCGGCGTGCGGGTGCTGCAGGGCGGCGGCCTGGCGCGAGGTGCGCGGCGGCGACGATCATCCTTTCGGCCGGCGCCGTTCACTCGCCGGCGATCCTGCTGCGCTCCGGCGTCGGTCCGGCGGCGCAGCTCGCGGCCCTGGAGATCCCGCTGAAGGCTGCGCTGCCGGTCGGCGAGTTGTTCCAGGACCACCCGGCGGTGTTTCTGCCGGTCCGGCTCGAACCCCTTGCTCTGCCGCCGAAGGGGTTCCGCCACACCAACGTCTGCGTCCGCTACGCCTCAGGTCTCGCCGGCGCCGGGCCGAACGACATGATGCTGGTGGCGATGAACCGCTTCGGCGACAGCCTCGGCCACCACGTCGGGGCCGACGAGAAGGTGTTCGGCCTGCTGGGCGTATGGGTGAACCAGTGCGTCTCCCGGGGCGTCGTCCGCCTGGCCTCCCGCGATCCGTCCGCGCAGCCGGTGATCGAGGAGAACATGCTGGACGATCCGTCCGACGTCGTCCGCATGCGCGACGGTGTTCGCCGCCTGCTGGCGCTGGCCCGGCGCAGCAGTGTTGCAGCGATCGGCCAGGTCGATCTGGCGCTGGCGGACGCGACCGACGCCGAGGTCGACGCATTCGCCCTGGAGCACGCCGGCGACACCCAGCACGCGACCAGCACCTGCCGCATGGGCGACCCGGCGGACCCGCTGAGCGTCGTCGACAGCGACTGCCGGGTCCTGGGCCTGGAGGGACTGCGCGTGATCGACGCCTCGGTGATGCCGAGCGTCGTGCGCGCCAACACCCACCTGACCACGGTGATGATCGCCGAGGTGATGGCCGAGCGGCTGGGCGGCTGAGGACGGCTACTCGTCCAGCAGGTCGTTCATGTGCTCGACGGCCTCCAGGAACTCCTGCTTGAAGTCCTGCACCACCTGGCCGGCCCCTCGGACGGAGTCGATCAGCCCGACGCCCTGGCCGACGAAGTAGGTGACGAGGTCGCGGGCCTTCTGGTTGCCGGTCTCGGCCGAGCGCTGGGCCGAGCGCAAGGCGTTCTCGGAGACCAGGCTCATCAGCGGCATCGGCAGGGCGCCGGGGCTGTTAGGGCTGCGCTCCCAGGCCTCGGTCCAGGCCGATCGCAGCTGGCGGGCCGGCTTGCCGGTGCGGGTCTTGACCCGGACCGCGTCGCGGCTGGAGGCCTCGATCATCTTCTCGCGGAAGATCTCGGACGTCTCGCTTTCGCGGGTCGCCAGCCACACCGAGCCGGTCCAGACGCCGGCCGCGCCCATCGCCATGCAGGCGGCCATCTGGCGGCCGTTCATGATCCCGCCGGCGGCCAGCACCGGCACGTCGCGGATCTTCTTGATCGCCTGCAGCACCTCCGGCACCAGCACCATGGTGGTGACTTCGCCGCAGTGGCCGCCGGCTTCGGTGCCCTGCACCACCAGGATGTCGACGCCGGCGTTCACCTGGCGGATCGCATGCTCCTTCGCGCCGACCAACGCCGCCACCGGCACACCGTGGCGCCGGCCCATCTCGATCATCGCCGGCGGCGGCACGCCCAGCGCGTTGGCGATCAGCTTGATCGGATGCTCGAACGCGGCCTCCATCGTCCGCATCGCCTGCTCGGGGTCGAACGGCTGGGCGCGGTCGTCGGAGATGTGCTGCTCGAGCACCTCGACGCCAGCCGAGGCCAGCAGGCTTGCCGCGAAGTCCTGATGCTCCTGCGGGATGCGGGTCTTCAGCGAATTGTAGGTGACGCCGGTTTCCCCGGCCGTGGCCATGTTCTCCGGGAACAGCAGGTCGAGGCCGTACGGCTTGCCGTCGACGTGGTCGTCGATCCACTTCAGCTCGGTGTGCACCGACTCCGCGGTGTGGCCGGTGGCGCCCAGCACCCCGAAGCCGCCCGCGCGGCTGACCGCCGCCACCACGTCGCGGCAGTGGCTGAAGGCGAACAGGGGGAACTCGATCCCCAGCATCTCGCAGATTGGCGACTTCATCGGGGCTCTCCCTTGAGGTTCGGCGGCTCAGCGCAGATTGAAGACGTCGAGCGCGGTCTTGCCGAGGATCTTCTGCGCGTTCGGGGTCGTGGTGGCGTCGAACACCGCCTGGATCGCGCTGCGGGTATAGCCGAACGTGCTCTCCTGGTGCGGATAGTCGCTCGACCACATTACCCGGTCGGGCCCGATGCGGTGCAGCAGCTCCAGTCCCGCCGGGTCGGTCATGAACGTCGCATAGCAGTGGTTGAACCAGTACCAGCTCGGCGGATGCGCCAGCTTCGGGTTCATCGCGGTCGGGAACGAGTTGTAGATCATGTCGGCGTCGTGGAGCATCGAGGCGACCCAGCAGATGCCGCCCTCGACGAACACCACCTTCAGCTTCGGGAACCGGTCGAACACCCCGCCGAAGGTCAGCTGGCCCCAGATGTGGCGGAAGCCCTGCATCTGGGTCAGCACGAAGGTCCCGGCCGCGCCGGGCGCGGCGCTCGGGATCGCCTCGCCGATGTGGAAGCAGAGCGGGATGCCGCTCTCGGCGATCGCGTCCCAGAGCGGGTCGAGCTTGGGGTTGGAGTACTGGATCGGCTCGCCGTCGACGTCCTCGCCGGGCCTGATCGGGATCATCAGGCAGCGCGCGCCCAGCGCCTGGCAGCGGTCGACGAGACTCTTTGGCCAACGCCGGGTCCCAGTAGTTGGGCACCATCACCGGGAACAGCCGGCCCTTGCCGGCCGCGCAGGCCTCGGCGATGTGCTCGTTGTAGGCCGCGAAGGTCTCGGGCCGGTTCATCATTTTGCCGAACATGAACAGGCCGAACAGGCGCTGCGGGAAGATAAGCTCCTTCTCGACGCCCTCGATGTCGAGATCGCGCAGCCGCGCCTCGATGTCGGTGAAGCCCGGCGTGCATTCCAGCGACGTGCAGAGGGCGGCGGCGACCACCGGCGGCGTCATCTGCTTGCCGTTGACACTGAGGTGCCAGCCGCCGTCCTTGAACTCCATCCGCGGCGCCTGCTCCTTCAGGTGCTCAGGGAAGCGGTCCACCCAGCAGTCCGGCTCCAGCATGTGGCTGTCGGCCGAGATGATCACCGTGCCCTCGGGCCAGGCCTTGGTCGCCGCCTGCGGCTTGCGCTCGGGCGAGAGCGCGATCCCGACCATTTCCGGGATCTCGAGCACGAAGCCGTCGTCGGCCATCTTTTCCTCCTCGGCCATCTTCGCGGCCCTAGCATCCGGGGACGCTATCGCGCGCGACCCATGGGAAGGCGAGCGCAATTTGCATCGCGTAACGCCGATCGTTGACGACATGGCGGCGCTTCACTAGGTTCCGCGCCCCTTTCAACTCAGCGTCGGCGCCAGCCATGCCCCAGATCCTCGTCGAGGAGCTGTCGAAGACCTATCGCATCGCCGAACGCGACGCGGGGGCGCTGGGCGCGGTCAAGGGGCTGTTCCGCCGCCGCTGGCGCGAGGTCGAGGCGCTTGAAGGCGGTCAGCTTCGGCATCGCCCAGGGCGAGCTGGTCGGCCTGATCGGGCCGAATGGGGCCGGCAAGTCCACCACCATCAAGATCCTGTCCGGCATTCTGGAGCCGACGTCGGGACGCTGCGAGATCGACGGGCTGGTCCCCTGGCGCCAGCGGGTGAAGCACGTGGCGCGGATTGGGGTTGTGTTCGGCCAGCGCACCCAGCTCTGGTGGGACCTGCCGGTGATCGAGGGCTTCGACCTGCTGCGCGACATCTACCGCGTGCCGCAGGTCCGTTACGCCCGCATTCGCGATGAGCTGGTCGGTTTGCTGCGGCTGGACCGGTTGCTGAATCAGCCGGTGCGCCAGCTCTCGCTCGGCCAGCGCATGCGCTGCGAGATCGCCGCGGCGCTGCTGCACGAGCCGCCGCTGGTGTTCCTCGACGAGCCGACCATCGGCCTCGACGCGCCGTCCAAGCTGGCGGTGCGCGAGTTCGTCGGCCGCATCAACCGCGAGCGCGGCGTCACCGTCATCCTCACCACCCACGACATGCACGACATCGAGGCTCTGGCCGAGCGGGTGATCGTGATCGGCGACGGTCGCGTGCTGGCCGATGGCGCGTTCGAGGCTTTGCGGGCCGGCGTGCTGGCCGAGCGGCGGCTGTTCGTCGACTTCGAAGGCGAGGCGCCAGAGCTCGAGATGCCGGACGTGCGGGTGGTGAGCCGCGCGGGCCGCCAGCTCGAGCTGGCGTTCGACCCTGTCCGCATCGCTGCGCCCGCGCTGATCGCCCGCATCGTCGCCGACCACGCCGTCGATGACATCCATGTCGCCGAGCCGCTGATCGAGGAGGTGATCGCGCGCTTCTACGACCTGCACGGGGCGGGCGAGGCATGAGTGTGACTTCTCCCCTCCGTCGCGCTTCGGTCGCTGACGCTCCCTCGCCAGCGACACCTCCCCTCACTCCGCGAGGGGAGGAGCGATCTGCTCTTCCCCCCGCTGGCGGGGGGAAGTGTCGCAGGCGAGCGAAGCGAAGCGCGACGATGGGGGGACTGCCGTGAGGCAGGTCCTGCGCCCCTACCTCGCCGTGTTCGCCGGCCGGCTGCAGCTGACGCTTGCAGTACCGGGCGGCGGCGTTGGCCGGATTCGTCACCCAGTGCTGGTTCGGGGTCATCCGCATCCTGATCTTCGCCGCGTTCTACGCCGGCGGGGCGGGCCATGCGCCGATGAGTCTCGCCAACGCGGTCACCTACACATGGCTCGGCCAGGCGTTCCTCGCCTTCCTGCCGTGGAACGCCGATCCCGACGTGGCGGAGATGGTGCGCAGCGGCGCGGTGGCCTACGAGCGGCTGCGGCCGGTCGACACCTATGCCTGGTGGTACGCCCGGGCGCTCGCCTGGTCGGTCGCCCGGGTGCTGCCGCGCGCCGGCGCTGATGGCGGTGTTCGCGGCCGCGCTTGCTGCCGCTCGTCGGGCCTCGGCCGATGGGGCCTGGCGCCGCCGCCGACGCTGGCCGCGGCGGCCTGGTTCGCGCTCTCGCTGGTTGGCCTCGTCCTGCTGTCGGCGTCGATCACCCTGCTGATCAACGTGATCCTCACCGCGACCTTGAACGACCGCGGACCCAACACCCTGGTCGCGCCGATCGTGAACCTGTTCTCGGGCATGGTCGTGCCGCTGGCGTTCTTCCCGGACGCCTGGCGGCCCTGGCTGCGCGGCCAGCCGTTCGCCGGCCTCATCGACATCCCGTTCTCGATCTACTTCGGCGGGCTTATCGGGCTGGGGCGCGGCGGGCGGCGTCGCGCTGCAGTTCGGCTGGGCCGTGGCGCTGATCCTCGTCGGTCGGGCCTGGCTCGGGCGGACGATGCGACGGCTGGTCGTGCAGGGAGGCTGACCGGATGAACGCGCTCGCCCTTTATGGCCGCTACGCCGCCGCCTCGGTCCGCGCCCAGTTCTCCTACGCCGGCACGCTCTCGATGATGAGCTTCGGCCAGCTCCTGGTCACGCTGATCGAGTTCTTCGGCATCTGGGCGATGTTCAAGCGCTTTGGCCACATCGGCGGCTGGCGGCTCGGCGACGTGGCGCTGTTCTACGGCCTCGTCAGCGTGACCTTCGCCGTCGGCGACGCTGTCACCCGCGGCTTCGACATCTTCGGCTCGGTGTTCGTGCGGACGGGCGCGTTCGACCGGCTGCTGCTGAGGCCCCGCAGCGCCGCGCTGCAGCTGGCGGGCTACGAGCTGCGGCTCACCCGCGTCGGACGCTTCGCCCAGGGGATCGGCGTCTTCGTCTACGGCGCGGCCGCAACCCACTTCGTCCTGACGCCCGCCGCGGCGGCGATCCTGGCGTTCGCCATCCTGGGCGGAACGGCGCTGTTCTCCGGCCTCTTCATCCTGCAGGCGACCCTTGCTTTCTGGACCGTGGAGAGCCTGGAGGCGGTCAACATCCTCACCTACGGCGGCGAGGCGGCGGCGGAGTATCCGCTGGACGTCTACGCCGGCTGGTTCCGCACCTTCCTGCTCTGGGTGGTGCCGATCGGCTGCGTCACCTACCTGCCGATGCTGGCGGCGATGGGGCGGCCCGATCCGCTCGGCTCGCCGGCGTGGCTCGGCCCGCTGGCCCCCGCGGCGGGATTCCTGTTTCTGGGCTTCTCGCTCTTCATCTGGCGTTTTGGAATTCGGCGATACGCGTCGTCGGGAGCTTGAGTGGCGGGACCCCAACTGCGGCTTGACCGGGCGGGGCCCGGGACTCACAAGCTGATCATGCGGTACGGGGGACGGATGACTTTCGCGGCCCGGCTCGAGCGCGAGTGGATCTTTCTGAGCGGGCTTCTGCGGACGCTTGCCCGCGTGCGCACCATCTCGGGCGACTCCGCCAACCTGATCACCGACGATCTCGAGGCGGCGGTCGACAAGTGGCGCGACAACGTCGCGCTGACGTTCGAGAGCCGCAGCCTGACCTACGGTGAAATGGATGCGGTCGCCAATCGCTTCGGCCACTGGGCGCTGAACGTCGGCATCCGTCGCGGCGACGTGGTGGCGCTGCTGATGCCGAACCGGATCGAGTACCTGCCGATCTGGTACGGCCTTTCCAAGGTCGGCGTGGCCACCGCCCTGATCAACAACCAGCTTACCGGCGATGCGCTGGCGCACTGCCTGAATGTCTCGGGCGCGGCCCACTGCCTGGTCGATGACGAGACGGCCGCGGCGTTCGAAGGCTGCCGCGACAAGCTCGCCCACGCGACCCACGAATGGACCCTCGGCGAAGCGCACGGAGATCAGCGCGACCTGACCCAGGCGCTGAGGGGTTGCTCCAGCCTGCGTCCGGACCGCGCCCGCCGCGAGGGCCTGACCGCCAGCGACACCGCGCTGTTCATCTTCACCAGCGGCACGACCGGCCTGCCGAAAGCGGCGCGCATCACCCACATGCGGGCCCAGCTCTACATGCGCGGCTTCGCCGGCGCGACAGACGCGGGGCCGGTGGACCGGGTCTATGTCGCGCTGCCGTTCTACCACGCCACCGGCGGCCTTTGCGGGACAGGCGCGGCGCTGCTGAACGGCGGCTCGGTGGCGATCCGAAAGCACTTCTCGGCCAGCCACTTCTGGGCCGACGTCGCCGCCGAAGGCTGCACGATGTTCGTCTACATCGGCGAGCTCTGCCGCTACCTCGCCAACCAGCCCGAGGTCCCGGAGGAGAAGACTCACAAGCTGCGGCTCGCCTTCGGCAACGGCCTCAGGCCCGACGTCTGGGAGAAGCTGGAGGGGCGGTTCGGGGTGCCGCGCGTGCTCGAGTTCTACGGCTCGACCGAGGGCAACGTCTCGATGTTCAACTTCGATGGCAAGCTGGGCGCAATCGGCCGCGCGCCGGACTATCTGAAGGGCTTCTTCAACATCCGACTGGCGAAGTTCGACGTCGAGACCGAGACCCCGGTGCGCGGCCAGGACGGCCGCTGCCTCGAAGCGGGGATCGACGAGCCCGGGGAGTGCCTCGGCGAGATCCGGCAGGACGCTCGCACCGCCTACGTCGGCTACGCCGACAAGGCCGCCAGCGAGAAGAAAGTCCTGCACGACGCGTTCCGCGAAGGCGACGCGTGGTTCCGCACCGGGGACCTCCTGAAGAAGGACGCCGAGGGCTACTTCTATTTCGTCGACCGCATCGGCGACACCTTCCGGTGGAAGGGCGAGAACGTCTCCACCAGCGAGGTCGCCGGCGCCCTGGCCGAGGCGCCCGGGGTGAAGGAGGCCAACGTCTATGGCGTCAAGGTGGGCGACCTCGACGGTCGCGCCGGAATGGCGGGCCTGGTGGTCGACAAGGCGTTCGATCCGAAGGCCTTCGGCGCCTATGTCGCCCAGCGGCTGCCGGCGTACGCCCAGCCGGTGTTCCTGCGGCTGCTGCCCGGCATTCAGATCACCGGCACGTTCAAATACCGCAAGCTCGACCTCGTGGCCGACGGCTTCGACCCGACCGTGGTCAAGGATCCGCTCTATGTGCGCGGCGAGAAGGGCTACCAGAAACTGACCAGGCCGCTGCTGGCGAAGCTGCTGTCCGGCGAGGTGCGGGTCTAGCCAGGCGCCTCGCGCGGCCGGCCAGGAGTGTGCTAATCGCCCGGCGGCAATCGCGGTAAGATGGAGTGTTCCGGTCTTGCAACTCCTCACGTTCGAGTCGTTCGCGCCCCATCTGAATTCCGCCTTCGCGCTCAAGTTGGGCGAGTCGAGCCTCGACCTCACCTTGACCCACGCCACCAAGCAGCCGGTGCGTCCGTACCCGGGGATGATGCGCGAGCCGTTTTCGCTCTATTTCCGCAGCGCCTCGCAGGTGGTGTTGCCCCAGCGGATCTACCCGCTCGCGCACGATGCGATGGGGCGGCTGGATATCTTCATCGTGCCGATCGCCCGCGAGCCGCAGGGCATCGTCTACGAGGCGGTCTTCAACTGACGGCAGCGCCGGGCGAGGCCGCTGGCGCGGGCCAGACCATCTCGACCGACAGCCCGGGGTAGGGCGAGGTGGGCGGCGACTCGACGAAACCCAGGCGCCGATACAGCCGCTGGGCGCCGACGTTGATCCGCTCGACGTTGAGGACGATCCCCGCCGCGCGGCCGGCCCGGACCTCGTCCTGCAGACGGCCGATCAGCGCGCCGCCGATCCCGCGCCCGCGCCACTCTGGCGCCAGGCTGATCTCGATCAGATGCAGCCGGGGCGTCGTGCGATCGACCGACAGTCGCCCTATCGCAGCGCCGCCGCGCTCGATCACGCTGAAGTCGGCGCCGGCGAAGGCGGCGTCGTAGTGCCGGTGCTGGAACTCGAACTGGCTTTCCAGGAAGTCGATCTTGGCTCGGTCGGACCAGCCGGTCGGCGCCAGTTCGTCCCACCGCACGGAGCGGAACAGTTGCAGCAGAAAGGGCCTGTCCGTCGCCGTCGCCGGGCGCAGGGAAACGCCCAAGGGCGGTTGCGCGGTCAGTTCCGCGACGGGAAGACTCCCTGCAGCGCGATGCAGTAGTTCATCACCAGCACCGGCTGGATGTTCGCGTGCGGCTGGCTGCCCCCGGACATCCCGATCACCGCGCCTGCGAGCGTCGTATTGGAGGTCGCTGCGTAGGCGCCGCCTTTCTCGCGGCCCAGGTAGCTCGTCGCCGTCGGCGTCGCCAGCTGCTGCGGAATCGGCACCCCGTCGCCGGCCGTCGCGGTGTGGGTGTGCTGCGGGACCTCGTTGATGGTCAGCGTGTGGTTGGCTTCGCCGAAGGTTCCCCCCAGCCCCCAGTCCAGCAGGCCGGGTCCCTGGCCGACACCCGCAACGGTCATGTCCTGGAGGTTGGGCAGGGCGAACGTTGACGTGCCATTGCCGCCGAAAGTCGTCCCAAGGATGGAGAACAGCGCGGTGTTCTGGGAAATGCTCTGCAACTGCCCCTGACACTTCGCCCATCCGCTGGCCGCGAAGTTGAAGCCGAATATCCGGATCTCGCCAATAAACTGATCGCTCATCTGCGGCGGTTCCTCTCGTGACTCGGTGACGGTCGGGCGGGGTGATCAGTTCCGACTCGGGAAAACGCCTTGCAGCGCAATGATGTAGTTGATGCCCATCGACGGTTGGATGTTGTTGTGGGCGCCGTTGCCGCCTTGCGGCCCGACCGCCGCCGCGTTCATCGCCACCAGCGTCAGACCGGTCTGGCCCGTCGCGGTGTAGAATGCGCCGTCGGCCGCTTTCAGCGCGCCGTGCATCACTGTCGGACCGGCCGTACCGGTCGTGGTCTGGGTGGTCGAGGCGTTGAAGACGTGGTTGTGCGGCGGCACGTTGTTGGAAAGCAGGTTGACGTTCTCCACCCCGCCAACTTCGCCAAGCACCCGCGGCGTCAGTCCCTGGCCATTGCCCTGGCCGATCGGCAATCGGCTGCGCAGGTCGGGCAGCTGGAAGTTCTGCACCCCGTTGCCGCCGTAGGTCGTTCCCAGGATCGAGAACAACGCTGCATTCTGGGAGATCGCCATCAGTTGCCCCGCGCAGAAGGCGTAGCCCCTGATCGCGAAGTTCCCGGCGAACAGCTTCACCGCGCCGAGATATTCTTCAACCATGCCGTCTCTCCCGAACTCTCGCTGCGGTCTTGAGTTCTTGGCGTCATCAGTTGCGCGACGGGAAGATCCCGGTCGTCGCGATCAGATAGGTCATGGCCAGGTACGGCATCATGTTCTCGTGCGGAATCGAGCCGCCCGCCGCCATGCCGATGACCGGGGTGGCGCCATTGTTGAGCGGCTGCAGCGCCGCGCCGGCGGCATTGGCGTAGATCTGGCCGGCGCCATTGACCGTGGCGGCGAAGTTGTTCGCCGGCAGAGCGGCGCCGCCGGTCGTGCTGCTGGCGGCGAAGGCGTGGTTGTGGAGCGGATAGTTGCTGAGATTCAGCCCGACGGTCTCGGCGCCGAGCTTCTCACCCTGAACCTGATAGGTGTTTGGGCCGACCTGCCCTGCGGCGCGTCCCTGCAGGTCCGGCAAGGCGAAGTTGGTCGTCCCGTTGCCGCCATATTGCGTGCCGAGCAGGGAAAACAGGGCGGTGTTCTGGCTGATCGGCAGCAACTGCCCCGCGCACATCGCCCAACCGCTGATCGCGAAATTGCCGCCGAAGAGTTTGATCTCACCCAGGAACTGATTGACCATCGACACTCCCCGCCCGAAGCCGCAACCGCGGAAATGCGCCGCCTACGCGACGATCGAACGGGATATACCACGGCGGGAAAAACACACCAACTCGTATAAGAGCCAAGTTGTGCATATCTTGGGTGGCGCCGGGCTTGGCCATGGCGACATCGGGTGGCGCGGCGCCCGGGCGCCGGCGGGAGGCGCGCGCCAGATTGTCAGTTCACGTCGCTTTTCTTCGGCGCGGCCGGCGGCAGGGCCGCGACCGGGACGCCGTCTTCGACCAGGCCCTTCACCTCCGACGCCGTCGCCTCGCCGTAGATGCCGCGGTCCTCGCTCTTGCCTTCATGGATTGCGCGAGCTTCGCGCGCGAAGGTGTCGCCGACGTAGTCGAAGGTGTCCTCGACGTGGGCGCGCACCCGCGCCATCGCCTCCATCATCATCGCCTGCCTTGGTCCAGGCGCCACTGCCGGCTCGCCGCGCTTCTTCGCGCCAGCCACCGCCGGCGCCATGATCTGCTTACGGACGATATGAGAGCTGCAGACCGGACATGCGATCAGACCACGGCCTGACTGATCGTCGAAGTCGGAAGACGCGGCGAACCAACCCTCGAACTCATGCGCCTGGTCGCAGACGAGCGCGTACCGGATCATGGGCCTGCGAACGCCCGTTCGTTCCTGAGCGCCGGGATCGACGCGCGCGCCTTGGCGACCGCTTCGAGGTCGAGTTCGGCCATCAGTGCGCAGGGCTCGTCGTGGTCGGCCAGCGCGATCACCTCGCCCCAGGGCGCGACCGCCATCGAATGCCCCCAGGTGGCGCGGCCGTCCTCGTGCGTCCCGCCCTGCGCCGGCGCGATCACGAACGAGCCGGTCTCGATCGCCCGGGCGCGCAGCAGCACTTCCCAGTGCGCCTGGCCGGTCGGGCGGGTGAACGCCGACGGCACGGTCAGCACCTCGGCCCCGGCCTGCGCCAGCGCGTTGTGCAGCTTCGGGAAGCGAAGGTCGTAGCAGATGGTGAGGCCGAGCTGGGCCCCGGCCGCGGGGACGACCACGGCGCGCTCGCCGGGCGTGTAGGACGCGCTCTCGCGGATGTGTTCGCCGGTGGGCAGGTCGACGTCGAACATGTGCAGCTTGTCGTAGGTGGCGGCGACCGCGCCATCCGGCCGCACCAGGATCGAGCGATTGGCGCACTGGCCGTCGGGGCGTCTCACCAGCGCCGATCCGATCAGCAGCCAGACGCCGAGCTCCTCGGCGAGGCGGATCAGGCCGACGACGGCCGGGTCGCGCTCCATCGGCGCGATCTTCTCGAACAGCGCCTCGCGCTTGCGCTGCAGGATGTTGGTTCCTTCGGGCGTGGCGATCAGCGTCGCACCCTTGGCGGCCGCGTCGCGGACCAGCGGCTCGGCCTGCGCCAGGGCGGCGCCCTGGTCGGCCGGCGTGCGCATCTGGATGAGCCCTACTTTCATCGTCGCGCGGCGTCAGGCGGCGTTGAGCAGCGGGTCGAGCTTGCCGGCGCGCTCCAGCGCCATCATCTCGTCGCAGCCGCCGATGTGCTTCCCGCCGATGAAGATCTGCGGAAAGGTGTTGCGGCCGGAGCGGTCCATCATCTCGCGGCGTTTGTCCGGATCCATGCCCGCCTCGATCTCGGTGTAGGCGACGCCCTTCTGGCTCAGCAGCGAGAGCGCCCGCGCACAGAAGCCGCAGAACGGTCGGGTGTAGATGACGACGTCGGCCATGGCCGGGCGGACCTCCTGTAACTGGGCCGTCATATAGGCTGGGCCTCTCGCTCTTGCACGCGCGCCACCGCCGCAACATGAACCGCATGGGCGCCTGCCGCCTTAAGCACCCGCGCGCAGGCCTCGGCGGTGGCGCCGGTGGTGAGGACGTCGTCGATCAGCAGGATGCGCTTGCCGGCCACCAACGGCCAGGCTCGTTTCGGCACGGCGAAGGCGGCCTGCACGTTGCGCCGCCGCCCGGAGGCCGAGCGGCCGCCCTGGCTCGGGGTGTCGCGCCGGCGGATCAGCGCGCCGGGCAGGTAGGCCAGCCCGGCGCGCCGGGCGAGCGGCCGCGCGATCTCGGCCGCCTGGTTGAAGCGGCGGGTGATCAGCCGCATCGGGTGCAGCGGCACCGGAACCACCGCGTCGGCGTCGAGGGTCAGGTCGCGCGCCGCCCGCGAGAGCCAGAGCGCGAAGAGTCCGGCAAGATCCGTGCGGTCGGCCCGCTTCAGCTTCAGGATCAGGTCGCGCGAGGCCTCGTCGTAGGCCACCGCGGCGCGGACCCGGTCGAACGCGCGGCGGCGCGCGAGGCAGGCGGGGCAGCGGGCGTTCTCGCCCGCGTCATAGGCCTGCGGCGCGCCGCAGCCGTCGCAGACCGGCGCCTCGATGAATGCGATCTTGCTCCAGGCCTCGGCGCTGAGGCCGGGCGACTGCATCGCGGCGGGCCCGTGCGCGACGTCCAGCGCCAGAGGCGGCATCACCACGTCGATCGCCGCCCGCAACAGACCGCGGGCGCGCAGGGCCGCGCCCGCCATGACCTCCGTCGCCGCTTCCGCGCGCCAACTCATCGGCCGAGCTTGGCACAAGGCGCGTGCTCGGAGTAGCTCTTGGCGGCAAATGAGCGGACCGCCGCGCCTCTTCGACCGCGTCCTGCACCGCCGCCGCCTCGAGCGCGCCGCGCGCGGCTACGCCGCCGCCGCGTTTCTGAAGCGCCGCGCGGCGGAGGACCTGGTGCAGCGGCTCGAGACCGTGAAGCGGGACTTTCCTGTCGCGGTCGACCTCGGCGCGCGCGACGGCGGCTTCGCCGCTGCGCTGGGCGCGAGCGATGCGGCGGCCAAGGTTGGCCTCTTGATCGAGACCGACCTCTCGCCGGCGATGCTGGCCGGCCGGCCCGGCCTACGCCTCGTCGCGGACGAGGAGCGGCTGCCGTTCGCGCCAGAGAGCCTCGACCTCGTGGTCTCGTCGCTGGCGCTGCACTGGACCAACGACTTTGTCGGCGCCCTGATCCAGATCCGCGAGGCGCTGAAGCCGGACGGCCTGTTCCTGGGCGCCATTCTCGGCGGCGCGACGCTGATCGAGTTGCGCGCGGCCCTGATGACCGCCGAGCTCGATCTCCTGGGCGGCTCCGGCCCGCGGGTCTCCCCGTTCGCCGACGCCTACGACGCCGCCGGGTTGCTGCAGCGCTCGGGCTTCGCGCTGCCCGTCGCCGACGTCGACCGGGTGACGGTGCGCTACGACCACATTTTCGCATTGATGGCGGACCTGCGGGCCATGGGCGAGACCAGCACCCTGGTCGAGGGCGCAGGCCGGCCGTTGACCCGTCCGGTGCTCGCGCGCGCCGCCGAGGTCTATGCCGACAAGTTCGCCGGGCCGGACGGGCGGCTGGTCGCCACGTTCGAGATCCTGACCCTGACCGGCTGGGCCCCGGCGGCGAGCCAGCCGAAGCCGCTTCGGCCCGGCTCGGCCAAGATGCGTCTGGCCGACGCGCTCAATGTGCGCGAGCGCAGCGCCGGGGAGAAGGCGGGCCGCTAGCTGCAAGCCGCCGGCGGCCACGAGCTCGCGGTTACGTCGCCTGGTCGGACGATTCGCGGGACCGCGCCACGTCGGCCTTCCTCAGCGGGCTGGTCGGCGAGGTCGCGCTGGCGGAGGATGCCGATGACTCGCCGGTCGCGACCGGCGTTAGCAGATCATCAGGGGAACGCCATGAAATGGATTGCGACTTGCTCGGCCCTGGTCGTGCTGGGGTTCGGGGCCATGGCTGAAGCGAAAGGATGCGACAGCCCGGAGAGCCGCCAGTTCGACTTCTGGGTCGGCCGCTGGCAGGTGTCGACGACCCAGCAGCCGGACCGCCACGTCGCCGACAGCCTGATCGAGAAGCTCTACGGCGGATGCGCGATTCGGGAGAACTGGGCGCCGCTGAAAGGCAATGACGGCGGCAGTCTCAGCAGCTACGTGGCGGACGCCAAAGCGTGGCGACAGACCTGGGTCGACGCCGCCGGCGCGCGGGTGGACTTCGGTGGCGGCTGGAACGGCCAGGCCATGGTGCTGACCGGCCTCTGGCCCCAGCCTGGCCACCCCACGCAGCTGACCCGGATGACCTATACACTGCGGCCCGACGGAGCCGTGCGCCAGCAGGGCGAGACCTCGGACGACCAGGGCAGGACCTGGAGCGCCAGCTTCGATTTCCTCTATCGCCGCGCCCGGTGACCTGGCCTGCGCGGGGCTAGGCCGGCAGCTCGTAGCCCACCGCTGACTCGGCCGTGATCGTTGCGATAACCGCCGGCCGCGCCATCATCCGGGCGTGGTGCGCCTCAAGCCGCGGGAACGAGCCCGGCGGCGGCTTCAGCGAGGCGGCGGCGCGCCAGAACAGACGGAAGACGTGGATATCGGCGATCGAATAGTCGCCGGCCAGCCAGTCGCCATCGCCCATCCGCTGTTCGACCATCGCGTAAACCCGCAACACGTTGTCGAGGCCCTGCCGCCGGGCCGGATGGATCGTGGACGCGGCGAACGACATCCAGGAAACGACGTGCGCCTCGGCCTCGGGATCGCCGACCGGCATCAGTCGCGCTTCGGGAAACCGCCGCGCCAGGTAGTAGAGAATCCCGGCCACCTCGGTCAGCGGCCGGCCGTCGATCAGCAGGGTCGGCACCTTGCCTTCGGGGTTGATCGCCAGGAACTCGGCCGAGCGGGTCTCGTTGTTGCGGAACGACACCGGGATCGCCTCGAACGGCGCGCCGATCTCGTGCAGCGCGATGTGCGGGGCCATCGAACTGGCCCCCGGCGCGAAATACAGCGTCAGCACTGTTCCCGCCTCCCCAATCTCTGCTCCTCCCGGCGAGAGCCGGAACCCAGGAAAGACTCTGACATCGAGCGCGACTGCCCCGTCCTTTGAACCACGAAGAACACAAAGAACACCGAGGGCGCTTCGCTAGCCAATCGCGATCGGGGGGACTGCCCAGCGCGCTTCGCGCGCCTTCGTGTTCTTGGTGTCCTTCGTGGTTCCCCTTCAACCGCTTCCTGCCTGGGTCCCGGCGTTCGCCGGGATGAGCGGGATTGGGGGTTACGCGGCGGCCTTCGGCCTCGGCCCCACGTAGCGCGACTGCGGCCGGATCAGGCGGCCGGCGGCGACCTGTTCGCGGGCGTGGGCGATCCAGCCGCTGACCCGGCCGACCGCGAAGACGCAGGTGAATGCGGACGGCGGGAAGGCCAGCGCCTCCAGCAAGAGCGCTGTGTAGAACTCGACGTTGGTCTGCAGCGAGCGGTTCGGCTTGCGGTCCTTCAGGATCGCCAGCGCCGCCTCCTCGACCGCCTCGGCGAAGGCGAGCCGGCCCGGCAGCACGTTGGAGCGCTCGGCCAGCAGCCGCACCGCGCGCTTGAGCGCGTCGGCCCGGGGGTCGCGCACCTTGTAGACGCGGTGGCCGAAGCCCATCAGCCGGTCGCCGCGGTCCAGCGCCGCCTCGATCCAGGCCCGCGCCCGGCCGGGCGCGCCGATCCCGTCCAGCATCTCGATCACCGGCCCCGGCGCGCCGCCGTGCAGCGGACCCTTCAGTGCGCTGATCCCGCCCAGCACGGCGCTGGCCAGGCCCGCGTGGGTGGAGGCGATCACCCGGGCGGTGAAGGTGGACGCGTTGAGGCCATGGTCGATCACGGTGACGAGGTAGGTCTCGAACGCCTTGACCTCCGCCGCGGGCGCCGGCGCGCCGCGCAGCATGCGCAGGATGTCGGCGGCGTGCGACAGCGCCGGATCCGGGGCCAGCGGGGCCGCGCCGGCCTGACGACGCACGGCGGCGGCTGTGAACACGGCCGGGCCCGCGATCAGTCGCAGTGCGGTCGCCAGGTCGTCGCCATCGGCCAGCCGGGCGGTCAACGCGCGCATCGCTTCCATCGGCGTCAGCGCCAGCAGGGCGTCATCCAGCGCCGCCACGTGGGCGAACACCTCGGCCCGCGCTGCGCCAATCGCCGGCGCGAGATCGGCCGGCAGGTTGTCGAAGAAGCCGTCAAGCAGCAGGCGCGCGGTCGCTTCGTAGCTGGCGTGGCCGGCGAGTTCCTCGACCGCATGGCCGCGGATCACCAGGCGGCCGGCCTGGCCGTCGACTTCCGAGAGTACGGTCTCGGCGGCGACGATATTCTCGAGCCCGTCAATGCCATCGATCAATGTAATTCTCCTTGATCTCCCGAATTCCGCATGAGACCGTGGAATTCATCAGTCAATCTTGATCAATAGAATCAACTATGCCTGACTGGATCAGCGCCGAGGAAGCCCTGACCCGCCTGCGGGTGCGGCCGCAGACGCTCTACGCCTACGTCAGCCGGGGGCGGGTGCGCGCCGAGCCGGATCCGCACGAGCCGCGCCGCAGCCGCTACCGCGCCAGCGACGTCGCCGCCCTGACCGAGCGCAAGGCCCGCGGACGCAAGGCCGCGGACGTCGCGAGAGGCGCCATGGCCTGGGGCGAGCCGGTGCTGGCCTCGGCGATCACAACGGTGCGCGACGGCAAGCTCTACTACCGCGGCCAGGACGCCGTGGCCCTGTCGCAGACCGCGACGCTCGAGGCGGTCGCGCGGCTGCTGCGCGGCGGCCTGGGCCTGCCGCCGGACGAGGTCCAGGCCTCCCCGCCCGGGCGCACCGCCCGCTCCCGCGCCTTCGCCGCCTTCGCCCAGCGCGCCGACGCCGACCCGCCGGCGCAGGGCCGCGGCCAGGAGGACCTCGCCCGCGACGCGGCGCGGCTGCTCGACCTGATGGCCGCCGCGGTCGCCGGGCCCGAGGGGCACGTCCAGCGCGAGGAGGAGGCCGGTGCGATCCACGAGCGTCTCGGCCGCGCCTGGCGCGCGCCGCGGAGCGAATGGGACGCGATCCGCCGCGCCCTGGTGCTGCTGGCCGACCACGAACTGAACGCCTCGACCTTCGCCGCGCGCGTCACCGCCTCGACCGGCGCGTCCCTCTCGGCCTGCGTGCTGGCCGGTGTTTGCGCGCTCTCGGGCCCCAGGCACGGCGGCATGGCCGCGCGGGTCGAGGCGTTTGTCGACCGCGCGGGCCGGCGCGGCTGGCGCAGCGCGCTGGCGGCCGGCGAAGCGCCGCCCGGCTTCGGCCACGAGCTCTATCCGGACGGCGATCCCAGGGCGGCGGCCCTGCTCGGCTCGATCGCGGTCCCGCCCGGCCTCAGCGCCCTGCGCGGCCAGGTCGAGGCGGACACGGGCCAGCGCGCCAACGTCGACTTCGCCCTCGCGGTCCTGCGCCAGTCGCTCGGCCTACCGGCCGAAGCGCCGTTCGCGCTGTTTGCGCTCGCCCGCACCGCCGGCTGGCTCGCCCACGCGATCGAGCAACTCACCACCGGCGCCCTGATCCGGCCCCGGGCGCGCTATGTCGGGCCGGTTCCGCCGCCTTAACCCGCCGCTAGGCGCGTTCGCGGAAGCTGGGCTGGCTTCGCACCTGGGGTCCGACGTGAACCGATCGACCTTGACCACCCTGCTCTGTGGCGGCGTCGCCGCGCTGATGGGCCTGTTCTACGTGCTGCAGGCGGCGGGGGTGGTGGTCTCGCGCCCGGGCCACGACGACGAGCGCGGCGTCGCCGTCTGCATCGGCGCGGTTTTCATGGCCGGCGGCGTGGCGGCGATGCTGACGACCGCGCGCGGCCCTGCGGCGCAGATGGCGATCCGGCTGCTCGGATTCGCGATCGTGGTCGGCTTCACCGCGATCACGGCCTGGATCGCGGTCGGGCCGGGCGCGCGCGACTTCGCCAGCCCGTTCGCCGTTTTCGGTCATCGCGCCAACGAGATCTCCGGCCGCATCTTCTTCGGCTTCGCCGCGCTGATCTGCCTGATGGTGACGATGGGTGCGGCGCGAACCATGTTCCGGCCAGGGCGGTCCGCCGCGGTCCTGCCACCGCCGGACTGACCCGCGGCGCGCCAGCAGGCTAGGACTTGGCGCGTTTCGAACTTTTCGCCTTGGCGGCGCGGTTGAGGTCGACCGCCGCACGAACCAGCGCCTTGAACGCGGCCTCGTCGACGTTCGCGCCCTCGGGGATGTCGATCGCGCGCCGCACGTTGCCGTCCAGGCTGGAGTTGAACAGGTGCGCCGGATCCGCCAGCGCCGCGCCTTTGGCGAAGGTCAGCTTCACCACCTTCTTGTAGGATTCGCCGGTGCAGATGATGCCGTCGTGCGACCAGATCGGCGTCCCCATCCACTTCCACTCCTCGACAACGTCGGGGTCGGCCGCCTTGATCAGCTGGCGCATCCTGGCGAGGGTTTCCCCGCGCCAGTCCGCGAGCTCGGCGATCCGCTTCGAGATCAGCTCCGACGCCGATTCCTGGCTCGCATCCGACTTCGTCATCCTGTCACCCTCGCGATCACGCAACAGGTCTTCCGGTCGCCTGGCCTAGGCCCTCAACACCTCCGGCGGCGCGAGGTCGGCGTACTGGCCGCCCTTGCGGTAGCGGTAAAGGTAGGTCGGGATGATCGGCTCCAGCGCCTGGGCCGCGACGCCCAGGTCGGCCAGGGTCAGCGCGCCGTTCGCCACCACGTTGTCGGCCGACAGCATCGCGATCTGATCCGAGGTGATCGGCGGCTTCAGCAGCATCGGCAGCGGGCCGTGCAGGAAGGCCAGCACGTCGCCGCCAATTCCGATCAGGGCCGCGGCGGCGGGCGGCAGGGCGACGATCGGGCGCGGGCGGTCGATCTCGGCCAGGGTGATCTCGGCGAGTTCCCGCAGCGTGTAGATCGAAGGACCGCCGAGCTCGTAGGTCTTGCCGGCGGCCGCCGGGTCGGACAGCGCCGCGGCGGCCGCTCGGGCGACGTCAGCCACGAATACCGGCTGCGCCCGTGTCCCCGGACAGAACACCGGCATCACCGGGCTGGCGACCGCCATCGCCGCCATCTTGTTGAAGAAGGTGTCTTCCGGGCCGAACACGACCGATGGGCGCAGGATCACGGCGTCGGGAATCGTCGCACGCACCGCCGCCTCGCCCTGCGCCGTCGCGCGGACGGCCCTGGAGGCAGAGTCCGGCGACGCGCCGATCCCTGAGACGAACACGAAGCGCTGCACGCCATGGGCCCGCGCCGCCTCGGCGATGGTCTTCGGACCCTCGGCGCGCACGACCGCGAAGCTCTGCTTGCCGCTCTCGAACGGCGCGCCGATGGCGCAGACCACGGCCTCCGCGCCCTCCAGCGCCCGCTCGACCGTCTCGGCGACGCGCACGTTGGCCTGCACGATCTCGATCTGGCCGACATCGCCCAGCAGCCGCTGGCGGTAGGCCTGCCATGGCCGGCGCACGGCGACGCGGATGCGCCAGCCCTGTTTGGCCAGCGCGCGCACGGTCTGCGATCCGATGAAGCCGGAGCCGCCGAACACGGTGACAAGGCCGCGCATGCCGATCCTTCTGCTGGGAAACCCCGGGCCCTGCGATAGACGAGCGCCCCGCGCCGCGCAACGCTGCGCAAGGCGCCGTTGAACGTCGGCGCCGTCCCGGTTAATTGACCCGATGGTCAGTTGCTGAGCCGCGATGGTCGCCGAACCCACTCCAAGCGACGCGCCCAGATGGCGCAGACGCAAGACCGCGAGGCCGGGCGAGATCCTGGAAGCGGCGCTCGAGGTGTTCGCCGAGCGCGGGTTCGCGGCCGCGAAACTGTCTGAGATCGCGGCGCGCGCCGGCGTTTCGAAGGCCGCGCTCTATCTCTATTTCGAGACCAAGGAGGACCTGTTTCACGCCGTCGCCCGCAGGCTCGTGGCCCCGAACGTGGCGGCGATCAGCGTGGCGATGGAGGGCGCCGAAGCGCCGCTCGCCGACCTCGCGCCGGCGCTGCTGGCCCGCGCGGCCGCCCTGCTCGCCGACGGGCGGGTGGTCTCGATCGCGCGGATGGTGATCGCCGAGTTGCGCAACTTCCCCGATCTCGCCGGCATCTGGCGCCAAGACGTGGTCGAGCCAATGCTCTCGCTGGTCGCCCGGCTGATCGCCCGCGCCCAGGCCACGGGCGAGGTCGTCGCCGGCGACCCGCGGCTCTACGCCTTCAGCCTGATGGGCCCGCTGGTGATGGGCGGCCTGTTCCACGCCGTGTTCGGCGAGGCGGGAACCGATGCGCCGGACCTGCCCACGCTGGCGGCCCAGCACGCCCGGGCGGCGCTGGCCGGGTTGCTCGCCCAGCCCAGGAAGGAGCCAACGTCATGAACGGGCGCCAGGTGCTGATCGTCGGCGCCGGCCCGACCGGGCTGGTGCTCGCGCTGTGGCTGGCGAAACTCGGGGTCGGGGTGCGGATCATCGACAAGACGGACCGGCCGGGGACCACGTCCCGCGCGTTGGCGGTGCAGGCGCGGACACTGGAGCTCTACCGCCAGCTCGGCCTCGCCGACGCAGTGGTCGAACGCGGCCACCAGGTCCCGGCGGTGAATCTGTGGGTGAAGGGTGAGCGGGCCGCGCGGATCGCGTTCGGTGCGCTTGGCGAAGGTCTGACGCCCTATCCGTTCCTGAAGATCTTCCCGCAGGACCAGCACGAAGCGCTGCTGATCGATCGCCTGGCGTCGTTCGGCGTCGCGGTCGAGCGCGAGACCGAACTTCTAAGTTTTGAAGACGGACCCACCGGTGTTACGGCGCAGTTGCGCAAGGCGGACGGCGGCGAGGAGACCTGCGAGGCCGACTATATCGCCGGCTGCGACGGCGCCCGCTCCACTGTCCGCGCCGCCATCGGCGCTGGATTTCCTGGCGGGACCTATCGGCAGCTGTTCTATGTCGCCGACGTCGAGGCGACCGGGCCGTCGGCCGATGGCGAACTGCACGTCGACCTCGACCAGGCCGACTTCCTGGCGGTGTTTCCCCTGGACGGCGCCGGCCGCTCGCGGCTGATCGGCACGGTCCGCGACGAACGCGCGGACCACCCCGAGGAGCTCGAATTCGAAGACGTCACCCTGCAGGCGATGACCCACATGAAGGTCGAGGTCCGCAAGGTGAACTGGTTCTCGACCTACCACGTCCATCATCGGGTGACGGACCGGTTCCGCAAAGGCCGCGCCTTTCTGCTCGGCGATGCGGCGCACGTTCACAGCCCCGCCGGCGGCCAGGGCATGAACACCGGCATCGGCGATGCGATCAATCTGGCCTGGAAGCTGGCGTGGGTGATGAGTGGGCGTGCGCCGGACGCGTTGCTCGACAGCTACGAAGCCGAGCGGATCGGCTTCGCCCGCCGGCTGGTCGCCACCACCGACCGGGTGTTCAGCTTCGCCACCGCCGAGGGGCAGGCGGCGGATTTCCTGCGCACGCGCCTGACACCCATTCTCGCCGCCACGGCGCTCTCGCTGGAGAGGGTGCGGGAGTACATGTTCCGCACCGTCTCGCAGATCACGTTGAACTATCGCGGCTCGCCGCTCAGCCTGGGCGGGGCCGGCGGCGTGAAGGCCGGCGACCGCCTGCCCTGGACGCCGAACGCGAGCGCTGCGGAGGAAGCGGCGCTGGCGCAGATGGGGTGGCAGGCGCTCGTCTACGGCCGGGCGCCCGACGCCCTGGCGGCGTGGTGCGAGGCCAACGGCGTTGCGCTGCATCAATTCGAGCACCGTCCCGACCTGGCGGCCGCCGGCGTGGCGAAGGACGCGCTCTACCTGCTGCGCCCGGACACCTACGTCGCCGTGGCCGAGCCGCGCGGCGATCCGGCGGTGCTCGAGCGCTATTTCGCCGAGCGAGGCATCCGGCCCGGGGCGTAGCGATGAAACTTCGCCGTGGGGTCATCCATTTGTTCGCCGCAACAGATGGAGATGAGACAATGGCGGACGGATCAGGCGGCGGTGCGGGCTTGGGCGTGATTGTGGGCGCGCTGGTGGTGATCGTCGCGATCATCGGCGTGGTGGCCTTCGGCGGCAATCTGACCCAGACCAAAAACGTCAACGTGAACCTACACGCGCCGGGCATCACCGCGCCAAGCGCGCCGGCCATGCCGAGCCCGGCGCCGGCGAAGTAGCAGGGGAAGCATCCATACCATACGGACTGGTATGTTTGGTGCGACTCGGCTAAGCTCGGCGTGCAATGGATGCCGGCGCGCCGAGCAGGTTCCGACGGGCTGACTGGCTGGAGCTGGGTGCGCGCCTGTTGTCGGAAGACGGGCCGAGCGGTCTCGGCGTCGAACGGCTGACCGAGGCGGCGGGTCGCACCAAGGGCAGCTTCTATCACCACTTCGACAGCCGCGAGGACTTCCTGGCCGCGCTGGCGGCGCACTGGCGGGAGACCGTCGTGGCGCCGGCGGCCCGGCCCTACCGCGACGATCCCAGCCCGGCCGCCTGGCGCGCGCTGCTGCACGCTGCGCCGTTCCAGCTGAACCAGCCGTTCGAGCGCGCGCTGCGCCAGCTGGCGGTCGCCGAACCGGAAGTCCGCGCTGCAGTCGAGCGGGTCGACCGCGAGCGGATCGACAGCCTGACCTTCCTGGTCTCGCAGCTGCGCGACGACCTCGATGATCCGCGCGCCTTCGCGATCCTGCTCTATGCCGTCATCGTGGGCGTGCAGCAGCTGCTCAAGTCAGATGCGGATCCGCGCGCCCGGGCGCTGCGCCGGATGATGGAAACGGTCTTCGCCCTGGCGCCGCCCGAATGAAGCCGGGGCCGGGACTTGGCGTCGCAGCCGTTCAGATTGACGCCGCATGGGCGGCGCCCTATGCGTCCGGCCCTCGCGCCACCCGGCGCGCCCAGGTGGCGGAATTGGTAGACGCGCTGGCTTCAGGTGCCAGTGGTGTAACAGCCGTGGAGGTTCGAGTCCTCTCCTGGGCACCAGCCTTCGCGCTTCGCGCCAAGGGTCGGCATGCCAGCCTTCGGGCTCTACCTTTGGCAGGCCTCGCGATTCGGGCGCGATCAGACTCGGGCGCGATCAGGAGTTCTCGCCAGCCGTGACCAACCATCTGCATGAAGGCGATCTGCCGGACGGCGCCCTCGCCGGCGCCACGTCGATCGCGGTGGACTCGGAGACCATGGGTCTGGTGCTCGGGCGCGATCCGCTCTGCGTGGTGCAGCTCAGCGCCGGCGACGGCGACGCCCACGTTGTGCGGCTGAACCGGCCCGCCTACGACGCGCCCAACCTGAAGCGGCTGCTGACCGATCCGGCGGTGACCAAGATCTTCCACTTCGGCCGCTTCGACATCGCGATGTTCCAGCTGCACCTCGGCGTGGTCACGGCCCCGGTCTACTGCACCAAGATCGCCTCGAAGCTGGTGCGCACCTACACCGACCGTCACGGCCTGAAGGACCTGGTCAAGGAGGTGCTGAACGTCGACATCTCCAAGACCCAGCAGAGTTCCGACTGGGGCGCCGCGCAGCTGACGCCGGAACAGGTGGCCTACGCCGCCTCGGACGTTACGTCGCTGCACGCGCTGCGCGCCAAACTCGACCTGATGCTGGAGCGCGAGGGCCGCACGGCCCTTGCCAAGGCCTGTTTCGACTTCCTACCTCATCGGGCGGCGCTCGACGTGGCCGGGTGGCCCGACGTCGATATCTTCGCCCACAGCTGAGGCGACCCCTTGAGTTTCCCGACGGCCGCGACGTCCATATCAACCAGCGCCCTGGTGCGTCGCCGGGCGCGGGCGCACAGCCGCATCGTGATGGCGCTGCGCTGGCTGCTGCCGACGCTGATCCTCGGCTTGCTCGGCCTTCTGGGCGCCTTCGTGGTCGGTCAGGCGATGCGCGCCGCCGCCGCCCGGCCGAAGGAGACCCCGCAGCAGATCCGCATGGTCGGCCCGCACTTCATCGGCCGCGACAACCAGGGTCGCGCGTTCAATCTCGCCGCGCGCCTGGCCGTTCGCGCCGACACCAACATGCAGCAGGTGCTGCTGGGCTCGCCGGTGATCGTGATGGACGTCGACAGTCCGCACCCGAAGACGCTGACCGCCGACAACGGCGTCTACGACGAGGACACCCGCCTGCTGCGCCTGACCGGTCACGTCCGCGTCGACGACTCCACCGCCTCCACCGTGGCGACCGACGAGGCCGTCGTCGACACCAGGGCCGGAACGGTCTCCGGCCCCTCGGCGCTGAACGGCAGCGGCCCGATGGGCGAGATCCACGCCGGCAGCTACAGCGCCGCGGAGAAGGGCCAGAAGCTGATCCTCAGCGGCGGCGTTCACGCGCAGCTGAAAGGGCGCTAGAAGCATGGGCGAGGGCGTTACGCGGATTGGTCGTGCAATGAAGACATGGCGGGCGGCGGCGGCCGGCGCGGCGCTGGCCGGAAGCCTCGGCCTTGGCGCGCAGGCGCAGATCTCGCCCTCGTCCAACGGCCCGATCGACATCACCGCCGACAACGGCACGCTGGTGAACTCCACCTGCGAGGCGACCTGGAGCGGCTCAGCCGAGGCGCTGCAGGGCAACTCCCGCCTGCGCGCGAACGTGATCAAGGCCTTCCTGAAGAAGAAGGCGCCGGGCGCCGCGGCTCAAGGGGCCGCTGGCGCGGCCAACCCGAGCGACTGCGGCGCCACCGAACGGATCGAGGCTGACGGCAACGTATTCTACGTCACGCCCGACCAGGTCGCCCGCGGCGACCACGCGGTCTACACCGCCGACGCCGACCAGATCGTCATGACCGGCAACGTGATCGTCGTGCAGGGCAAGAACGTCGTGCGCGGCGACAGGATGACGATCCACGTCGCCACCCGCGAGGTGACCATCGATTCCACGGCCCAGGGGCGCGGGGCGCCGGGCCGTGTGCGGGGCGTGTTCTATCCGAACCAGCCGGGGACGCCCGGCGTCGCCCCGGCCGCCCACTAGGCGCGCGATGGCCGAACTCAGCGCCCGTCAGTCGCGCGATGCCAGGCGCCCTCCTCGGGGAGCGGCCGGCGCGCGAGCGGCCGGCGGCGCGCCAGGCGACGGCGTTCGCGGAGGGCGGCGATCTGTCCGGCCTGGTGGTCGACCGGATCGGCAAGTCGTTCGGCGGGCGCCAGGTGGTGAAGGACTTCAGCCTGATCCTGCGCGCGCGGCCAGGTGGCCGGCCTCTTGGGCCCCAACGGCGCCGGCAAGACCACCTGCTTCTACATGATCACCGGCCTGATCGGGGCCGACTACGGCGCGATCTACCTCGACGGCGAGGACATCACCGCCCTGCCGATGTACCAGCGCGCCCGCGCCGGCCTGGGCTACCTGCCGCAGGAAACCTCGATCTTCCGCGGCATGACGGTGGAGCAGAACGTGCTGGCGGTGGTCGAGCTGCGCGAGAAACGCCGCCGTGAGGCGCGCGAGATCGCCACCAGCCTGCTGGAAGAGCTGCACATCGCCCACCTGCGCACCGCGCCGGCCGTCTCGCTCTCCGGCGGCGAGCGGCGGCGGGTGGAGATCGCCCGCGCGCTGGCCAGCGACCCGGCCTTCATGCTGCTCGACGAGCCGTTCGCCGGCATCGACCCGCTGGCGATCGCCGACATCCGCGACGTGATCGCCTACCTCAAGGGCCGCGGCATCGGCATCCTGATCACCGACCACAACGTGCGCGAGACGCTCGACATCATCGACACCGCCGCGATCATCCACGCCGGCCAGGTGCTGTTCGAGGGCGCCCCGCAGGCGATCCTGAACGACCCGGAAGTGCGCCGCGTCTACCTGGGCGACCGGTTCGACTAGACGGTCGCGCTTTCGCCGTCACCCCGGCTGGAGCGCAGCGCAAAGCCGGGGCCGGACGGTCCGTTCCATAGACGAGCTCCAGCTCGGTGGCGGCGCTTCCGGCCCCGGATCTCCGCGCTTCGCGCTCCGTCCGGGGTGACGCGAGGGCGGATCGGGCCTAGCCTCGGCGTCCAAGGAGGACGCGCGATGGCCGATGACCTCAGTCTCGATCGTCAGACGACGCAGACGCAGACCGTCACCGCCGCGCTGGCGGGGCGCGTCTCAGCGATGCGCCTCGCCGACATGCCGCCGGCGGCGCTGACTGTCGCCAAGCAGTGCCTGCTCGACTGGATCGGCGTGGCGCTGGCCGGGCGGGGCGAGCCGCTGGTGCGGATCCTGATCGACGAGCTGGCGCCGGCCGACGATCCCACCGGGGTGGCGATCCTGGGCCATGGGCGCCGCGCACGGATCGACGATGCGATGCTGATCAACGGTGCGATGGGCCACGCGCTCGACTTCGACGACGTGATCATGCCGATGGGCCACCCGACAGTGCCGGTCGCGCCGGTGGTGTTCGCCCTGGCGCAGCAGCGGCGGGCTTCGGGCGCGGCGGCGCTGGAGGCGTTCATCGCCGGGGTCGAGACCGAGTGCCGGATCGCCCGGCTGCTCGGCCCCTCGCACTACGCCAGGGGCTGGCACACCACCGCGACGACCGGGACCTTCGGCGCCGCGGCGGCCGCCGCGCACCTGCTCGGCGTCGAGGGCGAGGCGCTGACCCACGCGTTCGGCCTCGCCGGCACCCAGGCGGCCGGCCTGAAGAGCTGCTTCGGCACCATGTCCAAGCCGCTGCACCCGGGGAAGGCGGCGCAGAACGGGCTGCTGGCGGCCCGGCTGGCCGCCCGCGGCTTCACCAGCGACGTCGACATCCTGGCCTCGGAGCAGGGCTTCGCCGCCACCCAGTCGACCACCGCCGACGCGGCCGCGGGGCTCGCCGATCGCGCCCAGCCCTGGGTGGTCGAGGCGCTCTTCAAGTACCACGCGGCCTGCTACCTGACCCACGACTCGATCGAGGCGGCGAACCAGCTGCGGACCGAGGAGCGCCTCTCGCCCGACGCGATCGCGGCGGTGAGCGTGAAGGTCCCGGCCGGCCATCTCGGCGTCTGCAACATCCAAGAGCCGGCGACGGGACTGGAGTGCAAATTCTCGCTGCGGATGACGACCGCGCTGGCGCTCGCCGGCGAGGACACGTTCCAGGAGTCGCTGTTCAGCGACGCCACCGCGCAGCGCCCCGATCTGGTCGCGCTGCGGGAGCGGGTGACGATCGACCCCACCCAGGTCGGCCGCGGCTGCGTCGTCACGGTGCGGCTGAAGGACGGGCGGACCGTCTCGCGCACCGGCGATGTCTCCCAGCCTCTGCGCGACCTGGCGCGGCAGCAGGAAAAGCTCGAACGCAAGTTCCGCCACCTGACGATGGCCGCGCTGGGCGGGCAGGCGGATGCGGTGATCGGGCTTTGCCGCGACCTGGACCGGCTGCCCGATCTGGGCGGCCTGATCGCGTTGATCGGTTGAACGCGGCCGCTCAGGCCGAGGTGCTGACCTTGGCGCCCGGCTGGTAGGCCGGCGCAGACGGGGCAGGCGCGGGAGCCGGCGGCTGGCTGGCGAGGGCGCCACCGAAAGTGACCGCGCCCGAAGCGTCGACCGCCTTGGCGCCGTTGAGCGGGTAGGGGCCGTTCGGCGTCGTCCCCATGGGGTTCGACACGCTGCCCGGCGGGTGGGCCGGATTCTCCCCCTTCTGCGCCAGCGAGATGTCGGCGCAGTTGAAGCAGACGTAGCCGTTGACGAGTTGAAAGCTCACGGGTCTCACCTAGCGTAAGGCGCGATATAACGCCGCAGCCTTAACGAAGCCTGACTCAATGCGGCCTGGCCTGCCAGGCGCTGGCCTCTTCGCCGATCACGTCGACCAGATTGCCCATCACCAGGTTGGCGTCGATCAGGTGCAGGCCCCAGTCCTCCAGCACGACGCCGCCCACCACCAGGTCGCCGGGGATGTCGCTGGTGCGCGGGCTGGCGGGATCGGCGTTGAGGTGAACCGCCAGGTAGTGGAACGGGCCGGTGTGGACGCAGCTCACGCTGATCAGGCCGGGAACCGAGACGAACGGCGTCTCGATGGTCTTGCCCTTCAGCCACGGAAACGGCGGCGCCGGCGAGCCGGCCGCGACCGCCGCGCCGAAGTAGGCCTTGGCCTCGCCCGGACCGCCGCCAGGTTCGCCGGGTTGACGCAGGCGGCCTCCATGCCGACGGCCTTCGGATCGCGCGGTCGCCCGAAGCGGGCGTTGACCGGCGGCGGGCTGGTGTCGCGGAACGAGGAATAGGCGATCACGCAGCCGAGCTGGCTGGCCGAGTGGCACAGCGGGATCGTCTTGAAGGCGCCGCCGACGTCGCCGCCGGCCGGTACGGGCAACGGGATGCCCATCAGGATCGCCGAGACCAGGTGCGCCTGCGCCGGCTTGCCGTCGATCTTCTCGGCGAGCAGCTCGGTCAGCATGCCGGAGCCCTGCGAATGGCCGACCAACACGACGCCGCGGCCATGGTTGTCGTGCGCCAGGTAGTAGCTCCAGGCGTCGGCGACATCGTCGAAGCTGATCGACTGCCGTGGCGGGGCGGGACCCGGCGGGGGCTGGCCGGTCAGGGCCGCCCGCAGCGCGGCAAGCGTGAACTGGCGGTACATCGGCGCATAGAGCCGGCACTTGGCCCGCAGCCGCGCCGCCTGCTGGATCACCACGTTCCGCTCTTCCGGCCCCACTACCATGTCGCTGACCACGGCGTTTTCGCGCGAGACCGTCGGGTAGACGTAGAAGCAGTCGATCGGGGCGTCCGGGTCGGCCCTGAGGCTCTCGACGGACGTGGTCCCGTCGGCCTTGACCACGGTGGTGGTCAGGTCGCTGGCGCAGGCATCGTCCCGGCCCGGCCAGCAGAGCCAGTTCGCCTTGTCGGCGTAGTCGTTGGGGCCGAAATCGGGGGGGCCGAAATCGGGCGCGGCCGGGCCGGCTTGGAGGCTCGGTTGGGCGCCGACCACGGGGGTTCCTGGCGGCGCGCCGGCGACCTGGGCCGTGGCCGCACCCGCAAGCAGAAGCGCCGCGAGAGCGCCGGCCAGGGCGATCCTGAACATCTCTTCCCCATCAATCGTCTGATTTTTGAATGGGGCGACCTTAGCCGGGGCGAAGCCCGGCGCAATCGGGAATTGTCTTGTGGGCCTCAGCCGCCGGGCGTCCCGCGCATCAGCTGCACGTCGACGCCGCTCGAGCGGTGCGACACGAACAGGCTGTTGCTCCAGCGGTTGAACGGGGCCAGCACCGCGCCGCCTTCGCCGGTCAACGCCATGCCATCGGTGGTCGTGACCCAGCCGGTGACACCGGACGGCAGCGCGTCGCCGCAATTCTGCGCTGGGCGGGCGAGGTGGTCGGCGGTCAGCCGGATGATGCAGATCGCGTGGCCGCCGGTCTCGACGGTCCAGGCCCCGGCGGCCTCGGCGGGCGAGAGCGGCACGCCGGCTTCATGGTCGGCGGCGAGCGCCGCGGGCGCCAGCAGCGCGAACGAAGCGGCAAGCGTGAGGGCGTAGTTCAGTCTCATGACAGGTCTCCGCCGCTTTCAACGCGCTGGCTGCGGCGAGGGTTGCGCTTTGCGGGTGCGGCGACGCCATCGCTCGCCCGGGCCCGGCTTTTCCGATAAGGCCCGGCCATGATCTGGCTCTGGATCGCCGCGGCGCTGATTTCGGCGGCCCTGGCGGCGCTCATCATGCAACGGGGCGTCAGGGCGGCGAAGGCTCAGCGCGGCGACAACCCCGCCCTCGCGGTCTATCGCCGCCAGATGGCCGAACTCGACGAACTGGCCGAACGGGGGGTGCTGGCCGAGGGCGAGCGCCGGGCCGTCCGCGCCGAGACCGGCCGGCGGCTGCTGGCCGCCGCCGGGCGCAGCGAAGCGTCGGGGAGGCGCTCCGGTCCAGTCGTGATCCTGATCGCGGCGGGCGCGGCGCCGCTGGTCGCGGCGATCGCCTATGTCGCCCTCGGCGCGCCCGGCTACGCCGACCAGCCGTTCCAGGCGCGCCTGCTCGACTGGGAGCATCAGGCCGAACAGAACCAGCCGCTCAGCGCGCCACAGATGGCGGCCGTCTGGCGCGCGCTGGCCGCGCAGCATCCGACAGACACGATCCCGCTGGTGGAGCTGGCGCGGGCCGAGTTCGAGTCGCAGCAACCGACTGAAGCGATCCAGGCGTTGCACAAGGCGATTGCGCTGGCGCCGGCCCGCACGGACCTCTGGGAGCTGCTGGGCCAGGCGCTGACCGCGCAGAACGGCGGCGAGGTCGACGCCGAAGCCCAGGACGCGTTCCGCCATCTGCTGGCGCTCGATCCCGCCAACGTCAACGCCCGCTACTACCTGGCGCGGGCGAAGATCGCTTCGGGCGACGTGGCTGGCGGTCTCGCCGGCTGGCGGGCGCTGCAGGCGTCGCTGGCCGCCGGGGACCAGCGCGGTCCGGCGCTGGCGCAGGAAATCGCCGCCGTGGCGACCACCGGACGGCTGCCGCCCGAGGGCGGGCAGGACCAGTCGGTCGGAACGCCGCAGATCCAGGCCATGGTCGACGGCCTCGCCGCGCGCCTCAAGGCCAACCCCGACGATCCCGCCGGCTGGGTGCGGCTGGTGCGGGCCTATGCGGTGCTGGGGGAGGCCGACCGCCGCGATGCGGCCCTGGCCGCCGCACGAAGCCGCTACGCCGGGCGGCCGGACATCCTGGCGCAACTCGCCGCCGCCAAGGCCGGACCGGGCCAGCCGGGCGCGGGCCAACCCGCACCCCAGCCGAACGCGGCGATGTCGCCGACGCCCGGATCGCCCTAAGGTACGACTCCGATGTCGCTCCTGCCCAAATCGCGCACCGCCCGCCGCCGGCTGATGACCCTGGCGGTCGCCGCGCCGGTGCTGATCCTGGCCGTCGCCGTCGCGCTCTACGCCATGCGCGGCTCGATCTCGTTCTTCTACACGCCGTCTCAGGCCCAGGCCGCGCACATCCCCGCCGGCCAGTCGATCCAGCTTGGCGGGCTGGTGCGCGCCGGCAGCGTGGTCAAGAAGCCGGATGGCGAGATCGACTTCGTCGTCGCCGACAAGCGTTCGGTCACGCCGGTGACGTTCAAGGGCGAGCTGCCCGACCTGTTCCGGGAGGGGCAGGGCGTCGTCGCCATCGGGGCCTACGACCAGGGCGGCGTGTTCGTCGCCCACCAGATCCTGGCCAAGCACGACGAGAAGTACATGCCCCCCGAGCTCGCCGCCGCGCTGAAGAAGCAGGGCGAGTGGCGCGGCGACGGCGCGACCCCGAGCTATGACGCGACCCCGGGCTATGGCGCGACCCAGGGGGGCAAGTCGCCGTGATCGACGAACTCGGCCAGTTCGCCCTGATCCTGGCCCTGGCGCTCAGCCTGGCGCAGGCCGGGCTCTCGATCGCCGGCCGGGTCCGGCGCGACGCGGCCCTGACCGGGGCCGGCGAGGGCGCGGCGATGGGGGCGTTCATCGCCGTCGCGGTCGGCTTCGGCGCGCTGATCCACGCGTTCGTCACCTCCGACTTCTCGGTGCTGAACGTGGCCGCCAACTCGCATACGGCCAAGCCGCTGATCTACAAGATCGCCGGCGCCTGGGGCAGCCACGAGGGCTCGATGCTGCTCTGGTGCCTGATCCTGACCGGCTACGGCGCGGTCATGGCGCTCGCCGGCCGGCTGCCGTTCGGGCTCAAGGCCTCGGCGGTGGCCACCCAGGGTCTGCTGGGCGTGCTCTTCATCGGCTACATGGTGTTCGCCTCGAACCCGCTGACGCGCCTGCCCAACCCGCCGTTCCAGGGCGACTCGCTCAATCCGCTGCTGCAGGACCCGGCGCTGGCCGGCCATCCGCCGTTCCTCTACGCCGGCTACGTCGGCTTCTCGGTCGTGTTCTCGCTTTCGGTGGCGGCGCTGGTCGAGGGCCGGGTCGAGCCGGCCTGGGCGCGCTGGATCCGGCCCTGGACGCTGGCGGCCTGGAGCCTGCTGACCATCGGCATCACCATGGGCTCCTACTGGGCCTACTATGAGCTCGGCTGGGGCGGCTGGTGGGCGTGGGACCCGGTGGAGAACGCCAGCTTCATGCCCTGGCTGATGGGCACGGCGCTGCTGCACTCGGCGGCCGTGACCGAGAAGCGGGCCGCGCTGGCGAGCTGGACCGTGCTGCTCGGGATCGGGGCCTTCACCCTCTCGATGATGGGCGCGTTCCTGGTGCGCTCGGGCGTGCTGACCTCGGTGCACGCGTTCGCCATCGACCCCAAGCGCGGCGTGCTGCTGCTGGCCATCCTCGGCGCGGCCGCCGGCGGCGCGCTGGCGCTCTACGCCTGGCGCGCCCCGACCCTGAAGGACGAGGCGGTGTTCGCGCCGGTCAGCCGCGAGGGCGCGCTGTTCCTCAACAACGTGCTGCTGGCGGCGGCGACCGCGGTGGTGCTGATCGGCACGCTGCTGCCGCTGATCCGCTCGGCGATCGACGGGACGCCGATCTCGGTCGGCGCGCCCTACTTCAACACCACCTTCGGCGCGCTGATCGCGCCGGCGCTGATCGCCCTGCCGGCAGGCGCGCTGCTGGCCTGGAAGCGCGGCGACCTCACCGCGGCGCTGCGCCGGCTCTGGCTGGCGGGGCTGGCCGCGGCGGTGGCGATCCTGGCCACTTTCGCCCTGGTCACGCCGCGCTCGCTGCTGGCCGCCTGCGGCATCGGCCTCGGCGCCTGGGTGATCGTCGGCGCGCTGGCCGAGGCCGCCGAGCGGGTGCGACTGTTTCGGGCCCCGTTGGCGGAGGTCGGCCGGCGCACGCTCGGGCTGCCGCGCGGGGCCTGGGGCATGACGCTGGCGCACATCGGCATCGGCGTCTTCGCCCTTGGCGCGGCGTTCGAGACCGCCTGGCGCGCAGAGGCGACCGAGGCGTTGCAGCTCGGCCAGACGCTGCGGCTGGGCGCCTATACCCTGCGGCTCGACAGGGTGGCGCAGGAGTTCGGACCCAACTTCGAGGCCGAGCGGGCTTACATCCAGGTCACCGATGCGTCCGGCGCGGTGTTCTGCCAGGCCAGGCCCGACCGGCGGCTCTATGCCGCGGGCGGCCAGACCATTTCCGGGGTCGCGATCTGCGAGACCCCGCTCGACGACGTCTACGTGGTCTCGGGCGAAAAGCGGCTGGCGGCGAACGGGAGGGCGACCTACCTGGTGCGCGCCTACTGGAACCCGTGGGTCCGGTTCATCTTCTTCGGGCCGCTGATCATGGCTGCGGGCGGGCTGCTGTCGCTGAGCGACCGGCGGCTGCGCTTCGCGGTCACCGCCAGGGTCCGCGCGGCGCTCGCGCCGGCTGCGGCGGAGTGACGCTGGTGAAGCGAGGTCTGGCCCGGGCCGCCGCCGCGCTGTTCGCCGTCGTGCTGCTGGGCGCCGCCGCCGGCGACCCGGCCGACCGGCTGGCGGACCCGGCGAAAGAAGCCCACGCCCGGGCGCTGTTCCGCGACGTACGCTGCCTGGTCTGCCAGAGCCAGTCGATCGACGAATCCGACGCGCCCCTGGCCCATGACCTGCGCCAGCTGGTCCGCGCGCAGGTGGCCGAGGGGCGCTCCGACGACCAGATCCGCGCCTTCCTGGTCAGCCGCTACGGCCAGTTCGTGCTGCTGACGCCCCGGCCTTCGCTCGGCAACGCGATCCTGTGGGTCGGGCCGCTGCTGGTGGTCGCCGCCGGCGCCGCGGCGCTGCTGATGCGCCGGCGCGCCGCCGCTCCCGAAGCGGGTCTCGATCCGCAAGAAGAAGCTGCGCTGGAGAAGCTGTCGCGCGAAGAAACCATTTGATACCTTTGCGCCCCACAATCGCGCCATTGCCCGTTGATCAGGGGGCGATGACGGAAAGGTAACTTGAGGACCGTGGCGCTCTTTGGCATCCGGCCTTAAATGATTGGGCTCCTGGACCCTTTCCGCTTTTCCAGGACGAGGAACACTTCAAATGGCTGTCAATAAGACCGCATTCATCGTCGGCGCCCTCGGCGGGGCCAGCGTCGCCGTCGCGGCCATGGCCGGCGCCGGGGTGAAGATCCCGAACCTGACCGCGCCCCACGGCGGCGACCTGATCCAGGCGTCGACCGCGCCGATCTTCGCGCCGCCCCCCGGCGCGCCCGAGTCGTTCGCCGACATCTTCGAGCGCGTGTCGCCCGCCGTGGTCTCCATCCACGTGACGTCCAAGGTCGACATCCGGGCGCTGAAGCGGTCGATCCCCGGTTTCGAGAACTTCCCGTTCGAGATCGTGCCCAAGGGGGGCGGCGACGATGATCGCCCGCCGCCGAAGCAGGAGAGCTCCGGCTCGGGCTTCTTCATCTCCCCAGACGGCTACATCGTCACCAACAACCACGTCGTCGACGGCGCCGACGACATCAAGGTCGTGACCAAGGACGGCACCGAGCTGAAGGCCACGGTGATCGGCCGCGACGAGGGCACCGACCTGGCGGTGATCAAGGTGCAGGGGGCGAATTTCCCCTATGTGAACTTCGAGACCTCGGTGAAGCCGCGGGTCGGCGACTGGGTGGTCGCGGTCGGCAACCCGTTCGACCTGCAGGGCACCGCCACCGCCGGCATCATCTCGGCCTACAACCGCAACATCGGCGAGAACTTCGTCGACTTCATCCAGATCGACGCGCCGATCAACAAGGGCAACTCCGGCGGCCCGACGTTCGACATCTACGGCCGGGTGATCGGGGTCAACGCGGCGATCTACTCGCCCACCGGCGGATCGGTCGGCATCGGCTTCGCCATTCCGGCCGACATCGCCCAGAACGTGACGCAGCAGCTGATCGCCAAGGGCAAGATCACCCGCGGCTACATCGGCGCCACCATCGAGTCGCTGTCCGACGACCTGGCCAGTTCCTGGGGGCTCTCGGGCCGCAAGGGCGCGCAGGTCACCGACGTGATCCCGGGCGGTCCGGCGCAGAAGGCGGGCCTGCAGTCCGGCGACGTGGTGGTCGCCGTCAACGGCGTCCCGGTGAAGTCCAACACCGAGATGACCCGCGAGGTCGCCAAGTCGCAGGCCGGCGATGTGATCCACCTCGACGTGTTCCGGGACGGCAAGGAACGCACGATCGACGTCCATTCCGGCATTCGCCCGAGCGAGCAGGAGCTGGCGCAGAACGGCGGCGCTTCGCCCGACGACCAGGGCGGGGGCGGCGGACCGGATCACCCGGCTTCGCTTGGCGCCTCGGTGCTGGGCATGCAGGTCGCGCCGCTGAACGCCAGCACCCGCGGCCAGTACAACATCCCTGACACCGTCAAGGGCGGCGTCGTGGTGGCGAGCGTCAAGGGAACCTCGGACGCCGGCGACAAGGGGCTGCAGAAGGGCGACGTGATCGTCTCGGCCGGCAATCGGGAACTGGCCAGCGTCGGCGACCTCGCCGCCGCCGTGGCCGAGTGGAAGAAGGAAGGCCGCAGCGCCATCCCGCTTTCCGTGCGTCGCAACGGCCAGATGCTGGGCTTCGTGCCGATCAAGATCGACGGCTGAGGCGCTGGCTCGCTTGCGGAGGGGGCGCGCATGCGGCTGCTGATCGTCGAGGATGACGCCGAAGCCTCCGAGGCGATGGCGCGGGGCCTGGGCGAGGCCGGGCACGAGTGCGTGGTCGCCGCCGACGGCGAGATGGGCCTGCTGGCCGCCCGTGACGGCCGCTACGACGTGATGGTGGTCGACCGCATGATGCCGCGGATGGACGGCGTCAGCATGGTCGAGCTGCTGCGCAAGGACGGCGACCAGACGCCAGTGCTGTTCCTCTCGGCTCTGGGCGAGATCAGCCACCGGGTCGAGGGCCTCAAGGCCGGCGGCGACGACTACCTGGTCAAGCCCTACGCCTTCGCCGAGCTGATCGCCCGGGTCGAGGCGCTGGCCCGCCGCCGCGAGACCGGCTCGGTGCAGACGCTGCTGCGCGTCGGCGAGCTGGAGATGGACCTGATCGGCCGCGAGGTGCGCCGCGCCGGCCGAGAGATCGACCTGCAGCCGCGCGAGTTCCAGCTGCTCGAGTTCCTGATGCGCCACGCCGGCCAGTCGGTGACCCGCACCATGCTGCTGGAGCGGGTCTGGGAGTACCACTTCGACCCGCAGACCAACGTCATCGACGTGCACATCTCGCGGCTGAGGTCCAAGATCGACAAGGGCTTCGACCGGCCGATGCTGCAGACCGTGCGCGGGGCCGGATACCGCCTCGAAGCCTAGAGGCGCGCCACCCCCATGCGCCTCCCGCGCCTCGTCCGCACGACGCCATTCCGGCTGACGCTGCTGTTCCTGGCGCTGTTCGCCGCCGCCGCCAGCGCCTTCCTCGGCTACATCTACATCGCCACCGCCGGCGAGGCCGCCCGGGCCGCCGACGCCTCGATCGCCCGCGAAGCCCACTCGCTGGAGGCGGTCTACCACCAGGGCGGGTTCAACGGCCTGAACGAGGCGGTGATCGAGCGTTCGTCCAGCACGCGCGGGTTCCTCTACCTGGTGCTGGACGAGGCCGGCCACCCGATCTCCGGCAACATCGGCACCCCGCCGATCTCGCGCCCGCCCGACACCCAGACCTGGACCAGCTTCGGACTCGACCGAAACCGAGGCCGATGGCTCCAAGGCGCGTCGCCCCGCCCGCGGCATGGAGGAGCGCCTGCCGGGCGGCGAGCTGCTGTTCGTCGGCGCCGACGTCGGCGAGGCGCAGGGCTATGTGCTGAAGATCGTCAACGCGCTCTGGGGCGCAGCGGCGCTGATCATCGTGCTGGGGCTGGCGGGTGGCGTGTTCGTCGCCCGCGACGTCTCGCGCAACATGAACGCGCTGACCGACGTGATCAACGCCGCGCGGCTGGGCGACCTCGGCGCGCGGGCCAGGGTGCGCGGCGCCGGCGACGAGCTCGACGAGCTGGCGGCCGGTCTCAACGACATGCTGGAGCGGCTGGAGCGCTCGATCGCCGGCCTGCGCCACGCCGGCGACGCCATCGCCCACGACCTGCGCTCTCCGCTGACGCGGCTCCGGGCCCGGATGGAGGCGGCGCTGATCGAGGCCGAAGCCGGCCGCGGCGACCCGGTCGGAGCTCTGCGCCAGGCGCTGGAAGACGCCGACGGCGTGCTGCACACGTTCGGCGCGGTGCTGGCGATCGCCCGACTCGAAGCCGCCGCCGCGGCGCCCGACCAGACCGAGTTCGATCCCGGCGAGCTCGCCGCCGGCGTCGCCGAACTTTACGAGCCGGTCAGCGAGGAGAAGGGGCTCGACTTCGCCGCCGAGCTGGCCGAGGGCCTGACCCTGCGCGGCAACTACGGCTTCATCGCCCAGGCGCTGGCCAACCTGCTGGACAACGCGGTGAAATACACGCCCGCCGGTGGCGCCATCATGCTGCGCGTGCGTCGCCGCGCCTCCGGCGACATCGAGTTCTCGGTCACCGACACCGGGCCCGGCGTCCCTGAGGCGGACCGCGAGCGGGTGGTCGACCGCTTCGTGCGGCTGGAGAACAGCCGCAACGCGCCAGGCGCCGGCCTCGGCCTTTCCCTGGTCGCCGCGGTCGCCCGCGCCCACGGTGGGCGCCTGGAACTCGACGAGGGCCCCGGCTGCTTCGACGGCAAGGGCCCCGGCCTCAGGACCGCGCTGGTGCTGCCGGCGGGGTAGGCGCGAGGAGCTTCGCTTCCCTCCGCTCTTCCCCGCGAAAGCGGGGACCCAGGCTTGTTTTGAAAGTCCGAGGCAACTCGGGCCAATTAAGATCGGAACCACGGAAAACACGGAAAGCACGGACGCGCCTCAGGCCCGACGCCGGCGTCAGTGTGCAACGTTCCGTGTTTTCCGTGTTTTCCGTGGCCAAAAGGCTTAGGTCCCCGCTTTCGCAGGGAAGAGCGGAGAGCGTGCGCAACTGTAGTTCAGAAATGGCGATGCGGTGACGGCGCTCGCCGACCTGCTCCATCCCTGCGGCCCGGTCGTCGATCCGGCGGCGGCGGCGCGTGCGCGGGAGGCGCTCGGCGAGACCGCCGCCTGGCCGGCGCTGGCGCCGGTGTTCGCGGCGTCGCCCTACCTGGCGCGGCTGGCGACGCGGCGGCCCGAGGACCTCGGCGCCATCCTGGCGGCGGACCCGGCGGCGACGCTGGAGGCGCAAATCTCGGCCGCCGCCCGCGCCGGAGACCTCGAACCCGCAGCCGGCGGCGCCGAATTGCGGCGGCTGAAGGCGCGGCTGCACCTGCTGACCGCGCTGTGCGACCTCGGCGGCGTCTGGGACCTGGACCAGGTGACCGCCGCCCTGACCCGCTTCGCCGACGCCGCGGTGCGCGCGGCGCTGGCGCTGGCGGCGCGGTCACTGGGGGATCGCATCGTGGTCGGGTCGGCCGACAATCCAGTCCCCGGCTACTTCGTCGTCGCGCTCGGCAAGATGGGCGGGTTCGAGCTCAACTATTCCAGCGACATCGACATCTCGGTCTTCCACGAGCCGGCGGCGCTGCCGTTGGCGCCGGGCGTCGAGCCGCAGGCCCTCGCCACGCGCCTGACCCAGACGCTCGCGGGCCTGCTGCAGGACCGGACGGCCGAGGGTTACGTGTTCCGCGTCGACCTGCGGCTGCGACCCGACCCGCTGTCGACGCCGCCCGCGGTGCCGGTCGAGCAGGCGATGGAGTACTACGAGAGCGTCGGCCAGAACTGGGAGCGCGCGGCGGCCATCAAGGCGCGTATCTGCGCCGGCGATATCAGCCGCGGGGAGGCGTTCCTGGCCGAGCTGCGGCCGTTCATCTGGCGTCGCAACCTCGACTTCGCCGCCATCGCCGACATCCATTCGATCAAGCGGCAGATCCAGGAGCTGCGGCCGGACGCGCGGCTGGCGGCGCCGGGCGCGGACCTGAAGCTGGGCCCGGGCGGCATCCGCGAGATCGAGTTCTTCGTCCAGACCCAGCAGCTGATCCTGGGTGGCCGCCACCCCGACCTGCGCTCGCCGCGGACGCTGGACGCCCTGGCGGTCCTGGCGGCGGCCGGACACGTCTCGCAGGCGGCCGCGGACGACCTGGCCGGCGCCTATCGCACGCTCCGCGCCCTCGAGCACCGGGTGCAGATGATCGCCGACGAGCAGACGCACCGCCTGCCGACGGCCGAGAAGGAGCGGCGGCGCGTTGCGGCTTTGACCGGCGAGGCGGACCTGCGCCGCTTCGACGCCGGAGTCGTCCGCACCCTGAAGACGGTCGGGCGCCGCTACGGGGAGCTGTTCGCCGGCGAGGAGCCGCTGTCGTCGCGCTTCGGCAGCCTGGTGTTTACCGGCGTGGAGGACGACCCGCAGACCCTCGCCACGCTGAAGCGGATGAAGTTCAGCGACCCGCACGCGGTCGCCGGGGCGATCAGAGCCTGGCACCACGGCCACATCCCCGCCACCCGCACCGAGCGCGGCCGCGAGCTGTTCACGCGGCTGGCCCCGCGCCTGCTGGACGCAATCGCCGTGACCGGTGCGCCGGATGTGGCGTTCGACCGCTTCAGCGAATTCTTCGCCGGGCTTTCGGTCGGCGTGCAGGTGCAGTCGCTGTTCCTGGCGCAGCCGAGGCTGCTGGAGCTGATCGTGCGGGTGATGGCCGTGGCCCCCGTGCTCGCCCGCCGCCTCGCCCGCCGCCCGGCGACGCTCGACGCCTTGCTCGACCCGGCCTTCTTCGCCCCCCTGGCGCCGCTCGGGGCGATCCCGCCGACGTTGCGCGGCGCGGAGGGGTTCGAGGCGGCGATGGACGCCGCGCGTCGCCTGCGCCGCGAGCGGGCGTTCCAGGTCGGGCTGCAGGTGTTGGCGGGAACGGCGAGCGCCGCCCAGGCCGGCGAGGCGTTCGCCGATCTGGCCGATGCCTGCATCGGCGGACTCTCCTGGGCCGCCCTGGCCGAGACCCAGCGCCAGGGCGGGGCCTTTCCCGGCGACGTGGCGGTGGTGGCGCTGGGCAAGTGCGGCTCGCGCGAGATGACCGCCGGCTCCGACCTCGACCTGATGACGTTCTACGAGGCCGAGACCCCGGACGCGGCGTCGGCGCAGAAGGGTTGGGCCGCCACCACCTTCTACGGCCGCTTCACCCAGCGCCTGATCACCGCGCTCTCGGCGCCGACCGCCGAAGGCGAACTCTATGAATGCGACATGCAGCTGCGCCCATCCGGCACCCAGGGGCCGGTGGCGGTCAGCTACGCCGCGTTCGACGGCTACTACGCCGGCGAGGCGGAGACCTGGGAATACCTGGCGCTGACCCGCGCCCGGATCGCCTGGGCCAGCTCGCCGGCGTTCGCCAGCCGCGCGGCCGCCGCGATCGAAGCCAAGCTGCGCAGCCCGCGCGACGCCGGCCGCACCGCCGCCGACGTCCGAGCGATGCGCGAGCTGATGGCGCGCGAGCGGCCGCCGGCCGGCTTCTGGGATTTCAAGCTGGTCCCGGGCGGCCTGGTCGACATCGAGTTCGCCGCCCAGTTCCTGCAACTGATCCACGCGCCTGCCGGCGGGCCGCTGCGGCAAAACACGGCTGAGGCGCTGGCGGCGCTGGGCGAGGCCCGCCTGGCCCCGGCCGATCTCCTGGCCGATCTCGCTGGCGCGTGGCGGCTGCAGCAGGACCTCTCGCAGCTGTTGCGCGTCGCCATCGCCAAGGACGCCGATCCGGAGCTCGAGCCCAGGGCCTTGCGGGCGCTGATGGCCAAGGTGGCGGGGGTCCGCGACCACCGCAGGCTGCGGGCTGAACTCGGCCGCCGCCGCGAGGCTGCGCACCGTGCGTTTTACGCCCTGCTGGCCGATGCGACGGAACCGGCCGCGTAACGCGTTGAACCTCGGCCGGCCGGCCCGGACACATACAGGCGCGCGGATGGGCGCGGCGGGACGGGGCGTGGCATATGGAGCTCTGCTTGAGCGAGGCGCGTCTTGACATCTGGCCAGGCCGACCCGGACGACGAGCTGGTGCGGCGGGCGGGCCAGGGCGACGCGGCGGCGGTCCAGGCGCTGGTGGCGCGCAAACTGCGCCGGGTGCTGGCGCTGGCGGAACGGATGCTCGGCGATCCGGCCGAGGCCGAGGATGTCGCGCAGGAGACCTTCTTCCGGGTCTGGCGCCACGCCGCGCGCTGGCGGCCGGGCGCGGCCCGGTTCGACACCTGGCTGCACCGGGTGACGCTGAACCTCTGCTACGACCGGCTGCGGCGGCGGCGCGAGCGCCCGGTCGCCGATCCGCCGGAGACGCCGGACCCGGGTCCCGGGCCGGATCGCGGGCTGCTGGCGGCGGACGTCGGCGCGCGGGTCCGCCTGGCGCTGCAGGCGCTGCCGCCGCGCCAGCGCGAGGCCATCGTGCTCTGCCACTACCAGGAGCTCGGCAACATCGAGGCCTCGGTGGCGATGGGCGTCAGCGTCGAGGCGTTGGAGAGCCTGCTGTCGCGCGGCCGTCGGGCGCTGAAGATCGCGCTGGCCGATCTGGCCGGGCCGGACTAAGCCGAGGCTGAAGTGGGAAGCTTGTCCATGAACGAAGAACGCTTCCTCACCCTCGCCGCCGCCTATGGCGCCGACATGGAACGCTGGCCGGCGGGCGAGCGGTCGATGGCGACCGCGTTCGCGGCGGCCAACCCCCAGATGGTCGCCGCCTGCCTGGCCGCCGAGCGGTTGCTGGACGCTTCGCTGCTGCGTTACGAGGCCGGTGATTCCGGCGCCGCGCTGCGCGAACGGATCATCGCCGGCGCGCCGCGCGAACGGGCGGCCGGCATGGTGGGCCGCTGGCTCGCCGGCGCCGGTCTGGGTCTGGGCCTGGCCGCGTCCGCCGCGGCGGGCGTCGCCGCCGGCTACACGCTGGGTCATCCGGCGGTGACCCGGCTGATGGGACCGCCGCCCGACGCCGGCGGCTTCAGCGCGCTGGCCGATCCGGCGGACGACGCGGCGAACGGCTGATGCGGGGGCGCTGGCTGACCGTCGGCCTGGTCGCTTCGGTGGCGCTGAACCTGTTCCTGGTCGGGGCGGGCGTCGGGATCCTGGCGCTTGGCCTGCGCATCGCCCGCGAGAACGCCATCGTGCGCCCGGCGGCGTTCTTCTGGGCCACCGAGGCGATGTCGCAGCCGGCGCGGCGCGACACCCGCCGCATGCTGGTCGCGATGCGCGACCAGGTTCGACCCGACGTCGAGCGCAGCCGGGCGCTGCGTCTGCAGGCCTGGAGCGGACTTGGGGCCGCCAGGCCCGACGCCGCCGCGATCAAGGCCGGCCTCGCCCAGGGCCGTCAGATCGACGTCGCGGTCAGGGGCAAGGTCGAGGACGCCATCGTCGACCGCGTCGCCCAGCTGCCCGCCCGCGCCGAGCCGCGCCGGCCGTACCGCGCACACGCCGCCTTGCGATGGGGGAGCCGCGCGCAGGCGCTTCGCCAGGTTCCGCGCCGAGGCGGCTTTGATTCAGCCCGCTCATCGGCGCGGACAGCGTCGGCGTCGGGCGTCGCTGAGACGTAAGATGTCGACCCGAGCGGACTGAAGTCGGTCAGCCGCGCCGAAGCCTGTGAGCGCCAGGCGCGGTCATTGACGGGGCGCCGCCGCGAGCATGGTCCTTGTGGCTTCACATGTCTGCAGGGCCCGCTTGTAGGCGTCGCGTCCGCAGGCGCGGGCCATGTAGGCCTGCTCCACCTCGCCGAGGGTGACGCCCCCGTTCCTGCGCGCCAACTGCAGGGCGTAGGCCACCGAGATGTCGGCGGCGGTGAACGTCTCGCCGGCAAGGTAGGGCGAGCGCGCAAGCCGGCGCGTCACCAACCCCAGCCGGCTCTCGAACACTTCCAGCGCCTGGCCGGCGCTCCAGTTTCCCCGCTCGGCCTCCGGCGCGAAATTGCGGGCGCCGACGACGAAGTAGATGGAGGCCGCGAGGCCGGCCTCGCCGAGGTGAAGGAACTGCTGGTAGGCGGGGAAAGCGGGGTCTTGCGGATCCGGTGCCAGCGGGGTCGGTCCGTAGCGGGCCATCAGGTACTCCATGATCGCGATCAACTCGACCATGGTGACGTCGCCGTCCACGAGCGCCGGAATGAACCCGGCCGGGTTGATGGCCAGGAACTCCGGGTCGTTCTCGACGCCCGCCAGCAGGTCGACCGGCCTCAGCCGGTAGGGGAGCCCCATCTCCTCCAGCAGCCAGACGACCCGCAATCCCCTGCCTTCGCCGAAGACGGTGATCATGTTCGCGGTTCCTTCGTTTGGTCCGGCGCCGCCGCCGTGCGCGAGTGATCTACGCCGCCGCGAAGCGGTCGTCTTCTATCAGGCGGCTCTGGCGGATCGGCAGCAGGAAGCTCACGGTGGTGCCGAGGCCGGGCTGGCTCTCGATCTCCAGCAGGCCGCCGTGCATCTCGACCAGCGACTTCGAAAGCGCCAGGCCCAGCCCGGTGCCCTGCTGGGTCTTGGACTGCTGGCTTTCGATCTGCTCGAACGGCCTGGCCAGGCGGGTGAGGTCGTCCGGGGCGATGCCGATGCCGGTGTCGCGCACGCTGAGCTTGATCCGGTCGCCCATCGCGTCGCGCCGGCTCTCCGCCTTCAGGGTGATCTTGCCGCCGCGCGGGGTGAACTTCACCGCGTTGGAGAGCAGGTTCAGCAGCACCTGCTTCAGCGCCCGGTAGTCGCCCTCGACGTCGGGCAGCGCCGGCACCTCGATCGCCACGGTGAGGCCGGCGGTCTCGGCGCGGTTCTTGATCAGCCGCACGGCGTCCTCGGCGAGTTCGTCCAGGCGCACGGGCTCGAAGCGCAGGTTCATCTTGCCGGCCTCGATCTTGGACATGTCGAGCACGTCGTTGATCAGCGCCAGCAGGTGCTGGCCGGAACTGAGGATGTCCTGCACGTAGCTGGCGTAGCGCTTGTCGCCGAGCGGGCCGAACATCTCGGCCACCATCATCTCGGAGAAGCCGTTGATGGCGTTGAGCGGGGTGCGCAGCTCGTGGCTCATGTTGGCCAGGAACTCGCTCTTGGCGCGGTTGGCGGACTCGGCGCGAACCTTTTCGGCGGCGTACTTCTGCGCCAGCTCGGCGGCTTCCTCGCGGCTGCGCTCCAGCCCGACAACGGCCCGCTGCAACTGCTCCTCGTTCAGCCGGCGCGCCTCCTCCTGCTGCTTCAGCGCGGTGACGTCGACGCAGGTGACGACGAAGCCGCCGTCGCCAGTGCGCCGCTCGGCGATCTGCACCCAGCGGCCATCGGACAGTTCGACCTCGCGACCCTCCTCGCCGGGCGGCGCGGGCTGCTCCTGGCGGTAGGCCAGCCGCATCAGCCGCTCGACCGACTGGCGCGAGGCGCCGGGCTTCAGCATGCGCGGGGCCATGCCGAAGAAGCGGCGGAAGTTCTGGTTGCACAGCACCAGCCGGCCCTGGCGGTCCCACAGCGCGAAGGCTTCCGGCACGCTCTCGATCGCGCCTTGCAGGCGCACCTCGGCGGCCTGCGCGCGGACCTGGGCGATGCGCTCCTCGGTGACGTCGAGCGCCACGCCCACCAGGCGGACGAAGCGGCCTTCGCTGCGTTCGCCGACGGCCTGGCCGCGGGCGTCGATCCAGGTGGCGCCGCCATCCGGCCGCGAGACCCGGAACGAGACGTCGAACGCGCCGTGGGTGGACGCGGCCAGGATCGCCTGGCGCACGCGGTCGCGATGCTCGGGCGCGACGCGGTCCAGCACCTGCTCGGTGGTGGCGATGCCGCCGCCGCCCCAGCCCAGCATCACCCCGGTGATGTCGGACATGAACAGCTCGCCGGAGGTCAGCCGCCATTCCCAGATGCCGCACCGCGCCGCCTCGACCGCCACGCGGAACCGCTCCTCGAAGTCGGCCAGCGCGCGGGCGTCGCCGTCGGCCCGCAGCGCCTGGATCACCAGCAGCACCGCCAGGATCGAGGCGCACACCATCGGCGTGAACAGGATGCTGGGAGAGACGCCCGGGGTCTCGCGCAGGCGGATGGCGGTGAACCCGGTCTGGACCGCCAGTACGATCAGCGAAGCCAGGATCGCCAGCGTGGTCGCGCGGCCCCAGCGCGGGGCGCGCGCGGCCGTCCCCAGCGCCGCGCGTCGCGCGGGCCGGGCCATCGCCCTGCCGCCCCTGGCCCTTGCCGCCGCCATTCGTTCCCTGCGCCCCGCCCGCAAATCAGGCGCGAGTCAGTTTCAGGGGCAAATCCTACCGGGGGGTTGCAGCCCCGTCACCCGCCGCGTCCCCCGCGGCCGCTTCAGACGCCGCCAGCCGGTCCTTGCGGCGCTCCTCCCCCTGGTAAGCAGGGTCGTCGCGGCGGCGCCGGTCGGGGCCGAAATAGCTGCTGCTGCGGACGAAATGCCGCGGATGGTCGATCACCGCCGCCACTTTGCGGAACATTTCCGCCGCGGTGACCGGTTTTGCGCAGAATTCCGAGGCGCCCGCATCCCTGGCCGCCTCGACGCGCGCCTTCTCCGAATGCGCGGTCAGCATGATCACCGGGACATAAGGCGAAGGGCTCGTCGTCTCGTCGCGAAGTTTCCTCAGGAACGCCACGCCGTCCTCGTCGCCCATCAGATAGTCGAGCACGACGATGTCGATCGCGTCGTTGCGCAGGCGGTGGAGCGCCTCCTCGGGCGTCCTTGGCCTCGAACACGTGCACCGCGCCGAAGCCACGCAGGATCGTCTTGACGATATTGAGCATGTGGACGTTGTCGTCCACGAGCAGGAAGCGGACCTTGTCGAGCGAAGCGGACAGGCGGCTTCTCCACCCAGGCGCCTCGCCGTAAGCGTCAGGCCAAGGCCTTGGAGGCTAGCTCAAAGACGTTCTTAGACAAGTCCGGCGACCGGGTGATGCGCTCCAGCTCGGCGCGCATCAGCGCCCCCAACTGCGGCGTGTAGCGCGCCCACTGTCCAAGCGGCTCCAGCAGGCGGGCGGCCACGTTAGGGTTGAAAGCGTCCACCGCCAGCACCTGATCGGCCAGGAACCGGTAGCCGGCGCCGCTCGGATCGTGGAACCGGGCCGGGTTGAAGCCGGCGAAGGTCGCCACCAGCGCGCGAAGGCGATTCGGCGTCCTGGGGTCGAACGCAGGATGGGCGGTGAGGCCCAGCACCCGGCCGAGCGCGCCCTCGGCCGGATCCCGCGCCTGCAGGGCGAACCACTTGTCGATCACCAGCGGCTCGTCGCGCCAGCGCTCGTAGAAGTCGGTCAGGGCGGTCTCGAACGCCTCCCCGCCGATCGCCATCAGCGCGGCAAGGCCGCCCATCGCCTCCGTCATGTTGCCGGCGTCGTGATAGTGCGCGCGGGCCCGTTCGCGATTGTAGGGCGTCGGGTTGGCGCTCATCAGATCTATCACCGCGTTGCGCAGCGCCCGCCGGCCGGCCTGGACGGCGTCGGGCGTGAACGGACCGGCGTCCTGCAGCCGCCCGTGCAGGTCGCGCAGCGAGGCGTCGAGGTGGGCGGCCATGCGGGTGCGCAGCGCCTCGCGCGCCTCGTGGATCGCGCCCGGGTCGGCCGGCTCGGTCATCATGATCGCGAGGTCCTGCTCGCTCGGGGGCGACAGCATCAGCGCCTTGAACGCGTTGTCGGCCGACTGGTCCTTCAACGACCGTTCGAGCGCCTGGGCGTAGCGCTCCTCGCCCACCTCGTCCGGGTGGCCGGCCGCGCGGGCCAGAATCAGGTCGCGGGCCAGGGTCTGGCCGGCCTCCCAGCGGTTGAACAGGTCCGGGTCGGCGGCCAGCAGCACGTAGCGGTCCTTGGCCGGCGCGTCGGTGGCGAGGTTCACCGGCGCCGAGAAGCCGCGCAACGCCGAGACCACCGGCTCGCGCGCGACGTTCTCGAACGTCACCGTGCGCGAGGGCGAATCCAGCACCACCAGCTCGGTGTCCCTCAGGGGGCGGCCATCCTCGTCCAGCAGGCCGATCTGGATCGGGATCGGCAGCGCCTGCTTGTCCGGCTGGCCGGGCGTCGGCGCGGTGACCTGCTGCAGGATCAGCTCCAGCGCCTTGCGCTCTTCGTCGTAGCGGGATTCCAGACTCACCTTCGGCGTCCCGGCCTGTTCGTACCAGGCGAAGAAGGCGGTCAGGTCGCGCTGCGAGACCTCGGCGAAACAGGCGATGAAGGCCTCCATCGTCGTGGCCTGGCCGTCATAGCGCTCGAAGTAGAGATCCATGCCGGCGCGGAACGTCTCCGCGCCGATCATGATCCTCAGCATGCGGATCACCTCGGCGCCCTTCTCGTAGATCGTCGCGGTGTAGAAGTTGTCGATCTTGATGAAGCTGGAAGGGCGCACCGGGTGGGAGAGCGGGCCCGCGTCCTCGGAGAACTGGCGCGCCCGCAGCTGCTTGACGTCCTTGATCCGCTGCACCGCCTCGCCGCGCATGTCGGCCGAGAAGCTCTGGTCGCGGAAGACGGTCAGGCCCTCCTTCAGACACAGCTGGAACCAGTCGCGGCAGGTGATCCGGTCGCCGGTCCAGTTGTGGAAGTACTCGTGAGCGATCACGCCCTCGATGCGTTCGTAGTCGACGTCGGTGGCGGTGGCCTGGTCGGCCAGCAGCAGCGACGAATTGAAGATGTTGAGGCCCTTGTTCTCCATCGCCCCGAAATTGAAGTCGCGCACGGCGACGATCATGAACAGGTCGAGGTCGTACTCGCGCCCGAACACCTCTTCGTCCCACTTCATCGCCCGCTTCAGGCTGTCCATGGCGTAGTGGGCGCGCTCGGCCATGCCGGTGTCGACGAAGATCCGCAACGTCACGTCGCGCCCGCTCATGGTGACGAAGCTGTCCTCCAGCACGTCGAGCTCGCCGGCGACCAGGGCGAACAGGTAGCAGGGTTTGGGGAACGGGTCGTTCCAGACCACGAAGTGGCGCCCGCCAGGCAGGTCGCCGGCCTCGACCAGGTTGCCGTTGGAGAGCAGCCGCGGAAATGTCTGCTCCGCCTCAATTCGCACCGTGAAGCGAGCCAGCACGTCGGGCCGGTCCGGGAAGTAGGTGATCTTGCGGAAGCCCTCGGCCTCGCACTGGGTGCAGAAGCGTCCGGCGGAGACGTAGAGCCCTTCCAGCGCCTTGTTGTTCTCTGGATCGATCTCGACCTCGGTCTCCAGGCGGAACGCGGCCGGCGGCGCGGCGATGGTCAGGAACTCGTCGTCGAGCTCGTAGTCGCCCGGCGTCAGCGCGCGCCCGTCCACGGCGGCCGAGATCAGTTTCAGGCGTTCGCCGTTGAACCTGAGCGGCCGCTCGTGATCGCCGTTGCGCCGCACCGTCAGCGTCGCTCTGACCCGCGTCGCATTCGGGGCGAGCGCGAAGTCGAGACTTACCTCGTCGACGAGGTAATCGGGGGGGCGATAGTCGGCCAGATGGATCGGCTGGGGAGTGTCTGTACGCATCCCGCCGATTTAGCGGGGCGGCGGCGCCGGCGCCACTGCTTCAGCGCGAAGCTAGGCGACGTTCGCCGTCTCGCTCAGCAGTTCCGGTTCGGGGACCTCGGCCAGGAAACGCTCGACGGCGGCGACCTTGCGCGCCAGGTCCTCGAGCTCCGGCGACGGGTCGGGCGAGTTCGTGGCGAGCGTCAGCAGTTCGCGGGCGATCTGCCGCAGCGCCGGCGTCGAGGCGATCAGGCGGGCCTGCCACTCGATCCGGTGCGGCGCGCGGTCGTACTCGGCGCCCGGCACCCGCCAGCCGCCCCAGTCGCCGATGTCGGTGACCACCACGGGATAGGTGCCCGGGTAGGGATGGGCCGCGCACTCCTCCAGGGTCTGCCACTTGTTGCGGGCGCGCATCAGCCGCCAGCCGGTCGAGGCGCCGATATCCTCGGGCTCTTCGCCGGTCGGATCCTCGGGCCGCAGCTCGTGCGCCAGGAAGGGGCGGCCGAGACCCACGTCGTAGGTGACGCGCACCGGCTCGTCGAAACCCTTGGCCCAGACCGCGTCGATCCGCTCGACGATCGCCCAGGCCCCGACGCTCTCGACCCAGACCTTCTGGTTACGCTGGAATACCGCCTTCGCCATGGGTGTCGCCTCTCTCCGTAAGGCGACTAAAACCTGAAATCATTGACGCTCAGTCAATCTTTCGTCCTGCCGCAAGCTGGTTCATGGTCGCCCGCAAGAAGCCTCGAGACTGCGGAGTGGGCGCGCATGAATTTCGACTTTTCCGACGACCAGAAGGCGATCAAGAGCGAGGCGCGCAGGTTCCTCGAGGCTCGCTGCCCCACCTCGAAGGTGCGGGCGGTGCTCGACGATCCGGACAAGTCCTACGACGCCGACCTCTGGAAGGAAGTCGCCGGCCAGGGCTGGCTCGGCACGGCGATCCCGGAAGCCTATGGCGGTCTCGGCCTCGGCCACCTCGAGCTCTGCGTGATCGCCGAGGAGCTAGGCCGCGCGCTGGCGCCGATCCCGTTCGCCTCCACCGCCTACTTCCTGGCCGAGGCGCTGATGACCGCCGGGTCCGAGGCGCAGAAGAAGGCATGGCTGCCGAAGATCGCCGCCGGCGAGACGATCGGCTGCTTCGCCAGCGTCGAGCGCCCGGGGGCGCTGACCGAGGCGCAGGTCCAGGCCCGCGTCGAGGGCGGCAAGCTGACCGGAACCAAGCTGCCGGTCACCGACGGCGACATCGCCGACGTGGCGGTGGTGCTGGCGCGCGAAGGCGGTCAGCTGGGCCTCTACCTCGTCGAGCTCGGCGGCGCGGGGGTGACCCGCGAGACGCTGCAGACGCTCGATCCCACCCGCGGCGTCGCCAAGCTGACCTTCGCCGGCGCGACGGCCGAGCGGCTGGGCGAGGCCGGCGAGGGCCTGGCGCTCGCGGAAGCCCTGCTTGAGCGCGCGGCCGTGCTGCTGGCGTTCGAACAGGTCGGCGGCGCCGATCGGGCGCTGGAGATGGCCAAGGGCTATGCGATGGAGCGCTACGCGTTCGGCCGGCCGATCGGCAGCTACCAGGCGATCAAGCACAAGCTGGCCGACATGTACGTCAAGAACGAACTCGCCCGCTCCAGCGCCTACTACGGCGCCTGGGCGCTGGAGACCGGAGCCTCGGAGCTGCCTTTGGCGGCCGCCTCCGCCAGGGTCTCGGCGTCGGAGGCCTACTGGTACGCGGCCAAGGAGAACGTGCAGACCCACGGCGGCATCGGCTTCACCTGGCAGGTCGACTGCCACCTGTTCTACCGCCGCGCCCAGCAGCTCGGCCTCGTCGCCGGCGGCGCCAAGGCGTGGAAGGAAAAGCTGGTGCGGCAGCTCGAACGCCGTAACGCCGCCTAGGGATCGGGAGCAGACAAGCCATGGACTTCAACGACACCCCCGAGGAAGCCGAGTACCGCGCCAAGGCCCGCGCTTGGCTCGAGGCCAACGCGCCCAAGAACGTCCGGCGCGGCGACGACATGGGCGACGAGGATGCGGCCGGACTGAAGGCGGCCAAGGCCTGGCAGGCCAAGAAGGCGGCCGCCGGCTATTCCTGCATCACCTGGCCCAAGGAGTGGGGCGGGGTCGGCGGGGCCAACTGGCAGGCGCAGATCTTCACCCAGGAGGAGGCGGGCTTCCCGACGCCGGGCAACCCGTTCCAGATCGGCCTTGGCATGTGCGTGCCGACGATCATGACCGCCGGCAACGAGGTCGACAAACAGCGCTTTGTCGGCCCGGCGATGCGCGGCGAGGAGATCTGGTGCCAGCTGTTCTCCGAGCCGTCAGGCGGGTCCGACGTGGCGGCGGCGCGCACCCGCGCGGTGCGCGCCTCCGACGGCTCGGGCGACTGGATCATCAACGGCCAGAAGGTCTGGACCTCGGGCGCCCACTTCTCCGACTTCGGCATCCTGATCCTGCGCACCGATCCGAACGTGCCCAAGCACAAGGGCCTGACGATGTTCTGGGTCGACATGCACGACCCGGCGATCGAGGTGCGGCCGATCCATCAGATGTCGGGCGCCTCGGGCTTCAACGAGGTCTATTTCACGGATCTGCGCGTTAAGGACAGCCAGCGGATCGGCGAGGTTGGCGACGGCTGGCGCGTCTCGCTGGTAACGCTCATGAACGAGCGTAACGCCATCGGCGGCGGCGCCGGCTACCACCGCCAGGTGATGCAGCTGGCTTCCAGCCTCGCCACCCTGGCCGGCTCCGGCATCAAGGACGCGGCTCTGCGCGAAAAGGTCGCGGGCTGGTACGTCCAGGCCGAGGGGTTGCGGCTGACCCGGCTGCGCACCCAGACCGCGCTGTCGCGCGGCCAGACGCCAGGCCCGGAGGCGTCGATCGGCAAGCTGGTCAGCGCGCCGCTGATGCAGGACGTCGCCAACACCGCCATCGAGCTGGAGGATCAGTTCGGCATCATCTCCGACCCGGCCCAGGCGCCGCTGGCGGCGATGTTCCAGGCCGCGCTGATGAGCGCGCCCGGCGGGCGCATCGCCGGCGGCACCGACGAGATCATGCGCAACATCATCGCCGAACGGGTGCTCGGCCTGCCGCAGGACGTGCGGGTGGACAAGGACGTGGCGTTCAAGGACATCCCTAGCGGCCGTTAGACATGTAGATTCTTGCGTTGGATCACCCCAAATCGGGGTACTCGCGCCTTAGTTTAACTTCTTCGCAAGTCGGCATGGCCATGGTGTGCGCCGAGTTAGGCATCCCTCGGCGGCCATGGACATTATCGGCGATCACATCGACCGGCGAACGGCCCTGCCCGCTGACAGTCTCTGCGAGGCCGCGCTCGCGGCTTTCATCCACGATCTCGACTGCCGGGCGATCGCGGTCGTCGACGGCGAACGGCCGATCGGCATAATCCACCGCGAGTCCTTCCTGGCCCGCATGGAGCGTTCTGGCGCGGCCAACCGCCCGATCCTCGAGACCGCCGAGCCGGATCCGCTGATCGTCGAGGCCAGCGACCCCGTTGGCCTGTTCGTCGAACGCATGATGTCCGAGCGGCCGGCGGCGCTGCTTGGCGGCTTTATCGTCTGCGAGCGCGGCGCCTATCAGGGCGTCAGCGACCTTGTCCGCCTGCTGCCCGCCCTGACCGGCGCCCCGAGCGGCCCCGGCGAGGACGTCGGCCTGATCGAGCGGATCTGCACCGAAGTGCGCGAGCCCGTCGCCCACGCGCTGGCCGCCGCCGACGGGCTGAAGCGCCTGCGCCTGCCGGAGGGCGCCGCCCAGCATCTCGAGACCATTTCCGAGGCTGCGCACACGACCCTCTCGCTGCTCGACACCGCCGCCGAGCTGCAAAAGGCCGACGCCGGCCGGCTGGAGATCGCCGCCGCTCCGCGCCGGCTGCAGGAGCTGATGGACGACATCGACGCGCGCTGGGGAAGTCACGCCGACACCGCCGGCGTCACCCTGCTGGTCTCTTATGACGGCGCGCCCGACTGCGCGGCGATCATCGACGCGGCCCGGCTGATGCAGGTGTTCGACGCGCTGATCGGCCACGCCATGGCCCACTCGCACCGCGGCGTGATCGAAGCCAGCCTGCAGGTCCGTCCCGTCGACGCCGGCTATGCGCTCACCGGACGCGTGCGCGACAACGGCGCGACCTACGCGCCGCACTACCTCGCCGGCCTGTTCCGCGGGGTGGACGAGGCCTCGAAGGTCGGCGGCATGGGCGTGCAGCTGGAACTGATGCTGGCCGAACGCGCCATCGCGGCGATGTCCGGCTCGCTGGAAGCGAAGGCCAACCCGGGGCCCGGCGCCACGGTCTCGTTCGAGATCGAGGCGCCCGCCGCCGAGAGCCACGGCGCCGAAAGCGCCGCGGTCGAGGAGCTGTCGCCGGCCAGGTCGGCGCACATCCTGGTCGTCGACGACAACGCCACCAACCGCATGGTGGTCGAGGCGCTCTGCGAGATGTTCGACTGTTCGACCGAGTTGGTGGTCGACGGCGTCGAGGCGGTCGAGGCGGCCCGGGCCGGGCGCTACGACGTGATCCTGATGGACATCAAGATGCCGCGCATGGACGGCGTCACCGCCGCCAAGGAGATCCGCAAGCTCGGGGCGCCCGCTGGCAGAGTGCCGATCATCGCGCTTACCGCCAACGCCGATGTCGACGAGGTGGCGCAATATCTGGCCGCCGGCATGCGCTGCGTGGTCGAAAAGCCGATCAAGCCCGAACGGCTGCTCGAGGCGCTTGACGGCGCTCTGGCCGAACGAGCCCTCCCGGGCGCGGCGGCCGCTTGACCCTCAGGTAGTCCGCCGCCACGCTAAAGACGTGGCCGACGCTGCTCATTCGCTACTCGCCAAGAGGCGGCTGGCCATCGCCCTGGCGGGCGCGGCGGTGCTGGCGCCGCACGGCCTCTTCGCCGCCGAACCGCGCAAGCTTTCCGACGCCGATCTGGTCGCCTACGAGGCCTCGCCCTACGACCATGCCGCGATGATGGGCAGGAAGGTCGTTGTCGGCCTCTATCAGGGCGCGCCGGTCGTCGCCGAATTCCCCTGCAGCGACATCTGTCCGCAGTACACCACCCGCATCGTCCATCTCGATATCCCGCCCGGTCCGGCGTGCGCGGCGGCGGGCGGCGTCACCCAGAGCCGGCGCGTGCCGTTCAGCATCGCGGTGATCGACAAGGACTTCTGCATCCCGCGGCCGCTGGTCCGGGTCACGACCAACGGGCGCTGAGACGTCCGCGCGGATTCCCGGCCAAGCCGTGGCGGGATGTCGCAGTCTCGCCACCTGACGTGTAGATGTTGAAACCGTCGAGTTGGGCGAACCAGGTTCAGGATTGATTTGATGGATTGGAAGTGGCTCGTCAGCGCCGCCGCCGCGTTGCTCATCCCGGCGTGCGACGCCCAAGCCGATGACCAGAACACGCCGCGCGAATGGCCCCACCCGCCGGGCGGCTGGCTGCACCCGTATGTCGCGCTCGACCTCGGCTACCATTGGCCGCTGGCGATCGATGCGACCTCGTTCGACCCGGCGCCGGACGGCCGGCCGTACCAGTGGCGCTACCAGCTCAACAGCGACTGGAACGCGTTCCTGCGGGTCGGCTACCGCGTCACGCCCCACGTCCGCGTCGAGTTCGACGGCGGCCTGCGCGAAAGCAACATTCACTCGATCAATTCGACGCTGCCGATGGACGCGAACGGGTTGACGTTGGGCCGCCCCGGCCAGCCATGGGGCCTATGCGACAAGATCAACGTCCCGCCGCCATGCGCCACCCCGTACGGCCGCCCGCACATCAACTGGGCCTACGCCGACAACGGCATGATCAACGCGGTCTACGACTTCCTGCCGGAGCAGCGCCTGACGCCATTCGTGGGCGTCGGGGTCGGGATCTACCACCTGCAATTCGACTCCCACTACTACTTCAGCGGCGTGCCGGGCCCGATCACCGCGCAGAACCCCGCCACTCAGACGCTGCAGCTCGGCGGCTCGGTGCTGCGCCCGACCCAGTTCGCGTTCCAGGCGGTTGGCGGGCTGTCCTACAAACTGAAGCGGAAGCTGAACTTCGACGTCACCTACCGCTACATCGACGCGCCGTTCCTGGTGTGGGAGTCTGTGAACGACACGCCCGGCGTCGCCCGGCCGATCGGCCTGCATCCCGGCGATTTCCGCGGGGCCTCGCAGGATGTCTCGATCGACGTGGGACTGCGCTACCAGCTCTGATCGCCGGAAGGATCAGCCCGCCATGTGGAATGCGCGGGCCAACCACAGCACGCCGCTCACGATCAGCGTCCAGAGCAACAGGGAACTGACGATGATGAAGGCGAGCGTCCGGCGGGCGCTCCACCTGCGTGGCTTCGCCCTGCGGTCGACCACCGACATGACCCGCGCGATGACGGCGCTGGCCAGCGGCGTCCCCGGCATTTCCGGATCCAGGTCCCTCGCCGTAAAGCGTGAGCCGTTGGCTCCGGCCTCAACTCGCTTCCGCATCTCACCCCTCGCGACCGCGCCTTGTCGCTCTGCCGCCTCGGCTCTACGGCCGACCTCGCGTCAAGCGCACTATACCACCTCGATACAACTCGTGCGAGACCGCGGCGGAAATCCAGGCTTGGTGACGAATGGTGGCCGCAACTGGGCGCGGGGGCGCGTCATTAGGTAGCAACCGGGTTTGCGGCAGATCAAATTCGCCGGCCGAGACGGTTGCTAGCTTGACCGTGATTGCACGGGATCGGATCGAGCGATGACCGCGACCACCGGCCGAAAGACCCCGGATCCGATCGACGTCGCCGTCGGCGGGCGCGCGCGCCTGCGGCGGCGCGAGCTGAAGCTGACGCAAGCCGCCCTGGCGGCGAAGCTGGGCGTCACATTCCAACAGCTGCAGAAGTACGAACGGGGCGACAATCGCGTGTCCGCCTCCAGGCTGGTTGGGCTCGCCGCCGCCCTCAACACCACGGTCGCCGACCTGGTCGGCGAGCGCGACCCGGAGTTCCCGCGCCATCACCTGCAGACGCCGGGCGCCATCGATCTCCTGAGAGCCTATGCGGCGATCAGTTCGCCGCACGCGCGCGATCTGCTGCGCGGCGTGGCTGGCGTCATGGCCGGCCTGGAATAGGTGGGTTCGCGGCGTTTGTTCGATGGAGGCGTGGTAGCTGGGGGCGGGCTTGAACCGCCGACCTGCGGGTTATGAATCCGCCGCTCTAACCAACTGAGCTACCCAGCCGAAACGCGAGGCGCGGCTTATAGGCGAAGGGGCCGGCGCCATCAAGAACCGGCGAGCCGGACGGCGACCTCTTCGCCGATCGCCAGGGACGACGTCAGCCCCGGGCTCTCGATGCCGAAGAGCGCGATCAGGCCCGCGAGGCCATGGACCTCCGGGCCGTCGATCTGGAAGTCAGGCTGCGGCTCGCCAGGCCCGTGCAGCTTGGGGCGGATGCCGGCGTAGTCGGGGGTAAGGGCGCCGTCCGGGAGGCCGGGCCAGAAGTGGCGCACGTAGTCGTAGAAGCCTGCCGCGCGGGCCGGATCGACCGTGTAGTCCTCGGCGTCGACAAAGGCGAGGTCGGGCCCGAAGATCGCCTGACCGCCGAGGTCCTTGCGGTAGTGGGTGCCGAGCGCGCCAGGTATCGGCGGCGGGTAGATCAGGTGTTCGAACGGGGCCCGTCCGTTCAGGCGGAAGTAGACGCCCTTGCCGAGATGACGCGGAGGGATGTCCTTCGACGGAAAGCCCTCGATCGTGGCGGCGACCTGCTGCGCCGAGAGTCCCGGCGCCGTCACCAGCAACCGAACGCTGATCGTCGTCGGGGCCGCGCCGCCGGCGCGGACGGTGAACCCGCCGGTGGTCAACGGGCTCGCACCTTCGAACGGGGTCGCCAGCACCACGGCGCCGCCGCGATCCTCGATCTCGCCCTGCAGCGCCCACATGTAGGCGTGGCTGTCGAAGACCCCGCTCTGGGGCGAGACGATCGCGCCGACGCAGCGCAGGCCCGGCTCCAGCGCAATCGCCGCCGCGCCGTCGATCTCGACGATGCCTTCGACGTCGTTCTCGCGCGCCTGTTCCGCGATCGCCTCGATCCGCGGCAGTTCGGACGCGTCGGTCGCCACCACCAGCTTGCCGCACTTGCGATATTCGACGTGGTGTTCGCCGAGGAAGTGATAGAGCGCGCGGCGGCCGGCGACGCAGAGCCGGGCCTTCAGCGAGCCGGTGGGATAGTAGAGCCCCCCGTGAACAACTTCGGAGTTGCGCGACGAGACGCCCTGGCCGATCGCCGGCTCGCGTTCCAGCACCGCCACCGAAAGCCCGCGCTGGGCGAGGGCGTATCCGCAGGCGAGCCCCACGGCGCCCGCGCCCACAACGCAGGCGTCGAAGTCGAATTCGGTCATGGCGGGGCTATAGCTGTCCGAGCCCGAACGGCGAACCCCCCTCCCCCCTGCCGAGAGGGGGTGGGGGTGCGCTCTCGGTCGTCATGAGTCGGGCGGGAACAAACGCCGCGCGCTGGCGCTGACACCCCCATCCCCGACCCTTCCCCGCAAGGGGGAAGGGAGTTACGCGTTCCACTCCGCCCAGAGTTTCGCCTCGTCCGCCTTCGCCCCCGCCATCGCCGCCTCCTTCACGTGGCCGTAGCCGCGGATGGCGTCGGGGACTGATGCGATCCTCACCGCCAGCGGCAGCCGCTCAGCCGTCAGGCCGGCGACCAGACGGTCGACGCCCGCCTCGTAGTCCGCCAGCAGCCGGCGCTCGGCGCGGCGTTCGGCGGTCTTGCCGAAGACGTCCAGCGGGCCGCCGCGCAGGCCTTTCAGCTTCGCCAGCGTCGGGAAGCCCCAGCGCAGCATCCAGCCGCCGAACGCGCGCTTCTTCAGGTGGCCGGCGTCGTCCTTGCCGCTCAACAGCGGCGGCGCCAGCAGCACCTTGGCCCGGCCGCCGGCGAAGGTGTCCTTCAGCGCCGCGGCGAAGCGGCCGTCGGAATAGAGCCGGGCGACCTCGTACTCGTCCTTGATCGCCATCAGCTTGTAGAGATTGATCGCCACGGCGCGCGTCAACGCCTCGGAGCCGAGCGGCGCCTCGGCGGCGCGGACGGCGGCCACGCGCTTCGCATAGCGATCGGCGTAGGCCGGGTTCTGATAGGACATGAGCTCGCCGGTGCGGTGCGCGATCAGTTCGTCCAGCGGCCGCGTCTGCGGCGACGGCGCGACCTTGTGTTCGGTCTTGCGCTGTGCCGGGTCGAACGCGGCGATGCGGCCGATCTCGAACGCCTGCAGGTTGGTCTCGGTCTCGACCCCGTTGAGGTTGATCGCGCGGTAGAGGGCGCGGGCCGAGACCGGGATCAGTCCCTTCTGCCAGGCGAAGCCCAGCATGATGGTGTTGGCGTAGATCGCGTCGCCCAGCTTCTCTTCGGCGAGCTCGACCGCCGGGCAGCTGTCGTAGCTGCGGGTCGCGCCCTTGATCCGCCGTTCCATCGCCGGGCCGTCGAACTTCGCGTCGCGGTCGGTGACCAGGTCGGCGGTCGGCTGGAAGTCGGCGTTGCCGACCGCGTCGGTGCGGTCCTTGGCGTAGAGCGCCAGCGCCTCGGGGCCGGCGGCGACCAAGAGGTCGCAGGCGATCAGGGCGTGGGTGCTGGCCGCCGGCACGCGCCCGCCGATCGGGGTGTCCTCCTCGGCGCCGAGCCGCACGTGGCTGAACACCGCGCCGCCCTTCTGCGCCAGGCCGGTCATGTCGACCGACGAGGCGGCCAGGCCATCGACGTGCGCGGCCATCGCCAGGATCGAGGCGGTGGTGGTGACGCCGGTGCCGCCGATGCCGGTGAAGATGATGTTCTTCACCCCCTCGAAGGTCGGGATGGTCGGCATCGGCGTCGAGTCCGCGGTCAGCGTCGGCAGGTGGTGTGCGTGGGCGTTCTCGGCCCCCTCGAGCGTGACGAACGACGGACAGAAGCCGTCCAGGCACGAGTAGTCCTGATTGCAGGTCGACTGGTCGATCCGGCGCTTGCGGCCGAACTCGGTCTCCAGCGGCTCGATCGAGACGCAGTTTGACGCGCGCGAGCAGTCGCCGCAGCCCTCGCAGACCAGCGGGTTGATGAACACCCGCTTCGGCGCCTGGGCCATGGTCCCGCGCTTGCGCCGGCGGCGCTTCTCGGTGGCGCAGGTCTGGTCGTAGATCAGCACGGTGACGCCGGGTTCCTTGCGCAGCCTCCGCTGCACCGCCATCAGCTGGTCGCGCGGCTTCACCTCGACGCCGGGGGCGAGGTCGGTGACGTGGGCGTAGCGCTCGATTTCGTCGGCGACGACGATGGTGCGGGTCACGCCCTCCGCCGCCAGCTGGCGGGTGATCTGGGCGACCGAGAAGCCGCTCTCGGGGTGCTGGCCGCCGGTCATGGCGACGGCGTCGTTGTAGAGCAGCTTGTAGGTGATGTGGCTGCCCATCGCGACCGAGCCGCGGATCGCCAGCGAGCCGGAGTGGTTGTAGGTGCCGTCGCCCAGGTTGGCGAAGACGTGGTCCTCGGTGGTGAACGGCGACGCCCCGGCCCAGCTCAGGCCCTCGCCGCCCATGTGGCTGGTGAGGTCGGTCTGCGGGTCGGAGAAGCTGGCCATGTAGTGGCAGCCGATCCCGGCCAGCGCGCGCGAGCCCTCCGGCAGCCGGGTCGAGGTGTTGTGCGGGCAACCGGAGCAGAAGAACGGCTTGCGCACCTGTTCGGCGCCCAGGGTCACCGCGGCCATGCCGGAGGCGGAGACGCGGGAGATGAAATCGTGCACGCGGTCCATGTGGGGGCCGGGCGGCAGGCGGTCGGCGATCGCCAGCGCCACCTCGGCCACCGACAGCGAGCTCAGTTGCGAGAGCAGCGGGTGACCCTGCTCGTCGACCTTGCCGATGATCTTCGGCTGAGCGTGAGCGGGCAGGTCGTAGAGCGCGGCGCGGGCCTGGCTCTCCAGCAGCGGTCGCTTGTGCTCGACCACCATCAGCGTCTCGAGGCCGCGGGCGAAGGCGCGGATGCCGGTCGGCTCCAGCGGCCAGGGCATGCCGACCTTGTAGATGGCGACGCCGAGGTCGGCGGCCTCGGCCTCGCTGATGCCCATCGCCGCCAGCGCCTCCATCACGTCCTTGAACGCCTGGCCGTGGGCGGCGATGCCGAGCCGGCGGCGGGGGCCGGCGATCACCGTCCGGTCGAGGCCGTTGGCCTTGGCGAACGCCAGCGCGGCGGGGATCTTGTAGAGCCGCAGCCGCCGCTCCTTGTCGAGCGGCTGGTCCTTCAGCCGGATGCCGAGCCCGCCGGCGGGCATCTGAAACCCTTCCGGTATGCGATGCTGGTGGCGGCCCAGCGCGACGTCGATGGTGACGCCGCTGTCCATCATGTCGGCCAGGGCGATCATCCCGACCCATACGCCGGAGAAGCGCGACATCGCGTAGCCCAGCAGGCCGTAATCGAGCACCTCCTGCACGTCGGCCGGCGCCAGCACCGGGATCTCGCAGTCCTGGAACGCGAACTCCGACTGCGAGGGCAGGGTGGACGACTTGCAGGAATGGTCGTCGCCGGCGACGGCCAGCACGCCGCCCTTGGGCCAGGTCCCGGCGAAGTTGGCGTGCTTGAACGCATCGCCGGTGCGGTCGACGCCCGGCGCCTTGCCGTACCACATGCCGTAGACGCCATCGAACTTCGCGCCGGGGAACAGGTTGGCCTGCTGCGTGCCCCACACGGCGGTTGCGGCCAGGTCCTCGTTGACGCCCTCCTTGAACACCACGTTGCAGGCGGCGAGGAACTTGGCGGCGCGGTGGGCCTGCTGGTCGAGCCCGCCCAGCGGCGAGCCGCGGTAGCCGGAGAGAAACCCGGCGGTGTTCAGGCCGTCACGCGCGTCGAGTCGCTGCCGATCCAGCAAGATGCGGACAAGCGCCTGCACGCCGGTGATGAAAACTCGCCCATCTTCGAGCAAGAATTTGTCGTCCAAGGTCACTTCGGAGTGTCGCATGGCAATTTCTTTCCCACCGCCCTTCCGGAGCGGCTCGCAAGATCATATAAGGCGTGCAAGCGCCCTGCCAAAGCCATGCCCGTAAACGGCGCGGCTGCGGCAATTTCCATATGGGATATCATGGAAAGGAGGGAAAAACTTGTCTGAAGTCTTGGACTCGGTGGATGCCCGCATTCTCGATCTGATCCAGCACGACGCCGGCCTCTCGGTCGCCGAGATCGCCGAGCGCGTCGGGCTGTCGTCCAGCCCGTGCTGGCGGCGGATCAAGCGGTTGGAAGACGAAGGCGTGATCCAGCGCCGCGTGACGATCCTCGACCGCGAGAAGCTCGGCCTCGGTTTCGAGGTCTACTGCACGGTCAAGCTCTCGCTGCCGACCAAGGACAATCTCGAGACATTCGAGCAGTCGGTGCAGCGCTGGCCGGAGGTGGTGCAGTGCGCCACCGTCACCGGCGCCGCCGACTACGAGCTGCGCATCGTCACGCGCGACATGCACGCCTTCGACGACTTCCTGCGCGAGAAGATCCTCTCGCTGGGGCTGGTGTCGAACATCGAAAGCCGGATCGTGGTGCGCTCGGTGAAAAACACCACGACGGTTCCGCTCGGCCTGATCAGCAACCATATCCCGGCCAGAACCTAGTCGGAGTCGGCCATGATCGAACTCGTCATCGACTCGCGCCGCCGCGACCTCGGCGGGTTCGAGGTGGGGCGGGTGCTGCCGTTCGCCCAGCACCGGATGGTGGGCCCGTTCGTGTTCTTCGACCACATGGGGCCGATCGATTTCCCGCCGGGAATCCCGCGCAGCGTCGACGTGCGGCCGCACCCGCATATCGGCCTTTCCACCGTCACCTATCTGTTCGACGGCGAGATCACCCACCGCGACAGCGTCGGCTCCGAAATCGCGATCACGCCCGGCGAGATGAACTGGATGACCGCCGGGCGCGGCATTACGCACTCCGAGCGGTTCGACCGCCTGCGCCGCACCGGCGGGCCGATGCACGGGATCCAGGCCTGGGTCGGTCTGCCCGCGGCGGACGAGGAGACCGATCCGGCCTTCGCCCACCACGGGCCCGAAGATCTGCCGACCTACGAGGACGGCGGCCTGTGGGCCCGTTTGATCGCCGGCGAGGCGTTCGGCGCCAAGGCCAACGTCAAGATCCATTCGCCGATGTTCTACGTCCACTGGCGGCTGAAGACCGGCGCCAAGGCGCAGCTTCCAGCGCAGTACCCGGAACGGGCGGCGTTCGTGGTCAGCGGTAAGGTCGAGGTGGACGGCCGCGGGTTCTGCGCCGGTCAGATGCTGGTGTTCGCGCCGGGCGAGCCCGTGACGTTTACCGCGCTATCCGACGCCGTCATCATGCTGCTGGGCGGCGAGCCGATCGGCGAGCGGTTCATCGAGTGGAACTTCGTCTCCTCGTCCAAGGAGCGTATCGAGCAGGCCAAAGCCGACTGGCGCGCCGGCCGCATGAAGCTGCCCGACCTCGACTCGGGCGAGTTCATCCCGTTGCCGGGCGATCCCCCGCCGCCGGCGAACTCGATGTCGTAGGCCGCGCCAGGGCCAGGTAGACGCTGTCGCTGATCTCGCCGGCGATCTCGTAGGTCGCCGTCGCGCGGCCCGTTTCCGCGAAACCCAGCCGTGCCAGCAGCCGCAGCGAAGCTTCGTTGCGCGGATCGACGTCAGCGGTGATCGCGTCCACGCCATAGCTGGCGAAGATGTGCGCGATGACGGCGCGGCACGCTTCCGCCGCGAGGCCCTGGCCCCAGTAAAGCGGGTGCAGGATGTAGCCGATCTCCGGCACCCGCCAGCAGCCGGCCTTGCCAACAACCCGGCCCTGATGCTCGATCACGAAGTCCTCGCTGAGCGGCGGGCCGTCGGCGATCATGCCGTCCAGCCACTCGCGGGTCTGGTCCAGGCTCGCATGCGGCGGGCTGGACCAGTATCGCATCGCGCCCGGGTCGGACAGGATCTCGTGCATGGCGGCGAGGTCGCCGGGCGCCGCGCGGCGCAGCCTCAGGCGGGCGGTGATCAGTTCCATGGCGCCTAGCTCGCCGCCAGCGCCTTGCGCGCCTGCCAGAGATACTGCGCGCCGGTGATCAGGGTCACGGCGGCCGCGATCCACAGCAGGGCGTGCGCCAGCCAGGCGATCGCCAGGATCTTGCCTGGGTCGGGCGGCAGGTCGAGCGCGCTCCAGGTGGCGGCCACAAGCTCCCCGCCCAGCGCGATCAGCTGCAGCGTGGTCTTCCACTTCGCCAGCAGCGTCACCGGCAAGGTCACGCGGCCGGCCGTCGCCTCGCGCAGCGCGCTGACGGTGAATTCGCGGAACAGGATCAGCGCGGCCGGGACCACCACCACCGGGCTGGCGGCCAGCGCCATCAGGCCCAGCACCGTCGCGCAGACCAGCACCTTGTCGGCGATCGGATCCAGAATCGCGCCCCAGGCGCTGGTCGCCCCGAGCCGTCTGGCTAGCCAGCCGTCGACGAAGTCGGTCAGCGCGGCGACGACGAACGCCAGCACCGCCCAGCGGTCGAGCGCGAAGATCGCCGCGCCCTCGAGCTCCAGCGGCGGCAGGTCGCCGGCCGCGGCGGCCAGCGCGAAGAACACGAACAGCGCCAGCGCGATGCGGAGACCGGTCAGCAGGTTCGGCAGCGCCTTCATCGGCGGAGGCTTAGCAGCTTTGCGCCGCTTGCCAACGCCGCCGCCGGCGCGGCAGGGTCGCCGGCGATGAGCGAAGCCGCCGACATCCGCGTCCACCTGAAGACGCCGGCGTGGGAGATCGCCGCGCCGCTGACCGTCCCGGCCGGGCCGGTGACGCTGGAGACCTGGCTGCCGTTCCTGCAGGCGCTGGCGAGCCAGCTGTCGCGGTCCGCCAGCGCCGCCGCCGAGGCGACCGGGCGGCCGGTGTCGTGCGCGAAGGGCTGCGCCTCCTGCTGCCGCCAGCTGGTCGGGATCTCGCTGGTCGAGGCGCGGGCGCTGGCGGCGCTGGTGGCGGCGATGCCGCCGCCGCGCCAGGCCGAGATCCGCCGCCGCTTCGCGGACGCCCTGGCGCAGCTCGCCGAGAGTGGCGTGATGACACGGGACTATACCGAGCCGGACCCGGCGTTTCCGCTGGCCGAGACCGCACAGCAGCGCCTGGCCGCCGCCTGGTTCACGCTGCAGATCGCCTGCCCCTTCCTCGAGGGGGAGTCCTGCAGCATCTACGAGGACCGTCCGCTGGTCTGCCGCGAGCACCAGGTCACCAGCCCCGCCGCCGCCTGCCTGAAAATGTTCCGCGAGCCGGTAGACCGGATCGAGCTGCCGGTGCGGCTCGGCGCGGCGCTGGCGCGGGCGGCGGCCAAGGTTGCCGGCGTCTCCACCTCGATGATCCCGCTGGTGTTGTCGCTCGACCTGCGGGCCGACGTAGACGCGGCGCTCGCCCGACCGCGCGTCTCGCGCCAGCTGCTGGAGGCGCTCCTGGCCGAGATCGGCGAGTGGCGGATCGAGCCGGCGTCGCCCGACGCCGAGTTTGTCGCAGACCGCCAGTAGGAAGCCTGGATGGACAGCCTCGGAAACCGACCGCTGCTGATCGCCGGCGCCACCGGCTATGGGGCCTGGCCGGACAACAGCCTCGAAGGGGCGCTGGAGTGCCTGAAGGCGCCCGTCGACGGGATCGAGATCGACGTGCAGCTCACCGCGGACGGCCATGTCGTGGCCCACCACGATTACCGGCTGGCGCCCGATCAGACCCGGCTGAACGGCGCCTGGCTGGACGCGCCCGGTCCGCCGATCAGGAGCATGACGCTGGACGAGCTGGCGCGCCATTGCGTCGGCCGGACGCGGCCGGGGTCAGCGGCGGCGGCGCGCTATCCGTTGAAAGCCGGGATGGACGGCGTTCGGGTCCCGACATTACCGCAGCTCCTGGACGCGCTGCGCGCCGCGCCGGGTCGGCGGCGGCTGATCTACGTCGAGATCAAGACCGACCCGCGCCCCGAAAAGACCGACCCGCCGGCGCCGGAGCAGGTGGTCGCCGCCGTGCTGCGCGACCTCGCCGCCGCGGACTATCTGGACGCGGCGAAGATCATCGCTTTCGACTGGCGGGTGCTGCGGCTGACCCGCGAGCGCGCGCCGGCGGTGCGCACCGCGCACCTCACCATCACCACGCCCGCCGTCCGCGATCCGGCCCGCCCGCCATCGCTCTGGACCGACGGCGTCGACGTGCGCGACTGTGGCGGCTCGGACCTCGCGGCGGTGAAGGCGCACGGCGGCGCCGAGTGGTCGCCCTACTACACCGACGTCACGCCGGAGCGCATGGCCGAAGCCCGTGAGCTCGGTCTGCTGGTGGGGCCATGGGGCCTCTCCAAGGGCGACGACATCCGCCGGATGGCCGCGCTCGGCGTCTACAGCTCCACGGTCTCCGGCCCTGACTGGGGCCTCTAGCTCAGTCCGCCGAGGAACGCCTCCAGCGCCGCGTTGACCGCGGCCGGCGCCTCCTGCTGCACCCAGTGGCCGGCGCCGGGGACGATGGTCGAGCCGCGGAAGTCGGTGCAGGCCGCGGCGGCGAGCGAATAGAGGTCGAGGCCGGGGAGGAAGCTGCGCACCGCGTCGCGTTCGCCGCCGATGAAGCAGGCCGGCTGGGTCACCGGCTTGCCGGCCAGGTCGACCAAATCGGTGAAGTCGATCTCCTGCGCGCGGTAGCGGTTCAGCGGCCCGCGAAAGCCGCCGGCGCGAAAGGCGTCGGCGTAGACCGCCAGGTCGGCTTCGCTCATCCAGGCGGGGAACGGCTGGGGGTCGTCCATGCCATCCAGCAGCTTGGCGTCGGCCGGCTTCTCCTCCAGCCACTTGTTGAGCGGCGCCTCGCCGGAGAGCGCGAAATAGATCTGGCGCAGCGACGAGGGCACGTCTGCCTCCAGCTCGGCCTCGGCGACGCCCTCGGCCTGGAAGTAGAGCTGGTAGAAGAACCGGCCCCCGTAGATCGCCTTCGCGGTGTCGACGAACGCGCCCTCGCCGCGGGGGATATAGGGCACGCTGAGCCCGGCCACGGCGGCGATCTTGTCCGGATACAGCAGCGCGGTGTTCCAGGCGATCGGCGAGCCCCAGTCGTGGCCGAACAGGATCGCCCTGCCGCCGCCGAGCGCATCGACCACCGCGGCGACGTCGTCGGTGAGATGCTTCATGCTGTAGTCGCCGATCGCATGCGGCTTGGAGCTGCCGCCGTAGCCACGCACGTCCATCGCCGCGACCTTGTAGCCGCGGGCCGCGAAGTGCTCGATCTGATGGCGCCAGGAGTACCAGAGCTCCGGCCATCCGTGCACGCACAGGACCAGCGGCCCCTCACCCTTGACCGCGACCCGCAGGGTGATCGGCCCGTTCTGTACGCTGACGAATTGGACGCCGCCGGGGTCGCTCATTGGCCGGTGAACACCGGCTTGCGCTTCTCGAAGAACGCCTTGCGCGCCTCCTTGGCGTCCTCGCTGGAAAAGGCGATGCGGATGTTGGCGACCTCGTAGCGCAGCTGCTGCTCGAGGTCGTTGCTTTCGAGCGACTTCACCATGCCGCGCTTCAAGAGCCGCAGGGTGATCGGCGACCAGTCGCAGAGCTGCTGGCAGTACTCGGACAGCCGCGTCGCCAGCTGGTCGTCGTCGACCACCTCGCCGGCCATGCCCCAGGCCACCGCATCCTCGCCGCCTGCGGTGCGGTTCTCCATCATGAACCGCAGCGCCCGCTCGTAGCCCATCGCCTGCGGCAGGGTGATGGTCAGGCCCGCGTCCGGCGAGCCGCCGATGCGGGTGTAGCCGGCCATCAGCCGCGCGCTTCTGGCGACGATGCGGACGTCGGTGGCCATGGCGAGGCCGAGCCCGGCGCCGACCGCCACGCCGTTGATCCCGCCGACCACCGGCTTGTCGCAGCGCTTGCGGATCGCCAGCAGGAAGTTGCCGACCCAGCCGATGTCGTCGAGCCGCGCGGTGAGGCGCGATCCGGGGTGGTAGGGTTCGCCGCTGGGCGAGAGGTCGAGCCCGGCGCAGAAGGAATCGCCGCTGCCGGTCAGGGCCACGATCCAGACGTTGTCGTCCGCCGCCGCCGCGTCGATCGCCTCGACCACGCCCCAGGCCAACTGGGTCGAGAGCGCGTTCTTCTTCTCCGGCCGATTGAGCGTGATCGTCCGCACGTGGCCTTCATCGACCACCTTCACCAGCTCGGTCATCTTCGCATCCTCCCGGCTATCTCCGGCCTTCAAACATCTATGACACAGCCGCGACGCGCCGACCAAGACGCGGCCCCCAATGTGGCGCTAGCATCTCCCAAAACGAGGGAAGGAAACGGCGCATGAAGATCGGTCTCCTGCAGTTCTTCGGCTGGGCCGACCGATCGATCCCGCTGCAATCGGTCTACGAGCGCGCGATCGAGCGGTTCGAGGTCATGGACCAGACCGGCTACGATGCGGTCTGGCTGGCCGAGCACCACTTCTCCGGCTTCAGCGTCTGCCCCTCGGTGCACATGATGGCGACCATGGCGGCGGCGCGCACCCAGCGCCTGCGGATCGGCACCGCCGTGTCGCTGGCGCCGTTCTACCATCCGCTGCGGCTGGCCGAGGAGATTGCGCTGCTGGACAATCTGTCGGGCGGCCGGGTCAACTGGGGCGCCGGCCGCGGCTTTTCGCGGATCGAGTTCGAGGCGTTCGGCGTGCCGGTCGAGGAAAGCGCCGGGCGCTTCCGCGAGGCCGTGGACGTGGTGCTGGGCGCCTGGACCCAGGAGCGTCTCAGCCACGCCGGCGAGTACTTCCGTTTCGAGAACGTCGAAGTGCTGCCCAAGCCGCTGCAGCAGCCGCACCCTCCGGTCTGGATGGCGGCGACCTCGGAGAGCGCGATCGACTGGGCGGCCAGTCGCGGCTTCTCGATCCTGATGGACCCGCACTGCACCACCGTCGAGCTGGGCGACAAGCGCCGCCGCTACGGCGCCCAGATGGCCGCGGCCGGCTTCGCCGCCGAAGCGCGCGAGATCCCGATGGCGCGGCTGATGTCGGTGGCGCCCAGCGCCGAACAGGCCGAGGCGGTGGCCCGCCGCGGCGCGGCCTGGACCGTCGGGTCCTACATCGGCGGGGGCGCGCATGGCGGCGTCGACCCGGTCGAGCGCTATGTGAACGAGGTGATCATCCACGGCACGCCGGAGTCCGTCATCGACCAGATCCGCGGCCTGCAGGAAACCGCGTCGATGAACTACCTGCTCTGCGCGCCGCTGAGCCAGTTGAGCTTCGACCTGATCACCGACAAGGTGCTGCCGGCGCTGGGGTGACCCGGCGGGCAAAGTGAAGGCCCCAGCCCGGGGTTGGGCTGGGGCCTTCGCCAACCCCCGGGGCTCTCTGTGGGGGACGGCGAGGCGTTAGTCCCTGGACAGATCAAGAGGGTTCAGGCCGACCGTCAGAATATGGGAGGTTCGCGGGCTTCATGACCGCTCATCGCGGCGGCGGGGTGTCGGTGGGTGCTTGCAACAACTCTTCCCCCTCTGGGGGCAAGCGGCGCGTCGTTGCGCCAGCAACGCGTCGCCGATGGGGGCTCTTGCCGCCGGCGCGGTTCCCCCATCGGCGAAGCGCGCTGCGCGCGGCTCGCCGCTTTCCCCGCAAGCGGGGGAAGGGTTCGTGCGCGCTCTAGCGGCTTGCCGAAAACTGCGCCGGCCACACCTGCGGCAGCTCCGTCGCCAGCCAGCGCGCCACCGCGGCGTTGACGAACGCCGGGTTCTCCTGCGCCATCCAGTGGCCGGTGCTGTGTGGTCGCCTCGGTGAGGTTGGCGCAGGCGCCGCGCATCGGCTCGGCCAGGCGCGACATGCGGCGTCTCGCAGACGAAATCGTAGGCCGCGTGCAGGAACAGCACGGGCAGGTCGATCCGTCCGCCGTTCTTCGCTTCCTTGGCGAAGGCGATATTCCGGGCGCCGTTCATGTACCAGCTGTCCGGCCCGAAGAAGCCGTTGCGCTTCAGGGCGTCGGCGTAGGTGCGCTGGTCGGCCTCGGTCAGCACGCTCTCGTCGCGCGGCAGGTCGGGCGCGCCGCCGCCGCCGAACCAGCCGCCGTTGCGCCGCACCGCCGCCGTCACCGCCGGCTGGCCCTCGCCGGCCGCGCTCCCAGCGCGGAACAGCAGCTTCACCGTTGCGTCGACATCGGCCTCGAAGCCCGCCCGCGCCTTGTCGAAGCTTTCTTCGTAGAAGCGCATGTAGTCCCACTGCCCGGCGGGATACTCGGCCTCGGGATAGACGGTCCGGTCGACCAGTTTGATGATGTTGTCCGGCGCGAAGCCCTCGGGGATGTAGGGCACGCAGAGGTTGGCGACGCCGTGGCAGCGGTCCGGATGGTGGCTGGCCAGGCTCCAGACCACGGGTGCGCCCCAGTCGTGGCCGACGAACACCGCTTGCTCGCGCCCGAGGCTGTCCAGCAGCTCGATCATGTCGGCCGTGCTTTCGCGCAGCTGATAGTCCTCGTGCCGCGGATAGACGCTGGAGCGGCCGTAGCCGCGCATGTCCGGCGCGATCGCGCGGAACCCCATGGCGCCGAAGCAGGGCAGCTGGTGGCGCCAGCTGATCGACAGCTCCGGCCAGCCGTGCACGAACACGATCAGCGGCCCGTCCTCGGGCCCGCAGGCGAGGTAGCCGCTGGTGTGGCGCGGCGACTTGGCGATGTGTTCGGTGACGGGAAATTGCATCGACGTGCTCGCTGGCGGCTGGACGATGACCCTAGCCGCGAAGGCCCGGTCCCGTCACCCCGGACGGCCCAGCGGGCCGATCCGGGGCCGGAAGCGCCGGTTCCCAGACAATCTCCAGCTATGTCCCGGCCCGTCCGGCCCCGGCTCGCGCTTCGCTTGGCCGGGGTGACGACAAGTGGGTCTGTGCCCCTCGCCTTGCCGGCGCCGAGTCGCGCTTGTAGGTTTCGCATCGCCGCACCCGGAGACCGCAGATGAAAACCGCCATGTCCAGCCAGAAAGGAGACACAGATCACCGCAAGGACATGAGGATTCATGCCGTCCACGACCCTCGAGGCGCCAGCGCGCGTAGACGCCGCTAAGCCCTCCCGCCGCGCCGCACTTCCCCGCCTGCGCCGACAGCGCTGGCGCAAGTTCCTATCCTACTATCGGCCCCACCTCGGCCTGCTGATCGCCGACCTGGCCTGCGCCGTGCTGGTCTCGGCCACCGCGCTCGCGCTGCCGCTGCTGGCCAACTACGTGGTCAAGCGTCTGGCCCTCGCCGGCGGCGCCCCGCACCTGATGGACGAGATCTGGCTGGTCGGCGCGGCGATGCTGGTCCTGCTCGCCGTCCAGGCGCTCTCGACCCTGTTCGTCGACTACCAGGGCCACGTCATGGGCGCGAAGATGGAAGGCGCCATGCGCCAGGAGCTGTTCGAGCACTACCAGTCGCTTTCGTTCGGCTTCTACGATGGCCAGCGCGTCGGCCAGCTGATGTCGCGGCTGTCCAACGACCTGTTCTCGCTAGCCGAGCTCTTCCACCACGGCCCGGAGGACTTGGCGATCGCGGTGCTGAAGTTCTCTGGCGCGCTCTTCATCCTCTTCCGCCTCGACGTGCCGCTGAGCCTGGTCATCGTCTCCCTGATCCCGTTCGCCGCGGCGTATGCGTTCTATTTCAACGGCCGCATGAACCTGGCGCTTGGCCAGGCCAAGCAGAGGATCGCGACGATCAACGAACGGGTGGAGGATTCGCTCTCCGGCATCCGGGTGGTGCAGTCGTTCGCCAACGAAGGGATCGAGGTCCGCCGCTTCGCCGAGGAGAACGCCCGGTTCCTGCAGACCCGCCGCTTCGGCTACCTCAGCGAGGCCTGGGAGTCGGCCGGCCTCGCCACCTTCGCGCAGCTGATCACCGTGACGGTGATCGTGGTTGGCGCCGCGCGCATCACCGCCGCCTCGCTGAGCGCGGCCGACCTGATGACCTATCTGCTGTGCGTCGCGATCCTGGTCGATCCGATCAATCGCGGGGTCAACTTCGTGCGGCTCTGGCAGGAGGGCCTGACCGGCTTCGACCGCTTCATGGACATGCTGGAGATCGCGCCTGAGATCCGCGACCGCCCCGGCGCGCGGGTGCTGAGCGGCGTGCGTGGCGCGATCGCGCTGGAGCAGGTGACGTTCAGCTATCCGCAAAGCCCGCGGCCGGTGCTGCGGGATCTCTCGCTGCAGATCGCCGCCGGCGAGTTCGTCGCGCTGGTGGGTCATTCCGGTGTCGGCAAGACCACGCTCTGCTCGCTGATCCCGCGGTTCTACGAGGCGACCGGGGGCGCGGTGCGGATCGACGGCGTCGACGTGAAGGACATCGCGCTCGCCTCGCTCCGGCGCAACATCGGGGTGGTGCAGCAGGACGTCTATCTGTTCGCCGGCACCGTGGCGGAGAACCTCGGCTACGGCCGGCCAGGCGCCAGCCGCGACGAGATCGTCGAGGCGGCCCGCAAGGCCCACGCGCACGACTTCATCACCGCCCTGCCGCAGGGCTACGACACCGACGTCGGCCAGCGCGGGGTCAAGCTCTCCGGCGGCCAGAAGCAGCGGCTGACCATCGCCCGCGTGTTCCTCAAGGACCCGCCGATCCTGATCTTCGACGAGGCGACCAGCGCGCTCGACTACGAGAGCGAGCGGGCGGTGCAGGCGGCGCTGCAGGAACTGGCCGAGCACCGCACCACGCTGGTCATCGCCCACCGGCTCTCGACCGTGCGCCACGCCGACCGGATCGTGGTGCTGACCGAAGCCGGCGTCGCCGAGCAGGGCTCGCACGAGGCCCTGATCGCGGCCGGCGGAGCCTATGCGGCGCTCTACAACAACCAGGCCAGCATCTAGCGGAGGATTGCGTTCGCCATATGCAAGGCGAACAGGCAGAGCGGGACCAGGTCCATCAACATCGCGGCCACCAGGAGCGCCCTGGCAAGGCGCGCCCGGACCATGACGAAGGTCGCCGCTTCGATCACCAGCAGGACCGGGCCGAGGACAATGCGTGGGATCGCGGCGAAGGCGATGAGCAGGCCAAGCAGGTCCCCACCGGCCGAAGGCAGACCGCGGGGGCGGGTAGGATCCGCCAGGTAGATCACCCCAATCCAGCTCGCGGGCCCGATCGTGGCGATCAGAAGCTCGGCGGCGAGCACGGCCCGCGGCGCCGCCTCGACCGATAGTCTCAGCAGGAACCAGGTCGGCGCGAGGCCGAGGAAGCCCGTGACCAGCAGGAACAGGACCACGTCACCGAAGGCGACCATGCCCGGCGACCCCTGCGCGATGACGGCGGGCATGAGCAGCTCATTGACCGCTACAGCGGCGACGCCGCCACCGAAGCTGAGACCGTAGCCCGCGGCGATCAGGGCCAGCTGCATGGCTGCGCTCACGCGCCTGGACGGCCGGCCGCCGATCGCCGGGCTCTGCGATGTCATCTCGGTCGTTTCTTGGTGCGACGCCTCACGGACTGAGTGTAGCCGGACGGCGTTGAGGGTCTGCTAATCGGCCAGAGGATCGTAAGCTCGTCCGTTCCGCTGAGAGGGCCTAACTTCCAGGCCGGTCGCGCAGGTCCGGCCCCGCGTCGGGTTTCCAGAAGCGGTGCTCCGGGCGAACGAAGGACCTCCAGGCCAAGATCGCCTCAACCTGGGCCAGGAAGTTGGGGAGGTTCGGGTCGTCGGGACGGCTGCGCATCATCGGCAGCAGTGTCCTGTCGCGGAATGCCGCCCATGCGGCCGCCGAGCTCAGCCTCGACGGCGGGTGGATCAGGTAGGGCAGAACGCCGATCAGCGGTGGGCATTCGTCCGGGTGGCGAAGATAGAGCGCCGCTCGCTCGGTCGCCTTCGCCGCGATGTCGCCGGAGACGGTCATGCCCGCACCGGCGTCAGGTCACGAACGCCTTTTCCAGCACGTAGTCGCCCGGCGTGGCGACGGCGCCTTCCTCGTAGCCGCGCTCGGTCAGCATCGTCTTGAGGTCGGCCAGCAGCCCCGGGCTGCCGCACAGCATCAGCCGGTCCACCTTCGGGTCGAGCGGCGGCACGCCGAGGTCGGCGAACAGCTTGCCGGAGGCGATCAGGTCGGTGATGCGGCCCTCGTGGCGGAACGGCTCGCGGGTCACCGAGGGGTAGTAGCGCAGCTTGGCCGCCGCCAGCGCGCCCACCCTGGGATCGCTGTTGATCCCGCCCTCGAACAGATCGCGGTAGCTGAGGTCGCCCACCTCGCGCACGGTGTGGGTGACGATCACGTCGTCGAACCGGGCGTAGACCTCCGGATCCAGCACCAGCGAGAGCCAGGGCGCGAGGCCGGTGCCGGTGCCGACCATGTAGAGGCGCTTGCCGGGCCGCAGGCCCTCGAGCACGAGCGTGCCGGTCGGCTTCTTGCCCACCAGCACCTGATCGCCGACCTTGATGTGCTGCAGCTTGGAGGTCAGCGGACCGTCCGGCACCTTGATCGAGTAGAATTCCAGCTGCTCGTCCTCGGTGGAGGAGGCGATCGAATAGGCGCGCACCAGGGGTTTGCCGTCGGGCAGCTGCAAGCCGACCATGACGAACTGTCCGCTGGCGAACTTGAGGTCCGGCGACCGGGTGGTGCGGAACGAGAACAGGCTCTCGGTCCAATGGCGGACCCAGGTCACCGTCTCGGTGAAGAAGAACGCGTCCAGCCGACGCACGGGCTTGGCTACGGGCGTATCGGTCAAACGACGTCCTCCCCAGACTGCCCGCCCATCACTGCGGCGTGCGGCTGCGCAGTCAAGCCGGCGTTTGCGCCGGAACGGTCGCCGCGTCGGCGTGCAGCACCCCGCCAGCGGCCAGGTCGGCAACCTCCTGAGGCGACTTGCCGAGCCATTCGCCGAGCACTTCGGTGTTGTGTTCGCCCCGGTGCGCCGCCGGGCCGCGCACGCCGCTCGAGGCGTTGGAGAACCGGTACGGCGACTGCGGGATCGGCCGCGTGCCGCCGGCGCGGTCGTCGATCTCGGCGATCGTGCCGCGGTGGCGCACGGTCGGCTGGTCGCGCAGCGAGCCGCCGTGGCGCAGCCGGCCCCAGGCCACGTTCATCCGCGACATCGCCGCCTCGACCTGCGTCCCAGGTCGCCAGTGAGCGCATGAAGGCGCCGACGGCCTCGCGTCGCCGCGCGATCTTGGTGTCGAGGTCGACCCCCTCGGTGTCCGGTTCCGGAAGTTGCAGCTTGGTAGTCAGCAGCCGCCACAGGTAGCGGAAATCCGCGGACACCAGGATTGCCCCGGCGCCTGTCTCCCAGGTGTCGTTGGGCAGGCCCTGCGTGTGCTCCGACTCCTCGAGTTCGTAGAGGATCTGGTCGTCGGTGACGATGGTCGCATCGACCATGGCGATGTCGATGTGCTGGCCCAGTCCGGTGCGTTCGCGCAGCAGCAACGCCGAGAGCAGGCCGACCAGCCCGTGCAGCGAGGCGTTGGTGTCGGCGACCGACAACGGCAGGTCGCGGTTCGGAATCTTGCCCCGGCGCGAGGCCCTGGCCATCAGGCCGACCTCGGCGTGGACGATCGGCGCGTAGGCCGGCCGGCGCGAACTCCGGTCCGTCGCGCCCGAAGCCGGAGATCGACAGCATCACCAGCCGCGGATTGACCTCGCGCAGCGCCTCGTAGCCGAGGCCCAGCCGCGGCATCACGTCGGGCCGGTAGTTCTCGATCAAGACGTCGGCCTGGCGCACGAGATCGAGCACCAGCTCCCGGGCGCCCGGCGCGCGCAGGTCGACGCTGATGTTGCGCTTGCCGGCGTTCTGCTGGTGGAAATAGCCGGGAATGCCCGCCACCACCTTGCCCCACAGCCGGGTGATGTCACCGTCCGGCGGCTCGACCTTGACCACGTCCGCGCCGAGGTCGCTCAGCATGCGCCCTGCGAACGGCCCGGCCAGCACGCGGGACATGTCGAGCACCTTGAGGCCGGCGAGCGGATAGGAAGCGTCGGCTTTGGGCATCGGGTCGGGCCTCCACCCCATCTAACTTACCTCATACACACTCTGCGGACCTGCGCCGTGTCATTCAAGGCGGTCGCGGCGGGGCGCCATGGTATCCCGCTCCCCGCGCCAGCGGGGAGAGGTCGAGCGAAGGCGCTAGCCTTCGGCCGGCGTCCGCTCGCTTTGCGACCGGCCGACCTCTCCGCATTGAGATGGGGAGAGGGTCAGCCAGATGGCGGTCCTAGCTCTTCCGGAAGAACGCGAAGATTCGTTCCGCCAGCGCCTCGCTGACGCCTTCGACCTTGGCGAGGTCGTCCACCGACGCGCGTGACACCCCCCGCGCCGAGCCGAACGCGTGCAGCAGCGCGCGCTTCCTGGCTGCGCCGACGCCCTCGATCTCGTCGAGCGGGTTGCGGCGCATCTCCATCGAACGGCGCACGCGGTGGGTGCCGATCGCGAAGCGGTGCGCCTCGTCGCGCAGGCGCTGCAGGTAATAGAGCACCGGGCTTTTCGGCTCGAGCATGAACGGGGTCTTGCCGGGGATGAAGAACCGCTCCAGCCCGGCGTCGCGGTCCGGTCCCTTGGCGACGCCCACCAACGCGATGTCGTCGACGCCGAGGTCGGCCATCACCTCCTCCGCCGCTGCCAGCTGCCCGGCGCCGCCGTCGATCAGCACCAGATCGGGGCGCGGCGGGTTCTCGCCGGCCTCCTCCTCCTTGGCCAGACGCGCGAACCGGCGGCGCAGCACCTCCTTCATCATGCCGTAGTCGTCGCCCGGCGTGAGCTCGGTGCTCTTGATGTTGAACTTGCGGTACTGGTTCTTCTGGAACCCGTCGGGGCCGGCCACGATCATCCCGCCGACCGCGTTCGTGCCCATGATGTGCGAGTTGTCGTAGACCTCGATCCGCTCCGGATTGCCCTCCAGGGCGAACGTCTCGCAGACGCCGGCCAGCAGCTTCGACTGCGCCGAGCTCTCGGCCATCTTGCGGCCCAGCGCCTCGCGGGCGTTGGTCAGCGCGTGGTCGACCAGTTCGCGCTTCTCGCCCCGCTGCGGCCGGGCGATCTCGATCTTGCGGCCGGCCTTCAGCGCGAACGCCTCGGCGAGCAGCTCTCGCTCCTCGGGCAGCACGCTGACCAGGATCAGCCTGGAGATCGGCTTGTCCTCGTAGAACTGGCCGATGAACGCCGCCATCACCTCGGCGTCGGTGTCGGACTTGTCGACGCGCGGGAAGTAGGCGCGGTTGCCCCAGTTCTGCCCGGCGCGGAAGAAGAACACCTGCACGCAGGCCTGGCCGCCTTCGGCGTGCAGGGCGAACACGTCGGCCTCGTCGATGGTCTCGGGATTGACCTGGGTCTCCTGCGCCACCGACGACAGCGCGCGGATGCGGTCGCGAAAGCGCGCTGCGCGCTCGAACTCCAGTTCGTCGGACGCGGTCTGCATCTCGGCCGACAGCTTCGCCATCACCGCCCGGCTCTTGCCGCGCAGGAACGCCTCGGCCTCGTCGACCAGCTTGGCGTAGTCGTCGATCGAGACCAGGCCGGTGCAGGGCGCGGCGCAGCGGCGGATCTGGTGCAGCATGCAGGGCCGCGTGCGGGTCTCGTAGACGCTGTCGGAGCACGAGCGCAGCAGGAACGCCTTCTGCAGCGTGTTCAGCGTGCGGTTCACCGCCCACGCGCTGGCGAACGGACCGAAGTAGTCGCCCTTGATGGTGTGGGCGCCGCGGTGCTTCTTCAGCTGCGCGGCCGGGTGCTCGCGGCGGATGACGATCTCGGGGAAGCTCTTGTCATCGCGCAGCAGCACGTTGAATCTGGGCTTCAGCTGCTTGATCAGGTTGATCTCGAGCAGCAGCGCGTCGGTCTCGGTGCGGGTGGTGGTGAACTCCATCGACCGGGTCAGGTCGACCATCAGCGCGATGCGCTGGGTGTGGAAGCGCCCCTGGGCGTACTGGATCACCCGCTTCTTCAGCGAGCGCGCCTTGCCGACGTAGAGCGCCTCGCGGTCCTCGCCGAACATGCGGTAGACGCCCGGCGCGTCGGGCAAGCGGCGCACCTCGTCCTTGATCAGCGCCGCGCCGATCAGCGGCGCGGGAGCGGAAACGTCGTCTGGCATGGACGCAATATAGGCGAGTCCGCCGCGCGGCTCACGTCAGCAGGCAGGCCACCCCAACAAGCCGCTCATTCCGGCGAAAGCCGGAACCCAGGCAAGTCTCGATGGCGAGCTATGTTCTCTCAAGGATTGGAACCACGGAAAACACGGAAGGCACGGAAGTTTGGGCTCCTGGTCGGATGTCCCAGGCGATCTGAAATCGTCCGGTGTTTTCCGTGTTTTCCGTGGTCCCCTTCAACCTCTGCCTGCCTGGGTCCCGGCTTTCGCCGGGATGAGCGGGGAGGGGGTGAGGCGGTCACCGCGGGTCGATGCTCAGGATGTCGGGGTGGGGCAGGCGGCTCACCAGCCGGCGCATCGACACCTCGCCAACCCCACCGGGCTGAACGGCGCCGAAGGTCACCGCGCCGGCCGAGACGCTGGTCGTCTCGATCACCGCCACGGCGAGCAGGAAGCCGGCCACGATCGCCGCCAGGAACCAGTCCAGCTTGCGCATGGGTCGCGTCCCCCTCCCAGATCACGCCGGCCCGGCCGCCGGCGGCGCGGCCGGCGCGGCTTGCGTCCCGAGCTGCTGCGCCAAGGTCGCCAAGCCCAGCACCGCGCCCGGATTCATCGCGTCGACCATGGCGCTCGGCATCAGGATGGTGGCGCCGCGCTCCTTGGTCGTCTCGTAGATAATGTTCATCGCGCGAAGTTGCAGGGCCGCCGGGCTGCGCGCGTAGATTTCCGCCGCCTCGACGAACTTGATCGCCACCTCCTGCTCGGCCTGGCCCAGCAGCACCCGCGCCAGCCGCTCGCGCTCGGCCTGGGCCTGGCGGCTCATGGCGTCCTGCAGGCCGGGCGGCACGCTGATGTCGCGGATCTCGACGCTCATCACCGAGATGCCCCAGTCGGCGATCTTGCGGGCGATCTCCTCGCGCAGCACCTCGTCGCCGTGCTTGCGATCGGACAGCAGGGTCGAGAGCAGCGACGAGCCGACCATCTCGCGCAGCGAGGTCTGCGCCACGCGGGCGATGCCGGAGCGGTAGTCGGTGATCTCCAGCGCCGCGCGCTGCGGATCGTGAATCTGCCAGAACACCACCGCGTCGATGTTCACCGGCACGGTGTCCTTGCTGAGCGCCTGTTCGGCGTTGAACTCGGTGGTCTGGATGCGCTGGTCGAGCCAGGTGGCGACGCGGTCGATGATCGGCACGATCCAGAACACGCCAGGGCCCTTGATGCCCTGCAGCCGGCCCATCCGTAGCACCACGGCCCGCTCCCACTGGTTGGCCATCATCAGCGACTGCGGGATCAGGAGCGCGATGACGACGAGCGCGATCGCCAGGATGACGTTGGGCCCGCCGCGCGGCCCGAGCGCGATGGCCAGGGCGGCGAGGCCGAAGAAGACGAACGACAGAAACGCGGCAAGGCGGTTTCCAGCGCCGCGATAGCTGTTCATGGGTTGGGTTCCTTGGGTTGGGCCAGGGCGGAGATTCGCTCGGCCAGGACCAGCGGATCGACGCCCTGGCCGGCGGCCATGGCGAGGATCTGTCTGGCGAGGGTGTCGGTCTGCGCCGCCCGTTGGGGCGGATCGACCGTCGGCGGCGCGTCGGCGACGAAGCTGCCGCGGCCGCGTTCAAGCCTGATGGCGCCGGCCCGCTCCAGTTCGTCGTAGGCGTGGCGCACGGTGTTGAGGTCGACCTTCAACGCCACCGCCACTTCGCGCATGGTCGGCATCTGGTCGCCTGGCGCCAGCACCGCATCGCCGATGGCGTGCAGCAGCTGGTCGCGCAGCTGGACATAGATCGGCACGCCGGACCCGCCGAGCTTCAGATTGTCGAGCAGGTTTTGCCGGTGTGTATGCATACACTCATACAATATAAGCCTCGCCGAGGCCGGTCAATGGTCACGCTTCGGCCGGCGATCACGCTTCGGCGAGCACGCGCCGTCTTTGAAAGCGCGACGCGGGTGGTACGACGTTGGCCAGGCTTGCGGAGCCGTCAGGATCGGGAGACCCGGAACATGCAGATCGAGGTCAACGGCGCGCCGATCTTCTTCGACATCGTCGGCTCGCAGCTGGCGATCGATGGCGCGCGGATGGCGGAGCGGCCGACCCTGCTGGTGCTGCACGGCGGGCCGGGGTTCGACCACAGCCTGATGCGGCCCTACTTCGACCGCTTCGCCGACACCCATCAGGTGATCTACCTCGACCACCGCGGCAACGGCCGCTCCGGCGGCGAGGCCGACACCTGGACGCTGGCGCAGTGGGGCGACGACATCCAAGGCTTCTGCCAGGCGCTGGGAATCGAGCAGCCGGTGGTCTACGGGCTCTCGTTCGGCGGCATGGTCGCTATGTCCTACGCAGCACGCCACCCCGAGGCGCCTGCGAAGCTGATCTTCTCGTCCACCGCCGGGCGCCTGGACCTGCCGGCGACCTATGCGGCGATGGAACGCCTCGGCGGACCGGACGCGGCGCGCATCGCCGAGGTGTTCTGGAGCGATCCCAGCCCCGAGCGGGCGGCCGACTACATGCGCGGTGTGCATGCCGCTCTACAATCCCTCCGGCGCACCGAGCGAGGAGGTGCGCCAGCGCGCGATCCAGCGTCTCGAGGTGATGATGCAGTTCATCAACGGCGAGCAGCGAACGATGGACCTGCTGTCGCCGCTGGCCGCGGTGCGCTGCCCGACCCTGGTGCTGGCTGGCGGCCTCGACCCGATCACGCCCGCTCAGCTGCGCCGAAGCGATCCACGCCGCGTTGCCTGCGGGCGTCAGCGAGCTGGTGGTTTTCCCCGAAGCCGGCCACGGCATCCACCGCGACGAGCCGGACCGGGCCGAGACGGTGCTGCGCCGGTTTCTGGCGTGACGCGGCGCGCGCCCGCCACCCGTCACCAGTTCCACATCGTCCCGTCCTCCAGCCGCGCCACCGGCAGGTAGGCGCGCTGGTAGGGGTATTTCGCCGCCAGCGCCTCGTCGATCTCGACGCCGTGGCCGGTCGCCTCGCCCGGGTGCAGGAAGCCGTCCTTGAACGAGTAGGCGTGCGGGAACACCGCGTCGGTTTCCTCCGTGTGGCGCATGTATTCCTGGATGCCGAAGTTCGGGACCCAGCTGTCGAAGTGCAGCGCCGCGCCCATCGTCACCGGCGAGAGGTCGGTCGCGCCATGGCAGCCGGTGCGCACGCCGTAGAGCGCCGCGAAGTCGGCGACGCGGCGCAGGTGGGTGATCCCGCCGCTGTGGCACACGGCCATGCGGATGTAGTCGATCAGCTGCGCGGCGATCAGGTCCTTGGCGTCCCAGATCGTGTTGAACACCTCGCCGACCGCCAGCGGTGTCGTGGTGTGCTGGCGGATCAGCCGGAACGCCTCCTGGTTCTCGGCCGGCGTCGCGTCCTCGAGCCAGAACAGCGCGCAGGGCTCGAGCGCCTTGCCAAGCTGCGCCGCCTCGAGCGGCGTCAGCCGGTGGTGCACGTCATGCAGCAGGTGGGGGCCCTCGCCATGCGCGGCGCGCAGCGCCTCGAACAGCTTGGGGACAAAGTTCAGGTACTTGCGGGTGTCCCATACGGTCTCGGGCGGCAGGCCGATCTCGGCGGGTTCGTAGTACATCGCGCCACGCGCGACGCCGTACGTCCCGGTCAGGCCCGGCACGCCCGACTGCGCGCGGATCGCGCGATAGCCGAGCTCGATGTAGCGGCCGACCTCGTCGACGGTCTGGGCGATGTCGGCGCCGTTGGCGTGGCCGTAGACCAGCACCCCGTCGCGCGAGGCGCCGCCCAGCAGGTCGACTAGCGGCATGCCGGCCATCTTGGCCTTGATGTCCCAGAGCGCGACGTCGACCGCGGCGATCGCCGCCATCGTCACCGGCCCCCGCCGCCAGTAGGCGCCGCGGTAGAGGTATTGCCAGATGTCCTCGATCCGCCGCGGATCGCGGCCGATCAGGCACGGGATCACGTGCTCCTCGAGGTAGGCGACCACCGCCAGTTCGCGGCCGTTCAGCGTCGCGTCGCCAATGCCGGTGACGCCCTGGTCGGTGAAGAGCTTCAGCGTGACGAAGTTGCGGCCTGGCGAGGTGACGATGACCTTCGCCGCGTCGATCTTCATTCCGCCGCCGCTTCCCGCGGTGCGAGCGTGACGCCGGCAGGCTCGGCGTAGGGGCTCATGTCCATCCCCGGATAACGCAGGGCGACATCGGAGAGCGTCTGTTCGTTCCAGTACGGATCGCCAGGCGGCGGGAAGCCGAACAGGTCGCGCTGGCGCGGGGTCATCGCCACCATCGCGTCCTTCCAGTGCTGCGTCGTCGCGTAGTCCGGCCAGGCCATCTTGCCCTGCCAGCGCCAGCCGCGCTTCTTGAAGTCCACCGGCATGACGAACCGCGAGCGGCCGGGGGCCTTGAAGTCGGAACCGCGGTGGAAGACGTCGGTCTTGTAGATCAGCACCGACCCGGCCGGCCCGGTGACCGCGACTTCGTCCTCGAAGAACTCGCCGAGCGCCGTCTGGTTGATCCCGATCGGGACGTGCCGGGTCTTCTCGATCGGCACGGCCTTGGTCGGCCCGTCGAGCTCGGTCACGTCCGACAGCAGGATGAAGCAGGTCATCTGCGGCATGAGCTGGTCGGCGCGCGGCACCACGATGGTATGGTTGGCGTAGTCGCGGTGGTGATACTGGTCGTAGTCGATCGCACCGGCGTACTTGCCCCAGAGCTCGATCTTGTAGCAGTCGATGTCGGTGCTCTGCAGGAACCGCTCGGCCGCGTCGATCAGGTCGGGATAGACCGCGACGCGGTTGATCGCCCAGGAGGGGTAGGGGAAGAACCGCAGGCCGGCGAACTGGCTCTTGGCGAACTTGGGGTAGGCGTCGGGATTGGCGAAGTAGTCCTCCGGCCGCGGATAGATCTCCCACAGGGCGTCCTGCGCCGCCGTGAGCGTGTCGCGGTCCAGGAAGTTCTCCACTACGGTGAAGCCGCGGTCCCACACTTCCGCCAGCTTCGCGTCCGGTATCCGCATTGTTCGCCTCTCGTGTGATCGGGAGTCACGTTTAGACCGACGCGATGCGGGCGGCAAAGCCGTCGCGGCAGGCGCCGCCTCGTCGTTAGGCTCGGTCGGGGCGGATCGCGCTGGCGATCTGGCCGGCCAGGCGGCGCATCTCCGGGTCCTCGATGGCAAGGAGGCCGGCGCGCTCGGCATCGAGCGCAGCGAACTGCTGCTCCGCCAAAGCGACTCCGGGCGGCAATGGCGCGACGTGCCAGTGGACGTGGCGATTGCCCTGCTGGCTGCCCAGCGAGAGGACGTAGACCCGTTCGACGTCGAGGACGCTCCGCAGCGCCTCGGCGACTGCGTAGACCAGGGCCTGGAGGCGCAGATAGTCCGACAGGCTGAAGTCGCCGCTCACCTGTTCGAGGTGCGCCTTGGGACAGACGAGGACGTGGCCGGTCAGTGTGGGAAACTTGTTGAGGAAGGCGATAGCGAACTCGTCCTCGAACACGACGTGATGTGCGAACTCGGGGTCGCCCGACACCAGGCTGCAGATGAAGCACGGCTGGCTCTTGATCCGCTCCAGGTACGCGGCCGCATCAAACCTGCGTCGCTCCGGCATGGCGGTTTCCCCGATGGCCCGGCTACTCCGCCCGCGGCGTGACGGTCATCATGTAGTTGACCGCGGCGTCGGACGAGACCGACCAGCGGCCGGCGATCGGGTCGAGCGCCAGGCCGAACGGGCCCTCGACGTCGAACGGCGCGCCGGCCAGGAAGCCGCGCAGCTGGTCCGGCCGCAGGAACCGGCGCCAGTCGTGCGTGCCGGCCGGCACCCAGCGCAGCAGGTATTCCGCGGCCAGCTTGCCGAGGGCCAACGACTTCACGGTGCGGTTCAGGGTGCCGACGATCATCAGCCCGCCCGGCGCCAGCAGCCGCGCCGTATCGCGCAGGAACACGCCGGGATCGGCGGCGTGCTCGATCACCTCCATGTTCAGCACCAGGTCGAACAGTGCGCCGTCGGCCAGCAGCTCCTCCGCGGCGCCCGCGCGATAATCGATCGCCAGCCCCATCTGTGCGGCGTGGGCTCTGGCGGCATCGATGCCCTCGTCGGAGGCGTCGACGCCGGTCACGGCGAAGCCCAACCGCGCCATCGGCTCGCACAGCAGCCCGCCGCCGCAGCCAATGTCGAGCAGCTTCAGCCCCTCGAACGGCCGTCGCTGCGCCCCGTCGCGGCCAAACCTGGCCAGAGCCTGATCGCGGATGAAGCCGAGGCGCGCCGGATTGATCCGGTGCAACGGCGCGAATGGGCCGCGAGGGTCCCACCACCTGGCCGCAAGGGCGGAGAAGCGGGCGACCTCACGTGCGTCGATGCTTGTCTGAAACGCCTGGCTCATCGCCCACGCTTGCTGGACCGGCGCTAGGCCCGCGTCAACGGATCAGCCGCACCTCGACGCCAATATCGAGATCGGCCCATCGTCTGTCGGTGGTCAACACGGGAAGGCCAAGCTCTCGGGCAAGCTGGAGGCAATAGCGATCACCGAGCGAGATGCCTCTTCGCCTGGTCTTGGCGTGCAGCATGCCGACCAGTAGGCTGCGGTCTTTGTCGGCGCCAATGACGTCGCAGCGCATTTGAGCGACAGCATCCTCAGCCTGCGCGGGCGGCATCCCTTCGTCGATCAGCTTCGTCAGCACCTCCGCATAGTTCACGGCCGATATGCACGAAACCCGGTAGGCGACCTCCACGTCGCCGCCTCCGGGTTCTCCATGCATCTCGGCCAGGACGGCAGAGGAATCGAGTACGAACTCAGTCATCCGCTTCTTCGCGCGCCGCTTCGGCCCTGCGGTCGGCGATGAGGCTGGCGGCCAGATCAACGTCCGGCGGAATGTACTTGCGGACCAGCGCCTGGGCTTCCCGCATCGCCTCATCGCCGCTCATGAGCATCAGCCGACCGTCCCTGATCTTGGCGAAGACCCGTTCCCCGGGCATCGCGTCCAGGAGTTCGACAACTTCGTCGGGCAGGGGCAGGCTTCCGTCGGGCCTCACCTTCAGCCAGAAAGCGGTGGCGCTGCGGCGATCGATGTAGGCCGCCCGTTCATCGGGCTCGAACGGCCTGGGCCCTTCCTGGACGCCGCTGAGATCCACCTTGCCGAGCACATAGCCGCTGCCGCCGCTCTGAGCATCGTCCTCGAGCACGTTGCGGACGTGCTGATAACGCTTGCCGAGGAAGCGGGCGATGTCGGCGCGGGGGACGCCCTCGGCGGCCAAGGCGCGAATCTTGCCCGCCACGGTGGTCTGGCGTGCGGCGATGGCGGCGAGGCGCTCGGAGTCTTCGCTCATGACAACATCCTGTAGGCAGTCAGGTAGGTAGTTAGGTCCCGCCGCGCAAAACGTCAACCTTGTCCAGCCGGGGCCGCGTCGCTAGAAGGGCGCCCTTCGCTTGAAGAGCAGCGCGCTTTGTCCCGCATCGTGATGAAATTCGGCGGCACCTCGGTGGCCGACCTGGAACGCATACGCCGCGTCGCCCGACTGGTCGCCGCCGAGTTCGGCCGCCGGCCACCAGGTGGCGGTGGTGGTCTCGGCCATGGCCGGGCGCACCAACGAGCTGGTCGCCTGGACCGATGGCGCCGGCGAGGCCGCGCCAGGGCTCGCGCCGTCGGACGAGGAATACGACGTGGTCGTCGCCTCCGGCGAGCAGGTCACGGCGGGCCTGCTGGCGATGACCCTGCGCAACCTCGGCTGCAACGCCCGATCGTGGCTGGCCTGGCAGGTGCCGATCATCACCGACGAGGCGCACGGCAAGGCGCGGATCGACGAGGTGCCGCCGGAAAAGCTGGAGGCCTCGCTGACGGCGGGCGAGATACCGGTCGTGGCCGGATTCCAGGGCGTCGACCGGCAGGGCCGGCTCTCGACGCTGGGCCGCGGCGCCGGCGATCTGTCCGCCGTGGCGGTGGCCGCCTCGCTGCACGCCGACCGCTGCGACATCTACACCGACGTCGATGGGGTCTACACCACCGACCCGAGGATCGAGGCGCGCGCGATGCGGCTGCCCCGGATCTCCTACGAGGAGATGCTGGAGATGGCGTCGTTGGGCGCCAAGGTGCTGCAGAGCCGCTCGGTCGAACTGGCCATGGCCCAGCGCGTGCCGCTGCGGGTTCTTTCCAGCTTCGTCGAGCCGGGGACGGCCGACAACGCGGGCACCATCGTCTGCGACGAGGAGGAGATCGTGGAAAAGAGGATCGTGAGCGGCGTGGCCTACAGCCGCGACGAGGCCAAGATCAGCCTTTTCGGCCTGCCGGACCACCCGGGCGTCTCGTCGGAGATCTTCGGCCGCCTGGCCGACGCCAACGTCAACGTCGACATGATCGTGCAGAGCCATTCGCGCCAGGCCGGCGCGGCCAACATGGAGTTCACGGTCGGCAAGCGCGACGCCGCGCGGACTCTGGAACTGGTCAACGCCGCCAAGGACAAGATCGGCTTCGAGGACGTCGCGCTCGACGAGAACGTCGCCAAGGTTTCGGTCATCGGGGTCGGTATGCGCAGCCACGCCGGCGTCGCCCAGACCATGTTCAAAGCGCTGGCCGACAAGGGCGTCAACATCCAGGTGATCTCGACGTCCGAGATCAAGATCAGCGTCCTGATCGACGCAGCCTACACCGAGCTGGCGGTGCGCGCGCTGCACGCCGCCTACGGGCTCGACAAGGCCTAGGGCCAAGCCCAAGCGGGTGTTCGGCGCCGCGCCGGCCTCGGCGCGGGACGTCCCTTGTGTCCTGACTTACGCCACTCTCAGGACCTGCAAAACAGGGCGCCGAGCGCCGGGTGCAATAGTATGATTGACGCCAGTTGCCGCGTTGGTATTCGCGCGCGGTCGGCTGCTCAGACCACCCCGGCGACTAGGGCTGGAGCGAGACCTTTGGCGCCAAGTCACGTCGGTAACCAAAAGTAAGTACAATTTGTCTTAGAGAGGGTGACCTATCAACACGAGAGGCGACGCCAATGGCGAACTCTGTGCAGCGTAAATCTCCCTCGAAGGCCAAGTCGGCCAAAGCGACCAAGATGTCCAAGCCTGCCAAACCGGCGGCCAAGGTGATCAAGTTGGCCAAGCCTGCGAAGGCGGCGGCCAAGGTGGTCAAGATGGCCCGTCCCGCGAAGGCGAAGGCCAAGGTGGTCAAGATGGCCCGTCCCGCGAAAGCGGCGGCCAAGCCTGCCAAGACGGTGAAGCGCGCGAAAGCCGCCAAGCCGGCCAAGATGGCGAAGCCTGCGAAGGCGAAAGCCAAGGCCAAGGTGGTCAAGATGGCCAAGCCCGCCCGCAAGGCGGTCAAGGCTGTGAAGTCGGTCAAGAAGGTCTCCAAGCCTGCGAAGGCGAAGGCCAAACCGGCGAAGGCCCGGGCGCGCAAGGCGGCCTAAGGCGACGGACTCCCGGCGGCGCGACAGTTTCGCCGGGACCCAAGCCTGCGTGGCCGAGGCGGCGACCGCTCTCGGCTCTGATCAATGGTCGCGTCTCGCGTAACGGCGGGACGCGACCATCAGATCGTCTTTGCGACGGCGTGAGCCGCGGGGTGGGTGACCGCCGCCGCGGCGCCGTCGTTTCGGCGCTCGCGACGAGCGCTCCCCAGCGACAATCTAGACGGCAGTCGTCCCTCTCACCGCCGTTCGCGACAGGCTGACAGCCGCCGCGAGCGCCGCGAAGGCGGACGCGACCCAGAGCCCCGTCACTTCGCCCGGCGGGCCCATCAGGTGCAGGAAGATCGCGGTCAGCACCGCGCCCAGGGTCTGGCCGGTCAGCCGCGCGGTGCCGAGCATGCCGCCCGCGGCGCCGGCGCGCTCGCGGGGCGCGGCGGTCAGCATCATGCGGTTGTTAGGGGCCTGGAACAGGCCGAAGCCCACCCCGCAGGCGGCCATGCGCCAGCCGATGTCGAATGGCCCCGGCGCGACCGGCAGGCTGGCCAGCAGGGCCAGGCCGACGCAGAACACCGCCAGCCCGATCGCGCAGAGCACGGCGGTCGACATCCGGTCCGCCAGCCAGCCGGCGAACGGCGCCATCAGCCCCACCGCCGCCGGCCACGGCGTCAGCAACAGCCCGGTCGTCACCTGATCGTAGTGCAGTGTGTTCTCGAACCGGAACGGCAGCGCCACGAAGGCCAGCATCTGCGCGCTGAACGAGGCGATCGAGGTCAAGACCGAGAGACTGAAGAGCGGATTTCGCAAGAGGTCGACCGGCACCAGCGGCCGTGGCCGGCCAAGCTCGCGCATCACCAGCAAGGCGCCGACGATCAGTCCCGCCGCCGTCTCCGCCGCGCCGAGCAACCGCGCGCGGGTGCGGGTCAGGATGTCGACGCCGCTGAACACCAGGCCGAAGGTGAGGGCGTTGAACAGCGCCGAGATCCAGTCGAACCGACGCTCGGAGAGCTGGTTCAGCGGCAACGAGCGCCAGCCGACCGCGAGCGCCGCCAGGCCGATCGGGATGTTGACCGCGAACAGCCAGGGCCAGGGTCCCAGCGCCAGGATCGCCGAGGCGACGGTCGGGCCGATCGCCGAGGAGGCCGAGACCACCATCGCATTGAAGCCGATCCCCTGGCCCAGCTTGGCGTGCGGATAGATGTGCCGGATCAAGGCGCCGTTGACGCTCATCACCCCGGCCGCGCCCAGGCCCTGCAGCGTGCGCGCAAGCGTCAGCATCGCCATCGACTGCGAGGCGGCGCAGAGCAGCGAGGCGATCGTGAACAGGATCAGCCCGGCCCGGTAGATTCGGCGGTAGCCGATGATGTCGCCGAGCGCCGCCAACGGCAGCAGAGTGGTGACGATCGCCAGCTGGTAGGCGTTGACGATCCAGATCGAGTCCGCGGGCGCCGCGCCGAAGTCGTGCGCGATGGTCGGCAGGGCGACGTTGGCGATGGCGCTGTCGAGCACCGTCATGGCGATCGCCAACCACACCGCAACCGCGGCCCGCCAGCGCTGGGGCGTCGGCAGGCCGTCCTCGGCCGCGATGTCCGCCGTGGTCGTCATCCGGCGCATGGACCCGCTGCGCGGCTCAGCGTCAATGCGCCGCCTGTCGTCGCGCGACCGCCGGCGCGCCTGGAACCGCGATCGAGTCCGGCTCGGCGCCCAGCAGGAACACCAGCTGGTCCGCCGCTTCCGCCACCGCGCCCAGGCGGTGGCCGCTGACGTTGTTGAAGCCGACGAACACGCCGGCCCGATGCGCCGGATCGATCGCCAGATAGGTCAGGAAGCCGTCGCCGCCGCCAGTCTTTTCCAGCAGGCGCGGCCGGCCCGGACTGGCGTCCTGCTCGATCCAGGCAAGGCCGATCCCGCTCGCGGCGCCCGCGTGGTCCAGTCCGACCGCGGCGGCCAGCTGGGCGCGGCGCACGTAAATCTGTTGGCTGATCGTACGGGCTCCCGAGCTGTCCACGCCCGCCAGCTGCGCCTTCAGCCACAGCGCCATGTCGTTGGCGGTGGAATAGAGCCCGCCGCTGGCTGCTTCCCCGGACTGGTCGACGCACGGGAACGCCTTGCGCTTCGCATCGCCCGCCATCATCCGCGCGCACTGCTCGGCCGACGGCGTCGCGGTTGTGTCGGCCATGCCGAGCGGCCCGGTTACGGCCGTGTTGAGCGCCGCGCCATAGGATCTGCCCGAGGCGCGGGCCAAGGCGTCACCCAACAGTTCGAAGCCGATGTTGGAGTAGAGCGCTCCGACGCCGGGCGGCGGCAGCCGGCGCTGGCCCGACAGCCAGGCCCAGCGCGCGGCGCCGGCGCTCGCCTCGCTCTGATCCGGCTTGATCGGCGCCTCGCGCGGCAGCCCGCTGGTGTGGGTGGCGAGGTCAACCAGCGTGATCGGCGGGGCCGGGCCCCCGGACCTGGCCGGCTTGGGCGCGCGCCAACCGGTCGGCGCATAGAGCGTCAGCGGGTCGGCCAGCTTCACCTGTCCCTCGCTCACCAGCCTGGCCAGCAGTTCGCCAGTGAACAGCTTGGAGACCGATTGCAGCCGCACCAGGGTCCGCGCGCCCGCCGGCCGCGCATCCTTCGGGTCAACCCGACCGTACGCCAGGGCGCGGGCCTGGTCGCCGTGGACGATCGCCACCACCATTCCCTGCGCCTCGCCTTGGACCCAGAGCGCGTCGGTCGCCGCCGCGACCTTGCGCGTCTCGACCACCGGATCCGGTGGCGGCGGCCCCTTCGGTGGCGGTGGCGCGCAGCTCGCGGCCGCGACCAGCGCGGCGAGGCCGACCAGGCATCCAATCTTCCGCAAGCGTCGCCCCGCGAGTCACTCGAGTTCCTGACTGGCCCGTTTGGCCGGCGCGGGCTCGCTCTGTAAAGCGCCTCCTTGCCTTGACGCCGAGGGGCCTCTCCGACTATATCGCCGCCTCCCGCGCGGGCGCCTTGGCGGCGACCGCGCGTTCGTTGTTTGCGCTGGAAGGTCTGAAGATGTCGCGCCGCTGCGAGCTCACGGGCGTCGGCCCCATGGTCGGCCACAACGTGAGCCACTCCAACACCAAGACCAAGCGCCGCTTCCTGCCGGCCTTGATGCCGGCGAAGCTGCACTCCGATGCGCTGGGCCAGACTTTTTCGCTGCGCATCTCCAACGCGGCGCTGCGCACGGTCGACTACAAGGGCGGCCTCGACGTCTTCCTGCTGGGCGCCCGCGACGAGAAGCTCTCCACCCGCGCGCTGAAGATCAAGAAGCAGGTCAAGGCCAAGCAGGCGGCCCCGGCCAGCGCCTGAGGCTTCCGCCGCGCCTCGAATTGAGGTTCAGTCGTCCGCGGGGGCGTCAGTCAGAAGACCCGCCGATGCGCCTGCAGATCCTTTCCATCGCCTTTGCCCTAAGCCTTGCGGCCAGCGCCGGCGCCGATGTCGCGCCGCAGGACCCCGAGGCCCGCTACCAGGCGCTGCTGGCGGCGGCCAAGGCCAAGGCGCCCGACGCCGACTGGGCCGAACTGCGGCTGGCCTACGCCGCCCGTCCGGGTTTCCGGGTGCTCAGCCGGAGCGCAGCGAGGCGGCAGATGCTGCAGGCAGCCAACGCTTCGAACTGCAAGGAAGCCCTGTCGAGCGCCCGGGCGGCGATCGAGGAAGACTACGTCGACGCCGACGCCCATTTCGTTGCGGCGTTCTGTGAGGACGCGGCCGGCGACGCGGCGGGCGCGCAACTCGACCGGGCCATCGCTGTCGGCCTGATCAGGTCGATCCAGACCGGCGACGGATTGTCCGCCGCCACCGCCTTCACCCCGATCACCGTCGACGAGGAATACGCGCTGATGCGGGCGCTGGGCCAGAAGGTGCAGGACCAGGACCTGGTCCAGCAGGGGGGCCACGCCTACGACGTGCTGCACACCGTGAGCGACAAGGGCGAACGCCGCATCTACTGGTTCGCGATCGATCGGGTGCTGGCCGCCGAGTCCGCGGCTCTGGCGCCGGGATCGGTCACCGAAGGCGGCCCGCCCAGCCGGACGCCCTAGCTAGAGCGGATTGGGATCAGACGAAATCGCCAACGCTTCCCCCGCTTGCGGGGAAAGCGGCGCGCCGCGCGCAGCGCGCTTCGCCGGTGGGGGGGAGTCCTCTCCGGCGACAGCCCCATCGGCGGCTCCCTCGCTTCGCGAGGTTCGCGCCGCTGTCCCCCAGAGGGGGAAGCGTTTGATTCAGCCCGACGGCTCTAGCGCTTGGCTATCCGCCCCGGGGCATAGCGGGGTGTTGTCAGCGCACCGCGATGTCGATGGTGTCGGTGAAGCTCTGGCCGTCCTCGGTAAACTCCACGGCCAGGCTGTCGTGGCCACGGAAGCCGGCGGCGGGCGTGTAGATCGCGTCGCGGGTGGCGACCAGACGGTTGCCGCAACCCGCCCGCGGATCGTGTGCGTCGAACAGCGGATGCCCGTCCGACCACGGCCGCTCCTCGCCGTCCTCGAGGCTGAGGGTTCCGTGCGCCGGCGCAGTGGTCAAGCGGATCGCGACGGGAACCGGCTCGCAGGCGGCGCCGATGCGGACATAGTGAAACAGCGTCACCGCCAGCCCGTCGGCGGTGTTGGCGTCCTGGTGACTGACCGGCGCGCCCCGCGCGATCACCGGCGCGCCCGGGCCGACATCGTCGCTCTGCGCCAGCGCCAAGCCGGCGGCGAGCGTCGCCGACAATGCGCCTGCCAGCCCGATCCCTGCCCTTCTCATCGCGCCCCGCCTTGGACGCTGAAGGTTGCGACCGCGCCGGACTACGCGCAAGTCCCCCGGCCGCCCAGGCTACTGCAGCGCCGCCAGCTTCACCTGTGCGATGCCCCAGGCGCTGAGCAGGTCGAGCGCGACGGGGTCGCTGAGCCGCAGTTCGGCGGCGAGACCGGCGACATCACCGCGCACCGCCTCTGGAGTCTTGTCGAACCCTGCGCCGATCTGGCGCCGCGCTGCTGCGCCGACGTGGCTCCAGGCCCGGGCGAGGGCGGCGGGGGTGACCCGGAACCGCGAAGCGAGCTGCCCCTCGGCCCAGTTGGTCATCACCGTCCCGGCCCAGGCCTCCTTGGCGGCCGCCTCGATCTCCTGCGTCGCCGCGACGGGACACTGGCTCTGCGCCAGCTGCATCAGCGCCGGGTTCATGCCGCCGACCGCCTTGCCGATGTCGTCGATGGTGGGGCCTGACCCGACCAGCGCCGAGCGTGTGGTCGCCGGCAGGGCGGCCCAGGTGCAGCGGGCGATCGCGAGCGGGCTTGCCGCCGGCGGCGGCGTCGAAGGCGGTGGCTGAGCGGCGGCAGAGCCGCTTAGCGCGGTGGCCAGCAGGACCAGGGCGAGACGGCGCGGCATGTCCGGGTCCTTCGGCGGAGGCGTTCAAGGGTCGGACGGGTGGGGCGCGCGGTCAAGCTGGCGTCCGCGGCCGCCACGCGGCGCCGCCGACAGGGAGCCAGCGCTCAGCCGGGCGGCGCGCGGCGGCCGGGCCCCGGCGATCGAACGTCTGATCGCCGGCCGGTTCGGCGGCTAGTGTGCTGGATCTGAAGTTCGCCTGCTCGTTGGATCGGGCTCCGAGCGAACTTCAGATCCGAGAAAGCACACTAGATACTTATACTTGCTAGTGTCCTGATCGATTCCGAAGTTCGACCGAGCCTGCCATGATGCACTTGCGAACTTCGGAATCGGGACACTAGCCCGGTGGGCGACGCCGCAGCTCCGCTTCCAGCGACGCGTAGTCGGCGAATCCCAGCTCAGGTGTCACGCGTCTGGTCCACTCGGCGTCGATCGCCGCGCCGATTGCGGCCGGGAGCTCCTGGCGGTGGCCGCCGACGCCGCCCTTGCGCACCTTGGCCGAGTCGCTGCCGGGAGGCAGGCCGCAGCGTTGCTCCGACATCGCCCGCATCATCGCGTCGTCGAAGCGGTCCTTGTGGGCCAGCATGAACGCCAGCGACGAGCGCTCGAGCGTCAGGGCCAAGAGGGCGTCGTCGAGCGGGACGCCGCAGAACGCCGCCAGCCGGCGGATATGCGCCTCCGGCGCGTCGGTCATGTGCTCGTAGGAGAGCAGCAGCACGTCAGGATTGTCGCACTGCTCCCACCAGGTGATCAGGTGGCGCCAATACCCGCCTGGCTCGGGCGCTTTCACCCAACGCGCCTCGAAGAAGTCCTCGATCGACACCGACCCAGGCTCGAAGAACCAGCCTTCCATGAACCGGTACATCGAGACCAGCGCGTCCTTCGGGTCGCGCAGCGAGACGACATAGCGGGCGCCTTTCGGGATCTGGTCGTAGGCGAGGTGGCTCTTGAACCCGCGCGGCGCGGCCCGCTGCGGCGCCTCGATATCCAGCCCCAGCATGCCGGAGGTCTCGATCCACGGGACCACGCGCGAGATGTCGTCGAAGTCCATGTCGCCGCCAGTGCGCAACGTATGGAAGGTCTGCTGCAGCCAGGTCGTGCCACACTTGCCGAACGGCGAGATGACGATGTCGGTCGGTCGCGGGCGATAGGCCTTGATCGCCAGCGGGATCGTGTCCCGCCCGCCCATCCGGCCCTGCATCGCGTCCATCTCGGTCATGCTGCGCGCGCGGTGAAGTGCGGTGTCGTTCAAGCAGATATCCCCCCGGCGCCGACCAAAGAGGCCGAAACCCCTGATCGCTGCGGGCAGGTTGCGGGCAGACTGTGCTCTGCGCAATCGCATCCCGGGTCGACGCGGGCGATGACACTGGCTAGGGGCCGCGCCAGGGGCGGCTTGCGCAAGCTCTGGCCTGCGTCCAGGGTCGCGGAAAAGTCCGCAGGGAGGACGCGACGATGACCTGGCACTTCGCCTCGATCTGGGAAGCGGTGGCTGACGCCGTCCCCGACGCGCCGGCGCTGGCGTGCGGGGAAGTGCGGCGGAGCTGGCGCGCGTTCGAGCATCGCGGCGCGCGGTTCGCCTCGGCGCTGGTCGCGGCCGGGCTGGAGCAGGGGGCCAAGGTCGGCCTCTACGCCAGCAACTGCAACGAATACCTCGAGGCGCAGTTCGGGGTGTTCAAGGCCGGCGGCTGTCCGATCAACGTCAACTACCGCTACAGCGAAGCCGAGCTGGTCTACCTGCTCGACAACGCCGAAGCCGAGGCCCTGGTGTTCGACGCCCGCTTCTCGCCGCGGGTGGCGGCGATCCGCGACCAGCTGCCGCGGGTGAAACTGTTCGTCGCCATCGACGACGGCTCGGGCGGGACGCTCGAGGGGGCTACCCCCTTCGAGGCGGCGATCGCCGCGCACGCGCCGGCGCCGCGCCGGGCGCACAGCGAAGACGACATCTACATGCTCTACACCGGCGGCACGACCGGCATGCCCAAGGGCGTGATGATGCGCCAGGGCGACTTCAGCCGCGCGGTCACCACGGGACTGGCGGCGTCGTTCCGTGGCTTGGCGGCGCCGGAGGACGTGCCGGCGTTGGTGGCGCTGGTGCGCGACCTGCACGCGGCCGGCGAGGCCCCGGTGAGCCTGCCGGCCTGCCCGCTGATGCACGGCACCGGCTGCTGGGGCGGCGCGTTCGGGCCGCATGCGCTGGGCGGCCTGGTGGTGACCCTGCGCGGCGACCACTTCGACCCCGACGCGATGTGGCAGGTGGTGGCGGGCGAGGGCGTGAGCGACCTGGTGATCGTCGGCGATGCGTTCGCCAAGCCGCTGCTGGTGGCCTTGCGCGGCGCGAGCGAGGCCGGGCGCCTGCCAGACCTCTCGCCGCTGAAGCGTATCATCTCGTCGGGCGTGATGTTCTCGCGCGAGGTGAAAGAGGGCCTGCTGGAGCTGGCCGACGTCACCATCATCGACGTGATGGGCTCGACCGAGGGCGGCATGGGATCGTCGGTGGTCAGCCGCGCCAGCCCGCCGGGCGACACCGCGCGCTTCATGCCCGGTCCCGGGGTAAAGGTGTTCGACGCCGACGGCCGCGAGGTGACGCCGGGCTCCGACGAGATCGGCATGATCGCCAGCGCCGGCGCCGCCCAGCTCGGCTACTACAAGGACGCCGCCAAGAGCGCGGCGACGTTCCGGACCATCGACGGCGTGCGCTACTCGTTCCCCGGCGATTTCGCCAAGGTGGCCGCCGACGGCAGCCTGATCCTGCTGGGCCGCGGCTCGGTGTGCATCAACACCGGCGGCGAGAAGGTCTATCCGGAAGAGGTCGAGGAGGCGTTCAAGGCTCATCCGGACATCTTCGACTGCCTGGTGGTGGGCGTGCCCGACCCGCGCTTCGGCGAGCGGGTGACGGCGGTGCTGTCGCTGTGCGAGGGCCGCGCGTTCGACGAGCCGGCGGTGCTGGAGTTCGCCCGCACCCGGGTGGCGGGCTACAAGCTGCCCCGGCGGGTGGTCGTGGTCGGCGAGGTGCGGCGCGCGCCGAACGGCAAGGCCGACTACAAGTGGGCCAAGCAGACCGCACTGGCGGCGGAGGACGCGCCGGCCGGCTGAGGCGGTGTGGCGGAAAAGGTCAAACCCGCCGCCGGGTCCGTTCTTTGCGCGGGATCAAAGACGCCAGGCCCGGCTCATGCTGACATGGGAAAGGCTAAAGGACCCCCCGTGACCATCTACCAGATCGATTTTCTCGACAACCGCGGCGCCGTCCGCGAGCGCCAGCGCGTCGATCTTCCCGACGACGACGCCGCGATCGATCTGGCCGGTTCGCTCGAGCACGCCCTGGCGCTGGATGTCTGGCAGGGCCCACGCTTGGTCGCTCACTTTGCGCCGGTCACCGCCGAAGCCCGGGCCCTGATGCGGCTCTGAGGATCGGAGCGGGCGCCGCAGCTGTCTGGCTCGCGCTCGGACGCGGCCGATGAGGCGCTAGCTCGGGTCCGTAGTTAGGCGACGGCTCAGTGCACCGCCGCTCTGCCGATGCGCAGTTCGTCGCCGCCGTTGGTGACCTCGATCACGCTGCCGTCCTCCAGCTCGCCAGCGAGCAGTTTCCTGGCGATCGGGTCGACCAGCTCCTTCTGGATCACGCGCTTCAGCGGGCGCGCGCCATAGACGGGGTCGTAGCCGCGCTCGCCCAGCCAGTGCAGGGCGCCGTCGTCGAGGTGGATCGCCATCCGGCGGTCGGCCAGCAGCTTCTCCACCCGGCTGAGCTGGATCTGCACGATCGAGCCCATCTGCTCGCGGCCGAGCCGCTGGAACAGCACGATCTCGTCGATCCGGTTCAGGAACTCGGGCCGGAAGTGCTTGCGCACCGCGTCCATCACCAGCGGTCGCACCGCCTCGACCGAGGCCTCGTGGTCGGCGACCGCGTCGCTGGCCAGGAATTCCGAGCCTAGGTTCGAGGTCATCACCAGCAGCGTGTTCTTGAAGTCGACGGTGCGGCCCTGGCCGTCGGTCAGGCGCCCGTCGTCCAGCACCTGCAGCAGCACGTTGAAGACGTCCGGGTGGGCTTTTTCGACCTCGTCGAACAGCACCACCTGGTAGGGCCGCCGGCGCACCGCTTCGGTCAGCGCTCCGCCTTCGTCGTAGCCGACGTAGCCGGGAGGCGCGCCGATCATGCGGCTGACCGAGTGCTTCTCCATGTATTCGCTCATGTCGAGCCGGGTAATCGCCGACTCGTCGTCGAACAGGAACTCGGCCAGCGCCTTGGTCAGCTCGGTCTTGCCGACGCCGGTGGGGCCGAGGAACAGGAACGAGCCGATCGGTTTGTTGGGGTCGTTCAGCCCGGCGCGGGCGCGGCGCACCGCGTCGGAGACCGCCAGCAGCGCCTCCTCCTGGCCGACCACGCGCCTGCGCAGGTCATCCTCCATCCGCAGCAGCTTTTCACGCTCGCCCTCGAGCATCTTCTCGACCGGCACGCCGGTCCAGCGCGAGACGACCGCGGCGATCTGCTCGGCGTCGACCACCTCGGGGGTGAGGGCGGCGGTGTCCTCCTTCTCCTCCTCGGCCAGCCGCTTCTCCAGCACCGGGATCTCGCCGTAGGCGATCTCCGAGGCGCGCTGCAGGTCGCCGCGGCGCTGGGCGGCGGCCAGCTCGGCGCGCAGGCGGTCCAGCGCCTCGCGGGCCTGGGCGGCCTGGCCGACCTTGTCCTTCTCGGCGCGCCAGCGGGCGGTCATCTCCTCGGACTGGCCCTCGAGGTCGTCGAGCTCGTCCTCCAGCTTCTCCAGCCGGGCCTTGGAGGCGGCGTCGTGCTCCTTGGTCAGCGCCTCGCGCTCGATCTTCAGCTGCACGATCCGGCGATCGATCTCATCCAGTTCCTCGGGCTTGGAATCGACCGCCATCCGCACACGGCTGGCCGCCTCGTCGATCAGGTCGATCGCCTTGTCGGGCAGGAAGCGGTCGGTGATGTAGCGGTTGGAGAGGGTGGCGGCGGCGACGATGGCGCTGTCGGAGATGCGCACGCCATGGTGCACCTCGTACTTCTCCTTCAGCCCGCGGAGGATCGACACGGTGTCTTCCACCGTCGGCTCGCCGACGAACACCGGCTGGAACCGGCGGGCCAGCGCTGCGTCCTTCTCGACGTGCTTGCGGTACTCGTCGAGCGTGGTGGCGCCGACGCAGTGCAGCTCGCCGCGCGCCAGCGCCGGCTTCAACAGGTTGGAGGCGTCCATCGCCCCGTCGGTCTTGCCGGCCCCGACCAGCGTGTGCATCTCGTCGATGAACAGGATGATCGAGCCCTCGGCGGCGGTCACCTCGTTCAGCACCGCCTTCAGCCGCTCCTCGAACTCGCCGCGGTACTTCGCGCCGGCGATCAGGCTGCCCATGTCGAGCGCCATCAGCTTCTTGTCCTTGAGGGACTCCGGCACGTCGCCGTTGATGATGCGCAGGGCCAGGCCCTCGACGATGGCGGTCTTGCCGACGCCGGGCTCGCCGATCAGCACCGGGTTGTTCTTGGTGCGCCGGGCCAGCACCTGGATGGTGCGGCGGATCTCCTCGTCACGGCCGATCACCGGGTCGAGCTTCTCGTCGCGGGCGGCCTGGGTCAGGTCGCGGGCGTAGCGCTTGAGCGCATCGTAGCCTTCCTCGGCCGAGGCGGAATCGGCGGTGCGGCCCTTGCGCACGGCGACGGCGGCGTTTTCCAGCCCGGCGGACGTGGCGCCGGCGTCCTTCAGGGCCTTGGCGGCGTCGCCGCCTTCCTTGGCGATCGCGATCAGCAGCCGCTCGGTGGTGACGAACGCGTCGCCCGCGGCCTTGGCGTCGGCTTCGGCCTTGGCGAACACGCTGGCCGTCTCGGGCTTCATGTAGAGCTGGCCGGAGCCGCCCTCGACCTTGGGCAACTTGGCCAGCAGGGCTTCCACTGCCTGGTCGGCGGCGTCGGGCCGCCCGCCGGCGCTCTGGATCAGCGCGCGGGACAGCCCGTCCTTCTCCTCCAGCAGCACCTTCAGCAGGTGTTCGGGTCCGAGCTGCTGGTGGCGGCGCGCGAGCGCCAGCGATTGCGCCGACTGGATCGCCTGCTTGGCGCGGTCGGAATAGAGATCGATGTTCATGGCATCCCCTCAGGTAGGCGGATTGGCTCGGTCCGCCTTGATCAAGCGCAAACCGTCTGTCCCGATGTAGTGTGGCGCCAGGGACACACAAGTCCGGCCCCAGGGGATTCCCGTATCGTCGTTCGCGAACAACGGTTTCGCTCTTTCTGGCAGGCGCCGCGTGCGACGACGCGCCACTGCGTATGTGAACCTAGAACAACAGCCGGGTCACCGGCCTTTAAGCGCTGTTGAGGCAGCATCATCTGGTTCGTTCCGTGAGGCTGATTTGAACCGGCGCGCCGTCGAGGCGTTGGGAGACAGCCAGTCGTAGAAAGGAGGAACACCGTGGCAAGGAGGAGGCCGAGAGGCGTTCTGGGTCTGGGTTGGGCATGCATCGAGAGCGCCGCGACCGGGCGCACCGAGCATATGCCGACCTCCAAGGACTATCCCGAAACGGTGATGAAGCGCATCACCTTCGAGGCCGGCGGCGGCATCGGCTGGAAGATCAGCGCGCTGACGACGGTCCGCGAGCGACCCGCCCCGCTGAAGATCGTCGTCGTCCCCGGCGCGCCCTGTTGGGCCGAATACTGGGCGCCGGTGCTGGCGGCCCTGCCGCAGGATCGCGAAATGATCGTGGTCGACCGCCCAGGCTTTGCAGCCAGCGAACCGGCCACCTGCGTGCCCGACATCCGCCTGCAGGCGCTGGCGCTGTCGCCGCTGCTGGAAGCCGCGCCCGGTCAGAAGATCCTGCTGGTCGGCCAGTCCTACGGTGCGGCGATCGCCACGGTGATGGCCGCCAAGAGCCCCAAGCCCCTGGCCGGCGTCGTGCTGCTCTCCAGCTTTCTCGGCCACACCGGCCCGACCGCCCGCTTCCTGGTTGACCTCGGCATGCGAGTGCTGAGCCTGATCCCGCGCGATCTGCGCCACGCGATCCTCGAGGTCAGCGGCCAGCAGGCCCAGCTGGTGCACATGCGCCAGGCGCTGAAGCGCCTGCACGTGCCGGTGCACGTGATCCACGGCGACGCCGATGATTTCGCGCCGATCGAGATGGCCGAACGGCTGGTCAAGGAAGCCCGCACGCGAGGCCCCATGCGGTTCGTGCGCGTGCCGGGCGCCAACCACTTCCTCAACGACGGGCCGATCGACGTGCTGATGAGCGCGCTCGAGTGCTGCATCCCGGCGCCGCCGCCCGCGAAGCCGGCGTTCAAGCTGCCCGCGCTCCCGGCCCTGCCCGCGCTGCCGAACCTCGCCTGGCTCGGCCGCAAGGACCAACTGCCCGCCTCCGGCTAGGGCGCGCCTGGCGTTCGAGCGCGAGACATGGACGACGGCCGCTGCCTGCGACCGACGGCGGTGACATCCCGGAACGACAAGGTTATGCGATCGCGACGGACCTGCAACGGCCGCCCCGGAGGACGCGCATGGCGTTCGTGCACAACATGCCTGAGGGTGTCGGCATCCGGTGGATCTACGACATCTCGTTCGCCGTCGGGCCCAATTGCCGCAACCACCGGGCCGACGTGCAGCTGGTGCAGCACGCCATCAACACGCTGCTGCTGCCGATGAATATCTGCAAGGACGACGGCACGCCGATCACCGGATATCTGAAGCGGGACGGCCTCTACGGCCCTCGCACCGCCGAGGCGATCCGGGGCTTTCAGCGGGCGGTGCAGCGGGACAAGCGCTTCATCAAGGCGGATGGCCGGGTGGATCCGTCGAGCCCAAGCGGCTGGACCGCCGACGGATCGGCCCAGTACACGATCGTCTATCTCAACCGCAGCCACCGCGACGCCTACGGGGTGATGATGGACGAGGCGGACTTTCCCGAGCCGCTGAAGAGCAATGTGAAATCTAACCGGCAGGTGGGCTGAGCGGCTGCGGTCGCGCCACCGGACCCGCCTGCCCCAGTTCGGCCTGGGTCATTCCCAGCGCCGTCCGTCAGCCGGTTGTCTAGCAGGGCGAAGCGGGCCCGGGCCCGGTGTGCTCAGCCCTCGTCGGCCTCCGCCGGCGCGGTCTCGCCCGGCTCGAACGTGCGCGGCGCACGCCGACGGCGCGGGCGGCGGGCTTCCGCCGGCTCGTCGTCGGGCGCATCGGCGCGCGGTTCGGCTCTGGTGGCGGGCTGCAGGAACGCCGGCGCGTGGCTCATCGTCCCGTCCTCGCCGCGCAGCACGCCGCCGGCGCTTTCGCGCGGCTCGTAAGCGGGCGCCGGCGCAGTGGTTGCGGCGGTGATCGGGGTCGCCTGCGGTTCGATCACGCCCAGCGGATCGCGCTCGGGGCGATCTCGGAAGTCCTGGCGGCCCGGCTGACGATCGCTCTGGAAGCGGCCTTGGCGGTCATCCCGGGGACGATCATCACGGGGACGGTCCTCACGGGGGCGGTCCTCCCGCGGACGGTCGTCACGGGCGTAGCGGCCCTGACGGTCGCCCTGGTAGCGGTCGTCCCGCGGGCGATCATCCCGCGGCCGATCGTCTCTGGGGCGCTCGTCCCTGGGGCGCTCGTCTCTGGGACGCTCGTCTCGTTGGCGATATTCGCCCTGACGCCCGTCCTCGCGCGGCCGGAACTCGCCCTGGCCGCGATCGTCGCGCTGGCGATATTCGTCCCGCGGGCGATCGTTCTGTTGGCGGTCGTCGCGGGGCCGGTCCTCGCGCTGGCGGTATTCGCCCTGCCGCGCATCGTCGCGCGGACGCTCGTCTCGTTGCCATTGCCCGCCGTCGCGGCGGCCGTCGGCGGCGCCTTCAGCCTCCGCCTCGGCGCCTTCCTCGGCGTTCTGGCCTTCATCCTCGAAATCGATGTCATAGCCGGAGACGAACTGGTCGCGGCCCATGATCTCGGAAACGGGCCGCTGCGGCTGCATCGCGCGCAGCACCCGGAAATAGTGCTCGGCGTGCTGCAGGTAGTTCTCCGCCAGCACCCGGTCGCCGGCGGATCCGGCGTCGCGGGCCAGCTGCGAATACTTTTCGAAGATGTGCTGCGCCGCCCCGCGCACCTTCACGCCATCGGGGCCGTTGGAGTCGAACGCCCGGTTGGCGTTGTGCTGCGGCTTGCCGCCGCCGCCGCCACCGCCTCCACCGCCGCCGCGACCGCGGTTGCGCTGACGCTTCATCCCCTTGAAATCTCTCATATTTGGCCGACCTGTTGAGGATCACCCGGCGCCGTCTGGCGAAAGCCAGCGGCGGACCTGCGGTTTCCATCGAGTAGCGGGCGTTCCTGCCCGGTTGAGTGTCCGAAAACGCTTTAGGTTCCCTGTCTCCAGCGAGCGTCCCGGGCGCGCTTCGCGGCGCCTGCCGGAGCGCCTTCGCGTCGATCATATGGATCGGCGCTAGACCTCGACTCCGACGGTTCTAGGAGGAGACGCTTTAAGATGTAGCGACTCGACCGCTAGTTTCCAAGGGCTTTCTTGCCGCCGGCGACGACCCGCGGGCGCGCCGCCAGGTCGTTGTGCACCGCCAGGTCGTCCGCGCCGGCCGACTGGAACAGCGTCCTGACCGCTTCGGCCTGACCGATCCCCACCTCGACGGCGAACAGGCCGCCAGGGCGCAGCACGCGCAGGATCTCCGGCGCCAGCCGCCGGTAGGCGTCCAGGCCGTCCGCCCCGCCGTCGAGCGCCAGCCGCGGTTCGTGGTCGCGGACCTCCGGCGCCAGGGTCTCTATGTCGGCGGTCCGGATGTAGGGCGGGTTCGAGACCACCAGGTCGAACGATGCGTCGGCGAGGCCGGCGGTCCAGTCGGTGCGCAGCAGCGCCGCGCGTCGCTCCAGTCCGAGCAGGGCGGCGTTGTCGCGGGCGACGGCGAGCGCCTCTTCCGAGACGTCGACCCCGAGACCCTTGGCCTTTGGCCGCTCGGACAGGATCGAGAGCAGGATTGCGCCCGAGCCGACCCCTAGGTCCAGCACGCTGAACGCGCGCTCCGGCGGAAACGCCGGGAGCACGACATCGAGGATGGTCTCGGTCTCTGGGCGCGGGCTCAGAACGCCGGGACCGACGTTCAGCACCAACGTCCAGAAGCCCTTGCGGCCCAGGATCTGACTGACCGGTTCGCGGCGCTCGCGGCGCACCACGAAGGCTTCCAGCCGCGCCTGGGCGTCGGCGTCAAGTTCCCGGTGCGGGTCGGCCAGGATCTCGGCGCGACTCACCGGCGCGGCCGCCTCGAGCAGCAGCCGCGCGTCGATAGTCGGACTTTCCACGCCGACCTGGGCGAGCCGCTGGGTGGCGGCTTTCCAGGCGGCGAGGAGCGTCGCCGGAATGGACTAGGCCCGTTCGCCCGTCAGCGGCGACGAACCGAACGCGCCGGCCTTCACCGAGCCGGTCATCTTGTCGCCGGCCACCGTGACGGTGAATTCCAGGTCGATCGGGAACGGCTGGGTCAGCTTGGCGCCCCAGGTCAGGGTGTCGCCATCGACCTTGCCGGAGATTTCCTGCGTGCCCTGCGCGCCGCCCATCGTGCCGGTGAAGGCCGCGCCGTCGGCTTTGACGGTGAGGGTGCCTTGCTGCACGCCCATCGGCGAATTGATCGTGGTCTTCCAGGTGCCGTCGACGGACATCGTTGTGTAGCTCCCTAAGTGGCGGCGCAACCCTAAGCAGGGTCAGGCGGCCCGCGCAAGAGTGACGGGGGCGTCATTATTCTGTCGCCCAGTCTCTTCGACGATTATTCGGCCGCTTGCAGCGCCTTCGCGTCGGCTGCGGCGAGTTCGGCCGCCCTGGCCTCGACCAGCTCGACGATGTGGTCGACCATGTGTTCGTTGTCCAGCTTGTGGTCGGCCTTGCCGGCCAGGTAGACCATGCCTGCGCCCTTGCCGCCGCCGGTGAAGCCGACGTCGGTCAGCAGCGCCTCGCCCGGGCCGTTCACCACGCAGCCGATGATCGACAGGCTCATCGGCGTCGCGATGTGCGCCAGCCGCTCCTCCAGCTTGCCGACGGTCTCGATCACGTTGAAGCCCTGCCGCGCGCAGGACGGGCAGGCGATGATGTTGACGCCGCGGTGGCGAAGGCCGAGCGACTTCAGGATGTCGAAACCGGCCTTGACCTCTTCCACCGGGTCGGCGGCGAGCGAGACGCGGATGGTGTCGCCGATGCCGGCCCAGAGCAGCGAGCCCATGCCGATCGCCGACTTGATCGTGCCCGAGCGGGTCGGGCCGGCCTCGGTGATGCCGACGTGCAGCGGACAGTCGACCGCCTCCGCCAGTTGCTGATAGGCCGCCACCGCCAGGAACAGGTCGGACGCCTTCACGCTGATCTTGAACTCGTGGAAGTCGTGGTCCTGCAGGATCTTGGCGTGGTCGAGCGCGCTCTGCACCATCGCCTCGGGGCATGGCTCGCCGTACTGCTCCAAGAGATGCGGCTCCAGCGAGCCGGCGTTGACGCCGATCCGCATCGAGCAGCCGTGGTCGCGGGCGGCGTTGATCACTTCGCGCACCCGCTGCGCCGAGCCGATGTTGCCAGGGTTGATCCGCAGGCAGGCCGCGCCGGCCTTGGCCGCCTCGATGCCGCGCTTGTAGTGGAAGTGGATGTCCGCGACGATCGGCACCTTGGACGCCTTGACGATCTTGGGCAGGGCGGCGGTCGCGGCTTCGTCGGGGCAGGAGACCCGCACGATATCGATGCCGGCCTCCTCCAGCTCGCGGATCTGGCGGATCGTGGCCTCGGCGTCGCCGGTGACCGTGTTGGTCATCGACTGGACGGTGATAGGCGCGTCGCCGCCGACCGGCACCGAGCCGACGTGGATCTGGCGGCTCTTGCGCCGTTCGATCGCCCGCCAGGGACGGACGTGGGTGTGATCTTGTGCGGTCATGTCGGTCTTAGGATAAGCGAGCCGGCCGCGCGCCGCCAGTGGCCGGCCGGTGACTAGCCGACCGTTTTCAGCGGCGTCAGCGTCGCCGTGAACACGCCCTTGGAGACGCCGTTCTCGAACAGCTCGGCGCTCGCCGGGTTGGAGACCTCGGCGGTGAGGCCGGGGAGGGCGGGCACGCGATAGGCCTGCCCGGCGGAGAGCTCGCGGGCGAAATAGACTGAGCCGCCCGGTCCGCGGACCTCGAGCGATATCGACTTCCTGGCCTGGATGATCAACGGCGAGGCGGCGCCGGCCGAGCTGAAGATCGTCCCTTGCGGGGAGAACGGCGCCGTGTTCACGGTTTCCACTGGCTTGATAGCGTTGGCGTCCGCGCCGGCCACCGGGGTGACGTAGGGCGCCGGCGCAGTCGCCTCAGGCGGCGCGGGCAGGGGTGCCTGCAGGTTATACGGCCCGCCGACGGCGGTGTTCGCCTGCGCCAGGGCGGCGGCGTGGCTTGCGGCCACGGACGCCCCCTTGGGCGCCGGCGCGGCCATCACGTGCTGGGCGACGTTCCAGCCGACCACCGCGACGACCGCAAGACCGACGGCGGCGTAGATCAGCGGGCCGTAACCCTGCTTCTTCTCGTGCCGCACGCCGACCGGCGAGCGCAACTCGTCGTCGTCCGGGCTCGGGTGTTCGGTGCGGAACCGCGCGGCGGTGGCGTCCGCGTCGAGTCCCAGCGCCTTGGCGTAGGCGCGGACGTAGCCGATGGTGAAAGGGCGAGATGGCAACTGGTCGAACCGGCCAGTCTCCAGTGCTTCCAGGTGGCGGACCCGAACGCGGGTGGTCTCGGCGATCTGCTCGAGGGACATCCCCAGGCTGCGGCGCGCGCCGCTCAGGGCCGCGCCGATGTCGACCGTCGGATCGAGCGATGGACGCGGACGCTTGAGCTGCTCGGCGTCGGGGCGAGGCCCGTCTGCGAAGACGCCCGTATCGAGAGGCATACCGATTCGAATCCCCGACTTACCCCACGCTCCGCGCCAACGATGGCGGAAGTTCGGCACGCTAAGGCGGCGAGAGTTAACGACGTCTTATAGTTATCAATGGAACCGCGTGATTCCAACGTCGTAGTCTCATTTTCAGACTGCGACATAAAGCTTTCGCGCCAAAGTCTCCAGTTCGTTACGCACGGAGCCCTGCAAGGCTTTCAGCAAAGCTTCGATTCCACGTCTCGCCGCCTCGCGGTCGCAGGACAGCACCATCTGTTTCACCGGCCCGATCCCCATCGGCGGCATCGAGAGCGCATCGAAGCCGAGGGCGACCAGCGCAAAGGCTTCCAGCGGGCGCCCGGCCATCTCGCCGCAGACGGAAACCGGCGTTCCGGTTTCGACGCACGCCTCCTGGATCCGCTTCAGCGCCCGCAAAGCCGGCGGCGATAGCGGATCGTAGCGGTCGGCGACCCGCGGATTGCCGCGGTCGGCGGCGAACAGGTACTGCATCAGGTCGTTGGTGCCGACCGAGACGAAGTCGGTCATCGGCAGCAGCGCGTCGAGGTGCCAAAGAACCGCCGGCGCCTCGATCATCGCCCCGACGTCCAGTCGCGACGGCGGCGGGCGGCCGCGGCGCTGGGCCCAGGTCAGTTCGACGTCAACCAGCGCGCGGGCGGCGCGGAACTCGTCGACCGAGGCCACGAGCGGGAACATCACCCGAAGCGGCCGTCCACGCGCCGCGGCGATCAGCGCACGCAACTGCTGCCGCAGCAGCGCTGGGCGATCGAGGCCCATGCGGATGGCCCGCCAGCCGAGCGCTGGGTTGTCTTCGTGTTCGGCCTCCAGATACGGCAACACCTTGTCACCGCCGAGGTCGAGCGTGCGAAACGTGACCGGCAACTCGCCCGCCGCCTCCAGCACCCGCGAGTAGAGCGCGGCCTGGGCGTCGCGGCGCGGCAGGTTCTCCGAGACCATGAACTGGAACTCGGTGCGGAAGAGGCCGATGCCTTCGGCCCCGGTTTCCGGCAGCGCCTCCAGATCGACGGCGAGGCCGGCGTTCATCAGCAGGGTGATCTTGGCCCCGTCGCGGGTGAAGGCGGGGGTGTCGCGCAGCCGGGCGAACTCGGCGCGGCGTTGCTGCCGCACACCGAGGCGCGCCTTCAGGGCCGTGACGACGTCGGGCCGGGGCCGCAGATAGGCCTCGCCGCTCTCGGCGTCGACGATCACCCGGTCGCCCTCGCTGACCTTGTCGCGCAGGCCGGACAGCCGCCCGACGCAGGGGATGTCGAGGGCGCGCGCGACGATGGCGGCGTGGCTGGCGGTCGAGCCCTCCTCGAGCAGCAGCCCCTTCAGCTTGCCGCGGTCGTATTCCAGCAACTCGGCGGGGCCAAGGCTGCGCGCGATCAGGATCGCGTCGTCGGGCAGCGTCCGGGCCTTGCCGCCGTCGCCGGCCAGGTGGCGCAGCAGGCGGTCGTTGAGGTCCTCGAGGTCGTGGACCCGTTCGCGCAGGTAAGGGTCGCGGGCCTGGCCCAGGCTGGCGCGATGCTCGGAGCGCACCCGCTCGACGGCCACCTCGGCCGTCACGCCAGAGCGCACCGCCTCGGTCAGCGAGTGGTTCCAGCTGCGGCTGTAGGCCAGCATCTTGTAGGTCTCGAGCAGCTCGTAGCTGGGGCCCAACACCGCCTGGTGGCCCTCGAGCATCTCGTCGATCTGGGCCTGCAGCTCGGTGATGGCGGCGTTCAGCCGGGCCTCCTCGGCGACCGGGTCGTCGCTCAGCAGCTTGCCGATCGCCATCGGCGCCTCGTGCAGCACGGCGATCCCGAGCGCCAGGCCGTCTGCCAGCTTCTGCCCGCGCAGCCGCTCGGGCCGCTGCGGGGCCAGCTCGACGTCCTTCAACTGGGCAGGGTCGAGCAGGTCGCCGGCGGCGACCATCTCGGCCAGCACCATGGCGATGATCTGCAGGTCCTCGACCTCGTCCTCGCCGTAGACGCGACTGGTGCGGTTCTGCACGACGATCACGCCGATCGCCCGCCCGCCGCGCAGCAGCGGCACGCCGAGGAACGAGTGGAACGGGTCCTCGCCGGTCTCGGGCCGGTAGGAGAACGCGGGGTGAGCCGGGGCGTCGGAAAGGTTCAGGGGGCGGCCCAGGCGCATGATCTCGCCAACCAGGCCCTCGCCCGGCTTCAGCCGCGTGACGTGCACGGCGGAGGGGTCGAGGCCCTCGGTGGCGAACAGCTCCATCTCGCCCGACTTGCGCGCCAGGTAGAGCGAGCAGACCTCGGCGACCATCGACACCGCGATGATCCGCGCCACCATGTCGAGCTTGCCCTGCGCCGGACGCGCGCCCGCCATGGCTTCGCGGATCTGGCGAAGCAGGCTGCGGGGTCCGCGAGTGGCGATGCCGGGCGCGGGGGGCATGAGCTGGGGCGTTTCTCCCGTTTCTGGGCGCGCTATAGCAGGTTTCCGATCGGGAAAGGCGCCGCGGGCGTCGCGGCGGGCGCCGCTTTCGCCGATCCGCTCAAACGGGCGGCGCCGGGCGGCCCGGCCCCGGCGGAAACTGGCGCGATCGTCGCCGCTCGCCACCGCAATCCGAGCCGCGAGAGGCGGAACGCAGCCGGCCCGCGTCTAGTGTCCAAAACTGATTCAGATACAAGGGCTTGTAGGGAACAAAGCTTGAATCGGACGCGGTAAGTGATTCGGACACGGTTCGTTTCACCCCCGTTCCGCCTGTTAACCATAAGCGTTCAGAGCTCGTGAACCTTTTGTTCGAGCCGCCGGTCGCGCCGCGGTTGCCGCTAACTGACCGGAGAGTTATTAAGCGCCGTGCCCACGTCATCTCGCCTCCGATGAACCCCCAGCGGCTGATCATCGTCGTCTTGGGCCTCGCCGCCGTCGCGCTGGCGGCGGTGGTGGCGCTGGCGCCGCATTGGCGGCCGACGAACAAGCTCTCCGGCTATATTGAAGGCGAGCCGCTCTACCTCGCAGCGCCGATCTCGGGGCGGTTGACCCAGGTCTCGGTCGAACGCGGCGACCGCGTCGCGGCCGGCGCGCCGCTCTTCGTGGTCGACACTCGCACACTGGCCGCCGCCCAGGCGCAGGCCGGGGGCCAGATCACCCAGGCGCGCTCGGCGATCGCAGTGGCCGAGCACACCCGCGCCCAGCTCGCGGCGAACGTCGCGGCGGCGCGGGCCAACGCCGCGGAGGCCGACCGCGAGGCCGCCCGCGCCGAGCGGCTGATCGCCCTTGGTCACGGCGCGATCTCGCAGCAGGACGCCGACAAGGCGCGGGCGGCCGCCGAGAGCGCCCGCGCGGCGCTGGCGGCGGCGCAGCGCCAGGCCGACGCCGCGGCGGCGCAGATCGGCGGCGCCGGCGGCCAGCTCAACCAGGCCGAGGCGGCGCGGGCCGACGCAGCCGCTCGGCTGGACCAGGCCGCGCCGGTTGCGCCGGTCGCGGCGCGGGTCGAGGACGTGTTCTTCCAGACTGGTGAGTGGGCGGGCGCGAACCAGCCGGTGGTCTCGCTGCTGCCGGACGATCGGGTGCGCCTGCGCTTCTTCGTTCCCGAGCGCGAGGTCGCGCTCTACCAGATCGGCCGCCAGGTGCGCTTCGGCTGCGACGGTTGCCCGGCCAGTCTCGCCGCCACCATCAACTATGTGAGCCCGAGGCCGGAGTTCACCCCGCCGGTGATCTACAGCCTGCAGTCGCGCGACCGGCTGGTGTTCCTGGTCGAGGCGCGTCCCGCCAACCCGCGCGGCCTGACGCCCGGCCTGCCGGTCGACGTCGAGCCGCTCGCGCCATGACCCTGGCGATCGACGTCAGGGGTCTTTCCAAGCGCTTCGGCGACAAGACGGTGGTCGACGGCGCGACGATCCAGCTGGAGGCCGGCCGGATCTGCGGCTTCCTGGGCCCGAACGGCGCCGGCAAGACCACGACGCTGCGCATGCTTTGCGGCCTGCTCACCCCTGACGCCGGCGAGGGAACCTGCCTCGGCTTCGACATCCGGCGGCAGTCCGACGAGGTCAAGCGCCGCACCGGCTACATGACCCAGCGATTCTCGCTCTATGAGGACCTGACCATCGAGGAGAACCTCACCTTCATCGCCCGCGTCTATGGTCTCGACCGGCGGCGCGAGCGGGTGCAGGCGGCGCTGGAGACGCTGGGACTGGTCGAACGCCGCGCCCAACTGGCCGGAGCGCTCTCGGGAGGCTGGAAGCAGCGGCTGGCGCTGGCGGGCGCGACCCTGCACGAGCCGCAGCTGCTGCTGCTCGACGAGCCGACCGCCGGCGTCGATCCGCGCGCCCGCCGCACCTTCTGGGACCAGATTCACCGCCTGGCCGCCGCCGGCCTCACGGTGCTCGTCTCCACCCACTACATGGACGAGGCCGAGCGCTGTCACGAGATCGCCTACATCCTGCATGGCCGCCTCTTGGCGCGCGGAACGGTGGCGGAGGTGCTGCAGAACGCCCGGCTCGTCACCCTCGTCGGCGAGGGCGAGGGCATCGGTCAGCTGGCGGGCGAGATCGCCGCGAAACCCGGCGTCGAGACCGCGGCGGCGTTCGGCCAGGCGCTGCACGTCGCCGGCCCCGACCGCACCGCGTTGGAGGCGGCTATCGCCCCCTACCGCCGCGCGCCGTTCGCTTGGCGCGAGGCGCCGGCGACGCTGGAGGACGTCTTCATCCACCTGATGAACGAAGCCGGCGCCGAGGCGGCATGAGCGATCGCACCGTTAAACTCGACTGCGGCTTCAAACCCTTCCCCCTGTGGGGGAAAGCGGCGCGTCGTTGCGCAGCAACGCGTCGCCGATGGGGGCTCTTGCCGCCGGCACCGTTCCCCCATCGGCGGAGCGCGCTTCGCGCGGCTCGCCGCTTTCCCCCTGGGGGGAAGGGTCATTCGCCGGCGCCGAGGCGGCATGAGCTTCTTCTCGCTCTCGCGGGTGTTGGCGGTGCTGGCCAAGGAGTTCACCCAGTTGCGCCGCGACCGGCTGACCTACGCGATGATCCTCGTCCTGCCGGTCGTGCAGCTGCTGCTGTTCGGCTACGCGATCAACGACCTGCCGCGCCACCTGCCGACCGCGGTGCTGGTGCAGGAAGACACCGTCTTCGCCCGCTCGGTGCTGGCGGCCCTGCGCAACAGCGCCTTCTTCGACGTCACCGCGGTGGCCCGCTCGCCGAGCGACCTCGACACCCTGCTGCGCAAGGGCCAGGTCCAGTTTGCGGTGACGATTCCGGGCGATTTCAGCCGCCGGGTGATCCGGGGCGACGATCCGCAGATCCTCGTCGAGGCGGACGCCAGCGATCCGACGGCGACGCAGGGCGCGGTGGCCGCGCTTGCCGGCCTGCCGGCCCAGGCCCTGGCGCGCGACCTCGCCGGCCTGCCGGCGGCCCGCGGCCAGGTCAGTCAGCCGTTCAGCGTCGTGGTCCACAACCGCTACAACCCCGACTCCATCAGCGCCTACAACATCGTGCCGGGCCTGCTGGGCGTGATCCTGTCGATGACGCTGGTGATGATGACCGCCCTGGCGGTGACCCGCGAACGCGAGCGCGGCACGATGGAGTTCTTGCTCTCCACGCCGGTCGAACCGCTGGAGGTGATGGTCGGCAAGCTCGCGCCTTACGTCATCGTCGGCCTGATCCAGACCGCGATCGTGCTCTTCCTGGCGGCGAGTCTGTTCCATGTGCCGATGCAAGGCGGTTGGATCGGCCTCGGCGCCGGCATCTTCCTGTTCATCGTCGGCAGCCTGGCGCTGGGCTTCCTGATCTCGACCGTGGCGCGCAGCCAACTGCAGGCGATGCAGATGGCGGTGTTCTACATCCTGCCCTCGATCCTGCTCTCGGGGTTCATGTTCCCGTTCCGCGGCATGCCGCTCTGGGCCCAGGTGATCGGGACCGCGATCCCGGTGACCCACTTCCTGCGCATCGTGCGCGGCGCGTTGCTGAAGGGCCAGTCGCTCGCCGACGCCTGGCCCAGTCTTGGCGCGCTCGGGGTCTTCGTCTGCGTCGTCACCGCGCTGGCCATCGCCCGCTACCAGCGCACGCTCGACTGACGGCCGCCGGTCAGGCGGTGAACCGCACGCGCCGCGCCGGCCGATCGATCGTCAGGCTCATCGTCTGCAGGGCGGTCGAGCCCAGGTTGGCGATCGGGACCACGGTCGGATAGGTGACGCTGGTCACGGGGAACCGCACCTCGCCCAGACGCACCGGCGCGTCGAGGGCGATGCTGAAGATGTCCATCGCCTGGGTCACGGTGCGGGCGACGCCGATCTTGGTGGGGACGCCGTGGGTGGCGAGCTTGCCGACCAGTTCCTCGGGCACGATCAGCGCCATCTGGGTCTGGCCAGTGTCGAGGTGCGCTGGCGTGACCACGTCGCCGATCTGCAGGGGCAGCTGGATATGCGGGCCTGCGTCGTAGCCGAAGATGGTCTTCCCGTCCGGCGGCGGCAGACCGACCTGCGACAGGGCGACCTGCTTGCCCTTGAAGTCCAGAGTCAGCGTCAGCGCATCGAACAGGTCGATACCGAGCACGCCTGCCAGCGGATCGCCGGCCGGGCCGATTGCGGGCAGTTCGTCGGCGTCCACGTCCGAGAAGGTGACGCCGGCCACCGTCAGCTGGCGCGCTCGGTAGCGTTCGACCGTGAGCGGGTTCTTGCCAGAGGGGTCCGTCGAGACCGTCTTGCCGACGCTGGTCAGCCCCGCCGCCGCGGCGACCGGCTTGGAGAGACTGAGGTAGCCGGGCGCGCCGGTATCGACCCCAAGCGTGAACGGCCCCTTGCCGTTGATGCTGACCGTGACGGCTGGCATCCCGCGCCAGGACAGCATCGCCGAGGCGCCTGGAACGCCGCGCCACCGCGGCGGGCCGGATGTCGCATGCCTGCGCGCCGAGGCGCTGGCGACGATCGGCGTGGCGGCGGCTGCGGCGGCCGCGAAGATCAAGGTTCTCCGGCGCATTGACGTCTCCTATTCTGTCAGCTGTCCCGACCCGGCGAACGCCTCGGCCAGGCGTTGCGAGAAATCCCGGTTGGCGAGGACGCGCTCGATCGCGACAACGGCGGCGAAGCCGTCGACGCCGGCCTTCTCGAAGATCTCTGCGTAGACGACCGCCAGCCGGCGGTTCATTTCCGCGACCAGCTCGGCCTGCCGCCGCCCTGCCGCGGTGAGCGACACCGGCCGGCGCCGACCATCGCGCGCGTCCTGCTCGATCCGCACCAGGCCAAGCTGTGCGAGCTCACGGGTCAGCTTGATGATCAGGGGGTGGGTCAACCGCAGCCGCGTCGCGATCTCGGTGACACTCAGCGGGCCTTGTTCGGCCAGCAGCAGCAGGGTCGAGCCCGCCTTGGGCGGCGCGGTCACGCCGCCTGCCGGCAGCCATTGCCGGCCTGAACTCGACCAGGCTCTCGGAGAGTCTTCGCAGCCGGTGCGCGAACAGCGGCAGACCGAGCAATTCGATGAAGTCCGACATTGGAACCCCTATTGTGTAACCTATTACGTAATCGGTGACCGATCGTCACCTTAACGTTTGGTCATGCCGCCCCCAAGCGCGGCGCAACGATTGCCAGCGTCTGAGTCTTCCCCCAAATCTTGCTCATGAGTGATCGCCCCACCGGGCTTGCGCCGTCCCGCGTTGTCGCGGTGCTGGGGCCGACCAACACCGGCAAGACGCACCTGGCGGTCGAGCGGATGCTGGGCCACGCCTCGGGCATGATCGGCCTGCCGCTCAGGCTGCTGGCGCGCGAGATCTACGACCGCGTCGCCGCCGCCCGAGGTGAGCGCTCGGTGGCGCTGATCACCGGCGAGGAGAAGATCGTCCCGCCGCGGGCGACCTACTTCGTCTGCACCGTCGAGGCGATGCCGCTCGCCCGCGAGGTCGAGTTCCTCGCCGTCGACGAGATCCAGTTGTGCGCCGATCCCGAGCGCGGCCACATCTTCACCCAGCGGCTGCTGGCCGCGCGCGGCCGTTACGAGACGATGTTCCTGGGCGCGGCGACCATGGCGCCGCTGATTCGCCGCCTGCTGCCGGGCGTCGAGATCGTCACCCGCGAACGGTTCTCGAAGCTCACCTACGAAGGGCTGAAGAAAATCACCCGGCTGCCCCGGCGCACGGCGGTGGTCGCCTTTTCGGCGGCCGAGGTCTACGCCATCGCGGAGCTGATCCGTCGTCAGCGCGGCGGCGCGGCGGTGGTGATGGGCAACCTCTCCCCCCGCACCCGCAACGCCCAGGTGGCGCTCTACCAGTCCGGCGAGGTCGACTTCCTGGTGGCGACCGACGCGATCGGCATGGGCCTCAACATGGACCTGGGCCACGTCGCCTTCGCCGGGCTGACCAAGTTCGATGGTCGGCGCACACGCCGCCTCCATCCGCACGAAGTGGCCCAGATCGCCGGCCGCGCTGGGCGCTTCCGCCGCGACGGGACCTTCGGGGTGACCGGCGCCTGCGAGCCGATGGACGACGACCTGGTCACCCAGGTCGAGGAGCACCGCTTCGAGTCGGTGACCACCGCACTGTGGCGCAACGACCGGCTGGACTTCGACTCGCTGCCCGACCTGCTGCGCTCGCTCGCCGCGCCCGCGCCGCGCCAGGGCCTGAAAGGCTCGGAGGAGGCGCTCGACGAGACCACGCTGCGCCAGCTCGCGGTCGACGAGAAGGTCGTCGCCCGCTGCCGCGACCGCTCGGCGCTGTTCCGTCTTTGGGACGCCTGCCAGACGCCGGACTTCCGCAAGACCACGCTGGAGGACCACGTGCGGCTTGCCGGCACGCTGTTCGAGCACCTGAGCGAGGGCGACGGGCGGGTGCCCGACGCCTGGATGGCCGGCCAGTACCGCCAGGTCGACCGCGCCGACGGCGAGATCGACGCGCTCTCGATGCGGCTCGCCAACGTGCGCACCCTGGCCTACGTCGCCAACCGGCCGGACTGGCTCGCCGACCCGGCGCACTGGCAGGGCGTCACCCGGGCGCTGGAAGACCGCCTCTCCGACACGCTGCACGAGAAGCTGATGGCCCGGTTCATCGACCGGCGCACCAGCGCGCTGATGCGAGGCCTCGGCCAGGGCGAGGAGCTGCTCGCCGGCGTCGCCGCCGACGGCGCGGTGACGGTGGAAGGGCACTTCGTCGGCCGTCTCAACGGCCTTGCGTTCGACGCCGAGCGCGGCGCGACGACGCTGGAGACTAGGGCCCTGCGCGCCGCCGCCCAGCGCGCCGTCGCCCCGGAGATCGCCCGGCGGCTCGGCCGCCTCGCCGCCGAGCCGGACGAGGCGTTCGCGCTGGCGCCGGACGGGATCGTGCTGTGGCGCGGAGAGGCGGCCGGCGCGCTGGCGGGGGACCGGCCGTTCGCCCCGCGCGTGCGGCTGTTCGGCGAACTGGGCGCCGCGCCGGCCCGGGAGCGCGCGGCGCGGCGACTTGAAGCCTTTCTCGCCGCCGAGGCCGGGCGACGGCTGCCGTCGCTGCGCAAGCTGGAAGAGGCGGTGGCCTCCGGCGCGCTGAAAGGCCTGCCGCGGGGCCTGGCCTACCGGCTGATCGAGGCCGGCGGCGTGCTGGCCCGCGCCGGATTGGAGGCGGAGCTGAAGAGCCTGAGCCAGGGCGAGCGCCGCGCATTGCGCAGCCTCGGCGTCCGCATCGGCGCGTTCGCGCTGTTCCTGCCGGAGCTGGCCGGCCCGGCGCGGAGCTTCGCCCGGCCGTTCGCGCTGGCCGCCGCGCCGGACTGGACGCCGGCGGAGGCGCGCCTGGTCGCGTTGCCGTCGCCCGCGCCGGTCGCCCGCGCCGTGGCGCTGCGAGGTCTGGCCGTCGTCGGCCGTCACGCGGTTCCGGTCGAACAGCTGGAGCGGCTCGATGAGCTGCTGCGCGGCGCCGCCAGGCAGGGCGAAGGCGTGCTGTTCTCCGACCAGGCGCGCGAGGAGTTGGGCTGGAGCGACGCCGACGCCAGGGCGGTGTTGCGCGCTCTGGGCTGGGCGCCGGTCGGCCGCGGTCCCTCGCAGGTCTGGCGCCGCCGCGGCGAACCGAAGCGGACGCCGAAGACCGCCGGCCAGGGCGCGGCCTCGCCGTTCGCCGCGCTGGCCGCGCTGCGTCCGGCCGCCAAGCGGCGGCGTCGTCGCCGACAGCGCGCCGTCCGTGGCTGAGGACGCCGTCCGCGCCGACGTCTGGCTCTGGCGCGCGCGCTTCTGCAAGACCCGCACGCTGGCCGCACGGCTGATCGAGGAGGGGCGGGTGCGACTCACCCGCGCCGGTCAGCAGACCCGGCTCGACAAGCCCGCGCGGACCGTGAAGCCGGGCGACGGGCTGGTTTTCGCGATCGGCGGACGGCTGCACGCGGTCAGAATCGACGCGCTTGGCGCCCGCCGCGGCTCGCCGGCGGAAGCCCGCGCCCTCTATTCGGACTTCGACGCTCCGTCGTCATGAGGAAAGCTGCAAGCGGCCGCAGGCCGTCGGCATTGACAAGCCGGCGTGCGCACTGACAAACACGCCCGCCCGACCGCCAGAGTCCCTGATGACCTACATCGTCACCGATCCCTGCATCAAATGTAAGTACATGGATTGCGTCGAGGTGTGCCCGGTCGACTGCTTCTATGAGGGCGAGAACTTCCTCGTCATCAACCCGGACGAATGCATCGACTGCGGGGTCTGCGAGCCGGAGTGCCCGGTGGACGCGATCAAGCCGGACACCGAGGACGATCCGGACGGCAAGTGGCTGAAGGTGAACACCGACTTCGCCAAGGTCTGGCCGAACATCACCTTGAAGGGCGAGCCCCCTGCGGACGCCGATGATTTCGAGCGTGAAACCGACAAGTTCGAGCGGTACTTCAGCGAGAAGCCCGGCAAGGGCTCCTGAGTTTCGCGTCGCGGGCGAATATCTGCGCCTCGCGAGCGGTCCGTTACAAACCTTTCAATCATCTGACTTTTGTGCTATGGTCGCCAGCGACATGGGGGCAGGCGCAGCTTGTTCCCATATCGCCAGACACAGCCCCAATCCTTCCTCTTCGAGCGCTGAGCGAAGACGAAGGCGTCCCGTTTCGAAGGACGACCCCGAACCCGTTGCGACGGCAAAGCCGCCCCGTTCGCGGAGGCAAGGCTATTGCCCTCGGAGAAGAGATTGGACGCCGCCGGCATGCGCGGCCCCGATTTGAAAGGACTTCCATGACCACGACCACCAAGAGCGACCTCGATTTCAAGATCGGGGATTATGTCGTCTACCCGGCCCATGGCGTGGGCGCCGTGGTCGGCGTCGAGACCCAGGAAGTCGCCGGCCTGTCGCTCGAGGTCTATGTGATCACCTTCGACCACGAGAAGATGACCCTGCGCGTGCCGACCAAGAAGGCCAAGACCGCCGGACTGCGCTCGCTGGCCGCCACCAACGTGGTTTCTCAGGCCCTCACCACGCTGAAGGGCCGCGCCCGGGTGAAGCGCACCATGTGGAGCCGCCGCGCCCAGGAATACGAAGCCAAGATCAACTCCGGCGACCTGATCTCGATCGCCGAGGTGGTGCGCGACCTGCACCGCTCCGAGAGCCAGCCCGAGCAGTCCTATTCCGAGCGCCAACTCTACGAATTGGCGCTCGATCGCATGGCCCGCGAGGTCGCCGCGATCGAACGGATCGACCGCGAGGCGGCGATCGGCATCCTGCACAAGAGCCTGCAGAAAGCCGCGTAAGGACACGCGTCTCACCCGCTAGCGGCGAATCCCAGCAGCACTTCTTCCAGGCGCTCGCCTCTGATCGGCTTGCCGAGCAGGGGCGCGTGCTGGAACCGGGTCTCGTTCAGCTGGCCATAGCCGGTGGTGAAGGCGAACGGCGTGCCGCGCGCGGCCAGGGCGTCCGCCACGGGCCAGACCGTCTCGCCGCCCAGGTTGACATCCAGCAGCGCCGCGTCCGCCTCGCCGCCCTCCGCCAGCCACTGCAGCGCCTTGGCGACGCTGGCGGCCGAGCAGGCGACCTCGCAGCCGAGATCGTCGAGCATGTCCTCGATCAGCATCGCGACGAGGCCTTCGTCCTCGACGACGAGGATGCGCAGCGACTTCATGCCGGGTTGTCCACGCTACGAGTTCCGGTTTCAGACGGCGCAGTCTCAACCCATCGTACATGCAGGCGCAAGCCGCTCAGGCGCCGCTACACGGTTTCCGGGGCTCGCCGCGACGTCCAGTGGATCAGCCGGGCGACCAGCTTCTCGGGGTCGAACGGCTTGACGATGAAGTCGTTGCCGCCGGCCAGCATACCGGCGCGCACGTCGGTCGCCGACTTTCGGGCGGTGAGGAACGCCACCGGAACCTGCTTCAGCGCGTAGATCCCGCGGAGGCGGCGGCAGGTCTCGAAGCCGTCCATTTCGGGCATCTGGATGTCCAGCAGGATCAGCCGCGGGCTGATGCGCTGGGCCAGGCTCAGGCACGCAGGACCGCTGTTCACGCCGAAAAACGCGAACCCCTGACTTTCGATCAGGGATTCCAGCATCATGATGTTCTCCGGCTGATCGTCAGCGGCCAGGACGGTCTTGGACCTGCGGGCCGCGACGTCGGACGGCTGCATCAAGCCACCTCGCGATCCCGACCCCCGCTCAGCTTCGCCAGGCGCCGACCCACCAGGTCCCAGGCGGTGATCGAGGCGCGACGCACTTCCTGGGTCAGCACCCTTGCCTCTTCCTTGTTGAAGATCTTGGCCGCCTGCTCGAGGCGGTCCGCCAGGTGTTGCAGCCGTCGGGCGCCGAAATTGCCCGAGACGCCCTTGAGGTCGTGCGCCTCGCGCGCCATGCCGACCATGTCGCCAGCGGCGGCGCAGGCTTCGATGCGCTGCAGGCGGCTCTGCGCCGCGCTCAGGAAGCCCTCGACGATGGTGCGCAGACGCGCGGCCGGCATCAGCTTCATCAGGCCATCCAGCTGGGCGTCGTCCAGGTCGGGGAACTCGGCGGCCGGCGCCGGCCCTTCGTGACTGGACGCCGGGGCTTCGTCGGCCACGAAGCGGTGGACTGTGCCGAGGAAGTCGTCCGGGTCCAGCGGCTTGGAGACGAAGTCGTTCATGCCGGCGTTCAGGCAGGCGTCCTGGTCGGCGCGCATGGCGTTGGCGGTCAGCGCCACGATCGGCGTCGTCGCCGCATAGCCGCCGAGCGCGCGGATCTCGCGGGTGGCCTGCAGGCCGTCCATCACCGGCATCTGCACGTCCATCAGGATCAGGTCGAAGCCGCGGCGACGCACCGCTTCGACGGCCTCCGCGCCGTTGACCACCGCCTCGACCGTGAAGCCGGCCTCTTCCAGGATGGTGGTGGCCAGAAGCGCGTTGATCTCGTTGTCTTCGGCCAGCAGGACGCGGCCGCCGACCCGCGGCGGCGGCGCCTCGATGACCAGGTCCGGTTCCTGCGGGGCCGGCCGTTCGCCGGGCGCCGCGGTCGCCTCGGCGACCAGCTGGCTCAGGCAGTCGACCAGGGCCTGATGCCGGACCGGCTTGGTCAGGTAGGCGTCGAAACCGACCCAGTGGGCGTGGTCCGACGGCGCCGGCTCGCCGATCGAGGAGGCCAGGATCAGCCGCGGCTGTTTCAGCGCGGCGTTGGCGCGGATCTTCTCGGCCACCGTGTCGCCGCCCATGCCGGGCATCATGTGGTCCATCAGCACCATGTCGAACGGCGCGCCGAGGGCGTCGGCGGTGACGATGGCGGCCAGAGCCGTCGGGCCGTCCGCCGCCTCGGCCATGACGGCGCCTTCGGCCTCCAGCTGGCGGACGAAGATGCTGCGGTTGATCTCGATGTCGTCGACGATCAGGATCTTCTGGCCGTTGAGGCTGCGGCGCACCTTGGCGCGCTCCTGCGCCGCGCTCTGGGCGTCGGGCAGGGTGACCTCGATCCAGAACACGCTGCCCCCGCCCTCGCGGTCTTCGACGCCGATGGTTCCGTCCATCAGCTCGACCAGCTGGCGGCAGATCGACAGTCCGAGGCCAGTGCCGCCGAACTTGCGCGTGATCGAGCCGTCGGCCTGCTGGAACTTCTGAAACATCCGCGGCTTGGCGTCGGCCGGGATCCCGACGCCTGTGTCGTGCACCTCCAGCCTGAGCGCTGTCTGGCCGGGCCTGGCCTCGGCCGAGCGCACCTCGACCGCCACGTAGCCCTTGTCGGTGAACTTGATCGCGTTGGAGAGCAGGTTCAGCACCACCTGGCGCAGCCGGGTGGGGTCGCCCTGGAAGGCGTGGCGGGCGCCGTCGTCGAGGAAAGAGGCGATCTCCAGCCCCTTCTCGGCGGCGCGCGGCGAGAGCAGCTCGACCACGTCCTCGACCACCGACCCCAGGGTGAAGTCGATTGTCTCGAGCTCGACCTTGCCGGCTTCCAGCTTCGAGATGTCGAGAATGTCGTTGATGATGCCGAGCAGGCAGTCGGCGGAGACCCGGACGGCCTCGGCGTACTTCTTCTGCTCCGCGGTCATGGGCGTGCGCAGCAGCAGCGCGTTCATGCCCATGATGCCGTTCATCGGGGTGCGGATCTCATGGCTCATGTTGGCCAGGAATTCGCTTTTGGCCCGGTTGGCGGCCTCGGCTTCGTCGAGGGCGCGGGCCATGGCCACCTCGGCCCGCTTGCGGGCGGTGATGTTCTGCAGGGCGCCCACCACGCGGCTCGGCCGGCCCTTCTCGTCGATCAGCACCTCGGTGGTCGAGCAGCCCCAGATCTCCTTCCCGTCCGACCGCTTGATCCGGTATTCGACGTTGTAGGGGATCTCGGGGTGTTCCTCGTGTTCCTTCCAGGCCGCCATCGCGTGCTCGCGATCGTCCGGGTGGATGTTGCGATAGATGTCCTCGGCCAGCAGTTCGAAGGTGTTGGGGGTCTCGTAGAAGTCGTCCTCGGCCCCGAACTTGAACAGCTGCTTCTTGCGGAAATCCATCTCCCAGACGTGCACGTCGGCCAGCCGGGCGGCCAGATTCAGCCGCTGCTCGGACGCCTTGCTCTCCTCCAGCGCGTGGGTGAGGTCGGTGACATCCTGGCTGGAGATCATCGCACCGCCGACGGCGCCGGCTTCGTCCCGCCAGGGATGCACCTCGATCTGGTACCAGCCGCGCGAGCCGTCCGGGAGCTTCACCGAGACCCGCTCGGCGTTGATGATCTCGCCCGCCAGGCACTTCGCCCAGTTGCCTTCCCAAAGATCGCGCGATCCCGGCAGGACGTCATGCAACGAGCGGCCGACTACGTCCGTTCGCGGAAGGTTCACGGTCAGCAGCCACTTGGGGCTGACCTCGAGGAGGTTGAGCTTCGCGTCGGTCATGCAGAGCGCCATCGGCGCCTGCGCCACGAAGGCCGCCAGTTGCGCGCCCGCGCCCGCCTTGGCCGGTTGCACGGCGGCCTTGGCCGCCGCCGGCCGCGAGCCAGCCTTGGTCGTCGCCGACTTGGATCTGTCGGTCTGTCGAGCCATCCTGGCTCCTCCCCCAAAGTCCTCACCCTTGGTTCGACCCATAAGGGGCACCTGTTAACACCGCGTGATCCGCGGGCGCCGGGCGGTCATTCGCGCGGCGTGGCGCCCTTGCCCTTGTCTCGGGCGTTGCGGTCTGCGAACAAGCTCGCCGCAGCCCCCGCCGGAGCCGCCTTTGCGCCCTCGTCTGCTCATCACGCTCGTCGCATTCGGGGCTTCGCTCGCCGCCGCCGACGCCCAGGCCCAGACGCCGGACGACCCGTACGAGGGCATGAACCGGCGCTTCTACGCCAACGCCATGCACCTCGACCGTAGCTACTTGCAGCCGCTGGCGCGGATCTATCAGGCGCTGACGCCTGGGCTGATCGGCAAGGCGATCCACAATGTATTAACTACCCTCAGCGAGCCGGTCGTGATCGCCAACGACGTCCTGCAGGGGCGCCTGCGCGCCGGCGTGACCGACACCGCCCGCCTCCTCGGCAACAGCACGTTCGGGCTGGCCGGCACGATCGACATCGCCGGCAAAGGCGGCATGCCGCACCACGACAACGACTTCGGGATCACCCTCGGGGTCTGGGGTTTCAAGCCGGGCCCTTATCTGTTCCTGCCCTTGGTCGGGCCCTCGACGGTCCGCGACGGGATCGGCATGGGCGTCGACGTGGTGCTCAACCCCTTCACCTGGCTGCGCTTTCCGGGACGGCTGACCCTGCAGTATTCGAAGGCGGTGGTGGGCGGGCTGGACCGCCGGCTAAGCGCCCAGGCCGGCCTCGACGCGCTTACCGCCGACGCCGCCGATCCGTACGCCACGCTGCGCTCGGTCTATCTGCAATCGCGCGAAGCGGAGGTGCGGGGCGACGAGGCGGCCCCGCTGTTGCCGCCGATCGACGAGCCGGAGGCAGCGCCGGCGGCGGAGCCATCGCCGGGGCCGTCCGCGGACGGCGCCCCGGCCGCGGCGGATGCGCCGGTGGCGATGTCCACGGCCTCCGGGGCCACCCAGGACGCGGCTGTCTCCGAGTTGGACGCGCCGATGGCGACCGCCTTCGCCCGCGACCGGGACCAAACCGCTCTGCGGCGCCTGGCCGCGGCCGACTGAGGCGGCGATGAGCCAAGCCGAGCAGCGCGCCCCCGCGATCGCGCGCTTGGTGGCGCAGGCCGCGCGCCGGCCGCTGGCGGTCGCCGCGGCGGGTCTGGCCCTGGCGGCCGCGGCGATGGTGTTCGTCGCTGTCCGCTTCGAGATCAACACCAATACCGACGACCTGCTCTCGCCCAAGCTCGCCTACCGCCAGGGCGAGGCGGCGTTCGCCCGGCTGTTCCCCACTTCCGACACCCAGATCGTCGTGGTGGTCGACGGCGCAACGCCCGAACTCGCCGAGGAGGGCGCGCAGGCGCTGGCGGACAAGCTGACGGCCGACCCGTCGCACTTCACCTCGGTCCGCCGGCCGGACGGCGGCGATTTCTGGGCGAGGGAAGGGCTGCTGTTTTCGTCCCAGGCCGACGTCAAGAACAGCATGGACCGGCTGATCGCCGCCGAGCCGTTCCTTGGCCCGATAGCGGCCGATCCGTCGCTGCGCGGCTTGATGGGCGCGCTTGACACGGCCTTGCAGGGGGTGACGGCCGGTCAGGCGCAACTCTCCTCGCTGAGCCTGCCGATGAGCCGTCTGGCCGATGCGCTGGAGACGCTCGAGCGGGGTAAGCCGGCGTTCTTCTCGTGGCGCGAGCTGATCGGCGGCGGCCAGGCTGACCGGCGCGAACTGCGCAAGATCCTGCTGGTCGATCCGAAGATGGACTACACCCAGCTCGAACCCGGCGCCGCGTCGGGCGAGGCGATCCGCGCCGACGCCAGGACGCTGGGATTGAACCCCGCCGACGGGGTGAGGGTGCGGCTCACCGGACCGGTGCCGCTGGAGGACGAGGAGTTCGGCAGCCTGGCCGAGCGGGCGTTGCCGATCACGATCGTCGCGGTGGCGGCCATCGTGCTGATGCTGTGGCTTGCGGTGCGGTCGGGCCGGGTGATCGCGGCGATCCTGATCACCACCTTCGCCGGCCTGACGGTCGCCGCGGCGCTGGGTCTTTTGATCTTCCACACCTTCAACGTGATCTCGATCGCCTTCATCCCGCTGTTCGTCGGGCTCGGCATCGACTTCGGCATCCAGCTCAGCGTCCGCTTCCGCGCCGAGCATGAGCCCGGCGTCCAGACGGCGCGCGCGCTCACCGAGGCGGCGACCAGGATGGGCCGCCCGCTGGCGCTGGCCGCCTGCGCGATCGCCGCCGGCTTCCTGGCCTTCGCGCCGACCGACTACTACGGCGTCTCGCAGCTGGGTGTGATCGCCGGCGCCGGCATGATCATCGCGCTGGCGCTGAATCTCACCCTGCTGCCGGCGCTGATCATGCTGCTGCGGCCCTCGGCCAGCCATCTTGGCGAGCCGCCGGCGCAGGTCAGTCGGATCGACGACGTCGTGCTTGGCCATCGCCGGCGGGTGCTGGCCGGGTTCGTGGTCGCCGCGGCCGGCTGCGCGGCGCTGCTGCCGCTGCTGCGGTTCGACTTCAACCCGATCCACCTGCGTGATCCGAAGTCGGAGTCGGTCTCGACCCTCTACGACCTGATGCGCGACGCCAACTCGACCCCGGACACGCTCGAGGCGGTCAGACCGAGCCTCGCCGCGGCGCAGGCGCTCGCCGCACGGGCGCAGCAGCTTCCTGAGGTCGACAGCGCCCGCACGCTGGCCGATTTCGTCCCGACCGATCAGGGCCCGAAGCTGGCCGCGATCACCGACGCCGCCTCGCTGCTGGACATCGCCCTCGACCCGATCGTCGTCGCGCCGGCCCCGGCCGACGCGGAGGTGGTGCGCAGCCTGGCCGCCACAGCGGCGGCGCTGCGTCAGGCCGGCGTGGGCCACGATGCGGCGTCCGCCCAGGCGCTGCGGCTGGCCACCGCGCTGGACCGACTGGCGAACGCCTCGCCGCAGATGCGCGCCCGGGCGTCCGGCGTCCTGATGACCCCGTTCGCCACCGTGCTCACCCAGATCCAGAACGTGCTGGCGGCCGGCCCAGTCACCCAGGCCTCGCTGCCGCCGGACCTTGTGCGCGACTGGATCACCCCCGACGGCCGCGCCCGCGTCTCGATCAGCCCCAAGGGCGACGCCGACGACGACGCCGTGCTGAGCCGCTTCATCGACGCCGTGAGCCGGGTCGCACCGGACGTCACCGGCACGCCGCTGGGCATCCGCGAAGGCGGCCGGGTGGTGGTGCGGGCGTTCCTGGAAGCTGGGGCGCTCTCGTTCGTCGCCATCACCGCCCTCTTGTTCCTGGTGCTGCGACGCCCGCGCGACGTGGCGATCACCATGGCCCCGATCGTGCTGACGGGCCTCTTGACGCTGGGCAGCTGCGTCGTGATCGGCCAGCCGCTGAACTTCGCCAACATCATCGCCCTGCCGCTGCTGTTCGGCATCGGGGTGGCCTTCCACATCTACTTCGTGATGTCGTGGCGCTCGGGCGGATCGCACCTGCTGACGTCCAGCCTGGCGCGGGCGGTGTTCTTCTCGGCGCTGACCACCGCCACCGGGTTCGGCAGCCTCTGGCTCTCCAGCCACCCGGGCACCGCCAGCATGGGCAAGCTGCTGATGATCTCGCTGGTCTGGACCCTGGTCTCGGCGCTGATCTTCCAGCCCGCGCTGATGGGCGCCCCGCCGCTGACCAAGGCTCGCGACGAGCCAGAGGCGGTTCCGCAACAAAGCTGAGATGTTAGCGCCCTAGGACGCCCCGGTGCGCGGCCCGCCGCCGGGTTTCCGGGGGCCGCACCGGCGGTCGTGCTTGGCGCCTCGGTCCCGAGCCGCTACCGAACGCCGATAATTTACGCATTACGGGGCGAATGTTCCTTTCCCGCCGTCTTTGGCCGCTTCTCATCGGGACGCTGCTCGCCAGCTGTGGCGCCGCCAAGCCGCCGGCGCCGCCGCCGCCGCTGGTGGTCGCCGCCCAGCCGCTGCAGCGACAGGTGGAGGACTGGGACGACTTCGTCGGCCAGTTCGAATCGCCCAGCCACGTCGACATCCGGCCCCGCGTCTCGGGCTACGTGACCGCGGTCGGGTTCCGGGACGGACAGGCGGTCGCCAAGGGCCAGCTGCTGTTCCAGATCGACCCGCGCCCATACGCGGCCGCGTTCGACCAGGCCAAGGCGCAGGAGGCGCGCGCCCTCGCGACGCTGGCCGACGCCAAGGTCGAGCTGACCCGCGCGCAGCAGCTGCTCGCCGCCCGCGCCACCAGCCAGCAGGATGTCGATACGCGCCTGGCCGCCGAGCACACCGCCGCGGCCGACGTCGCCGCCGCCCAGGCCGCTGCGCGGACCGCAGCGCTGAACCTCTCCTTCACCCGCGTGACCTCGCCGATCGCGGGCCGCGTCTCCGACGCCAAGATCCTCCCGGGCAACCTGGTGATCCAGGACCAGACGGTGCTGACCAGCGTCGTCGCGCTCGACCCGATCCGCTTCCGGTTCACCGGGCCTGAGGCGCAGTTCCTGAAGTACAAGCGCCAGTCGCTGATCGGCGACGGACAGCAGCCGCCAGTGCAGATCCGGCTGCAGGACGAGCCGGACTATCGCTGGTCCGGCCGCCTCGCGTTCGTCGACAACGCCTTCGACACCGCCTCCGGGGTGATCTCGGCCTACGCCATCGTGCCCAACCCGGCGGCGTTCCTCACGCCTGGCATGTTCGGCCACATGCGCCTGCAGGGGTCGCACCCCTACATGGGCCTGCTGGTGCCCGACCAGGCCGTCGTGGCGGACCAGTCGCGCCAGGTGGTCTACGTGCTGGGCCCAGACGACACGGTGGTCCAGAAGGGCGTCGACGTCGGGCCGCTGGTCGACGGCCTGCGGGTGATCCGCGCGGGGGTCTCGCCGACCGACCGGGTGATCATCGACGGCGTCCAGCACGCCCGCCCGGGCAAGCCGGTGACGGTCAAGGCCGGACGGATCACGCCCAACCCCGCAGCGACGACGCCGCCGCAGTCGCCGGTCGCCGCGTCGGCGACCTTCGCCGTCTCGCCATGAAGTTCGCGCACTTCTTCGTCGACCACCCGGTGTTCGCGGCGGTGGTCTCGATCGTGATCACGCTGCTGGGCCTGATCGCCCTGCCGACCCTGCCAGTGGCGCAATATCCGCAGATCGCCCCGCCGACGGTGACGATCTCGGCCAGCTATCCCGGCGCCTCGGCCGAGACGCTGGCGACCACGGTCGCCCAGCCGATCGAGGAGCAGATCAACGGGGTCGAGGACATGCTCTACATGTCCTCGCAGTCGACCGGTGACGGGCGGCTGTCGATCACCGTCACCTTCCGGCTCGGCGCCGACATCGACAAGGATCTGGTGCTGGTGGAGAACCGCGCCGCGGTCGCGGTGCCGCAGCTGCCATCGGCGGTGCAGGCGACCGGCCTGGTGGTGCGCAAGGCCTCGCCCGACCTGCTGCTGGCCGTGCACTTCTACTCGCCCGACAACAGCCTCGATCAGCAGTACATCTCCAACTACTTCACCCTGCATGTCCGCGACGAACTGCTGCGGCTGCCGGGGGTCGGCGACCTCGGCGGCCGGGCCTCGCGCGACTATGCGATGCGGATCTGGATCGATCCGGACAAGGCCGCCCAGCGCCAGCTGACGGTCGAGGACGTGGTCGGCGCCCTGCGCGCCCACAACATCCAGGTCGCGTCGGGCTCGATCGGGGTGCCGCCGTTCGGGCCGGGCGTCGGCGCCCAGCAGCTCAACATCCAGACCGAGGGTCTGCTGACCACGCCGCAGCAGTTCGGCGACATCGTCGTCAAGCGCGATGCGCAGAATCGGATCACCCGCGTCTCCGACGTCGCCCGGGTCGAACTCGGGGCCGCCGACTACACCACCGACGCCTACCTGATCGAGCGCCAGCCGGACGGCAAGGTGGTGACCCACCACGCCGCCGCGGTCGGCGTGCTGCAGCTGCCTGGGGCCAACGGCCTCGCCACCGCGGACGGGATCCAGGCGGCGATGAAACGGCTCAGCGCCGACTTCCCGCCCGGTCTCGGCTGGCAGATCATCTACAATCCGACCCAGTACGTCGCCGCCTCGATCACCGAGGTCGAGAAGACCCTGGGTCTGGCGATGGCCCTGGTGATCATCGTCATCGTCGTCTTCCTGCAGACCTGGCGCGCCGCGCTGATCCCGATCCTGGCGATCCCGGTGGCGCTGATCGGCGCGATGACTGTGCTGAAGGCGGCCGGGTTCTCGCTGAACACGCTCACCCTGTTCGCCCTGGTGCTGGCGATCGGCATCGTCGTCGACGACGCGATCGTCGTGGTCGAGAACGTCGAGCGGAAGCTGCGCGAGGGGCTGAACCCGCGGGAGGCGGCCCACGCAACGGTCGACGAAGTCGGCGGCGCGCTGATCGCCATCGCGCTGGTGCTGATCGCCGTCTTCGCCCCGGCGGCGCTGATCGGCGGCATCACCGGCCAGTTCTACCGCCAGTTCGCGGTCACCATTGCGTCGGCGACGGTGATCTCGCTGACGGTGTCGCTGACGCTCTCGCCGGCGCTCTGCGTCCTGGTGCTGCGCCCGCACCAGCCCGGGCACGTGCCGCAGAACGTCCTCGCGCCGCTGGTCATGCTCGGCCACGCCTTCACCGCCGGTTTCGACCGGCTGAGCCGGTTCTATTCGAGCGTGACGACCCGGTTGGTCCGCATTCCGCTGACCGTTTTCGCGATCTTCGCGGTGCTGCTGGTGGTCACCGTGTTCCTGCTGATCGGCACGCCGACCGGTTTCATCCCCAACCAGGACCAGGGCAACCTGATCGCGGCGATCCAGCTGCCGGCGGGCGCCAGCCTCGACCGCACCGACCAGATCACCCGGCAGGTGACCCAGGTTGCGCTGCAGGCGCCAGGCGTGCTGGCCGGCAGCGCCTACGCCGGCGTCGACGCCACGTCCAACGCCACCCAGTCCAATACCGGCCAGATCTACCTGGTGCTGGATCCGTTCGAGCAGCGGCTGAGCAAGGGGCTCACCGCCGCGAAGATCGCCGCCGACCTGCGCCGGCGGATGGCGGCCATCCCCGGCGCCGACGTCAAGATCATCGACCCGCCGCCGGTGCGCGGCATCGGCACCGCCGGCGGTTTCAAGATGATCATCCAGGACCGCACCCAGCACACCTACCAGGAGCTGGAGCAGGCCGCGAACGCGGTCGCCGAGGCGGCCAACCGGAGCGGGGTGGTGCAGAACGCCTTCGTCAGCTTCAACACCAGGACGCCGCGGATCTACGCCGACATCGACCGCACCAAATCCGAGATGCTGGGCGTGCCGAACTCGGCCGTGTTCGACACCCTGCAGACCTACCTGGGCTCGACGTTCATCAACACGTTCAACTACCTGAACCACACCTACCAGGTCTATGCGCAGGCCGACTGGCCCTACCGCAACGACCTGTCGGCGATCGGCCAGCTGAAGACCCGCTCGGCGTCGGGCGCGATGGCCCCGCTGGGCGCGTTCGTGAACCTGAAGCAGACCACCGGCCCCTACCGCGTGCTGCGCTTCAACCTCTACCCCGGCGCGGAGATCCAGGGCGACGCGGCGCCCGGCAAGTCGAGCGGCGAGGCGATCGCGGCGATGGAAGCGGCGGCGCAGAAGGCGCTGCCGAACGGGTTCGGCTACGAGTGGACCGACCTGGCCCTGCAGCAGAAGCAGGCCCAGAGCGGCGGGCTGACCTTCGCGATGGCGGTCGTCTTCGCCTTCCTGGTGCTGGCGGCGCTCTACGAGAGCGTCACCCTGCCGTTCTCGGTGATCCTGATCGTGCCGATGTGCCTGCTGGCGGCGATGACCGGCGTCAATCTGATGCGGATGGACAACAACATCCTGACCCAGGTCGGCCTGATCGTGCTGATTGGCCTGGCGGCCAAGAACGCCATCCTGATCGTCGAATTCGCCCGCCAGGCGGAGCTGGAGCAGGGCATGGAGCGCCACGAGGCCGCCGCCACCGCCGCTCACACGCGGCTCAGGCCGATCCTGATGACCTCGTTCGCCTTCATCTTCGGCGTCGCCCCGCTCGCCTTCGCCAGCGGCGCGGGGGCGGAGATGCGCCAGGCGCTGGGGGTCGCGGTGTTCTTCGGCATGCTGGGCGTGACCTTCTTCGGCCTCGTCTTCACGCCGACCTTCTACGTCGTGTTCCGGGCCATCTCCGACCGGCTGCCGAAGCCGCCGCGGGTGTTCAAGGCGGCGCCCGCGCCGGAGCCGGCGGAATGAGGCTGGGCGCCAAGCGCTGGCGCGCGCTGGCCTTCCTGCCGCTCGCGCTGGGCGCCGCGGCCTGCGCGGTCGGGCCGAACTACCGCGCGCCGCAGACGCCGACTGGGGCCGGCGCGCCGTTCGTCTCCGCGACGCCGGCGATCGCCACCGCCGAGCCGCCGCCGGCCGATTGGTGGCGGCTCTACGACGACCCGACGCTCGACGGCCTGGTGCAGCAGGCGCTGACCGAGAACCAGGACCTGAAGGTCGCCGCCGCCAATCTGCTGAAGGCGTCGGGCGTGCTGGCGCAGGCCAGGGCCGGGCTGTTCCCGACCACCCAGCTCGCCGCCGGCGACATCTGGGGCAAGAGCGGTAGTCAACAGCTGGTCGCGGCGCTGCAGGGCGGCACGGCGGAGCCCGCCTGGCTGGGGTCAGGCGCGTTCAACGTCAGCTACGAGATCGATGTGTTCGGCCGCATCCGCCGCTCGATCGAGGCCGCCCGGGCCAATGCGGCGGCGACAGCCGAGGCTGAGAACGTGGTGCGCGTCACGGTCGCCGCCGAGACCGCGCGGGCCTACGCCGACGCCTGCGCCTTCGCCGAACAGGCCGCCAGCGCCCGCAAGAGCGCCGACATCGCCCGGCAGGTGCTGGACCTGACCCAGCGCATGCGCGACCTCGGCGCCCGCTCCGACTTCGATGTCGCCAGCGCCGCCGCCGCGCTTGACCAGGCGAACGCCGCCGTTCCCACCTTCGAGGGCGAACAGCGCGCGCAGCTGTTCGAGCTGGCGGTGCTGACCGGCCGCCCACCCGCGCAGATCTCGCAGGCGGCGGCCGCGTGCCGCACGCCGCCGACGATCAAGGCCCCGCTGCCGGTGGGCGACGGCGCCGCGCTGCTGAAGCGCCGGCCCGACGTGCGCGAGGCCGAGCGCGTCCTCGCCGCCGACACCGCGCGGATCGGCGTCGCTGTCGCCGATTTCTATCCGACCGTCTCGCTCACCGGGAACGCCTCGAGCTCCGGCGCCTCGCTGAAGCAGATCGCGTCGGCCGGCAACTTCACCTTTCAGGTCGGCCCGCTGGTCACCTGGAGCTTCCCCAACCTGCTGGTGGCCAGGGCTGAGGTGATCCAGGCCAGGGCCCAGGCCTCGGCCTCGATCGCCGCGTTCGACGCGGTGGTGCTGAACGCCCTGAAGGAGACCGAGCAGGCGCTGACCACCTACGACGCCGAGCTTGCGCGCCACGCCGCGCTGTTCGCCGGCCTCGCCGACACCCAGCGCGCGTTCGACCTGGCGCAGGTCCAGCTGCAGCACGGCGCGATCAGCTTTCCCGACCTGCTGGCCGCCGAGCGCAACCTCGAGGCCGCCCGCGCCGAACTGGCGGCGTCGGACCAGGCGCTGATCAACGACCAGGTCGCGGTGTTCCAGGCCCTCGGCGGCGGCTGGGAGGACGCCCCGACCGTGGTCCCGCCCAGGGCGCCGTGAGGCGCTGCCGCCGACCGCCTGGGTAGTGTCTCAGTTTGAAATCCGATATCGCCGAACGGATTGAAGCGCGCCGGCCACAACCGGGGAAGCGCGGGTCTCAAAAGAAGCGCATCGACGGATGATCCTTTGGCCGCTTCTGGCGCTAGCGCTCGCGTGGCTCGGCTATAGCCTGCTGAAAGCGCTCAGGACCGGCAAGCTGTCAGTTCGGGGTCTCGCAACGATTGATCGCAAGACCGATCCAACGCCTTTCTGGGCGGCGATGACCCTCTTCGCAGCAATGCTCTTGCTCGTATCGTTCGCCATAGCCTTAGAGGCGGCCAAAGCTGTTCATCCGATTTCAAACTGAGACACTACCACCGCCTGGCCCGGCTTGACGCCGCGCTACTTCAGCTCCTTGTCGGCCAGCTGGTTCAAGTGCGCGATCAGCGCCGGGGCGCCGCCGTGCGCGAGGCTGGCGGAGAAGTCGGCCCGGCGCGTCGTCAGCTGGCTGATCGAGCCGTTGTAGAACACGTCGATGATCTTCCAGGCCCCGCCGCTCTGGCGCATGCGATAGGAGATCGCCACCGGCGCCGAGCCTGGCGAGACGATCTTGGTCTGCACCACCTTGTCCGGCCCGCGGGTCACTACGTTGGGATCCACCGTGAAGCTCTCGCCGGAGTAGCCGCTGAAGTTGTGCGCATAGCTGGCGACGGTCAGGCGCTGAAACGCCTCGGTCAGCGACTGTTGTTGCGCGGCAGGGATGGTCGACCAGGTCGGACCGACCGCGAAGCGGATCATGGTCGGGATGTCGAACGCCCGCGTCACCGCCGGCTCCAGCGACCGGTAGCGGCCCTGCACGCCGGCCGCCTTGCCGGCCTTCATCGCCGCCAGCAGCGCCGCGTCGAACGCGTCGACCTGGGCGGCCGCCGGGTCGGCGAGCGCGGCCAGCGCCGGCGCGCTGGGAACGGCGATCGCGCCCAGCATCGCCACAGCCATCATGATCGCGGTGCGTCGTTCCACTGGCTCACTCCTCTTGGCGCCGGGGTCGTAGACGCCGGGCCCGGCGGGAATACGGCGCGGGCCGGCCGCGACATAGACCATCGCGGTGATGAACCGAAGCTGAGCGGGCCGGGCCCCCGCGCCGGTCTCGACGTCCGCCGTGGCCGCCCATACGGCTGGAATACGATGTTCAGCGAACGCCCGAGTCAATCTCGCCACGCCAACGCGGCCGCTGGATTGCCGCGCGCGGAGCGGCTAAATCCGCCTGGCGCGCTGGCCCGATAGCTCAGCAGGATAGAGCAGCGGTTTCCTAAACCGAAGGTCGGGGGTTCGAGTCCCTTTCGGGCTGCGCGCGAAGACGGTGGGGCCGCCGCAACGAAGGCGGCCGAGTTCGAAACGATCGAGAGGAAGGGCGCGGACATGCTGACGGTTCACCACCTGGGGATCTCCCAATCCGAACGGATCGTGTGGCTTTGCGAGGAACTGGGGCTCGACTACGAGCTCAAGCGCTATGACCGTCGGGCCGACAACCGCCTCGCGCCGGACGACTACAAGGCGCTGCACCCGATGGGGATCGCGCCGGTGATCACCGATGGCGAGCTGGTGCTGGGCGAAAGCGGCGCGATCTGCGACTACATCTGCGCGCGCTACGGCCGCGGCCGGCTGGTCCCGGCGCCGGACGACCCCGATTTCGCCGACCACCTGTTCTGGTTCCACTGGTCGAACGGCACCTTCATGACCACGCTGATGATGCAGCTGGTGCTGGCCGGCGGCGGCGAAGGCAATCCGGCCGCGGTCTTTGTCGAGGATCGCAGCCGGCGCGGCTGGGCGATGGTCGAGGCGCGGCTTGGCCAGGCGCCTTTCTTCGGCGGCGCCAACCTGACCACCGCCGACATCATGATGGTCTATTGTCTGACCACCAGCCGGGCGTTCCGGGGCCTGTCGATCGACGGCTACCCGAACCTGAAGGCCTACCTCGGGCGCATCGGCCAGCGCCCGGCGTACCAGCGGGCGATGGCCAAGGCCGAGCCGGGCATGACGCCGATGCTCGCCTGATCGGCGGCCCGGCCGTCGCGTCGGCCTTCGCTGGCGACGGCGGTCAGGGGCTTCACCGGCCCCGCGCAACAGATAAGAAGCGGGCGCGCGGACATATTGGCGCTGCGCTGGCGCTGCGCCGCAGCGGCGACGCCGCAAGCGCCAGAGGGGAGATCGAGCATGGATGGGAATGGACCGGTGAAGCGACCCGCGGCGGGCGCGATGACGTTCGACGAGGTCGTGCTCGGCCGCCGCAGCGCCCGTGGTTACAAGCGCGAGCCGGTGCCAAAGGCGCTGATCCGCGAGGTGATCGAGATGGCGATGCGCGCGCCGTCCTCGCTCAACACCCAGCCCTGGAATTTCTACGTGGTCTCCGGCGCGCCGCTCGACCGCATCCGCGCCGGCAACACCGAGCGCAACCTGGCCGGCGTGCCGTCCTCGCGGGAGTTCCGCAGCCACGGCGAATACGCCGGCGCGCACCGCGAGCGGCAGATCGAGATCGCCAAGCAGCTATTCGGGGCGATGGGCATCGAGCGGCACGACCAGCAGAAGCGCCAGGACTGGGTGCTGCGCGGGTTCCGGCAGTTCGACGCGCCGGTCTCGATCGTGGTGACCTACGACCGCTCGATCCACGGCGGCGACATCGCGCCGTTCGACTGCGGCGCGGTCACCAACGCCCTGGTCAACGCCGCCTGGTCGCGCGGCCTCGGCTGCGTGATCAACAGCCAGGGGATCATGCAGTCGCCGGTCGTGCGCGAACATGCCGGCATCCCCGACGACCAGGTGATCATGATCTGCGTCGCCATGGGCTTTCCGGACGACAGCTTCCCGGCCAACGCAGTCGTCTCGCGCCGGAAGTCGGTCGACGAGGCCGTCGTGTTCGTGGGTTTCGACGAGTAGGGCGCAGGCCGGCGTAGTCGCTGCCGGGAGGTCCTCGGTCGCGTCCCGCATTTGCGCCCCGGCGGCCTTCTTGTTACCCGCGTCAGGTGCTCTCGCCTAAATCGATCATCCGACGTGCGATCGAGCGGGCCGGATATGCGGTCACGCACCGTTCAGTGCTGCCCACCGGCGTCGATCCGGTGTGGGATATCCAACGGCTCGCCGCGCGACGCGGCCAAGCGCTGCGCTGCGTGTTCGACATCGGCGCCCATGCCGGCGAAACGGCGCTCGCCTACCTGGCGGCGTTCCCCGAGGCCGAGGTGCACGCGTTCGAGCCGCATCCCAACAGCTTCGCCTGCGTCGCGCGGCTGGGGTCGGATCGCCTGCACGCCCATCGGCTGGCGGCCAGCAACCGCTGCGGAGAGGCCGAGTTCTTCGTCTTCAGCGAACTCGCGGAGGACCCCGACGCGCCGATCGCCGCCTCGATGAACAACAGCCTGGTGGCGCGCACGCAGTTCGGGCTGGTCGCCGGTCCCAATCCGACGTCGATCAAGGTCGACTGCGTGACCGTCGACCGGTTCTGCGCCGACCACGGCGTCGAACGCGTTGACCTGCTGAAGATCGACACCGAGGGCCATGAGCTGGAGGTGCTGCAGGGGGCGGCCGAGACTCTGGCGCGGCGAAGCGTGACGTTCGTGTTCCTCGAATTCGAGACTCTGCATCCGATCTCCGGCGCGACCGGCGGCGCGCTGGCCCCCTGCGCCGACCTGCTCGAGCCGCTCGGTTTCCGGCTGGTCGCGACCTACCCGAACCACATGCTCGACAGGCCGCTCTACGTCTCGCTGAACGCGCTCTTCGTCGCCCCGCCCGCCAGCTCTTGAAAGCTCTGAAAGCGCTTCCAAAATCAGGAGCCGTCCGCCCGGCGCCCGGTCGCGGGCGGCAGATGAAAGGAACATATCGGGAGACTTGAGCGATGCGTTTGGCGACTTCGGAACAGCTCTTCGAGCCGCGTGGCCTGGGCGAGGCCCTGGAGCGGTGGCTGAGACCCGCGGTCGGCTTCGGACACCCGTCCGAGGTCCTGAAGGACCCCTGGCTCGATCTGGCGGAAAAGCGCGCCATCCTGTCATCCTGGGCGTCGGACGCCTCCAGCGTCCGTGACGAGCCCGGCCTGCGCTGGCTGCTTGGCACACCTGAACCCGTGCCCCTCGCCGACATCCGCGACGCGCTGCTGCGGCTGGATCTGTGGGAGGCCGCGCACGCGGCGACGCCTGGCGATTAGCGGCTGGCGGACGCGCGCCGCTCGACCGTCTCCACCATCAGCACCGAGGCGGCGAGGGCGACCAGCGTTCCCAGCATCAGGTACCAGGCCGGCGCCAGCGGATTGTGCGTCACCTCGCCCAGCCAGGTGACCACCAGCGGCGTCGTGCCCCCGAACACGGCGACCGCGGTGGCGTAGACCGTCGCCGTGCCGAGGCCGCGGACCTCCTTGCGCAGCGATTCGGTCAGCGCCACCAGCGCCGGCACGCCAGCGAGGTTGCCGATGATGCTGAGCGAGGCCAGCAGCCCGATCAGCACGACGCCGCTCTTGGTGTGCGAGACCACCATGAACACCGGCATGATCGCCAGCAGGAAGATGAACCTGGGCCAGATCATCAGCGCGCGGCGGCCCAGCCGGTCCGACAGGGCGCCGCCCAGCAGCGAGGCGGCGAAGCCGGCGAAACCGACGCAGGTGGTCATCACGAACGCGGTGCCCGCGTCGAAGTGCAGCGTCTTCTGCGCGTAGGTGGTCATGTAGGTGAAGATGTAGGTCGAGATCGTGCCGCCGCAGATCAGGCCGAGGCCGAGCCCGATGATCCGTCCGTGCCCGGCCAGTTGCGACATCAGACCCGAGCCGTCGCGCAGCTCCGGGTGGGCGGCCAGTTCCGGTTCGTCCGCGTGCCGCGTTTCCGGCAGCTCGCGGCGGATGATCAGACCGAACGGCAGCACCAGCACGCCCAGGCCCAGCGCGATCCGCCAGCCGAAGTCGCCGAAGTCGCCGGCGCTGAGGAACTGTTTGACCACGACGCCGGCCACCCCGCCGGAGATGTTGGCCAGCGACTGGCTGGCGCTCTGCCAGGCGCCATAGAGGCCGCGTTGGCCGGTCGGCGCCGCCTCGACCAGGAACGCCGTGGTCGGACCGACCTCGCCGCCGAGCGCGAAGCCCTGCACCAGCCGGCAGCCGACCGCGATCAGGGGCGCCCAGACGCCGATCACGCTGTAGCCGGGCACCAGCACCAGGCCGAGCAGGGCGAAGCCCATCATGCTGAACGACAGCAGCATCGCCGGCTTGCGCCCGACCCGGTCGGCGAAGCGCCCGATCACCACCGCGCCGATCGGCCGGCACAGGAATCCGGCGAAGAAGGTGCCCCAGGTCAGCATCATCTGCGCGAACGGGGAGCTCGACGGAAAGAAGGTCGCCCCGATCTGCACCGCGAACAGCGCGAAGACGATGAAGTCGTAGAACTCCAGCCAGTTGCCGACCACCGCCGCGGCCACGTTGCGGCGCGAGATCGGCTGGACGACAAACCCTGGCTGCGCGGTCGTCACCTCGGCCGCCGTTACCATCACAAACTCCTAAACCCCGATCACCTGGGCCTTATGCCGGGCGAAGGGCGCGGCTCACAAGGGGCGGCGTGCAACGGGACCGACCGAGGGTGTGGCAAGGCGGCTAGCCAGCGTGAATGTTTCGGGGTTCCGTTGGGCCCGGCTCGGGTCTAACCAGCGCCTCCGTGAGCGAAGACGATCCAGCGCTGGCGAGCCAGCTTCCCGATACGCCGGTCGGCCGCGAGCTGGCCTGGTGGCTCGGGATGATCGCCGATGGCGGCGCCTGCGCGCTGCCGAGCGATCGGAACCGCTTCGCGCCGACGCTGCACGACGGGGTGGGGGAGCTGTTCGACCCCGAAGCCATGACCGAGGCTTGGCGACGCTACGCCGGCCGCGTGGGCAGGCCGGTCAACGTCACCGTCGAGGTGGCGGGCGAGTTCGACATCGTCGCGGTGGTCGCCACGGCGAGCGAACGCAAATGGACCTTCAAGGTCACGGTCGAACCCCAGCCGCCGCACCGGTTTCTGGCGTTCCGGATCGACCGCAAGCACGACTTCCAGCTCGACGTGCGCGAGGCGGGCCCGGCCGACGCCCTCGTGGTCGCCGACATCGAGCGTCGCTGCCCGATCGTGATGGGCGACACCTCGGTCTGGTTCGAGCGCGGCGAGCACTACTTCGATTTCTCGCGACTGATGGAAGACTGCACCGTCGGCCTGGCCTCGGTGGACGGCGTTCCCGCCGCGGTCAGTTGCGGCGCCGAGCATCAGGTCCGGGTCGGCGGCGAGCTGAAGCGGATGGTGACCGTCTCGCACCTGCGGGTGCTGCCCGAGCATCAGCGCAAGGGCCTCTGGGGCGCCGCCAACCGGGCGCTGGACAAGTATTGGCCGCGCGTCGACGGCTCCAGCGCCTACATCTCGGTCGACAACAAGGCGATGCAGCACGGCTTCGAGGGCACGCCCGACAAGTGGCCGCAGATCGTCCAGCGGGTCGAACTGGACTGCGCAGCGCTGGCTGGTCCTTCGGCTGGGCGGCCAGCCACGCCGGCGGACGCGGGGGAGATCGCCCGCCGGCTCAACGCCTTCCACGGCGATGAGGAGCTGTTCGTCCCCTACACCGAGGCGACCTTCGCGGTTCGGGTCGAACGGGCCCCGGAACTCTTCGGCTGGGACAGGGTCTGGATGACGGACGGCGCGCTCGTGGGCGTCTGGCCGGCCGGGACCGCGCTGAAGACGGTGACCGAAACTCGCGGCGAGCGCACGCAGAGCGTGCCCGGGGTCGTGCTCGACTATGCGTTCGCGCCTGGCGCCGAGGCCGAGCTCGAGGCGTTGCTGCGCGCCTGGTGCGGCTGGCTGGCGCCGCGGGGCATGGACACCTTGATCATCTACACCTCGCCGGCGTCCGCCGGGTCCGAACGGATCTGCGGCCTGGCGCGCGCCGTCGGCGGTTTCTTCATGTGGACGCCCGGCATCGGCGTCCCGACCGGCGCGGAGCGCCGCGGGCTCTACACCGACGCGGTCTACTTCTAGGCGCCGCCGTCGCCCTGGCCGTTGACGCCAGCTGCCCGTCATGGCTGTAGACCGGGATGGCCGCACCGCAACTCGACGCCTACGCCCGCGCCGTCCACCGCTTCGCCACGGCCGGCAAGCTGGGCGCCGCCCGCACCATGCTCAACTGGGACGCCCAGACCCACATGCCGCCGGGGGGCGCCTGGGCGCGCGGCGAACAGATGGCCGCGATCACCGAGGTCTCCGCCGACCTGATCGGCTCGCGCGCCGCCGGCGACGAGCTGGCCGAGGCCGAGGCGATGGCCGCGGCGCTGGCGCCTGACGAGCGGGCGGACCTGGCCGAGATGCGCCGCACCTGGATCCACACCTCGGCGGCGCCGAAGGAGCTGCTCGCCGCCAAGACCCGCGCCACCCAGGCGCTGCAGGCCGTCTGGCGCACCGCCAAGCCGAACAACGACTGGGCGGCGTTCGAGCCGGGATTCACTGAGGTGCTGGCGCTGAACCGCGAGATCGCCCAGGCCAAGGCCGAGGCGCTGGGGACCACGCTCTACGGCGCCCTGCTGGACGAGTACGACCCGGGCGTCGGCGAGGCGATGATCGATCCGATCTTCGCCGACCTGGCGGCGACCCTGCCCGGTCTGCTGGCCGAGGTGCGCGAGCGGCAGGCGGCGTGGCCGGACCCGATCCCGTTCGGCGACGCGCCGGTCGACCAGCAGGCGGCGCTCTCGCACAGGCTCGCGGTCGTGGTCGGCCACGACCCTGACAACTTCCGCATCGACGCCGCCCCGCACCCGTTCTCGGTGCCGCACAGCCCGGGCGACGTGCGCTTCACCACCCGCTACGACGTGACCAACGTCCGCTTCGCCCTGCTGGCCACGCTGCACGAGGCGGGGCATGCGATGTACGAGCATAACCTGCCGCGCGCCTTCGCCTTCCGCCCCGGCGGCAACGCCCGCGGCATGACGGTGCACGAGAGCCAGTCGCTGTCGCTGGAGATGATGGCTGGCCGCAGCCGCGAGTTCCTCGGCTGGCTCGCGCCCCAGATGGCGCAGGCCTACGGCGGCGATCCGGCGCGGTGGTCGGGGGCCAACGTGCTCAACGTCTGGCGCCGGCTCGACGATGGCTTCATCCGCGTCAACGCCGACGAGCTCTCCTATCCGCTGCACGTGATCCTGCGCTACCGCCTCGAGCAGGCGCTGATCGGCGGCGACCTGAAACCGGCCGACGTGCCTGGCGCCTGGAACGAACTCTTCATCAAGCTGATCGGCCGCACGCCGCCGGATCTGGCGCACGGCTGCCTGCAGGACATCCATTGGGCCGCCGGCCTGATGGGCTATTTCCCCAACTATGCGATGGGCTCGATGCTGGCCGCGCAGCTGTTCGAGCGCGCCAACGCCGACGATCCGGAGATCCTGCCGGCGCTCGGGCGCGGCGACTTCCAGCCCTACTTCGCCTGGGTGAAGCCCAGGGTGCACGAGCGCGCCAGCCTGGTCTCGTTCGCCGACCTGGTCCGCGACGCCACCGGCGCGGCGCTCAGCGCCGAGGCGTTCAAGCGCCACGTGAAGCGGCGCTACCTGGAAGAGCCGCTGGGCTGAGCGGCAGCGTCCGACGCGGGGCATACGCCGGTCTCGGCCAGCCTCCGGTCCGCGTCCTCGCCCAGAGTCTCATGGCACAGCGGCGCCGCCAGGACGCTCGCCTGTTCGGGCAGCCCCTCCGCCAACAGCACCTGCACCAGCTCCAACCTGATCCACTCGGCTGCGCCGTCGCCCAACAGGCCGAGCTGGTCGGTTTCGGCGAGCGCGGTCCGCAGCTCCGACTCCGCGGCGCTGAAATCGTCGGCCGCCGCGAAGGCTTCGGCGCGTAGACCGTGCAGCCGGGGATCCAGCGGATAGCGGGCGAGCAGGGCGGGCGCGGCGGCGATCTGTTCGGCGGGTGGCTTCGGAAAGGCCGTGTCCGGCGCCAGGGTGGCGTCGATAGCCCGGTAGGCGGGCAGGTGTGTCAGCACCAGCGCCCCCGCCACCACGGTGACCGCCACGCCAACCAAGCCGAGCAGGCCGGCGGCGGGCGCCAGCACCGGCCTGGCCTCGCCCTGCGGCCAGACGGCGTTGATCAGCAGCCCCATCACCACGCCCACGACAGCGCCGCCGGCGTGCGCGCTGTAGTTGACGTTGATCCCGCCGGCGGCGGCGTCACCGCTCAGCGGCGCCAGGGCCGAGAGCAGCAGCAGGAAAGCCAAGCCCCGCATCGGCGCGCGGCGCCAGCGCGCGTTCGGGTGAAAGCTGCAGACCAGACACGTCGCCAGCACCCCGACGATCGCGCCGGACGCGCCGATGCCGACGATCCGTGGGTCGTTGACCCCGACCGACATCAGCTCGCCGCCCAGCCCGCTGGCCATGTAGACCGCGAGAAACCAGCTCCAGCCGATCACTCGTTCCAACAGCACGCCGGCGAGCAGCAGGCAGACGCCGTTGTCGATGATGTGCCCGGCGTTGGCGTGCAGCATCGGCGCGGTGAACAGCCGCCACCACTGCCCCGCCTGCAGCAACGCCCCGCCGTCGCCGCCAAAGGCGACCAGCGAGCGGTGATTGAGGGCCCAGGCCGCCCCGCCTGCGCCGAGGTTGAAGGCTTCCTGGCACGCGAACACCAGGATCAGGACCAGCAGCAGGCCGAGCGTCGCGTGAGGGGTCAGCCGTCCGGGCGCCGCGGCCAGGCGCTGCAGCCACGCCGGCCGTTGAACGGCCTCCGCCGTCGGCCGTCGCGGAGCGCTGCGATCCGTGCGGCGCTTCCCGAAGGCGGCGTCAGTCGGCATGTTCCGGGTCCCAAACTCCGACCGGCTTTAGCGACCCTGAGGTTGAGTAAGCGTGAAAGCCTAGGGCCGCGACAGTCCCGCGACCGCCTGGCGGCAGGCGACCAGCGACTGGCCGACGACCATGCCCTTCCAGTCGTCGGCGTCGCCGTAGAAGGCGTTTCGCACCAGCGTCTTGATCGCCTGCCCCTCCGGCGACGCCGGGTCGCCGTAGGCGTGCAGCCAGGCGTCCGCGCGCAGGGCCAGGAATAATTCGGCGAGCGTCTGCACCCCGTACTCCAGGGCAATCCCGGTCACCTCGGCGTGGGCCAGGATCGACGGCGCCATGGTGAGGTTGTCGCCGGCGGTCTCGGCGGAGGTGGAGGAGCCGTCGAGCGGCGTCGTCACCGTTGCGCCCCACCATGCCAGACCGCGGTCGAACGCCGGGCTGCCCACCGGATCGGACATGATCGGCTCGCCATAGCCCCACGGCCCGAGTCCGGTGTGGTAGTCGATGATCGCGATCCGCTGCGCCTGGGCCAGGTAGTGGCCGTAGATCGCTTCCTGCGTCCGCCGCGCCCAGCTGGGTCCATCGCCGCCGTAGAAGACGCCCTCGGGATGGCGATACTGCCCGCCGCTCAGCGCCTGCTGCAGCCCCATCGGGCCGTGCGCCGCGCCGTAGGCGCGCAGCACCGCATTGGCGGCCTTCTGGCTCTCCGGCGTCCAGTTCTCGGGCACCGCGGCCGCCGCCAACTCGTCGTAGCCGGGGTTTGCCGGGACGCGGCTGGCTGAAGTCGATCCAGTTGCGGTTGAGGTCGATGTTCTCCTCGGTCACCCGGCGCAGCCAGGCGAAGCCGTAGGGATTGATCGCGTGGATCATCAGCACGCCGAGGTCGGCCGGCAAGGTCGTCTGCTCGCCGCGCCGCAGCCAGTCGACCTGCGCGCCCGAGCCGCAGAAGCCCTCGGCGCCGTGGGTGCCGGAGACCATCACCAGCACCTTCGCCGCGTCGCGCGGGCCGAACCATGCGACGTCGGTCGTCAGATCGCCGCCGTCCGGCCCGCGACCCGGGTTGGCGACTTGATCCAGCGCCCCGCCGGCAAGCCGCACGGCCTCGCGGAACTTGCCGCGCGCCTCGGCATAACTGGCGCTGAAGCTTTCGGCTGAGTTCACCTTGTCCAATCCTGGGTTCGCATCGCGGGATCGGCGCCGTATGACGCCCGGACTGGTTTTGGAAGGGGATTTGCCGCTGCGCTACGATTTCGCATCCGACAACGTCGCCGGCGCGATGCCGGAGGCGATCGAGGCGCTGGTGGCCGCCAACACCGGATTCGCCGCCGGTTATGGCGCCGACCATGTCGGCAAGCGCGCCGCCGACCTGATCCGCCAGCTGCTGGACGCCGACGCCGAGGTGCGGTTCGTGCCTTCGGGCACCGCCGGCAACGCGCTCACCCTCGCCGCTCTGGCCCAGCCGCACGAGGCCGTGGTCTGTCACCGCGACAGCCACGTCGCCACCGACGAGACGGGCGCGCCCGGATTCTTCGGCTCGGGCGTCGGCCTGATCCGGCTGGGCGGCGACTCCGGCCGGATCGACCCGGCCGCGCTCGCCGCGCCGCTGGCGATGGGCGACTCCGCCCACCACCAGTCGCCGGCCGCGCTTTCGCTCACCAACACCACCGAATTCGGCGCGCGCTACTCGCAGACCGACGTCGCGGCGCTCGCCGGGGCGGCGAAGCAGGCGGGCCTGAGACTCCACCTCGACGGCGCGCGGCTCGCCAACGCCGCCGCTGGCGGCTTCGACCCCAAGGCGCTGGCCCGGCTCGGCTTCGACGTCGCGATCGTCGGCGGCGCCAAGGCCGGCGGCACGGCCACCGAGGCCATCGTGCTGTTCGACAAGGGCCTGGCGCGCCGTTTCGATGCGCGGATGAAGCATGGCGGCCAGCTGGTCTCGAAGGGCCGCTTTCTCAGCGCGCCGTGGATCGGCATGCTGGAAACCGGCGCCTGGGTCGGCCGCGCCATGCACGCCAACGCGATGGCGACAAAGCTCGCGGCGGCGATGCCGTTCAAGGTGCTGCATCCGGTGGAGGCCAACGGCGTGTTCGTCGAGATGGACGAGCCGACCCTGAAGCGGCTCCAGGCGTCCGGCTGGTTCGTCTACCGCTTCATCGACGGCTCGGTGCGCTTCATGTGCTCCTGGGCGACGACCGAGGAAGCCGTCGAGGAACTGGCGGCGGCGCTGAAACAGCTCGCCTGACCCGCACGTTCAGCGCTCGAGGCAGGCGCCCGATGGTTGAATTGTCTTCCAAGAAGGAGACGGGTCAGGTGACTACCCAGGGGAGCCGGTCCAGATCGACGTTCCCGCCGGTCAGCACGATGCCCACGCGCTTGCCGCGCACGTCGACCTTGCCCTCCAGGATCGCCGCGTAGGGCACGGCGGCCGACGGCTCGACCACCACCTTCAGCGCGCCCCAGAGCGCGCGCATGGCCTCGACGATCGCCGGCTCCGAGACGGTGGCGATCTCGTCGACGCCGCGGCGGATGTGGGCGAAGGTGGCGGGGCTGAGGCCGGCGCGCAGGCCGTCGGCGATGGTGGCGGGATGCTCCATCGGCTCGAGCCGCCCCGACCGCAGCGAGCGCGCCGCGTCGTCCGCGCCGGCCGGCTCGGCGCCGATCATCCGCGCCGAAGGCAAACGCGCTTTCACGGCCGTCGAAACCCCGCTGATCAGCCCGCCGCCGCCGATCGGGGTCATGACGATGTCGAGCGCGCCGACCTCGTCGATCAGCTCCAGCGCCGCTGTGCCCTGGCCGGCCATCACCGCGAGGTCGTCGAACGGATGGACGAGCGCCGCGCCGGTCTCCGCGACGATCCGGGCGGTCTCGGCCTCGCGCGCGGCGAGGGTGGGAGCGCAGTAGGTTATCCGACCGCCCAGGCGCTCGACCTGCGCCGCCTTCGGCCGGGAGACGCCTTCGGGCATGACGACGTAGGCTGGAACGCCTCGCAGCCGCGCCGCGTAGGCGACCGCCGAGCCGTGGTTGCCGGACGAGTGTGTCGCGACGCCGCGCGCGGCTTCAGTCTCGCTCATCGAGAACACCGCGTTGCTGGCGCCGCGGGCCTTGAAGGCGCCGATCGCCTGCAGGTTCTCGCACTTGAAGAAGATCCGCCCGCCCGTCGCTTCGTCGAGCACGTCGCCGCCCAGCACCGGGGTGCGCCGCACATAGGGTGCGATCCGGGTCTGGGCCGCCTCGATGTCGGCCAGAGTGATGAAGACGTCGTCGGGCAGCACGCGCGAACTCGCTGAGGTTTGGCGGGGCGGGTCCATCTAGGCTATCGGGACCGTCTTCGCCACGAGCTCGGCCGTTCGCATGTCCGATCCGTCCCGGGCGCCCAGCCTCGCGCCCACCGTTGCGCTCGCGCCCCTCGACGCCGTCGCCGCGCGCCGCGCCTCCGCCCTGGCCGAAACCACGCGCGCGCTTGCCGCCGACTTCGTCCTGCCCGCGCCGTCCGACCTGCGTCTCTCCGACGCGGCGCTGGCGGGGCTGACGGCGGCGATCGCGAGGGATCCCGCCGCCGACGCCTTCCGGCTCGCCGTCGAGGGGCTGGCGCCGGATCCGGCCTGGCGCGGCCGCCGCTGCCGCTCGCACGAGCACAACCTGGAGAGCCTGCGTTTCGCCGACCTGATCCCGTTCGGCGGCCTCGCGATCCGTCGCAGCGCCCTGCTGGCCGCCATGGCCGAGCTGCCTGGCGACGTTGGCGACGACTGGTGGCGCGTCGTCTGCGGCCGCATCGGCCGAACGGGCCGCATCGCCGATCTCGCCTGGCCGGTCCGGCGGCGGGCGCGGCTGGCCGGCGAAGCCCCCGGGCCATGCTTCGCGCCGCTGTCCCGCATCGCCGCCCGGGTGCTGGTGCTGGGCCAGATCGAGGTCTCGACCAGCCTCTATTTCGATTTCCTGGAGGCCGCGCCTGACGTGTCGGTCGCCTTCCGGCCACTGACTCGGCTCGCGCTCGACGCCGAGGCGCTGGCGTCCGCCGACCTGGTGATCCTGGTGCGTGAGCTGCACCGGTTTCACGACGAAGGCGTGATCGCCTTCCTGCGCGCGGCGGGGGTTCCCTACGTCTGGTTCACCGACGACAATTTCGCCGCGCTCCGGACCGAGCATGCGGCGAGCGCCTTCTACGCGCTGCCGCGGATGCAGCGGGCTCTGGACGGCGCCGTGGCGGTCTGGACGTCCACCGACGCCCTGGCTGCGGCGCACGCCTGGCTGCACCCCAGCGTCGGGGTCTGGCGGCCGGTGCTCGACCCCGCGTTGGACCAGCCACGGCCCGAGCCACAAGGACCGCTCACGATGGCGCTGCCTGGCGGCGACTTCCGGCTTGGCGGCCTGGCCGGCGCGGCGCTGGAGGGTCTCCGCGCCATCGCAGCCGGGCCCGGACTGCGCCTGCTGGTGACGCCGGCGGGCGCCGAGGCGCTGCGCCCCGCCCTGCCAGGCGCCGAGTTCGTCGTGCTGCCGCTTGAGCGTTCGTTTCGCCAGCACATCCGCGCCTGGCGGCGGTTTGCGCCCGACATCCTGCTGCACCCGGCCGGCGCAACGGCCAACGCGCCCTACAAGACCCCCACCGCCGCGATCGTCGCCGGCTACCTCGGCGCGGTCCCGGTGGTGGCGGACGAGCCCGCCTACCGGGGTTGGGGCGAGGCCGAAGGCGTGCTGCGGTTGAGCGACGGCGGCCTCGGGGCCGCGTCGGGTCGGGCGCGGGATGACGATTGGCGCGCCGACCTGCGAGGCAGGCTGGCGCGGGCGCTGGCCGCGCGGTTCGGGTCGGAAGGCCGGTCGCGGCGTCTGTGGGACCTGGCGCGACCGCCGCCGCGGCGCAATACCGCCGCCATCGCCCGCAACATCCTGGGCGCGCCCCGGTTCGCCCGCGCGCAAGCGGCGCGACGACTTATCCGACTGGCGCGGCCGCTCAGCGACCGCCTTCGCCCGCCAGGATGAGGTCGGCGGCGCGCGCCAGGCCGCTGTAGAGCTCGGCCTGGCCGGCGTAGGCGAGGGCGTTGGCCGACCAGGCGCTCAGCGTCCGCGGCGTCGCCTGCGCCACGGCGCGGTCCAGATCGGCGGCCTGGAACGGCTCGGAGAGCACGATCCCGGCCCCGGCGTTCAGGACGTGCTCGCCGTAGCCGCAAACCGCGGTGGTGATCACCGGCAGGCCGCTCGCCATCGCCTCCAGGATCACCGTGCCGGTGACGTCGGCGCGCGAAGGGTGGACCAGCAGGTCGGCCGCGGCCATCGCCTGGCCGAGCGCCGCATCGTCGACGAACCCGAGCCACGCCACCCGATCTTCGACCCCAAGCCCCCGCGCCAGGCGCAGGGCGTCGGCGCCGCCGCGGCTGGCCGGGTCGAGGCCGCAGACCAGCAGCCTGGCGTCGGCCGCGGCTGGCAGCGCCCGCAGCACCCGGTCGAGCCCCTTGGTTTTCGGCTGCAGCCCGATCCAGAGCCAGACCGGACCTTTGCCTAGCTTCAGCACGCGCCGCGCCGCTGCGTGCGCCGCGGCCGTCGCGGCGGCAGGGTCGGCGCGCAGCCGGTCGACCGTCGGCGGCAGCAGCTTCAGCCGGCGCCGCGCGGCCGGGTGGTTGGCCGCGAACGCCCCCAGCTGGGCGCTGGAGAGCATCAGCACCGGCCCGTCGCCGCTCGGCCAGCGCCCGCCGCTCCAGCTCAGCGTAGGTGCGATAGCGGGGGAGCCAGCGCCGGGGACCGGCGGGCGCGGCGCGGCTGGGGTCGGCGCAGAAGATCGCGTCGAACCCGGGGATGGCGTGGAAGGCGACGGTGCGGTCGAAACGGCCGGCGATGGCGCGGGCGGCGTCTTCGGCGAACGCGGCAAGGCGGCCGTGGTTGGTGCTGCCGCGGCTGGCGACGCGTTCGACCTCGACCCCGGTCGGTGCGCTGGCGGGCGGCCGGGTCGTGATCATCGTGACCTCGCCGCCGCGCGCGGCCAGGATGCCGGCCAGGCGCAGCGCGTGCTGTTCCAGGCCGCCGGCGGGCGTCAGCCGGAAGACGGCGAGCGCGATCCGCCGCGGCGGGTCAGATCCGGTCATCCAGCCGCGCCCCAGCCGCCATATGCCGGAACGCCGGCAGCACGGCGCCGATCACCGCTTCGATCGCGGCGGCGGTCGCCGGACGCTGGCCAGCGACGAACGCCGCCAGATCGGCGAGCGCCGACTTCAGCGCCGCGGCGTCGATCGGCGCCGGCGTCACCGCCTCCAGCGCGGTCAGGCCCAGCGGCTCGACCGTCTCGCCCACGCCGCGGAACACCTCGATCTCCTTCTCGCCGGCGGTGTCGCGCGGCGTCAGCAGCACCGGATAGTCCGGACCCGGACGATCGAGGCGGCCGGCCGCTTCGTCGGCCGTCTCCACGAACACCGCGCGTCGCCCACGCGCCGCCAGGAAGGCGGCCGCCGTGTCGGCCAGTTCGACCGCCGAGGCCGCGGAGTCGAACCTCGGGATCGCCACGCGGCCCGCCGGGCAGGCCAGCTGCGCCAACAGGCAGATGCGGGCGCCGTCGCGCGCCGAGATGAAGTAGCGCCGCGTGTCCTTCGGCGCCGCCAGCGCCTGGCCGGCCGCGAAGCGTTGCAGGTAGCTCTCCAGCAGGCTGCCGCTGGAATAGGCGACATTGGCGAAGCGCGCGGCCGAGGCCCGCGGACCGTCGGCCGACGCAGCGAACACGGCCGCCTCCAGCAGCGCCTTGGTCGCGCCCATGAAGCTGGCCGGGTCGGCCGCCTTGTCGGTGGAGACCACGAAGTGCCGCCGCGCCAGCCCCCCCGCCGCCAGGTGCGCGGCAAAGCGCTGCTGACGGACGACGTTCACGTCGATCATGTGCAGGAGGGTGAATAGGTTCTTCTCGGAGCGGACGTGCTTCACAGCCGCGAAGTTCAGCACCAGGTCGAACGGTCCGGCGGCTTCCGCCAGAGCGAGGCCCGGCCAGCCGGCGAAGTCGAGCGCGTTGAAGCCGATGGCCGCGGTCTCGCCGTCGCTGCGGATGTCGCGGGCGAGGCGGGCCAGGCCGTTCTCGTCGATGTCGACCAGCTCCAACCGCCCGGGACGAAATGGCAGCAGCTGACGCACGGCCGCGGCGCCGATGGTGCCGGCCGCGCCGACCACCAGCACGCTGGCGCCCTTCAGCTCGGCCGCGATCGCGCCGCGCCGCGCCGCCCAGTCCGCCGCCAGCGCGTCGGCGAACGCCGACGGACCTGCGCCTTCGTCCTCGAGCGCCCGGTCAAGCATCGGCGCGCGCCGCGGCGGCCCGGCGCACCCAGGCCGCGGCCTCGGTGGTCAGAGTCGACAGATCGCTGGAGGGCGTGAAGCCAAGCCGCGCCTGGCATTTCGCCGGATCGCCGACCGACCAGTCGAGCGTCGGCGGCGGCCCGCTTTCCGCGATCACGATCATCCCGGGCGTCTTCCCGGCGACCAGCCGGCTGACGTCTTCCAGCAGGCTGCGGACCGGGCGGCCCACACCGGAGCAGACATTGATCGCCTCTCCCCAGGCGCCGGCGTCGATCGCCCGCTCCACCGCTCCCAGCACATCATCGAGGGCGATGAAGTCGCGGATGGCCGTGAGCCGTCCCATCTCCACGCGCCATGGCGGCGGCTGCGCCATCGCGGCCGCCAGTCTGCGCAGGAAGCTGGGGAACGCCTGCCCGCCGTGCGCGCCGGGCGCCACCACGTTGAAGAGTCGCAGCGACAGCACCCGCCCCGTCGCGGCGAACGCGGCGGTCTCAGCGGCCAGCTTGGACCGGCCATAGGGGTCGACGGGGTCGCTCGCCGTGGACTCCTTCCAGGGCGTGCGATCGGCTGAGCGGCCGTACTGCGCCGCCGAACCCAGGAGCACCAGCCCGCAGTCCGGCGCGGCGGCCGCGATCGCCTGGCCCAGGATCTCAGTCGCGGCGACGTTGTCGGCCTGGAGTTCGCGGGCCGAACCTTGCGTCCGCCCGGCGGCGTGAACCACGACGTCGGGGCGGGTCGCCCGCAGTCGCTGCGCCAGCGCGTCGCGATCGTCGAGCCGGCCGACGCCGTCGACCAGCTGGACATCGTCACGCGCCGCCAGGCGCTGGCGAATGGCGCCGCCCAGGAAGCCGCCAGCGCCGGTGACGAGGACGCGCATCAGGCCGGTAGAAACCGGGCCGGGTCGGCCTCGAAGTCGCGGGTCGCGGCCTCGTAGTGGTCGAGCCGGCCGATGTCCTTCCAGTAGGCGTCCGGCGCATGGGCGATCACCTTGCGGTGCTTGTTCATGGCGGCGCGGATCAGGTCCGGCATGTCGAAGGCGCCCTGTGGCGGGATCAACGGCAGGATCCGCCGCGACAGTACGTAGACGCCGGAGCTCACGTGGTATCCCCGCCTTGGTTTCTCCTGGTAGTCGGTGAGCCGCGCCTTCGCCGTCGATCGAGACCACGCCGTAATCCACCTTCTCGTCGACGAACGGGGTGAACAGCGTCGCCCAGGCGTCAGCGGCTCGATGCGCCGCCGCCATGGCCCGGAAGTCGAGGTCGGTCAGGGTGTCGCCGTTGACGACGAAGAAGTCGTCCGTCAGCCCGTCCACGGCGCGCAGGCCGCCGGCGGTGCCCAGCGGCTCGGCCTCGATCCGGGGCTCGATCGTCACGCCCCAGCGCCCGCCGTCGCCCAGGAACGCCATCATCAGCGGCGCCAGGTAGCCAAGGCAGACGAACACCCGCTTCACGCCCGCGGCGGCGAGCTGGGTGATCAGCACGTCGATGATCGGCCGCTCGCCCAGCGGCAACAGCGGCTTGGGCACCGTGACGGTCAGCGGGGCCAGGCGCGTGCCTCGCCCGCCCGCCAGCAATACCGCGTCCATCGCCGTGGTCATGGCTGGGGTCTTAGGCCATCGTGCGGCGCAAGGCCAAGCGGCGGCTAGCCCAGCAGCGAGGCGACCAGCCCGACGAAGGCCTCCCGGTCCAGCGGCTTGGCCAGGGTGGCGTTCGCGCCCAGCGCCTTGGCGGCGCGGAGCAGCAGGTCGGGCTCCAGGCCTCGCGCGCCGGCCGAGACGGCGATCACCTTGATCTTCGGCCAGCGCGCCTGCAGGTCGCCGATCGTCTCGATGCCGTCGCGCTCGGGCATCAGCATGTCGACCACCGCCAGGTCTGGCGCCGGCTCCGCGGGCAGGCTGGCCGCCTTCGACCCGTCGTCGGCGACGATCACCGCGTGACCGACCTGGGTGAGCATTTCCTGGGCGATCTCGCGAAACAGCGGGTCGTCATCGATCACCAACACGTTGGCCATGCCGCCGTCCGCTCCGAATCTCCTCACCGAACTAATACCCGCGCCCAGTGAGCTTGACCAACGCGGGGGCGCCTGCTTAGGCCCGGTCGCATGATCGTGCCGGTTATCCTGTCAGGGGGCGAGGGGCGCCGGCTCTGGCCCCTGTCGTCGCCGACGAAGCCGAAGCAGTTCCTGACTCTGACCGGCGAGGAGACCCTGCTGCAGCAGACCGTGCGGCGCCTCGGCGATCCGACGGTGTTCGCTGCGCCGATCATCATCGGCGGCGCCGAGCAGCGCTTCCTGATCGCCGAGCAGCTGCGCGCCGCGGGGCTGGCGGCCAGTCGCATCGTCGTCGAGCCGATGGGTCGCAACACCGGCCCGGCGCTGGCGGTCGGCGCGCTGCTGGCGGTGGAGCACGACCCCGAGGCGCTGATCCTTTCGACCCACGCCGACCATTCCATTCCGGATGCCGCGGCGTTCCGCCAGACCGTCGCCCTCGGCGTCGTGGCGGCGGAGGCGGGGAAAGTCGTGCTGTTCGGCGTCAAGCCGACCTTCGCGGCCACCGGCTACGGCTACATCGAGCCTGGCCCGGTGATCGACGGGGCCGTGCGCGAAGTCGTCCGCTTCATCGAGAAACCGGCCGCGGCGGCGGCCCAGGCGCTGTTGGACGCCGGCTGCCTTTGGAACAGCGGGATCTTCCTGATGCGCGCGGCCAGCCTCGTCGCCGAACTGGAGCGTCATGAGCCGGCAGTGCTCGCCGCCGCGAGGGCCGCCATCGCCTCGGGGCACGCCGACGACGACTTCCTGCGGCTCGACCCGGTCGCGTTCGGCCAGGCCCCGTCGATCTCGATCGACCACGCGGTGATGGAGCGCACCGCCAACGCCGCCGTGGTCGCCGCCGACTTCGCCTGGAGCGATATCGGTTCCTGGTCGTCGGTCTGGGAAGCCCAGACGCGCGACAACCACGGCAACGCGGTGCGCGGCGCGGTGGTGCTCGAGGAAGTCGAGGGCTGTCTGGTCTTTACCGACGGCCCGAAGATCGCGGCCTGTGGCGTCACCGACCTGATCATCGTCGCGACGGCGGAGCGGGTTTTGGTGGTGCCGCGTCACGACGACCAGCGCGTGCGCGATCTCGCCGAGAGAGCCGACCGCGCCTAGCGGATCACGGCTTGCCCGCAGCCATTTGTGGCGCCAAGTGTCACCATGCCCGCGGTCCTTGGGCCGACCGCCGTGTCGCCCGGATGACGGTTGCGTCTCTTGACTGACATCCTCGCGGGCGTGTGCCGTACTAGAGGGTCCGCGTTGGCGCGCAGCCGCGTCCTTCGCTGCAGAGGATCGACTGAATGAGTCCACCCCGACGGTTCCGGTGGGGATTTGTCGTGCTCGGCGTCGTCCTAGTCGCTCTCCTTGGCTGGGCGTTCTTCGCCAGCCAGAAGCATGACAAGCCGCACGGGCAGCCCCCGTCCCCAGTCTCGGTGGCCACGGTCGAAAGCCAGGACGTTCCCCTCACGCTCACCGAACTCGGCGCGGCCCAGCCGTGGCAAGGGGTGCTGATCGTGCCGCAGATCAGCGGACGGCTGACCTATGTCGCCAGCGAAGGCGCGGATGTCCGGACTGGCGCGCTGCTGGTCCAGATCGACTGCGGTCCGTACCTGGCGGCGCTGACCCAGGCCGAAGGACAGCTGAAGCGCGATCAGGCGACGCTGGAAGGGGCCAGGCGCAACCTCGCCCGCTACCAGACGCTGGTCGAGCAGAACTCGATCGCCCGCCAGACCGCCGAGGACGAGGCCGCGACCGTCAAACAGGACGAGGGGACCGTGCTGGCGGACCAGGGCGCCGTCGCCGCGGCCCGGGTCAACGTGCGCTACTGCCGGATCACCTCGCCGGTCGACGGCCGCGTCGGCGTGCGGCTGGTCGACCCCGGCAACGTGGTCTCGCCCACCGCCACCGCGACCGGCGTCGTCAGCGTCAACCAGATCCAGCCGATCGCTGTGACCTTCACGGTGCCGCAGGGCGACTTCCAGCGTCTCGTCAGCGCCTCTGCCGGCTTCTCGCGGCCGCTCGTCACTCAGGCGACGAGCCAGGAGACCGGCGCCGATCTCGGCGCCGGCGAACTGGTGGTGGCGGACAACCACGTCGACCCCTCCACCGGCACCGTCTCGATGAAGGCGCGGTTTCCGAACGCGACGCGGCAGCTGTGGCCGGGCCAGTTCGTCAACGTGAAGCTGACGCTGCAGACGCTGCCGAAGGCCACGACCGTGCCGGCGGCGGCGGTGAACCAAGGACCGAAGGGCGCCTTCGTCTATGTGCTCGGGGCCGACAATAAGGTCGCGGCGCAGGCGGTTAAGGTGCTGACCGTGCAGGACGCGGTCGCCGTGATCCAGAGCGGGCTTGCGCCCGGCCAGACCGTGGTCACCGACGGCCAGATGGGGCTGCGGCCCGGGGCCAGCGTGTGCCTGCCGGGCCATTGCGGCGGCGCCGCCGGCGGAGCGGGCGGCAAGGACGCTGGCGGCGGCGGGGGCGGTCATCGCGGGCCACGGCCGTCGTGAATATCTCGGCCCCCTTCATCCGGCGACCGATCGCCACCTCGCTGATCGCGGCGGCGTTCCTGGTGTTCGGCCTGGTCGGCTTCTTCAATCTGCCGGTCGCCGCGCTGCCAGAAGTCGATTTCCCGACCATCCAGGTCAGCGCCAGCCTGCCCGGCGCCAGCCCGGAGACGACGGCGTCCAACATCGCTCAGCCGCTGGAACGGCAGTTCGCCCAAATTCCGGGCGTGACCGAGATGACCTCGGTCAGCTCGCTGGGCTCGAGCAACATCACCGTCCAGTTCGACCTGTCGCGCAACATCGACTCCGCCGAGCAGGACATTCAGACCGCGATCAACGCCGCCAGCGGCCAGTTGCCCACCAACCTGCCGACGGCGCCCCGCGTCCGCAAGGTGAACCCGGCCGACGCGCCGGTGCTGATCATCGCGCTGACCTCCGAGACCCTGCCGCTGGCGCAGGTGGACGACTACGCCGAGAACATCCTCAGTCAGCAGATCTCGCGCATCGACGGGGTCGGGCAGGTGTTCGTCGGCGGCCAGCAGAAGCCGGCGGTGCGGATCCAGGTCGATCCGCGCAAGGCCGCCGCGCTCGGGCTGCAGCTCGACGCGGTGCGCCAGCTGATCGCCAGCCAGACCGTCAACGCCCCGAAGGGCAACATCGATGGGCCGCTGAAGAACTACAACATCTACGCCAACGATCAGATCCTCGACGCCGGGCCCTGGAAGAGCCTCGTCGTCGGCTACCACAAGGGCGCGGCGATCCGGCTCAGCGACATCGGCGCGGTGTCAGAGAGCGTCGAGAACACCGAGGCCGGCGCCTGGTCGTTCGCCGGCGCGGCCAACAAGGACAAGGCGCTGAAGTCGGGCCGCGCGGTGCTGCTGGTGATCTTCAAGCAGCCGGGCGCCAACGTGATCAAGACGGTGGACCGGATCGACGCGGCGCTGCCGGGCCTCGAGGCCGACATCCCGCCCTCAATCGACGTGAGCGTCGTGGCGGACCGCACTCAGACCATCAGGGCCTCGGTGCGCGACGTTGAGATCACGCTGCTGGTGACTATCGCCCTGGTGGTGATGGTGATCTTCCTGTTCCTGCGAAACGTTCGCGCGACGCTGATCCCCAGCGCGATCATCCCGGTCTGCCTGCTGGCGACCTGCGCCGTGATGCTCGCGTTGCACTTCAGTCTCGACAACCTGTCGCTGATGGCGATGACCATCGCCGTCGGCTTCGTCGTCGACGACGCCATCGTCATGGTCGAGGTGATCTGGAAGCGGATCGAGCACGGCATGCAGCCGTTCGAGGCGGCGCTGGCGGGCTCGCGCGAGATCGCCTTCACCATTCTCAGCATCTCGATGTCGCTGATCGCGGTGTTCACGCCGCTGGTGTTCATGGGCGGCGTGGTCGGCCGGCTGATGCAGGAATTCGCCCTGACCCTGAGCGCCGCGGTGCTGGTCTCCATCACCATGTCGCTGACCCTGACGCCAATGCTGGCCGGCCAGTTCCTGAAGGCGCCGCAGCCGGCCTCGAACGCCTTCACCCGGACGCTCGAACGCGGCTTCCACCGCCTGGAGACCAGCTACGCCCGCGCCCTGGATGTCGTCCTGGGCCACATGCGGATCACCCTGGCCGTGTTCCTGGCGACGATGGCGCTGGCGGTGGTCCTCTATGTCACCGTCCCGACCGGGTTCTTCCCGCAGCAGGACACCGGGTTCATCCAGGGCGTCGTGTTGACGTCGCAGGACGCCTCATTCGCCAAGATGTCCGGCAAGATCGAGCAGGTGGCCGACGTGATCCGCCGCGATCGGGCGGTCGCCGGAGTCGCTTTCTTCCTGGGTTCCGGCAACGCCAACCAGGCCAACATCAACATCAGCCTGAAGCCAAAGGACGACGGGCGCACCGCCAGCGCGACCGACATCATCAACCGCCTGCGGCCGCAGCTGAACCGCCTGGTCGGCGTCAAGGCGTTCCTGCAGGCGGCGCAGGACATCCGCGTCGGCGGTCGCACAGGCCAGGCGCAATATCAGTACACGCTCAGCGATCCGGACATCGACGAGCTCAACACCTGGGGACCGCGGCTGCTCGCGGCGATGCAGTCGACATCGCAGCTGGTGGACGTCAGCTCAGACCAGCAGTCGGCCGGCGCCGCGGTCAACCTGACGATCGACCGCAATGCCGCCGCGCGGTTCGGCATCTCGCCGGCCGACATCGACTCGGCGATCTACAACGTGATCGGCCAGCGGCAGGTCGCGCAGTATTTCACCCAGGTGAACAGCTACCACGTGGTGATGGAAGGACCGCCTGACCTGCAGGCGACGCCGGCGCTGTTCGACAGCGTGCGCCTGCTCTCGCCGCTGACCGGCAAGACCGTGCCGCTCTCTCTGTTCGTGCGGGTCGATCCCAACGCCACCGGCGCGCTCACCATCAGTCACCAGAGCGAGTTCCCGGCCACCACCATCTCGTTCAACCTCGCGCCCGGCGCCTCGCTCGGTCAGGCGACCCAGGTGGTGGAGAACCTGCGCGAGCGCCTCGGCGCGCCGCGCTCGGTGACCGGCTCGTTCCAGGGCACCGCCCAGGCGTTCCAGGAGTCGCTGGCGAGCGAGCCGATCCTGATCGCCGCCGCGCTGCTGGCCGTCTACATCATCCTGGGCGTCCTCTACGAAAGCTACATCCACCCGATCACGATCCTCTCGACCCTGCCGTCGGCGGGCGTCGGGGCGCTGCTGATGCTGCTGCTGGTCGGCCAGGATCTCAACGTGATCGGCATCATCGCGATCATCCTCTTGATCGGGATCGTCAAGAAGAACGGGATCATGATCGTCGACGTGGCGCTGCGGCTCGAGCGCGAACGGCACATGGACCGCGCGGGACGCCGTGCGCGAGGCCTCACACCAACGGCTGCGGCCGATCCTGATGACCACTGCGTGCGCCCTCCTGGGCGGCGTGCCCATGGTGATCGGCGCCGGCACCGGCTCGGAGTTCCGCCAGCCGCTGGGCTGGGCGATCATCGGCGGCCTGACCGTCTCACAGGTGCTGACGTTGTTCACGACGCCGGTGATCTACATCTACCTCGACCGCGTCCGCCGCCGGTTCGAGCCGGAGGAGACGGTCCGCCGCGAAGCCGAGCCGGAGCTGAAGCCGGGCGTGCCCTAGCTGAGACGAGGTTGCGATCCTCCGCCACCGACGCCCTTCAACGTCACCCGGCCGGGCCCGTCGCGGCCATCCGTGGACACGAGCGCCGCGACGAGCTGGTGGTCATCCGGGAACCGGATTGTCCGGCACTCCGCGCCCTCAGGCCGCTCCGGGCGGCAATCGACAGTGTACCAGACTGTGAGTGATACGCTATCTGCGCTAGCCGCACCCTCCAACGCCCGCCGCCGCCAGCAGCGGGCCGCGGTTCTGGCGCAGGTCGCGGCCGTCGCGCCTGGCCGGGTAGGGCGCGTCGCCCTTCAGGCCGCGCCAGAGCGCGCGGTTGTAGCGGGGGGTGTCGAGGCGATCCTCGTCCGAGAAGTCCTGGCCGGCCATCGCCGCGGCCCAGTAGGCGGCGGGGCGCGGCGGGCGGACCGGGCAGGCGGCCTCGGCGGCGGTCTGCGGCGGCAGCGGCAGCTGGGTGGCGCGCAGCACCGCCGGAACCTGGGCGGTGAAGCTCCAGTCGGCCTGCCGGGGGTCGAACGCATCGGCCATCGGCGACGCCAGGGCGTCGTTCAGCCCCATCGGCGCCAGGCCGAGCACCCCTTCGATCGTCCGCAACATGTTGACCGTCGTGTAGCGCGCCGAGACCACCGCGCCGTGTTTTACGTACGGGCCGGCGACGAACGCGATCGAGCGGTGGGCGTCGACGTGGTCGGGGCCGTCCTGGGCGTCGTCCTCGATCACGAACACCAGCGTGTCCTTGGCGAACGGGCTCCCCGCCAGCTTCTGCAGCAGCAGGCCGAGCGCATAGTCATTGTCGGCGAGCTCGGTCTCCACCGAGTTGATCCCGTCCAGCCCCTGCGCGAACGACCCGGTGTGGTCGTGCGCCAGCCGCACCATCATCAGGCTCGGCAGCTGGCCCTTGGCGACGAAGCCGTCGAACTCCCGCTCCCACTCCTTGAAGCGCCAGTAGTCCGGGAACGCCTGGTTGAAGCCGTAGTAGTAGGGGTCGGTCACCGGCATCAGCGCCGGCTTGTCGACGTAGATCACCTGCCGCCCGCTCTTGAACGGCTCGTGCTCCAGCGGGATCAGGTACTGACCGGTGATCGGCTCGTAGCGGGTCAGGTCGCCGAAGAAGCCGTAGTTGCGGATCGTCAGCCCGGCCCTGAGCGCCGCGTCCCAGATGTAGCCCTTGCCCTCCTCGCCGCCCGGACCGTCCGGGGCGGCGACGTCCCTCGCCCCCGGCAGCACGTTGGGGTCGGCGGGCGAGAGCGGGTTGGCCGCGCGCCGCTCGGCGGAGGTGGCGTAGCCCATGTTGATGTTCCGGTTCGCGCCCTCCTGGTCGTACTGCAGGCCGCGGTCGGCGTAGTTCACCGGCGCCTCGCGCTCGGTGAAGTCGTTGGTCCTGGCCGCCGTGGTCCAGTCCCAGCCGGTGTTGCTGCTTTCGCCGCTATCGAAGAACGCGTCGAGGTCGACGAATTGGCGGGCGATGGCGTGCTGGTTCGGCGTCATCGCCCGGCCGAACACGGTCAGCTTCGGGTCGCCGTTCCCGACCTCGAGGTCGCCCAGCACCTGGTCGTAGGTGCGGTTCTCCTTCACGATGTAGATCACGTGGCGGATGTGGGCGCGCAGGAACGCCATGGTGGCTTCGCCCTCGCCGGCGTGCGAGCGGGCGGCGTAGCGGTTGTTGGCGGCCACCTGCGCTGGTCAGCTCGGCGAGCGCGGCCGGCGCCGGCGGCGGCAGCGTCAGGAAGCCGGCCTTCTGGATCTGCCAGACATAGGAGTTGGTCGCCCGGCAGGCGTCGTCGTGGTGCGGATCGATGCCGGTGTTGACCCGGCAGTTGCCGGGGTTGGGCCCGGCGTCGGACTTGCCGTTGACCACATAGAGCTGGCGGCCGCCCGGCTGCACGGCGACCGCGGTGGGATACCAGCCGGTCGGGATCAGGCCGGCGATGCGCGAGGCGCCCCGCGGCTTGTCGGAGAGCCGGATCACCGCGACGTCGTTGGCGCCGCCGTTGGCGGCGTAGAGCGTGCGCCCGTCGCCGGAAAGCGCCACGGCGTTGGTCCCGGCGCCGCCAAGCTTAGACGATCGCCGGCGGCGTCCCGGCGCCGAGCGCGGCGCGGAAGTCGTCGACGATCCGGCCCCGCGCCGGTGTCGATCACCGCGATGCGGTCGTCGTTGTCGAGCGCCGCATAGAGCCGCCGACCGCGCGCGGCGAACGCGACCGGCTGGCCGTTGGTCGTGATCCGGTCGCCGACCGCGATGGCTGTGGCCGAGACATCGAGGGCGATCACCTCGCGGTCACGCTCGCTGGCGACCCAGGCCCGGGTCGGCGAGGTCCAGATCACCGCGCGGGGAAAGCTGCCGCCGGGCGTCCCGGCCTTGGCCGGATCGATGACGCCGGGGCGCAGGTCCTGCTCGCGCACCGCGCCGGAGGCAAGGTCGATCACGCTCACCGAGTTGTTCTCGAAGTTGGCGACCAACAGCCGCGCGCCGTCGGGGCTCACCGCCAGGGCGCCCGCCATCGGCTTGACCGCCAGTCCGACGCCGAGCGCGTGACCGAGCTTGAAGGTCCGGCCGGCGGCGAAGCCATTGGCGGCTTTCGCGTACTCATAGACCAAGTCGTCGACGCCGCCGGAGACGTAGAACCGCTCGCCGGAGGGCGACCAGGCGAGGCCCAGGAAGGTGTTGGGCAGCTGGATGACCTGCCGCTGCGCGGGCGCTCGGCCAGAGACGTCGAAGACGAAGACGTACTCATGCGACATGGCCGGCGCGGGTTTTCCGTCCGGACCGAAGTAGAGGTTGTAGCCGCTGGTCAGGATCAGCAGCGTGCGCCCGTCCGGCGACAGGGCGAGCGCGGCGGCTTGGCCGGCGGTGTAGCTCGGATCGTCGGCCAGGCGCGGGTTCAGCGGCTGGAAGATCGCGCCGGGCGCCGCGTCCGGCGTGACGAACTGACCGGTCGGCGTGAACTGCGGCGCCGCGGCGCGCGCGCCGCCCATCGCCAAGGCCAGGAAGATCGCCGCAATCGCCGCAAACCTGCCCATGTCGTACTCCCCCCGACGCCTGGTCGCCGTAGCGCCCTTGTGCGACGTTTCGGCGACGGTCGTCCTCCAACCGGACACGCGTCAACCCCGCCCGGGCCTGAGGCGAGAAGGACGCTTGGCGAGTCGGCCGGAGCGGGTAAGAAGGCCCGCTATGAGGACGCCGCCTTGAGCGACCCGACGATTCTGCCTCTGCGGCCAGCCCGCCAGGCGCTGGTGGCCGGCGGCCCCGAGCTCAGCGTGGTCGCGCCCACCTTCAACGAGCGCGCCAACGTGGAACGTCTGGTCGAGAAGCTGGATGCGGCGCTCGCCGGCGTCGCCTGGGAAGTGATCTTTGTCGACGACAACTCGCCTGACGGCACCGCCGCGCTGGTGAAGGAGATCGCCGCCCGCGACGCCCGTGTCCGTTGCCTGCGACGGGTCGGCCGTCGCGGCTTGGCCGGCGCGGTGATCGAAGGCGCGCTCGCCAGCGCCGCGCCGTTCGTCGCCGTGATCGACGCCGACATGCAGCACGACGAGACCTTGCTGCCGCGGATGCTGAACGTGCTGCGAGGCGGCGAGACCGACCTGGTGGTAGGCAGCCGCTACCTCGACGCCGCCGGGCTGGAAAGCGGGCTCTCGCCGGGACGCAAGGCCGCCAGCCGTTTCGCCAACGCGCTCGGCAAGAAGGCGCTGAAAGCCGAGGTCAGCGATCCGGTCAGCGGCTTCTTCATGATCCGCCGCGAGGCGATCGACCGGGTGGCCGCCGAGCTGGAGCCGGCGGGCTTCAAGATCCTGTTCGACATCATCGCCTCGCAGCCCGAGCCGCTGCGGGTGAAGGAGCTGCCCTACGCGTTCGCCGCCCGCGAGGCTGGGGAGAGCAAGCTGGATAACCGCGTGGCGCTGGAATACCTCGGTCTGGTCGCCTCCAAGCTCTCGCGCGGTCTGTTCTCGCCGCGGTTCCTGGTCTTCGGTCTGGTGGGCCTCAGCGGGGTGCTGGTGCACATGAGCGTGCTGTGGGCGGCGCGCGGACCGTTCGGCTTCCCGATCGCGCAGGCGATGGCGGGGACCATCGCGATGACCTCGAACTACTTCATCAACAACGTCATCACCTACCGCGACAAGCGGCTGCGGGGCTGGAAGCTGCTGACCGGCTACCTGCGTTTCTGCGGTCTCTGTGCGATCGGCCTGGTGGCCAGCGTCGGCATCGGCAGCGAGTTGCACGCCCACGGCGCGCCCTGGGCGATCGCTGGCTTCGCCGGCGCGGTGAGCGGCTCGATCTGGAACTATGTCAGCACCTACCTCGGCGTCTGGTAGCGACGCCGGGACCCGAAGGCTCTCGCCTGCGGCGACGCTCGCCATCGTGGTGGCGGCCGCGACGCTGGTCCGCCTGGCGGTCGCCGCGCTGGTCCCGCTGACCGAGGATGAGGCCTACTACCGGCTCTGGTCGCTGCGACCGGCGTTCGGCTACTTCGACCACCCGCCGATGATCGCCTGGCTGGTCTGGCTCGGCCGCCGGCTGGCCGGCGACACTCCCCTGGGCGTGCGGCTGATCCCGACGCTCGCCACGGCGGTGACCGGCCTGGTCGCCTTCGATTTGGCGCGGCTGATAGGCCTTGGCGAGCGCGTCGCCGCGCGGGCCGGCGTCTGGCTGAACGCCACCCTGCTGGTCGGCTTCGCCGGCGAACTGGCCGTGCCGGACGTCCCGAACGCCCTGTTCTGGACCGCGACGCTCTGGTGCGCGTTCCGGGCGACGCGCGGACGCGGGGCCTGGTGGCTGGCGGCCGGCGCCGCGGCCGGGCTGGCCTGCCTGTCGAAATATTCCGCGCTGTTCCTCGCGCCGGGGGTCCTGCTCTGGCTGGCGATCTCGGCGGAGGGCCGGCGTCAGCTGCGCACGCCCTGGCCCTGGCTCGCGGTCGTGATCGCCGCGACGGTCTTCGCGCCGAACGTCGTCTGGAACGCGGATCACGGCTGGCTGACCTTCGCCAAGCAGTTTGGCCGGGTCGGGGACGGCGCGTTCGATCCTGCGTGGCTCGGCAAGCTGCTCATCGACCAACTGCTGCTGCTGAACCCGCTGATCGCGCTCTTCGTCGCCCTGGCCGTGCGCCGCGGCGCGGCCTGGCCGCTGCTGGCGATCAGCGCCCCGTTCGCGGCCTACCTCGTCATCCACAGTCTGCACGATACGGTGCAGGGCCAGTGGCCGGCGCCGCTCTATCCGTTGCTGGCGATCGCCGCGGCGGCGGCGGCCGAGCCGGCGACCGGCTGGCTCTCCGCGGTTCGCACCGCCGCGGCGCCGGTCGGCCTGACGCTCAGCGCCGCGCTGCTGGCGTTCCTGGTCGCCCCGGTCGATGGCGCGCTGCCGTTCCGCGATCCCCTCGCGCCCTACCGCGACTGGCCGGCGTTCGCGGCGGCGGTTGAGCAGGCGCGGGCGACGTCGGGCGCAGCCTGGGTCGGCGCCCCCACCTACGGGATCGCCGCCCAGCTCGCCGCCTCGCACCAGGTGCGCGCGCCGGCCACCGAGATCTATCAGCGCGAGCGCTACAGCTTCGAGACCCCAGCCGGCCGCGCCGACTTCAGCCGCCCCGGCCTGGTCGTGGCGCCGCCCCGCAACCCCGCCGGCGCGCGGCTCAGCCTCTGCTTCGGTCAGGTCGACGTCCTGGCCCCCATCCGCCGCGGCGAGGGCGCGAGCGCGGCCGCCTACGCCGTCTACAGGGTGGCCAGGCCGCGCCTGGACATCGAGAGCCTTGGCTGTCCGGCTCCGCCAGCCTGAGGTTCCGGGGACAGGAAGCCTATCCATCCCTCGGTTCCGAAGCTGCTCAGGGATAGCTATCCTGTCCCCGGAGCCCGCCACCACCAGCGCGGACAAGCGGCTGATCGTAGCAACGCGCGCCCTGACGGTTGCCTTCGGCGCCCAACACCGGCAAACCAGATCGATAATTCTGCCGACCTAATCTTCCGAGCCGTGGGCATTTCGGCCCACCTCCCGATTTTGAAAGCAAAGGCCTTTGACCGTCCAGCTGACCAAGACTCCCGTCGTGGAGTCGCCCCTCTCCTCCGTCGAGTCGATCATCTCCGGCCTTGCCGGCGTCGGCTACATCGCCTCGCGCCGCATCGCGACCGCCCTGTTCATGGCCCAGCACCTGTCCAAGCCGGTCCTCGTCGAAGGCGTCGCCGGGGTCGGCAAGACCGAGCTGGCCATCGCCACCTCGACCCTGCTCGACCTGCCGCTGATCCGCATGCAGTGCTACGAGGGCCTGGACGAGTCCAAGGCGCTCTACGAGTGGAAGTACGGCAAGCAGCTGCTCTACACCCAGATCCTGAAGGACCGGATGGGGCAGGCGCTGGAGGGCGCGCATTCGATGGAGGCGGCGATGGACCGGCTCCACGGCATGGGCGACCTGTTCTTCTCCGAGGCGTTCATGGAGCCCCGGCCGATCCTGAAGGCGCTGCAGTCGGAAGCCGGGTGCGTGCTGCTGATCGACGAGATCGACAAGAGCGACGAGGCGTTCGAGGCGTTCCTGCTGGAGGTGCTGTCGGCGTTCCAGGCGTCGATCCCCGAGGTCGGCACCATCAAGGCCAAGATCCCGCCGCTGGTGTTCCTCACCTCCAACAACGTGCGCGACCTCGGCGACGCGCTGAAGCGCCGCTGCCTGCACCTGCACATCCCGCTGCCGGACGCGCACCTGGAGGAGAAGATCGTCGCCACCCGCGTGCCGGGGGTCGAAGCTCAGCTGCGGCGCGAACTGGTGGCTTTCGTGCAGTCGCTGCGCGACATCGAGCTGCGCAAGGTCCCCTCGATCTCGGAGACGGTCGACTGGGCAAGGGCGCTGGTGCTGCTGCACGCCGACGCGCTCTCCACCGACGTGGTGCGCGAGACCCTGAACGTGCTGCTGAAGTTCGAGCAGGACATCGTCGCCATCGAGCCCAAGCTCAACGACCTGCTGGGCCGCGCCGCCGAGGTGAGCGGGGGCGAGTAGGGTGGCCACCGCCTCCATCCAGGCGCCGATCGAGGAGTTCATCAAGGCGCTCAGGGCCTCCGACGTGCGGGTCTCGCCGGCGGAGGCGATCGACGCCCACCGGGCGCTGATCGAGATCGGCTATTCCGATCGCACCCTGGTGCGCGACGCCCTGTGCATCACCCTGGCCAAGTCCGAGGACGAGGTGGCGCGGTTCGACGAGGTGTTCGACGCCTTCTTCGCCCGTGACGCGTTCCGCCCCGAGGTGCGGCCGCCCCAGGCGTCCGAGGGGCCGGGCGGCGGCGCGCCGGAAACGCCCACCGACCTGCCGCTGGCAGAGATGCTGCTGCAGGGCGACACCATCGGCCTCAACCAGATGATGGAGGCCGCCGCCCGCCGCGCCCGCTCCACCGACGTGCGGCTCAACACCCAGCGCAACCTGCTTTCGCGCCGGATCCTCGACGAAATGGGCCTGCGCGAGCTGGAGGAGCTGATCCAGCGCCTGCGCGAGATGGGCCTGCCCCGCGACGACGCCCTGGCCGACCGCCTCGCCGAGCGCCGCGAGGCGCTGTTCGCCGAGGCCAGCCGCTTCACCGACCGCCAGATGCTGCTCTACGCCAGCGAGACCGGCCGGCGCCTGCGCGAAAACCTGCTCGGCCAGGCCAAGCTGACCGCAGTCGAGCCGGAGGACATGCGTCAGATGGAGGCGCTGGTGAAGCGGATGGCCAAGCGCCTGGCCACCCGCTACGCCCGTAAGCGCCACCGCGCCGACAAGGGCAAGCTCGACGTCCGCAAGACCATCCGCAAGAGCATGGGCTACGGCGGGGTGCCGTTCGACATCGTCTGGAAGCGCGAGACCATCGAGAAGCCGAAAATCGTCGCCATCTGCGACGTCTCCCGCTCGGTGGCCGCCGCCGCACAGTTCATGCTGCTGTTCCTCTACAGCCTCAACGAGGTGATCGAGAAGCTGGAGGCGTTCGCGTTCTCCGATCGCCTGATCCGGGTGGGCGACATCCTCGAGGACGAGGACCTGGACCAGGCGATCGTCAGCATCATCAAGAAGATCGGCATGCGGCCCACCGACTACGGCCGCGCCCTGGTCGACTTCACCGAACTGCATCGCGACGACCTCGACCGCCACACCACGGTGATCATTCTCGGCGACGGCCGCTCGAACTACTCCAACCCGCGGCTCGACATCATGCGCGAGATCTCGCACCGGGCGCGGGCTGTGATCTGGCTCAACCCCGAGCCGGAAACCTACTGGGGCCAGGGCGACTCGCGGATGAACGAGTACGCGCGCTTCTGCAACGTCGCCAAGGTCTGCAACACGCTGAACCAGCTCGAGCGGATCATCGAGGACGTGCTGCGGACTTATATGCCGCGGTGAGTTGCTCCTCCCCTCGCTTCAGGCGAGGGGAGGTGTCGCGATGGCGAGCCGCGGCAAGGCGAGCCGCGACGGAGGGGAGACGCGCACTGGCGTCGGTGAAGGCCTTGCGCCGCCGGTCCCCCCTTCGTCGCGCTTCGGTCGCTGACGCTCCCTCGCCTGCGACACTTCCCCCCGCTAGCGGGGGGAAGAGCGGTGGTCCCCCGCCCCACCCCCCAACGAAAGGGGTGGCCCGGCGCGGCAGGACTGCTATTGCCTAGCGCACGAAAGTCAGGCCGGCCGGAAGGGCCGCCGTTGCGGAGCATGCGATGTCGGGACGTGACGAAGAACTGATCGACATCATCGCCGAGGAGGCGCTGATGGACCGGGCCAAGCTCGATCCCGCCGCCAAGCTGGAGGATATTGGTCTCGACTCCGTCGACCTCGTCAGCGTCATCTTCGCCATCGAGGAGAAGTACGGCATCGAGATCGCCGAGGATGCGTTCGACCGCTCCGACACGCTGGGCGTGGTGCTCGGCAAGATCAACGCCCTGATCGACGCCAAGGCGGCCTGAGTCCGCCATGGCCGAGCGCATCGTTGTCACCGGCATGGGCGCGGTTTCCGCCCTGGGCCTCACCGCGGACGAGAACTGGGTCGCCGCGCGCGACGGCGACGGCGGCATCAAAGTGCACGAGTTCGATACGGGCCCCAACGGCTCGGGCGTACGCTCCAATCCCGCGGCGCTGGTCCGGGGCGACCCGGTGCCGGCGCTGGAAGCCGCGTTCGGCCGCCGCATCGCCGGCTCGCTCGACCCGTTCGCGCTCTATGCCCTCAAGGCCGCGCACGAGGCGCTGGAGCAGGCGGGCCTGCTGGGCTCGCCGCTCGGACCGCGCGCCGCGGCGGTGATGGGCAGCGGCATCGGCGGGCTGCAGACGCTGGAGAAGGGTTACGAGCGGCTGTTCGGCCTGAAGGCGCAGAAGGTGCATCCGCTGACGGTGCCCCGGGTGATGGTCAGCGCGCCGGTCAGCGCGATCGCGATGGAATTCGGCATCAATGGGCCAGTGTTCTCCACCTCCAGCGCCTGCGCCTCCGCCGCCCACGCGATCGCCCAAGGCGCGTCGCTGATCGCCGGCGGCCTCGCCGACGTCGCCGTCGTCGGCGGCAGCGAGGCGATGGCCAGCCCCGGCGGCATGCGCTCCTGGGAGGGCCTGCAGGCGATGACCGAGAGCACCTGCCGGCCGTTCTCAAAGGACCGCGACGGCATGGCGATCGGCGAGGGCGGGGCGGCGCTGGTGCTGGAGTCCGAGCGCCACGCCGAGCTGCGCGGCGCCACGCCGCTGGCCTGGTACGTCGGCGCCGGCATGACCTCCGACGCCTTCCACTGGACCCAGCCCAGCCTCGAAGGCGCGATGACCGCGATGCGCCAGGCCTGCGAGGCCGGCGGGTTCCTCGCCGGCGAGGAGCTGCTGATCTCCGCCCACGGCACCGGCACCCCGCTCAACGACAAGAACGAGGCCGCCGCGATCCGCGAGCTGTTCGGCTGGGCCGCGCCCCGCCATCCGGTGATCGCCACCAAGAGCGCCCACGGCCACGTCATCGGCGCCTCGCCGGCGGTGCAGAGCGTCATCGCTTTGAAGGGGCTGATCGCGGGGCTCGCGCCGCCGATCCTGGGCTACCTGGGCCCGGACGAGGAATGCGCCGGCATCGATCTGGTGCTGGGCGAAGCCCGCCCGATCAAGGCCAAGTCGCTGCTGGTCAACGCCTTCGCCTTCGGCGGCCTCAACTGCTGCCTGGCGTTCCGGACGCCTTGAGCGGGGCTCCGAGCTTGGCGCCGGCGAGGCCGCACGGGTTCCCGGGCAATGATCGCCGGGCCCCAAAAGCTGACCTACATCCACATCTCATCCGCATGGCGGCCTGCCGGACATGCGCCTTTCCATCGCGCGTCCGTGTGAATGGTCATGCCGCCGCGCGACTCGTCTATCCCGTAGGCGCTGCTGAAATCACCTAAAGCGGCCCCGGTGGTCACGTCGCCGCCGCAGACCTTCCGATACTTGTAGCCGTTCGGCAGCCTTTGCGCCGCCATTGTGCATCCGTTGGACGGTTTGAGAACATTGTTGCGAATGTCCGATGTCGCATCGAGGCAGAGGTTTCGCGCCATCACGCGTCCGCCGGGCAGGTGCATCGTCATCTGCCACCAACCCGCCCTTCGATGAGGAATATCGTTCGGGACCGTGGCGGCCGACACCAAGGTCGCCGTCGCGACCGCCAAAGCCAGAGCGAGCGCCTTTGTCATCACCTGTCCTCCGGATAGGGCTGCGCCGTTCCTCCGCCTGCGTTTAACCCGAGTGCTCGAGCTGACAAGAAGGATTGGATGGCCGAGTAGGGCTCCCAAAGAGCGCAAGAGGCGCTCGGCCTGATCGGGCGTGGCCGAACCTGGGTCCCTGTCCGCGGGTCGTCACGCTGCGAACGTCGCGGCCGACGCGCGTTTCCAGTTGGCGGCGTAGAAGCTGTCGGCGCAGGCCTCGCCCAGCAGCTCGCCCGGCTTCAGGAAGGTGTGCAGCTCGCTGAACTGCTTGATCTCGGTAGCGCTGACGCGGCGGACCAGGTGGTGCGGCTCGAGCTGATCGGGGTGGTCGAGGCCCGCCGCCGCCAGCATCTCCGACAGCGCGCGCAGGGTCAGGCGGTGGAAATTGTAGACCCGCTCGGCCTTGTCGGGGACCACGAGAGCGCCCTGCCGCAGCGCGTCCTGGGTGGCGACGCCGGTCGGGCAGCGGTTGGTGTTGCAGCTGCGCGACTGCACGCAGCCGAGCGCGAACATGAAGCCGCGCGCGGCGTTGGCCCAGTCGGCGCCGATCGCCAGCACGCTGGCGATGTCGAACGCGCTGACGATCTTGCCCGCCGCGCCGATCTTGATCCGCTCGCGCAGGCCCGCGCCGACCAGGGTGTTGTGGACGAACAGCAGCCCCTCGCGCATCGGCGCGCCGACGTGGTCGCTGAACTCGGTCGGCGCCGCGCCGGTGCCGCCCTCGGCGCCGTCGACCACGACGAAGTCGGGAACCACGCCGCTCTCCAGCATCGCCTTGACGATGCTCATGAATTCCCATGGATGGCCGATGCAGAGCTTGAACCCCACCGGCTTGCCGCCGCTGAGGGTCCGCAGCTGGGCGATGAACGCCATCAGCTCCAGCGGCGTCGAAAAGGCGCTGTGGCGCGCCGGCGAGACGCAGTCGCGCATCAGCGGCACGCCGCGGGTGCGGGCGATCTCCGGCGTCACCTTGGCCGCCGGCAGCACCCCGCCGTGGCCGGGCTTGGCCCCCTGGCTGAGCTTGATCTCGATCATCCTGACCTGCTCGTGCGCGGCGTTGGCGGCGAACCGGTCCGGATCGAAGGCGCCGTCGTCGCCGCGGCAGCCGAAATAGCCGCTGCCCAGCTCCCAGACGATGTCGCCGCCCATCTCCAGGTGGTAGGGCGAGATCGAGCCCTCGCCGGTGTCGTGGCTGAAGCCGCCCTTCCTGGCGCCGGCGTTCAGCGCCCGGATCGCATTGGCGCTCAGCGCGCCGAAGCTCATCGCGGAGATGTTGAACACCGAGGCGGAATAGGGCCGCTGGCACTGGTCGGCGCCGATGGTGATGCGGAACGTCGCCGGGTCGGCCGCCCTGGCCGGGACCATCGAGTGGCCGACGAACTCGTAGCCGTCGCGATAGGTGTCCAGCAGCGTGCCGAACGGCCTCTCGCCAGGATCGCCCTTGGCGCGCTGGTAGACCAGCGAACGCTGGCTGCGCGAGAACGGCGCGGCCTCCTCGTCCGCCTCCACCAGGTATTGCCGGATCTCCGGCCGGATCAGCTCGCTGATCCAGCGCACGTGGCCCAGCACCGGGTAGTTGCGCAGGAGCGAGTGGGCCGGCTGAACCAGGTCGTGGACGCCGATCGCACTCAGCACGCCGAAGACGCCGACCGCGATCCACGCCGATGGATATCCAGTCGCGACGAGCGCCGCCGCGCCGGCCAGCAGCCCGGCGCACAGGGCGAAGGCGGTGTACCGGCTCGGACGCAACAGGTCAGGACGCATCAGGGCTCCTCGCGGTCGAGCGGGGGTCGCTGACGCCCTGCCGGGCCGGCGCCAGGCCGGCGGCCCGCAGCATTCCGAGGCAGTAGGTCAAGGGTCGCCCCACGATCGGCTTGCGATCGGGCCTGGATACAGGCGAAGCCGCGTCGACGCGACAGCCTTGGCGGGGTAACGAACCCACCCCCTGCGGGGGTTGGTCGCGGCGCGACCGGGTGGGGGTCTCTTTCCACGACCCAGCCGTCTGCAACAGCCCCCCACCCCCGACCCCTCCCCTCACGGGGGAGGGGAAAGCCCCAGCCGTTCGAACTGCGTCTTCGGCGCTTCCAGCTCGATCAGCGCCGCGCGGAGCTGATCCGTCAGCCGCGCCTCAAGCGCCCCGCCGGCCAGGTTCTGGTCCTCGCCGGGTCGTTCGCCAGGTCGTAGACGTGGCTCCCGCTGGGCCGGTACCTCGCCCAGTAGGGCACGCTGTCGCCGGCCTCCCAGCGCTGGTGGATCACGGGACGTCCGACCCGGGCATACGGTCCAGGAACGCGCGGGCGTCCGGCCGGGGCAGCGCGACGCGCGGATCGATCGCGCCGTGGGTAGGCATGGTCGACCAGCGGTTCGACAGCATCGAGAGCGGCGCGTTCTCGCCGGCGGGGCCGCGCACGTACTTGTGGCGGTCCGTCACCAGCACCACGTCGCGGCCCCAGACACCCGTCAGCAGCCAGTCGCGCACCGTGGCCGCTTCGCCGCGCAGCAACGGCAGCAGCGAGCGGCCGTGGGTGCGCTGGCGCAGGGTCACGCCGAACACGTCGGCCAGGGTGGCGAAGATGTCGACCGCCGTGGTCAGGGCGTCGCAGACGCCGGGCAGGGCGCCGGGGCTGCGGATCAGCAGCGGAATGTGGCCCATCGGCTGGAAGATCGGGGCGCCCGGCTTGCCCCAGATGTCCTTCTCGCCGAGGTAGTGGCCGTGGTCGGTGCAGATCACGACCATGGTGTCGTCGGCCAGGCCCTTCGCGTCGATCGCCGCCAGCAGCCTGCCGAGCCAGTGGTCGATCATCGAGAGCTTGGCGCCGTACTGGGCGCGGATCTGCCGCGCCTGGCGCTCGTCGAGCACGCCGCGCGCGCTGGCCCCCACCGCATAGGGCGGCCAGATCAGGTGCGGGCCTTCCCAGTCGGGATCGTACTTCGAGGCCCACGGCTCGGGCGTATCGAACGGCTCGTGCGGGTCGAATTCGTCGACGAACAGGAAGAAGCGCCCTCGCGTCCTTGGTCGGCTGGCCGGCGTTCTCCTCGATCCACCGCGTCGCCGCGGTCATGGTCTTCGGCCCGGGGAAGTCGGCTTCGTCGCGGAACCAGCCGCGGCTGTTGTCGTAGGGCATCCAGCCCCGGCCGAACGACGGCGCGCCGGCCCAGCTGGGGTCGGGCCGGGTCTTCCAGGCGTCGCCCTCGTGACCGCGCTGATAGTCCCAGGCGGTGAAGTCGCAGTGGTAGTTCTCGCCGCCGGTCTCGAACAGGTGCGGATGGTCGCTGATCAGTTGGGTCGTGACCCCGGCGCCGCGCAGCGCGCAGGTGATCGCGTCCTCCCAGATCTCGACCGATCCCCAGGCGCGCCAGAGGAAGTCGAGCGCGCCGCAGAGGATGTCGTGGCGGGCGGGCATGCACGGCAGCGAGCCGGTGTAGTGGCGGGTGAACCGCACCGCGCCGGCGGCGAAGCGGTCGAGGTTCGGCGTCTCGAACTCGGTCCCGCCATAGGCCCCCAGCATGTGCCGGTTGAGGCTGTCGAGCAGCACGACGACGACGTTTCGGGGGCCCGTGACCGGGGTCGGGCGTGACGCTGACTGGCTCATCGCCTGCTCCTAGCGCGCAGGGCCGGAAACACGCGCTTCCGTCTCGCGACAAGTTGATTGGTTCCCGATTTGAGAACAGCCAAGTCGTCTGGGCCAGAAAATACGGTTACCGTGGAATTCACTGAGAAAATACACCAAAAAAAAGTTAGTCCAAGGCGAAGATGCGGCTCTGGCCCTTAAACATTGTCCGGCGTCCGTCATGGAAACTCCTCGCTTCTCCAAAGCCCTGCTCGACATTCCGAGGCTGTCGTTCCGCGCCAAAGCGCTGATCTTCGCCATCTCGGCGGCGGCGCTGCCGTCGCTGCTGGTGATCGGTCTCGCCTTCTGGCCGGAGTCGTTCTGGCACAAGCCGCAGGTGCCCACACTGGTGGTGAGCACGCTGGCGACCAGCATGATCTGCCTTCTCGCCCTGCGCACCCTGCTGGTGGCGCTGAGCACGATCACCGACGGCGCCCGGGCCGGCGCCGTCCTGGCCGGGGCCGGCCAGCAGGCGAATGCGCCGGCGGACGAAGTGCTGCGGATGATGAACGACATGAACGCGATCTCGAACCGGCTGGAGTCGGTGCGTCATCGCCTCGCCAACCGCCATCCGGTGACCGGCCTGCCGACGCGCGAGCCGCTGATGGCCGCGATGACCAAGGACATCACCAAGGAGTCTCGCAGCGCGGCGCTGCTCGGCGTGATCCGCTTCGCCCAGTTCGACCGGCTGGCGGCCGTCGACCGCGTCGGCGCCGAGAAGACCCTTCGGGCCTTCGCCGAGCGCCTGAACCAGGCTCTGGGCGGCGCCCGGCCGCTGGCCCAGGTCGACCGCGACTGCTTCGCCATCTGGTTCTGCGACGGCTCCGGCCCCAAGGGCGCGGCCGAGGCGCTGAAGGCGCTGGCGACCCACCTCGGCGAGCCGATCGGCGAGGGCGAGTTCAAGGTGACCCCCGACGTGCGCATCGGCGCGGCGATCTCGCCGAACGACGGCGACGATCCGGCGACCCTGCTCGCCTGCGCCACCGCGGCGCTGACCAAGTCCAACCGCATGTCGCCCGGGCGGCTCGCCTTCTTCTCCGAGGAGAGCAACGTCGAGGCCGAGGCGCGCTTCTCGATGGAACAGGCGCTGCGCCAGGCCATCGTGCGCCGTGAACTGGCGCTGTTCTACCAGCCGGTGATCGACCTCACCGCCGGCCGCGTCGTCGGCGCCGAGGCGCTGCTGCGCTGGCGCCACCCCGAACTCGGCTCGATCCCGCCGGCGCAGTTCCTGCCGGTGCTCGAGCAGACCGGCTTCATCGACGAAGTCGGCCGCTGGGTGCTCGACACCGCCTGCCGCGACGCCCGCGAGTTCGAGAGCCTGGGCCTGCCCGGCTTCCGCGTCGGCGTGAACCTCTCCGAGCGGCAGTTCCGCGACCCCAGCCTCGCGCCCATGGTCGCCGCGGCCCTGCAGCGCCATGGCCTCAAGCCCCAGCGGCTCGAGCTGGAGCTGACCGAGTCGGCGATGATGGAAGACCTGAAGCGCACCCGCGAGACCTTCGACGCGCTGGCCGCGATCGGCGTCAACGTGGCGATCGACGACTTCGGCGCGGGGGCTTCCAGCCTCGGCGACCTGAAGTCGCTGACCTTCTCCAAGCTGAAGATCGACCGCGCCTTCGTCACCGACGTAGCCTCGCGTCACGACGGCCAGGCGATCTGCGCCGCGCTGATCGAGCTTGGCCGCCGCCTCGACCTGGCGGTGCTGGCCGAGGGCGTGGAGACCCGGGAAGAGGTGGAGGCCCTGCGCGTGCTCGGCTGCTCGCTGTTCCAGGGCTTCTTCTTCTCGCGCCCGCTGCCGGTCGACAAGTTCGTCCGGAAGGTCTCCGACGCCGACTGGCTGGCCCTGGTCTCCGCACCGGCGCAGCGCCAGATGACGGACGGCGAGGAACTGCTCGCCAGCTGACCGGCGGAGGGTCGCCCCGGGGCGTTTCGCCGCCCTTCGGGGGCCGGTTGACCGTCGGCGCCCGCGGCGCCTCAATAGGCGCATGACCGAGCTGCTGATCGGCACGCGCAAGGGCGCCTGGGTCATGCGCGCTGCCGCCGGCCGCCAGGATTGGCGGCAGGAGGGGCCGCTGTTCCTCGGCCAGATCGTCAACCATTTCGTGGCCGACCCGCGCGATCCGAAGGTCCGGCTGGTCGCGGCGAAGACCGGGCATCTCGGCCCGACGATCTTCCGCTCGCTCGACGACGGCGCGACCTGGAAGGAAGCCACCCGACCGCCCGCCTTTCCGAAGTCGGACGATCCGGCGACGGCCCGCGCGGTGAGCCACACCTTCTGGCTCCAGCCCGGCCACGCCCGCGAGCCAGGGGTCTGGTGGGCCGGAACCTCTCCCCCCGGCCTCTTCGTCAGCACCGACGACGGCGACACCTGGGAGAGCGTCGCCGGTTTCAACGAGCACCCGATGTACGCGCAGTGGGCGCCTCCGGGCGAAGGCACGCCCGACGGACCGCTGCTCAATCAGATCCTTATCGACCCGCGCGACCCGTCGCACATGTACCTGGCGACCTCGACGGCGGGGGTGTTCGAGAGCGGCGACCGCGCCCGGAGCTGGACGCCGCTGAACCAGGGCGTGGAGGCCAACTTCCTAGTTTCGCATTGTCGATGAACAGGACCGGGTGCGGCCGCACATGCGCCTGTTCGTCGGACGCAACGCCGCGCGCGACATCCGTGCGCCGATCGCCGATGGCGACGAACTGCTGATCTTCGGGGCGCTGAGCGGGGGCTGACCAGTCTAGTCGTTGGCGCCGAGGTCGGTGAGTTGCCAGCCGCCGGCGGTCTTCGAGAACACGTAGATCACCTCGCCGCAGAACACCGAGTAGCTGACCGCGCCCTGCGGGCTCACGTCCCGCAGTGGCTTGGCCCTGGCCAGGCAGCGCCGCGCGGCAGGTCCCAGGTGGCGGACGTGGAACTTGGCGAACGAGGTCCCGTCGTCGCCCAGCCCCGGTCCGAGCACGATCATGGCCGCGAGCGCCTTGGCGTCGTCCCTGCCGGCGGCTGCAGCGAACGGCGGCCAGAACGCGGCGAACCCGTCGGCGGGCGTCGCGCTCGCCGCGGTCGTCCACGCCAGGCAAAGCGCAGCCGCCAATCGAAGCCCGATTCTCATCTGTCCTCCCGCGCGCCCCAGATGCCCCGACTTAGCCCAGCCATCGCCGTTTGACCCGCCGTTAAATCCCCGCGGCGTATGAGGGGGCGATGAGCGAGCCAACCCCCACCGGCATCCCGCACGAGCACCTCGCCGCGCTCAGTCACGAGTTCCGCACCCCGCTGAACGGCGTCATCGGCATGGCGCGGCTGCTGGAGTCGACCCGCCTGACCGAGGAACAGCGCGCCTATGTGGCGGCGCTGACCGAGAGCGGCGAGCATCTGCTGGGCCTGGTCAACGACGTGCTGGACTACGCCCGCCTCGGCGCCGGCAGGGTGGAGCTCAACAGCGGCCCGGTCGCACCGGAGGACCTGCTGCGCCAGGTCTGCGAGCTGCTGAGCCCCCGGGCGCACGAAAAGGGCGTCGAGATCGGCTGGGCGGCCGACCCTGGCCTGCCGCCGGTGGTGGCCGACGAAGGCAGGCTGCGGCAGATCCTGCTCAATCTCGCCGGGAACGCGGTGAAGTTCGTCGAAAACGGCGGGGTGCTGGTGCTGGCCGAGCAGGCGGCCGGCGGCGCGCTGCGCTTCACCGTCTCCGACACCGGCCCGGGCGTGCCGGAGACGGAGCGGTCGCGCATCTTCGAGGCCTTCCTGCAGGGCAAGAGCGGCCTTGGCGCGCGCCAGGTCGGCGCCGGGCTCGGCCTCGCGATCGCCGGGCGGCTGGCCGACGCCATGGGCGGGCGTCTTGGCGTCGGCGGCGTCGAGGGCAATGGCGCCGACTTCTGGTTCGAAGCCGACTTCGCGGCGGCCGGCGAGGCGACCGCGGCCGCGCCGCTCGAGGGGCGCACCGTCGCCATCGCCTCGCCGAGCGCGATCGTCCGCGAGGCCGCCGCGCGGCAGATCGAGGCCAGCGGCGGACGCGCGGTCAGGGCCGAGGCGCTAGACCAGGCGCTGCCGCGCACCGGCAAGGACGACGTGATCCTGATCGACCACCTGCTGGCCGGCGAGCCCGGCCCGCTGAAAGCGCCGCGGGGCCGGGCGGCGGTGATCCTGCTGCGCCCCGAGGAGCGCGCGCAGATCGCGCCCTACCGCGCCGCTGGCTTCGGCGGCTACCTGATCAAGCCGCTGCGCCGCGCCTCGCTGGTCGAGCGGGTGCTGCTGGCCGGCCAGCCGCATACGCCGGACGACCGCATCGCGCGACCGGTTCGTCACGCGCCCTCCGCCGGCGGCGTGCGGGTGCTGATGGCCGAGGACAACCCGATCAACGCCATGCTCGCCCGCACCCTGCTGCGCCGCGAAGGGGCCGAGGTCGAGCACGTCGAGAGCGGCGAGGCCGCGCTCGCGGCCCTGGCCGGCGGCCGTTACGACATCGTGCTGATGGATGTGCGCATGCCCGGCATGGGCGGACTGGCCGCCACGCGGTCGCTCAGGGCCCGCGGCGTCAACACCCCGGTGGTGGCGCTGACCGCCAATGCGTTCGAGGATGACCGCCGCGCCTGCCTCGAGGCCGGCATGGACGACTTCCTGGTCAAGCCGCTGAGCCCCGAGGCGCTGCGCGCCGCGCTGGCGCGCTGGACCGGCCACGGCTGGACGCGCAAGGCCGCCCGCGTCAAGGTCGCCTCCTAGGGGATTCGGTTTCTCAGCCGGCCTCGCGTTGACGGAGCCGGAATGACCGCCGCCGCCCCAGCCTCCCCGCGCCGCCGTCGGATGTTAGAGGTGTTCGCGGCGCTGGGCAGGCCGCGCGTCGGCCTGATGCTGGTGCTCGGCCTCGCCTCCGGCCTGCCGTTCATGCTGATCGGCAACACGCTGGGCTTCTGGCTGGCGGACGACAACATCAAGCTGGCCACCATCGGCGCCCTGTCCTGGGTGGGCCTGACCTATGTCGTCAAGTTCGTCTGGGGCGCGATGGTCGACCGCATCCCGCTGCCGCTGATCGGCCGCCTGGGGCGCCGACGCAGCTGGATGCTGCTGAGCCAGATCGTGGCCGGGGTCGGCCTCGTCGGCATGGGTCTGACCGACCCCAAGACCCAGCTCGGCTGGCTGGTCGCCTGCGCGATCTTCGCCGCCGTAGGGGCCGCCACCCAGGACACGGCGATGGACGCCTGGCGGATCGAGACCGCCGAGGACGCCGACGAGCTGGGACTGCTGACCGCCGCCTACAGCCTCGGCTACCGCTTCGCCCTGATCCTGACCGAGGCGGTGATCCTGATGGTCGCCAAGCGCCTCGGCTGGCCGATCACCTACGTCATCTACGGGTCGGCGATGGCGCTCGGCGTCGCCGCGGTGCTGCTGGCCAAGGAGCCGGCCAACGCGGATGCGGTGATGGAAGCCAAGTCGCAAGACGCCGCGCGACACCCGGCGATGGCGATCTACGATGCGGTGATCGGACCGCTGATCACCTTCTTCCGCACCCACGGCCTGGCGATGGCGGCGCTGATGCTCCTGAGCATCACCTTCTACCACCTGTGCGACTACATGCGCGGGCCGATGAGCAACCCCTACTACAAGGCGCTGGCCATCGATAAGGATACCATCGGCTTGACCCGGCTCTTCATCGGCACGCCGTTCGGCATCCTCGGCATCGCGGCGGGGGGCTTCTGCTCGCTGCGGCTCGGCAACATGCGAACGCTGATCCTGGGCGCGATCCTGCAGCCGATCGGCATCGGCGCCTTCGCGCTGCTGGGCTGGCATGGCGGCGATTATCGGCTGTTCGCCGTCGGACCCGTCGCAGTGAGCACCTTCCAGGCGGTGATGGCGTTCGATTCGGTCGCCATCGGCTTCTCTGGCGTCGCGCTGGTGGCCTACATGTCGACGCTGACCAGCCTCGGCTATACCGCCACCCAATACGCGCTGCTGACCTCCGCGCTGGCCTGGACCGGCAAGTTCCTGAAAGGCTTCTCCGGCGCGATCGTCGAGACTCTGCAGCAGGGCCGCAGCCTGCTCGATGCCTACGCGCTGTTCTACCTGCTGGCGGCCGCCCTCGGCGTCCCGGCGATCCTGCTCTGCCTGGTTCTGGCGCGGGCCCAGCCGAAGCGAACGGTCTCCCTGAGCGAGTCGATCACCGCCGGCGCCTCCCCCTCTGGGGGAGGATAGAGGTCGAGGCTCTTATTCTCCTCACCCGCAGGGGGAGGGGGACCGCGAAGCCATGGAGGGGGCCGCCGCCGTACGCTGCCCGGATCGGGTGGGCTACTTCGCCACGCACACCACCGGCGCGATCCTGAGCGAGCGGCGCAGGTCGTCGGCGGCGAGGCCGTAGTTGTCGGGGGAGAGCGGCGTGCCGACCGCGCCCGGACTGCGGCGCGCCTTCGCTGCAATGAGCGCCGAAGTCATCGCCTCGGGGGTCGTGGTGTAGAGCCGCCCGCGCCGGGGTGACTCGGCGACGGCCACGCCGACGACGCGGCCGCGGCGGTCCAGGGTCGGCGCGCCCGACATGCCGCGCAGCGCGCCCCGCAGGCCCTCGGTGCGGCCGACCTCGGCCCAGACCAGCACCGGCACGTCGCGGCGGCCGCGGCCGCGCAGATAGAGCACGCCGCGGCCCAGCAGTCGGCTCGCCACCTCGCCCGGCCGGCCGCGCGGAAAGCCGGCCTCGAAGCCCAGTTCGCCGCGGCGCAACGGGCCGGTCGCGAGCGGCAGCGCCGGCGCGCCGTCGGCGGTGATCAGCACCGCCGCCTCGCCGTGCGGCGTGAAGCGCACCTTGGCCTCGACGCCCTCGGTGTCGTTGACCATGATCGCCGCGCGGGCGCAGTGCTCGACCACATGGCGGGCGGTGAGCCACACCCCGCTGTCGGCGACCGAGAACGCGGTGCCGGAGACATCGCCACGGCGCGGGCGCACCTTCACCACCACCGCCGGATCGATCGGCGAAGCCTGCGACAGCACCGCGCCTTCGCTCGCCGGCAGCGGCGGCGGCGGCGGCGGGGCGTCGACGTGGCTGCGGTGACCGAGCGCCGCCCCGAGCAGAGTCAGCACGGACGCCGGATAGAGCAGCCATTCGGAGAAGCGCGGGAAGGTCATGCGACTTGAGAGAACGTCCTTAGCCGCTGACGGCTGCGGCCAGAATAGCCGCGACCGCGAGCTTGGCCCCCACCAAAAGGGCGGCCGCGGCGACTTCGCCCTGCTTGATCCGCTGCGGCAGGCCGCGCAGCAACAGGTCGACCAGCCAGAACAGCGCCAGTTGCACCACGATGGTCGTCGCGCCCCAGAGCGCGATATCGAGCACCGAGGTCGAGGCGGCGAGCGCGAAGGCCAGCGGCAGGGCGATCCCCACCAGCACGCCGCCGAACGACAGCGCCGCCGCCGTGTTGCCCTCGCGGATCAGCTGCAGCTCACGGTGCGGTGTCACGAACGCATAGAGCGCCGCCCCGGCCGCCAAGATCACCAGCGCCACGCTCACATGCAGCAGCGTCAGCGGAAAGCCGCTCGTCCAGGCGTCGAGTTCCGGCGAGTCGAACGGCATCAGTCGGCGGTCACGGCGGAGACCGCGTCCTGGCGGCGGCGCACGCTGGCGCGCAGCTTCTCGCTCTCCGACTTCAGCTGGCCGCAGGCGGCGAGGATGTCGCGGCCCCGTGGCCGTCGCACCGGCGAGGCGTAGCCGGCGCGCTTCAGGATGCTGGCGAAGGCGTCGATGGTCGCGCGCTCGGAGCACTCGAACGGCGCGCCCGGCCAGGGATTGAACGGGATCAGGTTGACCTTGGCCGGTATGCCCGCGATCAGCCGCACCAGCGCCTTGGCGTCGGCCGCCGTGTCGTTGACGCCCTTCAGCATCACGTACTCGAACGTCACCCGCCTGGCGTTCGACAGGCCCGGATAGGCGCGGATCGCCGCCATCAGCTCGGCGATCGGATAGCGCCGGTTGATCGGCACCAGCCGGTCGCGCAGCTCGTCGCGCGTCGCGTGCAGCGAGATCGCCAGCATCGCGCCGGTGGTCTCGCCCAGCGCCTTCAGCTCCGGCACGACGCCCGACGTCGAGACGGTGATCCGCCGCCGCGAGATGGCGATGCCCTCGTTGTCGGAGATGATGTCGAGCGCGGCGGCGACGTTCGGCAGATTGTAGAGCGGCTCGCCCATGCCCATGAAGACGATGTTGGTCAGCTTGCGGCCTTCCAGCGAGGTCGGCCATTCGCCCAGGTCGTCGCGGGCCACCTGCACCTGGGCCACGATCTCGGCGGCGGTCAGGTTGCGCACCAGGCCTTGGGTGCCGGTGTGGCAGAAGCTGCAGTTCAGCGTGCAGCCGACCTGGCTGGAGACGCACAGCGCGCCGGAATGGGCGACGTCCGGGATGAACACGGTTTCGACCTCGACGCCGGGCGCGAAGCGGATCAGCCACTTGATCGTTCCGTCCGAGCTCAGCTGGCGCGAGGCGATCTCCGGGCGGGCCAGACTGAAGCGCGCCGCCATCGCCGCCCGCGTCTCCTTGGCGATGTTGCTCATCGCCTCGAAGTCGGTGACGCCGTGATGGTGGATCCAGCCCCACACCTGCCCGGCGCGCATCCTGGCCTTCTCCGGCGCGCAGACGGCGGCGTCGATCAGCGCCTGGCGCAGCTCGGCGCGCGTCAGGCCGGTGAGGTTCGGGCGATGGAGGGTGATGGCGTCGGTCAAGGGGCGGTTGAAGGTCAGGTTCGCGCGGGGTCCTAGCAGATGGGATGCGCCGAGGCGAATGCGAGAACCCTTCCCCCTCAGGGGGAAAGCGGCGAGCCGCGCGTAGCGCGCTTCGCCGATGGGGGATCCATGATCGCCCCCATCGGCCGCTCCGCTCGCTTCGCGAGGTTCGGGCCGCTTTCCCCCGCAAGCGGGGGAAGGGTTTGTTCACAGCCCCTTCAGCCAGGCGACCAGGCGCTGGTTCACCTCGGCCGGTTTCTCCTGCTGGGTCCAGTGACCGCAGCCGGGCAGGATATCGGCGCCGCGCAGGTCCTTCAGCTCGGCTTTCATCACCGCCAGCGGATCGGCGCCGCGCCCGGTCATCGACAGCACCGGATCGCGTTCGCCGCCGATGAACAGCGCCGGCTGCTCGATCTTGCGGCCCCTGAACGGCTGCAGCCACTCGAAGTCGGCGTCGTGGTTGCGGTAGCGGTTGATCGGCCCACGGAAGCCCGAGCGCTCGAACTCGCCGACGTAGTAATCGAGATCCTCGGGGGTCAGCCAGGCCGGGAACGGGTCCGGGTCGGGCAGGCGCAGCAGCAGCGGGTCGCCGACCACCTTGTCGTTCGGCCAGGTCCCGTCGGCGCTGATCGCGTAGTAGAACCGACGCAGCGCGCCGCGCACGTCGGCCTCCATCTCCGCCTCGGCGACGCCCTCGGCCTGGAAATAGTGCTGGTAGAAGAACCGGTTGCGGGCGGTGAAGATCTCCTCGAACACCGCGCGGAACGAGCGCGCCGGCACGCCGCCGTAGGGCACCGAAAGCGCCGCCACCGCGCGCACCACGTCCGGCCGCGTCAGCGCGGTGTTCCAGACGATCGGCGCGCCCCAGTCGTGGCCGACGATCACGGCCGGCGCGCCCGGGCTCAGCGCGGCGATCGCCCCGGCGACGTCGGCGACCATGTGCTGCATCGCGTAGGCCGCGACCGGGTGCGGCTTGCCGGAGCCGCCATAGCCGCGCACGTCGATCGCCGCGGCGGTGAACCCGGCCTCGGCGACCGGCGCCATCTGGTGTCGCCACGAGAACCAGGACTCCGGAAAGCCGTGCACCATCAGCACCAGCGGCCCGCTCCCCTCGTACGGCGACGCGCAGGCTCAGCTCGCCGACGTCGACAGTGCGAAAGTCAGGCATGGGTCGCTCCTCGTCGCATCCGGCTGCTTAGCCTGCTCTTCCCCTCGCAAGCGAGGGGAAGTGTCGCTGGCGAGCACCCGTCAGGGTGCAAAGCGCGACGATGGGGAGACCGGCGCCGCAAGCTAATCACGGGGCGCCGCGGGCGTCTCCCCTCCGTCGCACGTCGCGTCGCTGTCGCTCCGCTCGTTCGCGACACCTCCCCTCACCTGCGTGAGGGGAGGAGCGATGGACGTCAGCCGGCGCTGCCGCCTATGGTTAGTTAAAGGACACGGGAGCGCGCCATGGAAATCAAGGACAGGATCGTCGTCGTCACCGGCGCAGCGAGCGGGATCGGGCGGGCGCTGGCGCAGAGGTTCGCCAAGGAGGGCGCCAAGCGGGTGATCTGCGCCGACATCAACGCCGATGGGGTGAAGGCCGTGGCGGCCGAGGTCGGCGGGCGCGCGTTCGTCACCGACGTCAGCAAGGAAGCCGATATCCAGAGCCTGATCGAGACGGTCGAGGCCGAGGAAGGCCCGATCGACCTGTTCTGCTCCAACGCCGGCATCGGCTACGGCGGCGGCGCCGAGGTCAGCGACGCGCGCTGGCAGCGGATCTGGGACATCAACCTGATGGCCCACGTCTGGGCCGCCCGCCACCTGGTGCCTCGGATGGCCGCGCGCGGCGGCGGCTACCTGCTCAACACCGCCTCGGCGGCTGGGCTGCTCTCGCAGGTCGGCTCGGCGCCCTATGCGGTGACCAAGCACGCGGCGGTGGCGCTGGCCGAGTGGCTGTCGATCACCCACGGCGACGACGGCATCAAGGTCTCGGTGCTCTGCCCGCAGGCGGTGCGCACGGCGATGACCGCCGGCAACCCCGACGGCGTCGCCTCGGTCGACGGCATGCTGGAGCCGGAGGACGCGGCCGAGGCCTGCGTGCGGGCGATCGAGGCCGAGACCTTCCTCGTTTTGCCGCACCCGCAGGTGCTCGACTACATGCGCCGCAAGACCGACAACTACGACCGCTGGCTGGGCGGCATGCGCAAGCTGAACCGCAGGTTCAGCGGCCGGGCGCTTTAGCAACACCTCGACTCTCACCCAAGTTCGGTCATGGCCGGCCTTTGTGCCGGCCACCCAAGCGCGCGAACCGAGCCATGGCCGTGCCTGGCGCGGCCACCCACTTGGTCGGTGTTCTTGGGTCGCCGGGACTGACGCCCGGCGATGACCGTGGTTGGGGGAGGGGGACTAGAACACCGCCGCGCTGATCGTGCCGTCCGGCGTCAGCGCGGCGCGCTTCATGCCCTGGCTGCGGAACGGCATGGCGATCTCGCCGGTGGCGCTCAGCGCAATCAGGCCCCCGTTACCGCCGAGCGAGACGACGTCATCCAGCGCCGAGTCAGTCGCCGCGGCGAGGCTCGCGCCGGCCAGCCGTACCCGGAACGCCACCTGCGCGGCGGTCGCGGTGCGGATGAAGTGCTCACCGACCCCGGTGCAGGAGATCGCGACCCGCGCGTCGGCCCACACGCCGGCGCCGACGATCGGGCTGTCGCCGACGCGGCCGGAAAGCTTGCCGTGGGTGCCGCCGGTGGAGGTGCCGGCGGCGAGCGCGCCGGTCTCGTCGAGCGCCAGGCAGCCGACCGTGCCGGGGCTCCTCGCCGCCCGCACCTCGCCAGCCCTGGCCGGCGTGAACCAGTCCGGTCCGACGCGCTCCAGCCCCTGCGCCGCCGCGAACGCCGCCGCGCCTTCGCCGGCCAGCATCACGTGCGGTGTCTGCTCCATCACCGCCCGCGCCGCCCGGATCGGCGAGGCGAAGCCCTGCAGCGCGGCCACCGCCCCGGCCCGCCGGGTCGGCCCGTCCATCAGGCTGGCGTCGAGCTCGAACTTCCCGGCGCTGTTCGCCGAAGCGCCGCGCCCCGCGACGTAAAGCCCCGACGCCTCCAGCGCCGCCACCGTCTCCACCACGACGTCCACCGCCGCCGCGCCGGCCTGCAGTCGGTCGCGCCCGGCCTCGATCAGCCCGCGCATGTGCGCCAGCTCCGCCCCATAGTCGCGACCGGCCATCGCGCCAGCGCCGCCGTGGATCACCAGACTCAAACATTTGTTCGTCACGGCGACTCCTCGGTCTTCCTTGCGCCAACAGCTTCCGATAGCGTCGCGCGCAGATAAGAAGAAGCGGGAGACCACGAATGAAGGCGCTGCTCAGCAAGGCGGTCGGCGGACCGGAGACCCTGGTGCTGGAAGACGTGCCGAGCCCGAAGGCGAAGCCCGGCTCTGTCGTGGTCAGCGTCAAGGCGGTTGGGGTCAACTACCCGGACGTGCTGATCATCGAGGACAAGTACCAGTTCAAGCCGCCACGGCCATTCGCGCCGGGCGCCGAGCTGTCGGGCGTGGTCAAGGAGATCGGCGAGGGCGTCACCAGCGTGAAGCCGGGCGACCGCGTGCTGGCCAACATCACCTGCGGCGGCATGGTCGAAGAGCTGGCGATTGAAGCCGGACGGCTGATCAAGATCCCGGACTCGATGCCGTACGACGAGGCCGCCGCCTTCATCATGACCTACGGGACCAGCTACTACGCGCTGAAGGACCGCGGCTGGCTGAAGCCCGGGCCAGAGCCTGCTGGTGCTGGGCGCGGCCGGCGGCGTCGGCCTCTCGGCGGTGGAGCTCGGCAAGGTCATGGGCGCGCGGGTGATCGCCGCGGCCTCCTCGCAGGCGAAGGTCGATCTCGCCATCGCCCACGGCGCCGAGTTCCGGCGTGGTCTATCCGCTGGGCCCGTTCGACCGCGACGGCCAGAAGGCGCTGGCAGACCTGTTCAAGCAGGCGGTGGGCCCGAACGGCGTCGACCTGGTCTACGACGGCGTTGGCGGCGACTACGCCGAGGCGGCGATCCGGTCCATGGCCTGGGAGGGCCGCTTCCTGGTGGTGGGCTTCCCGGCCGGCATCCCGCGCATCCCGCTCAACCTCACCCTGCTCAAGAGCTGCGACATCGCCGGGGTCTTCTGGGGCGCCGCGGTGGCGCGTGATCCGAAGGCGCACCAGCAGAACATCAAGGAGCTGATGGACCTTTACGCCACCGGCAAGATCAAGCCGCACGTGTCCGAGCACTACCCGCTCTCGCGCGCCGCCGAGGCGATCACCCACCTGGCCAGCCGCAAGGCGATGGGCAAGGTCGTGGTGATGATGGACTGAGTTTTCTGGGTGAGAGCGTAACCCCTCATCCTCCCAACCGCTGCGCGGTCGGGCCCCTCCTTCTCCCTGCGGGAGAAGTGTAAGTCGCGGAAGTTGCTGCACTTCACCTCTCCCAGAGGGAGGGGGAGGGGCCCGCGCCGCCAGGCGTGGGAAGGGGAGGGGTTACGCCGCCCGCAGCTAAGGAACGGAACATGGCCGGCAGGCTTGAAGGCAAGGTCGCGCTGATCACGGGCGGGGCGTCGGGGATCGGGCTGGGGACGGTGGAGCTGTTCCTGGCCGAGGGCGCCAAGATCGTCTGCGCCGACCTGCAGGACGAGAAGGGCGCGGTGCTCGAGCAGCGCTTCCCGGGCCGGCTGGCCTACGTCCGCTGCGACGTGACGGTCGAGGCCGACATCGCCGCGGCCTGCGCCAGGGCCAAGTCGGCGTTCGGCGGCCTGGACGTGCTGTTCAACAACGCCGGGACCGGCGGCCACCTGGGCGGCGTCGCCGAGGTGACGGTCGACGGCTGGGACGCCACCTTCGCCCTGCTCGTGCGCGGCCCGGCGCTCGGCATGCGCCACGCCCTGCCGCTGATGCTGGAGCGCGGCGGCGGCTCGATCATCAACACCGCCTCGATCGCGGGCATGGAGGCCGGCTGGGGCCCGCTGGCCTACTCCACCGCCAAGGGCGCGGTGATCCACATGAGCCGCTGCGCCGCCGCCGAGCTGTCGCCGCAGGGCATTCGGGTCAACGCGATCTGCCCGGGCCTGATCGCCACCTCGATCTTCGGCACGGCGTTCGGCTTGCCGCGCGCGGCCGCCGACCAGATGGTCGCCCGGATCGTCGAGAACGCCGCCGCCGCTCAGCCGGTGAAGAAGCCCGGCCTGCCGGAAGACATCGCCCGTGCGGCGCTCTATCTCGCCAGCGACGACTCGGCGTTCGTGACCGGAACCCACATCGTCGTCGACGGCGGCATCACCGTCGGCTCCCGCCACGCCTGGGATCCGTCCGCCGGCTCCCCGTTCGCCGACATTCTTGGCATCTCGCCGGAAGACCTCCCGGCCGGCGCGGTCCCGCGGGGCTAGACCCTCGGCCCTTGTATGGCGTACAAAATCTGTAGGCTTACGGCTCGAGCCGAGCTATGATGCCGCCATGGCCATCGCCGCCCGCGTCGATCCGAAGAGCTACTTCACCCCCGAGGAGTGGGCGCCCCTGGCGCGCCGCTCGTCCTGGGTCGGGATCGCGCTGGTGGTCCACTGCTGGGCGGTGATCGGGCTCTGCTGGGCCGCGGTGATCCTCGGCGTCCACTATCTCGGGCCGGTTCGGGCCGCTGACGCTCGTTGATCACCACGCCGATCATCGGCAGCCGCCAGCTGGGCCTCGGCATCCTGCAGCATGACGCCGCGCACGGCGCGCTGCATCCCGACCCCAAGGTCGGCGACTTCATCTCCGACGTGTTCTGCGTCTCGGGCGTCGAGCGCTATCGCAAGTACCACCTGCAGCATCACAAGTTCGCCCAGCAGGCCGAGGACCCGGACCTCGGGCTCTCGGCCCCGTTCCCGATCACGCCGGCCTCGCTGCGCCGCAAGGTGGTCCGCGACCTCACCGGCCAGACCTGGTTCAAGCAGCGGTTCGGCGATTTCGGCAAGAAGCTGAAGGCGCGCAAGGCCGGCGAGCCGGTGCTGCCGCTGGTCTGGGCCGAGATCGTCAAACAGCGGCGCTGGCTGCTGGTCAACGCCGCGGTCATCGGGGTCACCAGCCTCGCCGGCTACTGGTGGGCCTGGTTCGCGCTCTGGCTGCTGCCGCGGGCGACCTGGCAGATGATGATCACCCGCTTCCGCAACATCGCCGAGCACGCGCTGGTGGCCAAGAACGAGCCCGACCCGCTGCGCCACGCCCGCTCGACCCACGCCAACTGGCTCGAGCGCATCCTGATCGCGCCTTACTGGGTCAACTACCACTGCGAGCACCACATGTTCATGCATGTGCCCTGCTGGCGGCTGCCGCGCGTGCAGCAGCTGCTGCGCGAGAAAGGCGTGCTGGACGGCATGCTCACGGCGCCTGGCTACTGGACGGTGCTGAAGGCCGCGGCTTCGAAGGCGGAGGCGGCATCGGCGGTTCCGGCGGCGGCCTGAGCGAAAGGTCGCGCCGCGTCGTCGCGTCGCGTGATTGCAACGGCCGCGAGTTCCCGTTACGTTCTCGCCTGCCGATACGCTCGCAGCCTGCAAGTTGGTGAGGTTCGCCATGTCCGGCCCTGACGAAGCCGCTCTCTATGGTGACGACGAAGACCATCCGCTGCCGTATCTGGATCGTCTGGATATGGTGGGCGCGCTGCGCACCGGCGGCGCTCATCTCTTCATTGTCGTCAGCGGCCCACTGCACGCCGACGAGCGGTCGCAGAGCCGGTTGCTACGCAAGTTCGACGGCTATCTGAGTTTCATCGCCTCACCCGACTTTGGCGGCGAGTTTGGGGCGCCTGACCCCTCGACGACGCGGATTGTGGTGAGGATCGACCCGGCGTCGGATCCGGCCATCTTCGAGCTGCTGCGGCGTTGCGAGCCGTGGGTGCGAGAGGCGGGTGCGACCCTGGTAGTCGATACCTCGCTCCCGTCCGCTTGATCCGTGGCTTCGCTGATCCCCGACAGGCGCGCGTTCATCCTCGCCAACACCCGCCTGCAGGCCCCGCCGCATACGCCCGAGCTGCGGCTGCACCTCGCCGACGAGGTGACGCCGATCTGGCGGCTGACCGAGGAGGAGCTGAGCGAACTGGGCCTGCCGCCGCCGTTCTGGGCGTTCGCCTGGGCCGGCGGGCAGGCGCTGGCGCGCTACCTCTTGGACCATCCGGCCGAGGTCGCGGGGCGGCGCGTGGTCGACTTCGCCACCGGCTCGGGCATCGTCGCCATCGCGGCGATGAAGGCGGGCGCGGCGCAGGCGCTGGCGTCCGACATCGACCCGTTCTGCGCCGCCGCGGTCGCGCTCAACGCCGAAGCCAACGGCGTCGCGGTCGGGTTCACCGACGCCGACCTGCTCGCCGCGCCGCCGCCGGCCGCCGACCTGATCCTCGCCGCCGACATCTGCTACGAAAAGCCGATGGCGGAGGCGGCGATGGCCTGGCTGGCGCGCGCGCACCGGGACGGAACCCGCGTCCTGATCGGCGATCCGGGCCGCAGCTACTTTCCGCGCACGGGCCTGGTCCAGCTGGCCGAATACCGCGTGCCGACCACCCGCGAGCTCGAGGACGCCGAGGTCAAGCGCGCCGCCGTCTGGACGCTGGCGCCGGCATGATCGAGACCGACCCGCAGTTCCGGCGCGATTTCGTGCGCGACAACACCGTCCTGCGTCGACCGGCGATCGTGCCGGAGCTGCTGCTGCGCCTCGCCGGTCCGCCGGCGCCGATCTGGAAACTGAGCGAGACGCAGCTGGCCGAGCTCGGGCTGCCACCGCCCTACTGGTGCTGGGCCTGGGCCGGCGGCCAGGGACTGGCGCGTTACCTCATCGACCATCCGCACGCCGCCGCCGGCCAGCGCGTGCTCGACTTCGCCAGCGGCTGCGGCGTCGCCGCCATCGCCGCGGCCAAGGCCGGCGCGGCCGAGGTGGTCGCCGCTGACATCGACCCGTTCAGCGAAGCGGCGGTGGGCCTCAACGCCGAGGCCAATGCGGTGCGGCTCAAGTTCACTGGAGAGAACCTGCTGGACGGGGCCCCGCCGCCGGCCGACCTGATCCTGGCCGGCGACGTCTGGTATCGGGGGCCGCTGGCCGACCAGCTGAGGGCCTGGCTGGCCGCGGCGCGGACGGCGGGCGCGCGGGTGCTGCTGGGCGATCCCGGCCGCCCCTTCTTCCCGCAGGACGGCGTGACCGCGCTGGCCGCCTACGACGTGCCGACCATCGCCGAGCTGGAAGGCGCCGCCGTGATGCGCGCGACGGTCTGGGAGCTGACATAAATCGTCGTCCGGCTTTGCGCCCCCTCCGTCTCGCCACGCTGACGCGTGTCGATCCACCTCCCCCGCCTCTGCGGGCGGTGGAGGAGAAGGGCGGATCGCTTCCGCTCCTCCACCGCAAGGCGGGGGAGGTGGCAGACCGCGAAGCGGGCTGACGGAGGGGGCGCTCTGCGCCGCTGCCCTCGTCAGCCCTCCCCGCGCGCCGCAACCGCGTGTAGGGGTGTAGGCCATGGCAGAGTTCACCGACACCGCCCCGATCCGTAGCGGCGACCGCGTCACCGGCGCCCCGTTCGCCACCCGATCCGCCGTCTGGGGCGCGCACGGAGCGGCGGCCACCGCCCACCCGCTCGCCAGCCTGATCGCCATCGACATCCTGCGCGCCGGCGGCTCGGCGGTCGACGCGGCGATCGCGGCCAACGTCGCGCTAGGCTTCCTGGAGCCGATCGCGTGCGGCATCGGCGGCGACGCCTTCGCGTTGCTCTGGGACCCCAAGGCGCGGCGAGGTCGTCGGCCTGAACGGCTCGGGCCGCTCGCCGCGCGCCGCTGACGCTCGAGACGCATGCCGGGCCGCGCCAAGGGCGGCGTGATCGCCAGCTCATGGCGCCATCGCGGTCTCGACCCCCGGCGCGGTCGATGGCTGGTGGATGCTGCACCAGCGCTACGGCAGGCTGAAGTGGGCCGACCTGTTCGCCCCGACCATCGCGCTGGCCGAGGCCGGGACCCCGGTCGCCCAGACCGTCGCCTACTATCTCGGCACGTCCCACCGCATCTTCACCAGCGGCCGCCTCGCGATCGAGGAGACCGAGAATTTCCTCAAGGTCTGGACGAAGGACGGCAGGACTCCGGCCGAGGGCGAGATCTTCGCCAATCCTGCCCTGGCCCGCACCCTGCGCCTGATCGCCGCGGGCGGCCGCGAGGGTTTCTACGAGGGCGAGGTCGCCGAAACCGTCGAGCGCTATTTCGCCCGCATCGGCGGCTGGCTCTCCAAGGCGGACCTGGCGGCGCACCGGGGCGAGTGGGTGAAGCCGGCGACGATCAGCTATCGCGGCGTGGATGTCTGGGGCCTGCCGCCCAACGGCCAGGGGCTCGCCACCCTGCAGATGCTGAACATGCTGGAGCGGTTCGACCTCGGCGGGATGGGCCACCTCTCCGCCGCCAGCCTGCACCACATGATCGAGGCCAAGCGGCTCGCGTTCGAGGACCGCGCCCGCTACTACGCCGACCCGGCGTTCGCGCAGATCCCGATCGATTGGCTGATCTCGAAGGACTACGCCGCCGAGCGCGCGGCGCTGATCCGGCGGGACCGCATCCTGACGCCCGCCTACCCCGGCGAGGCGCCCGGTCAAGGCGACACCACCTACCTCTGCGCGGCCGACGCCGACGGCATGATGGTCTCGCTGATCCAGTCCAACTTCAACGGCATGGGTTCGGGCCTGATGCCGGACGGCCTGGGTTTCATGTTCCAGAACCGCGGGCGCGCCTTCAGCCTGCGGGACGGCCACCCCAACCTCTACGCGCCCGGCAAGCGACCGTTCCACACCATCATTCCCGGCTTCGCGACCAAGGGCGGGGCGCCCTGGCTGGCGTTCGGGGTGATGGGCGGCAACATGCAGCCGCAGGGCCAGACCCAGATCATCACCGGCCTGGTGGACTACGGACTCGGCCTGCAGGAAGCCGGCGATGCGCCGCGCTGGCTGCACGAGGGCTCGCCCGAGCCCAGCGGCGAGGCCGGCGTCGGCGAGCACGGCGTGCTGGCGCTGGAGAGCGCGATGCCGCGCGAGACGGTGGGCGGGCTGGCCGCGCTGGGCTGGAGCCTGTCGCGCGCGCCGGGCGGGTTCGGCGGCTACCAGGCGATCGAGCGCCTGCCGGGGCGCTATGCGGCGGCCAGCGAAATGCGCAAGGATGGGGCGGCTTTGGCGTACTGACGGAGGCGCAGGTGACAGTCGACGAGATGCGCGAGATCGTCCTCAGCTTCCCCGGCTGCGTCGAAGGCGCGTCGTACGGCAGCCCTTCGTTCCTGGTGAACCGGAAGTTCTTCACCCGCCTGCGCCGCGACGACGCCAGCCTGGTGCTGCTCGAGGTCCCGTTCGACGAGCGCGAGATGCTGATCGAGGCCGAGCCCGAAACCTTCCACTTCACCGCCCACTACAAGGACTACCCCTCGGTGCTGGCCCGCATCGCAACCCTGCACCCCGGCTCGCTCCGCGCCTTCTTGGAACGCCGCTGGCGCAGGATCGCGCCGAAGAAGGCGGTGAAGGAGAAGGATGCCAGCCAGGACCAAACAGCCCAACCCTCCCCCCAAAAATCCGCTCATCCCGGCGGACGCCGGGACCTAGGCAGGAAGAAGTCAAAGGCTGGAACTGCGAACTGAGAACGCGGGCCAATGTTCTACGTCTACATCGTGGCCAGCGGACGCAACGGCACGATCTACACCGGCAGCACGGATGATCTGGCCGCCCGCGTGGCGCAGCACAAGGCCAAGCACTTCGACGGATTCACGTCCAGATACGGCGTTGACCAGCTCGTCTGGTTCGAGACCCACCCATCGCGCGATCAAGCGTTTCGCCGCGAACGGCAGATCAAGGAATGGCGGCGAATCTGGAAGCTACAGCTGATCGAGACGCGCAACCCGAACTGGGTCGACCTCTATCCCGACCTCGACCGGTTGATCATGGAGGATGAGGTCCGTGGGCTGTCCGAATTCCTGCCTGGGTCCCGGCGTTCGCCGGGATGAGCGGGATCTTTGGGGGAAAGGATCAGGTCCCTCGGGATGATCAGAACTCGTCGTTGATCATCGCGCTGAACTGCTCCAGCACTTCCTTGGCCTGTTCCTCAGGCGAAAGGTCGGCCAACAGCTCCCCCGGCTCAGACGGCGGAACCGGGTCGGCGACGACCAGGCGGGCGACCACCGCGCCGCCCTGGGCCAGCACCAACTCCTCGCCCTCGGCCAGCGCGGCCAGGGTCTGGGCGATGCGCGGCGGCAGGTCGTCGAGGTCGATCTGCTTCACCCGGCGCGGGCCTTCAGCAGGTCGCGGATCTCGGTCAGCAGGGTTTCTTCGGGCGTCGGCGCGGGCGGCGGCGCCGGCTCCTTGGCTTCCTGGCGGCGCATGGCGCTGAGCAGCTTGATCATCAGGAAGATCACGAAGGCGACGATCAGGAACTGGATGATGGTGTTGAGGAAAGCGCCGTAGCCGATCGCGACCTCGGGCTTCTTGGCCGCGGCGTCCGCGGCTTTCAGCACGATCTTCAGCTGCGCGAAATCGATGCCCGCGGTGACCAGCCCGATGAACGGCATGATCACCTGATCGACCAGGCTGGTGATGATCTTGCCGAACGCCGCGCCGATGATCACGCCGACGGCGAGATCGACGACGTTGCCTCTGGCGATGAATTCCCGGAATTCGCGCAGCATGGTGACAGGCCCCTCGACCGCCGTGGTGAGCTTCTGCATCGGCTCGATCATGCCGCACCTTCCACTTAGAATTAGGGCGCGCCGAGCGCGGGAACCCTAGTCCCCGTTCAGCCGCACGCGCAACTCCTTGCCGGCCTTGAAGAAAGGCACGCTCTTGGCGCGCACCTTGACCGGCTCGCCGGTGCGCGGGTTGCGGCCCGCCCGCGCCGGGCGTCCCCGCACCGAGAAGGCCCCGAAGCCGCGCAGCTCGACCCGCCCGCCGCCTTCGAGCGCCTCGATCATCTGCTCGAGGATCACCCCGACGACGCGCTCGATGTCCTTCTGGGTCAGGTGCGGGTTTTCGCTCGCCAAAGCGGCGATCAACTCGGACTTGATCATCCAGCGCCCCCTCCTGGCCTGCAATCAGCTTTGCCCAATCGAGGCGGCGTCTTCAAGGCCGCTTTGTGGACGCCGGATGATTTGCCGTCCGAGCGCTACTCCTTGGACGCCTTCTCGCGCAAGGCCGCCCCCAGGATGTCGCCGAGCGAAGCGCCGCTGTCCGACGAACCGAACTGCTCGATCGCCTCCTTCTCCTCGGCCACTTCGAGGGCCTTGACGGAGAGGGAGATGCGGCGGGCGGCCTTGTCGATGTTGGTGACCTGCGCATCCAGCCGGTCGCCGACGGCGAAGCGTTCCGGGCGTTGCTCGGAGCGGTCGCGCGAGAGGTCGGATTTGCGGATGAACGCGGTGACCGGCGCTTCGTCGTCGCCGAACTTCACCTCGATGCCGCCGGAGGTCAGCTCGGTGACGGTGACCGTCACGGTCTGGCCCTTGCGGTAGACGTCTCCGGCCAGCGGATCGCCCGCCAGCTGCTTGATGCCCAGCGAGATGCGCTCCTTCTCGACGTCGACGTCCAGCACCCGGGCGCGGACCACCTCGCCCTTCTTGAACTTCAGGATCGCCTCTTCGCCCGGCATGTTCCAGTCGATGTCGGAGAGGTGGACCATCCCGTCGATGTCGTTGTCGAGGCCGAGGAACAGGCCGAACTCGGTGGCGTTCTTGACCTCGCCTTCGACCGCAGTGCCGATCGGGTGCTTCTCCAGGAACTCTTCCCAGGGGTTCTGCATCGCCTGCTTCAGGCCCAGGCTGACGCGGCGCTTGGAGGCGTCCACGTCCAGCACCACCACTTCGACTTCCTGCGAGGTCGAGACGATCTTGCCGGGGTGGACGTTCTTCTTGGTCCAGCTCATCTCGGAGACGTGGACCAGGCCCTCGACGCCGGCTTCCAGCTCCACGAAGGCGCCGTAGTCGGTGATGTTGGTGATGCGGCCCTTGAACTTGGCCCCCACCGGGTACTTCGCCTCGACGCCGTCCCAGGGGTCCGACTGCAGCTGCTTCATGCCCAGGCTGATGCGCTGGGTCTCCGGATTGATCTTGACGATCTGGACTTTCACCGTGTCGCCCACCGCCAGCACCTGGCTGGGGTGCGAGACGCGCTTCCAGCTCATGTCGGTGACGTGCAGCAGGCCGTCGATGCCGCCCAGGTCGACGAACGCGCCGTAGTCGGTGATGTTCTTGACCACGCCCTCGCGCACTTCGCCCTCGGTCAGCTGGCTGACCAGTTCGGTGCGCTGCTCCGCGCGGGCCTCTTCCAGGATCGCGCGGCGGGAGACGACGATGTTGCCGCGCGGGCGGTCCATCTTCAGTATCGCGAACGGCTGCTCGCGGCCCATCAGCGGGCCCACGTCGCGCACCGGGCGGATGTCGACCTGGCTGCCCGGCAGGAAGGCCGAGGCGCCGCCGAGGTCGACGGTGAAGCCGCCCTTCACGCGCCCGACGATCGAGCCCATCACCGGCTCGTTCTTGGCGTAGACGCCTTCGAGGCGGGTCCAGGCTTCCTCGCGGCGGGCCTTCTCGCGGCTGATCACCGCCTCGCCCATCGCGTTCTCGACCCGCTCGAGGAACACCTCGACCGTGTCGCCGACCTTCAGCGTCGCCTTGCCGTCGTCGTCGACCCCGAACTCCTTCACCGGAATGCGGCCTTCGGTCTTCAGGCCGACGTCGATGATCGCGAAATCCTTCTCGATCGCGGCCACCAGGCCTTTGACGACCGTGCCTTCCTGGAAGTCGCCGCGGCCGAGGCTTTCGTCGAGGAGGGCCGCGAAGTCATCGCGGGTCGGGTTCATGCTGAGGTCGTCTGCCATGTGGTGCTTTTAGCTCTGTTGTCTTGATCGGTTGCGGGGCCGGGGTCTGGCGCGCGAAAGCGTCACCGGGCGCCGGCCCGGAAAGGTGTGGGTTGGGTCTTTGCCGATGGACGCCGACTCGGGCGTCTAGACATTCCCGCGGCGATCGAGGGTAAGGCGCGGTTGGATTAGCCTGGAGAAGCCCTTTTTAGGGGGTGGTTTCCCACTTGGCGCGCGCCGCCTCGACGATGCGGCGGGCCGCATCAGCGGCGGCGGATATAGTCATTTCCGTCGTATCGAGCAAGACGGCGTCGTCGGCCGGCTTCATCGGCGCGTCGGCGCGGCCGGCGTCGCGGACGTCGCGGCGCTCGATGTCGAGCAGCACGTCGTCGTAGGTCGCCCTCTCGCCGGCGTCCTGCAGCTGACGCCAGCGGCGCCGCGCGCGCTCCTGCGGCGTGGCGGTGACGTAGAGCTTGGCCGCGGCGTCCGGGGCGATCACGGTGCCGATGTCGCGCCCGTCGATCACCGCGCCGCCGGCCTGGGCCGCGAACGCGCGCTGCAGCGCCAGCAGCGCCTCGCGCACCGCCGGGTGGGCCGCGACCCGGCTGGCCGCCTCGCCGGAGCTGGCCGTGCGCAGCGCCGGGTCGGTCAGGCAGCGCGCGTCCAGGCCACGGGCGACAGCCGCGGCGGCCGCCTCATCGTCCAGGTCGCCGCCCTGCCGCTCCAGGGTGACTCCGACCGCGCGGTAGAGCAGCCCGGTGTCCAGCACCGGCAGGCCATAGGCCTCGCCCAGCATGGTCGCGATAGTCCCCTTGCCCGACGCCGCCGGCCCATCGACCGCGATCACGAAGCCGCCGCTCAACTTCCCCTCCCCCTTGCGGGGAGGGGGCAGGGGGTGGTGTCGGCTGGATGCGCGTGATTGGCGCGGCCAGAAGGCCAGCTGGCAAGCAACCAGCTCTCACCCCCATCCCCAGCCCCTCCCCGCAAGGGGGAGGGGAGTCGTGCGCCCCTAACCAATCTGCGCTCCCAGCCCCGCCATCAGCGCGCCGAACCCTGGGAATGAGGTGGCGATCATGCCCGGTTCGTCAACCGCCACCGCCCGCTCGGCGCCCAGGCCCAGGATCAGATGGCTCATCGCGATGCGATGATCGCCGTGGGTGCGCACCAGGCCGCCACCGGCGACGCGGTGATTGGCCCGCGCGGTCCCCGCCACCACCAGGCCCTCGGGCTCCTCCTCGACGCCGACGCCGCAGGCAGCCAGGCCCGCGGCCATCATCGCGATGCGGTCGCTCTCCTTGACCCGAAGCTCGCCGATGCCGCGCATCGAGGTCGGCCCCTCGGCGTAGGCGGCGGCCACCGCCAGGATCGGGTACTCGTCGATCATCGAGGGCGCCCGCTCGGCCGGGACCGCCACGCCACGCAGCGCCGAGTGCCGCGCCGTGACGTCGCCCACCAGCTCGCCGCCCTCCTCGCGCTGGTTCGCGATCGTCAGGTCCGCGCCCATCTCCCGCAGCGTGACGAAGAGGCCGGTGCGCAGCGGGTTCAGCAGCACCCCCTCGACCGTCACCGCCGAGCCAGGCGTGATCAGCGCCGCCACCAGCGGGAACGCCGCCGACGACGGGTCGCCCGGCACCCGGATCGCCACGCCGCTCAGGCGCTGGCCGCCGGCGAGCCGGATGTGACGCCCATCCGCCGTGTCCTCGACGTCCACGCGCGCCCCGAACGCCCGCAGCATGCGCTCGGTGTGGTCGCGCGTCGGCTCCGGCTCGATCACCTCGGTCACGCCCGCGGCGCTCAGCCCCGCCAGCAGCACCGCCGACTTCACCTGCGCCGACGGCTCGGGCAGGCGGTAGCCGATCGCCGAGAGCCCGCCGCCCTTAAGCGTCAGCGGTAGCCGCCCGCCCTCACGGCACAGGTAGCTGGCCCCCATCTGCGCCAGCGGCCGCAGGATCCGCAGCATCGGCCGCCCGCGCAGTGACGCATCGCCAGTGAAGGTCGCGGTGAGCGCAAACCCGGCCGCCGCGCCCATGATCAGCCGCACCCCGGTGCCGGCGTTGCCGCAGTCGACCACGTCCGCCGGCTCGGCCAGGCCGCCGTGGCCGCGCACCCGCCAGCTGCCGTCGCCTTCATGCCGCACCTCGGCGCCGAAGCTCGCCATCGCCGCGGCGGTGCGCAGCACGTCGTCGCCCTCGAGCAGGCCCTCGATCCGGGTCTCGCCAACGGCCAGCGTCCCCAGGATCAGCGCGCGGTGGGAGATCGACTTGTCGCCCGGCGCCCGGACGCGGCCAACCAGCGGACCGCCCGGGCGGGCTGTGAGTTCGGCTTCGGCCATCTGTACGCGCCTTCCTGACAAGGGATTTTCGGGCGAGGATTGGCTTTTGACAGCGCCCCGGCGCCATGGCAAGGGAGCGCCCCCCAATCCCCTGAAGCGAGGCCCGACTTGGCCAATCCCGAACTGGGCGCAAAGCAGATATGCCCCACCTGTTCGAGCAAGTTCTACGACCTCGGGCGCCGTCCGGCGCACTGTCCGAAGTGCAACAGCGAGTTCGATCCGGAAGAGGCGCTGCGCAACCGCCGGGTCCGCCCGCGCGGTCCGCTGCCGGAGGAAGAGGCCGAAGAGGTGAAGCCGGTCGAGGCCGAGGCCGAGGACGAGGGCTTCGAGGCCGAACCGGAAGAGGCGCCTGAGCTCGACGAGGGCGTCGAGGCCGAGCCGCTAGTGGTCGACGAGGAGGAGGGCGACGAAGCCGCCCCTGCCGCGCCGGACGAGGCGCTGGGCGTCGACTTCGCCGAGGACGAGGACCTCGAGGAGGCCGACGACGACGAGGTGCCGTTCATCGAGGGCGACGAGGACGACGACTTCTCCGAGGACGAGATCGACGGCCTGGGCGCCGGCAAGGACGACGAGTGACCATCCGGTTCCCCTCCCCCTTGCGGGGAGGGGTCAGGGGTGAGGGTGCGAACTGGATGTTCGCCGCAGGGACCGGGAAAACGCCAATCGGCGAGGACCGAGCCGACACCCCCATCCCCGACCCTTCCCCGCAAGGGGGAAGGGAGACGTTCGCGCCCGCTGCGGGGGGCGCTGCTGCGTCAGAGAGCCCCTTGATCGCCGCCGGGGCTTTGACTAGGTTCCGCGCCCTCCGCCGGAGCCCTCGAGCTCCGTCGGCGCCCGAACGACCTCGGGGCTATAGCTCAGCTGGTAGAGCGCTTGAATGGCATTCAAGAGGTCAGCGGTTCGACTCCGCTTAGCTCCACCACCCTCTCAGGGGTGACGAGAAAAGTAGATTATTCAAGGCCTTGCCAAGCCTTGAAACTGAGATGGGCCTCAGTGGTCCGCTCAAATGGGCCTCATCTGGCGACCCTCAACAGCTCAACCCCTCCGTGGCGTTCAGAATTGCGGCTGACTCCGCCGACTGCGACACCCGGACGCCAGTAAAGCAGCAAAGCGCGCTTTAAACGGGGCTGACGGTCGGCGCACCGGGACGGGTGAACTCAGCTGCTGTGTGAAGGCCCCTCCTCAATCGGCGGCGTCTCCCGATTGTCGGCAAACAGGTTGATATACAGACTGTACTGAAGAACTCGGTAGCGCTGCTGGCCGGTTGACTTCGAATAGTATTCCAGCCTGTACAAAGCGCTGAACGAGTGCATTGGCTGGAGGATAGGTGATGCCCAGCTTCCTCTGAACCTCACCCACCGTAATGAAGGGCCGGTTGAACAGTGCCTCAAAAATTGTGAGGCCGTTACCGGCGGCTCTGACCGACTCAAAAGTTGTAGGTTCTGACCGTGCCGCGGACGGCCTCCAAAGCTGGCCCATCAGATAGTTACACGAATTATGACGCTAGTCCATAAAGCCTCCATATCTTTTGGACCAGGAGGTGGCGATGAGCCGGCTTGCCTATTACCGTGTGTCCACCGTGGACCAGAGCGTGGACACCCAGCGGGTCGCCCTCGGGGGCAACTTTGATCGCGAGTTCGTCAGGGCGTCAGCGGATCGGTGCTGGCGGCCGATCGCCCCGGCTTCGCTAAGCTCCTAGACTTCGTCCGCGAGGGCGACTTCGTCTCGGTCTACGCGGTGGATCGGTTGGGACGCGACGCGCTGGATGTCCAATCGACGGTCCGCCGCCTGGTCAATGAGGGCGTCACGGTAGACGTTCGGGGGCTTGGTCCGATGGGGCCCGGCGTTGGGGAGCTGATCCTTGCGGTGTTGGCACAGGTCGCCGACATGGAACGCCGCAGGATAGTGGAGCAGTGCGAGTCCGGCAGGAAGGCCGCAAGGGAAGCCTTAGCGGCCACAGGACGCACTCATAGGGGCAAGGCGAGCCTCGGTCGTCCTAAGGCACATGAGGGCTCCGAGGTCGCCGCGTGGCGAGCGTCCCAAGGGGCGAGCATCCGGGCCACAGCCGAGCATTGGAAGCTGTCCGAAAGCACTGTGAAGCGGTACTGCGCCGCGAGTTAGGGCTGCATTGTGCGCATGTCGACCGCCGACGGGTGACTTCGGCTGAGCGCTGCGAGCATATGGCTGAAGTCCGCGAGAACCTGATGATCCCTAGCAAGATCGAGACCGAGAGACTGAAGCTCGGGCCGCCCGAACTCAGCGACGCCGATCCAATCTTCGACATTCAAAGCGACAGGGAAAGGGCCAGATACCAGACTGACGCCGCCCTTCACGCGGATACAGGCGGAGCAGGGGGGGGTTCGCTTAAGTTGCGGCGGCTGCAAGACCAAGTCATGACTGAACAAGCGATCACATCAACCTCGGACGCACCGCGAGCGACAGCAGGGGAGGAGAGACACCGCAAATGAGGGCTATCCTAGCTGCCGCGGCCCTCGCCATTCCGGTAGTTGCCCTTGGAGCCGTCGAGCACGGTTGGATAGGGACCTATCAAACGAAGCAAACGCAGCTCCACCTCGCCCGCCATGTCTGACAACTATGTTACGATGACCCGGATGAGCGGCGGCGGCATTCGGTTCACGTTAGAGGCCGCCTCCGCCGGGTGCATCGGCCAAGTCGACTTCAATACCCCAAAGCTACCCAAGGGCAGCGACATGTTATTGGTGAATGACGACAATGGCGGTGCCTGCATCATGCGTTTGCACCACGAAGGCGATACGATCATCGCTTCTGAGGATGGCTGCGATCAGTTTCACGGGATTGCCGTGTACTTTTCTCGGGGGCATATCGACCCGAGAGGCACCGGAAACACGCCTAAGCACCCACCGACCAGTACGACGCGGACACCCGCGAGACAGGACCGCGACGTCCTCTTAGTGCGCCCAACTCACAGCTTGAATACCCCCTGGGCGTGGACCCCTTCTTTTGCCCCCGTGGCAGGCTGCGGTACCGCCGACCGAGGGGAGACAGTATGCGTTACCGCAAAAAGACGCTAGGGAGTTGCCCCTCAGGGTCCTCCCTCGCGGGCGATGCCGCAGCGATCAGTCCCGTGGCTTTGCCATCAAGGTTGCGGCCGTGGTGGTACCGTTCACAGCCACACCGCAACTCCGCCATGGTGCGAACAGGTCCCCCTACGGTGCTCGCTGAAGGAGTAGCTACGGTTCCGACACTTCGGTCGCCCCGAAGGGAGCCGCGCCGGACCGCTCTGGCCGGTGGACGCAATGGCCGTTGCTGTTGAGGTAGTGCGCAGAGTCACACTGGGCGGCCGCCCCGAGGGGCGTCGCCGGGGCAACCACCCAAGCTACCGCTGCAAGACCTTCAACGAGCCGCCTCATGACGGCTTGCTCTCGCTCCTCTTGGCGCTTCAGGCTCCTCTTCGAGTGGGAAGCCATGAACTTAGAACACTGCGCTCGCCGGGTTCTCGATGCGCTTGCAAGCGCCGGTGATCCTCAGCTCGGACGGCGTGGACCCCACGGCGTTGTAATGTTGATCGTAGGCCGGAACTTTACCCGTAGACTTAATGGACCAGTTGCCGTTCGTCCGGTTGATCAGAGTATCGGTTTCGCCGATCAGGGAAAGTGGATTTTGCGGTGAGCGCCAGCTCTCCTACTGAACACTGGAACATTGTCGACCCGCAGAGAGGCAGCCATTCCTCGTAGGGACCGCTACTATCACCAGCAAGCACCCAGATGCGCGATGAGTTAAAGCGGTAAGTGCGGCTGAATGCCTTTGTGCCTACAAACCTGCCGTCATCATACTGCGCCGACGAACCCTCGCATTTCAGATACGTGAAGGCGTCTGTCACGTCCGCGCGCGTCATTCCCGAGGCGGATGCCAAGAGGGCGGCGACCACAACTGGCACCCGCACCCACGCCTGGTAGCCCATCCCACCCCCAGAGCCGTTACGTGACTTTCGTCCCCGGCGGGCTAGGCCGCCACGTGCTTCTTGGCGAGGGGGACGCGGGCGGAAAGATCATCCCGAACCAAGTCGGAGTTCCCGCCGGGGCTCCCCCTCAGGTCTTCCAGAGCGCATCGTAGGCGCTCCGGACGACGCGTCCAATCTCGTTCATGGGAATAGACTGGTCACCGTCTTCATCTGTCTCAAGCACTACGTCTTGGCCGAAGTAGTGCATCGCCACAGTGTTGCTGCGTTGGCCCCCCGCGAAGCGTGAACACTCCCCGCTCACTTCCACCCGGCTCTAGCCGGAAGTCGTGAACGTCACTCAGGGTCTGAAAGTTGGCCGTGGCCGCCGCTAGGTTGGCGAAGTGCGCTGCGCGCTCAAACTGCCAGCCCGCCAGTCTTAGGAGCGGTGGTCAACAAAGCCTCCGTAGGCAAGCGCGAGACCTTTGATCGCCGCCCTACGACGCTCCTGCCGCGCACGCTCACGCTCGGCCATGCGATCGACCACCGCTTCGACGACATCATCAGCGTGGCCGAGGATGTGTCGGGCGGCTTCTCGATCTAGGGGACAGAGCGCGGCGAGCTTCTCCGCTAATATTGCGTTCATCAGGCCATCTCCAGCACTCGCTCGACCATCTGCGGCTCAGCCGCAATGACCTTTAGGAACGCCCCGGACCCAGCGTCTGGGACACGCCTGCCCTGTTCCCAGTCGCGCACACGAGCGGCGGAGAAGCCATGGCGCTCGGCGAACTGCGCCTGCGTCATGCCGAGTTTCTCTCTGATCGCCCGCACGTTAATCTCGGCCGGGATATGAACCCGGACACCAGGCACATCTTCGCCCCTGGTAAAGGCGATGGCCTCGTGGAGGCCCTCCATGATCCCTTCGAAATCTTCCTTCTTCACTTCACGTTCTCCCCTTCGGGGCGGCCCCTGAGGGCCAGATGATCTATCAACCTCCAACCGGTTGCCTAAGGCTCGCGGCTAAAGCTGCGGTGACGGTCGCCATGTCGTTGACCTGGGCGCGAGTCAGGTTGCCAACACGCCCCTTAGAGAACGTCCACAGCAGATGGACCGGAGCTTCGGCACAGTAGTAGTAGGTCACGACGCGAAAGCCGCCTGACTTACCCTTCCCGCGCCCGGGCACCCGGACCTTTCGGCAGCCTCCCGAGCCGACGATTAGGTCGCCAGCAGTCGGATCGGCTGCAATCAGGTCGATGGCGTGCATGCGCTCAGCGTCGGTCATTCCCGCCATGGCGGCTGACCGGATGAATGCGGGCATTTCTACGACCCCATGCATAATGGTCTTGTACGGCATCGCCGCACTAGGCGCAAGCTAAAACTACGGCATCGCCGTAACTGTTCCTAACAGCCTTCAGACCCCGCGGCAGTGCCACCTGCCAAAAGCAACAGCGCCATGGGCAGGTTGATGAGCGAGGCGAACGATCACGTACAGCACGTTGCGGCGGGCCACACGCTAGTCAGCAAGCGCCCGCACATCGGCACACACGTCCGGTTAATGCACCCAACTCACACTTATTACCCTCCTCCTTGTCAGGCCCTTTTTTGCGCCCCCGGAACCCCACCACCAAGACCCTAGAGACTGACCCACCAGAGGGCCCTACAGCGCCGGTCCGCCGAACGAGCGTCGATGGCGTCGCCAACAGGCGTACCACCCGTAGGGAGGCTCCGGCGGGCAGCATTCCTGTAAGGACGTTTGTCGTCTAAGAGAAACCGGTATGTGATCGCGTCGCTTCGGCTCGGCAGGGGTCTGGGGTCGGACATTTCCGCGCCTTGGACTAGAACTTGGTTGGGCGGCCGTCGGCCAATGGGTCGCTGATCTTCCTGCAGCTTCCTCGCTCGGACGAGTTTTGTATCGTGCTGGTTTGAAGCGTTTGAGCATTCGTGACGTCGATGCTGTACACCATTTCAAAGTCGCCGCTCTTGCGGTCCATGGAGATCATAAACGTCTCTGAGATTAGGCCCTTCGTCCCGTTGATCTCTCGGACCATGTAGACGTTCTGCCCGAAGGTGCAGGCATAGTTCGGCTTTCTGCACCAGTCGTCTCCCCAATAGGACACGGCCAATTCTGATATCGATTGGCCTTTCACGTCGATCCGAAACGTGCGGGTAACGGTCGACGCCGGCTTAGGCGGCTGCAACTCATTAAGGGTGGCCTGGCACTGGACGAAGGCCACGCCCCCGTCATCGAGTTTGGGCTGTGCTATCGCTGCCGAACTGGTGCCGGCGAGGCTGAAGCCCAGCGCCAGAGCGAGACGTCCGCGGATCATCGCAGCACCTCAACCAAGCCAGCCGTGACGGGTCATCACGCTATACCTCTCCGCTGCTACTACCCTAGCCATGACCATGTGGCAGCGCGGGCACGCGTGTGTGTCGACGCCGATTTTCTCTGAGGCGTCGTCCATGCCCAAGTCCTCCGGCCGGATTGGTTGATCGGAACGCACATCCGCGACGAACCAAACGACGAAGTGACCACACCCGCAGGTGTGCTTGTCGCCTTTTCGCGCTTTGAGTTGGTTCATTTGTCCGCCCTCACCACCGGTTACTTGGATAACATGGGCGGCCCGAACATAACCAGAACGAATTCATTGCAACCGGCCAGTCGTGTGCCGTACGTATGGCGAACGCCGAGACCGGAGCAACGATGGGATCCCGCAATCCCGAGCGCTATACCTGCCCGCCGGACTGGCACACGCACCGCACGCTCGGACACATGAAAGCGGCCGGCTGGCGTCTTGCTACATGGTGCACCAAGTGCGGCCATGGTGCGCCGTCCGACATTGACCGCCTGATCGAGCTTCGCGGAGCCGAAGCCTCGCCTTGGGATCGCTACGTCGTGTGTGGCTATCGCAACTGCCGCGGCCGGGCGATATTCAAGGTTGCGACCAGCGGGGCAGACCCGTGGTTCCGGCTTACGCGAAACTGGACGCGGGGGACATGACTGAAATTGAAAGCACCACCGTTCGTCGGCGACCAACATGAACCGGCTCTACGTCGCCATGATGTGCTCGGCGCTGCTGGCTTGTGACAGGCAAAAGGCTGCGTATGTGCCGGTGGACTTGACGCCGTCTCTGGTAGAAAAGTGTAAGACCGACTGGCCGCACAACAAGAAACTGAGAGTGTCCTGCATCGCCGCTGTAAAAAGCACCCCGAATTGGTCGCGCGACCCGGATGGACCGAAGACTATCGCCGACACATGCAAAGAACAATTCCCGGACAACGCTGAACTGCAACTCAATTGTCTTGCACGTGCCATGGATGACAATACGAATGACAAAATCAAGCGTGCCGAGCGAGACGCGAATTAGGACTTTTCCGACCGGCCTCGAATGATGCCGACCCGGCGGCCGAAGGTCGGCCCCGCCTCGTCAGAACGGGAAGCACTTCAAGGGCGGGCCATCGGTGTCGTGGTGTTGCGTGTCCGTGACCGGCCAGATCGGCGTTGCGAATGGCACGACTTGCCGATTTGAGTGTGCGCCGTGAAAACGAACCGTGAAGCCCGCGACCGTCAGTTTGATCCCTGGTGGCGTGCCCAGCCGGCGTCCCTTCGACGCTTTGTCGCCGAGTGCGCCGAGCACGCCGAACGGGAGGCCCTGAGGGACGGTCGAAGGCGTCGGCGGCTTCAGGCAAGGTATCGGGCGGACTACGGCCGGCGCGTCGAGGCGGTCCTCGTTGATCTCATCCGACTGCACCTCAGTGGGGGTGCCGATGGGATCATCGTCGATCGGTCAAACGAATATCTGACCTGCCGCCGCTACCGGCACACGCTTGTCGAGACCAAGGAACTCTTGCGGGTGGTCGAGGATCTCGAAGCGATCGGACTTGTCGTCTCGTTAGCTGGCTCAGGCAAATCCAAGCGGTTCCTCCCGGTGGCAGAGCGAGCCGCGGCTCCGCCAGACAGCGCGACAACGACTAGAGCCGGTCCGGCACTCGTGGAGGCCATCCGTGCGGGTGGGTGGTCGGCGGCCGATCTAGTCCGCGAGTGCGGCGGCGAGGTCCTGATCTTGAAGGCCATGAAGGACCATCCGAAAGCCAAGGACCGCCTGCTCGACTATGAGGACGACGACCAAACGCGCGCGATGCGAACCGAGGTGGAGGCAGTCAGTGATTGGATCGCCACCTTTCATCTGACGCTGGACGATGAGGGGCTTGGAACGAGCCTACGACCTCGCTCAACGGCGTCTGCATAGGGTCTTCACCCACGGGGACCGAATGGAGATACCCCTAGAGGGCGGTCCCGTGATCACCCGTCGGTTTGACCACCATGGACGCCTGTACGGCGGCTTCTGGATCAACATGCGCAAGGCGGACCGGTGGCACCTCCGCATCGGGGGCGAGCGCATCACCATCCTCGATTACGGCCAGTCTTTCACCAGGATGCTTTATGCGCGGGCAGGGACAGAACCTCCTGAGGGCGACCTCTATAGCATCCCCGTTTGGAGGGTTGCAGAGACGGCGTGAAGGCGATGATGAACGCGATGCTGTTCAAGCGAGGGGACCTCAAGGGCTATCCTGATGAAGTCCGGCCACTCTTCCCAAAAGGGCTATCCGCCGGGCGCGTTGTTGCGGCGATCAAGGCTGCCCATCCGACCATCGCTGACCGCTACGGGACCGGACTGGGCCATCGGCTGTGTTTCGAGGAGAGTGAAGTGATGTTGAGCGTGCTCCGCAAGTGCATGGCCATCAACCTACCAGCGTTGCCGATACACGACGCCTTGGTTGTCCCTGTGGGCAGGGCTGGGGAGGGGAGGATAATTATGATTGATGAGTTCACGAAGGGGACGGGTGGGAGGGGGCTAGTGACCATGAGCTCAGGACCAGAGGGGGCCCTCGGGTACCCCTGTAGGAGGGGCCCTTAAGGTCGCGTGCACGCTAGATTGTCTTGTGGCCCTCACGCTGACCGGTTGCGCCAGCCCGAAGCCGGGCGGCTGATCGCTTTCAGTCTCCATGAATGCCCGTGGAGCAAACAAGCATCGATAGTGAGGATGCCATTCGACCAATATGGTATTGGTGGGCACAATGTCGAGGACCGGTTTGGTGCCGGTTAATGTCCATACGGCCCACGTTAGTGTCCCAATGGGCTTCCCCTTGTAGTTTGCCTCAGTTTTTGCCGAGTTGTTCTTGTGGCATATCACGAGTGGCTCGCCTCGGCGGACCATAGAGGCGAGTTGGCTGGCCCGCTGGGTCTGATCAACTGGGCGTCATTGCGGGCGCTACCTCGGAAGCGAAGTCGCGCGCCGGTACATCCCGCCGGTCCCCTCAGGAGGCGCGCCTCGCTGACACACCGGGAGTCCGACGGCCCTGGAGTTATCCAGGGTGGGCGCGGAACGAACTCTGCCAGAACCCGAGGGGGATACTCGGGGGCCCTGGGGCAGATGACAGGACCGGCGACGTCGTTAGGTCGGCCCGTTCCATCAACTGTGCCCAGAGGTCTTTATGACAGAGAAGCTGAACCCGACCCCTCAACAAGTCCGTGCCGAGAGACTGCGGCTGACCCCGTTATCTCCGACGGCAGATCGATTGGCTGGATCGTTTCATTGAGATCGTGGGGCCAGATATGCCCATCGACGGCGACTGGGTGAGCGACCTCACGGAGGAGCAGATCAAACGAGCTGCGCGGCTGCCCCCGACCCCCGAAACACTCAGAACTCCAGAGCGGTCTCGAATGCCACCAGTGCTCAGGCGAGGCGACGGGAGATTGGCGCATGACCGAGCATCACCTTGAGTTTCGCGGCGATGAGAAGGCCTTCCGCGCAATGCTACACGGAGCCGGCATCACTGAAACCGTGCAACCTAGCGGCATCGGCAAGTTCGTCGTGCACGTTTGGACAGGCGCGAACATAAACTGGTGGCCGAAGCCGTACGGTACCATCCACGTAGACGGCAAGCCCGGCGCGGACATCGCCTGTAAGGAACTGCTGAGACGCCAACCCGGCGTTGTTTCCCGCCAGAAGCCCCGCAAATGACGAGCGGGACGAAGCAACCCGACGCGGCGCGCCCTAACGCGGCTTTTTAGGGCCGGCCTTGCCTGCCCCCATGCGGAGCCCCGGCGGAACTCGTACCGGGGCCCCCTTAGGCAGTTTCACGCTCTCAACGACGGCCCGGAGCTGGGCGTCCGAGGGCCCCCTTGAATACCGTCCCAGGGTCATGCCTTGGCGGCCCTCCGCATGACCGACCACGAAGGAAATCAAATGGGGGGCCTGCCCAGCTTGCTCAGCCTTCGTGATGAACCAACGGCGGAAGGAGTGAAAATCTGCGTTGGCCTGGCGCTGTCCCTCGGCGCGTTCATCGATGCCGAGCGTCCTGCGGTACTCGGTGAACCGCTCGCTAGCCTTCGCACTCCGTTCCCGGTCCCGCCCCGGCGACGCCCTCAACTCGTCGAATAGGTAGGCCGCAGGGTCTTTCCCTTTGAGGCGCCCCCTGACGATCGCCTTTATGTTCGTGTGGACGGGCACGCGCCGCTCGCCGGCTTTCGTCTTGGTTTCCCGCACGTCGAACACGCCCCCCTGGCAGTCCGCGACAGTAAGCCGTCCGATCTCACCGATCCGGAGCCCTGAAAGCGCAGCCACGCGCATCAGGTCATGGAGCGTCCCGTAGGTGTTCCCTGAGAGGAGCTTGGCGACCTCCTCGTCCGTGAAGGCTCGCTTTCCGAGAGTCCACCTCGCCAGTGACGACGGGACGCGGTTGGCGTTCCCAGGGGTTGTCCTCGGTTACGCCCTTGCGGACCATCCACGTCCAGTAGCTCGACAAGGAGCTAAGGAGGCTGCCAGCAGTTGCGGACGAGGTGCAGAGTCTCGGATAGGTAGTCGACGAAATACCCTGCCTCTCGGCGCGTGACAGCGTCGCACGTTGTCGCCACTCGGGCCGGTCTGACATCCACGCCTCCAGGCGTCTGACGGCCAGCCGCGTGCGGGACTGATAGCGTGCGCTGTGGCCCGACTGGGCGAGGCAGCGATCTAGCTCCGCGCCTACTGGTCTGCGCTGGCCAGTGACCGCGCCGACGAACAGCGCGCGCGTCCCGAAGTCTGCTCTTCATTGTAAGCCTCCCTGACGACGGTCCTCGCCAAGCACTTCGTCCAACTCCTCCACTTCGAATGGATCGGCCGGCCCGGCGGTCTATCTCCTCGCTCAAAAGCGGGCTCATCGGCCGCGCTCGCCTGGATCGCATCCCGGCATCGATCAACACTTCCTGCGCCACGCCAAGCCTTCCGCCACCGGGTCGCTCAGCTGCTCGTCCCTTCGTCCGCACCCCGTTGGCGTCCCTGCGGGCCCGCTCGATCTCATGCCTTTATGCTTGCCCACGACGACGGGCAGCCGGCTCACGTGCCTCGCCCAAGACGGGATGGTTCGCAGCGATCGGCCGCAGGTGAGTTCGCTTGCCGTAGCTGGCGCGCGTAAGGCTCCCTGGGATGCGGACGTTCGCATAATAGACGCCGCCTTCGCTTTGACCATGTTCCGTAGGTGTGGTCCGCTCACTTCTGGGCATGGCGCAAGGTCATCCATATGGGCCTCAATCTCGGCCGCCGATATGGGCCCCAATTCTAGCGCCACAACCAACTAAAATATAACGATTTCTGGTCACTAGTGCGGCACTGGATCGCGTCCGCTTAGCTCCACCATGAGGCCCCGCAGTAAACCACTGCGGGGCCTCGCCTTTTCTGCGGCGACCGACCCGGTTCCGTCGGACGAATTGACACCGCGGTTCGCCCGACGTTGTAGTCACGCCTGAAGCCGGCTGGCTGGCAGGGGGTCTCGATGGCGCGCACGACCATGGCGGCGGCGTTCGTATTGGCGACGCTCGCGCTCGTCGCGGCGCCGGCGCGGGCCGGGACGGCCAACCGGGCCTGGGTGTCCGGGCGCGGGGTCGACCAGCCAGGCTGCGGGGCCCCGACCGCGCCCTGCCGGTCCTTGCAGTACGTCCACGACAACATCATCGCCGCCGGCGGCGAGGTGGATATCCTCGACCCGGCCGGCTACGGCGCGATCACCATCACCAAGGCGATCAGCATCATCAACGACGGGGTGGGCACCGCAGGCCTGCAACAGAGCGTGTTCGGACTCAACGCCGTCACCATCAGCGCCGGGCCGTCGGACGTCGTCACCCTGCGCGGACTGAACCTGGACGGCCTGGGCGTCGGCTCGAACGGCGTCAAGTTCACCAGCGGGAGCAGACTGGTCGTCACCAACTGCAGCATCCGGCATTTCACCACCAACGCGATCGCGATCCTTCCCACCGGCAGCATGACCTTCCGGATCTCGAACGTGGCCATGAACGACAACAACAACACCGGGTTCCAGCTCGTCTACACGGGCGCGTCCGGCGCCATCGTTGTCGTCGGTGAAATGGACCGCGCCGAGATCAACAACAACACCAACGGGCTCGAGGTGTTCGACAACGACGCATCCTCGCTCCTGAGCATGACCATTGCCGACAGCGTCATCTCGAACAACGGCGGCGACGGGGTGTATTTCGGTCAGCTGCCACAGGCCAACACGCTGATCATCAACACCAACGCCAGCTACAACGGCACGTCTGGGTTCCATATCGACGGCGGGTACGCGCGGATCACGCGCTCGGCCGCCTACGGCAACGGCGACGGCGTCAAGATCACGCTCGGCGGTACGGCGGAGACCTACGGCGACAACGAATTCGTCGGCAACAGCGTCAACGTCGCCGGATCGTTTGTCCCGCTGACCGGCCAGCGCTGACCGGGCCTCGCGGTCGACGCTCAGATCGTGAAGTGGACGATTGCGCCGTTCCACATCGTGGTCAGGTCTTCCTGGACGATCCGGAAACCGTGGCGCAGCACCAGCGCGCGCATCTGGTCCGGGGTGTTGTCGGCGAAGCCGGGTTCCTGGGCCATCACCTTGGTCTTGTCGGAGTAGTGGATCACGGCATTGCCGCCCGGTTTCAGGATCGTCCGGATGTTCGCCAGATAGCTGTCGATCAGGGTCTGGTTGAGGTGGCCGAAGCAGCCGAACGACAGGATGTAGTCGACCGACTGTGGCGGCACGCCGGGAAAGTCTGTCCCGTTGTTCTTGATCGCCGTGACGTGCCGGTGGCGATCGAAGCTGCGGCGGAATTCCTCGATCAGCGGCTGGTAGTAGTCGACCGCGTAGATGGCCTTGAAGCCGAGCAGGTAGCGCGTCCAACGCCCGCCGCCGCAGCCGACGTCGAGGGCGACGTGGTCCGGGTTTACGAACGGGGCGACGAAGCGCTCGCGGATGTGGATCAGCGGCGCCAGGGTGTCCGGATCGCCCCACTCCAGGCCGTAAAGCGCGGGGCCCTGGGTCAGCTCGCGCCAGATGGTTTTCGCCAGGCGGATCGGCAGCCACCGCTGGCGCCGCGCGTGCGCCAGTTGGTCGGTGTGCAAGGTGGTGCCGAGGTCGACCAGAGACATTCGAACCCACCTAAGAGAAGCGTCTGAACGAAGTGTGTCTCCCGGCGCGTTTCTGGCCGCGGCGCGGCCCGCCCCCTTACTCGTAGTTCGCCGGCGGCGGCGGACAGGTCGTGGCCGGGTCGTCGTGGGTGATGGCGCAGATCACCCCGGCGCCGTTGCGCGGGCCGTAGGCGGCCAGCACGCGCTCGCGCCACAGCGCGAACTTGTCCTGGCTGTCGGCGATCGCGGCGCGGACGGCGGCGGCGAAGTAGGCGCCGTGAGGCGTGTCGCCGGGGCCGATGGCGTCGCCGTCGATCGGGCCGGTGTCCTTGTTGAGCTGGGCGTGGCTGATGCGGCGTCCGCACTGGCCCCACATCGAAAAGCAGCCGCTGATCAGGCCGGCCGGCCTGGGCGGGAACGCGCGCAGCGAGATGAACGGCGCGGGGCCGGTCATGCCCAGGCCCGGCGGATCGGCGGTGGGGGCGTCGACCCAGTTGGAGTGGGCGTAGAAATCCTGCGAGGCGTGCATGGCGATGCCGAGGTCCTGCAGCACGTTGCACTTGGCCCGGCCATGGAAGTTCAGGAACCAGACACAGCCGCCCCTCAGGTTGGTCTGAGCCGGATCGAGCCAGCGATTGCGCAGCAGCGGCTCGGCGTCCTTCACCGCGGCGTTGAGGTGGTCGTTCATCCAGGTGCGGCAGGCCTCCAGTCCGCCGGGGACGTCGCCGTCGTCGCAGTGGGCCTGGGACTGGAAGATCGCCTTGCTGGAGTCCGGATAGCCGATCGCGCCGAACGTGCCCTTCTTGCCGGCGAACTCGTCGAGCGTCGCCGGCTCCAGGCAGGTTCCGTCGGACGCCGCGCCGTGGCAGGCAAGCGCCAGGCGGGTGATCTTCTCGTGCTCCGCCGACTGCGAACCGCCGTTGATGGTACCGAAGCCGGAGAGCAGCACCGCCGCGAACGCGATGATGGCGGCGGCGGTCGGTCTGCGCATCTGATGTCCCCCAAGGCGCCGCGAGTCGGCCGGAGGATTGTAGCCGCTCTTGCGCCGCGTCGCCGAGGCTCAGTTCAGGGCGTTGGACAGCGCCCAGGCTCAATCCGTAAGGGCCGTTACGGATTGGCGGCCAGGCTGGGCCGCGTTCCCCAGGGGCCGCTACGGCGTTTGTTCGAGATCAACGTTTCTCGCCCGCAAGCCAGCCAAAGTCGCGCGTATGTCCCCGACCGCGTCCCGGCCGAAGCTCTCGATCGTCGTCAACGACGAGCCGCTGCTCAGCGCCCTGGCGTTCTCGCTCGATGCGGAAGGGTGGGATGTCTCGCCCTACCGGACGCCGTCGGAAGCCCTGCAGCACTTGTCGCCGGCGCACTGCGTGCTGGTCGACCACAACCTCCCGGGCATGGACGGGCTGGCGCTGGTCGATCTGCTGCGCGAGCGCGGGATCGCGGCCCCGGCGGTGGTCATCGTCGGCAGGGCGAGCGCCGGGTTCCGCCGCCGGGCGGCTGAGGCCGGGATCGAGATCGTCGACAAGCCCCTGATCGGCGACGACCTGAAGCTGCGGTTGCGCGCGGCCGTGATGGGCCCCGACGTCCCGGACTAAGGCCCTTGCGCCGACGCGCGGAAGGCCGCGCCGCGCGCAAGATTGGTCGCGAGGCTTGATCTGCATCAAGTCGCCCGCTTCGCCGTCAGGTTAGCAAGGCAAGCTGATGGGTTGAACCGCTGGACCCCCCAAGCTCGACCCGGCCGCCGCCGCTCTCCCCCCTGACAGGCGGCCATGCAGCAGGCGCGTCCCAGGCTTCGTGCTGTAGCCTGGGGCGCGCGTCTGCGCCCGCCATTCGCGGGCTGATTTCGCCACGACGCTCTTGCAACCTCGCGGTTTGGGGGCCAGCGTCCCTCCGGTTGACGGCCTTGCCTTCGGCGAGGCCTGGAAGGACGCCGATGGCGACTGAGCAGGTGGACGCACGCAGCGATCACGAACTGCTGGCGAGCATCGTCGAGGGCTCCCAGGACGCGGTGATCGGGAAGACGCTCGACGGGATCGTCACCAGCTGGAACCGCGCCGCCGAGGAGATTTTCGGCTATTCGGCGAGGGAGATCATCGGCAAGCCGATCATCCTGCTGTTCCCCGCGGAACTGGCGGACGAGGAACGGATGATCCTGGCGCGGATGCGTCGCGGCGAGCGCACCGCGCACTACGAGACGGTGCGCATGGCCAAGGATGGCCATCGGATCGACGTCTCGCTCACCGTCTCGCCGATCCGCGACCCGTCGGGCGCTGTCGTCGGCGCCTCGACGATCGTCCGGGACATCACCGAACAGAAGATGCTGCGCGCCCGGCTGGCCGAGGTGCAGGGCCAGCTGCTGCACGTCTCGCGTCTGAACGACATGGGGCAGCTGGCCTCGGCCTTTGCCCACGAGCTCAACCAGCCACTCTCGGCGATCAGCGCTTACGTCGGCGGCGCGCGGCGCCTGATCGAGAAGGGCGACACCCAGCGCGCCCTCGAGGGCTGCGACAAGGCGGCCGCGCAGGTCGCCCGCGCCGGCGACGTGATCCGGCGCCTGCGGGATTTCGTCGGCAAGAGCAACAGCCGGCGATGTCCGGAGGATCTGGGACTGGCGATCGAAGAGGCGGTTGCGCTCGCCCTCATCGGCGCGAAGAACGAGGGCCTCCACACCGAACTAAGCCTGGCCGACGATGCGCGCCGCGCCTTCATCGACAAGGTGCAGACCCAGCAGGTGCTGGTGAACCTGTTTCGCAACGCGTTGGAAGCGATGGCCGGCGTCAGTCCCAAGCGCCTGACCATCGCCACTCGGCGGCGAGGCGACAGGATCGAGATCGAGGTCGCTGACAGTGGGCCTGGACTGGCCGACGAAGTGATGCAGCGACTGTTCGAGCCGTTCACCACCACCAAACCGACCGGAATGGGCGTGGGCCTCTCGCTCTGCCGCAGCATCATCGAGAGCCAGGGCGGCGATATTTCGGCGGCGAACGCGCCGGCCGGCGGGGCGGTGTTCAGGTTCACCGTCCCCGCCGCCTGAGGTCATCGGCGCAGCGTCGCCCGGTTAGGCGGGTCGCTCCAGGCCCGCCACGCCGGTCACCGTCACGTTGAGGTCGTTCACCAGACCCGTGCCGAGCGAATAGACCCATCCGTGGACGGAGACCGCTTGGCCGCGCGCCCAGGCGTCCTGGACGAAGACGTCGGCGGCGACGTTCTTCACCTGGCGCATCACGTTGAGCTCGCACAGCCGGTTGAGACGGCGGACGTCGTCGCCGCAGGCGTCCAGCTCGGGGCGGTGATCGTGCGCGATCTCGCGGATCGGGTGCAGCCAGTGATCGATCAGGCCCCGTCGCCGCCCGTCTACGGCCGCCGAGACTCCGCCGCAGCCATAGTGGCCCACTACCAGGATGTGGCGGACCTGCAGCACGTCGACGGCGAACTGGAGGACCGAGAGATAGTTGGCGTCCTGCGGCGGCGCGAGGTTGGCGACGTTGCGGTGGACGAAGACCTCGCCCGGATCGAGGCCGATGATCTCATTGGCCGGCACGCGGCTGTCGGAACAGCCGATCCAGAGGTACTGCGGCGCCTGCTGGCCCTCCAGCCTGCGGAAGAAACCGGGGTCGGCGGCGATCTTGCCCTCGGCCCAGCGCCGGTTGTTGTCCTTCAGTTCGTCGAGCATGGGCGGGAGGTAGCGCGCAAACGGGTCGTCTGCCAACGCCCACCCGTCCGCTTTTCCCCGCGCAAGCGGGGACCCAAGCGTTTTTCGTCGGGCGCTGGTCTCAGAAGAAGCCTGGGCCCCCGCTTCCGCGGGGGAGAACGGTTAGGGCCGGCGAGAAGCCGCTCCTTCTCGCGTCGCCCGGACCGGCCCGCCGTCGACGCGGATCGTGGCGGCGTTGGTGAAGCTGGAGGCGTCCGAGGCGAGATACACCGCCAGACCCGCCATCTCGTCCGGCAGGCCGACGCGCAGGCCCGCCTTGGTCCAGCCGGGGTGGTCGTGGTCGGGCGGGTCGGCCCAGTGCTCGGCGACGTCGGTCGCGAACGGGCCGATGACGATGGTGTTGACCCGCACGTTCGGGCTGAACGCGGCGGAGAAGCCCTGGGTCAGCACGTTCAGCGCCGCCTTGGCCCCGGCATAGGGCAGGGCCCAGGGCGAGGCGCCGAGCGAGGCGGTGGAGGAGATGTTGATCACCGAGCCGCCGGCGCCGGCGTGCATCCGCTCGCCGATCAGCGCCGTGAGCCGGAACGGGCCCTTGAAGTTGACCCCGATCACGCTGTCGAAGCCGCGTTCGGTCACCTCGCCCAGCGACGGGTAGAGCGGTGACATCCCGGCGTTGTTGACCAGCACATCGACGCGGCCGAAGTGGTCCCAGACCGCATTCGCCATCGGCTCGATCTCGTCCCAGCGGCCGACGTGGCAGGCGTAGGCGAAGCCTTTCACGCCCCTGGCCTCCACCTCGCGCACGGTGGCCTCGCAGGCGTCCAGCTTGCGGCTGACGACGGCGACGTTCGCGCCCGCTTCGGCGAAGGCCAGCGCCATGGCGTGGCCAAGGCCGCGCGATCCGCCGGTGATCAGGGCGTTCTTGCCGGCGAGGCTGAAGCGATCGGGCATGCGCGGTCTCCTCCTGTGTTTTTTTCTGACCCAGACATCTCCGGCGGGGCGGGATTGTCCATCGTGACTAAGGGTCAAGCGGAGCGGGGCTTCGACGCAATTCGGTCATAGCCGGGCGTCAGTCCCGGTTACCCAAGAACGCGGGACGGCGATTGGCCGCGCCAAGCGCGGCCAAGGCTCGGTTCGCGTGCATGGATGCCCCGCACAAAGGCCGGCCAGGACCGATGAGGCGGGCGAGAGCCTCAACTCGTCGATCCCAAGGACGCCGGCCGCAAGAATTGCTGGACCCTCCCGTGGCGGAAGCCGCTAAAGGCGTTGCATGGACCCCGTTCCGAACCTCAGCCGCTCCGTCAAAGGTCTCACCGTGCTGGTCACCGGCGCCGCCAGCGGCATGGGCCGCGCGACCGCCTTCGTGTTCGCCCGAGAGGGCGCCAACGTCGCGGTCACCGATCGCGAGCTGGCGCCAAGCGAGGCGGTGGCGGCCGAGATCCGGGCCGAAGGCGGCAGCGCCAAAGCCTGGGCGCTCGATGTCTCGAACGCCGAGACCATCGCCAAGGTGGTGCCCGAGATCGCCGAGCACTTCGGCGGCCTCGACGCGGTGGTGAACAACGCCGGCGTCGGCGGCTTCGCCGCGATCGATGCGCCCAACTACGAGGAGGTCTGGGCGCGCTCGACGGCGATCCTGATCACCGCCCACCCTCGCATCATCCGCGCCGCGCTGCCCTATCTGCGCAAGTCCAAGAGCCCGCGCATCGTCAACATCGCCTCCACCGAGGCGCTCGGCGCCACGGCGCGGGACTCGGTCTACGCCGCCGGCAAGGCGGCCGTCACGGGTCTTACCCGGGCGCTGGCGGTCGAACTCGGCAAGGAAGGCATCACCGTCAACTGCATCTGTCCCGGGCCGATCCGGACCGGCATGACCCAGGCGATCCCGGAGGCGGACAAGGCCACCTTCGCCCAGCGCCGCACGGCGATGCGTCGCTACGGCGAGCCGGAAGAGGTGGCGCACATCACGCTCAGCCTCTGCCTGCCGGCCGCCTCCTTCATCACCGGGGTGACGATCCCGGTCGACGGCGGCCTGATGGCCCGCAACGCCTGAGCGACATCGCTCGAAAAGACAACGAACTTAGGGAACGACGCGTGGGTTGGAATTTCGGAGACATCCTCGACGCCATATCGCCGGTGATCCCGGCCGACGCGCCGGCGTTTCTGCACGGCGAACGCACCATCACCTGGGGCGAGGCGACCAAGGCGACCAACAACATGGCCCGCGGCCTGATCGCCAGGGGCGCCAAGCCGGGCGACAAGCTCGCGATCTATATGCGCAACCGGCCGGAATATCTGCTGGCGCTCGCGGCGGGCTTCAAGGCGCGGCTGACCCACGTCAACGTCAACTACCGCTACACGCCCGAAGAGGTCTGGTACATCTTCGACAACTCCGACGCCCAGGCGGTGGTCTACGCCTCGGAGTTCCGCGACGCGGTCGAGCAGATCCGCCCGCGCCTGCCCAAGGTGCAGAGCTGGATCGAGGTCAGCGCCGACGGCAAGACCGCGCCGTTCGCCGAGCCGTTCGAACGGCTGGCCGAGGACGGCAACGGCGGCCCGCTCGACATCCAGCGCTCCGGCGACGACCAGTTCTTCATCTACACCGGCGGCACCACCGGCATGCCCAAAGGCGTGATGTGGACCCACAACGATCTGCGCGAGATCACCCTGGCGGCGGCGCGGCGGATGGGCCCGGTTCCCGAGACGCTGGAGGAGCTCGCCGCGCATCACGCCAAGCTGGGGCCCGGCATGCGCACGCTCCCGGCGCCGCCGCTGATGCACGGCACCGGCCTGCTAACCGCCATGGGCGCGATGCTCGGCGGCGGCTCGGTGGTGACGCTGGAGGGCGAGACCTTCGACGCCGAGGAGCTGCTGCGGGCGATCGACCGGCACCGGCCGCAGTCGATGGCCATCGTCGGCGACAGTTTCGCCAAGCCGATGCTGAACGCCCTCGAGGCCAGCCCTGGCAAGTACAACGTCTCATCGCTTGCGATGATCGTCTCGTCGGGCGTGATGTGGAGCATGGAGGTCAAGCGCGGCCTGCTGGAGCACATGCCGCAGGCGATGCTCAACGACGGCTTCTCGTCCTCCGAAGCGCTTGGCATGGGCGCCTCGGTGATGGCCAAGGGCGCCGAGGTGCAGACCGCCAAGTTCGTGATCGGCGAGCGCTGCAAGGTGTTCGACGAGCACGACAATCCGGTCGAGCCGGGCTCGGGCGTCGCCGGCATGGTGGCGATCATGGGCCCCAACCCGCTGGGCTACTACAAGGACGAGGAGAAGACCGCGCGCACGTTCCGCACGATCGGCGGCGTGCGCTATTCGATCCCCGGCGACTGGGTGACGGTCGAGGCGGACGGGTCTCTGACCCTGCTCGGCCGCGGCAACGCCTGCATCAACACGGCGGGCGAGAAGGTCTTCCCGGAAGAGGTCGAGGAGGCGCTGAAGCGTCACCCGTCGGTCGAGGACGCGCTCGTGGTCGGCCTGCCGGACGAGAAGTGGGGTCAGGCCGTCACTGGCGTCGTGACGCTGGCCGAGGGCCATGACCTCGACGAGGCGAGCCTTCGGACCCATGTCCGCCAGTCCCTGGCCGGCTACAAGACGCCGAAGCGGATCGTCCTGGCCGACCGCTCGCTGCGCGCCGCCAACGGCAAGGCGGACTATCCGGCGGCTCGCGCCGCGGCCGAAGCCGCGCTGGCGCCCGTCGCGTCCTGACGGTCGCGCCGCTCCCGGCTGCGACATTCCGTCCCGGGCGTCCACAGGCGTTGTTAAGGCGGCCGAGTTAACCCTGGCTTCGCCGCTGGCGCGCCCCGCGGCCGGCAGGGGACGTCTCGGGTGAACAGCAACAGCGCCAGGTCCGGCGCGCAGCGGGAACAGCCGTTTGGCCTCGACCTTTCGTTGGCCGCGTTCGACCGCGTGACGCGCATCGCCAAGCACGTCTTCGACGCCGCCGAGTCGCTGATCATCCTGATCGACGACGGCGTCGCCTGGCGCAGTCGCGAGACCGGGGGCGTCAGCTTTCCGCCCAGGGACGAGGTCGCCGAGGCGGTCCTGGCCAGCGGGGAGCTGCTGTGGGTCGAGGACGCGACGCTCGACCACCGGTTCGCCGGCAACCCGCTGGTGATCGGCCCGCCTTTTCTGCGCAGCTACGTCGCCGCCCCGATCCGGGTGGAGGATGGTTCGACGCCGGGGGTGCTCTGCGCCGTCGCGCTGTCGCCGCAGCCGTTCGACGCCGCCAAGGCCGCTAGACTGCAGGACCTGGCCGACTTGGTCGCCGACGAATGGACGAGGGCCAAGACCGCCCAGGCGCGTCGGGAGGTCGAGCAGGCGCTGGGCGCGGCCCAGTCGCAGTTCTCGGCGCTGGCCGAGACGATGCCGATCTCCATGGTGCTGACGGATGGTTCGCTGCGGGTCGTGGCCGGGAGCCGAACCTGGCGCGAGGACTACGGTGTCGGCGACGGCGAGATCGAGGGCAAGCCCGTCTGCGAGCTCGTTCCCACTTTCGCGCCCTATGAACGCGCGCTGCAGCGGGCCCTTGCCGGGGCAAGCCTCAGCGCGCAGTTGCCGATGCGGCGACCGACCGGCGGCAAGGCCTGGATGCAGGCGCATCTGACGCCCTGGCGCAATGCGCGCGGCGAGATCGCCGGGGTGGCCATCGCCACCAACGACGTTACCGAGCTGAAGGCGGCGTTGGATGCGGCGGAGCGGTCCGAGGAACGGCTGAACCTCGCGCTGGCCCTTTCCGAGGTGCACGTCTGGGAACTCGACTATGTCCAGCGCAAGCTGTTCAAGGCCGGGGCCGAAGACACCTTCTTCGAGGAACCTCAGACCTACGAAGGGCTCTACCGCGACATCTACGTAACGATCGACCCGCGCGATCTGGCGGCGGTCAAGGAAGCCTGGCGTCGCCACGTCGAGGAGGGCGCGCCCTACTGTCCGCGCTACCGCATCGCGCGCAGCGACGGAAAGGAGGTGTGGGCCGAAGGCGCCATCCAGCTTTTCACCGACGACACTGGCCGCCCGCTGCGCATGGTCGGGGCGCTGCGCAACATCACCGCGGCCAAGCAGGCCGAACAGAAGCTGGTGCAGGCGATCGCGGCGGCGGAGGCGGCCAACACCGCCAAGAGCCAGTTTCTCGCCACCATGAGCCATGAGATCCGCACGCCGCTGAACGGCGTCCTTGGCATGGCGCAGGCGATGGAGGCCGACGAGTTGGCGGCGGCGCAGCGCGCCCGGCTCGGCGTCATCCGCGAGTCGGGCCGCAGCCTGCTGGCGATCCTCAACGACGTGCTCGATATCTCCAAGATCGAGGCCGGCAAGCTTGATCTGGAAGCGGCCGATTTCGACCTCGGCGAGGTCGCCGAGAGCGCGAGGCACGCCTTCGCGGCGGTGGCCGAAACCAAAAGCCTGGCCCTGACCCTGGAACTGGCGCCGGGCGCCGCGGGCCTCTACCTGGGCGACGCCACGCGGGTGCGACAGATCCTCACCAACCTGATCTCCAACTCGGTGAAGTTCACGGAGAAGGGCGGGGTAAGCGTGAAGGTCGCGCGGCGCGGACGTCGCGTGCGGCTCTCGGTCAGCGACACCGGCATCGGCATCAACCGGGACGACATGGCGCGCCTGTTCGAGAAGTTCGAGCAGGCCGACGCCTCGACCACCCGTCGCTTTGGCGGCAGCGGGCTCGGCCTGGCCATCTGCCGTCAGCTCGCGGAGATGATGGGCGGCCGGATCAAGGCCCGAAGCTCGCCGGGCGTCGGCACGACCTTCATGGTGTCGCTGCCGCTCGAGCGACTGGGCGACGCGCGTCAGGCGTCGGGGCCGAGCTTACCGTCGGCCGCGCCCACCGACGTGAGTGATCTCAGAATCCTCGCCGCCGAGGACAACGAGATCAACCAGCTGGTGCTGCAGACCCTGCTGGGCCAGATCGGGCTTTCGCCGACCATTGTTGGCGATGGGGCGGCCGCGCTGCAGGCCTGGGAGGCCGGCCATTGGGACGTGATCCTAATGGACGTGCAGATGCCGCGCATGGACGGCCCGACCGCGACCCGGGAGATCCGCCGCCGCGAAGTCGAGCGCGCTCGGCCGCGGACGCCGATCGTCGCGCTCACCGCCAATGCCATGTCGCACCAGGTGAACGACTATCTCGGGGCCGGCATGGACGATTTCGTCGCCAAGCCGATCGAAGTCGGCCAGCTCTTCGCGGTGCTGCAGCGCATTCTCGAGCCATCTGCGCCGGCGTCCGCCAGGGCGGTGGGCTGACGCCGGCTCTTGTGGCCGCGGCGCTCGGCGGCCTAAGCCAGCCCCATGAGCGAGATGACGCCAGACGTTGTGGTGGTTGGCGCAGGCAACGCGGCGCTGTGCGCGGCCCTGGCCGCCGCGGAGACGGGCGGCCGGGTGCTGGTGCTGGAGCGGGCCCCGGAAGCCGAGAGCGGCGGCAACAGCCGTTTCACCGCCGGCGCGTTCCGCTGCGTGTACGATGGCGTGGGCGACCTGCGCGCGCTGATGCCCGACCTGACCGACGCCGAGGTCGAGAGCGCCGACTTCGGGACCTATACCGACGCTCAGTTCTTCGACGACATGGGCCGGATCACCGAGTACCGCACCGACCCGGACCTGTGCGAACTGCTGGTCACCCGGAGCCGCGCCACCCTGCGCTGGATGCAGGGGCGGGGCGTCAGGTTCATGCCGATCTGGGGTCGGCAGGCCTATCGCATCGGCGGCCGGTTCAAGTTCTGGGGTGGGCTGACGGTCGAGTCCTGGGGCGGCGGGCCCGGCCTGGTCGACAGCCTCTACGCGATCGCCCGGAAGGCCGGGGTCGGGATCGAGTTCGGCGCTGCGGTCACCGACCTGATCGCGGACGACGACGGGGTCCACGGAGTGAGGGTCCGCCAGAATGGCCGCACCCGGGAGGTCCGCGCCAAGGCGGTGGTGCTGGCCTGCGGCGGGTTCGAATCGAACACGGAGTGGCGCACGCGCTACCTCGGTCCCGGCTGGGACCTGGCCAAGGTGCGCGGCACCCGGTTCAACACCGGCGAGGGTCTGCGCATGGCGCTGGCGATCGGCGCCGCCAGCGCCGGGAACTGGTCCGGCTGCCACGCGGTCGGCTGGGACCGCAACGCCCCCGACTTCGGCGACCTCGCGGTCGGCGACGGCTTCCAGAAGCACTCCTATCCGCTCGGCGTCTTGATCAACGCCAACGGCGAGCGGTTCGTCGACGAAGGGGCCGATTTCCGCAACTACACCTACGCCAAGCTCGGGCGCGCCATCCTGGCCCAGCCCGGCCAGTTCGCCTGGCAGGTGTTCGACGCCAAGGTGTCGCCGCTGCTGCGCGACGAATACCGGATCAAACGGGCGACGCGGGTGCGGGCCGACACCCTGGAGGAACTGGCCGGCAAGCTCGAGGACGTCAACGCCGCGGCGGCGCTGGCGACCCTGCGGGCCTTCAATGCGGCGGTGAAGACCGACGCGCCGTTCGATCCGAACGTCAAGGACGGGCGGTGCGCCGTGGGGCTGGCGACGCCCAAGTCCAACTGGGCCAATCCGCTCGATACGCCGCCGTACGAAGCCTATGCGGTCACCTGCGGGGTCACCTTCACCTTCGGCGGCCTGAAGATCGACCGCCAGGCGCGGGTGGTCGACGCCGAGGGCGCGGCGATCCCCGGCCTGTTCGCCGCCGGTGAGCTGGTCGGGGGGCTCTTCTACAACAACTACCCCGGCGGCTCGGGCCTGATGGCCGGCGCGGTGTTCGGCCGGATCGCGGGGACCAGCGCGGGCGCGCTCGCCGCCGCTTGAAGCGCGGGTTTCCAATCGCTACCTAAGTAGCGCGTCGGCCAAGGTCGCTCGTTCGAGGGCCCGGGCCGGCGGAGTCGCTTCACGCGAGGACTCGCCTATGAACCGTCCGCTCCTGTTCGACAGCCCGTTTCTGCTCGGCTTCGATCATACGCGCACCCTGATCGAGCGAGCGGCCAAGGCGGCCGGCGAGGGCTATCCGCCTTACAACGTCGAGGAACTCGGCGACGGCCGCGTCAGGATCACCCTGGCGGTCGCCGGCTTCACCCCCGCCCAGCTCGAGGTGACGGTCGAGGACAACCAGCTCAGCGTCGTCGGCAGGCGCGAGGGCGGCGAGGGCGAGCGGGCCTATCTGCATCGCGGCATCGCCGCGCGCGGGTTCGTCCGCAGCTTCGTCCTGGCGGATGGGATGGAGGTGGAGGCGGCCACGCTGGAGCACGGCCTGCTGCATATCGATCTGTTCCGGCCAGCGCCCGAGAAGAAGGTGAAACAGATACCGATCCGGAGCGCGGGCTGAACCAGCCGACGCGCCGGGCGTTAGTCAAGTGAAGAGGAGGTGGTCGCAATGACGCCGCATCATCTGTCAACCGAAGCGTTCGCGGCCCTCGGCGCGCCGGACCTGGTTTATGTGCGCCAGATCAGAGGCGCCGAAATCCTGGCCGATACCCCCGTCGAGAGCATCCGCGGTTTCCATATCGAACCAGACCAGGTGCTTTACGCCTTGCACGGCGCCGACGGCGCCCGGTTGGCGGTCATGAGCGACCGCGCCACCGCCGTCGCCGCCGCGCAGGCCCACGAACTCGCGGTCGTTTCGCTGCACTGAGCCCCGCGCCGCAGCCGACGATTGAATCTCGCTGAATTAGGCCGATACTCCCGACCGTAGGGCTGGGAGGACGGCATGCGTGCGATTGCGGGTTTGATCTTGGGGCTCTGCGCCTTCGGCGCGGCCCACGCGGGGGACTTGCACGATCCGGTCTGGGACAAGGCGCCGGGACAGGAAGACTGGGCCAAGGCCTACCCCGCTCACGCCGCCCAGGCCGGCATCTCGGGGGCTGTGAAGATGAAGTGCTCGGCCACCGCCGCCGGTCTGCTGTCCGATTGCGCGGTGATTGAGGAGACGCCCACGGGCGAGGGCTTCGGCGCGGCCGCGCTGTCGCTGGCGGCGGGCATGGCGCTGAAGCCGACAGACGCGGCCGGTCAGACCATTGGCGGCCGCAACCTGATCGTGCCGGTGAAGTTCGTGCCGGCGTTGCTGCATCCGGGCACGATCGTCGGCAATCCCGACTGGCTGCGGATGCCCGATCAAGAGGCGATGGAGCAATACTTCCCGGCCGACGCGAAAGGCGCCGAAGGAAGGACCCGCATGGAGTGTGTCGTCAGCACCCGCGGTCTTCTGGACAACTGCACCCTCGACGAGGAAACCCCCGCGGGACACGGGTTCGGCGCAGCCGCGCTCTCTATGAGCTCGATCTTTCTGATGCGCCCGATGACGGTCGACGGTCTGCCTGTCGGGGGCGCCAAGGTGACGATTCCGATCCATTTCATGGGCGGCGGCGGACGGCCAGAAGCCACCCTCACTGTGCTTCGCGTGGCGCCTTGGATGTCTGCGCCGACAGCCGAGCAGGTGTCAGCCGCATTTCCAAAGCGGGCGATCGGCAAAGTCGCGACAGCCCACGTGGTCATGCGCTGCTCGTTTCGCGACGACAACGGCTTGAGCGACTGTGACGCGATAAGCGAGACACCCAACGGCCGTGGGTTCGCCGACGCCGCACGGTCGCTTACGAAGACGTTCAAGGCCTATGCCGATCCGCAGCGTGACAAGATGCGCAACTTGCGTGTCGACATACCCTTCGACTTTCGCGATCCGAGCCAACCGACGCCTCCGATGGAGGTTTACAATCCGATCTGGCTGAAGCGCGTCAATCCCGCGGCGCGTCGCCCAGCTCTACCCGGCGGCGGCCGCCAAGGCCGGCGTGCGTAGCGGAATGGCCAATATCGTGTGCACCGTCAGGCATGACGGCGGCCTGACGGCCTGCGAGGTGGTGTCTGAGCAGCCGGCAGGGCTCGGCTTCGGCGACGCCGCATTGATCGTCGCCGGCGTGATGGAGATGAACCCCTGGACCGCGCAGGGAACGCCGGTGGACGGGGCTCGGATCAAGCTTCCCGTCCGCCTCGAGCTCCCAGCCGACACTCCAGCCGCCGCCACGCCGGCCGCGCCAGCGCCCGCCAAGCCCTAGGCCGCGCTCGGCCGCGCTTCCTGCACCAAGAGGGCGTGGATCGCGTCGGCGCCGCGGGCCTGGCGCAGCTGTTCACGCAGGTCGGCCTGCCGCAGGATGCGCGAGACCCGGGCCAGCGCCCGCAGGTGCTCGCCGCTGGCCTCCGGCGGAGCGAGCAGGGCGAAGATCAGGTCGACCGGCCGGTCGTCGACGGCGTCGAACGGCACCGGCTGTTCCAGCCGCACGAAGACGCCGCGCAGCCGGTCGAGGCCCTTCAGCCGGGCGTGCGGCACGGCCACCCCATATCCGACGCCGGTCGAGCCGGCGGCCTCGCGCTCGAGCAGGGCGTCGAGCACCTCAGCCGGTTTGAGACGAAAGGAGCGGGCGGCCATTTCCGCCACCACGCTGAGCGCCTGGCGCTTGCCGGGCGCCGTGACGCGAGGCGCTATGGCCCCGCGATCCAGGAGATCACCGATGTTCATCAATGTCGAAGCTCTCACTCCGAAGGAACGCCCATAACGGATCGCGCCACACCCGGCCCAGCAAGACGCGGGCCGACCCGGCGCGGACATGAACGCACGAGAGTGACCAGAGGCTCCCGCTTCTTCCCGAACTAGGACCGGCCCTTGGGACCTCGGCCGTTCAGGGCCTTGGTCCGCTGCGGATCGATCCAACCGATGTTGCCGTCAGCCCGCCGATAGACAACCGATAGCCCGCCGTGAGCGGCGTTTCTAAACACGATTGCGGGTTGTTCGGTCAAATCGAGGTTCATCACCGCCATCGAAACGGTCATCGTCCGCAGTTCTTCCTGGGTTTCGGCGATCACCATCGCCGCCGGGGGGTGGCCGGCTGATTCGTCGTCGTCCCAGTCGTCGATCTCGGCCGAGTTGTCGGGGGCGCGCAGAACGTAGGACGCGGCGACCTCGGCGGCCTTGGCCTCGGCCGCGACCGAGTGGCTTTTCAGGCGCCGTTTGTAGCGCCGAATGCGGGTCTCGATCTTGGCCAGCGCCTGGTCGAACGCGCCATGCGCGTCCATCCCGAGCCCGTGGCTCTGCAGCCGCTGGCCGGACGCCAGACTGACCACGCAGTCGATGCGGAAGCCATGACCATCGCGCGAAAGCACCACGTCGGCGTTGCCGCCGCGCTCGAAATACTTGCCGATGCTGGAGAGAAGAACGTCGGATATCCGCGTGCGCAGCGCCTCGCCGACATCCACGTGTTTGCCGGAAACCTGGACTTGCATAGGGCTAACAACGCGCCCGCCGGGAGGCGGTGTCAAGCGTAGCAAAACCCCCGGATCAGCTCACCTCACGCAGCAGCCGCTTGCGCTCCACCGAGGAGGGAATGCGCATCGCCTCGCGGTATTTCGCGACCGTCCGGCGGGCGATGTCGACCCCGGCTTCCTTCAGGATATCGACGATGGAATCGTCCGAATGCACGTCGCCGTCGGCGCGCTCGGCGTCGATCAGCTGGCGAATCTTGTGCCGCACCGCCTCGGCCGAGTGCGCCTCGCCGCCGGAGCTGGAGGCGATCGAAGAGGTGAAGAAGAACTTCATCTCGAATACGCCGCGCGGCGTCGCCAGGTACTTGTTGGAGGTGACGCGGCTGACCGTGCTCTCGTGCATGCCGATCGCGTCGGCGACGGTCTTCAGGTTCAGTGGCCGCAGGTGCTCGACGCCGAAGGCAAGGAACCCATCCTGCTGGCGGACGATCTCGCTGGCGACCTTGAGGATGGTCTTGGCGCGCTGGTCGAGGCTCTTCACCAGCCAGTTGGCGCTGGAAATGCAGTCGGAGACGAACGTCTTCTCCTGGTCGGTCCGCGCGCCGGCCGAGACGCGGGCGTGATAGCGGTGGTCGACCAGCAACCGAGGCAGGGTGTCGGTGTTGAGCTCCACCAGCCACATCCCGCCGGCCCCCTCGCGGACGAACACGTCCGGCACCACCGCTTGCGCCGGCTCGCCGCCGAACGCCGCGCCGGGCCTGGGCGTCAGCGCGCGCAGCTCGGCGATCATCTCGCGCAGGTCCTCGTCGTCGACGCCACAGGCGCGCTTCAGGGCGGCCATGTCGCGCCGGGCAAGCAACTCCAGGTTGGCGACGAGGGCCGCCATCGCCGGGTCGAACCGGTCCTTCTCCCTCAGCTGCAGCGACAGGCACTCGGCGACGTCCCGGGCGAAAACGCCCGTAGGCTCGAATCCCTGCAGCACCGCGAGCACGGCTTCGATCCGGCTGACGTCGCAGCCGAGCCGGTCGGCCAGCTCGCCCAGGTCGGCGCGCAGGTAGCCGCCCTCGTCGACCGCGTCGATCAGGGTGAGCGCGATCGCCCGCTCGGAGTTGGTCAGACCGGCGACGGCCAGCTGGGCCTCGAGATGCTCGGCGAGGCTCAGCTCGCGCACGCCGGCGCCCTCGCGCTCGCCGTCGCTGTCCTCGAAGCCGCCGCCCTTGCCGGCTTTGGACCAGTCGACCGAGCCGCCGGCGTCGGCGCCGCCGCCCGCGCCGGCGTCGCCGGTGGCGTGATCCCCGGGGGAGGCGCCCTCGTAGAGGTCGTCGTGGCTGGCGTCGATCTCGGCGGCCGCCGCGCTGTCGGTCACCCGGTCTGCGGCGAAATCGTCGTCTGAAGCCTCCGCCTCGCCCACGCTGGCCTCGGCGTCGTTCTCGGACTCGCCCTCGCGGTCATCGCGCTGCAACAGCGGATTGCGCTCGAGCTCGGCGTCGACGTACGCCTCCAGCTCAAGGTTGCTCAACTGCAGCAGCTTGATCGCCTGCTGCAGCTGCGGCGTGATGACCAGCCCCTGGCCCTGCCGAAGCTCTAGTCGCGGACTGAGCGCCAACGCGCCCTCCAAACCCCAATAACAGCCTTCGTTTTAGGGGGGTCAGGGGTTCTGATTGGTTAATGTCTGTGGCAGCCAATGTCGCATTTGTGGCGGGATAGCTCTTCCCCTCGCTTGCGAGGGGAAGCGTCGCTGGCGAGGCCCGCCAGGGCCGACGCGCGACGATGGGGAGACTGGCGGCGACGAACGGAGCGCAGCCGGCAGACATCTCCCCTCCGGCGTGTCTCGCACCGCCGTCGCGGTGCTCGTCACACGCCACCTCCCCTCGCCGGGCGAGGGGAGGAGCGGCTCAGTTCGACCCCCGGATCGTCGGCTTGCCCAGCAGGGTGTCGGCGATGATCCGCTGCTGGATCTCGCTGGTGCCCTCGAAGATCTTGGTGAGGCGCGCGTCGCGCCAGTAGCGCTCGATCGGATGCAGGGTGGTGTAGCCGGCGCCGCCGAAGATCTGCAGCGCCTCGCTGGTCACCTTCTCGGCCATCTCGGAGGCGAACAGCTTGACCATCGAGGTCTCGACCCGCCCCGCGCGCCCGGCGTCGATCTCGCTGCAGACGTAGTACATCAGCTGCCGCGCGGCCTCGACCTCGGTGGCCATGGTGGCGATCTTGAACCGGATCGCCTGGAAATCGGAGATCGGTTGGCCGAACTGCACCCGCTCCCTGGCGTAGGCGATCGCGTCCTCCAGCGCGCCGCGGGCCAGGCCGATCGAGCGGGCGGCGGTGTGGGCGCGGGCGAGGCCCAGCCCGAACGCGACCGCCTGGTGGGCCCGGCCGCCCGCCTCGTCGTGGCCGCTGGCGGGGCTGCGGCGGACCGGCGCCCGCGTCCCATCGAAGCGCAACTCCCAGGTCTTCCAGCCGAAATAGCCGATCTTGGGGATCGGGGCGCCGGTGCAGCCGGCCGGCAGCTCGCCCTTGGGCTTCTCCACAGAGACCGAGACCGTGCCGCCGCGCCCGGCCGGCGCGCCCGGCTCGTCGATGCGGCAGAGCACGCTGATGTAATCGGCGCCGTCGGCGAACGTGCACCAGTACTTGTTGCCGGTGAGCACCCACTCGTCGCCCTCGCGGCGGGCGCGGCAGGAAACGCTGGAGAGATCCGAGCCGGTGCCGGGCTCCGAGAGCGCGGCCGCCCCGAGGTACTGGCCCTTCGCCATCAGCCCGATCTTGCGGCGCAGTTCTTCGCCCTCGCCGGGGATCGAGCGGTAGAACGAGTTGCCGCGGGCGATGATGCTGGCGACGCTCATCCAGCCGCGCGCCAGCTCCTCGGCGACCAGGCAGTACTCGAACGCGCCGAGGCCCAGGCCGCCGTATTCCTCCGGGATCAGGATGGCGAAGAAGCCGAGCTCGCCCATCTTGTCGATCAGCTCGCGCGGGATGTCGCCCTTGACCGGATCCAGCCGGTTGGCCGTCGGCAGCACCACGTCGCGGACAAAATCCCTCGCGACGTCCCGCATCATGATCCGCTCGGGGGTGAGGTAGCCCTGGGCGGCTGCGGTTGATGCGTCGTCAGCCATGAGTCCTGCCCTCTTCTGCTCGCCCCCGCGAAAGCGGGGGCCCAGGCTTTTTCAAGACTAGAAGGGTGAGCCACGGAAAACACGGAAAACACGGAAAAAGTGCTCACCGAGCACCTCGTCCGTGCTTTCCGTGTTTTCCGTGGCTCAAAAAAAGCCTGGGTCCCCGCTTTCGCGGGGAAGAGCGGAGGGTAGGTTCACATCCCGATCAGTTCGGCCTTGCGCACGGTGTTCATGACGATCCGGATCGAGGCGGCGTCGACCATCGTGCCGTTCACGTTGACCGAGCCCAGGCCCTCGGCCAGCGCCTTGTCGTAGGCGGCGGCGAGTTCGCGGGCGCGGCCGACCTCTTCCGGGTCGGGCGAGAAGATCTCCAGCGCCGGCGAGATCTGCGCCGGGTGGATCGCCCACTTGCCGACGAAGCCCAGCATGTAGGCGTAGCGCGCCTCGCGCCGGTAGCCCTCCTCGTTGCGGAAGTTGGCGTAGGGCCCGTCGACCGGGTCGATCCCGGCGGCGCGGGCGGCCATGGCGATACGGAAGCGCGGGTAGTGGAACACGTCGCCGGGATAGCCCTCGCCGCCCCAGCCGCGCAGGTTCATCTGCTGGCTGGCCGAGTAGTCGCCCATGCCGAAGATCAGCGCCTCCATCCGCGGCGATGCGACGGCGATCTCCTCGACGTGCTGCAGGCCGGCGGCCTCCTCGATCAGCACCTCGATGCCGATCCGGTGCGGCAACTTCAGCTTGGCCTCCAGCTGGTTCAGCAGCAGGTCGATGAACTGGACGTCGGCGGCCCGGGTCGCCTTGGTCAGCATGATGGTGTCCAGGTTCTTGCCGGCGCCGGTGACGACCTCGATCACATCCTCGAAGCACCACGGGGTCGTCACGTCGTTGACCCGCACGCAGCGGGTCTTCTTGCCCCAGTCCAGCGCGTTCAGCGACTCGACGATGGTGGTCCGCGCGCCCTCCTTGGCCGAGGGGGCGACCGCGTCCTCGAGGTCGAGGAACACGTGGTCGGCCTCGGACATGCAGGCCTTGGCGATCATCTTCTCGCTGACGCCCGGCACCGAAAGCTGCGAGCGCCGCAGGCGCATGGGACGCTGGGTCATGAAGCTTCCTCCGCGATGGCGCCGGCGGCCCGCCAGCGTGCGATCTCTTCGTCCGAGACGCCGTGATCGCGCAGAACGGCGTCCGTGTCCTCCCCCAGATCGGGGCCACGACGGCGAACGCCGGCGGGAGTCCGGGCAAATTTGATCGGCTGGCCGGCGATGCGCATCGGCTCCGGGAAGCCCGGCAGGTCGATCTGCGCCAGCATCTGCCGGGCGGCGAAGTGGCTGTCGCGGGCGATCTCGTCGACGTTCAGAACCGGGCCGAATGGCACGACGCCGCCCAACTTCTCCTGCAACTGAGCCTTGGTGAGCGCGCCGGTCAGCGCCGAAAGACGCTCGATCACCAGCTCCCGGTTCGCCGCCCGGGTCCTTGGCGTGGCGATCCGCTCGTCCTCCAGCATCTCGCCCGCGTCCAGCGCCAGGACAAGGGCGCGGAAGAAGGCGTCGCCCGGGCAGGCCAGCGCGACGAATCCGTCCGCCGCCGGATAGACCCCGAACGGCAGCAGGAACGGGTGGTGGTTGCCTTCCGGGCCCGGGATCTGATGGCCGAACGCATACTGGTGCACGATCCGCTCGCAGACGCCCAGCACGGCGTCGGTCATGGCGACGTCGAGGAACTGGCCCTCGCCGGTTTCGCGGGCGTGCAGCACGGCGCTGACGATCCCGAGCGCGGCGTAGAGCGCCGGCACGGTGTCGCCGACGCCGGGGCCGATCTTGATCGGGGTCCCGCCCGCCAGGCCGGTGATCCCCATCATCCCGCCCATGGCCTGGGCGACGACGTCGTAGGCCGGCCAGTCGACGTAAGGGCTGGCGCCGGTCCGCGGATCGCCGAATCCGCGGATGGCGGCGTAGACCAGCTTCGGATTCAGCGCCGCCAGGGTCTCGTAGGAGAGGCCCAGCCGGTCCATCACCCCGACCCGGAAGTTCTCTACCACCACGTCGAAGCCTGGAACCAGGCGCTTGATCAGGGCCACGCCGTCCGCCGTCTTCAGGTCGACCGCGATGCTCTTCTTGCCGCGATTGATCGACTGGAAATAGCCGGAGTAGCGGTGCTCCACGTCCGCCTCGTGGAACGGGCCGGAGCCGCGGGTGAGGTCGCCGCCGTCCAGCGCCTCGACCTTCACCACCTCGGCCCCAAGGTCGGAGAGCTGCTGGGTGCAGAACGGGCCGGCCAGCGCCTGGGTGAAGTCCAGGACCTTAAGCCCCTTCAACGGACCGGTGGCCGGCGTGTCGGTCACCGGCCGGCCCAGTGGCTGCGTCGCTTGATCAGCATCCGCCGGTCGCCCTGGAACACCTGCTTGTCGTCCTGGTTCACGCCGTAGTGGCGGAAGGTGACGATCCCCGCGTCCGCCTGGTCGCTGTTCTCCACCTCCAGCACCTCGGAGTAGGCGTAGAGCGTGTCGCCGTGCACCACCGGGTTCATCAGGCGGATGTTGTCCATGCCGAGCTCGGCCAGCGCGTTCTCGCCGGTGTCCTGCATGGCCAGGCCCATGCAGAGCGAGAAGTTGACCCCGCCGTACGACAGCCGCCCGCCGTAGGGACTGTTCTTCATCGCGTGCTCGTTGAAATGGCCCTGAGCGGTGTTCATGACCAGGTTGGTGATCAGCACGTTTTCGAGGCCCTCGATCGTCTTGCCACGTGCATGGCGGATCACGTCGCCGACCTTGAAGTCCTCGAAGTAGTTGGTCTTGCCGGTGAGGTCGGAGAGCTTCATGGCATTGCGTGCCCGGCGGGTCCTTCGCGCTTCGGCGGATGGCGCAGGCGCACCAGGTTCGAGCGCTCGAAGTCGATCACCAGCTCCTCGCGCTGGTTGAAGCCCTCGGTCAGCCAGGTGACGATGCCGTTCGACGGGTTGCTGGCCGAGAGCCGGGCGGCCTTGGTGGTCGAGCGCGCGGTCAGGGTGTCGCCGGGATAGACCGGCTGGCGATAGGTCAGGGCGCCGACGCCGACGAACGGCCCGCCGATCTCGCTGTTGTCCTCCACCGACAGGCCCAGCACCGTATTGAACACCAAGAGCGGGTTCACGACGATGTCCGGATGGCCGTGCGCCTCGGCGAAGACCCGGTTGGAATAGAGTGGGTTGAAGCTCAGCGTCAGGGTGGTGAAGAGCAGCGTGTCGGAGAGCGCGATGGTGCGGCCCCAATGGTGCTGGCGCACCTCGCCCACCGCGAAATCCTCATACAGCCGGCCCTTGGGCGAAAGCCTGGCCCGCTCGCGGAAATCCTCCGCCATCCGCTGGTTTCCTCGACGCTTGTCGCCTGCCACCTCATCACGGCGCGGTTGGGGCGGCAACGCCCAACTGGTCGGGTTCCGCGCCAAGCACGCCCGCGATGGCGGCAGGGAGCCGCGCAAACGGCCAAAGGGCCGGACCGACCTTCGACGAATCGCGCCATCTTGCGCCGTGGCTTGCGCCGAGGGCGCCGAGCGCGGATCACACAGGACGGGAGGAGTTCTCGATGCGTCGCCTGATTTCGATGTCGCTTGCGGCCGCCGCGCTCGGCGCGGTCGCGCTCGCCGGAGCGTCCGCCCAGGCGGCGACGCGCGCCTGGGTATCTGGGCATGGAACCGACGCGGCCGGCTGCGGCTCGCCGGCCAACCCATGCCGCAGCCTCCAATATGCCCACGACAACATCGTCGCCGCCGGCGGCGAGATCGACATCATGGACCCCGCCGGCTACGGCGCCATCTCCATCACCAAGGCGATCAGCATCGTCAACGACGGGGTCGGCACCGCGGGCGTACAGTCGGCCAGCGGCGACGCCATCGCCATCAACGCCGGTCCGGCCGACTCTGTCTATCTGAAGGGGCTCAATGTGGATGGCGTCCTATTCGCCGGCCACGTCGGGATCAACTTCATCGGCGGCGGCAACCTCACGATCAGCAATTGCGTCGTCCGCCACTTCGGCTCGGACGGGATCAAGCTCAATGTTCCCGGCGGCACGATCAGCTTTCAGATTTCGAACACCATAGCGTCGGACAACGGGAACAACGGCGTGCGGTACACGACGAACGCCAGCGCGGTGACCGTCACGGGCGTGCTGGATGGCCTGACCGCTAGCAACAATGCCTCGAACGGGGTGGAGATCGATTCCGCCGTGGCCGGGACGACGGACTTCACCATCGAGCACAGCAACATCAATCACAATGCGGCGATCGGCGTGTCGGTTCAGACCCTGAATTCGGCGGTCAACCGGGTCGCCATCGACTCGACGCACATCAACTACAATCAGACCGGCGTGGAGCCGACGTCGACCGCCAGGGTGCGGCTGTGGAACTCCACCGCGGTCGGCAACAGCAACGTCGGCACGTTCAGCTTCCCGACCGGCAACGGCGACCTCATCAGCGAGGGCGACAACCTGATTAAGGACAACGCAGTCAACGACATCGTCGGCACTCTGACGCCCGACACGCTGAACTGACGCGCGGTTTGGGGGCGGACGCGGGAATCCCCAAACCGCCGCGTGGCCGGCGGCGTCACCAGCGGCCTAGACCCGCTCCAGCAGCGCCACAGTGCCCTGGCCGCCGTCCGCGCAGATCGAGACGATCGCCCGCGAGCCGGCCGCCATCGCCGCCAGCTCCTTCGCCGCCTGGCTGAGAATCCGCGCGCCGGTCGCGGCGAACGGGTGGCCGAGGGCCAGCGTGCCGCCGTGGGGGTTGACGCGGTCCCAGGGGAACTCGCCGAGGTCGGCGTCCACCTTGGCGCGCGCCAGCCGATAGACCGGGTCGCTCGCGGCCTTGATGTTGGCCAGCACCTGGGCGGCGAACGCCTCGTGGATCTCCCACAGCGCGATGTCGGCGAACGTCAGACCGTGGCGGGCCAGCAGGCGCGGGATCGCCCGGCCGGGCGCCATCAGCATGCCCTCGTCGAGCCGGAAGTCGATCGCGGCGATCTCGAAGTCGACCAGCTTGATGGTGGGCGTTGCGCCCAGCCGCGCCAGTCCCTCAGCGTCGCCGACCCAGAGCGAGGCCGCGCCGTCGGTCACCGCCGAGGCGTTGCCGGCGGTGATCGTGCCGGCTGGATCGTAGACGGCGCGCAAGGAAGCGAGTTTCTCGAGCGAGCTGTCGCGGCGCGGAAGCGCGTCCCTCTCGACACCGCCGAACGGGATCAGCAGGTCGTCGAAGAAGCCGGCGTCCTGGGCGGCGACAGCGCTCTGGTGGCTGCGCAGAGCCCAGGCGTCCTGCGCCTGCCGGCTGATCTCGAAACGCCGGGCGGTGTCCTCGGTGTGCTGGCCCTGCGACCTGCCGCTGACCCGGTTGGCCCAGGCGTTGAGCGGCAGGTCGAAGTCGGCGGCGGTGAGCTGCGTCAGCATCGCCGCCGCGCCGGCGGGGTCGCGCGGAAAGGTCGCGATCAGCCTGTCGGCTACCGTCGTCTTCAGCGCGATCGGCACGTGGCTCATGGTCTCGGCGCCGCCGACCAGGGCCAAGTGCGCGCCACCGCGACCGATCATGCCGGAGGCCTCGACCATGCCCATGAAGCTGGTCGAGCAGGCGAGCACCGTGGAGACGGCGGGGATGGTCGGATCCAGGCCGGCCGCGAACACCAGCTCGCGGGCGATGTTGGAGACGGTCGCCTCCGGGATCACCTCGCCCCAGATGATGAAATCGGGGCGCGCCCGGGCGGCCATCGCCTTGGCGACCGGCGCGGAAATCGCGAGGGCGTCGTACTGGGCGAAGACGCCGCCGCCCTTGACGAACGGCGTGCGGACGCCGGCAACCAGGAAGACGTCGCCCATCGTCCGCTAGCCCCGGACTTCCGTATCCGGACGGTCGTCTCCCTCGGACAGCTCTTCGTGCCAGCGGCCGGCCGAGTCTTCCCAGGTGATGCCGGCGGTGTCGCCGGCGATCCGCTGCTCGCCCGCGGCGCGCTTGGCCGCGGTCCTGGCGGCGTCGTGGGTGCGGAAGGTCTCGGAGAACACGCCGTCGACGCGGTACGCCCAGCCGCCGTCATGCTGGACGATCTCGTAGGTGACGTGAGTCATGGGGCGGCTCCTGGCGCGTGCGCGGGCTGGGTCAGCACGGTGGTGATGTTGAAGCCGGGTTTCAGCGCGAGGGTCACCGGCGTGCGCTCGACGATATCGCGCAGCCGCGTCAGGCCGGCTTCGTCCGGCACGCCGCTGACGTCGACCTCGCGGTCGATGAAGTGGACCTTGTCTTCCATCCGATGGTGCAGTCGCGCGGCGATGTCGAAGCCGTTCCAGCCCTTGCGCTCGGCGTACATTCTGAGCGTGATCATGGTGCAGGCGGCGAGGCCGGCGGTCACCAGGTCGAACGGTCCGGGACCGACTCCGCGACCGCCGTTGGAGGGCGGCTCGTCGGCCACCAGCTCATGGCCGGCGGCGACCATCTCCACCCGATAGGGCGCCTCGCCCTGCACCGCGCGCACCATCTGACCCTCCTGTCGCCTTCGCCTACGCCTCGCCCGGCCGCATCGGCGCGATCGGATCGCTGGCGGGGAACGTCTCTTCCAGCGCCTCTTCCAGCGCCTCTTCCAGCTCGAGCGCCTTCTCTTCGGCGGGCACGAGATGATCGTCTTCCTTGGGGGTGGGCATGTCAGCCTCCATCCGTCGCTACGTCGCCATGGCTATGCGCGTCCTTGAACAAGATGGCGATGGTTACGGCCACCGCCAGGGCGGTCACGCCGCCGATCACCGCCGCCGCACGAAAAAGCCGCGCTCAGCGGTCCCAGCCCGAAGTCGGGCGTCCGAACTCGGGATCGCGGAGACCAGCGGGGCCGGTCAGGCGGGGCGTTTCAACTCAGGCGCATCAACGGGGGCGTTTACACTTGACGGCGAACCAATTCGCTTCTCCAGCTTGGCCGCATGCAGGCAGGGAGACGCGCATGGCCTGGAAGGGAATCGTCGACCGGTCGTTCGATCCGGCGGGCTTTGCCGACTACTGCCGGAGCCTGCAATGGACCGGGTGGCGACCCTCGTTCATCGTGCTGCACAACACCGGCGTGCCGTCGCTGGCGCAGCGGCCGGGCGGATTGACACAGCAGCACATCTCGGCGCTGCAGAGCTACTACCGCGACCAGCAGCACTGGAGCGCCGGCCCGCACCTGTTCGTCGACGATCGCCAGATCTGGGCGTTCACGCCGCTGACGACGCCGGGCGTGCACTCGCCGTCGTGGAACAGCGTCTCGATCGGCGTCGAGATGCTGGGCGACTACCAGGCCGAGCCGTTCGCGACCGGGCGCGGGCTTGCGGTGCAGAAGAACGCCGTGGCGGCGCTGGCGAGCCTCTGCGAGGTGATCGGCCTCGATCCGGCGGGCATCCGCCTACACCACGAGGATCCCAAGACCACTCACCGCGACTGCCCGGGCCAGAACGTCAACAAGGCCGCGGTGATCGCGGCGGTCGTCGCCCGCATCACCGCCGACAGCGCCGGCGAGCACAACCCCGCCATGGCTGACGGGTAGGGCGCCGTCGTCCGCAGCCCCACGCCGCCCGCGCCTACCGGTTCTCCTCCAGCAGGAAGCGGGCGCCGCGGTCGGCGATCATGATCGTCGGCGTATTGGTGTTGCCCGAGGTGATGGTCGGCATGACCGATGCGTCGATCACCCGCAGGCGCTCCAGCCCCATCACCCGCAGGCGCGCATCGACCACAGCCATCGGGTCCGACGGCAGCCCCATCTTGGCCGTGCCGACCGGATGAAAGATCGTGGTGCCGATGTCGCCCGCGGCCTTGGCCAGCGCCGCCTCGTCGTCCGTGACGTCCGGACCCGGCAGATATTCCTGCGGCCGATAGGGCCGCAGCGCCGGCTGCGCCATCAGCCGGCGGGTGACCCGGATCGCGTCGGCGGCGACGCGGCGGTCTTGATCGGTGGCCAGGTAGTTCGGTGCGATCCGGGGCGCCGCGGCGGGGTCGGCCGAGCGCAGCCGGACGGTCCCGCGCGACGTGGGTCGCAGGTTGCAGGCCGAGACCGTCACCGCCGGAAACCGGTGCAGCGGCTCGCCGAACCGGTCGAGCGACAGCGGCTGGATGTGGAACTCGATGTTGGCGCGGTCGTGCTCGGGCGACGAGGTGGTGAAGACGCCCAGCTGCGAGGGCGCCATCGTCAGCGGCCCGCGCCGGAACAGGGCGTATTCGGCGCCCATCAGCGCCCGCCGGGCCAGCGAATGGTAGGTCTCGTTCAGCGTCCTGACCCCGCTCACCTTGTAGATCGCGCGCTGCTGCAGGTGGTCCTGCAGGTTGCGGCCGACGCCCGGCTTATCGAGGGTTACGCCGACGCCCTGTTCGCCCAGCCATTCGCCCGGCCCAATGCCCGAAAGCTGCAACAACAGGGTCGACCCGATCGATCCGGCGCAGAGGATGATCTCGCCCCTCGCGCGCGCCTCGAAGGCTGCGCCAGCCCGTCGGAACCGCACGCCCGTGGCCCTGCGCCCATCGAACAACAGGCGCTCGACGAGCACGCCGGTCTCGACCCGCAGGTTGGGCCGCTTCAGCGCCGGCGCCAGGAACGCCCGCGCCGCCGACCACCGCAGTCCGCGCCGCTGGTTCACGTGGAAGGGGCCCACGCCGGTGTTGTCGCCGGTGTTGAAGTCGACCGTCGGCGGAACGCCCATCTGAGTCGCCGCCGCGGCGATCGCGTCAAGCACCGCCCAGCGCACCCGCGGCGCCTCCACCCGCCACTCGCCCCCAGCGCCATGGTGCTCGCTCTCGCCGAGGAAGTGGTCGTCGAGACGGCGGAACACCGGCAGCACGTCGTCCCAGCCCCAGCCGGCCAGGCCGAGCTGGCGCCAGTGGTCGTAGTCGGCGGCCTGGCCGCGCATCGAGATCATTGCGTTGATCGCCGACGAGCCGCCGATCACCTTGCCGCGCGGATACTTCAGCACGCGCCCGTTCAGACCCGGCTCGGGCTCGGTCTCGAACATCCAGTCCGATCGCGGATTGCCGATCGCGAACAGGTAGCCGACCGGCACGTGGAACCAGATCCAGTCGTCCCTGCCGCCGGCCTCGAGCAGCAGCACGCGGTTGCGGGGGTCAGCCGAAAGCCGGTTGGCGACCACGCAGCCGGCCGACCCCGCGCCGACCACGATGTAGTCGTACTCGCCGTCGCTCTCGCTTGCAGAACCAGCCATCCGCCTTCATTGCGCGCAGCCGAGGGCGTTCGCCAAGTCGCTAAGCCTCCAGCTCGATGTCCCAGTAGAGGTAGTCGAGCCAGCTTTCGTGGAGGTGGTTGGGGGGGAATTTGCGGCCGTGGTCCTGCAGTTCGTACATGGTCGGACGGCGCGGGTGGCGGCGCGGGTGCATGTCGGCCTCGCGCGGCGTGCGGCCGCCCTTGCCCAGGTTGCAGCGGGCGCAGGCGGTGACGATGTTCTCCCAGGTGGTGCGCCCGCCGCGCGAGCGCGGCGTCACGTGGTCGAAGGTCAGCTCGTCCGACGAGCCGCAGTACTGGCAGGCGAAACTGTCGCGCAGGAAGACGTTGAACCGGGTGAACGCCGGCGGGCGGTCCTGCGCCACGTACTGCTTCAGCGAGACCACGCTCGGCAGCGGCATCTCGAACGAGGGCGAGTGGATCATCTTGTCGTAGGTCGAGACCACGTCGACGCGGCCGAGGAACACCGCCTTGATGGTCTCCTGCCAGGGCCAAAGCGACAGCGGATAGTAGCTGAGCGGCCGAAAGTCGGCGTTCAGCACCAGCGCAGGCCAGCCCGACGGGACGCGGCTAAGCACCTGCATGGCCGCGCTCCATGCGCCGGGACGGAAAATCGGCTCGCAGGGTACGACTGAAGACACGCCTCCTTGCGGCCCCTGGCGGTGGAATCACGCCCATGGCCGCTCCTCTACGGGAGATTCCACGACGCCACGATGACGGCAAGGGGCCGATTAGGCTCGCCGTAACAGGTTTGGCGATACCGTTGCGTCGGAAAGACGCGCCCACGCACTTTGACGCAGGGCGCCCGCGGGAGCCGAACAACACCATGAACGCCACCCTGGCCGACCTTGTCGGCGCGCTGAAGTCCAAGGGTCGCATCGCCGTCGACGACGTGTTGGCGATGCGCCGCGCCTTCTACACGCCGGCCGAAATCGCCACCGAGGACATCGAGGCGCTGGCCTCGCTCGACCGCGCCGTCAGCGACCGCGGGCCGGAGTGGGGCGACTTCTTCGGCGGCGCGGTGGTCGACTTCGTCGTCCACCAGCAGGAGCCGGCCGACTATGTCGACACCGGCAAGTCCAACTGGGTGATGGCGGTGTTCGCCGGCGAGCTCAGCTGCGATGGCGGGCTGGAGGCGCTGCTGCGGATCGTCGAGACCGCGATCAACGTCCCGCCCGACCTGGCGGTGTTCATCCTCGGCAAGGTCAAGGCGGCGGTCGCCGCCCAGGGCCATGTCGACGCGGCCAATGTAGCGCGGCTGAAGCGGCTGGTGTTCGCCGGCGGCGGACCGGGCAACGTGGGCGTCACCCGCGAGGAGGCCGACGCCCTCTTCGACATCAACGACGCCTGCAAGGGCGGCTCCAACGACGAGACCTGGCCGGACTTCTTCGCCAAGGCGGTGGCTGACTTGCTTACGGCCGTCAGCCCGTTCACGGTCGAGAGCCGCGAGCAGACGGCCGGCGACGACGCCTGGCTGAAAGAGCGTGAGGGCGCCGGCGGGTTCATGGCCTCGATGGCGCGCGCGCCCGACGTGCGCGGGGCGATGCACGACATCCTGCACCCGTTCGCCGACGAGGGCGACGAGTGGACCAAGGCCGAAGCCGACATGGAGACCGCCGAGGCCCAGGCCGCGGTGATCACCGAGGAGGAGGCCAAGTGGCTGCTCGGCCGGCTCGGCGCCGGCGGGCTCGGCGCGCCGGAGCAGCGGCTGATCGAGCTGCTGAAGTCGATCTCGCCGCCCTCGCTGGACCGCCTCTCCGAGGTGATGAGCCGGGCCGCCTAAATCTCGAACGGCAGCTCCGCCGGCCGAGCCGTCGCTTCGGCCTGGCCGGGCGCCTGCCGATCGATGTCGAATGGCCGGCCGATACGGTTGCCGCAGACATCTTCCAGCACCGGAGTCGGCGCGCAAGGCGTAAGGGCCGGGCGTCCAGGGGCTCTGTGGCGCGAAGACAAGTCGCGTCTCGTCCCGTTCCAGACGCGCCTCGCCTGGAACTTCCGCCACCCCCCTCCAGACCGACAGCGCCCTCGGCGCCAGCGCGGCGTCAAGCGGATGCGGGAAGTCGACCGTCAGCGGGTCGGCCGGCCGACGCAGGCGGCGTCATCCGCCATTGGTTCGGGTCCAGCGCTGCGCGCAGCGGCGGGACGACCGTGACGGTCTTGGTGAAGCCATCGACGAGCGGGCGCGCCGCGCGCATCCCGCCAGGCGGCGTCGATCTCCAGCGTGCAGCGCTGCGCCAACGGACAGCGGCGGCCCCTCGTTGATGTGGTCGACCAGGCCGCGCTTGATCCGGGCGGGGTCGAACAGGACGGTCAGGCGCCGGCCCTCCGGGTCCCAGAGCTCCTGCTCGATCTCGACGAACATGCCGCCCATCGGTCGCCCTGCGTCGTCGAGCATGCGGATGTGACGCCAGGCCTCGCCGATCCGCATCGGGGCGGAGAAGGTGAGGTAGAGCCGCAGCACGTTCTCCGGCCAGACGTCGGCGCTGGGAGTGACCTGCGAGCACGCCGCGTCGTCGGCGCGCGCGGCGGGGCGCGGCACGCCGCCGAACCAGGCGATGACCGGCTCGCCGCTCCGGGGCCGGAACACCGCCCGCAGCCGCACCGACGGAGCCGGCGGGAACCGCGGCGTGAAGCTGACGACGCCAGCCGTCGTGAGCGTAGACGCCTAGCATTGCCGGCGCGCCCGGAGCTTCGCTGGCGAACAGCTCCAGCGCCTCGCGCCAGCCGCCAGCCGGCGGCGGACCCGACCAGGGCCCCGCCCGGAACACCTCGCCGTCGCGGACGATCCGCGGCGCCGCCGCCGCTCAGGGAAGGGCAATGGTCGTCAGGTTGAGCGCCTCGCCGCTGGCGACCATGGCCAGGGCGCTGTCCTCGCCCAGCCGGTCCAGCCGCCGCACGCCCTGCAGGCCCTCGATGGTCTCGTAGGGCACGCCGTGGGTGGCGGCGATCTTGTCGGTGATCGGGTGGTATTGCTCGAGGTTGTTGGCGTCGAGCTTCATCACCCCGCGGTTGGAATTGGCCATCAGGATGTGGTCCGACGCCGTTCTTGCGGTAGGCGATCATGTCGAGCGGGCGGTTCATGTTGCCCAGCTCGGCGATGGTCGTCCCCATCACCTTGGCGCCGGGCTGCAGCTTGGAAACCGCGATCCGCACCAGCGGGGTGCAGGTGTAGGAGGCGAGGATCTCCGGCTGGCCGTCGAGCTCGTAGGCGATGAAGGTGCGGATCGGCGCGTTGGTCTCGTACTGGCCGTGGGCGCCGTGCCAGATCTCGATCGCCGCGCCTTTGCGCGGCGCTTGAGAACGGGTAGGGGATGGCCCGCAGGGTCGAGGCGAACTCCTCGTTGGAGAGGCCGGCGACGATCACCTTGCCGTCCGCGTAGCCGATGTCGGTGATGGTGTCGGTGCGCAGGGCGTTGCCACGGCGGTCGACCTTGTCGGCGTCCGGCTGGTCGACCAGGGCCACGCTCGATGTGCGGCGTCGCGTCGAGGTCGAGCTCGGTGAGGCGACCGGTGGGGTCGGCCTTGAGGATCAGGTGGTCGGCGTCGGCGCCGGCGCCGCGGGCCACGGCGAGATAGACGGCGCCGGAGGCCGGGATTGACCGCGATGTCGGGCACGCGGATCTGGTCCGACGGTGGTGCCCAGCAGGGCGGCGATCTTGCCGGTCAGGTCGTCGATCTGGATCGGGCCCGAACCGGTCCGGGTCACATCGCCGGTCTCGAACGCGTAGACGGCGGCCCCGAGGCCGTCGCCGACCAGCAGCACGCCGTTTGGCGCGAACGCGATCGCGCTGGCCGATTTCAACTGCACGCGCGACTGCGGCGCGCGCTCCATTACCGTGGCGTCGGCCATGCCGCTTCCTCCTTTTTGATTGCGCCGGGTCCTAGACCTTTTCCGGTGCAACCGCCAGCCGAGGAGAGCCGTTGGGGAAGTTCAATTTGTAGGGAGGGTCCGCCGGGGGCGGCGGGGCGGCGACGGCGCCGCCGGACCGGCCCGTTCGAGGAGCGTTGGCTTGAAGCTTGCTCCCCGAACCTATGGGCCGGTCATTCGGCAGGGCCTTTAGGCGCCGACGAAAGCAGTACCGGCGGCGACCGCCATTCCGAGGAACATGGTGATGGCGACGGTCAAGCGGTCAAAAAGCGTTGCGAGAGACATGACAGTAGTCCTTAGGCTTCGTGTTCGATCCCCGGGGGAGCGGGGCTGTCCGATCTGGACGGTGTTCAAATAGCACCCATCTGAACGGTGTCAACATCATCTTTACAGCGTTCGGATAAAGTTTTACGGTGAGCGCAATGAGAGAAACTGGAAACGCTCAGGTCCGCCCGTACCACCACGGCGACCTCTCCCGCGCCCTGGTGGACGCCGCCCGACGAATACTCGAGGCGGAGGGGGCGGCGGCGCTGTCGCTGCGGGCGGTGGCCCGGGAAGCCGGTGTGAGTCCGGCCGCGCCCTACCACCATTTCAAGGACAAGACCGAGCTGATGGAGGCGGTCGCTCACGGCGGCTGGGAGATGCTGTCCGAGGTGATCGCCGAGGCGCGGCGCTCGGCCGCGACCCCGAGCGCCGGCATCACCAACATCGGCCTCGCCTACGTCAAGTTCGCCCACGAGAACCCGGCGCTCTATCGGCTGATGTACGACACCTCGCGCGATCGCACCGCCATGCCCGAGCACGCCAAGCAGGAAGACAGCGGCTACGCTCAGGTGCAATCCGCCCTGGTCGAGGCGGGCTGCGATCCGAGCGACACCGGCGAGCTGGAGCTGGCCACCATCGCGTCCTGGTGCGCCGTCCACGGCCTGGCCGAGATGGCGAACTTCAAGGAATTCCAGCCGCTGAAGGAGGCGATGGGCGGCGAGGAGGCGTTCCTGCGCGCCATCCTGCGCCACTTCGGCACCTTCAGCCCACGCACGAGGCCCCACTAGGCTCTGCAGCCCGGCCGCCGCTCGCCGATGACCGCAACGCGGTTCGCGCCCTCTCCCACCGGATATCTGCACAAGGGCCACGCCTTCTCGGCCCTGACCGCGTTCGAGACCGCCCGGGATCTAGGCGGGCGTTTCGTGCTGCGGATCGAGGATATCGACTTCACCCGCTGTCGCCCCGAATTCGAGGCGGCGATCTGCGAGGATCTCGCCTGGCTCGGGCTCAACTGGGAGACGCCGGCGCTGCGCCAGTCGGAACATCTGGACGACTACCTCGCCGCGCTGGAGCAGCTGAGAGCCGCGGGCCTGGTCTATCGCTGCTTCGCCACCCGCCGGGAGATCGCCGAGGCGATGCTCAGCGCCCCGCACGGAGCGCCGGACGGCTACCGCGGGGCGCCAGCGCCGCCGGCCGAGGAAGCCGCGCGCCTGGAGGCTGGCGAGCCGTTCGCCTGGCGGCTGAACCTCCGCGAAGCTCTGGCCGCGGCCGGCGCCCTGACGTTTGTCGAGGCAGGCGAAGGGCCCGCCGGCGAGCGCGGGACGATCCGCGTCGATCCTGGCCCGGCGGGCGACGTGGTGCTGGCGCGCAAGGACGTCGGCGTCGCCTACCACCTCGCCGTCGTCGTCGACGACGCCCGGCAGGGAATCACCGACGTGGTTCGCGGCCAGGATCTGTTCGAGGCGACCCACGTCCAGCGCCTGCTGCAGGCGCTGCTGGGCCTGCCCGAGCCGCGCTACCGCCACCACCGGCTGGTCGTGGGGCCGGACGGCAAACGGCTGGCGAAGCGCGACCAGGCCCAGACCTTGCGGGCGCTGCGAGCACAGGGCGTCACGCCCGCGGCGTTGAGGGCGGAGTTGGGCTTCTATCCTCACCCGTAGGTGGAGGGGGGGCCGACGAAGCCAGCCTGTCTCGGGGACTCGCTAGATTGTGTCCGCGACTGCGCGCTGCAACAGACCCCCTCCACCCCGCCGGGGTCCCCTCCCCCTATGGGGGAGGATCTTTGGCCCAGTAGCGGTAGAGGTACCCCGCCTCGAACCCCTCGGCCCGATAGAGCGCGATCGCCGAGGCGTTGTCCTCGTCCACCTGCAGATAGCCCCGGGTCGCGCCGGAGGAGGCCGCGAAGGCCGTCAGCGTCCGGAACAGCCGCCGCGCCAGGCCCTGGCGGCGGAACGCTGGCGCGGTGCGCATGCCCATGATCCCGGCCCATTCGCCCTCGACCGCGCAGGCCCCGACCGCGGCTGGCCGGCCCTCGCGCCGGATCAGCGCGAAGCCGCGCGGCAGCGGGATCCGGCCCAGCGCCGCCAGCCGCTCCGCCGCGTCGGCTTCGTGGCCGAACGACGGGTCGGCGAAGACCTGGGCGAAGGCCTCGCAGGTCTCGGCGGACACAGTCGCATCGGGGTCGAAATCACCCGCCAGCGGGCCGGCCATCGTCAGCGTTGGGGTGTTGGAGACGTAGCCGCGGCGCGAGAGCCGCTCGGCCAAGTCTGCGGGCGAGGCGAAGCCTTCGACGATCTTGAACCGTGGTTGCAGGCCGCGGGCGGCGTACCAGGCCTCGGCCGCGGCGATCGCCGCGTCCGGATCGCGATCCGCCGCTTCCAGCGTCCAGCAGGTGTTGATCCGGCCGCTCTGGCCCTCCGAGCCGTAGAGGCGCCAGCCGCCGAGCTCGGCCGTCTGCGCGGCCGGCCAGCCCCGGGCGGCGATGGGCTCGATCAGGCGCGGATCGATCAAACGACCTCCGGAAACGCCGACGGGCGCCGATCCCAGCAGGACCGACGCCCGTCAGACCCTAAATCAGAATCGCCCGTTTCAGAGCGCCTGCAGGTTCACGGCCGCCGTTCGTCCGCGTTCCGCCTGCAATTCGTACGCGACCTTCTGGCCTTCGTTCAGGCCGCGCAGGCCCGCCCGTTCGACCGCACTGACGTGAACGAAGACATCCTTGCCGCCATCGTCCGGCTGGATGAAGCCGTATCCCTTGGCGGAGTTGAACCATTTGACGGTGCCGTTGGCCATGTCGTCTTTGTTCTCCCTGACGTAAGCCCTTCCCACAGACGCGGCCCAGAAGTCTCCAAGCGAGGCCCCGTACAATCACTCACTTCCAGGAGAGCGGCGCTGTCGGTCGCCTCGGCCCAAAGCAACGGATTGCGCTCCAGAAATGCGCATGCCCGATTGCCATGGTCAACCCGGTTTCCCCAGGGTGGGCGGAGGGTTGCGACGCAGCTCAGCGAGCCTTTTCAAGGGCGTCGATGACGCGCCGGGCGTCCGGACCGGACCAGTCAGCTCCGGCCGCGACCCGCCCGCGGACGTTGCCGGCGGCGTCGATCAGGATGGTGGTCGGCAGGCTCGCGACCGATGGCTTGAACCCGAACGGCAGCGCGTACTTGGTGTCCGAGTAGAACGGCAGCGGCGCCCGCTTGGCGATGAAGGCCTGCGCGTTGGCCGCGTCGCTGGCGTTGTCGAGACTGATCGGCACGACCGCCAGCGGCTGGCCGACGCTTGCTTGGGCGAGCTTGGCCAGGGTGGGCATCTCCTGGACGCAAGGCGCGCACCACGTCGCCCAAAGATTCACCACCACCGCCTTGCCTTTGAATTCGGCCAGCGTGTGCGGCTTGCCGGCGGCGTCGGCGAAGGGCGTATCGGGGGCAGGCGAGGGCGACTCTTCGACGGTCAGGCTCTTCATCTGGCCCTGCGCCAGGCTCTTCAGGTCGCCGGCGGGTTTCGCCGTGCAGCCGGGGATGACATATAGAGCCGCGGCCAAGCCAGCCACGGCGAGGCCGCCTCGCCCCCAACGCCTGCCAAAGCCCGCCCCGCTCATGTCGTCGCCTCGAAACACGTCCGGCCCAGTTGCAACCGTGGGGCACTCTCTATGGGGCGGCCGCTTCTCCGCCAAGCCCGACGCGCTGATGCAGGCGATCAACGTCTCGATCGGGTTCGACCGGCGGCTTGCCGCCGAGGACCTCGCCGGGTCGAAGGCGCACGTGGCGATGCTGACGGCGCGGGGAGTCGTCTCGGCCGACGACGGGGCGGCGATCCTGCGTGGGCTCGAGGCCATCGACGAGGAGATCGCGGCCGGCTCGTTCCCGTTCCGCGAGGAGTTCGAGGACATCCACCTCAACGTCGAAAAGCGCCTCGAGGAGCTGATCGGGCCCGCGGCCGGACGGCTGCACACGGCGCGCTCGCGCAACGATCAGATCGCGCTCGATTTCCGGCTCTGGGTGCGCGAGGCGTGTGACCGCACCGTGGACCAGGTGCTGGACCTGCAGCGCGCGCTGGTGGCGCAGGCGGAGGCCCACGCCGCCACGCTGATGCCCGGGTTCACCCATCTGCAGAGCGCCCAGCCGGTGACGTTCGGCCACCACCTGATGGCCTATGTCGAGATGTTCGGCCGCGACGCGGGTCGTTTCGCCGACGCGAGGGTGCGCATGAACGAATGCCCCCTCGGTGCGGCGGCGCTGGCCGGCACCTCGTTTCCGATCGATCGGCAGATGACCGCCCGTGCGCTCGGCTTCGACCAGCCGATGGCCAACAGCCTCGACGCCGTCTCGGCGCGCGACTTCGCGCTCGAGGCGCTGGCGGCCGCCGGGATCCTCGCGCTCAACCTGTCGCGCCTGGCAGAGGAGATCGTGCTTTGGATGACGCCGCAGTTCGGCTTCATCCGACTCTCGGACGCCTTCACCACCGGCTCGTCGATCATGCCGCAGAAGCGCAACCCCGACGCCGCCGAACTCACCCGCGCCAAGACCGGCCGCGTGCTCGGCGCCTTCGCCGCGCTCTCGCTGGTGATGAAGGGGCTGCCGCTGGCCTATTCGAAGGACATGCAGGAGGACAAGGTCCCCGCGTTCGAGGCGTTCGACGCGCTGGAGCTGGCGCCTGGCGGCGATGACCGGCATGGTGGCCGACATGACGCCGAACGAAGCCGCCATGGCCGCCGCGGCCGGCGCCGGCTACGCCACCGCAACGGACCTCGCGGACTGGCTGGTGCGGACCCTGAACCTGCCGTTCCGCCAGGCCCACCATATCGCGGGCCAGGCGGTGAAGCTGGCGGAGGCCAAGGGCGTCGAACTCGCCGACCTGCCGCTGGCGGAGCTGCAGGCGATCGAACCTGGCGTCACCGACGACGTTTACAGCGTGCTGACGCCGCGCGCGTCGGCAGCCAGCCGGACCAGTTTCGGCGGAACGGCGCCGGAGCGTGTGCGCGCCGAGATCGCGCGTTGGAAGGAGATCCTCAGCTGATGCGCACGATCATCGTCGCCCTTTCGGGCCTTGCCCTCATCGCCGCCCTCGCCGCTTGCGGCAAGCAGGCCGACCTCGACCGCCCCGACGCGCGGTGGGGACCGGGGGCCCGGGCCGAGTATTCCGCCCAGAAGCGCGCCCAGGCCGCCCAGGCGACGAACCAGGCGGCCGCCAACGCGGTGGCCGCGCCGCAGGACCCGGCGCTGGCGCCCTACACCACGACCGCTCCGGCGCATCAGTCGCCGATTCCGGGCGAGCGGGTCTACCCCTCTGGCGCGCCGCAGACCGGCGGCCAGTGACGCGCCTGCCGTGAACCATTTCGAGCTGCAGGACGGCGAGCTCGCCTGCGAAGGCGTCCCGCTTAGCCGCATCGCCGCGGCGGTCGGCACGCCGGTCTATGTCTATTCAACCGCGACGCTGGAGCGGCACTTCACGGTCTTTCGAGAGGCTTTTGCGGCCCATCCGGAGCTCGGCGCGCCGCTGATCGCCTACGCGCTGAAGGCGAACGCGAACATCGCCGTGGTCCGCACGCTGGCGCGGCTCGGCGCCGGCGCCGACACGGTCTCGGAGGGCGAGATCCGCCGCGCGCTGGCGGCCGGCGTGCCGCCGCAGCGGATCGTCTTCTCCGGCGTCGGCAAGACGGCGGCCGAGCTGGCCTTCGCGCTCGAGGCCGGCGTCGCCGAGATCAACGTCGAGTCCGAGCCCGAACTGGACCTGCTGGCGCGCGTCGCCGCCGGCAAGGGCGTGCGCGCCGCCATCGCCATCCGGGTCAATCCGGAGGTGGGCGCCGGCGGGCACGACAAGATCAGCACCGGCCACGCCCAGAGCAAGTTCGGCGTCTCGTTCGGCGAGGCCGAGCGGCTCTACGCCAAGGCCAGCAACATCGCCGCGCTGAAGCCGGTCGGGCTGGCGTGTCACATCGGCAGCCAGATCACCGACCTTGCGCCGCTGCGGGATGCGTTCACCAAGATGCGCGGTCTCGTCGAGCGACTGCGCGACGCCGGCCTGACGGTCGAGCGGCTCGACCTCGGCGGCGGTCTGGGCGTGCCCTATTTCCACCAGCCCGATCCGCCGACGCCGGCGGACTACGCGGCGATGGTGGCGGACGTCGTGCGTGGCCTGGACGTTCAACTTGCGTTCGAGCCGGGCCGCGTGATCGCCGCGAACGCCGGGGTCCTGCTGGCGCGCGTGCTGCATGTGCACGAGCGGCCCGAGGGGCGGCGGTTCCTGGTGCTGGATGCGGCGATGAACGACCTGATCCGCCCGGCGATGTACGAGGCCTACCACGACATCCGCCCGGTCCGGCCGCGGCCGGGCCTGCTCGTCGGCTACGATGTCGTCGGCCCGATCTGCGAGACCGGCGACACCTTCACCCGCGAGCGCCAATTGCCGCCGCTGGCGGCCGGCGACCTGGTCGCCTTCATGACCGCAGGGGCCTACGGCGCGGCGATGTCGAGCGAATACAACAGCCGGCCGCTGGTCGCCGAAGTGCTGGTGAACGGCGCCGACTTCGCGGTCATCCGCGAGCGGCCGAGTTACGCGGAGATGCTCGAGCGCGAGCACCTGCCTGCATGGCTTGCGAGCTGAGCGTTCAGTCCGCCGCCGCGATGTAAGGCAGGCCCCGGAGCCGGCCCTCGGCGTCCATGCCGTAGCCGACCAGGAACCGCGGCGGGGCGTCCCAGGCGGCGAAGTCGGGCTCGATCGCCCGCGGGGTCGGCCAGGGCTTGCGGGCGAAGACGCAGGTGATCACCTCGCGGGCGCCGGCGTCCCGCACCAGCCGCGCCGCCTCGCTGAGCGAGAGTCCGGTGTCGACCACGTCGTCCAGCACCAGCGCCTGGCGACCGGCCATCGGCCGCTGCAGGTCGGCGCGCACCTGGCAGCGGCCGCGGCTGGCGCGCTCGTCGCCGTAGGACGCCAGCCACAGCGCATCGAAGGCAACGTGCTTGCCCAGCCTGGCCAGCGCCCGGGTCATGTCGGCGGCGAACCAGAGCCCGCCGGTCAGCAGGCAGACCGCGACCGCGTCGTCGGCGATCCGCGGCGCGAGCGCCGCGGCCAGCTCCGCGACCCGCGCGTTCACCTCGGCCTCGCCCAGCAGCGTCTCCAGCCGGGGCGACGTGCTCATCGCGCGGCCGGGGCGCCGTTGGTCGGCGCGGGGGCGGTGGGTGCGGGCGCCGGCGCGGAAGATGGCGGCGCCACGGCTGCGGGCTGCGCGGCGGCCGGGGCGGACGAAAACGCCGGCGGCCCAGGCGGTAGCGGCCTGGCCTCGACAGCCGCCGGGGGCGTGTCGCTGGCGGGGCCGCGCAGCGGGACGCTCGAGGCCTGGGGCGTGGCCGCGGGCGACGATTGCATCGATTCCGACGCACCGTGCGAGCCGATCGCGAAGTCCACCTGCAGATTGGCGGCGGAGAATGGCGGGTCGGGTATCGAAGTCCGGAAGCTGCGCGTTGCGCCGGAGGGAACGTGCGGATCGGCGAAGTTGGCGATCTGGCCGGCCACACGCTTGCCTTGGGCGTTGAGCAGACTGATGCGCAGCGGCGGGGCGACCACGGCGCGCCCGACCACATTGCGGATCACGCCGGTGACGACCAGCGCCGCGTGGCCCTCTTCCAAGGCAGGCTCGGCATGCACCTGTTCGATCACCAGTCCTGTCGGGTTCACCGCCAGGCCGACGACGGCGTAGGCCGAAGCCATCTGCGGCCAGGCGCGCACGACGCTTTCGCGGAAAAGGACGCCGGAACCCAGCACCGCGGCGACGGCGATCGCGCCTCCGGCCCAGATCGCGCCGGTGATCAGCGCCTGGCGGTTGCGCTTCTCCTCCTCGGCCCGGGTGCGAAAGGCGCGGGGCAGATCATCGCCGGTAAGGGTGACAGTGTCCTCGTCGGCCGGCTCGCTCAGCGCCTTGACCGGCGCGTCGTCATCAGCCGCGGGCGTCAGTTCGAGTGGCCCTTCCGGCATGGCGGTCCAGCGGTGCCCGCAAGCCGCACAGCGCACCGGCCGCCCGGACGCCCGGATCTGGCCATCCTCGACGAAATAGCCGGTGGCGCACTCAGGACAGGTCAGTATCATGACAAGCGAATCGGACGCCCGAGCAAAACCCTCGGCGAGGTTGCCGATTTCAGCTCTCATGTCCAGGAAGCCCATCGCCCGGCCACTTGATCCATTGGACGCGAGCTCCCAGCAGTCGGTGGTCCGTTTCGAAGGCGTCTCGATGCGCTACGGCCGCGAGGCCGAGGTGTTGAAGGACATTTCCTTCGAGCTGCCGCGCGGGTCGTTCCATTTTCTGACCGGGCCGTCGGGGTCGGGCAAATCGACGCTGCTGAAACTGATCTACCTGGCCGAGCAGGCCTCGCGCGGCCGCATCGAGATCTTCGGCCAGGACCTGGCGCTGCTGAAACGCGCCGACCGGCCGCTCATGCGCCGGCGGATCGGGGTGGTGTTCCAGGAGTTCCGGCTGCTGGATCATCTCAGCGTGTTCGACAACGCCGCGCTCGCGCCCCGCATCGCCGGCCGCAAGCCCGCCGCCTATCGCTCGGACGTGGCCGATCTGCTGGCCTGGGTGGGGCTGGGCGAGCGGATGCACGCGATGCCGCCGGCGCTGTCGGGCGGCGAGAAGCAGCGCCTGGCCATCGCCCGGGCGGTGATCAATCGGCCGGACATCCTGCTGGCCGACGAGCCGACCGGCAACGTCGACGAGCCGATGGCGCTGCGCATCCTGCGGCTGTTCAGCGAGCTGAACCGGGTCGGCGCCACCGTGCTGATCGCCAGCCACGACACCGACCTGGTGCTCCGCTCGGGCATGCCGGTGCTGAATCTCGACGCCGGACGGCTTGCGCAGGCCCCGCCGCTCAATCCAGAACTGGCGCCATGAGATTCAACCCATGAGCCTGGCCTTCGACGCCAACCGCTGGTGGCCCGCGCCGCTGTTGCCGAAGAGCGACGGGCGGGACTGGGCGCTGCTGTTCGTGGTGGCGGCGCTGTCATTCCTGGCCGGGCTGGCGGCGGTGAGCGCGCTGGCGGGCGGACGCGCGGCCGCCGGATGGCGCTCGGAGCTGGTCGGCACGGCGACGGTCATCGTCCGGGCCCAGGGCACCGCGACCGCCGACGAAGAGGCCGCCCGCGCGGCCGACGTGGTCTCCGGAGTCAAGGGCGTCGGCGAGGTGCGCGCGCTCGACGCGGCCAAGGCCAACGCCCTGATCGCCCCCTGGATCGGCGCCGGCGCCCTGCCGCCCGACCTGCCGACGCCGCGCCTGGTCGCGGTCGACCTCGACCGCAAGGCCCCGGCGAGCGGCGAGGACATCAAGCGCGCGCTGAGCGCCGCCGGCATCGACGCCGACGTCGACGATCACAGCCGCTGGAGCGCCCAGATCATGCGCGCCGGCGCGTCGATCCAGACTGCGGGCCTCGCGCTGTTCCTGCTGATCCTGTCCGTACTGGGCGCGGTGGTGGCCTTCGCCACCCGGCAGGGCCTGACCGCACGCCGCGACGTGGTCGAGGCGCTGCATCTCTCCGGCGCGACCGACGGCTTCATCGCCCGCCTGTTCCAGGCCAGGTTCGCGCGCTCCGCCGCCCAGGCCGGGTTCGCGGGCGCGTTGCTGGCGGTGCTCGCCGCGCTGGCGATCAAGGCGATGAGCGCCGGCGATCAGCAGCTCACCGCCCTGCTGCCGATTTCGTGGGGCGACCTCGCCGCGCCGGCGCCGTTCCCGGTGCTGGCGGCCCTGGTCGCGGCGGTGACCGCGCGGGTCACGGCGATATCGGTGCTGGCTGAACGCCCTTGAGAACGCTGGCGGCCATCTTCGTCGTCCTGCTGATCTGGAGCGCCGGACTGCTGGCCTTCGCCGCGCGGGTCGACCGCTCGACCCCCGCCGCCGATCCGCCCGCCGCCGACGGCATCGTCGCGCTCACCGGCGGCTCGGGCGAGCGGATCGCCGCCGGGCTCGGTCTGCTGGAGGCTGGCAAGGCCAAGCGCATGCTGATCAGCGGAGTCAGCCGCCACGTCACCCGCGGCGAGCTGCAGACCATCACGGGCGCCTCCAAACCGGTCTACGACTGCTGCGTCGACCTCGGCTTCGAAGCCAACAATACGCTGGGCAACGCGCTGGAGACGGCCGACTGGGCGAGATCGAAGGGCTACGTCACCCTGATCCTGGTCACCGCCGACTACCACATGCCGAGGGCCAGGCTGGAGTTGAAGGGCGCGATGCCGGAGGCGAAGATCATCCCCTATCCGGTCGCCACGCCCGAGCTGAACGCCGCAGGCTGGTGGAAGACCGGGCAGGGGGCCGAGCGGATGATCCTGGAATACTCGAAATACCTCGCCGTGCTGGCGCGCGAGACGCTGCTGGGCCTTGGCCCTAAGCCCGCCGCGCCGGCCGCCAAGCACGCCTGAGCGCCCGATGCTGCTCGCCCGCTCGCTGCTTTTCGCCTTCCTGTTCTATCTCTGGTCGCTCACCCTCTGCGTCCTGTTCCTGCCGGCGCTGGCGCTGCCGCGCGCCATAGTGAAGTGGGCGTTCAAGCTCTGGGCGCGCGGCGTCGTCTTCCTGCTGCGCGTGTGCTGCGGGATACGCGTCGAGATCCGCGGCCGCGAGCACATCCCGACCAGCCACGCCCTGATCGCCGCCAAGCACCAGTGCATGTTCGACGTGTTCGCCCAGTTCACGGTGCTCCCCGACGCCTGCTTCGTGATGCGCAAGGAGCTGATGCTGATCCCGTTCTTCGGCTGGTACGCCTGGAAGCAGCGGATGATCGTGGTCGACCGCGAGGGCGGCTCGGCGGCGCTGCGGAAGATGGTGCGCGACGGCCAGGACCGGCTCTCCGAGGAGCGCCAGCTGCTGATCTTCCCGGAGGGCCACCGCGGCGAACCGGGCGTGACCGGCGACTACCAGCCGGGCGTCGCCGGACTCTACCGCGACCTCGGCCTGCCGGCGCACCTGGTCGCCACCAATTCCGGGCTCCACTGGCCGGCGCACGGCATCCTGCGCAAGCCCGGGACCATCGTGTTCGAATTTCTCGAGCCGCTCCCGGCCGGGATGAAGCGCGCCGACTTCATGCGCCAGATGCAGGAGCGCATCGAAGCAGCCTCGACCGCGCTGCTGGAACTGTAATCCTCCCCTCGAAGGTCGGGCGGTGGCGTTCATGGATGGCCGAGACAGGCTCGGCCATGACGTGAGTCCAGCTGACGTCGTTCCTACGCGTGAGCAGAGCTCTCCCGTTCCCGCACCATCCCCAGCAGCGTCTCCATCGCCCGGTCGCGGATGCCGGCCTCGCGCAGGTGTTCGACCAGATCGGCGAGGTAGTCGACGTTGCGGCCGGAAAGGCCGCTGGCGCCCGCGATCAGGTCCGCCTGGTGCGCCAGGCTGAGGTCGCCGGCCCACTGCGGATGCGCGCGGTCGGAGAGGAAGCTGAGCGCCCACACGCGCCGCCCGTCCGCCAGTCGCACCGCGACGCGCGACTCCACATAGGTCTCGGTCGGCTGTTCCCGCTCCATCAGGTAGGCGTAGGTCGCCGCCCAATCGGTGTCGGCGACCCGGTACGCCATGCCGCGCGTCGCGCCGCCGGCGGCGAGGCCCAGCACCAGGCCGCGCCGGTCCGGCGTGCCGCGGTGGTGGACCGAATAGATGCAGAACGCCCTGCGCCGGCCATGGAGCGTCGCGGCCGCGCGCTCTAGATAGGGAAATCCAGGCCGCCACATCAGAGAGCCGTAGCCGAACACCCAATGCTCGCCCCCCGTCAGACCCTTCTCCGTCACCTTGGCCTCTGATCCCTTGACGCCGCAGACCCATAGCGGCGCCGCGCCGGGCCGCAAGCCGCGGCGACTTGGGCTCTACCTTCCATGGGCCGCGCTGGTCATCGCCGCGGCGGGCTGGAGCCTCGCCTGGCTGTGGATGATGAGCGCCACGCAGAGCCGGCTGGATCAGGCGGCCGCGTCGTTGCGCAAGGCCGGCTGGACCGTCGCCTGGTCGAGCCGCCACGTCGGCGGCTATCCGTTCCGGCTCGACGTCGATGTCGAGGGCCTGCGTCTCGCCGAGCCGTCGGGTTGGGCGGTCGCGCTGCCGGCGTTGAAGAGCGAGGCGTTCGCCTTCGCGCCGGGCAACTGGGTGTTCTACGCGCCCGCCGGCCTCACCTTCACCCGGCCGGACGGCGGTCCGGTCAACGTCACCGCCGTCGCGCTCAGGGCCAGCGTCAACAGCTGGGATGAGACCGTGCCGCGCATCTCGCTCGAGGGCGACGACCTGACCTTCGCCGCCGCGCCGGGCGCCAAGCCGTTCTCGCTGACCGCCGCCAGGAGCCTGCAGTTCGACACCCGCGCCGGGACCAATCGGCAGGCGGCGCTGTTCCTGGGCGTCGAAGGCGGGGTCGCACGGCCCGGCGGATGGGTCGGCCAGGTCGCCGGTGGCGGGCCAGTCGAGATCAGGCTGGACGGGGTGCTGTCCCGCACCGACCAGCTGCGAGGGGAACTCCTGGCGTGGCGTGATCGAGGCCTGGTCGGGCCATGGCGGCACGCTGGATGTCCACCAGCTGACCGTGACCGCGGGCGGTGTGTCGCTGGAAGCGCACAGCGGCGGCGTGGCCGTGGCTGACGACGGCTCGCTCGAAGGCGTGCTCGAGGCGAGCTTGCGCGACGGGAACCGGCTGTTCGCGGTCGCCCAGACCGGCAAGCCGCCGCCGGTCGATCCCACCGCCACCGCCACCGCGCGCGACCTGCGGCTCACCTTCCGCGACGGGTCGACGTGGATCGGGTCCGTCAGGCTGGCGCCGGCCCCCAGGGTCTACTGAGGGGTGCGCAACGGCGCGGCGGTCGTGTATGAGCGGCCCGCCATGACCGCCCAGCCGCCCCCCGACCAACTGTTCGGCGACCTCGGCCGCTTCGCCGCCGGCCGGCCGCAGGCCAAGCCCGGCATCCTCGACATCACCCCCTACAAGCCGGGCAAGGCCACCGTCGAGGGCGTCGAGCATCCGGTCAAGCTGTCCGGCAACGAGAACATCCTCGGCTGCAGTCCCGTGGCCCGCGAGGCCTACCTGGCCGCGGCCGGCGACCTCAACATCTATCCGGACGGGCGCGGCACGGCGCTGCGCACGGCGATCGCCGCGCGCTGGAAGATCGAGCCGGAGCGGCTGGTGCTGGGCTGCGGCACGGACGAGCTGCTGCACCTGATCAACCAGGTCTTCCTCGAGCCCGGCGACAACATCGTCCAGGGCCAGTACGCGTTCGGCGCCTACGGCATCGGCGCGCGCGCCTGCCAGGCCGAGGTGCGCAGCGCCGCCCGAGCCGAACTACCGCATCGATGTCGAGGCGATGCTGGCGCTGGTCGACGAGCGCACCCGGCTGGTCTTCATCACCAACCCGGCCAACCCCACCGGCACCTTCACCACGAAGGACGAGCTGCGCCATCTGCACGAGGCGCTGCCGCCCAGCGTGGTGCTGGTGGTCGACGCCGCCTACGCCGAATTCTGCACCGACCCCACCTTCACCGACGGGCTCGACCTGGCGCGCGGCGCGGACAACGTCATCGTCACCCACACCTTCTCGAAGATCCACGGCCTGGCGGCGCTCAGGGTCGGCTGGGCCTATGCCCCGGCGCCGATCGCCGACGCGATCGACCGCATCCGCCCCCCGTTCAACGTCTCGATCCCGGCGCTGACCGCCGCCGTCGCGGCGCTGACGGATCACGACTTCGAGGCAAGATCGCTGGCGCACGTGGAACGCTGGCGGCCGTACCTGACCCAGCAACTCGGCGGCCTCGGTCTCGGCGTCGTCCCCTCGGCCGCGAACTTCGTCCTGGTCGAGTTCCCGCCCACGCCGGGCAAGACCGCCCCCGAGGCCGAGGCGTTCCTTGCCGCCCGCGGCCTGATCGTCCGCGGCGTCGCCAACTACGGCCTGCCGGGCTGCCTGCGCATCACGATCGGCCTGGAAGAGCACAACCGCGCGCTGGTGGCGGCGCTGGCCGAGTTCCTGGGCCGCTGAGCCGTGCCGGACCTCGCCCTCTCAGACCTGCCGCCGTGGTCCTTCGAGAAGGAGGATCCGGACGACGACGCGGCGTTCTACACCGAGGCCAGGCTCGTCACCCACATCGACGACGGTGCGATCGCGGCGCTGACCGCGTTCTACCGGCGCGCGCTCCCCGTCGGCGGGCGTGGTGCTTGACTTGATGAGCAGCTGCGTCAGCCACCTGCCAGGCGACGTCGCCTACGCCGAGGTGATCGGCCACGGCATGAACGCCGAGGAGCTGGCGGCGAACCCCCAGCTCACCCGAAGGTTCGTCCACGACCTCAACCGCGACCCCGCGCTGCCGCTGGAAAGCGCCAGCGTCGATGCGGCGATGATCTGCGTCGGCGTGCAGTACCTGCAGCGGCCGGTCCCGGTGCTGGAGGAAGTGCGCCGGGTGCTGAAGCCCGGCGGGCTGCTGGCGGTCAGCTTCTCCAACCGCTGCTTTCCGACCAAGGCGGTGGCGATCTGGATGCGGCTGGATGACCGCGGCCACGCCGCGCTCGTCGAAGCCTACCTGAACGCCGCCGGGTTCGAGCACGTCGCCGCCCACCTCCTGGCCGACGGCAGCCGCTGCGACCCGCTGATCGCGGTGACGGGGCGGGCATAGTCGTCTCGCGCCGTAACCCCTCACCCTCCCAACCGCGTCGCGGGCCCCTCCCTCTCCCTCCGGGAGAGGTGTGATATGCACGCGCCGCTCCAGCTCACCTCCCGCAGGGAGAGGGAGGGGCCCGCGATGCGCCAGCATCGTGGGAAGGTGAGGGGTTACGCCGTGCGCCGGAGCGGCCTTACCGCTCCACCGGCAGCACGAACGCCGGGTCCAGGGTCTTGGCCGGGTTGTAGCCGCCGACCTGGCCCATGATCGAGCCGGTGGTCAGCAGCTCGTAGCCCAGCAGGATCTGCATCTCCCGGCTCATGCCCCGCACCGTCTCCTTCGGCACGCCGAGATAGAAGTTCTCCTGCGGCCGCGCCCACGGCTCGCAATAGTGGTTGGTGTAGGCGAGCCTGGGCGCGTCGGACTTGTTGGCGCCGGCGCCGTGGATCAGCGTGCCCTGGAATACGCAGAGCGCGCCGGCCGGCATGGTCAGGTAGTTGACCGCCTGGGTGTCCTCGGTCGTCTCGCCCCGGGCCAGCGCCGCTCGCATCGCCTGGACACGCTCGCTCGGCCACTTGTGGCTGCCGCGGTACATCACCGTGCCGCCGTTCTGCGGCGTGAAGGCGTCGATCGCGCCGATCGTGCTGATGCTGATCGCCGGGCGGGGCCGCGGGAACGGATAGAAGCCGTCGTCGAAGTGCAGGTTCTGGGCCTTCTCGCCCGGATAGATGCAGATCGCGTGGTCGGCGCTCAGCAGGTAGTTGGGCGCCAGCAGCTGGTCGAGGATCGCCAGCAGCCGTGGGTCCGACGCCGCCTCCTCGAACACCGCGCCGCGGCCGACCAGGGTGTAGACCCGCTCGGTGGTCAGGCCCTCGAACGGATTGCGGCCCCGGTAGGTCCCCAGGTAAGGCGCCAGGCCCTCGCGGAACCGGGTCAGCTGGGCCGGGCTCAGGTAATCCTCGATGACGGTGAAGCCGTCGGTCTCCAGCTCGTCCATGTGCCGGCCGAGGTCGAAACCGGCGGGCGTCTGGCGCTGGGTGGCGATCTTGTCCTTGAGCATCAGCGGACTCCCTCGGCGATGGCTGGCTGTGGCTTCACTCGCGGCCCCTCCGCGCCGCCGCGGATCAGGGCCAGCATCTCGGCGGCGAGGAACTCCGGCGCCTCGCCGGTCGCCCCGCCCCGCGCGCCCATGCCGAGCGCGATCACCCAGAAGCGGTGGGCGTGGACGGCGGTGTCGCCGGGCGGCTGGCCCTGCTGCGCCCGGTGCTCGCGCAGCGCCCGGTCGCTCTCGGCGTCGAGCCGCTCGAACGTGCGCTGCACCAGCGGCTGCAGGTCGAGCCGGCGATGGGCCAGCGCCAGCGCCTCGACGAACAGGTTGAGACCCGGCGCGCCGATCACGCACTTGATCATCGTCTCGACGTAGTCGCGCTCGTTCTTCGGATGCGCCGACGCGGCCTCGGCGTCGCGGGCGAGATAGAGCATCTCGCGACAGGCGGCCTCGACGAACAACGCTTCCTTGGTCCCGAAATAGTAGGTGACCTGACTGGGGAAAGCGCCGGCGTCGGCCGCGATCTCGGCCACCGAGACGTCCGCCAGCCCGAACGCCTTGAACCTGGCCGCCGCGGCGTCGAGCAGCTTCGAGCGCATCCGCTGGCCCGGCTTCTCGGGGGCATGCGGCTCGATCGGGGGGACCGCCTTCAGCATGACGCCAGGATATGCGAACGCGTCTTGAACGCAATACAAAAATTGAATGACATACAAGAGCAGCGCCACCCCGACGCAGGCTTGACCGCGAACCCGGCGCCCCCTAGGTGACCGGCGATGACCGCCGCCGCCCGCCTTCGCCAGCGCTACTACCGCCAGCTGCCATAGCTGAGCGGCAGGTCCTCTTCGTCCCCGCCGCCCGGAAGGTCGGCGGCATCGAGACGGTCTCCGGCCGCAGGGCCCTCCAAGGAGCCGTCCATGACTGAACAGAGCCAAGCCACAGCCGCCGCCCAAGGCGTCGCCCGGCCGGTCTACGCCCGCATGGCGGTGATCGGCGGCGGGCTGATCGGCTCGTCGGTGATCCGCGCGGCCAGGACCCACGGCGCGGTGGGCGAGATCCGGGTCGCTGACGCCAGCCCGGCGCACCGGGCGCGGCTGGAGGCGCTGGGGATCGCCGACGCCGTTTTCGCAGACCCATCCGAGGCGGTGAAAGACGCGGATCTGATCGTGCTCGCCGTCCCAGTCATGGCGATGGGGCCGGCCACGACCGCGGCGGCGCCCGGCATGAAGCCAGGGGCGACGCTGACCGACGTCGGTTCGGTGAAAGGCGCTGTGGCCGAGGCGATGGCGACGGCGGCGCCGGCGGGCGTGTTCGTGATCCCCGGCCACCCGGTCGCCGGCACCGAGCAGTCGGGTCCCGACGCCGGTTTCGCCACCCTGTTCGAGAATCGCTGGAACATCCTGACCCCGCAGCCGCGCGACGACGCGCCCTACCTCGCCGCAGTGGAGCGGCTCACCGAGTTCTGGATGCGGCTGGGCGCGCGGGTCGAGCTGATGGACGCTGCGCACCACGACCTGGTGCTGGCCGTCACCTCGCACCTGCCACACCTGATCGCCTACAACATCGTCGGCACCGCCGCCGACCTGGAAGAGGTCACCCAGGGCGAGGTGATGAAGTACTCCGCCGGCGGCTTCCGCGACTTCACCCGCATCGCCGCCTCCGACCCGATCATGTGGCGCGACGTGTTCCTGACCAACAAGGACGCGGTGCTGGAGATCCTCGGCCGCTTCACCGAGGACCTGCAGGCGCTGTCGCGGGCGATCCGCTGGGGCGAGGGCGACAAGCTCGAAGCCCTGTTCACCCGCACCCGGGAAATCCGCCTGGGCATCGTCGCCGCCGGGCAGGAGAGCGCCGAACCGAACTTCGGGCGGGACCGCAGAGGCTGAGCGCGCCGCAGGCGCTTTCAAGTCGTAACGCAGAGAAGACGCAGAGGACGCGGAGGGTCTCAAACCCTCCGCGACCTCCGCGCTCAATCTTCTGCCTGCGGCGGACCCGGCGGGTCCTGTTGCTAGTAGGCGGACCAGATGAACAGCCGCACCGCGTTGTTGTCGCCGGCGTTGGCGCCCGCGCCGTCCCAGTTGGTCCGGGCCCCGTTGAACCGGGTGAAGGCGCTGTACTGGATGCCGACCCGGGTGTTGAACCGTGCGCCGAGCGGCGACTTGCCGTCGCCCCAAGGGGTCGCGTCCAGCTGCAGCATCACACCGGTGCTGTCCGGCTTGAACGTGCTGTTGCCGGCGTAGAGGGTCGGATTGGCGTTGCCGGTGGTGTCGAACACCTGGACGGTGAAGCCGACCTTGTTCCTCCAGTAGTAGGAGCCATCGAGGCGCACGTCGTCGAGCCGGTTGTTGGCGCAGCCGGTGGTCTCGTCGGCCAGCGCGCAGGTGGCGCTGAGCCGCTGGTCCTCGTGGATGTAGCGGGCGTTGAGGGTGACCACATCGGTGTTCGCCCGGGTCCAGACGTAGGAGCCGTCGAGCCCGACGTCGGTGTAGCGATCGGTCATCCCGGTCGAGTAGTCGAGGCCCGGGTGGATTTCGGTGCGCATGGCGAAGGCGCCCGCCTCGAACGTGCCGGGGCCGAGGTCCTGCTGCCAGGCGATCCGGCCGTAAGGCGCGGCGCCGTTGATCGAGCCGGGCGAGGTCGGATCGGCGCCGAGATGATCGAGCGCCCGGGCGTTGGGTGACCAGTAGGCGCCGCCTTCCAGGTAGAGCTTGGAGTCGATCCAGGCGTAGCTGGTCACGCCGAGCGAGGTCTGCGCCAGCGCGCCGCCCAGCAGCGGCGAGGCCGAGGGGCCAGGCTGCAGCGCCGAGCTGGTGTAGGGATAGCCCCACGCCGGCGTGGTGTTCCAGGCGTCCTGGACGGTCGGGTTGTTGTTGAGACCGAGTCCGAAGGTCACGTCGTGCTTGCCGACCTTGGTCGCGTTGACGGCGCGCAGGTCGAGCTGGTCCCAGGTCCATGCCTTGGCGACGCCGTCGTAGGTGCCCTGCACGAAGGCCCCGAAGTGTTTGCCGAAGCCGCCCGCGAAGAACAGGCTGATCTGGTCCAGCGCCCAGTTGTCGTTCGAGCCGAAGTCGGGCGTCGGCGGTGGGTTCTGGGCCTTCTGGGTGTGCAGGTAGGAGGCGACCAGCATGACCGAGAGCGGGATGCTCTTGTCGTTGGTGCGCAGGGTGTAGCCCTGCAGCTTGAACTCGCGCCCGAACGGCGTGAGCTGCGGGCCGAAGCCGCCGACGTGGCAGTTCTGGCACGGCAGGCCGGTCTGGGCGGCGAAGGCGGGGACCGCGGCGGCGTTGGTCGCCGAAAAGCCGACGACGGCGAAGGCGAGGGCGGCGACAGCCGCCACCCGCCCGATGACCCTTTGGGTCAGGGTTCTGATCGGTTCCATGGCGCTGTTCAGCCCTTCTTGGCGTAGAGGAAGCACCAGCCATTGGCGCTGATAGTGCCGTCGACGACCTTGCAGGCCGTCGGCCGGCTGGAACTGCGTGCAGTTGGCGCAAGTCTGGGCGCCCTTGGGCGTCGGCTGGTACTTGGCCATCGCCTGCGAGAACTTCGAACCGGCCATCGCCTGGCCGCCGGAAAGAGCCGCCCCGATCAGCACGGCGCCGCCGCTGAGCAGGCCGGCGTGCTTGAGAAAGCCCCGGCGTGAGAGGTCGAGGGCGTGAAGCTTGGTGTCGGTCATGAGAGGACCCCTTCGTTCTTGCGCTGTCGGAACGCTCGCGCGAGCGCCCCGACAGCATCACTGCGCCGGAACATCGCGTGCTTGGGCCAGCGGGACCTTGAGGCAGATCAACGCCCGCCTATGGAGAACTGCTTAGGGAACGGCGCTATCAGCCCGACCGGCCGAGATGCGCGGCGGTCGCCTCGATCGCCTCCACCAGCCCCATCCGCTGCAGCGTGACGCCCTCCGGCAGGCCGGAGAAAAGCCGGGTCGGCGCGGCGGCGTCGAGCATGACGAAGACGCCGAGATCGTCCGCGCGGCGGATCAGCCGGCCGAACGCCTGGGCGATGCGGGCGCGGGCGATGGCGTCGTCGTAGCCCTTGCCGCCGAAGCGGCCGCGGCGGGCCTTGTGCAGCAGGTCCGGGCGCGGCCAGGGGATGCGGTCGAACACCAAGAGGCGCAGCGAGCGGCCGGGCACGTCGACGCCGTCGCGCACCGCGTCGGTGCCCAGCAGGCAGGAGTCCTCCTCGGCGCGGAAGATGTCGACCAGCGCGCCCGCTTCCAGCGGATCGACGTGCTGGGCGTAGAGCGCCAGGCCCTTGTCGGCCAGCGGCGCGGCGATCCGCTCGTGCACGGCCCTGAGGCGCCGGATGGCGGTGAAGAGGCCCAGCGCGCCGCCGCCGGCGGCCAGGAACAGCTCGCGCATCGCGGCGCCCACCTGGCGAGGATCGTCCCGGGCGACATCGGTGACGACGATCGCCCTCGCATTGGCCTCGTAGTCGAACGGCGAGGCCAGCCGCAGCGTCTTCGGGCGGTCGGCGAAGCGGGCCGAGCCGGTGCGCATTTCGGCCAGCGCGAACGGGTCGTCGAGGGTGGAGTCGGCCAGCGTGGCGCTGGTCACCAGCACCCCGTGCGCCGGGGCCAGCACCGCGGTGGCCAACGGCTGGCTGGGGTCGACCCAATGCCGCCGCGCCGCCGCGTCGACCACCCGGCCGTACATGAAGTTGGCGTCGAACCAGTCGACGAAGTCCGGGATCGTCCTCGGCGTCCTCCTCCAGCGCCTTCAGCATCGAGCGCCAGGCCGGCAGCATCATCCGCGCCCGCCGGTCCAGCCCGCGCAGCGCCCCTTCGATCCGGGCCCGCTCGCCGGTCGGCAGCTCGTCGGAGTCGTCGTCCAGCACGGCGGCCAGGTGCCGGGCCAGCGCCAGCAGCGGCGCCTCGACCGCGGCCAGCGCCGCGGCCGCCTTGGCGGCGGTCTCGCGGACCAGGTCGAGCGCGGGCCGCGCGGCGCACTCCATGCCGAGCTCGGAGGTCTCGGCGCGGGCGCGCAGCTGCTCCAGCACCGCCACCAGGAACGCCTCGATCGGTCCGATCGGGCTGACCTCGCCGTTCGGCGGCGCGATCCGGCCCGACCAGCCTTCGCCCGGCAGCGCCGCGGCCGCGCGGGCCGCCTGCTGCCAGCGCCTCGCGCGCATGCTCCCGCTCGGCCAGGATGTCGCCGAGCCGCGCCTCCAGGCCGCGCCCGCGCCGGCCGCGCCCCTCCGGACCGCGGATCCAGCGGCGCATCTCGGCGGCCTCGGCGCCGGAGAGGCAGGCGGCGAAGGCCGAGTCGGCCGCGTCGAACAGGTGATGGCCCTCGTCGAACACGATCCGCTTCAGGTGCGCGGTCTCGCTGTCGGCCGGCTGGCCGCGGGCGGTGCGGGCGCCGTCGTAGGCGGCCTGGGTCATCACCAGCGCGTGGTTGGCGATCACCAGATCGGCGTGGCGCGAGGCGCGGATCGCCCGCTCGATGAAGCAGACCCGGTAGTGCAGGCAGCCGGCGTGGACGCACTCGCCGCGGCGGTCGACCAGGTTGGCGGCCGAGGCCTGCGCCACCGGACCGACGGCGAACAGATTCGGCAGCCAGGCCGGGAAGTCGCCGCCGGTCATGTCGCCGTCGCGGCTGGCCCTGGCCCAGCGCGACACCAGCCCAAGCCCGATCAGGTCGCCGCCGCCGAGCTGCGCGGCGTTCACCGCCTCCTGGAAATTCAGCAGGCAGAGGTAGTTCTCGCGCCCCTTGCGCACCACCGCCTTGCGGGCCCGCAGCTTCGGGTCGGGGAACAGGGCATGGCTCTCGCGCTCGATCTGGCGCTGCAGGGCGCGGGTGTAGGTCGAGATCCAGACCGCCGGGCCGTTCGCCTCGGCCCAGAGCGAGGCCGGCGCCAGGTAGCCAAGGGTCTTGCCGACGCCGGTCCCGGCCTCCGCCAGCATCAGCCGTGGCTCGCCTTCCTTGTCGCGCGGCTGGAACGCAAAGGCGGTCTCGGCGGCGAACGCGGACTGGGTCGGCCGCGCCTCGTCGAGCCCGGCGCGGTCGAGCAGAGCGGCCAGCCGTTTCGCGGCGAGCGCCGGGTCGACGGGCTTGGAGCCGGACTCCCCGGCCGGGGCCTGATCCTCCCACTCGGGCAGACGAGACCACACCTCCAGCCCCGAACCACGCCACGGCCGCCCCAGCGGCTTGGACCGCAGGGCGCCGATCGCCGCCGGCGCCCAGGCCCAGCTGGCGCGGCCCAGCGTTTCAGCGACGGCCAGCGCCTCGTCGCGGCTTGGCCGCGGGTCATCCGCCAGTTCGGCCAGCAGCTGCGCGCAGGCCTCCCGCAGCGCCCCGGCCTGGTCGGCCGCGCCTTTCGGTTCCGGCAGCCCCAGCGCCAGCGCCAGCCCGGCCGCCGACGGCGCGCAGTAGGTCGCCGGCCGCACGAACGCGAACAGCTCCAGCGCATCGAAGATCCGCGCCGACCGCGGCGGCGTGTTCAGCTGCAGCCGCCGCGCGGTCATGCCGGCATGCGCCACCAGCACCGGCCCGGCCTCGAACAGGTCCCGCGCCTCCGGCGGCCGCACCATCCGCGCGCCGGCCCCGTCGGCGACCCCGGCTCTGGGACCGGGCAGCACCACGAGCGCAGGGGCCAGATCGAGAACTCGGGGCGCGCGCGTTCACGGCCCGAGACATAGACCGCCGGCCCTCGAAACAGAACGGGAACATGGTATAGCCGACGCGATGGACGACGGCCGCGCCCTGACCACTCTGCCGCCGCGCTTCGAGGCGTGGTTCGCGGGCCGTGGCTGGGCGGCCCGGTCGCACCAGCTGGCGATGGTGGAGAAGGCGCGGGCGGGGCGGCACGCCCTGCTGATCGCGCCGACCGGCGGCGGCAAGACCCTGGCCGGGTTCCTGCCCAGCCTGATCGAGCTTGCCGAACGCCCGCCCGGCAACGCGCCGCGCGGCGTGCACACGCTCTATCTCTCGCCGCTGAAGGCGCTGGCGGTCGACGTCGAGCGCAACCTGATGGCGCCGATCGCCGAGATGGGTCTGCCGATCAAGGCCGAGTCCCGCACTGGCGACACCGGGATCTCGCGGCGACAGCGCCAGCGCGTGAAGCCGCCGGACATGCTGCTGACCACGCCGGAGCAGCTGGCGCTGTTCTGCGCCTGGGAAGGGGCGCGGCGGTACTTCGAGGACCTGCGTTGCGTGATCGTCGACGAGGTGCACGCGACCTGGCCCTCCAAGCGCGGCGACCTGCTGGCGCTGGGCCTGGCGCGGCTGCAGCAGTTCGCACCGAACCTGCGCCGGGTCGGGCTCTCGGCCACGGTCGACGATCCCGATGTGATCCGTCGCTGGCTGACCCCGACGACCCAGGACGCGGTCGACCTGGTGCGTGGCGCGCCCGGCGCGCCGCCGGTGGTCGACGTGCTGTTGTCGGAAGGCGGCGTGCCCTGGGCCGGCCACACCGCGCACCACGCGATGCCGGAGGTCTACGAGGCGATCAAGCGGGCGCGGATCGCGCTGGTGTTCGTCAACACGCGGTTCCAGGCCGAGTTCGCGTTCCAGGAGCTGTGGCGGCTGAACGACGACAACCTGCCGATCGCCCTGCACCACGGCTCGCTGTCGGCCGAGCAGCGGCGCAAGGTGGAAGCCGCGATGGCGCGCGGCGCGCTCCGGGCGGTTGTCTGCACCTCGACGCTCGATCTCGGGATCGACTGGGGCGACGTCGACCTCGTCATCCAGCTGGCCTCGCCGAAGGGCGCGTCGCGGATGGTGCAGCGGATCGGCCGCGCCAATCACCGGCTCGACGAGCCGAGCCAGGCGCTGTTCGTGCCCGCCAACCGGTTCGAGATGCTGGAGTGCCAGGCGGCGCGCGAGGCGATCGCCGAGAACGCGCTGGACGCCGAGCCGGAACGCGACGGCGCGCTCGACGTGCTGGCCCAGCACGTGATGGGCCTCGCCTGCTCGGAGCCGTTCGATCTGCTGACGCTGTACGACGAGGTGCGCGGCGCCGGCCCCTACCGCGACCTGGCCTGGGAGGACTTCGAGGCGGTGATCGATTTCGTCTCGACCGGCGGCTATGCGCTGAAGAGCTACGACCGCTACAAGCGGATCGTGAAGGGCCTCGACGGCCTCTGGAGGGTGCGCAACGACGAGACCGCGCTACGGCACCGGATGAACGTCGGCGCCATCGTCTCGCCGGCGATGCTCAGTGTCCGGATCGCCGGCCGCCGCGGCGCCGCCGGTCGCAAGATCGGCGAGGTCGAGGAGGGGTACCTCGAGGTGCTGGAACCCGGCGACAGCTTCATCTTCGCCGGCCAGGTGTGGGAACTGGTCGGGGTCACCGGGCTGGACGTGCTGGTGCGGCCGGCGCGCGACAAGGCGCCGAAGATGCCGTCGTGGGGCGGCTCGAAGTTCGCGCTCTCGACCTTCCTCGCCAAGAAGGTGCGTCACCTGATGAGCGACGGCGCCCACTGGGGTGTGCTGCCCGACGACACCCGCGAGTGGCTGGAGATCCAGCGCGACCGCTCGATCATCCCGGCCGAGGACGAGATGCTGCTGGAGACGTTCCCGCGCGGCCAGCGCCACTACCTGGTGGCCTATCCGTTCGAGGGCCGCCTGGCGCACACGACGCTCGCCATGCTGCTGACCCGCCGGCTGGAGCGCGTCGGCGCCGGCCCGCTGGGGTTCGTCTGCAACGACTATGCGGTGACGATCTGGTCGCTGAAGCCGATGGACGGACTCGACCTGGACGATCTCTTCGCCGAAGACATGCTTGGCGACGACCTCGAATCCTGGCTTCTCGAAAGCTCGATGATGAAGGCGGCGTTCAAAGGGTGCGCGCTGATCTCCGGGCTGGTGGAGCGGCGCTTCCGCGGCGACCAGAAGAGCGGGCGGCAGATCACCTTCTCCACCGACCTGGTCTACGACGTGCTGCGCCGCCACCAGCCGGACCATCTGCTGCTGCGTTGCGCCCGGGCCGACGCGGCGCGCGGACTGGTGGACGTGACGCGCCTCGCCGACATGCTGGCGCGGATCAAGGGCCGCATCCGCCACGCCAGGCTGGACCACCTCTCGCCGTTCTCGGTGCCGATGATCCTGGAGATCGGCCAGCAGCGCTCGCCCGGCGGCGCCGGCGAGATGATCCTGGCCGAGGCCGCCGAGACCCTGATCGCGGAGGCGATCGCATGAAGGCCGCGACGACATCTCCCCTCCGTCGCGCTTCGCTTCGCTCGCCAGCGACACCTCCCCTCACTCCGCGAGGGGAGGAGCAGTATGCTCTTCCCCCCGCCGGCGGGGGGAAGTGTCGCAAGCGAGGGAGTGGCAGCGACCGAAGCGCGACGATAGGGGGAGGCCGATGAGCGCCGAGCCGTCGTTCCGCTACGCCTTCGCCCAGAGTCCCTGTGGCGGCCTGGCGCTGGAGCTGGCGGGCGCAGAGGCGCTGCTGAGGCCGTCCGGCGCGTTGTGGCTGGCGGAGGAGCGGGTGCTGATCGTGGCCGACCTGCACCTGGAGAAGGGTTCGGCCTACGCCGCACGGGGCCAGATGCTGCCGCCCTACGACACCCGCGAAACTCTCGCCCGCCTGGCCGCCGAGGCCGCCCAGCTGCGTCCGCGGGCGGTCCTGTTTCTCGGCGACACATTCCATGACGGCGAGGGTGAGCGCCGCCTCGGCGCCGAGGACGTCCGTACCCTGGCGACCGTCGCGGCGGTCGCCGATCTGGTCTGGATCGTCGGCAACCACGACGCCGATGGGCCGCGGGCGCTGCCAGGCCAGGTCGCCGCATCCTGGAGCGCCGCAGGTCTGACCCTGGTCCACGAGCCCGCGGCGACGCCGCGGTTCGGCGAGGTCGCCGGCCACCTGCATCCCAGCGCGAAGGTTCAGGGCCGTGTCGGCCGCGTGCGCCGCCGCTGCTTCGTCACCGACGGCGAGCGGCTGGTGATGCCGGCGTTCGGCGCCTTCGCCGGCGGGCTCAACGTGCGCGACCGCGCATTCTCCGGCCTGTTTCGACGCCCGCCGCTCGCGGTGGCGCTTGGCGCGGGACGCACGCACCCGGTCGGCTGGGCCCAGCTGCGGCCGGACTAGCCGCGACGCTGCTTTGTATTGGCGCGCAGCCAGGTCTCTAGCGCCGTGAACTCCACGACGTTGCGCTCGTAAAGCGGACCAAGGAATCCCCATGCCTGTTCGGAGTCGGCGACCAGCTGGACGCCGTTGATCGCCAGGAAGACGAGTGTCGCCGCAAAGGCAGCTCGCTTGTTGCCGTCGACGAACGGATGGTTCTGCGAAAGACTCTCCCAGAGCGCAGCACCCTCCGCGATGACGTCGCTGTAGTAGCCAGTCTGAGGCCGGAACAGCGCCGCTTCGAGCAGCCCGGCGTCACGGACGCCCTGAGCGCCACCGTACCTGATGATGAGGTCCTCGTGGATCGCCAGCAGGTCGGCGACCGTGAGGTAGTCCGTCACTTCGCGAGCTTCTGGTAGAGCGGACCGAAGCGCCGGTGACTTGCCCGATAAGCGTCCATCACGTGCGAACGGGGGCGTGACTGGCGTCGCTGCTCGATCAGCGCGGCGAAGGCTTCATCGACAAGCGCCTGCAACTGCCGGCCCTCGGCCTTCGCCAGCGCACGCACGTCGGCGAGCAATTCCCGATCCACCTGAGTGGCGAATTTCTCGCGGGTCTGGCCCATCAGCTGCTCCGTTTCCCGTGAGATAGTTCGGCGTCATGAAACATCAAGACGGCGATCACGGAGGAGCCGCCGGTAGCTAGCGGGTATAGACCGAGAGCTTGGCGATCGTGGCCGCGTCCGGGTTGCCGCTCATCGGCAGGGCCTGGTCGCGCTGGTAGTTGGCCAGCGCCAGGTGCAGCGCCTGGGAGGCGACGCCGTCGGTGGGGCCTTGGTAGTAGCCGAGCTGGTTCAGCGCGCGCTGGGCGGTGACGACGTCGGGCGAGCTGGCGGCCGCGACCGTCGGCATCGTCGCCGGATTGGCCGCGGTCGGCTGGAACTCGCCGGCGGCGCGTTCGGCGACGGCGCGGGCGTCCGGGGTCAGCCCGGCGCGGACCCGGAGCGCCCCGGCTTTGGCCTCGGCGTCGCCGGTGCGGCTGGCGATCAGGTACCACTTGTACGCCTCGGCCGGGTTCGCGGCGACGCCGTCGCCGTGTTCGTAGATGGCGGCCAGATTGAACTGGCTGTCCAGCAGGCCAAGCTCGGCCGCGCGGCGGAACCATTCGGCCGCCTGCGTCGTGCTGCGGGCGCCGCCGACGCCTTCGTGCAGGTCGAGCGCCAGGTTGTGCATGGCGGTGCGGTCGCCGCCGTCGGCGGCCCGCTCGAGCCAGCGCCTCGATTCGATGGCGTCCTTCTTCAGCCCGGCCCTGCCGTCCTGATACAGTTCGGCGAGGTAGAACTGCGCCGGGGCATAGCCGCCGTCGGCCAGCTTGCGCACTTCGATCAGGCCGCCCGCCTGGCCCGCCGCCACCCTGGCGACGGCGGCGGAATAGGCCTGCGACAGATCGGGCGCCGGCGCGGCTTCGGTCGCCGGCTTGGGCGCCAGGGCCACGGCGGCGAGCGGGGCGCTGCCCTGCGGGGCGGGCGCGATGTCGCTCGCATGGCCCTGGAGTACGGAAAGGCCGTCGGCGCCATGCTTCGTCAGCTTGCCGTCCGCCTTGCCGTCGAACAGCATGTAGCCGCCGGCGGAGAGGCCAACGGCGGCCAACGCGCTGGCGACCATCAGGGCGCCGCCCGTGCCGCCGACCGTGCGCTTGCGGGCGCGGCCGAAGCTGAGGCTCTGCAGCACCGAGTCGTCGCCCGGACGCGCCGCGCCGCGGGGCTTGGACGCGATGTCGCGATCGTTGGCGGCGCGTGCGGCGGCCCTGGCGCGCTCGATCACCTCGCGGGTGGTCAGCGCCGGGGTCTCTTCGATCGGGGCTTCGAGCGGTTCCTCTTCCACATGCTCGCGGCGCGCCGCGGCGGCGTCGAAGTAGGCGTCGTCGTCCTCGTCCTCGTCATCGTGCAACTGCGGCTGGGACGGCGCCGACGCCGAGGTTTCCGCCAGCAGGTCGGACAGGGCCGGCGACAGGTTGGTGTCCGCCGCGACGGCCGAGACGGGCGCCCAGCCCGAGGCCGGGTCCGCAACCGGTTCAGCGACCGGGACAGGGTCCCAGCCAGGGGCCTTGTGCGCCGCAGGCGTCGGCGGCGCGGCCGAGGTCGAGCCGAACACATGGGTCGCCGGACCGATCAGCTCGTCGTCGACGTCGAAGCCGACGTTGGGCTCCAGCTCGACCTCGTCGAGGTCGCCCATCGCACGGGACGCGACCCGGTAGGACGGTTCGGGCTCAGGCGCGTGTTCTGGCGCGGCGACCGCCGCCCCGGGTTCGATCTGAGCGCTCGGCGCCGGCGCGAATGTCGCGGCGGCCTCGAAATCTTCATCGTCGAACGCCTTCGGCGCGGATTGAGCCAAGCTGGCGGGGGCCACCGAAGGCGCTGGTTGGGCGTAGCTCGGCGGCGCGGCGAACGGCTCGGCCTCCGGTTCGCGCAGCGACGGGCGTTCGGCGGGCGGGGCCTCGAAACCAGGGAAAGGGCCCTCGCCGAACAGGGCTTCGTCGGCGTCGTCGTAGCGGGTCTGACGCGGCGCGTCGGCGATCCGGCGCGAGGTCTCGGCCAGGCGGTCGTCGATCTTCTGCCTGGCGTCCTCCAGCAGGCGCGCGGTGCGCTCCTCGCTCTGGCGGATGCGTTCGACCAGTTCGCTGTTCGCTTGCTCGTGGCGCAGGCTGACCCGCTCGGTGACGCGGGCGACCTGTTCGCCGACATCGTCGATCGCCTGCGCGGAGCGCCGCTCGGCGTTGGCGATGCGCTCGGCGAGACGCTCGGTGATGCGGGCGATCTCGGCGCCCAGCTTTTCCAGCGCCTGAGCCTGGATGGTGTCGGCGCGGGCGAGGCGGTCTTCCACCGCGCCGGTGATGCGCGAGACCTCGGCGCTGACGCGGTCGGCGGCTTCGGCGTTGGTGCGCTCGACGCTGTGGACGCGGCGGCTGAGCGCCTGGGCGACCTCGAGCACCTCGCGACCCATGCGCTCCACGGCGCCGGCCGAGCGCTGCTCGGCGGAGCGCACATGTTCGCTCATCTCGGCCAGCGCCTGCTCGACCCGGTCGAACCGGGCGTCGGCGGCGGCGGCGAGTTGGCGGCCCAGGTCCTCGCGGACCGCTTCGACGCGGGCGGAGAGATTCTCGGCGGCCTGCTCGACGCCGCCATCATTGCCCACTGCCGCCAGGTTCAGGCGATCATCCAGCGCGGTGCAGCTCTGCTTCAGGTCGCGGATCGCGCCGGCGGTCGCCGCATCGGACGAATCGAGGCGCTCGACCCGTTCGCGCAGCGCGCCCAGCATCTCGCGGGCGTGCTTGTCGCCTTCGTAGACGTGGCCGGCGACCTTGCCGAGCGCGCCTTCCAGCGCCTTCAGCGCCTCGGCGGAGCGCGGACCGACGGCCTCCTCCTCCATGCGGCGCATGCGGTCGCCGAAGCGCGCGGCCTCGGCCTTCACATCTTGAATTTCACCCTCGAAGCGGGCGGCGACCTGCATCTGCTCGCGCTCGGCGGCGTCGATGCGGGCGATCACGTCGCGAACCGAGCGTTCGACGCTGGAGATCGCCAGCGCCTGCCGGCTTTCGGCGGTAGCGATGCGGTCCGACAGGCGCTCGATCGCCTGGGAAACGCGGCCGATCTCGTCGGCGGGGTGTCCCGGGGCCTCATAGCGCGGCGCACCGGCGTCGCGCTGCTGGGCGACATAGTTGTTTGAGGACTGGTTGAAGTAATCCTGCGAGGTGGCGTCTTCCGGCCCATCGGCCATCAGCCGAGACACCCACTCGTTCAAAGTCATGCCGGAACGGCGAGCAAGATCCTCGGCCGTTTCACGGCTTGAGGCGTCCATGTACCTGGCGTTCCGAGGAGCCCCCGCGGTCATCCGAATCGATCTCCCAGCACGGAGTTCGGACGCTAACCACCAATTCCTAGTGTGTAAACGAGTGGAGCACGCAACATGTTGCGACAACCGCACACAACCCTGGACGTTCGGCAGCCCCGTCCAACAGTCTTGCAGGCTGTTCTGGTGTGGTTAATCGGGAGTTAAAACAGGTCTCGCGCCTCGCCCTTACACAAGCTGCGTTTGACTAGGGCGATTCGAATCCCGCGTCGCCAGGTTCCAACGCCTGCCTGGCTCGCGGGATGGTGGCGTTCTGGCCTTACGCAGCCTGTCGCGGCGGCTGGGCGCGGTCTTCCGATTTGCGCCCCCGCCGGGTGAGGCCGGCGACGCCGCCCGACGAGAGCAGGCCGACGTCCGCCAGCAGGATCGGGATCGCCCATTTGCGCGCTGCGGCGATGTAGCGCGGACTCCAAAGCGGGTCGTACTTGTCCTTGAACCGGCGCACGCCCTGGAAGTTGTAGATGTCCTCGGCGCGCTCGAAGAGCAGGCGCCCGACCCGCGACATGATCGGCGCCAGCGGCCGTCCGTCCAGCCCGGCCAGGGGCGCCATGCCGAAGTCGAACGCCTGGAACCCCTGCGCCGCGCCCCAGGCGATCAGCTCGACGAACAGGAAGTCCATCACGTCCTTCGGCGCGCTGTCGTCGTAGCGCATCAGGTCGATCGAGAACGCGCCCTTGTGCGCCGTGATCCATAGGGTGGCGAAGGCGACGATCCGACCCTCGAGGCGCGCCACCGCAACGGGGAACTCGGCGACGTAGGCGGGCTCGAAATGGCCAAGGCTGAACGTCTTCTCGTCGCCGGGGTGGTGGGCGAGCCAGGCGTTGGAGAGCGCCTTGAGCTCATCCATCACAGCGCACACCTCGCCCGGGCCCAGCACCTCGAACGTCGCGCCTTCCTCGCCGGTCTTGCGCCAGCTGCGGCGCAGGTTGCCGCGCCGGCGGCCCTCGAGGGAGAAGCTGGCCAGCGGCACGGCCGCGCTCTCGCCGATCTTCTGGATCGAGAAGCCGAGGTCGACCAGGTCGGGCAGGTCGTCCGGTCCCAGCGCGTAGAAGCCGGGGCGGGCGGCGTGCGCGTCGGCCAGTTCGCGGAAGCGCCAGTAGAGCGCGGTGCGCTCGTCGCGTCGCCCAACCGGCGGGCCCATCGCGATCCAGGAGCGGCCGCGGACGCCGAACATCAGGAACGAACCGCCCGACTCGGAGAACAGGAACCGCTTGTCGCCCAGCAGGGCCAGGTTGGATCCCGGCTCGGCGTCCTCCGCCGTGGCGAGGATCGCGCGGACCCTGAGGAAATCCGGGTCGTCCTCGCCGGCCACGCGCGGCATCGCCGGCGTCGCCATCAGCCGCCAGAGCCCGAACGCCAGCAGCAGCACCGCGGCGGCGGCCGAAGAGCGGACGGCGCGGGCGGCGTCGGCGCCCGGATCGAAGATCGCGCCCAGGAAGGTCTGCTGGCCGTAGTCGACGTTCTGGAACGACCACCAGCCGACGATCGCCGAGCCGGCCATTGCGGCCAGGGCCGAGAACATCCATCCCGGCGTCACCTCCATCCGCGTCAGCCGCGCCGCCCGCGGGAACGCGCCCCGGAACGGCAGCAGGGCGGCGAACACCGTCAGCAGGATCGCCGCCTCCTCCCACTCGAAGCCCTTCAGCAGCGCCAGCGCCGCCCCGATCGGCAGCAGCAGCACGGCGACCATCCAGGCGGCGCCCAGCCGCCGGCTGAGCCCGAACGCCATCATCACCAGCACCAGGCCGAGGATGCTGGAGAGGAAGTGGCTGATCTCGATCAGGAGCAGCGGCGTGTAGCGGGCGAGCCAGAGGAACCGCATCGGGTCGGTCGGGGTCGCCCCGGAGAACAGCAGCATCACGCCGGCCCCGGCGACCGCCAGCGCCAGCACCCACGGCGCCAGCATCACCGCGACCGGTCGGTATTCGCGCAGGACGCGCATCTGGCTCCTTCGGCGGCCTCGCCCGCTTCGCCGCACTATAACCTATTCGCGAGCGCGGCATGCCGGCCAAGCTTGTCCGGCGCCCGTCGCACGCTAATGTAGCCGCCAGGAACACTCCGGAGGACCGACATGGCCGATTTCGGCGGCGAGCTCGACGCCTTTCGCGTCGAGGTCCGCGACTGGCTGAAGGCCAACTATCCGCCGGAGCTGGCGAGCCCCGTCGCCGGCCGCGAGGAGGCGATGTGGGGCGGCCGCGCGTTCGCCGGCTCCGACGATCCGCAGATCGTCTGGATGAAGCGCGTCGCCGCCAAGGGCTGGACCGCGCCCGCATGGCCCGCCCAGTACGGCGGCGGCGGGCTTGCGCCCGACAAGGCGCGGATCGTCGAGCAGGAACTGGCCCGCTACCGCCCGCCGCTGGTCTCGTTCGGTATCTGGATGCTGGGGCCGGTGCTGCTGGAGTTCGCCAACGAGGCGCAGAAGTCGAAGTACATCCCGCAGATCGTCCAGGGCGAGATCCGCTGGTGCCAAGGCTACTCGGAGCCGGGCGCCGGCTCCGACCTGGCGTCGCTACAGACCCGCTGCGAGGACAAGGGCGACCACTGGCTGATCAACGGCCAGAAGATCTGGACCAGCTACGCCAACCGGGCCGACTGGTGCTTCTGCCTGGTGCGCACCGACCCGGCGGCCAAGAAGCACGAGGGCATCTCGTTCGTGCTGATCGACATGGCCACGCCCGGCGTCGAGACGCGGCCGATCCAGCTGATCAGCGGCGAGAGCCCGTTCTGCGAGACCTTCTTCACCGACGTGAAGATCCCCAAGGAGAACCTGGTCGGCCAGCTCAACAAGGGCTGGGATATCGCCAAGCGGCTGCTGCAATACGAGCGCCAGAACATCTCCGGCGGCTTCGGCGGCGGGGGCGGGGCCGGCGGCGCGGCCGGCGACCTGGGCGAGATCGCCAAGCGCTACGTCGGGACCGACGAGACCGGCGCGGTGGCCGACGCCGATCTGCGCGGCCGGATCACCCGCAACAAGATGGACTTCCAGGCTTTCGGTCTGACGGTCGCCCGGATCGGGGCCGAGAGCCGCGCCAGCAACGGCCCCTCGGCCGCCACCTCGATCATCAAGTACGCGGCCGCCGCCTTCGCGCAGGAGCGTTCCGAGCTGATGGTCGAGGCGATGGGCGCGCAGGGCCTCGGCTGGGCGGGCGAGGGCTTCACCGACGGCGAGATCACCGCCGTGCACGGCTGGCTGCGCGCCAAGGCCAATTCGATCGAGGGCGGCACCTCGGAGGTGAACCTGAACGTGGTGTCGAAACGAGTGCTCGGGCTGCCCGATCCGAAGTAGGCTCGGCGCCTTGCGCGCAATTTCAGCGCGCCTATTACGTATTTCGAATTCGAACGTTTGTTTGGAGTGGGATTGTCATGGCGGATTTTGGCGGCGACGCCGAGGCCTTCCGGCTGGAAGCCCGGTCGTGGCTTGAGGCGAACTTCCCCGAGAGCCTGAAGAAGACGCCGATGGCCCAGATGGCCGCGGCGATGGGCGGCATGGAGGAGAGCGCCGACGCGAAGCTGTGGCGCGAGCGGATGGGCGCCAAGGGCTGGGGCGTCCCGACCTGGCCGAAGCAGTATGGCGGCGGCGGCCTTTCGCGCCAGGAAGCCCGCGTGCTGGCCGAGGAGATGGCCAGGATCGGCGCGCGCAACCCGATCGGCGGCATGGGCGTCTCGATGTTCGGCCCGACGCTGCTCGAGTACGGCACCGAGGCGCAGAAGCAGAAACACATCCCGCCGATCTGCCGCGGCGAGCTGCGCTGGTGCCAGGGCTACTCCGAGCCGGGCGCCGGCTCCGACCTCGCCAGCTTGCAGACCAAGGCCGAGGACAAGGGCGACCACTACCTGGTCAACGGCCAGAAGATCTGGACCTCCGGCGCCCAGTACGCCGACTGGTGCTACTGCCTGGTGCGCACCGACCCGAAGGCCAAGAAGCACGAGGGCATCTCGTTCCTGATGATCGACATGCATTCGCCCGGCGTCGAGGTGCGGCCGATCCTCTTGATCAACGGCACCAGTCCGTTCTGCGAGACCTTCTTCACCGACGTGAAGGTGCCGAAGGAGAACCAGTGGGGGCCGCTGAACGGCGGCTGGACCGTCGGCAAGCGGCTGCTGCAGTTCGAGCGGGACTCGATCTCGGCCGGCCTCGGCGCCGGCAACATCGGCGCGCCCGGCGCGACCATGGCGGTCGAGGACTACGCCAAGAAGTACGTCGGCCTGGACGACGACGGCCGGCTCGCCGACGCCGACTACCGCCGCCGGCTGATCGAGCACAAGATGGAGAACAAGGCGTTCCAGCTCACCGTGCGCCGCGCCGGGGAGGAGGCGAAGTCCAACCAGGGCCCGTCGGCCGCCAGCTCGATCATGAAGTACGCCGGCGCCAAGATCGCCCAGGAGCGCACCGAGTTGACCATCGAGGCGATGGGCGCACAGCGGCCTCGGCTGGGACGGCGAGGGCTTCGACAGGGAGGAACTGGCCAGCGTGCGCAGTTGGCTGCGCGCCAAGGCCAACTCGATCGAGGGCGGCTCGTCGGAGATCAACCTCAATGTCGTCGCCAAGCGCGTGCTAGGCTTGCCGGACCCCAAGACCAATTAGAGCAGGTTGAAGTGCGGACAGAGCAGTCCCTGAACGTCATGGCCGGGCCTGTCCCGGCCATCCAGGCACGCGATCGCCGGGTGGCGTGCATGGATTGCCGGCGCTCCGCGCTTCGCGCTCCGACCGGCAATGACGGAGCCCAAGCTGGTTTTAGAAGGCGGGACTGACGGACCGCCGCGCGAGAATTTGGAAGGTAGGAGATATTTCAATGGCCGATTTTGGCGTCGACACCGAACTGGAGGCCTTCCGCGCCGAGGCGCGGGCCTGGCTGGAAGAGAATGCGCCGCAAGGCGTGCGCAAGCAGCCCGAGCTGACCATGGAGCAGATGGAAGCCGGCGTTCGGCCTACGGCCGATACCGACCTCTGGCGCAAGCGGATCGGCGAGAAGGGCTGGGGCACGCCAACCTGGCCGAAGGAATACGGCGGCGGCGGCCTCTCGAACGCCCAGGCGCGGGTGCTGCAGCAGGAGATGAACCGCCTCGGCGTGACCAACCCGATCCAGGGCATGGGCCCGGGCATGTTCGGCGCAACGCTGCTGGAATACGGCACCGAGGACCAGAAGCTGCGCCACCTGCCGGCGATCTGCCGCGGCGAGCTGCGCTGGTGCCAGGGCTATTCCGAGCCGAACTCCGGCTCCGACCTCGCCTCGCTGCAGACCAAGCTCGAAGACAAGGGCGACCACTGGGAGGTGAACGGCCAGAAGATCTGGACCTCCGGCGCCCACTTCGCCGACTGGTGTTTCTGCCTGGTCCGCTCCGACCCGAAGGCCAAGAAGCACGAGGGCATCTCGTTCGTGCTGATCGACATGCATCAGCCCGGGAAGGTCGAAGCCCGCCCGATCCGGATGATCTCGGGCGCCTCCGGCCAGTGCGAGACCTTCTTCACCGGCGCCCGGGTCGAGAAGAACGACATGGTCGGGCCGATGAACGGCGGCTGGACCATCGGCAAGCGCCTGCTGCAGCACGAACGCTCCGGCCAGGGCGGCGCGCGGATGATGGGCGGCGCGGTCTCCATCGCCGACATCGCCAAGAAGTATGTCGGCGTCGACGACAAGGGCCGGCTGGCCGACGCCGATCTGCGCTCGCGCCTCTCCGCCCACATGATCAACGCCAAGGCCCACGCTCTGACGATTCAGCGGGCGCTGGCTGAGGCGCGCGGCAACCTCAACCCCAGCGCCACCACCTCGGTGATGAAGAACTCCGGCACCTGGATCGGCCAGGAGCGCGCCGAGCTGACCCTGGAGATCATGGGCTCGCAGGGCCTCGGCTGGGACGGCGACGACTTCACCGCCGACGAGCGCTCGGCCGTGCGCTCATGGCTGGGCGGCAAGGCGACGACCATCTTCGGCGGCTCCCAGGAGATCCAGAGCAACATCATCTCCAAGCGCATCCTGGGCTTGCCGGACACGACCCAGTCGACGTGAATGTCTCCTCCACCGCACCGAAGAGTGCGGGGGAGGGGGACCACGAAGTGGTGGAGGGGGCGTTGCAGCCCACCGCGCTGAGTGGTTTGCTTGGGCGACAAGACAACGAGGACCATCGAGGCGGCGGCGGCCCCCTCCACCACTTCGTGGTCCCCCTCCCCCTCTGGGGGAGGAGAAAGAAGTGAAGGTGGAGGACGACATGGCGGATTTCGGCGCGACTGAACTTGAGGCGTTCCGGACCGAGGCGCGCAACTGGCTCGAGGCGAACTATCCGCAGTCCCTGCGCGATGATCCGGCGCCGCTGACCGCCTGGCTGGGCGGGGGCGCGAAGGCCGAGGGCGACGTCGAGCTCTGGCGCCAGCGCATGGGCGAGAAGGGCTGGGGCGTGCCGACCTGGCCCAAGCAGTACGGCGGCGGCGGCCTGTCCCCCGCCGAGACGCGGGTCCTTTACGAAGAGATGGGCCGCATCGGCGCGATCAACCCGATCGGCGGCATGGGCGTGATCATGTTCGGCCCGACGCTGCTCGAATACGGCACCGAGGCGCAGATCCAGGAGCACATTCCCCGGATCGCCCGCGGCGAGGTGCGGTGGTGCCAAGGCTACTCCGAGCCCGGATCCGGCTCCGACCTCGCGTCGCTGCAGACCAAGGCGGAAGACAAGGGCGACCACTGGCTGATCAACGGCCAGAAGATCTGGACCAGCGGCGCGCAGTACGCCGACATGTGCTTCTGCCTGGTCCGCACCGACCCGAAGGCGAAGAAGCACGAGGGGATCAGCATGCTGATGATCCCGATGCACCAGCCGGGGGTCGAGCCGCGGCCGATCCGGCTGATCAACGATTCATCGCCGTTCTGCGAGACCTTCTTCACCGACGCCAAGGCGCCGAAGGAGAACCTGGTCGGGCCGCTGAACGCCGGCTGGACGGTCGGCAAGCGGCTCTTGCAGCACGAGCGCAGCGGCATCTCCGGCGCCGGCGGCGGCTCGTCGCGCTCCTCGATGGCAGGCGGCCCGCTGAACGAGATGGCGACGACCTACGTGGGCGTCGACGAGGACGGCCGCCTCGCCGACGCGGACCTGCGCCGGCGCCTCACCGACCACCTGATGGAGGCGCAGGCCTTCGCGCTCACCGGCCGCAGGCTCGCCCTCGAGGACCGCTCCAACCGCGGCCCGACCGCCGCGTCGTCGATCCTGAAGAACGTCGGCTCGAAGGTGCGCTGCGACAGCGCCGAGCTCGCCCTGGAAATCATGGGCGCCCAGGGGCTCGGCTGGGGCGGCGACGACTTCACCGACGACGAGATCGCCATCGTGCGCACGTGGCTCGGCGGCAAGGCCGGCACGATCGCCGGCGGCTCCTACGAGGTTCAGAACAACATCATCTCCAAGCGCATCCTGGGACTGCCCGAGCCGCCACAGGCGAACGCCGGCGCCGTCGGCGGAGGCCAGCGTGTCTGATCTCGTCCGCCGCAGGGGCGAACGAGCTGCAGGAGCCCGACATGGCTGATTTCGGCGGCGACCTGGAACCCTTCCGCGCCGAGGTGCGCAGCTGGATCGAGGCCAACTTCCCCGCCTCGCTGCGGATCGACGCCGACAAACCGGCCGATCCCGAGGCGGCGCCCACGTCCAGCGCTGACGCCGAGCTGTGGCGCAGGCGGATGGGCGAGAAGGGCTGGGGGACGCCGACCTGGCCGACCGAGTACGGCGGCGGGGGGCTCTCGCCGGCCGAGGCGCGGATCGTGGCGGCCGAGCTCGCCCGCGCCGGCGCGCCGAACCCGATCGGCGGCATGGGCGTCGGCATGTTCGGCCCGACCTTGCTCGAGTATGGGAACGACGAGCAGCTGCGCCGGCACATCCCGCCGATCGTGAAGGGCGAACTGCGCTGGTGCCAGGGCTTCTCCGAGCCCGGCGCCGGGTCCGACCTCGCCTCGCTGCAGACCAGGGCCGAGGACAAGGGCGACCACTTCCTGGTCAACGGCCAGAAGATCTGGACCTCGGGCGCGCAGTACGCCGACTGGTGCTTCTGCCTGGTCCGCACCGACCCCAAGGCCAAGAAGCACGAGGGCATCAGTTTCCTGCTGATCGATATGAAGACGCCCGGCGTCGAGCCCAGGCCGATCCGGCTGATCAACGACACCACGCCGTTCTGCGAGACTTTCTTCACCGACGTGAGGGTGCCGAAGGAGAACTTGGTCGGCCCGCTCAACGGCGGCTGGACCATCGCCAAGCGCCTCTTGCAGTTCGAACGCCAGGGCATCGGCTCGCCGGCCCGCGCCGGCCAGGCCGGGCCGGGCGCCTTGGCCGGTCCCCCGATCAACGAGCTGGCCAAGACCTACGTCGGCGTCGACGACGAGGGCCGGCTCTCCGACGCCGACCTGCGCAGCCGCATCACCCATCACCTGATGGACTCCAAGGCCCACGCCCTCACCGGCGAGCGGATCGCTCTGGAGGCCAGGTCCAATCGCGGCCCCAGCGCCACCTCCTCGATCATGAAGAACGCCGGCACCATGCTGCGCAAGGAGAAGGCCGAGCTGGCGGTCGAGATCATGGGCCATCAGGGCGTCGGCTGGGGCGGCGATGCGTTCAGCGAGCACGAGATCAGCGCCATGCGGGTGATGCTGCGCAGCAAGTCCGGCACCATCGCCGGCGGCTCGCAGGAGGTGCAGAACAACATCATCGCAAAACGCATCCTGGGACTTCCCGACACCACCCATTCCACCTAAACGTCGATAATCTGGTCTGGTCCCGCGGGGCCGACTGCCCGAGGAGATTGAATTCAAATGGCTGATTTCGGAGGCGACATCGACGCCTTCCGCGCCGACGCCAAGGCCTGGCTGGAGGCGAATTTTCCCGTCTCGCTTAAGGGCAAGAGCGCCATGGCGTACATCGAGGACGCAAGCCCCGACGACGCCGACATCAAGGCCTGGACCAAGGCCATGGGCGACAAGGGCTGGGGGGTTCCGACCTGGCCCAAGCAGTACGGCGGCGGCGGGCTTTCCCCGGCCGAGGCGCGCGTGCTGCAGCAGGAAATGAACCGCCTCGGGGCCTGGAACCCGATCGGCGGCATGGGCACGATGATGTTCGGCCCGACCCTGCTCGAGTACGGCAACGAGGAGCAGAAGCAGAAGCACATCCGCGCCATCGCCAAACAGGAAGTGCGCTGGTGCCAGGGCTTCTCCGAGCCGGGCGCCGGCTCCGACCTCGCCTCGCTCTCGACCAAGGCCGAGGACAAGGGCGACCACTTCCTGGTCAACGGCTCGAAGATCTGGACCTCGGGCGGCCAGTGGGCCGACATGTGCTTCTGCCTGGTGCGCACCGACACCTCCAAGAAGCACGAGGGCATCTCGTTCCTGCTGATCGACATGCACGATCCGGGCGTCGAGGTGCGGCCGATCCGGCTGATCGCCGGCGCCTCGCCGTTCTGCGAGACCTTCTTCACCGACGTGAAGGTGCCGAAGGAGAACCTGGTCGGGCCGCTGAACGGCGGCTGGACCATCGCCAAGCGCCTGCTGCAGCACGAGCGCAGCGGCATCGGTGGCGGCGGCAGCGGCGGCGGCGGCGGCAACAACATCTTCGGCGTCGGCGGCTCGCCGGCCGCGGCGGCCAAGACCTACGTCGGCACGGACGAAAAAGGCCGCATCGACGATCCTGACCTGCGCTCGCGCATCATCGGCCATGAGATGGACGCCAAGGCGTTCCAGCTCACCGCCTTCCGGATGATGGCGGAGTCGAAGTCCAACCAGGGCCCCAGCGCCACGACCTCGATCATGAAGAACGCCGGCACCAAGGTCGGTCAGGACCGGGCCGAACTGCTGCTCGAGGTGATGGGAACCCAGGGCCTCGGCTGGGAAGGCGACGACTTTACCGAGAACGAGCTCTCCACCGTGCGCGGCTGGCTCGGCGGCAAGGCCACCACCATTTTCGGTGGCTCGCAGGAAATCCAGAGCAACATCATTTCCAAGCGGATCCTGGGCCTGCCCGATCCCTTGGGTCCTTCATCGAACTAGAGGAAACAAGAACATGGCCGTTTTGACCGAAGAACAGAGCATGCTGCGCGACGCGGCGCGCACCTGGACCCAGGAAAAGTCCCCGGTGTCCGCGTTCCGCAAGATGCGCGATAGCGGCGCGCCGCTCGGCTACGACCCCGCCGCCTTCCGCGAGATGGCGGAGATGGGCTGGACCGGGGTGATCATCCCCGAGGAATACGGCGGCTCCGATTTCGGCTACCTGAGCCTCGGCCTGGTGCTGGAGGAGACCGGCCGCACGCTGACCGCCTCGCCGCTGCTGGCCACCGCGCTCGCCGCCGCCAGCGCACTGATCCTCGGCGGCAGCGCCGCACAGAAGGAAGCCTGGCTGCCGAAGATCGCCGCCGGCGAAGCGGTCGGCACGCTGGCGATCGAGGAAGGCCCGCACCACGCGCCGGAAAAGGCCGCGCTGGCCGCGGCCAAGTCGGGCGCCGGCTACAGCCTCTCCGGCAAGAAGACCTTCGTGCTCGAAGGCATGGCCGCGAACGTGTTCGTGGTCTCGGCCCGCACCGCCGGCAAGCCGGGCGACAAGGACGGCATCACGCTGTTCCTCGTGCCCGCCGACGCCAAGGGCGTTTCGCGCAAGGCGCTGAAGCTGGCCGACAGCCGGGGCGCCGCGATCGTCAGCTTCGAGAACGTCGCGGTCGGCGGCGACGCGGTCCTGGGCGAAGCGGACAAGGGCTACGCGCTGCTGGAGAAGGTGCTCGACCGCGCCCGCGCCGGGCTTTCGGCCGAAATGCTGGGTTCGGCGATCCAGGCGTTCGAGACCACGCTCGACTACCTGAAGACCCGCGTGCAGTTCGGCCAGGTGATCGGCTCGTTCCAGGCGCTGCAGCACCGCGCGGCCAAGATGTTCACCGACCTCGAACTGGCCCGCTCCTGCGTCGAGGCGGCGCTGGCCGCGATCGACAACGACAGCCCCGACGTGCCGGAACTGGTCTCGCTGGCCAAGGCCAAGGTCGGCGACACGCTGCACCTGGTCTCCAACGAGATGGTCCAGATGCACGGCGGCATCGGCATGACCGACGCCCATGACGCCGGCTTCTACCTGAAGCGCGCCCGCGCCGCGGAAGCCACCTTCGGCGGCCAGGCCTACCACCGCGACCGCTACGCCCGGATCAACGGCTACTGATCCAGCCGACCCCGCGGAAACTGAGCGGGCGCGCCCACAAGGCGCGCCCGTTTCCATTCTGAGCCCCCCAACCCTCGCTCCTGCCCCGCGAAGCGGGGGAGGTGGCGCGCGGCGCGTAGCGCCGAGTGACGGAGGGGGCGTCTCGCCGCTACTCTGACCTTATGAGGTCGGCCAAAGACACTCACAGGCGAGCCAAAGGCTTCCGCAAAGCGATGAGCCCGCCAGAGGTGCTCCTCTGGACCCGTTTGCGGCTCTTGCGCGGCGAAGGTCCCACCTTTCGCCGCCAGCACCCCATCGGTCCTTACATCGCCGACTTCTACTGCGCCGCCGCCCGGCTCGTGGTCGAAGTCGACGGCGCGCATCACACCGAGGACGGCCAGATCGCCCGCGACGCGGCGCGGTCGGCGTATCTGGAACGCCTCGGCTACCGCATGGTGCGCTGTCCTGCGGGGGACGTGATGCGTGATGCGGACGAGGCGGCGCAGGGCGTCGTGCAGGCGGCGCTTTATTGGATCAAGCAGCGCTGACGCGGCCAGACGCCCCCTCCGTCACGTCGCGCGTTGCGCGCCGCGCCACCTCCCCCGCTTCGCGGGGCAGGAGCAGGGGACCTTTGCTCCTGCCCCGTGGAGCGTAGCGAAACGGGGGAGGGGGACCGCCGCGCGCAGCGCGGTGGTGGAGGGGGTTAGCCCACCACCTCCCCGATCGCCGTCGCCAGCACGTCGGCCATCTGGTCGATCTCCGCTTCGGTCGAGACCAGCGGCGGGCCGAGGCAGAGGATGTCGCGCACGGCGCCGGTGCCGCCGGGGTAGAAGAAGACGCCGTTGTTGAGGCCGTGGCCGACGATCCGGGCGGTGATCCGGTCGGCGGCGTCGAACGGCTCGAGCGTGTCGCGGTCCTTCACGATCTCCACCGCCTGCAGCAGGCCCCGCCCACGCACCTCGGCGACGTGCGGATGCTGGTCCAGCCGCTCGTGCAGCCGCGCCGACAGCCGCTCGCCCAGCACCGCCGCCCGCGCCGTCAGGTTCTCCCGCGTCATGATCTCGAGCACCTTGTCGGCCGCGGCGCAGGCCGAGGGCAGGGCGGCGAAGGTGTGGAACATCACGTCGAAGCCGGCCGCGGCGATCGGCGCCGCGACCTCGCGGGTGGCGAACACCCCGCAGATCGCGCCGTAGCCGCCGCCGAGGCCCTTGCCGGAGACCAGGATGTCGGGCCCCACGCCCCAGTGATCGACGCCGAACCGGGCGCCGGTGCGGCCGAACCCGGTCATCACCTCGTCGATGATCAGGAGGATGCCGAACTCGTCGCAGAGCGCGCGCAGGCCCGGCAGGTAGTCGTCGGGCGGGACGATCGCCCCGCCGCTGGAGCCGGTGATCGGCTCGGACACGATCGCGGCGATGCGCTCCGGCCCCTGCGCCTCGATCGCCGCCCGGGTGGCCGCGAGGTAGTGGGCGCCGGCATCCGGGTGATGGCGCCCCAGCGGGCAACGCAGCGGCGACGGGGTGGGGATGGCCGGGTAGCTCTGCAGGAAGCCTTCGAGACCCCGCTTGCGGCCGACGTGTCCGGAGAGCCCGGCCATGGCGATCGTGGTGCCGTGGTAGGAGAGCTCGCGCGCCATCACCTTCACCCGGCCCGCGTCGCCCTTCGCGGCGTGGTGCTGCAGCGCGATCTTCACCGCCGCCTCCACCCCCTCCGAGCCGCCGCTGGTGAGGTGGACGTGGTGCAGGCCCTCCGGCAGCCAGTCGCGCCGCAGCCGCTCCACCAGCGCCTCGCGCTCCGGCGTGCGCCAGGTCGGCACCACGAACGCCGAGGCCGCGCCGGCGGTGGCGACGGCCTCCATCACCTCCGCGCGGCCGTGGCCGACGTTGACCACGATCGCCCCGCCGGCGGCGTCCAGGATCCGCCGCCCGTCGTCGGCGATCAGCCACGCCCCCTCGCCCCGCACGATCTTGATCGCCCGCGACGGCAGGAACGGCCAGTCCCTCAGGTCGGCGTCGTCGGTCATAGCGGGCATGGGCGTCCTCCCGCGGCTGGTTTCCCACCCCGGCGGCGCCTTGCCAACACCTGGCTGTGCTCCTCCTCTCGCGGAGCGAGGGGAGGTGGCGTGTGACGAGCCCGCCAGGGCGAGACACGCCGGAGGGGAGGTGTCGGTGGTTGCGCTCAGTTCTGCGCCGCCGGTCTCCCCATCGTCGCGCATCGGCCCTGGCGGGCCTCGCCTGCGACACTTCCCCTCGCTGGGCGAGGGGAAGAGCATTCGAGAGCCAAGCTCAGAGCCCGCCGTCGAACGCCTGAGCGCCAGCCTTTTCCGCAGCCCGATCCTGGTCAAGCGCCGACTCCGCCGGCCGCGTGGCGGCGGCCCTCCGGGCCGTCCTTGACCCGGCTCGGGCTCCGGAAACACACTCCGTCAAGCGAACGACGGCGCAGTGTGCCCAGATACCAACTTTCCATGCCAAACGGCCGCCTCTCGCGACCTATTTCGGAGGTGGCTCGGTTGAAGTCATTGAGGCGGTTTGCATCAGAATGATCACAGCGTTCGGGATGTTCCCGTTAGGATGTTCGGCGCAGTCCTTGTCGATCCCTTTCAGAATCTGTGCATTCGTGATCTCCACGTTCGCGTTCTGAGCAAGACCTGTTGCGTATCCGAGAGCCCAGGCCTCCGAAATTTTACTTTCAGAACCGTTGGCTTTCCTAACTATTATCCAGTGTGAGCACGATATTTCTTTAGGGTCGTGGAGAAAAACTCGAAAGACTACCTCGTGGCTTGAGGCCGGTCCTGTAAAAGAAAGTGCGAAGCACGAGAACAGTGCTGCGGAAGCCGACCTTATGTTCGCCACCATGAATATCTCCAGCGCCGCCATCACCTGACCGTGAGCGGGAAGCCCGCCCTGCGCAAGGTCGCCTTTTCACTCCGTCCGCGAACATTCCGAGGCTGCCCCCTTGTCCACCCGCCGGGCGGCATCCACATCGCCGCCACCCACCCCCCGCTTGCAACTCCCGCGCGCCCCGCCTAGCTGTGCGCCCATGCCCACAACCGCCAGCACCGTCGTCGCGCCCATCGACTGGGACGCGCTGGACGCGGGCAAGTACGAGGACGAAACCGCCGCCGTCGCGCGGTTGCTGAAGGCCGAGCCGCTCGGTCCCGACGCCGGCAAGGTGAAGGCGACCGCCGTCACGTTGGTCAACGAGGCGCGGCGGCTGGCGCGGCGGCAGGGGGTGGTCGAGGGGTTCCTGCAGGAGTTCGGGCTCTCGACGCCGGAGGGCCTGGCGCTGATGTGCCTCGCCGAGGCGCTGCTGCGCACCCCCGACGAGGCGACCCGCGATGCGCTGATCGCCGAGAAGATCGGCTCGGCCGACTGGGCCGCCCACGTCGGCCGCTCCGACAGCGTGTTCGTCAACGCCGGCACCTGGGGCCTGATGCTGACCGGCCGCCTGGTCGAGCCGGACGAGGGGGCCCGGCGCGACCTCGCCGGGTTCCTGCGCGGCCTCGCGGGGCGGATCGGCGAGCCGGTGATCCGCCGCGCGGTCGCCACCGCGATCGGGGTGATGGGCGACCAGTTCGTGCTCGGGCGGACGATCCATGCGGCGCTGCGGCGCGCGGCGCGCTCGGGCTTCATCTGCTCGTTCGACATGCTGGGCGAGGGCGCCCGCACCTACGCCGACGCCGAGCGTTACGAGGCGGCCTACCTCGACGCGATCGCCGCGGTGGGGGAGGCGGCCGGCGGGCACGGGCCGGAGGAAGGCCACGGCATCTCGGTCAAGCTCTCGGCGCTGCATCCGCGCTACGAGGCGACCCAGGAAAAGCGCGTGTTCGACGAACTCTACCCTCGTCTGCTGCGGATCGTCACCGCCGCCTGCGAGCACGACATCAACCTCACCCTCGACGCCGAGGAGGCCGACCGGCTGGCGCTGTCGCTGAAGCTGCTGGCGAAGCTGGCCGAGGCGCCGGAACTGCACGCCGAGTGGCGCGGGCTGGGGCTGGCGGTGCAGGCCTACCAGAAGCGCGGGGCCGAGGTGATCGACCAGGTCGCGGAGCTGGCGCGGCGCAGCGGCCGGCGGCTGATGGTGCGGCTGGTGAAGGGCGCCTATTGGGACGCCGAGATCAAGCGCGCCCAGGTCGGCGGGCGGCCCGACTATCCGGTGTTCACCACCAAGGCCGCCACCGACCTCGGCTACCTGGTCTGCGCCGACCGGCTGCTGGCCGCGGCGCCGGCGCTCTACGGCCAGTTCGCCACCCACAACGCCCACACCCTGGCGGCGGTGCGTCAGCTCTCGGAGCGGCGCGGGGTGCGCTGCGAGCGCCAGCGGCTGCACGGCATGGGCGAGGCGCTGCACGCGGCGGCCTCTGCCCGCTGGCCCGAGCTGCGGCTGCGCGTCTACGCCCCGGTCGGTGGCCACGAGGACCTGCTGCCCTACCTGGTGCGCCGCCTGCTGGAGAACGGCGCCAACACCTCGTTCGTCCACGCGCTGCTCGACGACGAGGTGCCGGCCGAGACGGTCGCCGGCGACCCGCTGGCGGCGGTGCGCGCCCAGCCCGGTCCGCACCCGAAGATCCCGAAGCCGCGCGACATATTTCTGCCCGAGCGGCGCGGCGCCGCCGGCGTCGACCTCAGCATCGTTGCGGAGCGCGGACGGCTCACCGGTGCGGTCGCGACGCTGGATGCGAAGGGACTGCCGGCTTCCCCGAACGATGCGACGCCGCGCCGACATCGACGCTGCCTTCGCCGCGGCGCGCGCCGCCCAGCCCGCCTGGGACGCCGCCGGCGGTCCGGCTCGGGCGAAGACGCTGAACGCCGTCGCCGACGCGATGGAAGCGCGGCTGCCGGAGCTGGTCGCGCTGCTGACCCGCGAGGCCGGCAAGACGCTGGCCGACGGCGTCGCCGAGGTGCGCGAGGCGGCGGACTTCTGCCGCTACTACGGCGCCATCGCCGCGCGCGACTTCGCCGGACCGAAGCCATTGCCCGGACCGGTCGGCGAGTTCAACGGCATCGCAGCTGCACGGCCGCGGCGTTTTCGTCGCGATCAGTCCGTGGAACTTCCCGCTCTCGATCTTCACCGGCCAGGTCGCCGCGGCGCTGGCGGCCGGCAACGCGGTGGTCGCCAAGCCCGCCGAGCAGACCCCGCGCGTCGCCGCCGAGGCCGTGCGCCTGTTCCATGCGGCGGGCCTCGATCCCCGGCTGCTGGCTTTGACGCCGGGCGACGGCGAGCACGTCGGCCAGGCGCTGATCGCCCATCCGGGCTGCGACGGCGTCGCCTTCACCGGCGGCACCGACACCGCGTTCGCGATCAACCGCCGGCTGGCGCTGCGCGAAGGCCCGATCATACCGTTCATCGCCGAGACCGGCGGGCTCAACGCCATGTTCGTCGACACCACGGCGCTGCGCGAGCAGGTGATCGACGACGCGGTGCTGTCGGCGTTCGGCTCGGCCGGCCAGCGCTGCTCGGCGCTGCGGCTGCTGATCGTGCCGGACGAGACGGCCGACGAACTGCTGGAGGGCCTCGCCGGCGCCATGGGCGCGCTGATCGTCGGCGATCCGGCCGATCCGGCCACCGACGTCGGCCCGGTCATCGACGAGGCGGCGAAGGCGGCGCTGGAGGCGCACGCCGCGCGGCTCTCCGTCGAAGCCAAGGTGGTCCGCCGGCTCGACGTCCCACCCGGGCTCTGGTTCCCGCCGATCCTGGCCGAGATCCCCAGCGCGAAGTTCCTGACCCGCGAGGTGTTCGGCCCGATCCTGCACCTGGTGCGCTATCCGCCGGGCGGGCTCGCCGATGTGGCGAAGACGCTGGCGACGACGCGCTATGGCCTGACGCTCGGCGTGCACAGCCGGCTGGAAAGCTTCGCGGACGAGGTCCGCCGGCTGGTCCCGGCGGGCAACACTTACGTCAACCGCTCGATCATCGGCGCGGTGGTCGGCGTGCAGCCGTTCGGCGGCGAGGGCCTCTCCGGCACCGGCCCCAAGGCCGGCGGCCCCTACGCCCTGACCCGGTTCGCCGTGGAGCGCGTGGTCAGCATCAACACCGCCGCCCAAGGCGGCGATCCGGCGCTGTTCAATCTGTGAGGCTTTCTTCCCTCCCCCTCGTGGGGAGGGACGGATCGCGAAGCGATCAGGGTGGGGGAGTGCGGGGCCGTGCGCGATCGGGCGATCGTGGTTGCTTCAGACTCCCCCACCCGTCCGCCGCTGCGCGGCGTCCACCCTCCCTTGAAGGGGAGGGAGGGGCGCAGCGTGTGGGCGAGCCAGGACGCCACCGGGTCTGCCCGCGTGTGCCGGAACGAGCGGATCCGCCACGCGCCGTCCCGCCGGACCATCAGGTAGGTCTGATAACCGGCCGCGGGGCCGTCCGAGGCGGTGCGGACCAGGGCGACGTCGTCCGACAGCCACTCGAACGCGTCGACGACGCCGCCGAGCGCGGCGCCCCTGGCCGCGCAGTTGAACAGCGCGCCGTGCAGTTCGCCGTTCGCGGCGCGGCCGTCGCGGCACAGGCCCGCGAACGCGACATCGCTGGTCTCGGCGGTGAAGCAGGCGGCGTAGGACCGCCCGTCGCCCGCGGCCCAGGCGCGGTGGGCGCGGAGGATCACCTCGCCGACGGCCTCGGCTTCATCAAGCGCCGCGGGCGCGGTCGGATCGACGCAGGAGTTGAACATAGCGCTCCTCCTTCGGAGCTGGCGGCGCGGCCTACTCGCAGTAGACCCGCACCTTGGCGTCGCCGCTGTCGACGTCGACCGTGAACTCGGCGAGGTGCTCGATCAGGTCGTCGAGGTTCTCCGGCTTCAGCTGGTTGATGTCGAACGGGATCCCCTCCCGGGCCATGGCCGCGTTGACCTCGTCCCGCGCCTTCGGCGGGATCAGGGCGCCGAGTCGGACGCCGGCGCGCAGCAGCTGCAGCGGCACGCGGACGTTGACCTTGGTCGGCGCGCTGTCGCCGGGTTCGTTGGCGTTGACCTCGACGCGGAAGTATTTCGGCGCGCTGTTGGCGATCGCCGCCGGCGTGGAGCTCAGCCGAGGCGCCGGGCCGAGGGCCATGGCGTCCAGCAGGCGCTCGGCCTCGTCGGCGGTGATCTTGCCGGCGGCCAGCATGCCGAGGATGCGTTTGCGGTCTTCGTTCATGACGAGAGAACTCCTTCTAGAAAATGCGGAGGCGGATGTGCGCGCCGGGCGCGTCGACGTGGACACGGGTTCCCGACATCGAAAGCAGAACGGCGCCGAGGCTGACGGCGGCCCGGTAGGGATTGACGCCGCGCATCTCCGGGGAAAGCGACAGCAACGGGGCCAGCAGCAGGGCGAACGGCGCCAGCAGGATCCACAGCGGCGTCAGCGGCAGCCACAGGCTGATCGAGGTCGGCCGCGCGACGGCGTGGCCCGATTGGGACGGGCCGCGTGGCCGCCGCGCGCGGCGGCGGCCGCCGTCGATCAGCTCGCCGCGACGCGGGCCGGGTGAGGGAATCGCCAGCTTGCTCATGACGCCCTCCGGGGCGCGCCGCGTCCGGCGTGGACGACGAGATCACCGCGGTTCGAGCCGCCGGACCTTGCAGGTCGTGGCCGAGGTCGCGGACGGCTCGCCGCGAGCGCCGTCCTGGGACCAGCCATCGGCTTCGTCGGCCAGCGCGTCGCGGACGGCGCTGCGCAGGGTCGAATGAAACAGCGCCAGGCTCATTTGACGTTCTCCATGGCGGCGATCGCTTCCTCGGCGGTGAGCTCGCCGCGGGCGAGGCGGTCGAGCACCTCGGCGCGGACCTCGGACCTCGGCGGCGCCGGGCTCTCATCGATGAAGTCGAGGCTGGAAGAGATGCGGTTCAGCCGCGCCTTGATGGTCGGGTAGCTGACCCCGAACATCTGTTCCATCTCCTTGATCGAACCGTGGCTGCGCAGGAACGCGGCCACGAACACCTGGTCCTCGGCGGTGAGCCGGGCCAGCTGCGGCGGCGCGAACGCGCCTTCGATGGCGATGTCCTTGCCCGCCAGCCGCACCCGCTCGACCACGAACGGCGCGCCGTCGGTGAGCCGGGTCAGTTCGTTCCAGTCGAGGGGTTCGGGGTGGGTCATCGGTCTTGATCAATTTTCTTGATCCAGAAATTGATATTTTTAATTGTAGATGTCAAGTGGCTCCAGTTTGACCGCGGCAGGGCCGTCAGGTCGGCCGGCCGCGCAAGGCGTCTGCAGGGGCTGACTCCTGGCGGCCGCCGTGCGATGTTGCGGCAGAGCAAAGTCAGGGGAGACCCAGAATGTCCGATCCGAAAGATGAAGCCGTCGCCGAACCGCCGAAGCCGGAGCCTGTGCAGCACCATCAGGCCAAGCGTGGCGTCAAGGACGCCGGCGAGATCGTCACCACCGCGGGCGGCGAACTGATCGACGGCCGCATCGCCGACATCACCGACGGCGACCGCTGAACGCGCTTCGGCCGCGCAGCCGAGCGGGGCCGAGACCTGCTTGGCTGGCGCGGCAACCGCTGCCCAGCTACGCCGAATGGCCCTGCAAGGCGCTCGGATGGCGCGTGACGCCGCCTGCGAAGGTGTCCGGCTAGGGTACTGCCAGTAACGGCACCAAAGCGGCGTACGGCCCTCCTGGAGGCCCTGGCGGCGATTTCGACCATTGAAAGTGTCTGACGCAAGCCAGGGTTGTCATGGTGGCGCCGGCCGGCGCGCCAGCCAAGCCTCGCGCGTCAGCAGCCAGGTCACCTTCACCCCGGGGCCTGAAACGTAGCCCCTGGGCGTTCGGTCGATCACGGTCGCACCCTGCTTCTGCTTGACCCGGTGCGAGGCGATGTTGGCCTCGGCGTTGCTCAGCCACAGGTGCGGCCAGCCGAGTTCGATCAGGGCGAAGTCGGTGACCCGGTTCGCCGCCTCGGTCATCAGGCCGTTGCCCCAGAACTCGGGGTCGAGCCAGAAGCCGCGCTGGTCGCGGCGCACGCCGTCGTCGGCCCACAGGTCGATCCGGCCGATCAGTTCGTCGTTCCCGCCCTTGAGCGTGATCGCCCAGTAGCACTGCTGGCGCCGCGCCATCTTCTCGAGACACTGGACCATGTTCACCGCCGCGCCGTCGTCGGGGTAGGGCCAGGGCACCTCGTCGTGCAGGTACTTGACGATCTCCCACTGCGGGAAGCGGCGCTGGATGACTGGCGCGTCGCTCTCGCGGAGCGGCCGCAGGATCAGCCGCTCGGTCTCCAGCAAGGGGGTCGCCGGCATCTTCAGATGCTCGGGAAAGGGTGTTTCGGGGGTGGTCATGTCTCGTCTCGCGAAAGAGCCGGACGGACGGGACCTGATGTGACGACGCCAGAGCCCCGACCATCTCGGCGGGGCTTTGGGGAGTATCGCTGCTAGATCGGCTGACCGCGCACGACTGCTCTCCGCCCCGTGAAACGGGCGTTCGAGTTCGTCGGGCAACCTTGGCCGAACCGCAGCATGGCGCGCCCATAGCGGCCCTGGCGATGGAAGTAAACGGCCGCCCTGCCGCCGCCGGTCGGCGCCGGATCACGGCCGCGCGGCAGCGAGCGCCCGTTGCCGAATCGCAACGGGTTAAAGAAACACTACCTTAATGCGGGAACAAGCGATACATTCGCGTATTGAGTGATAAATGTAAGGCGAAGCTCGGCAGGACGCGGGGCTCAAGACCTTACCGAAATTGAAATCGGGATGGCTGGTCATGTCAGCAAGTCACCTTGTCGTTTTCCCATCGCCCGGCGAGCCGGAATCTCCCGGCGAGGCCATCCGCCGCCTGCAGCACGAGGCCAGAAGCCTGGCGCGCGAGCACATCGAGCAGCTGGCCAGCGCGCTCAACGAAGTTTCGCGGCTTTCCGCTGAGGTGGCTGCGGGCGGTGAGCTCTACCCAGCCGGCGCCCAGGAAATGGCGCGCCGGCTAACCGTCGAGGCGAACAAGAACGCCCTGGCGCTGGCGGCGATCCTGGAGCGGAAATAGGCGCCCCGGCCCCTGGCGACGCCAGGGTTCGCCCCTGCGGGGTCCGTGCGTTTGGCGTTCGAGCCCAAAGGCGCTAGTCTCTGCGTCGGGGGGTTCGAGTAGGAGCGCAATGCGCGGCATCGCCCTCTTGAGCCTGATGGTCTTCGCGAGCAGCGCGGCGTTGGCGGCGGTCGATCCGGCCATGGCCCGTACGGCTGGCGACTGGCGCCTCAGCGAGGTGGGCGGCAAGGTCGCCTGCACGCTCACCCTCACCCGCCAGACCAGCTTCGTCGGCTTCGAGCTGAAGGCGCCGCTCGCGTGCCGCCGCGCCTTTCCGGCGCTGAAGACCGTGGCCAACTGGGCGCTGGACGACAAGGGCGGCATCGTGCTCTCGGATGCTCGCGCCCAGCCGATCGTCACGTTTCCGGCGCAGGCCAAGGGTCCGTATGAGGCCAAGGCCCCTGACGGTCACACCTGGCGCCTGGAGCCGCTGAAGGGCGCCGCGCCCTCGCCCGATGAGGGACCGATCCGGACCGCCCCGCCGATCGGCTGAGCGCCTTCCGCGACGCCAGGGTTTCGCCGCGGCGCGGCAGGCGATATGGCTAGGCCATGACCCAGCGGGAAACCCCGACCGAGATCTTCAAGCGCGCGCTCGCCAACGCGGCGCGATCGCTCGCCGAACAGCCTGACCTCGAGGTGGTGTTCTCCGGCGACGGGCCGAGCCTGACCGGCCACCGCGCGGTGCTGCCGCATCCGCCGCGCGAGCTCTCCGGCGTCGAGACCACGCGCATCCGCGGCCTCGCCGACCAGCTGGCGCTGCGCGTCGCCCATCACGACGAGAGCGTCCACGGGCGGACGCGGCCGAAGTCGATCGAGGGCGCCGCAGGTCTACGACGCGCTCGAGCAGGCGCGGATCGAGGCGATCGGCGCCAATGCGCTGGGCGGCGTGCGCGAAAACCTCGCCGCGGTGTGGGACCACGCGGTCGCAGCGCAAGGGCTTCGACCACCTGGTCGATCCGGCCGCCGCGCCGATGGCCGACATCCTGGCGCTGATCGCGCGCGAGCGGCTGACCGGCGATCCGCCGCCGCCCGCCGCGCAGGCGCTGGTCGACGCGTTCCGCGCCCAGATCGAGGCCAAGGCCGGTCCCGACCTCGACCGGCTGACCGGCACGATCGAGGACCAGAAGGCGTTCGCCCGCATCGCCCGCGCCATCGTCCGCGACATGGAACTGGGCGACGACCTTTCCGACGCCCCCGACCAGGACACCGAGGAAGAAGAGAGCCAGGACGGCGAGGCCGAGGCCAGCAACGAAGGCGAGGGCGAGGGCGAGGACCAGTCGCCGCAGAGCGCGACGCTCGACGACAGCGAGAAATCGCACCGCGAGTCCGAGACCGCCGAGAGCACCCTCACCGAGGCCGAGGAGGACGAGAACGCCGAGCCGTCCGACGAGGAGCTGGAGACCGGCGACGGCGACCGCCCCGCGCGGCCGGACCTGAAGGACCGCGGCAAGCCCGAGCCGGCCTACAAGGTCTACACCACCGCGCCACGACGAGGTGGTCAGCGCCGAGGAGCTCTGCGACGCCGAGGAACTGACGCGGCTGCGCGCCTACCTGGACCAGCAGCTGGCCCACCTGTCCAATGTCGTCGCGCGCCTCGCCAACCGCCTGCAGCGCCGCCTGCTGGCGCAGCAGAACCGCACCTGGACCTTCGACCTCGAGGAGGGCATGCTCGACGTGGCGCGGCTGACCCGGGTGATCGTCGACCCGACCGCGCCGCTGTCGTTCAAGCAGGAGGAGGACACCGAGTTCCGCGACACGGTGGTCTCGCTGCTGATCGACAACTCCGGCTCGATGCGCGGGCGGCCGATCATGGTCGCCGCGGTCTGCGCCGACATCCTGGCGCGCACGCTGGAGCGCTGCGGCGTCAAGGTCGAGATCCTCGGCTTCACCACCCGGGCCTGGAAGGGCGGCGCCTGCGCGCGACGACTGGCTGAAGAACGGCAAGCCGCCGTCGCCCGGCCGCCTGAACGACCTGCGCCACATCATCTACAAGGGCGCCGACGCGCCCTGGCGGCGGGCGCGCAAGAACCTCGGCCTGATGATGCGCGAGGGCCTCCTGAAGGAGAACATCGACGGCGAGGCGCTGATGTGGGCGCACCAGCGCCTGATCGGCCGGCCCGAGCAGCGGCGGATCCTGATGGTGATCTCCGACGGCGCGCCGGTGGACGATTCCACCCTGTCGGTGAACTCCGGCCACTATCTCGAGCGGCACCTGCGGAAGGTGATCGGCGAGATCGAGGGCAAGAGCCCGGTCGAGCTGATCGCCATCGGCATCGGCCACGACGTCACCCGCTACTATCGCCGGGCCGTCACCATCGTCGACGTCGAGCAGCTGGGCGGGGCGATGACCGAGCAGCTGGCCTCGCTGTTCGAGGAGGAGCCGCGCGCGGTCAGCAAGGCGGCGATGGACCTGCTGAAGGGCCCGCCCGGCGCCCACGCGGCGGCGATGAAGACCACCTCGTTCCGCAAGGTGCGCGAGGCGCTTCCTTGAGTTCCCCCCATCGTCGCGCATCGCCGCTTCGCGGCTCGCCTGCGACACTTCCCCCCGCCAGCGGGGGGAAGAGCTCAATGCTCCTCCCCTCGCGGAGTGAGGGGAGGTGTCGCCTGCGAGGCCGCAGGCCGACGCGCGACGGAGGGGAGATGTGAAGCCAGCCTGCGTCGCGGACTACCGCGAGGCGGCCAGGCGGCGCCTGCCGAAGGTGCTGTTCGACTACATCGACGGCGGCTCTTACGCCGAGGAGACGCTGGCGGCCAACGTCGCCGACATCCAGGCGCTGAAGCTGCGGCAGCGCGTGCTGAAGGACGTCTCCGAACTCTCGCTGGAGACCGAGCTGTTCGGCCAGAAGCTCTCGATGCCGGTGGTGCTCTCGCCGGTCGGCTTGGCCGGCATGTATGCGCGCCGCGGCGAGGCGCAGGCGGCGAAGGCGGCCAAGGCGGCGGGCGTGCCGTTCACGCTTTCCACCGTCGGCGTCTGCACTGTCGCCGAGATCGCCAAGGCGGCGCAGCCGCCGTGGTTCCAGCTCTACATGATGCGCGACCGCGGCTTCATGGCCGAGGTGCTGGCGATGGCCGAGGCCGGCGGCTGCCCGGTGCTGGTCTTCACGGTCGACCTCGCCGTGCCGGGCGCCCGCTACCGCGACACCCGCAACGGCATGATCGCCACCTCCGCCGCGCAGCGGCTCAGCCAGACCCTCGACGGCCTCGCCCATCCGCGCCTGGCTCTGGGACGTGCAGCTGAACGGCGGGCCGCACACGCTGGGCACGGTCGCCAGCGCCAGCACCGAGCTGAAGCGGCTGATGGAGTTCTTCGGCTGGATCGCGCGCAACTTCGACCCGGCGATCACCTGGGCCGACCTCGACTGGATCCGCGCCCGCTGGAAAGGCCCGATCGTGATCAAGGGTCTGCTCGACGTCGAGGACGCCCGCGAGGCGGTGCGGGTCGGCGCCGACGGGATCGTCGTTTCCAACCACGGTGGGCGCCAGCTCGACGGCGCGCTCATCGTCGATCCGCGCCCTGCCGAGGATCGCCCAGGCGGTGGGCGGTGACGTCAGTGTGCTGATGGACGGCGGCGTACGTTCCGGCCTGGACGTGCTGAAGGCGATGGCCAGCGGCGCCAGGGCGTGCCTGATCGGCCGCGCCTGGGCCTGGGCGCTTGGGCGCGGCGCGGCGAGGCCGGGGTCGCGCACATGCTGCAGATTCTGCGCCAGGAACTGCGCGTCGCGATGGCGCTCACCGGTTGTGTCGATGTAAATTCGGCGAACGCCGATCTGCTGGCGGATTAGCCCAAAGCCCTTTTCAGACGAGGTATTTCAGCATGCAGGAGATTGCCCTGCCGACTCCCGATGGCGACGCCCGCGCCTTCACCTTCACGCCAAAAGGCGAGGGGCCCTGGCCCGCCGCGGTCATCTTCATGGACGCCCCGGCGATCCGCCCGGCGCTGTGGGACATGGGCGAACGGCTGGCGGCCAACGGCTACTTCACGCTGCTGCCCGACCTGTTCTGGCGCGCCGGCCCCTACGCGCCGATCAACGTCAAGGAGGTGTTCGCCGACGAGGCCAAGCGGCGCGAGGTGTTCGGCAAGCTGACCGGATCGACCAGCCCGGAGAAGCAGCTGGTCGACGCCAAGGCCTGCCTCGACTACCTGGCGGCGCAGCCGCAGGTGAAGCCCGGCAAGGTCGCCATCACCGGCTACTGCATGGGCTGCGGCGTGGTCATGCGGGTGGCCGGGACCTACCCGGACCGGATCGCCGCCGCGGCGGGTTTCCACGGCGGGCGCCTCGCCACCGACGCGCCGGACAGCCCGCACCTGCTGGCCCCGAAGATCACCGCCAAGGTGCTGGTCGCCGGCGCCGAAGAGGACGCCGGATTCCCGCCCGAACAGGCCGATCGCCTGCGCGAGGCGCTGACCGCCGCCGGGGTCGACAACGAGGTGACGATCTACGCCGGCGCCCGCCACGGCTACACCATGCCCGACCTGCCGGTTTACAACGAGGCGGCGGCCGAACGGCACTGGACCGAGATGCTGACGCTGTTCGACAAAACGCTGAAGCTGGCGGCTTAGCGCCGGTTCGGTCAGCCTGCCCGATATGCTATGCGAGGGCTCTCTTCGGGGAGCAGCGCCATGGCCGCCCGCCTCTATCGCGTCATTCTGCCCGTCAGCGACATCACCGCCGCCGCCCGCTTTTACGGCGCCGTGCTGGGTGAGCCGGGCAAGCGCGTCTCCGGCGGACGGCAATACTTCGGGGCCGGCAATGGCGCGGTCCTCGCCTGTTATGACGCGGCCGCGGATGGCGATCCGGTCGGCGAAGGCTGGCGCATGCATCCCTCACAGTACGTGTACTTCTCGGTCGACGATCTCGAAGCCGCGCGCGGCGCATGTGCGGCGGCCGGCGCGACCGAGATCACCGACATCGCTCCCATGCCGTGGGGCGAGACGATGTTCTACGCGCTCGATCCGTTCGGCAATCCGATCTCATTCGTGAAAGCCGGCACCGAGTTCACCGGCTAGATTGATCTGTTGGCGAGCGGCGGCCCAGGGCATCTAGCGAAAATGACCGCGCCGCCCGTCCGCACCGCCGAGCCTGCCGCCGATTTCGAGGTGACGCCTGAGCTGGCCCGCGCGCTGCTCCGCGACCAGCATCCGGACCTCGCGGACTTGCCGATCGAGCTGGCCGAGAACGGCTGGGACAATGCCGTGCTGCGTCTGGGCGACGAGCTGGCGCTGCGGTTGCCGCGCCGCGCCGTCGCCGCCGGGTTGCTGGTGAACGAGCAGACCTGGCTGCCGCGTCTGGCCGCGGATCTGCCGCTGGCGGCGCCCATCCCGGTCCGCGTCGGCCGGCGGGCGCTGGACTATCCCTATGCGTGGAGCGTGATCCCCTGGTTCGAGGGCCAGCCGTCCGACCTTGCGCCCCCGGACGCCGACCAGGGTCCTGTGCTCGCCGCATTCCTGCGCGCGCTGCACCGGCCGGCGCCGGGCGATGCGCCGACCAACCCCTTCCGCGGCGTGCCGCTGAGCGAACGGACGCCGGCGTTCGAGACCCAGTTCGCCGCGTCAGAGCGCGTCACGGGCGTTTCATTGGCCGGCATCGGGACGCTTTGGACGGCGGCGCTCGCCGCGCCGATCGACCTGCCGCGCTCCTGGTTCCACGGCGACCTGCACGGGCGCAACGTGATCGTCCGGGACGGTCGACTGGCGGCGGTGATCGACTGGGGCGATATGGCGGCCGGCGACCCGGCCTGCGACCTCGCCGCCATCTGGATGCTGCTGCCGCAGATCGAGGCGCGCAGGGCGGCGATGGCCACCTATCCGGCGTCCGACGCGACCTGGACCCGGGCGCGCGGCTGGGCGGCGCTGATGGCGGTGATGCTGCTCTCCATCACCGACAACCCGCGCATGCCGGCGATGGGGCGTCGGATCGTGGCGCGGCTGGAGGACGGTCCCTAGAGGCCGTCAGGGCCGCGCTTTCCTCCACCAGACGGCGCCGTGGTCGATCGGCTCGATTTCCGGATCCAGTTTCCGCGCGGCCAGGAAGTCATGCACGGCGGCGCGGCAGCTTTGCAGGATGCCGTAGTCGTCGATGACCGCGTACCCGCCCGGGGAAAGCCGGTCGTAAAGGTGGGTCAGGGCGTCCATCGTCGACTCGTACATGTCGCCGTCTAGGCGGATCAGGGCGAAGCGCTCGTCCCCAAGCCGCGGCAGCGTGTCCTTGAACAGCCCCTTCAGGAAAACGACCTGTTCGTCCAGCAGGCCGTAGACGCCGAAGTTGCGCCGCACCTCGGCCTCGGAGACCGCGAGCTCGGCGAATGCGAACAGGCCGTCGCGGGCGTCCGCCGGGTAGGCCGCCGCGTTGGGCGGGGGCAGTCCGGCGAAGCTGTCGGCCACGAAGACCCTGCGGTCAGCCACGTCGTGGGCGGCGAGCACGGCGCGCATCAGGATGCAGGCCCCGCCGCGCCAGACCCCCGTCTCGATGTAGTCGCCCGGGATCCCTTCGCGCAGTGTCGTCTCCACCAGCCCGCGCAGATGCCGCAGCCGGACCGGCCCGATCATGGTGTGAGCCCGCGCGGGCCAGACCTTGCGCCACGCCCGCGTCTGCCAGGGATGCCGGAGCCGGACGGCGGCGAATCGCAGGGCCATCTCGACCCGCGACTGGCCATGAATCTCGTTGGTCAGCGAACGCTCGACGAGGTCGAGGTAGAGCCGCTTCAGGTCGGCGCTCGCGGCTAGCTCGGACGTGTCCCCCACACCCTCCGGATCGCACACATTTCACCAGCGAAACAAGCCCCCCGGACCATGGGTCCGAGGGGCTTAAGTCGCGCGAGGCGGGTGGGGGGAGGACGCGCCTCCGCGCGAAAGGCTAGCAGGCGTAGTAGAAACGCCGGATCACATAGCCGCCGTAGTAGGGATCCCAGACCCGGCGGGTGCCGACGCATTCGCCGTAGGGATAGTCGTCGCCGTAGTAGCCGGGGCCGTAATAGTAACCGGGACCGTAGCCGTAGCCATAGCCGCCGTAATAGGGGTGGGCGAGCGTCGCGCCGAGGGCGAACCCGGCCAGGCCAGCGCCGACGGCCCAGCCGCCGCCGCCGCGGCCGCGCCAGCTGCCGCCATGCCAGCTACCGCCACCGCCGCGCCAGCTTCCGCCGCCGCCGTGCCAGCCGCCATGCGGCGCTGCGCTCGCGGGCGTCGCGGCGCCGCCGAGCGAGGCCAGGCACGTGATGGCTGCAGCCCCTGCGGTCAAAATCTTGCGCATTTTGGGAACCTCCTTACGTGTTCCTGTCCAGGTCTAACGTCCTGGGCGCGGTTCGGCTCCGCGCCAACGTCAGGGGCGACAATCGCGCGCGGCGGCTGAACCGCGGCTGAACGGATGGTTAAGCGGCGTTCAGGCGTTCACGTCGACGACGACGCGACCGCGCACCTTGCCCTCGGTGATGTCGGCGCCGAGCGCCGGGGTGTCGGCAAGCTTCGCGTCGACCCGCATGGCCGCCAGTTTCGCCAGGTCGAGGTCGGCGGCGAGCCGACGCCAGGCCTCCTCGCGCAGGGCCTTCGGGGCCATCACCGAGTTGATACCGCAGAGGGTGATCCCGCGCAGGATGAACGGCGCGACGCTGCCGGGCAGGTCCATGCCCTGGGCCAGGCCGCAGGCGGCCACCGCGCCGCCGTAGCGGGTCTGGCCGAGCACGTTGGCCAGCGTGTGGCTGCCGACCGCGTCGACCGCGCCGGCCCAGCGCTCGCGGCCCAGCGGCCGGCCCGGCGCGGCGAACTCCGCCCGGTCGACGATGTCGGCGGCGCCAAGGCCGGTCAGGTAGTCGCCCTCGGTCGCCTTGCGGCCGCTGGAGGCCACGACGCGGTAGCCGAGCCCCGCCAGCAGGGCGATGGCCACGCTGCCGACGCCGCCCGCGGCCCCGGTGACCAGGATGTCGCCCTTGTCCGGCGTCACGCCCTGGCGCTCCAGCGCCATCACGCAGAGCATGGCGGTGTAGCCGGCGGTGCCGATCGCCATCGCCTGGGCGGTGGAGATCGCGTCCGGCAGCTTGACCAGCCAGTCGCCCCCCACCCGCGCCATGCCGGCGTAGCCGCCGTGATGGGTCTCGCCGACGCCCCAGCCGTTCAGCACCACCCGATCGCCCGGCTTGAAGCCAGCATTGTCCGAGGTCTCGACCACGCCGGCGAAATCGATGCCGGGGATCAGCGGCCAAACCCGCACGATCGGCGCCTTGCCGGTCAAGGCCAGGCCGTCCTTGTAGTTCACGGTCGAATAGTCGACCTGCACCGTGACGTCGCCCGCCATCAGGTCGGCCAGGGTCAGGTCTTCGAAACGGAGTTCCTGGCCAGCGTCGGTCTTGTGCAGGCGGATGGCGCGAAAAGTCTCGGTCACTTAGGTGGGCTCCTTTTTCGCTTCGGCGGCGGATGGTCGCCCCGGCCCGCCGGGCTGCCGCCGTAGATGTCGCACAGCAGGTCGATCACGCGCGAGGCCGCCGCGTCGTCGAGCCGGTAGTAGATCGTCTGCGCGTCCCGGCGGGTCGCCACAAGCCCGTCGGCGCGCAGCTTGGCCAGGTGCTGCGAGGCGGCCGACTGGGCGAGACCAACGTGTTGCGCCAGCTCGCCGACCGAGCTCTCGCCCTGGCTCAGGCGGCAGAGCAGGATCAGCCGCTGTTCGCTGGCCAGCAGCTTCAGCAGCCGCGCCGCGGCGGCCGCGCTCGCCTCGAGCGCCTGCAGGTCCGGGGCGGGCGGCGCGGCGGCGTTTTTGGCCTTGGCGGCGGCGATCGCTTTCATCCGGTCCCGTTCTATCCGTCCGACCCTACGCGGCGCGGCAGGCGGCGAACTGGTCGAACGCCTCCAGCGCCTGGGCTGCGTACATCACGCTTGGCCCGGCGCCCATGTAGATCGCCATCCCCATCGTCTCCAGCACTTCGTCGCGGCTGGCGCCATGCCGCGCGGCGGCCTCGGCGTGGAAGGCGATGCAGCCGTCGCAGCGGGTCGCCACCGAAATCGCCAGCGCGATCAGCTCCTTGGTCTTGGTGTCGAGCGCCTTCGGCTCCAGCGCGGCGCGGGCCAGGGCAGAGAACGCCTTCATCGGTTCGGCCGCGCCGGCGCGCAGCGGCTTCAGCGCTTCGGAGAGCTCGGCGGCGGTCTGGCGCCAGTCATGGGTGGGCATGTTGCGGTTCCTTTCGTCACGCCGTGGCCGGCGCCGGCGCAGCCTCATCGCCGCGCAGGACGACGTAGATGGCCGGGATCACCAGCACGGTGAGGAGGGTCGAGGAGGCGAGGCCGAACAGCAGCGAGATCGCCAGTCCCTGGAAGATCGGGTCGGTGAGGATCACGGCCGCGCCGATCATCGCGGCCAGCGCGGTCAGCAGGATCGGCTTGAAGCGGATCGCGCCGGCCTTCAGCAGCACCTCGCGCAGCGGCGCGCCCGATCCCTGCTCGTGGCGGATGAAGTCGACCAATAGGATCGAGTTGCGCACGATGATGCCGGCGAGCGCGATGAAGCCGATCATCGAGGTGGCGGTGAACGGCGCGTGGAACAGGATGTGGCCGAGCACGATGCCGACCAGGGTCAGCGGGATCGGGGTCAGCACCACCAGCGGCAGCTTGAAGCTTTTGAACTGGGCGACGACAAGGAAGTAGATCCCGAGGATCGCCACCCCGAACGCCGCGCCCATGTCGCGGAACGTGACCCACGTGACCTCCCACTCGCCGTCCCAAAGCAGCGACGGCCTGGATTCGTCGCTCGGCTGGCCGTTCAGCCGGATCGCGGGCTTGCCCAGCGCGCCCCAGTCGTGACGGGCGATGGCGGCGTCGACATCGAGCATGCCGTAGATCGGCGCTTCGTACTGGCCGGCCAGCTCGGCGGTGACCATCTCGGCGTCGCGGCCGTCGCGGCGGAAGCGGTGCGGCGAGCCGGCTCCGGCGCGGCCTGCACCACTTCGCCGAGCGTGACCAGTTTCGGCCCGCCCGCGATCCGGGTAACGGCCACCGGCGTCGCCGCCAGCCGGTCCGACCAGGCGCGGTCCGACTGCGGCAGGCGGATGGAGATCTCCATCGGCGTGCGGCCCTCGCCGCGGTGCGAGTAGCCCACCGTCTGCCCGCCCATCACCGCGGCGATCGAAGTCGAACACCTCGCGGTCCGAGACGCCGAAATATTCCAGCTGTTCGCGCACCGGGGTGAGCCGAAGCTGCGGGCGCGGCGCGCCGTGGCTGTCGCCGACGTCGACGATGTAGGGGATCGACTTGAAGATCGCCTTCACCTGGTCGGCGACCGCGCGGCGGGTAGCCGCGTCGGGGCCGTAGATCTCGGCGAGCAGGGTCGCCAGCACCGGCGGGCCAGGCGGCGCCTCGACCACGCGGAGCGTCGAGCCCTCAGGCAGCGCGAGCTTGGCCAGCCGCTGGCGCAGGTCGAGCGCGATGGCGTGGCTGGCGCGGGAGCGCTTGTCCTTGGGCGAGAGTTCGATCTGCAGGTCGCCCATCTCCGGGCGATTGCGCAGGTAGTAGTGGCGCACCAGGCCGTTGAAGTTGAACGGCGCGGCGGTCCCGGCGTAGGCCTCGGCCGAGACCACCTCCGGCAGGCCCTGCGTGACTGCGGCGATCTGCGACAGCGTCCGCTCGGTGGTCTCCAGGCTGGCGCCCTGCGGCAGGTCCAGCACCACCTGCAGCTCCGACTTGTTGTCGAACGGCAGCAGCTTCACCGTCACCGTCTTGGTGGCGAAAAGGGCGCAGGCGATCAGCGTCGCGACGCCGACTGCGATGAGGAAGGTCCAGGCGCTCCGGCGCGTGGCGATCACCCGCTCCGCGACACGGCGATAAAGCCGGCCGAGCCGTCCCTCGTGATCCGCATGGCCGCCCGCGGCGAGCGTCTTGCGGGCGAAGCGGATCATCAGCCACGGCGCGATCACCACGGCGACGAAGAACGAGAACACCATCGCCACCGAGGCGTTGACCGGGATCGGCGCCATGTAGGGGCCCATCATCCCGGACACGAACAGCATCGGCAGCAGCGCCGTGACGACGGTCAGGGTGGCGATCACGGTCGGGTTGCCGACCTCGGACACCGCCTCGATCGCCGCCTGCTGGCGGCTGCGGCCGTCGTTCATCGCCCAGTGGCGGGCGATGTTCTCGATCATCACGATGGCGTCGTCGACGAGGATGCCGATCGAGAAGATCAGGGCGAACAGGCTCACCCGGTTGATGGTGTAGCCCATCAGGTTGGAGGCGAAGAGAGTCAGCAGGATCGTGGTCGGGATCACGATGGCGGTGACCAGCGCCTCGCGCAGCCCGATCGCGAAGGCGATCAGGGCCACGATCGAGAGGGTCGCCAGGCCGAGGTGGAACAGCAGTTCGTTGGCCTTGTCGTTGGCCGTTTCGCCGTAGTTGCGGGTGACAGAGACCTGCAGGTCGGACGGAAGCAGCGTCCCCTTCAGGCCGTCGACGCGCTTCAGGATCTCGCCGGCCACGACCACGGCGTTGGCGCCCTTGCGCTTGGCGATGGCAAGGCTGACGGCCGGCGTATCGCTCCAGCCCTGACCTGCGCGGGCGTAGCGCCAGACCCGCGCCTGGTCCTCACGCGGCGCCTGCACGACGTTGGCGACGTCGCGCACATAGACCGGCGACCCGCTGACCGACTGGACGGTGAGCAGACCGATGTCGTCCGGCGTCTGCAGCGTACGGCCGGCGATCACGTCCGTCGCCTGCCCGCCTGGCGGATCTGGCCGGCGGCGAAGCTGCGGTCGGCCTGGCGCACCGCCTCGATCAGCCCGCCCAGCGGCACGCCGCGGGCGTTCAGCCGTTCCGGGTCGGGCTCGATGCGGATCTCCTCCGGACGGCCGCCGGCGATGAAGGTCAGGCCGACGTTGTCGACCTTGGCGATCTCGCTGCGCAGCTTGCCGGCGATCTCGTAGAGCGCCTGGTCGTTCCAGCGCGCGGCCGCCTCAGGCTTTGGCGACAGCGTCAGCACCATGGCCGGCACGTCGTTGATGCCGTGCGCGACGATCAGCGGCTCGGGGATGCCGACCGGGATCTTGTCGTAGTTGGCGCGGATCTTCTCGTGAATGCGGACAATCGCGTTGTCCGGGTCGGTCCCGACCTTGAAGCGGGCGGTGACCATCACCTGGTCGTCGTCGGCCTGGGTGTAGACGTGGTCGACGTCGCTGACGCTCTTGACGATGGCCTCCAGCGGCTTGGCGACCAGCTCGATCGCGTCGGGCGCGCTGAGGCCGTCGGCGCGCACCATGATGTCGACCATCGGCACGCTGATCTGCGGCTCCTCCTCGCGCGGGATCGAGACCACGGCCAGGAGGCCCATGGCGATCGCCGCGATCAGGAACAGCGGCGTCAGCGGCGAGGTCAGGGTGGCGGCGGTGAGCCGGCCGGAAAGGCCGAGGTTCATCGCTGCGGTCCGGGCGCGACCAGGGTGTCGCCGACGGACAGACCCGAGAGCACCTCGACCTGTCCCGCGATCGCGCCGGCGGAAAGCTGGACCGGGACCTCGTCGAGCCCGCCGCCGGGGTTCAGCACGCGGACATAGTCCACCCCGGAGCGGGTGACGACGAAGCGCGCCGGCATCACGATCGCCGCCCGCTCACCGAGCGCCAGGCGCACGGCGATGCGGCGGCCGACCGGACCTTCGGCCAGGCCGGGCGCGTCGAGGTCGGCCGCCACCTTGCCGGCGGTGACCGAGGGATACACCTGCACGATCGTCGCGCGCGACGGGGGCCCGGCCCTCGTCGGTCGCCAGCTGGACCTTCTGGCCCACCTTCAGCGACCCGGCGTCGGCCTCGGGGGCCTCGATGCGCAGCACCGTCGGACCGGCGGTCAGCGTGGCGATCGACTGGCCGGGCATCACCACCGAGCCGGCCGGGACGTCGGCGTGCAGCACACGCCCGTCGGCGGGGGCCAGGATGGCGCCCTGCGCCGCCATCTCCGCGCTGGCGCCGCGCTGCGCCTGGGCCGCGCCCAGGGCGCCGGCGGCGGCGCGGGCCTGGGCGGTCACCTGGTCGAGCCGGGCCTTGGCGTAGACGCCGTGCTCGTAGAGGTCGCGGGTGCGGGCCAGTTCGGCCTGAGCGTTGACGTTCTGCGCCGCCGCCGCGCCGACCTGGGCGTCGTAGGCGTGGGTCTCAAGGCCGATCCTGGGATCGGAGACGACCGCGATCACCTGACCGCGGCGAACGACGTCGCCTTCCTTGACATTCAGCCGCACGAGCGTGCCGGCGATCCGGGCGCGGGCCTCGGCCTGGTCGCGGGTAGTGACCGTCGCGGCGACCGGCTTCAGCTCCGGCGTCTGTGTCAGCCGCACCACCAGGCGCTCGCCGGCGACCGCCGGCGCCGGCGCCGCGGTCTGGCTGCGCTCGCCGCAGGCGGCGGAGGCGAGCAGGCCACACGCCGCTATCAACGCAACGGTCCATCGCGGGCTCGTCCGTCTCTGGCCGTCATCGGATCCTGCGAGCGGGCGCCCGGCCATGTGTCTACAGTTCCCGTAAATTAGTGATTGCGAATATGCGAGACAATGAATATAAAAGTCAAGGCAGCGATCCAACCCTAGCGAGGTGGCGACCGCACGCCTTGCGGTAGGTCAAGGCGGCGGGCGGCGGGCGGAGGGAAGCTGCAGGCGGCAGGAAAGACGGACGCCATGGACAAGCCAAACATCGTTGTGCTCGGCGCTGGATTAGGCGGCGCTGTGGCTGCGTTCGAGATTCGCGAAGCGGTGGGGCGAGACGCCGACGTCACCGTCGTCTCGCAGGGCGACGTGTTCCAGTTCGTGCCGTCGAATCCGTGGGTCGCGGTCGGCTGGCGCAAGCGCGGCGACCTGGAAGTGAAGCTCGGCCCGGTGCTGGCCCGCAAGGGCGTTGCGCTACGCGACTGTGGCGCCAAGCGGGTGGCGCCGACGGAGAACCGTGTCGAACTGAACGACGGCGAGAGCCTCGCCTACGACTATCTGGTGATCGCCACCGGGCCGGAGCTCGCCTTCGACGAGATCCCCGGTCTGGGCCCGCTCGGCGGCCACACCCAGTCGATCTGCCACATCGATCACGCCGAGACCGCGGCGAAGGCGTTCGAGGAATTCACCAAGGCGCCGGGCCCGATCGTCGTGGGCGCCGTGCAGGCCGCCTCCTGCTTCGGTCCGGCCTATGAGTTCGCGATGATCCTCAATGCGGAGCTGCGCAAGCGGAGGATCCGCGACCGCGTGCCGATCACCTTTGTCACCTCGGAACCTTACATCGGCCACCTGGGCCTCGACGGAGTCGGCGACACCAAGGGCCTGCTCGAAAGCGCGATGCGCGACCGCGACATCAAGTGGATCACCAACGCCAAGGTCGCGTCGGTCGAGCCGGGCGTCGTCCATGTCGAGGAGGTCGGCGAGGACGGCCAGACCAAAGCGAAACACGACCTGCCGTTCGCCTATTCCATGCTGCTGCCGGCGTTCAGGGGCGTGCCTGCGGTGCGGGGGATCGAGGGTCTGACCAATCCACGCGGCTTCATTCTGGTCGACAATCACCAGCGCAATCCGACGTTCAAGAACGTCTACGCCCTGGGGGTTTGCGTCGCGATCGCGCCGACCGGCAAGACGCCGGTCCCGGTGGGCGTGCCGAAGACGGGCTTCATGATCGAGAGCATGGTCACCGCCATCGCCGCCAACCTGCGCCAGGAGCTGGACGGCAAGGCGCCCACCAACGAGGCCTCCTGGAACGCGATCTGCCTCGCCGACTTCGGCGACGGCGGCGTGGCGTTCTTCGCCCAGCCGCAGATTCCGCCACGCAACGTCAACTGGGCCTCCAGCGGCAAGTGGGTGCACACCGCCAAGGCCGCGTTCGAGAAATACTTCATCGGCAAGATCCGCCACGGCGAGAGCCAGCCCTTCTACGAGAAGATGGCGCTCGACCTGATGGGCGCGCGCAAGCTGAAGGTCCCGGTCTGATGCGCCAGTTCGTCTGTCCGGCCTGCGGTGGGTTGAACCGGATTCCGGACGACAAGGACGCCCGGCTCGGCAAGTGCGGCCGCTGCCATGCGAAGATCTTCGCCGGCGCGCCGGTCGAGGTCTCGGCCGCGCAGCTGGACGCGCACCGGCGCTCGACCAAGGGCGCGGCGCTGCTGCTCGACGTCTGGGCCCCGTGGTGCGGCCCCTGCCGGGCGATGGCGCCGCACTTCGCCGAGGCCGCCCGTCAGCTGGAGCCCGACGTACGCCTGCTGAAGCTGAATTCCGACGCCCATCCGGAGGCGGCCGCCAAGCTCGGCGTCTCCGGCATTCCGGCGCTGTTCCTGATCCAGGACGGCCGCGTCGTCGCGCGCAACGCCGGCCTGATGACCGCCAACCAGATCGTCGCCTTCGTCCGCCAGTCGCTGGCGGCGGAGAACGCCAAAGGAGACCACCATGTCCATTGACCGCGCCGTCATGGCTTTCGCGGGCGCGCTGGTGCTGATCAGCCTCGCCCTCGGCTATTTCGTCAGCCCGCTGTGGTTCTGGCTGACCGCCTTCGTCGGCGCCAACCTGCTGCAGGCGTCGTTCACCGGATTCTGCCCGGCGGCGATGATCTTCAAGTCGCTGGGCGCAAAGCCGGGCGAAGCCTTCCGCTGAGATGCGGGCCCGCCGATTTCTGCTGGCCGCGGCCGCGGCCCTGGCGGTCGCGCCGGCCGCCGCACAGGCGGTGACCCTCGACGAGGCGATCGCGCAGGCGGTCAAGCACGCGCCTTCGCTGCGGCGCGTCGCGGCCGAACATGACGCGGCCAAGGCGCGGCTGGAACAGGCGCGCGCCGGTCGGCTGCCGACCGTGACGCTGCAGGGTTCGATCGCTGCGGCGCCGACCGACTTCGGCCATTTCTTCGGCTTCCCGGCCCAGACCCTCACGCCGAGCTTCGCCGGGGTCGAGCTTCGCCAGCCGCTGTTCAACGGCGGCCGCGTCGACGCGGGGATCGACCAGGCCAAGGCCGGCGAGGCGGGCGCGGGCTTTGCCTACGACAACGCGCGACTCGGTCTCGGCGCCGAGGTCGCCGCGGCGTTCGAGAACGTCCGCATCGCCGACCGCGCGCTGGTTCTGCAACAGCGCCAGGTGGATGAGCTGGTGCTTGTCGCCCAGCAGGCGGCGCGGCGGTTCCAGGACGGCGCGGTCTCACGGACCGACGTCGACGAGGCCGAGGCGAGGCTCGCCGGCGCGAAGGCCGACCTCGCCCGCGCCGAAGGCGCGATCGCCGTCGTCGCCGCGCGCTACGAGGCGCTGGTCGGGGAGGCGCCGGCGGATCTCGAGGCGCCGGCCGCGCCGGCCGACACGCCCGGCAATGTCAACGAGGCGGTCGCCCAGGCCGAGGCGCACAACGCCTCTCTTGCGTCCGCCCAGGCGGCGCTCTCGGGCGCCGACGACGGGGTGCGCCGAGCGAGGGCCGATCGCGCGCCGTCGCTGGACCTGGTCCTCGGCGCCTCCAGCGTCCGCGACCAGTTCCTGCCTGCTTACCGCGCCGACAGCGCCAGCATCGGCGTGCAGGGCCGCTGGGCGATCTTCACCGGCGGTCTCGTCACGGGGAAGATCAACGAGGCCGTGGCCGGACGCGCGGCGGCGCAGGCCTCGCTCGACCAGGCGCGCGCCGACGTCCGCGAAGCGGCGATCGAGGCCTGGCAGGGCCTCGTCACCGCCCGGGCGGTCGCCGTGGCGGCCGCCGCGCAGGCCGCGTCCGCCCAGTCTGCCCTGTCCAGCGTCCGCGAGGAGGTCCGGGTCGGCGAGAAGCCGACGCTCGACCTGCTCGACGCCGAGCGCGAAGCGCTGGCTGCGGAGCTGGGAGCGTTGCGGGCTGAGGCGGCCACCGTCGTCGCATCCTACCAGCTGCGGGCTGCGATCGGGTCCTGAGGACCGCCTCAGTCCTTCTGCTGGCCGTACCGTTCGTTTCGCCGACCCTTCACGGCGAGGTCGACCGTCGCGAGCCGTCGCTCGCCCTCCATGCGCATCTGCAGGCCGGGCATGTGCATCATCGCCTGGTAGTCGCCCAGGCTGTCCTCGACCGCGTTGGTGAAGCCCTGCGCGTCCTGGGCCTTGTTCATCTGGATCTTGGCCATCCGCAGCGCCTCGGGGCTGTTCTCGGCCACGCGGCGGGCCCAGGCGTAGGTCTCGCGTTCAAGGTCGGCGGGGGCCAGCACGCGGTTGACCAGGCCGTAGCGGGCGGCCTCGTCGGCGCTGATGAACCGGCTCTCGAACACCAGTTCCTTGGCCCGGCGGATGCCGATGTCCCAGGGGATGGTGTTGTATTCGACGAACCCGCCCAGGAACTCCGCGGTCTCGGCGGCGAAGATCACGTCCATCGCCGCGGCCAGCATCCAGCCGGCGTAAATGCAGTAGCCCTCGACCATGGCGACGGTCGGCTTGGGGAAGTTGCGCCACTTCAAGAGCAGGTCGAGGTTGTACTTCTTGAACTGGTCGTAGGTCTGTATGCCGGGCTTGGCGCGCAGGTTGCGGCGGTACTCGATCCCCTCGGGCGTGCCGAGATCGTGGCCGGTGGAGAAGACGCCGCCGGCGCCGCGGACCAGCACCACCCGCACATCCTCGTCGGCGCGCGCCAGGTCGAACGCCGCGTCGATCTCGTCGAGCATGCGGTAGCCCTGGGCGTTGCGGACTTGCGGCCGGTTCAGCGTGATGACGCCGATCGGACCGTCGGCCGCATAGAGGATTTCCTGGAACGCCATGGCCGAGGTCGGCCCTAGCGCAAGGTCACCTTCACGTTGTCGCCGTCGAGTTCGACCCGCCGCATCACCGCCATGCGGATGCCGGGCCCGGACGGGGCGGCCACCGTGATCACGTACCAGGCGCCGTTGGGAATGCCGGAGAACGAGAAGTGGCCGGAAGCGTCGCAGGTGGCGTGGCGGGCGTAGCGGGCGTACTCGGCCCCGTGCTCGGGCGGCGTGCGGCTCTTGACGTCGTCCACCGGCATCGCCGCCTGGGTGGTCGAGAGGTACAGGATCCGCATCCGCGCGCGGCTCCAGGGCGTCTCGGGCGCCAGCACCACGTCCTGGCACGAGTAGCGCGCCGAGCCGTTGCGATAGGCCAGCACGCCGTCGACGCTGCCGCTGCCGGAGGCCTGCGACCAGGTGAAGTCGCTCTCCTGGAACGACTCCGGCCCGCTGCGCGAGGGCGGCATGTAGGCCGGGCCGGGGCCGGTCGAGGCCCCGGACGTGTCGCAGGCGCCGAGCGCCGCCAGAGCAAAGACGATGATGGGAGTGCGCTGCATGGACGTCCTCATCCCAGAAAGTTTGATTGAGGCAAAGGTCAAGCGGCCTTGCAAGTCAAGGATCGATTCCCTCTTGGCGAGGCAGACCCTTAACAGCGATAAGCGATGGCGGCCGCGGCCCAGCGGGTCTTGAGAGCCGGTGAAACGACAGGGAGACGCATTATGAAGGCCGCAATTCTTCGCGAAGTCGGCAAGCCGCTTTCGATCGAGAACGTGCAGATCGGCAAGCCGGGACCGCACGAAGTGCTGATCCGCACGGTGGCCGCGGGCGTCTGCCACTCCGACGTCCACTTCTGGGAGGGCTCCTATCCCTATCCGATGCCGGCCGTGCTGGGTCACGAGAGCGCCGGCGTCGTCGAGGCGGTGGGCAACGAGGTGCGCACCGTGAAGGTGGGCGACCACGTCATCACCTGCCTGTCGGCGTTCTGCGGCCACTGCGAGCATTGCCTCACCGGGCACATGTCGCGCTGCCAGAGCCCGGAAGTCCGGCGCGAACAGGGCGACGAACCGCGCATCACCCAGGATGGGGCGCCGCTGCAGCAGTTCCTCAACCTGTCGTCGTTCGCCGAGCAGATGCTGATCCACGAGCACGCCTGCGTGGCGATCCGGCCCGACATGCCGCTCGACCGCGCCGCCCTGATCGGCTGCGGGGTGATGACCGGCGTCGGCGCGGTGTTTCACACCTCGAACGTCCGCCCTGGCGAGACCGTGGCCGTGATCGGCTGCGGCGGGGTGGGCCTTGCGGCGATCAACGGCGCGGCGATCGCCGGCGCCGGCCGGATCATCGCCATCGACCTGTCGCCCGGCAAGGACAACATGGCCCGCCAGTTCGGCGCCACCGACTTCATCTGCGCGGCCAACACCGACAACGTGGTGAAGGAGGTCATGGATATGACCAACGGCGGCGTGCACCACGCGTTCGAGGCCATCGGCCTCGGCAAGACCGCCGAGCAGGCCTTCAACATGCTGGCCAGAGGCGGCACCGCCAACGTCATCGGCATGATCCCGATCGGCCAGACCGTGACGCTGATGGGCGCGGCGTTCCTGGGCGAGAAGCGAATCCAGGGCTCGCTGATGGGCTCCAACCGTTTCCCGGTCGATATGCCCCGGCTGGTCGACTTCTACATGAACGGCAAGCTGAAGCTCGACGAGATGATCTCGCGCCGGATCAAGCTCGAGGACGTCAACGAGGCCTTCGCCGAGATGAAGGGCGGCCAGATCGCCAGGTCGGTGATCACCTTCGACGCGTAACGCCAACCCCGCTCTTCCCGGCGAAAGCGGGGACCCAGGCGTGAAGGGTTGAAGGAACCACTAAGGACACGAAGGACACAAAGGCGCGCGATGCGCGCAGGTTACTCCTCCGAGATCGCGGATGATTGACCGGCGCGAAGCGCCCTTGGTGTTCTTGGTGTCCTTTGTCGTTCAAGAGCGCGAGCGGTTGCGCTCGGTGCAGAATCTGCCTGGGCCCCGGCTTTCGCGGGGAAGAGCGGGGTCGTCCGGTCCGAGCTAAGGCTCGACCGGGATGCCCGCGCACTTGGCCGCGGCTCGCACCGGGTTGCAGACCGTGATCGCCCCGTCTGGGAGCCGCGCCTGGTAGGCCGAGAGGCGCGTGTCCGGGTGCGGGTAGTCGGTCGACACGTACTGTGCGCCGGATGTCAGCGCAGCGTCGCGGCGGGTGGTGTCGTTCGACCGCGCCTCGATCGTGTCGGCGTCGGCGCGGGTGCGGACCACGAAGCCGGCCTTCACGTCGGCCATGATCCGCGGGATGTCGGACTGTTCGTTGAGGGTGATGTAGCCGGCCGCCGGTGAGGCCTCGTCGGTGTAGACGAACAGCACCCGGCCCTCGAGCGAAGCGCGGGCGCCGCGGTAGGCGGCGACGTGGGCCGGCCCTTCGTCCAGCGCGAACAGGACCCGGCCGCGCGAGGCCCCCAGCGTCGGCCAGCCGTGCTTCAGCACCGCTTCGCGCAAGGTCTGGTAGCGGCCCTGGACGTCGTCCGGCGTGATCAGCTCCGACGGCCTGAACACCCCGCGGATCTCCGCGTCGAGCGCGTCGTAGGCGTGCTCGTCGAACGGCAGCTCGTCGGTCCCGCCCGGGGCGCGGGTCTTCTCGTCATTGGTGTTCATGGTGATCAGGATCGGCGTGTGGCGCGGATGGGCGCGCGACCAGTCGCGGATGATCGTCAGGCACTGGGTGAAGGTCAGGCAGTTCGAGGTGAAGTCGATGTCCTGGATGTGCAGGACCTTGAAGCCCGGCTTCGACATCGCCGCCACGTAGGCCGGGTCCTCCGGCAGTCCGGCGAGTTTGAGCCCAGCCGGGTGGGCGAAACGGCCACCCTCCGGGTCGTAGACCAGGTCCAGCTCCAGCGCCCTGGCGCCGTCGTTCAGCTGCTCCAGCAACGGCGGATGCGAATAATCCAGCCCCTCCCAGGCCTTCGGCGCGGTCAGCCGGATCAACGCCATGATCTTGTCCGGGGTGCGCACGTGGTAGCTGTTGTGCGTCCCCATCGTCATCAGGTCGTTGAGGTGGAGATTGCGGTCCATCCAGGCCTGGGCGCAGCCCTTGCCGGCCCTCGCCGCGTCCGGCGCATGCAGGTCGCAGGCGCTGGCGGCGCCCGCCAGCAGAGCGGCCGCAACTGCAGCGGCGACGATGTGGCGCGCGCCCATCCTCAATCTCCCCGTTTTGGCGGGCCGGGCGCCTGCCCGATTTCCACCGGCTCGACCAGGAAATGCCGGCCCTCCGGATCGTCGATCTCGACCACCCAGACGTCCGGATCGATCCGGATCGCCCGTTGGATATAGGCGTCGAGGTCGGCCTCGTCGGTCGAGGCGATCGGCTGCATCCAGAACCGCTCGCCGTCGCCGCGGGTGGCCTCGGCCAGCAGCCGGGCCTCGCCGGCGCGGCGGTTGACCAGCTTGACCAGCACCGCGCCGCCGCGGGCGTCGCCCCGTCGTCCGACCGTGGCGAAGGCGCCGCCCTGGTGGGCCCGGCGGATCAGGGCGTAGACCCAGATGGAGGTGTCGATCTGCACGATGCGCTTGTCGAGACCTTCCGTCGCGGGGCCGGGTAACCCGAAACTAAGCATACCGGCCCTAGAGAAGGCGCAGCTTTTTCAGGCGGGGCATATGGCGACGGGGAGCAGGCACGCGCAAGCGTTGACGACGGCGCTCGTCCTCATGCTCGCCGGCCCGGCGCTGGCGACGCCGGCGGCCGACCTGTTCTACCAGCGCGCGGTGATGACCGCGGCCGACGGCGCCTGCCGCCTCTTCACGCCGGATGTCGCCATCGCGCTGTCGGCCGCCAAGGCCCAGGCCAAAGGCGCGGCGCTGCGCTCGGGCGCCGACCCCGCCAGCCTGGCCGCCGCGGACGCCCAGGCCAGCGCGTCCGGCGCCGCCGGCTGCCGGTCGGCGGAGATCGCGGCCGCCGCGCAGCAGGTGCGCGCCGCCTTCGCCGGCTACGCCCACCTGGAGCGGATGGATTTCCCGGGCGAGTTCGCCGCCTGGACCGCCGAGCGGCCGGCGTCCGACGACAAGCCCCGCTGGCATGTGTCGCAGCGCGACCGCTTCGGCTGGGACGTGATGCTGTTCGGCCTCGCCGGAAAGGGCGCGGACCGGCCCCTGACGGCCGTCGCCAGCTTCGCCGACGGCGCGCAGCCCTACGGCGCGCGGCTGGTGCTGCGCGACGCGGAGATCACCAGCGGCCCCTATCTGGACGTCCGCCAGGCCGATATCGACGGCCGCATTCCGATCGACGCGCGGCTGCCGCCAAGGGCCTCCAGCCGGATCTTCAGCGCCGGCGAGATGGCGCCGGCCGACAAGGAATTGCTGACGCCGGGCATGGAAGGCGCCGTCTCGTTCGAGTTCCCACAGGCCGCGGCGGACGCCCTGGCCGGACTGGACCCGCGTGAAGCGGTGGCGGTCGAATTCCTGTTCGCCGGCGATAGCGGGGATGGAGGCGAGAGCGTACGCACCGCCTACGTCGAGGTTGGCGACTTCACCGCCGCCCAGACGTTCCAATCGATCCCGCAGCAGTAGTGAGCGGGCCGGCGGCGTTCCCGCCTCGGATTACGCCGCCGCGGTTGGCAGCAAGACCAGCTTGCCATGCGCGCGGCCGGCGAGACTCAGCTCGAGCGCCTCGCGCCAGGCCTCGAAGGCGAAGGTGCGCGCCACCGGCACGGTGAACCTGCCTGCGGCGGCGAGCTGGGCGAACTCGCCGAGCACGTCGTAGCGCATCACGCTCCCGTCCGGTCCGCCGGGCGTCTCGCCCTGTCCGTTGCGGACGCCGAGCGCCGTCGCCGCGGCCAGGTCGCCGCAGGTCATCACCCGGCGCGGATCGCCGCCGGCGATCGCGACCAGGTCGGGCAGCACACTCTTCACCGACGGGTCGGCCAGTTGCAGGAAGTTGATCGGCGCGGCGTCGAACACCCAGTCCGGCGCGCCGGCGATCGCGCGGACCCGCTCGACCATGCCCTCGCCGTAGGGCGTGACCGCGGCGCCCAGCGCGCGCAACCGCTCGGCGAAGGTCGCGCCGGCGGTGGCGACGACCTTGGCGCCGCGCAACAGGCCCATCTGAACGGCCGCGAAGCCGATCACGGTCCCCCCGCCGTTGACCAGCAGCGTCTGGCCCGCGGCCACGCCCAGCCAGTCGATGCAGCGGTACGCGGTCTCGACGGCCATCGGCAGCGACGCCGCTTCGATCATGTCGAGGCCCGGCGGGACGGGCGTCCAGTGGTTGAGGATCGCGAACTCCGACGCGCCGGCGCTGCCGTGGTCGAGGTAGTTGGCCGGACCCAGCACCGCGTCGCCGACGCTGACGCCCGCGACTCCCTCGCCCAGCGCGTCGACCACGCCGGCGACATCGAGGCCGACGCCGCGGGGCAGCTCGCGGGCGAACAGGCCCATGCAGAGCGCCCAGTCGGCCGGATTCAGCCCGCAGGCCTGCACCCGCACCCGCAGTGCGCCCGGGCCGGGCTCCGGGATCGGCGCATCCTCGAGGCGCAGCACCTGGGCCGGTTCGCCGTAGGCATGCAGACGCAGCGCTCGCATGACGCCCCCGGATCGGGTCTCAGTCATCTGGGCCTCCAGTCGCGCCACGTTATGTCAGTAACTGACGCATACACGTAGAGACAGTCACTGACAATAGGGCTAGAGTGAATGCATGCCGCGAAGCGGAGAAGATGCGCGCCGCCGCCTGCGGCAGGCGGCCCTGGAGCTGTTCTGCGAGCGCGGCTACGACGCGACGACGGCGGCCGAGATCGCGGCCAGGGCCGGCGTCACCGAACGGACCTTCTTCCGGCACTTCCCGGACAAGCGCGAGGCGTTGTTCGACGGCGAAGAGGCGTTCCGCGACGCCCTGGCCGCTGCGGTCGCGGCGGCCCCGGCCGATCTGGACCCCCTGGGCGCGCTGCGCTTCGCCTTCGCCTCGGTCGAGCAGACGCTCCTCGACAACCGCGCCTTCTCCGAGCCCCGGGCGGCGCTCATCGCCCAGACCCCGGCGCTGCAGGAGCGGGTGCTGACCAAGACGGCGGGCCTGATCGCGGCCCTGTCCGGCGCGCTGGTCCGCCGCGGCGTCGACGCGGGATTGGCCACGCTCGCGGCTCAGGTCGGCATGGCGGCGCTAAACCGCGCCGTCGTCACCTGGGCGGCCGATCCGGCCGCCGGGATGGACGCCCACCTCGGCCGGGCGTTCGCCGACCTGCGGGGTCTGTCCTCCGCCTAAGCGCGCGGGTTGAAGGCGATGACGTTGTCGCCGACGGCGACGCGCCTCGGCTCTGGCGGGTCCGCCGGTTGTTGCGGCTCCGGCGCCTTGGCCTCGCGGTCCAGCACCGGCAGGCGAATCGAGACGGCGGTGCCCTCGCCCAGCACGCTCTTGATCACCATCGTGCCGCCGTGCAACTCGGCGAAGGCGCGCACCAGCGACAGCCCAAGGCCGGTGCCCTTCGAGCGTTGATCGGCGCCGCCGGCCTGCTCGTAGGGACGGCCGAGACGTTCGACGTCCGCCGGCGCGATGCCGACGCCGGTGTCGGCGACGATGATCTCCAGCTCGCCTTTGTTCTCCCGCGCCAGCACGTTCACCTGGCCGCCGGTCGGCGTGAATTTCAGCGAATTGGAGATCAGGTTCAGCACGATCTGCTTGATCGCCCGGCGGTCGGCGATCACGTCGATCGGCTTCGGCGGCAGGCCGCCGCGCAGGCCGATCTTGGCGGTGTCGGCCTGAACCCGGGTCAGCCGCAGCGCCGAGGAGACCGCCTCGCGGGCGTCGAACGGCTCCAGGGTCAGCGTGAAGCGGTCGGCCTCGATCTTCGACATGTCGAGCACGTCGTTGATCAGGTCCAGCAGGTGTCCGCCCGACTCGTGGATCAGTCCGGCGTACTCGGCGTAGCGCTCCGAGAGCGGCCCGAACAGCTTCGAGCGCATGATGTCGGAGAAGCCGATCACCGCGTTCAGCGGCGTGCGCAGCTCGTGGCTCATGTTGGCCAGGAACCGCGACTTGGCCTGCGCGACGTTCTCCGCGTCGGCCCTGGCCTGCTCCAGGAACGCCTCGTGCGCCCGCTCGGCGCTGGCGTCGCGCACGACCGCCACCGACCCTTCGCCCGCGAGGCTACGCAGCTCGACCGAGAAGAACCGGTCCGGGGCCAGCGGCGGGGAGAAGCCGACGCTGGCTGCGCCGGTTCGGCGCACGATGTCGACGGCGCTGCGGGCGGCTTCGCGATCGTTGGCGCCGGCCAGGGTCTCGAAGCCCCGGCCGACCAGGTTGTGGTCCCAGTCCTCGGGCGCGCCGCAGAAAGCCTCGCGGATCACCCCGCTGGCGTCCAGGCGCAGCACCAGGAACGGGCCGGCGTCCAGCAGGCGCCGCACGCCTTCGGCCTCCTCCGACCGCGCCGCCTCGCGCTCCCCGGCGCTGGCCTTCGAGAGCTGCAGCGCGGCCGCCAGCCCGACGGCCTCGATCGAGATCACCGCCAGCGGCAGCCAGGGGTCGGAGGCGACCGCGGCGTGGGTGACGCCCAGGTTGGCGGCCAGCGCCTCGACAGCGACGGCGCCGAGGGTCAGCGAGACGCCGAGGGCGATGAAGCGCCGGCTATCCAGCGCAGCCATCGCGGCGGCGGGCGCCAGCGCCAGCGCCGCCAGGGGGCCGGTGAGTCCGCCGCTGATCGCGATCGCGGCGCCCACGCCGAGCGGCCAGGCTAGGATCACCAGCGCCTTGGCGACCCCGCCGCGGGTGAAGCGCAGCAGCTGGCCGACGAGGCCCGGCGCAGCGGCCGCACCGAGCGCGTAGTTCAAGTTCGAGTCGATGGCGGTCGGCCAGAACAGGGCGCAAAGGCCGAGCCCCACCAGCCACACAGCGTGCCAATCGGCGGCCGCCCGGAAGGCGCGCGTCTCGATCTGCACGTCACTCGTCGCCATGGGCGTCCACACCCCAGTCAAAGCAGATCATACCCTATTCGGTTCGCGTTCGCCCAGCGAGACGGCTCAATCGTCACGCGATCCCCCCGAATCTAAGACCTGTGGATGGAAACGGAATCGTAAGCCGGACAAGGCCAAGCTGGGGCTCCAATGCGGAAAATGTGAGGCGGCGAGCGCCATGTCCCAGGCGACGACCTCCCTGGCTCCGGATTACGAACCGCCGACCCGCCCAGATCGGGCGGCCGCACGGCGCGCCATGGACGCCCAGAAACGCTCGTTCCTGCGCATGGTGAGCCATGAGCTGCGCACGCCGCTGAACTCGATCATCGGCTTTTCCGAGGTGATCTCGAAGGAGCTTTGCGGGCCGCTGGGCTCGCCGCAGTACCGCGAATACGCCGATCACGTGCGCCAGAGCGGGCTGAAGCTGCTGCGCCTGGTCAACCAGGTGCTGGAGATCGCCCGGCTCGAAGGCCACGTCACCGACCTCGATCCGACGGCGGAACTGCTCGACCACGCGGTCGACGACGTGCTCGACACGCTGCGCGAGGACATCAACACGCGCCATATCCGGGCGACGGTCGAGGACGAAGGCCGGCTGCCGGGCGTGGTGGCCGACCCGCGCGGACTTCGCACCGTGCTGACCAACCTGCTGCAGAACGCCGTCACCTATTCCCACGAGGGCGGGGAGGTG
>CAVXOD010000012.1:0-13314 GCA_963763385.1 uncultured Pseudomonadota bacterium | reverse complement strand
GCGCCGGGTCGACGAACTGCAAGAGCCCGGTGGCCGACCAGGTCTTCGCCTGTGCGTTGGAACTGTAGCTGCTTCTGCGCTGCTGCGCCCATCGACAGGAAGCCTGAATCCACCGCCGGCGTTCTGGACGCCCGCGCCCGATCGCCGCCGACACCACGCCTCGATCGATACCTCCACCGACATGCCCGCAAGTGGTGAAGATTCATGGTTACCATCCCTTAAGTGGTCCTCGCCGCGACGCCCTGCCGCGCCCGGATCGCGGGCACTCACTGATAGGTAGCTTTACTGTGGGTCGTGTTGTGTGACGCTACGTAAACCTAGACAGCGCCATGAAGTCAAGGTTCGCCGTGGCCGACCGGTTAACGAACCGGCCCTCGTCTACGCCATCGGCGGACGAGCCCAGAGCATCGTCGCCTGTCGCCCACCGCGACGGCCGCGATCGCCGTCTCCATCGCCGCCCACGTGGCCCTGGGCATCATCCGCGTCGACAGAAGTACGCGGTTAGCCGCGCACCCGTCAGCTGACCGATACGCCGCCGATCACTATGCCATTGATTCCGCTCGTGAAGGTCAAGCCCGACCAGCCGACGCCGCAGACCGACCGCCGGGCGATCGTTCTCCACCCGACAACGCAGACCAGCCCGGCCAACGACAAGCCGCGCCGTTCCACCCGGGGTCACACCCGCGAACGACTCCAAGGGCCAGCCGACGCCGTCGAGCGGCCTTGGCGGCGACCTCAGCTTCCAGCCTGCCGGTGTATCGGCTACCCGGACTGGATCGCGGCCAGGCCCGGCGAGTTCGGCAGACCACCCCGCAGGCGGCCATGGACCGCGAGCTCTCCGGCGCCTGTTGACCTTGGAGCGCCTCGTCGCGGCCAGCTCGGTGCGCGCCTGCCAGGTCGGCACCAGGACACTGAGGTGTCGGGTTCGGCAAGGCGGCGATCCAGCTGTTGGTGTTCTTCCGCATGCGCCCGAAGACCGAGGACGGCGCGCCGGTCGACGGCGCGGCGGTGCGCATACCGATCCGCTTCAGCCTGGCTCAGTCGTCGGCGCCGAGCCTGGCGGCCGGCCCTGAAACGGTCCGGCCCTCCACCAGATCGAGCACCGCACCGGCGATCAGCGGCGCCAGCAGCCAGCCGTCGGCGCCGGCGCTGGCCGCCAGGATCGACGCCCTCGGCGCGGCTGAAGCCCACCAGCGGCAGTCCGTCGGGCGTCGCCGCGCGCACGCGGGTCTCGGCGCGCCAGGCGCGCGCGCCAAGACCGGGCGTCAGGCGTTCGGCCGAAGCCAACAGGGCCTGGAGAACGGAGGCGTCGACGGCCAGGTCGGCGCGGCCCGGCTCCGACGCCGGCCCCACACGCAGAATGCCCGTGCCTGGCGGGTACAGACAGACGCCGGCCCCGCGGATCGTCACGTCGGCCCGCCACGGCTCGCTGGAGCGCAGGATGTGGCCCTTGATTGGCGTCAGCGCCGCGAGTTCGGGGCGATGTCCGGCGCCTGGCGCTGCGCCGGTGGCCAGCACGACGACATCGGCGGCCAGCGGCGTCGGCTGACCCTCGAGCCGCGCCGGCCGCGCGCGACGGGCCCGACGATGCGCCCTGCGATAAAGCGCACGCCCAGCCCCTCCCCGGCCCGCCGCAGCGCCTCCAGCCCCATGCCTCGGCTCGCAGCCGCGCCGTCGTTGGGCGTCAGCACGGCCCAAACTCCCCGCTCCAGGCCTGGCGCCAGGCTGCGGGCCTGCAGCGGCTCCAGGATACCGGAAGCCCGCACCCAGGTCGCCGAGCCGCCTGGCCCACGCCTCCACCTGGCGCTCGTCGCCGACCGCCATGGCGCCGTCGCGCGTCCAGCGGCGCGGCGGCCGCCTCGGGCGAAGCTGGGCCACAGGTCGCGCGCGCGAACACCAGCAGCTCGTACCGATCGGACGGCTCCTTGCCGTCCAAGATGTCTTCCTCCAAAACTTGCGCCCAGCATGCCGTGAGGCTATCTGACAAGGGGGACCCGGCCCGACCGGCGCCGGGTCGACGACGGTGACGCGCCAGCCGGCGCGGGCCAGCGTCAAGGGCGACCGCCGAGCCGATCGCCCCCGCTCCCGCCACCCCCGACACCAGCACCCGCCGCCCGTGCGCCATGCCTCTTCGGAGCGCTCGTATGGGCCGCGGTCAAGTCTCCTGAATAGAGTGGCGCCAGCCTTAAGAGGCGGGTGAGCGTAGTCTTACTAGTCCAGGACCCGATTCCTTATCGGCTCGGCCTGTTCGGAGATTTCGGACATTCGGTATGGCGGGATGAATACCAATATCGGCGCGTGTGCTCTCGCATGCGGCGAGTAACGCCGGGCCCTCGCCCAGTGCAGAAGGTCGACGGCCACCGGGACGAGACCCGATTCATCCGTCCGTTGCCGCGCGGGCGAGCTGACGCGCAGGGCACGGTGTGGCCAATGCCCGCTTCGGCTTTGACCCCTGGTGTCAGCAATGCATTTGCGTTAACACGCTAGATGATTCGAATTGGAGACACAATCCCATGGCCATGACCCGCCAAGGTCCCGACCCGATCGATGTCGCTGTCGGCGCGCACATCCGCATCCGCCGGCGTTGGCTGGGGTTCAGCCAGACCAAACTCGCCGACGCCCTCGGCATCACCTTCCAGCAGGTGCAGAAGTACGAGCGCGGCGCCAACCGCGTTTCGGCCTCGATGCTGGTCAAGATCGCCGCCAAGCTGGAGACCACGGTTGCGGCGCTTGTGGGGAGGACGGCCAGGCGCCGGTCGAGGCGATCATCTACGCCCAGCTGGCGACGCCCGGCGCCATCGACTTGCTGGCCGCTTTCGCCGCCATCGGCGACGGCGAGAAGCGCCGCGCGCTGCTGACGGTCGCCCGGGCCTGATGCCGGCCAAGAAGGCCAGCATCCGCCGCTTAGCGCCGCCGCCGCTTCAACAGCGCCCAGGAGCTGCAACCAGGCCAGCGACGTCGTTGAGGCCGACGAGATTGCGCTGACCGCTGCGCGCGAAGAGATAGCGGTGGACGCTGGCGTAGGCCGGCTCGAACAAGAGCTGGGCGTCATGCCGAGGATATGGGGCGGTCCAGACGTTCATCACCCCGCCCTGTGGCAATACAACAGACGGCGACGGTCTTGCCCAGTTGGCTTCGATGATCGCCTCGACAGCGCCGCCACGACGGTCGCCGAGCTTCGGCGACGTCGACCCCGAAGCCGCCGTCGACGAAGGCCTTCGAGTGCCTGGACAACCCTGGGCCTTGAGCACCTCCATGGGTAACTAGGTTCCGCCGCCGCGGTCGTATTCGACGACGCCGTTGCGGCGCAGCTCCAAGGCGCGCTGCCCGCCGCCGCGACGAAACCTCGGCTCGGCGGGTCCGGCAATTGCCCGGCGCACTTGGTGGAGGCCGTCGGCGTCCATCGGCTCGCCGACCAGACGCTGGGCGACGCGGCGGGCCTGGTCCTCGCCTTCGGGCGCCAGCGGCGGTCGGCGCTGTCGTCGCCTGGCGACGGGCAGGCCGTGGCGGATGAGCAGCAGTTCCATCGGGTCCTCGGGCTGGAGCGCGTTCAGCAAAAGTGGGAACTGGTTTTGCGGTTCGAACGCGCTCCGACTTAAAGTGTCAGAGCACGATGGGTCGTGCTCTGGGCGGGTCTGCGCGCCCTATCCCATCGCCGAGCGCATGAGTTCAAGCGCCGCCTTGGCGAAGGCCTCCATGTCGGCGGCCCGGCCACCGCCGCCGGTTTCCAGGGTGAGCGCCATCTCCAGGGGCTGAGATCGCCACGCAGGTGTGGCCGGCGGCGTCGCCGGCTAACTTGCCGGTCGGCCCGGCCGCGCCGGTCGAACTCCAGGCGGCGGCGAGGTTGTGCGCGGCGCGCGCCAAGAACAGCGCGCAGGGGCTCGTCGGAGGACCGGACTGCTGACCATCGCCTCGCGCTCGATGCCCGATCAGCCGATGGCGCGCCTTGGTGGTGTACACCACCGCGCCGCCAGGAAGTAGGGCCGACGTGCCCGGCACGGCCAAGCAGCGCCGCCGGATCAGCCCGCCCGACGACGACTTGGCCACCGAGACGGGCTCCGCCCGCGCGCCTTCAGGGCCTCGGCCAGCCCCTCGGCCAGCGGCGCCAGCGTGGTGCTCACGGCCCGATCCCAGTACTGGCGCTGACGCGCGACGAACGATAGTCACGGCCGGACATGCTCTTTCGCTCCCTCACGGCTGTTCGCCGCAGCGATCATGACCTCCGCCCTCGCCGCTTGCCAGCCCGCAAAAGACCGGGTGCGCCCGTGAGCCCAACGATGCGCTGCCTCGAGTACGGCAACGGCGGCGACGTTTCGAGCCTGTATGGTCATCCGCGACCAACGAGGCGGCCGTGATGCGCCAGCTGTTCGAGGCAATGTCCACCAACTGCTACAACGGCGACCCGACGCCCGGCGTCGCCCAGAGCTGGGAAAAGCGAAGCGCGGAGACGCGACCTGCGCTGTCCAGATCACGACGACGCCCGGAAGTCCGGCCACCGGCGTCCGGTGATGGCGCAAGGTTCCGCGACCAAGGGGATCGCCCCATCCTCGATCCGATAAAAAGTAACCGGTCTGTCCTACGCCTGACATCGTCGACGTGTCGGCAAGCAACGGCCAGAAGGTGACGAGGGCCCATGCGCCGGCGGAAACCATCGGCGCCCGGCCCCCGACTACGGCACCCTGCAGCTGAACGCTCCAGCATCCCGCGGCGTACCTGCCGCAGCTGCTGAAAACATCAGGCTTTCTTTCCGATCCCGGAGCACGCCTGTGCGGCGCTGGGGCGACGCCCGGGCTACCCCGGAGCACGGCCAGCATGCGGCTGGACACGCTGACGAGCTGGCCGGTCGGGGGCGATTCCCGCACATTGCCAACAACCCCCTATCCACCACGCTGCCAAGGTGTGCTTCGACCGCGTCAAACTTCTATCCAATGCACCAATCCTGGATTGGCCCAACGGCCGGGGTGCTGAGGGGCGAGCTGGACATGGACGCCTGTCCATCCAGTCGAGCCGGGTCGCCTTCCTGCGCGCCGACCCGCCTCGGCGCCCTACGTGCACTCCCATCCCTACCTGGCGACCACGTATCTGATCTTCAACCGCCCGACCCCGGCCGTCGAGGCAGTGCGCGTCGCCAGGCGCTCTCGATGGCGATCGACAGGGTGTTTCTCGCCGACAAGCTGTTGGGCGCGGGCCAGGTTCCCACGACCGCCTTCGTTCCGCTGCATCGCCGGCTATGTGCCCGACGCCGAGCGTCCGCGTGTGCTTTGGGCCGGCCTGAGTCACCCCGACCGCCAGGCCGAGGCGCGCTCCTCGGCGGTGGCCGGCTTGACGCCGGCCACCCGCTGAAGCTGATGATCGAGCAATTTCACTTCGGCGCTACGGCGATCTCGTGTCGCAATCCATCCAGTCGGACATGGAAAGCGTCGGCGTCGAGGCGAGCATCCTCCAGGAAGACCGCTCGTCGCGCTGAAGTCCTTCGGAGCATTCGCGACTTCCAGATCGGCACCGTCGCCTGGATCGCCGATTGACGATCCGATGACCTTCCTTGGGCTGACGAATCGAACACCGGGGCGCAGAACTATGGCGACTACAAGATCCAGTCTACGACGCCCTGCTGACAAGGCCGACCACGAGCCCGACGGCGCCGAGGCGCCGCCTGTACCTGGCCCAGGCCGAAAATGGTCGTGGACGACGCCGACGTCGCCCCGATCTACGGCGGGGTGAACCTCAATCTGGTCTATCCGCACATCACCGGCTTGGTCGACAACGCCTCCGATATCACCGATGAGTTAACTGTGTCCCGATTGACGCAGCTGGGGAGATCAAATCGCCGCCCTAAGCGCCCAGAGGTGTAGCTTTGCCGACGACTCGCCTTAAGGCGTGGAGTTTCTCAACGGGCATCGAGTTTGCAGGGGGCACGATGACTTTGCCGAACATCAGATGCCGAGGAGCGGCGCGCCCCGCCGCTGCGCGAGCGCAGAACTTCTCTGGGCGCCACCGCCGCGATGGCGCCGCTGCCGTCGGGCTATTTCGGGTCCCGCCCCGAGGTCTTCTTCGCGGCCGCACCGTGGGCGCAAGGCGCCGTGCGCGAATCCTGTTGCTGCGCATCGTCCGGCGCTCTACGTTACCACTGAGGGCTCCTCAGCCCCGCCGCGACCGCGGGTCATCCATTTCCAGGAGACGTTCGCCTACGACGACGGCGAGGTCGACGCTGGCGCTGGGCGATTACCGCCGGGCCGAGGCCGCCGCACGTCGCCGCCGAGCGAGGCCGGGCCGGCATCGCCGGCGAGCGGGCGGGACGCCGCGACTCTCGTTTCCGCCGGCCGGTGGGCAAGGCGCACGGGGTAGCTTGCCCCGCGCTTTTCGACCCGCTCACCCTGCTCGCCCCGGAGCTGGCGCTGAAGCACTAAGATCAGCTTCCTCGGCCTGCCGGCGGCGACCCTCACCGCCGTGCACCGGCGCGTCGAGAGCTAGGGAAGTCACCGCTCCCAACGGCCGCATGGCTTCTTCGCCGGTTAACCAGATCGGGCTAATGCCTTAACCTTTGCTGCCGAGAGCTACCGCCGTTCCGAGGCTCTCCGAGCAGGTGTGGAACACCAAGCGTGTCTCGCCTATTCTGGGCTTCGACGGCCGGATCAATTGGTTGGGCTTGGAAGCAAGACCAAACTGAACCAGGTAGCAGGACATAGAACGGATCCAGATGCTACTCAAAGCCCAACCGATTGATCCGGCCGTCGAAGCCCAGGAATTCGCCGAACACGCTCATGTCCGCACCTGCTGGAGAGCATCGGAACGGCGGTAACTATCCGGCAGCAAAGGTTAAGGCATGGCTTCCCGATCTGGTTAACCGGCGAAAGACCGATCCGGCCATTTGGGAGGCGGCGGTAAGCCCTAGCTCTCGACGCGCCGGTGCACGGCGGTGAGCGTGCCGACGGGCAGGCCAGCGAGGCTGACCTTGGCGCGCTTCAGGGCCAGCTCGGGGGAGAGCAGCGTGAAGCGGGTGGAAAAGCGCGGGGCGAGCCAGCCTTGCGCCTTGCCCACCGGCCGGCGGAACGAGATCACGTAGTCGCCGCCGCGCCGCTCGCCGACGATGCCGGCGCCGGCCATCGCTTCGGCGGCCACGTAGCGGCCCTCGGCGCCGGCGGTCATCGCCCAGCGCCAGACGTCGACCTCGCCGTCGTCGTAGGCGAACGTCTCGTCGAAATGGATGGCGCGGTAGGCGGGGCTGAAGACCCCCTCGGTGGTGACGGCGCAGCGCCGCACGATGGCGCCGAACGGATTGCGCACCACGCCTGCGCCCTCGGTGCGGCCGAGGAAGAACACCTCGGGGCGGAACACGAGGTCGCCCGACGGCGGCGGCGCCGGCGCGGCGGGGGGCCGGCGTCTGCCCTAGCGCGCGGCGGGGCCCGCTCGCGCTCCTCGATCTCGGCGACGTGCGCCATGCTGCGAAGACAATCCCGTCCGGAAAGCTTGGCCTTAAGGCGATGTGGTGACTGAAGGCTTCCTCTAAACGCTCAAGGCGACGATTTTGGTCGAGTGCCCCCTGCGTCATTCAGACACAGGTCACGGATCGGGTGGATGTCGGCGGCGTTGTCGACCCAGCCGGTGATGAGCGGATTGACGAGATTGAGGTTCACCCCGACCAGCAACGGCGCGACATCGGCGTCGTCCAGCATCATCTGCTCGGCCTGCGCCAGGTAGCGGGCGCGCCTGGCGCCGTCGGGCTCGTGGTCGGCCTCGTTCAGCAGGGCGTCGTAGGCTGGATTGTTGTAGTCGCCATAGTTCTGCGGGCCGGTGTCGGATTTCATCAGCCCAAGGAAGGTCATCGGGTCGTCGTAGTCGGCGATCCAGGCGACGGTCCCGATCTGGAAGTCGCGATTCTCGAAGGACTGCAGCGCGACGATGCCGTCTTCCTGGATGATGCTGGCGGCGACGCCGACGCTTTTCATGTCCGCCTGGATGGACTGCGACACGAGATCGACGTCGGCGAATTGAAGGTCTTGATCATCAGCTTCAGCGGGTGGGCCGGCGCGTAGCCGGCCGCCGCCAGCAGCCGCCGCGCCTGGGCCTGGCGCGTCGGGGTAACTCAGGTCGGCCCACGGCGCGCGCGGACGCTCGGCGTCGGGTACGTAGCCGGCGATGCCGAGCGGAACGAAGGCGGTGGTGGGAACCTGGCCGGCGCGCAACAGCTTGTAGGCGAGAAAGTCGCTGTCGATGGCCATCGAGAGCGCCTGGCGCACGCGCGCGTCCCTGCAACGGCCCGGGGTCGTGGCGGTTGAAGATCAGATACGTCATCGACAGGTACGGGTGGTTGTGCACGTAGGGCGCCGAGGCGGGGTTGGCGCGCAGGAAGGCGACCCGGCTCGACTGGATCGAAGCGTTCAGGTCCAGCTCGCCGCGCAGCACCCGCCGCTCGGCCGAGATCGGGTCGGTCGTCGGATAGAAGTTGACGCGGTCGAAGCACACCTTGGCGGCGTCGTGGTAACGGGGGTTCTTCGCGATCCGCAGGAAGTCGCCCAACCGCCAGCTCGTCAGCGTGTAGGCGCCGTTGCTGACCATGTGTCCAGGGGTGACCCAGGCGTCGCCCCAGCGCCGCACCACATGCTCCGGGATCGGAAAGAAGGCCTGGTGCTTCAGCAGCTGCGGCAGGTACGGCGCCGGATGCTCGAGCGTCAGCTGCAGGGTGCGGGCGTCGAGGGCCCTGGCGCCCACCGTTTCCGCCGGCGCGTGGCCCTCGTTCACCTTCTGGCCGTTCTTGAGCACGTAGACGATGTAGGCGTAGGACGAGCCGGTCTTCGGATCGAGGATGCGGCGGTAGGCGTAGACGAAGTCTTCCGCCGTCACCGGAACACCGTCCGACCAGACTTCCGGGCGTAGATGGAACGTCCAGGTGAGACCGTCCGCACTGACTTCCCAGCTCTGGGCGACGCCGGGCGTCGGGTCGCCGTTGTCGGCGTCGGTGAACATGCCTTCGAACAGCTCGCGCATCACCGCCGCCTCGTTGGTCGCGGTCACCAGCTGGGGGTCCAGGCTCGAAACGTCGCCGCCGTTGCCGTACTCCAGGCAGCGCATCGCTTGCGGGGCACGCGGCGCGCCCGGTCTTTTGCGGCTGGCAGGCGGCGAGGGCGGAGGCCGATGATCGCCGCGGCGAAGAGCCAGGGAGGGAGCGAAAGAGCATGTCCGGCCGTGACTATCGTTCGTCGCGCGTCAGCGCCAGTACTGGGATCGGGCCGTGAGCGCCGCGCTGGCGCCGCTGGCCGAGGGGCTGGCCGAGGCCCTGAAGGCGCGCGGCGAGACCGTCTCGCGTGGCCGAGTTGTCGTCCGGCGGGCTGATCTCGGCGGCGCTGCTCGCCGTGCCGGGCGCGTCGGCCTACTTCCTCGGCGGCGCGGTGGTCTACACCGGCCAAGGCGCGCATCGGCTGATGGGCATCGAGCGCGAGGCGTGGCCGGCATCCGGTCCTCCAGCGAGCCCTACGCGCTGCTCCTGGCGCGCACCGCGCGCGAGAACCTCGGCGCCACCTGGGGGCTTTCCGAGACCGGCGCGGCCGGGCCGACCGGCAACCCCTACGGCGACGCCGCCGGCCACACCTGCGTGGCGGTCTCAGGCCCCTCGGAGATGGCGCTCACGCTGGAAACCGGCAGCGGTGACCGGGCCGCCAACATGGAGGCCTTCGCCAAGGCGGCGCTTGAACTCATGCGCTCGGCGATGGGATAGGGCGCGCAGACCCGCCCAGAGCACGACCCATCGTGCTCTGACACTTTAAGTCGGAGCGCGTTCGAACCGCAAAACCAGTTCCCACTTTTGCTGAACGCGCTCCAGCCCAGAGGACCGATGGAACTGCTGCTCATCCGCCACGGCCTGCCCGTCCGCAGCGACGACAGCGCCGACCCGCCGCTGGCGCCCGAAGGCGAGGACCAGGCCCGCCGCGTCGCCCAGCGTCTCGTCGGCGAGCCGATCGACGCGGTCTTCGCCTCCACCATGCGCCGGGCGATCCAGACCGCCGAGCCGTTCGTCGCGGCGGCGGGCCACGCGCTGGAGCTGCGCGACGGCATCGTCGAATACGACCGCGGCGGCGGAACCTACGTTCCCATGGAGGTGCTCAAGCGCGAGGACTATCCGCGCTGGAAGGCCTTCGTCGACGGCGGCTACGGGGTCGACATCGCCGACTTTCAGGCGACCGTCGTGGCGGCGCTGGAGGCGATCATCGAAGCCAACTCGGGCAAGACCGTCGCCGTCTTCTGCCACGGCGGGGTGATCAACGTCTGGACCGCCCATATCCTCGGCATGACGCCCAGGCTCTTCTTCGAGCCGGCCTACGCCAGCGTCCACCGCTATCTCTGCGCGCGCAGCGGTCAGCGCAATCTCGTCAGCCTCAACGACGTCGCTCACCTGCGTGGCTAGCGGCGCTCAAGGCGCCGGACGCGGCGCTAGGCTGCGGCTCTGGACTTCTTCGCCGGCGTCAGGCCCTGGGCGATGGTCAGCAGGGCGCGGCGCTTCTCGCCGTCCTCGATGGTCGCGAACGCGGCCAGGAGCTCGGTGGCGCCGGGGGTCGCCAGCTGGGCGTAGATGATCGCCTCGACCGGCGCCTGGCCGTCCTCGCCGACCAGGGCGGCGACCGTGGTCTCCAGCTTGGCGGCGATCTTGACCAGCATCGAGGCCGAGACGCGATTGGCGCCGCGCTCGTATTTCTGCACTTGCTGGAAGGTGATGCCGAGGGCGTTGGCGAGCTGGGTCTGGCTGAAGCCCAGCCAGCGCCGGCGGATCCGAACGCGCGCGCCGACGGCGACGTCGATCGGATCGGGACCTTGGCGGGTCATGGCCATGGGATTGTGTCTCCGGGTCGATAATCTCTAGCGTGTTAACGCCAATCCATTTGTGACGCCAGGGTGTCAAGACCAGAAGCGGGCATTAGCCGCACGTGCCCTCGCGTCAGCTCGCCCGCGCGGCGAATCCAGCGGTAGAAATCGGTCTCGTCCGGTGGCCGTCGACCTTCTGCACTGGGCGAGGGCCCGGCGTTACTCGCCGCATGCGAGAGCACACGCGCCGATATTCGTATCATCACCATACCGAATGTCCGAAATCTGCAACGGCCGGAGCCGTAGATCGGACCTGGACTAGTAAGACTACGCTCACCCGCCTCTTAAGGCTGGCGCCACTCTATTCAGGAGACTTGACCGCGGCCCATACGAGCGCTCCGAAGAGGCATGGCGCGCGGCGGCGGTATCGTGGTGGCGGGAGCGGGGGCGATCGGCTCGGCGGTCGCCCTGACGCTGGCCCGCGCCGGCTGGCGCGTCACCGTCGTCGACCCGGCGCCGATCGGCGCCAACGCCTCTGGGGTGGCCGCCGGCATGCTGGCGCCGGTTTTCGAGAGCGTCTTCGACGCGGCGCCGTCCGATCGGTACGAGCTGCTGGTCGCCGCGCGCGACCTGTGGCCCAGCTTCGCCGAGGCGGCCGCCGCGCCGCTGACGCGCGACGGCGCCATGGCGGTCGGCGACGAGCGCCAGGTGGAGGCGTGGGCCAGGCGGCTCGGCGACCTGGGTGCGGGCTTCCGTATCCTGGAGCCGCTGCAGGCCCGCAGCCTGGCGCCAGGCCTGGAGCGGGAACTCTGGGCCGTGCTGACGCCCGACGACTGGCGGCTGGACCCGAGGGCGTCGCTTGAGGCGCTGCGGCGGGCCGGGGAGGGGCTGGGCGTGCGCTTTATCGCAGGGCGCGTGGTCGCCGTCGCGGGCGGGCAGGCGCGGCTCGAGGGTCAGCCGACGCCGCTGGCCGCCGATGTCGTCGTGCTGGCCACCGGCGCGGCGCAGGCGCCGGACATCGCCCCCGAACTCGCGGCGCTGACGCCGATCAAAGGCCACATCCTGCGCTCCAGCGAGCCGTGGCGGGCCGACGTGACGATCCGCGGGGCCGGCGTCTATCTCTGCCCCGCCGGCGCGGGCGTGGTGCTGGGGGCCAGCATGGAGCCGGGCCGCGCCGACCTGGCCGTCGACGCCTCGGTTACGCAGGCCCTGTTGGCTTCGGCCGAACGCCTGACGCCCGGTCTTGGCGCGCGCGCCTGGCGCGCCGAGACCGGCGTGCGCGCGGCGACGCCCGACGGACTGCCGCTGGTGGGCTTCAGCCGCGCCGAGGGCGTCATCCTGGCGGCCGGCGCCAGGCGCAACGGCTGGCTGCTGGCGCCGCTGATCGCCGGTGCGGTGCTCGATCTGGTGGAGGGCCGGACCGTTTCAGGGCCGGCCGCCAGGTTCGCGCCGACCGCTACTGAGCCAGGCTGAAGCGGATCGGTATGCGCACCGCCGCGCCGTCGACCGGCGCGCCGTCCTCGGTCTTCGGGCGCATGCGGAAGAACGCCGACAGCTGGATCGCCGCCTTGCCGAACCCGACGCCCTTGGGCGTCTCCTCGGTCACCTGGCAGGCGCGCACCGAGCCGCTGGCCGCGACGAGGCACTCCAAGGTCACGGCGCCGGAGAGCTCGCGGTCCATGGCCGCCTGCGGGTAGTATTTAGAGAACTCGCCCGGGCCTGGCCGCGAGATCCAGTCCGGGTCGCCGATACGCGGCGGGCCCTTGTCGAAGCTGAGGTCGCCGCCAAGGCCGCTCGACAGCATCGGCTGGCCCTTGGTGTCGTTCGCGGGGGTGACCACCGGGTGGAACGGCGCGGCGTCGTTCGCCGAGCGGCTGGTCTGCGTTGTCGGGTGGAGAACGATCGCCCGGCGGTCGGTCTGCGGCGTCGGCTGGTCGGGCTTGACCTTCACGAGCGGGATCAATGGCATAGTGATCGGCGGCGTATCGGTTGGCTCGACGGTCGGCGGGCTAACCGCATACTTCTGCTCGTACAGATAGATGCCCAGGGCCACGTGGGCGGCGATGGAGACGGCGATCGCGGCCGTCGCGGTGGGCGACAGGCTGACGATGCTCTGGGCTCGTCCCGCCGATGGCGTAGACGAGGGCCGGTTGAAGCGGTTGACGGATCACCATGGCGAACCTCCTTCGGGTTGCGCACTCTAGGTTTACGTAGCGTCACACAACGCGAGCCCACAGTAAAGCTTCCTCTGGGTCAATTTACCGCGATCCGGGCGCGGCGAGGCGTCGCGGCGGGGCCGGCTTAAGGGATGGTTAACCATGAATCTTCACCACTTGCGGGCATGTCGGTGAATCGATCCGAGGCGTCGTCGAGGCGGCGATCCAGCGCGCGTCCAACGCCACGGGGGTCGATTTCGGCTTCCTGATGGGCGCGGCGCGGCGCGAGAGCGGCTACAACCCGAGCGCCAAGGCGAAGACCTCGTCGGCCACCGGGCTCTTCCAGTTCGTCGACCAGACCTGG
>CAVXOD010000011.1:0-35178 GCA_963763385.1 uncultured Pseudomonadota bacterium | reverse complement strand
GCGCACCCGACGGATTCGAACCTGTGACCTCTGCCTTCGGAGGGCAACGCTCTATCCAGCTGAGCTACGGGTGCTTGGGAGCGGAAGGGCGCGATCTCTAGCCGAAAGGGCGCCGCTTCGCAAACCCCGCCTGGGCGCTGGCGGCGGGCCGCGCCGGGGCCTAGATGGACGGGCGAGGTGGCGCAGGAGGTTTCGATGGCGCAGTTCGATCGACGGGGCTTCCTGGTCGGCGCGGGGCTGGCGGCACGCGGGCCGGGCTTGGGCGGCGCTGCCGGCCTGGGCCGCCGCCGGCGACGATCCGGTGCTGCACGATGTGATCGACAACGGCCCGCGGGCGGCGGCGGACAAGGCGCGTGACGTCTGGCGCCATCCCTTCGCCTCGCTGATCTTCTGGGGGCTGAAGCCCGGCATGACGGTGATATGTCGATCCGGGCGGCGGCTGGTGGACCGACATCCTGGCGCCCTGTCTCGCCCCCACCGGCGGTCACTACATCGCCGCAGTGGCCGACCTGGCCGATCCCAAGGTCTCCGACGGCGCGCGGAAGGGCCGGGCGGCGTTCGAGGCGAAGTACGAAGGCGACGCCAAGCTCTACGGCGACGTGAAAGTGGCGGGCTTCGGGGCGGTCTCCGGGCCGTTCGCGCCGGCCGGCGCGATCGACCTGGTGCTGGTCTCGCGCGCGACGCACAACTGGGTGAAACCGCCCGGGTTCATGCAGAAGGCGCTGGGCGATTTCCGCGTGGCGCTGAAGACCGGCGGCTGGCTCGCCATCGAGGACCACCGCGCCCCCGACGGCGCCGACCCGGCCAAGGGCGATGGCTACATCTCCGAGGCCTACATGATCGGCGAGGCGAAGAAGGGCGGCTTCGCCCTGGCCGCGCGCTCGGAGATCAACGCCAACCCGAAGGACACCAAGGACCATCCGTTCGGTGTCTGGACCCTGCCGCCGACCCGCCGCTCTTCGCCGTTCGGCCAGCCCGACAATCCGGCGTTCGACCACGCCAAGTACGACGCGATCGGCGAGAGCGACCGGATGACGCTGAAGTTCCGGAAGGCGTAGCCCGCTACGGCGCCCCGACCCGCGCCGCGTCCGCGCCGTAGGTCAGCGCCAGGAACACGTCCTCCAGGTCCGGCTCCTCGGTGCGCAGGTCGCGGATGTGGACGCCGGCGTCGCGGGCCGCGGCCAGCACCTGCTCGACCGTGGCTTCGTGGGTCTTGAAGCTGATGGCGAGGTCGCCCGAGGGTCGCAGCCGGGTCTCGAACGGCGGCAGCGACGGCGGCGCCGTCAACGGTTCGCCCGGCGTGATCACCACCGCGCGGGTGTCGAGGTGGGTCAGGAGTTGCGCGGTCGGCTCGCACGCCACCACCTGGCCGTGGTTGACGATCGCGATCGTGTCGCAGAGCTGCTCGGCCTCTTCGAGGTAGTGCGTGGTGAGCAGGATCGTCACGCCTTGCCGGCTGAGCCCGACCACGTAGTCCCACAGCTGACGGCGCAGCTCGACGTCGACGCCCGCGGTCGGCTCGTCGAGGATCAGCACCGGCGGATTGTGCACCATCGCCTTGGCCACCATCAGCCGCCGCTTCATGCCGCCCGAAAGGGCTCGCACATAGGCGTTCGCCTTGTCGCTCAGGCCCAGCGCGGCCAGCAGCTGGTCGGTGATCCGGTCCTTCTTCGGCACGCCGTACATGCCGGCCTGCACCTCGAGCAACTCGCGCGGGGTGAAGAAGAAGTCGGCGGCGATCTCCTGCGGCACGACGCCGATCGCGGCGCGGGCGTCCCTCGGCCGCGTGTCGATGTCGCGACCCAGATCGTCACCTTGCCCGAGGTCTTCTTGGTCAGGCCGGCCAGGATGTTGATGAAGGTCGACTTGCCGGCGCCGTTGGGGCCCAGCAGGCCGAAAATCGACCCGCGGGGAATCTGCAGGTCGATCCCCTTCAGCGCCTGCATCTCCGGCGCGCCATTCAAGGCGGGATAAGTCTTCACGAGACCCTTGGCCTCGATCGCATACTCAGGAAGGTCCATCACGCCCCGGAAGCTGCTGGCGCGGTCGCCCTCGATTGACGGGCCGGCGCCTCGCCCACTACCTAGGGCCCCGGAAGCGCTGCGCCAAGGCGGCGCGGGAGAGCAAGGCAGGATGGCGGATCAGTCCAACACCGGTGACGCGCCGTCGCTGGGCGCTCCCACGCCCAATCCGGCCGCCGAGGTGGTTGTCGTCCGCTCCAGGCGCGTGGCCTGCGACGGCGTCGGCGGCGCGCTCGGCCATCCAAGGGTCTGGCTGGAGATGGGCGAGGCGGACTTCGTCGAATGTCTCTACTGCGACCGCCAATTCGTTCTGGCGGCGGACCACGAGGTCGCCGAGAACGAGCGCCTCGCGCCCGGCGTCTACGAGGGCTCTGGCGGGCACTGACCGCCCTCCCTCCCCCGCGTGGGGAGGGACAGCCGACGCGGAGCGTCGGCAGGGTGGGGGAGTCTGACGCGCCAACCGTCATTGGCGACGCCCGCGCACCTCACCCGACAGCCCCACCCGTCTGTCGCTCCGCTCCAGCCACCCTCCCCGTAAAGGGGAGGGAGGGCGTGACCCGGGCGGCCCGCGCGCCTATCTTGGACCCATGACCGAGACGCTCGACGCCGCCCCAGCAACGCTCGACCAGATCCCGCGCGAGCCGACCCAGGACGGGCCCTCGGTGCGGCTCTACATCGTCGACGGCTCCGGCTTCATCTTCCGCGCCTTCCACGCGCTGCCGCCGCTGACGCGCAAGTCCGACGGCCTGCCGGTGGGGGCGGTGGCGGGCTTCTGCAACATGCTGTGGAAGCTGCTGGTCGACATGAAGGCTGCGCCCGATGCGCCGACCCACCTGGCCGTGGTGTTCGACAAGTCCGAGGTCACGTTCCGCAACCAGCTCTACGCCGACTACAAGGCCCACCGCCCGCCGCCGCCGGAGGACCTCGTGCCGCAGTTCCCGCTGATGCGCGAGGCGACGCTGGCGTTCGGGGTGCCGTGCCTGGAGCTTGGCGGCTACGAGGCCGACGACATCATCGCGGCCTATTCCTGCAGAGTGCGCGACGCGGGCGGCGAGGTGGTGATCGTCTCGTCCGACAAGGACCTGATGCAGCTGGTCGGCGACCGCGTGACGATGCTGGACACGATGAAGAACGTCCGCATCGGCCTGCCCGAGGTGTTCGACAAGTTCGGCGTCACGCCGGACAAGGTGGTCGACGTGCAGGCGCTGTGCGGCGATTCCGTCGACAACGTGCCGGGCGCCCCCGGCATCGGCGTCAAGACCGCCTCGGCGCTGATCAACGAGTACGGCGACCTCGAGACGCTGCTGGCCAGGGCCAGCGAGATCAAGCAGGACAAGCGCCGCCAGACCCTGATCGACTTCGCCGACCAGATCCGCCTGTCGCGGCAGCTGGTGCAGCTCGACTGCGAGACGCCGCTGCCGCAGCCGATCGCCGAACTGGTCGTCGAGGAGCCGGACCATGAGGTGCTGGCCGAGTTCCTGGAGCGGATGGAATTTCGCACGCTGGCGCGCCGGGTGGTCGAGTCGCGCTCGGGCGGCGCGCCGGCGCCCGCGCCGAGGCGGGCCGAGCCCGAGGCGCCGCCGCCGATCGACACGTCGCTCTACGCCTGCGTCCGCGACCTTGCCGCGCTCGACGCCTGGATCGCCAAGGCGCGCGCCGCCGGCCTGGTCGCGTTCGACGCCGAGACCGACGGCCCGTCCTCGGCCTCATCGGACCTCTGCGGCGTCTCGCTGGCCGTCGCGCCGGGCGAGGCCTGCTACATCCCGCTCGGTCACAGCGCCGCCGAGGGCCTGGCGCTGGAGACGCTGGCCGAGCTCGACCAGATCCCCATGGCCGACGCGCTGGCGCGGCTGAAGCCGCTGCTGGAAGATCCGGGCGTCCTGAAGATCGCCCACAACGCCAAGTACGAGATCGCTGTCTTCTCCCGGCTGGGCGTCAACGTGGCGCCGATCGAAGACACCATGCTGATCTCCTACGCGCTCGAAGGCGGGGCGCACGAACACGGCATGGACCACCTGGCGCAGCTGTGGCTGAGCCACCAGCCGATCGCGTTGAAGTCGGTGACCGGAACCGGCAAGGCGGCCAAGAGCTTCCGCCACGTCGAGCTGTCGGCGGCGACCAGCTACGCGGCCGAGGACGCCGACATCACGCTGCGGCTTTACCACCTGCTGCGCCCGCGCCTGGCCCGCGAGGGCCTGCTCACGGTCTACGAGACGCTGGAGCGGCCGCTGCCGGCGGTGCTGGCGCAGATGGAGCTGGCCGGGGTCAAGATCGATCCTGACCAGCTGCGCCGGCTCTCCAACGATTTCTCGCAGCGGATGGCCGATTACGAGGCCGAGGCGACCGCGCTGGTCGGCCGGCCGTTCAACCTCGGCAGCCCTAAGCAGATCGGCGACGTGCTGTTCGGCGAGATGGGCCTGCCCGGCGGCAAGAAGACCGCCACCGGCGTCTGGTCGACCGACGCCTCGGTGCTGGAGACGCTGGCCGTCGAGGGCCACCGCCTGCCGCGGCTGCTGCTGGAATGGCGCCAGCTGTCGAAGCTGAAAGGCACCTACACCGACGCCCTGGCGCTGGCGGTGGCGCCGAAGACCGGGCGCATCCACACTTCGTTCGCGCTGGCGTCCACGACCACCGGGCGGATTTCGTCCAACGACCCCAACCTGCAGAACATCCCGGTGCGCACCGAGGAAGGCCGCAAGATCCGCAAGGCGTTCGTCGCCGAGCCCGGCAACGTGCTGATCAGCGCGGACTACAGCCAGATCGAGCTGCGGCTGGTGGCGCACATCGGCGACATTCCGCAGCTGAAGCGCGCGTTCCTGGACGGTCTCGACATCCACGCCTCGACCGCCTCGGAGATGTTCGGGGTGCCGGTGGAAGGGATGCCGGCGGAGACGCGGCGACGCGCCAAGGCGATCAACTTCGGCATCATCTACGGCATCTCGGCGTTCGGCCTCGCCAACCAGCTGTCGATCCCGCAGGACGAGGCCGGGGCCTACATCAAGACCTACTTCGAGCGGTTCCCGGGCGTGCGCGCCTACATGGACCGCATGCGCCACACGGTCCGCGCCCAGGGCTACGTGACCAACCTGTTCGGGCGGAAGATCCACATCCCCGCCGCCACCTCGAAGTCGGTGCACGACCGCCAGTTCGCCGAACGCGCGGCGATCAACGCCCCGATCCAGGGCGCGGCCGCCGACGTGATCCGCCGGGCGATGGTGAGGATGCCGGCCGCGCTGAAGGCCGAAGGGCTGCGCGCGCGGATGCTGCTGCAGGTGCACGACGAACTGGTGTTCGAGGCCCCGGCCGAGGAGGCCGAGGCGACCTGCGCGGTCGCCAAGCGGGTGATGGAGCGCGCCACCGACCCGATCGTGCAGCTCTCGGTGCCGCTGGTGGTCGACGCCCGCGCGGCGTCGAACTGGGACGAGGCGCACTGACGGACGCCGAATTCGATCGCAAGGCTCGGAGTTCGACGCGCGCCGAGAGCCTCTATCCCGTGGTCTCAAGACACCAACAGGAGCTTGAGATGCTGGCCATCACCCCCGAGGACGAACGCCGCTGGGCCGCCGTCGTCGCCCGCGACCGCGAGGCCGACGGGACGTTCTTCTACTCGGTCCGGACCACGGGTGTTTATTGCCGTCCGTCCTGCGCCGCGCGGCTGGCCCGGCGCGAGAACGTCGCCTTCCACGCCACGCCCGCCGAGGCCGAGGCCGCCGGCTTCCGGCCGTGCAGGCGCTGCCGGCCCACCGAACCGCCGTTGGCCGAACGCCACGCGATGGCTGTCGCCAAGGCGTGCCGGCTGATCGAGGCGGCCGAGACCCCGCCGACGCTTGCCGATCTGGCGAGCGCGACGGGCCTCAGCGCCCATCACTTCCACCGGGTCTTCCGGCAGGTCGCCGGCGTCACGCCCAAGGCCTACGCCGACGCCGAGCGCAGCCGGCGGGTGCGGGAGGGCCTGGCCGCCGGCGGCGCGGTGACCGGGGCGATCTACGACGCCGGCTTCAACTCCGGCGGCCGGTTCTACGAGCAGGCGGACCGGGTGCTTGGCATGACGCCGACCCGCTTCCGCAATCGCGGGGAGCGAACCACGATCCGCTTCGCGATCGGCGAATGCTCCCTCGGCTCGATCCTCGTCGCCGCGACCGAGAAGGGCGTCTGCGCCATCCTGCTGGGCGACGATCCCGAGGCGCTCGCGCGCGACCTGCAGGACCGTTTCAGCCGGGCCGAGCTGGTGGGCGCGGACCCGGCGTTCGAGGCGCTGATCGCCCGCGCGGTCGCCCTGGTCGAGGACCCGCGCCAGGGCGCCGGCCTGCCGCTCGACGTTCGCGGCACAGCCTTCCAGCGCAAGGTCTGGCAAGCGCTGCGCGACCTGAAGCCCGGACAGACGGCGAGCTACGCCGACGTGGCCGCCAGGATCGGAGCGCCGAAGGCGGTCCGCGCCGTGGCCCAGGCGTGCGCCGCGAACAACCTCGCGGTCGCCATCCCCTGCCACCGGGTGGTGCGCACCGACGGCGGGCTCTCGGGCTATGCCTGGGGGGTCGAGCGCAAACGCGCCCTGCTGGATCGCGAGGCGGCGGCGTGAGCGCACTGGGCGACCTCTCGCGCAGCAGCCCGGTCGAGGCCCGCCTCGCGGACTTCGACTGGGCGGCGGTCGCGGCCGAGCTCGACGCCGAGGGCTCGGCGATCCTGCCGGGACTGCTGACGCCGACCGAATGCGGCCAGGTCACCGCCCTCTACGATGACGCGGCAAGGTTCCGCAAACAGGTGGTGATGGGCCGTCATGGCTACGGCCAGGGCGAATACCGCTACTTCGCCTATCCGCTGCCGGGACTGGTCCACGACCTGCGGCTGGCGCTCTACGCGCGGCTCGCCCCCGTCGCCAATGCCTGGAACGCCACGCTCGGTCTTGCGGCCCGCTATCCCGAACTCGCTGAGCGAGTTCCTGCGCCGCTGCCACGCGGCGGGGCAGACCCGCCCGACGCCGCTGCTGCTCCGCTACGCGCCCGGCGACTACAACCGGCTGCACCAGGACATCTATGGCGAGCACGTATTCCCGCTGCAGCTGACGGTCTTGCTCTCGGCGCCCGGGCGCGACTTCACCGGCGGGGAGTTCGTGCTGACCGAGCAGCGGCCGCGGATGCAGTCGCGCGCGGAAGTCGCGCCGCTCGCGCAGGGCGACGGTCTCGTCTTCGCGGTGCGCGAGCGGCCGGTGCGGGGTGCGCGGGGCGTCTCCCGCGCCCAATTGCGTCACGGCGTCAGCCGCATTCGCTCTGGCCGCCGCTACACGCTCGGCGTCATCTTCCACGACGCCGCCTGACGGCTGCTCGCGCGCCGCTGCGGCGGCATCCAGCTGTCACCGGCTCTGCGTCAGCGAGACCACGTTGCCGTCCGGGTCGCGGTAGCGCGCCGTCTCGCCCCAGGGCTCCGGGCGCGGCGGGTGGATCACCAGCGCGCCGGCCGCGGCGATGCGGGCGTGCGCGGCCGCCAGGTCGTCGCACGCGAAGCCGACCTGGGCCCCGCGCGTCACCTCGCCCTTCGACTGGTAGAGCGCGAAATGCAGGAAGGCGCCGTTGTTCCAGCTCAGCGCCGAATGCTCGCCCGAGATCCAGCGGTCGCCCGCCGCCTGGTTGTCGGCCCCGGTGTGCAGGTCGAGCCCGATCAGGTCGCGATAGAACCGGGCCGACACGCCAAGATCGGCGACTTCGAGGATGATCGCCGTGATGCGGCCGGTCGCCATGCCAAGGGTTCCCGAAGGTCAGCAGACCCGCGCAATGACGCGCTGCTGCGGCGCAATGTCAAGTTTGCCGCATGACGGCGGTTTCTCCAGTTAAAACAATGAGGTAAGCGGCGGTTTCACGGCCTTGACGCCCTGCGCCGGCGTCTATAGGTTCCGCGCCGACTTGGCCGGGCCGCTGGCAGGAACGCCGAGGGCTCGCCGCAAAGGGCGAAGGCCTCAATCGTTCATGTCGCAGCCGGACGACGAGAGCCAGGAGGCGCTCAAGCGCCTCCAAAGCCGGCTCGACACGTTCGACGGTCAGCGCGCGGCGAAAGTCCAGTCGGGCGACACGGCGGAGCGCGGGGTCGGCGAGGGCTATCGCCTGCTGGGCGAGTTGATCGGCGGCGTTCTCGGGGGGCTCGGACTCGGTTGGACGGTGGACCACTTCGCGCACACCACGCCGTTCGGCATGGTGATCGGTCTGTTGCTGGGAACGGCGGCGTCGACCTACGCGGCGGTGAAGTCGGCCGACCGGATGGGCCGGACCGCCAAGAAGGAGGATTGAGGGTTTGATGGCTGAGATTCAGCCGATGGAGCAGTTTCTGATCAAGAAACTGGTCGCCATTCCGCCGGTCAACGTGGGCGGCGTTTCGGTCGACCTGTCCATCACCAATTCCGTCGCCACCATGATCTTCGCGGCGGCGCTGGTCTCGTTGTTCTTCCTCGCCGCCGGGCGCGGCAAGGTGGTGCCGGGGCGGCTGCAGGCGTTCGGCGAAATCCTCTACGACCTGGCCGACAAGGGTCTCACCGGGCCGATGATCGGCGACCGCGGCCGCCCATTCCTGCCTTACGTATTCGCGCTGTTCTCGATCATCGCGGTGATGAACATCTGGGGGATCATCCCCGGCCAGTTCACGGTGACCTCGCAGCTGGCGATCACCATCACCCTCGCCATCGTCACCTTCAGCATGGTGATCGTGGTCGGTTTCATCCGCAACGGACTTGGCTTCTTCAAGCTGTTCGTGCCCAGCGGGGTGCACTGGATCATGCTGCTGCTGGTGGTGCCGATCGAGGTGATCTCGTTCATGGTTCGGCCGGTGACGCTTTCGATGCGTCTCTTCGGCAACATGATCGGCGGCCACGTCGTGCTCTACATGTTCGGCAGTTTCGTCGTGGCGATGGCGATCTTCGCCAGTCAAGGCGGTCTCGCCAGCCTGGGCTTCGTCGGCTCGGCGCTGTCGCTCGGCATGGTCGTCGCACTGAGCGCGCTGGAGCTGATCGTCGCCTTCCTGCAGGCCTTCGTCTTCGCGGCGCTGACCTGCACCTACCTCTCCGACGTCGTGAACCTGGATCACGGCCACTAAGACAACTCGACCTTCAAAAAGGGGACTTCTTCGACATGGAGCCAACCGTTCACGCGGCCAAGCTAATCGGCGCGGGCCTCGCCATGACCGGCCTGATCGGGGCCGGCGCCGGCCTGGGCATTCTGTTCGGCAACTATCTGCAAGCCGCGATGCGTAATCCGTCCGCGGCGGCCAGCGAACGAGGCATGCTGTTCCTCGGCTTCGCGGTGACCGAGGCCATGGGCATCTTCGCCCTCGTGATGGCCTTCATCATCCTCTACGCCGGCTAAGGAGGCGTCGGGCCGATGGCCGATCCTTCCCAGGCGGCGGAGCACGCCTCCGGCGGGCTGCCGCAGTTCGACCTCGCCCAGTGGCCAGGCCAGATGGTCTGGATGCTGGTCATCTTTCTCGTGCTGGTGTTCCTGTTCGCCAAGGTGTTCGTGCCCAAGATCGGCGGCACCATCGCCGAACGCGAAGACAAGATCGGCGGCGATATCGGCCAGGCGCGGCGTCTGCGCGACGAGGCCGAGGCGCAGGCGCAGGCCGCGGCCGACGAGCTGGCGCAGGCCCGGGCCCGCGCTCAGAGACTCGCCGCCGAGGCCAAGGCGGCCGCCACCGCCGAGACCGAGAAGCGGGCGGCTCAGGAAGAGACCCGTCTCGCGCAAGTGGTGGCCGAGGCCGAGGGCCGGATCAACGCCGCGCGCGCCGAGGCCATGAGCCAGGTTCGCGGCATCGCCGCCGAGACCGCCGACGCCATCATCACGCGTCTGACAGGCCAGGCCGCCGGCGCTGACGAGGTCGAGCGCGCGCTGACGGTCGTGAGCTGAAGGGGAAGGTCCGATGGAATTCTTGCAGGACGCGCACGTCTGGGAAGCTGTCGGCCTCGCGGTCCTGGTGATCGGACTGGTCTATCTGAAAGTCCCCGGCATGGCGTTGTCGGCCCTCGACAGCCGCGCCAGCATGATCCAGGCGCAGCTCGACGAGGCGACCAAGCTGCGCGAGGAGGCCGAGCGGCTGCTGGTCGAGATCAAGACCCAGCGCGAGGCGTCCGAGCACCAGGCCGCCTCGATCGTGGCGATGGCCAGGGAAGAGGCCGAGCGGCTCGCCGTGGAGGCCAAAGCCAAGCTCGAGGACCAGATCAAGCGCCGCGGCGAAATGGCGGAGCGCCGGATCGCGCTGGCCGAGTCGCAGGCGGCCGCCGAGGTGAAGGCCGCCGCCGCCGACCTCGCCGCCCAGGCCGCCGAGGCGATCCTCGCCGCCCGTCTGGCAGCCGCCAAAACCGACCCGATGATCGACCCGGCGGTCGCCGCGCTGGCGACCAAGTTCCGGTAGCGAAGCGGCCGCGTCGGCCCAATCCCCTCACCCCCGCGAAAGCGGGGGTCCGGGTTTCTTCTGCAAGCTCCGACGCTCTCCAACGAAACGCCTCGGTCCCCGCTTTCGCGGGGAAGAGCGGAATTAGCCTACCCCCGCAGCCGCCTGCGGAGCTTTCCGGCGAAGCGCGCGGGGCGCGGCAGCACCAGGCGCTCGAAGCGCAGCATCGCCTGCCAGGCCACCGGCGCGAACTCCGGCTCGCGGCGCAGCAGCCGGCGGATTGGGAACAGGATCTTCGGATGGCGACGCTGCAGGCCGATGAACCTGCGCCGCGCGGTGAACGAGCCGCGCAAGACGATCACCAGCCCGAGCGCCAGGACCGGCGCGCCGAGGTGGCCCGGCAGCACCGTCCCGAAGCCGCCCAGCAGCATCAGCAAGTAGCCGATCCCGAGCACCAGCCAGCGGCCGATGCGCCGCCACAGCGGCAGCCCGGCGACGGCGCGCACGGGATTGGACGAGAGCAGGCTCGCGACGGACATGGCTTCCAACCGGGGCGGACGGCGCGGGGAGGCGCGGCGACCGAAGCCAGATATGGCTCAGATTGGTTGCTGAACTAGGTTGCGTTCCGCGGCAAACTGGCGGCGGCCGCGGAATGCTCCCAGCTGTGGCGCGGGCGCCGCAGGGATGTGACTCGCTGGAACCCCATCCAGTTTTCTCGTCATCCCGGACAAGGCGGCGCAGATCCGGGATCTGCTCGGCGCGGGCAGCGAAGTAGATCCCGGACGAGTCCGCTTCGCGGCTCTCCGGGATGACAGCGGTAAGGGCTTAGGCCGTCCACCGCAGCCGGGGCTTTCGCGCCGCCGCGGTCTCGTCGAGCCGGCGCAGCGGGGCTTTGAACGGCGCGCCCTTGAAGCGGGCGACGTCGCCGGCCTTGGCCGCGGCGGCGAGGCGCAGCACCGCATCGCAGAACCGGTCGATCTCGGCTCTCGGCTCGGTCTCGGTCGGCTCGATCAGCATCGCGCCGTGCACCACCAGCGGGAAGTACATCGTCATCGGGTGGAAGCCCTCGTCGATCAGCGCCTTGGCGACGTCGAGGGTGGAGACGCCCGTGCCTTCCAGCCAGGCGTCGTCGAACAGCGCCTCGTGCATGCACGGTCCGTCCGGGAAGGGCGCCGTCAGTTCGCTCGAGAGCCGAGCCTTGACGTAGTTGGCGCTGAGCACCGCGTCTTCCGCCACCTGGCGCAGGCCGTCCGAGCCGTGGCTCATCATGTAGGTCAGCGCCCGCACATACATGCCCATCTGGCCGTGGAAGGCGCAGAGCCGGCCGAAAGCGTGGGCGGCCTCGCCCTCGTTGCGCTCGATCAGGTGCAGGCCATCCTCGCCGCTGACGATCCAGGGGGCCGGCGCGAACGGCGCCAGCGCCGCGCTCAGCACCACCGGCCCCGCGCCCGGTCCGCCGCCGCCGTGCGGGGTGGAGAAGGTCTTGTGCAGGTTGATGTGCATGGCGTCGACGCCGAGGTCGCCCGGCCGCACGCGCCCGACGATGGCGTTGAAGTTGGCCCCGTCGCAGTAGAAGAACGCACCGGCCGCGTGGGTCAGCCGGCTGATCTCCAGCACGTCGCGCTCGAACAGGCCGCAGGTGTTGGGGTTGGTCACCATCACCGCCGCCACGTCCGGGCCGAGCTTGGCCGCGAGGTCGGCGATGTCGACGCGCCCGTCGTCGGTCTGGGCGATCTCCACCACCTGGTAGCCGGCGATCGCCGCGGTGGCGGGGTTGGTGCCGTGCGCCGAGACCGGGACCAGCACGGTGCGGCGGGCATCGCCGCGCGCTTCCAACGCCGCGCGGATGGTGAGCAGGCCGCAAAGCTCGCCATGGGCGCCGGCCTTGGGCGAGAGCGCCACCGCCGGCATACCGGTCAGCGTCTTCAGCCAGTGCGCCAGCTCGTCCATCAGCGCCAGCGCGCCCTGTACGGTCGACTGCGGCTGCAGCGGGTGGATGTCGGCGAAGCCCGGCAGGCGCGCCATCTTCTCGTTCAGGCGCGGGTTGTGCTTCATCGTGCACGAGCCGAGCGGATACATCGCCAGATCGATCGCGTGGTTCTTCTGGCTGAGCCGCACGTAGTGGCGCAGCGTCTCCGGTTCGGAGAGTCCGGGCAGGCCGATCGGCGCGGCCCGGACCAGGTCGCCGAGGTCGGACGCGTCCAGTTCGGCCTCAGGCAGGTCGACGCCGGTCTTGTCCCAGCCGCCCAGCTCGAAGATCAGCGGCTCGTCCTGCACCAGACCGTGGCCGTGGCTCTCCAGGGAGGCAGGATCGACGGGTTCAATCTCGGACCGCGTCGGCCGGCCGACAGCGAGCATGGTCATCCTCCTACGCTCCTGTCGGAGCTTCGGAGGACGGGAGCGGGGAGGATGGATCCTCCGAAGCATTTGCGAAGGCGGATCATTGGGCGAGCTCCTGGGCCAGGGCCTCGGCGAAGTCGGAGATGTCGACGTGGGCGGTGGTCTCGGTGGCGCAGACCAGCAGCACGTCGTCGAGGCCGGCGTGCGGATCCAGCCGCGAGACCGGCACGCCGGCGATAATCCCGTCGGCGGCCAGCGCGTTGACGACGCCCGCCGCCGGCTTCGGCAGCCGCACCGCGAACTCGTTGAAGAACCGCGGCGTCAGCACCTCGACGCCGGGGACCACCGCCAAGGCGTCGCGCAGCAGCCGGGCCCGGGCGTGGTTGACCTTCGCCAATTGGCGCAGTCCGGCCTCGCCCAGCAACGTCATGTGGATCGTGAACGCCAGCGCGCAGAGGCCGGAGTTGGTGCAGATGTTCGACGTCGCCTTCTCGCGGCGGATGTGCTGCTCGCGAGTGGACAGCGTCAGCACGAAGCCGCGCTTGCCCTCCGCGTCGACGGTCTCGCCGCAGAGCCGCCCCGGCATCTGCCGGGTCAGCGCCTCTCGGCAGGCGAACAGGCCGACGTAGGGCCCGCCGAAGCTCAGCGGGTTGCCGATCGACTGGCCCTCGGCGACGGCGATGTCGGCCCCCATCTCGCCGGGGGATTTCAGCAGGCCGTAGGACACCGCCTCGGTCGTCACCACCACCAGCAGCGCGCCGGCGGCGTGGGCGGCCTCGGCGATGGCCGAGACGTCGGTCACCGTGCCGAACACGTTCGGGGTCTGCACCACGACGCAGGCGGTGTCGGCGTCGATCTGGTCGATCACCGCGGCCTCGGCGTCGATGGCGGCCGCCAGGCGCTTGGTCTCTACGCCGGCGGTGTGGGCCAGCGTCCAGCAGGCCTCGGCGTAGTGCGGGTGCAGCCCGCCGGAGAGCACCGCCTTCGACGCGCTTGGTCACCCGCGCGGCCATCATCACCGCCTCGGCGCAGGCGGTGGAGCCGTCGTAGATCGAGGCGTTGGCCACCGGCAGGCCGGTCAGGGCCGCGACCTGGGTCTGGAACTCGAACAGCACCTGCAGCGTGCCCTGGGCGATCTCGGGCTGGTAGGGCGTGTAGCTGGTGAGGAACTCCGAGCGCTGGATCATGTGGTCCACGCTCGCCGGCACGTGGTGGCGGTAGGCCCCGGCGCCGCAGAAGAACGGCCCCGCGCCCGCCGGCCGGTTGCGCGCCGCCAGCCGCCCCAGCGCCCGCTCGACCTCCAGCTCGCCCTGGTGCGGCGGCAGATCGACCGGGCCGGCGAGCACGCGCGGAGGCGGGAACGTCGGCGAACAGCGCGTCGATCGACGGCGCGCCGATGACGGCGAGCATCTCGGCGCGGTCGGCGTCGGTGAGGGGGAGGTAGCGCATTTCAGGCCCCAATCCCGCTCATCCCGGCGAAAGCCGGGACCCAGGAAAAACTCAGATGCAGCGCGCGAACCTCGCAGATCCGGTCCAGGGGCTGGCTTTTTCCTGGGTCCCGGCTTTCGCCGGGATGAGCGGGTTTTTGTGTCATCACAGCGTGCTCAGGAACTGTTCGTAGGCGGCGCGGTCCATCAGGCCGTCGAGCTCGGCGGGGTTGGAGAGCTTCACCTTGGCGAACCAGCCGTCCTTCTCGGGCATGGCGTTCACGGTCTCCGGCGCGTCCGGCAGGCCGGCGTTGACCTCGACCACCTCGCCGGAGATCGGCGCGTAGACGTCCGACGCGGCCTTGACGCTCTCGACCACGGCGAAGGCGTCGCCGGCCTTCAGCGCCTTGCCGACAGCCGGCAGCTCGACGAACACCACGTCGCCCAGCTGCTCGGCGGCGTAGGCGGTGATGCCGATGGTGACGACATCGCCGTCGGCCTCGACCCACTCGTGATCCTTGGTGAAGCGCATTCGGTCAGGCTCCGGGCTTGCGGTGGTAGCGATGGGGGACGAACGGCATGGCCGTGACCTCGGCGGCCTGGCGCTTGCCGCGCACGATCACGCCCAGCTGGGCGCCGGGTTCGGCCAGTCCGGGGGGCGCGTAGCCCATGGCGATCGGCGCGCCGAGGCTGGGAGAGAAGCCGCCGCTGGTGACGCGGCCGACCACCGCGCCGTCCGGCCCGACGATCTCCGCGCCTTCCCGGGCCGGCGCGCCTTCCAGCACCCGCAGACCCACGCGGCGGCGCTCCAGCCGCCCCGCGATCTCGCCCAGCGCCCGCGCCGCGCCCGGAAAGTCCTCGGCCTCGCGGCGGCGCTTGGAGAGCGCGAACTCCAGGCCGGCCTCGACCGGCGAGATCGTCTCGTCGAGGTCGTGGCCGTAGAGCGGCAGGCCGGCCTCCAGCCGCAGCGAGTCGCGGGCGCCGAGACCGATCGGCCGGGCCCGCTCGTCTTGCAGCAACCGGTCCCACAGCTTGCGGGCGTTCGCGGCGCCGACCAGGATCTCGAAGCCGTCCTCGCCGGTGTAGCCGGAGCGGGAGACGTCGACCCGCTCGCCCTCGTAGCGCGCCGTCGTCAGCGTCATGAAACTGAGGTCTGCCGCCTCGGGAATGACCGCCGCGACCACCGCCGCGGCTTCGGGGCCTTGCACGGCGATCAGGCCGCGGTCGTCGGCGCGGACCAGCTCGGCGGCGGGGCCGGCGGCGGCGGCGATGCGAGCGAAATCGCCGTCCTTGGTTCCGGCGTTGACGACGATCTGCAGCACGCCCTGCTCGGCGTCGGCGAGCGGTCGGCCGACCATCAGGTCGTCGACGATCCCGCCGTGCTCGTTGAGCAGCAGGGTGTAGCGCTGCTGGCCGCGCTTCAGGCCCCTGAGGTCGCCGCAGACCAGCGGCTCCAGCAGGGCGCAGACAGCCGCATGGTCGGCTCTGGGATCGCCGCTCGGCGCCTTCAGGCGCAGGAACGCCGGTCCCATGTGCGAGACGTCGAACAGGCCGCAGTGCGCGCGGGTCCACAGGTGCTCCTTCAGCACGCCGTCGGCGTACTGCACCGGCATCGCGTAGCCGCCGAACGCGACCATCCGCGCGCCGGCGGCGCGGTGCGCCTCGGTGAGGGGGGTGGTCCTGAGCGCCTGTTCGGGAGCGTCTGACACGCTGGACTCCGGCTGACGATTGAAGACGGCTCTGCGACGAGCCCGCCTGCGATCGCCCCCGCTGTCCTTGGCGCCTGAGAGATTCCGGGCCCCACCCGTCGAGCGGCGGCCCTTGCTCCTTCGGCGAGCCGCCCGGCGCTAGCGCCAGCGGCTCTTTCCAGCGTTCATCAACCCGCGCGGTCCTTTTGCCTGAGCGTTTCCGGGGCGGTTGCGCCTTCGGCGCCGGATGCGAGACCCGGCCTCTCCCGCGAGAGTTGCCCGCGAAACTGGTGAAGCGCGTACCCCAAGTCAAGCCGCCGCGCGCTCGGCGCGACTCATTGCCTGGGGATCGTCCATCGCGGCGTCGACCCGCGGGTCCATCACCCGGCGCCACAGCGGCGGGATCAGCGCCAGCAACAGCACGCCGGCGTAGCCGCAGGGCAGGATCGCGCCGCCGTCGAGTGTCTCCAGCTCATGGTAGGGCCTGGCCGAGAACCGGTGGTGGTCGGCGTGGCGGCCCATGTTGAAGAGCGCGCGGTTGTTGAGCCGCCGGCTCGTGCTCCAGGAATGGATCGGTCGCAGCGGCTCCAGCCGCCCGCCGGGCAGGCGGCGGCGTTCGAGACCGTAGTGCGCGACGTAGTTGAAGCTCTCCAGCAAGGCGATCGCGATCACCGCGTCGCCGACGAAGAAAGCCAGGGCGCGCAGGCTCCACAGCCCGACCCCGACCACCAGCGCGGCCTCGGTCAGCGCGAAGATCAGCATCCGGTTGCCGGGCCCGATCGTCGGTTTGCCGGCGCGCGCCAGCCGACCAGACTCGAATTCCCAGGACTCCCGCGCCTGGCCGGTCACCGAGCGGAGCATGAAGGCGTAGAGGCTCTCGCCGCGCCGCGCGGTGGCGGGGTCTTCGCGCGTCGCGGCGCGGCGGTGGTGGCCCTGGACGTGGGAGATGGCGAACGGCATGTCGAGCAGGCCGGCCAGCATCACCAGTCCGTACAGACGCTCGGCCGGATGGCGGCTGTGCGCCATCTCGTGCGCGGCGATGAACCCGAAAACCCCGGCCGCGACGCCCGTCGAGAGCGTCAGGCCCACCGCCTCGACCAGCGTCGTCGAGGGGCGCGACACCACGGCCGCCGCCCAGGCGATCTGCGCCAGCTGCAGCGGGATGTAGGCCCAGGGCAGCAGGCGGTGCGCGGTCCAGCCCCCGCCCGGCCGGGCGCGTTCCTCGCCCAGCAGCCAGTCGCCGACGGTCAACGCCAGGGGGAGGGCCGCCACCAGCAGGAACGTCCAGCCGCCGCCGAGCCGCCACCCGAGCGGGACGAGGGCGAGGAAGCCAAACGGCGCCCAGTACTTCGCTATGGCCATGCGAAGGCGTCCAGACCCAAAGTCCCTCTGGAACGCCCGTCGTCCCCCGACGACGTCCGCCGGCAAGCTATCACGCGTCTACGCGGCGGCCGATCACATTCGCTCGGGCGTGGCGATCCCAAGCAGGTCGAGCGCCAGTTCGAGCTGGGCCAGGCTCGCCGCCGCGAGGCCGAGCCGCGAGCCGCGGATCGCCGGCGCGGCGGTCAGGATCGGACAGGCGGCGTAGAACCTCGAGAAGGCGGCGGCCAGGCGGTAGGCGTGCTCGGCGATGAAGTGCGGGGCTTTCTTGTCGTAGGCTTCCGACAGCGCGTGATCGAACGCGTCGAGCGCCAGCACGAGGTCCCGCTCGGCCGGTTCGGCGACGTCGATCGGACCCGGTTCCAGGCCCTCGTCGGACGCCTTGCGCAGCAGCGATTTCACTCGGACCGCCTGGTAGAGCAGATAGGGCCCGGTCTTGCCCTCGAAGCTGGAGAAACGGTCGAGGTCGAACACGTAGGAGGTGCCGCGGAAGTTGGCGAGGTCGGCGAACTTCAGCGCCGCGACGGCCACCTTCAGCGCCGTATCCTCGAACGCCTCGGGCGTCAGTTCGGCGCCGAGCCCAGCCTCGTGCAGCCGCTCGCGCGCCTTGGCGCTGGTCATCTCGATCAGGTCGCGCAGTTTCAGCACGCCGCCGGCGCGGGTCTTGAACGGCTTGCCGTCCGGCCCGTTCATGGTGCCGAAGCCGATGTGGTCCAACGATCCCTCGGCCGCGTAGCCGGCCAGGTAGGCGGCGCGGAACACCACCTCGAAATGGTCGGACTGGCGCTGGTCGACCACATAGAGCACGGCCTCGGGATCGAAATAGCGCTTGCGGTCGAGGATGGTGGCGAGGTCCGTGGTGCCGTACATCGCCGAGCCCTCGGACGACACCACCAGCAGCGGCGGCAGCTCGCGCTTGTCGTCGTTGCGGGCCACGCGGATGATCTCGGCGCCCTGGTCGGGGAAGAGCAGGCCCTTGGCGCGCAACTCCGCCACCATCGGCTCGATCAGGTCGTTGACGTCGCTCTCGCCCTTCCAGACGTCGAAGTCGACGCCGAGCGCGTGGAAGTCGCGCTGCAGCGCCGCGCGGGTGACGGTGGCGAAATGCTCCCATAGCAGCCGGTAGCCAGCGCGCCCCGCCTGCAGTTCGGCGGTCGCCTTGCGGGCGCGGTCGCGGTAGGCCGGATCGGTCTTGGAGCGCTCGGACGCCGCCGGGTAGATGCGGTCGAGATCCTCGAGCGACACGGTCTCGGAAACCCGCGCCAGCAACGGCGCCTCGGTCGCATCGCCCGGCGCCGCCTCGTAGCGCGCCACGAGCTCGGCCAGGGTCGGATCAGCGTCCAGCACCGCACTGAGCAGCAGGCCCATCTGGAAGCCCCAGTCGCCGAAGTGGGCGTCGCCCAGCACCGTGTCGCCGCGGAACCGGTAGAGCCGCTTGATCGCCTCGCCGATGATCGAGGCGCGCAGGTGCCCGACGTGCATCTCCTTGGCGACATTGGGGCCGCCGTAGTCGACCAGCACCCGCCGCTTCGTCGCCACCTCGCCGGCGCCCAGCCGCGGATCGCCGGCGATCCGGTTGGCCCGGGCCGAGAGCGCCGCCTCGCTGACCGTCAGGTTGATGAAGCCGGGGCCGGCCAGGCTGACACCCTTCAGCCGCGCATCGCCCGCCAGCCGGGCGGCGACGTCCTCGGCGATGTCGCGCGGCTTGCGGCCCGCGGCCTTGGCGGCGGCGAGCGCGCCATTGCACTGGAAGTCGGCAAGGTCCGGCCGGTCGGAGGGTGTCACCCGTCCGAAGCTCGCCGCAAGGCCCGCCTCGACGAAGGCGGCCCCGACCGCCTCGCCAAGGTCGGTCCTCAGATCGGTCATCTGCTCCCGGGGCCGCTCGCCTGGGCTGTGGCCTCGCCGGCGTTGACGCGGAAGCGCTCGCCGTTGCGGTTGAAGTCGGCCATCTCCTGGCGTCACGTCGAAGCCGACCAGCACCTCGAAGTTGGCCCCGCTGACCTTCAGGTCGGCGCGCGGGATGGTGATGTTGTCGAGCTCCTCGGTCTTTTGGACCCGGTCGTGCGCCGGCCGGGAAATCGACCGGCACGTCGAAGTACTCCTTGTCGAGCACGCCGCGGTCGCGGTCGGTGACGGCGACCCAGTAGCGGTAGGACTTGCGCGAGCCCTCGGCGCGCGGACCGCGGCCGAACTCGAACAGCACGCGCGCCTCCACCCGGATTGGCTGGTCGGACTTGTACTCGCAGGCCGAGCTGAGGTTCTCGATCTCGCCGGTGAAGCCGACCGCCCCGGCGGAGGGCTTGTTGTCGGCCAGTTCGACATAGCGCGCGGCGTCGTAGAGCACCTTCACGTAGGGGCACGGCCCGGCGTTGCGCAGCTGCGGCAGCGACAGGTTCGAGCCGCCAGTGCCCCATTCCTCGTTGCGCTTGCGGGTCTTTTCGTCGTCGTCCTGCTGCTGGCCGCCGCCACCACCACCGCCGCCGCCACCCCTGCCACCGCCGCCGATCTGGGCGTGGCTCGGGCTCGCGGCGAGCCACGTCAGGCTGGCGCAGGCGATGAAGGCGTAGTGGACGAAGCGGCGCATGGGAGGGGGTCCCGGGGAAGCTCTACTGGGGCGGTGAGCCGGATGTGGGTCTGATAAAGCCATATGGTCGGCGCCGCAACGCGGGCGCGCCGCTGGCGGCGGGCGGCGGAAACGCCTAACTTGCGCAAATCATGCGTCCAACCATCAAAGTCCTGCTCGCCAGTCCCCGTGGCTTCTGCGCCGGGGTCGACCGCGCGATCCAGATCGTGGAACGGGCGATCGAGAAGTACGGCGCGCCGGTCTACGTGCGCCACGAGATCGTGCACAACCGCCATGTGGTCGACCGCCTGCGCGCCGTGGGCGCGGTGTTCGTCGAGGAGCTGGAGGAGTGCCCGGACGACCGGCCGGTGGTGTTCTCGGCCCACGGCGTGCCCAAGTCGGTGCCGGCCGAGGCGGTCAAGCGCCAGATGATCTACCTCGACGCCACCTGCCCGCTGGTCTCCAAGGTGCATGTGGAGGCCGAGCGGCATTTCGCCGCCGGCCGCGAGATCGTGCTGATCGGTCACAGCGGCCACCCCGAGGTGGTGGGCACGCTGGGCCAGCTGCCGCCCGGCGCGGTGACCCTGATCCAGACGGTGGAGGAGGCCGAGGCGTTCGTGCCGCGCGACCCTGGCAACCTCGCCTTCGTCACCCAGACCACGCTGTCGCTCGACGACACCGCCGAGATGGTCGAGGCGCTGCGCCGCCGCTTCCCCGAGATCGCCGCGCCGCACAAGGAAGACATCTGCTACGCCACCACCAACCGCCAGGATGCGGTCAAGGCGCTGGCGACGCGCTGCGACCTCTTGCTGGTGGTGGGCGCGCGCAACTCGTCCAACTCGGTGCGGCTGGTCGAGGTGGGGCTGAAGGCCGGCGCCAAGGACGCCAAGCTGATCGACGAGGCCGAACACATCGAGTGGGACTGGTTCGACGGCGTGGCGACGCTCGGCCTCACGGCCGGAGCTTCCGCGCCGGAGCTGCTGGTGCAGGGCGTGCTGGCCGCGCTGAACGAACGCTACGACGTCGAGATCGAGGAGATCGCCACCCGCCAGGAGACGGTCACCTTCAAGCTGCCGCGGGCCATCGCGCCGCGCGAGGGCCGGGCGACGAGCCACAGCATCGCCGGCGTCTGACCGGGCGACTTGCCTAATCGCCGGTAAACCACGCCTCTTTTCAACGCCTTAAGCCTGGCTGGCCTATCCTGACGGCGTGACGCCTGTCGCCGCCATAGCCCAGAGCGGCATCGCCGCCGCGACGCTGAAGCTGAACGCCTCGGCGTCGAATGTCGTCAACGCCAACGACACGTCGGCGGTGGGCGCCAGCGGCTACCAGCCGATCGAGGTCAACAACAGCGCCGTGCCCACCGGCGGCGTGCTGGCCCAGGCGGTGACGCTGAAGCCGGGGACGATGGTGATCTACGACCCGACCTCGGCGGCTGCGAACGCCCGCGGCTTCGTCCAGGGCCCGGAGATCGACCCGATCGCCGAGATCAGCAACGCGATGGCCGCCGGCCGCGCGTTCGCCTGGAACGTCAAGGTGCTGAAAGCCGCCGACAAGCAGGAACAGACCCTGCTCGACATGAAGACCTGAGGGCTTCGACGCAGTCCAATTTCCCCTATTTCGGTCATCGCCGGGCGTCAGTCCCGGCGACCCAGGCACGCAGACGCACAGGGTGGCTGCGCACGGCGCAGCCACGGTTCGGGGGTGTGCTTGGGTGGCCGGGCCTGACGCCCGGCCATGACCGAAGGAATGGAACCCTCGACCCGGACTAGAACGGCACGTCGCTCTTCGGCGCGGTGGGCGGCGCCTCGTCGGTCGAGGGCTTGGCCGGGGCCTGCGGCCGCTCGCTGGGAGAGGCGAAGGTCTCGTCAGGATTGCTGGGCGCCTGCGCCGGCTTCGACTGCGCCGCCTGCACTGCGGCCGTCTTCTGCGCAATGGCGGCGGAGTTGTCGCCGTTGTCGGTCGAATTGGAGTCCGCAAGGACGGTGTTGGCCGCCTTCGGCGCCGCCTGCGGCTGCGGCAGTTCGACGATTGGCTGCGCCAGAATCGCCTGGCCCGACGTCTGGGTGTCGACCAGCCCCTGCGCCGGGCGGTTGGCGTCGCGCGAGCTGGCCTTGAAACCGAGTCCGACGCCGGCGATCGCCGCCACGCCGATCAGAAACGCGACGACGCCCACCACGGGCGTTGAAGGAACGGAAACCGGGCCGCGATCGGTCCAGGCCATGGCGCAACTCTCAGACTCGGGGACTAGGCCCTCTAATAGCGATAGCGCGGGTCATCGTCAGCCGATGAATCGGGCGGCGCGCGCCAGCGCCGCGGCGGGGGCGGCGGGTCCGCAGCGTCTTCGGGTGGGGCGTCGCGCCACCGACGCGCGCCGCGATCCCCGGGCGGGGCCTCGCCGTCGCCGTCGTAGTAGCCGCGCTGCGGCGCCAGGTTCGAGTAGCGTCCGCCATGGATGACCACCGATCCGCGTCCGTCGCCGCTGTCGATCTCGGCGCGATCATCCTCGCGCGGCGGCGGCTGATCGGCCGTCCCGTCGTCGCCGGCCACAACGCCGTCATCGCGCGGCCCGCTGACGTCGGGCTCGTCCTCGTAGGGGCCGGTCTCCTCGGAGACGGTCTGCAGCGGGTTGTCGGATCCCGGCGGATCGGGAACCAGCCACGGGAAGTCGCGCGATGGGTAGGGCTTTTCGGCGACGGTCATGTAGCGGTTCCAGATCGTCGCCGGCAGTTCGCCGCCGGTCACCTTGGCCATCGGCGCACCGCTGTCGTTCCCGACCCAGACCGCGGTCACCAGGTCGGGGGTGAAGCCGACGAACCAGGCGTCGCGCCAGTCCTGGCTGGTGCCGGTCTTGCCGGCGGCCGGGCGGCCGATGTTGGCGCCTGTCCCGGTGCCGGCGGTGATCACCGTCTTCAGCATCGTGACCAGGCGCGTCGCATAGAGCGGGTCCATCACTGGCGTCGGCGCCGAGGTGGCGTGGGCCCAGATCAGGTCGCCGCGGGTCGAACGGATCTCGCTGACCAGATAAGGCTCGGTGCGCCCGCCGCCGCTCTGGAACACCTGGTAGCCGGTGGCCATCTCCAGCGGCGTCACCTCGTAGGCGCCCAGGGCGATCGATGGGCCCGGATGGGCGGGAATGTCGGTCAGACCCAGCCGGCGGGCGAAGTCGGCGACCGCGTCAGGTCCAACCTCGAGCGTCAGCCGCACGGCCACGGTGTTCAACGAGCGCGCCAGCGCCGACTGCAGCGTCACCTGACCGGCGTAGCCCTTGCCGTAGTTCTCCGGGTTCCAGCCGGCGTAGCTGATCGGGGCGTCCTCGCGCACGTCGGTCGGCCGCGCGCCGTGCTCGACCGCCGCGCCGTAGACGAACGCCTTGAACGACGAGCCGGGCTGGCGGTGCGCCTGGACGACGCGGTTGAACGGGCTCTTGTCGTGGTCCAGCCCGCCGACCATCGCCAGGATCGCGCCGTCGGGCGCCAGCGTCACTAGCGCGCCCTGGGTCACATGCCGCGCGGCGCCCTGCTTGGCGATCACGTCGCGCAGGGTGTTCGTGCCCAGCGTCTGCAGCGCCGGATCGATCGTGGTGCGGATCACCAGGTCGGGGGCGGCGCCGGCCGCCAACTGCGCCGCCTCGGTGGCGGCCTGGTCCAGCACGTAGCCCTCGTCGCCCTCGCCGACGTGAGTGGCGGTCACCAGGACCGGGCCCGTCGCCAGGGCGGTGGTAAGCTGGCCGTCGCTGATCCAGCCCTCGCTGCGCATGGTCGCCAGGATGCGGTGGCCGCGGGCGACGGCGCCGGCCATGTCGTTGGTCAGCGCCAGGCGGCTGGGCGCGTTTGGCAGCCCCGCCAGCGTCGCGGCCTCGATCAGGGTCAGCTGGCTCGCCGGCTTGCCGAAATAGGTCTGCGCCGCGGCGTCCAGGCCATAGGCCCCATCGCCGAAATAGGTGCGGTTCATGTAGAGCTCGAGGATCTCGTCCTTGGACATGCTCTGTTCGAGCTCCCAGGCGAGATAGGCCTCCTGCACCTTGCGCTTCAGCGACTGTTCGCGCTTCAGGAACAGGGTGCGCGCCAGCTGCTGCGTCAGCGTCGAAGCGCCCTCGGCCGAGCGCTGCTTGCGCAGGTTGGCCAGGGCGGCGCGGGCGATCGCGTGCAGATCGATCGGCCCGTGCTGGTAGAATCGTCGGTCCTCGGCGGCGAGGAACGCCTTGGGCACGTAGGGAGGCAGCTGCGCCAGCTTCACCGCCCCGCCGTACTTCGCCCCACGGGTGGCGATCAGATTGCCGTTGCGGTCGAGGAACTTCATCCCGGGCGAGCGGCGCACCTGCCACAGCGCCTCGCGCGAGGGCATTGGCGGGGCGCCGGCGATGTAGCCGTTGACGATCACCGCCCCGACCGCGCCCGCCACGACGATCACCGCGGCCACGACGCCGAGCGCAATCAGCGCGATCGCCGTCCCGCGCCGTTTGGGGCGCGGCGTGCGGGGCCTGGCGAACTCGGTGTTGGGGCTGGGGAAGGTCACGCGAACCGGATGGTGGGCGGCGAGGGACTTAGAAATGATAAAGCGCGCCTCATTGCGGCGGTTCAATGCTTAGCTGCAATGCGCGCGGCGCGGGGAACCGGCGCGCCGTGCGTCGCGGCCTCGGCCAGCAGGGCGCCGCAATCGGCGTCCTTGGCCGTCCCCGGGGCGATGAACGGCACGATCGCGGCGAGCGGCGAGACGACGCCGAGTAGCGCCGCCGTCCCAAGTTGCGGCCCGAGTTTGCTGAAGTCGATCCCAAGCTTCGGATCGTCCAGCCGGCCTTTCAGCGTGATCGGCGCGTCGACGCGCAGCAGCCTGAAATGCTTCGGCTTTCCGCTTATGGCGAGGTTCAGCGTCTCGTTGCGCAGGTCGATCGCGCCGCCGCCCTCGGCGTGCACCGCCCCGGTGTCGATGATCAGCCGCTGCGCTGTCAGCACGCCGCCCTGAGCCCGGAACTCGGCGACGGCGCACCGCACCGGTGTCGGTGTCTGGTCCTTGGACAGATAGAGAAACAGGCTCCGACCGACGTCGAGCCCCAGGAGTTCGGCGAACAACCGACGCATCTGACCTCGCGGAATCGCGAAGGCCACCGTGCCGTTGGCGCTCGCGGCGGCCGAACGGACTGAATCGCCGACTCCGGAGAGCTGCGCCCGCGCCTCCAGGGTTCCCTCAATTGGCGCAGGTCCGCCCGGCTGGGACAACAGATCCTGCACACGGCCCCGAGCCAGCGCCAGGTCGATCGCGGCGACCGGCGTGTCGCCCCGCGCGTTGAGCCGGACCCGGCCCGAAATCGACCCCTGCGGCAACAGCAGCGACAGCGGGTCGATGACGAGCAGGCCGTGATCCAGCCTGGCGTGCAGCGACAGCTGGCGGATCGGCAGCGGGCCGGCGTCGACGCTCTCGGCGCGGTAGCTCACGTCGGCGTCGTTCAGGCGCACGCGCACCACGTCGAGGCGCGCGTCCGACAACACCCGCCGCTCCGCCGTCAGCCTCGCCGCGGTCGCCTGCTGCCGCGCGGAGGTGACCGCCCCCTTGATCGCCCCGCGCGGCGCGCCGCCGATCACCGGCGTCAGGTCGGCCAGCTTCAGCCGTCGCGAGGACAGCTCGCCCGTCAGGTCCGGCCTGCCGGCCCTGGTTTCGAGCCGCAGATGTCCGGCGATATCGGTCGAGCCGAACCGGCCGTGGATGGCCGAGATGTCGTCGATCTCGCCATGGCGGCTCAGCTGCGCGGTCACGTCGTACGGCGGCGAATTGGGCGTGGTGACGCCGGTCAGGTCGAACAGATCGGCCAGGTCGTCGCCGGTCACGCGGCCGCTCGCCTGGAACACGGCGAGGTCGAACGGGCGCGGCAGTGTCCCGTGCGCGACGATGTGGGTGGCGCCGGCGCGGATGTCGGTCTGGAACGGATAGGGCTTGCCCGGATCGACGTTGATCAGCGGCCCGCCCAGAACCTGAGCCAGGAACGGCGTGCCGTTCAGCGTGCCGCGCCCGGCGAGGGCGAAATGCCCGGCGCCGTAGCCGATGGCCCGCTGGTCGGACGAAACCTCGCCGCTGAACATCAACCGCCGACGCGCGTCGGCCAAGGTCATGTGGCCGTTCGAAATGGTGAAGCTGCGGATCGGTGGCAGCCGCAGCGCCGAGGACCCCGAGCCGGACGGGCCGAAGCTCCAGTTGTCGCGGCCGGTCGCGTCGCGCACCAGCGCGAAGCTTGGACGCTGGGCGTCGACCACGCTCAGCAGGAACCTGCCGCGCAGCAGGGCTTTCAGGTCGAGCCCGACCGTAAGGCTGGGGAGCGTGGCCATCTGGCCCTTCCCGGCCCAGGCCGGCTGCGCCACCGTCACGTCGCGGGCGGTCACATAGGGTGTCCATGACCAGACACGGCCGCTGAGGTCACCGTGGATCGTGACTTGCCGCTGCAGCCTGGCGGTGGCGAACTCGCCCACCGGCCCGCGCAGCCAGTTCCACTGGAACGCCGCGGCGAAAAGCGCCACGGCGATCAGCAGCAGCGTCAGTCCAGCGCCCAGCCGGCGCAGCGGGGCCGGGATGGCGCGCCATGTGCGGCGAGGGCCGGGCTGGGGCGAGGGCGGTGCGGCGGGCGCGGCCGGGCCAAGGGTCTCGGGGCGGACGACGCGGCTGGTGGGCCGACGTCCTGGCGGGGCGGGCCGCCGACGCGGTCCACGGGGAGAGGGCGTCGGATTCGGCTGGGCCATCCGCCTTCAACGCGCGAGGCGGCCGCAGGGGTGCGGCGTCCCGGGTTTTGAAGGCGCTGCGCTAGCCGACCAGCGTCAGCAGCCAGCCTTGCAGCGCCGGCAGCAGATAACTCTGCGCCGCGCTGATGAGGATGATCAGGATCACCGGCGTGATGTCGACGCCGCCGAGCGGCGGGATAATGCGGCGAAAGGGCCGCAAGATCGGGCGCGTTAGCGCGTCGAGGAACGTCACGATGTTGCGGACGACGCGGTTTCGCATGTTCACGACGTCGAAGGCGATCAGCCAACTGATGATGGCGTTGGCGATGATGACCCAGACGACCAGCGTCATCAGGGCCGAGATCACCGCGAAAACGAAGTTGATGATTGCAGCCATACGTCTCGGCGCCGCCTTGGCGAGAGGCGCTAGCTATCGTGCTCGCCCCCCGGCGGCAAGGCGAACCGTCGCAGCGGCGGCATCCTTGACAGCCACCGGCGCCCGCCCTTATCTGCCGCGCCCTTCGCCTAGGCGAAGTGGGGCCGTAGCTCAGTTGGTAGAGCGCCTCGTTCGCAATGAGGAGGTCAGCGGTTCGATTCCGCTCGGCTCCACCAGTCCCTCGCAGGCGCGTGGACGGTGCGGCTAGCGCACATAAAGGGCGATCAGCAGCGACGCGGCGAAGCCGGCCAGGCCCAGGCCGAGGGCCAACAACGGTCGGCGGTCCGAGGCCGCTCTGGCGCGATGCATGACGATCCGGTTCAAGTCTTCTCGGCGCAGTCGCCGCCGCGGCTCGGCCGCTCCGGGGGCGGTTTCGGAGTGGCCCAGCCAGTGTGGGCCGGCCGCGGCGGTTCGGCGAGTTGGTTCCGGGGCGGTGATCCCCGGATTGGGTAGTCGGGCGATCCGTCCGCGCTAGAACTCCACGCCCGCCTTCTTCAGCCCGCGGAACAGTCGGCGCAGGTTGGCGAGATTGGCGAGCATCGCCGTTTCGGCCGCCGGCCCGGACAGCGCCGCCGCCGGGGCGATCACGCCCTTGGCTTCCCTGCGACAATGGCCGGCCGCGATCAGCTTGCGCACGTGCCGGCGGGTGGTCTCGTAGGGGATGCCGAGCGAGTTGGCGACCGAAAGCACGCTCACCGGCCGGCGCAGGCGGTCGGGCGGCATGGTGTCCATGTCCGCATACTGCGCCGCCTCGGCCGCATTGCCGTCCAGATAGCCGATGTTGCCGGCCACGATCGCGCGGAAGACGATCGCGGTCAGCAGTTCGCCGCCCGCCAGGTCGCTGATCAGCCGAAGGGCCCGCAGCACGTATTCGTCGCTGAGCCGGACGGCGGCGCGTACGCCATCGACGCTGAGCGCCGCGATCTCGTCGCCCTGAACAGGGCTCGGTTTGCGATTGCTGCTTGCCAACGAAGGTCCCTGCGGCGGCGACTGGCGTCCCGCGTAGCGGCCGCGCGCGCGCCGTCCATTGATTTGCATCACAAGATCGCGCGCTGGCGCTACTCATTTCGGGTAGTCCGCCCGGCGGGTGCGCCGCCTTGCCGCGCTTTCGACGAACTACGGTCTGTTAGTAGCGGGCGATGAACGCCACTTCTCAAGCAGAACACATCGATCCGGTCGACCGCCAGGTCGGCGCGAACGTTCGGCTGCGCCGTCGCGCGCTGGGCATGAGCCAGGCTTCCCTGGCGAGCGCCATCAACCTCACCTTCCAGCAGGTCCAGAAATACGAGCGCGGGACCAACCGGATCAGCGCCTCGAAGCTCTATGCGATCGCCGCGGTGCTCGGCTTGCCGATCGAGAGCCTGTTCGAGGGCCTGCCCGGCACGGCCAAGACGGCCCGTCGCGCCCGGGCCGACGACCATGCCCGCGACGACGCCGGGGTCGCAGGCGAGCCCGGCTGACCCAGACAAGCCGACGGGTCCAGATCGTGGGGACGATCTGAACCCTCGGGCTCTACTGATGGTCGCGAGCGGGATTCTGAAGTCACGCGGTCGCCTGGCCTCATCACGCTCGCCCGGAACCTAGCGTTGCTGCGTGCGGTGCGGGAAGGCGCAGCGACAGGCACGAAGTTGCAGCGAGGTGCACGCGCCCTCCCGGACACCCCGGGGTTTGGAAGCCCGGGGCGCCGGCGGCGCTCGCTTGGATCGGTTGAGCGGCGGGAGGCGATCGCCGGGTGATCGGGCCGGCGGCGGCTACCGCGAGGGCAAATTGGCGGCGCGGCCGGCCGGCGTCAAACTGAACATCGTTCACACGATTGCGATGCCGCGTTCTGCGCATTTCCAGGGCGCAGACGGCGACGCTTCATCGCCCGTTCAGAAGTGAAGGTTGATGCAAGCGGCGCCGTTCCGGGCCAAACTCGGTCATGGCGAGGGGCAGTGGGGTGTTGCCAATGCGCACGATCGATCGACTGAACGACCGCTTCGCGGGACCGGCCGCCGCTCTGGCGGCGCTGCTGGCGCTGGCGGCCGCGATGCTGTGCCTGTCCGTCGCCCCGGCGGCGCAGGCGCAGGGACGCCAGGCGGACTCCGACGACTGGAACTGCAATCACGGCGCGCCGGACGATCCGACCACGATCGAGGCCTGCAGCCGGCTGCGCCACACCACCGTTGGCGCCGGCGCCGACGTTGGCCACCAGTACAATTCCGACGACTACAACTGTAACCACGGCGACCCGAACGATCCGGCGACCCTGGACGCCTGTCAGCGCCTGCGCGGGACCACCTACGAGGTCGGCCGCGACGAGGGCCATCAGCGCGATAACGACGACTGGAACTGCAACCACGGCGCACGAGGCGATCCGGCGACAGTGGCGGCCTGCGCGCGGCTGCGCGGCGGCTACGCCGTCGAGGGCCGCCGAGGCGGCTTGGTCGTGATCCACATCGTCCGGGATTACCCGTCGCCGCATTACGCCGGCGGCCACGCCTATCGCTCGGTGCGCTATGCGATCCAGTTCAACTGCAGGCTCGGCGAGCGGCGCCGGATCGGCTACGTCCTCTATTCCGGCCGCGGCGCCAGCGGCCGCAGGGTCGGCGCGAGCCAATCCGCTGGACCTTGGGGCGCCGCGCCGCCGGACGTGACGCAATACGCCTGCCGGTAGCTCGCGGCGCAGGCCTATTCAGCGGCGGCGGTCATCCATTCCTTCGGCACCGGCCAGGCGCGCTGGTTGGCGAGGATGCCGGCGCGGCGGGTGCGCTCTTCCTCGCTGATCGTCGCCGGGTCCTCGCGGAACTCCGGCCCCAGCGCCATCGCCTTCTGCACCGCCGGCCGCTCGCCGATCTCGTCCAGCCAGCGCTTCACGTTCGGGAACTCGTCCAGGTCGATGCCGCGCATCTTCCAGTTCACTGACCAGGGGTAGCAGATCATGTCGGCGATCGTGTACTCGCCGGCGGCCAGGTAGCGCTTGTTGAAGAGGCCGAGGTTCATGACGCCGTAAAGGCGGTGCACCTCGTTGTTGAAGCGGTTGAGGGCGTAGTGCAGGTCGCCGTTCTTGGGGTCCTGCGCGGCGCGGGCGAAGTTGCCCTGCTCGCCCATCTTCGGGCCCTGGTTGCCGGTCTGCCAGTAGCACCACTGCGCGACGTCGTACTTCTTGTGCGGCTCCTGCGGCCAGAATTTCCCTGCTTTTTCAGCCAGGTACATCATGATCGCGCCGGATTCGAAGATCGCGATCGGCGCGCCGCCGCCCATCGGCTCGTCGTCGACGATCGCCGGCATGCGGTTGTTAGGGGCGATCTTCAGGAAGTCGGGCTCGAACTGGTCGCCCTTGCCGATGTTCACCGGCTTGATCCGGTAAGGGATCCCCGCCTCCTCCAGCAGGATGATCACCTTCTTGCCGTTGCCGGTCGGCCAGAAATGAACCTCGATCATGGCGCGCCTCCAATGTGCTGTTGGGTCAATGGCGCGAGGATAGGCCCCCGCCGGAGCCGCGGGGAGTCAGCTTTTTTGACCACGAACCTCACAGATCTTGTCATCCCGGCCGCAGCCGCGAAGCGGCGGAGAGCCGGGATCTACTTTGCGCCGGCGGTGAAGCAGATCCCGGATGAGTCCGCTACGCGGCTCTCCGGGATGACAAAGACCGATGGCGGCCGAGCTTAAGCCAGGTCCCTCGCCAGCTCGGCGCGGCTGTCGTCGGAGATGACGGCCAGGTGGGCGTATTTCGGGTGGTCGCAGCCGATCAGCACCCGGGCGCCCGGATCGCGGAACGCGGCGATCTGGGCCGGGGTCAGGGGGAAGTGCAGGAAGTGCACCGAGGAGGTCTTGCCGTCCTCGCGGGTGCGCTCGATGTCGCCCTCCTGGACCGCGTCGGCGCGCCGGCCGTCGATCTCGAGGAAGAAGTGATCCTCCACCCCGCCCAGCTCGGCCAGCACTCGCGCGCGGCGGACCGGCTCGTCGATCTCGAACATCACCGTGCAGCAGCTCCGCGCCCTGCGGGATCAGCGGGTTGTAGGCGGCCAGTTCGTCGGCCAGCTGCTCGTCGCCGCCCTTCTCGATCAGCAGCATCTCCTGGATCTGGAACAGCATGGTCTCGAAGCTCTCGAAATAGACCGTGCAGTAGGGGCCCAGCGCCACCCGGCGCAGGCGCTTGGTCGGCAGCAGCGCGGCGCGGCGGGCCTTGCGCTGCGCGGCGAACTCGGCGTCGGGAAGGATGTCGGCGGCGGTGATCTGGCGGTCGGCGGCGGGCATGGCAGTTCCATCTCGGCGGTTTCCATCAGGCGAGGCCGTAGGCGCGGGCCAGGATCTCGATCGGGTGGGCCTGGAGCGGCGGCGCGGCGCCCTCGGTCAGGTCGGCGCCGACCAGCTGGCCCAGGTGCTTGCAGGCCAGCGGGCAGTCCGAGCAGAGCGTTTCGTTGCCCTTCTGGGCGACCTGGCGGGCGGCGGGCTTGCCCACCTTCATGGCGACGGCGTGGGTCTCCTTCATCACCCCGAAGGTGCCGCCGTGGCCGGAGCAGCGCTCGACCAGGTCGACCTTGGTGTCCGGGATCAGCCGCAGCATCTCGGCCGACTTGGCGCCCATGTTCTGGGCCCGGGCGTGGCAGGCGTGGTGCAAGGTGACGCCGCCCGCGATCGGGGTCAGGCCCGCGGCGAGCCCGTAGGCCTTGGCGAGCTCGACGACGTATTCGCAGATGTCCTTGGTCGCGCCGGAGAGCGACCGCACGGCCGCGCTCTCGGGCAGGATCAGCGGCCATTCGAACTTCATCATCAGGCCGCAGCTGGCGGTCAGCGCGACCACGTCGTAGCCGCGGCGATCCAGGGGGCGAGCTCGGCGGCCACCTTCGCCGCGCCTTGGCCACCTCGGCCAGGTCGCCGGCCTCCAGCTGGGGCATGCCGCAGCAGACCGGATAGACCAGCCGGGCCTCGACGCCCTGCCGCGCCAGCACCGCCAGCGCCGCGGTCGCGGTCGAGGGCTGGTTATATTCGGCGAAGCAGGTGGCGTAGATCACCGCCGCTTGCGCTGGCCGAAGGCCGGGCCGGCGGGATCGGCCGTCGGCGCCGCCCTGGCCAGGTCCGTGGCGGTCTTGCGTGGTACCGCGGCAGCACCGCGTCGCGGTCGATGCCGAGCACCGCCTCCATCACCGGCCGGGTGAGGTTGTTGCCCTTGTCGCTGGCCCAGTTGGCCAGGCCCGCGACCGGCTTGGCGAGCTTGCCGTTGCGGTCGGTCTTGCCCAGCTGCTCGCGGACGAAGTCGCCGCCCTCGGCCTTCCGCTTGGCGGCGCGGTGGCGCAGCATCAGGTGCGGAAAGTCGACGTCGAACTCGTGCGGCGGCACGTAGGGGCACTTGGTCATGAAGCACATGTCGCAGAGCGTGCAGGCTTCGACGACCTTGCCGTAGCCGCCTTCTGCACGCCATCGACCTCGCCGGTCGGGCCCTCGTCGATCAGGTCGAACAGGCGCGGGAAGCTGTCGCACAGATTGAAGCAGCGCCGGCAGCCGTGGCAGATGTCGAACACCCGCTCCATCTCCGCCTCGACCTTCTCCAGGTCGTAGAACGCCGGATCGCGCCAGGCGATCGGATGGCGGAACGGCGCCTCGAGGGAGCCTTCGCGCGGCGCTCGGCGGTTGGGCGGGGTGTCGGTCATAAGTGCTTCCTCCCTCCCCCTTGCGGGGAGGGACAGACCGCGAAGCGGTCAGGGTGGGGGAGTCCGAAGACGGCTGAGGTGGACGGCGCTGTGCAGGCGCCGACTCCCCCACCCTGGCGACGCTTCGCAGCGCCTTTCCCTCCCCACGAGGGGAGGGACGGCGTGCGGGCATTCCTAGTCCAGCGTGTCCAAGGCGCGCTGGAAGCGGCCGGCGTGGGACTTCTCGGCCTTGGCCAGGGTCTCGAACCAGTCGGCGATCTCGTCGAAGCCTTCCTCGCGGGCGGTGCGGGCCATGCCGGGGTACATGTCGGTGTACTCGTGGGTCTCGCCGGCGATGGCGGCCTTGAGGTTGAGCCGGTGGCGCCGATCGGCAGGCCGGTGGCCGGATCGCCGACCCCCTCCATGAACTCGAGGTGGCCGTGGGCGTGGCCGGTCTCGCCTTCGGCGGTCGAGCGGAACACCGCGGCGACGTCGTTGTAGCCTTCCACGTCGGCCTTCTGGGCGAAGTAGAGATAGCGGCGGTTGGCCTGGCTTTCGCCGGCGAAGGCGTCCTTCAGGTTCTGCAGGGTCTTGCTGTTGGCAAGCGACATGGCCGTCCTCTTAGGGGGTGGGCGGCACGGAGGCCCGAGCGCACCTCGTCCTTAGGCGCGGTGGGCCCCACGTCCAATCGATTGATCTCATGGGCTCGATAGAGGCGTCGATGGCGTCAACCCGCGGCGCGTCGCCGATCAGCGCCTGGAAGGCGGCGAACAGCTCGCTCATGGCCGGCGCCTTGTAGGGATAGAGGTCCGGCGGATCCATGTCGTGGATGATCATCGCGGTGTCGGCCTCGAACATCAGCAGCCGGCCGTCGCGGGCCTCGGCGCAGTCGATGGCGAAATAGTCGAGGCCGATCGCGGCGCAGCGCTTGAACGCCTGGCGTGGCGCACGGCGAAATAGACGTCGAAGGTCGCCATCATCGCGCTTCCTCGGCCCGCTTGGCGGCGTCCTCGGCCATGCCGGCGTTGAGGTAGTGGACCATCCAGTGATCGGAGATGGCCATGTGGGCGATGAACGGCTGGCCCTCGATCATGGCCACGCGCAGCTTGCGGAAGCGGCCGTCCGGACCGGCGTAGTCGACGAACGGCGAGAGATAGAACAGCTCGGCGTCGCAGCGCTCGAGGTAGCCGGCGATCGCGGCGCATGATCCAGCTTTTCCAGCCCGGCGCCCGCGTGGGAGCCGACCGGCCGGACGATCAGCGGAAAGTCGCGGCCGGCAACGCCGGGTCGGGCAGTATCCGCCAAGCGGCGCGGCGCCGAGCTCAGCGCCGCCAGCAGCGCTCGGTTGATGCGCGGCTCGGCGGCATGTCGAGGCCGGCGCAGCCTCGAGGCGCATCGGCGCGCGGTCGCGGCCGAGGCGCATCACGCCCGGCGCGCCGTTCAGCACCGGCCTCGGCCAGCGGGCCAGCCGCGCCGTCAGGGCGCGAGCAGCGGCGCGTTGGTGTCGGACTCGCCCACGCAGACGATCGCCAGGTCGTGTTCGGGAATGCGTCGTCGCGCGGTCGCCGTTGGCGACGAAGATCAGCTCCAGGTGGCCGTCCCAGCCCTTGAGCAGGAACTCCAGCGGCGTGTTGGCCATCAGGTCGCCGCCGGCCACCAGGGCCAGCAGCCGGGGGCCCTCGCCGGACCCGACGATGCGGCGATAGCGGCGTGCTGCGCCAGGGCGTCGGCCTGCAGCGCCAGGCCCTGATCGCGCTGGCCGACCAGCTGCAGGATGGTGGAAAGGTCGAGCATGGCGCCGACGTCGGCGGAGCGGCGGTGGCCCGCGCCATCAGCGGATCCCAGTCGGCTGAGGTCCGCGCCGGCGAAAAGCTCCGGGCGAAGTCGGCGAGGCCGGCGGTGGCTGGCGGTTCGCCCGCGGACGCAGGGCGTTCGCGGCGGAGCGCCGATGCTGACAACGATCAAGCCTCCCAACCCGCGGTTGGTGCGATCTGCGGCTCGATTATGAATAATCCCTGCACCGGCGCATGCGCCGGCCTGTCGCACCCGCTCAGCGCTCGGCGGCGGCGTTCGCAACGGACCGGCGCGCCAGCAGGCCGGGGACGGCGCGGCAGGCCGCGATCAGCGGCTTCATCCAGCGATGGAACGCAGGCCAGCCACGATCGAGAGCGCCACCGCGGCGGGGACGAACAGCCACGCCGGTGCGTCTCACCAGGCGCGCGACGAGGGCCATCGCGACGATGTGGCAGAGGTAGATCGCGTAGGAGGCGTCGCCGAGCCGCAGCAGCGCGGGCGGCGGCGCCAGCCGCGGCGCCGCTCCATCGCCACCGCGCCAGCGACGATCATGGCTGCGGGGACACCCCAGAGCAGCGGACGCCACAGATCGTCCCGCAGGCCCGTCAGGCCCTGCGCCGCGAGCAGCAGGGCGCCGATCGCGCCGAGCGCCACGCCGATCTCTGGCAGGATGCGGCGGCCGAGCTGGCGGCGTCTGGCCAGCCACGCGCCGGCGCGAACTGCAGCAGCATCATGTTGGCGCCCAGGTAGTAGGCCGGCGGATCGAGGATGCCGAACGCGATCACCGCGCCCAGCGCCGCCAGCAGCAGGCGGAACCTCGCCGCCGCCGGCGCGAACAGGACC
>CAVXOD010000010.1:0-41178 GCA_963763385.1 uncultured Pseudomonadota bacterium | reverse complement strand
CCGGGGCCGTAATAGTAGCCGGGACCGTAGCCGTAGCCGTAGCCGCCATAGTAGGGATGGGCGAGCGACGCGCCGAGGGCGAACCCGGCCAGGCCAGCGCCGACGGCCCAGCCGGCGCCGCCGCGGCCGCGCCAGCTGCCGCCATGCCAGCTACCGCCACCGCCGTGCCAGCTTCCGCCGCCGCCGTGCCAGCCGCCATGCGGCGCTGCGATCGCGGGCGTCGCCGCGCCGCCGAGCGAGGCCAGGCACGTGATGGCTGCAGCCCCTGCGGTCAAAATCTTGCGCATTTTGGGAACCTCCTTACGCGTTCCTGTCCAGGTCTAACGTCCTGGGCGCGGTTCGGCTCCGCGCCAACGTCAGAGGCGACCATCGCGCGCGGCGTCTGAACCGCGGCTGAACGGATGGTTAAGCGGCGTTCAGGCGTTCACGTCGACGACGACCCGGCCGCGCACCTTGCCCTCGGGGAGGTCGGCGCCGAGCGCCGGGGTGTCGGCCAGCTTCGCGTCGACCTGCATGGCCGCCAGTTTCGCCAGGTCGAGGTCGGCGGCGAGCCGACGCCAGGCCTCCTCGCGCAGGGCCTTCGGGGCCATCACAGAGTCGATACCGCAGAGGGTGATCCCGCGGAGGATGAACGGCGCGACCCTGCCGGGCAGGTCCATGCCTTCGGCGAGGCCGCAGGCCGCCACCGCGCCGCCGTAGCGGGTCTGGCCGAGCACGTTGGCCAGCGTCTGGCTCCCGACCGCGTCGACCGCGCCGGCCCAGCGCTCGCGGCCCAGCGGCCGCCCCGGCGCGGCGAACTCCGCCCGGTCGACGATGTCGGCGGCGCCAAGGCCGGTCAGGTAGTCGCCCTCGGTCGCCTTGCGGCCGCTGGAGGCCACGACGCGGTAGCCGAGCCCCGCCAGCAGGGCGATGGCCACGCTGCCGACGCCACCCGCGGCCCCGGTGACCAGGATGTCGCCCTTGTCCGGCGTCACGCCCTGGCGCTCCAGCGCCATCACGCAGAGCATGGCGGTGTAACCGGCGGTGCCGATCGCCATCGCCTGGGCGGTGGAGATCGCGTCCGGCAGCTTGACCAGCCAGTCGCCCCCCACCCGCGCCTTGCCGGCGTAGCCGCCGTGATGGGTCTCGCCGACGCCCCAGCCGTTCAGCACCACCCGATCGCCCGGCTTGAAGCCAGCATTGTCCGAGGTCTCGACCACGCCGGCGAAATCGATGCCGGGGATCAGCGGCCAAACCCGCACGATCGGCGCCTTGCCGGTCAAGGCCAGGCCGTCCTTGTAGTTCACGGTCGAATAGTCGACCTGCACCGTGACGTCGCCCGCCATCAGGTCGGCCAGGGTCAGGTCTTCGAAACGGAGTTCCTGGCCAGCGTCGGTCTTGTGCAGGCGGATGGCGCGAAAAGTCTCGGTCACTTAGGTGGGCTCCTTTTTCGCTTCGGCGGTGGATGGTCGCCCCGGCCTGCCGGGCTGCCGCCGTAGATGTCGCACAGCAGGTCGATCACGCGCGAGGCTGCCGCGTCGTCGAGCCGGTAGTAGATCGTCTGCGCGTCCCGGCGGGTCGCCACAAGCCCGTCGGCGCGCAGCTTGGCCAGGTGCTGCGAGGCGGCCGACTGGGCGAGACCAACGTGTTGCGCCAGCTCGCCGACCGAGCTCTCGCCCTGGCTCAGGCGGCAGAGCAGGATCAGCCGCTGTTCGCTGGCCAGCAGCTTCAGCAGCCGCGCCGCGGCGGCCGCGCTCGCCTCGAGCGCCTGCAGGTCCGGGGCGGGCGGCGCGGCGGCGTCTTTGGCCTTGGCGGCGGCGATCGCTTTCATCCGGTCCCGTTCTATCCGTCCGACCCTACGCGGCGCGGCAGGCGGCGAACTGGTCGAACGCCTCCAGCGCCTGGGCTGCGTACATCACGCTTGGCCCGGCGCCCATGTAGATCGCCATCCCCATCGTCTCCAGCACTTCGTCGCGGCTGGCGCCATGCCGCGCGGCGGCCTCGGCGTGGAAGGCGATGCAGCCGTCGCAGCGGGTCGCCACCGAAATCGCCAGCGCGATCAGCTCCTTGGTCTTGGTGTCGAGCGCCTTCGGCTCCAGCGCGGCGCGGGCCAGGGCAGAGAACGCCTTCATCGGTTCGGCCGCGCCGGCGCGCAGCGGCTTCAGCGCTTCGGAGAGCTCGGCGGCGGTCTGGCGCCAGTCATGGGTGGGCATGTTGCGGTTCCTTTCGTCACGCCGTGGCCGGCGCCGGCGCAGCCTCATCGCCGCGTAGGACGACGTAGATGGCCGGGATCACCAGCACGGTGAGGAGGGTCGAGGAGGCGAGGCCGAACAGCAGCGAGATCGCCAGTCCCTGGAAGATCGGGTCGGTGAGGATCACGGCCGCGCCGATCATCGCGGCCAGCGCGGTCAGCAGGATCGGCTTGAAGCGGATCGCGCCGGCCTTCAGCAGCACCTCGCGCAGCGGCGCGCCCGATCCCTGCTCGTGGCGGATGAAGTCGACCAATAGGATCGAGTTGCGCACGATGATGCCGGCGAGCGCGATGAAGCCGATCATCGAGGTGGCGGTGAACGGCGCGTGGAACAGGATGTGTCCGAGCACGATGCCGACCAGGGTCAGCGGGATCGGGGTCAGCACCACCAGCGGCAGCTTGAAGCTTTTGAACTGGGCGACGACAAGGAAGTAGATCCCGAGGATCGCCACCCCGAACGCCGCGCCCATGTCGCGGAACGTGACCCACGTGACCTCCCACTCGCCGTCCCAAAGCAGCGACGGCCTGGATTCGTCGCTCGGCTGGCCGTTCAGCCGGATCGCGGGCTTGCCCAGCGCGCCCCAGTCGTGACGGGCGATGGCGGCGTCGACATCGAGCATGCCGTAGATCGGCGCTTCGTACTGGCCGGCCAGCTCGGCGGTGACCATCTCGGCGTCGCGGCCGTCGCGGCGGAAGCGATGCGGCGAGCCGCGCTCCGGCGCGGCGCGGACCAGTTCGCCGAGGGTGACCAGTTTCGGCTCGCCCGCGATCCGGGTAACGGCCACCGGCGTCGCCGCCAGCCGGTCCGACCAGGCGCGGTCGGACTGTGGCAGGCGGATGGAGATTTCCATCGGCGTGCGCCCCTCGCCGCGGTGCGAGTAGCCCACCGTTTGTCCGCCCATCACGGCGGCGATCGAGTCGAACACCTCGCGGTCCGAGACGCCGAAATATTCCAGCTGTTCGCGCACCGGGGTGAGCCGAAGCTGCGGTCGCGGCGCGCCGTGGCTGTCGCCGACGTCGACGATGTAGGGGATCGACTTGAAGATCGCCTTCACCTGGTCGGCGACCGCGCGGCGGGTAGCCGCGTCGGGGCCGTAGATCTCGGCGAGCAGGGTCGCCAGCACCGGCGGGCCAGGCGGCGCCTCGACCACGCGGAGCGTCGAGCCCTCAGGCAGCGCGAGCTTGGCCAGCCGCTGGCGCAGGTCGAGCGCGATGGCGTGGCTGGCGCGGGAGCGCTTGTCCTTGGGCGAGAGTTCGATCTGCAGGTCGCCCATCTCCGGGCGATTGCGCAGGTAGTAGTGGCGCACCAGGCCGTTGAAGTTGAACGGCGCGGCGGTCCCGGCGTAGGCCTCGGCCGAGACCACCTCCGGCAGACCCTGCGTGACTGCGGCGATCTGCGACAGCGTCCGCTCGGTGGTCTCCAGGCTGGCGCCTTGCGGCAGGTCGAGCACCACCTGCAGCTCCGACTTGTTGTCGAACGGCAGCAGCTTCACCGTCACCGTCTTGGTGGCGAAAAGGGCGCAGGCGATCAGCGTCGCGACGCCGACTGCGATGAGGAAGGTCCAGGCGCTCCGGCGCGTGGCGATCACCCGCTCCGCGACACGGCGATAAAGCCGGCCGAGCCGTCCCTCGTGATCCGCATGGCCGCCCGCGGCGAGCGTCTTGCGGGCGAAGCGGATCATCAGCCACGGTGCGATCACCACGGCGACGAAGAACGAGAACACCATCGCCACCGAGGCGTTGACCGGGATCGGCGCCATGTAGGGGCCCATCATCCCGGACACGAACAGCATCGGCAGCAGCGCCGTGACGACGGTCAGGGTGGCGATCACGGTCGGGTTGCCGACCTCGGACACCGCCTCGATCGCCGCCTGCTGGCGGCTGCGGCCGTCGTTCATCGCCCAGTGACGGGCGATGTTCTCGATCATCACGATGGCGTCGTCGACGAGGATGCCGATCGAGAAGATCAGGGCAAACAGGCTCACCCGGTTGACGGTGTAGCCCATCAGGTTGGAGGCGAAGAGAGTCAGCAGGATCGTGGTCGGGATCACGATGGCGGTCACCAGCGCCTCGCGCAGCCCGATCGCGAAGGCGATCAGGGCCACGATCGAGAGGGTCGCCAGGCCGAGGTGGAACAGCAGTTCGTTGGCCTTGTCGTTGGCCGTTTCGCCGTAGTTGCGGGTGACAGAGACCTGCAGGTCGGACGGAAGCAGCGTCCCCTTCAGGCCGTCGACGCGCTTCAGGATCTCGCTGGCCACGACCACGGCGTTGGCGCCTTTGCGCTTGGCGATGGCAAGGCTGACGGCCGGCGTATCGCTCCAGCCCTGACCTGCGCGGGCGTAGCGCCAGACCCGCGCCTGGTCCTGACGCGGCGCCTGCACGACGTTGGCGACGTCGCGCACATAGACCGGCGACCCGCTGACCGACTGGACGGTGAGCAGACCGATGTCGTCCGGCGTCTGCAGCGTACGGCCGGCGATCACGTCCGTCGCCTGTCCAGCCTGGCGGATCTGGCCGGCGGCGAAGCTGCGGTCGGCCTGGCGCACCGCCTCGATCAGCCCGCCCAGCGGCACGCCGCGGGCGTTCAGCCGTTCCGGGTCCGGCTCGATGCGGATCTCCTCCGGACGGCCGCCGGCGATGAAGGTCAGGCCGACGTTGTCGACCTTGGCGATCTCGCTGCGCAGCTTGCCGGCGATCTCGTAGAGCGCCTGGTCGTTCCAGCGCGCGGCCGCCTCAGGCTTTGGCGACAGCGTCAGCACCATGGCCGGCACGTCGTTGATGCCGTGCGCGACGATCAGCGGCTCGGGGATGCCGACCGGGATCTTGTCGTAGTTGGCGCGGATCTTCTCGTGAATGCGGACAATCGCGTTGTCCGGGTCGGTCCCGACCTTGAAGCGGGCGGTGACCATCACCTGGTTGTCGTCGGCCTGGGTGTAGACGTGGTCGACGTCGCTGACGCTCTTGACGATGGCCTCCAGCGGCTTGGCCACCAGCTCGATCGCGTCGGGCGCGCTGAGACCGTCGGCGCGCACCATGATGTCGACCATCGGCACGCTGATCTGGGGCTCCTCCTCGCGCGGGATCGAGACCACGGCCAGGAGCCCCATGGCGATCGCCGCGATCAGGAACAGCGGCGTCAGCGGCGAGGTCAGGGTGGCGGCGGTGAGCCGGCCGGAAAGGCCGAGGTTCATCGCTGCGGTCCGGGCGCGACCAGGGTGTCGCCGACGGACAGACCCGAGAGCACCTCGACCTGTTCCGCGATCGCGCCGGCGGAAAGCTGGACCGGGACCTCGTCGAGCCCGCCGCCGGGGTTCAGCACGCGGACATAGTCCACCCCGGAGCGGGTGACGACGAAGCGCGCCGGTATCACGATCGCCGCCCGCTCACCGAGCGCCAGGCGCACGGCGATGCGGCGGCCGACCGGACCTTCGGCCAGGCCGGGCGCGTCGAGGTCGGCCGCCACCTTGCCGGCGGTGACCGAGGGATACACCTGCACGATCGTCGCGCCGACGGGGGCCCGGCCCTCGTCGGTCGCCAGCTGGACCCTCTGACCCACCTTCAGCGACCCGGCGTCGGCCTCGGGGGCCTCGATGCGCAGCACCGTCGGACCGGCGGTCAGCGTGGCGATCGACTGGCCGGGCATCACAACCGAGCCGGCCGGGACGTCGGCGTGCAGCACACGCCCGTCGGCGGGGGCCAGGATGGCGCCCTGCGCCGCCATCTCCGCGCTGGCGCCGCGCTGCGCCTGGGCCGCGCCCAGGGCGCCGGCGGCGGCGCGGGCCTGGGCGGTCACCTGGTCGAGCCGGGCCCTGGCGTAGACGCCGTGCTCGTAGAGATCGCGGGTGCGGGCCAGTTCGGCCTGAGCGTTGACGTTCTGCGCCGCCGCCGCGCCGACCTGGGCGTCGTAGCCGTGGGTCTCAAGGCCGATCCTGGGATCGGAGACGACCGCGATCACCTGACCGCGGCGAACGACGTCGCCTTCCTTGACATTCAGCCGCACGAGCGTGCCGGCGATCCGGGCGCGGGCCTCGGCCTGGTCGCGGGTAGTGACCGTCGCAGCGACCGGCTTCAGCTCCGGCGTCTGTGTCAGCCGCACCACCAGGCGCTCGCCGGCGACCGCCGGCGCCGGCGCCGCGGTCTGGCTGCGCTCGCCGCAGGCGGCGGAGGCGAGCAGGCCACACGCCGCTATCAACGCAACGGTCCATCGCGGGCTCGTCCGTCTCTGGCCGTCATCGGATCCTGCGAGCGGGCGCCCGGCCATGTGTCTACAGTTCCCGTAAATTAGTGATTGCGAATATGCGAGACAATGAATATAAAAGTCAAGGCAGCGATCCAACCCTAGCGAGGTGGCGACCGCACGCCTTGCGGTAGGTCAAGGCGGCGGGCGGCTGGCGGAGGGAAGCTGCAGGCGGCAGGAAAGACGGACGCCATGGACAAGCCAAACATCGTTGTGCTCGGCGCTGGATTAGGCGGCGCTGTGGCTGCGTTCGAGATTCGCGAAGCGGTGGGGCGAGACGCCGACGTCACCGTCGTCTCGCAGGGCGACGTGTTCCAGTTCGTGCCGTCGAATCCGTGGGTCGCGGTCGGCTGGCGCAAGCGCGGCGACCTGGAAGTGAAGCTCGGCCCGGTGCTGGCCCGCAAGGGTGTTGCGCTACGCGACTGTGGCGCCAAGCGGGTGGCGCCGACGGAGAACCGTGTCGAACTGAACGACGGCGAGAGCCTCGCCTACGACTATCTGGTGATCGCCACCGGGCCGGAGCTCGCCTTCGACGAGATCCCCGGTCTGGGCCCGCTCGGCGGCCACACCCAGTCGATCTGCCACATCGATCACGCCGAGACCGCGGCGAAGGCGTTCGAGGAATTCACCAAGGCGCCGGGCCCCATCGTCGTGGGCGCCGTGCAGGCCGCCTCCTGCTTCGGTCCGGCCTACGAGTTCGCGATGATCCTCAATGCGGAGCTGCGCAAGCGGAGGATCCGCGACCGCGTGCCGATCACCTTTGTCACCTCGGAACCTTACATCGGCCACCTGGGCCTCGACGGAGTCGGCGACACCAAGGGCCTGCTCGAAAGCGCGATGCGCGACCGCGACATCAAGTGGATCACGAACGCCAAGGTCGCGTCGGTCGAGCCGGGCGTCGTTCATGTCGAGGAGGTCGGCGAGGACGGCCAGACCAAGGCGAAACACGACCTGCCGTTCGCCTATTCCATGCTGCTGCCGGCGTTCAGGGGCGTGCCTGCGGTGCGGGGGATCGAGGGTCTGACCAATCCACGCGGCTTCATTCTGGTCGACAATCACCAGCGCAATCCGACGTTCAAGAACGTCTACGCCCTGGGGGTTTGCGTCGCGATCGCGCCGACCGGCAAGACGCCGGTCCCGGTGGGCGTGCCGAAGACGGGCTTCATGATCGAGAGCATGGTCACCGCCATCGCCGCCAACCTGCGCCAGGAGCTGGACGGCAAGGCGCCCACCAACGAGGCCTCCTGGAACGCGATCTGCCTCGCCGACTTCGGCGACGGCGGCGTGGCGTTCTTCGCCCAGCCGCAGATTCCGCCACGCAACGTCAACTGGGCCTCCAGCGGCAAGTGGGTGCACACCGCCAAGGCCGCGTTCGAGAAATACTTCATCGGCAAGATCCGCCACGGCGAGAGCCAGCCTTTCTACGAGAAGATGGCGCTCGACCTGATGGGCGCGCGCAAGCTGAAGGTCCCGGTCTGATGCGCCAGTTCGTCTGTCCGGCCTGCGGTGGGTTGAACCGGATTCCGGACGACAAGGACGCCCGGCTCGGCAAGTGCGGCCGCTGCCATGCGAAGATCTTCGCCGGCGCGCCGGTCGAGGTCTCGGCCGCGCAGCTGGACGCGCACCGGCGCTCGACCAAGGGCGCGGCGCTGCTGCTCGACGTCTGGGCCCCGTGGTGCGGCCCCTGCCGGGCGATGGCGCCGCACTTCGCCGAGGCCGCCCGTCAGCTGGAGCCCGACGTACGCCTGCTGAAGCTGAATTCCGACGCCCATCCGGAGGCGGCCGCCAAGCTCGGCGTCTCCGGCATTCCGGCGCTGTTCCTGATCCAGGACGGCCGCGTCGTCGCGCGCAACGCCGGCCTGATGACCGCCAACCAGATCGTCGCCTTCGTCCGCCAGTCGCTGGCGGCGGAGAACGCCAAAGGAGACCACCATGTCCATTGACCGCGCCGTCATGGCTTTCGCGGGCGCGCTGGTGCTGATCAGCCTCGCCCTCGGCTATTTCGTCAGCCCGCTGTGGTTCTGGCTGACCGCCTTCGTCGGCGCCAACCTGCTGCAGGCGTCGTTCACCGGATTCTGCCCGGCGGCGATGATCTTCAAGTCGCTGGGCGCAAAGCCGGGCGAAGCCTTCCGCTGAGATGCAGGCCCGCCGATTTCTGCTGGCCGCGGCCGCGGCCCTGGCGGTCGCGCCGGCCGCCGCACAGGCGGTGACCCTCGACGAGGCGATCGCGCAGGCGGTCAAGCACGCGCCTTCGCTGCGGCGCGTCGCGGCCGAACATGACGCGGCCAAGGCGCGGCTGGAACAGGCGCGCGCCGGTCGGCTGCCGACCGTGACGCTGCAGGGTTCGATCGCTGCGGCGCCGACCGACTTCGGCCATTTCTTCGGCTTCCCTGCCCAGACCCTCACGCCGAGCTTCGCCGGGGTCGAGCTTCGCCAGCCGCTGTTCAACGGCGGCCGCGTCGACGCGGGGATCGACCAGGCCAAGGCCGGCGAGGCGGGCGCGGGCTTTGCCTACGACAACGCGCGACTCGGTCTCGGCGCCGAGGTCGCCGCGGCGTTCGAGAACGTCCGCATCGCCGACCGCGCGCTGGTTCTGCAACAGCGCCAGGTGGATGAGCTGGTGCTTGTCGCCCAGCAGGCGGCGCGGCGGTTCCAGGACGGCGCGGTCTCACGGACCGACGTCGACGAGGCCGAGGCGAGGCTCGCCGGCGCGAAGGCCGACCTCGCCCGCGCCGAAGGCGCGATCGCCGTCGTCGCCGCGCGCTACGAGGCGCTGGTCGGGGAGGCGCCGGCGGATCTCGAGGCGCCGGCCGCGCCGGCCGACACGCCCGGCAATGTCAACGAGGCGGTCGCCCAGGCCGAGGCGCACAACGCCTCTCTTGCGTCCGCCCAGGCGGCGCTCTCGGGCGCCGACGACGGGGTGCGCCGAGCGAGGGCCGATCGCGCGCCGTCGCTGGACCTGGTCCTCGGCGCCTCCAGCGTCCGCGACCAGTTCCTGCCTGCTTACCGCGCCGACAGCGCCAGCATCGGCGTGCAGGGCCGCTGGGCGATCTTCACCGGCGGTCTCGTCACGGGGAAGATCAACGAGGCCGTGGCCGGACGCGCGGCGGCGCAGGCCTCGCTCGACCAGGCGCGCGCCGACGTCCGCGAAGCGGCGATCGAGGCCTGGCAGGGCCTCGTCACCGCCCGGGCGGTCGCCGTGGCGGCCGCCGCGCAGGCCGCGTCCGCCCAGTCTGCCCTGTCCAGCGTCCGCGAGGAGGTCCGGGTCGGCGAGAAGCCGACGCTCGACCTGCTCGACGCCGAGCGCGAAGCGCTGGCTGCGGAGCTGGGAGCGTTGCGGGCGGAGGCGGCCACCGTCGTCGCCTCCTACCAGCTGCGGGCCGCGATCGGGTCCTGAGGACCGCCTCAGTCCTTCTGCTGGCCGTACCGTTCGTTTCGCCGACCCTTCACGGCGAGGTCGACCGTCGCGAGCCGTCGCTCGCCCTCCATGCGCATCTGCAGGCCGGGCATGTGCATCATCGCCTGGTAGTCGCCCAGGCTGTCCTCGACCGCGTTGGTGAAGCCCTGCGCGTCCTGGGCCTTGTTCATCTGGATCTTGGCCATCCTGCAGCGCCTCGGGGCTGTTCTCGGCCACGCGGCGGGCCCAGGCGTAGGTCTCGCGTTCAAGGTCGGCGGGGGCCAGCACGCGGTTGACCAGGCCGTAGCGGGCGGCCTCGTCGGCGCTGATGAACCGGCTCTCGAACACCAGTTCCTTGGCCCGGCGGATGCCGATGTCCCAGGGGATGGTGTTGTATTCGACGAACCCGCCCAGGAACTCCGCGGTCTCGGCGGCGAACACCACGTCCATCGCCGCGGCCAGCATCCAGCCGGCGTAGATGCAGTAGCCCTCGACCATGGCGACGGTCGGCTTGGGGAAGTTGCGCCACTTCAAGCAGCAGGTCGAGGTTGTACTTCTTGAACTGGTCGTAGGTCTGGATGCCGGGCTTGGCGCGCCAGGTTGCGGCGGTACTCGATCCCCTCGGGCGTGCCGAGATCGTGGCCGGTGGAGAAGACGCCGCCGGCGCCGCGGACCAGCACCACCCGCACATCCTCGTCGGCGCGCGCCAGGTCGAACGCCGCGTCGATCTCGTCGAGCATGCGGTAGCCCTGGGCGTTGCGGACTTGCGGCCGGTTCAGCGTGATCACGCCGATCGGACCGTCGGCCGCATAGAGGATGTCCTGGAACGCCATGGCCGAGGTCGGCCCTAGCGCAAGGTCACCTTCACGTTGTCGCCGTCGAGTTCGACCCGCCGCATCACCGCCATGCGGATGCCGGGCCCGGACGGGGCGGCCACCGTGATCACGTACCAGGCGCCGTTGGGAATGCCGGAGAAGGAGAAGTGGCCGGAAGCGTCGCAGGTGGCGTGGCGGGCGTAGCGGGCGTACTCGGCCCCGTGCTCGGGCGGCGTGCGGCTTTTGACGTCGTCCACCGGCATCGCCGCCTGGGTGGTCGAGAGGTACAGGATCCGCATCCGCGCGCGGCTCCAGGGCGTCTCGGGCGCCAGCACCACGTCCTGGCACGAGTAGCGCGCCGAGCCGTTGCGGTAGGCCAGCACGCCGTCGACGCTGCCGCTGCCGGAGGCCTGCGACCAGGTGAAGTCGCTCTCCTGGAACGACTCCGGCCCGCTGCGCGAGGGCGGCATGTAGGCCGGGCCGGGGCCGGTCGAGGCCCCGGACGTGTCGCAGGCGCCGAGCGCCGCCAGAGCAAAGACGATGATGGGAGTGCGCTGCATGGACGTCCTCATCCCAGAAAGTTTGATTGAGGCAAAGGTCAAGCGGCCTTGCAAGTCAAGGATCGATTCCCTCTTGGCGAGGCCGACCCTTAACAGCGATAAGCGATGGCGGCCGCGGCCCAGCGGGTCTTGAGAGCCGGTGAAACGACAGGGAGACGCATTATGAAGGCCGCAATTCTTCGCGAAGTCGGCAAGCCGCTTTCGATCGAGAACGTGCAGATCGGCAAGCCGGGACCGCACGAAGTGCTGATCCGCACGGTGGCCGCGGGCGTCTGCCACTCCGACGTCCACTTCTGGGAAGGCTCCTATCCCTATCCGATGCCGGCCGTGCTGGGCCACGAGAGCGCCGGCGTCGTCGAGGCGGTGGGCAACGAGGTGCGCACGGTGAAGGTGGGCGACCACGTGATCACCTGCCTGTCGGCCTTCTGCGGCCATTGCGAGCATTGCCTCACCGGGCACATGTCGCGCTGCCAGAGCCCGGAAGTCCGGCGCGAACAGGGCGACGAGCCGCGCATCACCCAGGATGGGGCGCCGCTGCAGCAGTTCCTCAACCTGTCGTCGTTCGCCGAGCAGATGCTGATCCACGAGCACGCCTGCGTCGCGATCCGGCCGGACATGCCGCTCGACCGCGCCGCGCTGATCGGCTGCGGGGTGATGACCGGCGTCGGCGCGGTGTTCCACACCTCGAACGTCCGCCCTGGCGAGACGGTGGCCGTGATCGGCTGCGGCGGGGTGGGCCTTGCGGCGATCAACGGCGCGGCGATCGCCGGCGCCGGCCGGATCATCGCCATCGACCTGTCGCCCGGCAAGGACAACATGGCCCGCCAGTTCGGCGCCACCGACTTCATCTGCGCGGCCAACACCGACAACGTGGTGAAGGAGGTCATGGATATGACCAACGGCGGCGTGCACCACGCGTTCGAGGCGATCGGCCTCGGCAAGACCGCCGAGCAGGCCTTCAACATGCTGGCCAGAGGCGGCACCGCCAACGTCATCGGCATGATCCCGATCGGCCAGACCGTGACGCTGATGGGCGCGGCGTTCCTGGGCGAAAAGCGCATCCAGGGCTCGCTGATGGGCTCCAACCGCTTCCCGGTCGACATGCCCCGGCTGGTCGACTTCTACATGAACGGCAAGCTGAAGCTCGACGAGATGATCTCGCGCCGGATCAAGCTCGAGGACGTCAACGAGGCCTTCGCCGAGATGAAGGGCGGCCAGATCGCCAGGTCGGTGATCACCTTCGACGCCTGATCCCCAACCCCGCTCATCCCGGCGAAAGCCGGGACCCAGGCGGGAAGAGGTTGAAGGGGAACCACTAAGGACACGAAGGACACAAAGGCGCGCGATGCGCGCAGGTTACTCCTCCGAGATCGCGGATGATTGACCGGCGCGAAGCGCCCTTGGTGTTCTTGGTGTCCTTCGTGGTTCAAAAGACCGCGAGCGGTTGCGCTCGGTGCCAGAGTCCTGCCTGGGTCCCGGCGTTCGCCGGGATGAGCGGGGTGGTTGCCGGCGACTAAGGCTCGACCGGGATGCCCGCGCACTTGGCCGCGGCTCGCACCGGGTTGCAGACCGTGATCGCCCCGTCTGGGAGCCGCGCCTGGTAGGCCGAGAGGCGCGTGTCCGGGTGCGGGTAGTCGGTCGACACGTACTGCGCGCCGGATGTCAGCGCAGCGTCGCGGCGGGTGGTGTCGTTCGACCGCGCCTCGATCGTGTCGGCGTCGGCGCGGGTGCGGACCACGAAGCCGGCCTTCACGTCGGCCATGATCCGCGGGATGTCGGACTGTTCGTTGAGGGTGATGTAGCCGGCCGCCGGTGAGGCCTCGTCGGTGTAGACGAACAGCACCCGGCCCTCGAGCGAGGCGCGCTGGCCGCGGTAGGCGGCGACGTGCGCCGGCCCTTCGTCCAGCGCGAACAGGACCCGGCCGCGCGAGGCCCCCAGCGTCGGCCAGCCGTGCTTCAGCACCGCTTCGCGCAAGGTCTGGTAGCGGCCCTGGACGTCGTCCGGCGTGATCAGCTCCGACGGCCTGAACACCCCGCGGATCTCCGCGTCGAGCGCGTCGTAGGCGTGCTCGTCGAACGGCAGCTCGTCGGTCCCGCCCGGGGCGCGGGTCTTCTCGTCGTTGGTGTTCATGGTGATCAGGATCGGCGTGTGGCGCGGATGGGCGCGCGACCAGTCGCGGATGATCGTCAGGCACTGGGTGAAGGTCAGGCAGTTCGAGGTGAAGTCGATGTCCTGGATGTGCAGGACCTTGAAGCCCGGCTTCGACATCGCCGCCACGTAGGCCGGGTCCTCCGGTAGTCCGGCGAGTTTGAGCCCCGCCGGGTGGGCGAAACGGCCACCCTCCGGGTCGTAGACCAGGTCCAGCTCCAGCGCCCTGGCGCCGTCGTTCAGCTGCTCGAGCAACGGCGGATGCGAATAATCCAGCCCCTCCCAGGCCTTCGGCGCGGCCAGCCGGATCAACGCCATGATCTTGTCCGGGGTGCGCACGTGGTAGCTGTTGTGCGTCCCCATCGTCATCAGGTCGTTGAGGTGGAGATTGCGGTCCATCCAGGCCTGGGCGCAGCCCTTGCCGGCGCTCGCCGCGTCCGGCGCATGCAGGTCGCAGGCGCTGGCGGCGCCCGCCAGCAGAGCGGCCGCAACTGCAGCGGCGACGATGTGGCGCGCGCCCATCCTCAATCTCCCCGTCTTGGCGGCCCGGGCGCCTGCCCAATTTCCACCGGCTCGACCAGGAAATGCCGGCCCTCCGGATCGTCGATCTCGACCACCCAGACGTCCGGATCGATCCGGATCGCCCGTTGGATATAGGCGTCGAGGTCGGCCTCGTCGGTGGAGGCGATCGGCTGCATCCAGAACGGCTCGCCGTCGCCGCGGGTGGCCTCGGCCAGCAGCCGGGCCTCGCCGGCGCGGCGGTTGACCAGCTTGACCAGCACCGCGCCGCCGCGGGCGTCGCCCCGTCGTCCGACCGTGGCGAAGGCGCCGCCCTGGTGGGCCCGGCGGATCAGGGCGTAGACCCAGATGGAGGTGTCGATCTGCACGATGCGCTTGTAGAGACCTTCCGTCGCGGGGCCGGGTAACCCGAAACTAAGCATACCGGCCCTAGAGAAGGCGCAGCTTTTTCAGGCGGGGCATATGGCGACGGGGAGCAGGCACGCGCAAGCGTTGACGACGGCGCTCGTCCTCATGCTCGCCGGCCCGGCGCTGGCGACGCCGGCGGCCGACCTGTTCTACCAGCGCGCGGTGATGACCGCGGCCGACGGCGCCTGCCGCCTCTTCACGCCGGATGTCGCCACCGCGCTGTCGGCCGCCAAGGCCCAGGCCAAAGGCGCGGCGCTGCGCTCGGGCGCCGACCCCGCCAGCCTGGCCGCCGCGGACGCCCAGGCCAGCGCGTCCGGCGCCGCCGGCTGCCGGTCGGCGGAGATCGCGGCCGCCGCGCAGCAGGTGCGCGCCGCCTTCGCCGGCTACGCCCACCTGGAGCGGATGGATTTCCCGGGCGAGTTCGCCGCCTGGACCGCCGAGCGGCCGGCGTCCGAGGACAAGCCCCGCTGGCATGTGTCGCAGCGCGACCGCTTCGGCTGGGACGTGATGCTGTTCGGCCTCGCCGGCAAGGGCGCGGACCGGCCCCTGACCGCCGTCGCCAGCTTCGCCGACGGCGCGCAGCCCTACGGCGCGCGGCTGGTGCTGCGGGACGCGGAGATCACCAGCGGCCCCTATCTGGACGTTCGCCAGGCCGATATCGACGGCCGTATTCCGATCGACGCGCGACTGCCGCCAAGGGCCTCCAGCCGGATCTTCAGCGCCGGCGAGATGGCGCCGGCCGACAAGCAATTGCTGACGCCGGGCATGGAAGGCGCCGTCTCGTTCGAGTTCCCGCAGGCCGCGGCGGACGCCCTGGCCGGACTGGACCCGCGTGAAGCGGTGGCGGTCGAATTCCTGTTCGCCGGCGATAGCGGGGATGGAGGCGAGAGCGTACGCACCGCCTACGTCGAGGTTGGCGACTTCACCGCCGCCCAGACGTTCCAGTCGATCCCGCAGCAGTAGTGAGCGGGCCGGCGGCGTTCCCGCCTCGGATTACGCCGCCGCGGTTGGCAGCAAGACCAGCTTGCCATGCGCGCGGCCGGCGAGAACTCAGCTCGAGCGCCTCGCGCCAGGCCTCGAAGGCGAAGGTGCGCGCCACCGGCACGGTGAACCTGCCTGCGGCGGCGAGCTGGGCGAACTCGCCGAGCACGTCGTAGCGCATCACGCTCCCGTCCGGTCCGCCGGGCGTCTCGCCCTGTCCGTTGCGGACGCCGAGCGCCGTCGCCGCGGCCAGGTCGCCGCAGGTCATCACCCGGCGCGGATCGCCGCCGGCGATCGCGACCAGGTCGGGCAGCACACTCTTCACCGACGGGTCGGCCAGTTGCAGGAAGTTGATCGGCGCGGCGTCGAACACCCAGTCCGGCGCGCCGGCGATCGCGCGGACCCGCTCGACCATGCCCTCGCCGTAGGGCGTGACCGCGGCGCCCAGCGCGCGCAACCGCTCGGCGAAGGTCGCGCCGGCGGTGGCGACGACCTTGGCGCCGCGCAACAGGCCCATCTGAACGGCCGCGAAGCCGATCACGGTCCCCCCGCCGTTGACCAGCAGCGTCTGGCCCGCGGCCACGCCCAGCCAGTCGATGCAGCGGTACGCGGTCTCGACGGCCATCGGCAGCGACGCCGCTTCGATCATGTCGAGGCCCGGCGGGACGGGCGTCCAGTGGTTGAGGATCGCGAACTCCGACGCGCCGGCGCTGCCGTGGTCGAGGTAGTTGGCCGGACCCAGCACCGCGTCGCCGACGCTGACGCCCGCGACTCCCTCGCCCAGCGCGTCGACCACGCCGGCGACATCGAGGCCGACGCCGCGGGGCAGCTCGCGGGCGAACAGGCCCATGCAGAGCGCCCAGTCGGCCGGATTCAGCCCGCAGGCCTGCACCCGCACCCGCAGTGCGCCCGGGCCGGGCTCCGGGATCGGCGCATCCTCGAGGCGCAGCACCTGGGCCGGTTCGCCGTAGGCATGCAGACGCAGCGCTCGCATGACGCCCCCGGATCGGGTCTCAGTCATCTGGGCCTCCAGTCGCGCCACGTTATGTCAGTAACTGACGCATACACGTAGAGACAGTCACTGACAATAGGGCTAGAGTGAATGCATGCCGCGAAGCGGAGAAGATGCGCGCCGCCGCCTGCGGCAGGCGGCCCTGGAGCTGTTCTGCGAGCGCGGCTACGACGCGACGACGGCGGCCGAGATCGCGGCCAGGGCCGGCGTCACCGAACGGACCTTCTTCCGGCACTTCCCGGACAAGCGCGAGGCGTTGTTCGACGGCGAAGAGGCGTTCCGCGACGCCCTGGCCGCTGCGGTCGCGGCGGCCCCGGCCGATCTGGACCCCCTGGGCGCGCTGCGCTTCGCCTTCGCCTCGGTCGAGCAGACGCTCCTCGACAACCGCGCCTTCTCCGAGCCCCGGGCGGCGCTCATCGCCCAGACCCCGGCGCTGCAGGAGCGGGTGCTGACCAAGACGGCGGGCCTGATCGCGGCCCTGTCCGGCGCGCTGGTCCGCCGCGGCGTCGACGCGGGATTGGCCACGCTCGCGGCTCAGGTCGGCATGGCGGCGCTAAACCGCGCCGTCGTCACCTGGGCGGCCGATCCGGCCGCCGGGATGGACGCCCACCTCGGCCGGGCGTTCGCCGACCTGCGGGGTCTGTCCTCCGCCTAAGCGCGCGGGTTGAAGGCGATGACGTTGTCGCCGACGGCGACGCGCCTCGGCTCTGGCGGGTCCGCCGGTTGTTGCGGCTCCGGCGCCTTGGCCTCGCGGTCCAGCACCGGCAGGCGGATCGAGACGGCGGTGCCCTCGCCCAGCACGCTCTTGATCACCATCGTGCCGCCGTGCAACTCGGCGAAGGCGCGCACCAGCGACAGCCCAAGGCCGGTGCCCTTCGAGCGTTGATCGGCGCCGCCGGCCTGCTCGTAGGGACGGCCGAGACGCTCGACGTCCGCCGGCGCGATGCCGACGCCGGTGTCGGCGACGATGATCTCCAGCTCGCCTTTGTTCTCCCGCGCCAGCACGTTCACCTGGCCGCCGGTCGGCGTGAATTTCAGCGAATTGGAGATCAGGTTCAGCACGATCTGCTTGATCGCCCGGCGGTCGGCGATCACGTCGATCGGCTTCGGCGGCAGGCCGCCGCGCAGGCCGATCTTGGCGGTGTCGGCCTGAACCCGGGTCAGCCGCAGCGCCGAGGAGACCGCCTCGCGGGCGTCGAACGGCTCCAGGGTCAGCGTGAAGCGGTCGGCCTCGATCTTCGACATGTCGAGCACGTCGTTGATCAGGTCCAGCAGGTGTCCGCCCAACTCGTGGATCAGTCCGGCGTACTCGGCGTAGCGCTCGGACAGCGGACCGAACAGCTTCGAGCGCATGATGTCGGAGAAGCCGATCACCGCGTTCAGCGGCGTGCGCAGCTCGTGGCTCATGTTGGCCAGGAACCGCGACTTGGCCTGCGCGACGTTCTCCGCGTCGGCCCTGGCCTGCTCCAGGAACGCCTCGTGCGCCCGCTCGGCGCTGGCGTCGCGCACGACCGCCACCGACCCTTCGCCCGCGAGGCTACGCAGCTCGACCGAGAAGAACCGGTCCGGGGCCAGCGGCGGGGAGAAGCCGACGCTGGCTGCGCCGGTTCGGCGCACGATGTCGACGGCGCTGCGGGCGGCTTCGCGATCGTTGGCGCCGGCCAGGGTCTCGAAGCCCCGGCCGACCAGGTTGTGGTCCCAGTCCTCGGGCGCGCCGCAGAAAGCCTCGCGGATCACCCCGGCGGCGTCGAGGCGCAACACCAGGAAAGGGCCGGCGTCCAGCAGGCGCCGCACGCCTTCGGCCTCCTCCGACCGCGCCGCCTCACGCTCCCCGGCGCTGGCCTTTGAGAGCTGCAGCGCGGCCGCCAGCCCCACGGCCTCGATCGAGATCACCGCCAGCGGCAGCCAGGGGTCGGAGGCGACCGCGGCGTGGGTGACGCCCAGGTTGGCGGCCAGCGCCTCGACAGCGACGGTGCCGAGGGTCAGCGAGACGCCGAGGGCGATGAAGCGCCGGCTATCCAGCGCAGCCATCGCGGCGGCGGGCGCCAGCGCCAGCGCCGCCAGGGGGCCGGTGAGTTCGCCGCTGATCGCGATCGCGGCGCCCACGCCGAGCGGCCAGGCTAGGATCACCAGCGCCTTGGCGACCCCGCCGCGGGTGAAGCGCAGCAGCTGGCCGACGAGGCCCGGCGCAGCGGCCGCGCCGAGCGCGTAGTTCAAGTTCGAGTCGATGGCGGTCGGCCAGAACAGGGCGCAAAGGCCGAGCCCCACCAGCCACACAGCGTGCCAATCGGCGGCCGCCCGGAAGGCGCGCGTCTCGATCTGCACGTCACTCGTCGCCATGGGCGTCCACACCCCAGTCAAAGCAGATCATACCCTATTCGGTTCGCGTTCGCCCAGCGAGACGGCTCAATCGTCACGCGATCCCCCCGAATCGAAGACCTGTGGATGGAAACGGAATCGTAAGCCGGACAAGGCCAAGCTGGGGCTCCAATGCGGAAAATGTGAGGCGGCGAGCGCCATGTCCCAGGCGACGACCTCCCTGGCTCCGGATTACGAACCGCCGACCCGCCCAGATCGGGCGGCCGCACGGCGCGCCATGGACGCCCAGAAACGCTCGTTCCTGCGCATGGTGAGCCATGAGCTGCGCACGCCGCTGAACTCGATCATCGGCTTTTCCGAGGTGATCTCGAAGGAGCTTTGCGGGCCGCTGGGCTCGCCGCAGTACCGCGAATACGCCGATCACGTGCGCCAGAGCGGGCTGAAGCTGCTGCGCCTGGTCAACCAGGTGCTGGAGATCGCCCGGCTCGAAGGCCACGTCACCGACCTCGATCCGACGGCGGAGCTGCTCGACCACGCGGTCGACGACGTGCTCGACACGCTGCGCGAGGACATCAACACGCGCCATATCCGGGTGACGGTCGAGGACGAAGGCCGGCTGCCAGGCGTGGTGGCCGACCCGCGCGGACTTCGCACCGTGCTGACCAACCTGCTGCAGAACGCCGTCACCTATTCCCACGAGGGCGGGGAGGTGCGGCTGCGAGCGTATCGTGCCCCCGGCCGGGTGCGGATCGAGATCGAGGACGACGGCGAGGGCATCGATCCGGCCGAGATCCCACGCCTGATGCGCCCGTTCGAACAGGGCCAGAACGCCCTTACCCGCTCCACCGAGGGCGCCGGGCTTGGCCTGCCGATCGTCGCCCTGCTCTGCCAGGCGATGGGTGGGGGCCTGAGGCTGGTCAGCGAACCCGGCAAGGGGCTGCGGGCCGAGGTGGTGCTGCCCGCGGCGTGAGCCACGCGTTGCGGCCCAGCCGGTCGCAGCCTACATCCGGCTCTCGATTCCAACCGGAGGCCGTCCGCCTTGAGCATCGCCGCGGCGCTTGACGACCTGGAGGCCGAGTTCGAGCTGCTCGGCGACTGGGAACAGCGCTATCGCCACGTGATCGACCTGGGCCGAGGGCTTGCGCCCCTGACATCGGCCGAGCGGACCGACGCCAACAAGGTGCGCGGCTGCGCGAGCCAGGTCTGGCTGGTCACCGAACCGCAGGCCGACGGCACGCTGCGGTTCCGCGGGGATTCCGACGCCCACATCGTGCGCGGCCTGATCGCGATCCTGCTGCGCCTCTTCGGCGGCCGCATGCCCGGGGAAATCCTCGCCTTCGACGCCAAGGCGGGGTTCGAGCGGCTGGGGCTGACCGGCGCGCTCTCGGCGCAGCGCTCGAACGGGTTGTTCTCGATGGTCGAACGGATCCGGCGCGACGCCAGCGCGGCGGCGCCGGCGTCCTAGATCGCGTTGAAATGAGGCGCAGTCGCCAACCCTTCCCCCTCAGGGGGAAAGCGGCGCGCCGTGCGCAGCACGCGACGCCGATGGGGGGAATCCTCTCCGGGTAGGCTTACCCCCATCGGCCACTCCCTCGCTTTGCGAGGTTCGGGCCGCTTTCCCCCCGAGGGGGAAGGGTTTTGATGCAGCACGGCCCCAACGCTAGGCGGCGCGGATGCCGGTCAGCATCTCGTTGCGCGGCGCCAGGACCGCGTCGTAGCCGAGGATCACGTCGACGTCGCGGCCGTTCGTGGCCAGCGGCAGGCGCAGCCAGAGCAGCGTCATGTGCGAGGCGCCGCGCCAGGCCATGCTGTGGTGACCCACCCGCGGGCGGCGCTCGTCGACCACCCGGTCGAGTTCGGTGCGCCAGTAATCGGCGGCGGCGGAATTGTAGACGTCGGTGAGCTTCTTGCCGGTGATCTCGCCGCCATAGACCCCATAGAGGCCGGTGCCCGCGAGCCGCAGGCGATAGTCGCGCGGCTCGCGGACGACCTCGGTCAGGCTGACGGTGGGCAGCAGCCGCTTGATCCGCGCCGGATCCAGATCGCAGCGCCGGGGCAGGGATCCGGGCTGACGCAGGCCCGCCCAGTAGGAGAACAGCTCCTCATGGGCCCGTAAGGCCGTTGTTGGCGCGCCAAGCTGCGTGCTCATCTTCGGATTCGTTAACAACCCATTGGAATCCCGACGAATCACTATCTCTCATTGAGAGAATTGGGGGAAGTCCCAATCTTGGGGTCCGCGAAGAATTCGCGAAAGAGTCAAGCTGTCGCAGGGACGCTCTGGCCGCGCCAATTCGTGGTCGTAGTGGCGCCAGGGGCGCAGGTCCCGACAAGCGAAAGCCCCGCGCCGGGCTGCCGGCGCGGGGCTTCGGGACGTTCGATCAGATGCCGGGCTAGCGGCGCTTGCGCGAAGCCTGCCGGCCGCCCTGGCCGAGGCCCATCTGCTTGGCCAGCTCCGACCGGGCGCGGGCGTAGTTGGGCGCCACCATCGGATAGTCCTTCGGCAAATTCCACTTCGCCCGGTATTCCTCCGGGCTCATGTTGTATTTGGTGCGCAGGTGGCGCTTCAGCGACTTGAATTTCCGCCCGTCCTCCAGGCAGATCAGGAAGTCGGGCGTGATGGAGCGGCGCACAGGAACCGCTGGCTCCTTTGGCGCAACCTCCGCCGGCTCGGCGCCGCCGGTGATGTTCGACAAAGCGCGATGCACGCTCTGGATCAGTGCCGGCAGGTCGCTGGTGGCGATGGTGTTGTTGCCGACGTAAGCCGACACGATGTCGGCCGTCATCTCAATCACCTCAGATTTTTCATCCATGATTTTTTGTTCCATCCTGCCCTGACACTAGGAATTTGATCCGGTTCCTCAGATCAATGGCCGGCTTCTTATAGAAGGGACTGCAACGTCACAAGACAGTTTTTTTATGCTGTCTTCGATATTCGCATAGAAGATGAGCGAAGGATTACCGCTGAGTCGGGGAGCTTGGGAAGCGGTGATTGCCCCTTTGCTGCTTTAGTGCGGCGCCGCACAAAGCCGGCTTCAGGTCGAAAACAACCTACGCCTTGCGGGAGGCTAACCGCAGTTAAGAAGAATGGGTGGCGCGTGGCGGAGAGCTAACCAAGTTCTCCGAAAGTCGTCCCGCTAGCGCTTCATCTCCGAGCCGAACGCCAGCATTGCTGACCGCTGCGGCACCGAGAATTCATCAAGCGCGGCGCTGTCTTCTTCGCGGATCGCCTTGATCAGCGCGGGCGTCATCGCCGACGACAACGCCCAGTTCCAGTAGCGCAGCACGGTCTGCGCCCGATCCACGGCCACCATGTCGAAGACCGCGGTCACATGCGCCAGCTGCGGCGCCACTTCGCCGTCCTCGGTCGACTCGGGCCGCCCCAGCGCGCGCCACAGCTGGCGCAGCGCGGTGCGGGGCAGGCCGGTCGCCTTGCAGAGCACGGCAAGACCCTCGCCGCTCTCGTCGCCCATGATCTTGGCGCCGGTCATCGGCTTGATGCCGGCGAGGTAGGCGATCTCCTCGGCGATCTCGCGGCTGAAACCTTCCTCGGCGGCGTTGATGGCCGCCTCCAGGCTGTCGTAGGGGCTCTTGTCGATGGCGGCGCGGTTGCGCTGGCGCCGCTCGATGAACTGCAGCGCCTTGCGGGTCAGGCCGTCCGCCCATTTCTCCTCGGCCGCCATCGGGAAGACGTCGCCGGCGGCTTCCTGCAGCACTTCGCGCGACACGGCGAACCGTTGCAGGATGGTGCGCCGGGCGTCGGATTCGGCCCACCAGAACAGCACATAGGCGTGGTTCGGGCGCAGCTCCGGCCGGCGCAGCAGCATCGGCACCAGGCCGCCCTGATGCTGGGTCATGGCCACGACCATCTCGATCGCCGCAGCTGAGAAGTGCGCCTGTTCGTTGCGCAGCAGGGCCTCGACCACCAGCGTCTCGCCAAGCTCGACCAGCGCTTCGGTGACCACCTCGGAGACGCCGCGTCGCTGCGCGATCAGCCGGCGGTGCGCGCCGGTGGCATGACGGGCGCAGTCCAGGAGGTCGGCGTCAGTGAGCGCGTTCGAGTTCGACCAGCATCGGATAGGCGATGTCGAGGTCGTCGCGCAGGATCAGCCGGATCAGGCAGTTCGGGATCTCGGCCAGGGTGGCGATCCGGCGGGCGATGCGGGCGCGTTCGTCGAACTCGGCGTCGCGCAGGATCTCGACCAGCAGGTCGGCGGTGACCGAGCGCTCGAAGCTGTTCACGCGGCTCAGCGGCAGGCTGATCACGTCGGCCAGGCGCTTGAGCAAGGCGAGGCGCGCCCGGTTCTTGGGGCGGTCGTCGTCCTCGTCGGGCGACGGCTCGGCGACGCCGGCCTGCAGGGTCTCGCTCATGGAATTGTACGTCCGGACTGGACCCCGATCAGACCAGACCAGCGTTAACCGGCCGTTTCGAATTCCGCTTAACCCCGGGCGAGGGCCGCGTCAGTCGGTGTCGGGGCCCCTGGCGAAGCGTTTCCAGGCCGCTTGGCGCGAGACGCCCAGCGCCTGGCCGACCTCAGCCCAGCTCACGCCGCGCTCGCGCAGGATCTCGACGTAGAGCGCCTGAGCGGCGGCGACGTCCTGGTAGACCGGCTCGACCTGGCCGACGGCCTTCAGCAGCCGCTCGTTGTCGATAGCTGCGCAACTGCGCCGCCGGGTCGAACGGAGTCTTTTTCGTGATCGGACGCGACTTCGCAAGCGCGTCGGCGGCGACGTCGACGCACTCGTTGCAAATCGCGACGCCGAAGCCGGCGATCAGGGCCGATCCACGTCCGCCTGCCCCTTTCGGCAGAAGCTGCAGCGTATCTCCAACGGCTTGGCGATGGTCTCGGTCTCCACGGCGACTCTCCTGTCAATCTGATGTTGACAGTCAACCCGATGTTGACGTCCTTGTCAACCCGATTGTTGACGCCTAACGGAACGTCGGCGCGGTCCAGTGGTCCCAGATGTTCGGCAGATCCTTCGAGACCTTGTCCGGGTAGTGCGGCGGCCGCTTCTCCAGGAACGAGTTGACGCCCTCGCGCACGTCGGCCTGGGCGCCGCGCTGCTGGATGCCGCGGCTGTCGGCCATGTGGGCGTCCATCGGATGCGCCGCGCCGGTCATGCGCCAGATCAGCTGGCGGGTGATCGCGACCGAGACCGGCGCGGTGTTGTCGGCGATCTCGCGGGCCAGGGCCGTCGCGGCCGCGCATGCAGTTCGTCCGGCGCATGCAGCGAGCGCACCAGCCCCTTCTCCTTGGCTTCTGAGGCGGGGAACACCCGGCCGGTGAAGCACCACTCCAGAGCCGTCTGCGGGCCGACCAGGTGGGGCAGGAACCAGGAGGAGGCGGCCTCGGGATTGAGCCCGCGCCGGGCGAACACGAAGCCGTAGCGGGCCTCGGTCGAGGCCAGCCGGATGTCCATCGCCAGCTGCATGGTCACGCCCACGCCCACCGCCGGGCCGTTGCAGGCGGCGATCACCGGCTTCAGGCAGTCGAAGATGCGCAGCGTCAGCCGCCCGCCGCCGTCGCGCAGCACGTCGCCAACGCGGCCTTCCTCACGGGTCGGATCCTGGGGGCCCGTGCGGTCGAAGGTCGAGCCGCCGGCCGAGAGGTCGGCGCCAGCGCAGAAGCCGCGCCCGGCGCCGGTGACGATCACCACCCGCACGGCGTCGTCGGCGTCGATCAGGTCGAACGCCGCGATCATGTCGGCCATCATCTGGCCGGTGAAAGCGTTGAGCTTGTCGGGCCGGTTCAGCGTGATCGTCGCGATCCCGTCGGCGACGTCGTAGAGGATGGTCTCGAAGGTGGGATTGGCCATGGTCCGGGGCTCCGCGTGAAGGCGGCCATCGCGTGTCGGTGACGCGGGGGAGTTAAGCGGCAGGCCCGCTTCCGTGACGGCGCCCTTTACGCCCCGCCGGCGGGGGCGTCATAACGTTACCAACGATAAGTCTTCAGGGAGGCGTGCGTGGTCGAACCCCTCGCGGCCGACTACATCATCGTCGGCGCGGGCTCGGCGGGGTGCGTGCTGGCCAACCGGCTCTCGGCCGACGGCAAGGCCAAGGTGCTGCTGCTGGAAGCCGGCGGCGACGACCGGCCGACCAAAAACCTCGGGCAGTTCGTCTCCAACCTGATGATCCACGTGCCCGTGGGCTACTCGCAGACGCTGAAGGATCCGAAGGTCAACTGGCTCTACCCCACCGAACCGGACCCAGGCACCGGCGGGCGCAGCCATGTGTGGCCCAGAGGCAAGGTGCTGGGCGGCTCGTCCTCGATCAACGGCCTGCTCTACATCCGCGGCCAGCACGCCGACTACGACGGCTGGCGCCAGCTCGGCTGCGAAGGCTGGGGCTGGGACGACGTGAAGCCCTATTTCGTGCGCGCCGAGCACCAGGAGCGCCCGGCCATGGGCGAACTGCACGGCGCCGGCGGCCCGCTCAACGTCTCCGACGTCACCCAGACCCACGAGGTCTCCGACGACGCGCTGGAGGCCTGCGTCCAGGCCGGCATCCCCCGCAACGACGACGTCAACGGCGAGAGCCAGGAGGGCGTCTCCTACTACCAGCTGACGGTGAAGAACGGGCAGCGCTGCTCGGCGGCAGTCGCCTACCTGCACCCGGCGATGGACCGGCCGAACCTCAGGGTCGAGACCGAGGCGCTGACGACACGGGTGTTGTTCGAGGGCAAGCGCGCGGTCGGGATCGAGTATCGCCAGGGCGGCGAGACGAAGACCGCGAAGGCCGCGGTCGAGGTCATCCTCTGCGGCGGCGCGGTCAATTCGCCGCAGCTGCTGCAGCTCTCGGGGATCGGGCCCGCCGCGTTGCTGAGCCAGCACGGGATCGCCGTGGTCAGCGACCTCGCCGGCGTCGGCGAGAACCTGCAGGACCACTACGTCATCACCTCCACCTTCCGCCTGAAGCCCGGCACGGTGTCGGTCAACGAGCTGACCAAGGGGACGCGGTTCGTCGGCGAGACGCTGAAGTACGTGTTCCAGCGCAAGGGGCTCCTGACGCTCTCGGCCGCGCACATTGCCGCATTCTGCAAGTCGAGGCCCGACCTTGCGGGTCCGGACATCCAGTTCCACATCCTGCCCGCCACGATGGACGTGCAGAAGCTGATGGAGGAACAGAAGATGGTGCTGGAGGGCGAGCCCGGCCTCACCATAGCCCCCTGCCAGGTGCGGCCGGAGAGCCGCGGGACCATCCGGATCCGGTCGGCCGACGGGTCGGTCTATCCGGCGATCCAGCCCAACTACCTCTCCGATCCGCTCGACCAGGAGGTCGCGGTCGCCTCGCTGAAGTGGGCGCGCAGGATCGCCGCCCAGCCGGCGCTGGCGAAGTGGATCGACCACGAGATGATGCCGGGGCCGGGCGTCGCCACCGACGAGGGCCTTGCTGGAGTTCGCGCGGATGTCCGGCTCGACCATCTACCACCCGGTCGGGACCTGCCAGATGGGCCACGGCGCGGCCGCGGTGGTCGATCCGCAGCTGCGCGTCCACGGCGTCCTCGCCCTGCGCGTCGTCGACGCCTCGGTGATGCCGCGCCTTGTCAGCGGCAACACCAACGCCCCCACCATCATGATCGCCGAGAAGGCCGCCGACATGATCCTCGGCAAGGCGCCCGCCAGCGCCCTGGCGGCTTAGAGGTAAGCATGCATCCGTCCCACCACGCCAAGACCACCCCCGACAAACCGGCCTACATCATGGCCGGCTCCGGCGAGACCGTGACCTACGCCGAGCTGGAAGCGCGCTCGAACCAGGGCGCGCACCTGTTCCGCTCGCTCGGCATCGAGCGGGGCGACTCGGTCGCCTTCTGCATGGAGAACACGCCGCGCTACTACGAGCTGCTGTGGGCGGCGCAGCGGTCAGGTCTGCGCTACACCGCGGTCTCGTCCAAGCTGGCGGTCGGCGAGCTCGAATACATCGTCAAGGACTGCGAGGCGAAGGCGTTCGTGATCTCCGCCAGCCTCGGCGAGCTGGCACAGCAGGTGGCGCCGCTGATCCCGGGCGTGAAGCTCTACATGGTCGATGGCGCCGCCGCGCCTTACGAGAGCTTCGAGGCGGCCCGCGCGAAGTTCCCGACAACGCCGATCGCCGACGAGGGCGCCGGCGGCGCGATGCTCTACTCTTCCGGCACCACCGGCCGGCCCAAGGGGGTGAAGCGCGCGGTGACCGGCGACACGCCGATCGACGCGGCCAACGGCCTGGCGATGATGGGCCAGGCGCTCTACAAGTGGACGCCGGACAGCATCTACCTGTCGCCCGCGCCGCTCTACCACGCCGCGCCGCTGGGCTGGTCCACCGCCATTCACGCGCTGGGCGGCACCGTGATCGTGATGGAGAAGTTCGACCCGGAAGCGGCTCTGCGACTGATCCAGGACTACAAGGTCACCACCGCGCAGTGGGTGCCGACCCACTTCGTCCGTATGCTGAAGCTGCCCCCCGAGGTGCGCGCCAAGTACGACACCTCGTCGCTGACCCAGGTGTTCCACGCCGCCGCGCCGTGCCCGGTGCCGATCAAGCAGCAGATGATCGACTGGTGGGGGCCGATCGTCAGCGAGTACTACGCCGGCACCGAGGGCAACGGCTTCACCGCGATCAACTCCGAGGAGTGGCTGGGCCACAAGGGCTCGGTCGGCAAGGCGCTCACCGCCCAGGTGATGATCTGCGACGAGGAAGGCGACCCGCTGCCGCCGCGCACGGAGGGCACGGTCTACTTCGCCGGCGGCGGCGTGTTCGAGTACCACAACGACCCGAAGAAGACCGCCGACGCCCGCAACAAGCACGGCTGGACCACGCTCGGCGACGTCGGCTGGCTGGACGAGGAGGGCTACCTCTACCTCACCGACCGCAAGAGCTTCATGATCATCTCCGGCGGGGTGAACATCTACCCGCAGGAGATCGAGAACCTGCTGATCACCCACCCGAAGGTGGCGGACGTCGCCGTGGTCGGGGCGCCGCACGAGGAGATGGGCGAGCAGGTGGTGGCGGTGGTCCAGCCGGCCGACTGGGCGGACGCCGGCGACGACCTGGCGGCCGAGCTTTCGGCGTTCGCCCGCGCCAACCTCAGCCACGTCAAGACGCCGCGCCGGATCGACTTCATGGCCGAACTGCCGCGCCACCAGACCGGCAAGCTCTACAAGCGCCTGATCCGCGACGCCTATTGGAGCAAGGAAGGCGCGAAGATCGGATGACTGCTCCCTTCCCCCTTGAGGGGAAGGGCCGGGGATGGGGGGCTGCCGGCGACGGTCGGGTTGGTGGAGAGAACCCCCCACCCCTGACCCCTCCCCTCGCGGGGGAGGGGGAATCTACGCCGGGATCCGCACCATCAGCGAACTGATGGAGCGCAGGAAGCAGGACTTTACCCGCACCGGTGGCTCGAGGATCTCGATCGTCGGGAAGCGCTTGAGGATCTCTTCCCATACGGTGCGCAGCTGCATCTCCGCCAGCCGCATGCCGACGCAGCGGTGGATGCCGAAGCCGAACGCGACATGCTGGCGCGGGCGCGGGCGGTCGACGATGAACGCCTCCGGGTTCTCGATCACCGTCTCGTCGCGATTGCCCGAGACGTACCACATCACCACCTTCTCGCCGGCCTTGATGGTCTTGCCGCCGACAACGAAGTCTTCCTTGGCGGTGCGGCGCATGTGGGCGACCGGCGTCTGCCAGCGGATCATCTCCGGGATCATCGAGTCGAACAGCGCCGGATTGGCGCGCACCTTGGCCAGCTGATCGGGGTTCTGGTTCAGCGCGATCAGGCCGCCGGTGATCGAGTTGCGGGTCGTGTCGTTGCCGCCGACGATCAGCAGCAGGATGTTGCCGAGGAACTCCATCAGCGGCATGTCCTTGGTCGCCTCGCCGTTGGCCAGCATCGTGATAAGGTCGTTGTTCGTGCCACCGACCCGCTCGTCCCACAGGTTCTTGAAGTAGGCCGCGATGGCCATGAACTCGGCCTGGGCCTCCTCGCGGGTCATGGTGTCGCTGGTGTCGGTGGTGGCGAGGTCCGACCAGTACTTGAGTTTGCGGCGTTCCTCGAACGGGAAGCCGAACAGGGTCGCCAGCATCTGCACGGTCAGCTCGACCGAGACCCGGTCGACCCAGTCGAACGGCTCGCCGATCGGCAGTTCGTCGAGGATCTTGCCGGCGCGCTCGCGGATCAGCGGCGCCATGATGGCGAGGTTCTCCGAGGAGACGATCGGCGCAATGGTCTTGCGCTGGGCGTCATGCTTTGGCGGGTCCATCGCGATGAACATCGGCATCTGCATGTCGTCGGGCTGCGGGTCGTAGATCCCGATCGCGCCTTCGGACGAAAACACCTGATGGTTGGTCTCCACCGTCATGATGTCGTTGAACGTCGTGACCGACCAGTACGGGCCGTAGGCGCTCTCGGCGGTGTAGTGCACTGGATCCTCGCGCCGCAGGCGCTCGAAGAACGGCCAGATGGTGTCGTTGACGAAGCGGTCCTCGATGCTGACGTCGATCTTGTCGAGCGGTGTCGAATAGGCCTCGGCGCGGGCGGCGTCGAAGATGGTGGCGTCGTCGGCCATCGGTCTGGCCCTCCCTCTGGTTTTGCAAAGTTGACACCCGCGTCACGCATTCCGCAACCCGCGCTGGGATTAAGCCTTTGTCAGGTTGGCCCCCCTGCCGGCGGCGTGATCAGGAACAGGTCGGTGTCGCCGGTGGCCTCGCCAGCGGCGGTGATCAGGGCGTGGGCCTGGCCGCGATGGTGGGTCTGGTGGTTGAACAGGTGGATCAGCAGGAAGTCGCGCGGCGCGGTCAGCTCGCGCCCGGCCGCGCCGCTGAACCAGGTGAGGTCGCCGGCGAGCCAGTCGTCGGTTACGGCGTCGGCGAAGGCGGTCAGCCGCGCATCGTCCGCCTCCCGCGCCGCTCGCAGTTCGTCGAAACCTTCGATCATCGTAGCGCTCTGCGGGCTCGGGACCGGCGGCCTCTCCCAGCCGTCGAAGCGCGACATCCAGGTCCGGTCGGCCCAGACCAGGTGGCAGAGCGTGCCGTGGATCGAGCCCCAGAACGCGCCGCGATCGTCCCGCCGCGCGGCGTCGGAGAGCCGGCCAGCGGCGTCGTAGAGCCGGCGGTTCATCTCGGCGTTGTAGCGCGCCAGGGTGGCGACATAGCCTGGGCTGATGGCGGGTCGGCGTCGGGCGGGCATGGCGGGTCTCCTGGCGCGCCTTACCGCCCGGGGCCGCGTCGGGCATAGGTTGAAAGCGACGGTCAACGCGCCGCGGCGCGCCGCCCTCGCTAAGGCGTCAGGTCCACTGCGCCAGCCAGTCGGCCAGCGACTGCGGGTCCATGTGCCGGGCGTCGGCCAGGGCGGCGACGTGGCCGCCGTCGAGCAGGCGGTCGTGGCGCGGCTCGACGATCAGCAGGCTCGGCACGCCCTCCAGCCGGCCCCGGATGGCGATGAGGCATGGGACCAGAAGGCCGCCCATGCCTGCCTAGTGATACGCCCAGGCGCTCTTGCCAAGCGGGATGCGAGCCCTAGAAGTCGCGGTCCTGCGCCAACGGAGGACCAGGCGATGGAAGCGGTCGAGTTCAAGGATCTGCCCGGACTCGTGGGCACGGAGGTCGGCGTCTCCGACTGGCTCGAGGTCAGCCAGGATCGGGTCAACCAGTTCGCCGACGCCACCGGCGATCACCAGTGGATCCACGTCGACGTCGAGCGGGCGACCCGTGAGATGGGCGGGCCGATCGCGCACGGCTACCTGACCCTTTCGCTGATCCCGCACCTGTCGGCCGGGATGCTGCCGGTCAAGGGCGTCACGCGCGGCATCAACTACGGCTCCGACAAGGTGCGGTTCACCAACATGGTGCGGGTCGGCAAGCGGGTGCGGCTGCGCCAGAAGCTGATCGGCGTCGAACCGAAGGCCGGCGGCGTGCAGATCAAGAACCTTTGCACGATCGAGATCGAGGGCGAGGAACGCCCCGCGTGCGTCGCCGAGACGATGTCGGTGCTTTACGGGGGCTGAACTACGGCTCCAGCGCCAACGGCCAAGCCGTCACCCCGGCCAAGCGGCGAAGCCGCGTCGAGCCGGGGCCGGACGGGCCGGTTCCGAGACGAAATTCAGCTAGGCGGCGGCGCGTCCGGCCCCGGGTCTACGCGCATCGCGCTCCGCCCGGGGTGACGGGCTGCTTGATCAGATAGCCAATGCGTCAGCGGCTGTAAGCCGCGTCTTCCGCGCTCATCAGGCCGGGAGCCTCGGCGACGTGGTCGCCGGGCAAAGTCGGGGCGACGGCGTTGGGGTTGTCGATCAGCGCCAGCGTTTCGCGCACGAAACGGGCGTCGGTGACGATGCCGATCGAGAGGTTCTGGCTGTTGAGCTCCACCTGCTGGGTCAGGATGCCGGCGATGAAGCCCGGCGCGCCTGTGCTCGGCGCGCGGTTCGCGGTGTTCTTGACGTAAACAGGTCCACCGGAGTTGCCGGGGAACACGCTGAAATCGAGCAGGAACGTCGGGAACGCCGTCGACGGGCTGAGCGGGTAAGACGCCACCCGGCCCGAGCGCAGGATCGGGAAGCCGGCCGGGTTGGCCGAGAGTCCCTCCGGGAAGCCCAGCGCCAGCATCTCGTCGCCAGGGCCGAGCGAATACTTGGCGAACGAATTGTCGTTGCCGAGCCAGCTCTGCGGGATCGCCGCCTTGGCGAATTCAGGCGGGGCGTCGATCGCGATCGCGGCGACGTCGCGGTCCGGGTGATGGATCCACAGCTCCTTGTCGCCGTCGCGGATCTTCAGCGGGGTCGGCGTGTAGCGCCAGGAGCCGTCGGCGTTCTCGACCCGGAAGCCGATCGTGGCGATCGCGCCGGGCATCTTGCGGAACACGTGATTGGCGGTGACCAGAATGGTGCGCGGCCGCCCGTCCGGCGTCGGGTCCGAAATCAGAAAGCCGGTGCCGACGGTGCGCGTGCCGTCGCCGAGCGGCTGCTCAACCTGAACAGTCACCTGGATCAGATCGATGGACAGGTCTACGGCCATCGCATCTCCCGACTGACGCTGATGAATTGACTACCGATGATGCGACTCGCATTTGACCAAAAGCTTACCGGCGCACAAGCGGCGTCCGTGCCGCAGGGGAACGACGGCGGGCGCGATGGCCGCTGACGCCCCGCGCAGGCTGGCGCTGGTGACCGGCGCCTCCGCCGGCCTCGGCGAGGCGTTCGCCAGGGCCTACGCCGCCCGCGGCTGCGACGTCGCGCTGGTGGCCCGGCGCGCGGAGCGGCTGCAGGCCCTCGGCAGCGAGCTGAAGCATCGCCATGGGATCGAAGCCCTGGTGATCCCCGCCGACCTCTCGGGTTGGGAGGCGCACGTCCCGGTCGTCGATGCGATCGCCGCGCAGGGCCGGCATGTCGACGTGCTGGTCAACAACGCCGGATTCGGCATCCCGCAGAGCTTCACGTCCGTGCCGTGGGAGCGCCAGCGCGACTTCCTGATGACGATGGCGGTCAACGCCTGCGGGCTGGCCTACGACGTGATCCCCGGCATGGTCGAGCGCGGGTCGGGCGCGATCGTCAACGTCGGCTCGATGGCGGCGTTCTCGCCCGGCGTCGCCGGCAACTCGCTCTATCCGGGGGTGAAGGGGCTGATGGTGAAGTTCAGCCAGTCGCTCGACGCGGAATACCGGGCGGCCGGGGTGAAGGTGACCGTGGTCTGCCCAGGCTTCACCAAGACCGAGTTCGCCCAGCAGGCCGGCATCGATGAGATCATGGCGCGGGAGAACCGCATGCTCTGGCAGACGCCCGAGCAGGTGGTGGCCGCAACCATCCGCGGCAACGAACGTGGCAAGGTGGTCGTCATCCCCGGCTGGCACAACCGCATCGCGGCCGCCCTGCTGCGCGGCCTGCCCGAGCCGATCGTGCGGCGGATTATCGCCGCCGGCTCGGCGAAGTATCATCTGGATTGAACCTCGGGAGATTTGCTCATGCCGCACTTCGACATCGTCGTGATCGGCTCCGGCGCCGGCGGGGCGACGCTGGCGCAGCGGCTGGCGCCGACCGGCAAGTCGATCCTGATCCTCGAACGCGGCGAACACCTGCCACGCGAGGCGGAGAACTGGAGTCCGAAAGCGGTCTTCATCCAGCATCGCTACCGCACCCAGGAGCAATGGCTCGACAAGCGCGGCCATCCGTTCACGCCCAACACCCACTACTGGGTCGGCGGCAACACCACCTTCTACGGCGCGGCGCTGCTGCGCTTGCGCCGGGGCGACTTCGAGGAGGTGCAGCACGCCGGCGGCGTCTCGCCGGCCTGGCCGATCAAGCTGGCCGATCTGGCGCCCTACTACGACGAGGCCGAGCGGCTCTGGCAGGTGCACGGCCAGCGCGGCGACGATCCGACCGAGAACGGCGACGAGCCGCCCTACGCCTACCCGGCGATCCGCCACGACCCCGGCATCGCCCAGCTGAAGACCCATTGGGAGAACCAGGGCTGGAAGCCGTTCTCCCTGCCGGTGGCGATCCGCCTCGACCAGGACAACCCGGTCACCTCGACCTGCATCAAGTGCAAGACCTGCGGCGGCTACCCCTGCCTGCTGCGGGCCAAGTGCGATGCGCGCACCGTGGCGATCGAACCGATCATGGGCTTGCCTAACGTCACCCTGCTGCCCGGGCGCAAGGCGGTGCGGCTGGAGACCGATCCCACCGGCAAGACCGTCACCGCGGTGGTCTGCGAGACCGAGCACGGCGAGGAACGCTGGAGCGGCGACATCATCGTGGCGGCCGCCGGCGCGGTGAACACCGCCGCGCTGCTCCTGAAGTCGGCCAACGCCGCGCACCCGAACGGCCTGGCCAATGGGTCCGACCAGCTCGGCCGCAACTACATGTTCCACACCCTCTCGGCGATGGTCTCGCTGACCGCCGACCACTGCCCGGTGTTGTTCCCCAAGACCCTGGCCGTGAACGACTTCTACTGGAAGGACCCCCGCGGCGGCTTCGACAAGCCGATGGGCCACATCCAGCTGCTGGAATACATGACCGGCCAGACGCTGGAGGGCGAGGTCTCCGACTGGCTGCCGCCGGCCTTCGTGCCCGACGCACTGACCAACGCCGCCGCCTCGCGCATGCTGTCGATGCTGGTGATCTCGGAGGACCTGCCGGCGCCGGACAACCGGGTGCGGGTGACGCCCGACGGCCGCATCCACCTCGACTACGAGCACAACAACCTCGAGGGTCACCAGCGGCTGGTGAAGACCCTGCGCGAGAGCCTGGACGCATTCACCGAACACGCCCACCCGATCAGCCAGCACCACTTCCAGTTCGATAGCCTGTTGCCGCTCTACGGCACCGCGCACATGTGCGGCACGGTGCGCTTCGGCGACGACCCGAAGAGCTCGGTGCTGGACCCCTGGTGCAAGGCGCACGAGCTCGACAACCTCTACGTCGTCGACACCTCGTTCTTCGTCACCTCCGCGTCGGTGAACCCCACCCTGACCACGGTGGCCAACGCCATGCGCGTCGGCGACCACCTGATCGAGCGGCTGGGCGCGAAGAGCTCCTCCACCGCAAGCGCGTAGCGCGCCGCGGGGGAGGTGGCAGACCGCGAAGCGGGCTGACGGAGGGGGCGCTGGGCGGCGCACACTTTCTCCGGCGGACGCCGGGCGCTCGCGGCTCTGCGCCCCCTCCGTCACGTCGCGCTTGCAGCGCGCCGCGACACCTCCCCCGTTTCGCTGCGCTACACGGTGGAGGAGCGGTGGAGGCGCGGAGGCAGATCGGCTATGCCGCGCCGATGACCCAGCCCGTCCCGCCCCGCCCCCGCAAGGACCCCAAGCGCATCGAGCAGCTAGGGCGGGTGCGGGTCGACGACTACGCCTGGATGAAGGACGACGACTGGCAGGCGGTGTTGCACGACCCGTCCAAGGTGAAGGCGGAGGTGCGCGAGCACCTGATCGCGGAGAACGCCTACGTCGCGGCGGTTCTGGCCGGCACGGGGCGGCTGCAGGCGCAGATGTTCGAGGAGATGAAGGGGCGGATCAAGGAGGACGACGCGTCCGTGCCCGATCCGGACGGCCCGTTCGAATACTTCAGCCGCTACGAAGTCGGCGCCCAGCACCCGCGCCATCTGCGCCGCCCGCGCGGGGCGGCGGAGGGCGAGGCTCTGCTGCTGGACGAGGCGGCGCGCAGCCAGGGACACGGCTACTACTCGGTCGGCGGGGCGGAGCACTCACCCGACCATGCGCTCTACGCCTGGGCCGAGGATTGTCAGGGGTCGGAATATTACCGGATCTACGTCAAGGACTTGGCCAGCGGCGAGACGCTGCCGGACGCGATCGACAACGCCACCGGCGACTTCGCGTTCTCGCCCGACGGCGCGTGGCTGTTCTGGATCTGGCGCGACGAGAATGCGCGGCCGTCCAAGGTCTTCCGCCGCCCAGCGCGCGGCGGCGACGATGCGCTGATCTACGAGGAGCCCGATGAGGGCATGTTCCTCGGCGTCGATGTCACCGCCGACCGCAGCCACATCCTGATCCGGAGCCAGAACCAGGAGACCAGCGAGGTCTGGCTGATCCCGGCCAGCGACCCCGCCGCCGCGCCGGCGGTGGCCGAGCCCCGCCGCGACGGCGTCCGCTACAGCCTTGGCCGCTGGAATGGCCGCTGGACCGTTCGCACCAACGCCGACGGCGCGGTCGACTTCAAGCTGATGACCTCGGACGCGGCCATTCCGGCGAAGGCGAGCTGGCGCGAGTTCATCGCCCATCGGCCTGGCCGGCTGATCGCCGGGACCGCCAGCTTCGCCGGGCACCTGGTCCGGCTCGAGCGCGAGAACGCGATCGACCGGATCGTGGTGCGCGACCTGGCCGGCGCCGAGCACGCCATCGCCTTCGACGAGCCGGCCTACGCCCTCTCGCTCAGTGGCGGCTACGAATACGACACCAGCCTGACGCGCTTCGTCTACCAGTCGCCAACGACCCCGCGGCAGACGTTCGACTACGACATGGCCAGCCGCGAACGCACCCTGCGCAAGACCCAGGAGATCCCCTCCGGCCACGATCCGGCGCGCTACGAGACGCGGCGACTCTATGCGAAGGCGGCAGACGGCGCCGAGGTCCCGATCACGGTCCTGATGCTGAAGGGGACGAAGCTCGACGGCTCTGCGCCGCTACTGCTCTACGGCTACGGCGCCTACGGCATCCCCGAGACGGCGTCGTTCTCGATCCGCAACCTCAGCCTGGTCGACCGCGGCTGGATCTGGGCGACGACCCACGTCCGCGGTGGTTCCGACAAGGGCTGGGGCTGGTTCCTCGACGGGCGCGGTTTCAAGAAGACCAACACCTTCACCGACTTCATCGCCTGCGCCCAGCACCTGATCGCGGAGGGCTACGGAACGGCGGGACGGATCGCCGCCTATGGCGGCTCGGCGGGCGGCATGCTGATGGGCGCGATCGCCAACCTTCGGCCCGAGCTCTGGGGCGCGATCATCGCCGCGGTGCCGTTCGTCGACGTGCTCAACACCATGAGCGACACCACGCTGCCGCTGACGCCGCCGGAGTGGCCGGAGTGGGGCAATCCGCTGAAGGACGCGGCCGCCTACGACTACATCGCCAGCTACAGCCCTTATGACAACGTGGGCGCGAAGCCCTATCCGCCGATCCTGGCCACCGGCGGCCTATCGGACCCACGGGTCACCTGGTGGGAGCCGGAGAAGTGGATCGCCCGGCTGCGCGAACACTCGACCAGCGGCCGCCCGATGCTGCTGAAGATCAACATGGAGGCCGGCCACGGCGGCGCCTCCGGCCGGTTCGACTTCCTGAAGGAGATCGCGCTCGACTACGCCTTCGCGGTCTGGGCGATCCAGGGCGAGGCCGTGGCCGCGGGGGAGACGGCGGCGTGATCGTCCGTTCGGCGACCGAAGCGGACGTTGCGGCGGTCGCGGCGATCTACGGCCACCACGTGCTGCACGGCCTTGGCACCTTCGAGGAAGTCCCGCCGACGGACGCCGAGATGGCGCAGCGGATCGCCGCCGTGCAGGACCGCGGCCTGCCCTACCTCGTGGCCGAGGACGAGGGCCGGATCGTCGGTTTCGCCTACGCCGCGCCGTTCCGGCCGCGCGCGGCCTATCGCTACACCGCCGAGGACAGCGTCTACATTCACCCGGACTTTCTCGGCCGTGGGATCGGCAAGGCGCTGGTGGCGGAGGTGATTGTCGCCTCCGAGCGGCTTGGCCTGCGGCAGCTGGTGGCGGTGATCGGCGATAGCGCCAACGCCGGCTCGATCGGCCTGCACCGCTCGCTCGGCTTCGAGCAGACCGGAGTTGGCCGCTCGTTCGGCTTCAAGCACGGTCGCTGGGTCGATATCGTCTGGATGCAGAAGCAACTCGGGCCAGGCGCCAACGCCCCGCCCGAGACGGATGGGCTCGCGCTGTAGGACGCGGCGCTTCCGGCCTTTAGGTCATCGCCACTGCAACCAATTCAACAGCCTTGAGTTTGATCAGCATCAACGCCGCATGACCCGGCTGAGCTTAGCCTGGTCAAGCGTGACGTTTCCGAGCCCGGGAGCGTGCGTGGGAGAATCGCCATGAAGCTCAAGCTTCTTCTAATGGCCGCCGCAGCGGTTTGCCTGGCTTCGCCGGCGGCCGCCGATCAACCGACCAACCAGACCGTTCCCGGCGGGGAGGGCCAACAGGGCCACGGTCAGCATGGTCAGGGTCAGGGTCAGGGTCAGGGTCAGGCTCAGGGTCAGGGCGGCCAACACGGCCAAGGAACCGGTCACACTGGCGGGGGCGCGGGCGGTGCGGCCGTGGGCTCGCCGGCCGGGCACGGCGCCGTCGGCGCGGCGGTTCAGACGCCGCCTCCCACGGTGCAGAGCCTGCACAAAGGCGGCGTCTACCAACCGCACGGGCAGGTTGGCGCCGGAGCCGTTGCGGGCGCGGGCCAAGCGGGGCAGGGCGCCGTCGGGGCCGCCGTGCAAACGCCATCTGCCGCGGCTCAGAGCCTGCACAGAGGCGGCGTCTACCAACCGCACGGACAGGTCGGGACATCGACTGGTCCAGTCGGCCAAGGTCTGCACCCGCCGCAGGTCAAACAGCCGGCTGTCCCGGCCTACGGTCAGGTCGGCCAGCACCCGCCAATCGTCCATGCGCCGCCCAGGCCGCCCGCCCTCGGCGGCTGGAACCGGGCGGTGCGCGGGACCGCGCGCGTCCAGGCCGGCCAGCAGTGGCGTCAGGCGCACGCCGGTTGGGACCAAGGCGCGGCATGGCGCCGGGACCGCAACTGGTGGCGGGGCAACAGCGCGTTCCGCCTGTTCGTCGGGGCTCGTTCCGGATTCTTCTTCATTCCGGCGATTGGCTACGTCTCCGTTCCCGTCGCCTATCGGCAGCATGAGTGGCGGCCGGGCGAATATCTGCCGCGCTGGTTCTGGCGCTACGAGGTGCGCGACTACTGGAGCTATGGCCTGCCTCAGCCGCCGTACGGCTGCGCTTGGGTCTGGGTGAACAATGACGTCGTCCTGATCGACACCTCGGACGGCTACATCCTGGATATCGACTACAACGTTTGGTGAGGCGGCGGAGGGCCCTCGGCGCCTCAGCCGCGGGCCCCCTCCGCTCTGTTTCTGGCGGCAGTGGATCAGGGGCGGCCGCTGGGTCAGGGCGGCATGGCCGAGTCGGCCAGCAGCGAGGCGATGCGGCGGGCGAGATCGGCCTTGGCGTACGGCTTGGAGATCAGGTGCACGCCTTCGTCCAGCCGGCCCTGGTGGATGATCGCATTGTCGGTGTAGCCGGAGGTGAACAGCACCGGGATGCCGGGGCGTAGTTCGCGCAGCCGCTGGGCGAAGTCGCGGGTGCGCAGCGCCCCTGGCATCACCACGTCCGTGAAGACCAGGTCGACCTGCTCGCCGTTGGCCAGCAGCGCGAGGGCCTGCTCCGCGTCCGCAGCCTCGAGGCGGCGGTAGCCCAGCTCCTCGATCATCGCCAGCGCCGCCTCGCGCACGGCGCCCTCGTCCTCGACGACCAGGATGGTGCGGCTGGAGTCGGACACCGGAGTCGGTTCCAGCAACGGCTGCGCCGCCTGCTCGGCCTGGCGCGAGCGCGGCAGGTAGATCTTCACCGTCGTGCCCTGGCCGACCTCGCTGTAGATCTGGATATGGCCCTGCGACTGCTTGACGAAGCCGTAGACCATCGAGAGGCCGAGCCCCGTGCCCCGGCCATCGACCTTGGTGGTGAAGAACGGTTCGAACACGCGGGCGCGCACGTCGTCGGGCATCCCCTCGCCGGTGTCGGTGACGGCCAGCATCACGTACTGGCCGGGGGTCACGTCGCGGGCGCTGCGGGCGTAGGCCTCGTCGAGCGATGCGTTGGTGATCTCGACGGTCAGGCGTCCGCCGCCGGGCATGGCGTCGCGGGCGTTGAGCGCGAGGTTGAGGATGGCGCTCTCCACCTGAGCCGGGTCGGCCACCGTGTTCCACAGGCCGCCGGCGACGACGGTCTCCACCTCGATCGCCTCGCCGAGCGTGCGGCGGAGCAGGTCGGCCATGTCGCTGACCAGGCGGGAGAGGTTCACCACCTTGGGCTCGAGCGGCTGGCGGCGGGCGAAGGCCAGCAGCTGTCGGGTGAGCTGGGCGGCGCGCTCGGCCCCATAGAGGGCGTTCTTCAGCCGCAGCTGGCCGCGCTCATCGCCGGCGACGGAACGCTGCAGCAGTTCGAGATTGCCGCGGATCACCTGCAGCAGGTTGTTGAAGTCGTGGGCGACGCCGCCGGTCAGCTGGCCGATCGCCTCCATGCGCTGCGCATCGCGCATCCGCTCCTCGCCGCGCACGCGGTCGGTGATGTCGCGGATCGAGCCGATCAGCCGGTCGGTCACGCCCTCGGCGTTCTGGATCGGCGCCATGATCGATTCCCAGACCCGCGGACCGTCGGGCAGGCGGGCCAGCTCCTCGCGGGAGGTGATCGGCCGGCCGGCCGCCATCACGCGGTGATAGTGCCGGGTCAGCCGGTCGGCGACTTCCTGCGGCAGCAGATCCCCGAGAGCGCGGCCGCGCACCCGCTCGGCCGAGATGCGCAGCGCCCGCTCGAACGCCGGATTGATGTCGGCGATGACGAAGCGGTCGTCCTCCTCGATGTTCAGCACCAGGAGATAGTCGGGGACGTTGCCGAAGATGGCGCTGGTCAGCGCGCCCAGCGCCTCGCGTTCGCTCTCGGCCTGTTTGGCCTCGCCGACCGCCTCGACCAGGCGCCGGTTGACCACGGCCAGCGTGACGATGCCGGCCGTCAGCGTGGCCAGCGCCAGCAGCCCGACGGCCATGCCGATGATCAGGGTCAGATCCTGGGCGGCGCGGGCGTTGTCCGTGCGGGTGACCAGGAGCTTGTTCTCGTCCGCGATCATTTGCCCGGCGGCCGAACGGATCTGGCTGATGGCCTCGCCGCCGTTGCCAGCGGCGACGAGCGCCCGCGCCGCGGCCGCGTCTCCCGACTGTGCGAGCTGGATGACGCGGTGGACACCGGAGCGCCGGCGCTCCACCTGACGGATCAGGCCGGCCGCCTGCCCAGCGCGCTGCGGATTATCGGCGACCAGGGCCTGAAGCAGGGACTCCGCGGGCGTGAGCTTGGCCTCGGCCTCGCGGTAGGGCGCCAGGTAGCGCGGGTCCTGGGTGATCAGGTAGCCGCGCTCGCTGTCCTCCGCCCCCTCCAGCCAGGAGATCAATTCCTGGGTCGCCTCGATGACCGAACGGGTGTGTTGCACCCATGCCCTGGCCCGCCCCAGGTTGCCGACCTGATTGACCACCAGAAAGACGCTGAGGCCGCCCACCAGAAGGGCCAGGGCGATCGCAGCGGCGACGATGCGCTTGAACCCCAAGACCACGAACCCCAAGGTTACTTCGACGGTCGGCGCGAGATCACCGGCCCTCCGAAGGTCTGTTATCGAACGATGCGGGCCAAGGCTCAACCCAGCTTTGGCCGGGTTTTCAAAGCATTCGCCCTGATGCAACCCTCGAACGCATCCCTGCGGCGGTCGCTCAGACGAAGCACGCGATCTCCGCGAACTGCGCCGAGACCGGATAGCCGGTGACCTCGACGCCGGCGGCGTCGAGCCAGGCGTGAGCGTCGATCGGCCGCTCGCGGCCCTTGGCGGCGCCGAAGTGGAGCACACTGGCGACGCCACGCCGTCGCAGCATGATCCGCGCGGCCATGGCCTGGGGCAGACAAACCGCCTTGAACGGGACGTGGCGGGCGGCCCTGACCACGGCCCAGCCGATATCCTCCGCCAGCTTGGCGTCCTGCGCCGAGCCGTCCGCCGCGCGCGCGCCACCCGCTCGTCGGTGGGCGGCACGAAGGTCGCCGAGGCGGCGCGCGAGCTGCGGGAACGGGACCGCCAGCAGCGCGATGCGCGCCGCCAGGAGCCACGCCGCCGCCTCGATCAGCAGCGCGCGACGGGACCCGCCAATCTGGCCGAAGCGTCGCAGCTTGCGCCAGAGCCGGCTGACGCCGCGCGGCCCCGCGGCAGGAACGGATGCGCCAACTGCCCAAGCAGGCCGTCGGGCACGCCATCGGCCCCGAACGTCTCCGGTCGCTGGTCGCGCGGCATGTGGAAGGTTCCGAACATCAGGTCCCACAGCGGGAAC
>CAVXOD010000009.1:0-16338 GCA_963763385.1 uncultured Pseudomonadota bacterium | reverse complement strand
GAACACGTTTGGTCTGATCTGATCGGCCGGTTTGGAGGGGCGGGTCCTCAGGTGGCGATGGCCTCGACCAGGGGGCGGACGCCGAGGAGTTGGATCACGCGCTTGAGGTTGTAAGCGAGGATCTGCAGGCTCATCTCGGCGCGGACGTTTTCAGGGTCTTGGTCCTGAAGTGGGTGGCTCCCATCCAGGCTTTCAGTGTGCCGAAGGGATGCTCGACCGTGGCCCTGCGGATGCGCATCGCATCGGGCTTGTGGTCGAGCCGCTCTTGCAGGGCGTCGATTACCGCCTCGTGCTCCCAGCGGGCGACCCGGCGCTCTTTGGCCGGCGTGCACCCCGGCTTCATGGGGCACGCACCGCAGTTCGACGATCAGATCTGCGGGCGGTGCGGCGGCCTCGACGCCAGTGAAGCGCCACGTCAGCCGCTCGCCGGCTGGGCAACGATAGGCGTCCTCGTCCGGTAGGTAGATGAAGTCCTGTTTGCCGAAGCGGCCGTCAGCCTTCGCGCCGGATGTGAGCGGCTTGGGGACGTAGGGCGTCACACCCAGGCCCTGGCAGGCCAGCACCTCCTCGCCGTCGAAGTAGCCGCGATCCGCCAGCACCTCGAGCTGGCCCGAGCCCATGGCCGCCTTCGCCTGCCCGGCCATGTTCGCCAGTTGGCTGCGGTCGTGGCCAACGTTGGTCACCTCGTGCGCGACGATCAGGTGATGCCCCGCCTCGACCGCGATCTGGACGTTGTAGCCCACCATGCCGCTGCCCCGCCCGCTCGTCGCCATCGAGCGGGCGTCCGGATCGGTCAGCGACAGCTGCCCGTCCGGCTGCGCCGCGATGACCGGCGCAAGCGCCTCGAAGGCCGCCATCTGCGCGCGCAGCCTGGCGATCTTCTCCGCCAGCCGCTCGGACTTGGCCTGCGCCAGCTCGCCCTCCTGCCGGTCGGCCGTCTCCAGCGCCGCCAGGTAGCGCGCGATGCTCGCCTCCACCTGATCCATCCGCGCCTTCAGCTTCGCTGGCGTGAAGTTCTTGTCGCGCGCGTTCACCGCCTTGAACTTGCTGCCGTCGATGGCCGCCACCTGCAGCGTGAACAGACCCACCCTGCGGCACAGCTCGACGAACTGGCGGCAGGTCGCCCGGATCGCCGCACCGTTGTCCTTCCGGAAGTCGGCGATGGTCTTGAAGTCGGGCGCAAGCCGTCCGGTCAGCCACATCAGCTCGACGTTGCGCCCAGCCTCCCGCTCAAGCCGCCGGCTCGATGCCACCTGGTTCAGATAACCATAGACATAGAGCTTCAGCAGCAGGCCGGGATGGTAGCCCGGCCTGCCCGTCGCCGCAGGCTCAACGCCCGCGAACCCCAGCCCCGCCAGGTCCAGAGCCTCCACGAACGCCTCGATCGCCCGGACCGGGTTCTCCTCGCTCACCCAGTCGTCCAGGAACTCCGGCAGCAGCACCCCCTGCCGACGATCCTGACCCTCGACAAACCGCTTCATCGACCAGACCTCTCAGCCATGTCGATGGCCGAGCCTAAGCTGCGTCGCCGTTTTCACACAGCCTCGACCCAAAGCAGAACTCCCTATGGTTGGACCTTGAAGCCATCCGTTGGCGAGACCCAGATAACCTTCTGGTCCATGGCCGGCTGGGGCGCGCCGTCGACCGACGCCTTCGCGATCAGGTGGTCGCCATCGGCGACGTATGCGGTGCAGATTTCGTGACCGAAGAACTTCTGCATCGACGTCTCCACCTGCTGCCTGAGCATAACCGTCCGAGATGGTGAGGCGGGGACGCCGCCGACTGAGAACTCGGCTGCGCCGATATCTTCTGGCCGAACGAAGCCACACACTTGGTCTGATTTGATAGTCACCGAAGTAACAGTGCTCATTGTGACCGGCGGCGCGGCCGCGATGAGCACAGTGGCTGGATTGCTGATCCCGCCGTTCGCAGCAGTCTCGTACCCCGCCAACGACTGACATGACTTCGTTGATAGGCTGGGCGCATAGCATTGCAGCTTGCCGTCTGATGCCGGGGTGATCGGCGAGGGCAGAGGAGCGGCGACAGCCGCCGACGTCACCCCGCAGACAATCGCCGCAAGTCCAAACAATCGCATCGATCCACCCCGAATTTAGACGAACTGGGCTCGCACGACATCTCGGCGTCCGCAACCGCCGTTGCGCATCAAGGCGGTTTCCACCTCGAACGGCAGTGGGCGTCTGCTATCGGGCCTGACGGGAAAGACCGGGTCCGACCCTTAGCGGACTCTGGCAGTGACCCTGAACAGGTGGTTGTGGACCGCATGCCCGGTTGGCTATGCGTGGTCAACGCCCATCGAGGAGAGCGCCAAGCGCCGGTGCTTCGCCGTGCTACACGGTACCGAACGCTATCGCGGGCGGAACACAGGGCCAAGAAATGAGAAGGGTAGCTATCGCGCTAACGGCGGCTCTGGCCGCAACCGCTTCCCTCGCCGCTCCGAGCGCTCCAGCGCCCAAGGGGGTGTACGCGACTGTCCGGCAGGTAGACCCCAAAGACATGCCCCCAGCGGAGCGGCTAGAGGGAGCTTGTGACGTGGCACTGGTGGCGCTTGATGACCTCAAGGCGACCAAAGCCAACGCCAAGGTGCGCTCCGACTTAAATGTCCTGCGCGGACTGGTCTGCGATTGAAGTTAGGACACTAGGGTCCGCTTACGCGGTGTCGCGCAATCGGCTCGCTTCGACCCAAAGCTGCCGTCAGCGGCCTGGCGGCCGGTTTGTGCCGGAGAACCAACGGTTGACAGATTCGCTGGTCGAACGTTGTTGTCCGGGAGTTCTCGACAGGGGGTGACGGATGCGGAGCCGTACTAGTTCTGTCGCCAGCCTGGCGCTGCTGGTGTTGCTCGTTGTTGGGGGTCCGGCGGTGGCTGCCTCCAACCGCGTCTGGGTTTCCGGCCATGGCGTGGATCAGGCGGGCTGCGGCGCGCCCACCATGCCCTGCCGCAGCCTGCAATACGCTCACGACAACGCGGTCGCGGCCGGCGGCGAGATCGATATTCTCGACCCGGCCGGCTACGGCTCGATCACGATCACCAAGGCGATCAGCATCGTCAACGACGGGGTCGGCACCGCCGGCGTGCAGGCGAGTTCGGGCGCCGCCATCACGATCAACGCCGGCCCGAACGACGACGTTTACCTGCGCGGCCTGAACATCGATGGGCAGAAGCAGGCCGCGGCGAACGGGATCGTGCTCGACGCGGGCGGCTCACTCACGGTCGTCGGCTGCGTGATCCGGCATTTCAGCAGCGACGGCATTCTGATCGAGCCTGGGGGAGGCGCCGGCGACGTCAACGTGCTCGTCGGAAACACGCTGCTCGCTGACAACCTGCTGAACGGTCTCGACTCGGAGAGCGGCGGTTCGGCCAACGTCTACGGTACGGTCGATCACCTCATCGCCGTGCGAAACGGCAGTGACGGCGTTCGCGTCAACGCAGTTGGCGGCACAGAAAACTACACGGTGGCGGACTCTGTGCTCAACAGCAACGGGCAGGGCATCACCGTCGAGACCGGCAGTCTGGTGGGCGTCAGCGTCGTGGTGAACGTCGACAACACGCACATGGACTCGAACCGGAACTTCGGACTTAGCGCGGACGGCGAGGTCGGCGTGCACCTGAGCCGATCCGTACTGGACCAGAACCACTTCGCCGGCGTCAACAACCAGACGTCTGCGCCAGGGAATATCTTCAGCACTGGCGACAACCGCATCGAGGGCAACGCGGTGAGCAAGGTGAGCGGACCCGCGATGTCCAGCGACACGCTGAATTGAGTTGGTGCTCCGGCGCATTCAGGAGCGGTCGCTGTGTTCTTGGCCGATGCGGAAGCACAGAGGGTGGCAGGTACAAGTGCGCCGGCGAGAACGCGCAGTCTCAGGTACAGCCGCCGTTCCGCCGACGCAGGAGCCTTATCGCGCGCAATGCAGGCCGTGTCCGCAGCGTCCGATTCCGGACACAATGCCAACGGCAAGCCTCGACCCAAAGCGGTCGTCAGACGGGTCTTCATGTCCGGTTTGCGAAGACCGGCGCCTCATCCGGAACGAGGCTGTCGACAAAAGCGCGGAAGCGAGGCGCCGAGCGCCCTACCTCCTCGCGTTGCGCCACCCAGAAGGCTCTCAGGCCCGGTTCGGACAAGAGCCCTCGAAAGGTGTCGCACTGGCGCTCGTACCACTCGACGCTCAGCAGCCGGTCGCAGTGCTGGGTGAACAAGTCTTCCATGGCATTGATCGCAGTGACGCAATGCAGGTTGAACTGTCGCTCGCGGATCGCGCTTGGTGACGGCTCAACGCCGTTGCCCTCGATCCAAGCCGCGCAGTAGTCCGACTCCATCAGGCCGGTGGTGATGGCTGTGGTTCGTGCAGTTGCGCCTTGTTGAATCAGGGCACGGGTGTGCCTTGATGCCTGCCGAGTTTGGATCGCCAAGTATATGACCGATGCGGTGACGGCGAATCCGCTGATGGCGGTGCTGAAGCTTGCGGCGTCGGCCAAGGTCATTCCGAGATTCCCCCATGGTAGTTAGCCGGTGAGCAGTGGCTGATCAGACCGCCCGGCGCCAAGGTCGGAATTGCGTCGCGCGTACCGAGCCGGCCGGCCGGTGGAGTAAGCAGACGGGCTTCATGTCGCTGACGTCTGCTTTCTGGCACCACCTCGATGACAGGGATCGACCCAAAGCGGTCGTTGACCGTCACCTATCCCGCGAGCGACGCGCGGGGCGATAACAGCTCCCCTGGTCGACAGGAGTTCGGATCCCGTATCTCGCCTTTGACGATAAGCGGGCCGCCGCAGCCGAGGTGCCCTGCGTCGAAGGTCCAGCCCTTCTTGCGCATGCAACCCACCATAACGTCGGGTGAATCAAACTCTGGCCCTGGCCCGGGTCCCGCTCTCATTCCGCGGAATGCCAAGCACTGATCGATTGCCGCTGACGCAGTTCTCCCATGGTGCCGCTCGGACGTCTGCCCTGCGACAAGCACCAGCGCGATCAGGGACAACAGGCGCACCACATTGCGAAACTACGGTTTCCCGCTGCACCCGGCAATCTGACACGACGACCGACGGGGGACGAAGGTCTGCTTTCCGGCGCGACGCCTCCGTCAGGATTCGACCCAGGCTGTGTGAGAACGTGATCTGAGGGTCTTCTCGCGGGCTCGGCGCGGCGCTCTCGCTTGTTGGGCGTGAGCCATCGGCACAAGCAGAGTGCGTCCGCTCAGGCCCGCATTGCGGCCATGAGGGGCTTGGGGCCGAGGATCGCGATCACCCGCTTCAGATTGTAGGCGAGGACCTGGAGGCTCATCTCGGTTCGGACCTTGTCGAGGGTCCGCATCTTGAAGTGGGTGGCGCCCATCCAGGCCTTGAGCGTGCCGAAGGGGTGCTCGACGGTGGCGCGGCGGATGCGCATGGCGTCCGGCCTGGCGTCGAGCCGGGCCTGCATGGCGTCGATGACGCCCTCGTGCTCCCAGCGCCGGATGCGTCGCTCCTTGCCGCTGGTGCAGCGGTCCTTCAGCGGGCAGCCGGCGCAGTTGGAGGTCCAGTAGATGTGGATGTTCATGCCCTCTTCGAGCGCGGTGAAGCGGCGGGTCAGGGCCTGGCCGGCGGGGCAGCGGTAGACGTCCTCGTCCGGGCGGTAGACGAAGTCCTGCTTGCCGAAGCGGCCCCTGGCCTTGGCGCCCGAGGTCAGCGGCTTGGGCACGAGGGGCGTCACGCCCAGCCGCTCGCAGGCCAGCACCTCCTGACCGCTGAAGTAGCCGCGGTCGGCCAGCACCTCGAGCGCGTCGGCGCCCATCGCCGCCTTGGCCTCGCCGGCCATCTTCGCCAGCTGGGCCCGGTCGTTGCCGGCGTTGGTCACCTCGTGCGCCACGATCAGGTGATGCTCAGCATCGACGGCCGTCTGGACATTGTAGCCCACCACGCCCGTGCCCTTGCCGCTCGTGGCCATCGAGCGCGCGTCGGGGTCGCTCAGCGAGAGCTGCTGGTCCGGCGCGGCTTCCACCACTGGCTCGATCGCTTTGAACGCCGCCATCTGCTCGCGAAGCTGGGCGATCTTCTCCTTCAGCCGGCCCGACCTGGCCTGCGCCAGTTCGCCCTCCTGGCGGTCGGCCGTCTCCATCGCCGCCATGTAGCGCGCGATGCTGGCCTCCACCTGATCCATCCGCTTCTGCAGCTTGGCCCGGGTGTAGTTCCTGTCGCGCCCGTTCACCGCCTTGAACTTGCTGCCATCGATCGCCGCCAGCGCCTGGCTGAACAGCTCCAGCCGCCGGCACAGGTCGACGAACCGCCGGCAGGTAGCCCGGATCGCCGGGCCGTTGTCCTTGCGGAAGTCGGCGATGGTCTTGAAGTCCGGCGCCAATCGCCCGGTCAGCCACATCAGCTCGACGTTGCGCTGCGCCTCACGCTCCAGCTTCCGGCTCGAGGCCACCTGGTTGATGTAGCCGTAGACGTAGATCCTCAGCAGCAGGCCCGGATGGTAGCCGGGGCGGCCCGTCGCCTCCGGAACCACGCCCTCGAACCCTAGCGCCCCCAGATCGAGCGCCTCGACGAACGCCTCGATCACCCGCACCGGGTTCTCCTCCGACACGTAGTCGTCCAGGAACTCCGGCAGCAGCACACCCTGCCGACGATCCTCACCCTCGACGAAGCGCTTCATCCTGAGCCCCGAAGCAGTTGCTTCAGGATTCTAACTCACACCGCGTTTTCACACAGCCTCGACCCAAAGCAAACTCTGCTCGACGAGTTCCTTTCGGGCTGGCACGCTCAAACTCGGGAGCTGCCGATGACCCCTGATGAAGTAAAGACGCTGACGCTCCACGAAGTCATTATGTCTGTGACCTTGCTGCTTTGCTTCGCGGGTATCGTATACCTGTCGGTGCGACGGTGGCGCGAGAGGGGGTGGCTGGCTCTCGTGGCGGCCGTGCCTATCGGCTTTATTTGGCTCGTAGCTTACGTAATTATTGGCTTCGCAGGGCCATGGTGCAGCCGATCTCCGATGGGGTGCTGACCTGTCGTCGCGCCGGACGAACGTCCGCTTCTCGGTCTCACGCCAGCGGGCAATTCCGACCCAAACCGGACCTTTCGCAATTAGACGAGCCAGCATAGCGTCCTCCTATGGGTTCGGCGATGCAGCGCGCAGGCAAGGTAGCCTCGACGATAGTCCTGGGGGCAATCGTCGGCGGGTACGGCTTCTCGCTCGCGAAGCTCGCGATCTTCCGGGTCGGTTGGGGAGGCGAGTTCGCTTTTGATGGGGGTGCTTGGAACGCCAGCATAGCTGCCATGTTGATCGACGGCGCGATGCTCTCCTTCGCCTACTTGCTGGTCCTCGCGTTGGTCTCACCATTCTGGACGATCCTGCAACGGAGCGTCTTACGGCACTGGTGGGCGGCGAGCGGCCTGGGGGCGGGGCTGACAGCGCTTGTTTGGGTAGCCGTCATCGCGGTCCATCACTGGCGGGGCCCGTATTACATGGCCGCATCGTCCTTCGCGTTGCTGGTCGGTGCGATGATCGCCGCCAACGCGGTCGCCGGGCTGGCGATCTTCCTGGCTAGCCGTCACCGCATAAGCCCTGCGGTTCGTACGTCTGCTTTTGGGTAGCGAGGCAACGGCAAGGGTCGACCCAAAGCTGGCGCAAGACCGGAGCGCCCTCTTGGCGTCCCTACTGTGTCGTCGTCGTCGTGCGATACTGAACAAACCCCAACACCGCCGCGGACACTGTGGTGTCGAGATGTTCTCTACAGTATCCGGAGATGGCGCTTGGCACCGCTCTCATGTCACCATCCACGAAAACAGTCCTCTTGTCGCGCTCGGGGGTAAAGGCATTGTAACCTGAAAAGAAACCACCGAGCCACTGGTCCTCCAGAGCGGCGCGTCGATCCTTTCGGCTGTGATGGGTGACCCACTCAAGGCAGGTATCTTGGCCGGCGCCGATCTTTGGCAAAGCAGGCGAAGACGGCGCTGAAATCGCCCCCGACGCGATCAGGGCTACAAGCGCGAGTTCAGGACGCATTTGGTTGTCGCTCGCTGCTGCTGCCGGGATTTCGGCACACACCGACAGGGAGGGTGCGTTTCTAGTGTAAGCTCTTGCATCAATCGGCACATCGCCACCTCTCCAACGGCAGCTAACCCCTCGGTCCGGCCCCTGGCGATGTCCGCTTGCGGGCATGACGCCAACGGGGAGTTTCGACCCTAAGCCGACATCGCCAGCTCGCATGCCTCTGCGTCCGTGAGCCTGGCACCCTCGGTGCACAGCGCGGCGATTTCACCCTCTCGCAGGCTCTCTCGCACGAGCGCCATGGCCGCCTGGTGAGCCCGCGCTTCGTTCGGCTCCTGGCCCATGCTGTTCATGGCGGCGAGCGCAGCGCCCACATATCCGAGCAACTTCGCGGCCGTTCGCACCTCGCCACGCTTGGCGGCGAACAGGGCGTGCCAGTCGATCACCGCCCACCCTGCTCCATCCTCCTTGCGTAGCGAAGCTGCCTCCCGCGCCAACCCTCCGGCCTCTCCAAGGTCTCCTCTCTCGACCAGGATGCCGAAGAGGTTGCCCAATCCCACGGCGCGGTCTCGGCTGCTTAAGAACCGCGCGCGCCGTTGCTGAGCGACCACCTCGCGCGCGCCGTCCAATGCGCCGTCCAGGTCCAGCGCGCTCCATCGGCAGTCGACCGTGTTGATAGCCGCAATTAAGGCCATGCTATCCGCGCCCGCTTCGCGCGCCAGCTTGGTGGCGGTGGCGTAAACCTCCAAAGCCTTCGGTGCCTCGCCGACCCCCCTCAGATAAGTGCCAACTCGGAATAGTGACACGGCCGTGAGCCGCTTGGAGTCCACACGGTCGGCAAGAGCGGTTAGCTCAGCGAGGAGTTGGGCGACTTCCTCAAAGCGGCCCAACATCGTGAGCGAGGCAACCAGCCTTTCCAGGGCCGCAGCCAACATCAGATCGTCGCCGAGCGGACGACAGCTCGCAACCGCGCGTTCGGCGGCTGCCAGGATCTTGTCAGGAGCGCCCGAGGGAAAACACTGGGCGCACGCGTGCCACAGCGCCGCCACTGTGCGGGGCGGCGTGTCCGCGCTCACTCGGGTCAGCGCAAGCTCCGTCCGCCGAAGGCCCTCGGGCTGAAGCCCAAGCCTCGTCCAGAGGCCAACCGCAGAGCCCACCAGAGCAAGGCCCGTCTCGACGTCGCCGTCCCCCGCGAACGCCCGGTCGATGGCGAGGCGCAGATTGTCGAGTTCGGGCGCGTACCGGTCGAGGAACTCACTGTCGGTGAGCCGCCAATGGTCGATTGGCGCGACCTCGAACAAGGAGCGAAAATAGTCTTCATGACGCCGGGCGAACGCAGCCTGCTCCCCGGCCTCGGTCAGTTTCTCCAGCGCGTAGAACCCCGTCGTCTCCAACAGCCGGTAGCGGGGTCCCCTGTCCAAGTTCTGGATGACCACCAGCGACTTGGCGGTCAGGCTGGCGACTGCATCGATCACATCGAACTCGTCCAGCGCCTCGTCGGACGCCACCACCGAGGCCGCATCCAGGGTGAAGCCGCCGGTGAAGGTCGCGACCCGCCGTAGGACGGTCTTGTCGCGGTCGCAGAGGAGGTCGAAGCTCCAATCCAGGGTCGCGAGCAAGGTCTGATGCCGCGGCAGTGCTGTGCGCTTGCCGCCCGTCAGCAGGCGGAAGCGCTGATCGAGCAGCTTGGCCAGGTTCTCCGCCCCCAGCGTTGGCGCTAGCGCCGCCGCCATCGCGATGGCGAGCGGCACGCCGTCCAGCCTGCGGCAGATCATGCCCACCGTCGGCGCCGCGCGTTCAGTGAGCGAGAACGTTCGGTCGGCGCTCTTAGCCAGGTCGACGAAAAGTTGCGCCGCGCTCGCTTTGAGAACGGCTTCGGCGGTGGTCGCACCCGGATCGGGCAAGGCGAGCGGCGGCACCATTAGGACGTGCTCGCCTTCTACACCCAGCGGTTCGCGCGAGGTTACCAGCAGCAAGACGCGCTCGGTTTGGGACAAGAGGCGTTGCGCCAACTCCGCCGCTGCCTCGATCACGTGCTCGCAGTTGTCGAGGATCAACAACGCGTCGGACGTCCGAAGCTGGGCGACCACGCCATCAAGCGGCGAGACGTTTGGCGACAACTGCGCGCGAAGGCTCGTCGCCGCCGTGCTGGCCACGAGGCTGCCGTCCGCGATGGCCGCCAGGTCGACGAACCAGACGCCGTCTGCACGTCCAGTCAGCAGCGCATGGCCGGCTTCGACGGCAAGGCGCGTCTTTCCTGCGCCGCCGTGACCCGTCAGGCTGACCAGACGGTGGCGACCCATAAGTTCCGCGATCTCCGCAAGGGCCTGCTCGCGGCCGATCAGCGCGCTCGCCGGTCGAGGTAGGTTCGTGACAGCCGCCGCTTCGAAGTTCGGCCGCGCTGAGGGCGCTGCGGCAGGCGTCTTGATCCCTTTGACGAGGTCCTGGACGCTGCCAACCACCTTGCGCCAGCCCGGAGCCGCGTCGTCGCCGTTCCAGCCCCTGAGGTCGGCGCACTGGATCTGGTCGAAGGGCATCGGCAGACGGGAGCCATCGACCAAGAGCTGAACAAGCTTGTCGTCCGACCTTGCCCGATCCGCCTCGGAACGCACCCAATGCGATTTCACCGCCTCGGCCGACCAGATCACCACCACCGCCTTGGCCGACTGCAGACGCTCTTCGATCACGTCAGTGTAGGCGCGGTGGGCGGGGAGCTGATCATCGCGCCAGACGTCGTAGCCCAGCGCCCGCAGCGCCTCGGCCACCGCATGAGCCTGGCCGGCGGTTGACCGCGCGTAGCTGATGAAGACGTCGGACATGCGCGCCCTCGCTGCCGTGCGCCTATCGACGCAGGCGGCCGGTGGAGCAAAGTAAAGCTGGCGGATGCAGTCAGAGCAACCGTCCGCTACGCACCCAGAGCTCAACGTCGCTTTCGGGCAAGGCCCCGGCGGCGAGTTTCGACCCACAGCGGTCGTTGGCTGCATCAGGGTCCTGCGAGGCCTGGCGTTGGCGCGCAACACGGCGGCTCCCTGCACGCCGCCGGCGGACGGGCAATCAGGCCGGGCGGCAACCTAAGCAGGAAGCGCGACGGTCCGCCTCCAAACGACATCAACGCTCCCCCCGCCCGGAGGGTGAACGGTCATTTTGAGTCGGCCATCGGCGACCTCGAAGGTCCGCTCCTGATCGCTCCCGTTCCAGTTCGGGAAGGAGCTCCCTTCGACGTGGATGACAATGCTTCGATCGTTCTCGTCGACTGAATATATCCCGAAATAGGTGATCGTCCCCTGGGCTGTTGCCTTGCTCTCCTCCGCCGTCGCCTGGGCGATCTGCCCGAAGTTCTCGATGGCGTAGTTGTCGCGGTCCGCGCGCATCACCGCGATGATGCAATGACCTACCTCGTCAAAGACCGCGATTCCCTTCGGGTTTGCGCCAAACTGCCGGATCGTCGATCCATCTGGAGTCACCTGTTCCCACGAGACGAGCGTCCACGTTCCCAGAAGTTGCTGGGCAGCAGACGTTGGCTTGCTCATCCTGGTTCGTGCCTCCTTTGCCAAATTGGCGATGCCAAACGTGAGCGAGCGGTGGACCGTCGCCTGCGCGCATGATGATCCGCCGAGCCCGTCTATTGTCTTGCATCGGAGGGTGTCCGACTTCAAACCCGTCCCGTCTGGTTACCGGCGTGACGCCAACGGGGACTGCCGACCCTATCCGGCCACGAGGCCGGCGTCAGCGCGCGGGAAGCGATGGTCTCTCTTCAGCCGCTTCGCTGGTGTCGCGATGGACTTCATCGCGGATGATCCGCGTCGTGACTTCATCCAGGTACTGCACCAACGCGGCGTTCAACTCCTGGAACTCAGGCCACAACACCTGATCGACGAAGCCGCGCGGCACGCGGAGCATGACGGTGGTGAGGCGTTGTCGATAGAGCCGATAGGGCTTCAACCCGTAGCGCCGGCACAAGGCGAGGAACAGTCGACGCGACCAGTGATCCTGCAGTGAGAACTGCATCTCGATCGGTGGATCGCTGCGTTCGAGCCCAGCCAGCCGCTTCCGGACCCGCTCGAGCGCGGCCTCGGCAGCCACCCGCTCCCCGGCTGTTCCCGCGCCGGCGAACAGCGCCTCGATCTTTCGAAGCTTCTCCCGAAGTTGCGTCTCGTCTGTCACCTGCGTCCGCGCCGAGGAACTCGCTTGAGCGAGGCGAACACCGCCACGGGGGCGGCGTCAACAGAGCCTGGGCGTCGACCCGCCGGGCGCCCTTGAGACGGGCTGGGGTGGGATTAGACTGCACCGGCCGTCGCTGCGATCGAGGAACTGAGGAATGCCGATCCGCCGAGATGCGACAAAGTGGTTGCGGAAAAAGGCCAAGGCCGGCGTTCGCGGCTACCCGGTGGGGACGATCGCCTACTACGGCCCCGACGATCGGCGGGCGAGCAAGGTCGCCGTCAACGTGATCAAGAGCGAGGGCGGGGACGAGGGGGAGGCCGACCCTCGGCGGTGGACGACGCAGGAAGGTGATATCAGGAAAGATCTCGGCGTGCTGAGCGAGATCGCCGCGTTCTTGAGGTCCAGCGGGGTTCGCTCGGTCGCGCTCGTCGACCGGATCATCGGCTGCCCGCACGAGGAAGGGATCGACTATCCTGATGGCGAGACTTGCCCGCTCTGCCCGTTCTGGCAGGGCCGCGACCGCTGGACACGAGAAATGCTCCGGGACGAAGGAGCCGACGGCTAAGCGCCAGGGCGTCCGCTAAATGGAGGGCTCGTACCGACCGCTCTCGACCGAGGCCGTGCAAAAAGACGCGGCGTCTGGGCGGGACGTGGTTGGCGGCTCCACGCCAGCAAACCCCAGCGCCCCAAGATCCAGCTCGTCGATAAAGACTTCGACCACCCGGACCGGGTTGTCCTCGGCCACGTAATCGTCCAGTGACGCCGGCAACAAGTACGCCAGCCCTCGATCCTCGCCCTCGACAAAGCGCTTCATCGACGGCTCCAAGGCTGCGTCGATGCCGGAGGCTAAGCTGCGTCGCTGTTTTTACACAGCCTGGACCCTAAGCCGACGTTCGCAGCCCAGGCGCACCTAAGCCGCTCTCCCGCCGTCTTTGCGAATGCCAAAGGCGATGAAGTTCACCGCGTCGAACCGGGTCATCCCGAGCCGTTGAAGGAGGTCGGCGGCATGGCTTCGCTGTCTAAACATCGTCACCAGCACGTTGGCGCCGGTCACGACCCTGCGGCCAGACTCGTTAGCGTGGAGCACGGTGAGGCTACTTCGAAGACCGCGCCTGACGGGTAGGACGTGTCGGTTGCCGCTCGCTCGTCGCGGGCTTTACGATGACGGAGACGTCAGCCGTTTCTTCAATCCGCCTGACCTCCAGCCAGGTCCAGGCGTCGCCGGTAAAGAGGCGCGTCGCACCAACGAAGATCGTCACGATCCCTTCTCTCAGTTGGACGTCCTGAACCTCTCGGTCCTCGATAGGTTCGCCGCCGTCGAGGCGATCAAGAGAGACCGTGAAGCGCGGGGTTGCTTGGGCCATGACGACTCCTGCGGGAGTGGACCGAGGGTTCCGAACTCAAACTCATGAGACGCCGGACCGCAATCCGCAGCCAGTTACGCTTCATGCGACTAGCGTCCGCTCCTGGCACGGGTGGCGACGGCGACTTCGACCCGGCCTTCAGGCCGCCCTTCCGCCATCCTTGCGGACGCCGTGGGCGATGAAGTTGACCGCGTCGTAGCGGGTCAGTTTTTGCTGCTGAAGGAAGTTGGCGGCCTGGCTCTCGCGTTCGGAGAAGATCGCCACCAACACATTCGCGCCAGTCACCTCGTCGCGGCCCGCTGACCGCACGTGAATGACGGCGCGCTGGATCACCCGGTGGAAGCCGGCTGTGGGCTTGGCGTCCTCGCCGTCGCCGGTCACCTGGTTCTTCAGCTCGTCGTCGATGTAGGAGGTTAGGTCCTGCTTCAGCTCGTCAAGGTCGACCTGGCAGGCGCGCATCACATCGGCGGCGTCGGTGTCATCGACGAGCGCGAGCAGCAGGTGTTCCAGGGTCGTGTAGCCGTGCTTGCGGACAGCGGCCAGACCGGCCGCCGTGTGAAGCGTCGCTTCCAGCGTGGCGCTGAAGCCCACGTGCCCCGCTGCTTGTGGGAACGGACGGGGTCGGGGCGGCGGTTCCAGGGCGGCGGCCGGCGGCGTAGATGGCCGGGCGGCCTGGATCGTCGCCTTTAGCTTGTCCCAGTCCTCCAGCCCCAGCGCCCGCGCGAGGCCATCGAGCGCTGCGTTGCTGTCGAGGGGTCTGGCCGCCGCCGACAGCTCGTCCGGGTGGGCTTCGGCCGCCTTGATCGAAGCCGCAAGCGTGTTCCAGTCCAAAACGCCGAACGCCCTGGCGATCAGTTCCAGGCTTTCGGCGACGGTGAGCTTCAGGCCCTTGCTCGCAAACGCCTCGCGGATCGTTTGCGCCATGGCTTTGGCGTCGCGAAAGTCACGCATGTCTCTGTCCTTTGCTTTGGCGGTCCAGGATTGTCAGTCGCTTGCGTTGCTGACCCGGCCGCTGGGGCAAAGGCGGGACATCTGGAAGCTGCGATACGTTCACCGTACCCCGAGGGGCGCAAGCGGCAGGTCGTATCCACCAACGCCCATGCTGAACCTAGCCCTGTCGGTTAGTCAACGGCCCGGTATCTGAGGGGTCCGCTTTCCACCCCGCCTGACGTTCAGAGCGTCCGTTTCCGGGCATGACGCCGACGGCGACTTCGACCGAGGCTGTGTGAAAACGCGGTGTGAGTTAGAATCCTGAAGCAACTGCTTCGGGGCTCAGGATGAAGCGCTTCGTCGAGGGTGAGGATCGTCGGCAGGGTGTGCTGCTGCCGGAGTTCCTGGACGACTACGTGTCGGAGGAGAACCCGGTGCGGGTGATCGAGGCGTTCGTCGAGGCGCTCGATCTGGGGGCGCTAGGGTTCGAGGGCGTGGTTCCGGAGGCGACGGGCCGCCCCGGCTACCATCCGGGCCTGCTGCTGAGGATCTACGTCTACGGCTACATCAACCAGGTGGCCTCGAGCCGGAAGCTGGAGCGTGAGGCGCAGCGCAACGTCGAGCTGATGTGGCTGACCGGGCGATTGGCGCCGGACTTCAAGACCATCGCCGACTTCCGCAAGGACAACGGCCCGGCGATCCGGGCTACCTGCCGGCGGTTCGTCGACCTGTGCCGGCGGCTGGAGCTGTTCAGCCAGGCGCTGGCGGCGATCGATGGCAGCAAGTTCAAGGCGGTGAACGGGCGCGACAGGAACTACACCCGGGCCAAGCTGCAGAAGCGGATGGATCAGGTGGAGGCCAGCATCGCGCGCTACATGGCGGCGATGGAGACGGCCGACCGCCAGGAGGGCGAACTGGCGCAGGCCAGGTCGGGCCGGCTGAAGGAGAAGATCGCCCAGCTTCGCGAGCAGATGGCGGCGTTCAAAGCGATCGAGCCAGTGGTGGAAGCCGCGCCGGACCAGCAGCTCTCGCTGAGCGACCCCGACGCGCGCTCGATGGCCACGAGCGGCAAGGGCACGGGCGTGGTGGGCTACAATGTCCAGACGGCCGTCGATGCTGAGCATCACCTGATCGTGGCGCACGAGGTGACCAACGCCGGCAACGACCGGGCCCAGCTGGCGAAGATGGCCGGCGAGGCCAAGGCGGCGATGGGCGCCGACGCGCTCGAGGTGCTGGCCGACCGCGGCTACTTCAGCGGTCAGGAGGTGCTGGCCTGCGAGCGGCTGGGCGTGACGCCCCTCGTGCCCAAGCCGCTGACCTCGGGCGCCAAGGCCAGGGGCCGCTTCGGCAAGCAGGACTTCGTCTACCGCCCGGACGAGGACGTCTACCGCTGCCCCGCCGGCCAGGCCCTGACCCGCCGCTTCACCGCGCTCGAAGAGGGCATGAACATCCACATCTACTGGACCTCCAACTGCGCCGGCTGCCCGCTGAAGGACCGCTGCACCAGCGGCAAGGAGCGACGCATCCGGCGCTGGGAGCACGAGGGCGTCATCGACGCCATGCAGGCCCGGCTCGACGCCAGGCCGGACGCCATGCGCATCCGCCGCGCCACCGTCGAGCACCCCTTCGGCACGCTCAAGGCCTGGATGGGCGCCACCCACTTCAAGATGCGGACCCTCGACAAGGTCCGAACCGAGATGAGCCTCCAGGTCCTCGCCTACAATCTGAAGCGGGTGATCGCGATCCTCGGCCCCAAGCCCCTCATGGCCGCAATGCGGGCCTGAGCGGACGCACTCTGCTTGTGCCGATGGCTCACGCCCAACAAGCGAGAGCGCCGCGCCGAGCCCGCGAGAAGACCCTCAGATCACGTTCTCACACAGCCTGGACCCTTAGC
>CAVXOD010000008.1:0-821242 GCA_963763385.1 uncultured Pseudomonadota bacterium | reverse complement strand
TCTGGGGGAAAGCGGCGCGAACCTCGCGAAGCGAGGGGGCCGCCGATGGGGGCTGTCGCCGCAGGAGACTCCCCCCATCGGCGAAGCGCGCTCCGCGCGGCTCGCCGCTTTCCCCCGCAAGCGGGGGAAGCGTTGGGTGACGGCGTGTCCGAGAGTCAGGCGATGATCCCCGTCGCCGGCGCGACGTCCGCGCTTCCGGGGAACACGACCGTGTCCAGCGCACGCCGGTCGACGCCGTATTGCGCGACCAGCAGGCCCTTGAACAGGCCGCGCATGTCGAGCGTCGGGGCGGTGTCGCGGGCCTCGAACAGCTTGCCCTGGGCCAGGGTCGGCCAGTCGCCGACGATGCCGCCTTGCTTCAACGCGCCGCCCAGCAGCAGCGCGGTCGAGGCGGTGCCGTGGTCGGTGCCGGCGGTGCCGTTGACGTGGGCGGTGCGGCCGAACTCGGTCACCACCACGACCGCGGTGTCCTTCCAGCCGGCGCCCATGCCGTCGGCGAGGCCGTCCAGCGCGGCGTCGAGGTAGGCCAGGCGGGTGGCGAGCTGGCCCTGGCTGGAACCCTGGTTGGCGTGGGTGTCGAAGCCGTCGATCGACACCGCCGCCACCTGCGGTCCGCCGGGCTGGATCATGAAGCCGGCCAGCGTCGCGCCGAGCTTCCGCGCGGCGGGCAGGCCCTGGCGCAATGTGGATTGCAGCGCCGGTCCGCCCGCCATGTCGGCGCCCATCGCCGGCGAGTGGGCGCCCGCCGCGCCTGCGCCGGCTGGCGTGAGCTCGTCTGGCTGAGCGCGGCGGTCGCATCGGCGTTCGCGACCTTGGCCATCGCCTCGGTGGCGAGACCGCTGGCGAGCGCCCGGCTCAGCATCGGGTCGTTCGCATAGAGGTCGGCGAGGATGCCGGGCAGACGGGTGTCGCGGCCGGCGCCGGGACCCGGCGACCAGGACGCCGCCTCGACGCTGCCGCGCAGGATCAGCGGCGCGGTGGCGCCGACCGAGATGCCCTTCACCTTGCCAGGCCCCATCACCTGCAAGGCGCGGTTCAGCCAGCCGGAGTCGGTCCCGTAGGCGGCGGTCGCGCCGTTCTCGAGCACGTCCTGCGCTTCGAAGTGCGAGCGGGCGCGGTCGGGACTGGCCACCGCCGGGGCGATCCGCGCCTCGCCCTTCAGCGCCAGAGCGTGCACCGAGGGCAGGGCGGGATGCAGGCCGAAGGTGTCGTCCAGCTTCAGCGCGCCGCCCGGCTGGCCGAAGCCGGGGATGGCGATCGGGCCGCGCAGCGAGGCGTAGTTCGGATCGCCGACGGGCGGCGAGACCGACAGCCCGTCCATGCCGCCGCGGCAGATCACCACCACCAGCTTGCGGGTCTCGGACGCGCCGTGGCCGGCGGCGAAGGCCTTGCGGCCGAGGAACTCGACCGTGATCCCGACCCCCAGCGCGCCGGCTAGGGCCTGGCGGCGGGAAAGGGCGGAGAGAGTGGGAGCGTCGCTCATCGGCGTTGAAACTCCGGAGACATCAAGAGGATGGCCAGGCCTTCCTCGCGCGTTTCGGCCCGGGAGATGGCGCCGGCGACGAGCGGCGTCAGCCGCGCGCCGAGCGCGTCGCTGGCCAGCTGCGAGCGGGTCGCGGCCGTTCAGCGCCTTGGCGGCGAGGCCCTGGGCCCAGGCCATGCGCTTGATCACCGCGTCGGGCGCGCACCAGACCTCGGCCTCCTCGGGCCAGCCCTTGGGGGAGGGGGCGCTGAATGGCTTCTGGCCCAGCGCATTCAGGATCTCGCCGATGTCCGGCAGGGTCTGGGGCGCGATGTCGGCGGCGCGCCATGACGAGACCACGAACTCGTAGGGCGTCTTGAACTTCTGCGGCTGGGGCGACCAGGCTTCGGGGGCCATGACCAGCGTCTTGGCCACCTCGCCCAGGTCGCCCGCCGGTCCCGAGGTAGGTATGCTTCAGCTTCTCCACCAGGCTGGGCGGCGGCTCGTCGGCGACGAAGTGGCGGGCGAGCTTGGTCGCCAGATGGTTGGCCGTGTGCGGGCTGGCGGCGAGGTCCTTCATCACCGCCAGCGCCTGGTCGATGCCGCCGTCCGGCGTAGCGCCTGCCCATGATGGTGCGCGCGCCCGGCTCGTGCGCCGGCGGCGCGGAACGTGAACTTGCCGGCGTCGTCGCCCTCCCGCAAGCCGCCGATGCTCCAGCCGGTCATCGCCCGGGCGAACTCGGTGACGTCGGCCTGGCTGTAGCCGGCGTCGACCCCGACCGTGTGCAGCTCCATGATCTCGCGGGCGAGGTTCTCGTTCAGGCCGGCCTTCTTGCCGCCGCGCGACAGGAAGTTGGCCGCCATGGTGTCGGGTCCCACCGACTGGGCCTGGTCGAGATAGAGCAGCATGCCCGGATGGCTCGACGAGGCGACCAGCATGTCCTCGAAGCGGCCGAACACGTGCGGGCGGATCGCCTCCTGCTCGAACGGGCCGACCAGGGTCGCCGTCTGCAGCTTGATCGCCGAGACGGTGAAGTGGTTGCACCAGAACAGCGCCCAGCGCTCGCGGAAGTCGGCGTCGGTGGTCGGCGGCCAGCCGGGCGCGGGCGACGAAATCGGCCCCGGCGTCGCCGACGATCAGCTTGCGGGCGAACTTGACCGGGTCGAACGTCTCGCCGGCCGCCTTGGCCGCCTGCTTTTCCTTCTGGTATTCGCGGAACTGCTGCACCCGCTCGGCAGAGCCCATCGCGCCCGGTTGCGGCTGGTCGGCGCCGACTTCCGGACGGACCTGGGCCAGCAGCCAGGCTTCGGGGTCGTCGCGAGCGGTCAGGATCTCGCCGGGCTTGGCGCCGAGACCGAACCGGGTGACGGCGATGGCGGCGGCGAGGTTGCGGTCAAGGGCCACGTCGGAACTCCTTGCCAGGCGCTGGCGGAATCGGTTGCCAGACCCGGCGGATTTTGCTCGTTGCACGCGCCAGTGGAAAGGTTCCGTCGTTGTCCCTGCCAGGCCACCAAGCCGAACGACGCAAGCGCTTCTACGCCGAGGTTACGGTTTCCGCGGTGAACGGCGCGTTCGCGGTCCAGCTCGACGGCCGCGCGCCGAAGTCGCCGAAGGGCGCGCCGCTGGCGCTCCCCACCGAGGCGCTGGCCCAGCTGGTCGCGGACGAGTGGGCGGCGCAGGGTGAGCACATCGACCCCGCCGCGATGCCGGCCACGCGGCTCGCGTGGGCTGCGCTGGCGCTGGACGACGCCAGCCGAGCGGCCGCGATCGAGCGCCTCGCGACCTTCGCCGGCTCGGACCTGCTGTGCTACTTCGCGGACGGCCCCTCCAGCCTGGTCGAGCGCCAGGAGCGGCGCTGGGGGCCGGCGATCGCCTGGGCCGAAGCTGCGCTGGAGGTGCAGTTCCACCGCACCCAGGGCGTCGTGCACCAGCCGCAGCCGCAGGCCACCATCGACCGCATCGCCGAACTGGCGACTGCGGAAGACGCCTTCGCCCTGACCGGTCTGGTCGCCGCCGCGGCGCTTTTCGGGTCCGCGATCCTCGCCTTCGCCCTTCGCCGGGGCGAGCTGACGGCAGACGCGGCCTTCGACCTCTCCCGCCTCGACGAGACCTTCCAGGAAGAACGCTGGGGCGTCGACGCCGAAGCCGCCGCCCGCGCCGACGCGATGGCGAAGGAAGCGGTGACGCTCGGAAGGTGGTTCGGCGCGCTGTAGCCGCTCGCCTTGCCACTCGGCGTCGCCGCCGCTACGCCTCAGCCACCATTGTGTGACGGAGTGGCTGGGCGATGAAGCATATCCTCGAGGAGCTCGAGCAGCGGCGGGCGCAGGCCAGGGCCGGCGGCGGCGAGCGGCGGATCGCCGCGCAGCACGCCAAGGGCAAGCTGACCGCGCGCGAGCGGCTCGACCTGCTGCTGGACGAGGATTCGTTCGAGGAGTTCGACATGTTCGTCGAACACCGCAGCCACGACTTCGGCATGCAGAAACAGAAGGTGCCCGGCGACGGCGTCGTCACCGGCTGGGGCACGATCAACGGCCGCGTCGTCTACGTTTTCTCCAAGGATTTCACGGTCATCGGCGGATCTCTTTCCAAGGCCCACGCCGAGAAGATCGTCAAGGTGCAGGAGATGGCGGGGCGCAACGGCGCGCCGATCATCGGCCTGTTCGACGCCGGCGGCGCGCGCATCCAGGAGGGCGTCGACAGCCTGGCCGGCTACGCCGACATCTTCCTGCAGAACGTGCTGTCCTCCGGCGTGATCCCGCAGATCAGCGTGATCATGGGCCCCTGCGCCGGCGGCGACGTCTACTCGCCGGCGATGACCGACTTCATCTTCATGGTGAAGGACACCTCGCTACATGTACGTGACCGGCCCGGACGTGGTGAAGACGGTCATCAACGAGGACGTCAGCCACGAGGACCTGGGCGGCTACCGCGTTCACGCGCTGAAGAGCGGCGTCGCCGACGGCGCGTTCGACAACGACCTCGAGGCGCTGACCCAGGTGCGCCGGCTGATCGACTTCCTGCCCTCGTCCAACCGCGAAAAGCCGCCGGTCCGCCAGAGCTTCGACGATCCGGACCGCGCCGAGCCCTCGCTCGACACCCTGGTGCCGGAGAGCCCGAACAAGCCCTACGACATGAAGGAGCTGATCCTGAAGGTCGCCGACGAGGCCGACTTCTTCGAGATCTCGCCGGATTTCGCCAAGAACATCATCACCGGCTTCGGCCGCATGGACGGCGAGACGGTCGGCTTCGTCGCCAACCAGCCGCAGGTGCTGGCCGGGGTGCTCGACATCGACTCCAGCCGCAAGGCCGCCCGGTTCGTGCGCTTCTGCGACGCCTTCAACATCCCGATCATCACCTTCGTCGACGTGCCGGGCTTCATGCCGGGGACCAAGCAGGAGCAGGGCGGGCTGATCAAGCACGGCGCCAAGCTGCTGTTCGCCTACGCCGAGGCGACCGTGCCGAAGATCACCATCATCACCCGCAAGGCCTATGGCGGCGCCTTCGACGTGATGAGCTCGAAGAACATCCGCGGCGACCTCAACTACGCCTTCCCGACCGCCGAGATCGCGGTGATGGGGCCGAAGCAGGCGGTGGAGATCATCTTCCGCGCCGACATCGGCGATCCGCAGAAGCTGGCCGAGCGCGAGGACGACTACCGCGACCACTTCGCCAACCCGTTCGTCGCCGCCTCGCGCGGCTACCTCGACGACGTGATCATCCCCCACGGCGCCCGGCGGCGGATCGTGCGCGCGCTGAAGAGCCTGAAGAACAAGCAGCTCTCCAACCCCTGGAAGAAGCACGACAACATCCCGCTGTGACGGGACGCGCGCCGGCGGTGAAATCTTGCGCCGATCGCCTGTGGATAACTTTCGAAAACCGTAAAGATCGGTGGCGGATTTCCGGATGACGCACGACGGCGCCGCCAAACGGCGGTCGCGAGGCATTTTTCTACGATGGCAAAGATCGCCGCGCCGGGGCGGGCGCCGCTCTACGAGGCCTTGGTTTGAGTCGCCGTCAAGCTTCGCCGACGATGCCGGGCGGCGAGGCGGCCTCCTGGGCCTGGCCCGCGATCCAGGCCGCGAAGGCCCGGACCCGTCCGTCGTCGCGCAGCGCGGCGGGCCAGCGGACGACGTGCGCCTTGCCGCAGGGCAGGTCCCAACCGGCGGGCAGCACGCGCGCCAGGCGGCCTCGGCCAGGCCCCCTCCGTCACTCGCTGCTGTCGCAGCGAGCGCCACCTCCCCCGTTTCGCTGCGCTGTACGGTGGAGGAGCGGAGGGCGCTGACCTAGCTCCTCCACCGTCCCGAAGAGGACGGGGGAGGTGGCAGACCGCGGAGCGGGCTGACGGAGGGGGCGCAAGGCTGCAACTTAACGCCCGATTCCACCCGACTCCAACCCGCTCTAGCTGAGGCTGTCGCCCCGCCCCAGCGGGTCGGGCAGCGCATCGCCGTTCTTCACGAACTGCAGCGAGACCGAGTTGATGCAGTAGCGCAGCCGGGTCGGGCGCGGGCCGTCGGGGAAGACGTGGCCCTGGTGGCTGTCGCAGCGCGCGCAACGCGTCTCGATGCGGATCATGCCGTAGCTGACATCCTTCACCGCGACGACATGGTCTTCCTCGAACGGCGCGTAGAAGCTGGGCCAGCCGGTGCCGCTCTCGAACTTGGTGTGGTGGCGGAACAGCGGCAGGCCGCAGAGCCGGCAGCAGTAGACGCCGTCGTCCTTGTTATCCAACAGGCCGCCGCAGAACGGCGCCTCGGTGCCGTGGTGCAGCAGGACGTCGCGCTCCTCGCGGCTCAGCGTCGCCTCGAGCTTCCTGCGCTCCTCGGCGCTCGGCGGCGTCAGGTCGAAGCCGGCCTCGGAGATCGTCTTTGGCGTGGCGACGTCGGACATTTCGGCTTCCCTTCGGCTTATGACGCTGCGTGACGGGTTGTCAGGCGCCGCATCCGTCTCTAACCCGCCAAGATAATGACTGAGACGGCCAAGGGCAGCCGCCTGTTTACGAAAATCCTCATCGCCAATCGCGGCGAGGTGGCGGTGCGCATCATCCGCACCTGCCGCCGGCTGGGGATCGCCTCGGTGGTGGTCTATTCCGAGGCCGACGCCGGCTCGCTGGCGGTCGAGATGGCCGACGAGGCGGTGGCGATCGGCCCCTCGCCGGCGGCGCAATCCTACCTGGTGGCCGAGAAGATCATCGCCGCGTGCCGCCAGACCGGCGCGCAGGCGGTGCATCCCGGGTTCGGCTTCCTGTCGGAACGGGCGGAGTTCGCCCGGGCCTGCGCCGAGGCGGGGATCGTTTTCATCGGTCCCAATCCGCACGCGATCGACGCGATGGGCGACAAGATCGCCTCCAAGCGCGCGGCCGCCGAGGCGGGCGTCAGTTGCGTGCCCGGGCACATTGGCGAGATCGACGGGCCCGACCATGCGGCGCTGATCGCCCATGAGATCGGCTATCCGGTGATGCTGAAGGCCTCGGCGGGCGGCGGCGGCAAGGGCATCCGCGTGGTGCGGTCCGGCGGCGAGATCGGCGAAGCGCTCGCCGCGGTGAGGGCCGAGGCCGCCGGCGCGTTCGGCGACGACCGCATCTTCATCGAGAAGTTCATCGTCAACCCGCGCCACATCGAGATCCAGGTGCTGGGCGACAAACACGGCAATGTCGTGCACCTGTTCGAGCGCGAATGTTCGATCCAGCGCCGCAACCAGAAGGTCATCGAGGAGGCGCCGTCGCCGCTGCTCGACCCCGAGACGCGGGCGGCGATGGGGGCGCAGGCGGTGGCGCTGGCCAAGGCCGTGAACTACGACTCGGCCGGCACCGTAGAGTTCGTCGCCGGACAGGATAAGTCGTTTTATTTCCTGGAGATGAACACGCGTCTTCAGGTGGAGCATCCGGTCACGGAGCTGATCACCGGGCTCGATCTGGTCGAGCAGATGATCCGCGTCGCCGCCGGTGAGCCGCTGGCCTTCGGGCAGGACGACCTGGCGATCAACGGCTGGTCGGTCGAGAGCCGGCTCTACGCCGAGGATCCGTACCGCGGCTTCCTGCCCTCGATCGGCCGGCTGGTGCGCTACCAGGCGCCTGCCGAAGGCGCGCGGGGCGAGGGGATCGTCCGGGTCGACTCCGGCGTGCGCGAAGGCGACGAGATCTCGATGTTCTACGACCCGATGATCGCCAAGCTGGCGACCTGGGGGCCGACCCGCGCCGATGCGGTGACCACGATGGCAGGCGCGCTGGAGGACCTGCACATCGAGGGGCTGGGTCACAACGCGCCGTTCCTTTCCGGCGTGATGGACCAGTCGCGGTTCCAGGAGGGGCGGCTTTCCACCGGCTACATCGCCGAGGAGTTTCCGGACGGCTTCCACGGCCTGACGCCCAGCCCGCGCCAGCTGGACCTGATGGCGGCGACCGCGCTGGCGATGAACCGCATCCAGGCGCGCCGCAACGGCCGCGCCCATGCCGTGCTGGCCAGCGCCAAGCCCCGCACCGACTGGGTGGTGATCGTCGGGCCGGAAAAACGCCGGGTGAGGCTGACCGAGGCCGCCAACGGGCTAGGGATCGACTTCGACGGCGAGGGCCGCACGGTGCAGTTGTCGGCGATCGACTGGAAGCCGGGTCAGGCGCTGTTCCGCGCCGAGCTGGAGGGCCAGGCGTTCGCCGCCGAGGTGGCGCCCGCCGCGGAGGGCTACCGCATCCGGCACCGCGCCGCGGCGGCCCACGTGCTGGTGCTGAGCCCGGTCTCGGCCGACCTGCACGGGCGTCTGCCAGCGAAGAAGGCCGCCGACACCACCCGCCTGGTGCTCTCGCCGATGCCAGGGCTGGTGGTCGCCGTCGAGGTCGAGAGCGGCGAGACCGTCAGCGCCGGCCAGACCCTGTTCGTAATCGAGGCGATGAAGATGCAGAACATCATCCGCGCCGAGCGCGACGGGGTGCTGAAGGTCGTCAACGTGGGGCCCGCCGACAGCGTCAGCGCCGACGAGATCCTGGCGGAATTCGCTTAGGCGCTTGTCGCCGATCATCGGCAGATCATCAGCGTCAAAGAGATCGTGCGTGTGCGCGTCGCCCAGACGGGTGTCACGCGGCAATGCGAGCTGAAGGCGCATCTGACCAAGACTCGGCGCCTGGCTGTTGATCTGCGTCAATGCCGATCGCCATCAGGCGTCTCAACTTCATGCCGTTCCACCCAAGCGTCCGGAGCCTCTCGAGACGGCTACAGACACTACTGCGCCCGCTGAGGGCGCGCATCGAGGGATCGTTTAATGAAGAGATCAACTTTCATCGGCGCCGCTGCCGCCGCCATCCTGCTGGGTGGCGCGCTGGCGGCGCCGGCCGTCGCCGCGCCGAGCGCCACGATCAGCTTCCACGGCGGCTCGGCGGCGTTCCTCGTCGGCGGGCGCTGGGGCAGCGGAACGCTACGCTATCGCGGCCATAACTACGCGCTTCAGGTCAGCGGCCTCTCCGTCGGCGCCATCGGCGTCAGCAGCTACAATCTCTCCGGCCAGGTCTACAACCTGCATCGGGTCGCAGACATCGAAGGCACGTACGGGGCGCTGGACGCTTCGGCGACGGCGGGCAGCGGCGCTGGCCTGCTCGACATGAAGAATGGCGCCGGGGTCGAGATCCGGGCCACTTTCAGCTCCTCCGGCCTGAAATTGTCGCTCGCCCCCGGCGGCGTGGTGATCAAGCTCAAGCACTAGACCCTTCGCCCCGCGGAGCGGCGTCGCGGGACGCCGCAGAACAAGGACGACACCATGAGCACCAATAGGATCAAAGGCGCCGTGAAGAAGGCCACGGGCTCCGTCAAGGAGGTCGCCGGAAAGGTGACCGGCAATGACCGGCTGCGTGTGCAAGGCGTCGTCGAGAAGGCGATCGGGACGGCGCAGAACGCCGTCGGCAAGGCGCAGGACAAGCTCGGCGGCGCGCTGAAACGCTAGCCTCTGCGAGCCCGCTTCGACGGACTCGTCACCCCGGACGGCCGGCAAGGCCGATCCGGGGCCGGACCCTCCGGCTCTTATGCGATTTCGCAGCTCGGTGGCGGCGCCGTGTCCGCGGCCCCGCTCCGCTCGGCCGGGGTGACGAGGGGAAGCCACCTGATCTCAACCCGCTCTAGTCGGGCATTAGGTGTCCCGTAGACGCGACCACACCGGCGCCTCCATCCAACACGAGCTATCCCGGCGGCCGGAACTGCGGCGAACGTTTCTCGCGGTGAGAGGCGAGGCCCTCTTTCGCCTCCGGGCCGGTGAAGCCCAGGAACTCCAGCGCCAGCGAGGCGTCGAACGCCGGGCCGGCGCTGCGCAGCCAGTTGTTGAGCGCGTACTTGGTCCAGCGGATCGCGCTGGCGGCGCCATCGGCCAGCCGCCCGGCGATCTCGACCGCCTTGGCGTCCAGCTCGGCGTCCTCGGCCAAAAGGGAAATCACGCCGATCCGCTCGGCTTCGGCGCCGGTCAGGGTGTCGCACAGCAGCAGGTAGTACTTGGCCTTGGCCATGCCGCAGAGCAGCGGCCAGACGATCGCCGCATGGTCGCCGGCGGCGACGCCGAGGCGGGTGTGCCCGTCGATGATCCGCGCCTGCGGGGTGGCGATCGAGATGTCGGCCAAGAGGCCGCAGACCAGGCCCGCGCCGACGGCGGGGCCGCGCATCGCGCTGACCACCGGCTTGGCGCAGTTGATCAGATTGTAGACGATATCGCGGGCCTCGCGCATGACCCGGACGCGAGTCTCGAAGTCCTCGGTGATCGCCTCGATCATCGCGAAGTCGCCGCCGGCGGAGAAGGCGCGGCCGACCCCGGTCAGGATGATCGCGTCGGTCTCGTCGTCCCGATCGACGTCCAGCCAGATCTGCGCCAGCTCGGCGTGCATCGTCGCGTCGGCCGCGTTCAGCCGCTCCGGATTGTTCATCGAGACCCGCAGCACGCCGGGCCGCGGGCGGTCGAAAGCCAGGCGCTGGTAGTGAGCATACCGATCCGACATAGGCGTCGCCCCTGATTGACGCGGCCGGCGGGCCGCGCCTGTCAGATGCCAGGATCGCCGCCGGCGCGCCAGCGTCCGGCCGACTTCGATCTCCGGCTATGGCCGGGTGAGCCAATATCGCCGCCACTGGCTGGTCTCGGCCACGTGGCAGTCGCGGCGTTCGATCACGTAGAGCAGGGTGTTGGTCGCGCCGTATTCGCTCAGATTGGCCATCGCCTCGGTGCGCTGCCAGATCCGCATGCCGAGCAGTCGCCACCGGTCGGGCTGGTCGGAGAACCAGTCCAGGTAGGCGAAGTAGCGCCGATCGCCGGGCTTCTGGAACGCCCGCAGCGCGTCCGCCGAGTCGAAGCCCGGCGGAATCACGGTCACGATCGTCAGCGGCTCGGAGCAGCCGGCGACTGGCGCGGTGAGCACCGACGCCGGGTTCGCCGCGTCGCCCCAGGGCTCGCGCGACACCGCGCCGGAGAGCCGGCTGCCGAGCACCGACGTGACGCCCGCCACCGGATCGACCGTGCGGTTCGCGACATGCGGGACGGCGATCCTGAGGCCGAGGGAGAACATCACCAGGACGGCCAGGAACGCGCGCAGTCCCCACTTCACCGCTTCTGTCCCGCCCAGTGGGTGCCGATGACGCTGATGCCCACCGCGGCCGCCGAAGCCGCGGCGACGTAGATCTGCTTGCCGCCACCGTCGTGCCAGTAGACGTAGCCGCCGTAGGACTGCGCCATCAGGTAGATCCGGGCGACGTTCAGCGCGACCTGCGAGACGACCACGCCGAGCCCGACGGCGGCGTCGCGGGCCAGCCACCTGGCGCGCTCGAGCCGGCCGAACGCGACCCAGGCCAGCAGCGCGGTCGAGGCGTTGGCGAAGCTCGAGCAACCCTCCAGGACCACGATCGAGTGGCCGTTGGGCGCGGTGATGATGTTGTCGCGCCAGGAGGCGCCCGCGACCGTGTGGGTCATCATCTCTCCGACCATCGCCGCGTCGACCCGCACCAGCTCCGGCCCGAGCACGCCAAGCAGCAGATGCCCCCAGAACTGCTGCGAGGCGATCGCCAGAATCACGGCGCCCGCGGCGCGGGTCGGATCGTCCCTGGACGGCAGCAGCCAGAGCCCCAGTCCCGTCACCGCGACGGGCAGCGCCTTCGTCTCGGCGAAAGCGCCGATCAGGCACAGGGCGACCGCGATGATCAGGTCCGCGCGGGTCGCGACCTGCCGCGGGGCCTTCGCAAGCAGCCAGAGGGCGACGCCCCACGCCACCGTGACGAACCCGCCGCCGAACAGAAAGTCGAGCAGCCCGTCTTTTCCGACCGCGGCTGCGATCTGACTGTCGAAGAACAATCCGGCCAGACCGTTCGCGATACAAAGCAGGCACGCCCAGAGCGCCAGCTCCTGCCGGGTCAGGCCAGTCGCCTCTACGCTTTGCTCATTGGCGGCCGCGAACATGGACGTTCTTCGATCGATCCTGTGCGACAAGCGACGTCGTTCCGCGCCAAGCGCGACTGGGATGGACGCGCGCAGGCATGTGCACTAATCATGCCTTCAGCGAAAGCCGGGCTCGCTGTATTCCTGTGGGAGAGTTCATTGAAAGTCCTTCTGGGGGTTCTCGTTTCCGTCGTGAGCGGGGCGGCGGCGTTCGCGGTTCCGATTCCCGCGTCAGTGCCCAGGCCCAGCCCGGCGCCGGACCTGGCCGCCGGCGCCCCCGCGATCCTCGCGGCGATCGGGGCCTATGTGATCGCCCGCCTGTTGATCCGGCATCGCGCCGGTCGCAGGGTTTCCGCTTCCTAGGTTCGATCCGAGCTTCATGGCCGCAAGGCCCGGCCTGATCGCCGGGCCCGTGCGCGTGCGTGACCGCGCACCGCCGGCGGTCTGTTCCAGTTGCGCGATCGGCCGATTTGGCCGATCACCCCGCACGGGGGGAGCTGGAGCGAGGGCGCATGCTTGAGGGTCGAACCGTCGTCGTCACCGGCGCGCTTGGCGTGCTGGGCGCCAGCGTCGCCGACGCCGCGGAAGCGGCGGGGGCGAAGGTGGCGCGCCTGGACCAGGCCAAGGCGGGCGCCGCGCGCGATCTGCTGTTCGATGGCTTGGATCTGACCGACGAGGCGGCGACGGGCGCCGCGATGGCGAGCATCGCCGAGCGCTGTGGCGGCATCGACGGCCTGGTCAACATCGCCGGCGGCTTCACCTGGGCCACCCTGGCCGACGCCCCCGCGGCGGTGTGGGAGCGCATGTTCCGGATCAACCTCGTCACCGCGGTGACGGCGAGCCGCGCCGCGATGGCTGCGCTCTCGGCCAGCGGCTCGGGCAGCATCGTCAACATTGGGGCGGGGGCCGCGGCCAGAGCCGGCGCCGGCATGGGCGCCTACGCCGCGTCCAAGGCGGGTGTCGCCAAGCTGACCGAGAGCCTCGCCGAGGAACTGGCCGGCGCCGGAGTGCGGGTCAACGCCGTGCTGCCCAGCATCATCGACACGCCCGCCAACCGGCGCGACATGCCGACGGCGGACTTCGGGACGTGGGTCCAGCCGGCGGACATCGCCCGCGTCATCGTGTTCCTGCTCTCCGATCAGTCGGCGGCGATCACCGGCGCGGCGATCCCGGTGACGGTCGGACGGCGCGCGCGCTGACCAACATCCGAGGATGGCGTCGCCATCGTCACGCTGTCCGACCCGGCGACCATGAACGCCGCGGGCGTCGAGATGGCCGAGCAGCTGTGGTTCCAGGGCCGCTGAGCGCCCGCGGGCCGCGCCCCCGACACCCGCCAGCGCCGCTTCCGCGCGTCAGCCACATGCATGCGCACCGTCGCGCCTCTTGCGGAGGGGCCGGATATCGGTGTTACCTCTGCTTACGGGAGCAACCAGGGGGCCTGCATGGGCATCGTTCAATTACTTTTCGGCTTCAACGGCCGCATTAGGCGCACGAACTACTGGCTCGGACTCATCGGCGCCAGCATCGGGCTGTCCATCATTCTGATGATCGTCCTCTTCCTCGTCGGTGGCGTCGGCGTGCTGGCGGCCGGGGCGTCGGGCGGCGGCGAGACGGCGGGCCGGGCCGCCGGGGCCGGGATCGGCATTCTCGGTCTCGTGCTCTTCCTCGCCTACTTTGTCCTGGCGATCTGGATCGGCCTGGCGCTGCAGATCAAGCGCTGGCACGACCGTGACAAGTCCGGGGTCTGGTGTTTCATCAGCCTGATCCCGTTCGTCGGCGCGGTCTGGGTGCTGATCGAGTGCGGCTTCATGGACGGGACGATGGGCCCCAACCGCTTCGGCCCGTCGCCAAAAGGCATCACCGGTCCGGCCCCCGTCGCGACCTGAGCGCCACGACGCCCTTCCGTCGCTGACTTCGCGGCCCTAAGTTCGGGTGCGTAACCTGGGCTTGGAGTCGCGGGGATCGGCGTGAACGGGCGGCTCGGCTGGTGGGATGTGGTGCTGTCGGCCTCTGGCAGGCTGGCGCGCACGCCGTTCTGGATCGCCAGCGCGTTCCTGATCGGGGCGGCGGTCGTCTACGAGGTCTCGCTCGGGCCGACGCTGAAGTGGCTGACCGGCTGGCTGGTCTACCCGGCGCTGCTCTATATGGGGGCCTGCGTGCTCTCCAAGCGCCTGCACGACCGCGGCCGCTCCGGCTGGTGGGCGGCGCTGGTGCTGTTCGCCGTGGTGGCGGTCTGGCCGACGCCGCACGGCTTCGGGGTGTTCATCTTCACCCTGATCCTGGCCTGGGCGGCGATCGAACTCGGCGTGATGCAGGGCGAGGACGGCGCCAACCGCTTCGGCCCCAGCCCACTGGCGCAGATGGCCTGAGCGAGGGCTACTTGGCCTTGCGCGCCGTCCTGGCGGCGGGCTTCTTCGCGGGCGCCTTCTTGGCTGCGGTTTTCGGCGTCTTCGCGTTCGCCGCAGCCGGCTTGCGCGCCGCCGGCTTCGCCGCCCGGCCGCGCCGTCCCTTGCCGCCGCCGCCGCTGGCGACGCGCTCGGCCAGCACCTTGACCGCCTCGTCCATCGTCAGCGCCGCCGGATCGGCCCCACGCGGGACGTTGGCGTTGACCGAGCCGTGCTTCACGTAGGGGCCGAATCGGCCCGACAGCACCCGCACTGGCTCGCCGTCGACCGGATGGGGGCCGAGCTCGGCGATCGCCGCCGCCGCAGCGCGGCCGCCGCGCCCGCCGGCGCGTTTCTCGGCCAGCACGGCCACGGCGCGGTTCAGGCCCACCTCGAACACTTCGTCGGCGGTCGGCAGGTTGGCGTAGGTCCCATCGTGCTGGACGTAGGGGCCGTAGCGCCCGATGCCGGCCTGGATCATCTTGCCGTCGTCCGGGTGTGGTCCCACCTCGCGCGGCAGCCGCAGCAGGCGGATCGCCTTGTCGAGGTCCATCGCCGCGGGCGGCCAGTCCTTCGGCAGGCTGGCGCGCTTTGGCTTCTCGGCCTGCTCCTCGACATACGGGCCGAAGCGCCCGGCCTTCAGCCAGATGGTCTTGCCGCTGGCCGGGTCGACGCCCAGTTCGCGGTCGCCGCCGGCGCCGGCGTCGTCCTCGCCGTTGTCCTGGGCGATCGGGCGGGTGTAGCGGCACTCCGGATAGTTGGAGCAGCCGATGAAGGCGCCGAACTTGCCGGTCTTCAGCGACAGCCGGCCATTGCCGCACGTGGGGCAGACCCGCGGGTCGGTCCCATCCTCGCGCTCGGGGAACATGTGCGGCCCAAGCGCCTCGTTCAGCGCCTCGATCACCTGGCCCATGCGCAGCTCGCCGATCTCGGCGATGGCGGCGGCGAAGTCGCGCCAGAAGTCCCGCAGCAGCGCCTTCCAGTCGAGTTCGCCGGCGGAGACCAGGTCGAGCTTCTCCTCCAGCGCCGCGGTGAAGTCGTATTCGACGTAGCGGCGGAAGAACTGCTCGAGGAAGGCGGTGACCAGCCGGCCCTTGTCCTCGGGAATGAACCGGTTCTTGTCCATCCGCACGTAGTCGCGATCGCGCAGCACGGTCAGGATCGAGGCGTAGGTCGACGGCCGGCCGATGCCGAGCTCCTCCATCTTCTTGACCAGCGAGGCTTCGGAATAGCGCGGCGGCGGCTCGGTGAAGTGCTGGTCGGCGCGGGCGGCGAGCACCCTGGCGGCGGCGCCCTCGGCCACCGCGGGCAGCCGGCCGGCGAAGTCGCGGTCGTCTCCCTCGGCGCCCGGTGCGGCGCTCGCCTCCGGATCGTCGCGACCTTCCTCGTAGACCCGCAGATAGCCGTCGAACTGCACCACCTGGCCAGTGGCTCTGAGGCCGGTCCTGCCGTCCGAGCTGTCCAGATCGATCGTGGTGCGCTCGATCCGCGCCGCCTCCATCTGCGAGGCGATCATCCGCTTCCAGATCAGCTCGTAAAGCCGGCCGAGGTCCGGCTCGAGCCGCAGCGAGCCGGGGTTGCGGGCGAGGCTGGTCGGGCGGATCGCCTCGTGCGCCTCCTGGGCGTTCTTGGCCTTGACCCGGTAGTGGCGGGCGCTCTCGGGCACATAGTTCGCGCCATAGATATTGCCGATCACCTCGCGGGCCTCGGCCAGCGCCTCGGGTGCGCTCTGCACCCCGTCGGTGCGCATGTAGGTGATCAGGCCGACGGTCTCGCCGCCGACATCGACGCCTTCGTAGAGCTTCTGCGCGGCGCGCATCGCCCGGTCGGCGGAAAAGCCAAGCTTGCGCGAGGCCTCCTGCTGCAGCGTCGAGGTGGTGAACGGCGGCGGCGGCGTTCGGCGGGCCGGCTTCTTCTCGACCGAGGACACTTTGAAACTGGCGCTCTCCACCGCCGCCTTGGCGGCCAGCGCCGACGTTTCGGTCCCGAGGTCGAACTTGGCGAGCCGCTTGCCCTCATGCTTGACCAGCCGGGCCAGGAAGGGATCGCCGCCGGCGGAGACATCGGCCTCGACCGACCAGTACTCCTGGGTCCGGAACGCCTCGATCTCAATCTCGCGGTCGACCACGAGCCGCAGGGCGACCGACTGCACCCGGCCGGCCGAGCGGGCGCCCGGCAGCTTGCGCCAGAGCACCGGCGAGAGGGTGAAGCCGACCAGGTAGTCCAGCGCACGGCGGGCGAGGTAGGCTTCCACCAGCTCCATGTCGATGTCGCGCGGGTGCTTCATCGCCTCGGTCACCGCCGAACGGGTGATGGCGTTGAAGACGACGCGCTCGACCTTGGCGTCCTTGATCGCCCGGCGCTTGGTCAGCACCTCGAGCAGGTGCCAGCTGATCGCTTCGCCCTCGCGATCGGGGTCGGTGGCGAGGATGATCCGGTCGGCGCCTTTGGCGGCCTGGGCGATGTCGCTGATGCGCTTGGCGGCGCGCGGGTCGACGTCCCACAGCATCTCGAAGTCGTCGTCCGGCTTCACCGAGCCATCCTTGGAGGGCAGGTCGCGGACATGGCCGTACGACGCCAGGACGACGTAGTCCGAGCCAAGGTAACGGTTGATGGTCCTGGCCTTGGCCGGGCTTTCGACGACGACGACGTTCTTCAAAAGGCGAGAGACTTTGATGCTGGGACGGGGGAGGGCCGCCCGATGATTGGGCTTGATCGAAGCGGGCGGAAAGTGGGGGGAGGGGCGCCCCGTGTCAACGCCGAGCGTCGTTCATCACGCCGGGAGTTCACCAGCATTCGCGTTGTCGAACGCCGTTTCATATGCTTGCAATGGGCCGAGCTTAGGAGGGGCGACATGGCCTGGTTCACCCGCTTCGACCGCTTCGGCGACGTCCATTTCGTCTACGGACAGGAGCGCGAGAACACCTGCGGACCATCGTCGGTGATGATGTGCGTGCTGAAGATCAACAAGCTCGCCCCCGGCCACGCCGCGCTCTATCTCGAGCAGACGATCCGGGACGACTACGGCGCGTGGCAGGGCCAGCCCTACAACGGCCGCGACTACGGCACCTATCCGCAAGGCCTGGTCTCGATCCTGAACAGCCTTAACTGCGGCCGCTGGACCCATTCGATGGTCAGTGCGCAGGACAGCTCGCAGCGGATCGTCGACCTGGTCGGCGAGTTCGAGCGCCTTCTCGGGCCCGTCGATCAGCTGCAACCCGATCATCATCGGCGTGAACTGGGACGGCTCGACCGCCTCGCACTGGGTCTGCATCGACACGGTGCGGTCGGTGGCCGGCAGGTACTGGGCCACGGTGTGCGACCCGGCCGACGCCGACCTGCACGTGCAGTCATTCACCCCCGGGCAGCCGTTCGTCTACCATGCCTCGCCGCAGATATCGTTCGACCTCTGGGGCCAGCGCAACGCCAACGCCTACGCCAGCGGCGCCACCGGCCGCGTCCGCGACTGGCCGTTCATCTACCGCACCTCGACCTGAGGTCGGCACCGTCCGGGAACGTGGGGCGCGCTTCCGCCATCTAACGCTTCGACCCGCCGGAAACAGGGTCATGCAGAGGATGGGAACGCCCAGATGTCCGCCAGATTCACCATCGCCGCGATCGCCGCATTCGCCGCGGTCGCTTCGCTCGCCGCCGCCCCCCCGGCGGCCAAGCCCACCGATCCGCAGATCGCCCACATCGCGTACACCGCCGGCGTGCTCGACATCGCGGCCGCCAAGCAGGCGCTGGCGAAGTCGAAGAACGCCCAGGTGCGCGACTTCGCCCAGGAGATGATCCGCGACCACCAGGCGGTCAACGACAAGGCGCTCGCGCTGGTGAAGAAGCTGCACGTGACGCCGCAGGACAATCCGACCAGCCAGTCGCTCACCGCCGCGGCCAACCAGAAGCTGCACGATTACGCGGCGCTCAGCGGCCACGCGTTCGACGTCGCCTACGCGACCAACGAGGTCGCCTACCACAAGACGGTGAACGGCGCGCTGGAGAGCACCCTGATCCCGGACTCGCAGAACGCCGAGCTGAAGTCGCTGCTGCAGACCGGCCTGAAGCTGTTCCAGATGCACGAGCAGCACGCCGAGCAGGTCGTCGCGGCGCTGAAGTAGGCCGATGCGCCGATTCAGCTGGCTCGCACCCACGCTCCTGGCGACGCTGGCGGCGTGCGCGCCCCAGCCGGCGGCGAGGGCCTATCAGGTGGTCATCGACAATCTGGCCTTCGCCCCGACGACCGTCACCGCCCGCGTCGGCGACACCGTGCAGTGGTACAACAAGGATCCGTTCCTTCACTCGGCGACGGCGTCGGACGCCAGCTTCGATGTCAACCTCCCGCCCAACGCCAGCGGGCAGTTCGTGCTCAGCCGGGCCGGGGTGATCAGCTACGTTTGCCGCTATCATCCCGGGATGAAGGGGCAGATCGTGGTGCAGAAGTAGGAGGCCGTCCGGTGGCGACCATCACCGCGCCGCAGCCGCGGAGCCTCGACGACATGGCGCTGGTGCGGCAGGTGCTGGCGCGCGACGTCGAGGCCGCCCGCCAGCTCCTGACCCTCAACAACCAGCGCCTGTTTCGCGCCGCCTGGAGCATCTTGCTGGACCGCGGCGAGGCCGAGGATGCGGTGCAGGAGGGCTACGCCAAGGCCTTCGCCGCGCTGCCCAGCTTCAAGGGAGAGTCCGCCCTGTCCACCTGGCTCACCCGCATCGTCGTCAACGAGGCGCTGGAGCGCAAGCGCCGGGCGGGGCGCCGGCGCCGCCAGCTCGAGAGCCAGGGCGTCGCCTTCATCGAGGCTTACCGCGAGAGCCTGATGCGAGGCTCGGCGGCCGGCCCGTCGCCGGAGCAGTCGGTCATGCGCACCGAGCTGGCCCGGGTGATCGAGGCCGCGATCGCCCGTCTGCCCGAGGTGTTCCGCCCCGCGTTCGTGCTGCGGGAGATCGAGGGCCTCAGCGTCGCCGAGACCGCCGCCGCGCTCGGCGTGACCGAGGCCACCGTCCGCACCCGCCTGCACCGGGCCAAGCAGCGGCTGCAGGCCGAACTGGAGCCGCACGTCTCCGGCGTCCGCGCCGCGACTCTGCCTTTCGCCGGCCTTGACTGCCAGGCGCTGACCGCCTGTGTGCTGGCGCGCCTCGGCCTGGTCTAGCAAGCACGCCGCCGGATCCAGCCATTGCGCCCACCGCGGGCTCGGACCACTATCGATCGTGAGAACCGCAGGAAGGTGACGCCGTGTACGATCTGATCATCCGAGGCGGGTTGATCGCCGACGGAACCGGCGCGTCGTGCTTTCGCGGCGATGTCGCGGTTTCGGACGGCCGCATCGTCGCGGTGGGCGAGGTGTCGGGTCCGGCGGCGCGCACGATCGACGCGGACGGCCTGCTGGTGACGCCCGGATTCGTCGACATCCACACCCACTATGACGGCCAGGTCTCGTGGGACAGCGTGCTGGCGCCCTCCTCGATCCACGGCGTGACCTCCGCGGCCATGGGCAACTGCGGCGTCGGCTTCGCGCCGGCGCGGCCCGACCGGCACGCCTGGCTGATCCGGCTGCTCGAAGGCGTCGAGGATATCCCCGGCACGGCCCTGACCGAGGGGCTGACCTGGGACTGGGAGAGCTTTCCGGACTACCTGGATGCGCTGGGCCGCCGCAGTTACACGATGGACGTCGCCGCCCACATGCCGCACGCGGCGCTGCGGGCCTACGTGATGGGCGAGCGCGGGGCGGACCATACGGCCGCGCCGAGCGAGGCCGAGATCGAGCAGATGAGCGGCCTTACGGAGGAGGCGCTGCACGCCGGCGCCATCGGCTTTTCCACCTCGCGCACCTACGTCCACCGCAGCCGCGACGGCCAGAACATCGGCACGCTGACCGCTTCGGCGCGTGAACTGCAGGGCATCGTCGGCGCCCTGAAGCGCGCCAATCGCGGCGTCATCCAGCTGATCTCGGACGCCTACCTGACCGCCGACGACGACTTCGCCGCCGCCGAGCTGCGGCTGATCCGCGGCCTCGCCCGCACGTCCGGCCGCCGGCTTTCGTTCACGGTCCAGCAGACCGACGAGGCGCCCGACCGCTGGCGCGGCATCTTCGACGAGATCGACGCCATGACCGCCGACGGGCTCGACGTGCGCGCCCAGATTGCCCCGCGACCGGTGGGCGCGATGCTGAGCTTCGCCTCGACCACCAACCCGTTCATCATCACGCCGACCTACCGCGAGATCAACGCCGGCGGGGTCGAGGCGCGGCTGCGGGCGCTGTTCAGCGCCGAGGTCCGCGAGCGGATCCTGGCCGAACACGGCGCGATCCCGGCGCTCGCCGGCTTCGCCGGCCAGCTGACCCAGGGCTTCGAGCGCATGTTCCGGATGACCGACCCGGTCGACTACGAGCCGTCACCGGAGGCCTCGATCGCCGCCGAGGCGAAGCGCACCAACAAGAGCCCGGCCGAGCACTGCTTCGACGTGATGCTGGAGGCCGAGGGCCGGCGCATCCTCTACATGCCGCTGATCAACTATGCGCGCGGCGACCTCGAGGACGTCTGGGGCATGATGAAGGGCGAGCGCACGCTCTACGGCCTCTCCGACGGCGGCGCCCACTGCGGCACGATCAGCGACGCCTCGTTCCCGACCACGACGATCGGGCTCTGGTCGAAGGGCAGCAAGAGCGGCCGCCGCTTCCCGGTCGAGACGCTGGTGCACGGCTACACCCAGCGCAACGCCCGGCACGTCGGCTGGCGCGATCGCGGCGTGATCGCGCCGGGCTACCTCGCCGACCTCAATGTGATCGACCTCGAGGCGCTTTCGCTATCGCCGCCGGAGATCGTCCACGACCTGCCTGCGGGCGGAACCCGGCTGGTGCAGAAGGCCCGCGGCTACGCGTGGACCGTCAAGGCGGGCGCCGTCACGTTCGAGCAGGGCGAATGGACCGGCGCGACGCCCGGCGGCCTGCTCCGCGGCGAGACGCCGGCGCCGGCGCTGTCGGCCTGAAGCCGCGGCCGCGTTCGGGGAGCAGCTAGCATGAGTTCGGGCTAATCAAACGCTTCCCCCTCTGGGGGAAAGCGGCGCGAACCTCGCGAAGCGAGGAGTTGCCGATGGGGGCTGTCGCCGCAGGAACTCCCCCATCGGCGAAGCGCGCTGCGCGCGGCTCGCCGCTTTCCCCCGCAAGCGGGGGAAGCGTCAGCGATTTCGCCTGATCCCAATCCGCTCTAGGCCCGCATCGCCATCGCGCCGGGCGCCAGCTCGACGCGGCCCGCCAGCGACAGCTCTACCAGCGCCGCGAACACCAGCGCGGGGGGCGCGCCCACCAGCCTGGCCAGTTCGTCGACGTGGACCGGGGTCGGGGAGGTGAGGTCGAAGACGCGCTCCAACAGCTCCGCCGGCGGCTCCTCGCCGCCGGTCGCGTAAGGCGGGCCAGGTGGGGCGTGGAAACCGCCGAGGGACTCGATCGCCCGCAGCACGTCTTCGGCCCCCTCGCAGACCGCGGCGCCCTGGCGGATCAGGTCGTTGCAGCCGCGCGCCCGAGGATCGAGCGGAGAGCCGGGCACCGCCAGCACCTCGCGGCCCTGCTCGGCGGCCAGCCGGGCTGTGATCAGCGAGCCTGACTTCAGTTCGGCCTCGACCACCACGACCGCCAGCGAGAGGCCGGAGATCAGCCGGTTGCGGCGCGGGAAGTCGCGGGCCTGCGCCTTCCAGCGCGGCGCGCTCTCGGAGACGATGCAGCCGGTCTCGGCGATCTGGCGGTAGAGGCCGGCGTTCTCCGGCGGATAGACGTCGGCGATCCCGCCGCCCAGCACCGCGACGGTGCCGGTGCGCAGCGCGCCCTCATGCGCGGCGGCGTCGACGCCGCGGGCGAGGCCGGAGGCGATCGCCAGCCCCTCGGCGCCCAGCTCGCTGGCGAGACCCCTGGCGAAGCGGCAGCCGGCGGCGGAGGCCACCCGCGCCCCGACGATCGCCACCGTCCGCCGCCGCAGGATGCCGGCGTCGCCCAGCGCCCATATCACCGGCGGCGGCGGATCCAGCACCCGAAGCGCCTCGGGGAAGGCGGGGTCGGCGACGCAGAGCAGCTCGCCGCCCAGCATCTCGCCCTCGGTGAGCTCGGCGTAGGCCTGCTCGGGCGTATAGATCGCCGGCGCCCGGCCGGCGCGGCGCGCCAACTCCGGCAACGCCGCCAGCGCCCGCACCGCCGTGCCGTAGCGTCCGACCAGATGCTGGAACGCGACCGGGCCGACGCCCTCGGTGCGCGCCAGCCGCAGGCACGCGAAGCGCTCGCCGAAGGTGGGGTCCTGGCCGCTCACGCCTCAGGCGTCGGCGACGGGCGCGGCGGCTGCCTTGGCGCCGATGCGTGGTTCCTCGCCCTTCAGCAGGCGCCCGATGTTCTCGTGGTGGCGGATGAAGATCAGCGCGGCCATGAATACCGAGACCCAGAGCTTTGCTTCCGGCGTCTGTCCGGTCAGGAACACGAAGAGTGGGCAGAGCGCCGCCGCGGTCAGCGACGCCAGCGACGAGATGCGGAAGATCGCCACCATCGCGGCCCAGGTCGCCCCGGCCAGCAGCCAGGCCGGCCAGGCGATCGCGAGCATCACGCCGGCCGCGGTCGCCAGGCCCTTGCCGCCGCGAAACTTCAGCCAGACCGGGAACAGATGGCCGAGGAACGCCGCGCCGCCGGCCAGGGCCGCCATCTCCGCCGAGCCTGTCAGCCAGCCGGCCAGCAGCACCGCGGCTGCGCCCTTGCCGGCATCGCCGACCAGCGTGATCGCCGCCAGGTCGCGCCGGCCGGTCCGCAACACGTTGGTGGCGCCGATGTTGCCGGAGCCGACCTCGCGGATGTCGCCCGCGCCGCCCAGTCGGGTCGCGATCAGCCCGAACGGGATTGAGCCCAGCAGGTAGCCCAGGACGATGCAGAGACCGGCCGAGAGTGCGGGATTGGAAGCCAGCATGGCCGCCACTCTAGGTCGCTCCGGCGTCGGAGCAAAGTCAGAGCCGCGCGCCGATCGCCGCCCGCAGCGCCGCCAGCCGCGCCTCGTCGCGACGATAGAACGTCCACTGCTTGATCCGCCTGGCGCTGACCAGCCCGGCCTGGGTGAGGATGCGCATGTGTTCGCTGACGGTCGGCTGGCTGACCCCGAGCTTCTCGGCGATCAGCAGCCCGCAGACGCCGTCATCGACCAGGTCGCCGTCCACCTGCTCGCGGAAGTGGCTGCGCGGCGCCTTGAGCCACTCGAGGATGGTCAGCCGGCGGTCGTTCGCCAGCGCCTTGAGGGCCGAGACGATCTCGAGCTCGGAAAAGACGTCAGATGGCATATTGCCACTTGGCTAATTGCCTAATATCCATTCCTGGCAGCTACAGGAGCGCCGCCAGGTGGACAAGGCTCAGGACCGATACGACATCTCCAAGGACGTGCTGTTCGCGCCGCAGCAGAAGATCGACGTCACCGCCGTGGCGGCGGCGCAGACGCCCTGGTGGAACCGCACCCTGACCGAGGTCAACGACGCGGTGGTGCGGCTGGGCGTGCTGGACGGCGACTTCCACTGGCACCAGCACGAGACCGAGGACGAGTTCTTCTACGTGGTCGAAGGCGTGCTGGTGATCGAGACCGAGGACGGCGCCGTGCGCCTTGAGCCGGGACAGGGCGTCACCATCCCGCGCGGCAAGATGCACTTTCCGCGGGCTCAGGGCCGGGTGGTGGTGCTGATGGTCGAGAAGGGCACGGTGGTTCCGACGGGAAGCTAGCCCGGCGGGCCGCACGGGCGCGGCCTGAATGCGCGAGCCGGCGGGACCAAGGCGCTTTGCGCTTCGGTAACTTGCGCGGCGCGTGGCCGGCCTGCAAAGCTGCCCGCCTGACACACCACCGGATCGCCGGCGTCTCCCGCCGGTTGCCGGGTCGGGGCGGGACGTTGGATTTCGGTCGGTTTCTCAGCGAACTGAAGCGGCGGCGCGTGATCCGCGTGGCCGGCGTCTACGCCGTCACCAGCTGGGTGCTGTTCCAGGTGGCGGCCACGCTGTTCCCGGTGCTGCATCTGCCGGACTGGACCGAGACCCTGACGGCGGTCCTGCTGATGCTGGGATTGCCGCTGGCGCTGATCATCGCCTGGGCGTTCGAGGCCTCGCCGCAGGGCGTCAAGGTGACCGAGCCGGCCGGCGCGGGCGCGCCGAAGCTGAATTTGGCCTGGACCGATTGGGCGCTGCTGGGCGCCGCCGCCGCAATCCTGGGCGTCGCGGCCCTGCAGATGACGGGTCTCGGCTTCCCCGCCGCCTCGTCGGGGTCCGGCAAGTCGGTCGCGGTGCTGCCGTTCGTCAACATGAGCAGCGAAAAGGACGGCGACCTGTTCGCCGACGGCCTCAGCGAGGAGGTGATCAACGGCCTGGCCCAGATCCCCGACCTCAAGGTCGCCGGCCGCACCTCGGCGTTCTACTTCAAGGGGCGCAACGACGACCTGCGGGTGATCGGGCAGAAGCTGGGCGTCGCCAACGTCGTCGAGGGCTCGGTGCGCCGCGAGGGCGACAAGCTGCGGGTGACCGTGCAGCTGATCAAGGTGTCGGACGGCTTCCATACGTGGTCGGAAACCTACGACCGGCGGATGGACGACGCGTTCGCGATCCAGACCGAGATCGCCAACAAGGTCGCCGACGAGCTGAAGGTGAAGCTGAACCTGGTCGCCGACCGCACGACCCCCGCGCCGGACCCGCAGGCCTACAACCAGGTCGTCGTGGCGCGCGCCGAGATGCGCCGGCTCGATCAGGACGACCTGACCAAGGCGCGGGCGACGTTCAAGGCGCTGATCGATGGCGGCTCCACCGACGCCGGCGTCTATGCCGGCTTCGCCCAGACCACCGTGATGCTGGCGCAGGACTATCTGGCGCTCGACTTCAACACCGCCGACGCCGAGGCGAAGGCGGCGATCGCCAAGGCGCTGGCGCTCGATCCGAATTCGGCGGACGCCTATGTCGCCGTCGGCTGGCGCTGCGTCGTGCGGACCATAAGGGTCGCGGATCAGGCTTGCGCGAACGAAGGGGCCGCGGCGTTCGATCGAGCGCTGCAGCTGAAGCCGCGCGATCCCGACGTGCTGGTCGCCTACGCCAACTTCCTGAGGAAGCGGCCAGGAAACAACGACAAGGCGCTCGACCTGCTGCGCCGGGCCCTGGCGATCGATCCGCTCAATCGCGTCGCACTGATGCTGGAAGCTGGCGTGGCTTCCGACTTCGGCCGCTTCGCCGAGGCGGAGCAGTCCTACCTTTCGATCATCGAGCTCTATCCGGACTTCGTCGACGCCAAACAGAGCCTGGCGGTCATGCTGATGCGCGAGGGCAAGCTCGACGCCGCCGAACCGTGGCTGCGCGCCGTCGTCGCCTCCGGCCCGCAGCCGACCGCCAGCCTGCAGCTGGCGCAGATCTATCTGAACCTGGGCATGACCGCCGATTTCGACGCGACGCTGGCGGGGATGAAGTCGCCCCAGCTGCTGGCCGACATCGCGCCGGCGATCCGTAAGGTCGCGGCGGACGACTACGCCGGGGCCCTGGCGATCTCCGAGGCCCGGCTGGCAGCCAGCGGCGAGCCGGTGTGGCTGAGCGCGGTGTGCCAGATGGCCATGATGAACCGCGACTACCCGAAGGCGCGCGGCTGCTTCCTGCGCATGCTGCCGGGCCTGTTCGATCCGGACCCGAAGGTCGACCCGGCCCTGGCGCGGGACTCGGTGCTGGCGGCGTTCGTCATCGATCAGCTTGGCGACCACGCCCAGGCGCGGCGGATCATCGATCAGGTGCTGGCGGTCACCGCGCCGAAGCCTGGGGTGGCGCAGGCGATGCCGGTCCGGATCGACCGCGTGCAGGCCTACGCGGTCGTCGGCGACAAGGAGCATGCGCTGGGCGAACTGCGCGCGGCGATCGGCGCTGGCTACCGCATGCTGTGGGATATCGACATCTTCGTCCGCCTCGACCGCTACCCGCTGATGGCGACACTGAAGGACGACCCTCGCTTCGTGGCCATGATCCACGAAATCGAGGCCGACAACGCGCGGATGCGAGCGCAATTGCTGAGCCAGCGCGCGGGGAAGACGGCGCAGACCGCCGCTTAGGCGCCGGCGCTCGGGGTGACAGTCGTCCGCGCCGAGCGCATGGTCAGGACCGGCCAGACCAGGGAGAAGCGCCATGACATATGCGCCGGCGACGCGCGCCTTCTACGACGCCGACAGCCACATCATGGAGCTGCCCGACTTCCTCAAGGCCTATGCCGACCCGGCTCTGCGCGAGGCGATCCCGGAAGTCAGCTATTCGGCCTCGATCGTCACCGACGAGGAGGTGGCGGTGATCGTGGGGCAGGGGAACCGGCATTCGCCCGAGCACGTCGCCGCGCAGATCCAGCTGGGCGACAAGCTGATCGAGTTCCTCCAAGGAGATCCAGGCGCTGGGCGCGTTCAACCGCGATGACCGCACCAAGGCGCTGGATATGCTGGGTTTCAAGAAGCAGCTGGTGTTCGCCACCCACAGCGTGGCGATGCCGTTCTCGGCCAGCAGCAAGCTGGAGCTGGGGCTGCGCTATGGCGCGGCGCGCGCTCACAATCGGCACATGGCCGACTTCTGCGCCAACGACGATCGCCTGATCGGCGTCGCGGTGGTCCCGCTCGACGACCCGGCGCTGGCGATGGCCGAGCTGGAGTTCGCGCTGGAGAAGGGCCTCGGCGCCGCCTGGATACCGCACCGGCCCTGCGGCGAACGCTCGCCCGGCCACGTCGATCTCGACCCGTTCTGGGCTCGGCTGGCGGACAGCGGCACGCCGTTCGTGCTGCACGTCGGCGGCGCCCCGCTGCAGCTGGCCAGAGCCTGGATGAACAACGGCCGGGCGCCGACCAAGGACTGGCTCGGCGGCGGCGAGAACCTGCGCACCAAGGACATCGCGCTGCTGCACGAGGGGCCGGAGCAGTTCCTGACCATGATGGTGCTCGACGGCGTGCTGGAGCGGCACCCCGGCCTGCGCGGCGCCTCGGTGGAGCTGGGCGCCGGCTGGGTCCCGGAGCTGCTGCGGCGGCTGGACTGGGTGGTGAAGAACTGGAGCCGCACCGACGCCAACCTGCAGGGCTTCAAGCGCACGCCCTCGCGCCAGATCACCGACCAGCTGGCCTTCACCCCGTTCGTGTTCGAGGCGGTCGGCGACCTGATCGACCAGTCGAACGAGGACCTCTACCTGTTCTCGACCGACTACCCGCACATCGAAGGCGGCCGAAACCCGATCGGCCGGTTCGAGACCTCGCTCGGCGAGCGCGGCGGCGCCGTCCGCGACAAGTTCTACGCCGAGAACTTCCTGCGGATCTTCCCGGCGGCGCGGGCGCACTGAACTTACCCTTCTCCCCTTGCGGGAGAAGGTGGCCCGAAGGGCCGGATGAGGGGTCGCGCCGATGTCGACATGCCTGTCAACCAGGCGGCGCCGGCGAAACCCCTCATCCGTCGGCTTCGCCGACACCTTCTCCCGCAGGGGGAGAAGGGAGCTAGGCTTCGTAGACCACTCGCCCGTCCACCAGGGTCATCAGCACCTGGCCCTGCAGGCGGCGGCCGTCGAAGGCGGAGTTCTTCGACTTCGAGGTGAGCTGCTCGGCGTCGATCACGCGGGGCGCGTTGAGGTCGCACAGCACCAGGTCGGCCGGCGCGCCGACGGCGAGGCGTCCGGCGGCGAGACCGATCGCCTTGGCCGGGGCCAGCGTCACGGCTTCGATCAGGCGCAGCAACGGCGCGCGACCCTCGTGAAAGAGGGCAAGCAGGGCCGGCAGCAAGGTCTCCAGACCGATCGACCCGGGCGCGGCCTCCTCGAACGGCAGGCGCTTGTCCTCGGCCGGGGCGGGGGCGTGGGCGGAGACGACGATGTCGACCAGGCCGGACACCAGCGCCTCGATCAGCGCCTGGCGGTCGTCCTCGGCGCGGAGCGGCGGCTCCAGCTTCCAGAAGGTGCGGTAGTCGCCGATGTCGAGCTCGTTGAAGGTCAGGTGGTTGATCGAGCAGGTGGCCAGCATCGGCAGCCCGCGGGCCTTGGCGCGCGCAAGGCTCTCCAGGGCGCAGGCGGCGCTGACCTGATCGACCAGCAGCCGCGCGCCGGTGAGCTCGACCAGCGCCGCATCGCGCTCCAGCATGATCTTCTCGGCGACCGCGGGGGCGGCCGGCAGGCCCATCCGGCCGGCGAACTCGCTCTCGGTGGCGGCGGCGCCGTCGGTCAGCCAGGGGTCGGCCGGGCGGTGCGCGACCAGCAGGTTCTGACCCTTCGCGTAGGCCAGCAGCCGCCGCATGACCTTGGAGTTGACGATCGGCCGGTCGGCGTCGGTGACGTAGACGCAGCCGGCCTCGTGCATCAGCCCGATCTCGGCCATCTGCTGGCCGGCCAGGCCCTTGGTCGCCGCGCCGGCGGGATAGACGTGCACCAGCTCGATGTCGCGGGCGCGGCGCAGGATGAAGTCGACCACCGACGGGTCGTCGACCGCTGGGTGGGTGTCCGGCTGCACCACGATCGAGGTGACGCCGCCGGCGGCGGCGGCCCGGGCGGCGGACTTCAGCGTCTCCTTCGGCTCGGCGCCGGGCTCTCCGGTTTTGACCCTGAGGTCGATCAGGCCCGGCGCCAGCATCGCGCCGTTGCAGTCCACCTGGCGGATGTCGGGCGAGAGATCCGCGAAACCGACCTCATGGGTCACCTCGGCGACCACGCCCTGCTGCGAGATCAGCGCGCCGGGTCCGTCATAGCCGCTGGCGGGATCGACCAGGCGGGCGTTGATGAAGGCGATCGGGCGGGAGGTCATCAGCCTTGCCTCCGCGGCTGGCGGCGCAACCCCTCACCCTCCCAACCGCTATGCGGTCGGGCCCCTCCCTCTCCCTTTGGGAGAGGTGGATTGAGGCGTGGCCATTCCTCACCTCTCCCAGAGGGAGAGGGAGGGGCCCATTGCGCAGCAATGGGAGGGTGAGGGGTTACGATCCGAGCCAAGCTAGTCGTTGTCCAGCCGCGCGGCCATCGCGGCCAGCACCGCCATGCGGGCGGCGACGCCCATCTCCACCTGGTTCTGGATCAGGCTGACCTCCAGGTCGTCGGCGACCTCGGAGTCGATCTCGACGCCGCGGTTCATCGGCCCGGGGTGCATCACCCGCACCTTGGGCGAAGCCAGCGCCAGCTTCTCGCGATCGAGGCCGAACAGGCGGTTGTACTCGCGGGTGGACGGCACCAGCGCGCCCTGCATCCGCTCCAGCTGCAGGCGCAGCATCATCACCACGTCGGCCCCGGCGATCCCGGCGCGCATGTCGTGGAACACCTCGACGCCCCAGCGTTCGACTCCGAACGGCATCAGCGTCGGCGGGCCAACCAGGCGCACGCGGGCGCCGAGCGCCGTCAGCATGCCGACGTTGGAGCGGGCGACGCGGCTGTGCAGCACGTCGCCGCAGATCGCCACGGTCAGCCCCTCGATCCGGTCGAATGCGCGACGCAGGGCCAGCGCGTCGAGCAGCGCCTGCGAGGGATGCTCGTGCTGGCCGTCGCCGGCGTTGATCACGCTGCAGGTGACCTTCTGCGAGAGCAGGGACGCCGCGCCGGACGCCCCGTGGCGCACCACCAGGATGTCCGGCTGCATCGCGTTCAGCGTCACCGCGGTGTCGATCAGGGTCTCGCCCTTGGAGATCGACGAGGCGCGGGGGCTCATGTTGACCACGTCGGCCCCCAGCCGCTTGCCAGCCAGCTCGAACGAGCTCTGGGTGCGGGTGGAGGCCTCGAAGAACAGGTTGACCAGCGTGCGGCCCTTCAAGAGGTCCAGCTTCTTGGCCTTCTGCCGGTTCAGCGCGACGAAGCCCTCGGCGAGATCGAGCAGGTCGTGCACCTGCTGGCGGTTGAGATCGCCGACCGACAGGAAATGGCGCGCGGGAAAGGGAAAGGTCCGTTGGCGGACCTCTTCGGGGCCAGGCGCGATCAGGGTCATTAAAGCGCCGTTCTAGGCGGCTTCGGCGGGGGAGGGAAGGGCGCTCAGAGCCGGAAGCGCTGCTTGATCCGCGCGGCAGCGTTTTGGCATCACGCAGCCCGGGTTCTGCTAAGCTGAAGCTGTGATCAGCGATATTCACCAGCAGACCGAGGCGATGTGGTCCGCGCGAAATGCCGCCTGGTGGCAGGTGGCGGTTGGCGCTGCGGGCGCAGCTGTAAACACGGCAGTGTTGATCGTGCTTGCTGTTTTCGCCGCCCGCCAGCAGAGGCGGGCCCGCAATGCTAAGCTGTACGCCGCCGCGCTCGGCATCAGCCACGCGCTTGAGATCGTGCTCGCTTGCTTCGACAAGCTCCACGAGATCGACGCGGCCGGTCCGGTCAATTTTCAAGCCGTCCGCAGAGATTTCGTGATCGCAGGAGGCGCGATCGACGCCACGCCCAACGATGTCGATGATGCGTCGCTAGTGGGCTTTAGGGCTAACACGTCCACGTTGATCCAGGCGCTGCAGGCGACGATCGACAACGGCTTCCACGGAGGGACGGTGCCGGCTGGGCCATTCCTCGAAGCCAGCAAGTCGCTCGAAGCCGACGCGCGTCGCGAGATCGGCAAGCTCGGCGTGCTGGTCCAGGAGTGGAAGGACAGACTGTAGCTTCACGCTGCTACGCGCCAGGTTGCAGGGGCGACTGTGTCGCGCTCCGCAGCCGATCCAGCGCGCCCTGCAGGATCCAGGCGGCGGCGGCCTTGTCGACCACCTCGGCGCGGCGGGCGCGGGTGGTGTCGGCTTCGTCGATCAGCATCCGGTTCACCGCGGCGCTGGAGAGGCGCTCGTCCCAGAACGCGATCGGCAGCTCGCGCAGCCGCAGCAGGTTGCGGGCGAAGGCGCGGACCGACTGGCAGCGCGGTCCCTCGGTCCCGTCCATATTGACCGGCAGGCCGATCACGACGCCGCCGGCGCCGCGGCCTTCCATCAGCTTCAGCAGCGCCTCGGCGTCGGCGGTGAACTTCGCGCGGCGGATCAGCGCCAGCGGGGCTGGCGATCATCCGGCTGGTGTCGGAGACGGCGACGCCGATGGTCTTCTCGCCGAGATCGAGGCCGACGATCGGGGCGCGGGCCGCCATCGCGCCCGGCAGGTCGAGGAGATCGAGCACGGCCATGAGCGTCCAGCCTAAGAAAGCTTGCCAAGCACGCCAAGCGCCAGCTAACCGGCGCCCCTGGTTGAAGAGGACGCGTGTACCATGGCCATCGACGCCGCGACGGTGAAGAAGGTCGCCCGGCTCGCCCGCATCCGGGTGGCGGATGACGAACTCGAGCCGCTGGCCGGCGAGCTTTCCGGCATCCTCGCCTGGATCGAGCAGCTGAACGAGGTCGACACCGAGGGCGTCGCACCCGATGGCCTCGACCGAGGCGGTGTCGCTGCCGATGCGCGAGGATGTCGTCACCGACGGCGGCGACCCGGCCGTGATCCTCGCCAACGCGCCAAAGGCCGACCGCAACTTCTTCGTGGTGCCGAAGGTGGTGGAATGACTCCTCCCCTCCGTCGCGCTTCGCTTCGCTCGCCAGCGACACCTCCCCTCACTCCGCGAGGGGAGGAGCAACGTGCTCTTCCCCCCGCCAGCGGGGGGAAGTGTCGCAGGCGAGCGAGCGCACGCGAGCAAAGCGCGACGATGGGGGGACCGCCATGAGCGACCTCAACGGCCTCACCCTGAAGGATGCGCTCGACGGTCTGAAGGCGCGCAGGTTCTCCGCCGTAGAACTGGCGCAGGCGCACCTGGACGCGATCGCCGCGGCGCGCAGCCTCAACGCCTACGTGCTGGAGACGCCGGAGAAGGCGTTGGCGATGGCGGCGGCATCGGACGCTCGCCTGAAAGCGGGCGAGGCCGGGCCGCTGGAGGGCGCATCGCTGGGCATCAAGGACCTGTTCTGCACCGAGGGCGTGCGCTCGACCGCCGGCTCGAAGATCCTCGGCAATTTCGTTCCGCCCTACGAATCCACCGTCACCGCCAACCTGTGGCGCGACGGGGCGGTGATGCTGGGCAAGCTCAACATGGACGAGTTCGCGATGGGCTCGTCCAACGAGACCAGCGCGTTCGGGCCGGTGGTGAATCCCTGGCGCTCGCGCGGCTCGAACCGGCCGCTGTCGCCGGGCGGCTCGTCCGGCGGCTCGGCCGCGGCGGTGGCGGCCGACCTGGCGCTGGCGGCGACAGCGACCGACACCGGCGGCTCGATCCGCCAGCCCGCCTCGCTGACCGGCACGGTGGGCATCAAGCCGACCTATGGGCGTTGTTCGCGCTGGGGCATCGTCGCCTTCGCCTCCTCGCTCGACCAGGCCGGGCCGATGGCCAAGACCGTCGAGGACGCGGCGATCCTGCTGCGCTCGATGAGCGGGCACGACCCGAAGGACTCCACCAGCCTGACGACCGACGTGCCGGATTTCCCAAGCTTCGTCGGCAAATCGGTGAAGGGTCTGCGCATCGGCGTGCCGAAGGAATATCGCGCCGACGGCATGCCGCCCGAGATCGAGACGCTGTGGGCCGACGGGCGTCGCCTGGCTGAAGGACGCCGGCTGCGAGATCGTCGACGTTTCGCTGCCCCACACCCGGTACGCCCTGCCGGCCTACTACATCATCGCCCCCGCCGAGGCGTCGTCCAACCTCGCCCGCTACGACGGCATGCGCTACGGCCTGCGGGTCGAGGGGCCGACGCTGACCGACACCTACGAGGCCACGCGCGCCGAGGGCTTCGGCGACGAGGTGCGCCGGCGGGTGCTGATCGGCGCCTACGTGCTCTCGGCCGGCTATTACGACGCCTACTACCTGAAAGCGCTGAAGGTGCGCCGGCGCATCGCCGACGACTTCGAGCAGGCGTTCGGCAAGGTCGACGCGCTGCTGACGCCGACGGCGCCGTCGGCCGCGTTCGGGCTCGGCGAGAACGCCGCCGATCCGGTGGCGATGTACCTGAACGACGTCTTCACCGTGACGGTGAACCTGGCCGGCCTGCCGGGCCTCAGCGTCCCGGCTGGACTGGACGCCCAGGGTCTGCCGCTGGGCCTGCAGCTGATCGGACGGGCGCTGGACGAGGGGACGCTGTTCCAGCTCGGCTCGGCGCTCGAGAAGGCCGCCGACTTCCGCGCCAAGCCGGCGCCCTGGTGGCGGGCCTAGCCGGCGCGGTGCAGCTCGTAGCGTCGCTGCACGATCTCCGACTGGCGCGGCAGCGACCAGACCGTGACGTCGTCAGTCCAGCGGAAGCCAAGCTTCTCGAGCACATGGCCGGAACTCGGGTTGTCGAACGCGTGGCCGGACGTGAGCCGATCGAGGCCGAGTGTCTCAAGCGCGAAATCACGCACCGCGGTCGCCGCTTCGGTCGCCAGACCCCGACCCCAGCAAGCTTCGTCCAGCCAGTAGCCGATCTCGTTGCGGCCGCTGGCGCGCTCGTCGACGTCGGCGCAGCCGATCAACATGCCGCCCTCGATCAGCGCGAAGCGGTAGGCTTCGCCGGCGATCCACTCGGTCTCGTGGCTCGCCAGCCAGGCGCGTTTCTCCGCGACGCTCTGAGGGTAGGGCGCCAGCCGCAGCATCCGCGCCACGTTCCAGTTGGCGGTGATCTCGGTGACCCGCTCGGCGTCGTCGGGGTGGAAGCGCCGCAGCCGGAGCCGCGGCGTCGCCAGTTGCAGGTCGAGCGGGATCGGCCTCGGCATGGCCGAAAGGCTAGCGGCGTCAGAGGCTCTTCGCCAGCGGCCTGCGCCTCCTACAGCCCATCCCATTGTCATCCCGGACAAGCTGCGCAGCGGCGCAGATCCGGGATCTGCTTCGCGCCGGCGGTACGAGTAGATCCCGGATGAGTCCGCTCTGCGGCTCTCCGGGATGACATTGAAAGGGAGGGCATGGTGCGCAACAGGCGCGGATCGACTACATCCAGCCCATGAGCACGGCCGAATCCAAACTGATCGAAGGGCGCACAGGGCCCTGGGAGCTGGTCATCGGGCTGGAGGTCCACGCCCAGGTCGCCTCGAAGTCGAAGCTGTTCTCCGGCGCGGCGGTCGGCTTCGGCGCGGGGCCGAACGAGCAGGTCAGCCTGGTCGATGCGGCCATGCCCGGCATGCTGCCGGTGATCAACCGGGTCTGCGTCGAGCAGGCGGTGCGCTCGGGCCTCGGGCTGAAGGCCAAGATCAACCACTGGTCCCGCTTCGACCGGAAGAACTACTTCTACCCCGACCTGCCGCAGGGCTATCAGATCAGCCAGTACAAGGACCCGATCGTCGGCGAGGGCGAGATCGAGGTCGATCGCGACGACGGGACCAGCTTCGTCGTGCGGATCGAGCGCCTGCACCTGGAGCAGGACGCCGGCAAGTCGATCCACGACATGGATCCGAACGCCACCTATCTCGACCTCAACCGCGCCGGCACCGCGCTGATGGAGATCGTCTCGCTTCCCCGACATGCGTTCGGCCGACGAAGCCGCGGCTTACGTGAAGAAGGTGCGCACCATCCTGCGCTACCTCGGCACCTGCGACGGCGACATGGAGAAGGGCAATCTGCGCGCCGACGTGAACGTCTCGGTGCGCAAGGTCGGCGCCCCGCTCGGCACCCGTTGCGAGATCAAGAACGTCAACTCCTACCGCTTCATCCAGCAGGCGATCGAGGTCGAGGCGCGCCGTCAGATCGAGATCCTGGAAGACGGCGGCAAGATCGACCAGGAGACCCGGCTCTACGACCCGGCCCGCAACGAGACCCGCTCGATGCGGTCGAAGGAGGAGGCGGACGACTACCGCTACTTCCCCGACCCCGACCTGTTGCCGCTGGTGCTCGATCCCGCTTGGGTGAAGCAGATCCAGGACTCCCTGCCGGAGCTGCCGGACGACAAGCGCCATCGCCTGATGAGCCAGTACGGCCTCTCCGCCTACGACGCCGGGGTGCTGGTGATCGAGGGCGCGCGGGCCGACTTCTTCGAGGCCGCCGCCAAGGGCCGCGACGCCAAGCTGGTCGCCAACTGGGTCGCCAACGAGCTGCTGGGCCACCTGGCCAAGGACGGCCTTGAGATCACCGAAAGCCCGATCCCGGCGTCGGACATCGCCGGGCTGGTCGAGCTGATCGAGACCAACGTGATCTCCTCCAAGATCGCCCGCGAGGTGTTCGAGCACATGTGGGCCGGGGAGGGCGCGCCGGCCGCCATCGTCGAGGCCCGCGGCATGCGCCAGGTCAGCGACACCGGCGCGCTCGAGGCGATGATCGACAAGCTGATCGCCGCCAATCCCGGCCAGGCCGAGGCGGTGAAGGCCAAACCGCAGGCGATCGGCTGGTTCGTCGGCCAGGTGATGCGCGAGACCGGCGGCAAGGCCAACCCGGCGGCGGTCAACGAGATCCTGCGCCAGAAACTGGGCGCGGCCTGAGGGGGCGCGCCTGTGGCGATACCCGATGGGGCCGAGACGGCCCGCGCGTTCCTGCCGAGCCAGGACTTCGGCGTCAGCCGCGCGTTCTACGAGGCGCTCGGGTTTCGCAAGCTGCTGGACGCGGACGTGGCCATCTTCGCCGTCGGATCCGGCGGGTTCGTACTGCAGCGCTACTACCACCCCGGCTGGGCCGAGAACTGCATGATGCAGTTGATGGTCGATGACCTGGACGCCTGGTGGGCGCACATCGAGGGGCTCGACCTGCCGGCGCGGTTCGGCGTGAAGCCGCCGCGGCCGCCGGCGGTGCAGCCCTGGGGACTGCGGGTCGCCTACCTGTCCGATCCCTCAGGCGTGCTCTGGCACGTGGCGGAGCGCCGGCCGGGCACGCCGCACGACTGAGGCGCGCCCGTCAGGCCGCCGCGCGGTGGTATCCCTTGGCGCCGACCTCCCGCGCCAGCTCGCTCCTGAAATCCTCGCCCTTCGCCGTGCGCTCAAGCACGTGACCAAAGTCGTGCTTCGGCGCCCAGCCCAGCGCCGAGCGGGCCCGGTCGTTGACGTAGACTCGGTCGAGACTGGGGAACAACCGCCAGCCGTTCGCGGCGTAGAGCGCCTCCGCCGCGGGAAAGCGCCTTCGCACCACCGCCGGCGCGTCCGCCCGCAGGTCCGCCAGCGCCTCCGGGCCGAACGGCGTGGTGGCCGAAACGATGTAGCGGCCGAAGCCGATCTCGCGCGCCTTCCGCGCCGCCAGCAGGTGCGCGCTGACCACGTCCTCGATGTCGACCCGCCGGTAGAGCAGTTCGTTGGCCTGCACGTTGGCGAGCGGGTAGGCGGAAGCGATGGCGGGGTTGTCGTCGGGTTCAGGAAAGAAGCGCGAGGTGCGCAGCACCACCACCGGCAGCGTCCGGTCGCGGTGGAACAGTTCGCACAGGCTCTCGGCCGCCACCTTGGTCACGCCGTAGATGTTGCGCGGGACCGGGACGACGTCCTCGGTGATCCAGGCGGCGGGCGCGCCGGGCGCAGGCGTCAGGGCCGAGCCGAACGCGCTGGTGGTGCTGGTGAAGACGAAGGCGTCCACGCCGGCCTCCGCCGCCGCCTCGAGCAGCGTCAGCGTGCCGGCGACATTGGTCTCGACGAACGCCTGGCGCGAATGGGTGTCCACGTGCGGCTTGTGCAGCGTGGCTGCGTGGAACACCGCCGACACGCCTTCCATGCAACGGCGCACGAAGTCGGCGTCGCCGATCGACCCGACGTCGGTGGTGAACGGCGAGGGCAGGATATCCAGACCCCGCGCCGGCAAGCCCTGCGCCCGTAGCGTGCGCATCAGCGCCTCGCCGAGGTGCCCGGCGCTGCCGGTGATCAGGAAAGTCATGGCCGCCTCCGGGCGGCTCCCCTATCAAGCGGCGAGGCCGGCCGACAGCCCGAAGTTGCGAGGAGAACGCCATGACCTGGTCCATCGTCGCCTACGACCCGCAGGCCGGCGCGTTCGGGGCGGCGGTGGCGACGCGGGCGTTCGCCGCCGGCTCGTTCGTGCCGTTCGTACAGTCGGGCGTCGGCGCGGTCGGCACCCAGTCGCTGACCAACCGCTACCTCGGTCCGGCGGTGCTGAACGGCCTGGCGCGGGGACTTTCCGCCCGGCTCGCGATCGATGCGGCGATCGCCGGCGACGAGGGCCGCGAGGTGCGCCAGCTGCACTGCGTCGACCGCCAGGGCCGCATCGCCGCCTGGACCGGCAAGCATTGCGTGGAATGGGCAGGCAGCTGCGGCGAGCCGTTCGTCAGCGTCGCCGGCAACATGCTCGCCAACGACCAGGTCGCCGCCGCGACCCTGGCCGGTTTCAGGGTCAACCCCGCCGCGCCGCTGCCGGAGCGGATGATGGCGGCGCTGGAGGCCGGCGAGGCGGCCGGCGGCGATCGGCGCGGGCGGCAGTCGGCGGCGATGGTGATGACTACGACCGAGGACTTCCCGGACCTCTCGATCCGGGTCGACGATCACGCCGAGCCGTTGCCGGAGCTCAGGCGGCTGCTGGGGATCTGGCGCACCGAGCGCGCGCCCTACCTCGGTAACTCTCCGTCGAAGGCCAATCCGGCGGGCGTGCACGACCTCGATATCGTCGAGGCCGGCTGGAAGGCGCGCGGCTGGGACATCCGGTTCAGGCGCTAGCGCCGATTGAGTTCCGGCTGAATCAAACGCTTCCCCCTCTGGGGGAAACCGGCGCGAACCTCGCGAAGCGAGGGAGTCGCCGATGGGGGCTGTCGCCGCAGAAGACTCCCCCCATCGGCGAAGCGCGCTGCGCGCGGCTCGCCGCTTTCCCCCGCAAGCGGGGGAAGCGTTGGCGATTTCGTCTGATCCCAATCCGCTCTAGGCTAGTCGCCGGTGACCACGTCGAAGATCAGGCCGGTGGAGACCGAGACCAGCAGGAACTCGTCGCCGACCTCGACCCAGTGGTAGCCGTAGGGCGGGCGACGCAGGTGGAAACGCCAGTATTCGTCGACGATGTAGTTCTGGTAGGCGGGCGGCAGGAACGACCCGCGCCGCCAGGGCGTGAAGCCGGGACGGAAGCCCGGCGCTTCGAACTCCGGCCGCTGCGGCGCGCCATAGTACCAGCGCCCGCCAGCCCAGTAGCCGTTGTACTTGCGACCGTCCCAGTTCGGGCCGTGCAGGGGGCGGCCGGGCGGAACGCCGGGCGGGCCGACGCCCGGTCCGGCTTCCGATCCGCCACGGCCCCAGTCAGGGGGCGGTCCGCCGCGCGGCCCGCCAGCCGCCTCGCCGCCACGCCGCCATTCCGGTCCGCCGCCCGCCCGCGGGCCGCCATCGCCGTGATGGTCGCGCGGGTCGGCGAGCGCGGGCGCGGCGATGGCGCAGGCGAGCACCGCCGCGCCGGCGCGCCAGCGACGTCGCCAGCCGCCTGGCCGCGTCCCGAAAATGAAGCTTCACCGTGTTCACAGCATCAGCATGCGCAGACAACCGCTGAACCAACCCTGAACGGAACACAGGCTTGCGCCCCGCGACCACGCGCCGCAAGTAGCACGCGAGCGGCCCGATCGCCGGAGCCCCGGGAGTTCGCTGATGACCTCGCCCATCGAAATCCACTATTGGCCGACGCCGAATGGCCACAAGGTGACCATCGCCTGCGAGGAAATGGGGCTCCCGTACGAGCTCAAGGCGGTCAACATCGGTCGCGGCGACCAGTTCAAGCCGGAATTCCTCGCCATCAGCCCCAACAACCGCATGCCGGCGATCGTCGACCCCGACGGTCCGGGCGGCGCGCCGATCGCGATCTTCGAGAGCGGGGCGATCCTGCAGTATCTGGGGCGCAAGACCGGTTTGTTCTATCCGCAGGACGAGCGGGCGCGGGTGAAGGTCGACGAGTGGGTGTTCTGGCAGATGGCCAATCTGGGTCCCAACGCCGGCCAGCGGAACCACTTCCGCAACTACGCCCCGACCATCGTCCCGGACCAGCGCCAGGCCGCCTACGGCGCGATCCGCTACACCAACGAGGTGCACCGGCTCTATGGCGTGCTCAACAAGCAGCTGGAAGGCAGGGACTTCATCACCGGCGAGTACACCATCGCCGACATGATCACCTGGCCGTGGGTGCAGGCGCGCTCCAACTCCGGGCTCGACCTTAACGAGTTCCCGGCGCTGAAGGCCTGGCAGGCGCGTGTCGAGGCGCGCGAGGCGGTCGGCCGGGCGATGGCCAAGGCGCGTGATTTCGTGGGCGTCGGCCTGCAGGGCTCTGGCCGGGACGCCGCCGCCGCGCGGTCGGTGCTGTTCGGGCAGCGGGCGCGCACCTAGGGCTCGGGTCAAAGCCTGCGACAGCTCGGCACGGCGAATTCGACTTAACTATATCTTCAATGAACACCGATTTGCTGTTGGCTCAGGGGCCGGAGTTCGCCGTCCAGAACGGGCGACGTCAGGCCGCTGGGAAGGATGAAGATCATGCTGGGGGTTGGGGAACCTACCATCGAGTGCGCCCTGCCGCTGCCGGGCGCGAGTTCGTCGGGCGACGAGCTGTTCCGCATGGGGCTGCTCTATTCGACCGGCCAGGGCGGCGCGCCGCTGGATTTCGTTTCGGCGCACATGCTGTTCAATCTGGCGGCCATGCGCGGTTCGCAGGAAGCCAAGATCTACCGCAAGGAACTGAGCCGCGAGATGGACCCGGCCGACGTGGCCGAAGCCCAGCGCGCCGCGCGCCAGTGGCTGGCGGAAGGCTAACGCAGTCAGGCGCCGTCACCCCGGCCGCAGCGGCGACGCCGCGAAGAGCCGGGGTCGGACCGGCCGACGCTTAGACGAATTCCAGCTGGATCGCGGCGCCTCCGGCCCCGGATCTACGCGCTGCGCGCTCCGTCCGGGGTGACGCTCCAGGTCGCCCCCGAAGAGAAGACGCCCTGCCTCAGAACGGCGTGATCCCACCGAACGCGTAGCTGAAGCTGATCGGCAGGGCGTTGCGGAACTGGGTCATGAACACCCCGATGTCCGCCAGGCCGGTCTTCGGCACGTAGATGATGTCGAAGCGGCGCAACGGCACCAGGTCCGGCTGGCCGCCGTGCTTGAGCGGGCGCTCGAAATCGACGGTCCGCATCATCGGCCGGCCGTCGCGGCCGCGGCGGATGATCACCACCTGCGACTTCTTGCCCGAGTTCCTGGAAGCCGCCGGCCTCGATGATCGCGCGCAGGGCGTCCATGTCGCCGGGCAGGTCGTAGACGCCGGCCTTGCCGACCTCGCCGCCGACGAACACCTTCAGCGGCTGGGCGCGCACCACCACCGCGACGTCGGGCCGCAGCAGCTGGCTGGCGTAGGCCGCGCCAAGCGCCTGTTCCAGCTCTGGCGCGTTACGGCCGGCGGCCATCTGCGGGCCGATCAGCGGCAGGATGATTCGACCGTCCGGCTGCACCGTGACCGTCTTGTTCAGCTCCGGCGCGGAGGGGACGGCGACGTCGATCTCGTCGCCCGGATAGAGCCGGTACTGCGGCTCGTCGTCGGTCCAGGCGGCGTAGGGCAGGTTGGCGAACGCCTGTGCGGCGATCGCGCCCGCCGGTGCGCCGGCCAGCGCAGAGGCGGCGAAAAGGGCCAGGACGGCGCGCGATCTGAGCATGCGGCGAAAGGTTAAGGAGAATGGGTAAGGAAACCTTAATCGCGCCCGGCGAGCCTTCATCCCAGGGCCGGAGTCGGCTGGGTCCTTCGGCGGCGGAACATGGCATCGCAAGGCGTTTTCACGGCTCGCTCCGCGCCGCGGCCCATCGAGGGCGGCGGCGAGGGGGCGGTGCGCTCGAAATACGCGCTCGCCGACGTTCCGACGCTGCTCTGGCGCGAGCGCTGGCTGATGCTGACGGTGTTCCTGGCGATCGCCGCCCTCGGGGTCGTCTTCGCCTTCACCCTCAAGACAGTCTACCCCGCGCATTCCAGCGTGCTGGTGAAGCTGGGGCAGGAGTACGTCTACCAGCCCCGTTCCGGCGACGCCGGCCGCGGCGCGGTGCCGGACAACGACCAGGTGCTGCAGTCCGAGAGCGAGATCATCGGCAGCGGCGCGCTGAAGCTGCGGGTGGTGCGCCGGCTCGGCGTCGCCAAGGTCGCGCCCGACCAGGCCAGGGCCTATGCCGACGCCTCGCCCGAGGCCCGCGACCTGATGGTGGCCAAGCTGGCCGACCAAATCGGCCGCGGTCTCAAGATCGAGACCGCGCCCGGCCTGCCGATGATCCGGCTGACCTACGAAGACCACGATCCGCAGCGCGCCGCCCTGGTGCTGAACACGCTGCTCGAGGAATACCTGGTCTTTCGCCGCACCGTGCTGCTGACGCCGGTGGCCGGCGCGCTGGACGACCAGCGCCGCGCTTTCGCCCAGCGGCTGGCCGAAGAGGACGCGGCGTTCCAGAACTTCCTCGCCACCAACCAGATCGGCGACTTCGAGGCCGACAAGACCGCCCTGTCGCAGCTCGCGGCGCAGATCGAACAACAGCAGCTGGCCAACGACGCGAGCCTGCGCGAGAAGGCCGGCCGGATGGCCGCGATCGACACCGAGCTCGGCGGCCTCGCGCCGGAGATCGCGCTCTATCACGACACCGATCCGACCGCCGCGGCCAAGCTCGCCGACCTTCGGGTGCAGCGCGAAAGCCTGCTCTCGCGCTACAAGCCGGACGCCCAGCCGGTGAAGGACATGGACGCTCAGATCGCCCAGCTGGAAGCGGGCATCGCCGCGGGCCGGACCACCAGCCGCGGCCAGGAGCGCACCGGCCTCAATCCGGTCTACCAGACCTTCCAGACCGAGAAGCTGCAGCTGTCCGCCGAGATCGCCGGCCTGCGCCAGACCGCCGCCACCCTGGCCGACGAGATGGCGCAGCTGACCGAACGGCGGCTGCGCCTGGCGCAGCTGGAGCCGCAGTACCAGACCCTCAGCCTCAACCGCGACGCGCTGCAGAGCAACGTCAAGGACCTCACCGCCAAGGCCGAGGAGACCGAGGCCTCGCAGCAGATCGCCCAGGCGACCAACGACAACATCCGCATCGTCGAGCGCGCGACTCCGCCGGCCGAGGGCAAGAGCCTGCGCAAACCGGTGCTGGTGCTGGCGCTGGCGTTCGCCGTCTTCTCCGCCCTCTGCGCGGGCCTGCTGCGGATGTTCCTGCGCCCCGGGATGCCAACTCCAGCCAGCGCCGGGCGCACGCTCGACCTGCCTGTCCTGGGCGCCGCCGCGCTCAAGCAGCCTGCCTGAGGGCCAGCCAAAGTGCTGCAGCTTGTGTTCAGGTCCGCGGTTTGGACTAGCCTTGCGGCTGGGCGGACTGGCTGCGATTCGGACCGATGCTGGATCTGAGCGCCGAAATGGCGGAGCTCTGGACGTCGCTCGGCGCACCGCCGGGCGGACGCGGCCGCCTCGTCGAGTTCATCGCGGCCCGGGACGGCGAGGGGGTTTCGACCATCGCCCGCGAGTTCGCCTTCCACGCCGCGCGCACGCTGCGCCGCCGGGTCTGGCTGGTCGACCTCGACCTGATGGGCCAGACCCAGGCCGCCGCCATCGCCCGCGACCCGGAGCGCTACGGCGAGCTCGGGCCGCCGGCCGCCGCGAACTCCAGACGGCTCGATGTTCTTCAGCGTGCAGCCGCCGCTCAAGCGCCCGGACGGTCGGCCGTGGCCCGACGGCCGCTACATCAGCGCCCACGCCGCCGGCGCCGCCGGGTTCTGGGTGACCCGGTTCCGCCGCGAGGCGATGCGCGGGCGCCAGGGCGTGCACGTGCTGCCGACACCGGATTTCTGGCGCGCGCTGCGCCGCCACTGCGACCTCGTGGTCGTCGACGCGCCGGCCGCAGAACGCTCGCAGGCCGGCCTGACCGTCGCGCCGTTCATGGACGACGTCGTGCTGGTGGTCGCGGCCGAAGAGAGCGATGTCGGCGCATCCGTCGAGCTGCGCGACGATCTGGCCGCGGCGGGCGCCCGCTGCGCCGGCCTGTTTCTCAACCGGGTGCGGGTCGAACCGCCCGGCTTCCTGCGCGGCGCCGCGCCGTGACCGTGATCGCGGGCGCGTTTCCGCGGGCGAAGCGGGCGCGCTGGAGCCTGACCGAAGCCTTCGCCTTCGCCGGCGCGGTGTTCCTGGTCCTGACCTACAGCCAGGGCTGGGAGCTGCCGCTGACCGGTGGCGACGAAAGCGGCGATTCGGCCCTGATCCGCACCCTGTTCCTGCCGGCCTATGCGGTCGGCGTCGCCCTGCTGGCGACGACGCCCTGGAACACCGCGCGCGGTCTGGTCCGCCAGCCGTTCCTGATCGCGATCTTCGTCATCGCGGCGCTCTCGATATTCTGGTCGGTGTCACCGGACCAGACCCAGCGCCGCATCTTCGCGCTGGCCTTCACGACCCTCGGCGGCGTGGTGCTGGCCGCGCGCTACTCGTGGGCGCGACTGGCCGAGGTCATCGCCGCGTCGTTCGCGATCCTGGCGGTGTGCTGCCTGTTCACCGGCCTGTTCGTGCCGGCGATCGGGCGGATGAGCGACACCTTCCCCGGGTCCTGGCGCGGCCTGTGGCTGGAGAAGAACACCTTCGGCGACAACATGACCCAGGGCGCGGCGATCTGCGCCGCCGCCGCCTTCCTCAACCGGCGGCGCGCCACGCTGTGGGCCGCCGCGTCGGCGCTCTGCTTCGGCCTGGTGCTGATGAGCACGTCGAAGACGTCGCTGGTCTCGGTGCTGCTGGCCGGCGCCGCGCTCGGTCTGGTCTGGGCGGTGCGGCGCGGGCCGGCGACGAGCGTCGCGGCGACCTGGGGCGCGCTCGTTGCGCTGGCGGCCGTCGCGGCGGTCGGCTTCTTCGCCTCCGATCTGGTGTTCGGCCTGCTGGGCAAGGACGCCACCCTGACCGGCCGCACCAAGATCTGGGCCGCGGTGATGCGGCAGATCGACGAGCGGCCGTGGCAGGGCTTCGGCTATGCCGCGATCTGGGACGAGACCGACCGCTGGGGGCCGCTGGCCTGGATCACCCACGACGCCGGCTTCCGCGCCCACCACGCCCACAATTCCTGGCTCGAGCAGTGGCTGGCGCTGGGCGTGCCGGGCCTGGCGGCCTGGGCCGGCTTCTACCTGCAGACGCTGGTCGCCAACATCGTTGCGCTCTACCGCAGCCAGGGCGCCTACCTGGCGCTGCCGTTCTTCGTGCTCTTCAGCCTCACCAGCCTCACCGAGAGCATCGCGGTGGTCTACAACGACATGCGCTGGGTGATCTTCGTCGCGCTGGCGGTGAAGCTGGCGCTGCCGGATTCGGTCGAGGCGTCGCGGCCGTCGACACGCGGCGGCCGCGTCCAGCGCACGCACGCCGGACGTTGGTGAGGCGGGTCACGACAGCCGATGGCTATCTGGCGCAGTGGCGGAGCGGATTCCGTCGAGAAACAGGGTCCGATAGGTTTCACCAGGGAACCAAAGGCGCGCAAACTTCTCGATAGGGCCGGCGGAAAGACTCTCGAAGGCCGACAACGCGTCGCGCGCCGCTTGGGTGCGGCCGAGATGTCCGCAAAGCGCCGTGTAGATCGCGTGGCTGATCGGTAGGCGTAACGTCGTCGTTCCAAATAGGCTCAGGGCCTCCTCATACCGTTGCTGCTGAAATCGGCACAGCGCCAGGTACATGCGGGCCATTTCACCCATCGGCGAGATGGGATCGAGGCTAAGCGCCCGTTCCAGGTGCTGGGCCGCGAGGTCCGGCTGCCCGGCTCTGAGCCGAACCGAACCGCTGATCAGCCAGACGAAGGTCGAAGCCGGATTCAAGGCAATCGCCCGTTCGCACAAGGCAAGGGCACGTTCGACGCTGTCCTCCAGTCCCGGCAAGGCGGCCGCTGCAAGCGCCAGCACCCGTGCGTTGTCGGGTGCGGCGGCCAGCGCCCGTTCCGCGTACTCGAGACCCCGGCGTCGATGCATCTCGGTGTCGTCGGACCAGTCATGATCGACAACCTGACGATGACAGACCGCCGACTGCCCGAGCGCCGGGGCGTAGGTCGGGTCCAGCTCGAGCGCCCGCTCCAGGAGCCCGATTGCAGCCAGCATCTCTGCCTTCCGCGAAAGTCGAAAGAGCGGCAGCGCCCGCAGGTAGAGATCGTAGCTGTCCAGGTTGGATGTCGGGCGTTGCGAGGCGTTCTGTATCCCGACCTCCTGCAACACGGGTTCGACGGCGCCGGCCACGCACTCGGCCACGCGGTCCTGAAGCGCAAAGACGTCGGACAGCGCTTCATCGAAGCGGCGGGTCCAGAGTTCCGTCTCACGGCGCGCGTCCTTCAAATGCACGGTGATGCGGATGCGGGCGCCCTCGCGGCGCACGCTACCTTCCATCAGGTAGTCGACGCCCAGTTCCCGGGCCGCCTCCCGCGGGTTCAGCCTTTGCCCGTTGGCGGTGATGTTCCCGCCCGTCGAGAGTACGCGGATCGCCTTGAACCGCGACAGCGAGGCGACGATGTCCTCAACCATGCCATCGGCGAAGTAGGCCTGGTCCGGGTCGTTGCTGAGATTGGCGAAAGGGATGACCGCGACGCATGGCCGGGCGTCGGGCCTCGGGGGCAGGTCCAGGCCGCGGGCGTCATCCCGGTTCGGCGCGAGCCTGTAGCCGACGCCAGCGATCGTCTCGATCTCGAACGGCGGATCAGGCCAGCCTGCCGCCAGGCGGCGAAGTTGGGCGATGCAGCGCCCGATCGCGTCGTCGGTGACAGAGAGGCCGCCCCAGCAACGCAGGATCAGTTCTCGCTGCGAGACGACCTGGTTCGTCGAGTGAGCGAGGGCGACCAGCACCTGCATCACCCGGCGCTGCAGGATGTGGCGCTCGCCGCCGCCATCGACTTCGCGGCGCGAGGGACGCACGCGCAGGAACGCCAGATTGAAGTCGAGCTCGCGCGCCAGATCGACGCGGCTGGGCGGAAGGAAAGGTTGCGCGAGCTTGTCCATCCCAGCCGAGCCCCGATGTCCTGCCAAGCTATATCACGGCGCAAGCACGACCACAGGCGGCGCTCGCGTTGCTCGGGCGGGCGTGAGCACGAGTCAGCCCAGCCTCGCGGCGCCCTCGGCTACGGTCACCACCTCGACGCCGTCCGTCAGCGCCGCGTCGACAAGGCGCGCCAGAGTGGCCGGCGTGCAGCCCCAGGCTGACGGCTCGGCGGCGATGTCGTGCATCGTCAGGATCAGCCAGGCCGGGCGGTCCGCGAGGCGGGCCAGCCAGCGCAGCGCCAGCGCCTCGCCCTCCGGTCCCTCGACGCCGACGGACGGCGCCTGGTTGAGGTCGGCGCCGGCGGTGACGAAGCCGGGGTGCATCGCCCGCATCAACGCGAAGCGGCCGGCCAGGGCGCGCTTGGTCGCCGGCGCAACGTCGCCATAGGGAAAGGCGAAGGTGGTCGGGCGGTCCAGGCCCCAGAGCGCCAGGGTCTCGGCGTTGCGCGCCACGTCCTCGACCGCGTCCTCGGCGGCCGCCTGGCCGCAGTCGAGGTGCGTGTAGGTGTGGCAGCCGATGTCGTGGCCGGCCCCTGCCAGCCCCCGCACCGCGTCGGCGCAGGCCATCTTGCCGGTCGGGGCGTCGGTCCCGGCGAGCGCGGCGGCGATGTAGTAGGTTGCCCGGACGCCGCGGCGCTCGAGGATTGCAGCGCCGGTCTCCGCCGCCGAAGCCGGCGCGTCGTCGAAGGCGAACGACAGCATCGGCCGGCGCGGCGCCCGGGCAGGGCGGCGCGCGGCCAGGCGCACGGTGCGGCGGCGCACCTTGGCGCGCCAGGACGCATCGGCGTGGTAAGCCCCCTGCACGAGATCACCGGCCATCAGACCGCCTCCGCATAGAGCGCGGCGCGGTAGAGCCGCAGGGCGAACGCACGCGGACCGGCCGGCGCGGCGTCGAGGAGGGCCGCGGCCTTCAGCCATGGCCGCCACAGGCTGCGCAGCGGCGCTCGCTTCAGCGCCCGGGCGGCGCGGTAGCTGGGATAGCGGCGCACGATGTCGTGGTGCGAGGCGACCACCCGGGCGAAGTTGGCGGCCGACTGCTCGAACTTGGCCGCGAGCGTGGCGGCGGGCGTCAGGCCCAGGTGGGTGGCCGGATTGTCGATGTGGCGGATCGGATGGCGGCGCGAGACGCGCATGCCCCACTCCACGTCCTCCCAGCCCCAGCCGACGAAGCCGGCGTCGAACGGTTCGGCGTCGAACAGGCCGCGACGGATCAGCAGGTTGGAGGTGAAGACATACTTCTCCGGCGCCAGCCGCCGCACCTGGACCGGCGCGCAGTCGCTGTGCAGCGCCAGCGCCCGGTGCACGGCGTTGGCGCGGGTGCGCGGCGCCTGGGCCAGCGAGAAGCCGCCGAACGCCACGGCCGGGTCCTCGAGGTCGATCAGGTAGAGCCAGCGCAGCAGGAAGTCCGGCGCGTCCGGCAGCATGTCGGCGTCGAGAAACAGCAGATGGCGCCCGCGCGCCTCGGCGGCCAGCCGGTTGCGGCCGCCGGCGCGCCCGATGTTGGCGGTGAGTCGCACGAACCGCGTCGCGAGGGTCAGACCGCTGACCGTGTCAGCCACCCGCGCGGCAAGGTCGGGGTCTCCCGAGCCATCGTCGAGCACGACGATTTCGACCGGCAGGCCACGCCGATCCAGCGCAGCGAGCAACCGCGACGGATCCTCGCGGAAGAACGGGATCAGCACCGAGAGCTTCGGCGCGGCGGCGGCCCACGCGGCGTTGTCGATGGCAGCGGCCGCGCTCATGTCGCCATCCGGGTACGGAAAGTCAGCGCAAGGTCTCTGGCGCGGGTGCGAATATCGGCGACATCGAGCGCGAACGCGGCGATGGCGTAGGCCAGCGCGCCGACGCCCGCCTTCAAGGCGAGCTCTGGCAGGCCGCCCGGGCTCGGCAGCCAGGCCACGGCCGCGCCCATCGCCGCCGCGGCCAGACCGGCCCGGGCGAGCGCGGCGAGTGGCAAGGGCAGCGGCTGGGCCAGCCGTCCAAGCTGGATCGAGACGACCAGTCCGATGGCGTAGCTCGCGGTCGTGGCCACCAGTGCGCCGGTCAGGCCAAGGCGCGGGATCAGGATGAGGTTCAGCGCCAGGTTCACCGCCGCCGGGATGCTCATCGCCAGCAACAGCAAGCCGGTCCGCCGCCCGAGCGTGAACGCCTGGTGGGTGTAGTAGGTGGTGAGCCCCGCGAACAGCGCGCTGGCGGCGATCCAGGGCGTCACGGCCGCCGCGCCCGCGGCGAGCGCCGGGCCGATCATCACCTGCGTCAGCGGCTTGGCGACCAGCGCCAGGCCGAGCGCGGCCGGCAGGGCCAGCGCCAGCATCAACCCGACCTGCTCGCGTGCGGCCCTGGCCAGCGCCGCGCCGCCGCCGCGCTCCAGCGCGACGATCAGCGCCGGCCCGCCCGCGGCGCCGAGCCAGATGAACATCACGTCCAGCGTGCGGCTCGCGAGGCTGTAGCCGGCCTGGTAGACGCCGACGGTCGCGTCGCCGAGGTAAGCCGCCAGCAGGAAGCGGTCTGTGCTGGCCAGCGCCAGCGCGAAGATCAGCGAGAGCGCCACCGGCATTCCGTAGCTGGCGTAGGTCTGCGCGCGCCGGGCCTCGAAGGCTCCGCCCGCGCCGCGCTTCAGCTCGGCCGGCAGCAGGAACGCCAACACGACGGCGGCGGCCACGCCGAGGCCCGCGATCGGCGCCGCGCCTTGCAGGCCGGCCCAGATCAACCCGACCCCGACGGCGAAGCCGCCAAAGGTCTGGGCCATGTCCATCAGCGCAGCGCCGCGCACGTCGCCGGCAGCCCGGCGGCGCTCCTGGTTCAGCTTGGCGAGGCTGCGGGCCAGGGTCGCGGCGACGCCGGCGCCGACCGCCAGCTTGACCGGCGCGTCGCCCGGCCACAGCGCCAGCGCCGCGCCGCCGATCGCGACGAACGCCAGGGCGGCCAGGAGCCAGCAGCGGTACAGCGTGGCGAAGTGGTCGGCCAGTCGCCCGCCCTGCGCTTCTGGCGCGAAGAAGCGCGCCATCGCCGCCTCGATCCAGGTGAAGGCGAGGGTGTGGGCGAGGCTGGTGACCGAGAACGCCAGCGCGTAGACGCCGAACTCGGCCGGCGTCAGCATGCGGGTGAAGACGAAGATCGAGCCGAAGCCGACCAGGCCCTGGACGATGTTCATCGGCAGGTAGCCGACCACCCCGCGCCAGAACATCAGCGCACCCGCTCGCTGTCGCCGAGCAGGCAGGGGAGGGTCTTGGCCATGATGACCAGATCGAGCCGCAGCGACTGGCGTTCGATGTACTCGATGTCGAGCGCGACGCGGCGTTTCACCAGCTCGGGCGTGTCGACCGGCCCGCGCGAGCCGTGGATCGCCGCCCAACCGGTCATGCCGGGCTTCATGCGATGGCGGTGGGCGTATTCGGCGACCAGCTTGGCGCTGACCGACTGGCCGGTTTTCATCCCGACCGCGTGCGGCCGCGGCCCCACCAGGGACATCTCGCCCTTCAGCACGTTGAAGAGCTGCGGCAGCTCGTCGAGGCTGGTGCGGCGGATGAAGCGACCGACGCGGGTGACCCGCGCGTCGTCGTACCGGATCTGTTGCAGCGCGGCGGCCGGATCGCTGTTCGGCCGCATCGAGCGGAACTTCCAGACCAGGATTTCCTCGTTGTTGAAGCCGTGCCGGCGCTGGCGGAAGAACACCGGGCCGGGGCTGTCGAGCTTGATGGCCAGCGCGATCAGCGCCATCAGCGGCAGGCCGAGAACGAGCGCCAGCGAGCCGACGATCAGGTCCTGCGCGCGCTTCACCAGCGCCCGGCGCTCGTTGCTGGGGGCGCCGGAGACGGGCGCCAGCGGCGCCTCGCTGATCCGCGAAAGCGCAGCGGCGCGGCTGGCCGGCCCCTGGTCGATGAACAGCATCACCTCGTTGGGCAGCACCGCCAGCTGCTCGATCAGCTGGCGCACCCTGGCCTGGGCGTTCTGCGGCACGGCGATCACCACGCGGTCGACGTAAGGCATGATCCGGTGCGCGAGCAGCGCCTGGATGTCGCCCAGCACCGGCACGCCGGCGACATCCTGGGCCGTGCGGCCGACGCGGTCGTCGAACACGCCCAGCACCGCGGTCTCGCCGCTTTTCAGCGCGGCGCTGACCAGCCGCTCGGCGTTCTGGTTGGCCCCGACCACGACGATGTTGGGCGTCAGCCGGCCCTTGGCGCGCCAGCGGCGCACCATCGCCCACCACAGGGCGTGCAGGCCGAAGAGCGCCGCGAAGCTGGCGACGAACCAGAGCCCGAACCGCCCAATCGAGATCGCCGTCGGATGGAACCCGACCAGCAGGAATTCGAGGCACAGCGCCGCCAGCCCGAAGCCGGCGGCCACCTTGACCAGATGCCGGCCGAGCCCCTCGCGCTGGGCAAAGGCGTAGGCGTGGATCGCCGAGAGGCTCCAGATCAGCGCCAGGGCGCCGACGATGAACGGCGAGAGCGAGGCGGGGACGAGGTGGCCGGTCGCCAGCGACGCGGCGACGATCGCGAGCGAGCCCAGCGCGGCCGCATCGCCGATCCGGAAGATCGCGCCCAGCATCCAGCCGGTCATCCGCGACCGCGTTGGCGACAGCGCCGCCGGGCGCATCGGCCCGCGCCGGTCGCGCCCCTGCTCGGGCGCCGGCAGGGCCGCGGCGGCTGTGTCGCTCAGAACCAGGTGCGGCCGCGCCGGCGCCGCGGGCGTTCCGGCCTGGGACGTTTCTCTTAGGCGACCAACGGCGGCGGGCATGATGGGACCCGCCACAGCAAGACCCACGCCTACGATTTGTTAACCACGAGCGCCGCCCGTCAGCGCACGAAGGACCAGTGCCGGTAGAAGATGTTGCGGAACGAGCGGGCTACGAGGCTCATCGTCCCGACCGCGACCTCGAAGGCGGCGTGGAACCGGTTGGGCCGGATGATGTCGACGAACAGGCAGTGGCGGACCGCGTCGACGCCATTGGCCGACATGTGGAACATGGTGTCGTCGAACACCAGCAGCGGCTCGGCGTTCCAGCGATGCACCCGGTCGTCGATCGCCACATAGACGTCGGGGCTCTCCAGCGGCTCCAGATTGCGCAGCACCCGGTAGGTCAGTCGCTGCGGGCCGAAGTGCCAGGAGGTCTTCTCCCGCCCGGCGAAGGTCGAGACCGCGATGGTCTTCACGTAGCGGAACTTCTGCTCGAACGCCGGGATCCGCAGGCCGGGGTTCAGCGGCGCGTCGAACCAGCGGAACGCCAGCATCACCCGGTCGCCGTGCTCCAGCTGCGGCCGGACGACGTCGACGATCGCCGCGCGGTTGGCCTGGAACGCCGCCACGCAGGTCTCGATCTCACGGCGGCAGTCCGCCGGCAGCGCCTCGAACCGCACCGCGCAACTGGGTTCGCGCGACAGCAGGTCGGCCGCGAGGTTGATCGGCGAGAGCAGCCAGGTGAGCAGGCCCTTGCCGGTGAAATACTCCTCGATCAGCTGGTAGCTGATGCGCCGATGCCGACTCACGTCGAGCACGCCGCAGACCAGCAGGATCGCGGTCGGGATCGGGGCGAACCAGAGCGCCGGCGCAACCGCCAGCGCGAAAAGCGCGCCGCGACGGATGTGCTTGCGATCGGATCGCGTCAGCAGGGACATTGGCCCTTATTCACGCTCGCCCCGGCCCAAGCAATCGCTGCGTTCGGGGGAGGGGGGCGGGCGACGGTTTGCGCCGCGCCGCGAAGGACCCTACCTAGGCGCGGCATGACCAACCGGTTCGACCTCACCACACCCCGCGGCCGGCTGGCCACCGTCTCGCACTTCACCTGGAACGATCACGCCTACCTGCGGCTGGCCTGGACCAACGCGCACTGGATCAGCGACGAGCTGGTGCGCGCCAACCAGCCCTGGCCGTTCCAGGTCAGGGCCTGGGCCGATCGCGGCATCCGCACCATCGTCAACCTGCGCGGCGGCGACGACAGCCACCATGCGCTGGAGCGGGAGGCCTGCGAGCGCAGCGGGATCAAGCTGGTCAGCTATCCGGTGCGCTCGCGCGACGTGCCGACCAGCGACCAGATCCTCGGCGCGCGCGCGCTGTTCGAGGGGCTGGAGTATCCGGCGATGATGCACTGCAAGTCGGGCGCGGACCGGGCCGGGGTTATGAGCGTGCTCTACATGCACTTCCGCAAGGGCCAGCCGGTCGCCCAGGCGGCCAGCCAGCTGCACCTGCGGTTCGGTCATGTCCGCGCCGGCCTCACCGGGGTGCTCGACTACTACTTCGAGTACTACCTGCGCGAGGTCGCCCCGCGGGGGCTGTCGCTGGAGGACTGGGCCCGTGAGCCCGACTACGACCCCGCCGCCATCCGCCGCGATTTCAAGGCGCAGTGGTGGGGCACGCTGCTGACCGAGAAGCTGCTGCGCCGGGAGTAGGCGCCCCGCCGCGATGCTTGAAGCAGCACCCCTTTTCCGGCATAGCCCCAGACCCTGCCTGGTGACGTGGCCGAGTGGCTGAAGGCGGCGGTTTGCTAAACCGTTGTACGGTGTAAAGCCGTACCGAGGGTTCGAATCCCTCCGTCACCGCCAGCCCTACGGCTTGATCGACGCCACCCGCTTCGCCTCGGCGCGGCAGTTGAGCGGGTAGGTCGGGTCGCTGCAGAAGTCCGGCCACTTGTCGGTCGTGAGCCAGTAGCGGACGAGGCCGGCTCTCGCGGCCAGCGGCCAGTAGCGGGCGTCCCGCCGCAGACGTTCGGTGAAGTGGAAGACGAGGAGCTGTTCCTCGGGCTGCACCGCCTGCACGATGTCCGGGGCCGCGTAGGCCACGTCCATCCGCCCCAGCGCCATCGGGAACAGGAAGCGGAAGTCGTCGATCGGCTCATAGGCGCCCGCACTGCGCATCGCGGCCATCGCCGCGTCGGCGTCGGCGGTCGATCCGGTCTTGCGGGCCTTCTCGAGCAGTTCGGTGGCCCGCATCGCTTCCGGCGCGATCGGCGGGGCGGTGTCCGGATCGTGGATCAGGGCGAGCGCCTTGTCGGGCGAGCCGGCGAACGACTCCCTGGCGAAGCGGTAGACGCGGACGGTCAGGAAATCCGGGTAGAGCCGCGCGCCTTCGGCGAGCAGCTGGTCGGCGAGTTGGGGGTGATCCCCCTGCATGTCGAGCGCTGTGGCGTAGTTCACCAGGAACGGCGCGGTGTGCGGCCGCAGCGAGAGGGCCCGCTGGCAGTAGTAGAGACTGTCGTTCGCCCGCCCCACGGCCAGCAGGAAGCCGCATTTGTTGCCGTAGATGAACGGATCCTCCGGCGCCGCCTTCAGGGTCGCCTCGAGCCTGGCCTCGGCGCCGACCCAGTCCCGCGGCGCCTCGGCCTGCTGAACGACGAGCAGCGTGTTGTAGGCGGAGCCAGCCTCGTCGTGGTGCTCGCGGATCGCACGCTCCGCCTCCGCCTGCGCGCGCCGCAGCAGCTCGGCGCTATCGGCCGGCGGGGCGCCCAGGCCGGCGGTCGCGAGCGCGGCGGCGTAGGCCGACCGCAGAACTCCCGAGTCGGGCCGGCGCGCCAGCGCCTGCTCGAACTGAAGCACTGCGTCGTTGGCGTTGGCGAAGGTCGGCACGACCAGGTCCTCGCCGCCACGGATGCCGAGCAGCAGCGTGTCGGAATCTTCCGTCAGGCCCGACGGCCCGTAGGTGGGCCGGATCAGGTTCATCGTTTCCATCGCACCGCCCTTGGCCTCGTCGATCAGGGCGTCGGCGCGCGCCGCCGGTTCGTTGAAGTCACGGCTCCACAGCGTCGTCCCAGAGCGCGTGTCCTCGAGGAAGAGGCGCAGGCGCAGCTGGCCAGACGCGCTCGAGACCGCGCCGCTGAACGCCAGCTGCGCGCCGGTCGGCGCGCCGGGCCCGGATGGCGGCCCGGCGACCACGCGCACGTCCGAGTCGCCGAGGAACCCGGCGATCGAGTCGGCGGCCCGCGCGGCGAAGGGCCGGAGCGCCGGATCGTCCCCGATCACGCTCAGGGGCCGCACCTCGACGACCGGGGTCGCCAGCGGCGGCGGCCGGTTCAGCCAGCGCTGCGCGGTCCAGGCCGCGGCGGCCGCCACGATGGCGATGCCCGCGATCGCCGCGGCCAAGTGGAGCGGGCGCACCGGAAGCCGCGTCTTCGCCGGACGAGTCCTGACGGTCCACGCGGTCCCCAGGGGCGCCGGCTCGAGCCGATAGCCGACCCCGGCGATGGTCTCGATCTCGAACGGCGGGTCCGACCAGCTGGTCGCCAGCCGGCGCAACTGGCCGATACAGCGGCCGATCGCGTCGTCGCTGACCGACAGGCCATCCCAGCAGCGCAAGGTCAGCTCGCGCTGCGAGACGACCTCATTGGTGGAGTGCGCGAGAGCGACCAGCACCTGCATCACGCGCCGCTGCAGCACCCGCCGCACCCCGTCCGCTTCGACCTCGCGGCGTGACGGCCGGATCCAGAGCGACCCCAGTCTGAAGTCCGTCTCCCGGGCCAGATCGATCCGGCTGGGAGGGACGAAAGCTTGCGCGAGCTTGTCCATTCAGGCCACCGGCGAAGCCCCATGGGGCCCTCGCGCCAAAGCTATACCATGACGGCGCTCGGCCGACATCCGATGCGCGCCACGGGCGAAGTCGAGGCCGGATCGGCCAGAGATCGGTGGCTGATCGGCCAGAAATCGGGACACATTCGCGGCGGCTCACCGATACTTGGGCCAGGCCCTGGGGCAGCCCAGGCGTCTGATACGCAACGAGATTCGGCGCCAGGACGATGTCACCAGTTTCAGAGCGACCACGATCCATGGACAGATCAGTCTACCGGCTTGGGCGGCTAACCCTGACCTCGGGCCGACAGCTGATGCACGGCGACACTCCGGTCGCGATTGCCCGCAAGCCGCTGCGGCTGCTCTCCGCGCTGGCCTGCGCCAATGGCGATCTGGTCACCAAGGACGAGTTGATGGCCGCGGTCTGGCCCGACACCGTCGTCGAGGAAAACGCGGTCCAGGTGCACGTCGCCGCCGTCCGCAAGGTGCTGGGAGAGGACGCTGGGCTGCTGACCACGGTCCACGGTCTCGGCTATCGGCTGAGGACGTGCGCGGCCGACCTCGGCGCCGAGGCGCCGTCCGGGCCGCCCCGTCGCGACGGCGACTTGCGGATTTGCTTCTGCCCCTCCTGCGGCCTGCACCTGCCGACGTGGATGGCGAGAAACCTCGCGGCTGAAAGCTGAACGCCTGTTGCTTTCGCCGGGTCGTCGGGCGGCCTAGTGTGCTGGGTCTGAAGTTCGCCTGCTCGTTGGATCGGGCTCCGAGCGAACTTCAGATCCGAGAAAGCACACTAGATACTTATACTTGCTAGTGTCCTGATCGATTCCGAAGTTCGACCGAGCCTGCCATGATGCACTTGCGAACTTCGGAATCGGGACACTAGCGAACGCCTCGTCGATGAGTTGAGTGAGATCAAGGCGCGCGGCCCGGGGCGGCGCCAGTCTCGGCCAATGCCCAGCTATCCGCCCCTCTTCGCAGATCGAGCCGACGCGGGGCGCCGGCTCGCTCAGAGCCTCGCGCCGCTCGGTCTCCGTGACCCGGTGGTTTACGCGCTGCCGCGCGGCGGCGTGCCGGTCGCGGTCGAGATCGCCCGGGCGCTGGCCGCGCCGGTGGAGCTGCTGCTGGTGCGCAAGATCGGCGCGCCGGGCGCGCCGGAGCTGGCGCTGGCGGCCGTCGTGGACGGCGAGGACGCCCAGACGGTGGTCAATGCGGACGTCGGGCGTCTGACCGGCGCCGGCCCGGCCTATCTGGAGCAGGCCAAGCGCCGCGAGCTGGAAGAGATCGAGCGCCGCCGGGCCGCCTGGCTCGGGGACCGTCCGCGCATCAGCGCCAAGGGCCGCACCGCGATCGTCGTGGACGACGGGCTCGCCACCGGCGCGACCGCCAAGGCGGCCCTGCGCGCCCTGCGGCGGGCGGGCGCGGCCAGAATCGTCCTGGCCGTGCCGGTCGCGCCGATCGAGACGCTCGCCGAGATGCGCGCCGAGGCCGACGACGTCGTCTGCCTCGAGACGCCGGACTACTTCACCGGCGTCGGCGCCTTCTATGGCGACTTCCATCAGCTGACCGACGAGGAAACGCTGCGGTTGCTGCGCGCGGCATGGGACCGGGACGGCGCAGCGGGCGAAATCACGCGGCAATCGGTGCGCGTGCCGCCTCTGGAGCTGGCCGGCGACCTGCAAATCCCCCGCGAAGCTCGCGGCGTCGTGCTGTTCGCCCACGGCAGCGGCTCCAGCCGGCTCAGCCCGCGCAACCGCGCGGTCGCCGACGACCTGAACCGCCGCGGCTTTGCGACGCTGTTGCTCGACCTTCTGACCGAGGCCGAGGCGCGCGACCGCCGCAACGTGTTCGACATTCCGCTGCTGGCCGAGCGCCTGAGCCAGGCGGCCGTATGGATCGACCTGCACCCCGATCTCGATCGCCTGCCGCTTGGCCTGTTCGGCGCCAGCACCGGCGCCGCCGCGGCGCTGCAAGCCGCCGCCGCCCTTGGCGAACGCGCCGCGGCCGTTGTTTCCCGTGGCGGCCGACCCGATCTCGCCGGCGAGACGGCGCTGGCCGCGGTGTCGGCGCCGACCCTGCTCATCGTGGGGGCCGATGATGACGGCGTGATCGATCTGAACCGCGCCGCGCTGGCGAAGCTGCGCTGCCCGAAGGCGATGACGCTGGTTCCCCGCGCCACGCACCTGTTCGAGGAGCCAGGGACCCTCGAGGAGGTGATGCGGCTCGCCGGCGACTGGTTCGAACGCAACCTCGCGGCTCGGCCCGCCGGGCCGCCGACCGCCGAGCCAAGGGCGCGCCCGCCCGCGACGACCCCGCGCGGACGTCTGCAAGCCGCGCTGGAGCCGCTCCCGGCGATCGACGATCCGGCGTTCGCGGCGATGTTCGACCGCTACGCCGACAGCCGGGTCGTGCTGCTGGGCGAGGCCAGCCACGGGACCAGCGAGTTCTACCAGGCCCGCGCGGCGATCACCCAACGGTTGATCGAGCGGCACGGCTTCGACATCGTCGCGGTCGAGGCGGACTGGCCGGACGCCGCTGCGGTCGACCGGCACGTCCGGCTGAGGCCGCACCGCGCGATGACGCCGCCGCCGTTCAGCCGGTTCCCGACCTGGATGTGGCGCAACCGCGAGTTCGCGGCCTTCGTCGGCCGGCTGCGGTCGCACAACGCCGCGCTGCCGGCGGATCGGCGCGCGGCCTTCTATGGCCTGGACCTCTACAACATGCGCGCCTCGATGGCCGCGGTGCTGTCGCTATCTCGACAAGATCGATCCCGCAGCCGCGGCCGAGGCGCGGGCGCGCTACGCCTGCCTGGCGCCCTGGGCGGCCGAGCCGTCCGGCTACGGAATGGCCGCGCTGCGCCGCGGCTATGCGATGTGCGAGAGCGCGGTGCTTTCCACGCTACGGGACATGGTGGGCAAGGCGCTCGACTACGCCGTCCAGGACGGCGAGCTGTTCTTCGACGCGGCCCAGAACGCCCGCGTGGTCGCCGACGCCGAGCGCTACTACCGCGCGATGTATTACGGCTCGCACGAGTTCCTGGAACCTGCGTGACCGGCACATGTTCGAGACCCTGGAGCACATCCTCGAGCTCAGGGGGCCGAGGTCGAAGGCGGTGGTCTGGGCGCACAACTCCCATATCGGCGACGCGCGTTTCACCGACATGGGCGCTCAGCGCGGCGAGCTGAACATCGGCCAGCTCTGCCGCGAACGCTTCGGCCACGAGGCGGCGCTGATCGGCTTCGGCACGCATACCGGGACCGTGATGGCCGCGGACGACTGGGACGAGCCAGGCCGGGCGATGCCGGTGAAACCCTCGCGGGCCGACAGCTACGAGGCGCTCTGCCACGAGACCGGCGTCCCGGCCTTCCTGCTCGACCTGCGGCCCGGAGAAAACGAGCCGGTCCGTCACGACCTGCGCGAACCGCGGCTCGAGCGCTATATCGGCGTCGTCTACAGGCCGCAGACCGAGCTGCAGAGCCACTACGCACGCTCTTCGCTGCCCGATCAGTTCGACGGTTTCGTCTGGATGGACCAGACCAGCGCCGTGGGACCGTTGCCCGCGAGCGTGACCCAGGCGGAGGACGAGACCTATCCGTTCGGCCTCTGAGCCGAAATCGTCAGGACCCCTGCCACCGCCGGACCCGGCCGACGTCGACGTGGACGAAGTCCGAGGTGGGGTAGTAGCCGACACCGCCGATCGCCAGGCGCTGGGCCGCGTCGCGGATGGTGGTGCTGTCGATCCCGGGGATCCGGATGTCGATCGCCTCGCCTACCATATGCAGGCTGTGCGGAGGCGACCTGGCCGCTCTCCTGGTGCAGCATCGCGTTGGTCTGCGGCGAGCGGTAGCCGGAGATGACGCCGATGGCCGACCGGGTCTCCAGCGACGCCGAAAGCACGGTCAGCAGGTCCAGCAGGCGCGGCTCGATCTGGTGCACGTCGCCGGTGCGATAGTCGCGCAGCACGTGGTTAACCTCGACCAGAGCGTCGCCGACATAGGCCCCGTTCTCGAAATAGGCGACGTCCAGCGTCTCGCCGGTATGCAGATTGTTGAAGGCGAGACGGCGAACGGGCGCAGTCAGGGCCAGGGCCGCAGGACCGGCCGCGAGGCTGCCCGCCAGTCCCAAGCCTACGCCAATCAGCCGACGACGTGCGATCATGCCGGATATCCTAGGCGCCCGCCCGTTACGAAACTACTGCACCGCCGGCCTTCCACCAAGTGCGGCGCATTCCCGCGCCCCGCGCCGAGCGGTTCACGTTCAGGGGATCAGCACCGCCGCGCCGGTGAACGCGCCGGCGCGCAGGTCGTCCAGCGCCCGGTTGGCGTCGGCGAGCGGGTAGGGCGTGACCTCCGCCCTGACCCCGGCCTCGGCGGCCAGTGGGAGGTAGCGGCGGCCGTCCTCGCGGGTCAGGTTGGCGACGGACACCAGCCGGCGCTCCTCCCAGAGGATCGAATAGGGGAAGGACGGGATGTCGCTCATGTGGATGCCGCCGCAGACCACGATTCCGCCCTTGCGGACGGCCCTGAGCGCGATCGGCACCAGTTCGCCCGCCGGCGCGAACAGGATCGCCGCATCCAGCTCGGCGGGCGGGCGGTCCTCGGAGGCGCCGGCCCAGACGCAGCCGAGCCTCCGCGCCAGGCCCTGGGCGGCGTCATCGCCCGGACGGGTGAAGGCGTAGACCTGCTGGCCGCTCCAGATCGCCAACTGGGCCAGGAGGTGCGCGGCCGCGCCGAAGCCGTAAAGCCCGAGGGCCTTCACCGCTCGGCCTTCGCAGGCCTTGGTCCAGCTGCGGTAGCCAATCAGCCCGGCGCACAGCAGCGGCGCGGCCTCCGCGTCGGCGAAGGCGTCGGGGATCGGGTAGCAGAAATCCGAGGCGACGATCACCTCCTCGGCGAAGCCGCCGTCGCAGGTCCAGCCGTTGAAATCCGGCGCGTCGCAGAGGTTCTCCTCCCCGGCCAGGCAGTAGGCGCAGCGGCCGCAGGTGTGGGCCAGCCAGGCGGCGCCCAGCCGCTCGCCAAGGCGCCGCTCGACGCCCGCACCGATCGCTTCGACCACGCCGACGATCTCGTGGCCCGGCACGATGCTCGGCCGGCGCATGGGCAGCTCGCCGTCGACCACGTGCAAATCGGTCCTGCACACCCCACAGGCGCGGACTCTCAGCCTCAGCTGGCCGGGTCCCGGCTCGAGCGGTTCGCGCTGCTCCGCGCGGAGGCCGGCGTTGGGAGCATTCAGCGCCATGGCCAGCATGCGGGCCCCCTTCGAGGTGGCCGCGGAGGCGGCCGGCGCGAACCTCCCGCCACACCTCGCGCCATGTCAATGGCGCAACCGATCCGGGCCGTGCGCGATCTGTCTTCGCAGGGGTGGGCAGGGCGGCTTGATGCGCGTCAAGGACGTGGGGGCGGCGGCAGGGCATGCTTGGTGTCAAGGGGTCGGAGTTCCTCGTATGCAATTCGTCGTTTTGCTCGCGCCGGTGGTCCTGGCGGTCGTCATGCTGCCCGGTCCTTGCGCGAGCCAGACGGCCCCGGTTGCGGCCCCGGCCCCGGTGGTGGCTTCGCCGCCGCCGCTGACATCGGTGGAACGGCAGGCCATCGCGGACGCCATCGCCGCCGCGCCCAGCCAGGGTCTGCCGGCCATCGCCGTTGGCGCACCGGCGGCCGGCGGCGACCCCGATCAGCCGCTCATGGACGCCGCGATCGCCTATGCGCGCGCCGAACGCGGGCTCGTCGCCAGTCCGCGGTCGATCGACAGCAACTTCGCGCTGAAGCCCGCCGACAACGTGGCCGCCCAGGTCGAGGCGGCGCGCAGCTCGGGCGCCGTGGCGGCCTGGATCGGCGCTCAGGCGCGGGTCGACCCGGCCTACCTCGCGCTGGTCCGGATGCGCGACGACTATGAGGCGATCGTGGCGGCGGGGGGCTGGCCAACACTGCCGGTCGGCGCGCCGCTGAAAGTCGGCGCCAGCGACGCCCGCGTGGCGGTGCTGCGCCAGCGGCTGGCGACCGAGGGCTACGGATCGGCCCCGGTGTCCCCGCTCGACCCGGCGGCGCTCACCCTGTTCGACCCGGCTCTGGCCGCCGCGCTCGCGTCGTTCCAGGAACACCACGGCCTGAAGGCCGACGGCGTGCTCGCGGCCGGCACGTTGGCCGCGCTCAACGTGCCAGCGGCCGCGCGGCTCGCGGCGATCGAGGCCAACCTGGAGCGCGCGCGGTGGTTGCCGGGCCGGATGCCGCCGCTGCGCATCGAGGTCGACATCGGCGGGCCCGACGCCACCCTGTTCGACGGCGGCGCCCCCGTCTTGACCATGCGGGCGATCGTCGGCCGACCCGACCGGCGCACGCCCACGTTCGTCTCGAGCGTGACGGCGGTGAAGTTCAATCCCCCCTGGATCGTGCCGGCGGGGATCGCGGCGCGGGAGATCTTCCCGAAGGCCCGCCGCTCGCCCGGCTACCTAGCGCGCAACGACTATTACGTCGTGAACGGCCAGGTCATCCAGCGCCCCGGGCCCAAGGCCTCGCTCGGCTACGTCAAGTTCGAGATGCCGGACCCGTTCGGCGTCTACCTTCACGACACGCCTGCGCGCACCCTGTTCGCCCGCGACAAGCGCTGGCTCAGCCACGGGTGCATGCGCCTGGAAAAGCCGCGCGAACTGGCGACGGCGCTGCTCGCCGGACAGGGCTGGGATCGCGCCGCTGTCGACGCGGCGATCGCGGCTGGCGCGACGCGGACGGTTGCGCTGAAGGTCCAGCCACCGGTGTTCGTGGTCTACCGGACGGTCTTGGCCGATACTGACGGCCATGCGCGATTCCGGCCGGATGTTTACGGTTGGGACGCTGAGCTTTCCGCGGCGCTCGCGGCGCGCTGAGCCCGCATGATCTGGATCAAGGCGGCTGGCCCGCCGCGGGGCATGCTCGTCCGCGAAATTGGAGGTTGAATGATCGAAGCCGGGCGCCAAGGGGCCGTGCTGAGGGCCCGGCCGCTGCCGTTCGACACCTTCCGCGAGAACGTCGCCGTGCTGGCGCGCGACAACGTGGTGTTGCGGCCCGAGCGGCTGGCCGGCGTGCGGCGGCTGGAGGTGAAGGCCCGGGGCGTCACGATCCTCGCCTCGCCGATGATCGCCGACGAGGGGGCGGGCCTGGCGGCCGACGAGATCGGCCTGCCGCAGCCGGCGTTCCGGCGTCTGTGCATCGCGGCCGGCGACCTGGTGGAGATTGCGCCTGCCCGGCCGCCGAAGAGCCTCGACGCCGTGCGGGCCAAGATCCAGGGTGAGACCCTGTCGCCCGACAAGATGGCCGAGGTTGTCGCCGACCTGGTCAGCCACCGGGTCTCCGACATGGAGATCGCCGCCTTCCTGATCGCCTGCGCCAGCTTCATGACCGCCGACGAGACCTTGGCGCTGACCGAGGCCATGGTCGCCGCCGGCGCCCGGCTCAGCTGGGGCGAGCGCACCGTGGTGGACAAGCACTGCATCGGCGGCATTCCCGGCAACCGCACCAGCCTGATCGTCGCACCGATCGTCGCCGCGCACGGCCTGGTGATCCCGAAGACCTCGTCGCGCGCCATCACTTCGCCGGCAGGCACCGCCGACACGATGGAGGTGCTGGCCAGGGTCGACCTGACCGAGGACGAGATGCGCGCCGTCGTCGAGCGCTGCGGCGGCTGCATCGTCTGGGGCGGCCGGGTGAACCTGTCGCCTGCCGACGACGTGCTGATCTCGGTCGAGCGGCCGCTGGGGGTCGACACGCCCGAACAGATGGTCGCCTCGATCCTTTCGAAGAAGGTCTCGGCCGGCTCCAGCCACCTGGTGGTCGACATGCCCGTCGGCCCTTCCGCCAAGATCCGTGACGCGGCCTCGGCGCTGCGACTGCGCAAGCTGTTCGAGTTCGTCGCGGCGCGGATGGGCATCGCGGTCGAGGTGGTGACGACGGACGGCTCGCAACCGATCGGTCGCGGCGTCGGCCCGGTGCTTGAAACGATCGACGTGCTCGCCGTGCTGGAGCGTCGCGCGGACGCCCCGCTGGACCTCGAGGCCAAGGCTGTTAGCCTGGCCGGTCGCCTGCTCGAGGTCGACCCGGCGGTGCGGGGCGGGCAGGGCGAGGCGCGGGCGCGCGAACTGATCGCCTCGGGGGCGGCGCGCCGAAAGCTGGACCAGATCATCGCGGCGCAGGGTCCCAGCCCGATCAAGGGGGCGATCGGGCCGTTGACGCACGAGGTGACCGCGCCGCGCGCCGGAAGGATAGCGGCGATCGACTGCCTGCGGATCTCCCGGGTCGCGCGTCTTGCCGGGGCGCCCACGGACGTCGGCGCAGGCATTCAGCTTTTGAAGGCCGTCGGCGACAGCGTCCGCGTCGGCGATCCGCTCTACCGGATCCACGGCGAGGAGCGCTCCGAATTCGGCTTCGCGGTGGAGGCGGCGCATGAGGATGGCGGCTTCCGACTGGATGCGGGCCAGTGAGCCTCTCCGTCGCCTGTTTCGCCGACGAGGCCGCGCCGGCTGAGCGGCTGGCGCGCGCGCTGGGCGCGGATCTGGCGCCGGTGCGCGTCCACCGGTTCCCCGACGGCGAGACCATGCCGCTGGTCGTCGCGCCGGCGGCCGAGACGACGGTGATCTACCGGTCGCTGGACCACCCGAACGAAAAGCTGGTTGACCTCCTGCTCGCCGCGGACGCCGCCAGGCGCGCCGGCGCGCGGCGGCTGATCCTGGTCGCGCCCTATTTCTGCTACCTGCGCCAGGACGCGGTGTTCGCGCCAGGCCAGCCCCTGAGCCGCGACGTGATCGCCCCGCTGGTGGGGGCGAGGTTCGACGGCGTCATCGCCGTCCAGGCGCATCTGCATCGCACCGCCGACCTGGCGTCGGCCGTCGGGACCCGCGCCATCAACCTGATGGCGGTCGATGTGCTGGCGGCGGCGCTGCCGGCGTACCAGACGCCGCCGCTCATCGTTGGGCCTGACGCCGAGTCGGCGCCGTGGACCAGGGCCTGGGCCGAGCGCCTGGGCGGCGAGCCGATCTGCCTGACGAAGACCCGCGCGGGCGACCGCGACGTCTCGATCAAGATGCCCCAGGTTGCGATCGCCGGCCGACCGGTGGTCATCATCGACGACGTCGCCTCCAGCGGCCAGACGCTCGAGCAGGTGGTCGGACTCGCCCGCGGCGCGGGCGCGGCGACGATCGACATCGCCGTGGCGCACGCGCTGATGAGCGAGGCGGCCACAGACGGCCTGGAGCGCGCCGGCGCGCGCCGGATCGTCTCGACCAACTCCGTCCGCCATTCCACCAACGCCGCCCAGCTCGCGCCGAGGCTCGCAGAGGCGGTGCGCCAGATGATCGAGGACCGATGAGCGCCACCACACTCACCATCCACGGCGCCGCCGGCTGCGTGACCGGCTCATGCTACCGCTTGCAGACCTCGCGCGGCGCGATCCTGGTCGACTGCGGCATGTTCCAGGGCTCGAAGAGCCTGAAAGCGCTGAACTACGAGCCGTTTCCGTTTGATCCCAAAGGGCTGGACGCGGTGCTGCTCACCCACGCTCACATCGACCATTCCGGCCTGCTGCCGAAGCTCGAGCGCGCCGGGTATCGTGGGCCGATCTGGGCGACGGCGGGGACGCACGACCTCTGCGAAGTCATGCTGGCGGACTCCGCCCATATCCAGGAAAGCGAGGTCGAGCAGCTCAACCGGCGCAACCAGCGTCGCGGCCGCCCGACGGTGACGCCGATCTACGGCAAGAAGGACGCGGCGCGGACGATGGAGCTGTTTCGCCGGGTCAAGCTCGGCGAGCAGATCGAAGTCGCGCCGGGGGTGACGGCCCGCTGGTGGAACGCCGGCCACATCCTGGGCTCGGCGTCGATCGAGGTGACGGTGTCCGAGGACGATGGGCCGTTGCGGCTGTTCTTCTCCGGCGACATCGGTCCGGGCGGTCGCGACTTCCTGGCCGATCCCGAAGGGCCGGCCGGGATCGACCATCTGATCATGGAGTCGACCTACGGCGACCGCGAGCGGCCGGCGCTGACGCCCGACCAGCGCCGCGGCCTGCTGGCGGCCGAGGTGCGCGCGGCGTACGCGGCCGGCGGGCCGCTGCTGATGCCGGCGTTCGCCGTCGAGCGCACCCAGGAGCTGCTGGCGGACCTGCTGGAGGCGATGGAGCGCGGGGAGGCGCCGAAGGCGGACGTGTTCCTGGATTCGCCGCTGGCGATCCAGGTCACCGATGTGTTCCTCAGGCGCGGCTACAACGCGACCGCCGGCGGCAACCCGTTCGAAGCGCTCCACGCCGGCGAACGGCTGCGGTTCCTGAGCGCGCCTTCCGAGAGCGACCAGCTCGAACGGTTGCGCGGCTGGCATGTGATCATGGCGGCCAGCGGCATGTGCGACGCGGGCCGGATCCGCAAGCACCTCAAGCGGTTGCTCTGGCGCGAGGACGCCACCGTGCTGTTGACCGGCTTCCAGGTGCAGGGCTCGCTCGGCCGGCTGCTGGCCGACGGCGCGAGCCGGGTCCGGATCCAGGGCGAGGACATCCGCGTTCGGGCGAAGGTCCGCAGCCTCGATGTCTATTCGGGGCACGCGGACGCGGCGGGCCTGGCCGCATGGGCGCTGGCCCGGCGGCCGGTCGCCGGCAAGGTGTTCCTGTGCCACGGAGAGCCCAGCTCGGCCCAGGCGCTGGCCGCGCGCCTGGCCGCGGCGGGAATGCCCTCCGACCGCCTCGTGTTGCCGGTTCTCGACCAGTCGTTCGCGCTTTCCACGACCGGCGCGGCGCCGTTGGCGCTCAGCACCGGGCGCGCCACGCCGGCCGCGCCGGCGGGGCTCGACTGGCACAACGCCCGCGCCGCGCTGCTCGGCGAGCTGGACGCCCGCCTGGAGGCGGAGAGCGATGACGCCGAGCGCGCCGGACTGATCGAGGCGATCCGCGGCCTGCTGGCCGCGCCGGGGCGTGAGCAGACGGGCGCAATTCCCGCGACGGTGGAGCCTTGATCATGCCAAGATCGCGCCTCGTGCGCACCATCGCCTGCATCCTGTTGCTTCTCGGGCTCGCCAGCCCGGCCCTCGCCGCCGACGACGGCGAGGCGTTCAGGACCAATTGCGCCTCGTGTCACACGCTAGACGGCGCCAGCACCGTGAACGGGCCTTCGTTGAAAGGCGTCGTCTGGCGCAAGATCGCGGTGCTCCGCGACTTCCGCTATTCCGGCGCCCTGCGCGAGGCGGTCGGCGTTTGGACCCCGTCCAGGCTCGACGCCTTCCTGCGCAACACGCAGGGCTTCGCGCCGGGCACCGAAATGTTCTGGGACATCGACGACGCGGCGACCCGCCGCGCAATCATCGACTATCTGAAGATCCAGAAGTAGCCGGAAGAAGAGCACGCGTGTCTTGAGCCAGATCAAGGCGTCAGGCGCGGCCCGTGCTTGGTGTGGGGTGGGGGAGAATTCGAGTGAGGCTGGAGCGCCGCGCCCTCTGGGCCTATTCCATGGCCACCATCGGCGTCGGGCTGGCGGCCGCGCTGCGGCTTCTGCTCGATCCGATCTTCGGCGAGCATTCCCTCTTTCTGATGTTCATCCCTCCGGTTCTGGTCGCCGCGGCCCTCGGCGGCGCGGCGCCAAGTCTGGTGGCGACGCTGCTGTCCGCCTTCGCCGCCTACCTCATCGAAGCGGCCCGGGCCGGCCACGTGGACGCCGCCCCGCTGAGTCTTTTCCTGGCCATCAGCGTCGGACTGGCGATCGGCGGACAGCATTCCGAGACCAACCGGCGTCGCGGCGACATGCGATCGCGGGACCTGCGTGAGCGCGAGGCGCATCTGCAGTCCATTCTCGACACGGTTCCGGACGCGATGATCGTGATCGACGAGAAGGGGCGGATGCAGTCGTTCAGCGCCGCCGCCGAACGCCTCTTTGGCTGGAGCACGGCCGAGGTGATGGGCAAGAACGTCAACATGCTGATGCCGGCGCCCTACAGCGAGCAGCATGACGGCTACCTCCTGCGCTACCTCACGACGGGCGAGCGGCGGATCATCGGCGTCGGCCGGGTGGTGGTGGGCATGCGGCGCGACGGCTCGACCTTTCCAATGGAACTGGCGGTGGGTGAGATGAAGGTCGCCGAGCGGCGGTTCTTCACCGGGTTCATCCGCGATCTGACGGAGCGCCAGCAGACCGAGGCGCGGCTGCAGGAACTGCAGAGCGAGCTGGTTCACGTCTCGCGGCTCACGGCCATGGGGGAGATGGCCTCGGCGCTTGCGCACGAGTTGAACCAGCCGCTCTCGGCGATCGCCAACTACGTCCGCGGCGCGCGCCGGCTGCTCGACCGCGGCGATCCGAATGACCTCGCCCGTCTCGGCGAAGCCCTCGACAAGGCGGGCGATCAGGCGCTGCGCGCCGGCGACGTGATCCACCGGCTGCGAGACTTCGTCGGGCGCGGCGAGACCGAGCGTCAGGTCGAGAGCATCTCCAAGCTGATCGAGGAGGCGAGCGCCCTGGCCCTGGTCGGCGCCAGGGAGCTCGGCATCCGGGTCACCATGCGGTTTGACCCGGACGCCGACCGAGTCGTGGCCGATCGGGTGCAGATCCAGCAGGTGGTCCTCAACCTCTTGCGCAACGCCGTCGATGCGATGCGAGGCGCCGAGCGGACGGAGCTTTCCGTGCGCGTGACGGCCAGTGGAAATGGATTTACGGTCGTGGCGGTTTCGGATACCGGCTCGGGCATCAAAGACGAGGTGCTTGATCGCCTTTTCGAGCCATTCATGACCACGAAGAAGGAAGGCATGGGCGTGGGCCTGTCGATCTGCCGCACCATCGTGGAGGCCCACGGCGGGACGATCTGGGGAGAGAACAACGAAGGCGGCGGCGCCACCTTCGCCTTCACCCTGCCGGCCGCGGAGGTCGGGGCGAATGACTGAACCGAAGGCGCACGTCATCGACGACGATGATGACGCGCGCGAGTCGCTCTCGTTCCTGCTTTCCACCGCCGACGTGCCGGTGGAGACCTATCCGAGCGCAATCGAGTTCCTCCAGGTGGCTCAGGACGCCAGGGGCGTCGTGGTGACGGACGTGCGGATGCCGGAGATGGACGGCATCGAACTGGTCCGCCGGCTTGGGGCGCTGGGTGTTTCGCTGCCGATCATCGTGATGACCGGCCACGGCGACGTGCCGCTGGCGGTCGAGGCGATGAAGGCCGGGGTCATCGACTTCATCGAGAAACCCTACGACGACGAGACGATGCTCGGCGCGATCCGAGGCGCCCTGCAGCGCGGCGATCGGACCGAGGCCCAGGATGGCGAGCGAGCCGAGTTCATGCGCCGGATCGAGACGCTTTCGATGCGCGAGCGACAGGTCATGGAGGGCCTCGTGGCCGGCAAGGCCAACAAGGTGATCGCCTACGACCTGGATATCAGCCCGCGGACGGTGGAGATTTACCGCGCACACGTCATGACCAAGATGCAGGCCAAGAGCCTCTCGGACCTGATCCGCGCCGCGCTGGTGGCCGGTATCGCCTAGAGCACGATGGTTCAGATCGAACCGATCGGAACCCTATCGTGCTCTAACCTTTGAATCTGCAGCGCGTTCGAACCGCAAAAGCGATTCCGCTCTTGCTGAACGCGCTCTAGCTGCGGGCTTGCCGCACGGCGGTCTCGATCGCGCGCCGCAGCTGGCCGTCGACCAGCGGCTTCTCGACGATGGTCACCGCCGCGGCCGCCGCGGCTTTGCGGCACCGCTCGTCCGGCCCGGTCGTGATCAGGATCGCGGGGGTGTCGACGCCCAGCGCACGCAGGCGACCGATCAGCGTGAGGCCCTCCATGTCCGGCAGCTTCTGGTCGATCACCAGGCAGTCGGCCTGCGGCGGCGCCGCCAGCAGACCGGCGGCCGCGGCGTAGGCCTTGACCTCGTAGCCCTCGGCCTCCAGGGCGAACGCCAGCGCCCCGAGCAGCGACCGATCGTCCTCGACAATCGTGATGCGCGGCGGATCGGCGAAGACGGCGGACATCGCTCAGACATCGTCAACCTGGCCCTGGACCGCCTTGATCGATGTCAAGTTCTTGCCGCCTACGAGAGGCGAAATCCGCTGGCGCCTCAGTACCAGCCCTTAGGGACATGACACGAATTTCGCCCGCCGTGGCGCGGGGCTACCCCTGGACCATCGGTTCTCGGTGGAAAACAGCCATGCAAAACCAAGCTCTCGCGCACGCTCGCAGCCCGGAAGTCTCGACGAACGTCGCCTCGACGGGCGCGGGTCGAGACGAGTTGAAGCTGATCGGAATCGCGAGGAACTTCGGCCGCGATCACGAGATCTTCGGCGAAGGCGACCCGGCGGACTGTGTCTACAAGGTGGTGGCCGGCGCGGTGCGCTCGATGCGGATCCTGTCGGACGGGCGTCGTCAGATCGCGGAATTCTACCTGCCGGGGGACGTGTTCGGCGTCGAACTGGGGGCGATGCGCCGATCGGCGGCCGAAACCCTTACGGACGCGGTGGTCGTCGTCGCGCGTCGCTCGACGCTGATGGCGGAGCTGGACCATTCCGAGCGCCTGTGGCGTCACGCGCTGGCCGAGCTGCAGCGCTGCCAGGATCACGTTCTGACCCTCGGTCGCCGGTCGGCCGCCGAGCGCGTCGCGAGCTTCCTGCTCGAGTTGGCCGGCCGCCTTGGGCAAGTCGACGAAGTGACCTTGCCGATGTCGCGCCAAGACATCGCCGACTACCTGGGCCTGACCATCGAGACGGTGTCCCGGACGCTGACTCAGCTTCAGGCGGACGGCCTGATCAAGGTGGACGGGTGCCGCAGGGTGCGTCTGGTTCGCCGCGCCGCCCTTGCCGAACTCTGCGAATAGGAGCGTCCGCGCATGAGCCACATGTCCACGATCCAGGTTGTGATCCTCGCGGCCATCACGCTCAGCTTCGTGCTGTTTGGCGTCACCTTGTTCGTCGTCTCGCTCTACGTGAGCCTCGGCAAGCCGCCGGAACCCGTCGCCCGCCAGGTCACGCCCGCCAAGCGCGTCGGCGAGACAGGGCACTGACGGACACGCCCGTCAGGCCAGCGCCAGCGTCGCGCGCAGCAGCGTCGCGTCGGCGTCCTGCCGGACCTTGAACCCAAGCTCTCGCGCCAGATCCAGCATCCGATTGTTCTCGTGGGCGATGGCGCCCCATAGCTCGCGGTAGCCGCGGGACCGGGCGTATCCGATCAGCGCGTCCATCATCGACCGTCCGAGCCCCTGTCGCTGGCGGTCCGATCGCACGAAGAGGGCGAACTCGGCCGTCTCGCCTTCCGGATCCCCGGCCAGCCGTGCGACGGCGGCGATATCGGCGCCGGCTTCCACCGCCGCGAACGCCATTTCGCGGTCGTAGTCGATCTGCGACAACCGCACCGCCCAGGCCTGCGGCAGGTGGCGCAGGCCGCCGCGAAAGCGCAGACGCACGTCCTCGGCGTCGGACCGCGCGACGAGATCGGCGAGCCGCCCGGAGTCCTCCGGCCGGATCGGCCTCAACTCCAGCGTCTCGGCGCCGAGCTGAAGCGGGCGGGCAAGCTCGCCGGGGTATGGGCGGATCGCCGGCGCCGGACGCGGCCCGGACGCGACCCGGACGCGGGCGTCCAGCGCCAGCACGCCCGACTCGTCTGCCAGCAGCGGATTGATGTCGAGCTCGGCGATCGCTGGAATAGCCGCGGCGAGCATCGCCAGTCGGATCAGGACGTCGACGATCGCCGCCTCGTTCGCGGCCGGCCGGTCGCGATAGCCGGCGAGCAGCCGGGCGATGCGGGTGCGGGCGATCATGTCCCGCGCCAGGTGCTCGTTCAGCGGCGGCAGCCCGACCGCGCGGTCGGCCAGCACCTCGACCGCCGTCCCGCCCGCGCCGAACAGCACGATCGGACCGAAGGTGGGATCGGTGGCGAGGCCGGCGATCAACTCGTGCGCCCGCGGCTTCGCCGCCATCGCCTGCAGGGTGAACCCGGTCAGTTTCGCGTTGGGCGCGGCCGCGGCGACGCGGGCCAGCATCGCCCGCGCCACCGCCTCGACGGCCTCCGGCGTCAGGTCCAGCGCGACGCCGCCGACGTCCGACTTATGGGTGATGTCGGGCGACAGGATCTTCAGCGCGACGGGACCGCCGATGCGCCGGGCGATCTCGGCGGCCGCTTCGGGCGAGTCGGCCGTCTCCGTAGCCAGCACCGGGACTCCGTAGGCGGCCAGAACGGCCTTGGCCTCGGCGTCGGAGAGCATATCGCGCCCCTCGGCCAGGGCCGCGCCGACGACGGCGGCGGCTTTCGCCAGGTCCGGCGCGGGGCCGGCGCGGTCGGCCGGCGCCTGCATCAGCAGCTGCTGGTTGCGGGCGTGGTCGGCCAGATGCATGAACGCCCGCACCGCCTCGTCGGGGGTCTCGTGCGACGGCACCCGAGCCGCGGAGAACAGCGCTCTGGCCTTCGCGGGCGCCGTCTCGCCGAGCCAGCACGTCAGCACGGTGGGACGCGGGTTGCGGCTTTCGATCGCCCTCAGCACGGCCTGCGCCGCCGCGGTGGAATCGGTGACGGCGGTGGGGCAGTTGATCGCCAGGACCGCGTCGGCGCCCGGCCCGGCGAGGACGGCCGCGAGCGCCGCTTCGTAGCGCTCTGGCCCGGCGTCGCCCAGGATGTCGACCGGATCGCCCTTCGACCAGGCCGCCGGCAGCGCGAGGCCGAGCGCCGCCATGGTCTCGGGCGCGAGCTCGGCCAGCCGCCCGCCGCGGGCGTCCACCGCGTCGGCGGCGAGCACTCCGGCGCCGCCGCCGTTGCTGATCACCGCCAGCCGGTCGCCGCGCACGGTCATGCCGGACGCGAGGGTCGTGACCGCGTCGAACAGCTCGCGCAGTTCATAGACACGCAGCAGGCCGGCCCGGCGGAACGCCGCGTCGTAGACCGCGTCGGCGCCGGCCAACGCCCCGGTGTGGCTCATCGCGGCCCTGGCCCCCGCCGCGCTGCGGCCGGCCTTGATCACGACGACCGGCTTGGTCCGGGCCGCCGCGCGCGCCGCCGACATGAACTTGCGCGCGTCGGTGACGCTCTCGACGTAGAGCAGCACGCTGGCGGTGGCCTCGTCGAGCGCCAGGAAGTCGAGCATGTCGCCGAAATCGACGTCCGCGACGTCGCCCAGCGTCACGATCCGCGAAAACCCGTAGCCGCGGGCGTCGGCCCAATCGAGCGCCGCGGTGGTGATCGCGCCCGACTGAGCGACGAGGGCCACCGGGCCCGGTCTCGGCGTCAGCTGAGCGAAGCTGGCGTTGACGCCTTCGGCTGGCGAGATCACGCCCAGGCAGTTCGGTCCGACGATCCGCATCAGGGCCGGCCGGGCGGCGTCCAGCATCTGCTGCCGCAGGTCCGCGCCTTCGCCGCCGGCCTCGCCGAACCCCGCCGTGATCACCGCGGCCGCGCGGCAGCCCAGCCCGGCCAGCTCGGCGACGAGCGCCGGCACGGTGTGGGGCGGGGTGGCGATCACCGCCAACTCCGGCGCTGTCGGCAGGTCGGCGAGGCGGTGATAGCTCAAGGCCGAGCGCACGGCGCTCTCGTGCGGGTTCACCGCCATCACCGGTCCCTTGAACCCGCTCTCCATCAGGTTCCGCGCCAGCACTGCGCCGACCGAGCCTGGATGGTTGCTGGCGCCGACGAGGGCGATGGCGCGCGGGTTGAACAGCGCGTCGAGATTGCGGGTGGTCATGGCTCAGCTGGTCGCGCGGGCCGGGCCGAAGTGGCGCCGCACCAGCTGGCCGACCTGATCCAGCATCGCCTGCGCCGCGTCCTCGCGGATGCCGGGCGTCACGCCGCCAAGGTGAAGGTGGTCGGTGACCGCAAGGCCGCACACCGCCGCAACGTGGTCGTCGAAACTCGCGCGCAGCCGCTCGGCCGCACCGGTCTGATTGACCCAGGCGTCGGGCGCGCCGGAGGTCGAGATCGAGATGAGGCGCTTGCCACTCAAACGTGGTCGGGTCCCGCCGCCTGACGGATCGTCGGCCAGGCCGCCGAACACCCGCTCCACGTATCCTTTCAGCATCGCCGGCGGCGCGTTGAACCAGAACGGATAGACCAGCGCGATCACATCGGCGGCCGCCAGCCAGGTTCGCTCCGCCACGATCGCCGGCGCCAGCGCGAAGTGCTCGCTCCACGGTAATTCGCTCGCCGGCAGGCGTGGGTCGAAGCCCTCGGCGTAGAGGTCGCGCACCTCGGCCGTCTGGCCCAGCGCCTGCGCGCTCGCGGCGTAGGTTCTGGCGACCGCGGCGTTGAAGCTCGCCGGGTCGGGATGCGAAAGAATCACGGCGTGGCGCATCGGGGACGGCTCCGCAGCGCGGGAAAGCCGCGCGCCGCAAGTCTACTAGGCTCGCGGACCTCGCGCAGCCTTGACGCACGTCAAGCTGGCGCGCGGGGCGTCAGCCGCCAGTCTGCGTCTCGCCATCGCGGGTTGAAATCAGCACGCGCGGCAGCAGCAACACCAGAGGGACGGCGATCAGCGTGGTCACGGCGTTGACCAGCACCAGCTCGCTGAAGGGCATGCGCCAATGATCGAGCATCTCCGACCCCAGCCAGTCGGTGCCGAAGCGGGTGAAGTTGCTGATGCTGATCATCAGCGCGTAGCCAAGCCCCTCGCTGCCCTTCGGCGTCGCCCGAACCGAGAGGTCGACCAGCGCCGTCGTGGCGAGGGCCCCGCCGAAGGCGTGCGCCGCCTCGATCGCATAGGCGTTGCCCACGGACGAGTAGAACAGATAGCCGAGGGTGGTGACGGTCGCGATCGAGAGGCACGCCAGCAGCAAAGTGCGCAGCGGCAGGCGGCGGCAGACGTAGGCGTAGGTGACGGCCCCGGCGATGGCGGCCAGGGCCGCGACTGTGTTCAGCAACCCCTGCGCCGGCGTTCCCATGTGCAGCTCGGTCTGCTGCTTGTAGAACAGCGCCGTGGTGAAGCCAGGCGCGATATAGAAGAACGCGATCAGCCCGCCCGCCGCCCACATCGTCCGCGCGCCGACGATCCGTTTCAGCTGGCGGCCGGCGCCGGCGAGGATCTCCGCGGAGCTGGCCCTAACCGGCTCCTCACGCAGCAGCAGCGCCGCGGCGGGGACGATCAGGAACAGCACGCCGGCGCAGAGGGCGATCGTCCAACCGAACCAGATGCTGGCGAGATAGCCGCCCGCCAGCGAGGCGATGATCGCGCAACAGTACTGCACGAAGAAGCGAAGCGCCGTCAGCCGCCCGGAGCCGCCGAAGGCGTGGGCGGTCTCGACCAGCACCGCCCCGACCACCGTGCTGGCGAGCATCATGAAGACGCCAAGCAGCACCATGATCCATAGCAGCGCCTCGTACTGGTGCGGGACCGCCAGCACGCTGACCCACACGGCCGCGCCGAGGGTCGCGGCCAGCAGCAGGTAGGTCTTGCGGCGGCTGCCGAGGATCGGGAACGCGTCGGTCAGGATGCCGGCGAGCGGCTTGAAGTACCAAGCCAGGCCCGCGAGGAAAAAGAACGCGGCCGAGGCGCTGCGGCTGGCGTGCAGCTCGTTCTTCAACAGGTTCTGCAGCGGCAGACGGCCCAGCGCCTGTTCCTGCGCCAGCGTGGTGCTGAAGATCCCGACAACGACGAGGGTGGCCGCTGGCCAGAAAGCGCTGCGCTGCGCCGGGCCAACGCCCTCGACTGTGGTCGCCACCATATTGTCTGAAACGCCCTGCCGCCCGGCCAATGCCTCGGACATCTTGACCGCTATTGGCTGTCGCACAAGCGCCGATCGTCCGGACGCCCCAACCTGGCCTGGGCGGACCCCCGCCTGGTCACGCCGAGATGGCGACGCTCTCGCTGACGAAGTTGAAGCGTCCCTGGCGGTCGAGGAAATCGCCCGCGGCGCTGGCGAAGGCGTCTGGGCGATCGCGCACGACGTCAGGGCCGGCGTCGAACACGAGCACGACATGGCTGCGCGAGAGCTCGGTGCGGTAGGCGGCCAGCTGGCGGGCTTCGGCGTCGCGATCGCCGATCAGCACACACTTCGGGGTCGCCACGTCCTTCAGCAGCGGCTTCAGGGGGCCGTCGGCTTCGCCCAGCGGCAGCCCCTGAGGCGAGACCAGCACCAGCGCGTCGACGGCCTCCCCCGCGGCGGCGCACGCTGCGAGCGCCGCGCCGGCGGCCGCGCCGATGCCGACGACGCCCAGCTTCTCGAACCGGCTCGCGGCGATCCAGTCGGCGGCGGCCGCGCCGACCCTGATCGGATCGGTCTCGTCGGACGTCAGCGCGAAAACCCGGAAGCGCCGCGCCAGCGCCTGGAACCCGGCGGCGTCGGCGAAATCCGCGCCCAGCGCCAGCACCGGCCGGCCCGCGCCGCTCTCAGTCACGCGTGGGCCGGCGGTCGTGGCTTTGTCGGTCAAGGTCATGCGGCCGGTCCTTCAGTTGATCTCGGCCAGGGCCGGGGCGAAGCGGCGACCGAACAGCTCCAGCGAGCGGGTCATGCCGCCGCCGGCCACGCCGACGTCGAGGATGCCGACGCCGGCCTCGTGCAGTTGCCTGGCCTTGGCCAGCACCGTCTCCAGCCCGCCCAGCAGCTGCACCCCGGCCACGCCCGCGGTGGGATCGCCGCCGCCCTGGCCCCCGCCGGGCGCAGCGGGTCCGGTGCGGATGCCGATCCGGTTGGCGATCTCGTCGGCGGCGGAATCGGTCTCGGCGACGATCATGCGGCCGCGATAGAGCACGTTGTCGTGGGTCGGCTCCCAGCCGGCCTCGCGCGCCGCCTTCTTGTAGATCTCCACCTGCTGCCTGACCTTCGGCGGCGGCGCGAAGCCGATCGCGATCGACAGGCCGTGCCGGCCGGCGAACTGCGCCGACTTGTCGCTGTTGCCGGAATAGAAGATCGGCGGATGTGGGTCCTGAACCGTCCGGGGCCAGACGGAAACCGTCCGGAAACGGAAGAACTTGCCCTCCCAGCTGAACGGCTGCGGCTCGGTCCAGGCGCGCATGATCAGCTGCACCCCTTCCTGAGTGATCTCGCGGGTCTCGCCCGGATTGGTGCCGTAGGTGGCGTGCTCGTTGGGCGTGCCCTTGAGGAACAGCACCACAACGCGCCCATGGCTGAGCGCGTCGAGCATGGCGATCTCCTCGGCCGTGCGCACCGGATTGATCAGCGGCACCAGCGGCCCAAGCAGGGCGATCCTGACCCGCGAGGTCTGCTGACTGATCGCCGCGGCGAGGATGGCGGGATTGGGCGTCATCAGGCCGGGCGAATAGTGGTGCTCGGAGATCGAGACCCAGTCGAAGCCGACCTCCTCGGCCAGCTTGTATTGCCGGATCGCCGTGTCCATCGAGCGCATCGCTTCTTCGCGGCTGCACTGCTCGGGCGGGACCGGCCAGCCGCGCGAGGCGACCTCGCCGACGTAGCCGCCAGTGCCAAGGAAACAGGTCTTCATGGCTGGGCTCCGATCGGGGCGACCCCGCGGGCGTGCGCGGCGTCGGCAGCGGTGAACGTGAAGGGGTCGGCGAGCGCGAACCGCGGCGCCAGGTGCTCGCGGAACAGCCGGATCGAGCGCATCGCCTGCTCGTGGCTGAGGCTGCCCCACTGGAACGAGAGCACCATGTAGTTGGCGCCGGTCTTCAGATACTCCTCGAAATATCCCAGCACCGTCTGCGGCGTGCCGACCACGAACCCGGGGATGCCGCCTGGCGTGCGGCGCCGCGCATCGCGCTGTTCGCGCTCCTCCTTGGCCAGCCCCTGCAGCGAGGCGTCGAGGTCGCGCCGCTCCTCCACGGCGCGGTGCCGCTCCGGTCCGCCCCGCTGCGGCGCGCCGCTGTCGGCCCGCTGGGTGAATTGGGTCAGGCCGCGCCGCTCGGCCTCCAGTCGCCGCGGGGCGCCCAGGTTGTAGCCGTAGGCCTTCGCCGCCGGCTCGGCCGCGGCGATCGCGGTCTGTTCGTCCTCGGCCAGGAGGGTGTGCACCACCAGACCGATCAACGGCGGCCGGCCCTGGGCGGTCATAGGCGGGTTGTGCTCGGCCCAGATCCGTCGGTAGCGGATCACGTTGGCCTCCAGCGTGTCCAGCGAGCCGACCACGATGCAGTTCATCCCGTTCACCGCGGCGGTCTCGGGGTTGCGCATGTACCAGAACGGCGGCGTCGGCTGCTGCAGCGGGCGCAGGCGCATTGGCACCCGGTCGAAGTTGAAGTGCTGGCCGCGGTAGGTCAGTTCGTCGTTGGCGAGACCGCGCCTCAGCGCCCCGAGCACCTCCTCGTAGCGTTGGGCGTTGGCCGCTTCGTCGCCTTCCTGACCCCAGAAATAGGCTTCCAGGACCCCGCCGCGGCCGACCCCGATCTCCAGCCGCCCGCCCGACAGGTGATCCAGCATCGAGACTTCCTCGATCAGGCGCAGCGGATGGTGCAGCGGCAGTACGTAGACGCCTGGCCCGAACCGCAGGCGCTTCGTGCGCTGCGCCGCCGACGACAGGAACACGTTCTGTGACGGCGCCATCGAGTGCACCGCCGGAGTGTGGTGCTCGGCCAGGTGGTAGGCGAAGAAGCCGGCCTCATCGAGCGCCTCCAGCTGGGTCAGGCGGTCGGCGTAGAGCTGGCTCAGCGAGACGCCGGGCAGGTGCTCGATGTGGTCGAAGACGCCGAAACGGATGCGGTCCATGCTGCCTCCCGGGCCGTGCGGGGCGTTGTTCGCCTCTCGTTGACCTGGCGTTCATGGCCTTAAACGTTTACAGCGCTGCCGGCAATGCGCATGGTGTCGGAACCAGCGACCTGAGGAGCCATCCGGCCGATGAAGGTCACCCTGCACGACGTCGCCGCCCGAGCGGATGTCTCGATCGCCACGGTCTCGCGCGCGCTCAACGGCCTGGCCGTCTCAGCGGCGAGCCGGGCGCGGGTCGATGAGGCGGTGCGCGCGCTGGGCTACGTACCGAACCAGGCCGCCCGCTCGCTGCGCGCCGACCGCACCATGACCATGGGCCTGATCTTCTCCGACCTGCGCAACACGTTGGGCATCGACCTGCTCGATGCGCTCAGCGAGGCGATCGAGGAGGCGGGTTACTCGCTGCTGATCTCGACCGCGCGCGGTGACGCGGGCCGCTACGACCTGCTGATGCGGCGGTTCCTGGAGCGACGCGTCGATGCGTTGTTCTGCATCGCCCCGCGGGGCCATGGCGAGGCGCTGGCCGCCTATCGCACGGCCGGGATCCCGATGCTCGCCATGTTTGGCAAGGGCGCCGCGTTCGCGGAGCTGCCGGTGGTGTTCCCGATCTTCAGCGAGCCGGCGAAGGCGCTGGCGGAGCACTTGAGCCGGCTGGGCCACGCCCGCGTCGCCGTCCTGCGCGGCGAGCCGCGTGCGCCGGCGGTGAACGCGATCGCGGATGGACTGCGGGCGCAGGGCCTCTCGGTCGAGCTGGTCGAGACGTGGGAGTCCGAGGGGATGCGCGGCGTGCTGGCCGGGCTGATGGCGCGCAAGCCGCGGCCAACGGCGGTCGTCGCGCCCGATCCGCACGCACGGGGTCTGATCGCCGCCTGCGCGGCAGCCGGCGTCTCGGTTCCACGGGACCTGAACGTGATTTCCATCAGCGAGATCGGCGCCGAGGGCTATCACCGCCGTCGCGGCGTCAGCGCCGTCGCGATCGACCCGCAGCGCATGGGCCGCGCCTCGGCGGCGGCGATGCTGGCGTGGCTGGCGGGCGCAAAGCCGGCCGACCGGATCAAGGTGCAGGCCGCGCAGTTCACGGCCCGGGCGACGACCGGACCGGTGGCCGACGGCGCGCTCAAGCCACTGGCCCAGGGTCGCTGAGCGACGCAGCAAACGTTTACAGACTCAGGCGTGGCGCGGGACCTTGGCGCCGGTCAGCATAGGGCAGGCCTTGATCGCCAGCTTCAGGTCGGGTCGATGCCCGAACGGATAGCCGATGTCGGTGAACGCGCCATAGGAGTCGCTGTAGCGGATGAAGGCGGGCTCGGTCAGGTCGAGGTGACCCAGCATCTCGTAGATCAGGTCCTCCTTCAGATAGTAGCTGCGCTGGCCGACCATGCCGCTGAGGATGCCGTCGAAGTAGGACGCCGACTTCGGCTCCAGCGCCATCGACCAGTCGCTGCGATCGGCCCCGGCGCGGGCGGCGATGTCGTCGAGCTCGGCCAGGGCGTGCACGAACTTCAGCTCCTCCATGCCGAAGATGCTCACGGCCGGGTCGTTCGGCTGGCCGCCGAGGCGCTTCAGCCGGGCCTCGTTCTCGGCGTAGAGCGCGTCGCGTACGGCGCGGACCGCCGCACGGCTTGGCCGCGGCGCGCCGGGGCATTCCAGCAGCTCGGCCAGGATGTCCTTCTCGTGCGCGGCGAAACCCGGCGCGGCCGCCAGCTTGCGGTAGATGCGGGCGCGGTTCAGCTCGGTCAGCGCCATGCCGAGGCGCGTGTTGGGCAGGAACGGGAACGCCTTCGGATCGACCTCGACCGAGTGGTTGCGGGCGAGCTTGGGGTTCAGATAGGGCGAGGTCGGGCTGCCTGGCCGGAACACCAGGTCGCGGTAGACGCCGGTCTTGGCGGGACCCGCCAGGAACGCGCGGTACTTCTTCAACTCGGCCCGTCCGATCTTGTCGCGGAAGAAGGTGTCGAGCACCGAGCCGTAGAATCCGGGCCAGAGCGGGTAGGAGTCGTAGATCGGCCGGGCGTCGGCGCCGTGGCAGCCGGCGCAGTTCGCCGCCTTGGCCGACGGCGACCACCCGGCGCGTTGGGCCGCCGGCAGCACGTAGGCGTTCAGCTTGAACTGGGCGGTCTCGCCGTCGAAACTCATGGTCTCGACCAGGTCGTGGCCGGGCGCCTTGGGATCGCCGATGAAGGTGATGATGAAGCGGCCGTCGTCGGTGAACAGGATCACCCGCGGGGTTGTCGGCGTGATCACGTCCTTGAACGGGCTGCGGCTGTCGTAAACCAGGGTGAAGTTGGCCCGCAGCGCGCTCGGCAGCAGCGGCACGAGCTCGGCGACCGTATCGACCGGTCGTCCGGTGGCCGGATCGTGCTTCAGCAGCGCCTGCAAGCTGGCGTCGGTGAACGGCTCGGGCGATGCGGCGCGGGCCGGCCAGAGCGCCGCCAGCGCCGCCAACTGGAGCGAAAGGATCGCGCCCAGCCAGCCGCCGCCCGCCGGGCGCCGGGGCCGCCACCGCAGGGTCCGATCGGGAAAGGCCATTGCCCCGCTCCAGTTCAGCCGCGCGAGTCTCGACGATGTTCGCGTTGTGATCGTAGCTTAACTGGCGCATATTTCGCACGCGTCACATGCGTTCCCGCAAGGCGTAAGGCTCAATCCGGGGGAGGAAATCCATGAAAAGACTATGGCTTACGGCCGCGATGGCGGTCAGCGTCGGCGCGATGCAGCTGCCCGCCTCAGCCGCGCCCGTGAACGGCATTCCCGCGCCGCACGGCAGCGGCGGCGTGCACGGCATCATCATCCATCCCTGTCATACGCGGCGGTGCTGCCACCGCTACCACCACCGCCATTGCGGACCGCTGGGTATTGGTCCGATCGGCCGGCCCGTCGGACGCAAGCCGATCGGCGTCGTCGGCCATCCGGTGGGCGTCGTGACGCGTCCCACCGGCGTGGAGACGCATGGCATTCCGGTCGAGGGCGTTGCGACCCACGGTGGTCCTGTCGGTGGCCCGGCCCACGGCGGTATCGTGAACGGGATTCCCGTCGAACAGCAGCACGTCCAGCACTAGGCCACAGCACGGTCTGTTGCGCCGCCCGCCGAGCCAGCCAGCTCGGCGGGCGTTCCGCTGACCTCGTCAGGCCATGCTCACCAGGCGTCGATCCACCGCAGTTTCTTGCCAGTCCGCTTCGGCGGCGCGGGCATGCTGGTGAGGGCGCCCATGATCCAGCGCCGGGTGTCGGCCGGATCGATCACGTCGTCGATGAAGAAGCTGGTGGCGCGGTTCAGCGCCTTGCCGGATTCGTAGGCCTGGGCGACCATCTGGTCGAACTTGGCGCGCCGCTCGGCCGGATCCTCTATCGCCGCCAGCTCGTTGCGGTAGCCCAGCTTCACCGAGCCTTCCAGCCCCATGCCGCCGAACTCGCCGGTGGGCCAGGCCACCGCGAACGCCGACTTCTGGTAGCTGCCGCCCGTCATCGCCAGCGCGCCAAGGCCGTAGCTCTTGCGCAGGAACACGCTCAGCATCGGCACGGTGAGGTTCGCGCCGATGATGAAGAGCCGCGAGCAGTGCCGCACCAGTGCGGTCTTCTCGATCTCCGGGCCGACCATCATGCCGGGGGTGTCCGAGAGCGACAGGATCGGCAGGTCGTAGGCTTCGCAGATCTGCATGAACCGCGCGGCCTTGTCGGAGCCGTCGGAGTCGATCGCCCCGCCCAGCACCTTGGGATTGTTGGCGATCACGCCCATCGCCCGGCCCTCGATCCGGATCAGGGCGGTGATCATCGTGGTCCCGAAGTTCGGCCGGATCTCCAGCACCGAGCCTTCGTCGGCCAGCGTCAGGATCAGCTCGCGGATGTCGTAGACCCGCAGCCGGTTCTCCGGGATCACCCGGCGCAGCAGGCGCTGGTCGGCGCAGGACCAGTCGCGAACGGGGCCCTGGAAGTAGGCGAGGTACTGCTTGGCGGCCGCGACCGCCGCGGCCTCGTCCTCGACCAGGATGTCGATCACCCCGTTCGGCTCCTGCACCTCGACCGGACCGATGTCTTCGGGACGGAAGACGCCCAGCCCGCCGCCCTCGATCATCGCCGGCCCGCCCATGCCGATGTTGGAGCCCTTGGTGGCGATGATCACGTCGCAGCACCCCAGCACCGAGGCGTTGCCGGCGAAACAGCGGCCCGAGGTGATGCCGACGGTGGGCGCGAGCGCGCTCAGCCGCCCCCAGGTTTCGAACCCGCGCGTGCCGCCCCCGCCGCCGCCCTCGGTGTCGCCCGGCCGCCCGCCGCCGCCCTCGCAGAAGAACACCGTCGGCAGCAGCCAGCGCTCGGCCAGCTCGATCACGCGGTCCATCTTGTGGTGGTTGTACGCGCCCTGGGTGCCGGCCAGCACCGTGTAGTCGTAGGCCATCACCGCACAGCGCGCCGCCTCTTCGCCGACCAGCTCGCCGTTGACCCGGCCCAGCCCCATCACCAGGCCGTCGGCGGGGGTCGTGTCGATCAGCTCCTCGAGCGAGTGGCGACGCCGGCGAGCGGCTACCGTGAGCGCGCCGTATTCGACGAACGAGCCGGGATCGAGCAGGTCGTCGATGTTCTCGCGGGTCGTGCGCTGGCCGGTCTTGCGGCGGCGGGCGACCGCGTCCGGGCGCGCCGCGTCGAGGGTCTTGGCGTGCCGCTCCAGCACCAGCGCCAGGTCGGGGCGGATGTGATCGGGATCGACGTCCTCGGTCTCGTCGGCGCCGGCTTCGCCGAGATCGGCCTCCTCGATGAAGGCCAGCGGATGGTCTTCGAACACCGCATCGCCCTCGCGTCACGGTGAACTCGCGCACGTAGCCGGCGACGTGGGCGGTGATCACGTGCTCCATCTTCATGGATTCCATGATCGCCACCGCCTGGCCGATGCGCACGGCGTCGCCGACCTGGACGGCGCGGCTGATGATGGTGCCCTGCAGCGGCGCGCGCAGGGCCGACGTGCCCTCGGGCCCAGGGAGCTCGGCGGTGGGGAGGGGGGCCGGCGCCGGCGCGGCCGCCACGGCCCGCTCGGCGCCGCCCTTGCCGTGGGCGAGCACCGCCAGCGGGTCGACGGTGTCGATCTTGGCCCCGGCGCGGCGTCGCAACCCGACGCTGGCGACGGGCCGGTCCAAGGTCAGTTCGGACTCGGTTTCGGTGGGCTCGGCCCTGGCCGCGGCCCGCGACTTGGCCTCGCCAGCCGCCGCGTCCGCCATGGCCGCCCGATCCGCCTCCGCCTTCGCCGCCGCCTCCGCTTGGGCCTGGGCGGCGGCCTCCGCCCTGGCCTGGGCCGCGGCCTCGATCTCGGCTTCCGCGACAGCCGCCCTGGCGGCCGCCTCGGCCTCGGCTGCCCGGGCCGCTTCCTCCGCCTCGGCCCTGGCAGCGGCCTCCGCTGCGGCCCTGGCTTCCGCGTCAGCCCTTGCCGCAGCTTCGGCTTCGGTCCTCGCCGCCGCCTCGGCCTCGGCTCTGGCTTCCGCCTCGGCCGCCGCCTTCGCTTCGGCTTCGGCTCTCGCCGCCGCTTCCGCTTCAGCCTTGGCGGTAGCCTCAGCCTGGACCCTCGCCGCCGCCGCCTCGACCTCCGCCTGCGCCGCCGCCCTGGCGGCCGCCTCGGCCTCGGCCTTCCCAGCTGCTTCAGCGGCCGCCGCCTCGGCCGTCAGCTCGGCGATGTGCTGCTCGACGTAGCGCGTGTGGATCGCGCTCTCGCCGGCCGCGAGGCGCTGCGTGAGCGCCCGCAGCAGCGGGATGTTGCTGGCGACGCCGGTCAGGCGGAACGCGCCGAGCGCGCGGCTGGACTTCTCGGCGGCGGCCGGCAGCGACTCGGCTTGGGTGATCACCTTGGCCAGCAGCGAGTCGTAGCGAACGCTGGTGCGGTAGCCGGCGTAGCCAAACCCGTCGACACGGACCCCCGCCCCGGAGGGAGGCGCGTAGTCCACGATCTCGCCGCCGGTCGGGCGCACCTGACCGTCGGCGGTGATGGTCTCGAGGTTGACCCGCGCCTGGATCGCGACGCCGGCGGGGGCGGGGACCGCGCTCTGGCCGCCCAGGCCCAGCGACTTCAGCGTGGCGCCGTCGGCGATCTCGAGCTGCAGCCGCACCAGGTCGAGGCCGGTGACCTGCTCGGTCACCGTGTGCTCCACCTGCAGCCGCGGATTGGCCTCGATGAAGGCGAAGCGCGGCTCGCCCTCCAGGTCGTTGACCAGGAACTCGATCGTGCCCAGGCTCTTGTAACCGGTCGAATAGGCCATCTTCACCGCCGCGGCCTGCAGCGCGGCGCGCACGGCGTCGTCGACGCCGACCGCCGGGGCGATCTCGACCAGCTTCTGGCGCTGGCGCTGCAAGCTGCACTCGCGGTCCCACAGGTGCACCACCGCGCCGGTCCCGTCGCCGATGACCTGCACCTCGACGTGACGGGCTCGCGGGAAGAACTGTTCGACGTAAACCCCGCCGTCGCCGAACGCCGCCTTGGCCTCGGAGGCGCAGCGCGCGAACGCCTCGGCGAGCTCGTCCTTGTGGGTCACCAGACGCATGCCGCGGCCGCCGCCGCCGGCGAGCGCCTTCAGCATGATCGCGCCGCCGTCGCCGAGCAATTCCAGGAACGCGCCCGCCTCGGCCAGCGAGGTGCGGCCGCGGGTGCCGGGCAGCGTCGGGATGTCGAGCCGTCCGGCCAGGCTCAGCGCCGCGGTCTTGTCGCCAAACAGCGCCAGGATCTGCGGCGTCGGACCGACGAAGGCCAGCCCGGCGTCGGCGCAGTCCTGGGCGAAGGTGCCGTTCTCGCTCAGGAAGCCATAGCCGGGATGCACCGCCTCGCAGCCGGCCTTCTGCGCGACATCGACGATCTGACCGATGTCGAGATAGGCGGCCGCGCCGGTCCCCTTCAGCGCCACCGCCGCATCGGCGCGCTTGGTGTGCAGCGACTCGGCGTCATCCTCGGCGAAGACGGCGACGGTGGCGATCCCCATCTCCGCGGCGGTGCGGGCGATGCGGATGGCGATTTCGCCACGGTTGGCGATCAGCAGCTTCTTCAACGGACGTCCCTCGGTGCCTTCGCAGACGGCTGGCCAGCCCCGCGCTCGATGCCGAGTTCGGCGAGCACCTCGTCGGTGTGCTCGCCCAGAACCGGCGCCGGTCGCGTGAAGCTTGGGCGTTCGCCGTCATAACGGAAAGGTGGCATCGGCGTGAAATGATCCTCGACGTAGCGGCGATATTGCACAGCCCAGTAACCGCAGTCCTGCAGGTGCGGATCGGGAAAGAGATCATAAATCGCGATCACCGGCGCGGCCGGAATTCCGGCGGCCTGCAGTTGCTCGGCGGCCGCGCGCGGAGCCTGGTCGGCGGCCCAGGCCGCGATGGCTGATTCCAGCACATCTTCGTTCGCCTTGCGGCCCGCAAGGGTGGACAGCGCCGGGTCGCTCGCGAGATCGTCGCGGCCGACGGCGTGGGCCAGCGCCAGCCACGCCGCGTCGCTATCGACGGCCACCGTCAGCCAGGCTTCGTCACCCGCGCCGCGAACGACGCAGCAGGGCGCCATGTCCGCGCGGCGCGAGCCGGTCTGCGGCAGCGCCACGCCGGCCGCCTGTTCGGCGATGATCGACGCCGCGCCAAGCTGGAACAGGCACTCGACCTGGCAAAGCTCGATGTCGGCCCCGCCCAGACGTTCGCGGGCGTAGAGGCCCACCAGCGATGCGGCGGCGGCGTAAAGCCCGGCGACCGGATCGCCATAGGCGACGTGCTGGTGTGTCGGACCCCAGCCGTCGCGGCCGTTGACGAACGGCATGCCGCACGCCTGCTCGACCGTGGAGCCGTAGGCGCGCAGTCCGGCGAGCGGGCCGGTGCGGCCGAACGGCGGCATGGTGACAGATATGACGGCGGGGTTCAGCCGGCGCTGGTCGGCGGGGGCGAGACCGAGCTTCGCCATGACGCCCGGGCCCTGATTGTCGATCACCAGATCGGCGCGGCGCACGATCTGCTCGGCCGCGCGCCGGCCCTCTGGGTCGCCCAGGTCCAGATCCAGGCCGCGCTTGGCGCGGTTCACGCACATGAAGTTGCGCGGCAGCTCCATCGGCGGCGGCCAGGTGTCGGGGTAGGGGTCCCAGCCGCGCCACCAGTCCGGCTTGGCGTGCAACTCGATCTTCAGCACGTCGGCGCCGAGATCGCCGAGGTAGCGGGCGGCGAGCGGCCCGGCCCAGCCCATGCTGAAATCGGCGACGCGTACGCCGTCCAGCGGCCCGGCAGGCCCCCCGCGCGGCCGCGGCCGGCGCTCGCCCTCGAAGCTGAAGCGGAACGGCAGCGACGGCGCCTGGCCGCCGCCAGCCTGCGGTTCGAAAGCGCCGCGTCCCTTCCAATGCGGATCGTCGGGCAGGTCGAGCGGCCGCGCGGCCGGCGTGATCGGGATGCGCAGCGCATCGCCCTGTTCGACCCAGTGGGCGGTGGGCCGCGTCGCGAACACCGGCGCCAGCGCCGCGTCGACCAGTTCGCTCAGCGCCAGGCGCTGCAGCGTGGTGCGGAGCTCCGGCTCGGCGGCGAGATCAGGCCGCTCGATCAGGTTCGCCAGCGCCGCCCATTGCGGATAGGTGAGGGCGGTCACCCCGATCCAGCCGTCGGTGGTGCGATAGAAATTGCAGGGGCAGGTCGGCGCGAAGCGGTTCACGCCCAGCCGGTGCGCTTCGATGCCGAGCGCGGCCGTGCTGGTCGCCGCCGTCTCGCTGAAGCAGATCGACGCCTCGAAGATGCTGGCCTCGATCCGCGCGATGCGGCGCGTTCGGTCGAACGTGCTGGCGAGGCCGGCGATGAAGCCGGTGAGGCCGCCCAGCATCTGCGGCGCCGCGCCCTGCGGCAGCATCGGCGGGCCTTCGACCTCGCCGAAGCTGTAGGCGACGCCGCTCATCGCCTGGATCAGGGCGTCGTTCGCTGTCCAGTCGCCATAGGCGCCGCGCGGGTCGAACCAGCTGATCGCCAGCAGGGTCGGCGGGTCGGACGAACGGGAGAGGCGGGCTTCGGCGTCGGCGATGTCCGCCTTGGTCTGGCCGGCCGTGGCGATCCGATGCTCGAGCGTGGGGTCGTTCAACGCCGCCAGCGCTTCATCGGCCGAGCCGACCAGCCGCTTGCCCTGGTCGAGCCAGGCGGCGAAATTCGGGTCGATCGCGGACGTGCGCGGGCCGCGGACGACCGTCGCGCCAAGCCGTGCGAACAGCCGGCCGCAATAGCGCACCGCCGCGCCGTCGCTCATCTCCGCCACGCCGATACCCGCGAGCGGCCGCGCCGCGTTCAAGCTCTCGAAGGCCGAGGGCCCGTCCATCTGGTCACTGCTCCCCTCCGCCTCTGACGGGCGGGTGAGCGCACCTTAAGCCGGCCAGCGACGGCGTCGAGACCCGAGAGTCACTCGGTGGCGCCCGTCCGGGTCGTCTTCCGGGTCGACGGCCCGGGAACACGGCCGCGCGCCTGCTTCGAAAGCGCGCGCCGACAGTCGACCCCTCGGCGCATTTGCCCGTAGATGGATCGTACAGTGCCAGGGAGCGCGCGAACGATGACCTACCCCACCCCCAACTTCTCCATCGACCTCACCGGCCAGACCGCGCTGGTGACCGGCGCCTCGTCGGGGCTGGGCCTGAGGTTCGCCAAGACGCTGGCGGCGGCCGGGGCGAAGGTGGCGCTCTGCGCGCGGCGCGTGGAGAAGCTCGAGCAGGTGTGCCGCGAGATCCGCGAGGCGGGCGGCACAGCCGAACCCTTCGCCCTCGACGTCATGGACGCCCAGCGCTGCATCGCCGTGGTGGGCGAGGTGGAGGCCAAGCTCGGTCCGGTCTCCATCCTGGTCAACAACGCCGGCATCCCCGACGCCCAGCGGGCGCACAAGATGTCGCTCGAGCTGATCGACCGGGTGCTCGACACCAACCTGCGCGGGCCGTTCGTGCTCTCCTGCGAGGTGGCGCGCCGGCTGATCGACAAGGGGTTGCCCGGCCGGATGGTCAACATCTCGTCGGTCGGCGCGTTCAGCTACGGCGGCAACGGCGCGGCGCTCTATTCGATCACCAAGGCGGCGATCATCCGCATGACCGAGGCGCTGGCCGTCGAGTGGGCGCGGCTACAACATCAACGTCAACGCCATCGCCCCCGGCGCCTTCGCCTCGGAGATGATGGACGGCATGCTGCAGCGCATCGGCGACATCACCCAGGCCTTCCCGCGCAAACGGCTGGGCGATCCGGCCCAGCTCGACTCCACCCTGCTGTTCCTGGTCTCCCCATCGTCCGAATTCGTCACCGGCACCTTCGTGAAGGCGGACGACGGCCAGGGGAGCCGGTAGGGACGCCCTCAGCGGCGCCTAGCTCCTCCACCGTCCCGAAGAGGACGGGGGAGGTGGCGGACCGCGAAGCGGGCTGACGGAGGGGGCGCAAGGCCACAGACTCGAAGCCGGACGTTGGGACGATGCCGCGCCGTCCGAGCGGCTCGGTGAGATGCGTCGGTGGGCGGGCCAATGGCGATGGTGTGCGACGCCAGCTCCGTGAACGGACGGAGGGAAGCGGCTCCGGCGGCCGGGATTTAGTCCGGCAGGTCTCTGGGATCGCCGGCGACGCGCCCGCCCTGTTCCACCCAACGGGCGTGCGTCGGGCTGAGCCTGCGAGCGATGAGCGCGTCGTAGCGCGCCAGGTCGTCGCGAGTCAGGAACTCCTTCCAGCGGCCGTTCACGCCCTTGTTGAGGAACCGCTCCGGCCCCTTGTCGAAATGCTCGCCGATCCGGGGCAGCAGCGCATCGCCGTCCCGCTTCATGGCTTCGAAGGTCGCCGCCTCCACGAGCTCATTCATCACCGCCGGCAGGTGTCTCGATCTCCAGGAACTCGGCGATGCGGCGCATTTCGCCGGCCAGATCGGCCTTCAAGTCGGCGTAGTTGACGTGCAGCAGCCAGGGCTCGCGGCGGCGCGTCCAGTAGCTGAGCTCGAACTCGCAGAACGGCGTCTCGGCGAAGCGAGCGGCGGGGTCGTATCGTTCCGCCTGGTCCATCCACTGCAGGAACCACGCGTGGGGGTCTTCGGGGGTCGGCGGCGGCGGCCCTTGCGCCAGCAGCTCCGGCGGCGCCTCAGCCAGCAACGACGCCATCGCACCCTCGCGCCGTGTGCCAAGCTGGTGGTTGTGCATCGAAACGCAGGCGTCGCGGCCGTCACGCACCGTGTGGATCACCTTGACGCCCTCGAACACCGGAAAACCGTCCAGCGGCAGGTGCGTCTTGACCGAACGTCGATGAGCTTGCGCCTCCAGGGTGTCCAGCATCGGTCCGACAGGTCCGAACAGGGTGGCGTCGAGCCAGGGGGCTTCGCCCATGATGTCGCGCGGCGCCGGCGACTGATGGATCAGCAGACCGACGATCCGCTGGGTCCAGGTGGTGCCGCACTTCGGGTAGGTGGCGACGATCACGTCGCCTTCCCGTGGCCGGTAGCCGTCCCAGCGGGCGCTGTTCATGATCATCGAACGGTAGCCGCGCGCCGGCGCGTTCACGAGAGCCGCCATTTCATCACCCCCCCGTGTTTCTCGCTCAACAGCCTTAGCAATCCATACCCCGAGGCGCCAGGACGCGGCCGCGCCCCGGGTCAGGGTGATGCGGGCTTGTCGCTGAGCGCGAACGGCCTCGCTCGCGCCAGAAGCGCCTGCAGGAACGCTTCGCGCATCGCGAACACCGCGGTGTGACCGCCGCCGGCGAGGCTGACGAAACGCTTGGCCGGCGCCTCGATCGCCTCGAGATACTCCGCCGCCAGGCTGGTCGGCGTCTGGATATCGTCCGAGCCCTGGATGACCACGAAAGGCACTTCCAGCGGCGCGTACGGCGGCCCGTCGCTGTAGCTGAAGAACGCGTCGCTCAGGGCTTTCATGCTGAACGTGGCGGCGCGAGGCCAATCGATGATCTGCTTCAGGGTGAGGCCCGGCGCGCTGAGCAGCGCCAGAATGAGCCTTGGTCTGCATGCCGCGCTCGCTCGCCGGCGAATGCCGCCCGATCAGGATCCGCCGCTCGGCCATCGTCTGCTGCACCGTCCAGGGCGGCGGCCCAAGTTGCACCAGCACGCCCTCACTGCGGGCGTCGCCGGCCGTCCGCACTCGCGCCAGCAGCGCCTCGTAGCCCACCGCCTCGTTGCGGGCCGTGTCGACCACTTGGCCGGCGCCGACCAGCGCGTGGAACAGCTCCGGCCGCCGCCGCGCCATCGTCACCGCCACCATCGAACCCCACGAGGCGCCGAGCAGGATCGCCTTGGCCTGGCCGGTGCGCCGCAGCGCATGCGCCGTGACCTCCAGCCCGTCCTCGGCGATGCGCGCCAGCGAGATCTCGCCCTGACCTCTCGGCGCGCGGCTAAACGTAAGGCCGGCGCCGCGCTGGTCCCAGTGGACGACGGTGAAGTGGCGCTCCCAGGCGCGGGTCACGACGGCGATGAATGGCGACAGGCCGCTGCCCGGCCCGCCATGCGCCACCACGATCACCGGATTGGCCAAGTCCTCGCCGCGAAGGCTGACCCACTGGTCGAGGCCGCCAATCCGCACGAAGCCGCTCTCGTCGATGCCGTTCGGCGTGCGGATCGCCAGCGCCGCCGCGACCCGCGCCTGCCGCCAAGCGCGATAGCCCAGCGCCGCCAGCGCCAGGACGATCAGGGCGCCGAAGATGATTTCAAGCCAGATCCCCAGCATTCTTCCCCATCCAAGCCGAGACGGGCAGCAAGCACGTCGTTGGCGCGCGTCGCCAGTTAACTGTGTGAAAGCTTGAGGCTCCGACCCGCACCACAACGGGCGGTCGCCTCGCCGCGCTTCAGATTAGAGAGGAAACGCTCGCGCGCGAAAGCAACCTTGGCCGGCGGCCGTCGCTGCGCGAAGATTGTCGTCGGCGGCTTTTGGCCGGTCGGGACGGGGGGCGTGATATGGCGAGGCGAATCGGCGTGGTGATTGCAGCGTTGGTGATCTGCAGCGCCTGGACAGGCGCGGCGCGGGCGGCGCCCTCCGACGGTTGCGATCCGCCGCGGCTGGGCGCCGAGGTCGACCAAGCGGCTGCCGGCATGTCGCGGCGCTACGAACTGCTGCAGAACGAGCTCGACCTTGCTCGTCAGCATCTCGACGATCTCAGGCGGCGGGCGGCGCCATTGGAGACGCAGCCCACGGACGTCACGGCGGCGGTCGCCACCTATGACGCCGTGGAGCGGGCCATGCTGCAAACGTCCGCCGCGCTCCGCCAGCTGGAGCAGGACTTGTCACAACTGAACGGCGCATACAGTGAAGCCACGCCAGCTCGCGACGAGATTATACTCCGTGAGTTCGACGAGCGGCTGCATGTCTGCGAGGCGCGAACGCGAGCCGCACAACAGTCCGCGCCGCCGTCGCCGCCACCGCCGGACGAACGTCCGCAGCCGCCGCGTTATCGGAGACCGGGGCTCGGTCAGGTGAGCCCCTGACGCGGTGGTCGTGAACGCGCGCCACCTCGTCGATCGGCCCTATGCGGACCTCACGATGAAGCCTCGCTAAGGTGGCTGGCGGGAATCCGCCGGTCCGAGTGGCTCTGCCGGGTCGCCGTCGGCCGCCAAAGCCTCAGGTATTCCCCCGCACCTGTCTGAACGGCACGTCGCGATCCACTTCGGGCTCCTTGGGCAGGCCCAGCACGCGTTCGCCGATGATGTTGCGCTGGATCTGGTCGGTGCCGCCGCCGATCGAGGTGAAGTAGGCGTTGAGGGTGAGGAAGTTGGCGTCCTCGGCGCGCGGGTAGTCCTTGCCTTCGAGCAGCGAGCCGGCGCCCAGGATCAGGGTCCGCACCCTGGCCTCCTCGTGCAGGATCCGGCTCATGGCGAGCTTGCCGAGGCTCATGATCGACGACGACGTGCCCTGCGCGAGGTCGGCCTTGGCGCGGGCGTTGTTCAGCGCGTTGAGCTTCTTGTAGGCGATCGCCTTGGCGATCTCCTGGCGGATCACCGGGTCGCCCAGCACGCCGGCCTCGCGGGCCAGGGCGATCAGCGGCTCCTCGTTGGTCGCCTCGGCGACGCCGCTGCGCGGGCCGCGGGCGCCGTCGCCCATCACCGAACGCTCGTAGGCCAGCGCCGTCTGCAGCACGCCCCAGCCGCCGCCCAGCGGCCCCAGCAGGTTCTCCGCCGGGCAGACCGCGTCGGTGATGAACACCTCGTTGAAGTGGCTCTCGTTGGTGATCTGGCGCAGCGGCCGCACCTCGACGCCCGGCTGCTTCATCGGCAGGAAGAAGAAGCTGATGCCGCGGTGCTTGGGGACGTCCCAGTCGGTGCGGGCGATCAGCATGCCGTAGTCGGCGGTGGCCGCGCCGCTGGTCCAGACCTTCTGGCCGTTGACGACGTAGTGGTCGCCTTGCAGGTCGGCGCGGGTGCGGATGCCGGCGAGGTCGGAGCCGGCGCCGGGCTCCGAATAGAGCAGGCACATGTCCACCTGGTTCTTCAACAGCTGCGGCACGATCTTGGCCTTGAACGTCGGCGTGGCGTGCGCGAGCGCGGTGTTGGCCCAGAGGTTGGAGCGGTCCTGGCCGGTCCCTGGCGCGCCGACCGCGGCGAACTCGCGCTCGATGATCCGGGCCTGGGCGTCGGAGAGGCCGCGGCCGTACCATTCGGCCGGCCAGCGCGGCGCCGCCCAGCGCGCGTCCACCACCTTCTCGAGCCAGGCCTTCTGTTCCGGCGAGACCGTCCAGCCAGCCCCGCCGGCGCCCGGCTGCGGCTTCGGCAGGCCCTTCCAGTTGTCCGCGAGCCAGGCGCGGACTTCGTCGCGCAGCGCGGTGTCGGTCACGGCGTTTCCGTCGGCCATCTTCTAGGCTCCCAACGCTTCGAGGTAGCGTTCGCGATAGGCGGCCGGCGTCCCGAACAGCTGGGCGTCGGCGCGGGCGCGGCGCAGGTAGAGGTGGGCGGGGTGCGCCCAGGTGAAGGCGATGCCGCCGTGCATCTGGATCGCCGTCGCGGTGATGGTGCTGAACGCATCGGCGCAGGCGAACGCGGCGAGGCTGATCGCGGCCTTGGCGTCCGGCGCGCCGTCGGCCAGGCTGCGCGCGGCGGCGCGGGCGGCGGAGGTCGGCGCTCTCGCTCTCCAGCAGCAGGTCGGCGGCCATGTGCTTGATCGCCTGGAAGCCGCCGATCAGTCGGCCGAACTGGGCGCGGGTCTTGGCGTAGTCGACCGTGAACTCCAGCGTGCGCCTGGCGCCGCCGGCCTGCTCGCCGGCCAGAGCGACGCGGGTCAGGTTCAGCGCATCCTCGACCGCATCCCAGACCGGCCGCGACGTCGCGAGCCGCCGCGCCGGTGTCGCCGCGAAGGTCAGGTCGGCGAGGCGCAGGGTGTGGTCGAAGGTCGGCAGCGGCTTGACCATGAGCCCCGCCGCGCCCGGCCCGACCTCGAAGACGGCGAGCCCGTCCGGGGCCTTCGCGACGACCAGGATCAGATCGGCGATCTGGGCGTGGGTGACGAAAGCGGCGGTCCCGTTCAACGTCCAGGCGTCGCCGTCGCCGGCGGCAGTCACCGCGACGTCGCTCTCGGTCCAACCGCCCCTGAGTCCGGCCAGAGCGACGGTGACGATCTTCGAGCCGTCGGCGATTGTCGGCAGCAGCCGCGTCTTGGTCGCCTCGTCGCCCAGCGCCTGGATCAGCCCGGCCGCCAGCACCGAACTTGAGATCAGGGGCGCGCAGAGCAGCGCCGCGCCGGCTTCCTCCATCACCCGTTCCAACTCGACCGGCCCGGCGCCGACGCCGCCGTACGCCTCGTCGATGACCAGCCCCGCCAGCCCCATCTCGGCCAACTGGGCCCAGAGCGCGGGGTCGTAGCCCTCGGGCGTCTCCATCGTCCGGCGCACGTCGGCTTCGGCGCATTTGTCCTGCAGCAGCCGGTGCAGCGAGTTGGTCAGCGCCGTCAGGTCCTCGGCCGCGATTGTGGCCACTTGCGTTTCCCCTTGGTTCATCGTCGAGAGAAGCGACGTCGTTGGCGAAACTAGAACCCTGGCCCGGGATGGACGCAAGGCTAACGCGGCGTCGCCCATGCCAGGAATAGTTGGGCTGGAAAGCGGAGGAAGCGGATGAACGTGGCGGACAATACGCCGATCCTGATCGGCGTCGGCGAGGCCTCGGAGCGGATCGACGCACCCGACTACGCCGCGCTTTCGCCGGTCGAGCTGGCTTCCAGAGCCGCGGCCGCCGCGCTGGCCGACGCCGGCGCGCCGGGCCTGGGCGCCGAGATCGACGTGATCGCGGCGATCCGGCAGTTTGAAGTCTCCGGCCCGGGGGCCAGGCCGCCGTTCGGGGCCTCCAACAACTTCGCCCGCTCGGTCGGCAAGCGCATCGGCGCCAGCCCGAAGCGCGCGATCCTGGAGGTGGTCGGCGGGCAGGGGCCGCAGCACCTGGTCAACGAGTTCGCCCACGCCATCGCCCGCGGCGAGGCGCAGATGGTGCTGCTGACCGGCTCGGAGAGCATCTCCACGGTGCGCCACCTGGCGACCAGGGGCGAGACGCGCGACTGGGCCGAGACCGTCGCGGGAGAGCTGGAGGACCGCGGCTTCGGCGGCGAGGGCCTCTTGACCCGCGACCTCGCCAGCCACGGCGCGCGCACGCCGATCAGCGTCTACGCGCTGTTTGAAAACGCCCGTCGGGCGCAACGGGGGCTGGACCGCGCGGCCTACCGGCTGGAGATGGGTCGCCTGTTCGCGCCGTTCACGAAGGTCGCCGCCGGCAATCCGCACGCGATGTCGCCGGAGGCGCGCTCGGCCGAGGACCTGGCGACGATCAGCGCCGACAATCGCCTGACTTCCGACCCGTTCCCGCGCCGGATGGTGGCGCGCGACCAGGCCAACCAGGGCGCCGCGGTGTTGCTGACGTCGGTCGGCAAGGCTCGTGCGCTCGGCGTGCCGGAGGACCGCTGGGTCTATCTGCTGGGCGGCGCGGACGTGAAGGAGCGCACGGTGATCGAGCGCCAGGACCTGGCGCACAGCCCGGCCTCGGCGATGGCGGTCCGCCGGGCGCTGGAGGCGGCTGACGTATCTTTGGCCGACATCGGCGCATTCGATTTCTACAGCTGCTTCCCGATCGCCGTTTTCAACATCTGCGACGAACTGGGGCTGCGCCCCGACGATCCGCGCGGCCTGACCATGACCGGCGGGCTGCCGTTCTTCGGCGGCGCCGGCAACAACTACTCGATGCACGCCATCGCCAGCATGGTCCGCTGGCTGCGCGCCCATCCCGGCGCGAAGGGCCTGGTCGCCGCCAACGGCGGGTTCCTGTCGAAGTACTCGGTCGGGGTCTATTCGACGGCCGGGGCCGAGTGGCGCGGCTTCGATAGCGCCCCGTTGCAGGCGGAGGTCAACGCCTGGGTCGCGCCGGCGCTGGCGCCCGGCTTCGCCGGCGAGGCGGACGTCGAGACCTACACCATCGACTACGCCGGCCCCGAGCCGCGCGGCGTCGTGCTGGCCAGGACGGCGGCCGGCGAGCGGGTGGTGGCCGCGGCCGAGGACCCGGCGATCGTCCGGCGGCTGATCGACGAGGAGCCGCTCGGCGGCAAGGTGACGATCGCCGCGGGCGCAGAGGGGCGCTCGCTGGTAACGGGGTTCACGCCGGGCGGTTAGCGATCGGGCGGCCGCGCGTCGGCGTCACGCTAGAGCCCCTTGACGATGGTGATCTCCACGCGCCGGTTCTTGGCGCGGCCTTCGGGGTTGTCGGAGCCGTCGGAATTGGTGTTGGGCGCGACGGGATTGGCGGATCCCCAGCCGCGGGTGGCGATGCGGCTCGCCGTCACGCCCGCATGGGCCTCGAGCCAGGCGGCGACGCTGGCGGCGCGCCGGTCCGAGAGCGGCCGGTTGTGGGCGTCATTCCCTTTGCCATCGGTGTAGCCGTCGATCCTCACCGTGGCGTTCGGGTAAGCCTCCAGCACGGTGACGAGGCGGTTGAGGTCCGGCTCGGCGGCGGGCTTCAGGTCCGCCTTGTCGAAGTCGAACAGCACGTCGGCGGAGAGGTCGACCTTCACCTCCTGCGGCGTGACATCGGCGTTCAGGTCGGCGAGCGCCTGCTGCAGCGGCGTCGACGCGCCAGCGACCGCGAGGCCCGACGATCGCGCGCCGCCAGCGCCCGCGATCGACACGTGCTCGAACGGCGGGAACCATGGCGCGATGACATCGACCGCCTTCACTTCGTCGGGCGGCGCGGGGAAGGTGAGGTCGAGTATCTGCTGACCGTGCGGCGCGACTTTGTAGAGCGACAGGCGGCCGCCGTTCACCGGGCTGTCAGCCGGCGTCGCGAGGTATTGGCCGTTCGCAGCTTTCAGCAGCGGATAGCTGCGCTTGCCGGATGGGTCGAGGGCGTAGACGTTGGCGTAGTCGATGACGGCGTCGCCAGCGGTCGTTTCGCCGGGGTTGTCGAGCCGCATCCGAACATGCAGTTGGCCGTCGGCGCGCTCGGCGCTCACCACCGCCGCCTGCAGCGGCGGCGCGCTCGAGGCCACCGGCGCGGACGCGGGCGGAGCGGCCTGCGTGATCGTGAGGTTGTCGAACCCGCGGAACAGCGGTCCTTCCAGCCGGACCGTATCGCCCGGGGGCAGGGCGTCGAAGAGCACCCAGAAGACGGTGTCCGACCGCGCCGCCAGCTCCTTGTCCCAGCGGCCGCCCTGCAGGTCCGAGTCCGCAGGTCCGCCGAGGTAGCGGCCGCCGGCATCCTTCAGCGGGAAGAACTTGCGGTTCGCCTTGGCGTCGACGAGATCGAAATCCTTGAAGTAGACGGGCGTGTCAGCATGGGCTCGCTGGTCATTGCCGTTGTGCAGCACGACGCCGACGTGCAGCACGCCGTCGTACTGGCGCAGGAAGGCGACCTGCGCAGTGACCCCGCGGATATCTGTGTCCTGGGCGGCGGTCAGGTAGACGGCCGGGGGCGGGGCCTGCGGGGGGACGGCCAGCGTCGCCGCGGGCGCCCCCGCAGGGCTTGCGGCCGCGTTCGCAGGCGGGCCGGCGACCGGTTTCCCGCACCCGGCCAGCAGCCCGCAGAGTAACGCCATTGCGACAGCGCGCCCCATCGCCGCCTCCGCCCGTCGTCGCCAATGTGATCACGGCGCGTCCGGGGGTTCAAGAGTGTCCGCGCGCCGTCATGACGACGTAGCGCGCCAGCGCCTGCGGCGTGTGGTTCGCCAGCACGTGCGCCTGGCCAGCTTCGGCGATCCGCGCCAGCGCGGCCTTGTCGGCCAGCGCCGCGCGCACGGCGCGGGTCAGGCCGCCCGGTTCGGGGTCGTAGTAGAGGGCGTGTTCGCCGCCGATCAGCGGCGCGTGGCGGTCGATGGAGGGCTGGTTGATCAACGGAACCGAGCCGCAGGCCAGCGCCTCGTAGTGGCGGAAGCAGTCCCAGCCGAGCCCCTCGGGCGACCACACCAGGTGCGCGGCCGCACACCGCCTGTAGAACTCCGGACGGGGCAGGGGGCTTTGCGGGATGTCGACCACGAGGCCCTGCTCGGCGAGGGCGCGCAGCTCGGCCAGGCCGCGCGCCCGGGCGGTCGAGGAATCGGCGACGCGGGCGAGGAAGAAGACGTCGGCGGTCTTCGGCTGCGGGGGCTGCGGCAGGCCTTGCGCGTCGGTCGGCAGGCCGATCGAGATCGGACGCAGCTTGTCCACCCAGCGCCGGTTCCGCGCGTTCATCCGGAAGCGCGGCGTCGGCAGCTGCGGATGGGCGGTCTTCAGGAACACCCGCCAGTGGTCGACCGGGAGCTCGCGCTTGAACCACAGGGCGCAGCGCTCGAGCAGGAACAGGTTGTCGCGGTTGATCACCGGCAGGTCCTCGTGGTCGATCACCACGATCGGCGCCCTGCCGCGCCAGCGCAGCAGCTCCGGCCCGAAGGCGCGCGCCAACGGCGATCGCCCTTGCAGGAAGCGTGAGGAGAAGACGCCGCGACTGAGCGCCCGCAGGCCCCATGGCGCCGAGAAGTTCGGGTGGCAGACGATCAGCTCGACGTCGGCGCGGCCCAGCGCGCGCCAGAGGGCGCCGAGTGACGCGAGGCTGCGCAGGCCCTCTGGCCGGGCCGCCGCTGGGTCGGTGGCGAAGAACAGGGAGTCCGCCGGATAGGCCGCGGCGACGTAAGGGCGAGAGCCGATCTCGACGATCACGGGCGACGTCCCGCCGGCATCGCCTACTTGGCGGCCTGGCAGGTCAGCGCGCGGCCCGCGAGCTTGCAGGTCGCGATCGGCTGGTCGCGCACGTCGTAGAAGTCGCCGGCCCAGCCGTCGCCGGACTTCTCCAGAATGAGAAAACCGTAGCGGTCGAAGCCGAACCGCCTGGCGCTCATGCCGTCCAGGCTGACGCTGTCGCTCAGGAATCGGGGGCTGTCGCCAAGTTCGCCGACATCGCCGCCGGTGCCGACGATCAGCTGCGGCGGCCGCGCCGGCGGGAACGAGAAGCTGGCGAAGTGGTGGATGTGGCCGCTGACGACCATGGAAACGCCGCTCAGGTCGCGGCCCTTCGCGGCGGCCTGCTCGGTGGCGTTGATCGGCACCTCGACCACGCGAAGGGGCGTCGGGACCATGCCCCAGATCGGGCGATGCGTCAGGATCCAGGCCGGCTCGGCGGGCGGCTTGGCCTTCAGGACGTCGAGCTGCCGGGCGAACGCGGCGACCGTGTCCGCCGGGGCGTTGCGGTCGTCGGTTCCGGAACTGTCCAGCACGTAGAACATGAGCCCGCCGCCGTCGATCGCCATCGGCGCGCTGTCGGCCGGGCAGGCGGGGGGCGTGGCCGCGCCGTCCAGCAGCATGAACCAGCCCGGTCCGCCGCGTGCGCAGTCTTCGTGGTTGCCACGCACCATCACCCACGGCGCGGCGCGCAGCAGCGGCTCGGCCGGCTGGAAGAAGTCGGCGTTCCAACTGGCCCAGTTGTCGCCCCACGGGCTGCCGGCGCAGCCTGCGCGGCCGGCGGGGCAGGCGCTTTCGCGGTAGTAGTAGTCGCCGACGTGGATCACCAGGTCGGGGTGGTGGGCGGCGGCGAGGCGCGCGACGACACCGAAAGGCCATTGCTTGGGATCGTCGCAGTCCTGGATCTCGCGCCCCTTCAGCCGGCAACCGGTGTCGCCGAAGATCAGGATCCGCTGCGGGGTCGAGATCGGGATCGGCAAGGGAATGCCGCGGACGATCGCATGGCGGGCGTCCTTCGGCAGCGGCAGTTGGCAGACGGTGAGCGGAAAGTCGGCGCTCGGGCCGGCGCGGCGCGTCATCGGGACCGGCTTGCCGTCGATGGCCGCCGCCGGGCAGGTCGCGGTGGCGGTGACCAGCCGCGCCTCGGCGCCGCGGTCGGTCAGCTGCACCCAGGCCTGGTCGGCGACCGGCGGTTGCGCCGGCGCCTTGGGCGTGTCGGCGCGGCCGCATCCGGCCAACGCGAGCATGACGAAGGCGGCGGCGGGCGCGAACGGACGCATCGAACCTCGTGATCCCTAGCGGCTGAGCTTGGCCAGGCTGAATTCGACCAGACCGGGCGTTTCCTTGAGCCGCAGGGCGAGCTCCTGCAAGCTCGACTCATCGGTGGTGACCAGATTGGCGCTGTACTCGAACTGTTTGCCCCGGTCGCGCGAGCGGTAGCTGACGTCGTAGAGCCTGACCTCGTGAGCGCCGAGCAGCAACGCCAGCGCCTTGTGATCGGGCGCATGGTCGCCATCGAAGACGAAAGTCGCCAAGGCGTAGACCTTTCGCGGCAGGATCCCTTCGACCGTCCGCAGACCGATCAGCACCACGAGGATGAGGAAGGTCAGCAGCGCGCCCGGACCGTACATCCCGACGCCGAACAGAAGGCCGACGGCGGCGACAGCCCAGACGCAGGCGGCGGTCGTCAGACCCTGGACGCTGACGCCTTCCTTGAAAATGACCCCGGCGCCCAGGAAGCCGACCCCGGTCATCACGCCCTGGGCGATCTGTGGGATCGGGTCGATCAGAGGCAGGCCGGCTCTTGCCGCGCTCGCGAATTCCGGCCGGAACCCCATCACCATCGCACCCGCGGCGGCGAGGGCCACGAGGATGTTGGTGCGGAAGCCGGCCGCGCGGCCGTTGTAGCTGCGCTCAGCGCCGATCAGCGCGCCGGCGACAAGCGCGCAACTGAGATTGATCCCGACTCTGGCGAGCGCCGCGTCCATTGCGCGTGACTGTGACGCCGATCGTCGCCATCGTGAAGCGCTGACTCCGGACGACCTAGAGGCGCGCCGCGATGAACACCCGCGATCCGATCCTGAAGACCATCGATATCGACGACCTGCGGCCGACCCAGATGACCGTCGGCTACCGCGAGGTGGACGAGAAACGGCGCCAGTGGAAGGAGCGCTCGGACGCGGGCGCCGGCAAGTTCCTCGGCAGCCACATGATCCCGACCGTGCTGGGCCCCAGGAGTCATCACTACGTGCTCGACCACCATCATCTGGCCATGGCTCTGCAGCAGGCCGAGCAGAAGCAGGTGCTGGTCACGGTGCTGGTCGACCTCAGCGGGCTGGGCAAGGCGTCGTTCTGGACCTTCCTGGACAACCGCGCCTGGTGCCATCCCTACGACGCGGCCGGCCGGCGGCATGACTTCGATGACATCCCGCGCCGGGTCTGCGACCTCGCCGACGATCCCTATCGCAGCCTGGCCGGGGAGCTGCGCCGCGCGGGCGGGTTCGCCAAGGACACGACGCCGTTCAGCGAGTTCCTCTGGGCCGACTTCCTGCGAACGCGGGTCAAGACGCGGCAGATCAAGGACCGGTTCTCCGCGGCGCTGGAGAAGGCGATGTCGCTCGCGAAGTCCGAAGAGGCTGGCTACCTGCCTGGATGGTGCGGCCCGCATCCGGAGTAGCCGCCGCGCGCCCGCCGCGCGATGATGCCAGCGACCAGGCCCAGGGAGGACGCGATGACGCTGACCGAGACGGCGTTCGACCAGCTCATGCGGCTCTACGGCCGCGAGCGGCCGGATTTCGTGCGCTTCGACGAAGGTCCGCCCGTGCTGGCGACCCGCTTCGCGGCCGACGAGGCGGTCAGCGCGGCGCTGGCCGCCGGCGGAACGGTCGCCGCCGACCTCTGGAGGCTGCGCACCGGCGAGCCGCAGCGGGTCGAGGTCAGCACCCGCGAGGCGGCGGCCTCGCTGACCAGCTACACCTTCGTGCGGATCGAGGACCCCGCGCACGCCGTGCCGGCGCGTGATCCGGCCGTGTTGAGGAGCCCCGTGATGGGCTTCCACCCGACCAGGGACGACCGCCACGTGCTGCTGCATCCCAGCTTCCCGCCGGGCACGGAGCGGATCCTGCGCGCCTTGGGTTGCGCTGCGGATGTCGACGAAGTGAAAGCGGCCTGCCGCGCCAGGACCGCCCAGCAGATCGAGGACGCGGTCGCCGCCGAGCGCGGCTGCGCCGGGATCGTGCGCACGCCGCAGGAGTGGGACGCCTCAGAGCAGGGCCGCCTGCTGGCGTCCCGTCCGCCGGTCGAGGTGATCAAGATCGCCGACAGTCCGCCCGAACCGATGCCGGAGGGCGGCGACATGCCGCTGTCGGGCGTGCGGGTGCTCGACATGACCCGCGTGCTGGCGGGGCCCACCTGCGCGCGGACGCTCGCTCAATACGGCGCCGACGTGCTCTACCTGGCCTCGCCCAAGCTGCCGGCGTCGCTCGGATTCCTGCCCGACACCAACCACGGCAAGCTCTCCGCCTGGCTCGATCTCGATGAAGCGGACGGGCGGGAGCGACTGACCGGGCTGCTGCGGACGGCGGACGTGTTCTCGCAGGGCTACCGCACCGGGGCGATGGAGCGGATGGGGTTCGGCCCCGCCCAGCTGGCCCAGCTGCGGCCCGGGCTCGTCTACACCTCGATCAACTGCTACGGCCACGAGGGCCCGTGGCGCGGCCGCGCCGGCTGGGAGCAGCTGGCGCAGACGGTGACCGGCATGGCGCACGTGCACGGCGGCGCCGAAGGACCGAAGCTGCAGCCAGGCGCGGTGACCGACTACACCACCGGCTTCCTGGCCGCGTTCGGCAGCCTGATCGCGTTGCAGCGCCGGGCGCTCTACGGCGGCAGCTACCTGGTGCGCGTCTCGCTCTGCCAGACCGGCATGTGGGTGCGCGGCCTTGGCGTCGCCGGCGAGGAGCGGGTCGAGCAGGCGCAGGCGCTGGAAGGCGACGAAATCCGCGGCTTCCTCACCGCCAGCCACGGCGGTTATGGCCCGATGAGCCACTTGCGGCCGGCCGTGCGCCTCAGCGCGACACCGGCCAGATGGAAACGTCCGGTTGTAAAGCTCGGAACCCATCCGGCGGAATGGCCGGCCGAAGACGTCCGGATCGCCGCGCAGTGACGTTGTCGCAGCGCCGCCGCCGTTAAGCCCTTGCTCAAGGATTGAGTGATACGGCTCCTCCGGGTTCGGAGGGTTGGTAACCTTGGGTTGTCGGGCGCTCGCGGCGATGGCTGTTGCGCTGGGCGTATGCCTTGCGCCGACGCTGGCGTTGGCCGGTTCCGCCGACACGGCCCGGCGCCTCGCCGCCGAGATCGAGCATCGGGCGGCCGCGACCAGCTTCGCCGACCTGCAGCGCTTCGCCGGCGCGGCGTCGCGCCAGGACGGGCGCGAGGCGATGCGCCGGCTGCACTACGCGGCCACCATCTACCTCGACCAATCCGAATTCGCCCAGTTCCAGCATTGGAACGGGATTCTCGCCGCCAAAGCCGCCGCCGCCGATGACGGCCGATACGCCGAGGTCGCCCGGATCGATGCGCTGAAGAGCCGCTACGACCAGGGCGACGTCTCGGTAAAGCCCGAGATCGAGAGCGCCGCCGTGCGCGAGCCGGACTGGTATGCCCGCGTGCACGCCAAGAGCGTGCTGGCGCTGATCCTGGATTCCGAGCGCAAAGCGGGCAGGGCGCTCGAGCTGCTGTTCGACGCCGAAGATCAGATCCAGTCGGGCGACCCGGACTCGGCGGCGGCGGAGTCCGAGGTGTGGAGCGCGACCGGCGTGGCGCTGATCCAGCTCAACGACCTCGACGGCAGCGCCGCCGCGTTCCAGAAGGCCGACTTCGAGTTCGCCAACCGCGCCTACCCGGCGCCCGACTTCGACGACGTCTACAACATGGCCTACCTGGCCGCGCAGCTGGGTCAGGCCGAGCTCGCCCGCGACCTGGCGGCAGCCCACCACCGCCTGGTGCTGCGCTCGGACCTGCCGCACCTCGACGCCTGGGACCGCTACCTCTGCGGCATGGTGGCCGAGAGCTTCGACACGCCGAAGACGGTGATGGACTGCCTCTCGGGGCTGGACGCCAAACTGACCGGCGCGGAGTTCCTGGCGCCCCGCCTCTTGACGATGCGCGGAGTCGCCGCCGCACGCCTGGGTCACGTCGCCGACGCACAGGCCGATCTCGACCGGCTGCATGCCCTGCAGGCGTCCAAGCAGTTCTCCGCCGCCGCCTTCGTGCGCGAGCCGGAGCTGCGGGCCGAGCTGCTCGCGGCTCAGGGACAGGATGGGCCGGCCTTCGCCCTGCTGCGCGACGAGACGCGGCTGCGCGCGCAGCAACAGGCGCAGCTCGCCAGCGCCGGCGTCACCCAGGTCACCGCCGAACTGGAGCGGCAGTTGCAGGCGGTGCGCCACCAGGCCGAGCTGCAGGACAAGGTGGTCCGTGGCCAGCGCTGGATCGGCATGCTGGCGTGCCTGCTGGTGGCCGGCTTCATCGCCGCGCTGATCTGGCAGCGGCGGGTGGCCGGGCGGCTGAAGCTGGCGCAGCAGACGGCGGAGGCGGCGAGCCGCTCGAAGACCGAATTCCTCGCCAACATGAGTCACGAGATCCGCACCCCGTTGAACGGCGTCGTGGCCGTTGCGGACATGCTGGCCGCGGCCGGACTTCCCGAGCGCGAACGCAAGATGGCCGAGATCATCCGCTCGTCCGGCCAGTCGCTGGAGCGGCTGCTGTCGGACGTGCTCGACATCGCCCGGGTCGAGGCGGGCCTGCTGACCATCGAGGCGGCCCCGTTCCACGCCGGCGACCTGATCCGCGCGGTGGCCTCGCTCTGCCGCCTGCGCGCCGACGAGAAGGGGCTGGCGCTGACGACCGAGATCGACCCGGCGCTGGAGCGGTGGTTCGTCGGCGACATGGTGCGCGTGCGCCAGATCCTGACCAACCTCACCAGCAACGCGGTGAAGTTCACCGCCAAGGGCGCCGTGACCATCCGTGGCGAGGCGCCCTCGCCCGGGCGGCTGCGTCTGAGCGTGATCGACAGCGGCGTCGGCTTCGGCCCCGAGGTGAAGGCGCGCCTGTTCGCCCGCTTCCAGCAGGCCGACGGTTCGATCACCCGGCGCTACGGCGGCAGCGGCCTTGGCCTGGCCATTTCGCGGCAGCTGGCGTCCCTGATGAATGGCGTGGTCGACTGCGAGAGCGTTCCGGGTCATGGCTCGCGCTTCTGGTTCGAGGCGCCGTTCGAAGAGACCGCGGCGCTGGAAACCGGATCGGAAACCGATGCCGCCACGATCGGCCCCGAGGCGCGGACGATCCGTGTGCTGGTGGCCGACGACCACGCCACCAACCAGATGGTCGTGAAGATGATGCTGGACCAGTTCGGCATCGAGAGCCTGGTGGTCGACGACGGGCTGAAGGCGGTCGAGGCGCTGCGGTCCGAACCGTTCGACGCAGTGCTGATGGACATGCAGATGCCGGTGATGGACGGCCTGGAAGCGACGCGCCGGATCCGCCGCGAGGAGGTGGCCGCCGGCCGGGCGCGCACGCCGATCCTGATGCTGACCGCCAACGCGCTGCCCGAACACCGGTTCGCCGCCGAGCTGGCCGGCGCGGACGGCCACGTCGCCAAGCCAGTGACCGTCGCGGGCCTGATGGGCGCGCTGAACGCGGTGCTGGAACCCCAGGAAGACGACGCGCCGGTCGCGGCGACCGCCGGTTAGGGCTGCGGTTCCAGGCTGCCGACGATCGAGGCGCGCTGCGACAGCTCGATCCGGTTGCCATCCGGGTCGGTGACCATCGAGATGCGTGCGGTCTCACCCAGCGTCACCGGCGCCAGCCCCTCGCCGCCGCCGTGCGCCAGCACGAAGGCGTGCTCCTGGTCGACCTTGTAGATCTGGAAGGTGACGTAGCCCCAGCCCTTGCCGCCGGGCCGCACGCCTTTGACTGGGGCGTCGTCCGACTCTTCGACGATCAGCAGGCTCTCGGCGGCGCGAAACGCGGCGCCGCCCTCCCACGGCTCCTCCGTCAGTCCCAGCGCCTCGGTGTAGAAGCGCCGGTGGGCGCCCAGGCTGCGCACCGCCAGCCGCACGCCGATCTGGCCGATCCCGTTCCAGCCCGGCGGCACGAGCGTGACCCGGTTGCCGTCCGGATCGATCATCGGCCTCGGCTCGGAGAGGCCTTCGCGGGCGATGTAAAGCTCGCGGTAGCCCGTCGGCGGCCCCTCGGGCAGCGGCTCGGTCAGGTGGTTGATCTTGATCACCGAGCCGAGCGCGTCGTGCCGGTGCTGGTCCTGGCCGCGACGGATCTTCAGCAGGTGATCGAACGGCAGCCCCACCTCGCCTTGCCAGAACGCCAGCATCGGCGTCAGGTTGTTGGTCGAAAGGCCGAAGTCCATGCGTGGCTTGGCGAGATCCATCGGCCGGCCTTTCAGTTTTCGGCGGTTGCGCGGGCGGCGCCTGCATGACACTCAAACGTCCGTTTGAGAAGGCCGAGGGGCCCAGGAGGACAACCATGAAGGCGGCGGTCTACTACGAGAACGGCGATCCCAGCGTCCTGAAGTACGAGGACGTTCCCGATCCGGTGTGCCATCCGAAGGGGATCGTGATCCGGGTCGAGGCGGTCAGCATCGAGGGCGGCGACACGCTGAACCGCTCCCGCGGGCGCCCTGGTCACCCACCCGCACTGCGTCGGCTACCAGGCTGGCGGCGAGATCGTCGAGGTCGGATCCGAAGTCACGAACCTGAAGGTCGGCCAGAAGGTCGCCACCAGCGGCGCGTTCGGCTCGCACGCCGAACTGCGCGCGGTCCCGGCCCGCAGCGCCTGGGTCGTGCCCGATGGGTTCGACGTCAAGCTGGCCTCGGTGATGCCGGTCGCGTTCGGCACCGCCGACGACTGCCTGTTCGAGTTCGGCCACCTGAAGGCGGGCGAAACGGTGCTGGTGCAGGCCGGCGCCAGCGGCGTCGGCACGGCGGCGATCCAGCTGGCGAAACGGGCGGGGGCCCGGGTGCTGGCCACCGCCTCCAGCGACGAGCGGCTCGAGAAGCTGAAGCCGCTCGGGATGGACGTCGGCATCAACTACAAGACCCATAACGTCGTCACCGAGGTGATGCGGCTCACCGACAAGAAGGGCGTCGACCTGGTGGTCGACAGCGTCGGCGGCTCCACGCTGCAAGGCTCGATCCTGTCGCTCGGCTATCGCGGCCGGGTCTCGATGGTCGGCGCCGCGGGACGCGAGCCGATGACGGTCGACGTCTCCAGCCTGATGGGCGGCAATCGCACGCTGCAGGGCGTGTTCCTCGGCGCCGAGATCGCCCGCGACCGCGCCTACAACAACATCCAGCGGCTGATCGACGAGGCGGCGCGCGGCGAGCTGAAGGTGGTGATCGACCGCACCTTCCCGCTCTCCGAAGCCGCCGCGGCGCACGCCTACATCGAAAGCCGCCAGGCGGTCGGCCGGGTGCTGCTGATCCCGTAAGCAGCACTCTCGGCGCTCGCGAGATTTTCTCTCAATTCGGTCATCGCCGGGCTTCGTCCCGGCGACCCAAGCACACAGATCGACGAGTGGCCGCGCCTGGCGCGGCCACGGCAAGGTCAGTGTGCCTGGGTAGCCGGGACTTACGCCCGGCTATGACCGTTGATTGGTGACGGGTTGCGCTCAGTGCCCGCCCGCCGCCGCGGGATTGCCGAAGATGTTCGGCTTCGGCGCCAGCCAGACCATGAAGGCGGCGATGGCGAAGGCGATGGTCATGATCAGGAACATCTGGTCGGTCGCCAGCATCACCGCCTGGCTCTGGGTCAGGCCTTCGATCTGGGCCAGAGCCTGATCCGGCGTCATGCCCATCTGGCCCATGGTGTTCTGCACGCCCTGCGGGTCGTTGAGCGACCCGGTTATGTTGACGTGATTGCGGCTCGAGGCGTTGTCCCACATCGTCGTCACGATCGCGCCGCAGAAGGCCGCCGAGAGCGTGCGCAGGAAGTTCTGCAGTCCGGCGGCCGAGGCGGTCTCCTGCGGCAGCACCGACGAGAGGGATATCTGCGTCGTCGGGATGAAGAAGAACGGCATCGAGACGCCCTGCACCAGGAAGGTGATGGCGATGGTCCAATAGCTGGCGTTGCTGGCGAAGTGCGATCGCCACAGCGAGATCGCCGCCAGGCTGGCGACCCCGAAGCTGACCAGCGCCCGGGCGTCGATCCGGCGCATCAGCCGCGGCACGATCGGCGACATCACCACGGCCAGGACACCGCCCAGCGCCGTGGTGTAGCCGGCCCAGCTGGCGGTGTAGCCCATGTTGGTCTGCAGCCAGAGCGGCACGAGCAGGATCGAGGCGAAGAACACGCCGTAAGTGATCGCGATGGTGATCACCGCGCCGGTAAAGCCGCGGTGCCGGAAGACGCGCAGGTCGACGATCGGGTGCTCGTCCGTGAGCTCCCAGATCAGGAAGCAGGCGAAGCCGATCGCAGCGACGATCGCGAGGCCGACGATCAGCGGGGAGCCGAACCAGTCGAGCTCCTTGCCCTTGTCGAGCATGATCTGCAGCGCGCCGACGAACAGCACCAGCAACCCCAGGCCGACGAAGTCGACGCGGCGCTTCTCCGTCGCCGTCTCCTGCGAGCGCAGCATCTGCAGGGCGAAGAAGCCGCAGACCGCCGCGACCGGCACGTTGATGTAGAACACCCAGGGCCAGCTGGCGTTGTCGCAGATCACGCCGCCCAGGATCGGTCCGGCGATCGGCGCGACCACGACGGTCATCGACCACAGCGCCATCGCCTGCGCCCGCTGCTGGACGGGAAACACCCGCATCATCAGCGCCTGCGACATCGGCATGATCGGCCCGCCGCAGACCCCCTGCAGCACCCGGAACAGCACCAGGAAGCCCAGCGACGGCGCAAGTCCGCAGAGCGCCGAGCAGACGCCGAAGCCGACCATGCCGGCGACGAACACCTTCACCGCGCCGAACCGCTGCGCCAGCCAGCCGGTGAGCGGCACCACGATCGCTTCGGCGACCGAGTACGACGTGATCACCCAGGTGCCCTGGTTGGGCGCGACCGCCAGGCTGCCGGCGATGTTGGGCACCGAGACGTTGGCGATGGTCATGTCGAGCACGACCATGAAATTGCCGGCCGCCAGCAGAAAGCCGGCGAGCACCAGGGCGGCGCCTTTCAGCGGGATCGGCTCAGCGGGGGCGTAGGCGGCGGCCATGGGGCGCGCTCAAGCCTTGCAGCGCGCGGCGTCGACCTTCTGGGCGGTGTCGACGTCGACGTCCATCGAGAGGCCGACGCGCAACGGGTGCTGCCTGAGTTCTTGTGGATCGAGCGCGATGCGGACCGGCAGGCGCTGCACCACCTTGATCCAGTTACCGGTGGCGTTCTGCGCCGGGATCACCGCGAACGCCGAGCCGGTGCCGCCGGCAAGGCCGATGATCATGCCGTGGAACTTCACGCCGGAACCGTATAGGTCGCTGGTCAGCACGGCGGTCTGGCAGAGCGACATGCCGCGCAGCTGGCTCTCCTTGAAGTTGGCGTCGACGTAGGCCTCCTGGATCGGCACCACGGTCATCAGCTGAGCGCCGGAGGCGACACGCTGGCCGACTTCGGTGACGTTCTTGGCGATCACGCCATCGACCGGCGCGCGGATCACGGTCCGGTCCAGATCGAGCTTCGCCTGGTCGACCCGCGCCTGGGCGGCGGCGACCTCCGGATTGGAGGCGACGTTCGAGCCGGCCACCAGCGCCTCGGCGACCCGCGCCTGGCCGGTGGCTGAGATCCGGTTGGCCTGGGCCTCGGCCAGTCCAGCCCGCGCGGCGGCGACCGCCGACTCGGTCTGCCGCAACCGGTTCTCGGCGATGGTCAGCTCGTCGCCGGAGACAGCCCCGTCGTGGGCGAGGGCCTGCCGGCGCGCAAGATCGGTGCGCGCCTTGGCGAGGTCGGCCTGCGGCGCTCGCGAGCTCGGCGCGGGCGTGGTCGACGTCGGCGGCCCGGGCCGTGATCGTGGCGCCCTGGGCGTCGCGGTTGGCGAAATAGCCCTCCACCTTGCGCTGCGCCTGGCCCAGCGCCGCTTCGGCCGAGGCGAGCGCGATCTTGAAGTCGGTCGGGTCGATCACCACCAGCACGTCGCCCTTCTTCACCGGCAGGGTGTCGGTGGCCGGGGCCTGAACGATCGGCCCGCTGACCAGGGGCGTCACCTGGGCGACGTCGGCGTTCACATAGGCGTCGTCGGTCGAGACGTGGTGCGAGGCGACCGCCAGCCAGTAGACCCCGTAGCCGACCGCCGCGATCACGATCACGACGCCCAGGATCAGGAACAGCCGTCCACGAGTCATCCGCCGCGTTCGCGTTAGCGGCTTGATGGGCGGCGCGGCGGCGGTGGGCGGCGCGTCAGGAGCGGGGGTCGCGCTGGGCGCCGGGGCAGGGTCCGGAGCGGGGCCGCCGGGAGCAGGGGCGGTGTGGGCAGGGGCGCCGGGGGCCGGGGCGGTGGTGGTGCGAGCGTCCATGGCGGTGTGTTCCGGGGAGGGACTTCAGGTGGCGACGTAGCCGCCGCCGAGCGCGCGGATGAGGGTGATGTCGAGGCTGAACGCGCGGGACTGCGCATCGGCATAGGCGCGGCGCTCCTCGATCAGGGCGTTCTCCGCGGTGAGCACGGAGACGTAGGGTGACAGCCCGCCCTGGTAGCGCTCCCGCGCCACCGCATAGGCCTGCTCGCCGGCTGTCAGCGCCGCGCGGCGTTCGTCGAGCTGTTTCGCCGCCGACTGGACGCTGGCCGAGGCGTCGGCGACGTCCTGCAGCGCCCGGGTCAGGGTGTCGTCGTAGGCGTCGACCGCGGCGGCGTAGTCGGCGCCCGCGCCGCGGTACTGGCCGCGCAGGCGTCCGCCCTGGAAGATCGGCAGGGTGATCGCCGGCCCGAACGAGCCGATCGCGGCGGCCGGGTCGAACAGCTGGCTGAGGCCCAGCGCCTGCTGGCCGACGTAAGCGTTCAGCGTCACGTCCGGGAAGAACTGCGCCTTGGCGACGTCGATCCTCCGGCCGGCCGCCTCGGCGCGCAACCGCGCCGCGACGATGTCGGGCCGGCGGCCGATCAGGTGCAGCCGCAGGTCGGCGGGCAGGCCGAACGCCTTGACCGCCTCGCTCTTCGGCATCGCGATCGCCAGGCCCCGATCCGGCCCTTCGCCAAGCAGGGCGGCGAGGCGGTGCCGGGTGAGCAGGATCTGTTCCTCCAGCGCCTCCAGGTCGGCCTGCGACGCGGGGGTCGCCGCTTCCGCCTGCTTTTGTTCTGCGCGGGTGTCGAGGCCGTTTTCGACCCGTTCGGCGGTCAGCCGGCTGGTCTCCTCGCGATTGCGGACCGCCTCCGCCGCCGCGTCGCGCTCGGCGCCGAGTCGGGCGAGGTCGGCGTAGGCCTGGGCCACCGCCGCCGAGAGCGTCAGGCGCGCCTCGGCCAGGTCGGCGCGGGTCGCGGCTTCCTCGGAAACGGCGGCTTTCAGCGCCGCGCGGTTCTTGCCGAACAGGTCGAGATCCCACGAGGCGTCCAGCGCCAGGCGGCCGTTGTCGAGGTAGCCCTGCGGCAGCAGCTGCTGGATGAACGGCGGGAAGCCTTCGATCCGGCTCTGTTCGGTCTCGGAGACCTGCGCCTCGCCATGCACGGAGGGCAGGGTGGCCGACCGCGAGATCGTGGTGTTGGCGCTGGCCGAGACCAGCCGCGCCTCGGCCTGGGCCAGGGTGGGCGAGCCCTTCAGCGCCTCGTCGATCAGGCCCGACAGCTGGGTGTCGCCGTAGGCGTCCCACCAGCGGTCGGCCGGCCAGTCGGCGCTCGGCGCGGCAAAGCTCTGCTGGTCCTGGTAGGCCTCGGGCGGCTTGACCTGGGGCCGCGGCCCGCTCTTGGGCAGGTCGGCGCAGGCGGCCAGCTGCAACGCCAGCAACGCGACCCCGCCCATGCAGACGCCCTTCAGGCGGTCAGGTCTGGTCTGCGTCATCGCGGCGTCGTCCTACGCTGAAGCTTGATCTGACCGTACTGTACGGTCATACCGTCACATCGCCTCGCATTCACCGTCAAGCAAGAAACCGTACGGTACGGTCAGAGAAAATCTGAATGCCCTCCGAATCCGCGCCTTCCGACCTCTCCCGCAGCGACGCCAGGCGGCGCGCCATTCTTGATGTGGCGAGCGAGGTGTTCCTTGCCCAGGGGTACGCCGCGACGTCGATGTCGGAGATCGCGGCCAAGCTGGGGGGGTCGAAGGGCACGCTCTACAACTACTTTCGGTCGAAGGAGGAGCTGTTTGGCGCCTTCATCGCCGACATCTGTCAGGGGCGTGCGACGGCGATCTTCGATCCGCTGCCGCCGATCGGCGAGGGCCGGTCGGTGCGCGAGAGCCTGATCGAGCTCGGCCTGTCGCTGATGACGTTCCTGTGGTCCGAGCAGCTGATCGCCCTGCACCGGTTGATCTTCGCGGAGGTCGGCCGTTTCCCGGAGATCGGCCGGATGTTCTACGACGCCGGTCCGAGGCGAGGCGAGGTGCGGTTCAGGGAGTACTTCGAGGTCGCGATCGCGGCCGGGCGGTTTCCGTCCGGCGATCCGGCCATGGCGGGCCAGCGACTGAAGGATCTGGTGATGTCCGACGTCTATCTGCGGATGCTCTGGGGGGTGCTCAAGCCCCTCAGCGAAGCGCAGTTGCGCGAGCACGTCGCGCGGTCGGTCGATATCTTCCTGACGGCGTTCGGCGCGGAACCGCACTAAGCGCCCAGCTGCACGCCTTCGCGGGTCGGGTTGATCGCGTCGGACGCGCGCTCGATCTCCATCACCTTGAGCAGGCGCGAGCGGGCGCGGTTGACGCGGCTCTTGATCGTGCCGAGCGCGCAGCCGCAGATGTCGGCGGCCTCTTCGTAGGAGAGCCCCGCCGCGCCGACCAGGATCAGCGCTTCGCGGTGTTCCGGCGGCAACTGGTCCAGCGCCGCCTGCAGCGCGCGGACGGCCAGCCCCCATTCCTGGGTCGGCGCGGAGGTGAGGGTGTTGGCGTAGTGGTCGTCTTCGTCGCGCACCTCGCGACGGCGGCGGACAACGGCGGTGTAGTAGGTGTTGCGCAGGATCGTGAACAGCCAGGCGCGCAGGTTGGTGCCGGTCTCGAATTTGTCGCGGTGGCTCCAGGCCTTGATCAGCGTGTCCTGCACCAGGTCGTCGGCGTCGGACCCATTGCGGCTGATCGACCAGGCGAAGGCCCGTAAGGCGGGAATGAGGGCGACCACCTGATCCCGCCATTCGATGTCCACGTTCAACGCTGATCTCCCGTGGGTCGGCTGGTCCGGCGGAGCAGGCCGGCGCGACGAGGCCTCGCCACCCCGATGGTCTGGAAAACGCGCCCCGCCGCCTTACGTTCCTGTCAGTTCCTGGCCGCGGGCTGGAACATTGGAGCCGTCCCGATGTTCACGAAGTCTGGCGCCAGGCGGGCGGGGCGGTGGACATCCCTGAAGTGGAGTGACTGCGGCCATGCCGGTGACCAAGGAAAGCTACGCCGCCGATCGCGCGGACGTCCGCAGCCACCTGACCCAGCGCTACCGGGCGGTCCGGGCGCACTCGCTGGCCCGGGTGGCGCCGCTCTCGGCGGAGGACGCCCAGGCGCAGTCGATGCCCGACGCCAGCCCCGCCAAGTGGCACCTGGCCCATGTCACCTGGTTCTTCGAGACCTTCCTGCTGTCGCCCGGGCTTGCAGGCTATCAGCCGTTCGACCCGGACTTCGGCTTCCTGTTCAATTCCTACTACGAGGCGGTGGGGCCGAGGCATCCGCGGCCGGCGCGCGGGCTGATCACGCGGCCATCGCTCGACCGGGTGCTGGCCTACCGGGCGCACGTCGACGCGGCGATGGAGCGCCTGCTGGCTGGCGCGCTCTCGCCGCAGACGGCCTTCCTGGTCGAGCTGGGTCTGGCGCACGAGGAGCAGCACCAGGAGCTGCTGCTGATGGACGTGCTGCACCTGTTCGCCCAGTCGCCGATCCGGCCGGCCTATGGCCCTGGCTACGAACCGAAGGCGGCCGGGCCGCTGGCCTGGGTCGCGATCGACGCGGGCTGTGTCGAGATCGGCGCCACCACTGAGCGTTTCTCGTTCGACAACGAAGGCCCGCGCCACGAGACGCTGCTGCGGCCTTACCGCCTCGCCAGCCGGCTCGTCACCAACCGCGAGTGGCTCGCCTTCATCGAGGACGGCGGCTATTCCCGGCCCGAGTTCTGGCTTTCCGACGGCTGGGCGCGGGTGCGCGAGGAAGGCTGGGAAGCCCCGCTCTACTGGGAGCGCGGCCAGGACGGCTGGCGCGTGTTCGGCCTCGGCGGCGGTTGTCCGATCGACCTCGACGCGCCGGCGATCCACGTCAGCTACTATGAAGCCGACGCCTATGCGTCGTGGGCTGGCAAGCGGCTGCCGACGGAGGCGGAGTGGGAGCATGCGGCGGCGAGCCGGCCCGAGGCGTTCGACCAGCTCTACGAGGCCGCCTGGCAGTGGACCGCCAGCGCCTACCTCGGCTACCCCGGGTTCGCGCCGGCCAAGGGCGCGGTCGGCGAGTACAACGGCAAGTTCATGATGGGCCAGATGACCCTGCGCGGCGGGGCGTCGATCACGCCGGCCGGCCACGCCCGCGCCACCTACCGCAACTTCTTCTACCCGCACCAGCGCTGGATGTTCTCCGGCGTGCGGCTGGCCGAGGACGCCGGTGCGGCGGAGATCGAAGGATCGACCGAGGCGCTGCGCCGCGACGTGATCCAGGGCCTGTCGCGGTCGCCGAAGTCGATCCCGCCGAAGTGGTTCTACGACGCCCGCGGCTCCGAGCTGTTCGAGGCCATCACCGAGCTGCCGGAATACTATCCGACCCGCACCGAGACCGCGCTGCTGGCGCGGATCGCGCCGGAGATCGCCGCCCGGATCCCGCCGGGCGCGGTGCTGATCGAGTATGGCAGCGGCGCCAGCGCCAAGACCCGGCTGCTGCTCGACGCCGCGCCGCAGCTGGCGGCCTACGCCCCGGTCGACATCAGCATCTCGGCCCTTGAAGCGGCCGCCGCGGCGATCCGGCGCGACTATCCGACCCTGATCGTCGAGCCGCTGGCGCGCGACTTCACCCAGGCTGGCGTCGCGCCCACCGTGGCGGAGGGGCGGCCGCGGGTGGGTTTCTTCCCAGGATCGACCATCGGCAACTTCGATCCCGACGAGGGGGTTCGGCTGCTGGCCGAGGCGCGCGCGCTGATCGGCGATGGCGGGCTTTTCATCCTCGGCGCTGACCTGGTGAAGGAGACCTCGGTGTTGACCGCGGCCTACGACGACGCCGCGGGCGTGACCGCCGCCTTCAACCGGAACCTGCTGGCGCGGATCGACCGCGAGCTCGGCGCCGACTTCGATCTGGCTGCGTTCGACCACAAGGCGGTCTGGAACGCCGTAGACAGCCGGATCGAGATGCACCTCGTCAGCCGCAAGCGCCAGACCGTGCATGTCGCCGGCCGCGCGTTCGAGTTCGCCGCCGGCGAGAGCCTGCACACGGAGAATTCCTACAAGTTCACGGTCGAGGACGTGACCGGCATGGCGCGCCGCGCGGGCTGGCGCCTGCTCGACCGCTGGATCGCGCCGCCGCCGGCGTTCGCGGTCTTCCTGTTCGAGGCCTGAACAGCCGCCGCTGCGTCCCGGCCGCCGCCGAAGCGCCCGGCCACGGCGATGCGTGGCCGGGCTTATGCTTCGACTGGGCCGTCAGGCCGTCGGCGTACGCGATGGGCGCCGGCCGCCGCCGCGCGACGCTGCGCCGCCCTTGCGACCGGCGTTGGCCGCCAGATCCCGATCCTGAGCGAAGCTGCGCTTCTCGCTCGGCACGCTTGCGCCCCCCCTGCGGGCGATCTCGCGCCGCCGTTCCGGATCCATCGCCGCAAATCCGCGCCGGCTGGGGCGCCGCAGGGCCTCGTCCTTGCTCATGTCCATGACTGTACTCTTCTCCTTGACAGGTCGAGATCGCCACCCCGCAGGTCTCTTGGCCGGCCGTCGTCAGGGTCTCCCGCCGGCGGCTCGGAGGGAAACTCCTCCGGCGTCCTGCCAGGCGCGTACTCGGGTGACGGCGTGGCAGGCGGCAAGTCGGGATCCTTTGGGTCTGGCACGGGCATCTCGGTATAGCCAACGCAGAAAAAGCGTTGCGGTTGCGCCGCTGCGGTGCGCGGCCCCGAGAATCGCGTCCGCAGCGACCCAACAACCCGGGTAGTACGGACAATGTTGCGTGCGCCGCCACTGCGCAGTGTGACAAACGTCACCATTCCTGGCGTGTGTGACCTAACGGCCACCCTGATAACGCGAGTGGTTCGCTAGCTGGCCGGCGCGGTGGTCAGGGCCGGGATGCGCAAGGGCGGCGCGCGTCTTCCGCTCTTCAGCGCCAGCGGCAGGCAGACCCGGGCGCGCAGGCCGCCGTCGGGCCGATTGTGCAGCGTGACCTCGCCGCCGTGGCCCCGGGCGATCGCGCGCACCACCGCCAGACCCAGACCCGCGCCGCCGGTCTCGCGGCTCCGCGAGCCCTCGAGCCGGTGAAACGGCTCGAACGCGCGCTCGATGTCGTGCTCGGGAACACCGGGTCCATCGTCGTCCACCTCGACGATCGCCATGCCCGCTTCGGAATATACCCGGCCCCTGGCGCTCGCGCCGAACTTCAGGGCGTTGTCGACCAGGTTGGTGACCAGCCGTTTCAGCGCGATCGGGTCGCCGTCGACCACGACGCGTTCGGCCTGCACGACCGCGGCGTCGCGACCGGTCTCGGCGGCTTCGTCCATCACCGTCTCGACCAGCGACGAGATCTCCAGCTTGGTGCGCTCCACCGGCCGGGTGGCGTCCTGAACGAAGGCGAGGGTCGACGTGACCATCGCCTCCATCTCGTCCAGATCGGCCGCGAGCTTGGCTTTGAGTTCGTCGGGCGCCGTCTCGATCCGGAACCGAAGCCGCGTCAGCGGCGTGCGCAGGTCGTGGGCGATCGCGCCGATCATGGTGGTGCGGTTGTGGACGTAGCGGTTCAGCCGCTCCTGCATCAGGTTGAACGCCGTCACCGCCGAGCGGATCTCGGTCGAGCCCTTCAGATTGAGCGGTGGAGCGTCCGGATCGCGCCCGAGCCGCTCGGCCGCCCGGGCGAAGGCGGCGATCGGCGAGGCGAGACGCCGGGCGAACCACCACGCCAAGGGCGTCACCGCCAGGAAGGCGACGGTCAGCACGATCATGTTGCGCTGCTGCCAGGGCGCGATCAGCTGCCGCTGCGGCGCGACCACCCGCCAACTGCCGTCGCGCTGGCGCAGCGCCGCCTCGAACGAGCCGAAGATCACCGTCTGTTCCGGCGCCGACGTCAACGGCGCTGGGCGGCGGATCCGCGGCGGGCCGTAGAACATCGGCCCCTGATCCTGCACCAGCACGACGTCGTCGACCGGCACCTTCAGGGTCCGGGCGAGGCCGGCCTTGAAGCTCAGGTGTCGGCGCTGAAGCGCGTTGGAGGCGGTCGGCGGACTGTCCTGCGAGCGCACCTCCAGCGGACGCCCTTCGATCGCCTGGCCGCCCTTGCCGGTCATCATCGCCTGCGCGACTTCGGCCACCGAATAGACGTCGGGCGGCGGCGCCGGCAGGTTGAGGATCACCACCATGGTCGAGATGAACACCGCGACCAGCGTCGCTCCCACCAGGCCCAGGGCCTGCAGGAACAGCGAGGTCGTCGGCCACCGGTTCATGCGGCTCGGGGGCTCATGGCGTGCGCGAGACCTTCGGCGTGAAGATGTAGCCCTCGTTGCGCACGGTGCGGATCAGCTCCTGGCCCGAGCCGCTGTCGTCGAGCTTGCGGCGCAGGCGGCTGATCTGCACGTCGATCGCGCGGTCGAACGCATCGGACTGCGGGCCGCGGGCGAACTCCAGCAGCTGGTCGCGGCTCAGCACCCGCTGCGGCCGCTCGACGAAGGCCCGCAACAGCGAGAACTCGCCGCTGGAGAGGTTCACCACCGCGCCCTCCGGCGAGCGCAGCTCGTGGCGGACCAGATCCAGCCGCCAGCCGGCGAACTCGCAGGCGGCGTCCAGGCTCTCGTCGCCGCGCGGCTCGCGGCGCCGGCGCAGCACGGCGCGGACGCGCGCCAGCAGCTCGCGCGGGTTGCAGGGCTTGGGGATGTAGTCGTCGGCGCCCAGCTCCAGGCCGACGATGCGGTCGGTCTCCTCGCCCATCGCCGAGAGCATGATGATCGCCGGGCCCTCCGGCCGGGCCAGCTTGCGGCAGATCGCCAGGCCGTCCTCGCCGGGCAGCATCACGTCGAGCACCACCAGGTCGACCGGGCCGCGGGCGAGCGAGCGGTCCATCTCCTTGCCGTCGGCGGCGGTTTCGACCTGATAGCCGTGCCGCTGCAGGAATTCGCAGACGACGTCGCGGATGCCCGGGTCGTCATCGACCACCAGGATCTTTTCGGCGGGTTCGGCGCTCACGGTCGCCATTTCAGCTGTGGCTTGCATGCGAAACAGGCTCAAGGTCCGCTGTGGCGCACGAATGTCCTGTTTGCAACAGGGACGTAATGCGGCGCCGGCCGGCGGCGCGCCTTGCGGTCAGACCTTCGCCTTGAACAGCGCCAGCAGCTGCGCCTCGCGGTCGGGCGCGAGCCCGGCGCGCAGCTTGGCCTGCCGCGCCTCCGGCTGCGCCTTGAACCAGTCAAGCGTGTCCTTCGCCGTGACCGCCAGCGGCCGGAACGTCAGGCCGGCGGCCAGCGCCTTCCTGATGCTGGTCCTGGAGAACCCGGCGGTGTCGCCGTGGCCCGGCACCCAGACCGGCATGTCGGACCAGGCCGAGACCTTGTTGGCGTCGAGGAAGCTTTCGGGGACCCAGACCAGTTTGGCGTCGGACCCGATCGCCGCGGCGACGCCCGACAGCATCGCGCTCATGGTCAGCTCGTGGGCCGGGCCGGTGGCGTTGAACACGCCGAAGGTGCGCTGCTCGGCGACCCGGATGGTCCACTCGGCGAGATCGCGGGCGTCGATGATCTGGACCGGATCCGCGCCGTCGCCGGGCGCCATCACCTCGCCGCCCCGCGCCAGCCGCACCGGCCAATAGGTGAAGCGGTCGGTCTGGTCCCCCGGCCCGACGATCAGGCCGGGGCGGATGATCGTGGTCGCCGCGCCGAACTGCCGCTTCGCCTCCGCCTCGCTGACCGCTTTCAACGGCCCGTAGAGCGCGCCCTGGTTGGCGGCGAAGGTGGCCATGGTCTCGGCCATCGGGTCCTTGCCCGTGTAGACGGCGAGGGGGTCGCTCTCGTCGGCTCCCTTGGCGTCGGAGGCGTAGACCGAGATCGTCGAGATGAAGATGTAATGCCCGACCTTGCCGGCCAGCGCCTTGCCGGCGTCGCGGACCCAGAACGGCAGGGTGGTCGGGTTGTCGATGCAGACGTCCCAGTCGCGGCCCGCCAGCGCCTTCAGGTCGCCGGTGTTGCGGTCGCCGATCAGTTCCTCGACCTGACCCTTCCAGGCGTCGGGCTCGCGGCCGCGGTTGAACAGCGTCACCTCGTGGCCGCGCGACAGCGCGTAACGCACCTGGTGCGGGCCGGTGAAACCGGTGCCGCCCAGGATCAGGATGCGCAAGGGCTTGGGCGGGGCGGCGGCGAAGGCGTCCGAGGCTGCGGCGGCCATGGCGAGGGCGGCTCCCGTGAAGGTTCGTCTGGTCGCCGCCAAGCGGCTCACTGCATCGCCGCCAGCGCCTCGTCCGAGACGAACGGGTTGGTGCGCCGCTCGCGGCCGAAGGTGGAGAGCTGCTCGTGGCCCGGCACGAAGGTGACGTCGTCGCCCAGCGGCCAGAGTTTCTGGGTGATCGAGGCGACCAGATCCGGAAAGCTGCCGCGCGGAAAGTCGGTGCGGCCGATCGAGCCGGCGAACAGCACGTCGCCGACCTGGGCGAAGCGGGCCTCGCGGTTGAAGAAGATCACGTGGCCCGGCGTGTGGCCGGGGCAGTGGTAGACCTCCCACTCGGTCTCGCCGAGGGTGACCCGGTCGCCGTCCTCCAGCCAGCGGTCGGGCGTGAACGACTGCGCTTCCGGCATCCCGTAGCGCTGGCCGCTCTCGGTGATCCGGTCGATCCAGAAGGTGTCGTCCTTGTGCGGCCCCTCGATCGGAACCCCGGTCGCGGCCTTCAGCGCGGCCGTGCCGCCGGCGTGGTCCATGTGGCCGTGGGTGACCCAGATCTTCTCCAGCGTCAGCCCCTGGTCGGCCAGGATCGCCAGCAGCCGCTCCACCTCGCCGCCGGGATCGATCACCGCCGCCTTCCGGGTCTTGGCGCACCAGACGATGGTGCAGTTCTGCTGCAGCGGCGTCACCGGGGCGACGATGGCCTGAATCGGAGGCGTCTGGGGCTCGGACATGGCGAGAGAATAGGGGCTGCGCGCGGCGGTTCGCAAAGCCAGCTGACGGGTGGCCACGGGGCCGTGCATTGCCGCCGGCCCGCGGATGAGCGTAGCGTGCCTCCCGAGTCTCGGGGGTGCGTGGAGCGGTCATGGCCAATGTCGGGGTAGTCGCGCGCATCTTCCAGCGCAAATCGGTCGAGCTGATCCACGCCGAGACCGACCACGGCGAACTGAAGCGATCGCTGGGCGCGCTGAACCTGGTGCTGCTCGGCATCGGCTGCATCATCGGCACCGGCATCTTCGTCCTCACCGGCCACGCCGCCGCCGAGTGGGCGGGGCCGGGGATCATGATCTCCTTCGTGATCACCGGCCTGCTCTGCGCCTTCGTGGCGCTCTGCTACGCCGAGCTGGCCTCGGCGCTGCCGGTCTCCGGCTCGGCCTACTCCTACAGCTACGCCTCGATGGGCGAGGTCGTCGCCTGGATCATGGGCCTGCTGCTGCTGCTGGAATACGGCCTGGCCGCCTCGACCGTGGCGGTCGGCTGGTCCGGCTATCTGGTCAGCCTGCTGAAGGACATGCACATCCTCATTCCGCCGGAGCTGACCGCGGCGCCGGGGACGCGGTCAAGGACGCGGCCGGGGTCGGTGATCGCCCACGGCGTCGTCAACCTGCCGGCCATGCTGGGCATCGCGCGCGGTGACCTGCCTGCTGGTCATCGGCGTCTCGGAGTCGGCGACGGTCAACAACGTCATCGTCTTCATCAAGCTGACGGTGGTCATCGCCTTCATCGGCATCGGCGCCTTCTACGTGCACCCGGCCCTCTGGTCGTCCGCTGGTGCCGCCGCAGGTGCCGGCGCCGCCGCCGGCACGCCGATGGACATCGGCGCACCAGATCGGCCGGGCGCTGCTGGACGTGATCACCGGCGCCAAGAGCTCGCACTACGGCCTCGGCGGCGTCATCCACGGCGCGGCGGTGATCTTCTTCGCCTACATCGGCTTCGAGGCGGTCTCGACCGCCGGGGCGGAGTCGAAGAACCCGGGCCGCGACATGCCGATCGGCATCCTGGGCGCCCTGGTGATCTGCACCGTCCTCTACATCGCCACCTGCGCGGTGCTGGTCGGCATCGTGCCCTACGCAGTCGCTCGACGGCCCGGCGCCGATCGCCACGGCGGTGAACCAGATCGGCATCGCCTGGTTCGCGGTCCTGGTGAAGATCGGCGCCATCGCCGGGCTCTCCAGCGTGATGCTGGTGCTGCTCTACGGCCAGACCCGGATCTTCTACACCATGAGCCACGACGGCCTGCTGCCCTCGCAGCTGGCGGTGGTGCACAAGCGGTTCAAGACGCCCTGGATCAACACCATCATCGTCGGCATCGTCGCCGCGGCGCGCGGCCGGCTTCATGTCGCTGGACGCGCTCTCGGACCTGACCAACGTCGGCTCGCTGGCCGCCTTCGCCATCGTCTGCGGCACGGTGATCTACCTGCGCGTCACCCACCCGACCATGGCCCGGCCGTTCCGCACGCCGCTCTATCCGCTGGTGCCGATCCTGGGCGCGCTGATGTGCCTCGTTCCTGCTGATGAGCCTGATGGCGGTGCCGGCGACGCGGAACTTCTTCCTCGTCTACCTGGCGTCGGGCATCGTGCTCTACTTCGCCTTCGGCATGTGGAACTCGAAGCTGGGCAAGGGCACGGCCGACCCTCGAGGCCGAGCATCGCGCTGATGGGAAGCGCCAGCCGCCGCAGGAATCGAACCGGGGCTTGAAGCCTGGGGCCATGCTGCCGATCGAAGAGGCCCTGCCGGCGCTGAAGGCGGCGCTGGCGGCTGAAGAACGCCGCCGTGCTGGTCGCGCCCGCCCGGGGCCGGCAAGACCACCGTGACCCCGCTGGCGCTGCTGGACGAGCCCTGGGCGGCCGGCGGCAAGCTGATCGTGCTGGAGCCGCGCCGCCTCGCCGCCCGCGCCGCCGCCGCGCGGATGGCGTCCACCCTCGGCGAGCAGGTCGGCGAGACGGTCGGCTATCGGGTGCGCCTGGCGTCCCGGGTCTCGCGCCGGCACCCGCATCGAGGTGGTCACCGAAGGCGTCTTCACCCGGATGATCCTGGACGATCCCGGGCTCGAAGGCGTCGCCGCGGTCCTGTTCGACGAGTTCCACGAGCGCAGCCTCGACGCCGACCTCGGCCTCGCCTTCGCCCGCGACGCCCAGGTGGCTGCTGCGGCCCGACCTGCGGCTGCTGGTGATGTCGGCGACGCTCGATCCGGCGCCGGTCGCGGCGCTGCTGGACGACGCGCCGATCATCGAGAGCCAGGGGCGGATGTTCCCGGTCGAGACCCGCTACCTCGGCCGCGACCCGGCGCTGCGGCTCGAGGACCAGACCGTGCGGGCGATCCAAAAGGCGCTGGCCGAGGAGACCGGCAGCCTGCTGGTGTTCCTGCCGGGCCAGGGCGAGATCCGTGCGCGTCGCCGAGCGGCTGGCCGAGCGCTTCGCGAGACCCGGCCGTCGACATCGCCCCGCTCTACGGCGCGCTCGATCCCGGCCGCGCAGGACCGCGCCATCGCCCCGGCGCCGCCCGGCCGCCGCAAGGTGGTGCTGGCCACCTCGATCGCCCAGACCAGCCTCACCATCGAGGGCGTGCGGGTGGTGATCGACGCCGGCATGGCCCGCGTGCCCGCGCTTCGATCCGGCCAGCGGCCTGACCCGGCTGGAGACCGTGCGCGTCTCGGCCGCCGCGGCCGACCAGCGCCGGGGCAGGGCGGGGCGCACGGCGCCCGGGGTCTGCTACCGGCTCTGGGACGAGCCGGAGACCCGCAGCCTGGTCCCGTTCGACCGGCCCGAGATCCTGGAAGCCGACCTCGCCCGCGTCGCCCTCGACCTGGCGCGCTGGGGCTCGGGCGATAGGCTCGCGTTCCTGGACCCGCCGCCGGCCGCCGCGATGGCCGAGGCGCGGGCGCTGCTGCAGCGCCTGGACGCGCTCGACGAGGCCGGCGCGCTGACCGACGCACGGCCGCCGGATGGCCGGCATCGCCCTGCCGCCGCGGCTGGCGCACATGCTGCTGCGGGCCGCAGCGTCCGGCCAGGCCGAGCGGGCGGCCCGCATCGCCGCGCTGGTGGTCGAGCGGGGTCTGGGCGGGCGGGCGGTCGATCTGGAGACCCGGCTCGAGGCCTTCGGGCGCGACCGCGGCCCCAGGGCGCGCGACGCCGCCGGCCTCGCCCGGCGCTGGGCCGCCGAGGCGTCTGGCCGCGGTTTGCGCCGAGCCCCTGAGCGACGCCCTGCTGCTGGCCGAGGCCTGGCCGGAGCGCATCGCCAAGGCGCGCGGGACGCCCGGCCAATTCCAGCTCGCCACCGGCCGCGGCGCCCAGATGGATCCCGCCGAGCCGTTGGCCAGGGCGTCCTGGCTGGCGGTGGCCGAACTCGGCGGCGGCGAAGCCCGCGATCGCATCCTGCTGGCGGCGCAGGTCGATCCGGACGAGCTGAAGGTCGCGTTCGCGGGCCGCCTGACCCGCGAGGCGCGGCTGGAGCCGGATGCGGCCGGTCGCCTCCGCGCCAAGGAAGTCGTCGCGCTGGGCCGCCTCGTGATCGAGGAGCGCCTGGTCGCCAATCCCGATCCGGCCTTGATCGTAGCGGCGTTGCTGGACGAGGTGCGCCGGCGCGGCGTGGCCGCGCTGCCGTGGGGCGAGACCTCGGCGTCGCTGCGCAGCCGCGCCGCCTTCCTGCGCGGGCTTGGCCTCGACGACGCCCGACCTCTCGGACGCGGCGCTGGCCGCCAACCTCGACGCATGGCTGGCGCCGGCATCTGGCCGGCAAGTCGGCGCTGGGCGCCCTGAGCGACCACGACCTGCGACGCCGCGCTCGCGTCGCTGATCCCCTTCGAGACCCGACGACAGCTCGACCGGCTGGCGCCGCTGCGGTTCGAGGCGCCGACCGGCTCGCGTCTGACCATCGACTACGCCGCCGAGGGCGGGCCGCGGGTCGACGTGCGGGTGCAGGAGCTCTACGGCCTCGCGGCGCACCCGACCGTCGCCGGCGGCAAGGTCCCGCTCACCCTGGCGCTGCTGTCGCCGGCGCATCGGCCGATCCAGCTGACCAGGGACCTGCCGGGCTTCTGGCGCGGCTCCTGGGGCGACGTCCGCAAGGAGATGCGCGGTCGCTATCCAAAGCACGTCTGGCCCGAGGACCCGGCGACGGCGGCGCCGACGACCCGCGCCAAGCCCCGACAATAGGCCGCGCCGCGCAATGTTTCCGACGTTGCGGTGGCGCTTCAGGTTCTGAATTTGACAGACATATTCGCGGTGAAGACCAACATCCGGCTGATCGCCGGCACGCACTCATTGTGTGTTTGCTGCAACACTTACTGGCATGAGCGTCATCTGATCTGCTCGCCTGCCAGATTGATTTGGAACCGGCGGCGATCTGTTGGGTTCATTCCGCGGCACAACAGTTGAGGAGTGTCCAGATGAACAGGCTCTTGAGCTGCGCCGCCGTGATCGGCGCGATCGGACTGGCGGTTCCGGCCCAGGCCCGCGATGGCGGGGTCAAGGTCGGCACCCTGACCTGCCACCAGGCCGGTGGCTGGGGCATGATCCTCGGCTCGACGCGCCGGGTGAACTGCGTGTTCGCGAACGCGGTGCGGGAGGAGCACTACCACGGCAGCATCACCCGGGCTGGCGTCGACATCGGCTATCGCGGCTCGGGCACGCTGGTCTGGTCGGTGATCGCACCGCACAGCGAGACGCCGCGCGGCGCCCTGGCCGGCCACTACGGCGGCATCACCGCCGGCGCGGCGGTCGGGGTCGGCCTGGGCGCGAACGCCCTGGTCGGCGGTCTCGATCGCAGCTTCGCGCTGCAGCCGGTCAGCGTCGAAGGCGCGACCGGCCTGGAGGTCGCCGCCGGCGTCGGCGGGATGACGCTCGAGCCAGGGCGCCGGCGCGGGTAGCCCCGGCGGCCGGCGACGCTAGCTGAAGCGCTCGCCGACCATCTCCTCGCTCTTGGCCCAGAGCGCCTTGGCGTGCTCTGGGTCGAGCGCGTAGGGCTGCACGCCGCCACGGACTGCCGGATCGGCGGTGACCTCGGCCACGTGGCAGTCCTCGCAGTACTCGACCGCCGACTTCGTCGGCCGCGGCCTTGAAGCCAGCCCAGACCGAGGTCGCCGCGCCCTGCGGTATTGTCTTCCACGAAAATGCGGGCGCGCCGGCCGGTTGGCTCTCGTTGATGTTCTTGACCATCGCTGCGATGAGCTCGGGCGTCATGTGGCGGCCGAGTTCGGTCTGGATGCCGCCGGGGTGCACCGCGGTCGCCCGCACGCCGCCGTCTCGGTGCCGGCGGTCGAACTCGACCGCGAACAGCACGTTGGCGGTCTTGGAGCGGCCGTAGGCGACGAACTCGGAATAGGGCGTCTTCTCGAAGTTCGGGTCGTCCAGGTCGACGTCGGCGAAGCGGTGGCCGGCCGACGACAGGTTCACCAACCGCGCCCCCGGTTTCAGCAGCGCGACGATCCGGTTCACCAGCACGAAGTGGCCGAGGTGGTTGGTGCCGAACTGGGTCTCGAACCCGTCGGCGGTCTTGCCCTGAGGCGTGGCCATCACGCCGGCGTTGCAGATCACCGCATCGAACGCCTTGCCGGCGGCGTTGAGGCCGTTGGCGCAGTCGCGGACGCTAGCGAGCGAGGCCAGGTCGAGCTCGACCAGCTCCAGCGCGCCGCCGTTCGCCGCGTCGGCGCGCACGGGCTCGGTCGCCGACTTGGCCTTGTCGAGGTTGCGCGCGGCGCCGACCACCGTGGCGCCATGGGCCGCCAACGCCCGCGCCGTCTCGACCCCGAGGCCGGCGGAGACGCCGGTCACCAGCACGCGCTTGCCCTTCAGGTCGACCCCCGCCAGCACCTCGTCGGTCGTCGATTCAGCGCCGAACGGTCCGGCCATGGCATCCTCCCTCTTGCCGCTCCATGAGCGAGACGAGGCCCTGCGCCATGGCGAGCGCGAAGTCCAGCCGGTCAGCGCTGCTTCAGCACCGCGTCGGCGCTGCGATCGATCCTGGCTTCCTCGGCCTTCGACATCCGCCCGGCGCCCACCGCCTGGCTGGCGCGAGCCTTGGCGTTGCGGGCGTGCGCCTTGTCTTCGATCGGGTACTTGCGTTTTTCTGGCTCCGCGAACTTCGATTTCGGGATGCGCTTGCGGGTCTTGGCGTCCAGTTCGGCCATGGTTCGATCCTCCTGCTCGCAGAACGCGGGCGGCGGCCTTGCGGCTCCCTAGAACACGTCGATCGTCGGAAACCGCGCCGAGGGCCGAAGGCACTCGTGCAAGTAGAGGGCGAGGCCGATGTCGCCGGTCCACAGCGAGTAGCGGCCCCGGTCATATTCGACGCTCGCCGCGCGGCATTGCCCGATTGCGTGCATGGCGAAGGCGCGGGCGCGCTCCAGCCAGACCGGCTGCGCCGGTCACTGCGTGCAGCTTGAGGAAGGCCATGCCGTTGCCGCCCGTGCCGTGACAGAGGTTCGAACCCTTGGCCAAGGGGCCGGCGGTCCAGGTCAGCTCGCCGCCGCGCTCGAGCAACGCAAGGGTCGCGTCACCGGCGACGCGCCGGTCGGCGAGCGCCGTGACCATGCCGGCCGCGCCGTGGCAGTGTTGGACCAGCAGCTTCGCAGGGTCGGCCTCCGCGATCGGCGGCCAGTTGATCCCGCTGTCGGCGCGCAGCGCGTTGGCGGCGAGCGTGTCGCGGATCGCCGAACCGATCCGGTCTCTCTGCGCCTCGGCGAGCCAGTCCCAGCCCCGGATGAGCGCCAGCATGTTGCCCGCATAGCCGTGCACCGGCCCCAGAAAACGGTTGGTCTGGCCATAGAGGTTCTGAGTCCACAGCGGCCCGCGATCGGTCTCCTCGAGGCCGGCCAGCAGCTTCGCGGCCTGCGCCCGGTAGAGCCCGCGCCACCGCGCCTCGCCGGTCAGCTCGGCGGCGAACAGGCAGGCCAGCATGTTTCCGGCAAAGCCCCACATCAGCTCAAGCACCGGCAGGTCGAGATTGTCCTCGATCCGGCTGAACAGGTCGTCCGCGGCGCCGGCCAGGCCCGCGCGGATCATCATCAGCAGCAGCGGTGGATCGCCGAACAGGTAGGACGGCCGCCGCGGCTCGATCTGGCTGCCCGGCGCCAGCTCGGCGAATTCCCGGCGATTGCGCCTGAGCAGTCGCGGTAGCAACGCCGGGACGTCGAGGCCGTGCTGAGCCGCGCTTTCGCGCTGGAGGAAGTCCATGGCCCACAGCACGCCGCCCGCGCCGAAATAGAAGCCGCTGCTCCCGTCAGGCACGCCCTCGTCCATCGGGTGGGCCGGCCAGTAGCCGCGGGGGTCGAACCGGGCTTCGGCGTCGGCGACGATCGCCTGGATCGCCTGGCGCACGGCGTCGGGATCCCACGGGATCGGCGACAGCGCGACGTGCCGGCTGGCTTCGAACATGCTGTGCTCCCCTAAGCTGTCGCCGCGTAGATCATGATCCCGGTCGCCACGGCGAGGTTCAGGCTGTCGGCGCGACCGCGCATCGGGATCTTCACCGCCACGTCGCAAGCCGCCGCGAGCTCGGGCGTCAGGCCCGCCTGCTCGTTGCCCATCAGGATCAGGCTGGGCGATGCATAGGTCGCGGCGCGGAAGTCGGTCGTGGCGGTCAGCTGCGTCCCGACCACGGACCCCGGCCAGGCCGCGCGCCAAGCCAGGAACTCGGCCTGCCCCGCCCGGGCGACCTTGACGGCGAAGATCGAGCCCATCGTCGCCCGGACCGCCTCGACCGAGTAGGGATCGCAGCAGTCGCCGACCAGGATCACCCCGCCGCAGCCGGCCGCGTCGGCGGTGCGGACGATCGTGCCGAGGTTGCCGGGGTCGCGCACCGCCTCCAGCGCCACCCAGCAGGCGGCGCTGCCCGGGTCCAGGGCGACGAGCGGCGTGAAGGCCTGGTCGAACACCGCCAGCACGGTCTGCGGGTTCTCGCGGCGGGAGATCTTGGCGAGGATGTCGCGACTGACTTCGATCGCCTCGCCGCCAGCGGCCTCTGTGGCGACCACGGCGCGCCGCAGCAGCGGGTGGGCGGCGGCCTCGGCGCCGAAAAGCAGCGTGCGCGGCGCATGGCCGAGTTCCACCGCCTCGGTGACGATCTTCAGCCCTTCGGCCAGGAACCGCCCGCTGTCCTCGCGGGCCTTGCGCATGTGCAGCGCCCTGACCGCCTTCACGGTCGGGTTGGAGAGCGAGGTGATCGCCCGGCTCACGGCCCACGACTCCTCGGCGCTGCACTCCAGCGGGCGAAGAACGACACCCCGACGCCGCGTGCGCCGCCTTCCTCCATCAGCGCCAGTTCGCCCCAGTCGATCACGCCGCCGCGGCCGTCCAGCGCCTGGCCGAGCAGGCCGGCGAGGGCCAGGCCGGACAGCCGCTCGGCGTAGGCGTTGACGAGCAGGAACGAGGCGTCCGGGGAGAGCAGGGCGGCGCAGCCGGCGATCAGCTCCGGCAAGTCCTCCAGCAGCCGCCAGACCTCGCCGCCGGGGCCGCGCCCGAATTTCGGCGGGTCGAGGATGATCCCGTCGTAGAACGCGCCGCGCCGCGCCTCGCGCTGCACCCACTTGCGCGCATCCTCGGTCAGCCAGCGCAGTGGCCGCTCGGCGAGACCGGAGAGCTCGGCGTTGTCCCGGGCCCAGCCGACCGCCCGCTTGGAGGCGTCGACGTGCGTCACGCTTGCCCCCGCGGCCGCGCAGACCAGGCTTGCGACGCCAGTATAACCGAACAGGTTCAGTATCTTAGGCGGCTTTCCTGAAGTTCGGAGTCGCGCGTCCAGCCAGTCCCAGTTGGCCGCCTGCTCTGGGAAGAAGCCGAGGTGGCGGAACGGCGTGAACCGGCCCCAGAACCTGACGCCGCCCCAACCGATCTCGAACGGCGCGGCCGGTGGGCCAGCGAAGCGCCAGCGCCCGGCGTCCTCCTCGCCCTCGGGGTCGAACACCGCGTCGGCGCTCGCCCAGTCACCCTCGCCCAGTCGCGCGCGCCACAGGCACTGCGGCTCGGGTCGGACCACCCGGTAACGGCCGTAACGCTCCAGCTTCCGCCCGCCGCCGGAGTCGATCAGGGCATAGTCGCGCCAGCCGAGGGTGCGCAGCGCCATTGGCGCTTCGGCGATCAGAGGCGCGGCCGACCCTTCCATGGCCCCAGCCTTAGCCGCGCCCGCTTATCCACGTCCAGGCCGCGGCGGCAGCCTTGCCCGATGCGCCCGAAACGCCTTTAGTGATCGTCCGGAGTCGGTAGGTGGGTGGTCAGGCGTGGAAGCAGTCCTCAACAAGCCGGTCAAATCGGCGCGCAAGGCCAAGGGCGACGGGCATTTGCGGCGGATCGAGATTCTCGAGGCGGCCGAGCGGATCTTCGTCGTCGAGGGCTACGAAGGCGCCACGATCCGCAAGATCGCCGACGAGGTCGGCGTGTCGTCGACGGCGCTCTACATGCACTTCCGCGACAAGGACCAGATCCTGCACGAGATCTGCCTGGCCGCGCTGCAGACGCTGCTGAAGCAGAACACCGAGATCGCGGGCCGGCCGGCCGATGCGGTGACGCGGGTTCGGCTGATCCTCGAGGCCTACGTGCGGATGGGGTTGGCGCACCCCAACGCCTACCTGCTGGTGTATTGCGCGCCAGAGCGTCGCCGGCGCGCCGGCGGCGACGGCCGAGGTCGCGCAGCAGTGCTACGCCACCTACGCCGGCGTGGTGAAAGAGATCGCCGCCGAGGGCCGCCTCCGCATCGGCGATCCGGACGCCGCCGCGCAGGCGCTGTGGACCGCCTGCCACGGCCTCGTGGCCCTGATGATCACGCGCCCTACCGTCGACTGGGCGCCGGCCGACGAGCTGACCTCGCTGCTGCTCGAGGGGCTGCTCCACGGCCTCGTCGCCGACTAAGCCATTGCGTGCGGCGCTGATCGCCCTTGCGGCCGCCGCATTCGCGTCGCTCGCCGGACCGCTTCAGGCCGAACCGCGCGTCGTCTCGCTGGACCAGTGCGCCGATCAGTTCGTGCTGGCGCTGGCGCCCCGCGCCGAGATCGTCGGCGTCTCCAAGCGCGCGCTGAACGACGATTCCTACGAGCGGGGACTGGCGATCGGCCTGCCGCAGCGCCGCGCCACGCTCGAGGCGATCCTCGCCGCGCGGGCCACGATCGCGGTCCGCTACTGGACGCCCGACGCCCGGCTGCCTGCCGCGCTGGAGCGGCGCGGCGTTCGCGTCGTCCAGATCGACGAGGCCAGCGACTTCGGCGGCGTCCGCGCCAATGTCCGCAAGGTGGCCGCCGCGCTGGGCCGCCCTGACGCCGGCGCGGCGCTGGTGGCGCGGCTCGACGCCCAACTGGCGCAAAGCCGGGGCGCCTGGGGCGGCGCGCGCGCGCTCTATCTGACGCCCGGCGGCTTCACGGCCGGCCCGGGCACCCTGGTCGGGGCGATGATGGGCGCCGCTGGCCTCGCCAGCGCGACGACCGCGCCCGGCTATGCGCCAGTCTCGCTGGAGTCCCTGGTGCTGCATCCGCCGGCCGCGCTGGTGCTGGGCTTCTTCCGCGACCTTGCCGGCGGACGGCAGCACTGGACCATCGCGGGAAACGGCTACCTGCAGGACCTGATGCGGAGGCGCACGATCGCGTCGCTGCCCGGGTCGGCGCTGGGATGTCCGGCCTGGTTCGTCGCCGACGGCGCGGTGGCGCTGGCCCGGGCGCGGCCGGCCCGCTGATGCGTCTCATCATTCTGCTGATCGTCGGGCTCCTGGCCGCGCTTACGCTGTCGGTGGCGCTCGGCGAGACGGCGCTGACGCCCGCCCAGTATCTCGCCGCGGTGTCGGACCCGGGATCCCCGGGCGCCGAGATCCTGTTCGGCATCCGCGCGCCTCGGGCCTGCGCGGCCGCGCTGGCCGGCGCGGCGCTCGGCCTGGCCGGCGCGGTGATGCAGGGGCTGCTGCGCAACCCGCTGGCCGAGCCTGGCGTGCTAGGGGTCTCCGCCTGGTCCGGTTGCGCGGCGGCCCTGGCCATCGTGCTGGGGCTCGGCGCGGCGCCCGGCGCGGTCGAAAGCGCGGCGCTTGGCGGGGCGCTGGCGGCCGGCGCGGTGGTGGCGGTGCTGGCGGCTCGGTTCCGCGAGCCGGAGACGCTGATCCTGTTCGGAGTCGCGCTGGCGGCCCTCGGCGGCGCGGCGGCCGCGCTGATCTTCAACCTTTCGCCCTCGCCGATCACCCTGGCGGAGGTGCTGGCCTGGCTGCAGGGCTCGGTTGCGAACCGCGACTGGAGCGACCTGGCTTGGGCGCTGGCGCCGATGGCGCTCGGTGCGGCGCTCTGCGGCTACGCCGCCGGCGGTCTGCGCATGCTGACCCTGGGCGAGGAGACCGCGGCGCTCTCCGGACTGCCAATGGCGCGCCTGCGGGTGGTGGCCGTCGTCGGGGCCGCGCTGCTGACCGGCGCGTCGGTGGCGCTGGCCGGTGTTATCGGCTTCGTCGGCCTGGCGGCGCCGCACATCGTGCGCGGGGCGGCCTCGGACGACCCGGCGCGGGTGCTGGCCCCCTCGGCCATCGCCGGGGCGATCCTGTTGACCCTGGCCGACCTGCTGGCGCGGGTGATCCCGAGCGAGACCGAGCTGCGACTCGGCGTGGTCACCGCGCTCTTTGGCGCGCCGCTGTTCGCGCTGGTGGCCTGGCGCGCGGCGCGGAGCTGGCGGGCGTGAGCGCGGTGCTGGAGCTGCGCGGGGCGTCGGTCCGACGCGGCGCACGGGCGATCCTGAATGGCGTCTCGCTGAGCGTCGCGCCGGGCGAGGTGCTGGGCCTGGTCGGCCCCAACGGCGCCGGCAAGACCACCCTGCTGCGCGCCGCGCTCGGCCTGCAGAAGCTGAGCGCCGGCGAAGCCTGGCTCGGCGGGCGACCACTGGCCGCGCTGGGCGAGCGCCAACGCGCCGCGATCGCCGGCTATCTGCCGCAGGAGCGGCGCGTGGCCTGGAACATGCCGGCGCGCGACATCGCCGCGCTCGGCGCCGCCGCTATGCCGCCGACGCAGGGACGGGCCATCGCCGAGGCCTGCCTGGCCGAACTGGAAATCGCCGCCCTGGCGACGCGCGGGGTGCTCGACATGTCGGGCGGCGAACGGGCGAGGGTGCTGCTGGCGCGGCTGCTGGCGACGCGGGCGCCGCTGCTGGTCGCCGACGAACCGGCCGCCGGCCTCGATCCGGAAGCCCAGCTGCTGATCCTGGAGCGCCTGCGCCAGCGCGCGTCGGACGGCGCGGCGGTGATCGTCACCTCGCACGACCTGGCCCTGGCGGCCCGCGCCTGCGACCGGCTGGCCGTGCTGCACGAGGGCCGGCTCGAGGCGCTGGCGTGCGCCGTCGGAGGCGCTGTCGCCGCAGGTGCTGCGCGAACGTCTTCGGCCTCGAGGGCGCGCTGATCGATACGGAAGCCGGGCCGACGCTGGCCGCGCGCCGCCTCAGGGACTCCCGGTCACCCGAACATTCGAGGTGAGCGACGCCACGCTCGAGTAGCCGTAGCCGCCGCGCCTCAGGTCCGGCGCCGATCATCAGCTTGGCCGACCCGCCGGCCAGCCGGGCGCGGTAGATCTCGGTCGCCTCCAGCACCCGCATCACGTAGTCGCGGGTCTCGGAGAACGGGATGCATTCGATGAAGTCGGCCGGGTCGGTGGCCGACGAGCGCGGATCGCCGCAGACGCTGGCCCATTCGGCCGGGCGGCCGGGCCCGGCGTTGTAGGCCGCTGCGGCCATCACGTAGGAGCCGCTGAATTCGTTCACCAGCTGGCCGAGGTAGGCCGAGCCCAGCGTCATGTTGTAGTCGGCGTCCTCGAGCGCGCCGGGGCCGAAGCCCATCCGACGGGCGAGCGTATGGGCCGTGGCCGGCATCAGCTGCATCATCCCCAGGGCGCCGGCGCCGGAGTGGGCGCGCGGGTCGAAGCCGCTCTCCTGGCGGGTGATGCCGAGCACGAACGCGGTCTCGGCGCCGCCGGCGACGCTGGGCGGCGTGCGCAGCGGATAGCCGCGCTCGGGCAGGATCAGCCCATGCTGGGCGGCCTTGCGGACCACCTTCATGCTGAGTTCCTGGTCGCCGAGGCTGCGGGTCAGATCGACCAGTTCGGCGGCCTCCTGCACGCTCGGCAGGCTGTCGGCGATGCCCATGACGAAGCTCTTGAACGAATCCCTGGCCCCGATCTGCGCCATCAGCCGCGCGGCGCGGATCGGCTCGCGATCCTCGAAGCGGTTGCGGTCGGCGGCGGTGATCTCGGGGTCCTTGCCGAGATCGAGCGTGGTCTGACCGGCCTTCGCCGCGGCGAGCTGGCCGTAGAAGGCGGTCTGGTAGCGCGCGCCGTCGGCGTAGAACAGCTGCGCGTTGACCGCATCGCCCATCGCCTCGGCCGCCCGGCCGCGCCAGTAGAGCGCGCGGCTGACGGTGATCGGCGAGGAGCCGATGCCCTGCAGTTTCTGGAAGTGCTCGTCGGCCAGCTTGGGGTCGTGCATCCGGCTGAGCGCCAGCCAGCCGGCGTAGAACTCGGCCTCCGCGCCGTCGGCGCCCCGATCGACGCCGCTGTCGGCCGCCGCGCGATAGGCGCCGCGGGTGTCGCCGGCTTTCAGCGCCGCGATCACCAGCTGCTTGCGCAGCTTCCAGATCCGGGTCTGGGCGTCGAGGTCGGGGATGGCGGTCGGCACGCGGGGGATCAGCGCCAGCGCGGCGGCGGTGTCGCCCCGCCGCTGCGCGGCCAGCGCCTGCTCGTAGGCCAGGCCAGGCGCGTCCTTGAGTTCCTCCGGCACGGAGACCGAGCTGACGCCCTCGCGGATTCCCATCCTGGCCTGCGCCAGCGCCCGCTGGTCGGGCGACAGCATCGGCAGCAGCGCGCGGGCGGCCTCGCCCTGCGGCCCGTAGAGCAGCATGTCCTCGCGGGCCGCATAGTCGTCAGCGGTCAGCATCGCGCCGAACCGCGTCATCATCGCCTGCTGCGGCCCGATGTCGAACGACTTGCCCCGCCAGATTCGCCGGATCACGCCCGCGGCGTGCTGCTTGTCGCCGGTCGCCTGGTAGGCGGAGGCGAGCGCCATCGCGCCCTCGGGCGTTATCGGATCGGCGCCGGCGAACCAGTCGATGATGCCCTGCGGCCGAAGCCCGCCGCCTTCGATCACCTTCTCGGCCGCCGCCAGCCGCCTGGCCTCGCCCGGCCAGCCGGCCAGGTCGCGCCGGGCGCCGTCGAGCTCGGCGTAGCTCATCCCGTCGGGATTGGCCTCGACCAGCGCCCAGAGCGCGATCTTGCGGGCCAGCGGGTCGGAAAGCCCGCCCATCAGGTTGCGGATCCGGTTCGAATCGCCGCGTCGGGCGGCTTCGAGCACCTCGCCGAGCGCGCGGGAGTCCGACTCACTCAGCGGCTGGCGCACCGAATACTGGTAGGTCTGGACCTGAGCGCCGCCCTCGGCCATCGCGCCGCCCGCGGCGGCGATCGCCGCCGCCACGAGAGCGCAACCGGCGCTTAAGAGAGCGCGGCGGAGGTTGATTTTCGGCGTCACGGGACCTCCAGATGGACAGCGGGAACAACCAAGGCGCGGGTTGCAGGCGCGCGCTTCGCCGACATATTGTCCGGAGCCTCCCATACAGTCCGGTTAACACCGGGTGAATTCACGGCTTCTTGCACGCATGACCTCACTTTCGCTCCGCGGCGTTTTCACGGCGCTCGTCACGCCACTTCGTCGCGGGGCCGTCGATGACGCGGCTTTCGTGGCCCTGGTCGAGCGGCAGATCGCCGGCGGCGTGCACGGCCTCGTGCCGGTCGGCACCACCGGCGAGACCTCGACCCTCAGCCACGAGGAGCACCGCCACGTCGTCGAGCTGTGCGTGAAGACCGCCGCCGGCCGGGTGCCGGTCATCGCCGGCGCGGGGTCCAACGCCACCGCCGAGGCGATCGAGCTCGCCCAGCATGCGCGGGACGTCGGCGCCACCGCGGCGCTGATCGTGACGCCCTACTACAACCGCCCGAGCCAGGAGGGTCTCTACCGCCACTATGCGGCGATCGCCGAGGCGGTCGACCTGCCGGTGCTGGTCTACAACGTGCCCTCGCGGACCAGCATCGACATCTCCAACGAGACCCTGGCGCGTCTGGCGAAGCTGCCCAACATCGCCGGGATCAAGGACGCCACCGGCGACCTGCCGCGCGCCAGCCTGCAGCGGCTGATGTGCGGGCCGGACTGGGTGATGCTGTCGGGCGACGATCCTTCGGCGCTCGGCTACGTCGCCCACGGCGGCCACGGCTGCATCTCGGTGACGTCGAACGTCGCGCCGCAGGCGTGCGCCGGCTTCTTCGAGGCGCTGCACCGTGGCGACTGGACCGCGGCGCTGGCGGCGCAGGACCGGCTGGTGCGGCTGCACAAGGCCCTGTTCCTCGACTCCTCGCCCGCGCCGACCAAGTTCGCGCTGGCCCATCTCGGGCTTTGCACCGACGAGGTGCGGCTGCCGATCGCGCCCTGCGCCGAGGCGGTGAAACCGGCGATCCTCGACGCCATGCGCGAGGCCGGTGTCCTGGGTTGAGCAAGCTGATCGCCGAGAACCGCCGCGCGCGGTTCGACTACTTCCTCGAGGACAAGGTCGAGGCCGGCATCATGCTGACCGGCACCGAGGTGAAGGCGCTGCGCGAAGGCCGCGCCAACATTGCGGAATCCTACGTCGGCGTGGAGGGGCGCGACCTGGCGCTGATCAACGCCCACATCCCCGAATACGGCCCCGCCAACCGCTTCAACCACGAGCCGCGCCGGCACCGGAAGCTGCTGCTGCACCGCAAGCAGATCGACAAGCTGATCGGCGCCGCCCAGCGCGAAGGCCGCACCCTGGTGCCGACCCGGCTCTACTTCAACGACAAGGGCCTGGTGAAGCTCGAGGTGGCGCTCGCCACCGGCAAGAAGGCACACGACAAACGCGCCACCGAGGCCGACCGCGACTGGAAGCGCGAACAGGGCCGTCTGATTCGGGACCGGGGCTAGAGCCGTAGCGGGGTAGCCCTGGAAGGCGCTGCGACGGTCCCTGGAGCCCCGCGACGGGCGCCTCGGCTGGGGTACTACCAGTAACGTCACCAGACCCGCCAGGGGTCCTGAAAACCGCTCTGGCGTCGATTCGACTGAGACGAGAGCTGGCCGCCATCTTAGTTTGCAACCGTCATGGCCGGGTTTGTCCCGGCCATCCATGAACACGGGCGAACAGGGATGTTCATGGATTGCCGACATTCCGCGCTTCGCGCTCCAGCCGGCAATGACGTGAATGGGTGATTGAACTCAGCTAAAGCTCCACCAGCTGCCCGACCCCTTCCGCATCCGCCCGCTGAAAGACGAAGTGCGCCGCCGCCAGGTCTTCGGCGGCGATGCCGAGGGACTTGAAGAGGGTGATGTCGTCCTGGGCCAGCCGTCCGCGCACCGATCCGTTGGCGACCTCGCCGATCTCGCCCAGCACATGCGCCGGACCGACCGCGCCGGCGTCGAGCGCGCGCCGCAGTTCGCCCGCTTCCAGCTCGGCCGATTGGCGGAAGTCGACGAAGAAGCGTGACCGCGCCACCGCCGCGGTGTCGACCTCGGCCGCCGCGATGCGGCTCGCGCCGACGACATTGAGATGGGCTCCCGGCGCGATCCAGTCGCCGCTAAGGATCGGCTCCGCGGCGCCGGTGACGGTGCACACCAGGTCGGCGCCAAGCACGGCGTCCCGGGCCGTGGGCGCGGACTCGACAGTCAGTCCGTGGCGCTCGGTCTGCGCCGCGGCGAACGCCAATGCGTGGTCGAGGTTGCGCGACCACACCCGCACCCGGCGGACCCGCCGCACCGCCAGCATCGCCTCCAGGTGGCTGCGCGCCTGCTCGCCGGCGCCGAGGATGGCGAGGTCCCCGGCGTCCTCGCGCGCCAGCAGCCGGGTGGCGAGGCCGCTGACCGCGGCGGTGCGGATCGCGGTGACTTCGGCCGCGTCGAGCATGGCCACGGGCAGGCCGTGCTTCGGCTCGAACAGCAGCACCAGGCCCAGGTGCGACGAGAGACCGGCGGCCGGGTTGCCGGGAAAGAGGCTCAGCAGCTTGACGCCGAAGCATTCCGGCTCGGCGAGGTAGCCCGGCATGGCTCCCAGCAGGCCGCCACTCGAGACCGGCATGACCGTGCGCGGCGGAATGCGGGCGCGTCCCTCGGAGACCGCGATCATCGTCGTGCGCATCAGGTCGATGCAGGCCGCCATCGGCAGCAACGCCCGGACGTCGGCGCCGCTCAGGATGCGTATCTTCAAGGCCGGAATCCTCTCGCCGCCGCCTCGGCTAACCGCGACGGAGCGCGTAAGGTCAAGCCCGACAGTTGGGGGAGACGAGACGATGAGACGGACGACGGCCGCTCTGATGGCGATCGGCGCGCTGGCGGCGGGGTCGGCCGCCGCGGCCGGCGCGGCGCCGACGCTGCTGCACATCTCGACGCACCTGCCGAAGGCGGCCAAGGCAAGCCTCGACGGCGGCAAGCCGGTGACGGCGCCCGGCGAGGGTTCGACCGTGGTCGCCGTGACCGCCGGCTCGCACGTGCTGAAGGTCACCACCTCGGCCGGCGTCACCTACCAGACCACGCTCGACCTGAAGACCGCCGCGCTGATGCGCTGGAAGGGCAAGGGCTACTGGTGCGTCAACCTGCTGGAGCACTCGGCCGAGGTCTATTCCACCGAGGACTGCGAGGAAGATGTCACGGACGCGGGGTGAGGCTCATTCGATCGTCACCCCGGCCGGAGCGAAGCGAAGAGCCGGGGCCGGACGGGCCGGTTCCTGGACAGCCGCTAGTCGAGTCGCGGCTCCTCCGGCCCCGGGTCTACGCGCTGCGCGCTCCGCCCGGGGTGACGGATAAGTGGGGGCTGTCGAGCTCCGCCCGCGCCGCCTCGAACACCGCCTCGAACATCGCCGGCGTCAGGCGCCCGGTGTTCGTGTTGAGCCGCGAGCAGTGGTAGCTGTTGATCAGCGCGTAGCCGGCCGCGTCGCACCGCGCGCCGTGGCCGCCGGCCGCCGCCGACGCCTTCAGCCCCAGCGCCTTGACCACATTGCGCCGCGCCACATCGCCCAGCGTCACGATCACCTTCAGCCGGGGCAGGGCGGCGATGCGGGCGGCGAGGAACGGGCGGCAGGCGGCTTCCTCGGCGGTCTCGGGCTTGTTGCCCGGCGGGGCGCAGCGGACGGCGTTGGTGATCATGCAGTCGACGAGCGTCAGCCCGTCGTCCGGCCGCGCGTCATAGCGACCCGCGGGCGAAGCCGGCTCTTGATCAACGTCTCGTAGAGCAGCACGCCGGCGAAATCGCCGGTGAACGGCCGGCCGGTGCGGTTGGCGCCGGTGCGGCCGGGGGCGAGGCCCACCACCAGCAGCCGCGCATTCTCGTCGCCAAACGACGGGGCGGGGCCGTTCCACCAGTCCGGATGCGCGGCGCGGTTCTCGGCGCGGTAGCCGACCAGGCGAGGGCAGAGCGGGCAGTCGCGCGGCGGCTCGGCGAGCGCCGCCGGCTCAGTGTTCGGCATCGACCTCGTGGTCGCTGCGGGCGGCGCGGGCGGAGGCCTTGGCCTCCTGGATCACCCGCGGCAGCCGCGCCGGGCGGCCGATGATGTCGGCGAGGTCGGCCAGGTCGATGAACACGTCGGCCTGGCGGCGCAGGTCGTCCGACGCCATCGGTGGCTGCGACTTCACGGTGGAGACCACGGTCACCCGCACGCCCTTGCGCTGCATCGCCTCGACCAGCCGGCGGAAGTCGCCGTCGCCGCAGAACAGCACCACGTGGTCGACGCGGTCGGCGATCTCCATCATGTCGACCGCGAGGTCGACGTCCATGTCGCCGCGCCAGCGCTTGCGGCCTTGCGAGTCGGTGTATTCGCGGGCGGTCTTGGTCACCAGCGAGAAGCCGTTGTAGTCCAGCCAGTCGACCAGCGGCCGGATCGGCGAATAGTCCTGCTCTTCCACCAGCGCGGTGTAGTAGTAGGCGCGCACCAGGACGCCGCGGTTGCGGAACTCCTCCAACAGTCGCTTGTAGTCGATGTCGAACCCGAGCCCCTTGGCGGAGGAATAGAGGTTCGCCCCGTCGATGAAGAGCGCCAGCCGCTCGGTGGGATAGAAGGTCATTTGGTGGCAACCCTTCCAGGAGTTCGCTCGGCGCCGCTCGATGAGGCCATCATTCTCGCTGTCGGCGGCAATTTGGCTGGCGACTATCCCAGCCTCGACGCGCTTTTGGAAGCGGCCCTCTCAGCTTTTCTGCCGGCGGGCCTGCGCATCGTGCGCCGATCCGGCTGGTGGCGCTCCGCCGCCTGGCCCGATCCGGGGGCGCCTGCCTATCTCAACGGCGTCGCGATTGTCGAGACGGCGCTGTCGCCCCAAGCGCCTGATGCGCCAGCTCCTGGCGCTCGAAGCCGCGTTCGGCCGCCGACGCTCGGCACCCAATGCGCCGCGCACGCTCGACCTCGACCTGATCGCCTACGGTCGCCAGGTGCTCGACGAACCCGGCCTCGTCGTGCCGCACCCCAGAGCGCACAAGCGCCTGTTCGTCATGGGCCCGCTGGCCGAGATCGCCCAGGGCTGGATCCATCCGGTGCTGGGCGCCACGGCGGCGGAGCTGGCGGCGGGGGCGGTGGTGGGGCGAGACGCGAAGCCTGCCTGACGCTGCTTCCAAGGACGCGGAACCTGTACAGACTTCCGAAAGATCGGCAGCCTTGAAGTGAGGTTCATGAGGTGATCCTGAGCTCACGGAGGGGGCGGCCGATGACGACGACCTTCGCCCGCGTCGGCCTTGCGGCCCTGGCCCCCGCATCGCCGTCGCTCTCGCATGCCGACAGCCGTTCGACCGACGCCGACCTTGCCCCCTGCCAGCGGCTGGCGGCGGTCGCGCGCAAGGTCCCATCGGCAAGCTGGAACGCCGGCTTCAAGGCGCTGAGCCCGCAGCTGACCTTGGCGGATCCGAACGCCAAGCTCACCGCGCTTGAACAGCTCCTCGCCGCGTTGCCCGCGGTCAAGACGGCGCTCGCGGACGAGGACGGCGGATATCAGATCTTCGTGCAGCAGGTCGCGCCCAATCTCTTCGTCGCCTCGGACACCCAGGGCACGCTCGAGTGCCAGTCGTTCGTCTTCCTGAAGGTCGGCCGCACCGGCGCGGCGAAGATCGCGCCCGAGCCGCCGTCGTTCAGCGAGCGGTGCTGGACCGATTCCGGCGTGGCGGGGCGGGTGTTCGGCAAGCCGGGGTTCGTCGAGACCTCCGATTTCGAGGATCCCGCGGCCGACGCGCAGCACCTGGAGGTCACGCCTTGGACCGGCGCGGCCTGGGGGCCTTCCTGCCGGCTGACGCTGCACTATCGGATCGCCTTCACCCTGACCGAGCGCTTCTGCGGCGATCCTGCGGTCTGCGCGGCCGCCGCCCCACTGGCCGCCGGGATCGCCAGGGCGCACGGCAAGGCGCGAGCGGATACGCCGTTCGCCTACGGTCCGGCGCCGTCGGAGGCGGACATGGCCCTGATCGCGCGGTTCAGCGGCGGGGCGCCGCAGCAGTTCGCCGCGCCCGAGTTTCCGACCTTCGGCGCGACGGCGAAGACGGCGTTCACGACCTACTCCTACAACGACGTCGACCTGTTTCCGCTGAGGCTGAACGGCGCTGCCTACGTCGGAGCCATCGGCTACGGCGGCGTCGGCTGGCGCGAGATCGGCGATTCTCTGCTGGCGATCTACGCGCCCGACGGCGACGCCCTGAAGCCGCTGGCGGGCTTTGTGGTGGTCAAGTCGGTGACGGGTCTGGCGAGCGCCACGGTCGACCGGCCGAAGCCGGATTCTGGAGGGCCGTAGAGCGCCCCAGCCCCGTCACCCCGGGCGGAGCGCGTAGCGCGTAGACCCGGGGCCGGATGCGCCGTCGCCAGCTGGACGTCGTCTCGGAACCGGCGCTTCCGGCCCCGGCTCGGCGCGGCTGGCGCCGCTTGGCCGGGGTGACGGGTCAAAGCGAACTGGCTGTTGGACCTACGCCGCCACCGGCCAGCGCCTTCGCCGCAAGCAGCCGCAGGCGGGCGAACAGGCGGCGGCGCTGGGGCGGGGGCAGAGGGGCCAGGTTGCGGCGGAAGTCCTCGGCGCAGGCGCGCCAGGAGAAGCGCTCGGCGTAGGCGCGGGCGGCGGCGCGGTCGAGCTTCAGCGCCTCCAGGCAGGCGGCGCGCAGGTCGTCGCCGACGGCGGCGACCGAGCGGTCGAGGTCCTTCGGGCCGGGGGCGTCGAAGCCGGCGACCGGCGTGCCGGCGGCCAGCGCTTCGATCATCACCCCGCCCCAGGTCTCCGTGAGGCTGGGGAAGACGAACACGTCGGCGTCGGCGTAGGCCCGGGCCAGGTCCTCGCCAGACTTGTAGCCGGTGAACAGCACGTCCGGATGGCGCGCCTGCAGCATCTCGCGGTCCGGCCCGTCGCCGACGATCACCTTGCTGCCCGGCAGGTCGAGGGAGAGGAACGCCTCCAGGTTCTTCTCCACCGCCACGCGGCCGATGTTGACGAAGATCGGCCGTGGCAGGCCGGCGAACACCCCGCCATCGACGCCGCGCCGGCTGGGATGGAAAAGATCGGTGTCGACCGCGCGCAGCCAGGGCGCGAGGTTGCGGAAGCCGCGCCGCTCCAGCCGCTCGCGCATCGACTCCAGCGAGACCATCACCCGGCCGCTGCGGTTATGGAAGGTGCGCACCACGCCGTACCCGGCCGCCAGCGGCACGAACGGGAACCGCGCGCTCACGTATTCCGGCCACTGCGTGTGGTAGCAGGTCGAGAACGGGAAGCCGTGCTTCAGGCAGATCGCGCGCGCCTCCCAGCCAAGCGGCCCCTCGGTGGCCAGGTGCACGGCGTCGGGGGCGAAGCGCATGAACCGCGCCTCGATGTCGTCGCGGGCCCCGAGCGCCAGCCGGATCTCGCTGTAGGTCACGAGCGGGATGGTGCGGTAGCCGTCCGCCGGCGAGACCACCTCGACCTCGCAGCCCAGCGCCCGCAGCTCGGCCACCAGCCGCTCGAGCGTGCGGACCACGCCGTTCACCTGCGGCGCCCAGGCGTCGGTCACCAGCAGGATGCGCTGGGCGAGGGGAGGGGCGGCGTCGTTCATCCAGGCCAGAATCTCATGGTTAAGCCGCGCGGCGCAACCAGGGTTGACGGCATCGTGCGACGAGGGTAGATAACTAATCAGTTAGATAACTGATCGGTTCGAAATGCCGGATCACCTCTCCGACACCCTCTCGGCGCTGGCCGACCCGACCCGCCGGGCGATCCTCGCCCGGCTGGCGCTGGGCGAGGCGACGGTGGGCGAGCTGGCCAGGCCGTTCGCCATGTCCGGCCCTGCGGTGACCAAGCACCTCAACGTGCTGGAAAAAGCCGGCCTGATCCGCCGTGGCCGCGACGCCCAGCGCCGGCCCTGCCGGCTCGAAGCCGCGCGGCTGAAGGAGGCCGCCGACTACCTGGCCGGCTTCCGCCGGTTCTGGGAGGGCAGCCTCGATCGCCTCGAAGACTACCTGCAAGAGCTGCAACAGAAGGAACAGCCCGATGACCCTCGCCGGCAAGACTGACAGCGCCGTCGCCGAGCCGGAGGAGGCCAGGTCCATCGTCGTCGAGCGGGTGCTGAACGCGCCTCGGGAGCTGGTGTTCAAGGCCTTCACCACCGCCGAGCACCTCGCCCGCTGGTGGGGGCCCGACGGCTTCTCCACCACGACCAGCGCCTTCGACTTCCGCCCCGGCGGGGTCTGGCGCTTCGTGATGCACGGGCCGGACGGGCGCGACTACCAGAACCGGGTCGCGTTCGACGAGATCGATCCTCCGGCGCGGATCACCTGGCGCCATGGCGACGACATCGAGCCGGTCCTGTTCAACACCTACGTCACCCTGGAGGCGCAGGGCGACAAGACCAAGATCACCTGGCGCGGGGTCTTCCCCAGCATCGCCGCGCGAGACCGCGTCGTGCGCGAGCACGGAGCCGAGGAAGGCGCCAAACAGAATGTCGCCCGCCTTGCGGCCTATGTCGCCGAGCTGGGGTGAGCGCCATGGCCCTGACGCTCTACGCCCACCCGCTGTCGTCGTTCTCGTGGAAGGTGCTGATCGCCCTTTACGAGAACGCCACCGCGTTCGAGCCGGTCACCGTCGACGAGACCACCCACGCCGAGCTGATCAAGGTCTGGCCGATCGGCAAGTTCCCGGTGCTGGTTGACCAGGCGCGTGGCGAGACGGTCCCGGAATCGAGCGTGATCATCGACTACCTCGACCGCTACCACCCTGGACCGGTCCGGTTCACCCCGGCCGACCCCACCCAGGCCTGGCGGACCCGGCTCTGGGACCGGTTCTTCGACCTGCATGTCCACCAGCCGATGCAGCGGATCGTCGGCGACCGCATCCGACCGGTCGGGAACAAGGACCCGTTCGGCGTCGCCGACGCCCGCAGCGCGCTGGCCAAGGCCTATCCGCTGATCGAGTCGCAGGCAGGGCGCGTGACCTGGTTCTCGGGCGATAGCTTCGGCCTGGCGGACTGCGCGGCGGCGCCGGCGCTGTATTACGCCAACAAGGTCCAGCCGTTCGGCCAGGAGCACGCAGGGGTGAAGGCCTATCTCGACCGGCTGATGGCTCGGGCGTCGTTCGCGCGGGTGCTGGAGGAGGCGGAACCTTTCTTCAAGCTTTTCCCGCAGGAATGACTGCGACGCGGCGGCGCTCTTCGCGGCGTTGCACAATCGGGCCCCGGCCTCTACATTAGCTGGTTCCACCTCCCTGAGAGACTTTATGGCGCGCGTCACCGTCGAAGACTGCATCGACAAGGTTCCCAACCGCTTCGGCCTCGTGCTGCTGGCGGCGCATCGGGCGCGGGCCATCTCGGCCGGCGGCCAGATCCTGGTCGATCGCGACAACGACAAGAACCCGGTCGTGGCCCTGCGCGAGATCGCCGACGACGTCGTCGACGCCGAGGAGCTGAAGGAAGCCCTGATCGGCACGCTGCAGCGCGTCGACGAGCATTCCGAGGCCGAGGAAGAGGCCGAGACCCTGGCGCTGCTGGCCGATCCGCACGCACATGCAGATGAGCGAGCAGGAGCTGGTGCGCGCCCTGCAGAGCGACCGCGACGGCGGCCAGGAGGAGCGGTACTGAGCCCGGCAGGCGCAGCCCCGCTAACCGCCAAGACGACCCAAACGGCCGTCCCGCTTCCGGACGGCCCCCGACCCGACGCTCTCCGCCAGGCCCGCCAGCGTCGGCGCCGCGCAGGTTCCTGCGCCAGTACGAGCTGATCGACCGGGTCAAGGCCTATGATCCGACCGCCGACGAGGCGCTGCTGAACCGCGCCTATGTCTACGCCATGCGCATGCACGGCGCGCAGACCCGCGCCTCGGGCGACCCCTATTTCGCCCACCCGATCGAGGTCGCCGGCATCCTCACCGACTACCGGATGGACACCGCGACCATCGTCACGGCGCTGCTGCACGACGTCATCGAGGACACCGACGTCACCCGCGACGAGATCGACCGGGTGTTCGGCGAGGAGATCGCCGAGCTGGTCGAGGGCGTCACCAAGCTGTCGCGCCTGGAGCTGACCGCCGAGTACAAGCGACAGGCCGAGAACCTGCGCAAGTTCATCCTGGCGATCTCCAAGGACGTCCGCGTGCTGCTGGTCAAGCTGGCCGACCGGCTGCACAACATGCGCACGCTGCATTTCATCAAGAGCGCCGCCAAGCGCGAGCGGATCGCCCGCGAGACGCTGGAGATCTACGCCCCGCTGGCCCGCTCGATCGGCTGCCACCGCATCTGCATCGAGCTGGAGGAGCTGGCGTTCTCGCACCTCAACCCGGTGGCGCGCGACGCGATCGTGCGCCGGCTGGACACCCTGCGCGCCGGCCAGGGCGAGGCGGTGGCGATGGTCAGCCGCGAGATTTCCGAGAAGCTGGAAGAAGCCGGCGTCGTCGCCCGCGTGTTCGGCCGCGAGAAGCACCCCTATTCGATCTGGCGCAAGCTGCAGCGCAAGTCGATCGGCTTCTCGCAGCTGTCCGACATCTTCGCCTTCCGGGTGATCGTCGACACCGAGGACGACTGCTACCGCGCCCTCGGCGTCGATCCACCGCACCTGGCCCTGCGTGCCGGAGCGGTTCAAGGACTTCATCTCGACGCCCAAGCGCAACAACTACCGCTCGATCCACACCACCGTGGTCGGCCCGCGCGGCATGCGCATCGAGATGCAGATCCGCACCGAGGCCGATGGACCGGGTGGCCGAGGAGGGCGTCGCCGCGCACTGGCGCTACAAGGACCAGAGCTACGGCTTCGACCCGGAGGCCGCGGAGGCCGCCGGCGGGCGCGATCCGCTCGCCAACCTGCGCCAGCTGGTGCAGGTGCTGGAGCACGGCGGCGATCGCGAGGAGCTGATCGAGCACGCCAAGCTGGAGATGTTCCTCGACCAGGTGTTCGTTTTCACGCCCAAGGGCCGGCTGGTCAGCCTGCCGCGCGGGGCGATGCCGCTGGACTTCGCCTATGCGGTCCACACCGACGTCGGCGACACCTGCGTCGGCGTGAAGATCAACGGCGAACTCAGGGCCCTGCGCACCGAGCTGACCAACGGCGACGTGGTCGAGGTGGTGCGCGGGCCGAAGCCCCAGGCGCCGGTCGACTGGCGCTCGCTGGCGGTGACCGGCCGCGCCCGCTCGGCGATCCGCCGCCACATCCGCCAGGCCGAGAAGGAGGAGTTCACCCGCCTCGGCCGCGCCTCGCTGGAGCGGACGCTCGAGCGGGCCGGCAAGGGCAAGAGCGAGGTCTCGCTGCGCCCGGCGCTCGAGCGCTTCGCCCTGACCCAGGAGGCGGAGCTCTACGACGCGGTCGGCCGCGGCCGGGTGACGCCGGCGCAGGTGCTGGAGACGGTGTTCCCCGGCCTGAAGGAGAGCGTGCGCGCCGAGGCCACTGCGCGGCGCAAGATCGAGGACGGGCCGACCGCGAGGTTCTACGTCCGCGGCGGCGGCCTGACGCCCGGGGTCAGCCTGAATTTCGGGGCCTGCTGCAAGCCGGTGCCCGGCGAGCGCATCGTCGGCATCACCGCCCAGGGCAAGACGCTGGTGGTGCACGCCATCGACTGCCCGGAGCTGGCCAAGTACGAGGACCGCGAGGAGCTCTGGCGCGACCTGCAGTGGACGCCGGAGGCCGAGCGCGACACCATCTCGGCGACGCGGCTGCACGCCACCATCCTCGACGCGCCGGGCGTGCTGGGCCAGGCCTGCACGATCATCGGCGAGGCCGGCGGCAACATCGTCGGCCTGTCGATGCACCACCGCCACTCGTCCTTCTTCGACGCCGACATCGACATCGAGGTGAAGGACGCCCGCCACCTCACCCACATCGCCGCCGCGCTCGGGCCTGCCCGTCGGTGGAGACGGTGGAGCGGGCGAGGGGTTAGGCGGGCGCGGTATGCCGGCCCGACCGTAACGCCTCACCTTCCCACGATGCTGACGCATCGCGGGCCCCTCCCTCTCCCTCCGGGAGAGGTAAGAAGGGAGCCGAGTCACCCACCTCTCCCGGAGGGAGAGGGAGGGGCCCGCGCCGAAGGCGTGGGAAGGTGAGGGGTTACGCCGCCCGCCGAGTCGGCGCTGTCCGAAGGCGCTTTCCCCCGCCCAGCCCGCCTCAGCCCGCTGCGTTGGTGTCCGGCATGTCGTCCGGCGTCTGGCCTGGCGCGCAGGGACCCATGTAGGTGGCCTCGGTGTGCATCTTGCTGGTCTTCGGCGCCATCTGCTTGGTCGACATGGTCATGGTCGCGTCGGACGACATGTGGCTCTGGAAGTCGCCCTGGGCCTCGGAGTGCATCACCATGGTGAACTCCGGCGTCGCGCAATTCATGTCCATCACATAGTGGCCGAGGAAGGTCTTCTTGATGCTGAACTGGCTGCAGCCCGGCGGCATCTTGGGCATGGCCGGGATCTTGCCCGAGGCGCAGGTGGTCATGGTGGCGGGCTTGCCGTCGCCGTCGTCGATCACGGTCTGCCAGAGGCCCGCCTTCTGACGCGGCAGGTCGGCGAGGTTGATCTGCACGTCGGGGCCGCTGGCGGGCGCGCCGCCGGCCGCCGGGGCGCCGCCGGCCGAGGCGGTCGCGTTGCCGCCACCCTTCGGGCCGCAGGCGGCGAGCAGGGCGAGCGCGGCGAGGGCCACGGCGGCGGTTGGCGTCAGCTTCATGGGATCGCTCCTTGGCGCGACTCTGGGAATGTTTCGCACTCGTATCAGGCGTGCGTTGCCGGGAGAACAGCGGTTTGCGCCGGCAGGCTCCCGCCACGGGCTGTCACCAGAGGGGGCAGGATGGGCCGCGAAGGAGATCGCGCATGGATGACTGGAAGCTGCCCTGGGAAGGCGGGTGCCGCTGCGGCGCGCTGCGCTTTCGGGTAACCTCGCCGCCGCTGCTCAGCGGCGCCTGTCACTGCGGCGGATGTCAGCGGATGACCGGCGGCGCTTTCGCGCTTTCGCTGAGCCTCAGCGTCGATGGGTTCGAGGTGACCAAGGGCGAGCCGGTGCTGGGAGGGATGCAGGCCGAGCCGAAGCACTACCACTGCCCAGACTGCAAGAGCTGGGTGTTCACCAAGCCCACGTCACTGCCCTGGCTGGTCAACCTGCGCCCGACCATGCTGGACGACCACGCCTGGGTGCGGCCGTTCGTGGAGTTCTACCGCGACGAGGGGTTCGCCTGGGCGCAGACCGGCGCGAAGTATTCCTGGTCCGGCCAGGTCGCCGAGGCCGCGATCCAGCAGGCGGTGGCGGAATACGCAGTCGAGGGGGCCCGGCCTTAGCTGTTGGCCGGTGAGACTGCATCACGCTGAAAAACGGGAGGCGTCGCGCTGACACTCCCACCCCCGACCCCTCCCCGCAGGCGGGAGGGGAGAAGCAGCCGTCTCCGCCAAGTCCGCTCCAGGATCCCGCTATCGCTCGCGCTTGAACGGCGCCGCCACGCCCGGCGCGACCTGAACCTCGAACGCGTTCAGCGTCATCGAGACCAGGGTGTAGTAGCCGATCACCGCCATCAGCTCGGCGACGCCGCGCTCGCCGAACGCCGTGACACCGGCGTCGTACATGTCGATCGGCAACGCGTGAGTCTCGTGCATGGTCTGGCACAGGTCGTAGACCAGTTCGTCCTCGTAGCGCCCGCTCGGCCGCCGGCCGGCCAGCACGTCGTCCAGCACCGAGGCGTCGACCCCATGCTCGATCGCCCGCGGCGCGTGGGCCGCCCATTCGACGTTGGCCTCCCAGAACCGGCCGGTGACGCAGATCGCCAGCTCCACCAGGCCGCGGTCGAGGCTGGTGCGCTCCCAGAGCATCGCGCCCAGCCCGGTCAGCCGCTTGAACAGCTCGGCGTTGGTCAGCCACGGATCGAACGGCCCGCCCAGCGCGCCGTTGGGCGCCGCCTTGCGGGTCTGGGTCATCCGATCGTACTGGGCGCGCTGCTCGGCCGAGAAGCCGGCGATGTTAGGCGGGGATTGTCGGGTCATGGGCGGCGTCTTCCTGCTGGGCGCAGCTTTGTCGCGGGCGCCCGGCTGATTGACAAGGTCTGCGTTCGCCGCGCGCCCGGGCTGGGGTAGAGAGACAGCCGATGTCCGGTTCCCCGCCCATCCTCCAGCCCCGCAGCCTGGCCAGGCTCTGAGGTGGACAGCGCGCTCGTCCCGGATGGCCCGCTGATCAGTCTCGCGGTCGCGCTCGGCATCGGCCTGCTGATCGGCGCCGAGCGCGAGCGCCGCAAGCGCGGCGCGTCCGCGCCGCAAGCGGCCGGGATACGCACGTTCGCGATCACCTCGCTCGCCGGGGCGGTGAGCCTGCTCTTTGGCAGCGTGGCGATCCTGGCGGTCACCGCCGTCGTCACCGGCGTTCTGGCGACCGTCAGCTACTGGCTCACGCAGCAGGACGACGACCCCGGCATCACGACGGAGGTCGCGCTGGTGCTGACGGTGCTGCTCGGCGGCCTTGCGACCCGCCAGCCGGCCCTGGCGGCGATGATCGGCGTCGCGGTCGCCGTGCTGCTGGCCGCGCGCACGCCGCTGCATCACTTCGTGACCTCCGTGCTCACCGAGCGCGAGGTGAACGACGCCCTGGTCCTGGCCGGCGCGGCCCTCGTCGTGCTGCCGTTGCTGCCCGACCGCGCGATCGGGCCGTTCGACGCGATCAATCCGCGCTCGATCTGGATCGTCGTCGTGCTGGTCCTTTCGATCGGGGCGGCGGGCCATGTCGCGGTCCGCGCGCTGGGGATGCGGTTCGGCTTGCCGCTCGCGGGCTTCGCGTCCGGCTTTGTCTCCAGCGCCGCAACCATCGGTGCGATGGGCGAGCGGGCCCGCAAGGCGCCGGACGCGCTCTCCGCCACCGTCGCGGGCGCCGTGCTCTCCACGGTCGCCACTTTCGCCCAGATGGCCGTCGTGATCGCGGCGACGAGCCTGCCGACGCTCGAATCCATGACCGCGCCGCTGGTCTGCGGCGGGCTCGTCGCGGCGGCCTATGGCGCGGCCTTCACCGTGCGGGCGCTTCGCCAGCCGACGCCGAAGGCGGCGGACGCCCAGGGCGCTTTCAGCCTGGCCTCGGCGCTAGGCTTCGCCCTCACGCTTGCGGTTGTCCTCATGCTCTCGGCGGCCTTGCGCGAATGGTTCGGGGAGACCGGGGCGGTGGTCGCCGCGGCGGCGGCGGGGCTCGTGGACGCGCACGCCGCGGCGATCTCGATCGCCGCCATGGTCGCCTCCGGCGCGATGCTCCCGGGCGACTCGGTGGCGCCGATCCTGGCTGGGCTTTCGACCAACACCGCGACCAAGATCCTGTTCGCCGCGACCGGCGGGGGGCCGCGCTTCGGCCTCAGGGTGGTCCCGGGGCTTCTCCTCGCCCTGGCCGCAGCCTGGGCAGGCGCGCTGCTCCGGATCGGCTGACGGGCCGTGCGGTCGCCGACGCGCCATCGCCGTCTTACGGCGGGCCCGGCAAGTGCGCGAGGCGGTCGACGGCCGCCGCAACCAGGTTGCCGCTGAGCAGCAGCAGGCCGGCGCTGAGCGCGGCGGCGCAATAGCCGACCAGAGCGAGCAGGCCGTCGCGCTGGACCAGGCTCAGGGCCAGGATCCCGATCGTTGCGGCGGGCGCGAGGTTGCCCAGCGGGATTGGCAGGACCAGCACGGCGGCCAGCGCCGTGCAGACCGCGCCGAGCGCGAGATCGCCCGCCGCGCCGAACATGAAGTCCAGCCGCCGGGTCGAGAGCCTTTCCGCCTTGCGGACCCAGGGGACGGTCCGGCGACAGGCGGCGCGAATGACCGACGCCTCCACTGTGCGCCGCGCGAGCCATCTCGGGATCCAGGGATCCGTCGCGCCGAGGGCGAGTTGGGGCGCGATCAGAAGCAGCGGCAGGCCAAGCACGGTCGAGCTGCCGGGCGGCAGCGGGAGCAGGGCGATCAGCGCGAAGACGAACAGGACCGCACCGATCGCGCGGCGCCCGAAGTGGGCGACGACCTGCCCGACGCTGATCCGCGCGCCGGCGAAGTCGGCAAGCGCGAGCAGCAGCGCCGAGAGCGTGCGATCCTCTTCGTCGAGCCCGCGGTCCGGCTGCTCGGGCGTCATCTGCGCGGCGTCGGCTGCGGCGGGTCGCCGAACGCGGCGGCGATGGCGGACTGGTCCACGCCCTCGATTTGGAGCTGCTTCAGCCGAGTTGTCTCGCCGGACGCGATCCTGACCGCGCTTGCCGGCCGCCGTAGCGCCTTGGCCACCAGACGCAGCAAGGCCGCATTGGCCTGGCCCTCGACGGGCGCCGCCGAGACCCTCACCTTCAGATAGGCGCGCCCGTCAGCGTCGGCGGCCCAGCCGTCGATCCGATCCCGTCCGCCACGCGGCGTGAGCCTGACGGCCAGCCGCGCGGTCGCCGACATGAAGGCGTCCCGCGGCTAGGCGCCGGCCGCGGCCAGCTGGGCGCCGACGGCCGCCAGCAGCATGGCGTGGGCGCGGTCGACGATCTCGTCGAGGTTCGGGGTCTTGGCCAGCACGGCGCGGGCGCGGGCCAGCATCTCCTCGCGGCTCGGCATCTGCGGCAGGTGCATCGCCGCCAGCGCCTCGGCCGAGCGGTGCTGGGCGTCGGCGAGGCGCGCCTGCAGCGCCGCCAGCTCCGGGCCGTGCAGCGCCGCGGCGATGGCGTGGGCGATCGGCTCGGGATTGAACCGGGCCGCCAGTTGCTCGGCCGCCCGCTCGATCACCCGCGCGCCCAGCCGATGCTCGCCCCGCAGCAGCGCCTCGGGCGGCGTCTTCAGGTCCCAGACCAGGCCGGTCCAGGAGAGTACGCGCAGGATCTGGAAGGTGGCGTCGGCCTCCCACCAGCGGTGCCCCTGGCGCACGCTCGACTGCCAGGCGTGGTGGTTGTTGTGCCAACCCTCGCCCATGGTGAAGAGCGCCAGCAGCCAGTTGTTGCGGCTGTCGTCGCCGGTGACGTAGCGCCGCCGGCCGTGCACGTGGGCCAGCGAGTTGATGCAGAAGGTGGCGTGGTAGACCAGCACCGTGCTCCACAGGAACCCGACCACCAGGCCGCTCCAGCCGGCGACCAGCCAGCAGAGCACGGCGGTCAGCACGGCGGGAACCAGCTCGAACCGCTGCAGCCAGCGCAGCTCCGGATAGCGGGTCAGGTCGGCCACCCGCACCAGGTCGGGCTCGACATGCTTGCGGTCGAAGATCCAGCCGACGTGGGCGTAGACAAAGCCGCGCCGGCGCGGCGAATGGGTGTCCAGTTCGGTGTCGGAATAGAGGTGGTGGTTGCGGTGCATCGCGGCCCACCAGATCACGCTGTTCTGCGCCGAGGTCTGGGCCAGGAACGCCAGCACGAACTGGAACGCGCGGCTGGTCGAATAGGCCCGGTGCGAGAAGTAGCGGTGATAGCCGGCGCCGATGGCGAAGATGCGCAGCCAGTAGAGCCCGGCGCAGATCGCCAGCGCCTGCCAGGTCACCCCGGTCCAGATCGCCGCCAGGCAGGAGATGTGCACCAGCAGGAACGGGATCGCCCGTGGGTGGACGATGTCGGCAGTCTCGCCGGCGGCGAAGGGTTCAGTGGACAATTGGGCCTGGTCCCGAGGGGTGTCTCGCGGGCGATGCGCCGAGTCTCTCAGCGGAAGGTGAACATGGCGACAATCGCGCCCAACTCAAGCGCCGAATGCACTGCTGGGGTCATTGGCCGCAAGCCGGGAAGCGGCCATCGCGGCCGGCCCGCCGCGGCAAGCGCGCGGCGGCGGGTCCTGGCTCTTCCCGCACGACGACCGCTTTCGGGCGAGCGCAGCGCGGAGGCCACCGGGCCAGAGCTCCGGGCCCGGACGCAGTGTCTCGGGCGCCGGCCCCCATGCGCGCCTAATGGCTCCAGTGGCGGCAGCGCCGGTGATGACCGTGGCCCCTCCACGAGGTGCAGCGGCGATGGCCATAGTGGTGGCCCCGATCGTGCGAGCCGGCGTGGGCCCCGACGCCAAGATGAACCGGGCCAACATGGGCGCCGATTCCGACGCCCCCGGCATTGGCCGCGCCAGCGCCAAGCAGGCTCAGGGCCAAGATCGAAGCGACGAAGAGTTTCATGGAAGTCTCCAAGGTTGAGGTTTCAAGCAGGTCGTCGAGTGAAGCAGGATCGTTCAGCGCCGCCGCGACAAGCCGGACAGCAAGGCCACCGGGCTTCCCGCCAGGCCGAGGTAGAAGCCGACGTCGTAGGCCACCCCCGTGCCCTTGGCCTCGTAGAAGCGGACCGACCACGGCAGGACATGCGGGGCGAGGCGGTCGATCACCTCGACGACCAGCATCACCGGCCCGATCAGGCCGTGCCATATGCCGAGGAAGAACTGCGCCAGCTCGCCGCTGGAGGCTGCGTGCCCCGACTCGGCCGACCCGGCGACGCAGGCGCCGAGCAGGAGGACGAGGGCCAGCGCGCTGGCGACTTTGACCGTTCGTTTCATGCTGATCTCCCGCCGCATGGGGTTTGGCTTCCGGCGCTCAGGCGCGTCGGATCAGTCGGACGATGAGCAGCAGGACGACCGCCCCGACCGTCGCGCCGATGATCGCGCCGAGGACGCCGCCGCCGTGGATCAGGTGAAACTGGGCGAACAGCCAGCCGCCGACGAACGATCCGATCACGCCGACGACGATGTTGCCGATCAGGCCGAAGCCGTAGCCCTTGACGATGACGCCCGCGAGCCACCCGGCGATCGCGCCGATCAGCAGATAGATCAGCAGGGATTCCAAAGTCATTGCCGCCTCCTTGGGTGACGCGACGACAGCGCCGCCGCGTCACCTCGCCGCCCGGTCACCAGGCGTTGTGGACGATGTCGATGATGTAGCCGTCCGAGGCGTCGATCAGGGCGATGTCGTTGTCGACCCAGACCCAGACGCAGCCGTCCGGCGGCCGCGGCAGGCCGTAGTTCCAGAAGTCGCGCACCTGGTAGCGCCAGAACCACTGCGGCAGCTGGTCGCCGGCGCGCCAGTAGTGCGTGCGATAGGCAACTGGCGGCGAGACGTACCCGAAGCCGGGAATGAAGAAGAAGCCGATCCGTTCGCCCGAGAAGAGCCGGAAGGCGGCGTTGCCGCGCCACCAGTTCCGATTGCTCCGCCAGGGGGCCCTGTTGTCCCAGCCGCCGTGCGCCTGACGCCACTGCTGGCCTTCCCGGTCGCGATCCGCCCCGGTGACGCCTCGGTTCCAGCCCGAGAGCACCGGCAGGTTCGCCGGCGGACGGGCCGCCTGACGCACGACAGGCGCGCGGCGGACGACGGGGGGCGCACGGCGCACGGTCTGGCCGGAAATGGTCCCATGGCCGACCCCGCCGTATGCGGAGCCTGCCACTCCGGTCTGGCCGCCTTGGACTCCGGCCTGTCCCTGACCGCCCTGAACATGGACTCGTCCCTGACGGCCGGTCACGACGCGACCGGATGAACCGCCGCCCTGGTGCGTTCCGCCCTGGAACTGGCCGGCGGTCACTCCGCCCTGTGGGACGTGAACCGTCGTTGCGTGAGCCGGCGGCGCAGCCGTCACGGCAGCGCCCTTCGGGCCCTTCTGACCGCCCTGGCCACCTTGGCCGTGGGTCTTGTCCTGGCCCTGTTGCGACTGGTCGCCGCCCCTGCCGCCGCCGTGATCGGCCGGCGGGTCGGCGAAGGCTGTGGCGGGGAGGATCAGACAGACCGCCGCGGCGGCTGTCAGGAAGAGATTGCGCTTCATGTCGAACGCTCCTGAGCTGGAGGATGAGGCGGCTGGAGCGCCGCGAAAGGTGGCGAAGGGTGCGGCCCCGTTGGTTCGGGGGCCGGCCGCTGGGGGAGCGGTGACATCTAGAGTCGCCCCATGATCCAGAGCACCAAGAGGATGACGAGGACCAGACCGACGACGCCGCCTAAGCCCGGCGCGCCCCAGGTTCTGTGGGCGTAGTAGCCGCCGCCGCCGCCGAAGATCAGCAGCAGGATCACGATTATGATGATGAGTGTCATTGTAGGAATCCCCGTCCTTTGAGGCGGGCCGTGTTCGGCCCTGTTAGCTCCGGGCCCGGCGCAGTGGCGGACATTACGCTGCAAGCGCTCAGCCGCTCGGCGTCGGCGACCATCGACGCCATGACGCCGCCGGCGATGCGACTGTGACCGAGCGGGCTATCGGCGGAGAGCGCGGCCAGCAGCCGCTGGCGGGCGCGGCTGACCCGGCTTTTCATGGTCCCGACCGCGCAGCCGCAGATTTCGCCCGCCTCCTCGTAGGAAAGCCCGGCCACCCCGATCAGCGTCAGCGCTTCGCGCTGCTCGTCGGGAAGGACCTGCATCGCCCGCCTGACGTCGTCGAGTTCGAGCGCGGCGACGGGATTCGACACCGCGACGAGCGTCTGCTCGGCGAAGGCGGGATCCAGCTGCGTCGTTCGCCAGGAACGGCGGTGGTCGGAGTAGAACTGGTTGCGGAGGATCGCGAAGACCCAGGCCTTCAGGTTGGTCCCCGGGGCGTAGGCGCTCCGATGCCGCCAGGCGCTGGTGAGGGCGTCCTGAGCCAGATCGTCCGCCTGCGCCCGGTCGTAGCAGAGCGACCGTGCGAAGGCGCGAACCTGTGGGATCAGGGCTGCAAGATCGCCTTCGACCGCTGCGGCTGGCTAGATCGACCGTCATGGTCTTGGCCTTTCCGGCCCCAGCTGCGGAACGCAGTTGGCAATTAATGCAAATTAACACTCAAGGTTTTTACGGCCTTGATTCAGGTCAAACGCCCGGGCGGCATTTTGTGACAATCATCGCGTCGCCCGTCATTTCTAGGTGACCGTTCCAATCACGAGCGGCATATCTCACCTGCCGTTCTAGGTGGGCTGCCGTTCCCGGTATTCAAGTCCATTGGAAATAAACGGGCTGTTGGACGCGACCATTTCCGTATTATCGTGACGATCATGGCTACAATTCGCACACTGACATCGATCGAAATACGGGAGATAGGCGAAGCACTATTTGGGATTTCCTGGCAGGGTGAGATGGCGAAGGCGATCGGCGTGCCGCGTCAATCGATCGGGCACTACCTCAAGTCGGGCGGTGCGAAGGGCGCCCAGAGCGCCGCCATCATCGGCGTCGTCGCCAGGACGGCGGTGCGCGAACTGGTGTCCGCGGACGAGCGGCGAATAGCTGTCGACGCGCGACACGCGTCGCTGCTCGAGATCCTGAGCCGGTTCGATGCGCCAGCCCTTTGATCGGTCTTGACCGCACGCGCAGTCATGCGGAAGCATTTGAAGATGCGGACGAGCGATGGCTCTGGATCGGGGCTCTCGAGGCTCGGCGCGCCGCTCACCGGGCTCGCCGCTCTGGCGGCGGGAATGACGCTCGCGGCGACGGTCGCTATGGCCCAGCCCGCGCCGGCCGCCGTGGCCCCGCCGGCGCCGGGCGCGGTCGCGCAGCCGGCGGTTCCGGATGGGGTCTGGCTGATCGACAAGAAAGCCGCGGTGCAGATCTATGACTGCACGGGTCTGATGTGCGGGCGGATTCTCTGGCTCTACAAGCCGCTGAACGCCCTGGGCCAGCTGGACCGCGACAAGCACAATCCCGATCCGTCGATGCGCGACCGCGAGCTCTGCGGGCTGACCATGCTGTGGAACCTGCATCCCGACGGCGCCAACCGCTGGAAAGACGGCTGGTTCTACAATCCGGACGATGGCGGCACCTACCGCGTGTCGGCGCAGCTGAAGTCCGACGACGTGCTGGTCGCGCGCATCTACCAGGGCATCCCGCTGTTCGGCAAAACCAAGATCCTGCAGCGGGTGGCGCACGGCGTGTCGGCAGGGTGGTGCTAGCTGCGGTCCCGAGTTTAAGGGGCGCCGCTCGCTGCGGGCGTGGGTTTGACCGACATCGCCGGGGCGGCGGTGGTCCAGGCTCGCCCGCTCTCGGCGGCCGTCTCGCCGGCGGAAAACAGGCTCTGAATGTGGGCGTCCCCGAAATCGAGCGCGTCGTCCCTAAGCTCGGGCGGCACAGCTGAGACGGCCAGGTCGCAGCCGTTGCGCTGACAGAATTCCAGGGTCGTGGTCAGGGCCGAGCGGATCGAGGCTTTCGAGGCTGCGTCGACCGTCCGGCTCAAGATCGGGATCGTCGCCAGGGGCGTGACGGCGAAGGGCGCGTTGAGCTGGCCGTTGACGATGATGAACAGGCGGTGATGGCGCCCCGCATCGCCGGGGCGCCGCGCCAGCAGCACCGCCTGCGGGATGGCGAAGAACGCGACGTCGGCCTGACCGTCGACGTGCATCTCCGCGAAGCTGCGCCCGCCGCCGCGGACCTTGATCATCGTCGGCGAGAACACGCCAGGGACGCTGGCCGAGGCGACCAGGACTTCGGCGAACAGGTCACGCGCCTCAGGGCCCCCTCGCGCCGCGATTGCGCCCATGTCCCAGACCACCAGCTGTCCAGTGTCCAGATCGGTCGTGGCGACAAGCAGGCGCCTGCCCTTGGCGTTTTCGGCGGCCACGGCGCGCAGCAGGTCGTCCGTCGCCCAGCCGCGGATCAGCGCCTCGAGCGGGGCCTTTCGGTAGAGCCCCGGCGTGAACAGGCTGAGCAGCAACCGGCTCTGCAGGAGGCTGTGGAGATGGCCGCTGTAATAGGTCTGTCGCAGCCGCTCGTCCCACCCGGGGCCTGCGAACGCGAATGGCGCGGCCAGGGCGCCGGAGCTGACGCCGGTGACGAGCTGGAACGGCGGCCGCTGACCGCTCTTGCCCCAGCCGTAGAGCAGACCCGCGCCATAGGCCCCGTTGGCGCCGCCGCCGGAGAGGGCGAGGGTGTAGACATCGCCCTGATCGTCGGGCTTGAGCGTCCCCCTCAGCATGTCGGCCAGGGCGGGGTCGTCTTCCTTGTAGCGGATGTGATCGAAGCCGACCGGTGAAGCGGCGGCCTGCTCGTCCGCCGTGAAAGACTTCCGCGGCAGCGTCACACAGCCGGCCAGCGCGGCCGACAGGACGATCAGGCCGAGCAGCCCCAGCCATGGGCGCGGCCGGATCATCGCGAACCGGCGAACAATGCGCCGTCCGGCGCCCAAGCGCACCGTCCGGGCCCCTGGGCCACGAGCGGCGGCGTGAAGCTGGTCGCCAATGGCGCCAGGCAGACGCCGCCGCGGGCGGCTCAATTGCCGGCGGCCTCGGTCCGCTCGCCGGCGTTCGACAGCGGGTGGCCGTACCTGGCCCGGTTCTCCGGGGTGTCGGGCACGGGCGGGCTGGTGATCAGCATATGCCGGTCGCCGTTGGCGTCGATCGTGACCGTGACGAGCGCGTTGGCCGGCTCGGTCGTGGCCGCGCTCGCCTGGCTCGCGGCGTCGGCAGCCGCGGGTGCGGCGGGCGCGGCGACGGGCTGGCTTTGCGCGGTGGCAGGCGTGGCGCTGGTGGCGGGGGCGCCGGCGCCGTGTCCTGAGCGACGGCGACGCCGCCGAGGAGACAGGCCGCCGCGGAGGCGGCGAGAGCGTAGCGGAGGTGTTGCATGGTGGTCATTCCTGTTCTCTAGCGGCGATCGCCGCTTCGGCTGGGTTGGTTGGCTTAGTGGAGGCCTCGACCGATCATCAGTTCCGCGCGGCGGGGGATCCCGTAGGCGCGAAGGGCGGCGGGCAGGCGGACGGCCGCTCGCTGAGCCTCGCGCATCGACTCGAACGCGGTCGCGCCTTCCGGATCTTCGATCCAGCGCGGTGTCCCGTCGGCCGTGAGTTGCAGGTACCGATCCTGCGCGTTGGAGCTTGCGTCACAGCGCGAGACGATCGCGGCGTGGGGAGCTTGAGTGAGCTCGAGCACGAGAACCTCCGTATGCCTATCGTCGCCGCAAACCGTATTCCCGTTGTCCCCAACGAGACATTCCGGGCATATCCCTACGGGGTAGCCCTCATGCCGAGGCGCTGACGGGAGGCGGGTCCGCCGTCGGGATCAAAGCCCCAGGGGCAGCCCAGGCGCAGATCTGTCGTCAGATGCCGGCCGGCGATACGGCCGTCGCCTGTACTTCCCTGTGCGGTCTTGGAGTCCAGCCATCGCCTGCGCGCCGCGGGGACAGATCCCCAACCCCGGCGCGCGCTTCACCGCGGCCAGGGACGGATGTTCTGGAGGCCGCCGTCGATCGGCAGCATCACGCCGGTGACCCAGCGCGACTCGTCGCTGGCCAGGTAGACCGCGGCGTGGGCGACGTCCCACGCCGTGCCCTCGGTCTGCAGCGGCACGGCCTTGCGGCGACGCTCGCGGCCTTCCTCGCCAAGGGCCGCCACCAGCGGGGTGAACACGGTGCCGACGATCAGGCAGTTGGCGCGGATACCCTCCGCGGCATGGTCGGCCGCGACCGACAGGGTCAGGGCCTGCAGCCCGCCCTTGCTCGCCGAGTAGGCGACGGCGCCAGGCGTTCCTGAGAGGCCGAGCATGCCGGCGGTGGACGAGACGTTGACGATCGCGCCGCCGCCGCCTTCCCGCATCCGGGGGATCGCCGCGCGGCAGCACAGCATCGCCGAGGTGAGGTTGGTCTGGAGGATGCGGTTCCAGTCCTCCAGCGACTGAGTCACGGTGTTGCCGCCGGCGCCGACGCCGACGTTGTTGTGCAGGATGTCGAGGCGGCCGTAGCGCTCGGCGGTGAAGGCGGCCATCGCCTCGGTAGCCTCGGGCTGGGTCACGTCCGCCGCGAACGCCGTCGCCTCGCCGCCCTCGGCGAGGATGGTCGCTTCGAGCGCCTTCGCCCGCTCGAGATTGCGGTTGACCAGCACCACCTTCGCGCTTTCGCGGGCGAACAGGATGGCGACGGCGGCGCCGTTGCCAACGCCCTCGGCCTGCGACGCCGCGCCGGTGACGATCGCGACCTTGCCTTCCAGCCGGCCCATTCCGCCTCTCAAACCGCCAGGCCACGTCGGGCCCGCCCGAACCTTACAGCGAAGACGCCGTGGCGTGGAACCGCGCCGCGCCAGCCCTGGAGAGGGCGAGTGGCGTCGCCGGCATACCCCTCGGCCCCAGGTCGGCGACTTACGGATCGCGCTGATGGGTGCTATAGCGTCGGCGACGGATGGGGGTCCAACATGCCAGAGCTGCAGCGCCAGGCGGCGCGCGTGGTGCAGACGCCGGTGGCCGACAGTCGGCGCTGGGAGGCCTTCCGGCCGCGCGACGGCGATATCGTGATCGCCACCTTCGCCAAATGCGGCACGACCTGGACCCAGCGGATCGTCGATCTGCTCGTCTTCCAGTCGCCCGACGTGCGCACTTTCGGCGAGATATCGCCATGGCTGGACGCGACCATCTTCAGTCCGGTCGAGCAGGACCTCGCCACGCTGGAGGCGCAGTCGCACCGCCGCTTCATCAAATCCCATCTGCCGTTCGACGCGCTGCCGGTCTGGGACACCGTGAAATACATCCATGTCGGCCGCGACGGGCGCGACGCCCGGCTTTCGTGGCAGAACCACGAGCAGGGCTTCACCCCTGAGCTCGGGGCGCGCATCGCCGCCCAGGCGAGGGCCTTGGCGGCCGAGCGCGGCGCCGCCCCGGCCGGCCCGCCGCCTGCGCCGCCCGAGGAGCCGCGGGCGTATCTGCTGCAGTGGTTCGACGAGCTCGAGGCGGCGCTCGACGGGCCCGACGGCGGCGCCTCGACCATCTTCGGCTTCGAGGCCACCTACTGGCGAGAGCGTCGGCGGCCGAACCTGCTGCTGGTGCACTACGACGACCTCAAGCAGGACCTCGCCGGCGAGATGCGCCGCATCTCAGACTTCCTGGACATCGACACGCCCGAGACGGTCATGCCCGCCCTGGTCGAAGCGGCCAGGTTCGAGACGATGAAGAGGGATGGCGACGCCCTCCTGCCGCAGCTGAAACAGGCGTTCGACCGCGGCGCCGACCGGTTCCTCAACCAGGGGCGCAGCGGGCGCTGGCGCGAATACCTCAGGACTGAAGACGTCGCCCGCTACGAGGCGATCGTGCACCGAGCCGCCAGCAAAGGCCTTGCGGGCTGGATGGAGTCGGGGCGCCGGACGGCCGGAGATCCGGTTTCGTCGCCCGACTGAGAAGTCAGACCCCGAGGGTTGGTCGCAACAACAAAGGGCCGGAGATCGCTCTCCGGCCCCCAGATCGTCGCACTAACTTTCGCGCGCTAGCACTTGTAATACATGTCGAATTCGACCGGGTGCGGGTGCAGCGCCAGGCGCATCACCTCCTCCATCTTCAGCTCGATGTAGCTGTCGATGAAGTCGTCATCCATCACCGCGCCCTTCTTCAGGAAGGCGCGGTCCTTGTCCAGCGCGTCGAGCGCCTCCTTCAGGCTGCCGCAGACTTCCGGAACCTTCTTCTGCTCGCGCGGCGGCAGGTCGTAGAGGTTCTTGTCGGCCGGGCCGCCCGGATCGATCTTGTTCTCGATGCCGTCGAGGCCGGCCATCAGCATGGCGGTGAAGCCGAGGTAGGGGTTGCCCATCGGGTCGGGGAACCGCACCTCGATCCGCTTGCCCTTGGGGCTGTCGGTGTGCGGGATGCGGATCGAGGCCGAGCGGTTGCGGGCCGAGTAGGCCAGCTTCACCGGCGCTTCGTAGCCGGGCACCAGGCGCTTGTAGGAGTTGGTGGTCGAGTTGGTGAACGCGTTGATCGCCTTGGCGTGCTTGATGATGCCGCCGATGTAGTAGAGGCAGGTCTGCGACAGCCCGGCGTACTTGTCGCCGGCGAACAGCGGCTTGCCCTTGTTCCAGATCGACTGGTGCACGTGCATGCCCGAGCCGTTGTCCTGCGAACATCGGCTTGGCCATGAAGGTGGCGGTCTTGCCGTAGGCGGCGGCGACGTTCTGCACCACGTACTTATAGAGCTGCAGCCGGTCGGCCATGGTGATCAGGTCGGCGAACTTCATGCCCAGTTCGTGCTGGGCCGGCGCCACCTCGTGGTGGTGCTTTTCGGTCTCGACGCCGATCTCGGCCATCACCGCCAGCATCTCGGAGCGGATGTCCTGGCCGCTGTCGATCGGGTTCACCGGGAAGTAGCCGCCCTTGGGGCCTGGCCGGTGGCCGAGGTTGCCCTCCGGATAGTCCTTGGCCGACGAGACCGGCAGCTCGACCGAGTCGTACGAGTAGCCGGTGTTGTGCGGCGCGGTGGACCACTTCACGTCGTCGAAGATGAAGAACTCGGCCTCGGGGCCGAAGTAGACCGTGTCGCCGACGCCGCTGGCGGCGGTGTGGGCCAGCGCCTTGCGGGCGATCGAGCGCGGGTCGCGGTTGTAGGGCGTGTTGGTGTCGGGGTTCAGCACGTCGCAGGTCAGGCAGAGCGTGGTCTGCTGGTAGAACGGGTCGACGTAGGCGGTGGAGAGGTCCGGCCGCAGCTTCATGTCGCTCTCGTTGATCGCCTTCCAGCCGGCGATCGACGAGCCGTCGAACATGGTGCCGTCGGTCAGGAAGTCGTCATCGACCAGGCTGAGGTCGAACGAGACGTGCTGCAGCTTGCCGCGCATGTCGGTGAAGCGCACGTCGACGTACTTGACTTCCTTTTCCTTGATGAGCGCGTGGATTTCCTTTGGTGTAGTCATGGTCTCAAACGATCCCCTTGCTTGAACGCGATGATGACGGAGGTTGGTGAGCTGGCGCGCTCATACGGCGGCCGGGCCGGTCTCGCCGGTGCGGATACGCACCACGTCGGTGATTTCGGAGATGAAGATCTTGCCGTCGCCGATCCGACCGGTGCGGGCCGCGGCCTGGATCGCCTCCAGCGCCGGCGCCAGCTGGTCGTCGCTGACCACCACCTCGATTTTGATCTTGGGCAGGAAATCCACCACGTACTCGGCCCCGCGGTAGAGCTCGGTGTGACCCTTCTGGCGCCCGTAGCCCTTGGCTTCGAGCACGGTCATGCCCTGCACCCCCATTTCCTGCAGGGCTTCCTTCACCTCGTCGAGCTTGAACGGCTTGATCACCGCTTCGATCTTTTTCATCCACCCCGATCCGGACGCAGGAACTGGGACTTGCCCACGCTCACGTCGCGTGCGGTCAAGTCGCCCCCGGTCCCAACATCAGCGGGCAGGATGCGGCAAGGGCGGGCGAGCGAGCGGTCGAGCGCAATCGCGCGTCGCCGCACCGGGCGCCTGAAAAATGGGCCGCTGGCGCCGCTTTCGTGGGCAATGATGCGAACACAGGGCCCGCAGCGGCTGGCAGGCGTCGATCGAGCGGTCTTTTTCGGCGGATTGGCCGCCCGGCGGTCCTGAACGGAGCGATTTGGTCGAGATTTGAGTCAGTTTCGTCGAAATTGACCGCGAGCCATGGCGCGGAAACGGTCAGGTCGTGATCAAGATTGCGGCGAACCCAGCACCTCGGGCGCCTCCGGCGACCGGCGCCGGAAGGGTTGAAGGCGGCCGCCGAAGCGGGCATTGCGGAGGCCTCTCACCGCCCGCCCTCGGACCCGCCCATGAGCCGCGTCTACCTGATCCGCCACGCCAAGCCGTCGGCTACCTGGGGCGGCGACGACGACGACCCGGGCCTCGACGACCTGGGGCGGGCGCAGGCCGAACGCGCGGCGCAGGCGCTGCTGGCCCTGCCGCCGGAACACCGCCCGACCCGCGTCGTTTCCTCGCCGCTGCGGCGCTGCCGGGAGACGGCGCGGCCGTTCGCCGAGGCGATCGGGGCGGCGCTGGAGATCGACCCGGCGGTCGGCGAAATTCCGAGCCCCTCGGCGCTGTCGCCCGAGGAGCGCGGCCCCTGGCTGCGGGGCGCGTTCGGGGGCCGCTGGGCCGACATCAAGGGCGACATCGACTACGACGTCTGGCGCGGCGAGGTGCTGAAGGCGGTGGCCTCGCGGGAGCGGGCGGCGGTGTTCAGTCACTTCGTGGCGATCAACGCGGTGCTGACCAAGTTGGCGGGCGAGCCGCAGGTGATCGCGCTGCGCCCCGATCACGCCTCGATCTCGGTGTTCGAGCTTGCGGGCGGGGTCCTGACGCTGATCGAACGCGGCCCCGAGGCCCAGACGCAGGTGCTCTGAGCCCATGCCTGGCCCGGTCTCGATCCTGACCGTCGGCGAGATGGCCGACGCCGACAAGGCGGCGATCGCGGCGGGCACGCCCGGCATCGTGCTGATGGAGCACGCCGGCGAGGCGGTGGCGCGGGCGCTCTGCGCGCGGTTCAAGCCCTGCCGCGCCCTGGTGCTGGCGGGGCCCGGCAACAACGGCGGCGACGCCTATGTAGCGGCGCGTCACCTCAAGGCCGCCGGTTTCGAGGTGCGGCTGGAGGCGCTGGGTCCGCCGCAGACGGACGACGCCAAGGCGGCCGCGGCGAACTGGGCGGACGAGGTCCATCCGGTCCGCGGGACCTTCGGCGACGCCGAGGTGGTCGTCGTCGGCCTGTTCGGGGCCGGGCTCAGCCGCGCGCTCGGCGGCGAGGCGCTGCGGCTGGCGAGACTGTCGCAGCGCCACCCCGAGCGGGTGGTCGCGATCGACCTGCCGAGCGGACTTTCCGGGGACACCGGCAAGCCAGTCGGGGAGGCGGCGTTCCACGCCGGCCTCACCGTCACCTTCCACCGCCGCAAGGTCGGCCACGTGCTGCAGCCGGGGCGTGACTATTGCGGCGACGTCGTCGTCGCCGACATCGGCCTCGGCCGGGTGACGACGCGGCTTTACGAGAACGGGCCGGAGCTGTGGCTCGGCAAGTTCCCCTGGCCGAAGACCGCCGGGCACAAACATTCGCGCGGCCGGCTGATCGTGGTCAGCGGCGAGGCCTGGAAGACCGGCGCGGCGCGGCTCGCGGCCAGGGCGGGCCTGCGCATCGGCGCGGGGCTCGTCACCGTGCTCTCGCCGCCGGAGGCGCTGGCGGTGAACGCCGCGCACCTGGAGGCGGTGATGCTGGCGCCGTTCGAGACCGACCAGGACCTGGCCGAGGCGGCCGAGGAGGCCGAGGCGGCGGTGATCGGCCCCGCGGCCGGCGTCAACGACGAGACCTTGGCCAACGTGCTGGCGCTGGCCCGCACCGGCGCGGCGCTGGTGATCGACGCCGACGCGCTCACCGTGTTCCGCGACGATCCGGAGGAGCTCTTCAGCGTGCTCGACCGCGACGACGTGCTGACCCCGCATCCCGGCGAGTTCGAGCGGGTGTTCCCCGGACTGCTGAAGGGCGCCCTGAACAAGGTGGAGGCGGCCCGGGAGGCGGCCAGACGGGCCGGCGCCGTCGTGCTGGTGAAAGGCGCCGATACGGTCATCGCCGCCCCGGACGGCCGCGCCGCGGTCAACCTCAACGGCGTCCCGTGGCTCGCCACGGCCGGTTCCGGCGACACGCTGGCCGGCTTCATCGGCGGGCTGCTGGCGCAGGGGATGGAGAGCTTCGAGGCCGCCTGCGCCGGGGCCTGGATTCACGCCGAGGCTGGTGCGGCGTTCGGTCCCGGCCTGATCGCCGAAGACCTGCCCGGTCTTGCGCCAAGGGTGCTCGCGGACCTACTGACTCGCGCAAAGGGGTGACTCCGCAGATTCGCGGCCCCTTGGGGGGAACTTCAGGCCGGCGCTCCGCCGACAGAGCCGTTTCAGGAGATCGCATGATCCGACCCATCCGCTTCCTGGCCCTGGCCATCGTGACCGCGGCGATCGGCTTGGCGGGCGGCGTGGCCGAGGCCCGCACGCATCACCACCGCCATCACGCGGCGGCGCCGGCCGTCGTGTGCGACCGCCACCATCGCCACTGCCACCCGGCGAAGAAGGCCGCGAGCGCAGAGCCGCGCAGGTCTGCGACCGCCACCATCGGCACTGCCATGCCGGCCGCCGCCGCGTCGGCGACCGCCCAGGTCTGCGACCGCCACCATCGCCACTGCCACCCGGCGCAGACCATGCCGGGCAAGGTGGTCTGCGGCCGTCACCATCGGCATTGCCATGCCGTCGGACCCGCGCCGAAGGTCGTCTGCGGCCGGCATCATCGCCATTGCCACGCGGTCGTCGAGGCGACCCACCATCGCCGCCACGCCGCCACCGTCGCGGCCGCCGCCCCGGACACCCCGGCGGCCGGCGACAACGGCATGTGCAAGAGCGTGCGCATCCACGGCGAATGGGTCCAGCGCTGCCACTTCCCAGGGCAGTAGCCGGGCCCAAGATTGGTGCGGATGAGAGGACTCGAACCTCCACGCCTCACGGCGCTGGAACCTAAATCCAGTGCGTCTACCAGTTCCGCCACATCCGCCCAGGAACGCTGAGCCGGGCGACGCCTAGCAGGGCCCGGAAAGCGCGCCAACCCCGGGTCACCGCGCCTCTTGAGACCCGCCGGCCTGCGTGACATAAGGGCCGCTCGTTTCGCGCCGCCGGCCAGGACGCTTCTTGGCGGCGGCGTTGTCTTTTTAGCGGGTCCGCCGGATTCGAAGGCGGACCGCCGAGGTTCATGACGATGCAGGTAACGCAGATTTCGGGCGAGGGCCTGAGCCGGGTCTACGGGATCAAGGTGGGCGCCGACGAACTCGGCCAGAAGCTCGAGGCCAAGATCGCCGAGATCGCCCCGCGACTGAACCTGCGCGGCTTCCGGCCCGGCAAGGTGCCGCCGGCGCACGTGAAGCGGATCTACGGCAAGGCCTTGATGGGCGAGGTGGTCGAACAGACCCTCGACGAGACCTCCAAGCAGGTGCTGGAGGACAACGGTCTGCGCGTCGCCGCCCAGCCCGATCTGACCCCGCAGTCGAACATGGACGAGGTCATCGCCGGCCACGAGGACCTCGCCTACGAGCTCAACGTCGAGGTGATGCCCGACTTCGAGCCGCTCGACGCGTCGACGCTGAAGCTGGAGCGGCCGGTCTATTCGCCCTCCGAGGCGGAGGTGGAAGAGGCGCTGGACGAACTGGCCAAGCAGAGCCGCACCTACGAGGCGCGCGAGGGCAAGAACGCGAAGGCGCAGGACGGCGACCAGGTGGTGATCGATTTCGTCGGCCGGATCGACGGCGAGGCGTTCGAGGGCGGTACGGCCCAGGACGCCCAGCTGGTGCTGGGCTCCGGCCAGTTCATCCCCGGTTTCGAAGAGCAGCTGGTGGGCCACAAGGCCGGCGACGAGGTGCTGGTGAAGGTGACCTTCCCCGAGGAATACAGCGTCGAGCGGCTGAAGGGCGCGGCGGCCGAGTTCACCGTCGAGGTCAAAGAGGTCAAGGCGCCGGTGGAGGCCGCCGCCGACGACGCGCTGGCCGAGCGGCTCGGCATGGGCGACCTGGAGGCGCTGAAGAACGCGCTGAAGGTCAACCTCGAGAGCCAGTACGCCGGCGCGACGCGGATGAAGGTGAAGCGCGCGCTGCTGGACCAGCTCGACACCGCGCACGATTTCCCGCTGCCGCCGCGGATGGTCGAGGCCGAGTTCGGCGGCATCTGGAGCCAGGTCGAGGCCGAGCGCGAGCGCGGCGAGCTGGCGCCCGAGGACCAGGGCAAGAGCGACGACGAGCTGAAGGCCGAATATCGCAAGATCGCCGAGCGCCGGGTCCGCCTCGGCCTGATCCTGGCCGAAATCGGCCGGCGCGCGAACGTCAGCGTCACCGAGCAGGAACTGGGCGACGCGATGCGCCAGGAGGCGATGCGTTACGGCGCCCAGGCGCAGCAGATCTTCGACCTGATGAAGAACAACCCCAACGCCCAGGCGCAGATGCGCGCGCCGATCTTCGAGGAGAAGGTGGTCGACCTGATCCTGGGCAAGGCGGCGGTCACCGACAAGGCGGTGACCAAGGACGAGCTGATGGCCGAAGACGAGCTGCCGGAGGGCTACGGCGACGCCAAGCCGGCGGCGAAGGCGAAGTCCAAGCCGGCCAAGGGCAAGGCGAAGGCCGAAGCTGCGGACGAGGCGCCGGCCGCCGAAGCGGCGGCGAAGAAGCGGGCCGCGCCGAAAGCCAAGGCGGAAGCCGGCGAGGAGCCCGCCAAGCCGAAGCGCGCGGCCAAGGCCAAGCCGGAGTAACGGCGATCTTTTTTGCGCCGCGGTCCAAAGGTTGCATCGCTGCGGTGGCGACGCGATATCGAGGACTACGCCGGTCGCGCTTGAACGACCGGACCTGCATCATCTGAAGGGCACCCTATGAGTGATTTCTGGCGCGATGACGCCGTCCGCACCGGCGACGTTTTCGCCGCCCCGACCACGGCCAACCTCGTCCCCATGGTGGTGGAGCAATCCAGCCGCGGCGAGCGGGCGTTCGACATCTTCTCGCGCCTGTTGCGCGAGCGGGTGATCTTCCTGAACGGCCCGGTCGAGGACGGCATGGCCGCGCTGATCTGCGCCCAGCTGCTCTATCTCGAGAGCGAGAACCCGAAGAAGCAGATCGACATGTACATCAACTCGCCCGGCGGCATCGTCACCAGCGGCCTCGCGATCTACGACACCATGCAGTACATCAAGAGCCCGGTCTCGACCGTGTGCATGGGCATGGCCGCCTCGATGGGGTCGTTCCTGCTGATGGCCGGAGAGCCCGGCCTGCGCATCAGCCTGCCGAACGCCCGCATCATGGTGCACCAGCCCTCGGGCGGCTTCCAGGGCAAGGCCTCGGACATCGAGCGCCACGCCGAGGACATCATCAAGACCAAGCGGCGCCTCAACGAGCTCTACGCCAAGCACTGCGGGCGCACGTACGAGGAGGTCGAACGCACGCTCGACCGCGACTACTTCATGAGCGCCGAAGAGGCCAAGGAGTGGGGCATCGTCGACCACATCTACGACAGCCGCACCGAACTGGACAAAGACAAGTAGGACGCCGGTGGCGCCGGCCACAAAGCCCGCGGCAAAGCCCGCGGCCGCGGAGCTGCGCCTGCGCCTCGTGCGCGCCGGCGATGCGCCGGCGACCAACCCGCTGGCCGACGAGTACGTGTTCGGGCTGCAGGACACCAAACAGACGATCCACGCCGGCGCTCTGCAGGGGGACGGCCGGCTGGCGTGGGACTTCAGCGTGACGGTGAAGCCCGCCGCCGATGGCCGCCCGGTCTTCACTGGACTCGTTCGCCAGCGGCCCGGCCAGCGACCGCTTCGTTTACCTGGCCTGGCGCTCGCTCGAGCGCGGCGATTACATCAACCGGGTCAAGGCCCGCCTGGCCGCGATCGACTGGCCGCTGATCCGCGCCGCCCAGGCCTCGGGGCGCCCGCTGGTCGCCGACATGACCGGCTGGCTGCCGGGCGACCGCCGCGGCCAGGTTGAGTGGCGGCTGGCCGAGCGCTGAGCGTCGGGACGCAGGAACGCCATCCCCGCGACGCGGCGGAGATGGCGACCTTTGCCGAGGGCGCGCGCCCGATATCAGTTGGCGGAAGCGTCGAGGCCGACGTCGAGGCCGCCGCTCGCGCCAGCCGGCGATGCCGAGCCGTTCGCCGAGCCGCTGGCGGCCGCGTTCGCACCATGTCCGGCGCCCCGCGCGCCGGCCGACCCGCTCGCCGCGCCGTTGGCGGACGCCTGCGTTTCGGCCACCGCCGCGTTCGCGTCGCGCTGGACCGAGCCGGCGCTGGTCGCGGCCGTCTGGCTGGCGGTGGCGGCCGCGCTGGTGACGCCATGGCGGACCCGCCCGGTTGCGGTGCTTGCCTTGGTGCGCACGGTGCGAGTGGCCCCGCCGACCGTGTCGGTGGCGCCCGACGTGTCCGGGCTGAGCGACCCGTGGCCTTCGAGGCTGCCGCCGAGCTGGCCGGTGGCGCCGCCAAGGCCGCCCAGAGACCCGCCCAGCGACCCGCCGAGGCCGCCGACCAGGCCGCCACCGCCGCCGAGCAGCTGAGCGTTCGCCGCGCTCCCCAGCGCCAGCACTGCGGCCGAGGCGACCGCCAGGAAGAGTGAAGTCTTGCGCATGTCGCAACTCCTTGATCGATGAGGCCGCCGGATGGCGACCCTCATCTCCCGAACGACCGCGTCGTCAGGTTTCATCCCCAGGCGTTGGAAGATTTTGGCGCCAGCCGCTCCAGCCAGGCTCAGCGTGGCGGCGGCGCCAGCCGCACGTCCTCGCCAATGACCCCGCGCCCCACCGGCCCGCCGTGGGCCGGCCGCGCCTGGCGATCCAGATCCGCCAGAGCGGTGGCGGCGGCCGCCGGATCCGGTTGGCGCAGCAGCAGGGCCAGCCGGCCGGCGACGATCGGCGCCGCGAACGAGGAGCCCCTGACGCCCACCAGCCCACCCTCCGGCGCGGCGGCGCTCATCTGCGCGCCGGGCGCGGCGTAGTCGACGTGCGTCGCCCGGCCGGCCTCGGGCAGGACCCGTCCCCGGCCGTCGACCGGGGTGACGGCGATGACTTGCGGATAGGACGCCGGGTAGGCCGGCGGCGCGGCCGGGCCATCGTTGCCGACGGCGGCCACGATCCGCGCGCCGCGGGCGCTGAGCGCCCGCACCGCCGCCGCCACCAGACCGTTCGGCGGCCCGACCAGGCTCACGTTGACCACCGGCGCCCGCGCCTGCGCCATCCAGGCCAGCGCGCCGGCGAGCGCCTCGGCGGAACCGCCGGTGGGACCGACGCCATAGATGTCCGCCACGAGAAGCCGGGCGCCGGGCGCGGCGCCGTGGAAAGCGCCGAGCCGGCCCGCGATCAGCGACGCCGTAGCCGTGCCGTGCGCCGCCGGCGACGGCGCGCCCGGGGCAAAACCCCGCTGTTCGATGCCGACGCCCGAGAACGCCGCCAGCCGCGCCTCGACGCCGGTGTCGACCAGGCCGACCCGCGCCTCCGCGCCGGCGCGACCGCCGTCCGGCGCGGTCGCGGTCGCGCCGGCGGCCGCCGCGCCCGACCGGAAATAGAGGGCGTTGGCGTCATACTGACCATGCGGGTCGAGGCGACGCAGCCGGGCCAGCGCGGCGCGGACCGACAGGCCGGCGGGCGTCGCCAGCACGACGCTTTCCAGGCCGAGATCGCCGAGGACTGTCCGCCGCAGGATGGTGAAGCCGGCGCCTTGCGCGGCGGCCAGCCCCTGCTCGGTCGGCGACGTCGCCAGCACCTCGCCCCGCACCACCGGATTGCCATCCGCGTCGGCTTCGAGCTGACGGGCGTTGGCGCGCACCAGCTCGCGGAGCCGTCGGAGGCGGTCTTCGACCAGCGCCTGCGGATCGAGCGCACGGCCCGCAAGATCAGTCGTCCGATCGAGCGCGTGGTCCGCCACCTGGCCAACGCCCGAGCCCACCAAGGGCCCTACCGGCGGCAGGCCGCCGATCACGCCGCCGACCAGCGGCGCCCCCGGCGCGGCCGCGGGCAGAGCCATCGCCGCCAAAGCCACCCACAGGCATCGCCAGCGGGCGCGTCTCATCGGTCTTTCGTCGATTGCGGGATCACCGGACAATTCATAATCCTTCCAGGGACGAAACGCAGGCGCAGGGTCGTTTCATCCCTGGAGACCGAAGGCTTGGCTTTGGAGGACTTCCAGCGGCGGCTGATCGACCTGCTGCCGCGCCTGCGCCGGCTGGCGCGCGCCTTGACGCCTCAGGGCGCCGACGCGGACGACCTGGTCCAGACCACGTTGGAGCGTGGCCTGAGGCGGCGAGGGCAGTGGCTTCCAGGGACCCGGCTGGATGCATGGATGTTCACCATCATGAAGAACGCCTGGATCGACGAGACGCGGGCGCGGACCCGACAGCAGCGCCACGCCGCGCCACCCGAGGCCGCCGACACGGTGGCCGATCCACTGGTTCCGTCGCTGGAGCTGCGGCTCGAAGGCGAGGCCGTGCGCCGCGCCATCGCCCGGCTGCCCGAGGACCAGCGCCTCGCAGTGGCCCTGGTGCTGGTCGAGGGGCTCTCCTACAGCGAGGCCGCTGAGGTGATGGAGGCGCCGGTGGGGACCCTGACCAGCCGGCTCGGGCGCGGCCGCGCGGCGCTGATGGCCGAGCTGTCGGGGACGTCGGCATGAGCGTTCGGCGCGATCCGATCGACGACGAGCGCATCGACGCCTTCGTCGATGGCGAACTGTCGCCGGCCGAGGGGAACAGCCTCGAAGCCGAGGCCGCCGCCGACCCGGCGCTCGCGGCCAGGATCGAGCGCGCCCGGGCGCTGCGCGCCGCTGTCGCCGAGGCGTTCGCCGACGCCATCGCCGAGCCGGCGCCCGCCCGGCTGCTGACGGCCATCGAGGGCGGGGCGGACCTGGTCGACCTCGGCCAGGCGCGCCTTCGCCGGCCGCGGGCGGGCTGGGCGCCGGTCGCGCGCTGGGGCGCGATCGCCGCCTCGCTCGCGCTGGCGTTCTACGCCGGCCGCCTTGTCGCCCCAGGAGAGTCCCCGACGCTTATCGTCTCGGGCCCCGGCGGGCTGATCGCGACCGGCCCGCTCGCGGACGGACTGGAGCATCAGCTGGCGTCCAGTCAGCCGGCGGACGCCGCGATCAGGATCGGAGTGAGTTTCCAGGACAGCGGCGGCGAGTATTGCCGCACCTTCCTCCTGCGCCACGGCGGATCGCTGGCCGGTCTGGCCTGCCGCGAGCCGGAGGGATGGCGCGTCCGGGTCGCGGCCCAGGCTGCGTCGCCCGGCCCCCCGCGCGGCGCTTACGTCACCGCCGGCGAAGAGACGCCGGCGGCGGTGCTCGAGGCGGTGGATCAGAGCATCCGCGGCGCGCCCCTTGACGCCGCCGCCGAGACGCGGGCCCGGGCGGCCGGCTGGCGGACGCCGGGAACTTCCCGGCGCCCCTGAGGCTTGCTCGACGGGCCCTTGACAGTCGGGCTGACCGGGGACTCCGTTGGAAACTGGGGGAGGGCGCTGCCGGGAGGTTGCGATGACGACTCTGAAAGTGGAACTCGTGGGCGAGGAGCTGGTCATCCGGCTCAATCGCGAGGCCCGTGACAGCCTCGGCCTGCGCGCCGGCGACGAGGTTCAGCTCTCGCGGGGCGCCTCGGGCGAGATCTCGCTCGCCGCCGCCGACATGGACCATCAGCTGCGGCTGGAGCGAGGCCGCGCGTTCATGCGCCACCTGCGCAGTCCGCTCTGAGACATGGGTGACGGGTCGCAAACCCGGACGGCCTACTGCTGCTGCGGCCAGCTTGGGATCGAGGTCCGGGGCGAACCACGCGGCGTCGGCGTCTGTCACTGCCTCGCCTGCCAACAACGGACGGGCAGCGTGTTCGCGGCGCTAGCCAGTTTCGCCGCTCCCTACAAAGTGATCGGCCGCGCCACCGAGTATGTCCGCAGCGGAGACCAGGGCGCGCGGTTCCGCTTCCGATTCTGCCCGGTCTGCGGGACGAACCTGTTCCACACCGAGGAAGGCGAGGAGAGCAGTGTCGGCGTCGCCGTCGGCGCCTTCGCCGACCCGGACTTTCCGCCCCCCCGGGTCTCGATCTACGAATGCCGCCGGCATGCCTGGGTGGGACTGCCGGCCGGGATCACGGCCTACGACAAGGATCCCGCCTAAGCCCTGCGCCGCCTCAGAACCCCTCGGGTTCCCACGTCCCCGCCAGCAATCCCTCGAACGCCTGCGGCGCACCTTCCAGGTAGTAGCCTTTCAGCACGGCGATCTGCATCCGCTGGGCGGGATTGGCGGCCTCGTAGCGGGCGACGGCGTCGTCGTCGATCGCCGCGGCGGTCAGCGCGCGGAACGTTCGGCCGAGTTCGAGCCGCCGGTAGAGCTGTTCGTTGTCGCCCATGGCGCCGACGGTGCGGGTGAGCGCGTAGCTGGTCAGCTGTTCGCGAAAATGGATCTTCGTGTGGCCGAACATGTAGGCGTTGCGGTCGAAGCCGACCGGGTGGCCGACGCACTTCACGGTGAAGCGCCGGGCCTCGTCGACCCGGGGCGACGCCAGCAGCGGGGCGAACGTCGCGGCGATCCGGGCGCCGACCTCCGGCCGACCGGAGGCGCGCGCCACCGGAGCGTCCAGGGCCTCGAACACGTCGCGCCAGTCGTTGAACAGATGGTCGCCCTGATAGTGGATCATGACGCAATCTCTGGCCGTGGGGGGCGATGAAATCGCAGCAGGGTTGCGAAGTCCAGACCGGAGCCGTGGCTCCGCGGCGCGCGGCGTTAAGTCAACGCACATTGACATATGCGACGGTCCGGACGATCCTGCCGCCGCAGCACCAGGGGACCAAGTCATGAACATCGCCGTGAAGCCGGAGGCCGGCGCGGACGCCGGCGAGGCCTACGCCACGCCGCTCGCCGAGCTCAATCCGGCCAAGATCGAGCGGTTCCAGAACGACACCATCTGGCCGGTGTTCGAGCGGCTGCGGCGCGAGGATCCGGTGCACTTCACCGCCGACAGCGAGTTCGGCCCCTACTGGTCGATCACCCGCTGGGAAGACATCATGGCGGTCGACACCAACCACGAGGCCTTTTCGTCGGCCGATGGCATTGGCCTGGCCAACCTCAAGGCGATGGAGGAGCAGGAGGCCGCGCTGAAGGCGATCGGCCAGGAGCCGCGCCGCCGCGGCGGGGCCGGTTTCATCACCATGGACGAGCCAGAGCACAGCGTGCACCGCAAGGCGGTCAGCCCGACGGTGGCGCCGGCGAACATCGCCAAGATGGCCCCGGTGGTGCGCGAGCGGGCCGGCCAGATCCTGGACTCGCTGCCGATCGGCAAGGAGTTCGACTGGGTCGACCTGGTGTCGAAGGAACTGACGGCGATGACGCTGGCGACGCTGTTCGACTTCCCGTTCGAGGAGCGCCGCAAGCTGCCCTACTGGTCGGACATGGTGATGAACCAGCCGGGCCACGGGCCGGTGAAGAGCTGGCAGCACAAGGCCGAGGCCATGATGGAGTGCTTCGGGACCTTCGAGAGCATGTGGAACGAGCGGGTTACGGGCGGCGGCGGCAACGACCTGATCTCGATGCTCACGGCGCACCCGGAGACCCGGGCGATGTCGCGCGAACAGTACCACGGCACGGTGATCCTGCTGATCGTGGGCGGCAACGACACCACCCGCAACACGATTTCCGGCAGCGTCTACGCCCTGAACAAGAACCCCGATCAGTACGACAAGTTGCGCGCCAACCCCGATCTGGTGCTGCCGATGGTCTCCGAGACGATCCGCTACCAGACGCCGCTGGCGCATATGAGCCGGGTGGCCACGCGCGACGTCGAGATCGGCGGCAAGACCATCAAGAAGGGCGATCGAGTGGTAATGTGGTACCTCTCGGGCAACCGCGACGAGAGCGCGATCGAGAACCCGAACGCCTACATCATCGACCGCGAACGGCCGCGCCAGCACATGTCGTTCGGCTTCGGCATCCACCGCTGCGTCGGCAACCGCGTCGCCGAAATGCAGCTGACCATCATCTGGGAAGAGATCCTGAAGCGCTTCCCGGTGATCAAGATGGTCGGCGAGCCGGTGCGCAGCTACTCGGCCTTCGTGCACGGTTTCGAGAGCATGCAGGTCGTCATCCCGACGCGGGCCTGATCGGCCGGGCCTGACGGGGCGGCCGATTCCGCGTAAGAGTTGTGGGCATGAGCAGCGCCCCCACCGCAATCCTCGAGCGCGCGCCCCGGCGGCGCGACGCGGCGGCGACCCGCGCGGCGATCCTCGAGGCCGCGCAGGCTCAGTTCGCCCAGGCCGGCTACGATCGCGCGGCGCTGCGCGACATCGCCGCGGCCGCGGGCGCCGACGTGGCGCTGATCAAGCGCTACTTCGGCGGCAAGGAGGGGCTGTTCACCGAGGCCCTGAAGGCCTCGATTCGGCCGGAGCCGCTGCGGGACTGGGACCGGGCGGCGTTCCCGCGCGAGGTGGCGGCGATGATGGCCGGCCCACCGCCGGGCGACGACGCCCACGGCCACGAAGGGCGGGCGCACAGCTTCCAGTTCCTGCTGCGCGCCGCCACGTCACCGACCACCGCGCCGCTGCTGAACGTGGCGGTGCAGGAACGCTTCCTGGCGCCGATCGCCGAATGGCTCGGCGGCGACGACGCTCAGGCCCGCGCCCGGGTGCTGGCGGGCGCCTTCATCGGCTTCCTGGTCGAACGCCTGATCCGGGGAGAGCCGCTGGCCGGCCGCGAACGCGCCGTCTTCGTGGAACGCGTCACCATGCTGTTCGAGGCGCTGATCGGCGGGACGTGACTGGCCGACACCTCAGCGCGGCCTGGCCGAACCCCAGTAGTTGAAGCCGGCCCACTGCGGCGTGCCAGGCAGGTACATGGTCTCGAGCGTCTCGATCTCGAAACCGCCGCCGCCGACCATCGTCGGAATGTCCCGGGTGAGGTGGCAGCCGCCGCCGATCACCCGCCAGATCGGTTCGATCCGCGCCTGCCGGCGGCGGACGATTTCGTCCGGCGCGAGGCCGTGCTCGCAGAACAGCAGCCGCCCGCCCGGCTTGAGCGCCCGCCGGACGCCCTCCAGCGCCGCGACCCCATCGGGGATGGTGCAGAGGCTGTAGGTGACCACCGCTGTATCGACGCTGGCGGCCGGCAGGGATAGCGCCTCGGCCATCTCGGGCAGGATCTCCACCGGCAGGTCGCTATGCGCCGTGGCTTTGCGCGCCCGGGCCAGCATGCCGGGGGCCGGCTCCAGCGCGAACAGCTTGGTCACCTTGGTCCGGTCGTAGTGCGGCAGGTTGAGGCCGCTGCCGAAGCCCAGCTCCAGCACGACGCCCTCGGCCAGCGGCACCACCTTCTCGCGCTGCTTGCGGATCGGCTTGGCGCCGCAGGCCATGCTGATCAGCGGCGGGACGATATAGCGCTCGTAGAACCCCATCTTGGTTTGCCCTCCTCAGGCCGCCGCGCCGGCTCTGGCGCTCGGCAGCACTTCCTGGATCACCTCGAACCCCTCGAAACGGGGGTGGCCGGCATAGAGCGGGCGATTGTCGCCGGCGCCCTTGTGGGCGGTGCGGAACGCCTCCGAGCGGGTCCAGGCCTCGAAGTCGTCCTTCGAGCGCCAGACGGTGTGGGAGGAATAGAGCGTGTGGTCCTCTGCGGTCGGGCCGCGCAGCAGGTGGAAGGCGACGAACCCCGGCACGGCGTCCAGATGAGTGTCGCGCCCGAGCCAGACCGCTTCGAACGCCTGTTCCTGGCCGGGCACCACGCTGAAGCGGTTCATCGCGATGAACATCGGAACTCTCCTCTTCCACATTGCCGTCCACGCATTCTAGCCCGAAAGCGCGGCCGTGCTTGCGGTTTCCTGCGACGCGCGCCGCCGGATCTGCGCCAGCACGGGCAGCAGGTAGCCGATGAAGGCGTCGGGGTTCTCCGACATCGGGAAGTGGCCGACGCCCGGCATCGGCGTCCAGGTCGAGCCCGGGATGGCGGCCTGAGCGGCCTGTCCCAGCTCCATCGTGCCGCTGGAGTCGTACTCGCCGGAGAGGATGTGCACCGCGCAGCGGCCGGTGTCGATCCGCGCTGCGGTCTGCCGCAGGTCATAGTCGGCGAGGTAATAGAAGAGATCGCCGAGGAACGCCGGCGGCCAGCCGGCGGCGTAGACCTGGCTGGTTTCCTTCCGGTACGGCTCGGGCGAGGTCGGGCTCATCAGCGCGTTCATCGCCCGGGCCTTGTAGTCGTTGCTTACCTGCGGGTGCCATAGCGCGCTCAGCGCGCCGAGGTCGCCCTCGACCTTGAGCGCGCCCTCCAGCGAGATCACGGCCCGGAACAGGTCGGCGTGGCGCAGCGCCAGGTCCAGAGCCAGCAGGCCGCCGACCGAGCAGCCCATGAACACCGGCCGCTCCAGCCCGAGCGCGGCGGCGAGGGCGACCGGGACGGAACGCAGGAATTCGCCGCCCAGCCGGTACTCGCTGGCCCACCACTTCGGGCCCACCGGCGGCAGCGATTTGCCGTGATAGGGCAGGTCGTAGGCGATCAGGCGGAAGTGGTCGGTGATCTCGCGCCGCTCGAACAGGTGGCGCCACTGCGCGCCATGACAGCCGGCGGTGTGCTGTAGCAGCATCGGGATGCCGGCGCCGGCCTCCTCGAAGTAGACGCGGTGATCCTGGCCGGCGAGCTCCAGGTGGACATAGCGGCCGACCGGGGCGTCGAACGCGCCCGGCGCACGGCGAGGCGGGTTGGCGACGCCTGACCCGGGATCGGCGGGCCGCAACAGCTCCAGCGCCCGCATCACCGCCGGATAGTACTGCGCGTAGAGCACCGGGTCGGCGCGGAGGGTCAGACGTCGGCCGCCGACCAGGTTGAAGATGTCGTTGGCGAATCGCGGTGGGCGCGCGGCCAGCAGTTCCGCCCAGACGGCTTCGTCGCCGGCCAGGGCGATCACACCCGGGTCGGCGTCGGCCGGTTCGCCGGCGACCAGTTCACCATCCGCGACCGCGAGTCCGATCCGCCGCGCGCCGATCTCGAGCGCCAGGCCGCCGGTCCAGTGACGCGCGGCGATGCGGAATTCTCCGTCGGCCCCGCAACGCGTCCGCAGGGTCTCCGAGGTCCAGGTTGGGTCTTGCGGCATCGGTCGTCCCCCTGCTGGGCGCGCAAGGTCGCAGATCGGCCGCCGCCATGCCAGAGCAGGGCGGGTTGACCGCCCGTTCGTTTCGGCTCACCTATGCCGTAGCTGCACGTCATGATTGCGGCTCTGAGTTGTTCGCGTTGTCGCGAGGAACATCGCCAAGCGTGTCCATCGGGGGCGAGGGATGCCGATGAAGAACTGGGTGTGGGCCGCCTTGCCGTTGGTCGCGATCGCCGTGCTGCTCTGCACCGCGCCAGGACTGTGGCCGCAGTTGCGCGGTTGGACCTTCCTCGCCGTGGCGGCGCTGATGGCCGGCGACCTGGCGCTGATCGGCCTCTTGATCAACGGCCGGCCCATCGGCGCCTTCATCGACAGCCGCAACCGGGTCAGCCTCTCGAAGCTGCAGGCCGGCGCCTGGACCGTCATCGTGCTGGCGGCGTTCGCCACCGCGGCGGCCAGCAACGCGGTCGCGCCCGGCGTCGACTACAGCCAGGTGCAGGCGCTGGCGGTGACCATCCCGGGCGAGCTGCTGCTGGCCATGGGCATCTCGGCCACCTCGCTGATCGCGACGCCGGCGCTGCTCAGCCTCAAGGCCGACGAGGAGGCGGGCGCGGACGCGACGATGCAGGCGAGCGTCCGCATGCCGACGATGGTCGCGAACGGCAAGCTCGCCAACAGGGCGCAGCCCGAGCAGGCGTCGTGGGCCGACCTGGTGACCGGCGACGAAGTCGGTAATGCGGCGGCGCCGGATCTGGGCAAGATCCAGCAGGTGATCATCACGCTGATCCTGCTGGGCGCCTACACCGGCTACGTGTTCCTGAACCTCGCCCAGGCGAAGGGCCTGATCGCGACGCTGCCGCAGCTCGACAAGTCGTTCGTCTGGCTGCTCGGCATCAGCCACGCGTCGTACCTGGCCTACAAGGCGGCCCCGCATACCAAGAGCGCGGACGCATGAGCGATCTGCCGACCGACGCACAACCGCCGCCGCTTGACGCCGCGCCGCCGCCCCCACGCCGGGCGACGCGTCGGTCCCGCCGGGGCGACAAGGCGCTCCACACCGCCTGGCCGCTGGCGACCATCGGCGCGCTCTCGCTCGCCGCCGGCAACCCGCTGTCGCCGCCCGCTGCGCCCGAGGCGCCGCCGCCGGTTTCGGCCGTTTCACCGTCGCTGCAGACCTCGCCGGAGAGCTACGTCGCCCCCGACGGGCGCACGTTCGCCCAGCTGGTCGCGGCGCACGTGCTGCCGGATCCGCAGCTGACGCCCGGTGTGTTCAATCCAGGCGTGACCGACGCCACCACCGCCTCGACCATCTGCGTCCATGGCTGGACCGCGACGGTCCGGCCGCCGACCTCCTACACCGACGCGATCAAGCAGCAGAGCGTCCCACCCGGGCACGCCGCCTCGGAATACGAGCTCGACCACCTCGACTCGATCGAGGACGGTGGCGATCCACGCGATCCGAGGAACCTCTGGATGCAGGCGTACAACGACACCTACGGCGCCCGCACCAAGGACGTGCTGGAGACCCGGGTGTCGCATCTGGTCTGCAAGGGCCAGCTGACGCTCGCCCAGGCCCGCGCGGCGATCGCCCCGAACTGGCTGGTCGGGTTCCAGCAGTACGTGGGCCCGCTGCCGACCGGCGAGTAGCCGCCCGGCGCGCTCGGGAAGGACGTTTGACTGAGGCGGAGAAGGCCCGATAGTCGGCGCCGTTCGCGACCCCGGCGTCGCCAGCATGGAGCCGACCGCGATGCGCCTCGCCTCGAGGGTCGCTTGACCGCCGTCCCGGCGCCCGAAGCCGCTGCGGGGGCGCCCGCGAGCCAGGCCGGCGCAGCCACGGCCGCCGGCGCGGCGGCGGCGCAGGCCAGGCGCGAGGTCGATCTGCCGACGCGGCTCTTCTACGGCTTCGGCTCGGTGTCGTTCGGGGTGAAGGACAACGGGTTCAGCTACTTCCTGCTGCTGTTCTACAATCAGGTCATGGGCGTGCCGGCGCAGCTGGTGGGCCTGGCGGCGCTGATCGCCCTGGTGTTCGACGCCTGCATCGATCCGCTGATCGGCCAACTCTCGGACAACACCCGCACGCGCTGGGGGCGCCGCCACCCGTTCATGTACGCCGCCGCGATCCCGTTCGCGCTGGCGTACCTGGCGCTCTGGAACCCGCCGCACTGGGGCGGGCAGGGGCTGTTCTGGTACCTGGTCGTCACCGCGATCGTGATCCGGACGTTCGCCTCGGTGTTCGAAGTGCCCAGTTCGGCGCTCGCGGCCGAGTTCAGCACCGGCTACGAGCAGCGTTCGGTGCTGCTCAGCTACCGGCTGTTCTTCGCCTGGGTGGGCGGGCTGACCGTGAACCTGCTGGCCTACAAGGTGTTCCTGCAGCCGGACGCGACCCATCGGGTCGGCCAGCTGAACCCTGCCGGCTATGCCCATTACGGCCTGGCTGCGGCGGTCATCATGTTCACCGCCATCCTGATCTCGGCGGCGGGGACCCACCGGCACATTCCCACGCTGATGCCGCCGCCGCCAAAGCGCCGGCTGACGGTCGGCAAGACCCTGGGCGAGATGAAGGAGACGCTGTCCAACCGGTCGTTCGTGTTCCTGCTGATTTCCAGCTTCGCCAGCGCGATGGCCGCCGGGCTGTCTTCCTCGCTCAACTTCTACTTCAACACCTTCTACTGGGAGTTCACCGCCGATCAGATCGGGAACCTGACGCTCGGCGTGTACCTGTCGGCCGTGATGGCGCTGTTCGGCGTGCCGATGCTGGCCCGGCGGTTCGGCAAGCGCACGGTGACGCGAACGATGATGGTGCTGGCCGTGACGGTCGGACTCACCCCCGTCATCCTGCGCTATTTCGGCCTGATGCCGCCGAACCACAGCACCCAGCTGTTCGGTGTCATCTTCTGCACTTCGGTGATCGGCACGGCGCTCGGCATCGTCTCGGCGACCATGGGCGGTTCGATGATCGCGGACGTGGTCGAGGCATCGCAGCTGAAGACCGGACGCAGGTCCGAGGGGCTGTTCTTCGCCGCGTCGGCGTTCGTTCAGAAGGCGACGTCCGGCTTCGGCATCTTCGCGGCGTCCAACATCGTCGCGCTGATTGCACTCAGGCCCGGCACCGATCCGGCGCACGTGCCGCCGGGGGTGATGCAGCACCTGGCGCTGATCTACGCGCCGACGCTGATCGGCCTCTACGCGCTCGCCTTCACCCTGCTCTCCGGCTACCGCATCACCCGCGACAGCCATCACGAGACGCTACAGCAGCTGGCGGCGGAAGCGGAAATGGCCGGCGAGATCGAGCCCGCGGGCTAGGTCGCGGCGACCTTCGCCTGAGGGCGACGCTTATCGGTGGCCCGGCTTGGCGGGCGCGGCGGCGGCCGTCTTCCAGTGCACCCAGCAGGTCTTGGAGACGCTGGCGGCGCGGGCGCAGAACGCCTGGGCGTCCCTCAGCGTGTCGAAGCCGGAGACGCTGGCGCGGAACACCTGAGCGCCCCCGACCTGCGCCGCCTCGACCCCCGAGGTCAGCGGCGGGGTGATCAGCGCGTGCAGCCGGTCGAGTTCGTGCTGTGCGCCCTGCGCGGTGGGGCTGGCGGCCACCTGGGCGACGCCGCGGCCGCCGGCGCTGGCGTGGAAACTGGGCGGCGACGACGAGGCGGTCGAGGACGGGGGCGGGGTTGGCTTCGGCGTTGCGGCCATCGCGATCCGTTGCGGCGGCGCGGCCTGGGGCGGCGGCGGCTGAGCTGGGGCAGGTGTCGGTGAGACCGGCGTCGGGGTCTGAGCCGCCGTTGTCGCCGTCGCGGTGGCGACGGGGGCCGTGTCGGGCCCGCCGAGGGTGACGACCGGCAAGGGGCCGGTCGGGGCGGACCGCGAGTCCGCGAGAACTCGCGCAGACCTGCGCGGTCACCGCGTACATGAATGATTCCGGGCTCGGCTTCACCCACTGGCCGCTGACCGGCCTGGACGTCGAAGGGCCCGTCAGGTCCGACAGTGTGAACGCGTCGGCGCGGGCGAAGCGGTTGGATCCCTGGCTGCAGTTCACTTCGGTCACCCCGCGCATCGAGCGGAAGCCGAGCCGCTGGGCGGCGACGTCGGCGCGCGCCTCGACATCGAGCGTCACCTCGACGATCCCGGGTCCGGTGGACTGGCCGACCGTCGGCAGGACCGTGATTTCGACCCCGTCCTTCACGATCGGGCCCAGGGGCGCGGCCAAGGCGGCGGGAGCGGCGGCGAATATCAGGCCGGCGAAAAGGCAAACACGCAAAGTCGGCGGCTCCTTGGAGCTCTGAACAGAGCCGCAAGGTTAAGCATGAATCGTTGCGAATGTGTCGATTCGCACGGCTGAGGCGGCAGTCCAGGGGGCCTCGCCCCTCAGGCCCGCCCCCTGAAGTCGCCGAGCGGCGGCCTAGTCACCCCTGAACTTCGGCTTGCGTTTCTCCATGAAGGCGCGCGCCCCCTCGGCGAAGTCGCTGGTCTCCCCGGTCAGCATCCACTGGTCGCGGTCCATCGCCGAGGTGGCGCGATGCAGGGCGCCGGCCTGGGCGTTGATCGCCTCCTTGGTCATCCGCACCGGCAGCGGCGGCAGGGCGGCGACCTTGGCGGCCCACTCGCGGCCGCGGGCCAGGGCCTGCCCGGTCGGAACCACCTCGTCGACCATCCCCCACGCCAGCGCCTCCTGGGCTTGGCAGGCCTCGCAGAAGATCGCGAACTGCTTGGCCCGCGAAGGGCCGACCAGGGCGGTGATGCGGGGCAGGGCGCCCCAGCTCATGTTCATGCCGAGCGCGATCTCGGGCAGGCGCAGGTAGGCGCCTTCGCCGGCGATGCGGAAATCGAGCGCCACCGCCAGGGCCGCGCCGCCGCCGATGCAGTAGCCCTCGATCGCGGCGATGGTCACCTGCTCCAGGCTCTCCCAGGCGGCGCACATGTCCGGACCCAGCCGGGCGACCTGGCGGCGTTCCAGCCGTGTCGCCGGCGCCCGGGCGGCCTGCTCGGCGCGGCTGAGATCAGCGCCGGCGGAGAAGAAGGTCTCGGCCCCGGTGAGGATCACCGCCTGGATGTCGGTCGAGGCGCGGAAGAAGGCGGCGGCCTCGATCAGCTGGCGCATCAGCGCCACGGAGAAGGCGTTGCGCGCGGCCGGCCGGTTCAGCCGCACCTCGGCGATCGCCCCTTCGATGCTCACGATGAGATCGGGCCAGCTATCCATCGTCGTCCTCAGAAGACATCCAGGGTCGGGAAGTCGGCCCGCGCCCCGATGCAATCCCACAAGAACACGGCCAGGCCCAGATCGCCTGTCCAGAGCGAATATTTCCGTCGTCCATCGGTGGCCCGCGCACGTTCGCTCTGTCCTATCGCATGCATCGCGAAACCCCGCGCCCGCTCCAGCCAGATCGGATCTCCCGTCCGTCGGTGCAGCTTCAGGAAGGCGTAGCCGCTTCCCGGCGCGCCATGGCAGAGCCCTGGCAGTTTGGCGACCGGCCCGGCGCGCCAGGTCAGTTCGGCGGCCGCCGCCAGCAAGGCGTCGGTCTCGGGCTCGGCCGGCAATCCCGCCAGAGCGTTGACCATGCCCGGCGCGCCGATGCAGTGCTGCACCCACCGGGGACCCGCGACCCCGGCGCTGAGCGGCCAGTTCGCCGTCTCGCCCTCGCGGACGGCGGTCGCGGCAAGCGCCCCGCGGACCCGGTCGATCGTCTCGGCGCGGCGCGCCACCGGCAGCAGCGCTTGGCCGCGCAGCAGGGCGTGGGCGTTGGCGCCGAAGCCGTGCAAGGCGCTCAACCGCGGCTCGACGACACCGTAGAGATCCTGGGTCCAGAGGTGGCAGCCGATGGCTTCATCGAACGCCCATTGGTCCCAGAGCGCATCGGCGTGACGCTGGTAAAGCGCTGACCAGCGTGACTCGCCGGTGCGTTCGAACAGGAAGAAGGCGGCGAGCATGGCGCCGGCGCCGCCCCAGACGACGCCGCGCACGTCGCCAGTCCGCGCGGCGATGGCGGCTTCGAGCCGCGCCGCCAGCATTTCCGATGGGGCGATCGTCCACTGCAACAGCAAGGTCCCGGTCTCACCGATCAGGAACGCGCCGCGTTCGCGGCCCATATATGCGGCGACGTCCGGGTGGCGCTGCAAGTCTTCGCGCTGGCGCCGGTCGAGGTCGAGCGCCGTCGCGCGATAGTCGGGCCGCAGCGTGGCCGCGCCCGCTGCTTCCAGCCGGAGCAGCGCCCAGATCACGCCGGCCGCGCCGTGATAGATCGGCTTAAGGCAGTCCGGCGGTCGCTCCGGCGACAGATCGGCCGGATGGATCGGCCAGAGCCCCTGCGGATCGAACGCGGCCTCCGCGTCGGCGGCGATGCGTTCGATCGCGGCGTGCGCCACGCCCTCGTCCCAGTCGCCGCCGGCCAGCGGCTCGTGCCGCTCTGGTTCAAACAGCGCCATCAGCCGTCGCCAGCATCCTGCGGGCGACCGCCAGGTTCACTGTAAGGTGTCCGTCGCTAGCGCGACGCCGCCGACGGGGCCCGAGCCGTTGTCGTCGATGTGGTTGTCGCCGGCGCTGAAAACCGAGGCCGCGTTGAGGACGCCGTACGCGCCATTCTGGTCGATCACCGAGCGGGCGATGTGGGTGCGGCTCGAGCCCTGCGCGAAGATGCCGTCGTTCAGATTGCTGTCGAGCTTGGACGCGTTGATCTCGGCCACCAACGAGCCGGCGGTCGCCTGCACCGTGACGCCGACGCCGTTCAGGCTCGCCTGGCTGTTGGAGATGGTGACCGTGGCCGCCGCCGACGCATTGTTGCTGGCAAGCATCGCGCCCTGGCCGGAGTTGCCATCCAGGGCGTCGTCGTCGAGCACGGCGCTCACCGCGCCCGCGGCGCTCGCCAGCAGCTTAAAGCCGGTCAGGTTGTCCGACAGCACGGACCCCAGCACCACGATGCTCGAGCCGCCCGACGTCGGGACGACATTGACGCCGACATGCTGGAAGCGCCGAACGGTGCAATCATCGATCACCAAGTGCTCGCCGGAATGGAAGGTGACGCCGTTCGAGCCGGCGCCGCCGACGCCGTCGATGTTAAGTCCTTTCAGGTAGATCACATCGCTGGGGCCGGCGTTGATGGAGATCGCATCGCCGCTGGCCGCCTGCACTCCGGCGGTCCCGACCCCATCGTTGACGATGCTGACCGCCTTGGTGATCGTGATCGCGCCGTAGCCGGCGGGATCCAGGATGTCGATCTCGCCGCCGGCCGCGACGGCGTCGTCGTGGGCGTATTGCAAGCTACGACAGGGCGCCGTAGGCGCGCCGCATCCGGCCTGATCGACGCCGTGGCCCGACACCCAGACCCGGGCGGCGCCCGCGGCGGCCGGCGGTGAGGGGGCGAGGGCCAGGACGGCCGCCGCCAGCGCCGCTGCTGACGCCCCCGCAGCCCGCGGACCGGCCCGATGCAGTAGGCGGCTCATCATCGCCAGGTGTCCGGAATGAACGACGAACCAAGGTAAACCGCCGACCGGTGGTTCTCCTCGATGTGGTTGTCGCCGGCGGTATAGACGACGCCGCCGTAGTCGGTGGAGACGCCGTCGTAGAGATTGCCGTCCACAACCGAGCGAGCCAGGTGCGCCCTGGCGCCAGAGCCGTTCACGATCAGACCGCCCTGCGAGGCGTTGATGACCGAATTGTCGATCGTCACGACCACGCTGCCCTGCCCCTGCGCAATCTCGGTTTGCAGCACGACGCCTTCGTACGCGTTCTGACTGAGATTGCTGTTCGAGACCGCGACGTTCACGCGCTCGGCGCCGCCGCCGGAGGTGGTCAGCCAGAGGCCAGATCCGCCGTTGTCGACCGCCGTCACCCGATCAAGCACCCCGGACACCGGAGCGGCCGTCTTCGCGACGACCGCCACCGCCATGCCGGCGTTGGTGCCGCCGGCGCCGTTCTCGGTGATGAGCGAATCGAAGATCTGGAACGCCGCCTCGCTGGCGGACGACAGTACGAGGACCCCCTGGTTCCCGAACTCGCGGATCACGCAGCGGTCGATCACCAGACGCCCGCCGGTGTCGAACTCGACTCCGTTCTGGCCCGTGCGCTGCACCCCGTCGATATCGATACCCTTCAGGAAGACCGCGTCGTTCGGACCGGCCGCGATCGTGATGGCGTTGCCGCTGCTCGCTTGGACCCCGGCCGTGCCGACTCCGTCGTTCACGATGCTGAGGGCCTTGGTGATCGTGATCGCGCCGTAGCCGGCAGGGTCCAGGATATCGATCTCGCCCCCGGTGTTGACCTGGTTGTCGTGGGCGTACTGCAGCGAGCGGCAGGGCGAGGTCAGCGCGCCGCAGCCGGCCTGGTCCACGCCATGGCCGGACACCCAGACCCGGTTGGACCCGGCCAGAGCGGGCGGGGCCGCGAGGCCGAGCGCCGCGGCGGCGAGGAGGAGCGTGCGGGCGAGCCGCGACGGAACGCGCATCGAAGGCCCCCAACTGCGTTCGAGGCGGGCAACTTACACCTTGGATGGCCGTCGCCCAACCCGGCGGGCCGGTCAGGGCGCGGTCGCCGCCGCAACCCGGGCGAGCAGCACCCCGGCTCCGGCCGCGTCGTCCACCTGCAACCGGTCGAAGTCCTTGCCGTCGGCGCTGCGGACGTCGGCGAACATGCCGGCCGGATCTTCGTGGAAATGCAGGAAAGCCCTGGATTTCAGGTAGAAGCAGCCGCGGCTCTTCTCCTTCAGCCCCGCGTGAGTCCGGATCCGGTCCAATAGCGGCTCCAGCCGATCCAGCGCCGCGCTTCCAGCGTGCTTCACTACGATGCCCTCCCGGTCCCGTTGAAGACCTTCATGCCCTGCTCCTCCGCCAGGGTTAGCATCTCCTTGTCCCCATCCGTGTCACCATAGGCCGCCTCCAGGCGCACATCGTCGCCGAACGCCTCGCGCAGCCTGCGCGCCTTCTCCGGTCCGCGGCAGTTGGCGCCATCGAGGTCGCCGGTGACGCGGCCGGCTGCGTCGAACGCCAGCTTCGTCGCGATCAGCAGCTCGGCGCCCAGCCCGCGGGCGATCGGCGCGACCAGGGTTTCCGGGCTGGCGGTGACGATCACCAGCCGCGCCCCGTCGGCGGCCCAGCGGCGCCAGGCGCGCAGGGCGTCGGGGCGGAGCAGGGCGCGGCCCTGCTCGCTGGCGAAGGTCTGGGCCCAGGCCTCCAGCTCCTGGCGCGGCATCTCGGCCAGGAACCGCTTCACCGCGGCGGCCTTCAGCCGCCCACGGTCCCGATCCAGCACATAGCGCGCGGCGTCCGGCGCCAGGGCGAGCAGACCGGCGGCGTAGGCGCGGGCCCCGAAGCGCCAGCGCAGGAAGGCGGTGAAACTGTCCCGCGAGGTGAGCGTCCCGTCGAAGTCGAACGCCACCAGAGGGCGGTAGCGGGTCTGCTGCTGAGCCTGCATTGCCTGCGACGGGCCCTCGGTCTGAACCTGCCCCGCGGGCGGCGACTGGCGCTCGGGCGCTATCTCCCCCATATCGGGACGGGCCTTTCCTCGCGACGCGCCCGAAAAGCGACAGTGCGGCGACTTAACCACCGCGAGTCGCGCCGGGAGGCTTGTGATCCTCGGCGGGATCGGGGAATGTCAAGAATTAGACAACTCGCGGCGCATATCCTGCATGACCTTGAGGAGTGCGGCCCCCGGGTGACCGTCGGCGCCTTACACCGCAAAGCGCCGTTCGAGAGTGAGACAGAACGATGACCAAAGCCGCGAGCGGCGACAGCAAGAGCACTCTCTACTGCTCTTTCTGCGGCAAGAGCCAGCACGAAGTGCGAAAGCTCATCGCCGGGCCAACTGTGTTCATCTGCGATGAATGCGTAGAGTTGTGCATGGATATCATTCGCGAAGAGCACAAGATCGCCTTCGTGAAATCCAAAGATGGGGTGCCGACGCCGCGCGAAATCCGCGAGGTGCTGGACGATTACGTGATTGGGCAAGAGCACGCGAAGAAAGTGCTCTCCGTGGCGGTGCACAACCACTACAAGCGTCTCAGCCACGCTCAGAAGAACAACGACGTCGAGCTGGCCAAGTCCAACATCCTGCTGGTCGGGCCCACCGGCGTCGGCAAGACGCTGCTGGCGCAGACGCTGGCCCGAATCATCGACGTGCCGTTCACCATGGCGGACGCCACGACGCTGACCGAAGCGGGCTATGTGGGCGAGGATGTCGAAAATATAATCCTGAAGCTGCTGCAGGCGGCCGACTACAACGTCGAGCGGGCGCAGCGCGGCATCGTCTACATCGACGAAGTCGACAAGATCAGCCGCAAGTCCGACAACCCCTCGATCACCCGCGACGTCTCGGGCGAGGGCGTGCAGCAGGCGCTGCTGAAGATCATGGAAGGCACCGTCGCCTCCGTGCCGCCCCAGGGCGGGCGCAAGCATCCGCAGCAGGAATTCCTGCAGGTCGACACCACCAACATGCTGTTCATCTGCGGCGGCGCCTTCGCCGGCCTGGAGAAGATCATCTCCGGCCGCGGCAAGGGCACCTCGATCGGCTTCTCGGCCAAGGTAGCCGACCCGGACGACCGCCGCACCGGCGAGATCCTGCGCAAGGTCGAGCCCGACGACCTGCAGCGCTTCGGCCTGATCCCGGAGTTCATCGGCCGCCTGCCGGTGATCGCCACCCTCGACGACCTCGACGAGGAAGCCCTGGTCAAGATCCTGACCGAGCCGAAGAACGCGCTGGTGAAGCAGTACCAGCGGCTGTTCGAGATGGAGAACGTTGGCCTGACCTTCACCGACGACGCGCTGAAGGGCGTCGCCCGCAAGGCCATCGCCCGCAAGACCGGCGCGCGGGGCCTGCGCTCGATCCTGGAAGCCATCCTGCTGGACATCATGTTCGAGCTGCCCACCATGCAGGGCGTCGAAGAGGTGGTGGTCAACGCCGAGGTGGTCGAGGGCCGGGCCCAGCCGCTGCTGATCTACGCCGAGAAGAAGGGCGGGGCCGCTTCGGCCTGACGCTCGGGTCGCGCGAGGAGCTCGACGCCCTGATCGGCGCCATCCCGCGCGCGGATCAGATACAGGTCCACGCCGAAGGCCTGACCGACCTGATCGAGCACACCGCTCGCGTGCAGTCCTAGCAGCGCCCGCGTCTGCTGGCCAATCTCGGGCGAGAAGAGGCCCCAGCCTTGACTTCGATCCCAGCCGACCGACCATGCGGTGAGTCGAAGATGGCGGCGGGGCGCGGCCGATAACGGCGACAGGGTCGGAAGAGGGGTTGGGCGGTTTCGCCCAGAACGGGTGACGAAACAGATCCTCGGGATCGCCTTCTCGGGCTCGGCGGACCAATGGGGCGCCGGGCGGCGCAGCTCCAGCGTCTGGATCGCGGCGGGGCGGGGGGAAGGACCCCGGCTGCTGCTCGACGAATTGACGTCGGTTCAGGGATTGCTGGGCGACGCCGAGCCGTTCGACCGCCTGGTGGAGCTGCTCACCGACACCGACGGATTCGGCGCGATCGCTGCGCCGTTCAGCGCGCCGCGCGAATACGCCGCCAGCCTGCAGGTGCTGTGGGCGCAGGTGGCTGGGTTGCCGCATGAAGACCGTCCGTTCGGCCGTGGCCCAGACCTGGTCGGGCTGCTCGCGCTGGGCGCCGGCAAGAACGGGGTCAAGGCCTACCGCGCCTGCGAGACCCTCTGGCGCGAGCGGGGACTGAACGTGCCCTCGACGCTCTGGTCTGGGCCCGGCGGGGCGGCCGGCGCGGCGGTGGCGTGCATGACCCTGCTGCAGAAGCGCGGCGGACCGGTCTGGCCGTTGCGCCCTGGGGGCGAGGGGGCGGTGCTGATCGAGGCCAACCCAGCCGCGCAGCTGCTGACCTGGGGCCTCGAGCACGCCGGCTACAACGGCGCAAAGCCAAAGGCGGCGGCTGCCCGGGCGCGCATCCTGGCCGCTCTGGCCGCCGATCACGGGCTGGTCCTCAGCGACGAGCTGACCAGGCTCGCCGGCGCGAACGCCGATGCGCTCGACGCGATCGTTTGCGCCTACGCCGCCAAGACCATCATGGACGGCCGCCATCCCCGTCGCCTGCCGCCCTCGGCGCGCAGCGAAGGCTGGATCGTGGTCGACGAGCAGCCTTTGGAGCAGGGGCGCGGACCGCTGCTCGGCGCGACGACGGAGCACAGCGTGCGCCGCCAGCTGGGCGCGCTGCTCGAGGCGATCGGCCGTGACGATGATTGAGGCCGGTCGCCGCCCGTGGCGTGGGCGCCACAGCCGGTCGCGGTGAATTCTGCCTCGACTGCGAGACATCGAGGCGCCGCATCGCGCGCGTTCGGCGAACGACGATAGATTTGTTCGAGCTTGACCGGGTCTGCGCGACCCCTTGCCGCCTGCGTGGCGCGCTCGCTTGAACGTGGCCGGAAAGCATCCACATAATCGCCCTGACTTCCGCCGTGGTTCGGCGGACCGGACCGCCCGACTCGGCGCATCGTCGAGTGACCGTGGCCCGGTTGACGGGTAAAGGCGCCGCGAGCGGGCGCCGCCCAGGAGAAAACGCGTCATGTCCGAGATCAAGACTCTGCCCGTCCTGCCCCTGCGCGACATTGTCGTGTTCCCGCATATGGTGGTGCCGCTGTTCGTCGGCCGCGAGAAGTCCGTGCGCGCCTTGGAAGAGGTGATGAAGGGCGACAAGCAGATCCTGCTCGTCACCCAACGCGATCGCGATCAGGACGATCCGACCCCGAAAGACATCTTCGACGTCGGCGTGCTGGCCAACGTGCTGCAGCTGCTGAAGCTGCCGGACGGCACCGTGAAGGTGCTGGTCGAGGGCAAGGGACGCGCCGCCGTGCTGCGCTTCACCTCCCACGACGCCTTCTACGAGGCCGAGGCCGCCGAGGTGGTCGAGGACGGCGGCGAGGCGCACGAGGCCGAGGCGCTCAGCCGCGCGGTGATCGAGCAGTTCGAGAACTATGTGAAGCTCAACAAGAAGGTCCCGCCGGAGGCGCAGGCCTCGATCCCGCAGATCACCGAGCCCGGCCCGCTGGCCGACAACATCGCCGCGCATCTGGCGGTGAAGATCGTCGATCGCCAGCAGCTGCTGGAAATCTTCAACGTGGTGAAGCGGCTGGAGAAGGTGTTCGCCCTGATGGAGGGCGAGATCAGCGTGCTGCAGGTGGAGAAGAAGATCCGCACCCGCGTGAAGCGGCAGATGGAGAAGACCCAGCGCGAGTACTACCTGAACGAACAGATGAAGGCGATCCAGCGCGAGCTGGGCGAACAGGACGACGCCCGCGACGAGCTGATCGAGCTCGAGAAGCGGATCAAGAAGACCAAGCTTTCCAAGGAAGCGCGCGCGAAAGCTGAGACCGAGCTGAAGAAGCTGCGCAACATGAGCCCGATGTCGGCGGAATCGACTGTCGTGCGCAACTACCTCGATTGGCTGCTGTCGATCCCCTGGGGCAAGGTCAAGCAGAAGGGCATCGACGTGGTGAAGGCCGAGGAGATCCTCGAGGCCGACCACTACGGCCTGGAGAAGGTCAAGGAGCGCATCCTCGAGTACCTGGCCGTGCAGGCCCGCACCGGCTCGCTGAAAGGCCCGATCCTGTGCCTGGTCGGCCCGCCCGGCGTCGGCAAGACCTCGCTCGGCCGCTCGATCGCCAAGGCGACCGGGCGCGAGTTCGTGCGGCTGTCGTTGGGCGGCGTGCGCGACGAGGCCGAGATCCGCGGTCACCGCCGCACCTACATCGGCTCGATGCCCGGCAAGATCATCCAGTCGATGAAGAAGGCCAAGACCACCAACACCTTCTTCCTGCTCGACGAGATCGACAAGATGGGCGCCGACTGGCGCGGCGACCCTTCCAGCGCGCTGCTGGAGGTGCTGGACCCGGAACAGAACTCCACCTTCAACGACCACTACCTGGAGGTCGACTACGACCTTTCCCAGGTGATGTTCGTCACCACGGCCAACAGCCTCAACATGCCCCAGCCGCTGATGGACCGGATGGAGATCATCCGCCTGCCCGGCTACACCGAGGACGAGAAGGTGGAGATCGCCAAGCGCCACCTGCTGCCGAAGCTGGCCAAGGACCACGGGCTGAAAGAGGGCGAGTGGATCGTGCCCGACCAGGCGATCCAGGACCTGATCCGCTACTACACCCGCGAGGCCGGCGTCCGTTCGCTGGAGCGGGAACTCGGCAACCTGGCCCGCAAGACCGTGCGCGACATGGCGGTTGAGAAGGTGCTGTCGGTCACCATCGACGACGAGCGGCTGGCCAAGTACGCCGGCGTGCGCAAGTTCCGCTACGGCGAGACCGACGAGGAGGACCAGGTCGGCATCGTCACCGGGCTGGCCTACACCGACTTCGGCGGCGACATCCTCACCATCGAGGCGGTGAAGATGCCCGGCAAGGGCCGGATGTCGATCACCGGCAACCTGAAGGACGTGATGAAGGAGTTGATCGCGGCGGCCGCCTCGTTCGTTCGCTCCCGCGCCACGAAGTTCGGCATCCTGCCGCCCGACTTCGAGAAGACCGATGTCCACCTGCACGTGCCGGAAGGCGCGACGCCGAAGGACGGTCCGTCGGCCGGCGTCGCCATGGCGGTCGCCATCACCTCGGTGCTGACCGGAATTCCGATCCACAAGGACCTGGCGATGACCGGCGAGATCACCCTGCGCGGCCGGGTGCTGCCGATCGGCGGGCTGAAGGAGAAGCTGCTGGCGGCGCTGCGGTCGGGCATCAAGACCGTGCTGATCCCGATCGAGAACGAGAAGGACCTGGCCGAGGTGCCGGACAACGTGAAGTCAGGCCTGAAGATCATCCCGGTCGCGACCGTCGACGAGGTGCTGGCGCTGGCGCTGACCGGGCCGCTGACGCCGATCGAGTGGTCGCCCGACGACCTCCCGGCGGCGGTGATTCCGATCGAGGACGACGCGGACGCGATGCTGACGCACTGACGGCGCGTTCGCACCGACAGGGCGCGCGGCGCGGGAGCCTCTCCCGCGCCGCAGTCGTTTCGACGCCACTTTGCGCCGGACGGGCGGGCTCGATAGAACGGCGCCTGCGTGGGGCGGCTAGCTCAGTTGGTTAGAGCGCCTGGTTTACACCCAGGAGGTCACAGGTTCGAGCCCTGTGCCGCCCACCAACCAGGAGCCGACCATGGTCTTTGACACGCTGCAGGTCCGACCTGTCGCCGGGGCGCTGGGGGCCGAGATCACCGGCGTGGACCTCGCGGCGGACCTTGCCGACGAGACCATCGCCGAGATCCGCCGTGCGTTCGCTCGGCATCAGGTGATCTTCTTCCGCGATCAGCAGCTGACGCCCTCCCAGCAGGTCCGGTTGGGGCGCAGGTTCGGACCGCTCAACATCCACCCCTACGTCGCCGGCATGGCGGACCACCCGGAGGTGATGGAGATCGTCAAGGAGCCCGAGGACCGGGTCAACTTCGGCGGCGGCTGGCACTCGGACATGAGCTTTCTGCCGATCCCCTCGATTGGCTCGATCCTCTATGCGGTCGAGGTCCCGGCTTGCGGCGGCGACACCCTGTTCGCCAGCCAGGCCGCCGCTTTCGAGGCCCTGTCGCCGGGCCTGCAGGGGACGCTGGAGGGGCTGAACGCGGTGCATTCCGCCGGCCGCGAGTACTCGCCGCAGGGCCATTCGGCGCAGAAGCGCAAGTCGATGGCGATCGCCGAGGCGGAAGGCGCGGTCGGCGAACATGTCCACCCGGTCGTGCTGGTCCATCCTGAGACCGGCCGCAAGGCGCTCTATGTCAATCCGGCCTTCACGATGCGCATCGACGGCTGGTCGGCCCGCGAGTCCCGGCCGCTGCTCGAGTTCCTGTTCGCGCATTCGCGCTACGAGGCCTTCACCTGCCGATTCACCTGGGCGCCGGGGTCGGTCGCCTTCTGGGACAACCGTTCGGTCTGGCACTTTGCGCTCAACGACTATCCCGGCCAGCGGCGGCGCATGCGCCGCGTGACGGTGGACCCGGCGCCGGCCTGAGCGGGGCCTGATGCGCCATCAGGATGTCGGTGGCTGGCGGTCAGCCCACGCAGCCACTACCTTGTCACGACTCTGTCGGAGACTCTCATGGTCATCGGACTGATCCTGCTCGGCATCGTCGTGCTGCTGGGCTTCCTGCTCATCGGCGCCTACAACCGCCTGGTCGCTCTGCGCCAGAACGTGAACGAAGCGTTCGCCGACATCGACGTGCAGCTGAAGCAGCGGCAGGACCTGATCCCCAATCTCGTGGAAACGGTGAAGGGCTACGCCACCCACGAGCGGAGCACGCTCGACGAGGTGACGGCGGCGCGGACCGCGGCCGTCAGCGCCGGCGATGTCGAGGCCAAGGCGCAGGCCGAGAACCTGCTGACCAGCGCGCTCGGCAAGCTGATGGCGGTGGCGGAGGCCTACCCGGACCTCAAGGCCAACCAGAATTTCATGCAGCTGCAGGCGGAACTGGCGGACCTGGAAAACAAGATCGCGGCGGCGCGGCGGTTCTTCAACAACGCCGTCGGTGAGTACAACGCCTCGATCCAGCGGTTCCCGGCGGTGCTGATCGCCGGCGCGGCAGGCTTCCAGGCGCGGGAGTTCTTCGATGTCGGCGCCGACCGCACGGCGCTGCAGAGCGCCCCGCAAGTGAAGTTCAGCTAGCGAGCCTGCGCCCATGCAGGCGGTCGGTCTGCAGACCTATATCTGGAACAACAACATCCGCTCGGCGCTGCTGCTGATCGGCTTTCCGGTCCTGCTGCTGGGCATGGTGTTCTGCCTGACGCTGGGGATGATCGTCGCGCGGCTGCTGCCCACCGGCTACGAGTACGGCGGCGCCGTGCCGTTCGCGCTGCACCTGATGATCGCCGCAGCGCCCGCGGCGATCATCGTGGCCGTGATCTGGTTCGCGATCGCCTATGTGTTCAACCAGGCGATCATCGACTTCGCCACCGGCTCGCGCCCCGTGACCCGCGAGGAAGAGCCGCTGGCCTGGAACACGCTGGAAAACCTCTGCATCTCCCGCGGCCTGAAGATGCCGACGCTGCGCCTGATCGAGACCGAGGGGATGAACGCGTTCGCCAGCGGTTTGCACGAGGGACGCTTCAGCGTGACCGTGACGCGCGGGCTGCTACAGCACCTCGACCGCGCCGAGCTCGAGGCGGTGCTGGGCCACGAACTGACCCACATCATCAATCGCGATGTGCGGACCATGGTGGTGGCGGCGATCTTCGCCGGGGTGATCACTCTGTTCTGCCAGATCGTCTACCGCTCGATCGTCTGGGGCGGGGTGTGGGGCGGCGGCGGGCGCGACCGGCGCGGCAACATCGGCCTGTTCCTGCTGATCGCGATGGTGGTCGGCGCGGTCGGCTACCTGCTGGCCATCGTCATCCGCATGGCGATCTCGCGCACCCGCGAATATGTCGCCGACGCCGGCTCGGTGGAGCTGACCCACAACCCCGACGCCATGATCAGCGCGCTGCAGAAGGTGTCCGGCCACACCCACCTCGACGCCCCGCCGTCGATGCGGGCGATGTTCCTGGAAGACGACGACGAAGGGATCATGGGTCTCTTCGCCACTCATCCGCCGGTCGCCAAGCGCATCGCCGCGCTCAGCCAGTACGGCGGCGGGCGGACGATCGCACCTGAGCCGGCGGTCGCGCCGCCATCGGCGGAGAACGGCCCCTGGGGCGGCCGCCAGGATGAGCCGCCAGGGCCGTGGAGCTAGCCATCGGCCGCGAGGGGCTCGGGACGACTTCGGTTCAGTCGTCGAGCCGGGTCCAGCCGCTCGGGCGCAGCAGTTCCAGCGGGCGGAACTTGGCCTTGTAGTCCATCTTGTGGCTGCCCTCGACCCAGTAGCCCAGGTAGACGAACGGCAGGCCGAGTCGGGCGGCATGGCGGATGTGGTCGAGGATTGCGAACGAGCCCAGGCTGCGGCGCGGCAGATCCGGATCGTAGAAGCTGTAGACCAGCGACAGCCCGTCGCCGAGGCGGTCGACCAGGGCGCAGGCGACGAGGTCGCCGGGCCCGTTGTCGGCGGACGCCGTGCGGTATTCCACCAGGTGCGTGCGCACGGCCGTGTCCTCGACCATCGCCACGAAGTCGGGCCAGCCCATGTCGGCCATGCCACCGCCGGGGTGGCGGGCGGTGAGGTAGCGGCGCAGGAGCTCGAACTGCTCGAGTGTCGCCTCGGCCTCGACGACGTGGCGCTTCAGCGCCGTGTTGCGCGCGAGCGCGCGGCGCTCCGACCGGGAGAAGGCGTAGTCCGCGACCGGGATGCGCGCCGAGACGCAGGCCGAACACTGCTCGCAGGCCGGCCGGTAGGCGATGTTCTGCGAACGCCGGAAGCCGCCCTGGGTCAGGCTGTCATTCACCGTCGCTCCGTCCAGCAGCGGCAGGTGCGCGAACACCTTCCGTTCCTCGCGCCCTGGCAGGTAGGGGCAAGGTGACGGCGCAGTCAGAAAGAAACGCAGCTGGCGCGTCGGGAAGTGCTGGGTCACGGAGCGCGGGCGGCCTTCCAAATCAGCCTTGGGAGGCGGGATTAGGGGCCATTCCGCGTCCATAGGCAAGCCGGCTCGCGCGCCTAGAGTCCGGGGTTCGGCGGCAGCACCGGCGCCTCGCGCAGCAGCACGATCGTGATGCGGCGATTGCCGGGCAAAGCCGGGTCGTCCGGGTACAGTGGATCGGACGCCGCCTTGCCGGCGACCTGGTAGATACGGTCGGCGTCGACGCCGGCGGCCTGCAGGATCTGGCGCGAGGCGTCAGCGCGTTCGGAGGAGAGCGCCCAGTCCGACGCCGGCTTGGTTCCGCCGGCCTCGGCGCTGGTGTGCCCGGCGATGGTGATGCGGTTGGGCAGCTTGTTGATCACCTTGGCCACCGCCTGCAGCAGCACCTTGGCGCGGTCGTTGGGGACGGCCGAACCTTCCTTGAACATCGAGCGGCCCTCCTGATCCACGAGCTGGACGCGCAGGCCCTCCGGCGTCTGGTCGACGATGATCTGCTTGGAGAGCTCGGTCAGCTCCGGCATGTCCTGCATCGCCTGGCGCAGCGACTGCGCAGCGCTGGTCAGGGCCGACTCGTCGGCCTTGTCCTGCGTGCCCTGGCTGGAGTTCTGGCTCTGACTCTGGCTCTGACCGGCGTCGGTGACGTTCGGCGGCGCCTCGGGCGCCAGCGCCTGGATCACGTCCTTCGAACCGGAGCTCTTGGAGCCCGAACTCGCCAGCGCCGCGCCGCCCAGGATGCCGCCGGACCCGCTGGTGGTCTCGGAGACCGACGCCGGCGCGAAATAGTCGGCGATGCCGCGTTTCTGCTCCGGGCTGGTGGTGTTGATCAGCCACATCAAGAGGAAGAAGGCCATCATCGCGGTCACGAAGTCGGCGTAGGCCACTTTCCAGGCGCCGCCGTGGTGGCCGCCATGGCCGCCCTTCTTGATCCGCTTGATAATAATGGTTGGCGCTTCGCCGACGGCCATGACGCGAGAAGACCTTTAAGGACTATGGTTAGCGGGTCGTCCGGCGCGAGGTTCGCGCGGCGAGATTAAGATGGCGTTTTCATTAGGAGCGGCGATGCGGACGGCTTTCATCGGTCTGGGAGTGATGGGCTACCCGATGGCGGGGCACCTGGCGCGGGCCGGGCACGCGGTGGCGGTGTTCAACCGCACCGGCGCCAAGGCGCAGCGCTGGGCCGGCGAACACAACGGCAGGGCGGCCGCGACGATCGCCGAGGCGGTCAAGGACGCCGAGCTGGTCGCGCTTTGCGTCGGCAATGACGACGACGTGCGCCAGGTGGTCGCCGAGGCGCTGCCGGCGCTGGGCGCGGGCGCGATCATCGTTGACCATACGACGGCGTCGGCCAAGCTGGCGCGGGAGATGGCCGAAGCGGCCGCCGCAGTTGGCTGCGCGTTCCTCGACGCCCCGGTCTCCGGCGGCCAGGCGGGGGCGGAGAACGGCCAGCTGGCGATCATGGTCGGCGGCGACGCGGCGGCCGTGGAGCGGGCGCGGCCGGTGATCGGCGCCTACGCCAAGGCGGTGCAGCACATGGGCGGGCCGGGTTCGGGCCAGCTGACCAAGATGGCCAACCAGATCTGCATCGCCGGCGTGGTCCAGGGCCTGGCCGAGGCGATGCACTTCGCCAAGCGCGCCGGGCTGGATACAGGTCTGGTCTACGAGGCCATCTCCAAGGGCGCGGCGCAGTCGTGGCAGATGGACAACCGCTGGAAGACGATGGCCGAGGGCAAGTTCGACTTCGGCTTCGCGGTCGACTGGATGCGCAAGGACCTGGGCCTGGTGCTGGACGCCGCGCGGGCCAACGGCGCGCGGCTGGAAGTGACCGCCCTGGTCGACCAGTTCTACGCCGAGGTGCAGTCGCTGGGCGGCCGCCGCTGGGACACCTCGAGCCTGGCGGCCCGGCTGGAGCGGCCGTAAGTCCGGTGTTCCTCAACGCGATCAACCGCAAGGCCGAGCCGGACCCGGCGGTGTTCCCGTGGTCCGTGCCGGTGTTCCGCTGGCTGGAGCGGCTGCAGTTCAAGGCGCCGGTGACGTTCCTGGTCGGCGAGAACGGCTCGGGCAAGTCGACGCTGCTGGAGGGCCTGGCCGCAGGCATGGAGGCGGTCGTCGCCGGCGGGGCCGACATCGAGCGCGACGAGAGCCTGGCGGCCGCGCGCCGCTTCGCCGCCGGCTACCGCTTCTCGCGCCAGCAGCGGCCAAGGGCGAAGCTGTTCGTGCGCGCCGAGGACCTGTTCGGCTTCGTGCGCCGGGTAAGCCGCGACATGCAGGACCTCTCGGAGCTGGAGGAGCACTACCGCACCACCATCAAGGGCGACTACGGCCGCCAGCTGGCGATGGGCGCCGTGCGCGGCCAGCGCGGCGCGCTCGCCGGCAAGTACGGCGAGGACCCAGACGCGAGGTCGCACGGCGAGACATTCCTCAACCTGCTCGAACAGCGGCTGGTGGTGGAGGGGCTCTATTTCCTCGACGAGCCCGAGGCGCCGCTCTCGCCGCTGCGGCAACTGACGCTGATCTCGCTGCTGAAGCAGGTGGTGGCCGACGGCAGCCAGCTGGTGATCTGCACCCACTCGCCGATCTTGATGGCGTTCCCGGGCGCGGAGATCCTGTTGTTCGACGGCGAGACGCTGACGCCGACGCCCTATGCCGAGCTTGACCACGTGCGGCTGACCAAGGCTTTCCTGAACGATCCGGAAAGCTATCTGCGCCGGCTCTAGCTCGCGAGAAATCGGATGGACGACAGGGCTGAGATATTGCGTCTCGATAGTGCGTGGAACGAGGCCTATCGACGCCACGACCGAGCGCCCTTGGCTCATATCCTCGCTGATGACTTCACCGCTTTGGCCCCGTCTGGCGAAACGGTGACGAAAGCCAGCCTGATGGTCGATCCGCCTGGGCGAGCAACGTGGGTGACATTCACCGAGCAGTTCGTTTGCGTCTTCGGCGATACCGGCATCAGCCGAGGACGCCTTCAGCTCGTGCTGGAGGATCGAAACATCGATCAGCGGTTCTTGCGCGTATTCGCGAAACGGGACGAGGTGTGGCGCGCCGTGTCAGTGTCCGTCACGCCAGTGGCCGTCTAGGGTCAGACGCGCCTAAGCCCCGAGCAACCGCGCGGCGACCGGAGCGAAGTAGGTGATCACGCCGGCGCAGCCGGCGCGCTTGAACGCAGCGAGCGCCTCCAGGATCGCGCGGTCCTGCTCCAGCCAGCCGTTCTGGGCGGCGGCCATGATCATCGCGTATTCGCCGGAGACCTGGAACGCGAAGGTGGGCATGGCGAAGGCCTCGACCACGCGGCGGACGATGTCGAGGTAGGGCATGCCCGGCTTGACCATCACCATGTCGGCGCCCTCGGCGATGTCGAGCGCCACCTCGCGCAGCGCCTCGTCGGAATTGCCGAGGTCCATCTGGTAGGTCTTCTTGTCGGCCGGATTGTCCACCGTCCCCGAGCCCAGCTTCCCGGAGCCGATCGCCTCGCGGTAGGGGCCGTAGAACGCCGAGGCGTACTTGGCGGCGTAGGACATGATCATGGTGTCCTGGAAGCCCGCCGCCTCCAGCGCCGCGCGCAGCGCGCCGACCCGGCCGTCCATCATGTCGGACGGGGCGAGGATGTCGCAGCCGGCGGCGGCCTGGGCCAGGCCCTGCTCCACCAGTCGCTCGATGGTGGCGTCGTTGAGGATGCGCCCGGCCTCGACCACGCCGTCGTGGCCGTGCTCGGTGAACGGGTCGAGCGCGACATCGCACATCACGCCCACCTCCGGCGCGGCGTCCTTCATCGCCCGCACCGCGCGGCAGACCAGCCCGTCCGGGTCAACCGCGGCCGAGCCCTCAGGGTCCTTCTTCTCGGCGTCGATGTAGGGGAAGATGGCGATGGCGGGGATGCCGAGCGCCTTGGCTTCCTTCGCCGCCGTCGCCGCCTCGGCCACCGACCAGCGCTCCACGCCGGGCATGGAGGGCACGGGAACGCGGCCCTCGCCCGCATGGATCACGCCAGACCAGATCAGGTCGTTCGGCGTGAGGGTCGTCTCGCGCACCAGACGCCGCGTCCAGTCAGCCTGGCGCAGGCGACGCAGGCGCAGGGCGGGGTAGGGGGCGAGCGGCGGGGTCGTCATCAGCTGTCCTATAAGCCAAGCCGCCCGTACAGGCGAAGAGCAATGGCAAGGCCGCGTCCGGCGAGCTAGAAGCGGCGCTTCAGAACAGACCTGGGGAGAGATTTGCTATGAAGGCCAGGCATTTTGCGGCCGCCGCGGCGCTCGTCGTGCTGGGCGCAGGCGTCGCCAGCTACGCCGCGGACGCGATCCCGTCCGAGATCGCCGCCGCCGTCGCCAACGCCAACCGACCTGCCAAGGACACCGACCGCGACGCCGCGCGCAAGCCGGCCGAGGTGGTGGCGTTCGCGGGCGTAAAGCCGGGCGAGCAGGTGCTGGAGTTGATCCCGGGCGGCGGCTACTTCACCCGCATCCTCTCCGGCGCGGTCGGCGCGAGCGGTCACGTCACCGAGGCGGTGCCGCTCGTCGGCGGCGCCGACATGAGCAAGGCGTCGAACGGCGTCGCGGCCGATCCGCATTTCACCAACGTCAGCGAGATCCCGATGTCGGCCGAGTTGCTGGCCAAGACTCCCGGACAGTACGACCTGGTGTGGACCTCACAGAATTATCATGACCTGCACCTGACCCAGCTGAAGCTCGACGTGGTGGGCCTGGACAGGCTGATCTTCGCGTCGCTGAAGCCCGGCGGGGTCTTCTTCATCGAGGACCACGCCGCCAAGCCGGGCACCGGGATCTCGACGACCGACGCGATGCACCGGATCGACGAGGACTTCGTCAAGCAGGAGGTCGAGAGTGTCGGCTTCAAGCTGGTCGGAGAGAGCGACGCGTTGCGCAACCCGGCCGACGACCACTCCCTGAGGGTGTTCGACCCGGCGATCCGCGGCAAGACCGATCAGTTTCTGCTGATCTTCAAGAAGCCGGCTTAAGCCTATGACCCATATCGCCTTCCTCGGCGTCGGCGCGATGGGTCTCGGCATGGCCTCGCGCCTCGCCGCCTCGGGCCAGAAGGTCGTCGCCTACGACGTCTCCGCCGAGGCGCTGGCGCGGGCGAAGGCGGCGGGGTGCGACGCCGCCGGCTCCGCCGCGGAGGCGGTGGGGGGCGCGTCGGTCGTCGTCACCATGCTGGCGACCGGCGCCCAGGTCGCCGCGAGTTATGCCGAAACCATCGTGCCGAACGCCGAGCCCGGAACGCTGGTGATCGACTGCTCGACCATCGACGTCGAGACCGCGCGGGCGGTGGCCGCCCAAGCGGCCGCCGCCGGCCTTCGACCGGCGGATGCGCCGGTCTCCGGCGGGACGATGGCGGCGGAAGCCGGCACGCTCGCCTTCATGGTCGGGTGCGAAGAGCCGCTGTTCGAGGTGGTGCGCCAGGCGCTCTCGCCGATGGCGCGGGTGACGATCCACGCCGGCGCGGCCGGGGCCGGGCAGGCGGCCAAGATCTGCAACAACATGGTGCTCGGCGTCTCGATGCTGGGCGTCTGCGAGGCGTTCGGGCTGGCCGAGAAGCTCGGCCTGGCGCCCGAGCGGTTCTTCGAGATCGCCTCGCAGTCGTCGGGCCAATGCTGGAGCCTCACCACCTATTGCCCCTGGCCCGGCCCGGTGCCGACCGCACCGTCTAACCGCGGCTACGAAGGCGGATTCCTCACCGCCCTGATGCTGAAGGACCTGAAGCTGGCCCAGGAAGCGGCGGCCAAGTCCGGCGCGACCACCCCGCTCGGGGCCCAGGCCGAGGCGCTTTACGCCCTGTTCGACCGGCTGGGATATGGCCGCAAGGACTTCTCGGCCGTGCTGCAGCTGTTGCGCGGCAAGCTGGACGAACTCGGCTAGGATTTGCCCGGGCGAGCGAAGAATCTCCAGGTTTTGATGGGGTTGGGCGCAAGTCCGTAACCACGGCCGTGCTAAGGCGCTGGCGCACCTGCGGGAAACTCCTTAGATGACGAGGAGGACTGGCCTGTGCGAATGGACCGGCGAGCGGCCGCCAAAGGGACGGCCTGGCGTGGAGCGTGTGTTGGCGATGGACTACAAGGCCGCCATCCGGAAAGCTGTCGACGACGTGCGCAGCGAGGGTCGCTATCGGGTGTTCGCTGACCTGAAGCGCCACCAGGGCGACTTCCCGCTGGCGACGTGGACCACGCCGAGCGGCGAGACCCGCGACGTCACGGTCTGGTGCTCGAACGACTACCTCGGCCAGGGCCAGAACCCCATCGTGCTGGCGGCGATGCACAAGGCGATCGACGAGGCTGGCGCGGGCACCGGCGGCACCCGCAACATCTCTGGCACCACGCACTATCATGTCGAGCTGGAGGCCGAGCTTGCCGACCTGCACGGCAAGGACGCGGCGCTGCTGTTCACCTCGGGCTACGTCTCCAACGACGCTTCGCTCTCGACGCTGCAGAAGATCTTCCCGGGGATGATCGTCTTCTCCGACGAGATGAACCACAACTCGATGATCACGGGCATCCGCAACGGCGGCGGCCCGCGCAAGATCTTCCGCCATAACGACCTTGGCCACCTCGAGCAGCTGCTGGCCGAAGCGCCGGCCGACGCGCCCAAGCTGATCGCGTTCGAGAGCGTCTACTCGATGGACGGCGATATCTCCGACATCGCGGCGACCGCGGCGCTGGCCAAGAAGTATGGCGCGCTGACCTACCTCGACGAGGTGCACGCCGTTGGCATGTACGGCCTGCGCGGCGGCGGCGTCTCCGAGCGCGACGGCGCGGCGGCCGACATCGACATCATCGAGGGTACGCTGGCCAAGGCGTTTGGGGTGATGGGCGGCTACGTCGCCGCCGACACCGACATCATCGACGCGCTTCGCTCGCTCGCGCCCGGCTTCATCTTCACCACCTCGCTGCCGCCGGCGCTCTCGGCCGGGGCGACCGCCTCGATCCGCTGGCTGAAGGAACACAACGAGGTGCGGGTGCGCCACCAGGAGCGGGCCCAGGCGCTGAAGGCGCGCTTCAAGGCCGCCGGCCTGCCGGTGATGCCGTCGGTCAGCCACATCGTGCCGGTGATGGTGGGCGACCCGGTGCACTGCAAGCTGGTCTCGGACATGCTGCTGGCCGACCACGGCGTCTACGTGCAGCCGATCAACTACCCGACCGTGCCGCGCGGCACCGAGCGCCTGCGCTTCACCCCGACGCCGTTCCACACCGACCAGATGATGGACGACCTCACCGCCGCCCTGCAGGGCCTCTGGGCCAAGTGCAACATCGCCCGCCTCGGCGGCGTCGCCGCCTAGCCGACGATAAGAATCCGGGCGGCGTCGCCGCCTAACCAGGCCGGCGGCGCACGCCGCGGCCCAGCCCGATCTCCTTGGCGAACGCCGATCGCCGCGCCGCGTAGGCCGGCGCCACCATCGGGTAGTCGGCCGGCAGCCCCCACTTGCGGCGGTAATCCTCCGGACTCATGTCGTAGCGCGAGCGCAGGTAGCGCTTCAGCATCTTCAGCTGCTTGCCGTCTTCCAGGCAGACGATGTGGTCGGGCTGAACGGACTTCGCGACCGGCACCGCCGGCTTCTGCCGCTGCGGCGGCGCCGCCGGCGCATCGGGCGCGCCCAACCCCGACAGGATGTGGAACACTTGGCCGAGCACCTCCGGTACGGCGCTGGAGCTCAGCGCGTTGCGGCTCACATAGGCCACCACGATGTCGGCGCTGAGCCGCAGGACGTCCTGCTTGGATAGCTCGGCTGTGTCAGGTTCGCTTGGCAATCGTCCCTCCGACTTGGCTTACCGCCCGCGCGCCACCCGGACGCCCGGCCAAGAACTGAATGCATCGACCTGCGGATGGTTCCACTCGCCCCCGCCGGCGTCGCCGGGCGTGTGCGCTAGCAATTGCGTTCGCCTGTTCCCATCATCTAAGGGTAGTAGGAAGTGGCCGTCGGGAGGGCCAGATCATGCGCTGCCCGTTCTGCGGTCATGCCGAGAGCCAGGTGAAGGACAGTCGTCCGTCGGAGAACGGCGATGCGATCCGGCGCCGCCGCCACTGCCCTGCCTGCGGCGGCCGATTCACCACCTTCGAACGGGTGCAGTTGCGCGAGCTGACCATCCTGAAGCGTTCCGGCCGGCGCACCCCGTTCGATCGCGAGAAGCTGGTGCGCTCGATCTCCGTGGCGATCCGCAAGCGCCCGGTCGACCCCGAGCGGGTCGAGCGGCTGGTAAACGGCATCGTGCGGCAGCTGGAGCAATTGGGCGAGACCGAGATCGCCTCGTCCGTGGTGGGCGAACTGGTGATGAAGGCGCTGAAGGCGCTCGATGACGTGGCCTATGTCCGCTACGCCTCGGTCTACCGCGACTTCCGCCAGACCGGCGACTTCGCCGAGTTCCTCAGCCGCGAAGGCCTGTCGGACGACGCCGGCGAGGGCGACAAGGACGAATGAGGGTCACCCTCAAGCTGGCGACCTCGCTCGACGGCAAGATCGCCACCGCCGCCGGCGAAAGCCGCTGGATCACCGGTCCCGAGGCGCGCGAAGAGGTCCACCGCCTGCGTCTCACCCACATGGCCGTGATGGTGGGGGTCGAGACCGCGATCGCCGACGACCCGGAGCTGACCGTGCGCCTGCCGGGCAAGGCGATCCTGGCGCAGCCGGTGCGTGTCGTTCTCGACAGCCGCCTGCGGTTGCCGCTCACATCCAAGCTGGTGAAGGACGCGGGGCGGATTCCGACGATCGTCCTGACCATCCAGAAATCAAACAAGCGTTTGACTGACGCTGGCGTGCGCGTCATCCAGGTGGCCGACAAGGAAGGGCGCGTCGATCCGCGCGCGGCCGTGCAGGCTCTGGAGCAGACTTCGATGCCGGCGGTGATGATCGAAGGCGGCGGCCAGGTCGCGGCGAGTTTCCTCAGCGAGGGGCTGGTCGACGCGATCGAGTGGTTCCGCGCCCCGATCGTGCTCGGCGACGAGGGCCGCCCCGCCGTGGCGGCGTTCGTCTTGAAGGACCTGGCCTCGGCCCCCAGGTTCCAGCGCATCGAGGTGCAGGCCGTGGGCGCCGATCTGTGGGAACGGTACGAGAGGCTCTGATGTTCACCGGGATCGTCAGCGACGTCGGCCGCATCCGCGCCATCCGCGACACCAACCGCGACCGGCGGTTCGAGGTCGAGACCCACTACGACCTGGCGACGGTGGACCTCGGGGCTTCGATCAGCCACGCCGGCTGCTGCCTGACCGTGGTCGAGAAGGGCCAGAACTGGTTCGCGGTCGAGGTCTCCACCGAGAGCCTGCAGGCGAGCACGCTCGCGGACTGGCGCGAAGGCTCGGCGGTGAACCTGGAACGCCCGACGCGAGTCGGCGACGAACTGGGCGGTCACATCGTTTCCGGACACGTCGACGGCGTTGGCGAGGTGGTGGCGGTCGAGCCCGAAATCGGCTCGCACCGGCTGACGATCCGCGCCCCGGCGCCGCTGCATCGCTACATCGCCCGCAAGGGCTCGATCGCCGTCGATGGCGTCTCGCTCACCGTCAACGAGGTCGAGGGTCAGGTGTTTGGCGTCAACATCATCCCGCACACCTGGGACGTCACCACGCTTGGCCGGCTGCAGCCGGGCGCCAAGGTCAATCTCGAGATCGACATGCTGGCCCGCTACCTCGCCAGATGGCAGGAGACGGCATGACCTCTGTTCCGCTCATCCCCGCGAAAGCGGGGACCCAGGTGTTTTGTCGAGAGGCGCCGCGGGTATCAGAAAAAGCCTGGGCCCCCGCTTCCGCGGGGGAGAGCGGGGAACCGGGTCAATGACCGAAGACACGCCGATCTCTCCCATCGAGGACATCATCGAGGACGCGCGCCAGGGCCGCCCGTTCATCCTGGTCGACGCCGAGGACCGCGAGAACGAGGGGGACATCATCATCCCCGCCCAGTTCGCGACGCCCGTGCAGATCAACTTCATGGCCAAGCATGCGCGCGGCCTGATCTGCCTGGCCATCACCGCCGAGCGCGCCCGCCAGCTTCGCCTGCCGCCGATGGCGCACGAAAACAGCGCCCTGCACAGCACCGCCTTCACCGTCTCGATCGAGGCGCGCGAGGGGGTCACCACCGGCATCTCGGCGCACGACCGCGCCCACACCGTCGCCGTGGCGATCGACCCGACCAAGGGCGCCGACGATATCGTCTCGCCCGGTCACGTGTTCCCGCTGGTGGCCAAGGACGGCGGCGTCCTGGTCCGCGCCGGCCATACCGAGGCGGCCGTCGACATATCTCGGATGGCGGGACTGAACGCCGCCGGCGTGATCTGCGAGATCATGAACGACGACGGCACGATGGCCCGTCTGCCAGACCTGATCGCCTTCGCCCAGCTGCACGGCCTGAAGATCGGCACGATCGCCGACCTGATCACCTATCGACGCCGCACGGAGCGGCAGGTGGACCGGGTGCTGGAGCGGCCGTTCGATTCCACCTACGGCGGCCACTTCCGCATGTTCATCTACCGTCACACGATCGACGGCACCGAGCACGTGGTGCTGGTCAAGGGGCGGATCGATCCGGACAAGCCGACTCTGGTCAGGATGCACCGGGTCGACATGGCGGCCGACATGCTGGGCCACGTCGAGGCCAGACGCGACTACGTGCCGGGCGCGCTGCGGCAGATCGGCGCCCACGACGGCGCCGGTGTCGCCGTCTTCCTGCGCGATCCGAACCCGGCCTGGCTTTCAGAGCGATACTCGGAGGGGCCGATCGGGGCGAGTCCGGAGCATGCCCTGCGCGACTACGGGGTCGGCGCCCAGATCCTGCTCGATCTGGGCGTGCGCGAGATGATCCTGCTCACCACGCGCGAGGTCCGGCCCGCGGCATTGGACGGGTACAGCCTGAAAATCGTAGGCTGGCGACCGGTGACCGGCGAGACCTGAGCCAATGCTCGAAGACCCCTTACGGATTCTGATCGTCGAGGCGCGCTTCTACGATCACATCGCCGACGAGCTGCTGGCGGGCGCCAAAGCGGCGCTGAAGGCGGCCAGCGCGGAGTTTGACGTCGTGACGGTGCCGGGAGCGCTGGAGATTCCGGGAGTCATCGCCATGGCGGAGGAGGGCGGCCACCGCCCCGCGGGGGTGCGCTACGACGGCTATGTCGCCCTCGGCTGCGTGATCCGCGGCGAGACCTATCACTTCGAGATCGTGGCGGGCGAGAGCGCGCGCGGCATCACCGACCTGGCCATCGGCCGGCGTCTCGCCATCGGCAACGGCATCCTGACGGTGGACACCGAGTCGCAGGCCCTGGCGCGGGCGCGGGCGGCGGAGCTCGACAAGGGCGGTGGGGCGGCCAAGGCCTGTCTCGCGGTGATCGCGGTGAGGAAGCGGCTGCTCGGAACCACGCGATGAGCGGGACCGCCGGCGGATCCGGACGGCAGGCCAGGTCGGTCGCGCGGCTTGCGGCGGTGCAGGCGCTCTACCAGATGGAGACCGGCGGCGCGGGCGCCGAGACCGTGATCCGCGAGTTCGCCGACCATCGCTTCGATCGCGACCTCGAGGGCGAGACGCTGGCGCACGCCGACGAAGCCTTCTTCGGCGACCTGGTCCGGGGCGTGGTGGCCGAGCAGGCCGAGGTCGACCAGGCGGTGGCGCGTCGCCTCGCCAGCGGCTGGCGGCTGGAGCGGATCGACGCCACCGCCCGCTCGATCCTGCGCGCCGGGGCGTTCGAGCTGATGCGTCGCCGCGACGTGCCGGCTGAGGTGGCGATCGACGAGTACGTCGAGATCGCCAAGTCGTTCTTCGAGGGACCCGAGCCGGGCTTCATCAACGCCGCGCTCGACGCCATCGCCCGGGACGCGCGGGCTGGGGACGCGCGTGCCTGACGAGCTCGACTGGATCGCCGCGCTGCGCCCGCTGGCGCGCTCGGCGCCGGCGCTAGGGCTGATGGACGACACCGCGATCCTGCCCAGCCGGCCGGGGTTCGACCTGGTGATCAGCGAGGACGCCATGGTCGAGGGCGTGCACTTCCTCGCCGGCGAGGACGCGGAGGTGGTCGCCCGGCGGCTCTTGCGCACCAACCTCTCCGATCTCGCCGCCAAGACCGCCGAGCCGTTCGGCTACACCCTGATGACCGCCTGGCCGCCGACGCGGGGATGGAGCGACCAGGAAGCCTTCATCCGCGGCCTGGCGGAAGACGGCGACGAATGGAACGTGACGCTGCTGGGCGGCGACACGGTCTCGACGCCAGGACCGCTGACAGTCTCGGCCACCGTGTTCGGCTGGGTCCCGGCCGGAAAGGCGGTGCGGCGATCGGGCGCCAGGCCGGGCGATCTGCTGGTGGTGCTGGGCGCGATCGGCGACGGCTGGCTTGGGCTCAAGGCGGCGCGGGGCGAGATCGACGATCCGCACGGCGATCTCGCGCGGGCCTACCGCCTGCCGACGCCGGCGCTGCATCTGCGCGCCGCGGTGCGGGCAAGCGCGAGCGCGGCGGCGGACGTTTCGGATGGGCTGATCGCCGATGCGCTGCACATTGCCGAGGCGAGCGGCTGCGCCGTGACGATCGATCTGGACCGGATGCCGCTGTCGCCGAACGCCGCGGCTTGGCTGAGGAGGCAACCGGACAAGGCCGCCGCCAGTCTGGCGCTGGCGACCGGCGGCGACGACTACGCGCTGGTCTGCGCCTCTTCCGACGGTCCCGCGCTGCTGAGCGCCTGCGAAGACCTCGCCGGCCCGGCCGCGATCGCCGGCCGGTTCGAGGCCGGGGAGGGCGTGACGGTGCGCTACCGCGGCGAGGCGAAGACGCCAGCGCGGCTGGGATGGCGACACCTGGGCGGCGGCTGAAACCAAGCGGCAAGGGTTGCGGCCTTTAATCGCGGGACCGAATCGGAGCGCCGATGCATCGCCGAGCCCTTCTCGCCAGCCTGCCCCTCGCGCTCGCGGCCGCCGCGGCGTCGGCGGCTGAGCCAAAGCCGGCGACGGGGCAGTACGTCGACCTCTCTCCCGTCGCCATGCCGGTGGTGGTCGACGGGCGGCTGATCAACTACGTCTTCGTCTACCTCCGGGTGAACCTGACGCCCTCGGCGGATGCGCTGCGCCTGCGCGACAAAGAGCCCTACTTCCGCGACGCCCTGGTGCGGATGGGCCACCGCACGCCTTTCACCCTGCGAACCGACTATACCAGGCTCGACGAGGCGCGTCTGAAGGCGTCGTTCTTCCCGGCGGCGGCCCAGATCGCCGGTCCGGGCATGGTCGCATCGATCGAAATCATGCCCGGCGGCGGACCGATGCGTCGCACGGGACTGCCCAAGCCCGGCGTCGCCATCCACTAGAAATTCCCCCGTCGGGCGCAGGGCTGTTGCGTCGCGCGGTCGGTTTTGGCAGTTTCCGCCGACTTTTCGAGGCGCGCCCGTGGCCGCCTCGTCTCCCTACGAGGGAACTGGCCTTCGCCGACCGCGCCGCCTGAGGGGTGAGCGCGGCCATCTGCGCAAGAACACGAGAGGGGCGCGACGATATGAGTCCTGTTTTGATGCTGGTGATCGCCGCCGGCTTGCTGGCCGTCATCTACGGGGCGGTGCAATCGGCGGCGCTGCTGCGCGCCTCGCCCGGCAACGAGCGCATGCAAGAGATCGCCGCGGCCATCCAGGAAGGCGCCCAGGCCTATCTGCGCCGACAGTACATGACCATCGCCATGGTTGGCGTGGTGATCCTGCTGATCGTCGGTTTCCTGATCGGTTGGCTCGAGGCGGCCGGCTTCCTGATCGGCGCGATCCTCTCCGGCGCGGCCGGCTTCGCGGGGATGCTGATCTCGGTCAGGGCCAACGTACGCACGGCCCAGGCCGCGTCCGAGAGCCTGGCGAAGGGCCTGTCGATGGCGTTCCGCTCCGGCGCGGTGACCGGCATGCTGGTGGCGGGCTTCGCCCTGCTCGGCGTGGCCGGCTACTACACGGTGCTGACCGGCCCGCTGCACCTGGAGAACACCAGCCGTGACGTGATCGACAGCCTGGTCGCGCTAGGCTTCGGCGCCTCGCTGATCTCGATCTTCGCGCGCCTCGGTGGCGGCATCTTCACCAAGGGCGCCGACGTCGGCGGCGACATGGTCGGCAAGGTCGAGGCCGGTATCCCGGAAGACGACCCCCGCAACGCCGCGACCATCGCCGACAACGTGGGCGACAACGTCGGCGACTGCGCCGGCATGGCCGCCGACCTGTTCGAGACCTACGCGGTGACCACGGTCGCCACCATGGTGCTGGCGGCGATCTTCTTCCGCGGCCAGGACATCGTCAGCAACATGATGCTGCTGCCGCTGGCGATCTGCGGCGTCTGCATCGTCACCTCGATCGTCGGCGCCTTCGCCGTGCGGCTCGGCAAGAACAACAACATCATGGGGGCGCTCTATCAGGGGCTGATCGTCACCGGCGTACTCTCGGTCGGCGCGATCTGGTTCGTGATCAGCAAGCTGGTCCCGGAAGGCGGCATCGACGTGCCGACCCTGGTCGAGGGGACCACCAAGCACGTCAGCACCCTGGAGCTGTTCGGCTGCGGCATGGTCGGCCTCGCCGTCACCGCCGCGATCGTCGTGATCACCGAGTACTACACCGGCACCAACTTCCGCCCGGTGAAGTCGATGGCCAAGGCCTCGGTCGCCGGCCACGGCACCAACGTGATCCAGGGCCTCGCCATGAGCCTGGAGTCGACCGCCCTGCCGGCCCTGACCATCATCGCCGGCATCATCGTCACCTACATCCTGGCTGGCCTGTTCGGCATCGCCATCGCCACCACCACGATGCTGTCGCTGGCCGGCTTCATCGTCGCCCTCGACGCGTTCGGCCCGGTCACCGACAACGCCGGCGGCATCGCCGAGATGGCCGGCCTGCCGGGCGAGGTGCGGGTCTCCACCGACGCGCTCGACGCGGTCGGCAACACCACCAAGGCCGTCACCAAGGGCTATGCGATCGGCTCGGCCGGCCTCGGCGCCCTGGTGCTGTTCGCGGCCTACACCCAGGACCTGAAGTACTTCTCCGCCAACGCCGTCCCGGGTTCGATCTTCGACGGCCTGGGCGCGGTCACTTTCGACCTCTCCAACCCCTATGTGATCGTGGGCCTGCTGTTCGGCGGCCTGCTGCCGTTCCTGTTCGGCGGCCTCTCCATGACCGCGGTCGGTCGCGCGGCCGAGGCGGTGGTCGCCGAGGTGCGCCGGCAGTTCAAGGAGAACCCCGGCATCATGACCTATGAGGTCAAGCCGGAATACGGCCGCGCCGTCGACATCCTGACCAAGGCGGCGATCCGCGAGATGATCGTGCCGTCGCTGCTGCCGGTGGCCTCGCCGATCGTGCTGTTCTTCGTCATCCGCCTGATCGCCGGCGCTTCCAACGCCTTCTCGGCGCTGGGCGCGATGCTGGTGGGCGTGATCGTCACCGGCCTGTTCGTCGCCATCTCGATGACCTCGGGCGGCGGCGCGTGGGACAACGCCAAGAAGCTGATCGAAGAGGGCCACTACGGCGGCAAGGGCTCCGACGCCCACAAGGCGGCCGTCACCGGCGACACGGTCGGCGATCCCTACAAGGACACCGCCGGCCCGGCGGTGAACCCGATGATCAAGATCACCAACATCGTCGCCCTGCTGCTGCTGGCGGTGCTGGCGCACGGGCTGATCAAGTAACCACGCTCGGCCTCCCTCCCCCTCGTGGGGAGGGACGGCCGATCCGCAGGATCGGCAGGGTGGGGGAGTCTGAAGCTCCCGCGTTTCCTGACAGTATCATTGCGGCGTCCGTCAGCCCCACCCGTCCGTCGCTGCGCGACGTCCACCCTCCCCACGAGGGGGAGGGAGGCCCCGCAAAGGGAGAAGGACGTGGGGATCAGTGCCGGTTGTCGTCCGGGTGGCTGCCGGGGGTGACCTCGGAGTCCGGCGGCAGGACCGAGCCAGCGCCGATGCTGCCGATCAGCTGCTCCAGGATGGTCATCTCGCGGCCGCGGGTCGGCGTCTCGTGGGTGTTGTAGGCGATCACCCGGCCGTCCTTCAGGGTGAAGTTGTCGACCTCCTTCACCTGCTGGGTGTCGTGGTCGAACGAGATCGCGATGACTCGCGCTGGATGGTCTTGGGGTCGTAGAACGACGTCTGGGTGCGGAACTGCGACATGTAGAACCACACGTCCTTGTCGAAGGTCGAGGTCGCGGTCGGCGAGCCCAGCTTGGTCAGCACGCTCGAGCGGGTGTCGACGCCGACTTTCACGTCGCCGGGTCGCACGTCCACCGCCTGGAAGCCCTGGTGGTAGGTGACGGGAGAGCAGGCCGCGGTCACGGCCAGGCTGGCGGCGAGGGCGAGGAAAGCGGGCTTGCGGAGCATCTGGGCCTTGATCTGGGCGTTCACGGCCTTTGACCTATCGTCCCGGCCCTTCTAGTGCAATGGCGTGAGCTAAGTCGCCGCGGGCGGCGAAATCGAGGCGGGATGTTCCTCCAGCGTTTGTTGCGGCCGGGGCCGGCGCGGACCGTGGGCGAGAAGCTCTACGCCGCGACGGTGGCTCAGGCGCGTTCGCCCGCGCTCTACGCCGCGATGGGCGCGCCCGACACGCCCGACGGCCGGTTCGAGCTCTATACGCTGCACGTCATCCTGGTGCTGGAGCGCCTGCGCGCGCTTGGCGCTGCGGCGGCGGCGATCAGCCAGGCCTATTTCGACGCCTACCTCAGCGGGCTCGACCACGGGCTGCGCGAGCTGGCGGTCGGAGACCTCGCGGTTGGCAAGACCATGCGGCGAGCTGGGCGAGGCCTTCTACGGCCGCGGCAAGGCGCTGGAAGCCGCTGTCGCAGCCCTGCCCGACCGGGCGCCGCTCGATGGACTGATCGACCGCACCGTGTTCGGCGGGGCCGAGGGCGCGAACCCGGCGCCGCTGGGCGACTATCTGCTCGCCGCCCGCGCCGCGCTGGCCGACGCGCCGGACGAGCCGCTGCTCGCGGGCGAAATCGACTGGCCAAAGCTTGCGTAGCCGCAGAGCTTGCCTCGCCGCGGCCAACCACTGTAGGGGGCGGCCCAGACCCCAACCGACAACCGGGAGCATCGAGACGCGGCCGTGCCCGAGCTGGTGATCTCCATCGACGCCATGGGCGGCGACCACGGACCGCCCGTCGTGGTCCCGGCGATCGCGCGCGCCGTAAAGGAGGGGCTCGCCGCCCGTTTCCTGCTCCACGGCGACGAGGCCGCGATCAAACCCGCGCTCGCGAAGCTGCCGGCGCTGCAGGGACGGGTCGAGATCCGTCACACCGACAAGGTGATCGGCTCGGACGAAAAGCCGGCCCAGGCGATGCGGCGCGGCAAGGGCTCGAGCATGTGGAACGCCATCGAGGCGGTGAAGACCGGCGAGGCGGCGGCCTGCGTTTCCGGCGGGCAACACCGGCGCGCTGATGGCGATCGGCAAGCTGATCCTGCGGATGTCGGCTGACCTGGAGCGGCCGGCCATCGTCGCCAGCTGGCCGACGCTGAAGGGCCGTACGGCCGTGCTCGACGTGGGCGCCAACATCAGCGCCGACGCGAAGCGGCTGGTCGAGTTCGCCATCATGGGCGCGGCCTTCCACCATGCGGTGCTCGGTTCGGCGCGGCCGACCGTCGGCCTGCTCAACGTCGGCTCCGAGGACGAGAAGGGCCACGAGGAAGTGCGCGAGGCCCACCGGATGCTGCGCGAGATGTCGGGTCTCGAGCTCGACTACCGCGGCTTCGTCGAGGGCGACGATATCCCGAAGGGCACGGTCGACGTGGTGGTGACCGACGCCTTCACCGGCAATGTGGCGCTGAAAACCGCCGAGGGCCTGGCCCGCTACTTCCGAGCCCAGCTGCGCGCAACGTTCACGTCCGGACCGTTCGCCCGGCTTGGCGCGCTGATCGCACAGGTCGCCCTGCGACGCATGGCCGGACAGTTCGACCCCAGTTCGATCAACGGCGGGCCTTTCCTCGGACTGAACGGAATTGTAGTCAAAAGCCACGGCGGCGCCGACGTGCGCGGTTTCGCCACCGCCATCCGCCTGGCGGCCGACCTCGCCGCCAGTGACTTCGTCGCCCAGATCGACCGCAACCTGAGGACCATGACCGCCGCGATGCCAACAGATGCGGCCCAAAGCAATCCGGCCCAGGTTGGGGAAAGAACCAAGGCGTGAGCTCCATCCTTCGTAGCGTCGTCACCGGCGTCGGTGACTATCTGCCCGCGCGTGTCGTCACCAACGACGACCTGGCCAAGGTCGTCGACACCAGCGACGCCTGGATCCGCGAGCGCACCGGCATCCACCAGCGCCACAAGGCTGTAGAGGGCGAGACGACCTCGGACCTGGCGACCAAGGCCGCCGCCAAGGCGCTGGCCGCCGCCGGCCGCACGCCGGCCGACGTCGACCTGATCATCGTCGCCACCACGACGCCGGACCTCACCTTTCCCGGCGGCCGCGACCATGGTGCAGCGCAAGCTGGGCGCGCCGATCGGGCATCGCCTTCGACGTCCAGGCGGTGTGCTCCGGCTTCGTCTACGCGCTGGCGGTGGCCGACAACTTCGTCGCCCGCGGCCAGTCGAAGTGCTGCCTGGTGATCGGCGCGGAGACCATGACCCGGCTGATGGACTGGACCGACCGCGGCACCTGCGTGCTGTTCGGCGACGGCGCCGGCGCGGTGGTGCTGGAGCCGCGGGAAGGGCAGGGGACCACGGCCGACCGCGGCATCCTCGGCTTCGCCCTGCGCGCCGACGGCACCAAGCAGGACCTGCTCTATGTCGACGGCGGCCCCTCCACCACCGGCACGGTCGGCAAGCTGCGCATGCAGGGCAACCAGGTGTTCCGCCACGCGGTGGTCAACATCTCCGAGGCGGTGATCGCCGCCGCCAAGGCCGCCGGCGTCGCGCTGTCAGAGGTCGACTGGTTCATCCCGCACCAGGCCAACCAGCGCATCCTGGAGGGCGTGGCGCGGCGGCTCGGCATCGACGAGCGAGCGGGTGATCTCCACCGTCGCCGAGCACGCCAACACCTCGGCCGCCTCGATCCCGCTGGCGCTGGCCAAGGGCATCGCCGACGGCCGCATCAAGCCCGGCCAACTGCTGCTGATGGAAGCCATGGGCGGCGGCCTCACCTGGGGCGCCGCCGTCGTCCGCCTCTAGCCGGTCCGACGGGGCCGGCGGGCTGCGGCTTCACGCGAGCCTCGTTCCACGAAGCCTTTGACTTGACGAAATAATCGCGACCATGGAGCCTTAGGCGGCGTAACGGGGGCGGGCGCGATCCATGAAGGGCCGGACATTGACGCGCGCGGACCTGTGCGAGGCCGTGCATGAGGAGGTCGGGCCTGACCCGGCAGGATTGCGCCGGGCTGGTCGAGCGCACGCTGGATCTGGTGGCCGAGGCGCTGGAGCGCGGCAAGACGGTCAAGCTCTCCGGGTTCGGCGTGTTCCAGGTGCGCGCCAAGCGCGAGCGCATGGGCCGCAACCCCAAGACCGGCGAGCCGGCCGCCATCGATCCCCGCCGGGTGATCGCCTTCCGCGCCTCGCAGGTGATGAAGGCGCGAGTCGATCGCGCCCTGGACAAGTAGGCGGGGCCGTTGGCGAAGGGCCCGGAGGCCTTCCGCAGCATCTCCGAAGCCGCCGACGAGCTGGGCGTGCCGCAGCACGTGCTGCGGTTCTGGGAGACCAAGTTCTCGTTCATCCGGCCGATGAAGCGCGCCGGCGGACGGCGGTTCTACCGCCCGCAGGACATCGCTGGTGCTGGCCGAGGTGCGGCGGCTGCTGCACGAGGAAGGCTACACCATCAAGGGCGTGCAGAAGCTGCATCGCGAGCTGGGCGCCCGGCGATTCTTGAATGGCGAGGGACGCGCGCAGGAGGCCGGCGGTGCTCCGCCCGAGGCGGCCGCTGGCGCGGCGGCGGCCGAGCGGGTCGAACTCACACCGGACCAGCGTGATCGCCTGCAGGCGGCGCTCGCGGAGCTTGAAGCGGCCAAGGCGCGCCTGGACCAGCTGCTGCGCCGCCGCTGAGGCCGCGACCTTCGCCTTGCGCTCGCCAAATTGGTCGCCGAAGTCAGCGCGACTGTAGAAAATAGCCGTCTGGGCTACCGAGTCGGGGGCGACCGCCGCGCATGCTGAGTCTGGCCTACCACGCGTTCGGCAGCCTCTGGGGGCCGCTCAGGCTCTTCAACTCGTTCTTTTTCCTCGCGGCGGTCGGTTTCGCGACCGCGGCCGGGGCGACCTGGATCCTGCTGCCGCGGCTCTGGTCGATGCTGCCGCGCGATCAGGGCCGCGCGTTCGCCGTCAACGCCGAGCAGAGCGTCGGCAAGCCGGTCAGCGCCGGGGCGATCTTCATCATCATCTTCGCCACCGTCTCGCTGATCTTCGTGCCGTTCGGCGCCACCGCGATGCGCACGCTGCCGTTCGTGCTGGTGGCGATGGTGGTCGGCTACCTCGACGACCGCCGCGGCGGCTTCAGCGAATACCTGCTGGCGGTGATGGACCTTGCCGTCGCCCTGGGCGCCTCGGTGGCGATCCTCGGCGTCGGCGACTCGACCATCTGGCTGCCGGGCTGGAAGGACACGATCCACCTGGCGCCCTGGCTGGGCCTGCCGCTGGCCACCGGCGTGATCTGGCTGTCGATCAATGCGACCAACTGCTCCGATGGCGTCGACGGCGTCTCCGGCAGCCTCACCGCCACCGCGATCCTGATCCTGGGCGGCCTGCTCTACACGGTGATCGGCAACCAGTCGGTCGCCGAGCACCTCAGCATCCCGGTCAATCCGGAGGGGGCCGGCTGGGCGATCATGGCGTTCGTGATGGTCGGCTGCGTCGCCGGCTACCTCTGGTACAACGCCTCGCCCAGCCAGGTGCTGATGGGCGACGCAGGCTCGCGGCCGCTCGGCCTCTTGATCGGCATGCTGGTGGTCGCCACCGGCAATCCGCTGTTCCTGCTGCTGGTCGGCTCGGTGATCGTGCTGAACGGCGCGACCGGCCTGATGAAGGTGGCGCTGGCCCGCTTCTTCGGCATCCGCCTGCTCTCGTCGATCCGCTTCCCGCTGCACGACCACTGCCGCAAGGAGCTGAACTGGTCCAACACCCAGGTCCTGGTCCGCTTCATGCTGCTGCACCTGGGGGTCTCGGCGCTGCTGATCATCCTGTGCTGAAGGTGCGCTAATCCGGCCGCTGCGTGGTGATGTCCGAGTAGGGCTCGCCCTCGCGGATGGTCTTGTTGCGGTAGACGATCACGCCGATGCGGTTCGGCTGGCGGCCGAGCTCGTCGCAGAACGCCGCCCAATGCTCCGACGGGACCCACAGGCAGCGGGAGCTGCGGTCTTCGTCGATGGCCATGTCGACGAGCGTGCGGATGCTCATAGGCGAGACCCCACTGACGGTGACCCAGCCAGCTTAGCCTGCGTGACGATGCGAGCTGAAGCGCCTACTGCCGCACGCTCTCCGCCCGCAGGTGCGCCCGCACCTCCCCGCGCGGCGGCGATCCATCCGGGAGCTGAAACACGATCCGCTCGATCTTGCCCGGATAGGCGAACGGCGCGGCGTAGTCGTCGGTGACCGGCGAGAGGCTGCGGCCGACGTCCATGCCGGTCGAGGAGATGATGAACAGCAGGCGCGGGATGGTCCCGGCCGCGACCAGCTCGCCGTCGACGCTGAGGCTGGCCCCGGCGCTGCCGCTGGCGTCACGGATGACCTCGAGCAGGATCGTGTGCTGGCCGGGCGCCAGCGGGGCAGGGGCCTCCAGCCGGGTGTGGCGGTGGAAGTCGTTGTAGTCGAACACCAGCTTGCCGCCCTTGATGAACAGCACGAAGCCGCTGTTGAGGCTGCCGCGGGCGATCAGGGCGCCGTCGCCGCCCGTGGCCGGGTGGGCGAGCTTGACCTCGCTGGACCAGCCGCGCGCCACCGGCGGGCAGGTGTCGCTGACCACGTGCGAGACCGGCGGATAGTAGACGAAGCGGCTCCGCGCCGCCGGCAGTCCGGGCCGGCGCGAGGCGGCGAACAGGGCGAAGAGCCCGCGGTCGTCGAGCGGCAGCACGCCGTGCCTGTCGGCCTCCTCCCACCACAGGGTCGATCAGCGCCTTCAGCCGCTCCGGCTCCTGCTGCGCCAGGTCGTCGTGCTCCGAGAAGTCGTCGTCGAGGTGGTAGAGTTCCCACGTGTCGTCGTCGAACGGCGTCCCGGGCTCGTGGTGGGTCACCGCCTTCCAGCCGTCCTTCAGGATGCCGCGGTGGCCGAGCATCTCGAAATACTGCGCGCCGCGTTCGAGCCGGGCGCCGGCGTCGGCGAAGCTCGGCGTCAGGCTGACGCCGTGCACCGGCGTCTGCGGCACGCCCGCGACCACGTCGGGCGTCGCAACGCCCAGCGCGTCCATGATGGTCGGGGCGATGTCGATGGCGTGGCAGAACTGGTCGCGGGTCTGGCCGCCCGCCGTGATTCCCGCCGGCCAGTGCATGATCAGCGGGTCGCGCACGCCGCCGCCGTGGGTGTTCTGCTTGTACCACTTCAGCGGCGTGTTGCCGGCCTGGGCCCAGCCCCAGGGGATGTTGCAGTGGCTGTCGGGGCCGCCGATGTCGTCGAGCCGCAGCACCGCCTCGTCGGCGCTCTCGCGGATGCCGTTGAACCACTTCATCTCGTCCAGCACGCCGGCCTGGCCGCCCTCCTGGCTGGCGCCGTTGTCGGAGAGCAGGATGAAGAGGGTGTTGTCCCACTGGCCGACCGACTTCAGGAAGCTGACCAGCCGGCCCACTTGCGCGTCGGTGTGGTCGAGCATGGCGGCGAAGGCTTCCTGCAGCCGCGCGGCGAAGCGCTGCTGGTTCACCGAAAGCTCGCTCCAGGGCTTCACGCCGGGGTTATGCGGCGCGAGCTTGGTGTCGGGCGGCACGATGCCCATCGCCTTCTGCCGCGCGAACCATTCGTCGCGCGCGACATCCCAGCCGGCGTCGAACCGGCCGCGATACTTCTTCAGGTAGGATTGCGGCGCCTGGTGCGGCGAGTGCATCGCCCCGAACGCGCAGTAGAGGAAGAACGGCCGCTCAGGCACCAGCGAGGTCAGGTCGCGCACCATGGCGCAGCTGCGGTCAACGATGTCCTTCGACACGTGATAGCCGTCCTCCGGCCCGCCGGGCGGATCGACGAAATGGTTGTCGTGCGTGAGCTCGGGGAAGAACTGATCGGTCTCGCCCTGCAGGAAGCCGTAGTAGCGGTCGAAGCCCTTCTGCAGCGGCCAGTTGGTGTAGGGGCCGGCGGCCGAGCACTCGGCCATCGGCGCCAGATGCCACTTGCCGGTGGCGAAGGTGGCGTAGCCGCTCTCGCGCAGGATCTCCGCCAGCGTCGCCGCCGAACGCGGGATCGCGCCGCGCATGTTGGGAAAGCCGGTGTCGAAGTTGGAGATCGCCCGCATGCCGACCGCGTGGTGGTTTCGCCCGGTCAGCAGGCAGGCCCGCGTCGGCGAACAGAGGGCCGTGGTGTGAAAGCCGGTGTAGCGCAGCCCGCCAGCGGCCAGGGCGTCGATGTTCGGCGTCTCGATGGTCGAGCCGTAGCAGCCCAGGTGGGCAAAGCCGGTGTCGTCCAGCACCACCATCACCACGTTCGGCGCGTCCTGCTTGAACTTCGCCGGGGGCCACCAGGGCTGAGAGTCGGCATAGGTTCGGCCGATCTGGCCGCCGAAGTCTGCTGGTTGACGCGTCATGGGGTCTAGCTCCCGGTCGTTGCTTGAGGTGCGGTGAGGGCCGCGGCGCCGTAGCTGACGAGCTCGGCGACGAGTTCGGAGAGGTTCGCGGCGGTGCGCTCGGGCGGCGGCGCGTCACGGATCCAGCGGGCCAGAGCGAACACGACGCTGTCCTTGAACCAGCGGACGCGCCGGTCGAGCATCGCCGGGGGGAGCGGCGGTCCAAATTCCAGGCTGGCGCGTTCGAGCAAGGCGCGGCCGCGGCGCAGGCCGCTGAGGTGGGCCTCCTCGACCTCACGCGCGCCCAGCAGCCGGGGGTGGAAGGTGATCTGGGCCAGGATGCTGAGGTAGTCCGCGCCCCAGGGCTCCTCGAGCGCCACCTGGGCCAGCGGCGTGACTTCGGCGTTCAGCACCTGCGCTGCGGTGGGAGCGGCGGGCAGGGCGTCCATCATGGCTTCGCGCCGGGCGTTGATCGCCATCAGGCGGCGGTTGAGCACCGCCGCCAGCACGCCGGCGCGCGAGCCAAAATGGTAGTGCAGCGCCGAGCGGTTCTTCTGGCCCGCCTCGGCGACGATCTGGGTCAGGGCGACGTTCTCGACGCCGCCGCGCGCGAAGAGGCGCTCGGCGGCCTGCAACAGCTCCTCGACAGTCCCGGCCCCGATCTTGGCCGGCGCGGCTTCGGCCAGGCCCATGCGCTCCATCCGATTAATACGGCGTATTAGACGGGCCGGTGGATCGGATCAAGCCGGCTGGGGAACAATGAAATCGAACGGCTGTCGGCGGGCGCGCGGCGGGTGCTATAGCCCGCGTCGATGCTGCACCTTCATCCCCCACACCCCACCGGCGAGGCCAAGCCGCACCCCTCGACGGTCTGGATCGATCTGATCCGGCCGGACGAAGAGGAGATCGGCCTCGTCGAAGACCTCACCGGGCTGCGCATGCCGACCCGCCACGAGCTCTCCGGCATCGAGCAGTCCGCGCGGCTGTCGTTCGAGGACGGCGTGCTCAGAATGGCCGCGCCCGTGCTCACCGGCGGCGACACCGACCACCCCCAGCTTTCGCACATCGGCTTCATCCTGACCCCCGAGCGGCTCATCTCGGTCCGCTACGACAAGCTGCCGATGTTCGACGCCGTGGCCGGCAAGGCAGGCCAGCAGGCGCCGACCAGCAGCCCCACCGTGTTCGCGGCGCTGATGCAGGCGTTCGTCGCCCGCCAGGCCGACCTGCTGGAAGATGCGCGGGCGCGGCTGGACGGGGTCTCGCACCGGGTGTTCCGCAACGCCACCAAGGACCCGCGCCGGGCGATGCGCAACAACGCGCTGATGCGGGAGAAGATGCAGCAACTGGGCCGGATCAGCGAGGTCATCTCGATCATTCGCGAGAGCCTGCTGGGCGTCGATCGCATGATCGACTTCGCGACCGACAACGCCGCGAGCTGGTTCGCGTCCGAGAACGCCGAGCGTCTGGAACAGGCTTGCGAAGACATTGGCGTGCTGAACCAGTTCGACGAGCACCTGCTCAGCAAGGTGCAATTCCTGCTCGACGCGGTGCTGGGCTTCATCAGCATCGAGCAGAACGACATCTTCAAGGTGCTGACGATCGCCTCGGTGGTCGGCATCTTCCCGACCCTGGTCGCCGGCTGGTACGGCATGAACTTCGCCAACATGCCCGAACTGCACTGGCCCTACGGCTACCAGTTCGGCATCGGCGTGATCGTGGCCTCGACCATCGCGCCCTTGCTGTGGTTCAAGTGGCGCGGCTGGATGTGAGGTGAGCAGATGTGCCGCAACATCAAGACCCTGTTCAACTTCGACCCGCCGGCGACCGACGCAGAGATCCGCGCGGCGTCGCTGCAATTCGTGCGCAAGCTCAGCGGTTACAACGCGCCCTCCAAGGCCAACGAAGCGGCGTTCGAGGCCGGCATCGAGGAGGTGTTCCAGGCCGCGCGCCGCTTGCTGACCTCGCTCGAGACCCACGCCCCGCCGCGCGACCGCGAGATCGAGGCTCAGAAGGCGCGTGAGCGCTCCGCCGAGCGCTTCGGGCGGCCGGTTCCGGCCTGATACGCTTCCCCCGTTGCCGGGTTCCGGCGCCATCCCTATAAGGCCCACTCCCTCGCGGGGATCGGAGCGTAGCGCAGCCTGGTAGCGCACTTGACTGGGGGTCAAGGGGTCGCAGGTTCGAATCCTGTCGCTCCGACCAACGCGAAGGGGCCGTTCCGCGAACCCTTTGCTGAGCGTATAGCCCGAGCCTGTCAGTTGAGGGGTGCGCAGCGCGGCCGATGACCTCCTTCCTGAAAGATGGACGCTCGCAGGTCGTGGCGCTGTGGCTGATCGCCGTGGCGGCGATCGTCTTCACCATGGTCGTGGTTGGCGGCGCGACGCGGCTGACCGGCTCGGGTCTCTCGATCACGGAGTGGCACCCGGTGTCGGGCGTGCTGCCGCCGCTCTCCAACGCCGACTGGGCGAAAGACTTCGCGCTCTACCAGGCGACGCCGCAGTATCGGCAGGTCAACGCGGGCATGACGCTCGCCGAGTTCCGCTCGATCTTCTGGTGGGAGTGGTTCCACCGGCTGCTGGGTCGCCTGGCCGGACTCGTCTTCGCCCTGCCGTTCTTCATCATGCTGGCGCTGCGGCGGATCCCGATCCGGCTGATCTGGCGCTGCGCGGTCCTGCTGGCGCTCGGCGGCCTGCAGGGGCTGGTCGGCTGGTGGATGGTGCAAAGCGGGCTGGAGAACCGGGTCGCGGTCGCGCCGGAGCGGCTGGCGACGCACCTGGGCCTCGCCCTGATCCTGTTCTGCGCGCTGCTCTGGACCGCGATGGAAGCCTGGAGCGGCCAGCCAAGGGCCAAGGCGGCGCGCACCGGCGCCTGGCCGGCCGCCTCGATGGTGTTCTTCGCGGCGGTGTTCTTCCAATGCCTGCTGGGGGCGCTGGTCGCCGGTAACCAGGCTGGTCTGATCGACAACGACTGGCCGCTGATGAACGGCTATCTGTTCCCGCCCGACTACGCCAGGGACGGACTCTGGGCGACGCTGGCGCACAGCCAGGCCGCGGTGCAGTTCAACCACCGCATGGTCGCCTACGCCGTGGTGATCGCCGCGGTCGGCGTCGCCGGCTCCGGGCTGAATTCGCAGCTGCTGATGGGGCAGAGCCGGGGACTGGCGCTGGCCGTCGGCATGATGGCGGTGCTGCAGGCGTTGCTGGGGGTCGCCACCCTGGTCACCCGCGTTCCGCTGCCGCTCGCCCTGGTGCATCAGGCCGGCGCCGCGATCCTGCTGGCGCTGGCGACGGCGCTGATGTGGCGGGTCAGACGACCCTAGGTCCAATCGACATTCAGGATTCACGGCTGCGCTGAGCGCTGATTCATTCCGTTCCGGGTTTGATGATTCGGAGCGGGACGATGCTTCAGCCGAAGCGCTACGAGCTGACACAGGCGCAGTGGGAGCGGATCGCGCCGATGCTGCCGGGCAAGGTCTCCGATCCCGGGCGGACGGGCGGCGACAACCGGCTGTTCGTCAACGGCTGCCTGTGGGTGCTGCGGTCGGGCGCGCACTGGCGCGACCTGCCCGAGCGCTACGGCAAGTGGAAGACGCTGCACAAGCGCTTCACCCGTTGGGCCAAGGCCGGCGTGTGGGACGAGGTCTTCGCCTCGCTGATCAAGGACCGACACAACCAGTATCTGATGCTCGACAGCACCCTGGTCCGCGCCCATCAGCAGGCGGCGACCGGAAAAGGGGGGCCCAAAATCAGGCTCTGGGGCGTTCCCGAGGCGGACTGACCACCAAGATCCACATGCTCGCCGACAGCCTCGGGCGACCACTTCGCTTCATCCTCACCGCCGGCCAGGCGGGCGATGTGCTCGCCGCACCGGCCCTGCTCGACGGCTTCCGGGCCGAAGCCGTCCTCGCCGACAAGGCCTACGACTCCAACGCATTACGCCAGATCATCGCCGACAGCGGCGCTGAGGCCGTGATCCCCTCAAACCGCACACGCAAGGTGATCATCCCGCACGACCCAGCGATCTACCGCCACCGCAATCGCATCGAGCGCTGCTTCAACAAACTCAAACACTTCAGGCGCTTCGCCACGCGCTACGACCGACGCGCCATCCACTTCCTGGCCTTCATCCACCTCGCAGCCGCCATGATCTGGATGCGCTAAATGTCGATTCAGCCTAGTGCGGTAGTATGATACCTTAGTCGCAACCGCATTGTAGAATAAGCCTTTTTCCGGTCCCGGCGCGACAATCGCGGCATTGACATGGCCCGCCGGCGCAGGTACCAGCGCGCCCTTCGCTTTCAAGGCCCGACCGATGCATACCAAGACCACGGCTACGCTGAAGCCTTCCGAGATCGAGAAGAAGTGGATCCTGGTCGACGCCGAAAACGTCGTGGTCGGCCGACTTGCCACCTTCATCGCCATGCGCCTGCGCGGCAAGCACCGGGCCGACTACACCCCGAACATGGACTGCGGCGACCACGTGGTGGTGATCAACGCCGACAAGGTCAAGTTCACCGGCCGCAAGCTGGAACAGAAGACCTACCACTGGCACACCGGCTATCCGGGCGGGATCAAGAGCCGCACCGCGGGCAAGATCCTCGACGGCAAGTTTCCCGAGCGGATCCTGGAAAAGGCGGTCGAGCGCATGCTGCCGAAGGAAAGTCCGCTGGCCCGCAAGCAGCTGACGCACCTGCACATCTACAATTCGCCCGAGCACAAGCACGAGGCGCAGCAGCCAGAAGTCATCGACTTCAAGGCCGCCAACCCCAAGAACGCCCGGAGCCAGTAGGCCATGTCTGAGACCCACGCCCCCGAGACGCGCGGCCTCGAGGCCCTGCAAGCCCTGGCGACGCCCGGCGCCGAGTCCGCCGCGAGCCGCGAGCCGGTCCGCGACGCCCAGGGCCGCGCTTACGCCACCGGCAAGCGCAAGAACGCGGTCGCCCGCGTCTGGATCAAGCCAGGCAAGGGCAAGATCACCATTAACGGCCGCGACCAGGAGGTCTATTTCGCGCGGCCGGTGCTGCGCATGATGATCGCCCAGCCGCTGGAAGTGACCGGACGCCTCGGCGAGTTCGACGTCGACGTCACCGTGGTCGGTTCAGGGCTCTCGGGCCAGGCCGGCGCCGTGCGCCACGGCATCTCCAAGGCGCTCACGCAGTACGAGCCGTCACTACGGATCGCGCTGAAGCCGCACGGCTTCCTCACCCGCGACAGCCGCGTGGTCGAGCGCAAGAAATACGGTCGCGCCAAGGCCCGACGCAGCTTCCAGTTCTCGAAGCGATAAAGCTCAGAATCCCTCCCCTTCATCGGGAGGGTGGACGTCGCGGAGCGACGGACGGGTGTGGCTGTGCGACGCCCCTACGTTTCACGCCGGCTATCGCGCGCGTCACCTGACTCCCCCACCCCGACCGCTGCGCGGTCTGCCCCTCCCCATCAAGGGGAGGGAGGTTTATGGAGGCGACCATGGCGCCCAGGGTGTTCATCGATGGGGAGGCCGGCACCACCGGCCTCGAGATCCGCGAGCGGCTGGCGGGCCGGCGCGACCTGCAGCTGGTCTCGATCGATCCGCAACGCCGCAAGGACGTCGAGGCGCGGCGCGAGCTGCTGAACGGCGCGGATGCGGTGATCCTCTGCCTGCCCGACGATGCGGCGCGCGAGGCCGTGAGCCTGGTCGAGAGCAATAGTGTCAAGGTCATCGACGCCTCCACCGCGCACCGGGTTTCGCCCGGCTGGGACTACGGCTTTCCTGAGATGGCCGCGGGCCAGCGCGCGGCGCTCGGCGCCTCGCACCGGATCTCGAACCCCGGATGCTGGCCGACCGGCTTTATCGCCCTGGTGCGGCCGCTGGTCGAGGCCGGGCTGGTCCCGGCCGACTGGCCGCTGACCGCGCACGGCGTCTCGGGCTATTCGGGCGGCGGCAAGGGCATGATCGCCGAGTTCGAGGACGCCGGCGCCGACAACCACACCGACGTCCCCTACCGGGTCTACGGCCTGACCCTGCAGCACAAACACCTGCCGGAGATGCAAGCCTACGCCGGCCTGACGCACCGGCCGGTGTTCACCCCGGCGGTCGGCCGCTACCTGAAGGGCATGCTGGTCGAAGCGCCGCTCACGCTGGCGGCGATGCCTGGCGCGCCAACGCTGAACCAGGTGCGCGAGTGCCTGGCCGACGCCTACGCCGACGAGCCGTTCGTCGAGGTCGCCAGCCGCGAGGCCGCCGCGGCGGTCGCGACCCTCGACCCGGAAGGACTGAACGGCACCAATCGCATGCGCCTCTACGTGTTCGGAAATGAAGCGACCGGGCAGGCGCGCCTGGTGGCGCTGCTGGACAACCTCGGCAAGGGCGCGTCCGGCGCGGCGGTGCAGAACCTCAACATCGCGCTTGGCCTCAAGGAGACCGCCGGACTGTGATCCTGCGGCGCGCGACGCTGGAGGACATGGCCGGGCTCGCGCAGCTGCATCGACGGACGGTGCAGGTCTCGCTGCCCTTCGTGCCCACGCTGCACACGCCGGAGGAAGACGCCTGGTGGTTCCGCGAACGGCTGTTCGCCGCCAACGAGGTCTGGCTGGCGCAGGACGACCGACGGGCCGGTCGGGTACATCGCCTTCCGCCCCGACTTCATCGAACACCTGTTCATCCGGCCGGAGGCGCAGAACCGGGGACTTGGTCTGCGGCTGCTCGAGAAAGCCCGGGCGACGTCCGCCGAGCTGAGCCTCTGGACCTTCCAGCAGAACCAGGGCGCGCGCCGCTTCTATGAGAAGCACGGCTTCGTCGCGGTCACCGAGACCGACGGGGCGGACAACGAGGAGCGGATACCCGATGTCCTCTATCGCTGGCGGCGCGAGGCGTCGTGACGCTGGGCGGATAGGTGTAACGTATCCGGGTGTTTCCGCGTATTCGAAGCCATGAACCTCGCCCGAGCCAAGATGCCGATCGATCGCCGAGCCCTCCTGGTCTCCGCCGCCGCGCTCGCCGCCTGCAGCGCCGCTCCGGAGGCCTCCAAGGCCAAGGCCGGCGCCGACCCGTTCGCCACCTCGCCCTGGCGCAAGCTGACCGAGGCCGACTGGCAAAAGCGCCTGCCGCCGCCCTCGTTCCAGGTGCTGCGGCAGGAGAGCACCGAGACCCCGTTCACCAGCCCGCTCAACAACGAGCATCGTCGCGGCGTCTTCGCCTGCATCGGCTGCGGCCTGCCGCTGTTCAAGTCGGAGTGGAAGTTCGACAGCGGCACCGGCTGGCCCAGCTTCTACACCGCGATCCCCGGCGCGCTGGGCGAGAAGTCGGACTTCCAGATCGTCGAGCAGCGCACCGAGTACCACTGCGCCCAGTGCCTGGGCCACCAGGGGCACGTCTTCAACGACGGCCCCAGGCCGACCGGGCTGCGCTACTGCAACAATGGCGTGGCGCTGAAGTTCATCCCGGCCTGAGGCGGGTTGCGGCGGAGCGGTTCGGCCTGTAGGCATGAGGCGCGCGGTCACGGCCAGTCCGGCCGCGCCTTCCCCCTGACATCGTTCTACCGACCCGCGTCGGCCGCTGGGCCGCGCCGGTCAGGAGCAACCTCATGCAGCGCTATGTGCTGACCGGCGCGCCCGGCGCCGGCAAGACCGTTCTGATCCGCGCCCTCGAACAGGCCGGCCACGCCGTCGTCGAAGAGGCGGCCACCGACCTGATCGCCCTGATCACCGCGAAGGGCGTCGTCGAGCATTGGAAGGAGCCGTCGTTCATCGATGACATCGTGGGTCTGCAGCGACGACGGCAGCTGCGGGCCGACGCCTGGCCCGATCAGCTCGTGTTCTTCGACCGCTGCCCCATCTGCACGCTGGCGCTCAGCGAATACGCCGGCCGTGCGCCGAGCCGCGCGCTGAAGGCCGAATTGGCGCGGATCGAGCGGGAGGCGACCTACCGGCGGCGGGTGTTCTTCGTGCGCAATCTCGGGTTCGTGACACCGACCGAGGCGCGGCGGATCAGCTTCGAGGACACCCTGCGGTTCGAAGCCATCCACGCCGACGTCTATCGCCGGCTGGGCTACGAGCTGATCGACGTCCCCGCCGGACCGCTCCAGGCGCGTCTCGAAACTGTGATCCGGGCGATCGCGAACCCCCAAGAAAAGTCGGGGAAAACCCCCGGCTCCTAACGAACGGTTTGTCATGGCGGTGTTACCAATCGCCGCAGATGAAGGACGTCCAGAAGTTGCAGGTCGTCGCGGCCGTCGCCAGTCGCGCCAGGCAGATCCGCCTGAAAATCGCGCTGGCGTGCCTGATCGGCTTCGTCTTCAACTCCTTTACTGGCGTGAGCTTCGCCGTGGGCTGGTGCGGGCTGTACGTCGCCAGCCAGCTGGCGGAGGCCTGGTTCTTCCGCCAGAGCGACATCGAGCGCCGGCTGGAGACCCGGTGGGGCTATGCCCAGCTCGTCGCCGCCGTGGCGCTCTCGAACCTCTTGTTCAGCTCGTTCGGCGTCGCCGCGATGATCAGCGGCGGGCCCGGCGGCGCGCTGGCCGGCGCGCTGCTGATCACCGGCGCGATCGTCAACGCGGTGATGACGACGGCCTCGTCGCGCGAGCTGTTCCTGGCCGGCCTGATCCCGCAGATCGTCTGCTTCGCCTTCCTGCCCGGAATAGCGCTCGGGCATGGGGCCGGCGCCCTGACCGCCTCCCAGCTGGCGTTCGGCGCGCTGCTCAATCTGATCGCGGCGGTCATGGCCTGGCGGCTGTTCGCCAGCGTGCTCGCCGGCGAGGACCGCGCGCGGGCCGAGGCGGAGGCGGCCAACGCCGCCAAGAGCGAGTTCCTGGCCACGGTCAGCCACGAGATCCGCACCCCCCTCAACGGCGTGCTCGGCATGGCGCAGGCGATGTCGGCCAGCGACCTGCCGGCCGAGCAGCGCGAACGCCTCGACATCATCCGCGACTCCAGCGAGGCGCTGCTGCGGGTGCTTAACGACATCCTCGATATTTCCAAGATCGAGGCGCGCAAGCTGGAGATCGAGGCGGTCGAGTTCGACCTCGGCGCGGTCCTCGCCGGCGTCTACGCGACGTTCGCGCCCGTGGCGGCGCAGCGCGAACTGCAGTTCAGCGTCGAAGCGGGCGACGTCGATGGGACTTACCTCGGCGACCCGAGCCGCGTTCGCCAGATCGTCTCCAATCTGGTCTCGAACGCGCTGAAGTTCACCGCCAGCGGCTCGGTCCGCGTCGACGCCGCCCGCGAGGGCGAGGCGATCCGCGTCGAGGTGGCCGACACCGGCATCGGCATCGCCCCCGGCGTGGCCGAGACCCTGTTCGCCAAGTTCGTCCAGGCCGACGCCTCGACCACGCGGCGGTTCGGCGGCACCGGGCTGGGTCTGGCGATCAGCCGCGAGCTCGCCGAGTTGATGGGGGGCTCGATCGCGCTGCGGAGCGCCCCAGGCCAGGGCTCGACCTTCACCGTGCGTCTGCGGCTCGAACGCCTTGGCGACGCGCGCCCGGCGCCGCAGCCCCGGGCAGCCGGGCCGCTGGTCGCGGCCGTCGACCCGCGGCCCGGCGGCGCGCGGATCCTCGCGGCCGAGGACAACGACATCAACCGCCTGGTGCTGCAGACACTGCTGAACCAGATCGGCCTTGACCCGGATATCGTCGGCGATGGCGCGGTGGCGGTCGAGGCCTGGCGCCGCGGCGACTACGACGTGATCCTGATGGACATCCAGATGCCGCAGAAGGATGGCCTGGCCGCCACGCGCGAGATCCGCGCCGAGGAGGCCGCGACCGGCCGCCGGCGCACGCCGATCCTGGGTCTCACCGCCAACGCCATGTCGCACCAGGTCGACGAATACCGCCGCGCCGGCATGGACGGCCACATCGCCAAGCCGATCGACGTCGCCAAGCTGTTCGCCGCGCTTGAGGCGGCCCTGGCGGCCGAGGCTGAAGCGGAAGAAGTGGCCGCGGCGGAGATGAGCGCCTAGGCAGCTTCAGTCCCAAGAACCCGGTCATCGCCGGGCATTGGGCTCGGCCCGGAGACATGGCCGACACCTGTTTGGAGACATGGCTGACAGGTTCGGGGAAGGTCGCGCGGCGATGAACCGCTACGACTTCACCTTCACGTAGCTGCCGGGCGCGTCCTCGAGCGGCTTGTAGGGCCCCTTCGTGGGATCCCGGGCGGCGACCTGGCCGCCGGAGCGGGCCTTCAGCCAGACGATCCAGTCAGGCCACCAGGAGCCGGGATGTTCCTCGGCGCCCGCCATCCACTCCTCGGCCGTGGCGGGGAGGGCGGCGTTGGTCCAGTGCTGGTACTTCTTGGCGTCGGGATGGTTAATCACCCCGGCGATGTGGCCCGAGCCGGCCATCATGAAGGTCACCGGCCCGCCGAACAGCCGCGCCCCCCTGTAGACCGAGCGATACGGCGCAATGTGGTCCTCCTTCGAAGACTGCACGTAGATCGGCGTCTTCACCGCCCCGAGGTCGAGCCTGACGTTGTCGAGCACGAGCTCGCCCTTCGCCAGGGCGTTCTCGCCGTAGAACTTGCGCAGGTAGAACAGGTGCAGCGCCTTCGGCATGCGGGTCTGGTCGGAGTTCCAGAACAGCAGGTCGAACGGACGCGGCTCCTTGCCCATCAGGTAGTTGTTGACGAAAAAGCTCCAGATCAGGTCGTTGGAGCGCAGGGCGTTGAAGGTGTCGGCCATGGTCTGGCCCGAGAGCACGCCGCCGCCCTCGTCCATCTTCTTTTCCAGCTGCGCCAGCCACTCCTCGTTGGTGAAGAGCAGCAGATCGCCGGCCTCGGAGAAGTCCTGCTGCGCGGCGAAGAAGGTCGAGGACGCGATGCGCTGGTCGCCGCGCGCCGCCATGTGCGCCAGCGCGCAGGAGAGCAGGGTGCCGCCGATGCAGTAGCCGACGGTGTTCACCGTCTTTACGCCGGCTTGCTTCATCACGACGTCGGTGGCGGCGTAGATACCCTCTGTGAGGTAGTCTTCGAATGTGCGGGTGGCGAGCTTGCCGTCGGGGTTGACCCATGAGGTGACGAAGACGGTGACGCCCTGGCTCGTCAGCCAACGGATCATCGAATTGTCCGGCCGCAGATCGAGGATGTAGTACTTGTTGATCCAGGGCGGGAAGATCAGCAGCGGGATCTCGCACACGGTCTCGGTGGTCGGCGCGAACTGCAGGATCTGGATCAGTTCGTTCTGGAAGATCACCTTGCCCGGCGCGGTGGCGACGTTCTCGCCCACCTTGAACTGCGAGAAGTCGGTCTGGCTGATCGACAGCTGACCGCCGCCGCGGGCGAGGTCGGCGGCGAAGTTCTCCATCCCCTTGACCAGGCTCTCGCCATTGCTCTGCAGCGCCTCGCGCAACGCGGCAGGATTGGAGAGCAGGAAGTTCGACGGCGAGATCGCGTCGGTGAGCATCTTGGTGAAGAACTCGACCCGGCGCTTGGTCAGCGGCTCGACGCCCTCGACCCCGCCGACCAGTTCGTTCAGCCAGTCGGAGGTGATCAAGTAGGACTGCTTGATCACGTCGAACACCGGATTGGAGCTCCACTCCGGATCGGTGAAACGCTTGTCGCCGCGTTCCGGGCGGGCCACCTCGGCGGCGCCTTCGCCGCCGGCGCGCTGGGCGGCGACCTTCCAGAGCTCGAGGTAGCGACCGAACAGGTCGGCCTGGGCCCGCATCATCCGGTCCGGCTGGGCGGCGAGGCGGCTCATCACCTGGGTCAGCGCCGGCGCGACGTTGAACGGATCGGGCGTCAGCGCCGCGGGCCGGTCGGCCTGGCGCAGAGCGGCCTCGGCCATCACGCCCTGGGCGGTCATCGCCGCCCTGGCGAGGTTCAGCGACAGCTTTTCGAGCGACTCGCGCTGCGACGGCGACAGCAGCTCCAGAGTGATGTTGGCGGCCCCCGAAGCGGTCTCCGGCCGGGGGGGCGGGGAAGCGGTGGCTTGCGGCTCGGCCTTCGGCGTGGCGCGCGGCGTCGCAGCGGGCTTCGCTTTCGCAGTGCGGGTTTTGGCGGGCTTCGGCGCAGCGGACTTGGCGCTGGCCGCGCGCTTCTTCGGGCGAGGCGAGGTCTCGGCGGCGTTGGATTCAGTCATCGAAATCTCCCGCGCTTCCGCCGGCGGCGCGCCTCGCGCGCCTTCCGTCACGCCCCATGATGTCATAAGAGCCGGGGATATGAATGGTTGCCGGGTCAAATATTCAAGCCTTGCCGCCGCCACGCTGGTGTTGGCGAGCCTCGCGGCCGGCCGGTCGGCGGGCGAGCCGGCCCCGCAGCCGTCGGCGTCGCCGGTCACAGGGGCGATCGCCAAGGCCGAGACATCGGCCGTCATGCCGACCTTCGCCTCTATCCCGCCGCTGCCAACCGATCTGCGGCCTTTCCAGGCCTGGCGGGCGGCGATCGCCGACACCCGGGCCGTCGGGGCCAGGACCGCCGGCGAGGCCGCCTCGGAGCCCTGGACGCTCAGCGACAGCGAAGGCTGGGCGGCGCGCGCCCGCGCAGAGGCCGATCCGCCGGCCCCGATCACCACGCCCGACGGCGACACCGACGCCTTCGTCCGGGAGATGATGCGGCGAGCTACGCCGCCCCCGCGGGCGCACTGACGCCGGCGGGGGCGAGAGACGCTCCGAGCCCAACACCCTGAAACCTGCTTGGCGGACCCCAGCGACGGGGTCTATCCATGCCCATAGGCGCTACCCCTAGCGCCAGACCCGGCGACATGACCCCCGAATTTCCCCGCATCCAACGCCTCCCGCCCTATGTCTTCGAGGAGGTGAACCGCCTGAAGGCCCGCCTGCGCGGCGAGGGCGTCGACATCATCGACTTCGGCATGGGCAACCCCGACATGCCGACCCCCAAGCACATCGTCCAGAAGCTGATCGAGACGGCGCGCGATCCCAAGAGCGGCCGCTACTCGGCCTCGAAGGGCATTCCCGGCCTGCGCCGCGCCATGGCCGGCTACTACGGCCGCCGCTTCGGGGTGAAGCTCGATCCCGACCGCGAGGTGATTGCGACGCTGGGCTCGAAGGAGGGCTTCGCCAACCTCGCCCAGGCGGTCACCGGCCCGGGCGACGTGATTATCTGCCCCGACCCGGCCTATCCGATCCACGCCTACGGCTTCATCATCGCCGGCGGGGTGATCCGGCAGCTGCCGGCGCTCTCGCCGGAGGAATATCTTTCGGGCATCGGCCGGGCCGTGCACGGCAGCTCGCCGCCGCCAAAGCTGATGGTGCTGAGCTATCCCTCGAACCCCACAGCGCAGTGGGTCGACCTCGAGTTCTACAAAGACGCGGTGGCGCTGGCGAAGAAGCACGACATGCTGGTGCTGTCCGATATCGCCTATTCCGAGATCTACTTCGACAACAACCCGCCGCCGTCGATCCTCGAGGTCGAGGGGGCCAAGGACATCGCGGTCGAGGTCAATTCGCTGTCCAAGACTTACGCGATGGCCGGCTGGCGGGTCGGCATGGTGGTCGGCAACGAACGGATGTGCGCGGCGCTGGCGCGGGTGAAATCCTACCTCGACTACGGCGCATTCACGCCGATCCAGGTCGCCGCTGTCGCGGCGCTCAATGGCCCGCAGGACTGCGTCGACGTGATCCGCGCCACCTACAAGGCCCGCCGCGACTGCCTGGTCAGCGCGATGGCCAGAGCCGGTTGGGAGATCCCGTCGCCGCCAGCCTCGATGTTCGCCTGGGCGCCGCTGCCGGCGCCGTTCAAGGACGCCGGGTCGATGATGTTCTCCAAGCTGCTGATCGAACAGGCCGGCGTGGCGGTGGCCCCGGGCGTCGCCTTCGGCGAGCACGGCGAGGGCTATGTGCGCATCGGCCTGGTGGAGAACGAACACCGCATCCGCCAGGCGGCGCGCAACGTGAAACGGCTGCTGGACCAGGCCGGCCAGCACCTCAGCGCCGCTCGCGAGAAGGAGGAGGCCGCCGGGTGATCCGCGCCGCCTGTCACTGCGAAGCGGTCCGCTTCGAGATCGCCGAACCGCCCGAATGGGTGCTCGACTGCAACTGCACGCTCTGCCGCCGCTACGGCGCGCTCTGGACCTACTTCGACGGCCCGGATCAGGCGAAGCTGCTGATGACGCCGTCGCCAGAGGCGACCCAGACCTACGCCTGGCTCGATGGAGACCTGGCGTTCCATCGCTGCAGGACCTGCGGCTGCGTCACTCACATGGTCGCGGCGAAGGAAGACCCGCCGGTGATCTACGGCGTCAACGCGCGGCTGATGGCGGGGCTGGATCCGGCCAAGGTTCGCATTCGCCGGAAGAACAACAGCCACTCCGGGTTCTTCTGGACCCGCCCTGACGCGCCCATCGAACCGAGCCGTCACCCGGTGATGCCGCCCCCGAGCCCGCTGGACTGGCGCTAAAGGCGGTGGCGCGCCGGGGCGGAGCGAACTAAGTCGTGCGCCCATGACCAAGAACGACCCCTGGCGCATCGGCGTCGCCGGCCTCGGCACCGTCGGCGGCGGCCTGCTGAACCTGATCGGCGAACGCCCAGGCTTTTCGCCCGTGGGCCGCGAGGCGGTCGTGACCGGCGTCTCGGCCAGGTCGCGCAGCCGCCCGCGGCCGGTGGACATCTCCAACCTGCCCTGGTTCGACGACGCCATCGCCCTGGCCGCGTCCCCGGACAACGACATCTTCGTCGAGCTGATCGGCGGCTCGGACGGCACGGCCAAGGTCGCGGTCGAGACCGCGCTGAAAGCCGGCAAGCCGGTCGTCACCGCCAACAAGGCGCTGATCGCCGAGCACGGCGCAGAGCTCGCGGCTCTGGCCGAGGCGTCCGGCGCGCCCCTGCTGTTCGAGGCCGCGGTGATGGGCGGGACGCCGGCGGTGAAGATGCTGCGCGAGGCCATGGTCGGCGACGAGGTCGAGGCGGTGGCCGGCATCCTCAACGGCACCTGCAACTACATCCTGACCGAGATGGAGGCGACCGGCCGGCCGTTCGCCGACGTGCTGGCGGAAGCCCAGCGGCTTGGCTACGCCGAGGCCGACCCGACCATGGACGTCGGCGGCTTCGACGCCGCGCACAAGATCACCATCCTGGCCGCGCTGGCGTTCGGCTGCGCACCGACCTACGCCGCCGCCGAGGTCGAGGGGATCGCGGCGATCGAGCCGATCGACATCCGCCTGGCCAAGGACCTCGGCTATCGCATCAAGCTGGTGGCGAGCGCGCTGAAGTCGGCCGAGGGGGTCTCGGTCAGCGTGCATCCGGCGCTGGCCCCGCTGGCCCATCCGCTGGCCCAGGCCGGCGGGTCCGCTCAACGCGCTCTTCATCCAGGGCAGGAAGATCGGCCGCATCTTCATCCAGGGTCCCGGCGCAGGCGCCGGCCCCACCGCCGCGGCGGTGGCGGCCGACATCGCCGACGTGATGACCGGGGCGCGGCGGCCTGTGTTCCAGCTGCCGGCTGGGCAGCTGCGGCCGTTCGCGCCCGTCAACGCCAAGAGCCAGATCGGCCGCGCCTACATCCGTCTGATGGTGCGCGACGAGCCGGGCGTGATCGCCGCCGTCTCCGAGACCCTGGCCGAAGCGCGCGTCTCGATCGACAGCTTCCTGCAGAAGCCGGTGGAGGACGCCGGCGTGGTGCCGATCGTGCTCACCACCCATGCGGCGCCCGAGGAGGTGATCCTCGAGGCCGTGCGCCGCATGCGCGATCTGGCGGCGCTGGTCGAACCGCCGCGGATGATCCGTATCGCTCGCATCTGAGAATCCCTTGAAGATGTCCCAACGGCTGGAGGCCGCTCGATGAGTTCAAACCTGCTGGACCGCAGCCTGGTGATGGAGGCGGTCCGCGTCACCGAGGCGGCCGCCATCGCCGCCTGGGAGCTGGCCGGGCGTGGCGACGAGAAGGCGGCCGACCAGGCCGCGGTCGACGCGATGCGCACGGCGCTCAACGAGCTCTCGATCGACGGGCTGATCGTGATCGGCGAGGGCGAGCGCGATGAGGCGCCGATGCTCTACATCGGCGAGAAGGTCGGCAAAGGCCACGGCCCGCGCATCGACATCGCGCTGGATCCGCTCGAGGGCACCACGCTCACCGCCAAGGCGATGGCCAATGCGCTGGCGGTGATGGCCTGGGCGCCGGCCGGCACCATGCTGCACGCGCCCGACACCTACATGGACAAGATCGCCTGCGGGCCGGGCTATCCGGCCGGCGTGATCGACCTGGACAAGAGCGCCGGCGACAACGCCAAGGCGATGGCCAAGGCCAAGGGCGTCGACCCGGCTCACATCACCGTCTGCGTGCTCGACCGCCCGCGCCACGCCGAGATCATCGGCTCGCTGCGCGAGGCCGGCGCGCGGGTGCACCTGATCACCGACGGCGACGTCGCCGGAGTGATGAACACCGCCGATCCGGAAACCGGCATCGATCTCTACGTCGGCCAGGGCGGCGCGCCTGAAGGCGTGCTGGCCTGTGCGGCGCTGAAGTGCGTCGGCGGTCAGTTCCAGGGCCGGCTGGTGTTCCGCAATGCTGACGAGCGGGCCAGGGCGCAGCGCCTCGGGATCACCGATCTCGACAAGAAGTACGACCTGCACGAGATGGTCCGCGCCGACGCGATCTTCGCCGCGACCGGCGTCACCAAGGGCGCGCTGCTGGACGGGGTGAAGATCTCCGGCGGTTTCGTGCGCACCCACACGCTGGTGATGAACTCCGCGACCCACACGGTGCGCGAAGTGCGTACGCAGCGACGGCTCTGAGCATGGCGTTCGCCGCGGACCTCTCGCACGAGCCTCCGGCCGCCTTCCTCGGCGTCGAGCGCTCGGTCGGGGGCCGGCGTTGGCGGGCGCGGTCCGCCCCGGAGCTGGTGGTCCGCGAGATCGGGCTGCGGATGGGTGTTATCGAGCCGCTGGCCCGTGCGCTGGCTGCGCGCGGAGTTACCGCTGACACCGCCGAAGACTATCTGCGCCCGACGCTCAAGGCGCTGTTTCCAGACCCGTCCAGCTTCCTCGGCATGGACGAGGCGGCGCGGACTCTGATCGAGGCGTTCGAGCAGGACCGCAAGGTCATCGTGTTCGCCGACTACGACGTCGACGGCGCTTCGAGCGCCGCCGAACTGGTGCGCTGGTGGCGGGCGATGGGACGCGAGCTGCCGATCTACGTCCCCGACCGCCTGACCGAGGGCTATGGCCCCAGCCCGGCCGCGTTCCGCCATCTGCGCGAGGCCGGCTACGAGCTGGTGGTCACGGTCGACTGCGGCGCGGCGGCCTATGACGCCCTGAATGCGGCTGGCGAGATCGGCCTCGAGGTGGTGGTGATCGACCATCACCTGATGCGCGAGATCCCGCCGGTGGCGCGGGCGCTGGTGAACCCGAACCAGCCAGGGTGCGGCTCTGGCGAAGGCGTGCTGGCCGCGGCCGGCGTCACCTTCGTGCTGTTGGCGGCGCTCAACCGCGAAGCCCGGCGCCGTGGCTGGTTCGCCGAGCGGCCGGAGCCGGACCTGCGGCAGTGGCTCGATCTCGCCGCGCTCGGCGCCATCTGCGACGTGACCCAGCTGGTCGGCTTCAACCGCGCGCTGGCGGCGCAGGGGCTGAAGGTGATGTCGGCCTGGGGCAACCCGGGCCTGAAGGCGCTGCTGGAGGTGGCCGGCTCGAAGGGACCCGCGAGCGTGTTCCACGCCGGTTTCGTGCTTGGCCCCCGGATCAACGCCGGCGGCCGCATCGGCCGCGCCGACCTCGGCGCCCGGCTGCTCTCGACCGACGATCCGGCCGAGGCGCTGTCGCTGGCGCAGGAACTCGATGCGTTGAACGCCGAACGCAAGAACGTAGAGACGCAGATCCAGGAAGCGGCGATCGCGAGCATCGAGGCGGGGGCCAACTTCGATCCCGCCGCTCCGGCGATCGTGGTGGCCGAGGAGGGCTGGCATCCGGGCGTGATCGGCATCGTCGCCAGTCGGCTGCGCGAACGCTACCGCCGCCCGGTCGTCGTGGTCGGCCTCGACCGGGCCGCCGACATCGGCAAGGGCTCCGGCCGCTCGCAGCCGGGCGTGAACCTCGGCCGCGCGATCCAGGCGGCGTTCGACGAGGGGCTGCTGCTGACGGGCGGCGGTCACGCAATGGCGGCCGGTCTCTCGCTGCGCCCCAGCGCCATCCCTGAATTCCGCGCGTTTCTGTGCGAGCGCCTGGCGGGCGAGATGGTCGAGGCCGAGGCGGAGGATGCGCTGGAGATCGACGCGCTGGTGACCCCCGGGGCCGCTGCGCGACCGCTTTACGACGCGTTCCGGGCCATGGAGCCGTTCGGGCCCGGCAACCCCGAGCCGCTGTTCGCGGTCGCCGGCGTCCAGGTCGAGCGGGTGACGCCGATGCGGGGCGGCCATCTGCGCTGCACGCTGGTCGGTCAGGGCAGGGCCAGCATGCGCGCGATCGCCTGGCGCAGCGCCGACACCCCGATCGGCCAGCGCCTGCTGGCCGGCGGCGGCTCGGTGCACGCCGTCGGCAAGCTCAAGCCCGATGACTGGAACGGCCGCAGCACCGTCGAGCTCGAGATCGAGGACCTGGCCGATCCGCGCATGACCTGACGCGCAGCCGCGCGTCGGCGTTTGGGCCGCTTGCGCCGCCCGGCCGGCGCGGATATATCCGCCGCTCTTCCCCGCCGGGCCCTTCGTCTATCGGTTAGGACATCAGATTTTCAATCTGGGAAGAGGGGTTCGACTCCCCTAGGGCCTACCACGCCGAAATCATCGAAACGCCTGCGTCCGCAAGGCCAGTGACTCGGCCGGAGTCCTGCGATGATACAGACCTGAAGACGAGCAAAAGAGAAGCGGCGTCGCGAGACCTTGCACGGCCGCGCCCTACCACTTCGCCGCGAGCACTCAGGTCGGTCTTCACCTGACGCGGCGCGTGAATTGACCGCATCCGGTGCGACCAAAGTCCGCATGGGCGCCGAGTTTCGACGGTAAATATTGACGACTCTCTTATCGCGAGAACAATGTTATAGTGGCTGCCTCGCTTGGACCGTTTTTCCCGGCGGGTCGCGGTGAGGGGCGGATGTCTGAGACAATCTTCGGGGAGGCGCAGCCTTACGACGACCCGGTCAGGATCAGTGGTCGCGTAAAGTGGTTTGACGCCGGCAAGGGCTACGGCTTCGTCGTTCCCGACGATCCTAGCCAGACGGGCTCGAGGGACGTGCTGCTGCATGTGACCTCGCTGCGCAACATGGGGCGCGAGAACGCGCTCGAAGGCTCGGTCATCGTCTGCGACGTGGTCAAGCGGCCCAAGGGCTGGCAAGTCTCCGACATCGTCGACCTCGACGAGACCACCGCCTCACCGGCGATGGAGCGGCCGCGCCGGCAGTTTGAGGGCGAAGGTCACGGCGGCGGCGGGTTCCGACGCGACCGCGACGATCGTCCACGCGGAGGCTTCGGAGACCGGGGCGGCGGCGGCGGCGCCCGGTTCGAGAGCGTGCGCGCGCCGCGCCGGCCGCCAGCTCCGCGCGGTCCGCTGGAGCGGGCCAAGGTGAAGTGGTTCAACCGCACCAAGGGCTATGGCTTCGTTGTGCGCGACGGCGAGCCTGGCGACATCTTCGTCCACATCGAGACCTTGCGCCGCAGCGGCCTGGAAGACCTGCAGCCAGGCGCCGACGTGATGGTGCGCTTCGCCGAGGGGCCGAAAGGCCTGGTGGTGGCCGAGATCGAGGTCGATCGGCTATAGCGCCGGTTCGCGCCGCTCTGTTCGGCGGACTTGGAGCGGCGTTCCCGATGAAGTGGCTGGTTCCGCGCCTCGCCGCGTTCGCTGCGGCGCTGATCGTCGCGCCCGCGGCCTGGGCGGCCGTGCCGGTCTGGGGCGTCAGCATTGTCCACGCCTACCCGCACGACAAGACCGCGTTCACCGAGGGTCTGTTCTATCTGGACGGCTATCTCTACGAGAGCACGGGGCTGAACGGGCTGTCGTCGGTGCGCAAGGTCGACCTCGCCACGGGCAAGGTGCTGCGGAGCCGCGTGCTTGGCCGCCAGTTCTTCGGCGAAGGCGTCGTCGCCTGGAAGGATAAGCTGATCCAGCTCACCTGGCAGAACCACGTCGGCTTCGTCGACGACCTGACCACGTTCAAGGAGCTGCGCCGGTTCTCCTACGCCGGCGAAGGCTGGGCGCTGACCACGGACGGCCGCCACATCATCATGAGCGACGGCACGCCCCAGCTACGCTTCCTCGACCCTTCCACCTTGAAGGAGGTCCGCCGGCTCGCCGTCACCGCCGACGGCCAGCCGGTAAAGGATCTCAACGAGCTGGAGTGGGTGAAGGGCGAGATCCTGGCCAATGTCTGGATGACCAACTTCATCGCTCGCATCGATCCCGCCACCGGCAAGGTGACCGGCTGGATCGACGTCACGGGGCTGATGGATCCGGCCCAATTCGGCGGCGATCCGGACGCCATTCCCAACGGCATCGCCTACGACGCCGCGCGCGACCGGCTGTTCGTGACCGGCAAGCGCTGGCCGAAGCTGTTCGAGATCAAACTGGTGAAGCGCGGAGGCGCCCATGGCTGACGAAACCGCCCCCGCAGCCGACGGTCAGGTTCCAGAGCCGCCGCCCGGGTTCCGGCGCTCGTCCGGCCGCGGCGCGTTCACCACCCATAACGGGCCCTATTTCAACGATGACGCCGGCCGCCAGGCGTTCTTCGCGCTGAAGCGGCACTGCAATGGCGTCGGTCTGCTGCACGGCGGCATGCTCTCGGCCTTTCTCGACGGCCTGCTGGCCAGCGCGGCGGCGCGCGAGCGGCGGCGGCACGCCGGTCACCGTGCACCTGTCGATCGACTTCCTCGGCATGGGCCGCGCCGGCGACTGGGTGATCGGCGAAGCGACACTGACCCGCGCCACCAGCGACCTGGCCTTCGTCGAGGGCCGCGCCCACGTCGGCGGCCGCAGCCTCGCCCGCGCCACCGGCGTCTTCAAGCTGATGCGCCGGCGGCAGAGCTGAGTTGGCCCCGTTCATTGCCGCGCAACACGGCTCATGGCAAAGGGGGCGCTTCGCCGATGACGGGGCGTAGCGCAGCCTGGTAGCGCATCTGCTTTGGGAGCAGAGGGTCGGAGGTTCGAATCCTCTCGCCCCGACCATCGGACGTCTTGGAGCTGACGAGAGGGCCATGCTGGCGCGCATCTACATCCCGGCCAAGAACGCCATGCAGTCAGGCAAGGCCAACACCAAGGAATGGCTGCTGGAGTTCGAGCCCGCGAGCGCCCGCGTCTCCGACCCGTTGATGGGCTGGACGGTCTCGAGCGACACGAACGGCCAGGTGCGGCTGATGTTCGACACCCGCGAGGAAGCGGTCGACTACGCCCAGCGCCACGGCATCGCCTTCGAGGTGCTGGCGCCAAAGGCGCACCGCCGGATCGTCAGAGCCTATGCCGACAACTTCGCCTTCGGCCGCAAGGAATCGTGGACGCACTAAGGGTCACGCCGCCCGTAGCTCAACCGGATAGAGCATCCGCCTTCTAAGCGGACGGTTGCAGGTTCGAGTCCTGCCGGGCGGGCCAGCGCCGCAGCCTCAGTTCGCCGCGTTCTTCATCTCCTGCGCCGCCGTCGCGACGTCGCCCTGCGCGGCCCTGACCCGGGCCTGGAAGTCGGCCGTCGAGTTTTCTGACGGGTAGGGCGCCTCGGGCACGGGAACGCCGAGGAACTCGCACAGGCGTGGCCAGCCTTCGCCGACCTCGAAGATCAGCAGCCGTTCGGGCGCGATCGCGGCCTTCACCGCCTCGGTGTGCCTGCGGAAGTAGTCGGTCATGAAGGCGCGGTCGGCCAGGTGCTCGCGCATCGGACCCATGAAGCTCTCGAAGAAGCGTCCCTGGACGTCGCTGGCCGATCTGCGCACCGCCTGGCTCTGCGGATTGAAGATCGTGGCCTGGGTGGAGTCGAACCACTTGTCCGGGTCGCGCACCGTGTGCAGCACCTTGGCGTCCGGGATAGTGGTCGGCGATCTCGCGCCAATAGGCGGCGCCCGGGTAGTCGACCATCGACTGGTAGTCCCTGAAGATCAGGTCCCAGTCGGGCCGTCCCTCGCTGGCGTCGATCCAGAGCGGCATGCTCTCCGGGTGGGCGAACACCTCGACCATGTGATGGCAGGGGCCGAAGCCCAGCATGTTCAGCGCGCGTCTGCATCGACTTGGTGCCCGTGCGGCCGAGCCCAGAGCCTACGATCTTCAACGGCATACGTTCGTCTCCCCGATCCTTGGCGCAACCGTAGCCCGCTGGGCAGGGACGCTCAATCGGTGTTGGCGTAGGCGTCCAGGCCACGGCGCAGGTCGGCGATCAGGTCGTCCGGGTCCTCCAGGCCGATGTTGAGGCGGATCACCGGGCCGCCGTAGTCGGTCTCGAAGCCGTCGCACGTCGAACTGCGGATCGCCGTTCAGCGCCAGGCTCTCGAACCCGCCCCAGGAGAAGCCGAGGCCGAACAGCTTCAGCGTGTCGAGGAACGCCGCCACGGCGCGGTCCGGTCCGGGCCGCATGACAATGGCGAACAGGCCCGCCGCGCCGGCGTAGTCGCGCCGCCAGAGTTCATGGCCAGGCGCGCCGGGGAGGGCGGGGTGCAGCACCCGCGCCACCTCCGGCCGGGCGGCCAGCCAGGTGGCGACCTTCAGCCCGGACGCGCCGTGGCGGTGCATGCGGGTGGGCAGCGTGCGCAGGCCGCGCAGCATCTGGTAGGCGTCCTCGGCGGCCACCGACCAGCCGAAGTCGACGACCGCGTGCTCCAGCGCCAGCGCCATCTCCGGCGTCGCCGCCGCCACCGAGCCCATGAATACGTCGGAGTGGCCGCCGACGTACTTGGTCAGCGACTGCACGCTGAGATCGACGCCGTGCGCCAGCGGCTTGAAGAGCAGCCCGGCGGCCCAGGTGTTGTCGAGCAGCGTCAGCACGCCGCGTTCACGCGCCAGCCGGGCGATCTGCGGCGCGTCCTGCATCTCGAAGGTCAGCGAGCCTGGGCTTTCCAGCACGATCAGCCGCGTCGCCGGCGTCGCCATCGCCATCACCGCCTCGGGCGCCGCGTCGCCGGCGAAGTAGCGAGTCGTCACGCCGAAGCGGCCCAGCACGCGGTCGCAGAACCGGCGGGTCGGCTTGTAGACGCAGTCTGCCACCAGCACCTCGTCGCCGGCCTTCAGCACCGCCAGCATCGCCCCCGCCAGCGCCGAGACGCCGGACGGGAACAGCTTGACCGCCCTGGCGCCCTCCAGCTCGGCCAGGGCCGACATCAGGGTGTCCTGGGCGGCGAGGCCGGCGCGGCCGTAGGTGGGACGACGGGTGTCGTAGAGCGCGGCGGCGTTCGGCACCAGCACGGTCGAGCCCTTCTGCATCGGCGGGCCGACCGTGCGCAGCAGGTCGCTTGGCGCCTTGCCGGCGCGGATCAGGCGGGTGGCCTCGCTCGGTTCGTCCCCGCTCACGGCCCGGTCGCGACCGGCGTGTCCGCGCGGGCGCCCCATTCGGACCAGGAACCGTCGTAGACCGCCACGTCCTCTCGCCCCAGCCGGGCCAGGGCCAGCGCCAGAATCGCCGCCGTGATGCCCGAGCCGCAGGTGGTGATGATCGCCTCGCCCGGATCGACGCCGGCGGTCTCGAAGGCGGCCATCAGCTGCGCCGGCGCGGCGAGATGGCCGTCCGCGGCCACCAGCTGCGACCACGGCACGTTCTTCGCTCCCGGCATGTGGCCGGCGCGCAACCCCGGCCGCGGCTCCGGAGTTTCGCCGCGAAAGCGGGCCGCGGCCCGCGCGTCGACAACCTGCGCCTCGCCGCTCGCCAGCGCGGCGCGCACTGCTTCAAAATCGGCGATCAGGCCCGGCGCCGGATGCGCCTTGAACTCGCCGTGCTCGGCCTCCCGCCAGCCGGCCTCGACCGGGTGGCCCTCGCTGGTCCACTTCGGCAGGCCGCCATCGAGCACGAACACCCGAGCGTGGCCCATCGCGCGCAGGCTCCACCAGACCCGCGGCGCCGACATGATCCCGACCGTGTCGTAGACCACCACCGTCGAGCCGTCGCCAACGCCCAGCCGCCGTACGGCCGTGGCGAAGGCCGGTGGCGCGGGCAGCATGTGGGGCAGGGGGCTTGTGTGGTCGCTGATCGCGTCGATGTCGAAGAACACCGCGCCGGGAACGTGGGCGGCGGCGTACTCGGCCTTGGCGTCCCGGCCTTCGGCCGGCATGTGCCAGCTGCCGTCCAGCACGACCAGCCCGGCCTCGCCGAGATGCTCCGCGAGCCAGTCGGTCGAGACCAGGGGACCGATCATGACGCCACCCACGGCGGAACCGGCAGGCCCCGCTCGCGCAGGAACGCCGGGTTGAACAGCTTGCTCTGGTAGCGCCCGCCGTAGTCGCAGAGCACCGTCACGATTGTCTTTCCCGGTCCCAGTTCGCGGGCCATGCGCACCGCGCCGGCGACGTTGATGCCGGTCGAGCCCCCCATGATCAGCCCCTCGTCGCCCAGTTCGATGATCGCGCGCATCATCTCCTCGTCGCTGACGCGGTAAGGATAGTCCACCACCAGGCCCTCGATATTGGCGGTGATCCGGCCCTGGCCGATGCCCTCGCTGATCGAGGTTCCCTCCGCCTTCAGCTCGCCGTGGGCGTAGTACTCATAGAGCGCCGCGCCGCCCGGGTCGGCAAGGCCGATGGCGATGTCCGGCTTCTGGGTGCGCAGGAACGCGGCGACGCCGGCCAACGTCCCGCCGCTGCCGATCGCGCAGATGAAGCCGTCGATCTTGCCGTGGGTCTGGGCCCAGATCTCCGGGCCGGTGGCGTCGAAATGGGCCTGGCGGTTGGCGACGTTGTCGAACTGGTTGGCCCAGATCGCGCCGGCCGGCTCCTTCGCATTGAGTTGCTCGGCCAGGCGGCCGGAAAACTTCACATAGTTGTTGTCGTTGGCGTACGGGACCGCGTCCACCTCGACCAGCTCCGCCCCCATCAGCTGGATCGCGTCCTTCTTTTCCTGGCTCTGGTTGCGGGGGATGACGATCGTGCAGCGGTAGCCCAGCGCCCGGGCCGACCATCGCAAGGCCAATCCCGGTGTTGCCGGCGGTGCCCTCGACGATCCGGCCGCCGGGCCGGAGCGTCCCGCGCCGCTCGGCGTCGCGGATGATCCACAGCGCCGCGCGGTCCTTCACCGACTGGCCCGGGTTGAGGAACTCCGCCTTGCCCAGGATCTCGCACCCGGTCGCCTCGCTGGCGGCCTTCAGGCGGATGAGCGGCGTGTCGCCGATGAGGTCGAGCACCGAGCCTGCGATCATGGCCGCTAAATCGCGGGCGGCGGGGCAGGGCGCAAGAGGGAAGATCGGGAACGCGGCAGGCTCAGGGATCCGCGGGTGGGCGATCCGAACCGGACAACCAAAGGCCGGCGTTTCTCAGCCTGCGTGACTGCCCGGCCTGCCTCGGACGGACCCGCGCCGAAGGGCGGCTTGACTGTGCTTGCACGATCCGACCGAAGCTGGCGGTCGAGCAGCGCTCACAGGCCGGACGTGGTCTTCGAACTTCGCTTGAACCGCCGCCCAGTCGAGGATGCGACGGATGTCGTTCGCGAACGCGGTGCAGGACGCTCGCGGCGGCGCAAGGCGGCTGCCGCCGACGCCTCGCGAGGTAGTCAGCCAGTGTCGCCAGACTTGGCATTTCAGCGTCGCGATTCGGCTGGCCCGATCTTGGCGGCATGAGGGGCTCGACACATCGAGCTCGGTTCGAATGCTTTAACGAGCGTGGTCATGGTTGTCTGAAACTGCGCCGCATCCGGGAGGATGCCGACCGCCTCTGTCGAAGCGGCGCTCCGTCAGACGGCGCACTCCCACTAGATGGGGGTTCCGGCCCACGATCAGCCATCGACTGCAATGCTCGCCTTGGGCGATCCCCCAAGCCCGGTCGCCGCGGGTCGAGACTCTAGGGAACGAGCACCACCCGGCCGATCACCTTGCCGGCCTTGAGGTCCTCCAGCACCTGGGTGGCGGAGGACAGCGGAACCTCCTTCACCGGGATCGGGTCGACCTTGCCGGCGCGGACCAGCTCCATCATCGCCTCCGCCTCGGCCAGCGAGCCGACGTAGGAGCCGCCGATGGTGATGGCGCGGAACGGAAACATCGGGATCGGCATCGACATGCCGCCGCCGAACAGGCCGACGACGACCACCCGGCCGCCGCGGCGGACCGCCTGGTTGGCGAAGCCGAAGCTGGATTCCGAGCCGACGAAATCGATCGACGCCAATGCGCCGCCCTCGGTGTCGGCCATGAGCTTCTTCAAGCGCCTCGGGGTCGGTCGTGTTGTAGACCGCCTTGGCGCCGGCCCCCATCGCCGCCTGCAGCCGGCCGGCGTCGATGTCGGCCACCAGCGGGCCCTTGCCGAACAGCTCCTTGGCGAACTGAATTCCCATCATCCCGAGGCCGCCCGCGCCGACGATCAGCACCTCGTCCTTTGGTCCGAGCGTCGGGACTTTCTTCAGCGCGCCGTAGGCGGTGAGGCCCGAGCACATGTACGTCGCCGCCAGCGCCCGCGGCGTCGCGCCGTAGTCGAGCAGGTAGCGCGGGTGCGGAACCACGACATGGCTGGCGTAGCCGCCGCCGACGCCCGCCGAGCAGCCGAGGTTGCGCGGGGCGTTGCAGTAGTTCTCCTCGCCGCGCAGGCAGGCCGCGCACTTGCCGCAGCCGATCCAGGAATAGAGCGCGCGGTGCTGGCCGATCAGCGCCGGGTCGGCGTCCGGGCCCACCGCGATCACCTCGCCCGCCACCTCATGGCCGAGGGTGTGGGGCAGGGGCAGACCCAGCGGCATCTTCGCCGCACCGCCCATGTCGAAGTAGCCGTCGTGGATGTGGACGTCGGAGTGGCAGACGCCGCAGTGCTCCACCCGCACCAGCACTTCGGTTCCGGTCGGCGTGGGCGTCGGCGCCTCGAGCCGCTGCAGCGGCTTGCCGAACTCGGTGATGGCTTCGCAATACATGGCGACTTCCTCTCGTTTCTCCGCCACCCTCCCGCCGCGACGCGACGGAATGCAAGGCTCCTCACCCTCTCAGCGGTCATCACCGGGCGTAAGTCCCGGTGACCCATGAACACCGACCGGCGTGTGGCCGCGCCGGGCGCGGCCAAGGCCGATCCCGCGTGCTTGGGTGGCCGGGACTTGCGCCCGGCCATGACCGCGAAGAGGTCAAGGACAGTCGCTTGGCGTCAGGATCGCTTGGCGGGCGAAGGCGTCCTCCTCGCCCGCTGGCGCAGTGAACAGATTGACCAGCGTCAGGCTCATGCGAGCGCCTCCCAGGCTTGATGTTTGGCTATATAGGTGAGCCAGCGGGCGGAGGACGAACAGAATGGCGTCAGGTTCGGACGAGACCGTCATCCACGCGGGCAAGCTGCTGGCGGAGCCCGGCCAGCCGGCGAAGGCGCAGCAGAGCCTCCGCATCGCCGACGGCAGGATCGTCGCTGTCGGCGACGGTTTCGTCGACCCGCCGCCCGGCGCGAGGCTGGTCGATCTGCGCGACCGGTTCGTGCTGCCGGGCCTGATCGACTGCCACGTGCACCTGACCATGCAGCTGGGGCCGGGGATGCGGCTGGCGCTGGTCGAGGACTCCGACCCTAAGACGGGGCTCGAGGCGGCCCACCGGGCGCGGCTGACGCTGGAGGCCGGCTTCACCACGGTGCGCGACCTCGGGGCGCGCAAGCCGGAGGTGATTTACGCGCTGCGCGATGCGGTGGCGGAGGGCAAGGTCCCAGGCCCGCGGATCCTTTGCGTCGGCGCGATCCTGTCGCCCACCGGCGGCCACGGCCAGGCCTATGGCTACCGGCAGGACGTCTGCACCTGCGTGCAGTCGGGCGTCGGGATCTGCGACGGCGTCGACGGCTGCCGCCGCGCCGTGCGGCTGCAGGTGGCGCAGGGCGCCGACGCGATCAAGTTCGCGGCCACCGGCGGGGTGCTGTCTAATATCCGCGCCGGCGTCGACCAGCAGTTCACCACCGACGAGCTGCGCACCATCATCGAGACCGCCCACACACTCGGCCGCCGGGTCTCGGCCCACGCGCACGGCACGGGCGGGATCAACGCGGCGCTGGCGAACGGCGTCGACTCGATCGAGCACGGCAGCTTCCTCGACGACGAGTCGATCCGCCTGTTCCTGCGCGGCAACGCCTTCCACACCCCGACCATCATCGCCGGCGCGACCGTGCTCGGCATGGCCCAGGGCGGCGTGGTGCTGACGCCGGCGCAGCGTGAGAAGGCGCTGGTAGTCGGCGAGCAGATCAAGCAGGCGCTGGGCAAGTCGTACCGCGCCGGCGTCAAGATCAGCTTCGGCACCGACATGGGCGTAGGGCCCCACGGCGAGAACGCCCGCGAGTTCGCCCTGATGGTCGAGGCCGGCATGACCGCGGCCGATGCGATCAAGGCCGCCACGGTCACCGCCGCCGAGCTGCTGGATCTCTCCGATACGGTCGGAACCCTCGCGCCTGGCAAGTCGGCCGACATCATCGCCGTCGCCGGCGATCCGCTGAACGACGTCACCGAGCTGGAGCGGGTGAAGTTCGTGATGGCGGCCGGAACGCTGGCGCGCGTCGACGCCTGATGGCCGCGCCGCCGGCGCCGTCGTTGTTCGAGCGTGGCCTGGCGGCGCATCAGGCCGGCCGGCTCGAGGAGGCGAGGGCGCTCTACGAGCAGACGCTGGCGACGCAGCCCGACTACTTCGACGCCCTGCACCTGCTGGGCGTGATCCGGGTGCAATCAGGCGAGGCGGCGGCGGGTGCGGCGCTGATCGAGCGCGCCGTCGCGCTGAACCCGAACGCCGCGGCGGCGCTCAGCAACCTCGGCTGGGCGCTGACTGAGACAGGTCGTTTCGACGACGCCGTCGCGGCGTGCCGGCGCGCGATCGCGCTGGACCCAGGCGCGGTGGCCGCCCACGCCAACCTTGGCAACGTGCTCGGCCGGCTGGGGCGGTTCGACGGCGCGATCGCCAGCTACGACCGCGCGCTTGGGATCGATCCAGGCTACGCGCAGGGCCACTACAACCGCGCCAACGCTTTACGCGATCGCGGGTCGTTGCCCGCGGCCCTGGCCGCTTACGATCGCGCGCTCGGCCTCGCGCCCGGCTTCGCCCAGGCCTGGATCAACCGCGGCGCCGTGTTCGAACGCCTGAGGCGCCCGGCCGACGCCCTCGCCAGCTTCGAGCGGGCGATCGCGGCCGCGCCAGATCTGGCGGAGGCGCACGCGAACCGCGCCAAGGTGCTGAACGACCTCAAGCGCTCCGACGAGGCGCTGGCGAGCGCCGACGCCGCCATTGCGCTGCGCCCGGATCACGCGTCCGCCCACAACCATCGCGCCCTGGCGCTGTTCGATCTGCGCCGGCTGGACGAGGCGCTTGCCGCCGCCGACCGGGCCATCGGGCTTGAGCCGCAGTATGCGGAAGCTCACAACAGCCGGGCCATCACGCTGTTCGACCTGCGCCAGTTGGACCAGGCCCTCGCCAGCTGCGAGCGAGCGCTGGCGATCCAACCCGATTTCGCCGCCGCCCACCTCAACCGGGCGACATCGCTGCTCTCGCTTGGCGACCTGGCGCAGGGATTCGCGGAATACCGCTGGCGCTGGCGCGTGAATGGATTCCAGCCGGCGATCGCCGCCGAACGGCCGGCCTGGCAGGGCGAAGACCTCACGGGCCGATCGATCCTCGTCTACGGCGAACAGGGGTTCGGCGATCACCTGCAGTTCGTGCGCTACATCGCCCAAGTCGCGGCGATCGCCGACCGGGTCGCGCTGATCACCGAGCCGGCGCTGGCGCGTCTGTTCCGACAGTCCTTCCCAGAGGTCGAAGTGCTGACCGGTGTCGATGACACGGCCGCGTTCGACCGCCAGATCGCCTTGATGGACCTGCCGGCCGCGTTCGGGACCACGCTGGAGACGGTCCCCGACGAGGTTCCCTACCTCGCCGCCGACCCGGCGGAGACGGCGCGCTGGCGCGATCGGCTGGCGGCGGCGGGCGGGCTCAAGGTCGGACTGGTCTGGGCTGGCGACACCCATCGCGGACGACCGGCCGGCGCCGCCGTCGACCGTCGCCGCAGCCTGCGCCTCGCCCAGTTTGCGCCGCTGGCCGACGTCCCGGGGGTGACCTTCGTCAGCCTGCAGAAGGGCGACCCAGCCGCTCAGGCCGCCGAACCGCCACCCGGCCTGACGCTGCTCGACCTGACGGCCGAGCTCGACGACTTCGCCGCCACGGCCGCTCTGATCGAGGGCCTCGACCTGGTGATCGCCGTCGACACCGCCGTCGCGCACCTGGCGGGCGCGCTCGGCAAGGCGGTCTGGATCCTCTCCCGCTACGAAGGCGACTGGCGCTGGCTGAACGGCCGGGCGGACAGTCCCTGGTATCCGACCGCGCGGCTGTTCCACCAGCGGGCGGCCGGGGCCTGGGACGAGGTGGTGGGGCGGGTGGCGGCGAGCCTGGCCGCCTTTGCGGGCGCCGGGTGAATGTGCTGGCGCTTCGGCCCACCGACCCCCTAGTGTGGACATGCGCCGCTCGACCGAGCCGCGGGACCGGGGGGCCCCAATGAAGGTCTTGATCGTTTCGACCGTGGCGGGGCTGCTCGCCGCAGGCGGTCCGGCCTGGGCCGGCGCCAACCGGGTCTGGGTCTCGGGGCACGGCGCCGATGCGGCCGGTTGCGGTGCGCCGACCGCGCCATGCCGCAGCCTGCAGTATGCGCACGACCACGCGGTCAACGCCGGCGGCGAGATCGACATCCTCGATCCAGCCGGTTACGGCGCGCTCACGATCACCAAGGCCGTCAGTATCGTCAACGACGGCGTCGGCACGGCCGGGGTGCAGGCCTCAACCGGCAACGCGATCACGATCAACGCGGGACCATTCGACGCGATCTACCTGAAGGGCCTCAACATCGACGGCCAGAACGCGGGCGCCGCCAACGGCGTGGACTTCGTCGCCGGCCAGCGGCTGGTGATCGACCACTGCGTCGTGCGGCACTTCTCGACCTACGGCGTCGTCATCGAGCCGGCGGGCAGCGTCGTGCAGTTCGAGGTGCGCGACTCGGCGATGTCCGACAACCACTTCGGCTTCGTGGTCGCGCTCCCCAGCGGCCCCCCCGTGGTGACCGGCGTGCTCGACCACGTCAGCGCCGACGGAAACGCCTACGCCGGCATCGCCGCGGTAGCGGGTGGCGGCGTCGCCGAGATCAGGCTGACGATCTCCAACAGCGACGCCAGCGACAACGGCACCTATGGCATCTCGGCGCAGGGCGCGCCGAACCAGACCGATGTCGAGGTCAACAACTCGACGATGTCGAGCAATGGCAGCTACGGTTTCTGGCTGCTCGGCGACGCGGTCGCGCATGTCGCCCGCTCGGTGATCGAGTACAACGGCCAGGCTGGGATCTTCGGCCCCAACTCGAGCGCTGGCGGGATCCTCACCGCCGGCGACAACCACATCGAGGACAACGGCCTGCAAGGGGCGATCGTTGGCCTGCACTTCGTCGACACGCTGTACTAAGGGGGCGGAGTTGGCTTCGCCTGACCCCAACGCTCACACCGCCTCCGGCCGCACGCTCGCAAGCCAGCCGTCGACCCCCGCCAGGATGGTCTCGGCGGCCTGGTAGCCGCGGGTGACGAGCGCGTAGGTCCCATCGGCGTTGGGACCGACGACGAGGGTCGGAAAGCCGGTCGCGCCGGCGCGCTGGGAGATGGCGTAGTCGCGCCAGGTCTCATTCTTCAGCGACTCCTCGCCGAGCTGCGTCTCGAACGCCGCGACGTCGAAGCCCTGCTCGGCGGCGATCTGGGCCAACTCGGCTTTGTCGGTGATGTCGCGGCCCTCGGCGTAGAAGGCCAGGTGCAGCCGCTCCAGGAGGTCGAGCGCCTCGTCGTCGCTGGTGCGCCGGGCCAGCACGACGGCGCGAGCGGCCGGATCGGTGTCGTAGACGAAGCCGTCGCGGTCGGCGAGCGCGCGGCTGAACGCGACGCCGGTGAGCGAGCCGATCTCATCCCAGTGTCCGACCAGTCCGCGGCGCGCCTTTTCCGGCATCGGCTCTGTCGTGCCTGGCCGAAGGCCGCCCATCACCAGCCGGATCGGCAGCACGTCGCGATAACGCTGACGCAGCGTGCGCACCACCGGCGAGAAGCCGTAGCACCAGGAACACATCGGGTCGGCGAAGTAGATGAAATGCAGGGCCTGCATGGGCGCGCCTCCGGCCGGGACGTCGGTCCGGGCGGCAGCTTAAACCCGAAGCCGACGAAAATCCGCGTGCGATGTTGGATCGCGGCGCTCAGCTCTTGGTCAGGCTCAGCTGCACGACGTTGGTCCGCTCGGCGCGGAACCCGGCCTCGCAATAGCCGAGGTAGAACCTCCAGAGCCGACGGAAACGCTCGTCAAACCCGAGGCTGCGAATGTCGTCCCAGGCGCTCTCGAAGCGCCGCGCCCACTCGGCGCAGGTGTCGGCGTAGTTCTGGCCGAAGCGGACGATGTCGCGCCATTCCAGACCGGCGCGGGCGGTCTCCTCTTTCAACCGCCGTTCCGAGGGCAGCATGCCGCCCGGGAAGACGTATTTCTGGATGAAGTCGGCGCGCTGGCGATATTGGGCGAAGAGTTCGTCGCGGATGGTGATGATCTGCAACCCCGCGCGGCCCCCGGGCGACAGCACCTCGCGGATCTTGTTGAAGTAGGTCGGCCAGTATTCCTCGCCGACCGCTTCGAACATTTCGATCGAGGCGACACGGTCGAACTGGCCCGTCACGTCGCGGTAGTCGACCAGGCGGATATCGGCCCGTTCGGACAGGCCCTGCTCGAACAGCCGGCGCCGGGCGAACTCGTACTGCGCCGGCGAGATGGTGATGCCGGTGACCTGGGCGCCGATCTCCCGGGCGGCGAACTCGGCGAAACCGCCCCAGCCGCAGCCGATCTCCAGCACGTGGTTCCGTGGCCCCAGGTCGATCTGACGGGCGAGGCTCGCGTACTTGTTGCGCTGCGCGTCGCGGAGCGGCTGTCCTGGGCGCTCGAACCTGGCGGACGAATAGGTCATCGAGGGGTCGAGCCAGCGCGAGTAGAACGCGTTGCCGAGGTCGTAGTGGGCCAGGATGTTGCGCCGCGAGCCAGTGCGGCTGTTGCGCCGCAGGGCGTGAAACAGACCGTTGACGAGCCGGTAGGCCGGTCCGCCGATCAGCAGCCGCCGCAGCCGGTCGAGGTTGACCGTGAAAGCCTCGAGCAGCGCCGACAGATCGGGCGTGTCCCACTCGCCGGCCATGAAGCCTTCGCCCAGGCCGATGTCGCCGGCGCTGAGCACCCGGGCGAGGAACCGGAAGTTCTTGACGATCAGGCGCGCATCGGGACCCGGCTTCCCGCCCTCGACGCTAACTTCGCGCCCGGACGGCAAGACGAAGGTAAGTCGGCCGTACTCCCAATTCTCGGCCGATATCTTGAGCACGGTGCGGAAGGCGGCCGGCGTCCGCCGCAACTCTGGATCGTTCGGACCGACAACAGCGGTCGAGCCACCGTTCAACGTCGCCTCCATGCACGTCCTCTCCGCCCAAGAATAACATTGTCATACGGCGTGGCGTTTCAAAAACTTGCGCCGCTTGCAGCCCCAAGCCATGTCTACGCTTCGCCGCCGTCGTCGGATTGGAGCTTCGCCGTTTTGTCTGTTCGTCCGAACGCGGTCGTGGAGGTGAAAGGCGCGGGCGGCGCCGTGGTGCGGATCGGCAACGCCGAGCGCCTCTCGATCATCGCCGGGCCGTGTGCGCTCGAGGGGCGCCAGCACGCGCTGGAGATGGCCCACGCCCTGAAAGAGATCGCGGCCCGCCTGGGCGTCGGGCTGATCTTCAAGACGTCGTTCGACAAGGCCAACCGCACATCCGCCAGCGCCGAGCGGGGCATCGGCCTTGGCCAGGCTCTGCCGATCTTCGCCGAGGTGCGTGAGGCGACTGGCCTGCCGGTGCTGACCGATGTCCACGAGATCGACCAGTGCGCACTGGCCGCCGAGGTGATCGACGTGCTGCAGATCCCGGCGTTCCTCTCGCGCCAGACCGACCTGATCGTCGCCGCCGCGCGGACGGGCAGGGTGGTCAACATCAAGAAGGGCCAGTTCCTGGCGCCGGGCGATATGAAGAACGTGATCGGCAAGGCTCTGGCGGCCGGCAACCCCAACGTCATGGCCACCGAACGCGGGGTCTCGTTCGGCTACAACACCCTCGTCAACGACATGCGCGCGCTGCCGATCATGGCCGAGATCGGCTGCCCGGTCGTATTCGACGCCACACATTCGGTGCAGCAGCCCGGCGGGGCGGGCGATCGCACCGGGGGCGAGCGGCGGTTCGTGCCGGTGCTGGCCAGGGCCGCGGTCTCGGTCGGGGTCGCCGCCGTGTTCATGGAGACCCACGAAGATCCTGACCGGGCCCCGTCCGATGGCCCCAACATGGTGCCGCTGAAGGATTTCGAGGCGCTGGTGCGCGACCTGCTGGAATTCGACGCCCTGGCCAAGCGCCGCCCGCTGCACTGATCGCCAGGCGCTCGCCATCGAAGCGTGGCTGTGGCAAACCTTCGCTACAACCAGGAGAACAAGCGATGACGCTTTCAATCCAGGCGCGGCTGCTCTGCGCGGCCCAGCAGGCGTACGAGATCAACGCCGCCGGGCCCGCGCCGGACTCTCCGGAAACCCCGGCGCCGCCGCCTTCCAGCCTGGTCGGATGGCTGCGCCCGCCCGCCGCGCAGGTCGCCGGCGACGACCAGATCAACGCCGTGCTGGTGGGCGAGACGGCGGCCGAGATCATCGTCGCCTACCGCGGCACCGAGCCGTTCGACAGCCTCGACCACGAACGGATGGTGATGGACTGGCTGCGCGACCTCGACGATCCGGTGGTGGGCGCGCCAAGCGTTCCGGGTTCCGTCCACCAGGGCTTCAGCCATGCCTGCAATCAGCTCTGGTCCTGGACGCTGGCCCAGGTCCAGGCGCTGCCGACCGGCAGGAAGCCGCTCTACGTCGCGGGCCATTCCAAGGGCGGGGCTCTGGCCAATATCGCCGCGGTGAAGTTCGTGGCGGCCGGCTTGACCCCGTTCGTCTGCACCTTCGAGGGGGCCCGCGCGGGCGACCAGGCCTTCGCCGACGGCTACGCTGACCTGGTGCTGCACTCGACCCGCTACGAGTACCAGGACGACATCGTTCCGCACCTGCCGCCGGACCTCGGTTTCAAGACTGCGTTCCGGAACTTGCCGATCCTGAACGGCATCCTCTCGACCCTGATCCCGACTTACGTCCCAGTCGGCGACCTGCGCTTCGTCAACTGGCAGGGCCAGATCGTGCCCGACAGCCCTGCGCTGGAGAGCCTGCGTTACGCCCATCTGATCAATCTGATGACCATGGGCGGCTGGGACACGATCATCGGCGATCACTCGATCGGCCCGGGCTCCGGCGCGGCCGCCGCCATCTGCGGCCCGATCTGGCCGCCCGCGCACGTGGCGACCGCCCCCGCCCCGCCGCTCGCCGCCCCGCCGCAGGCGATCGCCAGCGACGTGCCGTTCTAGCCCGCCGCTGGACATTTGCCGCCCGGGGACCGATTGAACGGCGGCTTTCGTCGTCGCCTCGGAGTCGCCATGGACCTTGCCGGCCTGCAGCAGCTGCTCCAGCGCGTCGCCGGCGCCCGGGTCGTCGCGGTGGGCGACCTGATGGTGGATCGCTTCGTCTACGGCGACGTCGCCCGCATTTCGCCGGAGGCGCCGATCCCGGTGATGACCCGCCAGCGCGAGAGCGTGATGCTGGGCGCCGCCGGCAACGTCGCCCGCAACGTCGCCGCTCTCGGCGCGCGGGCGACGCTGGTCGGCGTGGTGGGCAAGGACAGCGCCGGGGTCGAAGCGCGTGGCCTGGTCGCCGCCGAGCCGCGGATCGACGGTGCGCTGGTAGCCGACACCGATCGTCAGACCACGCTCAAGACCCGTTTCGTCTCCGCCGGCCAGCAGCTGCTGCGGGTCGACGAGGAGACCGTCCAGCCCGTCGCCGCGCACGTCGAACAGGCCCTGATCGGCCAGCTGCGGACAGCCGCCAAGGGCGCGGGCGCAATCTTGCTGTCCGACTATGGCAAGGGCGTCGTCACCCAGGGCGTCGTCGAGGCTGCGCTTGCGGCGGCGAAGGCGGAGGGCGTGGCGCTGATCGTCGATTCCAAGGCGCGCTCGTTCGCCCGTTTCGGCGGGGTGGACGTGATCAAGCCCAACGCCGCCGAGCTGGCCCACGCCACCGATCTGCCGACCGAGACCGACGCCCAAGTCGAGGCGGCGCTGGCCCAGGCGCTGGCGCTTTGCGACTGCAAGGCGGTGCTGGTGACCCGCGCCGCACAGGGCATGTCGCTGGCCGAGCGCGGCGCGGCGGTGCGCCACTTCCGCCGCCCCCCGCCCGAGGTCTACGACACCTCCGGCGCCGGCGACACGGTGCTGGCCGCGGTCGGGGCCGCGCTCGCCTCCGGCGCGCCGCTCGCCGAGGCGATCGAGTTCGCCCTGCTGGCCGCCGGCGTCGTGGTGCAGAAGGCCGGCACCGCCACCGCCTCGCCCGACGAGGTGATCGAGGCGGAGATCCTCGAGCGCGTCGCCCCGGCGGAGGCCAAGATCGCCACGCCCGAGCGAATGGCCCGCGAGGCCGACAGCTGGCGCCAGCGCGGCCTCAAGGTCGGATTCACCAACGGCTGCTTCGACATCCTGCACCGCGGCCACATCGCCTACCTGGCCCAGGCGCGCGAATGGTGCGACCGACTGATCGTGGGTTTGAACTCCGACCGCTCGGTGCGGGCGCTGAAAGGCGAGGGCCGGCCGGTGAACGACCTGGAGTCGCGCGCCCTGGTGCTGGGCGGCCTTCGCTCGGTGGATCTCGTGGTCGCGTTCGATGAACCGACGCCGGTCGGTCTGATCGCGGCGGCGCGCCCCGACGTGCTGGTGAAGGGCTCCGACTACAGCCTCGATGGCGTCGTCGGACGCGAGCTGGTGGAAGGCTGGGGCGGCGAGGTGCGGCTGGCCGACTTCGTCGAAGGCCATTCGACCACCGCCACCATCAGCAAGCTGGCCAGGCGCGCATGACCCGCAAGATCGCCTTCGTCACCGGCGGCGCCGGCTTCATCGGCTCGAACATCGTCGCCCGCCTGGCCAGGGACTGGGACCTCGACGTGGTGGTCTGCGACTGGCTGGGCCAGGTCGACGACGGCAAGTGGCGCAACATCGCCAAGCACCCGATCGGCGACTTCTGCGCGCCCGAGCAGATGTTCGACTGGCTCTCCAAGCGCTGGCAGGAGGTCGAGGTGGTGATCCACATGGGCGCCATCTCCTCGACCACCGAGGCCGACGCCGACAAGATCGTCCACGCCAACTTCTGCCTCTCACGCGACCTGTTCCGCTGGTGCGCCGATTTCCAGCGCCGGCTGATCTACGCCTCGTCGGGCGCCACCTACGGCGACGGCGCGCGCGGCTTCGACGACGACAATGCCCTGGAGGCGCTGGCGGCGCTGCGGCCGCTGAACGCCTACGGCTGGTCGAAGGCGCTGTTCGACATCTTCGCGGTGCGCCAGGCCGCGCGCGGCTACGCCCCGCCGCAGTGGGCGGGCCTGAAGTTCTTCAACGTCTATGGGCCCAACGAAGAGCACAAGGGGCCGATGAAATCGGTCGCGGCGCAGATCTGGCCCGACGTCGCTCACGGCCGTTCGGTCAAGCTGTTCAAGTCGTACCGGCCCGAGGTCGCCGACGGCGGCCAGCTGCGCGACTTCGTCTATGTCAGGGACGTGGTCGACGTCGTCGAGTGGCTGGCGAGCCGGCCCGACGTGAACGGCGTCTACAACCTCGGCAGCGGCCGCGCCCGCTCGTTCCGGGAGCTGGCCGAGGCCGTGTTCACCGCCGCCGGCGCGACGCCCCAGATCGACTATGTGCCGATGCCGCTCGCGCTGCGCGACCGCTACCAGTATTTCACCGAGGCCAAGCTCGATCGCCTGCGCGCCGCCGGCTACGAAGGCCAGTTCACCAGCCTCGAGGACGGGATCGGCGACTACGTGCGCAGCTTCCTGGCGGCGCCCGACCCGCACATCTGACACCCATGGCCCAGCGAAGCCACGGTATCCGCTACTGGCTGGTCGTCGTCAGCGCGGTGCTCGTGACGCTGGGCTTGATCGCCTCGGTGTTCTGGGGCGACGACATCATCAAGGCCCTGCTCGATCCCAAGGTGCCGTTCGGCAAGGACAATCCGCCGCCGCCGCCGAACTACGCGCTCCGGTCTGCCTGGGCGTTGCTGCCCGAGCCCGGCGCCGCGCCAGCTCAGGCCGATGTTTTCTTTATCCATCCAACATCTTATCCGGCGTCCTTCACCTCGTATAACGGCGGCCGGCACTGGAACGCGCCGATCAACGACCACGCCGCGATGGTGGCCCTGTCGGAGGTGATGCTGCCCAACTACGCCGCGCCGTTCGACGCGGTGGGCGACATCTATGCGCCTCGCTACCGGCAAGCGACGCTCTACACGCGCTCCACGCTCTGGGACGACGCGATCGAAGCGCGCCAGTTCGCCTACGGCGACGTCAAGGCCGCGTTCGACGCCTATCTCGCCCAATTCAACAAGGGCCGGCCGTTCGTCCTGGTGGGGGTCGAGCAGGGCGGCGACCTCGGCGCGCGGCTGCTGCACGAGGTGATCGCCCCCGATCCAAAGCTGCGGGCGCGGCTCGTCGGCGCCTATCTGATCGACACGGTCGTGCCGGCCGACGAGTACGCCGCTGGCGCCCCGGTGCCGGCGTGCCAGCGGCGCGACGAGGCCGGATGCCTGGTGGCCTGGTCTGCGGTGCGGCAGGGGGATTTCACCGGCGTCCAGCGGCTGCTCGGCCGCGCGATGGTCTGGGGCCCGCAGGACCAGCTGCAGCCGTTGGGTCAGCGCAAGCCGCTGTGCGTCAACCCATTGCTGGGCTCGACGGCGCAGGACGACGCGCCCGAGCGGCTCAACCTCGGGGCGGCGGCCGCAACCGGACTGGAGTGGGGGGTGCGGCCTGGATTCATGGTCCGTCAGGTCGGCGCGCAGTGCCAGGACGGCGTGCTGCGGGTGACCCGCCCAAGATCATCGCTGCTGCGCCCGGCCGGCGACTGGATCGAGCGGGCCAGGGAGCCCGGCTACAACCTGTTCTGGGCTGACCTCGAGGCCGACACCCAGGCGCGTTTCGCGGCCTGGAGCGCGGCTCACCCCGCCCGCACTCACCCCGCCTCGGCGCCGGCGGACGGACGCCAGTCGAACAGCGATTGAAGCACCCCCGCCGCGCGTCCGCGCTCGGACGTCAGCGTTGGGTCCCGCGCCAGGATCAGTCGCGCATGGTCGGCGGCCGCGGCGATCAGGTCGCGGTGCTGGACCGGGTCCGCCAGGCGATAGGCCGGAAAGCCGCTCTGTTTCAGGCCCAGGGGGTCGCCGCCGCCGCGCAGCTCCAGGTCCTTTTCCGCGATCAGAAAGCCGTCGTCGGTGCGACGCAGGATGTCGAGCCGGGTCTTGGCGATGTCCGACAGCGGCGGATCGTAGAGCAGCACGCACGAGCTCTCGCCCTTGCCGCGCCCGACCCGGCCGCGCAGCTGGTGCAGCTGCGCCAAGCCAAAACGCTCGGCCTGCTCGATCACCATGATCGTGGCGGCCGGAACGTCGACGCCGACCTCGACCACGGTCGTCGCCACCAGCACCGCCAGCGCGCCGTCGGCGAAAGCGGCCATCACCCGGTCCTTCTCGGGCCCCGGCAGCTTGCCGTGCACCAGCCCCACCTTGGCCCCGAACACCTGCCGCAGCGCCGCGGCGCGGCCCTCGGCGGCGGCGAGGTCGGCGTTCTCGGACTCCGCGACCAGCGGGCAGATCCAGAACGCCTGCGCGCCGGCCGCGACAGCGGTCCGCAGGCGTCCGACGATCTCGTCAACGCGGGACATGGGCGAGGCGCGCGTCGCCACCGGCGTGCGGCCGGGCGGCTTCTGGTCGATTCGCGAGACGTCGAGGTCGCCGAATACAGTCAGCTCCAGCGTGCGCGGGATCGGCGTGGCGGACATGGCGATCAGGTGCGCGGCCTCGCCCTTGGCCTGCAGTCTGGTGCGCTCGTTCACGCCGAAGCGGTGCTGCTCGTCGATCACGGTCAGCGCCAGGGCGTGGAAGGCGACATCGTCCTGGAACAGCGCGTGGGTGCCGACGGCCACGGCCGCCGTCCCGCTCGCCAGCGCCGCCAGCTTCTCGGCGCGGCCGGCGCCCTTGTCGCGGCCAGTGAGCAGGATGGCTTTGAGTCCGTGGGTGGCCAGCGGCGCGGCCAGGGTTTCGAAGTGCTGGCGAGCGAGGATTTCGGTCGGCGCCATCAGCGCCGACTGCAGGCCGGCCGCCGCGACGTCGGCCATCGCCAGCATCGCGACCACGGTCTTGCCGGAACCGACGTCGCCCTGGACCAGCCGGCTCATCCGCTCGCCGGAGGCCAGGTCGCCGCGGATTTCGGCGAGGGTGCGCACCTGCGCGCCGGTCAGCCGGAACGGCAGGTCGGCTTCGACCCGGTCCGCCAGCGCGCTCGCCGCGATCACCCGCGCCGGCTCGGCGCGCCTCGCCGCCTTGCGCTGCGCCAGCGCCAGCTGGTGCGCCAGGAGCTCGTCGAACGCCAGGCGCCGGCGGGCAGGGGACTGCGGCGACAGATCCGCCTCGCTGGCTGGATGATGCGCGGCCTCGAAGGCCTCGCGCCAGGCGGGCCAGCGCTGCCGCTTCAGCCAGGCGTCGTCCAGCCATTCCGGCAGACGTGGCGCGCGTTCGAGCGCTTCCAGAGCGAAGCGACGGACCGCCCGCGACGGCAGCCCCGCGGTCGCCGGGTAGATCGCTTCGATCTCCGGCACCTCGCTGGCCCGCTCGATGGGCCAGAGGTAGTCCGGGTGGACGATCTGCAACTCGTGATCGTAGGCGTTGCGCTCGATCCGGCCGCTGACGATCCGCTTGGCGCCTTTCGGATGCGCCTGCTCGAGCCGTAAGCCGGGAGCACGGAAGAAGATCAGCGAGATGAATCCAGTGCCGTCGAAGGTGCGGATCTTCCAGGGATGGCCAGGGCGGCCGGGGCGCAGATGCGCCTCGATCTGCACGACGAAGGTCTGCTCCTCGCCTTCACGGGCGTCTGCCGCGGTCGAGAGCTGACGGCGCACCAGGTTCTGGGGCAGAACGAACAGCACGTCGCGGACGATCGGGCCGGCCACCTTCTCCAGCGCGGGCGCGACGCGCGGTCCGACGCCCTTCAGCGCCGTGATCGGCGCGAACAGGGGAAAGAGAATCTCGGGACGCATGAGGCGATATTAGCGCCTGGCTTGCGTCGGCGCAGGCTGGGGACGAAAGTCGCGCCCGCTTCACTGGGAGCTGCGCAGCCCGTGCCGAAAATCGCCGCCTGCCTTGCGGCCCTCGCCCTCGTCTTCGGGTCCGCCGCCATCGCCGCGACGTCGTCGCCTCCGGCTGCGCCGCAGCCGGCCGAGGGCGACTTCGTGATCCGCGACTTCCACTTCGCCGACGGCGAAACACTGCCCGAGCTCAGACTGCACTACTACACGTTCGGTTCGCCGCACCGCGACGTCGCCGGCCATGTCGACAACGCCGTGCTGATCATGCATGGCACCGGCGGCTCTGGTCACAGCCTGATCCGGCCGGAGTTCACCGGCGAGCTGATCGGGCCGGGACAGTTGCTGGATGCGGCGCGCTACTTCCTGATCTTTCCGGACGACCTCGGCCACGGCAAATCGTCGAAGCCCAGCGACGGGCTGCACGCCCGCTTCCCGCACTACGGCTACGTCGACATGGTCGAGGCCGAACACCGGCTGGTGACCGAGGGTCTGAAGGTCGACCATCTTCGGCTTGTTATGGGCACTTCAATGGGTTGCATGCATGCCTTCATGTGGGGTGAGGTCTGGCCAGGCATGATGGACTCGCTGATGCCGCTAGCCTGCAACACCGTCCAGATCGCTGGCCGCAACCGGGTCTGGCGCGACATGATCGTCCAGGCGATCCGGAACGATCCGGCCTGGAAGGGCGGTGACTACGCCGAGGAGCCGGTCCAGTCCCTGACCACGGCGGCCGATATCGAGGTGATCGCCGGCAGCGCCCCACATCAGATGCAGAAGGCCCTGCCGACGCGCGACGACGCCGACGCCTATGTCGCCCGGGTCACCGCCGCCGAGCTGAAGGGAATGGACGCCAACGACACGCTCTATCAGGTCGATTCCTCGCGCGACTACGACCCCTCGGCTCGCCTCGGCCAGATCACTGCGCAAGTGATGTGGGTCAACTCCGCCGACGACTTCATCAACCCGCCCGAGCTGGGACTGGCGGAGCGGGCGGTGAAGCAGATACCCCACGGTCGTTTCGTGTTGCTGCCGATCGGCCCCAACACCCACGGCCACGGCACCCACACCTACGCGGTCGCCTGGAAGCAGTATCTGGCCGAGTTGCTGCAGGAATCGGCGCCGACGGCCGCGCGCCCGTGAGGCCCTTCACGGTCAGCGCGATTCTGTGGTTCGCCTGGGTTCTCTCGTGGGGCCTGGCCGCGGCCTGGAGCCGGCGAACCAAGGCCCGCGTCTCGCTGCGCGTCCGCGCGTTCGACCTGATCCCGACCATCCTCGGCGCGGCCCTGATGGCTCAGAGCGCCCACCTGCGGGCGATCGCGGGCCGGTTCGCTTCGCCGCTCGAGCCCCTCTGGCGACTGCCGGCCGGGACCGAGTGGGCGTTCACGGGCGCGATCGCCGTCGGCCTCGGCTTCACCTGGTGGGCGCGCCTGACTCTCGGCGACCTGTGGTCGAGCACGGTGACCCGAAAAGAGGGGCATGCAATCGTCGACCGCGGCCCTTACGGCCTCGTCCGGCACCCGATCTACACCGGGCTGATCCTCGCCGCCTTCGCGCTGGGCGGCCAGATCGCCATGTTGGGCAGCCTGGCGGGCGCGGCGCTGATGGCGCTCGGGTTCGCGATCAAGGCGAAGACCGAGGAGCGGTTCCTCGGCGTTGAGCTGGGTCCGGCCTACGCCGACTATCGCAAGCGGACGCCGATGCTCGTTCCGTTCTGGCCGGTGCGCGGGTGATCGTAACCTAGCCGCCGCGCTGGTCGCGCGAGCGGGCCAGCACGGCTTCGCGCCGCCCGGCGATGTCGGCGCCGCGGCTCTGGGTGAAGCCGCCGCCGATCGCATGTTGGGCATGGATGCGCCGGGCTTCGGCGACCGGGGGGCCGACGTTGGCGTTCCAATCGGCGCGCATGGCGCTGATCATCCGCGGGTCGGCCTCGGCGATCTGGGCGGCGAGCTGAAGGGCGAAGGGCAGCAGGTCTGCGTGCGGCACGACATGGTTGGCCAGGCCGATGCGCAGGGCGGTCGCCGCGTCGACGAAGTTGCCGGTCATCGACATCTCGCGCGCCCAGGCCATGCCGATCCGGCGGGGCAGGTCGACCAGCACCGGACCGGGGTAGACGCCGACGCGCACGTGGGTGTCGGCGAACACCGCCCGCTCGGAAGCGACGATGAAATCGCAGCCCAGCGCGATCTCGAAACCGCCGGTCACCGCCGCGCCGTTGACGGCGGCGATCAGCGGGACGCCCGAGCTCTCCAGCGCCCGGGCGTAGCTCGGCAGTTCCGAGAGGCGGTCGGTCCCGAGGTTCTTCAGGTCCAGACCGGCGCAGAACGCCGGGTCGGCGCCGGTGATCACGATGCAGCGGGCGTCCTGGCTCGCGGCGACCGCGTCGCAGAAGGCGGCGCAGAGCTCGACATTGATCGCGTTGCGCGCCGCCGGGCGGTTGAGGGTGATCAGGGCGACAGCGCCCTGGCGGTCGATCTTGACGGTGTCGCTGGACGTCACGTTCCGCTCCGGGTCAGGCTTGTGTTCTCGCGCACAGCGAGCCTACAGGGCGATGGTCCGCCACGCCACGGCGCGCCGTTCGCGCAGGGGGTTCGCATGTCCGGCTCGATCGATCCCACCCGGCCGCAGTTCGACGCCTTCAAGGCGCTGCCGCGCGACACGCCGATCCAGATGCTGAACCTGATCCGGTTGAAGCCGCTGGCGGATTACCCGCCGGACCATCCCGACCACGGCAGGGGGCTCACCGGGCTGGACGCCTACCGCGCCTACGGGAGGACCTCGGCCGAGGTGTTCGCCCGGGTCGGCGCGCGGCAGATCTGGGCCGGCAGGCCGGAGGGGGTCGTCACGGGACCGCAGGACGAACGCTGGGACCTGGCCTTCATCGCCGAGTATCCGAGCGCCGGCGCCTTCCTGGCGATGGTCACTGACCCGGGCTACCGCGAGCACGTCAAGCACCGCACCGCCGCCGTCGAGGACAGCCGGCTGATCCGGCTTGCCCCGCTGACGCCCGGCGCGACTTTCGGCGAGTAGCGCCCGTCCGGCCCTGGCCGACGGCGCCGCCTTCGCCTATATCCCGCCTCTTCGGATGGATGAGACGAGGCTCAAGCGGCTGCGGTTCCGCGCCTGGCGGCGCGGGTTTCGGGAAGCGGACCTGATTTTGGGTCCGTTCGCGGACAGCCATGGCCAGTCGCTGACCGAAGACCAGACCGTTGTGTTCGAACAGCTGCTCGATCTGCCCGACCACGACGTCTATGGCTGGATCGTCAGCGAGGCCGCCCCGCCGCCGTTCGCCACCGACGTGATCGGTCTCATCCGCGCGTTCCATGCCAGCGGCCCGCAGTCGCGCGGCCCGCACACCTGACCTTTAGGGAACCGGATTGGCCCTCGCCGAAGACATCAAGCGCGCTGCGCAGGCCCGTGACGCCCTGGAGCTGACCGGGGTCCCCGAGGGGTTCGACGCCCTGGTGATGGCGGATCTGGCGCGCGCCCGCGGCGGCCTCAACGTGTTCGTCGCCCGCGACGGCTCGCGCGCCATGGCGTTCGAGTCTGCGCTCGGATTCTTCGCGCCGGAGATGGAGATCCTGCGGCTGCCGGCGTGGGACTGCCTGCCCTACGACCGTGTCGGCCCCTCCGCCGGCGTCTCGGCCGAGCGGATGGCGACGCTGACCCGGCTCGCGCGCGGCGGCTGGGGCAAACAGCCGGCGCTGCTGCTCACGCACGCGCCGGCGCTGCTCCAGCGCCTGCCGCCGAAGGACCTGGTGCTGGCCGCCGGCTACTCGGCCGAGGTCGGCGCCGATGTCGATATGGCCGAGCTCGAGCGCTATTTCGCCATCAACGGCTACCACCGCGCCTCGACCGTTTCCGAGCGGGGCGAGTTTGCAGTGCGAGGCGGGGTGATCGACGTCTTCCCGCCGGGCGCCGACGAGCCCGTCCGGCTCGACCTGTTCGGCGACACGCTGGACGCCATCCGTGCGTTCGACCGCGAGACCCAGCGCTCGACCAGGCAGCTGAAGCGGGTCGACCTGTTGCCCGTCAGCGAGGCGTTGCTCGACGCCGACGCGGTCGCGCGGTTCCGCAAGGGTTATGTCGCCGCCTTTGGCGCCGCCGGCGACGATCCGCTCTACGCCGCCGTGAGCGCGGGCGCGCGCCGGGCTGGCCTCGAACACTGGTTGCCGCTGCTCTATGCGCGGGTGGAGACCCTGTTCGACTACCTGCCGGCTGACGCCCTGATCGGGCTCGACCACCTGGCGGGGGCCGCCCGCGACGAGCGCCTGGCGATGATCGCCGACGCCTACGACGCGCGCGTGGGCGCCGAGCGCAAGGCGCACTACCGCCCGCTGCCGCCCTCGGCGCTCTACCTTTCCAATACCGAGTGGGACGGACGCCTCGTCGCCCACCCGCTGCGCCGGTTCGAGCCGTTCCGCCAGGACGCCGGCCCGGGTGTCGTCGACCTCGGCGCCAAGCTCGGGCGCAACTTCGCCGCCGAGCGGGCGCAGGACAGCGTCAACCTGTTCGAGGCCGCCGCCGACCACGCCCGCCGGCTGGTGGCCGATGGCAAGCGGGTGCTGTTCGCTTCCTGGTCCGAGGGCGCGTCAGAACGGCTCGGGGGGATGCTGGCCGACCACGGGCTGACCGACGTGCTGTTCTCGCCCTACTGGCAGGCGGCGAAGGCGGCGGACCCGAAGAAGCTGCAGCGGGTGGTGTTGCCGCTGGACGCTGGATTCGAGACCGACAACCTCGCGGTCATCTCCGAGACCGACATCCTCGGCGACCGCCTGGCTCGCCCGCGGCGCCGCCGCCGCGCCGCCAACTTTCTGGCCGAGGCCAGCGCACTCTCTCCGGGCGATCTGGTCGTTCACATCGATCACGGCATCGGCCGCTACGTCGGTCTGAAGACCCTGGAGGTGCAGGAAGCGCCGCACGATTGCCTGGAAATCGACTACGCCGCGGCCTCCAAGCTCTACCTGCCGGTCGAGAACATCGACCTCTTGACCCGCTACGGCGCCGACAGCGAGGACGTGCAGCTCGACAAGCTGGGCGGCGCCGCCTGGCAGGCGCGCAAGGCTCGGGCCAAGGAGCGGCTGCGCGAGATGGCCGAGGGCCTGATCGCGATCGCCGCCGCCCGCGCGCTCAAGCACGTCGAGGAGGCCCATCCGCCGCACGGGGTGTTCGACGAGTTCTGCGCCCGGTTCCCCTACGAGGAGACCGAAGACCAGCTGAACGCGATCACCGACGTGCTGTCCGACATGGAGGCCGGCCGGCCGATGGACCGGCTGATCTGCGGCGACGTCGGATTCGGCAAGACCGAGGTGGCGCTCAGGGCCGCGTTCGTGATGGCGATGAGCGGACGGCAGGTGGCGATCATCTGCCCGACGACGCTGCTGGCGCGCCAGCACTACGCGACGTTCAACGCCCGCTTCCAGGGCTGGCCGGTGCGGATCGGCCGGCTCTCGCGCCTGGTGCCGACGGCCGAGGCCAACGCCATCCGCGAAGGGCTGAAGAAGGGCGAGATCGAGATCGTCATCGGCACCCACGCGGTGCTCAGCAAACAGGTCGCGTTCAAGGACCTCGGGATGGTGATCGTCGACGAGGAGCAGCACTTCGGGGTCAAGCACAAGGAGGCGCTGAAGGCGCTGCGCGCCGACGTCCACGTGCTGACCCTGACCGCAACGCCGATCCCGCGCACGCTGCAGATGGCGCTCTCGGGCATCCGCGAGATGTCGATCATCGCCACCCCGCCGGTCGACCGCCTGGCGGTGCGCACCTACATCACCCCGTTCGACCCGGTCGGCATCCGCGAGGCGCTGCTGCGCGAGAAGTACCGCGGCGGGCAGTCTTATTTCGTCACCCCGAAGATCGCCGACCTTGGCGAGCTGACCAAGTTCCTGCGCGAGGAGGTGCCTGAGGTCCATTTCGTGGTCGGCCACGGCCAGATGGCGCCGACCCAGCTCGAGGACGTGATGGCCGCGTTCTACGACGGTCGCTACGACGTGCTGCTCTCGACCAGCATCGTCGAGAGCGGGCTGGACATCCCGACCGCCAACACCCTGATCGTCAACCGCGCCGACATGTTCGGCCTGGCCCAGCTCTACCAGCTGCGGGGCAGGGTGGGGCGGGCCAAGTCCCGGGCCTACGCCTACCTCACCACGCCGTTCGAGCGGCCGATTACGGCGGGGGCGGAACGGCGGTTGGAGGTGCTGCAGTCGCTCGACAGCCTCGGCGCCGGTTTCCAGCTGGCCAGCCACGACCTCGACATCCGCGGCGGCGGCAACCTGCTGGGCGACGAGCAGTCCGGCCACATCCGCGAGGTGGGGGTCGAGCTTTACCAGCAGATGCTGGAGGACGCGGTCGCCGAGCTGCGCGCGAAAGGCGGGGCGGAACCGGTGAGCCTGGACCGCGGCTGGTCGCCCCAGATCAACACCGGCGCGGCCGTGCTGATCCCGGAAGACTATGTGCGCGACCTCAACGTGCGCCTGGCGCTCTATCGCCGCCTCTCCGACGCCGAGAAGGCCGAGGACCGCGAAGCGCTGGCCGCCGAGTTGATCGACCGCTTCGGTCCGCTGCCGCCCGAGGCCGACCAGCTGCTAAAAGTTGTTGCGATCAAAGGCTTGTGCCGGGAAGCAAATGTTTCGAAGATCGACGTCGGCCCCAAAGGCGCGCTCGCCAGCTTCCGCGACGACCATTTCGCCAATCCGGCCGGCCTGGTCGCCTTCATCCAGAAGAACGCCAATCTCTGGCGGCTCCGGCCCGACCAGAAGGTGGTGATCAAGGGCGAGTGGGAGACGCCCGCGCAACGCCTCGGCGCGGCCGAGCGCGTGCTGAAGGAACTCGCGCGCCTGGCCAAGGCCGCCTGACGTCGTCCCTATCGACCCGTTCCGCGCGACGACCAGGCCTGCGCCGTTTCGCCGCTCTAGGCTGAGCCGACTTGCTCATGCTATCAGAGCGGGTAGGCCGATGCGGCGTCGAAAGGTGCGACGCTCGACCAGACCAAGGGCGAGACGCGGGGTTGGCTCACACGCCGTCTAACGCGGCCCAGGGCACGTAATTTGTAAGCAGCCGTCGCGGTGCGCCCAAAACGGGACAGCGCGCGGATAGCGAGTTGTTGCAGCACAGTGGAGAGTCCGTTGAAAGTTCTGTTGGGCGTGGTGGTCGCAATCGTTGCGTCCGTACCTGCGTTCGCTTTCCTGCTAGGTCACCACTACCGCCAGCCCATTCCGGCGCCCGCGCCGGAGCTGGCCGTTGGGGCCGTGGCCGTGGTTGCGGTGATGGCGACCTACGTCGTCGCCCGCATCGCGATCCGCCGCCTCGGCGCGCGCAAGGCGATCACGTCCTAGCCTCCGCCGCGGGCGGCGCCGCCCGAGGGCGACGTTCGGTTGGACGGGCCAGTCGATTCAATAGCTTGGCCGGGCGTTCCAAGTCTTTTTTGGACGTGCGCCTTGCGGATCGGCGCAAAATGCGCCATTGTATGGAAATCAAATATCGTTTTGGCTCGCCTACCTTTCGGCCTGAACTTCGGTTCAGTATCGGAAAGATCTAACGACCCTCTCCGAAAATTTGACCTTGCGGCCGAGGTTCGGCGCAAGAACTATTGTCCGGAAAGGGACGATCTATGGAATCCGGTACTGTCAAGTGGTTCAACGGCCAAAAAGGCTTTGGCTTCATCCAGCCTGAAAACGGCGGCAACGACGTTTTCGTCCACATCTCCGCGGTCGAACGCGCGGGTCTGGGCTCGCTGCATGAAGGCCAGAAGGTCAGCTACGAGCTCGAGCGCGACAAGCGCAGCGGCAAGATGTCCGCTGGCCAGCTGCAAGCGCTTTAAGGCTTTCGGCGCCGGGAAGGGTCGGCCTCGCCGGTCCTTCCCGGTCTCCACGTAACGTTTTCAAGGGAGCCGCATGGCCAAGGAAGAACCGCTCGAACTCGAAGGCGTGATCGACGAGATCCTCCCCGGCGGGCAGTTCCGCGTGCGGCTCGACAGCGAGCATATGGTCCTGGTCTACACCGCCGGAAAGATGCGCAAGCACCGTATCCGCAGCATGGTGGGCGACCGGGTCACGGTCGAGATGACCCCCTACGATCTCACCCGCGGCCGGCTGATCTTCCGCCACCGCGACGCCAGCGCAACGACCGGCGGTCCGCCGAAGCGCGCGCCCTACCGGCCGCGCCGATGACCGACGTCATCAGCCGCGTGCTGATCAAGTGCCCGAAGCTGGGCACGAACGTGCACACTGTCTACCGCCTGCGCGCCTCGGCGTTCGAGGCCCTGCGCGGCGAGTACAGCTTCCGCTGCGACCGCTGCGGGGATATCCACACCTGGCGCCGTGAAGACGCCTGGCTCGAAGACGGCGCGCGCCTGCGCACCGACGCGACGGCGGCGCCGCGTTAGGTCTCTCGCCCAAGGCTGACGGCCAGTCCATGGCTTGAGAGGCGAGTCGCAGAGCGGCTAAGCTCGGCGCGTCGCAATGTCGGAGATGCGTAATGCAGACAGCGCCGCTCCGCCCCCTCGGCAGGACGGGCGCCGAGGTTCCCGCCATCGGGGTCGGCACGAACCGCTGGAGCTACGGCGCGAACGACACGCCAGTGTTCGAGACTTACCAGGCGCTCGTCGACTCGGGCGGCGGTTTCGTCGATACGGCGGAGGTCTATGGTTTCGGCAAGTCCGAGCGGCTGATCGGCGAGTGCGTCCGTAAGGACGGCCGGCCGGTATTCGTGGCGAGCAAATTCGCGCCATTCATCGCCCGCACGTCGCCGCGCCAGCTGATGGGCGCGCTCGACGCTTCGCTCGCCCGGCTGGGGCTTGCCTCTGTCGACCTCTACTACGTGCATTTCCCTTTCCCGTTCGCCGACCTTGGCGGGTTCGCCGACGGCCTGGCCGAGGCGGTGAAGTCCGGCAAGGCCAAGCACGTCGGCGTCAGCAACTTCAACGCCGACCAGATGCGGCGGGTCGCCGACCGGCTCGCGCGCGCCAACATCCCGCTTGCCGCCAACGAAGTCCATTACAGCCTCGCCCACCGCGATCCCGAGACCAACGGCGTGCTCGAGGCCTGTCGCGAACTGGACGTCGCCCTCGTGGCCTATTTCCCGCTGGCCTCGGGGCGGCTGGCGGGGCCGCCCGCGGACGCCAAGCCGGACAGGCTCGATCGCGGTCCGCCGCGCGCTCGCCGAGGTCGCCCAGGCGCACCAGGCGAGCCAGAGCCAGGCCGCGTTGAACTGGCTGCTCGCCCGCGATCCCCGCGTCATCCCCATCCCGGGCGCGACCAAGGCCCATCACGCCAAGGCCAACCTGGGCGCGCTCGACTGGCGGCTGACCGACGAAGAATTCGCCGCCCTCGATGCGGCCTCGGCGCCGGCGGGCCGAGACAGGTGATCGTCGGGCGCCATGCCGACGGTCGATCGCCAGAGCCGGGGCCGGCGCGACTTCCGACCTGGCGACAACGGCGCTCTCGCCGGACCGTGAGGACAGAACCTAGCTGACGATGCTTGACGGCGGCGGCGGGCCGGTGGCGCTCTTTGCCTCGGCCAGCATGCGCGAGGCGCGCATCCAGACTTCCAGCCGTTGCACCGACAGCATCGCCACCGCCAGAGTGATGAACGCATCGCCGATCGCGACGATCGGCACGTGCAAGCTCGCCGCGTTGCCGGCCAGCAGGTCGCGCGCGGCGTAACGCAGCATCAGCACGCCCAGGATGAACACCAGCCCGATCGGCGAGGCGCGCGAGGTCATGTCGTGGGTCTCGGGATGGATGTGGATCTGCATCAGCCGGCCGCGCTGCCAACCGATGGCCGCGCCGACGACGATGCCCAGCGCCAGCAGCCCGATCGCGACCGGCGTCACCGGCGGCGGCGCCTCGTAGAGCGCAAGGGCCAGCAACGCCACATAGACGGTCGGCAGCACCCAGAGCGTCTCGATGCGCAGGCGCCGCGGCCGGCTGTTGCGCAGCAGCACCACGGCCACGACCACGGCCATCGGGACCAGGTAATTCAACCATGAAGCGCCGGGCGGCGGTCCTGGTCCCACCGGGCTCAGCTCGCCTGCCGCTCGGTCGCCTGCGCGGCGGCCTGCTCCAGGGCCCTGGCCGCGCTTTCGCCGGCGACCACCTCGGCCACGCCGATGTCGAACTCGACCACGAACGGCTGACGCTCGGGGCCGGCCTCGAACGCGGTGCAGCCGATCACCGCGGCGATGCGCTCGGCGGTGAGGCGGGCGGCCGGCAGGCTGGTGGCGGGCAGCGCGAGCGCAAACACCTCGGGCCCGAGCCGGGCGGCGGTGTCCTCCGCGCGGACCAGCCGGCCGATCATCGAGCCGATCTGCGGGATGGCGCGGTCGAGCCAGCCGCCGGCCCGGGCCACCGTCACGTCGGCCCGCTCGGCCACCTTCAGCACGCTGACCGCCAGCGGACGGTTGCGTACACGGGCGGCGGCGGCCAGGCGCATCAGGTGGGCGGCGAACAGGTCGCGGGTGAAAAGCCCGGTCGAGGCGTCCATCAGGCCCGAGCTCTTGGCGCGCTCCAGCGCGCGGCGGATCGCGCTCTGGCGGCGGAACGCGCGCGCCAGCTCCAGCACCCGCTTGGCGGTGTCGATCTCGGAGGTCTCGGGCGAGGCGACGTCGCTGACGCCCTTGTTGAACGCGTCGACCGCGGCGATGTCGGGCGCGCCGCGCTGATAGAGCAAGGCGGGGATGTGATAGAGCCGGGTGTTGCGGCGCATGCCGGCGATGATCGAGAGCGCCTCGTTCGGATTCTCGCCCGCCCACAGCACCACGGCGTCGAACGCCCGCTCGTGCAGATAGTCGAACGCCGTGTACGAGGTGAAAGCGCCGACGACCTGGGCCTCGAAGCTGGCCAGCGCGTTCGACAGCGCCAGGAACTGCGGCGCCGGCTCTCCGACGCACAGCACCCGCAACGGGCCGGGCTCGGGTTCCGGAAGCTCGAGCCGCCGCCCGCGTTCGGCGAAGGTCTCGAGCCGCAGCTCGAACTCCTCCTCGGCCACCGACATACGCACCAGGCTCTCCAGCCGCATCACCGCCTGCGAGGGGTGCAGCGGCGGGGCCAGCGCCAGGTCGAAGCCGTGCGTGGCAAGCTCCGGGTCCGGATCGGCGATCGCCATCACCGGCAGGCGGCGGGGCGCGCAGGCCGCCTTCAGCCGACGGGCGAACGACAGGGTCTCGGGACTGGCGCCGATCAGGTCGACGATCGCCGCCTCGATCTGCAGGTCGCCCAGGGCGGCGATCGCGGCGTAGGGGCCGCGCGCGGTCACGGTGCGCCAGCCAAGCCGATCGAGGCCGTCGGCCAGGGGGCCGGCCCGCTCGTCCTCGCGCGCGACAATTAAAATCCGAGCGTGAATCGGCACCGCCGCTCCTTTCGCGCGAGCTTAGAGGGCCGGGGCGCCCAGCGCCAAGGGTGGATTTTGGCGCAGGCGGGAGGCAGGTCTGTCCGCCGTCGCCGGGTCTAGGCGCGAAAACCCGGAATCTGCGGGCCTACGCCGCGGGCCAGGGAGCGCGACAGCGGCAGGGTCAGCAGCCAGTCGCCGCCGCGCGGGATCTGGCTGGGACCGATGTCCCGGGTCAGGTGACTGACGACCTCCGGCGGGAGCGAGCCCTCCGGCGCCAGTGGATCGGCTGCGCAGAGCTGGGCGAACTGGGCGTCGTCCGCCGCTTCGTCGCCGGTCAGCTCGCCGACGCGCTCCAGCAGGATGGCCGATGCGGTCGGGCTGCGCGCCGCGTCGAGCGAGCACCACATCAGCAGGCCGTCGAGCACGCCGGCTTGCACCGTGTTGACGCCGTTCAGGATCGCAAAGGCGAACGAGCCGCTGGTGTGTTCGGCGCTGATGATGAACAGCTGGTTCTGCAGCAGCAGAACCAGGCCCTCCACCCTCACCCCACCGTTGATCAGCAGGAAGCGCAGGTCGCCTTCATCGCCGCGACGGATCCGGATGACGTCGTGCATGAAGCGTCCAGGATACTGCGCGTAGGGACGGGTGGTGCGGAAGAAGCCTTCGTAAGCGCCGCCGCGGCGCAGCGTCGTCGCCCGGCTGTCGGAGATCAGTGGCAGGCTGACGGTGTCGACGGGCTGGCGCGCCACCTCCGGGCTCGCGCCCAGCATTTGCGCAAGGCCGTTGATCGGACGCTCCCAGTCCAGGGTGGTGAAACCATCGACGGTCGTGGCGATGTAGGCCGAGAGCCGCGCGAGATTGTGGGAGGAGGGTTGCACCCGGCCGGCGACCCAGCGTCCCACCACCGACTTGTCGACCCCCAGCTCCGCGGCCAGAGTCCCGCGGCTGATCGACAGCGCCTTCATTATGAAGGACAGTTTCTTATCGAAAGTTTCGGACACGCGACGTTCAGGTTCCATGCCCGATCAGGAGCTTGTCAGGCTCGATCTCGCACGTCTCCGCACTGTCCGCCGTAACTCTGAACATGTCCGACACTGCTCCTAGACTGAAAGCATACCGAAAAACTCTGAAACAAGCGTGATATACAGCTTAAAACGCTCCGAGGACTTCGGCGTGGCCAGGCCTCGGTAGGCAGTCATCTAAGCCATATCGACGCGTTGGTCTCAAGGGTCAACTCTGGGGAGAAGATCCAGCGGTCCGCTGGCGACGGCGGCGCCCGCCCTCGACAACCAGATCGACAACAACGTCAGCGGGTTCCTGCATGGTCCGGCGCTGGTCGCCGATACGCGGCATTGGCCCCCGGGCCGGCCGGAGAGGCGCCCGTAGCGGCCACAAAGCCTTTGTCCGGCCTTGGTTTCGTCATTAGAACAACCGTGAGCGGAAGCGCGCCGATGTTTGCGCGCCGGTAGGTAACGGCGTCGGGGGCGTCCATGTCGAACACCGCGGGCAAGGCCTATGCGATGAACGTGCTGACGCCCGTTCCGCCGGCATGGACCTGGGTCAACCGGCTGATCTTCATGGTCGCGCGCGCCATCCCGACGACGCTTTCGGGACTGCTCGGTCTCTCGCTGATCCACTTCGCCCGCTGGGTGATCATCAAGCGCGATCAGTGGCCGCAGATGGGTCAGCCGGCGCAGTCGCTGAAGAACGACTACGTGCTGTTCTGCAGCAACTTCAACGGCACCTGGGACCAGTACATCGACGCCTTCGCCGACGGCATTCCGGGCGGGCTGGACCTGTTCTGGTACTCGAGCACCAAGTACCCGCACTCGATCCCGATCACGCCGTTCAAGGACTACATCCGGGCCAACCAGGTCGACACCAACTACTACTACAACGCGACCCCTGGCTCGGGGCAGCGCGACATCAAGCAGGCGCTGCGGGTGGCGGCCGCGATCCGCGCGCTGGCGGCGAGCATGCCCGCCGACGATGCGGCGTTCGCCCAGGCCTGGCGCGCGCTGCTGCGCCAGGCGCAGGGCGCGCTGGGGGCGCCGGGCTTCGCGCCGGTCGCCAGCCTCGACACCGAGCGCGCCGACGAGCATCGCTGCAGCTTCGTGCGCCACCGCTGGGGCGGGGAGGGGGCCGGGCCGCCGCGGGTCCAGCGCGTGGAGAAGCTGGGCGCGCCGCTGCAGGAGGGTCAGGATGCCTGACCTCGACGGCGGCCACTACTTCTTCACCGCGCTCCTGCCGATCGACAACCACGGCATCGTCGAGCATGGCGGGTTCAGGAGTTCGCCGGTGCACATGGTGCGCGATGCGCTGGAGGCGCTGCCGACGGCGCTGCAGTCGCCGGCGTCGGAGCAGATCGGCATCCCAAGCCCGTTCGCCCGCAGCCTGCGCACCCACTTCGTGCGGATCTTCGTGATCGACGCCCCCTACTACAACGGCCGCGATCCGGCCGACTCGATCGTCTCGGCGATCAAGGCGACCGACCTGCTGGCGGCGCAGCCGTCCGACCGGCTGGCGTGCCCCTACCTCGCATTCGTCGGCGATTTCGACCCCGCGGAGGGCGCCGACGAGCCGAAGGCGTGGCTCGAGGAGCTATGGACGCTGGCCAGGCCGGAACTCTGCAGCGTGTTCGAGTACTGCTACGGCTTCAGCGCCGACCACGACGCCGCGGCCTTCGCCGACTTCGTGCTGAAGGGGCAGGTCGAGACGACCATGCCGTTCAACGACTACTGGATCACGCCGCCGCCGTTCCCCAGCCTCTCGCTGGGCCAGCTCGCGATCGCACCGGTGCTGGGCGTGCTCGCCGCCCTCGGGTTCGCCGCGATGGCGCAACTGCCCTGGTGGGCCGGCCTCGGACTTGTCGTGGCTCTGGCGGCGGCCGGCGTCGTGTTCGACTACATGCTGGTGATGACGCGGGGGGCCAGGCCGCTCCCGACCGCGCCGAACTCGACTCTGCGCGACGTACTGAAGGCGCTCTACCTGCAGCAGGCGTTCACCCGTTTCGCCGTCGCCCAGCAAGGCGCCAGCCCCGCGCAGCTGCGCGCGGCCTTCGCCACATTCGTCGCCAAGGTGCGGCCCGACGACCTCGGCGGACCAACCCAACCCCCCGGCGTCGTCCGCAGCCAGTTTCCGGAGGCCAGCGATGCGTGAGCTCGACCTGGCGGACATCCAGGGCGGCATCCTGCGCGCCTACGGTCGCCTCGGTTTCCCCAAGGCGCGCTACTTCTTCCTCACCATTCACGACGCGGCGAAGGGGCGAACCTTTGTCGAGGCGCTGCGCCCGCACGTCACCACCGCCGCCCGCTGGGTGAACCCCAAGCGCGGCGAGCCGCTGCTGCGCACCCACCGCCCCAAGCTGACCGACGTGATCCGCGCGCAGGGACTCGAGGACTATCCGGGCGAGGTGCAGCTGGTGAAGCCGAAGGTGGCGCTGAACGTCGCCTTCAGCTTTCTCGGGCTGCTGGCGCTCGAGGTTCCGGTCCGCACCCTGCGTGGCATGCCGGACGAGTTCATCGACGGCATGGAGAAGCGCGCGGCGATGCTGGGGGACACGCCCTGGCTCGACAAGCGCGACGCGATCTGGCGGCGGGCCGGGGAGAAGCCAGTCCACCTGCTGGTCTCGATGAACGCCGAGATGGACGACACCGGCGCGCCGATCCCGGAGCTGGAGGCTCAGACGCAGTGGCTGCAAGGCCTCTGCGCGACGTCCGAAGGTGGTGTCGAACTTCTGTCCGGACACGGACCAACGGGCGCTCCGTACCAGGACATGTCGGCCGTACTTCGCCAAGCCGATGGCGCGATGGTTCCGAGCAACAAGGAGCATTTCGGCCTGTCGGACGGCTTCGGCGATCCGGTCTTCATCGGCCAGTACGGTCGCGCGGCCGAGGCGATCAAGAAGGTCGGCGGCGGCAAGCTGCTGCCCGATCGGAGCTGGGCGCCGCTGGCCACCGGCGAGTTTCTGCTCGGCTATCCGGACGAGGCGCAGGAGATCCCCGGCGCGGCGATGCCAATCGAGTTCAGCCGCAACGGAACCTTCATGGCCTACCGCAAGCTGCATGAGAACGTCGCCAGCTTTGCGAACTACATGAAGGCGCAAGGCCAGACTTATGCGTCGGTGATGGGCGTTGCGCCCGACGAGGCGCAGGCGACCGTCTCGGCCAAGCTGGTCGGGCGCTGGAACGACGGCGTGCCGCTGATGGCCGCGCCGACCTTCGCGGCGTGGCAGGCGTTCAACGCCGAGTTGGCCGCCGCGCAGGCGGCGAAAGACAGGGCCAGGCTCGCCCAGATCGCCGCGAAGTACGTGGACTTCGTCTACCGTTCCGATCCGGCCGGCGCCGCCTGTCCGGTCACGTCGCACCTGCGGCGGGTCAACACCCGCGATATGCTCGATCCGCGCTTTTCCTCGCCGGATCCGAAGGCCTGGATGGGATCGGCGCTGAACAACCGCCGCCGCATCCTGCGTCGCGGGCTGCCTTACGGCGAGGTCGATCACGCCAATCCGGACGACGCCGGCGAGCACGGCATCGTCTTCCTGGCGATCTGCTCGAGCCTGTTCCGCCAGTTCGAATTCGTGCAGCAGCAGTGGGTGCAGTACGGGCTCGACTTCAACGTCGGCAGCGACACCTGTCCGATCGTCGGCAACCACGACGCCGAGGCCAAATTCGTGATCGCCGCCGACCCCGACGGGACCGGCGCGCCATTCATCTGCGAGCGGGTGCCGCAGTTCGTCGAGCCGCGCGGCGGCGAATACTTCTTCGTGCCGAGCATGACCGCGCTGCGGATGATCGGCATGGGCATCGTCGACCCGACCTGAGCGGCGCTGGATGATCCTGCTCAACCTGCCGATCGCGGCGCTCCGTTACCTGGCCCAGTTGCTAAGCGGAATCGCCGCGCTGGCCTGGCTCGCGACCCGCGTGTTCGCCAAGGGCGGCGTCGGGTCCGCGCTCGGATCGCCCGAGGGCCAGCGCCGCGTGTTCGCGGCCCTGCGCGCCTTCCAGCCAAACCTCGTGCTGAACCGGGTGCTGGTGAAGGCCTACGACAACACCGGCACGGTGATCGTCGCCCGCCGCCAGGACGTGCGTGACGTGCTCGAACGCGCCGACGTGTTCGAGGTGGTCTACGGACCGCGCATGGAGATGATCACCGGCGGGGCGAACTTCTTCCTCGGCATGCAGGACATCCCCGACTACACGCGCGACGTCTCCAACATGCGCATCGTCGTGCGCCGGTCCGACCTGCCGACCATCGTCGCCCCGGTCGTGGCCGCGAAGGCGGCGGAACTGGTCGCCAGGTCAGACGGCGCCCTCGACGTGCCCCAGGGGCTCACTCTGCCAACCGCCCACCACCTGCTCGAGGTCTATTTCGGCACGCCGGGCCCGACCCCCGCAGAGATGATCGACTGGACCACGACCCTGTTCTGGTACCTGTTCATCGACCTGGCGGCGAACCCGGAATTCGACGCCAAGGCGGTGGCGGCCGCCGCGGCGCTTCGCGGCTATCTCGACGAGACCATCGCGGCTCGGAAGGCGGGCGGGAAGGGCGGCGACGACATCCTTGGCCGTTGCCTGGCGCTGCAGGCCAGCGGGGCGCCGGGCATGGACGACCTCGGCGTCCGCAACAACCTGGTCGGCCTGCTGATCGGCGAGCTGCCGACCACCTCCTGCGCCGCCAACCGCGCGCTCGACCAGCTGCTGGCCCGTCCGGCCGCCCTGGCCTCGGCCCAGGCCGCGGCGCGGGCGGACGACGACGCCTTGCTGGCCCAGCACGTCTACGAGGCGTTGCGGTTCTTCCCGGTCAACCCGATCATCTACCGCCGCGCGAACCGCGAGACGTGGATCGCTGACGGTACGCTGCGCGGGCGGCGCGTGAAGCCTGGCGCGATGGTGATGGCCTCGAACCTGTCGGCCATGTTCGACGGGACCGAACTGCCGGCCGCCAACGCCTTCCGCACCGACCGCCCCTGGGACGCCTACATGCTGTGGGGCTATGGCATGCACACCTGCTTCGGCGACTACCTCAACCGCACCACCCTGCCGCAGATCCTGAAACCGCTGCTAAAGCAGCAGAACCTGCGCCGCGCCGCCGGGCCGGCCGGCCAGCTCGACAACGCCGGCACCCCGTTTCCGGCGCACTTCAACGTGCAGTTCGACCGGTAACCAGCAGCCCCGTATCCCCTCATCCGCCCACGATGCTGACGCATCGTGGGCCCCTCCCTCTCCCTGCGGGAGAAGTGAAGAACCTCTCCCGGAGGGAGAGGGGAGGGGCCCGCGCCGCAGGCGTGGGAAGGTGAGGGGTTACGCCGCGGGCCGGCCGAGCCTCAGCGCAACGCCGCCAGATAGGCGAGCAGGTCGTGGCGCTCGTGCGCGTCGGGCACGACCGCCGTCATCGCCGTGCCAGGGACCAGTTTCTGCGGACCGGTGAGCCAACGATCGAGGTTCGCGGGCGTCCAGGTGAGGCCGGAGGCCTTCAGCGCCGCCGTGAAGGGGAAACCGGCCACCGTCCCGGCTTTGCGCCCGATCACGCCGCGCAGGTTCGGGCCCTGACCGACGGCATCGAGCACGTGGCAGCTGCTGCAGCGGTCGTCGAACACTTCCGCGCCCCTGGCCACTTCCGCCGTCTGGGCGTGGGCGGCGCCAGCCAGCGCCGCGCCGGCGGCGAGCGCGGCGATCCAGAGCTCACTTCTTGCCATAGGCCACCCGCCAGATCGCATTGCCGCCGTCGTCGCTGACCAGCAGGGCGCCGTCGTGGGCCACGGCCACCGCGACCGGCCGGCCCCAGACGCTGTGGTCGTCGACGACGAAGCCGGTCAGGAAGTCCTCGTACTCTCCGGTCGGCTGGCCGTGGTTCATCTTCACGATCACCACCTTGTAGCCGGTGCGCTTGGCCCGATTCCACGAGCCGTGCAGCGCCACGAACGCCTGGCCGCGATAGGCCGCGGGAAACGCCGCCGCGCCCGATGCCGCCTCGTAGAAGGTCAACCCCAACGGCGCCGAATGCGGTTGGATCAGCACGTCCGGGACGGTGACCTTACCACGCAGGTCGGGCCGTTCGCCGGCCCGGCGGGGATCCTCGTGACCGCCGATGTAGTACCAGGGCCAGCCGTAGAAGGCGCCCGGCTTCACCGACGTCGCATAGTCCGGGGGCAGGTTGTCGCCCAGCAGGTCGCGTTCGTTGGTCACGCACCAGAGCGCGCCGTTCGCCGGGTTGATCGCCATCGAGACGCAGTTGCGGATGCCGGCGGCGAACACATGGCCGCCCTTGCCGAGGGGGTCGTAGGCCAGCACGTCGGCTCGGTTCTCCTCCTTGCCCCAGGCTGCGCCCAACGCATGGCCCGCCGCCCAGGCCGACGTTTCGGCCGGCGACAGTTTGGTCAGGTTCTCGCCGGCGTTGGAGGCCGAACCGGCCGAGACGAACATTGTCCGCCCATCGGCGGAGAAGGCGATGTCGCGCGTGGTGTGGTTGCCGCCCTTGGTCGGGGCGATCGTCGGCACCAGAGTCTCAGGCGCGCCGCGCGCCTTTAGGTCGCCGTTCCGGTAGGGATAGCGCGCGACAGAATTGGTGCTGGCGACGTAGACCCACTGCGGGTTCGGGCCTAGCGGGTAGAAGGCGATGCCGAACGGCCGGTCCAGGCCTTCGGCGAACACCTCGGTCTGGACCGCCCTGGCCGCGCCGTCCGGCGCGCGCAGCACCTTGATCCGGCCGGTCCCCATCTCGGCGACAAACACATCGCCGTTCGGCGCCACCCGGACTTGCCGCGGGCCATCGAGCTTGGCGAACTGGGTCACGGAGAAGCCGGGCGGCAGCTTCAGCGCCGCGCCGGGGGGCTGCGCCACCTGCTGCGAGAGTGCGATGCCGGGGGCGGCGACATCGGGCGGCAGATCGGCCGGCGTGATCTGGCGGACGACGCCGGGGGCGTCGGTCTTCCAGTCGCCATAGGCGGCCTTGCCGGTGAGCGTGGCGGCGCCGGCGGGCGCGGCGATCAACCCGGCCAGGGCGATGGCTGGCCAACGCATGCGGTCTCTCCTGAACAACGACTCTTCCGCGATCAGCCCCCGCGCCTCCTTAGCGCGCGGCCTTCGCCGCCTCCAATCGATTGTTGGCCGCGCTTGCGTGACGCCCGGTCACGGCTCTTAGATCGCCGCCACAGATCGCAAGGGAGCCGCGCCATGCGCCAGGGACCGCTGACAGGACTGAAGATCGTCGAATTCGCCGGGATCGGGCCGGGGCCGTTCTGCGGCATGCTGCTGTAGGACCTCGGCGCCGACGTGGTGCGGATCGACCGCATGGGCGCTCGCGGCGGGGCGCCGAGCGACGTCACCTCGCGCGGCCGCCGCTCGGTCGCGCTCGACCTGAAGGACCCGGCCGCCGTCGAGACGTGCCTGTCGCTGATGGACAAGGCCGACGCGGTGTTCGAGGGCTTCCGGCCGGGCGTGATGGAGCGCCTGGGCCTCGGACCCGACGTGGCGCTGAAGCGCAATCCGAAGCTGGTCTACGGCCGCATGACCGGCTGGGGCCAGTTCGGCCCCTACGCCCAGGCCGCCGGCCACGACATCAACTACATCGCGATCGTCGGCGCGCTGCACGCGATCGGCACGGCCGAGAAGCCGGTGCCGCCGCTGAACCTGGTCGGCGACTTCGGCGGCGGCGCGCTCTACCTCGCGTTCGGCCTGCTGGCCGGCGTGATCCACGCCCGGGCCAGCGGCCAGGGCCAGGTGATCGACTGCGCGATGACCGACGGCGCGGCCTCGCTGATGGCGATGTTCTACGGCATGAGCGCGTCGGGCGTCTGGGCCGACCAGCGCAACTCCAACCTGCTCGACGGCGGCGCTCAGTTCTACGACACCTACGAGTGCGCCTGACGGCCGGTTCATCTCGCTGGGCTCGATCGAGCCGCAGTTCTACGCCCTGCTGCTGGAGAAGGCCGGGCTCGACGATCCGGCGTTCAAGGCGCAGATGGACCGCAACGCCTGGCCGGACGCTGAAGGCCAAGCTGGCCGCGGTGATCAAGACCAAGACCCGCGACGAGTGGTGCGCAGATCATGGACGGCACCGACGTCTGCTTCGCCCCGGTGCTGAGCCTGGAGGAGGCGCCCAGCCACCCGCACAACGCCGCGCGCAAGACCTTCGTCGAGGTCGCGGGCGTGACCCAGCCGGCGCCGGCGCCGCGGTTCTCGGCCACCCCCGGCGCGATCCAGGGACCGCCCCCGGCGATCGGCGCCCACACCGACGAGGTGCTGGCGGACTGGGGCGGTGAAGTCGCCGGCGACGGCCTGAAGAATCTGCGCGGCGGGCCGGCGCGGTCAGTCTCGTTCAGGTTGGGTTCAGGCTGGGAGCGCGATCCTCACGCGCGTTGATCGGCCGCCGCGCTCTCCCGTCCCTCGTGGCGGCGGCCGATCGATCAGGAAGAAGACAAGGTCATCCTGGCGGCGCGCCGTTCTCCTCAAGAGCGGCGCGCCGCACCCTATGTAAGCCTGCCTTTCAAATCGGGGAAGGACGAAGCGCGCGACCGGGTCCGGGCGACATCATCTGTACGTCCCGGAGAGCACGCCGGCCGTATTCTGGGTCGGATTGTCCTCGATCAGGTTGGCGCCATAGCTGAAGCCGCCGGGCGCGCTCGCCTGGTTGAACACCGATGTCCGATCCGGCGAGGATAGGCGCCGTCGCCGGTTGTGACCAAGCTGCGACTACGCCGGCGGCCGCGCCGCGCCGGCCTTGACGATGGTGAAGCTGAGCACGCCGCCGTCCTCCGCAACGTCAGCCAACTCGCCCCCCGCTTCGGCCAGGAAGTGCGGCACGTCGATCCGCGCCATCGGATCGTCCGCCAGCAGCCGCAGCCGCGCGCCCGGCGGCGCCGCCGCCAGCGCCCGGCGCAGCTTCAGCGTCGGCACCGGGCAGCGGTGCCCGCGGGCGTCGATCAGGATCTCGGGCTCGTCCATCCGCCGCCGATGCCCGCCGGCGGCGCCGCCGTCAATCGGGGAGGGCGCTGGCCGCCCCGGGACGTTTCACAGCGACCACCCGACTGCTAGAAGCCGCTTCGCGCGCGAGGATGGGTGGCCGAGTGGTTTAAGGCAGCGGTCTTGAAAAGCGGGGAGGGTCGCGCCGCGATGGTCCGAGCCCCGCCGTTTCACACCGTCACCGCTTGCCATCGGGCGTCCGTTAGGCCGTTTCGCGCCGTCCTAATCCGGCTCAATGGTGGCAAAAATGGTCGCGTACTAGGCACCATCACGGCGGGCAATTCCCTCGGTGTGGGCTTGGCCGGGTGGTGCTTTTCCTCCGCGTTCGACAGGTCGCCGGAGATTTCAGCAATGGTTGAGACAGTCGGATATAGGGCGCGCCTTCGCATCCGGCTCACAAAGCCGCTGAGCACCCAAGACGCCATCAGGACGATCGACATCGACGGTCGTCCCGTGACTGTTGCGTCTCACAAGCCGAGGGAGGCCCTGTCGGAAACCACCTGGATTGCGCTCTGCGCCACAGGGTTTCCGACGGAGGACGAGGCCCGACGAGCTGCGGTGAGCGATTGCGCGCCGCGGTAGAGGTCGCTGGGCTATGTTCCCGGTTGGGCGTTGATGTCGGCCAGGATCGCGCGATCGAGCCACTTCAACGAGCTTACGCGCGTGCGGAAGGACTCATTCTGCCCCTAGAGCGGCTCGTCCCGAACATCTGCACGCCTTGTTCATCCGTACCGGATGACGAACTCACCCGGTTTCCGCTTATCGAGGCTGCCGCCACCGTGATGGCGTCGCCGGAGCACTTTCTCGGCGCGCTTGTCGAACTTCGGGACAACCGTCCCGGCCAGTTTCTCGCCCGGCGAAACCGGGGTGCGGCTCACGACTGCTTCGCTGCTCAACCCTCAGCCACTGGGCCAGATCGTCCTCGCCCTCATCTGCACGTTCGCCGCCGCCCCCTAGGGCAGAGTGAAAAGTGGACCGAGCGGCAAACCACCCTGCTCAAGGGCCTCGCGGCACAAGTCGAGGCGGGCGATGGGGAAGCCGATCCGCAACGTGCCGAGTCTGCAGAGGCCCTGCGCCGGCACATTCACCGAGTAGGATTAAGGCAAGGGGCGCTGCGCGTGTTGACCTCGCTTGGTCTGCAGCAGCTTCGCAAGGAGTGCGATCGGGTCTACTCGGCCAGAAGCGGATATTTCATGGGACGCTCGAGGTCGCGGACCACGAGATCGCGCAACTGGCGGTCGACGCAGTGACGCTTTGCGGCAAGTCGTCCTCGCGGTGGTCAAACGGGAGGCCTGACACTTCCGTCCATCACTGCCACTCACTTCGCGGTCTGATCCGACTGAGCGGAGAGCCGAGGAAGTTCCTCGCTTGACCACAATCCCGGTTGAGTTCTCATTTCGTTCGTGGAGAACCCCGGCGTCCAGCTTGCCCACTTCCGGCAGCACGGCGCCGGCGTGCGGCTGACCTGTCGCGACTGCAAGTTCCATCGCGATCTACCGCTGGAGGCCGTCATTGCGCGCCTGGAGGCCCGCGGCGTGGGCGGGCGAGCGTACGGGCGTCGTCGAGCTGGCGGGGCTTGTGCCCGCGCCCTGCCGGCGCTGCGGCGGCCGCCGGTTCGTCACCGCGCCGGCTTGGCGCTAAGGTCGGCTGCGGAACTGGGGCAACGATGGGGTGGGCCGATGAATTCAAAGAACCTGACGATAGGCTTGGTCGCGTTTGTCACGTTGGCGTGCGTTGCACAGCGCCCGCGCGCGCCGACGACAAGTCCGCCGCCGACACGCTCCACGCCTCGCAACTCGAGCCCCCAAAATGAGAACACAATCTCGTGTGCTCGCAGGCTTTGTCGGAGGTCTGAATCTTGTCAATGCCGACATGCAGCTGAACAGGCATGAAGCGCCATACTACTGCCAACCCGGAAAGCTGACACTAACCGGTGATCAGCTTCTGCAGATGCTCCGACAACAGGTCGCGGAAGTGCCGACCGATGCATCGACATTCTGGCCCGCCGCGATGATGAATTCGCTCAAGAGAACATTCCCATGCGCAGGGTCGCCCAGGTGAGGGAGCGGCCCATCTGGATTTCCCCAGATTGGCGGTGAGGGGGCTCAGCCTGTGGTGCGCGGGGAGAACGCAATGACTGACCGAGAGTCTACTGTGACGTTGAAGCTCACCAAGCCGGAGGCGCTGGCGCTGCTGAACGCCGCCGAGACGGGCCTGCGGGTGATCGAGGCGCTGAACCTGATCAAGTCGACCGGGCTCACTGAGGAGGCCATGCGCAAGCTGCGCGCGGCGACTTAGTGGAGGTCTCAATGCGTCGGTCGCAGATGCCGGGGCGACTTGTCTGCGCGGCCACCGTCGCGGCGCTGGCGATTGGACCGGCAGGGTTGTGCCGTCCGATCCCGAGCCGCGCCCTGAAAGCCCACGTGATCCCTACGACCGGCGACCTCCAGATTGGCGACTTGTTGGAGATCCTCGCCCGCCGCATGCGCTTCCTCAAACGCGCGGATGCCTTCAGTCCCGATCTCGACGAAAGCGCGTTCGTCGGGCGAACAATCCGGATCGTGCGTCCCCTCCTCGCGACCGACAACGACAGCCCAACGTGGAGCTACAACATCGAGGCGCAGGACCTGTCGCTGTCGCTGCAGCCGGACTACGAGAGCGTCGAACAACCGGCGGACCAATCGTTCTTCGGGCTTGTCCTCGCGCGGAGTTCGAGACTGGTCGGCACCCGGATCCGCCAGATGCCTTCGGCGTAAAGGCTCGGATCAAGGACTACTCTGAGTTCGTCGTCTTGGCCGGGGGACACGCTGGCGATGGTGAGCCGCTTCCCTCTCTCTAACACGGTGTCGGGCCACACCCACGGGCTCGCGCGATCGCGACCTCCGGATATGCCGTGTTCACGGGTACTGGATCTGGTCGACGGAGTCGGTCACAGGTGTGGTCATCGGAAGCACCGCCACGATCAGCGATCCGACCGATATCGTCGGCGAGTACTGCGTGATCGCGTCGATTCGTTGGCGTCGAGTTCCTCGCACCGGCGGAGCTGCTCTGGAGCTGGGGCGCCCGCCGATCTCCCGAGCCGGCCTATTCCTCCCCGACCGCCCCTCGCCGTTGTTCCAAGTCGCCACTCCGAGGCCGATAGTCTGATCGCGAGCCGACCGCCGGAGCTGCGCAGACTATCCCGGCGAGCCCGACATGGATAGCCGCTACGCCACGCTCAGTGTTCGATCGGATCCGACGCGTTCCGTCATGCACGATCGACACCCAGTCCCCGGATCAGGAGCTCTGGCGCCGCGGCGTCGAAGGCTCTTCGTCGCGCCTATCGGTCCACGTGCCACCTCAGTTCACCGCCCTGCGCACCGTCGAACCGACGATCGAGTTCTCCACCGCCAAAGGAATAGGTTCCCTGACCTTGGGGGTCGCTGCACCGCGGGCTTCAGAGATTAGCCTCCACCTCGCCCACGAGCTCTCGACCAGTCGTCGCGCTCGATGCTCTCGAGCAGGCACACCGAGACGATTGTCCGGAGGACCGACGCGGTCTCCGAATTGACCGACTGCGCGATGGTCATCGCCGCCAGTGCAACGACGCCGCTCGGGTCTTCGGAATCTGGGCCGATGATCGATCGGGCCGCCGCATACGCCGCGCCGCGCGCGTTCACGATCCGGAGCACGTCTTTGTAGCCGAGGTCAGGAAGCGGGTCCTCGTCGTTGGCCGAGCCAATCATCCTGGCCACCAGTTCGATCGCGTCTCCGGCCGGACCATCGCAAGCGTCGCGCAGCCCCTCGGAGTCGCGTCGAAAAGCCAGACGATCTACCAGATGGACGTAGAAGGCGCAGCCCTCGAGGATCAGCAACAGCTCGCTGAGGCGCGAGAGCAGGTGCGGCGAACCCTCGCGCACCATCATGCGCCTGTAGGTCGGCGGGGGGACCTCAATGTCATCGGCTTCGAGCTTCTGACCGAGATCCTCGAACCGTTCGATCACCCCGCCGGCGAAGACGACCGGCGCCGTGCCGAGGTTGAGGCGCAGATCGGCGAGCGCTTTCTTCAGCCGTCCCTTGCGCGTGAACCCTCTGACCACCTCGACCCCACCTCACCATCACCACTGCCGGCCGCGCCCGTCCCTGGTGGCTCCAGGTGACCCACGAACCACCGGATGAGCAAGGGCACGCTTGAAGCGGAGGCGTAGACTTCCGACATAACGGCGGTCGGAAGTCCTAACTCGCGATCACCTCGCTCGAGCTCCCCGACCGCCTGATTTCAGGCTGAGCATCGATGCAGAGGAGATCACGATGCGCCACCTCATCTTCAGCACCGCGGCAGGCGGTATCGGCGTCAGGCCGCTTTTCACCGACGTCAACGAGGACGACGTGCGGGCCGAGATCGCAGCCGCCGGCGGCGTGATCATCGCCGATCGGGATCTCGAGTTCCCCGAGGTGTGGTCGGTGGTCGACGAGCTGCGGCGCCGCCCGCTCCCGATCAACGTCGTGGCGAGCTGGGCCTCACATTGGCCGTGGGCCTCGAGAAAGAAGCGACCGCGACGCCGGCGTCGGTCGATGTCGCTCCGACAGCGTCTTCCCCGCCGATCGCACGCCCGAGGCCTCGTCGACGTCCCAAGTGGGCGCGGTTCAAGTGGTTCATGCGCCGGGTGTTCTCGATCACCCTCGAGGACACGGTCGCGCCCTTCGTTGATCGCACGGCGTTGTTCCAGTTCCTCGCCTTCCCTATTGGCCTCTGGCTCGTCGACCGCTTCCTCGGCGACGATGAGTTGTTCAATCAGCTCTCGACCTGGCTGGCCTTCGTTGTCGCCATGCTTTGGGCTGTGCCGATCTTCCTGGCCGTGAACTTCGCCCAGGCGCTCGTCAAAGCGCGGCTGCGAGAAGGGCGGGAGGGGAAGTGGCACGGCGACGAGTTCATCTTCAGCAACCCGGTCCTGGTGCACTCGCAGCGCATCTTCGCCGCGGATCACGGCAAGACGTTCGAGTTCGTGGTCGACGCCGCCCCGGCGAAATCGCACGTGCGCTTCGAGGTCGAACTGCAGCCGAAGAACCAATACTGGACCGCGGTCGTCGGACCCGCGTGGTCCATCACCGAGGAGACCCGAATGCTCCGCGTCGGGCCTGAGTTGGGCGCGACAATCGGCGACCGCCGGCAGACGAAGCTGGCGGTCTGGTCGTCGCGGGCCGATGTGAGCAGCACGATCGCACGCGTGTGGATGCACTCGTGGAACTGCGGCGATGTCCCGCTTTAGCGGCCAGGAGGCCCCGGATGGCCGCTGAGCGCCAGTTCGTGTTCGAGGAGCGCATCGTGGCCTTCGTCGACGTGCTCGGCTTCTCCGAGCTCGTGAGGCACAGCGAGAAAGATTCCGCCGCCCTGGCGAAGCTCGCCCGCCTGATCGCCACCAACCAGCTGTTCGAGCGCGTCGTGGAGAAGTGGCTCGGCCCGTCGATGCAGGGCGCGTTCTTCTCGGACAGCTTCGCCCTCTCGGAGCCCTGGCCGGACCATCGGGCCATCTATCTGATCCGAGAGACCGGGTTCCTGTGCCGCTACCCGACGCCTAAGGGGCCTCCCGAACGGCTCCCGGACTAGGCTGGTACGCCGTCCCTGAGGTCGTGTACGGCTGTCGCACAGCGACGAGGATCAGTGGCTTTGCGACGAGGAGCCGATCGAGGGCGCCGTGAGGGTGAGGCCGGCATGATGAAGCCGGCTACGGCCCACCTCGTCTGACCGCCGCAACCAAGCGCGCCAACGCTTCCCCTCTGCAAGTGAATGGCCGCCCTAAGGCGTTCTTCACCCCTTTTACCACGCAATCTATGTGTGGTTTACGCGTTGACAACCGCGCACTCGATACATAGATGTCACGCATCACAGGAGGTAGACATGGCCAAGGTTCGGATGAACATCGAAGTGAGCAGGGACATCGCGGACTTGCTGGAGAGCTTGGCCGAAGAGGAAGACACGACCAAAACTGAAATCGTTCGGCGGGCGCTCTCAGTCTTGAAAGCCTATCGCCAACAGAAGGAGCGGGGGCGGTCGCATATCGGGTTCACGTCGAATCCGGAGAACCTCGAAGCCGAGTTGGTGGGCATCCTCGACCGGTGAGCGAGCTTCACGAGCATCGCCCCGAGATCATGAACTCGGAGAGGCTGATACCACCCGGCGACGTCCGGGACGTGGAGGGACTCCGCGTCACCTGGTCAATCGTCATCGCGGTGGCGTCGCTTTTCATCGGCGTCGGTGTCCTGATCCTCGCCATCGCGGCGAACCGTTCGGACCTGGTGACGTGGTCGACCGGACTGATCTCTGCGATCGCTGGCTCTGCGATCTCCTACGGGTTCACTGGTCACCGGAGATCCTCGTAACCGTGGGCGCGGCTCAGCATCTTCAAGGGGAGACACTGACCGGTCGGCGGCGGCCCGGCGGCCGGGTTCGGCAGTGGACGCTCGTTGAGCGACTACACGCCTCGGATGAGCACACCCCTGGCCAATTCTCGGTCGGATACCGCGTCGAAGATCAGGACGGTCTGCCAGCTTTCATGAAGATCACCGACCTGGAGCTCATGACCGGCAGCACGGAGAACCTACTCGAACGCGTCGCTGCCGCCGCGGGTGCACACACGTTTGAGCGGCGTATCCTCGACCACTGCCAAGGCAACAACATGGATCGGGTGGTGACAGCCATCGACTATGGGGACACCCAGGTCGAGGTCGACGGCGACAAGGACGTCATTTTCTTCCTGGTCTTCGAGCTGGCTGAGGGCGATATCCGCCCGCAGGTTTCATCCAATCGTCGTGCCGACTTTCTCTGGTGCGTTGGAGCATTGCACCACTTGGCCGTCGCTGTGCAGCAACTGCACGCGGGTGGGGTCTGCCACAACGACATCAAGCCGGCGAACTTCCTCCTCTTCACCCGCGAAGTTCAGAAGCTGGCGGATCTCGGCTGCGCCACGTCGGGAGTCATCGTTGACCTCGAGTGGGTCTGGGCCGTTCACGCTGCGGGGCTTGCAACTGCGCGAGCGCCTTCGCGATGCCGATATCTCCGCCTGCCGGCGCTCTGATGGCGATCTCATTCATCCCGGATCTCCCTTGAGAGCCCAGTCCCTGATGGCGCTACGCCGCTGCGGGTTGGCCGTAGCCGAGCCCTGCTGACGCTTGGAGCCTTTCAGGACCCACATCCGAAAGGCGGCCGGCCAGTTGGCAGCCTGTCTGTCGTGGGCCAGCGCGTGCTCTCGGAAGGTCTGGGCTTCGTGCCGAACGTCGATGTCGCTGAACTGCTGATCGGCCTCGAGGCGCTCGATGTCGGCGGCGCCTGGGAAGCCATGCGGAATCGATGTCTCGACGGCGCGTTTCCGCCTGCGCGCACTTACACGGGTTCTATCCGGGTTCTCTTCTAAGGGATTCACCCCTCCAGCCGTTGGGGGTTCATGTCGACGGGCGTTGGGGTTTCGATCGACGGGCGTTGGGGTTTCAGCGCCGTCGAAAAGCCCTCCGGCTGTTGGGGTTTCGAGCAGCGTTAACCCCTCCGGTTGTTGGGGGTTCGGCTCCCAAAGGATGGGGCGATATCGGCTCGAAACCGACTGGCCGCGTCCGGGTGTCAGGGACAGGTGGCCGCGGTCCGCCAGCGCCTTCGCGACCTTTCGAATCCCTTCGGCCGACGCGCCAAGGTCGCGGCAAAGGAGCGGCTGCGCCGGCCACGCATCGGCGGTCTCCGCGTTGACGTAGCAAGTGGCGAGGAGAACGCCGAGGCGGAGGGCGAGCCCCGAAAGCGCCTCGTCCCGGGCGAGCTGCTCCAACCATTTGAACTTCCGGGTCGGCCCGAATGCGGGCGACGCGACGGCCATAGTCGCCCTCCTACATAGCTACCGCGCGACCCTACGAAGGCGGGATTTGGCGCGGGCCTGGCGCCTCGCTATGCTGAGGAGGTCCGCCACCCAGCTGGACCGCCTCAGCGCCCCCGTTTGCCGTGTTAGCGGCGGCGGGGGCGTCCCATTTGGGCACCACGGTTCACGCGGCGTCCGTGGCGGTTCGGGCTTTGTCGGGCCCGTGGCGCTGCTGTTCCAGCCACCACAGTGGCACCTTGATCAGGCGGCCGAACCTCACGGACGGGATCTCGCCGCGGGCGATCGCCGCGCGAACGGATTTCGGATCCATGTCGGTGGCGTCGGCCACCTCCGGGACACTCAGCAGAACCTTCATCTTTCTTGCTCCTTGGCGCGCCATTTGGCTGGCGGATCGACCGGAGGATGCCGTCGGACGCCTTGACGACGCAATACGTGCCGAGTACGAGTGTATTCGGTGTTTCGGAACGATCTTATGGGCAAGCGCGGACCGCAGGCTACGAAAGGTGCGCCGACAACAATCAGGTTGGAGCCCGCGCTGCGTGCGAAGCTTGAGGCGGCTGCGGTGGCAAGTGAGAGGTCGCTCTCGGAAGAGATCGCCACCCGGCTCGCGCTTTCGTTCAATAATGAAGAAGGAATGGACCCTGAGTTTGGCGACGACGAGACCTATGCGCTCTGTCGGCTAATCGCTTCCACGTTCTTCACGGTTCAGATGGAAGCTCGCCACCCCTGGCATGAGCACGCTTGGACCTTCGAGCAGTCGTGTGCGGGAATAGCGGAGCTCCTCCGCTTCTTTCGGCCGCTAGGTGAGCCGGAAGTACCAGACGACGCACTCACGCTGACTAATCTAAGGGAGTTATTTCACGCGCCTGACGAAGAGATCGCCAAAGCGAAAGAGAATATCTCTCCAAGTTCGGTTCGGAAAGTTCGCTGCGCGCCATTCAGTCATGCGCATCGATGGCGAATACATAGGCGGTGCCTACCCAGATCATCTAGTGACCGGCTTGAACGCGTTGCGGCTTTGCTGAAGGCGCACCTGATCGCTGCCGGTACGGCCTATGAAGCGCTCGGTGACCTGGCGGCAGAACCGGCCCGAGACATCCTGAAGGGGGTGCGATACAAATGACCAAGCGAGCGCGCCGAGCTCGCGGCGATGGCGGCTACCGTCAACCGCGGTGGCGATGCCTGGGAGCTGAAGTTCCCGGCCACCGACCCCGCGACCGGCCATCGGAAGGTCCGGTACGTCACCTTCAAGGGGTCGGAGACCGCTGCGCGCGCCGAACTTCGCAAGCTGGTGAGGGCAGCCGACGATGGCGCCTTCGTTGCCCCGGCCCGGCAAACCTTCGGCACTGTGCTCGACGCCTGGGACAAGACGCTGACGGTGAGCCCGAAGACGGCCGAGCGCTACCGCGAGCTCGTCAAGCTCCACATCCGGCCGCACCTGGGCGAACTGAAGCTGCAGGCAATCCGGCCGACGCGCGTCGAGGCCCTCTACAACGATCTCCGCGCCGGCATAGGCCCGGACGGGAAGGGCAAGGGGAGGGCGCTCGCGCCGCGCACTATTGGCCACATTCACCGCCTCATGGTGAAGATCCTCGCTCGCCGCCGAGCGCGACGGCCTGATCCAAGTCCAACCCGGCCAGGCGCGCCGAGCGGCCGAAGATCGAGCGGACCGAGATCGAGATCATCAGCGAGAGCCAAGTCCGCGAGATGCCTGACCAAGCTCCGCGGCCGCGCGATGTTCCTGCTAGCAGCAGTCGGCCTTTCACCGGCATGCGCCGCGGAGAGATGCTAGCGCTGCGCTGGCGGGACGTGAACCTCACTCCGCCGAGCTACAGGTCCAGCAGTCGCTGGAGCAGACCAAGGCGGGGCTACGGTTCAAGGCGCCCAAGACCAAGTATGCGCGGCGGCACGATCTCTCTGCCCACGTTCGCTCGTGAGCGCCTTGCGAGCCCACAAGGTCGCTCAGGCCGAGGAACGGCTCGCCCTGGGGCTGGGCGCGCGATGACGACGAGGCACTGGTGTTCCGGCGCCCAGACGGATCCCCGATGCGGCCGGACATCGGTGTCGAGTGAGTGGCGCCAGATGGTCGTTTCGGCGAAGCTTGCCCAAAGTCAGCTTGCACGCGCTCCGCCATACCCATGCCAGCCAGCTGCATCGCCTCGGGCATGGACGTGTTGACGATCAGCCGGCGTCTCGGCCACGGCGCGCCGTCGATCACGCTGGACGTCTACAGCCACCTGTTCAAGCCGTCGGACGGCGGCGCCGCGGCTGTCTTCGACAAAGCGTTCGGTGGCTTGCAGTCCGAGTGAGAACGCAGCAGAAGCACGCCGCGGGCGATCGGTGGCAGATTGGTGGCATGTCGGCCGTTGCCGTATCAACCCAACGCGCTAAGTATCTGTTTTCCCTGAAGGGGATGGGTGGCCGAGTGGTTTAAGGCAGCGGTCTTGAAAACCGCCGTGGGTTCACGCCCACCGTGGGTTCGAATCCCACCCCATCCGCCATATTATTATATAATTCAATATCTTATGTAGGATTCTTAGCAGCTACCCACACGGCCGCCGCCGGAAGTTCCTGGTCGCAGGCCTTCTGGCTGCCCTCCATGTAAGAAAACTGGGTCGACAGCTCCTGACGGGTCTTGTCAGCACGACTCCGCAACAACCATCCAATCGCTCGGCCGGGCCGGCGCGTCATCCACCCGACCCGACTTTCGCTCGCCATCGCCTTCAGATTTCAGCGCGTGCAGTAGTGGCGATAGCCATCATCGCCGCCGTAGGTGCCGGTGCGGTAGTCGAAGTTTGGATAGGCGGATCGGCACCGGCTGCGCCACCGGCGGTCGTACCGGTGGCTATAGTAATAGTCGTGATCTTGCTGCGAGCCGGCGATGGCCGCGCCAAGCACGAACCCGAAAATGGCGCTGGCGACCGCTGCGCCTGAGGCGTCCTCGTAACGCCCGTTGCGATAGACATAGCGCCTGTGGCTGCGCTGTTCGACCCGCAGGCGTTCGCGGCAGTCGGCGGCGCGCTCACCTCGGAAGCATCCCCGATTCTGGGCCAGGGTGAGTTGGGCGTCGCCGGGTGTCGCCAAACCCCTGTCCAGTCCGAGCGGAGCAGCCTGCGCGACAGGAACAGTCGCCAAGCTGGCGGCGGCCAGGGTGAGCGCTATGAGGCGTCTGGTCATGACGGAAGGCCTCCTTTTCTGAGGCGTGCAGTCATTGCGCACGCCATGGCCGAGACTTGAGAATAGGCAAGTCGCTCAGAACGTCATTGATCCTGGTCAAGCGGAGAACTCGGCGATGCGTTGAAGAAGAAACGGCGCTCGCCCCACGTCCGGGCACGCCGCGCTGGCGTGCAACGCGGCTTTCTTTGCTGTCTCTCTAGGTGATCACGTTGAGACGATCGTTCCGACCAAGGCGCCGACGCCGCTACCGTGACACCTGAGCCGCCGGCGCGCGCCGCCACCCGGGGAGGTGCTCAGCATATGGGGTGCTGGCCAGACTGAGCGCAGTCTCAAGCGCGTGATCGAAATTGCCTTCGACGGCGGTCCGCTCAATCCGTCGGCGCAGGAAGTCCGCCCATCGGAACTCGCTGTAAGGGACGGTCGCTTTGGCGTAGCCGCCTGCGCGGCGCAACTCGCCCGCCAGGCTTCGAAATGGGTCGTCCAGGAGCTCGCTTATGGTCGATGGAATGGCGCTCGTCGCCCGGCGCTCGCCCATCGCATCGTAGGGATGGCCCCAGCCGCGGCGGTCGCAGGCGGCCCAGAACTCGGCCATCGAGAGCATGCTGAGATCGGCAATGACATCGACCGTGACGTGATCCACTCCCTCTTCATGCAGGCCGCGCGCCATGTGGTGATGGTCAATGATAAACAGCTCGCTGTGAGGACCGCGGACGACGGGAACCACGTATTTGCTCAACCGCGCCCCGCGCGCCGCAACCCGCTCACGCCAACGCCGGCGTTTTACCGCGACCTCGCGATAGCCGACCGTGATCTGCGTCGGCCTGAGATCGACAATGGCCGCCGTCGGCGGAACGGGCCCGCGATGGCGCATCTACGTCTCGCTCGGCCCCGCCTTCGCCGACGATCCCTTCTCGGTCGTCTTCCCGTCGAAGTGTTCCTCGGTCGCCTCCGCCTTGGCCCTGGTGGCGCGCACCACCCGATCCCGGTGCTCGGGCGGCCCGTATAGAGTGTAGAGCTTCATCGGCTTGCGCCCGGTGTTGATGACGTTGTGGCGGGCGCCCGCGGGAACCAGGATCGCGTCGCCGCGCCGGATCTTCGTCCGCTTGCCGTCGATCCGCACCTCGCCTTTCCCCTTCTCGATCCGGAAGAACTGATCGTGTTCGGCGTGCACTTCCTCGCCGATTTCCTCATCGCGCTTGAGCGCCATCAGCACGAGCTGAAGTCGCCCGCCGGTGTAGAGAACGCGACGGAAGTCCTTGTTGGCTTCGGTCAACCTCTCGATGTCTTCGACAAAGCCCTTCATTGCATCTTCCTCATGGTATTGTCTGGGACCTTACGTCTCGCGCCGACGCTGGCGATGATCGAGATCAAACCGGGACGCCCCTTGTCAGCTACAAGGTCGAGCCTGGAAGGCGGAACGTTGTCAGGCCGAGCGATCAGCATCGCTGGCGGATCAGGTCCTTGGCGCCGTTCGATCAAGGATGGTCGCGGCCAGGCCCAACCAGCCGCGCCACGACCGCGCCCCCCCGCGACGTCGCCTCGACAGCGAGGGTCACTGCTAGTGGGCCGATGAAATAGATCACCCGGTAGAGGACCAGCGCAGCGGCGGTCTCGTGGACGTGGTGGTGGCCCGTCTGCAGCCGCAGGCGGACGCCGCAGTTCATGAGGCGGCTTGGTTGATCACCGCTCTGGGCTCCGATACCGGCTCGCCGGTCCATTCCCAGTGCCAGGGCTCAAAAGCGTAGGGCGCGAAGCCGAACCGCCGGGCATTGCCCACCATCCAGCGATAGGCTGCGCCGCGCGAAATGTAGAGCCGGTTGGCGTCGTCCGAGGAGTTGGGCGGATAGCCGGGCGCCGCACCGAGGTAGAGGTCGATGGCTAGCCCCGTCAGGTGCGCCGAGCAGGTGGTGCGCACCACACCCTGACAATTGTCGTCAGACGCACACCGCGCGGCGTCCGATTCCACGCTGCGGTAGGCGGAGAACAGGGTCATCAGTTGTCCATCGGACTTCACCTCCGGCGTCTCCGCCCGCGCCGCCGCCAGCATCCGACCGTAGGCGGCCAAGGCGGCTGGGCGCAGCAGCATGATCTTGCCACCATAGGACTCGTCTGCCGGCACGACCGCCAGGCTCGACTCTGGCGGTGCAGCCGGGCACCCGTGAGCGTTCGCGGCTACGAACGGGCGCCGCTTCTGCCAGGCCGCACTCATCGCCGCGAACGTCGCCTCGTCCATCATCCCGGACTGGTGCAGGCCTCGGGTCGACTGCCACGCCGCCAGGACACTTGCGAAAGCCGGCGTTTCGGCGCCGCACCGCGTGCCGATCTCATGCGCGATCAACGGCTCGTAGACCTCCCAGCCGGTCTCCGCGCGACCGAAAGGCGCGAGCATCAAGTGATGAAGGTCTTCCCGGTTCTGCCGCGCCGCGTCGACCAGCCCTGCCTGGCAGGATTCGGACCCAACTGTGACGCGAAGATAGGGCGGGGCGTGCGGCTCGACGGATCCGGTCGATTGCGGCGCGATGAAATCCGCGATTGGCGCTGGCTTCGTCGACGGCTGAGGCCCGCAGCCCGCCAGAACGATGGCCATGGCGCAGAACAACGCACCGATCGCCGCGAAGCTACGGAACCGGGGCGCCTTTCGCGCTTTGCTCATGAGGGTGGCAACGCGGAGGCCGCAATGGGGTTGCATCATCGGGTGGCGGTGGTCGGGTTGCTCGCGGGCGTGATCGTCTCCCAGGGCGGCTGCAACGACTTCAAGTCCAATCCAAACGCCACCCAAACGGCGAACGCCATCCCGATGAACGCCGAGCTGGCGAACGCTGCGCCGGCGAACACTGTGCCGTCGGCCGCGACCAATGCTCAGGTCGTATCCGTCGCGCCGGCGACCGTCGCGTCGTCGCCGGTTCAACTCCAGCCGCGATCCGCCGCCTCCGACGCCGCCATGTCGCCGGCCCTCAATTTCGTCCCGGCCGCCGGCTCGGCCGCTCCCGCGGCGAAGGCGATTGACGCGGCCGATTTCGCCTCTCGCCAGACTGCGGCCGCGAAACGTGGCGTGTTGATCCGGGCCCAGGTCATTCTCGACCGGGCCCACTTCTCTCCGGGCGTCATTGACGGACGCAATGGGAGCAACTTCCGCCGGGCCCTGTCGGCATTCCTGGCCGCGAAAAACGTCGCCCCTGCCGCGCCAGCTGGCCTCGCCACGCTCGACGCGGCAGCCTGGCAGGCCCTCACGGCCGCCGACAGCGCGCCCGTCACCCAGGACTATGTGATCACCGCGGACGATGCGAAGGGTCCGTTCCTGGGGACCGTCCCAAAGGCCATGGTCGACTTGGCCAAGCTCCCACACCTTGGCTACGCCACGCCGATCCAAGCCCTCGCCGAGAAGTTTCACATGGACGAGGCGCTGCTCAGAACCCTGAACCCCAAGGCCGATTTCAGTGTCGCGGGGACCAGCATCGTCGTGGTTCAGCCCTCGGCAGCGGCCCTGACGCCGGTGGCCCGCGTGGAAGTGGACAAGTCCATCGACGAGGTTCGCGCCTACGACGCCGGCGGCAAGATCGTGGCTATGTTTCCGGCGACCGTCGGCAGCACGGAGCGACCAGCTCCCAGCGGCCAATTTGCGGTGAAGGGCGTGGTGAGCAATCCGACCTACACCTACGATCCCAGTCGCTTGACCTTCGGCAACGCCTCGCACGGCAAGCTCACCATACAACCGGGGCCGAACAATCCGGTGGGCTCCACATGGATCGATCTCACGATCGAGACCTATGGCATTCACGGCTCGCCAGACCCGACGGCGATCGGCAAGAATGCGTCGCACGGGTGCGTTCGTCTAACCAACTGGGACGCAGCCGCCCTCGGCCGGGCGGTCAAGAAGGGAACGCCGGTGCTGTTTGTCGGCGCGCAACGGCGCAAGACCTAGGCGCCTGTCACCTTCAGATGGTGAAGCACTGCGCCCATGGGCGCGCACCAGATCTGCTGCGATCGCAGCCATGCCAGAATGGTCTCGTGGGTGCGGATGCTCGTATCGCCCGGGCCGAGGCGCTCGCCGATTACCTCGTGGAAGACGAGAATCGCCCAATGCCCCCTCGCAACAGCCGATCGGACGTAGCGAATGGCGAGTCCCGCCGCGTCGCGGTCGTAAGTCGGCTCCAACGCCTGCAGGACATAACGGCGCGCGTGCACCAGCCGAGGGTCATTCGGCTCGCCCCCGATCGCCCGCGCCGCGACGAAGTACTTTTCCAGCAAGCGGACATAGCGGACTTGCTCGGGCAGTTCTCCGCCCGTGCCAAGGTCGAGAAAACCACAGGGGTAGGCGAAGATCGGAACCCGACCCTTGTCGAAATTCGCGGCGAGGAATTGTTCCATGCCTTCGATCTCGGTGCGGTCGAACGCTGTTGGGTCGATCGACCCGAGCCGACAGGGATGGTTGACGGTGTGGTCGCCGATCTCATGGCCGGCGGCGCCGACGGCGCGCCAGTCATCGAGCCGCGCCTCGACGTTCGTCTTGGTGAGAAAGAACGTCGCCTTGAAGTCGAACCGGCTGAGGGCGGGCAGGACGTTGTCGAGCTGGCTGTCGAGCCCGTCGTCGTAAGTCACGCTGACCGCGGCTTTCGCTCCCTGCGGCCACGCTTGTTTGCCGTTCTTTGACAGGGCCGCTGCGCGAGCGGGCGCAATGCAGGCGACCGTAAAGGCGCCTGCGCCCGACCGGAGCATGTCTCTGCGCCTCATCTTAGACTTGTTCCCGACTTGACCATCGCCGCCAACGAAACGGTCGACTTGTCGAACGCAAAGGCGCGACCTTCGAACAGACGGAAAGATGTCCTCGACCGGCCTCTGCTCGCGGGGTCAGGCGGCGTGCAGACGGCCGGCCTGGCGCCTGGCCCAGCGCCCTATGGCGGGCTCGTCGACGAACACCTTCGCGCCTAGGCCCTTGAATATCTTCGAAGCCGAGCGGAACACCTGCTCGGCGTCGCCATTGGTCGGCGGCAGGACGAAGACGGCGAGGGGCAGGTCTCCGTCCAGGTGGCGCACGTCGTCCAAAGCCCAGGCGGTGGCGTCCACCTCTCTCTGGAGGTTTCCCTTCGAGGCGACCTCGAAGGATAGCGCGTCCACCGCAGCCAGAGGCTTGCCGTTAGCCAGAACGACGTCGAAGCAGTGCTCGCCGAGCTTGCCCTGAAGGCTGCGGCGCAGCTGGACCAGCCGCCTGGACGCCTTGGGCGCATGCGGGCTCACGGCGTCCCTGATGGCTCGGTAAGCGAGACTGGTCGCCGTCCGCCGATTGCGCACACTCTTGGGTTTCGGCGGCGGCGAATAAAGGAAGCGGGCGGACAGGCTGGACACGAGCTTGGGCGCTTCCTCCTGCGCCTTCCGGGCCGGCGTGAGCTGAACGCTGTGGGCCAGGTCACCAACCAGCTGTTCAACCAGTTCGTCCGTCAACTCGTCCAGGAGCAGGTTCTCCTCGGCGAGGCGGCTCTGCATCGACTGGGCGAATTCGCGAAGGAAGCCCACGTCACAGCCCCCGAACGACCGCACGCGCTCCCAGGTCTCGACGAAGACGGCGTGGGCCCCGTCGGCGTCCCAGGCGATGACCCCGATATTGAGTCGTTCGTCTGAAACGGGATCGGGCCGGTATTGAACGATCGTATAGTTGGAGGGCACGGCCAGAACTCCTCTTTTGCAGCGCGGCCAATACGGGCCGGAGTTGTTGGAACGAACCGTCACCCTGAGCGGTAGCGCCACCCGGTCGACTCGGCGTCGATCAACCCGGATCGTTGCGTCCTTCGGGGGCGGCCTTCCGGGCTAAGCCTTGGAATGGCGTCGGGAATTGTCGCGCCCGAGACCGCCTCGGAGAAAGAGAGCTAGCAGAACACCCAGCGCTGCGCCGATGCCCAGACCGACGAACGGCTTGCGATGCAGGTAGGTGTCGACGTCGGAGTAGGTCGTCTCGGCCTGGCGCCTGGTGCGACCCATGACCTCGCGGGCCCGGTCCGTAGCCCGGCCATAGACCTTCTGCAGCGAACCGACCGCCTCGTTCAGCTTGCCCTCGGCTTGCGTTCTCTCGTCTCCCATCAGGCCGCCAAGCCCATCCTGGACACGTCCAAGCCCTTCTCTGACTGCGCCTTCGATCCGATCTGACATGACGTTCTCCCATGGAGCCGAGGGAGCGGTACGCACCGAGCGCGCTGCTTTCGGACCTATTGTGTGGAGTCTGCGCTTTCGATGGACGGCGGCCTTGATCCAGATCATGGCCGCCTCGCTCAGTTTGACGGATTTCGTTCCGTGTCGCGCCTCTTGGCTGAGCCTGGATGCGGCCCGGCGCTACTCGACGTCTTCCACCCACGGCCGGCCGCCGTGGGGTTCGACGATTCAGCGGCAGAGTGACGGGCCGACCCCATGCGGCGCCGGCATCGCACCGGAAATCCGGGGCAGGCTATGGGAGCGAACGATGACTGAGCAGCCGCCCCTTTGGTCGCCATCCGGCGCCCGGCCGATGGCGGCGCCGAGCCAGAGCATGCGCCTGTTCGCCCTGGCCGCTACAGCCGAACTTGGGCGGGCCGTGTCCTCAGCGCTCGGCCAGCCGCTCGCCGACCACGAGGAACGCGACTTCGAGGACGGCGAGCACAAGGCCCGCCCGCTGGACCCGGTCGAAGGCGCAGACGTCTATGTGGTGCAGAGCCTGCATAGCGGGCCCAACGAGAGCGCCAACGACAAACTCTGTCGCCTGCTGTTCTTCATCGGCGCACTCAAGGACGCCGGCGCGGCGCAGGTTACGGCCGTGGCGCCTTACCTTTGCTACGCCCGCAAGGACCGACGGACCAAGCCGAACGATCCGGTTACCACGCGGTATGTCGGGATGTTGTTTGACGCGCTCGGCGCGAACGCCATCGTCACGCTGGACGTCCACAACCCCACCGCCTTCGAGAACGCGTTTCGCTGCCGCACCGTCGCGCTGACGGCCGCGCCGCTGTTCGTGGACTACGCAGCCGGCCTTGAAGGGCCGCTGTGCGTGGTCTCGCCGGACCCCGGCGGCGCCAAGCGGGCGGAACTGTTCCGCGAAGCCCTGGAGGCGAGGCTGGGCCGATCGGTGGGCAAGGCCTTCGCCGACAAGCACCGCAGCGCCGGCGTCGTCACGGGGGATCTCCTGGTCGGCGATGTGGCGGGCGCAACGGCGCTTATCATCGACGATCTGGTCAGCACCGGCGGCACGCTGGTGCGCGCGGCCCGTGCGGCCTCCAAGGCCGGCGCCCAGCGGGCGCTCGCCCTTGTCACACACGGCCTCTTCATGCCTGGCGCCGCCGAGGCGCTTGAGGATCCTGCGCTCGAGCGCATCGTGGCGACCGATGCTGTTCCGCCCTTTCGGCTTGAGGGTCAACCAGTCCGCGCCAAGGTCGACGTCCTGGCCAGCGCGCCCCTGCTGGCCGAAGCGATCAACCGGTTGCACCACCACCGCGCCCTGACGGATCTCATGGTCTTCTGAGCGAGCGCTCGATCTCGGTGGCGTCGCGTTTCGCCAGTCCGAGGTAGGCGCGAGCCAGCCTGGGCCACTTCTCCGGCGTCCGCGGCGAAGGCTCGAGGAGGTGGGCGATCGCGAGCCTGGCGCGCAGCATGGCCCGGTGGCAGCGGTAGAATCGATAGAGCACCTCCGCGTTCGGCTCGTTTAGGGCCCGGAGCACCTTGGCCCGAATGCGCCTGCCAGCCTCCGGCGCGCCCAGTCGCTCGCACTCCAGATCCAGGAAGGCGATCTCGTCGAGCGGATCGTTGGCCCTGAGGCCCGGGCTGAACTCCAGGCAATCGATGATCCGAATGGGATCGCCCATCCAGATGTGCTCGGGCCGGAGGTCGCCGTGGGCGTCGAGGATCCGGCGCCGCCGACACCCGTTCGATGAGCTGCGCCCGCTTGACCCGCAGGAAGCGGCGCAACACGCCATCGAGCGAGCGCACGAGCCCATGCGGAAGATCGAGCCTGGCGTCGAGCAGGACCTGGCGATTGTTCGCCAGAGCCTTCGCCCAATCGGCGAGGTGAGCGGACGGCGAGAACACCACTGGCCGCGCCCGGCGATAGAACCGCGCCAGCGTCGCGGCGAGCCGATCGAGCTCCCAGGCCTCTACGTGGTTCTTCAGCCGCGCTTCCAGGACGTTGGCCTCGTCGAGCCGCCGCATCGCCACCAGCCAGTCGACCACTTCGCCGCCGCCGCCGATGCTGAGGCGGCCGTCGCTCAATGTGAGCGGGACGACGGCCAGATAGACGTCGGACGACAGCCGCCGATTCAGGCGCAGTTCCGCGCGGCAGGCCGCCTCCCGCAGCGCCAGGGTCGAGAAGTCGAGGTAGGCAAACCTGACCGGTTTCTTGAGCTTGTAGACCCGGTCGCCCGCGAGGAAGACCCACGACATATGGGTTTCGCGCGTTGTCACCGCCTCGCGCAGGCCAGCGTAGGCCTTCCTGTCGCTGAGAAAGGCTACCTTCGCCGCGAGCGAGGCGCCGGCCTTCGGGTCTGGTGCGTCAGCCTTCACGGTTCCGCTCTCTCGGCGCACGGCTGTTATCGAGCAGCGCGCCTCAACCGCAATTGACCCAGATCATGGCCGCGCCGTCTCGTCACGCGATGATCACACGGGCATGGGGCGAGGAGTGCGCGTGGCAGATCCGCAGATTCTCTGGCCGCCGATCGCCAAGCGCCCCGAAGACGCCGCGGGCGCGAATCTGGTCGACTACGATCAGGCGGCCGCGAGCTTTTCGTGGGACGCCGCGCGCGCCTTGCTGGACGGTTTGCCCGGCGGCGGGCTCAACATCGCCTACGAGGCCGTCGACCGGCATGTCGCTCATGGCAGAGGTGGCAAGGTCGCGCTGCGCTGGGTTGGCCTGGACGGGACGGTAAGCGCTTTCACATACGAGGACCTTCGCCGTCAGACCAACCGCTTCGCGAACCTCCTGGGAGAGCTGGGACTGGCTAAGGGCGATCGGGTCTATTCGCTGCTGGGACGCCGGCCGGAGCTCTACATCGCGGCCCTGGGGACGCTGAAGGCCGGCTGCGTCTTCTGCCCGCTGTTCTCGGCCTTCGGTCCCGAACCGATCAAGGCGCGGATGGAGATAGGCGAGGCGGCCGTACTGGTCACCACCGAGGCCTTCTACCGGCGCAAGGTGGCGCCCTGGCGCGGCGAACTGGCGAGCCTTCGCCAGGTGCTCATCGTAGATCCGGGCGCTGCGCCGCCCGAGGCCACGCTCGACCTCCCCGCGAGGCTGCAGGGCTGCTCGGAGGCCTTCGAGATCGCCCGGACCGAGCCGGAGGACATGGCCCTGCTGCACTTCACCAGCGGCACCACCGGCCGGCCGAAAGGCGCCATCCACGTCCACGAGGCCGTCGTGGCGCACCACATCACCGGCCGCTACGCGCTGGATTTCCACCCGGACGACGTCTTCTGGTGCACGGCGGATCCCGGCTGGATCACCGGGACGTCCTACGGGATCGTCTCGCCGCTGACGAACGGTCTGACCATGGTGGTCGACGAGGCGGAGTTCGACGCCGAGCGCTGGTGTCGCCTGCTGCAGGACCAGAAGGTCACTGTCTGGTACACCGCGCCCACGGCGATCCGTATGCTGATGAAGGCCGGATCCGAGATCGTCCGCAAGTACGACCTTTCGGCGCTTCGCTTCATGGCCAGCGTCGGCGAGCCGCTGAATCCGGAGGCCGTGGTCTGGTCCGCCGAGACCTTCGGCAAGCCGTTCCACGACAACTGGTGGCAGACCGAGACCGGCGGCATCATGATCGCCAACTACGCCTCGATGGAGGTGCGGCCCGGCTCGATGGGCAAGCCCCTGCCTGGCGTCGTCGCGGGCATCGTCGAGCAGGCCGATGGCGTCGTCCGGGAGGTCACCGCGCCCATGGCCATGGGCGAACTGGCGCTGCGGCCCGGCTGGCCGTCGATGATGCGCGGCTATCTCCACGAGGCGGAACGCTACCGCAAATGCTTCGCCGGCGGCTGGTACCTGACCGGCGACCTGGCGATGCGCGACGCCGACGGCTACTACTGGTTCGTCGGGCGCGCCGACGACGTGATCAAGAGCGCCGGCCACCTGATCGGTCCGTTCGAGGTCGAGAGCGCGCTCATGGAGCATCCCGCGGTGGCCGAGGCGGCGGTGATCGGCCTGCCCGATCCCATCGCCGGCGAGACTGTGAAGGCCTTCGTCGCCCTGAAGGCGGGCTTCGAGTCCGGCGAGGCGATGCGCCGAGAGCTGCTCGGCCACGCACGCAAGCGGCTGGGGCCCGCCGTCGCGCCCAAGGACATCGCCTTTCGCCAGAACCTGCCCAAGACCCGCAGCGGCAAGATCATGCGCCGCCTGCTCAAGGCGCGCGAGCTCGGCCTGCCCGAGGGCGACCTGTCGACGCTGGAAAGCGAGGAGCGATGACCGACGCCGCGCTGAAGCCGCGCCTGTCGCGCGCCCACGTCCTCGAGTTGCTGCGGCAGATGATCCGCATCCGCGAGTTCGAGGCCAAGTGCGCCGAGCTCTACACCCAGGAGAAGATCCGCGGCTTCATGCATCTCTATGACGGCGAGGAGGCGGTCTGCGTCGGCGTGATCCCGGTGCTGGAGGCGCGCGACCGGATCGTCGCCACCTACCGCGAGCATGGCCATGCGCTGGTGCGCGGCACGCCGATGACCGCGGTCATGGCCGAGATGTACGGCAAGCGCGAGGGCTGCAGCGGTGGGCGCGGCGGCTCGATGCACCTGTTCGACAGCGCCCATAACGTCTACGGCGGCAACGCCATCGTCGGCGGCGGCCTGCCGCTGGCCGTCGGTCTGGCGCTGGCCGACCACATGCGCGGCGAAGACAACGTCACCGCGTGCTTCTTCGGCGACGGGCGCGGTCGCCGAGGGCGAGTTCCACGAGAGCCTGAACCTGGCCGCGCTCTGGGGCCTGCCGGTGCTCTTCGTCTGCGAGAACAACCGCTACGCGATGGGAACGGCGCTCGAGATCTCCGAGTCCGAGACCGACATCCACAGAAAGGCCGAGAGCTACCGGATCACCGCCGAGGTGGTGGACGGCATGAACGTCGTCGAGGTCGAGGCGGCGGCGAGGCGGGCGATCGAACAGATCCGCACGACCGGCAAGCCCTACTTCCTCGAGTGCCGCACCTACCGCTTCCGCGCCCACTCGATGTTCGACGCGCAGCTCTACCGCGACAAGGCCGAGGTCGAGGCGTGGAAGTCCAAGGGCCCGATCGTGCGCTTCCAGGGCTGGGCGCTGGAGAGCGGGCTGGTTCATCCCGAGGATATCGAGGCGATCCACGCCGCGGCGGTGGCGGAGATCGACGCGGCGGTGGTCTTCGCCGAGGCCGGCGCCTGGGAGCCGGTCGAGGACCTCACGCGCTACGCCTACGCCCCGGAGCGGCCGCCTGCCGCCGGCGCAGGCCGCCGCCGCCGCGGCGCGGCCAAGACCGTCGAGACGACCTACCGCGACTGCGTCAAGGCGGCGATCCGCGAGGCGCTGCACCGGGACGAGCGGGCGTTCCTGATGGGCGAGGATGTCGGCCGCTACGGCGGCTGCTACGCCGCCAGCAAGGGCCTGCTCGCCGAGTTCGGGCCGGAGCGCATCCGCGACACGCCGTTGTCGGAATCCGGCTTCACCGGCGCCGGGATCGGCGCGGCCATGGCCGGCATGCGGCCGATCGTCGAGGTGATGACGGTCAACTTCAGCCTGCTGGCGCTCGACCAGATCCTCAACAACGCCGCCACCATCCGGCACATGTCGGGCAATCAGTTCGGCTGTCCGGTGGTGATCCGCATGGCGACCGGGGCGGGCCGGCAGCTCGCGGCCCAGCATTCGCACAGCCTCGAAGGCTGGTACGCCCACATCCCGGGCATCCGCGTGCTGGCGCCCGCCACATTGGAAGACGCCAGGGGCATGCTCTGGACCGCGCTGCAGGAGCCAGACCCGGTGCTGATCTTCGAGAACGTGATGCTCTACAATCGAACGGGCCAGATCGCCGCGGACGCCGGGGCCGTCGACATCGACAAGGCCGTCGTGCGGCGGCCCGGGCCGCGACATCAGCCTGATCACCTATGGCGGCTCGCTGTGGAAGACGCTGGAGGCCGCCGAGGCGCTGGCCGGGGACGGCGTGGAAGCCGAGGTCGTCGATCTGCGCTCGCTTAGGCCGCTGGACGATGCGACGATCATGGGCTCGGTGGGCAAGACGCGCCGGGCGGTGATCGTCGACGAAGGCTGGAAGACCGGCTCGCTGTCCGCGGAGATCGGCATGCGAATTGTCGAACAGGCCTTCTTCGACCTCGATGCGCCGATCGGCCGGGTCTGCAGCGCGGAGGTTCCGATCCCCTATCCCCGCCACCTGGAAGACGGCGGCGATCCCGCAGGTTGACCGGATCATCGCCGCCGCCAAGGCGGTCCTGGGCCGCGTCTGATCGCCGTCATGGCCGAGTTCCGCATGCCCTCGCTGGGCGCCGACATGGAGGCGGGGACGCTGGTCGAGTGGCTGAAGCAGCCGGGCGAGGCGGTCAAACGCGGCGACATCGTCGCGGTCGTCGAGACCGAGAAGGGCGCCATCGAGATCGAGATCTTCGAGGACGGCGTGCTCGAGCGCTACCTCGTCGAGCCCGGCGTCGAGGTTCCAGTGGGCGCGCCGCTGGCGATGATCCGCAGGCCTGGGGAAGCGGAAGTCTCCGCAGCTTCGGCGCCGGCGATCGCGCCTCGCGTCGCGCAAGCGCCGCCCCCAGCCATGCCACTGCCGACCGAGCGACCTGCCCCGCTGCCGGTGGCAGGCCGTTTGCGCGCGTCTCCTGCCGCGCGCAAGCTGGCCGGGGAGAAGGGGATCGAGCTTGCGACGGTCACCGCAGCTCGCGCGGACGGCGTCATCCAGCTGGCCGACGTTGAGGCTGCGCTCGCCAGCGCCGGGGTGAGGCCTCCCCCGACACAGAAGACGCTGGCTGGCGCCAGCCTGGACCAGATGCGCGCGGCCATCGCCGCGGCGATGTCGCGATCGAAGCGGGAGATCCCGCACTACTACCTCTCCAACACCATCGACATCGGCGCCGCGGCCGACTGGGTTGCGGCGGCCAACGCCGAGCGCACGCCGGACCGCCGGCTGCTGCTGGGCGCGCTGTTCGTCAAGGCCGCGGCGGTCGCCGCGAGGGCCTTCCCTGAGTTCAACGGCTTCTTCGAGAACGGAGCTTTCAACCCCAGCCCCGCGATCCATGTCGGCGTTGCGGTGTCGATCCGCGGCGGCGGCCTGGCGGCGCCGGCCATCCACGACACCGCCGACCTGGCGCTCGACGACCTGATGGCCAAGATGCGCGATCTGGTGACGCGGGTCAGGGCGGGCCGCTTCCGCAGCTCCGAGATCGCCGACCCGACCATCACCGTCTCCAGCCTGGGCGAGCGCGGCGTCGAAGCGCTCTGGGGCGTCATCTACCCGCCGCAGGTGGCCATCGTCGGCTTCGGCAAGGTGGTGGAGCGGCCCTGGGCGATCGGCGAGGCGCTGGCGGTCCGCCCCGTGGTCCAGACCACCCTCGCCGCCGACCACCGGGTCAGCGACGGACACCGCGGCGCGCTGTTCCTGGCCAGGATTGGCGAGCTCCTGCAACGACCGGAGGCCCTATGAGTCCCGCCGACATCCGCGCTGTCATCAAGGACGAGCTCGCCCGTATCGCGCCGGAGATCGAGTTCGAGCGCATCGACCCGACCGCCGACCTGCGGGAGGAGGCCGACATCGACTCGATGGACTTCCTCAACCTGGTCACCGGGCTGCATGCGCGGCTGGGCGTCGAGATTCCGGAAGCCGACAATCCCAAGCTCGCCACATTGCAGGGCGCGATCGACTACCTTGCCGGCAAGCTCGCGGCGGGACTGCCGTGAGGTTGCGGTGAGACACGCCGATGCGCTCGGCCGCCTTCGGCGACGTGGCGCTGGCCGAGGCGGTCCTGGCCGTCCATGCCGCGATCATCGCCTTCAACCTGTTCGGCCTGATCGCGATCGCGGTGGGCGCCTGGCGGGGTTGGAGGTTTGTGCGCGCGCCGCTGTGGCGAATGCTCCACCTCGGCTCGTTCTGCGTCGTTGCGCTGCAAGCGATCGCGGGCAGGGCGTGCTTTCTGACCGCCTGGGAAGACGCCCTCAGCAGAACCCCGTCCGCTCAGCCCCTGATCATGCGCTGGGTGAACGGGTTGATCTTCTGGCCGCTGCCGATGTGGGTGTTCAACGCGCTTTACCTGGCGCTGTTCGCCTGCGTTGTGACCCTGTTCTGGCTGGTTCCGCCACGCTGGCGGGCGGGCGGACACGCGCCCGACGTCGAAAAGTAACGCCGAGGGGCTCTGTCACCGCACCTTGATCTCCATAGTCGCACTTGTTCCAGGTCAATGCGGTCCTTCTCAGGATCTGGCGACCTTCGACGGCGACGCAGGGACTTCGGCGTCGCAGGAGGTCGCGCATGGACGTCTATGAGGTGATCTACTCCAGGCGCGCGGTTCGCGACTACGCGCCGGAACCGGTGGCCGAGCTCACGCTGAGCAAGCTGATAGACGCAGCGATCCAAGCGCCGAGCGCCGTCAACGAGCAACCCTGGATCTTCTCCGTGGTCACGGACAGGGCGGTCCTCGCCCGCATCTCGACCGCGGCGAAGGCCCATATGCTCGCGCGGCCGCCGGCCGGGGTGGCGCTCGCCCACCTGCACGAGGTCGTCGAGAACGCCGACTTCGACATCCTCTACGGCGCGCCGGCGCTCATCGTGATCTCTAGCGCGACGAACGGCCACTGGGCGGTCGAGAACTGCACGCTCGCAGCCGAGAACCTCATGCTCGCCGCGCGCGCCGAGGGGCTGGGGACATGCTGGATCGGATTCGCCCAGACCTGGCTCGGCACGGCCGAAGGCAGGGCGACGATCCGGGTCAGCGAGAGCTGCCTGCCCGTCGCGCCGATCATCGTCGGCCATCCGCGGTCGTCGCCGCCGCCGGTTCCGCGCAAGCCGGCGGAAGTCGTCAGGATCGGCGGTTAATCCGGCTCGCGTTCGAGGGCGCAACAGGCGGTCGGACCGGGCGGGCTCGCGGCCAAGACCGCGCCCGTCACCGGATTGGGTCGGAAGACCGCGCAGCCCTTCAGGCCGCGGTCGTAGGCCAAGTCATAGATATTCCTGAAGGCCTCGAACGACGTCGCCTCCGGCACGGAAACCGTCTTCGAGATCGCGTTGTCGACATGGGGCTGCAGCGCCGCCTGCATGTCGAGCTGCGCCGTCGCGCTCACCTGGCCACCGGTCAGCAACGCCGGCGGCGCGCCGGCCCGGCCGCCGGCTCGCCATTGGCCAACCGCGTAGTCGGTCAGGACGAAGCGTTCGCGATCGCCCGCGGGCGTGGTCACGGCCCGATCGTAGTCGGCCGCGAAGATCGGCTCGACGCCGCTCGACACATTCCCGGCCAGCAGGCTGATCGTGCCCGCCGGCGCGATGGCGATCAGGTGACTGTTGCGCAGCCCGTCCCGCGCGATCGCGTCCCGGATGTCGGCGGGCAGGCGCCGCGCGAATTCGCCGTCGAGATACTTCCCGGCGTCGAAGCTCGGGAAGGCGCCTTTTTCCTTGGCCAGAGCGACAGAGGCGCGATAGGCGGCGTGGCAGATCGCCTGCATGGCCTCGCCGGCCAGTTCCAGCGACCGGGCCGCGCCGTAGCCGAGACCCAGCATCACCAGCGCATCCGCCAGGCCCGTGATCCCAAGCCCGATCCGCCGCGTGCGCCGCGCCGCCTCCGCCTGCTGCGGCAAGGGGAAGCGCGAGGCGTCGATCACGTTGTCGAGCAGGCGGACCGCGGTCGGGACGGCGTCGGCCAGCGCCGCGAGGTCGAGGCGCGCTTCGGGGGTAAACGGCGCGCGGACAAAGCGGGTCAGGTTCAGTGAGCCGAGGTCGCAGGCGCCGTAGGGGGGCAGCGGAACCTCGCCGCAGGGGTTGGTCGCGCCGATCTGCTCGCAGTAGCGCAACGGGTTTGTGCGGTTGATCCGGTCGATGAAGAGGAGGCCCGGTTCGGCGCAGTCATAGGCCGCCCTCAGGAGGCGGTCCCAGAGTCCCCGGGCCGCGACGACGCGCTCTGGTGTTCCGGGAAAGCGCAAGGTCCAGGAGGCGCTGGCTCGCACGGCCGCCATGAACGCGTCGGTGATCTGGACCGAGAGGTTGAAATGAGTGAGGCGCCCGGCCTGGCGCTTGGCGTCGACGAAGGACTCGATGTCAGGGTGGTCGCACCGCAGCGTGCCCATCATCGCCCCGCGCCGGGCCCCGGTGGAGAGCATGGTCTCGCACATCGCATCCCACAGGGTCATGAACGAGACCGGCCCCGAGGCGACGCCGCCGGTGCTTCCCGCGGTCGCGCCGAAGGGACGCAGGGTGGAGAAGTCGAGCCCGACGCCGCCGCCCTGCTGCATGGTGAGGGCGCTTTCCTGAAGCGCGCGGAAGATGCCCGGGATCGAATCCTCGATCTCGCCCATCACGAAGCAGTTGAAGAGCGTGACAGTCTTGCCGAGGCCGGCCCCCGCCAGGATGCGTCCGCCGGGGATGAACTTGAAGTCCGCGAGCAGATTTGCGAACCGTGCGGCCCATTCGTCCGCTCGATCCGGCTCGACGGCCGCGAGCGCCCGGGCGACGCGCATCTGGGTGTCGGCGACGCTCGTCTCGCCGGGGGCGCGGTACTTCGTGCGCCAGACATATTCGTCGATGTCGTCGGACGTTGCGGTCACGGGCGCGGTCATCGGCGGAGCAGCGCCTTGAGCTGCGGCCACGGACGGGTGTTGAGCACGTCGTCCGGCTCGATCCAGCCGCGGCGCGCCTGGTCGACGCCATAGCGCATCGCCCCGAGGCCGATGGTGGAATGGGCGTCGGTGGAGATGGCGACCTTCACTCCCAGCGTCTTCGCCGCGCGGCAATGGACGTCGTCCAGGTCGAGCCGGCTGGGGTGCGCGTTCACCTCGAGGAAACAGCCGCGCGACTTGGCGCCTTCGATGATCCGCTCCAGGTCGACCGCATAGCCCGGCCGCTCGCCGATCAGGCGTCCCGTGGGGTGGGCCAGGATGTGGAAGCAGGGGTTGTCCATGGCCTTGAGGATCCGTTCGGTCTGGGCCTCCGCGTCGAGCTCGAACTGGTAGTGCACGGCGCAGACCGTGAGGTCGAGGCGCTTCAGGATCGCGTTTGGCAGGTCGAGCTTGCCGTCGGCCAGGATGTCCACTTCGCACGACTTCAGCAGCCGGAAGCCGTCCACGCCGTCGTTCAGCCGATCGATCTCGTCGAGCTGGGCGGAAAGGCGCTTGGGGTCGAGGCCGTGGGCGATGGTTGCGTGGCGGGAGTGGTCGGCGATCGCCAGGTAGCCATAGCCGAGCGCCTTGCCCGCCGCCGCCATCTCCGCGAGCGTGCTCTTGCCGTCGGAAGCGCGGGTGTGGACGTGCAGGTCGCCCCTGATGTTCGCCACGCTGACGAGCTCGGGGAGCCGGCCCTCGGCGGCCGCGTCGATCTCGCCGCGGTCCTCGCGCAGTTCGGGCGGGATGAAAGGCAGGTCGACGGCCGCGTAAACCTCGCGCTCGGTCTGCCCGCCGATGCGGGTCTCGCCCCGGAAGACGCCATACTCGTTGATCTTCAGGCCCATCGCCTGACCGCGCTGGCGGATGGCGATGTTGTGGGCTTTCGAGCCGGTGAAGTAGTGCAGCGCCGCCCCGTAGCTCTCGAGGGGCACGACCCGAAGGTCGACCTGCAAGCCCGACTTCAGCACCACCGCCGCGCGGGTTGGGCCGCGCGCCGTGACCCGGTCGACCTCGTCGTAGCGCACGAAGTGTTCGATCGCGCCAGGGCCGTCCGCGCAGGTGGCCAGGATGTCGAGGTCGCCCACGGTCTCCTTGCGACGGCGGAAACTGCCCGCGACCACGGCCTCGCCGACCCCGGGAAGTTTCCGCAGATGGGCGATCAGGCCGAGGGCGAAGTCTTCGGCCGTCGAGATTTTCAGGCGCCGCTCGGCCTCGCGGTGGCGGGCGAGTTCGGCTAGCAGCTTGGTCTCGAACGCTTCGCCGAAGCGCGGCAGCGCGCGGATCCTGCCCGCCTTGGCCGCGTTGACGAGGTCGTCCAGGCTGCTGACGCCCAGCTTCTCGTGCAGCGCTTGGACCCGCTTTGGGCCGAGCCCGGCGATGCTGGTGAGGGCGGCCAGGGTCGAGGGCGTGCGCGCCTCGACCTCTTCCAGCATGTGACAATGGCCGGTCTCGACGATCTCCTCGATCTTGTCTGCGAGGTCCTCCCCGATACCCGGCAGCTCGGCGAGGTCGCGTCCTTGCGCCACCATCGCCGCGGCGCTTTCAGGCAGCTCCTGGATGGTCTGGGCCGCGCGGCGGTAGGCGCGCACCCGGAACGGATTGGCCTCCTCGATCTCGAGCAGGTCCGCCAGGCGATTAAACTGGATCGCGATGTCGGCGTTGTGGATGGGCAAGGAACCGCCGGGTCTTGAGCTGCGACGGAGAGTTCAGACCTTCGACGCCGCGTCCGCCCTGAGCCAGATCAATCTCGCGACGCTTCGACCCTGAATTGACCAGGATCAACGCCAAGCGCTGGCGCTTGGCGGCATCAATCGTACACGCCCAACTGGGTTCAGCAGGAGCGTTCAGATGCAAGTCCCGCTAAGCGTCGCGTACGAGGGCGGCCTTGAGAGCACGCCGTCGCTCCAGGCCCGCATCGAGCACGAAGCCAGCAAGCTCGAACGGTTCAGCGACCGGATCACCGCCTGTCACGTCGCCCTGATCGGTGGCGGCGGCAATCGCCGCCACGGGGATCTTTTCCAGGTTCGCATCAGGATCAGCGTGCCAGGACGGGGGGACATCGTCGTCGACCGCAATCCCGGCGCCGACCATGCGCACGAGGACGCTCTTGTCGCCATTCGCGACGCCTTCAACGCCGCGCGCCGACAGTTGCAGGACCACGAACGTCGGTTCGAGGGAAGGCCGAAGCACCACGAGGCGCCGCCGCACGGCCGCATCGCCAGGCTGTTTCCTGAGCAAGGCTACGGCTTCATCGAGAACGCCGACGGGCAGGAGGTCTACTTCCATCGCAATGCGCTGGTTGATGGGGATTTCGACCAGCTGCGGCCCGGCGCGGAAGTCCGCTTCGCCGAAAGCGAGGGCGAGAAGGGCCCGCAGGCCTCGACCGTCCACCTGGTCGGCAAATCCCATATCGCCGAGCCGCTCTGACGGCGCTCGCCGGGTCTCGGCGGCGGCGCAAGGAGCTCGGAGACTACGATGGACCCAGACCACAGAAGCCGCGGCGCTCGAATTAGACCCCAGGCGCCTCGCGAGGAGCCGCTGATCTTCCAGGATCGGCGCGATGCCGGGCGGCGGCTGGCGGAGGCGCTGGCAAAATACCGGGACGCAAAGCCCGTGATTCTGGCGCTGCCCCGCGGGGGCGTTCCGGTGGCGGCCGAGGTCGCGTCGCGGCTCGATGCCGACCTGGACCTCATTCTGGCGCGCAAGATCGGGGTTCCGTTTCAGCCCGAGCTCGCCATGGGCGCGGTCGTCGACGGAGCAGAGCCGATCACCGTGCGCAACGAAGACGTGATCGCCTTGGCGCGCGTCACCCCGGCCGAGTTCGATGCCGTCCGCGATCGGGAACTGGCGGAGATCCAACGCCGCCGAGAGCGGTACCTAGGTGATCGGCCCCCCGTGCCGATCACCGCGCGCACCGTCATCGTGATCGACGACGGCATTGCCACCGGCGCCACGGTCCGGGCGGCGCTCCGCGCGGTGCGCGCCCAGCACCCCAGCAAGCTGGTGCTCGCCATCCCCGTCGCGGCCGCGAGCTCGCTGGCGGCTCTCAAGCCGGAGGCCGATGACATTGTGTGCCTTTCGGCGCCCGACGACCTGAACGCCATCGGCTTCTTCTACTACGACTTTGGTCAGATCTCGGATGAAGCGGTCAGCGATATCATGAACACCCGCCCGGCGCGCTCGCGCGCCGGCGCGCCAGATGACCCCGGCGACTAGCTCCGGTCGCGAGCGCGCTTCGCTTGATTTCGATCAATGCGTCCGCTCTTGGGCGAGCATCCTTCTTGTGGCGCCATCCACGTGGAGGCGGCGTTGGCCGAGGAGGAGACCGGGCGCAAGCCAGAGACCCTCTGACGCGATGAGCCCCATTCCGCCCTTGAAACATGGGTGGCAGGTCCACGGAGCCGTTCACGTCCCCGGAACGGCCGATGAGCGACTCCGTGGACTCCCGCGTCCGAGTTGGCGGCGGAGCGCTGTCGCGAGGCCAATCTTGGAGTCACGCGTGGTGAAGCACATTCTCAGGGTTGTCAGAGACCTGTTCGGTTGGACGGTCTGCCTCGGCGCCGGAATGACGTCGCCGGACGCGCGCTGGCGCCATCCGCGAAGCGGTGTGCCTATGCCAGCAGCTTCGCGCGCACGGCGAGGGGGCGGAGATCGTGATCGAGGATTCGGGCGGAGCCGGCGCGCCCAGCGTTGACGACAGCCACGTCGTCAACCGCCTCGCGCAATTGCTGCGGGACATTGATTTGCGAGGAAAGAACCCGACGTGACGCGAGGTGGCGAGCCGAGCTGTTTCGAGGCGCTGGCCGGCCGCAGCGCACAATCCGCCTGACCACCGCAGGGGCGCCGCCTAGAACGCGCGCGCGTCGACGGCGGGCTCAGGCCAGAGCGTCCGGATATCCTCCGGCACCTCCTGCCGGACCTTATCCATCGCGCCGCCATCCATTCTCGACCAGAGGATGGCCAGCGCGGCCCGCGTGGCGAGCTCCGGATTGATCTCGAAGTTCGCGGGCAAGGCTTCGGCCACCGCGTCCACGAACGCCGCGGCCTTGTGCATGCGGACCGGAGTCTCGTCCGGCCGCCAGCCTTCGACGAAGACGCCCCGGAGCAGCAGGGGCAGCTGAGCGGCGAGGCGCATCGCGCCGCCCGGCGCGAGTCGGTCCCGAAGGACGTGCATCACCGCCCGCATGGCGACATAGGCCTGGTGGCGGTCGCAGCCGACCTGTTCTTCCAGGGCCTTGAGCCACTGATTGGTCTCGTTGACGGTTGTGTCGAAGACGGGAAGTCCGGTCGTCATGGCTTGGCTCCCGCTAGATCCTGAGCGCGTCGGAGGCCTGAGCCGCCTCCAATTGTCTTATCCGCTGCCTCTCGCCTGCGCGACTTGACCTCGATCAAGTCGCGGCGATCGGCATGGGTCCAACGTCAATAACAAGGTGCAGCCCAGCGCCTTGAGATGGAGAAACGCCATGACCGAGCAAAGCTTAGCTGTCGCCAAGACGACCGTTCCAGCGCCCGGGGACATTTTCGATACTTGGCGTCGCAATGTCGAACGGCTGTTCGACGATTTCGGAGGCTTCGCGGCTCTGTCGCCGCTCAAGCTCTCGCCCCGCCTCGACGTGACTGACACCGACGGTGTGATCGAGGTCACCGCCGAGCTTCCCGGCTTGGAGGAAAAGGACGTCGACGTCTCCGTCGAGGGCGGCGCCTTGACGATTTCCGGCGAGAAGAAGGCGCAGACCGAGAAGCAGGAGAAGAACTACGTCTACTCCGAGCGCAGCTATGGCTCCTTCGTCCGCCGCATTCCCCTGCCATCGGGCGTCGACGCGAAGTCGGTCAACGCCAAGATGAACAAGGGTGTGCTCACCGTGACGGTGACCAAGCCGACGAGCGCCAAGGCGACCAAGATCGAGGTGAAGTCGGCCGCCTGACCACGTGCGCGGCTGAACCCGCGCACCACCCCGGTAAAGGCGCTCCAGGCTCGGAGCGCCCCCTCTTTTCAATGCCAAGCGGCGAAGGTTCGCCAAGGAGGCGCCCTATGCCCGACCTGCAGCCAGAGTTGACGCTCAATCCCGACACGGCCTTCTACATCCTGCTCAAGACGCGCGAGTTCGACGCCAAGGAGGAGCAGTCAGATCCTGACGAAGGCTCCAACCCGTCCGACGACAAGAGCATCGACATCCTCGAGTTTCAGAGCGACGACGCTGTGGAGGAGGAGCTGGCCGGCGCTATCAGGCCGCTCAATGCGGATCAGAAGCTCGATCTCATCGCCTTGGTCTGGATCGGGCGGGGGGACTTCAGCCTCGACGAATGGGCGGAGGCGCGCGAAAGCGCCCGCGAAGTCGACCCGTCGCGGACAGTTCAATACCTTCTCGGCATGCCGACCGTCAGCGACTATCTCGAGGATGCGCTCTCGCAGCTTGGCTATTCGCTGAACGACTACTTGGACAGCCACGTGGTCCTGCCGGTCGCGCCCGAGATCGAGGTCCAGGCCGACTGAAGGCGCTGGGCGAGGCGATCAGGAGCCGTAAAGTGAACCCAGAGTTCAGCCCGCTGCTGACCGACCTCTACCAGCTGAACATGCTTCAGGCCTATCTGGAGAACGATCGGACCGGGACGGCGGTGTTCGAGTTCTTCGTACGCAGGCTACCCGAACGGCGCGGCTTCCTCATGGCCGCGGGGCTCGAACAGGCGATCGAGTGGCTCGAGCAGCTGCGCTTCTCGGACGAGGAGCTCGCCTGGCTCGCCGGCACGGACAGATTCACCGCCGGCCTGCTCGACGAACTGCGCGCCTTCAGGTTCACCGGGGATGTCGACGCCGTTCCAGAAGGCGTTGTGGTGTTCGAGAACGAGCCGCTCCTGCGGATAGTCGCCCCACTGCCCCAGGCCCAGCTGGTCGAGACCCGCCTGATCAACATCCTGCACTATCAAACGGTCGTCGCCTCCAAGGCCGCCCGGATGGTCCTGGCGGCGCCCGGCAAGAGCCTGGTGGACTTCGGATTGCGACGCGCTCACGGCGCTGAGGCCGGACTGATGGCCGCGCGGGCCTGCTACATCGCCGGTTTCGACGCCACGGCGACCATGCTGGCCAACGCGAGGTTCGGCGTCCCGCTGAGCGGAACCATGGCTCACTCGTTCATCCAGGTCTTCGACGACGAGGCGGCGGCGTTCGAAGCCTTCGCCCGGGCCAGGCCCGAGAATCTGGTGCTGCTGATCGACACCTATGACACCGAGGCCGCCGCGCGAAAGGTGGTCGCGCTGGCGCCCCGGCTGAAGGCCATCGGCGTCAAGCTGCACGGGGTGCGCCTGGACAGCGGCGACCTCGACGACCTCTCTAGGTCTGTGCGCAAGATCTTCGACGAGGGCGGCCTCGCCGACGCGATCATCTTCGCCAGCGGCGGCCTGGATGAGGACGATCTCATGGAGTTCACGCGCCGAGGCGCGCCCATCGACGGCTACGGCGTCGGCACCAGCCTGACCACCTCCTCGGACGCACCATCTCTCGATTGCGCCTACAAGCTGGAGGAGTACGCCGGGCTCGCGCGACGTAAGCGTTCTAGCGGCAAGGCGACCTGGCCGGGGCGCAAGCAGGTCTGGCGCAGCTATGGCGCCGACGGCCGCATGTGCGGGGATGTGATCTCGGTCGAAGGCGACGCCCAAAGCGGGGAAGCTCTGCTGCGACCGGTCATGCGTGGCGGCCGGCGGATCGAGCCGCCGCCTGCGATGACAGCGTTGCGCGAGCGGGCGGCGGAGTCGCTGCGGCGCCTGCCCGAGCCGCTCCGCCGCCTGGAAGCTGGCGCCGTATACCCGGTCGAGATCGCCCCCGCCCTGCGCAGTCTGGCCGAGGAGGTCGACCGGCGGCTCACGCGAGGCGCCGGGTCATGAACGCGTCGACGATCGTGACCGGGTCCGACGTGCTGCTCGCGGTCGATGTGCAGAACGATTTCTGCCCAGGCGGGCGACTGCCCGTGCCGCGCGGCGACGAAGTGGTTGGCCCGGTCAATCGCCTGATCCAACGCTTCGACCACGTGGTGCTGACGCAAGACTGGCATCCGCCGGGTCACGCTTCCTTCGCCTCGTCTCACCCTGGCGCGAACCCATACGACCAGATCGACATGCCGTACGGCTCGCAGACGCTCTGGCCGGATCATTGCGTGCAGGGGACGGCGGGCGCCGAGTTCCACCCCGCGCTGGCGACGACCAAGGCGGAGCTGATCCTGCGCAAGGGCTTTCACCCGGCGATCGACTCCTACTCGGCGTTCGTCGAGAACGACCGGCGGACCTCGACCGGACTTGCCGCCTACCTGCGCGAGCGGGGGTTCAGGCGCGTCTTCCTGGCCGGACTTGCGTTCGATTTCTGCGTTCTCTGGTCAGCCGAAGACGCCCGCCGGCTGGGTTTCGAAGTGATCGTGGTCGAGAACGCCAGCAAGGCGCTCAATCTGGATGGCTCGAGGAACGCGGCGCTTGAGCGGCTGCGCACAGCCGGGGCGGAGCTCACGACGTTTTCGCCGGCTTGATGGATTGGATCAACGTCGGCCGCTGGCGCCAGCCGGCATTCGTGGCCGCCGAGTTAGGCGCGCGCCGTCCAAGGTCGGCTTGGGTCGAAAGCAGCCCGCCTTCGCGGCCGCACGCCTCGAGATCCAGGCTGTTGCTGTGTTGGGCGACGTCCGCGGACCATTGGCTGGGCATGCCAGTGCGAACGCGGAACTCGGGCGGCGGTTCGGCTCAGCTTGGGAACCTCATTCCGGTCCGGCTGTTGCTTGCTTGGAGCCGAACGAAGGAGGCGCCCGATGCCGCGGGGCGACAAGTCCAGCTACACCGACAAACAGGAACGCCAGGCTGACCACATCGCCGAGGGATACGAGAAGCGCGGCGTTTCGGAGAAGGAGGCGGAGCGGCGCGCCTGGGCGACGGTCAACAAGGAAAGCGGCGGCGGGAAGAAGAGCGGCTCAGGTCGTGGCAAGCCGGAGAACCACGCCTCTTCGGCCAAGGGCGGGCGCAAGTCGCAGGCTTCGCGCACCGAGCGCTCTGCCGCCGCCAGGAAAGCCGCCGCCAACCGCAAGCGCAATGCAGAGCGCGACGCGCGCACCTGAACCCGCGTCTCACCTACACAGCTGCGTCATCGCGGGAACCAAACCGGGCCTGCGGCGATCAACCATAACGGCATGGGGCGCGGGCGCGCCTTGGTGCGCGCCAGCAGTAACGAGGGATGTAGCAGTATGAAGATCGCCCAGATTCCGCCCCTCTACGAAGCCGTGCCGCCCCGGCTCTATGGCGGGACCGAACGCGTCGTCGCCCAGCTGTGCGAGGCGCTCGTCGATCTCGGCCACGACGTCACCCTGTTCTCCAGCGCCGACGCCCGCACCCGGGCCAAGCTGGAGGTCGTGCGCGATCAGGCGATCCGGCTCGACCCGGCGCCGCTGAAATCGGATGTCGCGGCTCACCTGTCGATGCTGGCCGAACTGCGCGAGCGGCAGGGTGAGTTCGACATCATCCACTTCCACACCGACATGCTGCACTTCCCGCTGTTCGAGGACATGGCGGCCCGCACGGTGACGACGCTGCACGGGCGGCTGGACCTGAAGGATCTGCCTGGCGTCTATCGCCGCTGGCCGAAGTTCCCGCTGGTGTCGATCTCGGACGCCCAGCGCGTCCACCTGCCGTTCGCCAACTGGGTGGCCACGGTCTACCACGGCATGGCGGCCGACACCTCGCAGTGGTTCAGTCCGCGCCCGCGGGAGGGCTACCTGGCGTTCCTCGGCCGGATCTCGCCGGAAAAGGGCCCGGAGCGCGCGATCGAGATCGCCAAGCGCCTGGGCATGCCGCTGAAGATGGCCGCCAAGGTCGATGTCGCTGACGCGCCCTATTTCCGCGAGGTGATCGCGCCGCTGCTGGACCATCCGCTGATCGAATACGTCGGCGAGATCGGCGACGCGGAGAAGTCGGGGTTCCTCGGCGGGGCCGCGGCGCTGCTGTTCCCGATCGACTGGCCTGAGCCGTTCGGCCTGGTGATGATCGAGGCGATGGCCTGCGGCACGCCCGTGGTCGGCTTCAGCTGCGGCTCGGCCCCCGAGGTGATCGACCACGGCGTCAGCGGGTTCCTGGTGGACGACGTCGACGGCGCGGTGGACGCGGTGCGGGCGATCGAGACGCTCGACCGGCGCGAGGTGCGCCGCCGCTTCGACCGCCGGTTCTCGGCGACGGCGATGGCGCGGGCCTACCTCGACGTCTACGCCGACCGCCTCGCCAAGTTGCCCTATGCGCCCGACCTGCTGGAGGGCGATGCCGAGTTGGACGAAGCCTCGAACGCACTGACGTCGTTCGCGCAGATCGCCTAGACTTTCCTTCGGCGTTGAGTCTGCGCGCAGCGCGCTCTGAGGTCCCGAGGCGGCGATGGACGAAGGCGGCGAAGTCCTGGCGGCCACCGAGGAAGCTACGGTCGTCAGCGGCGTCGAGCTGATCTCGCTGAAGGACGGCCAGGCGTTCCTGGTGGCGGACCACAACGGCGACGTCACGGGCGGCGCGCAGGGCCTGTTCGACCGCGACACCCGGGTGCTCTCGCGCTTCGTGTTCCTGATCGGCGAGCGGCGACCGACGCGGCTCTCCTGCGCCGTGTCGCGCGACAACGCGGTCTTCACCGTCCATAGCACCAACCGCGCCATCCCGCCGGTGAACGGCCGGGGCACGCCGCGCGGGGCGATCCACATCGAGCGGCGTCGCACCCTCCAGGGCGAGCGCCTTTACGAACGGGTGCGCTGCACCAACTTCGGCCTCGACCAGGTGATGCTGCCGCTCGTTTTCGAATACGCCGCCGACTTCCGCGACATGTTCGAGGTGCGCGGGATCCGCCGCGCACGCCGCGGCCTACCGCTGCCGCCGCAGCTGCTGGGCCGCCACGTGCTGTTCGCCTACGAAGGGCTGGACGAGATCGTCCGGCTGAGCACCGTCACCTTCTCCGAGCCGCCCTGGCGGATGGACGAGGGGCGGGCGGAGTTCATGTTCACGCTGTCGCCCGGCGAACGGATCGACCTGTTCGTCGAGGCCGGGGCAGGGCAGGGCGAACCGCCCTCGCGGGAGCGGTTCCGCAAGGCGCTGGCCGACGCGCGCCGCACGATCCGCCGGCGCGAGCGGCGCGGGGGCCTGCTGCACGCCTCCAACGACGCGCACAGCGCCTGGTTCGAGCAGTCCCGCGCCGATCTCTCCTTGCTCACCTCCGACCTGCCGACCGGCCCCTATCCGTTCGCCGGCATTCCCTGGTTCTCGACCCCGTTCGGCCGCGACGGCATTCTCACCGCCTGGCAGATGCTGTGGCTCGACCCGGCGCTGGCCAAGGGCGTGCTGACCTACCTCGCCTCGCGCCAGGCGAGCGAAACCTCCGCGTTCCAGGACAGCCAGCCCGGCAAGATCATGCACGAGACCCGCGGCGGCGAGATGGCGGCGCTGAAAGAGATCCCGTTCGGGCTGTACTACGGCGGCGTCGACACCACCCCGCTGTTCGTCGCGCTGGCCGGCGCCTACCTGCGGCGCACCGACGACCTCGCGCTGATCGGCGCGCTCTGGCCGGCGCTGCAGCGGGCGATCGGCTGGGTCGAAGGGCTGGGCGATTCCAACGGCGATGGCCTGCTCGACTACAAGCGCGGCGCCGACACCGGCCTTTCCAACCAGGGCTGGAAGGACAGCGAAGACTCGGTGTTCCACGCCGACGGCCGCTTCCCGATCGGCCCGATCGCATTGGTGGAGGTGCAGGGCTACGCCTTCGCCGCGTTCCAGGCGATGGCCGAGATGGCGGCGCGCCTGGACGAACCGGGCGCCGAGCGCTGGACCGCGAGCGCCGAGGCGCTGCGCTGGCGGGTGGAGGAGCGGTTCTGGATGGAGGACCTCGGCTTCTACGGCATCGCCATCGACGGCGAGGGGGCGCTCTGTACGCCGCAGACCTCCAACGTCGGCCACCTGCTGTTCATCGGTCTGCCAACGACGGAGCGCGCCGCGCGTGTCACCCGCCGGCTGCTGTCGGGTGACTTCAACAGCGGCTGGGGGCTGCGCACGCTGGCGTCGGGGCAGAGCCGCTTCAACCCGATGAGCTACCACAACGGCTCGGTCTGGCCGCACGACACCTCGATCTGCCTCGCCGGCATGGCCCGCTACGGCGAGCGTCGCGGGGTGGCCCGGGTGATGGGCGATCTCTACCGCGCTTCACGCTCGTTCGGCATGCGCATGCCCGAACTGCTCTGCGGCTTCGCCCGCCACGCCGGCGAGCCGCCGATCGCCTATCCGGTCACCTGCATGCCGCAGGCCTGGGCGGCCGGCTCGGTGTTCCTGATGCTGCAGGCATGCCTCGGGCTCTCGATCGACGCTGGGCGGCGCGAAGTGCGGGTCGTGCGTCCCGCCTTGCCGCAGGGAATCGACACCCTGGTCGTCGATCGGCTGGAGGTGGCCGGCGCACAGGTGAGCCTGATCTTCCAGCGCCTCGACGGCGCCACCGTCGTCAGCCCGGGGCACGGCTCGGACCGCACCATCTCGGTGCTGCTCGAACGCTGAACCCGGAAACGTCGCCGTGATCGCGACGGGCGGAACCATCCCCCGCTTGTGACGCTACGACAACACGGCCCGCGCCGGCCGCGCGGCGTCGCCCGCCGGAGTGTTGTCCGATGAGCCGCCTCGTCGTCGTATCCAACCGCGTCGCCACGACCGAGGGCGCCGCGTCGGGCGGGCTGGCGGTGGCGCTGGGCTCTGGGCTGCGCGGCGAGCCGGCGCTGTGGTTCGGCTGGAGCGGCGAGCGCGTCCCGCACCACACCGGCGAGCTGACTTGCCGGCGCATCCGCGGCATCGACGTGGTCACCTTCGACCTCGAGGAGCGCGACTACGCCGGCTACTACAACGGCTACGCCAACGCGACGCTGTGGCCGCTGTTTCATTCGCGCACGGACCTGGCGGATTACGATCGCGGCTTCGCCGAGGCCTACGAGCGGGTGAACCGCCGCTTCGCCGAGGCGTTGGCGCCGCTGCTGCGTCCGGACGACCTGGTCTGGGTGCACGACTATCACCTCATCCCACTCGGCCGAGAACTGCGGCGGCTGGGTGTGACGGTTCCGATCGGATTCTTCCTTCACATTCCCTGGCCGGCCCGGCAGTTGTTCGCGACCCTGCCGCGCCATGCCGACCTGGCCGCGTCCCTGTTCGCCTACGACCTGGTGGGGATGCAGACCGACGACTGCGTCGAGGCGTTCCGTTCCTACGTCCTGCAGGAGGCCGGCGGCCGCGGGACCGGCGCCCAGCTCGAAGCGTTCGGCGAGAGCGTGCTCGTCCGGGCTTTCCCGATCGGCCTCGACACCGAGAACTTCCTCGAGCTCTCGCGCTCGGCGGCCGCCGAGCGCTCGTTCGACCGCATGGCGGCGCACGGGGCGTTTCGCTCGCTGATCGTCGGCGTCGACCGCCTCGACTATTCCAAGGGCATCCCCGAGCGGCTCGAAGGCTTCGAGCAGTACCTGGGCGATCATCCGGAGCGGGTTCGGGAGGTGCTCTATCTGCAGATCGCGCCGTCTTCGCGCGAGACGGTCGGCGCCTACCAGGCGCTCAGGGCGCACACGCTGGCCCTGGCCGGCCGGATCAACGCGACCTGGGCCGAGATGGACCACGCGCCGGTGCTGTGCGTGAACCGCAACTATTCCCGCGCCGAACTCGCCGGCATCTACCGCGCCGCGCGGGTCGGCCTGGTGACACCCCTGCGCGACGGGATGAACCTGGTCGCCAAGGAGTATGTCGCCGCTCAGGATCCGGCTGACCCTGGCGTGCTGATCCTTTCGCGCTTCGCCGGCGCGGCGCAGCAGATGAAGGCGGCGCTGGTCGTCAATCCTTACTGCCGCGAGGAGCTGGCCGACGCGATCGCCGCCGCGCTGGCGATGCCCCGGGCCGAGCGCCAACGCCGCTGGGAGCGGCTGATGGCGGGCGTGGTCAGCGACGACGTGACGGCCTGGCGCGAAGCCTTCGTCGCCGATCTTTCCGCTGCAAGGCAGGCGCCCGACGCCGAGCGGCGTCGCCGCGTCGCCGGCGTCATCACCGATCCGCCGCAGCTTCGTCTCGCGCCCGGTAGCGCAGCTTCAACGCCAGGATGGCGCCCGAGAGCCCGAGGCTGACCAGGTTCGAGGCGACCAACGGCCAGCTGCCCAGCATGAGGCCGTATCCGCTCCAGAGCGCGAACGCCGCAACCGTCAGGGCGAACATCGGCGCCGAAACCGCCTCGGCGGTGTGCTCTCTGAGGAGCTTGACCAGCTGCGGCACGAAGCTGGCGGTCGAGCAGAGCGCCGCAGCGGCGCCGATGAGTTCGACGATCATGTGCGGCGGCATCGGGCCTCCAGAACAAGAAACGGGCCCCGGCGAACGACCGGGGCCCGATGGAAGGTTGGGGGCTGGCGCGCCACCAACCAGCTGGCTTCGCGGGCGCTAGCGCCGCTTTTCCAGCTTGTCCGCTACCTTGCCGGCGGCGTTCTGAGCCTTGCCGGCCACTTTCTGGACGGCGCCCTTGGCTTGAAGGCCCACGTTGCCGGTCACCTTGCCGGCGGCTTCCTTGGCGGCGCCGGCGATTTCCTTAGCGGCGCCATCCACACGGTTCTTGTTCATGTCAGTCTCCCGAGTTGAGTGAAGTCTTCCCGCGCCGAACGGCCCGCTAGATCCTGCCTATGAGGACCAGAACGACCACGATGACGAGCACCAGGCCCAGTCCGCCACTGGGGTAATAACCCCACCCGCGGCTGTAGCCCCATGTCGGTAACGATCCCAGCAATGCCAGGACCAGGATAATGAGGAGTATTGTGCCAAGCATTGTCGGCGTCCCTTCTTCTCACCTGGCGCTGTGTCGGCGCAGCAATATTCAAACGCCTGTCGCTCTATTGAGTTCCTTGGCTGAAACGGCTGGCGGGCGCAGCAAGTTTGCTGCCTTTCCCCCGCCCGGCCCAACTCAAGGGGGTCGCAACGGACAAACGGGCCGACCCTGGGAATCGACCCGTTGCAGCCCTGGCCCCGGTCGCCTGAAGCGGCTAGTCGGCCCCCGGTGAGATTGAAACCGGGTCGCTGGCGGGGAAGGTCTCCTCAAGGCCCTTGTCCAGGTTCTCGTCGACGTGTGGATCGCTCGCGTCGCCGGCTTTCTGCGCCGGCGGATGGGGGCGGACCATGCCTTCGCCGGTCGTGCGCCGCGCCTCTTCGAGCGTTTCGGCCTCCGGCCCGTCCAATGCGTCTGCAGCTTCGCGCGCCTTGCGCTTCACCAGCGACTTGCGATCGGCGAAGCTGCGCTCGGCCTCCTGAAAGCGGCGGCCAGCGACATAGTCGCCTTCGCCTTGCACCTGGCCTTCTTTCGGCATGGCGTCATCGGTGGCCTGCTTGTCGGGCTCGTCGCTCATGGTCTGGACTCCTCTTGCCCGACAGAACGCTTCAAGCTCGAACTCGTTCGCTCACGTCCGCCAAGGCGGCTCAAGCGACCAATGCAGCTCAGCCTTTGTCGCTGCGTTGCTTCAGGGTCTGGCCAGCGTTTTCCAGCGCATCGCCGGCGCGGTGCACGACGCTGCGGCTGGCGTCAGCGGCCTTCTGCTGGGCGTTGGAGAGGTTCTGGTCGATGGTCTGGCCACCGCCGGCGAAGGAACCGCTGCTGACGCCGAGATAGATCACGAAAGCGCCCGCACAGGCGGCCAAGAACAGCACTGTGGTCAGCACCGGTGATCCCCGACGGCGGGGGTGGCGCGCCCGTTCGTCGCGGCGACCGCGGTCGTAGGCGCGGCGAAAGGAGACGTCGTGTTCCTTGATCAATCCCGGCTCGTCGACGGCCTCGCGGCCGTCGTTGCGTCCGCGTTGGTAGGCGGCGTCGCGCTGCGCCTGGGTGGTCTTGTCGACCGGTGCTCGTTGGAATGTGCGTTGGAAGAAGTTCATGGTCAGCGCTCCTTGTCCCTCGTTCCGCGCTGACCGGTCACGGACCGGCCTCAGCGTCACGACAAGTTGGTCAGAAGCAATTCCGCCGGCGGGAGAAGCATCTTGCGGCCCGCGTCTGCAAACTAGAGCCAGCCAGACCGACTAAATCGCTGCTATTCAATGTTAAAAATGCCCAGGGCCGAGGCGGGTTCCTTCCACGGTCGTGTCGACGACAAATAAACGTCGAATTGAACGGATTTACAGCTTTGCCTGCACCATCTGGCGGAACTGAATTTCTGTAGTTCCGTTGTGGGTGTTCGTCCGGGGAAAACGCCCGCAAATCGGAGAGAGCCAAAATGGCCGACATCAACAACGAATACGCGGCAGCCCCGCTGACTGGCGAGGCTGTCGCCGTCGATCCGCCTCTGCAGGAGAGCGAAACGCCCCTGATGGGCAACCCGATCCTGACGCGCGTCGGCGCGCCTCGCAAAGGCAAGTCCAACACCGCGCTCTATGCCGGCGTGGGGCTTGCCCTGGTCGCCGTGCTGGCCGGTGGGACCTACCTGGTCGCCTCGGGCGCGCATCAGAACAACGCGCTGGTGACCAACGCCGATGCGACCCCTGCGGTCCAGCAGCCGGTCGCCGCAACTCCGAGCCCGGCCCCTGCTCCGGCGTCAGTCGCCGCCGCCCCAGCGCCGATCGTGGCTTCCGCGGAGACGCCCGTACAGCCGATCCATGTCGCCCGCGCCGAGCGTGCGACCCGCGCCGAGGCAGCCCACCGCGTCGCGCGTCGCCAGGCCGCCCGCGACGCCAGCGAGGAAGGCGCCGACGCCGCCGCCACGGTCACGCCCGCAACCGCCGCAGCGCCGCCGCCTACGCCCGCGCCGACCCGCACGATGGTCGCGCCCGCCCCGGCGCCGGTGATCACGCCTCCACCCGCGCCCTAACGCGCGACCGGGATCAGCCTGAGGGCCGCCGACGCGTGACAGTCGGCGGCCTTTTCTGTGCGACCTGCCCGAGATCGCCGGTGACCGCCGTCAGCCGCTCGGTTGATGATAGGTCACCGCCGCGGACGGCGAAGGCGCGGGCGTCTGCGACTGCAGCGAGGCGTACCAGGCATAGGCGCCGCCCAGGGCGATAACGCCCAGCGCCAGGCTGGCCACCAGCATCCAGCGCACATGACCGGTCTTCACTGCCTGACGCGCCTGCTCGGGCGTCTTCATCTGCCGGTTCCTGACCGCGTCGGCTTCCATTTCGGGATCGTTTTGTCTTGGGGTCATGGGTCCTCTCCGGACACGGCGCTGACGTCCCTCGAAAGCCAACGCGCCGGCGCCACCGGCCGTTCCGGCCCTCTGTCCGCCTCGCAAGAGCAGGTGACGGCCGCAGCCGCGAAACTCACGTCGGGCTGGGCGGCGGCCGGATCGTCGTAGCGGCGATTTGCGGCGCAGCCCCGCCACCTGGCCGGGCGACACCGGCGGGGCGATGTTGCCCCAGCTGTTGCGGATGTAGGTGGCGACGTCGGCGATCTGCTGGTCGCTGAGTTTCCAGGCGAACGCCGGCATCGCGAGCGGCGTCGGCTTCGCCGGCGTGGTCGCCGTCGGGGTTCCACTCAGGATGTAGCGATTGATCGTCGTCGGGTCGCGCGACTGCAACAGGGCGTCGCCGGCCAGTGAGGGGAACGCCTGGGAGACGCCCTGACCGTCGGCGCGGTGGCAGGCGGCGCAGGCGTCCCGATAGATCGCCGCGCCCGCCGCCATGGCGCGCGGATCCAGCGATGACGGCGACGGCGGCGGCAGCGCCGCGGGCAGGCTCTTGATGTACGTCGCGATCGCGCCGAGGTCCTGCTCGCCCATGTTCGATGTTGAGTGCTGGATCACCAGGGTCATCGAGGCGCCGGCGGAAGCCTTGGCGTTGCGGCCGGTCTTCAGGAATTCGACGATGTCGGCTTCGCTCCACGCCGCCAGGCCGCCGTGGGCGTCGCCGTTGAGGTTGGGCGCCAGCCAATTGTCGAGCAAGCCGCCCTGTAGCGCCTTGTCGTACTCGTCGCCGCTGAGGAAGTTCTTCGGCGTGTGGCAGGCCCCGCAGTGGCCGGGTCCGGTGACGAATGTAGGCGCCGCGGTTCCACTGATCGCTCTGGCCCGCGGTCGGCTGGAAGTCACCGGGATGAAAGTTCAGCCAGTTCCAGACGCCGATCAGCGCCCGGACCGAGAACGGGAAGGCGATCTTGTTCGGCGGCGGCGAGGTCGGCGAGGCAGGGACCGTGCGCAGATAGGCCCAGATCGCATCGACGTCGGCGCGCGGCATCCTCGTGAAGTAGGGTAGGGGAACGCCGGGTAGAGATGGGCGTACTTGACGCCGTGGCCCTGGTGGATGGCCCGGTAGAAGTCACTCTCGGTCCAGCCGCCGATACCGGCGACGCGGTCCGGGGTGATGTTGGCGGTGTAGATCACGCCGAACGGTGTGTTCAGCGGCAGGCCACCGGCGAGTTCGTCGCCGCCCCTGACCGTATGGCAGCCCTCGCAATCACCGAGCACAGCCAGGTAGCGGCCGCGCGCGATCTCGTTCGACGACGCCGGCCTGTCGGCGGATTGGCCCAGGCTCGCCGAGCCCACCGCCAGGAGCGACAAGGCCGGTCGTGAGAGCGATGGCGCGGCGCTGCCCCATGCGCTCAGGCCTGGACCAGCGGCTGGCCGGTCGCTTTCAGGTACTTCGCCTTGATCGCGTCCGCCGCGTGGTAGGCGAGGGCGGCCACCGTGCCGGTGGGGTTGTAGCCTGCCTGCTGCGGGAAGGCCGTGGCGCCCAGCACGAACACGTTTGGCACGTCCCAGCTCTGCAGATACCGGTTGAGCGCGCTCGACTTCGGGTCCACGCCCATGATCGCGCCACCGGTGTTGTGGGTGGTCTGATAGGGGACCGAGTTCCAGGAGCCCTTGCGCGGCTTGGGCGTGACGTTCGACGCGCCCATCGCCCGAGCGATTTCCGTAGCCCTATCCGTCAGATAGTCCGACATCCTGTGTTCGTTTTCGGTGAAGTCGAACGTCATCCGCATCAGCGGCCGACCCAGTGCGTCGCGGTAGGTCGGATCGAGGTCGAGATAGTTGCCGCGGTAGCTCATCACCGCGCCGTGAGTGGAGATGGCGGCGCTGCGCAGATAGTTGTGGGCCGTCTTCTGCTTCCACGCCGAGCCCCACTGAGAGAGGTCGCCGGAGTCGAACAGGGTCTCGATCGGCCGCGCGCCGGTCTGCATCAGCGCCGATATAGCCGCCGCCGATGAAGCCCAAGCCGGTGTGGTCGAAGTTGTCGCCATTGTAGTCGTTGATCATCATGCCGAGCGCGCCGGCGCCGACGAACGGATTGAGGATCTTGTCGTCGAAGGTGAACTTCACCGATGAGGTGATCTGGTAGCTGTAATTCTTGCCGATCACGCCCTGTCCGCTTTGCGGGTCGTAAGGTGCGCCGATGCCGGACAGCAGCAGCAAGCGCACGTTGTGCAGGCTGTAGGCGCACAGCAGCACCATCTCGGCCGGCTGCTCGAACTCCCGGCCCGACGCGTCGACGAAGGTGACGCCGCTCGCGCTCTTGCGGTCGGGCGCCAGGTTGATCCGCAATACCTCGCTCTCGGTCTTCAGGGTGAAGCTCGGCTTACGCAGCAGCACCGGCAGGATCGTGGTCTGGATGCTCGCCTTCGAGTAGTTGCCGCAGCCGTACTTCTCGCAAAAGCCGCAGAACGTGCAGGGCGCGAGTTGGACGCCGAGGGGGTTGACGTAGGCCTGGGAGGCGTTCGCCGCAGGGTGCAGGGAAGGGGTGATGGCCGAGACTGGTCGCGGCCTGGGCGAACAGGGTCGGCGCGTAGGGCATGGCCAGAGGCGGATTGGGGTACTCGCGCGCCCTCGGTCCCTCGAACGGGTCGCCGCCCGCCTGGATCTGCCCCTTGAGGTTGCCGGCCTTGCCGTGAAGCCCCGCACAGGTACTCGAACTTGTCGTACCAGGGCTCCAGCTCGTCGTAGCCGACCCCGTAGTCCTGGATCGTCATGTCATCGGGCGCCGCCGCCTTGCCGTAGCGCTCGAGATTGTGACTGCGGGCGACGAAGTCGGAGGGCAGGAAGCGCCAGATCTGGCCGTTCCAGTGGATGCCGGCGCCGCCGACGCCAGTCCCTGGCAGAAAGGAGCCCAGTTCGCGCATCGGCAGCGCCGTCTGGCCGCCGTTGTTGCGCAGGGTCAGAGTCTCGTGCGCCGGCCGCTCGAACAGGTCTTTGCGCCAATAATAGCGCAACTCGTCCTGGGCGAAGGTGGTGGCGAAGTCGGTGGCGGTGTCCATCCACTTGCCGCGCTCCAGCGCCAGCACGTTCAGGCCCGCGCCGGTGAGTTCCTGGGCCATGATCGCCCCGGTCCAGCCGAAGCCGATGATCAGCACGTCGACCTTGGGCAGCACCTCGGTCATCGCCTACCCCTTGCCCGACCAGCCCGGGCGACCGCTGATGCCGACGGGCGGGAGCGGGTAGGGCTGGCCGAAGTTGGTGACGAAGGCGGTCTGATCGTAGCGTGCGCCCGGAAATCCGATCAGCTTCCAGCCAGCCATGCCGCGGTTGCCGCCATACAGCGGGTCGCAGAAAAAGCCCTCCATCACGTTCTGCAGCAGCAGCGTGAAGAAGGCGACTGGGTCGACCTGGCCGAGGTCGACGGCGCCGGTCTGGACCTGTTGCAGCAGGGCGTCCTGATCCGCCCCGGCAAGGCCGGCGAAGCTGCTCCCCTTGGCCTTGTTCGCCGCATCGTCGATCGCGGGGATCGCGGCCCGGTACATCTGCGCCGGCGTGAAGCGGCTCTGGTAGCCCTGCGTCTTCAAGCCCTTCGGCCAGGGCCCCTGCATGTACATTCGCGAGGCCCGGCCGAAGTCGCCGGCCAACTGGCGGTCGATGAAGATCGGCACGCCGGCCTCGATCGCGCCTGGTCCCAGGTCGTCGGCTGGGATCATCCGCTCGGAAGCGGCTTCGACGAAGGCGGCTTCCGCCGGGGTGAAGAAGTCGTAGCGCTGCGCCGGGTCGGCGGCGAGCGGGTAGGAGGCCGTATTGGCGGTCCAGGGGGTGCCTGCGCCGCCGCGGATCGTCTCGGCCACGGCCGCGACCGGCGCCGCGCCCAAGGCTATCCCGACACCGAGCACCCTGCGGCGGTTCACGTGCGACGGCGCATCGTCGGCGCCCTTCAGCCATTTCCCCATGACCGCCGAACGCACGAGGGCGGCTCGCGTTCCGGGTACGACGACCGGGTTTCTAGGGCTTCTCGCCGACGAGGCCGCCGTGGCGCGCCAGCAGGTCGAGCATGTCGCTGGCGTGCTCCTCCTCCTTGGCGAGGATGCCCTCGATCATCACCCGGGTGACCGGATCGTTGTCGCCGAAGTAGCGGATCAACTCGCGGTAATGCTCGACCGCGATCCGCTCGGCCACCAGGTTCTCTCGGATCATCGCCACCAGGTCGTCGCCGGTGGCGTACTCGGCCGCCGAGCGCGCGGTGAGCGTCTGCGGGTTGAAGTCGGGCGCGCCGCCAAGCTGATTGATCCGCTCGGCGACCTGCATCGCGTGCTGCTGCTCCTCGCTCGCGTGTTCGGCGAATTCCGCCTTGACGCTCTCGCTGGCAAGGCCCGTCGCGACGATCGAGTGCTGGGTGTAGCGCAGCACGCAGACGATTTCGGTGGCGAGCACCGACTGCAGGATCGCGATCGCCTGTCCGACGTCCCCAGCGTAGGACTGCGTGAGCGGGCCCTTCTCGAGGTGGAGGCGGGCGCGTTCGCGCAGGGTCTTCACGTCGCTGAGGAACGGCTGTGTCGTTCCAGACTGCGGGCTGAGGTCGTTCATTGGCGTACTGCTCCTCTTGAGGTCAGGCGCGGGGCGTTAGCCTGCACGCCGCATGGGTTCGGCGTGGGGCGCCGGATAGCGCCAGGGCTGACCCTGGCCGCGGGCGGCGGCGAACTGGGCGGCGGCGAACGACCAGTTCGGCAGGGCGTCGAACCAGGCCTCCAGGAAGCCCTTCCGGTCGTTCTGGTGGTCGAGGTAGTAGGCGTGCTCCCAGACGTCGCAGACCAGAATCGGCAGTGCGCCGCCGTCCTCGATCGGCTCGCCGGCGTCGTGGGTGGTGACGATCCGCAGCTGGCCTTCGCGGTTCGCCGTGAGCCAGGCCCAGCCGGACCCGAACTGCGCGACGCCTGCCGCGACGAACTTCTGCTTCAGGCCGGCGAGGCTGCCGAAGGCGCCGTCGATCGCCGCGGCCAGCTCGCCCGACGGCTGTTCCGCGCCTGGCGACATCGCGTTCCAGAAGAAGGCGTGATTCCACGCCTGGGCGGCGTTGTTGAACAGCTTGAGGTTGCCGGCCGCCTTCGCTTCGCGGATCGCCGCTTCCAGGCTGTCCGGCGACGCCTTGGCTTCCTTCAGCAGGGCGTTGGTGGTCTCGACGTAGGCCTTGTGGTGCTTGTCGTGGTGGAACCTCATGGTCCGGTCTGAGATCGCCGGCTGGAGCGCGTCGTATGCGTATGGAAGGTCGGGAAGGTCGAACATGCTGGGGTGCTCTGATCTGAACAGGGGAAGACTGCGGGCTTGCGGGTGACCCCCATGGACCAGCAACCGGCAGGGCGCTCGGCCGGTTCCGCCGGAGCCGCAAAACTCCGTCCGGGCCGCCGCCTTGCTTTTGGCGGCGCCTTCGCCTATGTGGCCGCCATCACACACGCAGGCGTTCGGCGACGCGCGGGGGATAAATCCCGCGCGTTTCCGTTCCGGGCTCCCGCAAGGGGGTTTTGCCTGCGGAGGCGCACCGGAAGAAGGAACCTTGGAATGGCGCTTCCCGAATTCTCCATGCGACAGCTGCTCGAGGCTGGCGCCCACTTCGGCCACCAGACCCACCGCTGGAACCCGAAGATGGAGCGCTACATCTTCGGCGCGCGCTCCAACATCCACATCATCGACCTGTCCCAGACCATGCCGCTGCTGCACCAGGCGCTGGTCAAGGTGCGCGAAGTCGCGGCCTCGGGCGGGCGGGTGCTGTTCGTCGGCACCAAGCGCCAGGCCTCGGAGCCGGTCGCGACCGGCGCCAAGCGCTGCGCGCAGTATTACGTCAACCACCGCTGGCTCGGCGGCACCCTGACCAACTGGCGCACCATCTCCGCGTCGATCGCCCGGCTGCGCGAGCTCGAGAGCGTGCTGGAGAGCCCGGAAAGTTCCGGCCGCCTGAAGAAAGAGCTGCTGAAGCTGACGCGCGAGCGCGACAAGCTGGAGTTGTCGCTGGGCGGCATCAAGGACATGGGCGGCATCCCCGACCTGATGTTCGTGATCGACACCAACAAGGAAGCGATCGCGATCCAGGAAGCGCGCAAGCTCAACATCCCGGTCGTGGCGATCCTCGACACCAACAGCGACCCGCAGGGCATCAGCTTCCCGATCCCGGGCAACGACGATGCGGCGCGCGCGCTGCAGCTCTACTGCGACCTGGTCGCGGACGCGGTGCTGGACGGCTTGACCGAAGGCCAGGCCTCGCTCGGCGTCGACATCGGCGCGGCCGAGGCGCCGGTCGAGCCGGCGCTGCGGCGCTCGTCCGCGAAGGCCGCCAAGGCCGTCGCGTCCGCGCCGGAACCCGAAGCGGAGCCCGCGCCGGCCGTCGCCGAGAGCGAGTTCACCGCAGAGGCTGAACCGCAAGCCGAACCCGATACCACCGCCGCGGCGGCGGACGAGGCGGCGCCTGCGAGCGAGCCCGCGGTGGAAGGCTGAGCTTTTCCCTTTGCGGATCCCGGCCGGGGTCCGCGCACTGAACTTTTGACCGGAGGCAAGACCATGGCCGACATCACGGCTTCCATGGTGAAGGACCTGCGCGAGACGACCGGCGCGGGCATGATGGACTGCAAGAAGGCGCTGCAGGAGACGAACGGCGACGCTCAGGCCGCGATCGACTGGCTGCGCACCAAGGGCCTCGCCAAGGCCGCCAAGAAGGCCGACCGCGTGGCGGCCGAGGGCGCCGTGGCGCTGGCCACTCGCGCCGACGGCGCGGGCATGTCCGGCGCGCTGATCGAGCTCAACGCCGAGACCGACTTCGTTGCGCGCAACGAGATCTTCCAGGGCGCCGCCCGCAAGATCGCCGTCGCCGCGCTGGACATCGATGGCGACGCCGACACGCTGCGCGCCGCGCCGATCGACGGCCACGCCAGCGTGGCCGAGATGATCAGCACCCTCGTCGCCACCATCGGCGAGAACATGATGCTGCGCCGCCTCGTGCGGTTCAGCGTCAGCCAGGGCGCCGTCAGCGGCTACATCCATGGCGCGCTTGCCGGCGCACCCGACCTCGGCCGCATCGGCGTGCTGGTCGCGGTCGAAGGCGCCGGGGACCAGGCGACGCTGAAAGAGCTTGCCCGCAACATCGCCCTGCATGCGGCGGCGACCAATCCCCTGTCGCTCTCGCCGGACGATCTCGATCCGGCCAACGTCGAGAAGGAGCGGGCGATCCTTACCGAGCAGGCGGCCGAGTTGGGCAAGCCGCCCAACGTGGTCGAGAAGATGGTCGAAGGGCGCATCCGCAAGTGGATGGAGGAAGTGGTTCTCCTGAAGCAGGCCTATGTGAAGAACCCCGACCAGACCGTCGAGCAGCTGGTCGCCGAGACCGCCAAGGCAGGTCGGCTCGCCGATCAAGGTGGTGGCCTTCGCCCGGCTGGCGCTGGGTGAGGGTGTCGAAAAAAAGTCTGACGACTTCGCCGCCGAGGTCGCCTCGCTGACCGGCGCGAGCTGACGGACGAACGCCGTGGCGCTCCTTCCCCACCGTGGGGAGGGAGCGCTATGGTGCCGCCGCCCTGAACTCGCGACGAGGAAGACCCAACGATGGCCGAGCCGCGCTACCGCCGGATCCTGCTCAAGGTCTCCGGCGAGGTGCTGATGGGCGACCAGGCTTTCGGCATCGACCTGAAGACCCTCGATCTGGTCGCCGCGGACATCTCCGAGGTGGTGAACCACGGCGTCGAGCTGTGCCTGGTGGTCGGCGGCGGCAACATCTTCCGCGGCCTGAGCATGGCCGGCAAGGGGATGGAACGGGCCAGCGCCGACTACATGGGCATGCTGGCGACCGTCATGAACGCCCTCGCCCTGCAGAGCGCGCTGGAAAAGATCGGCGTCCACACCCGGGTGCAGTCCGCGATCCCGATGGATGCGGTCTGCGAGCCCTACATCCGTCGCCGCGCGCTCCGTCATCTGGAGAAGGGCAGGGTGGTGATCTTCGCCGCCGGGGTCGGCGCGCCGTTCTTCACGACCGACTCCGGGGCGGCCCTGCGCGCCGCCGAAATGGGGTGCGACGCGCTGTTCAAGGGCACCAGCGTCGACGGTGTCTACACCGCCGACCCGAAGAAGGAGCCGGGCGCCGAGCGCTATGACAAGTTGAGTTACCTTGAAGTGCTCGCCCAAGACTTGCGGGTCATGGACGCTTCGGCGATCGCGCTCATGCGCGACAACGGCATTCCGATCGTGGTGTTCTCGATCCGCGAGCGGGGCGCTTTGATGCGCGTGCTGCAAGGCGAGGGAGTATTCACGACCATCGCCTCGGACCGCCAGACTTAGGCGAAACTGACGACCCGACAATCACGACAAGGAGCCGCCCCATGGCCCAAGCCGAAAAGCCCAATGTGGCGAAGTACCGTGAGAGGATGGACAAGGCGGTCGCCGCGCTGAAGGAGGAGTTCGGCTCCCTGCGCACCGGCCGGGCCAGCGCCGGCCTGCTCGATCAGGTGACGGTCGAGGCTTACGGCTCGCATATGCCGATCACCCAGGTCGGCTCGGTCAGCGTGCCGGAGCCGCGCTCGATCACGGTCAGCGTCTGGGACAAGGGCCTGGTGGTCTCGGTCGAGAAGGCGATCCGCAACGCCGGACTCGGCCTCAACCCGGTCGTCGAAGGCCAGAACCTGCGCGTGCCGATCCCGGCGCTGACCGAGGAACGCCGCAAGGATCTCGCCAAGCTGGCCGGCAAGTACGCCGAACAACAGCGCATCGCCGTCCGCAACGTCCGCCGCGAAGCCAACGACGATCTTAAGAAGGCGGAGAAGGATGGCGTGATAAGCCAGGACGAGCTGAAGCGCCTGGAAGCGGACGTGCAGAAGATCACCGATGAGGCCGTACGCCGCGTGGACGAGGCCTTGAAAACCAAAGAGCATGAGATCATGCAGGTATGAGCGCGCCGGCCCCGCAGCGCGGCGCCCGAGGAGAGGCACGCGCAATGTCCCGCCCCGACGGCCCTAGCGAGCGCGTGCTGCGGCCTGTCGGTCAGGACGCGGGCGCGCCGCTGCACGTCGCGATCATCATGGACGGCAACGGCCGCTGGGCGAAGCAGCGCGGTCTGCCGCGCGCGCTCGGCCACCGCGCCGGCGTCGCGGCGCTGCGCCGCACAGTTGAGGGCGCGGAGGCGCTCGGGGTCGAGCGGCTGACCGTGTTCGGCTTCTCCACCGAGAACTGGAACCGCCCGCATGCGGAGGTCTCGGAGATCCTCGGCCTGATGAAGGCCTACTTCGCCAGTGACCTTAGCCGGTTGGAACGCAACGGGATCAAGGTGCGGATCGTCGGCCGCCGCGAAGGGCTGACGCCGGACATCCTGGCGATTGTCGAGGAGGCCGAGGCCCGCACCGCCGCCAACAGCCGGTTTCACCTTCAGGTCGCCTTCAACTACGGCGGTCGCGCCGACATCGCCGACGCCGCGCGCAAGTTCGCCGCCCTGGTCGCCGAGGGCAGGGCCCGCCCGGAGGACCTCGACGAACAACTGTTCGAGCGACAGCTCTCCACGTCGCCGGCCAAGTCGCCCGACCTCGTCATCCGCACCGGCTACGAGCGCCGGCTGTCGAACTTCCTGCTATGGGAGTGCGCCTACGCCGAACTGATCTTCCAGGATGTCTACTGGCCCGACTACGGGCCCGAACACCTGCGCGACGCGATCCTGGAATTCGAGTTGCGCGAACGCCGCTTCGGCCAGGTGGCGGTGGATGACGTTCTGGCCGCCGGCTAGGTCCGTCGCGCCCGGGACCGTTCGAACAGGGACGTCCGGGTAGGGCATGGCGCGCGCCAGGCGCTTCGATTGGGACAACCTCGCCCTCCGCATCGTCTCGGGCGCCATCCTGGCCCCTGCGGCGCTGGCGATCGTCTGGTTCGACCCGTTCAACGCCAGCTTTCTGATCCTGATCGCCGTCGCCGTCTCTCTGCTCTCCTACGAATGGGCGGTGATGGCGGCCAGGACCGCGGTCGCCCGCGTCGCGGTGGCGATGACCGCCGCGGTGCTGGCGGTCGTCTTCCTGACCTATGCCGGGCAGCTCTGGGCCGCGGCGGCCATGATCGTCTTCGGCAGCCTCGCCGCGGCGGCCGCCTCGCGCGGCGTGACCGAGCGCCGCGCTGACGCGGCCTACGGCGTGCTCTATGTCGCCCCCGCGTGCCTGGCCCTGATCTGGCTGCGGCACACCGCGCAGGGCGCCGGCTGGACGGTGATGCTGCTGGCGACCACCTGGGCGGCGGACATTTGCGCCTTTGCAATCGGCAACGCCTTGAAAGGGCCTCGACTTTGGCCTCGGTTCTCGCCCAACAAGACCTGGTCCGGCTTCTTCGGCGGCCTTGTCGGCGCCGCGGCGGCGGCGGTGGGCGTCGCAGCCTTCCTGATGCATCTATCTTTGGCGGGCGCCGGATTGATCGGGCTAACCGCGGGTCTTGCCACTATGATGGGCGATCTTTGGGAATCGATGTTGAAGCGCAGGTTCGGTGTTAAGGATTCCGGCGACCTCATTCCCGGCCATGGGGGACTGCTTGATCGGGTGGATGGGCTGATGTTCGCAACGGTCGTCTTCGCCGCCGCGCGGCTGATCGTCCGCTTCGGTTGGGCGCACTGATGGCCGCCCGCACGATCTCCATTCTCGGCTCGACCGGCTCGATCGGGGAGTCGACCCTGGACCTGCTGGAACTGGCCGGCGCCGACGTGGAGGTGATCGCGCTCACCGGCGGACGCAACGTCGCGCGCCTGGCCGAACAGGCCAAGCGCTGGCGTCCGCGCCAGGTCGTGATCGAGGACGAAAGCCTGCTGCCGGAGCTGAGAGAGCGGCTGAACGGCTCCAACATCGGCGCCTCCGCCGGCGCCGCGGCGATCTCAGAGGCGGCCGCCCTCGGCGCGGATTGGGTGATGTCGGCGATCGTCGGCTCGGCGGGTCTGGCGCCGACGCTGGCCGCGGCGCGCACCGGCTCGGTGATCGCGCTGGCGAACAAGGAAAGTCTGATCTGCGCCGGCCCGGCGCTGCTGGCCACCGCCCGAGAGGCTGGGGGCGGCGTGATCCCGGTCGATTCCGAGCACTCGGCGATCTTCCAGGTGTTGCAGCCTGACTGCCGCGATCGGGTGTCGCGGCTGATCCTCACCGCCTCGGGCGGCCCGTTCCGCGGCTGGAGCCTCGACGAGATGCGCGGCGTCAGCGTCGAGCAGGCGGTCGCGCACCCGAAATGGAGCATGGGTCGCAAGATCTCGGTCGACTCCGCCCAGATGATGAACAAGGGCCTGGAGATGATCGAGGCCTCGTACCTGTTCGACATGCCGGCCACCCGGATCGACGTGCTGATCCATCCGCAGTCGATCGTCCACAGCCTGGTCGAATACGCCGACGGCTCGACCCTGGCCCAGCTCGGCGAGCCCGACATGCGCACGCCGATCGCCTGCGCGTGGTCGTGGCCCGACCGCATCGCCTGGCCGGCCCCGCGGCTGGACCTGGGCGTGGTTGGCCAGCTGACGTTCGAGCCGCCCGACGAGATCCGTTTCCCCGCGTTGGCGCTGGCGCGTGACGCGCTCGAGGCCGGCGGCGGCGCGCCGGCGGCGATGAACGCGGCCAACGAGGTCGGCGTCGCCGCCTTCCTTGACCGTCGGATCGGCTTTCTGGATATTGCCGCCCTGGTCGCCGAAACGCTGGAAGAGCTCTCCGGGGGCGGGGACCTGACACAAGATAGCAACGCCGATCCGCTCGAATGGGCGATGACGATCGACCAGGGCGCCCGGCGCGCGGCCGCCCAAGTCCTGTCTCGATTTGAAGGCAGAGGCTGAAAGGCTCAAGAAGGAACGCCCTGACAATGTTGGCCTTTCTTGCGAACGCGGCGCTCTACGTCGTTCCGTTCCTGGTGATCATCACCTTCATCGTGACGATTTACGAGCTGGGGCATTTTCTGGTGGCGCGCGCCTGCGGCATCGCCGTCGATCGTTTCTCGATCGGCTTTGGCCGGACGATCGCCGCGTTCCGCGACCGCTGGGGCGTCGAATGGCGCATCGCCTGGCTGCCGCTCGGCGGCTACGTGCGCTTCGCCGGTGACGAGAACGTCGCCAGCGTGCCCGACGAGGAAGATCTCGACACCCTGCGCGCCCGCATCGTCGAGCGGGAGGGGCCGGGCGCCGAGAAGCGCTACTTCGCCTTCAAGCCGCTCTGGCAGCGCGCCGTGGTGGTGCTGGCCGGGCCGGTGGCGAATTTCGTGCTGTCCATTGCGCTGTTCGCGATCTTGTTCGCCGCCGTCGGCGAGCCAGTCACTCAGGGGCCGATTTCCGGCGTCACCGCGGGCGGGGCGGCGGCCCAGGCCGGCTTCCGCACCGGTGACGTGATCGTCGCCGCAGACGGCCACAGGTTGCAGGGATTCGAAGACCTTCACGCCTATGTCATCTCGCGCGACGCCGTGCCGATCGACTTCAGCGTGATGCGCGCCGGCCAGCTGATCCATCTGAGGGCGACGCCCGGGCGGCAGATGGTCGACAGCCCGTTCGGCGGCCAGGAACCTGGCGGCCTGCTGGGCGTGAGGGGGCCGCAACAGCCGCCGAAGGTCGTCCGCTACGACCCGATCGCGGCGATCGGCATGGGCGTCGACCGCACCTGGCAGACGGTCGAGACCACTGGCTTCATCGTTGGCCGGATCCTCACCGGCGGGGTCAATCCGAACCAGCTGCACGGGGTGATCGGCACGGCGACCGCCTCGGGCCACCTGGCCAAGGAGGCCATCAGCGTCGCCCCCGGGGATCCGGGGTTGCAGGCGATCAACGTGCTGATCAACATGGTCAACCTCTGCGCCCTGCTGTCCGTCTCGGTCGGCCTCGTCAACCTGCTGCCGATCCCGATCCTGGATGGCGGACACCTGCTGTTCTACGCCTACGAGTGGGTGGTGCGGCGGCCACTATCGGCGGGTATCCAGGCCGCCGGCTACCGGGTCGGCCTTGCTTTGCTCGTCTGTTTGATGTTGTTCGCCAACGTGAACGACCTGCACCTCCAGAAGGTGTTCCACTTCTTCGGCGCCCTGTTCTCCTAAATCAAAGAGTCACCGGCGAGTGATGACTGAACCGATGACCAACTCTCGCGCGCGTTTTGCGGCGTTGTTCTCTGGCGTTGCACTGTTGGTCGGGGTCGCGGCGGTGGCCGCGCCGGAGCGCGCCGCCGCACAGGCGCAGCAGAGCGGCATCGTCGGACGCATCGTCGTCCAGGGCAACGAGCGGATCGAGCAGGACACCATCCTCTCGTACCTGCCGATCCAGATCGGCGACACGGTCGATCAGGCCCGTCTCGACCTGGCGCTGAAGACCCTAACCCGCACCGACCTGTTCTCCGACGTGCGCATCCAGCTGCAGGGCGACACCCTGCTCGTGCAGGTGGTGGAGAACCCGATCATCAACCAGGTGCTGTTCGAGGGGAACTCGAGCATCAAGGAAGACAAGCTGAAGGACGAGGTGACGGTCCGCCCCCGCGGCATCTTCACCAAGGCCAAGGTGCAGGAGGACGTCGGCCGGATCATCGAGCTCTACCGCCGCTCGGGCCGCATCTCGGCGACGGTGACGCCAAAGATCGTCAACCTGCCGCAGCGCCGCGTCGACCTGGTGTTCGAGATCAGCGAGGGGCCCAAGAGCGGCATCCTCGGCATCAACTTCCAGGGCAACGAGCAGTTCTCGGCCAACGAGCTGCGCGACGTGGTCGTGACCAAGGAGAGCCACTGGTACCGGTTCTTCGAGTCGAACGACAACTACGACCCCGACCGGGTCGAATACGACCGCGAGCAGCTGCGCAAGTTCTACCGCAACAAGGGCTACTACGACTTCCACGTCGTCTCATCGATCGCCGAGCTTTCGCCCGACAAGAACGGCTTCGCCGTCACCTACACGGTCGACGAGGGCCAGAAGTACAAGTTCGGCAAGCTCGAGGTCACCACCGAGCTGAAGAAGCTGAACCCGGACATCCTGCGCGCGCTGCTGCCGATCCGCTCCGGCCAGCCCTACGCCGACGAGAAGATCGAGCAGGCCACCGACGCCCTGACCTTCGCGGCCGGCTCAGCCGGGTTCGCCTTCGTGGACGTGCGCCCGCAGTATCACGCCAACCCGGCCACCCACACCGTCGACGTCAACTTCAACGTCAAGGAAGGCCCGCGGGTCTACATCGACCGCATCGACATCGTCGGCAACACCCAGACGCTCGACTATGTGATCCGCCGCGAGATGAGCCTGTCGGAAGGCGACGCCTACAACCGCGTGCTGGTCGACCAGTCGAAGAACAAGATCAAGGCGCTCGGCTTCTTCAAGGACGTCGACATCACCACCCAGCCGGGCGGCGAGCCCGACCGCACCAACCTGCTGGTGAAGGTGACCGAGCAGCCGACCGGCGAGCTTTCCGCCAGCGCGGGCTATTCGTCGGTCGACCAGCTGGTCGTCGATCTCGGCTTCAACCAGTCCAACTTCCGCGGCCGCGGCCAGGACGTGCGCGCCCGGGTTGAGATCGGCTCGATCAGCCAGAACATCGACTTCTCGTTCACCGAGCCGCATTTCCTGGGCCGCAACCTCGGCGCCGGCTTCGACCTCTACGCCACCCGCTACGACTTCACCCAGTACGCGTCCTACAAGAGCGCCTCGCAGGGCGGCAGCGTCCACATCGCCTTCCCGCTGACGCTCAACTCGACCATGAGTCTGCGCTACACGCTGCGGAATGACGACACGATCGTCGATGCGGGGCTGTGCGTGCCCGGCGCGGAACTGGTGTCGGTCGTCCTGTGCGACGAGCGCGGCTCCTACATCACGTCCGCTTTCGGCTACAGCGTGCGGATCGATCGCCGCAACGACCCGGTCCTGCCGACCCGTGGCTATTACCTCGATCTCAGTCAGGACGTCGCCGGCTTCGGCGGCACGGTGCACTACGTCCGCACCGAGTGGGACGGCGGCTGGTATCATGGCTTCAACAAGGACTTCATCCTCAGCCTGACCACCACCGGCGGCTTCATCAACGGCTGGGACAGCAACACCATCCGCATCGGCGACCGGTTCTATCGCGGCGGCGACAGCTTCGTCGGCTTCCAGCTGGCGGGCATCGGCCCGCGCGACACCCACTTCGGCGACGCGCTCGGCGGCAAACTCTACATGATCGGCGAGGTGCAGGAGACCATTCCCAACGGCCTGCCGGCGCAATACGGCATCAAGACCGCATTGATCGCCGACGTCGGCACGCTCGGCCTGCTCGACCGCCGCGACAAGTTCGACCCGCTCACCAATGCGCCGCTCACCACCGTCCGCGACGACCTCGCTCTTCGCGCCTCGGTGGGCCTCAGTGTGTTCTGGAAGTCGCCGCTCGGGCCACTTCGCTTCGATATCGCAGAGCCCCTCGCGAAGGAGCCCTACGACATTGTCCAGGTCTTCCGCTTCTCAACCAATACAAGGTTCTAAGAACGCCCCCCATGAACGTACGCTCCCTACTAATGACCGCCCTCGCGGTCAGCGCCTTCACCCCGGCCGGATCCCTTGCCGCCCCTGGCGCAGCGCCCGCGCCGGCCGCCGCCTCCGCGCCCATCCGTCAGGGCCCGCCGATCGCGGGCTACTGCGTCTTCTCGATCAACCAGGTGCTCGGCGCCTCGAAGGTCGGCCAGGCCGTCGTCGCGCGGCTTAAGGTGCTGGGCTCCCAGGTCAACGCCGAGCTGCAGCCCGAGGCCGACGGCATCCGCACCGATGAGCGGACGCTGGAGAGCTCGCAGGCGTCGCTCGACGCGGCCACTCTTCAGGCCAAGCGCGCCAACCTCGAGCTGCGCGTCTCCAACTTCGAAAAGCGTGAACAGCAGCGCCAGCAGGAGATGCAGGCGACCCAGCAGAAGCAGTTCGGGGTGGTCCTGAAGGAGCTCGACCCGATCATGCGCGAACTCTACCAGCAGCGCGGCTGCTCGGTCCTGGTCGACGGCGACGCTGGCGGCGTGCGGCTGGTCAACCCGGCGATGGATCTTTCCAGCCAGGCCGTGGTCGGGCTCGACGCGAAGATCCAGACGCTGACCTTCGACCGCGAGCATCTCGACACCCAGCCGGCCGCGGCGCCGGCGGCGCACTGACGCGGCCGCGAAGTGGGGCGGGGCCGTTGAACACGCCCGACCCGAGGTTCTTCGACAGCCTTGGACCGGTGACGCTGGGCGAATTGGCCGAGCTCACCGGTTCAGCCTGCGCGCCAGCGCTGGCGCAGCGAACCGTCGACGGCGCCGCGGTGCTCGGCCAGGCCAACGCCAGCGCGGTGAGCTTCTTCAGCGACCGCCGCCTCGCCGAAGCCGCCGGCGCGACCGCCGCCGGCGCCTGCTTCGTCAGCGAGACGGACGCCGCGATGTTGCCGGCCAACTGCGTCCCCCTGGTTTCACGGGGGCCGCAGGCCGCCTGGGCTGCGGCGGCCGGGCGCCTGCATAGACCGCGTCGGCTCGATCCGGCTGCGCCGTTCGTGCATCCCGACGCCATGCTCGAAGCCGAGGTCGCCGTCGGCCAGGGCGCGGTGATCGGCGCGGGGGCTCAGATCGGCGCCGGGACCTGGATCGGCGCGCACGCGGTGATCGGCCCAGGCGTGACGATCGGCCGGCGGTGCGAGGTTGGTCCGGGCGCGACCATCGGCTTCGCCCTGATCGGCGACGGGGTGAAGATCTCGGCCAGCGTGGTGATCGGCGAAGCCGGCTTCGGCGTCGCCGTCGGCCCGCGCGGCCTGATCGATATTCCGCAGCTCGGCCGGGTGATCATCCAGGACGGCGTCTCCATTGGCGCTCACACCTGCATCGACCGCGGCGCCTTCGACGACACCGTAATCGGCGAGAACACCAAGATCGACAACCTGGTGCAAATCGCCCACAACGTCCGTGTCGGTCGCAATTGCGCGATCGCCGGCCACTGCGGGCTCTCGGGCAGCGCCGTCGTTGGAGATGGCGTCCAGATGGGAGGTCGCGTCGGCCTTGCGGACCATGTCGTCATCGGCGATGGGGCGCGGCTGGCGGCGGCGTCCGGCGTGATGCACGAGGTTCCGGCCGGGGAGAGCTGGGGCGGCCTGCCCGCCCGGCCGATGAGGCAGTTCTTCCGCGAGATCGCCTGGCTCACCAGGGCCGCGCGAAAGAACAGGGGAGGGGAGGCATGAGGAAGGCGCCCGCCGAGGCACTCTCCCCGACCGAAATCGGCATCGACGAGGTGATGCGCCGCATTCCGCACCGGCCGCCCTTCCTGCTGATCGACCGCGCCGAGGACTACCGCGAGAACCAGTCGATGGTGGGCATCAAGATGGTGACCATCAACGAGCCGTTCTTCGTCGGCCACTTTCCCGGCCGCCCGGTGATGCCGGGCGTGCTGATCATCGAGGCGATCGCTCAGACCGGCGGCGTGCTGATGAGCAAGTCGATGGACGTCGACGTCGAGAACAAGGGCATCATGTTCATCTCGGTCGACAATTGCCGCTTTCGCTATCCGGTCCGGCCTGGCGACGTGCTGCGGATGCCGGTCGAGGTGGTGCGCGCGCGGGGCGACGTGTTCAAGTTCCGTGGCCAGGCAATGGTCGGCGACAAGGTCGCCGCGGAGTGCGAGTTCGCCGCCATGCTGGTCGAGACTTAAGGCGCATGAAGATCCACGCGACGGCGCTGGTCGCGCCGGGCGCCGAGCTGGCGGGCGACGTCGAGATCGGTCCCTATTGCACCGTTGGCGAAAAGGCGAAGCTGGGCGCCGGCGTCGTTCTGCGCTCGCACGTGGTGATCGAGGGCGAGACCGAGATCGGCGCCGGGTGTGAGATCTATTCGTTCAGCGTGCTTGGCGGTCCGCCGCAGCACGCCGCCTATAAGCCCACGGATCGAGTGCGCCTGGAAGTCGGCGCCCGCAACCTGATCCGCGAGCATGTGACCATGAACGGCGGCTCCAGCGTCGGGCGCGGGGTCACCCGCATCGGCGACGACTGCACCTTCTACATGGGCGCCCACGTCGGCCACGACTGCATCGTCGGCGACAACGTCACGATGACCAACAACGCCACGCTCGGCGGCCATGTCGTGCTGGGCGACTATGTGATCATGGGCGGGCTCTCGGCGATCCAGCAGCGCTCGCGCGTCGGCCGCTACGCCTTTGTCGGCGGTCTTGCCGCAGTGAACTCCGATGTGATCCCCTACGGCATGGTCTGGGGCAACCACGCGACGCTGCAGGGCCTCAACCTGGTCGGACTGAAGCGGCGCGGGTTTTCGCGCGAGCAGATCAACACCTTGCGCTCTGGCTTCAAGGCCCTGTTCGCCGACGGCGACGGCCCATTCCGAGAACGGGTCGAGGCGGCCGCCGGGGCTTTCAAACAGTCTCCGGAGGTGCTGGAGATCGTCGATTTCATCCGCGCCGAGCCGCTGCGGCCGCTGGTTCTGCCGGAGCGCGGGTCCACCGGCGGCGGATGAACAAGCTGGGCCTGATCGCGGGCGGCGGCGGTCTGCCCCTCGCGCTCGCCGAGCACTGCCGCGACACCGGCCGGCCCTACTTCGTCATCCGCCTGCGCGGGTTCGCCGATGCGACGATGGACGCCCATCCGGGCGAGGTCGCCGGCATCGCCGAGATCGGCCGGATCGTGAAGCTGGCGCGGGACGCGGGCTGCGGAGCGCTGTGCTTCGCAGGGCTGGTGCGCCGCCCCGATTTCTCCGCCCTGAAACCCGACCTGCGCGGCCTGACCTGGCTGCCAGGCGCCGTGATGGCGGCAAGGCGCGGCGACGAGGCGCTGCTGCGGTTCCTGATGGGCGAGTTCGAGAAGGAAGGCTTCGCCATCGAAGGGGCGCACCAGGTGATGGGCGAACTCGCGCTGCCGGCCGGGCCGCTTGGCCGCTTCGCGCCTGACAGCGACCACAGCGTCGACATTGCCAAGGCGATTGCCACCGCCCGGGCGATCGGCGCGCTCGACGTCGGCCAGGCCGCGGTCGTGTGCGACGGCCTGGTGCTGGCGGTCGAGGCGCAGGAGGGCACCGACGCGCTGCTGCGCCGCGTGGCCGAGCTGCCGGCCGACCTGCGCGGCGCGCCCGGCCGGCGCAAGGGGGTGCTCGCGAAGGTCGCCAAGCCGATCCAGGAAGAGCGGGTCGACCTGCCCACGATAGGTCTGGCCACCATCCAGGGCGCAGACCGCGCGGGCCTGGCCGGCGTGGTCGGCGTCGCCGGCAAGATGCTGGTGGTCGACCGCGCCGCGGTGGCCGACGCCGCCGACGCCGCCGGCCTCTTCGTCGCCGGCGTCGCGGACGGGCCGGGGTGACCGCGCCGCTGAAGGTGATGCTGGTCGCCGTCGAAGCCTCGGCCGATACCCTGGGCGCCGGCCTGGCGCGGGCGCTGAAGGCGAAGCTCGGTGACGGCGTCTGCTTCGTCGGCGTGGGCGGCGCGAAGATGAGCGACGTGGGGATCGCCAGCCCCTACGACATCGGCGACCTCTCGCTGGTCGGCCTGTTCGAGATCGTCGGCGTGGTCCCGCTGGCGCTGCGGCGGCTGGAGGCGACCGTCCGGCTCGCCGAGGCCGAGCGGCCCGACGTGGCCGTGCTGATCGATTCCTGGGAGTTCATGTGGCGGGTGGCGCGGCGGCTGCGGCTGCGAACGCCGGGCGTCGCCCTGGTCAAGTATGTCGCGCCGCAGGTGTGGGCCACGCGGCCGGGCCGGGCGCGGGTCGCCGCGCGCCTGTTCGACCGCATGATGACCCTGTTCGACTTCGAGACCCGCTACTTCGAGGCCGAGGGACTGCCCACCACCAGCGTTGGCGCGCCGGCGCTGCGGCGCGACTTCAGCGGCGCGGACCCGGGGCGGCTGCGCGCGGCGATGGGCGCCGGACCGGACGATCCGATCCTGCTGGTGCTGCCGGGCAGCCGGCCCGGGGAGATCAAACGGGTGCTTCCGCCGTTCGCCGACGCCGCCCTGCGTCTGGTCGACGCCCGGCCGGGCCTGCGTGTCGTCGTGCCCGCCGCCGACACCGTCGCCGCCGAGGTCAAGGCGCGGGTCGCCGGTTGGCGCCACCGCGCTCACGTGGTCGAGGGCGAACGGGACAAGCTGGACGCCATGCGCGCGGCGACGGTGGCGATCGCCTGCAGCGGCACGGTGACGACCGAGCTGGCGGTGGCGGGCTGTCCGATGATCGTCGGCTACCGCGGCCATCCGGCCACGGCGCTGGTGGCCCGTGCGATCATCCGCACCCGGTTCTTCACCCTGTTCAACATCGCCGCCGGCCGGATGATCGCGCCGGAGTTCCTGCAGGCGCACTGCAACGGCCGCGAACTCGCCGCCGCCGCGGCGGCGTTGATCGACGATCCCGCACGCCGGGCGGCCCAGGCTTCGGCTCAGACCGCCGCGCTGGCGGGATTAGGGCTAGGCGGTCCCGACCCGTTCGAGGCGGCGGCCGACGTCGTCATCGACCTGGCGCGTGAGCGCCGCCTGTTAGATCAGCGGTGAGCCCGGCGGCAGGCCGAGACGCACCCGACCGATGACTTCGAAGCGGGTCGTGGCCAGAGTGATGTGCTGACGGATGACGTGGACGTCGCGCCAGCAGCGCCCGATCGCACAGTCATTGGCGGCGGCCGTCAGCCCGGCGGCTTCGTACACAAGGTCGACGGCGCGGGCCGAGAGCTGCGCAGCCATCACGGATCCCAGCCGCATGCGGGCGCGCTCGGCGTCGGTTGGCGCACGCCCGTCGCTGCGCCGGGCGTCCGCTTCCGCCACGGTTTCATAGAAGAAGCTGCGCGCGGCCTGAAGATAGCCCTCGGCCTCGCCAACCTGCGCCTGGGCGGTGACGCGGTCGCGCAGCAGGTCGCGCGCACCCGTCGGCTTCTTCCGCGAGGCGAGATCGACCAACTCATCGAGCGCATGCTGGGCGACGCCAAGCGAGACGGGCGCAAGCGATGCGCCGAGATTCGCCAGCGCGTCGGTCTGCAGGAACGTCAGCTCCTCCCGGACGAAGAGGTCGCTGAACTCGACATCGTGGCTGCCTGTCCCACGCATGCCGAGGACGTTCCAGGTCTCGCGGATCACGCAGTCCTTCATCGGCAGCACGCCGGCCCGGATCACCGGGGCGCCGTTGGCGGCCCTCGTCGCGCCGTCATCCACCACCACGCCGGCCGCGATCATCCACGAGGCATGGGTGCACCCGCTCACGTAGGTGCCGCGCCCCGAATAGCGGTAACCGCCGTCAACCTTGACCGCACGCACGTGCGCCGGATTGAGCGATCCGGCCATGGTCAGCTTCGGGTCGGAGAAGAGGTCGCGGAACACCTCCGGCGCCACCAGTTGCCCGAGCAGGCCCTGCCCAAGCGCAAGGGTCCAGCCGGCCGACCCGTCGACGCGCGCCATCGCCTCGATGATCGGACCCAGCTCCCAGGGACTGAGTTCCGCTCCGCCCATCTCCCTGGGAACCAGCAGGCGAAACAGGTCGGCGTTCAGCAGGGCCTCGACGAACGCCTCGGCTGGCCGTGAGTTCGCCTCGGACCAGTCCGCAGTGGCGCGGGCGATCGGCGCAACCGCCGCCACCCGGTCGACGTAGGGCGCAACGCGCTCGGCGAGGGACGTCGGCATGCGAGTCTCCTGGAACATTGCTACGCAGCGGGCGTCTTGGCGGCCGGCGGTCGGGCCGTCTTCGCCCCGCTTGCAAACCATGGTCGGTCAGGCGGCCGCGGTCAAACCTCAGGCCTTGTGGATCGGATCGACCCAGGCGACCGCTTCCGGCTTCTCCGCCGGCTCGATGTCCAGGTTCACGACAACCGCTTCGTTGTCGCTACGCACCAGCACGCACTCGAGCGTTTCGTCGGCCGAGGCGTTGATCTCCTGGTGCGGCACGAACGGCGGCACGTAGATGAAATCGCCTGGCCCGGCCTCGGCGACGAACTCCAGGGCCTCGCCCCAGCGCATCCGCGCCTTGCCCCGGATCACATAGATCACGCTCTCCAGCGGCCCGTGGTGATGGGCGCCGGTCTTGGCGCCGGCGTGGATGTGCACCGTGCCGGCCCAGATCTTCTGCGCTCCGACCCGGGCGAAATTGATCGCCGCGGCCCGGTTCATGCCTGGCGTCTGGGCGGTGTTGGTGTCGAGCGAGTTGGCCGGGATCACCCGCACGCCCGAATGCTTCCAGCCGTCGTCCGGCGCCCCGCCCAGTTCCTCGTTGGCCATAGTCGCGCTCCTCGTCGGGCCATATTGGCCGCGGATCGACGCGAAGGCGAGCGGCGGATCAGCCGTGGGCGATCCAGCTCTCGATGTGGAACTTCAGGTTGAACCACTCCTGGCGCAGCCCCGAGAACGCGGTGCGGTGTTCGGACATGCGCCGGTCGATCTCCGCCAGCCGTCGCCGGATCATCGCCTCCTGCCGGTCGAGGAAATCGAGTTCGCCGGCCGCGAACACCTTCTCGTCGTCTTCGCCGCGATCGAGCAGCGCGCGCGCCTCGCGCTGGGCCTCGTGCAGGTGCGCGAAGGCGAGAACGACTTCGCGGCGGATATCGGCGATCGCCATGGGCTTCGTGCTCCCTTGCGGCGGTGCAGAGTTTGCCTCCAAACAACCCAAGGCGTCACTTCACGGTTCGGTTCCTATGGCGCCGGTTGTTGGCGACCACGCCAGCATCCAGTCCATCGTCTCACCCCAACCGTCGATCGACGCAGTGCGACCCGCGGCTCGGAATGCGGGCAACGACGCCGCCACCAGATCGCGCAGGGCGACGCCGGCCTGCTCGCCGAGAACGGCCGCCAGCAGATCCAGAAGCGCCTGGCCGCCAAGTGGCAACCGATCCAGCGGATAAGTCTCCAGCTCCCAGGCGAGATACTTGTAGTAGGGTCGTAACCGTTCGCCATGCAGCGCGAAGGCGGCGTCCAGGAACGGCTTCACCGCCTCGGCGGCCTCCAGCCGGCTTGCGCCCGGATCGCCGTCCCGCAGGCATTTCAGGGCGCGGTAGAGCTGGTTGATCAGGTAGTCGAGCGAGTCCTCGATGAAACCGGTGACGGCCTCAGCAGGCACACAGGCCTTCGAGGCGATCATCGGCTGCGCGCGGCCGGTCTTGTCCACCAGCGCGGTCAGATGGGCGAAGGCGTACCGGTAGGGCGCCTCGGCCGAACCCCAGGCGGCGAAGGTCTCGAACATCGGAAAGGTCCTGACCATCAGGTCGACGCCGGGCCGCCAGTTGGCCTGGAAGGGACCCTGGAGACCAAGGTCCATGCAGAATGGCCCGTAGGCGGCCTCGGTGACGATGACGCCAACGTCATAGTCGGAGAATTCGGTCGGCCGGCCCATGCCGCGTGAGCCGCCAAGCCAGAAGGCGAGGATGTCCGGATCGTCCGCGGCGCGCGCCAGCAGGGCGGCATAGTGTTCGGCGGGGGTCACGCCACGCCCGTCGCACGGCGAGATGGTCTGGTCAACTTGACTAACCGAGAGTCTGTCGTATGTTGGTCAACCTGACCAAGGAACAAACATGTCCTCGATCGTCAACATCTATGACGCCAAGACCCAGCTGTCTGCGCTGGTCGATCGCGCCGCCGCCGGCGAGGAGATCATCATCGCCAAGAACGGCGCGCCAAGAGCCAAGTTGGTATCCATTCCGCACGCCGGCGGTCCGCGGACGCCGGCGCATGCCATGGGCGTGACTTACATCGCCGACGACTTCGACGCGCCTGATCCGACCATTGAGGCGATGTTCGAAGGCGCCGACTGAGTGGACCTGCTGCTCGACACCCACGTGTTTCTCTGGTGGGATTCGGCATCTCCGGAACTCGGCCCCGCCTGCCGCGCGGCGATCGCTGATCCGGCGAACCGTGTCTTCGTCAGCGCCGCCTCGGTTTGGGAGATCGGGATCAAGCGGCGCGCGGGCAAACTGGCGTTCAGTGGGTCGGCCGTAGACGCCGTGCGCAGGAACGGGTTTCTGGAGCTGCCGATCCTCGGGCGCGACGCCGAGGCTGCCGCCGCGCTGGACTGGAAGCATGCCGACCCGTTCGACCGGCTGCTGGTGGCGCAGGCGCAGGTCGCTTCACTGACCCTGGCGACGGTCGACCGCGCAATCCGCGGCTATGGCGGCGTCGCGCAGATCGAGGGGGGTTAGCCGCGCGTCTCGATCGCGGTGTAGTCGCGCTTGAGCGGCCCGTTGTAGAGCTGCCGGGGGCGGCCGATCTTGCGGCGCGGGTCCTCGAACATCTCCTTCCACTGGCTGATCCAGCCGACCGTGCGGGCGAGCGCGAACAGCACCGTGAACATGGTGGTCGGGAATCCCATCGCCTTCAGGGTGATGCCCGAATAGAAGTCGATGTTCGGATAGAGCTTGCGGTCGATGAAGTAGGGATCGTTCAGCGCGATCTTCTCCAGCTCCATCGCCACCTTCAGCAGCGGATCGTCGCTGTCGCCGATCTCGGCCAGCACCTCGTGGCAGGTCTCCTGCATCACTTTCGCGCGCGGGTCGAAGTTCTTGTAGACGCGGTGGCCGAAGCCCATCAGCCGATACTTGCGGTCCTTCACGCCCTGCACGTACTCGGGGATGCGGTCGACGGTGCCGATCTCCTTCAGCATCATCAGCGCCTCTTCGTTGGCCCCGCCGTGGCTGGGGCCCCAGAGACAGGCGATGCCGGCGGCGATGCAGGCGAACGGGTTGGCGCCCGACGAGCCGGCCAGCCGCACGGTCGAGGTCGAGGCGTTCTGCTCGTGGTCGGCGTGCAGGATGAAGATCCGGTCCATCGCCCGCGTCAGCACCGGGTTCGGCACCCAGTCCTCCGCCGGGACCGAGAAGGCCATGCGCAGGAAGTTCTCGGCGTAGGAAAGGCTGTTGTGCGGCGAGATGAACGGCTGGCCGATCGAGTACTTGTAGGCCCGGCGGCGATCGTCGGCATCTTGGCGATCAGCCGGTGAGCCGAGATCTTGCGCTGCTCGGGATCATCGACGTTGGTGCTGTCGTGGTAGAACGCCGACAGCGCGCCGACCGCGCCGGTCATGATCGCCATCGGGTGCGCGTCCGAGCGGAAGCCGGTGAAGAACCGGTCGAACTGCGCGTGCAGCATCGTGTGATAGGTGATGGTGTGCTCGAAGTCGGCGAACTCCGCCGCGGTCGGCAGCTCGCCGTTCAGCAGCAGGTAGCACACCTCCAGGAAGCTCGAGTTCTTGGCCAGCTGCTCGATCGGATAGCCGCGGTGCAGCAGAATCCCGGCGTCGCCGTCGATGTAGGTGATCTTGCTTTCGCACGAGGCGGTCGAGGTGAACCCTGGGTCGAACGTGAAGACGCCGGACTTGTCGTAGAGCTTGCGTACGTCGATCACGTCGGGGCCGGTCGTGCCCTTGATGACCTGCAGGTCGTAGCTGGTGTTGCCGACGGTCAGCGTCGCGTTTTCGACCATGCGCGCACCCTTCTCCCAATACGCCCGCCGCCCTCGCGGCGCCGGCCCCTCGCTTCGCCTTATAGCGGCTTACTGCACTTGCGAAAGAGCATCGTCGATACGCGCCAGGCTCTCCTCCCGGCCCAGCGCCGCGAGGGCGCTGGCGAGGTCGGGCGCCACCGCACCGGCGGCGAGAATCGCCCGCAGCGCCGGGCCGAATTTGCCAAATCCCCCCTCGGCTTCAGCGAAAGCCTTCAACGTCTCGGCGAGCTCAGCCGGCTTCCAGACGGCCTGCTGGGCCAGCGCGCTCGCCAGGCGGCCGACACGGGCGACCACCTCCGGGGTGAACAGCCCGCGCGCTTTCTGGTCGAGCTCGATCGGCCGCGGCTTCAAGGCGAACATCACCAGGTCAGCCAGCTCCAGAATGGTCTTGGCGCCCTCCTTCACCAACGGGATGGTGCGGGTGAGGCGCTCGGCGAAGTCGCGCGGCAGGTGCACGTCGCGGCTGCGCAGCACCTCGAACGCCAGGCTCATCAGCCGCCGGTCGTCGGCCAGGCGGATGTAATGCTGGTTTATGTGGTTCAGCTTCGGCCAGTCGAGCCGCGCCGGCGCGCCGACCACGTCGGCGATGTCGAACCACCTGGCCGCGTCGGCGTCGCCGAAGATCTCGTCGTCGCCATGGCCCCAGCCGAGCCTGGCCAGATAGTTGCGCATCGCCTCGGGCAGGTAGCCCATGTCGGCGAACTCGCCCACCGCCTGGGCGCCGTGGCGCTTGGAGAGCTTGGCCCCGTCCGGTCCGTGGATCATCGGCAGGTGGCCGAACGCCGGCAGTTTCCAGCCCATGCCCTGGTAGATCAGCATCTGCCGCGGGGTGTTGCTGAGGTGGTCGTCGCCGCGGATCACATGGGTGACGCCCATGTCGTGGTCGTCGGCCACCACGGCCAGGTTGTAGGTCGGCGAGCCGTCGGCGCGCAGCAGGATCAGGTCGTCGAGCTCGCGATTGCGGAAAGACACCGGGCCTTTGACCAGGTCCTGCACCACGGTCTCGCCCTCCAGCGGCGCGCGCAGCCGCACGACGAACGCCTGGTTTACCCCTGCCGGCGGCGCGCGGTCGCGCCAGGGCGAGCGGATCGGCCGGCCTTCCGCGCGCGCCTTCTCGCGCTCCACGGCCAGCTCCTCGACCGTCATGTAGCAGCGGTAGGCGCCGCCCCGTTCCAGCAGCTCCATCACCACTTCGCGGTGCCGCTCGGCGCGCGAGAACTGGAACACCGGCTCGGCGTCAGGCGACAGGCCCAGCCACGCCATGCCCTCGAAGATCGCCTGCACCGCCTGCGGCGTCGAGCGCTCGCGGTCGGTGTCCTCGACCCGGATCAGGAACTTGCCGCCCGTATGACGTGCATAGAGCCAGTTGAAAAGCGCCGTGCGGGCTGTGCCTATGTGCATCATCCCGGTGGGCGAAGGGGCGATACGGGTGACGACGGGGACGGCGGGCTCGGGCATCGCTTTACCGACTGGATGGGCGCGGGCTGTTTACACGCGCCTCCGCCGGCTTCCTAGCGCCGGCGCGCTGGCCCGCGGCGCGCTGGCCGAGGTCCGCGCCCAGATCGACCGGGTGTTCCTCTGGGTCCCGGTCGCGTTCGGCCTCGGCGCGGCGATCTATCTGGGCTTGAAGACCGAGCCGCTGCTCTGGCCGGCGGCGGCCGCTGCCGTCGCTCTCGGGCTCGGCGCCTGCGCCGTCGCCTGGCGCGGCGGGAGCCGGGCGCTGATTGGCGCCCTGGTGCTGGCGGCGATGATCGCCGCTGGCTTTACCGTGGCCAAACTTCGCAGCGACCACGTGGCCGCGCCGATCGCGCCGCCCGGGCTCGGTGTGGTCGAGGTGCAGGGCTACGTCGTCGACGTCGACACCCCCAGCGCTAGCGGACCGCGCCTGCTGATCGCGCCGACCTTTGTCAGCCGCCTCGCGAGCGACCAGCTGCCGCTGCGCATCCGCATCGTCATGCCGCCGGGCGGGTTCGTGGCCCCCGGCCAGGCGATCGCCGTCAAGGCGCTGGTCGACCCGCCGCCGTCGCCAGCCGCGCCAGGCGCCTACGATTTCGCCCGCGACGCCTGGTTCGAAGGCGAGGGGGCCGTCGGTCTTGCCCGCAGCGCGCCGGAGCTGGTCGCCGCGCCACCCGCGCCCTGGCGGTTGCGGCTGGTCATGGCGGTCAACGCCTTCCGCTGGGCGACCGCGCAGCGCCTGGCCGCCGACATGAACACGGTGCTGGGCGGCCGGGGCGGCGACGCCGCCGGCCTCGCCGTCGCCGTCACCACCAGCCACCAGGACTGGCTGAGCGCCGAGGTCAGGAACGACCTGCGGGCGTCCGGCCTGGCGCACATGCTGGCGATCGCCGGCCTGCACACGGCCGCGCTCAGCGGCTTCGTGTTCTTCGCCCTGCGCCTGCTCATCGCCGCCTGGCCGTGGCTGGCGCTCAGGGTCAATGGCAAGAAGGTGGCGGCCGCGGTCGCCCTGCTGGCGGTCGGCGCCTACCTCGTCCTCTCCGGCGCCCATGCGCCGGCGCGGCGGGCGGCGATCACCGCCTCGGTCGCGTTCGTGGCGATCCTGCTCGATCGCCGCGCGGTCAGCCTGAGGTCTCTGGCGCTGGCGGCGCTGATCATCTTGCTGGCCGACCCGGAAGTGGTGGTGCAGCCCGGGTTCGAGATGAGTTTCTGCGCCACCGCCGCCCTGGTCGCCCTGGCCGAGATCTGGCCTCGGCGCCCCCAGCCAGTCGGACTGCCCTGGCATCTTTCGTTGATCCAGCGCGGCCGCGACTGGGTGGTCGCCCTGTTCGCGGTCAGCCTGGTCGCCGGGCTGGCGACCGGGCCGTTCGCGATCCAGCATTTCAACCGTATCGCCAACTTCGGCGTCTTCGCCAACCTGAGCGCCGACCTGGTGGCGAGCGTGGTGATGATGCCGGCGCTGGCGATCGCGCTGCTGTGCGAGCTGGTCGGCCATGGCTTGGCGCTGCCGGCGCTGTTCGTGGCCGGCTGGGCGGCCAAGACCGTGATCGCGCTCGGACATCTGTTCGCCACCGCGCCGGGCGCCGCAGCGACCGCCACGGCCGCGCCGCAGGTGGCGTTGCTGGCCTCCTATTTCGGGATTCTGTTCGTCTGCCTCTGGAGCGGCTGGCTACGCTGGCTGGGTCTGCCGCTGGCCGCCGCCGTGACGTTGTGGCCGAGGCCGCCCGCGCCGCTGATCTGGGTCGCCTCCGACGGCGCCGACGCGGCGATTGCGGTTCAGGGCCGCGAGGTGGCCCTGCGGCCGGGCGTGCGCGCCTACGCCACCGACCTCTGGGCGCAGCGTCGCGGCCTGACGGTCCCGGCCGACATGCTCACCGCCCGCGGCGCGATGTTCGACTGCGACTACTGGTCCTGCGCCGCCCGGCCCGGCGTCCGCCCCGCGCTCGGCATCTGGTGGACGCGCCGCCAGCCCAAGCCGGACCGCCTCGCCGAGCTGTGCTCCGCGTCCGACATCCTGGTGCTGCGAGCGGACGTGACGTTGCCGAACGCGTGCCGCGACGTGCTGGTGCTGCGGCCTGGAGACTTCGCGGCCGGCGGCGCGGCCGAGATCTTCGCGACCAAGGACGGCTGGCGGCTCGCCTGGGCCCAGCCTCTGCGCGGTCAGCGTCCGTGGTCGCAGATCGGCGACTGATGCGAGCCCGCTCTCGGAACCTCCCAATTGGCAAGCGCTGATGCCTGAAACCACACGCTGGGACGGTCCGCCGGTGGAAGCCTGGTCGATGGCTTGGACACCGGACCAGGCAGCCGATGCGCTGAAGGGGCTCGCCGCGCCGTGGGCCGTGGCCGGCGGCTGGGCTCTGGACCTGTGGCTGGGCGAGCAGACCCGCGAGCACGAGGACATCGAGGTCACCGTCCCGACCGCCTTTTTCCCTGACGCCCAGGCGCGGATCGAGGCCTTGGGCCTCAAGCTCTTCGCCATCGACGATGGGCAGGTGATCGCCCTGGAAGCAGGCGAAGCGCCCGGGCGACACACGCACCAGACCTGGGTGATGGACCCCGCCGTGCGAGGCTGGCGCATGGATATCTTCCGTGAGCCCGGCGACGCTCAGACCTGGGTCTACCGGCGCACGCGTGAACTCAGCGCGCCACGCGCGTGGGCCAGCGGGCGGACGGCGTCCGGCATCCCTTACGTCGCCCCGCAGATCGTCCTGCTGTTCAAGGCCAAGGCGGCGCGGGACAAGGACGAAGCGGATTTCGCCATGGCTGCGCCGCGACTGTCAGCTGAGGCTCGGGCTTGGCTCGCCGCCGGCCTGGAGGTCATCCACCCGGGCCATCCTTGGATCGGACGCTTGTTGGCCTAGTGGTAGCGGCGGATCAGCCCCACGAGCTTGCCCTGCACCTGCACCTGGTCGGGGCCGAAGATGCGGGTCTCGTAAGCCGGGTTGGCGGCTTCGAGCGCGATCGACGCGCCCTTCTTGCGCAGCCGCTTCAGGGTCGCCTCCTCGCCCATCACCAGAGCGACGACGATCTCGCCGGAGTTGGCGGTATTGCCGCGGCGGATCACCACGAAGTCGCCGTCGAGGATGCCGGCCTGGATCATCGAATTGCCCTGCACCTCGAGCACGAAATGCTCGCCGGCGCCGAGGATGCTCTCGGGCACCTGCATGCGGTCGCGTTCGTGCTGGATCGCCTCGATCGGCGTGCCGGCGGCGATGCGTCCCAGGACCGGCAGCTCACGGACGTCGTTGGCCACCATGCCCACCACGGCGGGCGGCGGCGACTCGACCAGCTGCGGGCGGAACGCGCCGCGTCCCTTGGGCGGCGCCGCGGCCGTGGCCTGTTCGGGCAGCTTGACCACCTCCAGCGCGCGCGCCCGGTGCGCCAGCCGGCGCAGGAACCCGCGCTCCTCGAGGGCGGTGATCAAGCGATGGATCCCCGACTTCGAGGCCAGGTTCAGCGCGTCCTTCATCTCATCGAACGAGGGAGACACCCCGGTTTCTTTGATCCGCTCATGGATGAACATGAGAAGTTCGTGCTGTTTGCGCGTGAGCATGTCCGCAGCCTCGAGAACGCCGTCCCGGCGACCCGCCGGGAACAAAGCAAAAACGTTCTGCGATGTTCTCTAGGTGTTCACGGTTAATGTCAAGTGAACGGAAAAGCGCAGGCAATTCAGGCGGCTGAGCGCCTGGGGCGGGCGCGGCGATTTTGGGAATCAGCCCGGGGCAGCTTGTCGTCGAATTGCGGCGAGGTCGCCCTCTGCGGCTGATTCGACTGCGAGGCGGTGCGGACGATCTTCAGGCCAGCAGCGCCCGCGTCGCCGCCTCCACGTCGCGCCTGCCGCATCAGGCTCTCGCCGACCAGCATGGCGCGGGCGCCGGCGGCGGCGAGGCGGGCGATGTCGGCGGCGGCGGCGATGCCGCTTTCGGTGACCAGCAGCCGGTCATCGGGGATGCGGGCGGCGAGGCGCTCGGTGACCGCGAGGTCGGTGACGAAGCTGCGCAGGTTACGGTTGTTGACGCCGATCAGGCCGGCGCCCAGCGCGACCGCGCGGTCGACCTCGGCTTCATCGTGCGCCTCGACCAGGGCGTCCATGCCCAGACGCGCCGCCTCGGCGAGCAGCTCGCCCGCCAGCGTGTCGTCGCTGATCGCCAGGATCACCAGGATTGCGTCGGCGCCGAGGGCGCGGGACTGGGCGACCTGCCAGGGATCGACCAGGAACTCCTTGCGCAGAGCGGGCAGGGCGGTCGCGTCCCGCGCGGCGGTCAGATAGGCGTCGGCGCCCTGGAAGCTCGGCGCGTCGGTCAGCACCGAGAGGCACGCCGCGCCGCCGGCCTCGTAGGCGCGGGCCAGCGCCGGCGGATCGAAATCGGCGCGGATCAGACCCTTCGACGGCGAGGCCTTCTTCACCTCGGCGATCAGCGCCAGCCGGCCCGGCGCGGCGGCGCGCTCCAGCGCGGCCCGGAAACCGCGCGGCGGCGAGGCGGATCTCGCCCGCGCCTCGACCGCGTCCTGGCTCTCGGCGCGGCGCGCGGCGGCCACCTCGTCGCGCTTGTAGGCGGCGATCTGCTCGAGGATGTCGCTCACAGCCGGTTGGTCGCCTCGACCAGCTTGTCCAGCGCCGCCGCCGCGCGGCCCTCGTCGATCGAGGCGGCCGCCAGCGCGACGCCGCCCTGCAGTGTCTCGACCTTGTCGGCGACCAGCAGGGCCGCGGCGGTGTTGAGCAGCACGATGTCGCGGTAAGCGCCGGTCTTGCCGGCCAGCAGCGCGCGGATCGCCGCGGCGTTCGCGGCCGGGTCGCCGCCGGTGAGATCCGCCAGCGCCGCCCGCGGCAGGCCGACCGCCTCGGGCGTGACGTTGAACAGGCGCACGCCGCCGGCCCGCCACTCGGCCACCTGCGTGGTCGCCGGTCGTGGTCATCTCGTCGAGGCCTTCGCCGTGCACCACCCAGGCCTTCTCGGCCCCGAGCGCGCCCAGCACGTGGGCCAGCGGTTCGACCCAGCGCGCGCTCAGCACGCCCAGCACCTGCCGCTGCGCGCCGGCCGGGTTGGCGAGCGGACCCAGCAGGTTGAACACGGTCCAGAACCCCAGCTCCTGGCGGATCGGCAGCACGTGCCGCATCGCGCCGTGATGCGCCGGCGCGAACATGAAGCACATGCCGGCTTCCTCGAGCGCGCGGCGCTGCTGTTCCAGGTTGGCCTGGATGTTGACGCCGAGCGCGGTCAGCACGTCGGCGCTGCCGGAGCGGCGGGTCATGGTGCGGTTGCCGTGCTTGGCGACCTTCAGCCCCGCGCCGGCCGCCACCATCGCCACGGCGGTCGAGACGTTGAACGTCGAGAGCCCGGTGCCGCCGGTGCCGCAGACGTCGATCACCTGGTGCGGGTGCTTCAGCGTCAGCGCCGCGCGGCGCATCACCCGGGCGCAGGCGGTGACCTCGCCGACCGTCTCGCCCCGCATCCGCATCGCCGTGACCGCCGCGGCCACCTGCGCCGGCGTCGGCTCGCCGCGCAGGGCGGCGGCGAAGAAGTACTCCGCGTCGGCCGCGTCGAGCGTCGCGCCGTCGGCGAGCCGGGCCAGCAGGGGTTTGAAGGCGTCTGACATGGCGAAGCGGCCGTCAGGCCTCTTCCAGCCGTTTGACGCCGGCCAGTTCGAGGAAGTTGGCCAGCAGGTGGTGGCCGCCCTCGGTGGCGATGCTCTCGGGGTGGAACTGCACCCCGTGCAGCGGCCGGGTGCGGTGCGAGAAGCCCATGATCTCGCCGTCATCGGTCCAGGCGGTGATCTCCAGCTCGGCCGGCAGGGTTTCGCGGCGGACCGAGAGGCTGTGGTAGCGCGTCGCGGTGAACGGGTTCGGCATGCCGGCGAAGAGGCCCTTGCCGGTGTGGTGGATCGGGCTGGTCTTGCCGTGCATCAGGCTCTGCGCGCGGATCACCTCGCCGCCCAGCGCCTGGCCGATGGCTTGGTGGCCGAGGCAGACGCCCAGGATCGGCAGGTCGTCCGGCGCCCCGGCGATCAAGGCCAGGCAGATGCCGGCTTCGTTCGGCGTGCAGGGCCCGGGCGACAGCACCACGGCCTCCGGCCGCATCGCCAGAGCGTCCTGCGCGCTCAGCGCGTCGTTGCGGTAGACCAGCGTCTCCGCGCCCAGCTCGTTCAGATAGTGGACGAGGTTGTAGGTGAAGCTGTCGTAGTTATCGATGACCAGGATCATGGCGCGCCTCTCGAATTGCGTTCTAGGCGCGCGCCGCCGCCAGGCCAAGGGTCGCCGACTGGCCGCGTCTCAGAACGGTCCCGCCCGGGTTGGCGAGGCGCCTGTGGACGTGTTGAGCATGTTGTTGCCGAAGCTGATGAAGAACCCGCCCGCGCCGATCTGGTTGTTAACGTCGGCGGTCGAGTTCCCGAAGGCTGATATGTTTGAGTAGAACACCGTTGAGTGGGTCTGGGCGTGGAGCCCATTTGTATTCGCGTCGAACTGGCTGCGGTCGATGCTGAGCGCGGCGACAGTCGTATTGTTGTTCTCGATCTTGGCGCCGTCGCCGCCGTTGTTGCTGGCGTTGGAGTTCGAGAGATAGACCGCGACCGTTCCGGTCGTGGAGCCGCCGTCGACCGTGACGCCGTCGCCGCCGTTGCCTTGCGCGGTCAAGCCATCGACCACGACGTTGTTGCTGGTTCCACCCAGGATCGGCCGCACCAGCAGCCCGCCGCCCAGGTTGTTGGAGCTGGTGGTCTGAGAGATGTTGACACGGGGCGTGGCGCCGCTTGGCGCCAGCGCGATGCCGTAGTTGACGAAGTGGCGCACGACGCAGTTGACCAGGGTGAGGCTGGCGCCTGAGTTGAACTGCACGCCTGTCGCGCCGGCGAAATTCACCCCATCGATGTTGAGGCCGCGCAGGTAGACGGTGTCCGCGGCGCCGGCGTTGACGTTGATCGCGATCCCACTGGTGGTCTGCACGCCGGCGGTGCCGACGCCGTCGTTCACGACGCTGATCGACTTGGTGATGTTCAAGGCGCCATAGCCGGCCGGATCGAGCACGTCGATCTCGCCGCCCGCGGCGACGATGTTGTCGTGCGTGTACTGCAGGCTGCGACAGGGCGACGTCGGCGCGCCGCAGCCTGGCGCATCGACGCCGTGCCCGGACACCCAGGCGCGGTTTGCCGCGGCCGACGCTGGACCGGCGAGGAACGCTGTGACGGCCAGCCAGGCGGCGAAGTTGACGGATCGCTGCATCGAATGTTCCCCAGTCAGTCCCTCCTACCAGCACGTTCGGCGGCGGTCCGCCAGGATTAAGCCGGCAGCACCGGGAACCTGTGTCCGCGGGCGGCCTCGAGCGCGGCCGCGGCGCGCAGCACCAGGTCGTCGCGGTAGTGGGCGGCGACGATCTGCAGACCCACCGGCAGGCCCGACGGACCGACGCCCACCGGCGCCGTGACCGCAGGATGGCGGGTCAGGTTGAACAGCGCCGTGTTAGACCACGCATAGTTGGGCGCGCCGTCGGGCCCGTTGGGGAACGGCTGGCCCGCCGCGAACGCCAGCACGTTCAGGGTTGGCGAGATGACCAGGTCGTAGTCGGTGAAGAGCAGGTTCCAGGCGGTGGACATCTCGCGGCGCGCCACCATCGCGTCGACCAGGGTCTGCACCGAATAGGCCTCTCCGACCTTCGCGTTCGCCAGCAGCTGGGGGTCGAACTGGTCGTGCTGGTCGGCCGGATAGAGCTGTAGCAGCCGCTGCAGCGCCGAGAACCAGTGCACGACGAACACGCGGCTGGCGTCGCCGCTCTGCGCCGGCGGCGCGATCGGTTCGACCACCGCGCCCAACCCTTCCAGGATCTTCGCCGCGGCCGTCACCTGGTCTTCCACCTCGGGATCGAGGAAGACATCGCCGAACTTCATGATGAGGCCGACCTTCAGGCCCTTCACGCCGCCATCGAGCCCGACCGTGTAGTCCTTCTCCTCCGGCTGCGCGGGAAAGGGGTCGCGCGGGTCGGGGCGCGACATCGCGTTCAGCATCAGCGCGCAGTCGAGCGTGGTGCGGGTCATTGGCCCGGTGTTGGCCAGGTCGCCGTGCATCGAGGGCGGCCAGGCCGGGATCCGGCCGTAGGTCGCCTTCAGCCCCACCAGGCCACAGAAAGACGAGGGGATGCGCACCGAGCCGCCGCCGTCGGTGCCGACCGCGAGCGGGCCGAGCCCGGCCGCCACCGCCGCGCCCGAGCCGCCGGACGATCCGCCCGGTGTCCGCTCGAGGTTCCATGGATTGCGGGTGATCCCGTGCAACGGCGAGTTGGTCACGCCCTTGAAGCCGTATTCCGGACTGGTGTTCTGGGCGAAGACGATCGCGCCCGCCTCGCGCAGCCGCGCCACCGCCGGCGCGTCCTCGCTCGCGGGCGTCTTGTCGGTCAGCTTGCTGGCCATGGTGTGGGCCCAGCCTTTGACCCGCACCAGCTCCTTGATCGAGACCGGGACGCCGTCCAGCCGCGAGCGCGGCTCGCCCCGCCGCCAGCGATCCTCCGACGCCCGCGCCGACGCCCGCGCCGGCTCGGCGTCGATCAGGGTCAGCGCATTGATCTTCGGGTTCACCGCGTCGGCCCGGGCCAGGATCGCGTCCAGCGCCTCCACCGGCGAGGCGTCCTTCGCTCGGTAAAGCGCCGAGAGGTCGGCGGCGCTGGCCTGGGCGAGGTCGCTCACGCCGCCACCTTCTCGTCCGCCAGCATGCCCTCCAGCCGCCCGCGGACGATTTGCACCGCCTCGGCGACCGTGCGCTCGATCAGCTCCTTGCAGGTCGGGATGTCGTGGATCAGGCCCACCACCATGCCGCAGGACCAGGCGCCGGCGTCCATGTCGCCCTCGGTCATCACCTTGGGATAGACCCCGCCGACCTCGGCGATGATGTCCTCGAACTTCAGGTTCGGGCCCAGCTCGCGCTCCTTGACCAGCATCCGCTCCACCGCGGCGTTGGTCAGCACCCGCTCGGTGTTGCGCAAGGCCCGCATGATCAGCCGGGTGTCGAGCTCGCTGGCCGCCACGATGGCCTGTTTGACGTTGTCGTGCACCGGCGCCTCCTTCGTGGCGATGAAGCGGGTGCCCATGTTGATCCCGTCGGCGCCGAGGGCCAGGGCCGCCGCCAGCGAGCGGCCGTTGGCCATGCCGCCCGAGGCGACGAACGGTACGGTCAGCGTCTCGGCCGCGCGGTTCAGCAGGATGAAGTTGGGCGTGTCGTCCTCGCCGGGGTGACCGCCGCACTCGAAGCCGTCGACGCTGATCGCGTCGCACCCGACGCTCTCGGCCTTCAGCGAGTGGCGCACCGAGGTGCACTTGTGGATCACCTTGATCCCGTTCTCCTTCAGCGCCGGCATGAACCGCTGCGGGTTGTTGCCGGCGGTCTCGACGATCTTGATCCCGCCGTCGATGATCGCCTGGATGTAGCCGGGATAGTCGGGCGGGTTGATCGAAGGCAGGAAGGTCAGGTTCACGCCGAACGGCTGGTCGGTCATTTCCCGGCAGCGGCGGATCTCGTTCGCCAGGTCCGCCGGGGTGCGCTGGGTCAGGCCGGTGATGATGCCGAGCCCGCCGGCGTTGGAGACGGCCGCGGCCATCTCGGCCAGGCCGACGAAGTGCATGCCGCCCTGGATGATCGGATGGCGGATGCCGAACAGCTCGGTGATGCGGGTCTTCATGAGGCGCTTCCTGGGCCAGGTCTGAGGATCAAGCTCATCCATACGCCATCGCGCGGCGACGGGAAGCGCTGCGCGCCGGAATGTCACGGGTTGCCGCGCAGGCTGAGGGGCGCAGACTGCCCGCGATGCCGCAATCCGATTCCCAGCGCCTGGCCCAGGCCCGCCAGCTTCTCACGCCGAGGCCGCCCCGTCCCGAGAGTCTCGCCGGCGTCACCGCCGCCGCGGCCTTTTTCGCCCTCAGCGCGCTGGCGCTGGCGACCGCCGTCGTGATGATGCCGTCGCCCTGGCCGACCTAGCGGCCGCCGCTGGCTTCGATCGCGACCGCAACCGCCATCGCACCGATCGCCACGACCTGCAGCAGGAAGAACCCGAAGCGCACGGCGACGCTGGCGTTGGTCTCCGGCAGCAGCATGTGCACGGACGACTGCGCGACGCGGGCGGCCACGGTGGCGACCGCGAGCGCGCCCAGGTATGGCGGGGACAGGTTCGCGGCCGCGGCGACCAGCACGACCGCGGCGAACACCGGCAGGTTCTCGACGCAGTTGGCGTGCGCGCGCACCGCCCGACGGTAGGCGGCGGCGCCATGCGGCGTGTCGCCCGGAAAACTGGTCAGCGTGGCGCGGCCGGCGAAGATCAGGGTCCAGCGCGGCACACCCACTCCAACCAGCAGCACCAGCAACGTCCAGCCGGCGAAGGCCAGCAGCATCCACAGCGATAGGGTCATTGGCGTCACTCCTGACCTGGAGGCCGGCCTCGAGGCGGCGGCCCGGCGCCTGATGCGCCGGACCGCCTCTCGGCTAGCGTGCGGAAATCACCTCGAGCGACGGGACCAGGGCGATCGGGCGGCGGATGTTGTGGACGTTGGGCGAGGTCGCCACCGCCATCTCGAACACCCTGGCGAAGTCCTGAGGGCTGGCCGATCCCTTCACGGTCAGCGTGGTCTTCAGGGCGTCGTAGCCGGGCGAGACCGAGGCATCGAGCCCGAGGAAGCCACGCAGGTCGATGTCGCCTTCGGTCACCACCTCGAGCGTCTCGAGCTCGTAGCCATGCAGGGCGCAGAGGGCCGTGAAGCCGGCGATCAGGCAGGCGTTGAGCGAGCCCAGCAGGAGCTCCTGTGGGTTGGCGTAGCTGTTGGCGCCGCCCAGCTGCAACGGCTCGTCGGCGTCGAAGTCGAATTGGCGCGGCACGGTCTGGCCGCCGATTGCGAAGCCGTCGACATGGGCGCGGCTGTGCATGCGGCCGCGCCAGGCGCTGGCGACGCGCCACCGGGTCTGGCCGTTCGCCGGATCTTCGCCGACGCTCCGGACGAGCGCCTGGACATCGTCGATGTCGATGCCGTTGACGACATTGGCCTTGGTTTTCAGTGAGATCGACATGGTCGTTCCTTTCAGGTGTCAGGGGGAGGAAGGATTGCGGGCGTGGGCTGGGCGCCAGCCCATGCCGCCTGAGCGTCAGGAGAACGTCGGCGCCGCAGCTTCGATGGCGCCGCGCATCGGCGGGCTCAGTTCGCCGAGGGTCTCGAGGAACCGTGGGTGCGACATGCCCGAGCCGATGTAGGTCCAGCGGTTAGCCTGGTGCTGCCGGGACAGCAGGGCGCTGGCGTCGTCCTGCGGCAGCTTGCGGCCGGCGGCCCGCTCGAGCGCGGCAAGGTCGAACGCCGCCTGCTTGCCGAGGCCGTCGTCCAGGAAGGCGCCAAGGGCCAGGTAGCCGTCGATCCCCGCCTGGATCTCGCCTGGGGCCAGGTCGGCCGCGATGGTGCGGACCATCAGGGTGTCGAGCTGCGCGTGCTGATGTTCCTCCATCCAGTGATGCAGCAGCAGGTTCTTGAACTGCGGATCGAGGGCATTGTCGTCGGCCACGCTTTCCTGGAAGTGGCGCTGGGTCATCCACTCGATATGCAAGGTCAGCAGAGCGACCGAGAGCGGCGGGTGCGAGAGCACGTGGCTGGCGATGTCCTTCGAAGGCCCGATCACCTCGCAGGCGGTCCCGAAGCCGTCCGCGAACGCCTCGCGGAAGCGCCGGAACAGGTGAATGTGCTTGGCTTCCTCGGCGGCGAACTCCAGGAAGGCGCGGGCGCGGTACTCTTCGCCGGTCAGGTACGGCCGGGCGTGCTCCACCACGAACGGCAGGATGAACTCCTCGACCAGTCCGAAGATGGCGAGATAGGCGTGGCCGCGGATCTGATTCAGCTTCAGCTTCTCCGCCGGCGACAGGAACGCCAGGTCGGCGGTGCGGGCCAGGCTCTCGGGCATCAGCGGGCGCGAGAAATCCAGGGTCTTGTCGCCGCCGATCAGGTCCTCGACCCGCCAGTGGATCCGTTCGGCCCGCTGCAGACTGTCCTTGAATGAGTATTGGTAGGTCATCGTTCTTCGCTCCGTCAGCGCCGGGGAGGTGCGCTGCTGACGCGATGTCTAGGTGACCTGCCCGGACGGGCGAATGACCGGGCCGCCGAAACGCTTGACTGAGACGCCGCGCCTGCCGCGTATCGGCGCATGGACGCGCTCTCGGACGTGCTCAGGGTCGTCGGACTGACCGGCGGGGTATTCATGGATGCGGAGTTCACCGCGCCGTGGTCGGTCTCCGGCAAGGTGGCGCCCGAACTTTGCCGTCCGTTCATGGCCCAGCCGGCGCAGGTGGTCAGCTTTCACTATGTCGTGGAGGGCGGCTTCGATCTGCAGCTCGAGGGCGAGCCGGCGTGCCGGGTCGTCGCCGGGGAGGCGGTCATGCTGCCGCGCAACGACATGCACGTCTTCGGCAGCTCGGTCAGCCTGGCGCCGGTGAGCATGCGCGAACTGATCCAGCCGGCGGATCTGCACGGCGTGGTCAGGATTTCCTACGGCGGCGGCGGCGCGCGCACCCGGCTGGTCTGCGGCTTCATGGGCGGCGACGACGGGTTCCATCCGCTGCTGGCCAGCCTTCCGCCGGTGATGAAGGTCGACGTCGCCGGCGTGCCTGGCGGCGACTGGATCGGCCGCACCTTCACCTTCGCTGCGCAGACCCTTGGCGAAGGCGACCCGGGCGCCGCCACCGTGCTCGCCAAGCTCTCCGAGCTTCTGTTCGTCGAGTCGGTCCGGCGCTACCTCGCGGCTCTGCCGCCGGAAGAGACCGGCTGGCTGGCGGGCTTGCGCGATCCCGCCATCGGGCGCGCGCTTTCGCTGCTGCACGGCAGGGTCGCCGAGGACTGGACGGCCGAAGCGCTCGCCCGCGAGGTGAACATGTCGCGCTCGGCTTTCGCCGAGCGGTTTTCCGACCTGCTGGGCCAGCCGCCGATGCGCTACCTGACCGCCTGGCGCATGCAGCTGGCGCGCGGACAGTTGCTCGGGACCCGGCGGACGGTGGCGCAGATCGCCTTCGAGGTCGGCTACGACTCCGAAGCCGCGTTCAGCCGCGCCTTTCGCCGCGAGACCGGCGTTCCACCTGCCACGTGGCGCAGGCAGGCGGCCGACTAGCGCGGCGTCCGCATCCGTTCGCCTAGAAGAACGTCTTGACCAAACCCAGCAGGAACTGGCCCGACGGCGCCGCGCATTCGCCTTTGTGGAGATCGACGTTGGCGACCGCCTGCGCGTTGAGGAACAAACTCAGCGTGTCCTGCATGTCGTTGGTCCCGGGCAGCGGCCTGCGCAGAATGGTCCAGGTCGCCTGATTGCCGATCGCCAGCCCGATCGAGGTCTGCTGGACGCCGAGATTGTTGGCGAAGTTGGCGTTGAACATCGCCGCCACGAACGGGTTGAACCAGTCCAGCTTGCCGAGTTTCAGCTGGTCGAACCCACCCAGCCCCATCTGGCCGAAGATCTGGCCGCTCCAGCGTCCATTGGCCCCGCCGTCGTTCATCGAGACCTGGCCGCCGGCGGTCAGCAGGAAGTCCGGCCTGCCGTCGTTCTTGGCCAGCAGGGTGTACTGACCGGTGAACACGATCGGCGAGAACGTCCACGGATTGACCGCCGCTTGCTGACCCACGGACAGCTGCACGATCCGGAAGGTCTTCGCTGGCGGCGGCGTTGGCGTCCCGCCGCCCGCAGCCTGACCCACCGGCCCGTCACCCGTCAGCGACAGACGCGATCCCCCGCCAGGGGCGGCGGCGCCGCGCGACTCCGACACCGGCGTGAGCCGCCCGTAGGAGGTCTTCAGGGTCCGCGTGTCCCACAGCACGTTGCTGGTCAGCGGCCCGACGATCCCGTCGTCCTTCAGCGGCTTGCGGAAACTGAGATCCATATTGCGGGGGATCGGCATCGTGCTCGGGTAGTTCCGATTGCGCCGCTGGAACTCGACGACCCGATCGTGCGTGGCGTTGCCAAAGGCGCCATCTTCGGTGAGTTTTTTGAGCGGTGGCGACAAGTGATGATTGAGTAGTTTCTGCAGGACACGGACGTCTTCCCCAGTCATCCCCTTCGACAAATTGCGGCCCATCACCCCTCCAGACAGCTCAGTTCTTAAGACTACCAGCAGACCTAGCGCGGGCCGGGCGGTTTTATAAATCACGAAAGCCGGAGGGAGCCGGACGCGGCTGCCGGGGAGTCGCAGAGGCCGGCCCGCGATCAATTCGGATAACGATGTTCCGCATCGCCGATATCGGCGTATCATGAGTGCGGCGGCGTCAACTTCGTCGGGAGGGGGGTTCGTTATGACCCATCATCAGTGTTTGGCGGCCGGCGCGGCGCTGGCTTTGCTGACGGTCGCCCAGCCGTCGCCCGCGCGGGCGGCGGACCTGGCCGGCGCCTGGCACGGGACCGTCAGCAATCTGGCGATAAACATCGTCGTCACGCCCGATCATCAGTTCACCGAGACCTACGTCATGAACGGGGCGAAAACCGACGTGAGGGGCCACATCGCTCCCTTCGCCCCTGGGGTCGTGCGGTTCGTGGTCGACGACTGGACCCCGAAATCGCATCCGGTCGACAAGGTGGTCACCTACTCGGAGCGGTGGGTCTCGCCAAACGAGGTGGTGCGGACCGACGTGAACAAACTGGGCGCGATCACGCTGCTGCGCGTGCCTTAGCGACTAGCTCAGCGCCCGCGCCAGGAAGCGTTCGCCGAGCTGCAGCCCGGCGAAGTCGATGCTGTGGCCGAGACCCGCCGAAACGTGGCTCTCCACATCGAAGCCGTTTCGCGCCAGCGCTTCCTTGGTCCGATGGAACGCCGCAATCGGGATCATCGGATCGGCGTCGCCGTGGACCAGCAGGACCGGCGGGCGCGTGGTCGAGGGATTGGAGAGCGCGCTTTCGTCCGCCAGCATCCCGGAATAGCCGACGATGCCGGCGAGCGGGCGGGGGCGGCGCGGGCCGACCTGGAGCGCCATCATCGTTCCCTGGCTGAAGCCGACCAAGGCCAAGCGGGAATCGCCCAGGCCATGGCGGGCGAGTTCGGCGTCGATGAACGCGTTCAGCACCGGCGCGGCCGACGCGGCGCCTTGCGCCCGGTCGCCGCCGGTCAGCGCCCACCACTGGTAGCCGCCGGGCGCGCCAGGGCAGGGCTCAGGCGCGTTGGGCGAGACGAACGCGGTTGTCGGCAGCGCGCCGCGCCAATGCGGCGCCAGGGAGATCAGATCCTCGCCGTTCGAGCCGTAGCCGTGCAACAGGATCACCAGCGAACCCGCCGCCGTTCCCGAGGCCGGCCCCACGCGGGGCCCGTCGATCATCGCCAACGCCAAGGCTGAGCTCCCGTCGGTCACAGGTCCATAGGGCCGCCGCGGTCAGTCGGCGACGCGGATCAGCATCTTGCCGCTGTTGAGCCCGGAGAACAGCCCGATCAAGCCCTCCGGCGCGCGCTCGAAGCCGTCCAGGATCGTCTCCTGGTACTTGACCCGCCCGTCCTTGAGCCAGCCGGTCATATCCTCGACGAAGCGGGCGTTCAGGTGCGGGAAGTCACTGGCCACGAAGCCTTCCATCCGGATGCGGCCATAGATCAGGGCGAACAGGTTCCTGACCCCTTCGCCGCCGCCATTGTAGGTCGAGATCATGCCGCAGACCGGAATCCGGCCGCGGACGTTCATGCGCGGCAGGGCGGCGTCGAGGTGGGCGCCGCCGACGTTCTCGAAATAGACATCGATGCCGTTGGGCGTGGCCGCCGTCAGCGCCTCGGCCAGCGGCTGGGTCTTGTAGTTGATCACGGCGTCGAGCCCGGCCTCGTTCCGCAGCCAGGCGGCCTTGTCGTCGGCGCCGGTCGAGCCCACGACGTAGCAGCCCTTGATCTTGGCGATCTGGGCGACGACCGAACCCACCGCGCCGCCGGCCGTGGACACGAACACCTGCTCGCCGTCCTTCAGCGCTCCGGTCTCCAGCAGGCCGCCGTAGGCGGTGATCCCGGTGCCGCCGAGCGCGTGCATGTAGACGCTAAGCGAGAGAGCCGGGTCGGGCCGCAGCACCTGCATGCCCTGGCCGTCGGCGACGAAGCGCTCCTGCATCCCGGCGCCGTGGCGGACGATGTCGCCTTCCTTGAAGCGCGGGTTGCGCGACTGCACGACCCGGCCGATGCCGCCGCCCAGCATCACCGCGCCCAGCGGCTGGTCAGCGGTCAGCCGCGGCCGCATGTATGGGTCGACCGACATCAGCAGGTTCTGCACCTGCACCTGGCCGTCGCCGGCGTCGGGCGTGTTCGCCTCGACGATCGCGAAGTCCTCGGCGACAGGCACACCGTGCGGGCGGCGCACGAGGTGGATCTGGCGGCTGGCGGGCATGACGGTTCCTTTCGGGCGGCGGGCTGGGCGCGTACTCGCACGTTAGGCCAGGGCCGGCTACCGGCGCGCGGCCGATGTCCTCAGTCCGCGGTGGCGAAATGCGCAATCTGGTCTGCGTGCGCCTTGACGAAGGCCGGACGGGCCGTGGCGCGCGCGACGTAGCCTCGGCAGGCGGGATAGTCCGCCAGCCCGTCGAAACGGTCGACCAGGCGCAGCACGTCCGCCATCAGGATGTCGGCGACCGAGAACGTCCCCGCCAGCCATTCGCGCCCGGCCAGCACAGGTTCCATGTGTTGCAGCCTGGTCTTCAGGAACTGGTCGAATAGCCGCCATCCGGACGTCTCGCCGGTGTCGCCGGAGAATTTGAACAATGACCAGGGCAGGCTCGCCATCTCGACGGAATTGAGCGCCGCAAACAGCCATTCGATCGCCTCGACACGGCCACGGGGTTCGGCCGGCAACAACGCTGCGCTGCGCTCGCCCAGATGCAGCAGGATCGCGCCGCTCTCGAAGATCGTGAGGTCCCCGTCGGTCAGCCACGGCGCCTGGCCGAACGGCTGGTGCGCGAAGTGCTCAGGCTTCCGGTCGCGAAACGGCGTGCTTTCGACCCGATAGGGCAGGTCGGCTTCTTCCAGGGCCCAGCGCACGCGCAGGTCGCGCACGAAGCCTCGCGGCGTCTCGGGAACCCAGTCGTAGGTGGTGAGGACGAGGTCACCCACTCGGCGTCTCCAACGCGGTCCAAACTCATCGTACCACCGGCAGCTCGCGCCAGCCGCGGGCGTCGCCTCATGCGAACCGCCAGGCCTCCGTCGCCGCGGTGCGGATGGCGCGGGCCTTGTGCACCGTTTCCTCGTACTCGGCCACCGGATCGGAGTCGGCCACCACGCCGCCGCCGGCCTGGACGTAGAGCATGCCGTCCTTGAACAGCGCGGTCCGGAGCACGATGCAGGTGTCGACCGAGCCGTCGGCGCCGAAGTAGCCGACCGCGCCGGCGTAGGCGACGCCGCGCTTCTCGTGTTCAAGCTCGTCGATGATCTCCATCGCCCTGACCTTCGGCGCGCCCGAGAGGGTGCCGGCGGGGAGGGCGGCCATCACCACGTCGACCGGATCCAGCCCCTCCGGCGCATCGCCCTCGACGTTGGAGACCAGGTGCATCACGTGGCTGTAACGCTCGACGAAGAAGCTGGCGGTGACGCGCACGTGCGGCCCCTTGCGGGCCGAGGGCGGCGCGTTGCGGCCCTGCTGGCCCAGCATGGCCACGCGGCCGACGTCGTTGCGGCCGAGATCGAGCAGCATCAGGTGCTCGGCGTGCTCCTTGGGGTCGGCGATCAGCTCGGCCTCGAGCCGGGCGTCCTCCTCCGGCGTCGCGCCGCGGGGGCGGGTGCCGGCGAGCGGTCGGATGGTGATCTTGCCCTCCCGCAGCCGCACCAGGATCTCCGGCGAGGAGCCGACCAGCTGGAAGTCCGGGAAGTTCAGGAAGAACAGGAACGGCGAGGGGTTGGTGCGCCGCAGCGAGCGGTAGAGCGCGAACGGATCGTGCGGGAACGGCGCGGCGAAGCGGTGGCTGGGCACCACCTGGAAGATGTCGCCGGCGCGGATGTAGTCCTTGGCCTTCTCGACGATCTCGCCGTAGGCCTCCCGGCTGATGGCGGAGGTGAACTGATCCGGCTGCGGCGCGGGACGAGGACCGGGCGGCGGCAGCGGTTGCTTCAGCGCGTCGATCACGGCGCCGATCCGTCCCTGTGCGGCGGCGTAGGCCGCTTCGGCGCTCTGGCCGGACGGCCGCGCGGTCGTGACCAGGATGATCTCCTGCGCCACGCCGTCGAAGATGGCGATCAGCGAGGGTCGGATCAGCACGCCGTCGGGCAGGCCGAGGGGGTCGGGGTTGATGTCCGGCAGCTTCTCGACCAGCCGGATCATGTCGTAGCCGATCACGCCGAACACGCCCGCGGCCATCGGGGGCAGGCCGGCCGGCAGGTCGAGCCGTGAGCGAGCCACCAGGTCGCGCAGCGACTCCAGCGCGCCTTCGCTGTCGGGGCGGAAGCGGCCGGCGGCGATGTCGTCGCCCTCGGCGATCTCGGCCCGGTCGCCCAGGCAGCGCCAGACCAGGTCGGGCGCCATCACCAGGCAGGAATAGCGCCCGCGCCAGGCGCCGCCTTCGACGGATTCGAACAGAAAGCTGTAGGGCTTGCCGTGGGCGACCTTCAGGTAGGCCGAGACCGGCGTCTCGAGGTCGTCCACCAGCCGCTGGACCACCACCTGCACCCGACCGGCGGCGTAGCCGCGGGCGAAGGCTTCGAAGGCGGGCTCGCAGCTCACTTGGCCGGCTTGGCGCCGGCGGCCGCGCTCGCCGTCTTGCTGGCCTTGTCGACCCGCGCCGCCATCGCCGCGTCGACCCCTATCGCGCTGCGGGCCAGCGCGTCGTCCGTGGTCGGCTTGATCAGCTTCACCGCAGCCGCCCGTGCGGCCTCGTCGAGCCCTTCGAGGTAGCCGGACGTGAGGCGCTGGCGCACCATCTCCAGCAGCTGCGCCACCTGCCGGGTCTCCGCCGGCTTCACCGTGTCGACGCGCCCGATCACCAGGCCCTGCAGCTGATCCGAGGCGACCGCGAAGATGTCGCCGGCCTTGCCGTTGAACACGGTGGCGAGGAAGGGTTGGCCGAACGTCTGGGCGTATTGCTGCGCCGCGATCCGCTGCAGCCCGACCTGGTGCGCCAGCTTCGCGCCATGGGCCGCCGCCACCGCCTCGAAGGTCTGGCCCTTCTTGAGCGACGCCTGGGCTTCGTCGCCCTTCTTCTGCAACGCGTCGATGATCGCCTGCTGCATGTAGCGCTGCGTCAGAGCCTGCCGGATGCCCGGCTCCTCGAGGCTGGGCAGGCTGGAGGGCAGCACCTGGTCGACGTGCACCGCGTAGTATTCGCCCTTGTCGGTGTCCTGTTCGGCCTCGTCGGTGTCGCCGCCCTGCGGCAGGGCGAAAGCGCGCGCCAGCAGCTTCGGGCTCAGCAGCGGATCCACCTGGCCGGACACCGGGTCCTTGCCGTCGGCAGGCACCGGGCCGACCTGCGCGGTCTTGAGGCCAAGCTTGGCGGCCGCGTCGACGACGCTGGAGCCGCCATCGCGCAGGTCGTTGAACTTCTGGGTCAGGTCGTAGATCTTCTCGACCGCCTGCGACTGGCGCAGGTCCGCCTCGATCTGCGCGCGGGCCGCGGCGAAGTCGGGCGCCTGCGCCGGCGGTGATCTTGGTCAGCTTCAGCACCACGGTCTTGAAGTCGCCCTGGACCGGGCCGCTGACCGTCCCCTCCTTCATCGCGAACGCCGCATCACCCGCCTTGCGGTCGGCGACGGCCGCCTGCGGCTGGTCGGCGTAGGGAATGGCGTCTACGCCGACCGACTTGGCCACCGCCGCCGGGTCCTCGCCACGGGTCAGGGCGGCGATCACGCCCGGCGCCTGCTTCGGATCGTTCAGCGGGATCTCGACGAACGAGCGCAGCTCCGGCTTGCCGTAGCTGGCCTTCCTGGCTTCGAACTGCTGCTGGATCGCCGCCGGATCGACGGTCAGCGTTGGCGCGATCGCCTTGGCGCTGAAGCGCACGATCGTCAGCTTGCGCCGCTCGGGCAGGGTGAAGCCCTCGCGGTGGGCCTGCATGAACGCGGCCAGCTGGGCGTCGGTCGGCTTGGCCGGCGGCTGGATGCCGGTGACCGGGATCACGAAGAAGGTGACGTCGCGGCTCTCGAGCAGCACCGCGGCCTGGATCGCGGCGTAGATGCGCGGCGTGGCGAAGCCCTCGCGGACCGCCGAGCCGAAGTCGTGGTCGGCGATGGTGTCGGCCAGCTGTTGCTGGAATTCGGTGAGGGAGAGGCTGTTGTTGTCCAGCAGCAGCTTCAGGCCCTCGGGACGGAACTTGCCGGTCACCGAGTTGAAGATCTGCGCGATGCCCGGCGCCTGGCCAGATTCGGCGCGCTTGCGCAGTTCCAGCGCCACCACGTCGTCCGTGGGCCGGATTCCGGCCTGCGACAGCATCTCGGCGTAGGCGGTGTCGGTGGCGAAGCTCTGCAGCATCTCCTTGTCGATGCCTTCGGTCACCGCCTGTTCCAGCGGGAAGGTCTGGCCGGTGCGCTGCTGGTAGGCGGCTTGCTGGCGCTGGAAGATCTTCTGGAACTGGCCAGGCGTCACGATGTGCGAGCCCGCCTGCACCACGGCGTTGGACATCGGTCCGCCGAACATCGAGCGGATGCCGCCGACGCCGAGGAACCCGAACGCGACGACCAGCGCGCCCATGATGACGGGCCCGAACCACGATTTGGCGAACGCGCGGAAAAAACGAAGCATCGCCGCCGTATAGAGGCCCGGCCCGGCGCGCGTCCAGCGTGCGTCATGTCCGCCCTCGCACGGCGAGGCTCGTTGCCCTGCCACGGCGGCGCGGCTATGCCGCGCCCCGGCCGCTCGAGATTGCGGGGCGGCGTAGTGGGACAGCCCTCGTGACGACACCGCGCCCCCTGATCGCCGGGAACTGGAAGATGCATGGGCTGGAAGCCTCGTTGGCGGAGGCCCGGGCGATCGCCGAGGCGGTGGACGAGCGCGCCCCGGCGGCGCGAGTGGCGATCTGTCCGCCGGCCACCCTGATCAGCCGACTGGCCCACGCCCTGGTCAGCACCGGAGTCGAGGTCGGAGCGCAGGACTGCCGTCCCGAAGCGCAGGGCGCCTACACCGGCTGCGTCTCGGCCGAGATGCTGGTCGACGCCGGCGCCACCCTGGTGATCCTCGGCCACTCCGAGCGCCGCGCCTACTACGGCGAAACCGACCCCGAGGTCGCCGCCAAGGCCCTGGCCGCCCTGCGCGCCGGGCTGGAGCCGATCGTCTGCGTCGGCGAGACGGCGGCCGAGCGCCAGGGCGGGCGCACGCTGGAGGTGGTGCTGAACCAGCTCGCCGGCTCGCTGCCCGACGCCCTCGGCGGGCACGCCTTCGCGCTGGCCTACGAGCCAATCTGGGCGATCGGCACCGGCCTGACGCCGACGGTCGGGCAGATCGAGGAAGTCCACGGCGCGATCCGCCATGCGCTCCAGGCGCGGTTCGGCGATGTGGGGACGCCGATTCTCTATGGCGGCTCGGTGAAAGCCGACAACGCCGGCGAGATCCTGCGGCTGGCCGAGGTTGGCGGCGCCCTGGTCGGCGGCGCCTCGCTCTCCGCGGCCCAGTTCCTGCCGATTGTCCGGGCCGCCTGAGCCGGCCACCTCGTCTCGAATCCTGACGCTTCGGGCGGGTAGGAATCTTGCACAGGCGCCGCCGAAGGCGTGCGGGCAGAGGGTTGGCCACTCGAATGGAGACGGAAACGCCGGATGGGCTGAGTTCGGCCGCCGCTGGCGTCTGCGCCTTCCTGGGCGAGCTTGGCGTCCGCAGGACCAGCGCCGTGCACGTGGTGGGCGCTGGCGCGTTGCCGGCGTTGCTCTGGCTCAACCGCCAAGGCTACGAGCGGGTGCTGATGCTCGCGGTCGCTCGGACACCGACCGAGTCGGCCGATCTGCTGCTGGCGCCCGATGCGTCTGGCGACGATACGCTGGAACAACTCGCCGCCGACCTGCCGCGCGTTCGGCCGGGCGGTGTGGTTATCGTGCGCACCCGCCGCGCCCGCCACGCGGCTGACGAGGCCGTGCGCGGTTTGCTGCGGCGTCACGACCTTCGTCTCGAGCGCCAGGTGCGTCTTGGCCCGCGCGACATCTGGGTGGCGCGGCGCGGGGCGGCGATCGCGGCCGCGGCCGCGGCCTAAAGCAGCAGCCCGAAGATCTTGCAGTCGCGCCGCTCGACCCCGCGCTGGATATGGCCGCGCAGATAGCCCTCCTCCTCGAAGCCCAGCCGCTGCAGCAGCCGCTCGGAGCGCTGGTTGCCGGCGTGGGCCCGGGCCCAGAGCCGCTTCAGGCCCAGCGCGGCCGCGTGGTCGACCACCGCGCGCATCGCCTCCAGGCCGTAGCCTTGGCCCCAGGCGTCGTGGGCCAGCACGAAGCCGACTTCGCCCCGCCGATGACGCCAATCGATCTCAGAAAGGTCACAAGCGCCGACAAAGTTGTGTTCGCTCGCCAGCTCCACCGCCCAGTAACAGGCGCGGCCGGCGGCCATATCCTCGACCTGGGCGGCGATCATCCGCTCGACCACGTCGGGATCCTCGATTTCGGGTCGGTCCCAATGGGCCATCACCACGGGGTCGCTCATGATCGGATAGAGCACGCGCCAATCGGCCGTCTCGATCGGGCGCAGCACCAGGCGTTCGGTTTCGAGAATCACGGGACTTGGACCGGGGAGGCGGGCTTCCTAGCTATGGCGCGGCCGGGCGCCGGATGCTAGAGCCCCGGCCCGGCCCAAACGCCGCAGACTGGCAGATTAGACACACCTGATGCTTTCGCTTCTATTGATCAGCCTCGATATCTTCGTCTGCGTGGCGCTGATTTGTGTGGTGTTGATGCAACGCTCCGAAGGCGGCGCGTTCGGCATGGGCGGCGGACCGACCGGCCTCGTCACCGCGCGCGGCGCCGGCGACCTGCTGACCCGCACCACCTGGATCCTGTTCAGCCTGTTCCTTGCGCTCAGCCTGGCCCTGACGCTGCTGGGCGCGCACGACCGGGCGACCTCGTCGATCCTCGAGAAGCTGAAACTGCAGCACGCCAACCCGAACGAACTGAACCAGCCAGTCGCCCCGGCGCCTGGCGCGGCGGGAACCTCGCCGGCGGCGCCTTCGCCGGCCGGGCCGACACCGAGCTCGCTGCTGGGCGCGCCGGCGCCCGCCGCCCAGACGCCGCTGACCGCCCCGGCGCCGCAATCGCTGAGCCTTCCGGCGTCCGCGGCGCAGCCGGCGGTCAGGCCGAAGCCGGCCCACGCCGCCGCCGCGCGCGGCGAGGCGCCGCCGACGATCGACGTCCCCCCGCCGGCCCCCGTGCTCGAAGCGCCGAAACCGGCGTCGGCCCCGCCCGCGCCGGCCCCTGCGACGGGCGCGCCGTAAGCCATTTCGCCGCGGCTTGATTCGCGGCTCTATCCACCCGCCGAATTCGGCGCTAAGCTGGACGTCCATGGCCCGGTACATCTTCATCACCGGCGGCGTGGTCTCCTCCTTGGGAAAGGGCTTGGCGTCCGCGGCGCTCGGCGCCCTCCTGCAGGCGCGCGGCTACAAGGTCCGCCTGCGCAAGCTCGACCCCTATCTGAACGTCGATCCGGGGACGATGAGCCCCTACCAGCACGGCGAGGTGTTCGTCACCGACGACGGCGCCGAGACCGACCTCGACCTCGGCCACTACGAGCGCTTCACCGGCGTGTCGGCCACCAAGGCCGACAACATCACCACCGGCCAGATCTACAAGACCATCCTGGAGAAGGAGCGGCGCGGGGACTACCTCGGCGCCACCGTGCAGGTGATCCCGCACGTCACCGACGAGATCAAACGCTTCGTGCTGGCCGATCCCGGGCGAGGGGGTCGACTTCGTGCTGGTGGAGATCGGCGGCACGGTCGGCGACATCGAGGGGCTGCCGTTCTTCGAGGCGATCCGCCAGCTCGGCCAGGAGCTGCCGCGCGGCCACGCCTGCTTCGTGCACCTGACCCTGCTGCCGTTCATCAAGACCGCCGGCGAGATGAAGACCAAGCCGACCCAGCACTCGGTCAAGGAGCTGCGCTCCATCGGCATCCAGCCGGACATCCTGCTCTGCCGCTGCGAGCAGCCGATCCCGCCGGAGGAGAAGCGCAAGATCGGGCTGTTCTGCAACGTGCGCGCCATCGGCGGTGATCCAGGCGATGGACGCGCCCAACATCTACGCCGTGCCGCTCGACTATCACGCCCAGGGCCTCGACGCGGAGGTGCTGGACGTGTTCGGCATCCGCGACGCGCCCGCGCCCGACCTGTCGCGCTGGGAGCAGATCTCCGACCGCCTCGCCCACCCGGACGGCGAGGTCACCATCGCCGTGGTCGGCAAGTACACGGTGCTGAAGGACGCCTACAAATCGCTGATCGAGGCGCTGATCCACGGCGGCGTCGCCAACCGGGTCAAGGTCAACCTCGACTGGGTGGAGAGCGAGACGTTCGAGGGCGACGAGAACGCCGCGGCGACCCGGCTCGAGGGCGTGCACGGCATCCTGGTGCCCGGCGGCTTCGGCGAGCGCGGCTCGGAGGGCAAGATCCGCGCGGCCAAGTTCGCCCGCGAGCGGCCGGTGCCCTATTTCGGGGTCTGCTTCGGCATGCAGATGGCGGTGATCGAGGCGACCCGGAACGTCGCCGGCATCCCTTGCGCCTCCTCGACCGAGTTCGGCCCGACCAAGGTCCCGGTCGTCGGCCTGATGACCGAGTGGGTGCGCGGCAACGAGCGCGAGATCCGCACCGGCGAGGACGACACTGGGCGGCACCATGCGGCTGGGCGCCTACGAGGCGGTGCTGACGCCGGGCTCGAAGGTCGCCGAGATCTACGGCGCGACCGCGCATCAGCGAGCGCCACCGGCACCGCTACGAGGTCAACATCGGCTACCGCGAGGCGTTCGAAGGCGCGCGGCCTGAAGATGACCGGCGTCTCGCCCGACGGCGTGCTGCCCGAGATCGTCGAGCGCGCCGACCATCCCTGGTTCATCGGCGTGCAGTTCCACCCGGAGCTGAAGAGCCGCCCCTTCGCCCCGCACCCGCTGTTCGCCAGCTTCATCGCCGCGGCGCTGGAGCAGAGCCGGCTGGTGTGACGTGGAGGCCGAGGTGCGCCTGCTCGCCCTCGCGCTGCCCGAGACTTACGAGCGGCCGCATCGGAAGAGGCCGACCTTCTGGGTGCATGAGCGGATCTTCTGCATGCTGCAGCCAGGCGAGGCCTACGTCACCGTCAAGCTGGAGCGGGACGACCAGCTGAACATGATCGAGGGGCACCCTGACGCCGTGACGCCGGCGCAGGCTCTACAGCCACCACGGTTGGACCTATCTGTACCCCGATCGCGCCGGCCCGGACCTGACGGCGCTGGTGCTGCGGCTGGCCTGGACCCATGTTGCGCCGAAGAAGCTGGCCAGGGCGCACGCCCTCTGATGGCTACGCCCGACGACATCCGCCGGCTGGCGCTGGCGCTGCCCGGAGGCGGTCGAGGCCGACCACCACGGCATGCCGTCGTTCCGGGTGCGCGGGAAGATCTTCAGCACCATCCACCAGGCGCACCCGCGGATGATGGTGAAGCTCGATCCCGAAGATCAGCTCAACCTGGCCGAGGCGCATCCCGGCGTGGTCGAGCCGGTCCCCGGCTACTGGGGCCGCAAGGGCTCGACCTTCGTCTGGTACGAGAAGGCGGACGAGGCGCTGATTGCGACGCTGCTGGCGATGGCTCACGCCGGGGTCGCGCCGAAGCCCCGACCTGACGGGAAGCGGGGAGCCTGTTAGCATCGGCCGATGACCGAGCAATCAGATCCTTGGGAAGGGGGATATCTCCGCGACGGATATGCCTTTGCGGAGCGGTGCGCGCGCCATCGCGCTACGAACCCGCACGCGCAGCCGGCCTTGGAGGCGATCATGATTTACGTCGCCACCGAGCTTTGGGATCGCGGCTTCAGCCGAGCGGATCAGATCGGCATTCGAGTCGCCGTCGAACTTCTCGGGCCCTACGCGGCTGGCGAGGATCGTCGGGGCGATCCGCCGAATTCTAGTTGAGAGACTACCTGCCACCGGCGCCGCTTGTAATCCCACCCCGCTTGCGGCATAGACGCCGGCTCCTTTTCCGAGCCCGCGAAGCAGTCCATGGCCGTCCCCAAGAGAAAAGTCTCCCCCTCCCGCCGTGGCATGCGCCGGGCGCACCATGCGCTGAAGCCCAACAGCTACGTCGAAGACACCGACACCGGCGAGCTGAAGCGCCCGCACCACGTCGACCTGAAGACCGGCACCTACCGCGGCCGCCAGGTCCTGACGCCGAAGGAAGACTAGGCGCCTCGTTCGCCGCGCCGCCTCGGGCAGCGATCTCAGTTTCGTCACCCCGGCCAAGCGTAGCGCGAGCCGGGGCCAGACCATCCATCGCCAGCTTGAATCTCCGTCTGGAGACCGGCCGCGTCTGGCCCGCGGATCGGCCTTTGCGGAAGGCCGTCCGGGGCTGCCATGAACAGGCGTGGGAACCTCCTGGACGGCCGCCTTGGCGGTTGCCCGCAGGTCTTGGCGCGGCTAAGCCTCGCGCCCTCTCAAACACCGGAGCCCGGGCCGGCATGACCGAGATCGTCGACATCCTCGCGCGCGAAATCCTCGACAGCCGGGGCAATCCGACGGTCGAGGTGGACGTGGTGCTGGAGGACGGCTCGTTCGGCCGCGCCGCGGTGCCCTCCGGCGCCTCGACCGGCGCGCACGAGGCGGTCGAGCGGCGCGACGGCGACCCGGACCGCTACGGCGGCAAGGGCGTGCAGGGCGCGGTCGATGCGGTGATGGGCGAGATCTTCGACGCCCTCTCCGGCGCCGAGGCCGAGGACCAGCGCCGGCTCGACCGGATCCTGATCGAGCTCGACGGCACGGCCAACAAGAGCCGGCTGGGCGCCAACGCCATCCTCGGCGTCTCGCTGGCGACCGCCAAGGCGGCGGCCCAGGCCGCGAACCTGCCGCTCTACAAGTACGTCGGCGGCGTCTCGGCGCGCATCCTGCCGGTGCCGCAGATGAACATCATCAACGGCGGCGCCCACGCCGACAATCCGATCGACTTCCAGGAGTTCATGATCCTGCCCACCGGCGCGCCGACCTTCGCCGAGGCGCTGCGCATGGGCTCGGAGATCTTCCACGCGCTGAAGAAGGCGCTGCACGCCGCCGGGCATTCGACCAACGTCGGCGACGAGGGCGGCTTCGCGCCCAATTTCGCCAATGCCGACGAGGCGCTGGGCTTCATCATCAAGGCGGGCGAGGCGGCCGGCTATCGCGCCGGCGACGACTTCCAGCTCGGCTGCGACTGCGGCCGCCAGCGAGTTCTTCAAGGACGGCCGCTACGAGATGACCGGCGAGGGCAAGAGCCTCGACGCCGGCGGCATGGTCGATTTCCTGGCCGGCCTCGTCGACCGCTACCCGATCGTCACCATCGAGGACGGCTGCGCCGAGGACGACTTCGACGGCTGGAAGCTGCTGACCCAGAAGCTGGGCGGCGAAATGCCAGCTGGTCGGCGACGACGTCTTCGTCACCAACCCGGAGCGGCTCAAGCTCGGCATCGAGCAGGGCTTCGCCAACTCGATCCTGATCAAGGTCAACCAGATCGGCACGCTCTCGGAGACGCTGGACGCGGTCGAGATGGCCCACAAGGCCGCCTACACCGCGGTGATGAGCCACCGCTCCGGCGAGACCGAGGACACCACCATCGCCGACCTGGCTGTCGCCGCCGGCTGCGGCCAGCTGAAAGCCGGCTCGCTCTCCCGCTCCGACCGCCTGGCGAAGTGGAACCAGCTGCTCCGCATCGAGGAACAACTCGGCGACCAGGCGCTCTATGCCGGCGCGACGGCGCTGAAGCGGCGGTAAGCCGGCCCGCCGAGGCGGGCCCAAAATTGTAACCGCGGAGATCGCAGAGATACACGGAGCTACGTTCACCGTCTTATAGACCGTTGGCTAGCCGGCAGATACCGTGGTTCAGCATCTTGACGTTGAAGTTGATCAGATAGCCGACACGACGCCCGCCAAGCTTCAGATAGCTCAGCAATTGTGCTCGGTGCATGGGCGGTCAGCTGGTTGATCGCCTTGACTTCGACAACGACCCTGACCGTCGACAAGAAGATCAAGGCGGTATCCCAAGTCGATGTGCGTGCCATCGTAGACAACCGGCAAAGCCAGTTGACGCTGATGCTCGATGCCCGCCTTGGCAAGTTCGTATGAGAGGCACGCTTCGTACGCGTTTTCCAGCAGGCCTGGCCCCAAAGCCCTGTGAACCTTCAAGGCGCAGCCCAGCACTCGTTCGCCAATCTCGTTTTCGCGCACCGGCTTCGCCCGCTCATCCTGCGCAGGCCACGTTAGTCCAAATGAGAACAAAATGACAACTCTTGCCTAGGGAAGGCTTCGTTAAGCACGAATCCCGAGACTGCGGCCCGTGCTCGCGCGTCTCACCACCTACATCCCCACCGCCATCCTCGCGGCGCTGATCTTCTATTTCGGGTTCAACGCCATGACCGGCGACCGCGGCATCCTGACCACCAAGGAGCGGCAGGCGACGCTGGCCGAGGACGAGGCCGAGCTGAAGGCGCTGCAGGCGCAGCACGCCGAGCTGGCGCTGCGCGTGCAGCTGCTGCGCGATGACCACCTCTCGCGCGACCTGCTCGAGGAAAGGGCCCACGTGGTGCTAGGCTTCGCCGATCCGAGAGATTATGTGATCCGCACGCCCGTCGCCGCCCACTGAACCCGAGCCGCGCCTGGCGCGTTTTGGGGGGCGCGTCCGGCGCGTTTCGATCCGAGTTCGCGGGGAGTGCGCCGATGGCCCGGGCGGCCAAGCCGAAGCCCAGACAAGCGCCCGCCGCCGACAAGGCCGACGTGCTGGCGCTGTATCGGTCCATGCTGCTGATCCGCCGCTTCGAGGAGCGCGCGGGACAGCTCTACGGCATGGGTCTGATCGGCGGCTTCTGCCACCTCTACATCGGCGAGGAGGCGGTGGCCGTCGGGGTGCAGTCGATCGCCCAGCCGCAGGACCAGATCATCACCGGCTACCGCGACCACGGCCACATGCTGGCCGCCGGCATGGACCCCAAGGCGGTGATGGCCGAGCTGACCGGCCGCTTCGCCGGCGCCTCCAAGGGCAAGGGCGGCTCGATGCACATGTTCTCGGCCGAGAAGCGGTTCTTCGGCGGCCACGGCATCGTCGGCGCGCCGGCCAGCCTTGGCACCGGCCTCGCGCTCGCCAACAACTACCGCGACAACAAAGGCGTGGCCTTCGTCTATTTCGGTGACGGGGCGGCCAACCAGGGCCAGGTCAACGAGAGCTTCAACATGGCCGAGGTCTGGCGCCTGCCGGTCGTCTACATCATCGAGAACAACCAGTACGCGATGGGCACCGCGATCGAGCGCTCGTCGTCGGAGACCCACCTCTATCGCCGCGGCGCCAGCTTCAACATCCCGGGCAAGGAGGTCGACGGCATGGACGTGCTGGCGGTGCGTGACGCCGCCGCCGAGGCTGCGGAGCACGCCCGCTCGGGTAAAGGCCCGTTCATCCTCGAGATGAAGACCTACCGCTACCGCGGCCACTCGATGAGCGATCCCGGCAAGTACCGCACCCGCGAGGAGATCGACGAGGTGCGCAAGCACCGCGACCCGATCGATCACGTCGAGGAGCGGCTGCGCTCGAGCGGCATCGCCGACGACGCCGCCCTGAAGGCCATCGACGCCGAGATCCGCCGCATCGTCGCCGACGCCGCCGAGTTCGCCCGCACCGCCCCCGAGCCCGACCCAGGCGAGCTCTACACCGACGTCTACGTGGAGGCGTCGGCGGTATGACCGACGTGCTGATGCCGGCGCTGTCGCCCACGATGGAGGAGGGCACCCTCGCCAAGTGGCACGTGAAGGTGGGCGATAGCGTGCGCTCCGGCGACGTGATCGCCGAGATCGAGACCGACAAGGCGACGATGGAGGTCGAGGCGGTCGACGAGGGCGTGGTCGAGGCGCTGCTGGTTCCGGAAGGAACCGAAGAGGTCAAGGTCAACACCCCGATCGCGCGGCTGAAGGGCGATGGCGCTGAATCGCCCCCCTCCCCCCCGAGGGGAGGGGTTGGGGGTGGGGGGCTCTCTCCGCCACCTGAACCCGCGCCGGAGAAGGCGCCCGAGTCCGCGCGGGCGAGGTCTGAGCCAGTCCCTGCGAGCCCCCCATCCCCAACCCCTTCCCCTCAAGGGGGAAGGGGCCAACAGGCCGCCGGCGATCCCGAAAAACAGCCGCCCGAGTCCGCCAAGCCCAAACCGGATGGCGAGGGCCCGCCGCCGTCGCGCCCGCTCCGCCGCAACCCGACCCCGAGATCCCCGCCGGCGCCAAGCTGGTCCGCATCACCGTCCGCGATGCGCTGCGCGATGCGATGGCCGAGGAGATGCGGCGCGATCCGGACGTGTTCCTGATGGGCGAGGAGGTCGCCCAGTACCAGGGCGCCTACAAGGTCAGCCGCGGCCTGCTGGCCGAGTTCGGCGAGCGCCGGGTGATCGACACGCCGATCACCGAGTACGGCTTCACCGGCCTGGGCGTCGGCGCGGCGATGGCGGGACTGAAGCCGATCGTCGAGTTCATGACCTTTAACTTCGCCATGCAGGCGATTGATCATATTATTAATTCCGCTGCCAAGACGCTCTACATGTCCGGCGGCCAGATGCACTGCCCGATCGTCTTCCGCGGCCCGAACGGCGCGGCCGCCCGGGTCGCGGCGCAGCACAGCCAGGACTATTCCAGCTGGTACGCCCACGTGCCGGGCCTGAAGGTGATCGCGCCCTACGACGCGGCCGACGCCAAGGGTCTGCTCAAGGCCGCGATCCGCGATCCCAACCCCGTCGTCTTCCTCGAGCACGAGATGCTCTACGGCCTGGAGTTCGACATCCCGGAGGTGGAGGACTGGCTGGTCCCGATCGGCAAGGCCAGGGTCCGCCGCGCCGGCGCCGACGTCACCCTGTGCACCCATTCGCGGATGGTCGGCTTCGCGCTGCAGGCGGCCGAGGCGCTGGCCAACGAGGGGATTGAGGCCGAGGTGATCGACCTGCGCACCTTGCGCCCACTGGACCACGGCACGGTCGTGGCCAGCGTCAAGAAGACCAACCGCCTTGTCACGATCGAGGAGGGCTGGGGCCCGATGGGCGTCGGCGCGGAGGTGGCGATGCGGGTGGTGGAAGAGGCGTTCGACTGGCTCGATGCGCCGCCGGCGCGCGTGCATCAGGAAGACGTGCCGATGCCCTACGCCGCGAACCTGGAGGCGCTGTCGCTGCCGTCCGTCGACAAGATCGTGAAGGCGGCCAAGGCGGTCTGCTACCGATGAGCGCGCGCGACCCGGTCTGGCGCGCGGGTGGCTGCCACTGTGGCGCGGTGCGCTTCGAGGCGCTGCTGGCCGACGAGGTCGCGGCGCAGACCTGCACCTGCTCGATGTGCGAGAAGGTCGGCTTCACCCACGTGATCGTGCCGGAAAGCCGGTTCCGCCTGCTGCAGGGCGCCGAGCAGATCACGACGTATACGTTCAATACCGGGGTCGCCAAGCACACCTTCTGCTCCGTATGCGGCGTAAAGCCGTTCTATCGGCCGCGTTCCAACCCGGACGGCTGGTCGGTGAACGCGCGGTGTCTCGACGAGGCGACACGGCCGATCCTGAACCTTACCGAGTTCGACGGCCGCAACTGGGAGGCTCACGCCGCCGACCTGGCGCACCTGTCGCGGGAGGGTGCGGCATGACCCGTCTCGAGGGCGCCTGCCACTGCGGGGCGATCACCGCCGTGTTCGAGACGGCGCTGGCGCCGGATCAGATAGAGGTGCGCGCCGACCAATGCGGCTTCTGTCGCCGCCACGGCGCCAAGACCGTCAGCGACCCGGCCGGACGGCTGACGCTGCGGTTCGCCGAAGACGCGGTGCGGCGCTATCGCTTCGGCGCGCGGACGGCCGACTTCCTGGTCTGCCTGGGCTGCGGGGCCTATGTCGCCTCGGTGATGGAGGATTACGGCGTGCTGAACGTCGTCGGCGCCGACATCGCCGTCCTGGCGAGCCGGGAAGCTCGCCCGGTCGACTACGAGGGCGAGACGCCGGACCAGCGCCGCGCGCGCCGCCGCCAGCGCTGGACGCCGACCATCCTGGAGGCGGCATGACCGACGTGCTGATGCCGGCGCTGTCGCCCACGATGGAGGAGGGCACCCTCGCCAAGTGGCACGTGAAGGTGGGCGACGCGGTCAAAAGCGGCGACGTGATCGCCGAGATCGAGACCGACAAGGCGACGATGGAGGTCGAGGCGGTCGACGAGGGCGTGGTCGAGGCGCTGCTGGTTCCGGAGGGGACCGAAGAGGTCAAGGTCAACACCCCGATCGCGCGGCTGAAAGGGGAGGGGGAGGAAGCATCCCCGCCCCCGCGAGGGGCGGGGGCAGGGGGTGGGGGGCTCTCGCAACCAGCTCCGCCACCTCAAGCCGAGGCGCCAAAGCCCGCCGCCGCCCAAGCCAAATCAGTGCCGGCGCAGGCGAAGCCCGAGCCCGTCCCGGCGAGCCCCCCACCCCCTGCCCCCGCCCCTCGAGGGGGCGGGGAGGGCCAGCGCATTTTCGCCTGCCCGCTCGCGCGCCGTATCGCCAAGGCGGCGGGTGTCGATCTCGCCCAGGTGAAGGGCACCGGCCCCCATGGGCGGATCATTCGCGCGTGACGTCGAGGGGCTGAAGGCGGCGCCGGCGGCCGCCGTGACTCCGGCCGCAGCCCGACCCGCGGCAACGCCGGCCCACGCCGCGGCGCCGCGCCAGGTGCTCTCGCTGGAGCAGATGGGCATCGCGCCCGGATCGTACGATCTGGTTCCGCTCGACGGCATGAAGCGCACCATCGCCCGGCGGCTGACCGACTCGTTCCGCGACGTGCCGCACTTCCCGTTGACGATCGACCTCGAGATCGACGCGCTGCTGGCCGCCCGGGCCAAGGTCAACGCCATGCTGGAGAAGGACGGGACCAAGGTCAGCGTCAACGACATGCTGATCAAGGCCGCGGCCATCGCGCTGAAGCGACAGCCCGACGCCAACGCCAGCTACACGCCCGAGGGCATCGCCCGTCACCACCACGCCGACGTCGCCGTCGCGGTGGCGATCGACGGCGGGCTGATCACGCCGATCGTCCGCCGCGCCGAGACCAAGGGCCTGGCCGAGATCGCGGTCGAGATGAAAGACCTGGCTGAGCGGGCCCGCGCCCGCAAGCTGAAGCCGGAGGAGTTCCAGGGCGGCACCTTCTCGATCTCCAACCTGGGCATGTTCGGCATCCGCAGCTTCGCCTCGATCATCAATGAGCCGCAGGGGGCGATCCTGTCGGTCGGAGTCGGCGAAAAGCGGCCGGTCGTGCGCGGCGATCAGCTGGCCATCGCCACGGTGATGACCGTCACCCTCACCTGCGACCACCGGGTGGTCGACGGGGCGATCGGCGCGCGCTGGCTGGCCGTGTTCAAGGCGTTGGTCGAAGACCCGATCACAATGATTGTCTAGGTGGCGGAATTGGGGATGCGGCGCGATCGTCGGAAGTGGGACGAGACCAAAGGGAGGCGAGACCCATGAAGAGAGTGATCCTGGCGTTGGCGGCGGCGATCGCCCTGGCCGGCTGCGTCAAGGTGGACAAGACCCCGCCAAAGAACCTGCCGGCCTATGTGAAGCTCTATCCGGGTTCGACCCAGGTGATGAACATGAGCCTGGGCGGGGTCACCGCGGACGCCTTTACCACCACGGACCCGCCCGACACGGTGATGAGCTTCTATCGCAGCCAGGCCTCCGCCGACGGGTTGACTGAGACGGCGACGCCCACGCAGGCGCCCGCTAGCGCCGGGCAGCAACAGGCCACGTTCACCGACACCTCGGGCAAGATGCTGGTCGTGGTGACCAAGCCGCAGTCGAACCTCACGTTGGTCAGCCTGACCTGGAAGACCCCGCCGGCGAGCGGTTCATGACCGGAGGACCCGCCAGAGCCTACGACTTCACCGCCGAGACCCTCGACGGCAAGCCGGCGCCGCTGGCCGACCACCGCGGCGAGGTGATGCTGATCGTCAACACCGCCTCGAAGTGCGGTTTCACCCCGCAGTACGAGGGGCTGGAGGCGCTCTGGCGCAAGTACAAGGACCGCGGTCTCGTCATCCTCGGTTTCCCCTGCAATCAGTTCGGCGCACAGGAGCCGGGGAACGCCGAGGAGATCGCCAGCTTCTGCTCGCTGACCTACGACGTCAGCTTCCCGATGATGAAGAAGATCGACGTCAACGGTCCGGCGACGCACCCGCTCTACGCCTGGCTGAAAGGCGAAAAGCGCGGGATTCTCGGCACGCAGGGGATCAAATGGAACTTCACCAAGTTCCTGATCGACCGTGAGGGGCGGGTGGCCGGCCGGTTCGCGCCGACCGCCACGCCCGCCTCGCTGGAAGGGGCGATCGAGGCTCTGCTCTGATGGCCGATGCGTTCGACGTGGTGGTGATCGGCGCCGGGCCGGGCGGCTACGTGGCGGCGATCCGCGCCGCCCAGCTGGGCCTCTCCACCGCCATCGTCGAGCGCGAGAACCTGGGCGGCGTCTGCCTCAACTGGGGCTGCATTCCGACCAAGGCGCTGCTCAAGACCGCTGAGGTCTACGACACGCTCGGCCACCTGGGCGACTACGGCCTCTCGGCGAAGGACCGCGCCTACGACTTCGCCAAGGTCGTCGCCCGCTCCCGCGCCGTCGCCAAGCAGCTGTCGGGCGGCGTCGCCTTCCTGATGAGGAAACACAAGATCACCGTGGTCGAGGGGACCGCGACGCTGGCGAAGGGCGATCCCGCCCCGAAGGTGACCGTGGCGTTGAGGGCCGGCGGCGAGCGCGCGCTGACCGCCAGGTCCGTGATCCTCGCCACCGGCGCCCGCGCCCGCACCTTCCCGGACATTGGCCTCGCCCCCGACGGCGATCGGATCTGGACCTACCGCGAGGCGATGGTCCCGGCCGCCTGCCCGAAGTCGCTGCTGGTGGTCGGCTCCGGCGCGATCGGCATCGAGTTCGCCAGCTTCTACCGCGCCCTCGGCGCCGAGGTGACGGTCGTCGAGGCGCTGCCGCGCATCCTGCCGGTCGAGGACGAGGAGGTCAGCGCCGCCGCGCAGAAGGCGTTCGAGAAGCGTGGCATCGGCTTTCGCATCGGCGCCAGGGTGACGAAGCTGGCCAAGACCAAGGCCGGCGTCGCCCTGACGCTCGAGGCCGGCGGCAAGGCCGAGACCCTGGAAGCCGAGAAGGCCATCGTCGCCGTCGGCATCGCCGCCAACGTCGAGGACATGGGCCTGGAGGCGCTGGGCCTGAAGCTCGACCGCGGCCATGTTGCGATCGATCACTGCGGGGCGACCAACGTGAAGGGCCTCTACGCCATCGGCGATGTCGCCGGCGCGCCCTGGCTGGCGCACAAGGCGATGCACGAGGGCGTCCACTGCGCCGAGCACATCGCCGGCTATCCGTCGCCGCACCTGACCGCGCCGATCCCTGGCTGCACCTATTCCACCCCGCAGATCGCCTCGGTGGGCCTCACCGAAGCCGCGGCCAAGGCGTCGGGCCTGGAGGTGAAGGTCGGCCGCTTCCCGTTCCGCGCCAACGGCAAGGCGATCGCCGCCGGCGAGACCGAGGGCTTCGTCAAGACCGTGTTCGACGCGGCGACCGGCGCCCTTGTCGGCGCCCACATGATCGGCGGCGAGGTCACCGAGCAGATCCAGGGCTTCTGCCTCGCCATGACCCTGGAGGCGACCGAGCAGGACCTGCACGCCACCGTCTTCCCGCACCCGACGATGAGCGAGGCGATGCACGAAGCCGCGCTCGACGCCTACGGCATGGTGCTGCACATATGAGCATGACCACGCCCCCAAACCCTTCCCCCCGTGGGGGAAAGCGGCGAGCCGCGCGCAGCGCGCTTCGCCGATGGGGGGAGTCCTCCTGCGGCGACAGCCCCCATCGGCGGCCCCCTCGCTTCGCGAGGTTCGCGCCGCTTTCCCCCACAGGGGGAAGGGTTGTGAGGCTTGTCGCGCGGCGATCGCTGACGACCGGATTGGCCGCGCTCGGCCTTGCCGCGCCGGCCCTGGCTCGGCCGCGCAGGCCCGCCGCCCCGGCCAAACCCGTCCCGCTGCCGCCCGTCGTCGCGGAGCCGAAGGCGGCCGGCCTCGGCGACGGCATCCAGCTGTTCTACCTGGAGTCCGGCCTCGGCGCGCCGGTGCTGTTCGTGCACGGCTCGCTCAGCGACTACACCTACTGGGAGAGCGAGATGTCGCCGTTCTCGGACCGGTACCACTTCTTCGCTGTCAGCCGCCGCTACAACTGGCCGAACCAGAATCCGGTCCGTCGCGGCTATTCCGCCATCACCGACTCCGAGGACCTGGCCCGGCTGATCGTCAAGCTGGGCATCGCCCCGGCGCACGTGGTCGGCCACTCCTACGGCGCGCTCGCCGCGCTGTTCCTCGCCAGCCGCCATCCGGACCTAGTCCGCACCCTGACCCTGGCCGAGCCGCCGGCGATGTCGCTGCTGGCGCACGTTCCGGGCGACAGCGCCGCCGCCGGCCAGGCCATGTTGAAGGACGTCCAGGCGCACATGGTCGCGCCGATGAAGGCCGCCTTCGCCAGACACGACACCGAGGGGGCCGTCCGCATCTTCATCGACTACGTGAAGGGCAAGGCTGGGACCTGGGACGCCTTCTCCGCCGCCGACAAGGCCGCGACTTTGAAGAACGCCCGCGAGTGGGAGGTGATCTTCGCCGGCGGCGAACTCTTTCCCGAGCTCAAGCCCCGCGACGTCGCCCGCATCGGCGCCCCGGTGCTGATGCTGTCCGGCGCCAAATCCTACCCGTTCCTGGCCTTGATCGACCAGGCGCTGGCGGCGCTGTTGCCCCAGGCCCAGCACATCGTCTTCCCCACCGCCACCCACCAGATGTGGCTGGAACAGCCCGACGCCTGCCGTAAAGCTGTGTTCGCCCTGATCGACGCGCACTTGGAGCGGTGAAGGGGACCGCTCTTCCCCCCGCTCGCGGGCGGAAGTGTCGCAAGCGAGCCGCAGGCGATGCGCGACGATGGGGGGACAGGCGGCGCAAGACCGTCACTGACGCCGGTGCGTGTCTCCCCTCCGTCGCGGCTCGCCTTGCCGCGGCTCGCCCATGCGACACCTCCCCTCGCCTGAAACGAGGGGAGGAGCAACGACACCCGCCTCGTCCGTGTTCTCCGTGGCCCAAAAACTTTCTTTCCCCGACGCCACGGCAGCCGCTTATGCTCCGGCCGAAACACTGGAGTGATCCCCATGGCCGACGGCGCCGCCACCGACCTTGATCTGGAAGCCTTCCGCGCCGAGGCGCGCGCCTGGTTCGAGGCCAATTTCCCGAAGTCGCTGAAGAGCCCCGGCGGCGGCCTCGCCGCGGCGATCGAAGGCGGGCGCGAGGCGACCGGCGACGCCTTGCTGTGGCGCCAGCGCATGGGCGCCAAGGGCTGGACCGCGCCCACCTGGCCCACCCAATACGGCGGCGGCGGCCTCACCCCCGCCCAGGGCCGCATCGTGCAGCAGGAGATGGCCCGCGCCGGCGCCTACCACCCGGCCGCGTTCGGCATGGGCATCACCATGATCGGCCCGACCATCCTCGACTACGGCACCGAGGAGCAGAAGGCCAAGCACATCCCGCCGATCGTCCGCGGCGACGTGCAGTGGTGCGTCGGGTACTCCGAGCCGGGCGCCGGCTCCGACCTCGCCAGCCTGATGACCAAGTGCGAGGACAAGGGTGACCACTGGCTGATCAACGGCCAGAAGATCTGGACCAGCGGCGCGCAGTATTCCGACTGGTGCGGTTGCCTGGTGCGCACCGACTTCAAGGCCAAGAAGCACGACGGCATCTCGTTCATGCTGCTCAACATGCGCCAGCCCGGGGTGGAAACCCGCCCGATCCGGCTGATCAGCGGCTCCTCGCCGTTCTGCGAGACCTTCTTCACCGACGCCCGCTGCGAGAAGGACGAGATGCTGGGCCCGATCAACGTGGGCTGGACCGTCGGCAAGCGCCTCCTGCAGCACGAGCGCGCCAGCCAGACCGGCGCGCCTCCCGGCGGCGGCGGCGGCGCCCGCGGCGCCAGCCTGCAGGACATGGCCAAGAAGTACGTCGGCGTCGACGACAAGGGCCGCATCGCCGATCCCGACCTGCGCGTGCGCCTCACCGACCACCTGATGGCGGCCAAGGCCCACGGCCTCACCCTGGCCCGCGCGGTCGCCGAGTCCAAGGGCAACGCCAGCCCCAGCAACGCCAACTCGGTGCTGAAGAACTCCGCCACCAGCGTCGCCCAGGCCCGCTCGGAGCTGACCCTGGAGATCATGGGCGTCCAGGGCCTCGGCTGGGGCGACGAGAACTTCACCCAGGAAGAGACCGACGCGGTGCAGGGCTGGCTGTTCGGCAAGGCGATGTCGATCTACGGCGGCAGCGCCGAGGTGCAGAACAACATCGTCAGCAAGCGCATCCTGGGCCTGCCGGACACGACACAGTCGACGTAGTCAGAACGCCGGCTTGAGTGCCGAGCCTGCTAGAAGCGGAACGCGCCCAAGCGAACTAGGTGACGCGGCAGGTGTGAACGGCGCGGCAACTCCAGCGTTTCGGTCGAGGACGGCGAGCTGGCCGCCATGCGCTGAACCGGCACACAGACCGTCCGTCGCGGCCGGGCCTACTGCAGCCTTTCGGCCACCTGGACTTTTTCGGCGACCTCCTGCGTCGCCAGGATTTTGCCGGCCTCCAAAGCCGCCAGTTTTCGGGCGGCGACTTTCTGCTGGCGCGCCTGCGCCCGGGCGTTGGAGACGATGGGCGTGAGGTCCTTGTAGTACTGCGCGAGATCTTCGACGGTCTTCAGCTGGAAGGCCCGCGCCCGGATGCTCGCAGCCTCCGCGGGGACCGCCTCGATATGCGCCTTGACCGCCACCGCCAGGGCCGACGCCAGCCACGGATCGTTGAGATTCAGCGTCGATGCTGCGCCAACCGGCGCAGCGGGCGCCGGCGCTACGGCGGCCGACACGACGGCCGTCGCCAGGGTCGCCTCGCCGGAGATCGCTCCGACCGCCGAAGTCAGGACCGACCCAACGGACCCCGCCGCCCTTCCGGGGACTGGCCCATCGGGCTCGGCGGCGGCGCTGGCGTCCGGTATCTGCGCCGTCACGTTGCGCGGCGAGCTGAGGGTCGCCAGCGTCTGCAGCCCGACGGCGGCGGCGTCGCGGTTGGTCAGCGGCCCGAGGCCGAACAGCTGCTCGATGGTCGCGGGGATGACCGAATGTTCCAGCTGCCGGTGCTCGATCAGGTTCTGCGGGCACAGGGGCGAGATGACCACGGCCGGCACGCGCGGCCCGTAGCGATCGAACATGAAGCCCCAACTCCTGCCCCGGGTGTCCGTTGGCGGCGAGCCGGTCGGTATCCGCGCGGCGGGCGGCGGCGTCACGTGGTCGAAGAAACCGCCATGCTCATCCCAGGTGATGATCAGCATGCTCTGGTTCCAGTGCGGCGAGTTTCTGATCGTCTCGTAGACCGTCTTGATGAGGGCTTCGCCCAACGCCACGCCGTTGGCGGGGTGCTGCGAATTGTTCACGAACGGAAGTCCCAGATGCTGGGAGATCGTGTCGTACCGGGGCTCGATGAACGTATAGGCGGCATCGTACCGGGGATCGTCCACGTCCCCGGCGAAGTTGGCGAAATCCTCGATGTCGTCGTAGAGGCTGATCCCGGACAGCAGGCCGACCTGGGGGAAGCCGTCCCCGGTGTAAATGCGGAACGGGACTTTCGCCCGGCGCAGCGCATGGAAGATCGTGCCGTGCTCGAAAGCGATGCCGTCGTCGGCGTCGCCGGCAGATTTCCCTGCAAATATCGCCTCATAGTCACCGGGCTCAGGTGATTCGTCCCACCCTCCCGACGTCGCGGCGTGGACGAACATCCGGTTCGGCTCGGTCGGCCCGGCCATCGAACTGAACCAGTGATCGCAAAGCACGAACTCGTTCGCCAATGCGGTCAGCACCGGCAGCGCGCCGGAGGCGAAGCCCCGCATCGGCTCGCCCGGGTTGTTGGAGTCCGATTTGATCGCGTAGTCGGCGGCGAAGCCGGTGTTCAGCGGCTGCGCCATTGGCGGATAGGGGCTGCCTTTCAAGCCACCATTCACCTGGACGGCCTGACCTTCGGCCTGGCCGCACAGCTGCGTCACGACGTCGAGAAATTGATGCTGCACATCATGAGTTTGGAAGGTCGTGTCGCCGGCGGTTGGTGTGACCGCGTATCTCCATGTGCCGAACTGGTTTGAGAACGCTGCGCCAGCGGGCCCGGAAAGATCTTCCGCTTTGGTCGGCGCGCCCGTGTGCGCGTCCTTGCCGGTGATGCCCTGGAATCCGAGCATGTGATCGAACGATCGGTTCTCCATCACCAGCACGAACAGGTGCTTGATCACCGAGGTGTCGAACTTGGTCCAGGCCGAGTTGTTCGACCAGTGGATCGTGCCCGGCGCCTGCAGCGTCGCCGAATAGGTCTTGTCGTCCGGGAAGGTCACCGTGATGGACGAGCCGCTCACGACCGTGCCGGTCGCTGTCGGACGGTTCAGCGCCGACATGTTGATCGAGATCGAATTGCCATGCACCGTGATGACCGGGCCCAGCACGCCGCCGCTCATCCAGCGGCCATTCAGGTCGATCACGGTCTGGATCGCCGGGACCTTGGTCCAGCTCGAGTTGTTCGACCAGGTGATCACGTTCGGCGCGTGCAGCACGCCGGTGTAGGTCTTGTCGTCCGGGAAGTGGACCGAGATCTCCGTGCTGCTGAGGATCTGGCCGGTCGCCGTGGGGCGGTGCAGCGCGGACATGTCGACCGAGATCGAATTGCCCGTCACCGAGATGAACGGCCCGGGAACCCCGCCGCTGGCCCATGCGCCGCGCAGGTCCAGGACCGTCTGGGTCGCCGGCGCCGTCGTGATCGTGCAGGCCGTGGTGTAGTGCGAGTTGGAGCCGCAGCCGTCGGGTGAATCGGTTCCCGGATGGTCGGTGTTGTTGGCGATCCTCTGACCCGCGCTCGTCCGCCGGATCAGGTCCGCGCCAGTGAACGGAATCGCGCCCGCGGCGACCAGACCGTCGCAATCGGCGAAGATCAGCAGTCCCACTTCCACAACCGCCAGCACGGCGGCGACGGCGGCGACGGCGGAGACGACCAGCGGCACCAGGATCGCGCCGACGGCGATGGCGCCCGCCGTGATCGCCTTGTGCGCGATGATCTCCTTGGCGATCGTCGACAGCGCCGCCTGCGCGGCCTTCTGCCGGGTGTTGTCGCCCTGGTGGCCGCTGTTCATGATCAGATAGCTGAACACCACCGGCGTATCATCGTCCGGAATGTCGACCTGGAGGCTCAGCCCAACGGAATGGTTGCCGTTGTTCACGTCGCCCATCGCCTTTTGCACCGTCACCGGGTCGTTGGCCCCGACGGCGGCGCTGAGAAAGACGTAGTCGGTGTCGTTGTGCAGCGAGCGGGTGTTCGAGATCCCGAAGCTGTCCATGGTGAAGGTCGCGAACCGCGAGGGCGCCTGGATGATCCCCGACACATCGACCACCTCTCCAATCGGCAAATGCCCGCCACCCAGCGGCCCCTTGCTCACGTTGCGGGGTTTGATAGCCATAGCGACCTCCTTCGGTGACCAACGTTCTGCGTCTATCACGCCAGTAGTGGTTGAACCAAGTCCGGCTTCTCGTGAAAAGTGAGCCGTCGCCATGGTGCGGCGCCAAGTACTGCGAGCCCCGGCAGACGAGTTCACAGCACGTCGCCGGCGGTGCGCTGGTCGCCCGGCTGCCGCCGCGCGTGGGCGAGCGCGGCGGCGTTGATCTGCACGCGCTGGACGCGGGAAGAGAGCTGCCGTCGCGTCCGGCTTGTCATCGCCGCGTCGGGCCGACAGGGTGGTGGAGGTCCCGCGCAAGAACGGGCGCCAGGTGGAGGATCGGGCCATGAAGGTCGGGGTTTCGCTGTTCGCGCAGAACTATGTCGACTGGGACCGCTACGAGGCGGCGGAGGCGGGGCTGCCGGAAGGGCGGGCGCCGCAGCTGATCACCGACGCGCAGATCTACCGCGAGCAGTTCCAGCTCGGGCGGCTGGTCGAGCCGCTGGGATTCGAACTCGCTGTGGACCGTCGAGCACCACTTCACGCCCTATACGATGATCAACAACCCGGTGCAGTTCCTGGCCTATTTCGCCGGCTGCACCCAGCGGATCGACATGGGCACGATGATCGTCGTGCTGCCCTGGCACGACCCGGTGCAGGTGGCCGAGGGGTTCGTCGCGCTGGACCACATGCTGGATGGGCGGCGGCTGAAGGTGGGGATGGGCCGGGGGCTGGGCCTGCGCGAATACAACGGCCTGCGCGCGCCGATGGACAAGTCGCGCGAGCTGTTCAAGGAGTCGCTAGACGTTGTGCGCGCCAGCCTGACCGACGAGTGGTTCAGCTACGAGGGCGAGTTCCACCACATCGGCCGCACCTCGCTGCGGCCCCGCCCGCGCCCCGGCAACCACCTCCTGGACGACCTCTACATCGCCTGGGGCAGCCCCTCGTCGATGCCGGTGGCCGCCCACGAGAACTGCAAGCCGCTGTTCATCCCGCAGCGGCTCTGGGAGGAGCACAAGCGCGAGCTCGGCGAGTACAACCAGATCCGCGTCGAGCAGCACGGCTGGAAGCCGGAGCGGCCAACGGTCGTCTGCTGGGTCTACTGCGCCGAGACCGACGCGGAAGCCGAGGAGGGCGCGCGGCAGTACCTGCCCGAGTACGGCGACAGCGCGTTGCGCCACTACCAGTTCCTGGGCGAGCACCTGCAGGGGCTGAAGGGCTACGAGTACTACGCCCAGATGGCGAAGATGCGCGCTTCGCTGCCGCCCGAGTTCGACACCGCGCAGATCTATCTGCAGAACAACATCTGGGGCAGCCCGAAGACCTGCCTGGAAAAGCTGGAGCGCATCAGCACCATGATGGGCGCCGACGAGTTCGTGGCCGTGTTCTCCTACGGCTCGATGTCGCTGGAAAAGGCCGAGGCCAGCATGCGGCTGTTCGCCCGCGAGGTGCTGCCGAAGACGCAGGGCTTCGCCCTCGCCGAGCCGCCGCTGCTGGTGGGGTGAGGCGCCCTCCCTCCCCCTTGTGGGGAGGGACAGCGATGCGAAGCATCGCAGGGTGGGGGAGTCAGGAGACGCGCCCGGAACCCGACAGACGATCGTTGCCGCGCCAGACATCCCCACCCGTCCGCCGCTGCGCGGCGTCCACCCTCCCCGTGAAGGGGAGGGAGAGCTAAGCGCCCCCCAGTTCGCCGCAGACGAAGGCGTTCTCGCCGGCATTGAGCAGCGCGGTCAGGACCGCCTCGGCGTTGCGGGGCGGGACGATCAGCAGCAGCCCCACGCCGCAGTTGAACGTGCGGCGCAGCTCGGTTTCCTCGACGCCCCCGGCCCGGGCCAGCCAGGCGAAGACCGGCGGCAGGGTCCAGGCCGCCCAGTCGAACCGTGGGACGAGGCCAGGGGCGATGGCGCGCGGCGGGTTCTCGACCAGGCCCCCGCCGGTGATGTGGGCGCAACCGGTCAGCAAGCCCGCCTTGGCCAGCGGCAGCACGCTCTCGATGTAGATCCGCGTCGGCGTCATCAGCGCCTGCGCCAGCGTCTGGCGCTCGGCGAACGGGGCTTGTGCGTCCCAGCCCAGGCCGGAAAGCTCGACGATCCGGCGGATCAGCGAATAGCCGTTCGAGTGCGGGCCGGACGAGCCGAGGCCGATCAGCAGGTCGCCGGCGCGTTGGCGGTCCAGCTTCGGCAAAACGCCGGCCCGGTCGACCGCCCCGACGCAGAAGCCGGCGAGGTCGAAATCGGCGCCGGCGTACATGCCGGGCATCTCCGCCGTCTCGCCGCCCACCAGCGCCGCGCCAGCCTGGCGGCAGCCCTCGGCGATACCGGCCACGACGCGGGTTGCCTGCGCCACGTCAAGCTTGCCGGTGGCGAAGTAGTCGAGGAACAGCAGCGGCTCGGCGCCCTGGGCCAGCAGGTCGTTGACGCACATGGCGACCAGGTCGATCCCGACGCCGTCCACCAGCCCGGTCTCGATCGCGATCTTCAGCTTGGTCCCGACACCGTCGGTCGTGGTCACCAGCAGCGGGTCGTCGTAGCCGGCGGCCTTCAGGTCGAACAGCGCGCCGAAGCCGCCCAGCGCCGCGTCCGCGCCTGGCCGGCGGGTGGCCTTGGCCAGCGGCTTGATCGCCTCGACCAGCGCATTGCCGGCGTCGATGTCGACGCCCGCCTCGGCGTAGGTCAGGCCGTTCTTGGGGTGGGGCATCGCGGCTCCGGACGCGGCGGAAATGTAGGCTGGGCGCTACTTGAGAGCTTGCAGACTCGGGCGCCCGGGGGGCTATAGCTAGCCGATGACGCCGATCACCTCCACCGCCGACCTCGCGGACTTCTGCGCGCGGCTGGAGGGACAACCGTTCGTCGCGGTGGACACCGAGTTCATGCGCGAGACGACCTACTGGCCGAAGCTGTGCCTGATCCAGGCGGCGGCGCTTGGCGGGATCGAAGCGACGATCGATCCGCTGGCGGAAGGGCTCGACCTGACCCCGTTCCTCGAGGTGATGCGGGACGTGAAGGTGCTGAAGGTGTTCCACGCCGCGCGGCAGGACGTGGAGATCTTCAACAACCTCGGCGCGATCCCCACCCCGTTGTTCGACACGCAGATCGCCGGCATGGCCGCGGGGTTCGGCGAGCAGATCGCCTACGACGCGCTGGTGCGGAAGATGCTGAAGATCGACCTCGACAAGTCCCACCGCTTCACCGACTGGTCCCGCCGCCCGCTCAGCGAGGCCCAGCTGACCTACGCCATCGCCGACGTGACCCACCTGGCCGAGCTCTATCCGATCCTGCACGCGCGGCTGGAGAAGGCGGGCCGGCTCTCCTGGGTGACCGAAGAGATGGCGGCGATGTGCGATCCCGCCCTCTACGACGTCGACCCGGAGAACGCCTGGCGGCGGTTGAAGCCGCGCAAGCACGCGGTGAAATATCTGGCGGTGTTCAAGGCGGTGGCCGCCTGGCGCGAGCGCACCGCGCAGCAACGCGACCAGCCGCGCGGACGGATCCTGAAGGACGAGGCGATCGACGAGCTGGCGGCGCAGGCGCCTACCGACGTCGAGGCGCTCAACCGCCTGCGCTCGGTGCCCAAGGGCTTCGGCGGCTCACGCTATGGCCCGGATCTGATCGAGGCGATCGCGCGGCGCTGCGGGACCCGGAGGGCTATGCGCCGAAGATCGAGCGCGACACGACGCCGGTCTCGCCGGCGGCCGGCGCCGTCGTCGAGCTGCTGAAGGTGTTGCTGAAAGCCAGAGCCGAAGACGCCGGCGTCGCCTCGAAGCTGATCGCCACCGTGGCCGACCTGGAGAAGATCGCCAGCGACGACCGCGCCGATTCCTCGGCCCTGAAGGGCTGGCGCCGCGAGGCGTTCGGCGAGGACGCGCTGAAGCTGAAGCGCGGCGAACTGGCCCTGGTGCTGGACGGAACCCGGGTGAGGGTCGTGCCGGTAAGGCGGGCGGCCCGGGCGAGCGCCTAGGTGAACCTCCTGGCGCGGGTCTTGGGCCGGCTGGCTCGGGCCGCGGGCTGGCGTCCGGACACGGACGAAGGGCGGGGCAGGGCGCGGCTCTACGCCTACCTGGACCCGCAGACGGCGCTAACGACCCTTCACGACGGCCAGCTGATCTTCGTCGATCCGGTCGACGAGCAGCTCTCGCCTTCGATTATCGCCTACGGGGTCTGGGAAGTCTGGATCGAGAAGGTGATCCGGCGCCTGCTGCGGCCAAGCGACAAGGTGATCGAGGTGGGCGCCAACGTCGGCTACTACACCCTGATCATGAGCTCGCTGATCGGCCCCGGCGGGCGGCTGGACGCTTCGAGGCCAATCCGCGGATCGCCCGCCTGCTCCGGCGAAGCGTCGCCTGCAGCGGACGCGGCGCTTTCGTGAAGGTGCACGAACGGATCGTCGCCGACCGGCCCGGGACCATGCAGCTATACACCTCGGCGCGCTACGGCGGGGCCGGCAACCTGGTGGAGAACGGCTGGGGCATCGAAGACCAGGCGATGATCGCCTGTGAAGCCGTGAAGCTCGATGACCTGTTCGAAGATCAGACCGTCGACTTCGTCCGCCTGGACACCGAAGGCGCCGAGGTGTTGATCCTCGCCGGCGCCATGGGCCTGCTCAGGCGCTCGCTGAACGTGAAGCTCTGCATCGAATGGAGCACCGGCATGATGGGCGCCAGGGGCGATGTGCCCGGGCTGGTGGCCGCCCTCGACGAGATGGGCTTCCGCTACTGGCGGGTGGATGTCGCCGGCCTGGTCCCGCTGACGTCGAAGGCCCTGCTCGAAGCGCCGAACTGCGAGGTGCTGATCGCGCGCTCGCTCGACTGAGCGCGCCCGCGATTTAAGCCACCTTTTCCGGCTTGGCCCGTTCTCGCCGGGACGCGGGTCGCAGCTTCAGCTCGCGCTCCAGCAGCGTGGCGAGCGTGGCGGCGCGCTTGGCGGTCTGCTCGCCCAGCAGCAACGGCGCGAACGCCGCTTCAGCCTCGACGACGACCGACGCGGGGCGGATCTCGAGGCTCGCGCGGCGCAGCAGCTCGGGGCTGCGACCCGAGAGGTCGCTGGCGAGCCGGATCGCCGCGCCCAGCGCCCGGGCGCGCTGCACCCGCTCGTGGGTCAGCAGGCGGGCGATCAGCTCGGGCTTGGGAATGGTGGGGGCGGCGGTGTGGCGGGCGAACAGGGCCGTGGCCAGGAACACGCGCTCGGCGTGGTTCATCCCTGGGATCGGGGCGCGCAGCACCTGGTGGAACACCAGGTCGGCGCGGTGATCGGGGTGCAGTCGCGCGCCGATGTCGGCGAGCCGCGAGGCCGCCTTCAGCATCACCGGCTCGCGCGAACCCAGCACCGGCTCCAGCCCCCCGAACGCCGGCGCCAGCCAGGCCTCGACGGCGGGCCCGAGCGTCGGATTGACCCCTTCGCGCGCGCTCAGCGCCGCACACCCCTCGATCAGGGGATCCTCGGCGCGGGCGCCCGGCGCCATCGCCTCGAACAGCACGCCCTCGCGCAGGCCGTACGCCGAGAGCACCACCTTCTCGACGCCGAGCAGGTCGACAAGACCCTCCAGCACCGCTGCGGCATGCGGCAGCGTCTCCAGACGCCGCCGCGAGATGCCCTCGATCCGCTCCAGCGATCGCACCGACTGGCGCGAGATCAGCCGGGCGGCCTCGAGCGCCTCGCGCCGGGTGAGCTCGTATTGGTGGATGATTTCCAGCGGGTAGGCGCTCATCCGCATCGCCAGCAGCGCCACGTTGCGCCAGGCGCCGCCCACCGCGTGGAACACCGGGGTCTTCAGGTCGCCGGCGTGGGGCTTCAGCCGGCGCTCGACCTCCTTGCGCACCCGATCCGGGTCGAAGCGGCCGTTGAACGCGAACGGGCCGAGCGGCAGGGTGACTCCCTCGCCGGGCTGGCCATCCTCCAGCCGCACCAGCTCCAGACTCGCCCCGCCGAGGTCGCCGGCGAGACCGGTCGACTCCGGCGCGCCGGCCAGCACGCCGAGCGCGGCGTAGCGGGCCTCCTCGGCGCCGGTCAGAACCCGCAGGTCGAGGCCAGTGTCAGCGCGGACCCGGCGGCAGAAGGCGGGGCCATCTTCGGCGTCGCGCGCGGCGGCGGTCGCCACCGCGAACACCCTATCGGGCCTGGCCGCGCCGACCAGGGCCGCGAACCGGCGCAGCGCCGCCAGAGCGGCCTCCTGGCCCTCGGCCGAGAGCTGGCCGGTGACCGCGAGGTCGCGTCCGAGGCCGGCCAGGACCTTCTCGTTGAACACGGTCCAGACCGCGCGGCCCTCGACGCGGTAGAGCACCAGACGGACCGAGTTGGAGCCGACGTCGATGACGGCGGCGTCCCAGGCGGGGGTGTCAGCTTCCGGCGACCACATGGTCGAACGCACGCGGCAGGTCCTTCACCTTGTGACCCCGCCCGGAAAGGCTGGGGTTGGTCATGAAGTAGTCGTGAGCCGAAAAAGCGCGCTTGCGATCCCAGCCGGGCGTCCTGTGATAGCGCCCTTCGCCGTCCAGACGCCAGCTTTGTGCCTCGTCGTTGAGATTCGCCACCATGATCTGGTCGAGCACCTGTTGGTGCACGGTGGGATTCTCCACGGGTGTGAGCACCTCGACACGGCGGTCGAGGTTGCGCGGCATCCAGTCGGCCGACGAGATGAACACCCGGGCCTGGTTCGAGGGCAGCGGATGGCCGTTGGCGAAGACGACGATCCGCGCGTGCTCCAGGAACCGCCCGACGATGCTCTTGACCCGAATGTTTTCCGAAAGCCCGGGCACGCCCGGCCTCAGGCAGCAGATGCCGCGGATCACCAGCTCGATCCGCACGCCGGCGCGGCCGGCGCGGTAGAGCCCGTCGATGATCTCCGGATCGACCAGGGCGTTCAGCTTGGCCCAGATCCCGGAGGGACGGCCGGCCTGTGCGTGTTCGGCCTCCTGTGCGATCAGGCGCAACAGGTCGTGCTTCATCGAGATCGGCGAGTAGGAGAGTTTCTCCATCTTCTCCGGCAGCGCGTAGCCGGTGATGTAGTTGAAGATCTTGGCCGAATCCCGCGCCATCGCCGCATCGGCGGTGAACAGCGACAGGTCGGTGTAAATCTTGGCCGTGATCGGGTGGTAGTTGCCGGTGCCGTAGTGGCAGTAGGTGCGCAGCCCGTCGCCCTCGCGCCGCACCACGACCGACAGTTTGGCGTGGGTCTTGTACTCGACAAAGCCGAACACGACGAGCACTCCGGCGCGCTCCAGGTCTCTGGCCCACTTGAGGTTGGCTTCCTCGTCGAACCGGGCCTTGATCTCGACCAGCGCGGTGACGTTCTTGCCGTTCTCGGCCGCCTCGATCAGCGCGGCGACGATCGGGCTGTCCTTGCTGGTGCGATAGAGCGTCTGCTTGATCGCGATCACATTCGGGTCCTGCGCCGCCTGGCGCAGGAACTGCACCACGACGTCGAAGCTTTCGAACGGGTGGTGGACCAGGATGTCCTTCTCGCGGATCGCGGCGAAGCAGTCGCCGCCGTGGTCGCGGATCCGCTCCGGGAAGCGCGGCTGGAACGGCGGGAACTTCAGCTCCGGCAGGTCCGGCGGGATCAGTTGGCCAAGTTGCGCCAGGCCCAGTTTGCCGTCGACCCTGACCACGTCCTGCGGCTCGGCCGCCAGCCCCTCGAGGATGAACGTGCGCAGGTCCTCCGGCATCGAGGCCTGCACTTTCACGCGCACGACCGACCCCAGGCGCCGCCGCTTCAGCCGGGCTTCGAACTCGCGCACCAGGTCCTCGGCCTCTTCCTCGATCTCCACGTCGCTGTCGCGGATCAGGCGGAACAGCCCCTGACCCTCCACCTCGCAGCCCGGAAACAGACGGTCGAGGAACAGGATCAGGAAGCTCTCCAGCGCGAAGAACCGCCGCGCGTGGCGGCGCCTGCCGCCAGGCGGCAGCTCCCAGAACCGGTCGACCTGGGTCGGCACCGGCACCAGCGCATAGAGTTGCTTGTTGTCGGAAAGCCGCCGCAGCTTCAGCGCCAGCGAGAAGCCCAGGTTGGGAATGAACGGGAACGGGTGGGCCGGATCGATCGCCAGCGGCGTCAGAACCGGGAAGATGCGGCTGAGGAAGATCTCCTCGATCGCCGGCCGGTCGGCGGCGGTTATGTCCTTGGCGTCCAGCAGCACGAGACCGGCGTTCGCGAGCTCCGCGCGCATCGCCGCCCAGATCCGCTGCTGCTCGGCCATCAGGTCGTTGGCCGAGGTGCTGACCTTGACCAGCTGTTGCGAGGCCGAGAGCCCGTCCTGGCTGAGCACACGGACGCCCTCGCGCACCAGCGCCTTCAGGCCGGCGACGCGGACCATGAAGAACTCGTCGAGGTTGTTGGCCGAGATCGACAGGAACCGCAGCCGCTCCAGCAGCGGATGGCGCGGGTTCTCCGCCTCGTCCAGCACCCGCTGGTTGAAGCTCAGCCAGGAGAGCTCGCGGTTGAAGAAGCGGTCCGGGGAGCGCAGCAGGTCGGGCGGCGGCGCGGGCGCAGGCAAGGCTTGCGCGGCGGACTCAGCGACTTGGGCGTCCAAAGGGAGGCTCATCTAGGCGAATGGGAACGGTAGATTGTCTGGCGCCATTCCGTGTCAGTAACAAGACGTCACTCGAACAGATCGAGCGTTCGGGACTCGGATTCAAGAATTTGCCGCGCCAGCGAACGGGTGATTTCGCGTTCTTCTGCGTCCGCCGCCTCGTCGAGACGTCCGACGATCTCGCGCGCCATTCGAACCGAGCGTTCGATCCGCCGCATCAGGTAAGGATAGACATCCTCGGCCGGCTTTATGTTCCGTTCCCGGAAGAATTTGCGCAGCACGCCCTCCAGCACGGCGTCATCTGGCGCGCCGATCTCGGCGACGTGCAGGGCGTTCAGCCGCGAGCGCAGGTCGGGCAACTCCGCCGTCCAGCCACGGGGGTGGGTGCGGGAGGTGAGCAGCAGGCCGCCGCTCGAACCGGCCATGTTGATCAGGTGGAACAGGGTGTCGGGATGCGCGCGATCGGCCTCCTCGAGCAACACCGGACCCCCGTGGGCGCTGCCGACGTCCGTGCAGGCCGCGTTGAGCACCGTCGCCTTCGCCCGCGACACCCACTCCAGGGCGAGATGGGTCTTGCCCGATCCCTCCGGCCCGACCAGCGCCAGGCAGCCGTCATGCCACGCCGGCCAGTCATCCAGCGCCTTCATGGCTTCCCGGTTCGTCTCCGAGAAGACGAAGTCCGCCCGGGCGTACGAAGCCGGTCGCCTCAATTTCAAACGCAACTGGCGCGTCAAAGGCCACGACCCGGCGAGTTAGGTGATCGCAGGCAACCTAGCATTATTGCAGCGCAGCGTCGATTGGCTGGCGATCGACCCATCGTCAGCTTGCAGACTTCCTCACCCGCGGCGCGGCGGCGAGCGCCGACTCCGCCAGGCTGGTGCGCCGGCGCAGGTCAACCACGGGGCGTGACAGGCCGTCGAGCGCCTCCAGGGTTGCGCGGTAGCCGATTTCCGTCGCGCGATCGAACGCCCGCCAGTCGCGGATCTCGATTTCGTCGACGTCCGGCTGCACCAGCACGTCGGTCGCCTGGTGCGCCAGCACCATCTCCGACCCCGCCCGAACCGTCGCCGAGCGGATCAGCACCGAGACGATCGGTGGGCCGCGGCGCCAGTCGCCGGAAATGATCCAGCGCCAGAGCGAGGGCGGCACGACCACGTCCTCCGCCTCGATGCTGCGACCGCGTCCGACATCGACGCCGACGATCGGACCTAGCTGGATCGAGCGCATCAGGTCGGCGGGGAAGTTCTTCAGCACAGCGCCGTCCACCAGCACGTTCTTGTCGATCGTCACCGGCGGCAGCACGCCGGGCAGCGAGATGCTGGCCCGCAGCGCCTCGCGGACCAGTCCGGTGCGGTGCAGCTGATAGACGCCGGTCGTCAGATTGGCCGAAAGGCAAAAGAACGGCAGCCACAGGTCGCCGATGCAGCGGTCGCCGAAATGCTCGGTCAGCCGTTCACGGACCTTGTCGCCCCGCGTAAGCGCGATCATCGGAAAGGCGATGTCGTCGAGCGGGCTGGAGTCGACGAAGGCGCGGCGGATGCGCATCTCCAGCTCGGCGTCGTCCCAGCCCATGGCGAGGCCCGCGCCGACGATCGCGCCCATCGAGACGCCACCGACGAAGTCGATCGGCACGCCGCGTTCGTGCAGCGCCCGCACTGCGCCGACGTGGGCGTAGGCCCGCGCGCCGCCGCCCGACAGCACCACCCCGACCGACTGCCCGGTCAGCACCCGCGCCAGGCGGTCGGTGTCGGCGTCGTAGCCGTCGCGCATGTGGAACAGCCGCGCCGGTCGCATCGCCTCGACCCAGGCCTCGCTGCCGCGGGGCGCGCCTTCGCTGGCCGGATGCATCAGGATCAGGTCGGTGAGCTGCTGCACCTGCAGCGGCTCGGCGGCCAGCGCCTCGGGCAGCGGCGGCGGGGCGGGCGCGGACGCCTGCGCGACCCTGAACAGGCGGTCGCCCTGGCGGCTCACGAGGCTCTTCCAGGCCAGCTCCTCGGCCTCGGCGACATAGAGCACGAAGTCGTGGTCGCGTTCGACGTTGGAGAACCACTCGGTGGGCGCGCGCAGCGCCTCGACGCCGACGATCGTGGCGCGGTAGCCGAGCCTGCCGATCCGCCCGGCTATCCGCTCCGCCAGCTGGCGCACCTGCAAGCCTGGCGAGAGGCCGATGAAGCCGAACACCGAGGGCTCGCCCAGCACCGCCCCCGACGCGCTCTGGCGGTTGCGCAGGATCATCAGCCGCGCCAGCTCGGTCATCACCGATGGGTCCTTGGCGACCGCGTCGAAGAAGTCGTCGCGGCTCAGCGACAGCACCTCGGAGTCGCGCAGGGCCGTCACCGTCGCCGAGTGCGGCGCGCCGGCGATCAGCGCCATCTCGCCGGCCGGCTCGCCCGGCCGGATCACCCCCAGGAACTGCGTCTCGTGACCTTCCTGGTGGCGGAACGCGCCGAGGCGGCCGGCGCGCAGGAAGTAGAACTGCTCGGCTTCCTCGCCGGCCTCATAGAGCGGCGCGCCGCCGGGCAGGGAGAACCACAGGGCGCGCCCGGCGCTCGCCTCGCGAGCGAAGAGCCGCGTCAGCGCGGAGTCGGGCAACGAGTCGGTGAGGGCCGCCACAGGCCGACAGTAGCGGTCAAGGCGCCGGTCCGGCAATTCGGGCTAAGCTCGTCGTCAACGATGCCGACTCATCCGTCCACAAGCGGCGACATCCTGATCCGTCCGGCCCGCCCCGACGAGGCGCTGGCGGTGGCCCAGGTGCACGTCCAAGCCGACCGCGAGACCTATGCGACGATCTTCGGCGACCGCTTCGAGGCGGTGGACATCGACCGCTCGCAGCTGCGTTGGGACTCGGCGCTGACCGACGGCGACGTGCTGCTGGTGGCCGAGGCGCGAGGCGGCATTGTCGGCTTCGCTCACGCCACGCCAACCTGGATGAGCGCCCTCTACCTGCTGTCGAGCCACCAGCGCCAGGGGCTCGGCCTCGGCCTGCTGGTCGCGCTTTGCGACGCACTCCAGGCGAGCGGCGTGACCGAGGTCGGTTTCAAAGCCGTGGCCGCCAACCTGAACGCGGTCGCCTTCTACGAGGCTGTCGGCGCCCGGCGCCTGGGCGTGGAGACCCAGGGCGAGGGCGAGGCGGCGTGGGACGATATCGTCTTCGCTCTGGCCACGGACGCGCCGGCGGCATTCCGGCGCGGCTGACGTCAGTGTATCGGTGAGATCATGCCCCGGCTCAACACCGCCATAGATCCCGCCAGCGACGCCTTCCGCAGCAACCTGGCGACCAACCAGGCCCTGAACGAAACCTTGCGCGCTCGCGTCGGCCGAGGCGGCGCTGGGCGGGCCGGAGGCGTCGCGCCGGCGCCACACCGAGCGCGGCAAGCTGCTGCCGCGGCAGCGGGTCGAGCGCCTGCTCGACATCGGCTCGCCGTTCCTGGAGATCGGCCAGCTGGCCGCGTTCGGCCTTTACGACGGCGAGGCGCCGGGCGCCGGCCTGATCACCGGCGTTGGCCGCGTCGAGGGCCGCGAGACCCTGATCATCGCCAACGACGCCACCGTGAAGGGCGGGGCCTACTTCCCGATCACGGTGAAGAAGCACCTGCGCGCCCAGGAGATCGCGCTGCAGAACCGCCTGCCGTGCGTCTATCTGGTCGACTCAGGCGGCGCGAACCTGCCGCACCAGGCCGAGGTGTTCCCCGATCGCGACCATTTTGGCCGCATCTTCTTCAACCAGGCGCGAATGAGCGCCGAGGGCATCGCGCAGGTGGCTTGCGTGATGGGCTCGTGCACGGCGGGCGGCGCCTACGTGCCGGCGATGAGCGACGAGACCATCATCGTCCGTGGCCAGGGCACGATCTTCCTTGGCGGCCCGCCGCTGGTGAAGGCGGCCACCGGCGAGGTGATCAGCGCCGAGGAGCTCGGCGGCGCCGACACCCATGGGCGCAAGAGCGGCGTCGTCGACCACGTGGCGTCCGACGACACCCACGCGCTGGAGATCGTCCGCTCGATCATCGGCCATCTCGGCGCGCGCGGCGCGCCGCCGCTGCTGCCCGCAGCCGCCCGAGCCGCCGGCCTACGATCCGGCCGAGCTCTACGGGATCATCCCGCCGGACGTCCGCGCCCCGTACGAGGTGCGCGAGGTGATCGCCCGGCTGGTCGACGGCTCGCGAGTTCGACGAGTTCAAGCAGCTCTACGGGACCACCCTGGTCTGCGGCTTCGCGCGGATCTGGGGCTATCCGGTGGCGATCCTGGCCAACAACGGCGTGCTGTTCTCCGAGAGCGCGCTGAAGGGCGCCCACTTCATCGAACTCGCGTGCCAGCGCGGCGTGCCGCTGGTCTTCCTGCAGAACATCTCCGGCTTCATGGTCGGCGGCCGCTACGAGGCGGGCGGCATCGCCAAGGACGGGGCGAAGATGGTGATGGCGGTGGCCTGCGCCGAGGTCCCGAAGTTCACCTTGCTGATCGGCGGCTCGTTCGGCGCCGGCAACTACGGCATGTGCGGTCGCGCCTATTCCCCGCGGTTCCTGTTCTCCTGGCCCAACAGCCGCATCAGCGTGATGGGCGGCGAACAAGCCGCCAGCGTGCTCGCCACCGTCCACCGCGACGCGGACAAACGTGGACTCGCCCGCCGAGGCGGAGGCCTTCAAGGCGCCGATCCGGCAGCGTTACGAGGACGAGGGCAGCCCCTATTTCGCCACCGCCCGGCTCTGGGACGACGGCGTCATCGACCCGGTGCAGACCCGCGACGTGCTGGGCCTTGCCATCGCCGCCAGCCTCAACGCGCCGATCCCGCCGACCCGTTTCGGCGTTTTCCGCATGTAACGGCCAGGAGCCAGCCCATGACCGATCCGTTCGTCGAGGTTCCAGACACCGACGCGACGTCCGACCTCGTCACCCATCGAGGCGACCGAGGAAGGCGCCGTCACCGTCACGCTGAACCGCCCGGACAAGAAGAACGCATTCGACGCCGCGCTGATCGGCGCGCTGCGCGAGACGTTCGAAACCCTGCGCGACCAGGAGACCCTGCGGGTGGTGTTCGTGCAGGGCGCGGGCGGGACGTTTTCGGCCGGCGCCGACCTGGAATGGATGCGCGACGCGGTCGAACATACCGAGCAGGACAACCGCGACGACGCCATGCAGATGGCGATCATGCTGAAGCACCTGCACGACATCCCGGCGCTGACCGTGGCCCTGGTCGAAGGCGGCGGTTTCGGCGGCGGCGCGGGGCTGGTGGCCGCTTGCGACATGGCGGTGGCCGTGAGCAGCGCGAAGTTCGCCTTCTCCGAGGTCAAGCTCGGCCTGATCGCAGCCACCATCAGCCCTTACGTCGTCGCCGCCATCGGCGCGCGGCGCGCGCGGCGGCTGTTCTCGTCCGCCGAGGTGTTCGACGCCGACCAGGCGCGCCTCTTCGGGCTGATCGACGAGGTGGTCGCCGACGCGGCGGCGCTGGAGGCGGCCAAGGCGCGGATCGCCGCGGCGCAGCAGCTGTGTTCGCCCGGCGCGGTCGCGCAGTCGAAGCTGCTGGTCGACGAGGTCGCCGGCCGCCAGATCGACCACGGCCTGATGACCCACACCGCCAAGCGCATCGCCGCCCAGCGGGTCAGCGAGGACGGCCAGGCTGGCGTCAGAGCGTTCCTGGAAGGAAGGAAGCCGCCGTGGGCGGATTGACCGTGCCCTCCCCCTCGAGGGGAGGATGGTCCGGAGGACCGGATGGGGGGCTCGCTCCCCAGCCGTCATGTCCGAAGCAGCCCCCCACCCCCGACCCTTCCCCTCGTGGGGGAGGAGAGTCGTGATCCGGTCCCTGCTGATCGCCAACCGCGGCGAGATCGCGCGGCGGATCATCCGCACGGCGCAGCGGCTGGGCGTGCGCACGGTCGCGGTCTATTCCGAAGCGGACGCCGATTCGCCCCATGTCGCCGAGGCCGACGCGGCGGTGCTGATCGGCCCGCCGCCGGCGCGAGACAGCTACCTGAACGGCGGAGGCGATCTTGGTTGCGGCCCGCCAGAGCGGGCGCCGAGGCGATCCACCCGGGCTACGGCTTCCTCTCCGAGAACGCCGAGTTCGCCGAAGCGGTGATCGCCGCCGGCCTGATCTGGGTCGGCCCGCCGCCGGCGGCGATCCGCGCCATGGGGCTGAAGGACGCCGCCAAGCGGCTGATGGCCGAGGCCGGGGTGGCGACCACGCCAGGCTACCTCGGCGACGACCAGTCGCCCGCCGTGCTCGCCCGCGAGGCTGCGCGCGATCGGCTGGCCGGTGCTGATCAAGGCGGTCGCCGGCGGCGGCGGCAAGGGCATGCGCCGGGTCGACCGCGGCGGACGACTTCGCCGCTGCGCTCGACGCCGCCCGCCGCGAGGCCGCCGCTGCGTTCGGCGACGAGCGGGTGCTGCTGGAGACGGTACGTCACCCGCCCACGCCACATCGAGGTGCAGGTGTTCGGCGACACGCAGGGCCACGTCGTTCACCTGTTCGAGCGCGACTGTTCGCTGCAGCGCCGGCACCAGAAGGTGATCGAGGAGGCGCCGGCGCCCGGCATGGACGCGGCCGACGCGCGAGGCGCGTCTGCGCCGCCGCCGTCCGCGCCGCCAAGGCGGTGGACTACGTCGGCGCCGGAACGGTCGAGTTCATCGCCGACGCGTCCGAGGGCCTGCGGGCCGACCGGATCTGGTTCATGGAGATGAACACCCGGCTGCAGGTCGAGCATCCGGTCACCGAGGCGATCACCGGCCTCGACCTGGTGGAGTGGCAGCTGCGCGTCGCCGCCGGCGAGCCGCTGCCGCTGACGCAGGACCAGATCGCCTTCGAAGCGGCCACGCGATCGAGGCGCGGCTCTACGCCGAGGACCCCGCCCGGCGGCTTCCTGCCGTCGACCGGGCGCCTGGACGAGTTCATGATCGGCGACCTCGACGTGCGGGTCGACAGCGGCGTGGCGGTAGGCGGGAGATCGGGCCGCCTTCTACGACCCGATGATCGCCAAGCTGATCGCACACGCGCCGACCCGCGCCGCCGCGGCCGAGCGCCTGGCCTGCGCCTGCGCCTCGACGCGAGGTGTGGCCGGTCAAGACCAACGCCGGCTTCCTGGCGCGGCTGCTCGGCCGAGCCTGACTTCGTCGCCGGCCAGGTCGACACCGGCTTCATCGAGACGTCGGCTGGAGCTGCGCTGGTCACGCCGCCCGAGCCCTCCGAGTTCCTGCGCATGCGAAGCGGCGACCTCGCTCGCGCCCGTACGACGACGCTGACAGCCCTGGTCGAACTCGGAGCTAGCTGGTTTCCGCATCGCCGCCGCCACCGGCGCGATCGATGATCCAGACCGGCTGAGCGTAGTGTTCGAGGCCGTGGTCGATCCGCCTGCTCGGCGACGGCGAGCGCCCGGGTCGCGAACGCGAGGTGGTGCTGTTCGAGGGCGGCGAGGCGTTCGAGTTCACCCGGCCCGCAGCGCCGCGGCGGAACGATGGCGGCGAGGGCGACGGCGCAGATCCTGTCGCCGATGCCCGGGCGCATCGCCTCGCTGGTCGGCGACGCCCGGTGCGGCCGTGCTGCGCGGTCAGACCGCTGGTCACGCTGGAGGCGATGAAGATGGAGCACGTGCTGGTCGCGCCGTTCGACGGCGTGGTGGCCGAGGTGCGCTGCAAGATCGGCGACCAGGTGACCGAGGGCGTGCTGCTGGTGCGGCTGGAAGCCAGGGACTAGACCGGCCGCGATGCCCCTTCACCTGATCAAGCTCTGCGTCGGCGCCGCGACGCCGGAAGACCTGCGCGCATGGCGGGCCAAGCGCGCGGCGGCCGGCCACAAGCCGATCGTCTACACGCGGCAGACGCCGAAGCGCGCCGCGGAGTTGCTGGACGGCGGCTCGCTCTACTGGGTGTTCAAGGGCGTGGTCCTGATCCGCCAGCCGATCGCCGGCGATCGAGACGGTCGGGGAGGGGGTGCAGCGCCGCTGCGAGATCCTGCTCGACGAGGCCATGATCCCCACCGCCCCCCAGCCGCGCCGTGCGTTCCAGGGCTGGCGCTACCTCGAGCCCAATGAAGCGCCGGTCGATTTCGGCGCGGCCGCCGAGGGCGACCTGCCAGCGGAGCTGGCCCGGAAGCTGCGCGAGGTGGGGGCCTGGTAGGGTCTCAGACGGCCAGGTTGTCGATCAGCCGCGCCTTGCCGAGCCGGGCGGCGGCGAAGACGCGGGCGCCGCCGCCGCCGAGCGGTCCAGGTCCCAGTCGAGTCAGGTCGCCGGCGTCCCGCACCTCGAAATAATCGACCGGACCGAACCCGGCCGCCGTCAGCGCTGCGAGGCCCGCAGCCTCCGCGTCGGAGACCGCCGCGCCAGCGCGCAGGGCCTCGGCCGCGGCGCGCAGGGCCTGGCTCAGCGTTGGCGCAACGACGCGCTCGGTCGGCGTCAGGTAGACATTGCGCGAGGAGAGCGCGAGGCCGTCCGTCTCGCGCACGATCGGCGCGCCCAGGATATCGACCGGCAGATCGAGGTCCCAAGCCATCCGCCGGATCACCAGCAGCTGCTGGTAGTCCTTCTCGCCGAAGATCGCGACGTCGGGCGCCGACTGGGTCAGCAGCTTGGCGACGATGGTGGCGACGCCGGCGAAATGGGTCGGCCGGGCGATCCCATCCATCGGCGCCGAGACGCCGCCCACCGCAACCGTGGTCGAAAAGCCGGCCGGATACATCTCCGCCACGCTCGGGGCATAGAGCAGGTCGCAACCAGCGGAGGCCAGCAAGCCGGCGTCGCGTCCCTCGTCGCGCGGATAGGCTTCGAAATCCTCGCTCGGCGCGAACTGGGTCGGGTTGACGAACAGACTGGCGACGACGCGCTCCGCCCGCGTCTTGCCAAGCCTCACCAGTGACAGGTGGCCCTCGTGCAGGAAGCCCATGGTCGGGACCAGCGCCACGCGCTCGCCCGCTCTGCGCCAGGCGCGAACGGCGGCGCGCAGGTCGGCCACGGTGCGGACGATCGGCAGTTCGGTCATGTGGCTCTCTGGCGACAGGGCCCGGACCTATGGCGGAGCGGCGGCGGCGATGTCCAGCCCAGGCTTTCCGCCGCGTTGACGCAGCCGGCGAGCCGGTGTCTCGTCCGCCGGTCGGGCCGCACGATTCTGGCGGCCGGCGGCGCCGGCTCAACCCAGGCGTCAGTTCGAGCGGAAGGTTCCGGCGATGCGCGTCATTGTCATCGGCAACGAGAAGGGCGGGGCGGGCAAGTCCACCGTCGCCGTGCATCTCAGCGTCGCCCTGGCCCACGCCGGCGCCAAGGTCGCCGTGCTCGACCTCGACAGCCGTCAGCAGTCGATGGCGCACTTCTTCGCCAACCGCGCCCGCTGGATCGAGGCCAACGGCGCGACCCTCCCGCAGCCACTTCGGCTTGGCGACGTCGCCGACGCGGCCGGCCTCGACGCGGCGCTCGCCGCCGACTGCGACTTCGTGGTCGTCGACACCCCGGGCGCCGACACCGAGCTGGCCCGACTCGCGCACCAGAAGGCTGACCTGATCGTCACGCCGATGAACGACAGCTTTGTCGATTTCGCCGTGCTGGGCGTCGTCGATCCGGTCACGCTCGAACTTGTACGCCCGAGCCACTATTCCGAGACCGTGTGGGAGGCGCGCAAGGTGCGAGCCGCCGAGCGCGGTCACTCGTTGGATTGGGTGGTGCTGCGCAACCGCCTCGCCTCCAGCGATCCGCGCAATCGTCGGCGGGTGGACGAGCGGCTGAAAGCCCTGTCGCGCCGCGTCGGCTTTCGTGTGCTGCACGGCCTGGGCGACCGGGTGATCTATCGCGAGCTGTTCCCGTTCGGCCTGACGGTCGCCGACCTCGGTCCGACCGTTCGGCCAGTGCAGGTCTCGCTCGGCCACATCGCCGCGCGGCAGGAGCTGCGGGTGCTGATGGCGGAGCTGGGCCTGGCGGCCAGGCCGATGGCGGCGGAGTAGCCGCACCCAGTCCCATGATCTTCGTCGCGCTCGGCGTCCTGGTGCTGGCTCTGTTCGTCAGCCTGGGGCGACGGCCGCTGATGAGCCCGCGCGCCCGGTCGCCTGGCCGGCTATGCGCTGGCCATCATCGCCGCCGCCATCGCGGCCTACGACGCGGCGCGCGGTGGCTGGCTCGGCGGCTCGATCCTGCTGACGGCCGCGGTGTGGCTCGCCACGTCATCGCGCGCGCCGCGGCGAGCGGCAGGAGGCATGGACCGGGCGCACGCAGCGTCGATCCTCGGCGTGGCGGAGACGGCTGGGCGCGCGGAGATCGAGGCGGCCTATCGTCGGCTGATGCTCCGCGTACACCCGGACCAGGGCGGCGCCGCCGGGCTGGCCGCCCAGCTCAACGCCGCGCGCGACGTGATGGTGGGCCCCGGTCGCTGAGACTTAGCGCGCGCTGGCGACGCAGGGCTGGCCCTTAGCTTGGACAGCGGCGCACGTCTGTCTGGCGTCGGCCTGGGTGAAGCCGGTGAAGACGGCGCTATAGCTGCGGCCGGCGTGGTCGACCTGGCCCTCGTGGTCGTCGAACAGATTGCGGAAGGCGTCGGCGACATAGTCGACCTGGCGGATAGCCAGGCGGCCGGAGGCGAACTGACCGACCTGAACCTGCCAGTTGCGCGGCTCGGCGGCCTGAGTTTGGGTCTGCAGCTGATTGGGCTTCAGCAGACCGGCATGCGGCACGTCCTGCGTCAAAGACGGCCGCGAGGCGGCCAGTTGAGTCACGCCGGCCGGCACGAAGCTGACCGGCGTGCCGTGCGCGGCTGCGGTCAGCACGATGTCGATCGCGTCGGCGTCGTCGTCGCCATCGCCCATTTCGGTCTGCGAACCGGTCACCGCGCCGGTGGGCAGCTGTTCGAACATGTTCTGGGTGAGGATCAGGTTCTCGCCGTGAGCGCGGCGCTCCTCGACGTCGAAGCCGGTCAGCAGCAGGTCCTCGACATTGGCGTTGCGCGCCGCGCCGGACGAGCCGCCGAGCACGACGGTGATCAGGCGGCGGCCATCGCGAACGGCGGAAGCGGCGAGATTGAAGCCGGCCGCGTTGGTGTAGCCGGTCTTGAACCCATCGACGCCCGGCATCCGGCCGAGCAGACCGTTGTGGTTGTTCATCGAGACGCCGCGGTAGGTGAAGGTCTCGGTGCCGAAGTAGTGGTAGTACTGCGGATAGTCGCGCAGCACGGCCCGGCACAGGATGGCGATGTCGTGCGCCGAGGTGATCTGCCGGCTGTCGGGCAGGCCGTTGGCGTTGACGAAGTGCGTGTGGGTCATGCCCAGCTCTTGCGCCTTCATCGTCATCATCGCCGCGAACCGGCTCTCGGTGCCGCCGATCTTCTCGGACAGCGCGACGGCCATGTCGTTGGCCGACTTCACCGCGATCGCGTGCATGGCGTCATCGACGTCGATGGTGTCGCCGGGCCGCAGGCCCAGCTTCGTCGGCGCCTGGGAGGCGGCGAGGGGAGAGACCGTGATCATGTCGGTCTCGTGCAGCCGGCCGGTCGAGAGCGCCTCGAACGCCAGATACAGCGTCATGATCTTGGTGATCGACGCCGGGTAGCGCGGCGAGTCGGCGCGCTTCTGGTAGAGAATCTCGCCGGTGGCGGCGTCCATCACGATTGCGGCATAGCGCGGCTCGTTCGCGGGCACCCGCAGGTCGGTGCTCGGCGAGTAGGGACCGGCGGCATAGGTGGCCGACGAGTAGCCGGGCGCGGCGTATTCGTCCTGGGCGATCGTGGGCGTGGCGCTTACGCAGATCGTCGTGGCCAGGGCGGCCATCACGTACGAAAGGCGTCGGGCGGGCTCGGACATCGGCGGGCTCCGGCGTACTGGGTTACTGCAGACTGCGAGCCTCGAGGGCCAGAGACTCGGCGTCTGCACGGTCATTAGCATGACTTAACTTAGGTTGCGCCAAGGTAAACATCACGTGCTCCAAAGCGTCGCAGCACCGGTTAAGTTTATGGCGAAAAAGGGACATTTCGGTCGGAATGCCGCCCGATTCCCGCCATGTTGCAGTGCACAAAATTCACTTGACTATTGCACTGCAGCATGAGATTTCTGCGGTCGTCGCCGAGGCGTCCCTATCGCCCCGCGGCCCCCGTAGAGCCCCGCCCAACCCCGCTTCGCCCTTCTCCAGGAGACACACACATGGCCGCCAATGGCGCCAAGACCGTCCAATCGACGGTTGAACAGTTCACCACCGCCGGCAACCAGGCGTTCAAGGACTCGATCGAAAAATCGCTGAGCGCGCTCGGCGAGGCCAACGCGCATTCGAAGAAGAACCTCGAAGCCGTGGTCGCGTCTGTCACCGCCGCGACCAAGGGCGCTGAAGCCCTCGGCGCCCAGGCGATGGCCTATTCCAAGCAGGCCATGGAAGACCACGTGGCCGCCGCCAAGAGCCTCACCAGCGCCAAGAGCGTGCAGGAAGTCGTCGAGCTGCAGACCGCCTACGCCAAGAGCTGGATGGAGGCGTATATCGCGCAGATGAACAAGGCGTCCGAGACGGTCTCCGCCTCGGTGAAGGAATGCTTCCTGCCGATCAACGAGCGCGTCACCGCCCTCGTCGAAAAGGTTCAGGCCGCGCGCTAGCCGCGTCGCCCCTGGCACACAGTAACGTGATCGAACGCGGTCGGGCGCCTGCCCGGCCGCGTTTTCGTATCGACCGCCTTTGCGACCGCGGGCGAGCGCGCTAAGCCTCGGCCCATGTCCGCCCCCGAAGAGCGCCTGGCCGCCCTTGGCCTCACCCTGCCCGAGCCGCGGGCGCCGGTGGCCAACTACGTCCCGTTCGTGCGCACAGGCGACACCCTCTACATTTCCGGCCAGGTCTCGACCGACACCGCCGGCGGCGTGCGCGGGGTGGTCGGCGAGGACGTCAGCGCCGACGAGGCCAGGCGGGCGGCGCGGATCTGCGGCCTCAACCTGATCGCCCAGATCAAGGCGGCGCTGGACGGCGACCTGACGCGCGTCACGCGGATCGTGAAGCTGAGCGGCTTCGTGCAGGCCGGACCCGGCTTCTTCGACATCCCTCAGGTGGTGAACGGCTGCTCCGACCTGATGGTCGAGGTGTTCGGCGACGCCGGCCGGCACGCGCGCTCCGCCGTCGGCGTCTACCGCCTGCCGCTGAACTTCGCGGTCGAGGTCGACGCGGTGGTGCAGGTCCGATGAGGGCCCGCTTCGGCGAGGCCTGGGACCGGCTGTTTACGCCAGCCGTCGCGCACCGCGGCCTGTGGAGCAAGGACGGACCGCCGGAAAACTCGCGCGGCGCATTCGAGCTGGCCTGCGAGGCCGGCTACGGCATCGAGCTCGACGTGCAGCTCAGCTCCGACGGCGAGGCGATGGTGTTCCACGATGGCGGGCTTGGCCGGATGACCGGCGCGGAAGGTCGCCTCAGCGACCACACCGCCGCCGATCTCGGCGCGATGCGGCTGGCGGGCACGGAGGAGACGATTCCGACGCTCGCCGACACCCTGGCGCTGATCGGCCACCGCGCGATGGTGCACATCGAGCTGAAGACGCCCTACGGCGAGGTCGGTCCGCTCGAGCAGCGGGTGCACGACATTCTGCTCGACCACAACGGCCCGACCGCGGTGATCGGCTTCAATCCCTATTCCCACGCATGGTTCGCCGATCGGTATCCGCAGGTGCTGCGCGGTCTCGACAGCTATTCCTACCGCAGCGCCGACAACGCGCGGATGGCGCCGGAGCAGCGCAAGAGCTTCGCCCGGCTCGAGCACGTCGCGATCGCCCGGCCGCACTTCCTGGCGCTCGGCCTCGACATGCTGCCCAGCGAGCGCGCCGACCGCTACCGCAAGGAAGGCATGCCGGTCGTGGCGTGGACCGTCCGCGACCCGGGCGAATGGGACAAGATCAGGGACCATTGCGACAACCTGATCTTCGAAGGCTTCGCTGCGTGACCTCGCTGAGGGCGGAGGTCAGCGTCCACCGCCGCATCTCCGAGATCGGCCGCGCCGCGTGGGACGCCTGCGCCGGCAATCCCGATCACGCGGCCAATCCGTTCGTCGCCTACGACTTCCTCGACATCGCCGAGGAGTCGGGCTGCGCGGCGCCGCGCACCGGCTGGGCGCCGCAGCACCTCGCGGTGCGGGACAAGGCCGGCGAGGTGGCCGCCGTCGCGCCCGTCTATTTGAAGTCGCACAGCCAGGGCGAATATGTGTTCGACCACAGCTGGGCCGACGCCTACGAGCGCGCCGGCGGTCGCTATTACCCGAAGCTGATCGCCGCCTCGCCGTTCTCGCCGGTGACCGGACCCAGATTGCTGACGCGTCCGGATATCGACCGCGACGAGGGGCGGCGGATGCTGCTCTCGGGCGCCATCGCGGTCTGCGAGAAGATGGACGTCTCGACGCTGGGCGTGAACTTCCCGACCGAGGACGAGTGGCGGTTCATGGGCGAGCAGGGGATGCTGCTGCGGCAAAACCAGCAGTACCACTGGCTGAACGCCGGCTATGCGACCTTCGACGACTTCCTGGGCGCGCTCTCGTCCGGCCGGCGCAAAACCATCCGCCGCGAGCGCCGCGACGCCGTCGCCGGCCTCGAGATCCACGCCCTCACCGGCGCCGACCTCACGGAAGAGCACTGGGACGCGTTCTACGCCTTCTACATGGACACCGGGAACCGCAAGTGGGGCCGGCCCTATCTCAACCGCCTGTTCTTCTCGCTGCTGGGCGAGCGGATGGCGGATCGGGTGCTGCTGCTGCTGGCCCGCAAGAACGGGCGCTGGATCGCCGGCGCGCTCAACCTGATCGGCGGCGACTGTCTCTACGGCCGCAACTGGGGCTGCGTCGAGGACGTGCCGTTCCTGCACTTCGAACTCTGCTACTACCAGGCGATCGACTGGGCGATCACCCACGGCCTGGCGCGGGTGGAGGCCGGCGCGCAGGGCCAGCACAAGATCGCCCGCGGCTATCTGCCGACCGCGGTCTACTCGGCCCACTACATCTCCGATCCCGGGCTTTCCCACGCCGTCGCGCGGTTCCTGGAGGAGGAGCGGCGGCGGGTGCAGGGCGAGATGGACTGGCTCGCCGAGGAATACTCGCCCTTCAAGGCCGCCTGAGCCGCATTACGAATCCCTAACTGGCCCCGGTTCGCGGCCCTGGTAAGTCGCGCTCATTCCGGTTCGGGGAGTGAACTTACAATGCAGGCAAGATTGGCTTTCGTCGCGGCGCTCGCCGTCATGGCGGGGGCCGGCGCGGCCCGCGCGCAACCGACCGCGGCTCAGATCCTGGACGCCAACCATTCCGCGATGGGGACAGGGCTTGATCGCGCGGGCGCGCTGGACGTCCGCTACGACTACGCCGGACAGGGTCTGACCGGCGAGCTGCGCTCGACCTACGACCTGCGCGGCGCCGGCTTTGTCGACAGTCAGGACATCGGCCCGACCAGCGGCGGAAACGGCTTCGACGGCAAGACCGCCTGGTGGCGCGACCTCTCAGGCGCGATCACGCCCGAGGCCGGCGGCGACATTCGCCAACTGGCGGTGACCGAAGCCTACCTCGACGGGAACCTCTGGTGGCGGCCCGATCGCGGTGGCGCGAAGGTGGAGCTGCTGGCGCCCCAGGCCAGCGGCGACGTTCGCTACGATGTGCTGCGGGTTTCTCCCGCGGGGGGCAAGCCGTTCGACGCCTGGTTCGACGCCAAGACGCACCTGCTTGGCGCGCACGATCGAAAACCAGGGCTCGCAGACCATCGTCACCGACCTGGCCGACTACCGGCCGATCGCCGGGGTGATGGTCGCGGGCAAACAGGTGATCGACGATGGAACCGGCCCGCAGTACCGCCAGATCATGACCCTCAAGAGCGTAGCGGGCGGGCCAGCGTTGCCCCGGGCCGCGTTCGCCCCGCCGCCATGGACGCCGACCGACGCCCGCATCGCCAACGCGTCCGGCCGCGTCACCGTGCCGATGCGAGTGCTCAACAACCACATCTACCTGGAGGTGATGATCAACGGCAAAGGGCCGTTCCTCTGCATCTTCGACACCGGCGGCCACAGCCTGCTCGCGCCGGAGACGGCCAAGACGCTGCAGCTCCGGCCGCAGGGTGACGCGCCGGGAACCGGGGCGGGGGAGGGGGTGGTCAGCTCTGGCTTCGTCAAAGGCATCGATTTCCAGATTGGCGACCTCTCGCTGACCGGACAGACCGTGACCGTGCTGCCGTTCGGCTCCAAGGACGTCGAGGGCTTCGACGAGCAGGGCATGCTGGGCTTCGAGCTCGCCCGCCGCTTCGTCACCGTGATCGACTACGGCGCAGGGACGATCACCTTCATCGATCCCGCACGGTTCGACCCGAAGGACGCCGGCACGCCGGTGCCGTTCGTCTTCTACAACCACCTGCCGCAGGTGGCCGGCGTGTTCGAGGGCGTGCCGGGCCGTTTCGATATCGACACCGGCTCGCGCGTCGAGTTGACCCTGACCAAGCCTTTCGTCGAGGCGAACGGTCTCACCGCCCGACACCCGAAAGGCGTGCTGGCCGTCGACGGCTGGGGCGTGGGCGGGCCCTCGCGCTCCTACGTCACCCGAGTCGCCGACTTCAGCCTGGGCCCGGTGAAGCTCGATGACGTCGTCGCCGGCTTCGGCACGCAAGGCAAGGGCGCCTTCGCCGATCCGAACTACCAGGGCAACGTCGGCTCGGGGCTGCTGAAGCGCTTCGCGGTCACCTTCGACTACGGCCACCAGGTGATGTACCTGAAGCCGCTGCAGCCGCCGGCCGGAGATGTCGGCGTGTTCGACCGCGCCGGCGCCTGGCTCAATCTCTCGCCGGATGGCTTCAAGATCATGGACCTGACGGCCGGCGGCGCGGCGGCGGGCGCGGGCCTGAAAGTTGGCGACGAGATCACCGCAGTCGACGAGGTGCCCGCGTCCAAGCTCGACCTGCCCGAGCTGCGCAAGCGACTGCGCGACGAGCCCGCCGGAACCCAGCTGAAGCTCGATGTGCTCGCCGGCGGCCAGGCGCGGAGCGTGACGCTGACGTTGAAGGACCAGATCTAGCACGCCGCTCCCGCCGCCTGAACGCGGCGCGGCGGCGCTCGGCGGGGCCGGGCTTGGCATGGTTTCGGGGCGCCCCGGTCTCTGCTAGCAGGGAGGCTCCGCAAGCGTTCGGATGAGAGGGCCATGAGCCTCGACGGCGACTACGACCCGGACAACATCTTCGCCAAGATCGTGCGGGGCGACGCGCCCTGCGCCAAGGTGTTCGAGGACCACGACACCATGGCCTTCATGGACGTGTTCCCGCAGGGCAGGGGCCACGTGCTGGTGGTGCACAAGCGCGCCCACGCCCGCAACCTGCTCGACGTCGAGCCCGAGCCGCTGCAGGCGACGATCCTGACCGTGCAGCGGGTCGCCCGGGCGGTGCGGTTTGCGCTGAAGCCGGACGGCGTCTTCATCGCCCAGTTCAACGGCCAGGTGGCCGGCCAGACCGTGTTCCACCTGCACTTCCACGTCATCCCGCGCTGGGAGGGCGTGCCGCTGGGCCGTCACGCCGGCGGCGGCATGGCCGACATGGGCGAGCTCGCCAGCCTGGCCGAGGCGATCGCGCTGGAGATCTCGTGATTCGGAGGATCCCGTGACCGGCGGGCTGACGCTGCGGTTCACCCGCGTCTCGCCGACCCATCACCGGTTCGAATACCGCCGCGCGGACGGGACCGGCGAGGCGATCGAGCTGGAGACCCGCAGCTTCCTCACCCACGACCTGCTGCACTACGCGGTCGAGAGCGAGGCGGGCCTGAAGGGATCGTTCTACGGCATCCTCGGCAAGATCGGCGGCTACGAGGAGCTCAGCGTGGCCGGCGGCGCGGCGCTCGGCGGGGAGATCGCCATCACCGAACGGGTGGTCGGCGCGCTGACCGGCGCGCTGCAGGAAGAGGCGCTCGACGCCGAAGCGTTCGTGACCCGAGCAGCCGAGTATCTCGACCTTTACGAGGAGCGGGCGCCGCGCTGGTTCACGCCGGCCTTCATCGAAGCTGTCCGCGAGCGAATGCGTCAGCTGACGGGCCGCTGGAAGGCGACGCCATTCGGCGAGACGATGGAGCTGCCGTTCGACTGACGGTCCGGTATCCACGCTTGAACGGCGCCGCCATGTCCTCCTAGTCTGACGCGCGCCCTCGGCGGACGTGGGGGAGACTGTCCATGAGCGAGCAGCCGCCGCCCGGCGAAGCGGGCTGGGTGTTCAAGGAAATCAAGATCATGCCCGCCGAGCGACCGCGCGCGTGGCGGTCGATCTCGTTCCTCACCTACGCGACGACGGCGGCGGCCGGCCTGAAGATGGTCGCGCTGCTGCTGCAGTTCGTCGCGCTGCTAGGGCAGTGGCGGCTGCTGTCGCGCATGGCCGACCACGCCTTCGCGTCGCAAGACAGCATGTACTCGGCGGCGCAGGCGAGCGATGGGCTGGTCGCCACGGCGGGGCTGCTGTTCCTATTGGCCTTGCTGGCCAGCTACATCTTCGCTGGATTTTGGATCTACAACGCTGCGTGCAACGTCCGCGCGCTGGGCGCCACCGGCATGCAGAACTCACCCGGCTGGGCGGTGGGTTGGTATGCCGTGCCCATTGCGTCGTGGTTCAAGCCGTTCCAGGCGATGGAGGAGATTTACCAGGCAAGCGCCTCGCCCATCGGATGGCGGCGGCTCACGACGCCGCTCCTGTTGCGCTTCTGGTGGGGTGGCTGGCTTGCCGTCAACATCGGCGGCAGCGTCATGTTCGCGCTGTCGCGCTCGAGCGATATCGCGGGTCTGGTCGGCCTGACGACGTTCCAGCTCGTCGACACCGTCGTCGATTTCTTCGCCAGCGCGCTGTTCCTGATGGTGGTCTGGCGCATCTACCGAGCGCAGGTCCACAGCCAGTCGCAGGTAGGACAGGTGGCCCAGGTATTCGCCTGACGCGCGGCGACCGAAGCAGCAGCTCCAGCCGCCTTCGCCGACGCCCGCGTCAGTCGGCCAGCGCCGGTTCCTGCGGCTCTGGCGTCTCTTCGGGCGTCGCGGTCTTGCCGGGGCCGGCGGCGGGCGGCGGGGCGTCGAACTCGAACGCGAGCTTGCCGTCCTTCAGCGTCACCTTGACGTGGCCGCCCTTCGAGAGGCGCCCGAACAGGATGTCGTCGGCGAGCGGCTTCTTGATCTGCTCCTGGATCACCCGGGCCAGCGGCCGGGCGCCGTAGAGCTCGTCGAAGCCGTTCTTGGCCAGCCAGTCGAGGGCGTCGTCCGAGGCCTCGATGGTGACGTGACGGTCGGCCAGCTGGGCCTCCAGCTGCAGGACGAACTTCTGCACCACCATCCGGATCATCTCCGGCGTCAGCGCCTTGAAGGCCACCGTCGCGTCCAGGCGGTTGCGGAACTCCGGCGTGAACAGCTTCTTGATCGCCTCCTCGTCCTCGCCTTCGATCTTGCCGCGGCCGAAGCCGATCGAGTTGCGCTGGGCGTCGGAGGCGCCGGCGTTGGTGGTCATGATCAGGACCACGTTGCGGAAGTCGACCTTCTTGCCGTTGGCGTCGGTGAGCGCGCCGTGGTCCATCACCTGCAGCAGGATGTTGTAGACGTCCTGGTGCGCCTTCTCGATCTCGTCGAGCAGCACGACCGCGTGCGGGTGCTGGTCGACCGCGTCGGTGAGCAGGCCGCCCTGGTCGAAGCCGACATAGCCCGGAGGCGCGCCGATCAGGCGGCTGACGGTATGGCGCTCCATGTACTCCGACATGTCGAAGCGCAGCAGCTCGATGCCCAGCGTCGACGCCAGCTGGCGCGCGGTCTCGGTCTTGCCGGTGCCGGTGGGACCCGAGAACAGGTAGCAGCCGATCGGCTTGTCGCCGTCGCGCAGGCCGGCCCGGGCCATCTTCATCGCCGCGGAGAGCTGGTGGATCGCCTCTTCCTGGCCGAACACCGCGCTGCGCAGGTCGGTCTCGAGCTGCTTCAGCGCTTCGGTGTCGGACTTGGACACCGACTTCGGCGGGATGCGGGCGATCTTGGCGACGACCGTCTCGACCTCCTTCAGCCCGATCGTCTTCTTCCGCTTGCCTTCCGGCAGCAGCATCTGGCTGGCGCCGGCCTCGTCGATGATGTCGATCGCCTTGTCCGGCAGCTTGCGGTCGGTGATGTACTTGGCCGACAGCTCCACCGCCGCCTTGATCGCCTCGGCGGTGTACTTCAGCTTGTGGAATTCCTCGTAGTAGGTCTTCAGGCCCTTGAGGATCTTCATCGTGTCCTCGATCGTCGGCTCGTTGACGTCGATCTTCTGGAACCGGCGCACCAGGGCGCGGTCCTTCTCGAAGTGCTGGCGGAACTCCTTGTAGGTGGTCGAGCCCATGCAGCGCAGGGTGCCCGACGCCAGCGCGGGCTTCAGCAGGTTGGAGGCGTCCATCGCCCCGCCGCTGGTGGCGCCGGCGCCGATCACGGTGTGGATCTCGTCGATGAACAGGATCGCGTTGGCGTGGTTCTCCAGCTCCTTGATCACCTGCTTGACGCGCTCCTCGAAGTCGCCGCGGTAGCGGGTGCCGGCCAGCAGCGCGCCCATGTCGAGCGAGAAGATGGTCGACTTGGCCAGCACCTCGGGCACCTGCTTGGAGACGATCTTGCGCGCCAGGCCCTCGGCGATGGCGGTCTTGCCGACGCCGGGGTCGCCGACCAGCAGCGGGTTGTTCTTGGTGCGCCGGCAGAGGATCTGGATGCAGCGCTCGACCTCGTTCATCCGCCCGATCAGCGGGTCGACCTTACCCTGGCGCGCCTTCTCGTTGAGGTTGACGCAGTAGGCTTCCAGCGCCTCGCCGCCGGTCTTGACCGGGGGCTTCTCGTCGTCGCCCTCGGCGTCGGCGCCCTTGGCCGGGCGCGGCTCGGAGGCGCCGGCCTTCTTGGCGATGCCGTGGGCGATGAAGTTGACCGCGTCGTAGCGGGTCATCTCCTGCTGCTGCAGGAAGTAGGCGGCGTGGCTCTCGCGCTCGGAGAAGATCGCCACCAGCACGTTGGCGCCGGTGACGTCGTCGCGGCCGGAGGACTGCACGTGGATCACCGCCCGCTGGATCACGCGCTGGAAGCCGGCGGTGGGCTTGGCGTCCTCGCCGTCGTCGACCACCAGGCTCTTCAGCTCGTTGTCGACATAGTTGGAGAGGCTCTTCTTCAGCTCGGCGAGATCGACCTCGCAGGCGCGCATCACCCCGGCGGCGTCGCTGTCGTCGATCAGCGCCAGCAGCAGGTGCTCGAGCGTGGTGTACTCGTGCTTTCGCTGGTTGGCGTAGGCGACCGCCCGGTGGAGGGTCTCTTCGAGATTACGCGAGAACGACGGCAAGCTGGGCCTCTCAATCCTTTTCCATGGTGCATTGGAGCGGGTGCTGGTGGCGTCTGGCGGTCTCGATCACCTGGGCGACCTTGGTTTCGGCCACCTCGTAGGTGAAGACGCCGCAGACGCCGACCCCGTTCTGATGCACGTGCAGCATGATCCGGGTCGCATCTTCCGGTGATTTGTTGAAGAAACGTTCAAGGACGTAGACCACGAACTCCATCGGCGTGTAGTCATCGTTGAGAATCAACACGCGATACATGGACGGCTTCTGGGTCTTCGGCTTCGTCTGGGTGACGACAGCCGTACCCGTGCCGATAACTTGGTCTCCCTGCTGCTTCTCCGCCACGACGGCTTCTCCAACGGGCGGGAGTGCGCACGAAGCACCCCCGGCAACGATTAGATATGAAAACCTGCGCCCTTTGGAAGGGTCGAATTGCGACCTGCGTTCTTTCAACGCGATTGGCCGCGTTTGGTGGCGCTAGCGCTTCAACGATCTTCCCATGATCACGGCGGCGGCGCCGAAGCGCCCGCGCAGGGCGTCGACGGCCTTTTCGCCGCTGAGCGCCCTTGACTCGCCGTCGTCGAACAGCTCGCCGCCGGCGGATTCGGCCGGGACGATTTCGGAGATGCCGACGCCGATCAGCCGCCAGGGCCGCCCTCGCGCCTCGATCGCCAGCATTTCCCGCGAGGCGGCGAACAGGGTCCGCGCCGTCTGAGTCGCGTGGGGCAGGGTGCGGCGGCGGGTGACGATGCGGAAATCGGTGGCGCGCAGCTTCAGCGTAACCACCCGACCGGCGATCTCCTCGGCCCGGGCGTGCCGGGCGACCTTCTCGCAGAGCGGCCAGAGCACGTCCTCCAGCTCGGCCACCGAAGCCAGGTCGACGTCGAAGGTGGTCTCGGCCGAGAGGCTCTTGCGGCCCTCGTGCGGATTGACGGCGCGGGCGTCGCGGCCATGCGCCAGCTGACTGAGCCGCAGGCCGTGCGCGCCGTAGCGGTCGGCCAGCTGTTTCGGATCGGCTGCCGCGAGGTCGCCGACCAGCGCATAGCCGTCGCTGCGCAGGGTCTTGGCGAACTGTGGACCGACGCCGGGCAGGATCGTCACCGGCCGCGTCGCCAGGAAGCTCTGCGCCTCGGCCGCGCCGATCACCGCGAAGCCGCGCGGCTTGTCGAGGTCCGAGGCGATCTTGGCCAGGAACTTGTTGGCGGCCAGGCCGATCGAGACGGTGATGCCGACCTCGCGCTCGATCTCGCCCTGCAGGCGGGCCAGGGTCAGCGCCGGAATCGCGCCGTGCAGCCGCTCGGTGCCCGAAAGGTCGATCCAGGCCTCGTCGAGCGACAGCGTCTGCACCAGCGGCGTCACCGCGTGCAGCTTGGCCATGATCCGCCGGCTCTCGGCGCGGTACTTGGCGAAGTCCGGTTTCAGGATCACCGCCTCGGGGCACAGTTTGCGGGCGGTGAACATCGGCATCGCCGAGCGCACGCCAGACATCCGGGCGATGTAGCAGCAGGTGGTGACGACCCCCCTGACCCCGCCGCCGACGATCAGCGCCTGGTCGCGCAGCTCGGGCCGGTCGCGCTTCTCGACGGAGGCGTAGAACGCGTCGCAGTCCAGGTGCGCCATCGAGAGCCGGTCCAGTTCGGCGTGGCGCACCAGGCGCAGCGAGCGGCAGTTCGGGCAGCGCGCGGTGGGGGTTCCGGGATCGACACCGGTCCAGAGGCAGTCGCGGCAGAGCGCCGTCACCGTTCGGTGGGCCACAGCCACGCCGCGCCCCGCACGCCGGAGGAGTCGCCATACTTGGCCGGGACGATCCGGGTGACGAACACGTCGGAGAAGGCGTAGCGGGCGACGACGGGCGGCACGCGCTGGTAAAGCTCGGTCGTGTTCGACATGCCGCCGCCGAACACGATCACGTCGGGATCGAGGATGTCGCAGATCACCGCCAGGCCACGGCCCAGCCGGTCGACGTAGCGGTCCAGCGCCGCCTTCGCCTGCTCTTCGCCGGCGCGGGCCCGCTCCACGATCGCCTCGCCGGTCAGCGGCTCGCCCGTGGCCGCCTGGTAGTCGTGGCCGAAGGCGGAGCCCGAGATCCACTGTTCCAGGCAGTCACGGCGGCCGCACCAGCAGGTCCGGGCCCCCCGCTCCTCGGCGCTGGGCCAGGGCAGGGGGGTGTGGCCCCATTCGCCGCCGATCCGGTTGACGCCCTCGACCGTGTGGCCGCGCACCACCACCCCGCCGCCGCAGCCGGTGCCCAGGATCGCGCCGAACACGACACTCGCCCCCTTGGCGGCCCCGTCGATCGCCTCTGAAAGCGCGAAGCAGTTGGCGTCGTTCTCCAGCCGCACGGCGCGGCCGAGAATCTTCTGCAGGTCCTCCTGGAACGGCTTGCCGTTCAGCCAGACGCTGTTGGCGTTGCGCATCAGCCCGCTCTTTGGCGAGAGCGAGCCGGGCACGCCAAACCCCACAGTGGCCCCGCTCGCGCCGGCTTGCTTTTCAACCTCGGCGACCAGGTCGCGCACCACCTCCAGCGCGCCCTCGTAGTCACCGGGGTTGGGCTTGCGCAGCCGCGCCACGAACTGGCCCGCGCCATCCAGCGCCGCCGCCTCGATCTTGGTCCCGCCGAAATCAACGCCGATCCTGATCATGGCGCTTTGTCCCGCCCCGGCGATGGCGAGTCCAGCCGGCGTCACGTCGTTTGCGCGCGGCGGCGAAGCCGGCCATATGGCCGCCAGGGGAACTATCGACAGGATAGCTGATGGGCTGGTCGCCACACCGCAAGCCGGGGCTGACGTTTCACAACCCGGCCTACAGCTTCAAGGGCTACACCCTGCTGGCGCCGCTCGAGGGCGGGTCGGTGTACCTGCTGGATATGGCCGGGCGCGTCGTCCACCGCTGGACCCTGCCCGACTCCAAGCCCGAATACGGCTTTCTGACCGAGGCGGGAACGCTGGTCTGCCGCTGCGTGCCGTTCGCGCCGGCCGACGAGCGGTTCAAGCCGGCGTCGGAGGACGATCCGCCGATGCCGCTCGAAGAACGGGCGAAGAAGCTGCCGTCGAACTACCGCTTCCTGCGCGAGCTGAGCTGGGACGGCGAGATCCTCTGGCAGTACGAGGACCCGCTGCTGCACCACGACTTCTATCAGACCAGGGACGACACCTTCCTGGTCACGCGCTTCGTGCAGATGGACAAGGCGCTCTCCGACAAGGTTCGCGGCGGGCGGCGGTCGAAGGCCAGCCATCACCCAATGCTCACCGACGAGTACCAGGAGCTGAACCGGGCTGGCGAAGTGATCTGGTCCGTTCGGTTGGACGAGGTGCTCGACCCCAAGCTCGATCCGCAGGCCCCGCTCGAGCGACGGATCGAATGGACCCACACCAACTCGATCTGTCAGAGCGATGACGGCGCGCAGGTGCTGTTCTCCTGCAAGAACGCCAGCCGCGTCGGCATCATCGACAAGGCGACAAAGAAGCTCACCTGGCGCTTCGGCCACCCGGTGACGTCCGGCCAGCACCACGCCCGCTTCCTGCCGAACGGCAACGTCCACATCTTCGACAACGGCCTCCGGCGCGAAGGCCTGACCTATTCGCGGGTGATCGAGGTCGATCCGAAGACCGACAAGATCGTCTGGGAGTACCAGGCCAACCCGCCGTTCTCGTTCTTCAGCCCGCACATCTCGTCGGCCGACCGGCTGCCCAACGGCAACACCTTCATCTGCGAAGGCGTGTCAGGCCGTGTGTTCGAGGTCACCGCCCGCGGCGAGATGGTCTGGGAGTGGCACAATCCGTTCGTGACGACGGTGCGCGGCGCCCAGGCCAGCGTCGCCATCTGGCGCGCCCACCGCTACGCGCCAGATCATCCGGCGCTGCGGGGCCGGGACCTCGACGCGGGCCGGTTTCGGGCGTTGAACGAACTGCACGGACTGGCCGCCTAGCGTCGCGGCGCGCTTCGGGGACGTCGAACATGCTCGCATCCATCCAGCTCGGCCAGAACAGCGCCTTGCAGGTGTCGCGCCTGTGCCTGGGCACGATGAACTTCGGCGAGCCGGGCCGCGGCCACCAGGGCGACTGGACGCTCGGGATCGATGACGCCCGCCCGCTGTTCAAGGCGGCGATCGAGCGCGGCCTCTACTATTTCGACTGCGCCGACGTCTACGGAATCGGCGCCAGCGAGACGGTCGTCGGCGCGCTGCTGCGTGAACTGCTGCCGCGCGACCAGTACGTGCTGGCGACCAAGATTTCCGGCGCCATGGGGCGAAACCCAAACCAGGCCGGACTGTCGCGCAAGCACGTGATGGAGGGGGTCGACGCCAGCCTGCGTCGGCTTGGCGTCGACTACATCGACCAGCTGGTCATTCACCGCCACCCGCATGTCAGACCGGGGCACGGGCAGGCGCCGATCGAGGAGGCGCTCGAGGCGCTGCACGACGTCGTCAAATCCGGGAAGGTCCTCTACCTCGGCGCGTCCTCAATGTTCGCCTGGCAGTTCGCCGAGATGCAGCTGACGGCGCGGATGAACGGCTGGACGCCGTTCGTGTCGATGCAGAACCACTACAATCTGATCTACCGCGAGGAAGAGCGGGAGATGATCCCCTACTGCATCAAGAGCGGCGTCGCGGTCACCCCCTGGTCGCCGCTCGCCAGGGGCATCCTCGCCGGCGCTTACCAGGGCGGGTTCTCCGGCGGCTCGACGGCGCGCTCGCGGGGCCGGGACCGGGTCAGAACCGAGAGCCTGTACCGGGGCGAGGCGTTGTTCGATATCGCCGCGCGGGTGATCGAGACAGCCGAGAAGTACGGCAAGGCGCCAGCGCAGATTGCGCTCGCCTGGCTGCTCGGCAAGCCGGGCGTGACGGCGCCTGTGGTCGGCGTCTCGCGACTGGAACAGCTCGACCAGCTGGTGGCGGCGACCGAACTGGCGCTGGCGCCCGAGGACGTCGCCTACCTGGAAGAGCTGTACCGACCGGTGGAGAACCTGCTGTCGATCGGTTCGTCCTGAGGACCTGCCGGCGCCTGATCCAGGCCGCGGTAGGCGGGTCAGGCGGAGGCGTCGCCTGACCCGATCGCGATCTAGCCGCCAGCCGGCTCCAGGGCCCGCGCCCCGGTCGCCGCGCCCGCTGGAACGCCAGCGGCGTAGACGAATTCCCGGCCGTCGAGGTCGATCAGCGGCAGCTCGTTCTTCTCGCGCCAGTAGTCCTGGGTGTGCTGCCACTCCGGCTTGTCGCCGCGAAGCGGCATCAGGTGCATGGAGCGCATCAGGTAGCCCGGATTGAAATTCTCGGGGTCCATCCAGGCGGACAGCGGCATATCGGCGTCCTCGGGCCGCAGGGCGACGCTGACCTTGGCGGCGCCTCGGTCACGCATGTGCCGCAGCAGCCGGCAGACGAAGTCGGCCAGGATATCGACGCGCAGGGTCCAGCTGGCGCGGAAGTAGCCGAACACCCAGACCATGTTGGGCACGCCGGTGAACATCATGCCGCGGTAAGTGACGGTCTTGGCGAAGTCGACCGGCTTGCCGTCGACCACGAACGGGATGTCACCGAGCACCGACAGGCTGAAACCGGTGGCGGTGATGATGATGTCGGCTTCCAGTTCCTGGCCGGACTTCAGCAGAATGCCCTTCTCGGTGAAGCGCTCGATCTCGTCGGTGACGACGCTGGCCTTGCCTTCCTTCACCTTCTTGAAGATGTCGCCTTCCGGCACGAACGCGATCCGCTGGCGCCACGGCCGGTACTTCGGGGTGAAATGCTCGGCGGTGAGATCGTCGCCGATGTACGCCGAGACGCCGGCCAGCAGTTCCTTCTTCACCGCCTCGGGCTCGGCGAACGCGCGCTCGGTGAAGAGCTGGCCGAACTTCAGCCGCTGACGCCGGACGATCTCGTGGATCCAGGCCTCCGGGATCTCGAGCTGCCGCAGCTGGTCGGCCATGTCGTCGACGTTGGCGCCGGGCACGAAATAGGTCGGCGAGCGCTGCAGCATCGTCACGTGCCCGACGTCGTCGGCGATGGCCGGGATCAGGGTGGCGGCGGTGGCGCCCGAACCGATCAGGACGACCTTCTTGCCCTTGTAGTCGAGGTCCGTCGGCCAGGTCTGCGGGTGGACGATCCGGCCCTTGAAGTCGGCCATGCCCTCCCACTCGGGCGTGTAGCCCTGCTCGTGCTTGTAGTAGCCCTGGCACATCCACAGGAAGTTGGCGGTGTAGGTCTCCGGCTCGCCGGTGTCGGTGCGCTTGGCCTCGATGGTCCAGAGGTTCTCGGCGCTCGACCAGCTGGCGCTGACGATCTTGCGGCCGTAGCGGATGTGGCGGTCCAGGTCGTTCTCGTCGATCACCTCGCCCATGTACTTCAGGATCTCGCTGGCCGAGGCGATCGGGGCGCTGGTCCAGGGCTTGAAACGGTAGCCGAAGGTGTAGAGGTCGCTGTCGGAGCGGATGCCCGGATACTTGTGGGTCAGCCAGGTGCCGCCGAAACTCTCCTGCGCCTCGAGGATGACGAAGCTCCGGTCGGGGCACTGCTGCGTCAGGTGATAGGCGCCGCCGATCCCGGATATGCCCGCGCCGACAATCAGCACGTCGAAGTGGCGCGCCCCGCCGCCATCGGTTCCCGTCGTCGCCTTCGCCAGCGTCGCCCCGTCCGCCATTTCAGTCGCTCCCTTTGCGCCCCGGCTCAAGCGAGGCCTGCCCCATTTGCGTTGCGCCGGAGCTGCGCGTCTTTGATCAAGATCAATGATAACTGAACGCTGATAATGAATCCGGCGGCGCTCGCCAAGCCCCTGCGTCGACCAACCGCGTTGGCGATCGGCGCAGGGGCCGGCGTTGGCGTGGCCTCAGCTCGCTGGAACCGGGATCGGCTGCGCCGCGCCGGCGGCCATGGCCGTGCGGTCGAGCGGCGTGAAGTCCTTCTCCGCCCGCGGGAAGAAGTCCTTGATGATCCCCGGCATGTCCCAGCCGCCCTCGCGGGAGTAGGTCGCGATCGGGCGGGGCTGGGAGTAGATCGAGAGGTTGTAGCCGCCGGCGCCGAAGATCTGGCCGGAGATGTGCTTGGCCGCGTCCGTCATCAGCGCCGCCGCGAGCTCGGCGGGGCGGACCGGGCTCTGGATCTCCCGCATCGCCTCGCGCCGGGCCGCGCCGGCCTCGTCGCGTGGCACCGAATTGGTCATCCGGGTCGCCGCGCCCGGGGCCATCGCGTTGGAGCGCACGTTGTTGCGCGCGCCTTCGAGGGCGATGATCCGCGACAGCCCGGCGATGCCCATCTTGGCCGCGCCATAGTTCGACTGCCCGACGTTGCCGATCAGCCCGGAAGTCGACGACCACATCACGTAGACGCCGTCCTGCTGGCTGCGGAAGTGGTTGATCGTCGCGCGCACCACGTTGAAGTGGCCGCGCAGGTGGACGTTCATGATCCCGTCCCACTCTTCCTCGGTCATGTTGTGGGCCATGCGGTCGCGCAGGATGCCGGCCGGGTTCGAGACCCCGTGCAGCGCGCCGAAGGTGTCCATCGCCTGCTGCACCATGCGGTTGACCGCCGCCAGGTCGGTCACGCTGTCGGTATTGGCGACCGCCTCGCCGCCGGCGGCCTTGATCTGATCGACCACTTCCTGCGCCGGCGCCTTGTCGGCGCCCAGGCCGTGGATGTCGCCGCCGAGGTCGTTGACCACGATCTTGGCGCCGTGCCTGGCGCAGATCAGCGCTTGTTCCCGCCCGATCCCGCGTCCGCCGCCGGTGATCAGGAACACCTTCCCATCAAGCAGTCCCATTGGTTTCCTCGCTTCAATCGCTTGTTTTGAAATGACCCTCGATCTTTAACGACGCGGCGCGCAAGGGGGCAAGCGGTCGCGGCGGGTTCGCCTCAGGGCAGCGCCCGGACGCGGGTCCAGGAATTGCGCGCGGTGCAGCGGGCGAGCCAGTCCGCCAGAGCAACCAGGCCGTGATCGGCGGGGTCGAGGTCGCCGTCGATCCTGCCATTCTCCCACGGCTCGTTCAGGGTCGATGCGACGTTGAGATCGGCGAGGGTGAACGTCTCGCCGAGCAGGAAGGGACGGACGGCCAGCTCGGCGTCGAGGATGGCCAGGGCCGCGAGGCGCTCGGCCTCGGCGCGCGCCTTGGTCTCCGGGTGATCGCTGAAGCGCGCACGGTGCCGCGCCATCACGTCGATCGCGGTCTGCGACCACAGGGTCCACTGGTAGAGCCGCGCCCGCTGGACCGGATCGTCGGGCCAGAGCGGGCCGCCATAGCGGTCGCCGAGGTAGAGGTTGATCGCCATCGACTCCCAGATCACCAGTCCGTCGTCGACGAGCACCGGCACACGGGCGTTGGGGTTGAGGGCGGCGAGGCGGGGCGCATCGGCTGGATCGGCCCACGGCCTTAGAGGCACATGCTCGTAAGCCAGATTGAGTTCTTCCAGCGCCAACAGACTGCGACTGGCTCTGGAAGGGGCGGCTCCGTAGAGCGCGATCATCGGACCTCCTTCTGAACAGCGATCGCCGCCGCGATCGCCGGGCCCAGGTCAGTCCACTCGTCGTGGCGTGGGTGCCGGTCCGGGGCGGCATAGGCGAGGGGGCGCAGGCGTTGGTCGGCGACCATCTGGAAAGTCGCCACGCCGGGCGCGTCTGCGGCGACCGAGTTGAGGTTCGGCAGCAGGTCGTCGATGAAGGCGGCGCGCCCGGACGTCATCCCGCTCAGCGCCGCGACGGCCGGGCCTTTCAGGCCGGCGTTGATGACGAACGGGTAGTCGAAGCCGTGCTTCACCAGCCAGCGGGCGCGGGGATCGCGGCTCTGCGGCGGCGCGTTGGTCAGGATGACGATGCTGGCGTCCTGGCTGAGCGCCTCCAGCGCTTCCTTCGCACCCGGCGCCGGATCGATGTGCTCGACGTCGCGCTCGAAGAACTGTTCGAACAGCCTGCGGCCGGCGGCTACGTCCAGATGCTCGGCCTCGCCGGGCCGGAAGATGTTCTGGAACAGGGCGAATTGATTGATCCGCATCTCCAGGCCGTGGCCGCCCAGGAACCGCTCGAAGCCGTGCATGAACATCGCCAGCACCTCGTCCACGTCCACCACCACCAGCGGGGCGGCCGGGTCGAGTTCGAAGGGTCGCGATCTCGGGCGGCAGGACGATCTGGCTCAGTGTCGACTCCGGCGCCAATTAGCTCGCGTTTAAGGATATTGGTGTCTTGCTGGCGATGCGAGGGGAGAGACGAGTTGTTTCCTCGCGAGTGGGGCAGCAGAACTCGTAGCTGGGTCGCAGGGCGAATGGCCAAGAAGGTCCTCATTGTCGAGGATAACGAGCTGAACATGAAGCTCTTTCATGATCTGCTCGAAGCCCAGGGCTACGAGACGCTGGAGACCCGCGAGGGTCTCTCGGCGCTCTCGATGGCGCGCATCCACAAGCCCGACCTGATCCTGATGGACATCCAGCTGCCGGAGATTTCGGGGCTCGAGGTCACCAAGTGGCTTAAGGATGATGAGACGCTGGCCCACATCCCGGTGATCGCCGTCACCGCGTTCGCGATGAAGGGCGACGAGGAGCGCATCCGCGCCGGCGGCTGCGCCGCCTACATCGCCAAGCCGATCTCGGTCGCCCACTTCCTCGACACGGTGCGGACCTATCTGGAGCCCACCGCGGACAGCGTGGCATGACCGGCCGCATCCTCGTCGTCGACGACATCGAGGCCAACATCCGCCTGCTGCAAGCCAAGTTGCAGGCCGAGTATTACGATGTGCTGACGGCCCACGACGGCCAGACCGCGCTGACGATGGCGCAGCGCGAGCAGCCCGATCTGGTGCTGCTCGACGTGATGATGCCCGGCATGGACGGCTTCGAGACCTGCCGGCTGCTGAAGGAAGACCCGGCCACGCGGCACATCCCGGTCGTGCTGGTGACTGCGCTGGATGGCCGCGGCGACCGCATCACCGGCCTGGAAGCCGGCGCCGACGAGTTCCTCAACAAGCCGATCGACGACATCATGCTGTTCGCGCGGGTGAAAAGCCTGACGCGGCTGAAGCTGGTGATCGACGAGCTGCGCCAGCGCGAGGCCTCCGGCCGCCGCATCGGCGTGATCGCCGGCGCGGCCTCCCGGCTGGGCGGCGGCGGCGGACGGGTGCTGATCGTCGACGATCACGAGCGCCAGGCCCAGCGAATCTACGCCGAGCTTGCGATCGAACACCGCCCTGTGGTCGAGAGCGACCCGGAGAAGGCGCACCTGACCGCGCGCGGCCCGGTCGACCTGATCATCGTCAACACGACCGCCAAGTCGTTCGACGGCCTGCGCTTTGCGGCCCAGATCCGCTCCGACGAGGCGACGCGTCACCTGCCGATTCTGGGCGTGATCGACCCCGACGACCGGCCGCGGCTGGTGAAGGCGCTCGACATCGGCTTCAACGACATCCTGACCCGGCCGATCGACCCGCAGGAGCTGTCGGCGCGGGTGCGCAGCCAGGTGCGCGGCAAGCGCTACACCGACTTCCTGCGCAACAACCTGGACCATTCGCTGGAGCTGGCGGTCACCGACCAGCTGACCGGGCTGCACAACCGCCGCTACATGACCGGCCAGCTCGGCGCCCTGGTCAACCGGGCGCTGCGCGGGGGCGAGCCGGTGTCGGCGCTGATGATCGACATCGACCACTTCAAGAAGATCAACGACGGCTTCGGCCACGACATCGGCGATGAAGTTCTGCGCGAGTTCGCGGTGCGGCTGGCCTCCAACGTGCGCGCAATCGACCTGCCGTGCCGCTACGGCGGCGAGGAGTTCATGGTGATCATGCCGGACACCCGGCTGGAAGACGCCCAGCGGATCGCCGAGCGGATTCGCCGCCACGTCGCCGGCTCGCCGTTCCGCATCCCCGGCGGGGCCGAGCCGCTTTCGGTGACGATCTCCATCGGCGTGGCCACGACCGCGGGCGAGGGCGACACCTCCGAGGCCCTGGTCAAACGCGCCGACGAAGCGGTCTATGCGGCCAAGGCCGCCGGCCGCAACACGGTGATCGCGAAAGCGGCCTGAGGCGCTCGTCCCCCTCGATCCGCACGGCGTCCTGAGACAGGTACTCGATCTGCGCCTCCAGCCCCTGGCTCTCGCCGATCTCGACGAGCGGCGTACCCATGGCGACCGTCTCGCTCGCTCTCCTGGATGACGCGGTGACGTAGCCCGTGGCGGGCGCAGCTGACTTGGACGATCTCGGCGGCCGCGGTTCCCCGGACCGAGCAGCGCCGACTGCGCGGAGACCACCTGGGCCCGTCGAGCATCCAGTTCGGCGTCCGCCGCCTCGACCGCCGATGCGAGGCGTGCGCCTCGGCCACCGTCGTCATCCAGCGACTGTTTGGAGACCGCGCCTCGACCCGGCGAGCGGCGCGGATCCGCGCCAGCGCCTGTTCCGCCCGCAGCGGGTCGGCCGCCAGCCGCTCGCGCGTGGCCCGCGCGGCCGCCTCACCGCCGCGTTGGCCGCCAGCACCGCGGCCTGCGCCTGCGCCCTGGCCGCGCGGATCGAGCAGGTCCGGCGGCGCCGGACGCAGCCGCGCCACAACCGTCTTGCCGGCGACCACGCGGTCGCCCACGTGCAGTTCCTCTGCCGTTCGAGGCGACCCGATACCGGCGCGGCGACCACGTAGGCTTCCCGCACGCGCGTCGCGCCCTGATCCTGCACCGTCTCGGCGATCGGCCCGGTCGTGACCTCGCGCCACGTCGACCGTCGATCGGTCGCGGCGACAAACAGCAGCGCCACGGCGCCCGCGACGCCGAGCCCCACCACGGCAGACCACCAGCCAGCGCACTCGCTGTTCTCGACATGCGCCTCATTCCCTCGTCTTCAGCACGCCGACCAGATCGAGCGTCCAGATCCGACGCCCGACAATGCTCGCAGGCGAGCAGCACCGCGGCCAGAGTAGGCGACGATGCGCGACGCCGTAGCTCTCGGATCCCAGGGCGTCCGGGCAAGCGCAGCTCGTCGCGCGAATAGGCCAACACCAGTCACTCGGGCGAAGAGGTTGCCGCCCAGCAGGCCGAGCGGCACGCGAGCAAGCGCAAGCACCAGAAGCTCCCCCAGCAGGACATAGGCGCATTCCCGATGATCGAAACCTAGAACATGCAAAGTCGCGAGGTCGCGCGAGCGTTCGGCCAGGGCGATGCGGCCGGTGTTGAAAGCGACGCCGAAGGCGATCGCTGTCGGCAAAACGCGATGTAGAAGAGGATCATGATCCGGAACGCCCGGTCATAGCCGGGCGTCAGTCCCGGCTACGGTGTCGTCGCGCGAGGACGCCGCGGCGATCTCGGGTATCCGCTCGATCGCCTGTAGAAGGCCGGCCGGTCCGCCGGCCGCACCAGCAGCTGGCGCCGGAGGCCACGTTTCCTTCGGCCAGCAGCCGGTTCAGCTCGGAGCGGGCCATGTAGACGGCGAGACCGCTGAAGTCTTCGGCGGTCGCGGTAAGGGGCAGCGCCACGCGCGGACGCGCCGTCCCCCCGTGATCTCGAGCTCCACCAGCTCTCCGGGACGCACCCCGAGCTTGCTCGCCAGCGCGGCGCTCAGGATGAGCCCCCGCCCTTCGAATGGAATGACCTCGCCGCCGGCGCTCAGGGGGCGGGCCATCTGGGCCGAGGGCTCCAGCCCCGTCGACGACCGTCCGGACTGTCCTGGCCGCCGGCCCGGATGCGCGCTGCGGCGACCCTCACGGGCTCGGCGCCGTAGACGCCGGGCAGCCGGCGCACGTCACTCGATGGCGCGGGCGTCGCGCGCCTCCACGAAGCCGACCGCCTCGCTCCAGCGCTGCGCGCGGTAGTAGGCGTGGTCGAGCACTTGATCGATGGCCTGGAACAGGAACTGGGTTCCCACCAGCAGTGAAAGACTGAGAGCCAGTCCGGCGGTCGTCATCGCCGCGCGGACGCGAAAGCGCTCTCAGACTGCGCAGGATCATCCGCGTCGGCTGGTCCAGCTTGCCGACAAGACCGCTGTCTCGAGCAGGCCGGGCCGATAGTCCGGCGGGCGCGGCGGCTGCATGGCGACAGCGGGGCTGAGCCGCGGCCGCTCGCCAGGCCGCCAGCACCGCTCCCGCGCAAGCGGCGACGAAGGGAGACGCGCCGACGCGACCAGGAACGCCGGCCCATGAGAAAATCGTCTTCCAGCGTCGGAAAGCGCATGTACCGGGTGTAGAGCCGGGTCACCTCGACGCCGAACCACAGGCCCAGCAGGCCGCCGCCGACGGCGCCCAGACAGCCGATCGCCGCCGCGAGGCGCAGGTAGGGGGTGGCCGCCGCGAGGTCGCCGTATCCGAACGCCTTGAGCAGGCCGATCTGTTCCCGCTCGACCTCGACCATCCGTCCGATGACCAGGCGGACCAACGCCGCCGCCACGATCAGGAAGATCGGCGGGATGATCGCGGCCGACGTCGAGCAGCTCCTTGATCTCCGCCACGATGAACCGGTTCGAGGCCTGATCGGGCCGCTCGACCGCAGCCACGCCTCCATAGGGAGCCAGGACGCCATCGACCGCGGCGCAGCGCAGCCTTGGGCGGTCGCGTCGGGCGCAAGCGCGAGCGCCGCCGGTGTTGAACGCGCCTCCGAGCCCTGCGGCCCGCTCCACCACCCGCCGAGGCATCCAGAAGACGCCTTGATGCGCGTCGTCGGGCATGGTCGAACTCAGGGCTCGGGACGTAGACGAACTCTGGCGAGAGCACCGAACCCGACCACCCGGAAGCTCAGCGCCCGGCCGGCGATCACGGCGGTGAGCCGATCGCCCAGGCGCACATGCGCCGCGTCCAGGAACGTCTTCAGCGCCACCGCTTCGTCGCTCCGCGCAGGGTCCGGAAGCCGCCCTTGCTGCAGCAGAACGCGGTTGAGTCCGCCCGGATGGATCGTCGGGGAGCGAGATCACCCGCGCCGTGGCCGGCCGCGTCAGGCCAGGGACCTCCATCAGCCCGCCGTACTGAACGCGCACGTCCACCGCGGTGACGCCGGGGATGCGGGCCAGGCGCGGCGCAAGGCCGACGCGGCGCGCGCTTGCAGCTGGCGAAGATGTCCGCGAATCGGGTGTCGGCGTAGAAGCGGTCCTGCGCCCGCCGTCAGCGCCCCTTGGGCCGAATAGGCCATCACGCTCACCGAGACGCCGCAGGCAATCAGCATCGCGATGGCCGCCGATCTGCCACTTCAGCCGCCATAGGTCGCGCAGCAGCTTGCGATCGAGCGGGGCGAGCCTCACCAGGCGATCTCGCGCGCGGACATCTTCGCCGCATTGCGGGTGACCTCGCCGATCGCGCCGTCGCGAAATCGGATCACCCGGTCGGCGATGCCGGCGACGCCGGAGTTGTGCGTGACGATGATCGTGGTCGAGCCCACCTCGGCCGAGACCTTCTGGATCGGCTTCGAGCACCTGCACGCCGCTGGCGCTGTCGAGCGATCCGGTTGGCTCGTCGCAGAGCAGCACTTCCGGCCGCTTGGCGATGGCGCGGGCCACGGCGACGCGCTGCTGCTGGCCGCCGGAAAGCTGGGCCGGGAAATGATCGAGCCGATCCGAAAGCCCGACGAGCTCCAGCGCCGCCTCGGCGGCCATCGGATCGTGCGCGATTTCGGTGATGAGTTCGACGTTCTCGCGCGCCGTGAGGCTGGGCGTCAGATTGAAGAACTGGAAGATGAAACCGACATGGCGGCGCCGGTAGGCGGTCAGCTCGCGGTCGCTCGCCTTGACGAGATCGCGTCCCTCGAAGCGGATCACGCCGGAGGTCGCCCGGTCGAGGCCCCCCAGAATGTTCAGCAACGTCGACTTGCCCGAGCCCGACGGACCCAGCAGCACCAGTGTCTCGCCGGACGCGATGTCCAGGTCGACGCCGCGCAGGGCATGCACGTCGCCGCCCGGGCCCGGTAGGTCTTGGTCAGGCCCCTCACTTCGAACACCGCGCCGCGCCGGCGCGGCAGGCGGGCTGCCAGGCACGCCGATCACGCCGGATGGCCGCTGCCCGGCACGGCCACCCGCCGCAAGCCTGGCGTTCATGTCCCGCGTGCGCGCTCGCACTGCCGGCCGGGGACCTGACCGTTAGCCAGTACTTCCTGGGAGAGAGGCTTGGTCCGGAGAGTGAAGCTACTTGATCTTGGCTTCGCGGAATTCGACGTGCTTGCGCGCGACCGGGTCGTACTTCTTCAGCACCAGCTTCTCGGTCATCGTCCGGGCGTTCTTCTTGGTGACGTAGAAGTAGCCGGTGTCCGCGGTCGAGTTCAGGCGGATCTTGATGGAGGCGGGCTTGGCCATGACGCTCGTCTTTGCTGCCGGCGCGAAAGGGCCGGAAATCGGGAGGCGCGGACAATACGAATCGCGGCCGCGAAGTCAACTCGCCGGCGCGGGCTCCGGGGCGACCTCGACGATCGCCGGGGTCGCAGGGGCCGCCGCGCCCCGCCGCGACAGCAGCTTGTAGGCCTGGCCGTCGTTGCCCGGGGCGTGGACGTACTCCCAGATCCGCTCGAAATCGGGATGGCTGGTCTTGAACAGGCGGTCCCAGACGCGGGTGTAAAGCCCGAAATTGCCCCGGCTGGTCCGGTGGTGCAGGTCATGGTGCGCCGCGCCGGCCAGCCAGCCCCAGCGCCGGCTGACGACCAGCGTGCGCGGATAAACGTCGACGCCGGAGTGGATCATCAGATTGTGCAGGATCTCCACGAACTGGAAGAAGATCAGCGTCGCGAAGGTGCAGGGGAACAACGCCACGTAGAAGACGCCGAAGCTGCCCTGCACGATCGCCTCCGGGATCGCGAACGAATAGGCGGTGAACACCGTCGGCGCCTGCGACTTGTGGTGCTCCCAGTGGAAGAACCGGAACAGCGCCGGCAGGTGCATCATCCGGTGCGTCCAGTAGAAGTAGGCGTCGTGCATCACCAGCACGAGCGGAAAGCTCAGCGCGACCTCCCAGACGGGCAGGGGGTTGTTCAGGGTGACGATGTAGCCGAAGCCAAGCACGCCGATCCGGGCGACGAGTTGGACGGCGTTGTAAAGGATCACGCTCAGCGCTGAGTTGAAGACTTCCATGTGCACCCGCACGGGTTTCGGCGCCGGGGCGCGAACCAGGAAGCGAAAGGCGCCTGCGCGGCGCAGGTGCAGCACCAGGGCGAAGACCGCGGCGCCGACCAGGAAATAGGTCAGGAACTCCACCAGCGCCATGTCGCGCAGGTGGATCAGGTTGTGGTCCAAGAGTTGCGCGAGCGTCCACGGCTCGCGCTTGAGACTGTACATCGCTGCTCCCGACGGGGGATTGGCCTCTTTGTCCTGGGTCGCGGGGGCCGGTCAAGCGTATGGGCGCCTTCCTGCCTCCGTCACCCCGGGCGCAGCGCAGCGGAGACCCGGGGCCGGACGCGCGGTCGTCAAGTTCCAAGCCGTCTAGGAACCGGCCCGTCCGGCCCCGGATCGGCGCCGCTCCGCGGCTTGTCCGGGGTGACGAACGTTAGATGGCGTGCACGCCATCCGAGGTGGTCATGGTCCGCTGGCCGCGGCGCATGCGCAGGAACGGGAACGGCCGGTGCGGGTCCTTCAGCCTCAGCGGGATTTCCCGCAGCACGAAGCCCGTGACGGTCGGCAGGTCGAGCGCCAGCGCCTCCTCCAGCTCGAACCAGGCGATCTCGTCCAGTTCGCCGCAGTCGGCCTGGCGATCGAGGCTGACCAGGTGCTCGGCGTCGGCCATGAAGAAGCGGGCGTCGTAGCGCTTGGGCACCATCGGCGGAGTGACGGCGCGGGCGATGTAGTCGAGCGCGCCGAGGTCGGGCAGGGCGCCCTGCTCGAGGAACAGCCGCCACGGCCCGGCGATCGGCCGGTATTTGCCCGGGCCTGGCCAGCAGCAGCCCGGTCTCCTCGAAGGTCTCGCGGATGGCCGAGAGCGCCAGCGCGCGGCCGCGCTTGGCGTTGGCGTTGGTTGACAGGCGCTCGGCGACCTCCGGCCGCAGCTCGGACGCGGTCGGGGCGCGGAAGTCGCTGGGGTCGATCCGGCCGCCCGGGAAACACCCACTTGTCGGGCATGAAGTCGTGCCCGCCGTGGCGCCGGCCCATCAGCACGCGCGGCTTGGGCCCGTCGCGGCGCAGCACGATCAGGGTCGCGGCGTCACGGGGCCGCACCGGCCCGCTGGCCCTTGGACCGCGGCGGCAGGCGGGGAGTGTCGGGGTGAGATTCAAACGCGCGTTCGGCCATGGACGACTATTGGCCCGCGCCGGCTCGCGCCGCAAGCGCTTCGAGTTCGGATCCCGGTCATCGCCGGGCCTTGTCCCGGCGACCCAAGCACGCGGACCGTGGGTGGCCGCGCCCGGCGCGGCCTATGCGCCAGCAGTGTTCTTGGGTGGCCGGGACTGACGCCCGGCCATGACCGAACCTGGGGAGACGTCTATCGCCGCCGGCCGCGCGGATAGCTTTGCCGGCGCTGCGGCGTGGGGCCGCGACGGCGCGGCGCGCCGGCCTCGCCGGGCTCGGGCTCGCTCAGCATCTCGAACAGCAGGCCGCCGGTGATCGGCGTCGCTTCCTTCAGCCGCACCTCGACATCGCGCCCCAGCCGCCAGCGTCCGCCGGTCCGTTCGCCGACCAGGGCGTGGGCGCGCTCGTCGTGGTGGAAGTACTCGCCGCCAAGGCTGGAGATCGGCACGAGGCCGTCGGCGCCGGTCTCCGCCAGCCGAACGAACAGGCCAAAACGCGTCACGCCGGTGATCCGGCCCTCGAACTCGGCGCCGACCCGGTCGGCCAGAAACGACGCGACGTAGCGGTCGGTGGCGTCGCGCTCGGCGGCCATGGCGCGGCGCTCGGCCATGGTGATCCGCTCGGCGGTGTCCTTGAGCCGGGCGACGTCGGTGTCCGCCAGGCCGTCGTCGCCGAGGCCCAGCGCCTTCACCAGCGCCCTGTGCACGATCAGGTCGGCATAGCGGCGGATCGGCGAGGTGAAGTGGGCGTAGCGGGCCAGGTTCAGCCCGAAGTGGCCGATGTTGTCGGTGTCGTAGATCGCCTGCATCTGGCTGCGCAGCACCACCTCGTTGACGATCTCGGCGTGCGGGCCGCCGCGGGTGTCGTGCAGCAGTTGGTTGAAGCGCGCGGTATTGGGCGCCTGGCCCTTGCTCCAGGCGATCCCGAGCGTGCCCAGGAAGTCGACCAGCGACTGGATCTTCTCGTCGCTCGGCGTGTCGTGGACGCGGTAGATCAGCGGCGTGCGGCGCTGCTCCAGGGTCTCGGCGGCGCAGACGTTGGCCTGGATCATGAACTCTTCGATCAGCTTCATCGCCGGCAGCGAGGCGCGGGGCGTGATCGCGGCGATCTGGCCGTCGACGCCGAAGCTGATCCGCCGCTCGGCGCTCTCGATCTCCAGCGGCGAGCGGGCGTCGCGGCCGAGCTGCAGGGTGGCGTAGGCGGCGAAGAGGGGGCTCAGCACCCGCTCCATCAGCGCCAGCGCCCGCTCGTCCGGCCGACCGTCGATCGCCGCCTGCGCCTCCTCGTACGATAGCTTGGCCGCCGAGCGCATCAGGCCGCGGTGGAAGCGGTGGGTGCGCTTCTTCCCGTCCTTGTCGAACACCATCCGCACGGCCAGACACGCGCGCTCCTCGTCCTCGCGCAGCGAGCAGAGCCCGGCCGAGAGCCGCTCAGGCAGCATCGGCTCGACCCGGTCGGGGAAGTAGACGCTGTTGCCCTTTTCGCGCGCGCCGATGTCCAGCGCCGAGCCGGGCCGCACGTAGGCGGCGACGTCGGCGATCGCCACCCAGCAGATCCAGCCGCCGGGATTGCGCGCATCGTTGTCCGGCTCGGCGTAGACGGCGTCGTCGTGGTCGCGGGCGTCGGGCGGGTCGATGGTGATCAGCGGCACGTCGCGCAGGTCGGTGCGGGCGCCCAGCGTCGGCGGCCTGGCCGCTTCGGCTTCCGCCTCGGCCTCGTCGGTGAAGCCGGTGGGGATGCCGTGGGAATGAATGGCGATCAGCGAGGCGGCGCGGGGATCGTCCTCGCGGCCAACCACCTCCAGCACCTTGCCGCGCTTGGGCCCGTAGCGCCGCTCGGCGTTGCCGCCCACCTGCGCCAGCACCAGGTCGCCGTCCTTCAGGTCGCGCCCCTCGACCTCCGGGATCAGCAGGCTCTCCTTCGAGCGCCGGTCGACCGGCTCGACCCGGATCTCCCGCCGCGCCTTGCGCACCACGCCGAGGATCCGGTGGGCGCTCTGGCCCAGCTTCTTGATCAGCCGCGCTTCGAGCTCGCCCCCCTCCTGCGCCTCGAACCGCACCAGCAGCCGGTCGCCCAGCCCCGGCGCGCCGGCGGCGGCCTCCTTGCGGTCCGGCGCCAGCCGCACCAGCGGCGAGCCCTCGTCGGCCTTGGACAGGCGCACGAACAGGTCGCCGTCGGCGTCCCGCTCGATCACGTCCGCCACGCCGACCGGCGGGAAGCCGGTGCGCGCCGGCGCATCGCGACGTCCGCGCTTGACCCGCAAGGTCTTCTCGGATCGGGGAGGGCGCGGCCGCTTCATGACCCCAGATAGCGCAGCGGACGCCGCGGCCCTAGTCTCGGCGCGTGGAGGGCAAGGGCTTCATCGCGGTCTACCTGCTCGCGAGCCGTCGCCATGGCACGCTCTACATCGGCGTGACCAGCGACCTGCCCACGCGGGTCGCCCAACATCGCGAGGGGACGCTCGAGGGGTTCACCAAGCAATATGGCGTCAAGCGCCTCGTATGGTTTGAACAGCATGACGACATTGCCTCGGCGATCCGCCGCGAGAAGACGATCAAGAAGTATAAACGGGACTGGAAGATCAACCTGATCGAGCACGAGAACCCTGGCTGGGACGACCTGTATCCGCGCCTGTTCCTCTAGCCACACCCCCAACTTTCGGTCATCGCCGGGCGTAAGTCCCGGCGACCTAAGATCTCCGACCGTAGGGCGACCGTGCCGCAGCACGGTCGATACCGCCTTGTCCGCCGGCGGGCGGCCAGCCTCGCTGGCCGGATCAACATCGTGTGCTTAGGTGGCCGGGACTTCGCCCGGCCATGACCGAGCGTGATGGAGACCTACGCGTTCAGGAACTCCACCATCGCCGGCAGCGCCGCGCGGTCCTGGATCATGAACAGGTGGCCGCCTTCGAAGAAGCGGAGCTGGGCGCCCGGGATGCGGCGGCCATCCGATCCTGGGTCGCGGGCAGGGCGATGCCGTCGTAGCGGCCGGCGGCGATCAGGGTCGGGCAGGCGATCTGCCCGAGGCGGTCCCAGGTGTCGTGGCCGGCGCGGGCCTCGAGCTGCCGCCGCGCCCCCATCGCGTGGCCCGGCTCGTCGGCGTAGGGATCGGCCGACCCCAGCGCGACCAACTGGGCATAGGTGTCGGGGTTCGCGGCCGCCCAGGCGGCGTCGCGCCGGGTGTCGCTGATCGGGATCAGGTGCTTCGCCCGCGCCTCGCCCTTCAGGTGCTGGATCTCGTGGAACGGATAGGAGGCGCCGCCGGCGCCGCCGGGTGAGGTGCAGGCCAGCACCAGCCGCTCGACCTTGCCCGGGTGGCGGATGGCCAGCTCCTGGGCGACCATGCCGCCGAACGACACGCCGACCACCTTGGCGCTCTCCCAGCTCGACGGCGTCCAGCAACGCGGCCGCATCGTCGGCGTAGTCGGCCATCGTGTAGGGCATGTCGGGCTTGGACGAGCGGCCGAGGCCGCGCTGGTCGTGCGCCAGCAGGTCGAACGACTTCGCCAGCGGGCCGTCGAACACGTTGGGCTTGCTGCGCAGATCCCCGCCGGTGCCGGAGATGAAGAGCAGCGGCGGACCTGATCCGGCCTGTTCGTAATAGAGTTCGACGGCGCCTGTCTGAGCGGTGGGCATTGGCGGGCTCCGGATCCTGCTCGGCCACTGGCGCAGGCGGGCCGTTGGAAGACGCATAACGGGACCATGCCGCGCCAGGGCGGTCAACCGAACTTGTTTTGACCCGTCCGAGGCTTGCTCGCCCGGTTTGGCGACGCCAATTCAGCCCTCGAGCTCAGGGGGCGATGCGAAATGGCGAAGTGGACGATCAGGCTCGGCGCCGACGACCTGAATGCGATGATGAAGCGCGAGTTCGGCGGCACGGCGACCTCCGTCGGGCCGGTGAAGACCGTGGAGCCCGGCCGGATTCACGTAGCGGCCAAGTTCGACCCAGGAATGCTGCGGCCGGGCAACCTGGTGTCCGGGCCGACGCTGATGAGCATTGCCGACACCGCCGCCTACAATCTGATCCTCGCCCACGTAGGGCCGGAACTGATGGCCGTCACCAGTTCGCTGACGATCAACTTCCTGCGCGGCGCCCAGCCCGGCGATATTCACGCCGACGCCGAGCTGCTCACCCTCGGCCGACGGCTGGCGGTCTGCGACGTACGAATCTGGACCGAGTCGGCCGACCGGCTGGCGGCGCAGGCGACGGTCACCTACGCCCGGGCGGCGCAGCCGGTCAGCCACGACACCTAAGCGGCGGTTCTTCCCGGAGCGTCGTAAGGGCTCGCCGACGCCGGGCCTATGCGCCCAGACCGGCTTGGACTATTCCGGCGCGGAAAGCTGGAGAGAGTCCCCCGGATGCAGATCGAGTTCGTCGCCGCCACCGCCAAGCCAACCGAACAGACCGCGCTCGCCGTGATCGCGTTCGAGGACGGCGAGTTCTCACCGGCGGCCGAGGCGCTCGACAAGCAGATGAAGGGCCAGCTGAAGCGGGCCATCGCCGCCAGCCGGTTCAAGGGTTCGATGGGACAGACCGTGCCGATCCTGGCGCCGAACGGCGTCGCGGCCGGCCGCGTCGTGGTGATCGGCGCCGGCAAGCAGTCGGCGTTCGACGAGAAAGCCGCCGAGAGCGCCGGCGCGCATGCCTGGAATGCGGTCAAGGAGACCGGCGCGGAGGCGTTGCTGCTGCTGATGCCTGGGGCTGGGCCGGACCGTCCTGCGCATGCCGGCTTCGGCATCCAGCTCGCCAGCTACCGCTTCGACCGCCACCGCACGACCGAGAAGCCGGACAAGAAGCCGTCGGTGAAGAAGGTCAGCATCGCCGTCGCCGACCCCAAGGCCAGCGCCAAGGCGCACAAGGCGCTCAGCGGTCTCGCCGATGCGATCTGTTACGCCCGCGACCTCGTCTCCGAGCCCGCCAACATCCTCTACCCCGAGGAATACGCCCGCCGTGTGAAAGAGCTCGTCAAGCTCGGCCTCGAGATCGAGGTGCTGGGCGAGAAGGAGATGAAGAAGCTGGGCATGGGTTCGCTGCTCGGCGTCGGCCAGGGCAGCGTGCGCGAGAGCCAGCTGGTGGTGATGCAGTGGAGAGGGGCGAAAGACCCCAAGGCCGCCCCGATCGCGTTCGTCGGCAAGGGCGTCTGCTTCGACACCGGCGGCATCAGCCTGAAGCCGCCCGAGGGCATGGAGGAGATGATCACCGACATGGCCGGCTCGGCCGCCGTCGTCGGGGCGATGTATGCGCTGGCGTCGCGCAAGGCCAAGGTCAACGCGGTCGGCGTCCTGGGCCTGGTGGAGAACATGCCGGACGCCAACGCCCAGCGGCCGGGCGATGTGGTCAAGTCGATGTCGGGCCAGACCATCGAGGTTATCAACACCGACGCCGAGGGCCGCCTCGTGCTGGCCGACGCGGTCTGGTACTGTCAGGACCGCTTCAAGCCGAAGTTCATGATCGACCTGGCCACCCTGACCGGCGCCATCGTCGTCGCGCTCGGCAAGGACCTGGCCGGCCTCTACTGCACCGACGAGACGCTGGCCGCAAACCTGCTGACGGCCTCCAAGGCTTCCGACGACGCGCTCTGGCGCATGCCGCTGCACGGCCCCTACGACAAGCTGATCGACAGCCACGTGGCCGACGTGAAGAACACCGCCGGCCGGCCGGGCGGCTCGATCACGGCAGCGATGTTCATCAAGCGCTTCACCAACGGCGTGCCTTGGGCGCACATCGACATGGCGACGACCGCCTGGAAGCCGCATTCGACAGTCCCCACCATCCCCAGCGGCGCGACCGGCTTTGGCGTGCGCCTGCTCGACCGGCTCTCGGCGGACTTCTACGAGGGCTGAGGCCCTGCCACGCTACGTCTTCCTTCCCAGCCCCTTCGTCGGCCCGGCGTCAGGCGCGGCGATGGCGCTGGCGATGCCGGACGCCGTGGCCGCTGACTACGGCGACGTGGCCGGGCCGGACTGGTACGCAGGTGTGGCCGGCCGCATCGCCACACAGGTCGATGATGCGCCATGGCTCGCGGTCCTGCACAGCGGTGCGGGGGGATTTGCGCCGTCGCTCGCCGCGGCGGCGACCCGCTTGAGCGGATTCGTCTTTGTCGACGCGGTGCTGCCCTATCCCGGCCGCAGCTGGATCGAGACGGCGCCAGCGCCTGGGCGAGCGCCTTGCGCGGCTGGCGAGCGCGGGTCTGCTCCCGCCCTGGAACGAATGGTTCGCGTCCGATCCGACGCCCAGGCTGTTGCCGGACGCCGCCACTCGCAACGCGTTCGTGGCGTCGCTGCCCCGCGTTCCGGTCGCGTTCCTGAAGGCGGTCTGCCCGGATCAGCCGCAATGGCGACAGTTGCCGGCCGCCTATCTGCTGCTCAGCCCCGCATACGACGCCGAGGCCGCGGAGGCGACGCGGCGCGGCTGGCCGGTGCGGCGTGCTGACTTGCACCACCTCGCCATGGTCAGCGATCCTGATAAGGTGGCGGCCCTCCTCACCGAACTGCCGCTGAGTCCGGCCAACCCATGACCGACGCGCCCTGCGATGTGTGGTTCTACCACCTCGAGCGGACCAGCCTCGACCAGGCGCTGCCGGAGCTGCTGGAGAAGACGCTGGCGCGCGGCTGGAAGGCGCTGGTGCGATCGACCGCGCGCGAGCGGGTCGAGCATCTCGACGGCTGGCTCTGGAGCTATCGCGACGACAGCTTCCTGCCGCACGGGGTCGACCACGAGCCGCTGGCCGAGCGCCAGCCGGTGCTGATCACAACGGAAATGGGCAACCCGAACGGCGCGAACGCGCTCTTTCTGATCGACGGCGCCGAGCCGGGCGACGTTGCGGACTTCGAGCGCTGCGTGCTGCTGTTCGACGGTCGCGACGAGGCGGCGGTTGCGGCGGCGCGGGGCCGCTGGTCCGGGTTCAAGCAGGCGGGCGCGACAGTGTCCTACTGGCGACAAGGAGAGACGGGCGGATGGCGCAAGGAAGCTTGAGGATCGCGGCGATCGTGGCGGCGCTGGCGCTCGGCGCCTGCGCCGGCCCGCAGGGTCCCGCGCCGACCGCCGCGCCGGCCGCAGCCGCGCCTGCGCCCCCGCCTCCGCCGCCGGTGGCCGCCGCCCCGGCGCCGCCGGCCAAGCCCAGGGACAGCTGCGGGGCGAGCGAGCTGCAATATCTGGTCGGCAAGCCACGTACTGAAATCCCGGTTCCGGTCAACCCAGCCATGCGTCGGGTCGTTTGCTCAACCTGCATGATCACCCAGGATTTCGTCGCCAGCCGCCAGACCATCACCTACGACGTCAGAACCGGCCTGGTGACCTCGGTCAGGTGCGGCTAGCGCGCCGCGACGACGGCCGCCGAAGCATCCATTGAGGCGTTCGCGCGTTCCTCGAGTCTGGGCGTGAAGTCGCGACCAGGGTCCAAAGGAACTTCCGGAAATGAAACGCCTCGCATCGCTGGCCGCCGCCACGTTGGCCGCCGCCAGTCTTGGCGCCTGCATGGACGACATGGGCTATCACCATGGTCCCTATGCCGGGGCTTACATCAGCGGCTACTACGACGACGCCTATGGTCCGTTCTACGACGGCTACTGGGGCGACGGCGGTGTCTTCTACTATCGCACTGGTCCGACCGGCGAATTCCGGCGCGACGACGCCCACCACTTCCGCCATGACGCCGGACAGGGTTTCCACAACTTCCGCGCCCCTGACGGCCAGGGCCACCATGACAGCCAGGGCCGACGCGACCGCGCGCCGCCCCGCTCGGACTAGCTAGTCGCTCGCCGACGTCTCGTAGGCCTCCGCCGCGGCGAGCCAGGCGGCTTCTGCCCTGGCGAGGCGCTCTGCGAGCTGGGCGCGGCGGGCGGTGAGGCGCGCGGTCTCCGCGGCCGGCTTCGCGTAGAGCGCCGGATCGGAGAGCGCGGCGTCGACCTCCGACAGTAACGTCGTCTCGCGGGCCAGCGTCGTTTCGGCGGCTTCGAGGCGGCGTTTGAGCGGGCCTGCGGGCATCGGCGCTGGTCCGATCGGCTCCAGCGCCGTGGACTTGGCGGCCGGCGACCTGGACGCCGCCCGGGCGCGGTCCATGACGAATTTCGCGTAGTCCTCCATGTCGCCGTCGAACGGGCGCACCGTGCCGTCGGCGGTCAGCCACAGGCGGTCGGCCACCATCTCCATCAGCGAGCGGTCGTGGGTGATCAGCACCACGGCGCCTTCGTAGTCGTTGAGGGCGTCCAGCAGGGCGCGGCGGCTATCGATGTCGAGGTGGTTGGTCGGCTCGTCGAGGATGATCAGGTGCGGGGCGAAGAGCGCGATCAGGTTGATCAGCAGCCGCGCCCGCTCGCCGCCCGACAGCGACTCGATCCTGGTCGTCACCCGATCGACGCCGAAGCCGAAGCTGGCCAGCCGCCCGCGGCGCTGGGATTCGGTGAGGCCGGGGAGGGCGCGGCCGATGATCTGCAGCGGGGTGTCGTCGGCGGCCAGCACCTCGACCTGGTGCTGGTGGAACCAGCCCACCTTCATCCGCCGGTCGCGAGAGAGCTTGCCTGAGATCAGCGGCAGGTCGTCCGCCAGCAGCCGCGCGAAGGTGGTCTTGCCGGCGCCGTTGACGCCCAGCAGGCCGATCCGGTCGCCGGGATCCAGCCGCAGGTCGAGGTTCTGCAGGATCGGGACGCCGTCGTAGCCGACCGAGCCGTGCTCCAGCCGCATCAGCGGCGGGGGCAGGGGCTTCTCCGGCGAGGGCAGGATGAACGGCGCGCGTCGCCTCCTCGACCACGGGCGGGATGGCGCCCAGCCGTTCGATCATCTTCAGCCGCGACTGCGCCTGCCGCGCCTTGGTGCCGGCGCGGAAGCGGTCGACGAACGTCTGCAGGTGCGCGCGCCGCGCCTCGATCTTGGCCCGCATCGAGCCCTGCAGCGCCAGCCGCTCGGCCCGCTGCCGCTCGAACGCGGCGAAGCCGCCGGCGTAGAGCGTCAGCTTGGCGTCGGCGAGGTGCAGGATGAAGTCCATCGAGCGGTCGAGCAGTTCGCGGTCGTGACTGATCACCAGCGCCGTCGACGGGTGCCGCTTCAGCCGCGACTCCAGCCACATCGCCCCTTCCAGGTCGAGGAAGTTGGTCGGCTCGTCCAGCAGCAGCAGGTCCGGCTCGGCGAACAGCGCCGCGGCCAGCGCCGCGCGCATGCGCCAGCCGCCGGAGAACTCGGCCATCGGCCGGGCAGGTCGGCCTGGCGAGAACCCCAGGCCCACCAGGATCTCCGACGCCTTGGCCGGCGCGGCGTCGGCGCCGATCTGGGCGAGGCGATCGTAGATGTCGGCCATCCGCTCCGGCGGCGCGGTCTCCAGCTCGGCGGTGAGGGCCGCGCGCTCGGCGTGCGCCGCCAGCACCGTCTCCAGCAACGGGATCGGCGTCGCCGCCTGCTCCTGGTCGGCCGAGCCGATCCGAGCCGCGCGCGGCAGGATGATCTCCCCGCCGCCGGCGGTGAGTTCGCCCTGGATCAGGCGGAACAGCGTGGTCTTGCCGGCGCCATTGCGGCCGACGAGGCCGACCTTGGCGCCGGTGGGGAGGGCGGCGGACGCCCCATCGAAGAAGCGGCGCCCGTAGGCGTCGAAAACGAGGTCCTGGATGCGGAGCATGACGGCGAAGCTTTGTTCTGAAAGGGGGAGTTCGCGCGCAGCCGGCGTCGGCCGCGCAGGATCGGCGTGGCGCTCAGCCCGTCACGGACGCCGTCGAACTCCGGCTTCGGTCATCGTCTCAATCTTCCACAGCAAGGCTGGCGCCCTTGGCGCGGCCAGCCGGCGTCGGTATAAGCCCGGTCCCTCCCGCCCGCCAGAGCCTTAGATGTCCGAACGCACCTTCTCGATCATCAAGCCCGACGCCACCCGGCGCAACCTGACGGGCAAGGTGAACGCCGTGATCGAAGAAGCCGGCCTGCGCATCGTCGGCCAGCGCCGCATCCGCCTCAGCCGCGCCCAGGCCGAACGGTTCTACGACGTGCACAAGGGCAAGCCGTTCTTCGAGGAGCTGGTCGGCTTCATGACCAGCGGACCGGTCGTGGTGCAGGTGCTCGAGGGCGACAACGCCGTGGCCCGCTACCGCGAGGTGATGGGCGCCACCAACCCCGCCAATGCCGCCCCCGGCACCATCCGCCAGCTCTACGCCGAGAGCTTCACCGGCAATTCCGTCCACGGCTCCGACAGCCCCGAGAACGCCAAGCTCGAGATCAGCCAGTTCTTCGACGAGGCCGACATCGTCGGCTAGGACGGGATCAGGTCCTTCACGCCGTCGCGCTCGGCGATCAGCTCCTCCGTCGTCGCCTTGATCGCCGCCTGCGCTTCCGCGCCGTGCCGGATTCCCTCGACCACCCGGTGCGACCCGCCGACCGACGCGACCGGGTAGCTGAACACCAGCCCCTCGGGCACGCCGTAGGCGCCCTCGCTGACCAAGGCCAGCGACATCCAGTCGTCGCCGGTCCCGGCGTGCAGCGCCTGCACCGACGAGATCACCGCGTTGGCCGCCGAGGCTGCGGACGACTGGCCGCGGGCCTTGATGATCGCCGCGCCGCGGTTCTGCACCGCCGGCGTGAACTCGTTGGCGAGCCAGGCGTCGTCGCCGATCACCGCCGGCGCCGGGCGCCCGCCGATCAGGGCGTTGCGGTAGTCGGGATACATGGTCGAGGAGTGGTTGCCCCAGATCGCCATGTGGCTGACCGCCCCGACCGAAACGCCGGCCTTGTTCGCCAGTGCGCTCTTGGCGCGGTTGTGGTCGAGCGCGGTCATCGCGAACCAGCGGTCGGCGGGGATATCCGGCGCGTTGCGGTGGGCGACGTAGGCGTTGGTGTTGCAGGGATTGCCGACCACCAGCGCGCGCACGTCGCCGCCGGCGCTGGCGTTCAGCGCTTCGCCGATCGGCTTGAAGATCCGGGCGTTGACCGCGAGCAGGTCGCCGCGTTCCTGGCCGGCCTTGCGCGGGACCGCCGCCAGCAGCAGCGCCCAGGAGACGCCGTCGAACCCGACCTTCGGATCGCTGGTGGCGACCACGCCCTGCAGCGTCGGGAACGCGCAGTCCTCCAGCTCCATCACCACGCCCTCCAGCGCCGGCAGGGCGCTCTCCAGCTCGAGCAGGTGCAGGGTCACGGGTGTTTGCGGCCCGAACACCCCGCCGGACGCCAGCCGATAGAGCAGGGCGTAGCCGACCTGGCCGGCCGCGCCGGTCACCGCGATGCGCATGTGGGCGTCTCCATTGGCGTCGCCGCGGCGCTCACGGCCCCAGGCTCAGGAAGCAGATGTAGTAGCGTTCCCCCGAGCCGAGGCCCGTGGCCGCGTCGCAGGGCCCGTAGCGCGCGTAGGCCAGCAACTTGCCGTCGGCCGTGGCGTCCAGCAGGTCGAGTTCCGTTCCAGAGAACCCGAGCAGCGTCTGCGCCTTCCCCGTGACGAGGTCGTAGCTGACGATCTGGCGCCTGAAATCGTCGACGTAGCGGACCAGCGAGCGCCGGCGGTCGAACACGAAGCCGGCGAGCGCGCCGGTGCCGTTGGCGATCAGCCTGGCCTTGCCGCCGCCCTTGCGCCGGTAGGTCAGCCGGTAGTCGGGATGGCGCACGTCGCGGACGGTGACCACGAACCGGTCGTTCTGGTAGGTGCGCTGGAACGTCGTCCCGTCGCCGATATCGGGCCGCGCGTCGTACTTGAACACCGCGGCGACATCCTTCGGCAACGTCGTCACAGGCGCCACGCGGCCCTCGGCCACCGCGAGCTGGAACACCTTCACGCCATTGCCGTCGGACCGGTCCTCGCCGCCCACGACGTACAGCGAACCATCGGCGCCCCAGGCCATGTCCTTGATCTCGATGTAGAGCGTCTTGCGCTGCGGCGCATTGCTCAGCGCCGTCAGCCGCCCGGTGCGCAGGTCATAGAGCCACGCCTGGTCGCTCGCGCCCGCAAGCTGGCCCGCCACGAACGCCAGCTGCGATCCGTCCGGCGAGAACCGGCCCATGCTGAACGTCGGCCGCTCGCCCGGCCAGGCGGCGGCGATCGCATCGTACGGCATGGCCGTCGGCGGGGCCGCGCTGCGCGGCGACGGGCAGCAAAATGAGCAGCGCTCGTCACTAGGATCGCGCGAGTCATGCTGCGCAACCCTCTCGTCTGGCGGCAGGTCTCGACGCGGCTATGCGTGCAGCCTCACGTCCAGCCGGGTGTAGCCGAGGATGAAGTTGGAGATCGCCCGTTCCGGCTCGCCGACCACCTCGATCCGCGAGAAGCGCTTCAGGATCTCCTCCCACAGCACCTTCAGCTGCAGCTCGGCGGCGCGGTTGCCCATGCAGCGGTGGATGCCGAAGCCGAACGCCACGTGGTGGCGCGGGCGATCGCGGTCGATCAGGAACTCGTCGGCGCGCGGGATCACCTCCTCGTCGCGGTTGCCCGAGACGTACCACATGACCACCCGGTCGCCCTTCTTGATCTGCTTGCCGCCGATCTCGACGTCGCGCAGCGCGGTGCGCCGCATGTGCGCCACCGGCGACTGGTAGCGCACGATCTCGGAGACCGCGCCCATGATCAGACCCGGATTGGCCTTCAGCTTGGCCAGTTCGCTCGGGTTCTGGTCGAAGAACAGCACCCCGCCGCTCATCGAGTTGCGCGTGGTGTCGTTGCCGCCGACCACCAGCAGCATGATGTTGCCCAGGAACTCCAGCGGGTTGTCGATCATGTCGCGCGTGCCCTCGTTGTGGGCCAGCAGGGACAGGAAATCGAACCTCGGCGGCTGGGCGGCGCGCTCGCGGAACATCGCCGCGAAGTAGTCGTGGCACTCCATCATGATCCGCTCGCGCTCGGCGGCGTCGACGGCGGTGTTGCCGGTCTGCTCGCTGGCGGTCGTGACGTCGGACCAGTAGGGCAGCAGCCGGCGGTCCTCCCAGGGGAAGTCGAACAGGGTGGCCAGGAACTGCGTGGTCAGTTCGATCGAGACCCGGTCGACCCAGTCGAACGTCTCGCCGACCGGCAGCGCGTCCAGCACCGCCGCGGTGCGCTCGCGCATCAGCTGCTCGATGTGGCCGAGCCGCTCCGGGGCCACCGCCGGCGTCACCGACTTGCGCTGCACGTCGTGCACCGGCGGGTCGGCGGCGATGAAGTTGCGGATCGCGAACTCGGCCGGCTGGTCGCCGACGGTGATGTCGCGGTCCGACGAGAAGTCGCGATGGTTGCTGTCGATCGCGACGATGTCGTTGAACTTGGTGATCGCCCAGTAGGGCCCGCTGGGGCCTGTCGGCGACCAGTGCACCGGGTCTTCCTGGCGCAGGCGCTTCAGGTAGTCGTGCAGCAGTCCCCGCCGCCAGAGCGTGCCCTCGCTAGGGTCGAGCGCCTCCAGCGGGGTGGACCAGGCCGGGTTCGGCGCCGTGCGATCCAGCAGCGTGTCCGTCATCGCGGTCTCCATCCTTGAGGGGACGCTAGGCCGGGCGTGCTGTGGTGTCGAGCGGCCGGTGACACCGACCGCGGCTCTCCGACCTGAAAGTATCGACCACAGAAAACACGGAAAGCACGGAAGACTGCTGAAATAGTCAGTGTCATCCCGGAGAGCCGCGAAGCGGACTCGTCCGGGATGACATGGACTGGTGGAACTGTCCGTGTTTTCCGTGTCTTCCGTGGCGAACCTTCAGTAGCTCTTGGGCAAATCCAGCACCCGCTCGGCGATGAACGAGGCGATCAGCTGCTCGGTGATCGGGGCCAGCCGGGTGATCGCGACTTCGCGGTAGAGCCGCTCGACGTGGTACTCGCGGGCGTAGCCGTAGCCGCCGTGGGTGGCGATCGCCTGCCAGCAGGCGTCGTGCCCGGCGCGGGCGCCGAGGAACTTGGCGCTGTTGGCCTCGGCCCCGCAGGGCTGGCCGGCGTCGTAAAGCTCGGCCGCCCGCATCGCCATCAGCCAGGCGCTCTCGAGATACATCCAGCGCTCGGCCAGCGGATGCTGGATCGCCTGGTTCTGGCCGATCGGGCGGTCGAACACGACCCGCTCCCTGGCGTAGCGGCTCGCCCGCCGCAGAGCGTCCTGGCCGATGCCGATCGCCTCGGCGCCGACCAGGATCCGCTCCGGGTTGAGGCTGTGCAGGATGTAGGAGAAGCCCTTGCCCGCCTCGCCGATCAGGTCCTCGTCGGGCACGAACAGGCCGTCGATGAACACCTGGTTCGAGTCCACCGCCTTGCGCCCCATCTTCGGGATCCGCCGCACCTCCACCTTCGCGCGGTCGAGGTCGGTGTAGAAGATGCTGATGCCGTCCGTCGGCCGCGCGCAGTCCTCCAGCGGCGTGGTGCGCGCCAGCAGCAGCAGCTTGCTGGCCACCTGGGCGGTCGAGGTCCAGACCTTCTGGCCGTTGACCAGCCAGCCGCCGTCCACCTTGGCCGCGAACGTCTTGATCCGGGTGGTGTTGAGCCCGGCGTCGGGCTCGGTGACGCCGAACGCGACCTTGTCCTGGCCGGCGATCAGCCGCGGCGTCCAGCGCCGCTTCTGCTCGGCCGTGCCGTAGACCAGGATCGGGTGCGGGCCGAACAGGTTGATATGCACCGACGAGGCCGCGGCCATGCCGCCGCCGTGGCTGGCCACCTCGTGCATCATCACCGCCGCCTCGGTGACGCCGAGGCCCGCGCCGCCGTACTCGGTCGGCATGGTGATCCCCAGCCAGCCGGCCTCGGCCATCGCCTGGTGGAACGCGTGCGGAAATACGCCGTCGTCGTCGCGGGCGAGCCAGTAGTCATCGTCGAACTTGGTGACGACGGCGCGGACGCCCTCGCGGATCGCCCGCAGATGCTCGGTCTCGACCGCGCTCATCCAAGCTCTCCCGCCGCCGCCAGCGTCTTCTGCGCCGCCGTCAGGTGCGGGCGGTCGTACATCTTGCCGTCGATGCCGATGGTCCCGGCGTCCGGCTGGGCGGCGAAGGCGGCCACCACTCGGCGGGCATGTTCGAGGTCCGCCTCGGACGGACTGAAGCAGGCGTTGATGATCGGGATCTGGTCAGGGTGGATCGCGATCCGGCCGGTGAAACCGTCGCGGCGCGCCGCCCGGCTGTCGGCGGCCAGGCCTTCGCCATCGCGATAGTTGGCCCACAGGGTCTCCAGCGGCGCCACGCCGGCGGCGGCGGCCGCGAACAGGCACCAGCTGCGCACGTGGCGATAGGGCTCGGTCCACGAGCCGTCGTCGTGGCGCGGGCTCACCGCCCCGATCGCCGCGCTGAGGTCCTCGCCGCCCCAGGTCAGCGCCGCCAGCCGCGGATGCGCTGGCGCGTAGGAGCCGAGCTGGAACATCGCCTTCGGCGTCTCGGTCGCGACGACGACGACCTTCACCGTCCCCACCGCCATCCCGGCCGCAGCCTCGAACGCGTCGAGGTAATGGCCGAGCCGCGCCAGGTCCTCGGCGCCGTCCGCTTTCGGCAGCACGATCCCGTCCAGCCCTGGCCGCACCACGGCCGCCAGGTCGGCCAGGGTCAGCCCGGTGTCGAACGGATTGACCCGCACATAGAACGCCCAATCCCGCCCGGACCGGTCGTCGATCAGCGCGGCGACCTTGGCCCGCGCCTCGGCCTTCATCGCCGGCGCGACGGCGTCCTCCAGATCGAGGATCAGCGCGTCGGCGCCGACGGCCGCGCCTTTCGCGAACTTGCGCTCGCTGTCGCCAGGCACGAACAGCATCGAGCGCAATCTCATGCGGGTCGCCCCAGCATCAGCCCCGCGCGCAGGGTGCGGCAGACCACGACGTCCGCCTGGTTGAGGCCGACGTGCTCGAAGGTGACGATGCCCTGGCCCGGCCGCGAGGCGCTCGGCCGCACCGCCTTCACCTCGGTCTCGGCGCGGATGGTGTCGCCGGCGAACACCGGCCTCGGGAACTCGGTCTTCTCGAACCCGAGATTGCCCACCGTGGTGCCAAGCGTGGTGTCCTGCACCGACAGCCCCACCACCAGCCCCAGCGTGAACAGCGAGTTGATCAGCGGCCGGCCGAATTCGGTCGTCGCGGCGTAGGCGTGGTCGATGTGGATCGCGGCCGGATTGTAGGTCAGGGCCGAGAACAGGATGTTGTCCGCATCGGTCACCGTGCGGCGGATCTCGTGCCGGAAGCGCCTTCCGACCTCGAACTCCTCGAACCACAGCCCTGCCATCCGACGGCGCTCCGTTCCACGCGCGATCTCTCGTGAGACCCTAGGCTGCCCGCGCTGAGGTCGAAAGGCGCCTTTGCGAGCGGCCCCTTGCGCCTGACGCAAGGGCGCCGTGGTAGGGTGCGCCAACGACAAGACTTGGGAGACGCGCCATGAGCACGATGGTCAATACCGTGACGGGCCCGATCAGTTCCTCTGACCTCGGCCGCACCCTGATCCACGAGCATGTGCTGATCGGTTTCCCCGGCTGGTTCATGGACGCGCGCCAGCCGGCGTTCAAGCGCGCCGAGGCGATGGAGCGGGTGGTCGACGCGTTCCAGGAGCTGCACGGCCATGGCGTGAAGACCGTGATCGACCCGTGCCCGATGGACCTGGGCCGGGACGTGGAGTTCTGCGCCGAGGTCTCGCAGAAGACCGGCGTCAACCTGATCTGCGCCACCGGCGCCTACGTCGAATCCATGGGCATCCCCTGGACCTTCAAGGCGCTGCCGGTGGACGCGATCGCCGAAGCCTTCGTCCGCGAGATCGAACAGGGCGTGGCCTCGACCGGCATCCGCTGCGGCGTGATCAAGATCGCCACCGACGATGGCCACGTCACCGACTACGAGCGCAAGATCGTGACCGCGGCGGCGCGGGCCGCCAAGGCCACCGGCGTGCCGCTGATCTCGCATACCGAGAACTGCTCCTGCGGCCACGACCAGATCGACATCGCCACCGGAGAAGGCCTGCGCTCGTCCAGCCTGATCGTCGGCCACAGCGACGGGCGCGACGACCCGGCCTACCAGAAGTCGCTGGCGGACCGCGGCTCCTACGTCGGCTTCGACCGTTTCGGGCTGGAACAGATCGTGCCGGACTCGGTGCGGACCAAGAACCTCAAGGCGCTGGTCGACGCCGGCCACAAGGACCGGGTGATGGTCTCGCACGACACGGTCAACTGCTGGCTGGGCGCCTATGGGAACACCGACCCGATCGAGCTCAGCAAGGCGCTGCCGAACTGGCGGATGACCCACCTGTTCGAGCACATCTTCCCGGAACTGAAGCGGATGGGGATGAGCCAGGACGACCTCGACCACATCGTGATCGAGAACCCGCGCCGCTATTTCGACGAAGCCGCCGCGCCGCGCTGACGCAACGAGCCTCTTGCCCGGCAACGAAGATCGCGCTGCCCTGGCGGGCATGACCGAGTCTCGCGTCAGGCCACTGGACGAGGCTGCGAACAGCGCCGAGCCGAGCGCCTCTGGGCCGAGCGTCGCCGGCGCGCGGCGATGGTCGGCCGGCGATAGGGTGGTCGTGCGCAACCTCGCCCGCTCGGATGGCGGCGTGACGATGGCGTTGCCGACGCTCGTCATCCAGGACGACGACGCCGTGCTGGCGCTCTACGTCCCGCCGGGAACGATCGCCAAGGACAACTACGTCGTGCCGGCGTCGCAGCGGGTCGAAGCCGTTGGGTCCACGCCGCCGTCACGCGAGCGACGTCACGTGGACCGGGTCTGGGCCGCGCCCTCGATCCGCCTCTACCTGCCAGGCGAGGCCTTCTCGGTCTGGCTGTTCTTCTCCGAGCAAGGCGACTTCGCCGGCTGGTACGGCAACCTCGAGTCGCCCTACGTCCGTACGCCGCTTGGCATCGACACCCGCGACCACGCGCTGGACGTCGTCGCCGATCCGCAGGGCCGCTGGCGCTGGAAGGACGAGGCGGAGTTCGCGCGCCGGCTGGAGACGGGCCTCGACTTGCCGGAGCATCAGAACGCGGTGCGGGCTGCGGGCCACGCGTTCATCTCGCGCCTGGAGCTGAAGGCGACGCCGTTCGACCAAGGTTGGTCCGATTGGCGCGCGCCCGCCAACTGGCGAGCGCCTTCGCTGCCATCAGGTTGGGCCGCCGACCTCGGGACCGCGGCGAGGCTGCGATAAGCGCAGACGCGTTACGCCGCCCGCGCCTCGGTCTCGACCATGCGCTGGATCGCGACATAGTCGGTCTTGCCGGTGCCGAGCACGGGGATCTCGGGCACCTTGACGATCTTGCGCGGGGCGGCCAGCTCGGAGACGCCGAGGGCCTGGGCGTGAGCCACCAGCTCGGCGACGCTCGCGCCCTGTTCGTCGGTGACCAGCACCAGCCGCTCGCCTTTGCGGCTGTCGGGCTCGGCGATCACGGCGTGACGGGAGTCGGGCCAGAGCGCGGCGGCCAGGGTCTCGGCGGCGGTGAGCGAGACCATCTCGCCGCCGATCTTGGCGAACCGTTTCACCCGGCCCAGGATTGTCACCCAGTTGTCGTCGCTGATCTCGACCACGTCGCCGGTGTCGTGCCAGCCGCCTTCGGGCGGCTCCAGCACGCCCCCTTCGTTGAGGTAGCCGGCCATCACGTTGGGGCCGCGCACGAACAGCCGTCCGCCGCGCTTGATGCCCTCGACCGGCTCAACTCGGGTCTCCACCCCTGGCAGCAGCCCGCCGACCGTGCCGCGGCGGTTGTCCAGCGGCGTGTTCACCGCGATCACCGGCGAGGCCTCGGTGGCGCCATAGCCCTCCAGCACCGGGATCGGACCGAAGCGGTCGATGATCAGGTCGTGGGTCTCGTCGCGCACCTTCTCGGCGCCGCAGACGATGAACTTCAGCCCGGACATGTCGTCCGGCTCGGCCGAGCGGGCGTACTGGTTGACGAAGGTGTCGGTGGCCAGGAGCACGCTGGCCTTGGTGTCGCGGATCAGGTCGGGGATGATCTTCACGTGCAGCGGCGAGGGGTACTGGAACGCCTTCATCCCGGCCAGGATCGGCAGGATGAAGCCGCCGGTCATGCCGAAGCAGTGGAAGATCGGCAGCGGATTGAAGAACACCCACTCGGGATTGAGTTCGATGTGCGCCGCAATCTGGGCGGCGTTCGCCAGCACGTTGGCCTGGGTCAGGACCACGCCGCGCGGCGCGCCGAAGCTGCCCGAGGTGAACAGGATCACCGCCGGGTCGTCCGGGTCAGTCGCCACGCGAAACTGCCGCGGCGCGAGCGAGGCTGCCAGCGCGTAGAGCCGGTCCTGAAGCCCTATGCTGGCGCGGACGTCCTCGAGGTAGGTGATGGCGCAGCTCTGCTCCAGCGCGTCGATCACGTCGTGCAGCTTGCCCTGCTCGACGAAGCGGTGCGAGGTCAGCACGCGCTTGACCCCGGCCAGCTTGACCGCGGCGCGCAGGTTGCGAAGGCCGGCGGTGAAGTTCAGCATCACCGGCGTGCGGCCGAACGCGTGCAAGGCGAAGAAGGTCACCACGCCGGCCGAACTGGTCGGCAGCAGCACGCCAACCCGCTCGCCCTTCTCGGTCAGCTTCGCAATCTTGCGGCCGAGCGCGAAGGCGGCGCGGATCACGTCGGTGTAGGTGAGGGGATTGCGCTCCTGGTCCTCCAGGATCGCCTTCTTGGGGCCGAACGTGTGGGCCGCCTCGACCAGGGCGTCGAACAGCGGACGCCGGGTCTTGGCGAGATCGAACGCGCGCTGCATGGCTGCCTGGACGGCTGCTCCTGGATCGTTCCTCGTGCGCCAAGGCTACCGGCGCGGCCTCGGCTTGGGAAGCTGCGTCAGGCGGGCGATGGCCGCTTGGCCAGATCGCCGATGAACGCCTCGACCGCGGCGAGCCAGGGTCCGCGCCAGCGATCGTCCTCGAGCTCCAGCGCCGGGCGGGCGCCCGGAAGACTGCGTCGCACGACGACCGGCGGGGCCAGGCAGACGCCAGGCTGGCCGTCGTCGATCAGCAGCGTCGGCGTCTTCAGCCGTGCGGCGTCGGCCTCGGTCTGCCGCTGCAGGCCCGCCAGCGCCGCCTGCCAGTCGAGGCTGGGGCCGCCGAGGCGCAGGTCCGGGTTGGCGGTCTGCCAGGCGTGGGTGACGGCGCCGCGCCAGCGATCGTGGGTGCGATGGCCGGCGAAGTCGTCCGGGCCGGACCTGGCCCAGGCGCCGCCGCCCGGGGCGCGAAAGGCCCCGAGCCCGACGTTGACCAAGGTCCCAGGTCCGACGCCCGGCGCGCAGCGCGGGGCGCTGAGCACGAGGCCGCCAGGCGCCGCGCCCGTCTCGGCCGCGCGGGCGGCGATCAGCGCGCCGACGCCCTCGCCCAGCACGACGAAGCGACGACCGGGCGCCGGCCGGATCACCGCGTCGATCATGGCGCGAACGCCCGCCAGGTCGCCGTCGAAGCTGCGCAACTCGCCGAGGTCGCGCCGGCCGCTCAGGCGCTCGGAGCCACCCTGTCCGACACCCTCCAGCACCCAGACGGTGTAGCCGGCCGCGTTGAGGTCGCGCGCGGTCTCGAACCAGGTCTCGGCGCTCTCGCCGTAGTCGGGCAGGATCAGCACATCGGCCTGAGATACGACCGCCGGGGCGGAGACGCCGTAACGCTGCACCGGTCCGCCATCCGGCTGGATCTCGCCCCAGGCCCAGTTCTCCGGCGGATAGAACCGCTGAGCGAAGTCGGGCGGCGGCCGGCTGTCGGCGAAGGCGTCGCGGTTCTGGTGGCCGGTCAGCGAGACCAGGCCGACGATGACCGCCGCCACGGCCAGGGCGAGGGCCACGGCCAGGACGATCCGCGCCCTCGTGACGCCGCCCGCCATGCCACCTCACCCCGAACCGCCCGGGTCAGCCTAGCGGGGCCGGATCGCCCGCGCCACCGCGCCGCTTGGCCGGTCGATGCTTGATCGGCCAATGCTTGATCGGGGAGGGCGAACAGACGATCTAGGGGCCATGACCGTGGTCATCGAGCCCCGCACCGCGCGCCAGCTGCGCCATCCGGAGAAGCAAGGCCGGCCCGACACGCCGATCCTGCGCAAACCGGACTGGCTGCGGGTGCGCGCGCCAGGCTCGCCCGGCTACGCGGCGACGCGGGCCATCGTGCGCGAGCACGGCCTGGTCACCGTCTGCGAGGAGGCCGGCTGCCCCAACATCGGCGAGTGCTGGGAGAAGTCGCACGCGACCATGATGATCATGGGCGAGGTCTGCACCCGCGCCTGCGGCTTCTGCAACGTCGCCACCGGCAAGCCCGGCCCGCTGGACCCGACCGAGCCGGCCCGCGTCGCCGAGGCGGTGGCGAAGATGGGGCTGAAGCACGTCGTCATCACCTCGGTCGACCGCGACGACCTGGACGACGGCGGCGCGGGCCACTTCGCTCGCACGGTCGCCGCGATCCGCGCCGCCGCGCCGGCCGCGACGATCGAGATCCTCGACCCCCGACTTCCTGCGCAAGGAGGGCGCGGCCGAGATCGCCATCGACGCCCGGCCCGACGTGTTCAACCACAACCTCGAGACCGTGCCGCGGCTCTATCATTCGATCCGCCCGGGCGCCCGCTACTACGCCTCGCTGCGGCTGCTGGAGCGGGTCAAGGAGCGCGATCCCGACCAGTTCACCAAGTCCGGCCTGATGGTCGGCCTGGGCGAAGCCCGTGACGAGGTGCTGCAGGTGATGGACGACATGCGCTGCGCCGGCGTCGACTTCATCACCATCGGCCAATACCTGCAGCCCAGCCGCAAGCACGCGCCGATCGACCGCTTCGTGGCGCCCGACGAGTTCGAGGCGTTGAAGACCATCGCCTACGCGAAGGGCTTCCTGATGGTGGCGGCCAGCCCGCTGACGCGCTCGTCGCACCACGCCGGCGAGGACTTCGAGCGGCTGCGCGCCGCCCGCCGCGCTCAAACCGCCTGACGCTTGCGCCATACGCCTGACGCGCATCCTGCCCTACCAGCCCCGCCAGCTGTTCGACCTGGTGGGCGACGTCGAGCGCTACCCGGAGTTCGTGCCGTGGGTGACGCGGCTGCGCGCCTGGAACCGCAGGCCGGACGGGGAGGGGATCACCCTGCTCGACGCCGAGGCGCAGGTCGGCTTCTCGGTCATCAACGAGCGCTTCACGACCCGCGTGCGGCTCGACGAGCCGGCGCTGGCCATCGACGTCGCGCTGATCTCCGGCCCGTTCCGGCGCCTGACCAACCGCTGGCGCTTCAAGGACCATCCGAAGGGCGCTGAGCTGACCTTCGAGATCGACTTCGAGTTCAAGTCCCGCCTGCTCGACCGCCTCCTCGCCGCCAACTTCCACCGCGCCGTCAACCGCCTGGTCGGCTGCTTCGAGGACCGGGCGCGGGTGCTCTACGGGCAAGCGGCCCTGATCCCGCTCTTCCCCGCGAAAGCGGGGACCCAGGCTTTTTCCTGCACGGCCGGCGCTCTCCGACAAAACGCCTGGCCCCCCGCTTTCGCGGGGGAGAGCGGGGGAATCAGCCCTACCGCAGCCGGTCCCGCAGCATCTCCAGCGCGATCTGCACCGCGGCCAGCTGGATCTCCTCGCGGCTGTCGAGATCGAAGAACTCCTGGCGGTGGTAGAGCGACTGGTTGGCGCTGAGCGTGGCGAAGTGGACCGTGCCGACCGGCTTCATCGGCGTGCCGCCGCCAGGGCCGGCGACGCCGGTGATCGCCACCGAGATGTGGGCGTGGCTGTTCTCCAGCGCGCCCTCGGCCATCATCCGCACGATCGGCTCGGAGACCGCGCCGAGGTCGGCGATCAGGTCGCCGCCGACCCCCAGCTGTTCCTGCTTGGCGCGGTTGGAATAGGAGACGAAGCCGCGCTCGAACACGTCCGAGGCCCCCGCCACGGCGCAGAGCGCGCCGGCCACGAGGCCGCCGGTGCAGCTCTCGGCGGTGACGATGCGCAGGTTGCGCTCGCGCGCATCGTCGATCACCAGCCGGGCCAGGGTCTCGATCTCGAGTGAGAACAGCATCGTGGAACGTTCCTTCCTGGCCGTCGACCGGGGCAGTCTTACTACGCTGGCAGCTCGACCATCGCCACGGCCTGGGCGAGCAGGCCCTCCTCGCGGCCAGTGAAGCCCATGCCTTCCATCGTGGTCGCCTTGACGCTGACGGCCGCGAGGTCGAGCTCGAGCAGCGCCGCCAGCCGCTCGCGCATGGCCTGGCGGTGCGGCTTGATCTTCGGCCGCTCGCAGACCAGCGTCACGTCGACGTTGACGATCCGCCCGCCCCGCGCCGCCACCAGCCCGGCGGCGTGCAGCAGGAACTGGTCGGACGACGCGCCGCGCCACTTCGGATCGGTCGGCGGAAAATGGTCGCCGATGTCGCCTTCGCCGATCGCGCCCAGCACGGCGTCGGTGATGGCGTGCAGGCCGGCGTCGGCGTCGGAGTGGCCGACCAGGGCGTGGCTGTGGGCGATCTGGACGCCGCAGAGCCAGACGCTGTCGCCGGGACCGAAGCGGTGCGCGTCGAGCCCCTGGCCGATCCGCAGGGTGCGGGCGGCGCCGGCGATCAGCTCGGCCATGGCGAAGTCCTCCGGATAGGTCAGCTTGGCGAGCGCCGGATCGCCGGGAACCAGCGCCACCTCGCCGCCGGCGCGCTCGACCACGATCGCCTCGTCGGTCGGCTCTTCCCCGGCCGGCCAGGCGGCGTAGGCCTCGCGGAGCGCGCCGAGGCGGAACCCCTGCGGGGTCTGCGCGCGCCAGAGACCGGCCCGCGATGGGGTGCCCACGATGCGGCCGGCGCCGTCGTCGCGCTTCAGCGTATCGGCCAGCGGCAGCGCGAGGATCGCAGCCGGCGACGACTCAAGCGATGCGAGCAGGCGACGCACATGCTCGACCCTGAGCAACGGTCGCGCGGCGTCGTGCACCAGCACGATCTGGTCGTCGTCCCCCGCTGAGCGCCCCGAGCCCCGCCTTGACCGAGTCCGAGCGAGCCGCGCCGCCCAGCACCAGCTTCCAGCCGGCGAGTCCGGCCAACGCCTCGAACGCGCGGTCCTCCTGCCCTTCGCCAACGACCACCACCAGTTCGTCGACGCCGGCCGCCAGCAGCGCCTCGGCCGACCAGCGGGCGACCGCCTTGCGGCCCAGCCGCCGCCATTGCTTGGCCTCGCCGGGGCCCGCCCGTGCGCCCACCCCGGCGGCCACGATCACGGCTGAGAATTGCATCGCCGTTCTCTCACGGAGTTGAAGGCGCAAGTCCAGGCTTTACGGCGCCGCAACATGTGCCTAGAAAGAGGGCAATGATGGTGCACGTAAAATGAGCAACGCGCAGCGGTTGAGCGCGGCATGACAGAGAGTCGGGCGCGCTCGGTGGGCGACAGGCGGGCTTTGGACAGTCTCAAGGCCGTGGCGTTCGACCTTATCCCCGAGCCGGCGATGGTCGTCGACCGGGAAGGGGCGCTGGTGGCGGTGAACGAGGCCGCCGAGGCCCTGTTCGGCCAGGGACTCGCCCTGCTGGCTCGCGGACGTTTCCGGGCCGCCCTGCCGCCGGACTCCGCCCTGGTGTCGCTGATCAGCCGCGCCCACCTCGAGGAAGCGCGCTGTGCGCGAGCGGGGCATCGAGATCGCCCTGTTCGGCCATCCCACCTTCGAAGCCGACGGCGCCGCCGCGCCGCTCGGCGACGGGGCGGTGCTGCTGACCCTGCACGTCAAGAGCGGCGCGCTCGGCGTCGACCGCGCCACCGACGTCGCCGGTCTGCGCTCGGTGGTGGGGCTCGGCCGCATGCTGGCGCACGAGATCAAGAACCCGCTGGCCGGCATCCGCGGCGCGGCGCAGCTGCTGAAGTCCGGGGCCAAGGCCGACGACGTCCCGCTGGCGCAGCTGATCATCGACGAGACCGACCGCGTGCGCCGGCTGGTCGACCGGATGGAGGCCTTCTCCGACGACGCGCCGCCGGAGCGGTCGAGCGTCAACATCCACCAGGTGCTGGACCGGGTCCGGGCGCTGGCCGCCAACGGCGTCGCCGAGGGCCTGGCGCTGAAGGAGAGTTTCGACCCCTCGCTGCCGCCGGTCTGGGGCGAGGAGGACCAGCTGATCCAGATCTTCCTCAACCTGGTCAAGAACGCGGCCGAGGCCGCCCACAGCCGCCGCGACGGCCGCGGCGAGGTGCTGATCACGACCGCCTACCGCCACGGCGTCCGCGTCCGCGCCGGCGACGGCACGGCCGCCCAGGGCGCGCCGCTCGAGGTGCGGGTCCAGGACAACGGCCCGGGCGTGCCGCCGCATCTGCGCGACCACCTGTTCGAGCCGTTCGTCAGCGGCAAGGCGGGCGGCGTCGGCCTTGGCCTGGCGCTGGTCGCCAAGCTGGTCGCCGGCCACGGCGGGCTGATCGATTTCGAGTCCGAACCCGGGCGCACGGTTTTCCGCGTGCTGCTGCCCGCCGTCCCCGCGCCCCGCGCCCTCTTGGTGACCAGATGAACGCCCAATCGCAGAAGATCCTGATCGCCGACGACGACTCCTCGATCCGTCTGGTGCTCAGCCAGGCGTTCAGCCGCCTCGGCTATCAGGTCCGCGCCACCGGCAACGCCGCGACGCTGCTGAAATGGGTCTCTGACGGGGAGGGCGACCTGGTCGTCACCGACGTGGTCATGCCGGACGAGAACGTGTTCGACGTCCTGCCGCGCATCCGCAAGCAGCGCCCGAAGCTGCCGGTGATCGTGATGAGCGCGCAGAACACCCTGCTCACCGCGGTCAACGCCGCCGAGATCGGCGCCTTCGACTATATCCCCAAGCCGTTCGACCTGGACGACATGACCGCCACCGCCCGCCGCGCGCTGGCCAGGCCGGCCGACGGGGAGGCGGCAAGGGCCCAGGCCCGGGCGATCCGCGACGAACGCCTGCCGCTGATCGGCCGCTCGGCCGCCGATGCAGGAGGTCTACCGCACCATCGCCCGGCTGGTCGGCGCCGACCTGACCGTGCTGATCCTGGGCGAATCCGGCTCGGGCAAGGAGCTGGTCGCCCGCGCGCTGCACGACCTCGGCCGGCGCCGCGACGGCAAGTTCGTGGTCATCAACCTGGCCGCGGTGCCGCGCGAGCGGGTCGAGACCGAACTGTTCGGCAAGGGCGAGGGCGACTTCGGCAAGCTGGTCGAGGCCGACGGCGGCACGCTGTTCCTCGACGAGATCGGCGACATGCCGCTCGACGCCCAGACCCGGCTGCTGCGGGTGTTCGACGGGGCGGAGCCGGCGATCAACCCGCGCACCGGCCGCAAGCCCAACGTCCGGGTGATCGCCGCCACCAACCGCGACCTGCGCGGCCTGATCCGCGAGGGGCTGTTCCGCGAGGACCTCTACTTCCGCCTCAACGTCGCGCCGGTGCGCCTGCCGCCGCTGCGCGAGCGCACCGAGGACATCCCCGACCTCGCCCGCGCCTTCCTGCTGCGCGCCAACCGCGAGGGCCTGCCGGCCAAGACCATCGACGCCGGCGCGATCGAGCGGCTGAAGACCCACGCCTGGCCCGGCAACGTGCGCGAGCTGGAAAACCTGATCCGCCGCATCTGCGCGCTCTACGCCGAGGAGATGATCACCGCCCGGATCGTCGAGCGCGAGCTCTCCGAGCAGGCGACCCAACCGCCTGGGGATGAGGGGCCGCTGACGCTGTCCACGCTGGTCGAGCGGCATCTGGCGTCCTACTTCGCCGACCAGCCGGACGGCGTGCCGCCGACCGGACTCTACGATCGCGTGCTGGAAGACGTCGAGCGCCCGCTGATCCAGCTGACGCTGGCGGCGACGCGCGGCAACCAGGTCCGCGCCGCCGAGGTCCTGGGCCTGAACCGCAACACCCTGCGCAAGAAGATCCAGGAGCTCGGGGTTTCGATGACCCGCCCCCGCCGCTGACGTATTACCGCCACATGGCTGTTGAAATTGGGGCACAGTAAGCCCTAGGTTCGCGCGTATGGAGTTCTGACACAGCCCTGCCGTACCTGCCGAGCGCCCCGCTCGGCCAGGGCTGGCTCGACAAGCTGGAGACACGGCCGTTCCTCTGGAGCGGGCTTGCGATCTCGGCTGGTCTGGCCGCGGCGGCGTTCAGCCTTGGCGCCTCGCCGAGCCTCGCCGGCCCGCTCGGACCGGCGAGCCCGCTGGTCCTGACGCTGCTCGGGATGAATTTCGCCCTGATCCTGGGCCTCGGCGCGCTGATGGCCTGGCGCGTGGTGCGCCTGGCGAACGAGCAGACCGGCGACGCCGGGGCGCGGCTGCACCTGAGGTTCGTCGCGTTGTTCGCCACCGCGGCGGTGCTGCCGGCGCTGGTGGTCGCGCTGTTCTTCGGCGTGCTGGTGACCCGTGGGGTCGACAAGCTGGTTCGACGCCCGCGTCGAGAGCGTGGTGGAGAACTCGGCGCGGGTCGCGCGCACCTATCTGGACGAACAGTCGATCAACATCCGCGACCACGCGACGGTGATGTCGCGCGACCTCAACAGCATCGGTCCGGCCGAGCTGGCGGGCTCGCCGGTGGCCTTCTCGCAGTTCCTGCGGCAGCAGGCGCAGGACAACGGCTTCGTCGCCGCCTACGTGATCGACGGCGCCGGGCGCATCCTGGCCAGCGCCACCACGAACGACGCACCGAGCTTTGCGCTGCCGCCGGCGGGCGCCTTCACGGTCGCCGACCAGGGCGAGATGCCCGAGAAGACGTTCGAGAGCGCCGAGGTGTTCCGCGCGCTTTACCGGCTCCGCTCGTTCCCCAACGCCTATCTCTACGTCGTCTGGCCGGTGCCGCGGGGCGTCTTCAGCCACCTGCGCGAGAGCGACGCGTCGATCAACGCCTATCGCGAAGCCAGGGCCAGCCGCGGTCGCATCCAGTTCAGCTTCGCCGCGATCTACCTCGAGGTCGTGCTCGTCGTGTTGCTGGGCGCGGTCTCGGTCGGCATGTCGGCCGCCAGCAGCATCTCCGCGCCGGTCGCGCGGCTGGTGCAGGCTGCGGGCAAGGTCGCCGGCGGCGATCTATCGGTGCGGGTCGATACGTCGGACAACATCGAGGAGATCGACGGATTATTCCGTGCGTTCAATCATATGACGCGTGATCTTCAGGCGCAGCAGAATGCCCTGGTGGCCGCGCACACCGAGGCGGAATCGCGCCGCCAGTTCGTCGAGACCATGCTGTTCGGCGTCAGCGCCGGGGTGATCGGCCTCGATCCGGCTGGCCGCATCTCCGTGGTCAACCGCCAGGCGGCCAGCCTGCTGGAGCTGCCGGAGGCGCGGCTCGGCCTGCCGCTGCGCGAGCTGGCCCCGGAGTTCCAGAACGTGGTCGACCGGGCCGGCGGCGGCGGCGTGCGAGGTGGAGGAGGATGTCGACGTGGTCCGCGGCGCCGAGATCCCGGCGCCTGCGCCTGCGCGTCGGCCACAGCCCGGACGGCCTGGTGCTGACCTTCGACGACATCACCCGCCTGGTCGCCGCCCAGCGCAACGCCGCCTGGAAGGACGTCGCCCGCCGCATCGCCCACGAGATCAAGAACCCGCTGACGCCGATCCAGCTTTCGGCCGAGCGGCTGCGGCGCAAATACCGCAAGGAGATGACCGGCGACCTGGAGACCTTCGACCGCTGCACCGACACCATCATCCGCCAGGTGGGCGACATCGGCCGCATGGTCGACGAGTTCTCCGCTTTCGCCCGCATGCCGGCGCCGAAGTTCGCCGAGCACCGACGCCGCCGAACTGCTGCGCCAGGCGGTGTTCGCCCAGCGAGTCGCCGATCCGGAAACCCAGATCGAGATGACGGTCGCCCGAGCGGCGAGGTCGGTCTGCTGTGCGACGTCCGCATGATCGGCCAGGCGCTGACCAATCTGCTGAAGAACGCCGGCGAGGCGATCGCCGCGCGCCGGGGCAGCGGCGCGCACGCCGGGACAGATCGCGGCGCAGCTCACGGTCGCGGACGGCTGGGCCGCGTTCGAGATCGAGGACAACGGCGTCGGGCTGCCGGCGAAGGACCGCGACCGGCTGACCGAGCCCTACGTCACCACCCGCGAGAAGGGCACCGGCCTTGGCCTCGCCATCGTCGAGCGGATCATGGAGGAGCACGGCGGCGAGCTCGACGCTCACCGACGCCGCCTCGTGCCCGGCGCGAAGGTGACGCTGAGGCTGCCGCTCGCGCCGTTGCCGGCGGCCAGACCGTCGCGTTCCGCCCCTCGCTCCGCCGCCGCGTTGAAGGACGCTTGAGACAATGACCGGTGACGTCCTGATCGTCGACGACGAGGCCGATATCCGCGAACTGGTCGCCGGCATCCTCTCCGACGAGGGCTATTCCGTGCGCACGGCCGGCGACTCCGACGAGGCCGCTCGCCGCGGTCCGCGCCCGCGCGCCCGTCGCTGCTGATCCTCGACATCTGGATGCAGGGCGGCGGGGATGGACGGGCTGGAGCTGCTCGACCTGGTCAAGGAGCTCGACCCCGACCTGCCGGTGATCATGATCTCCGGCCACGGCAACATCGAAACCGCCGTCAGCGCGATCAAGCGCGGCGCCTACGACTTCCTGGAAAAGCCGTTCAAGTCCGACCGGCTGCTGCTGGTGGTGCGAGCGCGCGCTGGAGGCCACCAGTCTGAAGCGCGAGAACCGGCGGCTGCGAACGCTGAGCGCGACCCCTGACGGGCTTCCCCGGCGCTTCGACCGCCGCCCAGCAGCTGCGGCAGACCATCGCCAAGGTCGCCACCGCCAACAGCCGGGTGCTGATCACCGGCCCGGCTGGCGCGGGCAAGGAGACCGTCCGCGCGGCTGATCCACGCCGCCAGCCCCCGCGCGCAAGGGCGAGTTCGTGCCGGTCAGCGCCGCCGGCATGACCCCCGAGCGGATGGACCTGGAGCTGTTCGGCGAGGAAGGCGAGGGCGGCCGGCCGCGCAAGATCGGCGTGTTCGAACGCGCCCACGGCGGCACGCTCTACCTCGACGAGGTCGCCGACATGCCGCGCGAGAGCCAGGGCCGCATCCTGCGGGTGCTGGTCGAGCAGCGCTTCCGCCGCGTCGGCGGCGACACCGACGTGCAGGTCGACGTGCGGGTGATCTCCTCGACGTCGCGCGACCTGCGCGAGGAGATCGCCGCCGGCCGGTTCCGCGAGGACCTGTTCCACCGCCTGAACGTGGTGCCCCTGCGCGTGCCCGGCCTGGAGGAGCGGCGCGAGGACATCCCCGACCTGATCCGCGACTGCGTCGAGCGCATCGGCGCGGCGCAGGCCTGCCGCGCCGGCGTCTTCGGCGAGGACGCCATCGCCACGCTGCAGGTGCAGTCCTGGCCCGGCAACGTGCGCCAGCTGCGCAACGTGATCGAGCGGATCCTGATCCTGGCGCCGGGCGACCCCAGCCGAGCCGATCACCGCCGACATGCTGCCGTCCGACGCCATGTCCCAGGCGCCCACCGGCGGCCTCGGCGCCGAGCGGATCATCGCCCTGCCGCTGCGCGAGGCGCGCGAGCTGTTCGAGCGCGAATACCTGGAGGCCCAGATCATGCGCTTCGGCGGCAACATCTCGCGCACCGCCGCCTTCATCGGCATGGAGCGCTCGGCCCTGCACCGCAAGCTGAAGTCGCTGGGCTTCGGCGGCGCCAGGGCGCTCGAGGAAGTGGAGGGCTGATGAGCCGCGTCGCCTATGTCAACGGCCGCTACGTCCCGCACGGCGAGGCCGCCGTCCACATCGAGGATCGCGGCTTCCAGTTCGCCGACGGGGTCTACGAGGTCTGGGCCGTGTTCGGCGGCGCGCTCGCCGACGCCGACGGCCACTTCGAGCGGCTTGAACGCAGCCTGGGCGAGCTTTCCATCACCGCGCCGATGGGCGCGCGCGGCGCTGAGCGTGGTGCTGAAGGAGACCGTGCGCCGCAACCGCGTCCGCGAGGGGCTGGTCTACCTGCAGGTCACCCGCGGCGTCGCCAGGCGCGACCATGCGTTTCCGAACCCCGAGACGCCGGCGAGCGTGATCGCCACCGCCCATTCGATCGATCGGGCCGCCGACCGAAGCGCGGGCCGAGCGCGGCGCGGCGGTGATCACCGTCCCCGAGACCCGCTGGGCGCGCTGCGACATCAAGACCGTCGGCCTGTTGCCCAACGTGCTGGCCAAGCAGCAGGCGCGGGAGGCGGGCGCGGTCGAGGCCTGGTTCGTCGACGATCTCGGCCTCGTCACCGAGGGCTCATCGACCAACGCCTGGATCATCGACAAGTCACGGCGCGCTGCGCACCCGCGACACCCAGGCCAACATCCTGCGCGGCATCACCCGCAAGACGCTGCTCAGCGTGATCGCCCGCGAGGGCCTGAAGCTGGAGGAGCGGCCTTTTTCGCTGGAGGAGGCGAAAGAGGCCAGGGAAGCCTTCATCACAGGCGCCGGCACCCTGGTGCTGCCCATCGTCAGCATCGATGGCAAGGCCGTGGGCGACGGCAAGGCTGGTCCGGTGGCGAAACGGCTGCGGCGACTCTATATCGAGGAGGCGAGGCGCACCGCGGTCTAGGAGCGAGGCGGCCGCGCGAGACAACTGATGTGTGGCCGTCTCTCCGCGGCCGTCAAAGACAAGACAATAGGGGGTACAACCCGATGAACACCGCCACTGCCGTCGACAAGAAGCAGAACCTGCAGGACACCTTCCTCAACAGCGTCCGCCGCTCGAAGACCCCGCTGACCATCTTCCTGGTCAACGGCGTGAAGCTGCAGGGCGTGGTGAGCTGGTTCGACAATTTCTGCGTGCTGCTGCGCCGTGATGGGCAATCGCAGCTGGTCTACAAGCACGCCATCTCCACCATCATGCCCGCCCAGCCCGTACAGCTCTACGAACCGGGCCTGACAGACGACGATTGACCACAAAACACATCGATAGACGCGTTCCGGTCCAGCGGGCCCTGGTCCTTCACCCGGACCGGGCCCGGCGCGAGGATCTGCGCGCCGCGTCCGCCCGGCTGACAGAGGCCGTTGGCCTTGCCGAGGCGCTCGACCTGAAGGTGCGTGCGAGTCCCTGGTCGCGCCGTTGCGTGCGCCGGCCCCGGCGACGCTGCTCGGCGCGCGGCAAGGTGCGCCGAGATCGGCGAGCTCTGCGCTCGCGCTCGAGCTCGACGTGGTCGTCGTCGACGACGCGCTCTCGCCGGTGCAGCAGCGCAACCTGGAGCGCGCCTGGCAGGTCAAGGTGATCGACCGCACCGGGCTGATCCTGGAGATCTTCGCCCGCCGCGCCCGCACCCGCGAGGGCCGGCTGCAGGTGGAGCTGGCCCGGCTGGCCTACGAGCGCTCGCGGCTGGTGCGCACCTGGACCCACCTGGAGCGCCAGCGCGGCGGCCTCGGCGCCATGGGCGGCCCCGGCGAAACCCAGATCGAGACCGACCGGCGGCTGCTCGCGGAACGCGTCGCTCGCCTGAAGCGCGAGCTGGAGGAGGTGCGCCGCACCCGCACCCTGGCGCGCCGCGCCCGTGGCCGCGTGCCGTACCCGACCATCGCGCTGGTGGGCTACACCAACGCCGGCAAGTCGACGCTGTTCAACCGCCTGACCGGCTCCGAGGTGGTGGCCAGGGACATGCTGTTCGCCACGCTCGATCCGACCCTGCGGCGGCTGAAGCTGCCCGGCGGGCCGGCCCGGCGATCCTGTCCGACACCGTCGGCTTCATCTCCGACCTGCCGCACGAGCTGGTCGAGGCGTTCCGCGCCACGCTGGAGGAGGTGAAGGAAGCCGACATCATCCTGCACGTGCGCGACATCGCCAGCCCCGAGAGCGAGGCCGAGGCGGCGGACGTGCGGACGGTGCTGGACGAGCTGGGCGCCGGCGAGGCGGCCGGGCAGCGGGTGATCGAGGTCTGGAACAAGATCGACCTGCTATCCGCCGACGCCCGTGAATTCCTCGCCCGGCGGACCGAGCTCAGCGACAGCGCCGCAGTCGCGGTCTCGGCGGTAAGCGGGGAGGGAATCGAGCGCCTGACCGCCCGCCTGGCGGCCCTGGTCGACGAGGGTCCGCTGCTGACGATCGCCCTGCCGGCCTCCGATGGCGAGGGCCTGGCCTGGCTCTACCGCCACGGCCGCGTCGTGGCGCGCGAGGCCGGCGAGGGCGACGACCTGATCGTCACCGCCAAGCTCGCCGCCCCGGCGCTGGCCCGGTTCGAACTCCTGCGGCCCAGCGCGCTGCAGGCGGCCGCGGCGGAGTAGTAGTTCCTCTTTTGTTCTTGACCGACCCGCGAGCTTGCCGCTAGGTGAGCGTCACGGGAGAAGGTCATGACGCACACCCTGTCACGGGCGCGCTTCGAAGCGGCGCGCAGTTTCGTCGAGACGGACGGACGCCCCCTGGAGCGTGCGCTGCTGCGACACGGCGTGGGGCAAGGCTCGATGGACGAGGCGATGGTGGCGCTGATTGCGTTCCAGAACCCCGACGGCGGGTTTGGCCACGGGCTGGAGCCGGACATGCGCAGCCCGGCCTCGACCGCGATCGCCACCAGCATCGGCCTGCGACTGCTCGTCCGCATCGGCGCGCCGGCGCGGCATCCGACGGTGGTCGGTGCGATCGAGTGGCTGGACGGTGCGCTGGACCGCGAAACCGGCGTCTGGCCGATCGTCGGACGAGACGTCGAGCAGGCGCCGCACGCGCCGTGGTGGACCTGGTCGGAGGACATGGCGGCCGGCTGGAACGGCTTCCACTTCAACCCGACCGCCGAGATCCTGGCGCACCTCTACCGCTACCGCGCGGCGACGCCGGCCGGCGTGTTCGAATACGCCGAGGCGGGGCTGCGCCGCGCCCTGGCCCAGCTCGAGCTGCTGGAGGGCGCCTACGACCTGAAGTGCGCGATCCGACTGGCCGAGGCCGACGGCCTGCCGCCCGATCTCGCCGGGCCGCTGGAGGCGCTGGTCCGCCGCTCGATCGCCGCTCACGACCCGGCCGACGACCACGCCTCGCCGTTCGACGCCGCGCCGACGCCCTCGAGCCCTTTCGCGGATCTCGTCGACGGCCGGATCGAGGCCGCGCTCACCCGACTGATCGAGACCCAGGCCGACGACGGCGGCTGGCCCTGGAACCCCGACTGGCACTGGGGCTACGTCGACAGGAAGGCCTGGGCCGACGCCCACCGCGACTGGCGCGGCTGGATCACCCGCGAGAACCTGGAAACGCTGCTGGCCTACGGCCGGGTGGGGTCTTAGCCACCCCCAATCCGCTCATCCCGGCGAAGGCCGGGACCGGGCAAAGCATGGACGAACGGAACGTTCTAAGGTTTGAACCACGGAAAACACGGAAAGCACGGACGGCTGACGTTGCTCGCGGGCGCTGATGCCGCACAATCATCCCTTCCGTGTTTTCCGTGTTTTCCGTGGCCTCCCTTCAACCTATTCCTGCCTCGGCCCGGCCCTCGCCGGGGATGGCAAGCTGAGGTCCCGGCACGCACCCATGTGCAATCGCTACGGCTACAACTCCCCCCACCATCGCCTGCGCGAGATCTTCGGCCAGCTGGGCCTGCCGTTCCGCTGGCCGGAGGCGGCGCCGAACCTCGCGCCGCTGGAGGAGATCCGTCCGACCGATCCCGCGCCGGTGATCCGCCCGTTCGAGGACGGCGTGCGGCTGGACCAGCTGCGCTGGGGTTTCCCGCCGCCAAAGCCCAAGGCGGGGCCGGTGATCAACTTCCGCTCCGAGAACCGCCGCTTCACCCACGGCCGCTGCCTCGTGCCGGCGACGCACTTCTTCGAGTTCACCGGGACCAAGTACCCGAAGACCAAGTGGCGCTGCACCGTGGCGGGCGAGGAGGTGTTCTGCATCGCCGGCCTGGTGCGCGACGACCGCTTCACCCTGCTCACCTGCGAGCCCGGCCCCGACATCGCCCCGCTGCACGACCGCCAGGTGGTGATCCTGGAGCCGGCCGACTGGAAGGAATGGCTGACCGCGGAGACTCCTGACCCCGGGCTGCTGCGGCCGCTGCCGGCGGGGCGGATCGAGACCCAGCGGGCGGCCTGATCAGGCGGCCTTTTCCGCCGCTTTCGCCGCGTTCCAGAGCGCGTCCATCTCAGCGAGGTCCGACGCGTCGGGCGACGATCCCTTTGCCGCAAGTTCCGCCTCGATGTAGTTGAAACGGCGGACGAACTTGGCGTTCGTGCCGCGCAGCGCCGCTTCCGGGTCGATGTCCAGTTCGCGCGCCAGGTTGGCGCAGACGAACAGCACGTCGCCGAGTTCGTCGCGGGCCTTTTCGACGTCTCCGGCCGCCACTTCGGCTTCCAGCTCGGCCACCTCCTCGTGCAGCTTGGCCAGCACCTCGGCCGCCGATGGCCAGACGAAGCCGACGCGGGCCGCGCGCTTCGACAGTTTCACCGCCCGGGTCAGCGCCGGCAGGCCGAGCGGCACGTCGTCCAGCAGGCTCGCGGCCGGCGCGCCGGCCTTGGCGGCCCGCTCCTCGGCCTTGATCGTCTCCCAGGCCTCGGTCTGTTCGGCGACGTCGCGATGGCGCACCTCGCCGAACACGTGGGGATGGCGGCGCACCATCTTGTCGTTGATCGCCTCGGCCACGGCGGCGAAGTCGAACGCGCCCTGTTCCTCGGCCATGCGGGCGTGGAACACCACCTGCAGCAGCAGGTCGCCCAGTTCCTCCTTCAGGTCGGCGAGGTTCCGTCGCTCGATCGCGTCGGCGACCTCGTAAGCCTCCTCGACCGTGTAAGGCGCGATGGTCGCGAACGTCTGCTCCAGGTCCCAGGGGCAGCCGCCATCCGGCGCGCGCAGCCGCGCCATGATCTCGACGAGGCGGAAGATCGGATGGTTCTGGAAGCTGGACGTCATCTCTGGAATTGGCGGCGAGGGGAGGGTAGGGCCTCTCTATCGCACCCCTTTCGCCGTCAAGACACACCGCCGGATGAGCGATCCACACCTGTTTCACTTCAGCGAGGACCCCTCGATCGATCTGTTCGAGCCCCGACCGGTCCGCGTCCCGGCCGAGCGGCCGCCGGGGCGCGATTGGCTGAACGGCGCGCTGGTCTGGGCGATCGGGGAATGGCATGCGCCGATGTACTACTTCCCGCGGGACTGCCCGCGCTTCCTGCTGTGGCGCAAGCCGGAGACGACCGAGGCCGACCTCGATCGCTGGTGGCGCGGTGACCGGTCCCGGCGGATGCTGGCCCACGTCGAGGAAGCCTGGCTCGGGCGAATGAAGGCGACGCCGATCTACCGCTACGCGTTCGATCCTGTGCCGTTCGAGGCGCTGGGTGACGCCGGCATGTGGGTCTCGCGCACGACGGTCAAGCCGCTGGACGTGGCGCCGGTCGGCGATCTGCTGGCGGCGCTGGAGGCGGCCGACGTTGAGCTGCGGGTGATGCCGCACCTGCTGCCGCTCAAGGGCGTCTGGGAAAGCAGCCTGCACGCCAGCGGCGTGCGTCTGCGCAACGCTCAGCGCTGGGGCGAACCCGGCTGGCCGCATTCCCCTGCGCCTATCGTCGGGCGCTAGAGCCAATTGAGTTCGGGCTGATCAAACGCTTCCCCCTCTGGGGGAAAGCGGCGCGAACCTCGCGAAGCGAGGGAGCCGCCGATGGGGGCTGTCGCCGCAAGAGACTCCCCCATCGGCGAAGCGCGCTGCGCGCGGCTCGCCGCTTTCCCCCGCAAGCGGGGGAAGCGTTGGCGACTTCGTCTGATCCCAATCCGCGCTAGGCGCCTACGCCGCAGGCCTCCCCGCGGCCGCATAGATCGCGTCGATCACCGTCATGTTCGCGACCGCATCCGCGCCGCCGGTCAGCAGGGTGGTCCGCCCGGCCAGCACCTCGCCGAGGTGGGTCAGCTGAGCCTGATAGGTGGTCGGGCCATCAGTCGGCCGTCGCGTCGACTCGCCGCCGATCGTGGTGATGAAGCGGCAGCCCATCTGCGGCGCGAGGAAGTTGACGATTTCGAGTCGGCCGCGTTCACCCTCGAGCGTCAGCGAGGCGCTGAACCCCTCGGTCACCATCGCGCATCCGACGCTCGCCTGCGCCCCGCCCGGAAACGCCAGCTCGGCCGCGATGCGGGTGTCGACTCGGCCGTCGAAGTCGCCTTCGGCCGAACGCACGACCGGCTCCTCGCCGATCAGGGTGCGCAGCGCGTGGATCGGGTAGCAGCCGAGGTCCATCAGCCCGCCGCCGCCCAGCTCGGCGCGCCAGCGCAACTCGGTAGGGCTCTTGGCGATATTGACGTTGAAGGAAGCGCTCGCGCGTTCGATCCGCCCCAGCTCGCCCGCGCGAACCAGCGTCTCGGCGTCGCGGATCACCCGGTGATAGCGGTAGTGGAACGCCTCCATCAGCACCCGGCCGGTCGCGGCCGCGGCGTCGACCATCCGGCGCGCTTCGCCGGCGTTCATCGCGAACGGCTTCTCGCATAGCACCGCCTTGCCGGCCTCGAGCGCGGCGATCGTCCACTCCAGATGGCCCGACGGCGGCAGGGCGTTGTAGACCACGTCGACGTCGCCCAGGCGCACGAGCTCGGCATAGCTGCCGACGGCGTGGGCGACGCCGTGGGTCTCGGCGTAGGCCTTCGCCCGGCCGAGGTCGCGAGCGCCGACGGCTACGATCTCGAAGTCGGGGTTGGTCTTTACCGGCGCGATCACCGCGCCCGGGGCGATCTTCGAGGCGCCCAGCAGGCCGATCCGCCAGACCATCAGCCCAGCCTCCGCCGATAGAGCGCCACCAGCCGTTCCCAGTGCCGCTCGGCCGCCGCCTTGTTGTAGACGGGGCGCTGCGGGAAGGCGAAGCCGTGTTCGACGCCCGGATAGAGCTCCACCTCGACCCGCGCGCCCTGGTCCGCCAGCGAGGTCCTCAGCTGCTCGACCATTTCCAGCGGCGCCCAGTGGTCGGTCTCGGCGCAGCCGAAGTAGATGTCGGCCTTGGTCGCCCTGGCCATGAGGTGCGGGCTGTCGGTCTCCTCGGTGACCAGCCGCACGCCGTAGAGCGACGCCGCGGCGACCACGCGGCCGGGAAACGCCGCCGCTGCGCCCACCGCGTACTGGCCGCTCATGCAGTAGCCGAGCGTGCCGATCCCGCCGGCCCGCGCGGCCGGATCGGCGTCGAGGAAGTCGACCAGCGCCCCCGCGTCCGCCATCACCAGCGGGATCGAGAGCCCGTTCATCAGCGCGAACATCCGGTCGCGCGCGCCCGGCTCTGCCAGCGACCCCAGCTCCATCACCCCGGCGCGATAATACATGTTGGGCAGCATCACATAGTAGCCGCAGCTGGCCAGCCGCCGGGCCATGTCGCGCAGCTCCTCGCGGATCGCCGGCGCGTCCATGAAGAACAGGATCGGCGGGTGCGGCCCGCCGCGCTCCGGATGGACGACGAAGGTGGTGGTGGCGCCGTCCGCCGTCGGGATGTCGATCTGCCGCTCGATCATGCGCTGCGCCCTCGCGATTTGCGGCTCGTCATAGCCGGGCGGCCAACGACGCGCTATCGCCTTCGCGGCTGCTGGACAAAGGGCCGGGAAGCAGCCCATTTGGGCCCGTGGCGCAGGGTTGCTTCATCACCTTGGAAGGCGGCGAAGGGGCCGGCAAGTCCACCCAGGCGCGGCGGCTGGCGGACCGGCTGGCGGCGCGCGGCCTCGCCGTCACGGTCACCCGCGAGCCGGGCGGGTCTGCCGGCGCCGAGATCATCCGCGAGCTGCTGGTCACCGGCCAGACCGACCGCTGGAGCCCGATCACCGAGACCCTCCTGATGTACGCCGCGCGGCGCGACCACATCGAGCGCACCATCGCCCCGGCGCTGGCCGCGGGGGGCTGGGTGATCAGCGACCGCTTCGCCGATAGCACCCGCGCCTACCAGGGCGCGGGCGGCGGCGTTTCGGTGTCGCTGATCCAGACGCTCGAGCGCTACGTGCTGGGCGCCACGCGGCCCGACCTGACCTTGATCCTCGACCTGCCGGTGGACGTGGGCCTCGCCCGCGCGATGGCGCGCAACCACGCCGAGACGCGGTTCGAGGCCAAGGGCGCCGACTTCCACAAACGCCTGCGCGAGGGCTTCCTCGCCATCGCCCGGGTCGAGGCCGACCGCTGCGCGCTGATCGACGCCAACCAGCCGATCGACGCGGTCGAGGCGGCGATCTGGGCCGCCGTCGAGACCCGGCTGAAGCCATGAGCGATCTCGTCCACCCCCGCGATGCGACCCGCCTCGAGGGCCTGGAGGCCGCCGAGAAGGCGTTCCTGGCGGCGCTGGAGCGGGGGCGGCTGCACCACGCCTGGCTGCTGGTCGGGCCAGAAGGCGTCGGCAAGGCGACGTTCGCTTACCGCGCGGCCCGTCGGCTGCTCGGCGCGCGCCCCGAACCGGCCTACGGGCTGCTGGGCGCGGATCCGGATGACCCGGTGTTTCGCCAGGTCGCCGGCCACGCCCACCCGGACCTGATGGTCCTGGAGCGGGAGGACGGCGAGGGGAGGGCGCGGCGCTCGATCCCGGTCGACGAGGCCCGCGCGTTGCCGGAATTCTTCTCCAAGTCGCCGGGCCGGGCGGCCTACCGCGTCGCGATCATCGACAGCGTCGACGACCTTGGCCCGAGCGCCGCCAACGCCGTCCTGAAGACGCTGGAGGAGCCGCCGGAGCGCGGCGTGCTGCTGCTGGTCTCGCACCGGCCCGGCGCGCTGCTGCCGACCATCAGGTCCCGCTGCCGGCGTCTCGTCTTCGCCGCGCCGCCGGCAGACGCCGCGGCGCAGTGGCTCACCGTGCAAGCGGACCTCACCGTCGAGGAGGCCCTCGGCTACCTGCGCATGGCCCGCGGCGCGCCCGGCCGGGCGCTGCGCCTGGCGAAGGCCGGGGCGCTGGAAATCGACAAGGCCGCGCGCGAGCTGGTTGGCCGGCTGCCGGCGATCGACAACGCCGCGGCGCTGCACATGGCCGACGGTTTCCGTGGACCGGCCGGCGGCGAGCGCTTCGCGCTGGCGATCGACCGGATCGCCGCGGCGCTGCACGAGCGGGCCGCGGCGGCCGCGCTGGAGGGGCGGGCGCCGCCGGACCGCTGGGCCGAGGCCTGGGCGATGCTCAGCGACCTGCCGGGCGAGGTCGACGGGATCAACCTGGACCGGGGCGACGCCTTCTTCACCGCCCTCGGCCGCCTCGGCGCGCTCGCCTGACGTTCAGATGTTGATCGACAGCCATGTGAACCTGCACGCGCCGCAGTTCGACGCCGACCGCGAAGCGGTGATCGCGCGGGCGAGGGCGGCCGGCGTCGGATTGATGGTCACGATCGGCGACAAGCTGGCGTCGCTGCCGGCGATCGAAGCGATCTCGACGGCGAACGCCGACATCTGGCACACGGTGGGCGTCCATCCGCACGAGGCCAAGGACGCGGCCGACCTCACGCCCAGACAACTGGTTGCGCTCGCAGAGCATCCCAGGGCGGTCGGGATCGGCGAGACCGGGCTGGATTTCCACTACGATCTGTCGCCGCGAGACGTGCAGGCGCGGGTGTTCGCCGCCCACATCGCCGCCGCTCAGATGAGCGGCCTGCCGCTGGTGGTGCACGCGCGCGAAGCCGACGAGGTGATGGCGCAGATGCTGGAAGACGCGTTCGCCGCAGCGCCGTTCAAGCTGCTGATGCACTGCTACACGTCGGGCGCGGACCTGCTCCAGCGCGCCGCGGCTCTCGGGGCCTGGTTCTCCGTCTCCGGCATCGCGACGTTCCGCAACGCCGAGGACGTGCGCGAGCGGGTGAGGGCGATGCCCGCCGCCCGGATCATCGTCGAGACCGACTGCCCGTATCTCGCGCCGGTCCCGCACCGCGGCCGCCGCAACGAGCCGGCCTACGTCGGCCTGGTGCTCGACAAGCTGGCCGAGATCCGCGGCTGGGACCGCGCCGCGGCCGAGGCGCGCACGACGGACGCCTTCTTCGCGCTGTTCGACCGGATTCCCCGGCCATGAGCGGGCGGCTGGAGGTGACGATCCTCGGCTGCGGCTCCTCCGGCGGCGTGCCGCGTGCGGATGGCAATTGGGGCGTCTGCGACCCGGCCGACCCGCGCAACGCCCGCACCCGCTGCTCCCTGATGGTGCGACAGCCGTCGGCGGAGGGTCCCGAGCGCTGGACCACGGTCATCGTCGACGCCGCGCCGGAGTTGCGCCAGCAGGCCGCCGCGGCCGGCGCCAAGCGCCTCGACGCCCTCCTGATGACCCACGACCACGCCGACCAGGCGCACGGCATCGACGACATCCGCGCCTTCGCCATGCGCCAGCGCGCCCGCATCCCGGTCCACGTCGATCCCGAGACCGCCGCGACGATGCTGCGGCGGTTCGGCTACATCTTCGCGGGCGAGAAGGGCTATCCGGCCATCGCCGACATGGTCGCGATCCCGCCACACGGAGAGGCCTGGCAGGTCGAGGGGCCCTCCGGCGTCATTCCGGTCGTCACCTTCGACCAGGACCACGGCGAGGTGCGCAGCGTCGGCTACCGGTTCGGTCCGGTGGCCTATTCCAGCGACGTACTCGACCTCGACAACGCTGCGTTCGCGGCGATGGCGGGCGTCGAGCTCTGGATCGTCGATGCGCTGCGCTACACGCCGCACCCGACGCACAGTCACGTCGAGCGGACGCTGGGCTGGATCGAACGGCTGCGGCCGCGGCTTGCGGTCCTGACCAACCTGCACATCGACCTCGATTTCACCGAGCTCAGCGCTCGACTGCCCGACGGCGTGATCGCGGCGGTCGACGGCCTGCGCCTGGAAATCCAGCTCGGGCGGGGTTTCCGCGTGAATATCCCGCACCTTAGGCTTGGTTTCCTCGCGTCGAACAACGGCTCGGGCATGCGCGCGATCCTGACGGCCATTGCGAACGGCGACCTCGACGCTGACGCCAGGCTGGTGGTGAGCAACCGGCGCGACGCCCCAGCGTTGGCCTACGCCGCCGAACACGGCGCACCGCCGCTGTTCATTCCGACCAAGGCTGATCCGGCAGCCGCTGACGTGGCGCTTGAGGCGGCGCTAAGAGCGGCCGGCGTCGAGCTGGTGGTGCTGTCGGGCTATCTGCGCAAGCTGGGACCGCGGACGCTCACAGCCTATGCCGGCCGCGTGCTGAACGTGCATCCGGCGTTGCTGCCGAAGTTCGGCGGCCGCGGCATGTATGGACACGCGGTGCACGAAGCCGTCGCTGCATCCGGCGACGCCGTGAGCGGCGCGACCGTGCACATCGTCGACGCGGAATACGATCACGGCCCGACGCTCGCGCAGGTGCGCGTGCCCCTTGCGCCGAGCGACGACGCCGACGCGATCCAGGCCAAGGTCACGGCCGCCGAGCCGGGGCTGCTGGTGGACGTATTGCGGCGGATATCGGCGGGCGAGCTGATTCTGCCCGAAAACACGCGTCTCTAATTTCCGATAATCTTCCTTAGACGCGAAATGGCCGTGAAAACGAAGGCCGCCCCTCAAGGCGCGGCTGTCAACTTCCAGCCCTCGAGAAACTCGATCCGCTCGGGATCGGCGGCCTTGGCCGCGGCGATGTCGGCCGCGCCGCGATCAGCCTGGCCCGCGGCCACTTCTGCGAGGCCCTTGATATACCTGGCGCCTGGCGCCGCCTTGCCAGCGTCATCGATCGCAACATCGGCGTCGGCGATCGCACGATTCCAGGCGCGCAGTTTCAGCCAGACGATCGCACGGTCTTCGTATGCGACATCGTCGGTCCAGAGGATTTCCAGCGCCCGATTGCAGTCCTCTAGCGCCTGATCGAGCTCGAACCCGCCCAGCGCCCTGGCCCAACAGCGGCCGTCCCAACTTTCCGGCTGCCCTGGCGCTGCGCGCACCATGCCGTCGTACTGGACCAGGGCCGCACGGGCGTCGCCATGCTCCATCAAGGTCAAGGCTTCCTCGTTGTAGGGGTCGCCGTACTGCGGCCACACCCGCTTCGCCGCTTCGAAATCTGCGAGAGCGCCAGTTTCGTCACCGGTCGACTGGCGCGCGTCGCCACGCCGTACGAGCGCCTGCGCGGTCACCTTTGGATTCCGGTTTACTTCGATCACCCGAGTGCATCCGGCAATTTCTGTCTTGGCGTCTTCGCTCCAGCCACAATCTTGTTCCGCCGGCGCGCCATCGATGACCAGGAACGGCGGGTTCTTTGGGTCGATCACCGTCCCCTCTTGCAGTGGGATTTGGGCGCTTCCGCTCCGGGGAATGAACGCCAGGACCGCACAGATCAAGACGAAGGCTATCTTAGGCATCACCGGAACATAGTGCGAACGTTTCTGTTTTGTGGTCAAGCTGCTGCGTGGCCGGACCGGACGGTGATAACAGCGGCCGATGTCGGAACCGCCGCTCGCCAGAGTGCTGCCCCTGCTCGCCACGGTCGCGGCGATGGCCTGCTTTCAGGTCGGCGCGGCGTGCGCCAAGACGTTGTTCCCGGCGCTGGGTCCGCAGGGCGCGGCGGCGCTTCGCCTCTCGCTCGGCGCGCTGATGCTGCTGGCGATCGCGCGGCCCTGGCGGCGCTGGCCGCGCGAGGCGCCCCTGCCGCCCCTGTTCGGGCTCGGCGTGGCGACGGCCGTGGCCGTGCTGATGTTCTATTTCGCCCAGAGCCGCCTCCCGCTCGGGGTGGCGATCGCCCTACAGTTCCTGGGACCGCTCGGAGTCGCCGTGTTCGGGTCGCGCCGGCCGCTGGATCTGGTGTGGGCTGCGATGGCGGCGGGTGGCGTCTGGTGCTTGGTGGGCGCCGGCGCCGACGCGGCGCCGATCGATCTCGCCGGCCTCGGGTTCGCCTTCTGCGCCGCGGTCGGCTGGGCCGCCTACATCCTCTGCGGCCGGGCGGCAAGCGCCGCGTTTGGCAGCGCGACGGCGTCGCTGGCCGCCAGCATCGCCGCGGTGATCGTACTTCCGGTCGGCATCGCCCAGGCCGGAACCGCCCTGCTCGATCCCGCGCTGCTGCCGATGGCGCTGCTGGTCGCGCTGCTTTCCACCGCCGCGCCGTTCTCGCTCGAGCTCTACGCCTTGCCCCGGCTGCCGGCGCGCACCTTCGCCACCTTCACCAGCCTGGAGCCGGCGTTCGGCGTGCTGTCCGGCTGGGTGCTGCTGAACCAGCATCTGGCGGCGGCGCAGGTCGCCGGCGTCGCCGGCGTGATCGCCGCGGCGGCCGGCGCGGCCTGGTCCAGCGCGCGTCGCCCTGCCCCGGCCGATCTCGCTGACGCGCCGCCGACCTGAGAGGCGGCGCCTGACCGGCTATTTCGCCCTTACGCGGTTGTTGCGCGGCCCGTGCTCCAGCTCGACCAGGCCCAGCCGCTCCAGCACCGGCGCGACGTAGTTGGCGAAGCGGCCGCGGTAGCCCTTGCGCAGCCCGTAGTAGCCACCGACCGGATTATCGTCCGCCCGCGCCCAGGCTTCCACCGTGCCGTCCTTCACCGGCTTGCCTTCGTCGGCGGCGCCGAGCTCGACCCAGTCGCCGCGCGCCTTCAGCATCGCGTGCAGGTCCTCGACGCCGCGCAGTTGATAGGAAAGCCGGGTCGCGCCCACCTGGACGAAGAGCGCCGGCGGCGAGGAACCCTCGTCGCGCCAGGCCTCGAACTCGGAGGTCTGCGATGGGGTCTGGAGCTTCCAGGGGTCCTCTTTCACGCCCGCGCCGCTCATCTCGTCTCCTTCGCTGGGAAGATCGCGGCAGGGACTTATCGCAGGTCCGCTGACACCAGATGACAGCAGCCGCTGTTCAGCGCTCTGGCATTGTCTCGAACACCGTCAGGCCCGGCGGCAGCGGGGCCCAGGCGGGGCGGTCGCGGTTGAAGATCGCCATGGTCGGACGGAACGCGGCCGCAACGTCGAGGGAGCCGGCGTAGATCGTGTAGGAATCGCTCTCGCCGCGGACGCCGCCGAACACCAGGCCGCCGCAGGCCGGGCAGAAGTTGCGGTTGGACATCCCGCCGCGGAAGGCCGGCGAGTCGTACTGGCGCGCCTCGCCGGTGAAGCGGACCGCGCCCGCCGGATAGCCCATGAAGCCGATCGAACCGCCGCCCGAGGCTTTGCGGCAGTCGGCGCAGAAGCAGAAGCCGGCGTAGAGCGGGTCTCCCTCCGCCTGGTAGCGCAGCGCACCGCAAAGACACCCGCCGGTGATGCTCATCGTCCCCCCTCCGTCGCCGAAGTCCCCTGCCCCGATGGCCCGGCCGCCGGCGCAGCGCTCAGGGCCGACGCTGGACCATCGAGGAACCCGATCATGGCGGCATTGAAGCCGGCCGGGTCCTGAATCGGCGCGAAGTGGCTGACGTCCGGCAGGATGATCAGCTTCGCGCCGGGGATGGTGCGCGCCAGATATTCGGTGTGCTGGCGCAGGATGAACTCCTCGTGCGCGCCGTCGGCGATGGCGACCCGCGGCCCTCGGATCGCCGCCAGCTGGGCGGGCGTGTAGTTCGGCTCGCGCATCTGCATCGCCAGCACCGCCTTCGAGAACGCAGGCCAGTCGTTCGGGGTCTCGGAGAGGCGCGCGTAGTTGGCGGCCAGCGCGGCCTCGACCTTCGGCAGGATCGGCGAGAGCGCGCCGCTCGGATTGAAGCCATGCAGGTCCATATTGGCCGCGAAGGCGAACACGTGATCCACGCGTTGTGGATGCTTCATCGCCATGATCAGCGCGATGATCGCCCCGTCGCTCCAGCCAACCACGTCGGCGCGCTCGAGGCTGAGCGCGTCCATCACCGCGATGACGTCCAATTCCATCAGCTCGTAGCCCAGCGGACGGGCGCCCTGGGTGCTGCGGCCGTGGCCGCGACTGTCGATCACGATCACCCGATGGCCATCCGCGACCAGCGGAAGGATCTGATCGCCCCAGTAGTCGCTGCTGGCGTCGCCGGCGTGCAACAGGATCACGGATGGGCCGGTCCCGAAGGTCGCGAACCAGATCCGCGCGCCGTCGTGAGCGACGCGCCCCTCGAGGTCGAAAGACGGCAGCGGCGTGGGCGTCGGAAGCGACTGCCAGGCCGGGGTCGCGCGGGTCTCATCGGTCGGAGCGCGGGCCGGCGCGTCACCCGCCCAGGCGTTCGCACCCCAGGCGGGCAGCGCCAGCACCGCCGCCGCGATCAACGCCGGCCCGGCTCTGCGCATCGCCGTCTCAGGCGTCCTCCAGGTAGGTCACGCCCGGCGCGGTCTTCAGCGCGCCGCGCGCCGCCGCGTCGAGCACGTAGCGGCCGGGCAGCTTCAGCTCCACCTCGCGGCCGCCGGTGAATCCGGCCACCAGAACGACATCGCCGCCGCCGGACGGCGCGGTCTTGAGCCGCTGCCGCAGCGCCTGCGCGTCGGCGGCGGCGGTCGAGAGGTGCACCCGCAACGAGGCCGGCGCGCTGGCGATCGCCCGTTCCAGCGGCTCGGCCTCGTCGCCGAAGAAGCGCACGTCGCCCTCCGAGCTCTTCGCGCGGACCTTGATCAGCACGTGCGCCCCCGGCTCCAGCACCTCGCGATGCTTGCGCAGCGCCTCGGGCGGGAACAGCACCTCGTATTCGCCGGTGGGATCGGAGAGGCTGACGAACGCGAACTTCTCGCCGCTGCCGGACGCCGCCCGTTCCTGCCGGCGGCGGATCACGCCGGCCATGCGGAACGCCTCGGCCCCGGCCCGCGCCTGGGTCAGGGCGTCGACATAGAGCGTGGTGCGGCGGCGGCGCAGCACCTCGACCACGTCGTCGAGCGGGTGGCCGCTGAAGTAGAAGCCGACCGCGGCCAGCTCCTCGTCGAGCTTGGCGGCCGGCTCCAGCGGCGCGGTCTTCGGCAGGCGCGGGCGCCCGGCGTCGGCGTGCTCGCCGCCGAACAGGCTGACCTGGCCCGACGTCCGCTCGGCGGCGATGCTCTGGGCGTAGCCGATCAGTACGTCGGCGGCGGCGAGGATCTGGGCGCGGTTGGGGTGGATCGCATCGAACGCGCCGGCGCGGGCCAGGTTCTCCAGCGCCCGCTTGCCGACCTGGCGCGGGTCGATCCGCTCCAGGAAGTCGAACAGGTCGCGGTAGGGGCCGCCTTCCTCGCGCACCGCCACCACGTGCTCCATCGCCGCAAGGCCGACGTTGCGCACCGCCCCCAGCGCATAGAGCACCTCGCCGTTCTCGACCTCGAAGTCGGCGCCGGAGCGGTTCACGTCCGGCGGCCGGATCTTCACCTCGAAGCGCCGGGCGTCCTGGTAGAACACCGCCAGCCGATCGGTGTTGGAGATGTCGAGGCTCATCGAGGCGGCGAAGAACTCCACCGGCGCGTGGGTCTTCAGCCAGGCGGTCTGGTAGGTGATGTAGGCGTAGGCCGCCGCGTGGCTCTTGTTGAAGCCGTAGCCGGCGAACTTGGCCACCAGGTCGAAGATCTCCTCGGCCTGGGCGCGCGCGACGCCCTTGGCCTCCGCGCCGGCGCCGAAGCGGGCGCGCTGCTGGTCCATCTCCTCCTGCTTCTTCTTGCCCATCGCGCGGCGCAGCAGGTCCGCCTCGCCCAGGGTATAGCCGGCCAGGATCTGGGCGATCTGCATCACCTGCTCCTGGTAGACGATGATGCCGTAGGTCTCGGCCAGCACCGGCTCGAGCCAGGGGTGCAGCCATTCGATCTGCTTGCGGCCGCTCTTGCCGTCACAGAAGGCGTCGATGTTGTCCATCGGGCCGGGGCGGTAGAGCGCGCCCAGCGCGGTGACGTCCTCGATCGAGGTGGGCCGCAGCTTGCGCAGGGTGTCGCGCATCCCCTGCCCTTCCAGCTGGAACACGCCGACCGTATGCCCCGCCGACATCAGGTCGTAGACGCTCTGGTCGTCCAGCGGCAGCACCGAGACGTCCGGGGCCGCGCCGCGCCGCTCGAGGTAGCGCACGGCCCGGTCGATCACCGTGAGCGTTTTCAACCCCAGGAAGTCGAACTTCACCGGCCCGGCGCTCTCGACCCACTTCATGTTGAACTGGGTCGCGGGGATGTCGGAGCGCGGGTCGCGGTAGAGCGGCACCAGCTCGGTCAGCGGCCGGTCGCCGATGACGATGCCGGCGGCGTGAGTCGAGGCGTTGCGGTAGAGACCCTCCAGCTGCAGGGCGATGTCGAGCAGCTCGGCGACGCCCTCCTCCCGGTCCCGCGCCTGCTTTAGCCTTGGCTCGATCTCGATCGCCTTGGCGAGCGTGACCGGGTTGGCCGGGTTGGCCGGAACCATCTTGGCCAGGCGGTCGACCAGCCCCAGCGGCAGTTGCAGCACCCGGCCGACGTCGCGGATCACGGCCCTGGCCTGCAGGGTGCCGAAGGTGATGATCTGGGCGACGCGGTCGCGGCCGTACTTCGCCTGCACGTAGGCGATCACCTCCTCGCGCCGCTCCTGGCAGAAGTCGGTGTCGATGTCGGGCATCGAGACCCGCGCCGGGTCGAGGAAGCGCTCGAACAGCAGCTTGAAGCGCATCGGATCGAGGCCGGTGATCAACAGCGACCAGGCCACGATCGAGCCCACCGCCGAGCCTCGCCCCGGCCCCACCGGGATACCCTTCGAGACCGCGAACTTCATGAAGTCCGACACGATCAGCAGGTAGCCGGAAAAGCCCATGCCGGTGATGACGCCAAGCTCGCGCTCGAGCCGGGCCCAGTAGTCGGCTTCCGGCGCGTACAGCGGAAACGTCGCCAGGCGCGCCTTCAGACCCTCGCGCGCCTGGGCCGCCAGCTCTTCGTCCTCGCTGCGCCCGCCGACGGTCGGGAACCGCGGCAGCACGGGGTCGCGCTTCCTGACCATGAAGGCGCAGCGCCGGGCGATCTCGAGGGTGTTGTCGCAGGCCTCCGGCAGGTCGGCGAACAGCCGGCGCATCTCGTCCGCGCCCTTGAACCAGTGCTCGGGCGTCACCCGACGCCGCTCGTCCTGACCCAGGAAGGCGCCGTCGGCGATGCAGAGCAGCGCGTCGTGCGCGCGGTAGGTCTTCGCGGCGGCGAAATAGACGTCGTTGGTCGCCACCAGCGGGACGTCATGCGCGTAGGCCCACGCCACCAGCCCCGGTTCCGACGTCGCCTCCACCGGCAGGCCGTGGCGCTGCAGCTCGACATAGAAGCGGTCGCCGAACACCCGGCCCATCTCCGCCAGCGCCCGCTCGGCGTCGGCCGTCCGCCCGGCGGCGAACAGCGGATCGATCGGCCCGTCCGGTCCGCCCGAGAGCAGGATCAGCCCATCGGACTTCTCCGCCACCCGCGTCCAGGGCACGTGCGGCTCGTCGGTGGCGGCGACGTCGACATAGGCCGCGGACGACAGTTCGGTCAGGTGACGCCAGCCGGTCTCGTTCTGCGCCAGCAGCACGATGGTGGGGATCCGCGCCCAGCGCTCCGGCGGTCCTTCCCCGATCCGGGTCACCGGCAGCGCGCACCCGACGACCGGCTGCACCCCGGCGTCCTTGGTCGCCACCGAGAATTCCAGCGCGCCGAACAGATTGGCCCGGTCGGTCAGCGCCGCCGCCGGCATGCCGGCGTCGCGGGCAAGCTTTCCGAGCGCGTCCGGCTTGATCGCGCCTTCCAGCAGGGAGCAGGCCGAGCGTGTGCGAAGATGAACAAAGCCCTCGCCGAGGCGCGCCAAACGTCCCTCCTCTGCCCCGTGCAACTCAGCCGGCGAGGCTCGCCACCTGGCAGACCATCCAAACGAACCCCGCCACCGAGGCAAGGGCCAGACCTTCGCGGGCCAATCAAATCATGGGGACAACTCCGCAGTCGTGTACTTGGTTTGTTCCTGTCCGGCTTATTCCCCTTTTGTTCCACGGCTGTCAAGGCCCCAGATGCCCCGCCGTCTATGCGCGGCGGACCCGGTTCATCGGATTTGCGGCTCCAGCCGCCCGTCCTTCAGCGCCAGCACCCGGTCCATGAAGCTGGTGAGCTCGAGGTTGTGGGTGGCGACCACGGCGGCGACGCCGCGCTGGCGGGCCTGGTCGTGCAGGCTCTGGAACACGGTCTTGGAGGTGGTGGGGTCGAGGTTGCCGGTCGGCTCGTCGCAGAGCAGCAGGCGCGGACTGTTGGCCAGCGCCCGGGCCACCGCGACCCGCTGCTGCTCGCCGCCGGAAAGCTTGGCCGGCTGGTGCGTCAGCCGGTCGGCGAGGCCCAGGTCTTCGAGCAGCTTCCTGGCCCGCGCCTCCGCGTCCTTCCGCGAACGCCCGGCGATCATCAGCGGCAACGCGACGTTGTCGAGCGCCGACAGCTCCGGCAGCAGGTGGTGGAACTGGTAGACGAAGCCGATGTCGCTCAGCCGGATGCGGGTCCGGGCGCGGTCGGACAGCGTCGAGCAGTCCTCGCCGTTGATGACGATGGTCCCGGCGGTCGGATGCTCCAGCAGGCCCGCGGCGTGCAGCAGCGACGACTTGCCGGAGCCCGACGGCCCGATCAGGCCGACCAGCTCGCCTGGGAACACCTCCAGCTCGGCGCCCTTCAGCACCTCCAGCGACCGACCGCCGGTGACGTAGGTGCGCTTCAGGCCGCGGATGGTGAGGACCGGGTCACTCATAGCGGAGCGCCTCGACCGGATCGAGCCGCGAGGCGCGCCAGGCCGGATAGAGCGTCGAGAGGAAGGCGCAGAGCAGCGAGAAGACGGTGATGATCACCACCTCCCGCACGTCCAGCCGCGCCGGCAGCTGCGAGAGGAAGTAGATCTTGGCGTTGAACACCTGCACGCCGAACAGCCACTCGACGAAATGCTGGATCGGCACGATGAAGGCGCAGAACAGCACGCCCGATCAGCACCCCGGCCGCCGTACCCGCCGCCCCGATCGCCGAGCCGCACAGGAAGAAGATCCGCAGGATCGAGCTCTGCCGCGCGCCGATGGTGCGCAGGATGGCGATGTCGCGCGCCTTGTTCTTCACCAGCATCACCAGCGCCGAGATGATGTTGAGCGAGGCGATCAGCACCAGCAGCGCCAGGATCAGGAACATCACGTTGTGTTCCACCTGCAGCGCGCCGAAATAGTCCTGGTTCTTCTCGGTCCAGTCGGTGACGACCGCGCCCGGCCCCGCCGCCTGGGCCAGCGCCGGCTTGATCGAAGGCGCCAGGTCGACGTTGTCCAGCTTGACCTCGATGTAGTCGACGCCCTCGCCGCGGTCGAAGAACAGCTGCGCCTGCTTCAGTGGCATGTAGGCGAAGGCCTGGTCGTACTCGCTCATGCCGACCTCGAAGATCGCGCCGACGACGTAGGTCTTCTGGATCGGCACAGCGCCCATCGCGGTCTGCGCGCTGGCGGGACTGGTCAGGGTCACCGGATCGCCGGCGCGGACGCCCAGGCTCTGCGCCAGCCGCGCGCCCAGCAACACGCGGTCGCCGCCGTCGTCGCCGTCGCCGAAGCCGGTCAGCGCGCCGTCCTTGAGGTTGCCGGCGATCAGCTTCATCGCCTTCAGGTCGGCTGGCGTGACCCCGCGCACCACGGCCCCCGCCGCCCCGCTCTGGCTCTGCACGAACGCCTCCAACTCGACGACCGGGATCGCCTGCGCCACGTGCGGCAACGCCCGGATCCGCTGGATCGTCGCCTCGCGCTGCGGCGGCGGCTGGCCGGAGACGACCACGTAGTCGTGGCCGTTGAAACCCAGGATCAGGTCGCTGAGGTTGGTGCGAAACCCGTTCATCACCGAGATGACGATGATCAGCACCGCGACCGCCAGGGTGATGGCGATGAACGAGATCACGGCGATCAGCGCGACGCCGCCCTCGTCGCGGCGAGCCCGCAGGTAGCGGGCGGCGATTTCGCGCTCCCAGGCGCTGAAGGGAGGGGCGCTATACGGCGGCGCCGCCGGCGCGTCGCTCATGCCGGTCAGCCAGCGTCCCGGAGCATGCCGAGCGAGAGCCAGTGGAAGTGCACGGCGATCCAGAACGGCGCGAACAGCAGCGCCGAGACCCAGGTGGTGGTGATGAACTTGCGCTTCAGCTTCGGATCGACCGGCGCGCCCGGATCGCCGCCGCCCGGCGTGCGGATGCCAGCTTCGGCGTGGCTGGTCGACGCCGATCGGCAGCACCGCGAACAGCACCACCCACCAGACGATCAGATAGACCGCGAGCGAGGTCTCCAGGTTCATCCTCCTGGGCTCCTGCGGGAGCTTCGGAGGACGGGCGCGCCGAGGATGAATCCTCCGAAGCCTTGGCGAAGGAGGATCACGCGTGAACCTCTTTCGGCTCGGCCATCAGCTCGATCAGCACCCCGCCCATGTCCTTCGGATGGACGAAGATCACCGGCACGCCGTGGGCGCCGATGCGCGGCTCGCCGGTCCCGAGCACCGTCGCGCCCTTGGCCCGCATGTCGTCGCGCGCGGCGATGATGTCCGGCACCTCGAAGCAGACGTGGTGCTGGCCGCCACGCGGGTTCTTCTCCAGGAACGCGGTGATCGGCGAGTTCTCGCCATAGGGCTCGATCAGCTCGATCTGGGCGTTCGGCAACTCGACGAAGCTGACCCACACCCCCTGCTCCGGCAGCGCCTTCTTCTCGGTGACCCTGGTGGCGCCCAGGACCTCGAGATAGAGCTTCCAGGACTGTTCGATCGAGGGCGTGGCGATGCCGACGTGGTTCAGGCGTCCAATCATGGCCGAGCCCTAGCACCGTTGGCGGATGGATTGAAGGCGCGGCGGGGGCCGGCCTGCCCGCCCGGCGATCGGCGCCTCATCGCGGCGACACCCCCGCCACCACTCACGCCAGCGCCATTCCACGCAGGCGCCGGCAGAGCGTTAGTCGACATACCCCTATAAAATTCGGGCTTTTCCGATCGGCTGAATGGGCCAGGATCAACCCAACCACCCAGAACGGAAATGAACATGCGTGTATTCGTCACCGGCGCCACCGGCTTCATCGGCCAGATCGTGGTGCAGGACCTCAAGGACGCCGGCCACCAGGTGGTGGGGCTGGCGCGCAGCGACGAGGGCGCGGACCGGCTCGCCGCACAAGGCGTCGAGGTTCGCCGCGGCGACCTCAGCGATCCGCCGGGCCTTGCCGACGGCGCCCGTGAGGCCGACGGCGTCATCCACACCGCCTTCATCCACGACTTCTCCAAGTTCATGGAGAACATCGAGGTCGACCGGCGCGCCACCGAGGCGATGTTGGATGCGCTGGCGGGCTCCGGCAAACCGTTCGTCGGCAGCTCCGGCACGGCGATGCTTCCGATCTCCAGCCGCCCCGGCACGGAGCATGACGCGCCGATGTCCGAGGGGCCGGGCGCTGGTCGCGGTTTCACCGAGACCCTGACCCTGGCGGCGGCCGACCGTAGCGTGCGCGCCAGCGTCGTGCGGCTTGCGCCCTCGGTGCACGACGTGGAGCGCCAGGGTCTGGTCAGCATGCTGGCTGAGATCGCCCGCGCGACCGGTGTCTCCGGCTACGTCGGCGAGGGCGCCAACCGCTGGCCGGCGACGCATCGGCTCGACGCGGCCCGCCTCTTCCGCATGGCGCTGGAAAACGCCGAGCCGGGCGCGCGGCTGCATGCCGTGGCCGAGGAAGGCATCCCGCTGAAGGCCATCGCCGAGGCGGTGGGCGAGTCGGTCGGCGTTCCGACGCGCAGCTTCACCGTCGAGGAGGCCGCCGCCCAGTTCGGCTGGCTGGCGATGTTCGTCATGGCCGACACCGTGGCCTCCAGCGCCGTCACCCAGGCGACCTTCGGCTGGCGACCAACCCACGCGGGTCTGCTGGAGGGCATCCGGCACGGCGGCTACCAGCTGTGACGCTCACCGGCCTCTGAGAGCTGCGGTCGGGTCGCCTCGCGCCGCGCTGGGCGTTGGGTTAGGTTGGCGCGAGCAGACAACAGGGGGAGCCGCGCATGGCGACGGAACGCAGGGCGATCTTCATCACCGGGGCGGCCAGCGGCATTGGCCTGGCCACCGCCAAGCGGTTCGCCGGCGAAGGGTGGCTGGTGGGGCTGTCGGACATCGACGGGCCCGGCCTGAAGTCGGCGCTGGCGGCGATCGGCGGCGACAACGCCGGCTTCACCGTGCTGCACGACGTGCGCAAGGCCGACGAGTGGGAGCGCGCGCTCGACGCCTTCGTCGAGGCCGCCGGCGGGCGGCTCGACGTGCTGGTCAACAACGCCGGCATCGCCCGCTACGGCTGGTTCGCCGAGCAGACCCCGAAGGACTTCGACGACCAGATCGACATCAACCTGCGCGGCGTCATTCTGGGCGCCTATCTCGGCCACGAGCGGCTGAAGAAGACGCCCGGTTCGCGCCTGATCAACATCGCCTCGGCGGCCGCCCTCACCGGCTCGCCGAGGCTGGCGGTCTATTCGGCCACCAAGTTCGCCGTGCGCGGGCTCTCCGAGGCGCTCGACATCGAGTTCATGCGCTCCGGCGTGCGGGTCAGTTGCGTGGAGCCGACGGTGATCGAGACGCCGCTGCTGGACAAGGCCTCGGGCCCCGGCGGCTTCACCTTCCGCGAGGCGATCTCGCGCATGCCCGGCGGTCCACTGCCGGTCGAAGCCGCCGCCGAGGTGGTCTGGCGCGCCGCCCACGACGAGGCGCTGCACTATCCGGTCGGCGACGCGCCCGCCGCGATGCTGCAGGAGATCACCCCTCGCATCGAGGCCACCCGGGCGCGGTGGACGGAGATGTTCAAGGCGGGGACGGTGCAGGGCTAGGCTTGGCCGCCGCTACCCCGGCCGAAACGCTGGGGCTGGCCTGGCCAGACGCGACTGAGCCCCGGGGCGAGACCGATGGATGAGACTGAAGAGCTGATCAGGCTCTGTGTACGCGCGCTTGTCGCCCAGATGAGCGCCGCGCCGGGGTTCGAACTGCACATGACGCGGAACTGCGTCCTGGGTCTGACCGACGAGCCGCTGGCCGACTTCAATATGCTGATCCTCGGCCCCGACCGCGACGCCGAGGCCTTCCTCACCCGTTCGGTGGCGCGGACGAAGGCGCGAGGGCTGCCGCTGACGGCCATGATGAGTCCCCATGTGGCGTCGGCTCTGGCGCCCGTTGCAGCGCGGCTCGGCCTCGAGGCCGTGGGCAGTTCACCGCTCATGGTGCTGCGCGCCGGAGCTCGCGTTCGGCCGACCCGCCCCATGAAGGTCACCCGTGCGCTAGGCGCCGAGCTGGTCGGCATCGCGGGCGATCTCGTCGCCGCCGCCTTCGATGTGCCGCGCGACGCCGTCGCCAGGTGCATCGATGCGGGGCTCACCGAGACAGCTGGCGTGGAGGCCTATATCGCCTGGGGCGACGACGGACCGATGAGCGCCGTCTCCGTGACGGCCACGGGAAACACGGCGGGGATCTCGCTCATGGCCACGCTGCCGGAGCATCAAGGCAAAGGCGCGGGCCGCGCCCTGCTCACTCAGGTGATGGACGACTATCGGAACCGGGGCGTGCAGCGCTTCCACCTGGGCGCTACCGAGGCGGGCCGGCCGCTCTACACGAGCCTCGGGTTCGAGCCGATCGCCGAGCTCTCCGCCTGGGTCCTGGGAGACTCCGGCGGCGGCGCATCCGGCCAGATGACCAAACCGTAACGACGGCCCCCATTGCGACCCTTCGCGACCTCGCGTACTTTGCGTTACAAAGCGGGGGGTGACATGCAGGATCTCGACCGGGCGCTCGCGGAGATCGGCGCCATCCGCAGCCAGCTGGCGCGGGGCGAGCGGTTCCACGGGCTGGGGCCGACCGCGTTCGCCGCGACCGGCGTGCTGGCGATCCTCGCCGCCATCGGCCAGGGCCGCTGGATGCCGGGGACCGACGTCGTCCACTTCCTGGCGCTCTGGATCGCGGTGGCCGGAGTCTCCGGGGCGGTGATCGGGCTGGAGATGGTCGACCGCTCCCGCCGGCTGCACTCGCGCCTCGCCGACGAGATGATCGCCGCGGCGGTGCTGCAGTTCCTGCCGGCGGCGGGCGCCGGCGTGCTGCTGACGGCCGTGCTGGCCTGGTTCGCACCGCAGACCCTCTGGATGACGCCGGGGCTCTGGCAGATCACCTTCGGGCTCGGCGTGTTCGCCTCGTGCCGCTTCCTTCCCCGCGGCCTGCTGCTGGTAGGCGGCTGGTATGTGGCCAGCGGCCTCGCCTGCCTCGCCTATGCGCAAGGGCTGCACGCCTTCTCCGCCTGGACCATGGGCGCGCCGTTCGGCGTCGGCCAGCTGCTGGTGGCGGCGGTGTTGCGCTTTGCCGGAGAGCGCGATGAGTGAGCCGGCCCCTTTCGCCTACGAGGGCCTCGACCGGGTGATCCACGAGCGCGCCCGGCTTGGCATCCTGACCTCGCTGACCGCCAACCCCAACGGCCTGGCGTTCGGCGACCTGCGCCGGCTCTGCGGCCTCACCGACGGCAACCTCAGCCGCCACCTGGCGGTGCTGCAGGAGACCGGCCTCGTGGAGGTGACCAAGGGCTTCGAGCGCAACCGGCCGCAGACCGTCTGCCGGATCACGGCCGAGGGTCGCGCCCGCTTCCTGGAATACCTCGAGGTGCTCAACCAGGTGGTGCGCGAAGCCGCCGCGGCCGCCAAGGCGCAGCCGAACGATGGCCCCCTGCCCGGCGTCGCCCCGGCCTGACCCCCTTTTTTGGAAGGATACTTTTCATTGCAAAGTACTTGGCCAAAAGTTGAGCCGTTTCACGTCGCGATCATCATGGACGGCAATGGCCGCTGGGGGGTGCGCCAGGGGCTCAGCCGCAGCGACGGCCACCAGGCCGGCGCCGACGCCGTTCGCCGGACGGTCGAGGCCGCGCCGGATCTCGGCGTAACCACCCTGACCCTGTTCGCCTTCGCCGCCGCCAACTGGCAGCGGCCGGCCGGCGAGGTGAACGCGCTGATGGCGCTGTTCCGGTCTTACCTGGAGACCGACGCGCCGCGGCTGATCGAGGGCGGCGCGCGCCTGACGATGATGGGCCGCCGCGACCGCCTGCCGGCCGACCTTGCGGCCGCGGTCAGTGCGATCGAAGCAGAGACCGCTTCAAATGATCGCCTCAACCTGCGGATCGCGCTCGATTATTCCTCCCGCGAGGCCATTGCCTCGGCCGCCGCCCGGCTGGGTCCCGCCGCCTCGCTGGACGACCTCGACCGCGTGATCGCCGGCGATCCGGCCATTGGCCCAGTCGACCTGATGATCCGCACCGGCGGCGAACAACGCCTCTCCGACTTCATGCTCTGGGAATGCGCGTTCGCCGAACTCTGGTTCACCCGCCGCATGTGGCCGGACTTCGACGGTTCGGACCTGGCCCAGGCCATCGCCGATTTCCGCCGCCGCACCCGCACCTTCGGCGACCGTGCTCGAAGAAGCGCAGGCGCTGGGCCGGGTGGCGGCAAGCCGTCGCACAGTCTCCCCCCTCCGCCGGTCACAGCCGGGCGTAAGTCCCGGCTGCCTATGAACACGGCCTGAGCCGTGGCTGCGCCTGGCGCAGCCATGGCGCGTTCGGTGTCCTTGGGTCGCCGGGACTGCCGCCCGGCGATGACCGGCATCAGGCTTGACGGCGACTCAGCCGCGCGATCCATCGCGGATGGCGCCCGCTGGGGTCGACCGGCTCTTTGAGATCGTAAACGGAAAGAACGTGCGCCAAACCGGCCGCCGCGCGCACGGATCTGTCGTTCGCCCGAAACCCGCCTCCGTTATCTACGGTGTTGTAGAGTTATCCACAGGCCGCTCGGGGCATTTTCTGCCGGGATTTGGTCACACCCGCAGCACCGTCGTCTCTACCACGGGCCGCCGCTCCCAGATCCGGAAGGCGGCCTTCTTCAGCGCCCGCGACAGCGCCTGCTCCACCGTCTGGTCGTCGTCGCGGTCGGGGCCGGAGAGTTGCTTCAGCGCCGCCTCCGCCTCGGCGGCGAGATCATCGAGCGCTTCGTCCAGGTCGTAGTCCTCGTCCCCCGGCAGGCCGAGCGCCCGCACCTGCGGCCCCGAGGCGATCCGGCCGCGGTGGTCGAGCGCGACGGCGACGGTCAGCACCCCATTGAACGCGGCATGCCGCCGCTCGCGCAGCGCCTCGCCGTTCTCCGGCGTGACCATGCCGCCGTCGACGTAGAGCCGGCCGGCCGGGACCTCGTCGATGATCGCGGCGCGGCCGGGCGCCAGGCGCACCATGTCGCCGTTGCGCGGCGCGATGGCCTCCGCCACCTGCAGGTCCCGCGCGAGGTTCACGTGCTCCAAGAGGTGGCGCCGCTCGCCGTGGGTCGGCACCGCGATCTTCGGCCGGGCCCACTGGTACATCTGCTTCAGCTCGTCGCGGCAGGGGTGGCCGCTGACGTGCAGGCCGGGGTGGTCGCGCTCGGTGAACAGCCGCACGCCGCGGTCGGCCAGCTTGTTCTGCATGTTGCGGATCGGGATCTCGTTGCCGGGGATCACCCGCGAGGAGAACACGCAGCTGTCCCCCTGCCCAAGCGTCAGGTGCGGATGCGTGCCGTCCGCGACCCGGGCCAGCGCCGCGCGGACCTCGCCCTGGCTGCCGGTGCAGAGGTAGAGCACCTTGTCGGCCGGGAAGTAGCCGGCCTCGGCGTCGCTGATGAACGGCTGCACGCCGGCCAACAGGCCGACCGAGCGGGCCGCCGCCGACATCCGGATCATCGAGCGGCCGACCAGGCAGACCCGGCGGTCGTTGGCCTCGGCGGCGCGGATGATCGAGTCCATCCGCGCCACGTTGGAGGCGAAGCAGGCGGCGGCGACCTTGCCCTTCAGCGTGCCGATCAGCTTGCCCAGCACCTCGCGAACGGTGGCCTCCGAGCCCGCCTCGCCGTCGACGAACACGTTGGTGCTATCGCAGACCATGGCGAGGATGCCCTCGTCGCCCAGCCTGCGGATCGCGTCCTGGTCGGTGACGCCGCCGGTCAGCGGGTCCGGATCGATCTTCCAGTCGCCGGTGTGCAGGATCGTGCCCAGCGGGGTCTTGATCGCCAGGCCGTTGGGCTCCGGGATCGAGTGGGTGAGCGTGATCAGCGTCAGGTCGAACGGGCCGAGCTTAATCGAACCGGACAGCGGCACCTCGGTGATCCGCGCTTCATCGAGCAGGCCCTTTTCGCGCAGCTTCTCCCGCAACAGGAAGGCGGTGAACGGCGTCGCATAGAGGGGCGCCTTCAGCCGCGGCCACAGCCAGCCCACCGCGCCGATGTGGTCCTCGTGGGCGTGGGTCAGCACGATGCCGAGGATGTCCTCGGCGTGCTCCTCGATGAACGTCGGGTCCGGCAGGATGATCTCGACGCCGGGCGTGGTCTGGTCGCCGAAGGTGACGCCGAGGTCGACCACGATCCACTTGCGGGCGTGCGGCGGGCCGAAGCCGTAGAGGTTGAAGTTCATGCCGATCTCGTTCGACCCGCCCAGCGGCAGGAAGACGAGCTCGTCTTCGGGGGAAACGGTCATCGGCGCCTCGCTCTTCCCCCCGCCTGCGGGGGGAAGTGTCGCAAGCGAGGCGCGTCAGCGCCGATGCGCGACGATGGGGGGACCGGCGGCGCAGGGCTGTCACTGCCATCGGTGCGCGTCACCCCTCCGTCGCGGCTCGCCTTGCCGCGGCTCGCCAAGCGACACCTCCCCTCGCCTACGCGAGGTGAGGAGCAAGGGACCATCAGTTCGAACTGGTTCATCCAGCTGCCAGATGGGTGTTCCGGCGGTGGATTTCGAGCAGGCCGCGGATGGTGAGGTCGTGGTCGAAATGGTCGATCGCGGTGGTGGCGTTCTCGAACAGCGAGGCGATGCCGCCGGTGCCGATCACGGTCAGCGGCTTGCCCCACTCGGCCTTGATGCGCGCGACCAGGCCCTCGATCATGGCGATGTAGCCCCAGAACACGCCGGACTGCATCGCGCCCACCGTGTCGACGCCGACCACGCGGTTGCCGCTCGGCCGGCGGATCGCGACCCGAGGCAGCTGCGCCGCCGCGTCGTGCAGGGCCTGCATGGAGAGGTTGATGCCCGGCGCGATCACCCCGCCCTCGAAGGCGCCGTCGCCGGCGACGACGTCGAAGGTGGTGGCGGTGCCGCTGTCGATCACCAGCAGGTCGCCGGGATAGGCGGCATGCGCGCCGATCGCGTTCACCAGCCGGTCGGCGCCCGCTTCCGACGGCTTCAGGATCCGCACCTCGATGCCGAGGTCGGCGTTCTCGCCGATCACCAGCGGCTCGACGTGCAGGTAGCGGCGCGACAGATTGCGCAGGTTGAACAGCGACTGCGGCACGACGCTGGATATGATGCAGGCGTCGAGCTGACCGAGGCTCAGCCCGCTCATCGCCAGCAGCTGCACCAGCCAGACCGCGTATTCGTCCGCGGTGCGGGTCGACTCGGTCGCCGCCCGCCACTGCGCGATCCAGGTCTGGCCGTCGTGCACCGCGAAGAGGGTGTTGGTGTTGCCCTGCTCGATCGCCAACAGCATCAGGCCCCTCCCACATCGGCCGACCAAGAAGTTTGGCCACGGAAAACACGGAAAGCACGGAAACGCAGATCACATCACCAGTCTTTCCACCCGCGCCTTTGGCGCACATCCGAAGTTCACGAGTAAGCCGACGCGCAGTCCGGTCGCCTTCAGGTAGTTGAGCGTTTGCGCCCGATGTTCAGGCGCCAGCTCGCGCACGACCTTGAGTTCGACGATGACGCTGTCGAAGCAGACGAAATCAGGCCGATAGGATTGAGCGAGCAGCGTCCCTTTGTAGGTGATGCCCAGCGCCGGCGTGGCAACGAACGGGATCTCTCGCTCCTGGAACTCCAGAGCGAGCGCTTCTTGGTAGACTGCCTCGAGAAAGCCCGTCCCAAGTTGCCGACTGACCTCGAAAACCGCGCTGCGGATTCGGAACGTCTCCTCCGAGTTAAGGAGATTTCCGTCCGGACCGTGCTTTTCATCGTCCATCGCCTGGTCCCGCCTCGGATGAGCGAGGGCCGTAGTGGCCGCACCTTCCGTGTTTTCCGTGTTTTCCGTGGCTCATTCTTTCACCCCGCCCCGAAAAACACGTCGCCGGCGGTGATCCGGCGTACGACGCCCGAGGCGGTCCTAAGCCGTAGCGCGCCGTCGCTGTCGAGTCCCTCGGCGATCCCGGCGATGGTCTCGCCCGGCAGGCGCGCGGTGCAGACTTCGCCTAGGCCGTGGGCCTTGGCGGTCCAGGCCTCGGCGATCGGTGCGAAGCCGAGCCGCTCCCAGAGCCCGCGCCAGCGTTCGAAGCTTTCGGCCAGTACGGTGAGCGCCTCGTGTGGCGGCGGTGGTGGGGCGCGCATGTGCAGGGCGAACGCGGTCGCGGGGCGGTCCGCTGAGTCGGGCGGAGTCGCCAGGTTGACGCCGCAACCCACGGCGAGCCAGAGCCCCCCCGCCGGATGGGGCCCGGACTCGACCAGGATGCCGGCGGCCTTCTTGCCCGCGACCATCGGGTCGTTCGGCCACTTCAGGCTGACCAGCGAAGCCGGGACGTAGGCGCTGGCGAGGTCGGCGACCGCCAGCGCGGCCACGAACGAGATCTGCGCGGCCTCGGCCGGCGGCTTGTCGGTGTGGACCAGCAGGGTGGCGGCGAGGTTGCCGGCGCCCGTCTCCCAGGCTCGGCCGCGCCGCCCGCGTCCGGCGGTCTGGCGCCTCGCGGTGATCCAGAGCGGGCCGCGCTCGCCGGCGTCGGCGCGGCGGTGCGCCTCGGCGTTGGTGGAGTTCGACCTCGTCCAGCGCCTCGATTGGGGGCAGCGCCATCGCGGGCTCAGCGCACGAAGGCGGCGGCGGCGTTGAGGCTCAGCGGGTCCAGCCAGGTGAGGGCGATCCACACGACCGGGATCGCGAACAGGGCCGCGGCATAGGCGATCGCCACCGCGCCGCCCGACGGGGCGTCGGTGTGGCCGGGCGCCGGATCGAGCCACATCACCTTGATCAGCCGCAGGTAATAGAACGCCGCCACCACGCTGCCGACCAGCGCCGCGATCGCCGCCCAGGTGGTGAGCGGCCCGGCGGCCAGCGCCGCCTTGAACACGTAGAACTTGGCGAAGAAGCCGGACAGCGGCGGCAGCCCCAGCGCCGAGAGCGAGAAAGCGGTGATCGCCAGCGCCAGCGCCGGCCGCTCGCGGGTGAGGCCGGCGAAGTCGTCGAACGACTTCATCGCCTTCCCGCCCCGGTTCAACGCTGTCAGGCAGGCGAAGAAGCCGGTCACGTCGATGGTGTAGAGCACCATGAAGATCAGCATCGACTGCACGCCGGCCGTCCCGCCGGCGGCGAGGCCGACCAGGGCGTAGCCGATGTTGGCGATCGACGAGTAGGCCCACAGGCGCTTGAGGTTGTTCTGCGCGAGGCCGGCGAAGGCGCCGACGAACACCGACAGCAGCGCCACGATCAGCACCACCTGGCGCCACTGGTCGGTGACGCCGCCGAACGCCTCGGTCAGCAGCCGCGCAAACAGCGCCATCGCCGCCAGCTTCGGCGCGCCGGCGAAGAAGCCGACGATCGGCGTCGGCGCGCCTTCGTAGACATCCGGCGTCCACATGTGGAACGGCGCGGCGGAGACCTTGAAGCCGATGCCGCAGATCAGGAACACGAGGCCGAAGATCACGCCGACGTGGGCGCTGCCCTTGGTGGCCGCGGCGATCGCCAGGAAGTTGGTCGAGCCGGCGAAGCCGTAGACCAGCGAGGCGCCGTAGAGCAGCAGGCCCGACGAGAGCGCGCCCAGCACGAAGTACTTCAGTCCCGCCTCGGAGCTCTTGGCGTCGTCGCGCTGGAAGGCGGCCAGGATGTAGAGCGCCAGCGAGTGCAGCTCGATGCCGACGTAGAGCGAGATCAGGTCGCCGGCCGAGACCATCACCCCCATGCCGAGCGCGGCCAGCAGGATCAGCACGGTGAGCTCGAAGCGCTGCGTGCCTTTTTGGGTGAACCAGCGCTCGCAGAGCAGGATCGCGACCGCGCTGGCGGCGAAAATCGCCACCTTGGCGAAGCCGGCGCCGTCGTCGGCGATCAGCGCCCCGCCGAACGCCCGTCCGCCCTGCCCGGTCGCCGCGGCGAAGGCGGCGGCGGCCAGGGCCACGATGGCGGCGAGCGTGAACACCGGACCGGTCTTCTTGGCGTAGGCGCCCCAGACCAGCAGCAGCAGTGACGCGCCGGTCAGGATCAGCTCCGGCAGGGCCAGCAAGGCGTCGTGGGAGAGGTTCATCGCCTATCCGCCCATTGCTGCGCTATAGGCGGCGACCAACGCCTGCGTCGCCGCGCCGGTCACCTCGAACACCAGTCCCGGCGCGAAACCCAGGACCAGCGTGCCGACGATCAGCGGCGCGAAGATCAGCACCTCGCGGCTGCCCAGGTCGGAGATGGTGGCCAGCGCCGAATTGGTGATCTCGCCGAAGATCACCCGCCGATAGACCGTCAGCATGTAGACCGCCGAGAGGATCACCCCGGTCGCGGCGATGATCGCGGTCCAGGTCGAGGCGCGGTAAGCCCCGGTCATGGACAGGATCTCGCCGACGAAGCCGCTGGTGCCGGGCAGGCCGACGTTGCCCATGGTGAACAGCATGAAGGTCGCCGCGTACCAGGGCATCCGGTTCGCGAGTCCCCCGTAGAAGGCGATCTCGCGGGTGTGCATCCGGTCGTAGACCACCCCGACGCAGAGGAAGAGCGCGCCCGAGATGACCCCGTGGCTGAGCATCTGGAAGATCGCGCCCTGCTCGCCCTGAATGTTGCCGGAGAAGATGCCCATGGTGACGAAGCCCATGTGCGCCACCGACGTATAGGCGATCAGCTTCTTGAAGTCGGTCTGCCGGAACGCGACCAGCGAGGTGTAGACGATCGCGATCACCGACAGGGTGAAGATCAGCGGCGTGAACTGCACGCTGGCCTGCGGGAACATCGGCAGCGAGAAGCGCAGGAAACCGTACCCGCCCATCTTCAACAGGATGCCCGCCAGGATCACCGAGCCCGCCGTCGGCGCTTCGACGTGCGCGTCCGGCAGCCAGGTGTGCACCGGCCACATCGGCGTCTTCACCGCGAACGAGGCGAAGAACGCCAGCCACATCCAGGTCTGGGCGCCCGGGGCGAAGTGGTAGCGCATCAGCTCCGGGATCGAGCTGGTGCCGGCGACGCTGATCATGAACAGGATCGCCGCCAGCATCAGCACCGAGCCCAGCAGGGTGTAGAGGAAGAACTTGAACGCCGCGTAGACCCGCCGCTGGCCGCCCCAGATGCCGATGATCAGGAACATCGGGATCAGCTGACCCTCGAAGAACAGGTAGAACAGGATCAGGTCCAGCGCGCAGAACACCCCGATCACCAGGGTCTCGAGCACCAGGAACGCGATCATGTACTCGAGCACCCGATTGGTGATCGAGGTCCAGCTGGCGAGGATGCAGATCGGCATCAGGAACGCGGTCAAGAGCACGAACAGCACCGAGATGCCGTCGACGCCCATGCGGTAGTGCAGCCCGGCGAACCAGGGCGCATCCTCGACAAACTGGAAGCCGGGTTTGGCGCCGTCGAACTGGACAACCAGCAGCACCGAGAGCGCGAACGTCGCCAGCGTCACCGCCAGGGCGATCCAGCGCGCGGCGCCGTTCGCCCGCGCTTCGTCAGCCGCGAACGCCTTCAGCGCCAGGATCGCCGCGACGCCGGCCAGCGGCAGGAAGGTGACGATGGAGAGGAGGCCGCCCATCTAGCGCGCCCCCCTCGAGAAGAACCAGAGGCCGTAAGACAGCAGCGCAACCACGCCGACCAGCATGACGAAGGCGTAGTGGTAGACGTAGCCGGTCTGGAACCGGCCGGTGCGGCGGCCGATCACGTAGCTGACAGCCGAGACGCCGTCGGGTCCGAGCCCGTCGATGATCTTCTGGTCGCCGCCCTTCCAGAACAGGTCGCCCAGCCAGCGCGCGAGCCGCACGAAGGTCGCGTCGTAGAGCTCGTCGAAGTACCACTTGTTGTAGAGGAAGCTCCAGACCGGGCCTTTCCGCGCCGCGATCCGCGCGCCCATGCCCTCGTTGGCGATGTAGACCCACCAGGCCGAGGCGAAGCCGATCGCGGTGACGGTCAGCGGCGCCCAGACAACATACCAGGGCAGCGCCGAGGCTTCCGCCAACGGCGGCGCGCCAAGCTTGAAGATCGCGCCCTTCCAGAATTCCAGCCGGCCCTCACCGATGAACGACGGGGCGAAAAGCATGCCGGCGAACACGGCGCCGGCGGCCAACACCAGTAGCGGGACCAACATCACCCATGGGCTCTCGTGCGGATCGAGCGGGCCATGGTGGTCGTCGTGACCGTGGGCGTCGTGGGCCTGATCGCCCTGGCTGTGCGCGTCGTGGCCGGCGTCCGCGGCCCACTTCGGCGCGCCATGGAAGGTCATGAAGATCAGCCGCCACGAGTAGAACGAGGTCAGGCCCGCTGCGAGGATGCCCACGATGAAGGCGAAGCTGCCGACCCCGCTGCCGTGGGTCGACGCGAGGTAGGCCGCGTTGATGATCGCGTCCTTGGAGTAGAAGCCGGCGAAGCCCAGCTCGACCCCGCCGATGCCGAGCCCGACTCCGGTGATCGCCAGGGTGCCGGCCAGCATCACCGCGTAGGTGATCGGGATCTTGCGCCACAGCCCGCCCATCGCCCGCATGTCCTGCTCGTGGTGCATGGCGTTGATCACGCTGCCGGCGGCCAGGAACAGCAGGCCCTTGAAGAAGGCGTGGGTGAAGAGGTGGAACATCGACGCCTGGTAGGCCCCGACCCCGGCGGCGAAGAACATGTAGCCGAGCTGCGAGCAGGTCGAGTAGGCGATCACCCGCTTGATGTCGTTCTGGGCCAGGCCGACAGTCGCGGCGAACAGCGCGGTCACCGCCCCGATGATCGTCACGATCGCCTTCGCCGTCGGCGCATATTCGAACATCGGCGAGAGCAGGCAGACCATGTAGACGCCGGCGGTGACCATGGTCGCGGCATGGATCAGGGCCGAGACCGGGGTCGGGCCCTCCATCGCGTCCGGCAGCCAGGTGTGCAGGAAGAACTGCGCCGACTTGCCCATCGCCCCGACGAAGAGCAGTGCGCAGGCGAGGTCGACCGCGTAGAACTGATGGCCGGCGAACGCCCAGCCCTGCCTGGCGTGCTCGGCGACGTGCGGGAAGATCTCGGCGAAGCGGATGGTGCCGAACACCCAGAACGTGGTCATGATCCCGAGCGCGAAGCCGAAGTCGCCGACCCGGTTGACCACGAACGCCTTGATCGCCGCTGCGGGCGGGGCCGGGCGTCTGAACCAGAACCCGATCAGCAGGTAGCTCGCCAGGCCCACGCCTTCCCAGCCGAAGAACAGCTGCATGAAGTCGGCCGCGGTCACCAGCGCCAGCATCGCGAAGGTGAACAGCGAGAGGTAGGCGAAGAACCGGGGTTTGGAGTTGTCCTCGGCCATGTAGCCCCAGGAATAGAGGTGCACGAGCGCCGAGACGGTGGTCACCACGATCAGCATCACCGCCGAGAGACTGTCGACGCGCACGCTCCAGGCCGACCGGAACGCGCCGACGTCGATGAACGGGGCGATCTCGTGGGTGAAATGCCAGCCGCCGTAGACGGTGTTGAAGAACGTCAGCCAGCCCAGAGCGCAGGACAGGAACAGCAGCCCTGTCGTGATGCTCATCGATGCGACATCGCCGATCCGGCGGCCGAACAGTCCGACGACAATCGCGCCGACCATTGGGGCGATAACGGCGACGGTGACGATGAGCTGGGGACTCACGCCGGCCCCCCGCTCTCCCCCGCGAAAGCGGGGGCCCAGGAATTCTTCTGCAAGCCGCTGCGCCCGACGATAAAACGCCTGGGTCCCCGCTTTCGCGGGGAAGAGCGGAGTGGTGTGCGACATCCGCCCTACCCCTTCATCATCGAGGCGTCGTCCACGGCGATGTCGCCGCGGTTGCGGAAGAAGGTGACCAGGATCGCGAGGCCGACGGCGGCTTCGGCGGCGGCGACGGTCAGCACGATCATCGCGAAGATCTGGCCGGTGACGTCGTGCAGGTAGGCCGAGAAGGCGACCAGATTGATGTTCACGGCCAGCAGGATCAACTCGATCGACATCAGGATGACGATCACGTTCTTGCGGTTCACGAAGATCCCGAACACGCCGATCGTGAACAGCAGCGCGGCGACGAACAGGTAGTGGCCAAGGCCGATCATGGCGCTATCCCCTCGCCAGACTTGATCTGCACCACCCGCATGCCGGTCGCCGGCGTGCGGGCGACCTGGTCGGCGATCACCTGGCGGCGCACGCCCGGCTTGTGCTTCAGCGTCAGCACGATCGCCCCGATCATCGCCACCAGCAGCACCAGACCGGCGGCCTGGAAGTAGTAGACGTAGTTCGTATAGAGCACCCGACCGATGGTCTCCGCGTTGGAGACGCCGGCCGCGCTCGCCATCGGCGCGAGGTTCTTGCCGGCTGCGCCCTGCGCGCCAATCGCCAGCGCCACGACCGCCATCTCGATCGCCGCGACGCCGGCGACCAGCGCCCCCAGCGGCAGATAACGGGTGAAGCCCTCCTTCAACGCCGCGAAGTCGACGTCGAGCATCATCACCACGAACAGGAACAGCACCGCGACGGCGCCGACGTAGACGATCACCAGCAGCATCGCCAGGAACTCGGCTCCGAGCAGCACGAAGAGGCCGGCCGCCGAGAAGAAGGCGGCGATCAGAAACAGCACCGAGTGCACCGGATTGCGGGCGAACACGACCGCCAGCGCGCTGGCCAGCATCACCGCCGCAAGCAGGTAAAAGGCGATCGCCTGCACGTCCATCGGCCGCCGCTACCCCCGTCCCATAAGAGCCAAGACGATCCGGCGCCCGGCGCGATCGCCATGCCCCCCTGAATCGCGCCCGTCTCTTAGCGCGTTCAGCGTTTCTGGAAACCGGTTTTGCGTCGCGGCGCGCGGAATCGAATGGCCCATCAGCGGTAAGGCGCGTCGAGCTCGAGATTGCGGGCGATCTCGCGCTCCCAGCGGTCGCCGTTCGCGAGCAGCCGCTCCTTGTCGTAGTAGAGCTCCTCGCGGGTCTCGACGGCGTACTCGGTGTTCGGGCCTTCGACGATCGCATCGACCGGGCACGCCTCCTGGCACATGCCACAGTAGATGCATTTGACCATGTCGATGTCGTAGCGCGTCGTTCGCCGGCTGCCGTCGTCGCGCGGCTCGGCCTCGATGGTGATGGCCTGGGCCGGACAGATCGCCTCGCAGAGCTTGCAGGCGATGCAACGCTCCTCGCCGTTGGGATATCGCCGCAGGGCGTGCTCGCCGCGGAACCGGGGCGATTGCGGGTTGCGCTCGTGTGGGTATTGCACGGTGGCCTTGGGCGAAATCAGGTAACGGAACCCAAGCGCGAACGCGCCGGCGAAGTCCATCAGCGCCGCCCCGCGCAACGCCTGGCCGATCCGGTTCAGCATCAGCTCGCCTTCTTCGGGTTGCAGGCATAGTCGCCCAGGTGGGTCGGATCGCCGCCGGTCTTCAGCTGGAACACGCCGCCCTTGGACGTGCAGGCGTCGGAGGCCGCCTTCAGCGCGTCGTAGTTGGCGTCGCCGTGCTGGTACCAGGTGTTGCCCTCGGGCCCGCTGCTGGCGCAGCCGGCCAGGGTGGCGAGGGCGGCGATGGTCAGCAGGCGGCGCATCAGAACGGCCTCACGACCCAGGCGCCCATCAGCGCCACCGCCGCGAGCGAGGTCGGCAGGAACACCTTCCAGCCCAGCCGCATCAGCTGGTCGTAGCGGTAACGCGGCACGACCGCGCGGACCATGCCGTTGAGCAGGAAGAAGAACAGGGTCTTGCCGAAGAAGATAGCGAAGCCCCAGAGGCTGACGACCGTTGGGTTCCAGCCTTTGAGGTAGGGCTCCGGCCAGGGCGCATGCCAACCACCGAAGAACAGCACGGCGATGAGCCCGCTCATCAGGATAATGTTCGCGGTCTCGGCCAGGTAGAACAGCATGTAGGGCGTCGAGCCGTATTCGACCTGATAGCCGGCCACGAGCTCCGACTCGGCCTCCGGCAGGTCGAACGGCGGGCGGTTGGTCTCGGCCAGGGTCGAGATGAAGAAGATCACCGTCATCGGAATCATCACGATCGCCGCCGGCAGCCCCTTCAGGCCGCCGCCGCCGATGAAATTCCAGTTCCAGAAACCGCCGTCCTGTTTCTCTGCGATGGTCGAGAGGTTCATCGACCCGGCGAGCAGGATCACGGTGACGATCACGAAGCCGATCGAGACCTCGTAGCTGATCATCTGCGCCGCCGAGCGCAGGGCGCCCAGAAACGGGTACTTCGAGTTGGACGCCCACCCGCCCATGATGATGCCGTAGACGCCCATCGAGGAGACGGCGAACAGGTAGAGGATGCCGACGTTGATGTTGGCCACCACCCATCCTGGCGCCAGCGGAATGGCGGCCCAGGCCCCGAGCGCCAGCGTCACGCTGATCAGCGGCGCCAGCAGGAACACCGTCTTGTCGGCGCCGGCCGGGATCACCCGCTCCTTCAGCAGGAACTTGCCGAGGTCGGCGAACGACTGCAGCAGGCCGAACGGACCGACCACGTTCGGGCCTTTGCGCATGCCAACGCCGGCGAACAGCTTGCGGTCGCCCCAGATCAGGAAGGCGCACGACAGCAGGACGAAGAGGGTGAACAGCAGGATCTGGCCCAGGGTTATCAGTACCCAGCCGCCCGGCGTGCTCATGAAAGCGGTCATCGCCGGCGCCTACTCCGCGGCCATCTTCTGCACGCCCGAGACCAGCGCGGCGCACTCGGCCATGGTGACGCTCGCTCGGGCGACGGGATTGGTCAGGTGGAACGCCTTGATCGGGCTGGCCAGCGGCGCGTCGGAAATCTCGCCCGCGGCGCCGAGGCCGGCGAGGTCGAACGCCGTCGGTGACGATCCGGGCGCGTAGTCGATCTGGCCGAAGGTCGGGTGGTCGGCGAACAGCTTCGCCCGCAGCTGCTCGAGCGAATCGTACGGCAGCGTCGCGCCCAGCCGCTCGGACAGCGCGCGCAGGATCGTCCAGTCCTCCCGCGCCTCGCCCTTCGGGAACACCGCCCGCTCGCCCCGCTGCACCCGGCCCTCGGTATTGACGTAAAGCCCGTTCTTCTCGGTGTAGGCGGCGCCTGGCAGGATCACGTCGGCCCGGTGCGCGCCGGCGTCGCCGTGCGTGCCGAGATAGACGACGAAGGCGTCGGTTTCGGCGAGGTCGATCTCGTCGGCGCCGAGCAGGACGAGCACGTCGAGCGCGCCTTTCCGCACCATGTCACTGGCAGTCTTGCCGCCCGCTCCCGGGACGAAGCCCATGTCGAGCCCGCCGACGCGGGCGGCCGCGGTGTGAAGCACGTTCCAGCCGTTCCAGCCGTCCCTGACCACGCCGACGGCGCTGGCGAAGGCGGCCGCGGCGGCGAGGGTCGCCGGATCGCCCAGCGCCCCCTGCCCGATCACGACCGCCGGCCGCTCGGCCGTCTTGAACGCCTTGATGAAGTCGGCGTCGCTGTCGGCCAGGCCGCGCAGCGTCGAGCCGCTGACGCCGAGATGGTCGTGGCGATAGGTCAGATCCGCACCCTCGCCGATCAGGCCGAACCGGGTCTTCCCCGAAAGCCACATCTTGCGGAAGCGCGCGTTCAGCACCGGCGCCTCGAGCCTCGGGTTGGTCCCCACCAGCAGCACCGCGTCGGCCGCTTCGATTCCGGCCAGCGTCGAGTTGAACAACCAGGTCTCGCGCGGGCCGGCGCCCAGCGTCGTCCCGTCCTGGCGGCAGTCCAGATTAGTCACGCCCGAGCCGCTGAAGAGGTCGAGCGCCGCTTTCATCGATTCGGCGTCCTGCAGATCGCCGGCGATCACGCCGATCCGGTCGGACGTGGCCGACGTCAGCTTCCCGGCGACCACGTCAAAGGCTTCCGCCCAGGTCGCCGGCGTCAGCTTGCCGCCCCGCCGGATGAACGGCCGGTCCAGCCGCTGGCGCGAGAGACCGTCGACGGCATAGCGGGTCTTGTCCGAGATCCACTCCTCGTTGACCTCGTCGTTGGTGCGCGGCAGCACCCGCAGCACCGCCGGACCCCGCGCGTCGACCCGGATCGCCGATCCCAGCGCATCCATCACGTCGATGCTCTCGGTCTTCTTCAGCTCCCAGGAGCGGGCGTTGAACGCATAGGGCTTCGAGGTCAGCGCCCCGACCGGGCAGAGGTCGATGATGTTGGCCGACAGCTCGCTGGTGATGGCCTGGTTGAGGTAGGTGGTGATCTCCACGTCCTCGCCGCGGCTGATCAGGCCGATCTCCGGCACGCCAGCGACCTCGGTGATGAAGCGCACGCAGCGGGTGCACTGGATACAGCGGGTCATCACCGTCTTGACCAACGGCCCCATGTACTTCTCTTCGATGGCCCGCTTGTTCTCCTCGTAGCGGGTGGCGTCGCGCCCGTAGCCCATCGACTGGTCCTGCAGGTCGCACTCGCCGCCCTGGTCGCAGATCGGGCAGTCCAGCGGGTGGTTGATCAGCAGGAACTCCATCACCCCCTGCCGCGCCTTCTTCACCATGGCCGAGTCGGTGATGATCTCCTGGCCGTCGGCGGCCGGCAGCGCGCACGAAGCCTGCGGCTTCGGCGGTCCCGGCTTTACCTCGACCAGGCACATGCGGCAGTTGCCGGCGATCGAGAGCCGCTCGTGGTAGCAGAAGCGCGGGATCTCCTCGCCCGCCAGCTCGGCGACCTGAAGCACGGTCATGCCGTTCTCGAACTCGACCTCGACGCCGTTGACCTTCGCCTTGGGCATGGACTCCGCTCGGTGGACGCAACAACGCGGCCGAAGCAGCCTGTCGCAGGCGCTCGGCGGGTGGGCGATAACGCGTCTTGGACGGAAGGAACAGGGGCTTTTCGCACCTGCGGTGTCAGGGCGGGCGGATCGGACGGCCAGGCGCCGGTTGACGCAGCAGGAGCGTGCGGCCAAGAACCGGCGTCGCCGCCCCAGGAGGAGCTCAGATGCCCGACGCCCCCGCGCACTGGCTGGTGAAGTCCGAGCCCAAGAAGTACGCGTTCAGCGACCTCGTGCGCGACGGCAAGACCGTCTGGGACGGCGTGCGCAACAACCAGGCGGCCATCTACCTGCGCACGATGAAGCTCGGCGACGAGGCGTTCTACTACCACTCGCAGGAGGGGCTGGAGATCGTCGGGATCGCCAAGGTGGTGCGCGAATCGTTCGTCGACCCGACCGACCCGGCCGGCCGATTCGTCGCCGTGGAGCTGGCCCCGGTGCGGGCGCTGCCCAAACCGGTGACGCTCGCCGACATCAAGGCGACCCCGGCGCTGGCCGGCATGACCATGCTGCGTCTGTTCCGGCTGTCGGTGACGCCGATCACGCCGGAAGAGTGGGCGACGATCCGCAGGATGGGCGGCGACGCCTAGGGGGCGCCGCAGTCAGGTTTGGGCTGCTTGAGCACATCGGCGATCACCTCTCGCAGGTGGCACGAGTAGCGCTTCTCGTAGGTGCCCTGGCGCTGCAGGAAGCGAATTGCCGGCGCGTTGCAGCGGATGCGCTCCTGGATCCGGAAGCGCCAGTAGGGATCCTGCGGGGCCATCTGCAGCACCTGCTCGGAGGTGGTGATCACCAGATTGCCGTAGGCGGTGTAGCGGTCGCGATAGGTGCCGCCGGTGGTCGATCTCGGATCGGGCGTCGTCAGCAGCTTCTGCAGCTTCTCGTCCGTATCCGGACAGGCGAGTTCGGGATTGGCGAGGCTGGCCTGGTTCAGCTCGTTCCAGCTGTTGTAGGCCGCATCCTGCAGCGACAGCTCGCGCAACTCGTGCAGCTGCTGGATGCCGACGATCACCGCGCCGAGCGTGGTGACGCCGGTCAGCAGCGAGGAAACGCCGCCCAGCACGGCCCAGAACGCCGTGGAATGCAGCCAGGAGCGCTCTTCCGCAGCGGTGGGCGCATCGGTGTTGTCCGGATCGGGATCGCTGAAGGCCATCCGATCGATCTTGATCTGGATCGCCAGCAAGCGGAACCATCAATCCCGACGAGGTGGCAGCCGATGGATTCCATCGTTACGGTTGAAACTGCCCGAGTCACCCGTATGCTGGCGGCGGTTGTAGACGGGTGGGAACATGCCTTCTGAAACTCGAGACGCGCCGATCCCGGAATCTGAGGCCACGCCCAGAAAGGCCTGGACCGCGCCACGGGTCATCGTCTCGGAGGCCGTCGCGCAGGGCGTCGCCAAGACGGATAGTTCCGTGCTGGAGCGGCACTACACAACGAGCTTCAACGACAGCTAGGGCGTCCTCGGTGGCGGTGGTTGCGAGAAGGCGTCACGGGGCCTGGTGAGCGGCGTTTGCGGCATTCTGCGGCTCGATGGCGGCGAGGTCGCCCGATCCGACCTCGAGCGGCAGATGCGCGTGCTGGCCCACCTTGGGCCAGATCGCCGCCGCGTCGTCGCCGACGGCATGATCGGCCTCGGCCACCTCAGTCTGCGCGTGACGCACGAGGATCTCGTCGACGAACAGCCGATCCAGAGCGGTGGTCTGCTGCTCGCCGCTGACGTTCGGCTGGACAACCGCGAGGCGCTGGCGGCGCAGCTTGCGATCGACGATGCCTCCCTGCGTGGCATGGCCGACAGCGCCTTGGTGCTGGCCGCCTACCGCAAGTGGGGCGCCGATTGCGCGCGCCACCTGGTCGGCGACTTCGCCTTCGCGATTTGGGACAGCGGGGCGCGGCAACTGCTTCTTGCGCGGGACCACCTCGGCCAGCGTCATCTCTTCTTCCACCACGGCGGGGCGTTCTTCGCCTTCGCCACCGAGATCAAGGGGCTTTGGGCCTTGCCGGACGCGCCGCGCGCGCTGCCCGAGGCCGAGATCGCTCGGCTGCTGCTGCTCGACCGCGCGCGGCCCGCCGGCCGCACCCAGTTCGAAGGCATTGGCGCGCTTCCGGGCGGGACCACGATGGTGATCGCCTCCGACGGCGCGGTCCGCCAGGAACGCTACTGGACGCCGCAAGCCGGCGCCGAGCACCTTGGGCGCGATGAGGCCTACTACCGCCGCGCCTATCGCGAGGTGCTGGGCGAGGCCGTCGCGTGCCGCCTGCGCCGAAACCTCCGGCCAGGGGCCCTGCTCTTCAGCGCCGGCTTCGACAGCGGGGGGATCGCAGCCCTGGCCGCGCCGGCCGTCGGGCCGCACCGGCTGGTGTGCGTGAGCTCAGTCGCCGCTGATCCGGGCGGCGGTCGCGATGCGCGGGCCTGGGTGGATCGATGTGCGCGATGCATGCCGCATCTCGACGTCCACTATGTGACCTGCGAGGGCGCGAACCCGCTCATCGGCGTCGAGCAGGGCTTCCTGTCCGGCGATCTGCCGCACAGCCCAAATCGGTATGTCAGCGACGCGCTCTACCGCGCCGCCGCCGCGGCGGGGGCCCGGGTGGTGATGGACGGTCACGGCGGCGACTACACCTTGAACCCACGCGACACGGACGCCGTGGCGCGCCTGCTCGTCAGCGGCCGGCTGGGTCGCTTCCTCACCGAGTTCAGCGCCCAGCGCCGGGTGCGCCGTGAGACAGCCCTGAAAACCCTACGGAGCGTGCTGGTCGCCGCCTTGGCGCCACGCGCCCTGGTGCGCGCCTGGCGGCAGTATCGGCGGGGACTGGCTCCATTCGGCGCGACCCTGCCTGTGCGCCAGGACTTTGTGCGGGCCGCGCGCTCGAAGGGCGTCATCCCGTTCGGCGGGCGGCCAAAGCCGAAGCTCAGGGCCCCCTACTCGATCCCAGTCCAGGTGCTGCGCCGCATGCAAAATGCGGTCGCGATGGGCGGCTCGATCGGCGCCGCGGCGCACGGGCTCGAGTTCACCCAGCCGTTCCACGACAAGCGGGTCATAGAACTGGCCCTCGCGATCCCGGAGGATCTCCAGTTCCGCGGCGGCAGACCGCGCTACCTGGCTCGCGAAGCGCTGAAAGACCTGTTGCCGCCGGAGTTCCAAAGTCGCGGGGCGGAGAACAGCGACCTCTCGCCGGATTTCATGGCGATGGCCAGGGGCATCGAGCCGCAGTTGCTGGCCGATATCGACCGACTGGAGCAGAGCGCCACGCTGTCGCGCTATTTCGACTTCGCGAAGATGCGCCGGATGCTGATCCAGCCGGACACCCGGTCCGCGGCGCGCTTCGAGACGCGCACGCGCCAGGCGATGCTCGCGTATCTCTATGCGCGCTACATCGAGTGGTTCAGGCGCGAGAACGTCTGACGGTTACTCCGCCGCCTGCAGCGTGGCGCCCTTGCACGTGCGGCTTCCTGGACCGGTAGCTGGCGATGCGCTCTTCCACCTCGCCGCGGAAGTGCTTGAACATGCCCTGGATCGGCCAGGCGGCGGCGTCGGCGAGCAGGCAGATGGTGTGGCCCTCCATCTGGCTGGCCACGTCCAGCAGCATGTCGATCTCTTTCGGATCGGCTTCGCCGGTGACCATCCGCTCCATGATCCGCCACATCCAGCCGGTGCCCTCGCGGCACGGCGTGCACTGGCCGCAGCTCTCGTGCTTGAAGAAGTAAGCGACGCGGGCGATGGCGCGGACGATGTCGGTGGACTTGTCCATCACGATCATGGTGCCGGTGCCGAGCCCGGACTTGAACTGCTTCAGGCTATCGAAGTCCATCAGCGCGACCTCGGCCTCCTCCGGCAGGATCACCTGCATCGAGACCCCGCCGGGGATGATCGCCTTCAGATTGCCCCAGCCGCCCCGCACGCCGCCAAAGTGCTCGTCGATCATCTGCTTCATCGGCATCGACATCGCTTCTTCGACCACGCAGGGCTTGTTGACGTGGGCCGAGGCGGAAAACAGCTTGGTGCCGGCGTTGTTGGGCGCGCCGAAGCTGGTGAACCAGCCGGCCCCGCGCCGCAGGATCTCGCTGACGACCGAGATCGATTCGACGTTGTTGACCGTGGTCGGGCAGCCGTAGAGGCCGCTGCCGGCCGGGAACGGCGGCTTCAGACGCGGCTGGCCCTTCTTGCCCTCCAGGCTCTCCAGCAGCGCCATTTCGTCGCCGCAGATATAGGCGCCCGCCCCATGGGCGACGCGGATCTCGCAGGGCCAGCCGAGCTTGTTGTTCCGGCCGATCAGGCCGGCCGCATTGGCCTCTGCAATGGCGATCTCGAGGTGTTCGCGCCCCTCGATGTTCTCGCCGCGGATGTAGATGAAGCAGTCGTGCGCCCGCATCGCGCGGCAGGCGATCAGGCATGACTTGATCAACCTATGCGGCTCCCAGCGCAGGATCTCGCGGTCCTTGCAGGCGCCTGGTTCGAACTCGTCGGCGTTGACCACCAGGTAGTGCGGCCGCGGCCCCTCCTCCTTGGGCATGAAGGTCCACTTCAGGCCGGTATTGAACCCGGCGCCGCCGCGGCCACGCAGGCCGGAGGCCTTGATCTGGTCGCAGATCCATTCCGGCGTCTGCGCCAGGATGTCGGCCGTGCCGTTCCAGATGCCGCGCCGCATCGCCGCCTCGAGCCTGAAGTCGTGCAGGCCGTAGAGGTTGGTGAAGATGCGGTCCTTGTCTTCGAGAATGCCGACCATGGCTAACCGTTAAGTCTCTGAAGCGTTGGGATCGAAGGGGTGGGCGCGCACCCAATAGAGCCGGCGCGCGAGCGAGTAGACGAAAAAGCTCCAGCCCAGCGCGACGACGGCGACGCCTGGCCAGAGCAGCCAGGGCGCGCCGCCCAGGCGGAACCGGGCCAGCACCATCATCACCACCCCGACAAGGCAGGCGATGAAGCCGGCGAAACGTTGCGGTCGGCCAAGCGCTCGCACCTGCTCGAAGTAGGCCGAGCGACGCTCGAGGCTGATCGCGTCATCGGTCATCGCGCCGGCTTCTCGCGCAGCACGCCCAGCATCAGCCAGCCGTGCGAGGCGAAGCCGGCGACGATCGCGGCGGCGAACAGCCAGGCGCCCCACGCCTGGTGGAAGCCGAACGTGGCGACGACCGCGACCAGGGCGACGATCAAGGCTGCGGCGGTGATCGCCATGGTGACGATCAGCCGGCGGCGCTGCAGGTCGAGGTTCATCCTCCCTCCCCCTCGTGGGAAGGGTGGACGAGCGGAGCGAGGCCGGGTGGGGAAGTGCGACGCGCCAACGAACTGCCCGGGGGCCGCACTTCCCCACCCTGACCGCTACGCGGTCTGTCCCTCCCCACGAGGGGGAGGGAGGGAGAGAGCGCCGCCTTGCTCATGCCGGCTCGGCCGCGTTCGGCAGCTTGAACGGCCTGGCGCGCGAGCCGTCGTAGAGGGTGGGGTCGGTCAGGGTCAGCGGACCGCCGACCGGCGCGGTGGCCTGGCGACCGATCGCCGAACCCTTCGGTGGGGTGCGGCCGGCGCGGAACTCGTCCAGCAGCGCCTTCAGCGATGCCGGCGTCAGGTCCTCGTAGTAGTCGTCGTTGATCGCGGCCATCGGGGCGTTGACGCAGGCCCCCATGCACTCGACCTCCTCCCAGGAGAACTTGCCGTCGGCGGTGCGGTGGTCCTTCGGGCCGATCTCCTTCTCCAACAGTTCGATCAGCTCGCCGGCGCCGCAGAGCGCGCAGGGCGGCGTGCCGCAGACCTGGACGTGCGCCACCGAGCCGACCGGCTCGAGCTGGAACATGGTATAGAAGGTCGCGATCTCCAGCACGCGGATCACCGCCATGCCGAGCAGCTCGGCGACGACCCGCAGCGCCGGCTCGGGCACCCAGCCTTCCTGCTTCTGCACCAGCCACAGGATCGCGATCACCGCCGACTGCTGGCGGCCGGGCGGGAACTTGGCGATCCACCAGTGCGCCTTCTCCAGGTTCTCCGGCGTGAAGGCGAAGGAGGCGGGCTGTTCCTTGGCGAGGCGGCGTACGCTCACCGGTCGATCTCCCCGAAGACGATGTCCAGCGAACCCAGGATGGCCGAGACGTCGGCCAGCATGTGGCCGTGGCAAAGCCAGTCCATCGCCGCCAGGTGCGGGTAGCTCGGCGCGCGGATCTTGCAGCGGTAGGGCTTGTTGGTGCCGTCGGCGACCAGATAGACGCCGAACTCGCCCTTCGGCGCCTCGACGAAGGCGTAAACCTCGCCTTGCGGCACGTGGTAGCCCTCGGTGTAGAGCTTGAAGTGGTGGATCAGCGCTTCCATCGAGCGCTTCATCTCGCCGCGCCTTGGCGGCGAGACCTTGTGGTCGTCGGCCAGCACCAGCCCGGGCGTCTTCTTCAGCCGCTCGACGCACTGATGGATGATCTTCACCGACTGCCGCATCTCCTCGACGCGGCACAGATAGCGGTCGAAGTTGTCGCCGTTCACGCCCAGCGGGATGTCGAACTCGAAGTCGTCGTAGCACTCATAGGGCTGGTTGCGGCGCAGGTCCCAGGCCACGTTGCAGCCGCGCAGCATCACGCCGGTGAAGCCCCAGGCGAACGCCTGCTCCTTGGTGACCACGCCGATGTCGACATTGCGCTGCTTGAAGATGCGGTTGCCGGTGAGCAGACCCTCGATGTCGTCGAGCACCTTCGGGAAGCGGCCAGCCCACCGCTCGATGTCGTCGATCAGCGCCGGCGTCAGATCCTGGCGCACGCCGCCGACGCGGAAGTAGTTGGCGTGCATCCGGGCGCCGGAGGCGCGCTCGTAGAACACCATCAGCTTCTCGCGCTCTTCGAAGCCCCAGAGGCTGGGGGTGAGGGCGCCGACGTCCATCGCCTGGGTCGTGACGTTGAGCAGGTGGTTGAGGACGCGGCCGATCTCGCAATAGAGCACCCGGATCAGCTGGCCGCGGATCGGGACCTCAAGCCCCATCATCCGCTCGATCGCCAGCACGAACGCGTGCTCCTGGTTCATCGGCGCGACGTAGTCGAGGCGGTCGAAGTAGCCGATGTTCTGGGCGTAGGGCCGGGCCTCGATCAGCTTCTCGGTGCCACGGTGCAGGAGCCCGATGTGCGGGTCGACCCGCTCCACCAGCTCGCCATCGAGCTCGAGCACGAGGCGGAGCACCCCGTGGGCGGCCGGATGCTGCGGCCCGAAGTTGATGTTGAACTTGCGGACCGGCGTCTCGGCCGAGACCTCTCCGGGGACCTGTGTCTCGCTCACGGCGCCTTCTCCGGCGCGAGGCGGCCCGCGCTCATCATCACCAGCAGGATCGCGCCGCCGAGCAGGCCAGCTTCCAGCATCAGGCTCTGGTCCCAGCGCACCGAGAGTGCGATTTCAGCCAGCCGGCGGGAGACCGGCAGGCCCAGCAGCCAGATCCACAGCGCCGCCGAACGGTCCCAGAGCGGGTGGGCCTTGTTGATGTTGAGGCCGGTGAAGATCGCCGCGAGGCCGCCAACGATGGAGAAGGCGATCACCTGGGCGAAGTGGCCGCCCGCGGCTGTCTCGGGATGCGCGAGCGTGGCCGCCAGGATGCCAACGTTGCCGAGAAAGAGGGTCGACAGCACCGTCAGGCCGTAGCCGAAGTTGGGCGCGGCGGCTCGCATCCAACGCGTCATCACCCCTCCCCCGGCTTCGCGGCGCCCGCTTTCTCGTCGCCCGGCAGCTCGTACGGATAGCCCTGGCCCGGACGCGCGTATTCGGCGCCTTCCCAAGGCGACAGGAAGTCCCAGTTGCGGAACTCGACCGACTTGACCGGTTCGTAGACCACCCGCTTCAGCTCGTCGTCGTAGCGGACCTCGACGTAGCCGGTCATCGGGAAGTCCTTGCGCAGCGGATGGCCGTGAAAGCCGTAGTCCGTGAGCAGGCGGCGCAGGTCCGGATGGCCCTCGAAGAAGACGCCGTACATGTCGAACGTCTCGCGCTCGAACCAGTCGGCCGCGGGGTAGACGCCGACGACCGACGGCACGGGCGTTTCCTCGTCGGTCTCGACCTTGACCCGGATTCGTCGGTTCTTGGTCATCGACAGCAGGTGATAGACCACGTCGAACCGCTGCGCGCGCTGCGGATAGTCGGCGCCGCAAATGTCGATCAGCTGCTGGAACTGGGTGTCGGCGGCATCGCGCAGGAACGTCAGCGCGTCGACGATCCGGTGCGCGGGGCCGGTGACCGTCAGCTCGCCGAACGCGACCTCGAAGTCGCCGATCGCACCGGCCGAATTGGCCACGATCAGTTCGCCCAGCTCGCCGAGCGCCGCGTCCGCCACTCGCCAGGAACTCATCGCTCGATAGTTCCCGTGCGACGGATCTTCTTTTGCAGCTGCATCACCCCGTAGACCAGCGCCTCGGCGGTGGGCGGGCAGCCGGGCACGTAGATGTCGACCGGCACGATGCGGTCGCACCCGCGCACGACGGAATAGCTGAAGTAGTAGTAGCCGCCGCCGTTGGCGCAGGAGCCCATCGAGATCACGTACCTGGGGTCCGGCATCTGGTCGTAGACCTTGCGCAGGGCCGGGGCCATCTTGTTGGTCAGGGTGCCGGCGACGATCATCACGTCCGACTGGCGCGGGCTGCCGCGTGGCGCGAACCCATAGCGCTCTAGGTCATAGCGCGGCATGGCGGTCTGGATCATCTCCACCGCGCAGCAGGCCAGGCCGAAGCTCATGAACATCAGCGAGCCGGTGCGCGCCCAGGTGATCAGGTCGTCGGTCGCAGTGGTGATGAAGCCCTTGTCGGCGAGCTGGTTCGACACGCCGTCGAAGAAGGCGTCGTGCTTCTTGGCGTCGTAGCCCTCGACCGAGGACCTCGCCGCCGACCCCGCGGGAACCACTACTCCCATTCCAGGGCGCCTTTCTTCCACTCGTAGACGAACCCGACCGTGAGCACGCCCAGGAAGGCGATCATCGACCAGAAAGCATAGGCCGCCGCGGCGTGCGGCATCCTGAGCAGGCTCACCGCCCAGGGGAACAGGAACGCCACTTCCAGGTCGAAGATGATGAACAGGATCGAGACCAGGTAGAATCGCACGTCGAACTTCATCCGCGCATCGTCGAAGGCGTTGAAGCCGCATTCGTACGACGACAGCTTCTCGGCGTCGGGCGACTTGGGCGCGATCACTGTCGGCAGGATGATGAAGGCCACGCCGAGCGCGCAGGCGATCCCGAGGAAGATCACGATCGGCAGGTACTGCAGCAGGAACGCGTTCATCAGGACCCAGTTGCGGGGAGGCGGTGCGGAGTCGGCGCCCTTCTAGCCCATGCCGCCGGGCCGTTCAAAGGGGCTTGGCGCGCCTCGCGGCAGACGGTCGCTCTGAGCCTCTGGCACGCTAAAGCTTGTTGGCAGATGCGCAGGGGGCGGCGTCTATTCGCCACGCACGGACGCCGCCCGCCCTGCAGCCCGCCACCATCGGCACACCTGCGTCGCCCGTAGCCGGACCGCAGTGGGCCACTGGACCACTACCAGCCTCGCCGGCGCGAAGGTCGGCGCTCTGAGGCAGTGCGCGGTCCGCACGCCCCGCGGCTTCCTCTGACTGGTCGTTTCCTGCGCCTGAGCCGGTCCCGGGGGCTGCTCGGCTGTTGACGCGAACCGGGTGCGGACCTATCAGACCGCCTCTTTCGCGGGTCGCCTCGGCGGCCCCGCGGGAATGCGGGTGTAGCTCAGTTGGTTAGAGCGCCGGCCTGTCACGCCGGAGGTCGCGGGTTCGAGTCCCGTCACTCGCGCCATCGCCTCACGGCGGGGCCAAGCGTCCAAGCGCCAGGTCGGCGTCCGAACACCCCTGGCGACCCTAGCTGGCCAGCGCGAAATCCGGCGCAGGCCCGGCGAAGGCCGGTTCGCCACTGACGTCTGCATAGAGCGCCGAGAGGCTTCGGAATACGGCGTCCCAACCGTGCTGGTCGCAGGCGCGCTGCCGTGCGGCGCGGCGCAGGCGCGCCAGGTCCCTCGCGAATAGCGCCTCCACCGCCTCGGCGAAGTCCGGACCCGTCGAACGCACCGCCAGCTCGCCGACGCTGGCGTCGACACTCTCCCCCACCCCGCCTGCCGCGACGCCGATCACCGGCAGGCCGCAGGCCATGGCCTCAAGCACGATCAGGCCGAACGGCTCGCTGTCGTTGGCGTGCACGAAGGCGTCGCAGCTGGCCATTAGCGCCGCCAGCTTGCCCGGGTCGGTCTCGTAGGGCAGCTCGATCACCCGACCGGGCGATGGCGCGCCCGCCCGCGCGCCGACCAGCAGCAGCACGTAAGGGTCGCCCAGCCGCTCGACCGCCTCGACCAGCACGTCGACGCGCTTTTCCCGCGCCGGCCGCCCGGCGAACACCAGCAGCCGGTGCCGCGGCGACAGCCCCAGCCGCCGGCGCAGACCGACCGGATCGGCCCCGTCCGGCCTGAACGCCTCGACGTCGACGCCGAGCGGCAGAGCGATGGGGTCCTGCACGCCGGCGTCGGCCAGGCGCTCGGCGATGAAGCGGCTGGGGGCCACGGCCCGATCGAAGCGGCGGTAGATCTCGCCCCAGTGGCGGCGGATCGGCTTTTCCGCCCACTCGCCGAAATGCAGCGCCGCGAGCGCCCCGACATCGGTGTGGCAAAAGCCGATCACCGGCACGCCGAGCGCTTCGCCCGCCTTCTGCGCCGCGAGGCCGGGCGTGTAAGGATCGCCCGCCTCGATCAGGGTCGGCCGCTGGCGCATCAGCCGCTTCATCCAGGCGGTCTTGCCGAGCGGGACGCGGTAGCCGTCGCCGAACGGCAGCGGTGCGGCATAGATCGAGAGCCGCCCATTGCCGTCGTAGGCATGGCGAGGGCCGGGCACGACCAAGGTATGCCGCACATGCGGCCTGGCCTTGGCGAACCAGGCGCGCTTGGCGGTGAGGTAGCGCTTCACGCCGCCGCTCTTGGGCGCATAGAGCATGGTGGTGTCCACCAGCCGCGGCGCGGTGTCGAAGACGGTCCTGGCGAAGAACTCGGCGCGCGCGGAGGCCCAATCGACAACGCTTCTGGCTCTCACAGGCCGCACCTCCAGCCTTTTAAGCACCCCGGCCATTGTGGCTCGCGGCTCGAAACCGGTTCAACCCCCCTTCGATGGCGGCGGCGCCGGTGTCAAGGCTTCGGTGGGCGTCGCGCCCATGCGGCAAACCCGGTCGCGCAGGCCGCGTTCACGCCCGAGCGGGGTCTGCAGTGCAAGAACCCCGAGAACTGATCCGCTCAAGGAGCGGTTTGGCGAGCCCTGATGCGCGTCGCAAATCGGACGCCCGCTCGACGGCGCGGCCGCGATGGCGGAAAAGGATTCCGACCCTCGCCTGGAGCCACCGATGATCAAGCTGACCTTCTGTCTCGTCAGGCTGCCGCACCTGACCCGAGAGGCGTTCCAGCGCTACTGGTTCGAGACCCACGCGCCGCTGGTGGCGAGCGTAAGGGAGGCTTTGCGGATCCGGCGCTACGTTCAGCTCCACAGCCTGCCACCCGAGGTGTCGGAGACCCTGCGAGGCGCCCGACAGGGCCCAGAAGGGTTCGACGGCGTCGCCCAGCTCTGGTGGGACAGCTTCGAGGACATGGCCAGCGGCGATCCGGCCGCCGCCGCCGAGGCCGGCCGCCTTTTGCTGGAGGACGAGCGGAAGTTCATCGACCTGCCGAAGTCGCCGCTGTGGTGGGGCGAGGAGAAGGTGATCTTCTGAGACTTGCCCGTCCTACCCGGCGCCGAGCGCCAGGGCGACGTGGTAGGTGATGAAGGCGGCGACGTAGGCCAGCGTGATCATGTACCCGAACAGGATCGCTGGCCATTTCCACGAGTTGGTCTCGCGCTTCACCACGCCCAGCGTCGAGGCGCACTGAGGCGCAAAGACGTACCAGGCCAGGAACGCCAGCGCCGAGGCCAGCGACCAATGGTGGGCCAGGGTCGACCCGAGCAGGCCGACGTTGTTATCGCCGCCGCCGACCGCATAGACGGTGCCGAGCGCGCCGACCGCCACCTCGCGGGCCGCCATTCCCGGGATCAGCGCCACGCTCATCTGCCACGAAAAGCCGATCGGCTGCAGCAGCGGCTGCAGCGCGTGGCCAACCAGGCCGGCGAAGCTGTAGTCGATCGCCGGCTCGGTCGCCCCGGCGGGCGGCAGCGGAACCTTCGCCAGCGCCCAGACGATCACCATCATCGACAGGATGATCGTGCCAGCCCGGCGCAGGAAGATCTCGGCCCGCTGCAGCACCAGGCGGACCACGTTCCAGGGGTCGGGCAGCTTGTAGGCCGGCAGCTCCATCAGGAACGGCTCCGAGGCCCCGCGCCAGAACACTTTGCGGATCACGAACGCGACGATCAGCGCGCTGACGATGCCGGCGGCGTAAAGTCCCAGCATCACGAGTCCCTGCTCGCTCACCCACCCGAACACTTTGTGGTTGGGGACGAAGGCCGAGATGATCAGCGTATAGACTGGAATCCGCGCCGAGCAGGTGGTCAGCGGCGCGACCAGGATCGTGGTCAGCCGGTCGCGGCGCTGGTCGATCACCCGCGTCGCCATGATGCCCGGGATCGCGCAGGCGTGCGACGACAGCAGCGGGATGAACGCCCGGCCATGCAGCCCCGCGCCGCCCATGATCTTGTCCATCAAGAAAGCCGCGCGGGCCATGTAGCCGACGTCCTCCAACAGGATGATGAAGAGGAACAGGATCATGATCTGCGGCAGGAACACGACCACGCTGCCCACCCCCGCGATCAGGCCGTCGCAGAAGAAGCTCTTCAGCAGGCCGTCCGGCAGCACCTGGCCGATCCCCGCGCTCAGCCAGGCGAAGCCCGCCGTGATCAGGTCCATGACTGGCTGCGCCCAGGAGAACACCGCCTGGAACATGAAGAACAGCAGCACGACCAGGACCGCCAGGCCGCCCACCGGGTGCAGCAGCACTGAATCCAACCGGCCGGTCCAGGTATCGGGACGCTTCGGCGGCTTGACGTGCGCCTTGATCAGCTGCTCGGCCTCGCGGTGCAGGGCGCGGATCTCGCCGCTGGAAGGCTCATGCCAGCTGGGCGCCGAAACCGTGTCGTTGGCGGCGGTCTCGATCGCCGCCGCAAGCACGTCGATCCCCCGGCGACGCGTGGCGACGGTGGCCACGATCGGCGCGCCGAGGTCGCGCGAGAGACCCTCGACGTCGATCTCCAGGCCCTGCCGGGCGGCGATGTCGATCATGTTCAGCGCCAGCACCAGCGGCCGACCGACAGCCTTCAGCTCCAGCGCGAGGCGCAGGGCCACCCGAAGCGAGGTCGCGTCGGCGACGCAGACGACCACGTCGGGCGCGGTCTCGCCGGCCAGTTTGCCGAGGACCGCGTCGCGGGTGATCGCCTCGTCGGGGCTGCGCGCCCGCAGCGAATAGGTGCCGGGGAGGTCGAGGATGGTGAGCCGCGCGCCATCCGCCGCGACGTGGACGCCTTCCTTCCGCTCGACAGTGACGCCCGCGTAGTTGGCGACCTTCTGGCGTGCGCCGGTCAGGGCGTTGAAGAGCGCGGTCTTGCCGCAGTTGGGCACGCCGGCCAGGGCGACGCGCAGCGGCCTCGGATGGGCGACCGTCTCGGTTTGGCGAGGGCCGGCGGCAAGGGTGGCGGCGTTCATGGAGCCGGCCGCACCATCACCGCGCGGGCCTCGCGGCGGCGCAGGGCGACAGTCCGGTCCGCCAGCCTGACCGCGATCGGATCGCGTCCGATGGCGCCTTCGTGCGCCAGCCGGATCGGCGCGCCTTCGACGAAGCCCATCTCGAGCAGACGCCGCTCGATCTCCGCCCCGCCGAGACCACCGGCCTGATCAGGGGCCAACACCTCGACAATGACGCCGCAGAACCCCTTGCGCACGCCGGAGAGCGGAACGGCGGGGGTCGGCTGGTCGGCGACGCCATCCTTGGCGGTGGTCATGTCGAACTCTTTGAAGCGACGCACGGGGCACACCTAATCGCGAACGATTATCAATAGCAGAACCGCCGCGATCCGTTCAATGGACCTCAATGCGATGGGCCGCCGCACCGCGCCACTCAGGGAATGTCCGGAGGCTCGCTCGCGCCGGCCGCGTCAGGCCGGTCTGAACCGCTTCGACGCCGGGAACCCGCGGGGCGCGAGCTTGCCCGCCGCCGCTCGCCGGCCCAGCCAATCCCGCCACTCCGGCCAGGCCCGCGCGCGGCCGTCGGCGGTGGTCCAGGCTGCGCCGTCGGACGCCGCAAAGACCAGGCCGTCGCGCAGGCCGCCTTCGCGATAGCCTTGCAGCTTGACGCCCTTGCCGCGCGGCATCTCCGGCAGGTCGGCCAATGGAAAGATCAGCAGCTTGCCGTTGTCGCCGATCACCGCCAGGTGGTCGCCCTCGGCGGGCAGGCAGAAGCAGGCGCCGGCGGCGTCGACGTTCAACGTCTGCTTGCCGGCGCGGCGCATCGCCACCGCCTCGTCCTCGGGCATGATGAAGCCGTAGCCCGCTTTCGAGGCCAGCACCCGCCGGGCGCCGGGCTTGTAGACGAAGAGGGCCAGGATGCTGACCCGGTCGTCGAGGTCGAGCATCAGCCGCAGCGGCTCGCCCTGCCCGCGCGCCGACGGCAGCTTGTCGCCGGCCAGGGTGAAGAAGCGGCCGTCGGAAGCGAACAGCAGCAGTTTGTCGGTGGTCTCGGCCGGGACCAGGAAGCCCAGGCTATCGCCCTCCTTGAACTTCAGCTCGGACGGATCGTCGACGCGGCCGCGCGCGGCGCGGATCCAGCCGCGCTCGGAGAGAATCACGGTGATCGGCTCGCGCGCGACCAGCGCCTCGACCGTGGCCGAGGCGTCGATCGTTGGCGCGTCCTCGAACGTGGAGCGGCGCCTGCCGACCGCGGTGTTCGGCCCCAGCACCTCGCGCACGTGGCGCAAGCCCGCGCCCACCAGCTTCCATTGCTGCCTGTCGGAGGCCAGCATGCCCTGAATGCCGTCGCGCTCCTCGGCGAGGTCGGCATGCTCGCGGCGCAGCTCCATCTCCTCCAGCTTGGCCAGTTGGCGCAGGCGGGTGTTGAGGATCGCGTCGGCCTGCACGTCGTCGATCGCGAACGTCGCGATCAGTTTGGCCTTGGGCTCGTCCTCGAAGCGGACGATGCGGATAACCTCGTCCAGGTTGAGGAATACGATAAGAAGACCGGCCAGGATGTGCAGCCGCTGTTCGATCTTGCCCAGCCGGAACTTCGCGCGCCGAACGATGACCTCGCGCCGGTGCTCGAGGAACGCCTGCAGCGCGGCCTTGAGGCCCATCACCCGCGGCGTGCTCCTGGCGTCGAGCACGTTCATGTTGATCGGGAAACGCGCCTCGAGATCGGAGAGCTTGAACAGGCTCTCCATCAGCACCTCGGGCTCGACCGTCCGCGCCCGCGGCTCGAGCACCAGGCGGATGTCCTCAGCCAACTCGTCATTGACGTCGCCCAGCAAGGGTACGCGTTTCGCCTCGATCAATCCGGCGATCTGGGCCACGAGGTCGGCCTTCTTCACTTGGTAGGGGATCTCGGTGACGACGATCCGCCAGGTCCCTCGCCCGGTGTCCTCCTTGGTCCACCTGGCCCGGGTGCGGACGCCGCCACGGCCGGTCTCGTAGGCTTCCAGGATCGACTCCGGCGGCTCGACGATGACGCCGCCGGTCGGGAAGTCGGGGCCCGGAACCTTCTCCATCAACTCCGCCGTGGTCGTTGTCGGCCGGTCGAGCAGCAATAGACAGGCGTCGATCAGCTCGCCCACGTTGTGCGGCGGGATCGAGGTGGCCATGCCGACGGCGATGCCGGTCGAGCCGTTGGCCAGCAGGTTGGGGAACCCGGCCGGCAGGACGACGGGCTCTTCCTCCTCGCCGTCGTAGGTGGCGCGGAAGTCGACAGCGTCCTCGTCTATGCCGTCGAGCAACAGCTGCGCCGCCTCGGTCAGCCGGCACTCGGTGTAGCGCATGGCGGCGGGGTTATCGCCGTCGATGTTGCCGAAGTTGCCCTGGCCGTCGATCAGCGGATAGCGCTGGGCGAAGTCCTGCGCGAGGCGGACCAGAGCATCGTAGACGGCGACGTCGCCGTGCGGGTGATACTTGCCGATCACGTCGCCGACCACCCTCGCCGACTTCTTCGCCGAGGTCTCAGGATCGAGCCGCAGAAGGCGCATGGCGTAGAGCAGCCGCCGATGCACCGGCTTCAGCCCGTCGCGCACGTCTGGCAGCGCTCGCTGGGTGATGGTCGAGAGCGCATAGGCCAGATAGCGCCGCGACAAGGCCTCGGTCAGCGGCTCGTCGAGAATGCGGCCGGCCCCGTCATCGGGGGGCCCATCGGGCGGCAGGGCGGCGTCGTCCATTGCGTCGGATTCGCCTGACTCCCTACCCGCTGTCCAGGATTGGTTATTGACAAGTTAATTGTCGAAATGACATCCGGGTTGTCATGCCCACCTGGCAGCCAGATCTTGCCCCGATCGTCAGTCGAATCTCCCGCCTTTACTCGCTCTTGAAGGCGGCCAGCGATGAGATGCACGCTGAGATTGGCGTTACCGCCAGCATGCGCAACGTGATGACCTTGCTGGCCACGGCAGGCGACCGCACGGTGCCTGAACTCGCGCGCGAACGTGCGGTTTCGCGCCAGCACGTACAGTCGGTAATCAACGATCTGCTTGCGGCCGGCCTCGTGCGGCCCGCGCCCAATCCCTCGCACCGTCGGTCTCCGCGACTGGCGCTCACCGATGAGGGCCTCAGGCGGCTGCGAATGGTCAGTGAACGTGAGGCCCAGACGCTGTCGCGGATCGCCCCGGCCGTCTCTCACTTGGATCTGGCGGCGGCGGCGCGACTGTTCGACAGCCTGGAACGCGACCTCACCGCACAGATGTTGGAACGGGCGGCGGGCTAGTTGGACACGGTCGTCAGCGTCGGCTGCTGAACCGTGGCCGCAACCGCCGCGACCTCCGGCGTCACCGGGCGCCACCACGGCAGCCAGGCCCAGAACTGCTCATGGCCGTAATAGATGGCGATCTTGGTGAATGTCTCCACGCCAAGGATGATCCCGGCATACTTCAGCTGGCCGGTGACCACCCAGCTGATCAGGAAGGTGTCGAGGCTCCCAACGATACGCCAGCTGACGGCCTTCACCAGCGATCGGCTGTGAGCTTCGGGCACGCGGATCAACATCGGGCGGCTCCTCGCTAGGACGAAATCATCGTCTCACGAGATAGGCCCGCCGACCAGAAGTTCTATTCCGAGAAAATCTATAGGAATTTGAAGTTTACAGCCGACCCACTTCGGTGAGGCGGTCGAACAGCCAGTGGCGCGCCGGCGGCAGGGGTCGATTGAGCGGGGCGAAGACGAACCGCTCGAGGAAGTGGCCGGTGATGGTGAGGCCGGCGGCGACGTCACCCGATCTGAGGCCGCCTTGCGACGAGAGCAGGAACGGCGGCAGCGCGAACAGACGGTCCCGGTATTCGGCGCCCGCGGCGGCGCTGACCGCTCGGCCGGTGCGCGGACTGACGTAGGTCAGATCATCCGCAGAGCCGGTAACGGCGCAACGCGAGAGGTCGAGCCCGAAGCCGAGGTCCGCCAGCAGCCCAGCCTCGAAGCGCACATAGACCGGCGGCCAGATCTCGGGTGACGAAAGGGAGGCGATCAGGGCTTCGAGCGCATGAAAGACGCCGGGGTGAGGCTCGCGCTCCGGCAAGGCGCCCGCCGCAACCGCCGCCGCGGACGAGAGCCCGGCCAGCGCGACGCGATCGTCGAACAGGGCCGCAGGCCCCTCGCCTGCCGGCTCCAGCGCCGCCGAGCCGAGCTGATCGGCTGTGCGCGCCCTGAACTGGGCGGTGACGCGCGCGCCGGCCTGCAGGAACGGCTTCATCTTCCGCGACGCGGCGCCGGCGACGTGGGCGGCGTACTTGCCGTGGCGCTGGGTGAGCATCTCCACGATCGCGCCGGTCTCGCCGTGCGGTCTGGCGGTCAGGACGAAGGCTTCGTCCTCGAATTCCATGTCAGCGCGGCGGCTCGGACGTTGCGACGACGGCGCTAGACATCGAACTCCAGACCCAGATCGGCATAGGTCGAACGCTCCTCGGCCCAGTTCTCCCTCACCTTCACGACCAGGAACAGGTGCACCGGGCGGCCCAGGATATCACCCAGCTCCTTGCGCGCCGCCTCGCCGATCCACTTCAGCGTCTGCCCGCCCTTGCCGATCAGGATCGCCCGCTGGCCCTCGCGCTCGACGTAGATGGTCTGCTCCAGGCGCGCCGACCCGTCCTTGCGCTCCTCGAAGGCGGTGGTCTCGACGTTGACCGCGTAGGGCAGCTCCTGGTGGACCCGCAGATAGACCTTCTCCCGCGTGATCTCGGCGGCCAGCAGGCGGGCCGGCAGATCGGCCGATTGGTCTTCCGGGTAGAGCCATGGCCCCTCCGGCATCAGGGCGGCCAGGCGGCGCTTCAGGTCGTCGACGCCCGAACCGTCCAGCGCCGAGATCATGAATACTTCCGTGTACGGCCCACGCTCGAACAACCGCTGCGTGAGCGCGAGCAGGTCTTCGCGGCGCACGCGGTCGATCTTGTTCAGCGCCAGGATGGCCTTGCGGCCGGCGCGCTTCAGGCCCTCCGTCGCGGTGTGGACATCCTCGGTGGCGCGGCGGTCGGCGGCCTTGCCCGACGGTCCGGCCGCGGCCAGTTCCGCCTCGGCGTCGATCAGGTGGACGACGGCGTCGGCGTCTTCGGCGCCCGCCCAGGCGGCGCGGACCATCGCCCGATCGAGCCGGCGTCGCGGCTGGAAGATCCCCGGCGTGTCGACCAGCACGATCTGGCTGTCGCCCTCGATCGCCACGCCTCGGACCGGAAAACGGGTGGTCTGCACCTTCTGGGTCACGATCGTGACTTTCGAGCCGACCAGGCGGTTGACCAGGGTCGATTTTCCGGCGTTCGGCGCGCCGATCACCGCAACGAAGCCGGCGCGGGTCATCGGCCCGCCTCTTCGCGTTCGAGCAGGGCCAGCGCGGCCGCCTTCTCCGCCGCCTGCCGCGAGCCGGCGCTCGCGCTGGCTGGTTGGGCGCCCTCGATCGCCGCCTCGACGGTGAAGACGGGCGCGTGGTCCGGCCCGGCGCGCGAGACCAGTCGGTACGACGGCGCCCCGCGACCTGCCGCCGCGGCCCATTCCTGCAGCCGCGACTTGGGATTGGCGGTGCGCTCGTCGTGTGGCGCGTCCAGGAGCTGCGCCCACAGCGCCAGCACCCTCTCGCGCGCAGCGACGAAGCCGCCGTCGAGATAGACGGCCCCGATCAGGGCCTCGCACGCATCGGCGAGGAAGCGGGCCTGATCGCGAGCGCCGCGCCGGGTCTCGCCGCCTGGCAGGCGCAGCGCCGGACCGGCGCCGAGCACGCGGCCGATCTCGGCGCAGGCGTCGCGGCTCACCAGCACATGCAGGCGCTTCGAGAGCGGGCCGGCTTCGGCCAGCGGATCGCGCTCGAGCAGGGTCTCAGCGATGACCAACGCCAGGACGCGATCGCCCAGGAACTCCAGCCGCTCGTTGTCGTCCACGCGGGCGCCGACACTGGCGTGGGTCAGCGCACGCTCCAGCAGCGCGCGGTCCCTGAAGCGATAGCCCAGTCGCCCCTCCAACTCGGCGACCGCGGCGGCGCGCCTATCCATGGAGCGCCGGCCCGGGTCGCCTTGGCCTCAATGCAGCACCTTGAAGAAGCGGTCCGGCCGGGCGTCGGTGAACCAGGTCCACGGCTTGAAGATGCTGGCGCAGCAGGGGTTCTGGTCGTCGCGGCCGGTGTTCCAGGAGAGCAGGATCAGCGCCGCCCGACCGACCAGATTCTCTTCCGGCACGAAGCCGACGCCGGCGGAGCTGCCGACCTTTTCGTCCAGCGCGCTGTTCCAGCCGCAGCCGCCCAGCTTCGGATCGTCGGGGGACATCTCGGGGCCGGGATCGAAGCGACTGTCGAGCGAATTGTCCCGGTTGTCGCCCATCATGAAGTAACAGTGCTGCGGCACAACGTAGACGCCGGTGTTGTTCGGGTTGCCTGCCATGTCGCCGGGATTGGCCGCCTCGGGCGAGACCTGGACCCTGTAGCTGCGCCCCTCGGGGTTGGTCTCCTGCTGCAGCTTCACCGGCCTCCAGCCGCCAGGCAGGTCGCCCATCGCCATGCCGAGCGGCTTCTCGGCCACCGCCTTGTCATTGATGTAGAGCTGTCCGCTCTTCAGCTGGATGCGGTCGCCCGGCAGGCCCACGAGACGCTTGATGAAGTCGATATGGCCGCTCGACGGGAGCTTGAACACGATGATGTCGCCGCGCTTCGGCGGGGTGAAGAACAGACGGCCCTTGAACAGCGGCGGGCTGAACGGAATCGAGTGCCGACTTCAGCCATAGGACCACTTGGTGACGATGATGTAGTCGCCCCGGTAGAGGTTCGGCTCATCCGACGCCGAGGGGATCGTGTAGGGCTGGAACAGCAGCACGCGCAGCACCAGCGCGATCAGCAAGGCGTAGACGACGGTCTTGACGATCTCGACCAGTTCGCCGACCAGCCCGAGCTTCTTTTCGGCCTTGGCGGGCTTGGCGGACTTGGCGACGGGGGCGGCGTTGGTCATGCTCTCTCGGGTCGGTGGCGGTCGCCGTAGCTAGACGCTGGATACCGCCCCGGCAAGCTTCTCACCCGTTAACTCGTGCTCATGCGGCAATAGCGCTTCAATGACGACAAACGCCTGAGCGTAAGGGTGGTCGTCGGTCAGGCTGAGATGAATTCGCGGCCGCAGTCCGGCCGGCGTGATCGCCGCCAGACGCTTGGCCGCCCCGCCCGTCAGCGCCAGGGTCGGGGCGCCCGAACGCAGGTTGACCACGCCCATGTCGCGCCAGAAGACGCCGGCGCGCAGGCCGGTGCCGAGCGCTTTGGCGCAGGCCTCCTTGGCGGCGAACCGCTTGGCGTAGCTGGCCGCGCGGTCGGCCTTGCGCTCCGAGCGCGCCTTTTCGAGGTCGGTGAAGATGCGCGCGATGAAGCGCTCGCCATAACGCTCGAGCGTCGCCTCGATGCGGCGGATGTCGGCGAGGTCGGACCCGAGGCCGATGATCAAGCCGCGGCCTCGTCGCGGGCGGCGTCCATCAGCGCCCGCATCCGCCGGATCGCCGGCTCCAGCCCGGTGAAGATCGCTTCGCCGATCAGGAAGTGGCCGATGTTGAGCTCGGCGATCTCGGGGATCGCTGCGATCGCGCCCACGGTTTCGTAGTCGATCCCGTGCCCGGCGTGGACCTCGAGCCCGAGCGCCGCGGCCTGGCGCGCACCGTCGCGCAGCGACGCAAGCAGCCGCGCCGCCTCCGGGCGCCGCTCGCGCACCGCCAGACAGTAGGCCCCGGTGTGCAGTTCGATCACCTGCGCGCCGACCTCGGCCGCCGCCGCGATCTGCGCCGGATTGGCTTCGATGAAGAGCGAGACCCGAATGCCCGCCGCCTTCAGCACGCCGACGCACGGGGCGACCCGGTTGTGCTGACCTACGACGTCGAGCCCGCCTTCCGTCGTCACCTCTTCGCGGCGCTCCGGCACCAGGCAGGCGGCATGCGGCACGTGGGCGAGCGCAATCGCCTCCATCTCCTGGGTCACCGCCATCTCGAAGTTGAGCGGCTTGCCGCGGCGTCGCGTCAGGCCTGCGAGAGTCTCGATATCGGCGTCCGAGATGTGGCGGCGATCCTCGCGCAGGTGGGCGGTGATCCCATCCGCGCCGGCGGCCATGGCGATCTCGGCGGCCCTCGCCGGGTCGGGATATCCCTCGCCGCGGGCGTTGCGGATGGTGGCGACGTGGTCGATGTTGACGCCCAGCCGCAGGCGGCGGACCCGGGACGTCATCGGCGTCGGATGCGAAGCAGTCGGGCTCATGCCGTTCAATCTAGCGACGCGCGCGCCGTTAGGTAAGAGCGAGCAAACCCTACTCGGCAGTGTGCGCCAGCCGGCGAAAGACGCTTGGCTGCATGCCGTAGGCGGCGCGGAACCAACGCGAGAAGGTCGAAAGGCTGGAAAAGCCGACCAGCGCCGTCACCTCGCTCAGCGGCTGGTCCCCGTGGCTGAGTTGCCAGGTGGCGACATCGCGGCGGGCGGTCTCAAGCAGCTGAGTGAAGGACTTACCTTCCGCCGCCAATCGGCGATGGACGGTGCGACGATCCACGCCGAGGTGCTGGGCCACCCTGTCGATGTTGCAGGCGCCATCGGGCAGCAGCCGCAGGATCAGTGCGCTGATCATGTCGCTCGCGCTCGCGTCTGGCGGGGCCGCGTTGGCTTCGATGAATTGGGCGATCTCGCGCGCCATGTGCGGGTCGGACCCGCTGCGCGGCGTCGCGAGGTCCAAGGCGGTCATCAGGAAGCCGTTGAAGGATGCGCTGAACTCAACGGCGCCAAGAAGCGCCCGATAGGGAGCGGGGTCGGCGGGCTGCGGCCTTGACAGGGCGACGCGGGCGGGCCGCCACGCCTCGCCGAGAAGTCCGCGGAAGAGCTGCACATACATCGCGACGGTCAGGTCGATCATCTGCCGGCTGGCGCGGGTCCGCGGACTGATCAATTCGGGCAGGATCATCAGCCCGCCGCCGACCGACTCGGTCCGCACATCGACGTTGTCGTCCTGGTAGCGGAGGTATCTTTGCAGAACCTCGAGCGCCGAGCGCGCGTTGGGCTGCTCACGCATCAGCAGGCCAAGCGGCCCCATCATCGACAGCCTGAACGCGCGCCCGACCAGCAGGCCGAACTCCTCGCTGCCCGCGGCCCTGGCGCTGTCGGCCAGCAGCGCCTGAACCCGATCAGCCGGAATCTGATAGTCGCCATAGTCCAGAGCCGACACTGGCAGCCCTGCCCGGCGCAGCATGTGGTAGGGATCGAGACCCAGGGAACGCGCCGCATCGGCAAAGGCGAGCAGCAATGCGCTGCGGACGAACCGCGGGCGTGCTTCCTCGACCCGGCTGTCCCCTAATGCAAAATTCGCGTCTCGATTAGACAACCGACGAGACCCTCAACGAAGCGCGCCTGTGGACAACTTGGTTAACGCTGGACGCGTGTAACAAAACAACCTCAACCGCCGCGACGGTGTTCCCCGGTTCCCCAGACCGTCCCATCGGTGTCCAAATTATGCCTTTTTCGCCACAATTCAACCTAGACGTCGCCTGAATGCCGTACACCTACCCGAGATATGGTTAATTGTGCTGGCAGAGGGGGGCCAAGTGCGCGCCTGCGACGCGGCCGGAGCTATCATTTTACTTCCTGATTATTGTATTCATATTTGATTAACCACCTGCTTTAAGCACTGCGTCAGCATGTTGCATCGTGCGCATATGTGCCCGTCAGTACGGTGAAGACATACCGATGGTCGTTGAACGCCCAAAATAACCAGGGCGCGGGGGCCGGAGGGGGTCGAGTTGCTAAGCGGGGGTCAGTTTTGGAATGGAATGAAGAGCGCATCGAGGCTCTGACCAAGATGTGGCGCGAGGGTCTGTCGGCCAGCCAGGTCGCCCGGCAACTGGGCGGCGTTTCTCGAAGTGCGGTGATTGGCAAGGTGCATCGCCTCGGCATCTCCGGGCGCGACGCCCCGGCCCGTCCGATGGGCGGCCGTCCACCGACGCGGGTGCGCGCCACCGCGGGTGGCGTCAGGCGGACCCCGGCGCCGCGGCCGCCGCGCGAACACATCGTCAGCATTCCGCGGGTGGCGTTCGAGGTCGCGCCCACCGCGACCATCCATTCGCTCACCGCCCACGCGTGTCGCTGGCCGATCGGCGAACCGGACCAGGAAGGTTTCGGGTTCTGCGGTCGCCTCCGCACCGGCCACCCTTCCTATTGCGCGGGGCACGCGCCGATGGCGGTGCGCCGCCGCGAAACGTCGATGAAACCCAAGGAAATCGAACGGATCGTCAGCCGTTTCGCCGAGTCACCCGTGACAGAGGCGCAGGCGCCGGAGATGCGCTGGCGCGAGATCGCCTAGCCGCCGACGCCGTCTCCTTCGTTTCACCCATCCGGTAACTGGTGATGACCGTGCACGCGTTCGAACAGTTGCAAGTCCTGGTGACCGGCGTCGACGCTCCTGTGGCATGCGACGTGGTGCGGCTGATCGCCTCCGAGGGCGGCGCCGTCGTCGCGCTGGATACGGACGCCACCAAGCTCACCCGGCTGGAGCGTGACCTCACGCTCTGCGACACGCCCATCGAGACGGCGCAGATCGACCTCGCCAACCTGGCCGAGGTCCGACTCCTGGAGGCTGCCCTGAGCGGACTCGGCCGCCTGCCGCACATGATCATCTGCTGCTGCGGCGTGGGAGTCGGCCGTTCGCCGCCCGACCGCGGATCCGCAATCTGCGATCCGCCAAGGGACGTTTCGCTGAGCGAACATCGCGCGCGCGGCTGCCCCGCCGCGGTCGCGGAGCGGATCCTGCGGCCGGCGCTCTTCCTGCACGCCCAGCAGCTGCGTCCGTCGATGTTCGATCGCGCACTCGCCGTGATCCGCCACCCGACGCTGCGTGGCCTGCTCGCCCGCTCGCCTGGCCGCGGCGTGTTCGATGCCGGCGGGGCGATCCCCTACGTGCGGATCGCCTGGCGCCTCAATTCCATCCGCCGCCTATTGGACGGCGAGACGACCGAGGGCGGGCGCCTGCGCCTCGTCCCTCCTTCCGACAAGCCGCCCGGCCGTGCGAACGCGGCCTAGATTTCGAGAGCGCAATGACCACTCTGATTTTCGTCGAGAACGTCCTTGGCAGCGGCCAGGTGGTCAAGCTGACCGAAGATTTCGGCGACTATTCCGTCACCCGGGATCTTCGCCCGGGCGAGCATGCGCGTCTCGTCGTCAGCCCGTTCAAGACCGTCACCGTCGAGGAGTCGCCGCTCATGGCCTGGGCGCCGAGCGCCGCCAACGAGGGGCGGTCGATCCGCACATTTCCGGCGCCGCGCAATCTTGAGCGCAGGTGCGGCTGAATCGCTTCCGGCGGACCTCCCTTCCGCCGGTCACCACGCCTCCCGACCTGTCCCTCGGGCGGTGATCCTAACGGCAGGGGCGCCCGGGCGTTCCATCAGTGCGTGCCTAGCGTTGGTTCGGTTCAAGTGGGTTTTGTTGTCCGTACCGCATTGAAGCCCGCCCCGGCGCCCCTGCCGCTTTTTTTCGATCAGCGCGGCCCGGAAATGTCACGTTCGCGCCCCCACCGCCTCGGCGCGTTGCGCCTTGCCGCCAGAGGCCGAAACCAGCAACTGGATCAGCGCCTCGGTCACCTTGGGCTCCAGCCCCTCGGTGTGGCCCTTGCCCAGCCTCACCACATCAGCGATCACCCTGCCGTCGCGCGCGCCGGGATATATCCAGACCTGCGCTGTACCAGGCGCAGGCTTGAGGCCCCACTCTCGGGTGGAGATGTCGGCGCGGCCGGTGTCGTAGATCTGGCCGGGCTCGGTGTCGACGACATCAGGCTGGCGCTCGCGCGGTCCCGCGCCATATTTTTCAGCCCAGGGCGAAGTCTCAGGCAGGCGTACGATCTCATACTCGCCCACCGTGAAGATGTGCGACATTTCCACCGGCGGTGGGCCGAGCGGCGCTGGGCGGATGAAGTTGGCTGGCGGGGTCTGGCCGGGGCGCAGCGGTGGCCCGGCGTTGGGCGAGCGCTCGGCCGGCCCAATGCGGCCGCCGGAGAGACTGAGCCAGCCGTCGACGCGATCCTGGAAGAACCTGTCCTCGTGCAGCAGCCGACTGGAGGTCATCCCGCCCTGCGAGTGGCCGGCCAGCCAGAACGCGCGGATATTGCGCAGACCGTATCTGGCGAACACGTAGTCCACGATGTTGTGGAGATGGGCGTCGTCGGCCTCGCCGACCCAGCGTCGCGCCGGCTCCTTGGTGGCCGCCGACGGCGTCGCGACCACCAATCGGTATTGGTTCTTGTAATCGACGGCCGGGAAATAGAGCCGTTGCCAGGCGCCGACCGAGCCGCCGCCGTGGAGGTTGAGGATGAAGGTGAGCGGCTCGCCCGGCTTCAGGTCATCTGGATCGTCCAGGTAGAACTTGCGTCCGGTCTTCTCGTCCACCGCGCTGATGTGGCCCATGTCCTTCCTCCCTTGCGTTGTCGGACAGTTTAAGCAGGGCTGACCACGCTCGCCAACGAGTTCGTGCCTCCCGGGCCAAACTGGGTTAGCAAAGGGCAAAAGCGGGAAACGCCATGCGCCGACGTCACGTGCTCGCCCTCCTCGCCGCCGCCACTGCGACGCCTGGCCTGGCCCTGGCGGCTGGGACGACCGTGGTGCCGATCGACAAGGCTTACCCGTTCCTTTCGGGATATCTCGGCCTGGCCCCGGCGCTGCGCAGCCGCTTCTACCTCGCCTATCGCGCCTACCGCGACAAGCATCCCACCGCGGACGCCCGGGCGACGATCATCGAGCCAAACGGCGCGCGCACCCCCGTGGTGTTCGACCGCGCCGGCATCGTGACGCGCCTGCCCAGCCTGGCCGAGCTGAAGAGCGGCGCGAGCGTCGAGATCGACGGATCGCCCTTTCAGCTCGGTCCGGAGCTGCGCTGCGCCGCGGCGCCTTCGACCCGTATCGACGTGGGCGAGCTCTCGCTGGCCCTGGCGCAGGTGAATGCGGCGGTCGCCAAGTTCGCCGGCCCGCTGAGCTTCGTCATTCCGAAGCTGACGACCGCCTATTTTCCTGACGCGGCGGCGGGCCAGGCGCTGATGGGGGACGGACGCGCGATGCCGCTGCCAGTTTTCGCGGCGCCGGCGATCGGTCAGGTGCCCTACCTCGAGCCCGCCAGTCTGGCCGGGGTCAAGTCGGTGGTGTTCGCCAAGCCGCCGTCGCGCATCCTGCTGGGCGCCCACCCGAAGAAGGCCTGACGCGCTCCGTCGAGCGTCGGCCTCGAATCGCTGCTACATCTCACCGATGCCCAAGTCTGCGGCCCACCCCTCGTTGTTCGACGACGCGCTCAATCCCGCGCCCGCCGCCCCGCTCGCCGACGCCCACGAACCGCGCGCCACGTCCGGCCGCGGCGCTCAGAGCTATTCGGCCAAGGACATCGAGGTGCTGGAAGGGCTCGAGCCGGTCCGCAAACGGCCGGGCATGTACATCGGCGGCACCGACGAGCGCGCGCTGCACCATCTGTTCGCCGAGGTGCTCGACAACTCGGTGGACGAGGCGATCGGCGGCCATGCCAAGCTGATCGAGATCACCCTTGCGGCCGATGGCGCACTGACGGTGAAGGACGACGGCCGCGGCATGCCGGTCGACGCGCACGCCAAGTTCCCCGGACTTTCGGCGCTCGAGGTCATCATGACCATGCTGCATTCGGGCGGAAAGTTCTCCGGCAAGGCCTACGAGACGAGCGGAGGTCTCCATGGCGTCGGCGTGTCGGTCGTCAACGCCCTGTCCGAGCGGGTGGAAGTCACGGCGTGGAAGGACGGCTTCGAGTGGCGCCAGACCTTCTCGCGCGGCAAGCCGACCTCGAAGCTGGAAAAGCTGGGTCCAACCCGCAAGCACGGCACCCAGGTCACCTTCACGCCCGACCCCGTCATCTTCGGAGAGGACGCCGCTTTCCGCCCTGCCCGGCTGCATCGCATGGCGCGGGCCAAGGCCTATCTCTTCCGCGGGGTGGAAATCCGATGGCGCTGCGCGCCCGAGCGCATCGCCGATGCAACCCCGGCCGAGGCGACTTTCCGGTTTCCCAACGGCCTCGCCGACTTCCTCGCCGAGACCACGGAGGGGCTCTCGACCATCACGCCGGCGCCGTTCACCGGCCGGGTCGAGCGCCAGGGCGAGGCGGGTGCGGTGGAATGGGCGGTCACCTGGACGCCAGACGGCTTCGGCGAGGCCGACAGCTTCATCCGATCCTACTGCAACGCGGTGCCGACCCCCGAGGGCGGCACGCATGAGGCCGGGTTCCGCGCCGTGCTCAACCGCGGACTCAAGGCTTACGCCGAACTGGTGGGGGAAAAGCGTGGCGCGCTGATCACCGCCGACGATGTGATGGCCGAAGCCGGCGCGATGATCAGCGTGTTCGTCCGCAATCCCGAGTTCCAGGGGCAGACCAAGGAGCGCCTGTCCTCGGTCGACGCCCAGCGCCTGGTCGAGGCGGCCCTGCGCGATCCGTTCGACCACTGGCTCGCCGAGCAGCCAAAGGCGGCCGGCGCCCTGTTGAGCTTCGTCATCGACCGCGCCGAGGAGCGGCTGAAACGGCGCAAGGACAAGGAGGTCGCCCGCGCGTCGGCGACGCGCAAGCTGCGTCTGCCCGGCAAGCTCGCAGACTGTTCCGGTAGCGCGACTGACGGGACCGAGATTTTCCTGGTGGAGGGCGATAGCGCTGGCGGATCGGCGAAGCAGGCGCGCGACCGACGGACCCAGGCGATCCTGCCGTTGCGCGGCAAGATCCTGAACGTCGCGTCCGCCAGTCTGGACCAGATGCGGGGCAACAAGGAACTGGCCGACCTGCTGCTGGCGCTGGGTGTCGAGACCGGCGCCCGCTACCGCGACGAGGCGCTGCGCTACGAGCGCGTGGTGATCATGACCGACGCCGACGTCGATGGCGCCCACATCGCTTCGCTCCTGATCACCTTCTTCTACCGCACGATGCCGCAGCTGATCCGCGCCGGAAAACTGTACCTCGCCCTGCCCCCGCTCTACCGGCTGAGCCATGGCGGCAAGACCGAGTACGCCCGCGACGACGCCCACAAGGACGAGCTGATGGCCACCGTCTTCAAGGGCAAGAAACCGGAAATCGGCCGCTTCAAGGGCCTGGGCGAGATGATGCCGGCGCAGCTGAAGGAAACCACGATGGACCCCAGGACCCGGTCCATGGCCCGCATCAGCCTGCCGCGCGCCGAGGAGACGGTCGCCGATCTGGTCGAGGCGCTGATGGGCAAGAAGCCGGAGCTGCGTTTCCGCTTTATCCAGGAAAACGCCGAATTCGCCGCCGAAGACCTCGACGTCTAGGCGGGTTAGCCGCCGTCCCCCGTCAGTCGTTCAAAATCCGTGGGCGGCGCGCGGCAATTGCGTTTGGCGCGCAAGACCGTGGGATGCCACCTATCCCAGCTAACCGCCCTCAGCGACACCGCCAGGAAGGGACCAGCGACGGGAAGAAGAATCAGATCAAGTTCTGACGCCGCCGTTTCAGCGAAGCCTGACGGGCGGCGCGCCAGATCGCCGCGAGCGCAGCTTGCCTCAGGCCGTGAACGTCTCCTAGGTACGCCAACGCAACTCGAGGAGCTGGCGAAATGGCGATCTCACTCTACGACGTGACCGTGGCGTCCTACCTGCAGACGCTGGGCGGCGTCTCCGGCTTCCTCGAGCGGGGCCTGGCGCACTGCCGCGACAACAACATCGATCCAGAGGAGATCGTCGAGACGCGGCTCTACGGCGATATGCTGCCGTTCCGCTTCCAGATCGTCTCGGTGGCGCACCATTCGGCCGGCGCGATCGAGGGCGTGAAGAACGGCGCCTTTGCGCCGCCCTCAGACATGCGGCCACACGACTACGCCGGGCTGCAGGGCGTGGTGGCCGAGACGCGCGACAAGCTCGCCAAGCTGAACCGCGACGACGTCAACGCGCTGGAAGGCAGCGACGTGACCTTCCAGATCCGCGACTTCAAGATGCCGTTCACGGCCGAGAACTTCCTGATGAGCTTCTCGCTGCCGAACTTCTATTTCCACGCCACCACGGCCTACGACATCCTGCGCTCCAAGGGCGTCCCGCTCGGCAAGCGTGACTTCATGGGCCAGATGCGGATGAAAGCCTGAGGCGAGGCAGGCCGGGCGCCTTGCGCCCGGCCGCTCTGCGGGCCCCTGCCTAGTCGAGCACCACCATGACGACACGGCGGTTCTGGGCGCGACCGTCGCGCGTGGTGTTCGGTGCGACCGGGTTGTCCTGGCCATAGGAGATCGTCGCCATCCGGTTCAGCGCGACGCCTTGCTCGTTCAGGAAGCGGCGCACCGCTTCCGCCCGCTCGGCGCCCAACGCCAGGTTGGCCGCCGGCGTACCCGTTGAGTTGGTGTAGCCCTGGATCTCCAGGTAGACGTTGCGATTGTCGGTCTTCAGCTTGTTGGCGAACTCCGTCAGCCGCGACTTGGCCTCCTCGGACAGCGTCGCCCCGCTTGGCGGGAACTTGGTCGCGTCGTCGGTCAGCACCATCGAGTAGAGGAACTTGCCCTGGGCCAGCTTGCCCGCGGCGATCGCCCGGTCCAGCGCATCGTGCGCCGTCTTGTCGGTGTCACCGATCCGTTGGTCCTGCTCCTGGGAATGGCTCTTCACGGTATCGACCTGGCCCTGGACCGTGGCCACGTGCTTGTCGACATAGTCCTGGGTGGCGCACCCGCCGAGCCAAAGGGCGCCGAGTAGCGAAGCGCCCGCGATCATAATCTGCTTGTTCATCTAGTCCCCCGCCAGCAATGGTTGCGGTTCGAGGCCTGACCACCCCGAACGTCTGCATGCGGCGCTAGAACCGGGTCGTGGCGAAATCTGGGCAAAGCTTGTTCCTCCACCGCGAAATCGGGCCCATCTTCGCCTCGGGCGAGAATAACCGCGATATTTTCTGGGTCGTCGCCCCGTCCGGAAGGTCGCCATGGCTGCTGGCGACCCGGCCGACGCATTGACTTGAAATGCTTTCTTCCTATGTTCCGATCGCCTGAACTGGGTCGTGGCGCGCATGATTCGCGCCAGACGCGCCAGTTCATTTTTATCGAGACATGACAGACTTTTCCAAACTGGGCCTCAGCGCCGCGACGCTCGAAGCGGTCGCCGCCACCGGCTATACCGAGGCCACCCCCATCCAAGAACAAGCCATTCCGGTCGCCCTCGCCGGCCGCGACATCCTGGGCATCGCCCAGACCGGCACCGGCAAAACCGCCGCTTTCACCCTGCCGATGATCGACCGTCTGGTCGCCGGGCGGTCCAAGGCGCGGATGCCGCGCTCGCTGGTGATCGAGCCGACGCGCGAGCTCGCCGACCAGGTCGCCGCTTCGTTCGAGCGCTACTCAAAGGGCCAGAAGCTCTCCTGGGCGCTGCTGATCGGCGGCGTCTCGTTCGGCGACCAGGAAGCCAAGCTCGACCGCGGCGTCGACGTGCTGATTGCAACGCCCGGCCGCCTGCTCGACCACTTCGAACGCGGCAAGCTGCTCCTGACCGGCGTGCAGATCATGGTGGTCGACGAGGCAGACCGGATGCTCGACATGGGGTTCATCCCCGACCTCGAGCGCATCTTCAAGCTCACGCCCGCGGCCAAGCAGACACTGTTCTTCTCTGCCACCATGCCGCCGGAGATCACCCGCCTTACCAAGCAGTTCCTGCGCGATCCCACCCGGATCGAGGCGTCACGGCCGGCGACGACGGCCGAGAACATCGCTCAGCACGTCTTCCGCGTCCCGGTGGCCGAGCCTGCCGCCAAGCGACTGGCGCTGCGCGCCCTGGTAAGCCAGGCCAACGTGCGCAACGGCATTGTCTTCTGCAATCGCAAGAGCGAGGTCGACATCGTCGCCAAGTCGCTGAAGAAGCACGGCTTCGACGCCGCGGCGATCCACGGCGACCTGGACCAGAGCGTTCGCACGCGGACGCTGGAGTCGTTCCGCAAGGGCGAGTTGAAGCTGCTGGTGGCGTCCGACGTCGCCGCGCGCGGCCTCGACATCCCCGACGTCAGCCACGTCTTCAACTACGATGTCCCGCACCACGCCGACGACTACGTCCACCGCATCGGCCGCACCGGCCGCGCCGGTAAGAACGGCGACTCGATCACCCTGGTCACGCCGGCCGACGGCCGCAACCTCGACAAGGTGGTGCGCCTGATCGGCAAGACGCCGGAAGAACTGAAGCTCGACGTCGACTGGAGCCAGGCCAAGAGCGACGGCCGCCGCGAGGTCCGCAAGCGGCCGGAGCGGCGCGACCGCAGCTATGGACGGCCGGCGTCCGAGACCTCCGTCGCTTCGATGGAGCCGAGCCGGCCCACGCCGCGCGCCACCGGCGACGAGCCCCCGCCGTCGGAGGCCAGTCCATCGGCGGCGGCGGCTTCCAGCGCCGATTCCCGTCCTCCGCGACCGCACCGCGCCCGCCGTGACCGCCCGGCCCGCGATGGCGCCGGCGAACGGCCCGCGACGCGTTCGGAGGCTCGCTCGGAACCAGGCCCAGAGCCGCAGCCGCAGCCGCGCCAGGAGCCGCGCACGGAGCCCATGCGGCCCGAACCCCGGGCAGAGTCACGCCACGAACCGCGGCGGGAGCCGCGCCGCGGCGCGCAGCCGCCGCGGTCCCGCGGCGAAGATGACGAGCGCGGTGTCGTCGGCTTTGGCTCGGACGTACCGGCTTTCCTGGCCCGCAAGTAGCCGCGCCCGGCGGCCCGTTCCGTCAGCCTTAACGCGCTGTTTGAACTCTGGGCCCTAAGGTCCGCCCCGACTTTCAGGGGAAGCCAATGGCTGGCGAAGTGGACCTTACCTTGCGTGGCCCCAGGGGCTACGAGGTGGCCCGCGCGGCGATCGAGATGATGGAGCGGGCCAAGGTCTGGCCTACGGCCCTCAACTTCGAACTCTGGCTACATCTTGTGGCTGATCCGTCCGGCCCGCTCGCCCTGGAACTGCAGCGCCTGCTGTCCAACGGCGAACAGATCACCGACTTCGTGGCGGAGGATCTGGCGCAGACCTTCCTGCCGAAGCTGCGGCTGCACGACCAGATCCGCGACGCCGGGGACCAGTTGAGCCACGAATTGGCCACCGTGTCGCGGGCGATCCAGACCGCGCAGCAGACCAACGAGGCCTACGGCCAGCAACTGGCCGGCGCGACGGAGGATCTGCGTGAGGAGATGGAATCCGACGAGCTGAAGTCCCTCGTCAAAGGCTTGGCCAACGCCACCAACCGCGCCCAGAGCCAGAACCGCCAGCTGGAGCAACGCCTGGCCGAATCCACCGCCGAGGTGGGGCGCCTGCGCGACCACCTGGTGCAGGTGCGCCGCGACGCCACCACGGACGGGCTCACCAATCTCGCCAACCGCAAGTTCTTCGACGAGGAGCTGGAGCGGGCCTGCGCCGACGCCGAGTCAGACGGCGTCGCCACTCACCTTGCGGTGCTCGATATCGACCACTTCAAGAAGTTCAACGACACCTGGGGTCATCAGACCGGCGACCAGGTGCTGCGCTTCGTCGCCAGCGTCATCGGCCGGGTCGGCGCGCCGCCCCGCTTCGCTGCGCGTTACGGCGGTGAGGAATTCGCCATGATTTTCACGGGAGAGACGGCGGCTCAGGTCGAGCGAACCCTGCTCGAAATCTGTGAAGAGGTCGGCTCGCGCCGGCTCAAGCGACGCTCGACCAACGAGGATTTGGGCGCGGTCACTATTTCCGCCGGCTTCGCCGAACGGCGCAAGGGCGAGCTTCCGACATCGCTGATGGAGCGGGCCGACAGCGCGCTCTATGCGTCCAAGCACGCCGGGCGTAACCGCGTGACCCGCGCGGAGAAGAAGAGCTCGGCGGCCGCCTAGCGGCCCTCGCCTGCCGCGGCGGCGCGGTCAGACAGCCTCTCCCTGGCGGCGCCGATCACCGAACGCGACCACGTTTGAACGCGACAGCCGCCTTGGCGAAAAATGTGTGAGTGAGTACTCACTTGCATCTTCGGCCAGGATGTGACATAGCTCCGCTCCGAGAGGAACCGACATGTCCGCCAAGCTCCGCATCGACGCCGCCGCGCTCAACCTGTTCATCCACATGGGCATCGACGCCGCGACGACAAAGCTGATCGCCAAGGCCGCCGACGTCTCCGAAGGGGCGATCTATCGCCACTACAAGAGCAAGGACGAGCTGGCGCTGACCCTGTTCATGACCACGCACCGGCGGCTCTCGGCCCTGGTCGAAGCGGCGGCCGCCGGCGAGCGCGGGATTCGCGCCAAGGCCGCCACCATCGTCCACGCCTACTGCGAGGCTGCTGACGAAGACTGGCCCAGGTTCACGTTCCACATGCTCTCGATCCACCGCTTCCTGCCGTTCTATCAGGAGGACGGCCGCGATCCGGTCTCGGTGGTCGAGAACCTGGTCAAGCGGGCGATGCTGGAGGCGGAGATCCCGCCGGCAGACCCTCGTGTGTTGGCCGCAATGGTGATCGGCCTGATCAATCAGACCGCCCAGAACAGGGCCTACGGGCGCTTCGACGAACCGATGAGCGCCCACGCGCCTCTGATGACCGCCGCCGTCGAAGCCGTGCTCTTCGCGCGCTGATATCCGCTCAGGAAGGAACTGGAACTAAGCCAATGCGCAGCTTTGCTTTCGCTGTCGTCTACTGGGTGCAGTCGGTGTTCTACGCCCTCGCCTGCGCGTTCGCCGCGCTCGCGCCCGGCCGCGGCCCACTGGCGCAGACGCTGCGGCTATACACGCGCCGCATGCTCTGGGCGATGCATCGGGTCGCCGGGATCAAGGTCGAAGTCGCAGGCAAGGAGCGCCTGCCGCAGGGCGCCTTCATCGTCGCCGCCAAGCACCACTCCTGGGGCGACGGTTTCGTGATGTTCGCCCACGTGGAGAACCTGGTCTTCGTCGCCGGCGACCACCTGGAGCGGCTGCCGCTGCTGCGCGGCGTGCTCCGCAAGTTCGGCGCGATCATGGTCGACAACTGCGGCGGGCCCGAAGCGCGCAAGGCGCTGGCGGAGAAGGCCGCGGCCGCCCATGCCGACGGCCGGCGCATCCTGATCTATCCGGAAGGCAACCTGGCCAAGGCCGGCGAGCGGTTCCGCTACCGCACCGGCGTCTTCTACATGTACCGGGATTTCAACCTGCCGGTCGTGCCGGTCGCCACCAACCTCGGCCTGTTCTGGCCGCAGCAGGACTTCAAGAAGAACCCCGGCCGCGCGACCGTGGAGTTCCTCGACCCGATCGAACCCGGGCTGAACCGCGGCGAGTTCCTCGCCAGACTGGAGGGCGTCGTCGAGACCCGCACCCAGGAACTGATCGCCAGCGCGACCGGCGAGCCGGTGCGGCCCTCGGTGCTGGTTCCGGCGCCGGACGAGATCCAGCGGGCGATGGCGAAGACGGCGGCTTGAAATGTCAGCATCACGGAATTGAAGGAAGATCTTGGTGAGCATGGCAGGAGCGTTGGTTGGCGCCGCGCTGGCAAGCAGCGCAGCCGGCTCGCCTACAGATACAGCAGCGGGGCCATCAACGCCCGATCTGGAATGCTTCGTGGCGTCGATGCGACTGTCAGCGTCGAGCGACCCTGTCGCCGCGAAAGCTGCTTCCATCGCGGTCTTCTACTGGCTCGGCAAGCTCGATGGCCGCGACCCGTCCTTTGATCTTGAAGACAGCGTCGTCGCAGAGGTTCAGGCTATGACGCCCGAGCAGCTGCGTGCGACCAGTGCCAGGTGCGGGGCGGAGCTGATTGCCCGAGGTCAGTCTCTGAGAGAAATCGGCGAGCGTATCCGTCGTCGCGCCGACGAGAAGCCTACCCCAAAGTCGCCGTCGTAGCGGCTAATCCAGCGCCTTGGCGGGCTCGATCGTGACGCTCTCGCCGCAGCCGCAGGCGTCGGTCTGGTTGGGATTGTTGAAGGTGAACTTGGCGGCCAGGCGGCTGACCTCGTAGTCGACCTCGGTGCCGATCAGGAACAGCACCGCCTTCGGGTCGACCAGGATGGTGACGCCCTTGTCCTCCACCACCTCGTCCAGCGGCGCGGCGGCTTCTGCGTACTCGAGCACGTACTCCTGCCCGGCGCAGCCGCCGTTCTTCACCCCGACCCGCAGGCCGACGTAGGGCTTCTCGGCCCGGCCCATGATCTCCTTCACGCGCTCGGCGGCGCGGTCGGTGAGGGTCACGACTTTCGGGCGGGGTCTGCGGGCGCGGGGTTGGACAGTGGCTTCCATGATGGGGATATGGGGTCAGAACATGTTGAGTTCGAGTTTCGCTTCGTCGGACATCAGCGAGGGGTCCCACGGCGGGTCGAACACCAGGTTGACGGTGCAGGACTTGATCCCGTCGATCGACATGACGGCTTCCTGCACCCAGCCCGGCATGTCGCCGGCGACCGGACAGCCCGGCGCGGTCAGGGTCATGTCGATGACCACGTCCTTGTCGTCGGAGACGTCGACCTTGTAGATCAGGCCGAGTTCATAGATGTCGACCGGGATCTCGGGGTCGAACACGGTCTTGAGCTGCTCGACCAGCCTGTCGGTCAGCGCGTCGAGCTCGGCCTGGCTGAGGGCCGAGGGAGCCGTTTCGGGGGCGATGCTGGCGTCGTCCATCAGCTGAAAAAGGTCCTGGTCTTTTCGAGGGCGTCGACGAAGGAATCGGCTTCCTCGAGGGTGTTATATAGGGCGAAGGAGGCTCTCGCGCTGGAGGTGAGTCCGAAGCGCGCAAGCAGCGGCTCGGCGCAGTGCGTACCGGCGCGGACCGCCACGCCGTAACGATCCAGAATCTGGGCCACGTCGTGGGCGTGGGCGCCTTCCATGCTGAAGCTGAAGATCGCGCCCTTGTCCGCCGCCTGGCCGATCTCGCTGATCCAGTTAGCCCCGTTCAGCCGGTCCTTTACGCGTCGGTAGAGCGCGTGCTCGTGGGCGGCCACGGCGTCTCGGTCCAGCGTGCCCAGCCACTCGATCGCCGCCGACAGGCCGATGGCTTCCAGGATCGGCGGCGTGCCGGCTTCGAACCGATGCGGCGGGTCGGCGTAAGTGACCCGGTCCAGCGACACGCTGCCGATCATCTCGCCACCCCCCTGGTAAGGCGGCAGCGCCGCCAGCCGCTCGGCCTTGCCGTACAGGACGCCGACGCCGGTCGGACCGTAGAGCTTGTGGCTGGAGAAGGCGTAGAAGTCGGCGTCCAGCGCCTGGACGTCGACCTTTCCATGGACCACGGCCTGCGCCCCGTCGATCAGGGTCAATGCGCCGGCGGCATGGGCGTCGGCGACAATTTCCGCCACCGGATTGACCGTACCCAGCACGTTGGACATGTGGCTGACGGCCACCATCTTGGTCCTCGGACCGAGCAATTCACGGTAGGCGGACAGATCCAGCTCGCCAAGGTCCGTGACCGGAATAAACTTCAACTCCACACCCTTCCGTTCCCGGAGGAGGTGCCAGGGAACGAGATTGGCGTGATGCTCCATGACCGACAGGACGATTTCGTCGCCCGCCTGCAGCGAAAGACCCAGCGACGAGGCGACCAGGTTGATCGCCTCGGTCGTCCCCTTGGTGAAGACGATCTCCGAGGCGGTGCCTGCGTTGATCAGGCCCCGCACGTTTTCGCGCGCCTTTTCATAGGCTTCCGTCGTTTCGTTGGCGAGCGTATGCAGGCCGCGGTGGACGTTGGCGTAGGAAGTCTCCATCGCATGGCTCATCGCCTCGATCACGGCGCGCGGCTTCTGCGCGGAGGCGGCGCTGTCGAGGTAGATCAGCGGCCGTCCATTCACCTGCCGCCGCAGGATCGGGAACTCGGCGCGGGCGGCTTCGACGTCGAAACTCATCGCAGCCGCTCCGCCACCCAGGCGCGGACCACCTCGCGGGCCCCCTCGTGTTCGATCCGATCGATCACCTCGCCGACAAACGCCTCGGTGAGCATCGCCCGTGCAGCATCTTCCGGGATGCCGCGCTGCATGGCGTAGAACAACGCGTCCTCGTCCAGCGCCCCGACCGTATTGCCGTGGGCGCAGGCGACATCGTCGGCGAAGATCTCCAGCTCCGGCTTGGCGTCCACCTCCGCGCGGTCGGACAGCACGAGGGCATGGTGGCCCATGCGCGCATCGGTCTTGTCCGCGCCGGGTCGAACCACGATGCGGCCCTGGAACACGCCGCGCCCCTGGTCGCGCACGACGCCCTTGGTCAGCTGGTCGGTGCGCCCGTGCATTCCGCCGTGGGTGACGACCGTGGTGATGTCGCAATGGCGCTGATCGGCCAGCAGGTAGACGCCGTCGAGCCGCGCCGAAGCGCCGCCGCCGGGATGACGCACGCGCGTCTCGACGCGCTGGCGTTTGCCCCCATCCGCAACGATCGTCTGGCCAAAGCTGGCCCCCGGGGCCAGGAACACTTCCGCGGTCGAGACGCTCACACTGTCGGGGCGTTCGTCAAACAGCGCGATCCGCTCCAGAGACGCGCCTTTCTCAAGAAACGCCTCGATCAGAACGTTCGAGAAGTAATCCTCGCCTGCCCCTTCATCGGACTCGATCAGAGTCGCCGTCACGCCCGCCTTGACGTGGACGCCCAGCCGGCTGTGGTGGGCGGAAGCCGCCGCATCGCTCACGAACCGGACGACGCACGCCACATCGGAACTGAAGGTAAGGATCGAAACGGCTGGACCCCCGGCGCCCCGCTCCGCCAGCCGGGCCATCGGCAATTCGGCCGACATCAGCGAGGCATCCGGCTTGTCATAATGAGCGAGCGCCAGCCCCTCCGGCATCTGGTCTTCCGGCCACCAATTGTAGCGGCCGTTGGCGATGACGATCTCCGCCAGATCGAGTGATCTGAACGGGCCGCCGCGGCCGACCGTCCTGAGCGCTTCCGAGGGCTTCAGAGGCTGTCGAAGCAGGCCGACGAGGTTGGTCCAGCGCCAGTCCTCGTCCCGGCGGGACGGGAGCAGCGCCAGATCCGCCTCACTCAATCCGACTGGCGCGTTCATGCGGGCACCAGCCGCGTACTTGTCGTAGCCCTCGCGCTCCAGTTCGTGCGCCAGTTCGGGGCCGCCGGATGCGGCGATCCGGCCGCCAGCCAGCACGTGCACGCGGTCGGGGCGGATGTAGTCGAGCAGGCGCTGGTAGTGGGTGATCACCAGCATCGAGCGGTCCGGCGCGCGCATCGCGTTGACGCCCTCGGCGACGATCCGCAGCGCATCGATGTCGAGGCCCGAAATCGGTCTCGTCGAGGATGGCCAGCTTCGGCGCCAGCACCGCCATCTGCAGGATTTCCATCCGCTTCTTCTCGCCGCCGGAAAAACCGACGTTGAGCGCGCGGCGCAGCATCTCGAAATCGATCTTCAGCTCGCCGGCCTTCTCGCGGATGAGCTTCAGGAACGCGGGCGCGGCGACCTCGACCTCGCCGCGCGCCTTCTTCTGTGCATTCAAAGCCGTACGCAGGAATGTTAGCGCCGGCACACCGGGAATCTCGATCGGATACTGGAACGACAGGAAGACGCCCTTGGCGGCGCGCTCGCTCGGGCGTGAGCGCCAGCAGGTCCTCGCCGTTCAGGCGTCACCGAACCGCCGGTGACCTCATAGCCGTCGCGCCCGGTCAGCACGTAGCCGAGCGTCGACTTGCCGGCCCCGTTCGGGCCCATGATCGCGTGCACCTCGCCCGCAGGCAGCTCCAGCGAGAGCCCTTTCAGGATCGTCTTGCCATCGATGGCGGCCGAGAGGTTCTTGATGGAAAGCATTGAAGCTCATTCTTCTGTATCCGACGGTCATGGCCGGGCGTCAGTCCCGGCCATCCAGAGCACCCGGAACTGCGCCAAGGCCGGCGCCACGCGCGGCCACTCGCCTGCTGGGTGTTCATGGGTCGCCGGGACTGACGCCCGGCGATGCGACCGACTGTGGGGGGTGAGGGCTCACGACACCGGCCTCAAGAACTCCAGCCGGTTGCCGAATGGGTCGTAGACGTAGATGCGCTCGTGGCCGGGCAGCAGGTCGTCGTCGACCACCTCGTAGCCGGCCGCCTTGGCGCGCTGCGCCAGCCCGGCCACGTCATCAACGCGGAACGCGATGTGCGCCTTCTTCGCCGGGCTGAACGGCGTCTCGACGCCGCAGTGCACCTTCACCCGTGCGCTCTCGAACCAGCACCCGCCGCGCTTTGCGAGCTCCGGCGGCTTGGGCTGTTCGGGGAGGCCCAGCAGCGCCTCATAGAAGGCGCGCGCCCTGGCTTCCTCGCCGGCCGGCATAGCGACCTGCACATGATCGATGGTTTCGAGGGTCACAACTCACCCCCAATCCCGCTCATCCCGGCGAAAGCCGGGACCCAGTCAGGACTCGATGAAGGGCGCACCCGCCCACGGCTCGAATTTTGCGGCGCCATCGCCAGCCGATCCTCCTGCCTGGGTCCCGGCTTTCGCCGGGATGAGCGGGTGTTTGGGAAGCGCATTAGCCCACCGACCCCTCGAGCGAGATCGCCACCAGCTTCTGCGCTTCCACCGCGAACTCCATCGGCAGTTCCTGCAGCACGTCCTTGACGAAGCCGTTGACCAGCAGCTGCACCGCCTCCTCCTGGCTGAGCCCTCGCTGCATCGCGTAGAACAGCTGGTCCTCGGAAAGCTTGGTGGTCGTCGCCTCGTGCTCGAACCGGGCCGAGCCGTTGCGCGCCTCGATGTAGGGCGTGGTGTGGGCGGCGCAGTGCTTGCCGATCAGCAGGGAGTCGCACTGGGTGAAGTTGCGCGCGCCCTTGGCCTTCGGGTGCGCCGAGACCAGGCCGCGGTAGGTGTTGGACGAGTGGCCGGCCGAGATGCCCTTGGAGATGATCCGCGAGCGGGTGTTGGCGCCCAGGTGGATCATCTTGGTGCCGGTGTCGGCCTGCTGGCGGTTGTTGGTGATGGCGATCGAGTAGAACTCGCCGGAAGACCCCTCTCCGCGCAGGATGCAGGACGGGTACTTCCAGGTGATCGCCGAGCCGGTCTCGACCTGGGTCCACGACACCTTGGAGCGGTCGCCGCGGCAGTCGGCGCGCTTGGTGACGAAGTTGTAGATCCCGCCCTTGCCCTCGGCGTCGCCGGGGTACCAGTTCTGCACCGTCGAGTACTTGATCTCGGCGTCGTCCAGCGCCACCAGCTCGACCACGGCGGCGTGCAGCTGGTTCTCGTCGCGCATCGGCGCGGTGCAGCCTTCGAGGTACGAGACGTAGGCGCCCTTGTCGGCGATGATCAGCGTGCGCTCGAACTGGCCGGACTCGGCGGCGTTGATACGGAAATAGGTCGACAGCTCCATCGGGCAGCGCACGCCCGGCGGCACGTAGACGAAGCTGCCGTCGGAGAAGACCGCGCTGTTGAGGCAGGCGAAGTAGTTGTCCGACACCGGCACGACCGTGCCCAGGTACTGCTTCACCAGCTCCGGATGCTCGCGGATCGCCTCGCTGATCGGGCAGAAGATCACGCCGGCGGCGGCCAGCTCCTTCTTGAAGGTGGTGACGACCGAGACGCTGTCGAACACGGCGTCGACCGCATAGCGCGGCGCGCCTTCGACGCCGGCCAGGACTTCCTGTTCCCTCAAGGGAATACCCAGTTTGGCGTAAGTGGCCAGCAGTTCGGGATCGACCTCGTCGAGGCTCTTGGGCCCGGCCTTCTTGGAGGGCGCGGCGTAGTAGTAGGCGTCCTGGTAGTCGATCTTCGGATAGCCGACCCGCGCCCACGTCGGCTCGTCCAGCGCCAGCCAGCGCTCGAACGCCGAGAGGCGCCATTGCAGCATCCAGTCCGGCTCGTTCTTCTGGGCCGAGATGTAGCGGACCGTCGCTTCCGAAAGACCCTTGGGTGCAAACTCCTGGGCGATGTCGGTGACGAAGCCGTGCTTGTAGCGCTCCAGCGTCGCGACCTGATCGAGGGTGTCCTTGTCGGCCATCGCGGGTTCCCTAAGCGACGGCCACGGCGCGGCGCGCCTGGTGACGGGCGAGAAGCTCGGCCCAGGCCCCGCCGCAGCGAGCCCAGTCGGCGGCCGTGGTGTCCCAACCGCCGCTGACGCGGATGACGAACGGCGCCAGGTCCGGCCGGCCCATCGCCTCCAGGATGCGGCTCGGCTTCACCTTGCCGGAGGAGCACGCCGCGCCCGCGCTGACCATGACGCCCGCCAGGTCGAGGCCCATGACCTGGACGTCGGAGGCGAAACCCGGCGTGGCGAAGCTGAGGGTCTGCGGCAGGCGCGGCGCGCCCTCGCCCGCGACAACTCCGCCCGCGCGGCTGACGGCGGCCGCGAATTCGTCCCGCCACGCCGCCTGCTCCGCCATGTTCGCAAGGTCGGCCAGCGCGATCGCGGCCGCCGCGCCGAACCCGGCGATCCCCGGCACGTTCTCGGTGCCGGCGCGCCGACCGCGCTCCTGGCCCCCGCCGTGGATCCGCCGCGAGAGCGTCGCGCGCGGGCCGGCGACCAGCGCGCCGACGCCCTGCGGACCGCCGAGCTTGTGCGCGGAAAGCGCCATCGTGTCGGCGCCCAGGGCGGCGAAGTCGATGGCGATCTTGCCGGCGGCCTGCACGGCGTCGACATGCAACCAGCCGTCGGCGTTGCGCACGACCGCCGCGGCCTCGGCGACCGGCTGGATCACGCCGGTCTCGTTGTTGGCCAGCATCAGACAGACCAGCGTCCGCGGCGCGCGCTGCAGCGCATCGGCGAGCCAGCCAAGGTCGGCGACGCCGTCGCCGTCCACCGGCCAGACCTCGACCGGAGCGCCGCTTTCGCGGGCGCTCTCGACCACCGCCTCGTGCTCGGTCGCGCCGATGACGATGCGCTCGAAGCCGGTGGCGATCGCGCTCTCGATCGCCAGCCCGTCGGCTTCGGTGCCGCCGCTGACGAAGGTGACGCTCTCGGGCCTGGCGGCGACCAGCCGCGCGACCTCAGCCCGCGCGATCTCGACAACCGACCGCGCCGCTCGCCCTGCCGCGTGGATCGACGACGGATTGCCGCCCGCCGCCAGCGCCCGCGCCACGGCGGCCGCCGCCTCGGGGCGTACCTTGGCGGTCGCGTTGTAATCCAGATAGACGCTCACGCGGCCGCCTCCACCGGTCGCCGTAGCTTGCCGCTGGCGACGTCCTCCAGCGACACGCTGGCCAGATAGTCGCGAAGGCGGCGTCCGGTCTCTTCCCAGAGATCATGGGTCAGGCACCGCGCGCCGTCCTTCATGCAGCCGGCCTTGCCGCCGCCGCAGCGGATGGCGCGCAGCGGTTCGTCCACGGCAATCACCACATCGGCCACGGAGGTCTCGGCGGCGGGGCGGGCCAGTCTGTAGCCACCGCCGGGGCCGCGGTGCGCGGTGACGATGCCGCGCCGGCGCAGACGGGCGAAGATCTGTTCGAGGTAGGCTTGCGAGATCTGTTGGCGCTCGGCGATTTCGGCGACCGGCACGGCGCGCGCGCCGCCGCGGCCGGCGAGGTCGGTCATCGCCATCACGGCGTAGCGTCCTTTGGTCGAAAGCTGCATTGTGCCGCGCGCCGCTATTTTCTCGCTATTTCCGAACCGCTTTTGCTAAAAGCCGCCGCCCCGCCCGAAGGCTGACTTTGGGGGCGGGCCTTGCAACGCGCCCTCTCAGGGGCATGTAGGAAAACCAAGCGCGGTGGTCAACTATTCCGCCGGCCGTTATCGAAGGAAGTCATGCCTGAAGTGGTTCTCACCGGCGCCGCCGGCCGGATCGAAGCCCAATATTCGCCGCGCAAGGAGGAAACCGCGCCGATCGCGCTGATCCTGCACCCGCACCCCAAGGCGGGCGGCCATATGAACAACCCGGTCGCCGTACAGCTGTTCCACCTGTTCATGAAGCGCGGCTTCTCGGTGATGCGGTTCAACTTCCGCGGCGTCGGCCGCAGCCAGGGCGAGTTCGACGCCGGCATCGGCGAGCTGGCCGACGCGGCGACGGCGCTGGACTGGCTGCAGTCGACCAATCCCACCGCCTCGCAGTGCTGGGTCGCCGGCTACAGCTTCGGGGCCTGGATCGGCATGCAGCTGTTGATGCGCCGGCCGGAGACCGACGGCTTCATCTCGGTCTCGCCGCCGACCAACACCTACGACTTCTCGTTTCTGGCCCCCTGCCCGGCTTCCGGCCTGATCCTGCACGGCTCGGCCGACACCATCACCCAGCCGATCGAGGTCGAGCGGGTGGTGTCGAAGCTGCGCACCCAGAAGGGCATCGTGATCGACTACGACCTGGTCGAGGGCGCCGAGCCACTTCTGGCAGAACCAGCTGCCCGAGGTGGAGAAGCGCGTCGGCGCCTATCTCGACCGGCGCCTGGCGGCGGAGCCGGCGTAGTCGCGACAATCGTCGCCTCCGCCGGGGCGGGAGGTGTCCGCGACCGTCAGTGGAACGGCGCCAAGGTCGGAATGTCGCCCTCGATCACATTGCCGTCGACGTTGTTGTCTTTGTAACTGCCGATCACGCCTGCCGAAGTGTTGAAGGCCTTGGCCAGGCCGCTCAGCGTCGAGTGGGCGACGTACAGGACCGCGGTCCCCTCGGCATCGGCCCCTGTCCCCCCGTTGGCCACCGTGCTGTTGCGCATGATCGCGAAGGTGGTCGCGTTGGACGCGGTCGAGATGCTCTCGACGCCCACCTGGGCGTTGTTGCTGATCATCGAGTCCGAGAGGACTCCGTTCACCGTCACGCTCTGCGCGCTCTGCCGGCCGTCGAAGAATATGCCGTAGTCGTCATTCACGGCCTCGACGCGCTCCAACGCCGCCTGCACGGTCGCGCCAGCGGCGGTGACGAATGGCACCACGTTCACCCCGACGACACCGTTGTTCATGAGCCGGGTATTGGAGACATAGAGGTAGCTTGCAGATGTCGGGTTGTACTGAATTCCAGCGAAGGTGAACCCCTTCACCGTGCAATCCAGAACCGACAGTGAAGCGGCGGTGATCAGGAAGATGCCGCTGTCGCCGCCGGCACCCTGGATGTCGAGCCCGCGCAGCACGACCGCGTCGTTGGCGCCGGCGTTGATCACGATCGCCTCTCCCGATGCCGCCTGGACGCCGGCGGTGCCGACGCCATCGTTGATGATGCTGATCGCCTTGGTGATGGTCACCGCGCCGTAGCCAGCCGGGTCCAGTATGTCGATCTCACCGCCGGCCGCGACGATGTTGTCGTGGGCGTATTGCAGGGAGCGGCAAGGCGCAGTCGGCGCCCCGCACCCGGCCATGTCGGTTCCGTGACCCGACACCCAGGCGCGCGTCGCCGCTTGGCCCGGCGAAACGGTCAGCAGGCACGAGGTCAACGTCGCGACGGCGAACATCAAACCGAGCTTGAGCATTGAGGCGTCCCCTGGTCGCGAGCCGGGGGCCCGCATCGGGAGTTTAGACGACGCGGCGCCGATCGGAAGAACGCTGTTCGCACGCGGTCAGGACAGTGCGTGTCAAGGCATCGCGATCCTGCCGCCGGTCATCGGCGCCGGAACGCCGGTCGTGCCGGGAAACGAGATCGGCAGCCCCAGCATCGACCTGGCCGCGAGGAAGGCGAAGGCCTCGGCCTCGATCGAATCGCCGCGCCAGTGCGCCTCCTCGGCGGTCATGATCGGCAGCGCCACGCGCTCGCGGATCGCGTCCATCAACGCCGGGATTCAAACGACCGCCGCCGCAAACCACCAGTCGCAGGGGGATCTCCGAGCAGGTTTGAAGGCCGCGCCAGACCGCTTCGGCGGCGAAGGCGGTCAGCGTGGCGGCGGCGTCCTGGAGCGACAGGCTGACAACGCGGTTCAGCGGAAAGTCGAAGCGGTCGAGCGACTTCGGGCCGCGGACGCGGAAGTAGGGATGGTCCAGGTAGGCGCTGAGCACCCGCTCGTGCACCTGCCCGGCGCGGGCGAGCGCGCCGCCCTCGTCGAAACGGCGGTCGGTCCGCTCCTGCACCAGCAGGTCGAGCATGCCGTTGGCCGGGCCGGTGTCGAAGGCCTCCAGCTCGCCGTCCGAGCGCACCAGAGTGACGTTGGCGACGCCGCCGAGGTTGAGCACCGCCGTCGGGGTGTGCAGGCCGGAGTAGCGCACCAGCGCGGCGTGATAGACCGGGGCCAACGGCGCGCCCTGGCCGCCCGCGGCGACGTCGTCCGAGCGGAGGTCGTAGATGGTGGGGACGCCCAGGCCCTCGGCGACCGCCTTGGCGTCGATCAGCTGGATGGTCTGGCCGGCCTCGCGGTCCGGCCCTGGCGGCGCGTGCAGCACGGTCTGGCCCTGCAGGCCGATCACCTCCAGGTCGCCCGGCAGGATGCGGTGCTCGCGCATGAACGCCTCGCCCGCCGCCACGTGCTCGGCGGCGATGGCGGCCGCGGCCGGGGCGAAGCTGGCCGGGATCGGATCGCCAGCCTTGAGCTTGAGCGCATCGCCGATCGCCGCCTCGACCAGCGTCCGCACCGCCGGATCGAGCTTCTTCTCGCCGGCGGGTCCGAGCCCGGTGATCTCCTCGCCGTCCGTCTCGACCACCGCCATGTCGACGGCGTCGAGCGACGTGCCGGTCATGAAACCGAGGACGCGCATGGATGACTTGACTGCCACAGCCTGTGCGCTGTAGCCAGCGCGCCGATGACCGACCGCGCCTGCCTTCGCCGCCGCTACTACCGCTCGCTCAACTAGCGAGCGGCCGGTACATCACGCCCCGCCGCCAGCAGGTCGGCGTCGGGCTCTTGCCAAGAGACGGTCTCCGGCCGAAAGCCCAGCCAAGGAGTTCCGTCCGATGTCCGCCGCAAAGCCCGTAAGGGACAAACCATTCAAGCCGAAGTCCGATTTCCTGCGCGTGCTGCAGGAACGCGGCTACATCCACCAGATCACCGACGTCGAGGCGCTTGACGCAGCGCTGTGCGCGGGCGTGGTGACGGCCTACGTCGGCTACGACTGCACGGCGGACTCGCTGCACATCGGCCACCTGATCTCGATCATGATGCTGCGCTGGCTGCAGAAGACCGGCCACCGGCCGATCACCCTGATGGGCGGCGGCACAACCAAGGTCGGCGACCCGACCGACAAGGACCAGCAGCGGCCGCTGCTGACCGACGCCGTGATCAACGCCAACCTGGCCAGCATCAAGGGCACGTTCGAGAAGTTCCTCAGCTTCGGCGACAAGCCGACCGACGCGATCATGGTCAACAACGCCGACTGGCTGGAGAAGCTGGGCTACGTCGAGTTCCTGCGCGAGTTCGGCGTGCATTTCACCATCAACCGCATGCTGACGTTCGATTCGGTGAAGCTGCGGCTGGAACGCGAGCAGCCGATGAGCTTCCTCGAGTTCAACTACATGCTGATGCAGGCGACCGATTACAGGGAGCTCGGCCGACGCTTTGGCTGCACCTTGCAGATGGGCGGCTCGGATCAGTGGGGCAATATCATCAACGGGGTCGAGCTCAACCGGCGCATGGACGGGCGTCAGGTGTTCGGCCTGACGACGCCGCTTCTGGCCACCGCCTCGGGCGAGAAGATGGGGAAGACCGTGGGCGGGGCCGTCTGGCTCAACGCCGACCGCCTGAGCCCCTACGACTACTGGCAGATGTGGCGCAACACCGAGGACGCCGACGTCGGCCGCTTTCTGAGGCTGTTCACAGAGCTGCCGCTGGACGAGATCGCCAAGCTGGCGGCGCTGCAGGGTTCGGAGATCAACGAGGCCAAGAAGGTTCTGGCCAACGAGGCGACGACCCTGCTGCACGGCCAGGCGGCGGCCGAGGCCGCGGCCGCGGCCGCGAAGGCGGCGTTCGAGGAAGGACGGCTCTCCGACGACCTGCCGAGCTTCGATTTCCCCCGCGCGCAGTTCGACGCCGGGATTGCGCTGGCCGCGGTCGCCGCCGATGTCGGGCTGGCGTCGTCCCGCTCCGAAGCGCGGCGACTGGCTCAGGGCGGCGGCCTTCGGGTCAACGACGCGGTCGAGACCGACGGCCAGCGACTGCTCACCGCCCGCGACCTCAACGCCGACGGGGTGATCAAGCTGGCGGCGGGACGTAAGAAGATCGTGCTGGTGAAAGCTGTCTGAGGAGCCTCCTATGACCCTGTCCGCCGGCGACAAAGCCCCTGCGTTTGACCTGCCCACCGCCGATGGCCGCGTGTCGCTTGGCGGGCTGAGCGGCAAGACCGTGGTGCTCTACTTCTATCCGAAAGACGACACCTCGGGCTGTACGGCCGAGGCGCAGGGCTTCACCGCGGCGGCCGACGATTTCGCCAGGGCCGGCGCCGTGGTTGTCGGCGTCTCGAAGAACTCGGCGGTCAGCCACGGGAAGTTCCGCGCCAAGTACGATCTCGCGGTCTTGCTGGGCTCAGCCAAGGACGACGACGTCGTCGAGCGCTACGGCGCCTGGGTCGAGAAGAGCATGTACGGTCGCAAGTACATGGGCATCGATCGCTCCACGTTCCTGATCGACGGCGCCGGCGTGATCCGCCGGGTGTGGCGCAAGGTGAAGGTGCCGGGTCACGTCGCCGAGGTGCTGGCGGCTGCCAAGGCTCTGATTGCCGCTTGACCAGAGTTCGCGCCCCGGGGCGCCGCCAAACGCCGCATCGAAGGCTGGAAGAATCCGCGCGATCGGCGGGCTCGAATACTGCTGTTCGCTGAGTGTTTCCTTTCCAATGCCTGACGCAAATGGGATCGAGAAGGTGTCCGACTTGTGTTCGGATTGCGGCGGCTTGTCCGCCCACAGCAAAGTCTTCAAAGGTGGGTTGCGTTCGGCAGGCAATGAGGGCCATATCGCGCAGCCGTCGGACTTTCGAGGGGCCCCGGAAGCCATGAGCCTAAGACGCTTCGCGCGCCTCGCGCTATGGCTGGAAGAGCTCTTTCCAGAACGTCATCTCTACCTGCGCTCTGGCGGCGAAATGCGTGGCTTCGTGTTGACGACCGAGCGCCAGCTGCTGCTGGCCGCCGGCGTCGCGGCGGCGGCGCTCTGGATGGGCGTTACGACAGCTGCGACAATCGTCACGTTTCTTTCTCCCGCGAAGGGCGATCTGGACGTGGCGAAGACCGAGGCGCGCTACGAGCGCTGGATCGCGGACCGCGACGCGCGCCTTTCCAGCGCAGTGGCGCAGCTGAACGCCGGCGCCGGCTCGTTTCAGGATCTCGCCAGCACGGTCGAGAAGCGCCACGCGGCGCTCGCCCTGATGCTGACCGACCTGAAGGGCGCGCCCGGCGCGGCGCAGGCGCTGCTGCCGGCGCTCGCGATGACCGGCCCGGCGCAGGCCTCGCCGGCCCAGCGCATCGAAACTGTCGAACAGGACCAGGACCGTCTGATCGACGCCGCCGAGACCTTCGCCAAGAATCGCGCCGATCGGCTGAAACTGGCGTTCCGGCTGGCCGGCCTCGACCCTGCCGCCTACGCTGGCGCCGCCGCCGGCGGCGTCGGCGGCCCGCTGATCGACGGCAAGGATCCGCGCGCGCTCGCCGCCGTACTCGACGTCGACGAGGACTTCGCCAGCCGGGTGCAGCGCGCCGCCGCCGACCTGTCGGACCTGCAGGCGCTGTCGTCCTCGGAGACGGCGATCCCGCTGGCGCACCCAACAGGCCCGGACGTGCGCGAGACCAGCGGCTTCGGCGCCAGGTCGGACCCGTTCAGCGGCGAGCCGGCTTACCACCCCGGGCAGGATTTCGCCGGGGCCTATGGCAGCCCGATCTACGTCACCGCGCCCGGGGTCGTCTCATTCGCCGGAGAGCGCAGCGGCTACGGCAATACGGTCGAGGTCGACCACGGCCACGGGTTCAAGACCCGATATGGCCATCTTTCCGCGATTTCTGTCGTCGTGGGCCAACAAGTCGCCGTCGGTCAGAGAATCGGCGCGATGGGGTCCACCGGACGTTCAACCGGCAACCACCTGCACTACGAGACGTGGGTGAATGGCCGCCCCGAAAACCCCCTCCGCTTCATAAAGGCCGGTGATTATGTTCAGCAAGAATTCTAGCACGCCCCAACCCGGAACGCCGGCGACCCCCGGCGCAACGCCGGCGCCGCAACCTGCGGCGGCCGCGCCTCAGGTCGCCCCGACGGTCCCCGCCGCAGCCGCGCCTGAACCCGCGCGTCCGGCGCCGCGGCCGCCGAAGGGTTCGTCGATCATCGGCGGCGACATGGTGCTCGAGGGCGACATATCCGGCGGCGGCGAGATCCAGGTCGAAGGCACCATCAAGGGCGACGTCCGGGTCGAGCACGTCACCGTCGGCGACGGCGGCGCGGTCGAGGGCGGCATCTACGCCGAGATCGTCGAAGTGCGCGGCAAGGTGTCCGGCTCGATCACCGCCAAGCAGGTGCGGCTCTATGGCGCCTGCCACGTGGACGGCGACATCACCCACGAGCAGCTGGCGATGGAGACCGGGGCCTTCTTCCAGGGCCGCAGCCTGCGCCTGCAACGGCCAGCGGCGGCCGCCGCCTCGGTCGCCGTGGCGAAGCCGGAACCCGCCGCGCTGCGCGACTCCGCCAACGGTTCGACCGGCAAGCCGACCGCGCCGGCGGCCCAGGCCTAGTAGGCCGCCTCCTCGGCGCCCGCGACGCGCCAGGCGCCGACCGCGCCGAGCAGCGCCACCGGCACTGACAGGGCGAACAGCCAGACGGCGGACGCCTGCGCCGAGGCAAGGGTGACGCCCGCGGACATGCCCAGCATGTTGGCGACGATGCCGGCGAGGCACGCGCCCGCGGCATTGCCGACCTGGCGCACGCTGTTGATGCCAGCGGAGGCGAGCTCGCGCTCGGCCTCGTCGGATCCGGCGGCGATCACCCGCCGGCTGGTGAAGCCCGATGTGAAGCCGAACCCCGCGCCCAGGACGGTCGCCGCAAACAGGACCGCCGCCAGCGGTCCGTTGCGCATGACCAGGGTCAGCGCGGCCAGCGATCCGACGATGCAGACGACGCCCAGCCGGATGATCGCGCCGTGCCAGCGCTCCCGGAGTCCGGCGACCGCCAGCGCGGCCACGGTCCAGCCAAGCGCCTCCAGGCCCGCGGCATAGCCGGCCACCAGCGGCGAGAGGCCGTAGAGCCTCTGCAGCAGCGCCGGCGCATAGACGCTGAAGCACATCGCCGCCGCCGTCAGCGCGAAATACGACAGATAGGCCGCGCCGATCACGCTGAGCGGATCGCCAGCGGCGCGTGGAAACAGCGCCCCCACCCCGGCCCGGATCCGCACTGCGGCGATGAAGATGGCGATGCTGGCCAGACACAGGCCCGACGCCAGGGCGACGCTGCCGGTCAGGTCCGCCGCCGCGATCAGGCCGACGCCCGCCAGCACCAGCGCCAGCTGGGCCCAGGGCGTCCGCTGCGCCGACGGCGGCGCGTCCTCGGGCAGCAGCCAGATCGCCGCGCCCATGAAGGCGACGCACTGCGCGGCGAAGGCCCAGAACAGCTCGCGCCAGTGGCCGCCTTCCGCGAACGCGCCGCCGACCAGCGGCCCCAGCACGGTGGCCACCCCCCAGATGCTGGTCATTGCGCTGAAGGTGCGGGCCAGGTGCCGCTGCGGGAACATCGCCCCGATCGCCGCGTAGCAGGCGCCGACGATCCAGCCGGCGCCGACGCCCTGCAGCCAGCGGCCGCCGACCAGCACGATCATGTCCGGCGCCAGCGCGCTGATCGCGCACCCGACCGCGGTGACCGCGCCGGCGGCGACCATCGCCCGGCGCAGGCCGAACTGGGACGAGAGCCGCGCCGCCGTCGCACCGGAAAGGATCGCGCCCACCATGTAGGCCGCGGTCGCCCAGCTGAAATAGGCATAGCCGCCGAGGTCGCGGCCCACGGTCGGCATGATCGTCGACGTCACCAGGCTGTCGGCCGCATTCAGCCAGACGCCGAGGCAGATCAGCGCCAGGCGCGCGCCGCGCCCTTCGGCGACCAGATCGCCCCAGCCCATGGTTCGCGTGGAAAAACTCATGCCAGCGAAACTCGGGGTTTCAGGGCGCCAGGGGAAGTCTCGCGTCCAACAGAGTGACGGAAAGTCGGCCGACCAGACACCCGGCGTGGACGTCGCCAACAGACCACCACGTGCAGCTTTTCTGAATCACGATGTTTCACGTGAAACCGCTAATCACCGTTGATTACGGTCCCCCGCGCGAAATCCGGCGCGTTTTGCCGAGCGCAGGAACCAGCTTTTCTAACGGTTGACGATGTGAAAGAGCCCGCGCCGGGCGGCGCCGAGGCTCGATGCGTCCATGCGGATGAGTCGCCGTCAAGCGGGGTCAGGCGTTCCGACCTACCAGGCCACGTTGTCGCCGTTGTGGTTGTAAAAGCCATGCTCGCCCGTGCCGGCCTTGGTCTCGACGACGTCGATCACCCCTTTGCAGCTCTCTTCGACGGAGAGCATGGCGCTGGATCCGCCCATGTCCGTTCGCACCCAGCCGGGGCTGATCGACAGCACCGTCAGCTTGCGATCGCCAAGTCCGGTCGCGAAACCACGGGTGAGCTTGTTCAACGCCGCCTTGCTGGCCGAGTACAGGTCCGCGCCGCTGCGGAAGTTGCTCGAGACGCTTCCCAGGCCAGACGACATCATGGCGATGACGCCGCTCCCGTCACGCATGCGTCCGACGAACGCCTCGGCCATGTGGATCGGCGCCACGGTGTTGGTGACGAAGAGGCGGGCGACATCCTCGCGGGTCGCGGCCCCGGCCGCGACACGACCCAGGCTGATGCCGGCGTTGACGAACAGCAGGTCGAGCGTCTCGCCCGAAAGGCGCTTGGCGAGCGCGTCGATCTGGCCGCCATCCTCGAGGTCGAGCGTTTCGAGCCGGACCTTGCCGTCGCAGTTCGCCGCGAACGCCGTCAGGCCAGAAGCCGTCGCAGGCGACCGCAGCGTTGCGATCACCATCCAGCCGCGCCCGACGAGCTCCTTGACCAGGCCGAGGCCGAGGCCCCGTGAGGCGCCGGCGACGAGTGCAGTGCGTACTGTCATGTCCGTTCTCCAGCTCCTGGCCGCCCCGCCGCGCCACCGATATCCCGCCTACGCCGTCTCCCGCGTCGCGCCCACCCGCTGCGCCAGCGAGGCGGCCATGAAGGGATCGAGGTCGCCGTCGAGCACGCCCGCGGTGTCGGAGGTCTCGACGTCGGTCCTGAGGTCCTTGACCATCTGATAGGGCTGCAGGACGTAGGAGCGGATCTGGTGGCCCCAGCCGATGTCGCTCTTGGCCGCCTCGACCGCCGCGGCGGCGGCCTCGCGCCGCTGCAGCTCCGCCTCGTAGAGCCGGGCGCGCAGCATCTTCCAGGCTTCCTCGCGGTTCTGGTGCTGCGAGCGCTGGTTCTGGCAGGCGACGGCGATGCCGGTCGGGATGTGGGTCAGGCGCACGGCCGAGTTGGTCTTGTTGACGTGCTGGCCGCCGGCGCCGGACGAGCGGTAGGTGTCGGTGCGCACGTCGCTGGGATTGATCTCGATCTCGATCTTGTCGTCGACGACCGGATAGACCCAGACCGAGGCGAAGCTGGTGTGACGCCTGGCGTTGGAGTCGAACGGCGAGATGCGCACCAGCCGGTGAATGCCGGCCTCGGTCTTCAGCCAGCCGTAGGCGTTGGTTCCCTTGACCATGATCGTCGCCGACTTGATCCCAGCCTGCTCGCCGCTGGTCTCCTCGATGAACTCGACCTCCATGCCGTGGGCCTGGGCCCAGCGGGTGTACATGCGCAGCAGCATGTTGGCCCAGTCGTTGGATTCGGTGCCGCCGGCGCCGGAGTTGATCTCGATGTAGCAGTCGTTGCCGTCGGCCTCGCCGGAGAGCAGCGCCTCCAGCTCGGCGCGGCCAGCGAGCTCCTTCAGCAGCTGCAGCTGGTGCGCGGCGTCGTCGAGCGAGGCCTGTCGCCCTCCGCCTCGGCGAGCTCGGCGAACTCCAGCGCGTCGGCGCGCTCCTGCTCCAGCTTGCGGACGCGGCCGACCTGGTCGGCGAGGCGGGTGCGCTCGCGCATCAGCGCCTGGGCGGCCGCGGCGTCGTCCCAGAGGGTCGGGTCCTCGACCCGGGCGTTCAGCTCGTCGAGCTTGCGGAGGGCCGGCGCCCAGTCAAAGACGCCTCCTCAGCAGTGCGATCGACTGCTCGATTTCGGCCGCGGCCGCTTCAATGTCCGCTCTCATCGTCTCCTCGATGGCCTCTCGGCTCGCTTCGAAACCGCGGGACCGCCCCAGATAGGGCGGCGCGGGCGCGAGCACAACGCGCGGCTAGAACAGGCCGTTCAGCTCGCTGGGCGGCTTGGGGGGCTTCGGGCGCGGCGGCGGGGCCATGGCCGGGGTCGGCGCGGCGCGCGCAGGCTGCGGCGTTCCGGCCGGGTTGAACGGCGTCACCGGCTCGACCCCGCCGCCCAGGACCGGCTGGACCACCCGCGCGGACGGCTGGGTGCCGGGCTGGAACGCCTCGCGGTTGGGCCCAACCTGGGCGAACACCGTGCCGGGCGGCGGCGACGAAGTCGAGCTTCGGCATCGCCCTTCAGCGCCTCCTGCATGAACTCGATGAAGATCGGCACGGCCGCGACCGCGCCGGTCTCGCCGTGGCCGAGCGAGCGGTTGTCGTCGAAGCCGACGAAGGTGCCGACCACGATCTGCGGGGTGAAGCCGATGAACCAGGCGCTGCGGAAGTCGTTGGTGGTGCCGGTCTTGCCGCCGACCGGCCAGTTCAGCTCCCGCGCCTGGATCGGCGGTGCCGTGCTGGACCACGCCCTGCAGCATGGTGGCGATCTGGTAGGCGGTGATCGGGTCGATCACCTGCTGGCCGGCCGGTCCGAAGTCGGGGCTGTCGTCGCCGGTGAAGTCGTGATTGCAGTCGCGGCACGGGCGCCGTCGGCGCGGAAGATGGTCTTGCCGTCGCGATCCTCCACCAGCTCGATCAGGTGCGGATTGATCTTCCGCCCGCCGTTGAGGAAGGCCGAATAGGCGCTGGTCATCCGGAACGGCGTGGTCTCGCCCGCGCCCAGCGCCATGGCCAGCACCGGATCCATCTTGGCGACCACGCCGAACTTCACCGCGTTGGCGACGATCTTCGGCATGCCGACCTGGGCGGCGATGCGCACGGTCATGGTGTTGAGCGACAGCTCGAGCCCGCGCCGGAAGATCAGCGGGCCGGGGAAGTTGCGTTCGTAGTTCTCCGGGCGTCCAGGTCGTCCGGCGCTGGCGCCCGGCAGCGAGATCGGGCCGGCCGAGACGATGCTGGCCGGGGTGAAGCCGTTCTCCAGCGCGGTGGCGTAGACGAACGGCTTGAACGACGAGCCCGGCTGGCGCAGGCCTGGGTCGCGCGGTTGAAGTTCGACAGCGAGAAGCGATAGCCGCCGACCATCGCCAGCACCCGGCCGGTGTTGGGGTCCATCGCCACCATGGCGCCGTTGACGATCGGCACCTGTCGTAGATGCAGCCCGCCCGTGTCCGCAGGCTCGACGAACACCAGGTCGCCAACGTTCAGCCCGCCCTTCCCGGCCCGCGCCCAGGCGACGTCGGCCGGTACGATGACGCCCTCGGAGTCGTCCTGCGCCAGCTTGACCTTTGCCTGGCCGCCGGTGACGTCCTCGACCACGGCGACATGCCACTTGCTGCCGCTCCGAGGGCGGCGAATGGGTCATCGCGGCTTTTTCCCAGCCGGGCTCGATCGCCACCCGGCCCCAGGCGCCGCGCCAGCCGTGGCGGTGGTCGTAGGTCTCCAGCCCGTCCATCAGCGCGATCCGCGCGGCGGTCTGCAGGCGGGGATCGAGCGTGGTGCGGATGTAGTAGCCGCCCTGGTTCACCTGGTCGCCGAACTGGGCCAGCGCCTGGCGCCGCACCTCTTCGACGAAGTAGTCGGCGTCGTGATAGCTCGCCCGCTGCGGCGGCTGGACCACGATCGGTCCTCGCGCATGCGCCGCCTCGCCGTCGGGCGCGCTGGCCCAGCCCAGCTGGAGCATCTGGCTCCAGGATCGCAGTTGCGGCGCTGCAGCGCCGCCTGCATGTGGCGGGCCGGATTGTAGTTGTCGGGCCCCTTGGGCAGCGCCGCCAGGAAGGCGCACTGCGCCAGGGTCAGGTCGGTGAGCGACTTGCCGAAGTAGTTGTAGGCCGCCGCGCCCACGCCGTAGCAGTCGTAGCCCAGCCAGATCTCGTTCAGATAGAGTTCCAGGATCTGCTTCTTGGTCAGCGCCTGCTCCAGGCGCGTCGGCGAGGATCGCCTCCTTCAGCTTGCGGCCGAAGGTCTGCCTCGTTGGTCAGCAGCACGTTCTTGGCCACCTGCTGGGTGATCGTCGAGCCGCCCTCGGGCCGGCGCCCCTGCAGGACGTTGAAGACGTCCTTGAACATCGCCCGGCCGACGCCGCCCACGTCGACGCCGCCGTGGCTGAAGAAGTTGTGGTCCTCGGCCGCCAGGAACGCGTCGTCAGACCTGCGGCGGGATCTGGTCGTAAGGCACGTAGATGCGCCGCTCGGTGGAATATTCGCCGATCAGGGTGCCGTCCCAGGCGTAGACGCGGGTCGCCGTCGGCGGGTGGTAGTCCACCAGCTCCGACGCGTTGGGCATGTCGTGGAACAGCCAGGCCATGTAGATCGCCAGGCTGAGCCCCGCGACCGCGACGAGGCTGAGCACGACGACGCCGGCGAAAGCGGACCAACGTCCGATCGAGATCAATCGAGAACTCCCACTCGAAGGGCGACGCCCCCCGCCCGCTCCCGTCTAGCGCGCGCCGCGCCGGGCGCCAATGCGACGGCGCGCCCTCAGCGAAGTGCCACTGATTTGGAGCCGGCGTCGAGACTGCGACGCCACGCCCGGGGCGTTTTCTACCGCGACGCCAGCCTGGTGCGGCTGGCGAAATAGGCGTCGATGGCCTGGGCGATCTTGTCGGCGAGCGCGGCGCGCTGGGCCGGGTCGTTCAGCCGCGCCTCGTCGTTCGGATTGGTGATGAAGCCCATCTCCAGCAGGGCGGCCGGCACGTCGGGGGCCAGCAGCACGAAATAGCCGGCGTCGCGCTGGCTGCGGGGCAGCAGCGCCGCCCGGTCGCCGACCCGCCCGATCAGCCCCTGGGCGAACACGGCCGAGCGGTTGCGGGTGGTGCGCTGGGTGAGGTCGAGCAGGATCTGGCCGACCGCGTGATCGTCGCTCTCGGCCGCCTGCTGCAGGAACCACTCGTTGCGGTGGAGCACGTAGCCGACGCGCTGTTCGCCGCTTTCGGACAGGGTGTAGACGCTGGCGCCGTGGATCGCCGGGTCGGCCCCGGAATCGGCGTGCAGGGACAGAAACAGGTCCGCCCCGGCCTGCCGGGCGATCTGCACCCGCTGCTCCAGCGGGATGAAGATGTCGGACTGGCGGGTCATCACCACCTGGTAGCGGCCGGTCTTCTCGAGCCGGGCCTTCAGCGCCAGCGCCTCGGCCAAGGTCACCGCCTTCTCGTAGCTCGCGGCGCCGACCGCCCCGGAGTCCTTGCCGCCATGACCGGGGTCCAGGACGATGATCTTGCGGCCGTGCGCCCGCGGCGACGGCTGGGCGGCGTCGGCGAGCGCGTACCCCTGCTCGACAGCCCCGGTTGCCGTGACGGGGCCGCCGCGCGCGACGATGTCGACGACATAGCGGTAGTCGGCGACGCCGTCGGCCGGCGGCAGCAGGAAGCGTCGCGAGACGTCGGCCTTCTGCGACAGATCGAGGGTGAGCCGGGCGCCGCCAGGCGCGTCGGCCACCACCCAGCCCCTCACCAGCCCCATGCCGGGGCCTTTCAGCACCCCGGCCGTCGAGGCGCCGCGCAGGACGACGGCCAGTTCCCGCGGCGCGGCGGTCGCGTCGACCTCGCCGCTGGCGGCCTTGCGCAGGTCGACGACGATTCGGGTGGTCGCGGCGTCGCCGCCCAGTCGCACGGCGACGATGTCGGGGTCCGCGGGCTTGCGGGCGCCGGCGGCGACGGCCACGGCGCAGGCGGCGGCGAGCACCAGCCCCAGCCCCGCACGGCCCCACCGCGCCTTCAACCCCTCAAGGGACAGCCCGCGCATCACCCTTTTCGCGCCCACGCACTCAGCTTTTCGCTGTTTGCCCCAGTTTGGGCTCGCCGCGTAGCAAAACCGTTAAGCACGACGCAACGCAACCGCCGCGCTTTCCAATGCCGACCTAATGTTGCTACATTGGGCATCGCGCACCCAGGCGTCCGACGCCGGATCATCTTCGGGTGCGCAAGGCCAGGCGCCGGGCCCGCGAAACAATCCGCGACGGCGCGCCCGCAGAACGAGCGCCTCCCTGAGAGAGGGCGGCGTATTTGGAACAACAGACTTGATGGGCAGCGCCCTCTTCCCCGAAGCGACGATCGCACCCGCAGCCGAAGCTGGCGGCGAGCCTTTGGGATGTGGCGCGCCATGCATGAGCAGGCGCCCGGACCTCGCGTCCGCCGCGCGCCGCGGAGAACGTCGTAATGACAAAGAAAATGCTGATCGACGCCGCCCACGCGGAAGAAACGCGGGTGGTCGTCCTGGATGGGACCCGGGTTGAGGAGTTCGACTTCGAGAGCCAAGCCCGCAAACAGCTGCGGGGCAATATCTACCTCGCCAAGGTCACCCGGGTAGAGCCGAGCCTGCAGGCCGCGTTCGTCGAATACGGCGGCAACCGCCACGGCTTCCTGGCCTTCAACGAGATCCACCCCGACTACTACCAGATTCCCCACGCCGACCGCGAAGCGCTGATGCGCGAGGTGGCCGAGAGCGACGACGACGAGAACGGCAATGGCCACCACAGCCGCCGCCAGCGGCGACGAGGAAGGCGACGCGGTCGGCGGCGACGAGGACGAGGTCGAGGTCGACGAGGAGATCGAGCGCCGCCGCCGCCGCATCCTGAAGCGCTACAAGATCCAGGAAGTGATCAGCCGCCGGCAGATCATGCTGGTGCAGGTCGTCAAGGAAGAGCGCGGCAACAAGGGCGCGGCGCTCACCACCTACCTGTCGCTGGCCGGCCGCTACTGCGTGCTGATGCCCAACACCGACCGCGGCGGCGGCATCAGCCGCAAGATCACCTCGGCCACCGACCGCAAGCGCCTGCGCACCATCGTCCAGGGGCTCGAGACCCCCAAGGGCATGGGCCTGATCGTCCGCACGGCCGGCGCCAAGCGCACCAAGGCCGAGATCAAGCGCGACTACGACTACCTGGAGCGCACCTGGGAGAACATCCGCGACACCACGCTGCACTCGGTGGCGCCGGCCCTGATCTACGAGGAAGAGGACCTGGTGAAGCGGGCGATCCGCGACCTGTTCGACAAGGACATCGACGGGATCTGGGTCGAGGGCGAGGCCGGCTACAAGGAGGCGCGCGACTTCATGCGCATGCTGATGCCGGCCCAGGCCAAGAAGGTGCAGGCCTACCGCGAGCCGACGCCGCTGTTCGTGCGGCACCGGATCGAAGACCACCTGGCGCAGATCTATTCGCCGGTCGTGCCGCTGAAGTCGGGCGGCTACCTGGTGATCAACCAGACCGAGGCGCTGGTCGCCGTCGACGTCAACTCCGGCCGGGCCACCCGCGAGCGCAACATCGAAGCCACCGCGCTGAAGACCAACCTGGAGGCGGCCGAGGAAGCCTGCCGCCAGCTGCGCCTGCGCGACCTCGCCGGCCTGATCGTGATCGACTTCATCGACATGGAGGAGGCCAAGAACAACCGCGCGGTCGAGAAGAAGCTGAAGGACTGCCTGAAGGACGACCGCGCCCGCATCCAGATCGGCAAGATCTCGCAGTTCGGGCTGATGGAGCTGAGCCGCCAGCGGCGACGCACCGGCATCCTGGAGGGCACGACGCACGTCTGCCCGCATTGCCAGGGCGCCGGACGGGTCCGCTCGGTCGAGTCGAGCGCGCTCTCGGCCCTGCGCGCCGTGGAGCTCGAGGGCCTGCGCGGCGGCGGCGAGATCGTGCTGCGCACGCCGCGGGAGGTCGGCCTCTACCTGCTGAACGCCAAGCGCGACTATCTGGTGCGGCTGCGCCAGACGCACGGGCTGTGGGTCAACGTCGCTCTGGACGACACCCTGGCCGCCGCGGAGCACGGGATCGAGCGCCTCTCCAGCGAGGCGCCCCCGGCCACGGCCCGCACCTGGGAGACGCCCGCTGTCCAGCCCTACGAGCCGGACGACGCGGACGACGATCTGGTCGACGAGATCGAGGAAGAGGAAGAGGAGGAAGACGAGGCGATCGAAGCCGAGGTCGAAGACTCCGAAGAGGAAGACGACGACACCGCCCCGGGCGCCTCGCATCGCGACGGCGATGACCGCCCCCGCAGCCGACGCCGCCGCCGACGCGGCCGTCGCGGCGAGGAGCCGCGTCCGGCGCAGGCGCAGGCGCCGCAGACGCCTCGGCCAGGTCAGCCCGAACAGGGCGACGGCGAGGCCGATGGCGAACGCGGCCGCCGGCGGCGGCGGGGCCGACGCGGCGGGCGTCGGATGCGCGAAGAACCGCGCGCCGGCGACGTCTACGCCTGGTCGTGGCCGGCCAGGCCGGTCGGCGACGATCCCTATCAATGGCGCGGCCCGGTGCAGGCCCAGCTTGCCCCGGCGCCCGCGGTCGCTCCGGCGCAGGTCGCCGCTTCGTTCGAGCCGTCCGCAGCGATCGCCGAGGACGCGCAGCCGCCGATCGCCGAGAATGCGGCGGCGGTGGACGTCTGGGTGGAGTTGCCAGCCACCGAGGAAGCGCCCCGCAAGGGCCGCTCCCGGCGGGGCCGTGGCCGGGCCGCTGCGAACGCCGAAGCATCGCCGGTCGAGCCCGTCGTGACCGAGGCCATCGAGCCGGCGACATCGGGGGAGCCGGCGATAGCGGAGGAGCCCGCGCCGGTGACCGCCGAGGTCGTGGCCATCGCCGATGACAGGCCGGTTGTCCCTGTCGAGACAGCCGCGGCCGAAGCGGTCGCCCCGCCAGCCCGCGAACCGGAACCGCCGCGACAGGTCCTCGACGTCAATGAAATCGTCGCGCCTCCGGCCCAGCCGAAGCGCGGCTGGTGGCGCCGCGGCGCATGAGGCGCTAAGGTCGACGTGCAGGGGCGCCAGAACCGATCCGGAGCATGGATTTGAGTCCCCGCACGTTCTCGCCCCTGCGCTGGCTGCGAAGCGGCATCGGCCTGGCGGCCGTGACGGCCATGCTGTCCTCGCCGGCGACCGCGGTCCATGCCCAGGGCGAGTACTTCGGCGCCGGAATCGAGCGCGACACCGAGATCGAGGCCATCCTGCACGAGGAGATGGATCCGATCTTCGCCGCGGCGAACATCGATCCGAAGCGGGTGGAACTCTACCTCGTCGGCGATCCGACGCTGAACGCCGCGACGCTTCCAGGTTACCGGATGTTCGTCAACGCCGGCCTGATCATGCAGTGCAACACCCCCAACGAGCTGCAGGGGGTGCTGGCGCACGAGACCGGCCACATGGCCGGCGGCCACATCGCCGGCGTCGGCGCCGCCACCCGCGGCGTGGTCGCTCCGATGATTCTGGGCCTCGGCCTCGGCATCCTGGCGGCCCTCGCCGGTGCGCCGGACGCGGCGGCGGCGCTGATCTACTCGGGCAACTACTTCGGTCAGCTCAATGGGCTGGCGTTCTCGCGGGATCAGGAAAGCAAGGCCGACGAGGCGGCCATCACCTATCTCGAGAAGGCCGGCTACTCGGGTGAAGGCATCGTCGATTTCTTCGATAACTTCCGATACGAAGAAGTCTTCTCCGACGCCAAGAAGTACCCATTCTGGGTCGATCACCCGCTCACCGACGAGCGGATCGAGGCGCTGACGGTGCGCGCCAAGTCACAGCCGCACTGGGGTGTGAAGGACACGCCCGAGGCCATCGCAGCGTTCGAGATCATGAAGGCCAAGATCAAGGCCTTCACCAATCGCCCGTTCCAGACCTACATCGACTATCCGGACACCGACACGTCGTTTCCGGCCCGCTACGCCCGCGCGATCGCCGACTATCGCGAACTGGAGACCGACCAGGCGCTGAAGGAGATCGACGCGCTGATCGCCGAGCGGCCCGATGACCCCTATCTCTACGAGCTGAAGGGCCAGACCCTGATGGAGAGCGACCGCGCCGGGGAGGGCGAGGCGCCGCTGCGCAAGGCGGTGGAGCTCAAGCCCGACGCGCCGCTGCTGCGGCTGCTGCTCGGCCAGGACCTGATCGCCGAGAACGACCCCGCCAAGCTGCAGGACGCCATCGTCACCCTGAACCGCTCCTTGGTCGTCGAGCCGGACGACCCGATCCCGTGGCAGTACCTGTCGCAGGCCTACGACGCCAAGGGCGACGAGGGCATGGCGCGGCTGGCGACCGCCGAGCAGGACTTCCACCTGGGTCAGATGAAGGACGCGCGCGCTTTCGCCATACGAGCCCGCGAGTTCCTCAAGAAGGGTACGCCGGAGTGGAACCGGGCCACCGACATCGTGCTGACGTCGAACCCGTCGGCCGACGACCTGAGGCTGCTGGGCAGCCAGGGATGAAGCCGCTCGCCTTGCTGGGCGTCGCCGCCGCGCTCGTCCTCGCCGCCTGTCAGGGCCCCGCCGACAGCTCGTTCGACGCCAAGGTGCGGGCCTATCTGATGTCGCACCCGGACGACCTGCGCGCCGCGATCCAGAAGATGGAGGCGGCCGACCAGGCCAAGGCCGATGCGGACGCCGACGCCAAGGCCAAGGCCGCCCTGCCCGCCTTGCGCGCCGCCCTCGAACGCGACCCCCGCGACTTCGTCGCCAACCCGAACGGCAAGGTCACGGTCACGGAATTCTACGACTACCGCTGCCCGCACTGCATCGCGATCGCGCCGAAGGTCGTGAGCCTGATCCGCCAGCGCCCCGACGTGCGCTTCGTCTTCAAGGAGATGCCGATCTTCGGCGCCACCTCCGAACACGCCGCCCGCGCCGCGCTCGCCGCCAAGGCGGAGGGCAAGGACTACGTGGGCCTATACGAGACGATGATGGCCGCCAGGCCGCTCACGGACGACGCGATCGACCGCATCGCCGCGGCCAAAGGCGTCGACGTAGCGAAGATGAACGCGGCGGCCACGATCGCCAGCGACCAGGTCCAGCTGGACGACATCGGCAAGCTGGCGGACAAGCTGACGATCAACGGCACCCCCGGCTTCATCGTCGGCGACACCCTGATCCGCGGCGACGACTTCGACGGCCTCACGGCCGCGATCGCCGCGGCGGAGAAGAAGGCCTAACCCGCCGCTCGCTCGATCAGGTCGGCGAAAGCGCCCATCAGACGGTTCAGGAACTTCGTCGTGCCCTCGCTGGCGATCGAGCCGTCCTCGGCGAACAGGCCGGCCGCGCCGCCGATGTAGGCCTCCGGCTGCTGCAACACAGGCATGTCGAGGAACACCAGCGACTGGCGCAGGTGATGGTTGGCGCCGAAACCGCCGATCGCGCCGGGCGAGACGCTGACCACGGCGCAGGGCTTGCGCGACCAGACGCTCTGGCCGTAGGGCCGCGAGCCGACGTCGATCGCGTTCTTCAGGCCGCCGGGAACCGAGCGATTGTATTCCGGCGTGACGAACAGCACCGCGTCGGCGCCCCGCACCGCCGCCCGGAAATCCAGCCAGGGCTGGGGCGGCCCGGCCGCCTCGAGGTCTTCGTCGTAGAGCGGCAGGTCGCGGATCTCGACGATCCCCAGTTTCAGAGTCGGCGGCGCCAGCGAGGCCAGCGCCAACGCCATCTTGCGATTGAACGACTGCTTGCGCAGGCTGCCGACCACCACGGCGACGTTTCTCTCGGGCATCGGCGGTCTCCGCTGAAAGACCCGACCTTAGCCGACGCTCGCCGTTCCGGGCTAGCTCACGCGGCCTTGCGCAGCGGACTGGCCACGGCCGCCAGCGCGGTGAGCGCCATCCCCGCGGCGAGCAGCCAGACCGTCTCGCGCGGTCCGACCAGGCTCACCAGCACCCCGCCGATCGCCAGCGACGCCGGCTGGACACCCCAGGCCATGAACCGGAACACGCTGTTGACCCGACCCTGCAGTTCCTCCGGGATCAGCGACAGGCGATAGCTCACCCCCGCGACGCTCTGGATTCCCGAGATGGCCGGCAGGATCAGCCAGGCCAACGCCAGGGTCAGCATGGAGGTCGAGGCGGCGACGCAGGCGAGACCCGCCGCCCAGATCGCGACGCCGCCCACGATCAGATGACCGAGCCGCAGCCGCTGGCGCACCCAGGGCGAGGCCAGGGTGGCGAGCAAGCCAGCCCCGCCGCCGAACGAGAACATCAGCCCGATCAGAGCCGGCGGAGCGTGGAAGCTGGTCCGCGCCAGGACAATGATCGCCAGCGTCAGCGGGCTGAACAGCAGGTTGAGCGCCATGGCCAGCAGCGCCATCGCGCGGATCTGGGGATGGCGCAGCAGCCAGCGAACCCCCTCCCCCATCTCAGCCGCCAGCGACCTGCCGCGTTCGGGCCGGCTCCGCGCCTGCATCGGCGATCGTATGCCGGCCAGGAACGCCAGCGAGGCGGCCAGCATCGCGGCCTGGACCGCATAGGCCAGCATCGCGCCGACGACCGTGCTGCGGCCGGCGCCGGCCAACAATCCGCCAAGCGCCGGGCCGGAGTTCTCGCCGATCCACTCGACAACGGTGTTCGCCGAGGTCGCCTTCGGCAGGTCGGACTTGTCGACCACAAGCGGCAAGGCGCTGAGCTCGGCGATGTTGTGGAACACGAAGGCCGAGCCGGCCACGGCCGCCACCAGATAGATCTGCGCCATGCCAAGCCCGCCCAGCCACCACGCGAACGGCAAGGTGGCGAAGGCCGCTGCCCGGACCCCCTCGCAGAGCATCATCACCCGCCGTCGGCTGGATCGGTCGATCAGGGCGCCGGCGGGCAGGCTCAGCAGCAGGTACGGCAGGCTCTGGCACGCGGCGACCAACCCGACCTGGGTCGGCGACCCGGTCAAGCCGAGCACCAGCAGCGGCAGGACCAGACCCTCGATCTCGCGTCCGGTGATCGACAGCGCCTGGGCGCCGACCAGGCGCAGATAGTCGCGGTTGCGGATGAGCGGGTGGCGCTCGGAAGCGGGGCGCACGATGATATCCTCGTCCAGACGCGCCACGAGATCCGGCGCGGCGCTGCGCGATCAGCTGCGAAGGCCCTCAGCGGGCCGGCCTGGCGTCAGGAAATCATCGGCGTCGGGCGCTCCGGGACGAAGGCGGCCACTTTGGCGGCGGGCGGCGAGTCCGGCAAGCGTCAGGCGGCCCGCTGACCTGCGCGCATCGGAATGGTCTTCTCGATGAACCGCCGCAGCAGCGCCGCGACGTCGGCGGGCGCGTCCAGATTGGGCGAATGGCCGACGCCGTGCCAGAAATGCAGACCGGTGCCCGGCGGGCACTTGGCCCAGGTCGCCAGCATCGCCGAGACCGGAATCAGCTCGTCGGCGTCGCCGCCGGCCAGCAGCACCGGCATCGGCAGCGCGCGCACCCGCTCGCCGATCCGGATTTCGAACATCGAGCGCATCGAGCCGCGCAGTCGCCGCTCGGGAGCGTTGCGCATGTCGGCGGCGACCGCGCGGACGACCTCGGAGGAGGTTTCCGCCAGCGCCGCCGCGTCGATCCCGTCGCCGCCGCCGCCGCGCGCCTGCTGCGCCCGCCGCGCGGCCATCCGCTGCTCGATCAGCTCTTCCAGGCTCGGCCCTTCGTCCGGCAGCTGGCGGCCATCCGGGTCGGACGGGTCGAGCAGCACGAGGCCTTTCAGCAGATCGGGGTGGTCGACCGCGAACTGGGCGACGGTCGCGCCGCCGAGCGAGTGCCCGACCAGGGTGAAGTCGTCCCAGCCGAGCTGGCTCACCAGCTCGAAAACGTCGGCGGCGAAGATCTGGACGCTGAAGTCGTCCTCCCGCGGCGGGGCCTCCGAGCCGCCGGCGCCGCGGTTGTTGATGGCGATCGAGGTGTAGCGGTCGGTGGGCAGCGCTTCCTGGACCAGCCGCCAGATCGCCGCGGAAGCCTGGAACCCGTGGACCAGCACCACCCGTTCGGGCCCATGGCCGTGCTCGAAATACTCAAGCCGCACCTTGGAGAGTTGAGCGAAGGCCATGGCCGCCCCTTGACGTATGCGCCCACCTTAGTCCCGCCGGCCGGCTCGGCGAAGCGCAGATCAGACGACGGCGCAGACCTGGTCGCAGAACCAGTCCAGCCCAGCGTCGGCGCCTTCGCGACGAACCATCGAGACGGTCCAGGGCGGCGGATCTGCTCCAGGCACGGCCAGCACCTGAAGGCCCAGCTTCTGCGCCTCGCGCTCGGCCAGGCGCCGCGGCCCGGTGGCGATGGCGTCGGAAACGGCGACCATCGCCAGCGCCATCTCCCAGCGAGGCACGATGGCCGCGCCCGCCACGTCGCTGGGGCTGGGGATCGGATCCTCGCCGATGGTCGGCCCGATCACGTCGTCCGACGGCGAGATCGTTCCGACGTACACGTGCCCGATGCTGGCCCACTGCTCGAAGCTGATCTCGCCGTCGATCTGCGGGTGGCCGCGCCGCGCGACGACGCAGTAACGGTCCTCGTAGAGCGCCCGGCCCACGAAACCGCCCGGTGGGCTCTCGAACCTGCCGAGCGCCAGATCGATCTGTCCCCGGCGCAGGGCGTCGAGCGCCAGATGGCCGCGCAGGAACTGGAATGTGAACCCGCCGCCGAAGCCAGAGTCGCGCAGCCGGCCCAGCAGGGGACCGGCGAGCGCTTCGGGCGCATAGACGGTCGCCGCGAGCCGGAACGATCGGGTGCTGTGCCTGGGATCGAACTCCGGAACCGGCCGCACGGCGGCCCCCATCAGCTCGATCAGCGCCTCGATCCGCGGCGCCAGCTCCATCGCCCGCTGGGTCGGCGCAAGTCCGTGTGGCTTTCGCAGGAACAGCGGGTCGCCGAAGAGGTCGCGCAACCTCGACAGCGCGTGGCTCACCGCCGACTGGCTGAGGCCCAGATGCGCCGCCACCGCCGTGGTCCTGCCGCGCCGGCACAGCTCGCGGAAGACCAGCAGCAGGCCGCCGTCGATCCGACGTATATCAAGTTGGTCGATATCACTCATGCGTCCTATTCAGTAGTCGGGTTTCTGATCGTTGGCTAGGTCCCTCGTCGATCCGAGGGAGTGAGCCGTGAAACCGATCATCATCGCGGCGGCCCTGGCGGCAAGCGCCGGCGCCGCCGCCGCCGACCCGGCCTCCGCGCCCGCCAAACCCGTAGGGCCCTGCGACGGGGTCTTCGCCTCGACGGCCGCCGTCAGCGACTACCGCTTCGACGGCTTCAGCGAGAGCGACCGCCGTCCGACCTGGCAGGTGACGGGCTACTGCTATCGCAACGACGGCGTCTTCGTCGGCGCAACCTTCACCGGCGTCGACTTCCTGGACACGCCGCGCACCCACTTCGAGGCGGACTGGTACGTCGGCCGGCAGGTGCGTTGGAAGAAGACCAGCGTGACGTTCGATCTGTTCTACGCATCGTTTCCCGACAAGCGGGCGCCAGGGCCAAGCTACGACCTGATCGAACCACAGATCGCTGTGTCGCGCCCGTTCAAGCGGCTGACGCTCGATGGGCAGGTCGCCTGGGAAGCCGACGTGTCGGGGGGTGGCCAGGCGTGGCACGTCAAGGCCGGCGCGACCTACGCGCTGGCGCCCTGGCTGTCGCTGAGCGCGCACGGCGGCCGCTTCTTCGGCGCATCGGGCGGCATTCACGATCACGACCATTGGGATATCGGGGCGACGGCCAAGTGGCGCCGGCTGAGCCTCGACGCGCGGTACGGGGGCAGCGACGCGCCGCTGTCGCAATGCTACTTCACCGACTGGTGCCAGCCTGGCCCCTCGGTCAGCCTGAGCTACCGGCTGCTGCCATAGGCGATCACGGCGGATGGGCCGGCTCGCTCAGCAGCTCGATCGGCACCTCGACGCCGCCGGCGCCGGGATTGTCGCCGTAGTAGCGCCAGAGCACCCAGGCGGCGACCGCGGCCCCGGGGATCGTCAGAGCGAGCGAGAGGCCAAGCGACTGCCCCGACGCGGCGAGGGCGGCGGCGATCAGCGCGCCGGACGCTGCCCCGAAATCCCAGCCCCCCTCGGTCATGATGTGGAAGCGGAACGGACAGGGCGAGGCCTTGGCGAGGTTGTAGACGGCGGTCATCTCTGCCGGCAGCAGCAGCGCGCCGACGAAAGGTCCGGGGGCATTGGCCGCGACCGCCAGCCAGGGCGAGCCGACGCTGAGCGTGCGCAGCAGCGCCAGGCCCGCCGTCGCGGTGTAGGCCAGGATCACCGCGCGCCGGCCGCCGCCGGCGTCGATGTGACGCCCCACCAGCAGGCCGGTCACAGCCCCGACCAGCGCCGCCAGCGCCATCGCGCCGCCGTAGTTGGTCAGGCTGCGCCCAAGCGAGACAAACAGCGCGATCTGCCAGACGTAGTAGAAGCTCGCGCCCATCCACCCCTCGGTGATGAAGAGCGCGAACCCGACCCGCGCCGCCTCGAACACGCCGGGCGCAAGCGGCTTGATCGTCACGTTCGGCGCGCCGAGCAGCGGCAGGATCGAGAGCGCCTGAATGAGAGCGACAGCGCCGAAGGTGATCCGGGGGCCAGCCGTCACCAACGCCCAGGCGCCCATCAGCGGCGCTGCGATGCCGACGACGGCCGAGATCGCCTCCCGCACCGCGATCTGCTGACCGCGATGCTCGGCGTCTCCCAGCGCGGCGAAATAGGCGTGGTAGCTCGGCCAATAGAGCGTATCGCTCAACGAACTCGTCACGCAAAGGGCGAGCAGCCACCAATCCAGACCCTGCACCTCGGCCAGCAGCGGGTACTGGCAAGCGGCCAAGAGCGCGCCGGCGATGACCAGCGGCTTGAGGCCCCAGCGCTTGCCGAGCGGCAGGATCAGCGGGCGCAGGCAGAAGCGCCCGGCGAGGATCCCCGAAAACGACGCCAGGGTCGCCGGCACGGAGACACCGGCGTGCAGCATGTAGGTGAAGAAGAAGACGCCGCCGGCGCCGATGGCTACGGCGTGCACGCCGTAGTGGAAGTTGACGCGGTTGACGGCGTTGTTGCCGAAAAATGCCATTGGAGGGAGCCGGCTGAACGGTTGAGGTCTGACGGTCGCGCTAGAGCGAGCGGCCGCTGGCGGGGCGCGCGCCTTGGCGCTTAAGGGTCAAACCAAAGTATTCATCGGCGAGGCCACTATGACCGTGATCCCCGCAGCCTGGCAAGCCGCTCAGGGCGGGATCAGCGCCCGGGCGTAGTTGGTGAGCGACATCCGGTAACGCGGCAGGTGCGGCGCCAGGGCGTTGAGCGCCACCGCCAGCGCCTCGCGCGGCTCGCCGGCGTCGAACAGCGCCAGCGCCAGGAAGGCGGCGACCGCACCGTCCAGTTCGTCCGGCGGCTCGCCGCGCTCGTGGTGCAGCCGGGCGACCGCTTCGGCGGCCTTGCCGAGGTTGCGCAGCGTGCTGGCGTGCTGGATCACCGCGCGGCGACGGCGATACGGGTCGAGCCCACCCTCCAGCGCGGCGCGGTAGAGCGGCTCGGCCTGCTGCTCCTGGCCCAGCGAATCCAGCGCCGACGCCAGTTCGAACAGCGCCGCCGGGTGATCGAGCGGGGCTTCGCCGACCAGCGCGCGGATCTCGGCCAGGAACTGCGCCGGCTCCTTCTCGTCGAACGCCGCCCAAAGCTCGGCGACGCGTCGCTCCCAGACCGGATCGACGGGACGGGGCGCGGCCATCAGATCAGCCCGGCAAGCGGCGAGGACGGGTCGGCGTACATCCGCTTGCCCATCCGGCCGGCGAGGTAGGCCTCGCGGCCGGCGATCACCGCGTGCTTCATCGCCCGGGCCATCCGCACCGGATCCTTCGCCTCGGCGATGGCGGTGTTCATCAGCACGGCGTCGCAGCCCAGTTCCATCGCCACGGTGGCGTCCGAGGCCGTGCCGACGCCGGCGTCGACCAGCACCGGAATGCGGGATTGCTCGACGATCAGCCGGATGTTGACGCGGTTCTGCACCCCGAGTCCCGAGCCGATCGGCGCGCCGGCCGGCATGATCGCCGCGGCGCCCAGATCCTCGGCCTTCTTGCACATCACCGGGTCGTCGGTGGCGTAGACCATCACCTGGAACCCGTCGGCGATCAGCAGTTTCAGCGCCCGGAGGGTTTCCTCCATGTCGGGGTAGAGGTGCGGCGTCTGGGTCAGCACCTCCAGCTTGACCAGGTCCCAGCCGCCGGCTTCGCGGGCCAGCCGCAGGGTCCGGACCGCCTCCTCGCCGGTGAAGCAGCCGGCCGTGTTCGGCACGTAGGTGAAACGGTCCGGCCGCACGAAGTCGGTCAGCAGCGGCTGGCTCGGGTCGGAGAGGTTCACCCGGCGCAGGGCCACCGTCACCATCTCGGCGCCGGCGGCCTCGGCGGCGGCGGCGTTCAGGGCGTAGTCCTTGTACTTGCCGGTGCCGACGATCAGCCGCGACCGGAACGTGCGCCCGGCGACGGTCCAGGTTTCATCCGCTGCGATCTGCGAGCCGTCCATCTCTTGTCTCCTCAGCCGCCGCCCACGAACGCGACGATCTCGATCCGGTCGCCATCGGCCAGCGCCGTCGCGGCGAACGCCGAGCGCGGCACGATTTCGAGGTTGCGCTCGACGGCCAGCTTGCGCCGGTCGAGGCCGAGCAGCGACACCAGCGCCTCCACGGTCATCGTGGCGGCCACATCCCGCGCCTCGCCGTTCACGATCAGCCGCATCCACACACTCCCGCGAACCGGGACCGGACGTCGGTTGAAAAGAGGACCTGATCGGTGGTCCCGTTCTCTCCCTTCGCCGGCATGACCCGGATCAGGTTCAGCGGGTCACCGCGCGAAATTCAGCGGTATCTCAGTCCCTTGCCAGGACTCCCCGGAGAAGCCGGCAATCTAGGCTCCGGGCCGGTAGCGTCAAGGCCGGGTCAGGCGCCCTGAGCGCCGAGCCGCCAGAGCCGCGGCGGCTGCGATCGCCGCCGGCGCAGCGGACGCCGCTGCGGCGGTGCGCGCCACCACCGCGCTCGCGTCGCGGCCGGACCGGGTCAGCGGCGGCGACGTGCTGGTGCAGATCCGCCGGGACGACGACGCGGCAACGCCGGTGAGACTGAACGGCGCCGACGTCACCGCCGCCTTCTTCGGGCCGCGCCGGGGAATCAGGTGTTCGACATCACGCGAGCGCGTTGACACCGCCAGTCGGCGGGTCGGACAATCGCCCATCGAGCATTTTGAAACCGCGATTAACGGAGCTGGCCATGGCCGATTTCGGCGCCGCCGACACCGAGGCGTTCCGCAAGGAAGCGCGCGAATGGCTGGAGGCGAACTTCCCGCCCGAGCTGCGCAAGGAGCCCGACACCACGCTGGAGCAGATGGAGGGCGGTCTGAAGCCGAGCGACCCCGCCGAGCTCTGGCGCAAGCGGATCGGCGCCAAGGGCTGGGGCACGCCGACCTGGCCGAAGGAATACGGCGGCGGCGGCCTCACGGCGCCGGAGGCGCGCGTGCTGGCCGAGGAGATGAACCGGATCGGCGCGCGCAACCCGATTGTCGGCATGGGGCCCGGCATGTTCGGCCACACGCTGCTCGAGTACGGGACCGAGGAACAGAAGCTGCGGCACCTGCCGCCGATCTGCCGCGGCGAGCTGCGCTGGTGCCAGGGCTTCTCGGAACCGGGGTCGGGCTCCGACCTCGCCTCGCTGTCGACCAAGGCCGAGGACAAGGGCGACCACTGGCTGATCAACGGCCAGAAGATCTGGACCTCCGGCGCGCAGTTCGCCGACTGGTGCTTCTGCCTCTGCCGCACCGATCCGAAGGTGAAGAAGCACGAGGGCATCAGCTTCATCCTGATCCCGATGCGCCAGCCCGGGGTCGAGGCGCGGCCGATCAAGATGATCTCCGGCGCGTCGGGGCAGTGCGAAACCTTCTTCACCGACGCCAGGGCGGCGAAGGAGGACCTGGTCGGCCAGCTGAACGGCGGCTGGGCGATCGCCAAGCGCCTGCTGCAGCACGAGCGCAACGGCATGGGCAACCGCATGGGCGAGCCGCGCGCGGTCCAGGCCGACAACCTGGTCGACGTCGCCAAGCATTACGTCGGCGTCGACGAGGCCGGCCGGCTGGCCGACGCGGACCTGCGCAGCCGGCTGACCCTGTTCAAGATGGAGGAGCAGGCGTTCCGTCAGACCGTGCGCCGCGCCGCAGCCGAGGCCCGGGCGCCAACAGCCCCAGCGCCACCACCTCGATCATGAAGAACGTCAGCATGAAGGTGATGCAGGACCGCTCCGAGATGCTGCTGGAGATCATGGGCAGCCAGGGTCTGGGCTGGGACGGCGAGGGCTTCGAGAAGGAAGAGCTTTCGACCGTGCGCGGCTGGCTGGCTGGCAAGGCCGGCTCGATCTACGGCGGCTCGCAGGAGATCCAGAACAACATCATCACCAAGCGGATCCTGGGCCTGCCCGAACTGACCGGCCAGGGCTGAGCGGCGCGTCGATGGCCTCCCCTGCCCCACTGCGGCGACTGGTCGAGCTGCCAGGCGTCGCCGACCTTGAATACAAGGCGCTGATGAAGCCGGCCTTCGCGGATCCGGATCTTCGCGCCGACTATCCGGAGGTCGACGCCTGCGCGAAGGCCCTGTTCGGGCTGACGCTCGACGAGGCCGAAGCCGTGGCGCAGCCGCCGGATCTCGATCCGCTCGAGCCGCCTGGAGCCGCGCGACCAGGTCGGCCGCGTTCGAAGCCGCGGGCTGGGACGTCACCGACGACAAGCGGCGGCCGCTGCGGATGCTGCGCCGGCTAGGCCCGCCGCTCTGGCTGGCGATCCACGGCGTCGCCGGCAGCCTGCCGCACGCTCCCGAGGACGACCGCCCGAGCGACTGGGCGTCGAGACTCGCGGCGGACGCAGCCAAGTTCCGCAAGCGCTAACAAGCTTCACCGACCAATGGTCGGCTGCCCGCGCTTGTGACCCCACGCCGACGCGGCTAAAAGCGCGCGACCCTGGGCGGCGGCGGGCCGGATGTCGAAACCGATCTATGTGCTCAACGGCCCCAACCTCAATCTCCTGGGCGAGCGGGAGCCGGAGATCTACGGCCACGCCACCCTGGACGACATCAAGGCGCGCTGCGAGGCGCGGGCCGCGGCGAAAGGCCGGCAGGTCGTGTTCCGGCAGACCAACCGCGAGGGGGAACTGATCGATTGGGTGCAGGAGGCGCGGCGGGAAGCCTGCGCGGTCGTGATCAACGCGGCCGGCTACGGCCACACCTCGGTCTCGTTGCACGACGCGCTGCGAACCCTCGCCATACCCGTGATTGACTGCCACCTTTCGAATCCCGCGGCGCGCGAGTCGTTTCGCCACCTGTCCTATGTGTCGCTCGCCGCGACCGGCGTGGTGTCCGGCTTCGGGCCCATGAGCTATGAACTCGCCATCGAGGCCGCCTGCGGTCTGGCGGCCGACTGAATCGTCAGCTGCCAACGGCAGCGCAACCGAGGTGCTACCCTGAATGGCCGATCCCAAGGCGCCGGCCGCCGACCCTATCGACGCACGGCTTGTGCGCCGGCTGGCGGCCATCCTGAACGACACGGGCCTCACCGAGATCGAAGTCGAGCGGGGCGACCTGCGGATCAAGGTCGCCCGCCACGGCGGCCCCGCGCCGGCGCCCACGCTCTACGCCGCGCCGATCGCCACGGCGCCCGCGCCGTCCAGCGCCGCGCCCGCCCGTCCAGCCGAGGCGGAGCATGAGGGCGACGTCGTCAATTCGCCGATGGTCGGCACCGTCTACCTGCAGCCCGAGCCCGGCGCGGCGCCATTCGTGCGGGTCGGCGACACGGTCGCCGAAGGCCAGACCCTGCTGATCATCGAGGCGATGAAGACCATGAACCCGATTCCGGCGCCGCGGGCCGGCCGCATCCTGGAGATGCTGGTCGCCGACGGCCAGCCGGTGGAGTTCGGCGAGCCGCTGGCCCTGATCGGATAGCGCTGGGTCATGTTCGACAAGATCCTCATCGCCAACCGGGGCGAGATCGCGCTCCGGGTGCACCGCGCCTGCAAGGAGATGGGGATCGCCACGGTGGCGGTGCATTCCGAGGCCGACGCCGGCGCCATGCACGTGCGGCTGGCCGACGAGAGCGTCTGCATCGGCCCGGCGCCGGTGTCGAAGAGCTACCTGAACATCCCGGCGATCATCGCCGCCTGCGAGATCACCGGCGCCCAGGCCGTTCACCCCGGCTACGGCTTCCTCTCGGAGAACGCCCGCTTCGCCGAGATCGTCGAGGCCCACGGCTACACCTTCATCGGCCCCAAGCCCGACCACATCCGGATGATGGGCGACAAGATCGCCGCCAAGGTGGCGGTCAAGACCGCCGGCATCCCGGTGGTGCCCGGCTCGGACGGCGCGCTGCAGTCCGAGGAAGAGGCGATCGAGGCGGCCGAGCGGATCGGCTTTCCGGTGCTGATCAAGGCCGCGGCCGGCGGCGGCGGGCGCGGCATGAAGGTCGCCCGCACCGCGCGAGGAACTGCCCGAGGCGCTCTCCACCGCCCGCTCCGAGGCCAAGGCCGCGTTCGGCGACGATGCGGTCTACCTCGAGCGCTATCTCGCAACGCCGCGGCACATCGAGGTGCAGGTGATCGCCGACGCGTTCGGCGTCGGTCTGCCACCTGGGCGAGCGCGACTGCTCGCTGCAGCGCCGGCACCAGAAGGTGATGGAGGAAGCCCCCTCCCCGGCCATCGACTCGGCCACCCGCGCGCGGATCGGCGAGGTCGTGCGCTCGGCGATCGGCAAGCTCGGCTACCTCGGCGTCGGCACGATCGAGTTCCTTTACGAGAACGGCGAGTTCTTCTTCATCGAGATGAACACCCGCCTGCAGGTCGAGCACCCGGTCACCGAGGCGATCACCGACATCGACCTGGTGCGCGAGCAGATCCGCATCGCCGCCGGCCTGCCGCTGTCGTTCACCCAGGCCGAGGTGCTGTTCGAAGGCCACGCCATCGAGTGCCGGATCAACGCCGAGAACCCGCGCACCTTCGCCGGCTCGCCCGGCCTGATCACCGACTTCCACGCGCCTGGCGGTCTGGGCGTGCGGCTCGATTCGGCGATCTACGCCGGCTACTCGATCCCGCCCTACTACGACAGCCTGGTCGGCAAGCTGATCGTGCACGGCCGCGACCGCCAAGAGTGCATCGCCCGGCTGAAGCGCTGCCTCGGCGAAATGGTGGTCGGCGGCATCGAGACCACCATCCCGCTGTTCCAGGACCTGATGGCGGAGCCTGACATCCTGGAGGGCCGCTACCACATCCACTGGCTGGAGGAGTGGCTCAAGGGGAGCCGCTGACGAGACCGGCTTGGATCGCTTCTCGATCGACGACCTGATCGACTGCTACCGGCGCGGCGTGTTCCCGATGGCCGACGCGCGCCACGACGAGCGCGTCTTCCTGGTCGAGCCGGCGCGGCGCGGGGTGATCCCGCTGGACGGGTTCCACGTCTCCCGCCGGCTCGCCCGCACGGTGCGCTCCGGACCGGTTCGAGGTCCGGATCGACACGCCGTTCAGTGCGGTGGTCGCCGCCTGCGCCGCGCCGCGGGCCGGACGGATGGAGACCTGGATCAACGAGCCGATCCAGCAGATGTGCGAGGCGCTGTTCGAGCGTGGCGTCTGCCACAGCGTCGAGGCCTGGCGCGAAGGACGGATGGTGGGCGGGCTGTATGGGCTGGCGCTCGGCGGCGCATTCTTCGGCGAGAGCATGTTCTCGCTCGAGCGCGACGCCAGCAAGGTGGCGCTGACGCACCTGGTCGCGCGGCTGATGGCTGGCGGCTTCCGGCTGCTCGACGCCCAGTTCCTGACCGATCACCTCACGAGCTTCGGGGCCGAGGAGATCTCCCGCGCCGAGTACGCCAGGCGACTGGCCGAAGCGCTGGAGGCCGACGCGGACTTCGCACGGCTGAGCCCCTACGCGGGCGGCGGCGCGGCCATGCAGGCGATCAGCCAGGCGTCATAGGTCGGGTTCTGCAGCGGATTGAGCCCCGGCGAGTAGGCGAACATCCAGCCCTTGAAGACCTGCCTGGGCGGCGGCGGGGCGATGCCCTCGGACGGCAGCGGCGCGAAGTCGATCACCACGTAGGCCGACTCCTGCGGCGAGGGCCCGCCAAGGCCGGTGCTCTCGCAGGCCTTCACCATGAACACCAGGTTCTTGTAACGGACTGGCTGTCCGACCGGCGCGGCGAACCGCATGGTCTCGGCGGTGACCTTGTCCAGCGCCTGCAGCACCGCCACGGGGCTGCGCACCGGCGCCGGACGCAGGGCCAGCGGCGGCGGCGGGGCCGCCTTCGCCGAAATGCCGTTGGTCGCCGCCTTCTTCCCGTCGCTGGTGTCCGCGGTCGCATTTTCGGGCGGCGAGACCTCGGGCGGGGCCTGGATCACGGGCACCCCTGGCGGCGCCTCCTGGTCCGGCGACTGGGGACCCGAACTCTGGTTGCCCGCCGGTTGGGCCACGACCGCCAAGCCCGCCACGATCGCGATCGCCGCGCCGCCGAGCACTCCGTACGCCAGACGCGTGCGACGCTTCACTCGGGCCTCCAGGCCTCGTAGTCGCCGCTCGCCTTGGCGCGCTCGCCGCCGCGCGAGATCGCGCCCTTCGGCCGCCAGGCCCACAGCGTGCCGGTGAGGTTCGGCAGGTGGTCCTTCTCCCAGGCCTTGCGCTTCAGCGGCTCTATCGTCGGCGGCTCGTCGAAGGTGTAGTGCAGCCAGCCGTGCCACTCGGCCGGCACCTTCGATGCCTCGGCGTAGCCGCTGTAGATCACCCAGCGGCGCTTGCGGTCGTCGTAGCTGTCGCGGGCGTCGCGCGCCTCGTAGTAGCGGTTGCCGTAGTCGTCCTCACCGACGAAGACGCCGCGCCGCGCGACGGTGAAGCGGATGCCGATGGTGGCGCCGTTCCACCAGGTGAAGATCGATTTCAGCACGGGGACTCCGCTCGCGACCGTGGCGACTTATAGGTTCGGCGCGGCCCAGCGTCCAGCAAACGGCGCCGGCCTGCGACGGCGGGTCCCGGCGCCAGATGTTGGGGATAGAGCGCCGCATCCCCGCAACATCTATTGCGACCCAATCCCGACGCAGCCTAGCCTCCAGGTGCTGTCCGAACGGCCTGCTGGGTACCTCATGCGCCTCGACCGTCGCTTCTCCGCCGCGCCGCTGCCGTTCGCGCCGGAAATCCGCTGGGTCGAGCGCGCGGCCGAACTGGTCGAGGTGGCGGCCCCGCCGGCCTGGACCACGGCGCGGGTCGAGGCCTGGCTGGACTGGGCCGACGGCCTGCCCCAGGATGTCCCGGTCGGGACGCCGCCGTCGCTGTCGCTGGACGTCGGCGTCGACCGGCTGCTGGCGGGGGGGCCTGACCGCTACGCCCGTCGCCTCGCCGCCTGGGGTTTGGCGCTCGGCCTGTTCGAGGACGCCGAGGCGGCCGTGGTGTTCCGCGACGAGCTGTTCGCCGCCCTCGCCGCCGGCGTGATCGCCACCGGCCGCCAGCTGCCGTTCGGCGCCCGGGTCAGCCCGTTCGCCTCCGATCCGGCGCTGCCGCCCCCTCCCTGCCTGCCGCCGATCGCCGGCAAGGGGTTCGTGGACGCCGCGCGGCGGCTCAGAGCCGGCCGGGGCCTGACCGCCGGTCTCACAGACGTCGCCGCCCGGCGGCTCGCGACCGTGTCGCTGGCCGTGCTGCGGTGCGAGGGCGACGCGGAGGCGTGCGCGAGCCTGGGCGGCAACCAGGCCCTCGCCCGCGCCGCCTGGGCGGCCCGGGAAGCCGGCCTCGCCGACGCTGCGATCGCCGACGCCATCGCCCTTGGCAGGGCCGGGCTGGAACTCGAATTCGCCCTCCGGCGACGGCGCGCTCTCAGGCCTGATCGCGGTGGCCGAACGCGGCGAACTGCAGGCCCTGTCACCGGCGGCGCGCGCCGCCGCGGATCTCGTCTGGGAGACCTCCGCCCTGACCCTGGCCTTTTCCGCCGACGATGCGGCGCGGCTGGATCTGCTGGCGTCGGCCCCGAAAGGCGCGATCAACGTGCTGGCGTTCGCCGGGCCGGATGAGTTCAACACCGCCGGTTTCGAGACTGCGGTCCAACTGGCGTTCCTGGCGCTGGATCTGGAGGGCCGCGCCGGATTCCTCGCCGACCCGGCCGCCGCCTGCCGCCGCGCAAACGCCCGGCCCGTGGCGCTGGCCCTCGCCGGTGTCGCCGAGCTGAATGTCGCCCGCGGCAACCCGTTTGACAGCGACGCCGCCCGCGCGCTGGCCGCGGAGCTGCACCGCCAGGCGCTCGCCGCCACCGACGCCGCGGCGGCCGCGCTGGGGGCCGAGCCCGCCCTGCGGCTGTGCGCCTACAGCGACGCCGAGATCTCGCTGCGGCTCGGCGGCCTGGCGCTCGGCGCCTCGCCCTGGACCGGGCCGGTCGCGCTGGCGGAGACGGCGGACGGGGCGATCTTCCGCACCTTGGCCGAGCCCGCGATCGCCGCGGCCGCGGCGGCTGGCGCCGATCTCGACGCGCTGCGCACCGCCGTGATCGGCCATGGCGCCCTGGCCGACGCGCCAGGGGTCAACCACGAGACTCTCGCCGCCAAGGGCTTCACCGCGCACGAGATCGCCGCGGCCGAGTTGGCCCTGCCGTTCGCCGTCAGCCTCAGAGCCGCCTTCGCGCCGGCGGTGATCGGCGCCGGGTTCGTCGCCGACGTGCTGGGCGCCTCGGACGAGGCGCTGCGCGACCCCGCCTTCGACACCCTGGGCCACGCCGGCTTCGCCGCAACGGACATCGACGCCGCCGAAGCCTTCGCAAGCGGCCGGGGTTCGCTGCGGCCGGCCGGCTTGCCGCCGGCGCTGACCGAGGCGTTGGTGGGCGGCGTCGAGATCGGGCTCGCGCCCCGGCTGGCCATGATCCGCGCCGTCGAGACGGTGGTCTGCGCGCCGGTCGTCGCCGACCTGGAACTGCCGTTCGACGCCGCGCCGGACGACGCGCTGGTGCTGATCGCCGAGGTGGCGGCCACCGGCGTCCGCGCCGTGAAGCTCCAGCGCGCCCCGCCGCCCGCCGACTTCGCGCTCAAGATCGTCCAGCCCCGCGCCAGCCGCACGGCCGAACCGGAGCCTCCGCGCGAACCGACCGAGCGGGTGGTCGAGCGGTTCGTCGAGGTCGAACGGTCGCGCCGGAAGCTTCCCGACCGGCGCAAGGGCTACATCCAGAAAGCCTCCGTCGGCGGACACAAGGTCTATCTGCACACGGGCGAATACGAGGACGGCGAGCTCGGCGAGATCTTTCTCGACATGCACAAGGAAGGCGCGGCCTTCCGTTCGCTGATGAACAACTTCGCCATCGCGGTCTCGATCGGTCTGCAATACGGCGTGCCGCTGGAAGAATTCGTCGACGCCTTCGTCTTCACCCGGTTCGAGCCGGCCGGGGAGGTCGAGGGCAACGAGGCGATCCGCTCGGCGACCTCGATCCTCGACTACGTCTTCCGCGAACTCGGGGTCAGCTACCTGGGCCGCGACGACCTCGCCAGCGTCGACCCGCAGGCGCTGAACGCCGATGGCCTCGGCCGCGGCAAGGCCGACGAGCCCGACCCGCAGGTGGTTGCCCGCTTCATCTCCAAGGGTTTCTCGCGCGGCGCCGCCCCCGACAACCTGGTGTTCCTGCCGATCGCCAAGGCGGGAGCCGGCGCGCCCGCCCCACGCGGCGCCGACGTCTGCCCGGCGTGCGGCGATCTGGCGCTGGTGCGCAAGGGCCAGTCGCTGATCTGCCAGACCTGTGGCGAGCGGGCCCCCCAGGCCGGCGAGGGGCGGCCACCCGATGGCCCCGCGCTTGCCAGTGGACCCGCGAACCGGCTCCACTGCCAAAGGCTCGTGCCGAAATGAAACCGCTCACGCTCGTCACCGCCGCCGCGGTCGCGCTCGCCGTCGTCTTCGCGATCGCCGAGAGGGCCTCCGCCCAGAACGCCGGGCAGATCGAGCGTGCGCGAGGCGGCGGCAGCTGCCCGCACTGCAACCTGTTCCAGGCCGATTTCGCCAATCTGGAGTTGAAGGACCGCAACTTCACCGGCGCGCGGCTGCGCCAGGCCGACATGTCGGCCGCCGTAATGAACCACACCAGCATGGCCGGCGCCGACCTGCGCGACGTCAACGCCTACGGGGCGGTCTTCACCGGCGCCAACTTTGCCGGCGCCAACCTGACCAATGCGACCTTCGTCGGCGCCTATCTGCAGGGCGCCAACTTCCGCGGCGCCAATCTTTCCGGCGTCAACTTCTCGGGCGCCGAAATGGATCGGGCGATCGGACTGACGCAAGGGCAGCTCAACGAAGCTTGCGGCGACGATTCGACCACCCTTCCGCGTGGTCTCCGCCTGCGGAGCTGCGGCTAAGCTGCGCCATTACTGAGATTTAAGTAGCGGTTCGGGGCTGGGTCGTTGAAAACAACGGGGCGCCGCAGGCTGTTCGCGTCGCAAAGGACCCGTTCGCCGTTGCCTCGATCCCCCGCCGCGTTCCTCACTCGCATCTCACTCGCCCTGTGCATGGCGAGCTTTGGCGCCACCCTCGCCGCCACCCACGCCTGGGCCCTCGACGACGGCGAAGACACCGCCCGGCTGCTGTCGTTCGGCGGCATGTGCCTCAACTGCGAACTGTCCGGCCGCAAGCTGCCGCAGGCCAAGTTCATCGGCGCCAACTTCGCCGGCGCCTCGATGGTCGGGTCCGACCTGCACGGCGCGGCCTTCTTCGGCTCCAACTTCAGCGGCGCGGACCTCGCCAAGGCCGACCTGCACGGCGCCACCCTGTTCGGGTCCGACTTCACCAACACCGACTTCACCGAGGCCAACCTCACCGGGGTGCAGGGCCACGGGGCCAACTTCTCCGGCGCCAACCTCTCGCCGCGACCAACCTCGGCGGCGCGAACCTGCTGGGCTCGGAACTGATGCGCGCCGACGGCCGTGACGCCCAGTTCGTGAGCGCGACGCTGTTTGGCGCCAACCTGACCCAGGGCCACTTCGAGCGAGCGAACTTCAGGGGCGCGAACCTCGCCGGCGCGAACCTTGCCGCCACCGGCCTGGCCGGCGCCGATTTCACCGGCGCGAGCCTGGCGCACACCAACATCGCCTCGACCGACCTCTCCCAGGCCCGGGGGCTGACGCAGGAGCAGGTCGACCAGGCGTGTGGCGGGCCATCGACACGCCTGCCAGCCGGGCTGGTCGCCAAGACCTGCCGGCCGGGCGTCGGCAATGTGATCGTCTTGCACTCGATCGCCCCGTCCACCCCGGCGCGCCCCGCTACATCGTCGAGCTGGGCATTCCCTAGCGACTGGGGGTCCCCGCTGGTCCTACGTTCGTCACCCCGGCCGTAGCGAAGCGGAGAGCCGGGGCCGGACCATCCGCCGCAAGCAGGACTTCCAGCCAGGAACCGGCCCATCCGGCCCCGGGTCTGCGCGCTTCGCGCTCCGCCCGGGGTGACGGTGCATTGCTAACCCTTCGGCGGCGCGACGACGCGGATGTTCAGCTCGCGCAGCTGCTTGTCGCCGACCGCCGACGGCGCGTTCATCATCAGGTCCTGCGCCTGCTGGTTCAGCGGGAAGGCGATCACCTCGCGGATGTTCTCGGCCCCCGCCAGCAGCATGACGATGCGGTCGACGCCCGGCGCCATGCCGGCGTGCGGCGGGGCGCCGTAGCGGAACGCGTTCAGCATGCCGCCGAACTGCCGTTCGACCTCGGCCGCCGAGTAGCCGGCGATCTCGAACGCCTTGACCATGATCTCGGGCCTGTGGTTCCGCACCGCGCCGCGAGCACAGCTCCACCCCGTTGACGACGATGTCGTACTGGTAGGCCAGGATGTCCAGCGGGTCCTTGGTGTTCAGCGCCTCGAGCTCGCCCTGCGGCATCGAGAACGGGTTGTGCGAGAAGTCCACGTGGTTGGACTCCTCGTTGAACTCGAACATCGGGAAGTCGACGATCCAGCAGAAGTCGAACCGGTCCTTGTCGACCAGGCTCAGCTCGGTCCCGATGCTTGGTGCGCGCGAGGCCGGCGAACTTGTAGAAGGCCTTGGGATCGCCGGCGACGAAGAAGGCCGCGTCGCCGACCTCGAGGCCGAGCTGGGCGCGGATCGCCTCGGCGCGTTCCGGGCCGAGGTTGCGCGCGATCGGCCCGGCGCCGCCCTCCTCGCCTTCCCGCCAGAAGATGTAGCCGAGGCCCGGCTGGCCCTCGCCCTGCGCCCAGGCGTTCATCCGGTCGCAGAACGCGCGCGAGCCGCCGCCCGGCGCCGGGATCGCCCAGACGGCGTTCTTGGGCTCCTCCAGCATCCGCGCGAAGACGCCGAAGCCGCCGCCGCGGAAGTGCTCGGAGACGTCCTGCATCACCAGCGGGTTGCGCAGGTCGGGCTTGTCGGTGCCGTACTTGGCGATCGCCTCGCGGTAGGGGATGCGCGGGAACGGATAGGGCGTCACCGGCTTGCCGTCGGCGAACTCCTCGAACAGGCCGTGCATGACCGGCTCCATGGTGGCGAACACGTCCTCCTGGGTGGCGAAGCTCATCTCGAGGTCGAGCTGGTAGAACTCGCCCGGCGAGCGGTCGGCCCGGGCGTCCTCGTCGCGGAAGCAGGGCGCGATCTGGAAGTAGCGGTCGAAGCCGGCCACCATCAGCAGCTGCTTGAACTGCTGCGGCGCCTGCGGCAGCGCATAGAACTTGCCCGGATGCATGCGCGACGGCACCAGGTAGTCGCGCGCGCCCTCCGGCGACGAGGCGGTCAGGATCGGGGTCTGGAACTCGGTGAAGCCCGCGCCCGACCATCCGCCGCCGGATCGAATCGATCACCTTCGAGCGCAGCACGATGTTGCGGTGCAGGCTCTCGCGCCGCAGGTCGAGATAGCGGTACTTCAGCCGGATCTCCTCCGGATAGTCCGGCTCGCCGAACACCGGCAGCGGCAGCTCGGCGGCCTCCGACAGCACCTCGGCGCCGCGAATCCGCACCTCGATCTCGCCGGTCGGCAGGTTCGGGTTGATGGTCTCGGCCGCAGCGGGCGACCACCTCGCCGTCGATGCTGACCACGCTCTCGGCGCGCAGCCGCTCCAGCACCTCGAAGCCGGGCTCGCCGGGATGAGCGACCAGCTGGGTCAGGCCGTGGTGGTCGCGCAGGTCGACGAACAGCAGGCCGCCGTGGTCGCGCTTGCGGTGGATCCAGCCCGACAGGCGCACATTGGCGCCCACGTCCGCGGAACGCAGGGCGCCGCAGGTATGGGTGCGATAGGCGTGCATCGGATGCCTCTTGGAGGGGCTGATTTTAGGAGGCGCGGAAGGGCGCATGAGCCTTGGCGGATGTCAAGGCGAGCGAGACGGCGGCTCAGATGTCCAGGTCGAGCTTGAGCTGCAGATTCCGTCGCGTGGCGTCCTCGAGTGCGGTGGGCCAGACCATCCCGATCCTGTCGGCAAGCCGTCTGGCGCGCGGAAGGAAGATCGCGGCGAGGGCGCGATTGGCCGCCAGCAGCGCTTCCCGGTCGGCCCACACCGGCGGGATCGCCGTCAGCGCCGCGCGCTGTTCGGCGGTGAGGAACGGATTGCGCCGCAACGCGCCGCCGCGCTGCGCGGGCCCGACGCCGTTCTCCTCCAGCATCAGGTCCATCGTCATCCGGCGCAGCAGATCGACGCCGTTCAGCGACAGCTCGTACTCTTCCCGACCCATCGCGCCGACGAGCAGGCCAAGCACGCGCAGGAACTCCTGCACCAGCGGCAATAGCCGCTCCGGCGTGGGCTCGTACGCGGTCTCGGGCTTGAACGGCGGGTTGCGGCCGCCGCGATTGAACAGCTCCGTCAGCTCGGTCGCGTTGTACCGCTCGAGGTCGGGCCCCTCGATGAAGCTCAGGTCGAACCGCTGCCAATCGTCGGTGACGACACTCAGGACCCGGCCGCCGAACAACCGGTTGACCAGGACCGGCCTGGCGACCGCCTCAAGCTTCGAGGCGAGCGAAGCGGAGACCGCCGCTGAGGCGCCGTCGGCCGCCAGCAGCAAGAGGTCTACGTCGCTATACTCGTCGCCCCCGCCCTTCCCCAGGCTGCCGGCGACCCACGCCGCCTCCACGCTCGCCTCGGCCCCGGCGAGGCGGCGCAGGGCGTCGATCAGAGTTTGCTGTTCGGCGGTCGCCATCGTTCCCCCGACCCCACCCTAGCCCAGTTTGCCGGCGGCCACAGGCCCGGCCGCTTGCTCGACATGGCTGCGATTGAGCGGGCTCCCACCCCTTTCGAGCCGAACTGGGGCGGCCGAACTCATGCCTCGTCGGCGCTGCCCCAGCCGAACGAGATCAGGTTGCCGTCCGGGTCCTTCACCACGAAGTCGATCGCGCCCCAGGGATGGCGCTTGACGCCCTGATGGAAGCTCGCGCCCTTCGCCTTGAACTCCTCGTAGAGCGCCTTGACGCCGGAGACGCCGACCTGGGCGGCCAGCAGATCCTCACGCTCGCGGACGCCATCGGCGAAGACTGGGTCGCAGACATAGCGCAGGTTCAATGGCACGCCATCGCGCGCCACCTGGCCGTAGAATGGCGGCTCGCCATAGGTGAACACCGTCGTGAAGCCGAGCACGTCCTCGAAATAGCGGCACGAGGCGCGCAAGTCGGACACGAACAACATGGCCTCGACGAGCTTCAGCCGGGGTGTGGCGAGGCCCTTGGGGGATTTGGCGTCTGGCATGGGAACAAGTCCTGTCTTGAGCGCCGCCCAGCTCGCAAAACCCTGCTCCGCCGCGATCACCGCCTGGGCGTCGGCCAGCGAGAACGGCTGGCCCAGCACCTCGGCGTCGGTCAGTCCGGCGAGACGCGGCAAGCCGCCGCGCAGGCGCTGCGCGACCGTGTAGAGGCGGTCGCGATGCCAGCGCGTCAGCTGCTTGGCTTGCTTCTTCAGGGTCTCGAGCGTGGGCATGGGGCGCGTGTTGGTTGGCTGAGGTTCGTAGGCGGGCCTCGCCCTTTCGGCTCGTCGCCGATGCGCCCTACAGGAACAGCCACAGCTTCCTCGCGCTGGCGGCGGCTGTCAACGGGCGACGAAGTGCGCTGAAAAAGCGTCATTCCGCGTCATTTCCGCGCCGGCGCGCAGCCGCGCCTTGGCAGCGCCGGCCGAACCGGCCCATATTGCCGGCTCCTGTCCAACAGCTGAAAGGAGGTGGTCCAGTGTCTCATTGTCTCCAACCGCGGTCGCAAGCGACCTGGAGCCTCAAGACCGAGGTTCGCGCCTGACAGCGTTTTGACGCTTAGGGTTACAGGTCGCGGATCGAGGGGATCACCTCCCCAAGACCACCGCGGTCACGACGATGGAGGGCCGCCCCGGACGGGGCGGCCCTTTTCGTTTGGACGCGGGAATAGACGGCGGGAGCGGCCCGTCTATAAGCCGACGGGTACGCAAGAGGGACTGTCGATGCGTGGGCTCGGGCGGCTGATCGCCCTGCCATGGCTGCTGGCTGCGATGGCGCTGCAGGGGCTTGCCCCGGCGCAGGCCGCGGCGATGCCACGCGACGCATTCGGCGCGCCGATCTGCTCGGCGCGTGAGCCGGGCGTCGCCCACCGACCCGACCGGAACCCTGCGAACGACCGCGCGCACGATTGTTGCGCCGCCGCCTGCGCCCTGGCCGGGTTGAGCGGCGCCCCGCCCGCGCTCGCAAGCTTCGACCGCGAGGCCCATGGCGCGAGGCTGGCCCGGGCGACCCCGCGGCGCGGCGCCGCCCCAGCCCTTGCGCCCGACCGCCGCCCCAACGCCCGTGGGCCGCCGAAGCACTCGCTGACGATCTGAGCCGCCGCGGACCCGGTGCGGTCCGCGCTTCCATTGCCCAGCGTGAACCCACGCCCGAGGACTCGCACACACCATGACACTCAGACTCGCCGCGCTGGGCGCCCTGCCCATCGGCCTTGCGTCATTGCTTGGGGCCTGCCCCGCCGTCGCCCACGGCATCGTCGGCGACCGCTTCTTCCCGGCCACCATCGCCACCGATGACCCCGCCGTGGCCGACGAGCTGTCGCTGCCCACGATCGATGCTTTCAAGACCCCGGACGCCCCGCCAGACACTGAGGTCGATATCTCAGGCGAGTGGTCGAAGCGGATCACGTCGCGCTTCGGGGTGTCGTTCGACGGGGCCTGGACCGACTTGAAGACCCCGACCAGCGACATCTCCGGCTTTCAGAACCTCGGCACGACGTTCAAGTATCTGGTCGCGACCAACGCCCCTCACGAACTGATGATCTCCGCCGGCGTCGAGGTCGAATGGGGCGGGACGGGTAACGCGCGCGTTGGCGCCGACAGCACGACAACGGTGACGCCGACGCTCTACTTCGGCAAGGGGGCCGGCGGCCTGCCGGACAGCCTGGCATGGGCGCGGCCATTCGCCCTGACCGGCGTCATTGGCTACGCCGCGCCACTCGAGCACGGCGCGACGCGCAGCCTGGAGACCGGCTTCGCGCTCGAATACAGCCTGCGCTACCTTGCCAGCCATGTGCGCGACATCGGCCTGCCTTCGTTCGTCAACGCGATGACGCCGCTGGTGGAGGTGCGACTTGAGACGCCGCTTGGCGCCCGGGGCGAGCCCTCGACCGGTACGATCAATCCGGGCCTACTCTGGTCGGGCCGGCATGTGCAGCTTGGACTGGAGGCGATGATCCCGGTCAACTCGGCCAGCGGCCACAACGTCGGCGTTGTGTTCCAGACCCACTGGTTCCTCGACGACCTGTTTCCGAGGTCGCTCGGCAAGCCGATCTGGTAGGCCGATGCGCATCTTCGCCTTCGCCGTATCCGCCGCCCTCGTCCTTGGCCTCGCCGTCGCCGCCCAGGCGCACGCCTTCCTCGACCGGGCCGACCCGCGCGTCGGCGCCGTCGTCGCCAAGCCGCCGACGGCGCTGCGGCTGACGTTCACCCAGGGCCTCGAGGCAGTGTTCTGCCGGGTGACCGTGACCGGCCCGCCGGGGTTCGGCGGCGCGGACGCCGCACACCCCGTCCCGGGAGATCCCAACAGTCTCACCGTCGACCTGCACCCGCCGCTCCCGCACGGCGCCTACGTCGTCCGCTGGCGCGTGCTGTCGGTCGACACGCACGTGACCGAGGGGGCGTACAGCTTCGAGGTCCGACCATGAACGAGGGACCCGACCTGGCGATCGTCGGTGTCCGCTTCGCAACGTTCGGCCTCGCCATCCTGACGTTGGGCGCCGCTGCGTTCGATGTCTATGCGCCGGCCGGGTCGCGCGCCGCGGGGCCGTCCGCGGCGTGGCGCGCGTCGGCCGCGCTCCTGGCGCTGTCGGCGCTGGCATACCTGGGGCTCCTGGCCCGGGAGGCGGAGGGCGTCGGTTGGCCAAGCCCCGGCGTCGTCGCCGAGATCGCGGCTGGGACACGGTTCGGCCTGGCGCTGGTCGCGGTCGCCCTCGCCGGGGCGGCGATGGCGGTGCTCCGGGCCGGGCCGCCGGGTCGCTGGCCGAGGCTTGCGTTGGCCGGCGCGGCCACCACCGCCCTCGCCTTCGTCGGTCACGGCGCCGACGGGAGCGGGCTGCTGGGCGACCTCCTGCTGGCGCTGCTCGCGGCCCATCTGCTGGCGATCGGCATCTGGCTCGGCGCGCTGCCCTGGCTTCTGCTGGCGGTGCTGCCGGGGCGATCCGAGCCGCTGGCCCTGCTGGAGCGGTTCGGCCTGATCGGCGGCGATCAGCGTCGCCGTGGTGGTCGCGACCGGCCTCGGGGTGCTGACCTTCATGGTGACCAACGCCGGCGGCGCGTTGGGCGCGACCTATGTCGCCACCCTGCTGGCCAAGCTGGCGTTCGTGTTCGGCCTCTTGTGCCTGGCCGCGATCAACCGGTTCTGGCTGACCCCGCTGGTTCGTCGCGATCCCGAGCGCGCCCGCCAGGCGCTGACCCGCTCGATCGTCGCCGAGCAGATGATCGGCGTAGCGGCGCTCGGGATCGTCGCCCTGCTCGGCCAGCTCGATCCGGCGATGTAGGTCAGAACGCGACGCAGGCCTTCTGCTCGACCAGCATCACCGAGTCCTGGTGGAAGCGCTGCTTGTAGGCGTCGCGCACCAGATCGATCCGCTGCCGCTCGGCGGGGACGCCGGTCAGCACCAGGAACAGCGCCTTGGTCTGCTCGCGCACGAAATCGCCCCTGGGGTTGCGCCACTGGCCATAGACGTCGCCCACCGAAAGGCCGTCCGGAAAGCGCGGCGTGATCTCGGTGTCGACGAACTGGCTCCAGTCGGCGTCCGTCACCTCGCCGGCGTCGGGCATGCTGCGGCCGAAGAACAGCTCCGCGGTCATCGCACTGTGCAGGCCCTGCGGACAGGCGATCGGCGCGGCGACGGCGGCGCCGAGGGCGAAGACGCCGCTGAGGGCGAGGACGGGCAGTAGGCGGCGCATCGGCGGCTCCCGATTCGGCTAGGGACACGTGCAGCCTAAGCAAGCCTCGCGCCCAGCGCGAGCCCTTACGCCTGCCAGCACGAGTTCCGTCAGCCCTCGCCGACGAGTTCGCGGCCGATCAGGAAGCGGCGGATCTCGTTGGTGCCGGCGCCGATGTCGTAGAGCTTGGCGTCGCGCAGCAGGCGCTCGACCGGGTAGTCCCTCAGGTAGCCGGCCCCGCCGAGCGCCTGGATCGCCTCCAGCGAAGTCCTCACCGCGTTCTCGGAGGCCAGCAGGATCGCGCCGGCGGCGTCGAAGCGGGTGGTGTGGCCGGCGTCGCAGGCCTTGGCCACCGCATAGACGTAGGCCCTGGCCGAGTTCAGCGCGACGTACATGTCGGCGATCTTGCCCTGCATCAGCTGGAACGTGCCGATCGGCTTGCCGAACTGCTTGCGCTCGCGGACGTAGGGCAGCACCGCGTCCAGGCAGGCCTGCATGATGCCGAGCGGCCCGCCGGCCAGCACCGTGCGCTCGTAGTCGAGCCCGCTCATCAGCACCGCCGCGCCGCCGTTCTCCGGCCCCAGCACGTTCTCGGCCGGCACCTCGCAGTCCTCGAACACCAGCTCGCCGGTGTCGGAGCCGCGCATGCCGATCTTGTCGAGCTTCTGGGCGCAGCGGAAACCCTTGAAGGCCTTCTCGATGATGAAGGCGGTGACGCCGCGCGAGGCCGCCTCCGGCTCGGTCTTGGCGTAGACCACCAGGGTGTCGGCGTGCGGGGCGTTGGTGATCCAGAACTTGCTGCCGTTCAGCACGTAGCGGTCGCCCTGAGGCTCGGCGCGCAGGCTCATCGAGATCACGTCGGAGCCGGACCCGGCCTCGCTCATCGCCAGCGCGCCGACATGCTCGCCGCTGATCAGCCCGGGCAGATAGCGGCGCTTCTGCGCGTCCGAGCCCCAGCGGCGCAGCTGGTTGACGCAAAGGTTGGAGTGCGCGCCGTACGAGAGTCCAACCGAGGCCGAGGCCCGGGAGACCTCCTCCATCGCCACCACGTGCTCGAGGTAGCCGAGGCCGAGGCCGCCGTAGTCCTCCTCGACCGTGATCCCGTGCAGGCCCAGCGCGCCCATCTGCGGCCAGAGCTGACGCGGGAAGGCGTTATCGAGGTCGATCTGCGCCGCGATCGGGGCGATCTTGTCGGCGGCGAAGCGCTGGGTCGTGTCGCGGATGGCGTCGGCGGTCTCGCCGAGGCCGAAATCCATCATCGGGCCGTGGTTCGCGATCATGGCCCCTCGCCTATCACGCGGCGCGCGGCTGGGCAGCTATCCGATGTCGACGATCTGCGCCGAGAGGCGGCCGGCATCGGCCGTCAGGACGGCGGCGGTTCGCCGTTTGGCCAACGACGGGCTGCCGGGATTGACGAACAACACACCGTCCACTTCGGCCACGCTGGCCTCGTGGGTGCCGCCATAGATGCAAGCCGCGACAGGGCCGCCGAAGAACGTCGCCGCGCCTGCCGCCGACCTCGCCTCCTCGGCCAGGTTGAAGGTCAGGCCGACGCGGAGTGCGCCCAGCGTCAGGACGCGCGGCCCGTCGCAGAGCAGCGGCGGCGCGGGCGGCGGATCCCCGTCGTTGCGGGTGGCGTAAGTCGGGGCAACGCCGGCGAGGCCTGCCAACGCCGCCATCGACGAGATGTCGCCGCAATGCAGGACTCCATCGACCTCGCCCCAGGCGGCCTTCAGGCCGGCGAAGATCGTCGGCCAATCGACCAGATCGTCGTGGGTGTCAGCCGTGAGACCGAAGCGGCGGCCAGAAACAGACGTCTCGAGCATTGATGCCCCCCACGTTGATTAGCACTACTAACTATAATATCGTCGGTGGATGGAGTCCAACCCGAAGACGCCGATCGCGGACCGGCCGGAACCGGAGCGGATCTACCTCTTCGTCCAGCACCTCGGCCGCCGCCTGCGTGACATCGACACGCGCGCCGGCCTGACCCCCGCGCGGTTCTCCGCGATGGCCAGCCTCAGCTTCCACAACTCGCGCAACATAGGCGACCTCGCCGCCGACGAGCGGGTGCGGCCGCCCTCGATGACCCGGCTGGTCCGCGACATGGAACGCGACGGACTGTTGACCCGCGCCGCCGACCCCGACGATCGCCGCGGCGTGCTGATCATGCTGACGCCGCGGGCAAGGACCCTGTTCGACGCCGTCCGCGCCGAGAAGATCGCCCTGGTCGCCGACTACCTCGAGACCCTGGACGAGCCGGTCAGATCCGCGATCAGGCTCGCCTTCGCCGCCCTTGACGACCTGGCCGAACCGCCGGAGCCGAAGCCATGAACCTGCCGAAAACCCTCGCCGTGATCGACGCCGGCATGCGCGCCAGGCTTCACGTCGGCGTCCAGCTATTCGTCGCCCGCAACGGCGAAACGGTCGCAGACCTCGGACTGGGTCTCGCCGCCGCCGGCCGGCCGATGACGCCCGAACTCGATGATGACCTGGCTCTCGACCTCGAAGATCGCCACCTCGGTGCTGTTCGCGCAGCTCTGGGAGGAGGGCCTGGTGCGGCTCGACGACCCGGTCGCCGCGCACATCCCCGAGTTCGGCGTGCGGGGCAAGCAGGCGGTCACCCTGCGCCAGCTCTGGACCCACACCTGCGCCATGCTGCACGTCGAGCAGAAGCTGTTCCCGGTGCGCTACCGGCAGTCGCACGCCGCCAACATCGCCCTGATCTGCGCCTCCGGCCTCGACCGCGGCCGCCCGCCGGGTCTCAGCGCCGGCTATCAGACCAGCACGGTCACCCTGCTGCTGGCCGAGATCATCGCCCGCAAGCGCGGCCGCGACTTCCGCGAACTGGCGCGCGAGCACCTGTTCTTGCCGCTGGGCATGACCGACTCCTGGCTCGGCATGCCCGCCGACGCCCTGGCGCGCTACGCCGACCGGCTTGGCAGGACCTTCGACACCAGCGGGCCGGAGCCGCGCGCCGACGGCTCGTTCGCGCCGGACGCGCCGGAGCAGCTGACGCACGTGATGCCGGGCGGCAACGGCCGCGGACCGATGCGGGAGCTGGCGCGCGTGCTGGAGCTGATGCGGCGGGGCGGCGAGCTGGACGGCGTGCGCATTCTCTCGCCTCAGACGGTCGAGGCGATGACCGCCCGCCACCGCTGCGGCCTGCCCGACGCCTCGTTCGACAACCAGCTGCTCGACTGGGGCCTTGGACTGGCGCTCGACAGCCGTGTCCACTTCGGCGGCGGGACCCATCTCTACGGTTATGGCCCGCACGCCAGTCCGCGCGCGTTCGGCCACTCGGGCTACCGTACGACGGTGGCGTTCTGCGATCCCGAACACGACCTCGTCGTCGCCTGCTCGTGGAACGGGATGGTCGCGGACGACCGGATCCACTCCGATCGCCAGAACGCGCTCTGCGCCGCGATCTACGAGGACCTGGGTCTGATCTAGACCGCGCGCCGGTCGCGCGGCAGGCCGAGACGATCCAGCAGGAAGTAGGCGGCGACCGAGAAACAGACGACGCCGGGGAAGCCGACGCCGAGGCCGACGATCTTGGGAGCGAAGCCAAGCACGTCGACGCCCCGCGGCTGGAAGCCCAGGAAAGCCGCCAGGGCCAGAAGCCCGACGCCGATCGCCGCGAGGATCACCATTGCGAACGTGGTCATCCCGCTGCCACGGCGGCGGCTGGTCTTCACCTCCAGGAAGGTGATCGGCGGCAGCTCGGTGCGCGTTTCGCGGGGATGCGAGTGTTCCGGCTCCGGCCTGGCGAACGGCGGCTCGGGCGGCTCACCAGCGGGGTGGGCGACCGGCGTCTCCGCGACAGCCGGGGCCACGGTGGGCTCCGACAGGATCGACTCCAGGCGCTCGATCACCGCGGCGGCGGCGGCCTCGCTCGCGGACGGCTGGTCCGGGGGCGTTGGCGCGGGCGCCTCCGGCGAGCGCTCGGCGTAGATGCGATCGCCGGTCATGGCCGTGCGCGCCGCGACCGGGCTGCTGAGCGGGATCATGCCCAGCGCATCGTAGTCGAGCTTCGGGGGCAGCAGCGACGTCGGGGCCGGCATCCAACCCTCGGTCGGCTGCAGGAACAGCGCCTTCTCGGCGGCGCGGCGGCGGACCAGGGCGTCGATGACGATCCGCTCGCCCTCGAGGTCGGCCTTGCGCCAGAGCTCCATCGCCATGGCGGCTTCCAGCGGGCGGCCCTCGTTGAGCCGGCGCAGGGTCGGCGAGCCGCGAAAGGCGCGCACGCCGATGTTGAAGACGAACGACACCAGGGCGTCGAACTGGTTCTGGGTCAGCGGGGCGAAGACGTATTCGTTCACGGCGTGCGAGGCGCCGATCAGGTCGTAGAGCAGCAGCGCCTCGGCGTCGGCTTCGGTGATCTCGGCGCCTTCGCGGGCGGTCAGGGTGTGGCCATAGCCGATCGTCCAGCGGCCGTCCTCGAGCTGCGCGGCGCGCGGCCGGAACCCCTCGAACGCCTTGATCAGCTCGACCGCCGACCTGGAGACGGAATGCCTCGGCCTCACGTCGTGACCCACTCTGATACAGCGCCCAGTCGCTGGCCCCCGCCCCGCAAGATGAAGGCCGGCCGAACCCCGCGAAGCTTACATCAGGATCAGGGCCGCGATCGCAAGAACCGCGAAGAAGCCCATCAGATCGGTCAGGAAAGTGACGATGATCGAAGACGAGACGGCGGGGTCGCGCCCCAGCCGCTCGAGGATCAGCGGCGCCAGGATGCCGCCAGCGGCGGCGGTGAAGATGTTGGCCACCAGGGCCAGGCCGGCGGTCAGGGCCAGCTTCCAGTCGTGGTAAAACAGCGTCACCGCGCCGGCCATCACCGCCGCGCAGATCACCCCGTTGGTGAGCCCCGCGCCCATCTCGCGCCAGAAGATGCGCGCGGCGTTGGCGGCGTTGAGTTCGCGGGCGGCCAGGGCGCGGACCGCCACGGCCAGGGTCTGGGTGCCGGCGTTGCCGCCCACCGAGGAGACGATCGGCATCAGCACGGCCAGCGCCACTACCTTGGCGACTTCCCCGGAGAAGACCGCGATCGCCGAGACCGCGACCGCCTCGGTGAAGATGTTGGCCACCAGCCAGCCGATGCGCGAGCGGATGATGCCGAACACCGTGGCGTCGCGGCCGGCGTCGGACACGTTGGCCAGGGCCAGCATGTCCTCCTCGCTCTCGTCCTGGATGACCCCGACGATGTCGTCGACGGTGATCTGGCCCACCAGCCGCCCGCCCGGCTCGACCACCGGGGCCGAGATCAGGTGGTACTTGTCGAAGATGTAGGCGACCTCCTCCTGGTCCATGTCGACCGGGATCTCGGTGACCGGCTCCATGATCTCGGTCAGCGGCGTCTCGCGCCTGGCCCGGAGCAGGTGGCTGACCGGGGTCGCCCCGACCGGCCGCATCGCCGGATCCACCACGTAGAGGTCGAAGAACAGCTCCGGCAGCGCTTCGCTCTCGCGGCTGAGGTGGTCCATCGCCTGGCCGACGGTCCAGAACTGCGGCGCCAGCGCCACTTCGCGCTGCATCAGCCGCCCGGCGGTCTCGTCCTCGTAGGCCAGGCTGGCCTCGATCGCGGTCCGCTCGTGCGCCGGCAGCGCCGCCAGCACGCTCTCGCGCTTGGCTTCGTCGAGGTCGTCGACGACGTCGGCGGCGTCATCGGAGTCCAGCTCCTCGAGCGCCTTGGCCAGCGTCGCTGGCGCGACGATCTCGAGCACCTCTTCGCGAATGTTGGTGTCGAGCTCCGACAGGATCTCCGCCAGGTGGTCGGGCGGGATGTGCGGGACGATCTCCTCGCGGTAGTCGGCGGTGAGGAAACCCATCAGGTCGGCGACGTCGGCCGGCCGCAGGGCGCCGATCAGCTCGCCCAGGCGCGGTCCGTCGCCGCGGTCGGCCGCGTCGATGACCATGTCGACGAACTCGGAGGTGAGCGCGTAGTCCTCGTCGAGGGCCAGGTCCTCGAGGTCCTCGGGCGCAGTATTCGGTCGTGTCTCTTCGGAGAGATCAGATTGTCCGCTCATGGGGCGGCTCTCCTTCAGAGACTTTGGACGGCTTGCGCGCTTCCTGGTTTGATTGGTGCGGTCGAGAAGACTCGAACTTCCACGGGTTGCCCCACAGCGACCTCAACGCTGCGCGTCTACCAATTCCGCCACGACCGCCCGTGGTGAGGCGCGGGGGTTAGCAGAGGCTCTCCGATTTGTGAAGCAGCGGGTTGACGCGCGCGTGATCGGGCCTTTCTGGTCGCGCGATGGCCGCCGACCACCCCCCGATCGCAGTCCTCGTCGATCGCGAGGGATTGGGCGATGTGATGCTCAAGACGCCCTTCCTGCGGGCGCTGCGCCGCGCCTTCCCCGAGCATGCGGTCTGGTGGATCGCCACCCACCAGTCGGCGATGGAAGAGCTTCGCGACCTGCTCGCCCCCGCCGTGGCGAAGGTGATCGCCCACGCGGGGCTGGACGGCCCGGTCGGCCCGCTGATCCGCCGCCTGCGCGCCCTGCCGGCATTCGACCTGGTGTTCGACTCCCGCACCAAGATCTCCACCGTGGCCATCACCCGGACGGGCTCAGGCATCGCGGCTTCTACTGCTGCCTGCCCGGCTACCTTCTCTGCGACGGACGCCCGCCGGGGGGCCGCGCGCGGCCAAGGCACATCGGCGATCGGATGCTCTCGCTGGTGGGCTGCGCGACGGGGACCCCGCCCGATGGGTCGGGCAGGCTCGAGGCTTCGCAGTCGGCGGCCGCGATGGCCGCCCAGACGCTGCCCGCCGGTCGCCGCTACGTCGGCATCGCGCCCGGAAGCCGCGACCCGCGGAAGAATTGGCCGCTTGAGCGATTCTGCGAGGTCGCCGAAGCGCTGCAAAGCCGCGGGCTGACGCCGGTCTTCTTCCTGGGTCCAATGGAAGCCGGCGCGACGCGCCAGATCGAAGATGCGGCGCCGGGCGCGGTCGTGCTGACCGGGGCCGGCATGGGGCGCGGCGACCTCGACCAGCTGATCGCCCAGGGCCAGCGGCTCGAACTGCTGCTCGCCAACGACAACGGGGTCGGCCACCTGCTGGGGGCGGCGGGCGTGCCGGTGGTCAGCCTGTTCGGCCCGACCGATCCGGCGCGCTGGCGACCGATCACGCCGCTCGGCCGGATCGTCCTGGCGCGAGATTTCGGCGGCGACGATGTCGCGGCCATCCCGGCGAAGGCGGTTGTCGAGGCCGTGTCGGAGATGGCAGGCCGAGTCGGGTGCGCTCAGGTCCCGCCGGCCATGAAGTCGTAGACGTTGGCCGCGCGGGTGACGGCGATCGAGATCTTCTCGTCGCTGATCTGGATCTCGCCGCGCGCCACCGGGTGGTTGTTGGCCAGGATCCACACCTCGTCGCTGGCCTTGGCGTCGAGCGGGATCACCGCGCCGCGGCCCATGCGCAGCAGCTGCTGCATCGGCAGGGTCGAGCGTCCGAGCACGACGGAAATCTCGACGTTGACGGCGTTGATCTGGCTCACTGAGACTCTTCACCCCTGACGCGGCGGCGCTTTCATTCCGGCGCTGCGTCGCCCACATTGCCGCGCGTATGCTTGACCGCTCGTTAAGCGAAACCGCCCTGCGGCCAACTCTGCTGCGGCCTGACGCCGCCGCGGCCGGGCTGGGCGGCGTCGGATCGGCCTGGTGGGCTACCCCGAGGCCGAGTCGGCGATGGAGGCGCGGGCTGGCGCGATCGCCGAGGGGACAGCCGGCGAACTGGTCTGGCTGCTGGAGCATCCGCCGCTCTACACCGCCGGCGTCTCCGCCAAGGCGACGGACCTGCTCGATCCCGGCCGGTTCCCGGTGTTCCGCAGCGGACGCGGCGGCCAGTTCACCTACCACGGCCCGGGCCAGCGGGTGGCCTATGTGATGCTCGACCTCTCGGCGCGGGGCCGCGACGTGCGCGTCTTCGTTCAGGCGCTGCAGGCCTGGATCATCGACGCCCTGGCCAAGCTGGACGTCCGCGGCGCGGTGCGCGAGGGCCGGGTCGGCGTCTGGGTGGAACGCGGCCCAACGCCGGACGGGTCTGGCCGGGAGGACAAGGTCGCGGCGATCGGCGTGAAGCTGCGGCGCTGGGTGAGTTTCCACGGCGTCAGCCTCAACGTCGCGCCGGACCTCGCCCATTTCAGCGGCATCGTCCCCTGCGGCGTCACGGCGCACGGCGTCACCAGCCTGGCCGACCTCGGGCGCGGCGTTTCGATGGCCGAGGCCGACGCGGCGCTGAGGGCGGCGTTCGTGGCCATCTTCGGGCCTGTGGCCGACGCGCCGCCGCCGCTCTGATTTCGTCAGCAGGCGGGGCGCCGGCGGCGCAGGTCTTGTTGTCGCCAAGGTCGCGGCGTGTGTAAGAAGGCGCCCGCGCTTCGTCGCTCTCACCAATGCCCGCCGAGGGCCATGCGCCTTATCCAACGCTACCTTTTCCGCCAGCTTCTCGGCCCCACTGTCGCGGCGACCGCCGCCCTGACGGGGGTGGCGGTGCTGACCGCGAGCCTCTCGGCGCTCGACATCCTGGTCAGCGACCGGCAGAGCCCGGTGATCTTCGCCGAGGTGACGCTGCTGGCGACGCCGCAGATCATCGCCATGATCCTGCCGCTGGCCGTCTTCGTCGCCGGCCTCATCGCCCTCAACCGGCTGCACACCGAGCAGGAGATCGTGATCTGCTTCGCCGGCGGGATGAGCCGCTGGCGCGTCGCCTCGCCGGCGATCCGGCTCGCCTGCTGGATCGCGCTGATCAACCTGGTGCTCAACCTCTGGGTCCAGCCGTTCTGTTTCCGCGAAATGCGCACGATCCTGATGGCGGTGCGCGCCGACATCGCCACCACCCTGATCAAGCCTGGCGAATTCACCCACCCCTCGCCCGGACTTACCGTCTTCGCCCAGTCGATGGACCAGAGCGGCGAGATCAAGAACCTGTTCCTCGACAAGGCGTCGGCGAGCGGCGCTTCGACCACCTACATGGCCGCCGAGGGGCGCTTTGCCAAGCGCAACGGCGAGCCGGTGCTGATCATGCACAACGGCTCGATCCAGCAGTTCTCCAAGGCCGGCGTGCTGGACGTGCTGTCGTTCGACGAGTACGTATTGCCGCTGAGACCCTTCCTCGCCATCGAGGGCCAGGTGCTCTACCACCCCACCGACCGCTACCTGCACGAGCTGTTCTTCCCTGACCTTCGGCGCTCCTGGGAGCGGGCCAACCACAAGAAGCTGCTCTCGGAGGGCAACGGCGGCTCGCCTCCCCGCTTTACGATCTGGCGTTCATGTCGCTGGCGCTGGCGGCGGTGCTGGGCGGGGCCTTCAGCCGGCTGGGCTACGGGGCCCGGATCGCGGCCGCCGGCGCCGCGGGACTGGCGATCCGGGTGCTGGGCTTCGTCGCCGGCGCGGCGGCCAACGGCAATGTCGCCCTGAACGTCCTGCAGTACGCGCCGCCGGTGGTCTGCTTCCTCGTCTGCATGCTGATCGTGCTGCGCCAGCATCCGGCCCGCGGGCCGCGCCGCGCGCCCTCGGCGCCGCTGCAGGCCGTCGCGAGCCCGGCCTGATGGGGGGGCTCGGACGGCTGCAGGTCTATGTGCTGACCCGCACGCTGGCGGGCCTGGCCGGCGCGCTGGTGGTGATCGCCTCGACCGTCATGCTGATCTGCTTCGTCGAGCTGTCGCGGGCCTACGGCGGGCGCATCGACGTCGGCTTCGTACGGCTGATCGAGCTGATGCTGCTGCAGGCGCCGTCGATGATCCTGCTGCTGCTGCCGTTCATCTTCCTGTTCGGCACCATGGCGGCGTTCGTGACCCTGAACCGGCGCTCCGAGCTGATCGCGATGCGGGCGGCGGGGGTCTCGGCCTGGCGGTTCATCTTTCCGGCGGCCGGCGCGGCGTTCCTGATCGGGATGCTCGACGTCGCCGTGCTCAATCCCCTGGCCGCCGACCTCAACGGCCGCTACGAGGACGCCAAGGCCGCCATCGAGCAGGGCCAGGCCGGCAAGGAAAGCAACTCCGCGGTCTGGCTGCGCCAGGGCGACGAGCACACCCAGATCGTGATCCACGCCGGCTCGCACGACATGCAGGGCGGGGTCGTCCGGCTGCAGCACGTCTCGCTGTTTCTGCAGAACGTCACCTCGGGCGGCGCGCTGCAGTTCACCCGGCGCATCGAGGCCGCCGAGGCGCGGCTCGACCCCGGCTTCTGGCGGCTCAGCGACGTGCGCGAGGCCACCCCCGGCGCGGGCTCGGTGCGCTCCGAGACCCTGTCGATCCCCTCCACGCTCGACAAGCGCACGGCGATGGAGAAGTTCGCCGCCAAGGACGCGGTCGGCTTCTGGCGGCTGCCGGAGACGATCGAGCGGGCCGAGACGGCGGGCTTTTCCTCGGCGCCTTACCGCCTGCGCTACCAGGAGCTGCTGGCGACGCCGCTGCTATTCGCAGGCATGTCGATCCTGGCCGCGGCCTTCTCGCTGCGGCTGATGCGGCTGGGCGGGCTGGCGAGCCTCGCCGGCGCCGGCGTCGCCCTGGGCTTCGCGATCTTCTTCTTCGACCAGCTCTGCGGCGCGCTCGGCGGCGCCGAGGTGATCCCGCCGATCATCGCCGGCTGGACCCCGCCCGTGATCGCCCTGCTCGCGGGGTTCACCCTGCTTTGCTACACCGAAGACGGCTGAGGCGGTGATGGTAACAGGGGGACGCTTGGTCACGCGCATCGGCGACACCGCGGCGCTTCGCGGCAGGCCCGGCCTGTGGGCCGGCGCCATGGCGCTCGGCCTCGCTGCGACGTTCGCGGCGCCGCACGCCTGCGCCAGCCCGCGCGAGACCCCCCTGCCGCCGCTGCCGCACATGGGCCCGCCAGCGGCGCGGCCGACGCCGTACCGCAACCGGACGATGGCCTCAGCGGCGGCGGCTTCTACATCGAGGCCAACGAGCTGATCGACGACGACAAGAACCATGTCGTCAGCGCCCACGGCCAGGTCGAGGCGCGTTATGGCGGCCGCGTCGTCCGGGCCAACGACATCGCCTACGACACCCAGACCGGCATCGTCACCGCCAAGGGCGACGTGGCGATCATCAACGCCGACGGCACCGCCGAGTTCTCGCAGGCGGCCGTGCTCGATCGCCAGCTGTCGATCGGGGTGGCGATGGCCTTCTCCAGCCGGCTGAAGGACAACATCTCGATCGCCGCCGCCAGCGTGGCGCGCAAATCCCCCGACCTGACCGAGCTCAACGAGGCGATCTTCACGCCCTGCCCAGTGTGCGCCAAGCAACCGATCCCCACCTGGTCGATCCACGCCAGCAAGGTGGTCGAGGACAAGAAGCGGCAGATCATCTATTTCCGCGACGCCGTAATCGAGGTCCGCGGCATCCCGATCCTGTACCTCCCGGTGTTCTGGACGCCGGACCCGGAGGTGAAGCGCAAGTCGGGCCTGCTGGTGCCCCAGCTCAACGTGTCCAGCCTGCGCGGCCTCTCCTACGAGCAGCCCTACCTGCAGGTGATCTCCCCGTCGGAAGACCTGGTGATCAGCCCGCAGTTCAACACCAAGGTCAATCCGTTCCTCAACCTCGACTGGCGCAAGCGCTTCTACTCCGGCGCGATCGACGTGCGCGCCGGCTACACCTACGAGGAGGACTTCGACTCCAAGGGCAACAAGCTCGGCAACGCGACGTCGCGCAGCTACGTCCTGGCCAAGGGCCTCTTCGCGATCGACGACACCTGGAACTGGGGGTTCACCGCCGAGCGCGCCTCCGACCCGCTGATCTTCGACAACTACGGCGTCGCCGACCCGTTCATCGAGCGCGGCCTCTACGCCGCCGACGACCGGCGGCTGATCTCGCAGCTCTTCACCCAGCGCCAGGACTCGAACTCGTTCATCTCGATCGCCGCGGTCGACGTGCAGGGTCTGCGCTCCACCGACATCAACTCCACCTTCCCGACCATCGCCCCGCTGATCGAGGCCCGCTACGAGCCGGATTCGCCGATCCTTGGCGGTCGCCTCAGGATCGAAGGCAGCGGCGTGGCGCTGACCCGCGACGAGTCGCCGACCGACCCGACCGCAGCCGGGGATCGACAGCCGGCGCGGCTCGATCGTACTCAACTGGCAGCGCAGCTTCATCTTCGCCAACGGCATCCGCCTCGACCCGTTCATCGACGCCCGCGCCGACGTCTTCAGCCTGAGCGACCTGCTCCAGCGACCCCGACCTCGCCCCGCAGCGCCACCATCGCTCGCACGCTGGAGACCGCCGGGGCGACGCTGAGCTGGCCGTTCGTCAAGCGCCAGGGCGACCTGACCATCGTGCTGGAGCCGATCGCCCAGCTGGCGATTTCGCCAGCGCTGCGGCAGGACCCGCGCATCCCCAACGAGGACAGCATCGACTTCGAGTTCGACCGCACCAACCTGTTCGAGCCCGACAAATCGCCCGGGTTCGACATCCTGGACAGCGGCCAGCGTCTGAACATCGGGGGCCGGGCGACGATCATGTCCGACAACGGGCTCTCGGGCAGCGTGCTGGTCGGCCGCAGCTTCCGCGCCCAGCCCGATCCCAACATCCCTGCGCGCACCGGCCTGGCCGGCACCAGCTCGGACTGGATCGTCGCCGCCGACGCGACGCCGCTGAGGGGCGTCAACTTCTTCACCAGCTGGCGGATCGATTCCGCGTCCAGCGAAGTGAACCGCTTCGAGGCCGGGGCCGACTTCAACACATCGCGGTTCGACGGCCAGGTGCGCTATCTGTACGAAGCTCACGATCCGACCGGTCAGAAGGTGCAGGACCTCGACTTCCACGGCGAGTTCTTTTTCCTGAAGAACTGGGGGGTCTCGGCCTACGGCGCGCGGGAGTTCACGACCGGTGTCTGGCGCGAACAGGACGTCGGCATCGTCTACAAGGACGACTGCATCCGGATCGAGGTGGTCTATCGTCGCGACAACACCTTCAACGGCGTGCTCGGCCCCTCCCAGGGGGTCGGCGTGCGCCTTTCGCTCGCCACATTGGGCAATTCAGTCTATGCCCGCCCCGAAACCGATACGCCCGCCCCGTAGGCGGGCGACAGCCGAGAGGACGAAGCAAAGCCGGCATGCGCTCGCTTAACTTGAACGCACGCAACCGCGTCGGAACCGCCGTCGGCCTCGCCTTGGCCCTGATGATCGCCGTCCCAGCCGGGGCGCAGGACACGCCCGCGGCGCCCGCGCCCGACGCCGCCCCGCCCGCGGCCGCGCCGGCCGACCAGGCGATCCCCGCCTCGGCGCTCACCGAGAGCGTGGTCGCTTCGGTGAACGACGACGTGATCTCCAACTACGACATTCTGCAGCGCATGCGCCTGCTGGTGGTCACCGCTGGCATCCAGCCGACCCGCAACGACCTGCCCGAGCTGCAGCGCTACGCGCTCTCCAGCCTGATCGACGAGCACCTGGAGATCCAGGAGCTGAGGCGCGAGGAGAAGGAGCAGAAGTCCACCATCATCGCCACCGACTCGGCGATCGACGACGTGATCAGCGACATGGCGAAAGACTTGCACATGACGACCGACCAGTTCCTGGCGTCGCTCGCCCAGCGCGGCATCGGCGCCGACACGCTGCGCTCGCAGCTGAAGGCGCAGGAGAGCTGGCAGGACTGGATCCGCGGCCGCTACGGCTCGCGCCTGCGCATCGGCGAGGACCAGATCAAGGCCTACCAGGCGCGGATGGCCGCCGAGGCCAACAAGCCGAGGTATCTGCTCTCGGAAGTCTACATCGACGTCGAGAAGGCCGGCGGCCAGTCGCAAGCGAACGACGAAGCCAACCAGCTGATCGCCCAGCTGCACCAGGGCGCGCCATTCCAGGCGGTCGCGCGGCAGTTCTCCACCGACTCCACCGCCGCCAACGGCGGCGACGCCGGCTGGGTCACCGCCGGCGAGCTCGATCCGGAGGTGCGGTCCGCGCTCGAGGAGATGCGCCCGGGCACGCTTTCGGCGCCGATCCCGACCAAGGACGGCATCTACATCGTCTACCTGCGCGACCGTCAGGCCGGCGGCTCGGCGGTGCTGGTCGACCTCAAGCAGGCCGCGATCGCGCTGCCGGCCGACGCGCCACAGGACCAGGTCGACGCCGCCAAGACCAAGCTCGAGGCGCTGCGCGGCCAGCTGAAGGGCTGCGACGGCTTCGAGGCCACCGCCGGCAAGGTCGACGGGGTTCTGGCCGGCGACCTCGGCGAGGCCGACGCCAAGGATCTCGCCCCCGCCTTCCGCGACGCCGCCACCAATCTCGCGGTCGGCCAGATCTCCGAGCCGATCCGCAGCGACCAGGGGCTGCACCTGCTGGCGGTCTGCAGCAAGCGCAGCAGCGCCGCGCAGAACCTGAACCACGACCAGATCGAGAACCTGCTGATCGGCGAACAGCTGCAGATGATCAACAAGCGCTACCTGCGCGACCTGCGCAACTCGGCCAGCATCGAAGTGCGCGAGAGCCAGGCGGGGACTTGAGCGGCGGCCGCCCCTCGCCGTCACCCTCGGCGATCCCGCCGGCATCGGCCCGGAGATCATCGCAGCCGCCTGGGCGGCGCTGAAGGACGGCGGCCCCGGCTTCTTCGTCGTCGGCGACGCCGCGACCATCGCTTCGACCGGCTGCGCCGTGCGCCGTATCGCTGACCCGGCCGAGACCGGATCATGCTTCGCCGTGGCGCTGCCGGTGCTCGATTTGGCGCTGGACGGGCCGGTCACGCCGGGCGCGCCAACGCCGGCGGCCGCCTCGCAGGTGATCGCCTGGATCGAGAAGGCGGTGGCGCTGGCCCTGGCGGGCGAGGCGGCGGCGTGGTCACCGCCCCGATCGCCAAGGCGACGCTGTACGAGGCCGGCTTCGCCTATCCCGGCCACACCGAGTTCATCGGCGAGCTGACCGCCGCGACGGCGATGCGCGGGGCGCGGGGCCCGGTGATGATGCTGACGGCCAAGGACCTGCGCGTCGCCCTCGTCACCGTCCATGAGCCGCTGGCGCAAGTCCCGGGGCTGCTGACCGAGGCCAAGATCGTGGCCGCCGGCCGGGTGGTCGCCGAGGCGCTGTCGCGGGACTTCGGCGTCGCGGCCCCCCGGCTGGTCGTGGCGGGGCTGAACCCGCACGCCGGCGAGGGCGGAGCGATCGGCGACGAGGAGATGCGGATCGTCGCGCCGGCGGTCGCCGCCCTGCGCGCCGCGGGCGTCGACGCCCGCGGCCCGCTCCCCGCCGACAGCCTGTTCCACGACGCCGCGCGCCAGACCTACGACGCGGCGCTGTGCCTCTACCACGACCAGGCGCTGATCCCGGTGAAGATGCTGGACTTCTGGGGCGGCGTGAACCTGACGCTGGGCCTGCCGATCGTGCGCACCTCGCCCGACCACGGCACCGCCTTCGACATCGCCGGCCAGGGTCTCGCCCGTCCCGACAGCCTGATCGCCGCGATCCGGCTGGCCGCGCAGATCGCCGAGCGCCGGGCCGCGCCGGTCGCCGCGTGAACCTGGACGGCCTGCCGCCGCTGAGAGACAGCCTCGCGGCGGCCGGGCTTTCGGCGCGCAAGAGCTTCGGCCAGCACTTCCTGCTCGACCTCAACGTCACCCGCAAGATCGCCCGCCTGGCGCAGACCTCGCCCGGCGAGACGGTGATCGAGGTGGGCCCGGGCCCCGGCGGCCTGACCCGCGCGCTGCTGGAAGCCGGCGCCGATGTCGTCGCGGTCGAGAAGGACGCGCGCTTCCTCCCGCTGCTCGAGGCGCTCGCCGCGCATGCGCCGGGCCGACTCGAGGTGATCGCACGCGCGACGCCGCTCGACCGCCGCGCTGCCCGCCGGAGCGCCGATCGTCGCCAACCTGCCCTACAACGTCGCGACGCCCCTGCTGATCGGCTGGCTGACCGGACCCTTAAGACCCCCGCGCATGACCTTGATGTTCCAGAAGGAAGTCGCCGAGCGGATCGTCGCCGCGCCGGGCTCGAAGGCCTACGGCCGGCTCTCGGTGCTGGCCCAGGCGCTCTGCGACGCCGAGATCGTCATGGAGCTGCCGGCGCGCGCCTTCACCCCGCCGCCGAAGGTCGCCTCGGCCGTGGTCCGGCTGACCCCACGCCCGGACCGCCCCGGCGACGCGGTCGTCGAGGACCTGCAGCGCGTCACCGCCGCGGCGTTCGGCCAGCGCCGCAAGATGCTGCGCTCGAGCCTGAAGCCGCTCGGCGGCGAGGCGCTCTGCCGTTCGGCCGGCGTCGACGCCTCGCTGCGGGCGGAGGACCTGAGCGTCGCCCAGTTCCTCGTCCTGGCCCAGCGCCTGGAGCCGACGGCTAGCTCCAGCGAAGGCCCGCGACGTTGAAAGTGACCTGCCGCTCGCCGACGCCCTGGATCGAAACGACGAAGGTCGCGGTCGTAGCCCGCTTCAGCTCGCCCGCCAGCCGCGCCCCGTCGCGAATGAACAGCGTATAGCCGCTGCCATCCGTGCTGGCGGCCGTGCCGTCGAAGCTTTGCGCCCGGGCGCCGTCGAACTTCGCCCTCACCGCGCAGTCACCGCAGACGAACCGCGCCTGCGGGTCATCGAGCAGGATCGACGCGGCGTAGGGATAGCCACCGCCGCGGCGCAGGCAGAGCATGACGCCGGACGCGCCGCCTCCACCGATCGGGACCGCGGCGGTCGACCTGGCGCAGGCCTCCACCCCCGCCTCGGACGCCGAGGCCGCCCGCGGCGCGGTGTAACGCCACTCGGCGCCGACCGGAGGCGGCGGCAGTCGCGTCGCCTCGGCCGGGGCCGGCGGTGGCGGCGACGGGCCGGCGTTGTCGGCAAGACGGCCAGCGGCGAAGATTGCGGCGGCGCCGACGACGAGCACCAGGGCGAACACACCGACAGCCACGCCCCACCGCATCGACATCCCCCGACGCCGGCCCCCGCGACCGATCAGCCAGCGACCTAGGGCGTCTGCGGCCGGCGTTCAACAGCCGGGTGTGCGCCAGCGGCTGCGCTGGCGGCCCGCCCCGTTGTAGGCTGAGCAGTCTCCGACAGTCCCAGCACGCGACCGCCTCGCTCGAGACCACGGTCAAGCGGCGGTTCGCCGAGGTGCAAACCTGTCGGTTGGAGAAGACCGCCGGTCAGTGGCGCGTCATCAGTTGCGACGTGACGCTGATCACGTAGCGGCGGCCACGGTCTCGCGTGCACTATCCGTCGTCGCCGGGTTCTGGATCAGCTCGATCATATAGCCGTCGGGGTCCTTGGCCAGGCACACCACCGCCCCGCCCAGGCTCTCGATCGGGGCCGGCTCGCGGGTGACCTCCAGTCCCGCCGCCTTCACCTTCGCGGCGATCGCGGCGGGGTCGGTGACGTAGAACACCAGCTTGACCGGGTTGTCCTGTAGTTGCGCACCGAGCCGTCGGTGTAGTGCATCAGCACCACCGCGTTGCGCCCCTCGTGCGCCAGCATCACCTCGTCCATGTATTCCACCTCGAAGGTGCGGATCTTGGTCATGCCGAGCACCTGCTCGTAGTAGCGGGTCGACCGCTCGAGGTCGGCGACGCCGATGCCGACGGCGGTGAGGAAGTCGGGCGAGCGCATGGGGGTTCCTTCCCTGGGTTTCCGGGATCACTGTATGGTGAGCCAGAGCGCGCGCCAACCGCGCGCGAACGCGCTCCCGGAGGATCACGCATGCATAAGGTGGCGGGGGGCTACGGCCTGGTCGAGGCGCCGGTGTGGAGCGCCGACGAGGGCCTCTTCTTCAGCGACGTGCTCAACGGCGGCGTCTATCGGCTGGGTTTCGACGACCACATCGACCAAGTGATCCCCAAGCGCCGCGGCGTCGGCGGCATGGCGCTGCACGCGGGCGGCGGCCTGATCGTCGGCGGGCGCAACATCGCCTGGGTGGGCGACGACGGCGAGACGCGGGTGCTGCTGGCGCCCGACGTCATCCCCGGCGCGATCGGCTTCAACGACCTGACCACCGACGCCGCCGGGCGGATCTACGTCGGCTCGCTCGCCTACCGGGTGTTCGCCGATCCGCCGAAGCCGGGGTTCCTGCACGTGATCGACCTCGACGGCTCGATGCGCACGCTCTCGGACGGGGTCATGCTGACCAACGGTCTCGGCTTCTCGCCGGACGGCCAGCGCCTCTACCACTCGGACGCCCGCGCCGGCCTGGTGCGGGTCTACGACGTCAAGGCCGACGGCTCGGTCGGGCCCTGGCGGCAGTTCGCGACCCTGGGCGAAGACCGGGTCGCCGACGGGCTGAAGGTGGCCTCGGACGGCTCCGTCTGGGTGGCGGACGCGCGGGGCGGGCGCGTCGCCGTGTTCGAGCCGCGACGGCGCGCATCGAACGGACCTGACCGTGCCACTGCCGATGGTGACCAGCCTTTGCTTCGCCAGCAACGATCTGCGCGATCTCTACGTGGTCACCGGCTCCGACGGCGGGCCGGAGCGAGAACTGCGGCTCGATCTACCGCACCCGCGTCGACGTCGCCGGGCCTGCCGCTGGCCCCGGCGCGGGTGGCGATCTGACGCCGGTGCGGATCGCCGAGTTCGCCGCGCTCGGCCCGCCCCAGGTCGCCGAGGCCGCCCGTATCCTGCGCCAAGCGATCGCTGGGCCCTCCTACAAGGCGCCGGGCGAGGCCGAGGCGGAGGCCGCGAGCTTCCTGGGCGGCGACCCCGAGCGCTTCGCCCTCGCTGCGCTGGAGGGCGAGGCCGTGCGCGGCTGGGTGGGGGCGTGCGCGGCTATTCGCATTCGCTGGAGCTGCATCCGCTGGTGGTCGACCCCGCCTTCCATGCGCGGGGGATCGGCCGTTCGCTGGTGGCCGCGCTGGAGGCCCGTGCGGCGGCCGAAGGCTTCCTCGCCATCCACCTCGGAACCGACGACTGGGTCGAGGGCACGACCCTCGGCGGCGCGGACCTGTTCCCCGACCCGCTGGCGAAGCTGGCCGCCATCGCGCCGACGCCGCGCGGCCACCCGTTCTTCTTCTACCGCGGCCTCGGCTTCGAGCCTGTCGGCCTGATCCCCGACGCGAACGGCTTCGGCAAGCCCGACATCCTGATGTCGAAACGGCTGCGCTTGCCCTGACCAACGGCGAGCCGAGCTCAGTCGTAGTTCAGGCTAGGGTACCAGTCGGCGCCGCGGCCCTCCGGGGTCAGGTCCAGCACGTTCCAGAGCGGCGCCGGGTCAGGCGCCCCGCGCGGATCCTGACCCGGATCAGCGGCTCGTCATCTCGCCGCCGTAGAAGTGACGGATGGTCCCGTCACGGCGGGTGAAGACGTTATCTGCCCCCATTTCCGACCCGTCCGGCGTCAGGCCGAAGTAGTCCTTGAAGAAGTTCTCGTTGACGTCGCTGACGAGACGCAGGTTCCGCCAGCCGCGCTCCCGTTTCCAGGCCAGCAGCCGCTCGAGCGGCGAGCGCGCCACCACCACCAGCGAGACTTTCTGACCGATGTCGCGGGCGTTGGCGTCCCAGGCGTCGAGCATGTTGGTGCACATCGGGCAGGGCCGCGCGCGCTGCGGGCCGAACATGTAGCTGAAGGTGACCAGGGTCTGCTTGTCGCCGAACAGGCCCGCCAGGTCGGTCTCGCCGTCCTCGGTCATGAACCTGTAGTCGCCCGTCACCGGCCCGCCCGGCGGCAGGGCGCGGCGCTGGGCGGCGACCCGCTCGATGTGGCGACGCAGCTCGATCTCCTCGGCCAAGAGCGCAGTGCGGGCGGCGCGGTATTCGGCGCTTTCGTTCGGGACCCTGAGCGGGCTCTGGCGGGCCAGCTCGTCGGCCGGCGTCAAGGTTTCAGTTTCTGCGTCCATGCGATCGTCCTCCGCTTGGTCGTGACCATCATGACTATGACGCGGCGGCCGGCCAGATTCCGACAGGGTGGTTCCAGAAAATCTCCCGGCGGCGGAGATCGACGCGGCCGCATGGGGCAACCATCTAGCGTGAAACCAGTTGCTCCGCCGTCCGGTTGCGGCCGCGGGCTTTTTGCGCGTCAGTCGAGGATCGCCGATGGCGGGACTTGCCACTCGTGGCCACGTCGCCGAGCCTGCGCCGCTGCAGGGCGGTCAGTTGGCGCTGATCGCCATCGCGCTGGCGCTCGGCACCTTCATGCAGGTGCTGGATTCGACCATCGCCAACGTGTCGATCCCGACCATCTCGGGCAACCTCGGCGTCAGCTCCGACCAGGGCACCTGGGTGATCACCCTGTTCGCCATGGCCAACGGCGTCTCGGTGCCGCTGACCGGCTGGCTGATGGGGCGCTACGGGGTGGTGAAGACCTTCGCCGTCTCGGTCGCCCTCTTCACCGCTCGCCTCGTTCCTGTGCGGGATCGCCTGGGACCTGCCCTCGCTGCTGCTGTTCCGCATCCTCCAGGGCGGCGTCTCCGGGCCGATGATCCCCGGCTCGCAGGCGCTGCTGATCTCGATCTTTCACCCGGCCCGCCGCGGCTTGGCGCTGGCGATCTGGTCGATGACCACGCTGGTCGCGCCGATCTGCGGCCCGATCCTGGGCGGCTGGATCAGCGACAACACCACCTGGCGCTGGATCTTCTTCATCAACGTGCCGGTGGGGATCTTCTGCGCGCTGGTCTGCTACCGCGGCCTGATCTCGCGCGAGACGCCGACGGCGCGTCGCCCGATCGACAAGGTCGGCTTTCTGCTGCTGCTGGTCTGGGTCAGCGCGTTGCAGGTGATGTTCGACCGCGGGGCCGACGAGGACTGGTTCAACTCGGTCCAGATCGTCCTGCTGGCGATCGTCTCGGCGATCGGGCTCGTCGCCTGGCTGATCTGGGAGCTGACCGAGGAGAACCCGATCGTCGACCTGTCGCTGTTCAGGTCGCGCAACTTCCGCTTCGGCACCCTGGTGTTCTGCCTGGTCTACGCCGTGTTCTTCGGCGGCAACGTGCTGCAGCCGCTCTGGCTGCAGACCCGCATGGGCTACATCGCCACCTGGGCCGGGCTGGTCGCCGCGCCGAGCGGCGTGATCGCCGTGGTGCTGACGCCGCTGTTCGCCCGTTTCGCCAACACGGTCGATGCGCGGGTCACCGCAACGCTGGCGCTGGTGGCGTTCGGGGTTTCGTTCCTGATGCGCGGCGGGCTGACCCCGGACGCGAACTTCGGCGCCCTGGTCGTGCCGATGCTGGTGCAGGGCGTGGCGCTGAGCACCTTCTTCGTCTCGATGATCACGATCCAGCTGGCCGACATCCCGGCGCGGCAGACGCCGGCCGCCAGCGGCCTCTCCAACTTCTTCCGCATCACCGCCGGCGGCTTCGCCGCCTCGCTGACCACCGCGTTCTGGGACCGCCGTGAGATCCTGCACCAGACCCACTTCGCCGACGCCCAGACCACGCGCCTCGATGCGTGGAGCCAGGCGCTGGCGGGCCTTCGCGATCTCGGCCTCTCGGCGCAGCAGTCGGTCGGCGCGCTGGCGAACCAGGTGATCAACCAGGCTTCGACCCGCGCCGCGCTCGACCTGTTCTGGCTGTTCGGCGTGCTCTCGCTGGTGATGGTCCCGCTGATCTGGACCACCCGACGCTCCGTCGCCGGCGGCGCGGTGGTGGCGGGGGACTAGGCTTGTCGCGCGCGCGCCGCGGGCGACCGGGCCGGGCTTAGCGCAGCATCGGGCCGACGCTGCGGTAGAGCATGTAGGCCGCCACCGCGAACAGCACACCGGCGAAGATGCGGGTAAGCAGGCCCCGCTCGCTGGCGACGCGGAGAGCCAGACGCATCCCGGCAAAGCCGCCTGCGACGCCGCCCAGAATGAACAGCGCCGCGATCCGCCAGTCGACCAGGCCCGAGATGGCGTAGTTCGCGGCGGTCGTCAGGCCGAACGCGCCGACCGAGAAGAGCGACGAGCCGACCGCGTTCAAGATGGGCATGCCGCTCGAGAGGATCAGGCCAGGGACGATCAGGAAGCCGCCGCCAATGCCGAAGAATCCCGAGAGCAGACCGGCGCCAAGGCCCACGGCGATCAGCCGGGGCGCCATCCTGATGTCCATCCGCACGCTCGGATCGCCCTCGCCGGACCTTCCGCGCAGCATCGAGACGCCGACGGCCACCATGACCAGGGCGAAGAGCGCCAGCAGTCGTTGCCCATCCATCATCTTGCCGAGCGTTGAACCGATCAGCGCTCCAACGACGCCGGACGCCGCGAAGGTGGCCGCGCACGGCCACTTGACCGTGCCGGCGCGCGCGTGCTGCGCCAGGTTGGCGAAGGCGTTGATAGAGACCGCGAGCGCGCTCGTGCCGATGGCGACGTGGGGATCGCGCACCCCGACCACGTAGAGCAGGAGCGGCACGGCCAGGATCGAGCCGCCGCCGCCAATCAGGCCCAGGGCGAAACCGACGATGCCTCCCGCGGCGATGGTGAGCAGATCCTGTGGCGACATGGCGGGCTTCTTTTTTCGAGGTTCTGCGCGCTAGGTCCGCAGGTCTTCGATCGCCTCGGCCGCCGCTGGCGTACGCGCCCGCACCGGCACGCGGATGTAGCGCGTCCCGTTCGGTTCCGCTGGCGGGAATCGGCCGGCGCGGATGTTCACCTGGATCGAGGGCAGCAGCAGGGCCGGGGCGGCGAGCGTCGCATCACGGGCCCGGCGCAGGGCGACGTACGCCTCCTCGCTGATTCCGTCGCGCACCTGCACGTTGGCGCGTCTCTCCTCGACCACCGTAGACTCCCAGGCGTACTGATCCCGTCCGGGCGCCTTGTAGTCGTGGCACATGAAGAGCCGGGTCTCGGGCGGGAGGCTCAGAATCCGGCGGATCGAGCGGTAGAGCTGACGGGCGTCGCCGCCCGGGAAGTCCGCCCGAGCGGTTCCGTAGTCCGGCATGAAGAGGGTGTCGCCCACGAACACCGCGTCGGCGATCCGATAGCTGACGTCGGCGGGCGTGTGGCCGGGCGTGTGCATCACCTCCACGTCGAGCCCGCCGAGGTCGAACCTCTCGCCATCCGCGAACAGGCGGTCGAAATCGCCGCCGCCCGGCTTCAGGTCGATGGCGCCGAAGAGCGCGCCAAACACCTTCTGGACCTCCTGAATATGCTCGCCGACGCCGATCCGGGCGCCGGTCCTGCCGCGGATGAGGGCCGAAGCGCTGAGGTGATCGGCATGGGCATGGGTTTCGAGCGCCCAGCCGACGTTCACGCCCAGTTCGGTGGCGGTGGCGAGCACGCGCTCAACCGAATGCGTCTGAACCTGGCCCGAGGCCAGATCGAAATCCAGGACCGGATCGATCACGGCGCCGTCGCGCGTCGTCGGGTCCCAGACCAGGTAGGTCACCGTCTTGGTCGCCTCGTCGAAGAACGGGCGGATCTCTGCCTGGCGGGCCATCACGCGAACCTCTCTCTGTTTGCTCGGCTTGACGCATATATGAGACTTCCCTAAATTAGACAAGACTAACGTATTGACGGAAGAACGGCATGCTCGAAATCGAGACCCTGTCGGAGTTCGAGAACCAGGCTGGCGAGGCGGCGGCGTTCCTGAAGGTGCTCGCCAACGAGCACCGCCTGCTGGTGCTCTGCCATCTGGTGGACGCAAGCGAGGCCTCGGTTACGGCCCTGGCCGCGGCTGTGGGGCTCAGCCAGTCAGCCCTGTCGCAACACCTGGCGAAGCTGCGGGAGGACGGGCTGGTCTCGTTCCGACGCGACTCCCAGAACTCTCTACTACCGCGTGAGCGACGCCCGCGCCTTACGCGTCCTCGAGCTGCTCAAGGACATCTTCTGCCCTTCGCCCCCCTGCAAAACGGAGACGACCCAGTGACCCTGCCAAGAGAGATTTCGCCGGCCGAGGCGGCCGACCTCGTCCGTCAAGGCGCCCTCCTCGTCGATATTCGCGAGGCGCCCGAGCGCCAGTCGGGTTTCATCCCGGGCGCCGCCCACGCCCCGCTGTCCTCCATCGCCGCGGCCAGGATCGCCGCCGCGCCGGGCCAGCCGATCATCTTCCACTGCAAGGGTGGGGGGCGGACCAAGATGAACGCCGCGGCGCTCAAGCGGAAGGCCGGCTCATGCGAGGTGTTTCTGCTGCAGGGCGGGATCGAGGAATGGCGGGCCGCGGGCCTGCCGGTCGATCTGCCGAAGTAGGCGCGCCGACTCTCGCGCCTGGGTCGCGGCGGCCTTGCTCTCCCGCGGGGGTTCGACGGGTTCCTAACCCGGCTTCGTTTCCCAGTTGGCGAGAGACAGCACCGCCGCCCCCAGCAGGTCCTGCAGCACCGGCGTCGCCGGATAGGGCGGGTGGCGGTATTGGCGGAAGCCTTCGGCGTAGGTCACGCCGAAGTCGCGGCCGCGGCGTTCGGCCCAGGCGACCATCGATCCGGCGTAGTCGGCGATCCCGTGCTGGCGGGCGACCCAGGCGACCTGGCTGTGGTGCGCCATCAGCATCCGCCGCTTGGTCTCGAGGAACGCGGTGATGTCGACGCCGAAGTCCGGCCGTATCCGTTCGCCCTCGCGGGTGCGCCCACCGATGGCGTCCATGAAATAGAGGTGCGGAATTTGCGGCAGCGGCGCGGCCTCGCCGGTCTGGTAGTTGGGCACCGCGGACGCGAAACACGCGTCGCGTACAAGCACGCTCACCGCCTCGTGGTCGGGATGGTAGTCGGCCGGCGACGCGGTGATGACAACGTCCGGCCGCGCGCCGCGGACCAGCTCGGTCATCCGGCGGCGCGAAGGATCGTCGTTGAACACGGCCAGGTCGCCGAACCCCGCCCAGCGGTAGTCGGCGCCGATGATCGCCGCCGCCGCGGCCGCCTCGCCCTGGCGGACCCGGGCGGTCTCCTCCGGAGACGTCTCGGTGGCGCCGCCCTCCCCCGCCGTTGCGGTGACGATCGTGATGCGGTGACCGGAGCCTGCGAGGAGCGCCAGGGTCCCGGCGCCCAGCGTCTCGATGTCGTCCGGATGGGCGTGGATGGCGAGGATCGCGGCCATGGCCTACGGGTCCAGCCGCTCCTGCTCGAGTTCGGTCACGAAAGCGGCGAGCCAGGGGTTGCGCTCCCGGCGCAGCCGCTCGGCGTGATAGATGTGGGCGAGCTCCGCGTAGGCGTGGTCGAAGTCGTCGTTGACGATCACGTAGTCGTACTCACCCCACTTGGTGAACTCCTCGCGGGCCGTCTGCAGCCGCCGGCGGATCATCTCGTCGGAATCGCCGGCGCGGGCGTGGATGCGCCGCACCATCTCGGCCATCGTCGGCGGCAGAATGAACACGCGCACCGTGTCCTGGGGCGCCGCCGCGGCGAGCGCCCGGGCCCCCTGCCAGTCGACGTCGAACATCACGTCGCGGCCGGCGGCCAGGCTGTCCATCACCTGCGCCTTCAGCGTGCCCGAACGCTGATGGCCGTGCAGCCTGGCCCACTCGAGGAACGCGCCCTCGGCGATCTTGGCGTCGAACTCCGCCTCGCTGACGAAGAAGTATTCGCGGCCGTGATGCTCGCCCGGCCGGGGCGCGCGGGTGGTCATCGAGATCGAGAGGTCGAGGTCGGCGTGATCGGCGACCAGGCGGCGCGACAGCGATGTCTTGCCCACCCCCGAGGGACTGGAGAGCACCAGCATCAAACCCCGGCGCCGCCGCTCACTCGACATTCTGCACCTGCTCGCGGAACTGATCGATCGCCGCTTTCAGGGCCAGGCCGACGCGCGTCAAGCCGGTGGTGGCGGATTTGCTGCAGAGCGTGTTGGCCTCGCGCATGAATTCCTGGGTCAGGAAGTCGAGCCGGCGGCCGGCGGCGGCGTCCTCGGCCATCAACGCCCGGGCGGCGGCGACGTGGCTGGCGAGCCGGTCCAGCTCCTCGCGCACGTCGGCCTTGGTCGCCATCACCGCCGCCTCCTGGACAATGCGGTCGGCGGGCGCGGCGTCGCCGAGCAGTTCGGCCAGGCGTTTGGCGAAGCGGTCGCGGATCGCCGGCCCCTGCCCCGCCGCCTCGGCCCCGGCCTCGCCGCAGAGCGCCTCCACCTGGTCGACCAGGCCGGCCAGCACGCCGCCCAGAGCCGCGCCTTCGGCGAGGCGCGAGGTCTTCAGTCGGTCGAGCGCCTCGGCGAGGGTCGCCGCCATGGCCGCCTCCACCGCCGCGCGCGCCTCAGGCGACTCCTCGGCCTCGCCATTCTCCAACACGCCGCGCAGCGCCAGGAGGCCGTCGGCCGAAGGCGTGAGCGCATGACCCTTGCCGGTCAGTTCGTCGGCCAGCGCCAAATACCGCTCCAGCGCTTCGCGGTTGATCCGCACCGCGCCGGCGGTCTCGGATCTGCGCGCGGTGAGGCTGACGTTGACCTGACCGCGCTGGAAGCGCGCCTGAGCCGCTTCGCGGGCGACGCGCTCGAGAGCGTCGAAGCCAGGCGGGCCGCGGAACCGGACCTCCAGATTGCGGCCGTTGACCGAACGCGCCTCGACCGCCCAGCTCCAGGCGCCCGCCGCGCCCTCGGCGCGGGCGAAGCCGGTCATGCTGGACAGCTTCAGCACGCGGCGGGCTTTCCCACCGTGGGCGGCGCGGCGCGGGCGGCGGACTTGCAGTTGCGCTTGGCCTCGATCGCCCGCCACTTCGCGACGTTCTGCTGGTGCTCGACCAGGGTGGACGCGAACGCGTGCCCGCCCGTGCCGTCGGCGACGAAGTAGAGGTCGCCGGTGTTGGACGGATCGAGCGCAGCCGCCAGCGACTTGCGGCCGGGATTGTCGATCGGCGTCGGCGGCAGGCCGGCGATCACGTAGGTGTTGTAGGGCGTGGGCGACTGCAGCTCGGAGACCCTCAGGCCGTGGCCAAGCGGGCGCCCGCCGGTGAGGCCGTAGATGGTGGTCGGGTCGCTCTCGAGCCGCATGCCCGCCTTGAGCCGGTTGATGAAGATCGCGGCGACGCGCGGCCGTTCGTCGTCTTTCGCGGTCTCCTTCTCGACGATCGAGGCCAGGATCACCGCCTCCTCGGGCGAGCGGTACGGCAGCCCGGGCTTGCGGTCCGCCCACAGCGTCGAAAGCTCGCGGTCGCGGGCGTCCATCATGCGCCGCAGCACGGCCGAGCGGTCATCGCCGCGCCGGGCCTCGTAGGTCTCCGGCAGCACCGCCCCCTCGGCGGGAGCGGCGACGACGCCGGTGAGGTAGTCCTTCTGCATCAGGATCTCCATCACCGCCTGCGAGGTGACGCCCTCGGGGATGGTGACGAAGTGGCGCACGACCTTGCCCTCGGCGATGATCGCGATCACCGAGTGCAGCGAGGCGTGCGAGGGGAACTCGTATTCGCCAGCCTGCAGCTTATGGGCGGCCCCGGTGACCTCCGCGAAGACCACGAAGACGGTGTTGGAGCCGATCACGCCGCTGCGGCGCAGGTCGGTGGCGATCTCCGCCACGCCAGCGCCGGGCGGCAGCACCACCGTGGTCGAGGCGCCGCGCCGCGCCGCTGGGCCGGGTCCGAAGTAGATGAAGAGCGCGACGATCGCCGCCAGCGCCAGCGCCCCACCCAGGGTCGCCAAGGCGCCGTAGGCCGCCATCAGCCGGCGGCGGGATCGGGCGTCGCCCCGGTTGCGGCGGGCAGTGGGTCTGGGGGCGGGCCCTCGGCTCACGGCGCCTTCTTGAAGACGACCGAGGCGTTGGTGCCGCCGAAGCCGAAGCTGTTGGAGAGGGCGAAGTCGATCTTCATCGGCTTGGCCTTGTTCGGCACCAGGTCGAGCGCGGTCTCGACCGAAGGATTGTCGAGGTTGATCGTCGGCGGGGCGATCTGGTCGCGCAGGGCCAGGACGGTGAAAGCCGCCTCCACCGCGCCGGCGGCGCCGAGCAGGTGGCCGATCGCGGACTTGGTCGATGACATCGAGGTCTTGCCGGCCGCCTGGCCCAGCAGCCGCTCGACCGCGCCCAGCTCGATCTCGTCGCCCAGCGGCGTCGAGGTGCCGTGGGCGTTGATGTAGTCGATGTCGGCAGGATCGATGCCGGCGTGGCCGATCGCCGCCTCCATGGCCCGGAAGCCGCCGTCGCCGTCTTCGGCGGGCGCGGTGATGTGATAGGCGTCGCCGGCCAGGCCGTAGCCGACCACCTCGGCGTAGATCTTCGCGCCACGGGCCCTGGCGTGCTCCAGCTCCTCCAGCACCAGGGCGCCAGCGCCCTCGCCCATCACGAAGCCGTCGCGGTCCTTGTCGTAGGGGCGCGAGGCGCGCTCGGGCGTGTCGTTGAAGTTGGTCGACATGGCCCGGCAGGCGATGAAGCCGGCGATGCCGAGCGGGCAGACCGCCGCCTCGGCGCCGCCGGCGACCATCACGTCGGCGTCGCCGTACTGGATCAGCCGCGAGGCGTCGCCGACCGCGTGGGCGCCGGTGGCGCAGGCGGTCACCACCGCATGGTTCGGCCCCTTGAAGCCGATAGCGGATCGACACCTGGCCGGAGGCGAGGTTGATCAGCGCCGAGGGGATGAAGAACGGGCTGACCCGGCGCGGGCCCTTCTCGTGCAGTTCGATCGCGGTGTCGGCGATGGTGGCCAGACCGCCGATGCCGGAGCCGATGATCACGCCGGTGCGCTCGCCGCTCGCCCTCGTCCTCGGGCGTCCAGTTCGCGTCCTTCACCGCCTCGTCGGCGGCGGCCATGGCGTAGAGGATGAAATCGTCGATGCGCCGCTGCTCGCGGGCGCTCATCACCTGGTCGGGATCGAACGAGCCGTCGATATCCGGCCCGCCGCCGCCGCGGCCCGTCACGCGCGGCACCTCGCAGGCGACCTGGCAGGCGTAGTCGCTGGCGTCGAAGGCGGTGATCCGGCCAGCGCCGGACTTGCCGGCCAGGAGGGCCGCCCAGGTCTTTTCCGCACCCCAGGCCAGGGGCGTGACCATGCCAATTCCGGTGACGACGACGCGGCGCATTGTCAGGGTCCGTCTCCCTCGCGATTCCCGAGCTTAGCAGACGCGTTGCGCTTGGTCCGCCCAGCGAACGGCAATGTGGCGACGCCGGGCCGCCCAGTCAAAATAGAAAGGCGTCGAAATAAAAGCCGCCGCGCGCGTCCCAGGCAGACGCGGCGCGGCGGCCATGCAGCGCACCGCTACGCCCGGTTCAGGCGCCGAGCCGCTCCTGGATGAACTTCACCGCATCGCCCACCGTCTGGATGTGCTCGGCCGCGTCGTCCGGGATTTCGATGTCGAACTCTTCTTCGAAGGCCATGACGAGTTCGACGTTGTCCAGGCTGTCGGCGCCGAGATCGTCGATGAAGCTGGCCTTTTCGGTGACCTTTTCCGGGTCAGCGTCCAGGTGCTCGATGACGATCTTACGCACGCGCTCGAGAATGTCGGACATTCAGCTCCAAGTCCCTCGTTGTGGTTGGGCGCGCGGCCTAGCAGCTCCGTTCCGCCACCGCGCGTAAGTCTGGTCACCCTTTACGGCGCCGCCGCTCGGCGCGCCAATACTGGCTTAGCAAAATCGCGTCCTGGCTATCATGTTCCATTCGGGGAGGCCAGCGGCGCGGATTTGGCCCCGGCGGCCCTGCTAGATCATCGCCATGCCGCCGTTCACGTGCAGGGTCTGGCCGGTGACGTAGGCGGCCTCGTCGCTGGCGAGGTAGACGCAGGCTGCCGCCACGTCAGCCCCCACGCCGAGCCGGCCCAGCGGCACGCCGGCGAGGATGGCGGTCTTCTGCTGTTCGGTCAGGGCGTCGGTCATCGGGCTCTCGATGAAGCCGGGCGCGACGCAGTTGGCGGTGACCCCGCGGCTGGCGATCTCCTGCGCCAGCGCCTTGGTGAAGCCGATCATGCCGGCCTTGGAGGCCGCGTAGTTGGTCTGGCCGGCATTGCCCATCACGCCCACCACCGAGGTGATGCCGATGATCCGGCCGCGGCGGCGGCGCATCATGCCGCGCAGGGCGCTGCGGGCGAGGCGGAAATAGCTCTCCAGGTTGACCGTGAGCACCTGGTTCCAGTCCTCGTCCTTCATCCGCAGGATCAGGCCGTCGCGTGGTGACGCCGGCGTTGGAGACCAGGATGTCGAGCTCCGCGCCCGCCGCCGCCTCGGCAGCCGCCACCAGGCCATCCACCTCTTCGCCGCTTGGCGAGATTGGCCGGCGCGACCGAGGCCCGCTCGCCCAGCTCGTGGCGGAGCGCCGCCAGCGCCTCCTCGCGGGTGCCGGAGAGCACGACGTGGGCGCCCTGGGCGTGCATCGCCCGGGCGATCGCCCCGCCGATGCCGCCGCTGGCGCCGGTGACCAGCGCCATCTTGCCGGAAAGGTCGAACATCTGAGTTCCTCCCATCTCGCCCGGCGCCTCAGCGCCGGACGACGTCGCCTTCGGTGTAGGTCTTGTAGCTCCCGCCCGGCGGCGCGATCTCGAAACGGATGTGCAGCCGGTCCGGCGCCGGCTGACTGTAGGTGAGCCGAAACCCCGGCGACGCGGCCGAAGCCGGCGATGCAAAAATCGCTGCCGGCCCTGGCGCCGGCGTCACGACGTAGTGGATCGTGTGGCCCTCGGTATCCACGAAGTCGGCTGCGGCGTGGTCGCCGTCCGGATAGACAACCATGTAGATGTCGAAGGCGCCGCCGGCGCGCGTCGTGACGTGATCGCGGCGAACCAGGATCCGGCCGCCGAGGTCCGAGTGGATCGCAGAGTCGCCGCCGGCCCCGGCCCCGGTGCTGTCCCCGTCCGAGCGCCAGTCGCCGACCATGAAGGCGAGCGGCTGCAGCGGCCCGGTCAGCGGCGCGTCGGCTATCGCCGGCGATGTGGCGAGCGCGCCCAGCACGGCCGCCAGGGCCAGCGCCCGCATCAGACGCTCCCGGCGAACGCTTCGAGATCGGCCGGTGCGCCGACGGCGACGCCCTCGGCGTCGGGCGCGATGCGCTTGACCATGCCGGTCAGCACCTTGCCCGCGCCCAGTTCGGCGAAACGGGTGACGCCGCCCTCCCCTGCCAGCCACTCGATGCTCTCGCGCCAGCGCACCCGGCCGGTCACCTGCTCGACCAGCTGGCGGCGGATCGCCTCCGGATCGTTGGTGGGCCGGGCGGTGACGTTGGCGACCAGGAACGCGCGGGGCGCGGCGATCGCCACCTCGGCCAGCGCCTCGGCCATCTCGTCGGCCGCCGGCTGCATCAGCGGGCAATGGAACGGGGCGGAGACGTTGACCGGGATCGCCCGGGCGCCCAGCGCCTTGGCCTTCTCGATCGCCCGTTCGACCGCGGCCGCGACGCCGGAGATGACGACATTGCCGGCGTTGTTGTCGTTGGCCACCGCGCAGACGCCGACCTCGGCGCCTGCGGCGGCGGCGGCCTCCGCCAGCGCGACGTCGGTCTTCGGCCCGATCAGCGCCGCCATCGCCCCCTCGCCGACCGGCACGGCGCGCTGCATGGCCTGGCCGCGCCGGCGCAGCAGCCGCGCGGTGTCCGCCAGCGTGAGCGCGCCGGCGGCGCAGAGGGCGGAGTATTCGCCGAGCGAATGGCCGGCGACGAAGGCCGCCTTCTCGATCGGCACGCCGAACTCCCGCTCCAGCGTGCGCGCCACGGCGACGCTGACGGCCATCAGCGCCGGCTGGGTGTTCTCGGTCAGGGTCAGGGTCTCGATCGGCCCCTCGCGCATCAGCCTGGAGAGCTTCTGGCCCAGCGCGTCGTCGACCTCCTGGAACACCTCCCGCGCGGCGGCGAAGGCCTCGGCCAGGTCGGCCCCCATGCCGACGGCCTGGCTGCCCTGTCCGGGGAAGATGAAGGCGAGGCTCATGGGCGGGTTCCAGCGGGTGAAAAGGCGCCCGTGGTTAGGTCAAGACCGGGCGCGGCTCAAGCGCCCGCGATTGCACTGGCGCGCCTGCCCCTGGGGCAGTAAGGGGGCGTTCGAGGGACATTCGCGCCTTGGGAGAGATTTACATGAAGCAATTCATCCTCGCCGCCGCCGCGGCCGCGCTCATTTCAGCGCCCGCCTTCGCCGCCCTGCCCGTCGGCGCCAGCGCCCCGGTCTTCACCGCCGACGCCTATCAGGCCGGCCAGCCGCTGAAGTTCGACCTGGCCGCCGCGCTGAAGAAGGGGCCGGTGGTGCTCTACTTCTTCCCGGCGGCGCACACCCAAGGCTGCAACATCGAGGCGCACCTGTTCGCCGACGCGATCGACAAGTTCAAGGCCGCCGGCGCGACCGTGATCGGCGTGACCGCCGGCAACATCGACCAGCTGGCCGCCTTCTCGACCGAGACCGAACATTGCTCCGGCAAGTTTCCGGTGGCGGCCGATCCCACGCTGGCTATCGCCAAGAGCTACCAGTCGACGCTGGCGCTGCGCCCCGGCTGGTCCGACCGCACCTCCTACGTGATCGCCCCCGACGACAAGATCATCCTCGCCTACTCTGACCTGAAGCCGGATCAGCACGTCGCCAAGACGCTCGACGCGGTCACCCAGTGGCGGGCGGCGCATCCGCACTGAGGAGCTCGGTCGCGGTTCGTGAGGCGCTCGCCGTCGACCGCGCCCAGCTTGCCTTTCATCGCGCATTCCCCTAGAGACCGCGCCTCCTGACGGAGAGCGGTCTTTTCGCGGAGCGTCAAAGGGCTCGGGAGCCTCCCGGCCGCCGCGGCAAGAGCCATCGTATCGGAGCGTCTTCCGCCGCCCCGCTGCGCCGCCCTCCCAGCCGGAAGAAGGAACGCAATGGCGTACTACGAGCACGTGCTCATCACGCGGCAGGATATCTCGCCGCAACAGGCCGAAACCCTGAACGAAGAACTGAAGGCTCTGATCGAAGGCCTTGGCGGCCATATCGCCAAGATCGAGTACTGGGGCCTCAGGAACCTTTCCTACCGGATCAAGAAGAACCGTAAGGGCCACTACTCACTGCTGGCCATCGACGCGCCGGCGGATGCGGTGAAGGAGATGGAGCGGCAGCTCTCGATCAACGAGGACGTGCTGCGTTACCTCACCTTGCGCGTCGACGAGCTCGACCTCGAGCTGTCGCCGGTGCTGGCCCGCCGCGACCGTGAGCGCGAACGCGAACGGCCCCGCTTCGACGACATCCCGGTCTAAGGCGAGGGAGAGAGAACCATGACCGACCTTTCAGCCCCCGAAGCCGCAACCGGCGGCGGCCCGCGCCGCACCTTCATGCGCCGGCGCAAGGTGTGCCCGTTCTCCGGCGCCAACGCGCCGAAGATCGACTACAAGGACGTCAAGCTGCTGCAGCGCTACATCTCCGAGCGCGGCAAGATCGTGCCCAGCCGCATCACCGCGGTCTCGGCCCTGAAGCAGCGCGAACTGGCCAAGGCGATCAAGCGCGCCCGCTTCCTCGCCCTCTTGCCCTACGTCGTGAAGTAGGAGCGCGCGCGATGAAAGTGATCCTGCTCGAACGGGTCGAGCGCCTGGGCGCGCTCGGCGACGTGGTGACGGTGAAGGACGGGTTCGCCCGCAACTTCCTGCTGCCCAACTCCAAGGCCCTGCGCGCCAACGCCGAGAACCTGAAGGTGTTCGAGAGCCGCCGCGGCGAAATCGAAGCCAGCAACGCCAAGGCCCGTGAGGCCGCGTCCCGCAGCGGCGACAAGCTGGACGGTTCCTCCTACATCATGATCCGCCAGGCGGGCGAGAGCGGCCACCTGTACGGCTCGGTCTCCGGTCGCGACGTGGCCGACGCGGTGAACGCCGAAGGCGGCAAGGTCGACCGCTCGATGGTGATCCTGGACAAGCCGATCAAATCGCTCGGCGTCCACCCGGTAAAGGTCCGCCTGCACCCGGAAGTCTCGATCACGGTCAATATCAACATCGCCCGCAGCCAGGACGAGGCCGAGCGCCAGGCCCGCGGCGAGAACGTGATCACCTCGCAGTTCGAGGAAGATCGCGCCGCGGACGCCGAGGCGATGGCCGACATGCTCGAAGGCGGCGCCGGCGCGCAGGCCCCGGACCGCGAGGACGCCTAAAGGCGCGTTGCGCAATTTGGCCGCAGCAGGCGTCTGGAATCTGGGCGCCGCTGCTGGCCGTCGTCCGCTATAGCCAAGCCTGATCGGAGTCGGATTCCGGGAGGGTGTTGGTGAAAGTTCGTGCGACGGCCGGCGTTGCGCTGGCGGGTCTTGGCCTGACCTGCGCGCCGGCGCCCGTCTGGGCGGCGACCGCGGCCATCGACCACGGCGACACCGCCTGGATGCTCGCGGCCAGCGCGCTGGTGCTCTTCATGACGCTGCCCGGCCTGGCGCTGTTCTATGCCGGCCTGGTGCAGATGAAGAACACCCTCTCGGTGATGCTCCACTGCGTCGCGATCGCCTGCCTGGCTTCGGTGCTCTGGCTCGCCGCCGGTTACAGCCTGGCGTTCTCGGGCGCAGGTCCGGTGATCGGCGACCTCTCCAAGGCGTTCCTGCTCGGCGTCAGCCGCAACGACGTGGCCGGCAAGATCCCGCAGACGGCGTTCTATCTGTTTCAACTCACCTTCGCGGTCATCACGCCGGCGCTGATTGTCGGGGCCTATGTCGAGCGGATCAGGTTCCGGGCGGTGCTGGTCTTCAGCGGCCTGTGGCTGCTCGTCGTCTATGCGCCGGTCGCGCACTGGGTCTGGGGCGGTGGCTGGCTGCAGCGGCGCGGGGTGATGGACTTCGCCGGCGGCCTGGTCGTGCACGCCACCGCCGGCGTCTCGGCGCTGGTGCTGGCGGCGGTGCTGGGACGGCGCGACGGATTCCCGCGCGACCTGCATCCGCCGCACAATCCCGGCATGACGATGATGGGCGCCGGCATGCTCTGGGTCGGCTGGTACGGCTTCAACGGCGGCAGCGCGCTGGCGGCGGACGGCTCCGCGGCGATGGCGCTGCTGGCGACCCACACCTCGGCCTCGGTGGCCGGCCTGGTCTGGGCGCTGCTGGAGCGGGTGCGCTTCGGGCGGGCCAGCATGGTGGGCGCGGTGACCGGCGTCGTCGCCGGCCTGGCGACCATCACCCCCGCATCGGGATATGTCGGCCCGCTCGGGGCGCTCGCGCTCGGCGCCGCCGGCAGCACCGTCTGTTTCGCCGCCGTCGAGCTGGTGAAGCACCGCCTGAAGATCGACGATTCGCTGGACGTCTTCGCCGTGCACGGCGTGGGCGGCATCCTGGGGACGCTGCTGGTTGCTGTCCTGGCCGCGCCGGCTCTCGGGGGCGCTGGGTACGGCCTCGCCCACGACATGAGCGGCCAGGCGGGCGTCCAGGTGCTGGGTGTCGCCGCCACCGTCGCCTGGTCGGCCATCGCCACGCTGGCCCTGGCCCACATCACCCGCGCGCTGGTCGGGCTGCGGGCGCGTGACGAGGAAATCCAGGAAGGACTCGACCTGACGTACCATGGCGAGCGCGCCTACAACGCCTGAGGCGCCTTGCCGCAGCGGAGCTTTCCACAGAAGCCAAGAATAGCTGTGGAGCGGCGATCTGACCGCATCCCGAACGCCCCGGTGTTGGGCTATCAGGATGGATATGGCGCTCGCTCCGGCCCTGGACCTTCGTCCCGCTTCCCACGACCCCGTCCCAGCGCATGCGCCGGCCAACATCGAGGCCGAGCAGGCGCTTCTGGGGGCGCTGCTGTATGACAACGGCGCCTACGAGCGGCTGAACGACAGCCTGCAGGCGGCGCACTTCTTCGAGCCGTTCCACGGCCGCCTGTTCGGCGCGATCGAGGCCAACGTGCGCCGCGGCCAGCTGGCCGACCCGACCCTGCTGGCGCAGCAGTTCCAGAACGACCCGGCGTTCCAGGAGCTGGGCGGCGTCCGCTACCTGGCCGACCTGGTCGACCGCGCCCCGCCGGCGGCGCGGGCGGCCGACTACGCGCGGGCGATCTACGACCTGGCGCTGCGCCGCGAACTGATCCGGATCGGCGGCGAGATCTCCGTCACCGCGACCGTGATGGACGACGACACCACCGCGCGCGACCAGATCGAGGCCGCCGAGCAGCAGCTCTACACCCTCGCCGAGACCGGCACGGCCTCGAACGGCCTGCTCGGCCTGGATGTCGCCCTGACCCACGCCATCGAGATGGCGGCCGAGGCCTACAACCGCGACGGCGGGCTCTCGGGCCTGTCGACCGGGATCTCCGACCTCGACGCCAAGCTGGGCGGCCTGCACCCGTCGGACCTGATCATCCTCGCCGCGCGGCCCTCGATGGGGAAGTCGTCGCTGGCCGCCAACATCGCCTTCAACGTCGCCCGCCGCTACGCCTGGGAGCCGCAGCCGGACGGCACCCGCAAGACCGTCAACGGCGGGGTGGTCGCCTTCTTCGCCCTGGAAATGTCGGCCGCGCAGGTCGCCATGCGCCTGCTGGCCGAGGTCTCGGGCGTGCCGTCCGACCTGATCCGCAAGGGCGAGATCTCGGCGGTCGAGTTCGGCAAAATCCGCGACGCGGCGACCGAGATCCAGGAATCGCCGCTCTACATCGACGACACCGGCGGCATCTCGCTGGCCAAGCTGGTGGCCCGCGCCCGGCGGCTGAAGCGCACCAGCGGGCTCGATCTGATCGTGATCGACTACGTGCAGCTGATCACCGCCGGCGCCGGCCGGCCGGAGAACCGGGTGCAGGAAGTCAGCATGATCACCCAGGGGCTCAAGGCGCTGGCCAAGGAGCTGCAGGTGCCGGTGATCGCCGCGGCCCAGCTCTCGCGCCAGGTCGAGAATCGCGAGGACAAGCGCCCGCAGCTGGCCGACCTGCGCGAAGTCCGGCTCGATCGAGCAGGACGCCGACGTGGTGATGTCGATCTACCGCGAGTCCTACTACCTCAGCCGCACGGAGCCGCGCGAAGGCACCGAGGAGCATCTCGCCTGGAGCGAGAAGATGGACCAGATCCGCAACGAGGCGGAGATCATCATCGGCAAGCAGCGCCACGGCCCGATCGGCACGGTGAAGCTGCACTACGACGAGAACATCACCAAGTTCTCGAACCTGGCCCGAGACGACCGCTACGAGCGCCGATAGGCCCGCGCGATGGCGCGGGCCTTCAGGGCTGCGCAGTTACTGCGTCATCGGCGCGGCCGCGGTCATCGCCGCGCCCGCCATCATCGCGATGACGATGCCGCTGATGATCGCCAGGATCATGAGGGCGACGAAGAAGATCACCACGTTGATGACGATGGCGACGGCCGCATAGGCGACGGCCTTGTCGGCCGGCGGCTTCATGACCTTGGCGATGCCGAGATAGGCCAGGTAGCAGGTGTAGCCGAATCCGGCCAAGGCGAGCAGGAAGCCGATCACCGGCACGAACGAGAAGAAGCCGGCCACCCACGACGCCGTAGTGCTGTAAACCGCGACCTTGGTCGCCTGCAGCCGGTTGGCCGTGGCGCCGAAGGTGCCGGCCAGCGCATCGATGATCAGAGCGAACACGAAGACGACGACCAGGTTAAGCACATACCCGATCACCGCCCCGATGATGCCCCCGACCAGCGCCACCGTCGTGCCCAGGGGCGAATGGAACACCAGGCCGGTCATCAGGGCGCCGAGGATGCCGCCTATGGCCGGAAGCAGGGCCACCAGCATCGCATAGCCGGTAAACAGACCCGGGACCGTCGCCGTCTCGCCCGCGATCACGTCCCATTCGCTCGCGGGTTTCAGCAAGATGTTCTGAATCCGCGCGATCAGGCCCGTGCTTGCAGACCCCCCAACCACAGACATTGCCGCCCTCCCAGAATCCCTTTGGTGAGGGGACGCTAACTCAACTCAACCGGACTGACGAGCCGTTGTTACGCAAGCGACGCAATTTCAACCGTGGGCTAGCGCTTCCAGCCGGTCGGGCCCCACCGCAGCCACCGCCGCCTTGAGCGCATCCATGGAAATGCCGCTCCCTTCCGCACTGATCAGGAACCGGCTGGCGACCATGATGCTGTACTCGCCACTCTTGTCCTGGTTGTCGTAGCGCTCGGTCGTCAGGCGGCCGTTGATGGTCTGCACCTTCTCGTAGCCGGTGGCGGTCTGGCGATCCTCGTTGACGTTCACCGCGCCGGCGAGAGCGGCGAGTCCCCCGGCGGCGGCGATGTCGGCCACCTTCAGCGTGATATGGGCGTCGCCGTTCTGGTAGGTGGCCTCGGCGTCCGAACCGCCCATGCCGGCCGCGCCGGCGGAGACCGCGGTGATCTCGGTGCGGGCCGCCCCGGCGACGTTGTCCGGCAGGAAGCCCTTCAGCACGTTCGGATCGACCGCGTTGATCTTGCCGTTCGCCGCCGCCGTCTGCGAATCACGCAGCTGCCGCTCGGCCTGCTGCGTCGCCGACTGCAGCTTGCCGAGATCGAGGCTGGCGCCGTTGCCGAGATGGACCGTGCCGGAGACCTGACCCGGCGCGCCCGCCGTCAGCGCGCTGCCCCCGCTCAACGCCCCGATCATCGCCAGGGGCGCCGCGATCGCGCCGGCGACGATGAAGACCACGGCCGCCAGCACGACGACGACCACGGTGTAGATGATCGCCTTGTCGTCGGGCGACTTCATCACCTGCTTCAGGCCGAGGTAGAGCAGGTAGAGGCTGTAGAGACCCACCAGCGTGAGCAGGCCGCCGACCCAGGGGATGATCAGGAAGATTCCCGCCACCCAGGCGGCGGTCCAGCTGTAGACCGCGACCTTCATCGCCTGGATCTGGTTCTTTTCGCCCCCGAACGTCGGGGCCAGCGCGTCGATGATCAGGCCGATCACGAACACCCCGGCCAGCGCGAGCAGGTAATAGACGACCGCGCCGACCACGACCCAGACCGGGTTGGGCGTGTAGCACACGGCGAAAAAGCAGTGCGGCATCAGCCCACTGACGATCCGCGCCAGCGTCGGGATCGCAGCCAGGATGGCGGCGTAGCCCAGGATCAGGCCCTGGGCCGTCGCCGGCTCGGGGCCGATGACCTCCCACTCGGCCCGGGGGCGCATCAGGATGTTGATCACCCGGGCGAACAGCCCCTGCGACCTTGGCGCCTCGACGACGCTCATGGCGGCCTCCCTTTCGAACGCGGTTCGGGGACGCTAGCCGAACCCGGTGGGTGAGCAAGGTCAAACTTGCGCGGCGACCGCCGTTGGACCTTGCGCCGGCGCGCGCTTTGTCGCGGCCGGCGGAAGCGCCGCCGCGACCCTATATGCTCGGCTCGACCAGAGGTGAGTCGGAGCTTCGATGGCCAGGGACGGCCCGGTCTTTGTCTGCCAGTCGTGCGGCGCGGTCGCGGCCAAGTGGGCGGGCCAGTGCGCGGCCTGCAACGCCTGGAACACCCTGGTCGAGGAGGTGACGAGCCGCCCGCCTGGCGCGCTGGCGCCCGCCCGCGGCGCCAAGACCCGCGGCCTGGCGTTCGAGGGGCTGCAGAGCGAGGCCGCGCCCGCGCGCCGGCTGGTCACCGGCCTCGAGGAATTCGACCGGGTCTGCGGCGGCGGGGTCGTGCCGGGCTCGGCGATCCTGATCGCCGGCGACCCGGGGGTCGGCAAATCCACGCTGCTGCTGCAGGTCTGCGCCGAGGCGGCCCGGCGTGGGGCGGCCTGCGCCTACGTCTCCGGCGAGGAGGCGATCGAGCAGATCCGCTCGCGCGCCCAGCGCATGGGCCTGGCCGACGCGCCGGTGCGGCTGGCCGCCGAGACCGCGCTGCGCGACATTGTCGATGGCCTCAAGCGCGAGCCGTTCGACCTGGTGGTGATCGACTCGGTGCAGACGCTCTGGAGCGACATGCACGAGGCGGGTCCCGGCTCGGTGACCCAGGTGCGCGCCTGCGCCGGCGAACTGGTGCGGCTGGCCAAGCGCCGCGGCGTGGCGGTGATCCTGGTCGGCCATGTGACCAAGGACGGCCAGGTCGCCGGCCCGCGCGTGGTGGAGCACATGGTCGACGCGGTGCTCTCGTTCGAGGGCGAGCGCGGCTACCCCTTCCGCATGCTGCGCGGGGCCAAGAACCGCTTCGGCGCCACCGACGAGATCGGCGTGTTCGAGATGAGCGACGCCGGGCTGGTGGAAGTGAAGAACCCATCGGCCCTGTTCCTGGGCGAGAGCGGCGAGCGCGCGGCCGGCTCGGTCGGTGTTCGCCGGGATCGAGGGTTCGCGGCCGGTGCTGATGGAATTCCAGGCGCTGGTGGCGCCCTCCGCCTACGGAACGCCGCGCCGGGCGGTGGTCGGCTGGGATTCCGGGCGCTTAGCGATGATTTTAGCGGTGCTGGAGGCCCGCTGCGGGGTTGGATTTGGCGACCGTGACGTCTACTTGAACGTCGCCGGCGGGCTGAAGGTGACCGAGCCGGCGGCGGACCTCGCCGCGGCGGCCGCGCTGGTGTCCTCGGCGCTGGAGGCGGCGCTGCCGCAGGATTGCGTGGTGTTCGGCGAGATCAGCCTCTCGGGGGACGTACGGCCGGTGTCCAGGAGCGAGATGCGCCTGAAGGAGGCCGCCAAGCTGGGCTTCTCGCGCGCGCTCAGCCCCGCAGGGCGGCGTCGAGGCGGGCGGCGTGCGCCAGGTTCAGGTCGCTCGGCTGGCGGACGCGGTCGCGCGGATCGGAGGCGAGGCGTGGGACGAAGCCGGCCGATGACCCTGTTCGACCTCGCCGCCGGGCTGGTGCTGATCGTCTCGGTGCTGGTCGGCTGGTTCCGCGGCGCGGCGCGCGAGGTCGCCACGGTCGCGGCCCTGATCGTCGCCGCCATCGTCGCCCTGTTCGGCCTGCGCTTCTCCGGCCCGATCGCCCGGCACGCGATCGCAACGCCCTGGCTCGCCAACATCGCGGCGATCCTGATCGTCTTCGCCGCGGTCTACATCGTGCTGCGCGTCGCCGCCGGCGCGCTCGCCCAGCGCATCCACCAGACCGGCGGCGTCGGCGACCTCGACCGCATCGTCGGGGCCGGGTTCGGCGCGGCGCGCGCGCTGGTGGTGCTGGGGCTGGCCAACCTGACGATCAACGCCATCACCCCGCCCGACCGCATGCCGCCCTGGATCTCGGGCGCGCTGCTCTGGCCGGTCTCCGCGCTCTCGGCCTCGGCGCTGAAGACGTTCGCGCCGCGCGGCGCCGACCTCGCCAAGAAGGTCTATCCGGTGGTCGGCAAAGCCATCACCGACGGCGGCCAGAGCAACCAGGCCGGCGCCGCCGACGACCAGAATCGCGACTACAATGACCCCCAGACAAACGCGCCCGGCCGGCCCCGCCTGCGCGTGGAGAAGACGCCGTGACTGACCCTTGGCGCGACGACGATCGGCTGCGGCTGGAGTGCGGCGTGTTCGGGGTGTTCGACACCCCCGACGCCGCGCAGTCATGGCGCTGGGCCTGCACGCGCTGCAGCACCGCGGCGAGGAGGCCTGCGGCATCGCCTCGTTCGACGGCCAGGGCTTCCACACCGAGCGGCACATGGGCCATGTGGCCGAGTCGTTCTCGGGCGCCGACCTGGCCGAACGGCTGCCCGGCGGCTACGCCATCGGCCACACCCGCTACTCCACCGCCGGCGGCAGCGTCCTGCGCAACGTCCAGCCGATGTTCGCCGACCTCGAGGCCGGCGGCGTCGCGCTGGCCCACAACGGCAACCTGACCAACTTCCTGACCCTGCGCGAGCGGCTGGTCGCCGAGGGCCGCATCTTCCAGTCGACCTCGGACTCCGAGGTGATCCTCCACCTGATCGCCATGTCGCGGAAGCGCCAGTTCATCGACCGGTTCATCGACGCCCTGTCGCAGATCGAGGGCGGCTATGCGCTGGTGGCCCTGACCAACAAGAAGCTGATCGGCGTGCGCGATCCGCTCGGCATCCGCCCGCTGGTGCTGGGCGACCTGAACGGCAAGCCGGTGCTGGCGTCGGAGACCCGCGCGCTGGACATGGTCGGCGCGAAGTTCGTGCGCGACGTCGAGCACGGCGAGATCGTGGTGATCTCCAGCGACGGCGTCGAATCGATCAAGCCCTTCCCGGCCGCCAAGGCGCGGCCCTGCGTGTTCGAATACGTCTACTTCGCCATGCCGGACTGCGTGGTGAACGGCCGCTCGGTCTACGACGTGCGCAAGCGCATGGGCCAGCGCCTGGCCGAGGAGAGCCTGGTCCCGGCCGACGTGGTCGTGCCGGTGCCCGACTCCGGCGTGCCCGCGGCGCTCGGCTTCGCGCAGGCCGCCGGCCTGCCCTTCGAGATGGGCATCATCCGCAACCACCACGTCGGCCGCACCTTCATCCAGCCGACCCAGGACGCCCGCGAGCTGTCGGTGCGGATGAAGCACAGCCCCAACCGCGCGGTGCTCGCCGGCAAGCGGGTCATCCTGGTCGACGATTCGATCGTGCGCGGCACCACCACGGTGAAGGTGGTGCGCATGGTGCGCGACGCCGGCGCCAGGGAGGTGCACTTGCGCTCGGCCTCGCCGCCGATCAGCTTCCCGGATTTCTACGGCATCGACATGCCCGAGCGCGACCAGCTGATCGCCGCCAACATGAGCGTGCCGCAGATGGCGCGGCAGTTCGGCGTCGACAGCCTGGCTTTCCTGTCGGTCGATGGCCTCTACTGGGCGATGGGCGCCGGGCCGCGCGACCCCGCCTGCCCCCAGTTCACCGACCACTACTTCACCGGCGACTACCCCACCCGCCTGCTCGACCGCGAGATCGCCGAGGGCCGCAACGAGCAGGTCGAGCGCCAGCTCTCGTTCCTGGTCGACGCTTGAGGGGCGCACTGTTGTCCCTCCCTCCCCTTTATGGGGAGGGTGGACGTTGCGAAGCGACGGACGGGTGGGGATGTCCGCCGCAACAACAATCGTGGGCAAGCGGGGCGCACGTTTCCAGACTCCCCCACCCTGACCGCTGCGCGGTCTTTCCCTCCCCACAAGGGGGAGGGAGGGAATGAGCTGGCTGAAATCCCTTGCCCCCGACCGCTACGTGCTGGCGATCCTCGCGACCGTGGTCGTCGCCAGCGTGCTGCCGGTGCGGGGCGACGTCGCGACGGGCTTCGCGCTCTTCACCAAGCTGGTCATTGCGCTGCTGTTCTTCCTGCACGGCGCCAAGCTGTCGCGCGACGCGGTCGTGGCGGGGATCACCCACTGGCGTCTGCACCTGGTGATCCTTGCCGCGACTTTCGCGCTCTTCCCGCTGCTGGGCCTCGCGGCCGTGCGGCTGCCGGCGACGATCCTGCCGACGACGCTGGCGACCGGCGTGCTGTTCTGCTGCTGCCTGCCGTCCACCGTGCAGTCGTCGATCGCCTTCACCTCGGTGGCGCGCGGCAACGTGGCCGCGGCGGTCTGCGCGGCGTCGGCCTCCAACTTCTTCGGCATCTTCCTGACTCCGGCGCTGGTCGCTGTGACGCTGGGCGTCAGAGGCGGCGGCTCGCCGCTCGGCGAGGCCGAGTCGATCGCGCTGCAGCTGCTGGCGCCGTTCGTCGCCGGCCAGGTCGCTCGGATCTGGATCGCGGGCTGGATGACGCGACACGCGAAGCTGGTCGGCCTGGTCGACCGCGGCTCGATCCTGCTGGTGGTCTACGGCGCGTTCAGCGAGGCGGTGGTCCAGGGCATCTGGCGCCAGGTGTCGGCGGTCCAGCTGCTGCTGGCTGGCCGTGATCTGCGGCGCCCTGCTGGCGATCGTGCTCGCGCTGACCGCGCTGGCGTCGCGCGCGGCTGAAATTCGCCAAGGAGGACGAGATCGCCATCGTCTTCTGCGGCTCGAAGAAGAGCCTCGCCACCGGCGTGCCGATGGCCGGGGTTGCTGTTCCCGTCCGCCAGCGTCGGGCTGATCGTGCTGCCGCTGATGCTGTTCCACCAGCTGCAGCTGATGGCCTGCGCGGTGATCGCGCAGCGGTATGCCGCGCGCCCCTCCTAGGCTAGAAGCCCGCCGATGCAGGCCATCCGAACAGCCTCTCGCGGGCAAGATCGCCCTCGTCACCGGCGCGACCCGCGGCATCGGCCGGGCGAGCGCCGTCGCCCTCGCCGCCGCCGGCGCGCACGTGATCGCCGTCGGGCGCACCCAGGGCGCGCTGGAGGAACTCGACGACGAAATAGCGGGACTGGGCACGGTCAGCGGGTTAGGCGTCACCCGCCCGACGCTCGTTCCGCTCGACCTGACCGAAGGCGAGGCGATCGACGTGCTCGGCCACGAGATCTTCAAGCGGCACGGCCACCTCGACGTCCTGGTTCATGCGGCCGGCATGCTGGGCGGGCTCTGGCCGGTGGCGCACATCGATCCGAAGCTGTGGGACCGGGTGCTCGCGACCAACCTCAGCTCGGCTTACCGCCTGATCCGCTCGACCGAGCCACTGCTGCGCCGCGCCGAGGCCGGGCGCGCGCTGTTCCTCACCTCCGGCCGCGCGGTGCGGCCGAAGGCGTTCTGGGGCGCCTACGCCGCCACCAAAGCCGGACTGGAAGCCCTGGTGCGCTGCTGGGCGGACGAGATCGAGCATACCGGGGTGCGCGCGGTGCTGGTCGATCCGAACCAGATGCGCACGCGAATGCGCGCCGAGGCGTTTCCGGGCGAGGACCCGGACACCCTGCCCCACCCATCCGAGATCGGCCCTATGATCGTCGCCCTCGCGGCCGCGAAGGACCTCGGCCTGCCGACGAAGACGGTGCTGTTTTCCGAGTGGAAGGCCGGGGCGAAGGCCCCTTCGACCTGACCGGTTTGGCCGGCTTGGGCTTCAGCGCCGCGCCCTTCGACTTGGCCGACGCCGCCTTGCGCTTGACCTGGCCAGGCTTGGGCCGGCTGGCGGCCGGCGCCGGCCGGGAAGCGCGGCGCGCCTCGGCTTTGTCCGTCGCGTAGGGGTTGTCGCTCGACCTCACGGTCAGCCGCACCGGCGTGCCGGGCAGGTCGAAGCTCTGCCGGATCGAGTTGATCAGGTAGCGGCGGTAGCTGTCCGGCATCGACGCGCCGCGGCTGGCGAACAGGATGAAGGTCGGCGGCCTGGCCTTGGTCTGGGCGATGTATTTCGGCTTCACGCGGCGCCCGCCCGCCAGGGGCGGCGGATGGCGCTCGACGGCCAGCCGCAGCCAGGTGTTGAGGTCGGAGGTCTTGACCTTGGTCGACCAGTCGGCGTGCGCCTTGACCACCGCCGCCATCAGCCGCTCCAGGCCGCGGCCGGTCTCGGCCGAGAGCGGCACCATCGGCGCGCCCTTCAGCTGCGGCAGCATCCGTTCGGCCGTCTCCTGGCAGGCCTGCAGCCGATCGTTCGGATCGTCGATCAGGTCCCACTTGGCCAGCACGAACACCAGCGCCCGGCCCTCCCGCTCGACCAGGTCGGCGATCTGCACGTCCTGGGTCTCGAACGGGTGGGTCGCGTCCATGACCAGGATCACCACCTCGGCGAAGGTGATCGCCCGGATGGCGTCGTGGGTGGAGAGCTTCTCCAGCGCCTCGGTGATGCGCGCCCTGCGCCGCAGGCCAGCGGTGTCGACCAGCCGGACCGGCCGGCCGTGCCAGTCCCAGTCGACCGAGATCGCATCGCGGGTGATGCCGGCTTCGGGGCCGGTCAGCATCCGCTCCTCGCCGATCAGCGCATTGACCAGGGTGGACTTGCCGGCGTTGGGGCGGCCGACGATGGCGAGCTTCAGCGGCGAAACGCCGAGCTCGGCCTGGTCCGCTTCGTCGGCGGGACGCGCCGCGTCGATGGCGTCGAACAGGTCGGACATGCCCTCGCCGTGCTCGGCCGAGATCGCCACCGCCTCGCCGAAGCCAAGGTTGAACGCCTCCAGCGCCCCGGCGTCGCCCGCCCGGCCCTCGGCCTTGTTGGCCACCAGCACCACCGGCTTGCCACGCTTGCGCAGCAGCTCGGCGAACACCTGGTCGAGCGGCGTCACCCCTTCGCGCGCGTCGAGGACGAACAGCGTGACATCGGCCTCATCCAGCGCGCGCTCGGTCTGGCGGCGCATGCGCGCTTCGAGGCTCTCGTCCAGCACATCCTCGAACCCGGCGGTGTCGATCAGCTCCAGGTCAAGGTCGCCGAGCCGCCCCGAGCCAAAGCGGCGGTCGCGGGTGACACCCGGACGGTCGTCGACCAGCGCCAACCGGCGTCCCGCCAAGCGGTTGAACAGGGTCGACTTGCCGACGTTGGGCCGCCCGACGATGGCGATCTTGACCATGACCGGGGCTTTAGGCCTTCCGCTAGCGGATGGCGATCAGGTCGGCGTTCTGGCTCACCAAATAGACCGTGCCGCCGGCCGCGATCGGACCCAGCAGGACGTCATCGCCGACCTTGAGCCGCCGTTCGATCGCGCCGGTCTTTGCGTTGAGCGCCACCGCCTCGCCGCCGGACGAGACCGTGATCAGCCGGTTGTCGGCCAGGATCGGGCTCGACCAGACCGCGCGTGAGCGTTTCGGCCCCCCCTTCTTGCTCTTCTTGGTCAGGTCAGGGGCGTTCAGGTCCGTGCTCCAATAGAGCTGGCCGGACTTCCTCGCCGCACAGATCACCGTGCCGTCGAGGCCGACGGCGAACACGACGTCGCCGGCCGGCCAGGGGCTGGTGATGCCCGACAGCGGCAGCTGCCAGCGCACGGTTCCGGTGCGCAGATCCGTGTCGGCCATCACGTTGGCGTGGCTGATCGCGAAGACGTCGCCCTTGTAGATCACCGGCCGTCCGGCGATGTCGCGGATCTCCGAGAGCGCGTTCGAGCGGGTGGTGCGCGAAAGCGGTTGGTTCCAGAGCTCGGTGCCGTTGTCGGAACGCATCGCGACCAGCTCGCCGGACGCGAACGAGGCCACCAGGGTGCCGTTGGACACGGCAGGACTGGAGGCGACCAGCATCCGCGCCGGCTCGGTCAGCGCCTGGTGGGTCCAATCGGGCGTGCCGGTCGCGGCGTCGAAGGTGAGCAGCTCGTCGTCGACGTCGACGACATAGACCCTGCCGTCGGCGACCGTCGGCGCATCGTGGATCGGCGCATCGGTGGGGGAGCTCCAGTTCACCGCCCCGGTGTTGGGGTCGAGCTGCGCCACCATGCGGAATCCCGACGCGACGTAGAGCTTGCCGTCCGCGTAGGCCAGGCCGCCGCCGAACGCGTCATGGTCGCTGTCGCGACTGCGACCGAGCCTGAACCTGGCTCTGGAGGCCTTGAACTTCGGCTTCAGATCGACGCGCCACAGCTGCGCGCCGGTCTGGGCGTCATGCGCCGAAACGGTCGCGCCGGCGTCCATCACGAACACCTTGCCCGCCGCCATGATCGGCGGGGCCATGACGTGGGCGTGGGCGCCCGACTTCAGGCCGAAGCCGCGCTTCCAGACAACGCGGAAGTCCGGCGCGGCGTCGACGTTCTCGACCGACTGCTCCAGCGTACCGCCGGCCAGCGGCCAGTCGGCCTGGGGCGCCGGCGCCGGCAGGAAGAAGTCCTGCCCCTTCAGCGCGTCCGAGACCTTCAGCTGGTCGTTGAGCTCCAGCAGCGAGATGCGCTGGCCGGCGGGTATCGATGACACCTTGGGACGGCTGCGGAACGGATTGGACACGCTCTTGCAGCCGGTGACCGCGACGCTGAGGGCGACGATGGCGGCGATGACGCTGGCGTGGCGTCGAGGCGTCATTGGGCGGCTCCCGCAGGCGGTGTTGGGGCCGCGCCTGGACCGGGAACGCCCTGAGGCGGCGGACCCTGGATCGCCGACGGCGGCGGGCCGACCATTGCGGCCGGCGGCGGCGGCATTGTGGCGGCGGCTTTCGCCCCTGCAACGGCGGCGCCGATTTCGCCGTCGTCGATCAGCGAGACCGCCACCTCGGCGCGCTGGCGCATGTCCTCGGGGGCGCCCAAGGTGATCTCGAGGTTCTTGAAGTCGCGTCGGGCGTCGTCGTTCTTGCCAGCCAGAAGCTTGGCCATGGCCAACGCCTCGCGGGCGAAGGGGGCGTAGGGCCGCTTGACGTCGGTCAGCGGCGTCAGCCGCGCGGTCAGCTGCGGCAGCGTCGCCGTCTCGAGCAGCGCCTCCGCGGCCTTCAGCCGCGCGAGATCGCCGAGGATCTGGTTGGGCGCCGAGTCGGCCGCCTGGTCGTAGAGCTTGGCGGCTTCATCGGGCTTGTTGAGCTCGACCCGCAGATTGGCTTCCTGCATCAGCGCCAGAGTCTTGTAGCCGGGGGCGCCGGCCTTCCGGGTGGCTTCAAAGCCATCGAGCGCGGCCTTGCTGTCGCCCGTCCCGAGCGCGTCGACGGCCTTCTGGTAGGCCAGCGCGGCGGTGGTCAGGTTGCGATCCTGCCAGGTCGTGTAGCCCCAGAACCCGAGGAAACCGACCAGGACCGCGGCGAAGACGCCGGTCACCCAGGGCGCGATACGTCTGAAAAGGCTGAGATACCGATCGGAGCGCAGCTCCTCATCGACCTCGTCGAACAGATCGACCAATGCGAACTCCAGTCGGGGCCCGCGAAAGCAGGGGGCCAGTGAAAGAGGGCGGAACCTATCGTTCGGCGCCCGCCGCTGCAACGCGGGCTTTTGCGCGGGCGCGACGACGGCGGCGGCGGGCGCGATGTTCGTCGAGCTGCGCCAGCTGGTTGACCAGCAGCGCGGCCTGGAAGACGCCGACGCCAACGGTCTTCAGCATATCGCTCTGCGCGCCGCCCGCCCCGACCAGATGGCCGAGCGTGGTCGCGCTGGCGACGATGCCGAGCCCGAGACCTGTCGCCAAAATAGCCTCGTAAGGTCGTCCAAAACGCCGGTGCAGCCAAAGATCCAGCCAGCGCGCGCGGTGCGTGAGAAGGTTCAGCATCGGAGTCGTCCCAGAACTTCGACCCAGATAGCAGCGCCACGCGCCAAAGGGGACACGTGCTTGCGGGCCCAGGGCCATCCCCCTAAGTTCCGCCGGCGTCTCGCCGGGCCCAGACTCGCCGAGCATGGGCCGGTAGCTCAGTGGTAGAGCACTCGACTTTTAATCGAGTGGTCGTGGGTTCGACCCCCACCCGGCCTACGCCAACGCGACTGCGTTTACGGCCATTAAGTATCTATTTTCAAAGCACTCTCCTTTCCAAGCACTCTGGCGCAACGCCGCGGTCTAGGTTACAGATTCGCCATGCGCCGAGCCGCCCTTCTGGCCTTCGCGGCCACCCTGCTCCTGTCCCCGGCCCTGGGGGCGGCGCAGACGACGTCGGCCGACGCAAGAAGGCCGGCGGCGGACAGCCGGCTGCTGACGCCGGAACAGCAGGGCCGCCAGGGCATGAAGGGCGTCGTCCAGCAGCCGTTCCGTGATTTCGGCCTGGTGCGCAGCAAGATCCCGCCAGTGCTGATCGACGCCATGACCGACCCTTACGCCCGACCCGCGCCGACCGGTTGCGACGGCATCACGGCGGAGATGACGCGCCTGAACATCGCGCTTGGCCCCGACCTCGACGAGCCGGTTTCCACCGAGCACCCGGGCGTGCTGACCCGCGGCGAGCGCGGGGCGAAGACCGCGGCGCTCGACGCCATGCGCTCCGAGGCGCAGAGTCAGATTCCCTTCGATGGCTTCATCCGCGTGCTCTCCGGCGCCGACCGTCACGACCATCTGGTGATGGCGGCGATCCAGGCCGGCGCGATTCGCCGCGGATATCTGAAAGGGCTCGGCGAGATGCGCGCCTGCATGCCGCCCGATGTGCCGCGCCACCTCGCCCACCCGGTCAGTCTCGTCGAGACCAGCGCCGCGAAGTAGCGCTAGGCTTCGGCGTCCTCGGTCGCCAAACCCGCCTGGAAATCGCGCCTGAACGCGTCCAGCCGTCCGGCCGCGATCGCCTCGCGCAGCCTCGCCATCAGCGCCTCGAAGAAGGCGACGTTGTGCCAGGAGAGCAGCACCTGGCCGAGGATTTCGCCTGATTTGACCAGGTGATGCAGGTAGGCTTTCGCGTAGTCTCGGCTGGCCGGGCAGTCGCTGCCGGGATCGAGCGGCGCGGGATCGTCCGCGAACCTGGCGTTCTTCAGGTTGACCGGGCCGGTCCAGGTCCAGGCCTGGCCGTGGCGGCCGGAGCGGGTGGGCAGGACGCAGTCGAACATGTCGACGCCGCGCCAGACCGCCTCGACCAGATCGATTGGCTTGCCCACGCCCATCAGGTAGCGCGGCCGGTCGGGCGGCAGCATGGCCGGGGCGAAATCCAGCACCTCGCACATCGCCGCATGGCCCTCGCCGACCGCGAGGCCGCCCAATGCGTAGCCATCAAAGCCGATCTCGACCAGCCGCTCGGCCGACTCGCGGCGCAGCGCCTCGAACGTCGCGCCCTGCTGGATGCCGAACAGCGCCTGGGCCTCCCGTTCGCCGAACGCCGCCTTGCACCGCGCGGCCCAGCGGCCGGAGAGCCGCATCGCGGCCGCCGCCCGCTCCGCTTCAGCCGGCCAGGCCACGCACTCGTCGAGCTGCATGACGATGTCGGAACCCAGCAGGTCGGCCTGGATCTCGATCGAGCGCTCGGGCGTCAGCACGTGGCGCGCGCCGTCGATGTGGCTTTGGAAGGTGACCGCGTCCTCCGCCACCTTGGAGATCTTGGAAAGGCTCATCACCTGGAAGCCGCCCGAGTCGGTCAGGATCGGCCGCTCCCAGCGCATGAAGGCGTGCAGACCGCCCAGCCGCGCCACGCGCTCTGCGGTCGGGCGCAGCATCAGGTGGTAGGTGTTGCCGAGGATGATGTCGGCCCCGGTGGCGCGCACCTGATCGACCGTCAGCGCCTTCACGGTCCCGGAGGTGCCGAGCGGCATGAACGCCGGCGTGCGAATCTCGCCGCGCGCCATGCCGATGACGCCCGTGCGCGCCGCGCCGTCCCGCGCCCGGATGCGAAAGTCGAGCGCCGTCATGCCCGCCACAACAGGCTGGCGTCGCCGTAGGAATAGAACCGGTAGTCGGTGGCGATCGCGTGAGCGTAGGCGCGCCGCATCACTTCGAGGCCCGAGAAGGCGCTCACCAGCATGAACAGGGTCGAGCGCGGCAGGTGGAAGTTGGTCATCAGGCCCTGGGCGGTGCGGAACCGGTAGCCCGGCGTGATGAAGATCGAGGTCTCGCCATGGAATGGGCGGATGACGCCGGTTGCGTCGGCGGCGCTCTCGAGCAGCCGCAGCGCCGTCGTGCCGACCGCCACGATCCGCCCGCCCCGCGCCCGCGCCGCATTCAAGGCGTCCGCCGTCTCGGCCGACACCTCGCCAGCTTCGGCGTGCATGCGATGCTGCGCCACGTCCTCGGTCTTCACCGGCAGGAAGGTGCCGGCGCCGACGTGCAAGGTCACGAAGCGGCGCAACACGCCCCGTGCGTCCAGCGCCGCCATCAGCTCCGGCGTGAAATGCAGGCCAGCGGTCGGCGCCGCCACCGATCCGTCCTCGCGGGCGTAGATGGTCTGGTAGTCGTCCAGGTCGCGCTCGTCCTCGGCGCGGCGGCTGGCGATGTAGGGCGGCAGCGGCATCGCGCCGCAGGCGGCGATCGCGAAGTCGAGGTCGGGCCCGGCGAGATCGAACGCCAGCGTCAGCTCGCCGCCTTCGCCTTTCTGGACGATGGTGGCCTCGAGGGCCGACAGAAGGCAGGCGCGGTCGTTCGAGTCGCCGAAGGCGATGCGATCGCCCGGCGCGAGGCGCCGACCGGGCTTTGCGAACGCGGTCCAGCGCGATGGCGAGAGGCGCCGATGCAAGGTCGCCTCGACCGCCACCGCGCCTTCGTCGCGCCGCCGAACCCCCTTCAGGCGCGCCGGAATCACCCGCGTGTCGTTGAACACCAGGGTATCGCCACGCCGCAACAGGTCCGGCAGGTCGCGCACCCGACGATCGGCCAGGGCGCCCTCCTCTGACACCACCAGCAGGCGCGCGGCGTCCCGGGGCGTCGCGGGGCGCAAGGCGATCCGCGCTTCGGGTAGCTCGAAATCGAAATCGGCCAGGCGCATGGCCCCTCTTAGGACATCGCCGCAGCCTCGCGAAACTCCGACGACCGCAGATCGCCGGCGCCGGAGCTCGCCTTCCTAGCTGGCGTCAGTGGTGGTGTTCGCCACCGTGGCCGCCATCGCCGTGGCCGCCCTGGCCACCGCCGTGGCCGCCCTGACCACCGCCGTGGAAGCTTTGGCCGCCATGGAAATTCTGGCCGCCGCCCTGGAAACCTTGGCCACCGCCATGGAAGGTCTGGCCGCCGTGGAAGTTCTGGCCACCGCCATGGAAGGTCTGGCCGCCACGGAAGTTCTGGCCGCCACGGAAGTTACCGCCATGGAAGTCCTGGCGGCCGCCTCGGAAGTCGCCCCCGCGCCAGTCGTGACCGCCGCGACGCCAGTCGCCGCCGCGCCAGTCATGGAACCCGTGACCGCGGCCCCAGCCCCACCAGCCTGCGCCGGGACCGACCCAGTCGTTCCAGCCCCAGACGCCGCCCCAGCCCCAGCCATGCCGCCAGGGATAGCCGCACCAATACCAGCCGGGGCCACGCCAACCGTCGTAGTACCAGCAATAGCGGTGGCCGCCCCAGAAGTAGATGCCGACCTGGGCCGGCTGCAGCAGGGGATCGCGGCCGTAAAGCGGCTGCGCCTGGGCGCTGCTCGCCAACGCCCCGCCTCCGATTAACGCCGCCGCGGCCGTGGCCGCCGCAAGTATCTTTCGCATTGTCTTCTCCGACAGAAAGCTGTCCCCACGCACTCAAGCCGGTTAACTAACGCGCCGGAAGCTGACTGGCTGCTGAACGGCTAGCCGTTCGCGTCTGCCGCCACCTGCATCGAGACGATCTTGCCGGGTGCGCGCGGCGGCTCGCCCTTCGGCAGGGCGTCGACGTTGTCCATGCCTTCCGTGACTTCGCCCCAAACGGTGTACTGGCCGTCGAGGAAGCGGGCGTCGTCGAAGCAGATGAAGAACTGGCTGTTGGCCGAGTGCGGGTTGCTGGTGCGCGCCATCGAGCAGACGCCCCGCACGTGCGGCTCCCGGGAGAACTCGGACTTCAGGTCGGGCTTCGGCGACCCTCCGGAGCCGGTGCCGGTCGGATCGCCGCCCTGGGCCATGAAGCCGTCGATCACGCGGTGAAACACGACGCCGTCGTAGAACCCCTCCCGCGCCAATTCCTTGATGCGCGCGACGTGGCCAGGCGCCAGGTCTGGGCGCAGGCGAATGGTCACCGGCCCGCTTTCCAGCGTCATGATCAGGGTGTTCTCAGCGTCGGACAATGCAGCCTCCAGTCCTTGGGATGGGCGGTTCTAACCGCCGAACGCCCGGCTGTCTCCCCGAGGTTCAAGAAAGCGATTACTGATTGCCCGCAAAGGAGCCGCGCCATGAACGACGTCGCCGCCAGGTCCCTCCACGACAAGCGCTTTCCCGGCGAGGACGCCGCCTACCGGGCCGCCAGGGATCGGTTGCTGCTGGCCGAGCTGGAGCTGCGCCGCCAGGACGAGCGCGTCGCCGCGCTGCGCCGCGCCCTGCCGCCGGGCGGCCGCGCCCAGGACTACGTGTTCGAGGAGGGCGCGGACGGGCGGCCGGTGAAGCTCTCCGAGCTATTCGGCGACAAGGATTCCTTGCTTCTCTACAGCTACATGTATGGCCCGAACATGGAGCGCCCCTGCCCGTCCTGCTCGTCGATGCTGGACGGCCTGGACGGCCAGGCGCCGCACATCGCCCAGCGCGCGGCGCTTGCCGTGGTCGCCCGCTCGCCGATCGCCCGTCTCAGAGCCGCCTGCGCCGAGCGAGGATGGCGCAACCTCCGCCTGATCTCGTCGGCGAACAACAGCTACCACGGCGACTACCATAGCGAGACTGCGGAGGGCTCGCAGCGGCCGATCATGAATGTCTTCTCTCGCCGCGGCGGCGAACTGCGGCATGTCTGGGCGAGCGAACTGGCGTTTGCGCCGACCGACCCCGGCCAGGACCCCCGCCACATCGACCAGATCTGGCCGCTCTGGAACGCCCTCGACCTGACCCCGGAGGGCCGCGGCGACTTCCACCCGCAGCTCGAGTACCGCTGAGCGGGCGTCAGCTGGCCAGCGCGACCCCGCCGTCGACCGCGATCGTTTCACCGACCACGTAGTCGCCGGCCCGCGAGGCCAAATAGATCGCGGCGCCGGCCATGTCCTCGGGCCGGCCGATGCGGCGCATCGGGATGCGCTTGGCGACTTCGTCGCCGCGGTCGCGGGCGTCGCGGTTCATCTGCGAGGCGAAGGCGCCCGGCGCGATGCCGGTGACCAGGATCCAGTCGCGCGCCAGCCGCGCCGCCATCCGCCGGGTCAGGTAGATCAGGCCCGACTTGGAGGCGTGGTAGGAGTAGGTCTCCTGCGGATTGAGCCGGATGCCATCGATCGAGGCGATCATGATCACCTTGGCCGGCTTGTCCTGCGAGGCGCCGGCGGCCAGCTTGGCGTGCAGCGCCTGGGTCAGGAAGAACGGCGACTTCAGGTTCAGGTCCAGCACCTTGTCCCAGCCGCTTTCGGGGAACTCGTCGAAATCGGCGCCCCAGGCGGCGCCGGCGTTGTTGACCAGGATGTCGAGCTGCGGCTCCAGCTCGCCGATCCGGGCGGCCAGCGCCCGGCAGCCCTCCACCGTCGAGATGTCCTGCGGCAGCGAGATGCAGGTTCCACCGCCGGCCGACAGCTTCGCGGCGGCGGCGTCGCAGTCGGCCGCCTTGCGCGAGGAGATGTAGACCTTTGCGCCCTGCTCGATGAAGCCGGCGGCGATCATCTCGCCGATCCCACGCGAGCCGCCGGTGACCAGCGCCGTGCGCCCCTTCAGTGAGAACAGGTCCATCGCCATTGCTTCGCTCCCTTGGTTTGGCGAAGCAGTGGCTGCCGCGGCGGCGCCGGTCAAGCTGGCGGCGCGCGCCTTGACTTGCACGGCAGATCGGCGCTCTGGCGCGCCGGCGTAGCGGCTGTCCGCTTCAATGACGCAAGGTCGATCTGATGGACGAAGACCAGGCCCCGGGGGTCAATCTGGCCCGTAACCTCGCCCAGCTGCGCCATAGCCGCGGCCTGACCCAGGAAGCGCTGGCCCGCGCCGCCGGCCTGCCGCGCTCGACCATCGCCAACCTGGAGAGCGGCGAGGGCAATCCGTCGCTGGCGGTGCTGGTGAAGGTCTCGACTGCGCTGGGCGCGCCGGTGGACGAGCTGCTGTCCGCCCCCAGGGCGCGGGTGCGGCAGTGGAAGGCGGCGGACGTCGCCGAGCAGCGCGCCGGCCACGGTATCTCGATCCGCCCGCTCGTGCCCGAACCCGCGCCGGACGAGACCATGACCATCATGCGCTTCGCACCAGCCGGGGCCATGCGCGGCACGCCGCACCTGCCGGGCAGCCGCGAGTATTTCACCTGCCTAGCGGGACAGGTCTCGATCGGTGTGGCCGGCGAGCGTTTCGTGCTGGCGGCTGGCGACGTGCTCGCCTTCCCCGGCAACCTGCCCCACGCCTACCAGAACCTCGACGCCCGCAGCGGCGCCGAAGGGGTTTCGGTGGTGATCTTTGCGAAGGCAGGCTAGGGACCCCTGCGGCCTCAGACCAGCGGGCCGCCCCAGAGGCGCTCGAGGATGCGCAGCGGCGAGGCGGCCGGGTGGGCCAGCGACTCGACCGGCACGTAGAAGGTCTGCTCCAGCGCGCACTGGCCGCTGACCGCCGCATGCGGGGTCTGGTCGGTGAAGGCGAGCCAGGTCGCGCCGGCCGGGAACGACACGTAACGGCGCGGGGCTGTCGCCTGATAGAGCCGGTCGCGCTTGGCGGCGTCGTGCATGCCCAGCATGATCTGGTCGTAGTCGGTGCGCCGGCACTTGGTCAGCGACAGGCTCTCCAGCAGCGCGGCTTCGCCCGGCAACAGCCGGCGGGCGCGATGGCGGAAGCGTTCGGCGAAGTCGTTGAAGCCGCCCTCGGCGATCGCCCACTCGCGGTCGGCGCCCGACGGATCGACATTGTTGAACACCCGCAGGATCCGCCGGCCAGAAACCGGCTGGGAGGTGAAAGCGTCGAGGTGGAGGCTGCGGTCGTCCTTGCGGCGGCTGAGCGGCGGCTCGTCCTGCACGGAGCGGCGGCGCAGGCTGGTGCGGCCGACCTCGAGCTCTCCCAGGTACGGCGGGAAGAACTCGGCGATCAGGCCTCGCGCCCAGTCCGAGTAGCGCGCCATCACCGCGCTCAGACCCTCCATCACCTCGGATGCGCCGATCACCCCGTCGATCTCGCGGGTATTGGGGTTGTAGCTGGAATTCTTGGAGCGGCCGTCGCTCCAGTGCCGGTCGATCAAGGCCAGCTCATCGTCCGTCAGCGCGAACGGCTCGGTGCGGAGGATCAGGACGCCGTCCCGCTCGAGCAGATCGCGCAGATCCTCCCCCTGCGACTTCTCGGCGATGGCTACGACGCCGGCCGCGCCGAATCGCCGCTCTTCCGCGGCCACGGCGGAAGGCGCGCCCGGGTGGTTGCCGCGCCTCGCGCGCGACGCCGTCTGACCCGCCGCCAAACTTCCCATCCTCTAGCGCCGCCCCCTCGAAGCATCACGCCCCGGCCGCCAAGTCATGCCAAGCGTCGGCATAATTAAGGCGGGCCCGACCGTGCGGCCAGCGTCGGATCGCCCGACGCGCCATGTTCCAGGAGCTTGCTTAAAGGTGCAATTCTTTCGATCAGATTTCATATGTTGTCTGAGGGATTCTCGCGTCGGTTGGATCAATCGGCGGTCTCAAGCCTCACGGTCGCTTGCAACTCGATATCCGCAGCCGAGCCGCCGATCAGTAGATCGTAGGCGCCGGGCTCCGCAATCCACTCACCTGACCCCGGGTCGTAGAAGGCGAATGCACGGGCGTCGAGGTCGATTCGCACGATTTTCTGCTCCCGTGGCTCCAACGCAACCTTGCAGAAGCCCTTCAGTTCCTTAACGGGCCGGTCGAGGCTCGGGCCGCGCGGACGGACGTAGACCTGCGCCGTCTCCTTGCCGGGCCGCTCGCCGACGTTTTTCACCACGAAAGCGACCTGCACCGATTCGCCAACCCGCACTGATTCGGGCGCCCGCAGGTCGGAATACTTGAACCGGGTGTAGGTGAGGCCAAAGCCGAACGGGAACAGCGGCGGTTCGTTGCCGGCGTCGAAGTGCCGGTAGCCAACCCTGAGCCCCTCGCCGTAGGTCACCGAATCGCCGCCGGGATAGAACCGTTGCGCCGGACTGTCCTGCAGCGCGGCCGGGAAGGTGACCGGCAGGCGGCCGGACGGCTCGGCCTCGCCGAGGATGATCCGCGCCACCGCGTCGGGACCGGCTTCGCCGCCCATCCAGGCCTCGATCAGCGCCGGCGCGTGCGGGGCCCATGGCAGCACGTACGGCGCGCCGTTGCTCAGCACCACGATGGTGCGCGGGTTGGCCGCCAGGATCGCCTCGACCAGGGTGTTCTGGTCGCCCGGCAGATCGAGGCTCTCGCGGTCGTAGCCCTCCCCTTCGCTGACCGAGGCCGAGCCGATCACGACGATGGCCGCATCGCAGGTCGCGGCAAGCTTGGCGGCCTCGGCCACCGAGCCGCGCGGCGTGCGCACGCCGAGGCTGACGTATTCCCAGGAAAGTCCCTCCGCGCCGCCGCCCTGGCCCGCCTGTTCGGCGCGGGTCGGGAAGGCGCGGATGTATTCGACGCGAATCGGATAGCCCCGGCCGGCCTCGAGCTCGAGCGCGACGGTCTTGCGCGGGACCAGCCGGCCGCCGACGTCGAGGGAGTCGGACCGGGCCTCGACGCGCTCGTCGATCAGTGGCTCACGGTCCAGCCAAAGCCGCATTTCCCCGGGGCCGCGCACCGAGAACTCGTGCCGGCCGTCGCGCTCCGGCCAGAACCAGCCACTCCAGCGGAAGGCGCCGAAGGCCGCCGGCTGGCCGCCGCCGAGGTTGTGGCTGACCAGCTTGCCCAGCGCGCGTTCCTGGCGCGCCAGCGCCGGCTCGCCGTCGCAGCTACGCTCGGCGAAGTACTCGCAGAGGACGCCGGCCTGACCGCGCGCCGCGTCCGGACTGAACATCGCGGCCCGCGCGGCGGGGGGGACCGGCTCGTTGTCGCCGCCGTCGGCGTGCAGCACCTCGGCGCGGCCGGCCAGCCGGTCCTCCAGCGCCGACAGGATCGAGACGCGCCGATCGGTGCGCACCTGCGAGGAGCCGCCGCCCTGGATTCGCCGCGCGGCCGCGTTCGGGCCGACCACCGCCAGGCGCTTCAGCGTGGCCGGCTCCAGCGGCAACAGATCCCCCTCGTTCTTCAGCAGCACCACCGCTTCAACGGCCGCGGCCTCGGCGATCCGGCGGTGGCGTTGGGTGCGCAGCTCGCCGGCCGGCGCGGGGCCGCCGTCGAGCACGCCGGTGCGGACGATCAGCCGGCACAGCCGCAGCGCCGCGTCGTCGATCTGCGCCGCGGGCACCTCGCCGGCCTTCACCGCCGCCAGCAGCTTGTCGCCGAACCAGAGCGCCGGACCCGGCATCTCCAGATCGGTGCCGCCGTTGGCGGCCGCGGCGGTCGCGTGCACCGCGCCCCAGTCGGAGACCACGACCCCGTCGTAACCCCATTCGTGCTTCAGGATATCGACCAGCAGCCGGCGGTTCTCGGTGGCGTAGACGCCGTCCACGCGATTGTAGGAGGCCATCACGGTCCAGGGATTGGCCGTCTTCACCACGTGCTCGAACGCCGCCAGATAGATCTCGCGCAGGGTCCGCTCGTCCGCCTCGACGCTGACGCTCATGCGGCCGACTTCCTGGTTATTGGCCGCGTAGTGTTTCAGCGAGGCGCCGACGCCTTCGCCCTGCAGCCCCTCGACGTAGGCGGCGCCCAGGCGGCCGGCGAGGAACGGATCCTCGGAGTAGGTCTCGAAGGTGCGACCCCAGAGCGGGGTGCGCATGATGTTGACGGTCGGCGCCAGGACGATCCGCGAGCCGAGCGCCAGCGCCTCGCGCCCGATCGCCGCGGCGACCTCGCGCGTCAAGTCGACGTTCCAGGTCGAAGCCAGCGCGACGCCGACCGGGAACACCGTCGCCGGTTCGCCCTCGTTGGAACGCACGCCAGTCGGCCCGTCAGTGACGTTGATCCGCGGCACGCCAAGCCGCTCGACGCCCTCGAGGCTGAACGCAGCCGCGCCGGCCATCAGCGCGACCTTCTCGTCCAGCGTCAGCCGCGCGGCGAGGTCCGCGGCGCGCGCCTCCAGCGGGCGGCTGGCGTCCAGATAAGGCGGCTGTTCGGTGGTCGTGGCCATGGGCCTCTCCCGCGTTCGCCGATCTGACGGCTACAGTGGGACAATTGCCCGTCCAGCGCCAGCTTCGCGGTGCGGCGCGTTCACCGATTCCACGCACTTGGGGATGATGGTAATCAGGCGGGGGCCGGCTTGGGGCCGAACGGGTGAAGTCTGTGATGCGCGCGATCGCCGCGAAGTATGGATTGGCGACCCTGGCGATGGGCGCGGCGCTCGCTTTCGGCGGCGTCGGCGGCGCCGTTCCGCCGCCCATGGTCGCCACGCCCGCAAGCGAGTCGCAGGACCCGTTGCACGACGCCGAGCGGTCGGTGGTGCGCGTGGTCACGGTCTCGCTGGATGCGCTGGGCGAGCCGATGGCGCTGGAAACCGGCAGCGGGTTCGCCGTGGCGCCCGGCGTCGTCGTCACCAACCATCACGTCGTGCAGGGCGCCAATCAGGCGGTCGAGATCGACACCTTCGTGATCCCGGAGCGTGACGCCGGCGGCCAGTCGCAGAAGGCGTCGGTCACCCAGACCTGGGCTGACGCCGACCTGGCGCTGCTGTCCGCCCCCGGCCTGCCCTCGCCGCCGCTGGCCATCTCGCAGGCCGAACCCGGCAAGGAGGCGATCGTCCGCGCGCTGGGCTATCCCGGCGTGACCGACGAGGTCCGCAACATGTCGCTGACGGAGATCCTGCGCCCGCAGGAGCCCTATGTGACGTCCGGCTCGATCGCCCTGTTCTCGTCGATCGCCCCCGGCGGCGGGCGGATCGACACCATCTTCCACACCGCCGCGATCAATCCCGGCAACTCCGGCGGACCGCTGATCGACGCCTGCGGGCGGGTGATCGGGGTCAACACCTGGGGCGCTGGCTCGCAGCTCGGCGACGACGGCCAGGTCACCGCCCCGCAGGGCCAGTTCATCGCCAGCCAGTCCTCGGTGCTGGGCAAGTTCCTCGCCGACGCCCAGGTGAAGGCCAACTACGTCGCCGGCGCCTGCGTGCCCGCCTCGATCCAGATGCTGGACGACCGGCTGAAGACCGACGAGACCGCCATCAGCGACGCCAAGGGCGTGATCGCCCAGTTGCAGACCCAGTTGCAGGCCGCCGACTCTCGCACCCATCAGCTCGGCCTGCTGCTGGCGCTGGTCGCGGGCGCGGTCGGGATCCTGGTGGTGGTGCTGATCGCGATCGGACTGAAGCCGAAGCATCCGCCCACGGTGACGTCGTTGCCGGCCGTTCCGCCAATCACCCCAGCCCAGACTGCGGGCGAAGCGCCGACCTGACCTTCCGCGGTCCCGCCTTCGCGGGTGGGACGCCAGGTGCGCGATCCCGCTTCCTGCTACCCCAGCACCCCAAGGACTCCGAGCGCGCCTGCGGCCAACAGGCACCAGAGCGGATTGAGCTTGGTGAAGTAGGCGATGGCGGCGCTGGCGGCGGTGACGACGGCCAGCTTCCAGCCGGTGTCGGCGGCGCGCACCAGCACGAACGCGCTGGAGCCGACGAAGCCGACGGTCACCGGCGCCAGGCCCGCGCCGATCGCCGAGCGCCAGGCGGTCTCGCGGTACTTGTCCCAGGCCCTCGCCACCCAGAAGGTGAGCACGCAGGAAGGTCCGCACATCGCCGCCGTCGCCACCAGCGCGCCCGGCAGCCCCGCGGCCTTCCAGCCGATCAGCGTGGTGACCAGGAAGTTCGGTCCTGGCGCGGCCTGGGCGATCGCGAACAGGGCGGCGAAGTCCTGGTTGGTCATCCAATGGTTCACATCGACGGCCTGGCGGTGCATCTCCGGAATCACCGCGTTGGCGCCGCCGAACGCCACCAGCGAGAGGGCGGTGAACTGGACCGCGAGCGCGACGAGGGTGTCGGAGGTCTTCACGCCCGGTTGCGCTTCCAGAGCCAGGCGGCGGCGATGCTGAGCGGCCCCAGCGCCAGCAGCACGTAGGGCAGCGGCAGGCGCAGCAGCGCCACCGCGGCGAAGGCGCTCAGGGTGAACGGCGCGGCGACCCAGGGGCGGCTCTTCAGCAGCGGCTCGGCCATCCGCCCGGCGGTGGCGACGATCAGGCCGGAGGCCGAGGCGCCGAGACCGACCAGCGCATGCCTGACGATCTCCAGCCCCCCGAATCGGCTGTAGAGCATGCCCAGCGCGATCACGATGATCACCGGCGCGCCGACCAGCCCGAGCGATGCCGCCACCGATCCGCGCCAGCCGCGCGCCCGGGCGCCGACCACGATCGACATGTTGACGATGTTGGGCCCGGGCAGGGTCTGGCAGAGCGAGAGCGTCTCGGTGAAGTCCTCCGGCGTCAGCCAGCCTTTGCGCTCGACCAGGGTGCGCCGCGCGAACGGCAAGGTGCCGCCGAAACCGGAGAGCGCGGTGACGAAGAAGGTGACGAACAGCGCCCAGGAGGTCGGAACCTCGGCGTCCGGCCGCTCGCTCACCTGCAGGGGTATTGCGCCGCCAACGCCTCGACCACCAGGTCCTGCGCAGCCAACGGGCGCTTTTCGGGATGCGCGGCCAGGAAAGCGGTGACCGCCCCCACCATCTGGGTGGCCGTCACACCGGCGGGAAAGCAGACCCGTGGCTCGGCGCCCAGTCCTTGCCGCGCCTGCTGAGCGTCGCTGACCCCGACGACGTAGCCGAGGCACCGGCCCTGCCGCGAAGCGTAGTCGGGATCAGCCGCCTGGGCGGCGCACTGCGCGCCGAGGCTTTCGCCGGTGAAGAATTCGAGATCGGCCGCCTGGGCGGGCGCGGTGGTTGCGAGCGACAGCCCGAGCGCGGTGAAAGCCGCCAGCCATCGTGCCATCGCCACCTCCCGACGTTGTCGGCGCAGGGCTCGCGCCTCGTCACCCTAATCGGGCGCCACCGACGGAGTCGCAAGGGGATCGGAGTCGCGCTAGAGCAGCGCCGACCGCCGATCGGGCGGAACTCGCATCAGGAGAAGACCCGCATGGGGCCCCGTTCCATCGTCAACTACGTGTTCATCCTGGTGCTCGCCGCCTTCCTGGCGTGCGCCATCTACGCGAGCTGGAACATGTTCCAGGCGGTGATGAGCTAGCCGGGCTCAGTCCGGGTCGGCCAGCGCGTCGAACCTGGCCAGCAACGCCTTCGCGGTCGCCGCGCCGCGCTCCTGGATCAGTTGGCTTTCCAGTGTCTCTCGGGTGCGCCTTGCCGCCAGCAGCCGCTCTTCACGCCCATGCCAGTCGACCATCTTGGCCCAGACCGGATCGATCAGCTCAGCGCCGGCGATCGTCCCGCCCCCGACGCGCTTCAGCGTGAAGCTGCGCAGTTCTGAGATCGTCGTCGCCAGGTAGGCGACATGGATCGCCTCGTCGGTGCGGATGCGGTCGACCAGGGTCGCGGCCAGCTCGGCCTCGCGCCGCTTGTCCGGAAAATTCTCCGGGTCGCGAAACACGCGGATGTTGAAGGCGAACGAGGACTCGGCCCGCACCTCGATCATCAACACGTTCATCAGCATGCGCAGCAGGTTCTCGAACGGTTCGGCGATCTCGGGCATCAGCCGGCCCTCGTCCGGCCGCGAGATGCTGTCCGGCGGGACCGGGACCGGATAGGCGTCCTTGCCGAAGACCAGATCGCGGGCGGCGAACCACATCGCATCGTGCGCGCCCAAACCCGGCGTCTCCGGATCGCCGCCCTCGTCGGCGCCGTGGGCGAAGAGCAAGCCCCCGCCCAGGTGGCCGATCGCGGTGTCGGCGACATCCTCGACCACCAGCTTCTGCATGTCGGGCGCGGGCATGTTGCAAAGCCCCCGCCCCCGCGCCTCGATGATCCCGGTGATCGAGAGCGAGTTCCACAGCGTGCGGCCGAAGCCCTCTTTCAGCAGCAGCTTCTGCTGCGCCTCGTTCGGATAGGCGCCGCGCTTCAAGAGCTCGCGGTCGGCGCTGATGATCGGCCAGCCGCGCGCCGCGAGCGCCGCCTGCCAGGCCCTGACCGCCGGCCAGCGGACCTTGGTGCGGGGCGAGCAGTAGCTGCCGTCCGCCAGGAACCCGCCATGCAGCCGGTAGCCGGCCTCCTCGTGCGGCCGGGCGTAGGCGTGGCTCTGCAGCAACTCCTCACGGCTGTAGCGCAGGCGGGCATCCATCCGGGTGTCTCCTCGCCGGACTTGGCCGGCCTCCGCCCAGCTTATCGCGGATCACCTGGATGCGCCACGCGGCGGCGCGCCTCAGAGACGGAGGATCGCCGTGGCGTACGGGGGCAACTCGAGCCCCGCGTCGGCGACGCGCGCGCCGCCGCCGAGGAACAGCGCCTCGCCGTCCATCAGCGCCGCGTCAGCGATCGTCGCCGCGATCCCGCCGAGTTCGAAGAAGCACCGCACGCGCTCCGCTCCCGCGACCCGCTCGAAGCCGAGCACGTTCGCCGGGGTCGTCAGCTGGACGCAAGCGCCGGTCCGCAGCGCTTCCGAACGCCGCCGTGCGGCGATCATCTGGCGGGCATAGTGCAGCGCCGAGCCCGCATCCTGCTCCTGGCTGGCGATCGATAGCGGCAGGTGCGCCGGATCCATCGGCAGCCAGGCGTCCTCGGCCGAGGTGAAGCCGCCCATCGGCGCGGCGGCGGTCCAGGGCATCGGCGTGCGGCAGCCGTCGCGGCCGGGACCGCCTTCATAGGCGGCGATGGCGAACGGGTCGCGCAGCCGCTCGAACGGCACATGGGCGTCCGGCAGGGCCAGCTCGTCGCCCTGATAGACGAAGATCGTGCCGCGCATGGCGATCAGCGCGGCGAACAGCGCCTTGGCTTTGGCCGGATCGCCTTTCGCCATCCGGGTCGGAAAGCGGGTGACGTCGTGGTTGCCGAGCGACCAGGACGGCCAGCCGGCGTCGCCTTCCCAGGACTCCAGCGCCTCGCGGAACAGCGCCGGCGTCCCCTCGGCGCCCGACGAGCAGGAAGAAGCTGTAGGCGGTGTGCAGCCGGTCCGGCGGTTGGGTGTATTCCTGCTGGCGGGGCAACGGCGGCTCGTCGCCGATCTCGCCGACGGTCATCCGCTCGCCGGCGTAGCTGTCCATCAGCGCCCGCAGGCGGTTGATGAAGATGAGGTTCTCCGGCTGCGAGCGGTCGCGCTTGTGCAGCTGCATGTCGGTCGCCATCAGCGGCGTGCGGTTGCGATGCGCCGGCGGATTGTCGGCCAGGGTGCGGTCGTGGACGTAGTAGTTGACCACGTCGAGCCGGAAGCCGTCGACGCCGCGGTCGAGCCAGAAGCGGGCGATGTCCAGCACTTCGTCCTGCACCGCCGGGTTCCAGAAGTTGAGGTCCGGCTGCTCGGGCAGGAAGTTGTGCAGGTAGTACTGCCGCCGCTTCGCGCTCCAGGTCCAGGCCGGCCCGCCGAACGAGGCCAGCCAGTTGTTGGGCGGCGTGCCGTCGGGCTTGGCGTCGGCCCAGACATACCAGTCGGCCCTGGGGTTGTCGCGCGAGGCGCTGCTCTCGAGGAACCAGGGATGACGGTCGGAGCTGTGCGACCAGACCTGGTCGATGATCACCTTCAGGCCGCGGGCGTGCGCCTCGGCCAGCAGCGCGTCGAAGTCGGCCAGCGCGCCGAACAGCGGATCGACGTCGCGGTAGTCGCTGACGTCGTAGCCGAAGTCCTTCATCGGCGAGCGGAAGAATGGCGAGAGCCAGATCGCGTCGACGCCAAGCGAGGCGATGTAGTCGAGTCCCTGGCGCACCCCACCGAGGTCGCCAACGCCGTCGGCGCCGGAGTCGCGGAAGCTGCGCGGATAGACCTGATAGACCACCGCGCCGCGCCACCACTCGGCCATGCCAGGCTCCCCTGCCCGCGCCACGTCGGCGCTGTTGGGGGTCTATAGCGTCTGGATTCGCGGTGGTCTCGCCCGCTTTGTCGGCGCGCCGGGCAAGGCAAGGGCGGCCCCCGCGGACGGGCGCCGCCCTCGGATTCTGCCAAGCCTAGTCGTCGAGATCGCGGCTTTGGTTGACGTCGTAGTTCACGCGCGACGAGAGCAGCGACAGGCGCGAGTTCAGATCGCGGATCTGCCAGTCAGACATCCCCTCCGACTGGTAGCGCTGGTCGAGGTCGACGATCTGGCTCAGTTCGCGGCGCAGGCGGGTCGCCTGGCCGTAAGTGAGATCGCCGGAGTCGGCGTGGCGGTCGATCCGGCTGCGGATGGCGTCCTCCCGGTTCGCGGTGTTGACGTCGTAGCTCTGGGCGAGCGCCGGCAGCGCCGCGGCCGCCAGGGCGCCTCCCGCGGCGAGCGCGATCAAGGCGTTTCTCATGGTAGAAATTCCTCTCAGACTTCAATGTTGAATGATTGCGCTTGTCAGCAATCGAGATGGGAAACGCTTCCGACATCACAGCGTTCCGCGTCTAGTCTGAAGGCAGCGGCGCCGTTTACATCTGCATAGCTGCGCTATACCAGAACGGGCCGTCCATATATTGGTTAGGCTGGCGCGCGCCGCGGCCGACCGTGCAGCGAGGCGCCGGCGTCCTTTGGCAGGGCGATGAAAAAGCCGGCCGAGATCAGCGCAACGGTTCCGATGATCAGGAAGGTCGGCGCAATGGTGGCCACGGTCATCTTGTGCGCCTGGCCCTGGAACAGACGCAGCAGCGTGGCCGCGAAGCCAATGCCGATGCTCTGGGCCAGTCGCTGGCCCATCGCCGACATGGTCGAGGCCCGGCTCATCTGCGGCTGCTCGATGTCGGCGAAGCCGAGGCCGTTCAGGGCGGTGAACTGCAGCGAGCGGAAGAAGCCGCCGGTGAGCAGGATCCCATAGATCAGCCAGTGCGGCGTCGATTTCGTCAGCACAGCGTAGGCCATGAAGGTGAAGCCGACGATCACGGCGTTGATGCTGAGCGTGTTGCGGAACCCGAACCGGGCCAGGATCGGCGGGGCGCTGGTCTTCATCACCAGAGCCGCCGCGGCGCTGGCGAAGGTCATCAGGCCGGCCTGGAACGGCGAGAGTCCGAACGCGACCTGCAGCAACAAAGCCAGCAGGAACGGCGTCGCCCCCACCCCCATCCGCATGAACGTGCCGCCGACGATCGAGGCGAAGAAGGTCGGAATCCGGAACAGCTTCAGATCCAGGATCGCATAGGAAATGCGCCGGGCGTGGATCGCGTAAACGCCGAGCATCGCCGCCCCGAATCCCAGCAGCGCCGGCGCGGCCCAGGGCGGGAAGGCGCTGCGACCGAGATTCTCGAAGCCGTAGACCACCGCCGCCAGTCCGACGCCGGTGAGGATCATGCCGACCCAGTCGAGCTTGCCGGCATCCTCTTCCTTGATGTCGTTGATGTACTTCGTGACCAGGATCACCCCCATCACCGCGATCGGGATGTTGAGGAAGAAGATCCAGCGCCAGGACAGGTAGGTGACGATGAAGCCGCCGATCGGCGGACCGATCACCGGGCCCAGCAGCGAAGGCATGGTGAGCACCGACATCGCCCGCACCAGGTCGTGCTTGGGCGTGGTCCTGAGCAGTACGAGCCGGCCGACCGGCCCCATCAGCGCGCCCGCCGCGCCTTCGGCGAACCGCGCCAGCAACAGCTCCGGCAGGTTGGTCGCGAACCCGCAGGCCGCGCAGGAGGCCGCATAGAGGCCGATCGCGATCAGGAACACCCGCTTGGCGCCGAACCGGTCGGCGGCCCAGCCGCTGACCGGCAGGAAGATCGCCAGCGCCAGCAGGTAGACCGTGATGGTGGTGTTGAGGCTGATCGGGCTCTGGTGCAGCGTCACCGCCATCGACGGTAGCGCGTTCGCGATCACCGTCGCGCTCAAAGTCTGCATCAGATTGGCGGCGCCGATGATCGCCGGCACCAGGCTGGAGAACGGCTTGTCGTCGGGCGTCGCCAGCGCGAGCGGCTCGGCGATCGGCTCGCCTTCCAGCGAGGCGGCGAGTTCGGCTTCCGCCTCGCGGCGTTCCTCGAGCTCGGCCCCGGGGTGGTCGGCTCTGGCCAGGACGTCGGCCATCAGCGGTCCTCCGCCAGCCGCGCCAGCGGCCCGGCCGCCGCGGCGAGCGCGGCGCGCTCCTCGGCGCTCAGCTGGCCGAGCCGAGCGGCCAGCCAGTCGTTGCGGCGCCGGCGAATGGCTTCCAGCGCCTTCGCGCCCTTGGCGGTGAGACTCAAGCCGACGCGCCGGCGATCGTCGTCGTCGGGCGCCGCGCGGGCGATCCAGCCGGCGGCCTCCAGCCGCTTGACGTGCCCGCTCATCGAGGCGCGCGTCATCTGCTCGCGCTCGGCGAGGTCGGAGACGCCGATGCCGGCGTTCTTCTTCACCGCGCCCAGCAGCTGGGCGTCGAGGGCGGAGACGCCCGCCCGCTGCGCTTCCCGCCGCAGGGCGCGGGACGCCTTGAGCAGCGCCGGCCGCAGCGCATCGGCGAGCGGCAGGATGTCCTTGTGGGTCGGGGCGATCGCGCTCATCTGCCGTCGGACGATGTAGTTAGGCTGCCTAACTAACAGTGAATCGCGCGCTTGCAAGCGCCGCCGGCGGTGCTATTTCGCCGCGCCCGAAAGATGCAGCGATGACCAAGAAGCCCGAGACCGACGAAGAGATGGCGGCGATCCGCGTCAGCGGAACCGTGACGGCGCACAACGCGCAGATCCACCTGGCCCCCTACGATCCGGCGTGGCCCTCGCAGTACGAGGCCGAAGCGGGCAAGATCCGAGCTGCGCTCGGCGAGGCTGCGCGGGTGCTCGAGCACGTTGGTTCGACCTCGATCCCCGGCATCCCGGCCAAGCCGATCATCGACATCCTGCTGGCGGTCTCTGACTCGGCCGACGAGCCGTCGTACGTCCCCGCCCTCACAGCCCAGGGCTACCGACTGCACCTGCGCGAACCGGACTGGGAGCAGCACCGGGTGTTGAAAGGCGAGCAGCCGGACGTGAACCTGCACGTGTTCACCCTCGGCTCGGCGGAGATCGCGCGCATGCTCGGCTTTCGCAACCGCTGCCGCACGCATCCGGAGGAGCGCGACCTCTACCTTCGGACCAAGCAGGCGCTGGCCGGGCAGGTGTGGCGGCACGTGCAGCACTACGCCAACGCCAAGGGCGAGGTGGTGGAGGCGATCATCGCCCGCGCGCTGGCCGAGCGCGGCGGTTAGCTCTCCCGCGCCGGCGCCTGCTGGGCTACGACCACGCCGACCAGCGCCAGCGCCCCGCCCGCAGTCTGCAGCGGCGTCAGCGCCTCGCCGAAGAGGACGTACGCCAGGGACGCGGCCGCCACCGGCTGCACCAGGACTGTCACCGCGGCGGTCGCGGCCGGCAAGCGGCCGAGCGCCCAGGCGATCGAGCCCTGGCCGAACACGTGCGCCAGCCCCAGGCCGGCGACGGCGGCCCAGCCCAGCGCGCTGGCGGGGAGCACCTGCTCGTGCAGCAGGAAGGCCGCGGCGAGCAGCGGCGGCGCGCCGACCAGGCAGGACCACAGCATCACGCTCAGGGTCGATCCGGTCCGCCGCGCGCTGCGCACGGCCAGGAAGTAGAGACCGTACCAGACCGCGGTCGAGGCCGAGAGCGCATCACCCAGGTGCGGCAGCGGCCCTGCGGCGGCGCCCGTCGCGGCCGTGGCCCCGGCCATCAGCAACGCGCCGCCCACGGCCGCCACCAGGCCGACCAGGAAGATCGGCCGCGGCCGCTCCTTGAACAGGACCCAGCCGACCAGGGTGACCAGCACCGGCGTCAGATTCGGCAGCACGGTGGCGTTGGCCACCGAGGTGTAGCGGATGCCGTAGTGCCAGCACCCGAGGTCGAGCGCGAACGCGATGCCGGCCAGCACCATCGCCGGGGACGGCCGGCCGACCGCGACGGTCCCGCCCCGTCCGCCGGCCATCACCGCCAGCAGCGGCGTCGCGAACGCCAGTCGCCAGAACCCGGCGGCGGCCGGGCCGCAGGCGGCGAGCCGCACCAGGATCGGGGTGAACCCGATCACCAGCGCGCCGAACACCAGCGCGCCCAGCGCCAGGCGCACATCGTCGCGGCGGAGGGCGAGCGTCGTCATGGCGCCCTTGAAGCCCGGTCCGCAGCATACGTCCAGCCGGAAGGTCCGCGTCGGCGGTCAGGCCGCGGGCGCCGGAAGAAGGTGGGCCGCCTCGAGCTCGGCCCGCCCCGCCGCTCAGGTCACCAGCGGAATTGGCCCCACACGCCGACTTCGTCGTAGCTGGCGTGGCCGTTCGACCCGTTGGTCGCCAGGTTCTGGTCGGCGAACGAGCCGTGGTCGATCTGGTCGTGCTTATAGACCAGCGCGAAGTCGACGATCTTGGCCGGCTCCCACTGGATACCGAAGTTGTAGTAGGTGTTTTCCAACAGCGGCTGGGTGGTTTCCCGCGGTTTGACCCAGTCGTAGCGGCCGAAGATCATCCACTGCGGGGCGATGTTGATGTCGCCGAAGAACTCGTAGCCTTCCGACTGGTCCGCGACCCGCGTGGTGATCTGCGCGCCGTTGACGTCGGCGTTGGCCCACATGTACTCGCCACCCACCCGGAACATCTTGTTGGAGTAAGCCGCCAGCGCGTCGAAGCGCGTGGCGTTGTGGAAGCTGACGATGTCGTTGAAGTCCGACCCCAGCTGGCCGTCGTAGCCGCCGACCGCCGCCACGAAGCCCTTGTAGTTCACGTTGACGCGGCCCTCGAAGTCCATGCCCGAGGAGCGGTTCACGGCGCCGATGAACCCTGGCTTCTTGTAGCCGGCGCCGTCGATCACGGCGAGGGCGTAGCCCATCGTGGCGCCGCTGCCGCCAAGCGGCACGGTCCCAAGAGCGTGCACGCCCCAGTCGGCCGAGGTGCCGAACTTGGTGCGGTCGATCAGCGTGTTTTCAACATAGCGCAGCCCGTAGTTGTCTTCGTCGAACGGAATCCACGGCAGGTCGGCCGAACCGACCCGGAAGATCAGCGCGTTGGAGACCTTGGCCTGCAGATAGGCCTTCTTCAGGTAGAGCTGCGTGGCGCCCGCGCCAGAGTCGTAGAGGAAGTCGGTGGTGACGTCGGCCGAGAACACGCTGTTGAACGTGTGGTCGACCGAGACATAGAAGCGCTTGATGTCGAAGTGGAAGCCGTCGGGGCTGTGGTTGCCGTTGCCGGACAGGTTGAGCCCCGGATTGCCGACGTTGCTGGCCTCGTCGATGTTGGTCAGGTCATAGTACATCCGGCCGCTGATCGAGGTGGAGTCCCACCAGCCGGGCTTCGGCTTGTTCTTGGCGACCTCCGTGGCGACGGCGCCAGGGATGGTCTGGATCTGGGCCTGCACCTGCTGCTCGGCGCGGGTGGCGCGCTCGTTCGCATCGGCGAGCTGGCCCTGCACCTGCGTCAGCTGCTCCTGGGTCTGCGCCCGGGCGGCGGTCTCCTGGTCCTTCCAGGCTTCGAGGGACTGGACCTCGGCCTTGAGTTCATCGATCTCGCTGCGGACGCCATCAGCCGCCGGCGCGGCGGCCCGGTGATGGTGCTTGGTCTTGGCGTCCGCGGCTGGCGCGATAGCCAAGGCGAGCAGCGCGCCGAGCGCGGCCCCGCCGAAAAGCGAGGTTCTCATGGTCATCTTAGGGGTCCCCCTTCGTGCGACCGCCCGTTCGCACCCGGCGATCCGGCCAGCCCGACTGCGGAAGGGATTAGCGCCGCCGTGTAACGCTCCGCCGACAGTTACGCGACAGTTCCGTGACGAGGCGCCGGCGCCACGGTGTCACAAAAGCGATAAGCACCGGGGCTAAGGACGTGCGTTGGGAGCGACGTGGAACGGGGCGCTCCATCCAGGAGAGAACCATGTTGAAGAAACTCGCTGCTGGGATCGCCGGCGTCGCGATCGCAGCCGTTGGCGTAGCCGCGCTCGCCGCCGAGATTACCGGCGCCGGCTCCACCTTCGTCTATCCAGTCCTTTCGAAGTGGTCGGCCGACTACAACACCGCGTTCCACGACCAGGTGAACTATCAGTCGATCGGCTCGGGCGGCGGCATCGCCCAAATCAAGGCCGGCACGGTCGACTTCGGGGCTTCGGACAAGCCGTTGGATCCCAAGGAACTGGCCGCGTCCGGCCTGGCGCAGTTTCCCGTCGTGATCGGCGGCATCATCCCGGTGGTGAACATTCCCGGCGTCGCCGCAGGCCAGATGAAGTTCACCGGCCCCCTGCTGGCCGACATCTATCTGGGCAAGATCAAGACCTGGAACGATCCGGCGATCGCGCGCGTCAACCCGGGCCTTAAGCTGCCGGCGACGGCGATCGCCGTCGTGCACCGCTCCGACGGCTCCGGCACCACGTTCAACTGGACGCACTATCTCGGCCAGGTGAGTCCCGATTGGAAGGCGAAGGTCGGCGAAGGGACCTCGGTGCAGTGGCCGGTCGGCGTCGGCGGCAAGGGCAACGAGGGCGTCGCCGCCTATACCAACCAGATCCCGGGCGCCATCGGGTATGTTGAATACGCCTATGTGATCCAGAACCACATGAAGTGGGGCTTCGTGCAGAACAGCGCCGGCCACTTCATCGGTCCGTCGGTGAAAGGCTTCCAGGCCGCCGCCGCGACGGCGGATTGGGCGCACGCGAACGACTTCTTCCTGCTGATGACTAACGCCCCCGGCCCCGACGCCTATCCGGTCACGGCGACCACCTGGGTCCTGATGTACAAGGCCCCGAAGAACGTCGCGAGGTCGAACACCTCGCTCAAGTTCTTTAAGTGGGCGTTGGAGCACGGGCAGGCCGACGCCGCCGCCCTGGATTACGTCGCCCTGCCGGCGCCTCTGGTGGCGCGGATCGAGAAGTACTGGGCGACGCAGATCAAGCAGCGCTAGCGCCACGCGCCTACGGACGGCAAGATCGGCGCCTGGCCCAGGGTCGGACGCCGATCTTCCACATCTGAGACGGAGTTGACCATGGCGACCGCGAGCACCGCCAGCCCGGGGATCGGCGGGGCCAAGCCGGCGAAATCGTCGCGGCCCGCCGCCGAAGCACCGACGACGGGGGCGCTTGGGGACCGCCTCTTCGTCGTCCTCTCCGGGAGCATGGCCCTGCTCGTTCTCGTCGTGCTGATCGGCGCGGCCGTCGGCATGTTCGCCGGCGGTCTGCCGGCGTTCACGACCTTTGGCCTGAAGTTCCTGTACTCGACCGATTGGGACGCCGTGAACAAGAACTTCGGCGCCCTGGTGCCGATCTACGGCACGGTCGTCACCTCCGCGATCGCCATCATCATCGCCGTGCCGATCAGCTTCGGCATTGCGATCTTCCTGACCGAGCTGGCGCCGCGGTGGCTGCGCGGGCCTGTAGGCACCGCGGTCGAACTGCTCGCGGCGGTCCCCAGCATCATCTACGGCATGTGGGGCCTGTTCGTTTTCGTGCCCTTCATCGCCAGCACCATCGAACCTTGGGTCAACGACCACCTCGGCCCTCTGCCGGTGATCGGGCCGCTCTTCTCCGGCCCGCCGATCGGGATCGGGATGCTGACGGCGGGGACGATCCTGGCGATCATGATCATCCCGTACATCACCGCGGTGATGCGCGACGTGTTCAACGCCGTTCCTCCCGAACTCAAGGAATCGGCGCGCTCGCTCGGGTCGACCACCTGGGAAGTCGTCAGCCACGTCAGCCTGCCCTACACGCGCACCGCCGTCGTCGGCGCCGTCTTTCTGGGGCTGGGCCGTGCGCTAGGGGAGACGATGGCCGTGACCTTCGTGCTGGGAAACGCGCACGATTTCTCGATCTCGCTGCTGATGCCGGGAAACTCCATCGCCGCGGTGATCGCCAACGAGTTCACGGAAGCCGATTCGGAAATCTACCGTTCCTCGCTGATCGCGTGCGCTTTCCTCCTCTTCGTCGTGACGTTCATCGTTCTAGTCCTGGCCAAGCTGATGCTGATGCGCATCGGTCGCCTGGAAGGCGCGAAGGCTTAGCCATGAATTGGGTCATCATTCGCCGGCAGATCCTCAATGGCGTCGCCATGGTCGCCGCGACAGCCGCGACGTTGTTCGGCCTGTTCTGGCTCGCGTGGATCCTCTGGACGACCGTCAGCCAGGGGTCGGCGGCCTTGAAACTCAGTCTCTTCACCCAGATGACCCCGCCGCCGGGCGAGGAGAACGGTGGTCTGCTCAACGCGTTCGCCGGCAGCCTTGAGATGATCCTGCTTGCCGTTCTGATCGGAACCCCGATCGGGGTGCTCGCCGGCACCTACCTTGCTGAGTTCGCCCGCCGAACTCGGATCGGTGGCACGATCCGGTTCGTCAACGACATCCTTCTCAGCGCCCCTTCGATCGTCATCGGACTGTTCGTCTATGAGCTGGTCGTGAAGCCGGCCGGCCACTTCTCCGGCTACGCCGGTGGGATCGCGCTGGCGATGATCCTGCTCCCGGTAGTCGTCCGGACCAGCGACGAAGCACTGCAGCTCGTGCCCGACACGCTGCGGGAGGCCGGCCTCGCCCTGGGTCTGCCCCGGTGGAAGATCACGACCACCGTCATATACCGCGCCGCCAGCACGGGAATCCTCACCGGAGCGCTGCTGGCGATCGCCCGGATCAGCGGCGAAACGGCCCCGTTGCTCTTCACCGCGCTCAACAACCAGTACTGGGCCAGCAGCCTGGCCGCGCCCACGGCCAACATCCCGGTAGTCATCTTCCAGTTCGCCATGAGCCCTTACGACACCTGGCATGCGTTGGCCTGGGCCGGCGCGCTCATCGTCACGCTCTTCGTGCTTGCGCTTGGCATCATCGCCCGCTCGGCGTTCAAACAGAGACAGACCAATGCATGACTCTGGAGAGACCTTGGAACACCCCGTCCGCGCCGAAGTCGGCGTGACTGAATCCGAGCCGAAAATCCGGGTTCGCGACCTCAACTTCTACTACGGCAAGTCGCAAGCCTTGAAGGACGTGAACCTCGAGATCGCGCCGATGTCGGTCACCGCGATCATCGGGCCTTCGGGCTGCGGCAAGTCGACCCTGCTGCGCACGATGAACCGAATCTACCAGCTTTACGACGACCAGCGCGCCACGGGCGAGATCATCATCGACGGCGAGAATGTGCTTTCCGCGCGCTACAGTCTTTCGAAGCTGCGAAAGAAAGTCGGGATGGTATTCCAGAAGCCGACCCCTTTCGTGCTCTCGATCTACGAGAACATCGCGTTCCCTGTACGTCACTACGAGCGCCTCTCGAAGGCCGACATGGACGTTCGGGTCGAGCAGTCTCTGCGTCAGGCGGCGCTCTGGGATGAGGTCAAGGACAAGCTGGGCCGGAGCGCCCGAGCCCTTTCTGGCGGCCAGCAGCAGCGCCTGTGCGTCGCGCGCGGCATCGCGGTGAAACCGGAGATCCTGCTGCTCGATGAGCCGACTTCCGCGCTCGACCCGATCTCGAGCGCCAAGCTCGAGGAGACGATCGGCCAGCTCAAGGCCGACTACACCATCGTGATCGTGACCCATAACCTCGGCCAGGCCGCGCGGGTCTCCAACTACACCGCCTTCATGTACCTCGGCGAGCTGGTCGAGTTCGACGAGACCGGGAAGATGTTCACCAAGCCTTCGACCCAAGCCGCCAACGACTACATCACCGGCCGGTTCGGCTAAGGAGCGGCGTCCATGGAACACACCATCCGCGCCTACGACGAGGAGCTGGAAGGCCTTACCGCCGAGCTTTCCCGCATGGGCGGTCTGGCCGAGGTCGAGGTCAGCGACGCCATCCGCGCCATCGTCCGGCGCGACGTGGCGCTGGCCCAGGCGGTGATCGGCCGCGACGCCCGGCTCGACGAGATCGAGGTCGAGATCGAGCAGCGCGCCATCAGGCTGATCGCTCTGCGCCAGCCGGTCGCCGACGACCTGCGCCGCACGGTCGCCGCGCTGAAGATCAGCAGCAACCTCGAGCGCTGCGGCGACCTGGCCAAGAACATCGCCAAGCGCGCCCTGGTGATCGCCGAATCCGAGCCGCTGACCCCCCTCACCCGCTCGATCGAGCGGATGGGCGAACTGGTCTCGGCCCGGCTGAAGGATGTGCTGGACGCCTTCGCCGCCCGCGACATCGACCGCGCCCGAGTGGTGTGGCAGCGCGACAACGAGGTCGACGAGCACTACGACAGCATCTTCCGCGAGCTGCTCACCTACATGATGGGCGACCCGCGCACGATCACCTCATGCGCGCACCTGCTGTTCGTGGCCAAGAACCTGGAACGGATCGGCGACCACGCCACCAACATCGCAGAGATCATCCTCTACGAGGTGACCGGCGAGCAGATCACCGATCAGAGGCCAAAGCTCGAACTCGCTGGAGCGCTAATTGTCCGTTCAGCCCTACATCCTGGTGGTCGAGGACGAAGAGGCCCTCGCCACCCTCCTCCACTACAATCTCGAGAAGGAAGGCTACCGGGTCGACCTCTGCGCCGACGGCGAGGAGGCAATGATCCGGATCGACGAGAAGCTGCCCGACCTGGCTATCCTCGACTGGATGCTGCCGTCGGTCAGCGGCATCGAGGTCTGCCGGCGCCTGCGCCAGCGCTCGGTCACCCGCAACCTGCCGATCATCATGCTGACGGCCCGCGGCGAGGAGACCGACCGGGTGCGCGGTCTCGACACCGGGGCCGACGATTACATCGTCAAGCCGTTCCTGATGAGCGAGCTCTCGGCGCGGGTGCGCGCCGTGCTGCGGCGGATCCGGCCAGGGCTGGCCGAGGACCGCATCCGCCAGGGCGACATCGTCATCGACCGTTCGGCGCACCGGGTGAAACGCGCCGGCAAGGACGTGCACCTGGGCCCGACCGAGTTCCGCCTGCTCGACTACTTCATGCAGCATCCCGGCCGGGTCTTCTCCCGCGAGCAGTTGCTGAACGCGGTCTGGGGCTCGGACGTCTACGTCGAGACCCGCACGGTAGACGTGCATATCGGCCGGCTGCGCCGCGCCCTCACGTCGGACGAGACCAGCGACCCGATCCGCACGGTGCGCTCGGCGGGCTACGCCCTGGACGTGTAGCGCGCAACTTGACGGCGCCCGGAAGCCGCCCGTCGCGCGCATCGCCGCTCGGTCCGGTTGCCGCCACCACTAGGGTGACGCTAGGATCGCTCGGGGCGCGGCGCGCCCGGCTCGGCGTGCGCAGGGCCGGCAGAGCCGCATAAGGGGGGCGCATGCCGACATTCACTGGCCCGTTGGTCATTACGAGCGAGATCGCGTTCGGGAGCGAGCTGATCTTCGTCGCCACCGACGCCAACGGCCAGTCCGCCCTGTGGGTCTCCGACGGCACGGTCGCGGGGACGCGCAAACTGAACACCGGCGCCTTTCCGAGCACGCTCAGCAACTTCGCCGACTTCACGGTGATCGGCGCCAACCTCTACTTCACCGCCACCGTCCCCGGCTTCGGCGCCCAGGTCTGGTCGACCCAGGGTGTGCCGGGGGACCTGATCCAGCGCATGTCCTATTCGGCCGGGGCGCAGGTCGGCTACACCATCGCCTACAACGGCTCGTTCTATTTCACCGACAGCCGGCCGGATTTCGGCCCCGGGGTCTATTCCACCGACGGCGTCAACAGCTTCTTTGACGGCTCAATCACCATCAGCAGCCAGCCGGTGGTCGTGAACGGCAAGATGCTGTTCTACGGCTCGACGTCTCAGTTCGGCGCCGGGATCTATCTCTCTGACGGGAATCCAGCCCACCTCACCGCGCCCGTCGCCCTGCCGGCGTTCGCGACGCCGAACCAGGTCGTCGCCTCCGGCGCCAAAGCGTTCATCGACCTCTCGATCTTCAACCAGGGCAACCAGCTCTGGGTTTCCGACGGGACGGTCGGCGGAACTCACGAAGTCACCGCCTTGCGCGCGTTCAACCTGACGGCGTTCAATGGCGGCGCGATCTTCACAGCGGACGGCGGCGTGCACAGCTCGCAGGTCTGGTTCTCCAACGGGACCGCCGCCGGCACGTTCGAACTCTTCATCAATCAGAGCCTCGACCACACGACCAGTCTCGAGATCGGTCCGGCGATCGGCTTCGGCGGCAAGACCTTCTTCATCGCCGGCCGCAACCAGTTCAACATCGGAACTGACACGCTCTATTCGACCGACGGCGTCACGACGACCGCCATCGGGCCGCTGAACCTGGGCGGCCTGCCCCAGCGCGCGATGATCCCGCTCAACGGCAAGCTGATCATCATCGGCGAGGATGGCGCCGTTATCGCCAGCGACGGGACCAGCGCCGGCGTCACGCTGAGCACCGGGGTCCAACAGGACGGCGAACCGCAGTTGGTGAACGGCAAGCTGTACTACATGCTGAACTTCAGCATCGTCGGCACCGATGGCACAGCCGCAGGCACCTCGACCATCTTCAGCAACGGCGCCTCTTCGCTGGGGTCGGCCGGCAACGTGCTGTACTTCTTCTACGGCAATACCGTGCCGAACGGCCCGGCCGCGGGCCTCTACGGCTACAACACCGTCACGCACGCAACCACCCTGCTTAACGGCTCGGTCATCCCGGGCAGCAACGGCGTCCATTCGTTTGGCGTCGCCCTCGGCTCGGAGCTCTTCTTCACCAGCCTGGACAAACAGCTCTGGATCTCAGACGGAACGGCAGCCGGCACCCAGCAGCTCAACCTCAACGCCGACATCGTTGGCCAGGTCCGGCCGATCGCCCCGGCGGATCTGACAGCGCTCAACGGCCTGCTCTACTTCGACTCCCGCTCGGCCGACGGCAGCCAGAGCCCGGCGCTGTTCGGGCTTTGGGTGACCGACGGCACCGTGGCCGGGACCCACCAGGTCAGCAACCCGGACAGCACCTCCGTCAACGTCGACGCGATCACCGCCGTCGGGAACGATATCCTGTTCGTGACCGGCGTCGCCTCGTCCAGTCTCTGGAGCTACGACACCGTCAGCCACACCACCACGCTCATCGGGCCCTCCGCTTCGATGGCGCCGCTGGCCGTGCTGACGAACGGTCTCGTCCTGTTCGCGGCGCCTGACGCGAACAACCACTTGCAGATTGCCGTCGCCAACGCCGGCGGCGGCGAGACTTTGCTCTCCTCGCCCAGCAACGGGGCGCCCTACATCCTGGCGCCGAGCTACTTCGCCGCGGTGGGCGCCAAGCTCTTCTACGTCGGCACGGACAGCGTTCACGGCGAAGGCCTGTTCGTCACCGACGGGACTGTCGGCGGCACCACGTTCCTGGCCTCGATTCCGGCCAACTTCATCAACTGGTCATTCAACGTCGTCGGCGCCGACCTCTACTTCGAGAACAACGATCCGACCAACGGCGACGAGCTCTGGGTCTCCGACGGAACGGTCGCGGGCACGCACCGCGTCACCGACACGACCAGCCCGCAGTCGGCCAACGCCTCAGGCTATATCGTCATGGGCGCCAAGGCCTACTTCACAGCCACCGACGGCGTGCATGGCCAGGAGCTCTGGAGCTTCAACGGCAGCCCCGGCGGGGCGGCCCTGGTGGCCGACATCAATCCCGGCGCGGCCGGGTCGAATCCCACAGACCTGACGATCGCCGGGAGTACGCTCTACTTCGCGGCGACGGTCGCCGACGGCTCCGGAGAGCTTTGGAGCACGACCGGGACCGGCGCGACCGAACTGACCTCGCTCACCAACGGCGCCAACCCGGCTGACCTGACGGCGGTCGGCGCCAAACTGTTCTTCTTCGGCTCGGATGCAAGTCACGGCGGGGGTCTGTTCGTCAGCAACGGCGCCGCCGGCGGGACCAGCTTCCTGCACGGTTTCGCGAACGCGAGCGGCTTCGCGGCGGTGGGCGGCGAGCTCTACTTCAACGCCGAGAACGCCGACGGCTGGCAGCTGTGGAAGTCGGACGGCACCATCGCCGGCACCCAGCAGCTGACCTTCGCACGGATCGCCGCGGACGATTTCAACGGCGACGCCAAGAGCGACTTCCTGCTCCAGAACACGTCGGGCCTGGTGGCGATCGGCGAGGTCGCGGGCGGCCAGGCGGGATACGCCTACCCCACCGCGCTGCCGGCCGGGTGGAGTTTCGTCGGGACCGGCGACTTCATCGGCGACGGCAAGGCCGACTTCATGATCCAGAACGCCTCCGGACTGGTGGCGATCGGCGAGATTGGCGGCGGCCAGGCGTCGTTCATCTTCCCCACCGCCATCGACGCGTCGTGGACCTTCGTCGGAACCGGCGACTTCCTGGGCGAGGGCAAGGACCAGTTCATGCTCCAGAACACCTCGGGCGTGCTGGCGTTCGGCGAAGTGAACGGCGGCCAGGCGAACTATATCTACCCGAGCACCCTCGACTCCTCGTGGAAGTTCGTCGGAACCGGCGACTTCCTGGGCGACGGCAAGACCGACTTCCTGCTGCAGAACGCCGGCGGCCTGGTGGCGGTGGGCGAGATGCTGAACGGCCAGCCGGTCTACAGCTACCCCACCGCCCTGCCCTCGGGCTGGAATTTCGTAGGGAGCGGCGACTTCCTCGCCGACGGCAAGGACCAGTTCATGGTCGAGAACGCGTCGGGGCTGGTCGCGATCGGCGAAGTCAGCGCCGGCCACGCCAACTTCATCTTCCCCACCGCCCTGGATTCGCAGTGGAAGTTCGTCGGCGACGGCGACTACCTCGGCGAGGGCCACGACCAGTTCCTGATCGAGAGCAGCACCACCGGCGCCGTGTTCGTCGGCGACTATTCCGGCGGCCAGGTCCACTACACCCAGGTCGGCAGCCTGCCGCCGGACTGGGTGTTCCACTAAGGTTCGCTGTGCTTCGACTGTTCGGGGGCGAGGCCGTAGAAATAGGGATCGCCGGTGAAGTAGTGGGCGGCGGCGTCGAGCGCCTTCTGCGCGGCGTGCAGCATCAGGAAGTCGGCCTGGAACGGCCGGCAGGCGCCCATCAGGCCGATCAGCCGCTCGCGATAAGGCCGCAATTCGTTGAACGTGGCCTTCGGATCGCTGAGGCCGTGGCGGCGGACCTGGACCATGGCGCGGGCTCCCTGTTGCTGGACGACGATCCTTCGCGCTAGTTCGGAGCGGCCGCAAGAGATTTGTTCGCTTTTTGTTCTAGAGAGGGCTGCCGATGGCGTCGACCTCACTGATCGAGGGCCAGTACCGCGACAGCGCCAAGCTGACCGCGCGGATGGCGATCCACACGAAATACGGTCCCCCGCGCTTGGCGCGCATTCCGGCGGTCGTGACGCCCGCACCCACCGCGCGAGTGCTGGATGTGGGCTGTGGCTCGGGACGGTTCTGGCTCGATGCGCGGGCTTGGCCGGCCGGCTTGACGATCACCCTTGCGGACCTCTCGCCCGGAATGCTGGACGAGGCGCTCGCCACGGTCCGCGCCATCGGCCGCTGGCAGGATGTGCGCGCCCAGCCGGCGGACGTCTGCGCCCTGCCCTTCGCCGACGGCGCATTCGATGTCGTGCTCGCGATGCACATGCTCTACCACGCGTCGGACCCGGACCGGGCGGTGAGCGAGATCGCCCGCGTGCTGCGGCCGGGCGGCGTGGTCGTCGCCAGCACAAACAGCGAGACGAACATGGCCGCCCTGTTCGAGCTTGGCCACGCGGCGCTCGGCGGCGAGCGGGTCGACTTGGGTGCGAAGGCCTTCAGCCTGGAGAGCGGCGAGGCGATCCTGCGTCGCCACTTCGGCGAGGTGGAGGTCCACCGCGCCGTCGACGTCCTGCGCGTCACCGATCCGGCGGACGTGATCGCCTATCTGACCTCGTTCTCGCCGGGCGACCAGGCGAGCCCCGCGATGCTGGACCGGCTGGCTCGGATGACCGCCGAGGCGTTCGCGGCGGGTGGCGGGGTGTTCGAGATCACCCGCGACGCCGGCTTCCTGCTGGCGCGGAAGGCGTCGGCGCCGGGATGAAAGACGATCTCGCCCATCGGATCAACGCCGTCGCCCGCCTGGAAGGTTCGTTCGTGCTGCGGTCCGGCCAGGTCGCCAGCCACTACTTCGACAAGTATCGCTTCGAGGCCGATCCGGTGCTGTTGCGGCGGGTGGCGCAGCGGATGCTGACGTTGGTCCCGCCGCAGACGGAGGTCCTTGCGGGCCTTGAGCTGGGCGGCGTCCCCATCGCCACGGCGATGTCCCTGGAGAGCGGGCTGCCAGCGGTGTTCGTGCGCAAGGCGCCCAAGTCGTACGGCACGCGCCGAGCCGTCGAAGGTGGCGAGGTGGCCGGACGCAAGGTTGCGATCATCGAGGACGTCATCACCACGGGTGGGGCGGTGACGGACGCGGCAGGTCTGCTCCGCCAGGAAGGCGCCGACCTGGTCGCCGTCGTATGTGCGATCTGGCGCGGCGAGGGGGACCCAGGCATAGCCGCGTTGCCGGAGCTGCCCGTGTCGCCGGCCTTGACGCAGGCGCAGCTGAACGCGGCCGGCGGCTAGCCCTTCGCCAGCTCCTTGATGTCGACGCCGAGCTTGGCGACCATCTTCATCAAGATCTCGTTCTGATACTCCAGGTGGTGGAGAATCACCTCGATCTCCTGCTCGGCCTTCACATTGACCTCAAGGTCGTGCTCGGCCCGGGCTTCGGAATGGGCGCCCTGCAGGTTCTGGCCGACCATGATCAGGGGCATCAGCAGGATCTGGATGACGTTGCAGATGAACAGGTAGAGCACAAAGCCCATCGCCGGGTCGAAGCGCGCCTTGTCCGGAGCAAACAGGTTCCAGCTCAGCCAGCCGAGGGTCCAGACGAAGATCAGCAGGAAGAACCCCATCGTGCCCACGCGATTGGTGATGAACAGCGCCGCCTTGTTGAGCGGGCTGAGGTTTTCCTGGACTTCCTTGTGCACGTTTCGCGGCGGTTTGCGACGCCGGCGCATCTCCTCGAGCGACATCGGCGGCGGGGTCGACATCGTATCTTCGTCGGCCATGGTCCGGGGCTCCCTCGCTGGCGGCCGGGGAGCCGGGCGGACCCAGGTCGGGGGCCCCTCCCCGCGCGACTCGTCGGTAGGTACTGTCACCGAAAAGCCGGCGGGGAGAAAGGCGCCCCGGGAACCCGCGATCAACCAGGGATGTGGTGGCGGACGCCGTTTTCCTCACGGTTCAGCCGGCCCTGTTCCCAGTGGGTGACGTGGCCGCCGTCGTGACGGGCGTAGAAGCGCTCCTGCCGGCGGATCTGGTGCACGTGGAAGTGCATCCGGCGGGCCTGCCAGGCGCTGATCTCGCCTTCGTGGCGCTCGTGGCGGATCGAGTGGTTCAGGTTGGCGAGACGGTTGTTCACCTCCTCGCGGCGGGGGTGATGGGCCTGCCAGGGGGTGTCGGCGGAAGCCGCGCCGGCGGCGCCGGCCGCCATCGTCAGACCAACGGCGGCGATCAGAAGGTTGCGGAGTTTCATGGGGGTCGAAATCCTTTTGAGGTCGAAGCATCGTCGGGAATGACGATGGGCGGACCCTAGGGAGCGTGACCTGAACGGCATGGTTGTCGGCCCGTTCAGCCGGAATTCATCGTCGGAGCGGCTGGCGACGGTCGATGATCCAGCGATTGCAAGGCCGCCGCACGGCCGCGTAGAAGCGCCGCCACGAACGTGCGCCCAGGCGGCGCGAGGCGGCGCGGCCCAGGAACGACCCCCCGATGGGAGACCTCAGCAACCGGATCGGCGCCGCCGTTCGCCAGCTTCGCCCTCACAAGTGGCGCGCATCCTGCCCCAACCCGGTGCTCGCCGAAGCGCTCGGGCGCTGGGCCGACAGCCCGGCCGATATTCACGACCACCTTGGCGTGCTGTTCGCCGAGGCGGTGGCAGCCGGGCCCCGCCTCATCGTGGAGCTCGGCACCCGCGGCGGCGTCTCGACGCGCGCGCTGCTGGCCGCCGCCGAGGCGGCCGACGCGCATCTGCTGTCGGTCGACATCGAGGACTGTTCGTCCGCGGGCGTCCCGCCGCGGTTCGCCCCGCGCTGGAGCTTCGAGCGGGCCGACGACATCGCCTTCGCCGGCGAGCCGTTCGCCGCGTTCTGCGCCGGCCGGGGCCTGCCGCCCGCTGCAGAGGTGATCTTTGTCGACACCTCGCACCGCTACGAACACACCCGCGAGGAGCTCGCGCACTGGCTGCCCAGGCTCGCGCCTGGCGGCGTGATGATGTTCCACGACACCCACATGGGCGCCGGCTGGTTCCGGCGGCTGGACGGGATCGTCTCGCGCGGCTGGGACAACCGGCGCGGCGTGATCCGGGCGATCGAGGAGCAACTGGGCCGCCGCTACGACGAAAGCACCTACTTCAGCGATCTGGTCGTCACCGAGATGTGGGGGCGGATCGTCGTGCGGCATTCGCCCTGGTCGAGCGGCTTCACCGTGCTGCGACGGATCGGGAACCCGCCTTCCCACCCTTGACGACCGTAGGGGCATGGGCTGCAACGGCGGCCATGCCTCCTGCTTCCGAAATCGTTCCGCTCGCCGCCGGCTTTCCCGAGCCGGATCGCGACGCCTGGCTGGGGCTGGTGGAGAAGACGCTGAAGGGCGCGCCGCTCGAGAGCCTGACGCGGCGGACCATCGAGGGGCTGCCGATCGAGCCGCTTTACGAACCCGCGGCGGTCGCCGAGCCACTCGTTCGCTCCGCCGCCGGCTGGGACGTGCGGGCGGCGGTCCGCGAGCCCAACCCCGCGACCGCGAACACCCAGGCGCTGGACGAGCTCGCGCAGGGGGCCAGTTCGTTGCTGCTGCGGCTGGATCCGCCCGGCGCTGAGGGGATCGCCGTCGGCGACGCCGACGACCTGACGCGGGTGCTGGAGGGCGTGCTGCTGGATGTCGCGCCGGTCGCGCTCGACGCGGGATTCCTGGGACCGAGAGCGGCCGACTGGCTGGGCGCCGCGGCCAAGGGCGCGCCAGCGGCGCAGCTTTCGTTCCACCTCGATCCGCTGAGCGCGCTGGCGTCGGCCGGGGCCAGCCCCGGCCCCATCGAGGCGCACCTGATCTCCGCCGCGACGGTGGCGGCCCGGCTCGCCGAGACCTATCCGAACGCGAGCCTGTTCCTGGCCAGCGGACGCGCGGCGCATGAAGCCGGCGGCGGTGAAGCGCTGGAGTTGGGGCTGGCGGCCGCCAGCGCGCTGGCCTACGCCAAGGCGCTGACCCGCGCGGGACTGGCGATGCGGGACGCCTGGGAGCGCATCGTGCTGGGACTCAGCATCGACGCCGACCCGTTCCTCTCGATCGCCAAGCTGCGCGCCGCCCGCCAGATCTGGGCGCGGATGATCGAAGCCTGCAGCGCCGACGCCGAGGCCCTGATCGAGGCGCGCTCGTCCAGCCGCATGCTGACCCGCGCCGACCCCTGGACCAACATGATCCGGCTCACCGCCGCGGCCTTCGCAGGCGCGGTGGGCGGCGCCGACGCGGTGATGCTGGGCGCTTTCACCGATGCGCTCGGCCCGCCGACCGCCTTCGCCCGCCGCCAGTCGCGCAACATCCAGCTGGTGCTGGCCGAGGAGGCCAACCTCGGCCGGGTGATCGATCCCGGCGCCGGCAGCGGCTATCTCGAGGCGCTGACCGACGAGCTGGCCCGCGCCGGCTGGGCCAGCTTCCAGGCGATCGAAGCCGCCGGTGGGATCGTGAAAGCGCTGGAGACCGGTCTGATCGCCGACCAGGTCGCCGCACAGCGCGCCGAGGTGGCCCTGCGGCTGGCCCGGCGCGAGACCAAGCTGGTCGGGGTCACCGACTTCGCCGCCGAGGACCTCAAGGCCGCCGAGGTCGCGGCGCCAGTGGGGCACGCCGCGAGCGCGCCGTCTTCCAGGCTGCCGGGGCCGGACAGCCGCTGCCCGCCGCTGACCCCGATCCGGCTGGAGGATCTGGCGTGACCAGCTTCCCCGACTTCGCCCGGCTCGGCTTCGACGACGCATCCACGGCGCCCTCACCGCAGAGCAACGCCGAGCCCTGGCTCACAGCCGAAGGCGTCGCGGTGAAGCCGCGCTACGCGGCGGCGGACGTCGCCGGCCTGGACTTTCCCGGCGGCTATCCGGGTCTGGCGCCCTACCTGCGCGGCCCCTACCCCACGATGTACGCCACCAACCCGTGGACCGTCCGCCAGTACGCCGGTTTCTCGACCGCCGAGGAGTCCAACGCCTTCTATCGCCGCAACCTGGCGGCCGGACAGATGGGCCTTTCGGTCGCGTTCGATCTCGCCACTCACCGCGGCTACTACTTCGACAACGAGCGGGTGAAGGGCGATGTCGGCATGGCCGGGGTCGCGATCGACTCGATCCTCGACATGCGCACGCTGTTCTCCGGCATCCCGCTCGACAAGATGACGCGTGTCGATGACCATGAACGGCGCGGTGCTGCCGATCCTGGCGCTCTACATCGTCGCCGGCGAGGAGCAGGGCGTCAGCCACGCGGCGCTCGCGGGCACGATCCAGAACGACATCCTCAAGGAGTTCCTGGTCCGCAACACCTACATCTACCCGCCCGGACCGTCGATGCGGATCGTTTCCGACATCTTTTCATACACTTCGCGCGAAATGCCGAAGTTCAATTCGATCTCGATCTCCGGCTACCACATGCAGGAGGCCGGCGCGTCGCTCGACCTGGAGCTCGCCTACACCCTGGCCGACGGCGTCGAGTATGTCCGCGCCGGCGTCGCGGCCGGGATGTCGGTCGACGCCTTCGCGCCGCGGCTGTCGTTCTTCTGGAACGCCGGCATGAACTACTTCATGGAGGTGGCCAAACAGCGCGCCGCGCGGCTGCTGTGGGCGCGGCTGATGAAGGGTGAGTTCGACCCCAAGGACGGCCGCTCCCTCGCGCTTCGGGCCCACACCCAGACCAGCGGCTGGAGCCTGGCGGCGCAGGACGTGTTCAACAACGTCGCCCGCACCACGGTCGAGGCGATGGCGGCCGTGGCCGGCCAGACCCAGAGCCTGCACACCAACTCGCTGGACGAGGCGATCGCCCTGCCGACCGACTTCTCCGCCCGGATCAGCCGCAACACCCAGCTGTTCCTGCAGCACGAGGCCGGTATCACCCGCACGATCGACCCCTGGGGCGGCAGCTACTACGTCGAGCGGCTCACCCACGACCTTGCGGCGCGGGCGCTGACCCACATCGCCGAGGTCGAGGCGCTGGGCGGCATGGCCAAGGCGATCGGCGAGGGCCTGCCGCAGCGGCGGATCGAGGAGGCCTCGGCCCGCACCCAGGCGCGGATCGACGCCGGTCGCCAGACCCTGGTCGGGGTCAACCGCTTCCTGCCCGATACGCCCGACGACATTCCGCTGCTGAAGGTCGACAACTCCGAGGTGCTGCGCGCGCAGCTGGCGAAGCTGGCGCAGCTGAAGGCGGAGCGGGACCCGGCCGACGTCGAACGGCGGCTCGCCGCCCTGACCGAGGGCGCGCGCAGGGGCGGCAACCTGCTGGAGCTGTCGGTCGAGGCGGCGCGGGCCAAGGCGACGGTTGGCGAGATCAGCCTGGCGATGGAACAGGTGTTCAACCGCCACGAAGCCAAGCCGAAGCTGCTGACCGGCGTCTACACGTCCGAGGCCGGCGAAGGTCCCAAGATCTCGCGCGCCAGGATGATGGTCGCCGCGTTTCGCGAGGCGGACGGCCGCCCCCCGACCATTCTGGTGGCCAAGATGGGCCAGGACGGGCACGACCGCGGCCAGAAGGTGATCGCCACCGGCTTCGGCGACCTTGGCTTCGAAGTCGATCCGGGACCGCTGTTCGCCACCCCGGCCGAGACCGCGCGTCGCGCCGTCGCCGAGAACGCGCATGTCGTGGGCGCCAGCTCACTGGCGGCCGGGCACCTGACCCTGGTGCCTGAGCTGCAGGCCGAGCTCAAGAAGCTGGGGCGCGAGGACATCATGATCGTGGTCGGCGGGGTGATCCCACCCGGCGATGTCGCGGCGCTGAGAGCCGCCGGCGCCAAGCTGGTGTTTCCGCCCGGCACGGTGGTCGCGGACGCGGCGGTCGCGGTGCTGGAGGCGTTGAACGAGCAGCTCGGCTACAGCCAGGGCGAAGCGGCGTGATCTACGACTACGTCCGGCTGACGCTGGCCCGGGTTGCGACGCCGCATCAGGCCCTGGCCGCGCACCTGGCTGGGGTGACGGGCGTGGTCGGCCAGTTCTCGCCACAGCTTGGCTGGGCCAACAACGAGGCGGCCGTGCTGCTGCGGCGGGCGGATGGGGCGCCGCCGGGCGCGCTGGCGGCGGCGGGCCTGATCGTCGGGGCCGAGGCCCAGCCGCTGACGGCGACGCTGCGACCCGCCGACGACGCAACGCCGCGGCCTGGTGGCGTCTACGTGCACCGCTGGTTCGAGGTCGACGCCGCTTCGGCCGACGAGTTCATCCAGCTCTCCGGCCAGGGCTGGGAGCGGTTCGAGGCGCAGTTCGACACCCAGATCTTCGGCCTGTTCCTCGCGGCGTCCACGCCGGCCGACCGCGCGGCGGGGCTCGCGCGCCTGCTGCTGCTCACCCGCTACGGCGACCACGGCGTCTGGGAGGCCTCGCGCGACCCGACCAGCGAGGCGATGCGGATCTTCCAGCGGCGTGCGCAGCTGACCCGCCGCTCCTGGGCGGCGAGCACCTTGCTGGTCGCGTCGCGCTGAGGCTCAGGCGGCGTCGGAGCCCCGGACCACGCGCAGGTGGCCGCGATCCCGGGGCGCCGGCGAGGCGTCGCTAGGCGACCAGCCGTTCTCCAGCAGGTCGTGCGCGACATGCCAGGCGGTGGCGAGGAACGCGTCCTCGAACAGGCCGACCAGCGCGGCGCGCGCCTCTTCGGTCTGCGCCGCCCGGTGCAGTTCGAGCAGCGCCTTCAGGCGTGGCCGCAGCGCGTCGAACTCGATCTGGTCTGTGGTTTTCGAGATCATCCGTGCTCCAGGGCCTTGCCTGAACGCAGTTGCTCGCGAAGACGCAGACGCTGGGCGCCCACGACGCAAGCTTCCAGCAAGCGCTTCAGTTCATCGCCTTCGGGGTCTCCCGCCTCGAAAGCCGTCACGACCAGGCGTCGCAGCATGGTCAGCGTTGCGGGCAAGGCGTCCAAGGTCTCTCGGCGGACGCCCGCCTGGTAATCGGATTTCGCCATCAGTTTACAACCTCCAGCCGGCGCGCCATGAGCCGGCGGCTTGAAGCGAGTTGGACGAATGGTTTGAGGATGGTGCGGGCGACGTCCGCGGCGGCGAGTTCTTCGCTGGCGCCCACTGCATCCTCGACCAGTATCAGCGACAGCCCCTCGTCGACCCCAGCCAGCGCGGTGGCCAGGCAGGTGTCGGCGAGCGAGAAGCCGATCAGATAGACATCGTGGCCGCGCGCGGCGCGCAGCTCGGCCGCGAAGTCGGAATTGGCGAAAGCCGACAGGCCGCGGCGGAAATAGACCGGCTCGCTGACCAGCGGGCGCAGCCCCTCGATCGGCGCGGCGAACAGTTCGCGCGGCCAGGGCGCGACGGTGTCGGCGCGGAACTGGCTATGGACCACCCTCCAGCCTTCGTCCCTGGCAAGGCTCAGCACCCGCGCGCAGGTGTCGGCGACGTCGGCGTTGCCCGCCGAATAGCGCGGGCGGCCGGGCACGACGTGATCGCGCTGCAGGTCGAGGCAGATCAGCCAGGACCGGCGTTGGTCGGGGCGTGGAGCAGGGTGGGTCAGCATGACGGACGCGTGGGCTTGAGGTTCGGACAGGTGGCCGGGCGGGCGGCCGAGTGGTCGAGCACGCCAGGCCGGTCCCAAGCCCCTTCCGGGCGCAGAATGGTCAGCGGGTCGCTGTCGATGGTGACCGCGTCCGCCGGCGGCGTGAGTTCGCGGATGGTCTCGACGTATTCGTGGTCGGAAAACCTGAATTTGGCCCGGCCGGGCCGGATCTTCACCTTGCCCAGGCGCATCAGCACCGGCGCGAGCCGGACCTGGGTGTGCCCCATGATCTTGCGATAGCCCTTCTTGGCTGCCAGCTCGAACGCCGCGTCCAACAGGGCCCGCGGCACCGCGCCGCCCCGGTGCTGCGGCAGCACCGTCAGCCGCTCCAACTTGGCGAAGTCGCAGAACCAGCGCAGCCGGATGACGCCGACCGGCTGTGCGCCCACGCGGGCGATCAGGTGGGTCGCGCCGGCCAGGTCGTTGCCGTCGAACTCCTCGTCGTAGGGGCAGAGCTGTTCGCCCATATAGACGACCGAGCGGACGGCCATGGCCTGCATCAGGTCGTCGAGGGTGTGGGCGACGCTGACGCTCACCGCCTCCTTCGGCAACGCGACCGGCTCGAACGGCTCGGCGAGCTTGATCTTGGCGGTCATGCGGCCACCAGCGTCTTGGGGAGGCTGATCATCAGATCGTCCTCGTCGTGGCGAAGCGGCTGATAGCCGTAACGGTTCAGCGCGATGTGGCGGCCGACCGGCGTCACGGCGCGGGTGAAGCCGGCGATGTGGGTGAAGAGCCGCAGGCGCATCGTGCGCCCGACCCAGGACACCGCGTTCGCCGCCGGTTTGGTCGAGGCGGCGATGCCCCAGCCGTAGCCGAGGGATACCAGATCGCCGTCATGCGCGAGCAGGCGCGTGTCGACGTCGACCGCGTCGAATGCGCCGGCCAGCATCACCCGGAACGCCTCGGGCTTCAGCATCAGCTGCCCCGAAACGCCGGTGATCCGCCCGCCCTCCTTGTAGACCAGAGAGGACGCCGGCTGGATGTGCTGCACCGCGATCAGCGTCTCGATGCTGACCACTTCGTGGTCCATCAGCTTCCCGGCCAGCGCGCGGGCCTCCGGCAGCTCGGCCTCGGTCGGCGGGACCATGTCGAATTCGCGGCCGATCGCCAGCATGCCCTGAGAGTCCATGCGGTCGACGGCGTCTGGAAGATCGGTCTCAGTGATCATCAGCGGCGCTCCCGAGTCAGTCTGTCCAGCAAGCTAGACAAGGGGTTTGAGCGTCGCTTCGCCGAAGTCCGTAGAACGCCTATGCGCGGATGCGCCAACTGAGCGCCGCATTGTGGTGCTTGATCAGGCGCTGGGCGAGATTGTCTCACCGGGACTGACATTCGGTCGCGATGATGTAAGCTTCGCCCTGTCGACCTCTTCCGAGATGTTCCGAAGCGATGGCTGAAGCTCCCGAAGACGACCAGGAACTGTGGCGCCGGCTCGACTGGAACGACGTCCGTACGTTCCTGGCGGTCGCCGAGTGCGGCAGCCTGAACGCGGCGGCGAAGCTGCTCGGGATGACCCAGCCGACCATCAGCCGGCGCATGGAAGATTTCGAATATCGGCTGAAAGCCAAGCTGTTCGAGCGCACCTCCCGGGGGGTGATGCTGACCGAGCCGGGGCTGATGGTGCGCGACCTGGCGCAGAGCATGGCGCGGCTCGGCGGGTCGATCGTGCGCGACGTCGCCGGCCACGATCACAGCGACACCGGCCGGGTGCGGATGACCGCGCCGGACGGCATCTCCGGCTTCCTGCTGGCGCCTCAGTTGCCCAAGTTCCAGATGGCCAACCCGCAGGTCCAGCTTTCGATCGACTGCGGGCTGTGGATCGGCAGCATGCTCGAATCCGAGCCCGACCTCGCGCTCGAGATGTCCGACAGCTACGAGTCGGACCTGGTTTCGAGCCCGATCGCGACGCTGCACTATGCCGCGTTCGCCTCGCGCGACTACCTCGACCTCTACGGCACGCCGAAGACCTACGCCGAGATGACCGAGCACCGGGCGGTGCGCCACACCAGCCACCGGGAACAGAAGTCCCGCTGGAATCCCAAGGCTGTGGCGATCAGCACGCTCACCAATCCGCAGTTCGTCAGCAATTCCAGCGCCGCGACCCTGCAGGCGATCCGCGCCGGCGCCGGCATTGGCGCGTTGCCGACGTTCGTGCTGACCTTCGCGCCGGAGCTGGTGATGCTCGACCTCGAGCCGCTCAGCCACCCCCGGCTGTTCCTGCGCCACCGGCACATGATCGAGAACCAGCGGCGCGTGAAGCTGGTCAAGGACTGGCTGATGGATGTGTTCGATTCCACCGACCAGCCCTGGTTCCGGGAGGAATTCGTCCACCCGCGCGATTTCCAGCGCTACCTGCCGGAGACGCCGGAGACCGCCCGTCCGCCGCGTCGGGCCGTACGGCGGGCCGCCGGCTGAGCCGGCGGCGCCGTGAGGCGCCTGGCAGATCGGGTCGGCGTCGATCATCTGGCCGCCAATCGCAACAACCGCCCGAAGGTGGGCGAGTGCGACGATTTGGCCCAGACAACGTAAACCGTTCGTTTACGAACGCGGTAAACGCAGACCGCGAATCGCTAAGTTTTCCAAGCGTCGAGGTTCAGCCTGGCGCCAGAGGTTGAGCTACGGGCCAGAGCGACCGCAATGGTTGGCGTTGGACCTGACGCACCGCATGGTTAGCGGGCTCGCCGAACCGCGCGGCGATATCCGCTTGCAGCGCGTTGGCCGCCATCATGTGCGCGCGGAAGAAGACGTCGACGAACCAGCCCTCGACCGGAATGACCGACGAAATGGTCCGGATCGCGATGTAGAGGACCATGCGCGCCAGGGTGATCGGCGAGGCCCCGGCCTTCGCACCCTCGGCGATCAGCCACACGCCGGCCCCGAGACAGAACAGCGTGCCGGCGATCGGCACCGGCGCCAGCAGGCCGTCGAGGCCGATGCTGAACGGCCCAAGTCCGACCAGGCGGTCAGCGACCCGTTTGATGCGCTCGGCGGTGATCCAGGCCCGATGGGCCTCGGCGGCGGTGACCGACACGTGGCAGACCTCGCGATGCTCGCCCCGGGCCAAACGTAGCGCGCGGCGCGGCGGTCGCAAGCGCGGCCGTCAGCGGCCGGGCGAGGCCTAGCCGGCGGCCAGGCGCTTGGCCTGAGCGACCCAGGCTTCCCGCACCGCCCTGCCCTTCAGCGCCAAAGCAGCGTCCATCCTGGCGAGGTCGTCGGCCTTCCAGACGGCGATCTGCGCGAAGCGGGTCACGCCCAGCTCGGCCAGACCGGCGGCGAGCTTCGGGCCGATGCCGCTCATGCGCGTCAGGTCGTCGGCCACCGTCTCGATGACCGCTTCGGCGACGGCTGGCGCGGGCGCGACCGGTTCAGGGGTTGCGACCGCCTCCGGCTCCGGCGAGAGCGCCAGCTCCGGCTCGGCGACGATCTCCACCGGCGCGGCCTTGGCGACCGGCGTCGGCGTAACGGGCGACGCCGCGTTGGCGGGCGGCTCGAACGCGAACGGCGCGAGCGCCTCGACGTTCATCGCGCGGGTCCAGCTGGTCATCCACCAGTAGGCCACGCCCGCGCTTGCTGCGGCGCCGAACATCGCCCACAGCGGGGACGTGACGCCAAGCGGCAGGCGAAGCGCCCGTTCAGCGCGCTCACCCACCACCGCCGCGCCTGGAAACTCCTGCGACAAAGCCATTTCAGCCAAGCTCCTCTCGAGCGGGGGCCGGTCGGGTGGCCGGCCATGTTGCGGTGCAGCATATCACGCCTGGCCGCAAACGCCATGCGCAAGGCAACGGGATGGCAAGAATCAGCGATCATTAGATGCTTGGATGACCGCCTCAATCTCGCCATGATCGGGCCCGTCGCGCTTGCGAGCGCCGACAATCCCGACGCCCTCCTGGAAGCGGGCGTCGCGCGTCACGCCGCCGGTGACGGCGCGGGCGCCGAGGCGCTGTTCCGCCAGGCCCTGACGATCGAACCCGACAATCCCGCCGCTCTGTTTCTGCTCGGCCTCGCGCGCTTCGAGGCCGGCTCGGCCGCCGAAGCTGAGATCCTGATCCAGCACCTCGCCGACCTGCAGCCCGATCACGCGCAGTCGCAGTACACCCTGGCAAGCATCCGTCACTGGCGCGACGACCGCGCAGGCGCGATCGCCGCCTACCGCCGGGTGCTGGAGATCGAGCCAACGCATGCCGCCGCTCTGGTCGGCATCGCCCGCGCCCTATCCGAGACCGGCGAACACAGCGAGGCGCTCGTCGCGGCGGAATTGGCGGTGTCCCAGACCCCCGACGACGCCGGCGCGCAAATGGCGCTCGCCGCCGCCTGGCGCGGCCTGGGCGAAGTGCGCAAGGCGGCTGACGCCTTCTCCCGCGCCGCCGATCTCGCGCCGCACATGGCCGCCGCCCACGTCGGCTTCGCGCTGGCAATGGCCGACGCCGGCGAGGCCGAACCGGCGAAGTTCGCCGCCCTGCGCGCGCTCTCGATCGACCCCGATCTCTGCGACGCCTGGCTGGCGCTCGGCACGGCGCTGCGCGGCCTGCACGACGCCAAGTCCGCCGCCGACGCGTTCGAGCGGGCCCTGCAACTCGACCCGAACCGCACCAATGCGCACCTCAACCTCGGCCTCGCGCTGATCGAACTGGAGCGGCCACGTGAAGCGGCGGCCCATCTGCACCGGGCGCTGGAGCTGGATCCGACCAGCGCCAAGGCCCACGCCAACCTCAGCTCGCTCTACTACCTCGCTGGCCGCAAGGCGCAGGCGACGGCCCACGCCCAGCGCGCGCTGGCGATCGATCCCGACCTGATGAGCGCGCACCAGAACCTCGCGGCCCTCATGGCGGAGGAGCAGCGGCCGGACGAGGCCCGCGCCCACCGCGACCGCGCCTACGCCGAGCGCAACCTGCTGGTTTCCACCGCCGCCCACCCGCTGCGGCGCGTGCTGATTCTGTCGACGACGGAGAGCGGTAATACGCCGGATCGATACCTGATCCCGCCGGCGAGCTACACGCGGCTGCTCTGGTTCGTCGAATACGCGAGCGAAGCGCAGATGCTTGACCTGCCCGCGTATGACCTGGCGTTCAACGCCATCGGCGACGAGGACCTCGCCGGGCCCACCGCCGCGAACGCCGCTCGCTTCGCCGAACTCTGTCCGACGCGCCTGCTGAACCCGCCTGAGCGGATCTCGCGCACCCGCCGAGACCGCGCCGGCGAACTGTTCGGCGCTATCGCCGGCGTCAAGGTCCCCAGGACGGTGCGCGTCGACGCAGCCGAGGTGACGGACGGCGGGGTCAAGGCGGCCGCCGCGCGCGTCGGGATCGTCGAGCCGTTCCTGGTGCGGCCGATCGGTTCACATGGCGGCAAGGGCTTGTTCCTGGTCGGCGCCGGCGGCCCCGACGAGGCGCTGACGCCCGCCAGCGCCTACTACCTCACCGAGTTCGAGAACTTTCACGGCGACGACGGTCTTTTCCGCAAGTACCGCGCGATCTTCGTCGGCGGCCGGACCTTGCCCTACCACCTCGCCATCGCCCCGAGCTGGCTGGTCCACTACGAGCATTCCGGCACGCAGGACCATCAGGCGCGTCTCGACGAAGAGATGCGCTACCTTGACGACCCGGTCGCCGCGATCGGCCCGGCGGCCTGGTCGGCGGTGCAGGCGATCGGCGCGGCGATGGGCCTGGATTACGGCGGCGCCGATTTCAGCCTGCTGCCCGACGGCCGCGTGCTGCTGTTCGAGGCCAACGCCACGATGCTGGTGCATCCAGAGACCCCTGACGGCGTGCTGGCGCATAAGAACCCGGCCATCGAGCGCATCTTCGAAGCCTTCCGGGCGATGCTCGCGGCCTGATCGCCCGAGCTCGAGGCTTGCGCCTCCGCCGACCCTGGCGACAATGACCGCCAGGGAGTCTCCGAAATGGGCGAAGCTGGGCTCAGGGCCCGCAAGATGGCGCGGACGCGCGGCCAGATCGCCGAGGCGGCGCTGACGGCGTTCGCCAGGCGCGGCTACGAGGCCACTACCCTCGACGAGATCGCCGAGGCCGCCGAGGTGCACAAGCGCACCCTGCTGCGCTACTTCCCGACCAAGGCCCACCTCGTGCTCTACGGCCACTACGCGGCGCTGGAGGCTTTCCGCGCAACGCTGGTCCGTCGCGGTCCGACACCGGTGATCGACGTCTGGCAGGCGCACGTGACCAGCCACGCGCGGTCGATCTCGCGCCGCGGCCCGCTCGCCAACACCCGCAAGCTGGCCGCGACCGAGCCAGCCGTGCGCCAGGCCTACATGGAGATCCAGCACGATTATCAGTCGCTGATCGCCCAAGCCTTGGCGGACGAATGGGGCGTGGATCCGTCCACGGACGTTCGTTCCAAGGTGGCGGCCGCCGCGCTCGCCGCCGGCAATTTCGCGGTCGGGGCCATGGTGCTGGGACGCGAGGCCTACGCCGAGCTCGAGCGGGCCGAGCTGGAGGTGATCGCCCTGGTCCGGGCGCGGCTGCTTGGCCCGGGACAGCCGCAAAAAGTGTCACTCAGTGGCGCTTGACCCTCGGGGACGCGGCGCGGATAAGTCGAAGACGGCGAGGTTCTCGGGAGGACGGCCATGCAGATTGGCGACTGGGCGGCGACGCCGGATCTGAACGAGATCTATCGCGAGATCCGCGATCTCGGCCTGGAGACCAACCTGGCCGAGCTGGAGGCGTTTGGCTTCACCACCATCGAAGGCGCGCTCTCGCCCGACGAGGTGAAAGCGACCCGGGACAAGATCATCGAGATCTCGGAGCGACGGCTCGGCCGCAAGCTCGATCTGGAGCACGAGACCGACTACGAGGACCTCTCGTTCATCCCGTTCCTGCTGTTCAAGGATCCGATCTTCAAGGTCGGCCTGCTGAATCCGAAGCCGCTGGCGCTGATCACCTACCTGCTCGGCAAGCATTGCATCCTGTCCAGCCTTGGCTCGCACCTGAAAGGTCCGGGCGGGGCCGGCCTGCTGCTGCACTCCGACACCGGTAACAACACGCCCGATCCGTTCACGCCCTATTCCCAGGTCGCCAACTGCAACTATGCGCTGACCGACTACACCGAGGAACGCGGGTGTCTGGCGATGGTGCCCGGCAGCCACCGCGCGCAACGCCAGCCGACGCGCTGGGAGGTCGGTCTGGAGGGCGGCCGGCGCAACGCCGGCGTGATCCCGATCGAGGTTCCGGCCGGCACGGCGGTCGTCTGGCACGGCAACACCTGGCACGGCTCGTTCGCGCGCAAGGTCCCGGGCCTGCGGGTCAACCTCTCCTGCTACTTCTGCCGCGAATACCTGCAGCCGCAGGAGGACTACAGCCGCAACGTCCCGGACGGCTACCTGGAGGGCGTCAACGATGCGCGCCTGGCCCGGCTGCTCGGCCAGGACCTGATCCATGGCTGGACCGACGAAGGGCCGCAGAAGATGTACGCCCGCCGCGACCCGGCGAGCGTGCGCAGCTGGTACAACTAACCGCTGCGAACTGCCGGTACGTCATACTGGCGCGGTTCCGGGCGGCGCCATAGGGTCGCGGCCAGGACCCCAGCCCCCACGGACCCAATGCTGCCTGCAAGACTGCGCTTCGGCGCCTTCATCGCGCCGTTCCACCCGATCGACGAGAACCCCACCCTCGCCATACAGCGCGACCTGGAACTGGTCGAATGGCTGGACCAGCTGGGCTACGATGAGGCCTGGATCGGCGAACACCACTCGGCGGCCTACGAGCTGATCGCCAGTCCCGAGGTGTTCATCGCCGCCGCGGCCGAGCGCACCAAGCACATCCGGCTCGGCACCGGCGTCTCGTCCCTGCCCTACCACCACCCGTTCATGCTGGCCGACCGGATCAACCAGCTCGACCACATGACCCGCGGTCGGGTGATGTTCGGCGTCGGGCCAGGCGCGCTCTCGTCCGACGCCTACATGATGGGCATCCCGATCGCCCGTCAGCGCGACATGATGGACGAGGCGCTCGAGGTGCTGGTGCGCCTGCTGCGCGGCGAGGAAGTCAGCCACGACAGCGACTGGTTCAAGCTGAACAAGGCGCGGCTGCAGATGAGCCCCTACTCACGCCCCAGCGTCGAGATCGCGGTGGCCAGCCAGGTCTCGCCGACCGGGGCGCGGGCGGCGGGTCGCCACGGCCTCGGCCTGCTCTCGCTGGGCGCCACGTCGGACGGCGGCTTCAATGCGCTCGCTTCCAACTGGGCCATCGCCGAGGATCTGGCGCGCGACAACGGCCAGACCATGGACCGCTCGGCCTGGCGCCTGGTCGGGCCGATGCACATCGCCGAGACCAAGGAAAAGGCGATGGCCGACGTCCGGTTCGGTCTGGAGAAATGGCTGTTCTACTTCCGCGAGATCGCCAACCTGCCGATCGTGCCCGACACCGTCGGCGACCCGGTCGAGGCGTTCCTGTCGATGCCGATGGCCGTGGTCGGCACCCCCGACGATGCGGCGGACAAGATCCAGGCGCTGGTCGACCAGTCCGGCGGCTTCGGCGCCTTCCTGTTCATGGCTCACAACTGGGCCAACTGGACCGCGACCAAGCAGTCCTACGAGCTGTTCGCCCGCTACGTCGCGCCCAGGTTCCAGAACCTCAACGTCGGCCGCGAGGCCTCGATGGCCTGGGTCAAGGAGAACAAGCTCGACTTCACCGGTCAGGCCCGGATGGCGGTGGGCATGCGCATCCTGCAGCACGCGCAGGAAAAGGGCTCGGAGAACATCAACCCGGTCATCGCCGAGATGATGGGGCTGAATACGAAAGAGCAGGCGGCGGAGTAAGCCCATGCGCGCGGTGATCCGCCGGAACGGCAAGCTGGTCGTGGACCAGATGGCGGCGCCGACGCCAGGGCCCGGTCAGATCCTGGCCAAGAGCCTCGTCTGTGGCATCTGCGGCTCGGACCTGCACGCGCTCGATCACTACGACCACATGGTCGACCTAGGCCGTCGCCTCGGCGGCTTCGACCAGATGCGCAAGGGCGCGGACACGGTGTTCGGGCACGAGTTCTGCTGCGAGGTGCTCGAGGGCGGCGGCGCGTTCAAGGCCGGCGATGTGGTGGTCTCGATGCCGGTGCTGATGAGCGCCGCCGGCGGCGCGGCGATCGGCTACTCGAGCGATGTGCCGGGCGGCTTCGCCGAAACGCTGCTGCTCTCGGAGATGCTGACCCTTCCGGTGCCCAACGGCCTTTCGCCAGAGCACGCGGCGCTGACCGAGCCGCTGGCGGTCGGCGAGCATGCCGTCGCCATGGGCGATCCACAGAGCGACCACGTCTTTCTTGTGGTCGGCTGTGGGCCGGTGGGCCTGGCGGTGATCGCTTCGCTCAAGGCGCGCGGACTCGGGCCGATCGTGGCCGCCGACTATTCCCCTGAGCGCCGCGCGGCCGCCGAGCGGATGGGCGCGGACAGGATCGTCGATCCGGCGCAGGTCTCGCCGCACGCGGCGTGGACCGAACTCGGTGTGCCGGCCAGCCGCGGCGAGGGTCTGATCGCAGCCGCGATGGGCAAGTCGGTGAAGCGACCGCTGATCTTCGAGTGCGTCGGCGTGCCCGGCATGCTGCAGGCGCTGGCCGAAGGGTCGCCCGGCGGCTCGCGCATCGTTGTCGCCGGCGTCTGCCTCGAGCGTGACAGCATCGAACCGCTCGCGTTCATCGGCAAGGAAATCGAGCTCCGGTTCGTGCTCGGCTATTCGCGAGAAGAATTCGCCAAGTCGTTGGAAAACCTGGCGGAAGGCCGCACGCGCTACAACGATATTATCACCGGCGTCGTCGGCCTCGACGAAACCCCCGACGCCTTCGTCCGCCTGCAGACCGACAAGAGCCAGATCAAGATCCTGGTCGCACCCGGAAGGTAGCGTGACTCACCGCTGCAGATTCCCCAAATCGACGCCGTAGAGGCCGGCGTTGCGCTCCATGTAGGCGCGGCGCGGCTGCACCTCGCGGCCCTTCACCGTGTCTTCGACGATGTCGAGGAAGGTGGCCCAGCCCATCGCGTTCTGCGGCTCGAAGCGGTCGAGCACCGGCAGGTGAATTAGCGTCAGACCGACATCGCCGCCCTCCTGGGTCAGCTCGAGCGTCAGATAGGATTCCGGAAATGCCGAGACCGCCTCGCCGGGAGCGAACACATTCCAGGTGTGGGCGAACTTCACCGGCGGGCGCCACTGGGTGACGACGCCGCGGATGTGACCGTCGTTGAGCCGGACGGCGCCGCCTTCGCGCGGCTCGATCGTGCTGCCAGCGTCGTACCAGCCGCCCAGGCGCGCGGGATCGGTCAGGTGCGCCCAGACCCGCTCGATCGGACCCGGCAGCCGGCGCCAGAAGCGCACGCCCGGCGCGCGGAACATCTCCCCGAGATCGGCCATGGCTCAGTCCTTGAGTTGCAGCGTCGTTTCCAGCTGTTCCAGCTTGGCGGCCCAGTGCCGCCGCACGCCGTCCGCCCAGCCGGCGACCGCCTCAATGCCCTCCGGATCGATCTCATAGATCCGTCTCTGGGCTTCGGAGCGCACCCGCACGAGCCGCGCCGCCTTCAGCGTCTTCAGGTGCTGGGAGATCGCCGGCGCCGAGATCGGGAACCGCGCGGCGATTTCGCCGGACGACAGCGGCCCAGCCGTCAGCGCCTCGACGATGCGCCGGCGCGTCGGATCAGCGAGAGCGACAAATGGTTCCACGAGGCCATCTTCGTGCGGCGCTTAATTAAGTCAAGACTTCAGTTAGGCGCGGGTGGCCGATACCGCATCAGCCCTTCCTGGGCGGCGGAGGCGACCAGGCGGCCGTCCTGGCTGTAGATCTCGCCAATGTTGAAGCCCCGCGCGCCCGAAGCCGACGGGCTCTTCTGCGCGAACAGGTGCCAGTCGTTGAAGTTGCACGGACGATGGAACCAGAGGGCGTGGTCGATGCTGGCGGTCGTCAGCCCGCCCACCTGCCAGCTGAGGCCGTGCGGCCGCATCGAGGTGGACAGGAAACTCATGTCGGAAGCGTAGGCCAGCACCGCCTGGTTGAAGACCGGATCGTCGCCGATCGGCTGGGCGGCGCGCATCCAGACGTTCTGGAACGGCGGCGCGGCCTTACCGGCCATGAACGCTTCCGGATCGACCGGACGCATGTCGATCGGCCGCGGCCGTTCGGCCATCTGGCGCATCGGCTCAGGCAGGTTGGCGAGCAGCTTGCGTCGCCGCTCGCTCTCGTCGGCAAGCACGTCCGGCGGCGGCGCCGCGGGCATCGGGTCCTGGTGTTCCAGACCTTCCTCCGGGTGCTGGAACGAGCCGGCGAGGTTGAAGATCTGCTCGCCGTGCTGGATCGCGGTCACGCGGCGCGAGGTGAACGAGCGGCCGTCGCGGGCGCGGTCGACCTCGTAAAGGATCGGGATGGACGGGTCGCCGGGCCGCAGGAAATAGCAGTGGATCGAGTGGCACAGGCTCTTCTCTACGGTGGCGTAGGCCGCCAGCAGCGCCTGGGCGATCACCAGACCGCCGAAGATCCGCGGGCCGTCGTCGCGGGGCGCCAGGCCGCGGAACAGGTTCACCTCGATCCGCTCGAGCGCGAGCGTGTCGATCAGGCTTTCCGGATTCGGCATGGCGGCCCCCGCAGCAGTCCGCCCGCCTTAGCGCCGCCGCGGGGGGCGGACAAGGATCGCCGCCCTATGCCGACCCAACCGCGCTCGATCGATGCTAAGGGACAATTGTCACCAGCCGGAGGATACGATGGAGACCAGAACCGACGAGATCGCCGATCGAGTCTATCGCTTCTCGACCGCGGTTGACGGCATCGGGCCAGAGCCGTTCACCTTCAACCAGTTCCTGATCGACGCCGACGCGCCCATGCTGTTCCACCTGGGTCAGCGCGGCTTCTTCCCGTCGATCTCGGCTGCGGTCGCCCGGGTGACGCCGCTGGCGCGCATTCGCTACCTCTCGTTCGGGCATGTCGAGGCGGATGAGTGCGGCTCGCTCAACCATTGGCTCGCCGCCGCGCCTGCCGCGGAAGTGGTCCACTCCCGGCTCGCTTGCCAGGTGTCGCTCGGCGACCTTGCCGATCGGCCGCCTCGCGCGCTGGACGACGGCGAAGTGATCGACCTGGGCGGCCGCAGGGTGCGCTGGATCGACACCCCGCACGTGCCGCACGGCTGGGAGGCCGGCGCGATTTGGGAGGAGACCCAGCGCACGCTGTTTTGCGGCGACCTGCTGACCCACGGTGGCGACGGGCCAGCGATCGTCGACACCGACATCACCGAAGCGGCGTGCGCGATGGAGGACATGTTCCACGCGATGACGATGGCGCCCAGCACGACGTCTGTCGTCAGGGCTCTGGCCGACCTCTCGCCGACGACGCTGGCGGTGATGCACGGCTCGTCCTACCGCGGCGACGGCGGGGCGGCCTTGCGGCGCCTCGCGGACTACTGTGCGGCGGCGATGTCACCCAGGTGAGGTCCGACCGACGGGCCCATCAGCACGGATAGGCGTAGGGCCGGAAGACGTAGCCGCCGAGATCGTCGTCCCAGACATAGTGTCCGCCGCTGCAGTCGGCGGGCAGGTCGTATCGAACGGCGACGGTGTAGACGGCGGGCTCGACCTCGGGGACGTAGCTCACTGCCTCGATCGGCCGGCGATACTGGCGCCACACACGCGGCCGCCAGTAGGGATAGACGGCGTCGTACGGCGGACCCCAGCCGTCGGCGTAGGGATCGCCCCAGTCGAAAGCGGCGTAGCCGGGCCCCCAATAGCCGAAGTAGCCCGGCGACCAGAACCCGTAGTCGACGCCCCAGTAGCCGCCATAGGGCGGGCCCCACGCGTACCCGTAGGGATCCCAGAACGGATCCCAATAGGGACCCCAGTCGGGATTGCCGAAGGTGACGCCGAGCGCGAAGCCGGTGAGTCCGATCCCAAGCCCCCAGCCCCAGCGATCGTCCCAATCGCCGCCGCGCCAGCCACTCCAACCGTCGCCGCGCCAGCCATTCCAGCCGCCGCGGAAGTCACCGGAGAAGCCGGGGCGCGTCGCCGCGGCGGCCAGCGCACCGCGCTCGCCGAAGGAGCGACCGGCCGGGCTCGCGCCGGCGAACCGCGGCCCCGTTACCGAGCGCGCGGCGAAGGTCCTCCGTTGCGGTCCGGCGCCGCGGCCGAAGCCGCCCCGCTCGACCAGCCCGTGTCGGCCGCCGGTCATCCGCCCCTGCGCGGCGCCAGCATAAGGCCCCTGACGCGGCCGCCCCGCGAGGCCGCCGCCGCGACCAAATCCGCCGCGCGTTCGCGCCCCACCCGAAAAGCTGCGCATCGGCCCGCGCGTGGCGAAGCCGCCGCCCCGAACCCCACCGCCGCGGAAGTCGCCAGAGCCGCTGCGCCCGCCTCCCGGAAATCCGCCGCCCCGGAATCCGGCGCCGGCGAAGCCCCCTTGGTGGAATCCGCCGCCGCCGCTCCCGTGAAACCCGCCACCCCCACCGCCGCCGTGATAACCGCCTCCGCCGCCGCGGCCTTCGCCGCCGTGCGGGCCGGCCATGACGGGCCCCGAGGTCACGAGCGACGCACAAAGCAACGCCGCGGCGCTGGCCCTTAAGAAGTCGCGCATCTGCGGAACCTCGCGAAGCATCCCCGTGTCAGGTCCAACGTTCTGACGTGGATTGGGCTCCATTGAGGCGCACGCTTTTGCGGCGGCGCGCATCCAATCGGGAGGTTTTGCGTTGTGGCTGCGGAAACCGCGCCAGCTGGCGCAGCGGCCAATCAGGGAGAAACACGTGCGCACGAAGATGGGTGTCGCGCTCGTCGCGGCCACCGCGGCGCTGCTGACCGGATGCAATCGGCAGGCCGTGACCGCCGGCGGCAACATTTCGCTCGCGGGCGGCAAGTACTGCACGCCGTTTCCCACCAGCCCGGCGGCGGCGAACGCCGCGAGCGGCCTGGCCCCGGCGACGGTCAGCGATCCCGCCATCGCCTTCGACGACTGCATTCATCGTTGGGGCTACGTCCTGGCGCCGTCGCGCGACCCGGCCGACGTCGTCGCCCAGGCGTCCGTGGAAGCCTGCAGCTCGATTCTCGCCAGCTGGAGCCAGCAGATCGGCCAGGCCGCCCAGGCCGAGCCGACCTCATACGGCGCGCGCGGCCGGAGTGAGACCGCGCAAGCGCCGAACCCGGAGGCCCAGCGCATGCACGCCGCCGAGGGTCGGGCGCTGTTCTACGTCGTCCAGGCCAGGGCCGGCGGCTGCGCCGCGCCGCCAGCGAACACACTGGTGACGCCGACCGTCCCGGCCGCCTGATGGCCTCCGTTCGTAACGCGTCGTCGGGTTGAGCGAGACCTAGCTGGCGAAGTTGAGCCTCAGGCCAGGCTCGGGCCAGCGCATCCGGATCAGTTGGCCGACGCCCGACATGGTGATGTAGGCGTCGCGCAGGTCAGGCCCGCCGAAGCAGATGTTGGTCACCATCCGGTCCGGCAACGGAGTCTGTCGACACTCGCCGGCCGGCGACATTGTGGTGATCCCGTCCGCGATCGAAGCGACGCAGATGTCGCCATTGGCCTGCACCGCGAGGCTGTCGAAGAACGCCCGCCCTGGCGCGGCCCCCACCAGGCGCCCGCCGCGTCCGCCCTTCACCACCTGCCCTGGCCCGGCGAGGTCGAACGCGATCAGCCGGCCGGTGTGGGTCTCGGCCGCGTAGACCGTCCGCTCGTCGGGCGAGAGGCCGATGCCGTTGTAGCCGGTGCCCCCAAACGAGACTTCCTCGACCTTCGAGCCGTCCGGCCGGCCGTAGTAGACGCCGCTGAGGTGGCGCATGCGCCCCGTCGTGCGGCCGAAATCGGTGAACCAGAAGCCGCCCTCGCGGTCGAACACGATGTCGTTAGGCGCCGACAGGGCGTGCTCGCCCACCTTGTCGTACAGCCGCTCGCCCTTGCCGGTAGCGAGGTCGACGCGGTCGATCCCGCCCTGCTGCGGCGCCAGCGCCCGGGCGCCCGCCGGAAGGCCGCCGCCGCCGTTGTTGGCGACGTAGACCGCGCCGTCCGGACCCAGCGCCGCGCCGTTGGGTCCGCCGCCGAGGTCGCACACCACCTCGACCTTGCCGTTCCACACCCGGCTGAGTGCGCCCCGCGCGATCTCCACCAGGATCACCGAGCCGTCCGCCATCGCGATCGGCCCCTCGGGAAACTGCAGCCCCTCGGCCAGGACTTCGAAGCTCATGTCGATTTCTCCCTGGAAGGGCACGTTAGAGCCGAGGACGAGGGCGGGGAAGCACTGGATAAGCCTTCGCCGTGGCCCAACTCACGGCGGTAACCTCACATCCCTTCCCCACATCCCTCGCGACAAAACGCTCTTCCCCCCGTGAGCGGGGGGAAGTGTCGCAAGCGAGGGAGCGTCAGCGACCGAAGCGCGACGATGGGGGGAGCCGCGCCGCCGGCTGCCACCGCTGCCGGTGCGAGTCTCCCCTCCGTCGCGGCTCGCCTTGCCGCGGCTCGCCATCGCGACACCTCCCCTCGCCTGAAGCGAGGGGAGGAGCAGGCTCGAACGGCGCTTCTGGGCGCGGACCCGCCGTTCTATAGGACGATGAACGGGCGTCGCTCGAGACCGCGAGGAGGATGCATGAAGGATCTGGTGGGCAAGACCGCGTTCATCACCGGCGCGGCGTCCGGCATCGGCCTGGGCGTCGCCACGCGCCTGGCGCAGGCCGGCGTCAAGGTGATGATGTGCGACATCGAACGGGGCGCGCTGGACAAGGCCGTCGCCGAGCTGAAGCGCACCAACGCCGATGTCGACGCCGTGGTGGCCGACGTCTCGCTGAAGTCGGAGCTGCAGGCGGCGGCCGACGCCACCCTGGCGCGCTACGGCGAAGTCCACATCGTGCACAACAACGCCGGCGTCGCCGGCGGCGGCGCCTATGGCGCCTGGACCGAAGCCGGCTGGAGCTGGACCATCGGCGTCAACCTGATGGCGGTGATCTGGGGCGTCGAGATCTTCGGACCCCTGATCGAGCGTCACGGCCAGGGCGGCCACATCGTCAACACCGCCTCGATCGCCGGGCTGATCTCGGGCAGCGGCAACGCCTACAACGTCACCAAGTACGGCGTCGTGGCGCTGTCGGAGGGGCTGCGGGTCGAACTGGCGCCGCGCGGCATCGGCGTCTCGGTGCTGTGCCCCGGCTTCATCCGCACCCACATCGTCGACTCCGCGCGCAACCTGCCGGAGCGGTTCGCGGGGGCGCTTCCCCCGCGCCCCGCGGCCGGACAGGCGGCCATCGAGACCTGGCTCGGCAACGTGCGCCAGCGCGTCGAGGGCGGCATCGATCCGCTCTACGTCGGCGAGCTGGTGCGCGAGGGGATCGAGGGCGACTGGCCTTACATCTTCACCGACACCGAGTTCGAACCCGCGATCGCGGCGCGCTTCGAGGGCATCAAGGCCGGCTTCGACCGGATCCGCGGCCGCGAGCCGCCGCACTGACCAAGCGCATCGCGCTCTAATCCACCCAGTTCAACGTCCGCTGCACCGCCTTTTTCCACTGGCGATATTCGTGGTCGCGCGTTTCGCCCGTCATCGCCGGGCGCCATTCGGCGTCCTGGCGCCAGTGCGACTTCAGCGTCGCGAGGTCGGGCCAGAAGCCGACCGCGAGGCCGGCGGCGTAGGCGGCGCCGAGGCAGGTGGTCTCGGTGATCGCGGGGCGGACCACCGGCACGTCGAGCACGTCGGCCTGGAACTGCATCAAGAGTTCGTTGGCGGTCATGCCGCCGTCGACCTTCAGCGCGGTCAGCGGCGCGCCAGCGTCGGCGGCCATGGCGTCGACAACCTCGCGGGTCTGCCAGGCCACCGCCTCCAGCACCGCCCGGGCGATGTGGCCTTTGCCGACGTATCCGGTCAGCCCCACGATCACGCCCCGCGCGTCGGAGCGCCAGTGCGGCGCGAACAGGCCCGCGAACGCCGGCACGAAATAGCAGCCACCGTTGTCGGTTACTGAGCGGGCCAGCGGCTCGATCTCCGGCGCCGAGGCGATCAGGCCGAGATTGTCGCGCACCCACTGCACCAGCGAGCCGGCCACGGCGATCGAGCCCTCCAGGGCGTAAACCGCCGCCTCGCCGCCGATCTGATAGCCGAGCGTGGTGAGCAGGCCGCTGGCCGACGGCACGGGCCGCGGGCCGGTGTTGACCAGCAGGAAGCTGCCGGTACCGTAGGTGCACTTGCCCTCCCCCGGCTCGAAACAGGTCTGGCCGAACAGCGCCGCCTGCTGGTCGCCCAGCGCCGAGGCGACCGGCACGCCGTCCAACAGGCCGCGCGCCTGGCCATAGACCTCCGACGACGGCCTGATTTCCGGCAGCATCGCGCGTGGGACGCCGATCCCCTCCAACAAGAGGTCGTCCCAGGCCAGCGTCGACAAACGCATCAGCATCGAGCGCGAGGCGTTGGTGACGTCGGTGACGTGGCGGCCGGTCAGGTTCCAGATCAGCCAGGCGTCGATGGTGCCGAACAGCAGCTCGCCGCGCTCGGCGGCAGCGCGGGCGCCGGGCGTGTTGTCCAGCAGCCAGCGGATCTTCGGCCCGGAAAAGTAGGTCGCCAGCGGCAGCCCGCACGCCGCGCGGAAGCGATCCTGGCCCGCCTCGCCGCCCAGTTCCTCGACCAACTTGTCGGTGCGGGTGTCCTGCCACACGATCGCGTTGGCGATCGGCCGCCCCGTCGCCTTCTCCCAGACCACCGTCGTCTCGCGCTGGTTGGTGATGCCGACCGCGGCGATGTCGGCGGCGCTGGCGCCGGCTTGGGTCATAGCGCCAGCGATCACCGCCTGCACGTTGGCCCAGATCTCGAGCGCGTCGTGCTCGACCCAGCCGGGTCGCGGATAGATCTGGCGGTGTTCCTGCTGTGCGACCGAAACGATCGCGCCGGCGGCATCGAACAGCATGCAGCGCGAGGACGTGGTGCCCTGGTCTATGGCGGCGATGAAGCGTCGGCTCATGGCGGCGAAACGACCATGCGGCGATGGCCGCGCGCAAGACCAATCAGCGTTTCAGCCCTCCCTCCCCTTCATGGGGAGGGTGGCCGAGCGAAGCGAAGGTCGGGTGGGGGTGTCCGACGCGACAACAATCTCGTTTGGCTTCGTCGCACCTCACCGCGCTCCCCCACCCTGACCGCTTCGCGGTCTGTCCCTCCCCACGAGGGGGAGGGAGGTGAGCCGCGAGAAATCTCTAAGCAGCGTTGACCGCTTCCAACGCGGGACTATGGTCTTGACCAACACACCAACAGGTCGCCCGGCAGCGGCGCCAGGAGGATCTTCACATGAGCCTTGCCACCGACACCGCCGACGTTCGCGGCGAGCTCCGCGTTCCGGTCAATTCCGCGGCGCAATCCAAGGGATCGATCCACGACGACGCCACCGCCTCCAAGCTCGGCTTCAAGGGCGGCACGGTGGCCGGCTCGATCCATATGGACCAGTTCGCGCCGGTGGTGCTGAAGCTCTACGGCGAGGACTGGTGGAAGCGCGGCAACATGTCGTTCTACTTCCGCCAGGCGACCGTCGACCGTGAACCGGTCCGGGCGTTCGGCAAGGCGGGCGATCCGCACGCGCGGCTGTGGATGGAGAACGAAGCGGGCGCGCTGATCGCCGAGGGCACGGCCAGCTGCCAGGGCCATGACGAAGGCACGGCGGTCGAGAACCTGATGAAAGGCCAGGCCGCGCCTGGCGCGCTGCGCATCCTGAAGAACGTCAAGGTCGGCGACGAGACCACTGGGCTGGACGTCACCGTCAGCCGCGAGGCGATCGATCGGCGGCTGGAGCACATCACCGAGTCCCTGCCGGTCTATCTTGGCGAGAAGGCGATCCTGCCGCCGTCGATGATCGTGCACCTGTTCCGCGGCAGCGCGCAGGAGAAGCTGTACAAGACCGACGGCACCGCCGTAGGCCTGTTCGGCGCGATCGAGATCCAGCAGCTGAAGGGTCCGATGCGGGCCGAAACGCCCTACAAGGTCCGCGCCAAGGTGCTGGCGCTGACCGAGAGCCCGAAGACCGAAAACGTCTGGTACCGCGCCTGGGCGGCGGACCCGGAGACCGGCGAGGACGTCGGCACGATGCTGATGTACCTGCGCTACATGAAAGCCTCGTCGAAGCTCTACGCCGCGTAGTTTCGGGCGGTCGGGCGGTTCGCGCACGCCCGACCCTCCGCTAGTCCGGCCCATCCCCGGAGAGCGCCTTCAGGTACCCCTCCAGCGCCGGATGATCGGCGATGCGCAGTTCGGCATCCATGACGTAGTCCGCGATGAAGCTCGGCTTGATCGCATCGATCGCCCGCAGGGGGCCGGGCCAGCGTGCGGCGGCGCGTAGCGAAAGCGACGTCCGCCGACGCCGGTATCCGCAGCCGCACCCGTTCCTTGCGGTCGAAACGTCAGATCAGCCGGAACCAGACTCTGCAGACGTTCGGCGACGAAGTCGGCAAGCCGGCCCTCGCGGAAGATGCCCCACTGCACCAGCACGCCCTGCCACTGCGCCTCGACCAGCGAGGCCGCCTCCTCGGCCGGGATCGGCAGCGGGGGCATGCGCCGGGCGACGGCGACGCGCAGGGCGGCGAAGCGCTCGCGCGCCAGGCGGTTGAGGTCGGGATCGCGCATGTCCTGGCGCAGCCACAGCAGCTGGTCGGCGAAGTGGCCGACGTCCTCGCCGACATCCGGGAACATCCGCGCGAAGATGTCGATCACCGCGTCGGCCCCCCTCCCCTCGGGCAGCTCAGCCAAGAAGCGCTCGAATGTGCGATTGTCCTGCGCGATCGCCGCGACGGTCAGGCCGTGCTTGTCGTCGAACCGCTGCACCAGCGTCGCCGGCGCGATGCCGGCCGCCTTGGCGACGTCGGCGAGTGTGAACTCCGACGGCCCCTTGGCGAACATCACGCTTGCGGCCGCCGCCAACACCGCCTCGTCGCTGATGGTCTTGGTCCGGGCCATGGTTGAATATAAATGTACGTTCATTTATACGAGATGAACAGCAGAACTGGGAAGCGGATGACGCGGCCACTTGACGGACAGATCGCCCTGGTCGCCGGCGCGACACGGGCCGCCGGGCGCGGCATCGCCCGCGAACTCGCCGCCGCCGGGGCCAGGGTCTGGTGCACGGGACGCAGCACGCGCGGCGCGCCGGCGACGCCGGGCCGGCCGGAGACGATCGAGGAGACGGCGGAGCTGATCGCGGCCGACGGCGGCGCGGCCGTCGCGGTGCGGGTCGATCACACGGTGGAGGCCGAGGTCGCGGCGCTGGCGGCGCGGATCAAGGCCGAGGACGGCCGGCTCGACGTCCTGGTGAACGACATCTGGGGCGGCGATGATCTGGTGGACTGGGGCGCGCCGTTCTGGAACTCAGGACCTGACCGCCGTCCGCACGCTGGTCGACCGCGCGATCCTCAGCCACTGGATCACCGCCCGCCACTGCGCGCCGATGATGGTCGAGGCCAAGCGCGGCCTGATCGTCGAGATCACCGATGGCGCCGAGACCGGCTATCGCGGCCAGCTGCTCTACGACTTCGTCAAGGCGTCGGTGAACCGCCTCGCCTACGCTATGGCCTGGGACCTGGCCCGGACCGGCGTCACCGCGCTGGCGCTGTCGCCCGGCTTCCTGCGCTCGGAGGCGATGCTGCAGAACTTCGGCGTCAGCGAATCCAACTGGCGCGATGGCGCCCAGCGCGATCCCGACTTCGCCGCCTCGGAGTCGCCCCGCTACGTCGGGCGCGCGGTCGCGGCGCTGGCGGCGGATCCGAACGTCGGTGCGAAAGCCGGCGGCGCCTTCTTCGCGGCCGACCTGGCCGAGGAATACGGCTTCACCGACGCCGACGGCAGTCGGCCGCATTTCTGGAAGAGCGTGATGGCGCGGCTGCAGCCCGAGCTGGAGGGCGATGTCCCGCTGACGCCTTGGGCCATGCGCCACGCCGCCGGCCGTTACCAGAAGTTGCACCTGACGGCGGGCCACGCCGACGAAGTCCGTGCGCTGGCCGCACGGCTCGGCTGGAAGCGCCTGGGCGCGGGACTGCGGCCGGTCGGCGGGCTCTAGGAGGCCGGGTGGTCGCTCCGCGCGGGGCTCGCCGCTCTCGTCGCCGCCCGCTTGGCCAACTCGTCCTTGGCCCACGCCCAGATCAGCAGCAGGGCGAAGCCGCCGTAGACTGGGCCGATGATCAGCCAGTAGGGCTGCAGCCAAATGATGAAGGCGAACAGCAGCGCGATGGCGAACAGCGCCAGCAGCGTCAGGATCGGTGTCATCACCAACCGCGCGACGAAGTCGGGGCCGTCGAACTTCGCACGCTCGACCGGTCCGCCGGCCGCCTTCTGTTCGCGAGATTTGGCAGGTCCAAGCGAGAACCAGATCGGAATGGCGATCGCGAGCAGGATTGGTCCAGCGACCCACCAGAGCCTCAGGGCGATCAGGATCGAATCGCCCATCACCGCGAGCCCACCGAAAATGACCGCGGGAATGGTGATCACCCACATCCAGACCTGGCGGTTCCAGAAGCCGTACATGCCTCGCCCCCCTGCCCTCGCGTCTTAGCGCGGCGCTTTCAGGCGGCGCTTGGACAGGTGATAGGCCGGCGCGCCGTCCTCGACGCCGCCGCGGCCCTGGACGTAGGTGCGTTGCCACTTCTCGGCCACGGCGCCTTCCTCGCGCGCCGCCAGGCGCTTGCCGAAGTCCGCGCGGCTGGCGCTCCACTCGTCGTAGGCGGCCTTCAGCTTGGGATCGTCATCCAGCGAGGCCAGGCGCGGCTGCACCTGGTCCAGCAGGCCGTGCGGCGCCAGCGTGACGAAGCAGAACGGCTCGCCCGCCTCGAAGCGCACCACGCCGGGCTGGGTGAACTTCCAGTTCATGGTGAAGGGGAACGGCAGCCAGTCGGTCTCGACCAGGCCATCGAGGGGCACGATGCCGTGCTTGACCGAGTTCGGCGCGCCGCGGGCCCAGCAGGCCCAGCCCGGCGATGTGCGGAACAGCCAGCCGGTGTGGAAGGTGATCACGCCGTGACCGAAGTGCGAGGTGACATGGTGCTTCACCCGCGCGTCGTTTGAGCGGAACTGGATCGTGTTCATGTCGTCGCCGCCATACCAGGCCGCCTCGAAGGCGAACGGCAGGCTGATCTCCCAGCCGCTGGCGTTGGCGATGGAGAGCGGGATGCAGCGGTAGGCGTACCGCTCGCTGGTCATGTCCATCCAGTCGCGGTCGGCCTTCGCTGGGGTCAGCTCGGGCGACGTCGGCCAGAGCTTGTAGCAGGTGAGTTCCGGCGGCCCGATCTTGAGCCCGACCCTCTCGTCGTCGCCGGCCTTCTGACGGTTCATCACTCTTCCCCACGCACGCGATTGCAATCTGTAACCGAGTTTGATCGGGCGCCGCTACGCCCGAAGCTTGTCCTGGCGAGGTCCGCCCATTAGCTCCGCCGTCCCAGCCTCCAAGCGGAGCCTTAAGACGCCATGATCCTGATCGGCCAGTTCGACAGCCCCTTCGCCCGCCGCGTCGCGATTGCGATGAAGCTCTATGGGTTCGACTTCGAGCAGCGACCCTGGTCGGTGTGGGCCGACGCCGACAAGCTCGCGGCGATCAATCCGCTGCGCCGGGTGCCGACGCTGATCCTCGACGATGGCGAGGTGCTGATCGAGAGCAGCGCAATCATCGATGCGCTGGACGAGATGGCGGGGCCGACGGAAGCGCTGCTGCCGCGCTCGGGGCCCGAACGGCGCCGGGGGCTCAAGGTGTGTGCGCTCTCGACCGGGCTGGCGGAGAAGGCGCTCAGCCTGTTCTACGAGAGCCTCCTGCACGAGGCGCCGTCGCAGGTCTGGATCGACCGCTGCCGCGCGCAGATCGGCGACGTGCTCGACGCTCTCGAGCGTGACCGGGCGCGCGCGCCCTCCGCCTTCTGGCTCGGCGGGGCCATTGGCCATGCGGATATCGCCGCCGCCTGCGCGCTGCGCTTCACCGACGAAGCCCATCCGGGCCTGTTCGACCCGGCCCGCTGGCCGGCGCTGGCGGCGCACGCTGCGCAATGCGAGGCGCTGCAGGTGTTCCAGGCGATCTGTCAGCCGCTCACCGTGACGATGAAGAACGACGCCTAGATCGCGGCCATCGCGGCGACGAGCGCGTCGACGTCGTCCATCGGCGCGAGGGTCAGCCCCGGCTGGGGCGGCAGGCCGCAGGCCGCGGTCGCGATCACCGGCACGCCAGCGGCCAGCGCTTCGAGCAAGCGTCGCGGGGCGCCCTCCGCCAGGGCCGGATGCACGACCGCGCGGACGCCGTCGAGCCATCCGCCGCCCGGCGGCTCAGGCGCGAGCTCGACGCCGGTCCAGAAGCCGTCTCCTTCCAGCTCGGCGCCGATCGGCCGCAGGCGCACGCCCAGCCGCCGCGCGGCGTCGCGCACCTCGTAGGCGCCCTTGCGCGCCACCGTGGGCCCCGGGAAGGCGAAGACATCGCCTCGGACTGGCGGCGTTTGCCGCGGCGTCGGCCGGCGCCAGTCGAGCAGCTGGGCGCGATCGCCGAACAGGCCCGCGATCTCAAAATGCGGCGTGACGATCTCGTCGGCCGCAGCCAGCGCCTCGGCTTCCGCCTCGGCCAACCATGGCTCGGCGCGGTAGTCGCCGAGCGTCGGCCGGTCAGCGTGCTTCGCCGCCGCGGCGTCGAGCCGGGCCTGCAGCACCGCGATCGGCAGCCGCGTCATCAGCACCCGGACCGCCCGGCCGCCGAGCGCGCCCTCGCGCCATAGCCCCGGCAGCAGCGACTGAGCGACGGTCAGTTCGGTGATCTCGGGGCCGAGCCGCCGCGCCAGCGCCCGGGCGATCGCCGCGGTGGTGGCCGCGTCCGCGGTGCGGCGGGCCGCGCCTTGCGGCGGCGTCAGTCGCCAGCCGAGCGAGCGCATCGCGCCCTCCCAGCGTGCCTCGTAAGCTGCCGCGAAGCCCTCGCGCGACCAGCGCCGCAGGCTCGGCGCGCAGATCAGGTCGCCGGGGCCACGCGATCCGGCGACATAGGCCGCCAGCTCCGGCCAGGACTTGTCGACGACGAACGCCGACCTGCCGGCGATCAGCGCCGGCCCGCCGGCTTCGTGGAAGGCGCAGTCGGTCTCGTCGCACTCGTCGCAGCTCTCGACCTCAGGCGGCCCCGCAGACTGCGGCGCGGCCAGTTCCATCGTCGCTGCGCGATCATTGCCTTTCGCCCGTAGACTGATGGACAGGTCCCGCCGATCCAGACGGACACTGAGCAGCAGCTCGCGCGGGGCGGCGAAGCGCAGGTCGACGTAGTTCCAGGCGACCGTGGCGTCGCGTCCCCCCTCGGCGGCCGAGCCAGGGACACGGAAGGAGTGAGCGTGCCGCTCGACGATCCGGCAGCCGGCCTGCAGCGCCACGTCGTAGAGCGCGTTGGAGAGCTGGCAGAGGCCGCCGCCGATCGCCGGCATCATGCAGCCCTCGCGCAGCATGCGGCCGGCCACGAACCCCCTGCCCTTCGTCGCCCGCCCAACCTGGCGCCAGAAGCTGAACACCTGGCCCGGCCCTAGCACGAGGCCGTCGAGCGCGGCGGCCGCCCGGCGCAGGTTCTGCACCTTGCCCAGCTGCATCGCCTGCTCGGAAAGGCTGGGATCGGCCCAGAGCGGGGTGACCGAATGCGCCACCGGGGCGCCGAACCTCGAGCAGTCGGCCGCCCGCGCCAGGCGCCTCGGCGCGCGACCAAGTTCCGCGACCCCGCGACGGACCTGAAAGACGGCCGCCTTGAGAGCGAACATCGCCTGCGACGCGCGCGTCGGCGTTCGGCGCCTCGACGCCGACCCTACGATGATAGAGGTCATCGCCTCCTCGCCTGGCGAGCCGGAGCGGCCCGGGCCGGACGAATATACCAGCGCAGTCCTTACCAGTCCTAGCGGCGCCGCACGCCCCGGTGGCGACCGGTCGGGCCGGCGTGCGCCGTTTCACCCGGCGCCGCCGCGGGCCGGTTCGCCGAGCGCGGCCGCGACGTCCTGGGCAAAGGTGGCCATATTGAACGGTTTCTCGATCGTGGGGTTGTGGCCGTAGGGCCTGGCGATGCCAGAGCGCCCGTATCCAGTGACGAAAACGAAGGGGACCGCCAATTGCCTGAGCGCGTCGGCCACCGGATAGACCCGGTCGCTGCCAAGGTTCACGTCCAGCACCGCGCCGTCGATCCGCTCCCTGGCCAACAGATCGAGCGCCTCGGCGACCGTGCCGACCGGTCCGACGACGTCGCAGCCGGAGCTCTGCAACAGGTCCTCGACCAGCAAGGCGACCATCACCTCGTCCTCGACCACAAGGACCCTGAGTTCGGCCAACGTCCGGTCTTGCATCATGGCGCGACCCGATCCAACGGAAGCTCGATTTCGCAGGTGAGGCCTTCGACGTCGAACGTCAGCTTGGCCGAGCCGCCCAGACGAGAGATCATGCCCCGCTCGATCAGACGCGAACCGAACCCCCGCCGCTCCGGCGAACGCACCGGAGGCCCGTTCCGCTCCCGCCAGACCAGGTAAAGCCGCGACTTGCCCGGCGCCTCTCTCCGCTCCCAGCTGATGCTCACCGTCCCCCGACTGACGGACAAGGCTCCATACTTCGCCGCGTTGGTCGTCAACTCTCCCAGGGCGATGCTCAAAGCCAGGGCGGCGCCAGGCAACAGACCGATGTCCGGGCCCTCCATCGTGCGTCGCTCGGTCTGCGGATCGTGCGGCCCTAGCTGCTCCGACACGAGTTCGCGGACGTTCGCGCCGGTCCACTCGCTGCGCGTCAACACGTCGTGCCCCCTCGAAAGGGCCAGCAGGCGCGCGGTGAAGGCGTCGCGAAACTCGGCCGGACTTTCCGTGGCGTTCAACGTCAGGGCGGCGATGGATTGCACGGTCGCCAAGGTGTTCTTCACGCGATGGTTCAACTCGTGGATCAGCAGCGTCTGTTGTTCCTCGGCGAGCTTGCGCGCCGTGACGTCGCGGATCACGCATGACACGAGATCCTCGGCGCCCGCATGGATGGGGCTGAGTTTGACCTCGATGGGGAATTCCGAGCCGTCCGCGCGTGCGGCGCGCAGATCCAGGCCTCCGCCCATCTCGCGCATTCGCGGCTGGGACCTGTAAGCGGCGAGGTGTGTCGTATGCTGTTCGCGCAGACGCGCCGGGAGCAGCACGTCGATCGGCTGGCCCACCAGCGCGGCTCGCGGGTAGCCGAACAATGTCTCGGCCTCGCCATTGACCAGCGAGATGCGGTTCTCGCGATCTATGATCACAGCGGCGTCGGGCGATGCTTCCAGCAGCTCCCGGAATCTGACCTCGCTGGCTTGCAGCGCGGCGTTGCCGGCGAGCAGCGCCGAAATGATCGCGACGTCCATCAGGCAGACGCCCACGAAGAGTGTCAGCGAGAGCGCATCGCCACGCAAAGGAACGTCGGCCGACAGCAGCGCGCCCGCCGCGACCGTCGACAGGACCAGCGCCGAGACCCCCGCCGCCGGCCCCCAGAGCAGCGCCGCCAGGACCACGGCGGGAAAGAACGTGATGAAGTGAGTTCCCGTCAGCCAGGGCGCGAGCAACAGCCTTAGCCAGAAGGCGAGGCCGACCAGCGCGGCGGCGAAGACGTGAGCCAGCAGGGAGTTTGGCCGCGCGCCAGCGCCGCCCGTAAGCACGCCGCCCACGCCAAGCATTGACCTCAGCCGAGCGAACGCTCCCATGGATCAGGTATCGGGCATGGCCATCGCTGCGGCTTTGACCTGGGTCAACCAGCCGCGACCGTTTCTCGCCGCCGTCAAAAGCGAACCCGGAGTTGGACTTGCAACGCGAAGTTCGCTCTTTTTTGGGCCTGAAGACCGGTCGGTGGCGCCATGCTAGGTTGCCGCGTTCCTTGGGGGAATCTTTCGCATGACACTCGATCGACGCCGTCTTCTTGCCTCCGCCGCCGCGCTGGGCGCCGCAGCCGCCGCGCCACCGCTGGCGTGGAGCCTGCCCCAAGGCGCGCCCGGGGCCGGACCGCCGAAGGCCTCGGTGCGGCCGGTGACCGAGACCCTGCACGGCGTCAAGCTGACCGACCCCTACCGCTGGATGGAGACGCCGACCGATCCGGAATGGACGCCCTACCTGACCGGCCAGAACGCCTACGCGCGCACCGTGCTGGGTGCGATCCCGGGGCGCGATGCGCTGGCGGACCGGATCGCCGCGGTCTCCGGCGCGCTGGCGGTGATCAGCCAGGTGCAGTCGGCCGGGCCCTACTTCTTCACCCAGCTGCGCCCGGTGGGGGCCAATACGTTCAAGCTCTACGTACGCGAGGGCGTCGCCGGCCAGGACCGGCTGCTGATCGACCCCGACAACCTGGCGATGGCCGGCACCCACTACTCGCTCGACTACTGGGCCGCTTCCCCGGACGGCAAGCTGGTGGCTTACGGCGTCTCGGCCGCGGGCTCGGAGAACTCGACGCTGCGGTTCGTCGAGACCGCGACCGGCAGGTATCTGCCCGACGCGCTCGACCGCGCCCAGTTCGGCCCGCCCTCCTGGAGCCCCGACGGCGCCAGCGTCTTCATCAACCGGCTGAAGGCCGGGACCAAGCACGGCGACCCGGACCACTACCAGGACAGCGTCTGCTGGCGCCACAAGGTCGGCGACGACCCGGCCAGCGACGTGAAGGTCCTGGGCCGGGGCGTCGACCCGGCCGTCGACATCGCCCAGATCGCCTTCCCGGTCGTCGTCGCCCAGGCCGGCTGCGACATCGTGCTCGGCGTGGTCGCCAACGGGGTGCAGAACGAGGTCGATATCTACGCCAGCCCGCTGGCCGCGGCGCTGGCCGGCAAGCCGGTCTGGCGCCAGGTCTGCGCCAAGGCCGACGACGTCACCGGCGTCGCCCTGGTCGGGACCGACCTCTACCTGCTGACCCACAAGGACGCGCCGCGCTACCGGGTGGTGAAGACCAGGGCGGGCGATCCCGCTTTCGCCACCGCCGGCGAGGCCGCGCCGCAGGGGTCGGGCGTCGCCAAGAGCCTCTCCGGCGCCCGCGACGGCGTCTATGTGCAGACCCTGGAGGGCGGGACCAGCGGGCTCTATCGCCTGGGACCGGACGGCAAGCGCACCGACGTGAAGCTGCCGTTCGAGGGCTCGATCGCGTTCGTCGCCACCGATCCGCTGGCCGATGGCTGCTGGTTCATGCTCGAGGGCTGGGTGCGCCCGCCGGTGCTCTGCCACGCCGCGCCGGACGGCGTCGTCACCGTCACCGACATCGCGCCCAAGCCGGCGATCGACGTCGCGCCCTACGAAAGCGTCGAGGTGCGGGTGAAGGCGCGCGACGGGGTGATGGTGCCGCTCTCGATCCTCTACGCGAAGCACTTCAAGCACGACGGCAAGGCGCCGCTGCTGCTCGACGCCTACGGCGCCTACGGCATCGACCAGGACGCCGGCTTCATCGCCAGGGCCCTGCCCTGGCTGGACCTCGGCGGCGTGTTCGCCGTGGCCCACGTGCGCGGCGGCGGCGAGCTGGGCGAGGCCTGGCACCTGGCCGGCAAGGGCCTGACCAAGCCCAACACCTGGCGCGACGCGATCGACTGCGTGGAGTACCTGATCGCCCACGGCTGGACCGGCAAGGGCAAGATCGCGGTCGAGGGCGGCTCGGCCGGCGGGATCATGGTCGGGCGGTTCCTGACCGAGCGGCCGGACCTGGTCACCGTGGCGATCAGCCAGGTCGGCGTCTCCAACGCCACCCGCGCCGAGTTCTCCGAGAACGGCCCCGACAACGTGCCCGAGTTCGGCACGGTGAAGGACGCCGCCGGCTTCAAGGGCCTCTACGCGATGGACGCCTATCAGCATGTGAAGGACGGGACCCGCTACCCCGCGGTGCTGCTGACCACCGGCGCCAACGATCCCCGCGTCGCGCCCTGGGAAGCCGGCAAGATGACCGCGCGGCTGCAGGCGGCCACCAGCTCGAACAAGCCGGTGCTGCTGCGCGTGGAGTTCGACGCCGGCCACGGCATCGGCTCGACCCGCAAACAGCGCGACGACGAAACCGCCGACACCTACGCCTTCATCCTCTGGCAGACCGGCGACCCGCGGTTTCAGCCGAAGGGGTGAGACCTTCTCCTCCCCCGCCTCTCCTCCCCCGGAAGGGGGGAGGTGGCCCGAAGGGCCGGAGGGGCCCTCCGCCCTCGCCTCTTTCCCGCGCGCCATGCCTCCCGTTGGCGCCGTACGGAAGATTGGCCACGGAAAACACGGAAAACACGGACGAAGTCGCCATCCTCCAGTGTCGTCCCGGACGAGAGTTCCGCTGCGCGGCTCTGCGGGATGACACTGAGGTGCGGGCAGACGCACCCATTTCCGTGTTTTCCGTGTTTTCCGTGGCTCACTTTTCTGACTCCCGCGCCCAGAAACGTTTCACGTGAAACACTGAAAGTAACGCACCCCACCGCTAACGTCCGATAATATCGGTCCCCGCCCCGGCTTCGCCGGCCAGCAGCGCCTCCAGGTTGGCCGCGTCGCCGCCGGCCGCCTCCACCCGGTCCAGCACCGCGCGCAGGTCGGCGAGCGAGATCGGCGCGTCCGGCGCCCCCTCGCCGTCCCCCTCTTCACCGGCTCTGGGCAGCAGCCGCGAGACCATCGCCACGTACTGCGGCAGGAACCAGCGGCGCAGGCGCCGCAGCGTCTCGTCCTGGTTCGCCTCGAAATCGCTCAGGATCGCCCGCGCCACCCGGGCCGAGACCCGGTTGCGCGTGCCGAACGGGCGCCCCGGATTGCCCGGCGCGAACCGGCCCAAGGCGTCGCGCACGACTGGCGCGTCGCGCGGGGGCGGCGCATCGCGCGGGGTCGGCGCGTCGCGCGGGTCGCCGGCTGATCGGATCCATCCATCATCATCTCTCCTCGCCTGCGGGATCGCGCTCGGGGGCGAACCCTTCCAGATCGTCGTTGTCGGGATCGTCCCCGTCCCAGTCTTCGTCTTCGTCTTCGTCTTCGTCGTCGCCTTCGGCTTCCCAGGCCCCGTCGTCCTCGTAGTCACGCTGATCGTTGCCGGCCACGACCCAGGCGCGCAGGCCGGCCGTGCGGCGGAACCAGGCCGCGTCGTGCACACCGGCGCAGGGACAGGTCCCGTCCGGCCGCAGCCGGGTGCGCAGGTTGCAGGGAATGAGGTACCGCGCCCGCGGCCGCTCGGGCGCCGGCGGACCGGCCGCGGCGCCCCGGCCGGGATCGCCGAAACGCCAGGCCATCGCGCCCCGCCAGGCGGCGGCGTTCAGCCGCGCGCCGTCCAGCAGCGCCTCGCGCTCGGCCGCCTCCCACCAGGCCCGCGCCGCCGTCTCGGCAAGCCCGAGCGCCGCGGCGACCTCGCGCCGCCTCGTCCTCCAGCGCGCTGCAGCCGCTGCAGCGAGACCCCCAGCGCCGCCGCGATCTCCGCCCGCCCCCGCCCCGCGCGGCCGAGGGCCAGGATCTGGGCCGGGAGGCCCGCCGGATCGTCGTCGTCCATCGCACGCTCCGCCCCGGCGCGGACCGAGGGGTCCGCGATTCGGGGCACGCATAGTAACGCTACCTTCGGTGATTTGTCAAGGTGCGGACCGCATCGATGTGCGGACTTCTGCTTTCGAGGCTTTCAGGGCTCTCGTGGCCGAGCACCAGGCGGCGAACCCTACGGCGGAAACGCCAGGATAAAACCGAGCGACGAGCGCTGAGGATGGTCAGGCCGAACGCCGGCAGGTTCCGCCATTCGCGCGGGTCCTGCCTGATATTGGCGCTTGAAGCGCCGTTTTCGAGGTCGGTCAGGCGGCGGCGACCAAAGCGAAGCTTGACTGTGCAACCAGTCCGCACCGAGGAAGTGGACGACGATGCTGCTGTTGATCGCGTTCGAGAAAGCGGCGCTGCCCGGGACGGCGCCCTTGGAGATGATGTCCTTAGCCCACACGTCGAGATCGCCCAGCGTTAGCGAGGGCTCGGGCATCAGCAGCGAGGTTTCGGCGAACGCCATAAGGCTAAGGTAGGTGCTGCCCTGGCGAGGTGAAGTGCGACATCCGTTGCCTAAGCCAGACGCTTGGCTGCCGACAGATGATTCGTCCGCTACTCATCCCTCCAAGACGCTCCCGGAACGAGCCGGCGACCAACCGAGCCGAGGCCGCCAATCGGGTGGTAATTCAATACTATGCGGACCCGGGGAAGACGACGCGCCGAATGGCCTTCTCGACCAGCTGGTCCGCGAGCGCCTCGAGGGCGACCGTGGCCGAGCTCTTCAGCCCCGCGCGCCCAGCGCCTCCCGCCAGGGGGTAAGGTCCAGCCCGGGATAGCGGTCCGCCGCGCCCTCCAGCGTCGCGGCGTCCCAGTAGTCATGGCCCGGGGGCGGGAAGCCCAGGGCTTCGAGCTGGCGCACGGCGCAGCGTTCGACCAGGGGGGTCCAGTCGGTCATGCCCTTGCGCGGCCAGGGGTTGGCGCCCACCCAGTCGGCGCCGGCGGCGCGGTAGGCGAGGTTGAAGAAGAAGCGGCCGGCGCCGGGCGCGGACATCTCGGTGCCGCGGTGAACGACGTCGGCGCCGTAGATGAGCAGCGACCCCTTCGGGCCGATGGCGCTGACGGCGGCCGCCTCCCATTCGGCGTGCCGCTCGGGCGGGACCCGGGCGCGGGGGAACGAGAGCGCCATCAGCGGTGTGTCGCGGGTGAGCTCGCGGCTGACGATGCGCGTCGCGCCGTGCGCGGCGGTGACGTCGCTCAGGTAGAGGAACATCTGCGCCTGGCGGTAGCGGCCGTCGGCGCGCGGCGGCAGCATCACGTGGTTGGTGTAGTCGGCGTGGAACGGCTGGTCGTATTGCGTGACGCCGGTGTACTTGGCGAACGTCTCGGCCTGGTAGAGCCGCACGTCGCGCGTCGCGAGCACGTCCTCGGCCACGGCGATGATCGCCGGATGCAACGCGATGAGGTTCAGCGCCTGGTCGGCGAACGGAAACTCCTTGAGCCCGGCGAACTGCAGCGGCCGGAAGCGCGGGTCCGAGCCCAGGTTGGCGGGCGCGGCCGCGCCATCGCGAAATCGGTCGCTGCGCGGATCGGCTGCGCCGGAATGGAACTGCTCGGGCGTCGGGTAGAGCTGGAAGAGGCCAGGATAGGCGCCCTCGATCTCGTCGGCGCTCAGCAGCCGCTCGATCAGCACCCAGCCGTGGCGCTGGAAATGCTCGATCTGCGCGGCGGTGTGACGTTGCCCCATCGACCCATCCTAGCGGGCGCAGCGGAAATGACACCCATGTCGCCAGCGCGGCGGGCGGAGGGCCGCTTCCGCTCGGCAGGGGGAAGAGATGGGGCGGAGGGCCCCTTCCGCTCGGGCGGCTCGCCGCCCGAGTTGCTTCCCCCCTTCCGGGGGAAGAGAGGGGGCGGATCGTCGGTGGGGGCGGCGGACGGCGTCGGACTCCCCCACCCTGCTCGCTGCGCGAGCTGTCCCTCCCCACGAGGGGGAGGGAGTTAGAGCGTGCGGGCGACGCGGAAGCCGAGGTCGACGACGCGGGTGGTGTTGATGTCGTCGGCGCCGCGGGCGGCGGAGCGCAGGGCGCCGGGGGTGGAGGTCCAGGTGTCGCCGCGGTTGATGCGCATGCGGCAGTCGCCCGTAGCCAGGGCGAGCCGTCGGCGGGGCGCGCCGTTGTAGCTCTCGTTGACGCAGTCGGCGGTCATCTCGGCGACGTTGCCCATCATGTCGTAGAGCCCGAACGCGTTCGGCTTGAAGCTGCCGACCGGGGCGGTGAAGACGTAGCCGTCGTGGCAGGGCTGGTCGGCGTTCCACTCCGGGAAGCGGGCCTTGCGGGTCTGGTCCGAGCCGTTGGCGTAGGCGCAGGCGTCGGCGGGCTTTTCGCCCCAGTAGTGCGCGCTCGTCGTTCCGGCGCGGCCGGCGTATTCCCATTCGGCCTCGGAGAGGAAGCGGTAGCGCTTGCCGGAACGGTGGCTGAGCCAGGCGAGGTAGCTTGCGCCTCGGTCCAGCTGAGGCAGACCGCCGGGTGGCGGCCGGTCTGGGCGAAGCCGGTGTCTATGCCAGTTCAGGCCCCTGATGGTCGGCCAGCTGGGGCCCTTGGCCTGGTGGATGTTGCAGCCGGCCGGGTCGGGCAGGTGCGTTTCGGCGACGAACAGGGCCCACTCGTCGCGGGTGACCTCGTAGCGGCCGACGGCCAGCGGGTAGGCGATGGTGACCAGGTGCTGCGGGTCCTCGGCGCCGTCGGGGTCGCGGCCGGGCTCGGTGCGCGGCGAGCCCATCAGGAACCTGCCGGGCGGGATGACCACCATTTGCGGGCAGCCGGCGCAGTCGCGGAAGATCTGGCCGGGATGGAGCGCGGGCGCGGCGGTGGGGGTGGCGGCGGCGGGGTGGACCGCGACGAGCGCGAGCGCGGCGGCGAGCTGGGCGATGAACGGGCGCATGTGGCTTGCCCTCCGGGATCTGGACGCGCCAAGCCTAGGGCGGGGCCCGGCGCCGCGGTGAGGGCGATTGCGGACAAATGTCGCGGATTTTCCGACAAAGTTCGGGGTCTCCCCTCCTTTGCCCTGCGACTGAGGCCTGCATCCGAGCGCCCCTTGGCGACGGCGCAGCCTTGGGGAGTCGTTGAAGATCGAATTCCGCACTAAGCTGCCGCCATGGCTGAAGCGAAGACATTGCCGTCCGGTGGGACCGTGGCCAGCGGGTTCGAGGGGGTGCGGGCGGCGTTTCTGGCGGCGCAGGCGGCGACCCGGGCGGGGCGCAGCTGTGCGTCTACCGCGATGGCGCGCCGGTGGTCGACCTGTGGGCGGGCTGGGATCCGGCGAACGAGCGCCCCTACGGCGCGGACGGGATCGGCGTGCTGATGAGCTGCACCAAGGGCGTGGTGGCGGCCGGCGTGCACATGCTGGCCGACCGCGGGCTGATCGACTTCGCGGCGCCGATGGCGCGCTACTGGCCGGAATTCGCCCAGGCCGGCAAGGCTGGGATCACCGTCGCCCAGTGCCTCGGCCACGCCGCCGGGCTGATGGCCTACGACCCCGAGGCCGAGTTGGGGCCGGCGGAGAACTTCGATGCGGACCGCCCGGCGCGGGCGCTGGCGGCGATGGCGCCGCTGTGGGAACCCGGAACGGCGACGATGTACCACTTCGTCACCTTCGGCGTGCTGGCCGGCGAGCTGATCCGGCGCGTCGACGGGCGCACGCCCGGCCGCTTCATCGCCGAGGAGATCGCCGGGCCGCTGGAGCTCGATCTCTGGCTCGGCCTGCCGCACGCGCAGGAGGCCAGGCGGGTTCCGCATTTCCGCACCGGCAACGAGCTGGGGCTGGACCAGTGGCGGGCGATCATGAGCGCCGCCGGGGCCGACCTGAACGACCGGCTGATCCGCGCATTCCTGGCGATGGTGGTCTCGGTGGAAGGGGCGATCGCGCTGATGAACAGCTCCCGCGCCGCGCGGGCCGCCGAGCTGCCGGCCGGCGGGGCGATCAGCGATGCGCGCGCGCTGGCCCGGCTCTACGCCGCGCTGATCGGGCGGGTGGACGGCGTGCGGCTGATCGGCGAGGCGGCGATGGAGGCGGCGCGGGCGCCGAGCACGGCGGCGCCCGGGCCGCCCGGCGAGTTCGCCAAGCTGGCCAGGGGCGAGCCGCAGCCGTTCGGCCTCGGCTTCGAGCTGCCGGCGGCGGTGAAGCCGATGCTGGGCCCCGGCTCGTTCGGCCACGCCGGCGCCGGCGGCCGCTGGGCGTTCGCGCACCCGGAGCGCGGCGTCGCGGTCGGCTACGTCTGCAACACCATGATCGAGAGCCCGACCGCGCCGGATCCGCGCTGGGTGGGCTGGCTGGCGGCGCTGAAGGACGCGGTGGGGGCCTAGTGTGCTGGATCTGAAGTTCGCCTGCTCGTTGGATCGGGCTCCGAGCGAACTTCAGATCCGAGAAAGCACACTAGATACTTATACTTGCTAGTGTCCTGATCGATTCCGAAGTTCGACCGAGCCTGCCATGATGCACTTGCGAACTTCGGAATTGGGACACTAGACCAGGCGGTCCGCATACCGGTCACTCACCTTTAACGCAAGCGCCATACAACCCGAGCGCAACTTGCCGGAGGGGACCATGGCACGCATGCGCGCCGTAGCGTTGGCATTCGCCGCAGCGATCAGCACGGGGCTCGCCCAAGCCGCCCACGCGGGGACACAGTTCCTGGCCTATCAGGGCGCGGATGCCGTCAAGCAAGGCCAGGGCGGCGACATGAAGACGGTCGATGGCGTGGACTTCTGGTTGGACGGTTCGCCGCCACACCGTTTCCAAGTGCTCGGTGTGCTGGAAGACGAGCGGCTGAAGACCGGGCTCATCGGCCTCTTGCGCATGTCCGGCCTGGAGCGAGACATGGCGCGGCTGGCCCATCAGGCGGGCGGCGATGCGGTCATTCTGACCGACGCGCGCGACGACCTGAAGGCTGTTGTCGGTTCCAGCTACGGCTCGAGCTACGGCAACGTGTACGGCAACCAGTTCAACGCCTGGGGCTCAGCCACGAGCATCACAAGCCCGATAGAGAGTCGGCAATCTCGATACGTGGTGGTGAAGTACCTGCCAGATGGCTCGGCGCCCGCCTGGTCGGCAGCGCCCCCGCAGCGGCAACCCGACGCCCCGTCCTCATACCGAGCCGGGCGGTTCTAGAGCGGATTGGGATCAGACGAAGTCGCCAACGCTTCCCCCTCCGGGGGAAAGCGGCGAGCCGCGCGCAGCGCGCTTCGCCGATGGGGGGAATCTCCTGGCGGCGACAGCCCCCATCGGCGACTCCCTCGCTTCGCGAGGTTCGCGCCGCTTTCCCCCAGAGGGGGAAGGGTCTGATTCAGCCCCCCACCCGTCCGACGCTGCGCGTCGTCCACCCTCCCCACGAGGGGGAGGGAGGGATATCGCCGCTTGGCCTACGCGATGATCTTGGCCACCACGCCCGAGCCGACGGTGCGGCCGCCTTCGCGGATGGCGAAGCGCAGGCGCTCTTCCATCGCGATCGGCGTGATCAGCTCGACGTTCAGCTCGGCGTTGTCGCCGGGCATGATCATCTCGACGCCTTCCTTCAGGCTGATCACCCCGGTCACGTCCGTGGTGCGGAAGTAGAACTGCGGGCGGTAGTTGGTGAAGAACGGCGTGTGGCGCCCGCCCTCCTCCTTGGTCAGGATGTAGGCCTCGGCGGTGAACTTGGTGTGCGGGGTGATCGAGCCCGGCTTGCACAGCACCTGGCCGCGCTCGACGTCCTCGCGCTTGGTGCCGCGCAGCAGCACGCCGACGTTGTCGCCGGCCTCGCCCTGGTCGAGCAGCTTGCGGAACATCTCGACGCCCGTGCAGATGGTCTTCTGGGTCGGACGCAGGCCGACGATCTCGACTTCCTCGCCCACCTTGATCACGCCGCGGTCGATCCGGCCGGTGACCACCGTGCCGCGGCCGGAGATCGAGAACACGTCTTCCACCGCCATCATGAACGGCTGGTCCTTCGCCCGGTCGGGCTGCGGGATGTAGGCGTCGACCGCCGTCATCAGCTCGTTGATCGGCGTCCTCGCCGATGGTCGGGTCACGGCCCTCGACCGCCGCCAGGGCCGAGCCCTTGACGATCGGGATGTCGTCGCCCGGGAACTCGTAGGTGGAGAGCAGCTCGCGCACCTCCATCTCGACCAGCTCGAGCAGCTCCGCGTCGTCGACCATGTCGACCTTGTTCAGGAACACCACCAGCGCCGGCACGCCGACCTGGCGGGCCAGCACGATGTGCTCGCGGGTCTGCGGCATCGGGCCGTCGGCCGCGCGAGACCACCAGGATCGCGCCGTCCATCTGCGCCGCGCCGGTGATCATGTTCTTCACGTAGTCGGCGTGCCCGGGGCAGTCGACGTGGGCGTAGTGACGGCTCTTGGTCTCGTATTCCACGTGCGCGGTGTTGATCGTGATGCCGCGCGCCTTCTCTTCCGGCGCGGCGTCGATGTCCGCGTAGCTCTTCGCCGTCGCGCCGCCGGACTTGGCCAGCACCATGGTGATCGCCGCCGTCAGCGTCGTCTTGCCATGGTCGACGTGACCGATCGTGCCGATGTTGCAGTGCGGCTTGTTACGTTCGAACTTTTCCTTGGCCATTCTTCAAGCTCCAGCCGTTTTGACGGGCTACTTCTTCGGGTTATCCGGGTCTTTTGGTGACGCTGACGCGCCTTTTCAAGCGTATTTCTTGACCACTTCGTCGGCCACCGCCTGCGGCACCGCTTCGTAGTGGTCGTATTCCATGTGGAACGGCCGCGCGGCCCTGGGTCATCGACCGCAGGGTGTTGACGTAGCCGAACATGTTGGCCAGCGGAACCATGGCGATGACGACCTGGGCGTTGCCGCGCTGGTCCTGGCCCTGGATCTGGCCGCGCCGGGAGTTGAGGTCGCCGATCACGTCGCCGACGTAGTCCTCCGGCGTCGTCACCTCGACCTTCATGATCGGCTCGAGCAGCTTCGGCGCGCCCTTCTCGCGCAGCTCGCGGAAGGCCGCGCGGGCGGCGATCTCGAACGCCAGCACGCTGGAGTCGACGTCGTGGTAGGCGCCGTCGATGAGCGTCGCCTTGAAGTCGATCACCGGGAAGCCGGCCAGCAGGCCGTTTTCCTTGACCGACGCCAGGCCCTTCTCGACGCCGGGGATGAACTCCTTCGGCACGTTGCCGCCGACGATCTTGCTCTCGAACGAGTAGCCGACGCCCGGCTCGACCGGCTCGAACATGATCTTCACCCGCGCGAACTGGCCGGAGCCGCCGGTCTGCTTCTTGTGGGTGTAGTCGATCTCGGTCTTGCGCCCGAGCGTCTCGCGGTAGGCCACCTGCGGCGCGCCGATGTTGGCTTCGACCTTGTAGGTGCGCTTCAGGATGTCGACCTTGATGTCCAGGTGCAGCTCGCCCATGCCCTTCAGGCCGGTCTGGCCGCACTCCTGGTCGGTGGAGACGCGGAAGGTCGGGTCCTCGGCGGCCAGCTTCTGCAGGGCGACGCCCAGCTTCTCCTGGTCGGCCTTGGACTTCGGCTCGATCGCGATCTCGATCACCGGATCGGGGAAGTCCATCTTCTCGCAGGATCACCGGGTTCTTGGACGGGTCGCACAGGGTGTCGCCGGTGCGGGTGTCCTTCAGGCCGGCCAGCGCGACGATGTCGCCGGCGTAGGCTTCCTTGATGTCCTCGCGGTTGTTGGAGTGCATCAGCAGCATGCGGCCCACCCGCTCGCGCCGGTCGCGCGAGGAGTTGAGCAGGCCCATGCCGCTCTCCAGCTTGCCCGAATAGATGCGGCAGAAGGTGAGCGAGCCCACGAACGGGTCGTCCATGATCTTGAACGCCAGCACCGACAGCGGCTCGTCGTCGGAGGCCTGCCGCGTCGACCGGCTCTTCGGTGCGGAAGTCGAAGCCCGGCGTCGGCGGGATGTCCACCGGCGAGGGCAGGTAGTCGACCACCGCGTCCAGCAGCGGCTGCACGCCCTTGTTCTTGAACGCCGAGCCGCACAGGATCGGGTAGAAGGCGCCGGTCAGCACCGCCTTGCGCAGGCAGGCCTTGATCACCTCTTCGGGCACTTCGTCGCCGTTGAGGTAGGCTTCCATCGCCTCGTCGTCGAGCTCGACGGAGTTCTCGATCATGTAGTGGCGCGCGGCCTCGGCGGCCTCCTTGCAGGTCGGCCGGGATCTCCTCGTCGTGGTAGTTGGCGCCCAGGCCCTCGCTCTCCCAGACCACCGCCTTCATGCGGACCAGGTCGATGACGCCCTTGAAGCGTGGCCTCCGAGCCGATCGGCAGCTGGATCGGCACCGCCTTGACGCCGAGGCGCTCGCGGATGGTGCGCACGCAGAATTCGAAGTCGGCGCCGATCTTGTCCATCTTGTTGACGAACACGATGCGCGGCACGTCGTAGCGGTCGGCCTGGCGCCAGACCGTCTCGGTCTGCGGCTCGACGCCCTGGTTGCCGTCCAGCACGGCCACGGCGCCGTCGAGCACGCGCAGCGACCGCTCGACCTCGATGGTGAAGTCGACGTGCCCGGGGGTGTCGATGATGTTGAGCCGCTTGCCGTTCCAGATCGCGGTGGTGGCCGCGGAGGTGATGGTGATCCCCCGCTCCTGCTCCTGCTCCATCCAGTCCATGGTCGCGGCGCCGTCGTGGACTTCGCCGATCTTATGGCTCTTGCCGGTGTAGTAGAGGATCCGCTCCGTGGTCGTGGTCTTCCCGGCATCGATGTGGGCCATGATGCCGAAGTTTCGGTAGTCCTCGATCTTGTGGGTGCGGGGCATGGGGTGGCTCTGCCGGAACGGTCGAAAGGTGGTGGTAACGAGCGGCGCGGGCGGTTTAGCTCAAACCGCCCGCACGGGGAAGGGTGGGGCTGGGAAGCGGACCTATATGGGCGTCTACCAGCGATAATGCGAGAAGGCGCGGTTGGCCTCGGCCATCTTGTGGGTGTCTTCGCGCTTCTTGACCGCCGCGCCGCGGTTGTTGGACGCGTCCAGCAGTTCGCCGGCCAGCTTCTCGGTCATGGTGTTCTCGCCGCGCGAGCGGGCGGCGCCGACCAGCCAGCGAATGGCCAGCGCGCGGCGGCGCTCGGGACGCACTTCCACCGGCACCTGGTAGGTGGCCCCGCCGACCCGGCGCGAGCGCACTTCCACCGACGGCGCGACGTTGTCGAGCGCGGCGTGGAACGTCTCCAGCGGCCCGATGTCGCGGCGCTTGGCCTCCATGATGTCGAAGGCGCCGTAGATGATGCTCTCGGCGACGGCCTTCTTACCCTCGTACATCACGTAGTTCATGAACTTGGTGACGACGAGATCGCCGAACTTCGGGTCCGGCAGGACTTTACGGGTTTCTGCTCTGCGGCGGCGGGACATGTCTAGATCTCCTCGAATCTCCGCCTCGATACTTCGGGTCCGTCTTCGGCGCCGTAGAGCGAACGGCGTTGGCGGCGGTCCTTCACCCCCTGGGTGTCGAGGACGCCGCGCAGGATGTGGTAGCGCACGCCCGGCAGGTCCTTCACGCGGCCGCCGCGGATCAGCACGACCGAGTGTTCCTGCAGGTTGTGGCCCTCGCCGGGGATGTAGCACACCGCCTCGATGCCCGAGGTCAGGCGCACCTTGGCCACCTTCCGCAGCGCCGAGTTCGGCTTCTTCGGGGTCACCGTATAGACCCGGGTGCAGACGCCCGCGGCGTTGCGGCGAGCCCTTCAGGGCCGGCACCTTGTTGCGCGCGACCTTGTTGGCGCGCGGCTTGCGGATCAACTGGTTGACCGTCGGCATTCGGACTCTTCGGCTTCCCGTACGTTGGCTTCCAGGACCAGGCTCGCGCGGGTTCCGATAAACACGAAACGGCGCCGGAACGCAGTTTGTCCTGCGTTGCGGCGCGCCAGCGGCTCTTGACGATGAGACGCTACGTCTATCGGAGCGGGCGCGAACCCGGCCCCAAAAAGGAGGCGGGTTGATACGCGCGAAGGGGTCGCAAAGTCAACGCCCTGGTGGAACGGCGTGGCGGGCCGCCCCGAACGGCCGCCCGGGCGATTGACAAGCCCGCTCGGGCGGAACCCTCATAGCGAAGCCTGCAACGCTTTGGGAGCGAACCATGCGGATGCCGTTGTCGGCTTCGGCCTTGTTCCTGGCGGCGACGAGCCTGTTCCCGGCGCCAGGCCTCGCCGGAACAGCCAACCGCGTGTGGGTTTCAGGCCACGGGGTCGATCAGGCCGGTTGCGGCGGCCCGGTTTCACCCTGCCGGAGGGCCGAGCCGCCCGGTCCGCTAGCCGAGACCGGGCGGCCCGACCGCCTTAGGCGGCCTTCTTGCCGGCGAGCCCCTGGACGTCGGCGGCGGTCAGCAGATTGCCGCCGATCCCCCAGTCGCCCTGCTGGATCTCCTGGATTCGCACCCAGGTGACGCCCCGCAGGGCCTCGCCTTCGACGGACACCATGGCGTCGGTGACCTTCTCGATCAGGTCGCGCTTCTGGCTGGGGGTGAACACGTCCTTGATCACGTCGATCGTAACGAGCGGCATTGTCTTCTTCTCTGTTCGGCCAGGGCGAAATGCCCTCGGCGCTGAGATGAACCTAGCCGGGGTCCCAAGGGGGTCCTTGAAGCCGACATGGAGATTATCTGCAGAGCTCGTGGAGATGTAAGGTCGCGACATGATCCACGTCTTTGCGGGTTATGAGCTGGACATCGGAACCGGCGAACTGCGGCGCGGCGCCGCGGTGGTCCCGATCGAGCCGCAGGTGTTCGCCCTGCTGCGCCTGCTGATTGAAAACCGGGAACGGCTGATCACCAAGGACGAGATCGTCGAGCAGGTGTGGGGCGGGCGCATCGTGTCCGACGCGGCGATCACCAGCCGGATCAAGTCGGCCCGGCAGGCCGTCGGCGACGACGGTGTCGCCCAGCGGGTGATCCGCACGGTGCACAAGCGCGGCCTGCGCTTCGTGGCCGAGGTCCGGACCGTCAACGCGCCCGCGGCCGTGGCGGCGAGCGCCGAAGAGGGATCCGAGGCGACCCAGGCGACTGCGCGTCGCCCGTCCATCGCCGTGCTGCCGTTCTCGCTCGTGGGCGTCGCCGGACCCAATCAGGCGATCGCCGACGCGCTGCCGCATGACCTGATCGTCGAGTTGTCGAGACTGAGGTGGCTGTTCGTGATCGCCCGCGGCTCGTCGTTCCAGTTCCGGGGCGCCGAGGCCAGGGCGGACCGCGTGGGCGCCGCCCTCAACGTACGCTACTGCCTGTCAGGCGTGGTCGAGATCGAAGGCGAACGGATCATCGTCACCGTCGAGCTGTGCGACACCGGCGACGGCGGCGTGGTCTGGAGCGAGACCTATCGCGGCGGGCTCGGCGCCGTTCACGAGATCCGCGCCGAGGTGGTGCGCGCTGTCGTGGCCGCGCTGGAGCTGCAGATTCCCCTCAACGAGGCGCGGCGCGCGCTCGACGCGCCGGAGAACCTCGACGCCTGGTCGGCCTATCACCTCGGCCTGCACCAGATGTACCGCTTCGACCGCGCCGGGAACCAGCGCGCGGCGGCTTTCTTCGAGCGGGCCATCGCATTGGAGCCAAGGTTCGCGCGGGCCTACGCGGGGCTGTCGTTCACGCATTTCGAAACCGGCTTCCTGAGGTTCGCCGACAATATCTCGGAAGCTGCGGCCCTGGCCGAGCGCTACGCCTCGATGGGGCTGGAACAGGACCCGCTCGACCCTTTCTGCAATCTGGTGATGGGCCGCGCCTCGTGGCTGCGGGGGGATTTGGAGGCGAGCCTGCCCTGGCTGAACCGGGCCGTCGAACTCAATCCCAACTATGCTCAGGGCAAGTATTCGCTGGCATGGACCCAGACGCTGCTGGGCAGGAGCGACCAGGGGCGGAGCCTTGTCGATGAGGCCCGGGAACTCAGCCCGCTCGATCCGCTGCTCTATGCGATGCTGGGTGTCCGGGCTCTCGCGCACATGGTGCAGGACCAGCCCGCCGAGGCTGCGCTCTGGGCCGAGCGCGCCGCGCGGTCGCCGCGGGCCCATGCTCTGATCGAACTGATCGCCGCGGTCGCGCACGAGGCGAACGGCGATGCGGACCGGGCGCGGGTCTGGACGCGGTCGGCGCTGGCTCGCAATCCCCGCCTGACCGCCGCCGATTTCCTGAACGCCTTTCCGTTGCGCGACCCGGCGGCGCTGAAGCGCATATCAGGATCGCTGCAGCGGCTGCCGTTCTAGCACGCCTTCGATCTCGACGGCTCTCTGCGGATGAAGGCTCTTCCCCTCGCTGGCGAGGGGAAGTGTCGCGGGCGAGGCCCGACAGGGCCGATGCGCGACGAAGGGGAGACCGGCGGCGCAGGCGAGCGCACACTCCCCGACATCTCCCGCGGACGGCGCCGGGCAGGCGCAGATCGCCGCACTGCTGGCGCCGCTGCTCCGGCGCGAGGCGTGACAGCGCCGGGGCGGTTTGCTAACACGCCCGCTCGATCGGCCCGAGTGGGCCAACCGAGGAGCCTGCCGTGTTGGATTGTTGCTGGAACAGCGGCCGCATTCGCTAGGCCAAAGCTGAGCTTCCGCTAGTCCCAGCCACCCCGCGCGCCGCGCCGGCGCTGCGTCGGAACACGACTCCATGCCAGCCCAATCGAGCCCGCCGGTCACGGCGGCGCGGACCCGCGCCTACCGGGCGCGATGCCGCAAGCACCTGGCTCCGCCGCGCGGCGCGCCCGGCTCCGTCCACGCAACACCAACCCGAGAAAGGGAGCACCATGACCAACTTCATGCTGACCTGCCGTGAGCGGCCGGCGCACGCGGCTGCGGCTGGCGCAGAACCTGTTCGCCTCCGCGCGGCCCGCCCGAATCCTGGTCGCCAGTGCGAATCTGACGCCCGGCGACCTGGTCTATGACCTGGGCGCCGGCGCCGGCGCGGTGACGGCGGCCCTGCTGGACGCCGGCATCCGCGTCGTCGCCGTGGAGCGCGACCCGAACCTGGCGCGCAAGCTGCGCGCGCGGTTCCACGCCCGGCCGGTCACCGTGGTCGAGGCGGACCTGCGCGACGTGCGTTTCGACCCGCCGTTCAAGGTCGTCGCCAACCCGCCGTTCAATGCGACGGCCGACCTGCTGCGCCGGCTGCTGACGCTGGGGAACGGCCCCGATGCGGCAGCGCTGGTGCTGCAGCGCGAGGCGGCCCTGAAGTACGGCGCGCGGCCGACCGCCGTCTCGCTGGCGGTCCGGCCGTGGTTCGCCCTCGCCGTCGCCCAGCCGTTCAGCCGCCACGACTTCGTCCCCGCCCCCGCCGTCGAGGTGGCGCTGCTGCGGATCGTGCGCAAGCCGCAGCCGGATCTGCCGGCGCAGGACGCCGAGGCCTGGCGCGCGTTCGTCCGCTACGCGCTGGCCCGGCCCCAGCCGGACGCCTGGCGCAGCCTGCGCGGGCTGGTCAGCAACCTGCAATGGCGTCGGCTGTCGCAGGACCTGGGCATCGCGCCGCGAGCGCTGCGCGCCGACTTGAGCTACGAACAGTGGCTGGGCGTGTTCCGCTTCGTCCGCCGATGCGCGCCGCCGGCGAAGCAGCGTCGGATCGGCGGCGATTGAGGGCGCTGTCTGCGCCGAGCCGAGCGGGCGGCAGCTGAACGAACGCCGCGCCCGTTCGTTCATGTCCGCGACATCTCGCAGGGCGTAAAGCCCCGCCTTTCGCCGGCGTCGGGCCTCCCGGCGCACAGACAGGAAACGACTCCCATGACTGACGCCAGATGGTTCGACCGAACCTCGCAGCTCGCCCTGCTCGCCGCCGCCGGGCTGACGCTGGCGGCCTGCCAGCAGAACGCGCCGGGCGCGGCCGCCAACGCCACCGCGCCCGCGCCGCTGGCGGCGCTGCCGCTGGCGATGAACGCCGCCCCGCCGATCGCGCCGGCGCCGGCGGCCGCCGCCCTGCCCGCGGCGCGACCGGCGAGCGTCGGGCGTCTCGCCGATCCGCGGCAGGCCTACGCCTTCGCCGATCGCGCGGCGGCGATGAACGCCGGGTTCGGCGACGCGCCGCCGGACTACACGTACGACTACGGCGGCGGCGAGCGTCCGTGGGTCTGGCAGGCCGACGATCGCTCGACCCGGATCGCCGAGCCGCTGCCGGACGGCGGCAACCGCTACTACTACTATGAGTCAGGCGCCCAGGACCCCTACCTGGTCCGCGACAGCGGCTACGCCTACGGTTACGACAGGGGGACGCTCGTCGCCGTCTACGGACCGGACGGCCGGCTGTTGGGGCCGGACGAGGCCTTCCGTCGGGCCGACCTCGCCGGCCGCTACCTCGCGCGCGCCGCGGCGATGCGGCAGGCCGCAGAGCACGACCGGCGCGAGGCGGTGGCCGAGGCGAACTGGGCCGCGCGCCGCCGGCAGATCGCGCAGGAGCGCGCCGACTGGGCGCAGCGGCAGCAGGCCGACGACGACTGGCGCGCCTATCACCAGGATCACCAGCAGCAGGATGAGGCCTACTGGGCGGCCGAGCGCTATCGGCGCGAGGCCGAGGCGGCGCAGTTCGCGCGGCGGATCCACGATGCGAGCGCCGAGCAACACGACCGCGACGAGGCGCGCAAGGCGCAACTGATCGCCGCCAATGGATCGCCGCCGCCGGGCGACCGTCACGATGTCCGTCCGCCTGGCGCGGGACAGCTACCCCAGCCGGGCCCGCCAGGTCAGCCACAGAACCCGCCCTGGATGCGCAGCGGCGGCCCGTCGTCACCCGACGCCCAGGCCCAGGCGGCCGCGGACGCGCAACGCCAGGCCCAGCTGCTGGCCGCGCGCCAGCAGGCTCTGCAGCAGGCGCAGGCCGCTCAGGCTCAGGCCGCCGCCGCCCGGCAGGCGCAGATCCTCGCCGCGCAACATCAGGCCCAGCTCGACGCCCAGCGCCAGGCTCAGCTGGCCGCCTCGAACCCGCAGGCTCAGCTGCAGGCGCAGGCGGCGGCGCGGCAGGCGCAGCTCCTGGCCGCCCAGCGCCAGGCCGACGCACAGCGGCAGGCGCAACTGATCGCCGCGCGCCAGCAGGCGCTGCAGCAGGCGCAGGCCCAGGCGGCCGCGGCGCGGCAGGCGCAGATCCTCGCCGCGCAGCATCAGGCCCAGCTTGACTCGCAGCGGCAGGCCCAGTTCGTCGCCGCGCAGAAGCAGGCGCAGGCCCAGGCGGCGGCCGCGCGACAGGCGCAGCTACTGGCGGCGCAGCAGCAGGCGCAGGCGCAGAACACCAGGCCCAGGCCGCAGGCGCAGGCCGCGCGCGCAATCAGGCGCAGCTGCTGGCGGCGCAGCATCAGGCGCAGGCGCAGAATCAGGCGCAGGCCCAGGCGGCGGCCGCGCGTCAGGCGCAGCTGCTGGCGGCGCAGCATCAGGCGCAGGCGCAGAATCAGGCCGCGCAGGCCGCCCAGGTCCAGGCCATCGCGGCCCGCCGGGCCGAGCTGCTCGCGCATCAGAAGGCGCTGGCCGAGGCGGCCGCGAAGGGCGGCAACACCGCGGCGGCGACGCACGAGGCGCCGAAGGCCGAGCAGTAGCCGCCGAGCCGTGGCGGCTAGGAGCCCACCCGCACCGCGCCGGAGCCCATCACCGACTTGCTCACCGGTCCGGTGACCTTGGCGACGCGCACGTCGCCGGAGCCCATCACCGTGGCCTTCAGCGAGCCGGCGACGCCGTTCAGCGTCACCCCGCCCGAGCCGGCGATCGAGGCCAGCATCGAGGTGGCGCGTCCGGCCGCCACATGCACCTGGCCCGAGCCGGCGACGCGGGCCTCGAGCGGGCCGTTCACGGCGGCGACGGTGATGTCGCCGGAGCCGACGTTCATCGCCGCGACCGGTCCGCCGATGGCGCCGGTGGCGATCGAGCCGGAGCCGGTGGCCGACAGTTCGGCCGCGCCCGCGGCGCCGGTGCGGGTGTCGCCGGAGCCGGCCTGGCTGACCTTCAGCTTGCCGCGCACGTCCCCCACCGCCCAGGCGCCGCAGCCGGCGTTGCCGAGCTCGAGCGTCGCGCTGCGACCGACCTGGCCCCAGACCTCGCCGCCGACCGAGACGCGGGCGTCCATCGGCGTATGCACCAGGATCAGCGGCAGCGCGGCGACCGGAATGTCGGGCAGGCCCAGCACCCGGGCGACCGGCTGACCGGCGCGCAGGCCGCAGCCGCGCAGCCGCCCCCAGAGCCCGCCGTCGACATAGGTGCGGCCGGCGAAGGTCCAGACCCGCAGCGGCAGCCGCGGATCGGGCCTGGCCACCTGGACCCGAATGTCCGCCCGCGGCTCGGGCAGCACGACGACGCGGGCGGCGGCGTTGTTGATCTCGATCGGTGGCGCGGCGAACGCAGCCGACGCCGCGCAAAGGCCGCTCGCCGACGCCATGGCCCCCAGAAGCCGGCGCATCGCGGTTCCTCCTCGATGTGAGCTGACCGTAGAGAGCGCCGCCGCGCTTGGCAGCTTAATTTTGCGTCATTGCAAGATTCGAGCGCGTGGTTCGCGCCCGCGTCTGGCCCGACCAAGCCGCCTGTTTGGACTTCCTTGACCGCCGCTGCGCCAGACTGCGACGGGTTCCGGAGCGTCGGGCTTGCTGAAGCTGCTACTCGCAATCTGTCTGGCCGCCGCCCTGGTGATGCTCGGCGCGCCGCAGCTGTATCGCTATGGCGGCGCCTATGTCCTGAGCGACGGCGACCATGCGGACGTGATGGCGTCGCACCCCGCCGCGGCGCAGCGGACGCTCAGCGTTCTCTTCGTCGGCAACAGTCTGACGTTCGTCAACGACATGCCGGCGATGCTCGCCAACATCGCCGCGTCGGACGCCTCCAGCCCGGTGGCGCTGCGGATCAAGGCGTTCACCTACCCCGGCGCGAAACTCGACTACATGTACGCGCAGACGCCGGCGTTGGCCTGGGCAAGACAACATCATGTCGACGTCGTGGTCCTGCAAGAACACAGCTACTGGTATGACACCCAGCCGGGCTTCGAGGACGCGCTCGACAGCGCGACCGAGTGGGCCAGCGCGGTTCGCGGCCTGGGCGAAACGCCGATCTACTTCCAGGACTGGGGCGACGGCGCCGGCAGCTCGCTCTATTCGACCCGGCGCTACGTGACCTACGGCCGCACGCCAGGCGAGGAAGCGACGGCGGCCCATGACGGCGTCGCGCGGCTCGCCGCCAAGCTGGACCTGCCGTACGCCCCGGTGGGCGACGCCTTCGAGCGCGCCGCCGAGACGCAAGGCGCCCCCGACCTCTACCGGTCCGACCGACACCATCCGAGCCTGGCTGGCAGCTATCTGGCGGCGCTGGTGTTCTACAAGCTGTTCACGGGCCGAACCGGCGCCGAGGCGACCTATCACCCCTGGGGCATGAGCGACGCCGACGCCGCGTTGCTGGTCAGGATCAACGCGTCCGTCGAACTCGACAGCGCCGCTCTAAGTATCTGAAAAGGCTGGAGCGGGTAGACGGGATCGAACCGACATCCTCAGCTTGGAAGGCTGCTGCACTACCATTGTGCTATACCCGCGAAGGCGGCGGTTGCGCCCTCGTCGTCTCGCCTGGCGGGCGGCTGGTGGGGGAAGTAGGACTCGAACCTACGAAGCCATTACAGCAGCGGATTTACAGTCCGCCCCCTTTGCCACTCGGGACATTCCCCCAAGCCGGCCGCCGGTTCCGATCGCCTTTGCGCTCCCGGCCGATGAGCCTAAGACCGCGCGGGACAGGGCGCCTCCAGGAGGGGCCCAAAATCGGAGGGCGTCTTATAGTGGCGGGGCGTGGCCGGCGCAACGAGGGCAAGGGCCCGGGCAAAGGCTCCAACCCCGGATGGTCGCCGACGGGCTCGCGCGGCGGCCGGCCAGCTCAGCGACACGGCCCTGCGTCGGCCGGCGCCGACTGGGTCTGGGGCTGGCACGCGACGCTGGCGGCGCTGGCCAATCCGCAGCGCGGCGCGCCGAGGCGGCTGGTGGCGACGGCCGAGCGGGCCCGCGAGCTGGCGGCGCGCCGACCCGCCCTCCCCGCCCCCGAGATCCTGGGCGCCGCCGCGATCGCCCAGCTGCTGCCGCAGGGCGCGATCCACCAGGGCGTGGCGATGAAGGCCGCGCCGGTCGAGCCGCTGGCGCTGGCGGAGCTGGCAAGCCCGGCCGCCGGCGTGCTGGTGATGCTCGACCACGTGACCGATCCGCAGAACGTCGGCGCCATCTTCCGCTCGGCGGCGGCGTTCGGGGCCAGGGGCGTGATCGTGCAGGACCGCCATGCGCCGGCGTTCACCGGCGCGCTGGCCAAGGCCGCGGCCGGGGCGCTCGACGCGATCCCGCACGCCCGGGTGGTGAACCTGGCCCGCGCCCTCGACGAGCTGGACGACCTTGGCTGGCGCGCGGTGGGCCTGGCCGGCGAGGCGGCCGAGCCGCTGGACCGGGTGCTGGACGGGCGGCCGACGGTGCTGGTGCTGGGCTCCGAGGGCGAGGGCCTGCGGCGGCTGGTTGGCGAACACTGTGACGCCCTGGCCCGGATCCCGATGCCGGGCGGGTTCGAGAGCCTGAACGTCTCGGCCGCCGCCGCGGTCGCGCTCTACGAGGCCACGCGGCCGAGGCCCTGAAGGCGTCAATGCCGGGACTTCGCCACTTGTGTTTCACCGCTGTTTCAAGCCAAACCTGTCACGATGAGTGAGCGCCCCGGCCGCTGAAGCATGAACTGGCCGAGCCTTCTCGCCGCCTTCGCCCAGGTCGTCCTGATCGACCTGAGCCTCGCCAGCGACAACGCCATCGCGATCGGCATGGCCGCCTCGGGCCTGCCGCAGCCGCTGCGGCGCCGGGCGATCACGCTGGGTCTCGGTTTCGCCGTCGTCCTGCTCTGCGTGCTGGCCTTCTTCGCCGTGAAGCTGCTGGAGGCCGGCGGCCCCGGACTGGTGCTGGCCGGCGGCCTGCTGCTGCTGCTGATCTGCTGGCAGATGTGGCGGGATCTGCGCGGCCAGGGGCGCAAACGCGCCGCCGCCGAGCCGCCGAAACGCCGCACCCTGACTGGCGTGCTGGTGCAGATCTTCATCGCCGACATCTCCACGTCGCTGGACAACGTCCTGGCCGTGGCCGGCGCGGTGCGCGACCAGCCGCGGTGGGTGCTGTTCGCCGGCCTGGGGCTTTCGGTGCTGCTGACCGGGTTCGCGGCGACCCTCGTCGCGAAGCTGCTGCAGCGGCTGCCGTGGATCGGCTACATCGGCCTGGCGGTGGTGCTGTTCGTGTCGGGCCACATGGTCTTCGACGGCATCCACAAGCTGGGCTGGCTGAAGGCGGTGGGGCTGTAGGGGGGTGCAATCGGGCAGCGCCGGCCAGTTCGGGAGTTCCGGCCTTGCGCCCCCTCCGTCAGACCGCTCCGCGGTCCGCCACCTCCCTCGTCCTCTTCGGGACGGTGGAGGAGCAAGGCTAGCGGCATCTGCTCCTCCACCGAGTAGCGTAGCGAAGCGGGGGAGGTGGCGCTCGACTGCGAGAGCAGCGAGTGACGGAGGGGGCGCAACGCCGGTGTACGAACCGCCAGCTACCCTTCCGCCTCCACCCCCGCGAATCGTTCGGTCCACTCCGCAACCTGGTCGTCCTCGATCTTGCGGAACAGCACCGGCGGGGTCGTGATCTTGCGGCCCGCTGGAACCCGCGACAGCTCGGCGGCGACGTCGGCGCCCGGCCAGGCGGGCGGGATAGGGCTCGCCCAGCGCCAGCGCGATGGCCTCGGCCGCGAACGGGATCACCGGCGCCGAGACGCGGGCGAACAGGGCCGCCAGGTTCAGCGCCGTGCGCACCACCACCGCCGCCCGGGCCGGATCGGTCTTGATCGCGGTCCAGGGCGCGGCCGCCTGCAGGTACTCGTTGCCGAGCACCCACAGCGCCCGCAGCGCCTGCGCCGACTTGCGGATCTCGATCGCCTCCAGCTGGGCGGTGAGGTCCGCCAGCTGGGCGCCGACGTCGGCATAGAGCTTCTGCTCCAGCGGGCCGGGCTCGCCGCCGGCCGGGACGACGCCCTCGAACCGCGTCTCGCAGAACTTGGCGATGCGGTTGACGAAGTTGCCGAGCACGTCGGCCAGGTCGCGGTTCACCGCCGACTGGAACAGCTCCCAGGTGAAGGCGCTGTCGGAGTGCTCGGGGCAGCCGGCCGTCAGGTACCAGCGCCAGGTGTCGGCCGGCGCCAGTTCCAGCGCCGTGTCCATGAAGACGCCGCGTTTGCGCGACGTCGAGAACTGCTCGCCGTACCAGTTCAGCCAGTTGAACGCCTTGAGCACGTCGACGGTTTTCCACGGCTCGCCCGACCCCAGGATGGTCGCCGGGAAGCTGACCGTATGGAAGGCGACGTTGTCCTTGCCCATGAACTCGACGTAGCGGACGTCGTCCGCGCCGGCGTCGGTGCGCCACCAGCGCCGCCAGTCCTCGCCGGTGGCGTCGGCCCACTCCTCGGTCGCGGCGATGTATTCGATCGGCGCGTCGAACCAGACGTAGAACACCTTGCTCTCGAAGCCGGTGCGCGGCTGGCCGCCGCGGGTCACCGGCACGCCCCAGGCAAGGTCGCGGGTGATGCCGCGGTCGATCAGCCCCTCGTCGAGGTGCTTCAGCGCGATGGAGCGGGCGAAGCTGGGGAAGTCGGTGCGGGTGTCCAGCCACTCGCCGGATCGGCCCGGCCAGCTTGGTCTGCTGCAGATAGAGGTGCCGGGTCTCGCGCACCTCCAGGTTCCTGGAGCCCGAGATCACCGAGTAGGGCTGGATCAGGTCGACCGGGTCCAACAGCCGCCCGCAGTTGTCGCACTGATCGCCCCGCGCCCTGGGATAGGCGCAGTGCGGACAGGTTCCCTCGATGTAGCGGTCGGGGAGGAAGCGGCCGTCATCGATCGAATAGACCAGCTTGTCGGTCCGCTCCTCGATGAAACCGTTGTCCTCCAGCACGTCGGCGAAGTGCTGGGTCAGCCGCGCGTTCTGGGGCGACGACGAGCGGCCGAACCAGTCCCACGACAGGCCATAGCGGCGGCCGATGTCGTGCTGCAGCTGGTGCTGCTCCTCGCAGTAGGTGAACACGTCCTGGTGGGCGGCGGCGGCCGCCAGCTCGGCCGGCGTGCCGTGCTCGTCGGTGGCGCAGATGTAGAGCGTCTCGTGGCCCTGCGAGCGCTTGAAGCGGGCGTAGACATCGGCCGGCAGCAGCGAGCCGGCGAGGTTGCCGAGATGCTTGATCCCGTTGATGTACGGCAGGGCCGAGGTGATGAGGATACGGGCCATTTGGGTGGTCCCCTAGACGATTGGACGCCGTTCGTCCCGCTCCGCATGCTGCGAAGCTGGCTCGAAGGTCGGGACGAGGGGCGGCGGGAGACCGTAGGCGCGGCGGGTCGACCGGATAAGGCGGCTTAGCCCCTCATCCGGCGGGCATTCGCTCCTTGCCCCACTTGCAGGGGCTGGATGTCCAACGGCGCGTCATGCGCGGGAGATAGTCGGCCCGCTGGCGCTTGCCAAGTGCGGCGGGGCAACGCTCGCGCGCCGATCCGCCGGCCCTCTCAAAGTTGCAGCGGCGGCATATCCACGAGCGGGCAGGCGTGGACGACGAACCACGACGCCGAAAGCGCCCCGCGCCGGAGGTCGATGCAGACGGGATCGCCCGGGTTCAGCCGGTCGTAGAGGTCGGACGAGACCGAGACGCTGTTGGGACCCGTCCTCGGCCCCCAGGCCGGCAGGCGCAGGTAGTAGCTGGCCCCCCTGCCTCGGGACACGTACATCGAACTGACCGTTGTGCGGATCGTCTGCGGCGGGGACGTGTCGAAGCGTACGTCGATCAGCGCCGCCGCGCCGTAGCCGAGCCCGGCGCCGGCGATCGCGCAGAGGATCACGAACGACACCGGCTGGCCAAATCCCGGCCGCGCCACCCGCAGCGCGCCGAGAGCGCCGCCCGCCACGGCGCCGACCAGCGTGGCGGTCAGAAGCGGCGTGACGTCGGCGAACCGGGTGATCGCCCCGGCGACGAACACGAGGCCCACCGGGACGATGAAAAGCAAGTTGAGAACGCGCCCGCCCTTGCGGTTCTTGATTTCGAACAGCGCCGGCGCCGACAGCACGAGCGCGAGCGACGCGGCAGCCAGGGCGATGTCGACGACGGCCATCAGCGCCCACTTGACGAACAGCGTCGCCACCCCGACCAGGATCGCGGCCGCGACCACGACGTATCCCGTCCGCCGGATTGCAGACGGATCCAACGCCGGCCCGCCCTCCTCGACGATGCTCATCTGGCCCCCTCGCCCAGCCGCCCGCGCTTTGGCATAACCGGCCCTGCGCGCCGGTTTAGCTCAGACGGTAGAGCAGCTGATTTGTAATCAGAAGGTCGCGGGTTCGATTCCTGCAACCGGCACGCCCGCGGCGCGGTCGTTGACTCGCAAGCTTGAGTGCAATCTGTACGGCGGTGACCTTACGCGGGGTGGCAGGACAGCGTCGAGACGAAGAACTGGGTGTCGATCGTGCCCATGAACACCGCCGGGATCTCGGACTTGCCGGCCGGGTTGGCGTCCAGGCCGAGGAAGGCGATCTCCTCGCCGTCCTCGAGGTTGATCGTGTTCTGCGCGTGGGTGACGCCGGTGACGCCCGGATCGAAGTAGCGGTGGACGATCACCCGCGGCTGGTCGGCCCCGGCCACCTTGACCGTCCCGGCGGCGAAATCGAACGCCATGCGGATCGGGCTGGAGGCGTCGGCGCACTTGAGGTCGGCGGCCGTGCAGGCATGCTGCCTCACGCCGTGGCAGACCAGCTTGGGATAAGCCTCCCAGACGCCGCCGGCGGTTGCGCTGGACACCAGCGCAAGCCCGAAAGCCGCGCCGCCGATCGTTTCAAGAACCCGCATCCGACGCCTCCGTTGCCTGAGCCAGCTCAGCTTAGGGCGAAGTCGGACCGCGCGTCACGCGCCGCGAACGGCTGACTAGTGCGCGTTGAGATCGCGCTGAATCGAGGCGTTCGAAATCAACCCTTCCCCCTCTGGGGGAAAGCGGCGCGTCGTTGCGCCAGCAACGCGTCGCCGATGGGGGCTCTTGCCGCCGGCGCGGTTCCCCCATCGGCGAAGCGCGCTGCGCGCGGCTCGCCGCTTTCCCCCGCAAGCGGGGGAAACGTTCAGGGCAACCGCGTCAAATCTCAACGCGCTCTAGGTCGTGGTGACGATTTAACACTTAGCGCAGCCACAGGACGATTGCAGCGATGAGCACGAAGCCGCGGAAGTGGCTGAGGAGCTTGTCGTATCGGGTTGCCACGCGTCGGAACTGCTTGAGGCGGGAGAACATTCGCTCGACGCCGTTGCGTTCCTTGTAGAGGCGCCAGTCGCAGGGATGGGGTCGGGCGCGTTCGGGCCTGGGTGGGATCACCGCCTTGGCGCCGAGCTGGCGCAGGGTGTCGTGGAAGTGGTCGGCGTCGTAGGCCTTGTCGGCGAGGACGGCGGCGGGCTTGAGGCCCTCGACGAGTGCGGCGGCCTGGATCACGTCGCCACGATGGCCGGGCGTGAGGATCAGGCGGATCGGCAGTCCGAGCGCATCGACGCAGGCATGGATTTTGGTCCCGAGCCCGCCGCGCGAGCGGCCAAGGCCCTGGGCCTCAGGCCCCCCTTTTTGCGGGCCGCGCCCGCCGCCTGCGCCTGGGCTCGGATTGAGGTAGAGTCTGATGGCGACCCACTCGAGGTCAGCCTCCGCCGCCAAGGCCTCGAACACCCGCTCGAGCACGCCCATCTCGATCCAGCGATAGTACCGCCGCTTGACCGTCTGAAAGTCGCCAAGGCGCGCTGGCAGATCCCGCCAGCGACCGCCGGAGCGCGCCATCCAGATCAGGGCGTTGACGAACCGCCGATTGTTGCTTCGCGGACCCCGACGTCCTCTGCGACCGCCTGGCACAAAGCTCTCGATCCGCTCCCACTGAGCGTCGCTCAGATCATCGCCGTCCAAGACCGACCTCCAAAAATCAGTCTTGAATCACGCTTCGCCGCCGATGCGAATCCCCAACAGCCGTTAAATCGTCACCACGACCTAGGGCGTGATTGTTCACGTCACGTCATTGCCGGCCGAGCGCGAAGCGCGGAGTGCCGGCAACCCATGAACACCGCACACAGTCGTGTGCATGGATGGCCGGGACAGGCCCGGCCATGACGTGAGAGGGGTGTCTCGCCCGGCAGCGGGGCGTTCAGATCGGCGCGCGGCGCCCGGCCCAGGGCGCGGCCCGCTCCAGTTGGCCGGCGAGGCCGATGAGCAGCGCGTCCTCGCCCTGGCGGGCCACGAACTGGACCCCGATCGGCAGGCCGCCGCGACTTATCGCCAGTGGGATGCTGGCGGCCGGCTGGCCGGTGACGTTGAAGGCCTGGGTGTTGGGCATGAAGGCGAACAGCCGACGGGTGTAGCCTTCCAGGTCCAGCGGCTCGCCGTGCAGATAGCCGACCGGAATGGCCGGCGAGCCGAGCGTCGAGCAGATCAGGATGTCGTAGCCACGGAAAAAGCCGGCGACCGTGCGGCCGAGGCCATGGGCGACGCGCAGCGCCTGGATGTAGGCCGAGCCGCTGATGGTTCGGCCACGCTGATAGCTGGACCAGGTGACCGGCTCGACTTCGTCCTCGGCGATCGGGCGACCGCGTTTCAGCGCCACGGTGTCGAGATCCGCCGCGACGCTGGCGGCGATCACCACGCCGGCCGAGGCCAGCGCCTGGCGGTCGATCGGCGGGTCGGCCTCCTCGACGCGGTGGCCGAGGCTCTCGCAGAGCTTCGCCGCCTGCCGCACCGCCTCGGCGCACTCCGGGTCGAGGCCGGGGGCGGAAAAGGCGGCGGTGGTGAAGGCGATCCGCAGCGGCGCCGGATCGCGCCCGGCGTGGGTCAGGAACGGTTCGGCCGGCGGGGCGGTCCAGTAAGGATCGCCGGGCTCCGGATGGCCGGCGATGTCGAGCAGCAGCGCGCTGTCGCGCACCGAGCGCGAGACCACGTGGCCGCAGGAGAAACCGCCCCAGCCCTCGTCCTTCGGCGCCGCGGAGACCCGGCCGCGCGATGGCTTCAGGCCGAACAGGCCGCAGCACGACGCCGGGATGCGGATCGAGCCGCCGCCGTCGCTGGCGTGGGCGGCCGGCAGGATCCCCGCCGCCACCGCCGCCGCGGCGCCGCCGGACGAGCCGCCCGCGGTGCGGGAAAGGTCCCACGGGTTGCGGGTGGGGCCGAACATGGCCGGCTCGGTCACCGGCTCCAGGCCCAGCTCCGGCGTGTTGGTCTTGCCGAAGATCGTCAGTCCGGCGGCCTTGTAGCGGGCGGTGAGCGGGCTATCGGCGTCGGCGATGTCGCCGGCGTAGAGGCGGCAGGAGTCGGTCGTGGCCGTGCCCGCGAGCTTGGGGCCGAGGTCCTTGAGCAGGAACGGCACGCCGGCCAGCGGCCCGTTGGGGGCTTTGGCGGCCACCTCGCGCCGCGCCCGCTCGGCAAGGTCGAGCGTGATCGCGTTGATCTTCGGATTGACCTTGGCCGACCTCGCCAGCGCCGCCTCGAGCGCCTCGGCGGCGGTGATCTGGCCGGCGGCGATCAACTGGGCGAGGCCCACCGCGTCGCGCCCCTGGTAGTCTTCCTCGGTGATCGCCATGGCGCCCTCGCCTTCCAATGCCGCCCGCGTTGGAGCACAGGGGGCGGCGAAAGCCAACGCAGCGACATGATTCCCGTCACCGATCAGATCAGTCTCGACGAAAGCGAGCTGGAAGAGACCTTCCTGCGCGCCTCGGGTCCTGGCGGCCAGAACGTCAACAAGGTGGCGACGGCGGTGCAGCTGCGCTTCGATGCGGCCGCCTCGGCCTCGCTGCCGCCGGCGGTCAAGGAACGGCTGCGGCGCGTCGCCGGGCGCAAGATGACCGAGGCCGGCGTGATCGTGATCACCGCGAACCGCTTCCGCACCCAGGAGCGCAACCGCGCCGACGCGGTGGAGCGGCTGGTGGCGATGATCGCGCAGGCGGCCCACGCGCCAACGCCGCGGCGGCCGACCAAGCCGACCTACGCCTCGCGCCAGCGGCGGCTGGAGACGAAGAAGAAGCGCGGCGAGGTGAAGAGCCTGCGCTCGCGGCCGTTCGATTAGGGCGCTCGGTTCGGGGGCCATTGCCAAGCCGGGCCGCGCGGCTAGTTTGCGCGCCCTTCGGAGGAAAGAGACTGATGCGAGCGACTGCGATTTTCGGTGTGACGGCCCTGGCGGCGGCGCTGGCGCTCGGCGGCTGCGGCAAATCGAGCTCGACGTCCGGCAATGCGCCCGAGACCGCCACGCCCGCCGCCACCGCCACGCCGCCCCGCCGCTGACCGACTCTCAGAAGAAGGCGCTGGTCGCGCAGCTGCCCGCCGCCTATCAGGCCGCGGACCTCTCCAACGGCGAGGCCAAGTTCGCGCTCTGCCGCTCGTGCCACACCACGGCCCAGGGCGGCGAGGCCATGACCGGCCCGAACCTCTGGGGGATCTTTGGGCGCAAGGCCGGGTCGGACGCCACCTTCACCTACTCCGACGACCTGAAAAACGCCGGCTGGACCTGGGATGCGGACCGCATCGACAAATGGATCACCAACCCGCGCGCGGTCCTGCCTGGCACGAAGATGACCTTCATCGGCATGCCGGACGCCAACGACCGCCGCGACGTGGTCGCGTTCCTGAAGACGCAGACGAGCGCCCCGCCGAAGTGACCTACAAGCGGCCCGCGGCGTAACCCCTCACCTTCCCACGATGCTTCGCATCGCGGGCCCCTCCCTCTCCCTCCGGGAGAGGTAAGAGTGACTACACCTCTCCCGGAGGGAGAGGGAGGGGCCCGCGGCGAAAGCCGTGGGAGGGTGAGGGGTTACGCGCTCGCCAGCTTGAGCTCGATCAGGATCGTGTCGCCGACGCCGACTGGGTTCGTCAGGACTTCGTAGTTGTCGAATCTCAACACGCGCCAGCCGAACGCTTCGAGCGTGGCCGTGCGGCGGGCGTCGTACGCGGCGCGCTCCTGATGCTGACTCCCGTCAATCTCGACGATCAGTCTGGCGTCGAGGCAGGCGAAATCCGCGAAGTATCGATCGATCGGGACCTGACGGCGGAACTTGTGGCCGCCCAACTGGCGGTTCCGCAGGATCGCCCAGAGCTTCCACTCGGCGTCGGTCGAGTGCTCGCGAAGGTCACGGGCGCGGTGGGTTCGGGGCTTGAGGTTCTTGCGTTCCATACCAGAACAATACAAGAACACCTGCGGCGCACAACGGGGCTCGGACCGCCGGCGGCGTAACCCCTCACCTTCCCACGGCTTCGCCGCGGGCCCCTCCCTCTCCCTTTGGGAGTGGTGGAGTTTCTTTAAGCGTCGTAGCCGGGGCTTTCGCGTTCCAGCAGGCGCAGGGCGCCCGGCCAGGCGAGGCCGCCGCCGACGCCGCGGGAGGTCTGGCTGTTGACTTCGCGCCGGGCGGGCGCCGGTGACAGCAGCACGTTCTCGCGGCCGGCCGAGAGGGCCATCACCTGCATCTTGCAGGCCCGCTCGAGGTAGAACATGCCGGTCCAGCAGTCGCCGGCGGTGGCGCCCAGCGCCAGGGTGCCGTGGTTGCGCAGGATCATCAGCGTCGAGTCCGGGCCGAGGTCGGCGACCAGCCGCTCACGCTCGTCGAGGTTGAGCGCGATGCCCTCGTAGTCGTGGTAGGTCAGCCGCGGCAGCACGATCAGCGAGTGCTGGGTCAGCGGCAGCAGGCCCTCCTTCTGCGCCGCGACCGCCGCGCCCTGGTCGGTGTGCAGGTGCATCACGAAGTGCGCGTCCTCGCGGTTCATGTGCACGGCCGAGTGGATGGTGAATCCGGCCGCGTTCACGAAATAGGGCGTCTCCTGCAGAATGTTCCCGTCGCAGTCGATCTTGACCAGCGCCGAGGCGGTCATCTCGCCGAACCAGACGCCGTAGGGATTGATCAGGAAGTGGTGCTCGGGCCCCGGCACGCGGGCCGAGATGTGGGTATAGATCATGTCGTCCCAGCCGTAGAGCGCCACCAGCCGGTAGAGCGCGGCGAGCTCGACCCGCGCCTGCCACTCCGCCTCCGACACCTTGCCTTTCAGCGAGACCGAGCCCGCCAGCGATCCATCAGCCATGGAGACCTTCTCCCGATCGAAATTCCGGTTTGGCGCGAGACTCGGCCCTCGCCGCGCCTGCGTCAAGGCGACCCGCGCGACTATATCCGGCCTAAGCCTGTTCTTAACCTAGCCGCTGTAACCATTTGCACCACGAGACGAGAGTGACGAAGGACGCGCGTGGAGACCCTGGTCGAAGCCAAGCCGTTGCTGAACCTGGCGCGCAGCCGCGATCCGGGCGACCGCGAGCGCCTGCTCGCGCGCCTGGTCGACATCTGCGAGGCCGGCGCCGGCCAGATGGCGCCGGGCGCGACGGCCGAGGTCGAGGCGGTGTTCCTGACCCTGGTCGCCGAGGCCGAGCGCGACATCCGCGCCAGGCTGGCCGAACGACTGGCCCGCGCCGACTGGGTCCCGGCCCGGCTGATCGAAACCCTGGCCAACGACGACATCGAGGTCGCCCGCCCGGTCATCGCCGCCAGTCCGCTGCTGAAGGACGAGGCCCTTATCCGGCTGATCACCGAGGCGACGCTGGCGCACAAGATCGAGGTCGCGCAGCGTCCGCACCTGGCGGTCGCCGTGGTCGAGGCGGCGCTCGACAAGGCCGAGCCGGCCGTGCTGACCGCGCTGGCCGGCAACGCCACGGCCGAGATCACCGAGCCTTGCATGGCGCGGATGGTCGAGTACGCCAAGACCATCAGCACGATCGGCGGGCCGCTCTCGATGCACCCGCGGCTCAGCACCGAACTCGCCACCGCGCTCTACCTGTGGGTCGGCCAATCGCTGCGCCGCGCGATCGTCGACCGCTTCGACGTCGACGTGGCCCAGCTCGACGCCTCGCTGGCCGCCTCGATGTCGGACGGCAAGCCGCGGCCCAAGCGCAACGGCCCGGACTCCTCGCAGATCAAGCTGGTGGAGAAACTCGCCGCCGCCGGCCAGCTGAAGCCCGGCTACCTGCTGCGGGTGCTGAAGGAGCACCAGCTGGGGCTGTTCGAGGCGGCGCTGGCCAAGCTCGGCGGCTTCCACGTCGAGGACGTGCACCGCGCGGTGATGAGCCCCGACCGGCCCGAGCTGGTGGCGCTGGCGCTGGCGGCGATCGGCCTCGACCGCAGCGTCTTCCCGACGGTGCTCGAGATGGTGCGCCAGTGCAACGACGGCCTGCCCGGCGGCGGCACCGAAGGCGCCCGCCGCGCGGCCAGCGCGTTTGGTCCGTTCTCGCCGGAAATCGCCGGCAGCGCGTTCCGCCAGGCCGTTTCGGCGGCTTGACGAACGCCGGTCCGCCGGGGCCTTTGCTGGCCCATGGCCCCCCGCCTCGCCTTTCTCGCCGCTGACCGTCCCGAGGCCAGCGCGGCCCGCGACGCCCTGATCCGCCGCTATGGCGTCTCACCGGAGGACGAAGCCGACGTGGTGGTCGCGCTCGGCGGCGACGGCTTCATGCTGGAGACCCTGCACCGCAACCTGCCGAACCCGCGGCCGGTCTATGGCATGAACCGCGGCTCGGTCGGGTTCCTGATGAACACCTATGACGAAGCGGGTCTGCTGGAGCGGATCGCCGGGGCCGAGAAGGCGGTGATCCACCCGCTGAAGATGCACGCCCGCGACGCCCACGGGGCCGTGCACGAGGCCATCGCCATCAACGAGGTCTCGCTGCTGCGGCAGACCTACCAGACCGCCAAGCTGCGCATCCTGATCGACGGCAAGGTGCGGATGGCCGAGCTGACCTGCGACGGCGCGCTGGTGTCGACTCCGGCCGGTTCGACCGCCTACAATCTGTCCGTGCACGGACCGATCATCCCGCTCAGCGGCCAGGTGCTGGCGCTAACCCCGATCAGCGCGTTCCGGCCGCGCCGCTGGCGCGGGGCGCTTTTGTCGCACAAGGACGTGGTCACCTTCGAGATCCTCGAACCGGAGAAGCGGCCGGTCAGCGCGGTGGCCGACAACGTCGAGGTTCGCGATGTGATTCAAGTGGATGTGGCCGAGGACCGCAGCGTCAGCCTCACCGTCCTGTTCGACGCCGGCCGCAGCCTGGAAGAGCGGGTGCTGGCCGAGCAGTTCACCGTCTGAGCGAGGGCTAAATCACGGACCGTTAAGCCTTTTCCGATACCGTATTTAGCCTAACGCGTGGAGGCTTATTCGGTGAGCAACGACAATCCGGGTCAGATGATCCAGGCGCCCAACACCTTGCGTCTGAAGGTCGGCGGGCGCCTCGGGGCCATCGATCCGGCGGCGATCGCCAAGGCCGAAGCGGCGCTGAAGAGTCTCTCCGGCAACTTCGCCGAGTGGCTGGCCGACGAGGTCGCCAAGCTCGAAGCGGCGCGCCAGCGGGTCAAGGCCGAGGGCCTGACCGCCGAAGCCGCCGAAAACCTTTACCTCCGCGCCCACGACCTGAAGGGCCTCGGCGCCACCTATGAATATCCGCTGGTGACCCGTATCGCCGGCTCGCTCTGCAAGCTGATCGACGAACCTTCCAAGCGCGCCACGGCGCCGATGCACCTGGTCGACGCGCACATCGACGCGATCAAGGCCGCTGTCAAAGGCGGCATCCAGACCGACACCCACCCGGTCGGCCACGCCCTCATCACCGAGCTGGAACAGCAGGTGAAGGACTTCGCCGCCGGCTGAGCGGGCGAGGAGGGACTCCTAGTTAAGACCGCGCCCAACCTCCCCTCCCCCTTGCGGGGAGGGGTCGGGGGTGGGGGTGCGAGCAGCGGTCGCGGCGATGATCCGCCGGACCACGAGTTCCACGTTCGCGATTACGTCCCGGTTCGACAGCCGAATTACTCGGTAGCCGCGAGCTTTGAGCCATTCGTCGTGTCGGGCGTCACGCCGAGCGACATCATCGATTGCATGCACGCTACCGTCGACTTCGACGATCAGTCGCGACTGGTGGCACACAAAATCCACGACGTAAGGCCCCATCGGCGCCTGCTTTCGGAAGCGTACGCCGTCTACCAGACGAAGTTCATTCCATAGGCGACGCTCTGCGAATGTCAGCTCTCGCCGAAGTCGTCGCGAGGCTCGGTCGGAGCGTTCGCTGGTGTGGATAGCCCCAGGTAGTCGTGCTCGCACCCCCACCCCCGACCCCTCCCCGCAAGGGGGAGGGGAGAAGGATGCTAGCCGGATGAGAACAAACTGGCAACCACCATCGCCCTACATCACCCGGTCCATCGGCTCCTCGACGGCGCCGTAGCCCGCGTTGGGCGGGATGCTCAGCACGCGTTTGCCGCCCTTTTCGGCGACCGTCGGCAGGACGGTGACCAGTTCGCGCGCTCGGGATCGGAGGACGGCGTCCTCGGCGTCCTTCGCCTCGGCGAGCAGCTTCAGGTTCATGCGGGTCGGGAAGATGATCGTGCGCTCCCCAATCTCGGCCAGGCGCAGCGCCTCCGACGGCGCGATCCATTCCGCATCGACCGTCTCGTAGCCGTCGCAGATCGCCAGCTGCTCCTCTGGCGCCCTGGCGACGTAGAACCAGGTGTCGAACCGCTTGGGAACGACCACCGGCGTGATCCAGCGGGCGAAGACGGTCAGGGCCTCCAGGTCGAGATACAGGTCGAGCTCGATGATCAGGTCGATGAAAGCGCGCTCGTCCTTGGCGATGGCGTCCCGGGCCGCCGCGGCCCGCTCGTCGCCGCGGAACGGCGCGCCGCCCAGGTGGCGGGCCAGCAGGACGCCGGCTTCCTCGTAGGCCTCGCGGATCGCGGCGATCCGCAGCGGGCGCTTTTCCGGCAGCGCGTCGCCCCAGCCGAGGCAGCGCTCTTCCCAGCGCCAGTCGTGATCGCCGGCGTGGGTCTTGCCGCCGGGAAACACCAGCGCGCCGGCGGCGAAGTCGATCTGGTGATGGCGCTTGACCATCAGCACTTCGAACGTCGGGTCGTCGCGCAGCATCAGGATGGTCGCGGCGGGCAGGATCGGCACGGCGGGCTTGTCGGTCATGGACCGGAGCTTAGACCGCTGACGTTAGGGCGGCAAAGCGCCCAGAAAGCCGGCGCTCAACGCGCCTCAGTAGTCGCGATCGCGATGCACGTCGTGAGCGACCACCCCGCTCTCCGGAATCTCCAGCCACTTCTTGTGCCCGAGGCTGTGCTTGGTGTCCTCGTGGCCGCTGATGCGGTGCTCGCGCATCGAGGTGCCGGAGAACTCGTAGTCCTTGGCCGCGCCCTCGTAGCTCTGCTGCTGGTAGATCAGCTGGATGATGCTGTGGCCGGGCAGGTCGGCCAGCTTGTCGCGCATGGCCCGTTCCTCGTCGGTGAGGTCCGCGTCGGGCACCTTGATCAGGGCGTTGTAGGCGCGCTTCTTCCAGCGCTGCAGGCGCTGGAAGCTGTCGGTGATCTGGCGCGTGCGCGAGGAGTACATGATGTCCTTCTGCCGGCTCATCACGTCCTGGATCGTGCGCGGCAGCGGGCCGCGGGCGCTGAACAGGTCGACCTGGAACACCAGCGCGCTGACGTCGTCGTCCTGAGCCAGCAGGTGCTGCAGCGGGGTGTTGGAGACGATGCCGCCGTCCCAGAAGTAATCGGTGCCGATCTTCACGTACTGGAACGCCGGCGGCAGCGCGCCGGAGGCCATGATGTGCTCTGGCACGATCTCGGTGGTGTCGTTGTCGAAGAAGACGAAGTTGCCGGAGCGCACGTTCACCGCGCCGACCGAGAAGCGGCAGGCCCTGGAGTTGAGCAGGTCGAAGTCGACCAGCTCCAACAGCGTCTCGCGCAGCGGCGCGTTGTCGTAGTAGCTGGTCGCCGCGCGGGCGCCGGCGGCCGCGAGCCAGGGGTTGACCTGATTGGGCGCGAAGAACCCGGGCTGGCCGAGCAGCGTGGTCATCAGCGAACTGGTCAGGTTGCGCGCCTCGCGGAAGACGTCGCCGTCGGGCGTGTGCAGCCAGACTTTGCGCTCGGTGATCCGGTCCCAGAACGTCGTCAGGCGCTCCAGGCGACGCTCGGGCGGGTTGCCGGCGATGATCGCCGCGTTGATCGCGCCGATCGAGACGCCGGAGACCCAGTCGGGCTCGAGCCCGGCCTCGTGCAGCGCCTCGTAGACGCCCACCTGATAGGCGCCCAGCGCCCCGCCGCCTTGCAGCACCAGCGCCACGCGGCCCGCGCCGTCCGGCCGCCAGCCAGTCGCCGTTTCGGTGGTGGGCAGCGAGCCGTCCATGTGCCTGCGTAAGCTGTTGCGCGCGATGCGCTTGTGACATGCCCAGGCAAAGCCCAAGATGTCATTAATACTTCACCGCTGCGTCGAAGGCGCCCGCCCTATTGTGCGGCAAGGTTCGACGACTGTTGCCTGCCAGGAGACTATTTATGCTGAAGGACAAGGTCGCGCTGGTCACCGGCTCGACGAGCGGCATCGGCCTGGCGATCGCCAGGGCGTTCGCCCGCGAGGGCGCCAGCGTCGTGATCAACGGCTTCGGCGAGGCGGCGGCGATCGAACAGGAGCGCGCGGAGATCGAGGCCGAGTTCGGCGTCAAGGCGCTCTACTCCGGCGCGGACATGACCAAGGGGGCCGAGATCGCGGCCATGGTCGCCGACGCCCAGAGGACGCTGGGCAGCGTCGACATCCTGGTCAACAACGCCGGGATCCAGTTCGTCTCGCCGATCGAGGAGTTCCCGGTCGAGAAGTGGGACCAGATCATCGCCATCAACCTTTCGGCCGCGTTCCACGCCATCCGCGCGGCGTTCCCCGGGATGAAGGCGAAGAGGTGGGGCCGCATCATCAGCACCGCCTCGGCCCATGCGCTGGTCGCCTCGCCGTTCAAGTCGGCCTACGTCGCCGCCAAGCACGGCATCGCCGGCCTGACCAAGACCGTCGCGCTCGAGGGCGCCACGTTCGGGATCACCGCCAACGCCATCTGCCCCGGTTACGTCTGGACGCCGCTGGTGGAGAAGCAGATCCCCGACACCATGGCGGCGCGCGGCCTGACCCGCGAGCAGGTGATCAACGACGTGCTGCTGGACGCGCAGCCGACCAAGCAGTTCGTCACCGTCGAGGAGGTGGCCGCCTACGCCGTCTTCCTGGCGTCGGATGCGGCGAAATCGATCACCGGCGCGATCCTCTCGATCGACGGCGGCTGGACCGCGGAATAGCGTCATTTCCTCTCGGCTTGCCGAGCAGGCGGATACGGGCCGACAATGACGCCGCGGCGGGGGCGAGCCGCGCAACGCACGGGACGGGATATCGATGCCGGCGCCTGCCAACGTCTGGAGCCGCGCGCTCCAGCCCATCACCTCGCGCCCCTACCTGGTGATCGGGGCGATCGTCGGCGTGCTGGTGTTCACGTTCGACGGTCAGTTCTTCACCCGGACGGTGACCCGCGGCCTGGTCGGCTGGGATTGCGGGCTGATCGCGTTCACGGTGCTGTCGCTGAACTCGATGCGCGACAGCGACTACCAGCGCATGCGCGCCCGGGCCATCGCCCACGACGAGGGCCGCCACTTCATGCTGGCGCTGGCGATGGTCGCCGCGGCGGCCAGCATCGCGGCGATCGTCGCCGAGCTCAGCAACGCCAAGGGCCACGACCAGGTGTTCGAGGCGTTCAGCGTGGCGCTGACCGCAGGCACGATCGCGCTCTCCTGGTTCTTCGTGCACCTGGTGTTCGCGATCCACTACGCCCACGTCTACTACCTGGGAGAGGAGGACGGCGACGCCGAGCACCGGCGCGGCCTGGCGTTCCCCGACGACGAGGAGCCCGACTACTGGGACTTCCTCTACCTGGCTGTCGGCATCGGCGCGACCTGCCAGACCGCGGACGTCAACATCCGCTCCAAGGAGATCCGCCGCATCGCCACGGCGCACTGCCTGATCGCCTTCGCCTTCAACACCGCGATCCTGGCGACGATGATCAACCTGGCGGCGGGGCTGTTCTGATTTCGGCCGAACGGCGAACACCGTAACCCCTCACCTTCCCACGCCTGCGGCGCGGGCCCCTCCCTCTCCCTGCGGGAGAGGTGAAGGACCTTCCGCTTCTCCCAGAGGGAGAAGGAGGGGCCCGCGATGCGTGAGCATCGTGGGAGGATGAGGGGTTACGCCGCGAGCCGACTACGCCGCCGTGGCGTGATCCACGTCCGCGTCGATGGCGTCCTGCGCCGTCAGCCGGTCCATCTTGTCGAGCAGGTAGTCGGCGTCCTCGCGCGACATCGCCTGCGGCTGGCTGAGGAAGCGCTCCAGCATCCGGCGCTGGAAGCGCGGGATGTCGCCGTGCTCGCCGTCGAAATCGAGGCTGTGGTAGGCGTCGACCGCGGCGCGGAACGCCGGCAAGAGCCGCATCGGCAGGCCCGCACGCTCGTAGATGGCCCTGAGGCCCAGCTCGCCGGCGTCGTGCACCATCAGCCAGGTGCGGTGGTGCGGCACGCCGGCCAGTTCGGCCAGCCCCCACTCGAAGAAGCTCATGTGGCCGTGGGCCAGGGCGCGCAGCAGCAGCGACGCGGTCAGCCGGTGGCCGCGGTGGAGGTGGGCGACGAAGCCCGGCAGGTCGGCGGCGCGCGTGGCCTGCTCGACCAGATCGAGGCTCGCCCGCTCGCGGCTGCCGATCGCCACCGCCAGCGCGGTCTGCGGCGTTGCGCCGTGGCCGCTGATCAGCCGTTCGCGCAGTTCGCCGGTGACCAGCGTCACCAGCCGCTCGCTGACCGAGGCCGGCAGGGCGGTGCGCAGGGCGATCGAGGCCAGCACGGTTTCCGACGCCTCGAATCGATCCAGCGCGGTCTGCAGGCCGTGCTCCGAGAAGCTGGCGCCCTTGTTCTCGGCGGCGGTCCGCACCGCTTCGGGCTCGGCGACCTCGGCGATCGCGTCGGTCACCCGCTCGGTCAGCACCGGCCGCTGGGCGATCGCCTTCTGGCGCACCGGGCCGCCGACGCGGACGATCTCGGCCAGGTCGTCGTCGCTGAACACCGGCGAGAAGTTCAGCAGCGGCACCGAGATGCTTTCGATGTCCCGCGCCAGGCGGTTGGCGACATCGCGGGGGACCAGCGGCGAAGACTTCAGGGTCACCGCCAGCGCCCGGCGCACCTGCTCTTCGGCGTCGCGCGCCATCAGGCGCAGGATCTCGTGCGCCTCGGCGCGTTCCTCGTCGGTGAGCTCGGCGCGGTCGATGTGGCGGCACAGACGGTGCGCGACGAGCGCGCGTTCTTCCGGCTCGGTCCCCTTAACCAGGAGACGGATGTCCGCATCGCTAAGCGCGGATCTGGTGGTGGTCATTCGCCCCCGGGACTCCCAGCCGATCGATGGAGTTTCGAGGCGGATTAGACCCGCTTATGCTTAACGCTTGGTTGGGGCCGTCATGCCTCGTTAAGCCTGAATGGTAACCAGGGCACAACCGCCGCGCCGCTAGTCTCCTCGCCGTTCGCGAGGATCGTCCCATGCCCCCAGCCCCAGTCTCCGTCCCGGGCATATTCGCCCCCCACAGCGATTCGGCCGGCGAGGGCGCCTCCGTCACCGAACAGTCCCTGGCCGCCCAGGCCGCGCTGCTGCCGCAGGCGCTGGGCGTATTCGCGGTCTGTCTGCCGATCTACGTCTGGGCCGGGTCCTTCGCCCGCGACGCATCCTGGATGTCGGCCAGCTTCGCGATCTTCGCGATCAACTGGGGCGCGTTCTATTTCGCGGTCCAGCAGCTGCGCCAGACCGACGACGTGCGCCGCCGCGAACGGATCCACGTGCTCTGCGGCCTCTTGTGGTCGGTCGCGGTCTGGCAGATGGCCGCCTTCGCCGACCATGCCGGTCCGGCGCGCGAGACCCTGCTGGTGCTGACTGTCGGGGCCGCGGTGATCTGCCTGTTCTTCACCACCCCGCACCTGCCCGGCCTGATGCTGGTCGGTCCGGCGGCGATGGCCGGGCCGCTGGCGGCGATGCTGGAGCGCGGCAACGGCTCCAGTCTGGCGCGGATGGCCCTCGCTGGCTTCGCGCTGGCCTCGATGCTGTCGCTGATCCTGAACCAGAACCTGCGCCGCCAGTTCGCGATGGCCGCCGAGCGCGAGCAGCTCACCCGCGAGCGCACCACCTCGCTGGCGGAGGCCGAGCGGCTCGCCCGTTCGAAGTCGGCGCTGATCGCCACCCTCAGCCACGAGATCCGCAACGGCCTGACCGGCGTCGCCCACGTGCTGGCCGCCGCCGCCGGCCAGGGCGGCCGCGCCGCGCCGTCGCGCGAGCAGTCCGCCGCCGCGCTCGCCGCCGCCAACGACCTGATCGCGGTGCTGAACGCCACGCTCGACTCCGAGACCGCCGAGTCCGGCCGCCTCTCGGTCGACCGCGCGCCGTTCGATCCGGTGCGGATGGTGCGCGAGCTGGCGATCCAGCTGCGCCCGCAGGCGGCCGCCAAAGGCCTGGAGCTGCACATCTTCGTCGAGCCGCAGCTGGAGAGCCGCAACGCCGGCCAGGCGATGGCCGACCCGGCGCGGGTCAAGCAGGTGCTCTCCAACCTGCTCAGCAACGCGGTGAAATACACCATCCGCGGCCGGATCGAGGCGCGGATCGAGCGCCGCGGCGACGACCGCATCGCCATCGCCATCGCCGACACCGGACCGGGCCTGACGCCGGAGGAGCTCGCCGACGCGTTCGAACCGTTCAAGCGCGTGGAGCGCACCGCCGCCGGCGTGCCGGGCGCCGGACTCGGCCTCTCGCTCTCCAAGCGCCTGGTGACCCTGATGGGCGCGACCCTGATCGCCGATTCGGCCCCCGCCGTCGGCAGCTGCTTCACGCTCGAGCTGCCCTACGACGCCAGCATCCTCACCGACACGCGTGAACGGCCGACCCCGCTGGTGGCGGTGCTGGAAGGGTCGCTGAAGGTGCTGATGGCCGAGGCCGACGGCCTGAACGCCGCCATGCTGCGCACCATCCTCGAGCAGCTCGGCCACCAGGTGGTGCACGCCCAGAACGGCCGCCGCGCGGTGGACCTCGCCCGCGCGGTCGGCTTCGACCTGATCATCCTCGACGGGCGGATGCCGGAGATGGCGACGCCGGCGGCGATCACCGCGATCCGCGAACTCTCCGCGCCGGTCGGCCAGGTGCCGATCATCGCTTTGATCGGCGGCGACGCGGCCGAGGACGCCGGCGCGTGCCTGGCCGCCGGCGCCGATGCGGTGATGCGCAAACCGGTCAACGTCGCCGGCGTCGCCCGCGGCATCGCCGAGGCGATGGCGCAACGCAAGAAGGCGGCGGCTTAGATCGCGCGCTCATGGGCGGCAACACCCGCGGCCGCAGCCAGCGACCCGTCCAGAAAGCTGCCGCTCCGAACGGCAGAGAAGGGGGGAAAGCTGCCGTTAGGGTCGAATGTTTGCCGTTGGCGTCTGTCCGACAACTTGACCAGCCTAGCCGGGGTCGCGCCCGCCTCGTGGTCAACCTAAGATCGGCCGATGCGGAGAGCCCGACATTCCATCGCACTTCTTGCCTTGGCGTCTGCGGCCGCCTGCACTGTTCAGCGTCCGCCGCTACTCCCTGACATGACTTTATGGGCGGATTGCTCACAGCAACCATCCCGCCAAAATCTGGCAAGTGTCAAACAGGCCATGTTCCAGGCAAGTTTCGATGTCATCGACCGGGTTCAGTTAGCTGACGAACAGCATGTTGATTATCCGTTTGTGCTCCAAGTGGATGCCATAGACAAAGCGGGCCATGAAATCTCAATCAGTACGATGCGGATGAAGGACATCCCTCGGCCGCCGTCGAGCACTGCATTCGAAATAAATGTTGCCCTATACAGCAAGCCGCCCACGCACCGGGACGCGAAGCTAGAACAGTCGGTCAGGGAGTGGATGACGTCGGGGCTAGGTTGTTCAGAAGCGAAGGTTGAACGACACGACAACGGGCCAGACGCCGCACCGACCTATTCGCTCACTTCCGGATACACGAGGGACTGGATAAAGCAGGCTCACGATCTGCACGCCAGCACCAACGCCGTTCTCTCTCGATAGCCAAGCCCGATAGCGGCTCTCACTTCCGCTCAGGGTCGAAACTCCCCGTCGCGGTGATGCCCATAACCGGACGCTGCGCGAGACTGTTCGGGGTGGGAACCTGCCGTCGCCGAGGCCTTCGTCAAACAACTCGTCGCGAGCTATTCGCGATCCGGGCACGCGAGTGACCCAAGGTGCTGACGTGGCGAGATTGTCTGAACCCGCGATTCAAATGAACGAAACGGCCACGTCTCCAAGGCCTTGATCGAAGCGGCAGACGATCTCATCGCCGGCCCGCACGGGGACGGCGCGGACGAACGAGCCCGTCAGAATGGCCTGGCCCGGCTCGAACGCAACGCCGAATTCACTGAGCTTGTTGGCGAGCCAGGCGACCACGGTCACCGGATTGCCCATTGCGGCGGACGCGAACCCGCTCTGCTCGGCGACGCCGTTCTTCATCAGGCTCCCGCCAACGCGCCGAATGTCGAGTTGGCTCAGCCGGCGCGGATTGCCGCCCAGGATGACGGCGCCGCAGAAAGCGATGTCGGCGATGTTGTCGACGAGGCTCATGGCCGGGGAGCGCTCGACCCGGAAATCCACCAGTTCGATCGCGGGGAGGACGAAGTCGGTCGCGCGGATCACGTCGACGACGGTCACGCCCGGTCCCTTGAGCGGCGCCTTGATCACGAACACCAGCTCGAGCTCGACCATCGGGGCAAAGAGGCGCGCGTGCTCGATCGGCGTGTCTTCGGGCAGAAGCAGATCGTCGGTGAGGGCCGCGAAATCCGGCTCCTTCGAGCCCGCCAGATCCTGCATGGCCTTCGAGGTCAGGCCGACCTTGTAGCCGGCCAGGCGTCGGCCCTGCGCCAGTTTGCGCCGCGTGAGTTCCTCCTGGACCCGGTAGGCGCCACCCACGTCGATCTCAGGAAACCGCGGCTTCAGCGGCTTGATCGGCGTGTGGGTCCGCCACGCCGCCAGCAGTTCGTCGACGATTTCGTCGCGTGTGGTTTCGGAAATCATTGTCGCTCCGTCGCCGCGACAACCTATGACCGAGGTTCGCCTTCCGGACAAGTTATTTATGAGTAAACTCATTTTACGTTGACGGCCGCGCGCGCCGTCAGTTAGCGTGAAGGTGAACGATTTCTCCCCCGGGGAACCGATGGCCAAGGCCGCTCTCAGCCGTCGCGAGCAGAACAAGGCCGAAAAGCGCGGCCGCATCATCGCCGCAGCGCGGGCTCTGTTCGCCCACAAGGGCTTCGAGGCCACCACCACCCAGCAGATCGCCGAGGCGGCGGGGGTCGGGGCCGGGACGCTGTTCCTCTACGCCAGCACCAAGGACGATCTGCTGATCCTGGTGTTCCGCCAGGAGATGATCGAACTCGTCGAGCGCGCCTATCAGGCGGCGCGGCGCAAGCGCGTGCTTGTCGACCAGCTGATCGCTTTCTTCGAGACGTTTGTCGCCTACCATGAGCGAGACTTGCCGCTCGCCCGCTCGCTGATGCGCCAGCTTGGCTATGTCGGCAGCGCCGACCAGCGCAGCGAAGTTAGCGAGCTGATGACGGCCCTGCTGCGACGCCTGGCGCTGATCCTCGAGGCGGCCAAGGGCCGCGGCGAAGCACAACTTCGAGACTCCGCTGGTCGCCGCCGCTCAGGTCATCTTCGGCGTCTACTACTTCAACCTCATCAAGCTGCTCAGCAGCTACCTCAGCCGCGAGCAGTTCGACCGCGACCTCAGGAGCCAGCTCGAGCTCGTCTTGCGCGGCTTTTAGCGGCGGCCGGGACCGCCAGGAGAAATCTCATGCCGGCCAGAACCGGACAGCAATTTCTGAATGGACTCAGAGAACCGCGCGAAATCTGGGTCGGCGACGACAAGGTCGCTGATATCGCAGGCCACCCGGCCTTCGCCGGCGCCGCCGAGGCGATGGCCGGCGTCTTCGACCTGCAGCACCAGCATGGCGCCGACTGCCTGGCGCCCGATCCCGAGACGGGCGAGCCGATCAACGTCAGCCACCTGATTCCGCGTTCGAAGGCCGACATCGCGCGCCGGCACGCCGGGCTCGCGCGTATCGCCGAGTACACCGTCGGCGTCATGGGCCGTTCGCCCGACTACATGAACGTCACCTACGCCGGTTTCGCCGGGAGGTGCGACGAGTGGCGCGCGCACGGCAACGACGAGGGCGCCGAGAACCTGGTGGCCTACCAGAAGCACCTGCGCCGGAACGACATCTCCCTGACCCACACCATCATTCACCCGACCATCGACAAGGGCGCTGGCGACCGCATCCGGGTTGGAGACGACGTTCCCCTGCACAAGGTGGGCGAGACCGAGCATGGCATCTTGGTCAGCGGGGCCCGCATCCTCGCGACGCTTGCGCCGTTCGCAGATGAACTCGCCGTCTATCCCGGCCACCCGCTGCCCGAGGGCGCGGACGACTACGCCCTCGCCTTCTGCATCCCGATGACGACGCCCGGACTGAAGTTCATCTGCCGCGACAGCTTCTCGACGGCGGCGCAACACGCGCGACTTCCCACTCTCGGCGCGCTTCGACGAGCAGGACGCGTTCGTCATTTTCGATCGGCGTCGAGGTGCCGCGCGATCGGCTGCATATCAACTGCAACCTCGCGGTCTACAACCAGGTGATGACGACGGGCTGGTACCCGAACGTCATGCAGCAGACGATGATCCGGGCACAGACGAAACTGGAATTCGCGTGGGGACTGGCGGCGCGCATGTGCGAGGCGATCAACGCCGTGCAGCCGCCGAATGCGCAGATGCTGGGCGAGATCTGGTGCTTACGCCGAGATCGCCCGGGCGTGCATCGCGGAAGCCGAGGCGGGCGCGCACGAGTTCGGCAATGGCGTCTGGTTCCCGGCAGGCGGGCCGCTGACGGCGCTCCGCGCGAGCCTGCCGCAGTGGTTCCCGCGCGTGAACGAGGTCATTCGGCTGTTGGGATCGCACAACCTCTTCGCGGCGCCGACCGAGGCGCAGTTCGCCGACCCGGCCTTGCGTCCGCTGATCGATCGCTACCTGCGCGGCGCAGGCGACGTGGGGGCTGAGGATCGGGCGCGCATTTTCCGTCTGGCGTGGGATTTCGCCGGCAGCGCGCTCGCCAGCCGCGGCGAGCAGTACGAGCGGTTCTACCTCGCGTCCGGCGCGCGCAATCAGCAGATGGCGCACATGCTGGCGCCGCGCGAGCGCGCAGACCGGCTCGTCGATCGGTTCGTGAAGGAGGGCGCGGCCACGACGTCTGCACCGGCGGCCGAGCCGTATGCGGGAGGCGGTCTGATGGCCGGGAGCGCGGCGAGCGTCGCGGGCGTCGAGGTCTCCACTGACCACTGGATCGACGGCCGGCGCGTCGCCTCGGCCGAGCGGTTCGCCGATCTGTCGCCCATCGACGGCTCGCACCTGGCCGACATCGCCGCCGGCGGCAAAGCGGAGGTCGATGCGGCGGTCGCCGCCGCGCGCCGGGCGTTCCCGGCGTGGGCGGCGCTCGGACCCGAAGGCCGGTTGCCGATCCTGAAGCGCTTCGCCGAGGAGATCCGGGCCCGCGCAGGCGAGCTCGCGGCGGTCGAGACGATGGACAACGGTTCGCTGCTGGCAGGCAACGTCCACCGGGTCATCCCGCGCGCGGCCCAGAACATCGAGTTCTTCGCCGACTGGGCGCTGACCCTGCAGGGCCACACGATCGAGTCGCCGGAGGTGGTGAACCACGTCCGCTACGACCCGGCGGGCGTCGCGGCGCTGATCACGCCGTGGAACGCGCCGTTGATGCTCACCACCTGGAAGGTCGGCCCGGCGCTCGCCGCCGGCAACACCGTGGTGGTCAAGCCGCCCGAATGGGCGCCGCTCACCTGCTCGCTGATGGCCGACATCGCCCATGCCGCCGGCGTGCCGCCGGGCGTGCTGAACGTCGTCCAGGGCGTCGGCGAGGTGGCCGGCGCGGCGCTGGTCGGCCATCCGGACGTCGACCGGATCAGCTTCACCGGCTCGACCGACACCGCCAGGCTGATCGGCGAGGCGGCGGCCCGTTCGATCACGCCGCTCAGCGCCGAACTCGGCGGCAAGTCGCCGTTCATCGTCTGCGCCGACGCCGACCTCGACGCGGCCGCGCAGACGGTCGCCGGCCAGTACGCCAACGCCGGCCAGGTCTGCCTCGCCGGCACGCGCATCCTGGTCGAGAAGCGCATCGAGGCGCCGTTCCTGGAGAAGGTGCGCGCCGCGGCGGCGCACATGACCGTCGGCGATCCGCGCGAGCGCGACACCCGCGTCGGGCCGCTGATCACGCAGGAGCACTTCGACCGCGTCGCCGGCTTCGTCGACCGCGCCAAGGCGGCGGGCGCCGAGGCGCTCTGGGGCGGCTCGCGCGCCAACTTCGGCGAGCTCTATTTCGAGCCGACCATGTTCGCCCACGTCGACCCCGACGCCGAGATCGCCCAGCGCGAGGTGTTCGGCCCGGTGCTCACCTGGCAGAGCTTCGAGGGCGACGACGAGGTCGTGGCGCTGGCGAACGGCACGCGCTACGGCCTTGCCGGCACGCTCTTCACCCGCAGCGAGGAGCGGGCCATGCGCATCGCCTCGCAGGTGGTCGCCGGGACGATCTGGGTGAACTGCTTCTTCGTCCGCGACCTCGCCGCCCCGTTCGGCGGCGCCCGCGACTCCGGCCTCGGCCGCGAGGGCGGGTCGTGGAGTTTCGATTTCTACTGCGACATCAAGAACGTATCGGTCCGCAAAGGATCGTTCGGCTGAAGGGAAGGAACGCGACGATGACCGGGGTAACCGAGCTGGGGTACGTCGGGCTGGGGGTCGAAGAGCCTGGCCGAGTGGAAGCGCTTCGCCACTGAGATCGTCGGCCTGGAGGTGTGCGACGAGGGCGAAGCCGGCCGCCGCTATCTGCGCATGGACTATTGGCACCACCGCGTCTTCCTCGACGAGGATGGGACGGACGACCTCGCCGTGCTCGGCTTCCGGGTAGCCGGCGCGGAGGAGTTCCGCGAGATGACGGCGCGGCTCGCAGGACGCGGGCGTGCAGGTCCAGGTCGCCTCGCCCGCGCGAGGCCGACGACCGCCGGGTGCTGGAGCTGATGAAGCTCTCGGACGCCAGCGGCCACCCGATCGAGATCTTCCACGGGCCGCAGGTGCAGGCCGACAAGCCGTTCCATCCGGGCCGGCGCATGCACGGGCGGTTCAAGACCGGCGGCGGCGGCCTCGGCCACCTGATCCAGGCCCAGAGCGCGGGCTTCGACAAGACCTACGAATTCTACCGCCTGCTCGGCATGCGCGGCGGCGTCGAGTACCGCATCCCGATCCCCGGCGCGCCGCGCCCGCTGGACCTGATGTTCATGCACTGCAACGAGCGAGATCACACGGTCGCGTTCGGCCTGCCGAGCGCCAAGCGCATCAACCACCTGATGTTCGAATACGACAACTTCGATGACGTCGGCCTGGCCTACGAGATCGTCCGGCGCGCCGGGATCCCGGTCGCCGCCGAGCCCGGCCGCCACGCCAACGACCACATGTTCTCGTTCTACTTCATGAACCCGTCCGGCTGGATGATCGAGGTCGGCTGGGGCGCGCGGCCCGCCAGCCACCAGTCGGAGTACTACCAGCGCGACACCTACGGCCACGAGGGGCTCGGCGGACCGCCACGCCGCCAAGCCGGCCGCCGTGCGCGGCCGAGCCGTAGCCGCCAGACCGAGAAGGAGACGCCCATGTCCGTACTGAACGGCCCGCGCGAGGAGTGGCGGCGCATCCTGTTCGAGGGCCAGCCGCAGTGGGTGAAGCCGGAGGGCGAGCGGTTGCGGCTCGGCGACGGGCGCACGACGCCTGAGGCCGAGGCGACCTACCTGCCGCCCTGCGATCCGACCAAGATCATCTGCATCCACCTGAACTACGAGTTCGCGCCGGGTGGAGTTCCACGCGCCGCCGCTGACCACGCCGACCTACTTCCAGAAGCCGCTGACGACGCTGAACAGCCACCGCGGCAAGCTGAGCCGGCCGGCGGGCTGCCAGTACCTCAACTACGAGGGCGAGATCGCCGCCATCGTCGGCAAGCCGATGCGCAACGTCGCCCCGGGCGAGGTCTGGGACCACCTGGCCGGCTTCGCCGCCGCCAACGACGTCGGCGCGCAGGACTTCCGCGACACCGACGCCGGCTCGATGCTGCGGGTAAAGGGCCAGGACGGTTTCTGCCCGATCGGGCCGGGCATCGTCCGCGGCGTCGATATCCGCGAGAGCCGCGTGCGCACCTACCTGAACGGCAAGGTCGTGCAGGACGGGCCGGTGTCGGAGATGACCTTCGATATCCCGTACATCATGGCGGACCTCTCCCGGCACATCACCTTCCTGCCGGGCGACGTCGTGTTGACCGGCACGCCGGCCAACTCGCGCCCGATGCAGCCCGGCGACGTCGTCGAGGTGGAGGTGACCGGGATCGGGCGGCTCAGCAACGCGGTCCAGGAAGTCCCGGCGCCAGCCCACCTCGTCGGCCACCAGCCGACTGACACCGAAGCCGTCCGCCGCGTCGCTCTGGGCCAGTTTCCGCCTAGGGTCCCGGCCTGACATCGGACGCTCTTTGGTTGCCGGCGGAAATCATGCGTCAGCGCGGCGGGCGCACCCCAACGGCGCACTCGGGTCGCGCGTCGTCCATCGGGCTTGAGACGAAGATTCCCCGGCCTGTTCATTCGCTGCCGCCATAGAGACGGTTGAGGTTGGCATAGCTGGACGGATTGAGGTCTTTGTCCCTTAGGGCAGGATCGTCCATCAGGTAGCGGTGGGCCTTGAAGACAATATTGATTGAGCCCCCCAGTCGGGGATTGGAGATGTAGAACGGGTTGACGTATTCCCAGACGATCTCCTGTCGCGAAGTCACCTCAAAGAGCCGCCCGACTGAAGCGTGGCAGATGAGGGTGTTGCCGTTAGCCAGCCGCTCCGCCGAGCCGGCCATGACGCTGTAGAAGTGAAACGGCGGATTGTCCTGATAAGACCAGACGATCTCGTTGCGTTCGCGGTCGACCTCCAACGCCCGCGAATAGTCGGAATCCCCGAAGCGATGGACCCCGTTGTCGAACAGGAGAAGTCTGCCGTTCGGTAGGATCTTGGCGTCGTGCTGATGGTGAACGACGCCGCGCCCCCATTTCCATTTGAAGGCTCCGCTGGCGGGGTCGATCGCCGCTACGGTGTGAGTGCGCCGAAAACTGACCAGCCAGTCGCCATCCGGAGTCGTGCAGATCGAGTTTGCGTGCGTCCACTCGAGGCGGTGATCCATTGGGCAGATCACGTCCTCGTCGACGTCGAGATGCTCCCACGACTTCCACTCGCGAAGAAGGCGGCCAGCAGAGTCGACCTCGAGGATCACATCAGCAAGCAATTGCGGCGGATCATCAGGCTTTGGGATGCCGCCCTTGACGCGGGCGCCCACCTCCTCTGGCAGCCAGCGCCAAGCGAGCAGCAGAGTGTTCCCGTTTTCGAGCCGGTGGTGGTCGTGGTGCATCCACTCGTCGGCATACTCCCAGACGACGTTGCCCTCCCAGTCGAGTTCAAAGACGTATGGCGACTGGCCGTTGAGCCCGCGCATTCCCTGCACATGTGGCGAGGGGCTGGCCCGGCAAATCAGATTGCCGGTGGGCAGCAGGTCTGCGTACTGAATGCCTCGCGGATGAGTCCAGCGCTTGCAGAACCTTCCCTGCATGTCGATCAGGTAGGCGCTGCCCCCGCCGCTGAAGAGCGTGTAGCCGCGACAAGCGAAGTCGGGTTCGTAGTGGATTAGGCCCGTACGATACTGATGAGACCGCGCCATGTTCCCCTCCCGCCCCTGGCTCGCGTCTCATAGAATGCGAACGAGTTCTGCACGGCAACCCCGATGCGTTTTCCCCTGAACTCGATTACGCGCAGCGCGAGTTGTCTGTTGCGAACCTAGGCGGACAGTCCTTCTTTCCGCCTAGACCCAGAAGCGGTGATTCCAGGTCGGGCTGGCCGACGTCCGCTTCGGGGGTCGAAAGCGGTCATCGGCGTTATGCCCGGAAGCAGACGTCGGCTGGTGTGCTGGCCCAGGCGCCGACCGACTGGGGCGCGACCCCCGCGCCGGCGGCGACGGCCCCGCCACGCCGCAGGATCGCGACGAAGAGCGCCGCCAGCACGAACGGCGTGAGCGGCAGGTGAGCGTCGGCGGCCAGGGTGCGAGAGACGGCGGGCAGCACGAAAGCGACGAGCAGGAGCGACTTCTCCCAGCTGAGAAATCCGCCCCGGACGCCTTCGCGCAGCATCCAGGCCAGCGGCGCGGCGAGGATGATCAGGTCGTAGTCGAGCAGGAACGGGCTGGCGAGCAGCGCCGCGACGATCATCGCCGGGCCCTCGGCGCCGCCGTGGGGCGCGCGGCGTCGCAGCCAGACGAGACCGGCCGCGGCCAGGACCGCGACCGCCGCCTGCGCGCCGTAGGCCAGCCCCAGCCCGCCATCCCAGAGGCGCACGGCGGCGAAGGCGCTCTGCATCTTGGCGTCGCCGACCAGGCGCTGCTCCAGCGCCGTGCGGGCGACGCCGGAGTTGGTCAGGAAGCCACGCCAGGTCGCCAGGCCGAACAACCCGTAGGACGCGGCGGCGAGGGCGACGACCGCGAAGGCGGCGGCGGCGAAGGTTCTCCAGCGCCCGGCGATCGCCAGCGCGACCGGGATCATGATCCCCAGGTGCGGCTTGTAGGCCAGGGCGCCGAGGCAGAGGCCGGCCACGATCGGCCGCCGCTCCAGCCATAGCGCCCCGCCGCCGAACAGCGCCGCGCTCAGAAAGCCGTTCTGGCCGTGGCCCATGTTGCTGAGTACGGCCGGGAAGGCTGCGATCGGCATCCAGCCGAACGCCGCGCCGAGCCACGCCCGCGCCATCCGCCAGTAGAGCGCGCCGGTCGCCGTCAGCCACGCCGCGAGCGAGGCGAGGTAGGGCGCCGCCGCCAGCGGCAGGCAGATCAGCAGGTAGATCGGCGGATAGAAAAACGCGGCGTAGCCGGTGTCGCGACCGAACAGCGCGGTCTGCTGGGCGTGGTGGGCGGTGATGTCGTAGGCCTGCGCCGGCGCCCCGGCCAGCGCCAGTTTCGAGGCGGTCCAGAAGCTGGTGAAGTCGGTCCCGAGCGGCTTGCCGGTGAGGTCGAGGCCACCGCGTGCGAGGGCGATCCAGCCGGCTGCGATCGCCGTGGTGACCCCCAGCAGCAGCCAGCCCCAGGCGCGCGCCCGCTGCGCCGTGAGCCAGTCGGCGCGGCGCAGCGCATCCAGGCGAAGCAGCGGCGCGCGGTTTGGCGCGGCGAGGGTCATGCGGGGTCGGGCTCCGGCGCGTGAGTCGGGCGAGAGGCTAGCGGGCAAGTGCTTAATCCGCGAAGAATGCGCCGCGAGACCGACAAGGGAGACGCCGGCGTGCTGGAAGGCCTGAAGATCGTCGAGTTCGCCACCTACGTGGCCGCGCCGAGCGCGGCGGCGGTGATGAGCGACTGGGGCGCCGACGTGATCAAGATCGAGAGCGGCCGCGGCGATCCCACCCGCCGCACCTTCGCCGGCCAGCCGCATCTGGAAGGCAACCCGGTGTTCGAGTTCGAGAACCACGGCAAGCGCGGCGTGGTGCTCGACATCGCCAAGCCGGCTGGCCGCGAGGCGCTGCTGGGCATCCTGAAGGACGCCGACGTGTTCCTGACCAACGTCCGGCCGGCCGCCCTGAAGCGCGCGCGGCTCGACTACGAGAGCCTGAAGGCGCTGCTGCCTAAGCTGATCTACGTCAGCGTCACCGGCTACGGCCTGGAGGGCGCGGGCGCCGAGCTGCCGGCGTTCGACCTTGCGGCCTACTGGTCGCGCGGCGGCGTCGGCGGCGCATCGACGCCCAAGGGACACGACCCTCAGCTTTGCCGCCCGGCGATGGGCGACGCCGCGTGCGCGCTCGCCACCGTCTCGGCCACGCTAGCGGCTGTGATCGAACGACAAAGGACCGGAAACGGACGATTGGTCGAGACCTCACTGATCCGGACCGGCGTCTATACGATCGGCTGGGACATGGCGATCCAGCTGAAGTGGGGGCGGCTGGGCTCGCAACGCACTCGCAAGGACGTGTTCAATGCGATGCAGAACTACTTCAAAACCAAGGACGACCGCTGGGTCGGCGTCTTTCCGCGCGACGGCCGCGACGACTTCGAGCATCTGCTGAAGGTGTTGGAGATGGAGGATCTGGCGAAGGACGAGCGCTTCGCCAGGCCCGGCGCCCGAGCGAGGAACGTCGCGGTCCTGGTCGAGGCGCTCGATGCGGGTTTCGCCCGGCTGACGATGGACGAGGTCGGTGCGCGGCTGACCGCCGCCGACATGGTCTGGGGTCCGCTCAACTACCCGCGCGACACCGCCGAGGACCCGCTGGCGAAGGCCGCCGGCTGCTTCGTCGACATCGTCGACGCCGACGGCGTGGCGTTCCGCCAGCCCGCCTCCCCCGCCCGCTTTCCGGGCGCGGACGACGGACCCAAGCGCCCGGCGCCGAAACTGGGCCAGCACACCCGCGAGGTGCTGGCGCAGGCCGGCTACGACGATGCCGCGATCGACCGGCTGATCGCGGACGGTGCGGCCGGCTAGCTCTGGCGGTTCTTGCTGGTCGCCTGCTGCAGCGCCCGCAGCATTTCGGTCGAGAACAGGCTGTTTCCCGCCGCCTGCACGCTCAAGCCGACATCGTCGGCGTGTTCGGGGCCGCGCAGGATCAGGTCGACCATCTCCTGCTGCTGTTGCAGGCGCTCCTGCCGGCGCGCCGAGGCGTACTGGATGAAGCCCTGGTCGGGGGCGCTCGCCGGCGGCGGGGCGGCCTGCGCCGGGCCCGAGCCGGGGCCGGCGGTGAGGTTGGCGTAGACTTCGGTGACGGTCGCCGCGCGCCCGCCGCGGTAGAAGATGCCGCGGTTGGCGCCGGCGGCGTCGGGAAACAGCGCCGCGGCGCTGGCGGTGGGCGAGATGCGCACCGCGTCGATCAGCTTGGCCGACCCCTGCGGTCCCAGCACGTGGGCGACGTAGAGCTCGCCCGCGGTCGGCTCGCGCCCCACCCGGCCCCGAAGATAGGCGGCGTGGTCGGCCGCCAGCTCGCCGGCCATCAGCGCCGATGCGTGCGGATCGAGCCGCAGGTCCATCACCGTCGCGCGCGCCTCGGCGCCCTGAACGTAGTAGTGGCCGCTCGGTCCCTGCTGGATCAGGTCGGCGTAGCGGGCGTAGCCGTACTTGGCGCCGTGCTGCTTCAGCGTCGCCAGCCAGGTCTGGTCGAGAAACTGGAACAGGCCGGTGGCCGAGGAGGTCTTGGCCCTGGCGTTGGGATTGTAGCCGCTCTCGCGCTTGGCGGCGCCCATCAGATAGCCGAAGTCGACCCCGGTCGCGCTCGAGGCGCGCTGGATCGCCGCCTCGACGACTCCGCGGATCGACTGGACAGACATGCGGCTATTGGGATGAGATTCGTGGTTAACCGGTTCTTAACGGCGCAGCTTGGCGCGGGCGGAAAGCCTGCGCCGATCCGGAACCCTGCCAGCGCAGGTCGGGAAGAGTTCCCATGGCGGAAGCGTCGCCGCAGGACTAAATTGACGTTGCGTAAACTTCGGGGAACCCCTCCCCGCCAGGAGCAACGCCATGGTCGTCAATCCCGCCCTGCAGCCGGCTCTGGCCCGTGCGTTCGGAACCACGACGCTGGATCGCCGCAGCCGCACCCGCGTGGCGACCCTCGCCATCGCCGTCTCGATCGCCGCGCACGTCGCCGTCGGCGTCTACCTCTACCAGGCCAGGTACGGGCAGACGCCGGTGTTCACGGAGCCTGGAACGACGGTGGTGACGACGGTCGCGCCGCTGCCAAAGCCGGCCGCCCAGCCCAAGCGCGTCCCGCCCCCGCCGCCGCACGTGCTCACGCCGCGCCGCGCCGTGCTGGCGCCGCCGCAGAACGTCATCACCCTGCCGCTGGCGCCGAAGCCGCTGGTGGTGGCGAAACTCGATCCGGCGCCGCCGAGGATCGCGCCGTTCGACCCCCCGCCGGCGCCGCCGGCGCCGCCCAGCGTGATCACCTCGCCCGACTGGCTGCGGATGCCGGGCGCGACCGAGTTCTCCAGGTTCTATCCGGCCCCCGCGCTGGACCAGGGGCTTGGCGGCGCGGTCACGCTGGAGTGCGTGGTGGCGGCGAGCGGCCAGGTGCGCAACTGCGCGGTCGCCGCCGAGACTCCCAAGGGCGTCGGTTTCGGCGACGCGGCGAAGAAGCTGGCGCCCTTCTTCCAGATGCGGCCGCAGACCCGGGACGGCGCGCCGGTGGACGGCGCCAGCGTGCGCATCCCGATCCGCTTCAGCGCCGGCTAGTGTGCTGGATCTGAAGTTCGCCTGCTCGTTGGATCGGGCTCCGAGCGAACTTCAGATCCGAGAAAGCACACTAGATACTTATACTTGCTAGTGTCCTGATCGATTCCGAAGTTCGACCGAGCCTGCCATGATGCACTTGCGAACTTCGGAATCGGGACACTAGCGTTCGAAGCGGCGCGGGTCGAAGAGCTCGGCGACCGGGCTCTTCGGCCGGCCCTCGACGGCGTCCAGCACCACCTGCGCGATCATCGGCGCCAGCAGCCAGCCGTTGCGCCTGGCGCCGACCGCCAGGATCACGCCGCCGGCCAGGGCAGGCCCGACCATCGGCAACCCGTCCGGCGTCGCGGCGCGCACGCCGGCCGCCGCCGTCCAGGTGAGTCGCCGCAGGCCATCGGAGAGCTTGCCGGCGTCGCTCAGCAGCTGCTCGACCACGGCCGGATCGACCTCCGCGTCGCCGCGGCCGACCTCCATCGTCGCCCCGACGATCGTGCCCTTCTCGGTGCGGCAGATGTAGACGCCCGGCGCGCGCACCGCCGGCACGCCGACGAAACCGCCGGGCGCGCGCAGGATGTGGCCCTTGATCGGCGTCAGCCGGCCCAGCTCGGGCGCGAGGGCGGCCAGACTTTGGTCTGCGCCGGTGGCGACCACCAGCGCATCGGCGGCGATCCGTTCGCCGCCATCCAGCTCGACCACGCCATGGGCGAATCCGCGCACACGCCCGGTGAGATAGCGAGCGCCTTCCCGCTCCGCCCCGCGCTGCAGCAGATCCATCGCCAGCTCCGGGTCGAGCTGCCGGTCCTCGTCGCAGAACGCCGCCCACACCTCCCAGCCAAGGTCCCGGACCTCGGCTTCCGCCCCGAGGTCGGTCAGCGCCTTCGCCCAGGCCTCGGCCTGCGCCCTGGGTCCGGTCGCCATCGCGCCTTCCCAGGCGACCGGCAAGCCGATCTCCCGCGCGAGCGGCCGCCAGAGGCCAAGCGCTTCGCGCAGCAGGTCGATGCGCGCCCCCTCGTCGAACAGGCTCTCGAACGCCGGCGCCAGCATGCCGGCGGCGATGCGCGAGGCATGGCCGCCGGCCGGATCGGGATCGACCACCGTGACCGCATGGCCCGCGCACGACAGGGCGTAGGCGGCGGTCCGGCCGATCGCCCCGGCGCCGGCGACGACGATGGAGGAGCCATTTGCCATGGGACGGCGTTGCACCCGTTCCGCCGCGCCCGGTCAAGGCCGCGAGGTGGGCGCGGTTCGCAGCATCCGGGCGCGGTGGATCAATCCGGGCACGTCGCAGTTGTGCCACGGATCATTTCGCGCTTACTGCCGATCAAATCCGTTCCGCGCAAATGATAAGCACGCGGCGCTCACCTAGACTTGTATAGAGCAGAGACAGTCTGCTGCTTGCGGCACACGCGACAAGCGAGTTTTCGCCAAACGAGCGAGTAATGCGTCGAACACTACAGTGCTTTTGCTCACCCCTACGCTGAGTAACGGTGCGCTTCTGGTCTAATTCGAACGACTCTTCTCGGCTGTACGAAACATGGTAACTGCTTGATTAGTGGACCAGCTGTCGCCGTTCATGTTGCCGGACCTGCGGCGAATGTTCGCGACCGCATTGACACACTAGCTTCACAACTAAAATGGCGTTAGCACACCCTGGCGTTCAGCATGAGGAGACTCAATCAGATGGCTATGACGCGCCAAGGCCCTGACCCAATCGACGTCGCCGTGGGCGCGCGTGTCCGGATTCGTCGTCGCTGGCTGGGCTTCAGCCAGACCCAGCTGGCCAACGCGCTCGGCATCACCTTCCAGCAAGTGCAGAAGTACGAACGCGGCGCCAACCGCGTGTCGGCCTCCATGCTGGTGAAGATCGCCGCCAAACTTGAAACCACGGTCGCGGCCCTCGTGGGCGAGGACGGCCAAGCCCCGGTCGAAGCGATCATCTACGCGCAGCTGGCCACGCCGGGCGCGACCGACCTGCTGGCGGCTTTCGCCCAGATTCCGGACGGCGAGTCGCGGCGCGCGCTGCTGACCGTCGCCGAGGGCCTGGTGCCCGCCCGCAAGGCGCGCGCAGCCGCTTAAGTCCGGCCTCAGCCGAGCGCTGAACGCAACAGCTCGAGCGCGGCCTTCGCGAACGCCTCCATGTTGGCCGGCCGGTCGGGGCTGCCGGTCTCGAGCGTGAACGCCATTTCGCGCGGCCCCGAGACCGCCACGCAGGTGTGGCCGGCGGCGTCGCCGTAGGGGTTGCCGGTCGGACCCGCCGCACCCGTCTCCGAAAGACCCCAGTCGGCCCCCAGGTTCTCGCGCGCGGTCCTGGCCAGCAGCAGGGCGTAAGGCTCGCTGGAGGAGCGCATCCCGGCGACGTCCTCGCGGCGCAGGCCCAGCAGCGCCATCCGCGCCTTGGCGGTGTAGATCACGCCGCCGCCGAGGAAATAGGCCGAGGCGCCCGGCACCGCGAGCAGGGCGGCCGAGATCAGCCCGCCCGAGGACGACTCGGCGACAGCCACGGTCTGGCCCCGCGATTTCAATTCGGCGGCGAGCGCCTCGGCGAGCGGGGCAAGGGTCGGCGTCATCGTTGATCTCCCATCTGGCGTTACATCCGGCCTGCCTATAGTCAGGGCCCCGACATGGCGAGCCGGCCCTTTTTCGCCCTCGCGGCGATTTTTCTCCTGGGAATTAGCCTGATGGCCTGCCAGCCGCAAAGGGTGGCCCGCCAGGCGTGCCCGGCCGGCAAGCTATGCCTGGAGTACGGCAACACCTCTGAACCGCAGTCGCTTGATCCGCAGATCGCGACCACCACCAGCGAGGCGGGAATCCTGCGCGAGGTGTTCGAGGGCATGTATGCCGATGGGCCTGACGGCGGTCCGATTCTCGGGGTGGCCGAGCGCGCGCCGGATATCAGCCCCGACGGCCTGGTCTGGACCTTTCATCTGCGGCCAGAGGTATGGTCCGACGGCGTCTCGGTCACGGCCAACGATTTCGTCTACGCCTACCGCCGGATGCTGAATCCGAAGACCGGGTCGTCCTACGCCTACCTGCTCTACGTGCTGAAGAACGCCCAGGCGGCGATCTCGGGCAAGGCGCCGCCCGAGGCGATCGGCGCACGGGCGCTGGACGATCACACGCTGCAGCTGACGCTGGAGCACCCCGCGCCCTATCTGCCGCAGCTGCTGAAGCACCAGGCGTTCTTCCCGATCCCCGCACACTCGGTCGAGATGCTGAAGGCGCATTGGGTCGATCCGGGCAAGATGGTCAGCAACGGCGCCTATACGCTGGAGACCTGGCGGCTCGGCGACTACGTGCGACTGGAAAAGAACCCGCGCTATCGCAACGCGAGCGCCGTCTGTTTCGACCGCGTCGACTTCTTCCCGACCAACGACCCGATCTCCGCTGAGCGGCGCGTGCTGCGCGGCGAACTGGACATCAACAACACGATCCAGTCCAACCGGGTGCCGAAGCTCCGGGCCGACCCAGCGGCGGCCAACTTCGTGCACACCCACACCTTCCTCATCACCGGCTACCTGGCGTTCAACACCCACGACGTGGCGGCGCTGAAGGACCGGCGCGTGCGCCAGGCGATCTCGATGTCGATCGACCGGCGCTTCATCACCGACAAGCTGATGCGCGCCGGCCAGGTCCCCACGACCTCGTTCGTGCCGCACGGAATTGCCGGCTACCTGCCGAAGGACGGGCCGCACCCGCACCCGGCCTGGGACGGCTGGCCCCTCGACCGCCGCCAGGCGACCGCCAGAGCACTGCTGGCCGAGGCGGGTTACGGCCCAGCCCATCCACTCAAGCTGGAGCTGAAGACCACCAACGTGCCCGGCAGCCTGCTCAGCGCCCAGTCGATCCAGGCCGACCTGAAGACCGTCGGCGTCGACGTCACCTTCCGGCAGGAGGACGGCGCGGTGGTCTACCAGTCGCTCAATCTGCGCGACTTCCAGCTCGGCTCCGCCGGCTGGGTCGCCGACTTCAACGACCCGCTGACGTTCCTCAACCTGATGAAGTCCGACACCGGCCAGCAGAACTATGGCGACTTCAAGAACCCGGCCTACGACGCGCTGCTGAAGGCGGCCGACAACCAGCCCGATGCGTCGAAACGGGCGCTGCTGATGGCGCGGGCGGAGCAGATGATCCTCGACGACGCCAACGTCGCCCCGATCGACACCGGGGTGAACACCAACCTGGTCAACCCGCACATAACCGGCTGGGTCGACAACGACGCCGACGTGCACCCGATCCGATACCTGTGTCGCAATGACGCACCACGGCCGGTGATCAAACCGCCGTCTTGAGCGTTTGACGACACGGTTCCCTCACCATCTGAGGGGATAAGGCCAAGCTTCGCGAAAACCGAGGGCTGGGACGAATGGCGACAACGGCCGAAGCGATGGCGCTCGAAAGCGTGGCCGCCGAGGCGCCCGCGCGACGCGCGCGCCCATCGGCGGGCCTCGTGTTCGCGCCGGAAAGCTTCTTCCTGGGCCGCACGGAAGGCGCTGGCGTCGTCCGCGACACTTTCGGGCGGATCACCCGCCGCTGCAGCATCTTCACCGAGGGTCTGGCTTCGCAGGGCGCGCTGCGTTTCGACGAGACCTTCACCTACGACGACGGCGAGGTCGACGTCTGGCGTTGGGTGATGCAGCCCGGACGCGAGGGCCGCTACGTGGCGGCGGAGGCCAAGGCCGGGGTCGGGATCACCGGCGAACTGCGCGGCGGGGACTACGTGCTCGCGTTCCGCCGCCCGGTGGGCCGCGCAGCCGGCGTGCTGGCGCCGCATTTCAACACCCGTTTCACCCAACTGGCCCCGGACCTGGCCCTGAAGCGCGCCGATGTCAGCCTCTATGGCCTGCCGCTCGGCTCGCTGAGCGCGGTGCACCGGCGGGTCGACTAGCCGGCGACCGGCCGTCGTCTCCCAGGACACGACTCCATCTTGCTGATTCACCACGTTTTTCAGCCGTTGCTTAACCTTTGTTGCGCGAAGGTTGCCGCCTGTTGACGCGAGGGCCCGGCGATGGGCGCGATCGGCGAATTCTTCGGTTTCGAGGGTCGGATCAGCCGGCTCGGCTACTTCTGGCGATCCCTTGGGCTCGCGATCGGCGTCCTGGCGCTGGCGCTGGGCGGGGCCGCGGCGCTGACCAGGCTGGTCCGCCCGATGGGCCTTGGCGAGTACGAGGATGGCAGCCGCTGCCTGACGATCGCCGTCGCCCTGATGGCGCTCTGGTCCAGCTTCGCGCTGGCGAGCCGACGGCTGCGCGACATGGGGCTGGAGCCGGTGCACATCGTGCCGCTGTTCGCCGCCCTCTGGGTGGTCAACACCGAGCTGCTGCAGCCGCTCAGCCGGATGCGGCCCGACAGCTTCGGCCTGCTGGAGGGCAGCTGGGCGATGCTGCAGGTCGCCGCGGCGCTGCCGTTGCTGCTCTGGCCCAGCCGGGCGGAGCGTTCGCCGGTGCGGATGATGTTCGAGCCGGTCCACCACACCGCCCCGCTCGACTGGCGCGGCCACGGCTAGGCGCTTTCGGCTTCGGCCTTGACCTGACGGCCGATCCCTCGCAACAGGGCGCGCCATGCCGACGCAAGCGCCCCCCGAACTCCTGGAAATCCGCCGCTCCATCGACAACATCGACGCGGCGCTGATCCATCTGCTGGCGGAACGGTTCAAGCAGACCCGCAAGGTCGGCCAGCTGAAGGCGCGCGAGGGTCTGCCGCCCGCCGATCCGGCGCGCGAGGCCCGCCAGATCGCTCGCCTACGCGCGCTCGCCGTCGACGCCGACCTCGATCCGGAGTTCGCCGAGAAGTTCCTGAACTTCCTGGTGACCGAAGTGATCCGCCACCACGAGATCATTGCGGCCGCGGCGCGGACCTAGCCGGGCCTGACCGCGCTTACCTGGATCGTCCGCCCGTTCGTCACCCCGGGCGGAGCGCGGAGCGCGCAGACCCGGGGCCGGACGCGCCGTCGCCCAGCTGGGTGTCGTCTTGGAACCGGTTGGTCCGGCCCCGGCTCGGCGCGGCTGGCGCCGCTTGGCCGGGGTGACGGATGAAGGCTAGAGCGAGCCCAACGCGTTCGCGCTCGACCCCCTCTCAGGCCTCGGCCTCGAAGAACTCGTCCGGGTCTTCCACCTCGACCAGCCTGCCGCGCCGGATCTCGATGAAACGCGTCGCGGCGGTGCGGGTGAAGTAGCGGTCGTGCGAGACGAACACGCAGGCGACGTCGGCCTCCGCCAGCTGGGTCTCCAGATCTTCCTGGCCCTCGATGTCGAGGTGGTTGGTCGGCTCGTCGAGCAGGTAGAGGTTCGGCCGCTCGGCCTTCAGTCGCAGGAACTTCAGCCGCGCCCGCTCGCCGAAGCTCAAGAGGCGCGATCGGCTGCTCCATCCGCCGGTGCGGGAAGCCGGCCTTGATCAGCGCCTGGATCGCCTCGCGCTCGCCCACGCCGTCGACCTCGGTCATGTACTCGATCAGGCTGGCGTCCAGCGGCAGGTCGGCCATGGCCTGGTCGAACACGGCGAGCCGCGCGCCGGGATTGAACCGCACCTGCGCCTTGCCGTCGTAGTGCGCGTCCCTGGCGGCGAACTCCGCGCGCGAGCGCGCTCAACAATGTCGACTTGCCGGCGCCGTTGGTTCCCAGCAGCGCGATCCGGTCGCCGGCGCGCGACGGCCAGGCGCTCGATGTCGAACAGCTTGCGCGCCGTCCGGCGTCGCGCACCGCCAGGCCCTCGACGCGCAGGGCGACCTTGGCCTCGATCTCGCCCTCGGCCAGCTCCAGCTTGCCGCTCGCGGGCCGACGTAGACCTTGGTCTTCGCCGCCTCGATGCCGGTCGATGCGGCGTCTCGACGATCTTGCGCTTCTTGTCGAACTCGTCGTTCTTCTGCGCCCAGACCTTGTAGCGGGCGCAGGTCTCCTCCAGCCGGCGGATCTCCTTCTCCTCCAGCGAGCGGCGCCGCGCGTCGGCGGCGTCGCGCTCCAGCAGCGCCTGGCGCGCGGCCGAGAACGGGGTCTTGAAGGCTGTGGGCGCCGTCGGCGCGCAGGAAGAGGGTGCGGGTCGTGACCCGGTTCAGGAACGCGCGGTCGTGGCTGACGATCAGCATCGGCAGCTTGATCACCTCGGTCAGCCAGCGCTCCAGGGTGGCGATGTTGGCCGAGGTCGAGGTGGTTGGTCGGCTCGTCGAGCACCAGGATGTCCGGGTCCTCCAGCACGCGCGGCGCAGGCCACCAGCACCAGCCGCTGCCAGCCGCCGGAGAGCGCGCGGAAATCGCCCTCGGCCACCGCCGGGTCCATGCCGATCTCGTCCAGCATGACGTCGATGCGCCAGTCCTCGCCCTCGGCGCCGCCATGGCCAGCGCCCGCTGCATCACCTCGCGCACGGTCAGCTCGAAGAAATGCGGCCGGGATCTCCTGCGGCACGTAGCCGACCTTGGTCGAGCGCGAGCGGACGACGTGGCCCTCGTCCAGCTCCAGCTCGCCGGAGAGGCACTTCAGCAGGGTCGACTTGCCGGCGCCGTTCTCGCCGACGAGCGCGGTCTTGGCCTCGTCCAACAGGAAGGAGATGTGCCGGAACACATAGCCCTTGTTGTAGGCGAAACCGGCGTTCTCGACGCCCAGGACTGACCAACGGCCGGACATGGCGCGGGGAGTGGCCGCGCCGGGGCGGCGCCGTCAAGCCTCGAACGCAGCGGTGACGGCGGTCTGGCCGTCGCAGCGCACGGCGATCACGCTGTTTGGCTCGTCACCGTGGCGCAGCCGCACCGGCTGGTTCACGAACAGCGGCGCGAGGGCGCGGAAGGTGAAGGTCTTCAGCGGGCGACCCGCGCGGCGCGTCGCCAGATCGCACAGCCTGGCGGCGGTGAACGGGCCGTGGACCACGAGGTCCGGGTATCCTTCCTCGTCGCGCGCGTAGGCCTGATCGTAGTGGATGCGGTGGCTGTTGTAGGTGGCGGCCGAGTAGCGGAACAGGTCGATCGTGGTCGGCAGCCACGGCTCGCCCTCCCCGCCCGCGCCGGTGTCGACGACCGGCGCGGTCGGCGCGCCGGCCTCGCGGTAGACGATGGTCTGGGTCTCGGTGAGTTTCAGCGCGCCGCCCTGGCGAGAGCCGCCGCTCGACGTCGACCAGCACCAGCGCGCCGGTGCGGCCGGAGCGCTCGCGCACGTCGGCGATGGTCTGCGTCAGCTCGGCCGGCGCGCCCAGCGTCAGCGGCGCCTCGAACGCGAATGTCGCCGAGGCGAACATCCGCCGCGGCAGCTCCACCGGCGGCAGGAAGCGGCCGCGTTTGGGGTGGCCGTCGGGGCCAAGTTCGGACGGTTCCACCGCGTCGTTGAAATAGGCCCAGTGGCCGAGCGGCGGGAAATGCGCGGCGACGTCGAGGGCCGACGCCCATCGCGGCGGCGTAGCGGCGCGCGATCTCGGGATCGAGAAAGGCGGTGTCGGTGCGAGTGCGGCCGATCCAGGCGGCGAGCTCGGTCACGAGCGGCCCCCCATCGTCGCGCTTCGCCCTGCGGGCTCGCCTGCGACACTTCCCCCCGCCAGCGGGGGGAAGAGCAGACCGCTCCTCCCCTCGCGGAGTGAGGGGAGGTGTCGCTGGCGAGGGAGCGGAGCGACCGAAGCGCGACGGAGGGGAGAAGTCATGCCGCCCCCCGCACCAGCCCCGCGTCGTGCAGGCGGCCGATCTCGCCGCTGGACATGCCGAGCAGGTCGGCCAGCACCTCGTCGGTGTTCGCGCCGAGCACCGGCGCCGGCGCCGGCGCCCCGCGTGGGTGGCCGGTGAGGGTCGCCGCGGATCCAGGCACCGGGTAGTCGAGGCCGCTGGGCTGGGCGGCGTGGCCGAACACCGGGTTGGCGGCGAACAGGCTGTCGTCCTTGGCGGCCTCGGCCAGCGTGCGGTAGGCCGACCAGCAGACCCCCTCGGCCTCGAACGCCGGCGCCAACTCTGCTTCGGTGCGCCGCGCGAACGCGGCCTCGAACAGCGGATAGAGCCGGTCGCGATGCTGGTAGCGCACCGCCTCGTGGCCGGCGAACGAGACGCCGAGCTCGGTCTCGAGCGCGGCGACGGGCGCTTCGAGGTCCAGCGTCTTGACCACCGCGCGCCATTGCCGGGGCGTGATCGCCACCACCATCAGCCGGCGGCCGTCCTTGATCACGAAGTCGCGGCCGAACGCGGCGTAGACGTCGTTGCCCTGGCGCGGTCGGTCGGCGCCGGCGGTCATCACCTCGGCCAGCATGCCGAAGTTGGCCAGCGTGGTGGCGGCGATGTCGGAGAGCGGGATGCGCACCTCGCAGCCGCCGCGGCCTTCGCGCCTGGCCCGCTCGGCCGAGACCAACGACAGCGCCGCATAGGCGCCGGTGATGAAATCCCAGGCCGGGAAGGTGTGGTTGACCGGGCGCGGATCGTCCGCGAAGCCGGTCATCCAGGGCACGCCGACGGCGGCGTTGACGGTGTAGTCGAGCGCCGGGCGCCCGTCGGCCCAGCCCATCACCCTGACGCAGATCACGTCGTCGCGGATCGCCTTCAGCCGGTCGTAGGCGAAGAAGCCGGTCGCCGGAAAGTTGGTGACGAAGAGGCCGCGGTCCTCGCCCGGCGCGGCGGCCAGGCGCTGGGCCAGCTCGCGGCCCTCTGGCCTGGCCAGGTCGATCATCACCGACTGCTTGGCCTTGTTCAGCCCCTCCCAGTAGAGGCTCTCGCCGTTCGGCGCGAGCGGCCAGCGGCGGAAGTCCGGGCCGCCGCCGAGCTGATCGATGCGGATCACCCGCGCGCCGAACTGGCCGAGGTAGAGCCCGCAGCTCGGTCCGGCGATGAACGCCGCCGCCTCGACGACGGTGAGGCCCTTGAGGAGGTCGTACATGACGCGACAGGTAGCGCGACGTCCGCGCGGCAGGCAACCGATGGCCCCGCTTTCCGCGCCGAGACGCCTCGACAAGGGCGCGCGGCTTGCCCATGAAGATCGGGCATTGACGACTTGATGAGGGAACTTTCAGACCGATGGATCGTGTTCTTCCGCAGCCTACGCCGGAGACCCAGCATTTCTGGGACGGCTGCAAGGCCGGCGAGCTTCGCCTGCAGCGCTGCACCGAATGTTCGAAAAGCTATTTTCCGCCCCGCCCGTTCTGCCCCGAGTGCGGCTCGCGCAAGGTCGAGGTGTTCAAGGCCACCGGCAAGGGCAAGCTCTGGAGCTACGTGATCAACCACCGCCCGCGCCCGGACATGGGGACCGAGCCGCACTCGATCGCCGTGGTGATGCTCGACGAAGGGCCGCAGATGATGACCAACATCGTCGGCTGCCCGCAGACGCCCGAGGCGCTGCAGCTCGACATGCCGGTCGAGGTGACGTTCCAGGACTTCGGCCCGATCGCCCTGCCCCTTTTCAAGCCCGCCGGAGCCTAGCCGCACCATGAAGCAGAAAACTGTCGCGGCCGTCGGGGCCGCGGAGACGACCGAGATGGGCCGTATCCCCGACATGTCGGTGATCCAGCTGCACGCCGACGCCGCCCTCAACGCCCTGGCCGACTGCGGCCTGAAGCCCTCGGACATCGACGGCGTCGCCACCGCCGGCCTCGGCCCCACGGAGCTCGCCTACTACCTCGGCATCACCCCCACCTGGGCCGACGGCACCAGCGTCGGCGGCTGCTCGTTCATGCTGCACGTGCGCCACGCGGCGGCGGCGATCAACGAGGGACTCTGCAAGACCGTGCTGATCACCCACGGCGAGAGCGGCCGCTCGCGCGTCGGCGCCGGCGGCTTTCGCGGCGGCGGCGGCGGCTCCAGCCTGCCCGGCCAGTTCGAGGCCCCCTACGGCCCGGTCGGCCCGCCGTCGATGTTCACCATCCCGGTGCTGCGCTACCTCAAGACCCGCGGCTACACCGTTGAAGACCTGGCGAATGTCTGCGTGATCCAGCGCGAGTGGGCGGCGAAGAACCCGCGCGCCAGCATGAAGGACCCGATCACCGTCGACGACGTGCTGAACTCCCGGATGATCGCCTATCCGTTCACGCTGCTGATGTGCTGCCTCGTCACCGACGGCGGCGGCGCGATCGTGCTCACCAGCGCCGAGCGGGCCAGGGACTTCCCGAAGAAGCCGGTCTACGTGCTGGGCACCGGCGAGAGCGTCGAGACCCCGATGGTCAGCCAGATGGAGGACTTCAACTCCTCGAAGGCGTTCCGCGTCTCGGGCAAGAAGGCGTTCGACGAGGCCGGCATCAGCCACGCCGACGTCGACCACCTGATGATCTACGACGCCTTCGCCCACCTGCCGCTCTACGGCCTGGAGGACCTCGGGTTCTGCAAGCCGGGCGAGGCCGCGGGGTTCATCCGCGAGCGCAACACCGCGATCGGCGGCAAGCTACCGCTGAACACCAACGGCGGCGGGCTCTCGTACATGCACTCGGGCATGTACGGCATGTACGCGATGCAGGAGAGCGTGCGGCAGTTGCGCGGGATCGCGCCGGCGCAGGTGCCCGGGGCGAAGATCTCGGTCAGCCACGGCGTCGGCGGCATGTTCGGCGCGTCTGGCACGATCATCTGGTCGAACGAGGCGCCCTGAGTCAGGTCCCCGCTCATCCCGGCGGCGGCAGGGGTGAGCGGGGCTGCTGGACGGTGACGTTGCAGCATTTGGAACGATTTCCGTTCGCGCGTACTGCTACGGCGGGGCGTCGCTGGTTTGGCTCGAAATCAAGGGAGGAAGCCCACATGCGTGCAACACTGATCGGCTTGGCCGCCGCGACGGCCCTTCTCGTCGCTGGCGCGGCAAGCGCAGCCACGCTGCACTTCACCACGACGCTCAAGGGCGCCGACGAGGTTCCCGCGAACGACACCAAGGGCACGGGCAAGGTCACCGCCTCGCTCGACACCGGGACCAAGGCGTTCAGCTACAAGGTGACCTATTCCGGCCTCACCGGGCCTGCGACCATGGCCCACTTCCATGGTCCGGCCGCGCCCGGCGCGAACGCCGGCCCGGTGGTGCCGGTGCCCGCCTCGAGTCTCGCCAACCCAATGAAGGGGACCGCGACGCTGACCGACGACCAGATCGCCGATCTGAAGGCCGGCAAGTGGTACTTCAACATCCACACCGCCGCCCATCCTGGCGGCGAAATCCGCGGCCAGCTTCCGGCGGCGAAATAGCGCTCTCCGGGCTCAGCCCCTTCAGCCCGCTCATCCCCGGCGAAAGCCGGGACCCAGGCAGGATGAGCCCGATCCCGTGGTAACCAGCGTCTGAGTGGGTGCAGACGGAGCCGACCCTTGCAGGCATCTGAGGTTTCGCGCGCGGTGGCGGCGGCCATGTCGACCGCCTCGGCGCTCGATCTGACCGTCGTTGATGCGGTCGTTCTTCAGAACTCGAACAAGCTCTCGGTGCGCCTGCTGCCTTGTGACGTCCTGGCCCGAGTGGCGCCTCTGGCGCATCAGCTCGCCCAGTTCGAAATCGAGCTCGCGCAACGGCTCGCCGACACTGCGAGCCCTGTGGCGGCGCTCGAGCCTCGAGTGGAGCCGCGCGTCTACGAGAATGACGGCTTTGCGATCACCCTGTGGACCTACTACCGGTCCGTGACGCCCCCAGACGTCGCGCCAGCCGACTATGCGAATGCGCTCGAGCGGTTGCATGCCGGCATGCGGACGCTCAATGCCACCGCGCCGCACTTCACGGATCGGATCGCCGAGGCTCAGCAACTCGTGGCGAGCCGCGACCTGACTCCTGCGCTCCCCAACGCGGACCGGGAGCTTCTCAGCGGCGCGTTGAGCGGCCTGAGACGAGCGATCGCCGAGCGCGGCGCCGTGGAGCAGCTGCTGCACGGCGAGCCGCACCCGGGCAACGTGCTCAGCACGAAGAACGGCCCGGTGTTCATCGACCTTGAGACGTGTTGCCGTGGGCCCATAGAATTCGACCTCGCCCACGCGCCCGAAGACGTCGCCGAACACTATCCGGACGTCGCTCAGGGCCTGCTCGGCGAGTGCCGGGGCCTGGTTCTTGCCATGGTCGCAGCGTGGCGCTGGGACGTGGGCGACCAGTTCCCGGACGGGCCTCGCGTAGGCCGGGAACTCCTCAGCACCCTGCGCAAGGGTCCGCCGTGGCCAACGCTCGACGTCGTGATGCGGGAACTGGCTGGTCCGTAGGCGGACAGGCGGGTCCTGGCCTTCATCGGGACGAGCGGGAATCCGAGGCTAGACCGCCCCCTCGGCGATCAGGCTCCTCGCGCAGTCGAGCACTGTTTCTTCCGTCGGCCGCGGTTTCCAGCCGAGCAGCTGCTGCGCCTTGGCGGAGCTGAAGTCGTGCTTGAGGCCGAGGCCGGGGGTGACCGAGCCGAGATCCTTGTCGAACAGGCCCGCCAGCCGGATCACGAAGTCGGGCACCTTTCGGGTTGGCACCCTGGCGCCGTCCGACCCCAGCTTGGCGCGCAGCAGGGCGGCGAGGTCGGCCATCCAGGCCCAGGACCCGGCGGCGATGAAGCGCTGGCCGGCGGCTTCCGGCGCGGTCATCGCGCGGATGTGCAGGTCGGCCACGTCGCGCACGTCGACGATGTTGAAGCCGAGCCGCGGCAAGCCGGGCACGCGGCCGGACACCAGCCGCTCCACCACCTGCACCGACTCCGAGAAGTCGCGGCCCAGCACGGGCCCTAACACCAGGGTCGGGTTGACGGTGGCCAGCGACGTCGCACCGCCGGCCGACTCGATGAGCTCCCAGGCCGCGCGCTCGGCCAGGGTCTTGGACTGGGCGTAGGCGCTGACCTTGGGCAGCGCCGGGTCGGTCCACTGGGTCTCGTCGCTGACGCTGTCGGGGCTGCCGGTCGGCTTGCTGGTGGCCGCGACCGACGAGGTCTGCACCACGCGTTTGACCCCCGCCTTGATCGCCGCGCCCAGCACCCGCCTGGCGCCCTCGCGGGCCGGGACAATCAGCTCGTTGGGGTCCTTCGGCTCGGCGACCCCCAGCGGCGAGGCGACGTGCAGGACGTAATCGCAGCCGGCGACCGCATCGTCCCAGCCGGCGTCGGCCGTCAGGTCGGCGGCGTGGAAGCTCAGCGCGTCGCCGAGCTCGGCCGCCTTGCCGAGCGCCGCGCGCACCTCGCCCTCGCGGGCAAGGTTCCGTACCGTGGTCCGCACCCGGTAGCCCTGCTGCAGCAGCGCGATCACGCACCAGCCGCCGATATAGCCAGAGCCGCCGGTGACCAGCACCGTTCCCTTGTCAGCCACCCGAATCCCCCTTCCCCGATGTTTACACCGCTGAGATAGGCCCTGCCCGGCGATCCGGAAGGGCTGACGCTCGGTCAGTCTCGCTTTCGCCGAACGGCGGTCCTAAGCGAGGGGCCAAACAGGGAGGCCCGCGGCCCATGATCACCCTCTTCGACCATCCGCTCTCGCCCTACGCCCAGAAGGTGCGGATCGCGCTCCGAGAGAAGGGCGTCCCGTTCGAGCTGGCCCTGCCCGGCGGCCTGGGCGCAGGCGGCGCGGCCGGCGACTTCGTCGCCGCCAACCCCAGGGCCGAGGTGCCCGCCCTGATCGACGGCGACGTCAGGGTGTTCGATTCCACCATCATCCTCGAATACCTCGAGGACCGCTTCCCCACCCCCGCCCTGCTGCCCGCGAGCCCGGCCGACCGCGCCCGGGTGCGGATGATCGAAGAGGTGATGGACACCCACTACGAGGCGATCAACTGGGCGATGGGCGAGATCGACTGGTTCCGCCGCGCCGAGGGCGAGAAGGCGGCGGCGCTGAAGGCGACGGCCGGTCGCCAGACCGCGGGCTTCCTCGCCTGGCTCGAGCGTCAGCTCGGCGGCCGGACCTGGTTCAACGGCGAGAGTTTCGGCTGGGGCGACCTGGCGGTGGTCCCCTACGTCGCCTCGTCGGCCGCGATGGGGTTTCGCGCGCCGGAGGGCAGCGCGATGGCGGCCTGGCTCAGCCGCGTTCTGGCCCGGCCCTCGGTGGCCGAGACCGTCGGCGAGGCCCGCAACTTCAGCCGCGAGGGCTCCGGCGTCGCCGAGGCGGTCGCCGCAGGCCTGTTCAAGCGCGAATACCGCGACCATCGGCTGGAGTGGATGATGAAATCCGGCGGCGTCGACATCGTGCTGAAGGGCCTGGAAGCCGGCAACATCCGCTTCACCCCGGACTTCAGCTAGCGCGGGCGGCCCCAAGGCGGGCCGTCGGGCGGGGGCGCGGCCGGCGGCGACCCCGGCCGGCGGGGGGGCTGGTCGTGCAGGGCGACCTTCTCGACCAGCGCCAGGATGCTCGGGATCGAGGTCACGGCGCCAAGCGCCAGGATGATCGCCGCCACGCCGAGGCAGCCGTAGAAGACGTCCAACCGCAGATCCCTTCACTGGCCGCCGGCGCGAGGCCCGCGGATCCGTTTGGCCAACGCGTCGCCCTCCCCGCCGGTTCCGGTTCAGCTCGGCTCGGACTTCGCCCAGGCCTCCGCCACGGCGAGAAACGGCGCGGCGTCCCCGGGGGCGCCGACATCGAGGTAGAGCAGGCCGTTCACGAGGTCTTCCAGCAGGCCCCACTGCCAGATCGCGCGCGGATCGACGCCGGTGAGGCGCGCCAGCAGATCGCAGCCGGCCCTGCCAAGCGCCACCGGATCTCCTGCCAGGAAGTCGTCGGTCCATTCGCGGAGCTGGATGCTGAGGTCGTGCGCCGGCTCGATGAACAGACCTTCCGGGTCGACGAGGCGGAAACCGCCGCCGTTCGGATCGGCCAGCGTGTTCCAGGCGTGGGCGTCGCCGTGGCCCAGCACCGATGTCGCCGGATCGAACGCCGCGCGCCGCGCCTCGGCGAAGCGGAGCGCCACGGCGGCCGTGTGCGGCGAACAGGCGCCCGGGAACCTCCGCGTCACCGCCTGGACCGTGGCCGCGAGCGAGTTCGGCCTTCCCGGCGCCTGTCATCAGCGGCAGATCGGCCGTCGGCGTCCGCCAGGCCGCGTGCAGGGTGGCGCAGATGGCCTGCGCCTGCCGCTCGGCCGGATAGCCCAGCTGGGCCAGCTGTGGGCCCAGCCGCTCCAGCAGCATAGCGCCGCTCGCGGGGTCGTGCTCGAGCACGGCGACATAGCCCTCGCCGCGCGCCGCCAGCAGCACGGCCAGCTCCCGCGGCGCCTTCTCGACGCCGGGGATCGGGACTTTCAGTACGACCGGCTCGCCCGTCGCCGCGACGGCCTCGGCGACGTAGGCCTCCGTGGCGTTGGGCATGGTCTCGCCGACGACGACGCCCCAGCGTCGTTCGAGCTCGGCCGTCACCGCCGGCAGGCGCGTCAGCCAGGACTCACCCACCGCTCCGAGCGCGGCGAGGTTGCGGAGCACCTGTTCGGGCAGCCGAGGCGAAACGGGCGTCATGCCGGCCAGCATAGCCCAAGCACGGCTTGACGGGCGGCCGGTCCGGCGCGCTTGTCCGGCGCATGAGAAAATCCACCCATCCGCAAGGCGACGTCCGACAGATCATCGTCGAGAGCCACGTGCTGCGTTCCAACCTGCTAGGCGACCCTAGCGACCGCCGGGTCGATGTCTACGTCCCGGCCGGCAGCGACGGCGCCGGGCTGCCGCTGCTGGTCGACCTGGTCGGCTTCACCGCCGGCGGGCCGGCGCACACCAACTGGCAGGCGTTCCGCGAGAACGTGCCCGAGCGGCTTGACCGGCTGATCGGCGAAGGCGCCATGCCCCCGGTGGTGGTGGCGTTCCCGGACTGCTTCACCCGGATGGGCGGCAACCAGTACGTCAACTCGGCCTCGACCGGGGCCTGGGCCGATTTCCTGACCACCGAGATGCTGGCGGCGGTCGAGGGCCGGTTCGGCTGCGGTGGCGCCTGGCCGGCGCGGGGTGTTCGGCAAGAGCTCCGGCGGCTACGGGGCGATCGCCCACGCGCTCGACCACGCCGACGTCTGGGCGGCCGCCGCCTGCCATTCCGGCGATATGGCCTTCGAGCTCTGCTACCTGCCCGACATGCCGGACGTGCTGCGCGCGCTGGCCCGCAACCAGGCTGGCGGCGGCGACGGCACGATCGAGGCCTGGTGGACCAAGTTCGAGTCCGCCAAGCCGTCGGACGGGGCGATGAAGGTGGTCAACATCCTGGCCATGGCGGCCCACTACGACCCGGACCCCAGCCAGTTCCTCGGCCTGCGCCTGCCGGTGACGCCGGACACCTGCGAGGTGATCCCCGAGCGCTGGGCCAACTGGCTGGCGCACGACCCGGTGGTGAAGCTGGAGCGGCAGGCCGACAATCTGAAGCGGCTGAAGGCGCTCTACATCGACTGCGGGGTCAACGATCAGTTCAACCTGCTCTACGGCGCCCGCCGCTTCAAACGCCGGCTGGACGAGCTGGGGATCGCCCACCGCTACGAGGAATTCCCGGACAACCACAGCGCGGTCGATTACCGGATGGACGAGAGCCTGCCGTTCCTGGCCAAGGCGTTGGCCGGGTAGCGGCGGCTAAGGCGCCGCGCAGTCGCCGGTGCGATCGTAGCGGACGTGGACCAGCGTGTCGGGCACGGGCGGAACCGGGCCTTCGATGTGCAGGTGGACATCGCGAGACGAAACCGCGGCTCAGGTCGCCGGTGAACACGACCTCGCTGGCGACCGTGGTCCCGTTGGGATTGCGGCAGAGGTCGCGGACCACCAGCGTCGCCCGCGCGAGCGGCCAGGCGCCGCGCCACGGCAACCGGGATAGAGGCGGCCAAGGGCGTCGGATAGCCCGCGCAGGCAGACACGACCGACGGGCGCTGACGGCTCCCGCTCTGACTGACGAACGCCCACGGCCAGGCTGCAGGTGGCGCCAGTTCGGTTCCGGGCCGATCGCGCCGCTCGCTCGGACTCCGCAGGACAGCAACGCCAGGGCAGCCATGCCGGCGGACACCCTCCGCGTTCGAGCCCTGCATGCGACGCCTGACGGCTTGTCACCGCCGTTTCGGGCGCCTTCCGCCGGACCGTCGCCAGCGCGGCCAGCCGTGCCGCCACGACAGTCTTGCAACCATCCCCAAGCGGCGCGCAAATCGCGCGAGGTCGACGGGAGCAGGCGATGCCCAGGGCGAGGAACGGCGCGGTCGAGATCGAATACCAGACGTTCGGCGATCCGGCCGGCGAGGCGGTGCTGCTGATCAACGGGCTCGGTTCGCAGATGACCCGCTGGCCCGAGCCGTTCTGCGACCTGCTGGTAAAGCGCGGGCTCTTCCCGATCCGGTTCGACAACCGCGACACCGGGCTCTCCACCTGGTGCGAGGGGTGGACCTACACGGTGGACGACATGGCCGCCGATGGCGCGGCGGTGCTGGACGCTGTCGGCAAGCCCAAGGCGCACATCGTCGGCGTCTCGATGGGCGGGATGATCGCCCAGGTGTTCGCGGCCAACTACCCGGCCAGGACGCTGTCGCTGACCTCGATCATGTCCAACACCGGCAACCCCGACCTGCCGCCGCCGAACGTCGAGCTGCTGAACACCCGCCCGCTCGACCCGGGCGACCCGGACTTCATCGCCGACACGGTGGCCAGGGCCGAGGCGATCGGCAGCCCCGGCTACCCCTGGCCGCCGGGTGCGCTCGCGGCGCGGGCCAGGGCCGAGGCGGATCGCGCGTGGAACCCGGCCGGAATCCAGCGCCAGATGGCGGCGATCCGCGCTGGCGGCGACCGACGCCCCAAGCTGGCGACGATCAAGGCCCCGGCGATGGTGCTGCACGGCGCGGACGATCCGCTGGTGCCGGTCGCCGGCGGCCGCGACACCGCGGCCAGCATTCCCGGCGCGGAGCTGCGGATCGTGCCCGGCATGGGCCACGACCTGCCGCCGGCGCTGTACGAGATCTTCGTTGAAACCATCTCGCGGGCGGTCGAACGCGCCCACGCCCCTGCCTGAGGAAGAACCGCCATGGCCGACGACGCCGCCCCCAAACTGATCACCCGCCTGCTGCCCGAGGACGAGTACACCCACACCCCCGACGCCGCCGCGAACTACAATGAAAGCATGTATTTCAATGTGTTCGACCACAAAACTCAGGTCGGCGGCTGGTTCCGGATCGGCAACCGGCCGAACGAGGGCTACGCCGAGATGAGCGTCTGCCTCTACCTGCCGGGCGGACGGGTCGGCTTCATGTTCGGCCGCCCGAAGATTTCGAACAACGACGAGATGAACGCCGGCGGGCTGAAGATCGAGGTGATCGAGCCGTTCAAGAAGCTGCGGCTGACCTTCGACGGCAAGGTCTGCCTGCTGGACCGACCCTTCGAAATGGCCAATCCATCCAAGGCGTTCCGAGACAACCCTCAAGTCGATTGCAAGATCGAGCTGGACTACGAGGGCGTCAGCCCGATGTACGGCGGCGAGACGGTCCGCGCCGACGGCGTGGCGCGCGAGATCGACCCGGAGAAGTCGTTCGCCAAGGCCCACTACGAGCAGCACGTCGCCGCCAAGGGCCGCTTCACGGTCGGCGGGCGAGACCCACCAGATCGACGGGTTCGGCCTGCGCGACAAGTCGTGGGGGCCCCGGCACTGGTCGGCGATCAACTGGTATCGCTGGTGCCCGGTCAACTTCGGGCGCGACTTCGGGATGATGCTGTCGATCGTCGCCGGCGCCGACGGCGCGCCGCACGAGGGCGGCATGGTGTTCGCCGACGGCGCCTACGACCTGATCTCCGAGTGCAAGATGGACACCGACTGGGACGAGAACGGCTACCAGACCGCCCTGCGCGCCAGGGTGAAGACCCGGGGCGGGAAGAGCTACGAGGTCTCGGGCAAGGTGCTCTCGCTGATCCCGCTGCGCAGCCGTCGCAAGGGCCCGGATGGGACCGAGCTCAACACCCGGATCACCGAGGGCATGACCGAGTATCGCTGCGGCGACCTGGTCGGCTATGGTCTTTCGGAGTACCTCGACCAGATCGTGGACGGGAAGCCCAGCGGCAAGGGAGCTTAAGACTTGGCGGAGCCTTTCAAGACCTATCAGTGCGGCACCTGCGGCTTCATCTACAGCGAGGCCGAGGGGCTGCCGGAGGAGGGCTTCCCGCCCGGCACCCGCTGGGCCGACATTCCCAGCGACTGGGTGTGTCCCGATTGCAGCATGTCGAAGGCGCAGTTCGAGATGGTCGAGCTTTAGTGTGCTGGATTTGAGGTTCGCCCGAGAGTGGGGTCGACCGCCAAGCGAACCTCAAATCCAATAAGCACACTAGAAACATAGACTTGCTGGCGTGGCTGTTGGATTCAGAAGTTCGCTCTGATCTCGCCACAAGCACCGGCGAACTTCTGAATCCGCCACGCCTGAACTCGCGGCCGGCACGCGTTTGGCACGCACGCTGACGAAATGTGCCGCCGTGGGAAACCGAGGCGGCCCTGTCATTCCTGGAGTTCGTCAGATGTCCGTCACCGCGTTCAAGCTTAACAGCAACGTCGAAACCATCGCCGAGAAGATGAAGCGCCTGCGCGACGAGGCGGCCGGGCACGCCCGCGTCCACGCCCAGGATCTGATCCGCGCGATCGAGGTGGTCGAGACTGCTCGCCGAGGAGATCGCCGGCGGCGGTGAAGCCTATCCGGTCGGCATCCGCCAGGCCGCCAAGCACCTCGGCCCGACGCTGTCCGGCGCACGCCTGAACGTCACCTCGCTGCTGGGGCGGGAGTCAGGTTCCCCCCATCGTCGCGCATCGGTCGCTGGCGCTCCGCTCGCCTGCGACACTTCCCCCCGCAAGCGGGGGGACAGAGCGATGTGCTCCTCCCCTCGCGGAGCGAGCGGCGAGGTGACGTGTGACGAGCCCGGCAGGGCGAGACACGCCGGAGGGGAGAAGTCCCCCTTGCCCTCCCCTACGTCCGCCGCGCAACGTGGCGCCGGGTAGGAGGATCCAGGCCATGAACGACCGCGTCAGCATCAGCATCGAGGACGGCGTCGCCGACGTGCGGCTGGTGCGCGTCGACAAGATGAACGCCCTCGACAACCCGATGTTCGAGGCCCTGGTCGCCGCCGGCGAGCGGCTGAAGACCGAGAAGGGCGTGCGCGCCGTCGTGCTGTCCGGCGAGGGCCGCGCCTTCTGCGCCGGGCTCGACATGGGCAATTTCGGGCGCATGGCCGAAGGGCCGCGCGGCCAGTCCACCACCACCGAACGCTCCGACGACAGCCTGGGCGCCCGCACCCACGGCGACGCCAACCGCGCGCAGTATGCCTGCTGGGTCTGGCGCGAGGTGCCGGTCCCGGTGATCGCGGCCGTGCATGGCGTCGCGTTCGGCGGCGGCTTCCAGGTCGCGCTGGGCGCCGACATCCGCTACGTCGCGCCGGACACGCGGCTGGCGGTGATGGAGATCAAGTGGGGCCTGGTGCCCGACATGGCCGGCACCCAGCTGATGCGCCACCTGGCCCGCGAGGACATCGTCCGCGAGCTGACCTACACCGGCCGCATCTTCTCGGGCGAAGAGGCCTTCCAGTACGGCTTCGCCACCCGCGTCTGCGCCGACCCCCGCGCCGAGGCGCTGGCGACCGCCCGTGAGATCGCCGCCAAGAGCCCGGATGCGATCCGCGCCGCCAAGCGGATCCTGAACGCCGCGGTGATGTGCACGGCGCGCGAGGGCCTGACGATGGAGTCGGTCGAGCAGGGCCATCTGATCGGCTCGCCCAACCAGGTCGAGGCGGTGATGTCCAACCTGCAGAAGCGCGCCCCCGCCTACGCCGATCCGGGCTAGGCGGCCGGGGCCACCCTGGATTGCGGCTGGCGGCCAGGCGAGCCGCGACCTAAGCTCGCGCCGTTAGGGGCGGGACATGGTCTGGCTAGCGCTGTTCGGGCTGACGGTCTGGCTGATCGTCCAGCAGGTCAACCTCGGCGACCTCAAGCGCGAGCTCGCCCGGCTGCGCCAGCAACTCGGCGGCATGGTTGCGCCGCCGCAGGACGCCGCCACCGGGATCACGCCGGCGATGCAGGCGGCGGCCCGGATCGCGGCGGACGCCGCGACAGCCGCGCCGCCGGTCCCTTCGCCCGCGCCTGACGTCGTTGCAGCGGCGGGCGAGCCGGCGCCCGCCACCGCGGCGGAGGCTGCCGAGCCGGTGGTCGAAGCGACCCATTTCGCACCGATCGCGCCACCGCCCCGACCTCCGCCAGCGCCCCTTCTGACCCGTGGCGGGGTCGAGCGTTGGCTGGCCGAGAAGGGGCTGGCCTGGATCGGCGGCTCGGCGCTGGTGGTTGGCGGGGCGTTCCTGGTGGGCTACGCCGCCCAGCGCGGCTTCTTTACGCCGCAGTTGCGGATCATCGCCGCCGCGGCGCTGGGCCTGGCGCTGGTCGGCGTCGGCGAACTACTGCGGCGTGGCCGCCTGCCGGGCTTCGGCGGGGAGAACAGGCTGGCGGCCGGCATCGTCACCGGCGCCGGCGCGGCGGTGCTCTACGGCGCGACGCTGGCGGCGTTCGACCTCTACGGCTTCATCAACGGCGCGGTCTGCGCCGGCCTGCTGGCCATCATCGCCTGGAGCCTGCTGGGCCTGGCGTTCCTGCACGGCGAGGCGCTGGCGGTGCTGGCGATCGGCGGCGCCTTCGTCGTGCCGCTGATCTCGGGATCCGGCACCTGGAGCACCGAGGCGCTGACGCTCTACCTCGGCATCCTGATCGCCGCCGGCGTCGCGGTCGGCTGGCTGCGCGCCTGGCCGGTCGCGCTCTGGACCACCATGGGCGGCGCGGCGGTCTGGTCGCTGCTGGGCGCTTACCGGGACGAGAGCCTGAAGGCCCTGCTGCTGGGCCTGGAGCCGCTGGCCGCGATCGTCGCGCTGACCTATGTGCGGCCGCGCAGCCTGTCCGGTTTCGTCGGCTCGGGCGCAGCGCTCCTGGGCAGCTTCGCGACATTTCTGGCGCTGGCAGCCGCCTACGATCACGGGCGCGCCGCGCCCGAGGGCCTGATCGCCGCCGTCGCCCTGCCCGCGCTCGCGGCCGCGCTGCAACGACGCGGCGCGGCGCCGGCCTGGATCCTGATCGCGCCAGGCGCGGCCTTCACCCTCGCCGCCGCCACGGCGCGGCTCGACCACCACGCCACCCTCGCGCTCACCGAGATCTGGTGCCTGCAGGTGCTGGCGCTGGACGTCGCCAGCCTCTGGGCCGCCTGGCCGGGCGAGAGACGGGCGATGAGCGGCGTCGGCGCACTGAGTTCGCTGGCGCTGGCGATCGTCGCCGGGGCCGGGATCGGGGTCGGCTCGCTGGCGACCCTCGGCCCGGCGATCGCCTGCCTCGCGCTGGCGCTGGGCGCGCTGCGGCTCGCCACCGACCGGTCGAAGCCGGTCGACCGGCGCGCCCTGGAGATCTGGGGCGGCGGCAGCGCCGCGGCGCTGCTGGCGACGGTCGCGCTCGGGCTGTCGTGGCGCTGGGCGGCGCTGGGCTTCGCCGCGGCCTCGCTGGGTCTCGCACTGATCGCCCGACGGCTGAAGTGGCGTTCCGTCGCCGGCGCGGCGGCCGTTGGCGCCGGGCTCGCGCTGGCCTCGCTGTTGACGCCGGCGATGCTGAGCCACGCGCTGGCCCGCGGCTGGGACGCCGGCTTTTTCCTTGGCGTGGCGATGCTGCTCGCCATCGTCAGCTTCGGGGCGGCGCGCATTGTCGCCCACGAAACGGCGGCGGCCGAGGCTCTGCGTACGGTCTCGCCGCTCGCAGCGCTGGTCGGCGCCTTCGTTTACCTGCGCTGGGCGGCAAGCGGCGGCGCCACGCACCTGGACGGCCTGACCGAGGCGTCCATCCGCACCTTCCTGATCGCCGACGCCGGTCTGGCCAGCCTGGCGCGGCTGCCCGGCGAGCGCAGCGCCTTCGCCCGCTGGCGCGGACACCTCCTGATGGGCGCGGCCGCGCTGCACGGCGCCTTCTTCCAGCTGCTGCTGTTCAACCCCCGCCTCGGCTTCTTCGGCGACACGCCGAGCGGGCCTCCCCTGCTCGACAGCCTGGCCATCGCCTTCGCCGCGCCCGCGCTGGTGTTCGGCGCCGCGGCGGCGCGGATCTACCGGGGCCAGCGGCCCGCGGCGCGGGTCTACGCCGTCGTCGCCCTCGTCTCCGCCATCGTCTGGGCGTTCCTGGAGATCCGCCGGCTGGTCCACGGACCTCACCTCGGCGGCGACGGACTGACCATCGGCGCGGCGGAGGCGGTCGGCTGCAGCCTGGCGTTGCTGGCGATCGCCTTGCTTGGCGACCGGCTGCGCTCGACCCGCGAGGGGGCGCACCCGGTGCGCGGCGACCTCGCCCGCATCGCCCCGCTGATCCGCTGGGTCGCCATCGGCTTCACCCTCTACATGGCGGGGCTGTGGTCCAACCCCTGCTGGGGCGTGGCCGACCGGGAGATTGGCGGCTGGGGTCCGCTTGCGGCGGTGCTCGCCGGCTACGGCGCAGCCGTGGCGCTGATCGGGCGGCTGGCGCTGGACGCACACCAGGCCGGCAAACCGCGTGAGACCGAACTGATCGCCGACGCCGCGATCGTGATGGGGCTGATCTTCGCCGGCCTGGTCGTCCGCGCCGCCTTCCATGGAACCTCGCTGAGCGCGTCGCTGCCCACGGGCGAGCTGGAGACCTGGAGCTACTCGGCGGTGGGCGCGGTGATGGGACTGGCCTTCGTCGGCGTCAGTCGCCGCGGCGGGCGGCTCTTTCTGCGCTCGGGGCTCACCCTGCTGCTGCTGACCACCGCCAAGGTGTTCATCGTCGACACCGCCAGCCTCTCGGGCGTCGTGCGGGCCGGTTCGTTCCTGGCGCTGGGCGTGCTGCTGCTGCTGGGAGCGCTGACCGCCCGCCGCATCGCCAGGGCGCCCGCCGCGCAAGCCGCCTCGGCCCCGACGACGCCCACCCCGCCGGGCTGACTAGACTTCACAATCGCGGCGCCGCCCTCGGTTGAAGCCTTGAGAACTCGACCATTCAGCGTACAACCGGGCACTGGATCTTGAAGCCTTCAACAAGGCTTTCGTATCCACATCGCAATATTTGCAGGGAGAGGGAAGCCATGCCCGCCGCTACGGTCAAACCGAAAGTCACCATCGCGCCGACCGGCGTCGTGACCGTTCATGTCAGCGCCGCAACACTCTACAACCTGGGAGAGCTACAGAAGCTGCTGCCCAGAGTGCTTGGGCCGCTGGGCTGTCCCGGCTGCCATTCGGGGCGGCCGATCATCTTCCAGCAACAGGAAGAACAGTTCGAAATCGGGTGACATCGGCCCCGAATCCGCCTGCCGAGTTGGGCGTCGGCCTCGTCTGGTGGCCGGCGCTCGATCCGCTCTGCCGCGCCGGCGCTGGCCTGGTCGACGTCATCGAGGTGGAACCGGAAGCCTACTGGCTGCCGGCGCCGGGCGGAGGCTTCGACTCCTACCTGCCGCAGGACCTCGTCGACCGGCCACAGCCGAAGCTGCTGCACGGCGTCGGCGGCGTGCTAGCCGGAACCTGCCCGCCGCCCCCCGGCCACGACGCCGCCCTGGCGCGCGACATCGCCGCGCTTCGACCGGCGATCGTCAGCGATCACCTCAACCTCACGCATTTTCGGCCGCAGACGGACGACGAGCCGATTTTCGCCGGCTTCATGCTGCCGCCGCTGCAGTCCGTCGCCGGCGTGGCGCTCGCGGCGGCCAACATCCGCCGGCGCCAGGCGGCGGCGGGCGGCGTCCCGGTCGCGGTCGAGACGCCGGTCAGCTACCTGCCGCCCGCGCCGGGCGAGCAACAAGACGGCGCGTTCGTCGCGGCGGTGATCGAGGCGGCCGGCTGCGGCCTCCTGCTCGATCTGCACAACCTGCTCTGCAACGCCCGCAACGGCCGCCAGGGCGTGCGCGACTACTGCGCCGCCTTGCCGCTGGAGCGGGTGTGGGAGCTGCACCTGGCCGGCGGCGAGGCCGAGGCCGGTTTCTGGCTCGACGCGCACGCCGGTGTCGCCGAGGCCGAGCTGATGGAGCTGGCCGCCTGGCTGGTCCCGCAACTGCCGAACCTGTCCGCCATGGTGTTCGAGATCGTGCCGGAGCGCGTAGACGCGATCGGGCTGGACGCCGTCGCTGGGCAGCTTCAGGCCATGCGCGGGCTCTGGGAGCGCCGCGGGGCCGCCGCCGTCGCTCGCCCTCGGAACACGCTTGCGGCGGACGGACCGGCGATCGACCCCGAGACCTGGGAGCGGATGCTGGGCGCCGCCCTGGTCGGCGCGCCGCACTTCCACGTCGCCGGCGCGCTGGCCGACTGGTGGGCCGCTTGCGAGCCTGGGCTGGATCTCTACCGGACCCTGGCCGGCGAGGCCCGCGCGAGTGCGGTCGCCGCCGCCGCGCCTCAAACCACCCGGGCGCTGCTCGCCTCCCGCGGCGGCGGCGCGACGCGGCGGATACTGGCCGACTTCTGGCGCGTCGCGCCACCCGGCCAGATGGCGATCGACGAGGCGCGCTCGTTCCTGCGCTACCTGACCGAGACCCAGGCCGACAGCGGCTTGGCGCTGGTCAACGCCATCGAAGCCGACGCCAGCCTGCTAGGCGGTCTTGACCCTTGCGGGACCGCTAACGCACCGCCCCCTTCCCTTGCCGCGGCGCCGATCCCTGGTCGAGCACCGCGCGCGGATAGGTCTCGACCACTAGGCTGAACGGCGTCCCGTCGGCCGTCTCCAGCACCGCCCGGTGGCGGAGCACGGCGGCCGGGACCTGGCGATCCCTGGCCGAGATCAGGATCGCCGCGCTTAGCGTGTGGCGCTGGAACCCGAGCGGCCTCACCACCGCGCCGAACGGGTGGTCGGTGGCGTCGAGCTCGGCGTTCATCGCGGGCGTCAGGGCGGCGGGGCGGTACCAGTTGTCGGCGTTGGAAAGCACGCGGTCACCGCAGGCCAGGGCCACGTGGCGATAGCGCACCGGCTCGCCAGGGGCGGCGTGCAACAGGCGCCGCACCACGTCGTCCGCCAGCTTGTCCTGACCGGTCACGCGGCGTGCGACGATCTTCGCCGGGTCGGCCAGATGGCGCCCGGCGCACCAGCGCTGCAGGGTCTCGGTGGCGCTGGCGTGGCTCAGCAACTCGGCATTGAGCCGGGCCGTCAGTCGGCGCGCCTCGGACGGCGTCGGCTCGGCGCGTGCAGCGCCGGCCACCGCGACCGTCAGCACAAGTGCGCGGACCGAGCTCCCGGCGACGCGGTCGTTCAGAGGGAGCCGCATGCCCCCTCTCTAGAGAGGGTTTGCGGCTGCGCCAAAGCCCTTTCCTCGATGCGGCGGCCCGGGGCGAAGCGGCGCCCCTCAGAAAACCAGCGTTCACAATCAGGTTGAGTTCTTGAGCCTCTCGGTCTGTTATCCGCGCGGAAATATCGAAGCGGAGCCGCGCCATGCCCTACGTCGAGGGACGCATCATTCACGACGCCGACAGCCACCTGATGGAGCTGCCGGACTGCCTCGACCCCTATTTCGAGCGGGCGATGCTGGCGCGCTATCACGCGCTGCCGATCTACAAGCACAAGCTGGGCGCGCCCGGCTGGGCCGACAAGGCCGCGCGCGCCAGCACGAGGACCCCGAGTTCCGCGCCGGCGCCGAGGCCAACATCCTGCTGCGCAAGAACCAGCAGGCGCTGGGCGCCTTCCGGCCGCGACGACCGGCCCAAGGCGGTCGACTACCTCGGCTTCGCCAGCCAGCTGGTGTTCACCACCTTCTGCCTCGGCAACTTCCAGCTCGAGTACGGCGACGACGCCCCGCTGGCCTACGCCGCGGCCACCGCCCACAACCGGATGATGACCGACTTCTGCTCGGTCGACCGGCGCCTGCTGGCGACCGGCTATGTGCCGCTGATGGACTTCGAGCGCGCCGCGGCCGCCACCAAGGAGGCGATCGAGCTCGGCGCCAAGGCGATCCTGGTCGCCTCGCGTTGCCCCAAGGGCCATTCGCCCAGCCACATCGGCTTCGACCCGGTCTGGGCGCAGGCTGAGGAGGCTGGCCTGCCGATCCTGTTCCACGTCGGCGGCGAGGAGAAGCTGAACCCCGACTACTTCGAGAACGGCCTGCCGCGGGTGAAGGACTTCCACGGCGGCGAGGAGAACTTCACCTCGGTCAGCTTCATGCCGATCCCCAACTCGGTGATGCAGACCCTGGCCTGCCTGATCATCGACGGGGTGATGGACCGCTTCCCGCGGCTGAAGTTCGGCGCGATCGAGCTGGGCGCGTCGTGGGTGCCGAGCTGGATGCGGTTCATGGATTCGGCGGCCGCGGCGCCTTCATCAAGAACGAGGAGCGGCTGCTCGAAGCTCTCGGCCAAGCCGAGCGAGATCGCCCGGCGGCAGGTGCGGGTGACGCCCTACCCGCACGAGGACACCGGCTGGATCATCGCGCAACTCCGGCGAGGAGATGCTGCTGTTCTCGTCCGACTTCCCGCACGTCGAGGGCGGGCGCAATCCGCTGAAGCGGTTCAACGACGCGCTGGAGGGCCTGCCGGCCGCGCGCCGTCGAGCGGTTCTACACGCGACAACTTCATCGACCTGATGGGCGAGGGCCTGGCCCCCGACCTGCGCCGACCCGCGCACCTGATCGCCGCGTGAAGCTGTTCCGACCGGGCCGGGGCGCCGCTGCTCTCCAGCATCGGCGGCCTGTCCGCCGTGCGCGCCGCCGTGATCTTCCTGGCGGTGGTGGTCGCCGGCGCGCTGGTCTGGCGCTTCCAGGAGATCCTCTCGCCGCTGATGGTGGCGACCTTCCTGCTGCTCCTGATCGACGCGCCTGGCGCAGGACCTCGACAGCCGCTTCCCGAAGGTCCCCAGCCTGCTGCGCGGCGTCGTCGGCCGGCTCGCTGATCATCGCCGGGTTCGCCGCGGTGATCCTGCTGCTCGTGTTCGAGGGCCCGCCGTTCGCGTTTCAGCTGGTCGGCATCGAGCCGAGCGTGAACCGCCTGCTCGCCGAGGCGACGGCTTTGGTCGGCCAGCGGGCGATCACGGTGCGCGACATCTTCCGCGGCGCCGACCCGGCGGCGGTGTTCGGCGAAGCGTTCAAGACCGCCAGAAGCACGATCACCTACGCCGTGCTGGTGATGCTCTACCTGGGCTTCCTGATGGCCTCCCGCGCGGGGTTTTCCAGGAAACTCGACCAGCTCTACGACACCGAGCACCACCGCGAGCAGGCGCGCCGGGTGTTCAACTCGATCCGCAACGCGGTCGAGGACTATGTGCGGCTGGTCACCTTCAAGGCGGCGCTGATCGCCGTCGTGGCGTTCGCGGTGATGACGGCGCTGGGCGTCCACGCGGCGCTGTTCGTCGCCTTCCTGGTGTTCCTGGCCGCCTTCATTCCGATCGTCGGCGCCTTCGCGGGGGCCTTCATCCCGGCGCTGGTGGCGCTGGCGCAGTTCAGCGACCCGACCAAACCGGCGATCATCCTGGGCGGCCTCGGCGTCGCGGTGTTCCTGATCGACAACATCCTGATGCCGAAGCTGCAGGGCGACGAGCTCAACATCGACCCGCTGCTGGTGCTGATCTCGATCGGCTTCTGGGGCGTGATGCTGGGCGCGCCAGGCGCGCTGCTCTCGACCCCGCTGACCGTGACGGTGATGGCGATCGCCGCCGAGTTCGACGGCGCCCGCTGGCTGGCGATCCTGATCTCCAAGGACGGCAAGCCGCTCAAGGAAGTGACCTAGCCGGCGGGCCCGGTCTGGACAGCCCGCGCGACGCAGCGCAGGAGCTTCTGACCATGCGGATCCTGGTCACCGGCGCGGCGGGTTTCATCGGCTTTCACCTGTGCCGCCGGCTGCTGGCCGACGGCCATGAGGTGACCGGCGTCGACGGGATGACCGCCTACTACGACCCGGCGCTGAAGGACGCCCGGCTGGCGCAGCTGACGCCGCTGGGCGGGTTCGCATTCGAGCGCCTGATGCTGGAGGACTTCGGCGGGATGGCCGCCGCGTTCGAGCGGGCGCGGCCGGAAGCCGTGGTCCACCTCGCCGCCCAGGCCGGGGTTCGCTACAGCCTGGAGAACCCCGCGCGCCTATGTCGACGCCAACCTGGTCGGCGCGTTCAACGTGCTGGAGCTGGCGCGGACCGCCGAGCGTCGGCCACCTGCTGTTCGCCTCGACCAGCTCGATCTACGGCGCGAGCGAGAAGCGGCCGTTCGAGGAGCTCGACCGCGCCGACCACCCGTTGACGCTCTACGCCGCCAGCAAGAAGGCGGGCGAGCTGATGAGCCACGCCTACAGCCACCTCTGGAACCTGCCGACCACCTGTTTCCGCTTCTTCACCGTCTACGGGCCCTGGGGCCGGCCCGACATGGCGCCCTGGCGCTTCGCCGAGGCGATCGACGCCGGCCGGCCGATCGAAGTCTACGGCGATGGCGACGGCATCTGGCGCGACTTCACCTACGTGGACGATCTGGTCGAGGCGATCGTGCGGCTGATCCCGGCGGTCCCGGTCAAAGGCGCGCCGGTCGGGCCGATGGACTCGCTGAGCCCAGTCGCGCCCTGGCGGGTGGTCAACATCGGCCGCGGCGAACCGGTGCGGCTCACGGACCTGATCGCCGCGATCGAGACGGCGCTGGGCAAGACCGCCGAGCGGATCCAGCTGCCGATGCAGGCGGGCGACGTGCCGCTCACCTTCGCCGGCGCCGAGCTGCTGCAGGCGCTGACCGGCTATCGTCCGGCGACGCCGCTGAGCGAAGGCGTGGCGGCGTTCTGCGACTGGCTGCGGCGGTATCGAGCCATGACCTAGACCCTCCCTCCCCTTCATGGGGAGGGACAGGCGGCGAAGCCGCCAGGGTGGGGATGTGCGACGCGGCAAGGCGCTCAGGGCACGTCCCCAGAACTCCCCCACCCTGCTCGCTTCGCGAGCTTTCCCTCCCCACGAGGGGGAGGGAGGCTACGCGCGGGTCCCGTCCGGCGTCGTCCGCCACTCAGCTTCGGGGCGGCGCCAGTAGACCCCGCCTTCGCGCGCCATCATGCCGTAGCCGACCAGCTCGCGGCGCAGGGTGGCGCAGTCCCAGTGCCGGCGCTGGATCAGTTCGTTGACCTCGGCCTCGCGGTAGCGGCGGCCTTCCTCGAACGCGTCCAGCAGCCACCTGAGCACGATCTGGCGCTTGCGGCGGCTGGCGGGGACCGCGGTGAGCTTGCCGTCGCGATCCACGAACGTCGCGAGCACCTTGCTGTCCCAGGCGCCGTGCCGCTCGGACACCTCCCGGGAGACGGAGACCGCGCCGGCCTTGTCCAGGAGACCGCGATTGAGCGCGGTCAATGTTTCCAGCCGCAGCGCGTGCCAGTGAGTGACGCCCTCCGTCCGGGCGCTGACCAATCCGAGGGCCTTCAATGCGGCGAGATGGTGCGAGACGGTCGGTTCCTTCAGCTCAAGCAGCTCGGCCAGTTCCTGGACGCTGCGTTCTCGCACGGCCAGCAACCCGACGATGCGCAGGCGACTTTCATTGGCCATGGCCTTGAAGAAAGCGAGCAGGGTGGCGAGATCGGCGTCGGACATCGGAGCGGTTCTTGTAGTTCGATGTATGTCTAATTAGATGGACGTCGATTGAATGACAAGCCGCCTTCTGGGTGACGAGGGCCGTCACCATATGCGAAGGCCTGAAGAACCCGGGCGCGCGACCCGGGCGCGAGGAAAGGGCGCCATGGCGAACGATCAGCACGACTGGATGTGGTCCGAGGCGCTTTCGATGCTCGCCAAGGCCGAGCGGATGCATCAGCAGATGTTCCAGCCGGTGGCGCGGCGCGCCCAGATCTCGTGGGAGCCGCCGGTGGACGTGCTGGAGACCGAGCAGCGCGGTGCTGGTGCTGGCCGCCCTCCCCGGCGTCGACGTCCCGGCGGTGGAGGCCGTCATCGAAGGCGGCGTGCTGGTGATCGCCGGCCAGCGCGCTGATGCCGCCGGAGCTGCGCACCGCGACCATTCATCGGCTGGAGCTGCCACAGGGCCGGTTCGAGCGGCGCGTGCCGCTGCCCCCTGGACGCTACGCCGACGTCCGCCGCACCGAGGCGCACGGTTGCCTCGTCATCAGTCTCACCAAGGCGCGATAGTCATGACCCCCGAAGACGCCACAGTTCCCGTTCCCGAGCCGGTCACGGCGGACGCCGCCAAGACCGAGCCAGCCAAGACCACCAACGCCGACGCCGCCAAAGTCGAGGCCCGATCCGCCGGCGGCGCGCCGAGCGACGCCATGATCGTCGTGCCGGTGCGCAACACCGTGCTGTTCCCGGAGATCGTGTTCCCGATCACCATCGGCCGCGCGCTCTCGGTCCAGGCCGCGCAGGCGGCGATCCGCGAGCAGCGCCAGGTGCTGATCCTGCTGCAGAAGGACGCGAGCGTCGACGAGCCAGGTCCCGCCGACATGCACGCGGTCGGCGCCGTGGCCAACATCCTGCGCTACGTCACCGCGCCGGACGGCTCGAACCACATCATCTGCCAGGGCGTGCAGCGCTTCCGGGTGACCGAGTTCGTGCCTGGCTTCCCCTACCTGGTTGCGCGCGGCCTGCACCTGCCGGAGCCGACCGCCACGGGTTCGGACATCGAGGCCCGGTTCCTCCTGCTGCGCGATCAGTCGCTGGAGGTGCTGTCGCTGCTGCCGCAGGCGCCGCAGGAGCTGCGCCTGGCGATCGAGGGAACCCAGTCGCCCGCGGCGCTCGCCGACCTGGCCGCGGCCTACATGGACATCACCCCGGCCGAGAAGCAGGAGATCCTCGAGACCACCGATCTGACCGCGCGGCTGGAGAAGGTCTCGCGCCAGCTGGCCCACCGGCTGGAGGTGCTGAAGCTGTCGGCCGAGATCGGCCGCCAGACCAAGGCCTCGATCGACGAGCGGCAGCGCGAAATGCTGCTGCGCGAGCAGATGGCGGCGATCCAGAAGCAGCTCGGCGAGGACGGCGGCAACGCCCAGGAGATCGCCGACCTGGAAAAGGCGATCGACGCGGCCGGCATGCCCGAGGAAGTGCAGACCCAGGCCAAGAAGGAGCTGCGCCGGCTGCAGCGGATGCCCGACGCCTCGGCCGAATACGGCATGATCCGCACCTACCTCGACTGGCTGATCGAGCTGCCGTGGAAGACGCCGGAGCCGCCGCCGATCGACATCGCCGAAGCGCGCAAGGTGCTCGACGCCGACCACTACGGTCTCGAGAAGATCAAGACCCGGATCATCGAGTATCTGGCCGTGCGCAAGCTGGCGCCCGAGGGCAAGGCGCCGATCCTGTGCTTCGTCGGCCCGCCCGGCGTCGGCAAGACCTCGCTCGGCCAGTCGATCGCCAAGGCGCTGGGCCGGCCGTTCGTGCGCGCCAGCCTCGGCGGCGTGCACGACGAGGCCGAGATCCGCGGCCACCGCCGCACCTACATCGGCGCGCTGCCCGGCAACATCATCCAGGCGATCCGCAAGGCCGGCTCGCGCGGCTGCGTGATGATGCTGGACGAGATCGACAAGATGGGCGCCGGCATCCACGGCGATCCGTCCTCGGCGATGCTGGAGGTGCTGGACCCGGAGCAGAACAACACGTTCCGCGACAACTACCTGGCCGTGCCGTTCGACCTTTCGAAGGTGGTGTTCATCGCCACCGCCAACATGCTGGACACTATCGCCGGTCCTCTGCGCGACCGGATGGAGGTGATCTCGTTGGCCGGCTACACGGCCGAGGAGAAGCTGCAGATCGCCGAGCGCTACCTGGTGCGACGCCAGATGGACGCGAACGGACTGAAGGACGGCCAGGCGAGCCTCGATGCGGCGGCGATCGCCGACATCATCAAGGGCTACACCCGCGAGGCCGGCGTCCGCTCGCTGGAGCGTGAGATCGGCCGGGTGCTGCGCCACGCGGCGGTCCGGATCGCCGAAGGCAAGGCGGAGAAGGTCGAAATCGGCCCGGCGCAGGTGTCGGAGATCCTGGGGCAACCCCGGTTCGAGAACGAGGTCGCCATGCGCACCTCGACGCCGGGCGTGGCGACGGGCCTGGCCTGGACGCCAGTCGGCGGCGACATCCTGTTCATCGAGGCCGCCCGGGCCCACGGCGGCGGCCGGCTGATCCTGACCGGCCAGCTCGGCGACGTGATGAAGGAGAGCGCGCAGGCTGCGCTCAGCCTGGTCAAGAGCCGCGCGGTCGAACTCGGCATCGATCAGGACCTGTTCGACAAGAGCGACATCCACGTCCACGTGCCGGCCGGCGCGACGCCGAAGGACGGGCCGTCGGCGGGGGTCGCCATGTTCATGGCGCTGACCTCGCTGATGACCGGCCGCAAGATCCGCTCCGACACCGCGATGACCGGCGAGATCTCCTTGCGGGGTCTCGTGCTGCCGGTGGGCGGGATCAAGGAGAAGGTGGTCGCCGCCGCCGGCGCCGGCCTCACGCGCGTGATGCTGCCGGCCCGCAACCGCCGCGACTACGACGAGATCCCCAAGGACGCCCGCGACCGGCTGGAGTTCATCTGGCTGGAGAAGGTCGAGGACGCGGTGGCGGCGGCGCTGGAGGACCGGGTGATCGAGCCGGTCTATTAGCGAGCCCGTTCCTCAGACCACGTCATGGCCGGGCCCGTCCCGGCCATCCATGGCGCCGCTGCTGTGATGCCTGCCCCGCGACCACTGGCGAATGCCTCACACCGCCAGGGGCGACCCTGGCACTCGGTTCCGCTCACGTCGGCGCGCTGATGTGGCGGTGCAGCTGCAGCGGGGCGCCGATGTTGGCGATCGGCTCCAGGCCCGCGCCGACGCCGCGGATGATCACCGTGCCGAAGTCGATCATCCGGCCCAGCAGGCTCTGCTGCACCAGCACGCTCTCGACCTTGTCGAGGTTCATCTCGACGGTGTTCCTGGAGATGAAGCCGGTCTTGTAGATCACCCGCCGGCTGGTCACGATGATCTCGGTGTTGGCCGCCACGATCCAGGCGCGGATCATCTGGAACAGGCCGAGGAAGAGCGCGATCACCGCCGCCAGCATCAGGCCCAGGCGGATGGACTCGGTCTTGAGCAGCACGGCGCCGATGGCGAAGCCGATCGCGACCGCCACCAGCACCAGCCCGCCGAAGTAGATGATCCAGTGCAGGCGGGCGCGGTAGGCGATGGTCTCGCCCGGCTGCAGCACGCGCTCGGCATAGCCCATCGTTGGTCCTCGACGATTCCCGGCCCGGCGAGCGTAACGCCCCGACTCTGAGCGCGCCAGCCGGCGTGGTCTCCTCCCCCTACGGGTGAGGATAAAGGGCCGTCAGCACCGCTTCCGTGACCTCGTCCGGCGACATCGCCGCGGTCACCTCGACCCGCGGCAGGCCCAGCCGGCGCACCTGGGCCAGCATCTGCGCGTTGTAGAGCCGGGTGCGGGCGGCGAAGCTCTCGATCAGCTGGCGGCCGGCCGGGTCGGCGGCCTCGAACCGGCTTTCGCGGCGGATGCGGGCGTCGAACAGGGCGTCGTCGGCGGTCAGCCAGACGGCGCGCATCGCTGGCAGGCTCAGCTCGGCGACCAACTCAGGCCACAGCGCCGAGCCTTCGAGCACAAGCGGCGGCGCCGGGTCGGCCAACCGCGCCTCGATCCGCTCGCGCACCATCGGCCACATGCGGCGGTAGTGGGCCAGCACCGAGGCGATCAGTTCGTCGGGCGTCAGCGTGCGATAATGCTCGGCGACGTGGTCCGGCACGGTCCAGGTCGGCGTCGGCCAGGGCCGACCCGGGTGCCGCGCCAGGCTATCGGTCGACATCGCCTCCCCGCCCAGCCGCGCCGCCACCGCCTGCGCCGTTGTCGACTTGCCGGCGTGCGACGTGCCCCCGATCAGCACGACCTTGCAGGCGTCGTCCAAGGCCAGGGTCAGCAACCCAGACGCCCGCATGGACGCCGGCCCGCAAGTCTCATGCTCGCCTCCATGGAAGGTCCTACAGATCGTGCGGCTCGGCGCGCCGCGCAAGCCGGACGCCCCTCCCAGCGAACGACCTGGGAGCTTGGGGGACTGGCCTTGCGCGCCGCCAGGGCCTATATCCGTTTACGACTTATGCTCAAATTTAGCATAAGGGAGAAGCGGTGACCCAGGACTTCCGCAGCCTCTATGCCCATGGCTTCGTCCGCCTCGCCGCGGCGACGCCGAAGGCGAGCGTCGGCGATCCGGCGGCCAATGCGGCGGCGATCCTGAAGCTGGCCCGGGAAGCCGACGCAGCGAAGGCGGCCGTCGTGGTGTTCCCCGAGCTCAGCGTCTCGGCCTACGCGATCGACGACCTGCTGCACCAGGACGCGCTGCTCGGCGCGGTCGAGGCGGCGATCGGCGCCCTGGCGCAGGCGTCGAAGGCGCTGTTCCCGGTGCTGATCGTGGGGGCCCCGCTGCGCCACAAGGCGCGGCTCTACAACACCGCCGTGGTGATCCACCGCGGCCAGGTGCTGGGCGTCGTGCCCAAGGCGTTCCTGCCCAACTACCGCGAGTTCTACGAGAAGCGGCATTTCGCGCCGGGCGCCAGCGTGCGCGGCGAGACCATCAAGGTGGCGGGCGCGCAGGTCCCGTTCGGCGTCGACCTGCTGTTCGAAAGCGCCGGCGACATCGCCGCCACGTTCCACGTCGAGATCTGCGAGGACGTCTGGACCCCGATCCCGCCCTCCAGCCACGCGGCGCTGGCCGGCGCCGAGGTGCTGATCAACCTCTCGGCCAGCAACATCACCATCGGCAAGGCCGACCTGCGCCGTCTGCTCTGCGAGAGCCAGTCGGCGCGCTGCATCGCCGCCTACCTCTACACCGCCGCCGGCGCCGGCGAGTCGACCACCGACCTCGCCTGGGACGGCCAGGCCGAGATCTTCGAGAACGGCGTGCAGCTGGCCGCCGCCGAGCGGTTCGTCGCCGACCAGCTGATCACGGCTGACATCGACGTCGGGCGGCTGAGGGCCGAGCGCATGCGCGTCGGCAGCTTCAACGACAACGGCCGTGGCCGAGCTGCAGCGTCGGACCGGCCGTTCCGCACCGTCGCCGGTCGCGCTGAAGTCGCCGGAGGAGTCGGTCCGACTGCGGCGCAAGGTCGAGCGCTTCCCTTACGTGCCGGCCGACCCGGCCCGCCTCGCGCAGGACTGCTACGAGGCCTACAACATCCAGGTCGAGGCGCTGGCGACGCGGCTGAAGGCGACCGGCTCCAAGACCCTGGTGATCGGCGTCTCCGGCGGCCTCGATTCCACCCACGCGCTGATCGTCTGCGCCCGGGCGCTGGATCTGCTGGGCCGGCCGCGCAGCGAGATCATGGCCTACACCCTGCCCGGCTTCGCCACCTCCGACGCCACCAAGGCCAACGCCGTGGCGCTGATGGCCGCGATCGGCGTCACCGCCGGCGAGATCGATATCCGCCCGGCCGCCCGGCAGATGCTGGGCGACATCGGCCATCCGTTCGCCGGCGGCGAGCCGGTCTACGACGTGACGTTCGAGAACGTGCAGGCGGGCCTGCGCACCGACTACCTGTTCCGCCTCGCCAACCACCACCAGGGCATCGTGGTCGGCACCGGCGACCTCTCGGAGCTGGCGCTGGGCTGGTGCACCTACGGCGTCGGCGACCAGATGAGCCACTACAACGTCAATTCCTCGGTGCCGAAGACGCTGATCCAGCACCTGATCCGCTTCGTGGCGGCCAGCGGCGACGTCTCGGCGCGAGACCGCGCGGCTGCTGCACGCGATCCTGGCGACCGAGATCTCGCCGGAGCTGGTGCCGGCCGGCGCCGACGGCGCGATCCAGTCGACCGAATCCGTCGTCGGCCCCTATGCGCTGCAGGACTTCAACCTCTACTACACGCTGCGCTACGGCTTCCCGCCGTCGAAGATCGCCTACCTGGCCGAGCACGCCTGGGCCGACGCCGCGGCTGGCGACTGGCCGCCCAACATCCCCGACGCCGCCCGGCGCGCCTACGACCTGCCCGAAATCCGCAAGTGGCTGCGGGTGTTCCTGACTCGCTTCTTCGCGTTCAGCCAGTTCAAGCGCTCGGCGATGCCGAACGGGCCGAAAATCTCGTCCGGCGGATCGCTCTCGCCGCGGGGCGACTGGCGCGCGCCGTCGGATGGCAACGCGGCCGCGTGGCTCGCGGAGCTCGAAGCGAACGTTCCGCAAGCGTGACGAGGGCGGGGCGCCCCGTATCGCGACTACTTCTGCTTCTGCTCCAGCTCGAATATCCGGTCCGATATGCGGCTCTCGGCGGTCGGAAAATCCGGCGCCGAGTAGACTGCGTCACCGGTCATCTTGTCACTCGACCATTGGCAGACGACGTCATGGGTGAGCAAAGCGAGGTCGCCCGGCTGGGCGGTCACCCATTCGCCGATCGCCAGGCCGGCGATGGTGGATCGATCAAGGGTGGAGCCGCCCGCCAGATGTGAGATCGACGAAACGGTCCGGTATCGTTGGGTGGAGCAATCGAACTCGTACGTCTCGTCGTTCCACAGGTCCATGGAGCGGATGTTGGCGCCCGTTACGGTCCTGTGTCCGTTCGGATCCGTGGCGATCGTCGCCGGGTCTATCAGCTCGAGCCAATAGTCGTCGGGATCGGTGGAGACATAGACGATGTAGTAATCCGCCGCTCGAGCCGCGCCCCCCATCACCCAGGACCCGGCCAGCGCGAAGCAAACCGTCGCAACGGCCAACGACTTCATTCTGCCGCCTCACAATCCGGCCCGGCGCCGAGAATCAGCCTCTGAGTAGCGCACGCCGCGGGACCGTCGTCGATGCTCCCGTTCGCCGCGGAGCGGGGCGCGGGCGCGCCGTCGCAGGGCGGCGCAACCGCCCGCCGGCGGAGCTCGAAGCAAATACGCCCGAGGCCTGAGTGGGGTGACCTGGCGGCTAGACGCCGTGGACCAGGATCACGCCGCAGAACGTCAGGATCTCCACCGCCAGCAGCAGCTGCAGCGCGATCTTGAACCGGCTCCGCTTCGGCGCGGGCGCTTCCGCGTAAAGGAAAGTCATTCGCGACATGAGCCGAGATTGCCGTCCGAACGTGAAATCAGGGGTTAGGATTCATCGTAAACGTGCGTTTTGTCGCGCAGAAACTCGACGAATTTTCTGGTCACTACTGCTTTCAGCGAGTTATCGTGGCTGTGCACGCCGGGATCGACTGTCTTCGTTGTGACAAGGTCTGCCACAATGCAGCCTTAATCTGCCGGAACGGCCTTGATCGGCAAGGTCAACACAATGCGGGCCTGGCCATGTCGGGGCGGTTTGACCGGCGACTCCGGGCCGGGCTTCCCGTCGCGGTCCACGACCGCGCTGAGCAGGTAGCGCTGTCCGGGCTTCAGTTTGAGCAGTATCCACGGCCCCTCGCAGCCGACTTCGAGCAGCATCTGGTCGTAGCGGTCGACCACTCGCAGTATCTCATCGGCCGCGTACTCTCCGCCGGGACCGGCGAACTCGACCCGCACCGGATAAGCCAGCCACTTCGGGTCGCTCTTGGTCTGACCGATTCCGGTGCAGGCGACGTCGACACCGCCGACGTTGGTCTCCTGGTCGAGCTTGAGCTTGACCGGCTGGGCCTGCGCGGTGGCGGCGCCGCGTGCGCCGCGGCGATCAAGGCGCCGCGAAGTCGGCGAACGGTGTGGTCATGATAGCCTCCCCGTCCGATCGAGGAGATCATCTGGGCATGGGCAAGTCCAGCCAGAGCGGACTCACTCCCCGGCCCCCTGCGGGGAGGGGATCGGGCGTCGCCGGTGTCAGCATGATCTCACAGTCTGGCATGCCCCCCAGCGGCCCGCATCCAGCTTGCACCCCCACCCCTAACCCCTCCCCGCGGGGAGGGGAACTTCGGTCCGCGGTTCCAGCTCCCCACGCCTAACCGCTGTTGCGCAAGCCGGTGGCGATGCCGTTCATGGTCAGGAGGATGCCCTCGCGCACCTGCGGGTCCTCGTCGCCTTCGCGGTGGCGGCCGATCAGCTCGATCTGCAGGTGGTTCAGCGCTTCGAGGTAGGGCCGGCGATAGCGAATGTGGGCGGCGAGCTCGGGGTTCCGGTCCGCCAGCGCGGCCCCGCGCCGGATCGCCAGCAGCGCCGCGCTGGTCCGCGCGTACTCGGCCTCGATCGCGCCCAGCACCGCCTCGCGCAGCGAGGAGTCGGCCACGAGACCGGCGTAGCGGCGCGCGATCCGCATGTCGGCCTTGGCCATCACCATCTCCATGTTGTCGAGCGCCGAAGCGAAGAACGGCCAGGCTTCCGCGAGGTCCGCCAGCGCCGCCACGTCGCGCCCGGTCACCGCCGAGCCAAAGCCGAACCAGCCGGGCAGCATCACCCGCGCCTGCGACCAGGAGAACACCCAGGGGATCGCCCGCAGGTCCTCGATGCGCTGCGAAGGCGTGCGCGAGGCGGGGCGGCTGCCGATGTTGAGGCTGGAGATCTCGCCGATCGGCGTCGCCTCGCGGAAGAACCGGGCGAAGCCGGGCGTCTCGTAGACCAGGGCGCGGTAGGCGCGCATCGAGGCGGCGGAAAGTTCGGCCATCACCGCGGCGCCGGCGGCTTGCTCGTCGCCGCCGCGGCGGCCGAGCGTGGCCAGCAGCGTCGCGGCGGTCATGGTCTCCAGGTTCTCGCGGCCGATCGCCGGGTCGGCGTACTTGTTGGCGACGACCTCGCCCTGTTCGGTGATGCGGATCCGGCCGGCGACCGTGCCCTCTGGCTGCGCGAGGATCGCCTCGAAGCTGGAGCCGCCGCCCCGCCCCACCGCCCCGCCGCGGCCGTGGAAGAACTGCAGCGCCAGACCGGCGTCCTCGACCACCCGCTTCAGCTCCCGCTGCGCCTCGTGCAGCGACCAGATCGAGGTCAGATAGCTGCCGTCCTTGTTCGAGTCGGAGTAGCCGATCATGATCTCCTGCGCGCCGCGGGCGGCCAGGTGCCCGCGTAGCGGGGCGCCGCCCAGGAACGCGCGCATGGTCGCCGGCGCGGCCTCGAGGTCGGCGATCGTCTCGAACAGCGGGGCGACCAGGATCGGCGAGCGGGCCGGATCGCCGGGCGCGTAGAGACCCGCCTCCTTCAGCAGCACATAGACTTCCAGCAGATCGGAGACGCCGGTGGTCTTGGAGATGACGTAGGTGTCGATCGCCCGGCGCCCGTAGCGGGCGCTGGCCTCGGCGGCGGCGCGCAGGATGGCCAGCTCGCCGAGCGTCTCGTCGGAATACCCCGCCAGCGGCGAGGCGAGCGGACGCAGGGTGGAAAGCTCGCGCTCCAGCAGTCCGATCCGTGCGTCCTCGGCCAGCGCGGCGTAGTCGGGGCAGGCGCCCGCGGCCCGCAGCAACTCGGCCACCACCCGCTCGTGCACGTCTGAATTCTGCCGCAGGTCGAGCGTGGCGAGGTGAAAGCCGAAACAGTCGACCGCGCGGATCAGGTTCCGCAGACGGCCATGGCCGAACGCCTCGCCATGATGGACGACCAGCGAATCCTGGATCACCTGCAGGTCGGCCTTCAGCTCGTCAGACGAGGCGTAGGGCGCGCCAGCGATCGGCGAGGCGCGCGTCGGGGCCGACCCGGTCAGCGCCGGCGCCGCCGCCGCGAGGCGCGCATAGATGCCGGAGAGCGCGCGGCGGTACGGCTCGTCGCGGCGCTGGACCGCGTCATCGCCGGACCGGTCAGCCAGCGCCGCCAGCTCGGGCGTCACGCCCACGTGCTCGATCGACAGCGACAGCGCCGCGCCGAGCGCGTGCACCTCCTCCAGGTAATGCGAGACCGCGAGCCGCGCCTGGGCGAGGAAGGCCAGCCGCAGGGTCTCGGCGGTGACGTTGGGATTTCCGTCGCGGTCGCCGCCGACCCAGGAGCCGATGCGCAGGAAGCTGGGGATCTCGCCATCCCAATCCAGCGCCGCCTCGAGGTCGGCGTAGACCTGCGGCAGCTCGCGGATGAAGGTGCGCTGGAAGAACGACACTGCATTGTCGATCTCGTCGGCGACGCCGAGGCTGGTCGGCCGCAGCTGGCGGGTGGCCCAGAGGATCAGGATTTCGCGGGCCAGCTCGGCCTCGATCGCCGGCCGCATCTGCGGCGTCGCCCGGTCGTGCGCATCGAACATCTCGGCGATCCGGCTGACGCGGTCGATCACGCTCTTGCGCCGCACCTCGCTGGGGTGGGCGGTGATCACGGGCATCACCAGGGCGCGGGCGAGCGCCTCGCGGATCGTGGCGGTGTCGACCCCTTCGCCGCCGAGCCGCGCGATCGCGCCGGCGAGCGAGCGGTCACCGTCGGAGCCGGCGCGCAGGCGACGCCGCGCCTCCTGGTCCTCGGCGATGTTGATCAGCTGCGAGAAGCAGACGAAGCTGTGGGCGAAGCGCAGGGCGGCGGGCAGCGACAGCGCCTGCAGCAACCGGTCCAGCTTCAGGCCGCGCTCCGGCGCGCCGTCGCGGTGGTAGGCGACCGAGGCCTGGCGGATCTCCTCGATCGCCTCGAACACCGCCTCGCCTTCCTCGGCCTTCAGCACCCGCCCGAGGATGTCGCCGAACAGGCGCACGTCGGCGCGCAGCAACATGGCGGGGGTGGGGCTGGCCATCCGGCCGTTAGAGCGCGGGCTGCGTTACCGGGCAAGACATCCGGGAGTTGGCCGCCAAGCCGACGGCGGGCTCTTCGCTCCTCCCCTCGCTTCAGGCGAGGGGAGGTGTCGCGATGGCGAGCCGCGGCAAGGCGAGCCGCGACGGAGGGGAGACTTGCACCGGCGTCGGTGACAACCTCGCGCCGCTCCCCCCATCGTCGCGCATCGCCCGCTTCGCGGGCTCGCCAGCGACACTTCCCCCCGCTTGCGGGGGGAAGAGCGACGCCGTCGCCTCGGCCGCGTCAGCCAGTCAGGATCGGTCGCATCGCCGCCCATACCTGCTCCGGCGCAAGGTCTTGCAGGCATTTGTGGTGACCGAGCGGGCAGACCCGCTCGCCGCACGGGCTGCAGGAGAGGGCCAGGCTCAGGATCACGGCGTCCTGGCTGAGCGGCGGGGCGAAGACCGGCGAGGTCGGGCCGTAGAGGCCGATCACCGGCCGCCCCAGCGCGGCGGCGACGTGCATCAGGCCGGAGTTGTTGCTGACCACCGCCGCCGCAGTGGCGATCAGGTCGATGGCCTCGACCAGCGACGTGCGGCCGGCGAGATTGACGATGTCCGGCGCGAGCGCGGCGACCTCTGCGCCGGCGGCGGTGTCGCTGGGCCCGCCCAGCGCCCAGACCGCGCGGCCCTCGGCGGCGAGGCGCGCGGCCAGGGCCGCGAAGTGCGTCGGCGGCCAGCGTTTGGCCGGCCCGTACTCGGCGCCGACGCAGAGCGCGACGGCCGGAGCGTCCGCCGCCAGGTCGAACCGCGCCAGGGTCGCTGCGATCGACGCCGGGTCGACGCTCAGTCGCGGCGCCGGCGTCGCCGCCGGCCGCTCCGCGCCTGGCGGGTCCGCGAGCAGCGAGAAGCGATCGACCATCCGCGGCAGTGCGGTCTTGTCGAGCCGCCGGGCGTCGTTCAGCAGGCCGTATCGGGCCTCGCCGACGAAACCCGTGCGTCGGCGGACGCCGGCGAAGAACGGAACCAGCGCCGACTTCCATGAGTGCGGCAGCACGATCGCTTCGTCGAAGCGTCCGCGCAGCGTCCGACCGAACCGCGCGCGCTGGCCGAGCCGCAGGGCGCCGTGTGCGAACGGATTGATCAGCGCATCGTCGACCCCCGGCAATCGGCGCACGAGGGGTTCGAGATGGGGCGGCGTCAGCACGGCGACGCGCCGGTCGGGCCGGGCAGCCTTCAGCCGGGCCACCAGCGAGCCCATCATCACCGCATCGCCCAGCCAACTCGGTCCGACGATCAGGAGTTCCGCCGCCACGTCCGGCCTACCGCTCGAACAGCAGCAGCAGGTAGGCCGCGAACAGAAGCAGATGCACGGCCCCCTGCATGACGTTGGTGCGGCCGCTGGCGAAGGTGACGACGCTGACCGCGAGCGTCAGCAGCAACAGCACGACATCGGTGTGGTCAAGGCCGAGCACCACGCTGCGCCCGGTGATCAGGCCGATCACCAGCACGACCGGAACGGTGAGGCCGATCGTCGCCAGAGCGGAACCCATGACGACGTTCACAGCCCGCTGCAGATGGTCGGCGAAGGCGGCGCGCACCGCGCCGATCGCCTCGGGCGTGGCCACCAGCGCGGCGATCACGAGGCCGCCGAGCTCCGCCGGTGCGTTGGCCGCCTCGATCACCCGGTCGAGCGGCTTGCCGAACTGTTCGGCGAGATAGACCACCGGCGCCATGTAGAGCGCCAGAAACAGCGCATGGCGGCCGAGCGAGGGGCGCGCGCCGGTCGGCGCCGGGTGCGGCGGCTCGTCGACGTCGCTCAGCATGAAGTAGCCGCGATGGCGGCCGGTCTGCAGCGCCAGGAAGCCGCCGTAGAGACCGGCCGCCATCAGGATCAGGAATAGCGTCTGGGCGAAGGAGATCACCGGGCCGGGCGTCGACCCGGTGTAGTTCGGCAGGATCAGGCTCAGCACCGCCAGTGGCAGGATCAGGCCGAGGTAGGCGTTGGCGCCCTGCAGATTGTACTGCTGTTCGTGATGGCGCCAGGCCCCGACCAGCAGCGCCAATCCCACCATGCCGTTCAACAGGATCATGATCACCGCGAACAGGGTGTCGCGCGCCAGGGTCGGGTCGCCATGGCCGTGCAGCGTGACTGCCGAGATGCTGACCACCTCGACCGCCACCACCGACAGCGTCAGGATCAGCGTGCCGAACGGCTCGCCCAGCCGGATCGCCAGCTGGTCGGCATGGCGCACCACGGCCATGATCGAGCCAAGCGCGACGGCGAATAGCCAGAAAAACACGGCGGCCAGGATCGCGGGCTGCGAGAGGGCGGCGAACAGCGCCGGCCCAGCCAGCAGAAACGCCAGGCTGGTGGCGAGGCTGACACCCAGGAACCACTCCCGGCGCGCGATGGCGCGCCAGGGTTCGGGCGCGCCCGTCGACACCGCGGGCGTCGGATCGGTCCGCGAGCGATCTGACGGCTCCGGCATGCTGGGCTCCGGCGTTGATGGGGGAACTCGGCCGCCCGTCACCAGGCCCACCATCCGGCGCGGCCCGGGCGAAATCAATAGATCGGCGGCCAGTTGGGCGCCGCCGCGGCCTAGAAGAAGCAGGTCGCGCCAACGACCAGGGACGCACGCGCCTGACGATGCTCCAGCGGATAGACCGCCGCCGGCGCGGACGCGACGCCGGCCAGGTGAAGCTCGAAGTGTCGGAACTCGCGGGCGACGCCGGCCCGCAGGTCCAGACGGGCGCGATCGTCGTAGAGCGGTCCGCCGGACGCCAGCGGGGTCAGGACGCCCACGTGCCCGAACAGTCGCCAGTGATCGGCCGGATGGTAGGAGCCGTCGACATCCAGATAGAGCGTGCTGGCGTTCTCGCCGATGTACTTCGGGGAATAGAACAGATGGACGGAGAGATCGCCCTTCGTGAACCCGCCATAGATCTCGGTGTAGCTCGCCGCGTATTTCCGATCGAGATAGACCGAGACGTCGCTGTGCGTGACGCCCACCTCCCAGGAGGCGCCGGCGTTCAGACGCCCCGCGTAGCCGGCATAGGCGACATAGCCGAGTGGGCGCGGACCGGCGCGCCGGGTGTCGACCCCGGAGAGCGTCAGGCCGCCATAGACGCCGGTCGGGTCGTCGTAACTCAGGCTCAGACTGAGCGTCGGGCGGCCATCGCTCAGCGACAGGCCGCGGAGGATGTCGTTCGATTCCACCGTCGCGCTCAGCCCGACCTGCGCCCGGGCCGGCGCGCCCACGCTCAGCAGCAGCGTCAAGGCGAGCGCGCCCGAGCCCAGGGGCAGGCGGGCCGGCACGGCTATGGTCGGTCCGAGACCGCAGCTTCGCGGATGCGCCCGCTGGCGCAGGACTGCGCCGCGCCCAGCAGGGTCGCGCAGGCGTCGACGACCGCGCCGGGCTGCGCGGTCACCAGCCTGGCCAGTCCCGACGAGAGCGAGCGCCGCTCCCGCACCAGGGCCAAGAGACCGCTCACGTGTGCGGCGGCGAACGAGCTGCCGCTGACCAGGCCCCAATGCCCGCCCAGCGTTGTCGTCGGCACATCGCGGCCGGGCGCGCTGTAAACACCTGGCGGCGGTGCGGCGAGGAACTCGTCGGCCACGGCGATCACCCCGGGATAGGAGGCGGGAAACCCGCCGCCGGGCAGGGCCGGATCGAACGCGGCGACGACGACGATGCGGTGCGCCTGGGCTACGTCCAGCAGCTTGCCGAGCAGCCGGTCGGGCGGTCCGGCGAGGCTGAGGTTGATCACCTGCGCGTCGTGGACGATCGCGAAATCGAGCGCCTTGGCCAGGCTCAGCGTGTCGCAGACCGTCGCCGCGGCCTTGCCAGGGACCGGGGCCAGTTGCCAGCACGCCCGCAACGCCATCAGCTTCGCCCGCGGCGCGACGCCGGCGATGCCGATGTGGTTGTCGGCGATGGCCGCGATGACGCCGGCGACGCCGGTGCCATGCGCCTCGGGCGCGTTGGCCCGACCCTGGACGAAGTTCTGGCTGGTTTCGACCTGTCCCTTCAGGTCCGGGTGACTCAGCTCGACCGAACTATCGACAACGGCGATCCGGACGTTGCGCCCGGTCGCGACCCGGTGCAGCGAAGCCAGGCGCCATTCGCGCGCGGCGGGCTGGGTGGGATAGAGCGGATCGTCATGCGTCGCCTCCGGCGCGCCCTGCGCCTCGTAGAGGCTCATCGGCTCGGCCCAGGCGACCTGGGCGCTGCGCGAAAGCCGAGCCGCCGCCGTCTCCGGCGACTGTCCGGCCGGCGCGGTCATGACGAAACAGTCGACCCCGACCAGCGGCATCGGCCAGTCATCGACCAGGGTCAGCCCGTTGCTCCGCGCCAGCCCCTCGGCGACCCGGCGACGTGCGCCACGGCCCAGTCCGTCGCCATAGCTGCCGACATAGTCTGTATACGCACGAAAATGCTCTGGTGGCTGACGAATCATCACCAACAGCTGTCGGCCCGGGTCCGGGGAGACGGGTTCACCCACGCCCGGGCTGGGGGCGGCGACCGCCAGGCCGGCCGCGGCCAGACTCGCCGCGACGCCGAGCAATAGCGCGCGTGGCGGCCAGAGCATCATGGTCCGCCGCCATCGATCGGTTGCGCCAGAACCACCGCGCGGCTGGTCCGCAAGGTCCGCAACGCGCTCTCCCGGGCCGCGGGCGGCACGGACAGCACGTAGGCGTGCGCGGCGGTCGGGCCGTCGACGAGCCGCGCATGGCTGGCCAGCAGCGCCTCCCGCATGCCCCGCTCGCTCGCTTCCTCTCGGAACATGACGATGACGTTGCCGGCGCGCGCCGGCGCCGGGGCCGCGCTCAGGGTGTGATAAACTGCGGTGTCGGTCGGACGCGGCGTCAGCGCGCCGACGGTGACGACCGCCCCCAGACACGCCGCCACGGCCCAGCCCAAGACCGGACCGGTCAGCCGCCAGACGCCGCCGGCGCGACGCACCGTGGGCGCCCCCCTGCCCGGCTCGTCGCCGATGCGCTCGCGCATCGCCGCCCAGGCCTGCTCGACATCGATGGGCAGGCCCGCGACCTCCCGGTCGAGCCGTTGCTCGAGTTGAAGCTCGGCCTGGCATTGCGGGCAGCCCGTCAGATGCGCGTCCACCCGCGCCCGTTCCGCCGCGTCGAGGCGACCGGTGACGTACCAGGGTAGCAGCAGCTGGGTCTCGCGATGGCGGTCGGGGGGCAGTGGGATGACGTTGCCCATCAGCCCCGCCTCACAGCCAGTCGGCCAGGTGGCCGGGCAGCTTGTTCTTCAGCTGACGGCGGGCGTGAAACATCCGCGTCTTCACCGTGTCCACGGGGCAGTCCATCAGTTCGGCGATCTCGCGGTAGCCGAACTCGTGGAAATACGTCAGGTCGACGACGGTGCGGTGGTCGACCGAGAGCTGGCCGATCGCGCCCTGCAACACCTGCTGCACCTGACGCGCGCCCAGCTGCTGTTCGGGACCCGCCTCACCGCTCTCGCGCAGCTCCGCGTGCTTGTCCTCGACCGGCTCGTCGCGACGGCGCAGCGCCTTCAGCGCCTTGCGGTAGGCGATGGCGAAGATCCAGGTCGAGACCTTGCTGCGGCCGTTGAAGCGCTCAGGCTGTTTCCAGACGACCATCATGGTGTCGTTGAGCACCTCTTCGGCCAGGTGCGCCTGCCGCAGGATGTTGAGCAGGAAGCGCGTCAGCCGCGGATAGTAGCCCCGGTAGAGCGTTTCGAACGCGCGCAGATCCCTGGCGGCGATCCGGCCGAGCAGATAGACATCGTCGCCCGCGCCCGGCGCGGTCGACTGCGGCTTACCTCGAGGCGCGGGGCGCCTGCCCAGCATCGGCTGTCCTTGCACTCCCGTTTATCCCCGCCGGCGCGGAGACGGTTCAACGATGACGCACGTCAGGGGCGAAACCTGATCCGCCGGCTTATCGCAGTCGCCGCCCGCTGGCTAGAACACGCCGCTGGGCGAGGAAGGCCTCAACGGCCTGCGGCCCCCCGACCGGACGCGGGAAGGCCCTCGCCCGCCCCTGCGATGGTACCGCCTCCCCGGATCGAACGGGGGACCTCCAGAGCCACAATCTGGGCGGTCATGGGGGCTTTCAAGAGCTTAGCCGGTGAAAGATGTCTAACTCGCCCCGCAGGCGCATCATAGCCAGCGATGGTGACGCCGATCATGCAAGGCGCTCGCGTTGAAGAAAGTCTCGGGAGGGCCAAGCTTTCTCGCTCATCCCACAAAAAACGTCGTCCAGATCCTCGGAACAAGCGGCCCAATGCGGCGGGGGCATTGCTGGCAGGCCGCCGGCCGAAAAGCGCCAACAGCGGAAGTCCAATCAGCTCCGATAACCGGACATTCCCGCAAGAGCTGCACCAACCTCTAGCCACCGCAGGCCAGCGTCGGCAGGTCTTGCGGTGTCCAACACGCTGAGACGTACAAGCACGCCTGGCAGCAGAGGCGTCCGTCGATGGGCGCTATGTGGCATCGCTTGTGGCGAAGGTCCTGGACGCCCTGATGGGCGCAGTGATGTGGCTGTCCGTCCACAAAGAAGGCTCGCGGGGACTTTGTCCTCGGCGTGTTCACCGCGGAGTCTGAGATGGCGCTGCCCGCGGCATGGCAGGCCGCCCAGCTGTGGAATTGGCACGCGGTTTGGGGAACTACGCTCAGGAAGTGCGACGCCGTTCCAGTGACAACCAGCCAGGTGTCAGCCTCGCTTGGGTCAGGCCGCACAAACGGTATGGTATCAGGGCCAGTGCAATAGCTCCCTTCGGAAATCCCGGGAACTGGTCGATTGGAAAATCCGGAAGCGCCTGCCCTAAGGCGACCTCGCATCGGTGAACCAAATCGTTGGAGGCCGCTGAAATCTCGGCAAGATGAGGCGCCAGGTCTGACGGGGCGCTGTCTGGCCCGGTTTGATAGCTGAGGTCGCGGTGCAGGTCCTCAACCACGGGAATGATGGCACCATCGTCCCTCAACAGGATCAGCGCCGGATAGACGAGTATCTTGGGGTGGCGCGCGAACAAGCGCGACCCGATCGCCTCGTATCTGACGTGAAGGGCGCGGAACACAGCCAGCAGCGCATTCGGCGGACAATAGTCGGCGATCTGGCCCGGCCGGACGGCCGGCGGCATGTTTGGACCCAGGTTGGCCCGCGACAGCTGGTCGAAGAGGAGCGCCGCCTCGTCTAGGTAGGCCTCCTTCTTCAAGATGATGAACTGGTCGGTGCGCGCGGGGCGTCGATGAACGTCCTGACCGGGTCGGTAAAGATGATCATCCACTGGCCGCTGGTCAGCACCGCCCGTGGCAGGGCATGGCCATGCTGCTCCTTGAGGCCTCTTACGTAGCCGGCGATCTGCTGGATATAGCCGTGCCAAAGGTCCGTCGCCGGAAACGGCTGTGTATCGTCCTCGTCGCGAACGTGGTCGATCGCCGCCGCTAAGAGCTGGTCGGCGCGATCAAATTTCATCCGTTTGGCAGAGCTGATGAACGGCTTGTCCCAGGCCTTGGCTTCTATCAGTAGCGCGGGCACGCGAGAGTCTTCAACGACCCCCAGATAGTCCATGAAGGTAGTGGTATCGCCTTTGAGGCGCGCCTCCTCGGCCATGTCGCCTTGCTCGCCCAGCCTCCACCCCAGGAGTTTCACCAGGCCGTCGAGCAGATAGACACGGGTGGTGTGCTCTAACACCACCTGGGGCCCTGCCCCTGCAAAGGCGTCTGGCGCTTCTGGGCTTAACCCGCGTTCGACGCGGTCGAGCAGGTCCTTGAGCGCGACCCGAAATTCGTTCTCGGCGTCGGCGGTATTCACTGGATGAGTTCGGGAAGGCGGTAGAGCAACCGTCGCGCCGACGTCCAGCCGGCCTCCATGAAAATCTCGAGGCAATCGACGAGGGCCGCGCGGCGGGCGTCGTCCTCGAAGATTTCCTTATGGTCCGCCAGGAATACGCCGACGAGGCGGACCATGACGTCCGCGCCCAGGGACTCGTATTGATAGCCGCCCATCGTCCCCCGGTGCGCACGGCATGGGAGGTGACGTCGAAGGTGATCGTCGGGCCAATCGGCACGAGGATCTCGATCAGCTGGAGAAGATTGTAGACGGTGTGGGGTGAGGCGTAGTCGCCGATCCGCATCAGGATCGGTGCGACCTCCCGAAGGTAGGTTTCCAGGCCGGCGTCATCGATGACCTGCTGGTCTTTGTTCACGGCCATCCCGGTCGCGAAGTAGAGTTCTTGCGCCGCTATATCGATCAGCTCGCTGCCGACCTTGGCGGCGCCCAGGTCGGCGTTGTCCTTGTCCTCTGCGTCATAGAATTCGGCCAAGGCCTGGCAGCCGCTCTCGACGATCGACGCGATCAGGCCCTGCGCCCTGTGTCTCAGTCCTTCGTCATCCTTCGTCGGCGGCTTCAGGCCGGCGACAACCGCTTCCCGCATGGTGACAATGATGGTCCGCAGGATGTCGCGGCTATGGCCTTGATCGGCAATCCATCGATCGATCTGGTCCTTGGCGGGTTGACTCTCGTAAGTGACCCACAGCACCGCCAGCTTGTCGGCCAATGCCCCTAAGGCCTTGTTCTCCCGATCCGTCCCAGCAAAGCGCTGGATGAAGCGGAATACGAGCGCTTCGGCCCGCAGTCGATCGGAATGGATAAGGCGTCCCAGCAGTCCGACTAGGTGCTCCAACACGCCAAAATTGTCTTCCAGATCGAGGCGCCATCCGAAGCGCGTCCAGAATCCCCTCACGGTCAATGTCCCAGATGCGCACCAACCGGCTGGTCGCTTGCAGTCTGACGGCGGGATGGGGATCGGCGATCAAGCGATCGAGCAGTGGAGCCAACTGCGGATAGAGGTCACCGCGAGCCAAGCAGGCGTCGGGAATGACCTGCCCCGCCTCGACGCGCGGCGCCGGAGAACTCCACGATGGCGAGCGCTCGAAACTTGCTTCGGTGTCCGCATCGACCGGCGGCCCGGCCGAATTGGCCGCAATGGTGACGAGCCTTATGAAGGCAGCCGAGATGTCCGGGGCGCCTTCCTGCACGGCGAGGCACTTGGCGCTGATCATGGCTTCGCAGGCCTGCCCGATCACGCCCTCGCCGTAGGTCCTCAAAGTCCTCGTTGAGTTCGGCTTGCTCCAGCGCCGCGACCACGGGATCCAGAATCAGGAGAGCGCCTTCGCGTTCGACCGCCACCTCGCGCTGTTGGTTCGCTTCTAGCCCAAAGTAGGCTTTGGCGTTCTCGATCGCTTCCATCATGGCGAGGTTTGCCTGGGCTGTTCGATCGAGCCCCCTGATCCAGTCGAACGGCTTGGTCTCCATCCACCCGCCGCCGAGGCGGAACAGGCGTTCGTTCTGGTCGATGTCCTCGCTGGAACGCTCCACGACCCGGTTACGGGCAGTGTCCGTGATGAGATTGGCGGTCCCGATGGCGTTGAAGAGCCGGCGCAGAAGGGCGTCGCGCGCGCCCGGCGGATCGACGAACTTGGACATGTCGAAGGCCGGGGCAGCCCGCTCGATTCTCCGCCTTCTCTGTCGGCGCCGCCTCGGAAAGGCGGCCGCGATGAGGTCGACCGCGTCCTTTCTGGTATCGGGCTCGACGATCAACGCCTCGGACGCCGCGAAAGGCCACAGAAAGTCGGCCACCGCGTCGTGACCGGTTGGAGGAAGAAGAGGACGTGCGCGACCCACAGCACGGCCAAGCCCAGCGTTCAACAGCGGCCCGGCGACGCATCGCGAGGTCCGTTGGAGCGTCTCGAGCGCGTCGTCAACTCGACGAACAGGGCCCCACCGTCGCCCGCGCATCGACCCTCCTGGTCGGCGCCTCGACGTGACTGCCTGGAGAAGACGAGCTGATCACTGCCCGCGCAGCCCCACGTGGTCTCGGCATCGTCGCCGGACTTGTTCTCCCGCTCGACGTAGCCGCTCATGGCGCCGATTAAGGCGTCGGTCGCCTCGACGGGATGCCGTTCGAGGAATTTGGGAAAGAACTCGGACAGCGAATAACGCGCCATATCGAAGTCTTGGCGCGCATTGGAGGTCATCGAGAGGATGCGGCTCCCCCCCATGTTCGTGACCCTCTCGTCTGAAACATCGAGGGCGTAGGTCTTTGCGTAGATCTCGGCCGCGAACCGCGGATCCCCTGCCGCAAGCGTATCGATCTTGCGGCAGAGCGCCGGGATTTCCTCCCAACCATTGGCCGCGAAGCGGTCGGGCTCGAACACCTTCGCCAGCAACGCCTTCGACGCTCCCGGCTCGGTGTCGAAGGTGTCGGCTACGAACCCAATGGCGTTGACGACTTGGATGCCTGGATCGTCGCGCGAGAAGGAATTGGCCAAGAGCGCCCGCGCCGCCAAACCGACCGGCGGACCGTTCTGCATCGGCTTCACCACCTGCAAGAACAGGTACAGGAGGAAGCGCAGAACCCCCGCCACAGCGTTGGCATGAGGCGCGAGACGTCCGATCAGCGCGACCCACGGCTCAAGAGCGACCGCGTCCTGATCTTCAAGCCGGACGGCCAGCGCTCCGGCGACATGACTGAGCGCCGTGATCGCCTTGGCCTCACCCGTTCCGATCGCCGACGCAAGCGACACGATGTCGGCCTCAAGCCGTGGGTACTCGGCGCTCAAGCGACCCGCAGCGCTTCGGATGACCGGGTCGCCGCTCCCGTCGGCGATGATCTGAGCGATGGCAGCCCAATATCGGGACCGAGACCCGTCCTCCGACCAAATCTCCTGCAGGACAAAGGTCAGCGCCGGTGCCAGCATTAGGCCCTTCGCCTCTCCCTTCGGGAAGACTTGTCGGCCGGCGATGATCTCGTCGGGCGAGAGGAGCAACCTCGACGCCGCGTAGTCGAACAGGAGGTGATGTCGGAACTGCACGAACCGA
>CAVXOD010000007.1:0-10362 GCA_963763385.1 uncultured Pseudomonadota bacterium | reverse complement strand
AATTGTGGCGAAGCCCACCGGAGCGCCGGGCGCCGCGACGGTCTGAGAGATGAAACCGCGGAGATCGCGGAGACACGCGGAGATGCCGCTGGTGCGGCAGGCGATGGGGCTCGTTAGCGCCGGAAACTCAGCGTGCAACGCGCGCCTCCGCGTATCTCCGCGATCTCCGCGGTTCATCATAGAGCAGTCGGCGGTTCGCGCTTGGCGCAGCCCGCCCCTCAATGGGGCGGGGGGAGGGGGCGGGGTGTGGCCCCAGACCCCGGAGGAAGGGCTTCGAAGGTCACCGGCCCCTCCCAGCCCAAGACGGTTCCGCCGGCGCGTCCACCCCATCCCCTGCCCCTTCCCCATCGAGTGGGGAAGTCTTCACAGATCAGCGACGCGTCTGACACCGCGGCCGCCGCGCCAGCGCCGACGCCATCACCGTTGATTCACCGTTGTTTACGGTCCCCGCGCGCGCCGCTCGAGGCCGCGACGCTTCGTTCGCGAGCTGGTGGCGGCTCGCGTGGTCAGATTCGACGATGGCAAAGACCGCGCCTCGACTACAGTCGCGGCGAGATTCGTTACCTTAAGTGACGTTGAGAGTCAAGCCCGGCGCGCCTACGCGCCGTCGGTGAAGATCGCCTCGATCGGCTGGCCGAACAGGCGGGCGATGCGGAAGGCCAGCGGCAGGCTGGGGTCGTACTTGCCGGTCTCGATGGCGTTGACGCTCTGGCGCGAGACGTCGAGCCGCTCGGCCAGCTCCGCCTGGCTCCAGTCACGCTCGGCGCGCAGCACCTTCAGGCGGTTCTTCATCGCTTCGACGCGCTCCACCAGGCGCGGGCGATCAGGAAGCCGACGAGTTGGGCGATCACCGGGAGCATGTATCCCAGCAGGAAGGCGCGGCGAGCGGCGCGCCGACCGGAACACTGGGTCCGAGCCAGTGCAGTCCGCCCCAGGCGATGAAGGCGAAGATGGGCATCGAGACCGCGAGCCCGATCAGCCCGCCCCAGTACCAGGCGAACTTGCTGGCGGTCTGGACGAACTCGTCCTGCGCCCGGAACGCCAGCCACGCGAACACCAGGTTCCAGGCCATCGCGATCGCCGCCATGATCGACATGACGACCAGTCGGGTCGGGTCGCGATAGATCGGCAGGTGGGGCGGGCCAAAGAGCGACAAGGGCACGAACATCACGGCCACCGCCCCGACCGCCCCCACCGCGATGAAGCCCCAACTCCGCAGCGTCCGGCTCGCGACCATGAAAGTGTTCCTTGTCATTATGACAAGCGACCTTTACTTGGCGATGCATGCGATGTCAAGCTAGCTGGGTATGTTACACTTCCCATAGCATTGACTATGGGTTGTGTGATAGTGGAGGCGCGTCATGAACGCGCCTGCGCAATTCCGTGCGGGCGATGTTTGGGGCCTGCCGGTTATGAAATTCACGCTGACGTATGACGGGGAACTGAGTTCGACTGGGAATGGGTCGAAGAAGCGCCGACAGAAATGGGCGATCAGGAAGCACATGCACCCGCAGCTTCAGGAGCTGTGGAAGCTGCACCCGGCCCTGATCTTCGCGGCCGACAATCCATATTATCCGCGTGATGCTGGCGCCCAGTTGATCCAAGTGCACCACATGAGCCGGGGGCCGCTCATTACCCAAGCGGTGCCTGGTGGCATCAACGAAATGATCGACATGTGCGAGCCGATTAGCGTGGGTGGACGCCAGTTTCGGCCGTTGGTGAGGAACAGCTACGCGCTGAATTGCGGCCTGAAGATACTGTTCATGCGTCGCGAGGCTCGGGGCCGCGTCTATCAGGGTGGCGACCTAGATAATCGCATTAAGACGCTGTTGGACGCGCTCGCAGTGCCGGTCAACGCCGACCTTGTGGTTGCCGATCCCGACTTGGAAGACCCGATCTATTGCTTGGTAGAGGATGACTCGCTCGTCACCGGTTTGACCGTGGAAACCGAGCGATTGTTGGCGAGACCCGGCGAGACCGAAAACGAGGTCCGACTGATTATCGAGGTGGACGTCCGCGTCACCGACGCTCGCATCTATAACCAGTCATTTCTTGGTGGGTGAGGAACGTGGGCGAATGTTCAACTTGTCGAAAGCGCGATCAAATGCCCCGGGGTCCTCATCAACTTCGACTTTCCGCGCTGTCTCGACAAAGCGCGCGTGGCGCTCAGCGTCGGTAAGCTTGGGCTTGGGTTGAGGCTTGCGAAGTCATAACTCATCCTCCTTCACAATTCTCAGCGTCGGCGGACCCGTCGGGCGAAGAATGGACGGTATTTGTATCCCAAATTGCTGTTGAAAACCCCGAAGGGTGTCCAAGAGGACCATCAGCATTGGAGCATCAACCAGAAACTCGATTGGTCGTCGTTGCTCGTCGTCGGCGAACGTCAGACGGAATAGAAATTCAGTTCCCTCCTTTTGAGGACTGATGCGGAGTGACGATGCGCGAACCCGCTCAACATCATCAGTCATCTAGGGGCAGCTCCAACTGGCGCGGATCGTCCTCACCGCCATCCATCCCAGCCGCTCGGCGCCGACGTTCCCGGCCCATCGCTCGCTGCGGACCGCTTGCCACCAATTGTTTGATAGGTGAGCCGCTTGCCCTTGGCGCCCTTGAGCGCCAGATCGGCGCGCTCAGCGTCCTCGACACCACGAGCCGAACGGAAAGTGTATCTGAAATCGAACTCGCCCGCGTACCTGTGAAGGTGAGCCTTCGCACAGTGCTGATAGACGCCGTGCATGCCGCGCTTGAACACGGAGTAGAAGCCTTCCACGGTGTTGCTGTGCACGGTCGGCTCTTGGCGGCGCACATACTCGCCGCGAGCGTGGGCGACCGACTGGTGATCGGCGAAGAACTTCCCGGCCGGCATGTAGTGGCGCGCTTCGTCCGTCATCAGGCGGGCTTCGCGCGAGACGTTGGCCGTCAGGATGGTCGTGACCTCTGCGGCGTTCAACTTGTCCACCGGCATGACGATGGAACGCGCCCGGCCGCTGGTGCGGTCAACGAGCGTCATGATCGCGTTCATGTTGCGGATGGGCGTGCGGTTCGGCGCGGCGTCGGGATCGCGGCCGAAGAACGTCTCATCGGCCTCAACGATGCCACCGGCGCCGCCCATCGGGCCAAGCTCGCCGTCGCGCATGGCTTCGCGGATGCGGTGCATCAGGAACCAAGCGGTTTTCATCGAACCGCCGAGCGTGCGCTGCATCTGGCGGGTGCTGATGCCCTTCTTGGACGAGCAGATCAGATAGATCGCTTGCAGCCACACGTGCATCGGCACGTGGCTGGACTCGAAAGATCGTCCCCATCCGCACCGTGAATGGCTTGCGGCAGGCGCGGCAGTTCCAGAGGCCGGCGCGCGTCGTCTTGCCCTTCATCCGCGTCGCTTCGCCAACCACGCCGCAATGGTGGCAGACAGCGCCTTGCGGCCACAGGCGCGCTTCGACGTAAGCGAAAGCGGCGTCTTCATCGGTCAAGTGCGGGGCGTTGAGGGCGGATTGCATCGGGCTAACTCCTTGGCCCGACACTACCAAATGGGTCTGCTATGTCAAGTGTAACATCGCCAGCTAGCTTGTCACCCCGCTCTTGTCCTTACTGCACCCGCTCCACCCTGAACCCCCTCGCCTTCAGCAGCGCGGGCAGGCCGTCGGGGCCGAGGAGGTGGAGGGCGCCGACGTTGACGAGCTCGGCGCCATCGCCCGCCAGCGCCTGGCCGAGCGTCTGGCTCCAGGCCTGGTTGCGGCGGCGGATCAGCACGTCGTAGAGCTCGGGGTAGTGCTGCTTCAGGTCGCCGATCAGCAGCGGGCCGAGCCTCTGGATGTCGCCGGCGAGCCAGGCCTTCTGCATGGCCCTCAGCTCGTCGCCCGTCTTGGCGTCGTCTTCCACCGCGTCCTCCAGCAGCTGGATCTCGACGGCCTGGGGCAGGTCGGCGAAGAACATCATCTGCTGGTCGAGCGTCTCGAAGGTGCGAACCTGCTTCTTGTCCGCCGTGGCGCTGGCGGTGAGGGCGACGTCGGCGCCGGCCTTGGGATCGAAGCCGGCCGCTTTCATCGGGGCGGCCATGACCACCAGCGCGGCTGCCCACGGCCGCATCGGATCGATGCCGGCGAAGGACACGCCGTCGTGCGCCAGCACCGCCTTCAGCGCCGCCAGGTGCTTCGCGTCGAGCTTGGTGGAGAGCGGGTGGCCCGCGTCGACGCCGTAGCGCAGGATCAGGCCCTGGATGACGGAGGCGTCGGAGACGCTCGAGACGTCGGTCTCGAACCACAGGGTCTGGGCCCCGGCGTAGACGGCGTCGAAGGCGGGCGTGCGCCACTGCGCGTCCGGCTCCAGCGCATGCATGGTGCCGAAGAGGTAGAGCGTGGCGGTCGGGCTGGTCACCCGCCACAGCGCCGGCGCGGCCTGCGCGACGCCGGCGAGCGCCGAGCGCCGCCAGCGCGGCCACGGCGGCGGTCAGGACAAGCTTGGCGGATCGGAACAGAGCTGGCTCCCTCGTCGTTCGCGCGAGCGACGCCGTTTGCCCAACCTCCGTCATCGCCGGGCGTAAGTCCCGGCGACCCATGCACTCGATCCTGATGCGCGCCACCCGTGCGGCGGCTCCGGCGCGCCGAGCTCGTCTGACAGCGCGTTCCTGGGTGGCCGGGACTTACGCCCGGCCATGACGGATATTGGGGGATCACGAGCTTGGCCCAGCCTCACGTCCACGCCCTGAAGTGCTTCGAGAGCTTCAGTCCCTGGCGCTGGTAGTGCGAGCCGTCCTCGCCGTAGAGGCGGCCGGGCGCTCGGTGAGGGGCTCGAACACGAGGCGGGCGACGGTCTGGCCGTCCTCCAGCAGGAACGGGCGTCTCGTGGCTGCGCACCTCCAGCACGCCGCGCGAGCCGACGCTGTCGGTCTCGGCGACGCCGAAGCCGGGATCGAAGAAGCCGGCGTAGTGGACGCGGAACTCGCCCACCGACGGATCGATCGGGGTCATCTCGGCGGCCTGCAGCACCGGGATCTCGATCGGCTCCTTGGAGGCGAGGATGTAGAATTCGCCGGGATCGAGCAGCAGCTCGCCGCGCCGGGGCTCCAGCGGCTCCCAGAAGTCGTGCGGGTCGAGCCCGTCCTCGCGGTCCAGGTCGATGACGCCGGCGTGGCGGCGGGCGCGGAAGCCGGCCAGGGCGCGTTTCCAGGTCGACGCCGACGCTGCGGATCGACAGCGCCTCGGGCGCCCGCGCTTCAGCCGCAGCTGGTTGAGCCGCGTGCCGGTGCGCGCCAGCACCGAGAAGGTCTGCGGCGCGATCTCCAGGTAGATCGGGCCCGTCGTAGCCCTCGGCGATGTCGTCGAAGGCCGGACCGTGGTCGGTGAGGGTGCGCACGAAGACGTCGACCCGGCCGGTGGAGCTCTTCGGATTGCCGCGGGCGGCAGACGCCCGCCGGCAACTTCAGCCGCTCGGCGATCTCGGCGATGTAGACGCAGCCCCGCTCCAGCACCGCGCCGGCGGTCAGGTCGAGCTCGTGCATGGCCACGTCCCCCATCCGCTCGACGACCTGCGGCCGAGCCCCGGCAGGAACGAGGCGCGCACCCGCCAGGCGCGGGGGCCGAGCCTTAGGTCGAGGCTGGCCGGCTGCACCTGGTCGGGGAGGAACGTGGCGGTCGGAGATGATCGCGCCCGGCGTCGATCAGCGCCTCGATCGATTGGCAGGGCAGGATTCCGGCGGTCTGGGCGATGGGGCGTCGACGTCGCGGACGACTCGTCCGGCAAGGATGAACGCGGAGATCGGAATAGGCGCATGAGCGAGTCGCTCTTCCTCCGCGCAGCGGGGAAGTGTCGCAGGCGAGGAGCGTCAGCGACCGATGCGCGACGATGGGGGACCGGCGCGCAAGGCTGTCGCCCCATCGTGCGCGTCCCCTCCGTCGCGGCTCGCCTTCCCGCTCGCCGTCGACACTTCCCCCCGCCTGCGTGAGGGAGGAGCGAGGTTCGCAGTGCCTTGCGGGGGGGGATACGGGAGGCTTGACCCCTGCCCGCTCGCGCGGTCTATGCCGGCGCTCCATGACCGATGATCCGAAAGACTGGGAGGTCGCCACGCGCCTGGTGCGCGGCGGCACGACGCGCTCGCCGCTACGGCGAGACGGCCGAGGCGCTCTACCTGACCCAGAGCTTCGTCTACGAGACCGCCGAGAGCGCCGATGCGCGGTTCGCCGGCAACGATCCCGGCTACATCTATTCGCGCTACGGCAATCCCGACCGTGACAGATGTTCGAGGACCGCATGGCGCTGCTGGAAGGCGCGGAGGCCTGCCGGGCCACCGCCTCGGGCATGGCGGCGGTGCACCTGGCGCTGACCGGCCTCCTGAGAGCCGGCGACCACGTGGTCGCCGGCAAGGCGCTGTTCGGCTCCTGCCGCTGGATCCTCAACAACTGGGCGCCCCGGTTCGGCATCGAGACGACGCTTCGTCGATGCGCCGGACGTGGCGGCCTGGCGCGCGGCGGTGCGGCCAAACACCAAGGTGTTCCTCATCGAGAGCCCGGCCAATCCGCTGCTGGAGCTGACCGACATCCCGGCCGTCGCCGCCATCGGCCGCGAGGCCGGGGCGCGGGTGGTGGTCGACAACGTCTTCGCCACCCCGATCTTCCAGAAGCCGCTGAAGCTGGGCGCCGACATCGTGGTCTATTCGGCCACCAAGCACATCGACGGCCAGGGCCGGGTGCTGGGCGGGGCGGTGCTGGGCGAGGCCAAGCTGCTGGAAGAGGCCTACCGCGACTTCATCCGCCACACCGGCCCGGCGCTCTCGCCTTTCAACGCCTGGGTGCTCCTGAACGGGCTGACGACGCTGGACCTCAGGGTCCGCGCCCAGAGCGCCACCGCCGCGATGCTGGCCGACCGCATCGCCGCCCACCCCAAGGTGAAGACCGTTCGCTATCCGGGCCGGCCGGACCATCCGCAGCACGAGCTGGCGCGCCGTCAGATGACCGGCGGCGGCAACGCCATGCTGAGCGGCGGCAACCTGATCGCCTTCGACCTCGGAACCCGCGAGGCGGCGTTCCGCTTCCTGAATGCGCTGAAGCTGATCGACATCTCCAACAACCTCGGCGACGCCCGCTCGATGGCCACCCATCCCACCACCACCACCCACCGGGCGATGACCGAGGAGCAGCGGCTGGAGATCGGCCTGACGCCCGGCTGGGTGCGGCTGTCGGCGGGGCTGGAGGGCGCCGGCGATCTCGCCGCCGACGTCGAGCGCGCGCTCGACCAAGCCTGATGCGCCCCAACCCGCCGTCGCCCGTCCGACCCCTACGAGGCGGTGACCCGCGGCGTCACCGTGCGGGTGCGCCCGACCTTCCTGCCGCAGGAATCCGACCGGCACGAGAACCGCTATGTCTGGGGCTACCTGGTGGAGATCGAGAACCGCGGGCCCGAGACCATCCAGCTCATCACCCGCCACTGGATCATCACCGATGCGCTGAACCGCACCGAGGAGATCCGCGGCGAGGGCGTGGTCGGCGAGCAGCCGACGCTGAAGCCCGGCGAGGCCTGGCGCTACAACTCCTTCTGCCCGCTCACGACGCCGTCGGGGGCGATGCGCGGCAGCTACCAGATGCTCACCGACGCGCGGCGAGATGTTCGACGTCGCGATCCCCGAGTTCTCGCTGCACATGCCGGACGCCACCAAGCGGATGAACTGAGAAAGGCGGGTACCCTTCTCGTATCCTCGCGCCGGAGCGGGGAGGGCGGACCGTCGGAAGAGGCGGGCGGCCGGAGCTCGCCGGCGAAGCGGCGAGCGCGGCGACGCAGAGGGCGGCCGCGGCGCCGACCTCGACGCTCGCCGCGATCCCCTGATCCGTCTGGCCGCTGCGGCAGCCACTCTCCGCCGCTGCGCGGTCCGGCAGGGAGACTGGAACGCGGCTCGCGTGTTGACAGCGCGGTCCGCTTCTCGCCTATGCGGCGCATCAAAATGGGGAGAACAACGATGAAGGTCTGGCGTTTCTGGCGGCGGCTTTTGCTGGCGCTCGCGAGCGCCGCGCCGGCGATGGCTCAGACCCCGCCGAAGTTCGTGCGCGGCGTCGTCGCCTCGGTGAGCGACACCGAGGTGGTGGTGACCGGCAAGGACGGTCAGGCGACGACCGTGAAGCTCGGCCCGAACTGGACCGTCGCGGTGCTGAAGTCGATCACCGCCGACGCCATCCAGCCCGGCAGCTTCATCGGCACCACCGAGATGCCGCAGGCCGACGGCACCGGCGTGTCGGTGGAGGTGCACGTCTTCCCGCCGGGCGTGAAGATGGGCGAGGGCCACTATCCGTGGGATCTCGCAGCCGGGCGCGATGATGACCAACGGCACCGTCGGCACGGTGACCTCGGTCAGCAGCGGGCGGGAGATGGAGGTGAGCTATCCGAACGGCTCGCGCCACATCGTGGTGCCGCCGGACGTGCCGATCGTGCTGATCACGCTGGGCGGCGACCGCTCGCTGGTGAAGCCGGGCGTGCCGGTGTTCATGGCCGCCGCGACCGAGGCCGACGGCAGCCTCGCGGCCAACAACATCTCGGTCGGGAGAACGGCGCCGCGCCGCCGATGTAGCGGCGGGCCAAGAGGATTGAAGTTCGCCTGAAGGCCGCTCCCCAACAGCCGCCACCCCGGCCGTAGCGCAGCGAAGAGCCGGGGCCGGAGGCTGCGCCGTCGCGCTTGGAAGACGTTTTGGAATAGGCCCGTCCGGCCCCGGCTCTACGCGCTAGCGCCTTCGCCGGGGTGACGGAGCAATGAACCCTTCGCCAACTCAGCCGTCTAAGCCACCGCCTCCGGCTCGACCTCGTAGACGCGCGAGCAGTATTCGCAGGTCACGTGGATGCGCCCGTCGGGCTCGACCATGCCGGCGCGGTCCTCGGGCCCGAAGGCGCGCAGCACCGTGACGATCCGATCGCGCGAGCAGCGGCAGAAGGCGGTGAGCGGCCGGGCCGTGAAGAGCCGCACGCCGCGCTCGTGGAAGAGCCGGAAGAGCAGCGTCTCGGGCCTCGAGCGTCGGGTCGATCAGCTCGTCCTCGCCGACCGTCTCGAACAGGAACTGCGGCCTCGCGCCAGGCCTCGGCGGTGGCGCCGCGCGCGGCGTCCTCGGCGATGTTCTGGATGAGGATGCCGCCGGCGCGCCAGCTCGGCCCTCGCCGGCGTCGGCCTGGCCGACCGCCAGGCGCACCCGGGTCGGGGTCTGTTCCGACTGGGCGAAGTAGCGCTCGGCGCACAGCGCCAGCGTCTCGCCCTCGATCGGCGTGACGCCCTGGTAGCGGTCCATGTCGGCGCCCTGGTCGATGGTCATGATGAAGACGCCCTCGCCCAGCAGCGCCTTGGCGCCCAGGCCGGCGAACCCGGCGCTGGCCTCGGCCAGGCGGCCGGCGTCATAGCGGCAATAGCCGCGCAGCGAGCCTTGGTGTCGTAGTCGGCGACCACGAACGAGACCGGCCCCGCGCCCTGCGCCTGCACCATCAGCCGCCCGTCGAACTTCAGGCTGGAGCCGACCAGGGCCGCGAGCGCGCAGGTCTCGCCGAGCAGGTTGGCGACCGCCGCCGGATAGTCGTGCCGGGTCAGCACCTCGTCGATCGCCGGCCCAAGCCGCACCAGCCGGCCGCGCACGGGCTTATGCTCGATCTGGAAGGTCGCGGCCAGATCGTCGTGGGCGGGCGATGGGGGCACGGCGTCGAATATGGGGCGAGGCGCGCGGCGCCGGCTAGCACGGACATCGCCGCGACCTCTACTCACGGCGCACCTAGCTGCACCGAGAACGGGAGCACCGATGAAGGTGCTGACAACGGCGGTCGTTCTTGCGCTGATCGCAGGTCCGGCCATCGCCAAGACCGGGGTCGGGAACTTCTTCCCGCAGCGTTACACGCGCCATGTGAAGATGGTCACGCCGCTCGCGCGCTACGGGGACGACGTCGTTCGCGTGACTACCTGCCGGCGTTTCACCTCGGCTGGACGATCGAGCTGCACCCGGGCGGCCGCGACGTCGCGACGGGCGAAGTCTGGTTCCATCAGGCCACGCGCCACGGGGACGTTGTCGCCGGCTGGCAGCGCCTTGGTCTGCGGCGCCAAGCGAACGACGCACTCGTCGCCAAGGTCGACGCAGCGCTGGCGCGCGGCGATCCTCCTGAGTTCGCGGGTGGGAAACCTGGCGAGATCATCATCTGCAACGACCCGCCCTTCTACCCGTCGAGCGACGGAAGAACGGCCGCACCACCTGGAATGCAGGGGCCGCCGCCGCCGACTGCCGGACGCGGAGGTGTCGAGCCGATGGTCGAGGCCTTTCCCTACCCGCTCGCTGGGACGTGCTCTTCGCCGATCGCCTGGACGCTTGCAGGACCGTGAAGCCGCCGGACGTCGAGTAGCTGGGGCCTAAGATC
>CAVXOD010000006.1:0-78477 GCA_963763385.1 uncultured Pseudomonadota bacterium | reverse complement strand
GCTTGGTGACGCCGCTGCCGGCGAAGATTTCGCGCTCGGGGTTGGTCAGGTGGATCGCCGCCAGGTCGCGGTCGGTGACCAGCCGAGGCTTCACCGCCTTGGTCGCCCGCGGCTTCGGCCGCGCGGCGAAGCTCATGAACACCGGGGCCCTAGGCGCATCGATGCTGGAGCGGCTGCGGTACCCGATCTCGGCGGTGAAGTTCGGCTCGACCCAGCGGGCGCCGGGCGTCTTCGGGACCGCCACCACGGGCGTGTCGCGCTCGATCTTCGAAAGCGCGGCGTAAAGGGCGCGGCCCTTGTCGTCGTTGATGCCGGAGCCGGCGCGCGAGGCGTAGACCAACTCGCCGTTCCGTTCCTCGGCCAGCACCAGCGACGAGACGCAGCGGGGCATGTTCGTCAGGTAGCCGACAATCACGAAGGTCGCGATCTCGACCCGCTTGACCTTCACCCAGGTGGCCGAGCGAGACTGAAGATAGCGGGCGTCGGCCTTCTTGGAGACGATCCCTTCCAGCCCCAGCCGGCTGGCCTCCGCGAACAGCGCTGCGCCATCGCCGTCGATATGTTCGCTGAGCTGGATCGGCGAGCGCTCGTCGATCACCGGCCCGACCAGCCCGGCCAGCGCGGCCTTGCGATCGATCAGCTTGGCGGCGCTCAGGTCGTAGCCGTCGAGGTAGGGCAGGTCGAAGGCGAAGTAGGTGAAGACCGAGCCGTCGCCCTCGTCGAGCGCCGCTTCCAGCAGGTTGAGCGAAGAGACGCCGCGCGGGTCCTGGACCACCACCTCGCCGTCGAGAATTGCGCTCTTGCAGGCCAGTTTCTCGAACGCCTTGGCGAGACCGCCGTAGCGCCGGGTCCAGTCGAGGCCGTTGCGGGTGATCAGCCGCGCCTTGCCGTCCTCCACGAACGCCAGCGTGCGGTAGCCGTCGTACTTGATCTCGTGCAGCCAGCCCTTGCCTTGCGGCGCGGCGTCGGCCTGACTGGCCAGCTGCGGCTTCCAGCGCGTCGGCATCGGCCGGGCGACCGCGCCGGGGATCCTCGCGGCGATCTTCCGCGGGGCCGCTTTGCGGGGCGGCGCCGGATCCTCATCGACCGGGCGGCCGGTGATGACGCTGTTCGGCTCGGCCTCCAGCACGTCGTACTCGTCGATCGGCCGCGCCGCCGGATCGCGCTCCTTGATCAGCAGCCAGTTGGTGGGGTCGTCCGGCAGACGCTTCAGCATCCAGCCGCCGCTCAGCTTCTCGCCGGCGAGACGGAACTTGATCTCGCCCTTGGCCAGCAGTTCCTCCGGATCGGCCAGGGTGACCCAGGTCCCGCGGTCCCAGACGATCATCCTACCGGCGCCGTAGTTGCCGTCGGGGATGCGGCCTTCGAAGGTGGCGTACTCGAGTGGGTGATCCTCAACCTGCTTGGCGAAGCGGCGCACCTTGGGGTCCAGGCACGGCCCCTCCGGCACCGCCCAGCTCTTCAGCGTGTCGCCGATCTGCAGGCGCAGGTCGTAGTGCATGCGTCGGGCGTGGTGCTTCTGGACGACGAACACCGGGTCGTCGGCGGGCGCGGCGCCGCCCTGCGGCTCCGGGGTTTGCTTGAAGCGCCGCTTGGCGCGATAGGTGCGAAGGCCGTCGGCCATCGATGGATCTCGCTCGCGGCGAAGCCTCTCGCCGCCGTTTCAGCATGCCGCCGCCTTGCCGGGCCGTCCATCCCGAGGGCTCAGCCGTGGCGCGATCCCCGCGAGGCGCTATGGTCGGGGCATGGACGCCCGACCGATCACCATCCGCATCGACGACGCTTCGTCCGTCTCCGGCTTGTGGCAGGCGCCGGCGACGCCGCGCGCCTGCCTGGTGTTGGCGCATGGCGCCGGCGCGGGCATGACTTACAAGTCGATGGCGGCGATCGCGGCGGGGCTCGCCGCGCGCGGCGTCGCCACGCTGCGCTACCAGTTCCCCTACATGGAGAAGGGCGGCAAGCGGGTCGACCCACCGCCGGTCGCCCACGCGGCGGTCAGGGCCGCGGTGGCCGAGGGATTGCGACGGGCGGACGGGTCGCCGTTGTTTGCTGGCGGCAAATCGTTCGGCGGCCGGATGACCTCGCAAGCGCAGGCGCTGGCGCCGCTCGCAGGCGTCCGCGGCCTGGTGTTGTTCGGCTTCCCGCTGCATCCCGCCGGCAAGCCCTCGGACACCCGCGCCGAGCACCTCGCGGCGCTCACCATTCCGGTGCTGTTCCTGCAGGGGACCAGGGACGCGCTGGCCGAACTCGACCTGCTGCGGCCGGTGGTCGCCCGACTCGGCGATCTGGCGACGCTCGATCTGCTCGAAGACGCCGACCACTCGTTCCACGTCGCGGCCAGGACCGGACGCAAGGACGCCGATGTGCTGGCCGACCTGCTCGACCGCGCCGCCGCCTGGATGGCGGCGCATTGAGCCTCAGCGCTGGGCGACGATGAACAGCCGAGGGAAGCGCAACAGCACCCGGCCGTCCGCCATCGGCGGATAGGCCTCGGCGATCCGCGCCGTATAGCGAGCCACGAACTCGCGCCGTTCAGCGTCGCTCAGCGGGTCGAGGAACGGGCGAAGACCCGTGCTGCGCACGAACTCGACGATCGCCGCCGCGTCCGCCAGCGGGTGGTTGTAGATCGTGTGCCAGATGTCGAGCCGGGCGGCGTGGGGTTGCAACGCGTCGTAGTAGGTGCGGGGCGGAGGCAGGGGCTCGCGCGGCGCGCCTTTCAAGCGATCCGCCCAGGCGCCGGCGTGTGCGACGTCCTTCATCAGCCGGTGGGTCGGCTCCGCCAGGTTGTCCGGCATCTGCACGGCGAGCACTGCGCCAGGGCGGAGCGCCGCCAGCACCCGCGGCAGCTGGGCCAGGTGGTCGGGGACCCACTGGTAGGTGGCGTTGGCGTAGACCAGATCCGTCGCCGGGTCCGGCAGCCAGCGGTCGGCGTCCGCCGGCTCGAAACGCAGGCCGGGCAGCCGCCGGCGGGCCTCGTCCAGCATGGCCGGCGAGTTGTCGAGGCCAAGGATGTCCGCGTCCGGGAAGCGCGCGGCCAGCAGCTCGGTGGAGTTGCCGGGGCCGCAGCCGACGTCAACGACCCGCTCGGCGCGGTCCAGGGGCACACGCCCCAGCAGGTCCGCCGCCGGGCGGGTGCGCTCGTCTTCGAACTTCAGATAGGTGGCGGGCGACCAGTCAGGCATCGCGCCACCCTCACGCCGCCCGAGCCTGCCGCTTTCGTCGCGCGAGCGCCTCGGCGCCCCGCGTCGTCAGGAACACCGTGGGCGGGCGCGGGTCATGCCGGCGCTCGATGTAGCCGAGGTCGACCGCGTCCTCCCAGATCGTGAGCCTGGGGCAGGACGTTCGCCAGACGTCCATCACCTCGGCGTAGGGTCGCGGCGAAATCGCCAGCCACTCCAGCAGATCGAAGACGAGGGGGTTGATGGAAGCGTCGGGCGATGCGCCCGACAATCCCGCAGCGGGATTGGTCTTCATGGTCTTGTCTCCCAGCGCCGGCAGGAGGGGCGCACAGGGCCCCAACGCGTCGCGTATCGCCGCTATATCCGCCGGTAACGCCGCGGTGGCAAGCGCTGCGGCGCCACACTCAGGCCAGTTCGCAGACCACCCCGGCGCGGGCTTCGGTGTAGGCGCCGGCTTCCCAGGCCACCTGGCCGTTGACCACTACGGCCTCGACCCCGACCGCGTCGCGGACGTAGCGCATGCCCTCGCCCGGCATGTCGAACTGCGGCCGCTCCTCGCCTCGGCCGATCGTGTCGGCGTCGAACACGACGATGTCGGCGGCCTTGCCGGCCTGCAGCAGGCCGCGGTCCTTCAGGCCCCAGATCTCGGCGGTGTCGGCGGTGATCTTCTTGACGGCCGCTTCCAGGCTGAGCGCGCCCGCCTTGCGCACGAATTCGCTGAACAGGTAGCCGGTGTCGCCGTAGGTGGCGAACGAGGCCAGGTGCGCGCCGCCGTCGCTGGCGCCGATATGCATGTACGGGCTGGCCAGCATCGCGCCGATCCGGTCGCTCGCGTCGTGGCCGCGGCTGGCGGCCAGGAAGGCGACGTCGAGGCCGTGCTCGAGTGAGAGGTTGATCAGCGCCCGCGCCGGGCTCTCGCCGCGTTCGGCCGCGATCTCGGCCAGTGTGCGACCCGCGAGCGCCGCCGGCGCTTCGTCGCCGCCGCGCACGACCAGCCCCCCGAGCATGGCCAGGCCGCCATCCGGCCCGGCGTCCTCGACCATCTTGTCGGCGATCGCCGGATTCTTCAGCGCCGCGAGGCGCTCCGCCAGCGGCAGGCGCAACACCCGCACCCAGCGCGGCAGGCGGGCGAAGAACAGGCTTGGGCGCAGCAGCGAGAACGAGATGTCGATCGGCCGGGTCTGCATCTGCGGCCAGACCCGGGCGCCGCGGGCGAACTGCTCCTCGACCCGCGCCATCACCCGCGGCACGTTCTGCGGCGTGGCGGCGCTGTCGAACAGCGGCGAGAAGGTTGTGGGGATCTTGTGCCTGATGGAGAGCTCGGCCAGCTGGTCGACCCGCGCCAGCGTGATGTCGGTGGCGTAGAACTCCGGCACGATCTGCAGCATGCGGCCGCGCTCGCCCAGCACGGCGCAGAGCGCGTCGAGTTCGTCGAAGCTGGCGAAGCGTGACGGCACTGGATGGCCGTTCTCGTCGACGTCGACGAAGCTGGTGGAGAGGCCGACCGCGCCCGCATCCAGACATTGCCGCAGCAGGTCCTGCATCGCGGCAATCTCATCCGGCCGTGCGGCGCGCTGCTGCGAGGCGCCGCCCATCACCCAGAGCCGGATCACGCTGTGCCCGACCAGCGGGGCGACGTTCAGCTGCAGGTTCCTGGCGATCGCGTCGCGGTAACCGGCGAAGTCCTCCCAGGTCCAGTCGAACGCCTCGGTGAACGCCTCCGGCGGCATCTCCTCGATCTGCTGGAACATGCCGACCAGGCCCTTGCGGTCGGCGGCCTTCAGCGGCGCCAGCGACAGCGAGCAGTTGCCCGGCACGACGCAGGTGACGCCGTGCTCCAGCGCCGGCTTGGCCGCGCCGTCCCACAGCAGCTGTACGTCGAAGTGCGTATGCGGGTCGATGAAGCCTGGCGAGACGACGCGGCCGGCGGCGTCCAGCGTGCGCCGCGCCTCGCCGGCGATCTCCCGGCCGATCGCCGCGATGCGGCCATCCTTCACCGCCACGTCGCCCGCGAAGGGCGGCGCGCCGGAGCCATCGACGATAGTCCCGCCCTTGATCAGGATGTCGTACATCGGTTCCGCTCCCTCAACGTTCCCAAAGGCCGCGCGTGATGTCGCGCCAGGCCTGGCCGACCAGGCCGTCCAGGCTTGCGGCGCCCGCGGCGCGTAACAGGTCGAAGCCGGTCCCTGGATCCAGCGTCACCGAACTCGCCGCGCCGTTGCCGTGCCGCAAGCGCACCAGCAGCTCAGCCGCGCCGTCGTGGCCGGCGACGATCTGCGCGCCTTCGACGACCGCGTCGTCCAATCCGGGGATTGGCAAGGCCCTGGCCGCCGCGCCGCTCATGCCAGCGGCGGTTCGACGAAGACGACGTCGCTGCCCAGCAGCAGGCCGCGCGGCTTGCGCATGGCGAAGATGTGCAGGTTCCAGCCCCGGATCAGGTCCATCGCCGCCTCGAGCGGCTCGCCAGGCAAGGCGCGCGCGGCGAGCGCCTCGAGCGTCTCGTCAGGTTGGGGCGTGATGAAGCGGCGCTGGGTGGTGAGGGCCATTTTGCCGGGTGATGCTGGACAGAGGTTGCGTCGACCCTGGCGCCGAACGCCGGGACGTTCAACGGGGACGCGAGGTCAACCCGACACGCTGCCGCGCGTCGCCAGGGAAAGGGTGAAGGCCCCGGCCTGGGGAGCCGGGGCCCTCGGCTATTCGGCGAGGAGCCACTCGCTGCCGAACCGCCAGCGCCCCACCATCCCTACAGGAATATTTCGAGATCGTTACAAGCCATGCCGGATCGAACGGCCACCGCCTGGCGACGGCGCTTCAGAGCCACAGCACGCGGGGGTCCGCACCGGCGCCGGCGCTCGAGCTGCCCTCGATCAGTCGGCGGATCCGGGCGATCAGCTTGGCCGGCTCGATCGGCTTGAGCAGGAAGTCGTTGCCGCCCGCCGCAATGCCCTCGCGAAAGTCCGCATCGCGGCGGTGAGCCGTAAAGAACGCCACCGGCACAGTTCGCGTCGCTTCCTTGAGTCGAAGTTGGCGGCAGGTCTCAAAGCCACTCATCTCCGGCATCTCGATATCGAGAATGAACAGACTTGGTCTGAACCTTTCGGCCATCTCCAGGCACTTATGACCGCTCGGCACGCCAAAGAAGACATAGCCCTGGGACTGGATCACCGCTTCGAGCAGCTGCAGGTTATGCGGGTTGTCGTCCGCGGCGATGACGATCTTGGGCGCGGAACCGGTCGTACTCACCTCGCCCCTTTCGCCGAGCGGCCGTCCGACGCAGCGACGCTGCGCAATCCGGACCATGAGTCGGCCCATTACAGCTGAGAAATGGTTACCCGACCCCGAATGCGTCGAATCGCCACGCGCCGGGCAGGGCGTCTGCGACGGCGCTAGCGGTCCGTCATTCCGGCTTGGCGCAGGCGCCAGACCAGCTGGTCGATGCGGTCCTGCCCGAAGAACGGCTCCCCGCCGAACACCATCATCGGCACGCCCCAGTGACCGGCGGCGCGCTGGTCGGTCTGGCTCGCCGCGACGATCTCGGCGTAGCGAGCCGGATCGGCGTCCACGGCGGCCGACAGCTCGGCCCAGTCCAGGCCGGCCCGGGCCGCGGCGCCGGCGAGGTGATCACCCTGATGCCAGTCGTTGACTTCGCCGCTCCAGATCACGTGGCTGACCTCGCGCAGGAACGGCAGGCCGCGGCCGCGCTCCGCGGCGGCGACACCAAGGTGGGTGAGTCGGTGGATGTAGGGCTGCTGCATCCGGTATCCGGCCTCGGCGCTCTGCTGCACGGGGTCGGGCCGCGGCCAGCGGATCGGCAGGCCGAGGAACTCCGCCTCGCGCCGGATGTCGCGCATCAGGTACGGGCCCCAGAGCGGATCGCGGGTGTCGAAGAACTCCGGCGTGCGCACCGCCAGCGGATAGACCGGCCGCACGTTGCAGGTCACGTCGCAGCGGGTGACCAGGTCCAGCAGCCGCGGCGTCGCCAGGTAGGAGTAGGGCGAGCGGAACGACCAGTAGAGATCGAAGGTCAGGCTCATGGCTGGGGCGCTCAGCTGGGTTCGGCCTGCCGCGCCCGCGCCGCGGCGCCCTGCCGGATCATCTGAATCTGGCCGCGCTCCTCGAACTCGAGCGCCGTGGCGAAGTCGCCGATCTCCAGCGCGCTGTCGAGCGTAGTGCTTGGAGATCCGCAGCGCATCGGGCGCCGCCCCCAGCATCTCCTCGGCCAGAGTGCGGCCGCAGGCCAGCAGCTCATTGTCGGGAACCACCTGCGACACCAGCCCGGTGCGCAGCGCATCGGCCGCCCGCATCGGCCGGCCGGTCAGCAGCATCTCGCGCGCCGCCGAGATCCCGATGGTCCGCTGCAGCCGCCAGCTGACGCCGAGCTCGCTCGCCGAGAGCCCGATCTTGATGAAGGCGGAATGGAACGCCGCGCTCTCTGCGGCGACGATCACATCCGACGCCAGCGCGATCGCCAGACCCCCGCCGGCCGCCGCGCCGTGCACCAGGGCGACGATCGGCTGCGGACAGGCGCGCATCGCCTTCATCAGATCGCGCAACACCCAGTCGCCGTCAGGGCCGTCGCGCAGACGGTCGGGCTGTCCGGCGGCCTTCAGATCGGCGCCGGAGCAGAAACCCCGGCCAGCGCCCCGGATCAGGATCACCCGGCAATCGGTGTCCCGCCGCCGGGCTTCGAAGTAGGCCAGGAGCGCGTCCGTCAGCGGCTGGTTCAAGGCGTTCAGGCGGTCCGGCCGGTTGAGGGTGACCACCTGAACCGCCCCCTCGCGCTCGACCTGCAGGATGTCGTCGCTCATCGCCCGTCCTCCTCGTTCAAGCTTGTCGTAGTCGGCGGCGCCGCCGCAGACCAGTGAAACCAGGGCTAGTCGGCCAAGTGTTCTTCTTTTGTTCTTTACCGCCGGAACGGCGACGCTATGGTGGTTGCACGGACATCTGCGGCGGAGCACTCGATGATGCATGTCTGGCTGGCGCTGGGCCTCCTGGCCTTGACCCCGATCGGCGCGGCGAACCCACAGGACCAGATCTATCCAGGACCCCCTTGGACGCCGGCCGCCGACGAGGTCTTGGCCGCCGACCTGGCGACCTTCACGCGATGTGACACCTTGATCCAGGCGCTCGCCACGCGGATGAGCGCCAAGGTCACGGACCGGCGATACACCCTCAGTCAGACCTGGGGTCGGGTGCTCCGGGCCAAACTGCAGAACGAACTCGACGGGTCGAGTATGTCGGTCCGGGTGACCTGCTGGTCCAAGCCCGGCTCCGGGGCCCAGATCCTCGTCGATGCGCGGGATGATCAGCCCTAGACGAAGCGCGGAAGTGGGCCGGGGCGGTTGACCGCGCTCCGCTGTGTCCCGAAAGGTCGCCGTCGGACCGGAGATCGATCATGATCATAGACGCCGCGCGGTTGACGCAGTTGCTCAGCTCCATTCTCGAACACGCGGGCGCCGAGCCGGAGCGGGCGCGGGTCTGCGCCGAGCACCTGGTCGCCGCCAACCTGAAGGGCCACGACTCCCACGGCGTCGGCATGGCGCCGTCGTATGTGAACTGGATCCGGGCCGGCAAGCTCGACCCCAACGTCCGGCCCAAGGTGATCCAGGATCGCGGCGCGGTGATGGTGGTGGACGGCCAGTTCGGCCTCGGAGCGCCGGTGGCGCGCGAGACCACCGAGATGGCCATCGCCCGGGCCAAGCAGATCGGCGTCGCCTGCGTCGCCCTGCGCAATTCCTGCCACATCGGCCGGATCGGGACCTATGGCGAGCAGTGCGCCGACGCCGGACTGATCTCGATGCATCACGTCAACGTCGTCGGTGGGCCGCCAACGGTGGCGCCGTTCGGGGGGCGCGAGGCACGGATGCTGACCAACCCCTACTGCTGCGCCGTGCCGCGCAAGAACGGCGAGCACATCGTGCTCGACTACGCCACCAGCGCGGTCGCCATGGGCAAGCTCCGCGTCGCCTTCATGAAGGGTGAACCGGCGCCCGAGGGCGTGCTGGTGGACGCCGAGGGCCGCCCCACCACCGACCTGCGCACCTTCTACCGCAGCGAGGCGCGCTCCATGCTGCTGCCGTTCGGCCTGCACAAGGGCGGCGGCATGCAGATCCTCTGCGAGCTGCTCGGTGGGGCGTTGGCGGGCCAGTGGACCATGCAGCCGGGCTCGAACCGGGCGTTCGGCGCGGCGGTCAACAACATGCTCTCGGTCGTGATCGACCCGGACGCGTTCGGCGGCCGCGAGGGGTTCGAGGCCGAGGCCGAGGCGATGCTTGACTACATCCGCACGACCCCGCCCGCCGAAGGCGTCGACCGCGTCCGCCTGCCCGGGGACCCCGAGCGGGAGAGCGTGGCGCAGCGCCTGGCCGACGGCATCCCGATCGACGACGCCACCTGGGGCCAGATCAAAGAGGCGGCGCTCAGCGTGGGCCTGGACGCCGAGGCTTTCGACGGCTGAGACGTTGTTCGCCTGGAAGACACTGCTTTGGAAGTCGGCGGCTTCAGGAATGTTCCCTATTTGTTCTTGACGACTTTTGCCCACGACTCCGCCATTCCGCGATCACCAGGGGAGGTTGCGGTTGCCGTTCCAGATCTACCTTTCACCCACCACCGCTCTCCCCCGTCGGCTCAGATTTAGGCTGATGTCCGGGCGGCGATCGTCGCTGACGCTGGACGATTTGAGCCTGACGGCGCGACCCTCATCACCGCGGATGGACTAGGATCACGCTCGCTGGCTATGTGACCAGTTCCTGGTCCACCAACTCAGCCCGAGCTTCTGCCAATTGTGTTCAACGCTGCGCGACGGTCCAATTCGACCGTCGACAGAGGCGGTTCTGACGTCACGCCCCTGCAGATCAAGAGGTCGAGCGGCGCAACCCGATACATCCGCATGCGAACAGATCCGATCTCGGACCCCATCGCGCTGTGCGCTCCACTGGGCGAGACCAGACGGACTGGAACCGCTTCATCAGCGACGCTCAATCCAACGGCACGCTGGGGCCGGATGAGCAGCGGCTCGAGCCGCGGCCGTCACCGGGGGCGGAGTCGCGCCTGACCATTGATCCGACAGGGGTCTCCGCCCACTTCTAGGCGGTCGAGCAGCTGTTGGCGAAGCGCGGCGTGAAGATCGTACGGCAGGTCGTCTCCCAGAACCCACAATACGGCGTCGTGTGGCGGGCCGACGTGACGTTCCCTGGTTTCAGCGAGCGGTCGCGCCACATCTGCTGGAGAAGGCCTGGCGAGCCGACTACTCACATCGTCGACCGCCCATTGCAGATGATCGACTGTCAGCGGCGGTCCCGCCGCTGACGACGTAGGTGGAATGCGGCCGAGCTCCGCGCGCAGATCATGCCCCAAGCTGGCCGAACGAGCTCGCACGAAGGCGACAAATCGCTGACGAGCAAAACCGGCCTTCGCGGTGAGCTCTCTAAGTTACCGAATAGATTGGAGGCCTGGCCGAGAATTGAACTCGGGTGCGCGGATTTGCAGTCCGCTGCGTCACCACTCCGCCACCAGGCCGCCTGGGAGCGCGGTCAGCTAGCAGATGGTCCCGCGCCCGGCAAGGAATAGGGCGGGGCGCATTGCCTGCGGATTAAGGGCCGCCCTATAAGCCCGGACTTTCTCGGACTGCAGCGGGGCCGGCGTCACATGAGCATCGATTTCGCGGCCCAGCGGGCGACCATGGTCGAGAGCCAGGTGCGCACCCAGGACGTCACCGACTACGCGATCCAGGACGCCATGCGCGCGGTGGCCCGCGAGGCCCTGTTGCCGGCGCCGAAGGCCTATCTGGCCTACGCCGACGTCGAGGTGGAGTACGCGCCCGGGCCGCTGGCTGCTGAAGCCGCGCGACGTCGCCAAGCTGCTGCAGGCGCTGCGGCCGCGGGCGGGCGACACCGTGCTGGCGATCGCCGCGCCGTACGCCGCGGCGGTGCTGGCGGCGATGGGGCTGGAGGTGACGCGGCTGGATGACGGCGACCTGACCGCCGCCAGCGGAAGCTACGACATCGTCGTGTGCGAGGGCGCGGTCTCCAGCGTCCCGCCGTCCTGGCCCGCGGCTCTGGCGCCGGGCGGACGGCTGGGCGTCGTCGTGCGGCGCGGGCCGGTCGGGCGGGCCGAGCTCTACCTGCGCTCGGACAAGGACGTCGGCTGCCGTGACCTGTTCGATTGCGCCCCGCCGCTGATGGCCGGGTTCGAGCCGAAGCCGGCGTTCAGCTTCTGAGCCTCGCACCGACGCGCGCGCGCCCAACACATGACGAAAGCTTAAGTGGGCTCGGGCCGCCGTCGCGGCCTAGAACCATACCGCCACACCCAGAAAGGCGTGGGCAGGACGGGGACTTAGGGAAACCCATGCGCCGGCATCGACGGGCGGCTGCGGCCGGTTGCATCGCTGTGCTCGCCTGCGGGCTCGCCGCCTCCGCCAGGGCGGAGACCCTCGGTGACGCGATGGCGCTGGCCTACCAGACCAATCCGACCCTGCAAGCCGAGCGCGCCCAGCTGCGCGCGACCGACGAGGAGTTCGTCCAGGCCGAGGCGGGACTGCGGCCATCGGTGAACGGCAGCGGCTCCTACACCTATCAGAGGCAACGGGTCGGCGAGACCGGTGCGCCGGATTTCACCTTCTCGGGCGGCGGCGAGACGGGAACGATCTCGGTCACCCAGCCGATCTTCACCGGCGGGCGCGCGTCGGCGCAGATCGACGCGGCGCAGGCCGACATCATCGCCGAGCGCGAGAACCTGCGGCGCACCGAGCAGAGCGTGCTGCAGGGCGTGATCGGCGCGTACGTCGACGTGCGCCGCGACCAGGAACAGCAGTCGATCTCGCAGGACAACGTCAACGTCCTGTCGCGGCAACTGGCGGAGACGCAGGCCCGCTTCGACGCCGGCCAACTCACCCGCACCGACGTGGCCCAGAGCGAAGCGCGGCTGGCCCTGGCGCGCTCGCAGCTGGCGACGGCGCAGTCGGCGCTGGCGCAGGCGCGGGCGGTCTATGCGGCGGTGGTGGGCCAGAACCCCGGGGAGCTGGCGCCGGAGCCGCCGATCGCGCCGCTGCTGCCGGCCTCGATCGACGCGGCCTTCGACGCCGCCGAGCGCGACAATCCGCAGCTGCGCCAGGCCGCCGCCGCCGAGCAGGCCGCCGCCGCGCGCCTGGCCGAAGCCAAGGCGCAGATGCGGCCGACGGTCTCGCTGAGCGGTCAATACGGCTACGTGAGCCAGCAGCAGGGCATCTCCGGCGGGTTCAACGGGGCGGCCGGTGTCACTCAGTCGGAGCTCGGCGGCAGCGTCACCGCGCGGGTCGACGTGCCGATCTTCACCGGCGGGATGAACGCCTCGCGGGTCCGTCAGGCCGCCGAGCAGGACAACGTCGCCCGGATCGGCGTCGAAAGCGCGCGGCGGCAGGTGTTGCAGGCGGTGTCCCAAGCCTGGAACCAGTTGCTGGGCGCCAGGGCCAGTCTCGCGGCGGACGCGGAGCAGGTGAAGTCCGATACGGTCGCCTTCGAGGGCGTGCGCGAGGAGCAGAAGGTCGGCCTGCGCACCGTCCTCGACGTGCTGAACGCGCAGCAGGAGCTCGAAACCTCGCAGCTGCAGCTGGTCGGCGCGCGGCGCGACGAATACGTCGCGGCCGCCGCGGTGCTGGCGGCCACCGGCGCGCTGGAGGCGAGGGCCCTGGTCCCTGACGCGCCGCGCTACGACCCCAAGGCCAACTACGACAAGGTCCGCCACGCGCCGGGCTGGGTGCCATGGGAAGGCGCGATCCATGCGATAGACCGCGCGGCCGGGCCGGCGCCGACCCCGGCGCCGCCGCCTTCCCCGCCTGGCGAGGTGGTCAGGACAGCGGCCCAGTGACGCTGCGGCAAAACGGCGAAATTGCAGTCTGGGGACTTCGCGCGTAGCCTGATCTCGAAAAGAGATTCTCGGTCAGGATTCTACTGATGTCGGAACAAGCCGCCGCCCCGGAACCTACGATGGAGGAGATCCTAGCCTCCATCCGTCGCATCATCTCCGAAGACGACGCCCCGTCCGCTGAAGGCGAGGCCGAGGCGCTGGCTGCGCCGGAGCCGGAACATGTCGCCGCGCTGGCCGAGCCGGAACCGGAGCCAGAACCGGCGGCCGCGCCCGAGCCCGCCGAAGACGTCCTCGAGTTGACGCAGCGCGTGGAACCGCCCGCCGAAACCGTCGGCGATCTGGACGTCTACACCAAGCCCGAACCGGAGCCCGAACCCGTGCCACCCCCCAAGCCGGAACTGGTCGCCGTTGCGGCGCATCACGAGGAAGAAGAGCTGGTCGGCGAGTTCGACCGCGTTCGCCGCCGCCAGCGCGTTCGGCAATCTCACCGCCTCCATCCCCATGCCGGCCGCCGGCCGTACGCTCGAGGACCTGACCCGCGAGCTGCTGCGTCCGCTGCTGAAGGCCTGGCTCGACGAGAACCTGCCGCGGATCGTCGAGTCGAAGGTGGCCGAGGAAGTCGAGCGCATCTCGCGCACCCGAGTACGCTAGCCCCTCCCTCCCCCTTGTGGGGAGGGCAGATCGCGAAGCGATCGGGTGGGGGACTCCGACGAGTCAGCGCTCGAGGCTAGACAGCCCCACCCTGTCGATGCTTCGCATCGACGTCCCTCCCCATGAAGGGGAGGGAGGCCATATAAGCTAGCCATGCTCGACAAGACCTTCGATCCCCAATCCGTTGAAGCGCGCCTCTACGCCAAGTGGGAGGCTGCGGGCGCTTTCGCGCCGAAGGACGATCCGGCCGCGCAGCCCTACGCGATCGTCATTCCGCCGCCGAACGTCACCGGCTCGCTGCACATCGGCCACGCGCTGAACAACACCCTGCAGGACGTGCTGGTGCGTTTTCAACGCATGCGCGGCAAAGCCGCGCTGTGGGTTCCAGGCACCGACCATGCCGGCATCGCCACCCAGATGGTGGTCGAACGCCAGCTGGCCGAGAGCGGCGCCAACATCAGCCGACGCGACATGGGGCGCGAGGCTTTCGTCGAGAAGGTCTGGGAGTGGAAGGCGAAGTCCGGCGGCACGATCGTGCGCCAGCTGCGCCGGCTCGGCGCCTCGTGCGACTGGAGCCGCGAGCGCTTCACGCTGGACGAGGGCCTCTCGGCGGCGGTGCGCAAGGTGTTCGTCGCCCTGCACAAGCAGGGCCTGGTCTACCGCGCCAAGCGGCTGGTGAACTGGCAGCCGGAGCTGCAGACCGCGGTCTCCGACCTCGAGGTGGTCAACCTCGAGGTCGCCGGCCACATGTGGCGCTTCCGCTACCCGATCGAGGGCCAGGACGGCCGCTTCATCGTCGTCGCCACCACCCGGCCGGAGACGATGCTGGGCGACACCGCGGTCGCGGTGCACCCCGACGACGAGCGCTACAAGGACCTGGTCGGCAAGCAGGTGCGCCTGCCGCTGGTCGGGCGGCTGATCCCGATCGTCGCCGACGACTACGCCGACCCGGAGAAGGGCACCGGCGCGGTGAAGATCACCCCGGCGCATGATTTCAACGATTTCCGTGTCGGCCAGCGGCACGGCCTGGAGGCGATCAACGTCTTCACGCCCGACGCCAAGCTGAACGAGACTGTTCCGCAGGCCTACCGCGGCCTCGACCGTTTCGCCGCGCGCAAGCAGATCGTCGCCGACATGGAGGCGCTCGGCCTGCTGGAGGGCGTCGATCCCAACCGGATGACCGTGCCCTACGACGAAAAGTCGAAGCTGGTGGTGATCGAGCCCTACCTGACCGACCAGTGGTGGGTCGACGCCAAGACCCTGGCCCAGCCGGCGATCCGCGCGGTGGAGGAGGGGCGCACGGTCTTCGAGCCGAAGAGCTGGGAGCGCACCTATTTCGACTGGATGCGCAACATCGAGCCCTGGTGCGTCTCGCGCCAGCTCTGGTGGGGCCACCGCATCCCGGCCTGGTACGGCCCGGATGGGACGGTCTTCGTCGAGGAGTCCGAGGAAGCCGCGCGCGCCGCCGCCCAGGCCCACTACGGCCGCGCCGAGACCCTGACCCAGGACGAGGACGTGCTCGACACCTGGTTCTCGTCCGGACTCTGGGCGTTCTCGACGCTGGGTTGGCCGCAGCAGACCGCCGACCTGAAGCGGTTCTATCCGACCGGCGACCTGGTCACGAGCTTCGACATCATCTTCTTCTGGGTCGCCCGGATGATGATGCTGGGCCTGCATTTCATGGGCGAGGTCCCGTTCCGCCGCGTGGTGATCAACGCTCTGATCCGCGACGAGCACGGTCAGAAGATGTCCAAGACCAAGGGCAACGTGGTCGACCCGCTGGAGTTGATCGACGACTATGGCGCCGACGCCCTGCGCTTCACCGTCGTCGCCCTGTCGGGACAGGTGCGCGACATCCGTCTCTCGCGCCCGCGCATCGAGGGCTACCGCAATTTCGGCACCAAGCTGTGGAACGCCGCGCGGTTCTGCCAGATGAATGGTTGCGAGCGGGTCGACGGCTTCGACCCCGCCGGCGTGCGCCACGTGCAGAACCGCTGGATCCGCGGCGAGGCGCTGAAGACGGCGCGGGCGGTCACCGCGGCGCTCGACGCGGCGCAGATGGAGGAGGCGGCCGGACAGCTCTACCGCTTCGTCTGGAACGTGTTCTGCGACTGGCATCTGGAGCTGGCCAAGCCGCTGCTGGCCGCCGGCGGGGAGGTGGCGGCCGAAACCCGGGCGATGACCGCCTGGACGCTCGACGTGATCCTGAAGCTGCTGCACCCGATCATGCCGTTCATGACCGAGGAACTGTGGGAGAAGACCGCAGAGGCAGGGCCGCCACGCGACTCCATGCTGATCACGGCGCCATGGCCCGACCTGCCCGACAGCTACGCCGACGCGGCGGCGGCCGCTGAGATGGCGCTGGTCACCGGCGTGATCGGCGAGGGACGTTCGGTCCGCTCGGAGCTGAACGTGCCGGTGGCGGCCAAGCCGGCGTTGCTGGTGACAGAAGCCGGGCCGCGCGAGCGCCGGATCCTGACCGAGAACGCCGAGGCGATCCGCCAGATGCTGCGCGTCAGCGAAATCCGTTTCGAGACCGGCGAGGCGGGCGCGGTGCCGTTCCTGGCCGAGGGCGCTTCTTTCGCCTTGCCGGTCGCCGAGTTCATCGACCTGGCCGCCGAGCGGGGGCGGCTGGCCAAGGAAGTCGCTGCGCTCACCGCGGACATAGACCGCACGGCCAAGAAACTCGCCAACCCCGACTTCGTCGCCCGCGCGCCGGAGGAGGTGGTCGAGGAGAACCGCGAGCGGCTGGCCGAGGCTCAGGCCGCCAAGGCCCGGCTGGAGGCTGCGCTAAAGCGCTTGAAGGACGTCGGCTAAGTCAGGATTGGGATCGACTGCAGCTGCGCCGTCTGCGCCGCCGTCATGCTGGTCATCGCGAATCCCCCTCGGGACCGGCGACCGACGCGCGAGGCGGGCGGTTTGCATCGCGCGGCGCCTTATGCTTACCCACCAGCCGAGCGTGGGGCGCCTGCATTCGCCCCGGCAGGAGCAGGGTGTCCAATGAGTGAAGCCGCGGCCAAACCCTGGCCGGCGATGTCGATCGCCGAGGCCAACCGCATCATCACCGCCCCCGGCATGCCGTGCGAGATGGAGGAGCGGGTGATCCGCGGGATCCCGACCCGGGTCTGGAAGAATGCGCCGCCGTCGCTGCGCTTCGTCGCCGAGGCGGCGCGGGCGCACGGCGAGAAGATCTTCCTGGTGCACGAGGACGAGCGCGTCAGCTTCGAGGCCTTCTTCCGCGCCGTCTCGGCGCTGGCGCACGAGTTGACGTTGCAGGGCGTTGGCAAGGGCGACCGGGTCGCGATCATCATGCGCAACCTGCCGGAGTGGCCGGTGGCTTTCTATGCAGCAGCCGCGCTGGGCGCGATCATCACGCCGCTGAACGCGTGGTGGACCGGGCCGGAGCTCGAGTACGGGCTGGTCGACTCGGGAACCAAGATCGCGCTCGTCGACGCAGAGCGGATGGAACGGCTCAACGAGCACCTGGAGCGCTGTCCGGACCTGCAACGGGTCTACGTGGCCCGCGAGATGGAGGAGGTCGCCAACCCTCTGATCGCCAAGCTCGAGGACGTGATCGGGGAGCCGGGCGCGTGGAAGGATTTGCCCGACCGCCCGTTGCCGCCGGTCGAGATCTCTCAGGATGACGACGCCACCATCTTCTACACTTCCGGCACCACCGGGAAGCCGAAGGGCGCGCTCGCGACCCAGCGCAACATCAACTCCAACATCATGGCCGGGGCGAGCGCCGCGCAGCGCGCGTTCCTGCGCCGCGGCGAGACCCCGCCGGCGCCAGATCCCAACGCGCCGCAGCGCTCGATGCTGCTTTCGGTGCCGTTCTTCCACGCCACCGGCTGCTTCGCGGTGCTGAACCCGATCCTGTTTGGCGGCGGCAAGCTGGTGATGATGCGCCGCTGGGACCCGGTGCGCGCGTTCGAGCTGATCGAGCGGGAGAAGATCCAGGCGGCCGGGGGTGTGCCGACGATCGCCTGGCAGCTGATCGAACATCCGCTGCGCACGAACTACGACCTCTCCTCGCTCGAAAGCGTCGCCTACGGCGGCGCGCCGTCTGCGCCGGAGCTGGTGCGCAAGATCAAGGAGACCTTCCCCAAATCGCAGCCTGGCAACGGCTGGGGCATGACCGAGACCTCGGCCACGGCCACCAGCAACGGGGCGGAGGACTACGAGCACCGCCCCGACAGCTGCGGTCCGCCGGTGCCGGTGACGGACCTCAAGATCATGACGGTCGAAGGCGACCGCGAGCTGGCGATCGGCGAAGTCGGCGAGCTGTGGTGCAAGGGCCCGCAGGTGGTGAAGGGCTACTGGAACAAACCGGAAGCCACCGCCCAGACCTTTCACGAAGGCTGGGTCAAGACCGGTGATCTGGCCCGGCTGGATGAGGAAGGCTTCTGCTTCATCATCGACCGCGCCAAGGACATGCTGATCCGCGGCGGCGAGAACATCTACTGCATCGAGGTCGAGAACGTCCTTTACGACCACCCGGCGGTGATGGACGCGGCCCTGGTGGGCATCCCGCACAAGACCCTCGGCGAAGAGCCGGCCGCAGTGGTCACGTTGAAACAGGGAGCGGAGGCCACCGAGAAGGAACTCCGCGCCTTCGTCGCCGAGCGGCTGGCGGCCTTCAAGGTGCCGGTGAAGATCCTGTTCTCGCACGAGACCCTGCCCCGCAATCCGCAGGGCAAAATCCTGAAGAATGAGCTGAAGAAGCTGTTCGCGCCGGAGAGCGCGGCTTGAGCGCAAGGTTCGCGCTGCTGGCCGCGGTCTTTCTGGTCGCGGCGACCGGCGCGCGCGCCGGACCCAGGGCTGATCGCTACTATTCGGCGACCTACAACGACTGCATCCGCACGGCCAGCGCGACCCTGGCGATGAAGGAATGCATGGGCGCAGAGTATCAGGCCTGGGATCAGCAGCTGAACCAGGTCTACCAGGCGCTGATGGCGAGCCGCACCGCCGCCGCGAAGGCGGGGCTGCGTGACGAGGAGCGGGCCTGGCTCAAGCGCACCAAGCGCAAGTGCGATCACGCCGGCGACGGCGAGGCGGGCGGCAGCCTGCAGCTGGTCGAGATCGATCAGTGCAACCTCGACGAAACGATCCTGCGCACGGTCTATCTGCATGGGCTTCACTAGGCCGGCCCGGCCGCGATTTTGGGGGATGAATGCAGGAAGTGCTCCCCGGCGTGTTCCTCGCACCGCAGAACGGCCGTACCGATCGCCTCGGTGGACCAGGCGGCCGACGCTATGATTGCGGCATGCCCGAAGCCGTAGTCCCGCGGCGCTAGACGTCGGCGGACCGCTCGTTCAGCGCCCTCAATACGCCCCCGACATGCGCAAGTTGGCGACCAAGGTCCGGCGGCGCGGGAAAGACCGCATCCAGGGCCGCGGTGCCGATGGTGAAGCCCGCAGCGCCCGCGGCGGCGACAGCCGTGATCCGCTCGTCGCAGTCGATCGAGCCGGCGACGATGACCGGCTTGCTGGCGGCCGCCCGGCAGACCGCACGGATCAACGCCGGCACATCGCCAGCGAACCTGTATGCCAGCAGGTCAAGCCCATGGACGCCCGGTCGCGCCGCAAGCTCGGCTGCGCTCTGCGAGATGCCCGCTATGTCGCCGACAAGGCGGCTTGGATGGCCCTGGATGTCGCCTGGGAACGGGAAGTAGCGGATGTGCGCGCCGTCAATGATCGGCTCGACCACCTCGGGTCGCACGCCGCCCATCAGCACGTCGACGCCACAGGCCAGCGCCGCGCGCGCTCCCGCCGCCTCGGCGGCCGCGTCCAGGCTCACCATCTCCAGGTAGAGCGTCGCGCCGGCCGCCCGGATCTCGCCCGCCAACGCCGCCATCTCAGCCATTGGCAGGCCGACGTCCTTGAACCCGATATGGCGAACGCCGGCGGCCACGACGTCCGGCAGTCGCCGGCGCGCATCGGCGACGGTGACGTCGCCGTGGGTGAGCATGAAGACGAAATCCGGCGCGGTCATCGCCCGGGAGACTAGGGCCGGCGACGGTCGCGCCCAAGCGTAATCGCCGCCCGCCGTCGCACAGGGCGCGCGCGGCTAGCTCGCCGTTGCAGTCACTGCATAGCTCAACGTCGGCAGACCGGCGGCCGCCCAGGCCTTCACCCCCCACGGTACCAGAGGACGTCAGTGTAGCCGCCCGCCACGGCGGAGGGATATTCGGTGACAGGATCGAAACTGCTTCTGGCGGTTTCGGCGCGCGCGGCGGGGCCTAGCTGCGGCCGCTCGGGCGCCAGACGCCGTCTGGGTCGCGGCAGACCTCGAACTCCCGTGGGCCGCCGTCGTAATCCTCGCTGACCCATCGGCACCGGCCCTCGTGCGTTTCGACCCGAGGCGGGTAGGGCAGGCACTCGACTGAATTGGCGCCGGCGGCATGGCCGATCGCCGCCCCCGCCGAACCGCCGATGACGGCGCCGGCCGCCCGGTTGCCGCGACCAGCGACCGCCGAGCCGAAGATGCCGCCGAAGAGGGCGCCAAGGAACGTGCCGCGATGCGCGGCGGCGGCCTTCTGCTGGTGGCAAACATCGCCACGCCAATAGGCGCCTGGCGGCTGGGCGAGACTGGGGAGCGGCGAGGCGATCAGCGTGGCCGCGATCGCGGCGGCGCGGAGCAGGGGGGCATTCATGGTGGAGCTTTCAACTGCGCAAGAAACGAATGACGCTTGACCCGCGCCGACTTCTTCTGGATGCCCCTCGGCATGAGGCCGAGGCGCCAGCCGACAGCGGCTCCGATCACTGAAACGCGCGAACTCGCGATCGGAACCATCGGCGCGCAGGGCGACGGTGTGGCTCCGGGCCCGGTCTTCGTGCCGATGACACTTCCAGGAGAGCAGGTCCGCGCTCGCGTGACGGGCGAGCGCGGCGACCTGATCGAGGTGCTCGCGCCCAGTTTCGACCGGGTCGCCGCGCCCTGTCGGCACTTTGGCGATTGCGGCGGCTGCGCCCTGCAGCACTGGCGCGGCGCGCCGTACCTCGCCTGGAAGGTCGAGCAGATCCGGCTGGCGCTGGCGCGTGAGCGGATCGAGACCGAGATCCTGGCGCCGTTCGCGGCGCGGCCCGGCTCGCGGCGGCGCTTGGCCTTGCACGCCCGCCAGACCCCGAAGGGGGCCCAGATCGGCTTCAAGGCGCGCCGCTCCTGGCGGCTCGCGCCGATCGAGGTCTGCCCAATCGCCGATCCCAGGCTGGTCGCCGTGTTCCCGGCGCTGCGGCGCCTGGCGCAGCCGCTGTTCGAGCAGGCGAAATCCGCGCCGACCCTGCGCGTGACCCTGACCGACAGCGGGATCGACGTGGACATCACCGGAGTCGAGCGCCGCGCCGGCGCGCTCTCGGCCGACGCCCGCAGCCAGGTCGCCGAGGTGGCGGCCGCCGCGGACTTCGCCCGCGTCACCCTGGATGGCGAGATGCTGTATCTCGCCCGCGCGCCGACGATCCGCATCGGGCGCGCGAGCGTCGCCCTGCCCGCCGGCGGCTTCCTGCAGGCGGTGGCGGAGGCGGAGGACGCGATGGCGGCCTGTGTCGGGCAGGCGCTCGCCGGCGCAAGACAGGTGGCCGATCTCTACTGCGGCGTCGGCGCCTTCGCCTTGCGCCTGGCCGAAAACGCACAGGTGGCCGCATACGACATCTCGGCGCCCGCCGTCGCGGCGCTAAGGTCGGCGCAGGGGTCCGCGCCCGGCCTGAAGGCGATATCCGTGGAGGCGCGCGATCTCGCCCGACGCCCGGTGCTCGCCGCCGAGCTGAAGCGGACCGAGGCCGCCGTGATCGACCCGCCGCGCGCCGGCGCCGCCGAGCAGCACCGCGAACTGGCGCGCTCTGCCGTCGTCCGCGTCGCCGGCGTCTCCTGCAACCCGTCCACCTTCGCCCGTGACGCCCGAATTCTGACCGACGCCGGCTTCAACCTGGTGCGGGTGCTGCCGGTGGACCAGTTCCTCTGGTCGCCCCATGTAGAGCTTGTCGGCGTGTTCGAGAGGAGCGGCGGTTGACTGAAGCGGACCCCGAGGCGAAGCCGCCCCGCCGCCGTGCGTTCGCCTCCGACACCCGCGCCCACGCCGCCCGCGCCGCCGCCAAGGCGCTGTGGTGGGGCGCCGCGGGCGTCGCCGCACGAGCTCTGGCGCGGCCGACGGACGCCAAGCCGGTCGAGTTCGAGTCCTCGGCCGAGCCGCCGCCGGCCGGCTTCGTGCGCCGCGCCTGGCTGTCTGCGTTCGAGAAGGACGCCGCCGACGTCGCCGCCGGCCTCTATCCGAGCATGGACGACCGGCCGGCGGACCCGCTGGCCGCGATCCGCCGCACCGCCGACTTCATCGCCGACGCGATGGCGGTGGAGGCGCGCCGCCGCCGCGGCGATGGCGCCGAGGTGCGCGCCGACGCGCCGCCGACTTACCCGGCCTACTATCGCCAGAACTTCCATTTCCAGAGCGGCGGCTGGTTCACCGCCGAGAGCGCCGGGCGCTACGAGGCCCAGGTCGAGGCGCTGTTCGCCGGCACCGCCGGGGCGATGCGCCGCCGCGCGCTCTCGCTGCTGTCCAGGGCCTGGAAGACGCGGGACCATCGCGGCCTCGCCGTGCTCGACCTGGCCTGCGGCGCTGGGGCCTTCCTCGGCGACCTGGGCTCGGCGTTCCCTCGCGCCCGCCTCATCGGACTCGACCTCTCGGCCGCCTATCTGGCCCAGGCGCGCCGCACCGCCCCCCGCGCCGCCTTCGTCCAGGCCAAGGCCGAGCAGCTGCCGTTCGCCGACGCCAGCCTGGACGCGGTGACCTGCGTCTACCTGTTCCACGAACTGCCGCCGAAGGTGCGACCGGTCGTGGCGGCGGAGATCGCCCGGGTGCTCAAGCCTGGCGGCCACTTCGCCCTGGCCAACTCGATCCAGCCCATCGACGAGCCCCGCCTCGGGCGCCTGCTGGAGGCGTTCCCCGCCTATTTCCACGAGCCTTATTACGCTGGCTACGCCCAGACCGACCTCGGCGCGCTGTTCGGCGCAGCGGGGCTGCGGCTCGTCGACCAGGACACCGCTTTCCTCACCAAGGCGATGCTGTTCGCGAAGCCGTGACGGCGCGGCTCACGCGGCGGCGTCGCCCTTGCGGACGCCGTGGGCGATGAAGTTGACGGCATCGAAACGCGTCATCCCCTGCTCGGTCAGGAAGAAGCATGCGTGGCTCTCGGACTCCGAGAAGATCGCCACCAGCACGTTCGCGCCGGTGACTGTGTCGCGGCCGCTTGATCGCACGTGAATCACGGCCCGCTGCACCACGCGGTGGAAGCCGGCGGTTGGCGCCGGTGGCTCCGCTTTGGCAGTGACGAGCGTCAGCAAGTCGTCATCGACGTAGCGCGTGAGGGTGGTCTTCAGTGCGGCGACGTCGATCTGACAAGCCTCCAACACGGCAGAGGCGTCGACATCGTCGGTCAGCGACAGCAACAGGTGCTCAAGGGTCGTGTAGCTGTGCATGCGACCCTGAGCCAAGCCGACCGACCGATGCAGCGTCGCCGTGAGCGTCGGGCTGAAATCGACGGGGCCGCCTAGCCGCTCGGTCGCCGGACCCGGCGTAGGCTGCGTCTCGGCCGGTCGGACCGGCGGTCGGGCCGCCGCCTTGTCGGATCGGATCGCCGCCGACAGGGTGTTCCAGTCGGCCGCGCCGAGCGCCTTGGCGGTCAGCTCCAGGCTCTCGCTGATGGAAATCTTCAGGCCCTTGGCGGCAAGCGCCGCACGGATGGTCTGCGCCATGGCCTTGGCGTCTCGGAAATCGCGCATTTGGATGCGTCCTCTGCTGCGAACGAATGGATCTGCGTCAGGCGCTTGCGTTGCTGACCCGTTCGTTCGGGCAAAGGGGGCTTCGAGCCGCCGCGATACGTTCACCGTACCCCGAAGGGCGCAAGCAGCTGGTCGTATCAACCGACCCCAGCGTGATCCCGATCGTCGCCGGCGTCAACCGAGGCGTGTTAGCCCCCTGAAGGTTCAGCCCGGCGCGCCGGCCTTGCGGCATTCTTCGTCCATGTCGCGGAAGTGCTCGTCGGCTTCGGCGGCCGTGGCCGCCGCGTCGGGCGCTGGCGGCGGTTCGGGAAACGGCTCGGTCGCGATCCGCGCGCCGCCGGTAAGCGCACGGTGCACCGGGCACTTGTCGGCGATCTCGAACAGGCGGGCGGTCTGCTCGGCGTCCAGCGGCCCGTCGAGGGCGATCCGGCGGGTGAAGAGGTGGGGCTGCGCCTGGCCGGCGAGGTTGTCGTGGCGCACGTAGACGCGCGCTCGCTTCAGCGGCCAGCCCTTGCGGTCGGCGTAAAGGCGCAGGGTCATGGCGGTGCAGGCGCCGAGGCCGGCGGACACCAGCTCGTGCGGGATTGGGCCCGGACCCCATGCCGCCGACGTCCACCGGCTCGTCGGCGAAGAAGCGGGTCCCGTGCACGCTGACCTGGACCTGGAACTTGCCGGCGCCGGTCTCCTCCACCAGCACCGAGCCGTCGGGCGTCTCGGCCGGCGTGTCCACCGTATCGGCAGGTATCGGCCGGCCCAGGCGGCGATCACCTCCGCCGCATAGTCGGCGTCCTCGCCCCGGGTCAGCAGATGGTCGGCGGGGTCGAGCGAGATGAAGCTTTTCGGGTGCTTCGCGGCCAGGAAGATCTTCGTGGCGTTGTCGATGCCCACGACTGTGTCGACGGGCGAATGCATCACCAGCAGGGCGCGGCGCAGGTGCGCAATGCGATCCGGCAGGTCGTGCATCCGCGCATCGTCGACGAAGTCGCGCCGGATCGTGAACGGCCGCCCCCCGATCCTCACCTCGGCGGCGCCTGCGGCCTCGATCTTCGCTACGTCATCGCCCAGCAGCTTCAGCACGTGTTCGACCTCGGCCGGCGCGCCGATCGTCGCCACCGCCTTCACCGAGGCGACGTCGCCGGCCGCCGCCAGCGCCGCGGCGCCGCCCAGGCTGTGGCCGATCAGCAGGGCAGGGGCATGGCCGAGGCGCTCCATTTCGCGCGCCGCGGCGAGCAGATCCTCGACGTTGGCCGAGAATCCGCTCAGGTCGCCTTCGCTTTCGCCGAGGCCGGTGAAGTCGAACCGCAGCACGGCGACGCCCAGCCCCGCCAGCGCCCGGCTGAGCCGCACGGCAGCCTTGGCGGTCTTGTCGCAGGTGAAGCAGTGCGCGAACAGCGCGGCGGCGCGAGCGTCGCCGTCGGGCCGGTCGAGCCGCGCGGCGAGCATCTGGCCCCTGCCATTCGGAAACTCGATCTTCTCTGTGCGCATGGGACTTTCCTCCGGGCTCACGTGGCATCATAGCTTGCGGCCCAGAACCAGAGGAGACACGCCATGGCTTCCAAGCTCGCCTCGGACCCGAGGATCGACCCGCGCCTGAAGGCGATGTTCGGCGGCCTGCCCGAACTGACGACGCCGGGCGACGCCAAGGATCGCGCTCAGTTGCTGGCGGAGTTCGAACTCCGAGACGGCCAAGGCGGCCATGGCGCAGCAGAAGGCGATGTTCGACGCGATCGACACCGAGGAAGTGGCTTCGTTCAAGGGCCTGACCATCAAGACGGCGGTCTTCACCTCGCAGCCCGATGGCAACGAGATCAAGATCCAGTTCATCCGGCCGGAAGGCGCCGAGATCCTGCCCTGCGTCTACTACATCCATGGCGGCGGCATGCAGAGCTTCTCGGCCTACGACGGGATGTACCGCGCCTGGGGCCGCATCATCGCCGCCCAGGGCGTGGCGGTGGCCATGGTCGATTTCCGCAACTGCCTGCAGGCCTCCTCGGCGCCAGAGGTCGCGCCGTTCCCGGCCGGCCTCAACGACTGCGTCTCGGGGCTCAAGTGGGTGGCCGCCAACCATGCGGCGCTGGGCGTCGACCCGGCGCGGATCGTCATCGCCGGCGAGAGCGGCGGCGGCAACCTGACTCTCGCGACCGGCCTCAAGCTGCTGCGCGACGGCGATATCGGCCTGATCAAGGGCCTCTACGCGCTCTGCCCCTATATCGCCGGCGCCTGGCCCGACGCGCGCTACCCCTCGTCCACCGAAAACAACGGCATCCTGCTGGACCTGCACAGCAACCGCGGCGCCATGGCCTACGGCATCGAGGCGTTGAACGCGAAGGACCCGCTGGCCTGGCCGGGGTTCGCCACGGAAGCGGACGTGAAGGGCCTGCCGCCGGTGGTGATCAGCGTCAACGAGTGCGATCCGCTGCGCGACGAGGGGATCAGCTTCTATCGCCTGCTGCTCAAGGCCGGCCAGCCGGCGCGCTGCCGGCAGGTGATGGGCACGATCCACGGCACCGAGATCTTCGCCGCCGCCTGTCCTGAGATCAGCCGCGACACCGCCAGCGACCTCGCCAACTTCGCGCGCAGATAGCGCGTTCAGACGCCCAGCGTTACCGGCCGTACGAAGCGCAGGCGAGTGACCTGCGAGCCGGACCAGGTTTCGTCCGTCACCGCGCCGGCGGGCGCGAAGCCGTTGCGCAACGCGACGCCCTGAGAGGCCAGATTGTCGGCGTCGATGTGGGCTTCGAGGCTGGCCAGGTCGATCTTGGCGGCCTCGGCGCACAGGAGTGCGAGCGCCCGGCTGGCGTAGCCTTGGCCGCGATAAGCGGGGTAGAGCCAATAGGAGACGTGGCCGACGTCGCGCCTGGGCCGTTGCAGCTCGCAGCCGCCCATCAGCACGCCTGACAGGTCGCGAAGCGCATAGGCGAACTGCGGTCCGCGAGCCTCGCGCATCCGGATCCAACGCTGCATGGCGCCCCGGATCTGTTCGAGAGTCGCCTTCTCGAGGCCGTCGAAGCGCCGGATCATCTCGTCGTCCTCTCCGGCATGGTGCGCCTCGGCGTCCTCGACGGTGTGGCTGTCGAGCACGATGACGCCGTCGGTCAGGCTCGGCGGCAGCGGCATCGGGATAAATTCGTCCGCCATGCCGTTTTCTCGGATCGCCTGGACCCGGCGTCAACGCCGGTTGGCGGTTGACGGCGGCGCTGCGACCTCGTTTTGGTATCGGCGTGGTCGCCCGCAAGAGGTGTCCGCAGCTTGAGAGGAAGCCATGGCCGCCAAGACATTTCCCGTGGAAGCAAGCCACATCCTGATGTTCGCCCGCTCGGTCGGCGACGACAACAAGGTCTATTCCGACCCCGACTACGCCAAGACGACCGAGGCCGGGAGCATCATCGCCCCGCCGACGTTCGCCCAGGCGAGTGCGCAGTTCGATCCCGACTATTTCCTCAGGCCGAAGGTCGGCCAGCCCTGGTTCGGCTCGGGCAAGAACCCGACCGGCGCGCCGCCCCGCAGTGGCGGGGGCGGCGGTGGGGGAGGGGGCGGCGGCGGCGGTCTCCACGCCGAGCAGCACTTCGAATATCACCGCCACCTGAAGCCCGGCGACGTGCTCACCGCGACCAACCTGCCGGGCAAGACCTGGGAGAAGGAGGGCCGCCGCTCAGGCAAGCTGGTGTTCTCCGAGAACATCACCGAGTACCGCGACCAGAACGGCGAGCTGGTGATCACCGCCCGGGGCGTCGGCGTGCGCACCGAGCGCCCGGTCGATCAGTCGGCCGACCAGAAGACGGAGGCTTGAAGATCATGGCTCTCAGCGCCAGCAAACTGAAGGTGGGCGACACCCACACCGCCCGCCTGGTCGACGACCTCAAGCGCACCCAGATCGTTCAGTATGCGGGAGCGTCAGGTGACTACAATCCGCTGCATACGGACGAAATCTTCACCACCAAGGTGGCCGGCTATCCGTCGGTGTTCGCCCACGGCATGCTGACCATGGGCATGACCGGCAAGATGCTGACCGACTATGTCGGCGATGCGCGGCTGACCAAGTACGGCGTGCGGTTCACCAGCCAGGTGTTCCCGGGCGACACGTTGGATTCCACCGCGACGGTGAAAGAGATCAAGGACGAGGGCGGCAAGAAGCTGGTCTCGCTCGACGTCTCGACCAAGAACCAGAACGGCGTCGAGGTGCTCAGCGGCTACGCCGAGGCTCGGGTCGATCCCTAGCGCTCAGATCGTCACCCCGGCCAAGCGCGTCAACGCGCGCCGAGCCGGGGCCAGACGGGCCGGTTCATAGACGACGACCCGTTGCAAAGTGGCGGGTTCGGTCCCGGGTCTACGTGCTCCGCAGTCCGCCCGGGGTGACGGCTTCAATTGACCGGTTCAGCGCCTTCCTGCACGTTTTCGCCGGCGCCGCGGCAGATGGCGAGGAGTTCGGATGTATCCTGGGAAATGGGCGCAGCTGAAGCCGGACACGCCGGCGATCGTCATGGCCGCCAGCGGAGAGGTGATCACCTACGGCGAGCTGGAGCGGCGCAGCAACCGGCTGGCGCACTACCTGCGCGGCCAGGGGCTCGGGCGGCTGGATCATTTCTCGATCTTCATGGAAAACCACGCGCGCTACGTGGAGTGCTGTTCTGCCGGCGAACGGTCGGGGCTCTACTACACCTGCATCAACTCCTACCTGCAGCCCGACGAGGTCGCCTACCTGCTGCAGAACAGCCAGTCGAAGGTGCTGATCACCTCGGCGGCCAAGCTGGAGATCGCGCGGGCCGCGGTCGCGGCGAGTCCGGGAATCACGCGTTGCCTGGTCGTCGACGGCCCTGGGGATGGCGGCATGTTCGTCAATCTGGACACGGCGCTGGCGGAAATGCCGGATACGCCGATCCCGGACGAATGTCTGGGAACGCCGATGCTGTATTCATCCGGCACGACCGGGCGCCCGAAAGGCATCATCCGGCCGCTGCCGGACGAGCCGCCCACCCCCGGTCTGCCGCTGTTCGACTTCCTGACCAGGCTGTGGCGCTACCGCGAAGGCATGATCTACCTCTCGCCTGCGCCGCTCTACCACTCGGCGCCGCAGGCCGCAGTGTCGCTCACGATCCGGGCCGGGGGCACGGCGGTGATCATGGAGCACTTCGATCCGGAGGCGTTCCTGGCCCTGGTCGAGCGCCACAAGGTCACCCACAGCCAGCTGGTGCCGACGATGTTCTCGCGCATGCTGAAGTTGCCGGAGCCGGTTCGGCTTAGGTACGACCTCTCGTCGCTGGAGACCGCGATCCACGCCGCCGCGCCGTGCCCGATCCCGGTCAAGCGGCAGATGATCGACTGGTGGGGGCCAGTCATCCTGGAATACTACGGCGCCACCGAAGGGCTGGGCTTCACCGCCTGCGACACCGCCGAATGGCTGGCCCACCCAGGCACGGTCGGCAAGATGATGCTCGGCGAACTGCACATCCTCGACGAGGAGATGAAACCGTTGCCGGCGGGCGAGGCCGGCACGATCTGGTTCAAGACCGCCACGCCGTTCGAATACTTCCACGACCCGGACAAGACCCGCGAGGCGCGCTCGGACGATGGGTCCATGAGCACGGTTGGCGACGTCGGCTACCTCGACGGCGACGGCTATCTGCACCTGACCGACCGGCGCACATTCATGATCATTTCCGGCGGTGTGAACATCTATCCGCAGGAATGCGAGAATCTGCTGATCACCCACCCCAAGGTCGCCGACGCCGCCGTGTTCGGCGTGCCGAACGAGGACCTCGGCGAGGAGGTCAAGGCGGTGGTGCAGCCGATGCCGGGCGTCGCCGCCGGGCCGGAATTGGAGGCCGAGCTGATCGGCTTTTGCCGCAGCCATCTGGCCCACATGAAGTGCCCACGCTCGGTCGACTTCTCCGACGAGCTGCCGCGCCTGCCGACCGGCAAGCTCTACAAGCGCCTGCTGCGCGACGCCTACTGGGGCAACCGTAACACCCGGATCGTCTAGCGCCGGCGGCGGCCCCAGCCTGCGTCAGGCGATCTCGAGCCCCTCCATTCCGCCCTCGCGCCAGGCCTTGACCAGCGCGAAGAAGGCCACCGGGCCGGGCCCATATAGGCCGGCGAACAGGCCGTCGTCGCCGCCGGCGCGGCCCTCGCCGTTGTAGTAACCGGGCGTGCAGGCCTGGCGGAACTCGAGGTTCAGCCGCGCGGTGTCGACGATCGTCTGCACCCAGGCCGCCTCCGCCTCGGCGGTCGGCTCGACGGTAGTCCCCTGGCGCAGGTTCGCCTCGCCGACGATGTGGGCGATGTGGTGGGCCTGTTCGTCGAGCAGGTGCGGGAAGTTCGGCGTCAGGGTGTTCTGGTTGACCCCCATGTGGAAGCAGTTGGGGAAGCCGTGGCTCATCTGGCCGTGCAGGGTGCGCGGCCCCTTGGCCCAGTGGTCGCTCAGCGTCAGCCCGTCCCGCCCGACGATCTCGAAGCCGGCGCGCCGGGTGTAGGAGGTGCCGACCTCGAAACCCGTCGCGAAGATGATGCAGTCGACTTCGTAATCGACGCCGCCGACGTAGAGTCCGGTCTCGTCGATCCGTTCCACGCCCTTGCCGCCGGTGTCGACCAGGGTGACGTTGTCGCGATTGAAGGTCGGCAGGTAGTCGTCGTTGAAGGTCGGCCGCTTGCAGAACTGGCGGTACCAGGGCTTCAGCGCCTCGGCGGCGTCGCGGTCGCGCACCAGGGCGTCCACCCGGCCGCGGATCTGGTTCATCTTGCGGAAGTCGGCCATCTCCATGGCCTCGGTGGCTTCTTCCATCGTCATCGGCTTGTCGCCGCGGATCGCCGCGATCGAAAGCAGGTTGCGGATGATGTCGGTCCAGCCGTCGCTGACCAGGTCCTCGTCCTGGGCGCCGCCGGAGACGAGGATGTTGAAGTTCTCCATCCGCCGCTTCTGCCAGCCGGGCTCGAGCGAGGCGGCCCAGTCCGGATCGGTCGGGCGGTTGCCGCGCAGGTCGACCGACGAGGGCGTGCGCTGGAAGACGTAAAGGTGTTTGGCGGCCGCGCCGAGGTGCGGCACGCACTGGATCGCCGTGGCGCCGGTGCCGATGATCGCGACCCTCTTGTCGGCGAGCTTGGTCCAGGTTCCCGAACGAATTCGCCGCCGGTGTAGGCGTAGTCCCAGCGGCTGGTGTGGAACGAGTGGCCCTTGTAGGTCTCGATCCCGGGGATGCCGGGCAGCTTGGGCCGGTTCAGCGGCCCGTTCGACATCACCACGTAGCGCGCCTTCATCGCGTCGTCGCGGTTGGTCGTGACCAGCCAGCGCTTCTCGTCCTCGAGCCAGCGGATTTCGCGGATCTCGGTCTGGAAGCAGGCGTCCTTGTAGAGGTCGAAGTGCTCGCCGATCCGCCGCGAGTGGTCGCGGATCTCCTGGGCGAAGCTGTACTTCTCCTTGGGGATGTAGCCGGTCTCTTCCAGCAGCGGCAGGTAGATGTAGCTCTCGATGTCGCACTGGGCGCCGGGATAGCGGTTCCAGTACCAGGTGCCGCCGAAGTCGCCGCCCTTCTCGAGGATGCGGATCTTGTCGACGCCGGCCTCGCGCAGCCGCGCCGCGGCCAGCAGGCCGCCGAAGCCGCCGCCGATCACCAGCGCATCGACCGTGTCGGTCAGCGGGCGCGCGGACGATCGGCGGCTTCGATGTAGGGATCGTCGACGTAGTGCCGGAAGTCGCCCTTGACCTCGACGTACTGTTCGTTGGCGTCGGCGCGCAGGCGCTTGTCGCGCTCCTGGCGGTACTTTTCGCGCAGCGCGTCGGGGTCGAATTCGATTTCGGCGGTGTCGAGGGGCATCGGGCTCTCCGGCAGAGGTCGGCCAACTGAACGTCATTCACCCGGGCGACGCAAGCTGGCTTGACCGCGTTACGCCGCGTCCGAAGCGCTCACGATCAGATGAAGTGTTCCGAAAGCTGCAGCCGGCGGATCTCCTGGGCGGCGTACATCGCCCGCCAGATCAGCCGCACGAAGAACAGCATCGCCACCAGCAGCAGGCCGTTCTCCCCGGCCACGGCGGCGCTGTCGTCGCCGGCGCCCACCACATGCGCCATGGTGGCGAGCAGCACCGAGATCACGAAGACGCAGCAGGCCAGCAGGATCACCGCCGAGACCCAGCTGCGGGTCCGCAGCAGCACGATGGCGGCGGCGATCTCGATCGTGGCGAAGGCGATCTGGCCCAGCACGATCCAGTTCTCGCCGAAGTTCTGATAGAGCGGCCAGGAGAGCGTCAGCTCGCCCCGCGCCGCCGAGAGCCCGAGCGCGCCAAGCGGCGCAAGACCAACGATCAGCAGCGACCAGGCGGTCCAGCTGACCACTTCCTGCGCCTGCCGCTCGGAGCGGATGTCGCCCCACCAGATGTGGGTGTCCTCGCGAAGGTCGATCGGAATCCAGGCCACGGCTTACGTACCCTTTTGCGACGCCGGGACCCTGCGCTGCAGCGATCGCGCCAATCGGTAAGGAATTGTTAAGCAATGCCTGCTCGCCCTGCAAGGGCGAAGCGCTAGAACTCGCGCAGGGCGCTAGTCGAAGACCCGTCCTGCGGCGCCCGACCCGGCGAGGATGCGGTAAATGCCGGCCCCGGGGGTCATGGTGACGGGCCAGATCAGCGCCTGGCCGATCGCGAACACGGTGAGGTAGGCGAGGTGGCCCGGCGTCAGAATGGCGGCGATTGAACTCAGGTCAGAGCCGAACGCCGTGGCGATTGCGCCAACACCCCCGCCCGCGACCGCGACCGCGCCAAGGGCGATGGCGAACGTCAGGATGATCACGACGATGCTGAGGGCGAAGGCGATCAGGTAGGTTCCGAGCAGCGGCCAGAACCGACCCTGGGTCATCCGCCAGGCGCCGACGAGGTCGATCCGGTGGGTGTCGAACGTCATCGGCGAGGCCAGCGACAGACGCACGGCCAGGAAGACGAAGGCGCAGGCGACGGCCGGCAACAGGATCGCCAGCCCTAGTCCCATGGCCACGCCGTAGCCAGCCACCAGGCCGATGACCACGATCAGCACCATCGCGACCATGATCACGGCAAGATAGACGCCGATCGCCAGCCCCGCGAAGATGGCGAAGAGGCCGAGCTGCCGCAGCTCGTCAGCGGCCAGCCTCAGGTAGCCGAACCGGTCCTCTTCGGGCCGCAGCACGGCCCGGTTCATCGCCGCATAGAGCACCGCGTTCATCACCAGTCCGCCGACGAACAGCACCATGTAGGTGGGCGCGGTCTGACGCAGCAGGTCGAACACGACGCTCGGATCCTGCCCCGGTGGCTGCAGGCCAAGCTCAGCCATCTTGGCGAAAGCCGGTCCCGCCGAGTAGGCGACGAAGAGTTCGAACGCGAGCGAGACGATCAGCTGCAGCCCGGCCCAGATCGCCACCACCCAGGGGCGCTTGGCAACGACCCGAAACCCGGTGAACGCAGCGTCCGGCGCCGAAAACTCAGCCACGACGGCTCCCTGTCCCCGCTCGATCCCGCGTCGAGCGCCGCGAGCTTAGGGCCGATTTCGACAGTCGTTGCAAGCAGCCGGCGGTAGCGCACGGGGTGATGGACCTACCCGAACAGCTCCAGCTGATCGCCGTTTCTGGGCGGGACCTCGAACCGGCCCAGGTCGAGCGGCTGGCGGGTGTGGTTCAGGCCATGGCGGCGCGCGGCGGCGGCGAAGCGAGCCCCTATCAACGCGGCGATCGGTCCGTCGCCTTTCATCCGCTCGGCCCAGCGCATGTCGTAATCGCGGCCATGGCGCATCTGGCGCACCAGGCTCATCACCCGCGCCGCGCGGTCGGGCCGGGCGGCCTGGAGCCACTCGCGGAACAGGTCCTTGATCTCCAGCGGCAGGCGCAGCACCACATAGCCCGCCCCTGTCGCGCCCGCTTCGGCCGCGCGCTCCAGCACCGCCTCCAGTTCGTGGTCGTTGAGGCCGGGGATCACCGGCGCGAACATCACCGTCACCGGGCAGCCGGCGCCGGCGATGCCGCGGATCGCGGCGATGCGCTTATCCGGTGTCGCGGCGCGCGGCTCCATCGCCCGCGCCAGCGCCCGGTCGAGCGTCGTGACCGAGACCGCGACCCTTGCCAGCCGGGCCTGGCCCATGGGCCCGATGATGTCGGCGTCGCGCAGGATCAGGGCCGACTTGGTGATGATCGAGAACGGGTGGGCGAACCGCTGCAGGGTCTCCAGCACGCCGCGCGTCACCCGCAGCCGCCGCTCCTGCGGCTGGTAAGGATCGGTGTTGCCGCCGATGTGGATCACGCCGGGCTCGTAGCTCGGCCGCGATAGCTCCCTGGCCAGCAGCTGTCCCGCTTCGGGCTTGAAGAAGATCCGGCTCTCGAAATCCAGCCCGGGCGACAGACCGACATAGGCGTGGCTCGGCCGCGCGTAGCAGTAGATGCAGCCGTGCTCGCAGCCGCGGTAAGGATTGATTGAGCGGTCGAAGCCGACATCGGGACTGGTGTTGCGGGCGATGATGGTCTTGGCCCGCTCGGGCGTCACCACGGTCTTCAGCTGCGTCGGGGCCTCGTCCTCGCTGGTCCAGCCGTCATCGAACGCCTCGCGCACCAAACTCTCGAACCGGCCGCTGACGTTGGATTGGGCGCCGCGGCCGCGAGGCGAGGGAAACGAAACGGGCATGCCCTCAAGATAAGCCAGCGACTAGAACAAAACAAGAACTAACGAGCGACCGAGCGGGCTCGCTTGAGGGCCGGGGGAATTGCTCTACACCTCACGTCGGCTCGTGGAGGGACGGCGCATGGACGTGATCTTGCTCGGCACCGGCTCGCCCATCCCCAACCCGCACCGGGCCGGGCCGGCGACGCTGGTGCGGGCGGGCGGAGTGAACCTGCTGGCGGACTGCGGCCGCGGCGTGGTCATGCGGCTGGCGGCGGTGGGCGTCTCGCCGGCGACGATCTCGGCGGTGCTGCTGACGCACATGCACTCCGACCACATCACCGACCTGAACGACGTCATCACGACGCATTGGGTGACGAACCTGGCGCCGACCCCGTTGAAGGTGTTCGGCCCGGTGGGCGCCAGGGCCCTGATCGAGGCGACACTGGCGATGCTGGCGTTCGACGTGAAATACCGGATCGACCACCACGCCGACCTGAACTTTGAGCCGGTGGTGGATACGACCGAGCTGTCGCCGGGCGATGCTTTCCAGGTCGGCGACTTCAAGATCAGCGCCCATCGCACCGATCACTCGCCGGTGTTCCCGACCCTCGGCTATCGCATCGAGCGCGCCGGCGGCGTGGTCGCGCTGGCTGGCGACACGGTGCCCTGCCCGGAGCTCGACGAGATGTGCCGGGGCGCCGACGTCTACGTGCAGACGGTGATCCGGGGCGAGATGGTGCGGCGCGTGCCTTCGGCGCGGCTGCAGGACATCCTCGACTACCACTCGACCGTCGAGCAGGCGGCGCAGACCGCTGAGCGCGCCGGCGTGAAGACGCTGATGCTCACGCACTACGTGCCCCCGCTGATGCCCGGCCAGGAGGAGGAGTGGCGCGCGCTGGCGCGGCCCCATTTCGGCGGGGAGATCGTTCTAGGCGACGACCTGACATCGGTCTCGGTCGCGGCGCAGACGAGCTGAGCTTGATTTCGATCCTGGTCACGGCGTCCGACGAGCCCAAGGCGCTGACCCGGCTGCTCACGGCCCTGGTCCCGGCGGTCGCTGAAGGCGTGGTGCGGGAGGTCGCCGTGATCGCCGCCGTCGGGCCTGCGAGGGCGATCGCCGACGACGCCGGCGCCGATCTCTACGACAGCTTCGGCGAGGCGCTGGAGAAGGCCAAGGGCCCGTGGGTCGCCGGATTGCCGCTCGAGGCGACCTTCGCGCCCGGCTGGATCGACCTGCTAGGCGCCCATCTGGCGCAGGAGACCGCGGCGCCCGTGCGGCTGGTCGCGCGATCGAAGGGGCTCAGCCTGTCGGCCGGGCCCGAGGGCTGGCTGGCGCCGAAGCGGCTGGCTGCTTCAGCCGGCGTGGTGGAGCAGGATCTCCAGCGCCTGGCCCGCCGTGCCGGCGGACGATTGCGCATTCTGGACCGGCGCTGACGGGCTCGCGGGCGCGCGATTGTCGCTTGGGTCGTCGAGTCGGGCGTCGATCACCGGCAGGTCCTGGGCCACCGCGTCGAGCGTGCGGGTCGGCGCGCCGAACTGCCGGCGATAGCTCCAGTAGGCCGCGACCACCTTCTTCACATAGGCCCGGCTTTCGGCGAACGGGAAGCTCTCGATCACCATCAGGCTATCGGCGTCCGGGCCAAGCGCGGCCTCGGTGCGGGCGAGCGTGCCAGGCCCGCCGTTGTACGCGGCGATGGTGCGCAGCAGGTCGTAATGGCCGGCGTTGTTCTCCAGCCAGCGGATGTAGGCTTGGCCGAGCTGCAGATTCTGGCCAGTGTCGAACAGGTGGATCGGGTCGCTGACCAGGGTCGGGTCGCCCGCCATGCTGGCCGCCGAGGGGGGCATCAGCTGCATCAGACCGACCGCGCCGACCGGTGAGACGGCCAGGCTGTTGAACCGGCTCTCCTGCCAGACCACGGCGTAGACCAGCGACTTGTCGATGGTGAAGCCGCCGGCGGGTTGCAGCGCCGGCGTCGGGTAGGCGGTGCGGGCCGAGGTGGCCGGCGCGGCGGAATGCAGCACGATCTCGCTGGTCGCCGGCCGGTTCGGATTCAGCTCGAACATCAGGTTCATCCAGAGCCCGCGCGACTCGTCGTCTGCCGCCTCGGCGAACCCGGTCCGCAACTCCGCGCCGGCGTCGAACTGCCGCGACAGCTGCATCAGGGCGATGGCGCGGTGGGCTCTCGGGTCGGTGCGGACAAGCCGCTCCAACGCTGTCTCGCCGGCGGTGGCCGGGGCGGCGGTGGGCGCGGCGGAGCTGGCGGACGCGTCGATCAGCCGACCCAGCGGGTCGTCGCTGAGCTCCAGCTTCCGCTTGGCGATCATGCCGTAGAACGTGTCCGGCGCGGCGGCGGCGATCTTCAAGAGCGGCGTCACGTGGTCCGGCATCCCGGCCTGCTGGGCCGCCCGCGCGGCCCAGACGCCGCCAGCCGCCCTCACGGCGTCGTCCTCGGCCGGATTGGCCGCCAGCCGCTCGAACGAGATCAGCGCATCGCCGTACAGGCCCAACCGATAGGCGGCCAGGCCCGCCATCCAGGTGTCGCCGCCGCGTCGCGCCAGCTCCAGCGCCTGACGCACGTTGCCGTCGAAGTAGGCTTCCCGGGCCGGGTGGTACTCGCGCGACGGCGGCAGGCGCATCGCGCTGTCGGGCGCGACGTCCGCGGCGGCCGCCGGGGTGGGCAACTTCGCATCGGCGGGCTTCAGCTTCAGGGCCAGCTCGTAGACGAGGTTGGCGCCCGGCAAGTCGGCGAACGTGTTGAGCCAGCGGCTCAGCTCGTCATAGCTGCGGGCCTTGGCGTGGGTCAGCTCGAGGTACTGCACCTTGCCGACCAGGCAGGTGTCGCTGACCTGAGCCAGGGCCTGATCGGCCGCGGACCGGTCGCCCCGCTCGGCCGCCTGAAACGCGGTGGCGTAAAGGGCGACGTCATGGGCGTCGAGGGCGGCGGGCGGCGCGGCCTGGGCGGACAGGGCGCCGGCGGTGACGAGCGCCGCGGCGGCCATGCCGAAGGTCAGTCGTCTCGCCCCCATACGGCTCCTCGTCTCTCTTGCCTTACTCGGCCCAATGGACCCCTGACGGACGGACGTGAGTGTCGTGCGTTCGCTGAATCGGGTCGTAGATCAAGAGTTTCGCGTCTTCGGCGAAGGCCGGCCACAGGGCCGGTCCGCTCCGAATATGCGCCAGGAGGCTTAACGGTACGTAGGCCGATCCGGCCGATCAAGCCTTTCCGTCAGCATCAGCAGGTCTTCCCAGGCCATCTTCTTGGCCGCGGGCTGACGCAACAGGAACGCCGGGTGCAGTGTCGGCAGCGCCGGCAGTTCCAATGCCCCGTCCCCGCTCTTCCACTCGAACCAGCGGCCACGCAGCGACAGGATTCCTTCCGAGGTGTTCAGCATGTGCTTGGCCGAGGCGCCGCCAGCCAGCATCAGCAGCTTCGGCCTCACCAGGGCGATCGCCCGCTCGACGAACGGGGCGCAGGCGGCCTGTTCGGCGGGGGAGGGGGTGCGGTTGCCGGGGGGGCGCCAGAACACCGTGTTGGTGATGAACACCCGGCCGGTCAGGCCCGCCGCGGCCAGCATCTTGTCGAGCAGCTTGCCGGCGCGGCCGACGAACGGCGCGCCCTGGGCGTCCTCCTCCGCGCCCGGACCTTCGCCGATCACCATCACCGGCGCGTCGGGCGCGCCGCGGGAGAACACCGCACGGCTGGCGCCCTGGCGCTTCAGCTCGCAGCCCTCGAACGCGGCGATCGCCGCCTCGAGCGCGGTCAGGTCTCCCGCGGCGGCGGCCGCGGCCCGCGCCGCCTCGACCGCGCCGGCGTCGACGCCCGGCTGGGCGGAGCTCGGGCGGGACGGACGCAACGGCGTCGGCGGGGCGAGCGAGGTCTGGACCTTCGGCTTCATCGCCTCCAGCCCGCGCGCCATGCGATCCGTCGGCGCGTCGGCGAGCGCCACGTCGACGCCCGCGTCGGCCCAGAAGGCGATCAGGCTTTCGACGGCGCGCGGGTCGAGCATCGCCCAGCCATAGCACTTGCCGCGGCGGTCGAAACCGCGGATCCGAGATATCGACGCCGATCGATATCACATAAGCATGGCAATTCAGTTTTCGGCGATCGCGCCGGCCTATAGCGTCTCCTGAAAGACGAAGGAGATTGAGTCATGAGCGAAGTAGCAAGCGAACCGGATTTGCGCCGCCTCGCCGAACGGCGGGTGGACGCCAAGGCGGGCTTCTGGATCCACGCCGCGATCTTCGTGGTGGTCAACGCCGGCATGGCGTTCGCGAACATCACCACGATTTCCGCCAGTCCGTGGTTCCTCTGGTCGGCCGGCTGCTGGGGGATCGCGCTGATCGCCCAGGGCGTGGCGGCGTACCTGCCGGTGCAGGCGATGCGTCGACGGGCGATCGACGCCGAACTGGAGCGGCTGCGCGCTAGAGCGCGTTGAGATTTGACGTGGTCGCCCTGAACGCTTCCCCCGCTTGCGGGGAAAGCGGCGAGCCGCGCGCAGCGCGCTTCGCCGATGGGGGAACAGCGCCGGCGGCAAGAGCCCCCATCGGCGACGCGTTGCTGGCGCAACGACGCGCCGCTTTCCCCCAGAGGGGGAAGGATTGATTTTGAACGCCTCGATTCAGCGCGATCTCAATGCGCTCTAGGTCGCCGCGCTAAGCCGCCGCTTCGCGCTCGATCGACGCCGCGAGGGCCAGGGCAGGCTCATAGACCGTGGCTCGCGTGCTGCCGGCGCGTTCGTGCGGCCCGAACGGTCCGGCGACGGCTGCATAGACGGCAAGGGCGGCCTCGAGCGCCAGACGGTCGACCGACGCCGGTCCGTCGGCGCGCGCCGTCTCGAGCGCCGCCTCCATCGCATTGACCGCTTCGGTCTTGCGCACGATGTCCGTCGGCGAGAACCGCTGGAGGCAGACACCGAGCGTGCCGTCGCACCAAGCTTCCCACGCGCTCTCCGTCAGGGTTTTGAGCGCGTGGCCGCCGGCCGGCAGAGATGACGCCTCCAGAACGGCGGCGTCGTGGCGCGCCCTGATGGCGAGGGCTGTCTCGGCGATGCTGGTCTTTTCGGCGGCGGCGTCTGCCGCCGCGGCCATCCCCGCGAGATCAGGGTGATAGTAGCGGACCTGCTTGCCCTCAGTCGGATGGTCGCCGTTCACCGGCGCGTAGACCGCAAGGCGAAACGTCGCCTCATGCGAGTGCCCGGGCAGAAGCCCGGCCGATATCAACAGCTCCAGCCGAACTCGGCGACAGGCCAGAACGTTCGGCCAGCTGCTGCAGGGTCAGGTAGCGGCTCTCGAGATAGTCGAGGGTTTCGTCGTAAGTGGCGGTCATCGGCGGCCTCCTTTTGCCGCCCTCCACTCGCACATCGCGCCGGACCTATGCTTCGGTCCGCGTCGAAGCCAAACGGCTTCAGCGCGCCCGCACGGCGGCCAGGTCGGCGCTGGCCGCCTGCATCATGAAGCCAGCGTCGGCGCCGAGGGTCACAAAGTCGAAGCCCATGGCCAGGCGCCGTTTGGCCCACTCGAGACCGCCGGTGTGGATGCCGGCCGGCACCTTGGCGCGCTTGCAGGCGGCGAGGATCCGTTCGACCGCCGCCATGTGCCGCGGCTCATCGAAAGCGCCCGCTGGCGGCAGGCCGAGGGAAAGCGCCAGGTCCGAAGGGCCGACATAGACGCCGCAGAGCCCAGGCGTGGCCACGATAGCTTCCAGGTTGTCCAGCGCCTCCTGCGTCTCGATCATGGCGATGCAGGCGATCTGGCCGTTGGCCTCGGCCGCATAGCCGCGCCCGCCATAAAGCGCCGCCCGGGTCGGACCGAACGAGCGGGTCCCGTCCGGCGGATAAAGGCAGGCCGACACCGCGGCCTTGGCCTGTTCGGCGGTGTTCACCAGCGGCACGATCACGCCCATCGCCCCGGCGTCGAGCGCCTTGTTGATCTCTGGCAGGTTGTTGCCGCTGACCCGCACCAGCGGCGTCGTCTCGGTCGTCGAGATCGCGGGCAGCATCCGCAGCAGGTCGCTGTAGCTGATCAGACCGTGCTGCATGTCGACGCAGACCCAGTCGAAGCCGGCGTTGGCGATCAGCTCCGCCGTATGCACGTTGCCCAGCGATAGCCAGGCCCCCACCGACGGTTCGCCCCGTCGCCACTTCGCCAGCGCCGCATTCTGTCTCATGGGCTGCGGCCTACGCCTGGCGGCGAACTTGTCAAGCGAGGCTAATCCCCTTGACCGCCCCGCCGCCCGCTTCGATTAAGACCGCGCGGCAGTGGAAGGGACGGGCAGGCGATGAGCGAAGACGTCGAACGCGAGGCGATGGACTACGACGTGGTCATCGTCGGCGCCGGGTCCGGCCGGCCTCGCGGCGGCGATCCGGCTGAAGCAGCTCGCCGCCGCGGCCGGGTCCGAGATCTCGGTCGCGGTGCTGGAGAAGGGCTCGGAGGTCGGCGCCCACATCCTCTCCGGCGCGGTGATCGACCCCAAGGGCGCTGAACGAGCTGATCCCCGACTGGAAGGAGAAGGGCGCGCCGCTGGAGACGCCGGTCACCAAGGACCGCTTCCTGCTGCTGGGGCCGCAGGGCGACATCACCATCCCGATGTTCGCTATGCCGCCGCTGATGCACAACCACGGCGCCTATATCGCCTCGCTGGCCAACCTCTGCCGCTGGCTGGGCGCACCAGGCCGAGGAACTCGGCGTCGAGATCTATCCCGGCATCGCCGCCTCGGACCTGACCTTGCGCGAGGACGGCTCGGTGAAGGGCGTGGTCGCCGGCGTGTTCGGCATCGGCAAGGACGGCGAGAAGAAGCCGGACTACCAGCCGGGCATGGAGATGCAACGGCAAGTACGTCTTCATCGCCGAGGGCGTGCGCGGCTCGCTGGCCAAGGTGCATCCAGGCCAAGTTCGGCCTGACCGAGGGGCGCGAGCCGCAGAAGTTCGGCATCGGGCTGAAGGAGCTCTGGCAGGTGCCGGACGACGGCTTCCAGCCCGGGCCTGGTGCAGCACACCGCCGGCTGGCCGCTCGACGACGCACACCGGCGGCGGCAGCTTCATGTACCACTTCGGCGACAACTACGTTGCGATCGGGTTCGTGGTGCACCTCAACTACAAGAACCCGTGGATCTCGCCGTTCGACGAGTTCCAGCGCCTCAAGCATCACCCGGCGATCAGCCGCTACCTGGAGGGCGGCAAGCGCATCGCCTACGGCGCGCGGGCGATCACCGAGGGCGGCTGGCAGTCGATCCCGAAGCTGACCTTCCCGGGCGGGGCGCTGATCGGCTGCTCGGCCGGGTTCGTGAACGTGCCGCGCATCAAGGGCAGCCACAACGCGATGAAGACCGGCATGCTGGCCGCCGAGGCGGCGTTCGCGGCCATCGGCGCCGGCCGCGAGGGCGACGAGCCTGGTCGACTACGAGACGCACTTCGCGAGCTCGTGGGTGGCCAGGGAGCTGAAGACCGGTCCGCAACGCCAAGCCGCTCTGGTCGCGCTTCGGCACCCTGGTCGGCGTTCGGGCCTGGCGGTCGTCGACCTGTGGTGCACGAGCTTCCTCGGCGGCTTCTCGCTCTTCGGCACGCTGAAGCACGGCAAGACCGACGCCGCCTCGACCGGGCTGGCCAACGACTACAAGCCGATCGTCTATCCCAAGCCCGACGGCGTGCTCAGCTTCGACAAGCTGTCATCGGTGTTCCTCTCGGCGACCAACCACGAGGAGGACCAGCCGGCGCACCTGAAGCTGAAGGACCCGGCGGTCCCGATCAACGTCAACCTGCCGCGCTACGGCGAGCCGGCCCGGCTCTACTGCCCGGCAGGCGTCTACGAGGTGCTCTACGACGAAGCCGGCCAGAATCCGCGCTTCCAGATCAACGCCCAGAACTGCGTCCACTGCAAAACCTGCGACATCAAGGACCCGTCGCAGAACATCAACTGGAGCTGCCCCGAGGGCGGCGGCGGGCCGAACTATCCCAACATGTGACGCTTGCTCGCCTTGCGGCGGCGCCGTGAACGCGCGATGGCTCTAAGTGTGCTGGATTTGAAGTTCGCACTCTGCTGGGATCGGCCACTGAGCGAACTTCAAATCCAAAAAGCACACTAGATACTTATACTTGCTGGTGTCCTGGTCGATTCCGAAGTTCGACGGAGCCTGCCATAATGCGCTGCGAACTTCGGAATCGGGACACCAGCCGCATGCCGAGATTGAGATTGCTGCCGATTCTGCTCGCCGGCGCGGCCCTGGCCGCCTGCGCGAGCCCGCCGGCCCCTGCGCCCCCGACGCCGATCGCCGCCCAGCCGACGCCCGATCCGGGGACCTCGCCCTACGGTCTGTTCCTCGCCGGCCACGCCGCCCGCGACGCCGGCCAGCTCGCCGCCGCCGCGGCCTACCTCGGCCGGGCGGCGGCCACGACCGGCGAACCCCCGTATGTCCGCGTGGAAGCCTTCGATGCGGCGCTGAGGGCGGGCGATGTCAGCGGCGCCGCCGCCCTGGCGCCGGCCGCCGACGATCCGAACCTGGCAGCGCGCCGACTTGGGGTGCTCGTGCGCGGCGTCGAGGCGATGGCGAACGGCCGGAACAAGGAGGCCTACGCCTTGCTCAGCGGCCCGGACGTCGGATCACCGCACAAGACCATGGCCCAGCTGCTGGCGCCGTTCGCCGCGGCGGGCGCCGGCGACGCCGCCCATGCTGTGGCCCGGCCCGAGTTGGGCGGCGATGGCGTCGGGCAGTTCGTCGCCGATCTCGACCGGGCGGGTCTTCAGGAGCGGCTGGGCAAGCCGGACGACGCCCAGACGACCTACAAGACGCTGCTGGGCGATGGCGATGAGAGCGGTCTGGTGACGGTGGCGTACGGCGCCTTCCTGGAACGCCGTGGCCGCTGGAGCGACGCCTCGAGACTTTACCGCGAGCGCCTTGGCCGTAACGCCGATGACCCAATGTTCGCCGACGCCCTGGCCCGCGCGGTCCGCCACGGCCGCCCGCCGCCGCTGCCGGGACTGCGCCAGGCGGCGTCCGAGGCGATGCTGATCCCGGCCGCGGGCCTGATCGCCCAGAAGCAGGGCGGCTATGGCCTCGACTACCTGCGGCTCGCGCTGCGGCTGGACCCCGGCAACGGCGAAGCCTGGATCCTGGTCGGCGACCTGCTCAGCAACCCGGATCCCGAGTCGGCGCGCTTCGCCTACGCGCAGGTCGAGCCCGGATCCGACCGATATGTCACCGCGCGCGGCAAGCTCGCCTGGAGCTATCAGAACGGCGGCGAGCACGACGAGGCCCTGAAGATCGCCCACGACACCGCCGCCGCAGACCCGCAGAGCCGGGAGGCCGCGGCCACCATGGCCGACCTGCTGCGGGCCAACGCTCAGTATGCGGAGTCGGCCGAAGTCCTGACCCGGCTGATCGACGCCGCGGGCTCGAAGGCCGACTGGCGGCTCTACTACCTGCGCGCCACGGCCTACGAGCAGATCGGCGACACCGGCAAGACCGAGGCCGACCTTCAGACGGCGTTGAAGCTCGATCCGGACGAGCCGGAATTGCTGAACTTCCAGGCCTATTTCTGGATCGACCGCGGCGAGCATCTGCGCGAGGCGCTGGCCATGGTGCAGCGCGCTGTCGACGCCAATCCGCAGTCGGGCGAGATGATCGACAGCCTCGGCTGGGGCTACTACCGGCTCGGCGACTTCAAGGTCGCGGTGGAGAAGCTGGAGCAGGCGATCGCGCTCGAGCCGGCTATCGCCGAGGTCAACGATCATCTGGGCGACGCCTACTGGCGGGTCGGCCGCAAGGTCGAGGCGCAGTTCCAGTGGCGTCGGGCGCTGTCGCTGAATCCGAGCGACAAGCTGCGGGCCCGCGCCGAGGCCAAGCTGGCCTCGCCGCTCGGCCCGGACGCGCCGAGCGCGCCGCCGCCCAGTCTCGTCACCCAGTAGGCGCCGGCATGGAGCTGCAGCGCCTCGCCCCGGCGAAGGTGAACCTCTTTCTGCACGTTGGGCCCCTGCGCCCTGACGGCTATCATCCGGTGTGCAGCCTGGCGACGTTCGCCGACGTCGGCGATTTGGTTCGACTGACCCCGGCCGAGGCAATGGGGTTCGCCGTCGAAGGACCGTTCGCCGATGCGCTTGCGGGCGAAGCCGACAATCTCGTGACCCGGGCGCGGGACCTGGCGCTGGCCGACCATCCCGGCGCGCCGCCATTCCGCCTGACGCTGGAGAAGCGGCTGCCGCTCGCCGCCGGCCTCGGCGGCGGCTCCTCGGATGCGGCGGCGACGTTGCGGCTGATCGGCGAGGTGCTGGAGATCGGGACGGACGCGGCGTTCGCACAGATCGCCCGCCAGCTCGGCGCCGACGCGCTGATGTGCCTCGACCCCCGGCCGGTCGTGGCCGAGGGGCGGGGGGACGACCTGAGCGCGCCGCCGGCGTTCCCAGACTTGCCGGCCGTGCTGGTCAACCCGCTGAAACCCTCGCCGACCGGGGCGGTCTATCGTGGCTACGATGACGCCGGCGCTCCCGGGAACGCCGACCGGCCCGCGTGGCCGTTGGCGCTGCCGACCGTCGAAGCGGTCTCCGTCTTCCTGGCCGGCTGCCGCAACGACCTCGAAGCGCCGGCGATCCGGCTGCAGCCGGCGATCGCCGGGGTGCTGCAGAGGCTTCGCGAAAAGCCGCAGACGCTGCTGGCGCGCATGTCCGGCTCCGGGGCCACCTGTTTCGCAATCTGTGCGAACCGCGCGGAACGCGATGCGCTGGCCGTCGCGGTCGCAGCCGAACACGCCGACTGGTGGGTCCAGGCTTGCGTCCTGGCCGGCGCCGCCGCTCAGGGCTGAGCGAGCCAGTCCACCGTCCAGCTCCCGCGTCCGTCGCCGATGAGCCCGCCTAGTTCCTGGCACAGCGCAGCCAGCCGCTCGTCCAGCCGCCAGGGCGCATTGACGATCAAGAGCCCGCCGCCGCTGAGCGAGACATTGTCGCGCTCGTAGGGCGAGAACTCCGCCCGCAGCGTCTTGGGGAACCCACCCGCGACCGCCGCTCGGGCCAGGGCCGCGCCGACGAGGCCGTCCTTGATCGGATACCAGGCCATGAAGGTTCCGTTCGGCCATTTGCGCAGGCCGGCTGCGATAGCCCGCGTCAGGCGCTCGCCCTCGTCGATCTGCTCGAACGGCGGATCGATCAGCACCAGTCCGCGCCGTTCGCGGGGCGGCAACAAAGCGCCGATCGCCTCGTAGCCGTCGCGGTGGTGGACCGACACGCGCGGGTCGGTCCGATAGCGGCGCCTCAGGGCTTCAGCGTCCTCGGGGTGCAGCTCGCACGCGATCAGCCGGTCGCCGTCCCGCAGCATCCGCCGCACGATCTCCGGCGAGCCGGGGTAGGTGGCCAGGCGTTCCGGGTTGAGATCTCGCAGCAGGGCCGAATAGGCTGTCGCCGACGCCAGCCCCGGTTCGAACACCCGCCCGACCCCCGCCTCGAACTCGCCTGTCCGCCGGGCGTCCGCTGATGCAAGGTCGTAGACGCCGATCCCCGCGTGGGTGTCGAGCACTGCAAAGGGCGCAGGCTTCTGCAGCAGCCATTCCAGCACGAGGGTCAGCGCGGCGTGTTTGAACACGTCTGCATGGTTGCCGGCATGGAACGCGTGCCGGTAGTTCATCCGTGCCCGTGGCGGTGGTGCAGGTCCGGGTAGTGCGGATGGGCGTGCGCCAGCGGGCGATGACGGTGCCAATGCGTGTGCGGCTCGCCCTTGGGGTCGCCCGGGGCGTGGTCGTGCTGGTGGTGGGCGTCGTGGGTGTGGGCGTGTTCGTGCTCCAGCGCCTCGTGGACGTGCTGGTGGCTGTGTGACTCGGTCAGGTGCAACCAGACGCCCACCGCCATCAGCGCCGCCGCCAGCGCCAGCCACAGCGTCACCTGGTCGCCGAACAACCCGACGCCGATCACCGCGCCCACGAACGGGGCGGTCGAGAAGTAGGCCCCGGTGCGCGCGGTCCCCAGGTGGCGCAATGCGACGATGAAGCAGATCAGGCTGACGCCGTAGCCGAACAGGCCGACGACGCCGGCCGCGGCGATGTGGCTGGCGGCGGGCAGGGCGGTTCCCTGCGCCAGACCGATGCCGACGTTGGCGGTCCCGGCGACCAGGCCCTTGATCGCGGCGATCTGCATCGGGTCGGCGCCGCTGATCTTGCGGGTCAGGTTGTTGTCGATCCCCCAGCAGGCGCAGGCGCCGGCGACCAGCAACGAGCCGAGCGGCAAGGCGCCGAGCGCCGCGCCGTTCCAGGCCAGCAGCACGGCGCCGGTCAGGATCGCGAAGGCGCCCAGCAGCAGGCGGCGGTCGACGTTCTCGCGGAACACCACCCAGGCGATCGCCATGGTCGCCAGGCCCTCGAGATTGAGCAGCAACGCGGCGGTCGAGGCCGGCGTCTGCGCCAGGCCCAGCATCAGCAGCACCGGTCCGATCCCGCCGCCGAACGCCACCGCCCCGGCCAGCCAGGGCAGGTCGGCCGCGCGGATCGGCGCCTCCTCGGCCGCCAGCCGCAGCAGCCGCCGCCCCAGCAGGATCGCGCCCAGCCCCAGTCCCGAGCCGAGGTAGAGCAGGCCGGCCAGCAGCCACGGGCCGATCCCGCCCAGCAGCCACTTGGCGGCCGGCGTGCTGGCGCCGAACAGCGCCGCCGACAGCAGCGCCAGGCCGATGGCGGCGGATTTACGCATAGCCTGAGGTCAACGTCCGCCTTCGAGGATCTTGAACTGGCGATCCGGGTCGTCCTGCGCCACCCGGGTCCCGTCGCGCAGCGTCGCGATCGAGCCGTCGTGGCAGTACTGCAGGATGTAGGCCTTGCGCACCGAGCCGGTCTTCAGGTTGGGGCCGGTCCGATGCGGCGCCAGCGACGAGAAGATGATCGCATCGCCCGCCTTGGCCGGCACGGGTGTGGCGTCGGGGACGTCCTCCAGGCACTTGAAGCCGATCGGCGTCAGCCAGTGGTCCAGCGTGCCGCCGAGGTGCCGGCCGGGCGCGATCCAGGGGCAGCCGTTCTCTTCGTCGACGTCCACCAGCGGCAGCCAGCAGGTCAGGTACTGCTGCGGCTCGACGAAGGTGTAGCCGTTGTCCTGATGCCACGGAAATTCCTGCGCTTTCGCCGTCTTCTTGTAGACCGACTGGTCCCAGTAGAGCCGCACGTCGTCGCCGACCAGGTCGTGACAGACGTCGCGGAGGAACGGGTGCGCGGCGAACGCCTTCAGCACCGGCGAGCGCTTCACCAGGTGGATCGTGAAGGTGATGGTGTCGGCGGTGGAGATCGAGATCGTTCCGCCGGCCTCGCGCAGCCGCTGCTCGTCCCTTGGCCTCGAGCGGATCGATCGCCTGGGTGACCGCGGCGATCTCCTCGGCGGTGAACGCTCCTTCGACCTTGACGAAGCCGAGGGCGTTGAACTGGTCGCGCTGGGCGGCTGTCAGGCGCCGCAGCGGGGCGGCGCACGAGACCCAACTGAAGTCGCCGTTCAGCGGGTGAGGGCGGGGCTGGCGCTCTTTCAGCACGGACGATCTCCGGGTCTTGCCGCACTCTGTATCGCTGATCGACCGTTCGCCGTCACCCCGGCCTCCAAGCGGCGCTACCTGCTCCTCCCCTCGCTTCAGGCGAGGGGAGGTGTCGCGATGGCGAGCGCTGCAAGCGAGCCGCGACGGAGGGGAGACGCGCACCGGCGTCAGCGACAGTTCTGCGCCGCTGGTCCCCCCATCGTCGCGCTTCGGTCGCTGACGCTCCCTCGCTTGCGACACTTCCCCCCGCTTCTCGGGGGGAAGAGCGAGTGAACTTGCGTACCTGAACTTCGAAAGTGTAACGAGCGTTTGAAACCCCCACAGTCTCCGGATTTGATTCCCGCCGATGAGCATCACCGACGAGCCGAAGCCTTCCGCCAAGCCCGCGTTCGACAAGAAGGCGCTGCTGGCGAAGTACGTCGCCGAGCGCGACAAGCGCCTCAGGCCGGACGGCAACGCGCAGTACCTGCAGGTGAAGGGCCACCTGGCCCACTATCTCGACGACCCCTACACGCCCCGGGTCGAGCGGGAAGCCAAGACCGACCACGTCACCTTCGCCTTCGTCGGCGGCGGGTTCGCCGGGCTGGTGACCGGGGCGCGGCTGGTCGAGGCCGGGATCACCGACGTGCGGATCGTCGAGAAGGGCGGCGACTTCGGCGGCACCTGGTACTGGAACCGCTATCCGGGCGCGCAGTGCGACACCGCCTCGATGGTCTACATGCCGCTGCTGGAAGAGACCGGCCACCGGCCGACCGAGAAATACGCCCACGCCCCGGAGATCCTGGAGCAGTGCCAGCGGATCGGGAAGCAGTACAAGCTCTACGACAACGCCCTGTTCCATACCGAAGTGGAAGACCTGAGCTGGGATGAATCCCGCTCGGTCTGGGTGATCAGGACCAACCGCGGCGACGAATTCACCGCCAGCTTCATCGGCCTCGGCACCGGGCCGCTGCACGTCGCCAAGCTGCCCGGCATCCCGGGTATCGAGGACTTCAAGGGCCACTCGTTCCACACCAGCCGCTGGGACTACGACTACACCGGCGGCGATCCGGCCACGATCTCCTACGGCGGCTCTTCGCTCAGCAAGCTGGCCGACAAGCGCGTCGCGATCATCGGCACCGGCGCCACGGCCGTGCAGGCCGTGCCGCACCTGGCCCGCGCGTGCAAGGAACTCTACGTCTTCCAGCGCACCCCTTCGTCGATCGACGAGCGCGGCAACCGGCCGATCGATCCGGACTGGTTCTCCGGGATGGCTACGCCCGGCTGGCAGAAGCGCTGGCTGGAGAACTTCACCGCCAACCAGAGCATGGGCGCCTGGACCGAGGAGGACCTGGTGCAGGACGGCTGGACCGACCTGTCGCGGCGCATCCGCAGCCGGATCGCCGGCCTGCCGCCCGAGAAGCGCACCCCGCAGGGGATGCTGGAAGCGTTCGAGGACTCCGACTTCGAGAAGATGGAGGAGATCCGCGCCCGGGTGGACCAGATCGTGCGGGACCGCGAGACCGCCCAGAGCCTGAAGGCCTGGTACCGGCAGCTGTGCAAGCGGCCCTGCTTCCACGACGCCTACCTGCAGGCGTTCAACGAGCCGGCCGCGCACCTGATCGACACCGACGGCCAGGGCGTCGAGAAGATCACCGCGAAGGGCGTTGTGGTCGGCGGGCGCGAATACGAGGTCGACTGCATCATCTATGCGTCGGGCTTCGAGGTCGGCACCGAATACAAGCGCCGCGCCGGCTTCGACCTGACCGGGCGGGACGGGTTGAAGCTGTCGGAAGCCTGGGCCCACGGCATGCGCTCCAAGCACGGCATCCACGTGCACGGCTTCCCCAACGCCTTCTTCGTGCAGCCGACCCAGGGCGCGAACCTGATCTCCAACGTGCCGCACAACCTGACCGAGGCCGGCCAGACCATCGCCGCGATCGTCCGTCATGCGCAGGACGCCGGCGCGAAGGAGGTCGAGGTCACGCAAGCCGCGCAGGACGCCTGGATCGAGCTGCTGCTGACCGGCATGGGCCGGATGATGATGGGCTCGCCCGACTGCACGCCCGGCTACTACAACAACGAGGGCCAGCCGATGGGCGAGGCGGCGAAGTACAACGTCGGCTACCCGGCCGGCGCCTTCGCCTATTTCCAGTACATCGACGAATGGCGGAAGTCGGGGTCGTTCGAGGGGCTGGAGTTCCGGTAACGCTCGCGCCCCGATCCTGCCCAGGCTGAACACCCCGATCACGTCATAGCCGGGCTTGTCCCGGCTATCCATGCACGCGAGCCCCGGAACCGTGGGCATGGATCGCCGGCATGCCGCGCTGCGCGCTCCAGCCGGCAATGACGTGAGAAGGATGTCGGATGTGTCGGTCGCCGCCGTCGGGACGCGCCTGAACCGCGGATTCCCACCGCTAACGTCCGATAATATCGGTCCCCGGCCCGTTTCGCCGCCGTCGCGTTGTCCCGAACTCCCTGCGCCGCGATGCGATCCCATCCGGGCCAGCTATCGGCTGTTTGAATTGCCTGCAACCGTAACTTTGTTACCAAAAGTGTTTCAGGTGAAACGTTCGGCGATATAGTCTTTCGCGTACCCAAACTAGCCGCCGGCGCCATAAGCTCGCCCGGATTCGATCCGGGTGGGGCGGAATGGCGGACGACAGCATCAGCCCCGAGGAATACGAGCGCTGGCTGACGCCGCCGCAGTCATTGGTCTTCTTAGAGCGCGAGATGGACCACCAATCCGCTGCGTCTGAAATCATTGCGCGCGTGCGGCGCGGCCTAATTAGGACGGTCGCAAAGACGACGGTTGTCGAGACGGCTGGTAGACTTGAACGGGCTGACTTCGGAGCGCTCACAGCAAGGGCGTGGCCGCGAGACGGCATCAACTCGCTGGGCCATCGTTTCTGGACGACGGTGACCTTCGACCACACCACGGACTATGGATCGCGCCACCAAAGGGATTTCCACTTCTACGGCGTTCGTTTCAGTCCCGACGACATTGCCGAGATAAGGTCGGCTTCCTCGCGTGATCTGACAATGACGGTTCCGGCGTCGTCGCAAGCGCGCCGGCCAGCTTCAACGTCCGCTCCAGACGACCGGAAGTCGCTGCCGGCCGCAGAGCGCCAGCGATTCGCGCGCCTCTATGCAGAAACGTTCGGGAGCGCGGGCACCGAGTCGCGAGCTTACTTGGCTGTCCAGGCCTGCTACCCGGACTTCAAGGTTCCCAGGGACCCATTTCTTGAGGATTTCCGCGCAATACGCGGAAAGCAAACCCCTGGAAGAAAAGGAAAAACGGAAAAATAGACGCGCAATTTCCGTGTAATTCGCGCGGAAATCGACCGCGTATTTCGGATCGGCCAAGCTCCTCGATGAAAGGAGCGGTCATGTTCAGGCTTAGAGAGATGAGCCCCGGCGCGGATACCGGCGCCCAGCGCGGCCAACGCCGTCAGTACGGGGAGCGGAAATAGAAAACCCCGCCGGCCAGGGCGGGGCTATCTTGGGGTTGCCAAAGGACGGCCCGGAAGTGTGGACGCGGCGAACGGCAACGCCGAAGGTCGCACTTCCGGCGCCGGACCTCAACTGGATTGTGATATGGTGCAGCTTCGTGGCAGGCACCAAACGAGTTTGGACCGTGGACGGAGGCGGGAACGTTGACGCCGGCGCAACGCCGGACGCGGCGCCCAAGCCGGGCCGCTGGCGACGTGCCAAGTGGGGCCAGATACTTGCCTTCGGCTCCGGGGGCCTGAGTCTCTTTCTCGCGATAGCGGGAAGCGGCTACTACGGGGACAGCAACCAGCACGCCCGGATTCAGGTTGGCACGACGCTCCTGGCTGTGGGGCTGGCCCTGCGAGCCATTGACGCCATCGAGACGTTAACTCGGTCTCTTGCCCTTCGGGGCGACCATCCGGACCAGCCTCTCTAGGGCTTGCCCGCTCTCCTCCGGGTCCAGCTCGCCTTTCTCCTCCAGCTCGTGAGCCAGATCTATGAAGCGGCGGCTTTGGGCCTCGTCCTCTTCGGCGGGTTTTCGGTGGCCCGCCATCCTAGTGGCGATCCTCTTTCGGTACGCGCGCCACATACGTATTGGGACCGACCTTCTCAAACACGACGGTGAGTGGGCGGAAGAACTGAGCAGCAGCGTTCGACACCTGCGCATGGATAAAGGCACGGTCGATCACGACCGGTTCCTTTTCGTCCCCATCGGACTTGTTGGTCGCAGACATCTAACTTCTCCACGTCTCCCGAATCGTAAGCCAGAAGCGCCATACTTCCGAGGCCACAAAGAGCGCGAAGCATACTACGTCGGCACTCCATACCAAAAACTCAAGCGCGCCCATCCCGTAGCTGACCAGCGGAGGGAACACATCGTGGGTCTCCCCCCATGCCACAAGGATGTGTAGGCCAGCGGCGACCCCTCCGATCACAACGAAGAGACATCCGCCCACTAGGAACTGAACGGCCAACGCAACGGCTGCCGCTACATTCGGCGAGACCTTTAACACCGACAGCCCTCCCCGACTTCCGGTAGGGGGCCAACCTAGAGTTCAGCGGTCAGTCGTCAAACGACATTTCCAACTGGTCCGGCAACTATGGCTATTGCCTCCGGTGCGGCTGCGTCCGCCACCGCTGAGTACCAAACGATCCGGCGGTTATCCGGGGACACAATACTGATCTCTGACGCGGGCAACGCTTGGCGCTGGCGCGCAAGGGCCCCTCACCCGGACGAGGGCTGACGCCCTCGCTCGACCTCTCCCCGCGATGCGGGGCGAGGCTTAGTGATCGCTCCCGTCCCCCTAGAAAAACACGTAGCTCCGCACCACCACGTTCTTCCGGCACCGGGCGTCCGCCGGCGCGGTCGGGTCGACGCAGGCGGTGTGGAAGGACCAGCGGGAGACCGAGCCGTCGGTCTGGCTGTCGTAGCACTTCAGCATCGAGACCTCGGTCGGGGTCTGGCGGGGGAACCAGTACCACTCGTGTTCGGGGCGGTAGGTGAAGCGCGTGGTCTCGCCGACGCGGTCGTCGTAGATGCGGTAGTTGGTGATGTAGGGCTGGCCCGCGAACGACGGCCAGGCGCAGAGCACGAACGGGTATTGCTCCACCGTCTCCATCGGCTTGGCCAGGTTGATCGACATGAACCGGCGCGACATCTTCGCGTCGGCCTGCGCCTCGCTGTAGTGCTGGGTGCGGCCGAAGTTGCGCAGGTTGCGGGTGAGCAGCTCGCGGCAGCGCACGCGGCCGCTGTTGTCGTTGAGGTCGTTGTGGACCAGGTTGGCGTAGCCCTTGTTCACGCCCGGGTTCTTGGCGTCCTGATCCTCGCGCGGGTCGCCGGCGTAGTCCTTGTCGAAGACGTCGTGGTTGTAGACCAGGGCGTCGGTGGCGCCGGGGAAGAACGCCAGCAGCAGCTTTTCGATCTCGGGGTAGTAGACGCGCTCCACCTCGGCGGAGTCGTAGAAGTTGGCGCACTTGGATTCCAGGTGCGCCAGCGAGACGCCGAGCCGGTCCATGCACTCGGGGGTCTCGGGCGAGAGGCCGGGGTAGTATTCGCCGATCCGCCGCGCGTCGCGCAGCACCTGCGGGAAGTAGAGGTCGCGCCGGCGGCTGGCCTTCTCGCCGCGGCGGATCAACTCGGCGGTCTCGGCCTGCGCCGGGTCGCGCCAGAGCGCGTGGGACGGCACCACCACGTAGCTGGTCTGCTCGTCGACGGTGTAGGGCAGGGGCAGCGCGAGGCCGCCGTCCGGGGCGGCGAGGCCGGTGGCGCGGATGTGCTCCAGGCACTCGTCGTAGCTGCGGAAGCCCGGGCCCCACCGGGTGGCGATCGGGCCGGGCGGGGCGGCCTCGATCATCTGCGCGGTGCGGCGGTCCTCGCCCGAGGCGATCTTGGCCAGCGCGTCCTTGAGCGCCTCGGCCGTGCCGGCGTCGCCGTTCTTGTCGAACGACATGTAGGAGAGCCCGCCGTTGGCCGCGATCGGCGCCGGCTGGCCCTGGGTGCGCTGGAGCGGCGGGACGTAGGGGGCGATCTTGGTGGTCGCGGCGGCGTCCGCGAAATCGGTCTGGCTCATGGGGCAGGGCCTCCATTCATGCGCGGTTCAACGTGGCAGAGGGCGGCGGGGCGAGCCAGCCACAAATATTGGCGGCGGCTGAGGTTTTCTTGATGGCGGCGGGCTCATTCCGCCGAGCTTGAACGATTTCAACTCTTTCGGTCACAGCCGGGCGTAAGTCCCGGCTGCCCATGACCACCGTCGGCGCTCTGGCCGCGCCATGCGCGGCCATCCCTCGTTCCGCGTGCCTGGGTCGCCGGGACAAGGCCCGGCGATGACCGAGCTGGAGGGAGATCCGGCCCCCTTCAACGCCTGCCTGGCGCCGCCGCTGGCTACCGGCGGAACCAGAGCTTCCCCGGACTCGCAACCTCGGCCATACCTGCGGCGGGACGACTTGCGGAGCGCAATGGAGAGCCGCCGATGTCTGATCTGCCGAAACTGATGCCCACGACCGCCGAGGCCGAGACCTTCGGCGGGGTGACCTACCATGTCGACGGCGAGCTGGTGCCGGTGCTGACGGTCGATGTCAGCCGCACGCCGATCTATTTCGAGCACCACATCCTGCTTGTGGAAGCACTCCACCATCGTCATCAAGCTGAAGCCGATGCAGGGGGCGCTGAAGCGGATGATGGCGGGGATGCAGATCTTCGTCACCGAGGCCTCGGGCCCCGGCATGATCGCCTTCAGCCGCGACGGTCCTGGCCACATCGTGCCGATCCACCTGCCGCAGGGGCGCGAGCTGGAGGTGCGCGAGCACCAGTTCCTCGCCGCCACCGACGCGATCGACTATTCTTTCACCCGGCTGAAGGGCGTCGCCAACATGCTGTTCGGCGGCACCGGCTTCTTCATCGACAAGTTCCACAGCCACAAGGGCGACGGCATCCTGTGGCTGCACGGCTATGGCAACGTGTTCGAAAAGGAGCTGGGGCCGGGCGAGACGATCGACGTCGAGCCCGGCGGCTGGCTCTACAAGGAGCCGACCGTGCGGATGGACACCATCGTCGACCGCATCACCTCGGGCCTGTTCGGCGCCAGCTTCAACCTGGTGGTCAACCGCTTCACCGGGCCCGGGAAGATCGGCATCCAGTCGATGTACCTGCACTACGAGACGGAGGCCTGAGCAAACTCTTCCCCCGCTTGCGGGGGAAAGCGGCGAGCCGCGCGAAGCGCGCTCCGCCGATGGGGGCTCCGGTGGCGGAGACATCCCCCATCGGCGACGCGTTGCTGCGCAACGGCGCGCCGCTTTCCCCCTGAGGGGGAAGGGTTCTTGCGCTCGCCCGCCAGGCGCCGGAAGGATCGGGGCATGATCGCCTGCTACACCGACCGGCTGAGCCTTCGCCCGGGCGAAAGCTTCACGCTGCACGCCTCGGCGCCCTCGCCGCGTTGCCGGCTGGAGATCGCCCGGGTCGGCGCCGGCCGCGAGGTGGTGCTGACGCGCGATGTCGACGTCGGCGAGCATCCGACGCCGGCTGAGGCCGACCGCAACGGCTGCGGCTGGCCGGCGTGTGCGCAGGTCGCGGTCGGCGCGGACTGGCGCTCCGGCTACTACGACATCGTGCTGACGGGGGCGGGCGGCGAAGACGACGCACCACTTCGTCTGCGTGAAGGCGCCGGCCGGCGCGCCCGATACGCGAAGGGGGGGCTCGCGCATGGCGCTGGTGCTGGCGACCAACACGCTGGCCGCCTACAACTACTGGGGCGGGCGCAGCGCCTATTGCGACGTCGGCGCGCTGATGCGGCGCGAGCAGCGGCTGCCGGAGGCGATGGCCGGGGCGCTGGGCGTGCTTTCCAGCCAGCGGCCGTTCCCGCCGCTGCTGCTGGCGCCGCCGGCCGACATCCCCCGCCTGGTGAACCTGAGGAAGCGCGGCTTCGAGGAGCCGAGCTGGGCCGGCGCGGATCCGGCCTGGTCCCGCGCCCACGGCCAGAGCCCCTACGACGGCTCGGCCGGCTACCTCAACAAGTGGGAGCATCTATTTGCAGCCTGGGCGGAAAACCAGGACCTGGCGCTCGACTACCTGACCGACTTCGACCTCGACGCCGACCCCGAGGCGCTGGACCCTTACGGCGTCGTCGTGCTGGTCGGGCACAGCGAATACTGGTCGGCGCCGCAACGCGCGGCGATCGACGCGTTCGTGGAGCGCGGCGGGCGCCTCGCGATCTTCTCGGGCAACACCTCGTTCTGGAAGGTGCGCTGGGAGGACGGCGGGCGGACGATGATCTGCCACAAGTGGCGCGGCTTCGAGCGCGATCCGGCGGCGGACGCCAACCCTGCCGCGGGCACGCACCTTTGGTCGCACCCGGCGTTCGGCAATCCGGAGGCTGCGACCACGGGCCTCAGCTTCATCTTCGCCGGCTACCATCGTCTCGGCCTCTGCGCGGCGCGCGGGCAGGGCGGCTACACGGTCTATCGCGACCGGCACTGGGCGCTGGAGGGCTGCGATCTCTACTACGGCGACGTGATCGGCGATCAGGTTCCGCTGATCGGCTACGAGAACGACGGTTGCCGCTTCCGCTTCGACGAGGCGAACCTGCCGGCCGCGCTCCCCGAGCTCGGCGTGCCGGAGAACCTCGAGATCATCGCCCTGGCCCCCGCGTCGTTCGCCGAGGCGCCCAGCCCCTATCGCCCGCTGATCCCGCCGGAGGAGCTGGGGGTGGTGGCGCAGATCGCCTACGGCTCGGCCTCGGCCGAGGCGCAGGCGCGGGTGCTGCGGGGCCACGCGGTGATGGCCAGCTTCAGCAAGGGCGCCGGCGAGGTGTTCAACGCCGGCACGACCGAGTGGGCGCACGGCCTGGCCGCGAACGACCCGTTCGTGACCCGGATCACCCTGAACGTGCTGAGGCGCTTTCTGGCGGCCGCAGGTGAACTGGCGCCGGCTTCGGTTGACCACGGAAAACACGGAAGTTAGCCAACCCTCCATGTCATCCCGGACAAGCCGCAAAGCGGCGCAGATCCGGGATCTACTTAGCGCTGGCGCCGAAGTAGATCCCGGATGAGTCCGCTGCGCGGCTCTCCGGGATGACATTGCAAATGTTCATGTCCTTTCGTGTGTTTCGTGGTCGAAGCTTGCGACGGGGGCCGGATGACGACTGACCAGATTCTCGACGCGCCAGACCCGCCGGCCGCGCGGCGGTTGCCGCCGGTGTGGCTGATGGGACTGGGATTTCTGCCGCTGGGCGCGTCGGGCTCGCTGACCCTGATCACGCTGCCGACCCTGCTGGCGGCCAATCACGTGCCGGAAGCGCAGATCGCCGCGGTGACCGGCATCGCCCTGATCCCGGGCTTCGTCAGTTTCCTGCTCGGGCCGCTGCTGGACTGGCGCTTCAGCCGCCGCTTCTACGCGATCCTGTTCGCGATCCTGGGCGGGGCGACCGAGTACGGCGGCCTGCTGTACCTGCATGACCTGACGGTGCTGACAGCGATGATGTTCGCGTCGGGCCTAGCCATCGGCCTTTGCGTCTCCGCGGTGGGCGGCTGGTTCGGCAACCTGACCCCGACCGACAAGAAAGGCGCGCTGGGGGCGTGGTTCACGGTCGTCAATCTCGGCGGCGGCGGGCTGGTCTCGGCCGTCGCCATCGTCGCCGTGCGCGACCTGCCGTTCGCGCTAGGCGCCGGCCTGCTCTGTCTGTCCATCATCGCGGCGATCCCGCTGTTCCTGTGGGTCGAGTGCCCGCCGGCCGACGGTCGGCTGGCCAGCGAGAGCTTCGCCGCCTTCGCCCGCGATGTGCTGGCGCTGCTGCGGCGTCCCTCCGTGCTCTGGACGCTGGCGATCTTCCTGGCCCCATGCGCCTCCTTCGCGCTCACCAATATCCTCGGCGGTCTCGGCCGCGACTTCCGCACGCCCGAGAGTCTGGTCGGCCTGATCGGCGGGCTGGGCATCTCCATCGCCGGCGTCTGCGGCAGCCTGGCGATCCCGGTCCTCGCCCGGTTCGTGCCGCCAAGGCCGCTCTACCTGATGGTCGGCGGCCTCGGCGCGGTCTTCACCCTGACGCTGATCCTGATGGCGCGCAGCCCGACCACGTTCGGCGTCGCCATGCTGGGCGAGAACGTGTTCCAGGCGGCGTCGTTCTCGGTCGGCAACATGATCGTGCTGCGCACGATCGGACACGGCAATCCGCTCGCGGCGACCCAGTTCGGCCTGCTGAACAGCGCCGCCAGCCTGCCGCTGACCTACATGCAGTTCGTCGACGGCCACGCCTACGGCGCGCTGGGCGGGGTGAACGGCAGCTTCCTGGCGGACGCGGGGGTCAGCGGCGCAGCTTGCATCCTGCTGGCGCTGGTGCTCTGGGTCTGTCGGCGCTGGATCCCCGCGATCTGAGACCTGAGTTTGTGGCCGGATGAAATCGGGCGACGATGTTCTGACGACTGAGTTTGCGCGGCGCGGCGCTGCGGTCGCAGCTTTCGCGGCCCTGGTCACGCTGACCGGCTGTGGCCCGGCGACCAACTCGGCCGCGCCGGCGCAGGGATCGGCGTCGAACGCGGCGACGGCCGGTGCGACCGGCGCGCAGGCCGCCGCCCCGGCGTTGCCGCCGATGCCGGATCCCGACAAGGACAGCCGGCCGGACCGGGTGAAGTTCGACGACTTCGCCGCCCACCTGGAGCGCCAGCAGTCGGACCTGGCCGCCGCCGACGCCAGCTTCCTGACGGCCGTCCGCACCGCGATGCAATCCGGCGCGCAGGGCGCCGGCAAGCTGGTCCTGGCCGGCTATCGCGGTCAGATCGTCGCCGCGATCGCCGCGCTTCCCGCGCCGCCGCGACTGACCGGGTGCTTCGCCCGGGCGGCGGCGCCGGGCGCCAGGGCCGAGGCCGCCGTCGCCGCGATGCTCTCCGACCGCCGCGACAAGGCCGACGCGGTGGCGGCGATCGCCGACCGGCCCCTGACCTTGCCCGACTTCGGGGGCCTTGCCACCGACATCGCCACCGGCGCCGGCGTGGCCGACGCGAAGGACAGCCTGGCCGCGGCGCGCGCCGCGGTCGCCGGTTGCCGCGACGCACCGGTTGGCGCGCCGACGGCGCGCGAGCGCGGCGGTTCGGCCGAGGAGACCGGGCCGGCGTCCGAGCCGTCAGCCGAAGCCGCGCCGGCCTCCGGCAAGGCGACTGCGCCGGCCGCGCCGCAGGCCGCGCCGTCCCAGACGGCGCCGCCGCCTAAGGCTCCCAAGAAGCCCAGCCTGTTCGAGCGCATTTTCGGGGGCGGATAGCGGCTTCCAGGCTCTGGCGGCGATCGCCCGGCTCGGACTAAGTTGCGCCAAGGCCGGGGAGGGCGGACGTGAAGCTGCAGACCAAGTTCAACCTGGCGCTGGCGGCCGCGTTCGTGGTCGGGCTGGCGCTGGCGTCGGCCTTCGCCTTCCAGATCGCCGCAGGCACCGCCCGGCGCGAGGTGCTGCACGAGGCGGCGTTGATGGCCGCCGAGGGCGAGGGCGCCAGCCACTACACCGACCAGGAGGTCGCGCCGCTGCTGAACAAGGCCGGGACCGGCTTCGCGCCGCAGTCGATCCCGTTCCTGGCCGCGCAGGACGAGTTCCGCCGGGTGCAGAAGGACTGGCCCGACTACAGCTACAAGGACGCCGCGCTCAATCCGACCGATCCGGCCGACAAGGCCGCCGACTGGGAAGCGGCGCTGATCAACCGGTTCCGCGCCGACGCGACGCTGAAGCAGGTCGTCAGCCAGCGCGACACGCCGGACGGCCCGGTGCTCTCGCTCTCCAAGCCGATCCGGGTCACCGACCCTGGCTGCCTGACCTGCCACTCGACCCCGGACAAGGCGCCGCCGGCGATGGTCGCGCTCTACGGCGACCGCCGGCGGCTTCGGCTGGAAGATGAACGAGGCGGTCGGGGCGCAGATCGTCTCGGTGCCGATGCACGTGGCGCTGGCCCAGGCGCAGCGCTCGTTCCTCTACTTCCTTGGCGGCCTGACGCTGGTGTTCCTGGTGACGATGGTCGCGCTCAACGTGCTGCTGCGGCTGATGGTGGTGCGCCCGGCGCGGGAGATCGCCCACATGGCCGACGAGGTCAGCCTCGGCAAAGGCGACGTCCCCGAATACACGCCCAAGGGCAAGGACGAGATCGCCTCGCTGGCCGAATTGTTCAACCGCATGCGCCGCAGCCTCGCCAACGCGATGAAACTGCTGGGGGAATGAGCTAGTCCTGATGGCCGCGCCGCCACCCCCCACGATCGGCCGCTACCGCGTCGACAGCGAGCTCGGCCGCGGCGCCATGGGCGTCGTCTACAAGGGCCACGATCCGGAGATCGACCGCCCGGTGGCGATCAAGCTGGTGCGGATGGACCTGCTGGAAGGCAACCGCCGCGAGGACTACCTCGCCCGCTTCCGCCGCGAGGTGCAGGCCGCCGGCCGCTGCGTGCATCCCAACATCGTGGCGATTTACGACTTCGGTTCGCACGAGGGCGAACCCTTCTTCGTGATGGAGTTCGTCGACGCCAGGCCCCTGGACGAGCACCTGCCGAAGGACGCGGGCATCGAGACCAAGGCGGCCGCCGGCATCGTGCTGCAGCTGCTGGATGCGCTCTCGGCCGCCCATGCCCTCGGCGTCACCCACCGCGACATCAAGCCGGCCAACCTGCTGCTGAACATCGACGGCCGCATCAAGGTGATGGACTTCGGCATTTCGCGCATCTCGACCTCGCACCTGACCCAGGCCGGCGCGGTAATGGGCACGCCGCGCTACATGTCGCCCGAGCAGTTCCGCGGCGATGCGGTCGACGCCCGCTCCGACGTGTTCTCGGCCGGGGCGGTGCTGCACGAACTGCTGACCGGCCGGACGCCGTTCACCGGCCGCAGCTACGAAGAGGTGATGGTCAAGCTGCTCTACGAGCCGGCCGCCATCGACCCCAATCTGCCGCCGGCGATGCGCGCGGTGATCGAGCGCGCCATCGCCAAGACCCCTGACGAGCGCTTCGAGAGCGCCCAAGCGATGGCCGCGGCGATCCGCGAGGCGCTCGGGCAGGCCGCGCAGCCGACGAGCGCGCCGGCCGCGACCGTGATCCTTTCCCAGGGCCCGCGCCCGGACGCCGACCCGAGGCTGAGCGACACCGTGCTGCTGGGGGCGATCGAGCGGCGCCTGGCGCAGTATCTCGGACCGATCGCCGGCCGCATGGTCCGACTCGCCGCGCGCGACGCCGACAGCGCGGAGACGATGTGCGAGCGTCTTGGCGCCAACATCGAGAACCCGGGCGAGCGCGAGCGCTTCCTGACCGACATCCGCGCCCGCCTGCAACAGACCGGCGACACGCTCGGACGTTCGGCGCCCGGCGTCGCGCCGACGTTGTCGGACGCCGAGATCGAGAAGGTGCAGGCCGATCTCACCCGCTATATCGGCCCGATCGCCCGGGTGCTGGTCAAGCGCGCGGCGACCTCCGCCACCTCCACCCAGGCGCTGCGCGAAGCGGTGGCGCAGCATCTGGAGCAGCCGGCCGAACGCGCGACGTTCCTCTCCGGCGGCTGATGAACCGCCGCTAACAGGTCTCCTCCGATCCCGTTCAGGGGCCCCGGCGCAATCTCCCGCCATGAACGAAGCCCCGGCGCCCCCGCCGGCAGCCAAGGAGATTTGTCATGAAGAAGTTTTTGATCGCCGCCGCGGCCCTGGCCGTCACCGCCGCCCCCATCGCCGCCTCGGCCCAACCTTACGGCTACGGTCACGATCGCGCGGCGGTCCGCACGTTCGACGGCGGCCGCGGCGGGTACAACAACTACCGCGGCTACAATCGCGGCTACGGCGACCGCGGCTGGGATCACGATCGTCGCGATGACCGCGGCGGAGCGGTGGCGGCGGGCCTGTTCGGCCTGTTCCTCGGCGCCGCGCTCGCCGACAACCATCCGTACTACGAACGTGAGTGCGGCTGGGAAACCCAAGCCTATCCGGGCCCTTACGGCGGCGTGCGCTACGAGCAGGTTCAAGTCTGCCGCTAAGCTGGCGCCTCGCTGAAGCCCGACCGCCGCCCGCGACCATCCCCCGCGGGCGGCGGAGCCGTGTCTAGGGGCGGGTTGGAGTTGGGTGTCCTCTCGCTCACCAACCATGTCATCCCGGACAAGCCGCGCAGCGGCGCAGATCCGGGATCTACTTGGCGCGGCTGTACGAAAGCAGATCCCGGACAGCTCGCTGGCGCGAGCTTCCGGGATGACACGGTGCTTTAGTGCTGTCTGAGCGTGGTCAATCCTCGAAGTAGAGGTGGTAGTGCAGCCGGCAGCCGGGATTGAACGCCGCCCCGCAAGCCGGGCAGCGGTTGTCGCACGCCATGTAAGCTCGAACGCTAAGCTCCCCGCCGCAGACGCCGCAAAGGATCGCCGGCTGGTCCCACTCGGAGCGTGGCCAGAGCGCCGCCGGATGGCCCGCCACCGCATCGTGGCAGTCCCGGCAGGCGTAGTAGTCGCCGCAGCACTTCATCCGGATCGCGATCACGTCCAGCGCGCTGTTCCAGTGCGCGCAGCGCGTTTGCGGGTCGAGATCGACCCCGAGCACCGGCGGGCGGGTCATCGATGTCGCCCCAGGAAGTCCCGCACCGCCGCGTTGAACTCGTCCGCGCGATCGAGGTTGATCGGGTGGCCGCCTTCGAGATCAACCACCTCGAGGCCGGGGATGGCGCTCGCCGCCGCATCCCGCAGCGGCTGGAAGCTCTTCTCGCGCCGGCCGTTCACCAGCAGCGCCGGCGTCGTGATCTGGCCCAGGCGGTCCGCGACCGAGAGGCCAGGAATCGTCACGGCGAAGGTGCGGGCCATGCCGCCCAGCGAGATCAGCTCGGCGTCGCGCACCAGTTCGTCCTCGATTTCCGGCGCGAGCCGGCCGGTCCGGCGCGGATAGAACGCCATCGCCTCCAGCACGGAGCGTCCGCGCGCCTCGAACCCGGCGATGCGGCCGGCGGGGCCTCCGGCGACGGCATCGCGGCGCGGCCCGATTCCAGAGGCGGAATTGGTGAAGATCTGCGCAGTGATGCGATCCGGATGCGTCAGCGCGTAGTTCAGCGTCAGCCCGGCGCCGAACGACTGGCCGCAGATCGCCCAGCGCTCGACGCCGAGGGCTTCGCGGATCGCCTCGAAACGCGCGATGTAAGACTCGACCGTATATTCGGCCGGATCGTCCGGACTCTCGGATCGGCCGTGGCCCAGCAGCTCCACGACGACCGGCGTCGCGACGGCCGCCAGCGCCGCCAGGTTCGGCCGCCATTGCGCGCGGCTGGAGCAGATGCCGTGCACCAGCAGCACCGGCGGCCCGGCGCCCGGGTGGACCTCGACATGCAGCGGCCCGTTCAATCCTGACCCGCCGCCTTCGCCCGCTCGATGCCCTCCAGCACCATCCGCCGCGCGTCGTCGGCGTCGCCCCAGCGGACGATCTTGACCCACTTGCCAGGCTCCAGGTCCTTGTAGTGGCTGAAGAAGTGCTCGATCTGCTTCAGCGTGATCTCGGGCAGGTCGGTGTAGTTCCGCACGTGATCGTAGCGTTGGGTGAGCTTCGGCGCCGGCACGGCGATCAGCTTCTCGTCGCCGCCGGCCTCGTCCTCCATCACCATCACGCCGACGATCCTGACGCTCATGATCGCGCCCGGCGTGATCGCCCGGGTGTTGGCCACCAGCACGTCGCACGGATCACCGTCGCCCGAGAGCGTGTGCGGGATGAAGCCGTAGTTCCCGGGATAGCGCATCGCCGTATAGAGGAAGCGGTCGACCATCAGCGCGCCCGAGGGCTTGTGCATCTCGTACTTGATCGGCTCGCCCCCGATCGGCACCTCGACCACGACATTCACCTCGTTCGGCGGATCGGCCCCGATCGGCACGGCGTCGAGATTCATCGGGCGGTCCTCATTGGGTGACCGGAGCAGGGATAGCCGACGTCCTCCAATTCCGTCACCCCGGAAAGGCCGCAGGCCTTATCCGGGGCGTGACCGGCCGGCGCCAAGACGCTCGTCCAGCTAGGCAACTGCGCATCCGGCCCCGGATCTCCGCTGCGCTTCGTCCGGGGTGACGAATCTGGGGTTAAATTGCTGCGGCCCAGCTACGAGGCGCAGCTCGCAGCTTTGGGGTGAACGTTAGGGAGTTGAGACTCCCCCCACGTCATCGCCGGCTGGAGCGCGAAGCGCGGAATGCCGGCAACCCATGAGCACCCCCGCAGCCCGCGTTCTTGGATGGCCGGGACGAGCCCGGCCATGACGTGCTTGGCTGTTGGCGTTGATCCCAGGCAGTTCAGGCGTCTGTAGGGTTGGCGTCCGGGGAAGCTGTCGGCTAGGGATGCGCCCCCAATTCGGGAGTGCGCGCCATGACCAAGAAGCCGGACGGAACCTGGGACAAGTCGAAGCTGCCCAGCCGGCACGTGACCGAGGGGCCGAGCCGGGCGCCGCACCGGTCGTACTACTACGCGATGGGGCTGGGCACGCGGGAGATCAACCAGCCGTTCGTGGGCGTGGCGTCGTGCTGGAACGAGGCGGCGCCGTGCAACACCGCGCTGATGCGGCAGGCCCATGCGGTCAGCGTCGGGGTCAAGAACGCCGGCGCGACGCCGCGCGAGTTCTGCACCATCACCGTCACCGACGGCATCGCCATGGGCCACGAGGGCATGCGCTCGAGCCTGGTCAGCCGCGAGGTGATCGCCGACTCGGTCGAGCTGACCATCCGCGGCCACGGCTACGACGCGCTGGTCGGCGTCGCCGGCTGCGACAAGTCGCTGCCCGGCATGATGATGGCGATGCTGCGCCTCAACGTGCCCTCCGTGTTTCTTTACGGCGGCTCGATCCTGCCGGGTCTCTACAAGGGCCGCGAGGTGACAGTGCAGGACGTGTTCGAGGGTGTCGGCATGCACTCGGCCGGCAGGATGAGCTTCGAGGACCTCTGCGATCTGGAACAGCACGCCTGCCCCGGCGACGGCGCCTGCGGCGGCCAGTACACCGCCAACACCATGGCCTGCGTCTCCGAGGCGATCGGTCTGGCCCTGCCGCTGTCTTCGGCCCTGCCGGCGCCGTACCTCGACCGCGACCAGTACGCGGTGGCCTCGGGCGAGGCGGTGGTGCGGCTGATCGAGAAGGGCATCCGCCCGCGCGACATCTGCACCCGGAAGGCGTTCGAGAACGCGGCCCGGGTGGTGGCGGCGACCGGCGGCTCGACCAACGGCGGGCTGCACCTGCCGGCGATGGCCCACGAGTGCGGCATCGAGTTCACCATGCGCGACGTCTGCGAGATCATGCGCGCCACGCCCTATCTCGCCGACCTGATGCCGGGCGGCCGGTTCGTGGCCAAGCACATGGGCGAGGCCGGCGGGGTGCCGATGCTGCTGAAGACCCTGCTGGAGGGCGGCTTTCTGCACGGGGAGTGCATGACCGTCACCGGCAAGACCATCGCCGAGAACCTGGCGGACGTGAAATGGCGCGACGACCAGGTGGTGATCCGCCCGGTGTCGAATCCGCTCTCGCCCACCGGCGGCGTTGTGGGCCTTTGGGGGTCGCTCGCCCCGGACGGCGCCATCGTCAAGGTGGCCGGCAACCTGACCCACCTCGGCCACCGCGGCCCGGCGCGGGTGTTCGACGGCGAGGAGGCCTGCTTCGCCGCGGTCGAGGCCGGCGACTACAAGGACGGCGACGTGCTGGTGATCCGCTACGAGGGCCCCAAGGGCGGCCCTGGCATGCGCGAGATGCTGTCGACCACCGCCGCGATCTCCGGGCAGGGCCGGGGCGACAAGGTGGCGCTGATCACCGACGGCCGCTTCTCCGGCGCCACGCGGGGCCTGTGCATCGGCCACGTCGGCCCCGAGGCCCAGGACGGCGGCCCGATCGCGCTGGTGAGGGACGGCGACATCATCGCCATCGACGCCGAGGCCGGGACGATCAACCTCGAGGTCGACCCGATCGAGCTGGAGAATCGCAGGCGACACTGGCAGCCGCGCGTGACCGACTACGGCTCCGGCGCGCTGTGGAAGTTCGCGCAAGGCGTCGGCCCCGCGCACCTGGGGGCGGTGACGCATCCGGGGATGGCGGGCGAGCGGAAGGTTTACGCGGATATCTAGTCGGGCGGCGTAACCCCTCACCCTCCCAAACGCTTCGCGCTTGGGCCCCTCCCTCTCCCTCTGGGAGAGGTGTAAGACCATGGCGTCGCCTTTTCTTGACCTCTCCCGAGGGAGAGGGAGGGGCCCGCGATGCGGCAGCATCGTGGGAAGGTGAGGGGTTACGCCGCCAGCACGCGAGGTCGCCTTGATCCGAGACATCGAACTCACCGTCAACGGCCAGGCTCGGCGTCTGACCATCGACGACACCGCAACTCTGCTCGATGTCCTGCGCAACGACCTGGACCTCAAGGCCGCGCGGTTCGGCTGCGGGGCCGGGCAGTGCGGGACCTGCGCGGTGATCGTGGACGGCGAGGACGTCGCCGCCTGCCAGCTCGAGGTCGGCAACCTCGAAGGCCGGCCCATCACCACGCTGGAGGGGATCGGGACGGCCGAGCAGCCGCATCCGCTGCAGACCGCGTTCATCGAGCTGCAGGCCGGGCAGTGCGGCTATTGCCTGGCCGGGATCATCGTCGGGGCCAAGGCGCTGCTTGACCGCAATCCCGGACCCGAGCCGCGCCGAGATCGCCGAGGCGCTGGCCTGGCACCTTTGCCGCTGCGGGGCGCACAACCGCATCCTGGCGGCGGTCGCGCTGGCGGCCGAGCGGATGCGCGAAAGGATCCCGGCATGAGCGTCCCCGCCAGCCTCGCCGCCAATCCGCGGCTCGACCGCTGGGTCGGGTTCGAACAGCCGGGCCTGGTCCGCGTCGCGGTCGGCAAGGTCGAGTATGGCCAGGGCGCCCTGACCGGTCTCGCCCAGATCGCCGCCGAGGAGCTCGACGTGCGGATGGACCAGCTCGACGTGGTCAATCCCGAGACCGACCGCTCGCCGGACGAGGGCCTGACCGTTGGCTCGATGAGCACCGAGAGCTCCGGCGCCTCGATCCGCTTCGCCTGCGCCGAAGCTCGCGCCCTCTTCACCGCCGCAGCGGCCAGCCGCCTGGGCTGCGAGCCCGGCGCGCTCGACATCGTGGACGGCGTTTTCCTGCAGGACGGCGAGCCGAGCGGCCTGGATTACTGGACGCTGGCTGGCGAAGTCGACCTGGCGGTCGCGCCGACCGGGGAAGCGGCGCCGAAGTCGCCTGACCGGCACCGGATCGTCGGCAAGGATCACGGCCGGCTCGACCTGCCGGCCAAGGTGTTCGGCGCCGGCTACCTGCACGACCTGGCGCCAGCCGGCCTGCTGCACGCCCGCGTGCTGCGCCAGCCGGGGCCCGCGGCCAAGCTCGCCAGCCTCGACGAAGCCGCGATCCGGCATGCGGCGGGCGCCCCGATCGAGATCCTGCGCGAGAAGCAGTTCGTCGCCTTCATCGGCGAAAGCGAGGCGGCGGTGGTGGCCGCGGTGAACGCCGCCGAGCTGACCGCCAAGTGGGACGGCGCGCGCGACCTCGCGCCGGCGCTCAGCGAGACCGCGTCGCTGAAGGAGCTGCCCTGCGACAGCTTTCCCTCGCCGGTCCCGCCGGCCGAACCCTCGAACCGCCGCCGCCACACCGCCGGCTACAGCCGCCCCTACATCGCCCACGGCTCGATGGGCCCGTCCTGCGGCCTCGCCGTGTTCGACGGCGACGCGCTGACCGTCTGGACCCACGCCCAGGGCGTCTATCCGATGCGCGCGCTGCTGGCGCGCGTGCTCGGCCTGGCGCCGGCGAAGATCAAGGTGGTCCACACCCAGGGCGCCGGCACCTACGGCCATAACGGCTCGGACGATGCGGCGATCGACGCGGCGGTGATCGCGGTGCGGCGACCGGGCAGGCCGATCCGGGTGCTGTGGCGGCGCGAGGACGAGTTCGGCCACGAGCCGCTCGGCACGGCGATGCATATCGAGCTGACCGCCGAACTCGACGCCGGCGGCCGCATCGCCGACTACGGGACCGAGATCTGGAGCGGCTCGCACACCGGCGGCCGCGGCCGCTGCCTGGCCGAGACCGCGCTGGAGCTGCCGCCGGGGCCGCCGATGGTCCCGCCGACGCTGCCGGGGGGCGTGCGCTTCAGTGGCGGCATCCTCAACGCCATCCCGTCCTACGAGATCGCGGTGAAGCGGGTGACCGAGCACGTGGTGCAGGCGCCGGTGCGCACCTCGTCGCTGCGCGGCCTCGGCGGGCCGGTGAACACCTACGCCAACGAGTGCTTCGTCGACGAACTGGCGGAGCTGGCCGGCGAGGACCCGGTCGCGTTCCGCCTCGCCCACATCATCGATCCGAGGGCGCGGGCGGTGGTCGAGCGGACGGCGCAGATGTGCGGCTGGCCCGCGCGCGGCGCGGCGGGGACGGGCGAGGGGCCTCGGCTTCGCCTACTGCCGCTACCGCGACCGCGGGGCCTATGTCGCCGCCGCCGCCGCCGTCACCGTCGACACCGAGGTCAGGCTCGAGCGGATGTGGTGCGTCACCGACTGCGGCCAGGTGATCAATCCGGACGCCTGCAGGAACCAGCTCGAGGGCGGCATGATCATGGCCGCCAGCTGGGCGCTGAAGGAGCAGGTGCGGCTGGCCGGGACCGGGATCGCGTCGACCACCTGGGACGACTACCCGATCCTCCGCTTCGACGAGATCCCGCCGGTCGACATCGAGCTGGTCATGACCCAGCAGGATCAGCGCTCGGCCGGCACGGGCGAGGTCTCGCTCGGCCCGGCGCTGGCGGCGATCGGCAACGCGGTCGCCCACGCCCTGGGCGCCCGGCTGCGCGACCTGCCCTACACCCGCGAGCGCATCGCCCGGACGCTGCTGGCCGGCTGATGTGCGACACCCTCGTCGCGACGCCAGCGGCCACCGCCACCGGCGCGATGCTGTTCGCCAAGAACAGCGATCGCGAGCGCAACGAGGCGCAGCGGGTCGAGATGTCGCCGCGGCGGCGGCGGACCTGTGCTGCCGAGCGCCTGACCTACATCGAGATCGAGGCGGCGGCGGAAACCCACGCCTGCCTGCTCTGTCGCCCGTTCTGGATGTGGGGCGCAGAGATGGGCGCCAACGAGCACGGCGTCGTCATCGGCAACGAGGCGATGCATTCGATCGTCCCAGCACAACGCAGGCCGGCGCTGACCGGCATGGACCTGGTGCGGCTGGGGCTGGAGCGGGCGGCGAGCGCGGCCGAGGCGGTGTCGGTGATGACCGCGCTGCTGGAGCGTCACGGCCAGGGCGGCGACTGCGGCCACCTGGGCCGCTTCTACTACCACAACGGCTTCGTCATCGCCGACGCGCGGGAAGCCTATGTGCTCGAGACGGTCGGCCGATGGTGGGCGGTGGAGCGCGTCGCCGGCGTGCGCACGCTCTCCAACGCGCTCAGTATCGGCGCGCCGGACGCCATGAGCGACGACCTGCGGGCCCACGCCCGGAACGCCGGCTGGCTGGACGACGCGGGCCGGCTCGACTTCGCCGAGCGGCTGATCGACCCGGTCCGTGACGCCGGGACCTTCGGCCGCGGCCGCTGCGCGCGGGCGGCGTCGCTGCTGGCGCCGAAGTCCGGCAGAGTAGAGCTGGCCGACCTGGTGGCGGTGCTGCGCGATCATGGCGCGGAGGCCGAAGACGACCCCGAATGGTCGCCGCGCAAGACCGCTCGCCGCTCGATCTGCATGCACGCGGCGACCGGCGCCAGGCGCAGCCAGACCGTGAACTCGATGGCCTCCGACCTGACGCCGGGCGCCGTCACGCACTGGGTCACCGGCACGTCAGCGCCCTGCCTCAGCCTGTTCAAGCCGGTGGTGGTCGGGCTGCGGCTGCCCGCGGTCGGCGCGCCGATCGACCTGTTCGACAACGAGAGTCTGTGGTGGCGCCACGAAGGCCTGCACCGCGCCGCCCTGGCCGACTTTCCCGCGGCGCTGGCGATGATCGCCGGCGAGCGCGATGCGCTGGAGGCGGGCTTTCGCGCCCGGCTGGCGGGCGCCTGGCCGCGCGGCGAGGCGGCTCTCGAGGCCGCGATCGCGACCTGCTGGGCCGAAGCCGAGGCGGCGGAGCATCGCTGGCGCGAAGCCGTGCGTCCGACCGGGCGGCGGCGTCCGAGCTCGATCGGCAGGCCGGCGGCGCTCGCCTGGGCGCGTCTCAGCGCCGTTGCGGGTTTTCCGCGCGACTGACCGGCGAGGCGGCTTGATGCGCCGCGCCCGTGATGCGCCTATGCGGCGAAGGCTCTCAAAGGAACCCGCCCGTGCCGCTCGACGTCCGCAACGAACTCGACCTTTCCGCCTGGTGGATGCCGTTCACCGCCAACCGCCAGTTCAAAGCCGCGCCGCGCCTGTTCGCCTCGGCCAGCGGCATGACCTACCGCATGGCTGACGGGCAGGCGGTGCTGGACGCCACCGCCGGGCTCTGGTGCGTCAACGCCGGGCATGGCCGCCCGGAGATCGCCGATGCGGTGCATCGCCAGCTGATGGAGCTGGACTATTCGCCGCCGTTCCAGATGGGCCACGCGCTCGGGTTCGAGCTGGCGTCACGGCTGGCGGCGCTGGCGCCCGCCGGGCTCGACCGGGTGTTCTTCACCAACTCCGGCTCGGAGTCGGTGGACACCGCGCTGAAGATCGCGTTCGCCTATCATCGCGCCCGCGGGGAGGGGCATCGGACCAAGCTGATCGGGCGTGAGCGCGGCTACCACGGCGTCGGCTTCGGCGGCGTCTCGGTCGGCGGCCTGGTCAACAACCGGCGCATGTTCCCGACCCTGCCGGCGGTCGACCACCTGCCGCACACGCACCTGCCGAAGCTGAACGCGTTCGTTTCCGGCCTGCCCGAGCATGGCGCCGAGCTCGCCGACGAGCTGGAGCGGCTGACGCTGCTGCACGGCGGCGAGACCATCGCGGCGGTGATCGTGGAGCCGGTGGCCGGGTCCGGCGGCGTGCTGCCGCCGCCCGTGGGCTACCTGGAGCGCCTGCGCGCCATCTGCGACAAGCACGGCATCCTGCTGATCTTCGACGAAGTCATTACCGGCTACGGCCGCGTCGGCGCGCCGTTCGCGGCCCAGCGGCTGGGCGTCACGCCCGACCTGATGACCACCGCCAAGGGCGTCAGCAACGGCGTCGTGCCGATCGGCGCGGTGTTCGCCAGGCGCGAGATCCACGACGCCTTCATGCAGGGCCCGCCGGAGGCGATCGAGTTCTTCCATGGCTACACCTACTCCGGCCACCCGGTCGCCTGCGCCGCCGCGCTGGCGACGCTGGACATCTACGAGCGCGAGGGCCTGCTGACCCGCGGCAAGAGCCTTGAAGGCGCCTGGTCCGAGGCGATCCAGGCCCTGAAGGGCGCGCCGCACGTGACCGACATCCGCAACTACGGCCTGATGGGCGCGATCGACCTGGCGCCCAGGTCCGGCGCGGTCGGCGCGCGCGGCTATGCGGCGCTGCTCGGGGCGCTGGGTCGCGGCGTGTTGATCAGGGCCTCCGGAGACACGCTGGCCTTCTCGCCGCCGCTGATCGTCAGCGAAGGCCAGATCGGCCAGATCTTCGAGACGGTGGGCGAGGTTCTGAAGACGATCGATTGAGGTCGTCGCGGCGGTCCTGCGCCCCCTCCGTCAGCCCGCTTCGCGGTCTGCCACCTCCCCCGTTTCGCGTTCGCTACACGGTGGAGGAGCGGAATTGCGCGATCTTGCTCCTCCACCGCAAGGCGTAGCGACGCGGGGGAGGTGGCGCGGCGCGTCAGCGCCGTGACGGAGGGGGCGCAAGGCCGCCGGCTCGTTGCCCCGCCGATCTTCGGCTAAGACCCGAACTCCATGGCCCGCCCCCCGATCATCGCCCTGAAGGACGTGCGCCTGGCCGACGGGCCGCGCATGCTGTTCGACGGCGTCGACCTGGCGCTGGAGCCGGGCGTGCGCGCCTGCCTGGTCGGCCGCAACGGCGCGGGCAAGTCGACGCTGCTGCGGATCCTGGTTGGCCTGACCGAGGCCGACGGCGGCGAGCGCACGCTGCAGCCGGCCGCGCGGATCAGCCTGGTGGCGCAGGAGCCCGGCATCGCCGGCGACACGCTGCTGGCCTACGCCGGCGCCGGCGGCGCGCCGACCCACGAGGCGGAAGCGGCGCTGCAGGCTTTTGGACTCGATCCGGCCCGAGGGACGCAGGGCCTGTCGGGCGGGGAGGGGCGCCGCGCGGCGCTGGCCCGCGCGTTCGCCGAGAAGCCCGACGTGCTGCTGCTGGACGAGCCGACCAACCACCTCGACATCTTCGCCATCGAGACGCTGGAGGCGATGCTGGCCGAGACCCGGGCGGCGGCGCTGATCGTCAGCCACGACCGCGCGTTCCTGGAGCGCGTCACCCAGCGCTGCTTCTGGCTGGAGCACTATCGGATCTGGCGGCTGGACAAGGGCTTCGCCGGCTTCGACGCCTGGTCGGCCCGCATCGCCGCCGAGCAGGCCGAGTCGCTGCGCCGGCTCTCGAAGGCGATCGAGCGCGAGACCTACACCTTCTACAGCTCGATCACCGCCCGCCGCAGCCGCAACGAGGGCCGCGCGCGGCAGCTGGCGGCGATGCGCGAGCGCAAGGCCGAGCTGATGCACGGCCAGCGTCGCACGCTGGGGCTGACGGCGGAGGCCGGCGGCGTTTCCGGTCAGCGCGTGGTCGAGGCCAAGGGGCTCGGCAAGGCCTTCGGCGAGCGGACGCTGATCAAGGGCTTCTCCACCCGCATCCTGCGCGGCGACCGGCTGGCGGTGGTCGGCCCGAACGGCGCCGGCAAGACCACGCTGGTGAAGCTGCTGCTGGGCGAGCTGGCCCCGGACGCCGGCGAGGTGAAGCTGGGGACGGGCCTCGAGATCGCCTATGTCGACCAGGCCCGGGCCGATCTGACCGCCGACATCACCCTGCGCGAGGCGCTGGCGGATGGCGGCGGCGACCAGGTGCTGGTGCGCGGGCGCCCCAAGCACGTCGCCGCCTACGCCAAGGACTTCCTGTTCCAGGAGAGCCAGCTGCGCCAGCCGGTGGCCAGCCTCTCCGGCGGCGAGCGCAACCGGCTGCTGCTGGCCCGCGCGCTGGCCCGCAGCGCCAACCTGTTGGTGCTCGACGAGCCGACCAACGACCTCGACATGGAGACGCTGGACCTGCTGGAGGACGTGCTGGCCGACTACGACGGCACCCTGATCCTGGTCAGCCACGACCGCGACTTCATCGACCGCCTCGCGACCTCCACCATCGCCCTGGATGGGGCGGGCCATGCGGTCGAGACGCCGGGCGGATGGACCGATTTCGTCACGCAGAACCCTGGCTTCTTCGACACGGTCCGGGCCCCCGTGGCGGCGCCGCAGCCGGCCGCGAAGACCGCGCTGGCGACCCCGGCCCGGGTCGCTTCCAAGCTGACCTACAAGGACCAGCGCCGTCTTGAGGAACTGGACAAGGCGATGCCGCGGCTGTCCGACGAGATCGTGGCCCTGGAGGGCCGCCTGGACGACCCTGGCCTGTACGCCCGCGACCGCAAGGCGTTCGACGCCGCCATGCACCGCCTGACCGCCGCGCGCGCCGAGCTGGCCAGCGCCGAAGGAGAGTGGCTGGAGCTGGAGGAACGGCGCGAGGCGTTGGCGAAGGGCTAGATCATGCCGTGCGTTCGGGATATGTTCCGGCCATGACCGAGGCTAGACCCGCGGGCAATGCCGCCATCATCGTGATCGATCTGCAGACCGGGATGCTGGACGGGGTCGCCGAACCGCCGCTGCATGACGCCGAAGCGGTGGTTGAACGAGCGCGGGCGGTGCTGGATTGGGCCAGACGCACCCGGCGCAAGGTCGCCTTCGTGCGGCACGACGGCCGCGAGGGCGACAGCCTCGCCCCGGGGGCGCCGGGCTGGCCGATCTGGCCGGCGCTGGGCCAGGCCGAGCACGAACCGACCTTCGCCAAGAGCGTCGGAGACGCCTTCAGCAACGTGACGCTGGTTCGCTGGGTGGCCGAGCAGCGCGTCGAGGAGGTGGTGCTGCTGGGCGCGCAGACCGACGAGTGCGTGGCCGCGACGGTCAGGGGCGCGATGGAAGCCGGGCTCCAGGTGACGGTCGTCTCCGACGCGCACAGCACGGTGAGTTGGGGAAGCGAGACCGTTCCGCAGATCATCGAGCGGCACAACGCCGCCTTCGCGGCGGCCGGCGCCTATCTGGTGACGACGCTGGAGCTGACCGGCGGCTGATCCGGGCCTAGGCTGATCGGGCACGGGAGGCACGGCCATGTACCACCAGGGACAGCGCGCGCTGCAGGATCGGTTCGGGAGCCGCGCCCTGGCCGACAGGCTGGAGGAGACCCTGCGGCGCGGCGAATTCAACGACGCGGACAAGGCGTTCGTCGAGGCGAGCCCGTTCTTCTTCCTCGCCACCGCCGACGCGACGGGGCAGCCGGACTGCTCGTTCAAGGGCGGCGAGCCGGGCTCCGTGCGCATCGTTGCGCCAGACCTGCTGGTCTGGCCCGACTACGACGGCAACGGCATGTTCCGCAGCCTCGGCAACATTGCCGTCAATCCGAAGGTCGGCCTGCTGTTCATGCGCCTCGGCGAGAAACCGGGCAGGCTGCGGATCAACGGCGCCGCTGAGATTGTCCACGACCACCCTGAGATGGCGAACCATCCCGGCGCGCAGATGCTGGTGAAGCTCACCCCCACCGACATCTTCCCAAACTGTCCGCGCTACATCCCGCGCCTCGATCTGGTCGAGCCCTCGGTCTACGCGCCCAGGGCCGACGCGGAGCCGGTCGAGCCAGCCTGGAAGTCGTTCGAGATGTTCAAGGACGTCGTGCCGCCGAGACATCGGTAGCCGCCGGCGGAGGACCGGCTGCGACGCGTTTGATCTGCCGCAAGGTGAGCCGCCGTCGATACTGTCAGGCTCGTTGCGTGCTTACGAGTTCCTTACGTCGAAGTCAGCCGAACCGCGTCGAGTTTTGATCGCCTGGGGTCGGATATTCCGCCGACCCGGAATCGTCGCCACCGAGCGAAAGAGCTTCGTCATGACTCGATCTGATCTACATCGCCGGCGGCTTCGCCGTCCTTGGCGTCTTCGTCGCCTACGCCGTCCTGCTGAAGCGGGTCTGAGGCGATGGTCGTGCAACTGATCTACGCCGCCGCCGCGATCCTGGTCGCCGGCTACATGGTCGCGGCGCTGCTGCGCCCCGATAAATTCTAACTACAAAATCAAGGACATCGCGAAATGGACCCGCGTGGCTGGGGCGAGATCCTCTTCACCATCGCCGTCACCGTCGCCCTGGCCTTTCCGCTCGGCGCCTACATGGCCCGCGTGTGGCAGGGCGAGAGCACCTGGCTCGACCCGGTGCTGAAGCCGGTCGAAGGGCGCGCTCTACTGGACGCTTCGGCGTCGATCCGAAGAAGAGCCAGAACTGGCTGACCTACGCCATCGCCATGCTGGCCTTCAGCGCCGCGAGCTTCCTCGTGCTCTACCTGATCCTGCGCTTCCAGGACCTGCTGCCGTTCAACCCGCAGGGCTTCAAGGGCACGAGCCCGGACCTGGCGTTCAACACCGCGATCAGCTTCGTCACCAACACCAACTGGCAGTCCTATGTGCCCGAGCAGGTCGCTGTCGACCTTCTCGCAGATGGCCGGGCTGACCAGCCACAACTTCCTCTCGGCCGCCGCCGGCATCGCCATGGCGGCCGCCGTCGCCCGGGCGTTCGCGGCCAATCGCGGCGAGGGGCTGGGCAACTTCTGGGTCGATCTGACCCGGATCAGCCTCTACGTCCTGCTGCCGTTCGCGATCGTGGTCGCCCTGGCCTACGTGGCGCTGGGCGAGCCGCAGACGCTCGCCGGCCAGCGCCAGCGCCGTCGGCCTGGAAGGCGGCAAGCAGACCATCGCGCTCTATCCGACCGCCAGCCAGGAGGCGATCAAGCAGCTCGGCACCAACGGCGGCGGCATCTTCAACGCCAACTCCGCCCACCCGTTCGAGAACCCCAACGCGATCACCAACCTCATCGAAGATCGTCGTCGATGAACGTGCTGGGCTACGCCTGCGTGTTCGCCTTCGGCATCGTCGCGCTGGCGCGCAAGGAAGTCGCGGGCGCTGGTGGCGGTGATGGCGATCTTCGTCTCGCGCGCCGTCGGCGATGATCTACTGGACCGAGACCCAGCCGGCGCCCGCCATGCACGCCGTGCACGCCGCCACCGCCGTGAACATGGAGGGCAAGGAGGTCCGCTTCGGCGCGCCTTCGACCGCGGTCTGGGCCGCCATTCACCACCGGCGCCTCCGACGGCGGCGTCAACGGCATGCACGACAGCTTCATGCCGCTCGGCGGCGGCGTGGCGATGTTCATGATCCAGCTCGGCGAGATGCTGCCGGGCGGCGTCGGCTCGGGCCTCTACGGCATGGTGGTGATGGCGATCATCGCGGTGTTCGTCGCCGGCCTGATGGTCGGGCGAACGCCGGAGTACCTCGGCAAGAAGATCGAGTCGCGCGAGGTGAAGTTCGCCATGCTGGCGGTGCTGATCCTGCCGCTCTCGATCCTGGGCTTCTCCGCCGTCGCGGCGGTGCTCCCGGTCGCCCTGAAGGCGCTGGAGAACTCCGGCCCGCATGGCCTCTCGGAGATCATGTACGCCTACTCCTCGGCGACGGGGAACAACGGCTCGGCCTTCGCCGGCCTCTCGGCCAACGTTCCCTACTGGAACACGACGCTGGGGATCGCGATGCTGCTCGGCCGCTTCGGCTACGTGGTGCCGGTGCTGGCCATGGCCGGCGCCATCGCCGCCAAGCCCAAGCTTGCCCCCACCGCCGGCACCCTGCCGACCTACGGCCCGCTGTTCATCGGCCTGCTGATCGGCGTGATCCTGATCATGGGCGGCCTGCAGTTCTTCCCGAGCCAGGCGCTGGGACCGATCGTCGAGCACTTCCAGGTGCTGGACGCGGTGGCCCAGCAACACTGACCTCTTCGGAGCCTGTAATTCCCATGACCGACGTCGCCGTCCACCTGGGCGAAAAGCGCCGCTCAGCGGTCGCTTCCACCGCGCTTTCCTCCAGCGTGCTGACCCGCGCGATCATCGACTCCTTCGTCAAGCTCGACCCGCGCAAGCTGGCCGAGAACCCGGTGATCCTGGCCACCGAGATCGTCGCCGTTCCTGGCGACCGTCTCCACCGTCGACGCCTTCCGCACCGGCGCCAGCCCCTGGTGGGCGTTCCAGATCGCGCTCTGGCTCTGGTTCACCGTCGTGTTCGCCAACTTCGCCGAGAGCATCGCCGAGGGCCGCGGCAAGGCCGCCGCCGACGCGCTGCGCGCGCAGCGGGTCGACGTGAAGGCCAAGCTGATCGTCGACGAGAAGCAGGGGCTGATCGTCCCGACATCGGCGTTCAAGCTGGTCGCCGGCAACGTCGTGCTGGTCGAGGCCGGCGACGTGATCCCCTCCGACGGCGACATCATCGAGGGCGTCGCCTCGGTGAACGAGGCGGCGATCACCGGCGAATCCGCGCCGGTGATCCGCGAGTCCGGCGGCGACCGTTCGGCCGTCACCGGCGGCACCACCGTGGTCTCCGACTGGATCAAGGTGCGCATCACCGCCGAGCCGGGCAACAGCTTCATCGACCGCATGATCGCGATGGTCGAGGGCGCCGAGCGGCGCAAGACGCCCAACGAGATGGCGCTGACCGTGCTGCTGGCCGGCCTGACCATCATCTTCCTGATCGTCGGTGGCGACGCTGCTGGGCCTTGGCCAGTACTCGGGCGTGAAGCTCGACCCGCTGGTGCTGGGCGCGCTCTTCATCTGCCTGATCCCGACCACGATCGCCGGCCTGCTCTCGGCGATCGGCATCGCCGGCATGGACCGGCTCTTGAAGTTCAACGTGCTGGCCACCTCGGGCCGCGCGGTCGAAGCCTCCGGCGACTGCGACACGCTGCTGCTCGACAAGACCGGCACCATCACCCACGGCAACCGCATGGCGACCGAGGTGATCGCGGCGCCGGGCGTGCGGCCCGAAGCGGCGCTCCGCGCGGCCATGATGGCCTCGCTGGCCGACGAGACCGCCGAAGGCCGCTCGATCGTCGAGCTGGCGCTGGAGAAGGGCCTGACCGGCGTGCCGCCGAAGGATTCGACGCCGGTGCCGTTCAGCGCCACGACCCGCCTCTCCGGCCTCGACGCCGGAAGCGAGAGCTGGCGCAAGGGCGCGGTCGACGCGATCCTGAAGACGCTCGGTATTGCGCCCTCGGCCGTGCCGGCGGAGGTGAGCGCCGCGGTCGACCGCATCGCCCGCTCGGGCGGCACGCCGCTGGCGGTGTCGGAGAACGGCGCCCTGGTGGGCGTCATCCACCTGAAGGACGTGGTCAAGGCCGGCGTGAAGGAGCGCTTCGCCGACCTGCGCCGCATGGGCATCCGCACGGTGATGATCACCGGCGACAACCCGGTCACCGCCGCGGCGATCGCCTCGGAATCCGGCGTCGACGACTTCCTCGCCGAGGCGACCCCCGAGGACAAGCTGCGGCTGATCCGCGAGGAGCAGGCCAAGGGCCGGCTCGTCGCCATGTGCGGCGACGGCTCCAACGATGCGCCGGCGCTGGCTCAGGCCGACGTCGGGGTGGCGATGCAGACCGGCACCCAGGCGGCCCGCGAGGCCGGCAACATGGTCGACCTCGACTTCAGACCCGACCAAGGTCATCGAGATCGTCGAGGTCGGCAAACAGATGCTGATCACCCGCGGCGCGCTGACCACCTTCTCGATCGCCAACGACGTCGCGAAGTATTTCGCGATCATCCCGGCGATCTTCGTGGTCTCGCTGAAGCCGCTCGGCGCGCTCAACGTCATGGGCCTGGTCAGCCCGCACAGCGCGATCCTTTCGGCGATCATCTTCAACGCGCTGATCATCATCGCGCTGGTGCCGCTGGCCCTGCGCGGGGTGAAATACCGCCCGATCGGGGCCTCGAAGCTGCTGCAGCGCAACCTCTTGATCTATGGCCTTGGCGGGATCGTCGCGCCGTTCATCGGCATCAAGATCGTCGACGTCATCATCAACTTCGTCGGCC
>CAVXOD010000005.1:107500-133799 GCA_963763385.1 uncultured Pseudomonadota bacterium | reverse complement strand
CGAGAATTGAACCATGCTCTCCGAAATCCGCCCCGCCATCGTCTCGACGGTGATCCTCACCCTCCTGCTCGGGATCGCCTATCCGCTCGCGATCACCGGCATCGCGCAGGTAGCCTTCCCGGTGCAGGCGAACGGAAGCCTGGTCACCGACAAGGCCGGCCATGTGATCGGCTCGGCCCTGCTCGCGCAGCCCTTCGCCAAGGACGAGTACCTGCACCCCAGGCCGTCCGCGGCGGGGTCAAACGGCTACGACCCGACGAGTTCCGGCGGCTCGAACTATGGCCCGCTGAGCGCCGATCTGGCCAAGCGGATCGCCGGCGACGCCGACGCGCTGCGCAAGTCGACCGGCCACCAGGAGATCCCCGACGACGCGATCACCACGTCCGGTTCGGGCCTCGACCCGGACGTTTCGCCGGCCTACGCCCTGTTGCAAGCGGACCGCATCGCCAGGGCCCGTGGCGCGTCGGTCGATGCGGTGAGGAAGCTGGTCTCCGAGCATGTCGAAGGCCCGTTCCTCGGCTTCATCGGTCAGTCGCACGTCAACGTGCTGCTGACCAATCAGGCGCTGGACGCCGCCATCCCAAAGGCTCAGCCTAAGGCTTAATGACGCTCGACGAGCCGCGCCGTCCCGATCCCGATGCGCTGCTGAAGGAAGCGGCGAAGGCGGGGCGCGGCCGGTTGAAGGTGTTCCTCGGCATGGCGCCGGGGGTGGGCAAGACCTACGAGATGCTGGCTCAGGCGGCGCGGCGCAAAGCCGAGGGCCGCGACGTGGTCGTCGGCGTGGTCGAGACCCACGGCCGACGCGAGACCGACGCCCTGACCCCGGGCCTGGAGATCCTGGCCCGAAAGCCGATCGACTACCGCGGCCGCACGCTGCTGGAGTTCGACATCGACGCGGCGCTGGCCCGCAGGCCCGAGCTGCTGCTGGTCGACGAGTTCGCCCACTCCAACGCGCCGGGCTCGCGGCATCCCAAGCGCTGGCAGGACGTGGAGGAGTTGGTCGGCGCCGGCGTCTCGGTCTGGACCACGCTCAATATTCAGCACCTGGAAAGCCTGGTCGACGTGATCTGGAAGATCACCGGCGTTCGCCAGCGCGAGACCGTGCCCGACAGCGTGCTGACCAAGGCCGACGAGATCGAGATCGTCGACATCACGCCGGCCGAGCTGCGCCAGCGCCTCGCCGAGGGCAAGGTCTATGTGCCGGAGACGGCGCGGCTGGCCTCGGAGAACTTCTTCAAGCCGGAAAACCTGACCGCCTTGCGCGAACTGGCCCTGCGCCGGGCCGCCCAGGCGGTCGACGACGAGCTGATCGGCGCGATGCGGCGCGCCGGCGTCTCCGGGCCCTGGCCAGCCGGCGAGCGGATTCTGGTGCTGGTCGGCGGCGACGCGATGGCCGACCACCTGGTCCGAACCGGCCGGCGGCTGGCGGAGATGATGAACGCGCCCTGGACCGTCGCTCACGTCGAGCGCGCCGGCCGCGCGCCGCCGAGCGCGCTTTCGCTCTCGCGGGTCAGCGACGCGATGAAGCTCGGCGAGCAGCTCGGCGGCGCGACCCTGTCGTTGACCGGCGAGGATATCGTGGAGGTCGTTGCGGACTACTGCGGCAAGAACAACGTGACCCAGCTGGTCATCGGCAAGTCGCGCGACAGCCGCTGGCGCGAGATCCTCGGGCGGTCGTTCGCCAGCGCGATGATGCGCAAGGCCATGGGCGTGGCCCTGCATATCGTCACCGAGCGCTCCTCCGAGCCGTCGGGGCCCAGCCTGCGCGAGGTGGTGGCCCGTGAGCCTGGGGCGTGGCGAAAGTACCTGCCCGGCTTCGGCTACGTCGGGGTTGCGACCCTGGCCGCATGGTACCTCGACCGCTCGTTCCGAGCCTCGGACCTGGGGATGATCTTCCTGGCCGCGGTGTTGAGCGCGGCGGTGCTGCAGGGCCTGCGGCCGGCGCTGCTGGCGGCAGGCCTGGCGTTCCTGGTCTACAACTACCTCTTCCTGGGACCGCGCTATACCTTCGCGATCGGCGAGCCGACCGACCTGCTGACCCTGTTCGTGTTCCTGGCCGTCGCGGTCGTGACCGGCGCGCTCGCAGGCCGGGTGCGCGACCAGCAGCAGGCCACCGCCCGCCGGGCCGCGGCGATCACCGCGCTCCTGGCCGCCAGCCGCCGCCTTTCGGCCTCGGCCAAGAAGGAGGACGCGGCCACCGCGCTCGCCGAACAGCTCTCGGCGGCGACCGGCGGCAAGGCGATGATCCTGTTGCCGACCGACGGCGAGATCGCGCCGGCCGCAGCGGCGCCGGCGATGGCGAACCTCGGGACGCAGGACATGGCGGCCGCCCGCTGGGCCTGGGAGCACGGCGAGGCGGCCGGCGCCGGCACCGGCACGCTGCCGTCGGCCGCCTGGACGTTCTGGCCGCTGCAGGGCGTCAGCGCCCGCGCCGGCGTCGCCGCGATCGAACCCCAGAAGCAGGGTGACGGCGAGTCGGAGCGCTACGTGCTCTCCCTGCTCGACCAGGGCGCCATCGCCCTGGAGCGCGCCGAGCTGGCCGCCGAGGCGTCCGAGGCCGAGGCCCTGCGCCGTTCGGAGCGCCTGCGCACGGCCCTGCTCAACTCGATCAGCCACGACCTGCGGACGCCCCTGGCCGGGGTTCTTGGGGCCGCCACCACCTTGCTCGAATATGGTCCGGAGTTGGAGCGGCCGGTGCAGACCGACCTGCTGGAAAGCGTTCGCGACGAGGCCGAGCGCCTGAACCGCTACGTCGGCAACCTGCTCGACATGACCAAGCTGGAGGGGGGCGGCGTCGCGCCCCGCATGCAGTCGACCGACCTGCGCGATGTCGTCACCGCCGCCGCCGACCGGGTCTCGCGCCGGCTTGCCGAGCGTCATCTGGTGCGGGATTTCCCCCAGACGATCAGCACGGTCCCGGCCGACCCGGCGCTACTGGAGCAGGCCCTGGTGAACATCCTCGAGAACGCCATCGCCTACAGCGACGATGGCTCGCGGATCGAGGCGGCGGTCTACGAAGACGAGCGCAACGTCGTCATCAGCATCGAGGACGAGGGCAAGGGTATCCCGACCGCGCAGCTGCAGCAGGTGTTCGAGCGCTTCCAGCGGCTGGAGGAGAGCAGCGATCGGGCGGCGGGCGCCGGGACCGGGCTTGGGCTTGCCATCGCCAAGGGTTTCGTCGAAGCGATGGGAGGGCGGATCGCCGCCGCGAGCCCGATCCACGATGGCCGCGGCACGCGCATCCTGATCAGCCTGCCGAAGGAGAAGCGGACCCCGCACTGGCTGCTATGAGCGCATACAAGCCCCGCATCCTGGTGATCGACGACGAGCCGCAGATGCACCGGTTCCTCGGCCCCGCCTTGGGCGCCGCCGGCTTCGAGGCGCTGCGCGCCGACGACGGCGCGACCGGCCTGAAGGCGATCGCCCAGACCTCGCCGGACGCGGTCATCCTGGATCTCGGACTGCCCGACATGGACGGCAAGGACCTGCTGCGCGCGGCCCGCGCCTTCTATGCCGGCCCGGTGATCGTGCTCTCGGCCCGCGAGCGGGAGGCGGAGAAGATCGCCACGCTGGACCTCGGCGCCGACGACTACGTGCAAAAGCCGTTCGGCGTCGGCGAATTCCTCGCCCGCTTGCGGGTCGCGCTTCGCCACAGGCTGGAGCGCGTCGGCGCCTCGGCGACGATCGACGCCGGCGATCTCGAGATCGACCTCGTCAAGCGCCTGGTCAGCCGGGCAGGAGAGCCCGTGCGGCTGACCCCGAAGGAATACGAGCTGCTGGCGCGGCTGGCCGAGGGCGACGGCAAGGTGCTGACCCACCGCGCGCTGCTGACCGCCATCTGGGGCCCGGCCCACGTCGAGGACCTGCCCTACCTGCGCGTCCTGGTCGGCCAGCTGCGCCAGAAGCTGGAGGCCGAGCCGGCCACGCCGAAGCACATCCTGACCGAGCCGGGGGTGGGGTATCGGTTCATGCGGTGAGGGGCAGACTACATTGCGGCGGCCTTGCGCCCCCTCCGTCTCGTCCGGCTTCGCCGGCCGATCCACCTCCCCCGTTTCGCTGCGCTACTCGGTGGAGGAGCGAAACCGCGATCCTTCTCCTCCACCGCAAAGCATAGCGACGCGGGGGAGGTGGCGCGGCGCGTCAGCGCCGTGACGGAGGGGGCGCACGGCGGCGCCGCTACCGCTGCACCAGTTGGGTCAGCACGCCGCCGGTCTCCGACGGGTGCACGAACACCTGGCCCCTGACCGCGTTTCCGGGCCCCGGATCGCCGACCAGCCGGACGCCTTTCTCGCGCAGTTCCGCCAGCGTCTTGTCGAGGTCGTCGACCTTCATCGCGATCAGGTGCACGCCTTCGCCGCGATCGGCCAGCCGCTTGGCGATCGGACCCTCGTCGCCGAGGTTCGACACCAGTTCGACATAGCTGTCGGCGAAGCGGAAGAAGGCCATCTTCATTCCCGCGGCCGCCGCTTCGCTGCGGTCGCTGACCGGCGCGCCGTAGATCGCCTCGTACTTCCCGATCGACGCGTCGAGGTCTTTCACCGCGACGACGACGTGATCCACACCCTTGAACATGCCGGACGCTCCTGATCCCATGGTTTGCAAGGGAGCTATCAGGCGACGGGAGCGGCGACAATGAAAGTGGCTTCGACACTGGTCGCGCTGGCGGCCGCGGCGTCCCTGACGGCCTGCAGCCTGCCGGTGATCGACAAGGCAAGCGACGGCGTGGCGCGGACCTTGTTCGAGGAGGTGCGCACCGGGGCCGACCTCAGCCGCGACGCGCACGTCGATCCGGCGCTGGAGACGCCGATCGCGGCGGAGGGCTTCGCCCGTATCCGCAGCCTGCTGCCGCCCGGCGCGCCGACCAAGGTCAACAACACCGGCTTCAGCTTCAACTCCAGCAGCGGAACCGGCGCCCACGCGCGGCTCAGTCACCAGTACGTCTGGGGCGCGCGCAGCGTCACGATCCAGACCTTCATGAAGAAGCCGCCGGGCGGAACCAGCTGGTTCGTCTTCGCCCTCGAGGCCGACCTCGGCGGCGCCCAGCCGGCGATCGTCGTCGGGACGGAGCCAGCGCCGAGTTCGAGCGACGATTAGGGGGCTTCGGAGGTCGGCTCCGCCGCTTTGCCGGGCGACGCCAGCAGCCGGCGGCCCTCCATCGCCTGCCACAGCGCCAGGGCCGGAAGGCCGATGACGATGTCGCGCACGCGCTTGATCAGCGACAGCGCCAGGGCGAACTCCGGGGTCAGGCCGAACAGGTGGCCGACCACCACGTAACCGCCCTCGATCACGCCCAGGCCCATCGGCGCGGCGAAAGTGATGGTGCGCACCACATAGACCAGGCTCTCCACCCCCATGATGGTGCGAAGGCTCATGTGCCGACCGGCGATCCAGAGCCCGGCCCAGACGCCGACGCCGCCCAGCACCCAGGCGCTCAGGTGCAGCACCGAGCTTGCCGTCAGGCGAGCCGGCTTCTGGTAGAGCCCGTGCAGCGAGGCCACCACGGCGCTGGTCTGGGCGAGCGCGCTCGGGGCCCAGCGGGCGACGCCGCGCTCGATCGGCCCGGTCGCGCGCCGCTGCAACAGGATGAACGCCGCCGCGGCCAGCACCCCGGCCCCCAGGCCCAGGATCGACGAGGTGATCAGCTGCTGGTTCTCGCCCGCGGGCCCCGGCCGGTACCAGAGCAGGGCGATCCCCAGCGCGGTGAAGCCGAGCTGGCCGATGAACTCGGCGGTGACGTCCGCCACGGTGGTCGAGATGGCGATGGCCGGGTCGACGCCGCCCAGGATCGCCGCCCGCGCCCCGAACACGAAGCCGCCCAGCGAGGAGAACGGCAGCAACTCGCCGGAGGCGTCCCGCACCAAGCGGGCGAAGTAGAAGGTGATCCAGGTCTTGGCCGGCGGGGCGCCGGGATCCAGCACCACCCAGGCCGCCGCCAGCAGCGCCACCGGGCCCAGGTAGGTGAGGCAAAGCCCGAGCAGGCCTTTCCAGCCGATCTCCGCGAAGGCGGAGGCGACCTTGCCGAAGCCGACGTAGGCGATGATGCCGGTGGCCAGCACCAGCCCGATCAGCGCGATGATGACGGCCGCGCGTCTGACGCGGTTCGATCCCGGCGCCTCGGTCTCGGTCAACCGCCGTTCCCCGCTGTTTCCACCCGACGGACGGTCGCCGCCCTGGCGGAAAGTCTTAGCCGTAAAGCCGTGCGCCGGCCAAGCCGCCGCGGACGCCAGCCCGATATGTGATCAAACGAACACGCGGCGAGAGGTTGCAGCGCGGGCGGCTTGATCGCAGGACGGGGGCCGCCTAAGTCCGGCATGGGCGGGGGAACTCAATGGTCGCCCACGGCAGCGGAGCTATTCCTTGGCCATTCCTTTGGCGGTGACGGCGCGGGTCGGCGCCTACATTGCGAAGCAGCAGCTCAGCGGCGCGAAGCGCTACCCGCTGGTGCTGATGCTCGAGCCGTTGTTCCGCTGCAACCTGGCCTGCGTCGGCTGCGGCAAGATCGACTATCCGGGCGAGATCCTGAACCAGCGCCTCTCGGTCGAGCAGTGCATGGAGGCGATCGACGAGTGCGGCGCGCCGGTGGTCTCGATCGCCGGCGGCGAGCCCTTGCTGCACAAGGACATGCCCAAGATCGTCGAGGGCTACCTGCAGCGGAAGAAGTTCGTCATCCTCTGCACCAACGCCCTGCTGCTGACCAAGAAGATCGACCAGTACAAGCCCGACCCGTTCTTCACCTGGTCGATCCACCTCGACGGCGACCAGATGATGCACGACCACTCGGTCTGCCAGGACGGCGTCTACGACATCGCCGTGAAGGCGATTAAGCTCGCCAAATCAAAAGGTTTCCAGTGCAACCTGAACTGCACGCTGTTCGACGGGGCCGATCCCGAGCGGGTGGCGCGGTTCCTTGACGAGATGACCGCGGTCGGCATCGACGGCGTCACCATTTCGCCCGGCTACGCCTATGAGCGCGCGCCCGACCAGGAGCACTTCCTGAACCGCACCCGCACCAAGCAGCTGTTCCGCGAGATCTTCAAGCGCGGCGCCAAGGGCAGCAAGACCTGGTCATTCACCCAGTCGACCATGTTCCTGGACTTCCTGGCCGGCAACCAGGCCTACCACTGCACGCCCTGGGGCAATCCGACCCGCAACGTGTTCGGCTGGCAGAAGCCCTGCTACCTGCTCGGCGAAGGCTACGAGAAGACCTTCAAAGAGCTGATGGATAACACCGAGTGGGACAAGTACGGGGTCGGCAACTACGAGAAGTGCGCCGACTGCATGGTCCACTGCGGCTTCGAAGCCAGCGCGGTGGCCGACATCACCAAGCACCCGCTGAAGGCGCTGGGCGTCAAGCTGCGCGGCGTGCGCACCGACGGCCCGATGGCCAAGGACATCCCGATCGACAAGCAGCGCCCGGCCGAGTTCGTCTTCACCCAGCACGTCGAGGAGAAGCTCGCCGAGATCAAGGCCGCTAATCCGCGAGCCCGCAAGGTCGCCCGGGTAGGCTGAGACGCTCGCTTCCGTGCGGGGAGCGGAAGTGCGGGTGGCGCTGTCGACCTCCGACCGTGACGTCGCGCATTTGGGCTGACGTCGCTGGGCGCTTGGGCCTAGGCTGGGTCCAGGCGGGCAGTAGGCCCCGCTGGCGACCAGCGAGACTTTGAATGTCCGAGACCCGCGATCACGCTGCGCCGGCCCGCGCGGCCGATCCGTTCGTGCTGCTCGACGCCACCGCCCAGGCCGAACTGGTGCGCCGCCACGAGGCCAGCCCGCAGGAAGTCCGCGCCAGCAACCCGCGGGCGAGAAAGGTCGCGCGGGTCGGCTGAGCTAAGAGGCGCCCAGCGAAGGTGTCGCGGCGTCAGTATTGAGGCCGCCGCGTCGGCGGGCCAAGGTAGCTGCTCGCCAAGCCGCGAGGGCCGCCCGAAATGACCACGCCGATCCGAGTTGATCCCGCCACCGGACTGAAAGTCTTCGACACCCGGGCGGCGAAGGCCAACGCGAACATCGCGGGCAAGGGCTATTCCGTCGTCACCGACGCGGCGCTGACGGCGCTGCCGGAGCTGCCGCCGGGCGCGACGTTCGACGCCGAGGAGCAGGCGAAGTACCGCGCGTTCAAGGAAGCCCGTCGGGGCGCGGCGGACTACATCCCGATGGAAGGCGACTTCGCGAAGTACCTGGCCGACGTCTACTCCGCCGACCCGGTTCCGCGCGAGGCGCTGACCGACGAGTGCGAGATCCTGGTGGTCGGGGCCGGGTTCGCCGGCCTGCTGCTGTGGCACAAGCTGCGCGACGCCGGGTTCAACGACGTGCGCTTCTGCGAGAAGGGCGGCGACGTCGGCGGCACCTGGTACTGGAACCGCTATCCCGGCATCGCCTGCGACGTCGAGGCCTACAGCTACCTGCCGCTGCTGGAAGAGACCGGCTACGTGCCGACCATGAAGTTCGCCTCGGGTTTTGAAATTCTCGAATATTGCCAACAGCTTGCAGAGAAGTTCGGGTTCTACGAGCACTGCCTGTTCCACACCACGGTCGAGCGCACCGACTGGGACGAGGCCAGCGGGCGCTGGATCGTCATGACCGACCGGGGCGATGCGATGCGGGCCAGGTTCGTGATCCTGGCCAACGGCATCCTGACGACGCCGAAGTTGGCGCGGATCGAGGGGATGGAGACGTTCGCGGGCGAGTCGTTCCACACCTCGCGCTGGAACTACAACGTCGACCTGAGGGGCAAGCGCGTCGGCATCATCGGCACCGGCGCCACTGCGGTGCAGGCGATCCCCGAACTGGCGAAGATCGTGAAGGAGCTCTACGTCTTCCAGCGCACGCCTTCGTCGATCGACGTGCGCGACCAGCGCGCGACCACCGAGGAAGAGCGGCAGACGTGGGCGAATGAGCCGGGCTGGGCCAGGGCGCGGCGCGCCCGGTTCGCCAAGATCTCCGCCGGCCGCACCGCCATGCGGGCCAACGACGACTACCTCTCGGGCAAGGTCGCCGACTTCAAGGAGCGCAAGCAGTACGAGCGGATGCTGAGCGCCGAGGAACTGCTGGCCAAGCAGCTCGACACCAACTTCCGCATCATGGAGCAGATCCGGGCGCGGGTGGACGCGATCGTCAAGGACCCGAAGACGGCGGCGGCGCTGAAGCCCTACTATCCCTACGGCTGCAAGCGGCCGACCTTCCACGACGAATACCTGCCGTCGTTCAACCTGCCCCACGTCCACCTGGTCGACACCGCGCCGGTCGGCGTGCGCCGGATCAGCGAACGCGGCGTCGTCCACGACGGGACCGAGTATCCGCTCGATGTGCTGATCTACGCGACCGGCTTCCAGTGGATGGCGACCTCGACGTTCAACATGATCACCGGGCGCGATGGCCGCACGCTGAAGCGGAAGTGGGAAGAGGAGGGCACCCGGACGTTCCTCGGCCTGCACAGCGCACGGCTTCCCGAACCTGTTCATCGTCTCCGGCCCGCAAGGCGGCGGCGGCAGCTTCAACTTCACCGACGCGATCGACACCCACAGCGACTACGTGGTCTGGATGCTGGAGACGATGCGCGAGCGCGGCGCGCGGATCGTCGACGTGCGCAGCGAGCCAGAAGCGGCCTACGCCGAGCATTGCCGGACGGCCGACATCGCCTCGGCGCCGCTGCGCGACTGCCTGTCCTACTACAACGGCCACGGCGACGCCGAACCCGGCAGCCTCGCCTATTACGGCGGCGGCCGCTGGCACAAGCTGCGGATCGAAGCGCAGGCGACGCTGGAGCCGTATCTGTTCGACGGAAGGAGCGAAGCTGGGACGTAAGGCCCGTCGACGCTTTGCTCCTCCCCTCGCTTCAGGCGAGGGGAGGTGTCGCGATGGCGAGCCGCGGCAAGGCGAGCCGCGACGGAGGGGAGACGCGCACCGGCGTTCGGTGACAGCCTCGCGCCGCCGGTCCCCCCATCGTCGCGCTTCGGTCGCTGGCGCTCCCTCGCCAGCGACACTTCCCCCCGCGAGCGGGGGGAAGAGCAGCGGAGGTCGCTTTCAGATCGCGCCCTCTTCGCGCAGCGTCGCGATCTCCCCTTCGTCGTAGCCCAGCTCGCCCAGGATCGCGTCGGTATGCTCGCCCAGGGTCGGCGCGCGGTGGCGGATCGTGGCGGGGGTGTCGGACAGCCACGCCGGCGTGCGCGCCAGCGGCGCTGGCCGCGGCAGGCCAGGATAGTCGACGGCCTGGAAGAAGCCCATCGCCCGCACGTGCGGATCGTCGAGCGCCTGCTGCGGCTTCAGCACCGGGCCGGCGGGGATCATCGCCTTGCCGAGGATCTCGAGCGCCTCGGCCGACGTCCGCTCGGCGCACCAGCGGCCCATGCGTTCGGAGATCACCGCGCCATGCTCGCCGCGCGAGATGTCGTCCTTGAAGCGCGGGTCGGCGAGCCAGTGGTCCTCGCCCATCAGCGCGGCCCAGCGGCGGTAGAGCGGCTGGCCGATGATCTGCACCAGGATCCAGCCGTCGCGGGTCTTGAAGATGTCGACCGGCGCAGCGGTCTGGCCGCGGTTGCCGGTGGGGACGCGGTTGATCCCCAGCACACCCTGTTCGATCAAGAGGCCGTTGCCGACGGTCAGCGCGGTCGCCAGCAGCGCGCCCTCGACCACCTGGCCGCGGCCGGTCTGCTGGCGCGCCATCAGCGCCATCGCCGTGCCGTAGGCGCAGTGCAGCGCGGTGCCGAAGTCGACCCAGGGCGCCTGGAACCGGTAGGGCCGCTGGCCGTCGCCGTCCGAGGTCATGTAGGCCGCGCCCGACATCACCTGGCCGATGCCGTCGAAGCCGACGCGGTCGCTGTAAGGCCCGCCGCGGCCGTAGGCGGTGACCAGCGTCAGGATGATGTCCGGCTTGACCGCCGCCAGGCTCTCGTAGTCGAGCTTCATCGCCGCCAGGGTCTGCGGCGGCAGGTTGGCGACGACCACGTCGGCGGTCGCGACCAGGCGGCGGACGACGGACTGGCCGGTGGGCGTCATCGGATCGAGCGTCATGCCGCGCTTGCCCCGGTTCATCTGCATGAACAGGCCGCCGTCCTGGGCCGCGGTCAGCGGGGCCTGAAAGCGATCCTCGCCGCCGGCGCGTTTTTCGATCCGGATCACGTCGGCGCCGAATTCGGCCAGCAGCATCGCGCAGTAGGGCCCGGCGATGTAGCGGCCGAAGTCTAGGACCCGGATGCCGGATAGAACGCCGTCCATGGAACTCCCGCCCGCGGCAACGGCTCGCGCCTCGAGCCTGCTGCGGTGTAGTAGCCGTAGCCGCCGCAAGTCGGTAGCAGTTCAGGCAGGTCGAGGTGGAGGTTCACCCAATATGAGCGGCGACGACGAACTGGCCCTGCGGCGCGACCTGGTGGCGCAGTACAAGCGGACAGCGCAACTCAAGCTGAACGAGCTGGCTTCGGGCAACCTCAGCTGTCGCTGCGGCGACGGCATGCTGATCTCGCCGACCGGGGCGTCCGAGGAGACCATCTCGGACGAGGCGGTGGTCTATGTGGGGCCTGGCGGGTCGTGGGACGCCCGCCAGACGCCGTCGTCGGAATGGCAGATGCACTGGGCGATCTATGAGCGCTACGCCGACGCACGGGCGGTGGTGCACACCCATTCCGACTACTGCGTCGCCGTCGCCAGCCACAACCAGCCGCTGCCGGGCTTCCATTACCTGGTCGGGGTGTTCGGCGGCGATGACGTGCCGTGCGTTCCCTACGCCACCTACGGCACGATGGCGCTGGGACAGAGCGCGGCCGCGGCGCTGGCGGACCGCTCGGCCTGCCTGCTCGGCAACCACGGCATGATCTGCCGCGGACGCAGCCTGCGCTCGGCCGTGGGCCTCGCGCATCGCCTGGAGATCATGTGCCGCCAGTACGTGCTGGCGCGGCAGCTGGGCGAGCCGTCGCGGCTGACGCCGGCGCAGTGGGAAGAGTTCTTCGCCAAGTCGCGTCCGGCGAACTATGGCAAGGCGTGAGGTCGGCGAGATGAATTCCGGGCTCCTGACCATAGGCCTGACCACGCTCGACATCGTCGCGCGCCCGATCGAGGCGCTGACCCACACCGAGCGCGCGCTGATCATCGACGGGATCGCCTGCGCCCCGGCGGGCACCGCCGGCGGCGCGGCCATGGTGGCCGGCAAGCTCGGCGTGCCGACGAAGATCGTTGGCGCGGTCGGCGACGACCTCACCGGCCGCTTCGTGCGCGTCGGCTTCGAGTCGGTCGGCGTCGATGTCAGCCTGCTGGCGACCATCCCCGGCGAACCCACTTCGACGACGCTGCTGGCCGTGGAGCCCGACGGGACCCGCTCCAGCTATCACGCCGTCGGCGCCGGCGGCGGCGCGGCGATCGATGACGCCGTGATCGCCGCGGCCTGCGCCAGCGGCTTCGTCCACTACGCCGCGGTCGGCGGCCGGGCGACCGACGGCGGCCCGGGCGCGGAACTGCTCAGTGCGGCCAAGGCAGCCGGCGCGACGGTCACCTGCGACCTGATCGGGCCCCGCCGCTCGGCGCCCGACGAGCTGAAGCGGCTGCTGCCGCACGTCGACTATTTCATGCCCAGCGCCGCCGAGGCGACGTTCCTGTCCGGCCTCGACGACCTCGCCGCGGCCGCCGCGCTGTTCCGCGCGCAGGGCGCCGGGGCCTGCATCATCAAGAACGGGCGTCAGGGCGCCTACGTCTCGATCGGGACCGAGCGGCTCACCGTGCCGGCCCACGCGATCGATCCGGTCGACACCACCAGCTGCGGCAACTCCTACTGCGCCGGCTTCATCGCCGCCCTGGCGCGGGGCTGGCCGCCGCTGGAGGCGCTGCGGTTCGCCACCGCGACCGCCGCCCTGGTCGCCCAGGGTCTGGGCACGCTCGGCAGGCTGGAGAGCTTCGCCGCGACCGAGGCGTTCATGCGCGAGGCGGCGCTGGCCGAGTAACGGCGCCCGGGACATGCGGCCTCGGCGGCGCCGTCCGGCGCCGGGGATTCCCCATATCAGGTAGTTCGCGCCTCAGCGCCAATTCCCAGGCAGTCGGGAAGTCTGCAATCATCGGCCTTGGCGTTCACTCCCCTTCTCCCCCAGGTGAAAGCCAAAATCCCCTCGCGCGGCCAAGTCGCGCGGACCAATCGCGAAGGTCGCAGGTCTTCGCGGAGCGCCCCGGCCGACCCAGGCCGGGGCGCACGGGGCTTTAAAGCGCCAATCGCACAAGCATCATCCAGGACGCTCCATCAGGTATCGTCCTTAGTTGACTGCAAGGTCAGCGCCCGTCGATGCTGAGCGAGCGCCACGCCAGTCACGGGATTGAGGCTATGTACTCGTCTAGCAAAGGGGGATGCATTGGCGACGAAGCACGAGCGGTCGCCGGGGACCAGGCCAGGCTGGCGAGCAGGGTGGCGGGTGAATACATCCTGCGTTCCTTGCGCATGCTTGGGGAATTGGCGGACGGCGAACTACTCACCAGCCTGGTCTCCATGGCTATCGTCCAGGCCAACGTCGCGTACCTCGATCAGGTCGCGGCGGCTGAAAACGAGTTCGCCAGCGTCGAGCGTGTCCCACCGAATGAAGTCCGCCGCCCGGTAAGCGTGCTGGCGATTTCGGCAAGTCTCGGCCTGCCGTACGAAACGACCCGCCGCCACGTCGCTAAACTTATCGCGTCGGGTACGTGCGTTCGCGTGAAAGGCGGTGTCATTGTCCCTGCTAAGGCGCTGGTTGGCGAGAAGCACGAGACGATGTTGCGGACCAACCTGGCGAACCTGCGAAGACTGGTTCGTGACTTAAAGAGACTTGGCGTCGTACTGGACTGAGCCGGCTTCGTCGGCGCGACGCTTATTGGCCCGTATTGCGACATCTCGCAGGAGGCCGAAACGTGTGCTTCTCGGTGGAGGTACGAATGCCGAGAGGGTGCGCCCCGGCCATCTGGCGGCCGTCTCTCCAATGGCAGGTTTCCACCCGACTCGGACGTCGGAAACGTCCGCATGCCGGATGGTTCGCGCGCCACGTCCGCGCCTTTGACCGGCCGAGGTCTCGACTCAGCGCCCTCTAGCCCGCCCCGGGCCCCGCCAGCCGCGGACCTAGCGCCTGGCGGGCGCGCTCGAGGGCGTGGAAGGCGTCCTCGGCCTCCAGCGCGGTGCGGATCAGCGCGCCGATCTGCCAGGGGTTCGAGCGCAGCGAGGCGAACACCGGGCCGATCGCCGGGCGGCCGTCGGCGCCCAGGCCCACCTGGGCGGCGGGGGGCAGGGCGCGGTCGGCGGCGTCGGAGACCGCCCGGATCACCGCGAACGGCGCGCCGAACCATCGGGCCAGCTTCGCCACCGGAAAGGACTCCAGATCTACGGCGATCGCGCCGGTGACCCGAAGCAGCTCGGACTTTTCGGCGGCGGTCGCGACCGGTCGCTCGGCCCGGGCGAAGCGCCCGCGCCGGGCGTCCGGCAGCAATGCGCCGATCCGCGAGGCCCATGCGGCGTCCGCCTGATAGCGATCCTTCGCGTCCGCCACCGCCTCGCCGATCACGAGATCCCCGACCTTCAGCGTCGGGTCCAGCGCGCCGCAGAGGCCGAAACTGACCACGCCGGCGACGCCGCCGCCGCGCAGTTCGTCCTCCAGCCGTCCGGTCAGCCTCGCAAGGTCGCCGCCGCCGACCACGACCGACGCGCCGGCGAGGATCTTGGCCTCCCGGGTCATGCCGACCACCGCCAGGATGTCGCTCGGGCCCGAGATCATGCGCGTCTGGCCAACTCGCCGCGTCGCCGAGCCAGCTGCCCCTGCAGCTCGGGCGCACCCACGCCGGCCAGATTGCCGCCGGTGAAGAAGGGGTCCGCGGTGACCTCCAGCGCCGCCCAGGGCGGAAACGCCAGCGACCGGATCGCCGCCGCCGAGTTCGCCTCGGCCTCGAGCAGCATCAGCCCGGCCAGATCGCCCTCGAACACGTCCAGTCCGAACCATCGATCGCCATGGGCGATCCGATGGCGGCGCTTGCGCAGCGGCCGGCCGGGCAGGACCGCCAGGGCGGCGTACTCATCCGGCGACAGATAGATGTTGACGATCGGACCCGAGAGCGGATCGGCCGAGCCATACTTCTTGCAGAGCTTCAGGTCGGTCGCAGAACCATCGAAGTGCGTGATGCGTCGTAGCCGAAGGCGCCCGCAGTCGAAGTAGATGTCCTCGATCAGCCTTGCCGGCGACGACGCCAGGTCGGGTGGGTCCAGCACGAGGAACCGGCGCTCGTGCTCGAGCAGCGCGTACTTGGGCGTTTCCTGGCTCATCCGGCGGGGCCGCCCATCACATCCCGAACGCCACGCGCCGCTCGTTGCTGCGCGTCAGGTTGCGGTAGCGGGCGAGCGCCCAGAGCGGGAAGAACTTCGAGTAGCCGTGGTAGCGCAGGTAAAACACGCGCGGGAAGCCGCCGCCGGTGTAGTGGTCCTCGCCCCAGACGCCGTCGTCGCCCTGGCGCTCGCGCAGCCAGGCTATGCCCTGCGCCACGGCCGGGTGGTCGGTCTCGCCGGCGGCCATCAGGCCCAGCAGCGCCCAGGCGGTCTGCGAGGCCCCCGACGGGTGCGGCTCGTAGCCCTGGTAGTCGAGCTTGTAGCTGTCGCAGTTCTCCCCCCAGCCGCCGTCGGGGTTCTGGACCCGGACCAGCCAGTCGGCCGCCTTGCGCACCATCGGCGAGGCGCCGTCCTGACCGACCGCGTTCAGCGCGCAGAGCGCCGACCAGGTCCCGTAGATGTAGTTGACCCCCCAGCGGCCGAACCAGCTGCCGTCGGCCAGCTGCTCGCGCTCGAGGTACGCGAGGGCGGATTTCATCCGTGGACTGTCATTCGGCTCGCCCAGCTGCGCCAGCATGCTTACGCACCGCGCCGCCACATCGACCGTGGGCGGATCAAGCAAGGCGCCATGGTCGGCGAACGGGATGTTGTTGAGGTAATAGAAGGTGTTGTCGGCGTCGAACGCCGCCCAGCCGCCGTTCCTGACTTTGCAGCCCCTCGACCCAGACCCGGCCCTTGTCGATCGGCGTGTCATAGGCGCCGGCGACCTCGGCGCGGTGGCGCGCCCGGTCCATCGCCATCACCACGACGGCGGTGTCGTCGAGGTCGGGATAGTGCGGGTTGGCGTACTGGAACGCCCAGCCGCCGGGCGGCACGTCCGGCCGCTGCTCGGCCCAGTCGCCGACGACGTCGGTCACCTGCAGCGGCTTCAGCCACTTCAAGCCGTCCAGCGCCGCCGCCTCTGCCTCGGGTGTGGCGCTCTCCAGCAGCGCGTGACTGACCAGCGCGGTGTCCCACACCGGCGAGAAGCAGGGCTGGCAGTAGGCCTCGTCGTCCTTGATCACGAGCAACTTCTCGACCGCCGCCCGGGCGATGGCGCGGCGCGGATCGTCGGCCGGGACCCCCAGCGCCGCGTACATCATCACGCTGTTGACGATGGCCGGAAAGATGCCGCCGATGCCGTCGTCGCCGTTGAGGCGCTCGTCGACGAACGCCACGGCCTTGGCGATCGCCCGACGGTTCGAGCCCTTCGGGAAACGCGGCTCGGCCACGCGCAGCACGCCGTCGAGGGCGAAGAAGAAGCTTGCCCACGGCTCCTTCTGGTGCGCGCCCCTGGCCAGTTTGGTGATGGTGCTTGGCGGTTGCGCGAAGAGTTCGTCGATGCCGACACCGCGCGGATTGGCCGCCCGCGGCTTCAGCTTGCGGATCACCAGCAGCGGCACGATCACGGTGCGCGCCCAGTAGGAGATCTTGTCGATGTGGATCGGGAACCACTTCGGCAGCAGCATGATCTCGACCGGCATCTCCGGCACGGCGCGCCAGGAGAGGATGCCGAACAGCGCCAGCAGGATGCGGGTGAAGACGTTGCAGGCGCCGGCGCCGCCATGCGCCAGCAGCGCTTCGCGGGCCTGGACCATATGCGGCGCGGACGGGTCGTCGCCGATCATCTTCAGGGCGAAGTAGGCCTTCACCGTCGCCGACACGTCGAGAACGCCGCCGTGATAAAGCGGCCAGCCGCCGTGCTCGCCCTGGATCCGGCGCAGGTAGACGCCGATCTTGCGTTCCAGCTCCAGGTCCGCCGGCTCGCCGAGGTAGTGGACGAACAGCACGTACTCGGCCGGGATGGTGGCGTCGGCCTCGAGCTCGAACACCCAGTGTCCGTCGGGCCGCTGCAGTTTCAGCAGCGCGTCGGTCGCCCGCGCCACCGCGTCGTCGAGGCCGGCGGCGCCGTCGAGCTTCAGCGTGTCGGTGAGGGCGGCGTCGTCCATGTTCTCAGTTGGTCAGGCGCAGGATGATGTCGGCGGCCTTGTGGCCGGAACGGATCGCGCCCTCGATGGTGGCGGGCAGCCCGGTATCGGTCCAGTCGCCGGCCAGCGCAAGATTGCGCCAGCGCGTCGCGGCCTTGGGTCGCTTGGCGACCTGGTCTGGCGTCGCCGCGAACGTGGCGCGTCGCTCCTTGACGATCTGCCAGGGCGGCATCGGGCCGGTAAGGCCGTAGACCTTGGCGACGTCGGCCCAGAGCGCGGCCGCCATCTCGTCGCGCGGCATGTCCACCACCGCATCCGCGCCGCTGATGGTGGTGGAGATGCGGCCGTCGAACGCGAACAACCATTGCGCGGTCCCGCCGATCACGCCGACGATCCGGGGCGCGCCGGGCGGCGGATCGACCTTGAAATGGCCGTTGACGATCGAGCAGAACGCGTCCGGCGCCGTGACGCCGGGGAGCAGGCCGGGCGTGGTCCAGGCCGGCGTGGCGACGATCATCGCGTCGTCGGGCGCGAGCGGGATCGTTTCGCCGCCGACCGTGAACGAGAGCGCCCGGCGGTCGTCGGTCTCGATCGCCTCGACCCGCCGGCCGATGCGCAGGTCGACGCCCCTGGCGGCCAGGAAGGCGAGGGCAGGGGCGATGAAGGCGGCGTCGAGGCTGGGGTCGGCGATGCGCGGCGCGTAGGCGCGGCCGCCGACCGCCAGGGTCTCGCGCACGATCGCCCCGGCCAGCTCGGCCGAGCCGCCCGCCGGATCGGTGTTGAGCGCCGCCAGCATCAGCGGCTCGATCAGCCGCTCCCAGAGCGGGCCCTGGCAGCGGATCACATCGCACAGCCGTTTGTCGGCTTGCGGCGCCAGCAGCTTCACCAGCGGCAGGTAGTCGAGGGCGTGGGTGCCCGGGACGCGCCGCCCGTCGACGAACACCCACCAGCCGAACGGGCCGGGATTGGGTCGCAGCGTCCAGCGCCGGCCGCCCCGCACGTCGGCGAAGTCGAACAACGCGTCCTTTGGTCCGGCCAGCCGATCCACCGTGCCCAGCGTGCGCAGATAGTCGTGCGTCGCGTGATTGCCGGACAGCACCAGGTGGTTGCCGTTGTCGATCTGCATGCCGAGCGTGGCGTCGTCGTAGGAGCGGCAGCGTCCGCCGGCCTGGCCGGCGCCTTCGATCAGCGTCACCGCCCGGCCGCGCCCCGCCAGCCGCACGGCCGCCGACAGCCCCGCGAGCCCGGCGCCGATCACGTAGGTGCGGCCGCCCATCAGTCGACCAGGCCGTGCCTCAGCACGATCCACAGCAACCGGGTCTTCGGCAGTGACACGCGCCGACGCGGCGGCGCCCAGCCCTCGGCCTCCATCTTGCCGAGGATTTCCGAATAGACCTGCCGCATCAGCCGGGGCGAGCGGATGCGGCCCGAGGGCCGGGCCTTCAGCACCGCGTCGGCCTTGGCGTAGTGGGCGTGCGCCTTGGCCGCGACCCAGCGGCACGCACGGTCGATGCGGCGGTCGGCCACGACCTCCAGAGGCGCGCGGGACTCGATGCCGGCTTCCACCAGCGCCTCGGCCGGCAGGTAGAGCCGGCCCATCTCGGCGTCCTCGTCCAGGTCGCGCAGGATGTTGGTCAGCTGCAGCGCGCGGCCGAGGTTGTGGCCAAGCTCCAGGCCAGGTTCGTCGGGCATGCCGAAGATGCGCACCGACAGCCGGCCGACCGCGCTGGCCACCCGGTCGCAGTAGAGGTCGAGCTGCTCGTAGCTGGGCGCGATGACCGGGCCGTCGACGTCCATCTCCATGCCGTCGATGATGGCCAGGAAGTCGTCCTGCTTGAGTCCGAACCGGGCGACGTGCTCGGCGAGAAACTGGATCCGCTCAGGCGGCGTCCCGGCGTAGAGCGCGGCGACGTCCGATCGCCAGGCGTTCAGCAGCGCGCGCCGTTCCTCGACGGTCGGACCCGGCTCGTCGGCGATGTCGTCGACCATGCGGCAGAAGGCGTAGATCGCGAACATCGCGGCGCGCTCGGCCGGCGGCAGCAGCCGCATCGCCGCATAGAACGAGCTTCCCGACGCCTGCTGCTCCGTGCTGGCCGGCGCAGGGGCCGCCGGCGACTCGCGCTCCAGTGTGACCGTCATGGGCGGCTTATGGCCTCCCGGCGCGGGATTGCCGAGCGCCGAATCGCTCGTGGATGGTCCGGCCGACGCCGAGTAGCCCGACGGCCACAGCCTCGAGGCGGCTATGGTGGGTGTCCTGGCTCAGCGGATCGCGCTCGCGCAGACGCTGGTTCAGGCTCTCGGCGAGCCGCTGGATCGCCCCGACCTCCAGCGCCAGCCGCAGGTCGCGGATCTGGCCGGCGAACGGGCGCGAGGCCTTCAGCAACTCGGCGGTATTGTCGGCCAGCACCCGGATGGCAGCCGTCATGGCCGGATCGCCCGCGCCCTCGGCCAGCATTTCGACGCTCGCGCCGCAAGCCTCGAGCGTCTCTCGCGGCAGGTAGACCCGGTCGATGTCGTGGTAGTCCTTGGCGCAGTCCTGCAGGTGGTTGATCACCTGCAGCGCCGCGCAGAGCGCGTCGGAGGCGGGCCACGTCTGGCGGGACTCGCCGTGGACGTCGAGCACGAACCGCCCGACCGGCATCGCCGAATAGCGGCAATAGTCCATCAGCTCGTCCCAGGTCTCGTAGCGCAGCTTGGTGACGTCGCGCCGGAACGCCTCGAGCAGGTCGAGCATGTGCTCCCAGCCCAGTCCCCGCTCGGCCAGGACGTCGCGCAGGGCGACGGCCTCCGGCGATCCGGCGCTCTTGCCGGTCAGCGAGGCTTCGATCTCGGCCAGCCGCGCCAGCTTCTGCTCCGGCGTCGCGGTGGCGTGGTCGGCGATGTCGTCGGCCAGGCGCGCGACGCGGTAGAAGGCCATGATCGGCGCGCGGTAGGCCGGGGCGATCAGGTGCGAGGCGACCGGGAAGTTCTCGTCGGTGTGCCCCTTGCCCGAGGCGAGTTCGGCCGCGCTCATGACGACGCCGCCAGCGCCTGCGAGCGCCCTTTCCACATCCCGCCGCGCCCCCGCCAGACGTCGATCGCCGACTGCACGGTGAAGAGGGTGTAGAGCGCGCCGATGACCGGCAGCAGCAGCCCCCAGAGCGGCGAGAGCCGGTAGTAGCTCAGCATCGGCTGGAACGCCGCCGCCATCAGGCCCCAAGCTGCGAGGCCCAGCCACCGAGCATCGCCAGGCCCGACCACGGCCAGCACCGGCGCGGCCAGGTAGACCAGCGCCATGCCCGCCACTGTCCCCGCCAGCAGCCAGGGGGAGTAGCCCAGCTGGGCGTAGGCCGAGCGCGAGACCATCCGGCCGATGTCGGCCAGCGAACCGTAGGGCCGCAGGCTGACCGAGCTGTGGGTCAGGCCCAGCCAGATCGGGCCCTGCGCCTTCAGCCGGGCGCCAAGCGCGCAGTCGTCGATGATCTCGCCGCGGATGGCGGCGATCCCGCCCGCCGCCTCCAGCGCCTCGCGTCGCACCAGCATGCAGCCGCCGGCCGCCGCCGCGATCTTGCGCCGCGGATCGTTCACCTGGCTGAACGGGAACAGCATATCGAAGAAGAACACGAACGCCGGGATCAGCAGCCGCTCGGGCCAGGTTCCGGTCTGCAGTCGCGCCATCAGCGTGACCAGCGCCAGCCGGCCGGCCTCGGCGCGGGCGACGAGGCCGCGCAGGGTGCGGGGCGCGTGGGCGATGTCCGCGTCGGTGATCCACAGATAGGTCGGCGCGCTCTTGGACGCTGTCTCGACGCCTTGCGACACCGCCCAAAGCTTTCCGGTCCAGCCTCGGGCCAACGGCTGCCCAACGATCAGGTTCAGCCGCGCCTGCGCGCCGATCTGCGCCGCAGCTTCAGCGGCGACCCTGCCGGTGCCGTCCTCGCTGTTGTCGTCGACCAGCACCAGCTGGAAGGCGCCCGGATAGTCCTGGCCGAGCAGGCTGGCGACCGACCGCGCGATCACGTCGGCCTCGTTGCGGGCCGGGACCACGGCGACGACGGCGGGCCAGGCGTCCGGATCCGGCGGCAGGTCGCGGTCGTCGCGCTCGCGCATCAGCCAGAAGAAGCCGCGAAACAGCAGCAGATAGAGCCAGGCCGACAGGCTGATGCCCCCGATCGCGAGCGCCACAGTCAAGCCAGATACCCCGCCGCGCGGAACCAGGCGAGCGCCGCTTCCAGCGCCTGGCCGTGCGGCCGCGCCACATAGCCCAGCTCCCGCTCGGCCTTGGCCGAGGAGAAGAACATGTGGTGCGAAGCCATCCTCAGCGCGTCTCGCGTCAGCATCGGCTCCTTGCCGGTCACCTGCGCCACGGCCTCGGCGGCGTAGGCGAGGGGATAGAGCGGGCCGCGCGGCAGGGCCAGCGTCGGCGCCTTGCGCCCGGTCAGCGCGGCGATCTCGCCAAGCATCTCCCGTAGCGACAGGTCCTGACCGCCCAGGATGTAGCGCTCGCCGATCCCGCCCCGGTCCATCGCCAGCAGGTGCCCGGCGGCCACGTCGTCGACGTGGACCAGGTTCAGTCCGGTGTCGACGAACGCGGGGATCTTGCCCTGCGCGGCTTCCAGCACCATCCGCCCGGTCGGGGTCGGCTTGATGTCGCGCGGTCCGATCGGGGTCGAGGGGCTGACGATCACCGCCGGCAGGCCACGCTCGGCGACCATTCGCTCCACCAGGCGCTCGGCGGCGACCTTGCTCTGCTTGTAAGCCCCGATCGCCTCGGATTCGGCGAGCGCCGCGGTCTCGTCGACAATGGTCGCCGCATCGGCGGCGCGCAGGGTCGCGACGCTGGACGTATAGACGATCCGCTCGACCCCGGCCGAAAGCGCCGCGTCCATCGTCGCCTGGGCGCCGCTGAGGTTGGCGCGGCGCAGCTCGCCCGGATCGCGCGCCCAGAGCCGGTAGTCGGCGGCGACGTGATAGAGCTGGCGAACGCCGGCCATCGCCTTGGCCATCGAGGCCGCATCGGTCATGTCGCCCTCGACCACCTCGCAGGCGACACCATCGAGATTGCGGCGCGGGCTGGAGCGGCGGGCCAGCACCCGCACGGTCTCGCCGCGCTCGGCCAGCGCGCGCAGCACCGCCGAGCCGACGAAGCCGGTGGCGCCGGTGACCAGGATGGGATCGCCTGTGGGCAAACGGGTGCTCGAGCGCCGGGAACGTCCGGAGGCGGACGCGCGGCGCGCCATAGAGCGCCTTTGGCCCCCGAAGCAAGGACCTACGACGGAACGGCGCTACGACAAAGGCGGGTAGTGCAGCCGGATGGTCACGCGGGTTTCGCCGGGCCCGGCCACGAACAGGGCGGTCGAGAGCAGCGGCGGACCGAGGAAGGGGCGCACGTTGTTGGAGAAGCCGTAGCCTTCCTTCGGTCCGAGCGGCCCGAGGTTCAGGTCGCCGTCGGCATTGGCGTCATGGAACATCACCAGCGCATAGCGGCCCGGCGCCGGCAGGTAGAGGCACATCGTCTCGTCGCCCGGCATGGCCGGATCGCGCCAGACATTGAGCCAGCCGTTGTCGGCGAGCCAGCGGCTCCGCTCGGACCCGTAGAGGTTCGCGACCAGGTAGCCATGGTTGCTCTTCACGCCCTGGGTGGTCACCAGCAGGCGATAGGGCGACGGCGCGCCGTGGCACGGCAGGGTCTCGACGCTTGCCGACGCCACACCGGCAAAGGCCAGCGCGATGGCCAGCGTCAGGCTGCCCCGCCCCCATCGCATCAGCCGTCCCGACCCCAAGCGTAGCAGTAACGAAACATCAGCGTGCCGCCGAGCTACAGGATTGGAGGTTGCGCGTCCACCACGCCTCATGGCGCGCCTCGGTTGTCGATCTCGGCGAAACTCAGGCCCCGGGTCTCACGGGCGAGCAGCGCGGCGATCGCGCTGATGGCGCAGGCGCCGGCGACGTAGATCGAGATCGCGGTCGTCGAATGAGTCCGCTGCAGCAGGGCGACGGCGATGACCGGGGCCAGCGAGCCGGCGAAGATCGAGGTGACCTGGTAGGCGATCGACACTCCCGAATAGCGATAGCGGGTAGGAAATAACTCCGAGATGAACGCCGCCTGCGGCCCGTACATCGCCCCGTGCAGGATCAGACCGACCACCATCGCGCCCGCCACCACCAAGGCGCTCGCCGCTGTGCAAGAGGCCGAAGAACACGAAAGCCCAGACCGCCATCCCCGCCGCGCCAATGGCGTAGACCCAGCGCCGGCCGATCCGGTCCGACAGCGCCGAACACAGCGGCAGGGTCAGCATCTCGACGAAGCTGCCGACCAGCACCGCGTTCAGACCGATCTGCCGCTTGAAATGAAGGTCGGCGAGATAGGCGATCGAAAAGGTCGTGAGCACGTAGTAGGCGATGTTCTCGCCGAACTTCAGCCCCGCGCCGATCGCGATGCCGCCAGGCCGATGCTTCAAGGCCTGCAGGGCCGGCGCCGGCTCCCGCGCCGCGGCGGCGCGCGCTTCGGCGGCCTCGAACTGGGGCGACTCGCTCAAGGTCGAACGCACCCACCAGCCCACCGCGACCAGCAGGCCCGAGAGCAGGAACGCGACGCGCCAGCCCCAGGCGAGGAAGTCCGCCTCGCTGAGGGACGCGGCCATCACCGCCATCACCCCGGCGGCCAGCAGGTTGCCGGCCGGCACGCCCACCTGCGGCCACCCGGCCCAGGTTCCGCGCCGTTTCGCATCGCCGAACTCCCCGGCCATCAGCACCGCGCCGCCCCATTCGCCGCCGACGGCGAAGCCCTGCACGAACCGCAGCGCGGCCAGCAGCACCGGCGCGGCGACCCCGATCTGGGCGTAGGTCGGGAGCAGCCCCATCGCCGCGCTGGCGACGCCCATCAGCACCAGGCTCGCCATCAAGAGCCGCTTGCGCCCGATCCGGTCGCCGAAGTGGCCGAACACCAGACCGCCGATCGGCCGCGCAACGAATCCAAGCGAGTAGGTCAGGAACGCCTGCAACACCCCGGTCAGGGGATCGCTGTTCGGGAAGAACAGCTTGCCGAACACCAGCGCCGCAGCGGTGCCGTAAAGGAAGAAGTCGTACCACTCGATGGTGGTGCCGATCAGGCTGGCGACCACCACCTGGCGCAGCGACGAGCGCGGCCGCGTCGCCGCAGCCGAAGGGGCCGCCATCTGGTCTCCTCCCGAGCTTTTTGCCTATGGAAGCATCTTCAGCGGACGGCGTGAACCGTTGCCGCCCCCGCTGGGGCCGCTACAGAGGGATAGGGGAGGGCCCATGATCAACGTCACCGTCACCTACACCGACAACCTCGGCCCTGAAGCGGACATGCCAGGCCTGCTGCGCAAGATCGCCGCGCGGCTGGAACGCGACTATGGCCACGACTCGATGGTCGGGGTCTGCATCGGCGCGGTGCGGCTGACCGACTTCCACGTCGGCGACGGGCGCGCCGACTGGGCTTCGGTCGATATCGCCGCGCGGCTGCCGGCCGATCGGCTGGCGGAACTGCGGGAGCAGTTCCTGCAGGACCTGCCGGGCCTGGTCGAGGCTCACCTCGTCGACTTCTACGATCGCCGCTCGCTGACCGTCTCGGTCGAGCTCACCCCGACCGCGCCACAGAACGTCGTCGGGCGGATCAGCGTCAGCCAGGGGCGGGGCGGCGGCCAATAGCGCGCGGTCGTCAGCCAGCCCGATCGATCGGGAAGATTTCGCCGCCGCCGCCGGCGGCCGCTTCCGCCAGGCTGTAGCCCTCCAGCACCGCGGCGGTGGCGTCGCGGGCTCTGAGCAGCGCCTCGCGGATCGAGCAGGTGGCCAGGTCCGGGCAGTCGTCGCACTTGCGGAACTGCAGACGCGAGACGCAAGGCGCCAGCGCGAGCGGACCGTCGATCACCCGGATCACCTCGGCGAAGCTGATCTGAGCGGCCGGCCGGGCCAGGCTGTAGCCGCCCAGCTTCCCGCGTCGGCTGACCACCACGCCGCGGCGGGCCAGCTCGAGCAGGATCGCCTCGAGGAACTTGCGCGGCGCGTCGGCGCGCTCGGCGAGGTCGCCGGCGGTGACCTGGGCGCCTGGGACCCGCGCCAGTTCGACAAGGGCGCGCAGCGCGTAGCGGGCTTTGCTGGAGAGCATCGACCGCCTGTTTAGGCGTCACGGCGCGAAGTCGGCAAGGATTCGCTGGCTAGAGCAGTGAACCGGCGTTGGCCTCGATCCAGGCCAGCTCCTGGCGCGCCAGCCCCTCGACGCCGCGGCGCTGGAACGTGGCCCACGGCTCCAGGCCCGCGCCACCGAACCGGACGATCCGCTCGACCTCGGCTTGCTGCGCCCGCCGCGCAGCGTCGACCAGGTCGGACCGCGCGCAGCCGTAGCCCTCGGCGAACGCGGCCAGCCGGGCGGCGCGGTCCGGCGGCGAGACGAACCCTGGAGATCGGGTCTGCGCGTCCGGGCGCAGCTGGGCGGCGCGCACGACGGCGAAGCCGGCGTCCTCCATCGGATCGCCGGGCCTGGCCAGTTCGAAATCGATCAAGCCGCAGATCTCGGCGCCGTCCCAGATCAGATTGTGCGGCCCGAAGTCGCCGTGCAGCACGATCTGGCCCGGCTTCAGCGCCTGCGGCCCTTGCCGCCAGAGCGCCGGCGCTGGGGGCGCGAAGCCCGTCACGGCGTCGTGGTAGTCGCGCAGGAAGGCGCCCACCTTCGCGGCGCCCTCCGTAGCGAGGAGCGCGGGCGGCCACGGCCAGTTCGAGGCTCGACCCGGCAGGAAGGAGAGCATCTCGCGGCCGCGGTCGTCCAGACCGAGCGGGCGCGGGCAGGGGAATCGCTGTGCGACGAGGTGCGCCAGCAGCGCGTGAACGGTCGCCGTCCATGGCCCGGATTCGCGCCGGACGGTCTCGCCGACCTTCACCACGCGGCCGGTCTCGAGTCCGCCGAGCAACACCTGTTCGGGGTGGGTCAAAGTGGCCTCCAGAAAAGGCTTGCGTCGCTGCGACCGCGTCCATATACCCCGCCGCTCGCTTGCGGACGGAGCTTCTGCGGCGGACGGACGGGATTCGGAGCCTTTGGGCCTTGATTTTCTGTCATGTTCGCACTAACTTCCGCCCCTTCAATCGACTCGCT
>CAVXOD010000005.1:0-102500 GCA_963763385.1 uncultured Pseudomonadota bacterium | reverse complement strand
CGTCGTGAGACAGTTTGGTCCCTATCTGCCGTGGGTGTACGAAGCTTGAGAGGATCTGTCCCTAGTACGAGAGGACCGGGATGGACATACCTCTGGTGGACCTGTCGTGGCGCCAGCCGCGCAGCAGGGTAGCTAAGTATGGAATAGATAACCGCTGAAAGCATCTAAGCGGGAAACTAACCTCAAAACAAGGCTTCGCTGAGAGCCGTGATAGACCATCACGTTGATAGGCCAGGTGTGGAAGCGCCGTGAGGCGTGGAGCTTACTGGTACTAATCGCTCGATAGGCTTGATCGTTCTTATCAAAACTCATGCATGCGAAGGTTATGCCTTCGCCAGGCCCGGAGCCGGTGATGTCTTCTCACATCCTCTTCGTTGACCTGGTGGCTATGCCGGAGGGTCCCCACCCGATCCCATTCCGAACTCGGTCGTTAAGCCCTCCAGGGCCGATGGTACTTCGTCTCAAGGCGCGGGAGAGTAGGTCGTCGCCAGGTCTGCCAAGAGGATGTGCGTTCCAAGTTCGTCCGACCCTTCATCACGCCTATACTTCGGACCGCTCTGGCCGCCAAGTTTGCCGCGGGGTGGAGCAGCCCGGTAGCTCGTCAGGCTCATAACCTGAAGGTCACAGGTTCAAATCCTGTCCCCGCACCCAGCATAAACGCACCTTCCTCGGTAACCCCGGGGAGGGTGTTTTGCTGCTTGGTGAGCAGCGCGCCCAGCCGGCCGTGAAGCTCCAGTTCGAACTGGCCCCGTCCCTCCTGCGGAATGAACACAACTCGGTCGAGCAAGCCCCGGAAGGCGTCTCTCACCCCCTGGGCGTCGTTGTCGGCAAGCACGATGTGGAGTCGTTCGACAAGTCGGCGGTAGTGGTCCACGGCGCGAGGATGGACGTTGTACGCCGGCGGCGCTTCGCAGTTTCGCAAGCCTTCGGCCAGTTGGTCGCGCTTTGCCTCCAGCCCCTCCATGCGTTCGCGGAAAGTCTCCAGACCGATGACCTCTCGCTCATAGAGATCGAGCGCACGACCGAATTCGACCCTTCACGTCCGACAGGTCCCGCTCAAGCCGGCTCCGGCTGGTAAGAGCGCCTTCGATCGATGCCTTCAATTCACGCTCGTACGCTTGCATGGCGGTCTCCACGGCGTCCGGGGCTAACAGCAGATCGCGGACACCGTCCAAGACCCGCCGCTCGACGGTCTCCGCATTCGCCATCTTCCCGTTCGTGCAGGTTCCGCGTTCGCGCCTACGCGAAGCTCACCGACGCCGAGGTCAGCCGGAAAAGTCGAGCTCGCATGTCGGGTGACCGTCGATCTTGATATTCGATCGCCAACGTGACGGCACCCGCTGCCACCAGCCGCCGAAGAACCGCCCGCCTCGGTCCCATCTTCCGTCGTTGAACACGCGATAGAGATTGGTCTCGTCGAAATAGGGGAGCCGCCTCGGTCCTTTCGCGCGCGACACGTCCTCAACGAGACGCGCCCTGTCCTCATATGTGATGTCCAGGACCAGTTTTCTGTCCGCGATGAATGCGTTGTAGCTCCGCAACCGGTGAGTCATAGCCGCCACGTCCTCGGCTCCCGGATCATACTCCACGAGTTGCTTTTGCGGGTCTTTCAGGCGGAGCACGGGGGCGTTGGGACCCAGCGTGACGGCCGCCGGTGTGACACCACGGCTCTCAAGTTCGCCGATCAAATCGTCGGTCGCCGAGAAAGTGGACTGTATGCCGGGACCAAAGTCGGAGCCCCAGCGACCCGTCTGGCAAGTGACCAGCCCGCGGTGCTCCAGCGCGTCGACCGCAGAGACGACATTGGTCGAGCCTAACCACCCTGGGCAATAGACGCTGCCGGCCTGGTAGCCATCATTCGCTCGGCTGTAGTGGACGGCCCGAAAGATCGGCTGGCGACTGGCCCGGAGGGCGTTGGCCACCACTGTTCCCAGGACGGTTAGGAAGCGCTCCCGGTCCCCGGCATTTCGCCCCCGTTTGCGCTTGAAGTTGGCGCAGTCGTCCCCCAGCCAATCGACAACAGCGTCTTGGGCCTCGGGCCGCAAGGCCAGGAAGGGCTCGAACGTTGTGTCGTTGCCGTCGAGTTCAAAGGAAGGATGGACAACCGCACTTCAATGCCGCGATCCACTCCTCCACGTCTTCCCGGCGATACCTGGGGCTCGTGCCGAGCTGCACGGGATCGATCGCCAGTGCATGACATCTTCCATGCCGACGGAAGTAGCGTTGCGTGCGGACCCAGCCAGGCGACATGCCGAGTAGCCGCGCAATGTCGCGATCGTTATAAAATTCGGGGGTCGTTTCAGACATCGAAATCTCCTTGATTGAATAAAAAGAACTATGGCCATGACTGGTGATAAGGCGAGCCGGACAAGGTCAGTGGGAAGTGACCCGAACCTTCCATGTGCGGTAGTGAACTGATCCTGTCCCCGCACCCAAGCTGAAGGAACGGCCCCCGCGCGCAGCGGGGGCCGTTTCCGTTTGGTCGCCCTGAGAACCGGCCGGGAGCGAACCCGCCCGCCGTTACGGCCGGACGCCCCACTTGGCGTAGTAGTCGCCGACCTTCGGGTCGATCGCCTGGGCGGCGCGGATGTCCGCCTTGCCGGCGGCATCCTGGTTCGCCTTCAGCTCCGCCAGACCTCTCACATAGAGCGCGCTGGCGCGGCGCGGCTCGCGGCGCGCGGCTTCGGTCGTGTCGGCGATGGCCTGGGCGAACTCGCCGCGCCGGAAACGTACGAAGCCGCGCGCGTCGAGATCCGCGGCGCTCGCGGGATTGAGCTGCGCCGCCAGCTGGCAATCGGCCAGCGCCTTGCCCAGCTCGATCGACGCGGCCGCGCGCACCATGCAGCGGGCGTAGAGCGCAGCCTCGGCGTTGGGTTGCAGCTGCAGCGAGCGATCGAAATCGGCGACGGCGAGGGCGGCCTCGCGCTTCAGCGCGTGGGCCTGCCCGCGGTCGAAATAGATCGCCGCGCCGTTCGGATAGTGTCGGATCGCCTCGTCGTAGTCGGCGATGGCGAGATCGTAGTCGCCGCGGTCGCGGTAGGCGTCGCCGCGCTCGTCGAGGGCCGCCCAGGTGGTCGGGGCCAGCTTCAGCACGGCGCCGAAGTCCGTGATCGCACGGCTGTAGTCGGGCTTGGCCAGCCATGCCAGGCCGCGTTCGTAAAGGCTGAACTGGTCGCTGGGGTTGAGCGAGATCGCCCGATCGAGCGCGGCGATGGCCCCGTCGTAGTCGCCGCGGTCGTAGAGCGCCGCGCCCCGCCGGGCCGCCGCGCCCTGGTCCAGCTCCGAGGTCGCCGGGATCTGGCCAAGCAGGCCCCGGGCGTCGGTGTCGCTCGGCGAGATCGCCAGGGCGAAGTCGACGTCGGCCAGGGCGAGATCGTATTTGTGCAGCCCGGCGTAGGCCGTCGCCCGTTCGACGTAGGCCGATTCCAGCCCTTCGCGCGGGAGCCTATGCGAGTTGATCGCGCGGCTGAACAGGGCGACGGCCGTGTTGAGGTCGCCCTTGTTGAGCGCGTCCTGCCCGCCGCTGGCGTCCCCGATCGGGTCCGCCGACGCGGCCCCCGCGGTCAGGATCAATCCGGCGCCCAACGCCAGCGCCCGGCACGCTGCGGCAATCCCCCGCTTCATCGCTCCCTCACTCGCGACCACCCCGTGGAAAATTATCCGCATGTCATTAGGATAGCGAGAGATTTCCCCCGCGCGGCGACCGGGCGCGGGGCCAGGCAGGTCCGTTGCGACCGCAGGTCGGCTTGACCGGACCGGCCAAACACGGCGTTGTCCGCGGCCTGGAGGGCCGATGTCGCTCAGTCAGCTGGCCATGACGACCTTGATCCTGACCGTCGCGATCGCGGCGCGCTACCTGCTGGTTGCATGGGCCGCCTATGCGCTGATCTGGGGACGCAAGGGCGGGCAGCCCGCCGGACGCCGGCTCAACCGCGACCGCCCGAAGGCGGCCACGATCCGGCACGAACTGAGACTCTCGCTGCTGTCGTCCTGGATCTACGCCCTGCCGGCGGCGTTCGCGTTCGAGGCCTGGCGCGGCGGCGGCACGCTGGTCTATCTCGACGTGGGCCGCTACGGCGTCGCCTGGCTGTTCGTCAGCGCCGCGCTCTACCTGCTGATCCAGGACACCTACTACTACTGGCTGCATCGGCTGATGCACCGGCGGATGCTGTTCCGCTACGTGCATGCGGGCCACCATCGTTCCCGCCAGCCGACGCCATTCGCCTCGTTCGCGTTCGACTGGGGGGAGGCGGCGCTGAACGCCTGGCTGATGCCGGCGCTGGTGTTCGTCATCCCGGTCCATCCGGCGGTGATCGCGGCGCTGCTGACGATCATGACCATCGCCGCGGTGCTGAACCACGCCGGGTCGGAGGTGCTGCCGCAGTGGCTGGTGCGCGGGCCGATCGGCGCTTGGCTGATCTCCGCCACCCACCACAGCCTCCATCACACCCACTATGGCGCGAATTTCGGGCTCTATTTCCGGTTCTGGGACCGGGCGATGGGCACGGACATGATGCCGCCGCGCGAGGCGGCCGAACCCGCGACGGCCTAGGCTGCGGCGGCCCGGACGGCCGGCTAGGGTGGTCCTGGACCATCGGCGGGGACCACGCGCCAGCCGGACGGGCAGACGCGCACGTAGGGATAGTAGCCGGCGGGATAGTTGCAGTAGTAGGCGCCGCCGCCCGGTTCGCCCATGTCGTCGCCGGGCAGGGAGTAGTCGCCCACGTAGCCCGGGTATGGGTAGGCGGGCGAGGCGTACCAGTACCAGGCGCCCGCGGCGAACCACCACCAGCCGATGCGGCCGCCGCGGAACCCGTGCCACCAGTAACCGCCGCGCCAGGCCTCGAAATCGCGCGCGCGGAAGTGGCCGATCGGTCCCGGCGCGAAGCGCGCGCCAAAGCCCCGCTCGCCCGGACGGTCGCGCGGCCCGCCGCGATGGAAATCACCGCCGCCGCGGAACTCGCCGCGGCGCTCGCTGTCGCCGTGAGCCACCCCGCCGTGATGCTGCGCCAACGCGGCGCCGGGCAAGGCGATCAGCGCGCAGGTCGCGATCAGCATTGTTCTCATGACGCCAACCCTGCCGCCGAGCGCCGCGCGCGGACGTCCTACCGCTTCAGCGTGGCGGCGTGGGCCTGAACGGTAGCTGAACGTCACTGTCGCGCCGCGGCGCGCGCGGCTAGACATCCGGCGATGTCGCTGAGTTGGAACCTGTCGGTCGAAACCCCCGCCGCGGCCGAGGCGCCGCCGAACGGCTGGTCGAAACCGCCCCTCGGGCCGCAAACGCTGGCGATCCTGTTCGTGGCGGCGAACCTGATCCTCTGCGCGCTGCCGCTGGTCCCGGAGCTGTTCGGACACGGCAAGGGCAAGGACTATCCGCTCTGGAACCACGTCGGCCGCCTGGTGCTGACCGGCGGCGACCTCTACCCGAAGAACGGCCAGAGCTTCGGCTTCCTCTATCCGCCGTTCGCGGCGGTGCTGCTGGCGCCGTTCAGCCTGTTTGGCCGCGCCTTCACGATCCTCTGCATCGACCTGGTCAACGTCGCCAGCTGGCTTGCGGCCGTAAAGCTGTCGGAGCGCCTGGCGGCCACCCCGGGGCCCAAGGCCTGGTGGGTGATCGCGCTGCCGTCAGTGCTGGCGCTGCCGTTCATCTGGGACATGTACGACCTCGGTCAGCCAAATCTGATGCTGCTGGCGCTGGTGCTGGCCGGCCTGGCGCTGCTGCAGGCGCGCCGGGAGTGGAGCGCCGGGGCGATGTTCGCCGCCGCCGTCGCGCTGAAGGCGTTCCCGGTCACCATCCTGCCCTACCTGCTGTGGCGCCGCCGCTGGCGCGCCGCGCTCGGCATGGTGGCGATGACGGCGGTGTTCCTGCTCATCGTCCCGGCGCCGCTCCGCGGCTTCGAGCGCAACCTCGACGAGGTGAAGACCTGGGGCGCCGGGATGATCTTCTCCGCCAGCGAAAAGGGCTACGGCCAGCGACCTGAGCAGAACTGGGGTTGGAAGAACAACTCGATCATCGCCGTCGTCCACCGCTACGTGCGCCCGATCAACGCCGAGGCGGAAAAGCCCGAGGCGCGGCCGCTCTACGTCAACTTTCTCGACCTGACCTTCGACCAGGCAAACATCGTGCTGGCGGTCGTGGCGGGCCTCGTGGGGCTGGGCTTCGTGGCCGCGCTGCCGCCGGAGCGGCGGCGCACCGCGGCGTCCGACGCCGCCGAATACGCCTTGCTGATCGCGCTGATGACGATCGCCTCGCCGCTGGCCCGCGCCTACTATTTCGTCTGGCTGCTGTTTCCGTTCACCCTGCTGGTCCAGCGCGCCGCCGCCGGTCCGGACCCGCGGACGCGCAAGGTGGCGGGCTGGTCGCTCGCCGCGTCCATCACGCTCTTCACCGCCGGCGTCGCCTTCGCCTCGCCCCACATCCTGCCGGCGCTCGGCAACATGTTCTGGGCCACCGCGATCCTGATCGGCGCGCTGGTCTGGCTGATGCGGCGCGGGATGGCGCCGAAGGTGGGGTAGGCTCACCGCTCGTCGAACAGTTCGCTGACCGACTCGCCTTCGTGGATGCGGCGCATGGCTTCGGCGATCGCCGGGGCGACCGAGAGCACGGTGAGTTTCGCCACCCGTTTTCCCGGCTCGATCGGCACCGTGTTCATGGTCACGATCTCGACCACCTCGGGCTCGTCGGCGAGGCGTTGCAGGGCGCCGCGGCCGAACAGGCCGTGCGTGCAGGCGATCCGCACCGTCCCGACGCCGCGCGGCCGCAGGTGCTCCAAGAGCTCGATCACCGTCGTGCCGGCCGCGATCTCGTCGTCGATCACGATCACGTCCTTGCCAGCGGTTTCGCCGATGATGGCGCTGATCACCACCTTGCTGTCCGAGATCCGCTGCTTGGCGCCGACCGCGATCGGCAGGCCGAGACGGCGCGCGAACGCCGCCGCCGATTTTGCGTAGCCCATGTCCGGCGCCGCCACGACCGTGTTGGAGAGGTCCAGCCCGCGGAAGTGGTCGGCCAGTTCGTGCTGGGCGTGCAGGTGGTCGACCGGCACGCTGAAGAAGCCGTGCACCTGCGGGGAGTGCAGCGCCATGGTCAGCACCCGGCCGGCGCCGGCGCTGGCCAGCAGGTCGGCCACCATCCGCCCGCCGATCGAGATCCGCGGCGCGTCCTTCTTGTCGGAGCGGGCGTAGGCGTAGAACGGCATCACCACCGTGATGCGCGCGGCCGACGCGCCGCGCGCCGCGTCAATCATCAAGAGCAGCTCGACCAGGTGCTCCTGCACCGGCTTGCTGAGCGTCTGGATCAGGAACACGTCGCGCTCGCGGCAATTGGCCTGGAGCTGGACTTCGAGGCAGTCGTTGGTGAACCGCTTGATGACGGCCGGCGACAAGGGCGCGCCAAGCCATCCGCAGATCTCCTCGGCCAGCGCCGGATGCGACGATCCCGAAAAGACGACGATCTCGCGCATCGGGCGCCCTCCCGAACGTCCGACTCAGGACGTCGACGAGGGCCTTCATCGGCGGCGAGCCCCGCCGGCGCAAGGGGCGGCTCTCGAACTCGAGCGTGCGCGCTTCACCTAGCAGCGGGCCCCCCGGCCTCCGCCCTAGGACGCGAACATCGGCGATGACTTCATGATCGCCTGCTCTTCCTCGGTCATATCCACCGGCACGTCGGCGAACAGCGGCGTCGAGAGATAGCGCTCGCCGGTGTCGGGCAGCATGCACAGGATGTTGGCGCCGGCCGGCGCGGTCTCGGCGATCTTCAGCGCCCCGGCGAAGGTGGCGCCGGCGGTGATGCCGACGAAGATGCCTTCCTTGGCCGCCAGATCCTTGCTGCAGGCGAGCGCGTCCGGCCCGGCGATGGTCAGGATCTGGTCGATGTAGTGCGCGTCCACCGCGTCGCTGGTCAGCTTCGGCACGAAGTCCGGCGCCCAGCCCTGCATCGGGTGCGGCTTCCAGGCCGGGTGACCGGCGGCCGGCGAGCCGTCCGGCTTGCGTTCCTGGTGTTCGCCGCTGGTCAGCATCGCTGCGTCAGTGGGTTCGCAGACGATGATCTTGGTGTCGGGCATTTCCTTCTCGAACACCCGCGCGACGCCCTTCAGCGTGCCGCCGGTGCCGTAGCCGGTGACCCAGTAGTCGAGCTTCCTGCCGGCGAAGTCGTCGATGATCTCCCGCGCGGTGGTGCGCGAGTGGATGTCGGGGTTGGCCTCGTTCTCGAACTGGCGGGTGTAGTACCAGCCGTGGGTCTTCGCGAGCTCCTCGGTCTTGAGGATCATGCCGGTGGCGCGCAGCGCGGCCGGCGTCAGCACCACCTTGGCGCCCAGGAACCGCATCAGCCGCCGCCGCTCGATCGAGAAACTCTCGGCCATGGTGATCACCAGCGGATAGCCCTTGGCCGCACAGACCATGGCCAGGCCAATGCCGGTATTGCCGCTGGTGGCCTCGACCACGGTCTGGCCGGGCTTCAGCGCGCCGGATTTTTCCGCCGCCTCGATCACGCCCAGCGCCAGGCGGTCCTTCACCGAGCCCAGCGGATTGAACGCCTCGACCTTGACGTAAAGGTTCACATGCGCCGGGGCCAGGCGATTGATCTTGACCACCGGGGTGTTGCCGATCGTCTCGAGGATGTTGTCGTACAGTCGTCCCATCGCGCGCATCTCCGTCTAGCTGTTCCCGAGGCGCCGGTTTTAGATCAGCTTGCGGCGCCGGTCGCACCTTTCCCTCGCCGGGCCAGGGTGCGGGGAAACTAAACACGGCGAGCGCCACCTCAAGCCAGAATGTCTGATTGGCCCGCGAGACGCGGCGAGTTCCCAGGTAGCTCATTGACCCCGGGCGTCCCCCAACCTTCTCCGCCGCCGGACGCGGGCGTGGCAAGCCGCGCCGCCGCCCGGTTCGCCCGCCGCGCTGCAGCGCCCATCATTTGTGCAAGTTCTCCGGCCGAGGAAAGCGCGGGCGCTGTGGCGGCGTCTGACCTGAAGCCATGTCGGCCGGGCCGACGCTCGCGCGTCCTTCGAAAGACACCCGTATCCGGAGCCACGTCCATGCCGAAGATCACCCCGTTTCTCTGGTTCGACACCCAGGCCGAGGAAGCCGCGCGGTTCTATGTTTCCCTCTACAAGAACTCGAAGATCGGCGCGATCGTCCGCTACGGCGAGGGCGGTCCGGGGCCGAAGGGCGAGGTGATGACGGTCGGCTTCGAGCTGGACGGTCTGCAGTTGACCGCACTGAACGGCGGACCGGTGTTCAAGTTCAGCGAAGCGGTCTCGATGCAGGTCGACTGCGAGGACCAAGCCGAAATCGACCGGCTTTGGCGGAGCCTGACGGCAGGCGGCGAGCCTGGCCGTTGCGGCTGGCTGAAGGACCGTTTCGGGCTCTCCTGGCAGATCGTGCCCGCCAGCATGGGCGAGCTGATCGGCGGCGACGATCCGGGCAAATCGCGGCGCGCGATGCAGGCGATGCTGCAGATGGGCAAGCTCGACATTGCGGCGCTCGAGCAGGCGCGCGAGGGCTAGAGGGAACCCCGGAACGCGCACCGTTCGACCCCGTCGGCGACGGCGCGTGGGTAAGCGCCACTAACAATAGTCGCTCACCTTGCCCCGAAAAAACCACACCGGCGAAGCTTGTAGCGGGCGCGAAATCGTCTATCTCGGCTTCGTCGAATTTCGTTCGGTTCGGCTGTCACCCTCGTGTTCGGATCATTCACCGATCGCTCTGGCCCGGCTCCACCCCTTCGAGAATTTGATCTACCCGGCGCGTCCCTGAAAAGCCGCGTCCTCCACACTAAGACACCCGAAAGGTGGAACTAATGGCGACCGGAACCGTGAAGTGGTTCAACACTCAGAAGGGCTATGGCTTCATCCAGCCCGACCAAGGCGGCAAGGACGTGTTCGTCCACATCTCCGCCGTCGAACGCTCCCAACTGGGTAGCCTGTCCGAGGGCCAGAAGGTCGGCTTCGAGCTGCAGCGCGACCGCAAGACCGGCCGCGAATCCGCGGTCGACCTGCGCGCCGAATAGGCGTCGGCTCCGAAGCTGCGAGACTGCCGAACCGGCGCGAGGCGACAAGCTTCGCGTCGGTTTCCATGTCGGCGCCCTGGTCAGGCGCGGTACGCTGATCGACCGCACGCGCTGCGGTGACAGTGCCGCACGCGCGCACTAAAGGGACTCCTTGGGGTGCGCGTAGAAAGTTGATGCGTGAGACAAACTCCGGTCGCGGCCTGGGCCTTAACGGCGATCTGCGTCCTTGCGCTGACGCCCGGCCTCGCCTTCGCCGCCGAGCCGAAGGCGCAGGTGCAGGGCGAGATGGACCGGGCGCTGCGGGCCGAGATCCAGCGCGCGATCGGTGTCTCCAAGGCGCGACCGGAGAGCCAGGCGGACGCCCGCCGGCGGGCGCGCGAGGCGGGCGAGGCGGCGATCGCCGTGCTGCGCTCCGAGGGCTACTACGACTACACGGTCGAACCCGACGTCAGCGAGAGCGGAGCTCCGACGGCGGTGGTGCGGGTAACGCCGGGTCCCCGCTCGTTGCTGGGCAAGAGCGAGCTGGTCTGGGACGGCCTGCCGCCGGACAGCGAGTCCGAGGCGGCCGCCGAGAAAGCGCTGGCGCTGATCACCGGCGCCCCGGGCCGCGCGGCCGACGTGCTGGCCGCCGAAGGCCGGGTCCAGGCGGCCCTGCGTCAGCGCGGCTACGCCGACGCCGCCGTCCATCCGCGTCAGGTGGTGGTCGACCATCAGGACCATAGCCTGACGCCGACGTTCCATTTCGTGGCCGGATCGCTGGTGCGGCTCGATGGTCTGAAGGTGGTGAGCCAGGGCCGGACCTCGAAGAAATGGATCGCCGGCCTCGCGCCCTGGAAGAAGGGCGAGGTGTACGACCCGGTCAAGGTGGCCAAACTGGAGCAGCGGCTGCGCGACGCCGGGGTGTTCAACTCCGTGACGGTCGCGCTTTCGCCGGCGGACGAGACCGTTGACGGTCTGCGCCCGGTGGTCGTCAGCCTCGCCGACCGCCCCGCCCACCGCATCGAGATCGGGGCCGGCTACACCAGCGGCGGCTATCCGACCAACCAGGGCATCACCGAGGTCGGCTATTCGACCAGCGAGGGCGCCGGCGTCGACGCCAAGTGGATCGTCTACAACCGGCTCGGCCAGGCCGACACGATCACGCTCACCGGGCGCCTGGCGCAGATCCAGCAGAAGATCGACGGCGAACTCGACCTGCCAGACTGGCGCCGGCCCGACCAGGTGCTGAAGGTCGGCGCCGATCTGTTCGCCGACAGCACCACCGCCTTCAACGACGACGGCATTGGCGTGCGCGGCAACGTCCAGCGCCATTTCACCAAGACCACCTACATCGGCTATGGCGGCTCGATCGACGTGGTCGACACCCGCGAGAACACCGCGATCAACGCCAACGGCATCGCCGTCGGCGAGAACCTCAAGCTGGCGATCTTTTCGCTTTTGGGCCAGTTCGCGCTCGACCGCTCGAACGACCCCCTGAACCCGACGCGCGGCTGGCGGCTGCAGGCCGAGGCCGACCCGACCTACATCGCCGGCGACCGCAATCTCGGGTACCTGAAGCTGCAGGCCCAGGTCAGCGGCTACCTGCCGCTGGGCGCCGACGAGGCCACGGTGCTGGCGGCGCGGATCAAGCTGGGCTCGATCGTCGGCGGCAGCATCCCGGCGGTGCCGGCCGACCGGCGCTTCTTCGCCGGCGGCGGTGGCTCGGTGCGCGGCTTCAACTACCAGGGCGTGGGGCCGCAGCTGGCCGACGGCACGCCGATCGGCGGCGACTCGCTGTTCGAGTCCTCGTTCGAGGTGCGCCATCGCGTCAGCGGACCCTGGAGCGTCGCGGCGTTCGTCGACGCCGGGTCGCTGGGAGCGACCGCCGCGCCAGACTTCAGAAACCTCAGCGTCGGCGCGGGGGTCGGCGTGCGCTACGACCTGGGCTTCGGCCCGATCCGCCTCGACATCGCCACACCGGTCACGCGCCGTAAGGGCGACCCCATCGCGCAGCTCTACATCAGCATCGGGCAGAGCTTTTGACGGCGGAGAGGTCAGAGCCAGAAAAGACCGAGGCGCCGCGGCCGGCCCCACGCCGACGTCGACGGGGCGGGCGAGTGCTCTGGACGATCGTGGCGCTGGTCGTCGCCGTGGCCGTGGTCGCGCGCCTTGGCGTGCTGACGTCGGGCGGCCGCGCCTTCGTCGAGGGGTTGCTCGATGGCGTCAATGTGGGTCCATACGGCAAGGTGCATGTCGAGGGTCTGCAGGGCGACGCCTGGGGCGACTTTACGCTCCGTCGTCTGACGATCAACGATGTACACGGAGCATGGCTGGACGCGCGGCAGATCCGGTTGCGCTGGGACTGGCTCGCGCTGCTGCAGCGTCGCGTCTCGATCGACGCCTTCGAGGCCCGTCTGGTGACGGTCATCCGCCAACCGCAGCCGGCGCCATCCGGTCCCGGCGCCGGGCGCCTCCCGGTATCGCTGCATCTCGGCCGGATCGCGACACAGCTGGAACTGCTGCCGGCGTTCAGCGAGCGCTACGGCCTTTACGACGTCACCGGCGCCTTCGACCTGCGCCGCGAGGGGGGCATGGCGGGCCGGGCCGTGGTGGCCAGCCGCACCCATGCCGGCGACCGCCTGGACGCCGACTTCGACCTCGGCCGCGACCATACCGTCCGTCTGGCGCTGCAGGCTCGCGAAGCCAACGGCGGCGCCATCGCCGGTTCGTTCGGTCTCGCGGCGGACCAGCCTTTCGTGGTCACCGCCAACGCATCCGGAACGACCAGCCGGGGGCGGTTCCACGTCGAGAGCCGCAGCGGCCCGGTCGCGCCAATCGCCGGCGACGGCGCGTGGACGCCGCAGGGGGGGCAGGCGCAGGGACGGATCGTCCTGGCCTCGTCGCGCTATCTCAGCTGGTACCAGCACTGGCTCGGGCCTGATGTCCGTTTCCAGATCTCCGGCGCTCGGGCCGCCGACGGGCTGCAGGACATCGCCCTCAGCGTGGCGTCGGAGAACGTCGATGTCACCGCGCGCGGCGAGGCCGATCCCGGGCACTCGAAGATCGGGCCGAACGGCATGCAGGTGGCGATCCTGGCGCGGCAGGGCCAGCGCTTCCTCGGCTTTCCCCAGATGGGCGCCGCCCGCCTGAGCGGAACCTTGGCCGGCAACCTCGATCGCTGGTCGCTCTCCGGTCCGCTGGAGGCCGACGCGCCGACCGCGTTCGACTACCGGCTGGCGCAGGTGCGCGGGCCGGTGAAGTTCGCCTGGGGCGGCGGCGAGCTGCAGATCGAGGCGACGCTCGACGGCGCCGGCGGCGCCGGGCGCGGCGTCGTCGCCGCCCTGCTGGGCGGGCGGCCGCACGCGACGACCAAGCTCACCTGGCTCCCGGATGGGCACGTGCTGATCCGGTCGCTGACCGTGCTCGGCCCCGGGCTCAAGGTCGATGCGACCGGCCAGCGAGGCATCCTTGGCGGCCTTGGGTTCAAGGGTCAGGCCACCTTCTCCAACTTCGCCGTCGCCCATCCGGGCGCGAAAGGGCTGATGACGGCCAGCTGGACCGCGAGCGAGGAGGGCCAGCAGCCGTGGCGGCTCAGCTTCGACGCCAAGGCCAAGGACTTCGCCAGCGGCTGGGGCGAACTCGACCATCTGCTCGGCGCCACGCCGACCTTGAAGGGGCAGGGCGACTGGGGCGCCAAGGGGATCGCGCTGAGCGAGGCCGATCTCACCGGCGCGGCCGGCGCCTTGACCGCCGCCGGCCTGATCGGCAGCGACAACGCGCTGGCGCTTAAACTCGGCTGGAGCGCGCAGGGGCCGATCGAGGTCGGCCCGCTCGAGATCTCCGGCGCCGGCAAGGGCTCGGGGTCGCTGACCGGCACGCTCGCCAACCCCCGCGCCGACCTGATGGCCGACTTCGCCGTCATCGACCTGCCTGAACTCGCCCTCAGCAACGCCCACGTCACCGTGAGTTTCCTGAAGGGGCCTGCCGACACCAACGGGGCGTTCAGCCTCGCCGCGACCAGCCGCTACGGCCCCGCCCACGCCGAGACCGGGTTCCGCTTCGTCGGCGACGGGTTGGAACTTACCGGCCTCGCCGCGGACGCCGGCGGGGCGCACGCGCTGGGCTCGGTGGCGCTGCTGCGCGGCGCGCCCTCGTCAGCGGACCTTACCGTCAGCGTCGGCCCTGGCGCTTTTCTGTCGCGCGGCCAGGCCTCCGGTCGCCTGCTGATCGCCCAGGCCGGGCAGGGCGCGCGCGGCAGCCTGAAGCTGGCGGCCACCGGGGCGATGCTGCGCGCCGGCGGCCTTCTGATTCAGAGCGGGAAGCTCAGCGCCGACGGCCCGCTCGACCGGATGGACTACCGCGTCGAAGTCTCCGGCTTCAGTCCGCACGGCAGCTGGCGCGCGAACGGAACCGGGCTGATCGACGGCGTCCCCGGCGCCTACGCAGCCACGTTCGAGGGCCAGGGACGGGTGCGGACCGCCGACTTCAAGACGCTGCAGCCGGCGGTGCTGAAGCTGGGTGACCGCGAGCAGTCGCTGAGCGCGCTGGCCGACGTCGGCGGCGGCAAGGCGAGGATCGATGCGCACCAGAGTGGGGGCGCGCTGCAGGCGACCGCCAACCTCTCCGGCGTCAGCCTCGGCCTGCTCGACCAGGACTTCATCGGCCGGTTCGACGCCGAGCTCAGCCTGAAGGGCCAGGGCCAGCAGCTCGACGGGGTGATGCAGGCCAAGCTGGCGGGCGCCGGCGAAAAGGGGGTCTCTGGCGAGCCGACCCTCGACGGCGATGTCAACGCCGTCCTGACCGGATCGACGGTGACGATCGACGCCCAGCTCGGCAACAGCCAGGGGCTGGCCAGCCACGCGCATCTGGTGCTGCCGGCCGTCGCCACCGCCGCGCCTTTCCGCATCGCCCTGGTGCGGACCGCGCCGATGAAAGGCGACTTCTCCGCCGACGGCGAGGTCAAGCCGCTGTGGGACCTGCTGATGGGCGGCGAGCGCACCCTGGCGGGAAAGGTGCACGCGGTCGGCACGCTGGGCGGCACCATGGCTGATCCACAAGCGCGGGGCGAAGCCACCATCGCCGGCGGCCAGTTCACCGACAGCGCGACCGGCCTGAAGCTGACCAACGTCAGCCTGGCGGCCCGGCTCGACCAGAGCGCCATCGACGTCAGCCAGTTCACCGGGCAGGACGGCGTCAGCGGGACGGTCAGCGGCTCGGGGCGGATCAGCCTCGAGCGCGCCGGCGCCAGCAGCTTCCGGCTCGACCTGACCCGTTTCCGCCTGCTCGACAACGACATCGCCACCGCCTTCGCCTCCGGCCAGGCGACGATCAGCCGCGACGCGTCCGGTTCCGTGAAGCTGACCGGGGCGCTCACGATCGATCGCGCCGACGTCGCCGCCAACCCGCCGACGCCGTCCGGCGTGACCGCGATGGACGTCACCGAGATCAACCGCACGCCTGGCGCCGGCGGCGGTCACCTGCAGGCGGACAGCAGCCGCGCGCCGGCCGTCGGCCTGGACGTGACGCTGAAGGCGGCCAAGAACGTGTTCCTCAAGGGGCGTGGTCTCAACATCGAGCTCTCGCTCGACGCGCATGTCACCGGCTCGACCGCCGACCCGCGGCTGACCGGCGCGGCGCGGGTGGTGCGGGGCGACTACGACTTCGCCGGCAAGCGCTTCCAGTTCGACAATCGCGGCGTGGTCTACCTGGCCACCGCCGCCGAGGACATCCGTCTCGACCTCACCGCCACCCGCGACGATCCCTCGCTGACCGCGGTCATCCGCGTCGAGGGCACCGCGGCCCGGCCCAAGATCACGCTCACCTCGACGCCGGTGCTGCCGAACGACGAGGTGCTTTCGCAGGTGCTGTTCGGCGCGTCGGCCTCGCAGCTGTCGCCGCTGGACGCCGCCGAACTGGCCTCGGCGATGACGTCGCTGGCCGGCGGGTCCGGCTTCGACGTGGTCGGCAACCTGCGCTCGTTCGCCCACCTCGACCGGCTGGCGCTGGGCGGCGACACCACCGGCGCGATCGTCTCCGGCGGCAAGTACGTCACCGACAACATCTACCTAGAGGTCACCGGCGGCGCGAACGGCCCGACCGGCGCGGTGGAATGGCGCGTGCGCAAGGATCTCTCGATCGTCGGCCGTGCCGCCGGGGCCGGGGGCGATTCGCAGATCGAGGTGCGCTGGCGGAAGGACTACTGACGACCGACGGCGAGGCGCCGGGGCCGCGCAGCTCAGTGGGTGATGCGCGGGCGCAGGTGGTACTGGCCGTGGCGGAAGCCGTCGAAGATCAGCGAGGTGTTCGGGTTGCCGACCGGCTCGCCTGAGGTGTCGGCCAGCAGGTTCTGCTCCGACACATAGGCGACGTAACCGCCTTCGTCGTTCTCGGCCAGCAGATGGTAAAACGGCTGGTCCTTATGCGGGCGGACCTCGGCCGGGATCGCCTGCCACCATTCCTCGGTGTTGGCGAACACCGGGTCGACGTCGAAAATGACGCCGCGGAAATTGAACACCCGGTGCTTAACCACCTGGCCGATGCCGAACTTGGCAAGGCGGAACGGCGCCGCGGGCGGCGTCTCGTCGAGGTGCGCCACGAAATCCGGATCAGGCGATGGCGCCGAAGACGAGCCGCCCTGCGCCCACGTCGATGGTGAGAGTCTGCATAATCATGACTGAATTTTTACACCAATCCCCTGACCAGGAGATGAACGTAAATGGTTCCCAGGCCATAACAAGGGTGCGTCTTCCGGTCGCGTCCGGGGGTTGCTAAGCTGCCGCATGGACCGGCGCGCGAGGGTGGAAGCGGCGCTCGTTAAGGATTGGATCGAAGGACGGCATGGCTGAGGCGCTCGCCCAGCCCCGGGTGAGCGCAGCGCGGCCGCAGCGCCGCGCGACGACGCATTTTGCGGCGCTCGACCTGGGGACCAACAACTGCCGGCTGCTGATCGCCGCGCCGACGGCGCAGGGTTTCCGCATCGTGGACGCCTATTCGCGAATCGTGCGGCTCGGGGAGGGGCTCAGTCAGTCCGGCCGGCTGTCGGAAGCGGCGATGGAGCGGGCGCTGGCGGCGCTGAAGGTCTGCGCCGACAAGGTTAAGCGCCACGAGCCGGTGCGGCTGCGCGCGATCGCCACCCAAGCCTGCCGTTCGGCCGAGAACGGGGCGGAGTTCCTGGCCCAGGTGCGCGAGCGCACCGGCATCGCGCTCAACATCATCAGCCCGCGCGAGGAGGCCTGGCTCTCGGTGGCCGGCTGCTCCAACCTGATCGATGGCGAGACCGACGCGGCGCTGGTGCTGGACGTCGGGGGCGGCTCGACCGAACTGGCCTGGCTCGACCTGCGAAACTGGCGGCAGGGCGCCGGCCTGCCGCCGATCGCGGCCTGGCTGTCGATTCCGATCGGGGTGGTGACGCTGGCCGAGCGGTTCCCGGAAGGGGAGGGCGCCGGCGAGGCCTGGTTCGGGGCGATGGTCGAGGCGATGAGGGCGCCGATCGCCGCCTTCGCCGCCGCGGAGCCGCTGCGGGCGCTGTTCGACGCCGGCCGCAGCCACCTGATCGGCACGTCGGGCGCGATCACCAGCCTGGCGGGCCTGCATCTGCGGCTGTCGCGCTACGAAAGGTCCCGGGTCGACGGCCTTTGGATGACGCGCGCAGACTGCGAGCAGGTGCGCGTGCGACTGGCGGCGCTGACCACGCGCGAGCGCGCCGCCCAGCCCTGTGTCGGCCCCGACCGCGCCGACCTGGTGCTGGCGGGCGCGGCGATCCTGGAGGCGGTGCAGGCGGTCTGGCCGTGCGAGCGGGTCCGGGTCGCCGACCGCGGCCTGCGCGAAGGCGTGCTGATCTCGTTGATGAACGAGCGACGCCGCCGCGGCCGGCGCCGTCGTCGCGGCGGCCGCTGACATGACCCAGCCTCCGCGCAAACGTATGGTCCGCCTCCCCGGTGGCGGCGATGGTCGCGCGCCGGCGCAGCGGCTGAAGACCGCCAAGCAGCGCACGCCGTCGTCCCAGGCCTGGCTCGAGCGCCACCTGAACGACCCCTATGTCGCCGAGGCCAAGGCCAAGGGCTACCGCTCGCGCGCCGCGTTCAAGCTGATCGAGATCGACGCGAAGGCGCACCTGCTGAAGCGTGGCATGCGGGTGATCGACCTCGGCTGCGCGCCGGGCGGCTGGCTGCAGGTGCTGCAGGAACGCGGCGTGGGCCCGGTCGTTGGCGTGGATCTGCTGCCGGTCGATCCCGTGCCCGGCACGACGATCATCCAGGCCGACTTTACCGAAGAAGGCGTCGGGGAGCGGCTGGCGGCGCTGCTGGGCGGGCCGCCCGACCTGATCCTCTCCGACATGGCCCCCAACACCACGGGCCACCGCGAAACCGATCACCTGCGCATCACCGGCCTGATCGAGGCGGCCGCCGACTTCGCCGAGGCGACGCTGAAGCCCGGCGGCGCCTTTGTCGCCAAGGCGTTCCAGGGCGGCGAGACGGCGGAGGTGATCGCCTCGCTGAAGCGCGCGTTCGCCGAGGTGCGCACGATCAAGCCGAAGGCCAGCCGATCGGAGAGCTCGGAGGTCTTCCTGGTGGCGACGGGGTTCCGAGGGCCGCTAAGGTCGCCAATGTCTCTAGGATAGCTGGGGGGCCGGATGAAGCTCAGGATCGTGCGGCGTGCGCCAAGCCGGCTGCTGGACGACATGGCTCGCGGGCTGGGGGACGGCGCTTTCGCCAGGCGTCAAGACGACGACCAGGCAAAGCCCAAGCAAGGTTCCAAGTCCCACATTGAGCCCAACACGGGGCTGTTCGTTGGCGGCGCCTCAGCTTGACCAACGTGCTGCGGCGGCCGCTACCCGGGCGGATAGGAATGCGCGCCGCCCCAGGGGTCCTCGACGCTGACGCAGGCGTCCAGGTCGCCGGCGAGGTAGCCGGGCCCGACGGGGACCTTGCCGTGGCCGCCGGGCAGGTCGAGCATGTAGGTCGGCTGGCAGAGGCCGGAGAGGTCGCCGCGCAGCTGGCGCATCAGCGCCTGGCCGGTCGCCAGCGTGGTGCGGAAGTGGGCCGTGCCGGGCGCCAGGTCGCCGTGGTGCAGGTAGTAGGGCTTGATCCGGGTCTCGACGAAGGCGCGCATCAGCTCGCCCAGCATCGTGGCGTCGTCGTTTACCCCGGCCAGCAGCACGGTCTGGCTCAGCATCGGCATGCCGGCGTCGACGATCCGGGCGCAGGCGGCGCGGGCGGCGGCGGTCAGCTCGCGCGGATGGTTGGCGTGCAGCGCGACGTAGGTGGCCTGGGTCGGGCTCTTCATCGCCGCGACCAGGGCCGGCGTGATCATCGCCGGGTCCGCCACCGGGACGCGGGTGTGAAAGCGGATCACCTTCACGTGCCCGATCGCGCCGAGTTGGGCGATCAGCGCCGACAGCCGGCGCGGCGACAGCATCAGCGGATCGCCCCCTGTCAGGATCACCTCCCAGATCGACGGGTCGCGCTCGATGTACGCCAGCGCGGCGTCCAGCTCCGCCGGCGTCAGCGCCTTGGCTTTGCCTGGGCCGACCATCTCGCGGCGGAAGCAGAACCGGCAGTAGACCGCGCAGGTGTGGGTGGCCTTCAGCAGCACCCGGTCGGGGTAGCGGTGGACGATGCCCGGGACCGGGCTGTGGGCGTCGTCGCCGATCGGATCGGCGCGCTCGCCCGGCGACGGCGCCAACTCGGCCTCGCTGGGCAGGAACTGGCGGCCGATCGGGTCGGCTGGGTCGGCCGGGTCGATCAGAGCCGCCAGGGCGGGCGTGAGCGCCACGGCGTAACGGGCGGCGACCTGCGCCAGGACGGGCAAGCGCTGGCGTTCGAGCAAGCCGGCGTCGGCGAGCGCCGCGGCGCTGCGAAAGGTCGTGGACGTCATCGGCCCGCCCTATGCGCCTGCTGGCGGCGGCTCGGCAACCGGCGTCCAGAGCACGTCCTCGATCCGCGCGGCGCCTGTCGCCAGCATCGCCAGCCGGTCGAAGCCCAGCGCCGCGCCGCTGGCCGGCGGCATCTGGGCGAGGGCGGCCAGGAAATCCTCGTCGATCGGATAGCGCTCGCCGTAGAGGCGCTCCTTCAGCGCCATGTCGGCCTCGAAGCGCCGGCGCTGCTCGGCGGCGTCGATCAGTTCGCCGAAGCAGTTGGCCAGCTCGACCCCGCAGACATAGAGCTCGAACCGCTCGGCGAGACGCGGCTGGCCAGGAACCGGCCGCGCCAGCGCCGCCTCGGCGATCGGGTATTCGTAGAGGATCGTCGGCCGGCCGACGCCGAGCGCCGGTTCGATCCGCTCGACGAGCACCCGGCTGAAGATGTCCGACCAGGTGTCATCGGCGGCGATGCGGATTCCCGCCACGCCTGCCGCGCGCGCCAGACTGTCGCGATCGGCCGCGCCGCGGGCCGGGAGGGTCGCCATCAGATCGACGCCGGCGAACCGCACGAACGCCTCGGCGACCGTGATCCGCTCCGGCGCCGCGAACGGATCGCACGCGCGGCCTCTGAACACGAACGTCCTGGCCCCGGCGGTCTCGGCGGCCAGGGCGAGCAGCGCTGCGCAGTCGTCCATCAGCGTCGCGTAGGGTTCCTCGGCGCGATACCACTCCAGCATCGTGAACTCGGGATGGTGCAGGGGGCCGCGCTCGCGGTTTCGCCAGACCCGGGCGAAGTCGAAGATGCGCCGCTCGCCGGCCGCCAGCAGCTTCTTGCAGGCGAACTCCGGCGAGGTGTGCAGGAACAGCGGCGCGCGCTCGCCGCCTGGGCCGATCACCTCGGTGGCGAAGGCGTGCAGGTGCGTCTCGGCGCCCGGCGAGACCTGCAGCGCCGCGGTCTCGACCTCGACGAAATCGCGCGCTTCGAACCAGCGCCGGAAGGCCCGCGTGATCGCGCCACGGGCGATCAGGCGCGGTCTGCGGTCCTCGTGGACGTCGGGCCGCCACCAGGGCGTGGGGGGAAGGGTCTGCACGGGCCGCTTCTAGCATGGCCGCGCGGTTGCGCTGGACTGACGCTACGGCCTGCTGGCAGGGTCGCTTGGCAAGGCATCGCGATAGATCTGGGAGGAAGACATGGGCGTACTCGACGGCCGGGTGGTGATGGTGACGGGCGCCGGCAACGGGATCGGGCGCGACGTCGCCCTGATCGCGGCGGCCGAAGGGGCCAAGGTGCTGGTCAACGACCTCGGCGGCGGTCCGCACGGCGGCGACGAGGGCTCGGCGGGTCCGGCCGAGGCGGTCGCCGAGGAGATCCGCCAGAAGGGCGGGCAGGCGGTCTCCAACTCGCACAGCGTCACCGACTACGACGCGGTGGTCGACATGCGCGAGCAGGCGCTGAAGGCGTTCGGCGGCCTGCACGCGGTGATCAACCCGGCCGGCATCCTGCGCGACCGCATGTTCCACAAGATGAGCAACGCGGACTGGGACATCGTCATCGATGTGCACCTGCGCGGCTCCTACAACGTCTGCCGCGCCACCATCGAGCATTCCGCGACCAGCAGGACGGCGCCTACGTGCTGTTCAGCTCCACCTCCGGCCTGATCGGCAACATCGGCCAGACCAACTACGGCGCGGCCAAGATGGGCATCGCCGGGCTCTCGCGGATCCTGGCGCTGGAGGGCGCCTCCAAGAACGTGCGTTGCAACACGCTGGCGCCTGGCGCCTGGACCCGGCTGGTCGCCTCGATCCCGGTCAAGGATGAGGAAGCGGCCAAGCGGATGGAGGCGCTGGCCAAGGCCATGCCGCCCGAAGGCCCGGCCAAGCTCGCCGTGGCGCTGGCCAGCCCGGCCGCCGCGTCGGTCTCCGGCCAGATCTTCGGCGTGCAGGGCAACGACATCTCGGTCATGTCGCAGATTCGTTCGGTCGACTACCGCGAGAAGGCGGGCGGATGGACGCCGGCCAGCATCCTCAGCGAGGCGCTGCCGGGCCTGGCGCCCAGCTTCACGCCGTTCGACGGCGGGGCGATGGGCTTCACGCGGCCGCAGACGAAGGTGAACGCGTAACCTCACCCATACTCCCGCTCATCCCGGCTTTCGCCGGGATGAGCGGGTCAGGGGCTGTCCGTTCCTGCTGGCCCTCCGGCGGCGTTTGCGATAGGTCCGCGCCCAATTCGGGCCGCAGCGGCTCCAGATTCGAGGCAATTCGTGAAGGTAGCCGCCAGCCAGCTCAGGAAAGGCAGCGTCGTCGACCTGAGCGGCAAGCTCTATGTCGTCCTGACCGCCCAGAACATCCACCCCGGGAAGGGCACGCCGGTGACCCAGCTCGACATGCGCCGCATCTCCGACGGGGTGAAGGTGTCTGAGCGCTACCGCACCACCGAGCAGGTCGAGCGGGCCTTCGTCGACGAGCGGGAGTACTCGTTCCTCTATAACGACGGCGAGGGCTACCACTTCATGGAGCCCACCACCTACGACCAGGTGACCGTGCCGCCCGAGATCGTCGGCGACATGGCGGTCTATCTGCAGGACGGCATGCTGGTGCACCTCTCCACCCACGACGGCGTGCCGATCGCGATGGAGCTGCCGGCGCGGGTGACGCTCGAGATCGTCGAGACCGAGCCGGTGGTGAAGGGCCAGACCGCGTCGGGCTCCTACAAGCCCGCGACCCTCGCCAACGGCCTGCGCATCATGATCCCGACCTACATCACCGCCGGCACAAAGGTCGTCGTCCACACCGAAACGGGCGAATACATGGAGCGGGCGAAGGAATAGGGCCGCTCCGGCTCCCAATCCCCAGAGCCGCTCGCATCCGCGTGGGTAGCATAGGCGGCGCGGCGGCTACGGTTTCACGCCGTAACCGGCGAACTCGCCGGCCACCGACTTGTCCATCGCCGTCGCCGCGGCGACATCCGCCGCGCCGCCCGCCTGGTCGCCCGCCCGCAGTTCGGCGACGCCGCGCATGAAACGCGAGGACGGCAGCCGCGGGCTCAGCTTCAGCGCCGCGTCGTAACTTGCGATCGCATCGGCCATCCGGCCAAGCCGGAAGTAGACGAAGGCGCGCGAGTCCAGGGTGTTGGCCGAATCCGGCCGAAGCGCGATCGCGTGCTGGCAGTCGGCCAGCGCCTGCGGCAGCGCGGTGTCGCTGACCGCCCGCGCCCAGCACCGCGTGTTGAGCGCCTGGGGGTCCTCCGGCGCGATCTCGACGGCCTTCTCCGCGTCGTCGAGCGCCGGCGGGTAGTCGTGACTTCGCAGGCGGATGTCGCTGCGCAGCTCCCAGGACCAGGCATCGCGCGGCGCGGCCGCCACGGCCGCTTCCGCGTCGGCGAGCGCGGCGGCGAAGTCGCCCTTGTCGGCATAGGCTTCGGCCCGACCCTCGAAACCGGCGTGACTCTGCGGATCGCTCGAGAGGATCTGAGTGAAGTCCCTGATCGCGGCGGTCAGGTCGCCCTTCGCGCGCTCGGCTTCAGCGCGCCCGCTCAAGGCGAAGACGTAGCTCGGCGCCAGGCGCAGCGCGTCGTCGAAGTCGGCGATGGCGGTGTCCCACTGCCGCTTGCCGGCGTAGGCGTAGCCGCGCTGCGCCCAGGCCAGGGCCGCCTGCGGCCGAAGCTCGATCGCGCGGCTCTCGTCGGCGATCGCGGCGTCGTAGTCGCCCTTGAAGCGCTCGAGGAAGCCACGGTTCTCGAAGGCGACGCCGTCGCCGGGCCGGGCGCGGATGGCCGCGTTGAAGTCGGCGAGCGCGCGGTCGGGCTTGTCGGCATGCAGCCAGGCCAGGCCACGGTCGTTCAGCGCTTCGGAATCGGTCGGATCCAGGCCGAGCGCGCGGTCGAAGTCGGCGACGGCGTGCGCGTCGTCGGCCAGTTGCCGATAGGTCTCGCCGCGTTGTCCAAGCGCCTGCTCCAGCTCATGGCCGCGGGCGACCTTGATCACCGCCGAGCAGGCCGTCAGCCTCGCGCGAAGCTGGTCGTCGCCGACCGCGCGGGCGTTGCAGGTCCGGGCGTCGGGCGATAGTTCCGTGCAGCCGCCGACGGTCAGCAAAGTCGCCAACCCGACCAGCGCGGCCCGTGCTCGCAAAGCCGTCCTCCCCCCGCGCCAACCGAGTGAAGAGCGGGCGAACTTCAGATCCGGCACACTAGAGGGGCGCGTTGCGCCCGCATAGCCCGGCTTCGGCGCCGACAGCGCCGGCTGCGACATCTGAGCTCACCGACCCGGACCCGATTCGGTTCAAGCTGACCTGGAGCCGACCTCTAAGAGAACCTTAGCTATTTCGACCCAGGGTTGGCTCGCGTGTTTCACCCTCAACCGTGGTGGCTATCGATGACGATTTCCCGATTCCTCCTTGGCGTCGCCGCCGCCGCCGTGCTGGCGGGCGTCGCCCACGCCGACCAGCCGACTGCCATCTTCGGCAAGTGGATCGAGAAATATCCGGACGGCGCCGGGATGGTGACCGAGTTCGCCGACGCGTCGATCTCGTCCTACCCGGTCGACCGCGACGGCCGCCCGCTGGGCGCGCCGACGCGGCTGGCGGTGACCTACGACGACCTCGGCGGCCCGATGATCGGCGTCAGCTTCCATGGCGGCGGCGGGGCGCTGATCGCCCGCAAGAGCGACGATGCGATGACGCTCGACGTCCCCGGCGTCGGCGCCCACGAGCTGGCCAAGGTCAAGCCCTAGACGCCCGCCCGCCGCCCGTTTCGGGTCGCGCCGCCTTAGACGCCGATGGCCGGGCCCTTGCCCTTGCCCCGGCCGTCAGGCATACGCGGCCCGCAAAACGGAGAGTTCTCATGGAGATTCGCGAAGGGCTGACCTTCGACGATGTTTTGCTCGAACCGGGTCCATCCGAGGTGATGCCGACCCAGGTCAATACGGCGACCAGGTTCACTCGGCAGATCGCGCTCAACATCCCCCTCGTGTCCGCCGCCATGGACACGGTCACCGAAAGCCGGCTCGCCATCGCCATGGCCCAGGCCGGCGGCCTCGGCATCCTGCACCGCAACCTCTCCATCGCCGAGCAGGCCGACCAGGTGCGCGAGGTGAAGCGCTTCGAGAGCGGGATGGTGATCAACCCGCTGACCATCAACCCCGACACCACGCTGCGCGAGATCAAACTGATCAAGGCCCAGCGGCGGATTTCCGGCTTTCCGGTGGTGGAGCGGGGCTCCGGCAAGCTGGTCGGCATCCTCACCAACCGCGACATGCGCTTCGAGAGCTCGGACGAGGCGCCCGCCTCGGCGCTGATGACCACGGAGGACCTCGTCACCGTCCGCGAGGGCGTCACCCAGGAAGAGGCGCGGCGACTGCTGCGCCAGCACAAGATCGAGCGGCTGATCGTGGTCGACGAAGACTACCGCGCCGTCGGCCTGATCACCGTCAAGGACATGGAGAAGGCCGAGGCGCATCCGCACGCGGCCAAGGACGGGCAGGGGCGGTTGCTGGTCGGCGCGGCCTCCACCGTCGGCGACTCCGGGTTCGAGCGCTCTATGGCGCTGATGGAAGCGGGGGTCGACGTGGTGGTGATCGACACCGCCCACGGCCACTCCATGCAGGTGGCCGACGCCGTGCGGCGGCTCGCCCGGGAGACCAACCGGGTGCAGATCGTCGCCGGCAACGTCGCCACCTACGACGGCGCCCGCGCCCTGATCGACGCCGGCGCCGACGCGGTGAAGGTCGGCATCGGGCCAGGCTCGATCTGCACCACCAGGATCGTGGCGGGGGTCGGCGTGCCGCAGCTGACGGCGGTGGCCGAGGCGGTGCGCGCCGCGGAAGGCTCCGGCGCGCCGGTGATCGCCGACGGCGGCATCAAGTATTCCGGCGACCTGGCCAAGGCGATCGCGATCGGCGCCTCGAGCGCCATGCTGGGCTCGATGTTCGCCGGAACCGACGAGGCGCCGGGCGAGGTGTTCCTCTACCAGGGCCGCTCCTACAAGTCGTACCGCGGCATGGGCTCGGTGGGGGCGATGGCCAGCGGCTCGGCCGACCGCTACTTCCAGAAGGACGTCGCCGACGCGCTGAAGCTGGTGCCCGAGGGCATCGAGGGCCAGACGCCGTACAAGGGCCCGATCAGCCCGGTGATGCACCAGCTGGTCGGCGGGCTGCGGGCCGCGATGGGCTACGTCGGCGCCGCGGACATCGCCGAGTTCCAGAAGCGCGCGCGCTTCATCCGCATCACCGGCGCGGGCCTGCGCGAAAGCCACGTGCACGACGTGATGATCACCCGCGAGGCGCCGAACTACCCGAGCCAGGTGTGACAACGCCCGTCCCGGGCGAGATCCAGCTGCTGGGTCTCAGTGGCGTTTTCGTCGTGGCGCAGATCACGCTCGTCGCCCAGCTCAGCAACCGGCAGTACGGGCTGAAGTGGGCGGCCAGTCCCCGCGACGAGACGATGCCCGAGCCCGGCGTCGTGCTGGGCCGCACCCGGCGGGCGCTGGCGAACTTCCTCGAAACCTACCCGGTGTTCGTGGCGGCGGTTCTCGCGGTGGCCGTGGTGGGGCGGTTCGACACCCTGACCCTCGTCGGCGCGCATCTCTACCTCTGGAGCCGGGTCGCCTACCTGGGGCTCTACATGGCTGGCGTGCCGCTGATCCGCTCGCTGTTCTGGAACCTCGCGCTGGCCGGCATCCTGATGTGTTGTGGCGGCTGCTGTGATCGGCTGGCGAGATCATGCGTGACGGCGGCCGCATCGCCGCGGCGATCGAGGTGCTGGCCGACATCGACACGCGCCACCGCCCAGCGCATCTGGCGCTGAGGGCCTGGGGGGCCGACGCCCGCTACGCCGGGGCCAAGGATCGCGCCTTCGTCTCCGGCCTGGTGCTGGACGTGCTGCGGCGGCGCCGCTCGCTGGCCTGGATGGTGGGCGAGGAGACCGACCGGGCGCGGACGCTGGGCGCGGCGCGCTTCCTTTGGGGCTGGCCGCTCGAACGGATCGAGGCGGCGGCGGCGGAGCCGCACGGGCCTGGCGCGCTGACCCAACCCGAGCGCCAGCGCCTGACCGCCCCGGTCCCGCTGGACGACGCGCCGGCGCCGGTTCGGGGCGACTATCCGGACTGGCTCGACGCGCCGCTGCAACGCGTGTTCGGCGAGAGCAGGGCGCATGAGGGCGAGGCGCTGGCCGCCCGCGCGCCGGTCGACCTGCGGGTCAACACCCTGAAGACCGACGCCGCCCACGTGCTGAAGGCGCTGGGGCCGTTCCACCCCGAGGCGCTGGCCTTTCCGCCCGGCGCGATCCGCGTCCCGGCGCCGGCCGCCAGCGAGCGCGCGGCGCCGGTCGAGGCCGCGCCGGCGTTCGAGAGCGGCTGGTTCGAGGTGCAGGACGCCGGCTCGCAGATCGCGGCGGCCGCGGCCGGCGAGGTTCGCGGCAAGCAGGTGCTCGACTTCTGCGCCGGCGGCGGCGGCAAGACCCTGGCGCTGGCGGCGGCCATGGGGAACACCGGCCAGCTCTACGCCTACGACGCCGACGCCCGGCGCCTCGCCGACACCGTGCGCCGCGCGCAACGCGCCGGGGTGCGCAACCTGCAGGTCCGCTCGCCGATCGACCCGACGGCGCTGGCGGGGCTGGATGGCCGCATGGACCTGGTGTTCGTCGACGCGCCCTGCACCGGCTCCGGCACCTGGCGGCGACACCCCGACGCCAAGTGGCGGCTGACGCCGCAGCAGCTCGAGCGCCGCATCGCCGAGCAGGACGCCGTGCTGGCGGCAGCCGCGCCCTACGTGAAGCCGGGCGGCCGGCTGATCTACGTCACCTGCTCGCTGCTGGCCGAGGAGAACGAGGACCGCATCGCCGCGTTCCTGGCCGCCCATCCGGACTTCGCAGCCGAGCCGGCGGGGGTTGTCGGCGCCGAGCGCTGGCGCACCGGCGGCGGCTTCCTGCGCCTGACGCCGCGCACCGCGGGCACGGATGGGTTCTTCGTCGCGAGCCTGCGGCGCGCGGCCTGACGCTACCGCTTCTTGCCCAGGTCGGCGGCGATGTCCTTGATCATCTTGCCGGCGCGGCGATGCGCGGCGGTGAGCTGGTCGCGGCTGACGCCCCAGCGCTTCATCCAGTACTCCACCGCCTGCCGCTCGGAGAGGTCGAGCCGGTCCTTGTCGATGAAGCCGCGCTTGTCCTTCAGGCCCGCCATGGCTGCTCCTTTCTCGGGCGGCCACGGCCGCCAGCCGACACTAGCACGGCCTCAGGCCAGCTCCGCCGCAATCGCCCGTTTGACGGCCGGCCGCTCGCCCACCCGTCGCCGGTGATCGACCACCGCCGGGAGGGCGGCGAGGTCCACGCCGTCGCCCTCCAGCCACTGGGCGAGGGTGAACAGGTAGGGATCGCAGATCGTGTAGGTCTCACCCATCACCCAGGGTCCCTTCAGCAGGGTCTTCTCGATCAGGTCGAAGCAGGCGCCGACCGACCTGGGCACGAACGCGCGCATGGCGGCGAAGGCGGCCTCATTGTCGGCCCAGCGGTGGCCCCGCATGCGGTGGGCGTGGGCGACATGGACCGTCGAGCACAGATAGCTGTTGAACGCCTGCGCCTCGGCGAACGCGAAGGCGTCGTCCAGCGGCGCCAGCCGCGCCTGCGGGAAGCTCTGGGCGACGAACGCCAGCATCGCCGGCGTCTCGGTCAGGACGCCGCGATCGGTGGCCAGCGCCGGCACCCGGCCCTTCGGATTGATCTTCAGGTAGTCGGCGCCGCGCTGCTCGTTGGTGGCGAAGTCGACGCGCACCGTCTGGTAGTCGGCGCCGGCCTCTTCGAGGGCGATGTGCGTCGCCAGCGCGCAGGTGTTGGCGGCGAAGTACAGCTTCAGCATGGCGAGCCTCGCGGCGCGTGGATCCTTCGCGGCGCTATAGCCGCTGACGACCCTGCCGCGCTATGGCCGGGCATGGTGGGGGCGAGCGTTAAGCCATGAGCCTATTCGACACAGCCGGCCTGATCGGCGTCGCGACGATTCTGGCAGCCTACGCGGCGACCGCGCTGGGCGGGCTGGACCCGAAGCGCGCGCCGTCGCTGGCGCTGAACCTGGTCGGTCCCTGCCTGATCCTGCTGTCGCTGAGCCAGAAGTTCAACCTGTCCGCCGCCATCGTGGAGGCGGCCTGGGCGCTGATCGCGCTGGCGGGACTCGTCCGCATCGGCGCACGGCGCCTACAGCGACGCTAGAGCGGATTGGGATCAGACGAGATCGCCGACGCTTCCCCCGCTTGCGGGGGAAAGCGGCGAGCCGCTCGTAGCGCGCTTCGCCGATGGGGGGAGTCCCCTCCACCGACAGCCCCCATCGGCGCCTCCCTCGCTACGCGAGGTTCGCGCCGCTTTCCCCCAGAGGGGGAAGCGTTTGATTCAGCCCGAACTCAATCGGCTCTAGGGTGCTCGCCGGCGAGACCCACCTCTTGCGCGCCGCGCCATTCCGCGCGAACGATTCAGATAGGGCCGGGGAGCGCGCCATGATCTTCGAACAAGTCGCCACTGGCGGGTGCCAGTCCTATCTGCTGGGGTGCGAGACCTCGCACGCCGCGCTGCTGATCGACCCGGAGTTCAGCCGGATCGACCACTACCGGGCCCTCACCGCGCAGCTGGGACTGCGGGTCCACTACGTGGTCGACACCCACACCCACGCCGACCATTTCTCCGCCAGCCGCGAGCTGGGCAGGGCGCTGGGCGCGCCGGTGGTCACCCATCGGCTCAGCCCCGCCCCCTATCCCGACATGCGGCTCGATGACGGCGACATGCTGATCGCCGGCGACCTGCGCCTGCGGGCGCTGCACACGCCCGGCCACACCCGCGACTCGATGAGCCTGGCCATGGACGACCGCGTTTTCACCGGAGACGCGCTGCTGATCGGCGGCACCGGCCGTACCGACCTGCCGACCGGCGACCCGCACGCCCTGCACGAGAGCCTGTTCGAGAAGCTGCTGAAGCTCGACGCCGCGACGATGGTGTTTCCCGCGCACGACTATAAGGGCCGCTCGCACTCGACGATCGGCGCCGAGATCGCGGACAATCCGCGGCTGCAGAAGACCGAGCGCGGCGAGTTCGTGCAGATGATGCAGGCGCTCGATCTGTCCGCCCCGACCCACCTGACCGAGGCGCTCCGCACCAACATGAGCGGCGGCAAGACCGTGAACCAGCTGCTCGCGGAGGCGGCGTCGCGGACGCCGTTCATGGCGATGGCCGAACTCGCCAGCCGCATCGGCGCCAACAGCCGCGACCTGGTGTGCTCGACGTGCGCGAGAAGGAGGCGTTCGAGGCCGGCGCCATCCCCGGCGCCCGCCACGTGCCGCGCGGCCAGCTGGAGCTGCGGGTCAACACCGAGTTCCCCGACCCGACCGTGCGCATCGTCACCTGCTGCGAGTTCGGCAAGATCTCGACCCTGGCGGCGGCCACGCTGCGCGATCTCGGCTTCGTCCGCGCCGCCGCGCTCGACGGCGGGCTGAAGGCCTGGCGCGAGGCGGGGTATCCGGTGGAGGGCGCGCGGGCCTGAGCGCTGCGCCTAGTCGCGACACATCCACCCGCCTGCCTTAGCGCGCGCTTGTTGTCGTCGCCCCGCGGCGCGAAGATGCCCTGTGGCCCCGTGGCGCTCGTTCGCCGCCCGGCCCTGTTCAGGGTTTCGTATCGCCGGATGAGGAGGACACCGGAATGAGTGAAGCACAGGGCGGACGTCCGCCCAGCCGCTTCGAGCAGGCGCGGGCGATGGCGCGCGCGCAGGCCGAGGCGCGACAGGGGCGGCGCATTGAACGGCGCGCCGGGATCCAGACCGTTTCGAAGGCCACGGTGTCGTACATCTGGCTGATCCAGACCTACATCGCGCGGGCGCTCTGCCTCATCTATGTGGTTGGCACGATCATGGACGTCGCCGGTGGGCGCGTTCCGCTCACCGGGGGGCTCGTCGGCACAGGCGTCGCCGCGGCGATCTTCGTCGGGGAGACGATCTTCGCGCGGGTGATCGCCGGTTGGATCGTGCGCGACACGGGTCGCCCGCCGTGGCGTGGCGCGCCTAGGCCCGAGGCTGGCTGAGCGCCACAGGCTGCGTCTAGCAGGCGTCCGGCGCGACGATCCTGCCCGCCGCCGCGGGCGGGCGATGACGCCGGCCCGATTCTCCCCTACATGCCGGCCATGACGGCCCCCGCTCCCCACCACGACCGCGTCCTGATCGTCGATTTCGGCAGTCAGGTGACCCAGCTGATCGCCCGCCGGGTGCGCGAGAGCGGGGTCTATTGCGAGATCCATCCCTACGACAAGGTGGACGCGATGCTGGAGGGTTTCGCCCCGAAGGCGGTGATCCTTTCCGGCGGCCCGGCCAGCGCGCACGAGGCCGAGAGCCCGGCGGCGCCGGCGGCGATCTTCGAGCTGGGCGTGCCGGTGCTGGGGATCTGCTACGGCGAGATGACCATGTGCGCCCAGCTCGGCGGTTCGGTGGAAGGCGGCCACGCCCGCGAGTTCGGCCGCGCCGAGATCCGCATCGCGCAGGAAAGCCCGCTGCTGGCCGGACTCGGCGACGTCGGCGACGAGGAGCCGGTCTGGATGAGCCATGGCGACAAGATCACCGCCGATGCCGCCGGGCTTCGAGGTGGTGGCGACCTCGGACAATTCGCCGTTCGCGGTGATCGCCGACGAGGGCCGGCGCTTCTATGGCGTGCAGTTCCACCCGGAGGTGGTCCACACCCCACGCGGCGCGCTGATCTACCGCAACTTCACCCACCACATCGCCGGGCTGAAGGGCGACTGGACCATGGCCGCGTTCAAGGACGAGGCGATCGCCCGGATCCGCGCGCAGGTGGGCGACGGCCGGGTGATCTGCGGCCTCTCCGGCGGCGTCGACAGTTCGGTGGCCGCGGTGCTGATCCACGAAGCGATCGGCGACCAGCTGACCTGCGTCTTCGTCGACACCGGCCTGATGCGCCTGAACGAGGCCGACGAGGTCGTGACCCTGTTCCGCGACCACTACAACATCCCGCTGGTGCACGTTGATGCGTCGAATGATTTCCTGATCGCGCTGTCGGATTTCGCCGACCCCGAGCAGAAGCGCAAGATCATCGGGCGCGTGTTCATCGAGGTGTTCGACCGCGAGGCGGCGAAGATCGAGGGCGCGGCGTTCCTGGCCCAGGGCACGCTCTATCCGGACGTGATCGAGAGCGTGTCGGCCCGCGGCGGCCCCTCGCAGGTGATCAAGAGCCACCACAACGTCGGCGGCCTGCCCGAGCACATGAAGCTGAAGCTGGTCGAGCCGCTGCGCGAACTGTTCAAGGACGAGGTGCGGGCGCTGGGGGTCGAGCTCGGCCTGCCGCCGGCGTTCGTCGGCCGCCACCCGTTCCCGGGACCGGGTCTGGCCATCCGCATCCCCGGCGAGGTCACGCCGCAGAAGGTCGAGACGCTGCAGAAGGCCGACGCGATCTTCCTCGACGAGATCCGCAAGGCCGGGCTCTACGACGCGATCTGGCAGGCCTTCGCCGTGCTGTTGCCGGTCAAGACCGTCGGCGTGATGGGCGATGCGCGCACCTACGAGGATGTGCTGGCCCTGCGCGCCGTCACCTCCACCGACGGCATGACCGCCGACGTGTTCGAGTTCCCCTGGGACGTGCTGACGAGGGCTGCGACGCGCATCGTCAACGAGGTGCGCGGCGTCAACCGGGTGGTCTACGACGTGACCAGCAAGCCGCCGGGAACGATCGAGTGGGAGTGAACCTGACAACGCCTCACAGCGACCCCACGCGCCGGCGTCGGTCGACCCGGTCGCTCAGTGGAAGCTTGCTGGGGTCGTCGGGTCCCCGAGGCTGACGTTGCCCTCGGCGTCGTTGTCGCCGTAGCTGCCGAGCACGCCGCTGCCGGTGAACGTGCTGCGGCTAAAGAAGATGTCCGTGTCAGGCGCGCTCAACCGCGATGGCGGCCGCCACGTACGTTCCGCTCATGAAGCTCCCCCGAGGCGGCGGACGACCGCCGCGAGCGTGAGCCAAGCACGAACGGGCGCGGGCGAACACCGTTTGCGTCATCGCCACCGGGCGACCGGCGCCAGTCGAGGTTGCGACGCACTCGCGGGAAAACTGGACTTTCACGCCTAAATCTCATAACGTGACAAGAATGAGTCTACGCGAGCAAGCCGAGGCTCGGTGACGCTTTTGCCGCCGGTCCTCGGATCGGAGATAACGATGGCTGCTTCCCTCGAGGACGGTCCGGAACCGTCAGTCCCCGCCAACGGCGAAGGCGTGGTCCACAACAACGTCCTGATCCGCACGCATGAATCGCCGCGAGAGAGCCACGCCTGGGTCGCCCCAACGCTGCTGGGCGTGGCGCTGGTCGCCGGCGCGGTGATCTGGGGCGTCGTGGCGACGCACCCGTCCGGGCCGGTGGTCAACCACGCCGTGGCCGCCGCCCCGACCTCGTTCGCCCCCTCCGCCAACGGCGGCTGAACGCCGCGTCAGTGCAGCGTCTCCGGGGTCGTCGCCGGTGAGAGCGCGTCGTTGAAGTCGATGCTGTTGTCGCCGTAGCTGCCGATCACCCCGCCGCTGCCGATGAAGAACGCCTGACCGTTGCCGCTGACCGTCGAACGGTCCAGGAAGATCTCGGCGCCGCCCTCGGCGCTGACGCCGAGCGCGTTGTTGGCGATCGTGGTGTTGCGCACCATCGTCTGCGTGGTGGCGTGAACGCTGTTGGTCACGCCGTGGATGCCGTCGGTGGCGCTGTCGGCCAGCAGGCTGTCGGCCACGGTGACCTGCACCTCCGTGCCCTGCGTGCTCTGGCGGCCATCGACGAAGACGCCCGCCTGCGCGTCGTCAATCGCCTCGACGTGGTCCAGCGTCGCCCTCACCGTCGGGCTGCCGCTGGCGATCAACGGATTGATGTAGATCCCGACGCCGCCGCCCGTGCTGGTCTTCACCCGCGAGTGAGACAGGTAGAGAAAGCTCGCGCCCGACGGGCTGAAGATGAGGCCGCCGAACGAGAAGCGGGCGATCGAGCAGTCCTCGACCGAAAGCGCGCCGCCGCTGTTGAGGACGATGCCGTTGCTCGCGCCGACGCCCTCGATCGAAAGGCCGCGCAGGACCACCTTGTCGGTGAGTCCGGCGTTGATCGTGATCGCGTTGCCGCTGGCGGCCTGGACCCCGGCTACGCCGACCCCGTCGTTGACGATGCTGATCGCCTTGGTGATCGTGATCGAACCGTAGCCGGCGGGATCCAGGATATCGATCTCGCCGCCGGCGGCGACGATGTTGTCATGGGTGAACTGCAGCGAGCGGCATGGCGCGGCCGGCGCGCCGCACCCGGCGGTGTCGGTGCCGTGGCCCGAGACCCAGGCGCGGTTGGCGGTCTGGGCGTTCGCGGCGGACGCAGCCAGCAGCAGCGCGAGGGCCGCCAAGGCTGACGATAGCGGTGGCCTGATCATCCACTTCCCCTTTTCAACGCGCAGCCAAGCCGGCGACACGGGCGTTAGAGCATTTTTCGCGGCCAGGTGGAATGACGCGGTTCGGCGAACGACCGTCACTGAAGCCGGCCGCGGCTGGCGACGATCCGGGGCCCGCGGCGACGAGGCCGCGGTCCTGGGGTACATCGCCATGGCGCGCCTCCGTCGTGCGGCCACGTTACGCGGCGTCAGCTGACCTGTCGACGGCCGAGCTCAGGCATAGGGAACGCCCTGGGCGTCGACGTAGAGGGCGTAGAGCGACTGGCTGGCGGTGATGAACAGGCGGTTGCGCTTGACCCCGCCGAAACACAGGTTCGCGGCGCCTTCCGGCAGGTGGATCGCGCCGATCGGCTCCCCGTCCCGCGCCAGGACCCGCACGCCGTCGACGTCAGGCCCACCCCATCCAACCGCGGCCCAGACGTTGCCGTCAGTATCCACCCGAAACCCGTCTGGGCTGCCAGCCGGCCCGAAGTCATGGAACACGCGCGGCGGCGACAGGCGGCCGCCGTCCCCAACGTCGAACACGTGGATCCGCCGCGGGTGGCCGGGCTTGTGCGAGGCGCCGGTGTCGGCGACGTAGAGCCGGCTGAAGTCGGGCGAGAAGGCCAGCCCGTTGGGCTTTTCCAGGCTCTCGTCGACCACGCGGGCCGCGCCGGTTTCCGGGTCCAGGCGGTAGGTGCGGGTCGGCAGTTCGAACTCGCCCTTGTCGCCCTCGTAGTGCCAGAGCAGGCCGTAACCGGGATCGGTGAACCAGATCGATCCGTCCGGATGGGTGACGATGTCGTTCGGCGCATTCAGCCGCCGGCCCTCGAACCGGTCGATCAGCACAGTGACAGTCCCGTCGATCTCGGTGCGCGTCACCCGCCGCGCGCGGTGCTCGCAGGTGAGCAGACGTCCCTGGCGGTCGCGGGTGTTGCCGTTGGCGTTGAACGACGGCTGGCGAAAGGTGCTGACCTGGCCGGTCTCCTCGCTCCAGCGCAGCATCCGGTCATTTGGGATGTCGCTGAAGACAAGGCAGCGCTGGTCGCCGAACCAGACCGGCCCCTCGGCCCAGCGCGCCCCGGTCCACAGCCGCTCGATCGCCGCGCTGCCGAGCCGGTAGCGGGCGAACCGGGCGTCCAGGATCTCCACCGCCGGATCGGGATAGCGCACCGGCGCCGACCAGTCGCGGTCGAGCAGGAACTTTGCGGGCATGACTGGCTCCGGAGCGGGCGATGACAGCGGCCGATTTACACGTTTCGAGCTGCGGGGATACGTCCGCGCCCGCCCGACGAGGGCCGCCTCGGGCGGCTAACGATCTGCGTCGCCAGCGCCCGCGGGATCTGGGTGATCCTCCTCGGTGCTGATGGTCAGGGGGAAGGCGCCCGAGTAGCCGTAAACATCGTGCAGCAGGGTGAGCACCTCGGCGGCGACAGCGCCGTCGTCATATCGATCGATCGGGTAGCGCTTCGAATAGTTGGGCGCCGTGCCGGGATCGACGTAGCCGGCGGCATGGAGCCGCGCGACGCGGTCGGGGGTTAGCACGCTCGCCAACGCGGGCCAGCTGTCGGCCGACTGCGCTTCGCAGTAGATCGCGGCGGTGTCGGGCTGGCATTGAAGATAGCCGATTCCGGCATCGAAGATCACGAACACCTCGCGCGTCTCGTTGATCCGCAGCCGCTGGATCTCGGCCGTTACGCGTCGTCCGAAGCGTGCCACTAGCTCGTCCGCGGAGGCGACCGGCGCGCTCTCGCCGGCCGGCGCCTGGAACGAGCAGGCGTGGACGGCGGTCGCCGCCATCGACGGCGCGTCGTCGACCGAGCCGGCGAGATTCTGCGTGTAGCCGTTGCGCGGGGGGCAGGGCTCATCGGCAACCCATCTGGTCTCGATCTCCAGATCGGCGACGCTCGCGGCGTAGCCGTCGATCAACGTCACGAGCAGCGTCCCGGCGACCTGCTCGGTCGCGGTGCGCGCATCGAAGAACCGCACGAAGTTGCCGAACGCCGGGTCGAGGCGCCAACCCCGCGCCGCCATCGCGGCCTGGCGTTCAGGCGTGAGCACCTGGGCGAGCGACGGCTGCATCCGCACGCCCGCCGCCTCGCATCGCCAGCCGCCGGACGGCCGATGCCCGCATTGCACGTACTTGTCGCCCTCCCAGACCGTTGCGTAGCCGACCTGGCCGGGTCGCACCCGGGTGGCGACGTTCTGCAGCGCCGCGTCGATGCGCGTGGCGATCGGTTCCGGGTCGGCATTGGCCGGTTGGCGTCCCGCCAGCACAGCGAACAGAACTGCGAGCAGGCAGATCGCGGTCGGCCGCCCCCGGCGGGCGGACGCTCGTCCGCCTCCCGTCCCAGGCGCAATCCGACCAAGCGCAGCTAAGCGCATTCGTAATCCACCTCCAGCTTTTCGCCGTCGGGGGCGGTGGCGATGATGTTGATCCAGTCAAACAGATCGGTGGCCTTCACGGCCGGCCCTGCCTGGGCGGCGAGCTCGTTCAACTCATCCAGGTCGATGTTATAGGTCGCTTGCGCTTCGATCTTGCAGACGACGTCCGTGAACCGCTCGCCGGTCTCGCCACTCTCGTAGGGGCCGCCACCGCATAGGATGCCGTCATAGCCGTCGGTGCGCGCATCGAAGATCGTGTCGGTCGCGCCGCATCGCTCGCACTTCAAGCGATGCGGCGGGCGCAGCAGCTTCTGACCGGGGGCCACGCGCGGGTAAGGCGATGGATCCGGCGCCACCGCCACGAACGACCCGAGGCGGAAGTCGTCGCTGCCGCAGGACTTGCAGCTGACGGCGAAATTCACCCACGGCAGCAAGGGCATGTCGGGTTGCGCTTGCGGCGGCAACGGTTTCAGAGCGAAGGCGGAGAATGACTTTGGCGGATTGGCCGCGGCGAGTTCAGCCGCTGGCTCAAGCTTTCCCAGTTCGCTCATCGACTTCGCTCCTCGACCTCAAGTCCAGGCTGCCGGCCGGGTTTTTGGGCCCGACAACCAATAGAACAAAACACGAACAAACGCCCGTTCGCAAGTGAAAATCGCTTGAAATGCGCCAGCATCGAGGGGGGCGACTAACGGCGACGGGCCCGGACGCTGCGCCCGGCGGCTCGCAGCAGCTTGTTCCGGAGCAGAGCAAAATTTTACCGGTCGGAGGAAGCCGCCCGGCGGCCCTGCTCACCATGACCAAGATTTCATGCGACAAGTCGCATCCGAACGACCTTCGCCGCGCCTCTGGCTAGCAATGACGGGCGGCTTGCCGCCGAGAGACGAAAGACGAGAACAGCCATGTTCGACATTCCATCCATCGCGCTGGTCACCGGCGTGCTGCAGTCCCTGATCTTCTGGGGCTTCGTCCTGATGCTGATCCTCGGCCTCTCTGTCGGCCCCAGGTGGATCAGGGCGCGGGAGCGGACCCGGCTCTACGACCTGATGCGCACGGCCTACGAGAAGGGCCAGCCGGTGCCGCCGGAGCTGATCGCCTCGCTCACCGCCGAGCCGGTCGAGGCGCCGCAACCGGATCGCGGCTCCGGCACGGACCGCGACCTGCGGCGCGCCATCGTGCTGATCGCCGTCGGGCTGGGGCTCGGGTTGCTGGGGCTGGCGATGGGCTACGGCCTGTCGTTCGCCAGCGACGTGGCGGGCGGCATCGTCGGCGGCGTGGTCGCAGGGGCGGGGGCCATTCCTGCCTTCATCGGGCTGGCCTACCTGCTTTTGTACCTCGCCGGGCGCAAGTCGCCGCCGCGGCCGTAACCACCACCTCAGGCGAAGACGGACGGGAGAGATCGGCTCGGCCATGGCCATCGCGCCAGCACCTCTGAAGCGGCCACCGCTGGTCAGCGCCCACGACCTCGACCTCGTGGCGCTGGGCGCGGCCGGCGACCGCGCCGCGTTCGGCGAACTGGTGCGCCGGCACGGCACGGCGGTGCGCGGTCTGCTGCGGCGAATGGGCGCCGACGGGGCGACCGGCGACGACGTGGCGCAGGACGCGTTCCTGGCCGCGTTCGAGCAGATCGCCGAGTTCCGCGGCGAAGGGGCGTTCCGCGGCTGGGTCAGCCGGATCGCTGCGCGGCTCTATGTGAAGCGCTGGCGGCGGCAGGCGAGGGCGGACCTGCTGGTCGAGGCGGCCGAACTGGAAGCGGCTGAACTGCAGGCCGCCGCGCCCGGCGCCGATGCGAAGATCGACCTCGACGAGGCGATGAAGTCCCTCTCCGAGCCGGAGCGAGTCTGCGTTTCGCTCTGCTACGGCGCGGGTCTTTCCCATGCGGAAGCGGCGGCGGCCTTGAATGCGCCGCTTGGAACGGTCAAATCCCATGTCAAACGTGGTTTGGATAAACTCCGGTCGCGACTGGCGCCCCAGACGGATGGGGACGGCGAGGGCGACCGACGGAGTGAGATCGGTGGCTGAGACGAGTTTCGAGTTCGCCCTCGAGCGGATGTTCGCCGAGACGCCGCCGCGTCCCGACGCCGACATCTTCGCGGCGCGGGTGCTGGAGCGGCTGGACCGCGGCTGGACTGCGCGCCGGCTGCTGATCGGCTCGATGGGGGCGCTGGGCGGTCTCGTCGGCGCCTACCAGATCCTGGGCGCTGGCGCCTTGCAGGAGCTGCAGGCGATGGCGAGCCGCTCCAACGACTACGTCAACCAGCACGTCGCCCAGAGCGTGAGCAGCGCCCTGGCGCCGACCGGCTTCGCGGTGGACACCCAGGCGCTGTGGATGGCGGCGGCGCTGGCGCTGGTCGCCGCGGGCCTCGGCCTGGCCCGGCTCGTGCGGGAGATCTGAGGCATGTCGGCCCAGCGTCACGAAACGATACGCCGGCTCACGGCGCCGGAAATCACCGCCCGCAAGGGCGGCGTCCCGCTGGTGTGCCTGACCGCTTACACCGCGCCGGTGGCGGCGATCCTCGACGAGCTCTGCGACATCCTGCTGGTCGGCGACAGCGTCGGCATGGTGCTGCACGGCCTGCCCAACACGGTCGGCGTCACCATGGAGATGATGGTGCTGCACGGCCAGGCGGTGATGCGGGCTTCGAAGAAGGCGTTCGTGGTGGTCGACCTGCCGTTCGGCGCCTACGAGGGGCCGAAGGAGGTCGCCTACGCCAACGCGGTGCGGCTGATGAAGGAGACCGGCTGCCAGGCGGTGAAGGTCGAATCCGGCCCGACCGTGCCGGAGACGATCGCCTATCTGGTGCAGCGCGGCATCCCTGTGGTCGGCCACGTCGGGCTGCGGCCGCAGGCGGTCAACGTCGATGGCGCGTTCCGGGCCAAGGGCCGTTCGGACGACGAACGGGCCCGGGTGGTCGCCGAGGCCGAGTCCACCGCCGACGCCGGGGCGTTCTGCATCGTGGTCGAGGGGGTCGCCGAGTCGGTGGCCCGCGAGATCACCAAGGCGGTCGCGGTTCCCACCATCGGCATCGGCGCCTCGGCCGCCTGCGACGGCCAGATCCTGGTCACCGACGACATGCTCGGCCTGTTCGACTGGACGCCGAAATTCGTGCGCCGCTACGCCAGCCTCAAGCGCGAGATCGAGCAGGCGGTCTCCGCCTACGCCGACGACGTCCGCTCGCGGCGCTTCCCCGCAGCCGCCGAGACCTATTTCGCACGGCGGGTGGCGGCGCCGGAATAGCGCCGCGCGCGACTGGCCGACGTTCGAGAAATCCGACCGCCTCCAGGCGCGCCCTCCGCAGGGTGTCAGATTTTCTGCCCCCGCTTTTATATAAAATCTATCGATTAAGTAGGAAATGAAACTAGGGTCGCTCCAGGCCAAGGTGGCCGCGGGGGAGACCATGAGTTCAGGACGCCGCTTTCGTATCGGCCTATTCGCCGGCGTCGGCCTTGCCGGACTGCTGTCGGCCAGCGTCGCCGCGGCCGGCCCGGCCGATGACGCGGCCCGCGACGCCCGGATCGCCAAGCTGGAGGCCGCGGTCGCCACGCTGCAGGGCGTCGCGGCGCAGAACCAGCAGTTGCAGCAGCAGAACGACGAGCTGAAGGACGAGGTGGGCCAGCTGCAGGCGCAGGTGGCCGACCTGAAGGCGACCACGGTCACCCAGCTCGACGACGTGCGCGGGGCCGCCTCGCAGCTGCCGAAGGTCACCTTCCCGAACGGCCGGCCGACGTTCGCCAGCGCCGACGGCAAGTTCACCGCCTCGCTGCGCGGCCAGTTGCAGTTCGACGCCGCCGCCTACCTGCAGGACGCGCCTGGCCCGACCTCGACCGACTTCCGCCGCGACGGGCCGGCGATCGGCGCCTCGGCCAGCAACGTCGACGCCGCCCACGCCCGCCTCCTGAAGGACGGGACCTTCTTCCGCCGCGCCCGGATCGGCTTCGACGGCACGGCCTTCGGCGACTGGGACTATCGGCTGCTGTTCGACTTCGCGGGCTCCGGCGTCGAGAACGCCGGCCAGCTCTACGAGGGCTGGGCGCAGTACTCCGGACTGAAGCCGTGGCGCTTCCGCGTCGGCGCCTGGCCACAGCCGATCGGGCTGGAAGACCAGATGTCGACCAACGCCCAGCTGTTCCTGGAGCGGCCCGGCATCGCCGACGTCGCCCGCAACCTGGCGGCCGGCGACACCCGCATCGGCGCCGGCGCGTTCGGCTACGACAACTACTGGTTCGTCTCGGCCGACGTCACCGGCCGCACCATCGGCGTCGTCAACTCCGGCACGGTGATCACCTCGACGCCGGGCGCCATCGGCACGGCGCAGACCTTCGGCGATCAGGTCGGCTTCGTCGGCCGGGCGGTGTTCACGCCGTTCCACGGCCACGACTGGCGGGTCAATGTCGGCGCCCACGGCAGTTACGTCGACCGGCCCGGCGACACCGGCGGCCCGGCGACAACGGGCGTGATCCCGGCGTCGGCGTTCGGCCTCCGGCTGCGTGTCACGCCGGAGCTGCGGGTCGACGGCACGCAGTTCGTCGACACCGGCGCGATCCCCGCCCACAACGCCAGCACCATCGGCGGCGAGTTGGCGGCGCAGAAGGGTCCGCTGTTCGCGGAGGCCGAGTACGAGAGCGTCCACATCGACCGCGCCGACAGGATCGCCTCGCCGAACTTCACCGGCTGGTACGTCGAAGGCTCCTGGCTGATCACCGGCGAAAGCCGCGCTTACAACCCCTCGTCGGCCGCATTCGACGGGCCCGCCGTCAAGGAACCGTTCTCGCTGAAGAACGGCGGCTGGGGCGCCTGGGAGCTGGCGGTGCGCTATTCCGACGCCAACCTGAACTACAACGCCGGGACGTTCGGCGCCGCCCCGCTGGCCAGCTCGGTTCGCGGCGGCGACCAGAAGGTGTGGGCGGTCGGGCTCAACTGGTACCCGAACCAGGTGTTCCACGTGATGCTCGACTTCGACCACGTCGAGATCGACCGGCTGTCCCCGAACGCGGCGGTCTACTCAACGCCCGTCGGGGCCCAGATCGGACAGAGCTACAACGTCGTCGCCGTTCGCACCCAGGCCGCGTTCTGACGCGATCAACCAGACCACGAACGGAGACCCTCATGAGCGGACAGCCAGCCAATGCCTCCCGCCGCGCGTTACTCACTGGAATTGGAGCCGCCGCCGTCGGCGGGCCGCTGATGCTGGCCAGCGTCGGACGGGCCCAGGCCCGCAAGCCGATCCGCCTGCTGAACGTCAGCTACGACCCAACGCGCGAGCTCTACAAGGACATCAACGCCGCCTACGCGGACTACTGGAAGGGGCGCACCGGCCAGGTCGTGACCATCGACCAGAGCCATGGCGGTTCCGGCGCCCAGGCCCGGGCGGTGATCGACGGCCTGCCCGCCGACGTGGTGACCCTGGCGCTCGCCTACGACATCGACTCGATCGCCCAGCGCGCCAAGCTGTTGCCGGCGGACTGGCAGGCCCGCCTGCCGGAGAACTCGACGCCTTACACCTCGACCATCGTGTTCCTGGTGCGCAAGGGCAATCCCTGGCGCATCCGCGCCTGGAGCGACATCCTGAAGCCCGGCATCACCGCGGTGGTTCCCAATCCGAAGACCTCCGGCGGCGCGCGGTGGGCCTACCTGGCGGCCTGGGCGTCGGCCCTGAAGGCGCCGGGCGGCAACGAGGCGGCGGCCCGCAGCTATGTCGCGCAGTTCTACAAGAAGGTTCCGGTGCTCGATTCCGGCGCCCGCGGCTCGACCGTCACCTTCGCCCAGCGCGGCATCGGCGACGTGCTGGTTTGCTGGGAGAACGAGGCGCACCTGGCGCTGGCCGAGTTTGGCGAGGGCAAGTTCGACATCGTCATCCCGCCGATCTCGATCCTGGCCGAGCCGCCGGTGGCGCTGGTCGACAAGACCGTCGATCGAAAAGGCACGCGCACGGTCGCCACCGGCTATCTGAACTTCCTCTACAGCCCGCTGGCGCAGGACCTGATCGGCAAGAACTTCTACCGTCCGCGCAACCCGCAGGCGGCGGCGAAGTACGCTTCGCGGTTCCCGAAAATCCCGATGGTGACCATCGCCGACACGTTCGGGGGCTGGACCAAGGCGCAGGCGACCCACTTCGCCGACGGCGGCGTGTTCGACCAGATCCACAAGGCCTGAGCCGGCGCCATGACCGCTCAGTGGGCGCCGCCTCTGCCCTTGCCGATCGATCGGCCGACCCCGCGCCTGACCCGGTGGCGCGAGCCCTCGATCCTGCCCGGCTTTCCGCTGGCGCTTGGCCTGACCTTGGCGTGGCTCGGGGTGATCGTGATCCTGCCGCTCGCGGCGCTGGCGCTGCGGCCCTGGGAACTTGGCTTCGACGGCCTCTGGCGCTCCCTGACCGACGAGCGGGTGCTGGCCGCGCTGAAGCTCAGCTTCGGTCTGTCCGCACTGGCGGCGTTGCTCAACGCGCCGCTCGGATTGCTGATCGCCTGGGCGCTGGTGCGCTACGAGTTCCCCGCCCGCCGCCTGCTCGACGCGCTGGTGGACCTGCCGTTCGCCCTGCCGACCGCGGTCGCCGGCATCGCCCTGACCGCGCTCTACGCGCCGACCGGGCCGCTGGGCGCGCTCGCCGCGAAGGTCGGGATCAAGACCGCCTACACGCCGCTCGGTATCTTCATCGCGCTGCTGTTCATCGGCCTGCCGTTTGTCGTCCGCCAGGTGCAACCGATGCTGCTCGACTTCGACCAGGAGGTGGAGGAGGCGGCGCGAACCCTGGGCGCGACGCCGTTTCAGCGCTTCTGGCGGGTGATGCTGCCGGCGATCGCGCCGGCCCTGCTCAGCGGCGTCGGCCTCGCGTTCGCCCGGGCTGTCGGCGAGTACGGCTCGGTGATCTTCATCGCCGGCAACATGCCCTTCAAGTCCGAGATCGCGCCGCTGCTGGTGGTGATCCGGCTGGAAGAGTTCGACTACGCCGGCGCGGCCGCTGTCGGCATGGTGATGGTGCTGATCTCGTTCGGCAGTCTGCTGCTGATCAACGCCGCCCAGGTGGCGCTCGGCGCACGGCGGCAGGCCTGATGCCGCTCAGGATCCGCCTGCCGGGCCTTGCGCCGCTGATGCTCGCCCTCGCCGTGGCCGTGATGGGGCTGCTGATCGTCATGCCGCTGGGCGTGGTGTTCAGCGAAGCGTTCGGCAAGGGCGTGACGACCTACCTGACTTCGTTCAACGAGCCCGACCTCTGGGCGGCGATCAGGCTGACGCTGGTGGTGGCGGCCATCGCCGTGCCGCTGAACGCCGTCTTCGGTCTCGCCGCCGCCTGGACGATCGCCAAGTTCGAGTTCCGCGGCAAGAGCCTGCTGCTGGCGATCATCGACCTGCCGTTCTCGATGTCGCCGGTGGTCTCGGGCCTGGTCTGGGTGCTGCTGTTCGGCGCCCAGGGCTGGTTCGGCGCGTGGCTGCAGGATCACGACGTCAAGATCATCTTCGACGTCAGCGGCATCGTGCTGGCGACCATCACCGTCACCCTGCCGTTCGTCGCCCGCGAGCTGATCCCGCTGATGCAGGACCAAGGGACGGACGAGGAGGCCGCGGCGGTCACGCTGGGCGCCGGCGGCTTCACCATCTTCCGCCAGATCACCCTGCCCAACGTGCGCTGGGCGCTGCTCTACGGCGTGCTGCTCTGCAACGCCCGGGCGATGGGCGAGTTCGGGGCCGTCTCCGTGGTCTCCGGCAAGATCCGCGGCCTCACCAACACCCTGCCCCTGCACATAGAGGCGCTTTACAATGACTATGACTTCGTCGGCGCGTTCGCGGCGGCTTCGCTCCTGGCCTCCCTCGGCCTCGTCACCCTCGTCCTCAAGACGGGCCTCGAGTGGCGCTATTCGGACGAACTCGCCCATGCCCGAAAACGATGAAGCCGGCGCGGCGCTCGCGCTGGAGATCAAGGGGATTTCCAAGTCCTTCGGCCGCTATCCGGCGCTGAAGGACGTTTCGTTCGCGGCCGCTGACCGCGAGTTCCTGGCGCTGCTCGGACCGTCCGGCTCCGGCAAGACCACGCTGCTGCGGGTGCTGGCGGGCCTGGAACAACCCGACGCCGGCGAGGTGCGCTTCGGCGGCGAGGACTACCTGGCGATCCCGGCCCGGCGCCGGCGCGCCGGGATGGTGTTCCAGCACTACGCGCTGTTCCGCCACATGACCGTGGCGCAGAACATCGGCTTCGGGCTGAAGGTGCGGCCGCGCGCCGAGCGACCGTCCGCGGCGGAAATCCGCAAGCGTGTTGGCGACCTGCTGGACCTGGTGCAGCTCTCCGGGCTCGACAAGCGCTATCCGGCGCAGCTCTCCGGCGGTCAGCGGCAGCGGGTGGCGCTGGCCCGGGCGCTGGCGATCGAGCCGCGCATGCTGCTGCTGGACGAGCCGTTCGGCGCGTTGGACGCCCAGGTGCGCCGCGATCTGCGCCGCTGGCTGCGCGAAGTGCACGACCGCGCCGGCGTCACCACCGTGTTCGTCACCCACGACCAGGAGGAGGCGCTCGACCTCGCCGACCGGGTGGCGATCCTGCGCGACGGCGAGCTGGTCCAGCTCGGCAAGCCGCAGGACCTCTACGACCATCCCGCCAGCGCGTTCGTCTACGACTTCCTCGGCCCCTCGTGCCGACTGCCGGGCGTGGTGGAGGGCGGGAGTCTGCGCATCGGCGACTGGGTCACGCCTGCCGCGACCGACGCCCCGGCCGGCGATGTCGACGTCTACTTCCGACCCGACGAGGTGGAATTCGCGCCCGCCGATGGGGCGGGCCTGGCGGCGCAGGTGCGCGGCGCGGCGGCGCGCGGTCCGCAGATCCGCGTCGACTGCCTGGTCGAGGGCCGGCCGCTGGAGCTGCAGGTGCGCGACACCATCGCCCCGGCCGGCGTCGCGCTTGGCCTCGCGGTCCGGTTCCGGCCGACGCGGCTGAAGCTCTATCCCCGCGGCGCCGAGCCGGCGGTCACGTCGCCCTGAGCGCTTCGGCGACCGGCAGCCGCGCCGCTCGGATCGCCGGCGCGAACCCGCCGATCAGGCCGATCACCAGCGACCAGATCACGCCGACAACGACCAGGGCGGGTGATACGGCCATGGCGAAGGAGACGCCGCCCATGGCGATGTCGTGGTTGTTGAACAGCAGCCAGGCAAGCGCCGAGCCTAACAGCGCGCCCGGCACGGCCAGCACCAGCGATTCCAGGATCACCGAGACCACCACCGCGGTCCCGCCGAAGCCGATCGCCCGCAAGGTGGCGATCTCCCGTTTGCGGGCGTCGACGGCGGAATACATCGTGTTCAGCGCGCCGAACACGACTCCCACCGCCATCACCCCGCCGACGAAGTAGCCGACGAAGGAGAGCAGGGCGGTGAGGCCGCGCAGCTGGTCGCGGTAGTATTGCGACAGCAGTTTCACCTGCACCTGCAGCTGCGGATTGCTGGTGATGGCGTCCTTGAACTTGCGGAACGAGGCGGGCGAATCCAGCTGCACGCCGACGCTCTGGTAGGCGGTGCGGTTGAACGCGGCCAGCACCGTGTCGGCGTCGGCGGCGATCGCGTTCTCGTCGATGCCGCCGGCGTCCTCGTAGGCGCCGACGACCTTCCAGGGCGTGCCGCGCAGCTTCACCGTGTCGCCGACCTCGAGGTTCTTGTAGGTGCGCTGGGCGGCTTTGCCGACGATCAGCTCGTGCAGGCCGGCGGTGTACATCCGCCCGGCGATCAGGTGCAGGGTCGACTTGTTCATCTCGCGGCCGATGTCGCCGGTGCCGCGGAACAGCACGTTGTTGGTCCCGCCGCCGGTCTTGTTCTCCAGCTCCACGACCACGGCGGCCAGCGGCTGCACCATCGGCCGTCCAGCGGGGTCATGCTTGACGCCGGGCGCGAGGGCGATCTGGGCGACGTCGGCGCGCGAGAACGAGCCCATGTACTCCGACGCGCCGGCCGAGAGCACGACGGCGCGGTCCGGCTGGTCGTTGTTGAGCACCGAGTGCAGCACGCCCTCGCCGATGCCGAGCAGCGACAGCATCACCGCGATCACGGTGGCGACGCCGATGACCGTCACCAGCGAGGCGCCGGCGCGGGAGGGCAGGGCGGCGAGGTTCATCGCGCTGACCGCCCAGATTTCGCGGAAGAGGCTCATGGCGCGTCTCCTCTAGCGGCCGGCCAGGGCGTCGACGATCGACAGGCGCATCCCCCGCAGCGCCGGCGGCAGGCCGCTGACGACGGCCAGCGCGATGGCCAGCACAAGCCCGACCAGCAGGACGGGACCGGCCTGGATGTCGAAGCCGATGCTGACGCTTCACCAGCGGGAACACCAGCGCCGCGAGGCCGAGGCCGACGCCCGCGGCGAACCAGGCAGAGGATCAGCGCCTCCGCCAGCACCAGCAGCAGGATCGCGCGGTCGGTGAAGCCCAGAGTCTTCAGCACCGCCAGCTCCGGCGTGCGCTCGCGCACCGACTGCATCATCACCGCGCCGACCGAGAACAGCAGCGCGAAGAACACGGCGCCGACGATCGCGTTCACGACGAAGCCGATGTCGCCGATCTGCTTGATCGAGTTGGCGGCGAGCTGGCGCTCGCTCTCGGTCTTGGTCTCGTCGGGCGAGTTGGCGAACAGGGCGTCGATCCGGTTGGCGACCGCGCTGGCCTGGGTCGGGTCGGTGAGCCGGACCAGGAAGATGCTCGTCGTCCCGGTCGACTGCGTCCGCCCCTGGTCGACGTAGTCGTAGTTCACCAGCAGTGACGAGCCGAAGAAGATGTCGCGCGGATTGGACTTGTAGATGGCGACGACGTCGAGCGGCCAGACGTTGGTCCCGTCGCGATTGGTCCATAAGAACGACTTCAGGGGCATCCGGTCGCCCACCTTCAGCTGATAGAGCGCCGCGACGTTCGCCGGCACGATCACGCCGGAGCGCTTGTGCTTCAGCGCCTCGATGTCGGCGGGCGGGATCGCCTCGTCGGTGTTGGTGGCGGCGAAGCTGTCGGGATCGACGGCGAAGCCGCGCATGTTGATCGGCTGCGAGGTGCGGAAGCCGCCGTGGAACACCACCACCGGCACGGCGCTCTTCACGCCGGGCGTCATCCGGATCTGCGGCAGCTGCGACATCGGCAGGGGCTCGAGCTGGCTGATCCGGCTCTGCGTGACCAGCACGTCGGCGTGCGTGTCGGCCACGGTCGTGCCGATGCCGGAGACGAAGCCCTGCAGCAGGCCGTAGAGCAGGAATGCGTTGACGATCGAGAGCAGGGTCAGGGTCGCCCGGCCCGGCCGGCGCCAGACTCCCGCCCAGACCAGGTGCAGGAACTTCACGCCGCCGCCTCGGCCGACGAGCGCGCCCTTGTCGAGGTGGACGATCCGCTTGGCGAAGCTGGCGGCCTTGGGGTCGTGGGTGACCATGATGATGGTCTTGCCGGCCTCCCGGTTCAGGTGCTGCAGCAGGCCGAGGATCTCCTCGGCCGTCTCGCGGTCGAGGTCGCCGGTCGGCTCGTCGCAGACCAGCAGGGTGGGGTCGGCGACGATCGCGCGGGCGATGGCCACGCGCTGCTGCTGGCCGCCGGAGAGCTCGGACGGCTTGTGCTTCTTGCGGTCGGAGAGCCCGACCAGCGCCAGCGCCGCATCGACGTTCTTGCGCCGCTCGGCGGCGGAGAGGCGGGTCAGCAACAGCGGCAGCTCGACGTTCCGTTCCGCCGACAGCATCGGCATCAGGTTGTAGAACTGGAACACGAAGCCGACGTGCCGCGCCCGCCACTTCGCCAGGCCCCCGCCGGTCAGGTCGTCGATGTGTTCGCCGGCGACCACCACCTCGCCGTCGGTCGGCCGGTCGAGCCCGCCGATCAGGTTGAGCAGGGTGGTCTTGCCGGAGCCGGACGGTCCCATCAGCGCCAGGAACTCCCCGGCCTGCACGTCGAGATCGAGATTGTGCAGCACCTCGACGGTCTGGCGTCCGCGCCGGTAGCTCTTGACGACGCCCCTCAGGCGGATCTGCGGCTCCATCGGCGTTCCCTCTAGCTCGGCTTGTTCTTGGCGATCTTGACGCCGGCGCCGTCCTTCAGGTGGTCGGCGCCCTCCACCGCGACGGTGTCGCCCGGCGCGAGGCCGGCGACGACAATCTGGCCCTGGCTGTTGCGGTCGCCCAGCCGCACCGCGCGGCGCTCGGCCCGGCCATCGGCGATCACGAACACCACCGCCTGGCCGGCGTCGTCGGTCTGCACCGCGTCCGGCGGCACGATCACCGCCTTGGCGGGCGCCGCCGCAGCGCCCTGGGCCGGCGCGGGGCTCATGAACGCCACGTGCGCGCCCATCTCCGGCACGATGCGCGGGTCCTTGACCTTGAACCCGACGCGCACGGTGACCGTCGCCTTGGCCCGATCGGCGGTCGGGATCACCGTGATCACCTGCGCCGGGATTTCCCAGTCGGGATAGGCGTTCAGCTTGACGCTGGCGGGCATGCCGGGCGTCACCCGGCTGATGAAGCTTTCGGCGACATCGACCTCCACTTCGAGGCTGTCCATGTCGACGATCGTGCAGATCCCCGTGCGGGTGAAGCCGCCGCCGGCGACCGGCGCCACGATCTCGCCCGGCTGGGCGGCCGTCGCCGTCACCACGCCAGCGAACGGCGCGCGCACCACCGTGTCGTCCTCGCTGCGGCGATAGACTTCGACGGTGGCGGCGGCCGTCGCCGCCTGCCGCTGTGAAAGCGCCAGGTTCTCGCGGGCCGAGTTCGAACTGGGCCTGCGCGGCCTCGAGGTCCTGCTGGCTCAGCCAGCCGCTGGCGTGCAGCGTCTGGCTGCGGCGGTACTTCGGCGCCGCCTCGGCCAGCGCCACCTGCGCCACCCGCACGCTCTCCTGCGCCGCCGCGGCCTGGGCGGCGGCCTGGCCGAGCGCGGCCCGGGCGTTGGAATTGTCGATCTCGGCGATCACCTGGCCGGCCGCCACGTGCTGGCCCTCCTCGATCATCACCCGCGCGACCTTGCCGGCGACCTTGGCCGAGACCGTCGCCTCGCGCCGGGCCACCACATAGCCGGACGCATCGAGCAGCGTCCCGCCCTGAGCGGCCGCCCCGCTCCAGGCCGGCTTGGCGTCGGCGGTCTCGATCTCCGTCAGGTCGGGCCTTGCGTTCAGGAACCAAACCGCGGCCGCGGCGAGCAGCAGCAGGACGGCGCCGATCCCGATGTAGAGCGGCCAACGTCCGCCGCCTTCCCCGCGTCGCCGGCGGCGCGGGGGCGGGGGATCTCGGTCGATTTTCAACTGGCCGACGAGGCCGTCGCGACTCATGCGGTGGGACCTCGCGCCGACCCGCGGATAGGCGCGCATGGCGCCGTTGGCCCACCCATGATTGTCTCCCCGTCCTGGCCCAAGCCTCGCGGAAGCGCAGCATGCCGCCAAGTTAATTCGCGGCAAACCGCGTTTTCTAAAACAGGCGGCGGCGGGGGCCAGACGGTCGTCCTCCTGCAACAGGCGACGCCAGCCTGTTGACTGCGAAATTTACGCGTGTAGTCTCACGGGAAATTACAGATGTAAAGCCATGCGGATCACAGCTGCGGAAAGTCTGGTGATGGAGGCGCTCTGGCGGGCGGGGCCGCTGACGTCGGATGAGATCGTCGCCGACGTCGCGAGCCGCCAGGCCTGGGGCGAAGCGACGGTGAAGACACTGATCAACCGGCTGCTGAAGAAGCGCGCCATCGCCTCCGGCCGGGACGGGGGCCGACACAGCTATCGTCCGATCCTGCAACGCGCGGACTATGTACAGGCCGAGAGCCAGGGCCTGCTGGATCGGCTGTTCGACGGCCAGCTGACGCCGCTGGTCTCGCACTTCGCCCAGCACCGCGCGCTGAAGCCCGACGACATCGCACGACTGAAACGCCTGATCGAGGAGTTGGACGATGATCGCTGACTTCATGGCGGCGCTCTTCCGCGCGAACCTGGCCGGGGGCGCAGCCGTCCTTCTGGTCCTGGCGCTGCGGCGTCCGGCGCGCAGGCTCTTCGGCGCCAGGGCGGCGTATCGGCTCTGGGCGCTGGCGATCCTTGCCAGCTTCGCGGTGCTGCTGCCCGCAAGAACCGAGCACGCGCCGGCGGCGCCACAAGGCACGCCCATCCTGGCCGCGGGCCCTGCGTTCGCATCGCCGGTCGCGAAACCCGCCGACCTGGCGGCGCAGCCGTCGCTCCGCGCCAGCGCGGTGGCGATGACGCCGAGCCCGACCGCGCCCGGGGCGGCCGCCGGGCTGTTCGGCGTTTGGCTCGCCGGCGTCGCCGCCAGCGTCGGTCTGCTGGCCTGGCGCCAGTGGCGCTTCCTAAAGGCGCTCGGTCGGCTGGAAGTCGGAGACGCCGGTGTCGCGGTCGCCGAACGGTCGGGCGTGGGCCCCGCGGTGGTCGGCGTGTTCGCCCCGCGTGTGATCGTCCCGGCCGACTTCGATCTGCGCTTCACGCCCGAGGAGCAGACCGTGGTGCTGGCGCACGAGCGCGCCCACCTGGCGCGCCAGGACGCCCGCGCCAACGGCCTCTTGGTGTTCGCGCAATGCCTGTGCTGGTTCAATCCGCTGGCGCACCTCGCTGCGCGCCTCGTGCGGCTCGACCAGGAACTGGCATGCGATGCGTTGGTGGTGCGCCGCCACCCGGCCGCCCGCCGCTGCTACGCCGAGGCGCTGCTTAAGACCCAGATCGTGGCGACGCCGCTGCCGCTCGGCTGCTACTGGCCGTCCCGGGCGCGCCATCCCTTGGAAGAACGGATCGCCATGTTGAAGCATCCCGCGCCTGAGCGCGCCCCGCCGCCTTGTCGGAGTCGCCGCCACGCTCGCGCTCTGCCTCGCCGGCGGCGTCGCGGCCTGGGCCAGCCAGCCAGCCCAGGTCGTCGTCGCCAAGACGGCGCCCTGGTCGGTGATGCCGCTGCACACCTCGCCAGTCGCCCGGCTGACTCCGCCTGCGGCGCCCGCGCCGGCGGCAGCCAGCGCGGCGGTCGATCCCACCGGCGACTGGATCGGGGCGATCAAGTCGCCCGACCTGCGTATGGCCTTCCACATCCATAAGACCGCCGCCGGCTACGACGGCGCGCTCGATAGCCCTGACCAGAGCGCCTACGGCATCCCCCTGGAGCACGTGGCGGTCACCGGCGACACCCTCTCGCTGAGCGTTCCCAAGGTGCACGGAACCTATGCCGCCAAATGGGACGGCGAGGCGCGCCGCTGGGTCGGCCAATGGTCGCAGCTCAGCTCCAACTGGCCGCTGTCGCTGTCGCAGGGGACCTTCCCGCCTCCGCCGGTCGTCGACGGGCTGGACGGGAGTTGGGACACGCAGCTTACGGGCGCCGCCGGGACGATCCGCCTGGGCTTCAACATCGTCACCGACGCTCACGGGACCCACGGGACGATGGATAGTCCCGATCAGAGCGCCTGGGGCCTGCCGCTGAACGCGGTGTCACGCGACGGCGGCGCCGTGACGCTGGCGCTCAAGGCCGCGAACGTGGTCATTGCCGGCAACCTCAGCGCTGACGGCAAGACCATCACTGGGACCTTCACCCAATACAGCGCGTCCACCCCGATCGTGCTGACCCGCCGCGCGCCGGGGGCCGCCGCGCCCTATCCGGCGGCGCACGCCGTCGCGCCGACGCCGAAGCCGCCCGTCGTCGACGTCGACCCGAAGGTGCTGGCCGCCTACGTCGGGACCTATCGGTTCGCGCCCGGCCTCGAGATGCAGGTGAGCGTCGAGGGTGGCAAGCTGTTCGCCCAGATCACCAACCAGGCCAGGGTCGAGCTCTTCGCGTCGAGTCCGACGGACTTCTTCTGGAAGGCGGTCGACGCCCAGGCTTCGTTCGCCGCGCCCAGCCCCGGGCAGTCGCCCTATGTGGTCCTGCACCAGGGCGCGAGGTACCTGTTGGGCCAGCGCGTCAGTTAGGTCCCGGGCCGGTTCGGCAGCACCACAACGGCGTGGCCGGGGCAGGTCGCCTCGCCGTTCTGGTTCATCACGTTGACGGTCAGCTTCACCCGGTTCTCGCCGCCCGCCACCTCCTTCTCCACCACCTTGCCGACCACGCTGAGGGTGTCGTTCTTCTGGTTGATGGCGCGGTACTGGCAGCCGATCTCGCGCAGTTCGGCTTCGTCGCCGATCCAGTCGCGCAGCGCGTTGACCAGGTAGGCGTAGCGCAGGTTGCCCATGCCGAACGCGCCCTGCTGGTTGCCGGCCTTGCGGCCGTCCTCGTCGTCCATGTGGAACGGCACGAACTCGTCGTTGACCGCGGCGTAGCGGTTCCAGTGCATGAAGTTGGTGGTGCGCGACCAGCCGGGCATCTCGTCGCCGACGCTGACGTCCTCGAAATAGACTTTCACGGTCATGGCGCGGCCCTCAGTAGCGGATCGAGGTGGAGATGCGGCGGCGGACGAACGCGCCGTTCTGGTTGGTCCATTCGGTCTCTGAGAACATGTAGAGCATCAGGCCGAAGCGGCCCTGGCGCTCGTTGAAGTCCTGCAACCGGTTGCGCGCGGTGATCACGTCGCCAGGACGCTGCGGGGCGCCATAGGTGTCGGTCTGGCCGCCGTTGATGCCGGTGAGGCGAACGCCGCCGGCCGGCTGGATCTGGGCCTGCGGCGCCACGCGCTTCACCGGCCAGGCGAACGGGTTGAAGTCCTGCGGCGCGATGATCCCGCCCCAGCGGGTGGTCTTGGCGTAGTCCTCGTCCCAGTAGATCGGCGGCGGCGTCTCCGGCCAGTAGGTGGCGATCGCCCATTTGCGAATGTCGGACTGGGCGATCGGCGGCGAGCGGCGCGGCTCGCCCCACTTGCCCTTTGCTTCCTCCATCGCCGGACTGATCAGCGTGTCGACCCCGGTCGCCATATGCGCTCTCCGAAATGCGTTGCTCGAAATGCCGTCACTTTCGCAGCTTGGACGGGCGAATTCGAGCCCGGATCAGCGCCGGCGACCGCCGGTCGCTCAGGGCCGTGGCGGTGGGACGCTGTCGCGCCGGCGGCGCGCCTGGCGCTGGGCGACCACCGCGACAACCGACGCAGCGATTGAGGCGAGGCTCGCCACGGCGCCCATCAGCAGCAGGGCGGTGGGGGACTGCGCGGCGGGGGAGGGGATCACCGCAGGGCGATATCACGGCCGTCGGTCGGCCGCGAGGGCCGGCGCGCCGCCCGCTTGCCGCCGCCCCGCGCCGCTGCTAAATCGAGCGCCCTAGCGGCGATGAGCCGAACGCGCCGGCGGGCAGATAGCCTTCCGGCGCGTTGTTCATTGTCCGAAGTCTCTAGGAGTGTAGCTCAGCTGGTAGAGCATCGGTCTCCAAAACCGAGGGCCGTGGGTTCGAGTCCCTCCACTCCTGCCACTATATCTGTCGCCGAGGGGCGGCCCCGTCGGGTCGGCGCTCGGTAGAAAAGGCAAGCAAGCGTTCATGGCCAAGGATCAAGGCGCCGTTCAAACCAATCTGCGGCCGCGCGGGGCGCCCAGGCCCAGCGCGCGGGCGGCCGTGATCGCCGAGGCGCCGAAGAAGCCGTTCAATCCGGTCAAGTTCTACAACGAGGTCCGGGCCGAGGCGCGCAAGGTCACCTGGACCAGCTGGAAGGAGACCTGGATCACCTCGGTCATGGTCGGAATCATGGTGGTGGTGACCGCGCTGTTCTTCTTCAGCGTCGATGGCGTGTTCGGCATCGCCATGAACTGGGTTCTCAAGCTGATGGCGGGATCATGAGCGATACGGCCACCCACACCTCCGCCCGCCACAAGTGGTACATCGTCCACGCCTACTCGAACTTCGAGAAGAAGGTGGCCGAGTTCGATCCGTGAGCAGGCCCACACCCAGGGCCTGGACGACGCGTTCGCGGAAATCCTGGTGCCGACCGAGGACGTGGTCGAGATCCGCCGCGGCCGCAAGGTCAACGCCGAGCGCAAGTTCTTCCCCGGCTACGTGCTGGTGAAGATGGACATGACCGACGAGGCCTATCACCTGGTCAAGAACACGCCGAAGGTGACCGGCTTCCTCGGCAGCGGCCTGAAGCCGATGCCGGTGTCGGAGCGCGAGGTCGCCCGCATCATCGGCGCGATCGAGGAGGGGGTCGAGCGGCCGAAGCCGACCATCACCTTCGAGATCGGCGAGACCGTGCGCGTCACCGACGGCCCGTTCGCCAGCTTCAACGGCTCGGTCGAGCAGGTCGACGAGGAACGGGCCCGCCTGCGCGTCACCGTCTCCATCTTCGGCCGCGCCACGCCGGTGGAGCTCGAATACGGCCAGGTGGAGAAGGTCAGCTAAGTCCCACCATCCCGCTCATCCCGGCGAAAAAGCCGGGACCCAGGCACGAAGACGTTGCGAGGGCGCCAGCCCAGCGAGGCCAGGGCGGGTGGCAGGCGCCTGCGGCACGGCGCTGACCGTCCAGGCCTGTGCTCTGTAACTTCTTCCTGCCTGGGTCCCGGCTTTCGCCGGGATGAGCGGGTAGGGGGGTGCTATTCCGCCCGCCACAGCCACCGGAGCGCGTCGGCGAAGACGGCGCCGCCGTGGGCGAGGCTGTGGCCGCCTTCGCCGAAGACGAACTTGTGGTCGTAGCCAGCGTATTCGAGCGAGGCGGCGACCGCCTGGTTCGCCTTGCGGCCACGAGCCCAGGACGATGTCGGCGTCGGCGGCGCCGCTCTGCATCCAGACCCGGATAGGCTTCCGCGGCGTGGAGCGGATCAGATAGGGGTAGTTGTGGCCGCCGCGGATGGCCACGAACGAGCCGCAGTGGCTCAGCACCCGCCCGAACGCGTCGGGCCGGTACCAGGCGGCGGTGAAGGCGCAGATGCCGCCGCTGGAGATGCCGCAGATCGTGCGCCGGGCCGGGTCGGCGGTCAGCTTGCAGCCGATCTCGCTCTCGACGAACGGCAGCAGGTCTTGCAGCAGGAACCGGACATAGGCGTCGGTCACGCTGTCGTACTCGCGGCTGCGCTGGACGGTGTCGGCGACGCCCTCGAGGCGGCCGGGCATGACGAAGACGCCGACCGTCGGCCCCATCTCGGCCGCGGCGGTCAGGGTGTCGAACACCGCCGCGGCGCGGACCGGCCCGTCGCGGTTCAGGTAGCCGCCGCCGTCCTGGAACACCATCAGCGCCGGCGGCGGTCCGGCCGGATCGAAGCCGGCGGGCGTGTAGATCCAGAGGTCGCGCCGCGTTCCCGGAAAGACCCGCGAGCCGGCCCAGTCGCGGTGCGACCGCACTGATCCCCGCGGCGTGTCGGCCGACGGGAACGCCTCCGGGTTCGGATGGTATTGCCGGTCGCCTTCGGTGTTCAGCGCCCCGCGGATTTCGGCGTTGGAGCGGCCGTTGACCTCCCTGGGCGTGGTCTCGTCATTCATCGACAGATGCAGGCCGAGCTGCTGGTAGGTCTCGATGTCCATTTGGCGCTCCCAGTCCGTAGCGGCCCACATTGCAGGTTGGCGGCCGACCTGCTACAGGCCCGCCCCTCGCGCCGGAAGCGCTAGTTGCCGGCGAGACCAAATCCGTGGGAGGCGCGCCACGCCGCACCACGGCTCTTCAACCCAAGGGCCGGCGCCGCCGTCCCGATGAGAGGATGACATGGCCAAGAAGATCCTGGGCTACATCAAGCTGCAGGTCCCCGCCGGCGCCGCCACGCCTTCGCCGCCCATCGGGCCGGCGCTGGGCCAGCGCGGCGTCAACATCATGGGGTTCTGCAAGGAGTTCAACGCCCGCACCGAGAACATGCAGAAGGGCACGCCGCTGCCGACGGTGATCACCGTCTACCAGGACAAGAGCTTCACCTTCGTCACCAAGACCCCGCCGGCGACGCACTACCTGAAGGAAGTCACCGGCCTGAAGTCCGGCTCCGGCAAGACCGGCCGCGAGACCGTCGGCCAGGTGACGCGCCAGCAGCTGCGCGACATCGCCGAGAAGAAGATGAAGGACCTCAACGCCAACGACATCGAGGCCGCCTCGCGGATCATCGAAGGCTCGGCGCGCGCCATGGGCCTTCGCGTGGTGGAGAGCTGACCGATGCCCAAGCAACCCAAGCGCATCAACGCCTGGACCGGCGACCGCGACGCGGTCCATCCGCTCCCCGAGGCCATCAAGCTGGTCAAGGCCAACGCCAAGGCCAAGTTCGACGAGACCGTCGAGATCGCGGTCAACCTGGGCGTCGATCCGCGCCACGCCGACCAGAACGTGCGCGGCGTCGTCGCCCTGCCGTCCGGCACCGGCCGCGATGTGCGTGTCGCCGTCATCGCCAAGGACGCGAAGGCCGAGGAGGCCAAGGCCGCCGGGGCCGAGATCGTCGGCGCCGAGGACCTGGTCGAGCGGATCCAGGGCGGGTTCATGGAGTTCGACCGCGTGATCGCGACGCCGGACATGATGGCCCTGGTCGGCCGCCTGGGTAAGGTGCTGGGTCCGCGCGGCCTGATGCCGAACCCGCGGGTCGGCACCGTGACGCCGAACGTCGGCCAGGCGGTGAAGGACGCCAAGGGCGGTTCGATCGAGTTCCGGGTCGAGAAGGCCGGCATCGTCCACGCCGGCGTCGGCAAGGCGAGCTTCACCGAGGAAGCGCTGACGGCCAACGTGAAGGCGCTGGTCGAGGCGCTGAACCGCGCCAAGCCGAGCGGGGCCAAGGGCACCTACGTCAAGCGCATCAGCCTTTCCTCGACCATGGGCCCCGGCTTTCAGGTCGAACCGGGAAGCATCGGCGCCTAAGGCGCGACCGCTTTGACCATGATGAGGGTCGGATTCTCCGGCCCCCAGCCAACGTCCAGCTCCTCGAGCGCGGCGTAGTCCAGCGCCTCGTAGAAGCGGCGCGTGCGCTCGTAGGGCTCGTAGTTCGCCGACGGCCCTTGCGTCTTCACCATGACGAAGCGCCGCTGCTCGGCGCGGGCGATGGCCTCGGCGCGCGCCATCAGCGCTCGCCCGCACCCCTGCCGATGGCGATCGCGCCGGACGCCGAGGAAATAGACCTCCAGCGTCGCGGTGAAGTGCCGCTTCAGCAGCATGAGGCCGATGGCGGCCCCCGCCTCGTCGTGCGCGACGAGGGCGGGACCGGTCTCGGCGAGTTGTTCGTATTCGGCGTTGGAGGCGGGCATGCCGAACCAGTCGCCGATGGAGGCCAGGATCGCGCGGCAGATCGCGCCTGAGCCGACGGCGCGGTGTTCGATGTTGATGGTCATGGATGTCTCGTGACAGAGGCGCGCTGCGGACGCGGCGTCGTGCGCCGGCCGAAGCCGGCGGGGCGGGGGGGGTGCTGGCCAGAATGCTCTGTCGCGGACCGGCCTAGTCGCCGTCGCCTCAAACGTCAACGCGCCGTCGGCGTCGGTCAACTTGATCGTGATTCCGCCTCGCCCATCGACTGGCCAAAGCAGAGCACTCGGCCGTCGCAGTCGCGCACGGCGAGCTCCTTCCCGTTCCAGATCGGGCGATAGGTGGGACCTTCCAGGATCTGCGCGTGTTTGCCCCGCAGCTCCTCTGCGAACGCCTCGACATCGTCAACGTAGAGGAACACGTCGACCGGGAAGTTCGGGACCACGCTGGCGTTGGCGGGCTGCGGCGAGCCCTCGTGAGGCTGGCGGAACATCAGCCGCGCGCCGTCGCGCTCGACGATGACGAAGCTTGGAGGTTGTCCGTAGATCTGGTCGAAAGTGAAGCCCAGGACGTCGCGGTAGTACTCCGCCGTCTCGAACACGTCCGCCACCAGTAGCACCGGCGCGACGTTCGCGAACTGGACCATGTGCGAGCCCTTTGCTATCGTTATTGATACAAAAAGTATCTTTCAGGCCAGCTACCGTCAACCATGATCTCCAACCTGCAGATCCGCGCCGCCCGCGCCTTGTTGGGCTGGAGCCAGCAGCGGCTGGCCGACGAAGCGGGGCTGTCGGCGATCACCGTCAAGCGGCTGGAGGCCTCGGACGAGACGCTTCAGGCCAGGTTCGAGACCGTGATGCGGATCAAGGGCGCCGTGGAGGCGGCGGGCGTCGTCTTCCGCACTGGCGAGGACGGCCTGATCCACGGCGTCGGCCTGCGCAAGGAGGGCGCGCCTTGAATGATCTGACCATCCGCCCGGCGACGCCGGAGCTGTGGCCGGCGTTGGAGGACCTGTTCGGCCGCAAGGGCGCCTGCAACGGCTGCTGGTGCATGTTCTGGCGGATCGGCGCGGCCTACAACAAGCGGCCGCGCGAGGAGAACCGGCGCGATTTCAAGGCGATCGTCGAGCAAGGGCCGCCGCCCGGCTTGCTGGCGTTCGACGGGGTCCTGGCGGTGGGCTGGTGCCAGGTGACGCCGCGCGCCGAGCTGCCGTGGATGGACCACGGCCGCATCCTGCGCCGCATCGACGATGCGCCGGTCTGGTCGATCTCCTGCTTCTACATCCGCTCCGGCTATCGCCGCCGCGGCGTGACCTCGGCCCTCATCGAGGCGGCCGAAAGGTTTGCGGCGGACGCCGGCGCCACCACGATGGAGGCGATCCCGGTCGACAAGGCGCTGCCCAAGGGCGTCTCCAACGACTTCACCGGCGTCGCCTCGACCTTCCGCCGCCACGGCTACGAGGAGGTCGCCCGCCGCTCGCCGCCCCGGCCGATCCTGCGCAAGGCGCTGGCGCCGGCTTACCGAGTCTCGCGGCGGCTGGGCCGACGCGCCCGGCTAGATGACGCCGTACGGCGGCAGGTCCGTGTTCGCCGGACCGCCGACGAGGGCGTTGACCGCTGCGATGCCCATGGCCAGGGCCTGATCGGAACGCCGACGCCGGTTTCCTTGAGCCGGTCGAGCCAGTCCGACGCGGCCCGATGGAGCGTGACGACCGATTGGGCGGTGTAGATCGCAAGGCCAAGGCTGGCCGCCCTGAGCTCGTCCGCCGTTTCTCCGAAGGCGAAGTTGGCGAATGGACGGTCGATCGCCGCAGCCGCCACTCTCGACGCCGGCAGGTAGGTGGCCGTCACCATGTCCGCACCCGCCTCGGCATAGGCGTTCAAGCGTTCGATCGCCTCGGCCTCGTCGAGCCCGACCGCGAGCGCTTCGGTGCGCCCGATGACGACGGTGTCGGGGTCGCGCCGCGCCTCGCACGCCGCGCGAATCTTTTCCGTCGCAACGGCGATGGGATGCAACGCGCCGCCGCGGCCATATTTGCCGGGGATCTGGTCCTCGATCTGGATCGCCGACACGCCGGCGGCCTCGGCCAGCCGGACGTTGCGATAGGTCGTCACGGCGTTTCCGCCGCCGTCTTCGAAGTCCAGCACGACCGGTATCTCGATGCTCGCCGACACCAGGCCCGCCTGGTCGATCAACTGGCTTGAGCTGAGCAGGGAATGGTCGGGCACGCCGAACTTCGCGGTCGAAACGCCGAGGCTGCCGACGTAGACGGCGTCGAAGCCCATTGTGGCCGCCAACTTGGCTACCAGCACGTCGTGAACGTCGGGAACGGCGGCCGCCCGTCGCTCGGCCGCCACGGCGCGCAGGCGCCGCGCCAGTTCGCTCATATCAGCCCCCCAGACGACCCGCATAGGCGTTTCGCAGATCCGGCCACGACCCTAGCGGGGCCGTACGACGCTCCGCAAGGCGCCCGCAGAACCCCGACGGGGGCGCCGCTCCTTGACAACCTGAGGCCAAACCAGGATAAGCCGCGCCTTCCGTTCGGGCCCCCTGGGATCCGGACGGCTCTGTCCGAGAACCGCGGGCCTCTTGCAGGCTTAAACGGCGACGCCGCGGGGAGACAGGATGCGAAAGCGATCTGCGCGACGCCCTCTCGCTTGGAGGCGGCCGGCGCGGCTTTCCGTTCTCTCCAGCTCGAACAGGATTGGTTTTGCGAGGGCCGCCGACTTCGGGCGCCCTTTGAGTTCGAGGAGAGTGGCATGGACCGTGCGCAGAAGGCCGAGTCGATCGAGACGCTCAAGGGCGTGTTCGAAGGCGCCGCCGCGGTGATCGTGACCCACAACATGGGCCTGACCGTCGCCGAGATGTCGGACCTGCGCGGCCGGCTGCGCAAGGAAGGCGCGGCCTACAAGGTGGTCAAGAACCGCCTGGCCCAGAAGGCCCTGAACGGGGCGGGGGACAAGGCCGGCGCGCTGTTCAAGGGCCCGGTCGGCATCGCCTACGCCGCCGATCCGGTCTCCGCGGCCAAGGTCGCCACCCAGTACGCCAAGGACAATGAGAAGTTCGTCGTCGTCGGCGGCTTCATGGGCGAGACCGTGCTGGACGCCAAGGCGGTCGACGCCCTGGCCAAGCTGCCCTCGCTCGATCAGCTGCGCGCCAAGCTGGTCGGCCTGATCCAGGCCCCCGCCACCCGCATCGCCGGCGTGGTCCAGGCGCCCGCCGCTCAACTCGCCCGCGTCTTCTCGGCCTACGCCGCCAAAGACGCCGCCTAACCTCAACGCCATTCGCACCAAGGAACTAAACTCATGGCCAACCTCGAAAAGATCGTCGAAGACCTGTCTTCGCTCACCGTGCTGGAAGCCGCCGAGCTGTCCAAGCTGCTGGAAGAAAAGTGGGGCGTCTCCGCCGCCGCGCCGGTGGCGATGGCTGCGGCCCCGGCAGGCGGTGGCGTCGCCGCGCCGGCCGAGGCCGCCGAGGAGCAGACCGAGTTCACCGTCGTGCTGACCGGCGGCGGCGACAAGAAGATCAACGTGATCAAGGAAGTCCGCACCATCCGTCCGGACCTCGGCCTGAAGGAAGCCAAGGACCTGGTCGAAGGCGCGCCGCAGAACGTCAAGGAGAACGTCTCCAAGCAGGAAGCGGCCGACATCAAGGCCAAGCTGGAAGCCGCGGGCGCCTCCGTCACGGTGAAATGACCGGGTGACGGGCCAAGGCCCGTCATCGCCGAGAGAGATCAGGGGCCCGGGCGGCGACGTCCGGGCCCTTGCCATGCGTACATGGTTCGGGCGAGGACGACGCTCGGATGAGCGTCTTGGAACCGGACGATCCAGCCAGCTGCCCCGCGGGGCCCTTCCGCGTTTCGCCAGACGTGAGCTGGCGCGACGCGCCGGTGGAGATCGTCCTCTTCGACGCCAACGCCGACGCCTATCACGTGCTCGACGAGGTCGCGGCGCAGGTCTGGCGGTTGCTGGCGGACGGCGCGTCGGTCCAGGCGGCCGTCGCCGAGCTCAGCGAGCGCTTCGTTGGCGACCCCAGGGAGATCGGGGCCGACGTCGCGGCCCTGGTGCGCGATCTGGTCGAGCGTGGACTGCTCGGTCCCGCGCCGTGAGCGCCATCGCCGGCATCGTGCGCTGTGACGGCGGGCCGGTTGGCGCCCACGCGCTCGAGCGGCTGCGGCGCGCGACACCGCACCTGGGCCAGGACGGCGTCGACAGCTGGTGCGAGGGCCCTGCCGGCCTTGTCCGCTTCGCCTTTCGCACCACGCCGGAGTCGCTTACCGAGACGCAGCCCTGCCGCGCCACCGGTTCCGATGCGCTGATCGTGATGGACGGCCGACTCGACAACCGCGCCGAGATTCTCGCGCGGCTGGGTCCGGACGCGCCGCCAGCGCCGGACGCAGAGATCGTGCTGGCCGCGCTGGAGCGGTTCGGCGAGGGCGTCCTCAACGACTTCGCCGGGGACTTCGCCTTCGCCGTCTGGCGACCCGGCGCGCGGCGGCTGTTCTGCGCCCGCTCCAACGGCGGCTGGCGCCCGTTTCTCTGGACCTGCGACGGCAAGCGCTTCGCCTTCGCCACCGAGCCGCGCACCCTGGTCGATGGCCTGCCGCTGGATCGGCGGCTGAACGAGGGCTTCATCGGCGAGTTCCTGGGCCTGCGCGTCACCAGTCCCACGGACACGTTCTGGCGCGACGTCCAACGTCTGCCGCCCGGCCAGTGTCTCAGCTTCGAGAACGGCGAGGTCCGGACCCGGCGCTGGTACGAGGGGCCGTTCGAGGACTTCACCGATCTCTCCGAGGCCGATCACATCGAGCGCTTCACCACGCTGCTGGATCAGAGCCTGATCTCGGCGCACCGCGCTCCCGGTCGGGTCGCCGCGCTGCTGTCGGGAGGGCTGGATTCTTCGGCGGTCGTCTGCCGCGGTCTCGAGTTGTATCGCGCCGGACAGACCGCCGCCCCGCTGCAATCGATCTCGATGCGTTTCGCGGGCGAGGCCTGCGACGAGGGCCCGTGGATCGAGGCGGTGGAGCGCCAGGCCCACACCCAGGCGATCCAGGTCGCGCCGCGCCCATTCGAAGCCGGCGAGGCGGCCGACTGGTGCCGCACGACGCTGCACCTGCCGCTGCGGCCGAACGTCTACGGCATGGATCCGCCGCTGGGGGAGCTGATGCGGTCGCTCGGCGCGCGGGTGCTGCTGACCGGCGAGGGTGGCGACGACTGGCTCGGCGGATCCCACGCCCATTGGCCGGATCTGCTGCTGCGCGGGCGTTGGGCGCGATTGGTCGAGGAAAGCTTCGGACGCCGCCCTGACCTTTCGGTTGTTGCGAACTTGAGGGCGATCGCCGGTGAAGCGATGTTGCCGCTGGTCTCGCCGGCCCGGCGGGCGCGCCTCTTGTGGCCGGACCTGGGGCCGCTGGCCGAGCCGCCCGCCTGGCTGCGCCCGGACTGGGCGTCTCGCATCAGCCTGGTCGAGCGGTCGCGGACGACGCCCGATCCGCTGCCCGGCGGCGGTTTCGCGCACCGACAGCGGCATCGCTTTTCGACGTTCCCGCGTCGGCACGTGAACCTGGACAACACGCTGAGCTATGCGGCGAGCCAGGGCGTGGAGCTTCGCCACCCGCTGCACGACCAGCGTCTGGTGAGGTTCTTCATGGCCTGCGCGGGCGGGCTCCTGCGACGGGGGACGACGAAGAAGCACCTGCTGCGCGAGGCGATGCGCGGAACCTTGCCGGAAGAGGTCCGCACCCGGCAAACCAAGGCCAACATGTCGGTCACGATCCTGGAGGCCGCGAAACGCCGGCTCGCCGAGCGCCCGTTCGAGGCGATGGCCTGCGTCAAGCTGGGTTGGGTCGACGCCGCGAAGCTCCGGGAGACCCACGAGACCGTGGGCGCCTGGATCGAGGCTGGCGCGGCCGGCGCGGCGCCCGGCAACTACGCCATGGTCTGGAACGCGATCTCGATCGACCTGTGGCTGGAGCACGCTGTCGGGCTGTAGTGCGAGGTCGATCTTGACTGAATTTGCCGCGCTGACGCGTTCCCCTCCCCCTTGCGGGGAGGGGTTAGGGGGTGGGGGTATCAGCCCGATGTCTGCCGGCTCGGCGTCTCTCAGCCGCGACGGCCGGCATCCAGCTTGCACCCCCACCCCCGACCCCTCCCCGCAAGGGGGAGGGGAGCATGCGCCAAGCTCCGCCGATTCTGCTCTGCCCGCCTTCGGCCGATCAACTGGCGGAGTGGCTGGCGCGCCAGGCGGCTTCGTCGCGCAGGAAGCGCAGCGCCATAGCCTCGGAGGTCGCATCGGACTGGCGGCGCAGGCGAGGGGCGCGAGCCGTGGGGTCGGTCGCCCCGATCGCCGTCAGCAGCGCCGCAACAGTCGCCGCATAGTCGCCCACCAGCCGCTCGTAGCTGATCTCGTAGGGCGCGACGCCGAGGGCGGCGAAGAAGGCGGTCCAGTGGCGACTGCACCGGTTGGCCTCGGCGACCTGGCCGAGCAGGCGCTCGAAGTCATAGGTCGGCGGCTCGATCGCCGGCCGGCGCGGCGCGCCCGGGACTTCGCGCCAATGCCCGGTCCGCTGCGCGGTCAGGCTGGAGACCGCCTGCCGGACCCGGTCGTGACGGCGCAGGTTGATGAACGTCGGGTTCGGCAAGGCGTCCGCGATCCGGTCGAACAGCGCGCGGTAGTCCGACGGCGTGAGGTCGCCTGAAAGGGGGCGGGGGACTTCGGACCGCGGCGCCGGGCCGCGCTCATGCGCCAGTTCTTCGACGTCGCGCCAGAACAGCTTCACGCCGAAGACGCCGGTCGGGTCGGTGCGGAACCGGTGGGCGGCCTGGATGTAGGCGTCCGCCGACGCGGCGCCCCAGCGCGCCTCGAACCGCGGCCGGAAGCCGCGATGGAAGTACTCGAGCGGAAGGCCGACGCCGCCGGCGGCGTGGATCGCCTCGCCGAGCAAGGTCGAGCCGGAGCGTGGATGGCTGGCGACGACCAGCGTGCGGCGCGGTGGTCCATCCCACGGCGGGTAGTCGGCCTCGGCGGTCGCCAGGTCGTAGATCGGCGTCTCGGGACCGACGGCGCCGGTCGCTAGGCCGCCAGCTCCGGGTTCCATGTTCGCCTCAGTTCCGCGTCCACCCTCGGGATGGCGGCATAGTCGGCCGGATAGTCGAGCTGGAACGCCGGCGCGCGCCAGACCAGGCGGGTGAGCTGCTCGAACAGCCGGCCCGACTCCTGCGGGTCAAGCGGATTGAAGCGGATCACCTGGCGCCAGGCGCGCCGCAGCGCGACCGGCCGCGGCAGCGGGGACAGCCGCGGCGGCGCCTGCGGGTCGGTGCGGTTGAGGAAGACCAGTCCGGCGACGGGCAGCGCCTCGCCGATGGCCTCGCCGGCGGCGAACCAGGCCTTGCCGCTGCGGCTGGGATCGGCGCCGCCGGACGCGGGATCGAGACCCAGGCCGGCGACGGAGGTCGGGGTCAGGTAGGCGCCCGGGCCACTCGGCCACACGCTGGGGCCGTCCGGGGTCAGGATCGAGACGTCGTCGCTGAGCAGCCGCCATCCGCCGGTCATCGCCAGGGCCGTACTCAGCGTCGACTTGCCGGCGCCGGTCGCCCCGCTCAGCAGCAGGCAGCCATCGGCGCCGCGCACCGCGGCGGCGTGCAAGGTCAGCCGTCCGTGCAGCAGCGCCAGCCGCGGCAGCACCCGCCGAATCAGGAATTCCGACACGCCGTCCGACCGCGGATCGTCGCAGTGGCACCGCAGGCGCCGGCCGTCGCCGCTGACCGTCACGTCGATGTTCAAGGTGGACGACCTGAACACCCAGCCGTCGTCCTGGGTCCAGAGGCTCATGCCGAACCGGCCGGGCCAGGCAAACAGCCGCCGCTCGCGCGTCGGCCGAGTCGGGCCGGCGGCGGTCAGTTCAACGTCACGAGGAGGTTGTGGGCCGCGGATCATCCCGCCATAGCCGCACCAGCTGCGGCTCTGCGTCGATTCGCAGGCCGCCGAAGAGGTAGCTCGACGCCACTCCGCTCGTTCAGCAGAGATTGCTGCCGCCGTCGCCGGCGTTGGCTCCCAAGGGGCCCTCAGCCAAGCCCGCGGACTGGAAGGTGATCACCTCGGGCTTGCGCCAAGTCCGCTTCTCGAACCCGGAGGGATCCTGGCCTTCGTCCTCGGCGACCGCTGGCGATTCGAACCTGTCCTGCAAGGCGGCCTCCACTGCAAAGCTCGTTGGCTGACTCGGCAATAACATTACGCGCGATAGTCGCAGCAGGCAACGTTACGGTTACCGTCAGACCCGACTTAACTGGAGCGACAACTGCGTCGATTCCATGGCCGCCACAGCTTGTGGGAGGCCCTACGAGCTCAGCAGAGGTTCGAGAACCCGTCGCCGGGCCTGAAACTGATCCCCCGCGCCTCGCTGGTCGGGACATAGGCCGTGATTTCGGGCTTGCGCCAGACCGGCTTTGCCATCCTTGTCGGACCCTCGGCCCCATCGATGACGACCGGCGCCTTGCGCTCCAGCTCGTCCATCACCGCGACCTCCCAGGCAAATCTCAAACCGGACGCTACGCACAAGCTGCGCCGCAGGCAACGTCACCGGCCCCTCGGTCCGAGCCGCGGCGGCTCAGGGAACCCAGCAGGTGGAGAGGCTGCAGCTGCCGGCCTTGACCTCGTGGCTGGCCCGGCACGCGCCCAGGGCGGCGGCCGCGGCGGCCGGCCGATGGTTGGCGGAGCGGACGAACGGCAACCGCTGCGGCGCGGTCGCCCTCGGATCGTCGCGGATGCCGATGGCCGTGCATCGCCACGTCGCCCATCCGTGCGCCTGGGCCGAGGCTGCGCCCAGGACCAGGGCGAGGGTGATGGTCAGCGCAGACAAGGTCCTGATCATCCGACTTCCCTTCTCCTAGCGCCGAGGCAGGCGGCGCACGGCCAGATTAACCCCTTGTCAGCCAGCTTGAAGCGGTGTCACATGCCTTCCCACAGGCGTTTTCAGCGATCGCGCGGATTCCCCCTTTCCATCTCCGCGGCGAGCGCCTAAATACGCGTTTCTCTCAAACCCAGAGACCTCACGAGTCTAGCAGGCGCGCCCTCTCGATGTAGCGGCGCGTTTCGTCATTCCGCCCCGAGGCGCTGGTCACCTGCCCTCCGACCAGCACGAAGGGGCCCCCGGAGCCTTCCCAGCTCCGGCGTTTCCGGCGTCCGGCGGGCGGCGAGGTCAATTTCGGGCCCGCCGACCGATCCGAGGGTGGACGCAACGGATGAAGACTGACCGACGCGCGGGATCCCTGCGCGTTCTCAAGGGAGCCATGATGGCGCAATCGTTCACTGGTAAGAAGCGGATCCGTAAGTCTTTCGGCCGCATCCCCGAAGCCGTGCAGATGCCGAACCTGATCGAGGTTCAGCGCTCTTCCTACGAACAGTTCCTGCAGCGTGAAACCCGCTCCCACGAGCGCCGCATCGAGGGAATCGAGGCGGTGTTCCGCTCGGTGTTCCCGATCAAGGACTTCAACGAGCGCGCCACGCTCGAATACGTCTCCTACGAGTTCGAAGACCCGAAATACGACGTCGAGGAGTGCATCCAGCGCGACATGACCTACGCCGCGCCGCTGAAGGTGAAGCTGCGGCTGATCGTGTTCGAGACCGACGAGGAGACCGGCGCCCGCTCGGTGAAGGACATCAAGGAGCAGGACGTCTACATGGGCGACATCCCGCTCATGACCGACAAGGGCACGTTCATCGTCAACGGCACCGAGCGGGTCATCGTCTCCCAGATGCACCGCAGCCCCGGCGTCTTCTTCGACCACGACAAGGGCAAGACCCACTCGTCCGGCAAGCTACTGTTCGCCGCGCGGATCATCCCTTACCGCGGCTCCTGGCTCGATTTCGAGTTCGACGCCAAGGACATCGTCTATGTGCGGATCGACCGGCGTCGCAAGCTGCCGGCCACGACCTTCCTCTATGGCCTCGGCATGGATGGGGAGGAGATCCTCACCACCTTCTATGACGTCGTCCCGTTCGAGAAGCGCCCTGGCGGCTGGGCCACCCCCTACAAGCCCGAGCGCTGGCGCGGCGTGAAGCCCGACTTCCCGTTGGTCGACGCCGACACGGGCGAGGAAGTCGCCCCCGGCGGCGCCAAGATCTCCGCCCGCCAGGCCAAGCGCCTGCAGGACAACGGCCTGAAGACCCTGCTGCTGTCGCCGGAGGCCCTGATCGGCCGCTACCTGGCGCGCGACGAAGTCAACGTGCAGACCGGCGAGATCTACGCCGAAGCGGGCGATGAGCTCGACATCACCTCGATCGCGACGCTGGAGGAGCTCGGCTTCACCACCATCGACGTGCTCGACATCGACCACGTCACGGTCGGGCCCTACATGCGCAACACCCTGCGCGTGGACAAGAACTCGGTCCGCGAGGACGCCCTGTTCGACATCTACCGGGTGATGCGCCCGGGCGAGCCGCCGACGGTGGAAGCCGCCGAGGCGATGTTCCGGAGCCTGTTCTTCGACCAGGAACGCTACGACCTGTCGTCGGTCGGGCGCGTGAAGATGAACATGCGGCTCGAGCTCGAGACCTCCGACGAGGAGCGCGTGATCCGCAAGGAGGACGTGATCGAGGTGCTGCGCACCCTGGTCGGCCTGCGCGACGGCCGCGGCGAGATCGACGACATCGACAACCTCGGCAACCGGCGGGTCCGCTCGGTGGGCGAGCTGCTGGAGAACCAGTACCGCGTCGGGCTGCTGCGGATGGAGCGGGCGATCAAGGAGCGGATGTCCAGCGTCGATATCGACACCGTGATGCCGCACGACCTGATCAACGCCAAGCCGGCGGCCGCGGCGGTGCGGGAGTTCTTCGGCTCCTCGCAGCTGTCGCAGTTCATGGACCAGACCAACCCGCTGAGCGAGATCACCCACAAGCGGCGCCTCTCGGCGCTCGGCCCGGGCGGTCTGACCCGCGAGCGCGCCGGCTTCGAGGTGCGCGACGTGCACCCGACCCACTACGGCCGGATCTGCCCGATCGAGACGCCGGAAGGCCCGAACATCGGCCTGATCAACTCGCTGGCCACCCACGCGGTGGTCAACAAGTACGGCTTCATCGAGAGCCCCTACCGGCGGGTGAAGGACGGCAAGATCACCGACGAGGTGATCTACATGTCGGCGATGGAAGAGGCCAAGCACATCATCGCCCAGGCCAACATCCAGCTGAAGAACGGCGAAATCGTCGATGATCTGGTGCCTGGCCGGATCAACGGCGAGCCGACCCTGCTGCCGAAGGACCAGGTCGACCTGATGGACGTTTCGCCCAAGCAGGTGGTCTCGGTCGCCGCGGCGCTGATCCCGTTCCTCGAGAACGACGACGCCAACCGCGCGCTGATGGGTTCCAACATGCAGCGCCAGGCGGTGCCGCTGATCCAGACCGACGCCCCGCTGGTGGGCACCGGCATGGAGGCGGTGGTGGCGCGCGATAGCGGCGCGGTCGTCGCGGCCCGCCGGCCCGGGATCGTCGAGCAGATCGACGGCACCCGGATCGTCATCCGCGCCACCGAGGAGACCGACCCGGCCAAGCCGGGCGTCGACATCTACCGGCTGTCGAAGTTCCAGCGTTCGAACCAGAACACCTGCATCAACCAGCGTCCGCTGGTGCGCGTCGGCGACAAGATCGTCGCCGGCGACATCATCGCCGACGGCCCCTCGACCGACCTCGGCGAGCTGGCGCTGGGCCGCAACGTGCTCGTCGCGTTCATGCCCTGGAACGGCTACAACTTCGAGGACTCGATCCTGATCTCCGAGCGGATCGTGCGCGACGACGTCTTCACCTCGATCCACATCGAGGAGTTCGAGGTCATGGCCCGCGACACCAAGCTGGGCCCGGAAGAGATCACCCGCGACATCCCCAACGTCGGCGAGGAAGCCCTGCGCAACCTCGACGAGGCGGGCATCGTGGCGATCGGCGCCGAGGTGCTGCCAGGCGACATCCTGGTCGGCAAGGTCACGCCCAAGGGCGAGAGCCCGATGACGCCGGAAGAGAAGCTGCTGCGCGCGATCTTCGGCGAGAAGGCTTCGGACGTGCGCGACACCTCGCTGCGGCTGCCTCCGGGCGTCGCCGGCACGGTGGTCGAGGTGCGGGTGTTCAACCGCCACGGCGTCGAAAAGGACGAGCGGGCGCTGGCGATCGAGCGCGAAGAGATCGAGCGGCTGGGCAAGGACCGCGACGACGAGTTCGCGATCCTGAACCGCAACATGACGTCGCGCCTGCGCGAGCTGCTGATCGGCCGCGCGGCGGTTTCCGGGCCGAAGGGCCTCGGCCGCGGCGAGATCACCGCCGAGAAACTGGCCGACATCTCGCCGGGTCTGTGGTGGCAGATCGCCCTCGACGACGAGGCCGCCATGGCCGAGCTGGAGGCTCTGCGCCGCCAGTTCGACGAGGCGCGCCGCCGGCTCGACCGCCGCTTCGAGGACAAGGTCGACAAGCTGCAGCGCGGCGACGAGCTGCCGCCTGGCGTGATGAAGATGGTCAAGGTGTTCGTCGCGGTGAAGCGCAAGCTGCAGCCGGGCGACAAGATGGCCGGCCGCCACGGCAACAAGGGCGTGATCTCCAAGATCCTGCCGATCGAGGACATGCCGATGCTGGAGGACGGCACCCCGGTCGACGTGGTGCTCAACCCGCTGGGCGTGCCTTCGCGGATGAACGTCGGGCAGATCTTCGAGACCCACCTGGGCTGGGCCTGCGCCGGCATGGGCAAGCAGATCGGCGACATGCTGGAAATCTGGCAGGCCGGCGGCAAGAAGGATGGGCTCGTCAAACGGCTCGGGGAAATCTACGGCGCGTCCGAGGTGCCCAAGGACGAAGCCGAGCTTTCCGAGCTGGCGCACAACCTGACCAAGGGCGTGCCGATCGCCACCCCGGTGTTCGACGGCGCTCACATCAACGACATCGAGCGGCTGCTGGAAGAGGCGGGCCTCGCCAAGTCCGGTCAGGTGCAGCTGGTCGATGGCCAGTCGGGCGAGCCGTTCAAGCGGCCGGTCACGGTGGGCTACATCTACATGCTGAAGCTGCACCACCTGGTGGACGACAAGATCCACGCCCGCTCGATCGGCCCCTACAGCCTGGTCACCCAGCAGCCGCTGGGCGGCAAGGCCCAGTTCGGCGGCCAGCGCTTCGGCGAGATGGAGGTCTGGGCGCTGGAAGCCTACGGCGCCGCCTACACCCTGCAGGAGATGCTGACGGTGAAGTCCGACGACGTGGCCGGGCGCACCAAGGTCTACGAAAGCATCGTCCGCGGCGACGACGCCTTCGAGGCCGGCATCCCCGAGAGCTTCAACGTGCTCGTCAAGGAGATGCGCTCGCTGGGCCTCAACGTGGAGCTCGAAAACAGCTGACCGACGCCCTTTCGCGTCGAACCCGTGCGAGGGGAGGGGCCGTCAGCCCCTCCCGCTTCGCCTCCCCGAACTACTGACGGTCTGGAAGTTCAATGAACCAGGAAGTCCTGAATATCTTCAATCCGGTGGTCGCCGCGCCGACCTTCGACCAGATCCGCATCTCGCTGGCGAGCCCAGACAAGATCCGGTCGTGGTCGTTCGGCGAGATCAAGAAGCCGGAGACCATCAACTACCGCACGTTCAAGCCCGAGCGAGACGGCCTGTTCTGCGCGCGCATCTTCGGTCCGACCAAGGACTACGAGTGCCTGTGCGGCAAGTACAAGCGCATGAAGTACAAGGGCATCATCTGCGAGAAGTGCGGCGTCGAGGTCACCCTGGCGCGCGTCCGCCGCGAGCGGATGGGCCACATCGAGCTGGCCAGCCCGGTCGCCCACATCTGGTTCCTGAAGAGCCTGCCCAGCCGCATCGCGATGATGCTGGACATGCCGCTCAAGGACATCGAGCGGGTGCTCTACTTCGAATACTACATCGTCACCGAGCCGGGCCTGACCCCGCTGAAGCAGAACCAGCTGCTCTCGGAAGACGACTTCATGCGGGCCCAGGACGAGTACGGCGACGACGGCTTCACCGCCGAGATCGGCGCGGAGGCGATCCGCGGCCTGCTGCGCGGCATCGATCTGGCCAAGGAAGCCGACCAGCTGCGCGAGGACCTGACCACCACCACCTCCGAGATGAAGCTGAAGAAGGCGTCCAAGCGCCTGAAGATCATGGAGGCGTTCATCGAGTCCGGGAACAAGCCGGAGTGGATGATCCTCACCGTGGTCCCGGTCATCCCGCCCGAGCTGCGCCCGCTGGTGCCGCTCGACGGCGGTCGCTTCGCCACGTGCGACCTCAACGACCTCTACCGCCGCGTCATCAACCGCAACAACCGCCTGAAGCGGCTGATCGAGCTGCGCGCGCCCGACATCATCATCCGCAACGAGAAGCGGATGCTGCAGGAGGCGGTCGACGCCCTGTTCGACAACGGCCGCCGCGGCCGCGTCATCACCGGCGCCAACAAGCGGCCGCTGAAGTCGCTGGCCGACATGCTGAAGGGCAAGCAGGGCCGCTTCCGGCAGAACCTGCTCGGCAAGCGCGTCGACTATTCCGGCCGCTCGGTCATCGTGGTCGGCCCGGAGCTGAAGCTGCACGAGTGCGGCCTGCCGAAGAAGATGGCGCTGGAGCTGTTCAAGCCGTTCATCTACGCGCGGCTGGACGCCAAGGGCCTCTCCGGCACCGTCAAGCAGTCCAAGCGCATGGTCGAGCGCGAGCAGCCGCAGGTGTGGGACATCCTCGAAGAGGTGATCCGCGAGCACCCGGTGCTGCTCAACCGCGCCCCGACGCTGCACCGCCTCGGCATCCAGGCGTTCGAGCCGAAGCTGATCGAGGGCAAGGCGATCCAGCTGCACCCGCTGGTCTGCACCGCCTTCAACGCCGACTTCGACGGCGACCAGATGGCCGTGCACGTGCCGCTTTCCCTGGAAGCCCAGCTGGAAGCGCGCGTGCTGATGATGAGCACCAACAACATCCTCTCGCCCGCCAACGGGCGGCCGATCATCGTGCCCAGCCAGGACATCGTGCTCGGCCTCTACTACCTGTCGATGTCAAAGGAGGGCGAGCCCGGCGAGGGCAAGCTGTTCGGCGACATCGGCGAGATCGAGGCGGCGCTTGAAGCCGGCGTGGTCACGGTCAATTCCAAGATCAAGGCCCGCTTCTCGGAGATGAACCCCGAAGGCGTGCTCGAGCGCAAGGTGATCGACACCACGCCCGGCCGGATGAAGATCGCGGCGCTGCTGCCGCATCACCCGGCGATCGGCCACCGGCTGGTCGAGAAGAGCCTGACCAAGAAGGAAATCGCCAACCTGATCGACGCCGTCTACCGGCACTGCGGCCAGAAGGCGACGGTGATCTTCGCCGACCAGGTGATGGGCCTGGGCTTCCGCGAGGCGGCCAAGGCCGGCATCTCGTTCGGCAAGGACGACATCGTCATCCCCGAGCGCAAGAAGGAGATCGTCGCCACCACCCGCGCGCTGGTCGAGGAGTACGAGCAGCAGTACGCGGACGGCCTGATCACCAAGGGCGAGAAGTACAACAAGGTGGTCGACGCCTGGGACAAGGCCACCGACCGCGTCGCCGACGAGATGATGGCCGAGATCTCGACCAAGAAGCTCGACGAGAACGGCCGCGAGACCGAGATCAACTCGATCTGGATGATGGCCAACTCCGGCGCCCGCGGTTCGCAGGCGCAGATGAAGCAGCTCGGCGGCATGCGCGGCCTGATGGCCAAGCCGTCCGGCGAGATCATCGAGACGCCGATCATCTCGAACTTCAAGGAAGGCCTGACCGTCCAGGAGTACTTCAACTCCACCCACGGGGCCCGCAAGGGCCTGGCCGACACGGCGCTGAAGACGGCCAACTCCGGCTATCTGACCCGCCGTCTGGTCGACGTGGCGCAGGACTGCATCATCGTCGAGGAAGACTGCGGCACCACCCGCGGCATCACCCTGCGCGCGGTGGTCGAGGGCGGCGACGTGCTGGTCTCGCTCGGCCAGCGCGTGCTCGGCCGGTTCACGGCCGAGGACGTCAAGGAGCCCGGCACCAACGAGCTGGTCGTTCCCGCCGACACCTACCTCGACGAGAACCAGATCGAACTGGTCGAGGCGGCCGGCGTGCAGCAGGTCAAGGTGCGCTCGGTGCTGACCTGCGAGGCCAAGGTCGGCGTCTGCGGCGCCTGCTACGGGCGTGACCTCGCCCGCGGCACGCCGGTGAACATCGGCGAGGCGGTGGGCGTCATCGCCGCCCAGTCGATCGGCGAGCCCGGCACCCAGCTGACGATGCGGACCTTCCACATCGGCGGCACCGCGCAGGTGGCCGAGCAGTCGTTCTACGAAAGCGCCAACGACGGCGTCGTCCGCTTCGTCGGCGGCGCCACCGTGCAGACGCCGGCCGGCGATCTGATCGTGATGAGCCGCAACCTGAAGCTCGTCGTCCAGGTCGAAGGCAAGGACCGCGAGTCCTACCGTCCGCCCTACGGCGCGCGGCTGAGGATCAAGGACGGCCAGGACGTCAAGCGCGGCGCGCGCCTGGCCGAATGGGACCCCTACACCACCCCGATCATCACCGAGGTGGCCGGCAAGGTCCGCTTCGAGGATCTGGTCGAAGGCGTGTCGTTCCGCGAGGAGGCCGACGAAGCCACCGGCATCGTCAACCGCGTGGTGATCGACTGGCGCGCCTCCACCAAGGGCGGCGATCTGCGGCCGACCATGGCGGTGCTCGACGACAGCGGGAACTACAAGCGGCTCGCCAACGGCGGCGAGGCCCGCTACCTGCTGCCCGTGGGCGCGATCCTCTCCGTCGGCGACGGCGACGAGGCCAAGCCGGGCGACGTCCTGGCGCGCCTGCCGACCGAAAGCGCCAAGACGCGCGACATCACCGGCGGTCTGCCGCGGGTGGCGGAGCTGTTCGAAGCCCGCCGGCCGAAGGACTGCGCGGTGATCGCCGAGATGGACGGCCGGGTCGAGTTCGGGCGCGACTACAAGAACAAGCGCCGGATCAAGATCACCCCGGAAGCCACCGAGGCGGCGAGCAGGGCGAGGCGGTCGAGTTCCTGATCCCGAAGGGCAAGCACATCGCCGTCCACGACGGCGACGTGATCCGCAAGGGCGAGTACCTGATCGACGGCAACCCCGATCCGCACGACATCCTGCGGATCCAGGGCATCGAGGCGCTGGCCGACTTCCTGGTCAACGAGATCCAGGAGGTCTACCGGCTGCAGGGCGTGCCGATCAACGACAAGCACATCGAGGTGATCGTTCGCCAGATGCTGCAGAAGGTCGAGATCCTCGAGCCGGGCGACACCGGCCTGCTCAAGGGCGACCACCTCGACAAGCTCGAGGTCGAGGAGGAGAACGCCAAGGCCGAAGCCCGCGGCGGCCGTCCGGCCCTGGTGCAGCCGGTGCTGCTCGGCATCACCAAGGCCTCGCTGCAGACCCGCAGCTTCATCTCGGCGGCGTCGTTCCAGGAGACCACCCGCGTCCTCACCGACGCGGCGGTGCACGGCAAGCGCGACACCCTCGAAGGGCTGAAGGAAAACGTGATCGTCGGGCGGCTGATCCCGGCGGGCACGGGCTCCTACCTGCGCACCCTGCAGCGGGTGGCGGCCAAGCGCGACGAGGCCCTCGCGGCCAGCCGCGAGCTGCCGATGGAGCCGCTGCCGATCGAGATCGCCGAGGAGGCCGCGGCCGAAACGGCCTGAGCCTCAGGCGAACGCGTAGGCAAGCGCCGGTCGGGGTGAACCCGGCCGGCGTTTTCGTCGGCTCAGGGCTTCACCTGCTTGGCGTCCGCCGGGCAGGCCTCGGTGAGGAAATGCGCCGTCATCGACGCCTGGGCGCCGACGATCGGCACGATGTGCCAGTGGCCCTGGCCGGTGACCTTCATGTCCATGGTCGTCGGCGAATAAATCCCGCCGCCCCTCACGTGGTAGAGCTCGTCGTGGCCGCGGATGTCCCCCTCGAAGTGGGCGCGGCCGTCGTGGAACTCCTGCACCGGGTAGGAGCAGTGATAGATGTGGTTGCAGGGTCCGGCGAGGAACCGCGGGATCGCCTTCGGCTGCACGCACCAGCGCTCGGTCTTCTTCACCAGGCCCAGCCAGTTGGTGGTGACCTCCCAGTATCCGGGATTGATCGGATAGGGCTCGCCGGCCGCGAGGGTCGGCGCGGCGAGCAGCAACACGGCGATGGCGGCCAGTGGTTTCATACGGGTCCTTGGGCGCCGGCCGGGTGTGGCGCCGCGACGTCGGCCGATCCGCCGGCGCGCGGGACGCGGACGGCGTGGCGCGCTGAGGTAGCGAGGCGGCCGCCGATTTTCAACACCGCCGCCGTCGGCCCGCCGCCGCCGCGCGGGTCACTGTTCATCCGGCGAGTGGCCCAGCCGCGGCTGGCCCTGCACCGGCCGCGCCTCCGAGCCGGCGGGCGTCGAGTTCGCGATATTTCTGCGCGGCCGCGGCGCCGGCGGCCTCCTGGTCGAGCACCTGCCGCTTGCTGGCGTCGATCGCGCTCATCTGCGGCGACTCCCGCGCCCCTTCGCCGAACTGCTGGGCGCAGCGCGCCTTCTCGGCGGCCGACAGGTGGAGCGCCTCGGCGTTGGCGCAGCCCAGCGCGCTGCCGCGCAGGCCGCCGCCGAATCCCGGCAGCGCGCCCCCTGGCAGACCCGGACCGCCGCCGCCGCCGGGCGGGCCGCCGGCTGGCGCGGCGCCCGGCGCGGGTCCTGTGGGTGGGGCGAAGCTTGCGCCGGGGATGGCGATCGCCGGCGCCAGCGACGAGCCCGCCTCCTTGGGCTTGTGCAACACGATCTTGGGGGCCGGCGAAGGCGTCTGCGCCTGGCTGGTCACCACGTGTGACGGCGTCATGACCTTGGGCGGACCGGGCGCCGCGGCGGGCGCTGTGGCGGTGAGCGGGCTGGGGGCAGGCGCGGGCTTGGACGTCGGCGTGGGCTTGGGCGTGGCGGCTTGCGGCGCGGTTGGAGTCAGCACCGGCTGGGGCGTTGGCCGCGCTGGCGTCGGTGGCTGCGGCTTTGGCGGAGTCGGCTGTGACTGCGGCGCCGGCGACGGGGCGGGGGGCTGCGGCGTCGGCTGGACGACCGGCTTGATCGGCGGCAGCACCACGGGCGGCGGGATCGGCTCGGGCTGGGGCACGATCTCGACCTGGACCGCCTGTTCGGGCTCTGCGTGCAGCGGGTAGAAGTGGAAGTCCTTGATGACGAAAAAGAACAGCGCGACGTGCGCGGCCAGCGAGCCCAGGAACACCAGGACGTCGCGGCGCAATTGGCGTCGTCGCCGCTGAGCCATTGCCTCTCCGTTCGAACGCGGACGTCCCCAGCCGGGCAGGGCCTATGGCGGCGCGCTAGGGCGGAATTTCGGCCCTGACTCTCCAGGTCGCAAGGCCTTGACGGCGAGGGGCCTTCAGGCGTAGACACCGCGCCTCTTTGAGAGCCGGCTGTGTCGCTTGCGCGGCAGACGCGGTTCGCAAGACAAAGGACCGGCCCTCGCGGGGACCTCGCGTGGGCCATTCGTTTTTTGCGAGCGTCGTGTTCCGGGAAGCCTTCGGGCCCACCGGGTCGGTCTTTGAAATGGTCTGGAACACGCGGCGCCCCTAACGGGACCCGGAGGATTTGCGAGCGATATGGATCGTCAGAATATCCGCATCAGGCTCAGAGCCTTCGATCACCGCGTGCTGGACCATTCCACCCGCGAGATCGTCAACACGGCCAAGCGCACCGGCGCGACCATTCGCGGCCCGATCCCGCTGCCGACCCAGATCGAGCGCTTCACCGTCAACCGTTCGCCGCACATCGACAAGAAGTCGCGCGAGCAGTTCGAAATCCGCACGCACAAGCGCGTGCTCGACATCGTCGACCCCACCCCGCAGACCGTGGACGCGCTGATGAAGCTCGCCCTGTCCGCCGGCGTGGACGTCGAGATCAAGCTCTAGGGAGCCGGAAATGCGAACCGGCTTGATCGCCAAGAAGCTCGGCATGACCCGCCTCTTCGACGAGACGGGCGGCCACACGCCGGTGACCGTGCTCAGCCTCGAAGGCTGCCAGGTCACCGCCCAGCGCACCAAGGACAAGGACGGCTACGTCGCCCTGCAGCTCGGCGCGGGCGCCAAGAAACCGAAGAACACCTCCAAGGCCGAGCGCGGCCACTTCGCCAAGGCGCTGGTCGAGCCCAAGCAGCAGGTGGTCGAGTTCCGCGTCTCCGAGGAGAACCTGATCGAGCCGGGCGCCGAGCTCACCGCCGATCACTTCCTGCCGGGCCAGAAGGTCGACGTATCGGGCCTGACCGTCGGCAAGGGTTTCGCCGGCGCGATCAAGCGATGGAACTTCGGCGGCATGCGCGCCACCCACGGCGTCTCGGTATCGCACCGCGCCCACGGTTCCACCGGCCAGCGCCAGGACCCGGGCAAGGTGTTCAAGAACAAGAAGATGGCCGGCCACCTGGGCCAGGAAAACGTCACCACCCTCAATTTGACCGTGTTCCGCGTGGATGTGGAGCGCGGTCTTATTCTTATTAAAGGCGCGGTTCCCGGAACCGAGGGCGGCTGGGTGAAGATCCGCGACGCGGTCAAGCATCCGGCGCCGAAGGGCGTTCCGACGCCCGGCGCCATCAAGCAGACCGCCAGCGCTCAAGCGCCGGCGGAACAAGAGGCCCCCGCGGCCGAGGCTGAAGCCGGGGGCGACGAGCAATGAAAATCGATGTGATCAAGCTGGACGGCGCCAAGAGCGGTTCCGTCGATCTGCCGGACGACATTTTCGGCATCGAGGAGATCCGCGGCGACATCCTGCAGCGCTGCGTTGTCTGGCAACTGGCCAAGCGTCGGGCCGGCACGCACAAGATCCAGACCCGAAACGAGGTCTCGCGCACGGGCAAGAAGATGTACCGCCAGAAGGGCACCGGCGGCGCCCGTCACGGCTCGCGCCGGGCGGCCCAGTTCGTCGGCGGCGCCAAGGCCCACGGGCCCGTGAACCGCAGCCACGAGATCGATCTGCCGAAGAAGGTGCGGGCGCTGGCGCTGCGCCACGCACTTTCGTCCAAGGCCAAGTCCGGCGCGCTGGTGGTGCTGGAGAATGCGACGCTCGCCTCTCCGAAGACCGCCGCCCTGCGCGCCGATTTCGCCAAGATCGGGGTGAAGAACGCGCTGGTGATCACGGGTCCGGAAGTGGACGGCGCGTTCAAGCTCGCCGCCCGCAACATCCCCAGCGTCGACGTGCTGCCGAACGCCGGCCTCAACGTCTACGACATCCTGCGCCGCGACACCCTGGTGCTCACCCGCGCCGCGATCGAGGGCATCGCCGCCCGCTTCGCCGAAACTCCAGCCGGGGAGGCCGCCTGATGCCCGCCGCCCGTCATTACGACACCATCGTCTCGCCGGTGATCACCGAGAAGGCGACCATGCTCTCCGAGCACAACAAGGTGGTCTTCCGCGTCGCCAAGGACGCCACCAAGCCGCAGATCGCCGAGGCGATCGAGAACCTGTTCAAGGTCAGCGTCGTGAAGGTCAACACCCTCAACGTGAAGGGCAAGACCAAGCGCTTCCGCGGCCGCGAGGGCCGGCGCTCGGACGTGAAGAAGGCCATCGTCACCCTGGCCGAGGGCCAGTCCATCGACATCACGACGGGGCTCTAAGCGATGGCTCTGAAGCAGTTCAATCCGACTTCGCCGTCCCGCCGCGGGCTGGTGCTGGTCGACCGGCGCGAGCTCCACAAGGGCAAGCCCGAGAAGAGCCTGGTCGAGGGTCTGAACAAGACCGGTGGCCGCGGCGGCGGCGGCCGCATCGCCGTGCGCTTCCGCGGCGGCGGCGCCAAGCGGCTTTACCGCGTGGTCGACTTCAAGCGTCGCAAGTTCGACATCCCGGCGACGGTCGAGCGGCTCGAGTACGACCCCAACCGCACCGCCTTCATCGCGCTGATCAAGTACGCCGATGGCGAGCTGGCCTACATCCTGGCCCCGCAGCGGCTGAAGGCCGGCGACCAGGTGGTGGCGGCCGAGAAGGTCGACCTGAAGCCCGGCAACGCCTCGCCGCTGCGCAGCCTGCCGATCGGCTCGATGATCCACAACATCGAGCTGAAGCCCGGCAAGGGCGGCCAGATCGCCCGCTCGGCCGGCGCCTACGCCCAGCTGGTCGGCCGCGACGCCGGCTACGCTCAGATCCGGCTCGGCTCCGGCGAGCTGCGGATGGTGCAGGACAGCTGCATGGCGACGGTCGGCGCAGTTTCGAACCAGGACCACATGAACGAAGTGCTCGGCAAGGCCGGGCGCGTCCGGCACAAGGGCCGCCGCCCGCACGTCCGCGGCGTGGCCATGAACCCGGTCGACCACCCGCACGGCGGCGGCGAGGGCAAGACCTCGGGCGGCCGGCACCCGGTGACCCCGTGGGGCCAACCCACCAAGGGCCACAAGACCCGCACCAACAAGACCACGGACAAGTACATCATCCGTAGTCGCCATGTGAAAAAGGCCCGCTAGGCGATGACACGCTCAGTTTGGAAAGGCCCGTTCGTCGACGGTTATCTGCTGAAGAAGGCGGAAACCACGCGCAACTCCGGCCGCAAGGACGTGATCAAGACCTGGTCGCGCCGCTCGACCATCATGCCCGACTTCGTCGGCCTGACCTTCGGCGTCCACAACGGCCAGAAGCACGTGCCGGTGCTGGTCAGCGAGGACATGGTCGGGATGAAGTTCGGCGAGTTCGCGCCGACCCGGTACTTCCCCGGCCACGCCGCCGACAAGAAGGCCAAGAGGAAGTAGCGATGGGCAAGCAAGCCAAACAGCGGCGTCTGCCGGCGGCCGAAGCGATGGCCAAGGTCCGCACGCTGCGCACCAGCGCCCGCAAGCTGAACCTGGTCGCCGCCTCGATCCGCGGCCTGAAGGTGCAGCGGGCGCTGAACGAGCTGGAGTTCAGCCCGCGCCGCATCGCCGCCGACGTGCGCAAGGCGCTCTACTCGGCGATCTCCAACGCCGAGAACAACCACAGCCTCGACATCGACGCGCTGGTCGTCGCCGAGGCCTTCGTCGGCAAGAACCTGGTGATGAAGCGCTTCTCCGCCCGCGCTCGGGGCCGCGCTTCCCGCATCGAAAAGCCGTTCTCCGAGATCACCATCGTGGTGCGCGAACAAGGCGAGGCTGCGTAATGGGTCAGAAGGTCAATCCGATCGGGTTCCGGCTCGGCATCAACCGGACGTGGGACTCGCGCTGGTTCGCCCGCAAGGACGATTATTCGCGCCTGCTCCACGAAGACATCCGCATGCGCAAGGTGCTGAAGGAGCGCCTGGGCCAGGCCGGCGTCTCGCGGATCATCATCGAACGCCCGCACAAGCAGTGCCGCGTGACCATCTACGCCGCCCGCCCGGGAGTGATCATCGGCAAGAAGGGCGCGGACATCGACAAGCTGCGCAAGGACCTCGCCGCGATGACCGACGGCGAGGTGGCGCTGAACATCGTCGAGGTGCGCAAGCCCGAGACCGACGCCCAGCTGGTGGCCGAGAACATCGCCCAGCAGCTCGAGCGCCGGGTCGCGTTCCGCCGCGCCATGAAGCGCTCGCAGCAGAGCGCCATGCGCCTGGGCGCCAAGGGCATCCGGATCAACGTCTCCGGCCGCCTCGGCGGCGCCGAGATCGCGCGGATGGAATGGTACCGCGAGGGCCGCGTGCCGCTGCACACCATGCGCGCCGACATCGACTACGGTTTCTCGGAGGCCAAGACCACCTACGGCATCATCGGCGTGAAGGTCTGGGTCTTCAAAGGCGAGGTGCTGGAGCACGACCCGATGGCGCAGGACAAGCGTCTGGCGGGCGAGTCCGGCCCGGCCGGCGAAGGCGGCGGCCGTGGCGACCGGCCCGAGCGCGAGCCGCGCGGCCCACGCCGCGACCGGCGCGCCGAGGCGAACGCGTAAGGATCCGCCGCCATGATGTCGCCAAAGAAGACCAAGTACCGCAAGCAGTTCAAGGGCCGCATCCACGGCCTGACGAAGGGCGGCGCGACGCTGAACTTCGGCTCGCACGGGTTGAAGTCGCTGCAGCCGGAGCGGGTCACCGCGCGCCAGATCGAGGCCGCCCGCCGCGCGATCACGCGCCAGATGAAGCGCCAGGGCCGGGTGTGGATCCGCATCTTCCCGGACGTCCCGGTCACCGACAAGCCGGCCGAGGTGCGGATGGGCAAGGGCAAGGGCGCGGTCGAGTACTGGGCCGCCCGGGTGGCGCCTGGCCGGATCATGTTCGAGGTCGACGGCGTGCCGGACGACGTCGCCCGCGAGGCGTTGCGGCTTGGCGCGGCCAAGCTGCCGGTCCGCACCCGGGTCGTCACGCGCCTCGACGTTGGCGCGGAGCACGCAGCATGAAGATCGACGAAATCCGCCGGCTGACGAGCGACGAGCTCGCCGCCCAGCTGCTGTCGCTGAAGAAGGAGCAGTTCAACCTGCGCTTCCAGGCCGCGACCAGCCAGCTCGAGAAGACCCACCGCGTCGACGAGGTCCGCAAGGACATCGCCCGCATCAAGACCGTCATGCGCGCCAAGGCGCCGAGCGCCTGAGGACGAATAGAAGATGCCCAAGCGAATTCTCGAAGGCGTTGTGGTCTCCGACAAGGGGAACAAGACCGTGGTGGTGAAGGTGGAACGCACCTTCCTGCACCCGCTCCTGAAGAAGACCGTGCGCCGTTCCAAGAAATACCACGCCCACGACGAGGCCAACGCCTACCACGAGGGCGAGGTCGCCCGGATCGTCGAGTGCGCCCCGAAGTCGAAGCTGAAGACCTGGGAGGTCCTGCCAAAGGACGCCCAGGGCGCCGGCGCCTGAGAAGGATCTGAAACGCCATGATCCAGATGCAGACCAATCTCGAGGTCGCCGACAACTCGGGCGCGCGGCGGGTGATGTGCATCAAGGTGCTCGGCGGCGCCGGTCGCCGCTACGCCTCGGTGGGCGACCGCATCGTCGTCTCGGTCAAGGAAGCCATTCCGCGCGGCCGGGTGAAGAAGGGCGACGTGCTGCAGGCGATCGTCGTTCGCACCAACCAGGCGATCAAGCGCAAGGACGGCTCGGTGATCCGCTTCGACAAGAACGCGGCGGTGATCGTCAACAAGCAGTCCGAGCCGATCGGCACCCGCATCTTCGGACCGGTCCCGCGCGAGCTGCGCGCCAAGAACCACATGAAGATCATCTCGCTCGCGCCGGAGGTGCTCTGACCATGGCCGCCAAGATCAAGAAGGGCGACCGGGTGATGCTGCTGACCGGCAAGGACAAGGGCCGCACCGGCAACGTGACCAAGGTGATGCCCAAGGACAGCCGCGTCGTCGTGTCGGGCCTCAACATGGTGCAGCGCCACACCCGCCCGTCGCAGGGCGACCCGCAAGGCGGCATCAAACACAAAGAGGCGTCGGTGCACGTCTCCAACGTCGCCGTCGTCGACTTCAACGGCAAGCCGACCCGCGTCGGCTTCAAGGTCGAGGATGGCAAGAAGGTCCGCGTGGCCAAGACCACGGGGGAAGTGATCCATGGCTGAGACCCAGACCTACGAGCCGCGGCTGAAGGGCGACTACCGCGCCCGCATCCGCCCGGCGATGAAGGAAAAGTTCAAGTACAGCAACGAGATGCAGATCCCGCGGATCGACAAGATCGTGGTCAACATGGGCATCGGCGAGGCTGTCGGCGATTCCAAGAAGGCGGCCGCGGCGATGAAGGATCTGGCCGCGATCACCGGCCAGAAGCCGATGCCGACCAAGGCCCGCACTTCCATCGCCGGCTTCAAGCTGCGCGAGGGCATGGTCATCGGCGCCAAGGTCACGCTGCGCAAGGACCGGATGTACGAGTTCCTCGACCGGCTGATCACCATCGCCCTGCCGCGGGTGAAGGACTTCCGGGGCCTGAAGCCGACCAGCTTCGACGGCCGCGGCAACTACGCCATGGGCCTGCGCGAACACATCGTGTTCCCGGAGATCAACTACGACCAGATCGACCAGGTCTGGGGCATGGACATCATCGTCTGCACCACGGCCGGGACCGACGACGAGGCCCGTGAGCTGCTCCGCGAATTCCAGTTCCCGTTCAACGCTTAAGGAAACGGGAGAGAGATCGAAATGGCCAAGAAAAGCGCCGTCAACCGCAACGAGATGGTCCGCCGCCTGGTGAAGACCAAGGCCGCCAAGCGCGCTGCGCTGAAGGCGGTCGCCAACGACGAGAACCTGTCGCTGGAGGAGCGCTTCGATGCGCGCCTGAAGCTGGCGGCGATGCCGCGCAACTCGTCGGCGACACGCATCCGCAACCGCTGCGAACTGACGGGGCGTCCGCGCGCCTTCTATCGCAAGCTGAAGATGAGCCGGATCGCGCTGCGCGAACTGGGGTCGCGGGGCCAGATCCCCGGCCTCGTGAAGTCGAGCTGGTGAGGAGGATCTGATGCCCGCCAACGACCCGATCGGCGACATGATCGCCCGCATCAGGAACGCCGCCGAGCGCCGCCGCTCGAAGGTGATCACCCCCGCTTCGCGGATGCGCCAGCGCGTCCTCGACGTGCTGCAGGCCGAGGGCTACATCCGCGGCTACAGCCGCAGCGAAAGCGCCCAGGGCTTCCCGCAGTTCGAGATCGAGCTGAAGTACTACGACGGCGAGCCGGTGATCGCGGAGATCTCCCGCGTCTCCAAGCCGGGCCGCCGCGTCTACACCTCGATCGGCGACCTGCCGCCGGTGAAGAACGGCCTCGGGATGTCGATCCTGTCGACCTCCAAGGGCGTCATGTCCGACACCGCCGCCCGCGACGCCAACGTCGGCGGCGAAGTGCTCTGCCGCGTCTACTAGGCAGGGATAGGAGCTTTTCAGATGTCGCGCATCGGCAAGAAGGCGATCCCGATCCCCTCCGGCGTCACGCTGACGCTGGACGGGCAAAAGGTCTCCATCAAGGGCCCCAAGGGCGAGCTCAGCTGGACCGTGGTGGAAGAGATCGAACTCGCCAAAGGCGACGACGGCCTCAGCCTGAAACCCCGCAACGACAGCCAGCGCTCCCGCAGCATGTGGGGCCTGTCGCGCACGCTGGTGGCCAACATGGTCCGGGGCGTGACCCAGGGTTACGAGGAGCGGCTGGAGCTGGTCGGCGTCGGCTACCGCGCGGCGATGAAGGGCCGGGCGCTCTCCATGCAGCTCGGCTTCTCGCATGACGTCGACATCCCGCCGCCGGACGGCATCACGTTCGCGACGCCGCGTCAGACCGAGGTGGTGATCACCGGCATCGACAAGCAGCTGGTCGGCGAGACCGCCGCCCGCATCCGCAAGATCCGCCCGCCTGAGCCTTACAAGGGCAAGGGTGTTCGCTATGCCGGCGAGAAGGTTCGCCGCAAGGAAGGCAAGAAGAAGTAACCGCCATGGCGCTTTCCAATCGCAAACCCACTCTGCGCCGCGCCGCCCGCGTCCGCCTTCGCCTGAAGAAGGTCGGCGCCGGACGTCCGCGCCTCTCGGTGTTCCGCTCGTCCAAGAACATCTACGCCCAGGTGATCGACGACGCCCGCGGCGTCACGCTCGCCCACGCCTCGACGCTCGAGGAGAAGAGCGCGAAGGGGGCGGACAAGGACGCCGCCGCCCGCGTCGGCGCCCTGATCGCCAAACGCGCGATGGACAAGGGCGTCAAAGAGGTCGTGTTCGACCGCGGCGGCTACATCTATCACGGCCGCATCAAGGCCCTCGCGGACGCAGCCCGCGAAGCCGGCCTCAGCTTCTAAGGATCGACCCGCATGGCCCGTGGACCTGAAAACAGAGACCGGCGCGAGCGCCGCGATCGCAACGCGGACGACCGCGCCGACAACGACATCATCGAGAAGCTGGTCTACATCAACCGCGTCGCCGCGACGGTGAAGGGCGGACGCCGCTTCTCGTTCGCCGCGCTGATGGTGGTGGGCGACCAGAAAGGCCGCGTCGGCTACGGCCACGGCAAGGCCCGCGAGGTCCCGGAAGCGATCCGCAAGGCGACCGAGGAAGCCAAGAAGTCGATGATCCGCGTGCCGCTGCGCGAAAGCCGCACGCTGCACCACGACGGCGCCGGGCGCTGGGGCGCCGGCAAGATCATGATGCGCGCGGCGCCTCCCGGCACCGGCATCATCGCCGGCGGTCCGATGCGGGCGGTGCTGGAAGCGCTGGGCGTGCAGGACGTGGTCGGCAAGCGGCTCGGCTCGTCCAACCCCTACAACATGGTGCGCGCGACGTTCGAGGCGCTGAAGGTGCAGTCTTCGCCCCGCCAGGTCGCCGCCAAGCGCGGCAAGAAGGTCGCCGACGTGATCGGCCGCCGCGCCGACGGCGCGGGCGCCGAGGCGGAGGCGTAGGAACATGGCGAAAGTCACCGTCAGACAGACCGGCAGCCCGATCCGCCGCACCAAGGACCAGCGTGCGACGCTGGTCGGCCTCGGCCTCAACAAGCTCGGCCGCACGGCCACGCTGGAAGACACCCCCTCCGTCCGCGGCATGATCGCCAAGGTCGCGCACATGGTCGAGGTGGTGTCCGAATAAGCCCGCTCGTCCCGGCCAACGGAGCGCGAAGCGCGTAGGCCGAGCCGGGACCCATCCCTCCGCTCCAGCGATCCCGTTCGGCGGGACCGGGCTGCGGAACAGCAAAGCCGAGTTGGAGCCTGGCTCCGGCGCAGATCTCCGAGGAGAAGGCGAATGACCAAGCTCAACGAACTGGCCCCGCGCGAGGGCTCGACCAAGAACCGCATGCGCGTCGGCCGGGGCCCGGGCTCCGGCAAGGGCAAGACCGCCGGGCGCGGCGTGAAGGGCCAGAAGTCGCGCTCGGGCGTCGCCGTCAACGGCTTCGAGGGCGGCCAGATGCCGCTGCACATGCGCATGCCCAAGCGCGGCTTCAAGAATCCCGACCGGCTCAAGTTCGCCGAGGTGAACCTGTGGCGGATCGAGCAGGCCATCGCCGCCGGCAAGCTGGATGCGAAGAAGCCGATCGACGCGGCCACCCTGGTCGCCGCCGGCGTCGTCCGGCGCGTCTGGGACGGGGTCAAGCTGCTGGGAACCGGCGAGCTGAAGTCCAAGCTGGACATCACTGTCTACGCCGCCACCGCCTCGGCCCGCACGGCGGTCGAAGGCGCGGGCGGCAAGCTGACCGCGACCAAGCCGGCCCCGGCCGAAGCGGAAGCCTGAAACCGCAGCGTCGCGCCGGCTCCGTTTCGAGCGGGGCCGGGATGACGAAGCCGCCGCGAGGCCCTATCTAGGGGCCGCGCGTCTCCCCTGAAGAGGTTCTTTGATGGCTTCGGCCGCCGAGCAGCTTGCCGCCAATCTCGACGTCGGCGCCTTCCGGAAGGCGACTGAACTCCACAAGCGCCTGCTGTTCACCCTTGGCGCGATGATCGTCTACCGACTGGGCGCCTACATCCCGATCCCTGGCGTCGACCCCACCGCGATCGCCAACCTGATCGAAAAGCAGCAGAACGGCATCTTCGGGATGGCCAATCTGTTCTCGGGCGGAGCGGTGTCGCGGATGGCGATCTTCGCCCTGAACGTGATGCCCTACATCTCCGCGTCGATCATCGTGCAACTGCTGGGCACCATGTATCCGCCGTGGGAGAAGCTGCGCAAGGAAGGCGGCGAGGCCGGCCGCAAGCAGCTGAACCAGTACACCCGCTACCTGACCGTGCCGCTGGCGATCTTCCAGGCCGGCGGCATCGCCATCGCCCTGCAGAACAGCCAGGGGGCGGTGCTGAATCCCGGGCCGTTCTTCATCCTCTCGACCGTGGTCACGCTGGTCACCGGCACCCTGTTCCTGATGTGGCTGGGCGAGCAGATCACCAGCCGTGGGGTCGGCAACGGGGTCTCGCTGATCATCTTCGCCGGCATCGTCGCGCGGCTGCCGACGGCGCTGTTCCAGCTGTTCTCCCAGACCCACAGCGGCACGCTGGATCCGGGCCTGCTGCTATTCTTCCTCGGCATGGCCGTCGGGGTGATCGTCTTCATCGTGTTCATGGAGCGCGCGCAGCGGCGGCTGCTGGTGCAGTACCCGAAGCGCCAGCAGGGCAACCGCATGTTCGGCGGCGAGACCAGCTTCCTGCCCCTGAAGATCAACGTCTCGGGGGTGATCCCGCCGATCTTCGCCTCGTCGCTGCTGGCGATCCCCTACACGCTGACCACGTTCCTCGACCAGGCCCACCTGCCGACCTGGCTGCAGTGGCTTCCGGACGCGGCCGCCCAGCTCAACCACGGCCGGCCAGCTTACATGGTCGCCTACGGGCTGATGATCATCTTCTTCTCGTTCTTCTACACCTCGGTGGTTTTCAACCCGGAGGACACGGCCGAGAACCTGCGCAAGTACGGCGGCTTCCTGCCCGGCATCCGGCCCGGCAAGCGCACCGCGGAATACATCGACTTCGTGCTCACGCGCCTGACCGTGATCGGCGCGATCTACATCGCCGCGGTCTGCCTGCTGCCCGAGGCGCTGATGGCCAGCAACGCGGTCAGCACCTACTATTTCGGCGGCACCTCGATCCTGATCGTGGTCTCGGTGACCATGGACACCGTCGCCCAGATCGTCTCGCACCTGCAGGCCCACCAGTACGAGGGGCTGATCCGCAAATCCAAGCTGCGGGGTGGGCGCAAATAGCCGCGCTTGCGTACCGCAGCGGACGGCGTGTCTGATCAGGGAATCACTGAGTCACACCGACGCCGCCGCGCCTCGAGCGGTCGGACGTCCGAGACCGACAAGAAGAGAACACTAGGGGGGTCAATGAACCTGATCCTGTTCGGCCCGCCCGCGGCCGGGAAGGGCACCCAGGCCAAGCGGCTGGTCGAGACCCGCGGCATGGTGCAGCTTTCCACCGGCGACATGCTGCGCGCCGCGATCGCCTCCGGCTCCGAGCTCGGCCAGCGCGTCGACGGCATCATGAAGCGCGGCGAGCTGGTCTCGGACGAGATCGTGATCGAGCTGATCGAGTTGCGTTTGCCCGAGGCGGAAGCGCACGGCGGCGCGATCTTCGACGGCTTCCCGCGCACCATCGCCCAGGCCCAGGCGCTCGACATGATGCTCGACCGCCGCCGCCGGCCGATCGACCTGGTGATCCGGCTGAAGGTCGACGACGCGCAGCTGATGCAACGGGTCGCCGGCCGCTTCGCCGAGTCCGGCCGGCCGGACGACAACCCGGAGAGCTTCAAGGTCCGCCTGGGCGCTTACAACGACCAGACCGCGCCGCTGCTGCCCTACTACCAGACCCACAACAAGCTGGTTGAGGTCGACGGCATGGGCTCGATCGACGCGGTCGCCGCCGCCATCGACGCGGCGCTGGACGGGCCGAGGGTGTAGTTCCCCTCCCCCTTGCGGGGAGGGGTTAGGGGTGGGGGTGCGAGCTGGCTGGCGGCCGAGTGATCACCGAGTCCGAATATCAATGCTGCTTCTGCCTTCGGCCCGTCGACAGAGCCGATCGAAAGGCTGTGGCGATCGGCGTGTCGAACCTCTGGGCCGAAGACGGCGTGCAGGGTTTGCTGCGCACTCGGCCTGTGCAGTCGAATATCTGAACGCGACCGGGCTTTTCGATCCAACCGTCCTTCAAGGTGCGAACCGAGAGACCGTTGAGCTAGCTGAACCGCGGAACGCCGATCACCTGCCACCGAGCCGACACCCCCACCCCCGACCCCTCCCCGCAAGGGGGAGGGGAGCCGGAAGCCGGGCCGGCCAGCGAACCCTCCGAATAAGGCGCAATCCGGCCGTTCGGCATTGACGGGCGCCCCTTCGTCCCTATATGGGGACCCTTCCGCGAAAGGGCGCGTCGCCGCGCCGGCGCCGCGCCTGCAATGGCGCGGAGGCCGGGCGCGTGCTTCGCGTTCTTGGCGTGACCAGGAGAAAATCGCGCGTGGCCCGTATCGCAGGCGTCAACATACCCACCAACAAGCGCGTCGTGATCGCGCTCCAGTACATCCACGGCATTGGCGAAGCCAAGGCCAGGGAGATCGTCCACAAGGTCGGCATCGAGGACGCCCGGCGGGTCAACCAGCTCACCGACGCCGAAGTGCTGCAGATCCGCGAGACCATCGACCGCGACTATCAGGTCGAGGGCGACCTGCGGCGCGAGACCGCGGTTAACATCAAGCGTTTGATGGACCTGGCCTGCTACCGCGGCCTGCGTCACCGCAAGGGCCTGCCGGTCCGCGGTCAGCGCACCCACACCAACGCCCGCACCCGCAAGGGCCCGGCCAAGCCGATCGCCGGCAAGAAGAAGTAAGAGGCGTCACGAATGGCCAAGGAACCGGCGCGCGTCAAAAAGCGCGAGCGCAAGAACATCACCTCGGGCGTCGCGCATGTGAACGCCTCGTTCAACAACACCATGATCACCATCACCGACGCGCAGGGGAACACCATCTCCTGGTCGAGCGCCGGCATGATGGGCTTCAAGGGCTCGCGCAAGTCGACCCCCTACGCCGCCCAGATGGCGGCGGAGGACGCCGGCAAGAAGGCGTCCGAGCACGGCGTGCGCACCCTGGAAGTGAACGTGTCGGGCCCCGGGTCCGGCCGAGAGTCGGCCCTGCGCGCGCTGCAGGCGGCCGGCATGACCATCACCACCATCCGCGACGTCACCCCCATACCGCACAACGGCTGCCGGCCGCCTAAGCGCCGGCGCGTCTAGAGTATCCGCCCCATCTTACCCCCATCGCCGGCGCGGCGTTCGCCCCAGCCGCCCGCGACACCCTCCTGAGGGAAATCCGCCTGTGATCGAACGAAACTGGAACGAGCTCATCCGCCCCGAAAAGCCGCAGATCGAGACCGGCGCTGACGGCGTGCGCAAGGCGCGCATCGTCGCCGAGCCGCTGGAGCGGGGCTTCGGGGTGACGCTCGGCAACTCCCTGCGCCGCGTGCTGCTGTCGTCGCTGCAAGGCGCGGCGGTCACCGCCATTCAGATCGACGGCGTCGTGCACGAGTTCTCCTCGCTGGAGGGCGTGCGCGAGGACGTCGTCGACATCGTGCTCAACATCAAGCAGCTGGCGCTGCGGATGCACGCCGACGGCCCCAAGCGCATGACGTTGCGCGCCACCGGCCCCGGCGCCGTCACCGCCAGCCAGATCGAAGCGCCCTCGGACATCGAGATCCTCAACGGCGACCACGTGCTGCTGACGCTCGACGACGGCGCCTCGGTGCGGATCGAGTTCACCGTGCAGACCGGCAAGGGCTATGTGCCGGCCGAGCGCAACCGCCCGGAAGACGCGCCGATCGGCCTGATCTCGGTCGATGCGGTCTATTCGCCGGTGCGCCGCGTCGCCTACCGCGTCGAGCCGACCCGCCAGGGCCAGAGCCTCGACTACGACAAGCTGATCATGGAAGTGGAGACCAACGGCGCCGTCACGCCGGTGGACGCGGTGGCCTACGCCGCACGCATCCTGCAGGACCAGTTGCAGGTGTTCATCACCTTCGAGGAGCCGAAGAAGAAGCTCGAGGGCGAGGCCAAGCCGGAACTGCCGTTCAACCCCGCGCTGTTGAAGAAGGTCGACGAACTGGAGCTGTCGGTCCGCTCGGCGAACTGCCTGAAGAACGACAACATCGTCTACATCGGCGACCTGATCCAGAAGACCGAGGCGGAGATGCTGCGGACCCCCAACTTCGGCCGCAAGTCCTTGAACGAGATCAAGGAAGTGCTGGCCAACATGGGCCTGCACCTGGGCATGGACGTCACCAACTGGCCGCCGGAAAACATCGAAGAACTGGCCAAGAAGTTCGAAGACCAGATCTAATCGTTCATCCGCTCTTCCCCGCGGAAGCGGGGACCCAGGCTTTTTTCTTTGAAGCCTGGAGGCTAGAGAACCAAAAACTCCTGGGCCCCCGCTTTCGCGGGGGAGAGCGGGGGCAGTAGAGGAAGAGAGACCGACATGCGCCACGGTTACGCGCACCGCAAACTGGGCCGCACGTCGGCGCACCGCACCGCCATGTTCGCCAACATGGCCGCCTCGCTGATCAAGCACGAGCAGATCGTCACTACCCTGCCGAAGGCCAAGGAGCTGCGCCCCTTCGTCGAGAAGCTGGTGACCCTGGCCAAGAAGGGCGACCTGCACGCCCGCCGCATCGCCATCTCCCGCGTCCGCGACGTCGACCAGGTCGGCAAGCTGTTCGCCACCCTCGGCCCGCGCTACACCGCCCGCAACGGCGGCTACATCCGCGTGCTCAAGGCCGGCTTCCGCCACGGCGACAACGCCCCGATGGCGGTGATCGAATTCGTCGACCGCGACGTGAAGGAAAAGGGCAAGGACTCCGGTCCGGTCCAGGCGTCGAGCGGCGAGGACTGACCGGCAGAGCCCGTCCCTGGATACCGCTCATCCCGGCGCAAGCCGGGACCCATGCAGAAGCTGGTTGCGAGAGCTCGCCAGCTTGCAGCGTCTCCGCAGTTCAAACTTAGGGCGCCTGTGGCGTACGTGGCCACCCGGGTCCGGTCCCAGCTTCTCCACATTCGGTCATAGCCGGGCGTCAGTCCCGGCTACCTAAGAACATGGACCGCAGGGTGGCCGCGCCGGGCGCGGCCATGGCGGATACCGTGTGCATGGGTCGCCGGGCCTTCCGCCCGGCGATGACCGTGAAAAGTGAATGGTGGCTTGACGATATAGTTGCGAAATGCGTTAAATATTGCGTCATCCGCAACGGAGCGCGCGTCATGCCCTCGTTCACCCCCGTCGTCTTCTACCGCGACCCGATGGCGGCGCTGAAATGGCTGGAGCAGGCGTTCGGGTTCGAGACCAGCCTGCTGGTCACCGACGACGCCGGCCGGGTCGGCCACGCCGAGATGAGCTTCGGCGACGGACATATCGGCATCGGCGAGGAGTGGGGCGCCGCCGAGCTGATCGGACCGGCGAAGATGCGCAGCCCGGCCTCGCTCGGCGGCCAGGGCACCCAGTTCGTTCGGGTGACGCTGGAAAGCGGCATCGACGAGCACTGCGCCAAGGCGGAGGCGGCCGGCGCAACAATCACTCAGCGACCCGCGGACCAGTTCTACGGCGCGCGGGTCTACCGGGCGCTGGACCTCGAGGGCCATGTCTGGAATTTCGACCAGACGATCGCCGACCTGTCGCTGGCCGACATGGAAAAGGCCAGCGGCCTCACGTTGACCACCTCGCTGCCACACTGAGGGGAGCCCCATGGACCGTCCGAGCGTTTCGCCCCTGCTGTTCTACCGCGACGCCAAGGCGGCGCTCGCCTTCCTGGAGGCCGCGTTCGGCTTCGAGACCCGCCTTCTGGTCGACGACGGCAAAGGCGGCGTGATCCACTCCGAGACCTGGATGGGGGACGGCATGGTGATGGTGTCGGGCCCGCCGTTCGACAAATGGGCGTCGCCGCACGACCTGGGCGGCCGCCGCACCGGCTCGGTGCACATCCAGCTCAGGGACGGTATCGACGCCGTCTGCGAACGGGCCCGCGCCGCGGGCGCCCGGATCGAGCGCGAGCCGGCCGATCAGGCCTACGGCGACCGCTCCTTCACCTGCCTGGACCTCGAAGGCCAGAGCTGGTCGTTCGGCCAGACGATCACGGTCATGACGACCGAGGAGGTGGCCCAGGCCACCGGGCACGAGATCCGCGAAAAGCTGTAGGAGATGCGCGCAAAAGCCGCCGAAGCCGAGCTGATCGCCTACGCCGCCACCTTCCCGGAGGCCTGGGAGGACCATCCCTGGGACCATACGGTGATGAAGGTCGGCAAGAAGGTGTTCGTCTTCTTCGGCGGCGCGGCCTCGCCGCCCGGCGAGCTGTCGGTGACGGTGAAGCTGCCGGTCTCCTACGAGATGGCGCTGACGCTGCCCTACATGAGCCCGGCCGGGCACGGGCTCTGGAAGGGCGGCTGGGCGGCGCTGCGCCAGCGCGATGGCGACGACATCGATCTGGAGACGATCAGGGGCTGGATCGTGCAGAGCTACCGCGCCGTGGCGACGAAGAAGCTGGTGAAGCTGTACGACGCCGGCCGGGCATGAGCGCGCCGGCGGAGCGGATCGACGACATCTTCGCCGCGCTGGCCGATCCGCATCGGCGGCGCGTGGTCGAGGTGCTGCGCGCGGGGCCCCGGCCCGCCGGCGAGATCGCCAGAGCGGTCGGCCTCGCGCCGCCGGCGATGAGCCGGCACCTGCGCACGCTGCGCCGGTCGGGCCTGGTGGAGGAGTCGCATCCCGACTTCGATGCGCGGGTCAGGGTCTATGCCTTGAGGGCTGGCGCGATGGACGAGCTGAAGGCGTGGCTGGAAGAAACCGAGCGGATGTGGGCGGCGCAGCTGCTGGCGTTCAAGGCGCATTTGGAGCGTCCGCCGGTCGAGAAGGACGAGGCGTGAGCTCCAAGGTCCTGGTCTCGCTGCGGGTGAAGGCGGCGCCGGAGCGCGCGTTCGCAGCGTTCGTGAACGACATCGGCGCCTGGTGGCGGGCCAATCCGCTGTTCGCCTTCACGCCGCGCGATCCGGGGGTGCTGGGGTTCGAGCCGGGCGCGGGCGGGCGGCTGACGACCACGCTGCCAGGCGGCAAGGTGTTCGAGATCGGTCGGATTCGCGCCTGGGAGCCGCCGAGCCGGCTGGTGTTCGGCTGGCGCCAGGCGGCGTTCACGCCGGAGCAGGACACCGAGGTCGAGGTCCGCTTCGAGGCCGTCGGCGAGGAGACCCGGGTCACGATCGAGCACCGTGGCTGGGACACGGTGCCGGCCGAGCATGTCGCACGGCACGGCTTCCCCAACGCGCTGTTCCTGACACGCCACGGCGAGTGGTGGCAGAAGCTGTTGGCGGCGTACAAGGAGGCCCTTGGGGCGTGACAGCGGTGTCGGCCGAAAAGAGCGCGGCGCGGCCCGGCGGACGCCAGGCCGCGTTCGGCTTCATCTACGCCACGGCGGTGATGAATTCGCTGTCGTTCGGCCTGATGATCCCGGTGCTGCCTGGTCTGATCCGCTCGTTCTTCGGCGGCGCCAACGCCGCGTCCACGGCCGCCGCGGCGGACTGGCAGTTCGTCTTCACGCTCGCCTGGGGTTTCATGCAGTTCGTCTCCGGCCCGGTGCTGGGGATGATCTCCGATCGGTTCGGCCGCCGGCCGGTGATGCTGATCTCGATCCTCGGCCTCTCGCTCGACTTCATGGTGATGGCCCTGGCGCCGACGCTGGCCTGGCTGCTGCTCGGCCGGGTGCTGAACGGCGCCACGGCGGCCAGTTTCTCCACCGCCAACGCCTACGTCGCCGATATCGCGACGCCGGCCACGCGGGCCCGTTACTTTGGCTGGATGAGCACCGCGTTCAGTGTCGGGTTCCTGCTCGGTCCGGCCGCTGGCGGCGTCCTCGCCACCCTGCCGATCCACATCGGCGCTTTTCACCTGGCGGCGATCCGCACGCCGTTCGTGGTCGCCGCCGGCCTCTGCGCGATCAACTGGGTCTATGGCCTGCTGGTGCTGCCGGAATCGCTGCCGCCGGAGCGGCGCATCTCGGCGTTCAACTGGCGGCGCGCCAACCCGGTGGCCAGCCTCTCGCTGCTGCGATCGCACACCGACCTGGCGCCCCTGGCCTCGATCAACTTCCTCAACCAGCTGGCCCAGCAGGTGCTGCCCGGCATCTTCGTGCTCTACACCCAGCTGCGCTATGGCTGGTCCCTGAAGTTCCTGGGCGTCACCTTCGTCATCACCGGCGTGCTCGGCATCCTGGTGCAGTCGTTCGTCGTCGGCCCGGTGGTGCGGTGGATCGGCGAGCGCGGGGCGGTGATCGTTGGCGCTGCTTCGGGCGTGGTTGGCTTCACCATCTACGCGCTGGCGCCCAACCAGACGGCCTACTTCATCGGCATGCCGATCTTCGCCCTGATGGGCCTGATGCAACCGGGCCTGCAGGGCCTGATGACCCAGCATGTCACCGGCTCGGAGCAGGGCCGGCTGCAGGGCGCCAACCAGTCCACCGGCGGGATCGCGGCGATCATCGGCCCGGTGTTTCCGCTGACCTTCGCCTTCGCGCTGCGCACATGCGCCCGGCCTGCCCGGGTTGCCGATCCTGATCGCGGCGGGCCTGCTCGGCGTCGCGATGCTGCTGGCTCTGCGGTTCGCACGCTCGCGAGACCACTGTCGCCGCCGCGCCACGCCCCGCGGCGCACTGACGGCGGCCGGTTCTGGCCGCCGCGGGCGAAGTGCTAAGGCTGCCGAACGGCGGTCGTTGAGATCAGGGGAGGGCGTCGTGAGCGATCCGACGCCTGCAATTCGCCACCGCCGGCGGGCGGCGCGGCCGGCCGGCCGCGCTCGGCTTCATCTACGCCGCCGTGATGATGAACACGATCTCGATGGGCGTGATCGCGCCCGTCTTCCCGGTGCTGGTCAAGAACCTGACCGGGCAGGGCGACGCTGGCGCGGCGCAGATCATGGGTGTGTTCGGCGCGGTCTGGGCGCTGATGCAGCTGACCTTCGCGCCGATCTTCGGCAACCTCTCCGACCGCTTCGGCCGCCGGCCGGTGCTGCTGGTGTCGATGTTCGGCCTGGCGTTCGACTACCTGATCATGGCGCTGGCGCCCAACATCGCCTGGCTGTTCGTCGGCCGGGTGATCTCGGGCATCACCGCCTCCAGCGGCTCGGCGGCGGGCGCCTACGTCGCCGACATCTCGACGCCGGAGGACCGGGCGCGCAACTTCGGTCGCTTTCAGGCCGCGGCCAACGCCGGCATCCTGCTGGGGCCGGCGCTGGGCGGCTTCGTCGGCGCGCTGGACCCGCGCGCGCCGTTCTGGGTCGCGGCCGGCCTGGCCTTGCCAACGGCCTCTACGGCCTCTTCATCGTGCCAGAGTCGCTGTCGCACGAGCGGCGCGCGCCGTTCCGCTGGCGCAGCGCCAACCCGATCGGCGCCGGGGCGCTGCTGGTCAGCCGCAAGGGCCTCTTCGGCATGGCGATGATCCTGTTCGTCGCCCAATTCGCCGGGTCGTCGTTCAACAGCATCTTCCAGTTCTACACCCACTACCGCTACGGCTGGGGCCCGCCGCAGATCGCCGTGCTGCTGATGGTGCTGGGCGGCGGCAACATCGTGATCCAGAGCGTGGTGCCGGGTTGGACGGCGCGGGCATCGGCGAGCGCGGGGCGGTGATCCTGGGCATGGTGCTCGGCGTCGCGGGGTTCGCCGCCCTCGGACTTGCCCCGACCGCTCCGCTGTTCTGGGCCGGCCTATCCGTCGTGATGGTCTCCAGCATCTCGTTCCCGAACCTGTCGTCGCTGCTCTCGCAGCGGGTCGGCGTCGACCAGCAGGGGCAGCTGCAGGGCGCTCTGGCGATCCTGTTCGGCCTCGCGCAGCTGGTCGGACCGATCGTATTCAGCAACGTCTTCGCCTGGTCGATCGGCGCCGGGAAGCCCCTGCATGAGCCAGGGTTGTCGCTGATGGTGGGGGCGGCCATGATCGGTCTGGGCGTGCTGATGGTCGATCCGCTATGCCCGCCCGCCAGACGTCCCCCTGGCGCCGACGGCCGCCTGACGCCATCATTGCGCCAGGAACCCAGCTAGTTTTCGCGAGCAATGAACCCTCTCAGCAAACCGATCCTTCTCGTCTGCCTGATCAGCCTCGGCATAGGCGCCGCCTCCTGCGCCAAGTCGCAGCCGGCCAACCTGCCGCTGCCGGAACGCCGCCAGGTCCCGGCCGACGCCTCCGCCATGCGGCTGTCGTTCTCGCCGATCGTGAAGCGGACCGCCCCGGCGGTGGTGAACGTCTATTCGCGCCGCGTGGTGCGCACCCAGGTCGATCCGTTCTGGGGCATGTTCATGAACGGCGGGGTGCCGCAGCAGCGGGTCGCCCAGTCGCTGGGCTCCGGCTCCATCGTGCGCGCGGACGGCGTGATCGTGACCAACCACCACGTGATCGAGGGCGCCCAGGAGATCACGGTGGTCACCGCCGACCGCCGCGAGTGGCCAGCCAAGGTGTTGCTCGACGACCCACGCGCCGACCTGGCGGTGCTGAAGATCGAGCCGGGCGCCGAGAAGCTGCCGGTGATCGCGATTGATGACGCGGCCGACGTGCAGGTCGGCGACCTGGTGCTGGCGATCGGCGATCCGTTCGGCGTCGGCCAGACGGTGACCAACGGCATCGTCTCCGCCCTTTCTCGCTCCGACACCGGCGTCAACAACTTCTCCTCGTTCATCCAGACCGATGCGGCGATCAATCCCGGCAACTCCGGCGGGCCGCTGGTGGACATGAACGGCGACCTGATCGGGGTGAACACCGCGATTCTCTCGGCCTCGGGCGGCGCGTCCGGCGTCGGCTTCGCGATCCCGGCGGCGCTGGTGAAGCAGGTGGTGACGACGGCGCTCGGCGGCGGCCACGCCGTGATCCGGCCGTGGCTGGGCCTCAGGCCCCAGGCCCTGACCGGCGACATCGCCAAGAGCCTCGGCCTCGCCGCGCCGCAGGGCGTGCTGGTCTCCGACCTCTGGCCCGACGGCCCGGCGGCCCGCGCCGGCGTCGGCGCGCGGCGACGTGATCGTCTCGGTCAACGGCCAGGCGGTGAACGATCCGACCAGTCTCAACTATGCGGTCGCCACCATGGCGCCGGGCGCCTCGGTGAACCTGGTGGTGCGCAAGGCGGGCGGGGCGGACCGCACGGTCACCGCGCACCTGGCGATCCCGCCCGACACCCCGCCGAAGGACCAGCGCACGCTGACGGGCGCCAATCCGCTCAATGGCGCGACGGTGATCAACCTCTCGCCCGCCGCCGCGGACCAGCTGGGGCTGGATCCGTTCTCCGGCGTCGGCGTGGTGGTGACCGGCGTTTCCGGCGGCTATGCGGCGCGGCTCGGCCTGCAGCCCGGCGACTTCATCCGCCAGATCAACAGCGAGCCGATCTCGACGGTCGCCAGCCTGGTGGCGGCGCTGGCGAAGCCAACGCAGGTCTGGACCATCCAGATCGAGCGGGGCGGCCAGCTGATCACGGCGCAGGTGCAGGGGTAGGCTTGGTGTCCGCCGGCGCGTTCTTAGATACGCTGGCGTCATGACGGATCTCTTCGAAGCCGCAGGCCTGACGCCGGAGGCGCCGCGGCCGCTGGCCGACCGGCTGCGGCCGCAGAGCCTCGACGAGGTGGTCGGGCAGGACCACCTGCTGGGGCCGGAGGGGCCGATCCGGCGGATGGCGAACGCGCACCGGCTCTCCTCGATGGTGCTGTGGGGGCCGCCTGGCACCGGGAAGACCACGATCGCGCGCCTCTTGGCCAAGGAGGCCGGCTACGAGTTCCAGCAACTGTCGGCGGTCTTCTCGGGCGTCGCCGACCTGAAGAAGGCGTTCGAGACCGCGCGCGGCCGCCGCATGGCGGGGCAGGCGACGCTGCTGTTCGTCGACGAGATCCACCGCTTCAACCGCGCGCAGCAGGACGGCTTCCTGCCGTTCGTGGAGGAGGGGATCGTCACGCTGGTGGGCGCCACCACGGAGAACCCCTCGTTCGAGCTCAACGGCGCGCTGCTCTCGCGCTGCCAGGTGTTCGTGCTGAAGCGCCTGGACGACGAGGCGATGCAGAGCCTGTTGGCCAAGGCCGAGGCGTTCGAAAAGCGCGACCTGCCGCTGACGCCGGAGGCGCGCGCCGCGATGATCGCCATGGCCGACGGCGACGGCCGCTATGTGCTGACCCTGGCCGAGACCCTGTTCAACATCGCCGCGCCGACGCCGCTCTCGACCACCGAGCTGGCCGGCGTGCTGCAGAAGCGCAGCCCGGCTTACGACAAGGACAGAGAAGAACACTATAACCTCATATCGGCGTTGCATAAATCGGTGCGCGGCTCAGATCCGGACGCGGCGCTTTACTGGCTGGCGCGGATGTTCGAGGGCGGCGAGGATCCGCTGTTCATCGCCCGCCGGCTGGTGCGGATGGCCAGCGAGGACATCGGCGAGGCCGACCCCACATCGCTGATCCTGGCGATCGCCGCCAAGGACGCCTACGACTTCCTCGGCAGCCCGGAGGGCGAGCTGGCGCTGGCGCAGGTGTGCGTGCACATGGCCGCCGCGCCGAAGTCGAACGCGGTCTACACGGCCTTTGGCGGCGCCTCGAAGATGGCCAGGGAGACCGGCTCGCTGATCCCGCCGGCCCACATCCGTAACGCCCCGACCCGGCTGATGAAGGATCTGGGGTACGGCAAGGGCTACAAGTACGACCCCGACACCGCGGAAGGCTTCTCCGGCCAGGACTACTTTCCCGACGGCGTCGAGCGCCGGGTGTTCTACGCACCGAAGGGCGAGGGCGCCGAGGCGCGGGTGAAGGAGCGGCTGGAACGCTGGGCGTCGCTGCGGAAGAAGGGCGGGGTGTGAGCCGGGTCGAGCGTTTCCCCCTTCCCCCTTGCGGGGAAGGGCCGGGGATGGGGGTGTCAGCTCGGCGCCTGCCGGTTAGACGTCTCGCAGCCTCCTCGTCCGGCAGCCAGTTAGCACCCCCACCCCTGACCCCTCCCCGCAAGGGGGAGGGGAATTGAGCCGGGCGCTCACACCGGACGACATCGCCTTCGCCCGCTCGCTGGTGATCTTCGAGGACGACGCGGTCATCGCGTTCGACAAGCCGCCGGGGCTCTCCAGCCAGGGCGGGCGGATCAAGGCGGCGACGCTGGACGACCTGCTGGCCGCGTTCGCCCGCTCCAACGGCAAACGGCCGGGCCTGGTCCACCGGCTCGACCGCGACACCTCCGGCGTGATCCTGGCGGCCAAGACCAAGCCGGCCGCGGCGTTCCTGGGCAAGGCGTTGATGGGCCGGCGGGTGGCGAAGACCTACCTCGCCGTCGTCGCGCCCGGCGCGCCCAGCCCCCGCGATGGACGGATCGAGGCGCCGCTGCGGCGCGTCTCGCAGGGGCGCGAGGTCCACATGTCGACCTGTGCGGCCGACCATCCCGACGCCGAGAGCGCCTCGACCGGCTACCGCACCCTGGCCTCGAATGACGAGGCGGCGCTGCTGGAGCTGCGGCCCCACACCGGACGGATGCACCAGCTGCGCGCCCACCTGGCGTCGATCGGCCGCCCGATCGCCGGCGACACCCGCTACGGCGGCGCGCTGATGCTGGCTGGCGCGCCGGTTCCGCGGTTGATGCTGCATGCCCGGGCGATCCGCTTTCCCCACCCGGCGGGCGGCGAACGCACGCTCGAAGCATCCATCCCAGCGGACATGCGCGCGCTGATCGCCGCGCTCGGCCTGCCAGAGCTCGCCCCATCGGCTATACCGGCCGCCCACGCCGCATCTGGATGAGCCTTTGGCCGAAGTCCGCACCCTCTACGTCGACGCCGCCGAGGATGGCGTGCGGCTGGATCGCTGGTTCCGGCGGCGCTGGCCGCATCTGAGCCACATCCAGATCAACAAGCTGGCCCGCACCGGCCAGATCCGCGTCGACGGGGCTCGGGCCAAGGCCGAGACGCGGCTGACGGCCGGCGCCCAGATCCGAGTGCCGCCGCTGCCGGACGCGCCGCCGCCAAGGGCCCAGGACGGCCTCTCCGACCGCGATCGCGCGTTCGTCCGGGGGCTGGTGCTCTACGAGGACGACGAGGTGCTGGCGCTGAACAAGCCGGCGGGGCTCGCCGTGCAAGGCGGGACCAAGACCCTGCATCACATCGACCGGCTGCTGGCCGCCTGGGGGGAGGGGACCGAACGCCCGCGCCTGGTGCACCGGCTCGACCGCGACACCTCCGGGGTGCTGGTCCTGGGCAAGTCGCCCGCGGCGGCCGCCAAGCTCGCCGGCGCCTTCGCCCGAAGGCGGACGCAAAAGACCTACTGGGCGATTGTGGTCGGCACACCCAAGCCGTCCGAGGGGTTGATCGATCTGCCGCTGGCCAAGCAGGGCTTCGGCGATCGCGAGATGGTCGCGCCCGCCAACCCGAAGGACCCGGCCGCCGAGCCGGCGCAGACCGAGTTCGTCACCATCTCGCGCGCGGCCCAGACCGCCGCCTGGCTGGCGCTGCGGCCCATCACCGGCCGCACCCACCAGCTGCGCGCGCACATGCTGGCGATCGGCCACCCGATCCTTGGCGACCCGAAGTATTTCGACGCCCGGTCGATGGAGCTCTCCGGCGACTTGAAACTCCAACTGCACGCTCGCCGGATCGTGATGCCGCATCCCTCGCGTGGCGAGCTGGTGCTGCAAGCCCCGCTCAGCCCCGAAATGCGCGCCGGCTTCGAGCGCTTCGGCTTCGAGGAACACGAAGCGCCCGTCGATCCGTTCGCGGCGTGAGCGACGCCGAGGCCACCATCGCCGCACTGCTGAGCGCGGCGGGGATCGACGACCGCGGGCAGGTCGCGCAGGTGGGCCATGGCGAGTCCGGCGATGTGGTGTTCCGGATCGAAGGCGCGCCGCCGCTGTACGCCAAGATCGGCCAGGCGACCGGCCGGATCAGCCGGGCGGAGCTGGCGCGCGAGGCCGCGGCGTTGCGGTGGTTGCAGGGCCGCGCCACCGCCCCGCGCCTGATCTGGTCCGGCGAGGTCGCCGGTCGTCCGGCGATGCTCACCGACGCTGTCGCGGGCGTCGCCTTGCACGAGCTTGCGCCTGATCTGGCCGAAACCGGTGCGGCCGCGGCGCTGCGAGCCCTGGCGCGGCTGCACGCGCTCCCGATCTCCGAATGCCCGTTCGACGAGCGGCTCGACGTCAAGCTGGGCGAGTGCCAACGCCGCGTCGAACGCGGCGAGGTCGAGGTTGACCGGTTCGATCCCGATAACTCGGGCGCCGCGCCGGCGGACATTCTGGCCGAGCTTCTGGCCCGCCGACCGGCCGCTGAAGACCTGGTCGTAACCCACGGCGACGCCTGCCTGCCCAACTTCATCGTCCGGCCGGATGGCGAGGCGGCGATCATCGACCTCGGCCGCTTTGGCGTCGCCGACCGGCACCAGGACCTGGCGCTGTTCGTCCGCTCGGCCCGGCGCAACTTCCCGGCGCTGGACATCGAGGCGTTGCTGGCGCGGCATTATCCGGTCGCGGCGGACCCGGGGAAGCTCGCCTACTATCGGCAGCTCGACGAGCTGTACTAGAGCCGATTGAGTTCGGGCTGAATCAAGCGCTTCCCCC
>CAVXOD010000004.1:0-31495 GCA_963763385.1 uncultured Pseudomonadota bacterium | reverse complement strand
CCGCGCGCAGGGGCGGGAAGTCCTGGGGCAGCCCGTCGATGACGATCTGGCAGATGCCCACCATCTGCCCGGGGTCGTCGAGCGGATGGTCCCCGAGCCGGCGCAGCGGCGTGCGGATCTCACGCTCCGAGGCCAGCAGCTCCGCGACGGACGCGGTCACCAGCACCTGACCGCCGTGGGCGAGCGCCAGCAGCCGGGCGCACCGGTTCAGCGCCGGGCCGAAATAGTCGCCGCCGCGCTGCTCGGCAGTTCCGAAATGGATCGCGGCGCGAACCTTCAGCGAGCCGATTTCCGGCCAGGCTTGCGCCGCCAGAGCGACCTGCGCCTCGCACGCGGCCATCGCCGCTTCAGAAGGTCGCCGGAAGCTGACGAAGAACGCATCGCCCGCGGTCTTGAACACCTCGCCGCCGTGCCGGCTGGCCGCCTCGCGCATCACGCTGTCGTGCGCCGCAACCGCCTCCTGCATCGTCGCCCGGTGATCGAGCCAGAGCAGGCTCGATCCTTCGATGTCAGTGAAGAGAAACGAGCGCAGGTCGGGCGTGGCAGTCACGACTTAGCTGACACCCTGCTGAGCCTTCTTGCCCGTCGACGACCGGTGGCCGCGACGCTGCATAGGCGATGGAAGCCACAGCTATTATACCATCAATCTGCGCGGCGACCGAACGCAAGCGAGGTTTATCAGCGGGCGTCCAGGCGTTAGCGGGATGTCCGGAATCACCCTGAACCGTCACTCGACGCGTCCGTGTGTGGACGCCCCGCTAGACGCAAGAGGATTCTGAAGAGGGCTGGTGCGCGTAGTCGAGGTGCTTCCGTGTGTCCGGCCTACTGATGCGGCCGTTGCACGCCGCTGGCCTGTATGGAGTTCGCGGATCGGATCCAAGTCGCTTCCGCGCGCTCGGGGCGCATGGACACATCTCTGGTTTTTCCGACCCCGTCTCACCGACTGTTGCGCCATACCCCCTCTGCTGACCTGCCTACGTCTCCGACGACCTCAAGCCGTGGGGTTCATGCCGCCGCGGCCGGAGCTCGGTAGATTTCTCCGTGCGCCATCAGCGCCCAGGCGATCCGCGCCGTCTTGTTGGCCAGCGCGACCACCACCAGCATGCGCGGCTTCCTTGAGAGCATGCGACCCAGCCAGGTGTCGGTCGGCGCGCCCTTCATGGCCGCCGCTTTGGCTGCCGAGCTGGCGCCTAACTTCGCCCACGGACGCCTCCTTCGCAGTGGTGTTTCAACACCTCCACTCTGGCACTTCGATGCCGTCGGGGGGCGTCCACCCCATCGCTTCCCGGAAGCGCTGCGATGACGGCTTCCGACCCCAAAGCAGGCGGTTCCTGGTGATGTCTTGAAGTGCCCCAACGACGTGGTCGCCAAGATCACGACTGAGGTCTGGCCACTAGCCAACCTTGATGTAAGTCAGGGCGAAGTCGTGCTTCCATCGGTCGCCATCGTGCGAGCCCTCCCAAGCGCCGCTGATGGTGTTGCCGTCGGCGGAGAACACGCCATTGAATCGCTGCCAAAAGCCGGGCGCCTCCCGCCGGAGTGTCCAACCACGTTCGTCGAGGCCCATTCGGTAGACCCGCGCTACGCCCCGGGAGTTGTAGTAATGCTGAACGAAATCGTCGGGCTCAGCAGCGGAGCCGATGATGGCGATCCCACTGGGCGCGTTCGGATCTTCCACGGTGAAATGCTGGACAAGGAAGAAGCGCCCCGGCAGCCATTCGAAGGTGGTGCGCCCGCCCCGGGCAGTGAATGGCGGGCTGCCCGGCGCGAAGTAGCCTCCTTCGAATGAGGCCTCCATTTCCCAACTGCCCACAAATGCGTCCAGGCGGCTGAGCGCCGGCGGTCGCGTTGTGGGGATGTCGTCTGGGTTTTCGACGACACTGGTTGGATGTTGGTCATGCGACCCGCGCGCCGTGGCCATAGCTGTGGTCTCCTATGAGCAGTGGTCAGCACCCTATAGGACGAACGTCAGCCGACGCTTCCGACAGGTCCCAATCGGTGTCGAAGTTCGAGCGGGCACGTTCGTCCGTTGCCCACCCGTCTCGGTCTCAGCCAGCATCCGCTATCGGGCGTCCTGCCAACGGGGAGTCTCGACCCTGAGCGGTCGTTCAGGCCGTCCGCCCAGACGGACTAGTTGACCTGGATCATGGCGCTCCGCGCGCAATCGCGAACCATGTTGCGCACGGCCTTGGTCGGTCTCACGGCCATGGCCGGGGCGGCTAGAGCCCCAACGGAGGGCCGCAATGGCCCCTTACCGAATTGAGCTGCACGACGAAGCGGGGCGCGTCTGCGAGATACGCACCGACCTCTTTGCCAACGACGATGATGCAATCGACCATGCCGGGGGCCTCGCCCATCCGCAAGAGATCAATGTCTGGCAGGGAGACCGCCATGTGGCCCAGTTCCCACCCGTTATACCTGGACTGTAGAAACCGCGCTGGCCAGTGTGAACACGCGGTCTGAGCTAGAATCTTGGAGCAACTGCTTCGGGAGCGCTTCGTCTCCGGCCCTATTGGAGCGGGGTCTGCTGGTGGAACGCCAAGTTCCATCCATCCGACCGCTTGACGTATGCGCTGCTGACCAGGGCGCGCGGTAGAGCCGCCCATCCTTGCGCTTGGCGCTGCATTCGTAGGTGACCACGGCCGATGTGTCCGCAAGCTCGGCCAGCCCCTTGGATGTCAGGGCGACGTCTTTCCACCGGCCTTGCACTGAGGAATGTGAGGACGCGTAATTCACGCGGCATCTAGGAGAAACATGTTGTCCGGGAGTTCGACCGGCGTTTCGCCGCGTCGGCACCGACAGATAGCTATCAGGGCGGCCGGGACGTCGTCGGCTCTATAGGGCTTGGGAAGGCAGCCGAGTGCGCCGGTGCGCGACAGGCTCTTCACGTCGTCGCATTGGCCGGTTGCGAGCAACACCGCGACACCCTGAGCCGTCAGCACTCTGGCGACGATGCGGCCATCACCTGGGCGTAGACTGATGTCGACGACTGCGCAGTCGGGCCGAGTGGCTGTGGCAAGATGAATGGCCTCGGTCTGCGACGCGGCGGTGCCGCAAACGACATGGCCAGCTGCTCCAAGAGCGAACTCAAGCTCCAAGGCGACCAAGAGTTCGTCTTCGACGATCAGCACGCGCAGGCAATCCATAAGGATGCTAACCAACTCGTAGCCGCCGACGTTCCGCCGCGGCCCTTGAGGGCCGGGAGACTCGCGCCGAGTTAGCGGCGCGGTGGCCATGGCGCGCTGAAACAGCTACGCACTACGTCACAGTTCATCTTGGACGATCAGCGACAGGTCGGACCTACAGAATGGATGCGGGCGGGCGGGCGTTCGACACTCCGGCGGAACTTGCCGCAATCTATGAAGCCGCGCCGGTCGGGCTGGCGTTTCTGGACCGATCTTTGCGTTATGTCCGGGTAAACGCCCGGCTCGCAGCAATTCACAATCTGGCCCCTGCCGACCACCTCGGACGATCAGTTCGGGAGGTGCTGGGAGACGCGGCGGCTGACTTGGTTGAGCCCCTTTACCGCCGCGTCATCGAGACCAACCAGCCGGTGGTCAATCGCGAGTCCCGCCGGCGCAATCCTCGATCGCCTCAGGACGATCGCGTCTGGCTGTCCAACTACTATCCCCTGGCCGTCGATGGCGAAGTCGTTGGCGTGAACGTCGTCGTCCAGGACATCAGCGACCTGAAGCGCGGAGAGGAGCGTCAGCTCAGTCTCGAAGCGCTGCTGGCGAATATGACCGAAGGCTTCGCCATTTGCGACGCCATTTGGGACGCTCAAGGTCAACTCGCGGATTACACGATCCTCGAGATGAACGCCGCCCTGCAGCGAATGTTGGGTGTGGGGCCCGAGGCCGTTGGAACCAAGCTCAGCGACACCGAGGGGGATCGGAAGGATTGGCTCACACTCTGTGACCGCGTTCTGAAAACGGGCGAGCCCGCCAGCTTCGAAACCTACACTCGCAACGTCGATCTCTGGCACGAAATCCGGGTCACGCGCGTCACCGAGACGCGAATGGCTCAGCTTTTCTTTGACATAACAGAGCGCAAGCGAGCCGAGGCGCGCCAAGGCGAGCTGTTCGATGAGCTGAATCACAGGGTCAACAACAACCTGACGCTCGTCTCCGGTATATTGCGGATGAAGGCTCGCGAGACCGACAACGACACCGTGCGCGATCAGCTCCTGAGGGCCGACTCTCGAGTCCAAAGCATCGCACAGGTGCACCGGGCGCTCTATCGCGGCGCCCACAAGGATGCCGTGGACTTTGGCGCCTACCTGCGGGACCTGTGCGCCGGGGTGAAGGAAGCGCTCATCCACGATGAACGCATCGAAGTCAGAGTCGAAGCCGAGGCCATATCATTGTCGGTGGACACGGCCATCCCCCTGGGCATGGTGGTCAACGAACTCGTCACAAACGCTGTCAAATACGCCTATCCGCCTCCCGACAAAGGTCTGATCTTGGTCCGGCTCTTGGGTGAAGGTGACGGGTTCCGCTTGTCGGTGCGCGATTTTGGCCGGGGCTTGCCCGACCCGGTGGAGAGTCCGCTTGGCGGCGGCTTGGGAATGAAGCTGGTCAGGTCGCTTGTCGCCCAGGTCAGCGGCGAACTTTCGGTCACTGGCCCGCCCGGGACGTCGTTCGAGATGAGAGTGCCCGCGCTCTAGCTGGGTCGTTCGTTTCTAATGAGCGCCGGGACGAGAGACCGGCGGTGGCCTCCCGGCCCTAGCAGGTAGGGAGAGCCTGACTGCCCAGAGTGAGTCGATGCGGCTGAGGATGTCCTAGGGAGGGCTTGCCGAGGTCGCGACTACGCAGCCGAGCTGATTGTCGGCCTGGTTTCTGCGATCGGCGCGCGGCGGAATGCGGATAACGATAAGATTGGAAGTCGGCTTTCGGGCCTGACGCCAACGCGCACGTTCGACCCATAGCCGCCGTTCGAGAAAGTCCGTTTCGGGCTTCCTCAGGACGAGGCGGTTTGTTTCCAGGCTGCTCGGCATGGTGCCTGTACCGAGCGTGCGTCTGGCGGAGTGCTATACGTCACGCCCGCTATTGCTGACGCGTCTCGGCGCATCCTTAGAGACAATGACCGCATGTTCGACCACCTCGGATTCCTTGTCCGCGATGCGGACGTCAGCCTGCCCTTCTTCACCGCCTGCCTGAAGCCGCTTGGCATCGAGCGCCTGCAGAACATGCCGCAGTTCGACGCGGCGCTGTTCAAGGATCCCGATCAGCGCGGCTTTCTGTTCATTTCTGGCGGCCGCAAAGGCGTTCCCAGCTACTGGAGGGCGGGCAACGCCTCAGGCGCGGCGCCCATACACCTCGCCTTCGCCGCGCCGAGCCGCGAAGCGGTCGACGCCTTCTACGCCGCCGCCCTAGCGAATGGCGGCCGCGACAACGGGCCGCCCGGCTTTCGCGACCAGGGACTCAGGCGCGATGCCAACTACGTCGCGTTCGTCCTCGATCCCGACAACAACAACGTCGAGGCCTCCTGGCCGAATCTGGACGCGGCCTAATGTCCGCAAGCCACCCTGTTCTGTCGCTCGCGGTGTCTGATTGTGGGCGCAGCGGCGGACTACTGGAGTTGGAGAAATCCGATCTGATGCGAGGTCTGCATGTTATTCCGCAAGATTTTGGTCGCCGTCGATGGCGGCGCGCCGGCAGCGCGAGCGGCCGCGACAGGATACGCCCTCGCGCAAGAGCTGAAATCTGAGATTCGGCTTTTCCATGCGGTCGAGCTGTCGGCTGCTCGCCAGGTTGGAATGTCCGCCGAGGAAGCGACCAAGTTCACCGAACGCGAGGGCCAACGAGTCTTTTCGGCGCTCATTGATTTCCTGCCGCCGTCCGCAAGTCCGCAAGGGATCTGGGCTATGGGCGAACCTGCTGAAGCGGCTTTGCGCGAAGCTGCGGGTTGGCCAGCCGACCTGGTGATCATTGGCAGTCACGGGCGGGATGGCGTGATACGGGTCCTGCTCGGCAGCGTCGCTGAGACAATAGTGCGTCACGCGCCTTGCCCGGTCCTCGTGATCAAGGCCAGCACCACCCACCCCGAATAGCTGAGGCACGCCAACGCCGGCTTCCGCCGCGAAGAAGGCCAGCGTTTCTTCCCGGCCGAATGGGAACTCTCCCCCCGCGCCGACGCTGGCGACGTCCGCTTCCGGGCATGTAGCGGACGGGGAATTACGACCCAAAGTGGTCATGTGAGTCCGGCCGCTAGACCAGCCACCGCCGGACATTCCCTCGGCTAATGTGATGCCGTGCGTCGTGGGTCAGGCGACGTCGACGTGGTCCGGCGGGCGTCCTCCGTCATTGCGTCGTTCGCAGGCGGTCACCGATCTACGGGCGGGGGATTGAGCCAATCCAGAACTTGCCGCCAAGTGTAGCAGCCGAAGATGGGAAGCTCGCCTCTGACAATGTTGATCAATAGAGGAATCTCCTCAAGTCCAGTCCTGCACAGAATTGTGCCAAGCCTAGTGCGCCGTGAATAGTGACGCAGGCGGTCCCCGGACCGCTGATGACGCCGCTTGAGCAGAAAATCGTCGCCCATGTGGCGGGTGCGGAATTTCATTAGATCGAACGGAACACCGTTAGGCCGGACGTGGCGATGGCGCGCGAGGACGGGACCCGGACTGTCCAGGACGATGAGCAGAGCGATCAATGCGATCAGGGGGAGTGCAAAGACAATCGCAGCTGCAGCGACAGCGACGTCGAGCGCGCGAAGCAGGCTTTCCTTGAGAGGGGCCATTCGCATTCGAAGGAGAGCGCGCATCACCTTAGTGAGTTGCGACTCGCCCGCTCAGATTACTCGGGGGCACAGGAGATCGCGACTGGCGGCCAGAGGCTGTCGAGATGGCGGTGAAGTTCAGCCCCCGTCCCACTTGCCGCCCCTGCGCGCCGCCAAAGAGGGCAGCGACGCCGAGATAGCGGCGCGATGGTGAACGCAGCCTTGTGACGCCGTTCATCGGCCGTTCACCCGTCGGACCTCGGTCGAACATCGGAACAAAGCTCCGATCGCTGCGTTGCTGCGACAGCCGAGCCGACAACACATGCGTGGACACGCGAAAGTTTGTCGCAGTAGTTGCGCCATAGAATCGCTCCACTTTCAAGCGCGGTTGGCGGATCGAAACTGGGGCCGTGTCAGCGATGGTTCTGCACAACGACAGCCTGAACGTAAGCCGCGCCGTCGGCCGACGCTGGGCCCCGCGGTCGACTTTGATCCTCGGCATGGCTGTTTCCCTCCTGCTGTGGATCGCGCTGATAGCGGCGATTGCAGCAATTCGCTGAACCGGGAAGTCGCATCGAGCGGCCGGCATCTGTTAGGCCGGATTCGACCCCTAAGCGTGAGCGCTGGCGTCATCGATCTCTTCCCAAAGCACAGGAGACGGCGAAGTCATCTTTCACAGAGTTGATGACAAACGGGTTCTCCTTTTCTGTCGACAAGCTGAATTTATGTGCGGGCGAGATGGCCTCGCAATGGTCCTCCGGCGGGACGATTGGAAGGACGGCCGCCGGCACGCTGGCCCCCAATCGATGATGGGCTCGGTTAAAGCGATAGCCATTTCATCTCATGGCAAAGCGTCCGGCTCGTTTGCCGGCGGCCTCAGCGCCTGCTTTCCCGCCGAGCTCTCTCCAGAGTTGCATTCGTGCGCGTGCGGGGCAACTCGAGCCCAGCGCGGCTCCGAGATCATGCTTGATCAGCAGGTGGCCGAGTTGTAATGGCAGGCTTGCTGGTGCAGGGTGGCTTAGGCAAGTCACCCAGAGTGCGGTAGCGTTAGTGCCCCGCAGACACTGCTGCCTCCTAACGCTTCAGCGGGCAGCAGCTGCAACAGGAACATAGTGCGGCGATGGCCACAACGTCCGATCGAGCCCTAGGCGGTTCATTGGATCGCGAAGTCGCGCAACGCCGGGCAGCTGTCTTCCTTGATCGGGACGGCACGCTGAACGTGGAACGCGGGCACCTTAGTCGGCCCGAAGACGTAGAGCTCCTGAACGGAGCTGCGATGGCGTTGCGCCGATTGAGAGAGGCTGGGTTTCTGCTGATTGTCGTTACGAACCAGTCGGTCATTGCGCGGGGCATGGCGAGCGAAGCGCAGGTAGAAGCGGTGAATCAACGCCTGGAGAGCGAGCTTGAGAAGTCGGGCGTGAGCTTGGATGCAATCTACGTCTGTCCGCATCACCCGAACCCGAGATCGGATCAAGCCCGAGTCGACCTTGCTATTCTCTGCGACTGCCGAAAGCCCGCACTTGGGTTGTTGGAGCGCGCGTGTCGCGATTTTCATATCGACCTTTCGCGCTCCTGGATGATCGGTGACCATACCCGAGACATTGAGATGGCCCGGCGCGGCGGCTTGCGGTCCATTTTGGTGAAGACGGGACATGCCGGCCTCGATGGAGAGTGGGCGGCGACTTCTGACTACTTTGTCGAAGACCTCTCCGACGCGGCCCAGTTGATCGAAGCGGCGGCTCTATCCGCTTGAAAAGACAGTCGTCCCAGGCCTCAGGGACTATCCGGCCTTCGCAATTCGCTGATACCAGCGCCAAGCAGTGTCAATGATGTCGTCGACCGAACTGACCCGTGGCGTCCAACCAAGCTCGCTGCCGGCCTTGGTCGCATCAGCGGTCAGCGCCGGCGGGTCACCGGCGCGGCGCGGGCCCATCTTGATAGGCACGTCGCGACCGGTGATGCGACGAACCGCGGCGATGATCTCCATGTTTGAGAGGCCGCGGCCGGTGCCGAGGTTGTAGGCCCGAAAGCCGCCCTCGCGCTCCATTGTCTGGCAAGCGCGCACGTGGGCGTTGGCGAGGTCGGTGACGTGAACGTAGTCGCGGATGCACGTGCCGTCTGGCGTTGGATAGTCGTCACCGAACACGGTCAGCGGTGAGCCGCCGGCTGCTGCTTCCAGCACCAGCGGGATAAGATGGGTTTCCGGTTCGTGCGCCTCGCCGATCTCGCCATCCGGGTCGGCGCCGGCGGCGTTGAAGTAGCGCATGGCGACTGCGCGCAGGCCGTAGGCGGCGGAATAATCGCGCATCGCTTGCTCGATCAGGAGCTTGGTGACGCCATAGGGGTTCACCGGCGCCTGCGGGGTATCCTCGCCGATCGGCTCGGCGCCACGCACGCCGTAGGTCGTGCAGGAGCTGGAGAACACCAGCCGGTCAACGCCGTTCGCGCGCATCGCATCAAGCAGGGCAAGGCTGCCGACGATGTTGTTGCGGTAGTAGGTCGCTGGATAGGCCACCGACTCGCCGACGTAGGCGAAGGCTGCGAAGTGCATGACCGCGATCGGCTTGTGGCGCTGGATCACCTCCTCGATCCTTGGCTGGTCCAGCAGGTCGCCGCGCTCGAACGGCCCCCACTTCACTGCCCATTCGAAACCGCGTGACAGGTTGTCGTAGACCACCGGTGTGAAACCTGCCGCCGCAAGGGCTTTGCAGGCGTGCGAGCCGATGTAGCCGGCGCCTCCGGTGACCAAGACAGTCGTCGTCACTCCGCTCTTCCTCGTTGTTGGGCGTTGCGGATCAATAATCCAAGTCACTCGCCATATTCGGGCGTTGTGACAGAGATGGCACAAGAAGAGCAAATAATAGAGCCCGGCACCAGGCAGTTACTCGCCTGACGGGGCAGCCAGATCCCTCTCCGGGTAGCCATCGTCTCATAACACTGCGAAGGAGGTTAAAATGACTCACTTTGTTGGCTTGGACGCGTCCAAGAAGACTACTAGCGTTTGCGTCATCGACGGCGACGGAAATATCGTCAAGGAAGGAAAGGTTGAGACAGATCCCACGGCCATCGTTGCCTATTTGCGCGGCCATCGGCGCCGATACAGCCGCATCGGGCTGGAGTCGACCGGGTTCGCGCCGTGGCTGTATGAGGGATTAGCGAAGGCAGGGTTGCCCATCATCTGCATTGAAACGCGTCATGCGCATGGAGTGCTCAAGGCCCGGCTCAATAAGACCGATCGCAACGACGCGCTCGGCATTGCCGAACTGATGCGGGCGGGGATATACAAAGCGGTCCACATTAAGACGCGAGAAAGCCGGGAAGCCAAACTTCTTCTGACGGTGCGTAGAATGCTCAAGCGCAAGCAGCGTGACCTTGAGAACCTCACTCGCGGCGCGCTGTTGCAGCAGGGCCTGAAGTTCGCCGCCGGCGCTTCACGCAGCTTCGGTCAACGTGCTGCGGCGATGTCGGCTTCGGATCTAGTTCTCGAGCAGGTCGTCGCGGCGTTGCTGGACGTTCGCGATGTTCTCATCGCGAAAGTTGCTTCGCTGGAGGTCAAGCTCGGAGAGTTGGTGCGCAGCGATCCCGTATGCCAGCGGTTCCTAACGGTGCCGGGCGTAGGCCCCATTACAGCCCTGACCTACCGGTCAGCGATCGACCTTCCCGAGCGCTTCGCCAGGTCGCGCAATGTCGGAGTGCATCTTGGCCTTACGCCCCGGGCTCATAGATCCGGCACTATCAATCGGCAGGGCCGGATTTCTAAGTGTGGCGACGAGGCGGCTCGCTCGGCGCTCTTCCTTGCGGCGCAGAGCGTGCTCAGAACAACCGGCAAGGCGAGCGGCCTAAAGTCCTGGGGGAGAGCCCTTCTCGGGAGGAAGGGGTATTTCGTCGCGGCCGTCGCGGTCGCCAGACGCTTGGCGGTCATCCTTCACAGGATGTGGGTGGACGGGTCTGAATTCAGTTACGACCCCGCCTGCGCCTAGGGTCAGCGTTCGTTGCGGCGCCTGCGCCGCTCTTGGTCCATCCGCCACGATAGGTTGCCACGTGTCATGACTGCAGACAGTCGTTCGGGCAGTTGGCCGTCGGGCGGATCCAAGCGTCGTGGGCAGAGCAACGGGAAGGCGTCCAGTCCGGCGGGAACATTGCGGGCTGAAGCACCGCGCGCGCCCAACTGGCGGGCGCCTTCCATCCACGCCCAACCATCACCCTAAGGGGTCTTAGCTCTGAAATAATCTATGGTTGTTCGAAGGCCAGCTTCAAGCGCCACTCTTGGCTCCCACTCCAGGAGTGAGTTCGCCCGCGTGATGTCGGGCTGGCGCTGCTTCGGATCATCCGGCGGTAGTGGGAGGAAGCGCAGCGTGGATGTCGACGACGTCAGCTTGATGATCAGCTCGGCCAACTCGCGGATCGTGAACTCGACCGGATTGCCCAGGTTGATAGGACCAGTAATGTCGGAAGGACTCTCCATCAGCCGGATCAGCCCGTCGATGAGGTCATCGACATAACAGAACGATCTCGTCTGATCGCCACTTCCATACAGGGTGATCGCCTCGCCGCGGAGCGCTTGTGTGATGAAGTTCGATACCACTCGGCCATCCGCAGGGTGCATCCGCGGGCCGTAAGTATTGAATATTCGTGCGACCTTTATCTCGAGTCCGTGTTGCCGGTAATAGTCAAAGAATAGCGTCTCGGCGCATCTCTTGCCTTCATCATAGCAAGACCGCGGACCAATCGGATTTACATTTCCCCAATAGTCTTCTTGTTGAGGGTGAACCGTCGGGTCGCCGTACACTTCGCTAGTCGACGCCTGAAGAATCCGGCAATTCAGCCGCTTGGCTAATCCGAGCATGTTGATCGCCCCGTGAACGGACGTTTTCGTCGTTTGCACCGGATCATGCTGATAGTGCACCGGAGAAGCGGGGCAGGCCAAGTTGTAGATCTCGTCCACCTCCACGTAGAGCGGAAAGGTCACGTCATGGCGAATGAACTCGAATCGAGGATGTCCCGCGAGATGTACGATGTTGCGCTTCGATCCGGTAAATAGATTGTCGGCGCAGAGGACCTCATATCCACGAATTAATAGCTGGTCTACTAGGTGTGACCCCAGGAAGCCGGCCCCACCTGTCACCAATACCCTTTTGTCGAGGGAGTAAGATCGGCTCACTTGCTAATGCGCCCCGCCTTCGTTGCCGCGCCGCAAGAGGCCGAGGCTCTCGGACAGCGAACTGAGAAGCTCGTCGGCGGCAGCGGCGGAATCCGCCGCGCAGCCGTTCTCTGTCCCCCGACGCACAGTTGTTCGTCTCACCTCATCCATGATCGCGATGGCCTTGGTGCGGTCGGGATCATTTGGGGCTTGAGCCAAAACGATGCCCGCGAACATCATGGTGAGCGTCTCCAGAGCGTTCAGGCGCCCCGTAAGCCTCGCCAAATCGTCAGAGTTGATCATGCGATCGATCCCGCTTTGCTTGTCGTCGGGCTGAGGGTTGCAGGAAATGGCTGAAGCCGCCAATCGAACTTGCCCGTTTAGAGGAACCCAGACTTGGCGTAGGAGAATCGGACGTTGCTGTGAGCTCCACGGCCGGCGCAGCACTAGCTCGATCAAGAACGATCCGCTCGGTCAGTTCACTCTTCACCTTCCATATTTCAATTGGCCCTCCGGGAACTTCCTCGTCAAATACCGCGACCGACAAGGCGCCGGTCGCGAAGGCGCCCGTATCTATGTTCGTGCGGTGCCGGAGTAGTTCGGGTTCCGCCGGATCGGGTTTACCCGCCCAGACGGGAGTGTGCCCGTGCACTATGTGCGCCTCGAAGTCGCCGGCGCGGCCCAGCAGAAACCGTTCACGAATCCATAGGCGGATGCTGTCGTTCTGCAGGCGCGCGGGCGTGCCAGGCATCAAACCAGCGTGCACGTAGATGCGGTGCTTGTCGTCGGCGATCGTTGGGAGTTCCGCCATCCAGTGCAGATGCTTCTGCGGAAGAGCGGCAGCCAACTCGTCTTCTTCACGCACGGCGTAGGATCTTAAGGTTTCCCGACCGCCAAACTCCAGCCAGCGCTCCAGGCGTCCACCGTCCGGCTCAACCACGGCCTGGAGCATCATCTCCTCGTGGTTGCCCTTAAGACAAACCACTGGCCATCGGCGCTGCAAATGCAAGAGCAGCTCGACGACGCCGCAACTGTCGGGCCCGCGGTCGACATAGTCGCCAAGGAAGACGACCCGGAACGGTGCGTCGCGCGAATGCTCGTGGATAGCTACGACAGCGCGGCGCAGCAGGTCGAGGCGACCGTGCACATCCCCGACGGCATAGGTGAGCCGGCGGCTTTCAAAGCTGGAAATTGGCTGAATCACGAGGATGGAATGCTAAGGTCCTGGATTTACGAACAAGACAACGCGCCAGCCGTACTTCCGGTGGCGAGGAGACACCAACTAAGGGCACGGCGTCGCGGTCTCCAGCAAGCTGGGCCAGAGACTCGCCTAGCTAAATTTCCAGAGAGGTCGAGACTGTTCTGGAGATCTGTCGGCTCCCCAACGGCAGGTTTCCCCCCATAGCAGACGTTAGGAACGGCCGCTTTCGGGCAGTCTGATTCAGATCTCGGTTTGCTCCGACAGCACCAGTGCGTCGTCGACCTCGATCCCGAGGTAGCGGACGGTGCTCTCCAGCTTGCGATGGCCCAGCAGCAGCTGGCAGGCACGCAGATTGCCGGTCCGCCTGTAGACCAGCGCGATCTTGGTTCGCCGCAGGCTGTGCGTGCCGTATGCCGTCGGTTCGAGATCGATCATCGCCACCCACTCGCCAACGAGCCGGGCGTATTGGCGGGTGCTCAGGTGCTCGCCAGGCCGGCTGCGGCTTGGGAACAGCCAATCGTCCTGCCGGCGACCGCGGAGCGCCAGCCACGCCGCCAGCGCTTCGCGCGTCGGCTCGGTGATCTCGAACGGGACTGGACGACCGGTCTTCTGCTGCACGACCGTCGCGCGCTGACGCAGTGACCCGCCGGGCGCGAGATCGCTAACCCGCAGCTTGACGAGATCGCAGCCGCGCAGCTTGGCGTCGATGGCGCAGTTGAACAGCGCCAGGTCGCGGATCCTGTCGGCGTTCTTCAGTTGCTGGCGGATCGCCCAGATGTGCTTGGGCCGGAGCGGAGGCTTGGGGCCGATGATCCGGCCAGTGTTCCAGGACGGAGTGGTTTGGGTAGTGGGTTCGCGGGGCATCGCGCGCCTCCTGGGGCGGCTAGTCCCTCAACGCCATCTTACCCCAGGATCGGTCCGGCGGCTCCGAATTAGACTGCCCGAAAGCTGCCGTTCCTAACGGCTGCTATGGGGGGAAACCTTCCGTTGCCGCGGTCGCCGTCGAATGACCGCCTTTGCGCCGACTTTGTTGAAAGAGTCCCAGGAAGGTTTGTAGGCTCAGAGTATGTTGGAGCGGGAACATTGGTGGTGGATAGCGGACGTCGCGCCAGGGTCGGGACGGCCGCCGATAGGCATTGCTGGCGTTCGGCGGACGCGCGGACCGATGGTACAATGAGTGTGGCTTCCATCGCCTAGCGGAGTGGCGGCCATCGGTCGTCGACCTGCAAGGGGGTCACAGGGTGTCAGCGAAATCGTGACCGCCGCCACGCCCGACCTGCGCTCGTTTCTCTTCACTGACATCGAAGGATCGAGCCTGCTCTGGCTCGATCACCGGGCGACGATGCAGGAGGCGGTTGCGGCGCACGACAGCGTGATGCGCGAGGCGGCCAGCCGGCACGGCGGCGAGGTGTTCAAGACCGCGGGCGATGCGTTCTTCGTCAGCTTCCGGCGACCTTCGGAAGCGGCGATGGCCGCGTGCGAGGCGCAGGTCGCCCTGGCGGCGCAAGCCTGGCCGGAGATCGGCCCGCTGAAGGTTCGCGCCGCGATCCACGTCGGGACGGCCGAGCAGCGCGGCGGCGACTATTTCGGCCCGGCGCTGAACCGGTGCGCCCGGCTGCTGGCGCTCGCCCACGGCGGTCAGGTGCTGGTGACCGCGTCCGTCGCCGAGTTGCTGGCCTCGGAGCGTGAGGTACGCGCGCCGCTGCGCCGGCTCGGGGATTATCCGCTCGACGACCCCGGGCAGATGGTGGGCATCTGCCAGATCGTCATCGACGGGCTGCCCCAGGACTTCCCGCCCCTGCGCTCATCGCCGCCGGCGCGACGTGAGGTCGAGTCCGACAACCTGCCCAAGCGCCTGCCCAGCCTCGTCGGGCGGGAAGCGGACCTTGAAGCGCTCGAAGCGCTGCTCGCCCGCGCCGACCTGGTGACGCTGACGGGCCCTGGGGGGGTCGGCAAGACGCGGCTCGCGGTCGAGGTCGCCAAACACACGGTCGGTCAGTACGAGGAGGGGGTCTGGCTGATCGAGCTCGCTCCGGTGACCGAGGGCGCTCAGGTCCCGGCGGCCGTCGCCCGCGCCATGGCCATCGAGCTTCCGGCCGGGCGGGATCCGCTCGAGGCGCTCATCGATCGCCTGCGCCTGCGTCGGTGCCTGATTGTCCTCGACAACTGTGAGCATGTGATCGACGCGGCCGCCGCCTTCGCCGAGGCGATCCTCGAGGCCTCGAGTGGGATCAAGTTGCTCGCCAGTTCGCAGGAGCCGCTCGGCGTCGAGGGGGAGCAGGTGTACCGCCTGCGCTCACTGGCGGAGGTCGACGCCGCAACCCTCTTCGCAGAGCGCGCGTGCTCCGCCGAAGCCGGCTTCGCCGTCCGCCCACAGGATGAGGCGGCTGTCGCGGCGATCTGCACCCGGCTCGACGGCATCCCGCTGGCGATCGAGATGGCGGCGGCGCGCGCGCCCTCGCTCGGTGTCGAGGGCGTGCTCGAGCGGTTGGACGACCGCTTCCGCCTACTCACCGGCGGTCGCCGCACTGCACTGCCCCGCCAGCGCACCCTCGCCGCGACGCTTGATTGGAGCCACGGCCTGCTCTCCGAGCGCGACGCCGCCGTGTTCCGACGGCTCGGCGGCTTCTCCGGGGGCTTCACGCTGGAGGCCGCCTCGAAGGTGGCTTGCGGCGAGGACCTCGACGCGCTCGATGTCGTCGACGCCATCTCGAGCCTGGTCGCCAAGTCGCTCGTGGCGACCGACCCGGGCGCCGAGCGCCCGCGCTACCGCCTGTTGGAGACCACCCGCGCCTACGCGCTGGAGAAGCTGGACGCTGCGGGCGAGACCCACGACATCCAACGCCGGCACGCCGAGTGGTGCGCTCGCGTTCACACGCACCGTCCAGGGCGACTACGAAGGGCATGTCTCGGACGAAGCTTTCGCGGCGCGCTATTTTGGCGAGAACGACAACCTGGAGCGAGCCCTCGACTGGTGCTTTGGGCCTGACGGCGATGCGCAACTCGGCGTCGCCATTGTGAGCTTCGGCGAAGGTATCTGGGCCTGCCAATCGCTCTACGGCGCCTATGTCGGCTGGCTGGAGCGGGCGACGCCGCACGTCGATTCGGCAACGCCGCTTCCCCTGCGGGCGCGGTTTTTGAGCGCCAAGGCCGGGACGCTGATGATGACCGCGCCAGTCGCAGGCGCTGGGGATGGTCGACGAGGCGATCGCAGCGGTGCGCGAGCTGGGCGATCCGCTCCAGCTTGCGCGCGTCCTGAACGCCAAAGGGTACTCGCTCTATTCCCTGAAACGGGGCGCCGAGGCGGTCGAGCTGGCCGAGGAGTCGATGCGCATCATCGCAGCGCTGCCGACCGGCCGGACGTGCCAACGCAGAGCAAAATGCTGGCCGGCGACCTTCGCGCGGCCGCCGGGGCGCCGGACGCCGCCATCCCCCTTATGCGCGAAGCGATCGACGACCTGCGCGCCTTCGGAGCGGACGGCATCGCCAACTGGTTCGAGCAGGATCTGCTCTACGTGGCGCCAATGACGCCGGGGGGCCGCCGTCGACTTCTGTCGCACCCTTCTGGCTCGGGTGAGACCGGGCGACATGTTGGCCGACTGGATGATGAGCTTGGCGGTCGACCAACTTCTTTTCGCCCTCGCCGAGCGCGGCGAGCCGAGCGATCTCGATGAGGCGATCGACCTCTACCGCCGCAACTATCGACTGCTCGCGCCGGGCATGGGCAGGTCCTTCGCCGCCGGCGCCATGGCGAAAGTCGCGTTCAGACAAGGTCGCCTGCGCGAGGCCGCGATGCTCTTGGCCTATTCGAACGCCGCCGTCACGTCCTTGGGTCAGGACGCGTATTACCCGGATCCCGCTCCGCTTCGCGACGCCCTCGACCGCGCCGTCGCGCCCGGCGACCTGGACGCCTGGATGGCGGCAGGCGCGAAGCTGAGCGAGGAGGAAGCCCTGAGGCTCCCGCTCGGAGAGGCGCCGAGCTAGGCCATCTCGGCCCGAACGGCCTGGATGCGGCGGCGGAGTGGGACTGCCGCCCAGGCGCTCGGCATGGTCGATAGCGGTCGATAAGAGCGCCGGATGGGAAACTTCGATGAAATCCAGCAAGACAGTCAGACTCGTGACTGGTCGATGAGCCTGATCGTCTGGAGACCGGCCCGTCTCGATTCTCGCCTAGGCTCGCAGCTCTCGTTGAAGCCATGCCGGAGAGCAGACGCGCTGAGCGACGGTGCCGGGGTGGGGCGAGCCATCCACGGGACGTCCGCTTAGCAGACGGTTGGAATGCGGGCTTCGGCATCCAACGTGCCGAGGCGCCCGCTTTCGACATCGAAACTCAGCCGCGTGACCGAAGCCACGGCCAGGGCGGGCTGATCGCGGACATCTTCGGGTCATCGCAACAGCGCGATCAACCCCAAGGACCACCGCCATGAACCGCTTCACCCTCACCGCCGCCTTCGCGCTCGCCGCGATCGCCGGCGCCGCCCAGGCCGCCGGCCCGTTCGCCTACGGTTCCGACAGCTCGGACCGCCAGCTGGTCCGCTACAGCGACCTCGATCTTTCGAGCCACGCCGACCAACGGATGGCGTTCCGCATCAGCGTCACAGCGCGCGACCTCTGCGGCGACAGCCCGATCACCCGCATCGGCAGGGGCTTCGACGCCTGCGTGAAGAGCACGATCGAAGTGGCGGCGGCGCCGGCCAACCAGCCGATGGTCACCGCCGCGCTCGGCCTCGGCCCGGACGTCAGCGCCTACGCCGGCCGTTAAGCCGCCAGCCTCAGCGCTGTGGCACGCGCTCGATCAGAGCCGCCAGGGAGTTCCGCCGCAACCAGGCGGACTTCCGAAGGCGTCAGCTCCACGTGGTAACGGTTGTGCCAACAAAAGCGCTATCGTCAGGCCTCCAAGTTACGCATCGAAGGGTCACCGCTCCGTCTCGATGCTGTAGCGACACCTGACGCGGGCCGCGCGCTGGAAATCGTCGAAGAGACCGGGTTCGCCGCCGCCAGCCTGGACGCAATCGCGGCCAGGGCCGGCATGACCAAGGGCGCGGTCTATTCGAACTTCGCTTCGAAGGCGGAGCTGCTGTTGGCCGCGGCGAGCGCGCGCGGCCTGGCCAGCGCCCCTTCGACCCGTGGGCCGCCGCCTCGTTCGCCGAGGGACTGGAGGCGCTGGCGAAGGAACTGGCCGCCACCTCCGCCGGGCCAGCGGCGGTGCGAAGTTCGCCGCCGAGTTCCAGGTCTATGCGCTTTCCGACCCGGAGCTTAGGGCCAGCCTGGCCGCGACCTACGAGCAGAACTTCGCCGCGGTCGCTGAGCGGCTGGCCCGCTATGCCGACCTTAAGCCGGGCGTCTCGGCGCGCCAGCTCGCCGTCGGCTTGCAGTCGGTGAGCTTGGGCCTGTTGATGCAGTCCTTCGTCACCCCGCACGACGTGAGCAAAACGGTCATCCTCGCCACTCTCAGGGCGTTCGCGGAGGGTGTGGTCGCTGCACGGTAGCGAGCCCCCAGAACGCCACCCCTACCAGGTCCGAATGTGTCCGGTCCTTCCCGCTGGGACCCGGCTCGGAGGTATTTACGTCGCCGCCGTGTCCACCAAAGGACCCTCGATCTGGACGCCACCTACGCCGATAGGACCGCCGCGAGGGCTTCTTGCGGCGCGGCCGGCAACCAGACCACGCCTTCGATCTCGATCAAAGGGCAGCTGAGCCTTGCGAGCCAGGCGCGCGCATTGGGAAGATTCTGCACCGGGTATTCGCCGTTTGAACCCCCGGGCCGCCAGCATGAAGGCTTGGTTGGACTTATATTGGGTTCCGCCGGGATCGATCTTCGCGCCATATCGGGCGCGCTCCCGCGCCAGCAAACGGGGAAACCCGCTCTCAGGTGGAATGTGGAGAAAGACGACCAAGTCGAGCAAGGGCATCAACTCGTCGCCCCGATCCAAAAAGCGAGCCGGACAGCACCCAGCGATCTTTGCCCGCGATTGCCGCCATGAACATCGCCGAGCGTTCTGTACGGGTGCGCCTTTGAAGGAAGGGCGGCTCGGTTGGCTCCCAAGCGAAGTCGTCGGCGTCGAGGTGCTCGGCGCCGACGTTCCGCGCCAGAGCGGCGCCGAGGGTGGTGGTTCCAGACCCCGAGGACCCGCGACGTGGATGCGGCGAAAGCGGAAGTTCATTGAACGCCCCTCGTGGATCGCCCTTGCGGCCGAACGTTAGCGGCAGTGCCGACAATTCTCCAGGGACTATGCAGATCGACAACGTCCGACAGTCCACCGTCGATGCGCACACATTGACGGACAAAGGGGTGCCGACGCCTGATGGGCGAGCTGGCGGTGCGCGTCCGGGGCGTAACTCAAGACGCTGACTATCAGTTCGGCGTGATACCAATCTGCGCCGCGCGTGGCGTACGGTCGGCGATTTGCGGGGCCGGGACCAAGGGCGGGCAACGCACCCGGAGCGATCGGATCCAGCCGAACGCGGGCAGCGCTCGCGCCGAAGATGCGCTAGAGTTGTGCGGCCAACGGTCCGTCGCCGGCCGCCAGTCCAGGGGATCCTCATGCTCATATTCCACTCGCCGTCGCTATGCTGCTTGCGCTGGGCGCCTGTTCGGCCAGGTATCCCGGCCGGCAACGCCGCCTCCGGCGTGGCCGGCGCTCCGGCGGCGGCGGGCGCTTCGTCCGCGGCGAATGCTCCCCTCTATCCCGATTGGGCGAGCGCGGTGGCCGTCTTCCTATCCGAATGCCTCTGTCGCCCTCCTGGTGAACACCGGGATGTATCAATTCCAGTCCAGCGACGATCCGGCGACGGTGCTCGCCTGGTACAAGTCGCACGTCAGCGCCGCCGCCTGGACGCAGGACGCGACGGTGGCTACCAACTGGAATACTCACGTGGGCGGGGTGCAGATCTCCATCGCGCCGCCGGAAGCGGCCGGCTCGAGCGGCGTGAAGACCATGATCATGATCTCGAAAGACTAGCCATCCCCATGTCCGCCAAATTCACCGCCGGCGGACATATCGCCGCCGAAAGCGCGGCGCGCCGAGCCTGAAGCCCATGGATACTATCTGCTCGGGACCCCGCTTTGCGGCGCAAGAGATCGACCAAGTCACCCTCGTTTCAGGAATTCGATCAGGCGGTCGACGTCGCCATCCTTGTCCAGGAGCGCCTTGCAACCGCCGTCGATGACCTCTCGCGTTCCTGGATCGACAGGGTCGATAGAAGCCCAATCGACGTGAGCGAACGTAATCTCAACCTCAGCGTCAGGTAGGAGCAGGATGCGCTTGGACCAAGCCGCTCCGTAGTCCTCGTCCACAATCTGGGAGATCTCGAAGCCGCGACAATGCCAGTCGATGTTGGCGAGCCACGCGTCCTGCCGACGAAAGTGCAAGGGGTCTTGGCAGAGGACCATCAGATCGATGTCGGAGTTCTGGGCGCGCCGCCTTGCGAGCCCACGAGCCAACCAGCGCGACCGACCTGATAGCCTGATTGGCGCTCGCCCACTCCAGGACGGCGGCCTGCACTGATCTTGCGGCAGCAGCGTCCATGGGTCCCCTCGTCGCCGGTTGATTCCCGCTCTATCTTCGCCCGCCCGGCTCATGTTTGCTACCATCGTCGGACAGTCGGGCTGCGGCCGCGAGTCGCGTATTAAACACGGACAGACCTGACAGCGGTCGGTGGTGCGTCAGCCAGTCATGGAGAGACGCGTTCAGCCCCGAGTTGGCGTTAGACTGGTAGAACCGACTAAAAGCGCAGGACAGTGACGCTACTCACGCCCTTTGTCGAAGACTGGATCTGGCTCTGCGCCTATCCGGTTCGGTTGGCGGGCACGAGGTTCGAGGCTCGGATGACCGTGATCCGCCTTTCTTCCGGCGAACTCATTGTGCACTCGCCCTGCGATATCACCGCGCCGATGACCGAGGCTATATCGACGCTTGGCCCGGTCGCCCACATCGTCGTGCCGGGGAATTTCCACCAGACGTACGCAGCCACGGCCCAAGCGGCGTTTCCGGCGGCTAAGACTTGGATCTGCCCAGGCGCGGAGCGGAGACGTCCCGGTTTGAGTTTCAACCACTTCCTCAGTGACGTGGCGCCGTTGGAGTGGGCTGGCGAGATCGATCAAGTGCTCGTGCACGGCGCTCGCATGATGCGAGAGGTGGCGATGTTCCACCGCGCAAGCCGAACCTTGATCCTTGTCGACCTCATCGAAAACTTCACCGACGCCACGCCGCATACACGGAGGAGCCTTGAAGTTCTGGTTCAAGTACGTCTTCCGCATGTGGAACAATCCGCGGCCCGCACCGGAATATCGACTGGGCTGGAGTGACCGAAAGGCAGCGGCGACATCGCTTCGGCGCATTCTTGCGTGGGACTTTCAGCGCATCGTGCTGTCGCATGGCGATCTGATCGAGAGCGGCGCTCGCGAGATAGCCATCAAGGCTTGGTCAGCGATATTCAGGGCGAACGGGTCTGGCGTCGCGCAGGCGGTGGACTCGGCAACCTAGATTGCACACCACGCACCGCGGCTCATACCATCTCGCGCCCAAACGGCAGTGCTGGCTGACCGCCGAGCCGGCGCGGCCCAGGGTGCGAGCGTCGATGGCGCTGGAGCGGGGCTTGGCATGGCGCCGTGCGTCGGACGTGTCCATCCACGGCACATGCGGAGTGACGCCGCGGCGCAGGTCCTCGATGAAACCGGTCGAAACTCCCCGTTGGGAGCGCTCCCGAAGGCCGACATTCGGAGCGGATCCGTCAAACCACCGCGCGCGGACGCCGCCTCGCCTTCCGATCGCGCCGCCGCCGCATCAGTTCGCGGACAGCCCCCTTGGCGATGTACCTGCCCGAAAACCTGCCGTTCGCAATGACCGGGTTGGGTGGTTTGCGGACATCCCGCCAACCTCGCTTGCGTTCGGTCGCCGCGCAGATCGATGGTATAATAACTATGGCTTCCATCGCCTATGCAGCGTCGCGGCCCCCGGTCGTTGACGGGCAAGAAGGCTCAGCAGGGTGTCAGCTAAGTCGTGACTGCCACGCCCGACCTGCGCGCATTTCTCTTCACCGACATTGAAGGATCGAGCCTGCTCTGGCTCGATCACCGCGCGACGATGCAGGAGGCGGTTGCGGCGCACGATAGAGTGATGCGCGAGGCGGCCAGCCACCACGGCGGGGAGGTGTTCAAGACCGCGGGCGACGCGTTCTTCGTCAGCTTCCGGCGACCTTCGGAAGCGGCGCTAGCCGCGTGCGAGGCGCAGATTGCTCTAGCGGCGCAAGCGTGGCCGGAGATCGGCCCGCTGAAGGTGCGCGCGGCGATCCATGTCGGAACGGCCGAGCAGCGCGGCGGCGACTATTTCGGCCCGGCGCTGAACCGGTGCGCCCGGCTGCTGACGCTCGCCCACGGCGGTCAGGTGCTGGTGACCGCGTCCGTCGCCGAGCTATTGGCCTCGGAGCGTGAGGTGCGCGCGCCGCTGCGGCGGCTCGGAGAGCATCCGCTCGACGACCCCGGCCAGATGGTGGGCATCTGCCAGATCGTCATCGACGGGTTATCCCAGGACTTCCCGCCGCTGCGCTCGCCCGGCAATCCGGCCGAGCCGCTGCTGGCGGTGCTGGCCTTCGACAACCTCTCCGGCGACTCCGAGATGGCCTACTTCTCCGACGGTGTCTCCGAAGAGATCCTGCAGACCGTGGCCCGCGGCGCCGAGCTGAAGGTGATCGGGCGCGGGTCGAGCTTCCAGTTCCGTGGCCGCGACAAGGCTGCCGGCAACGTCGCGGCGGCGCTGAATACCACTCACGTGCTCGACGGCTCGGTGCGGCGCAGCGGCTCGAAAGTGCGTATCGCCGCCAGCCTGATCGAGTGCGGTCGTGAGACCACTATCTGGTCGGACCGCTTTGACCGCGAGCTCTCGGACGTCTTCGCGCTGCAGGACGAGATCGCCGTCGCCGTCGCCGCCGCGCTCAAGGTCGCTTTCGCGCCAGCCGCGCCAGCCGAGAGCATCGATCCGGCCGCTTACAACCTCTACCTCAAGGCGCGCGAGCTCTGGAGTCAGGATTTCGAGCCGGAGGCGCACCGTTCGGCGATCGGGTTGCTGGAACAGACGACGGCGCTGGCGCCCGAGTTTGCGCGGGCGTGGGAGTTTCTCGCAACGCTGCTCGCCGAGGTCTTCCAATTTGACCCGCCTGAGGAGCCTCATGCCGTTCTGCGCGCGCAAGTCGTCACAGCGGCGCAGACGGCGCTCCGGCTCGATCCAAGGCTCGGCGGCGCTCATCAGGCGCTCGGTCAGCTCGAGGCCAAGGGGCGCTTCGTCGAGCGCGAGGTGTTTCACAGAAAAGCCCTGTCAGTGTCTCCAAACGATTCGGCCGTTCTTCTCAGCGCGAGCCTGTTCTTGGCCGAGCTCGGACAGGGTTCTGAATCCCTAGAGCTCATAGCGCGAGGCTACCAGCTAGATCCGATGCGGCCTCGGGTCGCCAGCTGGTATGGCAACATGCTGGATTTTGTCGGCCGATTTGAAGACGCTCAGGCGTTCTGGAAGAAGGTCTGCGACCTCTGGCCGGACAACCACGTGATTACTCTGAACGCCATCTATGCCGCGGCCGACCACGGCGACTGGGGCCGCTTCGACGAACTGGTAGCGCACGCCCGCGAACGAGGGCTCGACACCCCGACTTTGCGCGAAAGCATCGCCTACGGCCGTCTGATACGCGACCCTACGCCGGAGGTTCGGTCGCGCGCCTTGGCGCAAGCGCGCAATAGGCTCGCCCAAGCGGGCACCCTTAAAGCCCTGGAGTTCACGCGTCTGTATAAGCTGGGGCTGACTGACGAGGCGTTCGAGCTGATCGATCAGACTTCGTTCGCCTACATGTTCGATCCCGAGCAGCGATCGTTCAATGGAATCATCTCGACCGCCAACCTGTTCAGCGCCCGCGCCAATAGTGCAATCATGCGCGACGTCCGCTTCGTGGGGTTCTGCGCCAAGCTGGGCCTCGTCGACTACTGGGTGACGACCGGCCGCTGGCCCGACTGCGCCGACAAGGTTCCCTACGACTTGGGGTCCGAGGCCCGGCGGCTGGCCGGCGCCTAAGCCTAACGCCGAGAGTCCGCTTCGGGTCCAGGCTGTGTGAGAACGTCAACGACCGCAAAACCTGGGGCATAGGCTTGCGGCGTCACGCGCAATGAGACCTCGTCCTTGCGCTACACGGCCCGGCGAACCCTCTCGGCGCAAGGCTATTCTACAGTTTCTTTGAGGGACTGAGTTTTCACACAGCCTCGGTCGAAACTAGCCGCGAGCGCAAAGCCCAGCAGCAGACATCGCCAAGTGCTGCCCCTGTGGAGGATTGGACATCGCCGCGCTAGGCTCTTCACGAACGGCAGGCTGGAGGTCGGCTTGCCGGTCAGCGCCAGCAGGGCGTTGGCGACCGCCGGCGCGATCACCGGCGTGCCGGGCTCGCCGACGCCGGATGGGCGGGTTGGTCGAGGGGACGATGTAGGTCTCCACGTGCGGCGCCTCGTTCATGCGCAGCACCCGGTAGGCGTCGAAGTTGGTCTGCTGCGACCACGCCGTCCTTCAGCGTGATCTGGCCGAACAGCGCCGCCGAGAGGCCGTAGCAGGTCCCGCCCTCCATCTGCGCGGCGATCTGGTCGGGCGCGATGGCGACGCCGCAGTCGATCGCGGTGACCACCCGGCCGACGCGCGGCTCGCCGTTCTCCAGCTTCACCTCGGCGACCTGGGCGACCACCGAGCCGAAGCTCTCGTGCACCGCCACGCCGCGGGCGTGTAGCCGGCCGGCGCGGGCTTGCCCCAGCCGGCCTTCTCGGCGGCCAGGTTCGAGCACCGCCAGGTGCCGCGCGGCGCTGGCGCCGGCCTTGGCGTAGAGGGCGCGGCGATAGTCGACCGGGTCCTTGCCGGCCTTGCGCGCCAGCTGGTCGATGGTGTGCTCCATGACGAAGGCGGTGTGGGTCGCGCCCACCGAGCGCCACCAGAGCACCGGCACGCCGGACGTCGGGCATCGTCGACCTGGCCGTCGACGCACCGGCGTCGCCTCGAGGTAGGGCGAGCCCTTGGCGCCCTCGACCGCGGCTGTCGTCGAACCCGCCGCCGGCGATCGGCGCGCCCTTCATGATCGACTGGGTGACGACGCGGTGCGCGCCAGGCGGCGGGCAGGCCGTCGGCGCCGAGCTCGACCGCGCACGGCGTGATGGGTCAGCGGCCGGTAGTAGCCGCCGGTCATGTCGTCCTCGCGCGTCCACACCAGCTTCACCGGCCGGCCGCCGCCGACGTGCTTGGCGATGTGCACGCACTCGGCGACGTAGTCGGACTTGAGATTGGCGCGCCGGCCGAACGAGCCGCCGGCGAACAGGGTCTCGATCTCGACCGCGCCCGGCAGGGCGCCGACGATCAGCGCCGTGTTGAGCTGGTCCAGCGTCTGGATCTGCGAGCCGAAGGTGAGCTTGACCTTGCCGCCGTCCGACCTCGGCGACGCAGTTCATCGGCTCCATGGTGGCGTGGGCGAGGTAGGGGAAGTCGTAGGTCGCCTCGACCAGCTGCGCCGGCGAAGGCGTCTGGCCGCGTCGCCGGTCGGTCTCGAACGGCTGCCACTTGACCCCGCCGGCTGGCCGGCCGGCGGCTGCGCGCGGTAGTCGGCCGAGATCTGCGTCGGAGCCGCGCTTTTCGGCCTTGTCGTCGTCCCACTCACCTTCAGCGCGTCGCGGCCCTGCTTGGCGGCGCAGGTGTTGCTCGGCCACCACCGCGACGCCGGTGGGGATCTGCGAACACGTCGACGACGCCGGCGACCTTGCGCGCCGCGCGCCGTCGTCGAAGCTCTTCACCTTGCCGCCGAACCGCGGCGAGTGGGCGACCATGGCGGTCAGCATGTTCGGCAGGTGGACGTCCTGGGTGAAGCGCGCCGTTCCGGTGCTCTTGGCCGCGGCGTCCTTGCGCCGCACGCGGTCGGTGCCGATCAGGGTGAACGCCTTCGGGTCCTTCAGCGCGGCGCCTGCGGCGGCGTGACCTTGGCGGCGTCGGCCAGCAGCTCGGCGAAGCCGGCCGAGCGGCCGGACGCGGCGTGGGAGACCACGCTGTCCTTCACCGTCAGTTCGCCGGCCGGACGCCGCCAGCGGGTCGCCGCCGCCTGCACGAACATCGCCCGCGCCGCCGCGCCGGCCTGGCGCAGCTGGTCCCAGGAGTTGGCGATCGCCGACGAGCCGCCGGTGCCCTGCACGCCCATCAGGGTGTTGGCGTAGACCTTGGCGTTGGCCGGCGCCTGGACGATCTTCACCTTGTCCCAGTCGGCGTCCAGCTCCTCGGCGACGATGGCGGCCAGGCCCGCGTGGTTGCCCTGGCCGAACTCGATGTGCTTGTTGACCACCGTCACCGAGCCGTCGGGGTCGATGCTGGATGAACGGGCCGAAGGCGCCGAAGTCGAGCTTCGCGGGCGCCGACGCTCAGCACGTCGCCTGGGCGAGCAGCCGACCAGCAGGCGCCGCCGCCGGCGACGGCGCTGACGATGAACGGCCCGGCGGCTGGGGCGTGATCTCGCGGACGGGGGCGTTCATGGCCGTGTGCTCCGTTACGCCGAGATCGCGCCGGCGGCGTCCTTGATCGCCGCGCGGATGCGCTGGTAGGTGCCGCAGCGGCAGATGTTGCCGCTCATCGCCGCGTCGATGTCGTCGTCGGTCGGCTGGGGCTTGCGCGGCCAGCAGCGCCGCCGCGCTCATGATCTGGCCCGACTGGCAGTAGCCGCACTGCGGCACGTCGTGCTTGACCCAGGCCGCCTGCACCGGGTGGGCGCCGCCGAGGCCCTCGATGGTGGTGATCTTGACCCCGGCCAGCGAGCCGATCGGCGTCTGGCAGGAGCGGATCGCCTGGCCGTCGGCGTGCACCGTGCAGGCGCCGCACTGGGCGATGCCGCAGCCGTACTTGGTGCCGGTCAGCTGCAGCTCGTCGCGCAGCACCCACAGCAGCGGCGTGTCGGGCGCGGCCTGCACGCTCACGTCCTTGCCGTTGATGTTGAGGGTTGTCGCCATGACGCGGCTCCAATGACAATGCCAGTCTGAACCGACATTCCCCAGATGGACGGCCCATCCGCTCGTCTGGAGCGGTAGCCTGGCAGATATGACCGCGCTGTCGAGCCTGGCGTAGTGATTTTCGTAGCGAGCGCGACTGACCGGGGGCGCGAGGTACCCCTTTGCCCGCCACTCCACGCCGTCGTTACGGTTCAGCGGCGACCGAAGGGTGGGACGCCTTCGAAGGCGATCCGAAGGCCCAAAAACTGTTCCTCGAAGGCATTGCGCTAGTGGAGGGGGAGAGGCCGTCAGACACCACTGCAGGCGCCGCATAGCGGACGTCGCGAGAGTCGGCTTTGGGTCGAACCTCTCCGTTAGCGGCATGCCAGGAATTGGACGTCGCCAGTGTCAGCACGGATAAACGCCATCACCCGGTTCGTTCGCCGACGTCGATCCGGTTGCCGTCGGGATCGGCAAACACGAAGGCGCGCTGGTCGTAGTCCTTGTGAGCCAGGGTTTTGATGATCCTCACGCCCGCCGCTTCGCAGATCGCATAGAGAGAAGCGACATCGTCCACGTACATGTGCGCGACGTTGACCGTCGACGGTTGGTGATCGCGCTTCTGGCTGAGGTGGATCTCGGCGTCGTCTTTCTTCAACACCATGAATCCAACGGGAGTGCCGTTCTCAAATACCTTCCGGAAGCCCAGGAGGTCGGAATAGAAGGCGTGCGCCGCCTGGATGTCTCGCACGCAGATGCCGGGAGCCACGCGCCCGTACCTGATGTCCGTAACTGAGGAGTTGCCCATCGCTCGTGTTCCTTGAGCAGAGGCGGCGATGCGCGTGCTCTGGTGAGGGGAGCGGTGTCCGCGCAAAACGTCTTACGTGCGCCCGGCCGTGTCAACACGCGCCCGAAATCAGACGACCGGAAGAGCTGCTCAGGGTCGAAGCATTCGCCGCTGCCCAGCCTGCAACCTGCCGTTCCCAGCGGCGAGAAGGGGTCGTATTCGCCCTTTGGCGTGCCTCCCAAGAACGGAAGTTGCGACGGGAGTGGCTGGGGTAGCCGGAGGTGGCGGTTGACGGTAGGTGACGGCTGATGCATCGGCCTGCCGCATGCGCCGCATCGTGGCCCTCGGAAACGCCGGTAGCGGCAAGTCGACCCTTGCGCGACTACTGGGCCATCGGCTCGACTTGCCGGTCGTGCACCTTGACCTCCTCTTCTGGGAGCCTGGCTGGACAGAGGCCCAGGATGACGTCTTTCGGAGTTCGGGTCTCGGAAGCCGTGGCCGGCGACGGCTGGATCACCGACGGGAACTACGCGCGTCGGACATTCGACCTACGTCTGCCGAGGGCTGATCTGGTGGTTTGGGTGGACACACCCGGCGTTGTCTGCACCGCCCGAGTTGCGTTGCGCAGCCATTTGGGACGGGCGCGCCCCGACCTCCCAGAGGGATGTTAGGAGTCCCTCTTCCGATCCGACAGTCCAGCCTTCCTACTGAATTGCTGGACGTTCGATCGCAAACGTCGACCGCTTATCGAGGCTCAACGGCGAGTCCACGGCCCCAACGTCCCGGTCGTACACCTTCGGGGTTCAAGAGAGATCGCAGCCTTTGTCGCTGCCGCCAGAGGTTCTCAGGAAGTCCTCAACGTCAGCTGAGGGTCGAAACTCCCCGTTGGGCTCGCGCCAGGAAGCAGACGCGGCCAGAGGCGGGACGGGGTGGAACTCTGGCATTGGCGCGTGTCCGCGACGGGGGTTAGTCCACCTTGGGCGCCGGCTCGGCGGGTGCGCGGCCCAGGCCCGCGATGCCGCCGAGCTGCATCGAATCCAGCGCTGTGCTGGGCACGATGACGAAGGTCGCGTTCTGCTTCAGCCCCTCGTAGAGCATGTTCATAGCCCGCAGGTGGAGGGCGGTGGGATTGCCGGCATAAGAGCGGGCCGCTTCCTGGAAACTCTCGGCCACTTGGCGTTCGGAATCGCCAAGGATGATCCGCGCTTGGCGTTCGCGTTCGGCCTGGGCCTGCATGGACATGGCGTCCTCCAGGGAGGCGGGGATCAGGACGTCCTTAAGCTCTACCGAGATGACGTTGACGCCCCAGGGCTCGGTGCGCTCGTCGATGATCCGACGCAGTTCTTTGCCGATCCTCTCGCGTCCCTCCAGCATGTCGGCGAGCATGGTCTTGCCGATGACATCGCGCAGGGCGGTCTGGGAGGCCCAGGCGATGGCGCTGCGGTAGTCCTCGACGTCCAGGGCCGCCCGCTGGGGATCGAAGACCTTCCAGAACAGCACCGCGTCCACGTCCACGGGCACGGTGTCCTTGGTCAGGGTCTTCTCGGCCTTGAAGGTTGTGGTGATCACCCGAATGTCGATCCAGTAGGGAATGACGTCGACGATCGGGATGATGAAGAACAGGCCGGGGCCGTTGAGCGCGCGGAACCGCCCCAGGCGCAGAACCACCGCCCGCTCCCATTGGCTGGCGATCTTGATCGCTGCGGCCAGCAAGCCGGCCGCGACGACGACCACGGCGTGGAACGCGACAGCTGGCGCGGCGCCGACGCTGACGCGAATCAGCCAAGCCACCGCCGCGCCTACAACGACCAAAAGGACGAACAGGGTTGGGGGAATGGCACTGGGCCGGCGCATGAGCCCGTCCCCGTTGTTGTGCGCGAACGCCCCAGCGCGCCTTGCGCCGCGGCCCGCGTACAGGAGCTCAACGCGCAGCTACGGCAAAGGTTGCGACAGGTGGGTGCGCGGCAGCCGCTGGCGGAGGTGGCATCGCCCTTGCGGAGGATAAGCTCCCCCCTGACACCCTGCTGGCGCGCCCAATGGCAGACCCTCGTAAGTTCCGGTGTGGGTCCAGGCTGTGTGAGAACGTGATCTGAGGGTCTTCTCGCGGGCTCGGCGCGGCGCTCTCGCTTGTTGGGCGTGAGCCATCGGCACAAGCAGAGTGCGTCCGCTCAGGCCCGCATTGCGGCCATGAGGGGCTTGGGGCCGAGGATCGCGATCACCCGCTTCAGATTGTAGGCGAGGACCTGGAGGCTCATCTCGGTTCGGACCTTGTCGAGGGTCCGCATCTTGAAGTGGGTGGCGCCCATCCAGGCCTTGAGCGTGCCGAAGGGGTGCTCGACGGTGGCGCGGCGGATGCGCATGGCGTCCGGCCTGGCGTCGAGCCGGGCCTGCATGGCGTCGATGACGCCCTCGTGCTCCCAGCGCCGGATGCGTCGCTCCTTGCCGCTGGTGCAGCGGTCCTTCAGCGGGCAGCCGGCGCAGTTGGAGGTCCAGTAGATGTGGATGTTCATGCCCTCTTCGAGCGCGGTGAAGCGGCGGGTCAGGGCCTGGCCGGCGGGGCAGCGGTAGACGTCCTCGTCCGGGCGGTAGACGAAGTCCTGCTTGCCGAAGCGGCCCCTGGCCTTGGCGCCCGAGGTCAGCGGCTTGGGCACGAGGGGCGTCACGCCCAGCCGCTCGCAGGCCAGCACCTCCTGACCGCTGAAGTAGCCGCGGTCGGCCAGCACCTCGAGCGCGTCGGCGCCCATCGCCGCCTTGGCCTCGCCGGCCATCTTCGCCAGCTGGGCCCGGTCGTTGCCGGCGTTGGTCACCTCGTGCGCCACGATCAGGTGATGCTCAGCATCGACGGCCGTCTGGACATTGTAGCCCACCACGCCCGTGCCCTTGCCGCTCGTGGCCATCGAGCGCGCGTCGGGGTCGCTCAGCGAGAGCTGCTGGTCCGGCGCGGCTTCCACCACTGGCTCGATCGCTTTGAACGCCGCCATCTGCTCGCGAAGCTGGGCGATCTTCTCCTTCAGCCGGCCCGACCTGGCCTGCGCCAGCTCGCCCTCCTGGCGGTCGGCCGTCTCCATCGCCGCCATGTAGCGCGCGATGCTGGCCTCCACCTGGTCTATCCGCTTCTTCAGCTTGGCCCGGGTGTAGTTCCTGTCGCGCGCGTTCACCGCCTTGAACTTCGAGCCGTCGATCGCCGCCAGCGCCTGGCTGAACAGCTCCAGCCGCCGGCACAGGTCGACGAACCGCCGGCAGGTCGCCCGGATCGCCGGGCCGTTGTCCTTCCTGAAGTCGGCGATGGTCTTGAAGTCCGGCGCCAATCGCCCGGTCAGCCACATCAGCTCGACGTTGCGCTGCGCCTCGCGCTCCAGCCGCCGGCTCGACGCCACCTGGTTGATGTAGCCGTAGACGTAGATCTTCAGCAGCAGGCCCGGATGGTAGGCGGGCCGTCCCGTCGCCTCCGGAACCACGCCCTCGAACCCCAGCGCCCCCAGATCCAGCGCCTCGACGAACGCCTCGATCACCCGCACCGGGTTCTCCTCCGACACGTAGTCGTCCAGGAACTCCGGCAGCAGCACACCCTGCCGACGATCCTCACCCTCGACGAAGCGCTTCATCCTGAGCCCCGAAGCAGTTGCTTCAGGATTCTAACTCACACCGCGTTTTCACACAGCCTCGGTC
>CAVXOD010000003.1:0-141848 GCA_963763385.1 uncultured Pseudomonadota bacterium | reverse complement strand
CTTGCCGTCCGGCCCGTTCATGGTGCCGAAGCCGATGTGGTCCAACGATCCCTCGGCCGCGTAGCCGGCCAGGTAGGCGGCGCGGAACACCACCTCGAAATGGTCGGACTGGCGCTGGTCGACCACTAGAGCACGGCCTCGGGATCGAAATAGCGCTTGCGGTCGAGGATCGTGGCCAGGTCCGTGGTGCCGTACATCGCCGAGCCTTCCGACGAGACCACCAGCAGCGGCGGCAGCTCGCGCTTGTCGCCTTGCGGGCCACGCGGATGATCTCGGCGCCCTGGTCGGGCAAGAGCAGGCCCTTGGCGCGCAACTCCGCCACCATCGGCTCGATCAGGTCGTTGACGTCGCTCTCGCCCTTCCAGACGTCGAAGTCGACGCCGAGCGCGTGGAAGTCGCGCTGCAGCGCCGCGCGGGTGACGGTGGCGAAATGCTCCCATAGCAGCCGGTAGCCGAGCGCGCCCCGCCTGCAGTTCGGCGGTCGCCTTGCGGGCGCGGTCGCGGTAGGCGGGATCGGTCTTCGAGCGCTCGGACGCCGCCGGGTAGATGCGGTCGAGATCCTCGAGCGACACGGTCTCGGAAACCCGCGCCAGCAACGGCGCCTCGGTCGCATCGCCCGGCGCCGCCTCGTAGCGCGCCACGAGCTCGGCCAGGGTCGGATCGGCGTCCAGCACCGCACTGATCAGCAGGCCCATCTGGAAGCCCCAGTCGCCGAAGTGGGCGTCGCCCAGCACCGTGTCGCCGCGGAACCGGTAGAGCCGCTTGATCGCCTCGCCGATGATCGAGGCGCGCAGGTGGCCGACGTGCATCTCCTTGGCGACGTTGGGGCCGCCGTAGTCGACCAGCACCCGCCGCGTCGTCGCCACCTCGCCGGCGCCCGCCGCGGATCGCCGGCGATCTGGTTGGCCCGGGCCGACAGCGCCGCCTCGCTGACCGTCAGGTTGATGAAGCCGGGGCCGGCGAGGCTGACACCCTTCAGCCGCGCATCGCCCGCCAGCCGGGCGGCGACGTCCTCGGCGATGTCGCGCGGCTTGCGGCCCGCGGCCTTGGCGGCGGCGAGCGCGCCGTTGCACTGGAAGTCGGCCAGGTCCGGCCGGTCGGAGGGTGTCACCCGTCCGAAGCTCGCCGCAAGGCCCGCCTCGACGAAGGCGGCCCCGACCGCCTCGCCAAGGTCGGTCCTCAGATCGGTCATCTGCTCCCGGGGCCGCTCGCCTGGGCTGTGGCCTCGCCGGCGTTGACGCGGAAGCGCTTGCCGTTGCGGTTGAAGTCGGCCATCTCCGGCGTCACGTCGAAGCCGACCAGCACCTCGAAGTTGGCCCCGCTGACCTTCAGGTCGGCGCGCGGGATGGTGATGTTGTCGAGCTTCTCGGTCTTTTGGACCCGGTCGGCGCCGGCCGGGAAATCGACCGGCACGTCGAAATACTCCTTGTCGAGCACGCCGCGGTCGCGGTCGGTGACGGCCACCCAATAGCGGTAGGTCTTGCGCGAGCCCTCGGCGCGCGGGCCGCGGCCGAACTCGAACAGCACGCGCGCCTCCACCCGGATCGGCTGGTCGGACTTGTACTCGCAGGCCGAGCTGAGGTTCTCGATCTCGCCGGTGAAGCCGACGGCCCGGCGGAGGGCTTGTTGTCGGCCAGTTCGACATAGCGCGCGGCGTCGTAGAGCACCTTCACGTAGGGGCACGGCCCGGCGTTGCGCAGCTGCGGCAGCGACAGGTTCGAGCCGCCGGTGCCCCATTCCTCGTTGCGCTTGCGGGTCTTTTCGTCGTCGTCCTGCTGCTGGCCGCCGCCACCACCACCGCCGCCGCCACCCCTGCCGCCGCCGCCGATCTGGGCGTGGCTCGGGCTCGCGGCGAGCCACGTCAGGCCGGCGCAGGCGATGAAGGCGTAGTGGACGAAGCGGCGCATGGGAGGGGGTCCCGGGGAAGCTCTACTGGGGCGGTGAGCCGGATGTGGGTCTGATAAAGGCATATGGGCGGCGCCGCAACGCGGGCGCGCCGCTGGCGGCGGGCGGCGGAAACGCCTAACTTGCGCAAATCATGCGTCCAACCATCAAAGTCCTGCTCGCCAGCCCCCGCGGCTTCTGCGCCGGGGTCGACCGCGCGATCCAGATCGTCGAACGGGCGATCGAGAAGTACGGCGCGCCGGTCTACGTGCGCCACGAGATCGTGCACAACCGCCATGTGGTCGACCGCCTGCGCGCGGTGGGCGCGGTGTTCGTCGAGGAGCTGGACGAGTGCCCGGACGACCGGCCGGTGGTGTTCTCGGCCCACGGCGTGCCCAAGTCGGTGCCGGCCGAGGCGGTCAAGCGCCAGATGATCTACCTCGACGCCACCTGCCCGCTGGTCTCCAAGGTGCATGTCGAGGCCGAGCGGCATTTCGCCGCCGGCCGCGAGATCGTGCTGATCGGCCACGCCGGCCACCCCGAGGTGGTGGGCACGCTGGGCCAGCTGCCGCCCGGCGCGGTGACCCTGATCCAGACGGTGGAGGAGGCCGAGGCGTTCGTGCCGCGCGACCCTGGCAACCTCGCCTTCGTCACCCAGACCACGCTGTCGCTCGACGACACCGCCGAGATGGTCGAGGCGCTGCGCCGCCGCTTCCCCGAGATCGCCGCGCCGCACAAGGAAGACATCTGCTACGCCACCACCAACCGCCAGGATGCGGTCAAGGCGCTGGCGACGCGCTGCGACCTCTGCTGGTGGTGGGCGCGCGCAACTCGTCCAACTCGGTGCGGCTGGTCGAGGTGGGGCTGAAGGCCGGGGCCAAGGACGCCAAGCTGATCGACGAGGCCGAACACATCGACTGGGACTGGTTCGACGGCGTGGCGACGCTCGGCCTCACCGCCGGCGCCTCCGCGCCGGAGCTGCTGGTGCAGGGCGTGCTGGCCGCGCTGAACGAACGCTACGACGTCGAGATCGAGGAGATCGCCACCCGCCAGGAGACGGTCACCTTCAAGCTGCCGCGGGCCATCGCGCCGCGCGAGGGCCGGGCGACGAGCCACAGCATCGCCGGCGTCTGACCGGGCGACTTGCCTAATCGCCGGTAAACCACGCCTCTTTTCAACGCCTTAAGCCTGGCTGGCCTATCCTGACGGCGTGATGCCTGTCGCCGCCATAGCCCAGAGCGGCATCGCCGCCGCGACGCTGAAGCTGAACGCCTCGGCGTCGAATGTCGTCAACGCCAACGACACGTCGGCGGTGGGCGCCAGCGGCTACCAGCCGATCGAGGTCAACAACAGCGCCGTGCCCACCGGCGGCGTGCTGGCCCAGGCGGTGACGCTGAAGCCGGGGACGATGGTGGTCTACGACCCGACCTCGGCGGCTGCGAACGCCCGCGGCTTCGTCCAGGGCCCGGAGATCGACCCGATCGCCGAGATCAGCAACGCGATGGCCGCCGGCCGCGCGTTCGCCTGGAACGTCAAGGTGCTGAAAGCCGCCGACAAGCAGGAACAGACTCTGCTCGACATGAAGACCTGAGGGCTTCGACGCAGTCCCATTTCCCCTATTTCGGTCGTCGCCGGGCGTCAGTCCCGGCGACCCAGGCACGCAGACGCACAGGGTGGCTGCGCCCGGCGCAGCCACGGTTCGGGGGTGTGCTTGGGTGGCCGGGCCTGACGCCCGGCCATGACCGAAGGAATGGAACCCTCGACCCGGACTAGAACGGCACGTCGCTCTTCGGCGCGGTGGGCGGCGCCTCGTCGGTCGAGGGCTTGGCCGGGGCCTGCGGCCGCTCGCTGGGAGAGGCGAAGGTCTCGTCAGGATTGCTGGGCGCCTGCGCCGGCTTCGACTGCGCCGCCTGCACTGCGGCCGTCTTCTGCGCAATGGCGGCGGAGTCGTCGCCGTTGTCGGTCGAATTGGAGTCCGCAAGGACGGTGTTGGCCGCCTTCGGCGCCGCCTGCGGCTGCGGCAGTTCGACGATTGGCTGCGCCAGAATCGCCTGGCCCGACGTCTGGGTGTCGACCAGCCCCTGCGCCGGGCGGTTGGCGTCGCGCGAGCTGGCCTTGAAACCGAGTCCGACGCCGGCGATCGCCGCCACGCCGATCAGAAACGCGACGACGCCCACGACGGGCGTTGAAGGAACGGAAACCGGGCCGCGATCGGTCCAGGCCATGGCGCAACTCTCAGACTCGGGGACTAGGCCCTCTAATAGCGATAGCGCGGGTCATCGTCAGCCGATGAATCGGGCGGCGCGCGCCAGCGCCGCGGCGGGGGCGGCGGGTCCGCAGCGTCTTCGGGTGGGGCGTCGCGCCACCGACGCGCGCCGCGATCCCCGGGCGGGGCCTCGCCGTCGCCGTCGTAGTAGCCGCGCTGCGGCGCCAGGTTCGAGTAGCGTCCGCCATGGATGACCACCGATCCGCGTCCGTCGCCGCTGTCGATCTCGGCGCGATCATCCTCGCGCGGCGGCGGCTGATCGGCCGTCCCGTCGTCGCCGGCCACAACGCCGTCATCGCGCGGCCCGCTGACGTCGGGCTCGTCCTCGTAGGGGCCGGTCTCCTCGGAGACGGTCTGCAGCGGGTTGTCGGATCCCGGCGGATCGGGAACCAGCCACGGGAAGTCGCGCGATGGGTAGGGCTTTTCGGCGACGGTCATGTAGCGGTTCCAGATCGTCGCCGGCAGTTCGCCGCCGGTCACCTTGGCCATCGGCGCACCGCTGTCGTTCCCGACCCAGACCGCGGTCACCAGGTCGGGGGTGAAGCCGACGAACCAGGCGTCGCGCCAGTCCTGGCTGGTGCCGGTCTTGCCGGCGGCCGGGCGGCCGATGTTGGCGCCTGTCCCGGTGCCGGCGGTGATCACCGTCTTCAGCATCGTGACCAGGCGCGTCGCATAGAGCGGGTCCATCACTGGCGTCGGCGCCGAGGTGGCGTGGGCCCAGATCAGGTCGCCGCGGGTCGAACGGATCTCGCTGACCAGATAAGGCTCGGTGCGCCCGCCGCCGCTCTGGAACACCTGGTAGCCGGTGGCCATCTCCAGCGGCGTCACCTCGTAGGCGCCCAGGGCGATCGATGGGCCCGGATGGGCGGGAATGTCGGTCAGACCCAGCCGGCGGGCGAAGTCGGCGACCGCGTCAGGTCCAACCTCGAGCGTCAGCCGCACGGCCACGGTGTTCAACGAGCGCGCCAGCGCCGACTGCAGCGTCACCTGACCGGCGTAGCCCTTGCCGTAGTTCTCCGGGTTCCAGCCGGCGTAGCTGATCGGGGCGTCCTCGCGCACGTCGGTCGGCCGCGCGCCGTGCTCGACCGCCGCGCCGTAGACGAACGCCTTGAACGACGAGCCGGGCTGGCGGTGCGCCTGGACGACGCGGTTGAACGGGCTCTTGTCGTGGTCCAGCCCGCCGACCATCGCCAGGATCGCGCCGTCGGGCGCCAGCGTCACTAGCGCGCCCTGGGTCACATGCCGCGCGGCGCCCTGCTTGGCGATCACGTCGCGCAGGGTGTTCGTGCCCAGCGTCTGCAGCGCCGGATCGATCGTGGTGCGGATCACCAGGTCGGGGGCGGCGCCGGCCGCCAACTGCGCCGCCTCGGTGGCGGCCTGGTCCAGCACGTAGCCCTCGTCGCCCTCGCCGACGTGAGTGGCGGTCACCAGGACCGGGCCCGTCGCCAGGGCGGTGGTAAGCTGGCCGTCGCTGATCCAGCCCTCGCTGCGCATGGTCGCCAGGATGCGGTGGCCGCGGGCGACGGCGCCGGCCATGTCGTTGGTCAGCGCCAGCCGGCTGGGCGCATTGGGCAGGCCCGCCAGGGTCGCGGCCTCGATCAGGGTCAGCTGGCTCGCCGGCTTGCCGAAATAGGTCTGCGCCGCGGCGTCCAGGCCATAGGCCCCATCGCCGAAATAGGTGCGGTTCATGTAGAGCTCGAGGATCTCGTCCTTGGACATGCTCTGTTCGAGCTCCCAGGCGAGATAGGCCTCCTGCACCTTGCGCTTCAGCGACTGCTCGCGCTTCAGGAAGAGGGTGCGCGCCAGCTGCTGAGTCAGCGTCGACGCGCCCTCGGCCGAGCGCTGCTTGCGCAGGTTGGCCAGGGCGGCGCGGGCGATCGCGTGCAGATCGATCGGCCCGTGCTGGTAGAATCGTCGGTCCTCGGCGGCGAGGAACGCCTTGGGCACGTAGGGAGGCAGCTGCGCCAGCTTCACCGCCCCGCCGTACTTCGCGCCGCGGGTGGCGATCAGATTGCCGTTGCGGTCGAGGAACTTCATCCCGGGCGAGCGGCGCACCTGCCACAGCGCCTCGCGCGAGGGCATTGGCGGGGCGCCGGCGATGTAGCCGTTGACGATCACCGCGCCGATAGCGCCCGCCACGACGACCACCGCGGCCACGACGCCGAGCGCGATCAGCGCGATCGCCGTCCCGCGCCGCTTCGGGCGTGGCGCGCGGGGTCGGGCGAACTCGGTGTTGGGGCTGGGGAAGGTCACGCGAACCGGATGGTGGGCGGCGAGGAGCTTAGAAATGATAAAGCGCGCCTCATTGCGGCGGTTCAATGCTTAGCTGCAACGCGCGCGGCGCGGGGAACCGGCGCGCCGTGCGTCGCGGCCTCGGCCAGCAGGGCGCCGCAATCGGCGTCCTTGGCCGTCCCCGGGGCGATGAACGGCACGATCGCGGCGAGCGGCGAGACGACGCCGAGCAGCGCCGCCGTCCCAAGTTGCGGCCCGAGTTTGCTGAAGTCGATCCCAAGCTTCGGATCGTCCAGCCGGCCTTTCAGCGTGATCGGCGCGTCGACGCGCAGCAGCCTGAAATGCTTCGGCTTTCCGCTTATGGCGAGGTTCAGCGTCTCGTTGCGCAGGTCGATCGCGCCGCCGCCCTCGGCGTGCACCGCCCCGGTGTCGATGATCAGCCGCTGCGCTGTCAGCACGCCGCCCTGAGCCCGGAACTCGGCGACGGCGCACCGCACCGGTGTCGGTGTCTGGTCCTTGGACAGATAGAGAAACAGGCTCCGACCGACGTCGAGCCCGAGCAGCTCGGCGAACAACCGACGCATCTGACCTTGGGGAATCGCGAAGGCCACCGTGCCGTTGGCGCTCGCGGCGGCCGAACGGACTGAATCGCCGACTCCGGAGAGCTGCGCCCGCGCCTCCAGGGTTCCCTCAATTGGCGCAGGTCCGCCCGGCTGGGACAACAGATCCTGCACACGGCCCCGAGCCAGCGCCACGTCGATCGCGGTGACCGGCGTGTCGCCCCGCGCGTTGAGCCGGACCCGGCCCGAAATCGACCCCTGTGGCAACAGCAGCGACAGCGGGTCGATGACGAGCAGGCCGTGATCCAGCCTGGCGTGCAGCGACAGCTGGCGGATCGGCAGCGGGCCGGCGTCGACGCTCTCGGCGCGGTAGCTCACGTCGGCGTCGTTCAGGCGCACGCGCACCACGTCGAGGCGCGCGTCCGACAACACCCGCCGCTCCGCCGTCAGCCTCGCCGCGGTCGCCTGCTGCCGCGCGGAGGTGACCGCCCCCTTGATCGCCCCGCGCGGCGCGCCGCCGATCACCGGCGTCAGGTCGGCCAGCTTCAGCCGTCGCGAGGACAGCTCGCCGGTCAGGTCCGGCCTGCCGGCCCTGGTTTCGAGCCGCAGATGTCCGGCGATATCGGTCGAGCCGAACCGGCCGTGGATGGCCGAGATGTCGTCGATCTCGCCGTGGCGGCTCAGCTGCGCGGTCACGTCGTACGGCGGCGAATTGGGCGTGGTGACGCCGGTCAGGTCGAACAGATCGGCCAGGTCGTCGCCGGTCACGCGGCCGCTCGCCTGGAACACGGCGAGGTCGAACGGGCGCGGCAGTGTCCCGTGCGCCACGATGTGGGTGGCGCCGGCGCGGATGTCGGTCTGGAACGGATAGGGCTTGCCCGGATCGACGTTGATCAGCGGCCCGCCCAGAACCTGAGCCAGGAACGGCGTGCCGTTCAGCGTGCCGCGCCCGGCGAGGGCGAAATGCCCGGCGCCGTAGCCGATGGCCCGCTGGTCGGACGAAACCTCGCCGCTGAACATCAGCCGTCGACGCGCGTCGGCCAAGGTCATGTGGCCGTTCGAAATGGTGAAGCTGCGGATCGGTGGCAGCCGCAGCGCCGAGGACCCCGAGCCGGACGGGCCGAAGCTCCAGTTGTCGCGGCCGGTCGCGTCGCGCACCAGCGCGAAGCTTGGACGCTGGGCGTCGACCACGCTCAGCAGGAACCTGCCGCGCAGCAGGGCTTTCAGGTCGAGCCCGACCGTAAGGCTGGGGAGCGTGGCCATCTGGCCCTTCCCGGCCCAGGCCGGCTGCGCCACCGTCACGTCGCGGGCGGTCACATAGGGTGTCCATGACCAGACACGGCCGCTGAGGTCACCGTGGATCGTGACTTGCCGCTGCAGCCTGGCGGTGGCGAACTCGCCCACCGGCCCGCGCAGCCAGTTCCACTGGAACGCCGCGGCGAAAAGCGCCACGGCGATCAGCAGCAGCGTCAGTCCAGCGCCCAGCCGGCGCAGCGGGGCCGGGATGGCGCGCCATGTGCGGCGAGGGCCGGGCTGGGGCGAGGGCGGTGCGGCGGGCGCGGCCGGGCCAAGGGTCTCGGGGCGGACGACGCGGCTGGTGGGCCGACGTCCTGGCGGGGCGGGCCGCCGACGCGGTCCACGGGGAGAGGGCGTCGGATTCGGCTGGGCCATCCGCCTTCAACGCGCGAGGCGGCCGCAGGGGTGCGGCGTCCCGGGTTTTGAAGGCGCTGCGCTAGCCGACCAGCGTCAGCAGCCAGCCTTGCAGCGCCGGCAGCAGATAACTCTGCGCCGCGCTGATGAGGATGATCAGGATCACCGGCGTGATGTCGACGCCGCCGAGCGGCGGGATAATGCGGCGAAAGGGCCGCAAGATCGGGCGCGTTAGCGCGTCGAGGAACGTCACGATGTTGCGGACGACGCGGTTTCGCATGTTCACGACGTCGAAGGCGATCAGCCAACTGATGATGGCGTTGGCGATGATGACCCAGACGACCAGCGTCATCAGGGCCGAGATCACCGCGAAAACGAAGTTGATGATTGCAGCCATACGTCTCGGCGCCGCCTTGGCGAGAGGCGCTAGCTATCGTGCTCGCCCCCCGGCGGCAAGGCGAACCGTCGCAGCGGCGGCATCCTTGACAGCCACCGGCGCCCGCCCTTATCTGCCGCGCCCTTCGCCTAGGCGAAGTGGGGCCGTAGCTCAGTTGGTAGAGCGCCTCGTTCGCAATGAGGAGGTCAGCGGTTCGATTCCGCTCGGCTCCACCAGTCCCTCGCAGGCGCGTGGACGGTGCGGCTAGCGCACATAAAGGGCGATCAGCAGCGACGCGGCGAAGCCGGCCAGGCCCAGGCCGAGGGCCAACAACGGTCGGCGGTCCGAGGCCGCTCTGGCGCGATGCATGACGATCCGGTTCAAGTCTTCTCGGCGCAGTCGCCGCCGCGGCTCGGCCGCTCCGGGGGCGGTTTCGGAGTGGCCCAGCCAGTGTGGGCCGGCCGCGGCGGTTCGGCGAGTTGGTTCCGGGGCGGTGATCCCCGGATTGGGTAGTCGGGCGATCCGTCCGCGCTAGAACTCCACGCCCGCCTTCTTCAGCCCGCGGAACAGTCGGCGCAGGTTGGCGAGATTGGCGAGCATCGCCGTTTCGGCCGCCGGCCCGGACAGCGCCGCCGCCGGGGCGATCACGCCCTTGGCTTCCCTGCGACAATGGCCGGCCGCGATCAGCTTGCGCACGTGCCGGCGGGTGGTCTCGTAGGGGATGCCGAGCGAGTTGGCGACCGAAAGCACGCTCACCGGCCGGCGCAGGCGGTCGGGCGGCATGGTGTCCATGTCCGCATACTGCGCCGCCTCGGCCGCATTGCCGTCCAGATAGCCGATGTTGCCGGCCACGATCGCGCGGAAGACGATCGCGGTCAGCAGTTCGCCGCCCGCCAGGTCGCTGATCAGCCGAAGGGCCCGCAGCACGTATTCGTCGCTGAGCCGGACGGCGGCGCGTACGCCATCGACGCTGAGCGCCGCGATCTCGTCGCCCTGAACAGGGCTCGGTTTGCGATTGCTGCTTGCCAACGAAGGTCCCTGCGGCGGCGACTGGCGTCCCGCGTAGCGGCCGCGCGCGCGCCGTCCATTGATTTGCATCACAAGATCGCGCGCTGGCGCTACTCATTTCGGGTAGTCCGCCCGGCGGGTGCGCCGCCTTGCCGCGCTTTCGACGAACTACGGTCTGTTAGTAGCGGGCGATGAACGCCACTTCTCAAGCAGAACACATCGATCCGGTCGACCGCCAGGTCGGCGCGAACGTTCGGCTGCGCCGTCGCGCGCTGGGCATGAGCCAGGCTTCCCTGGCGAGCGCCATCAACCTCACCTTCCAGCAGGTCCAGAAATACGAGCGCGGGACCAACCGGATCAGCGCCTCGAAGCTCTATGCGATCGCCGCGGTGCTCGGCTTGCCGATCGAGAGCCTGTTCGAGGGCCTGCCCGGCACGGCCAAGACGGCCCGTCGCGCCCGGGCCGACGACCATGCCCGCGACGACGCCGGGGTCGCAGGCGAGCCCGGCTGACCCAGACAAGCCGACGGGTCCAGATCGTGGGGACGATCTGAACCCTCGGGCTCTACTGATGGTCGCGAGCGGGATTTTGAAGTCACGCGGTCGCCTGGCCTCATCACGCTCGCCCGGAACCTAGCGTTGCTGCGTGCGGTGCGGGAAGGCGCAGCGACAGGCACGAAGTTGCAGCGAGGTGCACGCGCCCTCCCGGACACCCCGGGGTTTGGAAGCCCGGGGCGCCGGCGGCGCTCGCTTGGATCGGTTGAGCGGCGGGAGGCGATCGCCGGGTGATCGGGCCGGCGGCGGCTACCGCGAGGGCAAATTGGCGGCGCGGTCGGCCGGCGTCAAACTGAACATCGTTCACACGATTGCGATGTCGCGTTCTGCGCATTTCCAGGGCGCAGACGGCGACGCTTCATCGCCCGTTCAGAAGTGAAGGTTGATGCAAGCGGCGCCGTTCCGGGCCAAACTCGGTCATGGCGAGGGGCAGTGGGGTGTTGCCAATGCGCACGATCGATCGACTGAACGACCGCTTCGCGGGACCGGCCGCCGCTCTGGCGGCGCTGCTGGCGCTGGCGGCCGCGATGCTGTGCCTGTCCGTCGCCCCGGCGGCGCAGGCGCAGGGACGCCAGGCGGACTCCGACGACTGGAACTGCAATCACGGCGCGCCGGACGATCCGACCACGATCGAGGCCTGCAGCCGGCTGCGCCACACCACCGTTGGCGCCGGCGCCGACGTTGGCCACCAGTACAATTCCGACGACTACAACTGTAACCACGGCGACCCGAACGATCCGGCGACCCTGGACGCCTGTCAGCGCCTGCGCGGGACCACCTACGAGGTCGGCCGCGACGAGGGCCATCAGCGCGATAACGACGACTGGAACTGCAACCACGGCGCACGAGGCGATCCGGCGACAGTGGCGGCCTGCGCGCGGCTGCGCGGCGGCTACGCCGTCGAGGGCCGCCGAGGCGGCTTGGTCGTGATCCACATCGTCCGGGATTACCCGTCGCCGCATTACGCCGGCGGCCACGCCTATCGCTCGGTGCGCTATGCGATCCAGTTCAACTGCAGGCTCGGCGAGCGGCGCCGGATCGGCTACGTCCTCTATTCCGGCCGCGGCGCCAGCGGCCGCAGAGTTGGCGCGAGCCAATCCGCAGGACCTTGGGGCGCCTCGCCGCCGGACGTGACGCAATACGCCTGCCGGTAGCTCGCGGCGCAGGCCTATTCAGCGGCGGCGGTCATCCATTCCTTCGGCACCGGCCAGGCGCGCTGGTTGGCGAGGATTCCGGCGCGGCGGGTGCGCTCTTCCTCGCTGATCGTCGCCGGGTCCTCGCGGAACTCCGGCCCCAGCGCCATCGCCTTCTGCACCGCCGGCCGCTCGCCGATCTCGTCCAGCCAGCGCTTCACGTTCGGGAACTCGTCCAGGTCGATACCGCGCATCTTCCAGTTCACCGACCAGGGGTAGCAGATCATGTCGGCGATCGTGTACTCGCCGGCGGCCAGGTAGCGCTTGTTGAAGAGGCCGAGGTTCATGACGCCGTAAAGGCGGTGCACCTCGTTGTTGAAGCGGTTGAGGGCGTAGTGCAGGTCGCCGTTCTTGGGGTCCTGCGCGGCGCGGGCGAAGTTGCCCTGCTCGCCCATCTTCGGGCCCTGGTTGCCGGTCTGCCAGTAGCACCACTGCGCGACGTCGTACTTCTTGTGCGGTTCCTGCGGCCAGAATTTTCCTGCTTTTTCAGCCAGGTACATCATGATCGCGCCGGATTCGAAGATCGCGATCGGCGCGCCGCCGCCCATCGGTTCGTCGTCGACGATCGCCGGCATGCGGTTGTTAGGGGCGATCTTCAGGAAGTCGGGCTCGAACTGGTCGCCCTTGCCGATGTTCACCGGCTTGATCCGGTAGGGGATCCCCGCTTCTTCCAGCAGGATGATCACCTTCTTGCCGTTGCCGGTCGGCCAGAAATGAACCTCGATCATGGCGCGCCTCCAATGTGCTGTTGGGTCAATGGCGCGAGGATAGGCCCCCGCCGGAGCCGCGGGGAGTCAGCTTTTTTGACCACGAACCTCACAGATCTTGTCATCCCGGCCGCAGCCGCGAAGCGGCGGAGAGCCGGGATCTGCTTTGCGCCGGCGGTGAAGCAGATCCCGGATGAGTCCGCTACGCGGCTCTCCGGGATGACAAAGACCGATGGCGGCCGAGCTTAAGCCAGGTCCCTCGCCAGCTCGGCGCGGCTGTCGTCGGAGATGACGGCCAGGTGGGCGTATTTCGGGTGGTCGCAGCCGATCAGCACGCGGGCGCCCGGAGTCTTGAACGCGGCGATCTGGGCCGGGGTCAGCGGGAAGTGCAGGAAGTGCACGGACGAGGTCTTGCCGTCCTCGCGGGTGCGCTCGATGTCGCCCTCCTGGACCGCGTCGGCGCGCCGGCCGTCGATCTCGAGGAAGAAGTGGTCCTCCACCCCGCCCAGCTCGGCCAGCACTCGCGCGCGGCGGTCCGGATCGTCGATCTCGAACATCAGCGTGCAGGTCAGCTCCGCGCCCTGCGGGATCATCGGATTGTAGGCGGCCAGCTCGTCGGCCAGCTGTTCGTCGCCGCCTTTCTCGATCAGCAACATCTCCTGGATCTGGAACAGCATGGTCTCGAAGCTCTCGAAATAGACCGTGCACCAGGGGCCCAGCGCCACCCGGCGTAGGCGTTTCGTAGGCAGCAACGCGGCGCGGCGGGCCTTGCGCTGCGCGCCGAACTCGGCGGCGGGAAGGATGTCGGCGGCGGTGATCTTGCGATCGGCGAGGGGCATGGCAGGTTCCAACTGGGCGGTTTCCATCAGGCGAGGCCGTAGGCGCGGGCCAGGATCTCGATCGGGTGGGCCTGGGTCGGCGGCGCGGCGCCCTCCTTCAGGTCGGCGCTGACCAGCTCGCCCAGGTGCTTGCAGGCGAGCGGACAGTCGGAGCAGAGCGTGTCGTTGCCCTTCTGCGCCACCTGGCGGGCGGCGGGCTTTGCCCACCTTCACCGCGACGGCGTGGGTCTCCTTCATCACCCCGAAGGTCCCGCCGTGGCCGGAGCAGCGCTCGACCAGGTCGACCTTGGTCTCCGGGATCAGCCGCAGCATCTCGGCGGACTTGGCGCCCATGTTCTGCGCCCGGGCGTGGCAGGCGTGGTGCAGGGTGATATTTCCCGCGATCGGGGTCATGCCCTCGGCCAGCCCGTAGGTCTTCGAGAGGCCGACGACGTATTCGCAGATGTCCTTGGTCGCGCTGGAGAGCGAACGCACGTACGCGTTCTCGGGCAGGATCAGCGGCCACTCGAACTTCATCATCAGGCCGCAGCTGGCCGTCAGCGTGACAACGTCGTAGCCGGCGGCGATCCAGGAGGCGAAATCGCCCGCGACCTTCGCCGCGTCCTTCGCCACCGCCGCCAGGTCGCCCGCCTCCAGCTGGGGCATGCCGCAGCACTGCGGATAGACCAGCCGGGCCTCGACGCCCTGCCGCGCCAGCACCGCCAGCGCCGCGGTCGCGGTCGAGGGCTGGTTATATTCGGCGAAGCAGGTGGCGTAGATCACCGCGCGCTTCTTGCCGTACGCCGGGCCTGCCGGATCGGGCGCCGGCGCCGCCCTGGCCAGGTCAGTCGCCTTCTTCGCGTGATACCGCGGCAACAGCGCGTCGCGGTCGATGCCGAGCATCGCCTCCATCGCCGGGCGGGTAAGGTTGTTGCCCTTGGCGCTGGCCCAGTTGGCCAGGCCCGCGATCGGCGCGGCGAGCTTGCCGTTGCGGTCGGTCTGGCCCAGTTGCTCGCGGATCACTTCGCCGCCTTCCGCCTTGCGCTTGGCCGCGCGGTGGCGAAGCAACAGGTGCGGAAAGTCGACCGCCCACTCGTGCGGCGGCACGTAGGGGCACTTGGTCATGAAGCACATGTCGCAGAGCGTGCAGGCCTCGGTGACCTCGCCGTAGCGCGCCTTCGGCACGCCGTCGACCTCGCCGGTCTTGCCCTCGTCGATCATGTCGAACAGGCGCGGGAACGAGTTGCACAGATTGAAGCAGCGGCGGCAGCCGTGGCAGATCTCGAACACCCGCTCCATCTCCGCCTCGACCTTCTCCAGGTCGTAGAACGCCGGATCGCGCCAGGCGATCGGATGGCGGAACGGCGCCTCGAGCGAGCCTTCGCGCGGCGCTTCGGCGGTGGGCGGGGTGTCGGTCATAAGTGCTTCCTCCCTCCCCCTTGCGGGGAGGGACAGACCGCGAAGCGGTCAGGGTGGGGGAGTCCGAAGACGGCTGAGGTGGACGGCGCCTGTGCAGGCGTCCGACTCCCCCACCCTGGCGACGCTTCGCATCGCCTTTCCCTCCCCACGAGGGGAGGGAGGGCGTGCGGGCATTCCTAGTCCAGCGTGTCCAGCGCGCGCTGGAAGCGGCCGGCGTGGGACTTTTCCGCCTTGGCCAGGGTCTCGAACCAGTCGGCGATCTCGTCGAAGCCTTCGTCGCGGGCGGTGCGGGCCATGCCGGGGTACATGTCGGTGTACTCGTGGGTCTCGCCGGCGATGGCGGCCTTCAGGTTCGAGCCGGTGGGGCCGATCGGCAGGCCGGTGGCCGGGTCGCCGACTTCCTCCATGAACTCGAGGTGACCGTGGGCGTGGCCGGTCTCGCCCTCGGCGGTGGAGCGGAACACCGCGGCGACGTCGTTGTAGCCTTCGACGTCGGCCTTCTGCGCGAAATAGAGATAGCGGCGGTTGGCTTGGCTCTCGCCGGCGAAGGCGTCTTTCAGGTTCTGCACGGTCTTGCTGTTGGCAAGGGGCATCGGTCTCGTCCTCTTAGGGGTTGGGCGGGCCACGGAGGGCCCGAGCGCACCTCGTCCTTAAGCCTGGATGGGAAGGGGGTCCAATCGATTGATCTCATGCGCCCAATAGAGGGCGTCGATGGCGTTCAACGCGCGGCGCGTTCGCCGATCATCGCCTGGAACGCGGCGAACAGCTTCATCATCGCCGGCGCCTTGTAGGGATAGAGGTCCGGCGGATCCATGTCGTGGACGATCATCGCGGTGTCGGCCTCGAACACCAGCAGCCGGCCCTGGCGGTCCTCGGCGCAGTCGATGGCGAAGTAGTCGAGGCCGAACGCGGCGTGCAGCGCTTTGAAAGCGCTGGCGTGGCGGGCGGCGAAACCCTGGTCGAACGTCGCCATCATCTGCGCTTCCTCGGCGCGCTTGGCGACGTCCTCGGCCATGCCGGCGTTCAGGTAGTGCACCATCCAGTGATCGGAGATCGCCATGTGGGCGATGAACGGCTGGCCGTCGACCATGGCCACGCGCAGCTTGCGGAAGCGGCCGTCCGAACCCGCGTAGTCGACGAACGGCGACAGATAGAACAGCTCGGCGTCGCAGCGCTCGAGGTAGCCGGCGATCTGCGACGCATGATCCAGCTTCTCCAGCCCGACGCCCGCGTGCGACCCCACCGGGCGCACGATGATCGGATAGTCGCGGCCGGCGAACGCCGGGTCGGGCAGTATCTCGCCAAGCGGCGCGGCGCCGAGCGTCAGCGCCGCCAGCAGCGCTCGGTTGATGCGCAGGCTCGGCGGCATGTCGAGACCGGCGCAGCCTTCGAGGCGGATCGGCGCGCGATCGCGGCCGAGGCGCTTGATCGCGCCCGGGGCGGCGTTGAGGATCGGCTTCGGCCAGCGGGCGGCCGCATCGGTCAGGGCGTCGAGCAGCAACGCGTTGGTGTCCGACTTGCCGACGCAGACGATCGCGACGTCATGTTCGGGGATGGCGATCGTCGCGCGCTCGCCGTTGGCGACGAACATCAGCTCCAGGACGCCGTCCCAGCCCGACAGCAGGAAGTCGATCGGGGTGGAGGCCATCAGGTCGCCGGTGGAGACCAGCGCCAGCAGGCGGGGGCCGTCGCCGGAGCCGACGATGCGGCGATAGCGACGTTGCTGCGCCAGCGCGTCGGCCTGCAGCGCCAGCCCCTGCTCGCGCTGGCCGGCCAGTTGCAGGATGGTCGAGAGGTCGAGCATGGCGCCCACGTCAGGCGGCGCGGCGGTCGCCCGCGCCATCAGCGCATCCCAGGTCGGCTGCAGGTCCGCGCCGGCGAAAAGCGCCCGGGCGTAGACGGCGAGGCCGGCGGTGGCTGGCGGTTCGCCCGCGGACGCAGGGAGTTCGCGGCGGAGCGCCGATGCTGACAACGATCAAGCCTCCCAACCCGCGGTTGGTGCGACTCTGCGGCTGCGATTATGAATAATCCCTGCACCGGCGCATGCGCCGGCCTGTCGCACCCGCTCAGCGCTCGGCGGCGGCGTTCGCAACGGGCCGGCGCGCCAGCAGGCCGGGGACGGCGCGGCAGGCCGCGATCAGCGGTCGTTCGATCCAGCGATGGAACAGCAGGCCAGCCACGAGCGAGAGCGCCACCGCGGCGGGGACAAACAGCCACGCCGGTGCGTCATCGACCAGGCGCACGACGAGGGCCACCGCGACGAAGTGGCAGAGGTAGATCGCGTAGGAGGCGTCGCCGAGCCGCAGCAGCGCGGGCGGCGGCGCCAGCCGCGGCGCCGACTCCAGCGCCACCGCGCCAGCGACGATCATGGCTGCGGGGACACCCCAGAGCAGCGGACGCCACAGATCGTCCCGCAGGCCCGTCAGGCCCTGCGCCGCGAGCAGCAGGGCGCCGATCGCGCCGAGCGCCACGCCGATCTCTGGCAGGATGCGGCGGCCGAGCTGGCGGCGTCTGGCCAGCCACGCGCCGGCGCCGAACTGCAGCAGCATCATGTTGGCGCCCAGGTAGTAGGCCGGCGGATCGAGGATGCCGAACGCGATCACCGCGCCCAGCGCCGCCAGCAGCAGGCGGAACCTCGCCGCCGCCGGCGCGAACAGGACCAGGGTGAAGATGGCGTAGAACACCGCCTCGTAGTCGAGGCTCCAGCCCGGCGGCAGCACCGGAAACGGCAGGCCGCGCGGATCGATGTGCTGCACGAAGGCCAGCGACAAGGCGATATGCGCCGGGCTTAGCGACACGGTCCGCATCAGCGTCGGCCACAGCGTCGCGATGAGGATCACGGCGCCCGTCACAAGCCAGTAGGCGGGAGCGACCCGCGTCAGCCGTCGCCAGAAGAACACGCGCGGGCTCGCCTCTTCGGTCGACCCGACGGTCCAGATGATGAAACCGCTGATCACGAAGAACAGGTCGACGCCGGCGGCCCCCACCCAGAACCGGTCGTCGATGCTCTGGAACGCGTGGTAGGCGACCACCGACAGCGCCGCCAGCCCCCGCAGCGCCTGCAGCCCCTGTAGGGTCGGCCGCGGTTGCTGGGCTACGACACTCACGGCGCTGATGCTGACTGCTCCTCCCCTCGCTTCGGGCGAGGGGAGGTGTCGCGATGGCGAGCCGCGGCAAGGCGAGCCGCGACGGAGGGGAGAGACGCACCAGCGACAGCCTTGCGCCGCCGGTCCCCCCATCGTCGCACATCGGCCCTGGCGGGCCTCGTTTGCGACACTTCCCCCCACTCGCGGGGGGAAGAGCATCCCGAAGGGTGTTGCGTCAGGGGACGATCACCGATTTGCCGATCACCTTGCGGTCGGCCAGCGAGTTCGAACGCCGAGCGCCAGTCGTCCAGCGCGTATTCCTTGTAGACCCGGGGCTTCAGTTTGCCCTCGGCCGCCAGCTTCCAGATCGCCGCACCGTTCTCGCGGCCCTTTTCCGGGAACTGCCGGCCATACTCGCCGGCGCGCACGCCCATCACCGAGAAGCCTTTGATCAGCGGCATGTTGACCGAAATGGTCGGAATCCGGCCCGAGGTGAAACCTACCACCAGCAGCCGGCCGTTGAAGGCGATGCAGCGCACGCTCTCGTCGAACACGTCGCCGCCCACCGGATCGTAGACCACGTCGGCGCCGCGCCCGCCGGTGATCTCCTTCACCCGCTCGCGGAACCCGCCGGTGACGTTGACGGTGGCGTCCGGCGCATACTCGGCCTCGATCACCGCCAGCTTCGCGTCCGATGCCGAGGCGGCGATCACCCTGCAACCCAGCACCTTGGCCAGGTCGACGCAGGCCAGGCCAACGCCGCCGGCCGCGCCATGCACCAGCACCCACTCCCCCGGCTGCGCCTCGGCGCGGCGCACCAGCGCGACATAGGCGGTGAGGTACGCCGCGCCGAACCCGGCCGCCTGCCCGAAGCTGAGGCCCGGCGGCTTGGGCCGCAGACCCTGCGCGAAGCAGATCGCCATGTCGGAGAACCCGCCGAGCCTCGCCCCGCCCGCCACCTCGTCGCCGACCTTCCAGCGGCGCTCGCCCTCGCCGACCCTGGCCACGACGCCCGAGAGTTCCAGGCCTGGGATGAACGGCAGCGGCGGCTTGTGCTGGTATTCGCCGCGGGTCTGCAACAGGTCGGGGAAGTTGACCGCGGCGGCGCGCACCTCGACCAGCACCTCGCCGGGCTTGGGGTCCGGGGTCGGGAAGTCGCGCAGCACGCAGCCGGCGTAGTCCGGCGCCAGCTCTTCCACCATCAACGCCCGCATCAGCGACCTCTCCCCTCGATGGTCTCGCGCACCAGGCCGGCGATCTCGCGGCAGGCGACCGCGGCGGCCGGGACGACGCCCGCGAACGCGCAGAACCCGTGCGCCAGCGCGTCGTAGCAGCGGTAGACGACAGCTGTCCCGGCGGCGTTCAAGCCCCTGGCGTAGGCCTCGCCCTGGTCCACCAGCGGGTCGAACCCGGCGGTGGCGATGACCGCCGGGGCCAGACCAGCGAGGTCCGCCTGCTTGATCGGCGACAGCCGCGGATCGGCCGGATCGTCCTCGGGGCCCAGGTACTGGCCCATGAACCAGGTCATCAGGTCGCGCGACAGCGGATAGGCGTCGGCGTAGGTGGTCATCGACTGGGTCTCGCTGGCGACGTCGACCACCGGATAGACCAGCAGCTGCAGCGCCGGCTGCGGCTCGCCGTGGCGGCGCAGCTCCTGGCAGATCACGGCGGCGAAGTTGGCGCCCATCGCGTCGCCGCCGATCGCGGCCACGCCGGCTGGCGCGCCGAAGCGTCCGCCGTTGGCCCGGGCCCAGCGGTAGGCCGCCAGCGTGTCGTCCAGCCCGGCCGGGAAGCGATCTTCCGGCGCGAGGCGATAGTCGACCGACAGCACCGGCGCCTTGGCCACGGCGGCGAGGATGCCGCAGAACAGGTGGCTGGTGTCGAGGTTGCCGATCACGCCACCGCCCATGTGGGCGTAGACGATCACCGGCGCGGCCGGGTCCTGCACCGCCGGCCGGTAGGCCCGCGCGTTCAACGGGCCGGCCTCGGTCTCGATCGTCAGGTGCTCCAACGCGACGCCGGGCTCGAGCCGCCCGTCCAGCATCTTGATCATCTGCACGCTGATCAGCCGCGCCTCCTGCGGCGTCACGCTCTCCAGCGCCGGCAGGCCGCGGCCGTGGCTGGCGAGGAACTGCAGGCGCGGGTCGAGCGTGCGCCCGCCGCGATAGACCACGCCGCCGCCGGACAGCAGCCGGAGCACCGGACGGGGCAGGGACAGCGCCGCCTTCAGCGCAGCGTTCTGGAGCGCCGGGTCGGCCATGCCGGAGCTTAAGGGTCGACCCGCGGCGCCGCCGCCAGTCCGCCCAGGATCAGCGACACGCAGAACTCCGTCGCCGCGGCGACGTCGGGCGGGCGGCGCGTCACCATGCGCTCGCCGACCTCGCGCACGATGGCGATGCAGGCGGTGGCGAGGTAGTCGAGATCGACCCGCGGCGCGAGGCCGCGCTCCATCACCCCGGCCAGCGCTGCGCGCACCTCCTCGTGCACGGCCTGAATCTCAGGGGTGTTGCGCGTGTAGGGCTCCGACGCCTGCGCCGTCGGCTCCTTGCCCCAGGCCTCGGCCTCGGCGGCGACGAACTCGAAGTAGGCCCGGGTCGCGCCGCGCAGATAGGACTCGAAGTCCTGCGCCTTCAGGTATTCGGCGTGCAGGATCGGGCGGAAGCGGCGCGCGCCGTCGTCCGCCAGCGCGGCGATCACCTCCTCCTTGGAGCGGTAGTAGTTGTAGAAGGCCCCGACCGAGAGCCCGGTGCGGCGGATGATGTCGCGGACGGTGGCGACCTCGTAGCCGAGCTCGCGGAACACGGCGCGGGCGGCGTCCAATATGGCTTGGCGATTGGCGAGCTTGGTCTGTTCGCGCTTGCCGGGGCTCAAGAAGACGACGTCGGACATCGCCCTAGGATCGGGCGCCCGACGCGGGAAGTCCACCACCACGCCTGCGCTTGGCGGGCGGGGGGTGTAAGTTGAGCTTTCAGATCGCTCTTCCCCTCGCTGGCGAGGGGAAGTGTCGCTGGCGAGCACGCGAGCAGCGTGCGATGCGCGACGAAGGGGAGACCGGCGGCTCAGGCAAGCGCCCACCCCCCGACACCTCCCCTCCGGCGTGTCTCGCCCTGGCGGGCTCGTCACACGCCACCTCCCCTCACTCCGCGAGGGGAGGAGCCCCGTCAGGGCGGCGCCGAATACCCCGTCGCGAGGTTCGGGGAGTCGCAGCTGGCGACGCATTGGCCCCAGGTTCCGGCGCAGTCGTCGGGGTGATCGCCGGCGCGGCAGAAGTAGTAGGTCTGGGCGCAGCCCATCCGGCACTGGCCGGCGTCGGGGTGCTGGCCTGGCGGGATCAGCGTGGGGATCGCCGACCTGGCGGCGGCGCGCTGGACGGTCGGCTGCGCAGGCTTGGTCCGGCCGCCGCCGGCGTCCGCCGCGAGCGCGAGGGCCGGCAGGGCGACGACGAGGAAAACCAGGCGCGCGAGCATGCGCCCAGCCTCCCGCCGTAGCCTTAAGCGCCGATTAAGGACGTCGCTCAGACCGTCCGCTGCGCCCGGTCTTTTTCGTTGGCGCCGCGGATCGAGGCGCGCGCCGCCTCCCACTGCTCGTCGGTCCAGTTGCGCAGGCCCTGGAAGCCGCCGCCGCCGGCGTTCCAGCCGCCGCCGTCGATGGCGATGGTCTGGCCGTTCACGTACTCCGACAGCGGATGCAGCAGGTAGACCGCGAGGTTGGCCAGCTCGCGCATCTCGCCGACCCGGCCCAGCGGGCTGCCGGTCTGCTGGCGCCCCGCCGCCGTCGGCGGCGCTGCCCGGATTGAGTCTGGCCCAGGCGCCCTCGGTGGGGAAGGGGCCGGGCGCGATGGCGTTGAAGCGCACCCCGCGATTGCCCCACTCCGCCGCCAGCGACTGGGTCATCACGTTGAGGCCGGCCTTGGACATCGCCGAGGGCACGGTGAACGGCCCGCCCGACCAGACCCAGGTGGTGAGGATCGAGACCACCGAGGCCTTCTTCTTCTCCGCCAGCCAGCGCTTGCCGGCCTCCAGGGTGACGAAGAACGAACCGCGGAAGACGATGTTGGCGATCGCGTCGAAGCCGCGGGTCGACAGGTCTTCGGTGCGGCTGATGAAGTTGCCGGCGGCGTTGTTCACCAGGCCGGTGAGCGCCCCGCCGGACCAGATCTCCTCCATCATGTCGTGGATCGCCTCCGGCACGCGGATGTCGCAGGCGATCGGGATCACCTTGCCGCCGTGCCGGTCCATCAGCTCCTTGGCGGCGTCCTCGAGCACGCCGCCGCGGCGGCCGCAGATGTAGACCTCGGCCCCCAGGATCTGGCAGCCCTCGGCCATCTCCTTGCCGAGGCCGGTGCCGCCGCCGGTGATCAGGATCCGCTGGCCCTTCATCAGGTCGGGCTTGAACATCAGGTCGTCGGGCGTCATGGCGCGTGTCTCCCAGGTTTTGGCGGCAGCAGGCGACCGTTACGCCGGGTCGGTCAAGAGCCGCGCCCGGACCTGCCCCGGAGACAGCGCTGGCGTTCATCTCGGCGACCAGGCGCAGCAGGATGCGGGTGCGCAGGAGCGCCATCAGTTCGTTGATGCGCTCGATGCCGGCCTGGCCCAGCCGTGCGGCGTCCTCGACCGTGCCCGAGCCGGTCAGCCGGCCGTAGAAGCGGTCGATCTCGCGGCGCGCGAGCGGCTCGAGGGTTTCGACATAGAGCCGCGCGTCCTCGGCGAAGAATCCGGCCTCGGGCGTGTAGCCGGCCGCCCTCACCCGGCCCCAGGCCTTGGCGATCGCGAGGTCGAGCGGGGCGAGCGCGCCGTCCCGCGCCACCACGACGCCGTCGCGCACCAGCACCTCGAGCTCGGCCGGCTCGAGCCCCGCCTCGGCGGCGGCGGCGGCGAACGGCGTTCCGCCGTTGCTGGCGGCGACGCCGAGGCTCGCCGCCAGCAGGCCCTCGAGCCCCGGCAGCGGCGCGATCTCGCCGGACGTCGGCCGGTCGAGCACCTGCTTGATGAAACTGAGCGGCAGGTAGCTCTCGGCCTGCAGGCGCTTGATCACGCCGAGGCGGCGGACGTGCTCGTCCGAGTAGTCGGCGACGTTCGGCTTGGGCCGCGACGGCTCCGGCAGCAGACCCAAGCCGATGTAATAGCGGATCGTCTCCCGCCCGACCCCGCTGCGCTGCTCGAGTTCGCGCATCTTCATCGGGAAATCCTTCTCCCCCTGCGGGAGAAGGTGTCGCCGCAGGCGACGGATGAGGGGTCGCGCCTTCCCATCAGGATTTCGATGGAGTCACCCCGCAACCGCCGCGCCGACCCCTCATCCGTCAGCTTCGCTGACACCTTCTCCCGCAAGGGGAGAAGGGGGCCGCTACTCCGCCGGCTCCAGCTTGGTCGCGCGCTCGACCACGCTCTGGACGTAGTTCTTCCGGGCGTCGAAGTCCCTGGCGATGGTGTCGTCGGCGTCCTGCAGGGCCTGAACGTCAGTCTGCGCATAGCCGATGATGCCCATGGTCTCGTAGCCGTTGCGGATGGTCTCGCCCCAGAGCCCGATGTCCTTCACGATCGGCACGATGCGGGTGAACAGCGACGAGCGGAACATCTCCATGAAGCCGCGAGTCGTACATGTGCTCGGCGCAGCGGGCCGGATCGAGGCCCAGCGTCTTCCACACCTCGACCGCGTCGAAGCGGTCGCGCATCAGGTAGCAGGCTTCGAGCAGGAACTCCTCGCGCTCGTCGCGCTCCTTCTGGGTCAGCTGCGGATAGTAGTCGCGCAGCGCCAGGCGGCCGAACGCGACGTGACGGCTCTCGTCCTGCATCACGTAGGCGTTGACCGCGGCGGCCAGCGGGTTCTGGGCGTGGTCGCGGATCTGCTGGAAGGCGGCCAGCGCCAGGCCCTCGATCACCACCTGCATGCCGAGGTAGGTCATGTCCCAGCGGCTGTCGCGCAGCACCTGGTCGATCAGCTCCTGCAGCGGCGGCGTCATCGGATAGGCGACGCCGAACTTTTCCAGCAGGCGCCTGTAGCTCTCGACGTGGCGCGCCTCGTCGATCACCTGGGTCGAGGCGTAGAACTTGGAATCCGACGTCCGGCACCTGCGTCACGATCTTGGCCGCGCAGATCAGCGCGCCCTGCTCGCCCTGCATGAACTGGCTGATCTGCCAGCCCTGGAAGTGGCGGCGCACCTTGGCCTTCTCCTGCCGCGACATCGCCTCGTACTCGGCCATGCCGCTGATCGGCAGCATCTCCTCGGGCAGCTGCTCGGGATTGTCCTCGTCGAGCTCCTGGGTCCAGTCGATCCGGGTCTCGGCGTTCCACTGCATCTCCACGCCCTTGCGGTAGAGACCCATCATGGTCTGCCGCCCTTCGTCGTAATCCCAGTTGAAGGTCGACGTCGAAGTCCTGCGGCACCTTCCAGTGCGAGCCTTCCGGGGCGGGGAAGGGATAGCGGTCAGCGAGCTTGGGCATGGTTCCTGGCGTCTCCAGCGCACCCCGTCTCAGAATGCGGAGTGTCGCTACGCATAATGCATGCGACGGCCGGGATGGCAACCCGTCGTTCGGCGAGTTTGCAGGGCCGCGTGGCTATGATCCACGCTCGCTGATCTCGGTCATAGCCGGGCGTGAGTCCCGGCTACCCATGCACGCGGGACTTGCCGTGGCCGCGCTTGGCGCGGCCACCCACGGGCCAATGTTCTTGGGTCGCCGGGACAAGCCCGGTCGATGACCGAAAGGTGGGGGATCACCACCGCGCAGCGTTCGATCAGCGCCATCGCCCCGGCGGGCGCGCGGACCTTGCCCTCGTGGATGATGAAGACGAACACGTCGCGCGGCGTTTTGGACGCAGCATGGGCCTGGTCCATGATCGGCAGGCCGTCCGGCGCGCCGCCGGCGGCCCAGTTTTTCAGCCGCCCCGCCCAGTCGTCCAGCTCGGACGGCGGATAGGCGGTCTCGCATTGATCGTCGCCGGTCTGCAGGCGGGCGTAGACGAAGTCGGTCGTCAGGTCGGCGATCTCCGGGTACTTCGCGTGCCGGGCGTAGACGTTGGCGATCCCGTGTTCGCGCAGCAGGGCGGGGTATTCGGCCGTGCAGAAGCTGTCGTGCCGGGGCTCCAGCGCATGGCGCAGCGGCCGCCCGCCCAGTTCCCTAGGCAATAGCCTGAAGAAGCCTTCCAGGTCCTTCGGATCGAACTTCTTGGTGTGCGGCAGCTGCCAGAACACCGGGCCGAGCCGGTCGCCCAGCTCCGCCATCCCCTGCGCGAAGAACCGCTCCAGCGACTCGCCGGCGCCGGCGAGCTCGCGCCGGTTGGTGGTGAAGCGCGAGCCCTTGACCGTGAACACGAACCCGTCCGGCGTCTCGTCGCGCCACTTGCGCCAGCTGTCGGGCTTGAAGGTCGAATAATAGGTGCCGTTGATCTCGATCGCGGTCAGATGACGGCTGGCATAGGCGAGCTCATCCTTCTGCTTGACTTCCTTCGGATAGAAGACCCCGCGCCAGGGTTCGAAGGTCCAGCCGCCGATCCCAATCCGAATGCTTCCCGCCCGGATGTCACCCGCCATCGCCCGCTCCCTAAGATATATTAACCAAACTGGCGGCGAATTCCGGACATGTTGCCATCTCGCCGCAGGCGCGAACTCAACCACTTAAAGTGCGTGAAATCGCATGGCGGCAGGACTATGTCATGCCCGCGCTCGGGGGATTGCGCGCGAGGTTTGCCTTATTCTCCAATGATTCGAAGATCGCCTTTCGCGTGGGGGCCACCGGTGAAAATCGGCCGCACGGCAGTCCTGCTGCTGTCCGGCGCCGCGGCGCTGGCGCTGCAGGCGTGTGCGTCCGGCGCACGCAAACCCGATCTCACGCTGCCGGCGGCCTACGAGGCCCCGGCGGGAACCGCCGACCTTTCCGGCGCGACGCTGGACCGCTGGTGGGTGATCTTCGGCGACGAGGAGCTGAACGGCGCTGGAGGAGCAGGCGCTGCGCGCCAGCCCCGACGTGAAGACCCAGATCGCCCGCCTGCGCGAAGCCGCGGCCACCCGCAACAGCAACATCCTGCAGACCTTCCCCACCGGCGACCTCACCGGCGGCGCCACGCGCACCAACACCGGCAACCTCGGCTCGTCATCCGGCCTGCTGCCCGGTCGGCGGGACCAGCATCAACGAGCACCTCGACTTCAAGGTCAGCTGGGAGATGGACTTCTTCGGCGCGCTGGCCGACGCGCGCCGGATCGCCCGGGCCGACTACGCGGCCAGCCAGTTCGACATCGAGAGCGCCCGGGCCAGCCTGGTGGCCAACGTCGCCGACAGCTACTTCCAGGCCCGCGGCCTCGCCATCCAACTCGACGACGCGAACGAGAGCCTGCGCATCGAGAACGAGCTGCTGCGCTCGACCACGATCAAGGCCGACCGGGGACTGGGGCCGCAGTCCGACGCGGACCGGGTCGCCGGCGATGTCGCCCAGGCCAAGTCCCAGGTCGAGAACCTCAAGGCGCAGCAGCATGCCGCCGCCCGGCTGCTGCTGATCCTGGTCGGCCGTGGCCCGGAGCCGGTGGAGAGCCTGCCGCTGGTGGCGGGCGTGCCGGATCCGCCGCCCCTGCCCGTCGCCGTGCCCGGCGAACTGCTGGCGCGCCGCCCCGACGTGCGCGAGGCCGACGAGAAGCTGCGCTCGGCTTCGCTGCGCACCAAGCTGGCCAAGGAAGAGCTGTTCCCCAACCTGACGCTGCAGCCGGCGCTCGGCATCGCCCGCCAGGTCGCGCCCGGCGTCGGCGTCGCCCAGACCATCGCCGGGCTGATCTTCTTTCCGCAGACGCAGACCAACAAGACCAACTACTGGTCGCTTGGCGTCAACCTCGACCAGCCGGTGCTCGACATCCCGCGCCTGCTGCAGGACGCCAAGGCGCAGAGCGCGCGCACCGAGCAGGCGGTGATCGCTTACGAAAAGGCGGTGCAGACCGCCTACGGCGACGCCGAGAACGCGCTGGTCGAGCTGGCCGCCGACGAGACCCGCATCAAGCTGCTGGAAGACGGTGAGGCGCGGTCCAGACGGGCTTACGACGCCGAGCGCATCCGCTTCGCCGCCGGCGTCGACGACATCACCGCCGTCCTCTCGGCCGAACAGAGCTGGCGCGGCAACCGCACCGAGCTCACCGGCGAGCGGGTGCAGGCGTTGCGACGCGCGGTGCAGACCTATAAGGCGCTCGGCGGCGGATGGGACTACGAGACAACAAAAACGGCCGCCAGGTCGCCATGAGATCGGGCGTGATGACGACGACGAAACCAACAGTCGCCGGCGTGGTCGCGCTTGGCCTGGCGCTGACGTCGCTGAACCTGACCGGGTGCAACGCGCCGGCCGCCAATGCGCCTGGCAGGCAGCAGCAGGCCCGGACCGTCAGCGTGGTGCGCATCGAGCTGCGCCCGATCGCCGGCGGCATCGTCACCTCGGGCCTGCTGACCCCGCGCAACCAGGTGGCCGTGACCCCCGACCTGACCGGCTACCGGGTCGCCCGGCTCTACGTCGACGAGGGCGCCTGGGTGAAGGCCGGCGAACCGCTCGCGGAGATGGACGGCTCGATCGTCCGCGCCCAGCTCGAGCAGCAGACAGCCGTGCTCGCCGCAACAGAAGGTCGCCGCCGACCAGCGGGCGCGCGAGGCCGCCCGGGTCGCCGACCTCGACAACCAGGGCGTGCTGTCCGAGGAGCAGCTTGCAGGCCCGCCGGTTCGCGGCGACCAGCGCCAGGGCCGGCGCCAACGCCCAGGCGGCCGCGGTCCGCGAGATGCAGACCCGGCTCGACCACATGGTGCTGCGCGCGCCGGTCAGCGGTCTGGTGCTGCAGCGCAACGTCAATCTCGGCGACATCTCCGGCGCCGGCAATCCGTGGTTCGTGATGGCCGACGCCGGCGAGATCGAGCTCTACGCCGACGTCGCCGAGGCCGATTTCGGCAAGATCAAGCCGGGCATGAAGGCGACCGTCACCCTCGCCGACGGCGGCGCGGCCGAGGGCGTGGTGCGGCTGGTCAGCCCCCGGGTCGACGCCAACACGCGGCTCGGCAAGGTGCGTATCAGCCTGCCGGTCCGCGCCGACATCCGCGCCGGCGGCTACGCCCGCGCCAGCTTCACCGACCTCTCGCGCGCCGTGCCGGCCCTGCCGGAGACCGCGGTCCGCTACGACGCCAACGGCGCCTCGGTGATGGTGGTCGGGGCCGACGGCAAGGTGAGCCAGATTCCGGTCCGCACCGGCGACCGCGGCGGCGGCTATGTCGAGTTGCAGACGGGCCCGCCTCCAGGGTCGGTCGTGGTGGCGAAAGCCGCTTCCCAGATCCTGCCTGGGGACTATGTGAAGCCTGACTGGTCAGGGAAGGCCGCCGGGCCATGATCACCAGCCAGCAGCTGCGCATCTCGGCGTGGGCGATCCGCAACCCGACGCCCGTCGCGGTGCTGTTCATCGCGCTGGTGATCGCCGGCCTGCTCTCCTACTTCACGCTGCCGATCAAGAACTTCCCGAACGTCGAGTTCCCGGTGGTGATCATCACGGTCACCCAGTCCGGCGCTGCGCCGTCGCAGCTGAAGACCCAGGTCACCCGCCAGGTCGAGGACGCCGTCTACGGCATCACCGACGTGCAGGACGTCGCCTCGAGCGTCAGCCAGGGCGTGTCCTCGACCCGGATCCAGTTCAACCTGGGCACCAACATGATCAAGGCGACGGACGACGTCCGCGCCAAGCTCGACGCGGTGCGCGCGCAGCTGCCGCGCGAGATCGACCCGCCGACGGTCTCCAGGTTCGACTTCGACGACCAGCCGATCATCACCTTCGCCGTGTCGCCCGCCGCCGGCTCCGGCCTCTCGGACGCGGATCTGTCGTGGGCGGTCGACAACGACATCGCGCGGCTGCTGCAGGGCGTCGAAGGGGTCGGCCAGGTCTCGCGGGTGGGCGGCGTCGACCGCGAGATCAACGTCAGCATCGATCCGGTGCGAATGGCGGCGCAGGGCGTGACGGCGCCGCAGATCAACCAGGCGCTCAGCACGGTCAGCCTGGACGCCGCCGGCGGTCGGGTCCAGGTCGGCGGCCGCGAGCAGACGCTGCGGGTGCTGGGGGCGGCGACCAATGTCGACCAGATCCGCAATCTGACGCTGCCAGGGACGGGCGGCCGCTTCGTCAAGCTGTCGGACGTCGCCGACGTTGGCGACGGCACCGCCGAGGTGCGCTCAGAGGCCAAGTTCGATGGTCGTCCGGTGGTCGCCTTCCAGGTCACCAAGACCAAGGAAGCCAGCGACGTTCACACCGAGGACGGCGTCGACGCGGCGCTGCAGGGCATGATCTGCGACGCGAACGGCGTGCCGGCCAAGGGCGGCAAGATCTGCGTGCGCAAGATCGTCTCCCAGGTCGACGCCACCCGCGGCAGCTTCTCCGCCACGCGCGAGACGATGCTCGAGGGCATGGCGCTGGCCGCCCTGGTGGTCTGGCTGTTCCTGCGCGACTGGCGCGCCACGGCGGTGACCGCGGTGGCGATGCCGGTGTCGCTGATTCCGACGTTCGGCTTCATGGCGCTGGCCGGGTTCAGCCTGGACCTCGTCTCGCTGCTGGCCCTCACGCTGGTGATCGGCATCCTGGTCGACGACGCGATCGTCGAGATCGAGAACATCGAGAAACGGGTGCACGCCGGCATGCGGCCCTACGCGGCTGCGATGGAGGGCGCTGACCAGATCGGGCTGGCGGTGGTCGCGACCACCTCGGCGATCATCGTCGTGTTCCTGCCGGTCTCGTTCATGCCCGGCATACCTGGCCAGTTCTTCAAGGAGTTCGGCCTCACCGTGTCGGTCGCGGTGCTGTTCTCGCTGGTGGTGGCGCGGCTGCTGACGCCGCTGCTGGCCGCCTATTTCCTGAAGCCGAAGCCGGCGCGCCCGCGGGCGCCGCTGCCCTCCATCTACGTCAAGTCGCTGGAATGGGCGCTTGGCCACCGAATCCTTTCGGTGGTCCTCGGCGGCGCCGTCTTCTTCCTCTCCATCTTCCTGGCGATCGCGGTCGTGCCCAAGGGCCTGCAGCCGGAGGGCAATCCGAACTACTACCAGATCGACGTCGACACGCCGTCCGGCTCGACCATCGACGACACCCGCCAGGCCCTCGGCAAGCTGACGACCCTGCTCGGCCAGCAGCCCGAGACCGAGCACGTCTTCACCGCCATCGGCCAGAGTGGCGACGGCGGTCCGGGGTCGGTCGCCTCGACCGGCGTGACCAGCGGCGTCGCCGTCGCGGTGCTGAAGCACAACCGCAGCGCCAAGGTGCCGCAGATCCGCGACCGCCTTCGCCCCTCGCTGCACTCCATCCCCGACGCCCGGGTGACGTTCTCCGGGGCCGGCTTCGGCGGCTCGACGGTCCAGATCCCCTTGTCGAGCGACACCGGCGAGGGCCTCGACGGCGCGGCGCTGGATCTGCAGCGGCAGATCACCGGCGTGCGCACCCTGGCCGATCCGCGCCGGGCCACCTCGCCCCCCGCGCCGGAGATCATCATCCGGCCGCGGCCCGACGACGCCGCGCGGCTCGGCGTCAGCTCCGACACCCTCGCCCAGGTGGCGCGGATCGCCACCGTCGGCGACATCGACGCCAACGTCGCCAAGCTCGACATCGGCGACCGCCGCATCCCGATCCGGGTGCGCCTGCCCGACAGCGCCCGCAGCGACCTGCCGACGCTGAGAAACCTGCGGGTGCCGACCGTCAGCGGCGGACTGACCACCCTTGGCAGCGTCGCCGACATCTATTTCCAGGCGGGGCCGGCGGAGATCACCCGCTACAACCGCCGCGACGACATCATCGTCCAGGCCGACCTCACCAACGGCGCCAAGCTCAGCGACGCCTACAGCGAGATCAAGCGCCTGCCGATCATGAACCACCTGCCGCCGGGCGTGAAATACGAGCAGAACTTCTCCAACCAGCAGGCGCAGAACCAGCTGTTCGGCGGCTTCGTCGTCGCGATCCTGGCCGGCATCGGGCTCGTCTACGGCGTGATGGTGCTGCTGTTCGGCAGCTTCTTCAAACCGATCACCATCCTCTCGGCCTTGCCGCTCAGCATCGCCGGCGCGATGGTCGCGCTGCTGCTCTGGCGCTCGGAGCTGTCGATCCCCTCGATGATCGGCCTGTTCATGCTGATGGGCATCGCCGCCAAGAACTCGATCCTGCTGGTCGAATACGCGATCGAGCGCGAGCGCGAAGGCGCCAGCCAGCACGAGGCGCTGATGGAGGCCTGCCGCGAGCGCGCGCGGCCGATCGTCATGACCACGCTCGCCATGATGGCCGGCATGCTGCCGACCGCGATGGGCCTCGGCGAAGGATCCGAGTTTCGGCAGCCGATGGCGGTCGCCGTGATCGGCGGCCTGATCACCTCGACCGCCCTCTCGCTGATCCTGGTGCCGGTGGTCTACGAGTTCGTCGACGACTTCGAGGGCTGGCTGATGCCGCTGCTGGCGCCGCTGATCACCCCGAAGGAACTGCCGGCCGATCCGCTCGCCGCCGGGGCCGCGCGGCAACGGCCGGCGGCGGAGTAGGCCGAGGTTCAGCCGACCGCGCCACCGCAGGCCGAAACCACCGTTCCGCAAACCGGCGGGCGTGCGCGCTTCGCCACCCGGATCATGTTCTTCGTCATCGGCTTCGCCGCCGGCGCCTGGGCCCCGCTGGTGCCGTTCGCCCGGCAGCGGCTGGGCGCGGACGACGGCGCGCTCGGCCTGCTGCTGGTGAGCCTGGGCGCCGGTTCGATCGTCGCCATGCCGCTGGCCGGCGCACTCGCCGCCCGGCTCGGCTGCCGGCCGGTGCTGCTGGTGACGACGGCGCTGGCCTGCCTGGTCTTCCCGCTGCTGGCGACCGCTGCGCCGGCGCTGCCGTTCGCCGCGGCGCTGTTCCTGTTCGGCGTCGGCATCGGCTCGCTCGACTGCGTGATCAACATCCAGGCGATCATCGTCGAACGCGAGGGCGGGCGGGCGATGATGTCGGGTTTCCACGCGCTCTACAGCCTAGGTGGTTTCGCCGGCGCCGGCGCCGCGAGCGGGCTGATCGCGCTGGCGGCCACGCCGCTTGGCGTGACTCTCGCGGTCGCGGCGCTGATGGCCGTCGCCACCGCCGTCGCGGCGCCAGGCCTGATGGCGCGCCGGGCCGAGGACCATGCTGCGCCGCCGGCCTTCCCGCGCGGCGTGGTGCTGCTGATCGGCGCGTTCTGCTTCGTCGTCTTCCTGGCGGAAGGCGCGGCGCTGGATTGGAGCGCCGTCTTCCTGCGCACGGTCCGCCGCGTCGCCCCGGCCAGCGCAGGCCTTGGCTACGCCGCTTTCGCCGTGGCGATGACCAGCGGGCGGCTGCTGGGCGACCGGCTAGTCACGCGGCTCGGCCTGCGGCGCACCGTGGCCTCCGGCGCCGCGCTCGCCGCGGCCGGGCTCGCGTTCGCGACCCTGGGCCCCGGCTGGAGCGCCACGCTGGGCGGATACGCCCTGGTCGGCGCCGGCTGCTCCAATATCGTCCCGGCGCTGTTCACCGCGATCGGCCGCCAGAGCGCGATGCCGGAGAGCCAGGCCGTGCCGGCCGTCTCCGTGCTGGGCTACGCCGGCATCCTCGCCGGCCCCGCCGCGATCGGCCTGGTGGCCGGCGCCACCAGCCTCACCGTGGCGCTGCTGGCCGTGGCGGCCTTGCTCGCGGCGGTGGCGCTGGGGGCGACGCGGCTGCGGGCCTAGGTCGCGCGTTCATATCGCTAGGGCCATGAACCACTGAGCGGCCAACAAGCGGACCTTCCGAACGGCAGCAATGGGGGCAGGCTGTGTGAGAACGTGATCTGAGGGTCTTCTCGCGGGCTCGGCGCGGCGCTCTCGCTTGTTGGGCGTGAGCCATCGGCACAAGCAGAGTGCGTCCGCTCAGGCCCGCATTGCGGCCATGAGGGGCTTGGGGCCGAGGATCGCGATCACCCGCTTCAGATTGTAGGCGAGGACCTGGAGGCTCATCTCGGTTCGGACCTTGTCGAGGGTCCGCATCTTGAAGTGGGTGGCGCCCATCCAGGCCTTGAGCGTGCCGAAGGGGTGCTCGACGGTGGCGCGGCGGATGCGCATGGCGTCCGGCCTGGCGTCGAGCCGGGCCTGCATGGCGTCGATGACGCCCTCGTGCTCCCAGCGCCGGATGCGTCGCTCCTTGCCGCTGGTGCAGCGGTCCTTCAGCGGGCAGCCGGCGCAGTTGGAGGTCCAGTAGATGTGGATGTTCATGCCCTCTTCGAGCGCGGTGAAGCGGCGGGTCAGGGCCTGGCCGGCGGGGCAGCGGTAGACGTCCTCGTCCGGGCGGTAGACGAAGTCCTGCTTGCCGAAGCGGCCCCTGGCCTTGGCGCCCGAGGTCAGCGGCTTGGGCACGAGGGGCGTCACGCCCAGCCGCTCGCAGGCCAGCACCTCCTGACCGCTGAAGTAGCCGCGGTCGGCCAGCACCTCGAGCGCGTCGGCGCCCATCGCCGCCTTGGCCTCGCCGGCCATCTTCGCCAGCTGGGCCCGGTCGTTGCCGGCGTTGGTCACCTCGTGCGCCACGATCAGGTGATGCTCAGCATCGACGGCCGTCTGGACATTGTAGCCCACCACGCCCGTGCCCTTGCCGCTCGTGGCCATCGAGCGCGCGTCGGGGTCGCTCAGCGAGAGCTGCTGGTCCGGCGCGGCTTCCACCACTGGCTCGATCGCTTTGAACGCCGCCATCTGCTCGCGAAGCTGGGCGATCTTCTCCTTCAGCCGGCCCGACCTGGCCTGCGCCAGTTCGCCCTCCTGGCGGTCGGCCGTCTCCATCGCCGCCATGTAGCGCGCGATGCTGGCCTCCACCTGATCCATCCGCTTCTGCAGCTTGGCCCGGGTGTAGTTCCTGTCGCGCCCGTTCACCGCCTTGAACTTGCTGCCATCGATCGCCGCCAGCGCCTGGCTGAACAGCTCCAGCCGCCGGCACAGGTCGACGAACCGCCGGCAGGTAGCCCGGATCGCCGGGCCGTTGTCCTTGCGGAAGTCGGCGATGGTCTTGAAGTCCGGCGCCAATCGCCCGGTCAGCCACATCAGCTCGACGTTGCGCTGCGCCTCACGCTCCAGCTTCCGGCTCGAGGCCACCTGGTTGATGTAGCCGTAGACGTAGATCCTCAGCAGCAGGCCCGGATGGTAGCCGGGGCGGCCCGTCGCCTCCGGAACCACGCCCTCGAACCCTAGCGCCCCCAGATCGAGCGCCTCGACGAACGCCTCGATCACCCGCACCGGGTTCTCCTCCGACACGTAGTCGTCCAGGAACTCCGGCAGCAGCACACCCTGCCGACGATCCTCACCCTCGACGAAGCGCTTCATCCTGAGCCCCGAAGCAGTTGCTTCAGGATTCTAACTCACACCGCGTTTTCACACAGCCTCGGGGGAAAGCGGACGTTGAGATGGCCAAGTCGGCGGCTTCGACGCTGCCTGAGATAAGACGCCCATCGGGATTTTGTCGGCAGAACATCGGATCGCTGTCCTGTCGGGCGGCGGCGATCGGGTGCCTCTTGCGGCCTGTCCGGCGCAACCCCGCGCCGCCAGAACCCGAGAGCAAACAACATGTCTGCCAAGACCGCATTGATGATGGTCGCCGCCCTGACGACCGCTGGCCTCGCCACCGGCGTTAGCGCGTCGCCCGTCTACACCCCGCCGTCGAACCCGGAGCTGAACGCCGAGGCCGTGTCCTTGGGCGGGCTCGACCTTCATAGCGAACAGGGCGCCAGACGCGTGCTCCTGCGCATCCGTGTCGCCGCCGAGGATGTCTGCGGCGTCCCCGAAGGGTCGGTGTGGGCGTCCCCGCGCCCGAACCCGTGCGTGATCGCCGCCGTCGACCGGGCTGTCGCCAGGCTGGACAACCCGATGGTCACCGCCCTGCACGGCGGTCGCGGCCAATCCGGCGGCCAGTTCGCCGCCGGAGGGCGTTAGGTGCGGCGCAGTCCCGCCCGACAGACCCACAGGTCATCGTCGGGCGGGACATCGCCAGGGATCGACATTCTGCGAGGTTCACCGCTTATGATGGAGTTCTTCTCTGGGTGTGGGGCGTCGACGGCTCGCATGATCGGAGCGGACAACACATCGGCCGACAGGCGGTCTCACCGCGACCGCAATCTCGAACCGATCATTCTGGCCGTCCAGGCGCCAATGCGCGTGGGTGCGCTCACCGTCACGCCGGCCTTGCGCCAGGTCGTCCACGACGACGGCCGCGAACAGGTCATCGAGCCGCGGGCGATGCAGGTGCTGGTGGCCCTGCTGCGGGCGGAGGGCCAGATCCTGACGCGGGACGACCTGCTGGCCTCGTGCTGGCATGGCGTGATCGTCGGCGAGGACGCCCTCACCCGAGTGATCGGCGGGGTGAGACGCCTGAGCGAAGGCATCGGCGTGGATGCATTCAAGCTGGTGACCATCACCAAGGTCGGCTACCGGCTGGTTCTCGCCGATCCACAAGCAGGATCGACCGCCGCCACGCAGGTGGAGACCGGCAATCTGCCCAAGCGCCTGCCCAGCCTCGTCGGGCGGGAAGCGGACCTTCAAGCGCTCGAAGCGCTGCTCGCCCGCGCCGACCTGGTGACGCTGACGGGCCCTGGGGGGGTCGGCAAGACGCGGCTTGCGCTTGAGGTCGCCCGGCAAACAGTGGGTCGGTACGAGGAGGGGGCCTGGCTGATCGAGCTCGCTCCGGTGACCGTGGGCGATCAGGTCCCGGCCGCGATCGCTCGCGCCATGGCCGTCGAGCTTCCGGCCGGGCAGGGAGCACTCGAGGCGCTCGTCGACCGCCTGCGTCTGCGCCGCTGCCTGATCCTGCTCGACAACTGCGAACACGTCATCGACGCGGCCGCCGCCTTCGCCGAGGCGATCCTTGAGGCCTCGAGTGGGATCAAGTTGCTCGCCAGTTCGCAGGAGCCGCTCGGCGTCGAGGGGGAGCAGGTGTACCGCCTGCGCTCACTGGCGGAGGTCGACGCCGCAACCCTCTTCGCAGAGCGCGCGTGCTCCGCCGAAGCCGGCTTCGCCGTCCGCCCACAGGATGAGGCGGCTGTCGCGGCGATCTGCACCCGGCTCGACGGCATCCCGCTGGCGATCGAGATGGCGGCGGCGCGCGCCCCGCGCTCGGCTGCGAGGGCGTGCTCGATCGGCTTGACGACCGCTTCCGCCTGCTTACCGGCGGCCGCCGCACCGCCCTGCCGCGCCAGCGCACCCTCGCCGCCACACTTGACTGGAGCCACGGTCTCCTCGACGAGCGCGACGCCGCCGTCTTCCGCCGGCTTGGGGCTTTCTCCGGCGGTTTCACCCTCGAAGCCGCGTCGGAGGTGGCGTGCGGCGAGGACCTCGACCGCCTCGATGTTGTCGACGCCATCTCGAGCCTGGTCGCCAAGTCCCTCGTGGCGACCGACCCCGGCGCGGCGCGCCTGCGCTACCGCCTGTTGGAGACCACCCGCGCCTACGCGCTGGAGAAGCTGGACGCCGCGGGCGAGACCCACAACATTCAACGCAGGCACGCCGAGTGGTTCGCGGCGTTCGCGCGCGCGGCGGGGGCTGACTTCAACGGCCACGTCTCGGATGACGTTCTCGCCGCCCGATGCTTCTGTGAGACCGACAACCTCGAACGAGCGCTCGATTGGTGCTTCGGGCCTAACGGCGACCCGCAACTCGGCGTCGCCATCATCGCCTTCGGCGAAGGTATCTGGGCCTGCCAAACGCTCTACGGCGCCTACCTCGGCTTGCTCCAGCGGGCGAGGCCGCACGTCGATGCGTCAACGCCGCTCCCGATGCGGGCGCGGTTCTTGTGCGCGAAGGCCACGGCGCTGACGATGACCACACCGGTGCAGGCGCTGGATGTGGTCGACGAGGCGATCGAAGCGGCGCGCGAACTGGGCGAACCGCGCGAGCTTGCGCGCGCTCTAAACGCGAAAGGTTGGTCGCTCTTTTCCATGAACCGCGGCGCCGAAGCGGTTGAGCTGGCCAAGGAGTCGATGCACGTCATGGAGACGCTGCCGATCGGCCGAACGCACTCGCAGAGCAAGGGGTTGGCCGCGATGCTTCGCTACGCCGACGGCGCCCAGGACGCCGCAGTCCGGCTCATGCGCGAAGCGATCGCCGACCTGCGCGCCTTCGGCGCTGACGGCTTCGCCAATTTAGAGGAGCAGGACTTGCCCGTGGTGGCGCGAATGACGCCGACGGCCACCGCCGACTTCCATCGCGCCCGTCTGGCGCGGGTGAAGCCGGGCGAGGTGTTTGCCGACCTGACGATGAGCTGGGCCGCCGATTTCCTACTTTTCGCCCTCGCCGATTGCGGCGGGCCGAGCGATCTCGATGAGGCGATGGACGTCTACCGCCGCTATTATCGGCTGCTCTCACCGGGCGTCGGCAGGTCCTACGCCTGCGGGGCCATGGCGAAAGTCGCGTTCAACCAGGGACGCCTGCGCGAGGCTGCGATGCTGTTGGCCTATGCGAACGCCGCCGTCAGTTCCTTGGGCCAGGGCGGGTATTATCCGGATCCCGCGCCGCTGCGAGAAGCCCTCAGCCAAGCGGCCGCGCCGGACGAGCTGGACGCCTGGATGGCGGCAGGCGCGAAGCTGAGCGAAGAGGAAGCTCTAAAGCTCCCGCTCGAGGAGGCGCCGAGCTAGCCCGTCCCAACGAGTACGGCCTCGATGCAGCGGGTTTCGTGGCTAAAAGCGAATGTGCCGGACTGAGGGACGAACTGGATAGCTGCCCTTCGCATCTTGCCTGGCAGTCTCCGGCATCCGTAGCGGGGTGCGTCCGCGCCAGCGTCTCCATCGCCTCGGCGCCGGTCAGACGACTCCGCTCGCGGCCGTCGCGCTTGTCATAGGATGAGCCTCATCGCGCAACGGTCCTCGAAGCCGCTGGCGGCTTCTTCAGCAAGGATCGCGGCGAGCCGCGGCGTCATCGCGCGGTCCGAGACTTCTTCGAAGCCCATCGTGGCGTAGAAGGGTCCGTTCCAAGGAATGTGGCGGAACGTGGTCAGCGTGACCGCCTCAAGCGGTCGAGCCCGCGCCCAGTCGATCGCTTGGGTCATCAGGCGACGGCCGTGACCCTGGCGCTGATGCGTCAAAAGCACGTCGATCTCCTCCACATGCAGCACGCCGTCGACGGGATACGCGGCCAGGAATCCCACGACTTGCCCGTCAGCCGCTTCGGTCACCCAGATGAGCCCGCTCGCTAGCACTTCTTCGTAGTGGCCTTGCTTGGCCGGAGACCCGTCCGCCAGCGGCTGGCCGTAGCGCGCAAAGGTTTCGGCGCCCGAATCCTCGATCGCCGGCATGAGGGCCAGATCTGCGCGGGTCGCCCGCCGGACGCGGCCGCCGCTGAAGCCGGCCTCGCCCCGCGACGCCGGCGGCTCAGGTTGCATCGGCGGCCGCGCTTTTGGCATGCGGCCATCCTAAGCGCAGCGACCAACTTCTGCTAAGGGTCGACTTTCACCGTTTGCGCCATGCCCCAAAGCGGACGCTGGCTCACGCGGGAGGGGCGACATCCGTCAGCTCGGCTGAGGCGCAATACGCGACAAGATCAGCTCCGTACGCCGGGTCGAGGATGACCAGCCGCATTTCGCCTTTTTCCAGCCGCTCTACTTGCCTCTCCAAGGCTGCATCATAGTCGTCGTGGTATTTCTGAGCTGCCTCGGGGTGCGGGCGCGTGAAGAGCACTTCCAATGTCGCTCGAACATCGCCTGGCGATAGACCCGCAACCTCGAAATCAGAGCCCGTGGCCACCTGAAGTTCGAGAATGATGTTTCCCTCTCGAGAGTCGTTGATGGATAGAGCTTCCACGCCGGTCAGGGTGAGGTTGAACTGACGACCGTCCACGTGAGTGAGCCCCAGCACGGCCACACCCTCGCTAACCGCGACGGACGTTAGGAGACCGTCATGCATGCCAGTCAGGGGGCCGGTCAGGCTGGGAAGTGTCATCTGGCGACTAGATGAAACCGGCACGCGGCGGTCAACTTCAGCTTTGGGTCGAAACTCCCCGTTGGGCTCGCGCCAGGAAGCAGACGCGGCCAGAGGCGGGACGGGGTGGAACTCTGGCATTGGCGCGTGTCCGCGACGGGGGTTAGTCCACCTTGGGCGCCGGCTCGACGGGTGCGCGGCCCAGGCCCGCTATGCCGCCGAGCTGCATCAAATCCAGCGCCGTGCTGGGCACGATGACGAAGGTCGCGTTCTGCTTCAGCCCCTCGTAGAGCATGTTCATAGCCCGCAGGTGGAGGGCGGTGGGATTGCCGGCATAAGAGCGGGCCGCTTCCTGGAAACTCTCGGCCACTTGGCGTTCGGAATCGCCAAGGATGATCCGCGCCTGGCGTTCGCGTTCGGCCTGGGCCTGCATGGACATGGCGTCCTCCAGGGAGGCGGGGATCAGGACGTCCTTAAGCTCTACCGAGATGACGTTGACGCCCCAGGGCTCGGTGCGCTCGTCGATGATCCGACGCAGTTCTTTGCCGATCCTCTCGCGTCCCTCCAGCATGTCGGCGAGCATGGTCTTGCCGATGACATCGCGCAGGGCGGTCTGGGAGGCCCAGGCGATGGCGCTGCGGTAGTCCTCGACGTCCAGGGCCGCCCGCTGGGGATCGAAGACCTTCCAGAACAGCACCGCGTCCACGTCCACGGGCACGGTATCCTTGGTCAGGGTCTTCTCGGCCTTGAAGGTTGTGGTGATCACCCGAATGTCGATCCAGTAGGGAATGACGTCGACGATCGGGATGATGAAGAACAGGCCGGGGCCGTTGAGCGCGCGGAACCGCCCCAGGCGCAGAACCACCGCCCGCTCCCATTGGCTAGCGATCTTGATCGCTGCGGCCAGCAAGCCGGCCGCGACGACGACCACGGCCTGGAACGCGACAGCTGGCGCGGCGCCGACGCTGACGCGAATCAGCCAAGCCACCGCCGCGCCTACAACGACCAAAAGGACGAACAGGGTTGGGGGAATGGCACTGGGCCGGCGCATGAGCCCGTCCCCGTTGTTGTGCGCGAACGCCCCAGCGCGCCTTGCGCCGCGGCCCGCGTTCGGGAGCTCAACGCGCAGCTACGGCAAAGGTTGCGACAGGTGGGTGCGCGGCAGCCGCTGGCGGAGGTGGCATCGCCCTTGCGGAGGATAAGCTCCCCCCTGACACCCTGCTGGCGCGCCCAATGGCAGACCCTCGTAAGTTCCGGTGTGGGTCGAACTCGCCGTTGGCGTGATGCCCGGAAGAGGACGCCCAGGCGTCCTCAGAGGGTGGAAACTCGCCGTTGGCGCAGGGTCGCTCAGACCTGCCTTCTTCCCCGCACTGGCGCGAAGCGGCCCGCCAAGGGCGACTTGGCCAGCGTGCCCTGACGCGTCTTCACGGCTGAGCCGTCGCGGTGTGCCGGCTTGTGCATATCGCGGTTGGCGCTTCGTGGATTGCGAGCGACGACCAGTATGGCGCCGAACCAGGACGGCGCCATCACTGGATCTCCCGCAGCCGACCCGCGCCCGGCGCGCCGCGCCCGGCGCGCCGCAGCTCACGGTCCGGCGTGCGCGCAGGTGCTCGGCCGCCTTGATGACGATGGCGCCGGGTATCCAGATGAGGCCCGCAGCCGCGAGCAGGGCGCCGGCGATCTCAGAGAGATTGGACATTCAACAAAAAGACCCTTCGCACCCAGGATAGACGCGAGCCTGGGAATCCTAAGTCCAGAGCGTCTAAGCGTTCAAAGCGCCTCTTGGGATGCGAGCGTAAGAGGCGCATAAAATCAGCAACCGAAGACTGACACCAAACAGCAGTCCGATCCGGTACTTGGATCTTGTTGGAAACCAGGACGCCTGGTTTCCGATCCATATCGAATCCTTATGCGACGCGAAGATATCGTCGCAGCTCGTAACTTGGAGCCAGCGATCGTCAACTGCTGCGGTCGCTGGCCTTTTTTCGGGTGCTTCGATGACTATCCACCTCTACCAACCCCTGCAGCCGCTGGCCGCCGATGGCGGCGCGCTGATGCGCGTGCTGCGTGCCGCCGGCGTCGAGAAGGACGACCTGATCCGCGTGATCGGTCCTTCCGGCCCGCTCGCGGCGTTGTGGCTCAGCCAGCACGGCTATGACCGCGCCGTCTTCGTCCGGGCGTCGGCCGGCGAGCGTTCCCGACCGGCGGATGCGCTGCTAATTGCGCAGCCTTGCGCCGCCGAGGATGTCGCGCCGTTGCTCGCCGCCGCCGGCGAGGTCACCGAGGGCGGCGCCGTGATCGTCCAGACCCGTCCAGGCCGTTCCGGCGAGGAGTTCGAGGCCGTGGCCGCCCTGTTGCGCGCTCAAGGTTTCGACGCCCAGCGCCGCCTCAACGACAAGGGACGCCCGATCTGCATCGCCCGGCGCGTCGGCTTCCCCAGCGCCGAAAAGGCGGCATAGGGCAATGTTCCTCACACTCAGGCTACCCCTGCCTTTCACGACCCCGCTCTCGTCGCTCCCGTCCCTGGCGCGGAATGAACCCGCCAGGGAAACGGTCTACGCCGCCCGCACGTATCAGCCTGGTGACGTGGTCTTCCGGTTCGACGAGGCGGAGTGGCGGCTCGCAGCGCGACCGCGAGACGGTCCAGCATCCCGATGGCCGTCACCTCTTCCATCCTCATGCTCGCGAGGACCGCGCACAGCTGCGAGCCGAACTGCTGTGTCGCCTTCCCCGCTCAGCGCGATGGTGGCCGTCCGGCGGATCGAGACGGGTGAGGCGATCACCTGCGACTACGAGGCCACCGAGACTTGGTTCAGCCACCCATTCTGGTGCAAGTGCGGCTCGCGCCGCTGCCGCGGACGGATCGGATGAATCGCGTGCCGACCTTCATCCACGACAGCCGCACCGCATGACGAACTTACCGAACAACCGCCCACCACAGCAGGTTCCTGACGATGCGGTCGACCGAGGTGATCGAGTGCAGTGCGACGGACCACGCAAACGACTTCTTGCCTCTGGAGGACTTCGACTGATTGAAAGTAAGGCGCGGCGCTGAGGTGAACTGCGGCTTTCGCGCGCGCCTCAACTAGGTCGGCCAGTGTGAGCGTTGTCGATGCGATGTTGCCGCTACGACCATCTTCGAGTCGAAACGTAAATTGCTGCACCGGACGCCCTCCCGCTGCCCTCAGTCGCTGACGATGCCAGTTAGGCCTGCCGAACCATTGATCTCGATCAACGAAGCGGGCTTGGCGACCGAATGGCAGTTTGGGTCGAACTCGGTCATCACCATCACGCCTGGAAGCGGAAGTCCCGACGTCAGAGCCGGGTGGATGGCGGCCCCTAAACTAGCCTGGGTTAATTGAGAGAGGTCGCCGGCCGCCTGACCTTAAGATTGACGGATTTGCCATTCAGTGGCGAAGCTTAGGGTTGCCCAGATCCGTTGCTCGCCAAGGGGGTCCGATGTCTGGTGATGGCTTTCCCGACGTCATCTGGATTCCGGCGAACGCGCAACGCTACGCCAAGATGACGTCCCGTCAGATCGACGCGATCGTGCTCCACTGCACCGACGGCAGCGCCGTCGACGCCAAGCAGACCGCCCGGAATGTCTTCGCCTCGCCGCCGGAGATCGGCCCCGACGGCAAGCCGCGCCAGCAGTCGGCCCACTACATCGTCGGGCGGGACGGAACCATCGTGCAGTGCGTGCGCCACAAGGACATGGCCTATCACGCGAACGCCGAGAACCCGACCACCATCGGCATAGAGCACAACGCGCGGTCCCCCCAGGACACGACCCTCACCGACATACAGTATTGGAAGTCGGCGCAACTGGTCAGGTGGCTTTGCAAGACTGTCGGAATTCCGATGGACAAATATTATATCTTTGGCCACTCCGAGATCGATCCTGGGACGACGCATTCGAGCTGTCCGCAGCGAGCGCTCGACTGGGACACCTACTGGCAGGCCCTGGCCGACGTTCAAGCGGTGGAGCAGGGACGTACGCCGATGCGGCTCTGGGATCAGTAGCGGCTTTCGGTTAGGCGGACGCCATCGACGGGCGAGTGTGCTTTCCTCGTCAAGCCCTCGACCACCGCGCCCTCCAACAGCTTCGCCGGTCGATGGACTCGTGGTCGTTCATGCCGGCTTCGAAGCACCGGGTATCTGCGAGCCTAGCCTGGAGGCGGCCGCTGCCAACGGCAAATTCGGGTCGAAACCGGTCATTGGCCTCGCGCCCTCAATCGACGCTCGATTGAACCGACCAGGAAGCGGACGACGGACAGGAACGGCGTATGGGCTCTGCCAAACTGGTTCAGCGGAAGTCACTCGTCGTAAAATCGTCCGACGGCGGCCGGGGTGTTGTCTCCAGACTAAGGTCGGGCGCTTTGCGGCGGGCAATCGGCAGGTCGCGCTGGCTCTGATCGTTCACGACGAGAAGCCAGTCCGGGACGTACCCGCCCTTCCATGTGTTGGGCCGTCGAAGCGGTGCGGTGTTGAAGCTTCCCACATAGGTGGTCTTCCCAGCGGCTACCGTTATGGGAATGACGCGTCCCTTCTCCAGAGCGTTCACCCAGGTCGCGGTGCCGATGTAGGAGACGTTGACCTCATAGACTTCGTATTCGCCGGGCGGCTCGCGAAACACAAAGACGACGGTGGAATTGGGCATATCCCAGAGATCAAGTCCTTCGCTGGCTGCGGCGGCATGGGTCTGGGCGCGGGTCAGGGGGTCGAACGCTGCGGCGGACACGTCGACCGGTGTCGCCCGCTGAAACAGGCTGGCAGCTGGGTCGACGTATTGTCCTCTTCCGCCAACCTGGCGAATACGGAAGAAGATCCTGGTCTTATGGGGCACTTCCGGGTTGGTCTCGGAGAATACGATCCATCCGCCGTCCGGCCCACTGTAGTTCTTGATTGCGGTGTCGGCGGCGGCGCGCCCGGCCACGAACGCGACCAGCACGCCTATCAACACTGAGACGATTGCTGGCCTCACTGACGCCCCCTGTTGGCTGCCGTCGAGGTTGGCCCGATGGACTGCCACTTGCAACCTGCGGGCTTCCAGAAAACTCGCAGCCGCCTCCACCGACCCGGAACGTCAGCTTTTGATGCTGTGGACGGCACTCCACGGCCAGGGAGCTGATCGCGCTCGGCCACGAGGTCAAGCTGATGCCGGCGCAGTACGTGAAGCCCTACGTCAAGCGCAGTAAGAACGACGCGGCTGACGCGGAAGCGATCTGCGAAGCGGTCACCCGCCCGACGAAAGCCGGTTGAAACCGCCGCACCGGGAGACCCCGCTTTTCGACCCTGCACCTTCGAGTGGCTTTTGGTCGGGACCCGGTTCGCGCGATCAAGGCATTGTGGCCCGCGGCCTCCAACGCCGCACCCACAGGCCGTACACATGGCCGCACCAACCAGCCCTGCATCAGCTCAAGAAAGCCCTTGCCGCAGGAGTGCCGTCCACACAGGGTCGAAACTCCCCGTTGGCGTCGTGGCCGAAAGCGGACGCTTCAAACAACCGGACACGGTCGTTAGCGGACCCTTGGACCCCGGCAAGTGGCGCGACTAGATTGGCCGATGCTGCCTCAGGTCCTTCGACCCTCCGCCCGCTCTAGGGGAGTCTCCTTGCCGACTGACACTCAAACCGCGACCAAGTACGTCTACATCGAGGACGACGGGACTGCGCGCGAGTTGGAAGCTGACGAGATAGAGTACCTGAGTACGACCTTTCATGGGGCTGACGGCGCGCGCCCCTACATTAAGAGCAGCTACGAACAACGTACCCCCGACAATCGGCCTGTCGGCTACCTGCTTCGCTCAAAACTGCCCGATGGCGTGGAGGTGAAGTCGATATCTGAGGCGGTCCCCGTGCGGACCCCAGAAGACGCCATTGTGATCGCGAAGGACGGCTTGCCGGTCATGTACGTGGTCAAGAGCGGAACACCACTGGTCCGCGTGGTCGGGAAGTCCGGACGGGCAGAGTTCGGCGTGCCTGGTCTTGACGTTTCTCTCGGGGGATTCAGCGCAACGCTGGACGCCGGTGTGTGGCGGGTAGTTCGAACGCCCGATCCTACGCGCGCAGGAACCGAACACAGTTGTTTCGTGGATATCTCGGCAGCGTCGGGGCGGATCATCCGCTATGGAGCCGTCGCGGCTCCCGAGGGCTCGCCTCCGCATACAGTGAAGCCGGTCTCCGGCACGGATCGCCGCGCTGCCCGGCAACCGTGGTGGAAGTTCTGGGCCTGACCAGAAGGTCCGAAAAGGGTCGGAACTCGCCGACAGCACCTTGCCAGGAAGCGGTCATTCCCGGCGTCGGCCGAGGATGGAGCGCGGCTCCCCAGCGAGGGGCCGCCCCCTCGTTCTCCTACGAAACGTCAAAGCCAGGGTGGAAGCTCACTTCGCCCCTGGGTCGGGGCCCGTTAAGGGTCAGGCATTGGAAAGCCCATGGCGGCGCGCCGGCGTGGCTAGAGCGAGACTCGTTCAGACGGAACCATAGCCAGAGTGGGCTAGGTAGTTTGCGCACTCTGTGGGGGTGAAGAGGTCGAGGAGCTGGCCGACCCTTCGCCATGTGGCCTCGACGTCGCGCGGCTGGGCCTTGCGCATCAGGTGCTTGAGCTTGGCGAAGAGCTGCTCGATGGGATTCAGGTCGGGGCTGTAGGGCGGCAGGAAGATCAGATGTGCGCCCCTGGCTCTGACGGCGGCGCGGGCGGCCTTGCCCTTGTGGCTGCCGAGGTTGTCCAGGACGACCACGTCGCCTGGCGAGAGCGTCGGGGCCAGGACCTTCTCGATGTAGAGGGCGAAGAGTTCGCCGTTGATCGGGCCGTCGATCACCCAGGGCGCATCGATGCGGTCATGGCGCAGGGCGGCGATGAAGGTCAGGGTTTTCCAGTGGCCGTAGGGCGCATAGGCCTTCAGACGACGCCCTCTGGGTCCCCAGCCGCGCAGGGGCGCCATGTTGGTCTTGACCCAGGTCTCGTCGATGAACACCAGGCGCTGAGGCGCGATCCGGCCTTGATAGGCCTTCCACCGCGCGCGCCTCCTGGCCACGTCAGGACGCGTCTGCTCCTCGGGCAGCACGGTTTTTTTTGAAGCTCAGGCCCTCGGCGTGGACGAACACCCACACCGCCCGCGGCTGGGTCTTGATCCCCCGCGCGGCCAGCTCAGCGGCCAAGCCCCGCAGCGTGAACGGCCCAGAGGCGATGCGCGAGCGTAGCCAGTCGGCGCAGTCACCCGTCAGCGTCCGCGGCTTGTAGCCGCCGACCTGGGCCGGGGCGAGCGAGCCGGTCTCGCGCTCGCGCTTCGTCCACTTGGAGACGCATGAAGGCGCGATCCGCAGGGCCGCTGCGATCTCACGGTTCGTCTCGCCCGCCGCCTTGCGCGCCATCGCCCGTTCGCGAAGGTCCATCGAATAGGGAGCTGTCATCCACGCTGGCCTCCTCCCCAGCGTGAACCGTAAATCAGACCGTCCCTGATTTGGGAATCCCAATTCCGTCAAATCGGGCCCTGCTCTAAGGTGCGGATCGTTCTCGAATCCAAAGCGGGCATAGTAGGCCGGGTCGCCAAGGAGAACGCATCCACCGGCGCCCATTAATTCGAGCTGTCGCAGTCCCTCGCGGATCAGGCCTTGGCCTATGCCCGTCCGCTGGCGATCCGGCCACACCGAAACAGGACCAAGCCCGTACCAGGCGCCTGCCTCTCCGTTGATCGTGACCGGTGAAAAAGCGACATGGCCGACGACTTCGTCGCCCTGTGTCGCCACGAGAGAAAGGGCCAACGCGCCTGCCGCCCGCAATGCATCGATGACCCTGGCTTCGGTACCATCGCTGAACGGCATGCCCTCGAAGGCGGTGTCGGTAAGGGCATGGATGGTGGTCGCGTCCTCGGGACGCTCCAGCCGAATCTGCATGTTGATGAGCCTGTAGAGAACCTGAGTGTGCAGCCGACCGAGCGACCGCGATCCCCGCAGCCGTCGTAGCTGTTGCGACTTGTCTCGTTAGGTCGAGACGCTCAGCGGGTTCCCGCATTCTCTGACATGATCCTGCGGTATCGAGCCTGCCAGGAAAAGCAAGCATTTCGCGGAGTCCGCGCCGGGGCGACGGGAAGCAGGCCTTCGCGACATGGGCCTCTCGCCCGCTCTCGCCGACGGCAGCTTTGGGTCGTCGAAGCCATGTCCGAAAACGGTCCTTTCATCGCGACCCGTTGGGCGTCGCCACTCGCTACTTTGTGACGATGGTCAGAGATTGCTCGGTGTGCAGCGTCGCGCCGGCCACGTGATCTGTGATCGTCGCGCTGACGCGATACGTGCCCAACGGGTCTTTATCCTCAATGCGTAGGCCGTATCCCGATGCTGAGAGCTGAAGATTGAGGCCGGGCGCTGGCGGGTGGCCGACCCAGACCTCGGCCGCCTTCGTGTTGTCGTAGGTTTTCCCGTCAGGGCCTAGCGTGACGTAGTCAACGGTGACGTTGCAATTGCCAGCGGCATCGGCGCGACAACCCTTGAAGACTATGAAAGTGACGATTGGTTGGTTGCGCGTCGCCTGGGTAGTCGTGACCAATGAGACGCCCGGTGTCGGCTCGTTCCAATCGGCCATCAGTTTCTCGGGCTCAGTGGTCGCGATTTGCATCACGGCAAAATCGCCGGACGTCGCGGTATTGGGTTGCTTGTCGAGTGGCGATCCGTCGCGCAGCCAGCCATTTTGAGCGTTTGCGTGAACGGACAAGGCCAAAATAGCGAAAGCCGCAATGAGCGGCGCCGCAACGCGTTTCCGGCCCAATCCCAACTTGTCGTTCATCGTGCGCCCCCCAACTCAAGCCCGAAGATGGTCGGCGTTGGCAGCATGGGCAACTTCTGCTTTGGGTCGAAACTCCCCGTTGGCGTCATGCCCGGAAGCGGACGCAGCGCCCGGCCAGTTGGGCGGTTACCGCGCCGCGTTGGCCGCCGACCGCAGCGCTTCGGCGAACGCCGCCTGGGCCACCCAGTCTTCCGTGTTGTCGGCCTGGGGCCAGGCCGAGTTGATGGCGATCACCACCCGGTCTTGCGGATAGATGAACACCTCCTGGCCGAAGATGCCCTCCGCGGCGTAGCCGCCGGGGACCAGCCACCAGAAATAACCGTAGCCGCTGTCGTCCTCGCCCGGCGGGAGCGTTGCGTGCTTCGACGTGGCGTCGTCGACCCAGCCCGGCGGCAGCACAGGAACCCCGCCCGCCTTACCGCCTTCGAGCATGAACTGGCCGAAGCGGGCGTAGTCGCGCAGCGTCATCGAGATGCAGCAGCCGCCGCGCTCGTGGCCGGCGACGTCCTCGACCCAGATGGCGTCCTGCTCCATCCCGAAGGGCGCCCAGATCTTCTCCGACAGGTAGTCCGCGAGCGGCCTGCCCACCGCGTTGGAGACCAGGATGCCGGCAAGGTCGGTCTCGCCGGTCTTGTAGACCCACCGGGTCCCCGGCGGGTCGGCGCGCGGCAGCCGGCGCATGTAGCTGACGATCGGATTGACGCCCGGCTCCAGGATGGCCCCGCCAGCCTGCGCGACGTCGGAGTGCGGGTCGGAATAGTCCTCGTTCCACTTCACGCCCGAGGTCATGGTCAGCAGCTGGCGGATCGTGACGCCGTCGTAAGCGCTGCCTTTCAGCTCGGGGATGTAGTCGGTCACCGGCGCATCCAGGCTCTTGATGTAGCCGTCCTGGATTGCCGCGCCGATCAGGGTGGAGGTCACCGACTTGGCGACCGAGAACGAGGTCCAGCGGTCGTCGGGATGGCGTCCGAGGCCGTAGCGCTCCAGCACGATCCTGCCGTCCTTCAGCACGATGACCCCGGAGGCGCGCATCCGGGTCATGTACGCCGCGACGTCGTAGGTGTGTCCGTTCCAGGTCCATGTCGGATCGATCTGGGTCGCCGCCATGGGCAGCGCGCGCACGTGCGGGCCGCGGCGGATCACCCGCGACGGGTCAATCTTCTCCATGTTGCGGTAGCCGACAACCTGCTGGTCGGGCGTCCAGCTCAGGATGGCGGCGCCGCCAAGCGGCAGGGGCGCGTCGCCGGCGATGGAGCTCGCAGTTGATGCGGCGAACGAGACGAGCGCGATGATGGCCGCGACGCGAACGTTCAGTCCGCTGGAGATCACTTCCACCATTGGCAGCTCCGCCAGTGCTCTCGGCCGACGCGCATCGCTAGAAGTCCCGCCATCACTGGTGCCTCTCCCAACCTTTCCGGCCGCGTTCAAGTCGAAACGCTGAGTGTCTGCAAGGGGTCGAAACTCCCCGTTGGCATCATGTCCGGAAGCGGACGTCGCCGCCGTCCGTGCGGGTGGTTAGCGGACTTCTGAACTGAGCGGCGGCCGCCCCGGAAAGCGGCTGCACAGAGCACCCTCTTCACATTTCACGGTGCGACAACCAAACCGGACCATTTGATGAAGAAGGCCGAGCCGCTGGGCTGCATAGAGGCTTCGCGACATCTCGCAGCCGAAGCCAGCCTGCTCGTTGGCGCACTTTCGCCTGGTGTCGGCGAGACGAACAAACTGCCGCCGTCGGTCGCGCGGCAGCGTCGGGATGAATGCCTCCAGGAACTCTTCGTAGCCACCGTCACCCATCAAATCGACGTTCCGGCTTGGGCACTGTCGCGCGAGGTCGGCACTCCAGGCTTTCCACGGATCGGGATGTGCGTCGGCTACTCCAGCTTGCAACAGCAACGCGGCGGTGAGAGCAAGCTTGGCGATCATTGCGCGAAGCTACGCTGCCAAGGCGCTTCCGCAATGGGTTCGAGAGCTGCCGCTCGCGTCGCGCCCGAAAGCGATGGGGTGGACGCCCCCCGACGGCATCTAGGTGCCAGAGTGGAGGTGTTGAACACCACTGAGGGAGGCGTCCATGGGCGAAGTTATCACGATCGGGCTGGATCTGGCGAAGTCGGTTTTCCAGGCGCACGGCGCGGACGATGTGGGGGCGGTTGTCTTCCGTAAGAAGCTTCGGCGCGGTCAGGTGCTGGCGTTCTTTGCCGGCCAGCCGCGCTGTCTGGTGGCGATGGAGGCCTGCGCGGGGGCTCACTACTGGGCCCGGGAGATTGGAGCGCTCGGCCACGAGACGCGGCTGATCCCCCCGGCCTACGTCAAGCCGTTCGTGAAGCGGCAGAAGAACGACATGGCCGACGCCGAAGCGATCTGCGAGGCGGCGCAGCGGCCGACGATGCGCTTCGTCACGCCGAAGAGCGCCGAGACGCAGGCGGCGGCGACGGTGTTCCGCGTGCGCGACCTGCTGGTGCGCCAGCGGACCCAGCTGATCAACGCTCTGCGCGGCCATCTGGCGGAGTACGGCCTGGTCGTCCGCCAGGGCGTGGAGAACGCGCGCAAGCTGATCGACTTGGTGGTCGATCCCGCGTCCGAGCTGCCCGACGAGGCGCGATCGACGATGGAGGTGCTCACGCAGACCTTGCTGGCTCTGCAGACCAGGATCGCGGTCCTGGACCTCGAGATCGCCAGGCGGGCCAAGACCAACGCGCTCGCCAAGCGGCTGATGACGATCCCCGGCGTCGGCCCGGTCGCCGCCACCGCGCTGGTCGCCTTGGCGCCGGCGCCGCAGACCTTCCGGCGTGGCCGCGACTTCGCCGCCTGGCTGGGGCTGACGCCGCTACAGCACTCCAGCGGCGGCAAGGAGCGGCTGGGCCGCACCTCCAAGATGGGCGAGCGCACCTTGCGACGGCTGCTGATCATCGGGGCGAGTTCCGCCGCGAAGGCCGCCGCCAACAAAGGCGCGCCGACCGACACCTGGCTGGGGCGCATGCTCTCCAAGAAGCCGCGCATGCTGGTCGTGGTCGCGCTGGCCAACAAGATGGCGAGGATCGCCTGGGCGCTGATGGCGCACGGCGGACTCTACAGAGCTCCGGCCGTGGCGGCATAGAACCCGTCGAGGCCTGAGGCAGTCGGAGACGTAGGAAGGTCAGAAGGGGGATATGGCGCAATAGTCGGTGAGACGGGGTCGGGAAAACCATCAATGTCCGAAGCGCCTCGAGCGCGTGGAAGCGACTTGGACCTGATCCGCGAACTCCATACAGGCCAGCGGCGTGCAACGGCCGCACCAACAGGCCGGACACACGGAAGCACCTCGACTACGCGACCAAAGCCCTCTTCAAAATCTTCTTGCGTCTATCGGGGCGTCCACACACGGACATAGGCGGTGGGCCAGGGATGCTGGAACGGCGAGGCCTTGACCGGGAATCAATTGCGGGGCTGCTCCCGCTCTCGACGCCCAGCGCCCCGGATCTTTGAAATCGTCGATCGTTAGAAAAGCTGGGACCAGCGCGTCGCCGGTCTCGGGCGGGGCGCCGTAGTTAACGGTAGTTCTGCGGTTTCACGTGAAACACTGCGAGTTAGAAAAGCTGCGAAGCTGCCGCGCTCGGCGCCTTGTCAGGCCTCGGTCTTGGTGATCCTGCCAGCGAGCAGGCGGCGATTGTTGGGGCCGGAGAACTCGGTCTCGAGATAGCTGTGCCGCGCGGCGTCGAGCACGTTCTGGCCGCCGCGCAGGCCGCGCACGCGGGCCTGCTGGGCGATCAGGTGGGCGTCGAGGTTTGTCGGCGGCTGGGACGGCTGGGTGGGCGGCGTGGCGGCGCCGACGGTGATCGAGACGTTGAACGCCGGCGCTTCCTGGCGCGAGCCGGGCGCCGAGCCCGGCGGCTCCCGCCGGATCGTCCTGATGGGCCGGATTGGCGCAATCGCTCCCGTCATGGGCGCGAGCAGAGCAAGATGCGCGCCGAACGTCCAGAGGTTTAATTCTGCCGCGCTTCAATCTCCTCCAGGCCGCGGCGGGCAAGGCCGTCGGCGCGCTCGTTGAACTCGTGGCCGGCATGGCCTTTGACCCAGCGCCAGTCCACCTGGTGGCGCAGCCGGGCCTGGTCCAGCCGGCGCCAGAGGTCCTCGTTCTTGACCGCGCCCTTGCTCATCGTGCGCCAGCCGCGCGCCTTCCACAGCGAGAGCCACTCGGTGATGCCGCTCTGGACGTACTTGCTGTCGGTGTGCAGCTCGACCTCGCAGGGGCGCTTCAGCGCCTCCAGCGCTTCGATCGCGGCGGTCAGCTCCATGCGGTTGTTGGTGGTGGCCGCCTCGCCGCCCCAGATCTCCCGCTCGCGCTCGCCGAACATCAGCACCGCGCCCCAGCCGCCAGGTCCCGGATTCCCGCGGCAGGCGCCGTCGGTATAGATCAGCACCCTGGGTCCGACAGCGCCCGTTGCAGAGGCGCTCACGGCGACGCCTCGAACAGCGTCAGGCCGGCGCGGTGCACCGCCAGCTTGCGCTCGTACTCCATCGGGTCCTTCGGCTTGACCAGCGCGCCGGCCGGCGTCGCGCGCCAGTCGGCCAGCCGGGTCAGGAAGAATCGCAGCGCCGCGCCGTGCGCCAGGATCGGCAACGCGGCGCGCTCCTCGGCCGAGAGCGGGCGGCGGCTCTGGTAGCCGGACAGGAAGGCGCTGGCGGCGGTGACGTTGAAGCTGCCGTCGGGCTCGAAGCACCAGGCGTTCAGGGCGACGCCGATATCGTAGGCGAGCGCATCCCAGGCGGCGAAGTAGAAGTCGAACGCGGCGGAGAACCGCCCCTCGCGGAAGAAGACGTTGTCGGGGAAGTAGTCGGCGTGGACCACGCCCTCCGGCAGGCCTCGCGGCCACCTCGCGGCGAGGTGCGCGAGGTCGCCGTCGATCACCGCCGCCATCCCCGGCTTCAGCGCCTCAGCCTCGCCGCGCAAGGGTTCGAACAGCGGCGCCCAGGACGCCTGGCCGAGGTCGTTCGCCCGTCGCCCGGCGAAGCCCGCGCCGGCCTCGTGCAGCCAGGCCAGGCCCCGGCCGGCCTCGCGGCAGTGGTCGGGGCTCGGGCGCCTGACCGAGATGCCGGTCAGGAACGAGACGATCGCGGCCGGCTTGCCGCGCAGGTCGCCCAGCAGTTCGCCGTTCCGGGCGGCGATCGGCGTCGCGCTCGGAAAGCCGTGCTGCGCCAGGTGCTGCATGAAACCGAGGAAGAACGGCAGGTCCTCCGCCCGCACCCGCCGCTCGTAGATGGTCAGGAAGTAGCGGCCGCGGTCGGTCTCCATCAGGAAGTTGGAGTTCTCCACCCCCTCGGCGATGCCCTTGAACGAGATCGGCGTCCCCAGGTCGTAGCGGGCGAGGAAGGCCTCCAGCTCGGCGTCGCTGATGTCGGTGTAGACCGCCACCGCTAGTGTCCCGATTCCGAAGTTCCTAAGTGCATGTGGCGGCTCCGTTGAACTTCGGAATCGATAAGGACACTAGCAAGGGAGATGTGTTCCCTAGTGTGCTTTCTCGGATTTGAAGTTCGCTCCGAACCCGATCCATGAGCTGGCGAACTTCAAATCCGGCACACTAGAGCTCCGGCGGCGCGCCGCGGCGCGTCGGGTCCACCGGGCTCATCAGGCCGACCGGATTGCCGTCCGGGTCCTCGACGATGGCGTACCTGGCGCCCCAGAAGGCGTCGTAGGGCGGCTGCAGTCCCTGCGCGCCCTCCTCCAGCAAGCTGGTCCAGAGCGCGTCGACCGCCTCGCGGCTTTCCAGCGCGACGCCGATCAGCACCCGGCCGCGCTCGGCGGCGAAGCCCGCATTGTAGGCGTGCGCGAGGCGCCGGCTGTCGAACTCCAGATCGACCGTGGACTCGCCGGCCGCCTTGGCGTGGTGCGCCTCACCGCTCGACTCCCAAACCGCGCCCTGTGGAATCTCGAGCCCGAGCCGGCGGTAAAAGCCGAGCGTCTCGGCCATGTCGTGACAGACCAGATTGATCTGGCTGAACCGTGCGCCGGCCATGTCTCGCCTCCATCCGTCAACGACCCCTCGCATCGCGCGGCGGGGGCGGCCGGGTCAAGCGGCGAGAGCCGCCGGACGATGGACAGCCTTGCGCTTCGGCGCCAGCCTCGCCGGAAACGGGGAGGGTCGCGATGGCGCGATTCGGCGCGCTCCTGGTGCTGCTGGCCGTGGCGGCCTGCAAGCCCGCGCCGCCGCCGGAGCTCGACCCCGCCGCCGAGGTCATCGCCCGGCAGTTCTACGAAGAGGTCAAGAGCGGCGTCGACCTGGAGGGCGACGTCCACCTCGCCCACGAACTGAAGAACCCGACGTCGGCCGAGCAGCTGGCGATGTTCCGCGGAATGATCCCGGACGAGCCGGCGCGGTCGATCGACCTCGAGACTTGGGACGCCAAGACCGACGGCGCCGGCACCACAACGCGCCTGACCATCGACTACGGCTACAGCGATCGCACGCTGGTGGCCCAGACCGCGCTGTTCAAGTCGCCGGGCGGCAAGGAGCCGGTGATCGTCGGCTTCCAGATCACCTCCAAACCGGCGGCGAACTAGCCACGAGCAGCCCCATCTCCGCGCAGGCTTCGCCGAGGGCGCCCGGCCCGTCGGCGAACACGGGGATGGTGAAGAAGGCCGCCAGGGCGCCGGGCGGCAGGCCCGCGAGGGCGTCGCGGTCTCTCGCTTCGATGGCGGCCACGATCTTGCGGCCGGCGACGAACACCGGGTCGACCAGCTTCAGCCTGCCCGCCTTGTCCATCATGACGTTGCCGGGCCGCACGTCGAGGCCGCCCCAGAACGGCAGCTGCTCGCCCGCCGCGACCAGGCCACGCAGGCAGCCGCGCAACGCGTCGAGTTCGGCGTCGCCGTCGTAACGGCGGACATCGACGCCGTCCGGCGCCTTCCAGCCGGAGTCGCCCGTCACCGCCAGCGCCGCGCAGAACGGCGCGCTCTCGGCCTCGGGCGCCGGAAAGAGCCGCTCCATCAGCACCACGTCGCCGACCGTTCCGAGCGGCAGGATCGCGTCGACGCGTTGCAGGTAGCGGTTGCTGACGCGTTGGCAGAGCTCGGCGTGCATCCGGTAGGCGGCGTCCCAGGGGCTGACCCTGGCCGCCTGCGTTCCGTCCGGCGAGGCCAGCACCCACGACCAGTCGCCGGTCGCCAGCCGGGCCCAGCCCAGGCCCTCCAGCGCCGCGATCGCATCCGCGGCCGAGGCGCCGCGGAAGTCCGGCAGGGTCAAAACAACACGCGCGGGTTCATGATCCGCTTCGGGTCGAGCGCGGCGCGCACTGCGCGCTGGGCGGCGACCTCGACCGGGCTCTTGTAGGCCAGAGCTTCGGCCGTCTTCATGGTCCCGAGGCCATGCTCGGCCGAGATCGAGCCGCCGAGGCTCATGACGATGTCGTGCACCAGGTGCGCCGCCGCCCCGCGCCGGGCGTTGTGGGCCGCCGGATCGCCGCCGGGCGCGGCGAGTACGTCGTAGTGGATGTTGCCGTCGCCGACGTGGCCGAAGGCGTCGATCCGCACGCCCGGCCAGCGCGCCTCCAGCGCCGTCCCCGCCATCGCGATGAACTCGGCGATGCGCGAGACCGGCACGGCGATGTCGTGCTTCCAGGCCGCGCCCTCGCTCTTCTGCGCCGCCGACTGGTTCTCCCGCAGCGCCCAGAACGCCTTGCCTTGGGTCTCGGTCTGGGCGATCGCGGCGTCGGAGACCAAGCCGTCTTCCATCGCCGCCGCCAGCAGCCGCTCCATCGACGCCTCCGCCGCGCCGGGCTCGCCGCTGGCGATCTCGATCAGCGCGTACCACGGCGGCTGGCTCTCCAGCGGCGCGCGGGCGCCGGGGATGTGGCGGATCGCCAGCTCCATGCCGAGCGCGCAGATCAGTTCGAAGCTTTCCACCGCCCCGCCCGAGACGTCCTTGGCGCGCCCGAGCAGGGTGACGGCGTCGGTCGGGTCGGCGACCCCGGCGATTGCCACCGCGCGCGAGGCGAGGATCGGGTAGAGTTTCAGCGCCGCGGCGGTGACGACGCCCAAGGTGCCCTCCGCCCCGATCAGCAGCTGCTTCAGGTCGTAGCCGGTGTTGTCCTTGCGCAGGCGCTTGAGCCCGTTCCACACCTCGCCGTTCGGCAGCACCGCCTCCAGCCCCAGCACCAGCTGGCGCATGGTCCCGTAGCGCAGCACCGCCACCCCGCCGGCGTTGGTGGAGATCAGCCCGCCGATCGTGCAGGAGCCCTCCGAGGCGAGGCTCAGCGGGAACCGCCGGCCGACGGCGGCCGACGCCTCATGGGCCTCGGCCAGGGTCAGGCCGGCCTCGACGATCAGCACGTCATCGTCGACGTTGGCCTCGCGCACCGCCCGCATCCGCTCCAGCGAGAGCAGGATCTCGCCGTCCGGGATCTGGCCGCCGACCAGGCCGGTGTTGCCGCCCTGGGGCGTGATCGCGGTCCCGGAGTTGGCGCAGACGCCGACGATGGCCGCCACCTCGGCGGTGGTGCGCGGCAGGACCAGCAGCGGCGTCGTCCCGCTCCAGCGGTCGCGCCACTCCACCAGCTTCGGCGCCAGCCGGTCCGGGTCCTGGCTCCAGCCGCCCTCGCCCAGCACCGCCTTCAGGCGCGAGATCACGTCGGCGGCGACGGCGAAGGTCATGGGGGGCAGACTACCCTTCCGCGGGTCGAGCGGCCAGTATATACTCCGGGATATACGGAGGCCGGCATGGGCATCTTCATCAAGAACCCCGTGGTGGCGAGCAAAGCCCGCGAGCTTGCTCGGCTGACGGGCAAGACATTGACCGCCGCGATCGAGGACGCGGTGGACCAGGCTCTCGCAAATGAGGCAGCCAGACCGCGCGGACGCCCGACATTCGAGGAAATGAAAGCTGCGACGGCGGAATTCCGCAAGGCCGTGGGATTGGACAAGGTGAAGCTGAATGTGAGCCGCGCCGACTTCGACGCGCTGTGGGAGATTCCCGGTCTAGACAACGACTTCGACCCGTCGTGATCGTCGTCGATGCCTCTGCGCTGGTTTCCATCGGCGACGAAGAGCCCGATGCAGATGACTTCATTCGCATGCTGGTCGCCAATAACGCGGTTATGACGAGCATCAACTACGTCGAGGCGGGGGTGATCCTGATCAGGCGGCGGCGAGTGGCAGGCAAGTCGGACTTCGACCGTTGGCTTTCGCGCCTCAGCGTCGAGGTTCGCTCAGCCGATGACCTGTCCGCCGCCGCTCTCGAGGCCTACCTTGCCTATGGACGCGGCTATCATCCGGCGCGGTTGAACTTGGCAGATTGCTTTGCCTACGCGCTTGCGAAGCAATTGGACGTCCCTCTGCTCTATAAGGGGAACGACTTCGCTCGCACCGACGTCCGGCGCGCGCTTCAGCCGACGTGACCGGCCGCGCGGCGCAGGCGATCGTTGATCGCTTCGCCGAGGCCGTGCTCCGGGATCGGGGCGACGGCGATCGCGGTGGGTGAGAGGGCGTCGGCGGCGCGCAGGGCCGAGAACAGGCGGGCCGCGGCTTCGTTGAGGTCGCCGTTCGGGCTGAGGTTGAACACCTTCGCGCCCGGCAGGCGCTGGGCCGAACGCCAGGTATGCCTCGCCCGGCCGCGGCCTCTCGGCGTCCAGCCGCAGCGGCGCGGTCGGGGCGTAGTGGCGGGCGAGGCGGCCGGGCGAGCGGGCGGCGTCGGCCTCGGCTTCGGCCAGCGGACCGACCAGCGCCTCGATCTGGCCGCGCGTCACCGCGCCCGGCCGCAGCAGCCGCGGCGGGCCGTCGAGCAGCGCGACGACCGTCGACTCCAGGCCGATCTCGCAGGGCCGCCGTCGAGCGCGACCGCGGCGGCCGCGCTCGGTCTCGGCGACGCGCGTCGGCGAAGGTGGTGGGGCTGGGCCGGCCGGAGCGGTTGGCCGAGGGCGCGACGATCGGCGCGCCGAACGCGGCGATCACCGCCTGCGCCACCGGGTGCGCGGGCGCGCGGACGGCGACGGTGTCCAGCCCGGCGCGGGCGAGGTCGCAGACAAGGTCCGCATCCGCGATCGGGGCGACGAAGGTGATCGGTCCGGGCCAGAAGGCGTCGGCCAGGCGCCGGGCTCGCTCGTCCAGCCGCGCGACCCGCGCCGCCATCGCCCAGTCGGCCACATGGGCGATCAGCGGGTTGAACCGGGGGCGGCCCTTGGCCTCGTAAAGCCGCGCGACCGCCGTCGGGTTCGCGGCGTCGGCGGCGAGGCCGTAGACCGTCTCGGTCGGCAGGATGACGAGGTCGCCGGCCGCCAGGGCGTCGGCCGCTGCGCGGGCGTCCACGTCGCTAGTGTCCCGATTCCGAAGTTCGCAAGTGCATGATGGCAAACTCCGTCGAACTTCGGAATCGATCAGGACACTAGCAAGTATAAGTAGCTAGTGTGCTTTTCGGATTTGAAGTTCGCACACAGCCCGATCCAAAGAGTAGGCGAACTGCAAATCCAGCACGCTAAGGCGCCCGCCGCGCCGTCAAGTCGACGTTCACGGTGACGTTCGCCGGCACCGTGTCGGTCGCCGACCACTCGCCCTGGCCGACGCCGAAGGCCAGGCGGTTCAGCGCCACGGCGGCGGTCATGTGGGCGGCCACGCCGTTGATCGTCAGCGCGAACGGCAGGCTGACCGGCTTGGCGACGCCGCGGATCGTCAGCGCGCCGACGGCCACATAGTGTCCCGGCCCGGTGGCCTTGAAGCTCTTGGCCACGAAGGTCGCGCGCGGAAAGTGGCTGGTCCAGAACCAGTCCTGGTCCGGCAGCTCGGCGTCGCGGTCGGCGTTGCCGGTGGCCGCCGAGGCGATGTCGATCGTGGCCGCGACGTCGGAATGCGGCAGATCCTTGGGATCGAAGTGGATCACCGCGTCCCAGCGCGCGAACCGGCCGGTGAAGGCGGCGCCGCTGACCGCGGAGGTGAAGGTCAGCTTCGAGGCGGCTTTGTCCACCGCCCAGGTCGGCGGCGCGGCCAGGGCGAGGGCGGGCGTCAGGGCGAGTGCGGCGACGAAGGCGGTCGTTGCGGCTGGTTTCATCGGGCGGCTCCAGACCTGCGCAGCAGCGGCAGCATGCGCGCCAGCACGTCGTCGCGGTCGATCAGATGGTGCTTCAGCGCGGCGGCGACGTGCAGCACGATGGTGGCGTAGGCGAGCCAGGCCAGCTTCTCATGGGTGAAGCTGAACAGCTTGCGCGCGGCGTGCAGCTGGTCAGGGTCGGTCGGCAGAAACGGAAAGGTCGGCCACGGGACGAGGCCGTAGAGGACGGTCGGGTGGACCTTGATCAGCGGGCTCGACGAGACCATCGCCCAGCCGGAGAGCGGCATGCCCAGCATCAGCAGATAGAAGATCAGGTGCGCGCCCCGGGCGGCCAGCTTCTCCCATCCCGCCATGTGGTCCGGCAGCGCCGGCGCGGCGTGCGTCAGCCGCCAGCCGATCCGCAGCAGCGTCAGCAGCAGCACGGTGATCCCGATCGACTTGTGCAGCTGGATCGGCGGGATCGCCTCGGCGCCCTTCAGCGTGCCGAAGTACCAGGCAAGGCCGATGTTGGTCAGCATCAGCAGCGCGATCAGCCAGTGCAGGCCGATCGCGACCGCCGAATAGGTCGAACGCGCGCCGGCGGCAGGGGCCAGGGACGAGGTGGCGGCGGCGGTCATTTCTTCTCGAACTCCGCCTCGATCTGCAGCGTCACCTCGTCGCCGACCAGGTTGCTCAGATAGGTCGAGCCGAAATCGGAGCGCTTGAACGTCGTCGTCGCTTCGAAGCCGGCGGCGTGCCGCCCGAACGGGATCGGCAACACCTCCTTGCCGGCGCCGATCAGGGTGACGTTGAAGGTCACCGGCTTGGTGACGCCCATCAGCGTCATGTCGCCGGTCATCGTTCCCTGCGTATCGCTGGTCTTCTGCAGCTGGGTGGCGACGAAGGTGGCCTTCGGGAACTTGCTGACCGACAGGAACTCCTCGGCGAACTGCTTGCCGTAGTCGGCGTTCACGTCGAGCGAGGTCGGATCGACGCTCGCGCTCAGCCGGGTGGCCTCGGGTTTCGCCGGATCGTAGTCGAAGTTGGCGGCCAGCGTGTCGAACCGCAGCGTGTAGAGCGAGACGCCCATGTGCTTGACGCGGGCGATCAGGCTGGCGTGCCGGGGATCGAGCACGTAGTGGCCGCCCGGGAAGTCAGGTGATCCCGCCGGCGCCGCCGCGGCGACCAGGGGGATGGCGAGGGTGAGCGCGGCGAGCGCGCTCAGTCGGCGTCCGATCATGGAGGCCCTTTCAACCGATCGTCCCTCGCCGCGCAAGGGAATGTGGCGATCATGACGGATTTCAAGCCGTCGCCATTCCCGTCGGTCACGAAGCCGTGAACGCGCGGCGTCCGACGGTAACGGCTGGTCTTGCGGCCGCCGCGCGCTAGAAGGGCCGGGCAAGCTGCAAGGGACGGCCATGACCTACAAAGCTCCCGTTCGCGACCTGACGTTCGCCCTCGAGGAAGCCGCGGACTTCGGCCGTCTCGGCCCCGCGTTCCCGGCGGCCGACGGCGAGACCGTCGCCGCGGTGCTGGACGGCGCCGCCCAGTTCGCCGTCGACGTGCTGGCGCCCCTCAACCGCTCGGGCGACATCAATGGCGCGCGCTACGAGAACGGCGGGGTGATCGCGGCGCCGGGGTTTGGCGCGGCCTACCGCCAGTTCGCGTCCGGCGGCTGGAACAGCCTGGCGGCTGACGCCGAGTTCGGCGGCCAGGGGCTGCCCAAGGCGCTGGAGATCGCGGTCTTCGAAATCCTCAGCGCCGCCAACCTCAGCTTCGGCCTCTGCCCGATCCTGACGCTGGGTGCGATCGAGGCGATCGAGAAGAACGGCGATGCGCGCCAGAAGGCGCTCTATGTGCCGAAGATGGTCTCCGGCGAGTGGACCGGCACGATGAACCTCACCGAGCCGCAGGCCGGCTCGGACCTCGGCGCGCTGACCACCCGCGCCGAACCGGACGGCGACGGCGGCTGGCGCATCACCGGCCAGAAGATCTTCATCACCTGGGGCGACCACGACATGGCGGACAACGTCGTCCACCTGGTGCTCGCCCGCATGCCGAACGCCCCACCCGGTTCGCGCGGCATCTCGCTGTTCCTGGCGCCGAAGCGGCTGGTGAACGCCGACGGCTCGCTGGGCGGGCCCAACGGCGTCAGCTGCGGGTCGATCGAGCACAAGCTGGGGATCCACGCCTCGCCCACCTGCGTCATGCTGTTCGAGGGCGCCCGGGCCGAGCTGGTCGGCGCGCCCAACGCGGGCCTGGCGGCCATGTTCGTGATGATGAACGCCGCGCGGCTGCAGGTCGGCGTGCAGGGCGTCGGCGATCGCCGAGCGGGCCTACCAGCAGGCGCTGGCCTATGCGCTCGAGCGCAAGCAGGGCCGCTCGGCCTGGACCGGGACCTATCCGTCGCGGCTGTTCGACCACCCGGACGTGCGCCGCACGCTGATGCTGATGAAGGCCAAGATCGAGGCGGCGCGGGCGATCTGCCTTTCCACCGCGGTCGCCGCCGACCTCGCCCGCACCGCCGGCAACCCGGTCGACCGCGACTCGGCGATGCTGCGCCAGGAGCTGCTGACCCCGATCGCCAAGGCCTGGTCGACCGATATGGGCGTCGAGGCCGCCTCGGCGGCGCTGCAGGTGCAGGGCGGCATGGGCTTCATCGAGGAGACCGGCGCGGCGCAATACTACCGCGACGCCCGCATCCTGCCGATCTACGAGGGCACCAACGGCATCCACGCGATCGACCTGATGGGCCGCAAGCTGGCGCTGGGCAAAGGCCAGGCGGTGCGCGAGCTGGTCGACGAGATCTTCCCCACCGCCGCCGAACTGAAGAGCGCCGACGACGCCTGGCTGCACACGATCGGCGCGCGCCTGGAGACCGGCCTCGCGGCGGTGCAGTCGGCCACCGGCTGGCTGATCGAGCGCCGCGGCCACGCCCAGCCCGACGCGCTCGCCGGCGCCACGCCCTACCTGAAGCTGCTGGGCGACGTGGTCGGCGGCTGGATGCTGGGCAAGCAGGCGCTGGCCGCCTCGCGCCGCCTCGCCGCCGGCGACCCCGACCCCGACTACTGCCGCACCAAGATCGGCCTCGCCCGCGTGTTCGCCGAGCAGGTGCTGGCCCAGGCGCCGGGCCTCACCTCGGCGGTGACCCAAGGCTCGGTCGACCTGTTCCGCGCCACGCCGGAGGCGCTGGGGGCCTAGGTCTTCAGGCGGCGGCCAGGGTCCGCTTTCGGGCACAAAGGCAACGACCGGTTTCGACACCCGAAGCCGACATCCGAGGTCACGGTGTTGCGGCAGCCTCGAATATGCGCGCGAACCCTTCGATGAGTTGGTCATCCGAATACGCCAGGGGGTCCTCCAGGCTTTCGACCATGCCCTTCATGGTCAGCAGTCCGATCGCCGCGAGGTACGCGAGAAAGGCCATCAGTCGGGGTTCGACCCGAGCTCGGCTTGGGCGCTGGCTCCGTTCTTGGATGAGCTTGCCGGTTGCGCCAGCTAGCCACAGGTCATTGAGGGGGCGGATGCGTGCGAACTGCTGCTTGTCGAAGTGGATGGCGCCCGGGCTCGCGACCTGACCATGGAGGAAAGCGAGGCGGAGATCCTCGAGGCGCGGTGCGAAGGCTTGGACGGATTCGCGGATCAGCGTGCGAAGCGCGCTCGGCCCATCCTTCGCGTCTTCGACTGCGTCATGCACCGTCCGCGCGTGGGCCTCAACAATGCCGAAGATAAGTTCAAACAGCAGCGCGTCCTTGGAGGGATAGTAGTAGTAGAGCGCCGTCTTGGACACGCCGACCTCTCTCGCGACAGCGTCGAGCGTTGTCGCCGCCACGCCATCGCGCAGCAGTACGCGGCGCGCGCCATCGAGGATCTCTGAGCGCGATCGATCGCGCCGGCGCTCGCGCCGCGCGAGCCGCCTGGCGGCCTCATCGCTCGTCGGAGAAGTTGGGGGGCGCTTCGCTGAGGCCATCGGGTTTCCTAGCGCTCAAGTCGCCGGTGATTTACCGCAAGACGTCTAATTTGTCCATCGGTTGACAAACTTACTATCGGTCAATAAACCACCTTTCGGTCTGGAACGCCGAACGGTCGACGAGAGGCCGCGGCAAGGGCCGCGCAGGGCAACCGCTCGCGTGTCTCAAGGGAGGCTGACGCACACACTCATGGACAAGCTAGGTCTGCACGACCCGCTATTCGCCACCTACGCCATCGCCGCTACGCTCATGATCCTCAAGGCCGTGAGCATGTCCTGGTTGACTGTGCTGCGCATGATGCAGGTCAAGGGGGGCTTCCGGGCGCCCGAGGACCTCAAGAAGACTCCGCTGAACCCGTCGCCAAGTCCCCGGCAGCTCGAGCCCAACGAGCCTGTCGAACGCATTCGCCGCATCCAGATGAACGATCTGGAGAACCTGCCGTACTTTCTAATCTCGGGCTTTCTCTATGTCCTCACCCAGCCCTCGCTGTTGCTCGCCCAGTGGCTGCTATACGGCTATGTGGTTTCGCGGCTGCTGCACTTCGCCGCTTATTTCACAGGTCAAATCCACGAAGTCGCGCGCCACTTTTTGGAGCGTGGGCTCATTCATTCTCATCTTCATGACCGTCCGGACGCTATTCGCTGCGCTCGGGTACTGAAGTGGGGGAGGTCGAACCGACGACGAAGCGTGTGACGAAGCCCGCCCCGGAGGCGGGCACGTTCCAGTCTCGGGCTATCTGCACCGCATAGGCCTCGCTCAGGAAGGGGTAGAAGATCGGCTGCTCGGGCAGGCGCGGCGGAAACGCGCGGTAGGCTTTCGACCCTCAGCAGTCATTGACCGCAGTGGCAGCGAGGCCCAAGCCTTGCCGTCACCAATGCGCGAATTGGCGATCAGCTCGAACTTCTACGCCACCTCCGACGCCGAGGGGGGCTTTCGGAACGGCGTGATCTTCCATGTCGTACGGAACGCCAGTGGCGGTTCGGTCTCGACCCCAGTCGCCCAGTACTTCACGAACTCGACCGGATATTGGTGCGGAGGGCTTCCATCCCCACGAACGCATCGATTGTATCGTGCGAGACCATCCTCTCGCACCGGCTGAAGACTGGCTCGCTCTCTCGCTGACGTGCTCCTCGCTAGGCGCGTCGTCGCCGAGCCTCTTTGGGTAAGCTGGTACCGGGCCACTGAAATCGGTGGTGAGGCTCGCGGGGATGTCTTTGAGGTCGATTGACGGGGCGCGTCCGCTTCCGGGCATGACGCCAACGGGCGATTTCGACCCATAGCTGTCGTTCGGAGAGGCCGCGAATCTCCTCGCGCGCAGAGGCTTTTCGTCAACGAGGTCTCTCGGTAGCCCTGAGTTGAACGCCTACCGCGGTCGGTCCCCCGCCAGTGTGACGCGGTGCATGACGCGCCGGTAGCCGTGATAGTCGTTGACTGGGTTGTGCAGGCAACAGCGGTTGTCCCAGAACGCCAGGGCCCCTGGCCGCCAGCTGAACCGACAGGTGAACTCCGGCCGGGCCTGGTGCTCGAACAGCCAGTCCAGCAGCCCCGCGCTTTCCTCCTCCGTCATGTCCTCGAACCGAATGGTGTGCGCGATGTTCACATAAAGCGTCCTCAGCCCCGTCTCGGGGTGCGTCCGCACCACGGGGTGGACGGCTTCATAGGCCCGCGGCGAGGCCTGGCCATTGTCGCGCAGGCGGTCCTCCCGGGTCTTGCTGACGTCGGCCTTCGCAGACGAATTTACCGCCCTGAGGCCCGCCAGCAGGCGCTTCATCCCCTCCGACAGCGCCTCGTAAGCCGCCACGCCGCTGGCGAAGAGCGTGTCCCCGCCGAACGGCGGCGTCTCGCGCGCCACCAGCATCGTCGCCATCGGCGGCGCTTCAAGATAGGCGGTGTCGGTGTGCCAGACGCCACCGAAATTCACCCGCTCGTGCTCCAGCTTGGCGACCACAATCACCTCTGGCGCTTCCGGCAAGCCCTTCAGGAAGGGGTACTCCACCGGTGTCCCGAACCGACGCGCGAGCTCGACCAGTAGCCGCGGCGTCAATGCGCCTTGATCCTGAAAGAAGAGCACCCCATGCGCCAGCCACAGCCGCCGCAACTCGGCCACCAATCCATCTGAAGGCGGCGCGGCCAGATCCACCCCCAACACCTCGGCCCCGACCGCCCCGGCCAGCCGCCGGACCGCGAGTTCCATTTCTCCCATCCGCGCTGCTCATCCGGAGTTCAGCTTCAGGAGGGAGCTTAGCGATGATCCGGCGGAACGGCGAGCGCAGCCGCCAATAGGGCGGCGTCGCGGAAAGGCGCTACAGTTGCTCCAGCATGTACTCCGCCGACGACACCCGGTACTCGCCGCCGGTTTCGACGTTGAGTTCCTTCACCACGCCGTTGTTGACGATCATCGAGTAGCGCTGCGAGCGCGCGCCCATGCCGAAGCGCGAGCCGTCGAGTTCGAGGCCGACCGCCTTGGTGAAATCGCCGTTGCCGTCGGCCAGCATCAGGATGTCGGTCCCGACGCCCTGGTTCTCGCCCCAGGCCTTCATCACGAACACGTCGTTGACCGACACGCAGGCGATGGTGTCGACGCCCTTGGCTTTGAAATCGGCCACGTGCTGCTTGAAGCTGGGCAGGTGCTTGGCCGAGCAGGTGGGGGTGAATGCGCCCGGCACGGCGAACAGCGCGACCTTCTTGCCCGCGAACAGCGCGTCGGTGGTCAACGGACCCGGCCCGTCGGGGCCGAAGGTGGTGAAGGTGGCTGCGGGGACTTTGTCGCCGACCTTGATCGTCATGAGGCTCTCTCCTGCGGGCTTTCGCCGCACATAGGACGGGCGGCCCTCCGAGCCAAGCCGCCTTGTCGCAGTTGCAGCTTGAAAGCGTCCGGCGCCGACCCGATCATAGGGCGATGTCCGACTCGGAAGAGCCATTCCTCACCGGACGGATGCTGGTGGCGATGCCCGGCATCGGCGATCCCCGTTTCGAGCACGCCGTGATCTTCCTTTGCGCCCACAACGCCGAGCACGCGATGGGCCTGACCGTGAACCGGCCGGTCGAGGGGCTCAGCATCGGCAATGTGCTCCGGCGGCTGAAGATCGGCGGCGCGGACTCGGCCATCACCCTGCCCGACGACCTGGTGCTGATCGGCGGCCCGGTCGAACACGACCGCGGCTTCGTTCTGCACACCGACGACTACTGTTCGCCCGTCTCGAGCATGCCGGTGATGCCGGGGATCAGCATGACCGCGACGCCCGAGGTGCTGGAGGCGATCGCCGGCCACAACACCCGTCCGCGTCGCTCGCTGCTGGCGCTGGGCTACGCCGGCTGGGGGCCTGGCCAGCTGGAACAGGAGATCCTGGGCGCGACCTGGCTCACCTGCGAGGCCGACGAGGGCCTGATCTTCGACGACGACCACGCCTCGAAGTGGACGAGAGCCCTGGCCAAGATCGGCGTCTCGCCGGAGCGGCTGTCGAGCCTGACGGGGCGAGCCTGACCCCTCCCTCCCCCTTGTGGGGAGGGAAAGATCGCGAAGCGATCAGGGTGGGGGAGTCGGACGCTGGGCTGAATTCGACGAGTTCGTTGTCGCGTCGCGCTTCCCCACCCGTCCGACGCTGCGCGTCGTCCACCCTCCCCACGAGGGGGAGGGAGGCGGAAGGGGATTACCCCTTGGCCTTCACCGGCGCGGCGCCGTCGGCGTAGCATTCGTTGAGGTAGACCTCGGCTTCCTGCGGCGAGAGCGCCGGGGCGTAGCCGTAGCCCTGGCCGTAGTCGCAGCCGAGCTCCAGCAGGGCGCGGGCCATCAGGCCGTTCTCCACCCCCTCGGCGACCACCTCCAGCGCCAGGTCCTGGCCCAGCTGGATCACCGAGCGGACGATCTTCGCCGAGCCCTCGTTGGCGGCCATGGTGCGCACGAAGTAGCGGTCGATCTTCAGCGTGTCGAACGGCAGCCGGGTCAGGTACGACAGCGAGGAGAAGCCGGTGCCGAAGTCGTCCAGCGCCAGGCCCGCGCCGGCGTCGCGCAGCGAGCGCAGGGTCTGCGCCGCGCGATCCGGGTCGCGCATGATGTCGCTCTCGGTGATCTCCAGCTTCAGCGAGCCGCGGCGCAGGTCGTTGTCGCGCACCAGGGCGGCGACCTCGTCCACCAGCCCTTCGCGGTCGATCTCGCCGGTCGAGAGGTTGACCGAGCAGGTCAGGTGGTCGACCGCCGGGTGCGCGCGGCGCCAGGCGCCCAGCTGCTGCGCCGACTGCGCCATCATGAAGCCGCCCAGCTCGGCCATCATGCCCATCTCGGACATCAGGCCGAGGAAATCGTCGGGGGCGAGGAAGCCGCGGCGGGGGTGGCGCCAGCGCGCCAGCGCCTCGAAGCCGCTGAGCTCGCCGGTCGAGAGCCGGACGATCGGCTGGAAGAACGCCTGGATCTCGCCGCGCTCGATCGAGCCGCGCAGGTCGGCCTCCAGCGCCAGCCGCGACAGGCCGTCGGTTTCCAGCGCCCGGCCGTAGGCGGCGGCCGGCGCGCCGCGGCCGGCGGACTTGGAGACCTCGATCGCCAGCTCGGCGCGGCGCAGCAGCTCGGCCGCCTCCGGCGCGTCGTCGCCGCCCTCGACCATCACCTCGCCGATCGAGAGGGTCGGGTGGATGTCGAACCCGGCGACCCGCAGCGGCTGCTCCAGCGCCGCGCGCAGCGTCTCGGCGACCGGCGCCTTGGTCACGGCGGTCAGCACCGCGAACTCGTCCTCGCCGATCCGCGCCATCAGCGCGCTCTTCGGTGAAGGCGGCGGCCAGGCGCGAGCCCAGCGCCGCCAGCACCAGGTCGGCGCGCTCGTGGCCGAGCGCCTCGTTGAGCCGGCGCAGGCGGTTGACGTCGGCGACCACCAGCTCGAAGCCGCCGGACTGACTGAGTTTCTCGCGGGCCCGCAGGATGAAGCTGCGGCGGTCCAGGAGGCCGGTCAGCGCGTCGCGCTCGGAGGCGGTGAAGCGCATCTCGCGGGCGACGACGCCGGCGGCGCGCAGGCCCTCCTCGAGCCAGACCCCGCGCCAGAGGCAGGGCTCCCCGCCGCGCATCCTGACGCGCGCGGCGATCTCGGCGCCCGGCTCGCGCACCCGCAGCATCTCGTCGACGGCGGCGCGGTCCTGCGGCAGCACCAGGGCGCGGATCGCGGCGGAGGCGGCTTCCGGGGCGAGCGGACCCAGGCCGAGGGCGCGCGATGCGCCGCTTAGCCGCAGCCGGTCGCGGTCGGGCTCCCACACCCACAGGGCGACGTCGGCCGCGCCGAGAGCCTCGAGCACGGTCGTCGCATCCCAGACCAGCCTGTCGGCGGACGCCATCCTCAACCCCGATCCGGACGGGGGCGCAGCGGGCCTGCGCTAGACCAGCACGTCCTCACCCCTGTGCTCGCTCGCCGGCGCCGGCGAAACGAGTCCGAACAGGAGATGATCTTCCCAGATACCGTTAATTCTCAGATAAGCCCTGGCCATTCCCTCCTGAGTGAAGCCGGCCTTCAGCAGCACGCCGCGGGAGGGTTCGTTGGTGGGGATGCAGGCCGCTTCCAGTCGGTGCAGCCCGAGCCGCTCGAACGAGAACCGGGCCACCGCCTTCACCGCCGCGACCGTGAAGCCCTGGCGGGTGAAGGGCTCGCCCACCCAGTAGCCGATCGAGCCCATCTGGGCGACGCCGCGGCGGACGTTGGAGAGGGTGATCCCGCCCACCAGCGCGTTGTCGCTCGCCCGGAACACCAGGAACGGATAGGCCAGCCCCCGCTCGATGTCGTGAGCGTAGGCCGAGAGCCGCCGGCGCCAGGCGCCGCGGGTCAGGTCATCGACCGGCCAGGTCGGCTCCCAGGGCTGCAGGAAGGCGCGCGAGCGGGACCGCAGCGACGCCCATTCCTCGAAGTCGCCGCTGCGATGCGGGCGCAGCCGCACGCCGTCGCCGGCGAGGCGCAGGTCATGATCGGACGAAATCCAATCCAGCAGGGCCATTGCCGACTTTTTGCCCCCGTTTTGCTGGTTTTGCCAAGCCTAGCCGAACATCGCCGCGTGGAAGACGTCGGCCGCCGCCAGCGCGCGACTCGGTCCCAGCACGGCCGGGGCGGATAGCGCCGGCGCGACGATCCGGTCGGCCAGACGCCGCAGATCCGCCGCCGAAACCGCATCGATGGCCGCGGCGATCTCCTGCGTCGTCAGCAGCCGGCCGAACACCAGAAGCTGCGCGGCGGCCTGTTCGGCGCGGGCCGACAGCGACTCGCGGGCCATGAACAGGGCGGCCTTGAGCTGCGCCTTGGCGCGCGCCAGCTCGGCCTCGCCGACCCCGTCCGCCAGCTTGTGGAACTCTCCCGCCACCACCTTGGCCAGCGCGGCCGCGTCCTTCGCCGCGCAGCCGGCGTAGACGCCGATCACACCGTTGTCCTGATAGGACTCCGCGAAGGCGTCGATCGCATAGGCCAGGCCCAGCCGCTCTCGCGCTTCCTGGAACAGCCGGCTCGACATGCCCCCGCCCAGCGCCTCGGTGAAGACGCGGGCGGCGAAATAGTCCGGGTCGACCGCGCCGACGCCTGGCAGGAAGAAGACGACGTGCGCCTGCTCCAGCCGCTTGGCCTCCGCCGCGCGGCCGCCGGTGAACGCCGCCGGCGCCGGCGCATCCGCCGCCGCGGCCGGCGCATCGCCGAACAGCCGCTCGGCCAGCGCCAGCAGCTCGTCCTCGTCGATCGCCCCGGCGGCGCTGACCACCAGGCGGCCAGGATCGTAGAGCCGCGCGCGCCAGGCCTCGAGCGTCTTCGGCTCGGCGGCGGCGATGCTGGCCTCGGTCCCCAGCACCGGCCGCCCGAGCGGCTGCCCGGCGAACGCGGCGGCCTGCGCCAGCTCGAACACGAAGTCGTCCGGCGTGTCGGCCGCCTCGGCGATCTCCTGGGCGATCACGCCGACCTCCTGGGCCAGGTCGGCCGGGGCGAGCGTCGGCCGCAGCATCAGGTCGGCGACCACCTCCATGCCGAGCCGCAAGCCGCCGGCCAGGCCCCGCACCTGGAAGCTGGTGCGCTCGTAGCCGGTGGCGGCGTTGATCGAGCCGCCCTGCGCCTCGATCGCCTCGACGATGTCCCGCGCCGACCGCGCGCCGGCGCCCTTGAACACCATGTGCTCCAGCAGGTGCGCCCAGCCGGCGCGCGCCTCGTCCTCCGACCGTGCGCCGTGTCCGGCGACCACGGTGAGGGCCAGGGTCTCGAAACCCGGCGCTGGGTCGGCGACGACCCGTACGCCGTTGGCGAGGGTGTGGACCTTGCTCATGGGGCGGGGTCGCGGCCCTGCGCCCCCTCCGTCACGCCGCGCCTGCAGCGCGCCGCGCCACCTCCCCCGTTTCGCTCCGCTACGCGGTGGAGGAGCGAAGCTGCTCGATCGGGCTCCTCCACCGCAAAGCGCAGCGGCGCGGGGGAGGTGGCAGGCCGCGAAGCGGGCTGACGGAGGGGGCGCGAGGCGGCGCGCACGGTCTTGCCTCGGAAGCTCATCCCTTCGCGAACTCGCGCACGAACGCCTTGGCCGCCTCGACGTCCGCCGCGATCGTCGCGAACCGTTCCGTGCGTCCGGCGAGGCCGGCGACGCTCGGCGGTCGCGGCGGCTCGACGCCGGTGGCGGCCTTGACCGTTTCCGGAAACTTCGCCGGATGGGCGGTGGCGAGCGTCACCAGCGGCGTCGTACGCGCCGCCGGCCCGATCCGCGCGGCGGCGGCGAGGCCGACCGCGGTGTGCGGGTCGACCAGCTCGCCGGTCTCGTTGAGGGTGGACAGGATCGTTCGCGCGGTCTCGTCCTCGCCGACCGCGGCGCCGGCGAAGAGGGCGCGCATGGCGCCAAGGCTGCGCGGCGGCACGTCGATCGCGCCCTGCGCCGCGAACGCTTCGAACGCGCGGGCGGTCTCCAGCGGGTCTCGGTCAGTGGTCTCGAAGTAGAGCCGCTCGAAGTTGGAGGCGGCCTGGATATCCATCGCCGGGCTGGAGGTCGCCGCCACCACGCCCTTCGCGTAGCGGCCGGTGTCCAGCGCGCGGCACAGGATGTCGTTGGAATTGACCCCGACGATCAGCCGCTCGATCGGCAGTCCCATCCGGCTCGCCACGTAACCGGCGTAGGCGTCGCCGAAGTTGCCGGTGGGCACGGCGAAGGCGATCTTGCGGCCCGGCGCGCCAAGGGCGACGGCCGAGGTGAAGTAGTAGACGCTCTGGGCGACGATGCGGGCGAAGTTGATCGAATTGACCGCCGGCCAGATCCACCGCGTGGCTGAACTGGGTGTCGCGGAACATCTCTTTCAGCATCGTCTGACAGTCGTCGAACGTACCCGTTGACCGCGAGGCTGGCGACGTTGGCCTCGCGGGCCGTGGTCATGAAGCGTCGCTGCACCTCCGAGATCCGGCCCTCGGGAAACAGGGTGACGATCCGCACGTTGGCGCGGCCGCGGAACGCCTCGACGGCCGCCCCGCCGGTGTCGCCCGAGGTGGCGCAGACGATGGTCAGGCGCCGCCCGAGCTTCGCCAGCGCGTGGTCGTAGAGCCGGGCCAGCAGCTGCAGCGCCACGTCCTTGAAGGCGAGGCTGGGGCCGTGGAACAGCTCGAGCAGGAAGCGGCCGGGGGCCAGCTGGACCAGCGGCGCCACGGCGACATGGCTGAAGCTGGCGTAGGCGTCGTCGCACATCTCGGCCAGGTCGGTGATGTCGATCTCGTCGCCCGCGAAGCGGCTGACGATCTTGGCCGCGACCTCGGCGTAGGGGCGCGCGCCAAAGGCGGCGATCTCGGCGTCGTTCAGCCGCGGCCAGCTCTCGGGCACGTAAAGGCCGCCGTCGGGCGCCAGGCCGGTCAGCACCGCGTCCAGAAAGCTGACCGGCGGCGCGCCGCCGCGGGTGGAGACGTAGTTCATGGTTTGGGGTGGTACCTGCGCCAGAGCATGGCCGCATAGACGCCTACCACCGCAGCGGCAAGGCCGAACCAGGTCAGCCAGTAGGCGCCGACGTACTGCAGGTTGTCGGTTGGGTCCGGCCAGGGGGACGGCGTGACGCCAGGCGGCGCCGGCGTCTCCCGCTCGGCGACCAGCGTGTAAGGCGCCGGCCGCGCAACCTCGCAGTCCTGGCGGCGCATGCAGATGTCGAGCGTGCGGTACAGGACGCCGATGACGTGTACGGGGGAAGGAAGCGCCACATTGGCGGGCGCCGTCGATCCGCGGCTTGAGGTCACGATGCCCCGATCGACCCTCACCGCGTCGTAGGGCGCATTCTGAAGGCGGCAGAATGACGACGCGCGCGTGACCCACTCCGAATTGTCCGTCGTCACCCGCGGGTATGAACGCGACGGCGACGTCGGAAAGCAGTCGGCGATGACCCGCGTGAAGGTCACATCCTCGCCATGCGCGGCGCGATCCAACACCGCATCGATCGGCGTCGGCGGCGCACGTTTGCGCGCCTCGATCCACGCGAGTTCATGGGTCTTCCACTGAGCCCGCTGCAGCTGCCAGACGCCAAGGCCACAGCAGACCGCGACCACGACAACCGCGGCGAGCGTCAGGCCGATCGGGAACCGCGGCTTCGGCGACCGGCGGGCCGCCGCGCCCCCATCCTCGGTCATGGCCGGCCTTTGTGCCGGCCACCCATGACCACCGTCATTGCCGTGGCCGTGCAGAGCACGGCCACCCACCGGCCAGTGCGCTTGGGTCGCCGGGACTTACGCCCGGCGATGACCGTGCGTAGAGGTGGGTGAAATCTAGATGTCATCCCGGCCGGCCTGCGAGGCGCGGTTGGCGAACTGGGCGGCGATCATCAGGCCTTTCAGCGGCCGCAGGAGGGCGAAGCACAGCAGGGCGGCCACCGGCAGCCAGATCACCGCCTCGAGCCAGAGCGGCGGCCGATAGGCGACCTCGGTGAACAGCAGGCCGAAGGCGGCGATGAAGCCGGCGATGAAGATCACGAACACCGCCGGGCCGTCGCCAGTGTCCGACTTGGCCAGATCGAAGCCGCATTTCGAACAGCTCGGCGCGACCTTCAGGAAGCCGATGAAGAGCGGGCCTTCGCCGCAGTTGGGGCAGCGTCCGAGAGCGCCGGCGATGAAGGGCGCCGCGCCCCGCTCGCTCACGACGCGCTCACTTCCCCCAGCCGACGCCGAAGGTGAAATAGAGGAAGGTGAACAGGAACAGCCAGACCACGTCGACGAAGTGCCAGTACCAGGCGGCCGCCTCGAAGCCGAAGTGCTTGGTCGGCGTGAAGCCGCCGCCCATCAGCCGAATCAGGCAGACGATCAGGAAGATGGTCCCGATCAGCACGTGGAAACCGTGGAAGCCGGTGGCCATGAAGAAGGCCGAGCCATAGAGGCCCGAGTTCACCGCCTCGGTCCCGTAGAACAGGTGGTCGGCCAGGATGTGGTGGTACTCGAACGCCTGGATCGAGGTGAACAGCATCCCGAGCAGGATCGTCAGCAGCAGGCCGATCTTGGCGCCGTTGCGGTCGCCGGTCTGCAGCGCGTGGTGGGCCCAGGTGACGGTGGTGCCGGACGTCAGCAGCGTGAGGGTGTTGACCAGCGGCAGCTCGAACGGCGGCACCGCCTCGACGCCCTTCGGCGGCCAGGTCTTCCAGGCGTTGGCGACGTCGTCGATCGGCGAGAGCGTGCGCACGTGGTGGAACAGCGCCATCTCGAAGAAGATCCAGAACCAGGCGACGAAGAACATCACCTCCGAGGCGATGAACAGGATCATGCCGTAGCGCAGGCCGATCGAGACCACCGGCGTGTGGTCGCCTTCGTTGCCCTCCTTCACCACGTCGCTCCACCAGAGCAGCATGGTCAGCAGCACCAGCGCGAAGCCGGTGGCCACCATCCACCAGGTGTGCTTGGGCTCGCCGAACACGCCCTTCATCCACATCACGCCGCCGGCGGTGAGCACGAAGGCGGCGACAGAGCCCAACAGCGGCCACGGGCTGGGGTTGACCAGGTGGTAGTCGTGCTTGACGCCGTCGTGAGCCATTGCCGGGTTCGGAGCCTCTCTAGGTCTTAGGGGGTGCTATAGCTCTGCCCCGGCTTCGCCGCCAAGGGCTGGGCCGGGTAGAAGGTGTAGGAAAGCGTGATCTCGGCGATGCCCTTGGTGTCGTCGTTCGAGCCGAACCGGGGATCGACGTAGTAGACCACCGGGAACTCGGCGGTCTGGTGCGGGGCCAGCGTCTGGTTCTTGAAGCAGAAGCACTCCAGCTTGGAGAAATACGGGCCCACGCTTTCGGGGGTGACGTTGTAGACCGCGCGGCCGGTCAGCGGCCGGTCCGAGGTGTTGGTCACCTTGAAGAAGGCGAGGTTGGTGGCGCCGGGCCGGATCGTCTGACTGCCGACGTTGGGCGTGAACTGCCAGGCAAGGCCGCGCACGTTGGTGTCGAAGGCGACCGTCACCGTGCCGGCGGCGACCGTGGTCGGCGCGCTCGTGACGCGGCGCACCGTGCCGTTGAACCCCGTCGCCTGGCAGAACGCGTGGTAGAGCGGCACGGCGGCGAAGGCCATGCCGACCATGCAGGCGAAGACTGCCGTGCAGATCAGCGCCAGTCGCGAATTGCGGGCCGCAAGATGCGGGTCAGAAGCTGTTGGAAGCGACATTGCCCCCCAGCTTCGCGATCGTGATGATGAAGACCAGCGCGACGAAGGCCAGCAGGCCGATCAGCAAGGCGATGTTGCGGCCGTTGCGGGCGCGCCGCGCCTCCGGGCTCTCGGACAGCGGATCGCTCATCCCAGGAGCCTCAGCGGCGCGAGTCCGGCCAGGTGCTCGACCAGAAGGGCCGCGAACAGCGAGAACAGGTAGAGGATCGAAAAGCCGAACAGGCGCTTGGCGTCCGCCTTGTCCTTCTTCACGAACAGCCGCGTCGCCAGGCCGACAAACGCGGCTCCGCCGAACGCGGCGATGGCGAGGTAGGCCGCGCCGCCGAGGCCGGTGAACGCCGGCGCCAGCGCCAGTGGGACCAGCGCCAGGCTGTAGAGCAGGATCTGCAGCCGGGTCGCCGGCTCGCCCTTGGCCACCGGCAGCATCGGCACGCCGGCGCGCTCGTAGTCGTCGCCAGTGGTCAGCGACAGCGCCCAGAAGTGCGGCGGGGTCCAGAAGAAGATGATCGCCACCATCAGCCAGGCGTTCAGCGGCGCGGTCCCGCTGGCCGCGGCCCAGCCTACCGCCGGCGGCAGCGCGCCGGCGAGGCCGCCGATGACGATGTTCTGCGGCGTCGAGCGCTTCAGCCACATCGTGTAGACGACCGCGTAGAAGAAGATCGTGAAGCCCAGCAGCGCCGCCGCCAGCACGTTCACCGCAACGCCCAGCAGACCGACCGCGAACAGCGACAGCGTCAGGCCCAGCGCCAGCGCGTCGGCGCCCTGCACCCGCCCGCCCGGCACCGGGCGGTTCCGCGTGCGGCGCATCTTGGCGTCGATGTCGGCGTCGAACCACATGTTGAGCGCGCCCGAGGCGCCGGCGCCCACCGCGATGCAGAGGATCGAGGTTCCCGCCAGCACCGGGTTCAGCGGCGCGTTCGCGCAGACGAGGCCGGTGAGCGCGGTGAAGATCACCAGGCTCATCACCCGCGGCTTCAGCAGCACGACGTAGTCCTGCCACCGGGCCGGGGCGACGGCGCCGGCGACCGGATCGAACTCAGGCGCGCTGGTCTTCAGCATGGCGTTTCCGTTCCCGCCGCCCAGGGCGGGCGACAGGAGCTCCTTAGTGCCCGTCCGAATGGACCACCGGCAGCTCGTTGAACGAGTGGAACGGCGGCGGCGAGGAAAGCGTCCACTCCAGCGTGGTCGCCCCTTCGCCCCAGGGATTGGCGCGGGCGGCGCGGCGGCGGATCGCGGCTTCCAGCAGCACCAGCAGGAAGACGCAGGTGCCGACCAGCGTGATCATGTAGCCGACCGAAGAGACGTAGTTCCAGGTGTCGAACCCGGCGGGATAGTCCACTTGGCGGCGCGGCATCCCCTGCAGGCCGAGGAAGTGCTGCGGGAAGAAGACGATGTTGACGCCGACGAAGGTGATCCAGAAGTGCGTCGCGCCCAGCGCCTCGTTGTAGCGCACGCCCCACATCTTCTCGAACCAGTAGTAGAAGCCGCCGAAGATCGCGAACACGGCGCCCAGGCTCAGCACATAGTGGAAGTGCGCGATCACGTAGTAGGTGTCGTGCACGTTGTAGTCGAAGGCGGTGTTGGCCAGCGCGACGCCGGTGACGCCGCCGACGGTGAACAGGAAGATGAAGCCCAGCGCCCACAGCATCGGCGTCTTGAACTCGATCGAGCCGCCCCACATGGTCGCGATCCAGGAGAAGATCTTGATGCCGGTGGGCACCGCGATGACCATGGTCGCGGCCAGGAAGTAGGCCTGCAGGTCGACCGGCATGCCCACGGTGAACATGTGGTGGGCCCAGACGATGAAGCCGATGAAGCCGATCGCCACCATCGCGTAGGCCATCGCCAGGTAGCCGAACACCGGCTTCTTGGAGAAGGTCGAGACGATGTGACTGATCATGCCGAAGCCCGGCAGGATCAGGATGTAGACCTCGGGGTGGCCGAAGAACCAGAACAGGTGCTGGAACATCAGCGGGTCGCCGCCGTTCTGGGCGTCGAAGAAGTGGGTCCCGAAGTTGCGGTCGGTCAGCAGCATGGTGATGGCGCCCGCCAGCACCGGCAGCGACAGCAGCAGCAGCCAGGTCGTCACCAGGATCGACCAGACGAACAGCGGCATCCGGTGCAGCGTCATGCCCGGCGCGCGCATGTTGAAGATGGTGGTGATGAAGTTGATCGCCCCCAGGATCGACGAGGCGCCCGCGAGGTGGATCGAGAAGATCACGAAGTCGAACGCGGGGCCGGTGTGGCCGGTGGTCGAAAGCGGGGCGTAGATGGTCCAGCCGGTGCCGGCGCCGTAGCCGGGGCCGCCGTCGACGAACGCCGAGCACAGCAGCAACGCGAACGAAGCCACCAGCAGCCAGAACGACATGTTGTTCATGCGCGGGAACGCCATGTCCGGCGCGCCGATCATGATCGGCACGAACCAGTTGCCGAAGCCGCCGATCATCGCCGGCATCACCATGAAGAAGATCATGATCAGGCCGTGCGCGGTGGCGACCACATTGTAGGCGTGGTGGCCGGCCGAGACGCTGGTGATGTGCAGCAGGCCGGCGATTGCGCTGCCAGGGCGGAACAGCTGCACCCCCGGGTGCATCAGTTCGTAGCGGATCAGGCCCGACAGCCCCATCCCGATCAGCCCCGCGACGATCGCGAAGATGATGTAGAGGGTGCCGATATCCTTGTGGTTGGTCGACAGGAACCAGCGGGTGAAGAAGCCGGGCGTGTGCGCGTCGGCGTAGCCACCGTGGTGGTCCTCGGCGTGGGCGGCTCGTTCGTGGGCGTCGGCGACGTGGGCCATAGTCTTAAAGCACTCTCCTCGAACGATCAGCTCTTGGCCGGCGCCGCGGCGACGGGTGTCGCGGACGCGGTAGGCGCGGGAGCGGTCGAATTGGCCGGCGGGGCGGCGGCGTTGGCGGCCGGCGCGGCCGGCGTGGCCTTGCTGGCCACCCAGGCGTCGAAGTCGGACTGGCTGACCACCTTCACCTCGATCGGCATGTAGCTGTGGTCGGTGCCGCAGAGCTGCGAGCACTGGCCGTAGTAGGTGCCGACCTTCTCCGCCTTGAACCAGGTGTCGTTGGTGCGCCCGGGCACCGCGTCGATCTTGATGCCAAAGGCCGGCACCGAGAACGAGTGGATCACGTCGGCGCCGACCACGAGCACGTGCACGGTCTTGTTCACCGGCACCACCAGCGGCGCGGTCGTCGCCAGCATGTAGGGCGATCCGGCGGCCTTGGCCTTGTCCTCGGGCAGGATGTTGGAGGTGAACTCGTCGATCTTCTGGTCGGGATAGGCGTAGCCCCAGTACCACTGATAGCCGGTCGCCTTCACGGTTACGTCCGGCTTGGGCATCGCGTGGTAGTCGAACAGCAGCCGGAACGAGAAGATCGCGATGAACAGCAGGATCAGCACTGGCCCGACGGTCCAGACCACTTCGACGGTGGTGTTGTGGGTGAAGCGCGCCGGGGTCGGATTGGCCTTGGCGTTATAGCGGACGATGCACCAGAGCAGCAGCGCCAGCACCAGGGCCGAGATGCCGAACAGCACCGGCAGCAGGATCACATTGTGGAAGTCCATCACCTGGTCGCGCAGGTGAGTGACGCCGGGCTGGAAGTCGATAGCCCCGTCGGTCGGCTGGCCGACCAGGTCAGCGGCGAGGGCCTGGGATGAGATTGCGGCCATCGTGACGGCCGCCCCGGCGGCCGCGGCGAGCCGGCTGATGCTGAAAGAACTCGGCTTCATATCCCTCATGGCTCTTGACCGCCGAAGAGCCCGCCCGCCTCGCCCCTCGCGTTCGAGAGGCGCCGCAACGGCCCGTCGACCAACCCCTTTAGACCAAAGGCCGGCGCGGATGCGCCCGCCGTCGCGAGCCCTTTTGTCGCACCCCGGCCCCGGTCTTGGGGGGTGCATACGCGCAACCTCGCGCCTTGCCAAGGCGCTAGCGGGCGCCGTGGCCGGACGGTGGAATTGTGGTTTCCCCAGCGCCTCCAAGCCCCTATCTCTTGCGCTTCGGCGCCCCGATCAGAGCTCCCTCCCATGAACGCACCCGTGCTCGGCCATTCCCTGCTGCAATCCTCCGGCGTCGACCCGGGCCGCGCCGGCGAGATGCTCGGCGACGCGCTGAAGGGCGCCGACGATGGCGAGCTGTTCGTCGAGCGTTCGGAATCGGAGGCGTTCGTGTTCGACGACGGGCGGCTGAAGTCGGCCTCCTACGACAGCGCCGAGGGCTTCGGCCTGCGCGTGGTCGCCGGCGAAACCGCCGGCTACGCCCATTCCAGCGAGATCTCCGAGGCTGCGATCGGGCGGGCCGCCAAGTCCGCGGCGCTGGCCAAACGCGGCTACAGCGGCGTCTCCGCCGAGGGGCCGCGCGCCACCAACGCCAAGCTTTACGGCGACGAGGACCCGCTGGCCGCGCCCAGCTTCTCCGACAAGGTCGCCCTGCTGCAGGAGATCGACGCCTTCGCCCGCCAGCGCGATCCCCGCGTCGCCCAAGTGATGGCCTCGCTGGCCGGCGAGCGCCGGATCGTCGAGATCGTCCGCGCCGATGGCCGGCTGATCCGCGACGTCCGTCCCCTGGTGCGGATCAACGTGCAGGTCACGGTCGAGAAGGACGGCCGGCGCGAGAACGGCGTCTCCGGCGCGGGCGGCCGGGCCAGCTTCGAGGCCTGGATCACCCCGGACAAGTGGCAGGCGCAGGTGGACGAGGCGCTGCGCCAGGCGCTGGTCAACCTCGACTCCGTCCCCTGCCCCGCCGGCGAGATGGACGTGGTGCTGGGCGCCGGCTGGAACGGCGTGCTGCTGCACGAGGCGGTCGGCCACGGCCTGGAGGGCGACTTCAACCGCAAGGGCACCAGCGCGTTCTCGAACCGCGTCGGCGACCGCGTCGCCTCGCCCGGCGTCACCGTGTTCGACGACGGCACGCTGCCGGGCCGCCGTGGCTCGCTCACCGTCGACGACGAGGGCACGCCCACCGAGCGCACCGTGCTGATCGAGGACGGCATCCTCGTGGGCTACATGCACGACCGCCAGAGCGCCCGGCTGATGGGCCTGACGCCCACCGGCAACGCCCGCCGGCAGTCGTTCGCCCACATGCCGATGCCGCGGATGACCAACACCGGCATGCTGGGCGGCCAGGACAAGCTGGAGGAGATGATCGCCTCGACCAAGCGCGGGCTCTTCTGCGCCACCCTCGGCGGCGGCCAGGTCGACATCACCAACGGCAAGTTCGTGTTCCAGTGCACCGAGGCCTACCTGATCGAGGACGGCAAGGTGACCACGCCGGTCAAGGGCGCGACCCTGATCGGCGACGGCCCGTCGGCGCTGACCCGCGTCACCATGATCGGCGACGACTTCAGCTTCGACCCGGGCATCGGCGTCTGCGGCAAGAACGGCCAGGGCGTCCCGGTCGGCGTCGGCCAGCCCAGCCTGAAACTCACCGGCCTGACCGTGGGCGGCACGAAGGTCTGACCCTCGGCGGGCCGTTCTCGAGCAACATTTCCGCGAATTAACTGGCGCGCCGTCGGCGCCAGTCGCATCTGGCGGCCTCGATCACGGGGGCGTGGGGTGCGGCTGGCAGTCATCATTGTCGCGGCTTGTGCGGCCGTTTCGGCGGCGCCGGCGCTCGCGGCGCCGGTCGGACAGCCCGCGCCCGCCAGCGACGCCGTCACCAGCTACCCGCCCAGCTTCTTCGACGGCGTAAGGCCGAACACAGCGCTCGACATGATCAACGCGCTGCCGGGCTTCACCTTCGACGCCGGCGGCGGGACGCGTGGCTTCGGCGCGGCCGGCAACGTGCTGATCGACGGCGAGCGGCCCGCGACCAAGACCGATGCGCTCGATGCGATCCTGCAGCGCATCCCCGCGGCGTCGGTCGCGCGCATCGACCTGATCCGCGGCGGCGCGCCGGGCATCGACATGCAGGGGCGAACCCAGATCGCCAACATCATCCGCAAGTCGGACGATGGCCTGAAACTGACCACCGCCTGGCAGGAGGCCGCGCTCTACAACGGCAAGTTCGACTGGGACCTGAGGCTCGAAGGCTCCAAGCGCTCGGGCGACACCCTGTTCGAGGGCGGGCTGCTGGTCGGGAACAACGCCGACGACGGCGCCGGCGATGGTCCGCGCACGATCACGAACGCCGCGGGCGCCGTCATCCGGTCTGGGCTTGAGCATTATTTTGGCGAGCAGGGCGGCAACAAGTTCACCGGCGCGGTCGAGACGCCGGTGCTGGGCGGCAAGCTGCGGCTGGAAGGCTCCTACCTCCACAACCCCTATTTTTCGATCCGCGACGATGCCCTGACCGCGCCCGCCGGCCACGACTTCGAACTCTATCACCAGGCCCAGGACACCGGCGAAATCGGCCTGCGCTACGACCGCGGCCTCGGCGGCAAGTCGACGCTCGAGGTCTATGCGTTGCAGCAACTGAACCGCTACGCCTCCGACGACGACTTCGATTCCGAGGGGGACCTGTCGACCTTCACCCTGCGCAAGCAGGGCGGCGAGAGCATCCTGCGCGGAACCTGGCGCTTCAGCCCGCGGCCCGCGCTGACCATCGAAAGCGGCCTCGAGGGCGACTACAACTGGCAGACCAGCCGCACGGTCGAGACCGACGGCGGCGTCGGGGTCCCCTTGCCGGCCGCCAACGTGACGGTGCGCGAGACGCGGGGCGAGGTGTTCGCCGACGCCACCTGGCGGCCCCGGCCGACGCTGACGCTGGAGCTCGCTGGCCGGCTCGAAGCCTCGAGGATCAGCTCGACCGGCGACGTCATCTCGAGCCTGGCCTTCGTCTTCCCCAAGCCGCGCGCGGTGGTTACCTGGTCGCCGGACCCGAACACCCAGCTGCAGCTGCGCCTCGAGCGCGAGGTGGACCAGCTGGACTTCGCCGACTTCGCCGCCTCCGGCACGCTGGGCCTGGGCGTGCACGCCGGCAATCCGCAGCTGACGCCGTCGCAGGACTGGGTGATCGAGGCGACCTGGGACCGGCGGTTCTGGAACGGCGGCGACCTCAGCGTCACGGTGCGGCGCTTCTGGCTGGACGATGTGATCGACCGCGCGCCGTTCTGCGCGGTCGCCGTCGCGCCGGGCGCGGCGTGCGATCCGGCCGACACGTTCGATGCGCCGGCCAACATCGGCTCGGGCTCGCGCGAGGCGCTGATCGCCGCGCTGACCTTGCCCACCGACAAGCTGGGACTGAAGAACGGCCAGCTGATCGCCCGCGCCACGTTCCGGCATTCCCGGGTGATCGATCCCAGCACCGGCCGGCCGCGGGAGCAATCGGGTCTGCACCCGGTCGACGCCGAGCTGCACTTCACTCAGGGCTTGCCGAAGTGGCGCTCGCACTGGGGGATCGACTACTATTCGGCCTGGCGGCAGAGCTTCTACTACTTCAACGAGGTCGACGTGCAGCGGCTCGGGATCTGGGCCGACGCCTACTTCGAGTACCAGCCCCGGCCGGACCTGGCGCTGAAAGTCGAGGCCGACAACCTCGCGACCCACGGCCTGGAGTACGTCCGCCAGTTCTATCAGCCGTTCCGTGATGTCGGCGGCGGCCAGCTGGCTTCGGTCGACAACCGCAGTCCCCGCTTCGGGCCGGAGCTGACGATCCGGGTGCGCAAGACGTTCGGGTGACGACACGGCCGGTCTGCGCTGTTGTCAGCCGGGCCACGCCGTAGGCTAACCTGCCGACGCGCGAGGTCGCGGGGGACGCAAGGTGAAGCCATTCAGACCGATCGGGATCGCGATGGCGTTCCTGCTCCTGGCGACGGCCGCTTCGGCCGGCGAGGTCACCATCGTCAAAGGCGTGCGCGGACCTGAGGGGCCGCTGGTCGTGGACGGGACGCTCTATTTCGTCGGCTGGAACGACAACAGTCTGTCGGCATGGGACGGGCGCAAGACCAGGGTGATCCACCATCTGGACGGCTGTGGCCACAACGGCCTGGCGCTGAGCCGGCAGAAGACCTTCCTGCTGGCCTGCACCAACGATCCGGGGGCGATCCTGGAGCTGAGCCTGAGCGGTCAGCAGCTGCGGCGCTGGGACGCCGACGACAAGGGCGGCAAGTTCGCCGGCGGGATCAACGACATCGTGGTCGCGCCAGACGGCGGCGCCTACGCCACCACCTTCGGCCCCTACGACGGCGCGTCGCCGCCGGGCGAGGTGATCGGCAAGGTGCTCTATCTTGCGCCTGGCGCGGCGCAGTGGACCGAGGTCGCCGGAGAGCTGAACTACGCCAATGGGGTCGGGGTCTCGCCTGACGGAAAGACTCTGTACGTCAGCCAGACGGTGAGTGGATCGATCCTGAAGTTCGCGATCGGTCCCGACGGCGCGCTGAGCCACCGGTCGAACTTCGCGCTGCTCGACAGCCTGGTCCCCCGCGCCAGCCGTTCGCCCTGGCTCGGCCCGGACAGCATGAAGGTCGATCGCGCGGGCGACGTCTATGTCGCCCAGTTCTTCGGCGGCAAGATCCTGAAGCTTTCACCGCAGGGCAAACTGCTGCACGTGTTCAAGATCGCCGCGGGCGACGGCACGACCAACGTCGCCTTCGACGCCGACGAGACGCACCTCTACGTTTCCGTGGTCAGAGACGCGAGCGACCCGAGGGCCGTCGGCGCCATCGTCCGGGTCGACAACGTCAGGTAGCCCCGGTCAGGCGTCTTGGGCGCGCGGCGCCGGCGGCGCGTGGTTCGCCGCGTCGTTGACCCCGTGCGCCCAGCCCTTCAGCAGCGGACTCAGCGCCAGCAGCAGCACGCCCGCGCCGGCGCCCCACAGACCGATGGTCATGAAGGTCTGGCTGTAGGTGGCCAGCGCCTTGCCGGGGTCCAGCACCTGGCCGCCGACCGTCTCGGCCGAGGTGGTCTGGGCGATCAGCCCGGCCAGGAACTGCGCCGCCGAGGAGGCCAGGAACCAGACCGCCATCAGCGTCGAGATCATCCGCGCCGGCGCCAGCTTGGTCATCTCCGAGAGGCCGACCGGGCTCAGGCACAGCTCGCCGGTGGTGTGCAGCAGATAGGCCAGCGCCAGGAAGATCACCGGCGTGCGGAACGCCGCGTCGGCGAAGGTCGCGCCCCAGACCAGCACCAGGAAGCCGGCGCCGACCTGCAGCAGGCCGAGGCCGAACTTGATCAGCGGGTTCGGATCGCGCCCGACCGCGCCGAGCCGCGCCCAGATCCAGGCGAACAGCGGGGCGAAGATCAGGATGAAGCCGGCGTTGAACGACTGGGTCTGCGCCGGCGTGATGGTCCAGAAGCCGCTGTTGGGCAGCGCGGTGTTGCGCTCGGAGAACTGGTTCAGCGACGAGCCGGCCTGCTCGAACAGGGTGAAGAAGACGATCGAGGCCACGATCAGCACCAGCGCCAGCATCAGCCGCTCGCGCGCCACCTTGCCAACCCGCGCCATCTCCCAGCCCAGGTAGCCCAGCGCCGCGATCCAGCCGACCAGCAGCAGCCAGCCCATCAGCGCGTACTGCCGCACCATCACCCAGACCACCGCCGACGCCGGCGAGCGCCGCCAGGTAGATCAGCCACTCCAGTCGCAGCGGCCCCAGCACCGGCTTGACCAGCGCCGTCGGTTCGGGCGGCTCGCCGTGGCCCTCCAGCCGGGGCTTGTTGAACACGAACACCAGGAACCCGGCCAGCATGCCGACCCCGGCCAGGCCGAACCCGGCGGACCAGCCGACGGTCTGGCCCAGCAGGCCGCAGACCACCGAGGCCCAGAACGCGCCGAGGTTGATGCCGTAGTAGTAGAGCGTGAAGCCGGGATCGCGGCGCGGGTCGCCCTGCGGGTAGAGCTGGCCGACGATCGAGGAGATGTTGGCCTTCAGGAAGCCGACGCCCATGATGATCAGCGCCAGCGCCAGGTAGAGCACGTCGACGAACGGCTGCGAGCGGGCCTGGGTTTCGAGGTAGGCGCCCTTGGCCAGCACCGGCGGCAGCGGGCGCCGTGGCCGGCAGGCCCTTGATCGCCAGCCCGCCGCCAGGCGCGGCGCCGACCGCGTAGCAGCCCGCTGCGACCTGCAGGCAGACCTTGCGGTCGTCCATGCGCCCCTCCAGCCGGTAGCTGTAGGCGTGGCCCTGGTAGGTCAGGGTCTCGGTCGCCGCCGGTCCCTCGATCGCCATGGTGAAGTGGCCGGCGACCAGCAGCAGCGCGCCGAACGCGATCGCCTTGCGGCTGCCGAGCCAGCGGTCGGCGACATAGCCGCCGACCAGCGGCAGCAGATAGACCAGCGTCGTGTAGGACGCGTACTGGCCCTGGGCGAACTTGTCGTCGAACAGGAAGTGCTCGGTCAGATAGAAGATCAGCAGGCCGCGCATGCCGTAGTAGGAGAACCGCTCCCACATCTCGGCGAAGAACAGCACGGCCAGGCCGCGCGGATGCCGGCGCAGCTGCAGGAAGACGGGGATCCCGGTCAGGACCGTGATGACGACCCCGGCCACGACGACGACGTTGAACATGAAAGCGCCCCGCTTGACGGCGCGCCGAAACAATCACGCGGCGCCGGCTTCCACAAGCAAGGCGGGTCCCAGTAACCCTCTCCCCGCCTTGCGGGGAGAGGTCGAGCGAAGGCGTCAGCCTTCGACCGGGTGAGGGGTCTCGCCAAGGCCCGCTATCCGACGCCTGGCCGGTCGCCTTGACGCGGCGCGCCAAGGTCCCCTCACCCGTCCGCTCGCGCTGCGATCGGCCGACCTCTCCCCATGAGCATGGGGAGAGGGATCTCATGCGGGCTAGCGCGGCCGGCGTCGCTGCTGCAGCTTCTGCAGTTCGGCCATCTTCACCCGAAGTCCGTCCAGCGTGAGGCGCCCGGTCTTGGCGGTGTCGAGCAGCTCGAAGCGCCGGTCGGTCGCCCGCAGCCACTCCTCCAGGGTGATGCGGCCGTCGAGCTGCAGGTCGGCGCCGGTGACTGGTTCGGGCTCGTCGAGCAGCTGAGCGATGCCCCTGGCGCCGCGCCCGCCCTTGCCTTCAGGCCCCGCGTCGGCGCTGTCGCGGTGTGGCTCGATCGACAGCACGCCCGACTTCGGCGGCGCGTGATCGTCGGTCCGCCCGCCGTGCTCGCGGGGACCGAACTGGCCGGGCAGGCTGCCCTCCGCCTGCTGCGCGAGCTCGGGCGCGATCTTGCGCTCGTAGTCGCCGGCCTCGAAGCCGTCGATCACGCCGTCGCCGTTCTCGTCGAGCGTCTTGAAGAACGCGGCGGCGTCGGCGCGGAACTCGAACCGGTCGATGGCCCCGTCCTTGTTCGCATCGACGTGGTCGAACCAGGCCTTCAGCGGGTCGGGCGTGGCCGGGCCGAGGCGGAACGGCTCGCCCGAGGGACTGAGGAAGATGCGCGGGGGCGGCGCGGGCTTCGGCTGTGCGTCCACGGCGGTGGCGACGAGCGCCATGGCCAGGCCGAGGGCGAGGAAACGGTTCATGCCTTGAGGTCGGAGTCCTTCCCGGAGCTGGCGCGCCGGCGAAGGTTCCCGGCCGGTGGGGCGAAATTCGGTCCGGCTTGTTGCCGGGCCGACGCTGTGTTTCGCCCCGACGTCGGCGGCGGGCCGGCTACTTGGTCAGCGTGAAGGTGCCGGCCGGGCCGCCGGTGTCGACGGTGCCCTTCACGGTGCCGTCGGCCTGGACGTCGCCCTTGTAGTCCAGGTGAACGGGGCTGCCCTGGTAGGTGGTGTCGTAGGCGATCTCGACCGTGCTTCCCGACGAGGCGCCGGTCGCGGCGGCGTCTTCGTTCTGGGTGCCCTTGCAGGTTCCGGCCAGCTTGCCGTCGGTCCCCTGGGTCAGGGTGCAGGCGCTGGTCCACTGGATCGCGCCGCCGACGTCGCCGTGGATGGTCCAGGCGCCGGAGAGGTCGGCGGCGAACACGGTGGCGGGCGCGAGCGCAAGCGCCGCGGCGGCGATCAGCAGTTTCTTCATTGACGGTCTCCCCGGAGTTGGACCGGGGCTTATAGCGCGGCGGGACCGCGCCTCCAATGCCATAGCGGCGGCCGCGCTTGACGCAGGGTCTTGCCTGTCTACAAGCATCGGCCAACTCGAACATGCGTTTAAGGGAGCCGCCCCGATGTCCGTCACCACCGAAGACCGCCCCAGGACCGGCATTCCGGAGCTGTTCGACCTGACCGGCAAGGTCGCCATCGTCACCGGCTCGACCAAGGGCATCGGCAAGGCGATCGCCGAGCGGTTCGTCGAGCACGGGGCCAAGGTGACGATCTCGTCGCGCAAGCCGAATGCAGTCGAAGCGGTGACCGCCGAGATCAACGCCAAGCATCCTGGCCACGCCATCGCCGTGCCGGCCAACATCTCGTCCAAGGACGACCTGCAGCGCCTGGTCGACGAGACCCGCAAGGCGTTCGGCAAGATCGACATCCTGGTCTGCAACGCCGCCTCCAACCCCTACTACGGGCCGATGAGCGGCATCCCCGACGACGCGTTCCGCAAGATCCTCGACAACAACATCGTCTCCAACAACTGGATCATCAACATGGTCGCGCCGGAGATGAAGGAGCGGAAGGACGGCTCGATCATCATCGTCTCGTCGATCGGCGGCCTGCGCGGCACGGCGGTGATCGGCGCCTACGCGATCTCCAAGGCGGCCGACATGCAGATGGCGCGCAACCTCGCCCAGGAGCTGTCGCCCTCGAACATCCGGATCAACTGCATCGCGCCGGGCCTGGTGAAGACCGACTTCGCCAAGGCGCTGTGGGACACCCCTGAGGCCGAGCGCCGCTCCAGCTTCGGCAATCCGCTGCGTCGCCTCGGCGAGCCGGACGACATCGCCGGCGCGGCGGTGTTCCTGGCCGGCAAGTCGGGCGCCTGGCTGACTGGCCAGACCATCGTCGTCGACGGCGGCTCGACCAGCTAGGGGGTTCCATCCGGGCGCAGCCAGTACGCTTCCCCCTCCGGGGGAGCGGCGAGCCGCGCGCAGCGCGCTTCGCCGATGGGGGACGGTGCTGGCGGAAGAACCCCCATCGGCGACGCGTCCCTGGCGGGACGACGCGCCGTTTTCCCCCAGAGGGGGAAGGGTTGGGCGTCAGATCTCGCCGTTGAGCGAGAGGCGGTTGCCGTCGGGGTCGAGGAACCAGGCGACGCCCTGACCCGGGACCGGCGACCAGATGCCGAGTTCGTCGTGCGGCAGGCCGCCGCGCTCGAACGTGACGCCTTTGGCCATCAGTGTCCTGATCACGCCCTTCAGGTCGCGCACGCGCCAGCCCAGCGCCGTGCCGTGCGGCGGGGTCACCTTGTCGAGCTTCTGCAGCCTCACCTTCGGACCGCCGGCGTCGAACTCCACGAGGTGCTCGTGCTCGGCGATGAAGGCAAGTCCTAGGACGCCCTCGTAGAACGCGCGGGCGGCGGCGGGATTGGTGGTTCCCAGGAACGCCTCCAGAGTCTCCTGCGCCAACATCGTCCTGCTCCTCAGCTGACTTTGACGGTCATTTCGAAGCCGCCGTCGAACGGCAGCGTCATGGTGCGAAAGCCGTTCGCGGGATCCTCCACGAACGCGAAGTAATGCCGGTAAGGCTCGCGGAAGCCGCCGGTGTTGTCGGCGCAGATCACCGCGCCGACGCGCAGGTGCGGGGCGATCAGCTCGATCGCGGGCCGCGCCATCTCGGTCCAGATGTCGACCAGCACGAAGTCGATCGGGCCGTGCAGGTGCTTCAGCGTCTCGCGCAGGTCGCCCTCGCGCAGGTCGATGAACTCCGTGAGCTCCGCCTCGGCGAAATGCGCCCGCGCCGCCTTGGCCTTCTCGGGCTCGTACTCGGTCGCGATCACCGCGCCGCCGCCGTTGTCGCGCACCGCGGCGGCCAGGTAGAGCGTCGAGACGCCGAACGAGGTGCCCACCTCCACCACCCGGCGTGCGCCGAGCGCGCGGCAGGTCAGGTAGCAGAACTCGGCCTTGTCCGGATCGAGCGCCACCAGCTTGTCGGCGAAGAAGGCGTGGGCGTCGGCGTCGAGCCCGTCCCAGCTCAGCTCGCCCGCCGCCGCACGGCGCTGGAAATAGGCCCGCCGTTCCTCGGTCTCGCCCTCGCTGCGCGCATGCAGCCGCGCCAGCAGCGTCTCGAGCTTCGCGTCTCGCAGTAGTCCCGGCATGTTGTTTCCGCCCATCTCGCAGCTCCAGCTTAGGCCGCCGGACACGGCGCGCTTGCGCGATTGCGTCGAATAGCTGCGCCACTGCGCCAAGGCCGGCCATGGCGCGACCGCGAGACTATTTGGCGCTTTGTCGGTGGCGCGCCAGCTCGGCCGCGGGCAATCTGGTCCGCGCACCGCCTGGGAGTCCACGATGCCCGCCAGATTGCGTCACCTGGCCCTCAACGCCGACGACGTCCAACGCGCCAGGCGGTTCTACGAGGCCGTATTCGGCTGGACCTTCGAGCCCTGGGGTCCGCTCAACTACTACCAGGTCAAGAACGCGGGCGACGGCTTCCTCGGCGCGTTGCAGGAGCGGCGCGAGCTGAAGCCGGGCGCCCGATGCTCGGGTTCGAGGCGACCATGGCGGTGGACGACATCGCCGCCACCATCGCCGCGGTCGAAGCCGCCGGCGGCAGGGTGCTCAGGCCGGCGATCTACATCGAGGGCGTCGGCCGGCTGATCTACTTCGAGGACACCGAGGGCAACCTGGTGGGCGCGATGCAGTACGATGCCGGCGTCTTCGACTAGCGACGTCCTCGATTGAGCGCCGCGGACGCCTTCAACGCCCGGCTCGGCGACGGCTACGCCGTCCGTTCCGGGGCCACCACCTATCCCGACGGCTGGCGGCTCGACCGCCATGACCATCCCTGGGGCCAGCTGGCGTTCTGCAACAGCGGGGTGATGCGGGTGGTGAGCGACTTCGCCGCCTGGCTCGCGCCGCCGACGCGGGCGATCTGGCTGCCGGCCGGCGTGGCGCACGAGATCGTCATGAAGGGCGAGGTGGCCTCGCGGTTCCTCTATCTCGCCCCGGAGCTCGCGGCGCCGCTGCCGCCCGAGCCGCGGGTGCTGGAAGTGGTTCCGCTGCTGCGCGAACTGATCCTGCACATCCTCCGGATCCGCATGCTCGATCCGAAGCGGCCGGACCACGACCGCCTGGGCGGACTGCTGATCGACCTGCTGCTGCAGGCGCGCCCGCAGGATCTGGCGCTGCCGCTGCCGCGCGACCGCCGGGCGCTGGCCCTGGCCGAGCGGGTGCAGGATGATCCAGCCGAGCCCGCCTCTCTGGCCGATCTCGCCCGCCAGGCCGGCGCCAGCCTTCGCACCCTGCAGCGGCTCTTCCCCGCCGAGACCGGGCTGACGCTCGAAGCCTGGCGGCAGAAGGCGCGGCTGATCGCCGGGGCTGCGGCGCTCTCGGGCGGCGCGCCGGTCACGGCGGCCGCGCTCGACTGCGGCTACGAAAGCCCCAGCGCCTTCATCACCGCCTTCAAGCGCCAGTTCGGCGTCACGCCGGGACGGTTCCGGCCCTGATCGACAGCTCCCGCGCCTTCGCCAGCCGCTCGGCGCCCGCATCCAGAGTCGCGTCGCGCTTCGGGAAACAGAGGCGGATCAGGTGGGTCACCGGGTCCTCCTCGTAGAAGGCCGAGATCGGGATCGCCGCGACGCCGGCGTCCTTCACGGCGCGCATGCAGAAGTCCCGGTCGCCCTCGGCGATCCCCGACGCGGCGAGGTCGACGTTGAGGAAGTAGGTGCCCTTGCTGGGCAGCACCGCGAAGCCCTCGCGGCGCAGCGCCTCGGTCAGCCGGTCGCGCGAGGCCTGCAGCTCGCCCGGCATGGCGGCGAACCAGTGGTCGCTGTTGGCCAGGCCCCAGGCCACTGCCCGCTGCAGCATCGGCGCGGTCGTGAAGGTGTTGAACTGGTGCGCCTTGGAGATCACCGCCGTCAGCGCCGGGGCGGCGCAGATGAAGCCGATCTTCCAGCCGGTCAGGGCGAACATCTTGCCCGCCGAGCCGATCTTCACGCAGCGCTCGCGCATGCCCGGATAGGCAATCAGCGGCCGATGTACGGCGCCGTCGAAGATCACGTGCTCCCAGACCTCGTCGCAGACCGCCACCGCGTCGTGGCGTACGCAGAACTCGGCCAGGAGCGCCAGGTCGTCGTCCGAGAAGACCGTGGCCGAGGGGTTGAGCGGGTTGTTCAGCACGACGACACGGGTGCGAGGGGTGAACACCCCCTCCAGCATCTCGCGCGTCAGGCCGAACCGCGGCGGCGTCAGGCGCGCGAGCCGGGGGACGGCGCCGGCGCGGCGGATCATCGGCAGGTATGAATCGTAGAAAGGCTGGAACACCACCGCCTCGTCACCGGGCGCCAGCAGCGCCAGGAAGCAGTCGGCCAGCGCCTCGGTGGCGCCGGAGGTGACGGTGACCTCGGTGCGCCAGTCGAAGTCGAGGCCCTGCCAGCGGGCGTAGTGGTGCGCCACCGCCTCGCGCAGCGCCGGCACGCCGGGCATGGGCGGATACTGGTTGTCGCCGTTCAGCGTCTCCTCGGCGGCGCGGCGGCGGATCGGCTCGGGCCCGGACTCGTCCGGAAATCCTTGCCCGAGATTGATCGCGCCCAGGTCCTGGGCGAGGGTCGACATCACCGTGAAGATGGTGGTCGGCAGCGCTTGATAGATGGGGTTGGCCATGTCGCCGCAAGCTCTACATTCGGATCATGGAGATCGTCGACTTCCATCCTGATCACGCCGCGGCGTTCAAGGCGCTGAATGTCGCCTGGATCACCCACTATTTCGCGCTGGAGCCGAAGGACCTGGAGGTGCTGGACGACCCGCTCGGCAAGGTGATCGCCCCGGGCGGCCAGATCCTGCTCGCGGTCGAGGACGGCGCGGCGATCGGCTGCGTTGCGCTGATGAAACTGAACGACGGCGGTTTCGAGGTAGCGAAGATGGCGGTCACCGAGGCGCACAAGGGGCGTGGCGTCGGCCGCGACCTGATGGCCGCCTGCATCGAGCGCGCCCGCCAGGCCGGCGCGGCGCGGCTCTATCTGGAAACCAACAGCACATTGGCGCCCGCCCTCGGTCTCTACCGCCGCTTCGGCTTCCAGGTGGTCCAGCCGGCCGAGCCCTCGCCCTACGCCCGCGCCGACGTGGTGATGGAGCTGCGGCTGTAGCAGCCTGCCGCCATGTCCGATCCTCGTCGCATCGAAGGCTATGCCATCGTCTCAGACGACGGGATGCTGGCCGACGCCGCGGGCGTCATGCCAGAGGCGCTCAAGATCGACGCCGACCAGCGCTTCTTCGAGCGCGGCCTCGACCAGGTGGACGTGGTCGTGCATGGGCGCCATTCGCACGAGCGACAGCCGCATTCGGCCCTGCGTCGCCGGCTGATCGTGACCCGGCAGACGCCCGCCCTGGCGCGCGATCCATCCAACCAGAAGGCGTTGCTCTGGAACCCAGCGGGCGCCTCCCTGGCGCAAGCCCTGGCCGCCCTCGGAGTCCCTGACGCTCGCGTCGGCGTGGTGGGCGCGACGGATGTGTTCGGTCTGTTCCTTGACCTTTACGACGCCTTCTACCTCTCGCGCGCCGCGGGCGTGCGCCTGCCGGGCGGACGCCCGGTGTTTCCGGAGGTTCCCGCCCGAACCCCGGAGGACGTGCTGGCCAGCCACGGCCTGGTTCGTGCTCGCCGGCGCGTGAGCGACCCAACGAGCGGCCTGACGATCGACAGCTGGCGTCGTCGCGGCGCCTGAGCCGGACGCCTGTCTCAGCGGGAAGCTACTCCGGCCACAGCTCCTGGACGTCGCCCTTGCGGTTCAGCATCCGCACCGCGCGGTCGACCACGGCCATCAGGTTCTTCACCCGGCCATCGCGGTCGTAGGCGAGGTTGCCCCGCGCCAGGCCCTCGAGCAGGAAACGGGCGAGGTCGCGGCTGGCCTGGAACCTCGGCCCCTGGCCGGCCTGGGCCAGCGCCGAGAACGCGGCGACCTGCGCCTGGTCGAACGCGGCCTGGGCCGGGGCCAGGCGCTCACGCACCATCGGATCGGTGCGCGCCACCGCCTCCAGCTCGCCGAACGCCACGAACGGCGGCCGCGCCAGCAGGTCCCAGTAGGCGGCGATGGCGTGGGCGGTGGCGTCGACGCCCGGCGGCGGATTGGCGGCCGCGGCGTCGAACAGGGCGAGCCGCGCGGCGTGGATGTGCTCGATCGCGGCGGCGACCAGGTCCTCGCGGCTGGGGAAGTGATAGAGCATCGCCCCGCGGGTCAGCCCCGCGGCGTCGGCGATCATGGCGTTGGTCGCGGCGTGATACCCCACCTCCGCGAACAGCCGGGTCGCGGCCTCGAGGATGCGGACGCGGGTGCGCCGCGACTTGGGGGTGTCCTTACTCACGAAATGAACCGGTCGAATTGTGCGAGAGGAAGGCGTGGGGAGCGCCTGCGACTGCGAAACTCTTAGAGCGCGAATCGCCGCCGCGCCAAGCAGAAGCGCTCGCCGGATGAGCGGAGTCACAAAAGCTACAAGCAATCAGCCTATCGCGCGGACATCCTATCGCTGCGGCGTTGCGGCTGAAGGACAGGCGCCATGGACGAGGACGACCCTCAGCTCCGCTACCGCAGCGTCTTCATCTCCGATGTCCACCTCGGCACGCGCGGCTGTCAGGCCGAGCTGCTGCTGGACTTCATCCGCTGCGCCTCCTGCGACCGGCTCTACCTCGTGGGCGACATCCTCGACGGCTGGAAGCTGAAGGGCGGCTGGTGGTGGCCGCAGGCGCACAACGACGTGGTGCAGAAGCTCCTGCGCCTGGCCCGCAAGGGCGTCGCCGTCATCTACATCCCCGGCAACCACGACGAGGTGGTGCGCGACTTCTTCGGCGTCCACTTCGGCGGGGTGGTGGTGGCCAAGGACGCGATCCACGTCACCGCCGACGGCCGCCGCTTCCTGGTGACGCACGGCGACGAGTTCGACGGCGTGGTGCAGTACGCCGCGCTGGCTGGCGGTCCTGGGCGACGTGGCCTACCGCACCGTGCTGATGCTCAACACCCTGCTCAACGGCGTGCGCCGCCGGCTCGGCTTCGGCTACTGGAGCTTCTCGGCCTTCCTGAAGGTGAAGGTGAAGAACGCGCTGCAGTTCATCGAGAACTACGAACTGGCGGTGGCCGACGAGGCGCGCCGGCGCGGGGTCGACGGGGTGATCTGCGGCCACATCCACAAGGCCGAAATGCGCCAGATCGGCGGCATCCTCTACGTCAACGACGGCGACTGGGTGGAAAGCTGCACCGCCCTGGTCGAGCACCTTGACGGGCGGCTGGAGATTCTGGAGTGGGCGAAGCTGCGATCCTGGTCCATGATCGACCGCGCCCGCCGCGTCTCCAAGGATGCTCTTGGCGACGTCCCGGAGGGCGAGTGGACGGAGCCTCAACCCGCGTGACGCGGACCGCCTGATGCGCATCCTCTTGGCTACCGACGCCTGGGAGCCCCAGGTGAACGGCGTCGTGCGCACGCTGACCCGCATCGTCGCCGAGCTGCGCGAACTGGGCGACGAGGTCGAGGTGATCAGCCCCGACCAGTTCCCCAGCTTTCCGCTGCCGACCTATCCGGAGATCAAGCTCGCGGTCGGCGCCTACGAGAAGGTGCAGGAAAAGTTCAAGTCGTTCGAGCCGGAGGCGATCCACATCGCCACCGAGGGCCCGATCGGGCTGGCCGCCCGGCGCATCTGCCTGGAGTGGAAGCTGCCGTTCACCACCAGCTACCACACCCGCTTTCCGGAATACGTCTCCGCCCGGCTGCCGGTGCCGCTGGCGGCCGGCTACGCCTACATGAAGTGGTTCCACAAACCGTCCGGCCGGCTGATGGTGGCGACGCCGACGCTGCGCGACGAGCTGGCGAAACATGGCTTTCGCAACCTCTCGCAGTGGTCCAGGGGCGTCGACACCGAAGTCTTCCGGCCGCGGCGGCCCGGCGAGCCGGACCCTTACGAGGGCCTCGCACGCCCGATCTTCCTCAACGTCGGCCGCGTGGCGGTGGAGAAGAACATCGAGGCGTTCGTCAGCCTCGACCTGCCGGGCACCAAGGTGGTGGTCGGCGACGGACCGCAACGCGAAGAGCTGGCGGCCCGCTACCCGCACGTCGTGTTCGCCGGCGCGAAGTTCGGCGACGAGCTGTCGGCCTATTTCGCCGCCGCGGATGTGTTCGTGTTCCCGTCGCTCACCGACACCTTCGGCCTGGTTCTGCTGGAGGCGATGGCGTCATCGACGCCGGTGGCCGCCTTCTCCGCGCCCGGCCCGATCGACCTGATCCCCGGTTCCGGCGCCGGCGTGCTGGCGCCCGGCCACACCGATGGGCTGCGCGAGGCCTGCCTCGCCTGCCTCAAGCTCGACCGCGCCGCCGTGCGCGCGTTCGCCGAGCAGTTCTCCTGGCCGGCCTGTGCGGAGGAATTCCGCCGCAACCTGCAGCCCTATCCGGAGCCGGAGAAGAGCCGCTTCTGGCGCCGGCTGCGCCGACTCGCCCGCCTGCGCCGCGGCCCCCGCCGCGCCGAGGCCCAGCCCCCGGCCGCGCCGCCGGCTTAGGACCGCCAATGGCGATCACCGTTTCTCCGATGACGCGGAATGAAGTCGGAGCCGTCGCCGATCTCTGGCGCCAATACATGACCGAGACCTTCGGCGCGGCCGGTCCCATGACCGCCGACGTCTTCCTCCGGGACGGACTGGGCGGCGCCTTCAGCACAATGGTGGCCCGAAGCGCGGCCGGCGCGCCAATCGCGGCGGCGTGTGGTGGATGACCTACGACGCGCACCATGGAGTCCGGGGCGGCGAGATCGCCGACATGTTCGTCGCGCGCCCGGGCCGCAAGCGCGGAGTCGCGGTGCAGATGCTCGCGGCGGTCGCGCGGCGTGTGCGCGACCGGGGCGGCGTCTTCCTCCGCGGCCCGGCCACGCCCCAGAACGCCGAGCGCCTGACGCGGCGCGGCCATTTGAGCGGCGCGTTCCCGCTGGTCCAGGTCTACTGGGCGGAGCGCCCATTCGAGACCCTTGCCGACAACGCCGACGCCGACGCCCGCACCCTGGCGCGCCGGCTGGCGCTGGCCCGCAGCTAGGCGGCCCGCTCGTGAGACAGGACGCCCAGTTGCTCTCGCCCGTCGTCGGGCGATCAGCTCAAGCCTGTTCGAACAGCTTCGCCCAGCGGCGCTTTTCGCGGCGTTTCCAGGCGCCGCGGTGATAGGCGTCCGAGCCGATCAGCGGCACGACGGTGGTGGCCTCGGCGAACACCATCTGCTCATGCGTGGTCTGCACCTTGCCCCAGGAGGCCGCCTCCTGCAGCGTCGACGACGAGCAGGCGCCGTCGCGCACGTCGGCCACGGTGATCTGGACGGCGTAGCGGTGCATCTCCGCCTCGACGCCGAGGATCTCGGCGCAGACCACCGTGTCCTGGGCGAAGTTCTTCGGCACGCCGCCGCCGACCATGAACAGGCCGGTGACGCCGGCGGCGATCTTGATGTCGGTCAGCTCGCGGAAATCGGCCACCGCGTCGATGGTCATGTACGGCTGCTTGGCGGCGATCCGCGCCTTCTGGTGCTTCACCAGGCCGAATCCGGCGGAGGAGTCGACGAACGCCGGGCAGAAGATCGGGACGCCTTCCTCGTAGGCGGTCTGGATCAGGCTGCCGGGCTTCTTGGCGTTGCCGGCGGCCAGCCACCGGCCCATCTCATGGATGAACTCGCGGCTCGAATAGGGGCGCGGCTCGAGCGAATTGGCGATCTCCAGGATGGTGTGGTCGCAGTTCTGGAGCTCCTCCTCGTCGATGTAGGTGTCGTAGATGCGGTCGACGTAGTTGGCGCGCAGCACGTTGTCGTCGACCGGGCCGGCGGCCTGGTAGTGCTTGAAGCCGAGCGCCTCGAAGAAATCCATGTCGACGATCGAGGCGCCGGTGGCGACCACCGCGTCGATCATCCCGAACCGCACCATGTCGCGGTAGACGTGCATGCAGCCGCCGGCCGAGGTCGAGCCGGCCAGGATCAGCCACGGCGAGCAGGCCGGGTCCTCCAGCGCCATGTTGAGGATGTCGGCCGCCCGCGCGGTGTCGCGGCTGGAGAAGCTCATCTTGCGCATCGCGTCGATCACCGGCCGCGCGTCGTAGGCGGTGATGTCGACGTGCTCGACGGTCTTGGCCAGCAGCTCGGCCTTGGTGTTGGGGGTCGGGGCGTTCATCTGATCAATCCGGACTAATGCCGCTTTTCCCCGCGAAAGCGGGGACCCAGGCGTTTTATCGCAAGGCGCTACGGGTTTCAGAAAAAGCCTGGGCCCCCGCTTTCGCGGGGGAGAGCGGATGTGAGACCTAGCGCTTGCGCCGCTTCCTGCCACGGGCGCGCGACAGCTTGACGACGTCCGCCGTCTCGGTGCGGGGCGTGGCCAGGGTGCGCGGCGCGAGGCCGAACATCGAGAGCATCGGCGCGTCTTCGACCTGCACCGTCTCGACGTCGCCGAAGCCGTTGAAGCGGGTGGACATGGCGACCCCGTAGGCGCCCAGCATGCCGATCTCGACGAAGTCGCCCTCGCGCACGTCCTCCGGCAGCCAGAACGGACCAGGCATCGCGTCGAGCGAATCGCAGGTCGGGCCGTAGAAGCGGAACGGCTTCAGGGGCGCATCGGCGCCGCCGTCGGCGCGGTGAAGCTTCACCGGGAACGGCCACTTGGCGTGCGTGGCGTCGAACAGCGAGCCGTAGGAGCCATCGTTCAGATAGAGCGCGTCACCCTTGCGCAGCTCGACGCGGGTCAGCAGCGAGGAGCCCTCGGCCACCAATGCGCGGCCGGGCTCGCACCACAGTTCGGTGGTCTCGTGCACCATCATCTCGGCGAAGCCGCGGTCGATCGCGGCGAGGTATTCGCTCAGGTCCGGCGGGATCATGCCGGGGTAGACCGACGGGAAGCCGCCGCCGACGTCGATCACGTCGGCGAACACGCCGGCGCGGACCAGCGCCCGCGAGGTCTGGGTCATCGCCGCCTGGAACGCCGAGGGGCGCATGCACTGGCTGCCGACGTGGAACGAGACGCCCATCAGCTCATCCGTGGCCCGGCGCGCGGCCAGCAGCAGCGGCGGCGCCTCGCGGGCGTCGGCGCCGAACTTGCCGGCCAGCGAATAGGCAGCGCCCATCGTCTCGACGCCGAGGCGGACGATCAGGTTGAGGTCCTTGGCCTGGCCGGTGACGTCGAGGATCTTGTCCAGTTCCTCCAGCGCGTCGAACGCAAAGGTGCGGACCCCGAAGTCGAAGTAGGCCTGGGCGATCGCGCTGCGGCTCTTGACCGGATGCATGAACGCCAGCCGGGCGCCCGGCGCATGCGCCGTGACCAGCTCGATCTCGGGGATCGAGGCGACGTCGAACGCGCTCACGCCGTTGGCGGCGAGCGTTTCGATCACCCATGGCGACGGGTTCGCCTTAACCGCGTAGAGAACGTCGCCTTTGAATTTCGCCTGGAACCAGTGCGCCGCTAGGGCCACGGCGTCATGTCGCACGAGGGCGACAGGACGTTCCGGGGACCGCTCACGGACCAGGTCCAGGGGCGTATGGTACGTGTGCAATTCACGTAGACCCCTGCAGATTGTTGAACCCAGACCGGCGTTAGCAGCGCTTTGAAGGACTTCGGGTCCGCCGGAGCCGAGCGACATAGGGAACACGGCATGGGATGTAAAGCACCATCTGATCCTTAAGGTTTCGCGTATGGCGATGCGCCGCCCCGCAGCGACCGTCACGAAACCTTCGCGCGCCGCGGCGAAGACGGCTAAGCCAGCCCGCAGCAACCTTTCGGAGCCGCCATGCCGTCCGACGCCGCCGTGATCAGCGTGCGGGGCATCTCCAAGACCTTCGGCGCGCGCCGCGCCCTGGCGGACGTGTCGCTGAGCGTGCGGCGTGGGGAAATGATCGCCCTGATCGGCCCGTCGGGCTCGGGCAAGTCGACGCTGCTGCGCAGCCTGAGCGGCCTGATCCCGATCGACGCCGACGCCGGCCGGATCGACGCCTTCGACCTTCCGGTGCAGGCCCGCGGCAAGGTGTCGGAGAAGGTGCGCGAGGCGCGGACCCGGATCGGCTTCATCTTCCAGCAGTTCAACCTGGTTGGCCGGCTCACGCTGTTCACCAACGCCGCGCTGGGGTCGCTTGGGCGGATCGGGTTCTGGCGCGGGGTGTTCGGGCTGTGGCCGGCGGAGACCCGGGCCGCGACCATGGCGGCGCTGGCGCGGGTCGGGGTCGCCGAGTACGCCGGGCAGCGCGCCGGCACGCTCTCCGGCGGGCAGCAGCAGCGCGGCGCGATCGCGCGGGCGCTGGTGCAGCAGGCGAAGGTGGTCCTCGCCGACGAACCGGTCGCCTCGCTCGATCCGGTGGCCGCGCGACGGGTGATGGAGTTGCTGAAAGAACTGAACGCCAAGGACGGGTTGACGGTGCTCGTCACCCTGCACCAGGTCGACTACGCGCTGCGCTACTGCGACCGCGCGGTGGCGCTGAAGGCCGGCCAGATCGTCTACGACGGACCCACCGAGGGTCTGGACCGCGCCCGCCTGATCGATATCTACGGACCCGAGTTCGAGGACGCGGTCTGGGAAGGATCTGGGGCATGATCACGCGCCGCCACATGGGCCTCTCGGGCGCCGCCGCCCTCGGCCTCGCCGCTTGCGGCAAGCAGCCTTCGACCGAGGCGCCCGGCGAGCTGACCTTCTCGATCCTGCCGACTGCGCCCGCCGCCCAGCTGCTGAAGAACTGGCAACCGGTGCTGGACGACATGGCCAAGGCCACGGGACTGAAGATCAAGCCGTTCATCCCCTCGAACTACACGGTGCTGATCGAGGCGATGAAGTTCAGGCAGACCGACGCCGGCTGGTTCTCCAACGAATCCGGCCTCGAGGCCGTGCGCCGCGCGAACGGCGAGGTGTTCGCCCGCACGCTCGGGCCCGGCGGCGTCAACGGCTACCAGTCGCTGCTGATCGTGAACGCCAAGAGCGACATCACCCTCGACCGCATCAAGAAGTGCGACAGGACGCTGAGCTTCGGCCAGGCCGACCAGATCTCGACCTCCGGCTACGTGGCGCCGCTGGCGTTCTATTTCGGTCCCAACGACCTGCAGCCCGAGAAGTGCTTCTCGACGGTGCGGACCAGCAACCACAACACCAACCTGCTGGCGGTCGCCAGCGGCACGCTGGACGTGGCCACCAACAACTCGATGTCGCTGACGCTGAACCGGCAGTCCGGCCGCACCGAGGCCGACAAGGTCAAGGTGATCTGGACCTCGCCGACCTTGCCGGAGGACCCGATCATCTGGCGCAAGGACCTTGATCCGGCGGTCAAGGAGAAGCTGCGCCAGTTCTTCATCACCTACGCCCGCGGCGACACCCCGGACGCCGCCCGCCAGCGCGAAAACCTCAAGCCGCTGGGCATCGGCGGCTTCGAGGCCGCAGACAACAACCACCTGCTGATCGTCCGCGACGTCGAGGCGCGCAAGAACTGGGCGCTGGCGCGCTGGAGCGGCGATCCGGCCAAGGCGGAGGCGGCGAAGAAAGCCGTCGACGACCTCGACGCCCAGGTGCAGGCGTTCGAGGGCCGCACCGGCGCCTCGGCCGGGACGCAATGACGGCGACAGCCGGCGCCGACGCAGCGCTGAAGCCCCCCGTCCGGCCGCTGAGCGCACGGGCGTTCGACCTGATCGTTTGGGGCGGCGTGGTCGTCCTGCTGCTGATCAGCTTCCGGCCCGCGCATCTGGAGCGCGCCGGTTTGCTCTTCAGCAACAGCCAGAACATGCGCGAGTTCGCGCAGGACTTCCTGCGGCCCGACTTCAGCCAGCTGCCGACCTACGTCGAGCAGATGTGGCTGACGATCGAGATGGCGCTGTGGGGCACCGCGCTGGCGATGGTGCTGGCCATACCGCTCGGGTTCCTGGCCGCGCGCAACGTGACGCCGACGTGGGTCTGGTTCCCGGTGCGACGGGTGCTCGACCTGCTGCGCGCGGTGCCGGACCTGGTCATCGGCACGGTGTTCATCGTGGCGGTCGGTCCGGGGCCGTTCACCGGCGTGCTGGCGATCGCGGTCAACACCGGCGGGGTGCTGGGCAAGCTGTTCTCCGAGGCGATCGAGCAGATCGAGCGCGGGCCGGTGGAGGGCGTGCGGGCCACCGGCGCCGCGCCGGCGCAGGAACTGGTCTGGGCCGTGCTGCCGCAGGTCGCGCCGCTCTGGACTTCCTACGGGCTCTACCGCTTCGAGAGCGCCGCGCGTTCGGCGACCGTGCTTGGCCTGATCGGGGCAGGCGGCGTCGGGCAGACCCTGCTCGATTCGATCAACGGCTTTAGCTACAGCCAGACCGGCGCGATCGTGCTGGTGGTGATCGTCGCGGTGACCTGCATCGACCTGTTGTCGCAGATCATCCGTTCACGGCTGACCTGAACCAAGCGACCAGGCCACCTGCGCAGCAGCTTCCGTCACCCCGGCCAAGCGGCGCGAGCCGCGCCGAGCCGGGGCCTGACCCTCCGGTTCCAAGACGACTTCCAGTTCGGCCGCGGCGCGTCCGGCCCCGGGTCTACGCGCTGGGCGCTCCGCCCGGGGTGACGGTCGGCGATGGCGGGCGCGGGCCTGCCGGACTAGGGTGCCGCAACGGACCGGGAGGAACGGCGATGGGCGAGATGGTGCTGCGACGGGATGACGACGGGCTCTGCGTGCTCACGCTGAACCGGCCGGAGAAGCTCAACAGCCTGAACGTCGAAGTGTTCACCGACCTGATGGCGCACGTCGAAGCGCTGCAGCGGCAGACCGACAAGGTTGGCTGCGTGATCCTGCGCGGCGCCGGGCGCTGCTTCTCGGCCGGGCACGACCTCGGCGACATCGCCGCCGGCGAGAAGCTGCCGCGGCCGAACTTCCAGTCGCACGTGATCGAGCAGCTGGCGAACCTGCCGCAGCCGGTGATCACGGCGATCCACAGCCACTGCTACACCGGTGCGCTGGAGCTGGCCTTGGCCGGCGACCTGATCCTGGCCAGCGCCGACGCGAAGGTGGGGGACACCCACGCCAAGTGGGCGCTGACGCCGGTCTGGGGGCTCAGCCAGCGGCTGCCGCGCCGGGTCGGCCGGGCCCGGGCGCACGAGATGATGCTGACCTGCCGCACCTATTCCGGCGCCGAGTGCGAGGCGATGGGCCTGGCCAACATCTGCCTGCCGGACGCCGGCTTCCACGAGGCGGTGGAGGCGTTCGCGCGCACCATCCTGGCCAACTCCTGGTACAGCCACCGCGCCAACAAGCGCCTGCTGATGCACACCGACGGCCTGCCGCTGGGCGCGGGCCTGGCGCACGAGATCTACAACGGCGAGGGCCGGGGGCCGGACATGGAAGAACGGATCTCGGCGTTCACGCAGCGACGGGTGTCTTAGCTCGCAGCGGAGCGCTGTTCCCCCCTCCCCCTTGCGGGGAGGGGTCGGGGGTGGGGGTGTCGGCGACACGCCTGCCGATTCAGCCCCTGGCTAACGCGTCACGAGCGATATCCAGCCGACACCCGCCACCCCTAACCCCTCCCCGCAAGGGGGAGGGGAACAGGTGAGCGCGATTGTCGCCACCTACTCCAGCGTCGCGTAGCTGGTTGACCGGTCCTCGGCCCTGCGGCCGGCGAGAGCCGCTGCGCACGCCGCGAGGTCGGCCAGCCAGGCGTCCATCGAGGCGGCGTTGCTGTTGCTGACGGTGGAGTGCAGCGTGTCGGGCGGGGTCTGGCGATCGTGCAGCCAGCCGCGGGCGGCGAGCGCGTCGCCGAGCGCGAAGGCGTCGAGCGCGACGTCGGACGCCGGATCCGCGGCGATGGCGACGATGTGGTACGGGTCGGCGCCGAGCACGCGCAGGCCAGGGGTGGCGGCGACGCCGGCGCGCATCCGGTCTGCCGCCCCCAGCGCCGCTTCGGTGAGCTTCAGGTAGCCCTCCATCCCCAACGTCTGCATCACCGCCCAGGCGGCGGCCATCGGCAGGCCGGAGCGGGTGCCCTGCAGGTTCGGCGAGGCGTAGAGCCCGCCCAGCCAGTCCTGGGTGACGAAGGTCTGGTAGGCCCGCAGCGCCTTGTCGCGATGCAGGATCACCGAGACGCCTTTCGGCGCATAGCCGAGTTTGTGGATGTCGGCGGAGATCGTCGTCACGCCATCGACGCGGAAATCCCACGGCGGCACGGCGCGCCCCAGCCGCTCGGCGAACGGCAGCACGAAGCCGCCCATGCAGGCGTCGACGTGGCAGCTGGCCCCGACCCGCTGCGCCAGCGCGGCGATCGCCGGGATGTCGTCGACCACGCCCTGCGGGTACTGCGGCGCCGAGCCGACCACCAGCACCGTGTCCGGCGTGACCGCCGCCGCCATCGCCGCGACGTCGGCCCGCCAGTCCGCCAGCACCGGCGTCTTGATCAGCTTCACCCCGAACATGTGCGCCGACTTGTGGAACGCCGCGTGCGCGCTCTCGGCGACCACCATCTGCGGCGCGGTGATCCCCCGCTCGGCGCGGCCGCGCTCGCGGGCGGCCAGCACCGCGCACTGGATCGACTCGGTGCCGCCGCTGGTGAGGAACCCGGCGACCTCGGGCGGCCCGTGCAGCAGGTCGGCGGTCCAGCGCACCACTTCGGACTGGATCGCGCCCAGCGAAGGAAAGGCGCGGGTGTTGAGCGCGTTCTCGTGCAGATAGAGCAGCGCCGCCCGCTCGGCCGCCTCGTGCGCGGCCGGCCCGCCGGAATAGACCAGGCTGAACGCCCGCCCGTCGCGCCAGCGCACGTCGCCGCCGCGCTTGGCCTCAAGCTCGGCGATCACCTCGTCCACCGCCCGGCTGCGCTCAGGTATCGGCATGGCGTCCCTCCAGCTGGCTGTTGTCGAGCACCGTCCTCGCGATCCGGCGGACGCGCAAGGGAGGCCTCGCGGCGAGAGGGCGGAAGCTCTCAGATCCCGCCGTAGCGGTCGTAGCCCTGGTCCTCCCAGTAGCCGCCCCGGCCGCCGGCGATGTGGTCGAAGCGGTCGACGGCTTCGAGCCGCATCACGTACTTCGCCTGCTTGTAGCCGAGGTAGCGTTCGGCCCGCAGGCGCAGCGGCGCGCCGTGGGCCACGGTGAGCGGGGCGCCGTTCATGTCATAAGCCAGGATCGTCTGCGGGTGATGCACGTCGAACACGTCCAGCGTCTCGTAGTATTTCGCCCCGCCCAGGGTGTCCGCGCAGTGCAGCACGATGTGCTTCGCCGCCGGCTTCAGCCCGGCCATGTCCATCAGCGCGCCGAACTTCGCGCCGGTCCATTCGCCGATGCAGCTCCAGCCCTCGACGCAGTCGTGGCGGGTGATCTGGGTGCGCGACGGCAGCGCCTTGATCTGATCGAGGCCGAGCGCCAGCGGACGCTCCACCAGCCCGTCCACGATCAGCTTCCAGTCGGCGAAGCCGCCCGCGACCATCGCCTGGTAGTCGGCGTCGGGCGGGTTGACGGTGCCGTTGGCCTTGAAGTTCGGCGTGATGTCGGCGCGGGTGAACTCGCGGGCGAGCGCGCCGCGGCCCAGCAGCCGCTGCACCCGGCGGTTCAGCACCTCGGCGCTGGAGAGCGCCTTCACCACGTCGGGATTGGTGGCGACCTTGTCGCAACCGGAGAGCCATAGCGCGGCGAGGCTGGCGCCGGCGCCGTGCAGAAGGCCGCGGCGGGGCAGGGTCATGGCGCGTCTCCGATCGGTTCGGGCAGCGGCGGCGGCATCGCGGGCGCGGGGGGCGCGACCTCGATCGCGTAGCGGCCGGTGATCATCGAGCGGACGTTGTTCCAGGTCCCCGACAGCACCACCATCACCATGTGCACGACGAAGAACAGCACCAGCAGGCTCGCGGTGATGAAATGGATCGAGCGGGCGGACTGGCGTCCGCCGAACAGGTCGACCAGCCAGGGGAAGATCGCGTCCAGGCTGGGCGACATGGTCATGCCCGAGAGGATCATGACCGGCAGCAGTGCGATCACGACGCCGAGGTAGGCGCCCTTCTGCAGCACATTGTAGCGCCGCGCTTCCTCGCCCTTCGGAAACCGCAGCCGCATGTGGTCCCAGATTTCGTGCAGCACGTGGCGCGGCCTCAGCTGACCCCAGGTCGGCGCGAGGTCGCGCTTCAGGTGGCCGCCGACGATCGCGCTGGCGAGGTAGAGCGTCAGGTTGATCGCGAACAGCCAGGCGAAGAAGAAATGCCAGCGCCGCCCCAGCGCCAGGAACCGCACCGACGGGATCGTCAGCCAGGTCGGGAACCCGCGCGAGACCAGGCCGCCATGATCCTGCGAGGCGCCGAGAAAGCCGGTGGTGTCGAACAGATAGGGCCCGACGATCGTGACGCCGTGCAGCGCGCCGCCCTGCTCGTAGGCGCCCATACGCAGCCACGGATGGCCGAAGTCGGACTGCTGGCCGAAGTAGAGCTCGGGGTGGGCGTTGAAGATCTGCAGACCCGACAGCAGCAGGAAGCAGAGGCTGACCGCGTTGATCCAGTGCGTGACTCGCACCGTCAGGCTGTGGCGGCGGACGAGGACCTTTTCCCGCCTGGGCGGGGCCGGCGCGGCGGTCATGGGCGGACTCCAGGGCTGGCGCCTGCTTCCCTGCGGCGCCGTTTGCTCTAGTACGCTAGGCCAGGGGGATCGGTTACGGACCTGAGCGTGCAACGTAACCCTCGCCCGGAATGGCGCGAACTACGGAAGGCGGCGTGACCGACACCGAGACCGTGCTGAAGGGGCTGATGCTGCGCGGGCTCGCCGGCGACGCGGCGGCGCACGCGCAGCTGCTGGAGGCGCTCGCCGGGCGGCTGCGCGCCTATTTCGCCCGGCGCGGCGCCGAGGCTGACGCGGAGGACCTGGTGCAGGAGACGCTGCTGGCGATCCACCTGAAGCGCGACACCTACGACGTGACCCAGCCGTTCACGCCGTGGGCCTACGCCGTGGGTCGCTACAAGCTGCTCGACCACTTCCGCCGTCAGGGTGTGCGCCGCGCCGTGCCGCTGGAGGATGCCGGCGTGCTGCTGGCCGCGGAGAACCCCGAGGAGGGGGCCGTCCGGCGCGATCTGGATCGGCTTTTGGGCGAATTGCCGGAGCGCCAGCGCGGCCTGTTGGAAGACGTCAAGCTGGAGGGCCATTCGATCGAGGAGGCGGCGCAGCGGCGCGGCTTCACCCCCGGCGCGGCGAAGGTCGCGATCCACCGCGGCCTGCGCAAGCTCGCCGCGAAGGTGCGCTCATGAGGACGGCCGACCTGGTCAGGCTGCTCGCCGGCGATGCGCCGGCGGTCCGCGCGGGGCCGATCGCCCCGCAGCTGCTGGCCGCGGCCCTGGCCGGGGCCGTGGTCTCGGCCGGGTTGCTGGTCGCCTGGCTGGGCCTTCGCCCGCTGGAGGCCGCGAGCGTCAGCCCGTCGTTCTGGATGAAGGCCGGCTACGCCGCATTGCTGGCGCTGGCCGGTCTGCTGACGGCGTCGCGGCTGGGGCGCCCGGGCGGGCGGGTCGGTCTGGCGCTCTGGCTGGCGCTCGCCGCCGTGGCCTGGCTCGCCATGCTGGCGATGAAGGAGACGATGCGCACGCCGGCGGCGGACATGGCGCATCTGTGGCTCGGCGTCAGCTGGAACGTCTGCCCGTTCCGCATCCTGGCGCTGGCGGCGCCGGTGTTGGCCGGCGTGTTCCTGGCGATGATGCGGATGACCGCGCCGACCCGCCCGGCGCTCGCCGGCGCCGCCGCGGGCCTCTTCGCCGGCGCGGTCGGGGCGACGGTCTACGGCCTCTACTGCCAGGAGACCGCCGCGGCGTTCGTGGTGGCCTGGTACACGCTGGGCGTCGGCGCCTGCGCGGCGCTCGGCGCCGCCATCGGCGCCCGGCTGCTGCGGTGGTAAAATCGAGAGCGGCGAAGACCTAACCCCTCACCTTCCCACGATGCTGACGCATCGCGGGCCCCTCCCTCTCCCTTCGGAAGAGGTAAAAGGACGCGACTTCACCTTGTCACACCTCTCCCAGAGGGAGAGGGAGGGGCCCGCGGCGGAGCCGTGGGAGGGTGAGGCGTTACGCTGCCAGCCAGCTGGCTAAGGCGCGCGGACCGCCTCCAGGATCGCCGCGCGCACCAGGTCCGGCCGCTCCATCGGCAGGAAGTGGGTGGTGTCCGGCACGGTCTCGATGCGGATGCGGCCGCTCGCTGTCAGCTGATCGACGTGTTCGGCGATCTGGCCCGGCGAGTCGCTGGCGGCGCGCAGGATGTGGATCGGGCAGACCGAGCGCTCGAACGCACCCCAGCTGTCGTGGTCCTGGTTCAGGTAGTTGGAGACTTCCCACTCCGGCGTGCAGCTGAGCTCGACCGTTCCGTCCGGCATGTCGCGCAGACCGGCGGCGATGTAGTCCTTCAGCATCGCGTCGGTCCAGGTGCGGAACGCGCCGCGGCCGTGGTAGCCCAGCACCGCCGCCGCGCGGCTGGGGAAGCTGCGCCGGCGCCGGATCGCACCGGCGATCATCGGCGAGGCCCGCATCGCTTCCTGGGACACCCGCGGCGCCACGTCGCGGGCGCGGATCACCGGGTCCAGCAGCGCCAGGGCCCTGACCCGCCCGGGCGCCTCGGCCGCGGCGAGCAGCGAGACCGTCCCACCCATCGAATGCCCGGCCAGGGCGACGCGCTCGATCTTCATCGCGTCCAGGAAAGCCAGCAGGTCGTCCTTCAGGTCTAGCCAGGAGGTGCGCGGCCGGTCCGTCGCGAGGGTGGTGGCGCCGTGCCCGCGCTGGTCGACCGCGAGGATGCGCAGCGTCCCGGCCAGCGGCGCCAGGATCGTTCGGTAGGCGCGAGCGTTGAAGCCGTTGGCGTGCAGGAAGACCAGGTCGGGGGCGCGGTCGGCCGGGCCGTAGTCGTCCCAGGCGATTTCGCCAGGTCCCGTCGGCGCGGCCATCGCCAGGCGACAGCTGCGCGGCTCGTAGTCGAGGTCGGCGGCGAATGCGTCCAAATCGGCCTCCAGGGTCCCCCCTGCTAGAATGACCGCCTGGCGGAAGTCCAGAGCGGAGCGGCGCAATGAAACTGCGGACCATCGGCTACGAGGCGGCGACGCAGGGCGCGGTGATCGACTGCCTGCAGCGCGCCGGCGTCGAGGTGCTGATCGACGTACGGGCGGTGGCCTCCTCGCGCCGCGCCGGCTTCTCCAAGACTCTGCTGGCCGCCAGCCTGGCCCGGGCGGGGATCGACTACGTGCACCTGCGCGGGCTGGGCACGCCCAAGGCCGGCCGGCAGGCGGTCCGCGCGGGACGCGTCGCCGAGATGGAGCGGATCTACGAGGCGCATCTGGCCGAGCCGGAGGCCCAGTTGCAGCTCGCCGAGGCGCTGGATATCGCCCGCGAACGGCCCGCCGCCCTGCTCTGCTACGAGGCCGACGCGGCCCACTGCCACCGGCGCATCGTCGCAGGCCGGCTGACGCAGGCTGGTGCGTTCGAGGTGGAGGACCTGACGCCGTAGCAGCCGCGGCTTTCCCCCGTTCGGTCCTGGCCGGGCGTAAGTCCCGGCCACCCAAGACCGCCGACCGCGCCATGGCCGCGCCCGGCGCGGCCACCCACCGCCTTGCGTGCATGGGTCGCCGGGACTTAGCCCGGCGATGACCGGAATGCAGGGTTGGAAGCCCTGAGGCCTACTTCTTCGGCGCGTCCTTGTCGGCCGGGGTCTGACCGGTCGCGGCCTGGATCAGGGCGGCGATGTGGTCGGTCGAGTCGGCCGCCTGGTTCAGCATCAGCATCGGCGCGGACCCGGGGCGTACGGCGGCGGCCACCTGGCTCGCCGCGGACTGGGCCATGGCGACAGCAGCGTCGGAGGCGGCGCTGATCCTGGCGGAGACCGCCGTGGCGGCATCCTGATAGATGAAGCCGTAGGTCGGATAGACGGTGGTGCCGAGGTTGTGGGACGGGTCGTTCCACACCTTCACCTCGCTCCAGTCGCCGGCCGGCGAGACGTCGACCACGGTGACGTTGCGTTCGACGCGCCCGCGGTCGCCGTCGATCAGCGACCAGTTGGCATGGCTGATCTGGATCACCCGGTCGGTCAGCACCTGGCTCACAACCGCGACGTGGCCCAGCCGCATGCGACCGGTGGGACGGAAGCAAAGCACCGCACCCGCCTTGGGCACGAAGCCGGTCTGGTAGCGGCCGGCGGCCTGGCTCCACCAGGTCCAGGCGTCGCCGAAAATCTGAATGCCGGAAACGAGGCGGGCGAAGGGAACGCACTGCCAGTAGTCGTCGGCGAGAGCTCCGCCGGGCGCCAGGACGACGGTCACAGCCACTAAGAGGGCGCCGAGAGAGGCTCTCGCTCGTCCAAACATACTGGGGATATCTCCCGCCTCCGACATACCAGGGGATAACCCTGACTTATCGTGATGAAAAGAGTCTTTACCGCGCATGGACAGTCTCAAGTTTGTGAGCATGCGGCGCGCCACGCCAAAGCTTGATGCGGTCACGGGCCGGCTTTTCGATCAGGTGATGAACCGTCGCCGCCACTGGAACCACAGATGAGAACAAGATTAACCACAACGGAAGGGGCAGCTGTTTGCCTTGCAGGGGCAGGGACTTCGCAGCTAGATTTACGAATAGCACCTCCCATGGGATGCAAACCATATAGACGGCATAGCTGATCTCGCCGAGATAGACAAAGATCGGGTGCGCGCCCAGCCGCCCGCCCGCCTTGGAAACTTGCGCCAGCGCAATAATCAGGCCGCCGAATGCTGAAACGGTAATCATGTCGGGCGCCTGAAATTGAGCAGCCAGCAGGGCGGCGAGGGCGAAAAAAGCGGTGCTCGCGAGCGCTTTGCGGCGATCCGCCGCGCCGGAACGCCAGGCCAGAAAAAGTGCACAGCCGAGCAGAAAACAGGGGATAATCCGCAATGCGCCCCAGGCGATGGTCGCTTTCGTCAGCGGAAAGCCGGTGATTCGCTCGAAACCGACGTAGAGCGCCGCCAGCAGCGCCAGGGCGCCGGCGACCGCCACACCGGGCCAACGGCGCATGGCAAGCGTCGCCATCGCGAACGCCGGGAAGGTCAGGTAGGCGAACCACTCGGCCGAGATCGACCAGGACGGATGGTTCCAGCCGGCGACCGGGGAAAGGCCCCAGGCCTGGGTCATGGTCAGGTTGGCCGGTAGCGCCGCCAGCGAAAGCACGTTGGGATCGACAGACAGCCCGAGTGCGAGGGCGGCGGCGGCCATCGCCCCGATCGCAACCAGGGTGGCGATGTGCAGCGGATAGATCCGCGCGATCCGCGCCCAGATGAAGTCGCCGTACTTGAACCGGCCGGCCTCGAACGGCGGCAGGTAGACGTGGCAGAGGATGAAGCCGGAGAGCACGAAGAAGCACTCGACGCCGAGGTAGCCCTTGGCCACCAGCGGCGGCATGGCGGACGCCACGCCCGGCGCGGCGCCCGGGAGCGCGAGGTGCGGCCAGTAGTGGAACAGCACCACCCACATCGCCGCGAAGAAGCGCAGGGACGTCAGCGGCTTGATGTTCGCCGGGCTTTCCACGGACCTGTTGTCTCCGCGCGAGCCAATCCGGGCTGGCGGCGGCGGGCGTTGCAAACGGTAAGCCAGGGGTTAAGGCGCGTCGCAGAGCGCCCAGGCGCGCTGGCGGCCTCGACCAGATCCGCTGCCTAGCGGGCCGGGTCCCGCCACAGATGGAAGTGCGTGCCTTGGTCGTCGCGGCAGGCGCACACTTCGTATGGCCCCATCGCGCTCTCGGCGAGAACGCTTCCGCCGAGCGTGCGGACCCGGCTGATGTGCCGGTCCAGGTCGCGCACGCAGACGAAAACGTGGACCTCGGGCGCGCCCCCCGGCGCCTGACGCGCCGGATAGGCCTGGCCGAGGGTGTTGGCGAAGATCCCGAACGCCGCCCGGCTCGACCACCAGCGATCCTGCGGGCCGATCTGGTGAAAGCCGTCGCCGAAGAGCGCCGCGTAGAAGGCCTTCGCCTTGACGGTGTCGTCCACCAGAGCGACCGCGACGCCCACCTCTCCCGTCGCCCGGGCATTGGCTGGCGGCAGCGGCGAGGGGGCGAAGAAAGCGAGGGGCAGGCCCTGGTCATCGACCGCCGCCTCGGGCGACCTGCCGGCGCCCCCCAGCGACCGGGCGCGAGCCAGGGCCTCCTGGGGATCGGCGACTTCGAACCCCAGCCGCACCGTTGGCGCCGAATGGTCGTCGGTGATGGCGAGGGCCCATGGACGATCACCGACACCCGCCGCCGTGTTCGACCAGCGCGAACCGCCACCGGGGTCCGCGGCGAACGTCCAGCCGAACAGGTCTCCGAAGTAGGCGGCGGCCCGACGCCCGTCGTCGACCCGCAGATGCACGGCGGCGAGCAGCCCCTCGATCGGGTCGGTCATGACAGTCTCCCGTGTCAGTTGGATGAGATCGTCGACCGACAGGGTCTCGCCGCCCGCCAACCGCCGCCGCACCGCCACCAGCAGCTCCAGCCTGCGCGCGTCGTCCGCCATGCGTGAGCGGAAAGCCGCTTCCTGCAGCAGCAACACCGCATCGAGTTCGGCGAGCTGGCCGCCGAGGAGTTCTCCAACCCGCTTCAGCGGCACGCCCAGGTGTTTCAAGGCCAGCACCTGGTGCAGACGGACCATCTGGTCTGGCCCGTAAGTGCGCCACCCGGCGCCGGTGCGCACCGGACTGACCAAGCCGAGGGCTTCGTAGAGGCGCAGCGCCTTGGTGCTCACCTTGAGCCGTCGCGCAGTCTCGGCCGGGCTGAAGAAACGGACTTGGCTCACAAGCAATACCTGTCTTCGACCCATTGGTGTTGCGAGTTTGTCCCGGGGGCAAGGTCAAGCGCTTTTGTTGCGAGGCCCTCCGGAGCGCCGGCCGGCGCGGGGCTGAATGTTACGATCGGGTGGGATTATCGTGCGGCGGCGCCGTCGCCATATGCGGGCGGCAGCAGCCTCGGAGACCTGCCATGACCGACATCAGCACCGCCGCCGCCTATCGGCTCGGCGACCGCGCCGTGAACCGGATGGGCTACGGCGCCATGCAGCTCGCGGGGCCGGGTGTGTTCGGCCCGCCGAAGGACCGCGATGCGGCGATCGCGGTGCTGCGCGAGGCGGTCGCCAGCGGCGTCAACCACATCGACACCAGCGACTACTACGGCCCCTACGTCGTCAACCAGCTGATCCGCGAGGCGCTGCGCCCCTACCCGGAGGACCTGACGATCGTCACCAAGGTCGGCGCGGCGCGCGGCTCGGATGGCTCCTGGAACCCGGCGTACGCGCCCGACGAACTCACCCGCGCCATCCATGACAATCTCGGCCGCCTGGGCGTCGAGGCGATCGACGTGGTGAACCTGCGGATCATGGGCAGCGGCCACGGGCCGAGCGAAGGCTCGATCGAGGCGCGCTTCGCCGTCCTCGCCGACCTCCAGCGCCAGGGCCTGATCCGCCATCTCGGCCTCAGTAACGTCACCTCCGCCCAGGTCGCCGAGGCGCGGCGGATCGCGCCGGTGGTCTGCGTGCAGAACCTCTACAACCTCGTCCACCGCGACGACGACGCGCTGATCGACGAGCTGGCGGGCCTCGGCATCGCCTACGTGCCGTTCTTCCCCCTCGGTGGCTTCGCGCCGTTGCAGTCCGCCGAGCTCTCGGTGGTCGCCGCCGACCTCAACGCCACCCCGATGCAGGTCGCGCTCGCCTGGCTGCTGCAACGCTCGCCGAACATCCTGCTGATCCCGGGCACATCCTCGCTCGCCCACCTGCGCGAGAACCTCGCGGCGGCGGCGCTCGCTTTGCCAGCAGCCGCGGTCGCCAGGTTGGCAACGGTCGGCCGGCGCCAGCCTGCTTGACCGTGCGAGAGCGCTAGGAAAGGTCCGCTTCTGGGCCGGACGCGAGCGACCGCTATCGACACCCAAAGCTGAAGTTGACCTCGGCGCCCGAGGGCGCTTGCGCGGCGCGGCGGATTGCCGCCATATGCCCGCGCAGAGGAGCACAGTCAGTTGCCCGGACGGATTCGATAGCGCCCAGACGGCATGCTCGCCGGCCGCCCCGCGGGTAGAACGGGCGCGCGCCTATCGATCCTCCTCTCGTTTCACGGCTCTCCAACATGGCCTTCTTCGGCAACGACGCGGTCAACCGCGTCAACATCCACCACGCCATAACGTCGCTGGCGCAGGGCGCCGGCGGCACGCTGGTCTTCGCCTTTTTGCTGCACGCGGGCGTCTCGATCCCGATGACCTTCGTCTGGTTCGCCGGCATGCTCGCCGGCCGCTTCGTGCTGCGACCGCTGATCCTGCCGATCGGCAAACGCTGGGGCCTCAAGCCCCTGGTGATCGCGGGCGCGTTGCTCAACGCCGTCCAGTACCCAACCTATGCCACGGTGCATGGGCTGGGCTGGCCGCTGCTGCTCAACGGTGTGCTCGGCGCCGTGGCCAGCACTCTCTACTGGCCCTCCTACGACGCCTATTTTGCGTCTGTCAGCGACGCCGAGCACCGCGGGCACCAGGTCGGCATCCGCGAGGCGGTCGCCACCGTGATCGGCATCGTAGCTCCGCTGATCGGCGCCTGGCTGATCCTCACCGCCGGTCCATTCTGGATGTTCGGTGCTGTCGCCGCGGTGGAGGCGCTCTCGGTGCTGCCGCTGCTGTCCGCGCCCAACGTCATGCCGCCCCGCGAGGCGCCCCGCGCCTGGCGCGCAGCCCGCGAAGGTGTGGCGCTGTTCCTGCTCGCTGGCTGGCAGGACGCCTGCATCCAGTATGTCTGGCAGGTGGCGCTGTTCGTATCGCTTGGCTCCAGCATCGGCGCGTTCGGCGGGGCATTGGCGTTCGCCGCCTTGATCGGGGCGATACTGACGGCGCTCTTTGGCCGCCATATCGACCGTGGGGGCGGCCGGCGCACGGCCGCGCTCGCCTGCGTAGTCACGATGGCGCTGTCGCTCACCCAGGCCGCCGCCTTCGGCCACCTATGGCTCGCGGTCGCCGCCAACGCGCTCGGCGCCGTCGCCACGGCGCTGATCGTCCCCGCGATCTTGACGCCGCTCTACAACCTCTCGCAAGCCTCGCCCTGTCCGTTCCGCTACAACATCGCCACCGCAGGGGCGTGGGACATGGGGGTCGGAGCAGGCGCCCTCACCGCAGCGGCCATCTCGGCGCTGGGCGGCTCGCTCAGCTTCATGCTCCTCACCGCATTGCCGGCGATCGGCGGCGTCTTCTGGATGCTCTGGCGCTATTACGGCGCCCATCCGTCTGCCGGCGACGTCGAGATTGTGCCGGGGCTGGCGCTGAAGCCGCACGCGCCGCCTTGAACGCGCCGCAGGTGCGCGGCCGCCAGCGGCAGCTTTCCCACCCTTCTCTGCCGTCCCGAACGGCAGCTTGCTGGACGGTCGAGGCCGCATGCGACGTGGGGCCCTCGGCCTAAAGGAAGCTGTAGGGGTCGATGTCGATGGTCAGGCGCACCTGGCCGGGGACTTTCACCCGCGCCCGCCAGGCGGCGAGGAAGGCCTGCAGGTCGACGCCGCGGTCGGCGCGGATCAGGAAGCGCTTGCGGCGGCGCCCGCGCACCAGGCTGAACGGCGGGTCGGCCGGGCCGTAGACGTCGACCCCTTCGGCGTTGGGCGTGGCGGCGGCCAGGTCGCGCAGGAACCCGTCGAGCACCGCCGGGTCCGGCGCGGAGACGATCAGCGCGGCCAGCCGGCCGTAGGGCGGCAGCCGGGCGAACTCGCGCTCGGCCATCTCCAGCGCGACGAAGGCGTCGCGGTCGCCGCGCGCCAGCGTCTGCATCACCGCATGCTCGGGGGCGTAGGTCTGCAGCAGCGCGCGGCCGCGCTTGGCCTTGCGCCCGGCGCGGCCGGCGACCTGGGCCAGCAGCTGGAAGGTGCGCTCGGCCGCCCGGAGGTCGCCGCCGCGCAGGCCGAGGTCGGCGTCGACCACGCCCACCAGGGTCAGGTTCGGGAAGTTGTGCCCCTTGGCCGCGCCCTGGGTGGCGATCAGGATGTCGATCTCGCCCGCGGTCATCGCCGCGATCAGCTGCCGCGCCGCCTCGGCGCTGGGCACGGTGTCGGACGAGAACACCGCGATGCGGGCGTCGGGGAACCGCTCGCGCGCCTCCTCCTCGACCCGCTCCACGCCCGGCCCCACCGAGACCAGGCTCTCCTTGGCGCCGCAGTAGGGGCAGCGCTCCGGCTTCGGCATCGAGAAGCCGGTCAGGTGGCAGACCAGCCGGCCGGTGTAGCGGTGCTCGACCAGCCAGGACTCGGTGTCGGGCGCCTTCAGCCGCTCGCCGCAGGCCCGGCACAGCACCAGCGGGGCGTAGCCGCGGCGGTTGAGGAACAGCAGCACCTGCTCGCCGCGGGTCAGGGTCTCCTTCATCGCCAGCACCAGCGGCGGCGAGAGCCAGCGGCCGGGGTCCGGCGGCGTGGCGCGCAGGTCGATCAGCGTCACGTCCGGCAGCACCGCCCCGCCGTGGCGCGCGGCCAGCTTCAGCCAGCGGTAGCGGCCGGTCTCGGCGTTCCACAGCGTCTCCAGCGAGGGCGTGGCCGAGGCCAGGATCACCGGCGCCTCGCCGATCTTGCCGCGCGCCACCGCCAGGTCGCGGGCCTGGTAGATGAAGCCGTCCTCCTGCTTGTAGGAGGCGTCGTGCTCCTCATCGACCACGATCAGGCGCAGCCGCTGGAACGGCAGGAACAGCGCCGAGCGGGCCCCGACCACGATCCGGCACTGGCCGAGCGCACACGCCTCCCAGACCCGCCGCCGGTGCGTCGGCGGCAGGCCGGAGTGCCACGCGGCCGGCTCGGCGCCGAAGCGCTCGGCGATCCGGGCGATGACGTCCTGGGTCAGCGCGATCTCCGGCAGCAGGATCAGGATCTGCCCGTCCGGGTCGCGGCGCAGGGCGGCGGCGGCGGCCTCGAGATAGACCTCGGTCTTGCCGGAGCCGGTGACGCCGTCGAGCAGGGCCACCGCGAAGACGTCCCTCGCGACCATCGCCTCCAGCTCGGCCAGCGCGGCGGCCTGGCTCGGGTTCAGCTTCGGCGCGGCGCGATCCGGGTCAGGTTCCGGGAAGGCGACCGGCGCCTCGCGCAGTTCTTCGGCCAGCGCGCCGTCGGCGATCAGCGCGTGGACCACCCCGGCGCTGACGCCTGCCGCCCGCGCCAGCGGCGCCGGGGCGAGGGCGTGCTCGCGCACCGCCTGCCAGCACCTTGGCTCGCGCCGGCGTCATGCGCGCCGGCGCCCTGCCGGTCGCGACCACCACCCGCTCGGCCCTGGCCTTCGGCGCGCCCGAGCCCCTGAGCGCGATCGCCAGCGGCTGGCCGGGCTGGTCGACCGCGTAGCGCGCGGCCCAGTCGATGAACGCGAGGCTGTCGGCCGGCAGCGGCGGCGTCTCCATCCGTCCGGCGACCGGCTTCAGCGCCCGGTTGCCGCCGGCGCCGTCGCGCAGGGCGGTCACCGCGCCTTTCACCAGCCGGGGCCCGAGCGGCACGGCCACCACGTCGCCCAGCGCCAGCTCCATGCCCTCCGGCTCGGCGTAGTCGAACGCTTCGGGCAGCGGCAGGGGAATGAGGACCGAAGCGATCCTCACGGCGACTGGTCTCCGTTGGCCGCGATTCCGCCTCTCATGCATGCGGTCATCGCCGAGATTTGCGCCGGCGTCGAGGCCGCCGTTCACGATTTTCCCCCGCTCATTTCTGCGTCCGCCGCAAGCCCCCGTTAACCAGGTGGGGTCTTGATCTGTTCTCCGAGGCGACAAAGGGACGGGACATGACGGACGTGCTGCGGGCGGACGCCCACGAGTGGGCCAGGGACGAGGCGATCCGGATGTTCCTGAAGAGCCGGCCCGAGTTCGTGCGCGACGATCCGCAGCTGATGCAGGCGCTGGGCGTGCGGCCCGACGCCGCCAACGTGATCGAGTTCGGCCCCGCCGCGCTTTCGCGGGCCGCCAGCGCGCACCGCAAGGAATCCAGCGTGCGCCGGCGGCTCGAGGCGGTGGCGCAGGCGAACTTCGACGCCCAGTCGCGCACCCACGAGGCGGTGATCGAGCTCTTGGGCGCCCGCAACCCATCGGACCTGGCGATCCGGCTCGACGCGCTGGCCAAGGCGCACTTCGGGCTCGCCGCCGCGGTGATCGCGCTGGAGGGGCCGGATCACGTCCCCGCCGGCTGGCGCGCGCTGGCCGAGGGCCAGTGCGACCTGACGCTCGGACCCGGCAAGCCGGCCAGGCTTGGCGTCGTGCCGACCGCGCGCGGGCTTTTCGCCGCCGGCGATCCGGTCGGCAGCGTGGCGCTGATCCGGCTGTCGCTGTGGTCGCCGGCGCGCAATGGCGTCCTGGCGTTCGGCGCCGAGGACGAGGGCGCGTTCGCGCCGGACATGGGCCACGAGCTGATCGATTTCCTCGCCCGCGTGGTCGAGCGTATCGCCGAGCGATGGCCGCTGAGCTGACCCCGCCCAACACCCCGCACGCGGCGCTGACGGCGTTCCTCGAGCACCTGGCCAACGAGCGCCGCGCCAGTCCGCGCACCGTCGAGGCGTACCGCGCGGCGGGCCTCAGCTATCTCGGCTTCCTGCAGGGGCACCTGGGCGGCGAGCTGGCGCTGGCCGATCTGGGGACCCTGAGCGCCGGCGACATCCGCGCGTTCCTCGCCCACCGCCGCAGCGGCGATCGCCCGCTCTCGGCCCGCTCGCTCTCGCAGTGCCTCTCCGCCGTGCGCAGCTTCCACCGCTACCTCGACCGCCGGCTCGGCGTCGCCTGCCCGGCGCTGGCGCTGGTGCGGGGGCCCAAGGTCGTTCCGCCGCCGCCGCGCCCGGTCAGCGAGGACCAGGCCATGGGGCTCTTGACCGAGGCCGGTTCAGACCCCGACCGCGAGGACTGGGAGAACCTGCGCGACGAGGCGGTGCTGGCGCTGCTTTACGGCTGCGGCCTGCGCATCTCCGAGGCGCTGTCGCTGAAGCGCGGCGACGCGCCGCTCGGATCTTCGGTGCGCATCCTCGGCAAGGGCTCGAAGACCCGCATCGTGCCGGTGCTGCCGCAGGTGCGCGAGGCGGTCGACGCCTATGTCGAGGCGCAGCCGTTCGTGCTCGAACCCGACGACCCGCTGTTCCGCGCCCGGCGTGGCGGGGCGCTGCCGCCGCGCCGCGTGCAGGAGCTGATGGTGCTGCTGCGCGGCCGCCTCGGCCTCTCCGAACGCGCGACGCCTCACGCCTTGCGCCATTCGTTCGCCACCCACCTCTTGGGCGCCGGCGCCGACCTGCGCTCGATCCAGGAGCTGCTCGGCCACGCCTCGCTCTCGACCACCCAGCGCTACACCGCCGTCGACGCCGCGGGGCTGATGGCGGCGTACGCGGACGCGCACCCGAAGGGGTGAAGCTGCTCTTCCCCCCGCAAGCGGGGGGAAGTGCCGCAGGCGAGCGCAGCGCGAGCTGCGCGATGTGCGACGAAGGGGGGAGCGGCGGGGATTTCACGGGAGCCAGTGCGCGTCTCCCCTCCGTCGCGGCTCGCTTGCCGCGCTCGCCTTGCGACACCTCCCCTCGCCTGAAGCGAGGGGAGGAGCATCGAGCGTTCGCCGTGCGCGCTTTGGAAGTCCTACCCCACCCGCGCCTTGATCCACGCCGTCGACTTGGCGATCGCCTTGCCGCTGGCGCTGAGCATCGCGAAGAACGGCCAGATGTGGATCATGTCGGGCCAGATGCGCAGGGTCACGTCGACCAGCGCGAAGCCGGCGCGCTCGGCCAGCTGGATCGAGTCGCTCATCAGCACCTCTTCCGAGCCGACCTGGATCAGCATCGGCGGCAGGCCGGCGAGGTCGGCGAACAACGGCGAGGCCTTCGGGTTGCGGCGGTCGCCGGCGCCCATGTAGCCCTCGGCGAACTCGTCGATGCCGACCTGGGTGATGATGAAATCGGTCTCGGCCTTGGCCTGGTAGGCGGGGCTGGCGTTGGTCAGGTTCACCCACGGGCTGATCAGGTGCAGCCCGGCCGGCAGCGGCAGGCCGGCGTCCCGGGCGGCGATCGCGCAGGCGACGCTGAGACCGCCGCCGGCGCTGTCGCCGGCGATGATCGTGCGCGCCGGATCGCGGCCGAGCGCGAGCACCGCGCGCCAGGCGGCGAGCGCGTCGTCGTGCGCAGCGGGGAACGGATGCTCGGGCGCCAGGCGATAGTCGATCACGAACGCGGTCGCCTGCGCCGCCTCCGCCATCCGCGCCGCCAGGGTGCGGTGGCTGGCGCAGCCGCCGACGCAATAGCCGCCGCCGTGCAGGTAGAAGATGGTCCGGTCGGCGACGGCGTCCCGCGGCGCGATCTTCTCCGCCGGCACGCCGCCCAGCTCCATCGCCTCGATCTGGCAGGACTCCGGCGGCGGCACAGCCGCGCCCATGGCGTCGATGCCGGGCCGGCGCTCGGACCACGGCGGCCGCGGCGCGTCCGGCGGCGTGGCCAGCGCCGCGAAGGCGGTTTGCAAGGCGGCGACCTCGGGGTCTCTCCAGGTGGGCATCGGCGTTCCTCCAGGCGTTTTCCTGGTTGAGGTCGGACGGAACCCCCTGAGCACGTCATGGCCGGGCTTGACCCGGCCATCCATGAACACGATCGCGGCCTGCGTTCATGGGTTGCCGGCATTCCGCGCTTCGCGCTCCAGCCGGCAATGACGTGATTGGGAATATGACTGACTTCAACCCATCCTACGCTGGAGCGCCTTCACGCCGCGTCGGTCAAGCCTGCATGGTCCAGCCCTCGACGCCCATCGCCGCCTGGCGCAGCGCCTCGGAGCGGGTCGGGTGCGGATGGCAGGTGCGGGCGACGTCCTCCGACGCGGCGGCGAACTCCATCGCGACGCAGTATTCGCCGATCATCTCGCCGACGTCGGGGCCGACCATGTGGACGCCCAGCACCCGGTCGGTCGTCGCGTCGGCCAGCACCTTCACGAACCCCTCGGCCTCGTGGTTGACCCTGGCGCGGGCGTTGGCGGTGAACGGGAACTTGCCGACCTTGTAGGCGACGCCGGCGGCCTTCAGCTCCTCCTCGGTCTTGCCGACCGTGGCCACCTCCGGGAAGGTGTAGATGACGCTGGGGATCACGTCGTAGTTCACGTGGCCGGCCTTGCCGGCGATGATCTCGATACAGGCCACGCCCTCGTCCTCGGCCTTGTGCGCCAGCATCGGGCCATGGGTGGCGTCGCCGACCGCCCAGACGCCCGGCGGCGCTGGTGCGGAAGTGGTCGGTCTCGATGAAGCCACGCCGGTCCGGCGTCACGCCGACGCTCTCGAGTCCCAGCCCTTCCGTGTACGGACGGCGGCCGATCGCCAGCAGCACGTAGTCAGCGCTCAGCGTCTCCGCCTCGCCGCCCGCCACCGGCTCGACGGTGATCTCCACTGCCTTCGCCGACGCCTTCGCGCCGGTCACCTTCGAGCTCAGCTTGAACGCGATCCCCTGCCTGGTCAGCGCGCGCTGGAAGGTCTTGGCGGTGTCGGCGTCGACGCCGGGGACGATGCGGTCGAGGAACTCGACCACGGTCACCTTCGCGCCCAGCCGTCGCCAGACCGAGCCCAGCTCCAGCCCGATCACGCCGGCGCCGATCACGATCAGGCTCTTCGGGACTTCGGGCAGGGTGAGCGCGCCGGTGGAATCGACGATGCGTTTCTGGTCCACCTTCACGCCCGCCAGCGGCGCCGGCTCCGAGCCGGTGGCGATGACGATGTTCTTCGCCTCCAGCGTCGTCAGCGCGCCGTCCTCGGCCGTCACCTCGACCTTGCCAGGGCCGGCGATCTTTCCGGCGCCCTTGATCCAGTCGACCTTGTTCTTCTTGAACAGGAACTCGATCCCCTTGGTCAGCTGGCCGACCGAACCGTCCTTCTGCGCCATCATCGCCGGCAGATTCAGCTTCGCCGTCACCTCGATGCCGAGCTCGGCGAAGTCCTTGGCCGGCCATCTCGAACATCTCGGAGGCGTGCAGCAGCGCCTTGGAGGGGATGCAGCCGACGTTGAGGCAGACGCCGCCCAGCGTCGCCCGCTTCTCGACGCAGGCGGCCTTCAGCCCCAGCTGCCCGGCGCGGATCGCGGCGTTGTAGCCGCCCGGCCCGCCGCCGATGATGACGACATCGTATTCGGCCATCCGCCTTCGATCTCCGCCTTGAGTGAGGGGGTGGATATAGGGGGTTTGCGGCGCCGCGTCAGCGCAGCAGGTTCAGGATCAGCCAGACGACGAACGGCGCGCCCAGGAAGAGTGCGGCGACGATCCGCATTCCCCTGGTCCTGTACGCCGACGCGCTCGCCGCCGGCGCCTCGCCCCAGGGCGGCTCATCCTCGCCCGTCGAAAGTCCGGGCGACGCCCGCAGCGCTTTCAGCGTCTCGCGCGCCTCGGCCACCTGCTCCTGCGGGGCCATCAGGCGGTAGCCGCCCAGGCTCTCGATCACCGGGGCCTCCATCGCGCCGAAATTGCCATCGAACACCTCGGCGGCGATCCCGGCCGATCGCAAGGCCCCGGCCGCAATGTGCGCTTCCATCAGGTTCGGGATCCGCGTGACGAGGGCGAGGCCCAAGGCGGCGGCCTAGACGTCCAGCAGCAGCCGCTGCGGGTCCTCGATGTAGTCCTTCACCTTCACCAGGAAGGTCACCGCGCCCTGCCCGTCGACCACGCGGTGGTCGTAGGACAGCGCCAGGTACATCATCGGCCGGATCACCACCTGGCCTTTGATGGCCATCGGCCGGTCCTGGATCTTGTGCATGCCGAGAATGCCGGATTGCGGCTGGTTCAGGATCGGCGTCGACATCAGCGAGCCGTAGACCCCGCCGTTGGAGATGGTGAAGGTGCCACCCTGCAGGTCGTCGAGGGTGAGCGTGCCGTCGCGCGCCTTGGCGCCCAGCTCGGCGATTGCCTTCTCGATTCCGGCCAGGTGAGCGCGTCGGCGTCGCGCACCACCGGCACCACCAGGCCGCGCTCGGTGCCGACGGCGACGCCGATGTCGTAGTGGTTCTTGTAGATCAGGTCCGTGCCGTCGATCTCGGCGTTGACGTTGGGCACTTCCTTCAGCGCCGCGACGCAGGCCTTCACGAAGAAGCTCATGAAGCCCAGCCGCACGCCGTGGCGCTTCTCGAACACGTCCTTGTACTGGCTGCGCATCGCCATCACCGCGCCCATGTCGACCTCGTTGAAGGTCGTCAGCATGGCGGCGGTCTCCTGCGCCTCCTTCAGGCGCCGGGCGATGGTCTGGCGCAGCCGGGTCATCCGCACCCGCTCCTCGCGTTCCTGCGGCGGGCGCGGCGGGGCCGGGGCCTGCACCGGGGCTGGCGCGGGCGGACGCTCGGCGATGGGCGCCGGCGCGGGTTGTTGGGCGCGGGCTTCGAGCGCGGCGAGCGCGTCGCCCTTGGTGATCCGGCCATCCTTGCCGGAGCCGGCGATCGTCGTCGGATCGAGGCTGTTCTCCGCCACGATGCGCTGCACCGATGGGGCGAGCGGCCGCGCGGTGTCGGGCGCGGGCGGCGCGCGTTCAGCGACCGCCGCCGCCGCAGCGGGCGCGGAAGCAGCGGCGGCGACCTCGACTTCCCTGGCCTTGGCGGGGGCGGCGGCCGGCGCGGCCCCGGCGGCGCCGATATGGCCCAGCACTGTTCCCGGCCCGATCGTCGCGCCTTCCTGGGCGACGATGTCGGTCAGCACGCCGTCCTCCGGCGCGCCGACCTCCAGGTTGACCTTGTCGGTCTCCAGCTCGACCAGCACCTCGTCCTTGGCCACCTTGTCGCCGGGCTTCTTGGCCCAGCGCGCGACGGTGGCCTCGGTGACGGATTCACCGAGGGCGGGGGTCATGATGTCGGTCATCGGCAACGGCTCCTTCTGCGCCCGGCTTCTAACCTCAATTCGCCCCGCCGGGTATCGGCTCGCCGATACGCGGCAGGACTAAGAGTAAGCGCGCGTCGGACGCAAAACCAGTTCCCACTTTTGCTGAGCGCGCTTCAGGCGAACGCCTGGCCGAGGAAGGTCTGCAGTTCCTTCATGTGCCGGCTCATCAGGCCGGCGGCGGTCGAGGCCGAGGCGGGTCGGCCCACGTAGCGGGCGCGCTTGGCGCTGATCTTCATCTTCGCCAGCGTCAGCTCCAGCCACGGATCGACGAAGGTCCAGCCGCCCATGTTCTTCGGTTCTTCCTGGCACCAGACCAGCTCGGCGCTCGCGAAGCGGGACAGTTCGGTGGTCAGCGACTTCACCGGCCACGGATAGAACTGCTCCAGCCGCATCAGATAGACGTCGTCGATCCCGCGCTTCTCGCGCTCGTCGAGCAGGTCGTAGTAGACCTTGCCGGCGCACAGCACGACGCGGCGGATCTTGGCGTCGGGCGCCAGCCGCACCTCGGTCAGGCGCTCATGCTCGGCGTCGTCGTGCAGCACGCGGTGGAAGGCCGAGCCCTCGGCGAAATCGGCCAGGTCCGACACCGCCTTCTTGTGCCGCAGCAGCGACTTCGGCGTCATCATGATCAGCGGCTTGCGATAGTCGCGCATCAGCTGGCGCCGCAGGACGTGGAAGTAGTTGGCGGGCGTCGAGCAGTTGCAGACCTGGATGTTGTCCTCGGCGCAGAGCTGCAGGTAGCGCTCGAGCCGGGCCGACGAGTGCTCCGGCCCCTGGCCCTCGTAGCCGTGCGGCAGCAGCATGACGAGGCCGCTCATCCGCAGCCACTTGCGCTCGCCCGACGAGATGAACTGGTCGATCACCACCTGGGCGCCGTTGGCGAAGTCGCCGAACTGCGCCTCCCACAGGGTCAGCGTGTTGGGGTCGGCGAGCGAGAAGCCGTACTCGAAGCCCAGCACCGCCTCTTCCGACAGCGCCGAGTCCAGCGCCTCGAAGTGGGCCTGGCCCGGGCGCAGATTGGAGAGCGGGGTGTAGTGCTCCTCGGTGGTCTGGTCGACGATGTCGCAGTGGCGCTGCACGAAGGTGCCGCGCACCGAGTCCTGGCCGGACAGGCGCACCGGATAGCCCTGGTCGAGCAGGGTGGCGAAGGCGAAGTGCTCGCCGGTGGCCCAGTCGATGTTCTCGCCCGCCTCGATCGCCGCGCGGCGGTTCTCGATCACCCGGCGCACGGTCTTGTGCACGTCGATGCGGCCGGGAAGCGTGGTGAACCGCAGGCCGAGGTCGCGCAGCTTCTGCCTCGGCACGGCGGTCGCGCCGCGCTGCTCTTCGTGCTCGGGCGCCAGTCCCGACCACTTGCCGTCGAGCCAGTCGGCCTTGTCGGCGTGGTAGCTCTTGCCGGCCTCGAACTCCTTGTCGAGGTAGGCGTCGAACTCGGAGATGAAGCCTTCCAGCTCCTGGGTGGTGATCACGCCCTCGTCGATCAGGCGCTGGCCGTAGAGCTCGCGCACGGTCGGATGGTGCTTGATCGCCAGGTACATCAAGGGCTGCGTCATCGTCGGATCGTCGCCCTCGTTGTGGCCGAACCGGCGATAGCAGAACATGTCGACCACCACGTCCTTGCCGAACTGCTGGCGGTACTCGGTGGCGACCTTGGCGGCGTAGGTGACCGCTTCCGGGTCGTCGCCGTTGGCGTGGAAGATCGGCGCCTCGACCATCAGCGCGGTGTCGGACGGATAGGGGCTGGTGCGCGAGTAGCGCGGGCTGGTGGTGAAGCCGATCTGGTTGTTGACGATGAAGTGGATGGCGCCGCCGGTGCGGTAGCCCTTCACCCCCATCAGGTTGAAGCATTCGGCGATCACGCCCTGGCCGGCGAACGCGGCGTCGCCGTGCAGCAGCAGCGGCATCACGTGGCCGCGGCCGCCGGTCGGGTTCTCGCGCAGGGTATAGGCCTGCTTCGCCCGCGCCTTGCCGAGCACCACCGGGTTGACGATCTCGAGGTGGCTGGGGTTCGCGGTCAGCGACAGGTGCACCGAGTTGTCGTCGAAGCTGCGGTCCGACGAGGCGCCCAGGTGGTATTTCACGTCGCCGGAGCCTTCGACGTCCGACGGCAGCGACGAGCCGCCCTGGAACTCGTGGAAGATCACCTGGTAGGGCTTGCCCATCACCGCGGCCAGCACGTTCAGACGCCCGCGGTGCGGCATGCCGATGACGATGTCGCGCACGCCCAGCGCCCCGCCGCGCTTGATCATCTGCTCCAGCGCCGGGACCATGCTCTCGCCGCCGTCGAGGCCGAACCGCTTGGTGCCGGGGAAGCGCTTGTGCAGGAAGCGCTCGAAGCCCTCGGTTTCGATCAGCTTCTTCAGGATCGCGATCTTGCCCTGGCGGGTGAAGGCGATCTCCTTGTCGCGGCCTTCGATCCGCTGCTGCAGCCAGGCTTTCTCGGCCGGGTCGGAGATGTGCATGTACTGCACCCCGACGTTGCCGCAGTAGGTGCGCCGCAGGATGCTGAGCATCTCGCGCAGGGTCGCAGTCTCGAGGCCGAGCACATAGTCGAGGAAGATCGGCCGGTCGTAGTCGCTTTCGGCGAAGCCGTAGCGCGCGGGATCGAGTTCGGAAGCGTCGCCCTGGGTCACCGCCAGGCCCAGCGGGTCGAGGTTGGCGCGCAGGTGGCCGCGCATGCGGTAGGCGCGGATCATCATGATCGCGCGCAGCGAATCCAGCGTGCGGGCGCGGATCTCGTCGGCCGTGGCCGCCGGCGCCGCGGCGCTGATCCTGGCTTCGAGCTTGGCGTCCAGCGCGGGCCACATGCCGTCGATGGCCGACAGCCACTCCGGCCGCGGTTCCGTGATCGGCTCCGGGGTCCATGAGGGTTGCGTGGCGGATTCGACCACCTCGCCGGCCTTGTCGCGGATCTGCTCGAAGAAGGCGCGCCACGACGGCTCGACCGAGTTCGGGTTCGCCGCCCAGCGGGCGTGCAGATCCTCGACGAAGCCGGCGTTGCCGCCGTACAGAAATGAAGTCTCGGCCAGAACCTCGTTCAGCCGTCCAGCGTCGTCCGCCATCTGCCTCTCAACCTAGAAACCCGCCTGGGCCTGTGTTGGAGGTCCGGGCGGGGCCCGTGGATATAGTCATTCGTCAGGCCCCTTTCAGGACCTCGAGCAGGGTTTCGCCCAGGGCCGCCGGGGAGGGAGAGACGCGGATGCCCGCGGCTTCCATCGCGGCGATCTTGTCGTCGGCGCCCCCCTTGCCGCCGGAGATGATCGCGCCGGCGTGGCCCATCCGCCGTCCGGGCGGCGCGGTTCTGCCGGCGATGAACCCGACCATAGGCTTCTTGGTCTTTGAAGATCTGATGAACTCGGCCGCATCCTCCTCGCCCGCGCCGCCGATCTCGCCGATCATGATGATCGACTGCGTCGCCGGATCGGCAAGGAACATCTCCAGGATGTCGATGAACTCGGTGCCCTTGACCGGATCGCCGCCGATCCCGACCGCGGTTGTCTGGCCAAGACCCACCTGAGTGGTCTGGAACACCGCCTCGTAGGTCAGCGTGCCCGAGCGGGAGACCACGCCCACCGAGCCGGCCCTGAAGATGTTGCCCGGCATGATGCCGATCTTGCACTGGTTCGGCGTCAGCACGCCCGGGCAGTTGGGGCCGATCAGGCGCGACTTCGATCCCGAGAGCGAGCGCTTCACCTTGATCATGTCTTCCACCGGGATGCCCTCGGTGATGCAGACGATCAGTTCGACCCCCGCATCGATCGCCTCGAGGATCGCGTCGGCGGCGAAGGCTGGAGGCACATAGATCGCGCTGGCCGTGGCGCCGGTCTTGGCGACCGCCTCGGTGACGGTGTTGAACACCGGCAGGCCCAGGTGCGCCGATCCGCCTTTGCCGGGCGAGACGCCGCCGACCATCTTGGTTCCGTAGGCGATCGCCTGTTCGGAGTGGAAGGTGCCTTGCGCGCCAGTGAACCCCTGGCAGATCACGCGCGTCTCCGTGCCGACGAGAATGGACATGGGGCTCCGAGCGGCTCGCTGTTGTTGCTTGAGGCGCCGCGCCATCGGGAGCGGCGCTGGCGGCGGCCATCCCATAGGCGATGCGCCGGCCCAAGCAAAGCCCGACGCGACGGCGCCCTGCCGCTAAGCGCGAATTCGCCTGCCGCGAGAAGCGCCGCACCGTGGGCGACGTGCGGGTGCGGCATTTGCGACCGGGCTTAGCGAATGGCTAAGCCTGCGACACAATTTCCCGTTGCTTCTGCGCCGGGCACATTCGAAGGTCGGCGTCGGGTAAGGCGCGGTCGCCTATCGCCCGCCGCTAACCTCCCCAAGGAACCGGCGAGCGGCCCAAGCCCGGCGGGGCCACTCGCCGGGCTTTTTTTCGACCGCGGTCAACTCGCCGGAACTTTGCGGTAGAGCGTGAGCTTGGCGCGGTCGAGGCCGTGCTCCCGCGTCAGCTCGACCCGGGTCGCCTCGGCGCCGCCCGCCGCCACCGCCTTCAGCGCCGCGTCCTCGTCGCTGGCGTCGCCGCCCTTGGCCGCGCCGACCAGCCAGACGGTCGCCTGGTCGGTCTTGGCCGCCGGCGGGCCGTAACGGTCGGTGAAATAGGCCTCGAGGTCGGCGTCGACCGGCTGGTCGGACGCGGCGTTGCAGCGGAAGTAACGCACGTCGGCGGGCGCCGCCGCAGTCACCACGCCGCTCTGAATTGTCGCCTCGACGAACGTGCTCTTGCCGCCATAGTCGAACGTGCGCCGGCTCTCGCCGCCCGCCTCGCGCTTGTAGCCCTCCGGGTGCTCCAGATAGCCCATGAACCGCGGCCAGCCCCAGATCTCGCCATGCTCGGCGACGACCGCCGCGTCCGGCGCGTCCTGCAGGCAGAGGTCGTAGAGGCCGCGCGCCGCGGTCTTGCTCCAGGCCAGCAACGGATCCTCGTCGGCCGCGAGAGCCGGGACCGCGGTCAGCGCCGCTGCGGCGATGAAGCTCAGGAGCGCGCGGCGCGGCAAGCGGGTCTCCGGCCCCCCGGGTGGCGATCCTACTTCGAGTAGCTCTGGTCGACGACGATGCTGGCGTCGTTGTCCTGCTGGAACTTCAGGATGCTGAGCCCGCCGCTCGATAGCGCCGCGCCCATGCCGGTCTTGCCGACGTGGTTCGGTTTGCCGGCGCCAAGGCCGACGTAATAGATCGCCAGCGTCGGATCGGTGTTGTCGGGGCCGTCGCCGACCCACGCCTTGGCGGCCGCGATCAGGCCGGCGTCGGGCTTGCTGTAGCTGAGCTTGCAGGTGGTGACCTTCATGTCGCCGCTCGAGAGGTGACGCAGGCCACGCGAGATCAGCAGGGTCAGCCGTCCGCCGCCGTCGACCGGCTTTTCGCGCGCCGCCTTGTCGGTGGTCGAGATGCCCTGTTCGTCGGGCGCGGTGACAGCGGTCTCCTGCCAACCACTGGCGTCGGCCGCCTTCAGAGCGGCCAGGTAGTCGTCGCCCGTCCCCCAGCAGATCGACTGGAACGCGTCAAACGCAGGGTCGGCCGCGGCCGCCGACGCCGGTATGGCGAGCGCCGAGACGGCGGCGGCGATGACGAGGGTACGGATCATGAGTGGTCCTGATGTCTTCCAGTTTTCAGAAATTCACCATCGCGGGACGGCGCGATGATGGCAAGGCGAACCTCGTTGCAGCTCTGTTTCAGGCGGCGGCCTTAACCGCTGCGACGATCTTCTGCGCCCCGTCGGCGAGGTCGTTGGCCGGCGTCACGTTGAGCCCGGAATCGCGCAGGATCTGCTTGCCCAGCTCGGCGTTGGTGCCTTCCAGGCGCACCACCAGCGGCACCGCAAGACCGACCTCCTTGACCGCCGCGACCACGCCCTCGGCCAAAACGTCGCAGCGGGCGATGCCGCCGAAGATGTTGACCAGGATGCCCTTCACGTTCGGGTCGGCCATGATGATCTTGAACGCCGCCGTCACCTTCTCGCGCGTGGCGCCGCCGCCGACATCGAGGAAGTTGGCCGGCTCGGCGCCGTAGAGCTTGATGATGTCCATGGTCGCCATCGCCAGGCCGGCGCCGTTGACCATGCAGCCGATGTCGCCGTCGAGGGCGATGTAGGACAGCTCGTACTTCGACGCCTCGATCTCCTTGGCGTCCTCCTCGGTCTCGTCGCGCAGCTTCACCACTTCCGGGTGGCGGAAGAGGGCGTTGTCGTCGAAGCCCACCTTCGCGTCGAGCACCCTGATCGACCCATCCGCGGTGGCGATCAGCGGGTTGATCTCCAGCAGGCTCATGTCCTTCTCGACGAACGCCTTGTAGAGCTGCGGCAGCAGCGCGCGGGCCTGCTTGGCGGTCTCGCCCGTCAGGCCCAGCGCCTCGGCGAGCAACAGGCCGTGGTGCGGCCACACCCCCGTGGCCGGATCGATGGTGAAGGTGGTGATCCGCTCCGGGGTCGAATGCGCCACCTCCTCGATGTCCATCCCGCCCTCGGTGGAGGCGACCACCGCCACGCGGCTGGTCTCGCGGTCGACCAGCAGCGACAGGTAGTATTCCTTGGCGATCGCCGCGCCCTCTTCGATGTAGAGGCGGCTCACCACCTTGCCCTTCGGGCCGGTCTGGTGGGTCACCAGCGTCATCCCCAGCATCCGGGTCGCCTCGGCGCGCACCTCGTCGATCGAGCGCGCCAGCTTGACCCCGCCACCCTTGCCGCGGCCACCGGCATGGATCTGCGCCTTCACCACCCAGACCGGACCGCCCAGCTTTTCCGCCGCCGCCACCGCCTCGTCGACGCTGAAGGCGGGGTATCCGCGCGGCACAGGCACGCCGAACTCGGCGAGAAGGGTCTTGGCCTGGTGCTCGTGGATATTCATGGACGCCTCAGCTTCGCGGGGACCGGGCCTTATAGGAACGGGCCTTCGGCTTAGCAATCGAGGGCGGGGAGGCGTCATCCGCGACGTTATCGACTATCGTCGTCGGACGACCCGACCGTCCGCCGGCACAGGAGGCCACCTTGGCAAAGATCAAGCACATCGCCATCGCCACGCAGGATGAGGACGCGACGGCGAGGTTCTACATCGAGACGTTTGGCCTGCCGCGAAGTCGGCCGGCTGAACAGCCCGATCGTGTCCGGCTACTACCTCAGCGATGGCGCCATCAACCTGGCGATCCTGAACTTCAAGAACGACCAGATCGCGGGCGCCGAGCGCGGCATGAACTGGTCGGGGATCCATCACATCGGCTTCGAGGTCGAGAGCCTGGAGGAGATGGTGGAGAAGCTGGCGAACGCCGGCTGTACGCCCAGGAACGAGATCAACAAGGCGCTCGGTGTCGGCGACGGCGCCCGACATCGCAACGTCGAGGTCAGGTACGACGGGCCCGACGGCGTGATGTTCGACGTCTCCCAGACCGGCTGGGTCACCACCGGCGCGCCCGCCGACGTCCAGAAGAAGCGCCAATAGCTGCCGTTGGCCTGCCGCCTTAAAGCGGTCGTGCGCGGCGTCTGACTGAGGCGGCGAACGCCCCTAAGCAGACGCCGGCGCCCCGGCCCCGTCCGCCGTTTTGGCCGCCGCCAGTCGCGCCTCGGCGGCGGCGAGCATTCCCTGGAAGCGGGGATCGCCGCGCAGGCCGGCGAGATCGGGGTCGGTGGGGGCAGACGTCATCACCCTGCCGGTGTCCCGCTCCAGGACCGGCGCCAGCATGCGGAGCGCCGCGTCGGGGTCGCTACGCGACCTCGCGAGGGTGCAGGCGAAGTTGTAGCGCATCAGCAGGTTGTCGGGATCGATCAGCAGGGCGCGGCGCATCCAGTCATCGGCCCGATCCGACTCGCCCAGCGCCGCCAGGGCCGCGACCCCCGCACCCAGGGCGTTGCCATTGCCGCGATCCTGGGCGACGGCCCGCTCGGCCCTTTGCAGGGCGACCCTGGCGATCCGTCGCGCGTTCTCCCCATCGCCGAGGGCGGTGTAGCAGCTAATCAGCATCATGGGCGTGCCGGTGTCCGTCATGGTGAGCGCGATGGCCTTCTCGAAATAAGGGACCGCTTGCGCCAACCGACCCTGGTTGTAGCTGATGGAGCCGGCGCGCCAGTTCACCTCGTAGGACTCCGGATCGAGGCGCAGGGCGACGGCGATCTCCGCGGACGCCTCATCGTGCCGGCCGGCCTCTGACCGCTTCAGCGCCTTCAGCGCGCGGGCCTCGGCCAGATCGGGGTTGAGGGCCAGGGCTTGGTCGAGGGCGGCCATGCCGCCGTCGCCGGGCCGCCCATGATTGCGCTGAAGGGAGTATTGCCCGCTGGCCAGCAGAGCCCAGGCCTGGGTGTAACCGGGATCGATCTCCACGGCCCGGCGGGCGAGGCGTTCGATCGCCTCGTCCCGTCGCGGATCACCGTAATTGCCAGTCAGATAGAATGAGCGGGCCAGAAGATAGAGGTCGTAGGCCTCGACGCTGTCCGTCCCGCGGCGCTCGATCGCCTGCTTCTCCTGCAGCATCAGCTTCAGCTTCAGCGCCGTCACGATCGCTTCGCTGATCTCGTCCTGCAGGGCGAAGATGTCGGTGAGATCGCGGTCGTAGCGCTCGGCCCAGATGTGGTTGCCGGTCACGCCATCGATGAGCTGGGCGGTGATGCGCACCCGGTTGCCCGCCTTGCGCACGCTGCCTTCGAGCACATGGCTGACGCCCAGTTCTCGCGCCACGTCGGGCACTTTCACGCTCTTGCCCTTGAACGTGAAAGCTGTGTTGCGCGCCACGACGGAAAGCGCCGAGACCTTGGAGAGGTCGGTGATGATGTCCTCGCTGATCCCGTCGGAGAAATACTCCTGCTGCGGATCGTCGCTCACGTTGACGAAGGGCAGGACGCAGATGGAAAGCTTGCGAACCGCTGCTTGCGCCAGCGGCGGTGAGGCGTGGTCGGCCGCCAGCGAAAGACGGTAGCCGATCCGCGGCAAGGTGCCGATGGTGAAGGCGCCAGGCGCTTCATCCTCGGACAGCCGCCGCAGACGCCCGATGCAGCGGTTGATGGCGTCATCGCCGATGGCAAGCCCGCCCCAGCAGCTCGCGAGCAGTTCGTCGCGCGACACCACCTCGCCGCCGGCGCGCGCCAGGGCCACCAGCACCTGCATCACCCGAGGCTGCAGGCGGATGGTCTGGCTGGCCACGACGACTTCACTCAACGCCGGACGCACCAGCGCCGACCCTAGGCGTAGGTCTGCCTCCCGCGCGAGATCGATCGGCGCGGAGCGGTCGGGGGACAACAGATCGCCTCCTGATGCTGTCGGACTGACCGAACGTGGCCGCCCGATCACCTCATCGCAAGCCGATGCTCGGCGAGATCAGTCATTGATCGGTCGAGGTCGGCGACAGATCGGCTCCCGGTGCTATCGGACGGACCGTACTTGGCCGCTCTCTCACCTCATTGCGATGCCGCTCCCGCCACTCACGGCGAGCGACGGCCGCCCTTGAAGGAGACCGAGTATGGTCCGTTTCCTCACCGCCCCTGTCCTGTGCCTCGCCGCGGCCGCCACGCTGTCGTGCGCCATCCCCGCCCTTGCGCAGATTTCGGACACCGTCCCGAGCGTCACGGTGAAATTCGGTGATCTTAACATTGGCTCGCCGGCCGGCGCCCAGGTGTTGCTCAGGCGTATCAAAGCCGCCGCCAACACTGCCTGCGGCGGTGCTCCGGACATCCGCTTGCTCAGCCAATGGGCCAGCTTTGAGGCGTGCCGCAGGTCCGCGGTCGCCAGGGCTGTGGTCGCAGTCGGTTCGCCGATGCTGACGGCGATGGCGCACGGCGGCGCTACCGGCAGCTTCGCCGCCCGCTGACCCACGGCCATGGTCGGCTTGCGAGAGGTGTCTGCGCGACGCGAGCGCATGTTGCCGGCGGCCCCGCCGCTCGTCACCTTGCCGATCGTCCTGATCGCGCTCCTGAAGTTCAGCGAGTTCGGCGTCCACCTGTTCAAGGCGCGGGATGGATCGAGCACCTGGTACTTCCGCTTCTCGCCAAAGGCGGTCCTGCAGGTCCGCGACGACGGCGACTGGTGCTGGCGGGAGGGGTCCGAGCGCTGGCGGCGCGAGATGGCGCCGTTCCTCGCCCGCGCCGAAGCGCTGCTGGCGGAGGGAGCCGATGACGGCGGCCTTGCCGAGGCCAGGATCGACGGTGGGGGCTTGCCCTAGGGCCGCGTATGACAATTTCGTTTTAAAATGAGTTCACGAAAGGCGTCGCGCCCATTGACGTATAGCCATACATATAGCAGGCTATATTATTCTGCGAGGCGACTTTTCGAGGCGATTATGACGACGGATGCGCTTGCGGAACTGGGTCAGCTGTTCCTTGGAAGTCGCCTCAAGCGCCTAGCCGACCGCTTCCAGTCTGAAGCCATTGTGACCTTGCAGGCGATGGATTTCCCGGTCCAGCCGGCCCAAATGTTACTGCTGGCGACCGTGCGGCGAAGGGGGCCGGTGACCGTCGGCGCGCTTGCCCAGCTATTGCGGATCAGCCAGCCCACCGTCACCCGCACCGTCCTCGCCCTTGTAGACCAGCGTCTGATCACCGCCAGCCGCGAGGGCCGAGACCAGCGCCACAAGACCCTGACGCTGAGCGCCAAGGGAGAGGCGTTGATCGCCCGCGCCGAGCGCGACCTGTGGCCTCGCGTCGAGGCGGCGGTCGTCGAGATGAGCGCCGGCCTGAAGGGTTCCTTCCTGCAGCAGATCGCCATGTTGGAAGCTGAAATGGACAAGCGCTCTCTAGCGGAGCGGGTCGGGTCCCCGGACTTGCCAACCTCTGCTGGGCTAACGATCCGCGCGTTCGACGACCGGCTTGCCGAAGCGTTCTACCGGATCAACGCCGAGTGGATCGAGGAGACGTTCGGGCTGGAGGACAATGACATCACCCTGTTGTCGAACCCGCGCGAGTTGATCGTCGACAAGGGCGGCGTCGTCCTGTTCGCAGAGACGCCGGACCTGGGCGTCATCGGGACCTGCGCCCTGATGAGGATGGAGGACGGTTGGTTTGAGTTGACCAAAATGGCCGTCCTCAAGGCGGCGCGTGGCCGCAAGGTCGGCGAATATCTCCTCGACAAAACGCTGGAGCGGGCGAAGGCAATCGGGGTCGAACGGCTCTACCTCTTGACCAACACGAAGTGCGCCGCGGCGATTCATCTCTACGAAAAGCTGGGCTTTGAACACGACGACCAGATAATGGCGATGTTCGGCAGCCGTTATGAGCGGTGCAACGTGGCGATGAGCTACGGGCGCCTGAGCATCACCCGAACTCAGTCCCGACCCGACGCGCGGGAAGGCCTGACGCGAAAGAAAAAGCGTGATGACGATGAAGCTCTATTCCTGGGATCTCAGTCCCTACTCGGCGCGGGTGCGGATGCAGATCTACGCCAAGGGTCTCACCGACATCGCCATCGAGCAGCCGCCGACTTACGGCACGCCGAAGTTCTACGAAGACCATCCGCTCGGCCGCATCCCGTTGCTGGAGATCGACGGCGAGGCGATGCCGGAGTCGGACGTGATCGCGGAGTATCTCGAGGAGATCTATCCCGAGCCTTCGCTGCTGGGCGCGACGCCCCGCGAGCACGCCCACATCCGCACCCTGGCGCGCATCGGCGACATCTACCTGTTGAACAACACGTTCATGCTCGCGGTTCAGACCCGCGTCCTCGCCGCCCAGACCCCCGTCATCACCGGCAACGAAGCCATCGTCGCGCTGCTGGGCGGCCAGCTGGCGAGCAACACCAAGGCGCTGGACCGGATGATTGGCCGCGACGGCTTCGCTTGCCTGGGCCGCGTCACCCTGGCCGACTGCGCGCTCGTGCCGGCGCTTTTCTTTCTGGAGAACGTGCTGCCGGGCACGGGTCTCGCCGACCCGATCGCCGCGAACGCCAACGTGGCCGCCTACTGGGCCGCGATCCAGAGACAGGAGCATGCGGCGCGCATCCTGGTGGAACTGCACCGGGGGCTGGAGGAACGCCGCGAACTGATCCGCTCCGGCGCGATCGAGAAGATAAGAGCGGCATCCCGGGCGGCAAGGGTAGCAGCGGAGCAGACCTAGCCCGAGAGATGCGTCCGCGGCCTGGCTGTCGCGGTCGGGGCGCTTTTCAATGCAGTCGCCGGGCCGAGCGCCGCCTCCGCCAGGGTCAGCAGCGAGAGGTCGGCGTTGACCTGGAAGGCGTTCGCCGTGACCCCGGTGACCCCCATCGCCGAGAGCCGGCGCTCGTGCTTCTCGCGATAGCGCTCGGCGGCGCCGGCGGCGTCGAACAGGTAGATGCCGCCGGCGTGACCGGTCTTGCGATCTTCCAGCCATATCTTCCACTTGAGCCCGGGCTCCGCCGCGATGTCGCCGGCGAGGGCGCGAGCGTGTTCCGTCAGGTCCTTCCCCCAGGGGCCGTGGGAAGGGAACCGGAACAGAAGCGCGGTCAGCTTGGGTGCTGTCATGTCCGTTGTTTCCTGATGAAGGTTCAGACGGTGGTGGGCGAGCCGACGGGGCGGGGCCTGCGGCCTATCCGGGGGATGAGCATCGGCGTGCGGCGCCGGTATTCCGCGTAGTCGCGGCCGAACGCATCGAGCAGATCGCGCTCCTCGAGCCGGATGGCCCCCAGGATGTAGGCCGTGGTCGTCAACGCGAACATCAGGTGCGCCACCGTCATGGTGGGCGCGGCCCAGAAGATCATCAGCCAGCCGATGTAGAGCGGATGACGAACGATCCGGTAGAGGCCGGGCGTGTGGAACTTCGGCGCGACGTAAGCCCGGTTCGTGAACCGCCGCCAAACCTGCCTCAACCCGAACAGGTCGAAGTGGTCGATCAGGCAGCTGGAGTAGAACAGCAATGCCCAGCCCAGCAGATACACGCCGATGATACCGATGCGCACGGCGCCGGTCGTGGCCCAGATCACCCCGCCGATCGGTTGCCAGGCGACGAACAACGCGAGCACCGCCAGGTTCGAGACAAGCACGTAGGTGCTGCGCTCGGCCGCCTGCGGCACGAAGTGGGTCCACCAGCGCTTGAAGGCGGGACGCGCCATGCCGCTGTGCTGCAACGCGAACGCGGCAAGCAGGGCGACGTCGATGCTCAGCGCGACACCCAGGGAGTGGGTCGGCGCCCCGTCGAGCTGCGTTGGCGTTAAGAAGCCGCCGATGAATCCGACGGCGTAAAGCGACACACCGAAGAAGCCCACGTAGGCGATGACGCCGTAGGCAAGCGTGGCTAATCGGGACAACTCAACCTCCTTTTGGTCTCCGTTGACGACGGCCGGCGGCCGCCCAACGGCTAGGAGACCTCCTAGGGGCTGGGCCTCTTGGCAGAAATGACAATTGACCTTCGAAAAGCGCCACGGCCGTAGCGGGCGCGGCTCGGCCCGACGGCGCTCGCTCGGCGCGACTTCGAAGCCGTCGGTTAACCGGACGCGACCGCGGCCGAAACCGCCTTTTCGGCAGGTTCGGCACGGACGCGAGCGGCGTGGTCCGCCGGGTTGATTCCGAGCACCCTCTGGAACGACCGACGCATCCGCTGCTCGCTGTCGAAGCCGCTCTTGCGCGCGATTTCCGCCATGGACAGGCTTGTATCTTCGATGATCACCCGGGCCCGCTCGACCCGAAGCCGCTCAATGAACTTGGCCGGCGGCAATCCGCATTGCCGGGCGAAGACCCGTTGGAAATTGCGAGCGCTCATCTTGCTGCGGCGCGCCAGGTCTTCGATCGTGAGCGCCTGATCGAGGTGGTCACGGATCCACTCCACCAGGTCCTCAAGCCGGTCGGGAGAGACCAACTGCGAAATCAGTTCGCTCGAGAACTGACTTTGTCCGCCCGGCCGCTTGAGGAACATCACCATGATGCGCGCGAGTTCCAGGGCGAACCGTCGACCCAGGTCTTCCTCGACGAGCGCCAGGGCCAGGTCCATGCCCGCGGTGATCCCGGCTGAGGTGTAGATCTTGCCGTCCTTGACCCAGAGGCTGTCGGGCTCGACCTCGATGGCCGGAAAGGTCGCTTGGAGACGGTCACAGAACGCCCAGTGGGTGGTGGCGCGCCGGCCACCCAACAGTCCTAGGTTCGCCAGGATCATCGCTCCGGTGCAGATGGAAGCGACCCGCCGGCTCCGCCGGGCCGAGTGGAGCAGCCACGCGCTCACCCCAGGGACAGCCAAGGCCGCCTCGGCGTCGCGCTGCTCGTACGCGCCTGGAACGATCAGCGTATCGAACGCCGGGTTGGCGTCGTGGACCGACGCACTGGCGGTTAATCCAAATCCGGTGACGGTTCTGATCGAACCGGCCCGTGGTCCCACAAGGTGGACGTCGTACTGCTGGCTGGCCTCGGGGTCCTCTTGGAGGCCCAGGATGTTGGCGCTCCCGAAGACATCGGCCGGACCCACAGCATCTAGCGCCACGACCCCATCAAAGATGAAGACGCCAATTCGCCTGCCCCGTCGCATGGCTGGTTCAGCGTTCTGATTGGCCATGCCGTGAGCCGCCCAATTCCGCCGCTCCAGAGTGCTGGGTCATTTTCGAAGTCACAAATGACAACCTGGCATCAAAAAGCGCCAACCCGTGCCTGCTTCCGTCCATCTGCGCAAGGCGCCCCGCGTCGTGAACTTGTCTGCCAGTGCGACGGCAGTCCCGTTGGTCCGCTTGGAACGTCTGCTTTCGCCGTCCACACAGGGTCGAAACTCCGGTCCGCGCCCAGCCCGAGCGCAGACGCTGGGCGAGAGCGTCCCCTCGGGGAAGAGGTGGCCTTGCGCCAACGCCCTGGCGAGGTGAAGTCAAAGGACCAAAGCTACGACGCTCGCCGCTTGGCGCAAGCGGCGGCGAGTCTTGACTAGACCGGAGGCTTACGATGTCGCCAGTGGGATGGGAGGCGCTCCGGCAGTGGGGTGACGATGCAGCTCGCATCGAGCCGCTCGCTGGCGGCGTCGCCAACGACGTGTGGAGCGTGCGCGTCCGCGGGCGTCTCGCGGTCGGTCGTCTCGGCGCCAGGACCGACGCCGATCTCGCCTGGGAAACCGAGCTGCTCCAGCATCTCGACCGTGAAGGTCTGACCGTGCCGATCCCGATCCCGACGACGGACGGCCGGCTGTTCGCGGACGGTCTGATGGTGATGACGTACGTCGAGGGCGGACCGCCCGAGACGGAGGCCGACTGGCGCCGCGTGGCCGACACGCTCCGCCAGCTGCATCGTCTGACGCAGGGCTGGCCACAGCGCCCAGGTTGGCGATCTTCGACCGACCTCCTGCACGCCGAGACCGGCACGAAGATCGACCTTGGCGCGATGCCGGCCGAGGGCGTCGCGCGATGCCGAGCCGCATGGACGCGGCTCATCGGTCGTCAGACCTGCGTCGTCCACGGCGACCCCAACAACCGGGGCAACGTCCGCATAACCGCGGCTCGGGTCGCGCTGATCGACTGGGACGAATCGCACGTCGACGTTCCCGACCTTGACCTGGTGCTGCCCCACAACGCCGCCGGTCTCGACGCCGGCGCGCATGACATCGCCGCGCAGGCATCGGCCGCATGGGAAGCCGCCGTCTGTTGGGACGACGCGTACGCGATCAGTCGGCTTGCCGAAGTTCGAGCGGTCTGAGCGGCAGCGGATCGAGCGACCGCATCGATTTCCGGATCTCCAGCGCCACTGCCGGCGATGTCTCTAAGGTCGGCCAAGGTTCGACGGCCCCGACAACGTGATGTTCGACGTCTCCCAGACCGGCTGGGTGACGGCGCCGGCGGAAGCACATTCGGCGTGACCCGCTTCAGGCCGGCTTCGCCCGCGCCGAGCGGCCGGCGGCCAGCGCGAGCAGAACGGTGGCGGCGGTGACGGCGGCGCCGGCGAAGAACGGCGCGTCAGGCGCCAGAGCGAACAGCGCCAGCGCCGCTTGCGGACCGAGCAGCCGCGAGATCGCGTCCATCGCGTTGTTGAGCCCCAGCACCTGGCCCTGGCGATCGGGATCGGTGGCCAGCGAGATCAGCGCCGAGGTGTTGGGGTAGGCGAGCGCCTGGCCGAGCGACATCGCCGCCATCAGCCCGATGGTCGCCGCGCCGCCGGGCGAGAACGGTTGGCCCAGCTGGCAGAGCGCCGCGATGACGATGCCGAACGCCAGCATCTGCGCCTGGCCGAACCGCCGCGACAGCCCGCCCGTGAGCAGCGCCTGTCCGCCCGCCGCGGCGACCGCGGCGACCGTGAAGCAGACGCCGACTTTGGCCGGCGTCCAGTCGTAGCGCGCTGACGACCAGAACCCGAACATCAACTCGATGCCGTTGAACGCCAGGCCGGCGATGAAGGTCAGGATCATCAGCCGCCCCACCACCGGGTGGCGGATGGCGTGGCCCGCAATGGCCCAGCGCGATCCCTGCGTCCGGCTGCGGTCGGCGTGGACGCGGCTCTCGCGCACCAGCAGGAAGACGCCGGTCGCGGCGAGCGCGGCGGCGCCCGAGGCCACCAGGATCGGCAGCTGGTAGCCGGTCGGCCCTTCGCCGGGGCGGGCCAGCAGCCCGCCGAGGCCAGGACCGAAGATGAAACCGACGTTGTAGGCGGCGCCCAGGATCGCCATGCGGCCCGAGCGATAGGCCACTGGCGTCACGTCGGCGACGTAGCTCGACACCACCGAGCCGTTGCCGCCGGCGAAGCCGCCCGCGAACCGCACCAGGCAGCCGAGGAACACGTTCGGCGCGAAGGCCAGCGCCAGGTAGCAGAGGCAGTTGGCGCAGACCGTCGAGATCAGCAGCGGCCGCCGTCCGATCCGGTCCGAGAGCCGCCCCCAGAACGGCTCGCCGAAGAACGTCCCCGCCGGATAGGCCGAGAACAGCAGCGCGATCTGCCAGCCGGGCGCATGGAACGAGCGCGCATAGAACGGCAGCAGCGGCACGATGATGCCCACGCCCAGCATGCTGATCATCATGACCGCCAGCAGCGCCGCCAGCGCCGGGCGCGAGGCGCGCAACGCCGCCTGTTCGGGTTCGACGCTGGCCATGGCTCCGCTGGTGGCCTGCTCAGACGGTTTCGGCAAGCCGGCCTGGGAGCCGACATGAGCCTGCCGGGAATTTCCCGCCCGAGAAGCCGACGTTCCGAACGGCGGCAATGGGTGGTGGAAAGCTGTCCTGCCGCGCCGAGCGACGCGCGCGCCCTGTGCTATGACCGTGGCTGCATGCCATCGAAAGCGATACCCATGAGCGATCGGGCCGGCCTCAGAACTCGCAAGGGCTCAGGCGTTTACCAAACGGGCCGTGATCGTGTGGGCCAGATACTGGATGTCTCGCTCGATATCCTGATCGAGAGCGGGTACCAGGCGCTCACGCTGCGGGAGGTCGCTCGGCGCTGCGGCGTGCAACTCGGCGCTGTCACCTATTACTACAAGGGCCGGAACGACCTCTTGCAGGACGTTCTCAACATGGTCCTCGCGCCCTACGGCGAGAACTTTCGAGCGATCCGGACAGCGCCCGGCCTTTCCGCAGAGCAGAAGCTGGAACGGCTGATCCGACTGCTGCTGGAAGACATCCAGACGAAGAAGACGACGCGGCTGTTTCCCCACCTGTGGGTGCTGAGCAACCAGGATCCGTTCGTGGCCCGCGCTGTGGACCGCATCTACATTCTGGAGCGGTTGACCCTGAACAGCTTGATTGCAGAGATCAATCCGGGCCTCACGCAGCAGGAGCGGGAGACGCTTTCCGTATTCATTTCGGCGTCGGTCGCGGGGTCAACGATGTTCGTGGGCTTTGAAAAGCCCTGGTCGAGCGAATTGCCGCTCTACAGCGCCATCGCCAGCCGCGCCCTGGTCGAGCTCGTCAGGACACTCAAGCCGGGGCAGTTGGAGGCCTTCGGCTGGCGACGACAAGACGACGCAAAAGCGGGCTGGAGGACGCCCACGCTGCTCCCGGCCGAGGATTTCCAAGCCTTGCTGGATGAGTGGGAAGCGGGTTCGGCGGAGGGCGCCGAGCAAGCTGAAGCCTGATCGCCCGCATAATTTGGTCATTTGACCAAAGTCTATGCCTCGTGCTTAGGTCGGTGCGGCGTCGATCGCTGACGCTTCCCACACGAGGATTGCCATGGGCAGAGAGCTTCGCCTCAACGCGTTCGCCATGAATTGCGTCGGGCATCAGGCGCAGGGACTATGGCGTCACCCGCGTGACCGATCGGCAGAGTATCGATTGCTGGACCATTGGGTGGAGCTGGCCGGACTGCTGGAACGCGGCAAGTTCGACGCCATTTTTCTCGCCGACGTGCTCGGCGTGTACGATGTCTACGGGGGCAGCCCGGACACCGCTTTGCGCGAAGCGGTGCAGGCGCCGGTGAACGACCCGCTCCTCATCATTCCGTCAATGGCCCAGGCGACCGAGCACCTCGGCTTCGCCGTGACGTGCAACCTTTCGCACGAACCGCCCCTGCCGTTCGCACGAAGGATGTCGACACTCGACCATCTGACGGACGGTCGCATCGGGTGGAACGTCGTCACCGGATATCTCGACAGCGGCGCCAAGGGTGCGGGGCAGGACAAGCAAATCACCCACGACGTGCGCTACGACATCGCCCAGGAGTTCATGGACATCCAATACGACTTCTGGGAGGGCAGTTGGGAAGATGGCGCCGTGCGCCGTGACAGAGCGGCGGGCGTCTTCACTGACCCCACCAAGGTCCATCGGGTGAGGCACGAGGGCGAGTACTTCCGCGTTGACGGGGTCCATCTGTGCGAACCGTCACCGCAGCGAACGCCGGTCATCTACCAGGCCGGATCGTCGCCAAAGGGCACAGCATTCGCGGCACGCCACGCCGAGTGCGTTTTCATCGGTGGGAACGAACCGGCCAAGATGGCGGAGGATGTTGCCAAGCTCAGGAGCCTCGCCGTCGATAATGGCCGGGCGCCGTCAGATATCCTTGTGTTCGCGCTTGCCACGGTGGTGACCGCGGCGACTGACGAGGAAGCTGAAGCGAAGTTCGTCGAATACCAAGGCTACGTGAGCGAGACAGGGACGCTGGCGATGATGTCCGGGTGGGCGGGCGTGGATCTATCGAAGCCTAGAGAGGCGAAGGCTAGCGCGGCGAGCAGCAACGCCATTCAGTCAGTGGCGGCGGGTATCGCTGCGGGCCGGCGCCCGTCGGTCGCCGTGTGGGCCGACCGGTTGGCCTGGGCGGTGGGGGCCCGGCGATTGTGGGCGGCCCGAAACGCGTAGCGGACGAATTGGAAGCCTGGGCGGAAGAAGCCGACCTCGACGGCTTCAACCTCGCGTACGTCGTAATGCCCGAGACTTTCTCAGACATTGTCGAGCACCTCGTTCCCGAACTGCAGCGACGCGGCCTGTTCAAGCAGAACTACCGCCACGGGGCCTACCGAGAGAAGCTTTTCGGGGAAGGCCCTCGCCTTGGAGAGCGCCATCCTGCGGCCCGCTATCGCCGCACGTAGGAGATGAGCCCGCCCTCACCGGCCGCAGCGCCAAGGCCCGGTGCCAAAGCCATTGCATTGACCGTCGCCGCTATGGTGGCGTTCGCTGCGAACTCGATCCTTTGTCGTCTGGCGCTCGCCCACAGCTCGATTGATCCCGCCAGCTTCACCCTCGTACGGATCGGCGCTGGTGTCGTGACGCTCTGGCTCATCCTGGGCGTAAGGCGCAAGGCAGGCTCGGTCGCCGGGACATGGCGGGGCGCTGTCGCTCTGTTCGCCTACGCCGCTGCGTTCTCCTGGGCGTACATCACCCTGTCGGCCAGCACGGGCGCGTTGTTGCTGTTCGGCGCGGTGCAGGCGACCATGGTCGCCACCGGGCTGGTCCGCGGCGAGACGCTGACCACACGGCAATGGCTCGGCTTTCTCCTCGCGCTCGGCGGCTTGGCGGCCCTTTTGATCCCAGGCGCTTCGGCCCCGCCCCTCGTCGGCGCGCTTCTCATGCTGGCGGCCGGCGTAGCCTGGGGCGCTTACTCGTTGCTCGGGCGCGGTGCGGCCGACCCACTCGCCGCAACGGCGGGCAACTTCCTGCGCGCCCTCCCAATGGCGGCCGTGGCGTTCCTCGTGGCCTCGATGATCGGCACGCATCAGGGGCCGGAGGGCTTGCTGTATGCTGCGCTGTCAGGGGCGATCGCTTCAGGCGTGGGCTACACGATCTGGTACGCCGCGCTGCCCTCGCTTTCGCCCGTCCAAGGCGCTTCGGTGCAACTCAGTGTTCCAGTGCTAGCCGCGCTCGCAGGGACACTCACTTTGGCCGAGGGGATTTCGGTTCGCCTCGCGCTCACGTCCGTCGCGATCCTCGGGGGCATCGGCCTTGTCATTGCCAGCCGACCCCGGCTTCCCTAGGCGCCGCCTCACGGTCCGCTGTGGGTCGATATTCCCCGTTGGCGTCATGCCCTGAAG
>CAVXOD010000002.1:0-22306 GCA_963763385.1 uncultured Pseudomonadota bacterium | reverse complement strand
CCTGCCGGCGGCGACGTCGAGTGGAAAGAGCGTAACTTTCTGTTTTTGTGTAGGAATCCGGGCCGCGCGGCCGGATTGATTTCGACGCGCGTAGGCTGGCAGCTGACAGCGCTGCAGGTGGGCGCCTAGAACCCACGCCACGCCGGGGCCTCCGCCTGCTCGCCTAATGAAACGAACCACCAGGCCCCCTGTTCGGGGACTAGTCGCTCAACACCAAGTTAGCGTGTTCGAAAGTCCGAGACGGTGTCTCGCTCAGTTAAGTCGAGTAACCAAGCTCGAACATCAGATCCTTAGCCACCTGCTCTATGGTCAACGCTTCGGTGCGTGACAACGACTTTCTCCACTCATCAATAATTCCGGCCCTATAGATTTCGGGTTGCTCGCTACGGCGATTTGCAACATCGTATTCTCGCGATTTAATCCTGGAAGTCAGCTCATCGCTCGCGCTGATACACAACGTATGAAGCACGTTTCTAAGCGTGAGTTCAAATGACTTTTTAAGATCCTCAAATCTCGTCACTATGTCGGGCTTGTCCCTTAGCCACGCGCGGTTGTTGCGGACCCACTCGTGCGCGAAAGAGTCGGCCGAAAGTGACTCAAGCAAGCCGGGAGCCATGATCCCGATATAGTAACGGTATGAGTTGAACACAGCCCTTGGATCCCGTACGATCAAAACTACCTTGCTTGCCGGGATTATATCTCGAGCAATTCTTATTGCGTTTGAATGTAGCGGCGACCCTGCGCCGGCGGCGGGATGCGATGGGTATACGCTTTTGTCAGCGTTGGCCGGTGCTACAAGCGCGATCCACGCGGCACGAGTTACTTCCGACACCTTAATCGCCCTCTCGCTTTGACTAAGGCCTTGGCCATATTTGTCTACATGGGCGAGAATTGCACCATACAATTCGGGAAGATACCACTCCGGAGATCGTATATCTACTACGTGACTGAGGCAATTCCTTAGCCAAGTGCTCCCTGATTTTTGGGAGCCAACTATGAATACGAACTCACTCCGCACGCGCATCCTCGCGATTTAGAGGCCAGTCGATAGTCGCTTGCCCAGCTCAAATTGGGACGTTTGCGTAGTCATATATTACCTAATTGAGGTCTTCCAACAGGTCGCGACGCAGATCCGGGCAGGTCGAGACGCGGATTCGGGCGATCGAATACGACAAGGCGTCCGGAGCGGCTGCGCCGGTTCAAAGGACCGCTTGGGTAGAACCTTGCCATGGACTTGCAGCCCACAATCTGCCGTTCCCGACCGCTGCGGCGGCTCGTAAATGACCGCCAGCCGTCCAAACGCCGTTAAACCGGGGGTCGTAGGTGACCTGGGCCATCTCGGGCCTCCTTCCCGTGCCAATCCTGGGGCGCGGGAAGGGTACCCAGGTGGCTGCAGCGCGAGATAGCGAAACGCTTAATGACCGCATCGAGTTTGGGGCGGGATTGGGTGGTTGCGGGACGGGCTAGGCAGGCATCGGAAGCCCCATGATCATCGACGTCGTATTCGACTCCAGCACCGGCGGCGCGCCGGCGGGGTTCTTCACCGCGGTCAACGCAGCGGTCGAGTAGGGAGCGCGCGTTCATCAACCCGATCACGTTCACCATCGGGTTCGGGTACAACAACGTCGACGGCCAGATCATCGGCAACGCCGCGCCGGCCGAGAGCGTGTCGAACGGAATGACCGCCAGTCAGATCCGGCCTGTCCGGCGCCGCGACCTCGCCCAGCGACGCGATCGCCATCGCGCACCTGCCTTCGAGCGATCCGAGCAGCGGTGCCGGCTTTTTTGGTCACGCTCGCCGAGGTGCTCGGACTGGCCTCGACGACCAACACCACCGTTGGCTTCGCGGGCATCCGTTCGGCGCTCCCGTTCACGTTCGATCCATTCAATCGCGCCGTGCTCGGCGAATACGACGCGATCGGGGCCATGGAGCACGAGACCATGGTCCAGGGCGGGGTTGCGCAGTTCTCGCCGCTCGACCTCTTCCGGTACGCCTCGCCCGGGCAGCTAAGCTATCAGCTACCGGCTCTGGCACCCCAAGATGCGCTCTCAGGAAATAACGTCGATCTTGCGGGTTGAGCCCAGCCACTCGGGCGATTCCGGCTCGGCGACGAATGCCGAGAGGTGCACCCGGTAACAGGGACTAAGAATTGATTAAATATGAACTTGCTATGCTCGCTCAAACGGTGACAGGAATATGGTACTCAAGCCTTGGCGTTCGTGACCAACAAGACCGCCGGCGGCCTCTCAGGCTGGGACCGCAGGAAGACGCTTGCGGACCTCCTTGCCGAACTGGTCGCAAGAATGCCCGCTGCAGTCTCTAAGCGCGAAGTTGCATCCGAGAGGTCGAGCGGGAGGGCGGTCGCGTGAACATCAATCTCGTTTTCGATCCTCAGGCGCAGGCGGCGCCCACGAGCTTCAGGGACGCCATTCAGGCGGCCGCCAATCTGATCGACGCGACATTTGCCGACAATGTCACCGTCAACATCTCGATCGGCTATGGCGAAATTCAGGGAACCGCCGAACCTTCGGGGGGCGCTTCCGCTGGCCCAAGCAGCGGCGTGTTTGAACCCTATTCGCAACTTCGCAACCTCTTGTCGCAGGATGTTTCGGGGGACGTGATCTCGGGCGTGAACGCCCTGCCGACCGGATCGTCGATCCAAGGGCAGAACTCAGGTCGTTGTGTGGTCGGCCGAAGAGAAGGCCCTGGGACTGTTGTCACCGATCGGTACCGCTCTCGATGGCGCTGCCGGATTTGCGACCGACATACCGACGAACCTGTTGGAAGGCGTGGCGCTGCATGAACTTACCCACGCCATGGGGCGCGTTGACTTCGGGGCCCAACCGGACATTTTCGACCTATATCGGTACACCGGAGCCGGCAGCCTGCTCTTCAGCGGCCAGACGCCTGCCGCGGCCGCCTACTTTTCTCTGGATGGTGGCGCCACCGCTCTGGCCGCCTTCGGCCAGACCTCCGACCCCAGCGACTTTCTCAACAGCAGCGGCCTGACGCCGGGCGACGCCTTCAATGAATTCTATAGTGGCAGTACGCTGCAGTCGCTTACCCACGTCGACATCCTGCTGATGGAGGCGCTCGGATATCATGCCACCATTGCTCCGCCGCCGTCGCTGGCCAACGCTGGGTCGCCCGCGACCTATCACCCCTCAGGCGCAGCGGTCGACATCGCGCCCCTGCTCTCGGTCACCGACACCGGGGCGACGACGATCGCCTCCGCGACCGTGGTGATCTCCGGTGGCTTCCTGGCCGGCGATGCGCTCAACTTCACCAACCAGAACGGCATCACCGGCAGCTACAATGGCGCCACCGGTGTCCTGGCGCTCACCGGCACGGCTTCCCTGGCCAACTATCAGACCGCACTCGACGCCGTCACCTTTACGTCCGTGGCCGCCGACCCGACCCACACACCGCCGCCGATCCCACGGATGGCGCTCCGGACCCGACGCGGACTATCAGCTTTGTCGTCAACGACGGGATGCAAAGCTCGGCCGCGCTCGCCGCCAGCGTCTCGATCACGACGGCGACCCAGCCGTCGCTGGCCAATGCCGGGGCTGCACCGACCTACGCGGCCGGCGGCCCGGCGGCCGACATCGCCCAACAACTCACGGTCGCCGACCCAGGCTCGACGACGCTAACGTCGGCGGCCGTCGCGGTCGCCGACGGGTTCCTGGCCGGCGACGCGCTGACTTCATCAATCAGAACGGCATCTCCGGCAGCTACAACGCCACAACTGGCGTGCTCACCTTGACGGGCGCGGCCTCTGTCGCCAGCTACCAGGCGGCGCTGGAATTGGTCACCTTCTCCTCCGCGGCCGCCAACCCGGCCCTCGGTCCGGCCTCTGATCCAAGCGATGGCGGTCCGGATCTGCTGCGGACGATAAGCTTCTCAGCCAGCGACGGCTCGCAGGCCTCCAGCGTCCTGGCCGCCTATGTTTCGGTGAGCGCGGGTTCGGGAGCCGCCGTGGCCCAGGCGGTGTCGGCTGTCAGCGTTTCCTTGCCGACGTCGGATCCGGTCCAGACTGCCGCTGCGTTGACTTAAACGGTTAGCGCGGTCAGCGACAGTACTCAAAGCGCGTCGGTGACCGTCGTTTCGCCGGCCGCCTCCACCAGCGCTGCGACCCAACAGGCGCCGGCGGTCGACGTCCCCTCGGCGCCGTTGGTCACGACCCACGCGGCGGTTGAGGCAATACAAACGGTTAGCTCGGACAGTGTCAGTTCTCAGGGCAGCGGCCTGACTCCCAACAAGTCGTTCACGCCGGTGCCTGACACGACCCAAGCCAGCGTCGTTGCGTACCAGACGGAAAGCAGCCGGGGTTCAAGGGTGCCTTCGGCCGCCAATGCCGGTACCCCGGTGGCAGGCGAGACAAGTGTGGCCGCGGCGGACACAGCGCACGCAACCACCGTCAGCCAACACCTGAGCAGTGCCGCGCACGCGTTCAGTGGCGCCGCCCATATCCAAGGTGCGGCGAGCGGGAGCGTTGGCCCAGCCGGCACTTTAGTCGGCACAAGCTCGGACGTCTTCATCCTCGGTTCCTCTCGCGATGCCTCCTTTGCCTCGTCGCACGCGGACGCCGCAGGTTTGCTTGCCGGGTCCGATAGCCTGGATCTCATGGGGTTGACCGCGCTGGCTGCCGGCAGCCATGCCTTCTGCCATCACGCCCAACTCGGTCGCCGCCATTGGCTTCGCCGGTGACATGAGCCTTCACTTGACAGACTTCGCCTTACAAATGACCGGCGTCCATGGGGCCACGGGCTCGCATCAGCTGCTCTTCTAGTTCTCGCCCCGGACGCGATGCCGGCATCGAAACAGCAAAGGCAGCAGTGTCCTGGAAAGCGGGGTTTACCAGCGCGAGGAACGAAGGGTTGTCGAGCGATGGCTCCGCCAAGCCCTCGCTGCCGTGAGACCTTGTTGGGGTCAGGTTTAGCAAGGAACCGCCTCGCGCATGAATTCTACGCAGACCTCAGAATGTGGATGGCGTACCGACCTTACCCGGCGAAGTTCGAACAACAAGAGCTCGCATCCTATGCGGCGGATTTCTTACAATCCGTTGGCGAGTAGTCTCTCGGACATTCCCTGCGCGGGAAGAGGGAAATCATTGAGCGAGAACAGGGAAGATCACGTCGGAACAGCGAAAGCGGCGTCGTCGGTGGCACACCCACCCAAGTGTCGGTGGCGTTGATCCCGCGCTCGAGCGATCTCAAATCATCGGGGAGAGACCTCCTCAGCAGGAAAAGCTGCTTCCTCGCTGCCGTGGTGGTCGCTAGGCGGTTGGCGGTTGGCGGTCATCGTTCACCGGATGTGGTTGGACGCCACTGCGGATCCCACCAAAGCTCCCGCGGCGTCGATCCGTCATGCAGCGCCACACATCGGCGGGGCCGCTGGAGCCTCCGCCGGGCCCCGTGTGGAACCATTCGGCGGCGCAACAATTGCGAAGAGGGCCAGGTCGACCCGTAACTGTGCCTTGGCAGGAAATGACCGCGCCTATCTGGATGACAGAGTCTGACACACCGAACCCGGCTTCGGCGCCACGCTACGGCCGCCGATCGACCGACCGCGGTCTTGCGCTCGACACCCTCCTGGTCCCCGGCGACTACATCCTCGGCCGTGCCGAGGCGGAAGATCGCAGGTCGAGACCATGTTCGGCTGAAGTAATCCGACTTTTCGCTCCGCGCGCTGCGGAACGCGTTTGGCGCCAGGCGTAGCCGGGTTCATCTCGGCCACACTGCTTTGGGCGCATGACGATGACGGCGCTTCGCCGGGCGAACTGCAGGCCATGACCGGCTAAGACTGCGCCATGCACCTTCTCGAGCTTCTGGCAGCCGCGGCCACGGCGGTCTGCGCCTCGACCGCGATCCTCTCGTTCATCGGCCTGGCCGGGTCGCGCAACGGGTGGCTGGACGTGGTCAACAACTTCGCCCGCCTGCAGTGCGCGGCGGGTTCGCCTTCGGCTGCGTCACCGGCGCCTTCGCCGGCGGCCGCGACCACGACTCGGTCGAGTTCGCCTGGGACGAGATGGACGAGGCCTGCGGCTGCGGCTGGCCCGAACTCCACCCCGACTGGCCTTGAAAGGCGAGAACAGCGCCTACGCAGGCGGCGACATCACCTTCATCGCCTGTCGCTGACCCACTTCTTCAACGCCCTGCTAGTATGCCCACCGTCAGCCTCGGCTGTGCGGCCGGGGGCCCTCTGGGCGGCGATTTTGTCGCGGAGGTTAGCCGCGGCCATTGTCTGCTCGCCGCCTGCCGACAGATGGCCGGATGCGGCCAAGCTGAGCCATTTGTTCGCCACAACTGGATCCTGTGGCACCCCAACTCCAGTGGAGTACATGCGGCCGAGGCTGAACTGGGCGGCAGCGCTCCCCTGAGCCGCGGCTTTGCGGAACCAGATGGCCGCCTGCTCGTACTCCTCTGTCGCAGTCGGCGTGGAGGCGCTCGCTGCCGCGATGGTCTTGTCGAGGACAAGATCGGCGAAGAACGGCGCCGTACTCGTGGGGAGGGGGGGCGTCTGTCGCGCCGCAGGGCTGGGGAAATATGGCTCGATGTGCAGGTGGGGGCCTTGGGCGCCGTGGCTCGCTTCCGGGAACAGCTCCCTAAATGCGACGCCTGATCGCCGGAGCCTGATCGCCGCTTGGGCGGGCGAAAGGTTACTGACCACGATGTCATAGGCGCCGGGGGCCTGCGGCGAACCCATCGAATGGCGTGACAGCGTTCCGACCGGGACCGTTTCAGCGCCCTGCGCCCGCAACCAGTTCTCTCTGGCCGGCGTACGGTAGCCGCCCGTCTCGCGCCAATGTCCGTCACCAAAGACGTCGTTCATCAGTTGATGGAAGCTGTCTTGCGTCGCGCCAACGAGGATCGGCTGTCGGGCGTCTTCGAAGTACATCAGGCCAAGATGGTACTCGCCATCGACGTCCCCTTGTTCGGCGGCCTTGCGATACCAGCCCCTTGCCCGTTCTCTGTCTTTGGGTACGCCCTGACCGGTCGCGAACATTGCGGCAAGGTTGACCTGCGCGCTGGCGTAGCCTTGCGCGGCGGCCTTGAGGTACCAACCGGCCGCCGCAGCGTCGTCACGCGGCGCGCCGCGCCCATTCTGATACAAAAGGCCGAGTTTGAACTGCGCACCGGCATTTCCTTGGTCAGCGGCCTTTTGATACCACGCGAAGGCGGCCGAAAAGTCCCGCGGCGCGTCTTCGCCCTCGCTTTCCATCCGTCCAAGATTGAATTGCGCCCTGGCGTCTCCCAGGTCGGCGGCTTCGCGGAACAGGCGACGAGCTTGGGCGAAGTCGCCGCGTTGACTAGCGGCCAACGCGTCCTCGTATGAACCGGCCGTGGCGACGCCAGGGAGGTCTAAGGTCAAAGCCGTCGCGACAAAGATCGCACAGATCGAGCTTCGCACCAGTTTCTCAATCCTCTGTTGAGACGGAGTCATCGAACACTAGCCAAGCGCGCGCTGCAACTCTTAGTCCACTCTACCTCGCGAACCACATTCGCCACATTGAGAACGACGGTCGCGTCTCCACCTGTCACAGGCCTCTGAAGGTTCGCTCGATGGCGCCGCCTGCTTCCCGGTCGGAATTCAATCGTCGCCTCCGGCCTTCCGTCGGCCCGCGCGTATATCCAATGAAAGCCTGACCGAAGCCTGTGTTGAGAGCGATCCTCGCCAGGTGACTAGATCCTCAGGCACAACGCCACAGCTCCGGAACCGTCAGAAAGCCCCGATCAGCTGGGGTGATCCTCAGCTGGGGTGATCCGGTCTTCTTGTAACGACCCGCCAGGCGTCAGAGACACGTCGTCGCCGGCATCTAGCCAAGTGACGAATTGGCGCCACGTGTAGCGGCCAAACACGGGCAGTTGTCCTCCGACGATATTGCCTAGCATCGGAATATCCTCGAGCCCTGTGCGATGCAGAACCGATCCGAACCTGGAGCGGCGCGGATCGCGTCCCAGCGCCTGGCCAAGCTGGTGGCGGAGTTCGTCGCCTCTATGAAGAGACTGGTATTCTACAAGCTTGGCATCGGCCGCTACTCAATTGAGTCCGAAATCTCCAAAGGCCGACCTGACGGCCATCGATGTCAACTCGGCGATGACGGATCAGGATCGGACCGGGATCATCCAGAACGATCAGCAACGAGATACTTAAGATCAAAGGAAGAGCTAGCGCGAGCAGGAACATCGCTAAAGCGACATCGAGCGCACGATTGACCGTGCCCTTCAGTGACCGCCGCCTCTGATCTCCGCGCTGCAAGGGACGCGCGCATGGCTTGGACGCTAGCATGGGTGTTGCGCCGGGAGATTGGCCGAAAAGCCACGCGTAGCCCCTAGAGGCCGAACAGATGCGGTCGTGGTTGTCAACGAGGCTAGCGTCCGCATCTTCTGATCCGGCTTCTTCTGATCTGGCTTCGCGAACGTTTAGCCTTGGCCGTGTGAAGCGCGAAGGTGCAGCGACGGGCATAAAGTTGCATGCCCTCTGACCCTAAGTACGTCGCTATACGAACGTCCCTCCAACTCCACAGCGACGGCAAACTGCTCGCGATTGCCAACCGGCTCAGCCCGGCACGCATGTCATTGGTCCAGGTCGCCAGCGCTGCTAAGGCGACGGTGGCCGCCTGACGGTCTCGGCAGCGGGAGGGGACACAGACACCGCTCTGCCTAGTCTAGGGTCTGGATAATGACCGACCGCCTTGACGCGGGAAGTCGCTAAGGTTCGCCTCCCGATGGGTCGCCGATGTCGGAAACCACCGTCTCGGCCACCTAAGAACGTCCGGCTTCGGGCAGTTGGCTGTCGGAGAACGGGCTTCTCCCCGAAAGGCGGCCCTCGCAATGGGGGAAATCGGGTGGCGAGCGGCTGTTGGCAGCCGCGCCTGCCACCTTGTTCGGCTGGGACATCCGAGTGTTGTCAAGAGAGGTGTGTCCCGTCGAACCCCTGAATTTCTAAATGATCGGTCGATCGTATGTAGTAAAGTTGCTGACGTGTTCCGGAGGTGAGACTTCGGCTATGAACCGCTGAACACTCAACCACAGATCGTTGATCTCCTGTGCGGCAGCGGCATCACGGGTTTGCTCTTCCCCCGAACATCCTCTCTCCAGCGCGGACTGATACGCCGCGCGGCTGCGCAGAATGGCTGGACCGACCGGAAGGTGCAGGAGCCGCAGCGCTTCGTGCGCATTCCTGACAGCCGGCGGTTCGACTCCCGCCCGCCGAGGCGGGGCTTGGTTCAGGACGACCATCGCGCGCTTGCGCAAATGCCGGATGACCTTGAGTGTGCGGATCAAGGCGGCGAAGTCGAGGAGGGTCGGCCGGATCACCAGGACCGAGAGGTCTGCTAGCACAATCGCGTGGGCCAATTCTTCCTCATTGCCAGCGGGGGTGTCGATAATGAGCGCTTCGACCCCGGCGCGCAGGGACGACATCTGCAGAGCGAAGAGTCCTCGCGCGGAGGTCTCGACAATGGCGGGACCAGTATGGCGACGGCCCTTCAACACGTCGATCAACGAGCGTTGCGGATCGGAGTCCGCCAACAAAGTCTTCAACCCGCGGCGGTGGGCAGCGACCGCAAGATTGATCGCGACAGTGGTTTTGCCAGACCCGCCTTTGCGCGCGACTATCGCTATTGTCCGCATCCGCTCCTCTCTCAGGTGGCGGAGGGAAGTGCGCAGCTGATCGCGAACGCAAATGGGCTCATCAGACGCATTGAATATCTGTTTTGAGGGCGTCTCGCCACCAGTGGTGGGGTTTAGAACTTGCCCGCCAAAGACAACGATGGACTACCCGCACGGAGTTGGAGTGGCCGAGGACGAAGCTGGCTTTGCCTATTCCGCCCTGACTTTCCTGTTCCGGCAGGTAATTCCCCTGCTCACACAAGTAATTTCCCTGCTCCGCATTCAGGGAATCCCGATCGAGCCGCTCTTATAGCGCGTTGTAGACACTGGGAAAAAGCCAACAGGACCATCGCCGGGGTTCAGTCGCAGTCAGCTGAGAGTCGCCCAATTCGCTGCAAAATTCCCGTCCAGCAGGGAAATCATCCATGTGCCGAGGGGCCGCCGATCGGCTCGAACTCGCGGCGCTGACCGTCATGGCCATGCATCGATCTCGCCCGCCGCCGGGTTGCGCTCGAGCTTGGCGTATTCGAGCCCGGCGGCTCGCGCAAGTGCGACATCCGCACCGGCTCGCCGGCCTCGGCGGCCAGGAACGCGGCGTTCAGGGCGATGTTGCGGATGTTGCCGCCGGCGACGCTTCAGGCTGCGCCAGCCTGGCGAAGTCCAGGCCCTCGGTCGGCGTCGCGGCGGGAAGACGCCGGCTCCAGATCCGCAGCGCGCTCGGCGGGTCGGGGAACGGGAACTGCACCACGAAGCGCAGCCGCCGCAGGAACGCCGGGTCGAGCGCGCTCTTCATGTTGGTGGTCAGGATCGCCAGGCCGCGGTAGGCCTCCATCCGCTGCAGCAGGTAGCTGACCTCGATGTTGGCGTAGCGGTCGTGGCTGTCCTTCACCTCGCTGCGCTTGCCGAACAGAGCCGTCGGCCTCGTCGAACAGCAGCACGGCGCCGCTCTCCTCGGCGGCGTCGAAGACGCGGCGCAGGTTCTTCTCGGTCTCGCCGATGTACTTGCTGACCACCTCGCTACGAGGTCGATCCGGTACAGGTCGAGCGCCAGCTCGTTGGCGATCACCTCGGCGGCCATGGTCTTGCCTGTCCCGCCGGGTCCCGCGAACAGCGCGCTGACGCCGAGCCCGAGGCCGCCGTTCTCGGCGAAACCCCAGCGCTCGCAGACCGTCACCCGCTGCCGCATCTGCGCGGCGATCGCCCGCAATGTCGCTTATCTCGGGCTCGGGCAGCACCCGGTCGTCCCAGACGACCCGCGAGTCCATCCGCCGAGCGAGGCCCTCGAGGGAAGTGGGGGTGTGGACGCGCGCCAGCTCCCCGATCCGAACGCCGAGGTTCACGTCGCGGTCGGACGGATGCCGCGCGCTGGCGACCGCTTCGCCCGCCAGAGTCGCGATCGTGGTCTGCCCGAGGCTGAACTGCGACGCTGCCAGCTCGGCCGCGGCCTCGACCGCCTTGACGCGGGCGGCGCTCTTGTCCGGCGTGATCCGCCGCAGCACCTTGATCCAGGCCTGGCGCTGCTCGGCCGCCGGCACCGGGCCGACCTCGAGCGTCGCGGTCGCGTTGCGGGACGGGAACGCGCGGTCGGGGTCGCTGCTGCGGGCGGGCGGGTCTGCCTGATCATGGGTGCAGGATGAACGGTTGCACGCTGGAGAGGAACCCCGCCCGTGCGTCCTCAGACGGCGCCCGCCGTCTCGCGACGCCGCCGCAGGTCGGTGAAGCCAAGCGGGCTTAACGTCGGGCTCGGACTGGGCCAGGATGACGCCAAAGGGAGACCACAGACATGGCCGACGACCTGACCCACGAGCTCAGGCCCACCACCGCCGCCGGCGAAGTGCTGCGCCTCTATCCGCCGGGACCTGCCCGCACGATCCCCGGCGTCGGGCCGGAGACCACCTTCCAGCCGCCGACGGGCCTGGCCGCCGGCACGCCCATGCTGCGCAACGTCTCCGAGCCGACCTTGACGGTGTACCGGCCGGCGCCAGGCAAGGCCAACGGCGCCGGGGTGATCGTCTGCCCGGGCGGCGGCTGGCGGATCCTGGCGTGGAAGCACGAGGGGACCGACGTCGCCGAGTGGTTCGCCGCGCGCGGTTTCACCGCCTTCCTGCTGAAGTACCGGCTCTTCGGCCACGCCGTCCGATCCGGCCGAGTTCGCCGCCTCGATGACGGCCGAGGGGGCGATGCTGGCCTCGCCGCTCTCCGCCGCCAAGGCGCCGCGCGCGATCTCCGAGCTGATCCGCAACGAGGCGCTGCCCTACGCCCGCGAGGTCGCCGCCGACGACGGCCGCCGCGCGCTGCAGCTGGTCCGCGAGCGGGCAGCGGAGTTCCAGGTCGAGCCGCACCGGGTCGGCCTGATCGGCTTCTCCGCCGGCGCCTTCCTGGTCGCCGACGTGGCGCTGGACCCGCAAGGGCCGCCGCCGGCGTTCGTGGCCCCGATCTACGGCGGCGAGACCCGCAGCCGGCCGGTGCCCGCCGACGCGCCGCCGCTGTTCACCGTCGTCGCCCACGATGACCGCTACCTGTTCCACATGGTCGAAGGGCTCTACAGCGACTGGTCGATGGCCGACCGCTCGTGCGAGCTGCACGTGTTCGCCCGCGGCGCCCACGGCTTCGGCATGGTCAGCAGGGCCTGCCGCCGACCGCTGGATCGACCTGCTGGGCGACTGGCTGACCGACAAGGGGTTCGGCTGAGGCCCGCCTACCCCGCCTTCGACCGCCGCGTCGCCTCGTTGACGAAGGCCTGCAGGCCGACCAGGTAGCGCGAAAGCCCCACCGGCTTGCCGTTCCTCAGGCGGACCACGACGCTGTTGCGGGCGAGGGCGACCGCTTCGACGTCTTCCCAGCGCGCCGCGAATGGCGGCAGGAGGAAACGGTTGAGGCGAAAGCCCGCCTCGTCCCACTCCAGCCGCAGCGTCATGGCGTGGAACGCGCCCCAGAGGAAGAACACCGCGCCGACGGCCAGCACGACCACACCGGTCGGATCCGTGCCGGGCTTTGTCTGCAGATCGTGCAGCCCGACGATCGTCCCGGCCAGGCAGGCGGCGCAGAGCAGGATGACGACGACCGCGAACGGCCGGGAGAACATCGCCAGGCCCGGTCGCGGGTTTCCGGCCCGCAGGATCCGGAACATCAGCCAAAGGGTGAGCGCCGCCGCGGCGAGCCCGAGGGCGGCGATGACCGGATCGTTCGTTGAGGGCAGGCGGATGACCATGCCGCCAGCTTGAGCGTGCGTCCGCCGCGATGGCAAGGGGCCGCGCCTCGCAGCGCCGCCGCCGATGCAACTTCGTGCGCGCCGCTGCAACTTACCGCTCCGCGGTCCCGGGCTTAGCCAGCCACCCTTGGCGGAGCCCCTGCGGCTCGAGGGGGCGTTGGATGTTCAAGGCGTTAGGCGCGGTGCTGTTGCTCACGCTGGCGGTGTTGGTCGCCAACGCCCAGCCGTCGCACGCCGCCACCGCGATCCGCGCCTGGACCGGCGGCGACGGCCGCGTCCAGCCCGCGGCGGAGGTCGCCGCGCAGGGCCCATCTCGCCGCCCCTAGAGAATGTAGCCGTCGCCGGAGGCGCGGATGGTGATGTCGCCCAGCGAGACGCCCCAGGGCTGGTTGATCGCGTGGATGACCTGATCGGCGATATGCTCGGGACCGAGCACGGCGTAGGCGATGTTGTCGGGGTCCGCTTGCCCGGCGCTCAAGCCCCCGGAACCCATGCCCTGCAGGGTCGCCAGGTAGGACGGCGCGTTCTGGCCGAGGATGCCGACGATCGCGGCGGGATTGATCACGCCGGCGCCCAGGCCGGTGCCTGGCACGCCGGTCGGCTTGATCACCGTGACCTTGATCCGGCCCTGGGATTCGACCCGCAGCGATTCCGACAGGAAATTCACCGCCGCCTTGGTCGCCCCGTAAACCCCCGCGCCGGCGACCGGGAAATTGCCATAGATCGACGAGATGTTGACGATGTGGCCCTGGCCCTGGGCGATCATCTGGTCGTGCACCGCCATGATCCCGTTCAGCACGCCCTTGATGTTGATGTCGATGCAGCGATGCCAGCGCTCGGCCGCGGCCACGTGATCGGCGTAGAGCGCCAGCGGCATGACGCCGGCGTTGTTGATCATCACGTCGATGCGGCCGAACCGCTGGACGGCGGCCCGCGCGAGCGCCGCCATCTGGGCGACGTCGGCGACGTCGGTCTGCTGGCCGATCGCCTGCCCCTGCGCGCCTTCGATCTCCGCAACGACGGCGTCGACGGTCTTGGCGTCGATGTCCGCGCATACCAGCCGCGCGCCCAGGGCGGCGGCTTTCAGGCTGATCAGCCGTCCAAACCCGCCGCCGGCGCCGGTCACCACGATGACCTTGTCCTTGATGTGGTCGCTCATCCGAAGTCTCCTGCTTCACCCGCCGCGCAAGGCCGAACATGCAATACGCCGTGACGATCGACGTCCCGCAACTCGACGAAGGTCTGCGGTTTTATCGCGACGCCCTGGGCCTCGTCGAAGTGGCCCGCCCGGTCCCGACCTACGCCATTCTCGACTGCGGCGGCGCCCGGATCGGCCTGATCGAGAAACGCGCCGGAACCCAGCCGGCGCAAGGGTCGGCCGACGTTCGTCGCTATGAGCGGCATTGGACGCCGGTCCACCTCGACTTCCACGTCGACGATTTCGAGGGCGTCTTGGCCACCGCATTGAACGCCGGCGCGCAATGCGAGCAGAAGTTCGCCGGCGGCGCCCGCCCGCCGATCGCGTTCTGCAGCGATCCATTCGGCAACGGCTTCTGCATTCTGGGCGCGAAACCGGCCCAGCCGGTCTCGGGACCGGCGCGCTGACAGCCGACTCTCACAGCTGATAGCGGCGCCGCGGCCACGCTCGGGATCTTGGCCCCGCAACCTGCCGTAGCTCGCCCGCAGCCACCGCCTTAGGGTGCCCCCCAACGCCCGTGAACCAGCCCGCGCCGGATCGATGAACGACGCCGAAGCCTCTGTCGCCCGCTCGTCCTCGGCGCCCGTCCCGCGCCCGGCGGCGTCCGCGCATACGGCCGTCTACTACGCCCTGGTCGTCACCGGCGCGGTATCGCTGATCGGGAGCCAGATCAGCGAGTACGCGGTCAGCATCGCGGTGTTCCGCGCCACCGGGCACGCCACGCCGCTCGCGTTGGTCGCCTTCTTCTCGTCCGCCCCCGCGATCCTGCTCGGTGGGATCTCAGGCGCGCTGGCCGACCGGTTCGATCGCCGGACCATCATGCTGATCGCCAACCTCGGCTTCACCGTCGTGAATGGCCTGCTGCTGCTGAGCTTCGCGTCCGGCGCATTCCGGCTCTGGCACCTTTATGCGCTCACGCTCGGCGCGTCGTTGTTCACGTCCCTGGCGGGTCCGGCGTTTCAGGCCTCCGTCGCGATGCTGGTGCCCGACAGCCAGCGTGACCGCGCCAACGCGATCGGCCAAATGACCGGCGCCGCCGCTGGCGTAATCGCCCCCGCGGTCGCCGGCATCCTCTACGCCCTGGTCGGCGTGGTCGGCTCGATCGGCATCGACATCGCGACGTTCATCGCCGCCATCGTGGTGCTCGCCGTGGTCCGCATCCCCAGGCCCGCCGAGTCCGCGGAGGGGCGTGCGATGCGTTCGGCGCTCTGGCGGCAGGTGTTCGACGGCTTCCGCTATCTGGCCGCGCGGCCAGTTCTGCTGGGCTTTTGCGGTTACGTCTCGGTGGTCAACTTCCTCGCCAACGGGGCCCTGGTGCTGTTGACGCCCTACGTGCTCGCCCGCATCGGCAGCGCGCAGCTGTTCGGCGTTGTCCTGGCTGTGATGAACGTCGGCGGGATCGCGGGCGCGCTGGTCATTGGCGCGGGCGGCCGTATCGGATCGCGCATGAACACGGTGATGCTCGCGATCGTCAGCGCGGGGCTCTTCATCGGCCTGGCCGGCGTGGCGCGCGATGCGCTCACGCTCGGCGCCGCCCTTTTCCTGCTGCTGTTCGTGCTGGCCTTCGCCAACGCGCCGTTCTGGTCGATCATGCAGGCGAAGATCGCGCCCGATCTCCAGGGCCGAGTCTTCGCAGCCTACCTGCAGGTCGCCATGCTCCTGGCGCCGCTCGCCTCCCTGGTCGCGGGACCGCTGGCCGACCGGGTGTTCGAACCGGCCAGACGTCAGTCGATCTGGCGCGATGTCGGCTGGCTGGTCGGCGTCGGACCCGGCGCCGGCATGGGGATGATGTTCGTCGTGGCGGGGTCGGTGATCCTGACGCTGAGTTTGGCGGTCTACGCGATTCCGGCGGTGCGGCGGCTCGAGGCAGACCTCCCCGATCACGCCTAGGGCGCGGCGATGGCGCCCGATGCGCTCTCGTCCTTCAGTGCGACGCCGGAGTAGCCGCGGCGCAGCGCCTCGGCGACATGCCAGGCGATCCGGCGCGCGGCCTCGTCGTAGCTCAGGCCCGCGGGGCGGATGTTGGAGATGCAGTTGCGCTCGGCGTCGGTGCGGCCGACCCGCGGCGCGAGGGTGAGGTAGGCGCCCAGGCTGTCGGACGAAGTCAGGCCCGGCCGCTCGCCCACCAGCAGGACCAGCATCCGCGCCCCCGCCAGCTCGCCGATCTCATCGCCCAGGGCCACCCGCGCCTGGTGCGCCAGGACGACGGGCCCGAGCCGCCAGCCCTGCGCCGCCGCGCGCGGCAGCAGCGCGGCCATCAGCGGCGCGGCGTGGGCGTGGATCGCGGTGCTGGAAAGGCCGTCGGCCACCACCACCTGAACGTCAGGCGCCGATCTTGGCCGGCCCGCGAGCAGGGCCTGGCTCGCCGGCGCGAGGCGGCGGCCGAGGTCCGGGCGGCGCAGGTACGTGGGCCGATCGCCGGCGGCGCTCTCGACCTCGAGCGTCTCCAGACCGAGCGCCGCGAGCTCGGCGGCGACCGCGGCCGCGTCGAACGGGATGTGCACCGCGTCGCGGGCCCGGGCGTGGTCCAGCGCGAAGCCCAGCACCTCGCGCGTCGGCAGGCTCGCCCCCGCCCGCCCCAACGCGATCCGGGCCGGCGTGAGGGCCGCCATCGCCGCCCAGCGGTCGGTCTCGGCCGGCGGCTTCATCGCGTCTCGCCGGCGACGGCCAGCAGCAGCGGGTTGCGGGCGCCGGGCGCGGCGAGGCGGCCTTGCCCGTCGACCAGCTGCATCCGCCCGAGCCAGGCCTCGAACTCCGGCGCACGCCTCAGGCCCAGCAGCTCGCGGACGTAAAGCGCGTCGTGAAACGACGTGGACTGATAGTTCAGCATCACGTCGTCCGCGCCCGGCACGCCCATGATGAAGTTCACGCCCGCCGTCGCCAGCAGCGTCAGCAGCACGTCCATGTCGTCCTGGTCGGCCTCGGCGTGGTTGGTGTAGCAGACGTCGCAGCCCATCGGCAGGCCCATAAGCTTGCCGCAGAAGTGGTCCTCCAGCCCGGCGCGGATGATCTGCTTGCCGTCGTAGAGGTATTCCGGGCCGATGAAGCCGACCACGGTGTTGACCAGCAGCGGCTCGAACCGCCGCGCCACCGCATAGGCCCTCGCTTCCGCGGTCTGCTGGTCGAGGCCGTGGTGGGCGCCGGCCGAAAGCGCCGAGCCCTGGCCGGTCTCGAAGTACATCACGTTCTGACCGACGGTTCCGCGGCCCAGCGACCGCGCCGCGTCGAGACCTTCGGCCAGCAGCGCCAGGGTCACGCCGAAGCTCGCGTTCGCCGCTTCGGTGCCCGCGACCGACTGGAACACCAGGTCGACCGGCGCGCCCTGCTCGATCAGCCGGATCGAGCTGGTGACGTGGGTCAGCACGCAGCTCTGGGTCGGGATCTCGAAGCGCGCGATCAGCGCGTCCAGCCGCCGCAGCAGCTGGTCGATCGTCTCCAGGCTGTCGGTCGCCGGGTTGACGCCGATCACCGCATCGCCGCTGCCCAGCAAGAGGCCGTCGAGGATCGAGGCGGTGATCCCGGCCAGGTCGTCGCTCGGGTGGTTCGGCTGCAGCCGCGCCGACATCGTGCCCGGCAGGCCGATCGTGTCGCGGAACGCGGTGACGACGCGGCGCTTGCTGGCGGCCAGGATCAGGTCCTGGTTGCGCATCACCTTGCTGACGGCGGCGGCCATCTCCGGGGTGATCCCTGGCGCCAGGCCCGCCAGCACCTCGCCGGTGGCGGCCTCGCTGAGCAGGAACTCGCGGAAGTCGCCGACGGTCATGGCCGCGATCGGCGCGAACGCGTCGTCGTCGTGGCCGTCGCAGATCAGCCGCGTCACCTCGTCGGTCTCGTACGGGACCAGCGGTTCGGCCAGGAACCGGCTCAGCGGCTGGTCGGCCAGCAGCATCCGCGCGGCGACCGCTTCCTCGGCGCTGCCGGCGGCCACGCCCGCCAGCGCGTCGCCGGAGCGCAGGGGCGTCGCCTTGGCCAGCAGCTGCTTCAGGTCGTCGAAGACCCAGCTGGTCGATCCGATGGCTTGGCGCAGCGGCATGGCGTCAGCCCCCTTCGGCGACGCTGAGGCGGCCAGTCATGCCATGGCGATCGATCAGGCGCTGGACCAGACCGGAGCGCCTGGCCTCCGCGACAAAGGCTTCCAGGAAGGCGGCGCCGGCGGCGTTGCGCCGCGGCGTGCCGACCGCCTGCTGCACGGCGGCGAAGCGCCGATCCAGGATCCGGGCGCCGGGGAAGCGGCCGGCGTCGTCCAACAGCCCGGGCCGCAGCGCGGCGAGGACGTCGGCGTCGCCGGCCTCGAACAGCCGGGCCGCCGCTTCGGCCGACGCCGTTTGCAGCAGCGTCGCCTGGCCGATGTTGCGCTCGAGCCAGAGGCCGTAGGCGCTGCCGGCCAGCACGGCGATGCGGACGCCGGGCCGGTCGACCTCGTCCGGCCGCTGGGTCGGCGAGCCCGCCTGCACCAGGTAGGCGGCGTCGATCTCGACATAGGCGCTGCTGAAGGCGATCTTCCCGGCCCGCGCCGGCTCGGCGCCGATCAGGCCGATGTCCCAGACCCCGTCGTCCACGGCGTCGGCCAGGACGTTCGGCCTGGCGAACGGCGCATACGCGATCCCGACGCCGAGCCGCTCGGCGATCGCCCGGGCCATGTCCGGCGCGACGCCCTGCGGCTCGCCCTCGGCCGAGCGTCCGGTGACGAGCAGGAAGTTGCCAAGGTTGATCGCCGCCCGCAGCACGCCGGTCGGGGCAAGCTCTGCGGCTGCGTCGCGTGACATCGGATGCGGCTTCGTTGGCGGGGGAGGGCAGTTTGCGGTCGCTGAGGAGATCCGGCAAGGACGCCGACGGCTCGTCGGCCTGCAGGGCGATTCCAGGCAGGCCGTCCGCGACGGGCGACATCTTCCCGCGCGGCCCAGCTCGTTTCTTTCTGCCGCACGCGAAGTTGGCGTAGGATCGGATCGATGGTCGCGACAACGGAACATCGCACGATAGAGGCGACGCCACGCGCTTCGGCGTGGATGGGCGGCGCCCTGCTCGCGGCGCTCGCCCTGGCGGCGGCGGCGCTCGCCATTCGCGGCGCCGAGACACACGGCGTCAAGACGGCCTTGCAGCTGACCGCGAGGTTCGCCTTCCTGTTCTTCTGGCCGAGCTACGCCGGCGGTGCGCTCGCGACGCTGTTCGGCGACGCCTGGCGGCCGCTCAAACGACGGGTGCGGGTGCTGGGCATGGCCTTCAGCGCCGTGCTGGCGGTCCACCTGGCGCTTGTCGCCTGGCTCTGCTGGATCGGGTCGACGCCGGCGGCGAGGACCTTTGCGATCTTCGGGGTGGGGGTGGTTTGCGCCTACGCCATGTTGCTGGTCTCGATCGACCGCGTTCGCCAAACCATGGGCGAGACTTCCTGGCGCTTGGTCCAGACCGTTGGGGCGAACTACATCCTTTTCGCCTTCGGCTTGGACTTTCTGGGCGACGACAAACCGGGGGCGAATGTGGGTTACCTTGTTGAGTACCTCCCGTTCGTTGTCCTGGTGATCCTGGCGCCGGTGCTACGGCTCCTGGCCTGGCTGAAGCCGCGAATCGTAAGGCCGTCGGTCGAGGCGGATCGCGCCTGAGACCTCTGCCAGCCCGTCAGGGGCTCACAGTCATGGCGCGGCGCGCGGACTCCATGGCGTGACTCTGGTCGGCGCAAACGCCGCCCGCGACCGCCACGCCGTTCGCGTCGAGCAATCGCCAACGCCAGCCGCATTCGTCCCGCGTGAGAAGAATCGCGTGCTCAGTCGCCGCCAGGTCCGACCGGTCGAGGTCGTCCTCAGCCTGCGCAATCTCCCGATCTTGCACGCCGCCAATTCCCATTCTGACCAAGGCGCGGCTGCCCGTTCAAGGAAGGCGCCGCGCCCGCGTTGGCGCCCTCGCCGCCACGACCTTTCGCAAGGTTGAGCTAGCGTTTAGGTGCGCCGCTTGTAGGCGGTGGGTTCGGCGTGGGCGTCGGCGCACCGAGGTGATCGAGCCCCTCAAGCACCGGCTCCCAGGGCGTCCAGCCAATCGCGGTGCGCACGTGTCTGAAGTTGTCGACAGGGTCGTAGCGCGGTGCGGACGGGACCAGGGCTTCGATCTTCAACGCTCCTGTCGCCGCGAGAACGGCGACGGCCGCCACGTATTCATCATGGCGCGCACCCGCCAGCGCGAACTTGGCATTCTCCAATTCCTGCGCAGCGTTGAGTACGTCAAGGGTGGTCCGCAGATCTTGCTGCTGCTCCTCGTGCGTGCCCTCGTAGGCGACCATGTCCGCCTTCACCTGCGTCTCATTGCCGGTCAGGCTTGCCCGCGCTTCGAGCAGGCGGCTCCAAGCTTCGCTCACCGCTTGGAGCACCCGTCGGCGTGTTGCCTCGACATTGACGCGTTCGACGTTGTCGTGCTCGGCCGCCTGGCGGATGAGCGACGCGGTCATGCCGCCGGTGAACAACGGAACGGTCACGGTGGCCTGGACCTCGACCGCACGTGAAAGGTCGGCGAACGGTCCGTTGGCGGGCAGACCTTGCGGTGTCAGCCCGCCAGTGTAGCCGTAGCTGCCTTGGAGGGCGATGCTTGGCCGCACGCCAGCTTTAGCCTGCGCCAGCCGCGCCGCCGTCGCCTGCTCTGCGTAGTTCGCCTGCAACAGCTCCGGATTGTTTTGCTCGGCCGCCTCGAAAGCAGCGTCGGCGCTGGCCGGCAGCAGCTGGGAGATCGGCGGCTCGGGAGCAAGTTCGCCGGGGTTCTGACCTATCACGGCGTTGTACGCGGCCCGCGCGATCGTCAAGTCGGACTGCGTCGATGCAAGCTGGACTTGTGACTGGGCAAGTCGGGCCTGGGCCTGCGCGGTGTCGGTGCGGGTCGCTTCGCCCACGTCGAAGCGGGCGTTGGTCTCGTCCAGTTGGCGTTTGAGCAGGTCGACGTTTTCCTGGGCGATCGCCAACTGCTCCTGGACGTGCCGCACGTCGACGTAGGCTGCGATCGCACTTTGCAGCACCTGGATCTCGGTCTGTCGGAGCGCCTCGCGGCCGGCGAGAATGTCGGCCGTGGCCGCGTCCACGGCGCTCGCGACCCGCCCGCCGGTGTAGAGCGGCTGGCTCGCCTGCACGAAAGCGCTCGAGGTGTTCGCGGCGATGAGCGGCAGGTTTGGGACCTGGTTCTCGCCGTGCCCCACCGAGGCCGAGAGTTGGACCGTTGGTCGCAGCCCGGCTTTGGCCTGTGGATACTCTTCGTCGATCGCCCGCTGGTTCGCGCGAGCCGCCTGCAGGGTTGGGTTGGTCTCGTAGGCCAGGGCTATGGCGTCGGAAAGCGTCTCCGCGGAAGCGACCGGCGCCGCACCAAGCGCCATCGAACCCAAGAGAGCGAACGCTGTCGACCGAGAACCCCGCATGCGTACTGTCCTGCCCATCGCTGCCGAGATTTCTTATGCCTGTTTTTCACTGTTAGCGCCGATGCATCGCGAAGTCGCGGCTATGGACGGGCCCGTCGGCGCGCGGCCCGTCAATTCGCCGGGGGGCTTGAGCGGCGTTATCCGCCGGGCGCGCGAGGCGGTCGTGTTTCCCTGCTGGCAGGGAATTTAGCAGCGAATTCGGAGACTCTCAGCTGATTTGGATCGAACCCAGGCGATCCGCCTGTCGGCGTTTCCCAGTGTCTACAATAGGTTGGAGGATCGGCTCGATCAAGAATCCCTGCGTGGGGAGCAGGGAATTTACGTCTGCGAGCAGGGAAGGTCGGGCGCGGAACAGGCAAAGCTGCTTCGTCCCTGGCCACACCGACTCCGCGCGGGCTTATGCCAGGATGGGTAGTGACGCGCTCGGTCCGCGTTCTTCTCGCTCACGATAGTGAGGCCGAGCTTTTTCTTCAGAGCGCCCGACATAGCTCCGCGGACCGAATGGGCCTGCCAGCCGGTGGCGACCATCATCTCTTCGACGCGGGCGCCTTCGGGACGCTGCAGAAGCCGGATAAGCACGCCGAGCTTCCCCTTGGGGCCTTCGGCGCCGGACGCTTGGTCCGTGGGCGGGGCCTCCATCGCAGGCGTTGAGTTTTCGCCCGCAACATCCAGCGCCGCGCAGTCGCCCACGCCATCGACGGGTCCCTCAACACTGGTCTTAGGGGTCGCAAGCACCGCCCGTCCCGCCTCGTTGATGATCAGCCGGCTCCCGCAGACTTTGGCCGAGTTCCAGATGCTAGAGGAAGTCCTTACAAGCGAGCTTAGCAGGCTAGCCCGCTCCCTCAATAAATACAAGGTGTTGGCCGTCTTTCCACTCGACTTGGCGGGCGGCTGG
>CAVXOD010000001.1:0-675862 GCA_963763385.1 uncultured Pseudomonadota bacterium | reverse complement strand
CTGGCCTAACGCGCAAGGCAGAGGGAAAGACCATGCTCTCCGAAATCCGCCCCGCCATCGTCTCGACGGTGATCTTCACCCTCCTGCTCGGGCTCGCCTATCCGTTGGCGATCACCGGGATCTCCGAGGTCGCATTCCCCTACCAGGCCAACGGCAGCCTGGTGACCGACGCCAAGGGGCAGGTGGTCGGTTCGGCCCTGCTCGCCCAGCCCTTCGCCAAGGACGAGTACCTGCACCCCAGGCCTTCCGCCGCCGGCTCGAACGGCTACGACCCGACCAGCTCGAGCGGGTCGAACTACGGGCCATTGAGCTCGGACCTCGCCAAGCGCATCGCCGGCGACGCGGACGCGCTGCGCAAGTCGACCCGCCACCAGGAGATCCCCGACGACGCGATCACGACGTCCGGCTCGGGCCTCGACCCTGACATCAGCCCAGCCTACGCCGACCTACAAGCCGACCGCATCGCCAAGGCGCGCGGCGTCACGGCCGACGCCGTGCGCAAGTTGATATCCCAGCACGTCGACGGGCCGCTCCTCGGCTTCATCGGTCAGCCGCACGTGAATGTGCTGATGACCAACCGGGCGCTGGACGCGGCCATGCCAAAGGCTCGGCCCCAGGCGCCATGACGCTCGACGAGCCGCGCCGCCCCGACCCCGATGCGCTTCTGCAGGAAGCGCGGAAGGCGGGGCGCGGCCGACTCAAGGTCTTCCTCGGCATGGCCCCGGGCGTCGGCAAGACCTACGAGATGCTGTCTCAGGCCGCTCGTCGCAAAGCCGACGGCCGCGATGTGGTCGTCGGGGTGGTCGAGACCCACGGTCGGCATGAGACCGAGGCGCTGCTTGACGGACTGGACGTCCTCCCGCGCCGGCCCATCGAGTACAAGGGCCGCCAGCTCCTGGAGTTCGACATCGACGCAGCGCTGGGCAAGAGGCCCGCTCTGCTGCTGGTCGACGAATACGCGCACTCCAACGCCCCAGGCTCGCGCCATCCGAAGCGCTGGCAGGATGTCGAGGAGCTGCTGGGCGCCGGGATCAATGTCTGGACCACTCTCAACGTCCAGCACCTCGAGAGCCTGGTCGACGTGGTCTGGAAGATCACCGGGGTGCGCCAGCGCGAGACCGTCCCCAACTCAGCCCTGTCGCGGGCCGACGACATTGAACTCGTGGATATCACCCCCGACGAGCTTCGCCAGCGGCTGGATGAGGGCAAGGTTTACCTGCCCGAGACCGCGCGCCTAGCGGCGACCAATTTCTTCAAGCCGGAGAACCTGACCGCTCTTCGCGAGCTGGCGCTGAGACGCATGGCGCAGACCGTCGATGACCAGCTGCTGGTCGCCATGCGCCAGCGGGGAGTCGAGGGGCCCTGGGCTGCTGGTGAGCGGATCCTGGTGTTGGTGGCGCCCGACGCCATTGCCCAGAGCCTGGTGCGCGCGGGACGACGTCTGTCCGACATGATGATGAACGCACCGTGGACCGTCGCCTACGTCGAGCGGCCAAGTCGACCATCGCCGGATGCGGCCGGCGCGGCCAAGATCAATACCGCCTTCAAGCTCACCGAGCAGCTCGGGGGGACCACCTTGGTGCTCACTGGCGATGACCTAGTGGGCACCCTGCTGGACCATGCGCGGCGCAACAACGTCACCCAGATCGTGGTCGGCAAATCGCACCGCGCCAGATGGCGGGCGCTCTTCGGGCGCGCTCTGATCCCAGCGCTGTCGGAGCAGACGACTGGCGCCGCGCTGCACATCATTACTGAAGAAAGCGCGGGTCTGGCCGAGCCGCGGCCCCGCCGCTCGCTTCGGCCGGCCCTGGCGCAATGGCGGGGGCACATTGCGTCGATCGGGCTGGTGACGCTGGCGGGCCTGGTGGCTGGCCTAGTGGATCAACTCTCCCACGGTGCTAATCTCGCCATGATCTTCATGCTCAGCGTGCTCGTGAGCGGCATGATCTTCGGGCTCTGGCCGGCGGTCACCGCAGCCGCGTTCGCGGCGTTGGTCTACAACTTCTTCTTTCTCGAACCGCGCCTCTCCTTCGTCATCGGCCACGCCAGCGATGTGTTCACCTTCTTTGTATTCTTCGCGGTGGCCATGACTACTGGCTGGCTCACCGGGCGTGTACGCGACCAAGCGATCGCCACGTCCCGACGCGCAACCGCGATCACAGCCCTACTGGCCGCCAGCCGGCGCCTGTCGTCCTCTGCAAAGAAGGATGACACCGCCAAGGCGTTGGCCGAACAGCTGGCCGCCTCGATCGGCGGCGCAGCAATCGTGCTCTTGCCGGGCGGCGAGGACATATTTCCTGTCGCTGGCTCGCCGGCCCTCAAGCCACTTGGGCCGGCGGATCTGGCCGCTGCCCGTTGGGCTTGGTCACACGGCGAGGCGGCAGGCGCCGAAACCGGGACCCTGCCCAACGCACTGTGGACATTCCGGCCTCTGCAGGGCATCCGCTCGCGGTCTGGCGTCGCGGGCCTCGAACCCGAAGCCCTGCGCGGCGAGGAGAGCGAGCGTTTCGTCGCCTCGTTGCTCGACCAGGGTGCGGTCGCTCTGGAACGCGCGGAGTTCGCCGCCGACGCCGCCGACGCGGAGGCCTTGCGGCGCTCCGACAAGCTGCGCTCGGCGCTCTTGAACTCGGTCAGCCACGACCTTCGTACCCCCCTCTCCACCATCCTGGGCGCCGCCACGACGCTGCTGGATTACCCGGAGTTCGATCGACGCGGCGCTTCGCACCGATCTGCTATCGGGTGTTCGTGAGGAGGCCGAACGCCTCAACCGCTACGTCGGTGATCTGCTCGACATGACCCGGCTTGAGGGCGGCGGCCTAGAAATGCGCAGCGACTGGGTCGACGTGCGTGACGCCCTGGGCGCCGCCGCCGACCGGGTGTCACGCCGGCTCGGCGGGCGGCGCGTGACGCGCGACTTCCCGCCCGATTTGCCAACGGTCAAGGCGGACACCGCACTCCTGGAACAGGCGCTGGTCAACATCCTGGAAAACGCCATCGCTTACAGCCCGGATAACTCGACCATCGAGCTGGCGGCCTACGAGGATCGCAACAACATCGTGCTCTCCATTGAGGACGAGGGCCGGGGCATTCCGACTGCCGAGCTAGAGCGCGTCTTCGAGAAGTTTCGTCGCATGGAGGAGTCGAGCGACCGGGGGAAAGGCGCGGGGTTGGGGCTCGCCATTTCCAAGGGCTTCATCGAAGCAATGGGTGGCCGAATCGCCGCGGCCAGCCCCATCCACCAGGGCCGCGGCACGCGGGTCCTCATCAGCTTAAGGAAGGAGCCGGTAGCTCAGCCCGGCCAGACTGCGCATGTCTAGATTGCGCATCCTGGTCGTCGACGACGAACCCCAGATCCACCGCTTCCTCGCCGCGGCCCTGAATGCCGCCGGCTACGATCCTGCTCGCGCCGAGACGGGCCGCCAGGCGTTGGCCGAGATCGCCCGCAAACCGCCCGACGCGGTCGTGCTAGACCTGGGGCTCCCCGACATCGACGGAAGGGAGGTGCTGGAGAAAGCGCGGCTGTTCTACGACGGTCCAATCATCATTCTCTCAGCGCGTGACCGCGAGGCCGAAAAGATCGAGGCGCTCGATGCTGGCGCTGACGACTATGTGGAGAAGCCTTTTCGCGTTGGCGAGCTGCTGGCGAGACTTCGGGTGACCATGCGCCGCCAGCAGCGCGCTGCGGACGCTCCGCCGCCGGCGATCCACGCGGGCGACGTCATTATCGACTTGCTGCGCCACCTCGTCACCCGCGCGGGCGAGCCGGTGCGCCTCTCGCCCAAGGAATACGACCTCCTGGCGAAGCTCGCCGAAGCCGACGGCAAGGTGTTGACGCACAAGGAGCTGCTCGCCTCCATCTGGGGGCCAGCGCACGTCGCTGACACACAGTACCTGCGTGTATTCATCGGCCAACTGCGCCAGAAGATCGAAGCCGATCCAGCCACCCCGCGGTTGATCCTGACCCAGCCTGGGATAGGCTACCGCTTCATGGCCGACGAAGGAGTCCACTGACGCGCTGGCGAATAGGTCGCCAGGCTCGTTCCGACCGCGCCTGGCGGTAAGCGCTGGGGTAAGCTGCGATGCTCACGATGCGCGGTTAGGGTCAACACGCGTGAGTCCGTGGAGACAGAGTACACGGGATTCCCGCTTCCTCGGGCGGACTATGGCCCAAGTAATGGACACACGGTCCATCGGGAGTTTCGAAGAGGTGCACCGTCACTCCCGCGTCGCTCACGCTAGCCGCGCCAGCGAGTGGGGGGCGCGGGAGCAAACGTGGAGAGGGCTGTGGCCCGCGCGGCTGGACGGCCCCTTCTTCGACCGAAAAGCGGACCTTGCGAGGCGTTCTCGCGGAGAATCGTCAACCTCCGCTCCGTCGCTGAACTGACGCTGCCAGTCAGATCAGCGCCGTGTTGGGGCGGCAGCTAGCTGTGCGAGCTTCGCGCAGCGGCCGCTTGACGGCCGAATGCTAGGCTCGCCAAGCTGAAATTGCCCGAGAAGGTTCTTGAGGCGGCCGGGCCCGCGCCCCGGAGGCGAACTTATGTTCGGGCTGGGCTACCTGATCCTTCTGGTCGTTGCGTCGATTCCGCTCGCGACGACGGTGCTCAGGCATCGCGGCGACCCGCCTTCGGCGGCGCTCGCGCACCGCGTCTACCGGGATCTGGCCTATGTCGCGCTCGCCGCCCTTGCAATTCTCGCCTTCGAAACGATCACGCGCATCGCGTTGGAGCTCTACTGGTTCGCTGAACTTGGCCAGTTAGACCGGTTCTGGCTAGCGCTCGGCCTGCAGAGCGCGATCTTTGCCGCGGTGCTGGTCTTTGGCGGCCCGTTCGTCGCGATCAATTGGCGCCTCGCCGCCCGGCGACTCGCGAGCCTGCCGCCGAGCGCGCCGCTGATTGCGGGGGTATCCGTCGCCGCGCTGGTTGCGTTCAGCGCCACCAGCCTGTGGATGCCGCTGACAGGCTTCCTCGGCGCAACGCCCTCGGGCATCACCGACCCGGTGTTCGGCCAGGACTTGTCCTTCTACCTGCTTAGGCTGCCGGTCTACGAAGGAGCGGTGCGCCTCATGATGACGCTCCTCGTCGTCACCATATCTGGCTGGGCCGTCATCGGGGCCGTCTCTTATCTGCGCCCACAAATGCGCCGGCCGATGCCGTGGGCGTTTCATCGCCCGCGTCTTGCTGTGGTCGACGCCGGCCCGGCCGACACGGTCGAGGCGGTCATGTCGAAGGCCCTCGCCGCCGGACATGCCGCTTGGAACGGTTGGCTCCCCCAGGGGCTCGTGCTGGGTGCGCTCTTCTGCCTTGGCTGCGCGGCGTTGCGCTTCCTCGGCCGCTATCACCTGGTCGTCGACGGGCATTCGGCCGTCGTCGCCGGCGCGTCGTGGATCGACGCCCATGTCTGGTTGCCGGCATTCGCGGTGATCATCGCGGCCTGGATCGGAGCGGCCATCGTCCTGGCGGCCGCGGCGCTTTCCCCGCACATGCGCAACTGGTTCTTGGCCAGGCCCCGGCGCTGGGCGGCGCTGGGCGGCCTCTTTCTCGGCGTCTACCTGGCCGCGCAGATCGTTCCGGCGGCGGTCGAGCGGCTGTACGTCGGCCCGAACCAGATCACCCTCGAACAGCCTTACGTGCTGCGAAGCATCGCCGGCACCCGAAACGCCTACGGGCTACAAGGCCCGGACGTGCAGGAGCAGGAATTCGCGGTCTCGTCTTCACCGATGAGCCGCGCGGACCTGGACACCAGCTCGCCCACCCTGCGCGACGCGCGCATCTGGGATTGGCGCGTGCTCGAGCCCCAGCTCCAGCAGACCCAGGGCCTTCGCCCCTACTATGCCTTCAGCGGCGTCGACATCGACCGCTACGTGATCGACGGTGTCGAAAGGCAGCTGATGATTACGGCGCGCGAACTCGACGTCACCAAGCTGCCGCCGCCGGCGCAGGTGTGGGTGAACCTGGCGCTGAAATACACCCACGGCTATGGCGTGGTGGCGGTGCCTGTGAACGAGATCGACCAGCAGGGCAACCCGGAGCTCTGGGCGCACGACATCCCGATCCAGGCCAAGGCCGTCCTGGCGGTGACGCACGGCGAAATCTACTACGGCCTGAAGACCAACGACCGGGTCTACGTCCACACCACAGAGAAGGAATTCGACTTTCCCCGCGGCGACGCGAACGCGGAAACGACCTATGGCGGCCGGGGCGGCATACCGCTCTCCAATCTCTGGCGCCGGCTGGTCGTCGCCCGCCAGTTCGACGGCCTGCGGCTCTTCCTCTCCGACTACTTTGCGCCCGAGAGCCGGGTCCTGATCCGCCGCAACGTGGTCGAGCGCGTGCAGCGGCTGGCGCCTTTCCTCACCTTCGACCGCGACCCCTACATCGTCGCCGACGGCGATCACTACGCCTACATCCTCGACGGTTACACCAGCTCGGCGAACTATCCATACAGCGAGGCGTACGAGGGCTCGGTCGGCGCCTTCCACGCCCGCAACTACCTGCGCAACGCGGTCAAGGCGGTGGTCGACGCCTACAACGGTTCGGTGACCTTCTATGTCTTCGCGACCGACGACCCGATCATCATGGCCTACCGCAGGATGCTGCCCGGCCTGTTCAAGGATCGCGCCGCCATGCCGGCAAACCTACGCCTGCACATCCGCTATCCGGAGGACCTCTTCACGGCCCAGGCCGAGATGTACGGCACCTACCACATGACCAACCCCACCACCTTCTACAACCGCGAAGATCGGTGGGAGGTGCCGCGCCAGCTATATCTCAACGAGGAGGTCGAGGTTCAGCCTTACTACGTGATGGCCCAGATGCCGGGCTCGCAGACCCCCGAGTTCATGCTGATGCTGCCCCTGTCGGTGGCGGGCAAGAACCAGATGGCCGGGTGGCTGGCCGGCCGCTCCGACGGTAACAACTACGGCAAGCTGGTCGCCTTCCGCTTCCCCAAGGGGCGGTTCGTCGACGGGCCGGCGCAGGTGGAATCGCGGATCAATTCCGACAGCCGCTTCTCCGCTGACCTGACGCTGTGGGACCAGCATGGCTCGCACGTGGTCCGCGGCAATCTACTCATCCTGCCGCTTGCTAATGGCCAGCTGGTGGCCGTCGAGCCGATCTACATCGAGGCCGAACAGACAGGCATTCCGACGCTCGCGCGGGTGGTGTTCGCCCAGTTGATGCCCGACGACCGCAGGATCGAGTGGGCGGACAGCCTGAACGCGGCGGAGGACCTCCTGATCGGTGGCGCGTCGCCGCCATCCCCTGCCGGCGCTGCCGTCGCGGCGCCCTCCGTGACCATTCCCGACCAGCTGAAACAAGCCCGCACCGTCTTCGGCGAAATGCGACAGGCCTACGCTTCTGGCGACTACGTTCGATACGGCCAACTCATGCAACAACTCGGCCAGATCTTGTCCGCAAACTGACGCCAGCGCGCCGGAACAACCCATCCAAGGCCCCCTTCCGGCCCCAGCCGCCAAAGCGGACACTTGACGGACCGGAGCCCGACGGGCGGGCGGCTATGCTGAACGCACTTTAGGTCGGGTGTCCGGAGCGATGGATTCAAGGTAGCCGAACGGCTAGGGCAGCCGGCCCGCTAGCGAGTTCGCGTTGACCGAGGGTGGTCTCACAGTCTGGCATAGCTCTCGCAAACTCACTGTATGGCGGGGGACATTACGGCAGTTTTATCGCTTCGACGCTAAGACGTATTGAAGCCTTATGCACTTCGGCTCCAAAGGGCTTGGTTGCGGAGCGCCCCGCTGCGGCGCGGGTCGTCGGCGCGTCTATGCAAGAGAAACGGCGATGCCTTCTGGCATTGCTTTCGATCGTTCAGATCCAGCCCGCGGCCTGATCGCCGCATCGGCAACAGCCGGGCGGCGGCAAACAACAAGGGGATAATCCATGACCAATCTGAAGCTGTGGCTCTGCGCCGGGTCGGCCAGTCTCGGCCTCGCGTTCGCGGGCTCGGCCTTCGCCGACACGACGCCGGCCGCTCCCGCCGCGCCAGCGCCGACGCCGATGGCGAACCCGGCCATGTCCGGCCCGCTCGCCGCCAACCCGCATCCGGCGACGTTCGACGCCGGGCCGCTAGGCGCCATCACGGTCGACGGTGTCGTGAGCGGTGGCGCGATCTTTCAGAGCAACCCGGGCTTCAACGGCTTCGGCGACCTGAATGACAGCGCCGCCGGCGGGCTGACCAACGCCCAGGTGATCATCAACGGCGGGGTCGGGCCGGTGTCGTTCTACATCCAGGCAGGGGCCTACAACTTCCCCAGCCTCGGCACGCCCTACTACAAGACCGACCAGATCACGAACAACACGTTCGGCTACGTGCCACAGGGCTTCCTCAAGCTGGCGATCAACTCCGACTGGAGCATCGAAGGCGGCGCCCTGCCGACGCTGATCGGCGATGAGTACACCTACACGTTCCAGAACATGAACATCGAGCGCGGCCTGCTCTGGAACCAGGAGCCGGCGGTCAGCAAGGGCGTACAGGTCAACTATTCGCACGGCCCGATCGCCATCTCGGCGGCGGTGACCGACGGCTACTACTCCGACACCTACACCTCGATCTCGGGGCTGATCACCTACACCTTCAAGAACTCGGACGCCCTGGCCTTCGCCGCCGAAGGCAATGCTGGCGTCGCCCGGGTCGGCAGCTTCGCGACGCCGACGCAGCAGAACAACGGCGAGATCTACAACCTGATCTTCACCCACAACATGGGCCCGCTGACGATCTCGCCCTACCTGCAGTACAACACCTCGCCGAACATCCCGGGCGTCTCCCTGCCCGGCGACGCGTTCGGCGCGGCGGTGCTGGCGAAGTACCAGTTCAACCCGGAATGGAGCCTGGCCGGCCGCTTCGAGTACATCACCTCGTCGGGGCCGGCGAACCTGCTCGGCTACGGCCAGGGCAGCGACGCCTGGTCGATCACCGTCACGCCGACCTGGCAGAAGGGCATCCTGTTCGTGCGCGGCGAGCTCTCCTACGTCGGCGTCGGCGGCGGCGCGCCCGGCCTGATGTTCGGCGTCGCCGGCGTCGCGAGCGACCAGTTCCGCGGCCTGCTCGAAGCCGGCGTGCTCTTCTGAGCTTGTCAGGGTGATCCCAGGTCGGGCGTACCAGGGCACGTGCCGGCACGATCACGACGTCCCAACTTCTGCTTTGGGTCGTTCCTTGCCGTTAGCCCGGCACCGCCAATGTCGGCTCTCGGCACCGAACCCGACGGCAGCTATTGGCGCTAAGCGGACTCCAGCCGGCGCTGCGCACCGCTGAGGGGATTACCCTGCGGGGAAGAGCGGACAAGGCTCGGGGTCACCTAAATTTCTCTAATAACGCCGGGCGAAGCATTACAATCACGGAACGACTCACGTTCGAGACCTACCATGGCCAAGAAACCCGCGCCCAAATCCGCTGCCAAAGCCAAGCCCGCTGCCACAGCCAAGCCCGCTGCCAAGGCGAAGGCCGCGCCCAAGAAGCCCGCGAAGAAGAAATAGTCACTCGCCACCGACGGCGATTCGGCGCGAGCCCCTACCCGACGCCCCAGTAAGTCTGGCTGGTCACTAGCTCGGGCGTCACATCCCTCGCTTTGCCGGTCGCGTCATAGAAGGTTGCGCTGCGGTGGGCGAAGATGAGCTCTTCCGTGGTGGAAACCTGCCGTTGGCGACGTCACTGCCAAATGACTGCACTGCGCCATTAGCGTGTCAGCGCCCGGATGATCCTGTGCCGCCGGGGTCAGTTCCGCCATGCATGTTGATCGCCAGACGCAACACGTCGACGGTGCGCGAGACGCCGAGCTTCGACTTCAGGAGCGTGAGATTGTTGGCGACGGTCTTGTAGGAAACGCCGATTTCGGCGGCGATCTGTTCGATGCCCAATCCCAGCGCCAGCAACCGCAGGATCTCCATCTCGCGAATGCTAAGCGTATCGATTCTCTGCGGGTCGCCGTCAGGGTTGAGGGCAAGAGCCTGGGCCATCTCGCGATCGATGTAACGAGCGCCCTGGTTCACGCGTTGGACGGCCTCGACCAACTCCTCGGGCGGCGCATTCTTGGTAACGTAGCCGTAGGCGCCCGCAGCTAATGCACGCCGCGCAAAGCGAGGCTCCGCGTGCATGCTTAGCACCAGCACGCGCCCGTGGTCGGACTCGACGAGCTGTCGCAGCAACTCGAAGCCGCCAAGTCCCGGCAGGTTGAGATCGAGGATGATGACATGTGGGCGGAAGCTGCTTGCCAGCGCCAGAGCTTCGCGGCCCTCGCCCGTCTCCGCGATGACGTGCTCGTCGGCCGGCGACAGCAGGCGGCGCAGGCCGTGCCGGACAACTGCGTGATCATCGACGATGAGAATCCGCATGCGGCTCCGGCTCGTGTACCTCCGCCGCCACGCTGCCAAGGCGGAAAGCCCGACTGGGAACTTTTTCCCGAGATGACGGGAAAGGCTCCGTGGGAGCGCGCCCGTGTGGCTGTTAGGACCCCTCAGAGCTTGAGGGAGACCTTAGTTGAAAACACCGCTGCTGCTCGCCGCTTCGACCGTCGCGATCTGCGCGCCGGTGCTGGCGCTTGCCGACACGACACAATCGAACGCGTCATCCGTGTCCGAAATCGTGGTCACGGCGCAGCGGCTCGACGCGGCGCGCGACACCATCCAGCCGCAGGTCGGCGCCTCCACCTATTCGCTCAGCTCACAGACCATCGAGACGCTGCCGGCAGGCGAAAACACGCCGCTCAATCAGGTGATCCTGCAGGCGCCAGGCGTGGCGCAGGACTCGTTCGGCCAACTGCACATCCGCGGCGAGCACAACGGCCTGCAATTCCGGCTGAACGGGGTGATCCTCCCCGAAGGGCTATCGGTGTTCAGCCAGGCGCTGAACCCGCGCCTGGCCGGCAACGTCGAGCTGATCACCGGCGCGCTGCCGGCGGAGTACGGCCTGCGCACCGCCGGCATCATCGACATCACCACCAAGAGCGGCGAGATGGGCAACGGCGGCTCGGTGACCCTCTACGGCGGCAGCCACGACGATATCGAGCCCAGTTTCGAATACGGCGGCGCGTCGGGCAATCTCAGCTACTTCGTCTCGGGCAGCTACCTGCACAACGACCTGGGCATCGAGTCGCCCGACGGCCGCTCCAACCCGCTGCACGACCACACCGATCAGTACAACGGCTTCGCCTATCTCGAGGACATCATCGACCCCAACAGCCGGATCTCGGCGATCTTCGGGACATCCGAGCAGTACTTCCAGATACCGAACGTCTCAGGCAGCACGAACGGCGGCCTCATGGCAACCGATCCGGCGAACCCGGCAAACACCATCCCGATCGTTGTCAACGGCCAGACCGACTTCCCTAGCGAGAGCCTCAACGAGAACCAGTCTGAGACCACCCAGTACGGCGTCGTCAGCTACCTGCATACGTCGAGCCGGTTCACCAGCCAGGTATCGCTGTTCGCCCGCTACTCGACCCTGACGTTCAGGCCTGACCCGACCGGCGCCGACATCCTCTACAACGGCGTCTCCCAGTTCGCCGCCAAGACCGACATCAGCGGCGGCGTGCAGGCGGAAGGCGTCTATACGCTGGACGATGCGCACACGCTGCGAGGCGGGTTGATCGTGCAGATCGACCGCTCCAAGAGCGACACCACCTCGCAGGTGTTGCTGCTGGACGCGACGACGCGGCGTGCAGATCAGCGACCAGCCGTTCACCATCGTCGACAACGGGTCAAAGACGGCCGAGACCTACAGCGTCTACCTGCAGGACGAATGGAAGCTTGCCGAGGCGCTGACGCTCAACTACGGCCTGCGCTTCGACCAGTTCGACGGCTTCCGGGACGAGAACCAGGTCAGCCCGCGCGTGAACCTGGTGTGGCGGCCGACGTCGTCGACCACCCTCCACGCCGGCTACGCGCGCTACTTCACGCCCCCGCCGTTCGAGCTGATCGCCAACGAGTCCGTGCAGAAGGTGGTCGAGCCGATTCCCGGCAATCCAAACATCACCACCACGGCGGCGCCGGCGGTCACCGCCGACACCACCCCGTTCGCCGAGCGCGCCAACTACTTCGACGTCGGCGCCTCGCAGAAGTTCGGCAGCCACTTCACCGCGACCATCGACGGCTACTACAAGATCTCCAAGCACCTGATCGACGAGGGCCAGTTCGGCGCGCCGATCATCCTGACGCCGTTCAACTACCAGGACGGCCGCCAGTACGGGATCGAGCTGACCGGCTCCTATGCCAAGGGTCCGTTCAGCGCCTACGCCAACTTCGCCTATTCGGTGGCGCAGGGCCGGGACTGGATCTCCAGTCAGTTCAATTTCGACCAGCCCTCGATCGACTACGTCGCCACCCACTACATCTACCTCGATCACGACCAGCGCTACTCGGTCTCAGCGGGGGCCTCCTATCTCCTGATGGGAACCCGCTTCGGCGCAGATCTGATCTACGGCAGCGGGCTTCGCACTGACGGCAATATCGTCCAGACGCCGGATGGTCCCACCGCCGTCCCCAATGGGGGCGAGCTGCCGGGCTACACCCAGGTCAACTTGTCGGTCAGCCACAAGTGGGAGAACGTGTGGGGCGCGCCGCTCGAAGCCAGGTTCGACGTCATCAACGTGGGCGACACCGTCTATCAGATCCGCAACGGCTCCGGCGTCGGCGTCTTCGCGCCCCAGTTCGGCCCGCGGCGCGGGTTCTTCTTTGGCCTGACCAAGGATTTCTAAACTCAGGTGCTATTAACTGGGGGCTCAGTTAACGGAACCACCGATGCCCATTGTCAAAGTTACTATCCTCACCGCTATTCTGTGCGCGGCGCCGTACTTGGCGTTCGCCGACGATCATCGCGCCGCCAGTTCAGCCCCGCCCTGCGGCTGGAAAGGCGGCAGCCTGCCTGATCCGGCCGACACCCAACGATGCCTTGCCGAGCGATACAAGGCGCCGAAGCCCAAGGCGCCTGAGCCGACGGCGCCCTCGCCGCCGCCGACCACCAACGACGGCGCTGCGGGCACCCAGTAAACGAGGGGTCAACCCAGAAAGCAGATGGGGTGGATGGCTCCCGCTCCCGGCGTCGAAGCGCCAAGGTGGTTGCTGTCATGCCAACCACGAGCTTGGGAGCCATCCACATGGAGATTACCACCGTCGGCCTCGACCTGGCCAAGAACGTCTTTCAGGTCCACGCGGTCAGCAGCACGGGCGAGGTCGTCGTCCGTCGGTCTTTGAGACGGGCGCAGATGGTGCCGTTCTTCGGCAAGCTTGCGCCCTGTCTGATCGGGATCGAAGCCTGCGGCACGAGCCACCAATGGGCCCGCGAGCTGGTCGCCCTCGGCCACGAGGTGCGGTTGATGCCGCCGGCCTACGTCAAGCCGTACGTAAAGCGAGGCAAAACCGACGCCGGCGACGCCGAAGCGATCTGCGAGGCGGTGACCCGGCCGATTATGAGGTTCGTACCGATCAAGTCGGTCGAGCAGCAGGCGGCGCTGTCGCTGCATCGGACGCGCGATCTGCTGGTCCGGCAGCGCACGCAGCTGGTCAACATGATCCGAGGCCTGTTGGCCGAGCTCGGCGTCGACGTCCCCAAGGGGATCACACACGCCCTGGCGTTCGTTCGGCGGGTCGTCGCCGGCGAGGCGCACGAGGTCCCTGAGCCTTGCGGCCAAGGTGATCGGCGCGCTCGCCGAGCAGGCGCTCGAGGGGCAGCATCGCATCCGCCAGCTCGAGCGGGATCTCCTGGCCTGGCATCGCGCCAACCCGCTCGCCCGCCGCATCGCCACCGTGCCCGGCGTGGGACTGCTTGGCGCGACCGCTCTGGCGGCCACTGTCACCGACCCCACCCAGTTCCGCTCCGGTCGCCAGTTCGCCGCCTGGCTGGGGCTTACGCCGCTCAACAACTCCAGTGGCGGCAAGGAGCGGCTGGGCCGTATCTCCAAGATGGGCGATCAGTACCTGCGACGGCTCCTGGTCACCGGCATGACCGCGCTCGTCCGACGCAACCTGCACCACCCCGGGGCGGCCGATCCGCGCATCGCCGCCTTGCTCGGCCGCAAGCCGGTCCGGCTCGCCACCGTCGCCATGGCCAACCGAGCGGCCCGGGCGATCTGGGCCATCACGGTGCGCGGCGGCGTCTACCGCACGCCCGAGCCTACTGCAGCCGCGTAGCAGCGAACCCGCCGATCAACGCCGCCACCGAAGCGCGCGAAGGAGTTGCGAGGACCATGTGAAGTGATGGCGAACCGGTCAGACCGGGGGCGAGGACAACCCGTGGAATGTCGAGGGCGTCATAGCCCGCAAAGCAGAATGGGACCTCGTCCGCGGAAACCATCAGGGCCAGCGGTCCATGACGGCGCAAACAGGCCGGACACAAGACTGCACCCGACCACGACGCCAAACCTTCGCATCACCCCTCGCAACGCGGGAGCCATCCGCACAGGACAATCCGCCGAGCCGAGCCGAGCCGAGCCGAGCCGAGCCGAGCCGAGCCGAACCGGGCCGGCTGGCTTGGCCGCCGCAATGATGGAATGATGCGGCCGCGCTCGTTTGGACTCGCCTGGAAGGCTCATGCCGCCCGATGCCCTGGACGAAGCCTTCGCCGCCGAAGCCTCGTCGATGGTGCTGCCGGGCGGGACGTCGCTCGCCGAGGTCGGTGACACAGTGCAGGCGCTTTGCCGCCTGACCGCCGGGCGGCTCGCCGAGTTTGAGCCAACGACCGAGGGCGGCGGGCGCCTAGAGCAGGGCCCGATTTGACGGAATTGGGATTCCCAAATCAGGGACGGTCTGATTCACGGTTCACGCTGGGGAGGAGGCCAGCGTGGATGACAGCTCCCTATTCGATGGACCTTCGCGAACGGGCGATGGCGCGCAAGGCGGCGGGCGAGACGAACCGTGAGATCGCAGCGGCCCTGCGGATCGCGCCTTCATGCGTCTCCAAGTGGACGAAGCGCGAGCGCGAGACCGGCTCGCTCGCCCCGGCCCAGGTCGGCGGCTACAAGCCGCGGACGCTGACGGGTGACTGCGCCGACTGGCTACGCTCGCGCATCGCCTCTGGGCCGTTCACGCTGCGGGGCTTGGCCGCTGAGCTGGCCGCGCGGGGGATCAAGACCCAGCCGCGGGCGGTGTGGGTGTTCGTCCACGCCGAGGGCCTGAGCTTCAAAAAAAACCGTGCTGCCCGAGGAGCAGACGCGTCCTGACGTGGCCAGGAGGCGCGCGCGGTGGAAGGCCTATCAAGGCCGGATCGCGCCTCAGCGCCTGGTGTTCATCGACGAGACCTGGGTCAAGACCAACATGGCGCCCCTGCGCGGCTGGGGACCCAGAGGGCGTCGTCTGAAGGCCTATGCGCCCTACGGCCACTGGAAAACCCTGACCTTCATCGCCGCCCTGCGCCATGACCGCATCGATGCGCCCTGGGTGATCGACGGCCCGATCAACGGCGAACTCTTCGCCCTCTACATCGAGAAGGTCCTGGCCCCGACGCTCTCGCCAGGCGACGTGGTCGTCCTGGACAACCTCGGCAGCCACAAGGGCAAGGCCGCCCGCGCCGCCGTCAGAGCCAGGGGCGCACATCTGATCTTCCTGCCGCCCTACAGCCCCGACCTGAATCCCATCGAGCAGCTCTTCGCCAAGCTCAAGCACCTGATGCGCAAGGCCCAGCCGCGCGACGTCGAGGCCACATGGCGAAGGGTCGGCCAGCTCCTCGACCTCTTCACCCCCACAGAGTGCGCAAACTACCTAGCCAACTCTGGCTATGGTTCCGTCTGAACGAGTCTCGCTCTAGTCGCAGTGCATCGGCCCGGTGACCTGATCGGTGGCGCGCAGCTCCTGGGAGACGGACGCCATCACACCACGCTGACGGCGCTTCGCGACTCCGAACTCGAGACGATCCCCGCCGCCCGCGCCCAGGCGCTGTTGCGCGAACGACCCGAGTTTTTGGCGGAGGTGGCCCGCGCTGCGCTTGAGCGAATGCGCCCAAGCCAGTCTGCCGTCGGCCAGCGCAGGAGCTCGATATTGGGCGTCTTGGCCGCCAGCGGCGGCGTCGCCGTGCGTGACCTGGCCGAATGCCTGGCCACAGCCATGCGCGCGATGGGCGCCGAGGTCGCCGTGCTCGGCGCCGAGGCGGTCGACGCCTCGGCGTCGTGGCTGCACGCGCTGGAGACGGAGCACGACTTCATCCTGATGGCCGCTGAGCGCAACGACGTCGCCTTCGCCGCCTATGCGGCGCGCCGGCACTGTCAGAGGTACTTTTTGTTAGGCGCCGCTCGCTAGGAAACAGGGTGCCCGCCCGGCTCCAAGTGTTTGCTGCGCATAGTGCGCTGCCATCTGCCGTGCCCGGAACTCAAATCCGGAAAGTGCGAAGCCAGCGCGATTTCCGGTTACTCTGACAACGCCCGCGGACCGTCTGGGCGATGATGATCAGCGGCGATCGCTACCGCGAGCCGGTTGCCGTTTGAGCTGCGCGCCGACGGCGCTGACGAAGTTGGGAAGGGCGAACTGGAGCTGATGCACAAAGTCGGTTGAAACCGCCGCACCGGGAGACCCCGCTTTTCGACCCTGCACTTCGAGTGCGTGCTTTTGGTCGGGACCCGGTTCGCGCGATCAAGGCATTATGGCCCGCGGCACTCCAGCGCCGCACCCACAGGCCGTACACATGGCCGCACCAACCAGCTCTGCAGAAGCTCAAGAACCCCCTTGCCACAGGAGTGCCGTCCACACAGGGTCGAAACTCCCCGTTGGGGTCATGCCCGGAGGCAGACGCGGCGCGTGGCCGTTCGGGGTGGAATTGCGGTGTGCGCGGTCTCTACGGCTGGGGCAGCAGTCCAGGCATGACGGGCGGGAACCGGGCCACGAGGCGCCCTCCCTGCCAGACATTGATCTCATGCAGATGGGCGAGGCCCCCGGCGTGGTCAATCGCATCGTCGTCATTGGCAAAGAGGTCGGTGTGTATCTCGCAGACCCGCCCCGCTCCGTCGTGCAGCTCAATTCGGTAAGGGGCCATTGCGGCCCTCCGTTCGGGCTCTAGCCGTCCCGGCCGTGGCCGTGAGACCGACCAAAGCCGTACGCAGCATGGTCCGCGATTGCGCGCGGAGCGCCATGATCCAGGTCAACTAGCCGCCGCAGCGGGGAGGCGCTGGCCAAGGCAGTTTCGCTGTCGTGCATTGCGCCGTAAGGTCGGGTCTTCATCAGAGGGGGCTGTGATGAAGCTGCTCTTGGCGTTGGCGGTCGCGATGCTGTGCGCGGCGGGCGGATCGGCGTTTGCCGGGTCGAACCGAGTGTGGGTTTCCGGGCATGGGACCGACACGGCCGGGTGCGGCGCGCCGGTTTCACCCTGCCGGTCGTTCCAGTACGCGCACGACCACGTCAACGCGGGCGGCGAGGTCGACGTGCTGGATCCCGCCGGCTACGGCGCGGTCACGATCACCAAGGCGATCAGCATCATCAACGATGGCGCCGGCACGGCCGGCGTCCAGGCCTCGTCGGGGAGCGCGATCACCGTTCAGGCCGGGCCGACAGACGCGGTCGTGCTGCGCGGCCTGAACATCGAGGGGACCGGGTCGGGCGCCGGGGTCTACTTCGCCGGCGGCGCCTCGCTCACGCTGGAGGACAGCGCGCTCAGCAATTTCAGCGACGCGATCTTCGTCCAGCCCAGTGGCGTCGGGATTGCCGGGAAGCAGGTGCAGACTCTGTACGTATCCCGGACACGGATCAACAGCACCCCGGCGGGCGGCATCGGGGTCTTCATCAAGCCGCAGATCACCACGACGCCCCCGGCCGGCGCGTGGGTGCAGGCGACGCTGGACCGCGTGGAGGCGATCAACAACGGCGAAGCCGCCCTATACGTCGATGGCCAGTCGAGCGACGCCGGGGTCGTGATCTGGGTCACCGTCGCCGACAGCGTGCTGGCCAACAACGCCAACGAAGGGGTGCTCTGCATCAGCTCCGGGCCGGGGGCGCTGAGCGCCGTGATGGTGCGAAACACCACGATCACCTACAGCCTGTTCGGCGTCATCACCGAGTTCCGGTTGCACCCTCCACGTCCAGCACTCGACTTTCGCCGGCAACGAACAGGCGTTTGTGAACCAGTCCGCAACCCTCGTCAGCTATGGCGACAACGCCGTCGATCTGCTCGGCAGTGTCGGACCGGTGACCATCGCGCCCCTGCACTAGTCCGTCTAGGCGGATGGCCTGAACGACCGCTCAAGGTCGAGAACTCCCCGTTGGCAGGACGCCCGATAGCGGATGCTGGCTGAGACCGAGACGGGTGGGCAACGGACGAACGTGCTCGCTCGAACTTCGGCACCGATTGGGACCTGTCGGAAGCGTCGGCTGACGTTCGTCCTATAGGGTGCTGACCACTGCTCATAGGGGACCACAGCTATGGCCACGGCGCGCGGATCGCATGACCAACATTCAACCGGCGTCATCGAAAGCCCAGATGACATCCCCGCAACGCGACCGCTGGCGCTCAGCCGCCTGGACGCATTTGTGGGCAGTTGGGAAATGGAGGCCTCATTCGAAGGAGGCTACTTCGCGCCGGGCAGCCCGCCATTCACTGCCCGGGGCGGGCGCACCACCTTCGAATGGCTGCCGGGGCGCTTCTTCCTTGTCCAGCATTTCACCGTGGAAGATCCGAACGCGCCCAGTGGGATCGCCATCATCGGCTCCGCTGCTGAGCCCGACGATTTCGTTCAGCATTACTACAACTCCCGGGGCGTAGCGCGGGTCTACCGTATGGGCCTCGACGAACGTGGTTGGACACTCCGGCGGGAGGCACCCGGCTTTTGGCAGCGATTCAATGGCGTGTTCTCCGCCGACGGCAACACCATCAGCGGCGCTTGGGAGGGCTCGCACGATGGCGACCGATGGAAGCACGACTTCGCCCTGACTTACATCAAGGTTGGCTAGTGGCCAGACCTCAGTCGTGATCTTGGCGACCACGTCGTTGGGGCACTTCAAGACATCACCGGGAACCGCCTGCTTTGGGTCCAGGCTGTGTGAGAACGTGATCTGAGGGTCTTCTCGCGGGCTCGGCGCGGCGCTCTCGCTTGTTGGGCGTGAGCCATCGGCACAAGCAGAGTGCGTCCGCTCAGGCCCGCATTGCGGCCATGAGGGGCTTGGGGCCGAGGATCGCGATCACCCGCTTCAGATTGTAGGCGAGGACCTGGAGGCTCATCTCGGTTCGGACCTTGTCGAGGGTCCGCATCTTGAAGTGGGTGGCGCCCATCCAGGCCTTGAGCGTGCCGAAGGGGTGCTCGACGGTGGCGCGGCGGATGCGCATGGCGTCCGGCCTGGCGTCGAGCCGGGCCTGCATGGCGTCGATGACGCCCTCGTGCTCCCAGCGCCGGATGCGTCGCTCCTTGCCGCTGGTGCAGCGGTCCTTCAGCGGGCAGCCGGCGCAGTGGGAGGTCCAGTAGATGTGGATGTTCATGCCCTCTTCGAGCGCGGTGAAGCGGCGCGTCAGGGCCTGGCCGGCGGGGCAGCGGTAGACGTCCTCGTCCGGGCGGTAGACGAAGTCCTGCTTGCCGAAGCGGCCCCTGGCCTTGGCGCCCGAGGTCAGCGGCTTGGGCACGAGGGGCGTCACGCCCAGCGGCTCGCAGGCCAGCACCTCCTGACCGCTGAAGTAGCCGCGGTCGGCCAGCACCTCGAGCGCGTCGGCGCCCATCGCCGCCTTGGCCTCGCCGGCCATCTTCGCCAGCTGGGCCCGGTCGTTGCCGGCGTTGGTCACCTCGTGCGCCACGATCAGGTGATGCTCAGCATCGACGGCCGTCTGGACATTGTAGCCCACCACGCCCGTGCCCTTGCCGCTCGTGGCCATCGAGCGCGCGTCGGGGTCGCTCAGCGACAGCTGCTGGTCCGGCGCGGCTTCCACCACTGGCTCGATCGCTTTGAACGCCGCCATCTGCTCGCGAAGCTGGGCGATCTTCTCCTTCAGCCGGCCCGACCTGGCCTGGGCCAGCTCGCCCTCCTGGCGGTCGGCCGTCTCCATCGCGGCCATGTAGCGCGCGATGCCGGCCTCCACCTGATCCATCCGCTTCTGCAGCTTGGCCCGGGTGTAGTTCCTGTCGCGCGCGTTCACCGCCTTGAACTTGCTGCCATCGATCGCCGCCAGCGCCTGGCTGAACAGCTCCAGCCGCCGGCACAGGTCGACGAACCGGCGGCAGGTCGCCCGGATCGCCGGGCCGTTGTCCTTCCTGAAGTCGGCGATGGTCTTGAAGTCCGGCGCCAATCGCCCGGTCAGCCACATCAGCTCGACGTTGCGCTGCGCCTCGCGCTCCAGCCGCCGGCTCGACGCCACCTGGTTGATGTAGCCGTAGACGTAGATCCTCAGCAGCAGGCCCGGATGGTAGGCGGGCCGTCCCGTCGCCTCCGGAACCACGCCCTCGAACCCCAGCGCCCCCAGATCCAGCGCCTCGACGAACGCCTCGATCACCCGCACCGGGTTCTCCTCCGACACGTAGTCGTCCAGGAACTCCGGCAGCAGCACCCCCTGCCGACGATCCTCACCCTCGACGAAGCGCTTCATCCTGAGCCCCGAAGCAGTTGCTTCAGGATTCTAACTCACACCGCGTTTTCACACAGCCTCGGTCGAAACTCACCGTTGGGGCCGCGCCGGAAAGCTGCCGTTGAGCCGGCGTCAGTGGATGTCGCTCAATGTGTTTTGGGCACTGTTTCACCCAGCTGCCTTTGCGCGGAGGGTCAAAGGTCAGTCGCGACAGCTAGAAGCCCGTCTCAGCGGCCGCAAGACACCGAGCCGCCGCCATCGGCCCGCTCCGCGGTCGAGAGCCGGCTCTGCGACGGCGGCGGACGGCGCCTATATGTCGCCCATGACCACCCTGTCCGTGCTCGACCTGTCCCCCATTGTCCTCGGCGGCGACGCCCGCCAGGCGCTGCACAACAGCCGCGATCTGGCCGGTCACGTCGAACGGCTGGGCTACCGGCGGTTCTGGATGGCGGAACACCACAACATGCCGGGGGTCGCCAGCGCCGCCACCGCGGTGGCCCTGGGCTATGTGGCCGAGGGCACGTCCTCGATCCGCATCGGCGCCGGCGGCATCATGCTGCCCAACCATGCGCCGCTGCAGGTGGCCGAGCAGTTCGGCACGCTGGCCGCCCTTTATCCCGGCCGCATAGACCTGGGGATCGGCCGCGCGCCCGGCACGGACCAGCTGACGGCGCATGCCCTGCGCCGAACCCTCAGCGGCAATATCGACTCCTTCCCCAACGACGTGGTGGAACTGATCCACTACTTCCAGCCGGTCCAGCCCGGCCAGGCCGTCCAGGCAGTGCCCGGCGCGGGGCTGGACGTCCCGGTCTGGATACTCGGTTCCAGCACCTATGGCGCCCAACTGGCGGCCATGCTCGGCCTGCCGTACGCCTTCGCGTCCCACTTCGCCCCGGCCGACATGGACGCGGCGGTGCGGATCTACCGCGAACGGTTTCGTCCTTCCGAGCACCTGGCGCAGCCCCATGTGATGCTCGGCCTGACCGTGGTTGCGGCGGACACCGACGCCGAGGCGCACCGCCTCTTCACTTCGCTGCAGCAGGCCTTCATCAACCTGCGCACCGGCCGCGCCGGCCCTCTGCCGCCGCCCGTGGACAACATCGCAGCGATCATTGGCCCCGGCGCCCAGGAGTTGCTGGAGCAGACCCTGTCGCGCTCCGTGGTTGGCGGCCCGGCGACCGTGAAGGCTGGCCTGGACGCCTTCATCGCCCGAAACCGCCCTGACGAGCTGATCATCACAGCCCAGATCTTTGACCACACCGCCCGCCGGAGCTCGTTCGAGATCGTGGCGGAGGTGATGCGGGAAGGGGCGGCGGCCGAGGCCGTGATTGAGGCGGCGGTCTAGCGCCACCCCTTCGCGCTTCCTCATGCCTTTTGGGGTGGGGTCGAGACGCGGACGCCCGGTCGACTTCCAGGAATGCGCCTTAGGCGCGGAATGACCGTTGATGGCTCGTTGCGGTCCTTCAGGTGGTCCGCTTTCGGGCACCGGACTTGGGGTCGTCAATCGGATAGCGTTCCCTCGTTCATTGCGCCGCAGTCATGCCGGGAGGTTGGCGCTTCGCGTTCTGGAAGAAGACTCTGACAGTCGCGTTCGCGAGATCTTCGTAGCTGACCGCCGTCTGTCGAATGTCGAACTCCTTCGCCGTGCGCTCGTAAACAAAGGAAGGCTCGAGTTCCCGGTCGGTGAGAAGGATCACCCGCGTCCGGTAGGGCTTGTTGGCGGCCTTTGCGAGTTCGACCTCTTCGGGCGTAAACGGCGTTAGCCGCGAGAAAATGACGAAAACATCGAAACGGTCCGATGGAAACGCTTCGGCCACGGCGGACAGCTTGGACACATCATCGGCGGTGATTGGCTTTCTGGTCTTGCACTCGCCAATGGCAATCTGAATGCGGTGGTCGCGCGGCCTGGAGGTTACGACCACAAAGTCTGTCTCGCACGGCTGGATCGCCGCCCCACTGGGCATCAACGTCATCGCTGTCGTGAAGACTTGGTCACTCAGGTTATGCATGTGCATGAGCTGTTGAAGTGTCAGCAGCACAGGAACCGCGCCCTCCTGGTGATCGTCGCGGCCGAAGAGGCCCGAGCGGCGGAAAGCCCAGGCTTTGTCCCGCAATTGCGGGGCGGCGTTGAATCCGTGGCCGCAATACTCGCACTCAAGCCGAGACATCGCATCGTCGAGCGAGCGCCAGAACTCAAGATTGCAGCTGGGACAATCGAATTTGAGGCCGGGCCGGAAGACGCCCTTGTCGAGCAGATAAGAGAACACCGCGCCGTTCTTGAGTTCGGAGCCGATCTTCCGGGGCTCGATGTAGAGCCACTGATAGTCGGAGAGAGGGTGCTCAGTGTCCTTGCCCAGGATCGTTTGCATGGCGCAGCCTCTATCGAAAGACTGATCCGGGCGGTGGTTTTCGATTAGGCTTCGTACGCCCGCGATCTTGAATGGCCGGCAGCCCTCCAATCCTCCCATCTGGCGAATAAGGGTTGTGGCGACGAGGCCGGCCCGACTGGGCGTGGCCTTGATCCCGACCGTCCCGAATATCTCTGCGACGAGCTGCGTCACGTCCAGAGCCCGAAGTGACTGGCTGTCGGAGGAGATCGCCGTGATGAGTTCGAGGCTCTCAGGTTCGGCACGCACTTCGTTCCAGGCGAAGTGGACGTTGCGGCCATAGAACACGTTGAGCTCAGGAATGAACGGTGTGTGGAGCGTCGCACGTTCGTTCTGAAAGAGCCCGATGCCCGGGTCGACAGACAGAACATACTGTTGGTCGTAGGTATCGCGGTCGACGACGAACGGCTTGTCCGAAAGCGCGAACGATACCGACGTTACTCCTCCATTCTCGCCGACTGAGGCCAGCGCTGAGCTATCGGCAAAGTACATAAAGGGAGCTTGGAGGTTGCCGCCGTTCCAGAGCGGCGTATGCACGCTGCAGAGCGTAAGGCCCGTGCCGAAGTGACGGAGGTCATCATCAACGGAACGTTCGGTTCGGTGCCAGACCGCGACTCCCTGCGGCCCAAACCTGCGAGGCGGGGCGCGCCGGATTTGGTCGGCCCAGAAGTCCGTCTTGGGCTTGAGGCGCCCCTCGTGTTTCGGGTCGAAGAATTGGACCGGAACGCCCGCTGCTCGGATATTCCAGAAGTTGACCACGTCGGCGAAGTTGTCGGCTTCGCCAACGTAGAAGCCGGGATAGTCCCAGTTGTTTCGAACGACGTAGTGGGTCTCCATGAAGGCCCGGTTCAACGAGGCGATCGTCTCTCGCCCTGGTTGGGGGAGCTGAATCGCCTGGCCGGTCTGAATGACGTTTCGCGCGCCGAAGAGGTGCGTCCGCGCGAGACCGAGATAGTCGACTCCCGTCTCGTTGGGTGGCGGAACGGCTCCATACGAACACAGAAAGATGTCGGCCAGAGGGTCGGCGTCATCCCATTCGTATAGGTCGACGCCTGGCTCGGGCGCTGAGTTGTTCTTATAACATTCGCTATGAAGGCGGATGATGGGATGGCTGATATCTACAACCACCGGGCCTTTCCGGTCGCCTGATTTGTCGACAAAGAGTTCATGCCCAAAGAACGGCCAGGGTAGGTACTTGTACGCTTTGGCGAAGTCTTGCACGTCATCTTGGGGCGAGAGTGGCACCAGAACGTCCACTCGGAAGAGCTTCACCAATGCGTCGCCGAGTTCCGGTTCGCCCACTGGAATGACAGGATTGTAGCGCCCGCCCCACATAGTGAAGGTGGCCCGGGCGGCTCGCCGGAACGATTCGAAGTCACCTGACGGGACGCACCAACCGATCCGGAGCGGTCGATATAGCAGCTTCATCGAAAGCGTGTTCATCCCATCAACTTATCTTCGGATGCGGGGCTGGGTCGAATTCTCGAGCCGTATTCGCGACCGCACGGAACCTTGTCGATTGATGAGACTATCCAAACCCGCTCGGCCAAGCCCTCGCGCCAGATCATCAACAACGTCATCTGCCACTCCTCGGGCATGGCGCCGACAGCACTGCCGACCCAAATGGTGTGGACGCCCGCTGGAGCCAAGCTGTCGTGCCCATTACAGTAATGGCTGGAAGGCGCAGGTACCTGACGTGGAACAAGTTGAAAATCAGCACTGGGTCCCGAAGTTCCTTATCAAACACTTCGCCGACCGAGACGGGCGCGTCTTTCGGCTCGACATCAAGACCGACATCGTCACCAAGCCGCCACCGAAACATGCCGCGTCTGAAGTCGCCTTCAACGAATTCGAGATCGAAGGACGGTCTGTCTCCTATGAGCGAGAGTTGACGAAGATCGAGACAAAGGCGGCGCCCGTACTGAAGGGGATCGTTGCCAGCGGTTCGCTAGCGGGCTGCAGCGGCGATGACCGACGCAAACTCGCGGATTTCATGGCGGCCCAGTGCTTTCGAACGGAGGCTTTCTATAAAGGATTTGACCAAACCATTCCCCGGAAAGCTTTTGGTGGTGTGTTCGCGCAAGCTTGGCGAAGCGCTTTCATTGTCGCCGACGAACTCGTCGGGAGGCGCTGGGCATTGATGGAGGCCGTTGGCGACAGCTTCTTCTATCTGGGGGACAATCCTCTGGTCTTACAGCGAACGGCCGATCCAAACGACGGGACCGGTTTGGGTTTCGACGTGGCCGGTGTCGAGGCGCTTCTGCCGCTCTCGCCCCAATTTGCGCTCTACATGCCGTGTCGGTCTGTCGGTAATGATTTGATCGAGGGCTTCGACAACGCGCAAGCGATAGAGCGAGGTGAGCCGACGACTGAACTTGGTCGCACGCTCTCACAGAAGATACTGACTGAGCATGTTCCTCTCTACGACGCGCTCATGACTGGGGTTCCATTTGCCTGCCGACCTGAAAACGTCGAGAACCTCAACTATCTCCAGTGCAGTTGGGCCTACGCGGCTGTCTACTCGCACAAACGAGATTTCGACTTCCCGCTCAGGGTCTATCGCGACACGCCGCAATATCGCGGAGCGCCCAAAGTTTCGATGACGGCCATGGGATCACGCGGCTACTAGCGAGCCGTTCTCGGAACGTCCGCTCCTTGGCACCGGGCCAATGACGGCTATTGGCGGATTGTGTTGAAAAAGTCCCCGGAACGTTTCTTAGGGCCAAATGTGCGACAAACGTCTGCTTTGCGCGTGCGCTCTGATGACCGCTCCTGGCGCCAAACCGACATTTGGACTTTCGCGGCAGCTCGAACTCTCAGTCGACTTCGGCGCTCAACGAGCGGCAGTCCGTCCGTAGGAGACTGACAATGAACGTCGATCATGGTCGCGCGGGGAGCCTCAGTCCCAGCGGTCCAACAACTGTGAATCTCTGCGCCATGGCGCCTCCAGATGGGGCGGCGCGGTCGGACGCTCGCGGCGGCTTTCGTATCTTTGCTTTGCGTACTCGATCCATCCGTTCTTGTGCTTGCGTTCGCGAAACCAGTTGAGCGCCTGCGACGTCGAATTGACCTGATCGTCGTACCGCCCCGCCGGAAAAGCGGCCAGCTCGTGCAGGTAGACGGCGAGCCAGGGCGCATCGGCGGGAATGAACACTTCGCCAGCCTCGATGAGGATCGCCGCTTGCAGCATCCTGACCGCCTTGTCGCCCTTCGGGGTGCAGGCGGCGACTTCGTAGACGCCCTCGCTCTTGAGTTCCTGGATCAGCGACTGGCCCGAGGCGCAGTCCTCGATCAGAACGCGGTGCGGCCGCACATCGCTGAACAGCGCACCCAGCTTCACCTTGAGATCGGAGTAGGTCGCCTTCATTCGGTAGACGCAGACGAGATAGACCCGATTGGCCTTGCGACCCCAGTGGGTGATGACCGAGTAGTCGGAGAGTTCCTTGTCCTTGAAGGCGGTATCGAGGCTCAGGACCACCTCGTCGAAGGTCGATGGAAGCTCGGTCGGCTCGTAGCGACCGAACTTCTCGATCGGGACCAGGTTGCCGGCCATTGGGACGGGACGCTGCAGGTATTGGGCGGTGAAGAAATAGTCGCCCTGCGTCTGACGCACCTTGTCTAGCTCCGGGCGTGGCTCGCGTTCATCATGCAGAACCTCGCCCGCCGCCCGTCGCACCACCTTGGCGGCAAACGGGGTCTGGTAGGTCCAGACCTCATCTTCCTGCGCGATCGCGGGAAGGCAGACGTGGCGCCAGCCCCCGGCCCTCAGCAGCCATCCGGACGTGTCGTCTTCGTGCAACCTTTGCATCGCCACGATGTAGGCGACAGTGCGCGGGTTGTTGCGACGGGTGATGAGCGTGCTGGCCACGAAATTGTTGGCGCTCTGACGCGCGAGGTCCGAGAGCGCCTCATCGGCCTTGATCGGGTCATCGAGGATGATGAAATGCGCGCCGCGGCCGGTGATCGGCCCGCCCCGGGAAAGCGCCAGCCGCCCGCCGCCGAGCGTCGTTTCGAAGTCGTGCGCGCTCTGACGGGTTGGCGAGAGGATCGTGCGTGGAAAAAGGGCTCGATACCAAGGCGTCATCATGACTGCGCGGGTGTCGCGGCCGAGCTTCTCGGCCAGCTCCTGGCCGTAGCTGACGACCATGAACCGACGCGTGTCGGATCCTGGCCCAGCACCCAGGCGACGAACGCCACCGAGATGCAAAGCGACTTCAGATACCGAGGCGGCAGGTTGAAGATGACCTGGCGTTCTTCGCCCCGCCAAACCGCCATCAGCTCGGCCGCCATCATCTCGACGTGCCAGTTCTCGAGGAAAGGCTCGCCCGGATTGAGTTCGGCGAACGCGCGCTGGATGAAGGTGTAGAGGTCGAGCCGGGTCAGAACGTCCAGCTGGCCGCGATCAAGCATCGACCGGCCTCCAGCCCTCGCGGATGCGCGCCACCAGGCGCTCGGCGATCTCGGCCTCGGACTCTGGTCAGTGGCGCTGCCGCCTCCAGCGCGCTGGGGTCGGCCCTTGCGGCCACGTCGGCGGCGAGTTTGATCGCGCGAAGGTCGCCCGAAGCGCTGGCGTTGGCGAGTTGCTTGGCGGCGGCCTTGCGCTTGGTGACCCGCTGGCGACGCCCCTGGTCCTTGATCTCCACCTTCTCGGAGAGCGCCTCCTGGATCTCTTTGCCCAGCGAGCGCGCGGCGCGAGGACGACCGCCCGGATTGCCCGATCGCCCCTTCTCGAATCGGCGTCCCACCGGCGGGCGGCCGTAGCCGACCGGCTGGTCGTCTTCGTGGACTATCCATTGGTGGCCTCGCGCTCGAGGTCGCTGAAGAGCCGTCCATCGCCGAAGCGGCGCGCATCCTCGCCGGTCAGCCGGCGCAGGCGACGCAATGCGGCGTCGACGAACTTCGGCTCGATCTCGATCGCGCGGCAACGACGCCCGGTGCGTTCGGCGGCGAGGAGGGCGGCGCCGCCGCCGAGGAACGGGTCGAGCACGATCTCGCCTCTGGCGGTGCAGTCGAGGATCGCTTCGGCGATCAGCGCGACGGGCTTGGGGGTCGGGTGATCGTGCCTCGGGTTGCCGTCATCGTCTGCGCGCCCGAAGGTGGAAGGGCCAGCGCAGGTCCAGAGGTTGGTGCGATTGCGCCCGATACCGCCCGAGCTGGATGTTGTTGCGCGGCTTGCCAGGCTTGGCGGTCCAGACCAGCACCAGCTCATGCTGGCTGCGATAGAAGCTCCCCTGCCCACCGCTGGTCTTGGCCCAGACACACAAATTTCGCTGGCCGGCGAAGGCGCGGCGTCCCGCGACGATCGCCTCGAAGAGATGACGCCAATCGGTGAAAACGTAGGCGAGCGCGCCATCGGCGGAGACTTCGGCGATCCGCTGACAGGCGGTGATCTGAAAGTCGGTGAACTCCGCCTCGGACATCTCGCCGCTGGCCTGGGCGAACTCGGCGTACTTGGTCTTGCCGAAACCGGCAGCGTTGCCCTGGATCCTCACGTTGAACGGTGGATCGGTGATCGTGGCCGCTGCGGTCTCGCCGTCCATCAGCGCGACGTAGGACGCCGCATCGAGCGCATCGCCGCAGAAGATGCGGTGGCCGAGGACCTCCCATAGGTCGCCGCGGCGTGCCACGGCGGGGCCGGAAGGCGGCGGACTCGTCGTCTGGGTCGTCCGGGTCCTCGTCGAGATTGAGAATTAGTCTGTCGACCTCCGCGACCTCGAAGCCGGTGAGGTCGACTTCAAGGTCGAGACCTTCCAACGTCAGATCGCGCAACGCCTCGCCGAGCAGCCGCTCGTCCCAGGCAGCGTTCTCACAAAGCTTGTTGTCGCTGATTTGAATCGCGCGAATCTGGGCCGGCGTGAGATCCTCGACGCGAACCACCGGGATCTCGGTGAGCCCAGCCGCCTTGGCGGCCGAGTGCCTTCCGTGACCACAAATAATGTGGTTCTGGCCATCGACGGTGATCGGGAAGAGGAACCCGTGGCGGCGGATGTTGGCGGTGATCTGCCCGAGCTGCTTTTTGGAGTGGACGCGTGGATTCCGCGCATCGCGGATTAGCTGATCAATCGCGACATACTCGATCGCCAGGCTGCGCGGCGGGGCGTCTGCAGATGGGTGGGGCATGGACTCCCCCGGTTGCTGTCAAAGGATGACATTCGCCCGGGGGCAGCGAGTTCGCAGCAACGGTATGGCGCCGGACACCCGCCGACAAGGAGTCTGTCCCGGCGGAAGATGACTGGACTTCACGGCGAAGCGGAGCGTTGGTGGACGCTGTCCTCCTGAGCCCGGTCGGTCCGGGCTCGCCTCGGTAGGGGCGACCACGACGGTCGCCCCGATGAACCGAGGACACCATGACCAAGACCCCGAAGACCACTAAGGCGCTGAATCTGGGCGCTTCTCCCAGCAGCGATGCCCCGCAAGACGCTGGCCCAGACGTTGCGCAACACTCGCCCAACACCTCGCCCGCTTCGCCCAAGGGCAAGATCGCAGCCGTCGTGGATCTGCTGCGCCGGCCCGAGGGCGCTCGCATCGACGAGCTGATGACCGCCACCGGCTGGCAAGCCCACTCGGTGCGCGGCGCCATGTCGGGGGCGGTCAAGAAGAAGCTCGGCCTGACGATCACCTCGGAAAAGTCCGAGGGGATTCGAACCTACCGCATCGCCGAGCTCGGCCCTGTGAGCGGGGCCGAGAGCCTTAGAGAAGAGGTCCAGGCGCTTGTGCGCCTGGACCTCGAGGGGCTTCGCCTCGAATGGCGCCGCCGCTACGGGGCGCCGCCGGCGCTTGCGCTCGCCGGATCTTCTGCGTCGCCTGCTCGCTTGGAAGATCCAGGCGGCGGCGCTCGGCGGGTTCGATGCCGAGACCCGCAGGCTGCTGCGCCAATCCGGCGCCCCGCGCCGGCCCAGCCTCAACGCCGGCGCGCGCTTAGCCCGGGAGTGGAAGGGCCTGCGCCACGAGGTGGAGGTGACGCAGAGCGGTTTCCGCTACGCCGGCGCCGACTACGACAGCCTCTCCGAGATCGCCCGGCTCATCACCGGCGCGCGCTGGAATGGACCGCGGTTCTTCGGCCTGCGGCAGGGGGAGGGGACGTGAACGCCCAGACCCCGGCGAAGGCCAAGACCCTTCGCTGCGCCATCTACACCCGCAAGAGCTCCGAGGAGGGGCTGGAGCAGTCGTTCAATAGCCTGCATGCCCAGCGCGAGGCCTGCGAAGCCTACATCAAGAGCCAGTCGCACGAGGGGTGGTCCTGCCTCGCACAGGCTTACGACGATGGCGGCTTTTCCGGCGGGTCGACTGGATCGGCCAGGTCTGCAAGGCCTTGCTGGACGACATCGGCCGCGGCCGCATCGACGTCGTCGTGGTCTACAAGGTCGATCGCCTCACCCGGGCGCTGTCGGACTTCGCCAAGATCGTCGACGCCTTCGACGCCAGGGGCGTCTCGTTCGTCTCGGTGACCCAGGCCTTCAACACCACCACCAGCATGGGGCGGCTGACGCTGAACGTGCTGCTGTCGTTCGCCCAGTTCGAGCGCGAGGTCACCGGCGAGCGCATCCGCGACAAGATCGCCGCCTCCAAGGCCAAGGGCATGTGGATGGGCGGCATCGTCCCGCTAGGCTACGACGCCGGTGATCACAAGCTGGTCGTCAACGAGGACGAGGCGGCGCAGGTGCGCTCCATATTCGAGCGCTACCTGAAGCTTGGATCGGTCCACCGGCTGCGCGACGAGCTTGAACGCCGCGGCGTGCGCTCCAAGGAATGGCGGTCCAAGTCCGGGCGGGCCATTGGTGGCGGCGAGCTTCAGCCGCGGCGCGCTCTTCCACCTTCTGCAAAACCGGCACTACCTCGGCTTGATCTGCCACCGCGACAAGTCCTACCCCGGCGGCCACCCGGCGATCGTCGACGACAAGCTCTTCGCCGCCGTCCAAGCGCGTCTGACGGCGAACCGGATCGAGCGGCGTGGCCGCAAAGCCCAAGCCGCCAGCGCGCGGCTGACAGGGCGGATCGTCACGGCCGATGGCGCGCCCATGACGCCGACTTTCGCCTACGGCCGGGGCGGCAAGCTCTACCGCTATTATGTCGCCACCGCGCTTACGTCCGGCGGCCAGGCTGACGGCGACGCTCGCGCGGCGCATACCCGCGGACCAGTTGGAGGCCTTCGTGCAGAGCGAACTGCGGCGGCTCTCGGGCCGATCGGAGAGCGATTGGGCCGCACTGGACCCGATGTTGGAACGCATCGAAGTGCGCCGCGCCGAGCTGCACTTCGCTGCTGCGCGCCGAATCCCTCTTCGCCGGCCACCACGCCGACTTGGCGATGGAAGATCTGCTGGGGCGCATGGACGCAGGCCAGCGCGCACTCTTCGAGACCCCTGATGGCGAACTCATTCGGGTGGTGCTTCCCATGCGTCCGGTGTTCAGGGGCGGGCGGACCTGGCTGCTCGATCACGAGGGCCGCTCGCACCGGCGGGACAAACGGCAGGATCTCGTGCTCGCCGCCGCGCTGAAGTCGGCGCACGCCGTCCTCAATCGCGAAAGCCTTGGACCCTGGTCGCCAGCCATCCCGCGGGAGGCCAAGGCGCCGTCCAACGTCTATGAGCGCAAGCTGTGCGGCCTCGCGCTGCTCGCGCCCGATCTCCAACGCCTGATCCTGGAAGGGCGCCAGCCAGCCGGGCTCGATTTGAATGCCCTGATACGCTCGGATGCGCCGCTGGCCTGGGCCGATCAAGAAGCGTGGCTAGAGCGCCTACGGGGCGCTCGTCAGCCGGACTGAATACCCCCGGCTGCGGGGTCTCCGCGCGCAATTCCGCAACGCTCGAGATTCCCTGTTCCGGCCCGAATAGATCCCCTGTTATTCCCCTGTTATCGTCCCTGATAATTCCCTGTTCCCTGCAGCCGCGGCGACGAAGCGCACGGCCCAAAAAACCAATAGCCACCGGCGTTTGCGAGGATCTCAGAGACCCGCACCCGCTCGCCAGAATCTCCTGGAACAGGGATTTCAGGCAAAACTCAACTCGCTCCCGAGCGGCTGGAGACTTGGGTCCGAATAGGCCGCTGAAAGCGCGGAATTAGCGGCTCCACCATCCTTGGCGTGGTAGGGTTTGGGGCGCAAATAGCCCGCGATTACCGCAGCATGCGACGCGGGCATCCGCTCAGAGCCAAGTTTCAGGGAAAGAGTGGCGGTGAGAGAGGGATTCGAACCCTCGATAGGCTTTCACCTATACACGCGTTCCAGGCGTGCGCCTTCAACCACTCGGCCACCTCACCACAGCGCCCGCCTAAGGCGCACGCAGACTTTGCGCAAGAACCGCTCGGCCCGGCCGAGCGGGTGCGCCTTCAACCACTCGGCCACCTCACCACAGCGCCCGCCTAAGGCGCACGCAGACTGAAAGCAAGAACCACTCGGCGCCGCCGCCCGGTCCTGCCGCCCCCTTGGGGAGCGGCGGAATATAGCGATGGCCGCTCTTGCCACAAGCGAACGCATCAGCTGGGAAGGACGCGTCCATGCACCGCTTCTTCCGTAGGGCCAACATGACGCCGGAAGCCCTCGACGCGCACTGCCTGTCGCTGCCGGCGGCCACACTGCACATCCAATGGGGCGGAACGCACGTCTTCAAGGTCGGCGGCAAGATCTTCGCGATGACCGAGGGCAAGGTCTGGGGGCTGGCGTTCAAGGCCTCGGACATGGCGTTCGAACTGCTATGTGAGCAGGGTCTGGCGCGGCCGGCGCCCTACCTGCAGCGGGCCAAGTGGGTCCAGCTTACGTCGCCCGACGCCCTCGGCGATGAAGAGATCCAGGCCTATCTCGATCAGGCGCACGCAATCGTCGTCGCCAAGCTGACGCGGAAGCTGCGCGCCCAACTCGGCCTTGCCTGACGGTGGCTACTCGGCCGCGTCGGCCGTGTGCAGGTGGGCGTCGGCGCGGTTGATGTTGAGTGCGTAGGTGAGGCCGATGAAGGCGCCCTTGACCACCGGCAGGGCGGTCAGGGTGATCGCCGCCACCGCCGCGAGGGCGCCCGGGATCAGGATCCACAGGTTCGCCTTCCAGATCAGCGGCGCGCCGAGGATCAGGAACGGCACGATCACCAGGTGTCCGACCAGCAGCACGGTGAAATAGGCCGGGCCGTCGTCCGCGGGGTAGCGATCGAGGTCGTGGCCGCAGCTCCGGCAGACCGGTTCGACCTTCAGGTAGCGGTAGAACAGCCTGCCTTTGCCGCAATGCGGGCACCGCCCGCGGGCGCCTCGAAGCATCGAAGTTGCGGCGGAGCGGCGTGCCCAGGGTCCCATGCTGGCGCATATGCGCCCTCAGGACCTTCGATGGAAGGGCTGCGACCCCCTGTCCCAACCCGCCGCGGAGCGCTACGCAACGCTGGAGCCGCTGGCGGATCTGCGCCGACGGCGAGGTCTCGGGAGAACGGCGATGGCCTACGAACTGCATTATTGGCCGGGCATCCAGGGGCGCGGCGAATTCATCCGGCTGGCGCTGGAGCAGGCGGGCGCCGACTATGTCGACGTAGCGCGCCGCCCGGCGAGCGAAGGCGGGGGCGCGCGCAACCTGGCGCAGCTGATGGCCGAACTCACGCCGCCGCCGTTCGCCCCGCCGATCCTGGTGGATCGAAGCCTGGTGATCGCTCAGACCACCAACATCCTGTTCTACCTGGGCCATCGCCATGATCTGGCGCCGAAGGAGGAGACCGGCCGGTTGTGGGTCAACCAGCTGCAGCTGACCATCGCCGATCTGGTCGACGAAGCGCACGATACGCACCACCCGATATCGTCGGGGCTCTACTACGAGGACCAGAAGGCGGCCGCGAAACAGCGGGCCGAGCACTTCCGCAAGGAGCGGATGCCGAAATACCTCGGCTATTTCGAGCGCATTCTGAAAGCCGGCGGCGAAAGCGGGCCGGGCCTCGCTGGCGCAGCGCTGTGCTACGCCGACCTGTCGCTGTTTCAGGTCGTCCGCGGCCTGCAGTACGCGTTCCCGCGGGCGATGGCGGGTCTGGCGCCGAAGCTGGAGGCGACGCTTGCTCTGGCCGAGCGCGTCGAACAGCAGCCAAGGATCGCCGCCTATCTGAAGTCAGAACGGCGGATCGCGTTCAACGAACAGGGAATTTTCCGGCGTTATCCGGAGCTGGACGGTCCGGCCTAGGCCGCGCGCCGGTCTTCGCTGCGCAGGTGGCAAAGCTTCTTGGCGCCGGACCAGACCTCGATCGAGGTGACGTTGTCGGACGTCGCCAGACGCTGGCGGCAGAACTCGGTGACCCGCGCATCGTGCGCCATCTCGGCGGCAAGCTCGATCGGGGCCGCGCTACGGTCGTCGTGAACCACAATTCGATAGGCCTTCATGACTCGAAGCCTTTCGTGTTTCGCCCTAACCCGTCGACCACATTCAAGTAAGTCAATGCAGCCGATTTGTGGCCAAGCTGGTGACAAGGCGCCGCACCCGTGGGGTTGCGCCGGCGCCGTCGCGCCTTGCCACGGCCCCGGGGCGGTGGTCTCGTCGCCGCGACTTGGGAGATGACGCCGATGCTGAAGGACAAGACGCTGGACTACGCCACCGCGACTGCGGGGCGCCTGGCCAAGGCCCTGGCCGACCGCCAGGTCAGCGCCGCCGAACTCTGCGACGAGGCGATCCGCGTGATCGAAGTCAAGGACGGGCCGATCAACGCCGTCGTGGTGCGCGACTTCGACCGCGCCCGCGACGCGGCCAAGGCGGCTGACGCGGCGCTGGCTCGCGGGGAGACCCGGCCGCTGCTCGGCGTGCCGATGACGGTCAAGGAGTCGAACCATATCCCGGGCCTTCCCACCACCTGGGGTCTTGCGCCGTTCAAGGGCTGGACGCCGAAGACCGAGGCGGTCGGGGTCACCCGGCTGAAGGCTGCCGGCGCGGTGATCCTGGGCAAGACCAACGTGCCGCCCAGCCTCGGCGACTGGCAGGCCGCCAACCCGATCTATGGCCGCACCAACAACCCGCACGATCTCGGCCGCAGCCCGGGCGGCTCGTCGGGCGGCGCCGCGGCCGCGCTGGCGGCGGGCATGGTCCCGCTGGAGTATGGCTCCGACATCGGCGGCTCGATCCGGGTCCCGGCGCACATGTGCGGCGTCTTCGGCCACAAGCCGACCTGGGGCCTGGTTCCGCTCGACGGCCATTCGCCGCCGCCCGTCGACGGGCCTAGCGCCGACGTCGAGTTCGGCGTCGTAGGTCCGCTCGCCCGCACCGCCAGCGATCTCGCGCTGGCGCTGGGCGTGCTCGCCGGGCCGGACCGCGACGCTGCGCACGCCTATCGGCTCGACATGCTCCCGCCGCGGGGGGCCGAACTCGCGGACTTCCGCGTGCTCGTGCTGGACACCCACCCCATGGCTGGCGTCGACGCCGAGGTGCTGGCGCCGCTGCACGCCCTGGCCAGCCAGCTCGAGGCCGCGGGCGTCGAGGTTTCCCGCTCAAGTCCGCTGCTCCCGGACCTCGCGGCCGCGCAGCAGACCTACATGGGGATGCTTGGCGCGATCACGGCCCGTGGGAGGCCAGGGGCGGAGCCGGCGATGAACACCTTTGGCTACCTGAACGGGCTGGACGCGATCGTCGCCGCACAGGCGGCCTGGGCGGAGCTGTTCGAGGCGTTCGACGTGGTGCTGGCGCCGCCGTTCGGCGTCGCCGCCTTCCCGCACACCGACGAGGCCGACTGGGGCAAGCGGCGGCTGACGGTCAACGGCGAGGCCACGCCTTACGGCGCCCAGATCGCCTGGCCAGGAATCGCGACGTTCCCCGGCCTGCCAGCGACCTGCGCGCCGATCGGCAAGACCAGGGCGGGCCTGCCGGTCGGCGTGCAGATCATCGGACCCCGGTTCGAAGACCGCACGACCATCGCCTTCGCCGGCCTGATCGAGCGGGCGTTCGGCGCCTCGTTGTGAGGTTGGGCTTTAGGCGCCCGCGAACATGTCCTCGAAGTTGCTGCGGTAGAAGCGGTCCTTCACGTCGTCGTCCAGCCCCTCGAAGCTGGTCTCGAACCGCTCGATCGGGTTCTTGGTGCCCTCGGGGTGCGGATAGTCGGACGAGAACAGGAACAGCTCCGGGCCGCCCTCGCGGATGATGGTCCCGGCGTTCTCGGTCGCGAACGGGGTGAAGCGCACTGCGCGGCGGATGAACTCCGACGGCGGCATCGAGAGCCCCGCGATGACCGGATCGGTCTTGCGCCAGCCTTTCCAGGCCTGGTCGAGCCGGCGCAGGAAGTCAGGCACCCAGCCGGCGCCCAGCTCGATCACCCCGCCGCGCAGGGCCGGGAAGCGGTCGAACACGCCGTCCAGCGCCAGCGCGCAGAGGAAGTTCTGCGGGGCGAAGCAGAGCGAGAAGTAATCCTTGGCGCGCAGGTTCTCGCCACCGCCCAGCCAGTCCTTTGGCCGGGGGTGGCCGTTCTTGTGGTAGGCCGGCGGCAGGGACGGCGAGGCCGCGCCGACGTGCAGCATGAACGGCACGCCGGCCTCGCTCAGCCGCGCCCAGACCGGGTCGAGGTCCGGGTGGCCCGGCGAGCGCTCGCCGGCTGGCGCGGCCGGGATCCAGAGCGCCCCGACACCGGCCTCGATCGCTGCGTTCACCTCCGCCAACGCCCGCTCCGGGTCGTCGAGCGGCACGACGCCGACGCCGATCAGGCGTCTGTCGCTGGCGCAGAAGTCCGCCATCGCCCGGTTCAGCGCCCGGGCGCCGCCGTACTTCACCTCCGGGTCGGGCGAGGGCAAGAACTGCGAGCCGGCGAAGGTGGTGAACACCAGCTGGCGCGAGAAGCCGAGATCGTCCAGCGCCTTGGTCCGCTCCGAAGGGTCGATCGCGCCATACGCCGCCCAACCCTTGGGGCCAGCGACGACATTGGAGGCGATCTCCGCCGTCGCGACCGGGTCTTTCTGCCGCGCCAGGGCCTTGAGGATCGCCTTCTCGGCGCCTGAGCCGCCGGCTTCCAGCCGCATGCTGCCCAGCCGGTCGCGGATGCCGGGGTCGGCGTGGCTGGAGAGCCAGTCGAGGCTTTCCATGATGTGGCTGTCGGCGTCGTTGATCACCCGTCCGGCGGCGTAGGCCATCTGCGCGCATCTCCCTGGCTGTCGTTGCGTAAAACGTACCGTTCGTTCGAACAGGGTCAAGCGGGCTTACAGGTGCGCGAGCCTCGCGATGGCGCTAGGGAGGACGACATGACCACTCGCAGCATCGCCGTCGTCGGACTTGGCCAGCGCATCGCCTCGGTGCTCGCGGCGATGAAGGAAGTGGGGTGGGACCTGCGCGTCGACGGCCACGTCGACCCGGGTCCGGTCGGCGCCTCGATCCTGCAGTTCGCGGGCATCCCGCCAGGCCGGTCGTTCGCGACGCCGGAAGCGCTGCTTGCCGCCGGCCCCTACGACCTGGTGATGATCGGCAGCCCCAACCACCTGCACCTGACGCACCTGACCGCCGCGCTCGCCGCTGGGTATCCGGTATTCTGCGAGAAGCCGATCGTCCGCACCGAGGCCGAGAGCCTGACCTTGGCCAAGGCGCTGGCTGACAGGACGCTCCCGCCGCTCTTCATCGGCCTGGTCATGCGCTCGATGCCGATCGTCAAGGAGGTGATCGCCCGGGTCGATTCCGGCGAGCTGGGGCCGCTGATCTCGATGGACGCCACCGAGCACCTGCCGCCCGAGCATGGCGCCTACCTCGCCCGCAACTGGCGCCGCCGCGTCGAGTGGGGCGGCTCGTTCATGCTCGACAAGGTCTGCCACGACTTCGATATCTTCGGACGTCTGGCAGGGGCAAGGCCGACGCGGGTGGCGAGTTTCGGCGGGCGACGGATCTTTACGCCGGAGCGCGCGGACGCGCCCCGCGCCTACGAGGACGGCTCGCCCGCCTACGCGCTGCGCGACGCCGGCTGGCGCGCCGCCAACGACGCGTTCCAGTCCGACATGGACCTTGCCGACCATCAGACGGCGATCGTCGAGTATGCCAGCGGCTTCACGCTGGCGTTCCACTCCAACAGCCACGTCGCCCTTTCCGAACGGCGCTGGTACCTCGCCGGCGCCGAGGGCACGCTGATCGCCGACCTGGTGCGCAACCGCCTGATGGTCCGCCGCGCGCTGCATCGCGGCAAGCCAGAGCGGATCGACTACGGCGGCGTCACCGCCGACGCCCACAACGGCGCCGATCAGGCGATGGCCATCGATCTCGCCGCCGCGCTCGACGGCGCGCGGCCGTTCCCGGTGACGCCCTGGGACAGCCTCGAGGCCGGGCTGACGGTGATGGCGATCGACCGGGCGATGGAGACCCGGGAAATGGTCGACTGCGCACCGATGTGGGCGGCCTTCGACACGGCCCGCGGCGTCGCGGCGCAAACCGTCGCTTAACCTGGCGTTGTGAGACTGTCGCCCCGCAGGCAAGGCGAGGGGACCCACATGAACGCTCAATTGGCCACGATGTTCTGGTGCGCCGCCACCGTCCTGATCGTCAGCCGGATCGGGCTGCTGGTGTTCTCGAAGCTGGGCGACAACACCGGGCGCCTGCTACTGGTTCACGGCCTGTCGTACACCCTGGCCGCGCTATTCGTCCCCCAGGCCTACGATGGCGGCACGCCGAACTACGCCCGCTCGTTCGAGGTCTATTTCGTCCCCGCCCTGATCTGGCTGATGGTCGACCTCGCCCGCATGGCCCACCGGCGTTCGCGGGCGATCTCGGCCAGTTAGGCCGCCGCCGCCTTGCCCATCATCGCCGACAGCAGCGGCGCCCCGCCGGTCGCAGCGGTGAGGTAGGGGATCCACTGGTCCTGCGGCGGCACGATCGCCGGCAGGGTGTCGAGCGGGGCCCAGAACAGCACCTGTCCTTGCGCGCCTGAACCCAGAGCCCAGGCCGCGGCTGTCTCGTCCTTGTAGGGCAGCACGAAGAAGAAGCGTCGCAGCACCTTTGTCAGCGCCTCGCGGCGCACCCAGCCGGTGATCCGGGCGGTGAGATATTGCGGGGAGGGGAGGCGGTCGACCTCCTCGTAGGTCACCTGGACGAAGCCGGCTTCCTCGCGTTCCGAGGTCACCGCCACGCCGCGGCGCAGGATCGCCCAGCTGTTGGCGCGGGCGTCCGGGCGGAACAACACCGGGGTGGTCTCCGCCACCAGCCAGCCGTCGCCGACCACCTCCTCGAGCGAAACGCCCGCGGGGATGGCCGCGCCGATGTCGTCGAGGCCGGTCGCTTCGGCGCCGGCGCGCCGCGCCGCCGCTTCCGGCGCCTCGCCCGCCTCGACCGCGCCGGCGGGGAACTGGATGCCGGTGAACGGGTCGCGCAGCAAAAGCACCTCGCGCGGGTCGTGCCGGACGATGAAGGCCGTCACCTTCTGGAGTTCACGTTCGCGCATGGGACTTCGCCGAATGATCGGAAAGCTTTGATTCGATTCATCTCCATCTCCCTTAACGCGCAGAAGCGGCATCGCGCCGCACCCAGGGGCCGATCAGCGGTTTGACCGCGGCGCGCGCCCGCTACACTGCGGCGATGCGTCTCGAACTGAGTCTCCACCCCCAGACCCCGTGCGACGCCGTCACGTCGATCGCGGTCGACGTGGAGCGGGCTGGCCCGTCGGCGCTGCGCCTGCGTTATCGGCTGACCGGCGACATCGCGCTGCTGGCGATCCCGGCCATCGCCGCGCCGGTGCGGACCGACGAGCTGTGGCGACACACCTGCTTCGAGGCGTTCCTGGCGCCCGCGCCAGCCGACGGCTACGTCGAGTTCAATCTCGCCCCCTCGACCGAGTGGGCCGCCTATCGGTTCAGCGGCTATCGCGAGGGCATGGCGCCGGCGCCGGTCGCAACGCCCCAGATCGAGGTGCGGGCCGGCGGCGCGAGGCTCGAACTCGACGCCGAACTCAACCTCGCCGCGCTCGACCTGTCGCCGGGCCCCTGCAGGTTGGCGCTCTCCGCCGTCATCGAAGACGCAGTTGGCGCGAAATCCTACTGGGCGCTGGCGCATCCGCCCGGAAAGCCAGATTTCCACCACAGAAGCAGCTTTGCTTGCGAGCTCCCGAAGGAGACTCCATGAAGTTCGGCCAAGGATGAGATTCGGAATCGACCGCCTGCTGGCCGATCCGGCGCTGCGCGCGCCGCTGCAGGGGCGCAAGGTCGCCCTGTTGGCGCACCCCGCTTCGGTCACCGCCGACCTGACCCACAGCCTCGACGCGCTGGCCGACTGCCCGGAGATCAGGCTCGCCGCCGCGTTCGGCCCGCAGCATGGGCTGAGGGGCGACAAGCAGGACAACATGGTCGAGAGCCCGGACTTCAACGATCCGGTGCACGGCATCCCGGTCTTCAGCCTCTACGGCCGGGTGCGCAAGCCGACCGACGAGAGCATGAAGACGTTCGACGTGTTGCTGGTCGACCTGCAGGACCTCGGCTGCCGCATCTACACCTTCATCACCACGCTCAGGTACGTGCTGGAGGCGGCGGCCAAACACGGCAAGGCGGTCTGGGTGCTGGACCGGCCCAACCCCGCCGGACGCCCGCTCGAGGGGATGAAGCTGAAGCCCGGCTGGGAGAGCTTCGTCGGCGCCGGGCCGATCCCGATGCGCCACGGCCTGACGCTGGGCGAACTCGGCGCCTGGTTCGTGAAGACCCTGAAGCTCGATGTCGACTACCGGGTGATCGAGATGGAGGGCTGGCGCCCGACGCCGGTCCCGGCTTCGGCTGGCCGCTGGGCGAGCGGGCCTGGATCAACCCCAGCCCCAACGCGCCCAATCTGTGGATGGCCAGGGCCTACGCCGGCACCGTGATGCTGGAAGGCGCCACCCTCTCCGAGGGACGCGGCACCACCCGGCCGCTCGAGCTGTTCGGCGCGCCGGACATCGACGCGCGCCGCCTGATCAACGAGATGCTGGCGCTCGGATCTCCCTGGCTGGCCGGCTGCACCTTGCGCGACTGCTGGTTCGAGCCGACCTTCCACAAGCACGTCGGCAAGCTGTGCAACGGCGTGCAGATCGTCACCGAAGGGCCGTCGTACAGCCATGCCGCGTTCCGCCCCTGGCGGGTGCAGGCGCTGGCGTTCAAGGCGATCCGCAAGCTGCACCCCGGCTACGACCTCTGGCGCGACTTCCCGTACGAGTACGAGCTCGGCAAGCTGCCGATCGACGTGATCAACGGTGGCCCGGACCTGCGCGAGTGGGTCGACGACAGCGCCTCCGAACCTGGCGACCTCGACGCTCTGACCGCCCCCGACGAAGCCGCCTGGGCCCAGGAGCGGCGGGCGTTTCTGAGGTATTGAGGCGGCTCCTCCACCGCAAAGCGGGGGAGGTGGCAGACCGCGAAGCGGGCTGACGGAGGGGGCGTCCCGACGCCACACCCGCACCGTCCCGGTCAAGCGCCGTTGCGACCGCCCCGCGCCCCCTCCGTCACGGCGCTGACGCGCCGCGCCACCTCCCCTGTTTCGCTACGCTGCACGGTGGAGGAGCATGGCAACGCGCCCCTCGCATGACCCTCCGCCTTAGGACAAAATCACCCGGCGCGCGGGGGATTCGCAAACCCGCGCGAGGGAGGCCTGTATGCGGTGGTTCCAGGCGCTGTTGCCGCGCGAGGACAGTTTCTTCGACCGGTTCGAGGCGCACGCCAGGCTGCTGGTGCAGGGCGCCGAGGCGCTTCGCGACCTGCTCAACGGCGGCGCGGGAATCGAGGCCGCCAGCGCGGCGATCTTCCGCCACGAGGAGGCGGCCGACGAGGTCACCCGCGGCGTGTTCCAGGCCATCCGCCGCACCTTCATCACCCCGTTCGACCGCGGCGACATCCGCGAGCTGACCACCTCGCTCGACGACGCGATCGACCAGATGCAGAAGACCGCCAAGTCGATCACCCTGTTCGAGGTGACCGAGTTCCAGCCGCAGATGCGCGAGCTGGGCGACCTGGCGATCCAGGCCTCGTACCTGACCCTGGAGGCCACCGAGCTGCTGCGCGACATGCGCCGCAACGCCGCCCGCCTCAACGCCATCGCCGAGGCCGTCACCCGGATCGAGAACCGCTCGGACGAGGTCTACGACGCCGGCATGAAGGCGCTGTTCCAGGCCAGCCAGGCCCGCCCGATGGACTTCATCGTCGGCGCCGACATCCTCGACCACCTCGAGAAGGTGATCGACCGCTTCGAGGACGTGTCGAACGGCATCAGCGGCATTCTGATCGAGCACCTGTGATGGACGCTCGCCTTTTCCTCCCTCCCCCTTGTGGGGAGGGACAGACCGCGCAGCGGTCAGGGTGGGGGAGTCCGAGGCCGCGCGGGGACGCCGGGCGAGGATCGTTGTCGCGGCGGACACCCCCACCCGTCCGATGCTTCGCATCGTCCACCCTCCCCACGAGGGGGAGGGAGGGGAACCTGTGACCGCCGCCGAGCTCACCCTCATGCTCCTCGTCGGCGTCGCGCTCACGTTCGACTTCCTGAACGGGCTGCACGATGCGGCGAACTCGATCGCCACCATCGTCTCCACCCGGGTGCTGCGCCCGCGCTACGCGGTCGCCTGGGCCGCGGCGTTCAACTTCATCGCCTTCCTGTTCTTCGGCCTGCACGTGGCCAAGACGATCGGCTCGGGCATCGTCGCCGTCTCCCTGGTCACCGACCGGCTGATCTTCGGCGCGTTGATGGGGGCGATCGCCTGGAACGTCATCACCTGGCTGGCCGGCATTCCCTCCTCGTCGTCGCACGCCCTGGTCGGCGGCCTGATTGGCGCTGGGCTGGCCAAGGCCGGGCCGAAGGCGATCGTGCTCGACGGCGTCTCCAAGACCGCCGCCGGCATCGTCGTCTCGCCGGCGTTCGGGTTCGTGATGGCGCTGCTGCTGGTGCTGCTGGTTTCCTGGCTGTTCGTGCGGACCCGCCCCGCGGCGGTCGACCGCAGCTTCCGCGTGCTGCAGTTCGTCTCCGCCTCGGCCTACTCGCTCGGCCACGGCGGCAACGACGCGCAGAAGACCATGGGCGTCATCGCCGTGCTGCTCTACGCCCACAGCGCGGGCCCCGGCGGCGTCCACGCCGCGTTCAACGTGCCGATCTGGGTGGTGCTCTCCTGCCAGGCGGCGATGGCGCTGGGCACGCTCGCCGGCGGCTGGCGCATCGTCCACACCATGGGCGCCAAGATCACCCGACTTTCGCCGATGCAGGGTTTCTGCGCCGAGACCGGCGGGGCGATCACGCTGTTCACGGCGAGCTACCTCGGCGTGCCGGTCTCCACCACCCACACCATCACCGGCGCCATCGTCGGCGTCGGCGCGGCCCGGCGCACCGCGGCCGTCAGATGGGGCGTCGCCCGGCGGATCGTGATAGCCTGGGTGATCACCATGCCGATGTCCGGCCTGATCGCCGCCGCGCTCTACGCCGTAAGTTCGCCGTTGTTTCCATGAAGCCCACCCAGTCATGAACCCGGGCAAGATCGTCGGCATCCAGTACGCGGCCCTGCCGTTCCGGATCGAAGCGGGACAGCTGTGGATCCTGCTGATCACCTCGCGCGGCACTCAGCGCTGGGTGATCCCGAAGGGCTGGCCGATGACCGGCCTGAAGCCGCAGGACGCCGCCGCCACCGAGGCCGCCGAGGAGGCCGGCATCATCGGCGAGGTGGAGGACAAGCCCGCCGGCTCCTACCGCTACGACAAGCGGCTGAAGAAGGGCGAGGTGACCACCGCGGTGCAGGTGATCGTGTTCCCGTTCCGGGTCCAGGGCCAGGCCGAGGACTGGAAGGAGCAGCACCAGCGCCGCTTCGAGTGGTTCCGCTACCAGAAGGCCGCCACCCTGGTCGCCGAACCGGCGCTGCGCCACATCATCCGCGACTTCGGCGCCGACCGCTCCCCCGGCCTGCTGGCCCAGGGCCTGCGCGGCTACCGCGCCTGGCGCGTCAGCGCGCGGGGATAGGAATCCCTCCCCTTCATGGGGAGGGTGGACGCCGCGCAGCGGCGGACGGGTGGGGAAGTCCGCCGCGACAACGAACGCCACCGGCGACGCCGGCGCGCGACCCCGGACTCCCCCACCCTGACCGCTGCGCGGTCTGTCCCTCCCCATGAAGGGGAGGGGGAGCTGCAGTTTTCCTCACACCGCAATGTTTCACGTGAAACTGCAAACGTCCGATAATAACGGTCCCCGCCCCGTCCGCGCGCCTCGTCGGACCGGCGCGCTGGCCCAGAAATTCTCTCAACCTCGCGATGTCAAAGACCGGGCCGCGCTACGCCGCCGCTCGCCAGGACCCACGCGACTGAATTCCGGTCAAGCCTCTCCTCCACCGTGCAGCGCAGCGAAACGGGGGAGGTGGCGCGGCGCTGCGGAGCGCGACGTGACGGAGGGGGCGCAGGGCCGCGACAACGAGAGCCTGCCGGCGAGCCCAGAGCGACGGTGAGATTGCGCCCCCTCCGTCAGCCCGCTTCGCGGTCTGCCACCTCCCCCGCTACGCGGTGGAGGAGCGATCAGAACGGCAGCGGGTTGGCGGCGAGGGCGGCCTGCAGTTCGCCCAGCACCTTGGCCACCGCCGGGTGGGCGGAGACGCGGGCGTGGTAGGCGGCGAGCTTGGGGTGGCGGGCGACCAGGTCGGGGGCGTCCAGCAGCATGCCACCGAGCGCCGCCGGACCCATCAGCGCCGGGCCTAGCACGCAGTCGGCCTGGGTGAAGGCCGGACCGGCCGCGAAGCCGCCCTCGCCGAGGAAGTGCTCGACCTTGCCGAGGCCCGCCAGCAATCGCTCCAGCGCGGTCGCCTTGGCGGTCGGCAGGCCGTCGCTGAGATCGTGGAACAGGCCGACGATCGGCGCGATCACGCCGTCCACCGCCAACCGGATCAGCAGGTTCACCCGCGCCCGCCCCTCCGGCGTCGCCGGCGCCAGCGGAATCTCCGGCAACCGCTCGTCGAGGTAGGCGAGGATCACGGTCGATTCGGGCAGCGCCGACCCGTCGTCCAGCATCAGGCAGGGGATCGTCCCCGTGCCGCTGATCGCCCGGTATTCCTCCGAGTGCAGCCCGCCCGGCGGCGCCACGATCTCGATCGGCAGGCCGCTTGGCGTAGATCGCCGCCCGCACCGGGGCGCAGTAGGGCGAGGTGTCGTCGGAATAGAGGATCATGCGGCGGCAGATAGCGCCCCGGCTCCCGCCCGTCGCGCCAGGAATGCTGAGACCACCCGCATCTGCGCTCATCCCTCCCCCTCGTGGGGAGGGACAGATCGCGAAGCGATCAGGGTGGGGGAGTCCTGAGGTCGTGCGCCGACGTCATCGATGAGTTCGTTGTCGTGCCGCACCTCCCCACCCGTCCGATGCTTCGCATCGTCCACCCTCCCCATGAAGGGGAGGGAGGGCAGGCAAGGCTCAGCTCAGCGGGATGTCGTAGCGGATGAAGCCGCGGTTGACGGCGACCTTGTCGTAGAGCGCGCGGGCGACGGCGTTGCTCTCATGGGTCAGCCAGTAGAGCCGCCCGCAGCCCTGGACCCGGGCCCAGTCCGCCACCGCCGCGATCAGCGCCCGGCCGGCGCCCTGGCCGCGCGCGGCGGCGTCGGTGAACAGGTCCTGCAGGTAACAGACGTCCGGCCCCGAGGTGCTGGGGTGGACGAAGAAGTGCGTGATGCCGACCAGGCGTTGGTCAAGCCGCGCCCCCAGCGCGTGCAGCCGGTCCCCCGCCATGAACGCCGCCCAGGCCCGGTCGTACATCGCCTGCGGCTCGTCGCGCTCGTAGAAGGCGATGTAGCCGCGGAACAGCCGCTCCCAGTCGGCGCGGTCGGCGGGGACGAGCGGGGTGATGGCGATCGGCAACGGCTGGCCTCCGGGGTCCGTCCGCCCTAACTCCCGCTCATCCCGGCGCAAGCCGGGACCCAGGCAGGACGCAGGGCGGCAAGCAGGCGATGAAGAGGGGAACCACGGCAAAACACGGAAAGCACAGACGCATCGTGCGCGTCACCGACCCCCGAGAGTTCGTCCGTGTCTTCCGTGTTTTCCGTGGCTCCCTTTCAACGGCTTCCTGACCGGGTCCCGGCTTGCGCCGGGGGTTGAGAGGGGCGCGCCCTTGCCATCGGGGGCCGGCGCAGCGATATCAGGCGGGTAGGAGGACCGGCCGGATGGCGGGGTTGAAGATCAAGGTGGAGGCGAAGGCGCGCCGGGCGGCCAAGCGGCCGAAGTCGGTCGTCGCCAAGACGCTCTCGACGCCGGCCGGCGACAAGACCCGGGTGACCTCGGTGGACGCCAACAGCGCCACCTTCGGCGCCGATTTCCTCTACGTATTCAAGAACAACGTGCGCAAGGCGCGCAAGGGCAACCGGGCCGCGTCGTGAGCGTCGGGCGAGGTTGAAGTCTGCTGGAATCACGCGGAGCTTGAGGGTCTGGCCTTGCGCCCCCTCCGTCAGCCCGCTGCGCGGTCTGCCACCTCCCCCGTCCTCTTCGGGACGGTGGAGGAGCCAGGTTCGCGTTCGATACGCTCCTCCACCGTGAAGCGCAGCGGAACGGGGGAGGTGGCGCTCGCTGCGACAGCAGCGAGTGACGGAGGGGGCGCAAGGACGCGCCCCGATCGCACGCCACTTCGGCGCGCTCTCGGCCGGACAGTCAGGTCGTGAGCGACGGCCAGCCCGAACTCTGGATCATCGCCGGCGCCAACGGCTCGGGCAAGAGCACGGCCTACGGCCAGGCCTCGATCGACGCGCCGGCCGGCTCGATCTGGATCATCAACCCGGACCTGCTGGCCCAGCGCATCGCCGACCACGAGCGCATCCCGCTGCTGCCCGACGCCAACATCGCCGCGGTCACCCGCATCGAGACCTGGCTCTACGCGTCGCGTCGCCGCGCACCAGACGGTGGGCGTGGAGACGGTGCTGTCGACGCCGAAGTACCGCGCCCTGGTGGACCGCGCGCACGCCGAGGGCTTCGCGGTCCGGCTGATCTACGTGTTCCTGGAAACCGCCGAGCTGAACGTCGAGCGGGTGCGCCAGCGGGTGAAGAAGGGCGGCCACGACGTCGCCGAGGCGTCCATCCGCGACCGCCGCCGCCGCTCGTTCGGCGAGCTGACCTGGTTCTTCGAGCACGCCGACCACGTCGACATCTACGACAACTCCGCCGCCGAGCCGAAACTGGTCGCCACCAAGACCGCCGCCGACCTCACCGTCTACGGCCCGCTGATCGAGGACCTGCTCGCCGCCCTGGAGCCGGCGGCGCCGGGCCTGCGCGCCATGGTCGAGGCCGCTGGCCTGTCAGCCAAGGCCGCGCGGCCTGGCCGCCGCCGTCGGCGCAGACGGCGGCGCCGGAAGCGCGCGAAGCCGGCCGCAAAGACCTTGGCCCCCTGAACCCCGCTCATCCCGGCGAAAGCCGGGACCCAGGCAGGAAGCGGTTGAAGGGGAACACGAACGACACGAAAAGACACGAACCCCCTTCTCCTGCCCCGTGTAGCGCAGCGAAACGGGGGAGGGGGACCGCGGCGCGGAGCGCCGTGGTGGAGGGGGCGCTGGGGCCGCCACCACGTGCGCCTGCCAACCGACGTCAGCGCTGCGTCGAGACGCCCCCTCCGTCACGTCGCGCTGGCGCGCGCCGCGCCACCTCCCCCGCTGCGCGGGGCAGGAGCGGGTCTCCCCATCCATCGAGAGCCCGCCACCGTTGCCCTTCTTGAACTAGTGCAATCATTGCACTATATCTCACGCGCATGGTGACGATGCATCGCCGTGCGAACTGGAAGATCTCCGTCTACGGCGCTGAGCATGGCGTGCCGCATTTCCACATCGAGGGACCAGGCTTCCGCTGTTCGGTGTCGATCGCGACGCGGGAGGTCATCGTCGGCGACGCGCCGGCGCGGACCCTGGCGGAAGCCTTGGCCTGGGCCGCGGCGCATGAGGCCGAGCTGGCGGCGAAGTGGCAGGAGCTGAACGGATGAGTGCGACCGACACGATGCGCACGATCAAGACCGTCAAGCCGACCGGCGAAGCCCGGCTGCGACTGCAATGGTCCGACGGAACCCAGGCCGAGCTCGACCTCGGCGACTGGCTGCAGCAGCCCGCCTTCGCCCCGCTGCGCGACCCTGCCGAGTTCGCCAAGGTGAAGCTCGGCGACTGGGGCCACAGCCTGGAATGGCCCGGCGGCGTCGAAGCCGGCGCCGACGCCCTCTGGCTGGAAACCCTCGCCGCCACCCGCCGCGAAGACGCCCGCGCCTTCCTGGACTGGCGCCTGAAACACGCCCTCTCGCTCAGCGGCGCGGCCGAGGCCCTTGGGCTCTCACGCCGGATGGTGGCCTACTACTCGAACGGGGAGAAGGCTGTGCCGAAGACGGTGCTGCTGGCGTGTCGGGGATGGGAGGCGGAACGCCGGGCGAAGCGCCGTGCTGTCGCCTAAGCGCCTCCGGAATTCAGTACTGTGTCCCCGGAACTCCCGAGCTGACCTGGTTCTTCGAGCACGCCGACCACGTCGACATCTACGACAACTCCGCCGCCGAGCCGAAACTGGTCGCCACCAAGACCGCCGCCGACCTGACCGTCTACGGCCCGCTGATCGACGACCTGCTGGCCGCCCTGGAGCCCGCGGCGCCGGGCCTGCGCGCCATGGTCGAGGCCGCCGGCCTGTCGGCGAAGGCGGCGGGGCCTGGCCGCCGACGGCGTCGCAGGCGTCGCCGCCGAAAGCGCGCGAAGGTGGCCGCGGGTACTTGAACCCCGCTTATCCCGCTCCTCCACCGTGAAGCGCAGCGAAACGGGGGAGGGGGACCGCCGGGCGCAGCCCGGTGGTGGAGGGGGCGCAATGCCGTGACCAGGCAGGAGGCTGCTGAAGGGGAACACGAACAACACGAACAGACACGAACGCGCCGGCGCGACCTCCGACCCCTCATCTCTTCCCCCGGAAGGGGGGAAAGTGTCGCCCGCGGGGCGACGACGGGGCCCTCCGCCGTGGTCGCCTAGCCTTTGCCAGCAGCGAGCGGCTGAACGATCTTATAAATAGTAAAGTTGCTCTTGCTGGCGTATTTTTTGTCGACGAACAGTTCTGAGAACATATATTGGGTGGCGTTGCACTGTGGATCGGCGTCGATAACGAGCACCTTTTTCTTGCGCTCGGCCGCCAGATAGCCTGCGAGGTTGCAGACAAGTGTCGTCTTTCCGACGCCACCTTTGTTGTTAAAGAACGCGATCGATTTCATTTCGCCCCCGGATGATACTAGCAGGTCGCGGGTAAACAGCCAACGGTTGCGCTCAATCCCCATCCATCTTCAGCGCCGCGATGAAGGCCTCCTGCGGGATGTCCACCTTGCCGAACTGGCGCATCCGCTTCTTGCCCTCCTTCTGCTTGTCCAGCAGCTTGCGCTTGCGCGTGGCGTCGCCGCCGTAGCACTTGGCGGTGACGTCCTTGCGCAGGGCGCGGACGGTCTCGCGGGCGATGATCTTGCCGCCGATGGCGGCCTGGATCGGGATCTGGAAGAGGTGGGGCGGGATCAGCTCCTTCATCTTTTCCACCATGCCGCGGCCGCGGGCCTCGGCGCTGGTGCGGTGGACCAGCATGGAGAGGGCGTCGACCGGCTCGGCGTTGACCAGGATCTGCATCTTCACCAGGTCGCCCTTGCGGTAGTCCTCCAGCTGGTAGTCGAAGGTGGCGTAGCCCTTGGAGACGCTCTTCAGCCGGTCGTAGAAGTCGAACACCACCTCGTTCAGCGGCAGGTCGTAGACCACCATGGCGCGGGAGCCGACGTAGCTGAGCTCGCGCTGCTCGCCGCGGCGGTCCTGGCACAGCTTGATCACCGCGCCCAGGTAGTCGTCGGGGGTGAAGATGGTGGCGCGGATCCAGGGCTCGGCGATGGTGTCGATCTTCACCGGGTCGGGCATGTCGGCCGGGTTGTGCAGCTCGATGGCCGAGCCGTCGGTGAGGGTGATCTGGTAGATCACGCTGGGCGCGGTGGCGATCAGGTCGAGGTTGAACTCGCGCGTCAGCCGCTCCTGGATGATCTCCAGGTGCAGCAGGCCGAGGAAGCCGCAGCGGAAGCCGAAGCCGAGCGCGGCGCTGGTCTCCATCTCGTAGGTGAAGCTGGCGTCGTTGAGGCGCAGGCGCCCGACGGCGGCGCGCAGGTCCTCGAAGTCGGCGGCGTCGACCGGGAAGAGGCCGCAGAACACCACCGGCTGCACCGGCTTGAAGCCGGGCAGGGCGGCCGGCGGTGGGGCGGCGCTCGTCGGTGATGGTGTCGCCGACGGCGGCGTCGGCCACCTCCTTGATCTGGGCGGTGATGAAGCCGATCTCGCCGGGGCCGAGGCTGTCGGCGTCCACCCGCTTGCGGCTTGAAGACGCCGAGGCGGTCGATCTTGTAGACGTGCCGCGTCTGCATCATGCGGATCTGCTGGCCGACCTTCAGCACCCCGTCGAACACCCGCACCAGCACCACCACGCCGAGGTAGGCGTCGTACCAGGCGTCGACCAGCAGGGCCTTCAGCGGCGCGGCGGGGTCGCCCTTGGGGGCGGGCAGGCGGGTGACGATGGCCTCCAGCACCTCGTGGATGCCCAGGCCGGTCTTGGCCGAGGCCAGCACGGCGTCCGAGGCGTCGAGGCCGATCACGTCCTCGATCTGCTGGCGCACCCGGTCCGGCTCGGCGGCCGGCAGGTCGACCTTGTTCAGCACCGGCACGATCTCGTGGTCGTGGTCGATGGCCTGGTAGACGTTGGCCAGGGTCTGCGCCTCGACGCCCTGGGTGGCGTCCACCACCAGGATCGAGCCCTCGCAGGCCGAGAGGCGAGCGGCTGACCTCGTAGGCGAAGTCGACGTGGCCGGGGGTGTCCATCAGGTTCAGGACGTAGTCCTCGCCGTCGTCGGCGCGGTAGTCGAGCCGCACGGTCTGGGCCTTGATGGTGATGCCGCGCTCGCGCTCCAGCTCCATCGAGTTCGAGCACCTGCTCCTTCATCTCGCGCGCGGTCAGCGCCGCCGGTCTCCTGGATCAGCCGGTCGGAGAGCGTCGACTTGCCGTGGTCGATGTGGGCGACGATGGCGAAGTTGCGGATATGGCTGGGGTCGGTGGGCATGGGAGCGGCGGGGTATAGAGCAATTCGCCGCAGCGCGGGAGAGGCGCCCCGCTCGCTCCCTCCCCTTCATGGGGAGGGACAGACCGCGCAGCGGTCAGGGTGGGGGAGTCTCGTGAGATGCGCCGACCTTGCAGACGATCGTTGGCGCGTCGGACTCCCCCACCCGTCCGATGCTTCGCATCGTCCACCCTCCCCATGAAGGGGAGGGAGGGCGGAGGGGGAAGCGGCGTTAACCTTTCCGCCTAAATGCCGACGAACACTTGCGCCTATCATCCCGGTCGTACCGGAGTAATTCGCTATGGACCGCCGTTCGTTGATCGCCGCCGGGCTCGCCGCCGCCGCGAGGCCTGCGCTGGCGCAGGACCAGGGCGGGGATCGCGGCGGCGACCAGGATCGGCGCAGCGACGAGGCCGACCAGCCGGGCAGCGGCGCCTACTACCGCGACGACAACGGCCGGCGCCACGACTACGGCCCGCGCGACACCAAGCCGGCGCCCTATACGCGCGAGGAGATGTACCACAACGTCTCCGACTTCTTCGGCGTCACCGCCGAGAACGCCGGGGCGCTGATCGAGCAGCTGTTCCGCGACAACGGCCGGCCCACCGCCTACATCGCCGGCACCGAGGGCTCGGGCGCGTTCTTCTTCGGCCTGCGCTATGGCAAGGGGCTGATGTACATGAAGGACCGGCCGCACATGCCGGTCTTCTGGCAGGGCCCGACCGGCGGCTTCGACTGGGGCGGCAACGCCAGCCGCGTCTTCACCCTCTGCTACGACCTGCAATACCCGGACGCGATCTTCCGCCGGTTCCCCGGCGTCGAGGGCTCGGCCTACCTGATCGGCGGCCTGGGCGTGAACTACCAGCGCGCCGACGACATCACGCTGGCGCCCATCCGCGCCGGCGTGCGGCCTGCGGCTGGGCGCGAGCCTGGGCTACCTGGCCTATTCGCGGCAGCGCAACATCATCCCGCTCTGATCCCTCCCCTTCATGGGGAGGGTGGATGGAGCGAAGCGACAGACGGGTGGGGGTGTCCGCCACGACAACGGACGCCCTCGATGACGCCCGAGCCTGCCTCAGACTCCCCCACCCTGACCGCTTCGCGGTCTGTCCCTCCCCACGAGGGGGAGGGAGGTCGCGGGGGGAGTGGGTTCAGCGTGCTTCGAACGTGTAGCTCAGCGTCGTCGCGCCGTTGGCCGGGATGGTCATGCGCCAGACCTCGTCGCCGTTCTTCAGGGTGTGCGGGGCGGATTCGGCGACCACCTTGAAGTCGGGGCGACCCGGCGACTGGCGCAGCTCGAAGGTCACCGGCGCGGGCTTGGCGTTGGTGAGGGTGAACTCCAGCGCCTGGCGCTGACGCCGCGCGCGGCCCTGGCCCACCCACTGGTCGGCGACGACGCGGCCAGCGACCTCGACGTCCGACGCCGCGCCGGCCTCCAGCTCGAACTCCTCGCCGGTCGGCACGTCGCGCACGCCGGCTCGCCGACGAACAGCTCGCGCCCGCCGGCGAGGCCTTGCGGCTGGCGCAGCGAGACCATGCCGGCCGGGATCGGCGTGCCGAGGCCGTCGGCGGTCTTGTTCTGGAACCGCAGCACCACCTCGGCCGCGCTGACGCCGCCGATATTGTCCGATGACACGTAAGGGCCCTGGCGAGAGACGTAGAGCTTCTCGAACTTCACGCCGGTCTGGTGCAGGAAGCGGATCTGCTTGGTCTGCAGCGCCGCGACCGTGGTCGGCTCGACCAGGGTATAGAGCTTGTAGTCGCCGAGCGAGCTGGTCTCGACCCGGCGCGCCTCGGCCTTCGCCATCGGCGCGGCGGCCATGGCGCCGACCGACATCGGCGGCGGGGGCGCGGGCATGTTGTCGGCCAGCGCGTCGCGATCCATCGCCGCCGGTGACGGCCCGCGCCCGGATGTCCGAGGTGGTCCCCATCGGCCAGCACTCCGGGCTGACGGTCTTCGGGGCGATGTCGGGCAGGTCCGGCGGCAGGCGGGCGAGCGCGCCGGCGACGACGGCGGTCGGGCGCGTCGGCGAAGCTCATGCCGGAGCGGTTGGAGAGGGTGAGCCAGCCGGTGAGGTCGAGCGTGGTCCCGTCGGCGCTGAGGCGCGCGACATAGTCCGCCGACCAGTCGACCCGCACGGCGAGATAGCTGAGGGTCAGCTTGTAGCGGCCCGGCCTTCGGCGCCTCGGCGATCGACCGAGAGGGTGGGGCGGTCGGCCAGGCCCGGCGGCAGGTGGTCGAACACCAGCGCCTGCGGGCCCGCCCCGCAGCCCAGCGCCTCGACGCCGGCGTCGGTCTGCGACCACCACGCCATCGGGGCCCGAGCGCAGCGTTCCCGGCTCCTCGGTGACCTTGCCGGTCTTCGGGTTGATGCGGCGCAGGGTGACGCGCTGGCCGACCGACTTCTCGATCAGCGAGCCGGGGTCCAGCAGGTCGTAGTCGAAGTTGCGCTCGACCAGCCGCCCCGGCAGGCCGGTCACCGCGGCGCTGGCAGGGATGATGCCGTCGGCGACGCCCTCGGAACTCGATCCGCGTGCGCCCGGCCGGCAGGTCGACGCGTGCGGGTCTCGGCGATCATGGCCAGGCCCGCGGTGTTCCCGCCTCGCTGCGCAGCGATGCGGCGGTGGCCGCGTGGTCGCGGTAGATGGTGACCGCCGACGGCCTCGGCGGGCCTTGGAGACCACGTCGGCGGCGGCGGGGGCGGCGGCGCAGAGCAGCAGAGCGACCAACAGCCCCGATCCCCTCGCGCCGTCACCCCGGACGGCCCGCGGGGCCGAGCCGGGGCCGGACCCACCGGTTCCCAGACGAGAACCAGCTAGGAGCCGGCCCGTCCGCCCCCGGCTCTCCGCTTCGCTGCGGCCGGGGTGACCGCAAGTGGGGAGGGGAGATGTGCGCTCTGGTCCACGACCGGGCTCCGAACCTCAGCTCCCTACCAGCCCGTCTCCACCACGCTGGTCAGCGTGGTCGCGCCGTTGGCGGGGACCGGGACCGACCAGCCGAGCGTGTAGGCGTCGATCCTGCGGCTGGGCAGGCTCTCGGAGATCACCTTGGTGTCGCGGCCCCAGTAGCCGGACTGGCGCACCTCCACGGTCACCGGCTCGCCCTTGGCGTTGCGGACCAGGTAGCTCATCGAATAGCGGGTGCGGCGGTCGGATGACCCGGGTCTCGGCGACCAGCGTCGGCTGCACGGTGACGTCGAAGGCGTCGCCGATCTTCACCAGCAGCTCCGAGCCCTGCGGCGTGTGGCCGATCGGCGCTCTCGCCGACGAACTTCGGCGAGCCGGTCGGCGTCGCGCTGGTAGATCCGCACCGCCCCGGCCGGCAGGCCCGAGCCCAGGCCGCCGCCGGCGGAGTTGGTGAAGTCGACCCCCACCACCGCGTGCGCCGGGCTCGCTGGCGCTGATCAGCGCGTCGGCGTTCCACTGATAGACCTTGTGCGCGGTGACGCCCTGGGCGTCGAGGAAGCCGACCTGCTTGGTCTGGTTCTGGGCGGATCGTGGTCCGCTCGGGCAGCGAGTAGATGTAGTAGTCGCCCAGCGCCTGGCCGGGGCCGGTGTTGCTCTCGGTCCCGGCGTGGCGCACGCCCTCGGTCGGCGTTGTAGTAGGCGTCGCCGCCGCCGCCGCCCACCTGCACCTTGCCGGCCACCAGCTTGGTGTCGGCGTCGACGAACGGCGTGCCGGACTGGTTGGTCAGGGTGATCCAGCCCTGCAGGTCGAGCTTGCCGGCCTTCTCGTCGAACAGCGCGACGTAGTCGGCCTTCCAGGAGAGCCCGGTGGTCAGGTAGCTGAGCTTGGCCAGCCGCGCGCCGGCGTGGTCGGAGTCGACCGTCACCGACAGCGTCGGCTGGGCGCGCAGGTTGTCGCGGCACCTTGTCGAAGATCACCCGGGTCGGCACGCCGTCGTCGCGCAGCACCTCGATGCGGTCGCCGATCTTCAGCACCACGCCCTCGTTGGCGGCCAGCACGGTGGCGGTCTCGGTGACCTGCGCGCCGGTGCCGGGGTTGGTGCGGACGATCTGTCACCTCCTGGCCCACCGCCTTCTCCATCAGCTTGGAGGGGGTGAGCAGGTCGTAGTCGAAGTTCTGCTCGACGATGTCGATGCCGTCGGCGGAGAGGCTGACGGTCTCCGGCCGGATCGCCGACGAGACGTCCTTGAACTCCAGCCGCTGGCGGCCCTTGGCGATGTCGAGCTGGCGCGCGTCCTGCACCAGGGCGAGGTCGGCGTTGTAGATGGTGACCTCGAGCCCCGGCCCGTCGGCCGCATGAGCGACGCTGGCCAAGCCGAGCGCCACGCCGGCCAGAAGGATCTTCCGCAACATCGTCGCCGCCTCCGCTTGTTTGGGCGACGGTCTCACGCGCCCCGTTGCAAGTCGATACGGCCGCGTTCGGCAAACGGGGTTGAACAAGTTTCACCGCAATACCTCCCTCCCCCTCGTGGGGAGGGACAGACCGCGCAGCGGTCAGGGTGGGGGAGTGTGGTGACGTGCGACGACAGCCCGCGACGATCGTTGTCGCGTCGCACAGCCCCACCCGGCCTCGCTGCGCTCGTCCACCCTCCCCATGAAGGGGAGGGAGGGGGAAGGGGATCAGGCCCGCAGCGTCGCCCCCGCCGCCTTCGCCGCCGCGGCGACGATCTTGGCCGACAGCGCCTCGATCTCGGCGTCGGCGAGGGTCTTGTCGCGGGGCTGGATGGTGACCTCGACGGCGACGGACTTCTTGCCCTCGGCGACGCCCGGGCCCTCGTAGACGTCGAAGACCCGCACGCCGGCGATCAGCGTCCGGTCGGCGGACTGGACGGCGCGGACGATGTCGCCGGCCGGCGTCGCCTGGTCCACCACGAAGGCGAAGTCGCGGCTGAGCGGCATCAGCGGCGAGAGCGCCAGCGCCGGCCTGGTCTTCACCGCCTTCTTCTTCGGCTCGGGGATCGCCTCGACCCAGATCTCGAAGCCGTAGATCGGGCCGGCGACGTCGAGCGCGGCCAGCACCTTGGGATGCAGCTCGCCGAACTCGGCCAGCACCGCCTTCGGCCCCAGCTGCAGCCGCGCCGCGCGGCCCGGCCGCCACCAGGGCGCGGTGCTCCGTCTGCGCGACCTGCAGGTTGGCCACCGGCGCGCCCAGCTCGTCCAGCAGCGCCATCAGGTCGCCCTTGACGGCGATAGACGTCCTCCGCCGGCGCGTGGTCCCAGCGGCGCGGGCCGTGCGGGGCGAGGATCGGCGGCGATGGCGGTGCGCTGGTCGCCGGGCTCGGTCCCGGCGAACACCGGGCCGATCTCGAACAGGGCGCAGTCGGAGAAGCCGCGGCGGGCGTTGCGGCCGGCCGCCTCGATCAGGCTCGGCAGCACCGAGGGGCGCATGCAGTCGAGCTCCGGGCTGATCGGGTTGGCCAGCACCAGGTCGTCCGCCGCCGCCGCCGAACAGCTTCGCCGCCGCCTGCGACACGAACGAGCAGGTCAGCGCCTCGGCGTAGCCGGCGGCCGCCAGCGCCCGCCGGGCGGCGCGCAGCCGGCTCTGGCGCAAGGTCAGCACGCCGCTCGCCGGCGCGCGCGATCGGCGGCAGCGGCTCGGCCGGCAGGGCGTCGTAGCCGGCGATGCGGGCGACCTCCTCGACCAGGTCGGCGCTTGCCCTCGACGTCGCGCCGCCAGGTCGGCGGGCGCACGTGCGTGCCCTCGATGACGAAGCCGAGCGCGTCCAGGATGTCGCGGATGCGCGAGTTCGGCAGCCGAGGCCGGCCAGGCGCTCGACGTAGTCGGGGTCGAAGGCGATTACCGGCGGCGGCGCCGGAATCTCGCCGGCGAGGCGCACCTCCGAGGCCTCGCCGCCGCAGATGTCGAGGATCAGCTGCGTCGCCAGCTCCAGCCCGGGGACCACGAAGCCGGGATCGACGCCGCGGGCGAAGCGGTATTGGGCGTCGGAGATCAAGGCCAAGGTCGCGGCCGGTCTGGGCGGTGCGGATCGGGTCGAACCAGGCGGCCTCGATGAAGACGTCGGTGGTCGCCAGCGTGCGAGCCGGTCGCCTCGTCGCCCATCACCCCGCCCAGCCCGATCGGGCCCGAGCCGTCGGCGATGACGCACATCTCGGCCGTCACCGCATAGGTCTTGCCGTCGAGCGCGGCGACCTGCTCGCCCTCGCGGCCGAGCCGCGCCTCGATGAAGCCGCCGGTGAGCTTGGCCGCGTCGTAGACGTGCAGCGGCCGGGCGCGGTCGTAGGTGAGGAAGTTGGTCACGTCGACGAGGGCGTTGATGGGCCGCAGGCCGATCGCGCGCAGCCGGTCCTGCATCCAGGCCGGCGAGGGGCCGTTCTTCAGTCCACGGATCACCCGGCCGGCGAACGCGCGGCAGGCGTCCGAGCCGTCGACGCGGATCTCGATCGGGCAGGGGAACTTGCCCGGGACCGGCGCCACCGACAGGTCCTTCAGCGTCCCCAGGCCGGCGGCCGCCAGGTCGCGGGCGATGCCGTCGACGCCCAGCCAGTCGGGCCGGTTCGGCGTCACCTCGAAGTCGATCACCGCCTCCAGGCCCAGCGCCTCGGCCGCCGGCGTCCCCACCGGCGCCTCGGCCAGCTCCAGGATGCCGTCGCTTTCCTCGGCGGTCTGCAGCTCGGCGGCCGAGCAGAGCATGCCGTTGGAGACGACGCCGCGCACCGGCCGCGGCTCCAGGGTGATGCCGCTGCCGGGGATGTAGGTCCCGATCGGCGCATAGACGGTGTAGAGCCCGGCCCGCGCGTTCGGCGCGCCGCAGACGATCTCCTTCAGCCCGTCCTTGGTCTCGACCTGGCAGACCCGCAGGCGGTCGGCGTTCGGGTGCTGCTTCGGCCTCGACGACCCTCGCCACCGAGAACGCGGCCAGCTTCGCGCCCGGATCCTCGACGTGCTCGACCTCGAGCCCCGCCATGGTCATGGCCTCGGCCACCTCGGCCACGGTGGCGGCGGTGTCGAGGTGGGTCTTCGAGCCAGGAAAGGGTGAACTTCATGATGTCGCTCCCAGAGCGGCCGAGGCTCCGGTGTTATTGCTCCTCCCCTCACGCAGGTGAGGGGAGGTGTCGCGGGCGAGCGGAGCGAAAGCGACGCGATGCGCGACGGAGGGGAGCCCGCGCCGGCGGCAGGGGTTTGCCTGCGCCGCCGGTCCCCCCATCGTCGCACATCGGCCCTGACGGGCCTCGTTTGCGACACTTCCCCCCGCCGGGCGGGGGGAAGAGCGATGTACGATCCTCCCCATCAGCTCAGCCCCGAGGCCGGGTTGGGGTCGGCGAAGGCGGAGAAGCCGTAGTGGGCCAGCCAGCGGGTGTCGGCGGTGAAGCTGTCGCGCAGGTCGGGCATGCCGTACTTCAGCATCGCCAGCCGGTCGACGCCGAGGCCGAAGGCGAAGCCCTGCCACTCGTCCGGGTCGAGGCCGCAGATGCGCAGGATGTTGGGGTGCACCATCCCGCCGCCGAGGATCTCCAGCCAGTCGGACCCTTCGCCGATCTTCACGGTGTCGCCGGAGCGGTCGCACTGCACGTCCATCTCCGCCGAGGGCTCGGTGAACGGGAAGTGGTGCGGGCGGAAGCGGGTGACCACGTTGTCGATCTCGAAGAAGCGCCGCACGAAGGCGTCGAGCGTCCACTTCAGGTGGCCCATGTGGATCGCCCGGTCGATCACCAGGCCCTCCATCTGGTGGAACATCGGCGAGTGGGTGGCGTCGCTAGTCGCAGCGATAGACCCGGCCCGGGCCGATGATGCGGATCGGCGGCGCCTGGTGCACGGCGAACTGCGGCGCGCCGACGGCGACGTTGGCCCGCCGCATCACCCGCACCTGGATCGGGCTGGTGTGGGTGCGCAGCAGCTTGCGCTCCCCGTTCGCGTCGGGCTTGAGGAAGAAGGTGTCGTGCATCTCCCGCGCCGGGTGGCGGGGCGGGAAGTTCAGCGCCGAGAAGTTGTGGAAGTCGTCCTCGATGTCCGGCCCTTCGGCGACGCTGAAGCCCATCTCGGCGAAGACGGCGATCATCTCGTCCATCACCTGCAGGGTCGGATGCACCGAGCCCTTGCGCCGGGGCGGGGCGGGCAGGGAAAGGTCGAGCCGGCCGGCGGCGAGCTCGGCCTCCAGCGCGGCGTCCTCCAGCGCGGCCTTGCGGGCGGCGATGGCGGCCGCGATCGCGTCGCGCAGGCCGTTGATCGCCGGGCCCTCGGTGCGGCGCTCGTCGGGGCTCATCTGGCCCAGGCTGCGCAGCAGGCCGCTGATCACCCCGGTCTTGCCCAGCGCGGCGACGCGGATCTGCTCCAGCGCCTCCAGGTCCGCCGCGGCGGCGATCTGGGCGGTGAGGTCGGTTCGAGTTCGGTGTGGTCGGTCATGTTCGTTCGGTATGGTTGGGAACCACGGAAAACACGGAAAGCACGGACACTGCCTCCCTCCCCTTCATGGGGAGGGACATGCGGCGCGCAGCGCCGCAAGGGTGGGGCTGTGCGACGCGTCACCGCCGCCGGGTGGCCCCCGACTCCCCCACCCTGACCGCTTCGCGGTCTTTCCCTCCCCATGAAGGGGAGGGAGGTCCGTGCTTTCCGTGTTTTCCGTGGCTCAATTGTCCTGAGTAGCGGTGGATGCGGTCAGCAAAAAGCCCTCCGACGGTCTCGCCGGAGGGCTTTTTCGAGCGCGAGACACGCGATCTCGTCAGGCCAGCGCGGCGCGAACCTTCTCGGCGATGGCCTTGAACGCGGCGGGATCGGATCCGGCGATATCGGCCAGCACCTTGCGGTCCATCTCGATCCCGGCCTCGTCAAGGCCGTGAATAAATCGGGAGTAGGTGAAGCCCTCCGTGCGGGCCGCGGCGTTGATGCGCTGGATCCACAGCGAGCGGAACGAGCGCTTGCGCACCTTGCGGTCGCGGTAGGCGTACTGCCCGGCCTTGTCGACCGCGGCCTTGGCCGTGCGGATGGTGTTCTTGCGGCGGCCAAAGAAGCCCTTGGCCTGCTCCAGAACCTTCTTGTGCCGGGCGTGGGCGACGACGCCCCGTTTTACACGCGCCATGTCACCGGCTCCTTATGGCAAGCCGTAGGGGATGTAGGTCTTGATGATCTTGGCGTCGGACGCCGACATCACCTTGGTGCCCCGGTTCTGGCGGATGTACTTGGCGTTGTGGCTCATCAGCCGGTGCCGCTTGCCCGCGACGCCGGCCTTGATCTTGCCGGTCGCAGTCAGCTTGAAGCGCTTCTTGGCGCCTGATTTGGTCTTCAACTTCGGCATTTTGCATCGGAGCCTGTGCAGCCCCGTCCTCTAGGGATGGCGGAAAGAACCGCCCTGGCATGCCATGGGCCAGGCGGCTCGACGAAGCCGGCGCTTGTAGGGGAAGGGTGGGGGGAATGCAAGCGGGGGGCACGCGCTTCAGCCCGACGGTAGTGCAGGCGCCGAGCTAGAATCGAGTGCGGCGAAGCGCGTCTTCGAGCGTTCTCGCCGCCCGAGCCAGGCTCGACGCATCCAAGTCGCGAGCGACGTCGGCTCGAGCAGGACCGTTCACGGGTCGTAGATTGATCGGCCATCGATCAGACTGTCGGCCAAGTCGCCAGCGCATTCTCGAAGCGTGACTGCCCCTCAGCGTGTGCGCAAGCCGCCAACAGACAGGCACGAGCGATGCGCATCACAAAGAGACCGCCGAAGGCGTCTACCGACGAGCTGGTGCCGACTCGAGCGGTCTCACTCGTCAGTGGCTCGACCAAGCCTTCGTGATCGCTGCGCGCATCCGCGCACAATCCGCCGTCGATCGCTTGGAGGCCAGTCTTTCCGGGATCCGGACCCAGTCAAGGACGGCCCGCAGGGCCGCCGCTGCGCGGCCTTAAGGTCCTTGACTGGGTCCGGATCCCGGAATCACGCTCCGCCAAGCGATCGATGGCGAGGTCTCGATCGTCTCAGAGGGGGGTGCGGCGGCCAGACGCCCCCTCCGTCACTCGCCGCTCCGCGCCGAGCGCCACCTCCCCCGCTTCGCAGGGCAGGAGCGAGGTTGCGCTGTCAGCGCTCCTGCCCCGTGTAGCGGAGCGAAACGGGGGAGGTGGCAGACCGCGGAGCGGGCTGACGGAGGGGGCGCGACGCTTGCCTTGGGCGCGGTCTAACCGCGTGAGGCCCCCTACTCCAACACCATCTTGAACCCGACGTGCGAGGCCTCGAAGCCCTGGCGCGCCCAGAACCGGTGCGCGTCCGGCCGGTGGTTGTCGCTGGTCAGCTGGACCAGGGCGCAGCCGCGGCGGCGGCATTCGGCCAGCGCCCATTCGACCATCTGCCCGCCGAGTCCCGTACTGCGGCGGTCCTTGCGCGATGCGCACCGCCTCGATCAGGCCGCGCAGGGCGCCCTTGCGCGAGATGCCGGCGATGAAGGTCAGCTGCAGCGTGCCGATCACCTGCTCGCCGTCGACGGCGACGGCCAGCAGCTGTTTCTCGTCCGCGTCGATCGCCGCGAACGCCGCCAGATAGCCCGCCGCCAGCGGGAGGCTGGCGTCCTCGCGCGGCCCGGCCAGCGGATCGTCGGCCAGCAGGGCGACGATGGCGGGCAGGTCCGCTCGGGTGGCGCGCCGGAAGACGATGCTCATGCGGCTGCCCTTCCGCGACGGTGATCATTGGAGCCGGCGCTTCTAGGGAAGGGCTGGGGGAAGGGCAATGGCGCCGGCATGGCCCGCTGCACGCGCCTGCCCTGGGGTCAGCCGTGACAGCGTCCGTCGTGGGGATAGGATGCGCCTCGCGACAGCCAGGGAGGCGCGGCATGGCGGGCGACGACCAGGGAGGCGGCGGACGCTGTCCGGGGCCGGGCTGGGACGAGCTGATGGCGGCCGACACCGTGACGCCGCCGGCGTTCCTGCGCGAGGACGCCTACGAATACATGGGCTCGGCGCCGCTGGCCGCGGACCGCTACGTCGGCGAGGCCTTCTTCCGGCGCGAGCTGGCGGCGATGTGGCCGAATGTCTGGCAGTTCGCCGCGCGGGAGGAGGACTTCCCGGAGCCCGGCGACGTCGTCGTCTACGAGAACGCCGGACGCTCCTACCTGCTGGCGAGGCAGGCGGACGGCGAGGTGCGCGCGTTCCACAACGTCTGCCTCCACCGCGGGCGCAAGCTGCGCACCGAGTCCGGCCGCGCCAGCGAGTTCCGCTGCCCGTTCCACGGTTTCACCTGGAAGACGGACGGGACGCTGAAGGAGATTCCGTGCCGCTGGGACTTTCCGCACCTCACCGACGAGGCCATGCGGCTGCCTGAAGCGCAGGTCGGGCGCTGGGGCGGCTATGTGTTCGTCAAGGAGAACGCGGGCGGGCCGAGCCTGGCCGAGTACCTGGCGCCGCTGCCACGAGCATTTCGAGCGCTGGCGCCACGAGGACTGCACGACCGCGGTCTGGGTCGGCAAGGTGATCCACGCCAACTGGAAGGCGACCGCCGAGGCCTTCATGGAAGCCTGGCACTCGCTGACCACCCACCCGCAGATCCTGGCTTTCACCGGCGACGCCAACACCCGCTACAACGTCTATGGCGACCACGTGAACGTGGCGCTGACCCCGTTCGGCGTGCTCTCGCCGCATCTCGATCCGCAGGCCCACGCCGAGCAGTGGGTGGTGGACGAGGTCACGCGGTTCAGCGGCCGGGCGAGTGGCGGGGCGGGGCGCCGCGGATCGAGCTGGCGGAGGGCGAGCGCGCCCGCCCGGCGCTGGCCGCCGCGAGCCGCCAGCGCTTCGCGGCGATGTCTGGCCGCGACCTCGGCCACGCCTGCGACGCGGAGATCCTCGACGCCTTCACCTACAACGTCTTCCCGAACTTCGCGCCCTGGGGCGGGTTCGCGCCGAACATCGTCTACCGCTGGCGGCCCTGGCCGGATCAGGACCGCACGCTGATGGAGGTGCGCCTCCTGGTGCGCACGCCGCCGGGAACCCCGAGGGCGCGGGGGCCCGCGATGCGGCTGCTGGGCGAGGACGAGCCCTGGACCGCGGCCGAAGGCCTGCCCGCCTCGCTCGCCGGCGTGTTCGAGCAGGACATGGGCAATCTGGCGCTGGTGCAGGAGGGCCTGAAGGCCTCGAAGACGGGCCAGGTGAACCTGGGCGACTACCAGGAAATCCGCATCCGCCACTTCCACCGCACGCTCGACAAATACCTCGATCGGTTCGGATAACGGACCTGGACACAAAGGAGCTCAACATGGCGGACTTCGATGGACGTGGCCTGGTCTCGACTGATTGGCTGGCCGAGCACCTGCGCGATGCCGACCTGCGCATCTTCGACGTCACCGTGCACCTGCGGCCCTCGACGTCGGGCGGCCCCTACCAGGTCGAGAGCGGGCGCGCGGACTACGAGGCGGGGCACATCCCCGGCGCGGGTTTCCTCGACCTGGGCCGCGACCTTTCCGACCCCACCTCGCCGCTCGGCTTCACCATGCCGCCGGTGGAACAGCTGGCTCGGGCGCTGGGCGCGGCCGGGGTGGGGCAGGGCTCGCGGGTGATCGCCTATTCGTCGACGACGCCGATGTGGGCGACCAGGCTCTGGTGGATGCTGCGCGCCTGCGGGTTCGACAACGCCGCGGTGCTCGACGGCGGCTTCGCGAAGTGGAGGGCGGAGGGCCGGCCGGTCGAGACCGGCGAGAAGCGCTATCCACCGGCCGAGCTGACGCTGGCCGCGCGGCCGGAGCTTTGGGCCGACAAGACGGCGGTGCTGGCGGCGATCGACGACGGGGCGGTCTGCACCATCAATGCGCTGTCGCCCAGCGTCCACCGCGGCGACGGCGAGACCAACTACGGCCGCAAGGGCCACATCGCCGGCAGCCGCAACGTGCCCTACGCGGCGTTGCTGAAGCCAGACGGCACGTACCGCGACGACGCCGAGCTGCGCGGGCTGTTCGAGGCGGTCGGCGCGCTCGGGCGGCCGCGGGTGATCTGCTACTGCGGCGGCGGCATCTCGGCGACGATGGACGCGCTGGCGCTGACCCGGCTCGGTCACCCGGCGGTCGCGGTCTACGACGGCTCGATGTCGGAGTGGAGCCGCGATCCGGCCATGCCGATGGAGATCGGCGGCTAGGGCCGCTCGCGCCGTCCGGCCGGCTTCACCCCTTGGCAACCGCCCCGCGTCATCCTGGCGCGGAACTTACGGGTTGCGGCGGCCATGGCGGGGACGACGACATCGCAGTTCGGCCGGCGCGGCGCCGGCCAGGCGTCCGGCGGCGACAAGCGGCCGGAGGCGATCGGGGTGTCGAGCGCGCTGCAGATGGCCATCGGTCGGAACCGCGCCGCGCCGAGCGAGCTGCCGCCGGACATGGCCGAAGCGATCGCCCAGGTGAACCGGACCCTGGCCGCCGGTCCCGCGGCGGCGATCGACCGCGGCCAGGCGGCGCCGCGGCCCGACCTGATGACGATGCTGTTCAGCGCCCAGGGACGGGTCAGGCGGCGGGACTACTGGCTTTTCAGCACCGCCGCTTCGATGACCGCCGCCTTGCTCATCGTCATCGCGGCGATCGTGCTGCCGGCGCAGCTGGCGCTGGTCGTGGCCCTGCCGATCGCGCTGGCCTCGCTGCGGATCGGCTACTGCCTCACGATCAAGCGCTGGCACGACCGCGGCAAGTCGGGCGCCTGGGTGCTGATCGGCCTGGTGCCGTTCGTCGGCTGGGTCTGGTCGCTCCTGGAGTGCGGCGTGGCCGACGGTACGCCCGGGCCGAACCGGTTCGGCCCCTCGCCGAAGTAGCCCATCGCGGCGGTCGCAAATCGGCCCACCTGACGGGCGAGGAGGGCGCATGAAGTTCGCTTCGGGCGCCCTGGCCGCCCTCCTCGCCGCCTCGCCGGCGCTCGCCCAGCCCGCGCAGCCGGTGAAGGTGACGCTGGCCTACGCCGGAGTGCTGAACGCGCTGCACCTGCCCGGCGAGATGAAGGTGCTGACCATGGACGTGGTCGAGCGCGCCGGGCCGGCCGCCTATGCGACAGGCGCCGATATCAGGACCTTCGGCCTGCTTCGGGCGCTCAAGCACGTCGACATCCGCACCGACGCCGCCGGGCCGGTCGAGGGCGGCGTCCCGCACCCGCAGGCGTTCGAATTCACCAACACCGAGCCGAAGCGGACCAAGCACGTCACCCTGACCTGGACCGCGAGCGACGTGCTGCAGACCCCGCCGCACCGGGACGGCGGCCATCCGCCGCCGACAGCGGCGCTGAAGCTGACCGCGGCCGACCCGGTGACGACATTCTCGCGCGCGCTCTATGCGCCGAGCGGCCCGGCGCTCTGCGCCCGCAACTGGCGCTTCTTCGACGGCTCGCAGATCTACGAGCTGCGGTTCCAGCCCGGCGGCCCGGTCCAGCCGACTGCGGCCGAGCGCGGCATGGGCCTGACCGCCGGCTACGCCTGCCCGGTCCGCTACGCCGAGATCGCCGGCTTCACCCACCGGCCCGGCGACCACAAGGCCGACTGGCTGAAGAGCGATGTCACCGCCCGCTTCGGCCGGCTGGGCGCGGCCGGGCCCTGGGTGTTCGTCTCGCTCAAGGCCGACACCTTCCTCGGCTACGCCAAGGTGGAGCTGACCGGGGTGAGGCTGGAGGCGCCGTAGCGACACCGCTGGTCCCGCCGCGGCGCGCGCGTTAGGCCGTTGGCATGTTCGAGGGCTGGGACACCTACTTCGTGCTGCTGGGCACGGCTTCGGCCGGCCTGATCGGGCTGCTGTTTGTGGTGGTGACGCTGACCGGCAACTTCGAGCGCTCGCGGGCGCTCAAGGCCAGTGGAATCTACATGACGCCGATCGCGGTGCATTTCGGCGCCGTGCTCAGCGTCAGCGCGATCACCCTGGTCCCGCGCCTGACGTCGCCGCAGACCGCGGCGCTGGTCGCGATCTTCGCGGGTCTTGGCCTGGCCGCGTCGACCCGCACCTGCCTGGGCATCCTCGAGTTCCGAACCGGCGCCGACCCGCCGCACTGGTCGGACTTCTGGGGCTATGGCGCGGCGCCGGCGGCCGCCTACCTGCTGCTCGAGGCGACCGCGGCCCGCGTCTGGCTGGGTGACGCGAGGGTGGTCTACGCCCTGGCCGCACTCCTGCTGATCCTGATGCTGGTGGCGATCCGCAACGCCTGGGACCTGATCACCTGGATGGCCCCTGGAGGCCAGCCGCCGATCGGGCCACCGCCGCCAGCGGCCTGAACATCTCGCCTCTCGTCACCCCGGACGGAGCGCGAAGCGCGGAGATCCGGGGCCGGACGCGCCGGCCCCGAGCTGGAATTCGTCTAGGAACCGGTCAGTCCGGCCCCGGCTCGGCGCGGCTTCGCCGCTTGGCCGGGGTGACGAGACAGGAAAGCCCCTAGGCCACCGACTCGGCGCTGTAGCGGGCGATCAGGCCGGTGCGGATGGCGTAGCGGTAGACGCTGGCGAAGAAGGCGCAGGCCAGCAGCAGGTAGCCGACCGAGAGCGCGCCGCCGATCGCCATCTGGTCCCAGGCCAGCGCCTTGCCGCTCACCAGCCCCCGCATGCCCTCGAACACGTAGGACGGCGGCAGGGCGCGGCCGATCACCTGCATCCAGGCGGGCAGCACCGCCAGCGGGTAGAACACGCCGACGAACGGCGAGACCACGGTCGGGATCGGCCAGATCAGCCACTCCGAGGCTGGGCCCAGACGCAGCACCACCCCGGCGCCGAAGATGCCGAGCGCGATGCCGCTGAGGAACAGGATGCCGAGGAACGGGATCAGCGCCGGCCCGAAGCTGAGGAACGAGAGCCCGAACGCCGCCCAGGCCAGGGTGACCATGGCGGCCAGGCCCAGCAGGCTGGTCGTGACCCCGATCAGCACCAGCCCCGAGAGGTACTCGGAGGTGCGCAGGGGGGTCGCGAAGAAGTTCAGGAAGTTGCGCGACCAGACGTCTTCGAAGAAGGCCATCGTCACACCCTGCATGATACGGGTAAGGAAATCCCAAAGAAGCACCGCCCCCAGCAGCGCCGGCACGAAGTTGATCGCCGCGTGCGAGACCTGGTTCAGGTAGCGGGTGATGAAGCCCCACATCAGGATGTCGATCGCCACCCAGGCGAACATCGGCAGGATCCGCTGCGGGCTGCCGCGGTAGAGGTAGAGCTGGCGCATGATGATCGCGCCGACACGGGTGAAGTTCATGGCGCGGCTACTGCCGGTTGCGGCAGGCTAGCTGCGTCGTGCAGGGCCTCGTGAGCGACCTGGACGAACAGGTCATCAAGGCTGGCTGCGCCGTGCTCGCGGGTGAGCTGCTTCGGGTCGCCCTGCAGCAGCACCTTGCCACGGGACAGGAACATCACCCGGTCGCAGACCGCCTCGACCTCGTACATGTTGTGGCTGGTCCAGAGCACGCCGCACTGACCGGCCTTGGCGTAGGCCTCGATCGCGGCGCGGATGTCGCGCGCGGTGGAGGGGTCGATCGAGGCGGTCGGCTCGTCGAGCAGCAGCAGGCGCGGGCGGTTGATCATCGCCTTGGCCAGACTGAGCCGGGTCTGCTCGCCGGACGACAGCAGGCCGGACTTGGTCTTGCGGTAGCGGACCAGGTCGAACTGCGCCAGCAGCTGGTCGATCCGCGCCGGCAGGTCCGGCACCGAATAGATCATGCCGAACACCCGCAGGTTCTGCTCCACCGTCAGGTTGCCGGGCAGGGGGGCGTAGACGGCGGCGAAGTTGGTGCAGGAGAGCGCCCGCGTGCGTTGGGCCCTGAGGTCGACGCCCTCGATCAGGATCCGGCCGGAGGTGGGCGCGAGCACCCCCAGGATCATGTTGATGGTGGTGGTCTTTCCCGCGCCGTTGGGGCCGAGCAGACCGACGATTTCGCCTGGGGCGACGTCGAAGCTGACCCCGCTCACCGCCTGCAGCGCGCCGAACGACTTGCAGAGGTTCTGGACCGACAGACTCGGGACGGGCGGGGGCATCCGCCCCTTAGTAGCCGGCGCGGGCGGATCGCGCACCATCGCGGCTTCGCCGGCGACTGGAACCGGCGCCGCCCCGGCGCTCAAGGTGGAGGCGGGTAGGCGATCTACCCTGCCGCCGCCGGGACCGCGGCGGACGGCGCTGCCACCGGCGTGGCCGCCGCACACAACGGGCGCAGGTCGGCGGCCATATCGTCGAGCGCGTCCGCGAAGATCTTGTCGACGAGTCCGTTGAACTCGCTCTGAGTGGCCATCCAGAACAGCGACACCTCGTCGCCGCGGTAAATCTTCTCCGGACCGGCGGGGCGGTCGCCGGCTGCGGCGGACATGCGCAAGACCACGCTGCCGGCCTTGTTCATCGCCCCGAGCGAGATCCATAGCACGGTCAACCGGATGCGCGCGGACACCGCCCCCGGCGTTCCGGCCCCCGATGCGGGGTCGGTGGAAAAGCTCGGCTTGAAGCCGCGCGCCGTCAGGCCGACCTCGATCGCCGAGCGCAGCCAGGCCTGGCGATCGGCCGGCGCCTGGATGGCTCTGAACGTCATCAACGCTCCCAGGGTCTCGGGCGCGCGACGGGTGTCGGTCAGCTCCACGATCTGGACCGGGCAGCCGCCGGCGCTGGGCGGGGCGGGAGCGCCGGCGGGGCGTGCAGGCTCGACGTAGAGCGGACCCAGGACGATCGGTCCGGCCGCCGCCGCCGCCGCCGCCCGGCGCCAGGGCGCCGAGCGCCAGGGCGCCGACCGCCAGCAGCCCGGCCGAGCGCGCGCCCGACGCTCGCCGGCTATTCCTGAAGCGTCTCAACATGAATCAGGCCCCCGTTGTTGAACAGAAGGGTTCCGCCAGGGGCGTCCTCGACCACCCGGCCGCTGTAGCTCCCGAAGCTCTTGCGCTCTGCCTTGCCCATGCGGGTGACATCGTCCGCTGAGAACATCAGCGCTCGCGGGATCAGCAGTCCCACCTCGGCGAACCCCGCGTTCAGCGCCTCTTTCACCAGGGCGCCGTCGTGCGCGCCCCAGCGCGCGGCGTTGTCCGGGGCGGCGCCGGGATTGGCCAGCCGCACCACGCTGGTCAGGGTCTGGACGTAGAGCAGATTGCGGTTCGACAGTCGCGATGGCCCCGACCCGCCGTTGGCGGCCGCCTTGCTGGCGATCGAGATCGTCACGCCCACCCTCACCGACGAGAAGTCCGGCGCGGTGTCGTAGACGTACTCGAAGAAGGCGACCTGCCCAGCGGTGCTGGCGTCAAGCACGGCGCTCTTGGCCGGCGTCGTCGGGTCGCGCGCGAAACCTGGCGCGCCGCCCTGAAACCACGGCAGGCTGTCGACCGCCGCCTTGGTGGTGGCGATGGCCAGGGCGTCGGTGTCGAAATCGGCCAGGGTCTTGCGCAGGGGTATGATCCCGGCCTGGGCGCGATGCTCGCGATCGGAATCGACCTTGGCGTCGATCACCACCCCCAGCAGGCCGCCGCCCATGGCCACTTCGGCCATCGACGGGTTGATGTTCGAGCCCAGTTCCGCCTGGGACACGATCACCTCGACGGCGCGCCCGCCGGGGAAGCCGCGCTGGGCCTCTGGCAGCACGGTCTTGGAGTTGCCGGCATGGGCTGGGGCCGTCAGGCACACGGACGCGACCACAGCCGCCCAGGCGCACAGCGTCATGCGCATCATAGGACCCCTCCCCCGGCCGACCGGGTTGGCGCTCGCCGCCCGGCTGGACAACCGCAAGTAACAGGCTTGGCCGTGCGGGATCAATCTCTCCATGGGCGAGGACGCGCGCCACCTTGCCTATGCGCCAGCAAAGAGGGCCTAATCGCGCCCGCCAGCCCGTCACCGCACAGAGGACGCCCGCGATGCTCAGGAAACCGATCTCGGCGGATTCGCACATCACCGAGCCGCCCAACTGCTACGTCGACTATATCGACCCGGCGTTCCGCGAGCGGGCGCCGCGGATCCAGCGGCTCGACGCGGTGGGCGACGCGTTCGTGATCGAAGGCATGCCCACGCCCGTGCCGCTCGGCCTGCTGGCGGCCGCCGGCAAGGAGCCGGCGAAGATCACCGCCTCGGGCGTCGCCTTCGAGGACCTCTGGCGCAGCGGCTGGGACCCGAAGTACCGGCTGGCCGACCAGGATCTCGACGGGATCGGCGCCGAGATGATCTATCCCACCGTGGGCATGCTGCTGTGCAACCACGCGGACTTCGACTTCAAGAAGGCCTGCTTCGAGGCCTACAACCGCTGGCTGGCCGAGTACTGCGCCGAGGCGCCCGCATCGCCTGCACGGCCTGGCCCAGGTGTCCATGCGCACGCCCGAGGACGGGGTCGCCGAGCTGCAGGCGGCCAAGGCGATGGGCTTCAAGGGCGTGATGATGCCCGGCGACCCGGCGGTCGAGGACTACGACAGCCCGATCTACGACCCGGTGTGGGCGACGGCGGTCGAGCTGGGCCTGCCGCTCAGCTTCCACATCCTGACCACCAAGTCGGGCGCGCTGATGCAGAACCCGCGCGGGCCGCGGATCAACAGCTTCCTGTCGATCATCCGCGGCTGCCAGGACATCATGGGCACGCTGATCTTCAGCGGCGTGTTCGACCGCCATCCGGGCCTGAAGATCGTCTGCGTCGAGGCCGACGCCGGCTGGGTGCCGCACTACATGTACCGCATGGACCACGCCTACAAGCGGCACCGCTACTGGATGAAGGCGCCGCCGCTGGAGCGCCTGCCAAGCGAGTACTTCGCCGAGCACATCTACGTCACGTTCCAGGACGACTGGGTGGCGTTCAAGACCAAGGACCTGTGCAACGTGCGCCGGCTGATGTGGGCCAGCGACTTCCCGCACTCGGATTCGACCTGGCCGCACTCGCAGGCGATGCTTGCCGAACAGACCGCCGGGCTCACCGAGCAGGAGCGCAACTGGATCTGCCACGACAATGTCGCCGAGCTCTACGGCCTGCCGCTGAACTGAGCCGAACGCGCCGGTCGCGCGGCATGCATGCCGTTACATCGCAACGGCGTAGCCGTGTTATCTGAGCGCGGATGACCCGGCAGATGCAGTCCGAGTACATGGATTTCGCCAAGTTCGGCGCCGACGCGCGCTACAACCTGGCGCACAGCGGCGTCGCGAACGCCGAACTCGCCGACCTTGACCTGGCCTGGAGCGACCTTGCTTTGCATGGCCCCAATACGGGCGGCTACGCGCCGCTGGTGGAGAAGGTGGCGAGCCGGTTTGGCGTCGATCCTGCCTGCGTGGTGATGCCGGGCGGCGGCTGCTCGTTCGCCAACCACCTGGCGCTGGCGGCGCTGGTCGCGCCGGGCGACGAGGTGCTGATCGAATGGCCGTCGTACGAGCTGCTGAGTTCGCAACTGGGTTACCTGCAGGCCGACGTCCGCCGTTTCGAGCGCCGGCTCGACGAAGCGTGGCGGCTCGATCCGTACCGGGTCGAGGCCGCGCTGACGCCGAAGACCAGGCTCGTCGTACTCACCAACCTGCACAACCCGACCGGTGCGCTGGCCGAAGATGCGACGATCCACGCGATCGCCGCGGCGGCCGCCAAGGTCGGCGCCACGGTCTTCGTCGACGAGGTCTACCGTGAGCTGATGTTCGAGGACGGCGAGCCCGCCGAGAGCTCGTTTCGCGAAGGCGGCAACATCGTCGTCACCTCCAGCCTGACGAAGGCTTACGGCGTCACCGGCCTGCGCTGTGGCTGGATCCTGGCGTCGCCGGCGTTGGCGCAGCGGATGCGCCGTCTCAACGACCTCTACGGCGTCCACCCGCCGCACATCGCCGAGCGGATCTCGGTGGTGGCGTTCGAGCGCCTGCCGCAGCTGCGCGCCCGGGCGACCGCGCTGATCGACGCCGGCCGCGCGGCCTACAAGGCGGTGCTCGGGGGTCATCCGAAGCTGAGCCAGGTTGTGTTCGAGCAGGGAACGACGGTGTTTCCGCGCCTGACCGAGGGCGACGGCGACCGTTTCTTCCGTCGTCTGACCGAGAAGTTCGAGACCAGCGTTGTCCCCGGCCGCCATTTCGGCCTGACGCGCCATATCCGCGTCGGCCTGGCGGGCGATCCCCACGCCACCCGGATCGGCCTCGGAAGGGTCGCGGCGGCGCTGGAATAGTAGGGCGGCATCTGGACACGGTCGACAATCTGCTGTCGGCCGAGTCGTCCGCCACGGCAAGCGCCGAGCCAGCGCGAGACGCCGGACCTGTTCTGGGCGCTGCGCGGCGGCGGCGGCAATTTCGGCGTCGTCACCGAGTTCGAGTTCCAGCTGCACCCGGTCGGCCAGGTGCTGGGCGGGATGGTGCTCTATCCGCTCGATCAGGCGGCGGGGTGCTGCGCTTCTACCGCGACGCCTGTCCCACCCTGCCGGACGAGGCCGAGGCCCATGTCGGGCTCCTGACCGGCCCTGACGGCACGCCTGTGGCGGCCCTGCTGCTGGGCTACAACGGGCCGATCGAGGAGGGCGTGCGGGTCCTGGCGCCGCTGCGCGCGTTCGGCGCGCCGATCGCCGACCTCGTCAGACCCATGGCCTATGGCGAGCGCCAGGTGCTTGCTGGACGAGCCCAACGCCGATCCACGGCCTGCACCGCTACTGGCGCTCGGCCTTCACCGAACAGCTCCGCAACCACTAGGGGGGCCGGCCATGGGCGTGATCTCGAGCGGCGGGCGGCGGCTGACGACGGAGCAGCTGACGGCTCGGGCGGCGCAGGCCGCCTCGGGCTTCATCGCCGAAGGCGTCGAGCCCGGCGACACCGTCGCGCTCTACCTGCGCAACGACCTGGCCTATTTCGAAGCCAGCTTCGGGGCCAGCCAGGCCGGCGGCTTCCCGGTGGCGGTGAACTGGCACTACACCGAGGACGAGGCGCGCTACCTGTTCACCGACTCCGGCGCGAAGGTGGTGGTGATCCACGCCGACCTGCTGACGCCGCAGATCGAGCTGGCGATCCCGCAAGGGGTGAAGATCATCGTCGTCCCGACCCCGCCGGAGGTGGCCGCGGCGTATGGGGTCGATCCGGCGGCCGCCGCCGTGCGGGCCGGCATGACCGACTGGACAGCGTGGATCGAGCGCTTCGAACCGCTCAGCGAAGCGACACCCCGCGCCGCCGGTTCGACCATCATCTACACCTCCGGCACGACAGGCCGGCCGAAGGGCGTTCGCCGCCCGCCGTCCACGCCCGAGCAGATGGCGATCGGCGGGGCGCTGCTGCGCCGCTGCTACGGCTTCGACATGGAGGCCGATCCGGCCAACATCACCACGGTGACGGTCGGCCCGCTTTACCACTCCGCGCCGAACGCGCACGGCAGCATGGCCGCCCGGATGGGCGCCAACCTGATCCTGATGCCGCGCTTCGACGCCGAAGAGTTGTTGCGGTTGATCGAGACCCGGCGGGTTACCCACCTCAACATGGCCCCGATCATGTTCACCCGGCTGCTGAAGCTGCCGGACGAGGTGAAGCGCCGCTACGACATCTCCTCGCTGAAGTTCGTCGCCCACGCCGCGGCGCCCTGCCCCTCGCCGGTGAAGCGGGCGATGATCGAGTGGTGGGGCGACGTGATCAACGAGTACTACGGCTCGACCGAGATGGGGAACGTCACCTTCATCACCGCACAGGAATGGCTGGCGCATCCGGGCTCGGTCGGCCGGCCGTTGCCGGAGGCGGAGGTGCGGGTGATCGGACCGGATCTGCAGGACCTGGGCGTGCGCGAAGTGGGCGAGGTGGTCTGCCGCATCAAGGGCCTCGCGGACTTCACCTACCACGGCGACGAGGAGAAGCGTCGGCGCGCCGAGAAGCGCGGCCTGATCGCGCCGGGCGACGTCGGCTACTTCGACGAGGACGGCTTCCTCTACCTCTGCGACCGGGCCAACGACATGATCATCTCCGGTGGGGTCAACATCTACCCGGCCGAGATCGAGGCCGAGTTGCACCGCTGCCCGGGCGTCGCCGACTGCGCGGTGTTCGGGGTGCCGGACGAGGAATACGGCGAGGCGGTGCATGCGGTGGTCCAGCCCGAGCCGGGTGCGGCCCTGAGCGAAGGCGAGGTGCGTTCGTTCCTCCGTGAACGGATGGCTGGTTACAAAGTCCCGCGACGGGTGGAATTCCACGCCGACCTGCCCCGCGAGGACTCCGGCAAGATCTTCAAGCGCAAGCTGCGCGAGCCGTTCTGGGAAGGCCGCGAGCGGCGGATCTGACCGCCGCGGACTTTCAGATCTTCGGCAGCGAGCCTGTCTGACGGCCGCCGGCGCGGCGTGATCTAACCTCGTCGCTGCGCCGGGTCGTAGAAGAAGGTCTCCTCGGCGATCTTGTCGCCGCGCCAGGTCTGCCAGGCGACCTCCTCCATCCGCATCCTGCCGCCGTCCTTGAAGGCGAAGCTGAAGCGCCAGCGGATCGCGACCCGGTCGCCGTCGATCAGCGGGCCGCCCAGAATCTCGGTCACCACATTCTCCGCACGGTCGATCACCGCCGCCTCCTGCTTCATCAGCGCTTCGCGGCCGCCCTGGCGCGGCGGGGCCTGGTTCTCCTGCATCCAGGCGTCGTCGTGGTACCAGTCGCGGATCGCGCCGACGTGGTCGCCGGCGACCACCTGGGCGACGAAGGCGTCGACAGTCTGGCGGCTGGGCATGGGCTTGGCTCCTGTCACAAAGGGTCGAACCGCCGGCCGGGATTCAGCGTGGCGCGCCTTCCAGTCTCGCGGCCGTCGTCTCCAGATAGGCGGCGTCAGCGCCCGAACCAGTCAGGGTCAGCCGGCGTTCGCCGTCCGGACCGCGCGCCAGGCGCCGACGACGGCGGCCACGGCCTCGTCGGCCGCCGCGGGCGTGGTCGCGATCGAGGTGACCGAGCAGCGCATCACCCAGCGCCCACGCCACTGCGCCGGGCCGAGGAACGCGACAGCGCCGGCCTGCAGCCGCCGGATGGTCGCCAGCGTGGCGGCGTCAGACTCCGCCTCGCCGAGGTCCGCCCCGAAGCGGATCATGAACTGGTTGAGCTCGACCGGGCAGACCAGCGCGGCGCCGGGCTCGGCGGCGATCATCGCCGCCATCCGCTCGGCGATCCGGCAACAGCGCTCGACCATCTCGGCGACGCCGGCGCGCCCGAGCTGGCGGATCATCGCCCAGGTGGCGAAGCCGCGCGCCCGCCGCGACAGCTCCGGCGCATAGGCCGAAGGGTCGCGCTCGGCGCCTTCGGGTGGCGGCAGGTAGCTGGCCGAGATCGCCATCGCGCGGCGATGCGCCGCGGCGTCGCGGACGATGGCGTAGCCGCAGTCGTAGGGGGTCTGCAGCCACTTGTGGCCGTCGACCGCCCAGGAGTCGGCCGCCTCGACGCCGGCGGTCAACGCGGCGCGGCTGGGGCAGGCCTGGGCCCAGAGCCCGAAGGCGCCGTCGACGTGCAGCCAGGCGCCGCGATCCTTCGCCATCGGTGCGATCTGGGCGAATGGGTCGGACGCCCCGGTGTTGATCTGGCCGGCCTGGGCGATGGCGATCACCGGTCCGCTCGTCGCGTTGAGCGTCCGCTCGAACTCGCCGACCAGCATCCGGCCGGCATCGTCGGTGGCGACGGTCCTGACCCGCGCGGCGCCGAGGCCGAGGTACTTCAGACCGGAGAACACCGTGGCGTGGGCGTCGGCGCCGATCAGCACCTCCACCGGCGGCGCACCGAAGAGGCCATCGGCCTCGACGTCCCAGCCGACCCGGCGCAGCACCTCGCTGCGCGCCGCGGCCAGGCAGACGAAATTGGCCACGGTGGCGCCGGTGACGAAGCCGACCGAGGCGCTCGGCGGCAGGCCGAGCAGGTCGAGCAGCCAGCCGGCCGCCACCGCCTCCACCGCCGCGGCCGCCGGCGCGGCGACCAGGTTGCCGGCGTTCTGGCCCCAGGCGGCGGTGAGCCAGTCGGCCGCGACGCCGGTCGGATGCGAGCCGCCGATCACCCAGCCGAAAAAGCGCGGTCCGGTCGAGGCGCGGATGCCGGGCGTCGCCAGCCGCACCAGTTCGTCGATCACCGCGGCGCCACCGGCGCCGGCCTCGGGTGTCGGCCCGGCGAACGCGGCCAGCATCTGTGCGTAGTCGGCCACCGGCGTGCGCGCCGCGGTCGCCACGTTTTCCCGGTAGGCGATCGCCGCGCGGGCGGCGCGCTCCAGCGCCTTGCGTCCCTGCTCCATCCCAGCTCCGTTTCGTTCGCCGCAAGCCTAGCCGATCGGCGGGCTCGCCGCTCGCGAAGAGCGGACTCCTAGGACCGCCCGCGGCCGAGCCACACGCTGCTGTCGACTTCCGGTCGTCTTGTTCGTCCTATGCCCGACAGCATCCGTGTGGCGGAGAACCCAGCATGCCCGATCAGGTCCCGATCCTCACCTACTTCGTATTCCGCGGCCTCGGCGAGCCGATCCGGCTGCTGCTGGAGGATCTTGCGCTGCCGTACGAGGACCGGCGCGTCGAGTTCGCCGACTGGACGCCGCTCAAGCCGCAGATGCAGTTCCGCCAGCTGCCGCGGTGGCAGACCGGCGGGCTGACGCTGTTCCAGAGCCAGGCGATCCTGCGCCATCTGGCCCGCGCCAACGGCCTCGTCGGCGAGACCGAGGCCGAGCGGATCCGCTGCGACGTCTCGAGCGAGGCGGCGCGCGATCTGCAACAGCGGTTGTGGGACCACTTCTGGGCGCCCGGCTCGGCAACGCCGGAGGCCGCGAAGGCGTTCGCGGTGGGCGCGCTGGCCGAGGCGCTGACGCTGTTCGCGGATTGGCTCGGCGACGCGCCCTATTGCGGCGGCGAGCGGCCGCTGTTCTGCGACTACTACGCCCTCAGCGTGCTGGACGAGGCCGCCGGCTTCTTCCCATCGGCGGTGGAGCAGACGCCCACGCTCGCGGCCTACCGCCGGCGCATGTACGCGCGCCCTGGCCTCGCCGCCTACGCCGCTTCCGGGCGCCAGTCCGACTACTACGGCTTCGATCCGGCTCGCGGCCTGCGCGGCCCGAACGGGAACCGCGCGCCGTGACTGCGCCCGCCCTGCTGGTCACGGATCGGGGCCTGGTCGAGTCGCCGCGCTGGCATGCCGGCCGGTTGTGGTTCGCCGACTGGACCGCGGGCGAGATCCTGAGGCTTGGCGACGGTGGCGCGGCCGAGGTCGTGGCGCGTGCCGCCGCGCCGCCGCTGTCGTTCGACTTCGCCGCCGACGGGCGGATGCTGATCGTCGCGTCCGCCGCCGGTCAGTTGCTGCGCCGCGAGAGCGATGGCGCCATTGCAGTCTTCGCCGAGCTGGGCGCGGGCGGCGGCTGGAACGAGATCGTCGTCGACGGGCGCGGCAACGCCTACGTGAACGGCTCCAGCCTGGTGCTGGTCACGCCGGACGGCCGCGCCGAGGCTCAGGCCGAGGACTTCGCGTTTCCGAACGGGATGGCGGTGACGCCCGACAACCGCACGCTCATCCTGGCGGAGTCCTGGGCCCGGCGCCTGACCGCGTTCGACATCGCCGGCGACGGCCGGCTCTCGAACCGCCGCACCTGGGCCGACCTCGAAGGGCCGCCGGACGGCGTCTGCATCGATGCGACCGGCGCGGTCTGGTACGCCGACGTGCCGAACGCCTGTTGTCGCCGCGTGCGCGAGGGCGGCGAGGTGCTGGACGAGGTGAAGCTGGACCGCGGCGGCTTCGCCTGCATGCTGGGCGGGGAAGACCGCCGCACGCTCTACATCACCGCCGCCAGCTGGTTCGGCATGGACCGGATGAGCGAAATGGGCGGCACGGGCCGGGTGTTCTCAGTTCCGGCGCCGGCGGCGGGGGTTGGGTGGCCCTGAGCGACGGCCTTGCGCCCCCTCCGTCAGCCCGCTCCGCGGTCTGCCACCTCCCCCGTCGTCTGCGCGACGGTGGAGGAGACGAATAGGCGCGACCTTGCTCCTCCACCGCGAAGCGCAGCGGCGCGGGGGAGGTGGATCGGCCGGCGATAGCCGGCCGAGACGGAGGGGGCGCAAGGCGGCGCCAACGGTCGACGGGTTTGCCGACCCCGCCTACGCCGCCGCCACCGGGCTGAGCAGGTGCTCGGTGCGTTCGGCCGCGCGGCCGGCGCCGAGAGCCAGGAAGATCGCCGGGGCGACGATCAGGGCGCCGAGGTAGAAGGCGCCGTTGATGTTGAGGGCCAGCAGGCCCAGGCCCAGCTGCGGTCCGGCCACCCGCGCCAGCGCGCCGGTGGCGTTGTTCAGTCCCATGATCTGGCCCTGGTGGTCCGGGTCGATGCTGCGGCTGAGCAATGCGCCGGAGTTTGGGAACGCCACCGACTGCGAGAGCGCCATCAGCGCCATCAGCCCGACGGTGATCACCCCGCCGGGCGAGAACGGCTGCAGCGCGGTGCAGAGCACCGAACCGGCCATGCCGATCGCCAGCATCCGCGACTCTCCGAACCGGCGCGACAGCGGGCCGGTCAGCATGAACTGGCAGCAGGCCGAGACCGCGCCGGTGATGCCGAAGCAGAGGCCGACGTCGCGAGGCTGCCAGGCGAAGCGTTGCTGGGCCCAGAGCGCGAAGGTGCTCTCGATCGCGGTGAAGGCGATGCCGACGGCGAGCGTCAGCAGCATCAGCCGCGCGACCACCGGATGGCGCAGCGCATAGCCCAGCATCACCCAGCGACTGGGCTGGTTGCCGACGTACTGCCGCCGCGCCCGGCTTTCCTTGACCACCAGGGCGATCCCGATCGCCGAGCAGGCGCAGAGCGATGACGCGAGCAGCAGCGGCAGGTGATAGCCGGCGGTGCCCAGCGACGGCCGGGCCAGCGTGCCGCCGACGAACGGACCCAGGATGAAGCCGAGGTTGTAGGCCGCGCCCAGCCTGGCCATCCGGCCCGCGCGCAGCTCCACCGGCGTCACGTCGGCGATGTAGCCCTGCACCACCGAGCCGTTGCCGGCGCACATGCCGCCCACCACCCGGATCGCCACCGCGGCCCAGATGTTGGGCGCGAACGCCAGCGCGCCATAGCAGAGGCAGTTGGCGGCGACGGTGGAGATCAGGATCGGCTTGCGCCCGATCCGGTCCGACAGCCGCCCCCAGAACGGCTCGCCGACGAACGAGCCGATCGAGTAGGCCGAGAACACCAGCCCGATCTGCCACGGCTCGGCGTGGAACGAGGCGGCGTAGAACGGCAGGAACGGCACGATCACGCCGAACCCGAGCATGTTGATGAACATCACCGACAGCAGGGTGTAGAGCGCGGCGGCAGACGACCGCCCGCCCGTCGAAGCATCCGGCTCGGCGGTCATGGATGCGCAGATAGGCTGGCGCGGCGGACCGGGCAAGGCGCAGCTGTCACGCGCGGTGGCGACTGTGGCCGACTCCCCACGCCGCCAGCGCCATGAGGCTCAGCCGATCGGCACGCCCGGGGCGATGAAGACCATCGCGCTGTTCAGGACAAACTTGCGCGATTTCATCGGCTTGTGCAGTTCCACGCCGTCGTATTTCAGCACCGCGCTCAGCTCGCAGTCGCACTTGCCGATCTGCTTGATGTGCGCCGCCTGGATGGTCAGCTCGGCCATCCGGAACGCCGCCGCCAGCTCGACGGTGAAGACCAGCTGGAACTTCGCCAGCTGACCGATCACGACATCCACGGTCGGGTGGACCTCGACCGAGAGCGAGTGCTCGCCGAGGAACATGGTCGAGACCTCGTCCGGCGGGTGCTTGGCCGGATCGGCGAACTCGTGCAGCTCGCGCGCCTTGGCCCAGCCCTGCGCCAGCAGGCCGAACACGTCGCAGTCGAGCACGCCGCGCAGGCCCTCGTTGATCTTCTCGTCCAGCACCCCCGCCGCCAGCTTCGGCAGGTTGGTCCTGGCCAGCTCGGCGTTGCTGGCGCGCTGGCGCTGCAGCGTCTCGTCGAGGCGCTCGAGATCGGCCGGGATCAGGTCGCTGATCCTGACGCCGGAGATAGGCTCGGAAGGTTCCGGCATGGTCAGGATATCCTTCGCATCGGGATCGCACCCACTGTCCGCACATCACCGGACGCCAGCCGCGCCCGCACGCCGATCGTCGGCGCGGTCAGCGGCAGGAACGGCGTGGCCGCTTCGCCGCGCCGGTCGAGCGAGGCGCGGGTGGTGATCAGGTTCATCCATCGGCCGCGCTGACGCCACCGCACGATCTGGCGCGCCCCCAGGCCGGCGGCGAGGGCCGCGCCAGCCGCCAGCGCGATCTGCCAGAGGGGCGGCGGCCAGCGCCAGCGCCACCCGAAGCCCCTTTTGTGCGGCGTCGGCGTGACCACCGGCGGCGGCGGCGGCGGCCTGGGATCGACCGCCTGACCGGCGTCGACGTGCACGTTGGCCTGTTGCGTCGGCAGGCCGTCGGCGGACACGGTGATGGTGTCGTCGATCGGCTGGCCGGCGTCGACGATGCTGGCCGGAATGACGATCTGGGTCTGGGCCAGCGCATCCACGCTGAAGGCGGGGCAGGGCGCGGCCGAACAGCCGCCCCAGGGCTCGGTGGTCTGCAGGTTCTTCGGCGCGTTGGCGACGCTGACGCCCGTGGCGGGCGACGCGCCGGCGTTGCTGATGTCCACCACCAGCAGCACTTCCTGGCCGCTCTGGTAGGGCCCGACCGGCGTCAGGTGCGGCGCGATGATCAGCTGCGGCGGCGCGGGCGGCGGAGGCGGCGGTGGAGGGGGCGGCGGGGGCGGCGGCGCTTCCACATCCGTGCTGCCGGGGACCGTGGCGCTGAGCGTCGAGGCCGGGTCGTGCGGCGTCACGACCGTCACGGTCGCCACGGCGCTGAAGTCGCCGGATCCAACCACGGTCGCGGTGGTGTGCACGGTCAGGGTGGTGTTGGACGGCAGCACCCGCAGATAGACGCCCGGCGTCTTTTCGGCCGGAAACGGGGCGCAGTTGAGCGGCGAGCAGTCCCAGGTTTGCGACTGCAGGGCCAGGTTGTCGAGCGCCTGCGAGAATCCGCAGCTGGCCGGCCTGGGCAGGCCCCTCGTTGGCGATGACGATGTCGTAGCGAACGGTGTCGCCGGCATGCACCGGACCCGACCAGGTCGGCTGGCCGCTGGTGACGATCTTCGCGGTGGGGGACGCCACCCCGCGAAACCTGGCGATCCCGGCGGTCTGGCTGACCGCGCGGCGGGTCAGCGCCTCGACCGGCACGGTTCGCACCTGCGCGGCCGCGCCGAACGCGACGAGCGCGCCCAGCACGCAAGCCAGCAGCCTTGTCGTCCTCGCAGCGCCCACAGACCCGCACCCATTGCGAGAATTTGCGAGGATGCACGCAAGCCTGGCTGTTGGGAAGCCCGGTCAGTCCGCCGGGTTGTTCTTCGCCAGGAAATCAAGGTTGCGCCGCGATCAAGCCTTGGCGGCGGGTCTCAGCCGCCGGCCGGCCGCAGCACCTGGCAGGCGTGATCCATCAGCATCTCGCCGGCGGCGGGATCGTGGGTCGAGGGGTCGGCGCGGTCGCTGAGCAGGACGAAGCCGGGCGAGCCGTCGGCGAAGACGGCGCCGGCCAGCACCAGGGTCTCGACAGCCATGTCGGCCCTGGCCATCGGATCGCCGTCCGCCAGCAGTTTGAACGGATTGGCATCGCCCAGTTCCTCGCCGTCGATCCGCATCGCGTGGTAGCGGTGGCCGGCCAGCGAGACGTCGAGCGGCGCCCACTTCGGGCCGATCCGGTCCAGCGCCGCGTTCAGGGCGTCGCGGACGTCGGGGCGGATGCAGTCGACGTGGATGTGCAGCTGGTCCTGGCTCCGGGCGTAGATCGAGTTCACCGCCAGCGCCAGGTCCTCGCGCGGGATATCGCGGTGGGCGAGCGCTTCGACGTCCTGGCGGGCCTTCCAGGCGTCGGCCCAGTAGTTGGGTGCAGCAGCGTCCAGCAGCGCCGGGCTCTCGATGCCGGTGACGCGCGCGGTTGGGATCACCAGCACCTGGGTGGCCCCGCTCTGGTCCTTCAGCACCGCGTAGCCGTCGGCGAGATCGACGGAGCGGCAGGGACTGGGGTCCTGCCTGGCCTGCTGGCTGGGGACGCACTGGCCGCCGACGATGTCCCAGAGCGCGTCGGGGTCGGCGGCGAACGCCGGTGAAGCGAATGCGGCGAAGAGCGCGGCCAGCGCCGCGGCGAGCCAGGAACGCAACGGCGGCCTTACCTGGGCGCCAGGATCATCACCATCTGGCGGCCTTCCATCTTCGGCTCGTGCTCGACCTTGGCCACCGGGTCGAAGTCGACCTTCACCTGGTCCAGCAGCTTCATCCCCAGCTCCGGGTGGCGCATCTCGCCGCCGCGGAAACGCAAGGTCACCTTCACCTTGTCGCCTTCCTCGAAGAAGCGGTGCATGGCCTTCGCCTTCACCTCGTAATCGTGGTGATCGATGTTCGGACGAAGCTTGATCTCCTTGATTTCGACCAGCTTCTGGCGCTTGCGCGCTTCGTTCTTTTTCTTCTGTTCCTGGAATTGGTACTTGCCGTAGTCGAGGATCTTGCAGACCGGCGGGTCCGAATTCGGGGAAATCTCGACCAGGTCGAGACCCACTTCTTCAGCCGCTTCGATGGCGGCGGAGGTGGGCATGATTCCCTGCTTCTCTCCATTTTGATCGATCAGGAGAACGCGCGGGACGCGGATGTCTTCGTTGATGCGCTGACCCTCTTTGGTCGGGGGCGCCTGCATGGGACGACGGATGGGCTATGCTCCTTGAGCCGTTTCAGTGACGGTTGCGGCCAGTAGAAGACCACAACCAGATTGAAATATGACCAACGCCCCGGTCCCAATCAAGCCGGGGTCCGCGCCAGAAGCATCGCTGCGCTCTCAACGGTGTCGAGCGCCAGCGCTTTCAGCTGCGGGGCATGCAGAACGGTCACATGTCCACGGGGCGCGATGACGAACGGATCCGGCTCGCTGGGGAAGAGCGCGATGGTCGGCGCACCGGCCGCGGCGATCAGATGCAGCGGGCCGAGGTCGTTGCCGACCGCCAGCGCCGCGCGGGCGCCGAGCGAGGCGATCTGCGCCAGATCGGTGCGCCCGGTCAGGTCCCGCGCCCGGGTCGCCTGGCGCTGGATCGCGTGGGCCAGGGGGGCCTGGTTCAGCGTGCCGATGATCACGATGTCGAAGCCGCGCTCCTGCATGTGCTTGGCGAACTGGCCGTAGGACTCCACCGGCCAGCGCAGTTCGGGATGGTTGCCCTCGCCGCCGGGGGCCAGCAGCACCAGCGGCCGGTGGCCGCCGGCGACCGTCATCGAGCGGGGCTGGGCGGTGCGCGCCAGGATCCAGGAGATGTCGGGCGGGGCGGCCGACAGCGGGGTGGTGGGCGCGTCGGGCCAGATGCCGGCGTCCTTCAGCTGGTCCGCCTGCCGCTCCAGCTGGTGCATCTTGTTGCGGTGGCGGTTGCGATGGGGCAGGGCGGCGCCCATCGCCGTGCCGGACCATTCTGGCGCCATCGGCCGCAGCGCCTGGAAGATCAGGTTGGTGGCCGCATCGTTCTGCAGGTCGTAGACCCGGTCGAAGTGGCCGCGGCGAATGCGGATGATCAGCGCGGTCCAGGACGCGGGGTCCTTGGGGGCGCCCTCGGCGTCCACCGCGTTGAAGAACGGGCTCGACTTGGCCAGCGCCTCGAACGGCTGCGAGGTCAGCAAGGTGATCTTGGCGCGCGGATGGGCCTGGCGGATGCGCTCGAACGCCGGGAACGCCAGCACCATCTCGCCGATGGGGCCCAGCTTGATCACCAGCACGCGCTGGATCGGTTTCACGGCCATGCGCGAACGCCGCCGCGGTCCGGCGGCCGGGTCGATCCAGGCTGGCGTGGCGACGGGACCGTCTTCCCCTCCAGGCGCGCTGAGAAAATCACCGCTCGGGCGAGTAACTAGCGATCAAAGCCGTTCCCCCCAAGGGGGAAAGCGGCGCGCCGTGCGTAGCACGCGTCGCCGATGGGGGGAGTCTCCGCGAGAGCCCCCATTGTCGCGCGCCTGCGGCGGCGCGACGTTTCCCCCGCTGCGCGGGAGAAATGTTCGAGAGCGTTTGGATTAGCCCCTCAGCAACGCCGCCACCGCGGCCCGGGCCTCGGCGCCCAGCTCGGGATGCGCCAGCGCGAAGGCGACGTTGGCGCGCAGCAGGCCGATCTTGTCGCCGCAGTCGTAGGTGGTCCCGGCATAGGCCAGCGCGTGGAAGTCCTGCCGCTGCCATCAGCCGCGCCATCGCGTCGGTGAGCTGGATCTCGCCGCCGGCGCCGGCGCCCTGGTCGGAAAGCAACCCGAAGATCTCAGGCTGAAGAATGTAGCGGCCGGAGATGAAAAGGTTGGAGGGCTCGGTCCCGGGCGCCGGCTTCTCGACCATGCCGGTCATCCGCGCCAGCCGGCCGTCGAAGCCGGCCGCGGTCTCGCCCAGCGCGACGATGCCGTACTTGTGCGCCTCGCCCGCGGGCGCCGGCTCGACCACGATGATGTTGCCGCCCACGGCGCCATGGGCCGCGATCGCCTGCGCCAGCGCCGGCGGATCGGCGCGCATCAGCATGTCGGGCAGGATCACCGCGAACGGCTCGTCGCCGACGATGTCCCTGGCGCACCAGACCGCGTGGCCGAGGCCAAGCGGCGCCATCTGCCGCACGAAGCTCATCTCGCCGGGCTTCGGCAGGTCGGCGCGGACGGCGGCCAGGATGTCGGCCTTGCCCTTGGCCTCCAGCTGCGCCTCGAGCTCGACGTGGTGGTCGAAGTAGTCCTCGATCGCGCCCTTGCCGCGGCCGGTGACGAACACGAAGTGCTCGATCCCCGCCGCCCGCGCCTCGGCGACGACGTAGGACAGGATCGGCCGGTCGAAGACGTTCAGCATCTCCTTCGGCGTGGTCTTGGCGCCGGGCAGGACGCGCGTGCCCAGCCCGGCCACGGGCAGCACCGCCTTGCGGACAGTCTTCATGACCTGCCTGCTAGCCGAGCCTGGGCCGCAAATCTACCGCGGCCGCTACTCCACCGTCACCGACTTCGCCAGATTGCGCGGCTGGTCGACGTCGGCGCCCTTCTGGACGGCGACGTGGTAGGCCAGCAGCTGGATCGGGGCCGCGAACACCAGCGGCGCGATCAGCGGATCGCAGGTCGGGGCGACGATCACCTGCGCGCCGGGCGGCGCGTGAGCGGCGCCGGCCTGATCGGTGATCAGCACGATCCGGCCGCCCCGGGCCACCACCTCGCTCATGTTGGACATGGTCTTCTCGAACAGGTCGTCCGTCGGCGCGATGACGATGATCGGCGTGGCTTCGTCGACCAGGGCGATCGGGCCCGTGCTTCAGCTCGCCGGCGGCGTAGCCCTCGGCGTGGATGTAGCTGATTTCCTTCAGCTTCAGCGCCCCCTCCAGCGCCAGCGGGTACATCGCGCCGCGGCCGAGGTAGAGCACGTCGCGGGCCTTGGCGATTTCCTGGGCGATGGCGCGCACCTGCTCCTCGACCAGCAGCGACTCGGCGATCAGCCGCGGGGTCTCGAGCAGCAGCGCCGCGAGCCTGGCCTCCTCCGCATCGTCGATCCGCCCGCGCTGGCGGGCGGCGGCCACGGCCAGCGCGGTCAGCGCCGCCAGCTGCGAGGTGAAGGCCTTGGTCGAGGCGACGCCGATCTCGGGCCCGGCGTTGGTGGGCAGGAAGAACGTCGGCCTCGCGCGCCATGGTCGACTCGTGGGCGTTGACCAGGGCGGCGGTGGCGATGTTGCGGGTGCTTGCACCAGCGCAGCGCGGCCAGGGTGTCGGCCGTCTCGCCCGACTGGGAGATCGCCAGCGCCAGCGCGCCGGTCTCCAGCGCCGGCTCGCGGTAGCGGAACTCCGAGGCGATCTCGACGTCGGTCGGCAGGCCGCGCCAGCCGCTCGAACAGGTAGCGCGCGATCATGCCGGCGTAGGAGGCGGTGCCGCAGGCGACGATCTGCAGCCGCTCGAATTTGCTGAAGTCGAGGCCTGGCGCCGCCACCTTGCCGGTCACCGCATCGACATAGGTCGAGAGCGTGTGCTGGCAGGCGTCGGGCTGGTCGTGGATCTCCTTTTCCATGAAGTGGCGGTAGTTGCCCTTTTCGACCAGCGCCTGGGCGGTGGGCACGGTGCGGATCGGCCGCTCGACCGGCGCGCCCGGCGGCGTCGAAGATCCGCGCGCCCTTGTGGTCGATGGCGACGTAGTCGCCGTCCTCCAGGTGGCGATGCGGTTGGTGAACGGGCCGACCGCCAGCGCGTCGGAGCCGAGGTACATCTCGCCCTCGCCGTAGCCGACCACCAGCGCCGGTCCGTGCCGGGCGCCCAGGATCAGCGCGTCCTCGCCCTCGATCATCAGCACGATGGCGTAGGCGCCCGCGCAGCCGGTCGAGCGCGGCTTTCAATGCGTCCAGCGGGGCCAGGCCGGACTCCAGGTTCTGGTCGATCAGGTGGGCCACCACCTCGGTGTCGGTCTCGCTTTCGAACACCCGGCCCCGGGCCTCGAGCTCGGCCTTCAGCTCGGCGAAGTTCTCGATGATGCCGTTGTGCACCAGCGTCACCCGGCCGGCGGTGTGGGGGTGGGCGTTGCGGATCGACCGGCGCGCCGTGGGTGGCCCAGCGGGTGTGGCCGATGCCGACCGTGCCGGTCAGCGGCTCGGCCGCCAGCACCGCCTCGAGGTTGCCGAGCTTGCCCTCGGCGCGCCGCCGCTCGATGTGGCCGTCCACCACCGCGGCGATCGCCGGCGGAGTCGTAGCCGCGGTACTCCAGCCGCTTCAGGCTCTCGATCAGCCGTCCGCGTCACGGGCGTTACGCCGACGATGCCGATGATGCCGCACATTCAGGATCGGTCCTTCCGGTTCGCGTCTGGTGATAGGCGACTCGGACGGCTAAACTAAGCGCGATGCTCGTCCGGCGAGCGGCTTTAGCATTCGCAAACCGGGGGTCGACCTAAATCTCGGTTTCCTTAAGTTTCTGGGATCGCCCATGAAATCGCGCGGCTACTTCGGCACCGACGGCATCCGCGGCCAGGCCAACGTCCATCCGATGACGGCCGAAGTGGCGCTGCGGGTCGGGCTGGCGGCCGGCAAGCTGTTCACCAGCGCCTCGCGACCGCCGCCACCTGGTGGTGATCGGCAAGGACACCCGGCTCTCCGGCTACATGATCGAGCCGGCGCTGGTCGCCGGCTTCACCAGCGTCGGCATGGACGTGCGCCTGTTCGGCCCGCTGCCGACGCCGGGCGTGGCGATGATGACCCGCTCGATGCGCGCCGACCTCGGCGTGATGATCTCGCGCCTCGCACAACAACTTCGCCGACAACGGCATCAAGCTGTTCGGCCCCGACGGCTACAAGCTCTCCGACGAGCGCGAGGCCGAGATCGAGGCGCTGATGGACGAGGGCCTGCAGGAGGGCCTGGCCGGGCCCAAGCAGCTCGGCCGCGTGGTGCGCATCGACGAGGCGCCAGGCGCGCTACGTCGAGATCGTCAAGGCGACCTTCCCGCAGTCCCTGCTCGCTCAGCGGCCTGCGCGTGGCCGTCGATTGCGCCAACGGCGCCGCCTACCAGGTCGCGCCGACCGCGCTCTACGAGCTGGGCGCCGAGGTGATCGAGCGTCGGCGTCTCGCCCAACGGCATGAACATCAACGAGGAGTGCGGCTCGACCCATCCCGGCCTCGATCACCGCGGCGGTGCGGCAGTACCGCGCCGACATCGGCATCGCGCTCGACGGCGACGCCGACCGGCTGGTGATCTGCGACGAGAAAGGCCAGATCGTCGACGGCGACCAGATCATGGCGATGATCGCCGCGGCCTGGGCGGCCAAGGGTCGCGCTGACCGGCGGCGGCGTGGTGGCGACGGTCTATTCCAACCTGGGGCTGGAGCGGTTCCTCGGCGAGCGGGGCCTTGCGCTCCACCGCACCCAGGTCGGCGACCGCTACGTGATGGCGAAGATGCGCGAGGGCGGCTTCAACCTCGGCGGCGAACAGTCGGGCCACATCATCCTCTCCGACTTCTCCACCACCGGCGACGGCCTCTTGCCGCGCTGCAGGTGCTGGCCGAGCTGGTGCGCTCGGGCAAGCGGATGAGCGCGCTCGCCCGCCAGTTCGAGCCGGTGCCGCAGAAGCTGGAGAACGTCCGCTTCTCGCGCGGCAAGCCGCTGGAGAACGCGGGCGTCAAGAGCGCGATCGCCGACGCCGAACAGCGCCTCAACGGCGCCGGCCGCGTGCTGGTGCGCGCCTCCGGCACCGAGCCGATGATCCGCATCATGGCCGAGGGCGACGACGAGAAGCTGGTCGGCCAGCTGGTCCGCGAGATCGCCGGCGCGGTGCAGCGAGGCGGCGGCCTAGAGAAGGCGGCGTCGGAATTTGACATCCAACAAACCGGAGAGGCGTTGCTTCGGCCATACTCGCGTCGCTGCAGCGTGCTTTTGCAGGCAGCTAGCGATCCAGCGAGGAAGCCCGCCATGAATCCCGAGAGCATCGAAGGCAAGGTCAAGAACGGCGTCGGCCAGGTCGAGCAGGCGGCCGGGGAGGTGCTGGGCGATCCGGGGATGCAGCTCAGCGGCGAGGCGCGGCAGATCGCAGGCGCGGCCGAGGACGCGGTCGGCCGGGCCAGGGAGGCGATCGAGAAGACCGCCAAGGCGGCGCGCGAGGCGATCACCACGGCCACCGACCAGGCGGCCGAGACCTACGAGACGCTGCGCAAGCAGGCCACGAGCGTCGCCAAGACCGTCGACCCGTTCGTCAAGGAGCAGCCCTACATCGCCGTGATGCTCGCGGCGGTGACGGGCCTGATCCTGGGTGCGATGTTCGCCGGCGGCGGGGCGCGCGTGATCGTGATCAAGCCGGCGCGGGAGTAGCGCTCTCCCCGCGAAAGCGGGAGCCCACTCTAACGTCTTGTCCACGGAAAACACGGAAAGCACGGAAGGGGCCAACCCTCATGGACCGGGGTGAGGCCTGAACTTTGTCCGTGTTTTCCGTGTTTTCCGTGGCTCTTTGTTGTCCGCCTTTCGCGCGCGGGAAGGCGGGCAGGTCAGAACATCCCCTCGGGCCGCTTCTTGCGGCGCTTGGGGCGCTCCCACATCACGCCGGGATAGCCTTTCAGCGGCGCCAGTGGTTCGCCGAGCCAGGTCCAGTCGGCGGCTTCGGACAGGAACATGTGGTAGCGCGGCTCGCGGCCGGTGCGCTGAGTGAACAACGGGCGGGGCAGGTTGACCATCTTCGGCGAGCGCGGCCGCTCGTACAGCACCGGCGTGCCGCAGCGGGCGCAGAAGCTGCGCGCGGTCCCTGTCGTGGCGTCCTCGTAGCGGGTGAGGTGCTCGTCGCCCTCCAGGATCTGGAACCGGCTTTTCCAGCTGCCGACGTAGGTGGCGTAGGCGCAGCCCTGGGCGTGGCGGCTGGCGGCCGAGTGGTCGTGCCAGGCCCACACCGCGGGACCACGATCTCCACCTTGCACCGCCCCGCAGACGCAGGCGCCCTCGGCGGTGACGCGGTCGCGCTTGGCGGTCTCGGGCAGGGGGTCGGACGTTTTCGGCATCGGCGTCTCGCTCTGATCGTGAGCGACTATCGCGCGACGCGCCGGGTGCTGTCAGCGATCATCACCATCGTCACCCCGGCCGCAGCGCAGCGGAGAGCCGGGGCCGGACGGGCCGACAGGTGGCTGGAGATCGTCTAGGGACCGGCGGGTCCGGCCCCGGCTCGGCCTGGCGGCCGTCCGGGGTGACGAGGGCTGGCGCTTAGTCCCCGCTCACCGGCTTGCCGCCCGCCTTCAGCCGGGCGATTTCGTCGGACAGCACCTTGCGCAGGCTGGGCTGGTCGGCGGTTCCCATGTCGTGGATGCGCCAGCCGGCCGGCGTCTTGACCAGGTCGAAGGTGTCGTGATGCGGCTTGGGTTCGGTGTCGATCGTGTCGTGGAACGCCGCGGTCGCCTTGGCCGTCGTCGGCGTGGCCGACTCGACCGTGACCGTCGCGGTGATGCTCTCGTAGTCCTGGCAATCGCACAGCCAGTCGCCGTCGATGTCGCCCAGTTCGCCCTTCAGCGCCGCCTCGTCCGCCTTCATCAGCGCGATCGTGTCGGGGTCGAGCACGTCGGCCGCATTGGCGTCGAAGGGCTGGAAGGTGTTGTTCTTGCTGGTCTTGTAGTGGGCATAGACGCCCTCGAGGAACGCCTTGGCGTCCGCGGCGGCGGCCGTGTCGGTCGCACCGGCGACCGCGCTCGCTGTGTTCGACGCTGGCGCGGGGGCCATCGCCGCCGCATTCGCCGGCGCGTTGGTGGCGGCCCTCTGACAGCCCGCGAGCGTCATCGCCCCGGCCAGGGCCAGCGCCACGGCGGCCGAGTTTCCAGGCGTGCTTTTCATCGTCTCCCCCCGTTCGCGAGCCCTGGCACGAGTTTAGCAGGGAACATTACCGGTTTGACAGAATTCCTAAACTGACCTTAACCTCGTCATTGGCCGCTTCGCTCGACCGGGGCGGCTTTGAAAAACATAGCCTTTCAGGGAGGCGACATGGCGCACGAACCCACCTGGGCTCGTACGGCTGTTCCCAAGGCCAAAGCCAAAGGGGCGACCTGCGTCGCCAGCATGGTCTTTCTGGCTGCGATGGGCGCGGCGTTCTGGATCGGGGCCCTGTGGGCCTCGCAGTCCTGGATGGCCTTCGGGCACTGAGCCTGCCCGCCCTCAGCTTCGTCCCACGCTGAAGTAGCTGAAGCCGCGCGAGCGCAGCTCGTCGGCCTTGTAGATGTTGCGCAGGTCGACCACGACCGGTCGGCGCATGACCTGGCGCACCCGGTCGAGGTCCAGCGCGCGGAATTCGTCCCATTCGGTGATGATCACGGCGCAATCGGCGCCCTCGAGGGCTTCGTAGGGCCCGTTCTTGAACTCGACGTCGCGCAGCAGCTGGCGCGCCTCGTGGCCCTGGGGGTCGTAGGCCTGCACCGTCGCGCCCATCGCCAGCAGCGCCGGGACGATCTGCAGCGAGGGCGCCTCGCGCATGTCGTCGGTGTTGGGCTTGAAGGTGAGGCCGAGGACGCCGATCCGCTTGCCCGCCAGGTCGCCGGCCAGGGCGTCGGCCACCTTGCCGGCCATCGCCTTCTTGCGCGCCTCGTTCACCCGCACGGTGGTCTCGACCAGGCTCAGCGGCGCGCGGGCGTCGTGGGCGGTGCGCACCAGCGCCAGGGTGTCCTTCGGAAAGCAGGAGCCGCCGTAGCCCGGCCCGGCGTGCAGGAACTTGGCGCCGATCCGCTTGTCGAGCCCGACGCCGCGCGCGACCTGCTGCACGTCGGCCCCCACCGCCTCGCAGAGGTCGGCGATCTCGTTGATGAAGGTGATCTTCATCGCCAGGAACGCGTTCGACGCATACTTGGCCAGTTCGGAAGAACGCCGGTCGACGTAGAGCATCGGCGTCTCGTTGAGATTGAGCGGGCGGTAGAGCTCGGCCATCACCGGCCGCGCGCGCTCGTCTTCCAGGCCGACGATCACCCGGTCCGGCCGCTTGAAGTCCTCGATCGCCGCGCCCTCGCGCAGGAACTCGGGATTGGACACCACCGCGAACTGGGCGTCGGGCCGCAACCGCTTCAGGATCGCCTCGATCTCGTCGCCGGTGCCGACCGGCACGGTGGACTTGGTGACGACGACGGTGAAGCCATCCAGCAGCGGCGCGATCTCCTCGGCGGCGGCGTGGACGTAGGTGAGGTCGGCGTAACCGTCGCCGCGGCGCGAGGGGGTGCCGACGGCGATGAAGATGGCGTCGGCCTGCCGGATCGCGTCGGGCGACTTCACCTCGAAGGTCAGCCGGCCGGCCTCGACGTTGCGGGCCACCAGCACCGCGAGGCCCGGCTCGTAGATCGGCATCTTGCCGGCCCGCAGCGCCTCGATCTTGGCCTCGTCCTTGTCGAGGCAGACCACCTCGTGGCCGAAGTCGGCGAAGCACGCGCCCGACACCAGCCCCACGTACCCCGTCCCGATCATCGCCACGCGCATGTCACTAGCCCTTCATCGTCCGTGCGGCGGCCGTGCGCCCCCTCCGTCAGCCCGCTTCGCGGTCTGCCACCTCCCCCGTTCCGCTTCGCTCCTCGGTGGAGGAGACGGCTCGCACTGCCCTGCTCCTCCACCGCAGAGCGCAGCGGCGCGGGGGAGGTGGCGCGCGGCGCGAAGCGGCGCGTGACGGAGGGGGCGCAAGGCAGCCTCGCCGGCGTCGTAAGTCAACAGAGGCTCACATTTCCTGGTTATATGCCCCGACCTCGGGTTCCTTCGCCAGCCGCGGCTTCACCTCCTCGCGGAACAGGGCGCGCATGTCGGCGTCCGAGCGGGTGCTTTCGACCACCACCACCAGTTCGGGCTTGTTCGACGAGGCTCGCACGAGCAACCAAGAGCCGTCCTCCAGCGTGACGCGGGCGCCGTTGACGGTGTTCACGTCAGTGATCTTGCGCCCCAGGATCGAGCCGCCCGCGGCGCCCAGCGCCTCGTAGGCCTTCACGATCCGCGCGACGACATCGTACTTTACCTCGTCGGCGCAGTGCGGCGACATCGTCAGCGAGGTGAAGGCGACCGGCAGCGCCTTCTTCAGGTCACTGAGCTTCTGGCCGGGATGGCGGTCCAGCATCGAGAGGATCGCCGCCGCCGCGATCAGGCCGTCGTCGTAGCCGCGGCCGAGCGGCGGGTTGAAGAACAGGTGCCCGGACTTCTCGAATCCGGCCAGGGCGCCGATCTCGGCGGTCTTGCGCTTGATGTAGCTGTGGCCGGTCTTCCAGTAGATCGTCGACGCGCCGTTGGCCTTCAGCACCGGGTCGGTGATGAACAGCCCGGTGGACTTCACGTCGACGACGAAGCGCGCATTGGGGAACCGGGGGGCGAGGTCGCGGGCCAGCATCAGGCCGATCTTGTCGGCGAAGATCTCCTCGCCCTCGTCGTCGACGACGCCGCAGCGGTCGCCGTCGCCGTCGAAGCCGAGCGCAATGTCGGCCCGATGCTCGCGCAGCGCCCGCGTCATCGCGGCCAGCATCTCGTGATCTTCCGGGTTCGGATTATAGTTGGGGAAGGTCCAGTCGAGGTCGCACTCGACCTCGATCACCTCGGCACCCCATCCGGCGCAGCGCCTCGGGGGCGAACGCGCCGGCGGTGCCGTTGCCGCAGGCGCAGACCACGCGGATCGGCCGGGTCAGGCTGCAGCGGGTCGCGGCGTCGGCGATGTAGCGCTCGGCGACGCCCTCGATCTGAGTCAGCGAGCCGCCGGCCACCGCCTTGCCCTCGCCCGCCAGCACGATCTCCTTCAGCCGGCCGATCTCGTCGGGGCCGAAGGTCAGCGGCGGCTCCGCGCCCATCTTCACGCCGGTCCAGCCGTTCTCGTTGTGGCTGGCGGTGACCATCGCCACGCACGGCGCCTCGAGGTCGAACTGCGCGAAATAGGCCATGGGCGTCACCGCCATGCCGATGTCGAGCACCTCGCAGCCGGCGCTCACCAGGCCCAGCATCAGCGCCTGCTTGATCGAGAGCGAGTAGCTGCGGAAGTCGTGGCCGACCACGATCCGCCGCTCGCCCCGCTCGGCGAGATAGGTGCCGAGCCCCAGCCCCAGCGCCTGCACGCCGATCAGGTTGAGTTCGGGCCCGAACAGCCAGCGCGCGTCGTATTCGCGAAAGCCGGTCGGCTTGACCAGCGCCGTGGTCTCGTAGGCCACGGTCATCGGCTGCAGGTCGGCGCGGGGCTTGAGTGGCAAACGGAAGCTCCAGACGGATTTAGCGGGTTGAATTGCCGGCGCCGTGCGCCGGCGCAGAGGGTTCGGGTCCGCGCAGGACCGTCAGGGGATGCTTCAGGGCTTCGGACCTGGTCGCCGGATTCTTCAACGCATCGATGATCGGCGCAGGCAAGGCGGCGACCCTGTGGCCGAACGGGGGCGGCGAAGGCGCGCCCTGGCCCTGCGGCCAGACCATCGCCAGAGCCACCAGCCCGGCGGCGAGGAGCGCGATGGCGGAGAGGGCGGGGCCGTCGGACATGGCGCGGCCTATAGCCCGCCGCCGCCCCGGCCGGAAGGGCGCGCGGCTGCTTGCGCGCATGGCGCCCAACGTGCAAGCAGGCGCCCACCGACCATCGCTCAAGAAAGCCCATGCCGACCCTCGTCCTGCTGCGTCACGGCCAGAGCCAATGGAACCTCGAGGACCGCTTCACCGGCTGGGTCGACGTCGACCTTTCGGCCCAGGGCGAGGCGGAGGCCCGGCGCGGCGGCGAGCTGATCGCCGCGGCGGGGCTGGAGCTGGATCGCACGTTCGCCTCGGTGCTGACCCGGGCGATCCGCACCGCCGACATCGCCCTGACGGCGGCCGGCCAGCTCTGGATCCCGATGGAGAAGCACTGGCGGCTGAACGAGCGCCACTACGGCGGCCTCACCGGCCTCAACAAGGCCGAGACGGCGGCCAAGCATGGCGCCGAGCAGGTGCACGTCTGGCGACGGTCCTACGACGTTCCGCCCCCGCCGATGGCGCCGGAAAGCGAGTTCGACCTCTCGGGCGACCGGCGCTACGCCGGGGTCGACGTGCCGGCCACCGAGAGCCTGAAGACGACGCTGGAGCGGGTGACGCCCTACTGGACCGGGACGATCGTCCCTGCGCTTGCCTCCGGCCAGCGGCTGCTGATCGCCGCGCACGGCAACTCCCTGCGCGCCATCGTCAAGCTGCTGTTCGCCGTCTCCGACCAGGCGATCCCGGGCGTGGAGATCCCCACCGGCAACCCGCTGCTGCTGGAGCTGGACGGCGCCCTGCGCCCGCTCCGCTCGCGCTACCTCGACGCGGCGCGGTCCCAGCCCCTGCCGGCGGTGGCGTGAGCGCGGCGGACGACCAGCGTCACATGCGCCGGGCGATCGAACTCGCCAGGGCCCGGCTCGGCCGCACCGGCGACAACCCCGCGGTCGGCTGCGTGATCGCGGCTGCCGGCGCCGTCATCGCCGAGGCCGCGACCGCCGAGGGCGGCCGGCCGCACGCCGAGCAGCAGGCGCTGGCCGCCGCCGGGGCTCGGGCCCGCGGCGCCGAGGCGTTCGTCACCCTGGAGCCCTGCGGCGAACGCTCTGACGGCTCGCCTTCGTGCGCCGATCGGCTGGTCGCGGCCGGGGTGCGCCGGGTGGTGTTCGCGTGCGGCAATTCGCACGACCTGTCCGCCGGCCGCGGGCCCGCGCGGCTTCGTGACGCCGGGGTGGCGCTCGAGGGCGGGTTCCTGGAAGCCGAAGCGGCGTTCCTCTACGCCGATAACTGACCTCGCGAACCCCCTCCGTGAAGGGGTCGTTAAGCGCCCGCCCATAAGCTTAACGGCAGCATGATTCAGTCCGCGCACCCCTAAGGATATGGGCGAGCCAGCCACCCAGGTTATGCAACACCGCCGCCTGACACAGGCGGAGGTTGACGCCATCTGCGTACGCCACGACCGGCTGTGGTCGTCGCGAACGGGCGGCGCGCGGGCGACGTTCACCTGGAAGGACATCTCCGGGCTCGACCTTTCCGGCCGCAATCTGTGCGACGCGGACTTCACCGGCGCGATTCTGGCCGACTGCAACTTCACCGGCGCGCGGCTCGACAACGCCAACCTGTTCGGCGCCGACGCCCAGAACACCATCTTCCGCGACGCCTCGCTGCGGCGGGCCGACCTGCGCGGCGCCTGCCTGCGCGGCGCAGACCTCTCCGGCGCCGACCTGTTCGAGGCCGATCTGCGCGAGGGCACCATCGCCGCGGCCGACCGCGACAAGGGCCTGCGGATACTCGAGCCGGTCGACCGCGCGGCCAACGCCCAGGGCGCCATCCTGGCCGGCGCCAACCTTGAGCGCTCGCGCCTTTCCGGCGTGATTGCGCTGAAGGCCGACTTCACCGACGCGGTGATGAAGGACTGCAAGCTCGTCCGCGCCAACCTGAAGCAGGCGAAGATGTCGGGCGTCGATCTGTCCGGCGCCGACCTTTCTGGCGCCGACCTCTCCGGCGCCGACCTGAAGGACGCCGTGCTGGTGGGCGCCAAGACCTATTCCTGGAACGTCCAGAACACCAACATGGAAGGGGTGCTCACCGATAAGCCGGCGGGCACCGATGTTTCCGAGATCCCGGTCGACGAGATGCTGCGGGCCCACGCGATGTGGTGCGAGACCGGCGGGCGCAGCGGCAAGCCGTCGGTGTTCGACGACGCCGACCTCCGGTCGCTGAAGTCGATCCGGGGGCTGAACCTGACCGCGCTGTCGGCCAAGGGCGCAGTCTTCTACGGGCTCGACATGTCGGGCATCCAGCTGCAGGGCGCGCACCTCGAGGGCGCCGACCTGCGCACCTGCAACCTGCGGCGCGCCGATCTGCGGGGCGCGCGCCTGACCGGCGCCAAGCTCTCCGGCGCCGACCTGCGCGACGCCCAGCTGGGCCCGCTGCTGATCGCGCCCACGCGGCAGCTGCCGTGCGATCTGACCAAGGCGCTGCTGAAGAACGCCGACCTCGCCCGCGCCGACGTGCGCCAGGCGGTCATGCTCGGGGCCGACCTTTCCCGGGCCAACTTCACCGGCGCGCTGCTGAAAGGCGTCAATGTCACCGACGCTGTTCGCGACGGCGTGCGCGGACTGGACGTGATCTAGCTGATGCAAGCCACCGCCACGGCGCCGGAACGCCGGCATCTGTCGCAGTCGGAGCTCGACCTGATCATCGAGTCGCACGAGCGCTATGCGTCCGGCCGGCCGGGCGGCAAGCGGGCCTCGCTGCGGTTCGTGGATTTCTCCGGCCTCGACTTCAGCCACCGCGACCTCTGCGATGCGGACCTGTCGGCCTCGACCTTCGACGGCGCGCGGATGGTTGGGACACGGCTCGACCGCGCCAACCTGTTCGGGTCCGACCTGCGCACCGCCGACCTGCGCGGCGCCTCGCTGGTCCGCGCCGATCTGCGCGGCGCGTGCCTCCGCGGCGCCAACCTCACCAATGCCGACCTGACCAAGGCCGACTTCCGCGAGGGGCAGGTGGCGCTGCCGGATCGCAAGACCGGGCTGGCGTCGCTGCGCCACGAGACCCGGGTCGGCGTGATCGACAGCGCGATCCTGAGGGGCGCGACGCTCGACGAGTCACAGTTGGAGGGGGCCTCGGCGTTCGCTGCGGATTTCACCGACTGTTCCCTGCGCGGCGCCAAGCTCGCCGGCGCGAACCTGAAGGACGCCAACCTGGGCGGCGCGATCATGGACGGCGCCGACGTCGCCGGCTGCAACCTCGAGAACGCCAATCTCGAGGCGGCCGTGCTCACCGGCGTCGATGTCAGTCGCGCCAGGACGATGGGCGCGAAGTTCGCGGGCGCGCTGAAAGAACCCAGCGAAGCGGCGATCGCCATGGCCCCGCTGCTGCTCGCCGCGATCGAGGCGCACGAGGCCTGGCGGCGCACGGGCGGCAAGGACGGCGCGCCGGCGAAACTGGACGGCAAGGACCTGCGGCCGCTCGAAGGCCGCCTGTGCGGCGCCAAGCTCACGGCCGCGGACCTGCGCACCGCCTGTCTGGTCGGCATGGACCTGACCGGCGCGGAGCTACAGGGCGCCAACCTCGAGCGCGCCGACCTGCGCGGCGCCTGCCTCAAGGGCGTGGACCTGCGCGGGGCCAGGCTGGCGGGCGCCAATCTGACCAAGTCCGACCTGCGCGCGGCCCTGCTGGCCGGCCTGCCGTTGGGCCCCGATCGCTGTGCGCCGGTGTCCCTGGCCGGCGCCTCGCTGCGCTACGTGCAGGCTCAAGGCGCCGATCTCACCGGCGCCATCCTCGATAGCGCCGACCTGCTCGGCGCCGATTTCAGCGGGGCCATGCTGAAAGGCGTCAGCCTGAACGGCGCCGACGCCAGGGCGGCGATCGGCCTGGAGGGCGCCTAGCCCGTCGCCGTCGCCGCGGCCCCTTGAACCGGCGCGGCCCCGACCTACCTCAACGACCGGAGGCGCTGGATGTCCGGGCCTCCCGGGTCACGGGCGAGGCCAACCGGCTCGCCGCCGATCCGTACACATCGCAACCTTGCTCCTGAAGGAGGATGCTTCATGCGTACCCTCGATTTCTCCCCGCTTTATCGTTCCGTCGTCGGCTTCGATCGCCTCGCCGACCTGCTCGATTCCGCCGCGTCGGAAACCGCGACCGGCTATCCGCCCTACAACATCGAGCGCACCGGCGATCATGAGTACCGCGTCGAGATCGCCGTCGCCGGGTTCAAGCCCGACGAGCTCTCGATCGAGGTCAAGGAAAGCCTGCTGATCGTGCAGGGCCGCAAGGCGGCCAACGACGGCGAGCGCCGCTTCGTTCACCGCGGCCTGGCCGAGCGCAACTTCGAGCGCCGCTTCCAGCTGGCCGAGTACGTGGTGGTGACCGCCGCCGACCTCGCCGACGGCCTGCTCTCGATCAGCCTGAAGCGCGAGCTGCCGGAAGCCCTGAAGCCCCGCCGGATCGAAATCGGCACGGGCGCATCGACCCTGATCGAAGACCAGAAGGCCGCGTAAAAGCCGGAGCGGCTTCAACCTGCAACGGGGGGCGGCGTCAAGCGGCGTCGCCCCTCTCACTGTCTACTTCCAGATCCGTCACCCCGGCCGCAGCGCAGCGGAGAGCCGGGGCCGGACTTCCCGGTGCATAGACGAAATCCAGCTTGGCGGCGTCGCGTCCGGCCCCGGGTCTTCGCGCTACGCCCGGGGTGACGTTCTTTGGTGACGGGGCTAGGCCCGCAGGTCGGGATCCAGCGTCTGGCCCTCGTCCAATTGCACGCCGAAGGTGTTCAGGAACATCGAGACCTGGGTGTACTGGCCGGCGGTGAAGACCACGTCCATGCACTGCTTCTCGTCGAAGTGGGCCCTGAGCTGCGCCCAGGTCGCGTCGCTGACGAAGTGATCGCCCACCAACTCGTCCGCCGCGCGGATCAGCGCGGCGTCCGCGGCCGACCAGCCGGCGTCCGCGCCGGCCTTGATCCGGGCGATCTCGTCCGCGCTCAGCCCCTCGTTCAGACCGATCCGGGTGTGCTGGGTGAACTCGTAGCCGGACTTGCAGACGAACCCGACGCGCAGGATCACGATCTCCCGCTCGCGGGCGGGCAGGCTGTTGCGGCGCGAGAGCACGTAGCCGCCCCATTCGTTGAACCGCGCCAGCGCCTTGGGCGCGCGGGCCAGGGTGCGGAAGATGTTCAGCGGCGGACGGCCGCCGGTGCTCATCGGCGCCAGCGCCGCGCGCTGGTCCTCGGTCATTTCGCTGTCTTCGAGCGGGGCGATGCGGGGCGCGGCCAGGCGCATGGAAGTTCTCCGTCTTCGATTTGGCGCGGACCCTACGCAGCAACCCTTCAGCCGTCGAGCGGCGCGGACTGAGCATCGTTTACATTTGCGCCCGGCGCGGCCAAATAACCGCCCGTCGTTCGAGGGGCGCGGCGGTTGGCTTTAAGAGGACGCGATGACTGAGCTCGAGGACCTTACCCAGCGGATCAGGACGGCGGTGGGCGCCGACTCCGGCCTCGGCAAGACGCTGAAGTTCAACCTCAAGGGCGACGGCTTCATCTACATCGCCGGCGACTCGGTCAGCAACGACGACAAGCCGGCCGATCTCACGCTGACCATCAGCACCAAGGACCTGATCGCGCTCGGCCAGGGCAAGCTGGACCCGATGACCGCGGTCATGACGGGGGCGCTGCGGCTCTCCGACATGGGCGTCGCGATGGGCCTGCAGAGCAAGATGTCGGCGCTCTTCGCCAAGATCAATTAGCGGCTTGGGCGAACCCGCGCCCCTCTACGGCACGGACGCGGCCCCGGTCCCGGCGGGTGCGGCGGCCGAGTGGTTCACCGGCGCCGGCGGGTTCCGGCTGCGGGCGGCGCTGTTCCCGGCCGGCGGCGCGGCGGCGCGCGGTTCGGTGGTGCTGAGCGGCGGGCGCACCGAGCCGATCGAGAAGTACTTCGAGACCGCCGGCGAGCTGGCGCAGCGCGGCTTCGTGGTGCTGGCGCACGACTGGCGCGGCCAAGGCCTCTCGCAGCGCCTGTTGCCGGACCGGCTGAAGGGTCACGCCAAAACCGCGGACGACTTCGTCGCCGACTACGCCGCGCTGATCGCCGCGTTCGAGGCGCGGCTGCCGAAGCCGTGGCTGGCGGTCGGCCACTCGATGGGCGGGTGCCTGACCGCGCTGGCGCTGGCCCGGGGCGAGCGCCGCTTCGCCGGCGCGACGCTTTCGGCGCCGATGCTGGCGCTGTACACCGCGCCGACCCCGCCGGCGGTGACGCACATCCTCGCCTCCGGCCTGACGATGCTGGGTCTGGGCGCGCTCAGCACGCCCGGTGGGGGGGAGACGCCGTTCGCGGACAACCTGCTGACCCACGATCCGGCGCGCTACGCCCGCAACGTCGGCCAGATCGCCGCGCACCCGGACCTGGCGCTGGGTCCGCCGACCTGGGGCTGGCTCGACTTCGCCTTCCGCGCCATCGTCGAGCTGCAGACCGGTCCCGGCGTCCCTGCGGTCGAGACCCCGGTGACCCTGGTCGCCGCCGGCGCCGACCGCATCGTCGACAGCTCCGGCTCGCGACTGGTGGCGGAGCGGATGCCGTACGGCCGCTGCGTCGAGGCGGCCGGCGCCTACCACGAGATCCTGCAGGAGACCGACGCCATCCGCGCGACGTTCTGGCGCGAATTCGACGCGCTGGCGGGGGAAGTCTCGCCCTAGATCATTTCGCTTTTCCCCGCGAAAGCGGGACTAAGTCTTCTTGGAGAGAAGAGACTTGGCCACGGAAAACACGGAAAGCACGGAAAGCACGGAATCCGGGCTTCGATGCCCGTGACATCCTTCCGTGTCTTCCGTGTTTTCCGTGGCCCGAATTGCCTTGCGGCCGCCTACTTCGCCGCCCGTTTCAGCGCCACCAGCGCCTCGTCCAGCACGGCGCGGTCGCCGGCGATCGCCATCTGGCCGCCATGGCGGCCGATCGGCGCGCCGGTCCAGTCGGTGACCAGGCCGCCGGCGCCCTCGATCACCGGCACGGCGGCCTCGACGTCCCAGCATTTCAGCCCGGCCTCGACCACCAGGTCCATCGCGCCGGCCGCCACCATCGCGTAGGCGTAGGCGTCGCAGCCGAAGCGGGCGAGGCGCGAGGCGGCGCGGACCTGGCGCCAGGCGCCCAGCTCGGCGCCGTCGAAGCAGCCTTCGGGGTCGGTGGTGGCGATGATCGCGTCGCCGAGCCTGACGCCGGTCCTGACTTGCAGCGGCCGTTCGCCCGCCGGCGAGATCAGCCGCGCGGCGGCCGGATTGCCGATGTACACCTCGCCCAGGAATGGCTGGCCGATCGAACCCAGCACCGGGCGGCCCTGGAAGCGCAGCGCGATCAGCGTGGTCCAGACCGGCAGGCCGGCCACGAACGCGCGGGTGCCGTCGATCGGATCCAGCACCCAGACGAACTCGGCGTCCGGGCGGTCTTCGCCGAATTCTTCGCCGATCACGCCGTGCTCGGGGTAGCGCTCGCCGATCAGGCGGCGGATCTCGGCCTCGGCGCCCTGGTCGGCCAACGTGACCGGATCGTAGTGGCGGGTGTTGGACTTGTTCTCGATCCCGTGCGCGCCGCGGAACAGCGGCAGGATCACCTCGCCGCTGGCGCGGTTCAGCTCCAGGAGGAAACGGTCGAGTTCGGCCAGGCGCGCATCGTCGAGCATGCGCTCTGATAGCGGGCCGGCGGCCTAGCTGGAAGCGCCACAACAGGGCTCTGCCCCCCTCCCAACCCCGGTCATAGCCGGGCGTAAGTCCCGGCTACCTAAGAACACCAACCGCGCCATGGCCGCGCCTGGCGCGGCCACCCATAAGTCTGCGCGCATGGGTCGCCGGGACTTTCGCCCGGCGATGACCGGCATAGATGGAGCGGAACGATGTTCTTAGGCCGCGTCGGTGTCGCGGTTCAGGTTACGCGCCAGGTCCAGCAGCCGACGGCGCGGACGCTCCCCCAGCGCGTGGTAGGTGCGCACCAGATCGGCGGACTCGTCGCGGGTGGGGCCAGGGACGACGACCGTCTCGTTGCTGAGTCCCTCGAAGAAGTAGTTCACCGGCACTTCGAGCGCGCTGGCGATGCGCCACAGCCGGGCGGCCGAAACGCGGTTGGCGCCGCACTCGTATTTCTGGATCTGCTGGAAGCGCACGCCGCAGGCCTCGGCCAGCTGCTGCTGGGTCAGGCCGAGCAGCCGGCGCCGGCGCCGCATCCGCTTGCCAAGGTGGAAGTCGATATCGTCGCTCATCGCGCGCGCCCGCCGTTGTCGAGTGGTTAACGCAAGTGCCGTTTCGGCACGTCCGAGCGGAGCTGCGGCAAGGCGCGTGCCGCCATTGCGAAGCCACAGGGTCAACGACTAGGTAGCCCCGCATGGCCAGGACGGCGAAGCTTCAGGATCTGCAGTGGCGGCTGGAGACGGCGGGATACGATCTCGTCGCCGCGATCATGCGCGTCGCGCCAATTGACGCAGCCTCGGCGTTCGGGGGCTGGCTGTTCCGCCTGCTCGGCCCGCTGACGAGCGCCCATCGCACCGCGTTGCGCAACCTGCGCCTGGCCTTCCCCGATTGGGACGAGGCGGCGCTGCGGGCGATGGCGAAACGACAATGGGACAACGCCGGCCGGGTGCTGTTCGAGGTCTTTCTGATGGAGCGGATCATGGCCGACCCCAGCCGGGTCGAGCTGATCGGCATGGAGCGGCTGGAGGAGATCAAGGCGTCCGGCCGGCCGACCGTGTTCGTCAGCGGCCACTTCGCCAACTGGGAGATCATGGCCGCAACCAAGGTCAAGGCCGACATCGAGGGTGTCCTGGCCTACCGCGGTCTGAACAATCCCTACATCGACGCCCGGATGCGCGAGAGCCGGCGGCGCTACGGCGTCAACCTGTTCGCGCCGAAGGGGGTGGAGGGCGGCCGCGAGACGATGGCGGCGCTGAAGAGCGGTCTCAGCCTCGGCATCCTGGCGGATCAGAAATACTACGAGGGCCCGCTGGTCCCGTTCTTCGGCCATCTGGCGCGCACCCAGCACGCGCCGGTGCGCTTCGCCATGCGTTTCGGCGCACACCTGCAGCCGGGGTGGGTGGAGCGAACCCGGGGCGCCCGGTTCCGCGTCTTCGTCGCGCCGCCGATCGAGCTGCCAGCCGAGGGCGGCGGGCCGGCGGACGTCGAGGAAGGGCTGCGGCGGATCAACGCCTTCATCGAGGAGCGGGCCCGGGCGAGGCCCTGGGAATACTGGTGGGTGCACCGCCGGTTTCCGGACGCGCTCTACGCGGAGCTGGAGAAGCAGGGGTATTAGGGTCGGGGCGCGGCGGCGCGTATCGCCGCTACGGATTAAGCTCTTTCCACCGCTGCAGCGCCACCGCCGGGGTGGCGTAGGCTTCCTGCAGGCGGGGGTTCCAGTAGCGCAACGCCTCGAGCGGGATCTTCATGCCGGTGACGGCGCAGAGCACGTAGCGGCCGGGGCGCAGCACGGCGATCTCGCCGTCGCCATAGCGCACCAGGGCGAGCTCGCCGGGCCGGCCGAAATCGGGATCGTGGGCGTTCATGCGTCAGATGTAGCGCGCGAAGCGGCGGTTTAGAAGAGATCGCCCTGGTCGGAGTTGCCGGCGCCCGAGCGGCTGAGCTTGCGCCCCGGCGCGCCATCGATGATCGCGTTGCGCTCGCCGTCCTTGAACCGCAGCCGCACCGCCTCGGCCGGCGCCAGCTCCAGCGCCGAGGTCGCCAGCCGGCCGTTGGCGCGGCGGATCAGGGTGTAACCGCGCTCGAGCGGTCCCTCCGGATTGAGCGAGACGCGCTGGCGCTCGAGCGAGGCCAGCCGCTCGCCCTCGCGCTGCAGGCGCCGGGCGACGATCGGCCCCAGACGCGCGCTGACCTCGGCCAGGCGCTGGCGCTTCAGCGCGATCGGCCGCTGCAGCAGGCCCGGCTTCAGCGCCGCAGCGGGGCCGGCCAGCGCGTGGGCGTGGGCCGAAACGTTGCGCTGCAGTCCGGCGGAGAGGCGTCCAGCGGCGATGTCGAGCCGCTGGGTGGCGAGGCCCAGCAGGTCCTGCGGCCGCGGCAGGCCGCGGGCGGCGGCCGAGAGCCGGGTGCGGCGCAGCTCGATCGCCCGCGAGCCCACCGAGATCAGCCGGCGCTCGTAGTCGGCCAGCGCCGCGGCGAGCTCCGCGAACACCGGGGTGGCGATCTCGGCGGCCGCGGTCGGGGTCGGGGCGCGCTTGTCCGAGACGAAGTCGATCAGGGTGGTGTCGGTCTCGTGGCCGACGGCGGAGATCAGCGGGATGGCGCTCGCCGCCGCGGCGCGCGCCAGCGCCTCGTCGTTGAACGGCCAGAGGTCCTCCACCGAGCCGCCGCCGCGGGCGACGATCAGCACGTCGGGGCGGGGGATCGGCCCACCCGCCGGCAGGGCGTTGAAGCCCGCGATCGCGGCGGCGACCTGGGCGGCCGCTGCGTCGCCCTGCATCACCGACGGCCAGACGATCACCCGGCAAGGCCAGCGTTCACGGATGCGGTGCAGGATGTCGCGGATCACCGCCCCGGTCGGACTGGTGATCACGCCGATCACCCGCGGCATCGACGGCAGCCGCCGCTTGCGTGCGGGGTCGAACAGGCCCTCGTCGGCCAGCTTGGTCTTCAGCCGCTCCAGCTGCGCCAGCAGCGCGCCGACGCCGGCGGGCGCCATGGTCTCGATGATGATCTGGTACTGCGAGCGTCCCGGGTAGGTGGTGATCTTGCCGGTGACGATCACCTCCAGGCCGGTCTGCGGCCGCACCGCCAGCGTGCGCACCTGGGTCTTCCAGATCACGCCGGAAATGCTCGCGCGCTCGTCCTTCAGGTCGAGGTAGACGTGGCCGTTGGAATGGAAGGTGACCTTGGAAAGCTCGCCGCGCAGCCGCACGAAGCCGAACTGCTCCTCGATCGTCCGCTTCAGCGCGAACGCCAGCTCGGAGACGCTGTAGGCCTGGAGGTTGGAGGCAGGGTCGGCCGACTCGGCCGGGGCGACGTCGCTCATGGCGCCAACTTAAGCCTCCCTCCCCCTCGTGGGGAGGGTGGACGGCGCAAAGCGACGGACGGGTGGGGGAGTCTGACGCGCCAACGATGATCCGCGAGGTCAGCGCACCTCACCGGACGCCCCCACCCGACCGCTGCGCGGTCACCCTCCCCACAGAGGGGGAGGGTGGGCGTCAGATGTACCGCCGTAGCGACCGGGTCAGCTCCGCCACGGTGCTCTTCTTCTTGCCCTGCGGCGGCTGGTAGGCGAGCCGGGCGTGGTCGATGCAGTAGGGGCCTTCGTCGCCGGCCCGCCGGCCGCAGAAGGTGAAGTCGTTGCTCGACGGATCGCCGATCGGCCACTTGCACATGTGAGCGCCCAGCGTCAGCACCGTTGCGGTGCCGGGAAGTTCGACGAACGGCGCGGCCCTGACGGCCGGAACCGAGTGGGCGCGCGGTTCGAGCGAGCGGGCGCGCGGCGCCGGCATCGAGATCGGGCGCGGCGGCCGCGGCGCCTTGAAGGTCGGCCGGCTCGGGTGCGAAGGCGCGGCGCGGCCGGACAGGCCCAGCCGGTGCACCTTGCCGATCACGGCGTTGCGCGTGACCCCGCCAAGTTGTTTGGCGATCTGGCTGGCGGAAAGTCCGTCAAGCCAAAGCTTCTTCAGGGTTTCTACCCTTTCGTCCGTCCAGCCCATGGCAGTCTCCAACCCGCTCATCAGCAACGGGCCCGTCCCCACGGACCACGACGCTAGATGTTGTGCCCCAGCCGCGTCCCGCGACGTCGACCTACCACATATCGTAAACAAACGATTAAAGACCACAATAGGCGCCCGGACAGATGTCCACAGGAACTATATGTTGATGTGCGCTTCTGACCGGCTTGCGCCGTGCGGCATCGCGGCGCACATGAAGGGCGCCATGCGAGACATGCCGATCAGCGCCGAGACCGTCCTGCCGCCCGAGCCGCGGGCCTACCGAGGCGTGAATTGGGACGGACTTCGCGCGCTCTACCTGCGCGAGGTGCGGCGCTTCTGGAAAGTGGGGCTGCAGACGCTGGCCGCGCCGATCGTCACCGCGCTGCTCTACATGATGGTGTTCGTGGTCGCGGTCGGGGGCGTCCGGCCGACGGTGGAGGGGGTCCCGTTCGCGACCTTCATCGCCCCGGGTCTGGTGATGATGCAGATCCTGGGCAACGCCTTCTCCAATTCGTCGTCCTCGCTGCTGCAGGCGAAGATGAACGGACTGATCGGCGATTTCCTGACGCCGCCGCTGTCGCCTGGCGAACTGGTGGCCGGCTTCGCGCTGGGCGCCCTGACCCGGGGCGTCATTGTCGGGGCGGTGGCGGCGTTGGCGATCTTTCCGTTCGCCCACATGACCTTCGCTCACATCTGGGCCATCGCCTACTTCAGCATCGGCGCGGCGTTGATCATGGGGTTGCTGGGCGCCATGGCGGCGATCTGGTCGCGGACCTTCGACCACATCGCCGCCGTCTCCAACTTCGTCGTCATGCCGATGACGTTCCTGTCGGGCACCTTCTACCTGGTCAGCCGCCTGCCCGAGCCGTTCCGCACCATCTCGCAGTACAACCCGTTCTTCTACCTGATCGCCGGCTTTCGCTACGGCTTCACCGGCCACGCCGACGGCTCGCTGGCGGTGGGGTCGTAGTGACCGCGGGGCTGGTGATCTTCCTGTGGTGGGCGAGTGGCGGATGTTCGTGACCGGATAAGCTGAAGACCTAGCGGCCGCCTCTACGCGAAGCCCCGATGAGCCCGGCGGAGATCGCCTGGCGCCGCGATATCAGGCGCGGCCGGATGGTGATCGCAGGGGCCCTCACGCTCGCAGGCCTGGTGGCCGCGCTGCTGGTCTGGATCGCGCCGAGGGTCCACCCCTGCGAGTACGCGATGTTCAACCCGGCGCTCAAGGGGAAGTCTTACGTCTGTCCCGACCCGGCCCCCGAGCCGGATTTCGACGCGGGTTGATGCGTGGCCACCGTACGCTACATCGTGCGCGACGTGCCGGCGGCGACCGACTTCTATGTCGGCAAGCTCGGCTTCGAACTGGTCCAGGCTTACGGGCCGGCGATGGCGATCGTGCGGCTCGGCGATCTTATGCTCTGGCTGGCCGGCCCGGCTGCGTCCGCCTCGCGACCGATGCCCGACGGACGCCAGCCCGAGTCCGGCGGCTGGAACCGGATCGTCATCGAGACGCACGCGCTGCAGGCGCTGGTCGCCTCGCTGAAGGCGGCCGGCGTCCCCTTCCGCAACGAGATCGTCACCGGCCCCGGCGGCCGCCAGATCCTGTGCGAGGACCCGTCCGGCAACGTGGTGGAGCTGTTCCAGGCGTAGACGGTGAGTCGCAGCCCGCCTGCGGTGGCGCTCACGATAGACCATCAGTGATCCGGATCACCCTGTAGGGGTAGGCGGGATCCGCGACAGCGGTCGGATTGGGGGCCCGATCGGTGCAAGGCTCCGGCCTCCGTCGTGGCGTGGCCTCGCCGCGCATCAAATTCGCGCACGTCAGACGCCTGGCCCGCGAACCCCGCTCCGACCGCTCTCCAGCGGTCACCCCTCCCGGCCTCTGGGGTGACGGATGTACATAGTCGGATCACACTGCGTTCTGAATTGACAACGGCCCCTTCGGACCCATACGCGCGCCTTTCCAGCGTCCCCGTACACCCCGTGCGGGGATTTCTCAGTTTTGGAGCCTTAAGATGGCCGAGGGAGCTTCGCCGACCGTTTCGAACGATCACATCATGGGCGTCTACAACCGCGCGCCCCTGTCGTTCGAGCGTGGGCGAGGCGCGCGCCTCTACACCGAGGACGGCGTCGAGTACCTCGACTGCCTGGCCGGCATCGCCACCACCGGCCTCGGCCACGCCCACCCCAAGCTGGTCCAGGCCCTGAAGGACCAGGGCGAGAAGCTCTGGCACGTCTCCAACATCTTTCGCATCCCCGGCCAGGAGAAGCTGGCCGCCCGGCTCTGCGAAGTGACCGGCATGGACGAGGTGTTCTTCACCAACTCCGGCGCGGAATCGATCGAGTGCGCGCTGAAGACCGCCCGCAAGTATCACTGGGCCAACGGCCAGCCGGAGCGGATCGAGATCATCGGCTTCGAGGGCGCGTTTCACGGCCGCACCTACGCGGCGATCTACGCCGCCGGCAACCCCAGCTACACCGAGGGCTTCGGCCCGCCGCTGCCGGGCTACAGGACGCTGCCCTACGGCGACATGGCCGCGCTCGAGGAAGCCATCACCGACCAGACCTGTGCGGTGCTGATCGAGCCGGTGCAGGGCGAGGGCGGCGCGCGCGCGCTGCCGGAGGCCGACCTGATCCGTCTGCGCGATCTCTGCACCGAGACGGGCGCGCTGCTGATCCTCGACGAGATCCAGTGCGGGCTCGGGCGCACCGGCAAGCTGTTCGCCTACGAGTGGGCGGCGGGCGTGAAGCCGGACATCCTGTGCATCGCCAAGGCGCTCGGCGACGGTTTCCCGGTCGGCGCGTGCCTGGCCACCGCCGAGGCGGCCAAGGGCATGAAGGTCGGCTCGCACGGCTCGACCTACGGCGGCAACCCGCTGGCGATGGCGGTCGGCCTGGCTTCGCTGGAGGAGCTGACCAGGCCCGAGACCCTCGCCAACGTTCGCGACATTACCGGCTACTTCGCCCAGCAACTGTCGGGGTTGAAGGACCGCTTCCCGGACGTGATCGAGGACATCCGCGGCAAGGGTTTGCTGATCGGGCTGAAGCTGAAGACCCCCAACCGCGATTTCATGGCGCTGGCCCGCGACCAGAAGCTGCTGATCGCCGGCGGCGGCGACAACTGCGTGCGCCTGCTGCCGATGCTGCTGCTGACCCGCGACGAGGCGCGCGAGGCGGTCGAGAAGCTGGAGCGGACCTGCGAGGTTGCGAGGTCGCAGGCCGCCGCCGCGGCATGACGTCTCCCCTCCGTCGCGCTTCGCTTCGCTCGCAAGCGACACCTCCCCTCACTCCGCGAGGGGAGGAGCGATGTGCCCCGGTGCTCTTCCCCCCGCTGGCGGGGGGAAGTGTCGCTGGCGAGCGCGAAGGGCGATGCGCGACGATGGGGGGGCTCCCATGACGCCGCCGCGTTCGTTCATCGACCTCTGGAGCCTGGACGCCGCGGACCTGCGCGCGATCATGCAGGACGCCCATCGGCGCAAGGCCGCCCGGGTCGGCTGGCCCAAGGGCCGGCCGGATCCGGACGTCCCGCTGAAGGACCGCACCCTGGCGATGGTGTTCCAGAAGAACTCCACCCGCACCTGGTTCTCGTTCGATGCGGCGATCCGCCAGCTCGGCGGCCACTCGATCATCTCCACCGACGCCGACATGCAGCTGGGCCGCGGCGAGACCATCGCCGACACCGCCCGGGTGCTCTCGCGCATGGTCGATGCGATCATGATCCGCGCCAACCGCCACGAGGACGTGCAGGAGCTGGCCGCGGCGGCGAGCGTGCCGGTGGTCAACGGCCTCTCCGACGCCGGCCATCCCTGCCAGATCATCACCGACCTGATGACCTTCGAGGAGCACCGCGGCTCGCTCGAGGGCCGCACCCTGGCCTGGGTCGGCGACGGCAACAACGTCTGCGCCAGCTTCATCCAGGCCGCGCCGAAGTTCGGCTACAAGCTCAACATCGGCTGCCCAGCCGCCTACGCCCCCGACCGGGTCGACCTGGCCCGCGCGGCCGAGCAGCAGGGCCGCGTCGCGGTGACCGACGATCCGCGCGAGGCGGTGGCCGGCGCCGACCTGGTGATCGCCGACACCTGGGTCTCGATGGGCGACAAGGACGCCGACGCGCGGCTCGCCACCCTGGAGCCCTACCGCGTCGACGAACCCCTGATGGCGCTGGCGGCCAGGGATGCGCTCTTCATGCACTGCCTGCCCGCCCACCGTGGCGAGGAGGTCAGCGAGGGCGTGATCGACGGACCGGCGCTCGGTGGTCTGGGACGAGGCGGAAAACCGCATCCACGCCCAGAAATCCATCCTGGCCTGGTGCTTCGGCGCGATCTGAGCGCCGGCCTCAGGGCACGATCACCGAACCGTCCTCCACGTGGCTAGCCGCCGTAGACGCAGCCGCAGAGCGGGATGCGTTCGGTGTGGCCGGCGGCGGCGATGGCGGCCTGGACGTCGGGACGGGCGCGGATCGCGGCCAAGGTGGCGAGGCGGGCGGTCAGGACCGGCGTCGGGGCGCGGGGCGGGTCGAACTCGCTGAGCCGCGTCAGGGCGCTCTCGCGCTGGTTGGGGTCCTTCAGCGCGGCGACGAACGCGGCGGCGAGATCGTCGGGCGCGCCGGCGCAGATCAGCGCGTGCAGCCGGGCGCCGGGGTTGTCGCGGACGTGGGCCGAAAGCCAGGCGAGCTCGGCAGCGGCCTGGTCGGCGCGGGCCTGGCGCCGCAGGGCGCAGGCGCGCTCGGCGCGCACTTGGGCAAGGCCCGCCGGGTCGGCCTCCAGCAGCTTGTCGAGCGGCTTCAGCGCGGCCAGCGCCGCGTCGTCGCGGCCCAGCCGGCCGAGCAGGCCGGCGAGCTCCAGCGCCGGGCCTGGGTTGACGCCGCCACCGGGCAGACGGACGCTCGTCTGCAGGACCAGCACCGCGTCGTCGAACCGCCCGAGGGCCTCGAGCGCCTCGGCCTTGGCCGCGAAGATCCAGGGGCGCAACGCGTCCGCGTCGGTGAACGCGGGCTTGCCCCCTCGCGCCTGGCCGATGCGGTCCAGCGCCTGCTGCGCCAGCGCCAGCGCCTCGTCGGGCCGCTGCAGCCCGATCAGGTCGCCCGCCACCGCGTTCACGGGCGCGAGGCGGTCGGGGTGGGCGGCCATGTCGGCGCGGTCATGGGCCAGCTGGCGCTGGGCCGCGGCCGCCAGGTCGAACCGGGCCGGATCGGCGGCGACGCTGGCGGCGAAGCGGGCGTCCAGCTTGGCGTGGATCAGCGCGTAGGGGAGGGTGAGGCGGCTGGCCAGGGCGGCGGCGCGGGGCGCGTCGCCGGCGTCGGCGGCCAGCACCGCCGCGTCCAGCCAGATCAGGTCGGTGGCGTTCCAGCCGGCGCCGTCCGGCGCGTACTTCGCCGCCTCCAGCGCCGCGAACACCCGCAGCGCCGCGTCGGCGTGGCCGGCGGCGACGGCGTCGGTCTTGAACACGTCGAAGGCGCCGATCGGGATCTGGTTCAGCACCTTCGGGTCGGCGCGGGCGAGGCCCTCGACCGCCGCCGGCGCGTCGTCGAAGCGGTCGGCCTTGCCGGCCGCGCGCAGGCGCAGCGTCCAGACGTCGCCGGTCGCGCCCTTGACCTCGCTGGCGTTGCGGGCGGCGTCGAACGCCTCGGCGAAGAGGCCCTTCTTCTCGGCGCAGAGCGCGGCGAAGGTCCAGATCGCGCCGCGCGCCTGGTCCGGGAAGCCCTTGAACGCGCCGCGGGCGGTGATGCGGTGCGCCAGGCTCAGGCCCTCGGTGCAGTCGCCGCGCGAGATCGCCGAGCTCAGCTCGTCGAACTCGATGTCGAGCGGCGAGCGGTTGCCGACGTCGGCGAAGGCGGGGAGCCGCGAGGCCGAGCGCGATCAGCCGGCCAGGGCGAGGAACTTCATCGGGGTTCTGGGAGACACGAACCGCAACATAGCCGGAGTTGCGTCCGGCTTCTCCCCTCCCCCTTGCGGGGAGGGGGCAGGGGGTGGGGGTATCGGCGCGTTGCCGGCCACGTTGGCGTCTCGCGGGTTTAGCGAACAGCCAGTTCGCACCCCCACCCCCGACCCCTCCCCGCAGGGGGGAGGGGAGGTTAGGCGGCTCCGGCCTTCGCGGCAGGCGCGGCAACCATCGCCACCGCCGCTTCCAGCACGGCGAACAGGCGCTCGATCTCGATCGGCTTGGCGACGAAGGCGTCCATGCCGGCGGCGAGGTACTCGCCCACCTGGTGGGTCATGGCGTTGGCGGTCAGCGCGACGATCGGGGTGCGGCGGCGGCGCTGGGCCAGCTCGCGCTCGCGGATGAAGCGGGTGGCGGTGGGGCCGTCCATCCGCGGCATCTGCACGTCCATCAGGATCACGTCCCACTCGCCGCTCTCCCAGGCGGCCACCGCGTCGACGCCGTCGCCGACCATCACCGGCGTGACGCCGATCTGGGCCAGCAGCGCCTTCAGCACCAGCTGGTTGACCGGGTTGTCCTCCGCCGCCAGCAGCCGCAACGAGACGCGTTCCGGGGGCTGGGCCTGGGCCGAGCGCCGGCGCGCGGCGGCCTTGCGCGCCGGCCGCTCGCTGCGCGGCAGCGGCAGGGTGACGACGAAGGTCGAGCCCTCGCCCTCGGCGCTGGCCGCCTCGATCCCGCCGCCCATCAGCTCCGCCAGCTCGCGGCAGATCGCCAGCCCCAGCCCGGTGCCGCCGAACCGGCGGGTGGTGGAGGCGTCGGCCTGGGCGAACTTCTGGAACAGGCTCGCCTGCTCAGGCGCCGACATGCCGATGCCGGTGTCGGCCACGGTGAGGGTCAGCGCGCCGCGGCGCCGGCCCACGCGCACCGCCACGCGGCCGGCCTCGGTGAACTTCAGCGCATTGGAGAGCAGGTTGTTCAGCACCTGGCGCACCCGGGTGGCGTCGCCCAGGTAGAGGCCGGCGGCGGCGCGGGTCACCGTCAGGTCGAAGGCGAGGCCCTTCTGCGCGGCGATGTCCGCGAACGCGGCGTGGGCGCCGGCGGCCACCTCGCCGATGTCGAACTCGGCCGCCTCCAGCTCCAGCCGCCCGGCCTCGATCTTGGAGAGGTCGAGCACGTCGTTCAGCACCGTCAGCAGCGTCTCGCCGGACTGGCGGATCACGTCCAGCCGCTCGCGCTGCGCCGGCGCCAAGGGCCCCGCCGCCATCGCCTGCGCCATGCCCAGCACCCCGTTCAGCGGGGTGCGGATCTCGTGGCTCATGGTGGCCAGGAACGCGCTCTTGGCGCGGGTGGCGGCCTCGGCCTCGTCCCTGGCCTCGATCAGCGCCCGCTCGGCCTGCTTGCGGGCGGTGACGTCCTGCATCGCGCCGATCACCCGGCCGATCTTGCCGTCGTCGCCGCGCATCGCCTGCATCATCTCGGCGATCCAGAACTCCTCGCCGCTATCGCGCAGCACCCGGTACTCGATGTCGTAGGGCGCGCCCTTGTAGAAGCGCCGCGCCGCCTCGGCCACCCGCTCGCGGTCGCGCGGATCTATGAAGCGCCCGGTCTCGCCGGCGAACACCGCCTCGACCACCGCCTTGTCCTCCGCCTCGGCCAGCGGGAACAGGGTCTTGCCGGCGGTGGTGATCGTGCGGCGCCGGTAGTCGACGTCGTAGACCTGCAGGTTGGCCATCTCGGTGGCCAGCTGCAGCCGCTGCTGGGTGCGCTCCAGGCTGCGCATCGCGTTCACCGTCTCGGTGACCTCGTGCGCGGCGCTGACCACGCCGGCGATCTCGCCGTCCTCGCCCAGCCAGGGCGTCATCTCCAGGTTCATCCACTTGGGCTTGCCGTCCGGGCTGACCACCGGCGCCCGCGGCTCGCGGACCACCTCGCCGGCCAGGCAGCGCTCGAACTGGCCCTTGAAGAAGGCGAACGCCTTCGGCGCGATCTCATGCAGCGTGCGGCCGACCGCATCGGCTTCGGACACCCCGATCGCCTCGAACCAGCGCGGCGTCGCGGTCAGCACCCGCAGGTCCTTGTCGGTCATCACCGACTCGATCGGCACCGAGGCGACGTAGGCCGACATCACCTTGCGCGCCTTGCGCAGCTCGCGCTCGTGCTGGGCGGCGCTCTCGGCGGCCCGGGCGCGCTCGCACTCGTCGGCGACGCCGTCGGCCAGATCCTGCAGCCGCGCGGCCAGCGCCTTGTCGTAGGGGCGCGGCGCCGGGCCCATCACCGTCAGCACGCCGATGGTGGCGCCGTCCGCCAGCCGCACCGGCGCGCCGGCCCAGAACCGGGCGTAGGGACGTTTCCTGTCGACCTGCGCCAGCAGGCGCGGATCGGCCTCGAGGTCGGCGAGCCAGGCCTGCCGGCCCTGTTCCATCACGTAGAGCACGCCGGTCGCCGGGGCGCTGGTTCCGACCAGGCTGCCGCCGCTGCGCCACACGCGCGCGCCGTCGACCAGCGCCACGCTGGCCTCCGCCCCGTCGAACAGCGCCTCGGCGATCCGCGTCGCGCGATGAAACGCCGGCAGCGCCGGGCTCATCCCATACGGCGGACCGCTCGCCTCCACGTCCATACTCAGCACCCTTTGCCCCAGCGCCTTTTGCCGGAGGGCGCTGAAGGCTGGGTTAAGACCGCGCTCCTCCGCCGCGTAGCGGGGAGGGGGCCGGCGCCTCTCTTCCCCCGGAAGGGGGGAAGTGGCCCGAAGGGCCGAAGGGGCCCTCCGCCGCCAGTTTTCCTCACACGCCAGATGTTTCACGTGAAACCGCTAACGACCGATAATAACGGTCCCCACCCCGTCCGCGCGCCTCGTCGGACCGGCGCGCTGGCCCAGATTTTCTCACAAGCCAACGATGTCAAAGACCCGCCCGCCGCTGCGGCCGACCCACCCAGAGGTCAGCCGCGTGAATCCCGGTCAACCCCCAGCGAGCCGCACCAAGGCCCCGCCCAACCAACCCGCTCATCCCGGCGCAAGCCGGGACCCAGGCAGGAAGCGGTCGCGCGGGCTGGTCCGCGCCGCAGGCAAGAAGATCGACCGCGGAGATCGCAGAGATGCGCGGAGCTACAGCGCCCTCTCCGCGTATCTCCGTGATCTCCGTGGTTCCAATCCAGCGGCGATCGCGGTGCGCGCCGTTGTCGCACGTCGGCGCTCGGGCGTCCGCCTCCTGCCTGGGTCCCGGCTTGCGCCGGGATGAGCGGGGCGGTGGTTCAATCGATTGGCGGCTCCGAGCCGGCCGGCGGTTCCGTAGAGGGGGCCGGCGAGGCCGTCGGCGGGTCACGCGCGGGTGGCCCCGCTTCGCCGGTCGGCGCTAGTCGTCGTAAGTATAGGTTCCGATCTTGCAGACGTTGATCCCCTTGCGGATCAGCACGTCGCCGTCGTCGAACACGGCCTTGAAGTCGTAGATGCAGTGGCCCGTCCCGTCGTCGATGTTGATCCGCACGTGCTCGCCCGGGTCCAGCGTGTCCTCGCCGAGGATGTCCTCCTGCCAGCTGTCGACGTCCTGGTTCGAGGCGTAGAACCGCACCAGGGCGTGGTGGGTGTGGTTGACGATGACGACATGCCGATCGACGGCGGCATGGGCCGGCAAGGCGACGAGTAGCGCCAGCGCGAGGGCCGCGAGGCTGCGAACCGCCGCTTGAGGCGTCTGCAGGAGCATGGGCGATCCTTCCTGAGTCGAGAATGAGGCGACTGTTTCGCTGGCGTAACATGGGTCGGCGAAACGGTGAAGCTTCCCGGCCGCGTCTCGGGCGCGACCGTTCAACGCAATCGACCGCGACGATCGCGACGCGCCCAATGAGTCCGGACCCTAGCCCGCCCCAACCCCGCTCATCCCGGCGCAAGCCGGGACCCAGGCAGGAGTCAGAGGATGGGCTGGGCCCGCGAAGGATTGAACCACGGAAAACACGGAAAACGCGGACGCGCCCTGTTCGTCACGGTCGGGAAGCGGCCGCGATTCCATTCCGTACTTTCCGTGTTTTCCGTGGCGCCCCTTCAACGGCTTCCTGCCTGGGTCCCGGCCTGCGCCGGGATGAGCGGGGGAGGGGGGTGACAGTTCCCGGGGCTCACCGCCCGCTCACTCCGCCGCGACCACCGCCAGCCGCAGTCCGAGCGCCTTCGCCACCTTCAGCACCGTGCTGAACTCCGGGTTGCCGTTCTCGCCGAGCGCCCGGTAGAGGCTCTCGCGGGAAAGGCCGGCGTCCTTGGCGATCTGGGTCATGCCACGGGCGCGGGCCACGACGCCGAAGGCGCGGCTGATAAAGGCCGGATCGTCCGTCTCGAAGGCGGCTTCGAGGTAGGCGGCGACGGCCTCAGCCGTGTCGAGCAGTTCGGCGGAGTTGTAGGGGACGGTTTCAAGAGGCATCGTTCGCTTCCTTTGCCAGCGCCCTGGCCTGGCGGATGTCGCGCGCCTGGCTCGTCTTGTCGCCGCCGCAGAGCAGGATGACGAGCAGGGCGCCTTTGCGCGTGAAGTAGAGCCGGTAGCCCGGCCCGTAGTCGATCCTCAGCTCGCTGACGCCATCGCCGATCGACTTGGCGTCGCCAGGGTTGCCCTCGGCGAGGCGATCGATCCGGACGGCGATCCGCGCGCGGGCCCTGAGGTCTCTCAACCCTTTGACCCACGTCCGGAACACGGCGGTCTGCCGAACCTCGATCATATGGAACTGTAGCTCATGGGCTACAGACTCGTCAACGGCCGAAGACCGCACCCGATAGCCACGAAACAGCGCCGCCCCCTCTTGCCGCTCATCCCGGCGCAAGCCGGGACCCAGGCAGGAGTCAGAGGATGGGCTGGGTCCCGAAGGATTGAACCACGGAAAACACGGAAAACGCGGACGCGCCCTGTTCGTCACGGTCGGGAAGCGGCCGCGATTCCATTCCGTGGCGCCCCTTCAACGGCTTCCTGCCTGGGTCCCGGCTTGCGGGGGAGGGGGCTTGCCATGCCGGGATGGGATCGCGTTATGGTGGCGCTGTCGGGGGAGAGATGCGCCGCACACTCGTCGCCATGGCCGCCGCGCTGGCGGCGCTCGCGCCGGCCGCTTCGGCCCAGACCAACAGCACGTCGGCGCCCGACCAGCCGTCGCCAGGCATTCCCCCGCCGCCGCCCGGCATTCGCTGGTTGAGCGGTCCCACCGGCGACATGCTCCGCCTCGCCTATCCCGAGGCCGCGATGCATGCGCACGTAGCCGGCGAGGTGACACTGGTCTGCACGATCAACGCCGAGGGCGGCTTCAGCGATTGCAGCGTCGCGTCGGAAACGCCGCCTCACTGGGACTTCGGCCGGGGCGCGCTCTCGCTCGCCCCCAAGCTCAAGGTGAAGACCGAATACAAGGGCAAATCATACGTCGGGTACAGAACCCCGATCTTCATTCACTTTGCCCTGCCGCCATGAAGCGGGAACCGCACTATACGGCCGCCCGCACCCGATACCGCCCCCGCCCCAGGAACTCGAGCCAGCCGCGGTCGCGCAGCACCTGCAGTTGCTGGCGTATCTTCGGGCGCACGTTGTTGTTGCCGGGATAGAGCGCGGCGAGCCGGGGCTCGAAGGCGTAGGCGTCGGCCAGGGTGAAGCTCGTCGCGGCCGATCGCCTCGACGCACTTCATCACCTCGATCAGCCAGCCCCAGCACCGTCTCTACAGTTGCGAACGAAGCAAGAACATGTAGCATCTGTGGATAAGGCCGCCTGCTCGGGAGGCATCGTTTTGGTGCGGGTTACAAACAGCTACCTTCCATGAATGTCAGTCGAACAATTCGTCCCGGGCGACGTCCTCGGCCTCTACGAGGTCCACGACTGGAGGAACGGCTTGGCTGTGCTCGTCGCCGCTCATCCGGACGAATGGGCGGACATCCTCGCTGTGCTGCGGGAGTTCCGCCTACTTCACACCGAGATCGCAAGCCTGGTGGCCGGAAGTCACTGATTGCAGATCGCCTCGACGGCGCGTTCAAACAACGTGGTTGGAAGGAAAAGCGGTTCGAGACTCAAATCTGGATCGACAACGAGAAGCACGAGTCACCTACCCACGAAGTCGATGTGCTGAAGAACCGGGTCGCGCTGGAGGTGGAGTGGAACAACAAGGATCCATTCTACGATCGGGATCTCAACAATTTCCGGCTTCTGTTCGAACTTCGCGCAATCGATGTCGGGATAATCATTACCCGGTGCAGCGAACTTCAGGCGTTGTTTGTCGAAGTGGGCCGGGACAAACAAAGCTACGGCCAGTCAACGACACACATGGCCAAACTGCTACCGCGCCTGGAAGGCGGCGGTGGCGGCGGATGACCATGCCGTTCACAATTAGAGCCAGCAGGTCCGTGTTCGGAGCGAACACTTTGTACCGGTGGGCGCTCACGACGTTATTCACATCGCCCGAGAACGCCAGCTTTGAGTTATCGGCCGGATCCGCGTAAAACATACCGAGGACATCACAATCCAACGCGCCCCATTGAAGCTCGCTTTGCGTCCATATGTCGAGCTCCGGCATCGATTTCTTATGAAGCTCGAAGTATGTCTGCTGCACTTGGCTGCTCAGCGGAGTAGTTGAGACACCAGTGACGCGGAGCAATGAGAAATGCGGGGGCGTGATTGATAAAGTGGTGGGTGTCATAATCAGGAATGAGCCGCGAGGAATGCCCCCAACGGCGACTTTGTAGGGGTCACTTGTAATAATCTTAGCAACTCGTACCCGAGCTCTAAGACATAGCCAATGAACCGCATTCGATCAACTTGTTTTGCTGCCTCCGCACGTTCCTCGGTCTCTAGGAATAGTCTGAGGGCGTCGATGGGACTGCCCATCGTCGCGGTGGTTTGGATAAGCTGATCGAGGCTCATTTCGGGCGACCCAAGCGATTCTTCACCTTATGGTAGTCATAGTAGCCCGCGGGGGTCTGCTTGATCAAATGCCCGCACTCACATGTCGAGTATCTCGAGGCGTAGATGGAGTCCGCCTTTGCGCCGCCGGTGGCCGACGGAAATTGCCTACCGCCGCCGCCCCTTCCGGAACCGCTCCGCCGCCTCCGCCCGCGCCGCGGCCTTCAGCCGGCCCGGCGCGGCCTTGTCCACCGCTTCGCCGTCCGGGGTGAAGACCTCGTTGGCGAATTCCAGGTCCAGCATCTTCAGGCGCTTGATCTCGTCGCGCAGGCGGGCGGCTTCCTCGAACTCCAGGTTGGCGGCGGCGCTTGCGCATGCGGCTTTCGAGGTCGCGCAGGGTGGCCTGGAAGTTGTGGCCGAGGAACGGGCGGGCGTCCTCGGCGACGCCGGCGTCGACGGTGACGCGGTCGCGCTCGTAGGGGCTGGCCAGGATGTCCTTGATCTGGCTCTTGATGCTCTCCGGCGTGATGCCGTGGGCGACGTTGTAGGCGGTCTGCTTCTCGCGGCGGCGGTTGGTCTCGGCCATCGCCCGCTCCATCGAGCCGGTGATGCTGTCGGCGTAGAGGATCACCTTGCCGTCGACGTTGCGCGCGGCGCGGCCGATGGTCTGGATCAGCGAGGTCTCCGAGCGCAGGAAGCCCTCCTTGTCGGCGTCGAGGATGGCGACCAGGCCGCACTCGGGGATGTCCAGGCCCTCGCGCAGCAGGTTGATGCCCACCAGCACGTCGAAGGCGCCCAGGCGCAGGTCGCGGATGATCTCGATCCGCTCCAGGGTGTCGATGTCGGAGTGCATGTAGCGCACGCGCAGGCCCTGCTCGTGCATGTACTCGGTGAGGTCCTCGGCCATCTTCTTGGTCAGCACGGTGACCAGGGTGCGGTAGCCGGCTTAGCGCGACGTCGCGGCACTCGGCGATCACGTCGTCGACCTGGCTGAAGCCGCCCTTGGTGACCGGGCGCACCTCCACCGGCGGGTCGATCAGGCCGGTGGGGCGGATCACCTGCTCGGCGAAGACGCCGCCGGTCTTCTCCAGCTCCCAGGGGGCGGGGGTGGCCGAGACGAACACGCTGTCCGGCCGCATCGCCTCCCACTCCTCGAACTTCAGCGGGCGGTTGTCGAGGCAGCTGGGCAGGCGGAAGCCGTATTCGGCCAGGGTGAACTTGCGCCGGTAGTCGCCGCGGTACATGGCGCCGATCTGCGGCACGGTCTGGTGGCTCTCGTCGACGAACAGCAGGGCGTTGTCGGGGATGTATTCGAAGAAGGTCGGCGGCGGCTCGCCGGGGCGGCGGCCGGTGAGGTAGCGGCTGTAGTTCTCGATGCCGGCGCAGCTGCCGGTGGCCTCGATCATCTCGATGTCGAAGGTGGTGCGCTGCTCCAGCCGCTGGGCCTCCAGCAGCTTGCCGTTGGCCTTGACCAGCCAGTCGAGCCGCTCCTTCAGCTCGGCCTTGATCAGCGCCGACCGCCTGGATCAGCGTCGGGCGCGGGGTGACGTAGTGGCTGTTGGCGTAGACCCGGATCTGGGTCAGGTCGGCGGTCTTCTTGCCGGTCAGCGGGTCGAACTCGGCTGATGCCCTCGACCTCGTCGCCGAACAGGGCGACGCGCCAGGCGCGGTCCTCGTAGTGGGCCGGGAAGATCTCGATGGTGTCGCCGCGGCGGCGGAAGGTCCCGCGCTCGAAGGCGTTGTCGTTGCGCTTGTACTGCTGGGCGACCAGGTCGGCCGATCAGCTGCTTCTCGTTGATCTTCTCGCCGACCTTGAGGGTGAAGGTCATGGCCGAGTAGGTCTCGACCGAGCCGATGCCGTAGATGCAGCTGACCGAGGCGACCACGATCACGTCGTCGCGCTCCAGGATCGCCCGCGTCGCCGAGTGGCGCATGCGGTCGATCTGCTCGTTGATCGACGAGTCCTTCTCGATATAGGTGTCGGTGCGCGGGACGTAGGCCTCCGGCTGGTAGTAGTCGTAGTAGCTGACGAAGTACTCGACCGCGTTGTCCGGGAAGAACGACTTGAACTCGGAGTAGAGCTGGGCGGCCAGGGTCTTGTTGTGGGCCAGGATCAGCGCCGGGCGCTGGGTCTCCTCGATGATCCGGGCCATGGTGAAGGTCTTGCCGGAGCCGGTGACGCCGAGCAGCACCTGCTCGTGCTCGCGGGCGTTGACGCCGGCGACCAGCTCGCGCGACCGCCTCCGGCTGGTCGCCGGCGGCGGACATAGTCGCTGACCAGCTTGAACCGCCGCCCGCCCTCGGCCTTCTCCGGCCGCACCGGCCGGTGCGGCGTCCAGAGCGCCGGCGCGGCGTCGTCGTAGATGAACGCCGCCGAGGCGTCCGCCACGCCGGCGCGGGGGGCTGGGCATGGGCTCGAACTTAGGGGAGGGGCGTGGGCGGCGCCAGGGGGGTTGCTGACAGCAGGGTGACAGCAACGAGGCCTTGCGCCCCCTCCGTCAGCCCGCTTCGCGGTCTGCCACCTCCCCCGCTTTGCGGTGGAGGAGAAGAAGTTGCTCCTCCCCCGTGAAGCGCAGCGGAACGGGGGAGGTGGCGCGGCGCGAAGCGCCGTGACGGAGGGGGCGCAGGGCCGCATCAACGGGCGGTTCGAGTGACCACCGCCTGCACGATCCCCTGCACCACCTCGTCCACGTCACGCAGAACGTCGCCGGCCGGTATCCGCATGACCGCATAACCCAGCTCCCGCAGGTAGGCGTCGCGCCGCTGATCGTGGGCGATCTGCCGATCGTCGGTGTGCGCGGCCCCATCGATCTCGATCACCAGCCTGGCGGCAGCGCAGCAGAAGTCGGCGACGTAGGGACCGATCGGATGCTGGCGACGGAATCTCGGTTGCTCGCCGCGCAGCAGCTTCAGCCGGGTCCAGAGCAGCACTTCCGGCGGACTCATGTCGGCGCGCATGTCGCGGGCGCGCTTGTGCGTGTGGCTGGAGGACCGCATGGCGAGGTCAGGGTAGCGTCCTTGCGCCCCCTCCGTCACGGCGCTTCGCGCCGCGACACCTCCCCCGTTCCGCTGCGCTTCACGGTGGAGGAGCAGGAATACCGCTCCTCCACCGCGCAGCGGGGGAGGTGGCAGACCGCGAGGCGGGCTGACGGAGCGGGCGCGGCGGGGTCAGCGCTGATCGTTGGTCCGGTCGCGGTACATGCACTGCCCCAGCATCCCGGCGGCGCCCCAGGCCTGGTCGACGTAGGTCATGATGCCGAGCGAGCGGGTCTCGGAGATCATCTCGGACTGGGGGGTGTAGCGGATGTAGCCGCCGAAGGTGTGGGCCTTGTCGACGGTGGCGTGGAGGACGCGCTGGTTCGGCAGCACCAGAGTGTAGCCGTACGTCTTCGAAGCCGCCGCGGGCGGCGTTGTTGAAGTTGTCGAACTGGCTCTGCGGCGTGTGCGCCTGCGCCTGCTCGCCGGTGGCGATCTGGCGGACGGAAAGGCGCGACTTGACCCCCGACGTTCCGTACACGGACATCGGCCGGCGGGTGCGGGCGCTGGCGAGGAAGTTGCCGGCCATCGGGCCGCCGACCGGGTCGGTCTCGCGCACCTTGCTGCCGCCGGAGACCGACGCCTGGCGGCCGGGCGAGGGGCGGCGGGACGCCAGCAGCTCGGCGTCGGAGTGCGACCAGCCCATCATCCAGTCGCGGCCGTGGCGCAGGTTGGCCTCGACCGCGTCGCGGTATTGGGCGGCTTCCTGGAACGCCGGGGTGAAGATGGTCGAGGCCAGCTGGACCCCCCAGCGGCCGTCGTTGTCGGTGACCGCGTAGACGCCCTCGCAGGTCTCCAGCTTCTCGCCCCAGGGCGCGTGGCGGGTGAAGCTGAGCGCGAGGCCGACGTTGATCGGGTTGAAGGTGTGCAGCTCCAGGCCCGCCAGCATGTCGTAGCTGCCGGGCATGACCGCGAGCCCGCCGTGGCCCTTGACCGGCATGGCGCCGGAGAAGTCGAACTGGCGCGGCGGGGCCTTCAGGAACGCGGCGCGGGTCGCGTAGACGTCGGCCTCGACGCCCTCGTAGATCGCGAACGGGAAGTGCAGGGTGTCCGCCAGCGCCGCCAGGTCGCGGCGGGCCAGCGCGGTGAAGTGGGCCATCAGCACCGCCGTCGCGGCCGGCACGGAGGCCTCGAACGCCACCGGGAAGCGCCCGTCGAGCATCGCCCCGTCGCGCCAGCCGGCGGGCGGGTCGGCGGCGGCGAGGTCGGCCTGGTCGATCAGATCGGTCATCTGGTTTCCTCCGGTACTTGACGTGGCCGGCTCTTATGGTCACCGCTGACCAAAATTGTAGCGCGAAGGAGGACGCCATGGAATTCACAGACGAGCGCAGCGAAGACGGCGTCACCCGCCGCTCATTCTCCGTCACCGTGGCCGGCGAGACCGTGCCGGCGGTGATCTGGGCGCCGCAGGGGGCGAAGGGGCCGCGGCCGCTGGTGCTGATGGGCCACGGCGGCTCGCAGCACAAGAAGACGCCCGGCATCCGCACCCGGGCGGCGCAGTACGCGCAGAAGTTCGGCTACGCGACCCTGGCGATCGACGCGCCCGGCCACGGCGACCGGATCAGCCGCGAAGAGGCGGCGGCGAACATGCGCGAGGTCGGCGCGCGGGTCACCGGCCAGGTCGCCTCGCCCTGGACGCCGGAGCGGCTGAAGCTGATGGCGCAGCGGATCGCGAACGGCGGTGCCGGAGTGGAACGCGGCGCTGGAGGCGGCGCTGGGCTTCGACTTCGTCGGCCGCGGCGGGCCGATCGGCTACTGGGGCGTCTCGATGGGGACCGCGATCGGGGTGCCGTTCGTGGCGCAGTGCCCGCGCATCACCGCCGCGGTGTTCGGCCTCGCCGGCCTGCGCCCGAACGCGGCCGAGTTCGAGGCGGCGGCGAAGGCGATCACCTGCCCGGTGGAGTTCGTGTTCCAGTGGGAGGACGCGGTGGCGCCGCGCGAGCACGGCCTTGGCCTCTTCAACGCCTTCGGCTCGACCGAGAAGACCATGCACATCAACCCCGGCGGCCACATGGACATCCCGAACTTCGAAGGCGCCAGCTGGGAACGCTTCTTCGTGCGGCACCTGGGCACGGCGGAGCAGATGACTCATCCCTCCCCCTCCGTGGGGAGGGTGGTCGCGTAGCGACCGGGTGGGGGAGTCTGGGGCCGAGCGCCGGCCCTGATAGCGATCTTTGGAGCGTCGGACAGCCCCACCCGTCTGTCGCTCCGCTCCATCCACCCTCCCCACGAGGGGGAGGGAGGTGCGCCGAGCGGTTTTTCTTCGATCTCGCTGTCGATCCGGCGTTACCTCGTCCGACTAGGGTCTGCGGCGGCGCATCGCCGTGAACGATCCGGAACGGGAGCCACCCCATGCAGTACCTGCTGCTGATCTACAGCGCCGAGAGCGACGACGCGAACCAGGACGAGGCCACGATGATGGCCGACTACGGCGCCTTCACCCAGGGCATCATCCAGAACGGCAACTTCAAGTCGGCCGACCGGCTGAAGCCGGTGTCCACCGCCACCACGGTGCGGGTGCGGGGCGGCAAGACGCTGACCACCGACGGCCCGTTCGCCGAGACCCGCGAGCAGCTGGGCGGCTACTACCTGGTCGAGGCCAAGGACCTGGACGAGGCGGTCGGCATCGCCGCCAAGGTGCCCGACCGCCAAGCACGGCTCGATCGAGGTGCGGCCGGTCTGGGCGATGGGGTGAAGCCCTGAGCGGCGGCCGGCCATCGACGAGGCCTTCCGCCGCCACGGCGCCGAGGCGCTCGCCACGCTGATCCGGCTGACGGGCGACTTCGACCTGGCGGAGGAGGGGCTGCAGGAGGCCTTCGCCGCCGCGGCCGTCGCCTGGGGCGAGGCGCCGCCGGACAATCCGCGCGCCTGGCTGGTCACGGTCGGCCGCCGCCGGGCGCTGGACCAGATCCGCCGGCGGACCGCGTTCCGCTCGCGCCAGGCGCTGCTGACCGCCGAGGCGGAGATCGGGCGGCAGGCGGCGCCGGTCGAAGTCGACGAGGCCGAGGCGGCGTTCGGCGACGACGATCTGCTGCGGCTGATCTTCACCTGCTGCCACCCGGCGCTGGCGCTGGAGGCGCAGGTGGCGCTGACCCTGCGCACGGTGTGCGGGCTGGCCACCGCCCAGGTCGCCCGCGCCTTCCTGGTCAGCGAGGAGACCATGGCGCAGCGGCTGGTGCGGGCGAAGGCGAAGATCCGCGCCGCCGGCATCCCCTACCGCACGCCGCCGCGCGAGCTGCTGGACGAGCGGGTGAGGGGCGTGCTGGCGGTGATCTACCTGGTCTTCACCGAGGCCTACGCCGGCGATCCGCGCCAGAGCCTGGCGGCCGAGGCGATCGGCGCTGGCGCGGCGGCTGGGCGGGCTGCTGCCGGGGGAGACGGGTAAGGGCCGGGGCGAGGTGCAGGGCCTGCTGGCGCTGATGCTGCTGCACGAGGCGCGGCGGCCGGCGCGCTGGGACGCGGCGGGCGACATCGTGCTGCTGGAGGACCAGGACCGCCGGCTCTGGGACGCCGCCATGATCGCCGAGGGCCTGGCGCTGGTCGCGCTGGCGCTGAAGGCGCCAGGCCCCGCCGTCGCCCTACGCGGTGCAGGCCGCGATCGCCGCCCTGCACGCCGAGGCGCCGACCCCCGCGGCCACCGACTGGCGGCAGATCCTCGGGCTCTATGCGGTGCTGATGCGGCTGGCGCCTTCGCCGGTGATCGAGCTGAACCACGCCGCGGCGCTGGCGATGGTCGACGGGCCCGCCGCCGCCCTGCGGCGGGTCGAGGCGCTGGCGGCGCGGGGGACCCTCGACGGCTACGACGTGCTGCCGGCGGTCCGCGCCGACCTGCTGCGCCGGCTGGGCCGCAAGGACGAGGCCCGCAGGCCGCCTACGAGGACGCCCTGCGCCTGGCGCGCCACGACCCCGAACGCCGCTTCTTCCGCCGCCGCCTGGCCGAGTTGGCGGGCGGCTAGGCGCCAGGCTATCGGCGCCCGGCGTAACCCCTCACCTTCCCCCGATGCTGCCGCATCGCGGGCCCCTCCCTCTCCCTCCGGGAGAGGTATTGGGTGAGCGCAGCGACAGCTCAGCACACCTCTCCCGGAGGGAGAGGGAGGGGCCCTGCCGCGAAGCGGCTGGGAGGGTGAGGGGTTACGACGCCGGGAGTGGAACTCCCCTGGTCACCCCGCATTCATCGCCGCGATGTCAGGCTTGTAGCCGCCGCCATCGTTCCGCGAAGGAATTCGACCTATCGGCTGCGTAGGATTACGGGACGCCAAGCCGGAGATTCGACCTTCATGACCCTTTCGCGCCTTTCCGCGACCGCCGTCGCGCTCGCCCTGCTCGCCGGCGGCGCCTCGGCGGATCAATCCCCCGGCGCAGGCTCGGCGCCACCCGCCACCGCCGCGGAGGTGCGCGAGATCTGCGCCGCCGACTTCCAGAAGGCCTGCCCCGACGCCAAGCCTGGCGGCGGGGCGCTGAAGGCCTGCGCCAAAGCGCACTTCATGTCCTTCACCTCCCCCTGCCGGCATGCGCTGAAGGCGCTGCGGGCGGAGATGCGGAAGAACGGCCAGGCCGGCGATCTCGAGAGCGGAGCGCCGCCGGAGGAGTCCGTCACAACCCATTGATCGGGCGGGGGTCCATCCCGCGGAACAGGCTTAACGGCGCGTGATGCGATGCTGCGTCGCGGGGCAAAGGGTTGCCCCGCCGCCGCATTCCTGCCACAACGCCGGCCTCTAAAGCCGAGCGCCGGTCGACCGTGTACCGACCGGACAGCGCCTTTTCGGGAACTCCTGCCAGATGGCCGGATTCCTGCAGGCGCCACGAGCTGGGGGCGCATTGGCCCTCGTTGCAGAGGACACGATCCCTTTGTCTTTGTTTAATAAAACGCGCCCGTCGGCGCGTGCGCTCGCTGTCGCGTGCCTGATTGGCGCCGGCGCGGCGGGCGGTGTCGGCGCGGTCTATCTGGCGAGCTCCACCGCCGGCGGACGCGGGCGTCAAGCCGGTGGTCGTACCGATCGCGGCGCAGACCCGGGCGGCGCTGGCCAATGCTGCAGCGCAACAGAAACTCGCGTCTCAGGATTCCTCGCTTTCGCAGCTGGTGTCGCGAGTGAACCCCGCCCTGCTGCATGCTGCGGCGCTCCAGACCCCGTCGCCGTTCCGGCTGGCCAACCCGGCCAACGCCGCCAGCGACCTCAACTGCCTCACCGCCGCGGTCTATTACGAGGCCCGCGGCGAGAGCCGCGAGGGCCAGGCCGCGGTCGCCCAGGTGGTGCTCAACCGCGTGCGCAGCCCGGCGTTCCCGAAAACCGTCTGCGGCGTCGTCTACCAGGGCGCGGCCGGGCGCGGCTGCCAGTTCAGCTTCGCCTGCGACAGCTCGGTGGCCGCCCACCGGGAGGCCGCCGCCTGGGATCGCGCCCGCTCGGTCGCCAGCCGCGCGCTGGGCGGCTACGTGATGGCCACCGTCGGCGGCGCCACGCACTTCCACGTCGCCTCGCTGGGCGCGATCTGGAACGGCTCGATGGTGCGGGTGGCCCAGGTCGGCCAGCACGTGTTCTACGGCTTCGGCGGCCATCGCGGCGCGATCGCCAGCGACATGGTCGCGCGCAACTCGGCCGCCGCCGACGGCGCGCCCGCCCTGCAGAAGGCCGCGCCGATCGCCCGATCAGCCGGGCGACAAGCCGGCGGACGCGACCACGGCGCCGGCGACGGTCGCCGTCACCGCCGCCTCGGCCACGTCCGCGACGCCCGCGTCGGCTTCCTAGGACGCGAGCCCGGTTGCAACCGGCGCAGGGCGCGACATGATGCCGGAGACGCTGAGTCTCCGGGGAAGAGCCATGTCGCAAGCCGAGGACCGTTCGCTGATGGCCGAACGGGCCCTGTCCCAGAGCCTGCTCGGCAAGCCCTACGAAGAGCTGACGCCGATCCAGAAGAGCGTCGTCGACCTGGTGGCCGCGGAGGCCCCCAGCAAGGAGCACCCGCACCTTACGCCGCTCGACGAACGCACCTTCTGGCAGCGCCTCGCCGACCAGGTCGCCGCGGTTGGCGGTTCGTGGGGCTTCATCTTCGGCTTCTTCGTCGTGCTGATCGGCTGGATGCTGACCAACGCCGGGCTCGGCCCGAGGCTGGCGTTCGACCCCTATCCCTACATCTTCCTCAACCTGATGCTGTCGATGCTGGCCGCGCTGCAGGCGCCGGTGATCATGATGAGCCAGAACCGGGCGGCGGCGAAGGACCGCGAGGCGGCCGAGCACGACTACATCGTCAACCTGCGCGCCGAGCTGGAGCTGATGCACCTGCACGACAAGCTGGACGCAGTGCGCGAGCGCGAGCTGGAGTTGCTGATCCGCGGCCAGACCGAGACGATCGAGCTGCTGAAGCAGCAGGTGGTCAGGCTGGCCAAGGATTTCGAGGCGCACGAGGCCGGCGAGGCGACCTGACACAGGCGCCGCCGCCGGCGACGCTGGATTTGTCGCGAAGTCTCCCCATATCGCCGCTCGTGCCCCAACGCCTCATCCCGCTCGACGATCTGACCGCGCCGTTCCAGATCGAGAACCAGCCCGTGCGCGGGCGTCTGGTCCGACTGGGTTCCGCCGTCGACGAGGTGCTGACCCGGCACGACTATCCCCTCCCGGTCGCCAACCTGCTCGGCGAGACCTGCGCGCTGGCGGCCCTGGTCGGCGCCAGCCTGAAGTTCGAGGGGCGGTTGATCGTGCAGGCGCAAGGGAACGGCCCGGTCTCCTACGTCGTCGCCGACTACGACACCGAAGGTTCCCTGCGCGGCTATTGCCGCTATGACCCGGCGCGCCTGGCCGAGCTGCAGACCGAGGCCGGCTTCAAGGCCCTGGGCGCCCAGGCGCTGCTGGGCGAAGGCGTCTTCATCATGACCATCGACCAGGGCGCCGACACCGAGCGCTACCAGGGCGTCACGCCGATCGAGGGCGAGACCCTGGCGTACTGCGCCGAGCGCTACTTCGCCCAGTCGGAGCAGACCCCGACCCGGGTGCGGCTGGCGGTCGGCCGCGCCGACGACGGCTCGGGCGCGAAGTGGCGCGCCGGCGGCATCCTGTTGCAGAACATCGCCGCCGACGACACCCGCGGCGAGACCGCCGAGGCCTGGCGCGAGGCGCAGTTCCTGTTCGAGACGGTGGGCGAGGACGAGCTGGTCGACCCCACCCTGACTCCGGAGACGCTGCTTTACCGGCTGTTCCACGAGCAGGGCGTGCGGCTGTTCCCCGCCAGGCCGCTGCGGGCGTTCTGCCGCTGCTCCGAGGATCGCATCCTGACGGTGCTGAAGTCGTTCGGCGCCGCCGAGCGGGCCGAGATGGTCGAGGCCGATGGCCGCATCCACGTCACCTGCGAGTACTGCTCGCGGGTCTACAAGGTCGGGCCGGAGGCGGTGGAGTAGGGCGCAGACGCTGCTAAGCTGGGCGCGGACATGTTGAGGGCCGCGCACTGAGCCTCGATCCACACATCGTCGCCATCGCCGCCGCGCTCGAGGCCATGCCGGGCGCCGAGGGCAAACTGCCGCCCGAGCCGGCCGCGGTGCTCTACAAGGTGATGGGCAAGATGTTCGCCATCCTGGAGAACCGGCGAAAGCGCTATCTGATCCTCAAGTGCGACCCGCACCTGGCCGAGATCCTGCGCGAACAGTACGCCGGCGTCGGCCACCGCTCCCACCTGGACCGCCGCTTCTGGATCAGCATCGACCTCGACGCCGACGTCCCGAGCGAGGAAGTCGAGCGGCTGGCCGCGCAATCCTACGACCTGGTCGTCGCCGGGCTGACGCGCAAGCAGAAGGCCGATCTGGCGGCGGTGTCCGGGTAGGTCGCGGACCGGCTCGAGTCGCTTTCGGGCATGAAGGCAATGACCGGGTTCGACCCTGTGTGGACGGCACTCCTGTGGCAAGGGGGTTCTTGAGCTTCTGCAGGGCTGGTTGGTGCGGCCATGTGTACGGCCTGTGGGTGCGGCGCGTGAGGGCCGCGGGCCATAATGCCTTGATCGCGCGGACCGGGTCCCGACCATAAGCGCGCACTCGAGGTGCAGGGTCGAAAAGCGGGGTCTCCCGGCGCGGCGGTTTCAACCGGCTTTGTGCATTAGCTCCAGTTCGCCCTTCCCAACTTCGTCAGCGCCGTCGGCGCGCAGCTCAAACGGCAACCGGCTCGCGGTAGCGATCGCCGCTGATCATCATCGCCCAGACTGTCCGGGCGATCTTGTTGGCCAGCGCCACCGCCGCGACCTTCGCCTTGCGCCGCGCCAGCAGCTGCGCCAGCCAGGGGCGCTGCCTGGCCGAACGCTCGGCGTATCGGATCACCGCCATGGAGCCGACGACCAGCATCTGGCGCAGGTAGCGATGGCCGGCCTTGGAGATCGAGCCCAGCCGCTCCTTGCCCCCGCTGGAGTTCTGCCGGGGAACCAGGCCGATCCACGCCGCCAGGTCGCGACCCGACCGGAAGCTGCGCGGATCGGCGACGGTGGCCACAAGTGCGCTGGCGAGCAACGGGCCGACGCCGGGGACCGCCATCAGCCGCCGGCCGAGCTCGGTGCGACGCGCATCAGCCATGATCCTGCGGTCGTTCTCCAGGATCTGAGCCTTCACGACGGCAAGCTGCGTGACCAGCATCTGCAATGAGATCCGCGCGCCCGCTGGCAGGCGGCGATCACCGGGATCGGCGATGATCTCGATCAGCCGCTCCAGGCCCAGGCGGCCGACCGGCGCGACGAGGCCGAACTCCGCCAGATGAGACCTCAGCGCGTTGGAGAGCTGAGTGCGCTGGCGACAGAGCACCAGCCGCACCCGGTGCAGCATCATCGCGCACTGCTGCTCAGGGCTCTTGATCGCGACGAACCGCATCGTCGGGCGCGTGACCGCCTCGCAGATCGCCTCTGCGTCAGCCGCGTCGTTCTTGCTGCGCTTGACGTAGGGCTTCACGTACTGCGCCGGCATCAGCTTCACCTGATGGCCGAGGGCGATCAGCTCCCGCGCCCAGTGGTGCGAAGAGGCGCAGGCCTCCATGCCCACCAGACACGCCGGCTGCCTGGCGAAGAAAGCCAGGAGCTGAGATCGCCTTAGCTTGCGCCGGACCACGATCTCGCCCGCCTCGTCTACCCCATGCGCCTGGAACACCGACTTGGCCAAATCCAGACCGATCGTAACCACCTGACCCATCGCACTCCTCCTCCTGCTTGCAGAAGCTATGCTCCTGCGGGTGGTGGAGTGCCGTCCACAGCATCATTAGCGGACATTGATTGGTGGCAATGGATCATGCGACCTTCGAAAGCGGTCGCTCGCGCCCGGGGTTGATCCTTCAGGCGCCAGCGTCACCATCTGGCAGTACCCGCTCTCGCTGCGGAGTGGCGGTCAGTCTCGACCTAGCCCATCCGCTCGACGATGATCGCAGGCGCCATTCCGCCGCCGGCGCACATGGTCACGAGACCACGCCTCAGGCCACGCCGTTCCAGCTCATCGACCATCGTGCCGATCAACATGGCGCCGGTGGCGCCGATCGGATGGCCTAGCGCGATGGCGCCGCCGTTGACGTTGACCTTCTCGCGGTCGAGGCCGAGGTCGCGGATCGCCTTCTCCACCACGACGGCGAAAGCCTCGTTGATCTCGAACAGGTCGATATCCTCAACCCCTAGGCCAGCTTTTTTCAGGATGTTGCGGATCGCCGGCGCCGGCGCGTTCAGCATCAGTGTCGGGCAGTCGCCCATGTTGGCCATCGCCACGACCCGCGCCCGCGGCGTCATGCCGTGGCTCTTGGCATACTCGGGCGAGGCCAGCAGCAGCGCCGCCGAGCCGTCGACGACGCCGGAGGAGTTGCCGGCGTGGTGGACGAACTTGATGTCGACGTCGGGGTACTTCTGCAGGATCAGGCTGCGGAAGGTGGCGCCGGTGTCGTCGACGGCGACATCGGCCATGGCCTCGAACGACGGCTTCAACGCGGAGAGACCTTCGAGCGTCGTCTGCGGGCGCGGAAACTCCTCATGATCGAGCGCGAGCGAGCCGTCCTCGCGGTAGACCGGGATCAGACTCTTGCTGAACCGGCCCTCGTCGAGGGCGACGGCCGCGCGCCGCTGGCTCTCCAGCGCGAGCTTGTCGACGTCTTCGCGGCTGATGCCCTCGATCGTGGCGATGGTGTCCGCGCAAATGCCCTGCTGGGTCTGCGGATGGCTCTTGCGCAGCCGCATGTTGCCGCTGTCGAACACCGGCGAGGCGCCAGGCGTCGGCGGCGGCCGACCCTTGCCACTCATCATCTCCGTGCCACCAGCCACCACCAGGTCGGACATGCCGGCCTTGATGGTCGACGCGGCGAAGTTGACCGCGGTGATGCCCGAGCCGCAGAAACGGTCGAGCGTCACGCCGCTGGAACGCACGTCGTAACCGGCGTCGAGCGCGGACATCCGCCCCAGATCGCCGCGCGCCAGCCCGGTTTGCGAGCTGCAGCCCCAGATCACATCGTCAACCTCGGCGGTATTGAGCTTGTTGCGCTCCGCCAGCGCGCGCAGCACCGTCGCCCCCAGTTGCTGCGGGTGGATCTCCGCCAGCGCGCCCTTGCCGATCTTGCCGATGCCGCGCGGCGTGCGGCACGCATCGATGATCCAGGCCTCGGTCATTGGCTCAGTCCTCTGTCGCTTTGCGCTGGAGCTCCGTCGAGCCCCGTTGGTCCTAATCACGAAAGCCGATCTGGTGTGAATTCACAATCGACCTCTCGCAGCGTCCGCTTGCGGGCATGACGCCAACGGGCAGCCTCGACCCATAGCTGACACGCGCGCGCCGCGGCTGGCCACTCAATTCAACCGCCAGATCTCGAAGTTGAGCGCAGAGGCGAAGGCCACCCAGGCAACGTAGGGGATCATCATCAGGCCGGCTGAGCGGTCGGTGCGCCAGAACGCGACACCTGTGGCGACGACGGCGGCCAAAAGCAGCGCTACTTCGGCGAGCGCGATGGCGGGTTGGCGTAAACCGAAGAAGATCAGTGACCACGCGAGGTTCAGTGCGAGCTGGACGGCGTAGAGGATGAGGCCCGGGCGGCGAGCGCCAGCCGGCCCGGCTCGCCAAACACGCCACGCGGCCAGGGCCATGAGCACATACAACGTCGTCCAAACGGGGCCGAACACCGCGTTGGGCGGGTTGAAAGGCGGCTTGATCAGGCCTGCGTACCAGGTGGTGACGCTTGAGGCGGTCGCGAGACCCCCGATGCCGCCGACAGCGAGGGCGATGACAATCGAGACGGCCGCTGAGGGAAACCCGTTCAGCGCGCCAGTTTTGGATTGCGTCGTCAACGTCATCCCTCCAGCGAAGCCTTGTCCTTGCAGTTAAAGCGTCTGGGAGAGTTTCGATACAATCGCGCTTGCGGGTCCAGGATGTCTGCTTCCCGGCATGACGCCAACCGGGAGTTTCGACCTATTGCTGCTCGCGAGGGCGTCGCCGTGATCGCTGGAACGTCAAAGAGGCGGCGGAGCTGGCCCTCACTCCCGAAATAGAATTTTGTGGGACGAAAAAGCCGGCTAACCTTCGCGATCAGCTGTGCGGACCCTTCCCGGCTGACGGGCGACCGGATGCGGACAGTAGCAGTCATTGCGCGCAAAGGCGGGTCGGGCAAAACCACCGTCGCCATCAATCTTGCGATCGCCGCGCATCGTCGAGGCCTGAAAACGCTGTTGGCGGATTCTGATCCGCAGCGCTCATTAGTCGACGTGCTGAAGGGACGTCGTCACATCGGCGGCCCCGCCATCGTCGAGACCGACTTACGAGGTCTGTTCACGCTTCAGGTGACATCTCTGCGCGCCGGCATCGAAGCGCTTGTTATCGACACCCCGGCCGGCGAGGAGGAAGAGCTGGCCCATGCGATTGTGCTGGCGGACCTGTCGGTCCTGGTGATCCGGCCAACCCTTCTCGACTTCGCCGCCCTGCTCCGCACGCTCAGGGTCATTCGGCATTTGCGCAAGCGCGCGATGGTCGTCGTGAATCAAGCCCCGCCCAGGCGGGCGGGAGTTGAACCGCCGGCTGTCAGGAAGGCGCACGAAGTCCTGCGTCTTCTCCGCTTGTCGGTGAGCCCTGCCATTCTTCGCACCCGCGCGGCCTATCAGTCCGCGTTGGAGCGGGGATGTTCGGCGGAGGAGCAAACGGGCGATCTCGCCGCGGCGAATGAGATCAACGACCTCTGGCTAAGTGTCCAGCAGTTCGCGGCGGACGTCTCACCGCCCGAATATGCGTCGGATCATATCATATTGGATCGAGCGCTCTTCTGACGGGATCGACGACTTCGACGGACACCCCCATCGCCCGGCTGCCTGGTTGAACGGCGGCCTTCCACCCAAAGCTGGCATTCCTGCCCGTTTGGCCTGCCCGTTTGGCGGCCAAAGGCGACGGGGACTACCAGGCAAACGTGACAGGTCTGCCCGAACCTATCGTCTGACGCTTGGCAGCGCCGACTGCGTCGTTCAGTAACAGCCGCGCCGCAAGAGGATCGCCGGCACCGTGACCACCAGCAGCTTGACGTCGTAGCCGGGACTGCGATGCCTGGCGTATAGGCAGTCCATCGCCACACGGGTCCGGTAGCTGACATCGTTCCGGCCGCTGACCTGCCAGAGACCGGTGATCCCAGGCTTCACCGAGCAGTAGTGTCGAAAGCGGCGACCGTATCGCTGGACCTCGGCCTGGACGATCGGTCTGGGCCCGACGAGGTTCATGTCGCCTCGGATCACGTTGATGAGCTGGGGCAACTCGTCCAGGCTCGACCGCCGCAGAAATGAACCGAGTGCGGTGACTCTCGGGTCGCGCCGCAGCTTGTGGTCCCTGTCCCACTCTTGCCGTGCGCCGGGATCGGACGCGAGAACATCTTCGAGACGGACCTCGGCGTCCCGAAGCATCGTCCTCAGTTTCAGGCAGTCGAACGGTCTCCCGCCGCGCCCGATGCGGCGGTGGGCGAACAGGACCGGGCCGCCATCTTGAAGAACGATGCAGGCGCCGATCACCAGCAACAGCGGCAGGACCAACAATAGTAGGGCGGCGGCGATCGCGGCGTTCGCGAGCCATTCGATCCGCGCGGCATTGACCCGCGTTAGTCCGGCCCAACTTCGAAAGGCCGGTGACGTTGCGCGCACCGCCGCCAGAATCTGTATGAACTGAAGCCCCGGGGAACATCCCTGCTGGCACAATTTCACTCCATGCCTGTTGGTTTCAGCTTTGCCGCAAATAAGTCCGGTTTTCGACCGCCCGCCCCGTGCGAAGCCAGCCGTCCACGTGTTTCAACAACCTCTGCTGTCCGCGAAGTATTCGCCCGCCTTGCCTCGCGAAATGATTCGACGGAAATAATTTGGAGTACTAGAGATTGTGATCGTAATTCTGGCTAGAGGCGCTGTAGAGGGGGACGGTTAACTAGCTTTGTCGTAGCTTAATAAGCTTCAGCATAGTGGAGGGTTCGTTGAAAGTGCTCCTGGGCGTGGTCGTCGCAATCGTTGCGTCGAGTCCCGCGTTTGCCTTCCTGCTCGGCCACCACTACCGGCAACCGGTTCCGGTCCCCGCGCCTGACTTGGCGGTCGGCGGCTTGGCGGCGTTCGCGGCAGTGGCGGCCTATGTGGCCGCCCGCCTGGCGATCGGCCGCTTCCCGAGCCCGAAGACCCGGCTTCCTAGTTAGTTGAGGCTCGGAGCCAGGGGCCTGGGCTGGCTGACGCCGCCGTCGGCCAACACCTGAGGGCCATCCTTCATGGTTCGCCGAGCGATGTTGCGGACCAGACCGCCGCATCCCGTTTACTGGGCGTCTTCCGCAGGCGGCGTTCGGCCATCGCACGCGCATGAGCACGCCGCCCTGGCGACCAAGCCCGCATCCGAACGACTTGGTGAATCAAGCGCTCGGTCGAGATCGTCAGCCTGGACTTACCTACTTTGACCCTTCTGGCCATTGCTGGGCCTCAACAAGCTTCGCGCTGTCAGCGCCAGTGCTGAACCCCCGAACGAGCGAGGCGTTGCACCGCGCCAGGGCCACGCCACCGTCCGAGAAGAGACCTTGAGGGGTTAAGGCTTGATGACGGGTCGACCCAGAGGCTCGCCCGAACGGGACTGCGCCACCGCTGACTCGTTCAGCGCGGGGGGCGCGCCCCCAACTCGCGACACGCGAATATCGGTCAGGCCTTCTTGGAGAAAAGCGTTCACGAAACGACAGGCTTCACCAAGGTCAGCGGCGGCGATCGTCCAATCGTCGCCGTTGTCGTCCCTGCCGATCACCTCCAATGTCTGTGCCAACAAGTTCACTGATGGACCGCCCAATCTCCGTCAGCAACCATCCCGGTCGCGGATGGTTCCGAGTCGGAACCGCTAACGCGGAGATAGCTTGGACGACGACGCGAGTGATGAGGAGGAGCGACATGCTTCGTGGGTTTATGCTCGGCGTGATCGCCGCGATCGTGCTGGGGGCCCTTGGGGGCTATCTGGTCCTAAAATCCGGCATGGTTCCCGCGAACGCCGACGCCCAACCGGGCGGCTTAGAACTTTGGGCGGCCGACACGTCCCTCAGCGCGACGTTGGCCAGGGATGCGCCGAAAGGCCCCAATCCGATCCCGCTGACCGACGCCAACCTGACCCAGGCGGTGACGCTCTACGGCCAGCACTGCGCCATCTGCCATGGCGACTCACGGGGGGACCCATCCGCTTCGCCGGTGGCTAAGGGCGAGTATCCCCGACCGCCGCAGTTTGGGACCGATGGGGTCGAGGACGATCCCGAGGGCTTCTCGTACTGGAAGATCAAACACGGCATCCGCCTCACCGGCATGCCCTCGTGGGCGTCCACGCTCAGCGACCAACAGATCTGGAGTCTCGCCCTCTTGCTCAAGCACATGGACAAACTGCCTCCCGGCGCGCAGCAGGCGTGGCAGCGAGTGCGGAACTAGCGCGAACGGCGGACCACACCGTTCCATCCATTCTTGGCGACGTGAAACGTCATTGCCGGCTGGCGCGCGAAGCGCGGAATGCCGGCAACCCATGAACACCGGCGTCAGTCGCGTTCATGGGTGGCCGGGACAAGCCCGGCCATGACGTGTTCGGATGTTCCAGATGCTCTCAACCTGCCTGAGCCAGTTGCGATCCGCGCGAAGCGCGCCTCGCCGATGGGGGAAGTCTCGCAAAAAGCCCCCATTGTCGCGCGCCTTCGGCGACGCGACGTTTCCCCCGCTGCGTGAGAAAGGTTGGTGTCGCGCGTCAGGCGGAAGCGGGCGCCTCAGGCCTGGGCGGGGTTCAGCGAGCGCAACGTGGCGTCGCCGAGGGACGAGCCGCCGTCGACGTCGAGGATCGCGCCGGTGATGTAGGAGGCCGAGGGGCTGGAGAGGAAGACGGCGCACTCGGCCACCTCGCCGATCTGGCCCCAGCGCTTCAGGGCGATGCGCTCCTGGCGCCCGCCGTCCGCCGGCGCGCCGGGGGCGAGGCGGCTCATGCCCTCGGTCCCGGCGATCGGGCCGGGCGAGATGCCGTTGACGCGGATGTCCGGCCCCCATTCCAGCGCCAGCACCCGGATCGCCTGGTTGATCCCGGCCTTGGCGGCGCAGGCGTGGATCTGCATCGTCGAGGCGTTCACCGCCTGCGGCGCGGTGATGGCGATCAGCGAGGCGCCGGGCGTGTTGAGCAGGTCGTGGCAGGCGCGGAAGACGTTGAAGGTGCCGTTGAGGTCGATGTCCACCACGGTGCGGAAGGCGTTGGCCGACATGCCGACGGCCGGCGCCAGGAAGTTGCCGGCCGCGCCGGAGACGACGATGTCCAGCTTGCCGAACTCCGCGGCGACGTGCTCGAGCGCGCCGCGGATGGCGCCGTAGTCGCGCACGTCGGCCGAGAGCCCAAGCGCGTCCGCCCCGATCTGGGCCGCCGCGTTCGTCGCCTTCTCCGGGTTGCGTCCGACCACGGCCACCCGCGCCCCAAGCTCGGCGAAGCGTTTGGCGATGCCGAGGTTGATGCCGCTGGTGCCGCCGGCGACGAAGGCGGTCTTGCCGGCCAGGAGGCCGTCCTTGAATGCGCTGGTCATGGGTCGGTCGGCTCCATCGGTTTCGGGACAGGATACCTATCCCGTGCGCCCGTTCAGAGATCGGCTGGGGATAGGTATCCCGTCCCCGAAACCACATCAGGTCTCTCGAGACAAAGGTCTTATCGACGCCGACGACCGGCGGCCAGTGGCATGGCGCTTCCCTTCCGCAAGGGCGGCGGCGCTTAAACGCCGAGACAGCAGGAGGACGCCGTCCCTTGAGTCTCGATCCGAAGATCCGCGCCGGCCTGACATTGCCGGCGATCTGCGCGCCGATGTTCCTGGTCACCGGGCCGGCGCTGGTGCGCGAAGCCTGCAAGGCCGGCGTGATCGGCGGCCTGCCGCGCCAGAACGCCCGCAGCCTCGAGGAGTTCGAGGCCTGGCTGGAGGAGATCACCCAGGCGCTGGCGGCGCACCGCGAGGCGCATCCCGCTGCGCGGATCGCCCCGATCGCGGTCAACTACCCGACCCGGATGGCGCCGGACGACCTGGCCGCCAACATGGCGCTCTGCGCGAAGTACGGCGTCGAGATCATCATCAGCGTCGGCGGGGATCCGACCGAACTGGTGAGGCGGGTGCACGACTTCGGCGGCAAGGTGTTCCACGACGTCACCAGCCTGCGCTTCGCCGAGAAGGCGATCGCCGCCGGCGCGGACGGCCTGAACTGCATCGGCGCGGGCGGCGGCGGACATTCGGGGACCATCAGCCACCTGGCGCTGATCCCGCGGCTGCGGGCGATCTACGACGGCACGCTGGTGATGGCCGGCGCGGTCTCGACCGGCGCGGTGATCCGCGCGGCCGAGGTGCTGGGCGCGGACCTGGCCTACCTCGGCACCCGCTTCATCGCGACGCAGGAGGCCGACGCGCCGGACGAGTACAAAGATCTGCTGGTCAGCCAGTCCTCGACCGACCTGGCCTACACCGGCGACATCGCCGGCGTGCCGGCCAACTGGATGGTCGAGAGCATCCGCCGGGTCGGCCTAGACCCCGACAACCTGCCCAAGCCCGTGGGCCGCGGCATGCGTCACGACCACCTGCCGGAAGGCGTCACGCCCTGGAAGAACCTCTGGAGCGCCGGCCAGGGCATCGACCTGATCGACGACATCCCGACCGTGGCCGACCTTGTCCGTCGCCTGCGCGCCGAGTACGTCGCCGCCTGCGAGACCCCGAGCCTGATCGACGCGGCGCGGCTCGTTGACCGGGCTCTGGAGGCCACGGGAGGCTAGCGCTTCAGGTCTGCGCGCGCCGGTCCGTCTGCTAGGCGGACCGTTCCAGGATGGCCCGGCGCGAGACGACGATGGCGCCGGCCGGACGGTCCATTTTGAGAATGGCGAACGGGTGTTCGCGGCCCATCAGCGGCCCGAAGTGGCGGACCGGCCTGACGTCGACCTGCGAGCCCGGCAGGAAGGCCGAGGCGCCGCCGAGGTCGACGGTGAAGCCGCCCCTCACGCGCCCGACGATCGAGCCCATCACCGGCTCGTTCTTGGCGTGGACGCCCTCGAGGCGCGTCCACGCCGCCTCGCGGCGCCGCGACGCGTCGATGGCGGCGGCGAGCGTGTTCCAGTCACGCTCCCCCAGCATCTTGGCCACCAGCTCAAGCGCTTCACTGTTGCTGATATTCGCGCCCTTGGCGGCAAGCGCCGCACGGAGCGTGCGCGCCATGGCTTTGGCGTCGCGGAAGTCGCGCATGGACAATCCATCCTTTGCCTTGCGAGCGAACCGAAGCGCGTCAGGGGCTTGCGTTGCTGACCCGTTCGCTCTGTGAGCAAAGGATCGAAGTTGCTCTTGGATACGTTCACCGTAACCCCGAGGGGCCGCAAGCGGCGGGCCGTATCAGCCTCTCGGCGGAGACTGCGCTGCAGCTCCGGGATCTGTCAATGCAGTCCGCCTCCCGGCGCTGCGTCAGCGGGGCGTCCCCTTAGTCAACCGCGTCCCGTTTCCGCGGGACGGCTCGCGGCGAGGGGCGGCGCCAGGCGAGGCGGCGGATGCCGTGTCCCGCTGGAGCTACAATTTGGGGTCGCAGGCCATTGAACATCGCCCCATAGTGCGACAGTCGAAGCGGGCTTCAGGTGGGCTGGAAATATGGACCCATTGTTGCAATCTCTACAAAACGGCATCGTGGACCGGCAACGGGAACTGAACAATCTCGTCACCATATTGGGAAAGGAAGCTCACCGCCTGCAGAGGCTTTCGAACTGGATTCGGATAGTCACGATAGTCTTATCGGCGATCACGACCGCGAAGGGCGTGTCCGACAAAATATTTGGCTCAGACGCAGCCGCACCGCTGCTGGTATTTACCGGACTCGGTGTAATTACTACCGCAGCCATCGGGATCGAGGCGGCCTTCAAATTCGAGAAGCGGGCGGCTGACTTGAATATGCTTTCGGCATCCTGCCAAGCAACAGCAATAGCGGTCGACAGCGAATGGCGGTCGAACATCGGCTCGATGCACGACACCGATCTTCGTATGGCCGCGCGCAATCTTCTGTCGATGCAAGATGCGAAGCTGGCTGAAATCCATCAGAAGGGCGCTGCGGCCGGTATCAATGTGACGTTGGCTGTTCGAGAACTGGATGATCCCTTGGACATGCCCTATCAAGCGTAGCGTCAGGTTTGCTTCTGCGCGTCTACACTCGGCCTGACCTACGCGCGGTCCAGCGCCTGTTCGATATCCCGGGCCAGGTCGCCGGCGCCTTCGAGGCCGACATTGAGCCGCACCCAGCCAGGGGTGAGGCCGATTTCCAGGCGCGCTTCCTCGGTCATCGAGCGGTGAGTGGTGGTGGTCGGGTGGGTGGCCATCGAGCGGGCGTCGCCGAGGTTGTTGGAGATGTCGACGACCTGCAGCGCGTTGAGGAAGTTGAACGCCGCGGCCTGGCTGCCGAGGTCGAAGGCGATCAGGTTGCCGCCGCCGATCATCTCGTTGCCGCCGCCGGTAAGCTGGCGGCGGGCGACCGCGTGCTGCGGATGGTCGGCGCGGCCGGGGTAGCGGGTGGCCTTCACCTTGCGGTGCGCGGCGATGCGATCGGCGAGGCTGGCGGCGGTGGCGCTCTGGGCGCGGACCCGCAGGTCCAGCGTGGTCAGCCCGTTCAGCAGCACCCAGGCGTTGAACGGCGAGAGGGCAGGGCCGGTGTGGCGGATGAGGTCGCGGTAGCTCTCGTCGAGCAGCTTGGTGTCGCCCAGGATCGCGCCGCCCAGCACCCGACCTTGGCCGTCGATGTGCTTGGTGGCCGAATAGATCACGATGTCCGCCCCCAGCTGCAGCGGCTTCTGGAAGATCGGGGTGGCGAAGACGTTGTCGACCAGCACCCGGGCGCCGACCTCGCGGGCCATCGCCGCCACCACGGCGATGTCGGTGATCTCCAAGAGCGGATTGGCCGGGCTCTCGATGAAGACGACCTTGGTGGTGGGGCGGATCGCCGCCTTCCAGGCCGCGGTGTCGGCGGCGTCGACGAAGGTGGTCTCGACGCCGTAGCGCGGACCCCAGTTGTTGAGGATCCAGCGGCAGGAGCCGAACAGCGCGCGGCCCGCCACCACGTGGTCGCCGGCGCGCAACAGGCCGGTCAGCGCCAGATAGACCGCCGCCATGCCAGACGCGGTCGCGCGGCAGGCCTCGGCGCCTTCGATCAGCGCCAGCCGATCCTCGAACATCTGTACGGTCGGGTTGCCGTAGCGCGAATAGACGTAACCGGCCTCCTCGCCGGCGAAGCGGGCGTTGGCGCTCTCGGCGCTCTCGTAGACGAAGCTCTGGGTCAGGTAGAGCGCCTCGGCCGTCTCGCCGTGTTCCGAGCGCGTGGTGCCGCCGCGAACCAGTCGCGTGGGAATCTCCCAGTCTTTTGGATCGTCGGTGCTCATCCCTCCCCTTTATGGGGAGGGGTAGTCGACGCGCAAGCGGCGACGGGGTGGGGGAGTCCGACGCGACAACGCTCCTTTCTGCGCCCGAGCACAGCCCCGGACACCCCCACCCTGACCGCTTCGCGGTCTTTCCCTCCCCATGAAGGGGAGGGAGGTTCTTGCCAGACTCGTGACCGTCCGCGATTGCTGTCGCCCATGTCCGCGCCCGCCAATCCCGGCATCCTGCCCTGTCAGTCGATCGAGGCGCTCGTCGCCGGCGGCGCGATCACCGCCAGCGCGCCGTTCGCGCCCGACCAGGTGCAGCCGGCGAGCCTGGACCTGCGGCTCGGCGCGCGGGCCTGGCGGGTCAGGGCCTCGTTCCTGCCCGGGCTCGGCCGCAAGGTGGCCGACCGCATCGCCGACGTGGCGATGCACGAGCTCGATCTCACCGCCGGCGCGGTGCTGGAGCGGGGCTGCGTCTACATCGCGCAGATCGCCGAGCGCCTGCGGCTGCCCGCGGACGTCTCCGCCCGCGCCAACCCGAAGAGCTCCACCGGCCGGGTCGACGTGTTCGTCCGCGCGCTGACCGACCACGGTCCGTCGTTCGACGATGTCGCCGAAGGTTACGCCGGCCCGCTCTACATCGAGATCGCGCCGCAGACCTTCTCGGTGCTGGTGCGGGCCGGCACGCGGCTCAACCAGCTCAGGCTAAAGCGCGGCGATCCGCCGGCGCTCTCGGTGCGCAGCGTCGGCGTCGACCTCAGCGCCGGGGTCGCCGGCTACCGCGCCCGCCGCCACGCCGGGGTGGTCGACCTCGACCGCGAGGACGGCCACGACCCGCACGACTTCTGGGAGCCGCTCGAGCCGCGTCGCGGCGAGCTGCTGCTGGACCCCGGCGAGTTCTACATCCTGGCCTCGAAGGAGGCGGTGGAGATTCCGGTGCTGGAGGCGGCCGAGATGACGCCGATCGACCCGGCGGTCGGCGAGTTCCGGGTCCACTACGCCGGCTTCTTCGACCCCGGCTTCGGCACCGCCGAGACCGACAGCGTCGGCGCCCGCGGCGTGCTGGAGGTGCGAAGCCACGAGACCCCGTTCCTGCTGGAGGACGGCCAGATCGTCGCCCGCCTGGTCTACCAGCCGCTCACCGAGCGCCCGACCCGGCTCTACGGCGAGAACGGCTCGCACTACCAGCGCCAGGGGCTGAAGCTGTCGAAGCACTTCCGGGCGTGGTGAGGGGCCCGCGCCTAGGCCCTGGGCGCGCCGCCGCCTGAGGCGAGCACCATGTCGCCGCGCTTCGCCATCGCCTGTCCCAGCTCCTGGGCCGGGGCCGGGTCGAGGTGGAGCTGGATGCGGGACAGCTTCTGCGCGGCGGCGTCCTCGGCGGTGGCGTAGTAGTCGACCGCCAGCCCGACCGTCTTGTCCATCACGATGGTGACGGCCCAGTGGATGATCGGCAGGAAGGTGACGATGCCGTTCGCGTCGGTCTCGAGTTCCATCCGTCCCTCCGTTGGCGCTTCGACCGCTGGATAGCCGAAGGACGCGGGCGGCGCATGCGTCTTGATAGAGCCGCCGCGTGCGGGCGGTCGCTCGCCGCACGGTTGCGCGATCCGCGCAAAGCATGGATCATGCGCCGCCTTCCAGGGATTCAGGTGATCCGTATGCTCCGGCCGAACATCAGTGCGCCGCCGCCTTCGCAGCCGAGCGGGCTCGGCGCGCTGGCCTTTGGCGTCGCCGGGGCCACCGCGGCTCTGGCGCTGGTGCTGGGAACCGGCTGGGCCATCAACCTGGCCGGCGGCGCGCGACCGGGCGGCGTCACGACGGCGCGGGTGCGGCCCTTCCTGACCTCGCCGGTCGCCTGCCCGGCGGTGCGCCATTCGCACCGGTCGGCTGTGTGATCGGCGGATTGGCAGCCGTCCCGGCGGCCGCGGGACCAGGCAGGGCGCTGACGCGGCGTTTGATCGTCCGGTCCGATTGAGCCACGAGGAACGCGCAGGGCGCTTCGCGCCGGCCAATCCCCACGATTTCGGATTAACCCGCGCGCATCGCGCGCCTTCCTGTTCTTGGTGTCCTTCGTGGTGAAAGGGACCGCGGGAGGGGCGGGTTATTCGGCGGCTGGGGCGAAGGCGGCGGCGACCGCCGCGTCGTCCTCCAGCGTCGGCAGGTAGGTCGGGGGCCGGCGCGCCTGCACCGCCTGCTCGAACGCGTGGCCCAGCGCCAGCAGCGCCGCTTCGCCCCAGGCCGGGCCGATGAACGACAGGCCCACTGGCAGCCCCAGCGCCTGGCCCATCGGCACGGTCAGGTGCGGATAGCCGGCGATGGCTGGCAGGGTGGTCGAGCCACCGCCCCAGAAATGGTCGCCGCTGAGGTCGATCCGCGCCGCCGGCCCGTAGGTCGGGCGCGACCAGCGCGTCCAGCTGGTGGTCGGCCAGCAGCCGGTCGATCCCCTCGGCGCCGGCGGCGCGCAGGCTGTCGGCGCGGGCCTTCAGGTAGGCCGGATCGGCCAGCCCGGCGGTCGCTTCCGCGCGCTCCAGCAGCTCCTGGCCGAACAGCGCCAGCTCGCGCGGCGTCTCGCGATTGAAGGCGATCACGTCGGCCAGCGAGCGCACCGGCACGGCCGCGCGGCAGGGTGGCGAAATAGGCGTTGAGACCGGCCTTCAGCTCGGTCAGCAGCACCATGTGCTCGTTCTTGCCGAGATCGTCCGGCGGGCTTGAATTCGAGCTCGATCACGCTCGCGCCTTCGGCCCTGAGCCGCGCCAGCACGTCGGCGAACACCCGCTCGGCGGCGCCGCGCAGGTGGCTGGCGTACGTGCAGCACGCCCAGCCGCTTGCCGGCGAGGCTCGCGCCGGCCAGCGCCGCGACGTAGTCGCCCGCGGTGGCCGCCGGCCTGCGCGGTGGCCGGATCGGCCGGGTCGGATCCGGCCATCGCGGTCAGCAGGATCGCCGCGTCCTCGACGGTGCGGGCCATCGGCCCGGGCGTGTCCTGGCTGGCCGAGATCGGCACGACGTGGGTGCGCGAGATCAGGCCCACCGTCGGCTTCAGGCCCACCAGGCCGGCGAATGCGGCGGGCGCGGTGACCGAGCCGTCGGTCTCGGTGCCGACGCCGGCCGCGGCCAACGAGGCGGCGATCGCGCTGCCCGTCCCCGACGACGAGCCGGCGGCGCTGCGATCCAGCACATAGGGGTTCTTCACCAGCCCGCCGACCGCCGACCAGCCGCTGATCGAATGGGCCGAGCGGCATGTTGGCCCACTCCGACAGGTTGGTCTTGCCGAGGATCACCGCGCCGGCGTCCTTCAGCCGGCGGACGACCGGCGCGTCACGGCGGGTGACGTTGCCCCGCAGCGCCAGCGAGCCGGCGGTGGTGGCCGTGCCGTCGGCGCTGTCGATGTTGTCCTTGATCAGCAGCGGCACGCCGTGCAGCGGCCCGCGCACCCCGCCGTCGCGGCGCTCGGCGTCCAGCGCCCGCGCCTCGTCCAGCGCCGTCGGACTGAGGCAGATCACGCTGCGCAGCGTCGGCCCCGCCCGGTCGATCGCCGCGATCCGCGCGGCGTAGGCGGCCGTCAGCGCCTCGGAGGTCACCTTGCCGGCGGCCATGTCGGCGGCCAGCGCGCCGATCGACGCCTCGACCACGTCGTAATCACCGGCCATGCCGCCATCCTCCGGGTTAGACGCCAACCTGCCACGGCGCCTTGCGCAACGCCATTTCTGAGCTAGGTTCCGCGCCCCCGGAAGCTCTCCGGCGCGGGCGTAGTTCAGAGGTAGAACGTCAGCTTCCCAAGCTGAATGTCGGGGGTTCGATTCCCCCCGCCCGCTCCAATGATTTCAATCACTTAAGATCTCACGGAACGCCCCTCAAAGGTCCATTTGGGAGTTGTTTGGGGAAAATACGTTCGGTTTCGTTCAGGCGAGACGACATCGGCAACGACCGTAACGCGCCACGAGCGGACATCGGCCTACCGCCAGAAAGCGGACCTCCGGGCGAGGCTATGCTCGGGACCGACTTGAGACCTTACGACCGGTCTGAATGAGCAGGACATTGGTAAGTCAACGCCGGTTGACGGTGAGGCGGTAGAAGAGGAAGCTTCTCGCTTCGTCACTAGGAATTCCGCACATGAACATCGCGGTGAAGCCACAGCTGCCCTGGAATTGGACGCCTACGCGCTGCCGCTCGCCAAGCTCAACCCGGCCGGCCGACCGCTTCCAGGCCGGCACGATCTGGCCGGTTTTCGAGCGCCTGCGCGCCGAGGATCCCGTCCACTTCACCGCCCGAGAGCGAGTTCGGCCCCTATTGGTCGATCACCCGCTGGGAAGACATCATGGCGGTGGACACCAACCATGAGGCCTTCACCTCCACCGAGGGCATCGGGCTTGGCAGCCTCGCCGACGAGGCGGAGATGGAAAAGGTGATGGGCGGCCGCAGCCGCGAGATGCAGCGCGAGGCGGCCAGGCGCGGCGAGGGCGGCGTTCATCGGCCTGGACGAGCCGCACCATAGCCCCCAAGCGCAAGGCGGTCAGCCCGACGCTGGCGCCGGCGAACATCGCCAAGATGGCGCCGGTGGTGCGCCAGCGCGCGGGCGAGATCCTCGACTCCCTGCCGATCGGCGAGCCTTTCGACTGGGTCGACAAGGTGTCGATGGAGCTGACGGCGATGACGCTGGCCACGCTGTTCGACTTCCCGTTCGAGCAGCGTCGCAGCCTGACCTGCTGGTCGGACATGTTCATGAACCAGCCGGGCCACGGACCGGTCGAGAGCTGGGAGCAGAAGGTCGCAGGCGATCTTCGAATGCCGGGCCGTCTTTCAGGACCTGTGGAACCAGCGGGTCGACGCCGAGCCCGGCATCGATCTGATCTCCATGATGGCCCACGACCCCGCCACCCGGCACATGGGCTGCGACGAGTATCAGGGCAACGTCGCGGTGTTGATCATCGGCGGCAACGACACCACCCGCAACACCATCTCGGGCAGCGTCTACGAGCTGAACAACAACCCCGACCAGTACGACAAGCTGCGCGCCAACCCGAACCTGGTGCCCCCGATGGTCTCCGAGACCATCCGCTACCAGACGCCGCTGGCGCACATGAGCCGGGTCGCGACGCGCGACATCGAGAGTCGGCGGCAAGACCGATCAAGAAGGGCGACCGGGTGGTGATGTGGTACATCTCGGGCAACCGCGACGAGGCGGTGATCGAGAACCCCAACGCGTACGACATCGACCGCGAGCGGCCGCGCCAGCACATGTCGTTCGGCTTCGGCGTGCATCGCTGCGTCGGCAACCGCGTCGCCGAGATGCAGCTGACCATCATCTGGGAAGAGATCCTCAAGCGCTTCCCGGAGATCGAGGTCGATCGGCGAGCCCGTGCGCACCTACTCCTCCTTCGTGCACGGCTACGAGAGCATGCAGGTGGTCATCCCCGTTCACGCCTAACTTCGAAGCACCCGGGGGCCCACGAGACAGCGATCGCTTTCACACGGTCCGAACCCCCGGTTCGGCCGTCAGCCTCGCGCCAGAACCGGACATTCGCCGAGCTCCCGAAGCGGACTCTCAGGCATCGCCGACGGAGGACCGGCTTCGGCAATAGCTGCCACCGCGCACTGCACGTTCTGGCTCACCGCTGCGCTTCCGTGGTGACCGACATTGGATCATATGGTCGGCCTGCCTCTGGTGCGGACCATGAGGGCGCCAGGCGCGCGGAGGAGGCACCATGCCCATCACCGACGAGCACATCGATCATTATCGCGAGCACGGTTACGCCGTCGTCGAAGGCCTCCTGACGGCGGACGAGGTTCAGCGAACGCTCGATGAGATTGAGAGCCTCCACCCGGGTTGGGTCGACTTCGTGCGCGACCCGACCGCCGCGAGGCCGGCGGATTGGGCCAGGACTGGGACGAATCGGCGGCAGGTCCGATTTCCATTCCCAGGCGAGCAACTCAACCGCAACACCTTGCATCCTGAACTGAGACGTTTCGCGTCAATCATGGCCGGCGGCAATCCAATTGTCTGCGAGCAATCGGATCTAAGCCTCAAGAGCTTCGGTCATCCCACCGACCAAGAGCAGCACATGCACTGTGACTACGGGAATCATACGCTGACTTACCCGCCCGACTTGCCCCAATATTGGCAAACTGCCTATCTCTTGTACTACACTGACGTGGACGAGGAGCTGGCTCCGACAGCCGTGTGCTCGAAGAAGCACTATCCCGAGCGCATCTTGTCGCCCACGGTCTACAGCCCTGATGCGAGACCAGCCTTGTACGAGAATGAGGTCAAGGTGACCGTGCCGGCCGGATCGGTCCTGGCCTACAGCATGCGCACATTTCATCGCGGCACGCGGTTCAAGCGAGAAGGCGGACGACTCGGCCAATTCGTCACGTATGCGCCGGCCGGATGTCCCTGGGTCGGAATCGTCGGCTGGCCGGAGCAGGCCGTCTACGGCTCGTTCCGCCGTTGGATCGAAACGGCGACCCTGGACGAGCGTGAGCTTCTGGGCTTTCCGCGCGCCGGGCCATCCCTACTGGACCGAGGAGACCCTCGACGGCGTGGCCGCACGCTATCCAGGAATGGATATGTCACCCTACAGAGCCGGTGTCTGACCCAAACGGTACACTGCCCAAGAGTGGCGACTAAGCGCCATGAGCGGACATCAACGGGCTTCTCGAAAGCGGACTTGCCGAGAACCGCTTGGCTCTCCGCAATGAAGCCGGGAACCGCTCAAGTTCGAGTCCACTTCGCATGCTGAGGGCGACGAACTCGCGGTCAATCACTGGACCGTCGCCGAGCAAAATCGCGCCAACGTCAGACATTGGGAGCCTTCCCAAGAGGAGACCTTGCGGCCGCGGGATCTACCAGCGGCTCGTGACCTTAGGCGGGATCTGACCGCGGGGTGATCTTAGTCCGCAATGCGCCAAGGCGGCTCTAGGCGCCGCGGCGCAGCCTCCGCCGTCGAGCGCGCTCGCCCGGCTTGCGCCGTTCCTGTTCATCCCGCTCCACATAGTCCGGGTCGACGCCGGTCTTGTGGCGGGCGAGGCGCAGCAGGAGGGCCTCAACCGTCAGGGGGCGCGGGACGTCCAGGTCGGCGAAGTGGTCAGCCGCGCCTTCCAGAACCTGGATCGCCTCGGGCGCCACCTCGCTCGCCTGCTCGACCGGCAGATAGAGCTCGATGAACGACGCCAGCTCGGACGCCGCATGCCAGAGCAGCACGTTGGCGCCCGTGATCTCGTTGGAGATGTTGTCCGCCCAGACCGAGCCTTCGAGTTCGTGGAGTTGCTTGATGGTGATAAGTTTCAAGTTGTCCTAGTCTTTCCTTAGGAGGTCCCAGGGGATCACCGTGATCGCGGACCGTAGGATAGACTTACAACAATCTATCTAGACGCGGGTGGCACGTAATAAGAACGGGAGTACACGATATTATCAGCAAGAGCCGCAGCTTATGGCGTCACTATCTCAACTTTATCTCGACCAAGATTTTGGATTTTCGGTGTTATCATATTGCACTCGTCGAGAGTTTGACGCTCGCCGCAACCAAGACGGCTGGAACCTACTGGAACGTTTCTTCAATCGCGCGGACTGACGGAGGGATCTGGCCGTAGCTGACGATCCGGATGTCCAGGTCCCGGTTCCGAACGAGGCGGATGGCGCACATCATCGCCGCGTCGATCCAGGCATCGTCGTTGCCGAATGCGCCGCCCCCTAGGCGGGTCAGGAAGACGCGGTTGGTCCCGCCGACGAAGGTCTCGAGCGGCGGCGCACCCTAACGGCAAAGACGTGATACGGGGGTCGGCAGTGCTGGCCAGGATGGAAGCGAAGCTATGACGCCGGAGATCGGTCCGTTCGAAGCCGCGTCCATAGTCATCGTGGCCGCCGCGGCGCTGGGGTACTTGAACCATCGCTTCGTGCACTTGCCGCAGACGATCGCGCTGACGATCACCGGCGCGCTCGCCGCCGCTGCCGTCGCGCTGTTCGATGCGACCATCCCCGGCAGCAACCTATCAGGCGCGATCAGGGGCTTCCTCGATCATGTGAACTTCGAGAAGACGCTGCTGAACGGGATGCTGTCGTTCCTGTTGTTCGCGGGGGCGCTGCACGTGGACCTGGCGCACGTGCGCCTCGGGCGGTGGCCGATCACGATTCTGAGCACGGTCGGCGTGCTGATCTCGACCGCGGTCATCGGCGGCGGTCTTTGGGCGATCGGCCAACTCGCGGGCGTCGCGGCGCCCTTTCCTGGTGCATCGTTTTCGGGGCCCTCATCAGCCCCACCGACCCCATCGCGACGATGGCGCTGCTTGGCTCGAGCTCGGCGTCCGAAACTCTCAAGGCGACCGTGGCCGGAGAGAGCCTGTTCAATGACGGCGTTGGCGTGGTGGTGTTCGGCATCGCTGTGGCCGCCGCCGTTGGCGGCGCCTCGGTCGGGCCTGGCGACGCCGCATGGATGTTCGCCAGGGAGGCCGGGGGCGGCGCCATGCTTGGGCTCGCTGTGGGCTGGGTCGCCTTCGTCGCCATGAAGTCGATCGAAGAGCCGGTGCTCGAAATCCTGATCACGCTGGCGCTCGTCATGGGCGGCTACGCGCTCGCACAGCATCTGGACGTCAGCGGCCCAGTGGCGATGGCGGTCGCCGGGCTGCTCATCGGCAACAAGGGCGCCAAGGAAGCGATGGGCGACGAGGTCCGCGAGCACCTGTTCCAGTTCTGGCATGTGATCGACCAGATCCTCAACGCGTCGCTGTTTCTGCTGATCGGCCTCCAGGGCATCTCGTTGTTGGGTGACATGCGGCTCGCGGTGATCGGTCTGGTCGCGCTCCCGCTGAGCCTGCTGGCGCGCCTGGTGTCGATCGCCGCGCCTCTGGTCGCCTGGCGGCGTCTCTTGCCGTCGAAGCAGGCTTTTCCGCTTCTCACCTGGGGCGGTCTGCGCGGCGGCCTCTCGGTCGCCATGGCGCTGTCGGTTCCGCCAGGTCCGTGGCGCGATGCGATCCTCGCGGCGACCTATGTCGTCGTCATGTTTTCGGTGATCGTGCAGGGCGCGACGGTGGAGGCGCTCATCCGCCGGACGATACCTGCGCCAGCCTCATGACGCAGGGTCCAGCTGTCGGGTCCGCCGCACCAGGCGGCCCGGCCGCAAGGTCGCGTCGGGCCGGTGCTCGACCGCGCCGGCCATTGCGGGTAGCTGGCGCCATAATCGCGCAGTCGAGCCGGCGGCTCCATTCCAAGAGGTCCTGACATGTCGATGCCCGTCGAGGACCGGTTGAAGGAGCTCGACGCCCAGCCGGCGGCGACGGAAACTGCAATGGGTCAAGGAGGAGGTCTTCAACTTGAATCTCCGCCTGCAAAGCTGGATCGCACACGGGTAACTCAGCCGAGACCTTCCGTTGACTGACACCCCTGCCAAGACGCCGAAGACCGGCAGTAGGTTCGGATGGCGGGCCATCCTGAGCAGCGCTTCGCATGGGGTGGAGCACGACGGTGTCTACCGCGCGATCCAGGCCGCGGGCCAGGCGAGGGGCGGGTATGCGGTGATGAGCGGGCTCTCCGCGGCGATCGCCATCCTCGGATTGATGCTGTCCTCGCCGGCGGTCGTCATCGGCGCGATGCTGATCTCGCCATTGATGTCGCCGATCATTCTGCTCGGCTTCGCCTTCTGGATGGTCGACCCGGGCGCGACCCGGCGCGCACTGGTGAGCCTTGCGATCGGGCTCGGCGTCGCCTTGGTCGTGGCCGTGGTCTTGACCTGGGTCTCGCCGCTGAAAGAGCCGACGGCCGAGATTCTTGCGAGGACGCGTCCCAACCTGTTCGACCTGCTGGTCGCCGCGTTCTCCGGCACCGCGGGCGGCTACGCCGTCGTGCGCCAGCGTGGCGAGACCGTCATCGGCGTGGCGATCGCAACGGCTCTGATGCCGCCAATCGCGACCGTGGGGTTCGGGCTTGGGACGGCGAATTGGCCGATCGCGCTCGGCGCGCTCCTGCTCTTCGCCACCAACCTCATCGCCATCGCCCTGGCCGCAGCCGCGATGGCGGCGCTCTGCGGTTTTCGCCCCCATTTCGTGAGGCGGGGATGGGTCGGACAAGCGTCAGTGATCCTGATCGTCGGCGGGTTATGCATCCCCTTGACGCTCTCGCTCAACACGATCGCGCTCGAAAGCCGGGCGACCGTCGCCGCGCGCTCTGAAATCGACAAGGTCTTCGGCCCGAAGGCGCGGCTCACCTCGCTTGCGGTCCGAAGCAGCAAGGAGGGTCTGGAAGTGGATGGCCTGGTGGCGACGCCCCGATACCGGCGCGACGCCGCCAGCGAGATAGAGCGTCAGCTGGGCGCGACGATCGGCGCGCCGACGCACGTGAATCTCGACCAGGTCGTGATCGGCGATCCCGAGCGGTTCGCCGCCGAGCATGCCGCCGCCGCGGCCGCGGCGCCGGATCCGGCGATCGCCGTCGTCGAGGGCCTGCGAGAAGCCGTGCCATTCCCGGCGCGCGCGATCGCCTACGACGCCGAGGCGCGCCGCGGCGTCGTTGCGCTGTCGCCCGGGAGCGGCCTCGATCTGTCCGGGATGATGGCTCTCGAGCAGGGCCTGCGACGTCGCGACGGACTGGACGGGACCATCGTCATTCCGCCCGTGCAGCCCCTGCCGCCGGTGGCGGTCACGCTCGCTGCCGGCACCCCGCCTGTGTTCGGTCCGACGCTCGGCTCTGACCTTTGGGCATTGCAGCGCTGGGAGGCGCAGAGCGTCTCGGCAACCTTCTGCGGGCTTGGCGACGCCGCATTGCGCGAGCGGCCGTGACGACGGGCCTCGCGGCAGCCTTCGCGCCGATCGCTGTGAAACCCGTGATTGGTTCCTGGCGAGAGTGCCGGTCGGTGCACGCCGGATCGGCCATGGCGCTCCTCACCACACCGTAGGAACCCCGGTCCAAAATATCACGCTCGGATGAAATGAACGTGAGGCGAGTTTTACCCCGTCCCCGCCGTCTCTTGGCTATCTTGTACAGGAAATCTAATGGCAAGATCTGGAGGACCGAGGTGTTGATCGCGTATACCGAACAACAAAGAGAGGCATGGAGAGCAGTGGCGAGGGCCCAGGGCTTGGTCTGTTTCGTCTGCTGCGAACCGCCCGCTCTGCATCGACGCGACGAATTCTACGACTCCGGTCTATGCCGCGCTTGCGCTGAAGAACTGGACGCGGCTGAGGGCCCCCAGATCGGCGGCCGGTTGGCTTCGCCTTCATTGGCCTAGCCCTATCTTTCCAGCGGGCGCGCCGGCCAGGGGGCCAACAACGCAACGGCCCCCGGCGCGACAATCCCCGTCCGCACCAACCGGCGGCCGACGTTCACTTGTTTAGGTAGCCATCACGTGGAAACCGCTGAACGGCGCGAGCGAGCCCTCGAACACTTCAGGCTCCGAGCCATCCGAACGACTTGTTTAGAAACGCCTGGCCGATGGAGCTTGGCCGTTCGCCGTGCGCCACGATCAGATTTCGACAGGCCCAGCCGAGCACCTTGTCGCGCGCCCGACGCGCGGGTGCGCGGTTGATGAATGACAATCGCCATTCCCGCGGCGCGCAGGCCTGATCCTCGGTGAGACCATCCAGATGCGCCAGGAAGCTGTACCAACCCCAGTGCCTTCGGAGAAATGCGTCGCTGAATGTTTGGATCAGGTCGGCGACGATCAGAGTGGCCGAGGGACGGTGAAGAAAAACGATCTCGTCCATAGCGAAAGAGCCCCGAAACCATGCCTGATCGATGTCGGGGCGCCAGTCGGACGGGGATCATCCTGCAGCGCTCCGCGGAACTCGAGGTCGGGGCGTTTCCTGATGGTCGATCGCGGTCCCCACAGTTGGGCCTCAGGAAAGGCTGCATTCCATTCCGCCAGATAGAGGTGGTGGAGCTTGTTCGGGCTGACGAGGTGACGAACCGGGCCGAGCCGGTCCACCTCAGCGCGCAAGTCCGCGGTCAGCTTGACAGGGGACCACACCCACAGGTCGCCGTTCTCCAATCGGACGATCGCCGAGCGCGTCGGATAGGGGGCCCCGAAGAAGCTGACAATCTCTCCCTCTGCGACCCATAGCGCGTCGTGTGTCTGTTCAAGCACCTCTCTCCCCGGTTTGCGCGAATGGTCATCGCCACATCATGGCCCGAGGCCGCGCGAACGGGCGACAGATCGTATCGGAGTCGGCGTCCTGTTTGTAGACCGGCGCGACGCTCGGTGCTCTCCTATTCGGTGGACAGCACCCGACGTTTCAGGGCGTCTTTGGAAAGACGTGGACGTTCCTGGGCCGCTCCGCTTCGGGTCGAACCTGCGGCGGGCTTGCTGTCCGAAACGGGACGTTGCCAACGGCAGCGATGAGTCCCTGAAACAACTCTTGGATACCGCGCAGACGCCATGAGCCGGTTGTGGCCTTTCGCCGATTCTGTGAGAGTTGCTCTTGGTTGAAACGGAGACTTGCGCGGCGGCCGCCCCGATGGAAGCTCCGCAGTCGGGCAGGCGAGGGAGCGCACACATCAAGGCCGTCTAGCCTCGAGCAGGCACCACCAGACGAAGGCCAAGCCCACACAGATGGATTGCGCGAAAGGGCCACCATGGTGATGGACGCCGAACGCTTCAAAGGCCTGGCTGGGTTCCGCCATGGTCTGCGCCGGTTCCTGAGCGCCAGCGAGAAGATCAGCCGACAGGCTGGCATCATGCCGCAGCAGTACCAAGTGCTGCTGGCGATCAAGGCGGCTGACGGTAGTGAGCTGGCGATGAAGGATCTGGCGGAGGAACTCCTCCTTGCGCCGCATGCGGTGGTGCAGCTGATGGACCGGCTGGAAAACGCCGGTCTCGCCGAGCGACAGACCATCGGAGCGCGATCGTCGTTTCGTGTTCGTGGCCCTCACGCCGAAAGGCGACGCCTTGATCAACGAGCTCGCCGAGCGTCACCTCGTGGAAATGCTGCGCCAGGAGCCGCAGCTGCGCTCGTCGCTGAAATCGGCTGCGGCGATTGATCCCTTAGAGGTCGTCAGACGGTTCTGTCCCGTTGCTCGCCGAGGAGCGCGAGGAGGATGGCGATGAGGGCCCGTTCGATCTTCGGCAGGTCGATGGGGATCTTCGATGTCTCAAGGTCTTCCAAGATTGCCTTCAGACTGGCTCCGTTTTCCGCTCGTCAGTTCCACGGGCGCCTCCTGAGGCCGCTGAGCTCTCGGCCCGACGACTTGGGCTAGTTACGCGGATAGAGGGCAATGCTGTCAGCGACCGAGTTCGGCCACGTGCTCCTTGGTGACGACGCCCGCGACGTCGTCGCCGCGCGGCACGCCACGGCCACGGATGACGACCGCCATGATCGCGCCCTTGCGCCACATGCGGTCGATCACGTCGAAAGCGACATCGTCCTCGCTCACGATGGTGAAGTTGCGGTTGGCGACATCTCCGAGCTTGATCCCGGTATGTGCGCTGGCGAGCCCGCGCCGCAGCCCGGTGTTGACGCGGATGACGCCATAGAGCCGTCCCTTGTCGGTCACCACGACGTGCCGCAGCCGGCCCTCGTCGCCGTGCTCGGTGAGGAACTGATCGAAGCTCGCCTCGCGCGGTAGAACCAGCACGTCGCGGTCCATCACCTCTCGTGCGCGCCTGACCAGGAACATGTTGGCGTGGCGCACCTTCGGGATGTCCTGGCCGCGGCGCACAAGCTTCAGCGTGTAGATCGTCTCGCGCGACAGGACGCGGCGCACGCCAACGCTCATCGCGACCGCCACGATCATCGGCATGATGATGTCGTAGCTGAGCGTCATCTCGAAGATCATCACGACAGCCGTCATCACCGCGCCCGTGCCGCCGCCGACCATCGCCCCCATCCCGACCATGGCGAAGGCCGGAACGCTGAGGGCGAAGGGCAGGTGCAGCGCGTTCAGCAGCGCTGCGAACGCGCCGCCCAGCGTCGCGCCCATGAACAGCGAGGGCGAGAAGATGCCGCCAGACGAGCCCGAGCCGAGGCTGAGGGAAGTCGCCGTCAGCTTAGCTACGAACAGCAGCGCGAGAAACCAGTAGAGGCCGAGGCGACCCGTCAGGATCGCCTCCACCGTCGCGTAGCCGACGCCATCGACAAAGTACTGACCGAAGCCGACGAAGAGGGCGTACATCAGGCCGCCCAGCATCAGCATGCCGACGATATGCCGGACGTAGCGGTAGGGAATCTTGTCGAACAGGTCCTCGACGAGGTGCAGGCCGCGGATGAAGCCTGCGGCGGCGACGCCGGTGAGTGCGCCCAGCAGGGCATAGAGCAGCAGCACCGCGAGACCGTCGGCGTTGGCCGTCATCGGCGCCAGTGGCGGCACGGCGAACGCAGGCGCATCGCCAATGAACCATCGCCCGATGAAGGTGGCCGCGCCGGTGGCGATCGCCACGGGCAGGAAGGTCGAGACGCCCACCTCGGGCAACATCAATTCGATGGCGAACATGACACCGCCGATTGGGGTGTTGAAGGTCGCGGCGATGCCGGCGCCGGCGCCGGCGGCCACGAGGGCGATCCGCTGGTCGGCCGGCATGCGGGCGATCTGGCCAAGCGTCGAGCCCAGCGCCGAACCGATCTGGATGATCGGGCCCTCGCGCCCCACGGACGATCCGGTTCCGATGGCGATCGCCGACGCCAGCGACTTCACCAACGCCACCACGGGCCGGATAACCCCACTCTTGTAGTAGATGGCGTCCATCACCTCGGGCACGCCATGGCCCTTGGCCTCCGGCGCGAAGTTAGAGACCAGGAAGGTGACCAGGATTCCGCCAACGACCGGGACCAGCACCACGAGCGCCCCCCATGGCGAGGCGCCCGTGAAGACGTTGGCGTCGTAGGTGAACGAGAGCTGGCCCTTGAACGCAAAGTTGTGGACGAGCCCGATCAGGTCGCGAAAGCCGACGGCGCCAAAGCCCGTCACCACTCCGACCAGCAAGGCGAGCAACGAGAGCTGCAGCAGGGAAAGCCGACGCGTATCTCCCCTGGGCATCGATGTTCCTGCGACGGGGACGTGCCTGGCGGCGGCTGGGGCAGAGGGAAGGGTGGTGTCGTTCACGCGGCCCCTCCTAGCCGAAGACGAAAGAAGATCAACACAGGCGACTCACGTCGTGATGCGATTCGTCGGAGCCGCGCATCTTTCGACACGTTTCCGAAAAGCGGGGCATGGACTTAGGGCGGTCGCACAGCTGGTCGATGGCGGACCTGGTCATCGAGGAAGACGTCGCCGGCACGGCGCCCGAACCGCGCCGGCGGGATTTCATCTTCATTCTGACGGCCGCGGCGGCCGCGGGTGGCGCGGCGGCGGTCGCCTGGCCGCTGATCGACCAGATGAACCCCGCCGCCGACACGCTGGCCTCCTCCAGCATCGAGTTCGACTACACCAAGGTTCCGCTTGGCCAACAGGTCTCGGTGCTCTGGCGCAAACAGCCCGTCTTCATCCGCCACCGGACGCCCGCGGAGATCGCCGCGGCGGTGGCCGACGACCATGCGCCCATGCGCGATCCCGCGACGGACGCGAGCCGGCACAGGCCTGGCATGGGCGAATGGCTGATCGTCATTGGGGTCTGCACGCACCTGGGCTGCATTCCGCTGTTCGGCGAAGGCGAGTGGAAGGGCTGGTTCTGCCCTTGTCACGGCTCGCAGTACGACACCGCCGGGCGCATCCGTAAGGGCCCGGCGCCGAAGAACCTCTACCTGCCGGACTACAGCTTCGAGCCCGGCGGCAAGGTGAAGATCGGCTGAGCACGTCAGCTGGCGCGGGGTTCCATCAATTCACATCATGATGTATTTCCGGACGAGGCTGCGGCTTGGGACGAGGCAAGAAGGATGGCGAGCGCTGCTGAAGCGCCTCGGCTCAGCGGGCGCAGATCGTGAGCGCGTCCCGACGCCATAGCTTGAGGGTCGCCATCAGCGGCGCCGGCGTCGCAGGACCCACTCTGGCTTACTGGCTGCGCCGGGGCAGGCCACGAGCCAACCCTGATCGAGGCGGCGCCGGCGCTGAGGACCGGCGGCTACATGATCGACTTCTGGGGCGTGGGGTACGATGTCGCCGAGCGCATGGGCATCGCTCCAGCCGTTCGCGCTGCGGGCTACGACCTACAGGAAGTTCGCTACGTCGACGGGAGCGGCCGGAGAGCTGCGCACATCTCGACCCAGACGATGAGCCGAGAGCTCGGCGACCGCTTCACGAGCTTGCCGCGCGGCGACCTATCCGCGCTGATCTACGAGGCGCTTGGCGGCGACGTCGCAACCTGGTTCGGGGTCACGATCGAGAGGATGGTCGAAGCGAAGGATGGCGTCCGCGTTGGCTTCTCCGACGGCTGCGTAGAGACGTTCGATCTCGTCATCGGAGCTGACGGCCTGCACTCCACCGTTCGGCGGCTCACGTTCGGTCCCGACGAACAGTTCGAGCGTCATATCGGCTACTATGTCGCCGCCTTCGACGCCGAAGGCTACCGGCCCCGCGACGAGCTGGCCTACGTCAGCTACGGCTACCCGGGCCGTCAGATCTCCCGCTTCGCCCTACGGGGCGACTGGACGATGTTCCTCTTCGTGTTCGCCGCCGAACATATCGGGGGACCGGAGCCGGCCGACGTCGAGGGGCGCAAGGCGACATTGCTCCGTGTCTTCGCCGACGCGGCGTGGGAGTGGCCGGCGATCAGACAAGCCCTGATGGACGTCGACGACATCTACTTCGACCGCGTGAGCCAGATCGCGATGCCGGCATGGTCGAAGGGGCGTGTAGCGGTGGTGGGCGATGCGGCCGCGTGCGTATCGCTTGTGGCCGGGGAAGGCACCGGACTCGGCATGACCGAGGCCTATGTCCTCGCTGGCGAGCTGTGCCGGTCGACCGACCATCTTGGCGCCTTCGCGGCCTATGAGCGGCGGTTGCGGCCCTTCATCGAGGGCAAGCAGAAGGCGGCGCGCGGCTTCGCCAGCTCCTTCACCCCCCGGACGGGCTTCGGCATATGGCTTCGCAACCAAGCCGCCAATCTTATGGCCATCCCCGGACTGCCCGGCCTCCTCGTCGGCGCACAGATGAGGGACGACTTCGTCCTACCCGACTACGGTTTCAGGCCGTGACCCACCGGGCGCCGTCGCTCAGAGCTTGCGCCTAAGCTGCGCGCGATGGGCGGGGTCGCAGACAAGGGAGTCCGTTGGCCCAGCCCAAGATGGAGGTTGCCCCCCGGCGCCGCCGAGGTCGTGCGATCGCCGCGCCTTGAGCTGTCTCAAACGCTGCGTGCCCGCGATGTGCTAGCAGCGCTATGGTTGGCTGCGGCGCTCGCCCGTCGTGGGTCACGGCGCAACGCCTGACCGTAGCGCTCGAATGTGACGCGCGACGCTCACTGGAGATCGAGGAATGGCGCTGCCCGCAGACGCCGGTCCGAACGGAACCGTGGTCTCGGTACGCGGGTCCGTGATCGACGTCCGGTTCGCTGAAGGGACGCTACCCGCGATCAACGAGGCGCTCGAGGTCGGCGGGAGCGTGGCTCTGGTGGCCGAGGTTCAGGCCCACCTCGATGAACAAACCGTGCGGGCAGTGGCCATGCAAAGCACCGAGGGGCTGAGCCGCGGCGTACCGGTCCGAGCGACAGGCGGCCCCATTTCCGTACCCGTTGGCGAGGCCATGCTCGGGCGGCTTGTGGACGTCCTGGGCGCCCCGCGCGACGGCGGCCCGCCCATTCCGCCTAAGACCACGCGCTGGCCGATCCATCGCGCGCCGCCGCCGCTTGCCCAGCAGAGCGGGACGCGCACGCTGCTCGAGACCGGGATCAAGGTGATCGATCTGCTGGCGCCGCTGGCTCGGGGCGGCAAGGCCGGCCTGTTCGGCGGCGCGGGTGTCGGCAAGACCGTCCTGGTCACCGAGCTGATCCGCACCATGGTCGAGACCTACAGCGGCATCTCCGTGTTCGCCGGCGTCGGCGAGCGCTCCCGCGAAGGCCACGAGATGCTGCTTGAAATGCGGCGATCCGGCATCCTCGATCGGACGGTCCTGGTCTACGGCCAGATGAACGAGCCACCCGGCGCGCGCTGGCGCGTCGGTCTCAGCGCCCTCACCATCGCCGAGTATTTTCGGGACGAGAAGAAGCGCGACGTGCTGCTCCTGATGGACAACGTCTTCCGCTTCGTCCAGGCGGGCGGCGAGATCTCCGGCCTTCTGGGGCGGCTGCCCTCGCGCGTGGGCTACCAGCCGACCCTGGCCACTGAGGTCGCCGACCTGGAGGAGCGGATCGCCTCCGTCCCCGGCGCCGCCGTCTCCGCGATCCAGGCCGTCTACGTGCCCGCCGACGATTTCACGGATCCGGCCGTGACGGCCCTGTTCAGCCACTTCGACGGCTCGGTGGTTCTTTCTCGCGCCATGGCCGCCGAGGCGATGTACCCGGCCATCGATCCGCTGAGGTCCGGCTCGGTCCTGCTGGATCCCAACGTCGTCGGCGAGGAGCACTATAGGCTCGCCGAAGAGGTGCGGGCGACCATCGCGCGGTACCGTGACCTTCAGGACATCATCGCGCTGCTCGGCATGGACGAGCTGAGCCCGGCTGACCGCCAGACCGTCACCCGCGCCCGCCGCCTTCAGCGGTTCCTGACCCAACCATTCCGGGTCACCGAGGCGTTCACCGGCAAGCCAGGCCGCACCGTGCCGATCGCCAAGACGATCGCCGGCTGCCGGGCGATCCTGGACGGGGCCGCGGACAAGTGGGCGGAGAGCTCGCTCTACATGGTCGGCGACCTGGACGAGGCCCAGGCGCTCGAGGCGAAGGCTTCGCCAAAGCCCGCGGAGGCGGCGGCATGAAGCTGCTGATCGCCACGCCAAGCGCTGTCGTCGCCGACTACGCCGACGTAGCGGCCGTCCGCGCCGAGGACGAGAGCGGCGAGTTCGGCATCCTGCCCCACCACGCAGACTTCGTGACCGCGCTCTCCGTCTCCGTCGTCGGCTGGCGGCGCGCGGGCGGTCGAGCAGGGCTACTGCGCAGTGCGGGGCGGCCTGCTGACCGTCAGCGGCGGCGCGGATGTGGCCATCGCCACGCGCGAGGCGATCCTCGGCGACGACCTTGCTTCCCTGGAGGCGGTGGTGCGCGGCAAGCTCGCCGCCGAGGTGGAGGAGGAACGCCAGGCGCGTTCCCACGCTGAACAGTTCAGGATCCAGGCCATCCGGCAGATCATCGGCTACCTGCGGCCGCAGACCACCGACAGTGGGGGCGGCCGGGCATGAGCGGATCGCCTGCCGGACCGTCGTCGGACGAAGACATCAAGCTGGCTCGCTCGGTGGCCGAGCGTGCCGCGCGGCGGGCTTACTGGCAGGCTCACGGCGAGCGGTCGCTCGCCCAGAACCTGGCGATGATCGGCGCCCTCGGATGGCTGGTGATCACGCCCACCCTGGCTGGGCTGTTCCTGGGACGGTGGCTCGACCATCGTCTTCGACGTCGGGCATCTTCTGGACCGGCGCGCTGCTGGTCGTCGGTGTGGCGCTGGGGTGCTGGATGGCGTGGCGGCGCATCCAGCAAAATCCAGCAGGAGGACCAACCATGATCGCCGGCGACATCGAGCGGCTGGCGTGCGTTCGGCCTGGCGGGTCTCGTCCTCGGCGGCGCGAGCATGGCCTCGCTCAGGCTCAACACGGACCTCTATGTGAGCGGCGGGCTGTGGCGGCCGATCGGCCTGCACTTCGCGCGCCTGTCGATCGTGGCCGGCGTCCTGGTTTGGACGGCCTTTCAGGGCGCCGGCCCCCTCATCGCCGTCGCCGCCGGGTTGGTGCTGGCGCGGCCCATCGCCGTGCGGATGCTGGGGAGGGACCGTTGATCGCCTCGCCGCTCACCGCCCAGGTGCTGTTCCAGGTCGGACCGGTCCCGATCACCACGCCTGTAGTCATGACCTGGGGTCTCATGGCGGCGCTGACGCTGACCAGCGTACTGGCGACACGCAAGCTGCGCCTCGATCCGGGACCGGGCCAGACAGCCGTAGAACTGCTGGTCACGACCGTTCAGGGCCAGATACGCGAGACGCTTCAGTCCGATCCCGAGCCATACCTGCCCTTCCTCGCGACCCTCTTCATCTTCATCGCCTCGGCCAACCTGCTCTCGCTGATCCCGGGCCTCGAGCCGCCAACGGCCCATCTCGAGACCGACGCGGCCCTGGCGGTCATCGTCTTCTTCGCGGTCCACTATTTCGGCGTCCGAGCCCGGGGCGTCGGCGGTTATCTCGCCGACTTCGCCAAGCCGACCTGGATCATGCTGCCGCTCAACCTGCTGTCGGAGGTCACCCGGACCTTCTCGCTGATGGTCCGCCTGTTCGGCAACATCATGAGCGGCGTCTTCGTCATCGGCGTCGTGCTCTCGCTGGTGGGCCTGCTCGTGCCGATCCCGTTCATGGCGCTCGAACTGCTCACCGGCCTGATCCAGGCCTACATCTTCACCGTGCTGGCGATGGTCTTCATCGGCGGGGCGGTGGGACAAGCCCGCCGCAAAACTTGAGGAGCCCGCGATGAACTACCTCGCTCTTGCCAGCATCCTGGCCGCCGCCTTCGCGGTCGGCATGGGCGCCATTGGGCCGGCCCTGGCCGAGGGCCGGGCGGTCGCCGCCGCGATGGACGCCATCGCCCGCCAGCCGGACGCGGCGAACGTGATCTCCCGGACGCTGTTCGTGGGCCTGGCGATGATCGAGACCATGGCCATCTACGCCCTGGTCGTCGCGCTCCTGCTCCTTTTCGCCAATCCGTTCGTGCACTGAGATGCACTTCGATCCCTGGACCCTGGGACTGCAGCTCGCCAACTTCCTGGTGCTGGTCTGGCTGCTGCACCGGTTCCTCTACAAGCCAGTGCTCGGGATCATCGCGGCCCGTAAGGCCGCCACGGACAAGCTGGTCGCCGATGCCCAGGCCGAGAAGAAGGCCGCCGAAGACCTGAAGCAGAGCCTGGAGAGTCAGCGTGCCGCGATCGCCCAGGAACGCGACGCAGCTCTGAAGGCGGCTCGCGAAGCCGCCGACGCGGAGAGCAAGGCCGTCCTCGCCAAGGCTCATGCAGAGGCCGAGACGCTGAGATTGGAGGCCAAGAAAACGTTCGATCGCGAGCGCGCCGAGATCGCCACGACGGTGGGGCGGGATGCGGCGCGCCTGGCCGTGTCGATCGTCCGGCGCCTGCTCCAGGAAGCTCCCGCGGTCTCGGTTCAGGAAGGTTTGCTCGATCTCGTCTGCGACGACGTCAAGTCACTCCCCGCCGACTCCAAGAAACACATCGCCGAGCGCGTGGCGGCGGATGCGACGACGCTGGAGGTCGTCACCGCCACGCCGTTGGACAAGCGGACGGCCACGCGGTTCGGTGCGAGCCTCAGCGCGGCTCTCGGCGCCCCGGCCAAGCCGAAGTTCCAGGTCGACAAGGCGCTCATCGCGGGCGTCGAGGTCCGCTTCCCATTCACGATCCTGCGGCGCTCGTGGTCGGAAGACCTGAAGCGGATCGAAGCCGAGCTGAACGATGACGAACACGCTACGAAAGTCGCTTGATCGCTGGCTGACCGCCGCCGAGGGCCGCGTCGATAAGGCGTCGCTGTCGCCAAGGCCCGAGCAGATCGGCGTTGTCGAGAAGGCGGGCGACGGCATCGCCTTCGTTCGCGGCCTGCCGGACCTGCCCCTGAGTTCGCTGATGGCCTTCGAGGGCGGCGCCACCGGGTTCGCCCATGCGCTTGATGAAGACCTCGTCGGCTGCATTCTCCTCGATCTGGGTCGGGTCGAGGCCGGCGAGCAGGTGCGCGGCCTGGGAACGGTGGTCTCGACGCCGGTGGGCGAAGCGCTGTTGGGCCGGGTGGTCGATCCGCTCGGCCGGCCGTTGGACGATGGCGGGCCGATTGCGGCGACGCGTCACGATCCGGTGGAGCGCGCGGCCCCGGGCATCATCGAACGCGATCTGGTCACCGAGCCGATGCAGACCGGCACCAAGCTGATCGACGCCTTGCTGGCGCTCGGCCGCGGCCAGCGCGAGCTGATCATCGGCGACCGCGAGACTGGAAAGACCGCCATCGCCACCGACGCCATCATCAATCAGCGTGGCTCGGACGTGATCTGCATCTACGTCGCCATCGGCCAGAAGTCCTCTTCGGTGCGCCAGGTGATCGATGCGGTGACCAAGTACGGGGATCCCAAGCGCTGCATCTTCGTGGTCGCAGGACCGGCGACGGCGCCCGGCCTGCAATGGCTCGCGCCCTACGCCGGCTTCTCGATGGCCGAGTATTTTCGCGACCAGGGCGGTCACGTCCTGATCGTCGTCGACGACCTGACTAAGCATGCGGCGACGCACCGGGAACTGTCGCTGCTCATGCGCCAGCCGTCAGGACGCGAGGCCTATCCGGGCGACGTCTTTCACATCCAGGCCCGGCTGCTGGAGCGGGCGGCCAAGCTTTCGAAAGACCTCGGCGGCGGGTCGCTGACCGCGCTGCCCATCGCCCAGACCGAGGCCAGCAACCTCAGCGCCTATATCCCCACCAACCTGATCTCGATCACCGACGGCCAGATCGTGCTGAGCTCCAAGCTGTTCGACGAGGGCCAGAAGCCCGCCGTGGACATCGGCCTCAGCGTCAGCCGCGTTGGCGGCAAGGCGCAGGCGCCGATCCTGAAGGACCTCGCGGAGACCCTGCGCCTCGATTACGCGCAGTTCCTCGAAGTCGAACTCTTCACACGCTTCTCGACGACGCTCGACCCGCGCACCCAGGCCCAGATCGATCATGGTCGCCGGATTCGCGCCATCCTCACCCAACCGCGGTTCGCGCCCCTCTCGCTTGCACATGAGGCGGCCGAGTTCCTGGCGCTGCACGATGGCCTGCTCGACGCGCTCCCGCTCGATCGGATGGATGACTTCAAGGGCCAGCTTCCAGGATGGCTCGATCTGCACTGCAAGGGCGTCCTGGAGCGCCTCGAGACCGAGCGCCAGCTGGGTCAGGCCGAGCGAACTCAACTCTCCAATGCGACGGCCGCCCTGGTCGAGACGCTCAAGCCGGTTTCGGCGAAGGCATGAGCGCCCTTGGCGAAGCCCAGGCGCGGATCACCAGTATCCGCAAGCTGAGGATCGTGGTTGGCGCCATGCGCGGAATAGCTGCGGCCCACACCCAGCAGGCCCGCAACGCGCTGGACGGCTACCGGGCCTATACAAGGGTGATCTCCGGAGGTTTGGCCCGCGCGGTCGAGTTACTGGCGCCAGATGGCGTGACCAGCGCGCCACCGGCCGGCAGCCCGAGCGCCGCAGTGGTCTTTACCGCCGAACACGGCTTTGCAGGCGCCTTCACCGAGCGCGTCCTCAACGCGGTCCCTGGCGAGGAAAAGACGAGACTGTTCGTCGCGGGGGCGCGGGGCCTCGCTTTGGCGGAGGAGCGGGGACGCCGTGTGGACTGGTCGACGCCGATGGCGAGCCAGGCCGCGGGGGTGGGCGCGACGGCACGGCGTGTCGCCGACGCCCTCTACTCCGGCTTCGTCGAGGACCGGTTTGCGCGCGCGGACATCGTGTTCGCCAGGCTGTCCGGCGGTTCGGCGTCCACCATCGTCCGAAAGCCGATCCTGCCCATCGACCTCGGCGCATTCCGAGCGCCGCATTCCGGCCCTCCACCGCTGACCAACCTGCCGCCGCGCCGGCTGATCGAGCAGCTCGTGGGCGAGTATGTCTTCGCCGAGCTGGCGCTGGCGGCGCTCGAAAGCTTCGCCAGCGAAAATGCGGCGAGGCTCGAAACCATGGCGTCGGCGCGGCTCAACATCGACCAGAAGCTGGACGAGCTCTCCGGTCAGGAAAGGCTCCTGCGCCAGGAGCAGATCACCGCTGAGGTGCAGGAGGTCACCTCCGGCGCCCTCGCGGCCGAAAGCGCCGGGGGACTTTAGTCTAGGCTGACGGGACAGGGAGAAACGGATGATCGAAGCGCTGGCGGGCTTTCGCGAGAGCGTCCTTGCCTTCGCATGTCACGGGCGCGTCACGCGCAGTGACTACGAGAACGTCTTGATCCCGGCGATCCAGAGGGTGCTCAGCAACCACGCCAAGGCGCGGCTCTACTATGAGACCAGCGCCGATTTCACCGGCATCGGGCCGGGCGCCATTCTGGAAGACCTCAAGGTGGGCTTTGACGATTTCGGCCGATGGGATCGGATCGCCGTCGTCTCTGATGTCGATTGGATTCGCGACACGGTGAGGGCCTTCGGGTTCCTCTTGCCCGGTCATCTAAGGGTGTTCCACCTGCGCGAGGCCACAGACGCGCGCGAATGGATCAACGAGGGCTGATCCTGGAACCAGACGAGATTTGACTCAGCCGCGATTAGCCGGATGAGGTGCCTGGAGGCGGTCCGATGCGTGTCATCATCTTCGAATCAGAACCACGGGAACGGCCTGCGTTCGAACGCCTCAATGTTGCTTCCTCGGTCACCTTCGTCGACGCAGTGCTGGGTGAGGCAAACGCCGCGACATTCGCAGATGCCGAGATCATCTCGACTTTCATCTATTCCAATCTCTCCCGCGCGGTACTGGCTAAGCTCAAGGCGCTGAAGCTCGTCGCCACCCGTTCGACGGGCTTGGATCACATCGACCTCGCCTATTGCCGTGAACGCGGGGTCGCCGTCTGCAACGTCCCGACCTATGGAGAGAACACGGTCGCGGAACACGTTTTCGCGCTGTTGCTCGCCATCAGTCACCGATTGCCCGAAGCGATAGGGCGGGCCCGTTCCGGCCGCTTTTCGCCCGAAGGCCTAGAGGGCTTCGACCTCAAGGGTCGGACGATCGGCGTCGTCGGTACGGGAAACATTGGTCGCTGCGTCATTCGCATCGCCAAGGGATTCGGGATGAAAATCCTGGCGTTCGACCGAAAGCCTGACGCCGGCACAGCGGCTGAATTGGGCTTCGAATATGTGGAGTTCGACAGCCTTCTTCGCGGAGCGGACGTGATCACCCTGCACGTTCCGGCTTTGCCGGGAGAACGCCATCTGATTGACGAAGCCGCCTTCGCGAAGATGAAGACCGGCATGATCCTCATCAACACCGCCAGAGGCAGTCTGGTGGACTCACGTGCTCTGATCGAGGCGCTGCGGTCCGGGAAGGTCGCCCACGCCGGTTTGGACGTTCTGGCCGAAGAGCCCCTGATCCGCGAGGAGGCAGAGTTGGTCGTTTCAGGGCGTTTCGATCAGAAGGACTTGCGCGAACTCGTCGCAGACCACGTCCTGCTCGACTCACCAAAAGTCATTGTCACGCCGCACAGTGCGTTCAACAGCAAAGAAGCCGTCGATCGAATCGTCGAAACCACCATCGCCAACATCGAGGGATACGTGAACGCACGGCCCATGAATTTGGTGGGTAATCCGGCGGATGCCGCGGCCCGCGCCAGGTTATGACCGTTCGATCATTTCGGCGGCCTTGATCACCAGGACCGGACAGGTCGCGTGCCGCATCACCTTCTCGGCGACGCTGCCCAGCAGCACCCGCATGACGCCGTCGCGGCCGTGACTGCCCATGACCAACAGGTCGGCGCGCCAGTCCGCGGCAGCCCGCAGAATTTCGTTGGCGGGATCGCCTGCGCCCGACAGGCGTTGTGGGCTGACGGATGCAGGGAGGAAGCCGAGGAGGCTGGAGAAGATCTGCTCACTCTCGCCCTCAATGAGCTTGGTCACCTCTTCGGGCGACATGCCCGTCTGGGCGGCGGCGGTTGGCGGCTCGACCGCGTGGAAGAGACGAATCTCCGACTTGAGTTCGGCGGCGAGCGTATAGGCCGCAGCCGCCGCTCTTGCAGAAGGAGCGCCTCCGTCGACAGCGACGAGGATCCTGCCGAAGATCATGGGATACTCACCGCTCCGCGATCCATGCCTTCGCCTGCGCCTCGTCCGTCAACGGGAAGATGCGCACCTTGCCGGGCATCAGGAATCCGAAGGCCTGGATGGTGTGCCTGATCCATGCCACGTCCGTGACGACCGCGATCCGCTCCCAACGTGAGAGGTGCTCCATCCCGATGGAGAAGTCCTCCCAGATGGCGCCCGGGTCGATGCCGGTGAAGTCGGTTCCGATCTGATAGTAAAGGCGCAGCTTTGGGTTGGCCTTGAGCGCCGCGTTGACGGTGGGGATCAACACCGTCTCATAGTCGCTTCGCGTCACATGACCACTGCACGCGACAGCTACGATGTCACTGGCAAATCCGCTCAACTTCGTGATCATGGCGCATACTCCCAGAAAGCTCATCCCTAACGCATCACGGCGTGATGTGGTTTGATGCGCATCAACGATCAGGTTCCGCGCTCGTCAGTCATCGCCAGGCCAGAACCACGTACGCAGCGAAGATCAACAGTCCACCGAGGGCGATCAACGTCGCGGCGGTCACTCGGGCGGCCACGGTCGTGGCCATCCATCGGTCGGCTCGGTTGTAGGGCCGATTGAACTCCTCCGCCGGCAGCAACGCCGCCGTTTCGAACGCCTTGTACCCCGCCAGGACGGCGATGAAACCGAGGACGACAGCCGCGAGGAACACGCCTGACGCCACGATGAGGAGACGCAGCACAAGGGTCGGGGCCTTGTTCGCGTAGAGGCTGCCGATCAGGAACCAGCACGCGACGGCCCCCGCGCCGCCGCCGCTCAGCAGGTATCCGGTGACGCTGAAGGATCGCCGGAAGCGTTCTTCGAGAAAGAACTGCGTCAGGTCGTCGTCCGGCGCCTTGCCCCGGAGATCCACCAGTCGGGCGGTACGATGGCGTCTCGGCCGAGACTTCTGCGGCGGCGCGATCGATGGGACTTCCTTGGCCATCAGTGGACCCTGTTTGGGGATAGGCTTCAGCGCCTAACTAGTTGACAGCGGATGGGCGCGTCCGGCCGGTTCTGCTTTCCACCTCCGCGATCTTCACAGCCAAGACGGCCAAATCGGCGAGCGCCTCCTGCGCGGCGAGAGCCTGCCTCGTCGGATCGGGCTCAAAGCGTTCCAAATAGAGTCGAAGCGTCGCGCCGTCCGTCCCGGTTCCCGAGAGCCGATAGACGATCCGCGCGTCCTCCGAGAAGACGAGCCGCACGCCCTGATGCTCCGCCAGCGCATGATCCACCGGGTCCGTGTAGGCGAAGTCGTCGCACTGGCTGATCTTCAACGAGCCAAGGCTGGCGTTCCTCAGGCTCGGCAGCCGCCGCCTGAGCGAAGCCATGAGTTCCTCCGCCACGCCGTGATCGACCCCTTCGTAGTCGAAGCGCGAATAGTAGTGGCGGCCGAACCGTCGCCAATGCGAGGTGACCAGCTGGCGGACGCTCTGACCGGTGACCGCCAGGATGTTCAGCCAGAACAGGATCGCCCAGAGCCCGTCTTTTTCCCGGATATGATTTCGAGCCGGCGCCGAAGCTCTCTTCGCCGCAAAGCGTGATGCGCCCAGCGTCGAGGAGGTTTCCGAAGTACTTCCAACCCGTGGGCGTCTCGTAGCAGGCGAGGCCCAGCTCCGCGGCGACCCGATCGACAGCCCGGGTGGTCGGCAGGGATCGGGCGACGCCGGCGAGATCCTTCGCGTAGCCAGGAATGAGATGTGCGTTGGCGGCCATCACCGCGAGGCTGTCGCCGGGGGAGACAAAGAAGTTCGGCCCAAGGACCATGTTGCGGTCGCCGTCGCCGTCCGACGCCGCGCCGAAGTCGGGCGGTCTGGAACCGTCCATGGTCCGCACCAGGTCACGCGCGTTGACGAGACTTGGATCCGGATGCAGGCCGCCGAAGTCGGTCAACGGGGTTCCGTTGACCACCGTGCCGGCCGGCGCTCCGAGCATGCGTTCGAAGATCTCGTGCGCGTAGGGGCCGGTGACCGCATTCATCGCATCGAAGCGCATCCGGAAGCGGCCCGAGGACAGCAGCGCCGAGATCCGATCGAAGTCGAAGAGGGACTCCATCAGCGCCGCGTAGTCCTTCACCGGGTCGATCACCTCGATCGTCATGTCGCCGAGCTTGGAGCGGCCGATGTGGTCGACGTCCACCACGTCAGCCTCGAGCATCAGGTATCGATCCATCTGCTGGCTCAGCGCGTAGATGGCCTCGGTTACCGGTTCAGGCGCCGGCCCGCCGTTGGCGACGTTGAACTTGACGCCGAAATCGCCATCCGGCCCGCCCGGGTTGTGGCTGGCCGAGAGGATCACGCCGCCGCAGGCGCCATGCTTGCGGATGACGCACGACGTGGCCGGCGTCGACAGGATGCCGCCTCGCCCGACCAGGACCCGCGCGAAGCCGTTTGCCGCGGCCATCCTGACAATGGTCTGGACGGCTTCGCGGTTGTGAAAGCGTCCGTCACCGCCGAGAACGAGCGTCTCGCCGCGCCGTCGCTGCAGGCTGTCGAAGATCGATTGGACGAAGTTCTCGAGGTAGTTCGGCTGGAGGAAGACCGAGACCTTCTTGCGCAGGCCCGAGGTCCCTGGCCGCTGATCGTCGAAAGGCGCCGTCTGCACCGTCTTCAATGCGCGTTCGGCCATCGTCCTACCTCGCCCAATAGAGCCGCGCGGAGAACCCGAGGAACCTTTCGCTCAGCCGCCGCTTGATCCAGGACAATGCGACATCGGCGCCGGGCGGGTCGTCTGCAACGCAGCAGCGTCAAGTCGGCGCCCCGAATCCTGAGCGCCAACAGCGCCTTCTGTCGTCGAGCACCTAGAACGGGACGAAGACTGCCATGAAGGCGCTTGTCTATCACGGACCTGGACGGAAGGCGCTCGAGGACAGACCTAAGCCGGAGCTGAAGGCGTCGGGCGACGCGATCGTCAGGGTCACCAAGACCACCATCTGTGGCACCGATCTGCACATCCTCAAGGGCGACGTCGCCACCTGTGCGCCGGGGCGGATCCTAGGCCATGAGGGGGTCGGCGTCATCGACGCGGTGGGCCAAGCGGTCACCGCCTTCCGTCCTGGCGACCGCGTGCTGATCTCCTGCATCTCGGCCTGCGGCAAATGCGAGTATTGCCGGCGGGGGATGTACTCCCACTGCACGACCGGCGGCTGGATCCTCGGCAACGAGATCGATGGAACCCAGGCTGAGTTCGTCCGGATCCCCCATGCCGACACCAGCCTCTATCCGATTCCTGCCGGCGCGGACGAGGAGGCCTTGGTGATGCTGAGCGACATCTTGCCGACCGGCTTCGAATGCGGGGTCTTGAACGGCAAGGTCGCACCCGGCTCGACGGTGGCCATCGTCGGCTCGGGGCCGATCGGCCTCGCCGCACTGCTCACCGCCCAATTCTATTCGCCTGGTGAGGTCATCATGATCGACCTCGATGACAACCGTCTCGAGGTCGCCCGCCGTTTCGGGGCGACCCAGACGATCAACAGCGCCGACGGCAAGGCGACCGAGAAGGTCAAGGCGCTGACCGGCGGTAAAGGGGTGGATACGGCCATCGAGGCGGTGGGCGTACCGGCGACCTTTGAACTCTGCCAGGACCTGGTGGCGCCGGGCGGGGTTATTGCCAACATCGGCGTCCATGGGGCCAAGGTCGACCTTCACCTCGAGCGCCTCTGGTCGCAGAACATATCCATCACCACGCGCCTGGTGGACACGGTCTCGACACCCATGCTGCTGAAGACCGTTCAGTCCAAAAGGATCGATCCCAGCAGCCTGATCACTCACCATTTCAAACTCGATCAGATACTCGACGCCTACGAGACCTTCGGCCACGCAGCCGACACCGGCGCGCTGAAGGTGATCATCGAGGTTTAGACCATCGTTGCTGACGTGCCGGCCCCGGTGGCGCATCGAGTCAGGCCGCCGAACGTCCGGTTTCGGCACTCAACCCAATGTCGGCTAATGGCGGATTTCCGACTTGCGGCGGCCGCACGTCGCCTGATTTCCAGGAATGCGCCTCAGGCGCGGACCGCGGACGGGGAGGGCGGCTTTGCAGTCAACATCCGCCGTTGGCACCCCGATCCTGCCTAGAACCCCTTCGCGAGTTGAAGCGGCAATTGGTGCAGACCCAGAAGCGTTCCACGTTTGGGGGTTTTTCGCTAACCCATTGAATGACGGAGGTCTTTTTAGTGCGCACTTGGGCGATTAGCTATTGATTTTGTTGATTAAACGTCAGCTTCCCAAGCTGAATGTCGGGGGTTCGATTCCCCCCGCCCGCTCCAATCGCCCGTTCGGTTCCGGCGTCGATTGACGAACCTTGCGTAAGTCCGCGCCCAAAGGGCCTGACGCTCGGCGTCGCGGACAGGGAAGGCTGCGGACCATGGAATACGACAAGATCAAGGTGTCGTCCGACGGGGGCGTCGCGGTGGTCACCTTGTCCGACCCGGCGACGATGAACGCGGCCGGCGCCGACATGGCGCAGCAGCTGCTCGACGCGTTGACCCAGCTGACGGCCCCGGGAAGCGCGACGCGGGCGATCGTGTTGACGGGGGAGGGGCGCGGGTTCTGCTCGGGGGCGAACCTGCAGGGCGGCTCGCCGGCCCGCGCCGCCAGCGGAGAGAGTCGTCCCGATGCCGGGTCCGCGCTGACCACGGTCTACAACCCGCTGGTGACCTTCATGCGTGAGATGTCCGTGCCGCTGGTCACCGCCGTCAACGGCGCCGCCGCCGGCGTCGGTTGCTCGCTGGCCCTGCTGGGCGACATCGTCGTCGCGGCGGAAAGCGCCTATTTCCTGCAGGCCTTCCGCCGCATCGGCCTGATCCCCGACGGCGGCTCGACCTATATGCTGCCGCGGGCGATCGGCAAGGCCAGGGCGATGGAGATGGCGCTGCTGGGCGAGCGCGTGCCGGCGGCGAAAGCCCTCGAGTGGGGCCTGATCAATCGCTGCGTGCCCGACGCCGAACTGATGCCGACCGCGCTGGCGATCGCCGCCGAGCTGGCCAGCGGCCCCGCCTCTCTCGGCCTGACGCGCCAAGCCATCTGGGCGTCGCTCGACAGCGGCTGGGCCGAACAGCTGCACCGCGAACGGGTGGGGCAGGGCGTCGCCGGCCAAACTCAAGACTTCGTCGAAGGCGTGAGGGCGTTCCTCGAGAAGCGCCCGGCGAAATTCCAGGGAAAGTAGCCGCAGAAACGGCTTGAGCCGGTGTTCAAGGCGCCCTGACGGCGCGCCTCAGGCGAAGACCTCTTCCATCAGGGCCGCCATCTCCTGCCAGGAGCGGCGGTCGGCGTTCGCGTCGTAGCGCAGGAACTCCGGACGTCCGGCCTTGTCGGCGTCCTTGTTGGTGAAGCTGTGCACCACGCCGCCGTAGAGGCTCATCTGCCAGTCGACGCCGGCGTCGGTCAGCATGCGATGGAACGCCTCGCGCTGGTCGGCAGGGATGCCGGGGTCTTCGGCGCCCAGCAGCGCCATCACCTTGCCCTTGATCTTCCCGGCGTCCTGCGGCGAGGTCACCTGCAGGCCGCTGTGGAAGCCGATGGCGGCCTTGATGTCCGCGCCGGTGAGGGCGAGCTCGAACGCCATGGTGCCGCCGAAGCAGTAGCCGATCGCCGCGATCCGCGAAGCGTCGACGCCCGGCTGGTCCAGCAGCGCCGCCATCGCGTCGCTGACGCGGGCGCGCACCTTCTCGGCGCTGGTGCGCAGCGGGCCAAGCGCGGCCGCCAGCCCGTCCATGCCGATCGCGCGCCGTTCGCCGTGCAGGTCGCAGGCGAGGGCGACGTAGCCCAGCTCCTGGGCGATCCGCTCGGCCTTCTCCATCGCGTGCTCGCCGAGCCCGAAGGCTTCGGGGAACACCAGCACGCCCGGCGCCGGCCCGGACCTGGCCGGGCGGTGCAAGCTGCTCGCCATTGAGAGCCCGTCAGACTGATACCGAACCTCTGTTCCAGGCATTTGACCCTCCCTGCTCAGACCCCCTGGCCACCTCCAGACGGGGTCGGTCAGCGCGCGAAGGCGCCTCATGCGCTGATACCTGCGCACGGACAGCGCAGGCAAAGGCATTCCGGGAAAATCCCCTATCTCATTGAATCAGTTGACCGCGGATTTGCCCGCTTCCGGAGTCATGCCCTTGAAATTATTGCGACAAATTCAGCTTCCCAAGCTGAATGTCGGGGGTTCGATTCCCCCCGCCCGCTCCAACTTCGTGGGCCGTGTCAGCCGACCGCGGGGCGCGGAATGTGAGGCGGCGAGCGCTCGCCCCGCGGACGGCGGGCCCACCCGATCAGCAGCGGTCCGTAGAGGATCAGGAAGCCGCCGAACGCGAGCGCCCAGGCGGCGGCCGAGAGGCCGAGCAGCCAGGCCTGACTGGCCGGCAGAAAGGCCGCGCCGACGCGCAGCCACGCGGCGAGGTTGACGGCGAGATAGATCGTCAGGGTCCCGCGGCTGGCCTCGCGGGGGCGGCCGGTGTGGCCCAGGGTGGCGCGCGTCATCATCGCCAGCGTCATGACGCCGATCGCGCCGGCGGCCAGGGCGTGAATGCCGGCGGACGGTGGTGTCACGGAAGGCCAGAGCGTCGCTGCGCCCAGGAGCGTCAGCGCCAGACCAAGCCAGCCGTAGCCATTGTGCAGGATCCAGACGAGCGGTTCGGCGAGGGTGTGCGCGCCGCGCCAGCGCGCCAGGCGGGCGAGGGCGCCAACGCCCGCGAGCAACAACGCAATGCCGGAAATCCGCCCGGTCGGCAGGAAGGTCCAGGCCAGGACGGCCGCGCCGGTCACGATCAGGACCGCCAGATCGAAACGCGAGCTCGCGGCCGGGAGGCGCGTCGACCTGCGCTGCATCAGCCAGTTGCGCGTGAAGCTCGGCGTCACCCGTCCGCCGATGAGGGCGATCATCATCGCCGCGACACTCAGCGCCAGCCGCTCGGCGGCTGCGGCGAGTTCGGGCGAGAGCGGGCGCAGGTGCGTGCCGATGTTGGCCAGCGCCATCAGGGTGACCAGGGCGCAGACCGGCGCGTTGCGCCAGTTGCGGCCCGCCAGCACCTCGCGCCACACAACCACGGCGAACACGACCAGGAACGCCGCGTCGACCGTGGCGGCCCAGGCAGCGGCGGGCGCCAGCAGCATCGCCACGCGGCCGGCGACCCAGAGCGCGACCAGGCCGGCCAGCGGCGCGCCCATCACCGGCAGGCGGCCGGTCCAGTTGGGGATGGCGGTCAGCAGGAATCCCGCCATCACGCCGGAGAGGTAGCCGAACAGCATCTCGTGGACGTGCCAGTCACGGGTCAGCGCCGTGGCGAAGGGCGCGATCCCGAGCCAGGCCAACACCCAGAATGGCACGCTGAGCGCGGGCCAGGCGCAGGCGAGCAGGAAGAACGGCCGGAAGCCGGCGCTGAACAATACGGGACCGCGGTAGGCGCGCCGGCTTGCTGCGGTGCTCATGCCGGAGTCTCCGTCCCATTGGTGCGAAATCGCTCGTCGCGGCCGAGCGTTCGCCCGTTCTGAGCCGCGACGCCGAGTTCAAGACTCTGAGCGATGCGGCGGGCGCGTTCGAGAAAGGCGTCGGCGGCGGCCGGTGGGCAAAGCGCCCGCGCCGTCGCCTCGAACAGCTCGAGCCAGCGGTCGAAGTGGGCCGCGTCGATCGGCAGGTCCGCGTGCGCCGCCATCGGCTGGCCGTGGTAACGCCCGCTCATCAGCATCACCGATGACCAGAACGCCTCCATGCGCTCGAAGTGCGCCGGCCAGTCGGCGATCCGCGCCGCGAAGATCGGGCCGAGCATCTCGTCGCGGCGGGCGACGGCGTAGAACGCACGCACCAGCCGCGCGATCATCGCCTCGTCGACGCCGACCTCGCCGCCCATGTGAGCCTGGAACTGCGCCCGACGGTCCATCGGCGCGCTAGCGGAAATCGAGGGTTTCGACGAAGTCGCCGGTATTGGCGAACGGCTCGTGCGGGGCGCGGCGGATCAGCGCCTCGACCGCCGCCAGCGTGCGCTGCGAACTGGAGTCGCGGTTGGCGAACGGCAGGGCGGCGCCGTCTCGCAGCTGCGCGCCGACCAAGCACGCCCAGGCGCCGGTCGCCTCCAGCGGCTCGGCCAGCGCTCGGCGGCGCCAGGCCAGGGCGGAGGCGGCGCCTCGGCCGGCCATGCCGGCGATCAATGGCGCAAGGAACAGCCGCGCGGTGACGAGGGCGGCGGTGGGGTTCCCTGGCAGACCGATGACACGAGCGCCGCCCGCCTCGCCGAACCACACCGGCTTGCCCGGCCGCATCGCCACCTTCGCGAACCGCATCCGCAGCCCGAGCGGCTCGAACATGGCGCGGGAGAAGTCGCGCTCGCCGACCGAGGCGCCGCCGATCACCACGACGACGTCCGACTGGGCGGCCAGGTCTGAAGCGGCTGTCTGCAGCCGCGCCAGATCGTCGGGCAGGCGGTGGCGGACCTCGACCTCGGCGCCGTAGCCGCGGGCCAGCTCGGCCACGCCGAACGACACGCTCTCGGGGATCGCGTAGGGCGAACCTGGGGCCTCGCCCGGCGAATAGAGTTCGTCGCCGGTCGCGACCACCGTCACCCGCGGCCGGGCCAGCACGTCGACAGCGGCGAGGTCCGCCGCGGCGGCCGCGACGAGCCGCTGGGCGTTGAGCACGGCGCCGGCCTCGACCAGAACGTCGTCCGCGCGGAAGTCAGACCCCCGTCGCCGGATGTGCGGCTTGGACGCCCCGCCGGGGGCGACGAACACCCGCTCGCCGACGCGGCGCACGGCCTCCTGCAGGACCACGCGGTCGGCCCCGGGCGGCGTCGGCGCGCCGGTGAACACGCGCACCGCGGTTCCGCGCGGAAACGGGCCGGCATAACCGTGACCGGCGAAGGACTCGCCGACGATCTGCAGCGAGGTCCAGTCGGCGACGAGGTCGGCGTCGCGCACGGCGTAGCCGTCCATGGCCGAGACGTTGCAGCTCGGGGCGCTGCGGCGCGCGACCACCGGGGCGGCGAGGACGCGGCCCCCGGCTTCAGATAGACGCGCACGCTCGATCCGGCCGATCGGCGCCACCGCGCAAACGAGACCGAGCGCCTCGTCGACGCTGGCCATGCCGACGGCGGCGACCGGCGCGGCGGGAAGGGGATTCGGCGCGGTCATGCCAGGCCCTCGGCGGTCTGCAGCGGCTGACCGGCGCCATTGCCGATCACCCGGAAGCGGCGCACCTCGGTCAGGTAGGAGAGGATCAGCGAGACCCAGACGATGCCGTAGAGCAGCATGAAGCAGCTGGACGGCACGCCGATCAGGTCGAGCAGGGCGCCGAACATGATCGGCAGCAGGAAGCCGCCCAGGCCGCCGGCCATGCCGACGATGCCCGACACGGCGCCCATGTTGGTGGGGAAGTCGTCGCCGATGTACTTGAAGGTCGAGGCCATGCCGCAGGCGAAGCAGACGCCGAGCACGAACAGCAGGCCCGCGAACGCCCAGGCCGGCAGGCCGATGTGGAAGGCGAGCGGTCCGCGCACGGTCTGAACAATCAGGTCGGTCTGCGGGTAGCTGAGCAGGAACAGGCAGATCCATGAGGCCCAGAGCACCCACCAGGTGACGCTGTGGGCGCCGAAGCGGTCGGAGAGGAACCCGCCCACGGCGCGCAGCACGCCGCCCGGCAGCGAGAAGCACGCGGCCATGAGCCCGGCCTGGGCCAGCGGGAAGTGGTACTGGTTCACGAAGTACTGCGGCATCCAGATCGACAGCGCGGTGAAGCCGCCGAAGACGATCGAGTAGTACTGGCAGTACTTCCAGACGCGCGGATCGCGCAGCACGGCCAGCTGGGCGCGCATCGATGGCGCGGCGGCGTTCTTGCCGGGGTCCGGCAGCGCCAGCAGCCAGAACAGTCCGGCTGTCGCCAGCAGCGTCAACGCATAGACTCTCGGCACGCTTTGCCAGCCGAAGTGGGCGATCAGCTGCGGCGCCACGAACATGTTGATCGCCGCGCCGCTGACGCCGGCGCCGAACACGCCCATCGCGAAGCCGCGATGCTTGGGGAAGAAGCGGGCGACATAGGGCGTGCCGACGGCGAACGAGGCGCCGACCAGACCCAGGGCCAGTCCGAGCGCCAGGAACTGCCACAGCTGGGTCGCGTAGGACGACAGCCACAGCGGGACGGCGCAGGCGATCAGCAGGATGAACATCACGATCTTGCCGCCGAAGCGGTCGGTCCACACCCCGAGCGGCAGGCGCAGCAGCGCGCCGGTCAGGATCGGCGTTGCGGTGAGCAGGCCGAACTCGGAGGCGTTCAGGCGCAGCGCCTTGCGGATCGGGATGCCCGTCACCCCGAACATCATCCAGGCCGCGAAACAGACGGCGAAGGCGAGGGTGGTGACCAGAAGCACGACCACGGCGCGGGGGCCGGACGGCGGTGAATCGGCGGGCATCGTCAGTTCCTGGCGGCGAGAGGTTGGATGCGCTCGACCCCGTCGATGAGGGGGTCGAACGGAAAGGCGGCGCGCGCGGCGGCGAGGTCCCGCGCCTGGACCCGGTCGCCCAGAACCTCGAGGCCGACGCGGGACATGGCCGGCAGGGCGCGCGAGAAGGTCTCGCGGGTCATGCCGAGCTGCGAAGCGATCAGGCGCTTTTCCGCCGGCAGCTGCGCCCGGCCGCCGCCGGCCTCGCACAGCGCCAGCAGGTAGGCGCCGATCCGTTCCTCGGCCGAGCGCAGGCGCACCGACTTGGCCAGCTTCATCTGACGCCGGAACTGGGCGGCCTGACAGGCGAGCACCGCGAGGCAAAGCGGGTGGTCCAACGTGACGGCGCGGCGGAACGCCTCCGCCGGAAGCATCAGCAGCTGGGCGTCGGACTGGACGCGGGCGCGGACCAGATAGGGCTGGCGGCTGAGCACGGCGGCGGGAAGGATCAGGTCGCAGGGCCGCACCAGCTCGATCAGGGTTTCTTCGCCGTCGCGAACGGCGAGCAGCTCGACGGCGCCGCGCAGCAGGACCTGAGCGACATTGGGGATCTCGGCCTGCTCGAACAGCTGCACCCCGGCGGGCGCGACGTGGAGCACGGACTGATCGGCAAGCGACGCGAGCGTCACCGTGTCCACGGCGTCAAGCCATGGCACGCGCCGCAACGCCCCAAGCGGGCTGACGTCCGTCTCCGACCTGACCGGCAGGCTCGCCACAGCTCCGGGTGCTCCGCGCCGACCCGCCTCGCCCGGTGCGGGCGTGATCTGCATCACGCCATCTAGACCAAGTCATCACGTCGCAGCCTTGACCTGGATCAAGGCGGCGCCGGGCGCCCGCCGGCATTTTGCCACCTCAACCTGCCGGATCGCCGATGAGCCACACCCTCGACCGCCTCGCGTTCTTCACCCGCAAGACCGAGCTGTTCTCCGACGGCCACGGCGTGATGAACGACGACGACCGCACCTGGGAGCAGGCCTACCGGGACCGCTGGCAGCACGACAAGATCGTCCGCTCGACCCACGGCGTGAACTGCACCGGCTCCTGCTCGTGGAAGATCTACGTCAAGGGCGGCATCGTCACCTGGGAGACGCAGCAGACCGACTATCCGCGCACCCGCCCGGAGTTGCCGAACCACGAGCCGCGCGGCTGCGCCCGCGGCGCCAGCTATTCCTGGTATCTCTATTCGGCCAACCGGGTGAAATACCCGCTGGTGCGCTCGCGGCTGCTGCGGCTATGGCGCGCGGCGCGCTCGACGATGACGCCGGTCGCGGCCTGGGCCTCGATCCAGGCCGACGCCGCGGCGCGCGGCTCCTACACCTCGATGCGCGGGTCTGGCGGCTTCGTCCGAGCCACCTGGGACGAGGTGACCGAAATCATCGCGGCCGCCAACGCCCACACGATCAGGGCCTGGGGCCCGGACCGAATCTTCGGCTTCTCGCCGATCCCGGCGATGTCGATGGTCTCCTACGCCGCCGGGGCGCGCTACCTGCAGCTGATTGGCGGCGCCTGCGGCTCGTTCTACGACTGGTACTGCGACCTGCCCCCGGCCTCGCCGCAGACCTGGGGCGAGCAGACCGACGTCGCCGAGAGCGCCGACTGGTTCAACGCCGGCTTCCTGATCCTCTGGGGCTCCAACGTGCCCCAGACCCGCACCCCGGACGCTCACTTCTACACCGAGGCGCGCTACCGCGGCGCCAAGTCGGTGGTGATCTGCCCGGACTATTCCGAGGCCTCGAAATTCTCCGACCTGTGGCTGGCGGTGAAGCAGGGCACGGACGCGGCGCTCGGCCTGGCGTTCGGCCACGTGATCCTGAAGGAGTTCCACGTCGACCGGCAGGTTCCCTACTTCCGCGACTACCTGCGCCAATATTCCGACCTGCCGATGCTGGTGCGGCTCACCGAGCAGGACGGCGCCTACGTCCCGGGCCGGCTGCTGCGCGCGGCGGAGTTCGATGGGGCGCTGGGCGAGGCCAACAATCCCGACTGGAAGACCGTCGCCATCGATGAGGCCAGCGGCGACGTCGTGGTCCCGAACGGCTCGATCGGCTTCCGCTGGGGCGAGGATGGCAAGTGGAACCTGGAGGAGCGCGACGGGCAGGGGCGTGAAACCACGCTGCGGCTGGGCCTGAAGGGCGTCCATGACGAGGTCGCGCCGGTGCGCTTCCCCTATTTCGGCGGCGCGGCGACCAACGGCTTCGCCATCACCGACCATCCGGACGTGCTCACCCGCAACGTGCCGGTGAAGCGGCTGCAGCTGGCCGACGGCGAGGCGCTGGTCGCCTGTGTCTACGACCTCTTCCTCGCCAACTACGGCGTCGACCAGGGCTTCGGCGGCGAGCACATGCCGGCCAGCTACGACGACGTTCAGCCCTATTCGCCGGCCTGGGCCGAGGCGATCACCTCGGTTCCGCGCGACCAGATCATCGCGGTGGCGCGCGGCTTCGCCGGCAACGCCGAGAAGACGAATGGCAAGTCGATGGTGATCATCGGCGCGGCGATGAACCACTGGTTCCACATGGACATGAACTACCGCGCCGCCATCAACATGCTGGTGATGTGCGGCTGCGTCGGCCAGTCCGGCGGCGGCTGGTCGCACTATGTCGGTCAGGAGAAGCTGCGGCCGCAGACCGGCTGGGCGCCGCTGGCGTTCGCCACCGACTGGCACCGCCCGCCGCGGCAGCAGAACGCCACCTCGTTCTTCTACGCCCACACCGACCAGTGGCGCTACGAGACGGTCGCGCTGAGCGAGATCCTGTCGCCCACCGCGCCGGCCGGCGACTGGAGCGGGGCGATGATCGACTTCAACGCCAAGGCCGAGCGGATGGGCTGGCTGCCCTCGGCGCCGGCGCTGCGAACGAACCCGCTGGAGGTCGCCCGCCAGGCCGCCGCCGCTGGCGTCGATCCCAAGGCCTACACGCTGGAGCAGCTGAAGCGCGGCGAGCTTTCGATGTCGTGCATGGACCCGGACGATCCGGCCAACTGGCCGCGCAACATGTTCGTCTGGCGCTCCAACCTGCTGGGCTCGTCCGGCAAGGGGCACGAGTATTTCCTCAAGCACCTGCTGGGCGCCGCGCACGGCCTGCAGGGCAAGGACCTCGGCGAAACCGGCGGCCAGAAGCCGGCCGAGGTCGTCTGGCGCGACCAGGCGCCGGAGGGCAAGCTCGACCTGCTGGTGACGCTCGACTTCCGCATGTCGACCACCGCGGTCTACTCCGACATCGTCCTGCCGACCGCCACCTGGTACGAGAAGAACGACCTCAACACCTCCGACATGCACCCGTTCATCCACCCGCTCGGCGCGGCGGTGGACCCGTCGTGGGAGTCGAAGTCGGACTGGGAGATCTTCAAGGCCATCGCCAAGGCGTTCTCGTCGGTCGCCCCCGAGGTGCTCGGCGTCGAGCAGGACGTGGTGCTGACGGCGATCCAGCACGACAGCGCCGCCGAACTCGCCCAGCCGTTCGACGTGCGCGACTGGTCCAAGGGTGAGTGCGAGGCGATCCCCGGCAAGACCATGCCGCAGATCACCGTGGTCGAGCGCGACTACCCCAATACCTATCGGCGCTTCACCGCGCTGGGGCCGCTGATGGCCAAGGCCGGCAACGGCGGCAAGGGCATCGGCTGGAACACCGAGCATGAGGTCGCCGCGCTCGCTGCGCTGAACGGGCCGGTGCTGGAACAGGGCCAGACTCAGGGCCTGGCCCGGATCGACACCGATATCGACGCCTGCGAGACCATCCTGATGCTGGCGCCGGAGACCAACGGTGAGGTCGCGGTGAAGGCCTGGCATGCGCTGGAGAAGCAGACCGGCCGCGACCACGCCCACCTGGCGATCCCGAAGGAAGACGAGAAGATCCGCTTCCGCGACCTGGTCGCCCAGCCGCGCAAGATCATCACCTCGCCGACCTGGTCGGGGATCGAGAGCGATCAGGTCTGCTACACCGCCGGCTACACCAACGTGCACGAGCGGATCCCGTGGCGCACCCTGACCGGGCGCCAGCAGCTCTATCAGGACCATCTGTGGATGCGGGCGTTCGGCGAGGCGCTGTGCGTCTACCGCCCGCCGATCGATCTGAAGACGACCTGGGTCAAGGGCGGCAAGCCCAACGGCGAAACCGAGATCGTGCTCAACTTCATCACCCCGCACCAGAAGTGGGGGATCCACTCGACCTATTCCGACAACCTGATGATGCTGACCCTGAACCGCGGCGGCCCGGTGGTTTGGCTGTCGGAGGTCGACGCCAGGAAGGCCGGCATCGTCGACAACGACTGGATCGAGCTCTTCAACGCCAATGGCGCGCTCACCGCCCGCGCCGTCGTCTCCCAGCGCATCCGCGAAGGCACGACCTTCATGTACCACGCCCAGGAGAAGATCGTGAACACGCCGGGCTCCGAGATCACCGGCCGGCGCGGCGGCATCCACAACTCGGTCACCCGCACGGTGCTGAAGCCGACGCACATGATCGGCGGCTACGCGCAGCTCGCCTACGGCTTCAACTACTACGGCACCGTGGGCTCCAACCGGGACGAGTTCGTCATCGTCCGCAAGATGAAGAAGGTCGACTGGCTGGAAGAGCCGAAGGCCGCGCAGGAGTTCGGCCAATGAAAGTCCGCGCCCAGATCGGCATGGTGCTGAACCTCGACAAGTGCATCGGCTGCCACACCTGCTCGGTCACCTGCAAGAACGTCTGGACCAACCGCGAAGGGGTCGAATACGCCTGGTTCAACAACGTCGAGACCAAGCCCGGCGTCGGCTTTCCGCGCGACTGGGAGAACCAGAAGCGCTGGAACGGCGGCTGGCGGCGCAAGGCCAACGGCAAGATCGAGCCCAAGATGGGCGCGAAGTGGCGGATCCTGTCGAAGATCTTCGCCAACCCCGACCTGCCCGAGATCGACGACTACTACGAGCCGTACGACTTCGATTACGGCATCCTGCAGACCGCGCCGGAGATGAAGGCGTTCCCGACCGCCCGGCCACGCTCGAAGATCAGCGGCCAGCGGATGGAGAAGATCGAGCGCGGGCCGAACTGGGAGGAGATCCTCGGCGGCGAGTTTTCCAAGCGGTCGGCCGACTACAACTTCGCGGGCGTCGAAAAGGAGATCTACGGCGCGTTCGAAAACACCTTCATGATGTACCTGCCGCGGCTGTGCGAGCACTGCCTCAACCCGACCTGCGTCGCCGCCTGCCCGTCGGGGGCGATCTACAAGCGCGAGGAAGACGGCATCGTCCTGATCGACCAGGACAAGTGCCGCGGCTGGCGCATGTGCGTCTCGGCCTGCCCCTACAAGAAGATCTATTACAACTGGTCGTCCGGTAAGTCGGAGAAGTGCACCTTCTGCTTCCCGCGCATCGAGGTCGGCCAGCCGACGGTGTGCTCGGAGACCTGCGTCGGGCGCATCCGCTATCTGGGCGTGCTGCTCTACGACGCCGACCGCATCGAGGCGGCCGCGTCCATGCCCGACGAGAAGGACCTCTACCAGGCCCAGCTCGACGTCTTCCTCGACCCGTCCGACCCGGCGGTGATCGCACAAGCACGCGCCGACGGCGTGCCGGAAGCCTGGCTGGAGGCGGCGCGCCGGAGCCCGGTCTACAAGATGGCGATCGACTGGAAGGTCGCCTTCCCGCTGCACCCCGAATACCGCACGCTGCCGATGGTCTGGTATGTGCCGCCGCTGTCGCCGATCCAGTCGGCCGCCTCGGCCGGCGCGCTGGAGATGGACGGCGACATGCCGGACGTGCGGTCGCTGCGCATCCCGGTCCAGTATCTCGCCAACCTGCTCACCGCCGGCCACGAGCCGCCCGTGGTGCTGGCGCTGGAGCGGATGCTGGCGATGCGCGGCTTCATGCGCGCGAAGACCATCGACGGACGCATCGACCACGCGATCGCCGCCAAGGTCGGCCTCAGCGCGGCGCAGGTCGAGGACATGTACCGCTACATGGCGATCGCCAACTACGAGGACCGGTTCGTGATCCCGACCGCGCACCGTGAGGGCGCGGAGGACGCCTACGACCTGCGCGGCGGCTGCGGTTTCACCTTCGGCAACGGCTGCTCCGGCGGCCACACCGAGGTCGGCCTGTTCGGGCCCAACAAGCGCTCGCGCGCCAAGACCCCGATGGAGCTCTAGCCATGGCCATGACCTACCGGGCGCTGGCGCTGCTGCTGCGCTATCCCAGCGCAGACGTGCAGGCCCTGGCGCCGGCCGCGCTGGCCGCCATCGACGACGAGGCGCTGGTCCCGGCGCCGATCCGCCGGGCGCTGGCCAGGCTCGCGAACGAGCTGGCGGCGGGCGACCTGTTCGACCTCCAGGAACGCTTCGTCTGGCTGTTCGACCGCACCCGCTCGCTGTCGCTGAACCTCTACGAGCACGTCCACGGCGAGACCCGCGACCGCGGGCCGGCGATGGTCGGCCTGCTGCAGCTCTACCGCAGCCGCGGGCTGGAGCTGTCGGCGAGCGAACTGCCCGACCACCTGCCGGTGTTCCTGGAATTCCTCTCGACGCTGCCCGAGGCCGAGGCGGCGTCGCTGCTCGGGGACGCCGCGCACGTGCTGCAGGCGCTTGGCGAGCGGCTGCACAAGCGCGGCAGCGTCTATCGCGCGGTGTTCGGCGCGCTGAGCGCGCTCGCGGCGGATGGCGCCGACCGTGACGCGCTCGCCGCGCTGATGGCGGAACCCGACGACGACCCGGGCGACCTCGAGGCGATGGACAAGCTCTGGGCCGAGACCGCCGTCACGTTCGGGCCCGCCGACGCTGGCTGTCCCAAGGCCGAGGCGCTGGTCGGCGCGATGGCCGCCGGCCCGGCCCCGGCCCGCCGCCGCGCCAGGGCCGCCTGAGGAGCGCCGCGATGGACTTCGATCAGATCGCCTTCGGCTTCTATCCCTACATCGCGCTGACCGTCCTCGCGGTCGGCTCGGTGATCCGCTTCGACCGCGAGCAATACACCTGGCGCTCCGGCTCGTCGCAGCTGTTGCGCCGCAAGCAGCTGGTCGCCGGCTCGCTGATGTTCCACCTCGGCGTATTGGCGATCTTCGCCGGGCATTTCGTCGGCCTGCTGACCCCGATCTGGGTGTTCGACGCGCTGGGCGTGCCGCACGCGGCCAAGCAGATGCTGGCGATCGTCGCCGGCGGCGCGGCCGGCCTGCTGGCGCTGGCGGGCGCGCTGGTGCTGCTGCACCGGCGCGTGTTCGACCCGCGCATCCGCGCCAACTCCAGCTTCGGCGACACCGCGATCCTGGTCCTGCTGGCCGCCCAGCTCACGCTCGGGCTCTGCACCATCCCGGTCTCGCTGCAGCACCGCGACGGGCACGAGATGGTCAAGTTCATGAACTGGGCCCAGGGCATCTTCAGCTTCCAGACCAACAGCGCCTCCTGGGTCGCCGGCGCCGCCTGGCAATTCAAGGCGCACCTGCTGCTGGGTCTGACCATCCTGCTGGTGTTCCCGTTCACGCGGCTGGTGCACATGCTCTCGGCGCCGATCTGGTACCTGAACCGCCGCGGCTGGCAGCTGGTGCGCACCAAGCGGGCGATGCCGCCGCGGCCGCTGGCGGCGGCGCCGGTCTATCCGGCGACCTCGACGCGGGCGGTCCGCCCGCCGCCACTCAGGGCCGTGGAGTAGGCCATGCGCGCCGTCGTGTTCCACGGAGTCGAGATCCCCGAGAGCCTGCTGGCGCAGGAGGCTCAGAACCATCCGAGCCTGGACGCCGCCGCAGCCAGGGCCGCCGCCGGGCATGCGCTCGCCACCAAGGCGCTGCTGCTGCGCCGCGCCGCCGAACTGGGGCTGGCGCCGTCGCCGGAACTGGACGAGGACGGCCGCGAGGAGACGGCGGAGGCCGCGCTCGTTCGCGCCGTGCTGGAAGCCGAGATCGAGGTCCAGGCGCCTAGCGAGGCCGAGTGCCGGCGCGTGTACGACGCCCAGCGCGCGAGGTTCCGCTGCTCGCCGCTCTACGAGGCGGCCCACATCCTGATCGAGCCGCTGTCGAGCGCGCCGCCGGACCAGGAGATCGCACGCGCCTCGGCCTGGCGACTGGCGGCGCGACTGACGCGCGACCCGGACGATTTCGCGCGGCTGGCGCGGGATTACTCGGCCTGTCCCTCCGGCGCCGCCGGCGGATCGCTGGGGCAGCTGCAACCGGGCGATCTGGTCGCCGAGGTCGAGGCGGCGCTGGCGCGGCTTGGTCCAGGCGAGATCGCCACCGAGCCGGTCCGCTCCCGGTTCGGCTGGCACGTGCTGAAGCTGGAGCGCCGCATCGAGGCGCGGGACCTGCCGTTCGAGATCGCCGAGCCGGCCATCCGGCTGAATCTGGAGGCCCGCGCCTGGGAGGCGGCGGCCTCGAGGTACGTGCTGGCCCTGGCCGAGAGGGCGTCGGCGCAAGGCGTCGCCTTCACCCTCGCGGAAACCGGCGGCGTGACCGAGGGGTCGGCGTGCCTGGGCGATTTCCTCGGCGATGGCGTGGCGGCCGAGCGGCTGGGGCCTTGGCTCGAGGCGGCGGAGCCCGCGCTGTTCGCAAGGCTGCAGGCCGCGGCCGGCGAGGCGGGCGTCGACATCCCCGTGTTCGTCCGCACCGTCGCGCGCGACTTCGTGCAGAACGCCGATGACGACCGCTGGACCCAACTGATCTCCGCCAGCCAGGGCGCCGACGACCCGGCCCTCGCGGCCCTCGCCGCGATCCTGAAGACGACCATCGCGCCAGCGCGGCCGCCGCGCGCCTTCACCATCATCGCGCGCCGCGCCACCGCCGCCGCGCCATCGGAACCCTAGACCGGCCATGCGCGGACGTCGTCTCGTCGCCAACGCCGTCTCGGCCCATCTGGCTCGACGCCGCCCCCGCGTTGGTCTGGCCAGGCCCTGTCACCCCCGGCGAGCCGTGTTACGCTCCCCTTCCACGGATTAGCGAGGTCAACCATGGTCAGCGCCGCCCAGATCGCCGTCGTTCAAGGCGCTGCGACCCCCGTTGTGCAGGGCCTGCTTCGCGCGTTCGTCGCACGCGTGGCGCCGGGCGTCCGCGTGGCCGGCGTCGTCGAGGATCCGCTCGGGCCGGCGGAGGATCCATCCTGCAGCGCCGGCGAACTGCGGAACCTCACCGACGGGCGCAGATTCACGATGCAGCAGGACCTCGGCGCGGGCGCCGTCGCGTGCCGGCTCAATTCCGCGGGCGTTGTCTCCGCGTGCGACGCCGCGCAGCAGGGCATCGCCGCCGGCTGCGACCTTGTCGTGCTCAGCAAGTTCGGCAAGCTCGAAGCGGATCGAAGCGGACTGGCGCCCGCGTTCGCCAGCGCCATCGAGGCCGGCCTTCCCGTCCTCACGTCGGTGTCTCCGAAGTTCATCGAGGCCTGGGACCGGTTTGCGGCCCCGCTCTACGTCATCCTGCCCCCCGACCTCGGCGCGATCGAAGCGTGGTGGCGCAAAGCGCGGACCGCGGCGGTCGCTCCGGAACACGCAGGCGTCTGAGCCGCCCGGCCGTCGCGGGTCTCAAGAGGCGCGAACGTCTTGGCCGTGTCGCGCCTGGCGCCGCCTCTAGAGCGCGTTGAGATTTGACGCGGTTGCCCTGAACGTTTCCCCCGCTTGCGGGGGAAAGCGGCGAGCCGCGCGCAGCGCGCTTCGCCGATGGGGGAACCGCGCCGGCGGCAAGAGCCCCCATCGGCGACGCGTTGCTGGCGCAACGACGCGCCGCTTTCCCCCAGAGGGGGAAGGGTTGATTTCGAGCGCCCCGATTCAGCGCGATCTCAAAGCGCTCCAGCCTACTTCAACGCCAGCGGATTGACCGGCGAGCCGAACCCGTTGGTCACCTCCAGGGGCGGCGCGGAGAGCATGAACGAATAACGGCCGTCGGCGGCGCAGTCCGCGGCCAGCGCTTCCAGATTGAACATCTCGCCCAGCGGCATGCCCATGTCGCGCAGCGCCAGCATGTGGAACGCCAGCGGCATGTCCGACTGCAAGCCCTCCAGGTGCAGGATCTCGACCGCCATGTTGTCGGCGCCCACCGCGGCCAGCGACTTGTCGTGGCACCACTCGGCGCAGGTGTAGCTGAGCCCCGGCTGCATCCCCATGAACGCCACGCGGTTCTGGTCCTGGGTGAAGTGCTGGATGTGCCCGGTGCGCACCAGCAGGATGTCGCCGGTCGCCATCGTCACGCCCTGCTTCGCGGCGGCGGCGTTGAGATCGTCGACGGTGATCGCGTAGTCGAGCGGCAGCCGCTCGACGCCCTTCAGCCGGGCGATGTCCAGCAGCACCCCGCGCGAGAGGATGCCGGGCGCGGCGAGGTGGTTGACGCCCATCTTCAGCGCGCCCTTCTCGGTCAGGCATTCGCGGGCGTTGCAGCCGTTGTAGAGCTGGCCGTCGTAGTGGACGTGGCCGAGCGCGTCCCACTGCGTCGCCGCTCTGCAGCGGCATGTGGATCACGTCGTCCGAATAGCAGACGCCGGGCACGGCCGGGTTCAGCGGCGTGAACAGGTCGGTGGCGTAGACCATCGGGTTGAACCGGCCCTGGCCCAGCTGCGGCCCGTTGCGGTCGAACTTGAGGCCGAGGTTGAACAGCTTGCCGGCCTTCACCTCCGCCGCGGCGCTCTTCAGCGTCTCGGCGCCGATGTGGTTGAGCGTGCCGCGCTGGTCGGCCTCGCCCCAGCGGCCCCAGTTGCGCAGCTGCTCGGCGAGATGGTCGAAGTTGGGGGGTCTCATGTCTCGTCCCTTTGTTGTCGTTGGCCAGCACTGAGCTAACGACGTTCAGGCGAAAGCCGCCGGGTCAGTCAAGCCGCCGTGCGGGCGGCGCCGCCGCCTCAGGGGCGGCCGCTGAGCAGCCTGGCGCGTTCGTCCGGCGTGTTGGCCCCGCGCAGCCGCGCCAGCGCCCCGTCCGGCGGTTCGAGCTGCGCCAGCCCCGCCCGTTCGACCACGCGCTTCAGCGGCCAGCCACCCTCGGCGTCCGGCGGTATCGCGGCGCGGGAGACCACCATCGGCAGTGGCAGGCTGCGGTACGACGCCCCGGGCGCGGGCGCGGCCAGCAGCGGCGCAAGGTCGTCGGCCAGCAGGGTCGGCGCGTCGACGGCCAATACGAGCAGGCGCGCGAAGGCGGGGCCGAACATGTCCGCGCCCCGCACCAGCCCAGCCACCGGCCCGCTGAACGGCGCCGGATCGGCCGCCCAGGGCAGGCCGAAGTCGCCGCCGCCGGCCGTCACCACCCGCGCCGCGCCGACGGAGCGGGCCAGGGCCGCGACGAGATCGACCGCGCGGCGCTCGCCCCACGCCTGCGAGGCCTTGTCTTCGCCCATCCGGCTCGAAGCGCCGCCGGTGAGCACGATGGCGCCCAGTTCGCCCGGATCGGATTGGTCCATGCGCGCAGCCTTGTCGCCCCGGATGGGCATCGTCAACGGGGGCGCCGCGAGCTTCACGCGTTGCGGCGTGGCGGGAGGTTCGATCGACCGTTCGATGATGCGGGCGCGACGACCAGATGGGTCCCGAAGACGACGCCGATCAGTCCCATCATGCCAAGCAGGAGCACGCCCGGCATCCCGATCCTGTAGGTGAAAAGCGCCTGCATGCCGCGGTCCGCTCCCCAGTAGAGCGAGAAGGCGAGCACGGCCGCGCCCGCCGCGGCGATCACGAGGCCGCTAAGTCTGGACATTCTCATGGCGGTGTTTCCTCAGTTCACCGCTGCAGTCTGCGCCGCCGCAAGGCCCCGGACCTTGATCCGTCTCAATCGAGGTCCGCGATTGAGCCGGCCATTCGACGGCGGATTGACCAGGATCAACGCGGGACGCCGGAGATTGTCGGCTCGATACGGCGTCGAACTGGTTCAGTCGGAGCACTGCGATGCAGGTCCCACTAAGCGTCGCCTACGAGGGCGGGCTCGCGAGCACGCCTTCGCTGCAGGCTCGCGTCGAGCAGGAGGCGAGCAAGCTCGAGCAATTCAGCAGTCGGATCACCAGCTGCCACGTCGCGCTGATCGGCCGAAGCGGCAGGCGCCGCCATGGCGATCTGTTCCAGGTGCGCATCAGGATCAGCGCGCCTGGCCGGGCCGACATTGTCGTCGACCGCAATCCCGGCGCCGACCATGCGCACGAAGACCCATACGTCGCGATCCGCGACGCCTTCAACGCGGCCAGGCGAAGGCTGCAGGATCATGAACGGCGCTTCGACGGCAAGCTGAAGCACCACGAGGCGCCGCCGCATGGCCGCATCGCCAGGCTGTTCCCCGAGCAGGACTACGGCTTCATCGAAGCCGCGGACGGGCAGGAGATCTACTTCCATCGCAACGCGCTCGTGGACGGGGACTTTGACAGGCTGCGGCCAGGCGCCGAGGTGCGGTTCGCCGAGAGTGAAGGCGACAAGGGCCCACAGGCCTCGACGGTCCATCTGGTCGGCAAGCACTGAGGGCGCGCGCCGGGCCGACGCCATTGCGGTGGGTCTGGTCGCCGCCGCCGAGGGCCCGCGTCATCCGCCTTCCACCCTGGAGTTTCCTCATGGGGCGCTAGGCAGGATGAACACGGGTCCGGCCGCGAAGCTTCGCCGACAGGTCGGTTCCTTGCAGGTCGGATCGACGCCCGATGGACGCTTCACCGCCCTCGTCGCCAACCTTGTCTCCACTCGACGACCCGCGCACTGCAACAGCTTCGTCCGTTGCCGCGCATTGATCGACGTCAAACGCCGAACGTTCGACGCCATTGATCCCGGTCAACGCGGCCGGCGCCGAACGGCGCAAGGCTCGTCTCTCTCGAAGGAGGCGCCAATGACCGACCTGCACCCCGACCTCACGCTCGACCCCGACACCGCTTTCTACCTGTTGCTGAAGGCGCGCGAATTCGACGCCAAGCAGGAAGCGGCCGACCCCGACGAGGGCTCGAATCCGACCGATGACAAGGACGTCGACATCCTGGAGTTCCACGACGACGACGCGGTCGAGGAGGAGTTCGCCGCCGCCGTCGATGCGTTGAACGTTGACCAGAAGCTCGATCTGATCGCCCTGATCTGGATCGGGCGCGGCGATTTCGACCTGGGCGAGTGGGCCGAAGCGCGCGAGAGCGCCCGCGAGGTGGATGCGGCGCAGACCGCCCACTACGCGCTCGGGATGCCGACCGTGAGCGACTACCTCGAGGACGCGCTCTCGCAGCTCGGCTATTCCTTGAACGACTACCTCGACACCCATGCCAGGTCCGTCGCAGCGCCGGAGTTCCCGGCCCTGGCCGACTGAGCGGCGAGCCCATGGTCGCCAGGATCGAGTCGCCATCGACCGACGCCGGCCACGACGCCGTCGCCCGGACCGAGAACGCGGCCCTGGCCGCGAGGCTTCGGGACTACGCTGACCTGGTCGATGGCCAGGCCGCCAATCCCTTCCGCGCGCGGGCCTATCGCAACGCCGCCGACTTCGTCGAGCGTCTCCCAAGACCCGTCTCGGCGATCCTGGCCGCCGAGGGCCGCGAGGGCCTGGACGCCCTGCCTGGAATCGGTCCGCGGATCGCCGCCGCCTTGGCCGAACTCTGTCTCACCGGGCGCTGGTCGCAGCTCGACCGGGTGCGCGGCGAGGCCGAGCCCGAGGCGCTGTTCCGCACCATCCCCGGCATCGGACCGGCCCTGGCCCGGCGCCTGGCGGAGGATCTGCACCTCTCATCGCTGGAGGCGCTGGAGACGGCGGCCCACGACGGACGCCTTGCCGAGGCCGCGGGGTGGGGGCCCCGGCGCCTGCGGATGGTCCAGAGCGCCCTGGCCGAACGCCTCGGCCGGCCCAGGCTGCGCCGCGCGCGGGCCGTGGCCGAACGACCTCCGGTGTCGATGCTGCTGGACGTCGACCAGGCGTATCGAGAGGCCGCTCGGGACGGACGGCTCCCCCGGATCGCGCCGCGGCGGTTCAACCCGACGGCGGAGGCCTGGCTGCCGATCCTGCACACCGAGCGCGGCGAATGGCGCTTCACGGCGCTGTTCTCGAACACGCCGCTCGCCCACCAGCTTGGCCGCACCCACGACTGGGTGGTGATCTTCTACGAGACCGACGCGACGCCAGAGGGCCAATGCACCGTGGTCACCGAGACCCAGGGCCCGATGCGAGGCAGGCGTGTGGTGCGGGGGCGCGAGAATGAGGGCCCGTCCGCCTGAGGCGCCTGGGACGACCTGACCGCCAGATGGCCCGCCAGGTGCGGCTGATCAGCACCAGCTGGCCTGGTCGGTCCTGGGCTCGCGCAACAGCTCGCTGATGTTGGCCTCGATGATCCGGAAGCCGACGTTGCCGTAGAGCTTCTGGCGGCCCTGGTTGAGCACGAAGCTGGGGCTGCCCTGGACGCCAGCCTCGGCGGCCATCCGGTAGTCGGTCGAGAGCGCCGCGAAGGCGCGCCCGTCGCGGATCAGGGCGTCGGCGCAGGCGCAGTCGACGCCGCTGCGCGCGCCGACCTCGCGCTGCACCGCCCAGTCGGCGATGTCGCGGCCTTCCTCGAAGAAGGCGCAGCGCATCGCCCAGGTCGCGCTCGCCGCCGCGCCCGGTTCGGCCTCGCCGGCGGCCTCGGCCAACTGGACCGCCTTGAGGAAGAGCTGCGCGCCGTCGGACGACGCCGGCTGGACGGTCAGCCAGATGTCCGGATTGAGCTTGACCACCGGGAATGCCTCGGCGGCCTGGCGCAGGTGGGCGTTGAAGCCGGCGTAGCCGCCCTTGTCGCCCCAGGTCGCGTCGATCTTGCGCCGGGTGTCGCCGAAGACGGTGCAGAACCGTTTGTCGAACCGCACCTGCTCGCCGAACCGCGCCTTGACCGCGTCGACGCGCAGCTGGGCGATGTAGGCCCAGACGCACAGCACATCGGAGTAGTAGGCGATCGGAACGACGGTCACGGTGGCTCCCGGGCGGCGCATCCGCATCTGTCGCCCGGGCGGCTGCCTGGCGCGTTGACCCAGGTCAACCGCGGCTCCCGGCGCCGGGTCGGCTGACCGCGCGCCTTTACGCGATCGTTACCCCCCTGGGCGCAGGATGCTGGGTCGGCGGCCTGCGCTCGTCGATGCGAACGCTGTCGTGGGAGGACCATTGATGACGGCCTTGCCGCGGACGCCGCCGCCCTTCGCCAGCTTTTGTTCTGGTCTGAACGTGGTGGTCGCCGGCAACGAGGTGATCGTGCTGCTCGACGACGGCAAGCCGATCAAGATGTCGATCGCCGAGGCGGTGCTTTCCGGTCGCCGCCTGCTTGACGCTGCGGAAATCGCGCAGGGCCGGGTGCCGCGCGTCGGGTCCCGCGACGCCGGCCAGCCCGCGCCGGGCGGCCTCAAGATCAACCGCCTGCCCAGCCCACTCTGACCCCAGCCCGGGCGCCCGTCTGGCGCGCCTCGAACGCTTGTTTGATTGACGCACCGCCGCACGGCTGATACCGCATTGCGAATTGCTTGACCGGTGTTGGTGATTTGAGCGGGATAGATGGAATTACTCTACAGTTCTGAGATTCAACCGAACGAAATTGATCATCTGGGGCATTTGAACGTTCGTTTCTACATGGAACGGGCGCAGCGAGGCTTCAAAGCGCTGATGGACTCATTGGGTCTGGGCCCCGATGCCTGCGAGGTCCTGGGCGCACGGCTGATCCAGCACGACAGCTACACCCGCTACCACCGCGAGCAGTTCAAGGGCTCGACCCTGGTCGTTCGCGGCGGGGTGCTGGAGGCGACGCCGGAGGCGCTGTCGCTCTACTTCGAGGTCGCCAACGACGCCAAGGCCGAGATCGCCGCCACCTTCATCATCGGCGCCTCGCTCGTCGCGCCGGCCACCCGCAAGCGCATGACTTTGCCGCCGGTCGTCCTCGCCGACGCCGCCGCGAGACTGATCGAAGCGCCGGAGTACGGACGGCCGCGTTCCGTCGACCTTGGCCCGCCGCGCCTGGACGTGCGATTCGAGGACCTGGCCGAGCGGCTCGCCGACGACCATGCCGACCCGATGGGGCGGCGGATGGAGCGGACGATCGAGGCGGCCGACTGTGACGAACACGGCTTCCTCGCCGACAGCCAGGACATGATGTTCGGCAACCTGCGCATGCCGCGCCTGCCCAGGGAAGGGGAGGGCGAGGCCCCCGGCGCAGGACATTGGGGCCCGATGACCTTCACCAGCGACGAGGGCCACCGCTTCGGCTGGGCCTCGATGGAGACCCGCACGGTGCGCGTCTCGGCCCCGCGGGCCGGCGACGTGCTGGCCTCGATCGGCGCGGAGATCGCGCTGCACGGCAAGGCGCGCCATTCGCGGCGCTGGATCTTCAACACCACCACCGGCGAGATCGTCTCGCTGAACGACAACGTCAGCGTCGCGCTCGACCTCGACGCCCGCCGATCGATCGCGATCCCGACCAAGGTGCGCAGTCAGCTGGAGCGCCGCCATCTGCCGGAGTTTGCCTAGGGCCAGGGTGGCGTAAAGCTACCCATGCCCTCGCGGCGCCCTTGCCGCCCCCGAATACTTGCTGGCAAAGTAGGTTTCGACTGAAGACGGCGGCCGCGGCGCGCCGGCGAGAACAGCTGTCCGAGGGAAGGAAGCAGTATGATCAAGACACGCATCACCGAGATGTTCGGGGTCGAAACCCCGCTCGTCATGGGCGGCATGACCGGCGTCGGCTACGGCGAACTGGTGGCGGCGGTGGCCAACGCCGGGGCGCTGGGCTTCATCGTCGCCCACCTGTTTCCGACCGCGGAGCTGCTGCACGCCGAGATCGAGAAGACCCGCAAGCTGACCAAGAAGCCGTTCGGGGTGAACCTGACCCTGCTGCCGTCGCTGAACCCGATCCCCTACGACGACTACCGCAAGGCGATCATCGAGAGCGGCATCAAGATCGTCGAGACCGCCGGGCGCAGCCCGATCGAGCACCTGCCGGACTTCAAGAACGCCGGCGTCAAGGTGATCCACAAGTGCACCTCGGTCCGCCACAGCGTCACCGCCGCCCGGCTTGGCGTCGACGTGATCAGCATCGACGGCTTCGAATGCGCCGGCCACCCCGGCGAGGACGACGTGACCCTGATCGTGCTGCTGCCGGCGACGGTCGACGCCGTCGATATCCCGGTGATCGCCTCCGGCGGCATGGCCGACGGCCGCTCGCTGGTCGCGGCGCTGTCGCTGGGCGCCGAGGGGGTCAACATGGGCACCCGCTTCATGGCGACCAAGGAAGCCGGCATCCACCAGAACGTGAAGGAAGCGATCGTCAAGAACACCGAGCGCGACACCATCCTGATGAACCGCACCCTGCGCAACACCTCGCGGGTGGCGCGCAACGTGGTCTCGGAGAAGGTGGTGGAGATCCAGCAGGATCCGACCAAGACCATCGACGACGTGCGCGAACTGGTGTCCGGCGCCCGCGGCCGCGCCAACGTGATGGTCGGCGGCGACATCGACGGCGGCATCTGGTCGGCCGGCCAGAGCCAGGGCCTGATCCACGACATCCCCAGCTGCGACGAACTGGTGAAGCGGATCATGAAGCAGGCCGAGGACATCATCCACGCCCGCCTGGACCGGATGGCGGCGGTGTCAGTGGCGGCCTGACGGCGGCGCACCGGCGCACGCGGGCCACTTCCCGCCGCTTAGAACCACATTTCCCTGACGCGGCGCCCGTCGTTGACGCCCTCCCAGGTGTCGAGGCCATCGAGGTGGCGAACCGGGATGTCGGCGACTGCCTCCGGCTCGGCCAGGCGCAGGTTGAAGCCCATGCGTCGCCGACCTTCGGCGTCGGTGGTCAGCCCGCGCCAGTAGGCGACGATCCCGCAGGTCGGACAGAAGTGGGAGCCGAGGCTGGCGTCGCCCCAGACGTAGACGGCCGTCTCACCGTCGACATGCACATCGACGCCCTCGTGGCCGTAGCCCCACAGCGCGCCGCGGCGGCGGCACATCGAGCAATTGCAGGCGGTTGCGTGGTCGGGCACGCCATCAAACCGCCAGCCCACCCGTCCGCAGTGACATCGTCCTTGCAGCATACCCACCTCCGCGCCGCCTGAGCGACCTTGTGGGGTCCTAACATCAGGCCAGCCGGGATGTGTCATGGGCCACCTGGCTGCGGCGGCGCTACTCCGTCACTGCATGGACGGCGCGGGCGCGCCATCGGACCAATAAGTCACCGGCACCATCAGCACGCTCATCGCCTCCGGCGATTGCTGAAACTGGGGGTTCAGCATCGCAGGCGCACCGGGCAGATCGGCGCCCCACGTCGCACCCGCCGCGCGCGGGAAATAGAACATCAGATGCGGGACCCAGTTGCGGGCGTCGTCGTTCAGGTAGCCCTGTCTCGACATCATGTAGGTGAGCGCGCCGGCCTCGAGCCGCGGCAGCGCATGCCTGTCGATGCCAGCCCTGATGGCGGCGACGATTTGTGGCTTCGAGCGCCCCGCCAACACCAGCTCCGTACGCTTGATCGTGTATGGCAAGATCGACCGCACGGCGGGCGGGTTGAAGCACAACGGCCCGCGCATGCGTGGATTCCAGAACCCTGGAAAGTCATATTGCGACATCCACGCCCGCTCGACGGCGCAGACGAATCCGTTGCTGCCCTTGACCGCGGTGACATAGCCGTGACGCGTGAGCACCAGCACCGTCGCCTTGTCTGCGATGGAAGGCGGCGCAGCGCTCTTCGCCAGCGCGATCTCGGCGGAACGATCCATCATGTATTGATCCAGCGGCGCCATCGAGGGGTAGTCCGCCGCGTGCGCGGCAGACGCGCAGACCAGCGCCGCACATGCGTGTCCCACCACCAGGAGCGTCCTCCTGAAGAACGGGACAGAACGTAGCCAGGCCATGGGGGTCCAGCCGACGTTGTCGGGTTTCCGCTGCAGGACAGCCGCAAACCCTGGGCAAATTTCCGTCATCGATGCGCTCCCCGCGAACATGGTTGTGCCAAGGACGCTCCCGGCGGTCGCGTTCCGACATCGGGGGCGCTCGACGGGGCGACGCCCGCTTGCCGGCATGGCGCCAATGGGGAACATCGACCCATTGCAGGCGCACGATGGCGAGGCATTTGCCGGGGTCGGGGGCGTTCCGCAGCGTCAGACGCGCGCGCGGCGCGGTCTCGGCCTTGACGCGGCCGCTTCGCTTTCGCACTGACGATGTCGCATAATGATAAGGCGACGGCGGCGGACGGGCCGCCGCCAGGGAGTGATTTGATGGAATTGAAACCGGGATCGCGCTGGAAGAGCGCCGTTTGCGACACCGAAGTGGTGGTGGTGCGGGCGGTGAAGGAGCCGGCCGAACTGCAGTGCGGCGGCCAGCCGATGGTCGCGCACAACGCCGAGAAGCCCGCGGGGCTGGCGATGTCGCCGGACTTTTCCGGCGGCACGGCGGCGGGCAAGCGCTTCGCCGACGAGGTGAGCGGGCTGGAGATCCTCTGCACCAAGGGCGGCGTCGGTTCGCTTTCGATCGATGGCCGCGCCATCGGGGCCAAGGAAGCCAAGAAGCTTCCCGCCTCGGACTGACGTCCGATGCACACGACCCTTCTGCTCGACATGGCCGCCGACGCCGCGCCGGACCGGCTGGCGCTGGGCGGCGTCGACGACGGCGTCAGCTTCGACGAGGTGCGCGCCAGGGCCCGCGGCGGCGCGGCCTGGCTGCTGGACCTGGGCGGCGACACGGTGGTGTTCCTCGGCCTCAACGGGCCGCCGCTGGCGATCGCCGTCTTCGCCAGCGGGCTGATCGGCAAGCCGTTCACGCCGCTGAACTATCGCCTGACCGACGCCGACCTGAACCGGCTGCTGGCCCGCACCGCGCCGTCGGTCGCCATCGTCGACGACGACATGGTCGCGCGGCTGCAGCCGGCGGCCGGCGTCACGGTGGCGACCCGCACCGCGTTCGAGGCGGCCTGCCTCGACGAGGCGAATCGCACGCGCGAACTGCCGGAGGTCGAGCCCGACGTCGGCGTGCTGCTGTTCACCAGCGGCACCACCGGCGAGCCGAAGGCGGCGGTGCTGCGCCACCGCAACCTGACCAGCTACGTGATCTCGACGGTCGAGTTCCTCGGCAGCGAGGAACACGAAGCGGCGCTGGTCAGCGTGCCGGCCTACCACATCGCCGGCATCTCGGCGGTGCTGACCGGGGTCTACGGCGGGCGGCGCACCGTTCACCTGCCGGCGTTCACGCCGGAGATCTGGGTCGACGCGGCGGCGAAGGAGAAGGTCACCCACGCGATGGTGGTGCCGACCATGCTCGGCCGCATCCTCGACGTGCTGGAAAAGCGCCACGAGCACCTGCCGCACCTGAAGGCGATCTCCTATGGCGGCGGGCGGATGCCGCAGCCGGTGATCGAGCGGGCGCTGCGCCTGTTGCCGCACGTGGACTTCGTCAACGCCTACGGCCTGACCGAGACCAGCTCGACCATCTCGGTGCTGAGCCCGGACGACCACCGCGAGGCGATCGCCTCCACCGACGAGGCGGTGCGCCGGCGGCTGGGCTCGGTCGGCCGGCCGCTGCCGACGCTGGAGGTCGAGATCCGCGATCCGGAGGGGAACCCGCTGCCGCCCGGCCAGTCCGGCGAGATCTACGTGCGCGGCGAACAGGTCTCGGGCGAATACCTGCACAAGAAGACGGTGCAGGAAGACGGCTGGTTTCCCACCAACGATGGCGGCTGGATGGACGAGGAAGGCTACCTCTTCGTCGAGGGCCGGCTGGACGACGTGATCGTGCGCGGCGGCGAGAACATCTCCCCCGGCGAGATCGAGGACGTGCTGCGCGAGCACCCGAACGTCGCCGACGTCGCGGTGCTCGGCCTGCCCGACGTCGAGTGGGGTGAACGCGTGGCGGCCTGCGTCGTCGCCAAGGACGGCAAGCCGTCGAGCGAAGAGCTGGCGGCGTGGGTGAAGGCGCGCCTGCGCTCGACCAAGACCCCGGAGGTATGGGAGTTCCGCGAGGCGCTGCCCTACAACGAGACCGGCAAGCTGTTGCGCCGGCAGCTGAAGGCCGAGCTGACCGCGCCCGCCAACCAGCCGGCGACGGTCTGACGGCCGCAGGGGAGGGAGGTTTGGCGCCCCCGCCCGGCCAACTGCTTGACGACATGAAGGCCCTCGGCGGCGCCGGCGCGGTCGTGACCGAGCTTCCCGGGCGAGGCGGCGCGCGGCCGGTCCCGGCGCCGTGCGGATCGGCTTGCATCGCGCCGGACCGTTGCCCGCCGTGGGGCTCGAGCCGTTCGACATCCTGCTCAGCGCCGATCCCGCCGCGCCGCGGCCCTGGGTCGGCGTCACCGACATCGAAGCTGGCGTCGCCACGCTCGAACGGCGGATCGGCGCCCAGCCGGCCGCCGCCGCCGTGGCGGCGCAGGTGCTGCGCGCGTCGCCGCAGCTGAGCTTCGACGACGCCCTGGCGATCGAGTCGGTCGGCTATTCGATGCTGCTCGCGTCGGCGGGCTTCAAGGCCTGGCGCGCCGGAACGCCGGTGCGCCAGCGCGACGAGGCCGCGACGCCGCGGGTGCTGGTCGACGCCGAACCTGGCGCGATCCGGATCACGCTGAACCGACCCGATCGCCGCAACGCGTTCGACGCGGCGATGCGCGATGCGCTGTGCGAGGCGCTGGCGTTCGCGGCCGAGCACCCGGACCGGCCGCCGGTCGAACTCAGCGGCGTCGGTCCGGCGTTCAGCGCCGGCGGCGATCTCGACGAGTTCGGCAGCGCGGGCGACGTCGGGCGAGGCCCACCTGATCCGCACCCTGCGCTCACCCGCGCGACTGCTTTACGGCCTGCGCGATCGCGCCACGGCGCGCCTCCACGGCGCCTGCGTCGGCGCCGGAATCGAGGTCCCGGCGGCGGCGGGCCGGGTGGTCGCCAGGCCGGACGCGTTCTTCCGGCTGCCGGAAGTCGCGATGGGCCTGATCCCGGGCGCCGGCGGTGTGGCGACGATCCCGCGGCGGATCGGCCGTCAGCGCGCCTGCTGGATGGCGATCTCCGGAGTGGACGTCGACGCCGCGACCGCGCTGGCCTGGGGCCTGGTCGACGCGGTCGAACCATGAGCCCGATCGCCGCCACCCTGGCGCGGCAGGCGGCGCGGATCCGCAGTTTGACCGCCGAACTGGGCCAGCCTGTCGATGTCACGACGCTGGGTGTCCTCGACCGCCGTGGGCTGCTGACCCTGCATCGACCCGGGCTCGCGTCGGCGAACCGCGCCTGCCGGATGTTCCGCTGCGCCGACGACTGGATGGCGCTGAACCTCGCCCGAGATGACGACCGCGACCTCGTCGCCGCCTGGCTGCGGAGCGACGTGGCCGACGATCCCTGGGCGACGATCCGGCGCCTGGCGAGCGCGCGACCGGCGGCCGAGCTGCTGGCGGACGCGATCCTGCTGGGACTGCCGGCGTGCCGGGTCGGCGAGATCACCGCGCCGAACCCGAGCGCGCCGCTCCGGTTGGGGACGCCGACGCGTGGGTCGCGAACGGGCCCGCCCCGGGTGGTCGACCTGTCGGCGCTGTGGGCCGGGCCGATGTGCGGCGCCGTCCTGGCCGAGGCCGGAATGGACGTGACCAAGGTGGAGAGCACCCGCCGGCCCGACCCGACCCGCACGGGAACGCCGCCGTTCTTCCAGCGCCTCAATGGCCGCAAGCGCGACCGGTCGATCGATCTCGGCTCGCCGGACGGACAGGCGAGACTGCGCGACGAGATCCTGGCGGCGGACGTTCTGATCACCAGCGCGCGGCCGCGGGCGTTCGCCTCGCTGGGCCTGGCGCCGGAGGAGATCTTCAAAGCCAGCCCCGCGCTGACCTGGGTGGCGATCACCGGCTACGGCTGGCGCGGCGAAGCGGCGCAGCGCGTCGCGTTCGGCGACGACGCCGCGGCGGCCGGCGGCCTTGTGGGCTGGACCAAAGCCGGCGCGCCGCGCTTCCTCGGCGACGCGCTGGCCGATCCGGTCACCGGCCTGGCGGCGGCGATCGGCGTGCTGGAGGGCCTGGCGTCCGGCGGCGGCGTGCTGGTCGATATCAGCCTGGCCCGCTCTGCGGCCGGTGCGGCGGCCGATCGCAAGGCCACGCTGGCGGCATGACCTCGCTCGTCATCCGCGACGTCGAGGTCGAGGGGCGCGCCGGCCTCGACGTGCGGATCGAGGGCGGCCGCGTCGCGGAGATCGGCGCCGCGTTGGCAGGCCGCGGCGAGACTCTCGATGGGCGCGGCGGCGCGCTGATCCCGGGCCTGGTCGACCACCACATCCACCTGTTCGCCCTGGCCGCGCAGGGGGAGTCGCTGGCGCTCGGCGGCGTCGCGTCGGCGGCGGGCTTCAGGGGCCGCATCGAGGCCGCGCTGGCGGCGCGGGCGCCAGGACTGTGGCTTCGGGTCACCGGCTACCACGAGGCGATGGCCGGCGAACTCATGCGGGCGCAGCTCGACGCCATCGCGCCCGGCCACCCGGTCCGGGTGCAGCACCAGACCGGTTCGCTCTGGGTGCTGAACACTCTGGCGCTGGAGCGGGTGGGCGCGGCGGGGGCGACCACGCCCAGCATCGAGCGCGACGCCGCGGGCCGGCCGACGGGCCGGATCTGGCGCGGCGACGCCTGGTTGCGGACGCGGCTGGCCGACGCGCCGCCGTCACTGGCCGAAGTCGGGCGCCAGCTGGCCGCGTTCGGGATCACCGCAGTCACCGACGCCAGCGTCACCACCGACGCCGACGCCGCTGGACGGCTGGCCGCCGCGCACCGCGCCGGCGAGCTGCCGCAACGGCTGACCCTCATGAGCGGGGCCGCGCTGGAAGCTCCGTCGGATGGGGCGTTCGCCGTCGGCCCGGTGAAGGTGCTGCTCGACGACCATGACCTGCCGCCGCTGGACGACTTCGTGGCGCGGATCGGCCAGGCGCGGGTCTGGGGCCGGGCGATTGCGACCCACTGCGTCACCGCCGGCGAGCTGGCGCTTACCCTGGCGGCGCTGCAGACGGCCAGCGCGCGGCCCGGCGACCGGATCGAGCACGGCGGGGTCATCCCGGCCGAGGCGATCGGCGTGATCCGCGCGCTGGGCCTCACCGTGGTCACCCAGCCGGCGTTCGTGGCCGAGCGCGGCGACCGCTACCTCGCCGAGGTCGAGCCGGCCGAGCAGACCGATCTCTACCGCTGCGCCAGCCTGATCGCCGCCGGCGTCCCGGTCGCCGCGAGCTCCGACGCGCCCTACGCCTCGCCCGACCCCTGGCGCGGGATCGCCGCCGCGGCGAACAGGCGGACGATCTGCGGCCGGCTGCTCGGCGAAAACGAGCGGGTCAGCCCCGCCGCCGCGCTGGCGCTCTACCTCGCCGCCCCCGCCGCGCCTGGTGGTTCGCCCCGCCGCGTCGCACCCGGCGCCCCGGCCGACCTCTGCCTGCTCGAGACGCCGCTCGCCGACGCCCTGGCGGCCCCCAGCGCGGACCTCGTCGCCGCGACCTTGATCGCTGGCCGACCGGTCTTCGGCGCGAAGACGTCTTAACGCGGGCCCCGGACCGTCCTATCTCTGGGCGGCGCAATCTTCAGGCAAAGGATCCAACCCATGGCTGAAACCGAACGCGCCGTCCTCGCCGGCGGCTGTTTCTGGGGCATGCAGGACCTGATCCGCAAGCAGCCCGGCGTGATCTCCACCCGGGTCGGCTACACCGGCGGCGACGTCCCCAACGCCACCTATCGTAACCACGGCGACCACGCCGAAGCGATCGAGGTCATCTTCGACCCGACCAAGCTGAGCTATCGCGGCCTGCTGGAACTATTCTTCCAGATCCACGACCCGACCACCCGCAACCGCCAGGGCAACGACCTCGGCCGCAGCTACCGCTCGGCGATCTACTACGTCGACGACGCGCAGTGGCGGACGGCGCGCGACACCATCAAGGACGTCGAGGCCTCGGGCCTTTGGCCCGGCGAGGTGGTGACCGAGGTCAAGCCAGTAGGCGACTTCTGGCAGGCCGAGCCGGAGCACCAGGACTACCTGGAGCGCTACCCGAACGGCTACACCTGCCACTTCCCGCGTCCGGACTGGAAGCTGCCGCACCGCGCCGTCGCGGCGGAGTGAGCCTGGCCGGCTGTCCAGCCTGATGTCGGAAACGCCGACCGCGGCGCCGCGTAAGCCGGGCGTCGCGGCTGCGGCCTGGGCGCTCAACATCCTGGGCGTCGTTGTCGGCGCCTGGGCGTTCCTGGAGTTCGATCCGTTTCCCACCTCGGCCATCGGCGCCCCGGTCGCGTCGCTCACGGCCGTCGGCCTGGCCGCCGTGTTCCCTGCCTCCTTCGCGCTGTTCGACGCCAAAGGCGGGGCCGCCGGCCTGCCCGCGTTGTTCCTGGCGCCGCTGGCGGGGCTGGTCATGAAAGCGGCGTTCACGGTGCAGCTGCTGCACCTGTCGTCCGACCTGGTCCCGGCGATCGTGGGGGCCGTTGTCGGCCTGGCAGGGTTCGCGCTGTGGCAGTTGCGGTTCCGCGGCAACCGCCGGCTCTGGCCGCTGATGCTGATCCTGGGCGTGGTCGTCGCCTGCGCCGTCTACGAGGAACTCGACACCCGGCTCGACCACGCCCCGCCGCGGCCGTTCAAGGTTCCGGTCACCGGCGAGTACAAGACCACGCGACGGGCGACGAGCTACTACGTCACGCTGCCGGCCTGGGGTCCGCAGCAGGAGCCCGGCTCGGTCAGGGTGTCTTCGGACGTCTACCGCAACGTCCAACCCGGCCAGGAGGTCTGCGTCGTCCTGCATCCCGGCGCGCTTGGCGCGCCCTGGTACACCGTCGGGCTCTGTCAGCAGCCTGGCTCCGGCTAGCTACTCGACGTTGAAGCGGCGCCCAAAGCGCTCGTGCAGCTGCGCGGCGCTCATGTTGACCGGACCCGCGCCCACCACGGCGTCGCCATCGAGCCAGTCCTCGGTCAGTCCGGGGACATAGATCGGATTGTGCGAGAGACCGAGCGTCGCCAGCGCCGGCAGGCCGGCGCCAGCGGCCAGCGCCTCGCCGCCGGCGTCGTGGATCGAGTTCTCGGTCAGGTCCAGCCGCGCCAGGCGCCGCAGACCGGTCGCCGCGGCGAAGGCGGCGGCGCCGGCGTCGCCGATCAGGTTGTGTCCAAGCCTGAGCGTGACGAGACGGCCCAGACCTGGCGAGCTCGCCAGCGCCGCCGCGCCGGCGTCGCGGATCAGGTTCCCGTCGAGCACCAGTTCCTCGAGGGCTTCGAAGCGGGGTGACGCGGCGAGGGCGGCGATGTCCTCGTCCCCGAGTTCGCAGCGCGGCAGGTAGAGCCGCCGCAGCGGACCCAGTTGCGGCGACGCCGCCAGCGCTGCGACGCCGGTGTCGGGCGGCGGCGGCGCGACGAAAGCGGGTCCAGGCGGGTCGGGCCAGGCCGACAGCGCGGCCATGCCGGTTCCGATCGTGTTGCCGGCCAGGTTCAGATAGCTCAGGCGGGCCAGGATCGGCGAGCCGGCAAGGCGGCGCACGCCCTCCGGACCGATCTGGCACCCGACCAGGACGAGCGTCTCCAGCCGCCTCAGCCCGGCCGCCTGCGCCAGCGCGCCGGCGCCGTCGTCGCCGATCGGACTGTCGCGCAACTCGAGCGTCGCCAGGTCGGCGATCCAGGGCGAGGCGGCCAGCGCCGCCAGCTGGCTGGTGTCCACGCCGTCGCCGAGGTCGAGACGGCGCAGCTTCGCCAACTGGGGCAAGGCGGCGATGCGTCCGAGCTGAGGTCCGGGCTGGAACAGCGCGACCCCGCGCACCGGCGCGAGCCGGAACAGCGCCTCGGCGCCGGCGACGAAGTCCTCGCCCGACATGAAGACCACGTCGGGGAAGCCGCGACGAAAAGCGCTAACCGAGAGACCCTTGATCGGCGGAACCCAGCCGGCGCCGTGCTGCTGGCGGATCGCGTCGGCCGCCGCGGCGGCGCGCCAGTCGGCGTGGTTGTCGCCGTCCAGCAGCTGCAGGGTGATGAACTCGCCGCGCGGATCCCCACGGCGCGTCAGCCACTCGGCGTAGGCGCGGCGCGGCGCGTCGTCGTCGGGGGCGGCCAGGATCGCCGCCAGCATCTGGTCGTGATCGCTCACCTGAGGCAGCATATACCCCCGCACGGACGCCGAGAGGGAGAACCGGTCATGTCCGACGAGTGTCCCCACAGCGACAGCATCCGCGCGGTCACCCCCAGCGCGCTCGGCTGCGAGGAGTGCCTGAAGATCGGCTCGCATTGGGTGCACCTGCGCCTGTGCCGCAGTTGCGGCCACGTCGGCTGCTGCGACCAGTCGCTGCACCGGCACGCGACCAAGCATTTCCACGCCACCGGCCACCCGATCATCGAAGGCTATGATCCGCCGGAGGGCTGGGGCTGGTGCTACGTCGACGAGATCTTCCTCGATCTCACCGACCGCATGACGCCGCACAACGGCCCGATCCCGCGCTACGTCTAAGCCGGGCGCGGTCATTATTTGGCCCTGGGCGGAACCCGCGGGACGGCCCTCCGTTGCCAGTCTGCCGGGGGGCGTCGAGGAGCAGGACCATGGCCTCAGAGCAGATGTCCGCCGTCAGGCAAGCGCAGACGCCGGCGGGCGACATCGACCAGGTCGCGATCAACACCATCCGCACGCTGGCGATCGACGCGGTGCAGAAGGCCGACTCCGGCCACGCCGGCGCGCCGATGGGCCTCGCGCCGGTCGCCTACACGCTCTGGACGCGGTTCCTGCGCTACGACCCGGCCCGGCCGCTGTGGCCGAACCGCGACCGCTTCGTGCTCTCCAACGGCCACGCCTCGATGCTGCTGTACGCGCTGCTGCACCTGGCCGGCGTCGAGGCGGTGGACAAGGATGGCGCGCCGCTCGGCCGCCCGGCCGTCCGCCTCGACGACATCAGGCGTTTCCGGCAGCTCGACAGCGTCTGTCCCGGTCATCCCGAGCATGGGGTCACCACCGGCGTCGAGACCACCACCGGGCCGCTGGGACAGGGCGTTGGGACCAGCGTCGGCATGGCGGCGGCGCAGCGCTGGCTGGCCGCGCGCTATGATCGCGAAGGCCACGCCCTGTTCGACTACAACGTCTACGCCATCTGCAGCGACGGCGACCTGATGGAGGGGATCTCGGGCGAGGCCGCCTCGCTCGCCGGCCACCTGAAGCTCGCCAACCTCTGCTGGATCTACGACGACAACCAGGTCTCGATCGAGGGCCCCACCGAGCTGGCCTTCAGCGAAGACGTGCTGAAGCGCTTCGAGGGCTACGGCTGGGCCACCCACTCGGTGGAAGACGCCAACGATTGCGAGGCGTTCGCCGCCGCGGTCGAGCAGTTCCTGGCGACGACCGAGCGGCCGACGCTGATCCGCGTCAGGAGCGTGATCGGCTACGGCTCGCCGCACAAGCAGGGGACCTCCAAGGCGCACAGCGATCCGCTGGGCGAGGAGGAGGTGCGGCTGACCAAGCGCGCCTACGGCTGGCCAGAAGACGCGCAGTTCCTGGTTCCGGACGGGGCGAAGGCGCAGTTCGCGGAGACCCTCGGCGAACGCGGCCGGCGGCTGAGCCGCGCCTGGGACGAGGCGTCGGCGCGCTATGCCGAGATGTTCCCGCACCTGGCGGCGGCGCTGAAGCTGATCCAGGCCGGCGCGCTGCCTGGGGCCTGGGATGCGGGTCTTCCGACCTTCGAGCCCGACGCGAAAGGGATCGCCAGCCGCGAGGCGTCGGGCAAGGCGCTGCAGGCGCTGGGGCCGGCGATCCCCTGGCTGGTCGGCGGCGCGGCGGACCTCGCGCCCTCGACCAAGACCCTGCTGGAGCAGCCGGACGCCGGCGCGTTCGAGCCCGGGAGCCATGGCGGCCGCAACTTCCACTTCGGGGTGCGCGAGCACGCGATGGCGGCCTGCGCCAACGGCCTGGCGCTGAGCGGCCTGCGGCCCTACGTGGGCACCTTCCTGGTGTTCAGCGACTACATGCGCCCGGCGATCCGGCTGGCGGCGCTGATGCGATTGCCGGTGACCTTCGTCTTCACCCACGACTCGATCGGGCTCGGCCAGGACGGCCCGACCCACCAGCCGATCGAGCACCTGGCGGCGCTGCGGGCGATGCCGGACCTGCTGGTGATCCGCCCGGCCGACGCCAACGAGACGGCGGAGGCGTGGCGCACGATCCTGGCTCAGGACGGACCCGGCCTGCCTGGTGCTCTCGCGCCAGGCGCTGCCGACGCTGGACCGCACGCATTTCGCGCCGGCGTCGCGGCCTGGCCCGCGGAGGCTATGTGCTGGCCGACGCCGAGGGCGGGCCGCCACAGGTGATCCTGATCGCCACCGGCAGCGAGGTTTCGCTCTGCGTCGAGGCGCAGGGGCTGCTCGCAGCGAAGGGCGTCCGCGCCCGGGTGGTTTCGATGCCGTCGTGGGAGCTGTTCGAAGCGCAGCCGCCGGGGTATCGCGCTGCGGTGCTGCCGGCGGGCGTGACGGCGCGCGTGGCGGTGGAGGCGGGATCGCCGCAAGGCTGGGACCGCTACGTGGGACCGACGGGCGAGGTGATCGGCATGCGCGGCTTCGGCGCTTCGGCGCCGATCAAGGACCTGATGCTTCGCTTCGGCTTCACGGCGGACCATATTCGCGACGCGGCCCTCGCCCAACTGGACGCGGCGGGCTGAGGGACCTGGGAGACGGTAGCGATGACCAACCATCTGCGCGAACTCGAAGCCGCCGGCCAGGCGGTCTGGCTCGACTATCTGCATCGCAAGATCCTGGAGGACGGCGAACTCGCCCGCCTGATCGCCGACGACGGGGTCACGGGCCTGACCTCCAACCCGTCGATCTTCGAGAAGGCGATCGGCGACGGCGACGCCTATGACGCCCGGGTGCAGGCCGGACTGCGGGCGGGCGACAAGAGCCCGATGGCGCTCTACGAGCGGATCGCCATCGCCGACATCCAGGCGGCGGCGGATATCTTCCGCCCCACCTTCGACCGGCTTGGCGGCAAGGATGGCTTCGTCAGTCTCGAGGTCTCGCCGACCTTGGCCAACGACACCGCCGGCACGATCGCCGAGGCGCGGCGGCTGTGGGGCGAGGTCGGGCGGCCGAACCTGATGATCAAGGTGCCGGGCACGCAGGCCGGGGTTCCGGCGATCCGCCAGCTGGTGGGCGAAGGGATCAACGTCAACGTCACCCTGCTGTTCGGCGTCGACGCCTATCTGGCGGTGGCGGAGGCGCATACCGCCGGGCTGGAGGCGTATCAAGGCGTCGGGCGGCGATGTCGCCCGCGTGCACGGCGTCGCCAGCTTCTTCGTCAGCCGTATCGACACCAAGATCGACGGCGCGATCGACGCGCGGCTGAAGGCGGGCGCGGCGGCCGATGACGCGGCGCGGCTGCGCCGGCTGCGCGGCAAGGTCGCCATCGCCAACGCCAAGCGCGCCTACCAGCGCTATCTGGCGCTGATTGCGGAACCGCGCTGGAAGGCGCTCGCCGCCGCCGGCGCCACGCCGCAACGGCTGCTCTGGGCCTCCACCGGCGTGAAGGACCCGACCTATCCGGAGACGCTCTACGTCGACAACCTGATCGGGCCGGACACGGTCAACACCGTGCCGCCGAAGACGCTGGATGCGTTCCGCGATCACGGCCGGGTGTCGCCGACGCTCACCGAAGGCGTCGCCGAAGCCGAGCGTGAGCTGGCCGACGCCGAGGTCCTGGGTCTCGACCTCGACGGCGTCACCCGCACGCTGGTGGTCGAGGGCGTCGAGCTGTTCGCCAAGGCGTTCGAGACCCTGCTGAGCGCGGTCGCCGCCAAGAGCCGGCAGATGGCCGGCGCCGCCTGATGCAGGTCGGCGTCGTCGGCATGGGCAGGATGGGCGCCAATATCGCGCGGCGCCTGATGCGCGGCGGCCATGCCTGCGTGGTCTACGACCGCGACGGAGACGCGGTCGGCAAGGTGGTCGCCGACGGGGCGACAGCGGCGCGGGACCTCGCCGGGCTGGTCCAGGCGCTCGAGGCGCCGCGCACCGTCTGGGTGATGCTGCCGGCGGGCGGGCCGACCGAGGAGACGGTGACCGCGCTGGGCGAGCTGCTCGCCGCCGGCGACGCGCTGATCGACGGCGGCAACAGCTTCTACCGCGATGACATCCGCCGGGCCGCGGCGCTGGCCCCGAAGGGCGTCGTCTACCTCGACATCGGCACCTCGGGCGGGGTCTGGGGCCTGGAGCGCGGCTTCTGCATGATGGTCGGCGGCGAGGCCGCGGCGGTCGAGCGGATCGACCCGATCCTGAAGACGCTGGCGCCGGGCCTCGGCGGCATCCCGCGCACCAAACGCGACGCCGAGCGCCGATCCGCGCGCCGAGCTTGGCTACATCCACGCCGGCCCGGCGGGCGCCGGCCACTTCGTCAAGATGGTCCACAACGGCATCGAGTACGGGATGATGCAGGCCTACGCCGAGGGGTTCGACATCCTCAACGGCAAGGCCTCGGACGTGCTGCCAGAGGCGGACCGGTTCGCGCTGAACCTGCCCGACATCGCCGAGGTCTGGCGCCGCGGCAGCGTGATCTCGTCGTGGCTGCTGGACCTGGCCGCGCAGGCGCTGGCCGGCGAGCACCAGCTCGAGCGCTACACCGGCGCCGTCGCCGACAGCGGCGAGGGCCGCTGGACCATCCAGGCGGCGATCGAGGAGGCGGTGCCGGCGGACGTGCTGTCGGCGGCGCTGTTCGCCCGCTTCCGTTCGCGCCGCGACCACACCTTCGGCGAGAAGCTGCTGTCGGCGATGCGGTTCGGCTTCGGCGGCCACGTCGAGACGCCCGAGAAATGACCCGGGACGGCCGCCTGTTCGTCTCCGACATCGACGGGACGCTGCTCACGCCGGATAGACGACTGACGCCCGCCGCGATCGGGGCGGTCGCTGCGGTTCGCGCCGCCGGGATTCCGTTCAGCGTGGTCTCCAGTCGGCCAGGACGCGGGATGGCGCAGGTCGTGGCGGCGCTCGGCGTCACGCTACCCTACGCTGCTTTCAACGGCGGCAACCTGGTGGGCGCGGCCGGCGGCCTGCTGCAAGCGCACCGGCTGGACGCTGGCGTCGCCCGGACCGCGCTGCAGTTGCTGGCGGACGCCGGCGTGCGGCCGTGGGTGTTCGCCGACGACGCCTGGCTGCTGACCGACCCCGATGGCCCCAACGTCGAGCGCGAGCGGCGGACGGTAGGTTTCGATCCGACGGTGGTGGCGAGCTTCGACGCCGCGATCGGCCGCGTCGACAAGATCGTCGCGCCATCGGAAGACGCCGGACTGCTCGATCGCGTCGAAGTCCAGCTGCGGGCGGAGCTCGCGAGCGGCGCCAATGTCGAGCGCTCGCAGACCTACTACGTCGACATCACCCACCCGCTGGCCAACAAGGGCGAGGCGGTGAAGGCCATCGCCGGCCACGCCGGCGTCGACCTGGCGCGCACGGTCGTGATCGGCGACATGGCGAACGACGTCGCCATGTTCCGCATCGCCGGCTTCGCTATCGCCATGGGCCAGTCGCCCGTCGGCGTGAAGGCGGCGGCCGGCGCGGTGACCGCGGCCAATTCGGAGGACGGATTCGCCAAGGCCGTCGAGACTCTGGTGCTGCCGCGCCTGGCGCCGGCGGAGGCCCGCTGAAATGGCCGGGACCGTGCTGGTGGTGATGGGCGTCGCCGGCGCCGGCAAGACCACCCTCGGCGAGGCGATCGCCGCGCGGCTCGGCTGGCCGTTCAAGGACGGCGACGAACTGCACCCGGCGGCCAACGTCGCCAAGATGAGCGCCGGCGTGCCGCTCACCGACGCCGATCGCGCGCCATGGCTGGATGCGGTGGCCGGGTGGATCGATGGATGCGGCGAAGGACCCGGCGTCGTCGCCTGCTCGGCGCTGAAGCGCCGCTACCGCGACCGGCTGGCGGCGGGGCGGCCCCGGGTGAGGTTCGTCTACATCGACCTCGACGAAGCCGAAGTCGCGCGGCGGATGTCGCGCCGCGAGGGCCACTTCTTCCCGACCACGCTGATCGCCAGCCAGTTCGCCGATCTCGAGCGACCGGGTCCGGATGAGCCGGTGATCGTGGTCGACGGGCGCCAGCCGATCCCCGCGCAGGTGGCGGCGGTGGCGGCGGCGATTTAGCCCGGACAAGATAGCGTCTCATTCTCGCGAACCGCGCCGCCGCGGGCTAAGAGGACTGCGGATGGGACGGCGTTTCAGTCTTGAGACGCGGCGGCAAGCCGCCGGGGCGCGGCGCTGATGGCCGAGACGGCCGAGCGCCGGCTGCTGCGTCCGGTCGACCGGCGGCGCGACCACGTGCGCGGCGGCCCGGCGCAGCGCGGCCAGGCCACTGTCGTGATCTACGGCGACTATCTGTGCCCCTACTGCCGCCGGCTGCGCCCGGTGCTCGCCCGTCTGCGCGAGGCGCTCGGCGACCGGCTGGCTTACGCCTACCGCCAGTTCCCCAACGAGCGCGTTCATCCCGGCGCCGAGTTCCTGTCGCTGGCGGCCGAGGCGGCCGGCCGGCAGGGCAAGTTCTGGGAGATGCACGACGCCCTCTACGACCATCCCTCGGCGTTGACCGAGGCCGTCGCGCTCGACATCGCCAAGCGCCTGCGCCTCGACATGCGCCGCTTCCGCCGCGATCTCGAGGACCCGAAACTGAAGAAACGGGTCGACGACGATCACGCCGACGGCGAGCGCAACGGCGTCACCGCCACGCCGACCATCTTCGTCGACGGCGTGCGCTACGACGGCGCCTGGGACTTCTACTCAATGCTGGAGGCGCTGGAGCGTCCCGTCGGCGCGAGGGTGCAACGCACCGCGCGGGCGTTCGCCAACCTGCCGAGCTCGGCCGGCATCGTGCTGCTGATCGCGGCCATCGCCGCGCTGGCGCTGGCCAACAGTCCGCTGGCGCCGCTGTACGCCCGGTTCGTGGATGCGCAGATGGCGGTTGGACCGGTCGGCGGGGCGATGTCGCTCAGCGTCGCCGAGTGGGCGTCCGAGGGACTGCTGGCGATCTTCTTCCTGATCGTCGGGCTGGAGATCCGCCGCGAGATGAGCGCCGGCTCGCTCAGCGACCCGAAGGCGGCGGCCGCGCCGGTGATCGCGGCGCTGGGCGGGGTGCTGGTCCCGGCGGCGATCTACCTGGCGCTCAATCCGGGTCCGACCGCGCCGGGCTGGTCGGCGCCGAGCGACACCGGCATCGCCTTCACGCTCGGCATCCTGGCCGTGTTCGGCGCCCGGGCCTCGGCCAGTCTGAAGGTGTTCGTCGCCGCCTACGCCGTGGTCGACGACATCCTCGCCATCCTGATCCTGGCGATCTTCTACCCGCACAACCTGCACGCCGCATGGCTGATCGCGAGCGTCGCGGCCGTCGGACTGATGTACACGCTGAACCGCTGGCGCATCTACGTCGGCTGGCCCTACCTCGCCGCCGCGATCGGGCTGTGGACCTCGCTGCACCTGGCCGGGATCGAGGGCGCGCTGTCGGGCGTGGTGCTGGCCGTCTTCCTGCCGACACGGCCAACTCCCTCCGCCAGCCCGCTGCTCGCGCAGGCTGCGACGGCGCTGGCCGAGCTCGAGCAGGCGGAGCGCGCGCTGCGCCGCGCCGGGGCCGACCGGCGCCGGGTCGAGCAGGAGCCGATCTGGGACTGGGCCAGCCGCAACCTTTCCGCCGCCGCCGCGCGGTTGCTGTCGCCGGCCGAGCGGGTGGAGCGCAACCTGGCCCCCTGGTCGACCTATGTGGTGCTGCCACTGTTCGCCTTCACTGCCGCCGGCGTGTCGCTGACGGCCAACCTCGGCGCGCCGTACGCGGACAGGGTGCTGTGGGGCGTGGCGCTGGGGCTGGCGATCGGTAAGCCGGTGGGCATGGTCGCGGCGACCTGGGCGGCGGTGAAGGCGCGGATCGCGATCGGCCCCGCCGACGCCTCGCGCCTGGCGTTCCTGGGCGCGGCGTGCCTCTGCGGCATCGGCGATCCGCTCTCGATCCTGATGGCCGAGCAGGCGTTCCCGGGCCAGGGCTACGCCGCGGTGGCCAAGCTCGGCGTGCTGGTGGGATCGGTGCTGGCCGCCGCGCTGGGGTCGGTGGCGCTGGTCATCAGCCCCCCGCCCGCGACCGCCGTGAAACCGACACCGACCGCCAAGCCCGCCGCCGCCGAGGCCTAGCCATGCCGCCCACCATCCTGGACACCCGCCGCGACCAGATGTTTCCGGCGCTTGCGCCGGCGGAGATCGATCGCATCCGCCACTTCGGCCACGTCCAGTCGTTCGCAGCGGGCGAAATGCTGGCGCGAACCGGCGAGCGCGGCCATGGCCTCACCGTGATCCTGCAGGGCGAGGTCGCCATCACGCGGCGCGACGAGGCCGGGGGCGACCAGGCGGTGACCAGCCACGGCCCGGGCTCGTTCATGGGCGAACTGGCGCAGCTGAGCGGCCGGCCCTCGCTGGTGGACGCGGTCGCCGCCCGGCCGGTCGAGGCGCTGGTGATCGACCCGCCAGGCTTGCGCGCCGTGCTGGTGGCCGAAGCGGACCTCGGCGAGCGGATCATGCGGGCCCTGATCCTGCGCCGGATAGGGCTGCTCGAGGTCGGCGCCGGCGGGCCGGTGATCGTGGGGCCGGACGACCATCCCGGCGTGCGCCGGCTGGCGGAGTTCCTCCGCCGCAACAGCCATCCCTATGTGTCGATGGACTCGGACGAGGATCCGGAGGCCAAGGCGCTGCTGGAGCGGCTTCACGTGAGCCCAGGCGAATGGCCGATCGTGCTCTGCGCCGGCGGTCAGGTGTTGCGAAACCCGACCGAGGTGCAGCTGGCGCGCTGCATCGGCCTGGTCGGGGCGCTCGATCCGGACCGGGTCTATGACGTCGCCATCGTCGGCGCCGGGCCGGCGGGTCTGGCGGCCTCGGTCTACGCCGGCTCGGAAGGTCTTTCAGCGATCACGCTCGACGGCCGCGCGTTCGGCGGCCAGGCCGGGGCCTCGGCCAGGATCGAAAACTACCTCGGCTTTCCGACCGGCATTACCGGCCAGGCGCTGATGGCGCGCGCGTTCAACCAGGCGCAGAAGTTCGGGGTCGAGATGGCGATTCCGGACGAGGTGACCTCGTTCGAGCCGGCCGCGCCGGGCGCGCCGATCCGACTCGATCTGGCCAGCGGCGAGGTGGTGCAGGCGCGGACCGTCGTGCTCGCCAGCGGCGCCCGCTACCGCCGGCTCGACGTGCCCGGGATGGCCGACTTCGAGTGCGCCTCCGTGCACTACTGGGCCTCGGCCATCGAGCGCAGCCTCTGCGCCGGCGAGGAGATCGCGCTGGTCGGCGGCGGCAACTCGGCCGGGCAGGCGGTGGTCTACCTGGCCGCCCAGGCCAGGAAGGTCTGGCTGCTGGTGCGCGGGCCCGGCCTGGCGTCCACCATGTCGCGCTACCTGATCGACCGCATCGAGGGCCTCGGCAACGTCGAACTGTTGCCGCACACCGAGATCGTCGCGCTCGAGGGCGAGGGCGGCGCGCTGAGCGCGGTGCGCTGGCGCCGCCGCGACAGCGGCGAGGAGGGCCGGCGCGAGCTGCGCAACCTGTTCCTGTTCATCGGCGCCGAGCCCAACACCGACTGGCTCACCCGCTCCGGCCTGGCGACCGACCGGCAGGGGTTCATCGCCACCGGAGGGCCGGACCGGCATCCGCTGGAGACGAGCCGGCCGGGCGTGTTCGCGATCGGCGACATCCGCGCCGGGTCGGTCAAGCGCGTCGCCGCGGCGGTCGGGGAGGGCGCCCAGGTGGTCGCCGCGATCCACGCCCACCTGGCCGCGACCGGCGGCGTCGAGCCGGAGGTGGCGCGCGCGGTTTAGATCGAGGTGGCGTGCCCGGGTCGCCGCGCTGACTCACACCAGCGTCGCATCCAGTGTGATCTCGGCGTTGAGCACCTTGGAGACCGGGCAGTTCTTCTCGGCGCCCTCGGCCATTTCTTCTCGGCGCCCTCGGCCATTTGCCGGAAGGTCGCCTCGTCGAGGCCGGGTACGCCCGGGCTGCAAGTGGGCGTTCGGGCAGCGAAAAGCGACCGCCGTCGCAGCGGTCGCTTGCCGTTCGACATCGCCGGGGGGACCGCAGCTCAGAGCATGCGTCGCCGGAAGATCGCGTGATAGATGAACAGCACGATCGCCGCGCCGACCGCGGCGACGAAGATGCTGTAGAGGTTGATGCCGGTGACGCCGCTGTGTCCGAACATGCTGAAGAGATAGCCGCCGACGAACGCGCCGACGACACCCAGCAGGATGTCCATGATCAGCCCTTCGCCGCGGCCTCGATTGACGACCATGCTGCCGATCCAGCCGGCGAGCAGGCCGACGACGAGCCAGGAGATAAAAGACATTTGGGGCCTCCAAGGGAGCCAGCTTCGCCGACGCGCGGCGCTTGCCAGATGAAAGCGCGAGAGCTGGGGCGGTTCCCATCTTTGGCCGAAGGATCGCTCGCGGAGCTGCGACGATGAGGTCGCTCCCGATCGCCGCGGCGTGCGCCCTCTCGGCCGTCGTGGCAGGCCCGGCGCTGGCCGACGAGGGGCTCTGGACCTTCGACAACTTCCCGGCCGCCCGGGTGAAGGCGGCTTATGGGGTCGATATCACGCCCGCCTGGCTGGACCGGGTCCGCGACGCCACCGCGCGCCTTTCGATCGGATGCTCCTCGTCGGTGGTGAGCGGCGAGGGGTTGCTGCTCACCAACGCCCATTGCGTCAGCGACTGCGTCCAGGCCGTCTCGCCGCTGGACAAGGACTACGCAAGGGCCGGGTTCCTGGCGGCCGCGAGAGCCGAGGAGCGAGCCTGTCCGGGCCTGACCGCCGATGTGCTGCTGGAAATCGTCGACGTCACCGCGAGGCTGCAGGCCGTCGGCGGCGGCCTCACCGGCGAGGCGCTGGTCAGGGCCCGCAGCTCGGCCAGCGGAGCGATCGAGCAAGAGGTCTGCGGCGCCGACCCCAGGCTGCACTGCGAAGTCACCGAGTTCTATCAGGGCGGCCAGTTCAAGCTGTACAAATTCCGCGAGTACACGGACGTTCGCCTGGTCTTCTCGCCGGGCGACCAGACCGCCTTCTTCGGCGGCGACCCGGACAATTTCAACTTCCCTCGCTATGACCTCGACTGCGCCTTCCTGCGCCTCTACGCCGATGGTCGGCCGGCGCCGACGCCGGCGCACCTCGCCTGGAACCCCGCGCCGCCGACCGCGGGTCAGGTGGTCTTCGTCGCCGGCGACCCAGGCGGAACCTTCCGTCAGCAGACGGTCGCAGAGCTCGAAGCGCAACGCGACGTCACGCTGCCGCTGGAAGTCGAGCTGCGGTCGGAGCTGCGTGGACGGATGATCCGGTTTGCCGAGGAGAGCCCCGCCAACGCTCGCGCGGCGAACGAGGCGCTGATGGATCTGGAGAACGACTACAAGGTCGCCGTCGGCCGGTTGGACATGCTCGACGACCCCGAGTTCATGGCCGCCAAGCGCGTCGCGGAAGCCGACCTCCGGGTTCGCGCCGTCGACAAGCTGGGCGCGTCGCTGGGAGATCCGTGGGCGGACGTGGCCGTGGCCCAGAAGCAGGTCGCAGTGCTCTATCCGGCTTATCGCCAGCTGGAGCGGGCCGGCGAACTGTCGCAGCTGTTCGGCTACGCCCGCGACCTGGTGCGGGCGGCCGAGGATCGGCAGAAGCCGTCGCGCGAGCGCATGCCTCGCTACGCCGACAGCCAGCTGGCGGCGGTTGCAAAGCAGCTGCTCGACGCCGCCCCCGTGCAGCCGGCGCTGGAGCAGCTGATCCTGGAATACTGGCTCTCCAAGACCCGCGAGGTGCTGACGGCGGACGACCCCGACACCCGCCTGCTGCTGGGGACCGAGAGCCCTGAGGCCCTCTCCGCCCGGCTGGTGAGCGGAACGAAGCTTGGCGACCCGGCCGTGCGCAGGGCGCTCTGGGACGGCGGCATTTCGGCGATCGAAGCGTCCGACGATCCGATGATCCGGTTCATGTTGCGGATCGACCCGGAGGCGCGGCGGGTGCGGCGTGACTACGAGGACAAGGTCGAGGGGCCGACCGAGAAGGCGGCGGCGGCCATCGCCAAGGCGCGCTTCGCGGTCCTCGGCGACAGCACCTACCCGGACGGGACCTTCACGCCGCGGGTCTCGTTCGGCCAGGTGGCCGGCTGGACCTGGCGCGGCAAGACCGTTCCCCCGTTCACGCGCTTCGCGGGGCTCTACCAGCGCGCCACCGGCTCGCCGCCGTTCGACCTCGATCGGCGCTGGATCGACGCGAAATCGCGGCTGAATCCGGACACGATCTTCGATCTGGCGACCACCAACGACATCATCGGCGGCAACTCCGGATCGCCGCTGCTGAACGCCAGGGCCGAGGTGATCGGGGCGGCGTTCGACGGCAATAGACTGAGCCTGGGCGGCGACTACGGCTACGACGGGCGGGTCAACCGGGCGGTCGCGGTCTCGGCGGCTGCGATCACCGAATCCCTGCAGAAAGTGTATGGCGCGGAGGGTCTGCTGCGCGAATTGACCGGAAAATGAGGCGAATAGGCGCGGGTTCCGGTGCAAACTTCGTCGTTGAAGGTTTCCCGAAGCGGCCGGAATTGCCTATGATGACTGGCAGTCGATCGAAGGCTGGCGCGATTTGGCGGCGGCGGCGATGTAACCGGATTGTCTTTCCAAGCGTTCTAGGGCGAGCAATGGCCCAGCAACGACCGCGAAAAGACGAGGAGGGGCTGCCAGGATGAACTTCGATGGCTCGCGCGGCGACGCGTTGCGTGCATTCGTGGATGTCGCGACCGAGGAGTCTCCCCGCCGAACGCGCCGCCGAGCGACCTGCGCGGCATCTCCTGCATCGTCTGCGCCTACAACGAGGCGGACCGGATCCGGAACATCCTGGATGTGATCGTCGGCCACCCGACCCTCGGGGAGGTGATCGTGGTCAACGACGGCTCGACCGACGACACCGAGGCGCTGATCCGCACCTATCCGACCATCCGGGTGCTGTCCCATACCCCCAACCGCGGCAAGACCTATGCGCTGAGCCGCGGCATCGCCGCCGCCAGGTACGACCATCTGATGCTGCTGGACGCCGACCTCGCCGGCATCACCGCCGCCGACATCGACGCGCTGGCCGCGCCGGTGATGCGCGGCGAGGCCGAGGTCAGCATCTCGCTGCGCAGCAACAGCCTCTGGGTCTACCGCCAGCTCGGGCTCGACTTCGTCTCCGGCGAGCGGGTGGTCCCCAAGTGGCTGCTCAAAGGCGCCGTCGAGGCCATGCAGCGCCTGCCGCGCTGGGGCGGCGAAGTGTTCATGAACGAGATCTTCATCCGCCAGGGCTGTCGCATCGCCGTGGTGCGATGGCGCCGGGTGGTCAACATCCGCAAATACCAGAAGGTCGGCGCCTGGCGCGGCGCGCTGGCCGAGGCCAAGATGATCGCCGACGCCATGCGGGTGCTGACCCCGCTGGGCCTGATCACCCAGAACCTGCAACTCCTGAAACAGGTCAACCGCCGCAGCTGGAAGAGCCGGATGAAAGGCATCTTCGCCCAGCGCGCCGCATACTGGGGGCGGTAGCCCTTTATCCCACCAAATTCGGTCATCGCCGGGCTTTGTCCCGGCGACCCATGAACGCGCTCTTGCGAGTGGCCGTGCCCAGCACGGCCATGGGTGGTCCCGTGTGCTTGGGTGGCCGGGACTGGCGCCCGGCCATGACCGTGCATGGGGTAGCGTCAGGCCCGCCCGATCGCCAGGAACCGCTCGGCGCGCTGAGACTTCAGTTCGCTGGCCGAGTACTGCAGCAGGCGCTGCAGCTCCTCCTCGATCGCATCGCCGACGGTGCTGACGGTCGCGGCCGGGTCGGTGTGGGCGCCGCCGAGCGGTTCGGGGATGATGCGGTCGATAATCTTCAGCCCGATCAGGTCCTGGGCGGTGATCTTCATCGCCTTGGCGGCGCCTTCGGCCTTGGTGCCGTCGCGCAGCAGGATCGAGGCGCAGCCTTCCGGCGTGATCACCGAATAGATCGCGTGCTCCAGCATCAGCACCCGGTTGCCGCAGGCCATCGCCAGCGCGCCGCCGGAGCCGCCCTCGCCGGCGATCACGGCGATCATCGGGGTGGCCAGCGTCAGGCAGCGCTCGGTCGACCTAGCGATCGCCTCGGCGACGCCGCGCTCCTCGCTGACCAGGCCCGGATAGGCGCCGTTGGTGTCGACGAAGGTCAGCACCGGCAGGCCGAACTGCTCGGCCAGGTCCGCCAGCCGCACCACCTTGCGGAAGCCTTCGGGCCGGCCCATGCCGAAGTTGTGCTTGATGCGGCTGTTGGTGTCGTGGCCCTTTTCCTGGCCGATCACCACCACCGGCTGGCCGCGGAACCGGCCCAGCCCGCCGACGATCGCCTGGTCGTCGGCGAACTTGCGGTCGCCCCTCAGCTCGACGAACTCCTCGATCAGGCCGGAGACATAGTCGACGAAGTGCGGCCGCTGCGGGTGGCGGGCGATCTGGGTCTTCTGCCAGGCGTCGAGGTGGGCGTAGGTCTGGCGCCGCATCTCGGCGACACGCGCGCGCAGAGCTTCGACCTCGGCGTCGAAGGCGCCGGGCCCGGCCGTGTCCGAGAGCTTGGAGAGCTCCTCGATCTTAGCTTCGAGCTCGCCGATCGGCCGCTCGAATTCCAGATAGTGCGCCGCCATAGCTCCTGAACGCGAGTCCCCGGCAAAGGTGGCGCAAACTAGGGGCGAGGGGGCCCTGGCGCAAGGACGCCGCCCGCCTTGCCGTGGTTCAGCTGAAGACGCCGGCCTGTACGGCGGCGTTGTCGGCCGGTTTGCGCGGGACGAGGCTCCAGACCAGCGCCGGGATGTTGCCGGCGACCACGGACGCCAGGATCGCCATGCCGAGCCGCGCCGAACCGGTGGTGTGGGTCAGGAACAGCACGGCGGCCATGAACGCCAGGCAAAGCCCGTCGAGCCCCAGCGCCAGGACGGTGAGCGCGATACGCATGCGGGTCAGGGTCCCCGCCGCTTGGCCAGAGGATGCTTGGTCTCGACCACCTCGCGCAAGCGGTCCTCGGCGACGTGGGTGTAGATCTGGGTGGTGGCGATGTCGGCGTGGCCGAGCAGGGTCTGCACCACGCGCAGGTCCGCGCCGCCTTCCAGCAGGTGGGTCGCGAAGGCGTGGCGCAACACGTGCGGGCTGACCTTGGCCGGATCGACGCCGGCGTCCCGCGCCGCCTCGTCCAGCAGCTGGGCGAACCGGCGTTCGGTCAGGCGGCCGGACTTGCCGCGGGATGGGAAGAGCCAGGGACTGTCCTTCGGCTTCGCCCCCTCTGCGATCCTGGGCAGGAACGTCTTGCGGACCTCGAGATAGGCCTTGATCGCCTCCCGCGCGGCGCCGTTCAGCGGCGCCAGCCGCTCCTTGCCGCCCTTGCCGCGCACCATCAGGTAGGCCGGATCGCGCGCGACCGCCGCCAGGGTCAGCGAGGTGGCTTCCGACACCCTGAGGCCGGAGGCGTAGATGGTCTCGATCAGGGCGGCCAGGCGCAGGCCGGCGGCGCCATCCTTGGCGGACGCGGCGGCGATCAGGCCGTCGACCTCGGCGCGGGTCAGCACCTTCGGCAGCGGCCGGCCCTGCTTCGGCGCATCGACCCGCCGCGACGGGTCGTCTTCACGCCAGCGCTCGCCCAGCACGAAACGGTAGAACTGCCGCACCGCCGCGCGCCGCCGGGCCGCGGTCGCCGGCGCGAGGCCGCGCGCACCCATCTCGACGAAGTAGGCCTCGATGTCCTCCGCCGCCGCGTCGGCGAGATCGACGCCGCGCCGCGCGAGGCCGGCCTCGGCGTCGGCCAGGTCGCGCTCGTACGCCTTCAGCGTGTTGGCGGCGGCCGCGCGCTCGGCGGCCATCATCTCCAGGAAGGCCTCGACCCACGCCGCGCTCTGCGGTGAAGTTGGCGGGCGGGTCGCCCCTCGTGTAAAGCCGCTCTCGTTCATGTCCTCAAGCCCGGGCCCCTTCAACAAGACCATCGCCCTCGTCGGACTGTCGGGCGTCGGCAAGAGCAGCGTCGGCCGACGCCTGGCGAGCGCGCTCGGCATGCCGTTCCGCGACGCCGACACCGAGGTCGAAGCCGCCGCCGGCCGGCCGATCGCCGAGATCTTCGCGCAATATGGCGAGGCCGCCTTTCGTGATGGTGAACGCCGGGTCATCGCCCGGCTGCTGAGCGAGGCCCCGCATGTGCTGGCGACCGGCGGCGGCGCCTTCATGCACCCGGAGACGCGAAGGCTGATCAAGGAACAGTCGATCTCGGTCTGGCTGAAGGCCGACATCGAGGTGCTGGCGCGGCGCGTCGGTCGCAAGGAGAACCGGCCGCTGCTGACAGGCAAGGATCCGCTGAGCGTGCTCACCGCCCAGGCGGCCGAGCGCTACCCGGTCTACGCCGAGGCCGACATCACGGTCGAGACCGGCGACACGCCGCACCAGGTGGCGGTCGACACGATCCTGAAGGCGCTGAGCGAGCGGGCGGAGGCCGCGCCGTGAGGTCTCTGGCTGCCTCCTCTGTATCCCTCTCCCCGCGAAGTGGGGAGAGGCCAGGTGAGGGGGCTCGCCGCGTCGCGGCGAGGGCGCGCAGCGCAACCTGGCTTCGCCAGCCTCGACGCCGTTGGCGCCGAGGACCCCTCACCCGCCCGCTCGCTGCGCGACCGGCCGACCTCTCCCCGCGTCGCGGGGAGAGGGTTAGTGAGAGGTCGCCCTCGTGATCGAGACCGTTCCCGTCGCCGTGGCTGGCCGGCCGTACGACGTGCTGATCGGCCCGGGACTGCTCGAGCGGGCCGGGGCGTTGATCGCGCCGCTGCTGAAGCGCCCGCGGCTCGCCGTCGTGATGGACGAAACCGTGAGCGCGCTGCATGGCGTGGCGCTATCCGCCTCGCTGGCCGCGGCCGGGATCGTGTTCCAGCCGGTGGTGATCGCGCCGGGTGAGGCGGCCAAGAGCTTCGCTGGCCTGGAAGCGCTCTGCGACGCCTTGCTGGCGCTGGAGCTCGATCGGGGCGACCTGATCGCGGCCTTCGGCGGCGGCGTGGTCGGGGATCTGGCGGGGTTCGCCGCGGCGATCCTGAAGCGCGGGATCGACTTCGTGCAGCTGCCGACGACGCTGCTGGCCCAGGTTGACTCCTCGGTCGGCGGCAAGACCGCGATCGACACGCCGCGCGGCAAGAACCTGATCGGGGCCTTCCACCAGCCGCGGCTGGTGCTGGCCGACTTGGGCGTGCTCGCCAGCCTGCCGCGCCGCGAGCTGGTCTGCGGTTACGCCGAGGTGATCAAGTATGGCCTGCTGGGGGATCTTGCCTTCTTCGAGTGGCTGGAGACCAACGCACAGGCGGTGCTTGCGCTCGAGCCGGCGGCGCTCTCCCGCGCCGTGCGCCGGTCGGTCGAGATGAAGGCCGAGATCGTCGCCGAGGACGAGCGGGAGACCGGGCGACGCGCGCTGCTCAACCTCGGTCACACCTTCGCCCATGCGCTGGAGGCCGAGACCGGATTCGGCGATCGACTGAAACACGGCGAGGCGGTCGGCGCCGGCATGGCGCTGGCGTTCCGCTTCTCGGTGCAGTTGGGCCACTGCCCCGGCCAGGACGCCGAGCGCGCCGCTCGCGCGCTGGCCGCCGCCGGCCTGCCGACCCGGCTCGCCGACATCGCCGGCCAGCGATTCAGCGCCGACCGCCTGGTCGGTCATATGGCGCAGGACAAGAAGGCGGAGGGCGGCGCGCTGACCTTCATCCTGGCGCGCGGCCTGGGCGATGCGTTCGTGTCCAGGGGCGTGGGCGCCGCCGACGCCCGGAACTTTCTGATCGGCGAGGGAGCCGTTCCATGACACTCCAAGCCGCGCTCATCGCGGCGGCGCCGTTCATCCTCGTCCTGCTGGTGATCTCCGCGGTGTTCTCCGCCGCCGAGACCGCCCTGACCCGGGCGAGCCGCGGCCGCATGCACCAGCTCGAGCGCGACGGCGACCGCGCCGCCGGCCGCGTCAACCAGCTGCTGGCCGATCAGGAGACCATGATCGGCGCGGTGCTGATCGGCTACAACGTGTTGAATATCCTCAGCTCCGCGCTGGCGACCGAATTCATCACCCAGGTCGTGCCCGGCGCCTGGGGCGTCGCCATCGCCACGGCGGTGATGACGCTGCTGGTGGTGGTGTTCGTCGAGGTGCTGCCCAAGACGCTGGCGATCGTCCGCGCCGACGAAGTCGCGCGCGGGCTCTCCGGGCCGATGCTGCTGGTGGTGCGGGTGCTGGGGCCGATCATCTACAGCATCCAGTGGATCGTGCGGCACACGCTGCGTCTGTTCGGGGTTCGGCTCGACATGACCACCGACGTCCTGGCGGCGCACGAGGAGATCCGCGGCGCGGTCGAATACCACCACGCCGAGGGGCTGGTCGAAAGCCGCGACCGCCGCATGCTGGGCGGCGTGCTCGATCTCGGCGAGCTCACGGTGGCCGACGTCATGGTGCACCGGCGTCAGATCTTCATGCTGGATGTCGAGCTTCCCTCCGGCGAAATCGTCACCGAGGCGCTGAAAAGCCCGTTCACTCGCGTGCCGCTCTATCGCGGCGAGCAGGAGAACGTGGTCGGCGTTCTGCACGCCAAGGACCTCGCCCGCGCGATCGCCGCCGCCGGCGGTCCGGACAAGCTCGACATACCGGCCATCGCCACCGCGCCCTGGTTCACCCCCGACACCACCAACCTCAAGGACCAGCTCAACAGCTTCCTGAAGCGCCGCTCGCACTTCGCCATCGTGGTCGACGAGTACGGCGCCCTGCAGGGCCTGCTGACGCTGGAGGACATCCTCGAGGAGATCGTCGGCGAAATCGAGGACGAGCACGACACGGCGATCGAAGGCGTGCGGGCCCAGCCCGACGGCTCGGTGGTCGTCGACGGCGACGTGGCCGTGCGCGACCTGAACCGGGCGCTGGACTGGGACCTGCCGGACGAGCACGCGGTCTCGATCGCCGGCCTGGTGATCCATGAGGCGCAGACTATCCCCGAGGTCGGCCAGGCGTTCATCTTCCACGATCACCGCTTCCAGGTGCTGCGCCGCCACCGCAACCAGATCACCCAGCTGCGCGTCAGCCCGCTGCCGCCCCCGGCCGAGAACGCCTGAAGCCCGCATTGTCGCGCTTGTCGGGCTGGCCTAAAGTCGCCCACGTCCGCCATCGGCCGACCGCAGGCGGGCGCTTGGAGTAGAGAATGGCCGAAACATCCGCCCTGGTCGGCCGTCGCATCCTCGTCGTGGAGGATGAGATGATGATCGCCATGCTGGTCGAGGACATGCTCGCCGAACTCGGTTGTGCGGTGGTCGGCCCGGCGCACGCTCTGGACGCCGCGCTCGAGCTGGCGCGCACCGAAACCGGCATCGACGCGGCGCTGCTGGACGTCAACCTCGGCGGCCAGCCGGTGTTCGCCGTGGCCGACGCGCTGCGGGAAAAGGGCGTGCCAACGATCTTCTCAACCGGCTACGGCGACGCGGGCCTGCGCGACGCCGACCGCGGCGCCCAGGTGCTGCAGAAGCCGTTCCGCGCCGGAGACCTGGCCCGGGCGCTGAACGCGGCGCTCGGCGTCGGCTAACTCGCCTCGCCCGGCGCCAGCGCCTTGATCGACAGCGCGTGCACCGGACCCGCCAGCTCCTCGGCCAGGGCCGCGTAGACCATCCGCTGGCGCTGCACGCGCGAGACCCCCTCGAAGGCGGCGGACTCGATCACCACATTGAAATGGCTTTCGCCACCCTGCCGCGCACCCGCGTGGCCGGCGTGGCGGGCGGAGTCGTCGACAACCTGGAGGCGGGCCGGCGAAAAAGCGTCGGTGAGCTTGCGCTCAAGCTTCTCGGTAACGGCGCCCACTATTCGGCCTCCCTATTCGTCGCCTGTCAATTCTTGATCGGCAAAAGTTCCACCGCATACTTCGGACCATGACGACCGCGTTTCAATACCGTCCCCGGTTCGTGGACATCCGCGTGCGGCCGCCCAAGCCGGACCCGGAGAGCACGGCCGCCGATGACGCCGCCGCTGAACCGGGCGAGCGGCCGTGCGACCACCAGGGCTGCCGCCTGGCTGGCGTCGCGCGGGCGCCGAAGTCGCGCGACCTGCTGAACGAGCACTACTGGTTCTGCCAGGCCCATGCGGCCGAATACAATCGCAGCTGGAACTTCTTCGCCGGCATGACCGAGGAGCAGATCCGCGCGCGCCAGACCGACGAATCCTTCACCGGCGGGCGGCCGACCTGGTCGTTCAAGGCCGGGCGCGGCTCGCGGGAAGCCGCCGCCGCCGCATCGAAGGGCTTCTTCCGCGACGCTTTCGGCATCTTCGGCCGCAACCAGGCGCAGCAGGCGGCGGCCGACCGGGCGGCGTACGACAAGCAGCTGGGCCGGCTCGAGCGCAACGCGCTGGCCGACCTCGACCTCGACGCAACGGCCGACGGCGCCGTTGATCCGCCGCCGCTACACCGAGCTGCTGAAACGCTGCCACCCGGACGCCAACGGCGGCGACCGCTCCGCCGAACACAAACTCCAGCGCGTGATCAAGGCCTTCCGCACCTTGCAGAAAGCCAAACTGGTCTGATCGCGGCTGTCGTAGCGGCGCCCAGCCGGCGTCGCCCGGCGTTGAAACAGCCGTTTGCTTTGCCGTCATTTCCCGCTAGTGAACCCGCGTTATGACGATCCTCGACAACCCCGCCGACGACGACACCCTGCTCCACATGACGCCCGACAAGATGGTCGGCGTGCGCGAGACCTTCGGGGTCGATTCCGACATGCAGGTGCCGGCCTTCTCGCATCGCGACAGCCACGTGCCGGACTTCGACGACGCCTACCAGTTCGACCCGCAGACCACGCTGGCGATCTGCGCCGGCTTCGCCTACGACCGCCGGGTGATGATCCAGGGCTATCACGGCACCGGCAAGTCGACCCACATCGAGCAGGTCGCCGCGCGGCTGAACTGGCCGATGATCCGGGTCAACCTCGACAGCCACGTCTCGCGGATCGACCTGGTCGGCAAGGACGCCATCGTGCTGCGCGACGGCAAGCAGGTGACCGAGTTCCGCGAGGGCATGCTGCCCTGGTGCATCCAGCGGCCGATGGCGCTGGTGTTCGACGAGTACGACGCCGGCCGCCCGGACGTGATGTTCGTGATCCAGCGGGTGCTGGAGGCGCAGGGCAAGCTGACCCTGCTCGACCAGAACCGGGTGATCCGGCCGCAACAACTGTTTCCGCCTGTTCTCGACCACCAACACCATCGGGCTGGGCGACACCACCGGGCTCTATCACGGCACCCAGCAGATCAATCAGGGCCAGATGGACCGCTGGTCGATCGTCACCACGCTGAACTACCTGGCCCACGACGTCGAGGCCGAGATCGTGCTGGCCAAGGCGCCCAGCTACGCCAAGACCCCGGAGGGCAAGCGCACCATCGCCGCCATGGTCCGCGTGGCCGACATGACCCGCAACGCCTTCATGAACGGCGACATCTCCACCGTCATGAGCCCGCGCACGGTGATCACCTGGGCCCAGAACGCCGAGATCTTCGCCGGCGACATCGCGCTGGCGCTTCCGCCTGACCTTCCTCAACAAGTGCGACGAGCTGGAGCGGCCCACCGTGGCCGAGTTCTTCCAGCGCGCCTTCGGCGGCGACCTGCCGGAGAGCGCCGCGCGGGTGCGGGTGGTCTGAAGCCGGTCCAATGACCGCAGCGGTCGAGATCCGTATCCTGGGTCCGGCCGATGCGGCGCTGCTGGAGCGCGTCGCCGACGGGGTGTTCGACAACAACGTCGACCCCAGGCTCGCATCCGAGTTCCTGAACGACCCGCGCCACGCGCTCTGCGTCGCCATCGTGGGCGGCGTGGTGGCGGGAATGGCCTCGGGCGTCCGTTACGTCCATCCCGACAAGCCGAGCGAGTTCTGGGTCAACGAGGTGGGCGTTGCGCCGGCGTTCCACCGCCAGGGCCTCGGCAAGCGGATCATGGCCGAACTGCTGGCGCACGCGCGCCGCCAGGGCTGCCGCGAAGCCTGGGTGCTGACCGACGACGACAATGTCGCCGCCCGCGCGCTTTACAGCTCGGCCGGCGGCGACGACGGCAGCGCCCAGCGCATGATCACGTTCCGGCTCGACTGATCCCGACTCGGCGAAGTCAGGCGGCCGCCGCGCGGCGCCGGACGATCTGCGCCGCCTTTTCGTCGCGCGAGAGGCCGCAGAGCTCGGCGGCGATCTCCAGGAAGGCGCGGGCGCGGGCGAGGTCGGCGCCGTCGTCGGCGTGAATCTCGGCCAGCAGGTCCTCGACATAGGTGTCGAGCCGGATGTCCAGCCCCTCGAGCACCTTGGCGCGCGTCGCAGCGAAGCCGCCGGCGGGCGCGCTGGTGCGGATCTCGCTGACGAAGGTGAGCAAGGTGGCGGCGCGCTCCACCTGCTCGGGGTCGGGGTCGTGGGAAAGGCGCGGCACCCCCTTGGCGGTGCGCGGGCCCATGCGCACGGTCTGCACCGGCAGGGCGCCGGCGACGGTCCGGTCGACCGTGTGCAGCGTCGCCTCGATGGTCTCGGCCAGCGTCTTCTTCTGCTGCGCCACACGGCGGCCCCAGGTCCCGGTCGCCGTCAGCTGGACCGCCTGTTCGACCTCGGCGATCTCGACGGTGGCCAGGTGCAGCGTCTGGGCGGCGGCGTGCGCCGCCTGCCGGCCCGAGGTGGGCTTGAAAGCGGCGACCTCGGCCAATCGGCGGTCGACGTCGTTCAGCACCCGATCGCCGAAACCGCCCAGTTCCGAGCCCGAAACGTAGGCCTCGTTCGGGTGGTCCATCACGCCGGCGATCACGCGCAGGATCAGCCAGGGCTCGCTGAGCTGAGCCGCCAGCATCTCGAAGAACCGGGGCCCGGCGTCTTCGGACACGGACGAGACGTCGCGATAGGTCAGGCGCAGCTTGGCGGCCTTCTCGCCATTCATGCGGCCGAGCCATTCCGGCAATTGCTCGATCGCGTAGCGGGTGAGGATCGAGATATCGAGGCATCCGGCCAGGGCCACGCGTCCCGACCCCGCGTCGGCGGCGGCGGCCGCCGCCTCATACGGGCCGCCAGTCAGCCGCAGGCCCAGCGCAGCGCGCGAGCAGAGCGTATCGAAGATGTCGGCCGTGGCGTCGCCGCCGCGCCAGTTGCTCAGATAGGCGCGGGCGGCCTCGACCTCGCCGGGCGCTTCCGCCTTCAGCGTCCGCCAAAGCAGCGCGAGCGTGCGCGGGGGAAATCGCAGGCCGCTGAACGGACCGGGGGGCGTGCAGAGCGCGGCGATCGGGGCCAGGGCGGTATTGCGCGCGTTGCGGTCGGCGGTCTCGATCTCGAGCAGGTGCTGGACGCGGGTCAGGCTTTCGTCGTGTGGACCGTCGGCCGCCAGCGTGCGCAGCAGATTGCGCACCGCCGTGTCCGGCGCCTGTTCGATCAGTCGCCGGACGATGCCGAGCTTCGCCTCCGACAGTCGGCCCATGCGATCCCGCTCCGGCCGCGCGTGCGTCCAAACTGAAATATACTCAACAGGCGTTAAGTTTCGCCAAATGTGACAGTTCAGGCTTCGACGCGCGGCAACGTGAGCGTCACCTTCAGGCCACCCATGGACGAATCCGCCAGCGCCACGCCGCCGCCGTAGGCGCGGGCCAGCTCGTCGACGATCGAGAGGCCGAGCCCGGACCCGGGAGCGGTTTCGTCGAGCCGCGCGCCGCGCTGCAGCACCTCGGCGCGGTCCTCCGCCGCCAGGCCCGGTCCGTCGTCCTCGACGGCGATCGTGAGTTCGGTCGGCGAGGCGGGCTGGGCGGTTACCCGCACCCGCCGCCGGCACCACTTGCAGGCGTTCTCCATCAGGTTGCCGGCCAGCTCCTGCAGGTCCTGACGCTCGCCGTGGAAGCAAAGGTCGTCCGGGCAGCGCCAATCGACTTCCACCGCCTTGTCGCGGAAGATCCGCTCCAGCGTCAGGGCGAGCTCTTCGAGCAGCGCGGCGACCTCGGTGCGCTCGCCGCCGCCCTGCTGGCGCGCGGAGGCCCTCGCCCGCCGCAGATGATGGTCGACCTGCTCGCGCATCACGTCGGCCTGGCGGCGCACCACGTCGGCCAGCGGGCCGGGCTTCGCCTGCGCTTCGGCCGACATCACCGAGAGCGGCGTCTTCAGAGCATGCGCCAGGTTGCCGACGTGGGTGCGCTGGCGCTCGATGACGTCCTGATTGTGCGCCACCAGCGCGTTCAGTTCGCTCGCCAGCGGCTCCAGCTCGGCCGGATAGTCGCCCAGCACCCGGTCCGCCTTGCCGGTGCGGACGGCCGCCACCTCGCGGCGCAGCTGGAACAGCGGCTGCAACCCCACGCGCACCTGCAGCACGACGCCGGCGATCAGCATCGCCAGCAGCACCAGCAAGGCGAGGCCGACCGAGGTCTCGAATGCGCGGATATTGGCGTCGATCGGCGAGCGGTCCTCCGAGACCAGAAAGATCACCGGATCGGGCACCCCGGTGATGCGCACCTGCTGGGCGGCGATGCGCACAGGTTCCTCCCGCGCCGCGCCGCCGTGCGTTCCCTGGCCGGTCGGCGCCGGTCCGACGCCGTTGTAGAACACCGGCCGGCCGGGAGAGGCGGCGACCTGCGCCGCGCCGCCGGGGGGCAGCGCGATATCGGGGGCGTCCCACAGCGAGCGGGAGCGGGCGAGGGGCTTCAGCCCGCTCCCCGAGGCCGTCGCCAGCTCCCAGTACTTGCCGGAATAGACCTGCAGCGTCCGCTCGTCGGTCAGGGTCGGCGCGGCGACGGCGCCGGTCTCGTCGACCGATGTGCCGCCCACCAGGTCGATCACGTCCTGCGAAAGGCGCGCGTCGAACGCGGCGATCGACGCCTGGGTGAAGAAGGCGGAGAGCGCAAAGCCGCCCGCCAGCAGCACGGCGGCGCTCAGCACCGCATGCAGCACCACCAGCCGCTGCACCATCGAAGGCGGATGGCGGGGTCTGGGCGGCTTGGCGGCTCGGGCTGCGCCGGCTGGCGCAACGGCGCCGTCGCCGGCGCTGATGGCTGGCGCGTCGGACGACACGCTGCCGGCGCTCACGTCCCCGCCGCCTCGCCCTCCAGCGCGACCAGCCGGTAGCCGAGGCCGCGGACCGTCTCGATCCGCTCGGCGCCGACCTTCTTGCGCAGGCGTCCGACGAACACCTCGATGGTGTTGGAGTCGCGGTCGAAGTCCTGGTCGTAAAGGTGTTCGACCAGCTCGGTGCGGCTGATCACCCGGCCCTGATGCATCATCAGGTAGTGCAGCAGGCGGTACTCCAGCGACGTAAGCCGCAGCGGCTCGCCGTTGACGGTGGCGCGGGCGGCGCGGGGGTCCAGGCGCAGGGCGCCGCACTCGAGGCTGGGCGCGGCATGGCCGGCGGAGCGGCGCAGCAGCGCCCGCAGGCGCGCCAGCAGCTCCTCGGTGTGGAACGGCTTGGTCAGGTAGTCGTCGGCGCCGGCGTCGAAGCCGGCCACCTTCTCGCTCCAGGCGCCGCGCGCGGTCAGGATCAGCACCGGCGTGGCGACGTGGGCGCGCCGCCAGCGCTCCAGCACCGAGACGCCGTCGATCTTCGGCAGGCCGAGGTCGAGCACGATGGCGTCGTAGGGCTCGGTCTCGCCGAGGAAGTGCGCCTCCTCGCCGTCCGGCGCGTGGTCGACCGCGTAGCCGGCGTCGCCCAGAGCCGCCTTCAGCTGGCGGGAGAGGTCAGGATCGTCTTCGACCACGAGGATGCGCATGGCTGGGTCCGTTCTAGTTGCCGCTCAGGATGGCCCCGGTGACGGCGTCGATCAAATAGTCGATGCGGCGACCGTCCTTGGTCATCCAGCGCACGCGGTATAGGGGCCGCTCGCCCTGGTATTCCAGGCCGGCGTCGAGCTGGCGGCCGGGGGATCGCTGCCGGATCCGCTCGATCACCTGACCCAGTGGCATCAGCTGGTGTGCGCGGACGCCCTGTCGCGCCTCGTCCTGCTGCAGCCGCCAGTCGGCGCCGAGCGAGTTCGGGTGCGGCGCGGGCGAGTTCGTCGGCTGCGCAAGCGCAGGCCCCGCCGCAAGCAGGCTCGCGGCGAGGATGGGGCCGACCAGGGCGGGCGAGATCCGCTGCATGACCGATCCTTTGACGGGCGGCGGCTGAATAGCGGCTGAATGTTGCCGGGGTTTGGCGTTCAAGTCATGGCCGGCGGCGCGGCGCATAGGGCCGCTCGGCGCGCCAGGTCTCGGCGAATTTCTGCAGCTCCGCGTCGGGACGGTCGGGCAGGGTGACCACCAGGCGGGCCATCAGGTCGCCGCGCCGGCCGGTGGGCCCGGTCATGCCGCGACCCTTGAGCCGCAGCGTCGAGCCGGAGTTCGAGCCGGGTGGCACGGTCAGCGTCACCGGACCTTCCGGCGTCGGCGCCTCGACCTTGCCGCCCAGCACCGCGTCCGGCACCGAGATCGGCAGGTCCATGACCAGGTTGTCGCCCTCGCGCCGGAAGACCGGGTGGGGGCGGATCGCCAGCTCGATCAGGGCGTCGCCGGCGCCGGCGCGGCCAGGCGAGCCCTGGCCCTTCAGCCGCAGCACCTGGCCATCGGCGGCGCCCTTCGGAATGGTGACGTCGAGCGTGCGGCCGTCGGAGAACGCGATGCGCCGCTTGGCCCCGGCGATGGCGTCCTCCAGCTCGATCTCCAGCCTCGCCCGCACGTCGCCGCCGCGCTGGGAGAAACCGCCGCCGAAACCGCCGGCGCGGCCGCCGCGGGCGCCGAACATCTCGCCCAGGATGTCGCCGAGGTCGACGTCCTCGAACTGAGCGCCGCCGCCGCCGCGGAAGCCGCCGCCCCCTTGGCCGAACGGACCGCCGCCGCCGCCGAAACCGCGCATGGTCTCGCGCCCGTCGGCGTCGATCTCGCCGGCGTCGAACTTCTTGCGCTTTTCCTCGTCGCCCAGCAGGTCGAAGGCGGCGGAGACGCGCTTGAACTTCTCCTCGGCCTCCTTGTTGCCCGGGTTCTTGTCGGGGTGGTACTGCTTGGCGAGCTTGCGGAAGGCGCGGCGAATCTCGTCCGCGCTGGCCGTGCGCGGAACGCCGAGCTCCAGATAAGGGTCTTGCGCCAAGTCAGGCTCCAGCGATCAGGGCCACGGTTTAAGCCGAACGCCGGCCCCGGCTCAATCGGCCCTGAACCTCTGGGCGCCGCAATCAGTCGTCGCTGCGGTCGCGGGCAAGGTCCGGCGCCTCGAAATCGAGTGCGTCGTCGGGATGTTCAAGGGTCGACTCGGAGATCGTCTGGCCGCGGACCGAGACCCCGGCGCGGTGCACGCTCTCCGGGTCGCCGGTGAGCAGCGGATGCCAGCGCGGGAGTGGCTTGCCCTCGTTCAACCGTCGGTAAGCGCAGCTGCGTGGCATCCAGGCCATGGTCGTCGATGTTGCCCGGCGTCAGCTTGATGCAGTCGGGGACGTGGCGCTTGCGGTTTTCGTAGTCGGGACAGCGGCAGGCATCGGGGTCGAACAGCTTGCAGTGCACGCGGGTCGGAATGATCTCGCCGGTGTCCTCGTCCTCGAACCGGACCAGGCAGCAAAGTCCGCATCCGTCGCACAGGCTTTCCCATTCCGCCGGCGACATTTCGCCGAGCGTCTTGGTCTCCCAGAACGGGCGGGGCGGGCGCTCAGACATCATCCGTGCGCGTCCTTAGGCGCAACTGCGTCCCGCGGCCAGTCCGGTCGCGATCCGACGGTCAGCGCCGGATTTCTGGGGACAACGCAACTCATTGAATTTCGTCCAAGATATTGATCTGTGACAGTTTTATCCACAGTTTCTGCACCGTGCGAAGGAGGTCGCTCCACAGGGCCGCCTTCCGGGCCGCTTGCACGCCGGCGAGCCCAAGGGCACTCTCCAAATCGTGGAAGGCGGCGATGCGGGACCGGCGAGGGCAACCTCAAGGGAAACCTGGCGCCGGAGGAGCCAAGCCCGTCAACCTCCGGGGCGACCCGGGAGCCAGGGCCAACTTCTTGGCCGAGAAAAACGCAGGCGACGGGGCAACCCTGAACCAGGCAGTTCGAGGCGTCACCTTCGACGCAGGTCCGACCAGGACTTGGGTGAGAGGGCGAGGCACGGGGCAACTCGGGCGTCGCCCTCTCTCTCGTTTTCGGACCTCTGCGTGCGCGTTGCAACCTGCAATCTGGGGTGAGACGATTCGCCGGTGGCCCGAAGCCGTCGGTCGGGCGAAGCTGCGCCGGCGACAGACAGGGCGGACGGGTCCTGGCGGTCCGCGCAGGACGGCGAAATGAGCAACGCCGGTACGCCGATCAGATTTCAACGCGGGCTGCTGCTTGGCGGCCTGGTCGTCGCCTATGGCGCCAGCGTGCTGTTCAGCGTCCTGATCAGCCGCATGGGCGGCCAGACAGCCTCGATCTGGACGGCGACCGGGTTTCTGACCGGGGCGCTGATCCTGTTGGGAGGGCGGTGGCGTCTCGCGGCGGCTGGGCTTTGCGTCGCGTTCCAGGCCGCGGTGAGCCTTGCGGTCGGCGACGGGCCGGTCCGCGCGACGATCAATCCGGCCATCAACCTGCTGGAGGCCGGTCTCGCGGCCTGGCTCGCGGTGACCTATTGCGGCGCCCGGCGCCGCCGGCTCTCGCTGCGCAAGCTGACGCTGCTGGTCATCGGCGCGATCACGCCCGCGGCGATTCTCGGCGGCGTCGCCGGCGCGATCGTCAACCACCTGCTACGCGGGCAGGGTTTCGTCGGAGGCTGGCTCGACTGGGCGATCCCCAGCGGCTTGGGAATGGCGCTGGTGACGCCGTCGGTGCTGCTGGTGGCGCGCGAGGGTCAGTACAAGGAGTTCCGCCGCTCGGCCGTCGAGACCGGAGGGCTGGTCGGCGGCGTCTGCGGCCTGACCGCCGCGGTGTTCTGGCAGAACGAACTGCCGCTGCAATTCATGGTTTTCCCCGTGCTGGCCCTGGTCGCTTTCCGCCTTGGCCCGCCAGGCGCGGCCGTCGCCGGCTTCTTCGTTGCGGTGATCTGTCTCTCGCTGACGGCGCTCGGCCACGGACCGGCGATGCTGGCGGTGGCGCTCGACCAGATCGGACGGGTGCGTCTGGCCCAGGTGGTGGCGGCGGCGGCGCTCTGCACCACCCTGGCGACCGCGGTCGTCGTCGCCGACCATTCGCGCCTGCAGCGCCTGCTGATCAGCCGCGACCGGGCGGTCAGGGCGGCCTTGCTGCGGGCGCGCGTCGCCGAACGGATGCTGGCCGAGGCGATGCAGCCGCGCGCCGGCGAACGCAGCCGCCGGGACGCCCGCGTGGCCTAGCGGCAGTTCGGCGGCGCCCGCCACAATGCGCTTGCGAACTTCGGAACCTGGACACTAGGGTCCGCGGCCTCGAGGGGGAGCGCGGATGCGCCTGCATATTGTTCTGCTGCTGGGTCTGATCGGTCTGGCCGGCTGCTCGCAACCGGGCGCCAGCGACGGCAAGACCACGATCCGCTTCGCCACCGACTGGCGCGCGGAGGCCGAGCACGGCGGCTTCTACGAGGCGCTGGCGACCGGCGAATACGCCAAGCGCGGGCTCGACGTGCACATCATCCCCGGCGGCCCGACCGTGAACGTGCCCCAGCTGGTGGCCGCCGGCGCGGTCGAGCTCGGCGACGGGTCCAACAGCTTCATCGTCATGAACCTCGCCAACGCCCACGCGCCGGTCCGCGCGGTGGCGGCGTTCATGCAGAAGGACCCGCAGGTGCTGCTGGCCCACCCCGACGCCGGGATCAATTCGATCGCCGACATGAAGGGCCACCCGATCCTGCTGTCGGACGCCTCGAAGACGGCGTTCTGGCCCTGGCTGAAGGCCAAGTACGGCTTCGCCGACGACCAGGTGCGCAGCTACACCTTCGACAACGGCCCCTTCATCCTCGATCACCACGTGGTGCAGGAGGGCTACCTGACCTCCGAGCCCTACACGATCGAGAAGGCCGGCAAGTTCACGCCGAAGGTCTTCCTGCTGGCCGACCAGGGCTATCCCAGCTACGCGGCGATGGTGCTGGCGCCGGACAGCCTGATCGCCAAGAACCCGGCGGCGGTGAAGGCCTTCGTCGAGGCCAGCGCGGTCGGCTGGAAGAACTACCTGCACGGCGATCCCAAGCCCGCCGACGCCCTGATCCTGAAGGACAATCCGGACATGACCGAGGACGTCCTGGCCCAGGCGCGGGACAAGATGCGCCAGTACGGCCTGGTCGACGGCGGCGATGCGGCCACGCTGGGGATCGGGGCGATGACCGACGCGCGCTGGGCCGAGTTCTTCAAGATCGCCTCGCCCAACGGCGCCCAGAACGCGCGGGACGCCTATTCGCTGCAGTTCCTGCCCAACCCGCCGGTGAAGTAGTGGCCGACGGCGCGGTCGCCGCCTTCGAAGCCGTCGAGGTCGACTATCCCGGCCGCGGCCGCGCGCTTGGGGCCGTTCGACTTCCGGCTGGAGGCCGGCGAGATCGTCGCGCTGGTCGGGCCGTCGGGCTGCGGCAAGTCGACCGCGCTGCGGCTGCTGGCGGGGCTGGAGCCGCCGACCCGCGGCGTCGTGCGCCGGGCGGCGGGGCGCGGCGAGACCTCGGTGGTGTTCCAGTCGCCGACGCTGGCGCCCTGGCTGACCGCGGCGGCCAACGTCGCGCTGCCGCTGGAGCTTGCCGGCGTCGGCGGCCGGGCGGCGCGGGAACAGGCGACGGCGGCGCTGCGCCGCGTCGGCCTGGCCGGCGCGGAGACGGCGCGGCCGGCGCAGCTGTCCGGCGGCATGGCGATGCGCGCCTCGCTTGCCCGCGCGCTGGTCACCGAGCCGAAGGTGCTGCTGCTGGACGAGCCGTTCGCGGCGCTGGACGAGATCACCCGCCGCCAGCTGGCCGACGACCTGCTGGCGCTCTGGGCCGAGCAGCGGCCGGCGATCGTGTTCGTCACCCACAACGTCGAGGAGGCGGTCTACATGGCCGGCCGCGTCGTGGTGATGACCCGCGGCCCGGGCCGCATCGCCGGCGAGATGGCCGTCGAGGCGCCGACGCCGCGCCCGGCCGGCTTTCGCACGACCCAGGGCTTCCGCGACGCGGCGGAGCGGCTTTCGCAGATGCTGCGCGCCGGGATGGCGCGCGGCATGAGGCGCTGGACGGCGATCGCGGCGCCGACCCTGTTCCTGGCCCTGCTGCTGGGACTCTGGGAGGGGCTTTGCCGCGCGCTGGCGGTGCCGACCTATTTCCTGCCGACGCCGTCGGAGATCACGCTGGCGCTGGTCCAGAACGCGCCGCTGCTGTTCATCTCGGCCTGGCGGACGCTGCAGACCGCGCTGACCGCGTTCGTCATCGTCAGCGCGCTGGCTAGCCTCGCCGCGCTCGCCGCCGCGTCCGGCCGGATCGTCGAGGACAGCTTCCGGCCGATCGCGGTGATCCTGCAGGTGACGCCGATCATCGCGCTGGCCCCGCTGTTCCAGATCTGGGCCGGGATCGACCATCCGGGCCGGGCGGTGATCTCGCTGGCCTGCGTCGCGGCTTTCTTCCCGATCTATTCCGGCGTGCTGGCGGGGCTGGGATCGGCCGACCCGGCGCTCGAGCGGCTGTTCGACCTCTATGGCGCGGGCGGCTGGCAGAAACTGTTCCGGCTGCGCGTCCCCTCGGCCGTGCCGCAGGCGCTGGAAGGGTTGAAGGTGGGGCTGGGCCTGGCCCTGGTCGGGGCGGTGATCGGCGAGATCAGCGCCAGCGCGGGCGGGGAAGAGGGGCTGGCCTGGCGCATCTTGGAGGCGGCGCACCGGCTGGAGACGGCGCGCAGCTTCGCGGCGCTGGCGGCGCTGGCGCTGATCGCCGGGGCCCTGCATCTGGTGTTCCGGCTGCTGGAGCGGCGCGCGCTCGCGTGGTGGCGCGGTTGATGCAGGCGCGTCGTTAGCCGCGAATTAAGCCGCGGCAGGTAAGCGAGACCAGATGCGCCCCTTCCGGACAGCAAACACCCGACCTCTCCTCGGCGCCGTGGTTGTGGCCGCCGCCGCCATCGGCTTCGGCGGGATCGGCGCGGCGCAGACCTCGGGTGACGGATTGACGCAGTCGCCCGCCTACCACGGCCCGTTTCTGACCTGGCCCGGCAAGACGCCCGCGGCCGGCCTGGCGCGACAGCCGGCGCCCGAACCGGCCGGCGCCGAGGCTGCGCCCGCATCGGAGTTCGCCGCCTGGCCCGCGCCCGCGCCGGGCGCGCCGCGCCTGCGGCCGCTCGCTTCAGCGGCTTCCGCGCCGACCGTCGCCCCGGCCTATGTGTCGCCTCACGCCTACGCGCCAGCCCGGCGGCCGAAGCCCGCCGCCGTGGCGGCCTATGTCGCGCCGCCCGCGCCCGCCGTTCGCCGGCAACGGCCGGCTCAGCTGGCCGTCAGCGCGCCGCCGACTGCGATCCAGCCGGCGCAGCCGGTCACGCAGCAGCTGGCCCAGAATGACACGCCCGCCGCACCGCCGGCCTCCGGTTCCCTGCCGCCGACGGGCGCGCACTTCTATTCGCTGCACCGCGAGTACGGGCTGACGCCGGATCAGGTGGTCACGCCGAAGGATCGGCCGATGGTGCTGATCGGACCCCCTGACAATCCATCGCCCCAGACCCAGGACGACGCCGACGATCACGGCCCGTCCGACAAGCGCGGTGGCGCTGGAAGTGCTGACGAATAGGCCATGACCAAGCTTCAGGATCTCATCGACCTCGCCAAGGAGCCCTCGAGCGAAAAGCGGCGCGTGCTGCTGCGCGAGGTGACGGACCTGTTCTTCTCCAACCCGGACCGGCGCGCGGGCGAACTGACCCTGTTCGACGACGTGCTGACCCAGCTCGCCGGCGAGATGGAGGAGGCGGTCCGCGTCGAGCTGGCCGTGCGCCTGGCGCCGACGCCGCACCCGCCGTTCAAGCTGGTGCGGACCCTGGCCGCCGACGCCGCGATCGCGGTCGCCCAGCCGATCCTGGAGGGCTCTCCGGCCCTGAGCGACGAAGACCTGGTCGCCGTCGCCCGCAAGCACGGCCAGGCGCACCTGAAGGCGATCTCGCGCCGCCCGATGCTGTCGGAGGCGGTGTCCGACGTGATCGTCGAGCGCGCCGACGACGAGACGCTGGGCGTGCTGCTGACCAATGACGGCGCGCACCTCTCGCGCCAGGCTCACGAGACCGTGGTCGACCGCGCCGGCGCCAATCCGGACCTGCAGGAAGTCGTCGTCAACCGTCGTGACCTGCCGATCGACCTGCTCAACGAGATGTACTTCGCGGTCGAGGCCAAGCTGCGCAGCAAGATCCTCGAGCGCAACGCCACCGTCGATCCCGAGGCGCTGGAGGCGGCGCTCGCCGCCGGCCGCACGCGCGTCGCCGCCCAGGACGGCGCGCTGCCCGACGATTACGAAGCCGCGGAGCGTGACGTGCGCAGCATGGTCGCACGCAAGGCGCTGACGCCGAAAGCGCTGGCCGGCATGCTGCGCAACCGCGAATCCACCCGCTTCATGGTAGCTCTGGGCGAGCTCGCCGGCATCGACTTCCACACCGCCCGGGTGATCCTGGAGCGTCGCGAGCTCGACGCGCTGGCGATCGTGTGCAAGGCGGCCGACTTCGATCGTTCGCTGTTCCTCACCTTCGCCGTGCTGGTGCTGGATCGCGATTCAGACCCGATGGGCCGCGCCAAGCAGTACGGCGACCTCTACGCCGAGTTGCCCAAGGAAAGCGCCCAGCGCACCCTGCGCTTCTGGCGCATGCGCCGGCAAAGCCCGGACATGGCGGCCTAAAACCCTGCTCCTCCTCTCGCGGAGCGAGGGGAGGTGGCGTGTGACGAGCCCGCCAGGGCGAGCCACGCCGGAGGGGAGATGTCTGAGACTGAGTTCTATCTTGCGCCGCCGGTCTCCCCTTCGTCGCGCATCGGTCGCTCACGCTCCCTCGCCTGCGACACTTCCCCTCGCCTTGCGAGGGGAAGAGCTCAGCCCCTCGCCTCCCACAAACTCTTCCCAGTACGCCCGCCACTTCGCGACCACCGCCGCCTCGCTCTGCCCTGAGTCGTAGGCCGGCGAAATCAGCTCGGCGGCGCGCTCCACCTTCACCAGCACGATGTGCGGCTTGGCGCTGGCGGATCCGCGGCTGCGGTAGAACGCCAGCCCGGCTTCGTAGTCGGGGCCATCGCCCAACACCCGCGCGGTTCCCCTGAAGCGGTAGCCCTTGCGGACCAGCGGATCGACCACGTTGATCTCGATCGCCGGATTGGCGCGCAGGTTGGCGATGGTGTCGGGCGAGCAGATGTCGGCGAACACCAGATGGTCGTCGTCCCAGACCGCGGTGGTGCCCTTGGGCGAAAGGTTCGGAGTTCCATCCGGTCGGACGGTGGCGACGAAGCCGAGCTGCTGTTCCTCGACGACGCGCCGCATGTCCGCGGTGATGACGCCCATCGCGCGCCGGCTAGCTGACCTTCACGGCCGCCAGACGCTCCAGACCCTCGGAGGCGATGGCGGTCAGGGAGCGCAGACCTTCCTCGCCGAAGACGTCCATCGCCGCCTGGAACGCCAAGGCGGCGGCGGCGCGCTCGCCACGGTCGCGGCGGGTAATGCCGAGGCGGGTGACATAGACCTGGCCCAGCTGCACCTGCAGCATCGCCCAGGTGACCGGATCGGTCCGGTGCGGACCGGCGACCAGCTCGGCCTTGAACGCGGCCTCGGCCTTTTCGAGCACGCGCACGTCGCCGGTGAGCTCGGCCAGGCGCGCCAGCGCCAGCGCGCGGCCGTTGGCGGCCTCGGCCCGGATCACCAGGCCGGGGGCGTCGCGCAGCACCAGGCCGGCGCGATCGTAGCAGGACAGCGCCTTGGCGAACGCGGTCTCGTTCTCGGTGGCTTCGCCCAGCTGGGCGAGCGCGCGGCCGAGGGAGAGCTGGCCGCGGGCCCAGTCGATCGGGCTCTGGTCGCGGCCGAGCGCGTCCAGCGCGGTCGCGAGCGCGCTGACCGAGCGGGCGAGGCGGGCGAGGTCGCCGGTCATCTCGCCGAGCGCGGCCTTGGTCGCGGCCTTGGCGATGGTGATGCGGGCCAGCATCAGCGGTTCGTAGGGCGCATCGAGGCGTTCCTCGGCGGCGGTGAGATCGCCCAGGCCGGCGCGGATCAGGTCCTCGTCCTTGAGCCGCAGTCCGGCGGCCACCAGCAGTTCGCTGCGGACCAGCCGCGCCTCCGCGCCGGCGAGTTTCAGGTGCGCATCGCGCCGTCCGGCGCTTTCGAGCATCGAGATCGGATCGTTGAACAGGCGCGCCGCGGCCCGCGCCTCGGCGGCCCCGCCAGCGCCGATGGTCCGCCGCGCCTGGATCTGGGCGAGCGTCGCCAGCGCCAGCATGCCGGCCGCGCCGCCGCCGCGCTGCGCCTCGCCGGCCGCCTTCTCCGCCGCCGCTTCCAGCCCGCTGTCGCCGAACAGCTCCGAGCCGAGCATCGCGCAGTTGGCCTGCTCCAGCCGCGCGCGGGACCAGGCCTGCTGGCGGTGGGCGGCGGCGAACGCTTCGGCGGCGCGCTCGGCGTCGGCGGCGGCCTTGCGCAACGCCTCGGCGCTGCCGGTGCGGCGCGCGAGCTCGCGCCAGACAACGGCGGCCTCCAGCATTCGCCGCGCCTTGTCGCGCACGCCGATCCGCCCGGCCGCCACATCGGCGCCCTTGGCTTCGGCCTTGAGCATCTTCAGGTCCAGCAGCTCGAGCAGAGCGCCATCGCCGCCCGTGAAACCGTCCTTGCCCGGCGGCTGCGAACGGCCGGAAAAGGATCGGGCGCCGAACAGGCGCCGCAGCTCGCGGCCGAATTCGAACATCGGGCGTCTCCCATCGATGGACCCGGTTTGGCACAGACGCCCAGGTCTTCGACGGATGCACAGCAAACCCGGAGCCGAATGGTTTGCAAGAAGTTAATGCGGCGTCTTGGTTAACGGCTTCGCGATCAGGCGAGGGTCTCGCGCGCCGCTGTCAGGTGCGCCTGCCTTCCAGCACCTTGTAGCCGCCCGACTGCTCCAGCCGGCGGGCCTGGTCGAACGCCTCGGCCAGCGTCGCTTCGTAGGGCAGGCCGATGTTGGCCACCAGCCGCAGCACGCCGCCGCGCCGCATCATCGCCGCCGCGCGCCGGATGAACGTCTGGCCGAGGCTGCGATCCTCCTCGCCGGCGTCATGGAACGGCGGATTCATGATCACGAAGTCGAGACCCGCCAGCTCGGGCGCCGGCTCGCGCAGGTCCGCCTGCAGGAACCTTGCCCGCGGGTCCGGCACGTTGCGGCGCGCCGCCGCGATCGCCCGGCGGTCGATGTCGACCAGGGTCAGGGCGGTGACCTTCGACGACGCCAGCACCGCCAGCGCCAGGGCGCCGACGCCGCAGCCCAGGTCAGCTCCAGCGCCGGCGATGCCGCCCAGGTGCTTGGCCAGCAGGTCACTGCCCGGGTCCGGACGGTCCCAGCTGAACACGCCAGGCTGGGAGCTGAGGCCCAGCCGGGGCGGCGTCTGCGGTGCGCCCGCGGCGATCGCCTGGGCGAGCCCGATGGGCGCGTCGGGCCGACGGCACTCGCACAGCCGCTGGTGCCGCAAGGATCGCTCGACCACCGCGCAACCGAACGCCTCGAGCTCTTTGCGCAGACGCATTCCGCCCTTGTCCTTGGGCGCGACGGCGGCCAGCGTCCCGCCCGGCCTCAGCGCCCGCAGCGCCTGCGCCAGCACATAGCGGCGCTCGACGGCGCCGGGCGGCGCGGCGATGGCGATGCTGTCGAGGCTGGCGTCTGGCGCGTCTTCGAGCGCGGCGGCGCCGGGCGCCAGCGGCGAGACCTGGCGAGCGTCGGGCGGGGTCTCGATCAGCGCAGGGGCGCCATAGATCGCGCTGATCATGCGAGGTGCAGGATCGCGCCCCCGACCACGGTCAGGCCCACCAGCAGCAGGGCGGCGCTCGCCGCTACAGATCGGATGATAGCCATTGTGGTCCCCTGAGTGCCGCGTCAGGGCCACTCGTCACAGTCATGGCGGTCGAGTCAAACAGCGACGGCCACGCTTTGCCGCGAGGCCGAGGCCAGGGGCTGGAGACGCTGCTGGCGCGATAGCCGGTCAGCTCTCGGCTGCGCCCTCCGCTGCGCTCTCGACGTCGTTCTCGAGCACCTTGCCGGTCTTGGCGTCGACGCCGACCTCGTAGATCTTGCCGGCGCTCAGGATGTCGAACGAGTAGCGCAGGCCGCTGCCGCCGCTCTCCTTGTCGAGCTGCTGGTCGGTGACGATGCCGGGCCTCGCCTTCAGGGCGATCGTTCGGGCGCGGGCCAGGCTGATACGGGCGTCGCCGACCAGCTGATGACCCCTGAACGTGGCGGCGACCTGAGCGGGGGCGGCCATGGCGCTGGCCAGCATGACCAGGGCCAGGACGGGCGGGACCAATCGGTTCATGACTCGAGACGTCCAAGGCGCGGCCCCCCAGGCGAATTTCCGTCCCCGCGGAGTCGCCTGTCAAGCCGCCGCCCTGAGGCCCTAAGCCCGCTCCTTCGCGCGCTCGAACGCCACCTTCGGGAACCGTTCGGTGACGTAGCCGACCTCCCAGGCGGACTTGGCGAGGAACACCGGCGCCTGGTCGATGTCGAGCGCCATCGCGCTGCGGTGGGTGCTGGCGAACGCTTCCAGGTCGGCGCGCGCGCCGACGATCCAGCGCGCCTCGGCGTAGGGCGCGGCCTCGAAGATCACGTCCAGGCCATACTCGCCCGCCAGCCGGTCGGCCATCACCTCGAACTGCAGCTGGCCAACCGCCCCGACGATGAAGTCGGCGCCGATCTCGGGACGGAACAGCTGGGTGACGCCTTCCTCGGCCAGACCCTCCAGCGCCTTCTTCAGGTGCTTGGCTTTCAGCGGATCCTTCACCCGCACCCGGCGCAGGATCTCCGGGGCGAAGTTCGGCAGGCCGGCGAAGCGCAGGGCCCCGCTCTCCGAGAGGCTGTCGCCGACCCGCAGCACGCCGTGGTTGGGGATGCCGATCACGTCGCCGGCGTAGGCCTCCTCGGCCAGCTCCCGCTCGGAGGCGAAGAACAGCACCGGCGAGTTGACGCTGAGCTGGCGGCCGGTGTTCTCGACCTTCAGCTTCATGCCGCGCGTGAAGCGGCCGGAGCAGAGCCGCAGGAACGCGATGCGGTCGCGGTGGCCGGGGTCGATGTTGGCCTGCACCTTGAACACGAAGCCGGAGACCTCCGGGTCACCCGGCGCGACATGGGTCTCCACGCCGTTTCGCCGCGCGGCGACCGGCTTCGGGGCCGGGGCGTAGGCGCCGAGGCCCTCGAGCAGTTCAGCGACGCCGAAATGGCGCAGCGCCGAGCCGAAGAAGATCGGCGTCATGTGGCCCTCGAGGAAGCTCTCCGGATCGAACGGCTTGGCCGCCTCCTGCACCAGCATGGCGCCTTCCTCGACCTCGCCCAGCTCGTCCGGATCGAGGAACTGGACGATCGCGTTGGAGTTCAGCGCCACCGGCGCCGGCCGCTCGGTGGCGTGGCGGTCGTAGGGCAGGAACTTCTGGGTGCGAATGTCGATCACGCCCTTGAACCGGCCGCCCGAACCGGCGGGCCAGTAGAGCGGGGCGGGGTCCAGCGCCAGCTTGGTCGCGATCTCGTCCAGCAGCGCGAACGGGTCCTGCGCCTCGCGGTCCATCTTGTTGATGAAGGTGACGATCGGGATGTCGCGCAGGCGGCAGACCTCGAACAGCTTCAGCGTCTGCGGCTCGATCCCCTTGGCCGCGTCCAGCACCATCACCGCGGCGTCGGCGGCGGTCAGGGTGCGGTAGGTGTCCTCGGAGAAGTCCTCGTGGCCGGGGGTGTCCAAGAGGTTGAACATCAGCCCGGCGTGGTCGAACGTCATCGCGCTGGCCGACACCGAGATGCCGCGCTCGCGCTCGATCTTCATCCAGTCCGACGTCGTGCGCCGCTGCTCGCCGCGCGCCCGCACCGCGCCGGCCGCGCGGATCGCCCCGCCGGCCAGCAGCAGGTGCTCGGTCAGCGTGGTCTTGCCGGCGTCCGGATGGCTGATGATCGCGAACGTGCGCCGGCGCGCGGCCTCGGCGGCGGGGGAGGAGGGCATGGGGCGGGGGGTTACGGCAGTTCTCTGGAGGTTGAAAGGGTCGGACGCCCCACACCCGCTTTCCCCCGCGAAAGCGGGGGCCCAGGTGTTCTATCGGAGAGCAACGAGCGCTTCAGAAAAAGCCTGGGTCCCCGCTTTCGCGGGGAAGAGCGGAGAGGCGTAGCTTAGTGCGGCGCCGCCTCGTCGTAGAACTTCGCCAGGTCGGCCTTCATCGAGCGCAGCGCGTCGGGGTTCAGGTAGACCATGTGGCCGGAGGGGTAATAGGCGAAGCGGATGTTGCCCTTCAGCGCCGGCTCCAGCTGCAGGTGCTGGAGGTCGTACTCGGTGCCGAAGAACGGCGTCGCCAGGTCGTAGACCCCGTTCAGGGAATAGACCAGCAGGTGAGGGTTCTCCCGCATGGCCTGCGACAGGTCGAGCGCGACGTCCGCCTTGTTGACGTCGCCGCCGCCGCCAAGATCGCCGGCCTTGTGGTTGAAATCCCAGCGCACGCCGGGGGCCTGGTAGCCGGGCCGGTAGTCGAGCTGCGTCTCGTAGCCGAGGTCGTGGACCAGGTAGTCGTGCAACGACGCCACGAAGGCGCCGGTGATGCCGGTGTCGGACGGATCGAACTCGGGGGTCTCGCCGGCGGCGTCGATGTCCTGGCCGGTGAAGCGGCCGTCGTAACGCCCGATCGTCAGGCGCTCGTCCCGCAGCAGCTCCTTGCGGAACCTGGAGGGGTCGATACGCAGGTTGCTGGCGATGATGTAGCCGGTCGGCAGGCCGATGTAGCCGCTGAGCTTCTCGGCCACCGCCTGGCGCTCGGGCTCGCCCAGGTCCTGCCCCTTGGCCAGCGCCATCGCGTAGGGTCCGCGGGCGAAGGCGCGCACCTCGGCGAGGAAGCTTGGCAGGTCGGTCGGCTGCGCGGCCAGCTTGTGGTGGTAGGCGGCCACCGCGGCGTAGGTCGGGATGTAGTCGACCATGTCCTCCTCGAACCCAGGGCGGAAGCGGCCGTAGTTCAGCACCGACGACAGCAGCACGACCCCGTTCAGCTGCACCCCGTCCTGCTGCAGGCGGTAGGAGAGGCCGGCCGAGCGGGTGGTGCCGTAGCTTTCGCCGAACAGGAACTTCGGCGCATTCCAGCGGCCGTAGATGGTCAGCCAGCGCTCGATCGCGCGGGCGAAGGCGTCGATGTCCTGGTCGGTGCCCCAGAACGCCGCCAGCTTGGTGTCGCCCAGCGGCCGCGAATAGCCGGCGCCCATGGCGTCGAGGAACACCAGGTCGGACTTGTCGAGCAGGCTGGAGTTGTTGTTCACCAGCTGGTAGGGCGGCCCGTGGGTCGGCTTCGGGCTATCCGTCAGTACACGGACTGGAGCCAGCGATCCCATGTGCAGCCAAACGGTCGCCGAGCCCGGGCCGCCGTTGTAGAAGAACGTCACCGGACGGTTCGGCTCGCCGGTGGTGTAGGCGACGTAGAACATGCTGCCGGTCGGTTTGCCCTCGTCGTCCCGGATCGTCAGTGTGCCGGCGGTCGCGGTGTAGGCGATGGACTTGCCGCCGATCGTGGCCTGGTGACGGCTGGGAACCCGCGCCTCGGCGATCGGCGCGGTGACGATGTCGGTATCCCTCAGCTTGCGGCAGCGCGCCTTGTCGGCGCGCGGATCGCCGCCGGGCGAGCCGCCGGTCTCCCCCGGTTGGGAACTGGCCCGCCCTCCGACTTGCCGCCGCAGTCGGCGTCGGCGTGGCTGTCTTCGCCCGCTTCGCGCTCGGCCTGGGTCGGCAGGTCGCGATGGGCGGCCCTGGCCTGTTCGGCCATGCTCTTGTCGGGACCGGCGTCGCCGGTCTGCGACAGCGCCGCCGCCGGAACGAAGACGAGCGCCGCCAACAGGGCGGCGAAAACGCTAGGACGCATGGGCAAATTCCCCCACCAGGAGCCAATCGGGACGCTATAGCACCGCTCGCGCGATGGTCGAGGAGGGAACATGCAACCGCTGACGGCGCAATTGGCGGAACGCTTCGCCACCATCGCGCTCGGCCACGTCGGCCGCGAATTCCCGAACAAGCTCGACCAGGTGCTGAACGGGGCGGTGGATCTCGCCAGCCCGCGCGCGCTGCACCCGATCTTCTACGGCAGCTTCGACTGGCACTCGGCGGTGCACGGCCACTGGCTGCTGACCCGGGTGGTGCGGAGGTTCCCTGACACGGCGGCCGCGCCGGCGATCCGGGATTGGCTGGACCAGGCGTTCACCGAGGCGAACGTGACTGGTGAACTGGCGTACCTGGCGCGGCCTGGCGCAGGCGGGTTCGAGCGGCCCTACGGCTGGGCCTGGCTGGCTATGCTGCAAGCGGAACTGGAAGGGCACGAAACGTCCGAGGGCCGGCGCTGGGCGGCGGCGCTGCGGCCCCTGGCGCGGGCGTTCGAGGCGCGGTTCCTCGCCTGGCTGCCGAAGGCGACCTACCCCGTCAGAGTCGGAACGCACGGCAGTTCCGCGTTCGCGCTGGCGCTGGCGCACCGCTACGCCCCGTTCGCCGCCGATCCTGGCTTCGGCGACGCCCTGCGCGCCGCCGCGCGGCGCTGGTTCGAGGCGGACGCCGACGTGCGTCCGCTGGAGCCGAGCGGCGCGGATTTCCTCTCGCCGACCCTGATCGCCGCCGAATGCATGCGGCTGACCCTGCCCGCCGACGCCTTCGCCGCCTGGTTCGCCCGCTACCTGCCGCGTCTCGCCGCGGGCGAGCCGGCGGCGCTGTTCGCGCCGGCCGTGGTCAGCGACCGCAGCGACGGCCAGATCGCCCACCTCGACGGCCTCAGCTTCAGCCGCGCCTGGTGTTTCCGCCATCTGGCCGAGACCGCGCCGCCGGGATTGCGCGCAGCGCCTGCTGCAGGCCGCCGACGCGCACCTGGCCGTGGCGCTGCCGCATCTGGCCGACGATTACATGGGCGAGCACTGGCTCGCGAGCTTCGCCCTGCTGGCGCTCGACGAGTAGCCGCCTAAGCTGACGGCGATGGAATTGGCGCGCACGCAGACTCGACCGCCGCCGCGTGCTGCGCGGCGCCCTGGCGCTCGGCGGCCTCGCCGGGCTGGCCGGCTGTGCCACGAGCCCGACGATTTCGGCGGCCGCACCCACGCGCCATCGTCGCCAGGCCTGCTCTCCCGCTCGCGCCGATCCGCGCCAGCGCCGACCGGCTGTTCGACATCACCGTCTGCCTGCGCCCGTTCCGCGCCGCGGGGCCCCGGATCGAGACCGAGCAGATCGGCGACAGCGCTGGTGGTGCACAACTACGGCCACGGCGGCAGCGGCTGGTCGCTGTCGTGGGGCTCGGGCGCGGTCGCGGTGCGGCCTGGCGATGGCCGCGAGCCCGGCTGAGATCGCGGTGATCGGCTGCGGCGCGCTCGGCCTTACCGCGGCGATCGTGGCGCAGCGGGCCGGCGCCAAGGTGACGATCTACGCCCGCGACCTGTTGCCCGAGACCCGCTCGGCCCGCGCCACCGGCTACTGGACTCCCGACAGCCGCATCGCGCTGGCCAGCAAGGCCGCGCCGGGCTTCCCCGAGCTGTGGGAGCGGATGGCGCGAATCTCGTTCAAGAGCTTCCGCAGCTACCTTGGCCTGCCGGGCTCGCCGGTGGAATGGATCGACCGCTTCGTGCGTCCCTGGCGGAACCCACAGCGCCGCCGATCCGCCCGGCTCGCTCGACTTCGCCGGCTACGGCGACCGGATCCGCGACATCAATCCGCCGGCGGAGACGTTGCTCGCCGGGCGCGACGCCGTTCGGGTCAGTGGCGGTGCGACGCACGCCGCAGCTGATGTTCAACATCGCCGACTACGGCCACACGCTGATGACCGACTTCCTGCTCGCGGGTGGGCAGATTGTCCGCCGCGAGTTCCATGCGCCGTCCGAACTGGCGAGCCTGAAGGAGAAGGTGGTGATCAACTGCCCCGGCTACGGCGCGCGGGCGCTCTGGAAGGACGAGAGCCTGGTCCCGGTGCGCGGCCAGATCGCCTGGCTCATTCCGCAGCCGGAGGTGACCTACGGCGTCTACTACGACGGCGTGAACGTGGTCTCCCGCCGCGACGGCATCGTGCTGCAGATGCTCGACGGCGGCGACATGCGCGGGCTAGGCGACGACAACGAAAGCATCGACCGGGCCGAGGCGGTCGAGGCGGTGACGCGGGTGGCGGCGCTGTATGCGGGGTTCGGGAAGGGGGCTGAGCCCCCCATTCTCCTCTCACGGTCATGGCCGGGCGTCAGTCCCGGCCACCCAAGAACACCGCCGGCGCCGTGGCCGCGCCTGGCGCGGCCACCCAGCGGGCCTGCTTGCATGGGTCGCCGGGACAAAGCCCGGCGATGACCGTGAGTTGGGGGTGAGGGGAGAGGGCGTTACCCCTGCAACACCTTCCGCACGCCCGAATACGGATCCTCGACCACCCGGCTTTCCAGGTTGAACACCATCGTCGCGCGGCGCTCCGGATCGTAGGCCGGCCAGGCGGGGAGGGCGGGGGTGGCCGGGTCTCCGGTGCGGGCGAAGGCGAGCCAGGCTTCGCTCATCTGGTCGGCCAGGCGCTGCGGCGCCTCGCCGTGCCCGACGAAGTTGCGGGCGGTCTCGACGTTGTCGAACATCAGCGGGATTTCCAGCGCGTGCGGCGAGCGCAGCCGGCCGCGGCCGCGCGGGGTCTCCCATTCCAGCAGGTACATGAAGGCCGGCGCCGACCCCTGGGCGTGCTTGCGCTCGGCCAGCGTGATCGAGTCGGCCCAGAACATCCCGACGCTCTGCACCATCGCGGTCAGGTGGCTGGGCGAATAGTCAGGGAACGCCGCGCGCACCGCCGCCACCAGCGCGTCGGCCTTGTCGCCGGCGACCTGCCTGGCGCGTTTGGCGAGGTCCTCCTCGGTGTAGTCGCCGAAGCGCGGGTCGGCGAACAGGAACAGGGTCGCCTCGTCCTTGTTGGTGCCGATCATCACCGGCACGTCCTTCGAGATCGCCGGCGCGTCGGGATCGAACGGGCCGCTCGGCAGGGCGATCCCGTCGACGCAGGGGCTGAAGCCGGCGATCACGTTGGATGGCGCGGCCTTGGCGGCGGCGGCCTGGATCTGCGCGGCCGAGAAATCCTGCAGCTTCTCAAGCTGGCCCGGCCTGACGCCCAGCTCATCCAGGAACGCCTTGGCGTATTTGGTGGCGTTCTCGCGGCTGACCGCCTTCAGCCAGGGCCCGCTCTGGACGATCGCGCGGTGGAACAGGCCGGCCGCGGGCGGCATCGCCAGCAGCAGCGAGACCTTCATCCCGCCGCCGCTCTCGCCGAAGATGGTGACATTGCCCGGATCGCCGCCGAAGGCCGCGATGTTGTCGCGCACCCACTCCAGCGCCTGGACGATGTCGAGCATGCCGGCTTCGCCCGACGACGGGTGGCCGCCAAGGTCGCCCAGGTGCAGGTAGCCGAACACGTTGAGGCGGTGATTGACGGTGACGATCACCGTGTCGCCGCGCCGGGCGAGCGCCTCGCCGTCGTACATCGCCGCGCCGCCGGAGCCGTTGGCGAAGCCGCCACCGTGCAGCCAGACCATCACCGGCCGCCTGCCGGTCAGGCCAGGGGTCCAGACGTTCAGGAACAGGCAGTCCTCGTCGGTGCCGGGCTGGCCAGGCGCCGGCGGATCGCCGGCGCTCTTGCCGCCAGTGGTCCCGCCGGGCTCGACCCCGACCTGGATCGCCGGCGCGCCGAGGGTCAGGGCGTCCGCGGGCTGGGTCCACGGCGCCGGCGGCGCTGGCGGCGCGAAGCGCAGCTTTCCCAGTGGCGGGGCGCCATAGCGCAGGCCCTTGAAGATCTGCAGGCCGTTCGCGCGGTAGCCCCGCACCGGACCGTTTCTGGTGGTGACGACCTCGGTGCGTTCCGCATCGCGCACGGTCTCGAGGGTGTCGGTCATATCGTCTCTCCCATCGCCAGGCGGCCGCCTTCTGCGGGCGGCGCGAAATCGCTTGAACTTCAATGCAAGCCGCATCCCGCCATCAAGCGGCGCGCGCGGCGCAAGCCAGAATTCCGGTGGGCGCGTCAGGCGGGCGGCAGGTCGGTCGTGAGCGCCGGACGCAGCCGAGCGTAGGCGCCGGCGTGGGGATCTGCGGTCGGGGCGCCGCCGAACGGGGTGGTCATCGGGTCGAGCTTCACCCCGGCGAGGCTCACCTCGAAATGCAGGTGCGGCCCGGTGGCGAGGCCGCTGTGGCCGACGAAGCCGATCACCTGGCCACGGCTCACGGGCGCGCCCACCGCGACGCCGGGCGCATAGCCCGAGAGGTGGGCGTAGCCGGTAGCCCAGCCGCCGGCGTGGCGAATCCGGATCAGGTTGCCGTAGCCGCCTTCGCTCCCGGCCTCGGTCACGACGCCGTCTTCGGCCGCCAGCACCGGCGCGCCGTCCTTGGCGGCGAAGTCCACGCCCTGGTGCATGCGGCTGAAGCCGAGGATCGGGTGGCGGCGCATGCCGAAGCTCGAGGTCACGCGCAGGAAATCGAGCGGGGCGCTGGGGCCTGCCGGCGCGACGCTCAGCGGGGCGTCGGCGGCCGACAGCGGATCGATCGGCGGCGGCAACGAGAGGGCCGCGTCCTCCGGCACGTAGTCGGCTGGAATCACGTCGGCCACCGCCGCGGCGGCGTGGGCGCTCGCCGGCTCCGCGCTGGTCAGCCGCCAGCCGAGACCGAGCGCGATGAAGCCTGCGGCCGCGACCGCAAGTCGGGGCAGGTGCCGCGCGGGGCTTGGCTTGACCGGGCGAGTCACAAAACGCATCGCCTGGACTCTCGCGCGGTAGGGTTAACAGCCGGCGAAGGTCGCCTTCAGCAGAAGCGGGTCCCTAGAGACTGCTGACGGCCCGCGCGCCGAGCGGACTTGTCGCCAGCACCTCGTTGACCGTGGCCATCCGGTGCGCCGTGGCCGGGTTCATCGTCGGGCCGTCGAGCGTGACCATCTCGCCGTAGTGGATGCCGATCTGGCTCACCGCGTCGTAGCTGAGACGGACGTTCAAGCCGCGCACGGTGTGGAAGGTCGAGCGGATGTCGCGGAACGTCTGCATCGGGTTGGTGACCGTGCCAACCAGCGCGCCGGTGACGCGGATCGCGGTCATCCAGGGCGTGGCGCTCGCTATGTCCTCGGCGTTGCGCGAGGCGAACACCGCGACGCCCGGCGCGTTGAACGTCACCATCTTGTAGCCGCCGCGGTTGGCCACGACCTGGGCGATCGCCCCGCCCAGCGAGTGGCCGCAGACGTAGACGTTGTCGCCGGGCGCCGCGGCGCCGGCCGCGTAGTCCTCGCCGTCGGAGAAGTAGGAGGTGTTCATGCCGACGCCGAGGCGCAGGTCCGCGCCGACGTCCATCGCCTGCGAGGTGCCGCGGAACACGATCACGGTCACGCCGTCCTTGGTGAAGGTCGCGGCCTGGAAGCCGTTCCAGCTGCTCGAGGCCTGCAGGTGGTTGGGGCAGGCCCAGCCCTGAACCGCGGGCACGTCTTCGTAGACCGCCGCGGCCAACAGGCCGAGGTCGCGGATCGTCGGCATCGAATCACCTTAGCGCTGCGGGCGACCAGCGTTCGCCCAAGGCGAATCTGTGGCAGCGTCGCCGTAACGACAAGCCGAACTTCCCGTGATCGGCATACCTCTTCCGGAGGGAGAGGGAGGGGCCCGCCGGCGAAGCGGGCGGGAAGGTGGGAGGGGCCCGCCGGCGAAGCGGGCGGGAAGGTGAGGGGTTACGCAGTCTGGGGTTGGACTGAAGCGCTGTAACCCCTCATCCTCCCACGCCGCTGACGCGTCGCGGGCCCCTCCTTCTCCCTGCGGGAGAAGTGATCAGGCCAGCGCCGCCGACAGTCGCGCCATCGCCTCGGCCAGCACCTCGGGCCTGCGGCAGAAACAGGCGCGCAGGAAGGTTTCCGAGCCGGGGCCGAAGAAGACGCCGGGCGCGAGACCGACGCTGGTTCGCTCAAGGATGTCGAGGCAGGCCTGGCGGCTGTCGGGCATGCCGTCGATCTCGAAGAAGGCGTAAATGCCCGCCTGCGGTCGCGGCCCCATCCGCACCCGGGGCAGCCGCTCCAGCGCGTCGCAGACGATGCCCATGCCGGTCTCGCAATAGCCGCGCATCCAGGCCACGAACGGCTCGCCTTCTCGGATCGCCGCGACGCCGGCGTGCTGCAGGAAGGTGGTGACGCCGCTGGTGGTGTACTGCGTCATCATCGCCAGGGTCGGGCCAAGCGACGGCGGGTGCACCATCCAGCCCAGCCGCCAGCCGGTCATCGCCCACGATTTCGAGAAGCTGTTGATCACCACCAGCCGGTCTTCCGGCTCAGCGACGTCGAGGATGGTCGGCGCCGCGTTCCGGCCGAACGCCAGGCGGTTGTAGACCTCGTCCGCGATCAGCCAGACGCCGCGGGCGCGGCAGAGCGCCAGCAGCTGCCCTTGCGTCTCAAGCGGGATCATCGCGCCGGTGGGGTTGCCGGGCGAGGCGAAGAACACCGCGCGGGTGCGGCCGTCGATCTGGGCGGCGACCTTGTCCACGTCGACGCTCCAGCCGGCGTTCGGGCTGTAGTCCATCCGCGCCGAGCGCACTTCGGCCCCGACCACGCGCGCCATGCCGCCGGTGTTGGGCCAGACCGGATCGATGGCGACGATGTTGTCGCCGCTCTCGCAGGCCAGCTGGATCGCCAGCATGATCGCGTTCATGCCGCTGAAGGTGACGGTGATGCGGTCCGGCGCGATCGGCTTCGCGCCCAGGCCCGTCAGGTAGTCGGCCAGCGCCTGGCGCAGCTCCGGGATGCCGTTCTGGTGGGTGTAGAACACGTGCCCGTCGGCGATCGCCCGGCTCAACGCCTCGCCGATGAACGCCGGCGCCGGCACGTCGCCCTCGCCGAACCAGAGCGGGATGATGTTCGGATCGCCGAACCCGCCCTTGGCCAGGCTTGAGATGTTCTCCAGCGGGATGCGCCGGAGATCAGCGCGCGCGCCGGAAAGCGCGGTCGGCAGGTCGGTTGGCGGGACGCTCATCGCCGCTGCTTAGCGGTCCGGCGCCCCGTTCGTCGAGCGCAGCAGCCAACCGAACGCCGCCACGGCGGCGAGCGCGCCGGTCAGCTGGCCGGCGATGAACAGCGGCGCGGATTGGGGCGCGATCCCGGCGAAGGTGTTGGAAAGGCAGCGGGCGATCGTCACCGCCGGGTTGGCGAACGAGGTCGAGGCGGTGAACCAGTAGGCGGCGGTGATGTAGAGACCGACGATCCAGGGCGTCGCCTCAGGCCGGAAGCGCAGCGAGCCGAGGATCGCGCCGATCAGGCCGAAGGTGGCGACGAACTCGGCCAGGCCCTGCGCCGGCCCCGCGCGCAGCTTGGTGGAGATCTGCCAGATCGGCTCGGCGAACATCGCGTGCGCGAGCCAGACGCCCGGCCACGCCTGCGACGACCTGGACCACCAGGTAAGTCAGCGCCAGACGCCAGCCGATCTCGCCGCGGATCGCGAAGACCAGGGTCACCGCCGGGTTGAAGTGGGCGCCGGAGATCGGCCCCAGAATGGTGATCAGGACAACCAGCCCCGCGCCGGTGGCGAGCGTGTTGCCCAGGAGCGCGATGGCGTCGTTCCCACCCGCGAGCCGCTGGCCCATGATCCCCGACCCGATCACGATCGCCAGCAGCAGCGCCGTGCCCAGCGCCTCCGCGGTCAGGCGCTGGGCGACGCTGAAGCGCTCGAGCGGCGGTTCCAGGCTGGCGTCAGGCGGCGCTTCCCTCATGCCTTCTGAGCGGCTTCACGTCGCTGGCCGATCTCCTCGAGCCGCCGCTGCAGCGACAGCTTGTCGAGGGACGCCATCGGCAGGTTCATGAAGAGGGTGATCCGGTTGTTCATCATCCGGTAGGCGTCGGCGAACGCCAGCGCGATCTCGGCCGGCGAGCCGGTCGCCGCGGCGGGGTCGGGCATGCCCCAGTGCGCGCTCATCGGCTGGCCCGGCCAGATCGGGCAGACTTCGGCGGCGGCGTCGTCACAGACCGTGAAGACGAAGTCGAGCTTCGGCGCGTCGGGCCCGGCGAATTCGTCCCACGACTTCGAGCGGAATCCCTCGACTGGATAGTGCAGCCCGCGCAGCAGCGCGATGGTGTGCGGATTGACCTCGCCCTTGGGATGCGAGCCGGCCGAGAACGCGCGGAAGCGGCCGCGACCCTCCCGGTTCATGATCGCCTCGGCGATGATCGAACGGGCGGAGTTGCCGGTGCAGAGGAAGAGGACGTTCAGCGGCGCGTCGGACATGTTCGTCCCTTTCAGCAGGCGCAGGCGTCGGCGGCGCACCGGCTGGTGATCTCGGCCAGCGGCGCGCAGATCTCCGACCTGCCGCAGCAGCAGTCCTCCACCAGGAACGCGAGCAGCTCGCCCATGCGATCGTAGCCGGCGGCGTAGATGATCGAGCGACCTTCGCGCCGCGAGGTCACCAGCCCGGCGGCCGACAAGACGCCGAGGTTGGTCGAGAGGGTGTTGGCCAGGCTGCCGGTGGCGCGGGCGATCTCGCCGGCGGCGAGGCCCTCGGGCCCCGCGCGCACCAGCAGGCGGAACACCTCGAGCCGGCTGGGGTGGGCAAGCGCCGACAAGGCGGCGACGGCGGTGGTCGTTTCCATATTTCGAGAGTAGAAGAAGTGTCGGTTCGCGCCCAGCGAAGATTTCGTGACGACTTGGCGCGGTCGCCGACCGGGAGCGCCATGGCCGACCCCGTCACCGTCGTCGCCGGGCTGCCGATCCCCTCGGCCTCGCCGGTCTTCCTCGTCGGCGTCGGCGTGCATGTCGCGTTCGGCCTGGTCGCGGTCGTCAGCGGCGCGGTGGCGATGCTGAGCCGCAAGGGCCCGGGCCGGCATCCGCGGTTCGGGCGGGTCTATTTCTGGTCGCTCGCGGGCCTGGCCGCGACCGCCGCCGCGCTGGCGAGCGTGCGCTGGCGGGAGGACGCGGTGCTGTTCGTTCTGGCGCTGGCGGCGTTCGGGGCCGCCTTCGTTGGCCGCCGGGCGCGGCGCCAGCTCTGGCGCGGCTGGCCCACCTGGCACGTCGGCGGCATGGGCGGGTCCTACATCGTGATGCTGACCGCGTTCTACGTCGACAACGGACCTAACCTGCCGGTCTGGCGGGCGCTGCCGCACGCCGCCTACTGGACCCTGCCCAGCCTCGTGGGCCTGCCGATCCTGGCGTGGGCGCTCGCCCGCCATCCGGTCGTCCGCGCCGAGCGGTCAGCTGCCTGAAACCTCAGCCGCAGGCGCCGCCGCAACAGGCCGCCGCCGCTGCGACGGGTTCAGCGGCCGGCGCCGCCGGTGCGTCCTCGCCGTAGGCCGTCGCCTCGCCGAAGGTGAAGAACGTCTCCCAGCGCACGCCGGACGGATCGTTGACCCAGCTCTTGTCGGACTTGGCGTAGCAGCAGGTGGTCGCCTGCTGGTCCAACGTCTGCTCGCCCGCCGCCTTCAGCCGCGTGGCCAGTTCGCCGAGTTCGGCGGCGCTCTCCACCTGGATGCCGACGTGGTCGACGCCCTGCGCGGCGGCGCGCTCGGAGATGGCGAAGTTCACCCGCGGGTCTTCCAGCATCCACTTTGCATAATCGTCCTTCACCACCGTGGGAGGGGCGCCGAAAAGCGTCTCATAGAAGGTGATCGACTGGGCGAGATCGGGCACGCTGACGTGCAAGTGCATCCGCTTCATGGTTGACTCCGTGAGTGACGGTCATCGGGTGACATTCACTTCTATATTTCCCGAATTATCGAATAGTCAAGGGGCAGGATGTGACGAATCCGGGGGAGGGGTTGCGGGCGCGCCCAGCGCTGCGGGCGGACGCTGCGGCGATCACCGAAATCTACAATCAGGGCATCGAGGACCGGATCGCCACCTTCGAGACCGAGCCAAGGTCGGCAGCCGACATCGAGCCGTGGTTCGAGCATGCGCACGCGTTCGTTTCGGTGGTCGATCCGGCGGACGAGGTGGTCGGCTACGCGGTCGCGCATCGCTACTCAGACCGCTGCTGCTATCGCGGCATCGGCGAGTTCTCGGTCTATGTGCGGCGCTCGCACAGGGGGCGGAGCGTTGGTCAGGTCGCGATGGCCGCGCTGATCGACGCCGCGCGCGAAGGCGGCCTCTGGAAACTGACCTCCCGGGTCTTTCCGGAGAACCGCGCCAGCCTCGGCCTGATGGCGCGGATGGGCTTCGAGGAGATCGGCGTCCACCGCAACCACGGCAAGCTCGAGGGGGTCTGGAAGGACTGCGTGATCGTCGAGCGGCTGATCGAGGAGAACATCGACTGAGTCAGGCCCGCCGCGTCACGCTCCGCCACCGCCCGCCGAGATGTTCTCGTAGTAGGGCAGGACCACCTCCTCGGCCCGCGCCTCCGCCTTGCCCAGCATCGACAGCGTGATCGGGTGAATGACGTCGGGGTCGGTCATGATCTCGATCAGCGCCGGCTTGCCGGACTGGAGCGCGCGCTGCATCGCGGGCGCGATCTCGTCGAAGGTTCGCACGCGCTCGCCGTGGCATCCGAAGGCGCCGGCGATGTCGGCGTAGTTCGTCAGGCCGAGCTTGGTGATCACATTGTAGTTCTGCCCGTACATGATCTGCTGGCCGTGGATGCACATGCCCCAGGCCTGGTTGTTCAGGACCACGGTGACGATGGGCAGACCATGGCGCACCATGGTGTCGAGCTCCTGGATATGGAAACCCATGGCGCCGTCGCCGGTGACGTGGACGATCCGCCGGCCCGGGTGGGCGACCTGGGCGCCGATGGCGAACCCGGGCCCGATCCCAAGGCAGCCAAGGTAGCCGTGAGTGAAGACGCGCCCGGGTCCGTCGACCTTGACGCAGGCGCTGGCCCAGGACGAGGCCTCGCCGCCATCCATGACGAAGACCGCACCCTGGCCGGCCGCTTCAGCCACGGCCGCGGCGGCGTGATAGGGATGGACGCCGGCGACGGTGTCGCGATCGGGGTAGGCTTTGGCGAAGAGGCCCTTGGCCGCCACCGCCCGGGCCGGCCAATCGCCGTAGTCGCCAAATCCGGCTTCGCCGGCCGCTTCGAGCACGGCGTCGAGGGTCACGGCGGGGTCGGCCTCAATGGCCAGGTCGACGTCGCGGAGGCGGCCGATCTCCGCTGGGTCGGAGTAGACCTGCGCCACGCGCGCATTGTCGGGAACGATCGTGCCCGAGCGGCCGCCCAGCTGCAGGCCCATGCGGGCGCCCAGCAGAATCACCAGATCGGGCCGCTCGACGCCGATATGCCCCAGAGCCGCGAGGTTGCCGGCGGCGCCGCCATCCAGGGGGTGATCGGACGGCAATAGACCGAAGGCCTGCGTCTTGGCGAAGACCGGCGCGCCCACCTTCTCGACGAAGCGACGCAGCGAGACGGCGGTGACCTCGGAGGCCGCCTCCATTCCGGCGATGACGGCCGGCCGGTGGGCGGCGCGCAGCAGTTCGACCAGCCGCCTGGCCTCGTTCGGCGAGGGCGCCGGGCGCGGGCGCACGGACAGCCCGGTGGGCTTGGTCGCCGCGGCGGCGGTCACGCTCATGTGCAGCACATCGATCGGCACCTCGAGGACGACCGGACCCCGCCGGCCGGTCATCGCCTTGCGGATCGCCATCGCCGTGAGGTCGGGCAGGCGTTCCGTGCACGGCACGGAAAGCGCCCACTTGCAGAGCGGCCGGGCGGCGGCGATCTGGTCGATGCCGCCCTGCAAGGGATTGGTCTCGACCTCCCGGAGCGGCGCCGCGCCGACGATGAACAGCACCGGCGAGCCGTCGAGGTGGGCGTTGGCGACCGCGGTCAGCGCGTTGGTGAAGCCTGGCCCGGCGGTGATCGCGCAGACGCCCAGGGTTCCGGTGGCGCGCGCGTAGGCGTCAGCCGCGTGACCGGCGGCCGCCTCGTGGCGGAAATCCACCAGGTCGACGCCCTCGTCGACGCATCCCTTGAAGAGCGCCTCGAGGTGACCTCCGTGCAGCGCGAAGACGCGGGTGACGCCCGCGGCGCGAAGGGTCTTGGCGACGAGATCGCCTCCGGTCAGGCGTTGATCGAATTGCGACATGACGGCGTGCCTCCGATTTCCCGAGGGACGACCGCCTGAGCGTCAATGAAAAGCGTGCCGGGGCCGCCTGGATGGCCCGCAGTCTCCAGCGCCCATCGGCGCGCGACATTGATGCGCGTCAAACGCCGTATCGGCTTCGAGCAAGTCAGCGCCGAGGCGCCGGCGGCCTAGTTCCGCGCCGGGATCAGCACCGGCAGGCGCTCGTAGCCCTTGATGAACGACGAGGCGACGCGGGAAGGCTCGCCCATCACTCGGATGTCGGGGAAGCGCTTCATGATCTCTTCCCAGATCACCCTGAGCTGCAGTTCGGCCAGGCGGTTGCCGACGCAGCGGTGGATGCCGAAGCCGAACGAGACGTGCTGGCGCGGCCGCTCGCGGTCGATGATGTAGTCGTTCGGCCGCTCGATCACCTCGTCGTCACGGTTGCCCGAGACGTACCACATGATCACCTTGTCTCCGGCCTTGATGGTCTTGCCGCCGAACTCGACGTCGCGGGTGGCGGTGCGGCGCATGTGCGCCAGCGGGGTCTGCCAGCGGATGGTCTCGGAGACCATCGACGGGATCAGCTCGGGGTGGGCCTTCAGCTTGGCGTACTGATCCGGGTTCTGGTTCAGCGCCAGGATCGAGCCGGAGATGGTGTTGCGGGTGGTGTCGTTGCCGCCGACGATCAGCAGGATCAGGTTCCCGAGATACTCCATCGGCTCCATGTTCCGGGTCGACTCGGCGTGCGCCATCATCGAGATCAGGTCGCCCTTGGGCTCGGCGTTCACCCGCTGGTTCCAGAGGTTCACGAAGTAGCCGAGGCACTCCATCAGCTCGGCCTGGCGCTCCTCTTTCGTGCCGAAGCCCGGCGCGCCCTCGGCGGCGGTGATCACGTCGCTCCAGCGGGTCAGTTTGCGCCGCTCCTCGAACGGGAAGTCGAACAGCGTCGCCAGCGTCATCGTGGTCAGCTCGATCGAGACCTTGTCGACCCAGTCGAAGGTCTCGCCGATCGGCAGCGAATCCAGGATCAGCCCGGCCCGTTCGCGGATCAGCGGCTCCATGTTGTGGATGTTGGCCGGCGAGACCGCCGGGCTCACCGCCTTGCGCTGGGCGTCGTGCTTTGGCGGGTCCATGGCGATGAACATCGGCGTGTTGAAGTCCGCGTCGGGGTCCTCGATGGTGATCGAGCCCTCGGACGAGAAGTCCTGGTGGTTGGAATCCACCGCAACGATGTCGTTGTACTTGGTGATCGACCAGTAGGGCCCGTGCTGGGGGTGGATCCCCTTGTGGACCGGGGCCTCCCGCCGCAGCCGCTCGAAGTAGGGCCACATGGTGTCGGTGCGGAACAGCTCGTCGTCCGCCACCTGGATCTCGTCCAGCGGGATCGAATAGGCCCGCTCGCGGGCGGCCCGCCGGATATCCAAGCCTGCGTCGTCCATGCGCGTTCCTCCCGCCGCTGCGGCCTCCCGCAGGAAATGTTGACGGCGCCGTCATGTTTGGGCCGGGATTGCGGTCAGGGCAAGGCCCTGCCGGGACCTACCAGTTGGCCTTCGCGGCCGAGCAGACGTCGCTGGTGAACCAGGGCAGTCCGATCGCGCCCGGATGCAGCGTGATGCAGACCGAGTCGCCGACATTCAGCGCGCGGTAGATCGAGGACGAGACCTCGATGGAATTGGGTCCCATGCGCGGCCCCCAGGCGGGCAGTGAGAGGTGGTAGCTGCTGGAGCGGCGGCCGCTGGAGATGTGCTTGTCCAGCACCTGCACCGGCAGGACCTGGCCGGCGGAGAAGTCGAGCTGGATGTCGACCACCGACGTCGCGCCGTAGCCGTAGACCGCGGCGCAGAGAGTCACGACCGTCAGCATTGTGAGCGGGCTGGTGACGCCTGGCGCGCGGGTGACCCCCCAGGCCAGCGGCGCCACGACGACGGCCGCCAGCGCCGCGGGCAGGGCCGGCCAGACCGGGTCGATCTGAGCGTGGTAGAGGTTGGAGAACAGCAGCGCCGCGAACGGCAGCACGACGAGGCCGTTGGGACCCCGCCTGACCCGGCCCGCCTCGAAACTCGCGGGCGAGGCCAGCACCAGGCCCAGGACGACCAGCGGGATCGTCAGCATGAGCACCGCCGCCAGCGCGCCCTGCCATTGCGGGTGCGGGTAGTCGCGCCACAGCGTTACGAACAGCCCGAGCGCGCCGCCGAGCAGCGAAAGGCCATAGCCCCACCACCTGATCGTCCCGCCGAGCGCGGCCGAAGCGAGAGCGATGATCGATGGCGAGCCCCGCGCGGAGCCGTCGGGATTCAACCCAGGCGAAGGCGAAAGCGTCATTTCCGGACACTCCCCTCAACGTTGGGGCATCATGACGCCCACGCCTTGCGAACGGGTGAACGACCTTGGACGGATGGCTTGGTTCGCTGGCCCTCGCAGGGCTATGTGTCGCCAATGGCGAACACGAAGAGATTATTCGCGATCTGCGCGACCCTGCTGATCGACGGCCTGGCCTTCGGCTGCTCCGGCGCCAACGCACCGAGCGCGACCGCCGCGGCGGACACCTCGTCCAACCTGCGGGTGGTGGGGGCGTTCTACACGGCGCTGGGCGCCGGCGACGGGGCCGGGGCGGCGAGACTGGTCGTGCCGGAAAAGCGCGCGTCCGGCCCCTTGTCGGCGGCGGAGTTGGTCCGGTTTCACGCCACCATGCGGCGGCCGATCCGGCTGCTCTCCGCCGCGCCGCAGTCGCCCGGGCTGATCTCGATCAGGTATCAGTACGTGGCGGCCGACGGCCGCAATTGCGAGGCGGCGGCGACCGTCCAGGTCGTCGATCGCGGCGGCCAGCCCCTGATCGCCGGCGTCGACCCGCTGAACGCCTGCTGACCGGCTACAGCGCGTCCGCCAGCCGGTCCGCCGGGCGGCAGAGGAAAACACCCTTCGGCGTGACCACGATCGGGCGTTCGACCAGCACCGGGTGGGCCACCATGGCCTTCAGGATCGCGGCGTCGCTGGCGGCCGGGTCGGTAAGGCCCAGCTCGCCGGCGAGGTCGCCTTTGGTCCGCAGCATCTGCCGGGGCTTCACCCCCATCTTCGCGAACAGACCCCTCAGCTGCGCCTCGGTCCAACCGGCCTTCAGATACTCGACCACCTTCGGCGCGTGGCCGCCGTCGCGCAGCGCCGCCAGCACGTTGCGCGACGTGCCGCAGCCAGGGTTGTGGAAAATCGTGACCGTCACCTGCCCACCCTACTTCTGGACGCCGATGAACGGCATCGGCCCGCCGCCGCCGGTATAGACCGGCAGCACCCCGTTCCACTTCTCGATCGCGCGCAGCTGAACGATCTGCGGATTGGCGGCGATGGACTGGGCGATCAGCTGGTTGGCGGTGGCGTCGCCCTTGGCCTGCTCGATCTTGGCCTGGGCGTTGGCGGTGGCCGTGGCGACGTTGGCCTGCGCGGCGAGCGCGGCCTGCTCATTGGCGATGCGCTGGTTGATCTGGGCGCGCACCTGCTCGGGCATGCGGATGGTGCCGGCGTAGAACAGCTTCTCGATGTTGAGGCCATAGGGCTTGAAGTAGGTGGCGACGTCGTTCTGCACGGTCTGCAGCAGCTCCTGCTTCCTCGGTCCGTAGATCTCCTCGACGCCGAGCGAAGAGGCGCGGTTGTTGAGCGAGTTGCGGATCGAGTTGCGGATCTGGCCGCTGACCAAGCCGGCGGCGTCGACGCGGAACTTGGAATAGAGCTTGGGCGCCAGCTCTGGATTCACCGAGTAGCTGACCGCGATGTCGCTCTCGATGTTGAGCCCGTTCTTGTCCTGGAAGGTGAACTCCTCGTTGTTGGACGAGCCCTCCTGGGAATTCTGCGAGTAGGTGTAGGTCTGGGTGAAGACCGGATACTCGATGATGGTGGTGCCGAACGGGGTGAAGTAGGTGCCGACGCCCAGCGACTGGTTCTCGACCCCGGCGCCGGAGCCATACTGGTTCACCTTGATTCCAACGTGGCCTGGCCGCACCTGGCCGCAGGCGGCCAGCGTCAGCGCGCCCAACAAGAATACGGGGAGCACGATCAGAGCGCGCTTCATTATCTTAGCCCTCGATGAGATGGATGACGCCGCGCCGCAGGCGCCGCCAGCTGCGCCGGATCGAAATCAGGGTCCAGATCGCCACCGCGATGGCGAAGAAGCCAAGCACGATGGCCGCCAGCAGCATCAGGGTGTTGTGGGCGTCGACAAGGTTGGGGATCGCGACCCCCACCAGCAGGAACATCACGATCAGCGCGGCGACGATCTTGACGGTGGTCCAGAGCGCGAAGGCGCTGCTGGCTCTATCTTTGGCAGGGCTCACGGCCCCTCCCGCTCGCAACTGGCGATGGCCCAAACGTAGCCATTCACGGGCGCCGTCGCCAGCGCCTTACGAATTTGTCATCCTGGGTGGCCGCGACCCTTGCAATGTCATCCCGGACGCAGCCGCGCAGCGGCGGAGATCCGGGATCTCGTGGTGCGGAGATCCCGGATGAGTCCGCTCCGCGGCTCTCCGGGATGACACCTATGAAGGGATCCGCACCGGCAGGCCCTCGTAACCCTTGACGAAGTTGGAGCGCAAGCGGCGGGGCTCGCCGACCACCTCGATGACCGGGTAACGCTTCAGGATCTCCTCCCAGACCACCCGCAGCTGCATCTCGGCCAGGCGCTGGCCGAGGCAGCGGTGGATGCCGAAGCCGAAGGCGGCATGGTGGCGCGGGCGGGCGCGGTCGATGATGAACTCGTTCGCCCGCTCGATGGCGCTCTCGTCGCGGTTGCCGGAGACGTACCACATGGCCACCTTCTCGCCCTTGCGGATGGTCTTGCCGCCGAACTCGAGGTCCTCCAGCGCCGTGCGGCGCATGTAGGCCACCGGGCTCTGCCAGCGGATGATCTCGGGCACCGCGCTTTCCAGCAGGCCCGGGTCCCTGCGCAGCTTGTCGTACTCGGCCGGGTGCTGGTTCAGCGCCAAGCAGGCCGCCGGTGATCGAGTGGCGGGTGGTGTCGCTGCCGGCGACGATCAGCAGGATGATGTTGTTGAAGTAGCGCTGCGGGTCGTTGTCGCCGCTGGTGGCCGGGTTGTTGGCCAGCAGCGAGATCAGGTCGCGGCCGGTCTGGTTGCCGGCGCGGTCGTTCCACAGCGGGACGAACTGGCCGAGGATCGCGTACATCTCGGCCTGGCGGGCCATGCCCTCCTCCGGCGTCGCCGGCGGGCCCGACAGCAGCATGTCGGAGAAGCGTGGCAACAGCCTGCGCTGCTCGAACGGGAAGTCGAACAGGGTCGCCAGCATCTGGCTGGTCAGCTCGATCGCCACCTTGTCGACGAAGTCGAAGGTCTCGCCGGTCGGCAGCTCGTCCAGGATCGTGGCGGCGCGCGAGCGGATCAGCGGCTCCAGCTCGGCCAGCGCCGGCGTGGAGAAGATCGGCGAGACCGCCCGGCGCTGGTCGTCGTGGCGCGGCGGGTCCATCGAGATGAAGCTGGTGCGCTCCTCGGAAAAGGCTTCCGGCGGGCGCATCCTCCGGCGGCAGGAACAGGGTGATGCCGCCGTGCACCGACGACGAGGAGAGCCGGTGGTTGTCGCCGTCGGCCGCCACGATGTCGCTGTAGAGCGTCAGCGACCAGTAGGGCCCGTATTCGCTGTCGGGCGTGTAGTGCACCGGGTCTTCGGCCCGCAGCCGCTCGAACCACGGCCACAGCGTGTCGGAGGTGAAGTGCTCGATGTCGTGCACCTGGAACTCGTCGAGCGGCGTGGCGTAGGCCCTGGCCCGCGCCTCGTCCGCTTTGCTGATCGCGCCGTCGGCCATGAGTCTTCCTCCCTGACGCCCCGCCCAGCATGCGCCTTCAGCCCTTGCATCGCCAAGCGATCTTGGCTTTGCCTTGCAGCCGATGAGCGATGTCGCGCCGATCGCAGACCTGCTGGCCGCCCGCCGCGGTGAGCGCGCGCCCTACATCGTCGGGGTCACCGGCGCGGTGGCGGTGGGCAAGAGCACCTTCGCCGGCGAGCTGGCGGCGGCGATGTCGGCCTGGCCGCCGCCGGCCGCGGTCGAGGTGATCGCGACGGACGGCTTCCTCCACCCCAACGCCGTGCTGGAGGGCAGGGGTCTGCTGAACCGCAAGGGCTTTCCGGAAACCTATGACGGCGAACGCTTCCGCTCAGCGCTGGCGGCGATCCGCCAGGGCGCGGCCGAGATCCCGGTCTATTCGCACACGCTGTACGACATCGACCCGACGCTGGCGCGACGGCTCGATCCGCCGGGCGTGCTGGTCGTCGAAGGGCTGGGCCTGCACGAGGGCGCCGCGGCGTTGGGGCTGGACGCGCTGATCTATCTCGACGCTGACGAGGCGCACATCGAAGCCTGGTTCGAGGAGCGCTTCATCGGCCTGTGGCGCGCCGCCGAGACCGACCCGGCCTCGTTCTACGCCCGCTTCCGCCACCTCGGCGAGGCGGAGACACGCGCCCTGGCCGGCCAGGTCTGGCGGGGGATCAACCTGCCGAACCTGCGCGAGCACATCGTCAGGGGCCGCGACATGGCCGACATCGTCGTGCGCAAGAGCGCCGATCACGCGATCCTGGCCGTGACCGAACGCGCTTAGCCGCCCTTGCCCAGGGCCGGGGGGCCGGCGAAGGTGTACGCGATGAACCGGCTGGCCGCCTCGCCGATCCGCAACCTGACTTCGATCGTCGCCTTCGTCATCACGGTGATGGTGTTGGCGACCCTCGCCTACATGCGCGCCGGCTGGAGCTTCGAAGACGCCAGCTACATGGTGCTGATCACCGTGTTCACCGTGGGCTACCGCGAGATCCGGCCCATTGACACGCCCTATCTGCACACCATCACCATCGCCACGATCGTGCTCGGCTGCACGGGCATGATCCTTTTTACCGGCGCGATGGTGCAGGTGTTCACCAGCCTGCAGATCAGGCAGATTCTCGGGACCAACCGCGTGAAGACCGACATCGACAAGCTGAAGGGCCACGCCATCGTCTGCGGCTTTGGCCGGATCGGCTTCATGCTGGCCAAGGACCTGGCCGCGGGCGGCCTGCCGTTCGTGATCCTCGAACTCAGGGAGAAGCGCTTCGCCGAGGCGATCGCGCTCGGCTACCTGGCGCTGCAGGTCGACGCCACCGACGAGACCTCGCTGGTGGCGGCGGGCATCGAGCGCGCCAAGGTGCTGGCGACCGTGCTGCCGGACGACGCGGCCAACGTGTTCATCACGCTGAGCGCCCGCAGCCTGAACCAGAGCCTGCACATCATCGCCCGGGGCGAGGCGCCCTCCACGGAGAGCAAGCTGATCCAGGCGGGCGCCGACCAGGTGGTGCTGCCCGCCCACATCGGCGCCGAGCGCATCGCCGAGATGATCCTCTACCCGGCCAGCGCCCGCTTCATCCGCGGCTCGGAACGGATGCGCGACTTCGAGAAGGTGCTCGGCGACCTCGGCATGGAGATGGAGATGGTCGTCGCCGCCGAGGACAGCGCTGCGGCCGGCGCCACGGTCGAGGAGCTGGAGCGGCGCGGGCAGGGGGCCTTCTTCGTCGTCCAGCTCGAGCGCCACGGCGGCGAGACGATCGCCCGTCCGCCGCCGTTGACCCGGATCGCCGCCGGGGACGGCCTGCTGGTGGTGGGCCGGGTCGGGGGCGCGCTGGCGGCGGCGATCGCCGCGCCGAAGCCGAATCTCGGGCGCACCTTCTGAGGCTGTGGCTCAGCCGTGCTCCGGGGTCTCCTCGGGCCGCCGCGGCGCCCGGAGGCGACAAAGCCCCCCCGTCAAGCCTCGATCGGGATCCACCACTCCACGTGGCTCGGCCGGTCAGGCTCGAAGCCCGGCGGATAGGCCTCGATGTCGGGTCCGTTGGCCAGCTTGCGGCCGGACTTCGGCACGCGCTCGCCCCAGATCTCCTTCACCGCCGCGGCCATCTGCGGGTGCAGCGGCGAGCCATCGGTCTCCTGGCGGAAGACGAGGTAGGTCTGAGCCGGCACGTCCATGACCTCCATGCCTTCGGGCGCTGGCGCGTCCGGCGCGATCGGCACGGCGGCGAGATAGCGGAAACAGCCTTCCTCGCCGTCCGCCGGCCAACACACGCCGAAGCTGGCGTCGTCGCCGACCTGGCCGGTCAGCGGCAGCCGCTGGATCAGGCGCGGCCATAGCATCGGGATCTGCGCCCGGGTCGTTTCGTCGAACACACCCGAGAAGCCGGCGACGCGGAAACCAGGCTTGCGGACGAGGTCGGGCTGCATCTGCAGCCGCGACTGGACGGCGGCGTCGCTCACGGCGGCGATCTCCTCTCTGGCGGATTGCGGGTTGCGGCGATAGCGGCCAGGGCTGACGCCGTGGGCGCGCTTGAACGCGCGGGTGAAGCCTTCCTGGCTCTCGAAACCGAGGTCGAACGCCAGTTCGACCAGCGCCGGCGGCTTGTCGTCGGCCAGCCGGCTCGCCGCCAGCGCCATCCGCCGCTCGCGCACATAGGCCATCGGGCTGACCCCGAACCGGGCCGTGAACTGGCGGGCGAAGTGGTAGGCCGAGAGCCCGGCGACGGCGGCGAGGACCCCGAGCGTCAGCGGCTCGAAACTCCCCGCGTCGACGAACGCCCGCGCCCGCTCGAGCGGGTCTGCCGGGTCGAAATCGGGGCGCAGGCCGTCATCCACGCGCGCAGCATGGACTCGTGGCCCGGCGAAGTCTTGACCGTGATTGCTCGGCGAACGCCCGAGGAGGCTTGGTTGGCGACGCTAGGCCGCGACCATGCCCTCTTGCGGGTCGCGCAGCACGTAGCCGCGGCCCCAGACGGTCTCGATGTGGTGCTTGCCGTTGGCGGCGGCCGCCAGCTTCTTGCGCAGCTTGCAGATGAAGACGTCGATGATCTTCAGCTCCGGCTCGTCCATGCCGCCGTAGAGATGGTTCAGGAACATCTCCTTGGTGAGCGTCGTCCCTTTGCGCAGGGAGAGCAGCTCCAGCATCTGGTATTCCTTGCCGGTCAGGTGCACGCGGATGCCGTTCACCTCCACCGTCTTGGCGTCGAGGTTGACGGTGATGTCGCCGGTGCGGATCACCGACTGGGCGTGGCCCTTGGAGCGACGCACGACGGCGTGGATGCGCGCGACCAGCTCTTCCTTGTGGAACGGCTTGGTCATGTAGTCGTCGGCGCCGCCGCCCAGCGTCTTCACCTTGGTGTCGATCTCGCTGGTGCCGGAAAGAATCATGATCGGCGTGTTCACTTTCGCAACCCGCAGGGTGCGCAGAACCTCGGAGCCGCTCATGTCCGGCAGGTTCAGATCGAGCAGGATGAGGTCGTAGTCATAGATCTTGCCCAGATCTATCCCTTCCTCACCCAGATCGGTCGTATAGACGTTAAAGCCTTCCGACTTCAGCATCAGCTCGATGCCTTGCGCGGTTGCGCTATCGTCCTCAATCAACAGAACGCGCATCTACCCCTCCCCGCCTGCCCAGCGGAATCTTTGCGTCATCAAGCCGAATCTGCCTCAATGCTCGTCCACCAAATTACCGACGAGTTAATTTAAGACAGGTTAATGGTGAAAGCCCTCTGGACCGAATCGTTAAGCTGATTTGCGAATTGGGAGCAAGCGGCCGACCGGCGCGCTTCGTCGCGGGCGGCGATGAATTTTTCGTGATCGAGATCAATAGGCGAGGCGACCAAACAGCTCGTCGAACGGCTGCATGACGTTCAAGCGGTAGGCCGCTCTCTCGGCGAGACGGCCTCGCCAGGCGTCAACGTGCGGCGTCGGTGGGCGTGAAATCTCCATGCCGAAGTAGCGGTGCATCAGGGTTCCAACGGGAAAATCCGCCATCGAGAACCCCGCGCCCGCGACGAACCGCCGCTCCGCCAGCCACGCGTCCAGCGTCACCATGGCGGCGGCGGCCTGCGCCGCGAACTGGCGATTGCGCTCCGCGTCGCGCTGCGCCGCCGGGGTGCGGTAGAAACCCCAAAACAGTCCCATGATCGCCGGCTGCAGGGTGGCGAGACCCCAGTCCATCCAGGCCTCCGCGGCGGCGCGCGGCGCCGGCGCGGTCGGGCAGAACCGGTCGGGCGCATAGGCGGCACAGAGGTAGCGGACGATTGTGTTCGACTCCCAGATCGCCGTTTCGCCGTCCCTGAGCACCGGCACGCGGCCGTGCGGGTTCAGCGCCCGGAACGCCGGATCGTCCAGCCCTCCCGCGTCGCCGCCTGCGTCTATGTGATCGAAGGCGAGCCCGAGCTCGTCCAGAGTCCAAAGAACCTTCTGCACGTTGATCGAGTTTCGCCGGCCCCACAGCGTGATCATTCGTCTCCCCGGCGCCTCCGGTTAGCCAATGCTTAAGGCCGCGCAGGTCAGCATCCGGACGGCTGACTTCTCGGCGCGGGCTGGTTCATTTTGCGCAATCTCATCGCCGCCGTCGAACGCGTCGACCCGCTGGTCGTGTCCGGGCGCGTGGCGGCGGTCAACGGCCTCCTGATCGAGGCGCGTGGCGGCCTGACGCGGCTCTCGATCGGCGCGCGGGCCGAGGTGGTGCGCCGCGGCGCATCGCCGCTGCAGACCGAGGTGGTCGGCTTCCGCGACACCCGGGCGCTGCTGATGCCGTTCGGTCCGCTGGAGGGCGTCGCGCCGGGCGCCGAGATCCGCATCCGGCCGGAAGGCGCTTCGGTGCGCCCGACCATGGCCTGGCTCGGCCGGGTCATCGACGCCTTCGGCGATCCGATCGACGGCAAGGGCCCGCTGCCGCAGGGCCTGGCCGCCTATCCGCTGCGCGCCGCGCCGCCGGCGGCGCACTCGCGCGGCCGGGTCGGCGAGCGGCTGGAGCTGGGCGTGCGGGCGATGGACGTCTTCACCACCTGCTGCCGCGGCCAGCGCCTCGGCGTCTTCGCCGGCTCCGGCGTCGGCAAGTCGGTGCTGCTGTCGATGCTGGCGCGCAACGCCGCCTGCGATGCGGTCGTGGTCGGGCTGATCGGCGAGCGGGGCCGCGAGGTGCGCGAGTTCATCGAGGAGACGCTGGGCGACGCGGGCCTGGACCGCGCCATCGTGGTGGTCGCCACCTCCGACGAGCCGGCGCTGAAGCGCCGCCAGGCCGCCTACATGACCCTCGCCATCGCCGAGTTCCTGCGCGACCAGGATCTGGAAGTGCTGTGCCTGATGGACAGCGTCACCCGCTTCGCCATGGCCCAGCGCGAGATCGGCCTGGCCGCCGGCGAGCCGCCGACCACCCAGGGCTACACGCCGACCGTCTTCTCCGAGCTGCCGAAGCTGCTCGAGCGCGCCGGGCCCGGCCCGGTCCGCCCCGACGGCGCGGTCGCCGGCCCGATCACCGGCCTCTTCACCGTGCTGGTCGACGGCGACGACCACAACGAGCCGATCGCCGACGCGGTGCGCGGCATCCTCGACGGCCACATCGTGATGGAGCGGACCATCGCCGAGCGCGGCCGCTTCCCGGCGATCAATGTGCTGAAGTCGATCAGCCGCACCATGCCCGGCTGCCAGACTCCGTTGGAGCGCGAGACCGTCGCCAAGGCGCGCACGAGCCTTGCCGCCTACGCCAACATGGAGGAGCTGATCCGCATCGGCGCCTACCGCGCCGGCGCGGACGCCGAGGTCGACCGCGCCATCGCGCTCAATCCGGCGCTGGAGGCTTTCCTGGGCCAGGACAAGGACGACTACACCAGCCTGCCCGACGCGTTCGATCGCCTGGACGGCATCCTGGAGCGTGAAGGCGCATGAGGTGGGCCGACCAGCTGATCAAGCTCTCCAACTTCGAGCTGGAGCTGCTGCAGATCCGCCTGGCCGAGGTGGTCGAGCGGCGCAGCGGGCCGAGATGAAGCTGGTGGTGCTGACCGCCGAGGGCGAGGCCGAGATCGAGTTCGCCCGGGGCGACCCGGAGGCGGCCAGCAGCCTCGGCGCGTTCCGGGAGGGCCTGAAGCTGCGCAAGGCCGCCGCCCAGCGTGACATCGACCTGGCGCTGGTCGAGGAAGCCGGCGCGCGCGACGCCCTGACCGAAGCGTTCGAGACGCTGAAGAAGTACGAACAGGTCGCCGAGAACAGCCGCCTCGCCGCCGCCCGCGAGACCGCCCGCCGCGAGACCGCGGCGCTGGACGAACTGGGTCTGCGGCGCGCCGCCGGACGCAGATGAAACTCGCCTCCCCTCCGGGGGGAGGAGGTGTGCAGCGCCGCGCCTTCATCGCCTCGTCTCTCGCGCTGGCCGCCTGCAGCCCAGCGGCCCAAGGCCAGCCGCCGCTCGCGATCCCGCCGCTGAAGTCTGTCGCACCGTTCCCGGTCGGGACCGCGGTCCAGGCCGCCCAGCTCGACGACCCGGCGCTCGCCGCGCTCGTCGCCGCCCAGGTCTCCCAGCTGACGCCGGAGTGGGAGCTGAAGATGGAGTACGTGCTCCAGCCGGACGGCGGCTACCGCTTCGACGCGCCCGATCGGATCGCCGCGTTCTGCGCCGACCAGGCCTTGCGCCTCTTCGGCCACACGCTGGTCTGGTACGCGCAGAAACCGGACTTCTTCGCCGGCCTGGCGCGCGGCACCGACCGCAGCGCCTTCCGCGACGCCTTCGCCGCCTACATCACCGCCGTGGTTGGCCGCTACCAGGGGCGCATGCGTCGGCTGGGACGTCGTCAACGAAGCGGTGACCGAGGACGGCGCGGGCTTGCGCGACAGCCTGTGGAGCCAGGCGCTCGGACCGCTGGAGCACATGCGCCTCGCCTTCGAGCTGGCCCACGCGGCCGATCCCGCCGCGGCGCTGTTCCTCAACGACTACAATCTCGAGAGCAATCCGAGGAAGCGGGCCGCGTTCCTGAAGCTCGCCGAGGCGCTGCTGAAGGCCGGCGCGCCGCTGTCGGGCTCGGAACCCAGACCCACGTCGCAGCGGACCTGGCGCCCGGCGCCATCACCGCAGCGGTGAAGGACCTCGCCAGCCTCGGCCTGAAGGTCCGGATCTCGGAGATGGACGTCTCGCTGGCCAGGGCCCAGGGCGTCGTCAACGCGCGCGCCGACCTGCAACGTCGCCAGTCTGCGCTTTTCGCCGAGGCGGCCGAGGCGTTCGCCGCGCTGCCGGCGCACCAGCGCTTCGACTTCACCTTCTGGGGCCTGGAGGACCGCAGTCCTGGCTGAAGCGCGAGAACGCGGCGGACGCGCCGCTGCTGTTCGACGATTCGGGTCGTCCGAAACCTGCGGCGGCGAGCTGGGAGCGGGCGCTGAAGCGCTAAGGCGGCGAGGTCCGGACGGCTAGCGCGGCGGTATCAGCTGGGTGGTGCGGGCGTGCTCTTCCTCCGCCTGCCGGCGCAGCGCCGCCAGGTCGTCGCCGATGCGGAAGATCACCACGTAGAATTCGCAGAACGCGCGCCAGATCAGGCCGCCCGCCAGCACGATCAGCAGGCCGCCGACCAGGCCGGGGATGATCACCAGCAGGGTCTCCCAGCTGCGCTCGCTGATCGCGCGCCAGCCGACGCCGAGGGAGGCGCCGATCACCCCGAACGCGGCCACCACGATCGCGCCCAGCCCAGCCCAATAGACCAGGTGGATCACCGGACCGGTGATCATGTGCTCGAAGGTCAGGATGCTCGCAATCCCGCCGCCTGCTCTGCGCGGCGCGGCGCCCCTGGCTGGTCCCATGGCGGATCATTCCCCACGCGGCTGGGCCGCTCTCACAGGCGGCATGGCTACCAGCGGCGGCGCTGAGCCGCAATGGCGCGCGACGGTCGTAGCCAAAGGCGGTGGCGGTTGCTGACGGAAGTGGTGCTAATGCGCCGCGCCGCCGCGCTTCAGCTCCTCCAGCGTCTGCGAACTGAACGCCCTGCCGCCGTGGGTGACGAGCCCGCTGGTCGGGATCGAGAACACATCCTCGTTGTGGCGGACCTCGGCGACCGAGTGTCCGTTGCTGTCGGTCGTGAGACGCGTCACGTGGCCGATCTCGACGCCGCTGCGATCCATCACCGCCGCGCCGATCGCCAGCGGGCCGACGGTCGCGGCCGAATCACGGGCGCCGCTCTCGGTTGGCCGCGCGCGGCCAGGCTCGACGGCCACAGCTGTCACGCCGGGCCCCGCCGCCGCGACGCCAGCGCCCGCCAGAACCACGGCGACGAGCGCCGCCGTGGCCGCGGCGCGGCGCAAGCTCATTTTCCGCCGGCGGGCGGGTGCAGCATGCTGGTGATCTGCGACTGCGACAGGTTGATGGTCGCCGCGCCATTGGCGACGCCAAGCCGGTCGGCCGGCGCCTGGAACGTGTCGTTGCCCATCTTGATCACCGCCATCTGCTGGCCGTTCGCGCCGGTGCTGAGGCTGGAGATCGCGCCGATCGTGGCGCCGGTGTTGTCCTTCACCGGTTCGCCGACCGAGAGCGCGGCGGCGCCGCCGGCCGTGGCGCTGGTGTCGGCGGCCGAACCGGTCGGCGGCGCGGTGGTGGCGCTGGAGGGCGGCGCGGTCGTGTCGGGCGTCGCGGTGTGCGACGTCGGCGCGGTCGACTGCATCGGCGCGTCGGTGGACGGCATGTTCGAGGCGCCGGCGGCCGGCTGATTGGCCGCAAGGGCCTGGCCGGCCATCGCCACGGCGACGCTGGCGGCGATGAAGAGCGTTGGACGCATTCGGAATCTCCTGGGTCGTGCTCCCCAACCCGTGCGCAACGACACTGAAGTCGAGATCGTTCCGAAATAAGGCCGCCCAATATGAGGCGGTCGCGCCCGGCGGCTAGATCGTACCGACAGTCTTCAGCCGCGCCTTCGGGTGGATCTCGTTCTGGCTCATCACCACGGTCTGGCCGCGGAAGCGCTCGATGATCGAGCGGATGTAGGGCCGCACCACCGGGCTGGTCAGCAGCACCGGGCTCTCGCCCTGCAGCGCCGCCCGCTCGAAGGTTTCGCGCACGCCGCGGATGAACTCCTGCAGCTTCGACGGCGCCAGCGCCAGCTGCTTGTCGTCGCCCTGGCCGATCAGCGCCTCGGCGAAGGCGGTCTCCCAGTCGGGCGACAGGGTGATGATCGGCAGCGAGCCGTCGTCGGCCCGGTTGGCCCAGCAGATCTGCCGGCCGAGCCGGGCGCGCACCTGCTCGACCAGGTTGACGATCGAGCCGGTGTGCGGGGCGGCCTCGGCGATGCCCTCCAGGATGGTCGGCAGGTCGCGGATCGAGACCCGCTCGCGCAGCAGCGCCTGCAGCACCCGCTGCACGGTGCTGGCGGTGGCCACCGTCGGGATCAGGTCCTCGACCAGCTTCTTCTCCTCGGCCGTCAGGTCCTTCAGCAGCTTCTGCACCTCGGCGTAGGAGAGCAGGTCGGCCATGTTCTCCTTCAGGATCTCGGTCAGGTGCGTGGTCAGCACCGTGGCCGGATCGACGGTGGTGTAGCCGCGGAAGGCCGCCTCCTCGCGCAGGGAGTCGTCGATCCAGGTGGCCGGCAGCCCGAACGCCGGCTCGCGCACGTGCTCGCCGGGCAGTTCGACCTGGCCGCCGCGCGGGTCCATGGCCATCAGCTGGCCCAGCCGCACCTCGCCGGCGCCGGTCTCCATCTCCTTGATGCGGATGGCGTAGCCCTGGTTGGGCAGGCGCATGTTGTCGAGGATGCGCACCGGCGGCATGACGAAGCCGTACTCGGCGGCCAGCGTCTTGCGCAGCGCCTTGATCTGGTCGGTCAGCCGCCGGCCCTCCAGGTCGTTGATCAGGTGCAAGAGGCCGTAGCCGAGCTCGATCTTGACGTCGTCGATGGCCAGGCTGGCCGAGATCGGCTCTTCCTTCGGCTCGGCGGGCGCGGTTGGCGCGGCGACCCGAGACTGCGTCGCCGCCTGCGAACGCCGCCAGGCCAGGCCGCCGGCGCCGATCGAGATGCGCGGCGAACGGGAGGATCGGCATGCCGGGGATCAGGGCGATCACGCCGGCGGCGGCCGAGACCATGCCCAAGGCTGACCGGGTTCATCGCCAGCTGCGCCACCAGCGCCTTGTCGGCCGAGCCCTCGACGCCGGACTTGGAGACCAGGAAGACCGGCGGCGATGGAGATCACCAGCGCCGGGATCTGGCTCACCAGGCCATCGCCGATGGTCATGATGGTGTAGCTGGAGAACGCCTGCTGCAGCGGCAGCTTGTGCTGCACCACGCCGACGATCGATGCCGCCGATGACGTTGATGGCGACGATCATCAGGCCGGCCATGGCGTCGCCGCGGACGAACTTGGAGGCGCCGTCCATGGCGCCGAAGAAGGTCGACTCCTGCTCCAGCTCCTTGCGCCGGCGCTTGGCCTCCTCCTGATCGATCAGGCCCGACGACAGGTCGGCGTCGATCGCCATCTGCTTGCCGGGCATGGAGTCGAGGGTGAAGCGCGCGGCCACCTCGGCGATCCGCGACGAACCGCGGGTGATCACCACGAAGTTCACGATCACCAGGATCGCGAAGACGATCACGCCGATGACGAAGTTGCCGTGCATCATCAGCTCGCCGAAGGCCTGGATGATGTGGCCGGCGCCGTCGGTGCCCTCGTGGCCGTGGCCCAGGATCAGCCGGGTCGAGGCGATGTTGAGGCCCAGCCGGAACAGCGTCGCGACCAGCAGCACGGTCGGGAAGGCGGTGAACTCCAGCGGCTTCTTGATCAGCAGCGAGGTCATCAGGATCAGGACCGCGCTGGTGATCGAGATCGCCAGCAGCATGTCCAGCAGGAACGACGGGATCGGCAGGATCAGCAGGACGATGATGCCGACGATGCCGAGCGCCAGCGCCGACCTCGCCCCGCGCCACCCAGCCCCAGACCTCGCGGACGTTGAACCCGGCGGCCGGGGAGGGGAGGGCGAGGTCAGCCACGGGCGAACGCCTCCGCCACGACGCGGCCGACCTCGGCGATCGCCGCGTCGCGGGCGCCGGCACCCACGGCCCTCGCCCCGGTCAGGTAGCTGGCGATCACGATCGGACCCGCCGGTCCCCAGGCCATCGCGATGTCGTTGGCGGTGCCGTTCGCGCCCGTGCCGGTCTTGTCGCCGACTTTCCAGCCAGTCGGCAGCCCGGCCCGCAGCCGCGCCTGGCCGGTCTGGCAGGCGACCATCCAGCCGGTGATCAGCTCGCGCGAGGCCGGTGACAGCACCTCGCCAAGCAACACCTCCCTCAGGTCATGGACCATGGCGACGGGGACGGTGGTGTCGCGCGGATCGCCTGGAGTGGCGGTGTTGAGGGTCGGCTCGTTGCGGTCGAGCCGGCTGCCGCAGATCGCCGATGCGAGCGGACGAAGCGCGGTCCAGCCCGCCGGGCCGCCGATTCGGCCGAGGATCAGGTTGGCGGCGGTGTTGTCGCTGAGCTCGATCGCCGCGGCGCAGAGGTCGGCGAGCTTCATGCCGCCCTCGGCGACGTGGGCGCGTGGTCACGGGCGCATAGCTGAGCAGGTCGGCTGTCGCCGAAGCGCACGAACCGGTCCAGCCGGTCCTGGCCGGGGTCGACACGTTTGAGCAGCGCCGCGACCGCCAGCACCTTGAAGGTGCTGCACATCGGGAAGCGTTCGCCGCCACGCCAGAACAGGCGCTGGCCGGTCGCGACATCCAGCGCCGCCACGCCCAGCCGCCCGCCGACCTCGGCCTCGATCGCGGCCAGCGGATCGCGCGCGGCCGCCAGCCCCGGCCGACGGCTCGCGGCCGCGCCGGCGATCAGGGTGCGACGGGAAGCGGTGAGCACAACGGTCAGGCGGCGGACGCCGCCCCCTGCTGGGCGGCGGCACGGCGACGCCGGCGTCGGCGTACTCCTTCAGCTTGTTGCGCAGCGTGCGGATCGAGATGCCGAGGATGTTGGCCGCGTGGGTGCGGTTGCCCAGGCAGTGGCTCAGCGTGTCGATGATCAGCTGCTGCTCCACCGCGGCCACGGTCTGGCCGACGAAGCCGCGCGGTGACCGCCTCGGCGGCGATCGAGGCGGCGCGCGCGGTCTCGGCGTCCGGGGAGTTGGCGCTCATCGGCTGCGCCGTCGGGCAGGCGGATCGCGAACTCCTCGATCTCGTCCGCCGACGACAGCAGCACCGCCCGGTGCATGGCGTTTTCCAGCTCGCGCACGTTGCCGGGCCAGCGGTGGGTGAGCAGGCGCTGGCGCGCCAGCATCGAGAGCGGCCGCTCCGGCACGCCGTTGGCGGCGGCGTACTTCCTGACGAAGTGCTCGGCCAGGGCCAGGATGTCGCCGGGCCGCTCGCGCAGCGGCGGCAGGCGCAGGTTCACGACGTTCAGGCGGTAGAGCAGGTCCTCGCGGAAGGTCCCGTCCTGCACCGCCTGGGCGAGGTCGCGGTTGGAGGTGGCGATGACGCGGATGTCGACCTTGACCGGCTTGCCGCCGCCGACCCGGTCGATCTCGCGCTCCTGCAGCGCGCGCAGCAGCTTGGCCTGCAGCCGTCCGTCCATCTCCGAGATTTCGTCGAGCAGCAGCGTGCCGCCGTCGGCCTCCTCGAACTTGCCGATCCGCCGGGCGACGGCGCCGGTGAAGGCGCCCTTCTCGTGGCCGAACAGCTCGCTCTCCAGCAGGTTCTCGGGGATGGCGGCGCAGTTGACGCTGATGAATGGCCGCTGGGCGCGGCGCGATTTCTTGTGGACGTAGCGGGCCATCACCTCCTTGCCGACGCCGCTCTCGCCGGTGATCAGGATCGAGGCGTCCGAGGCGGCGACCTGGTCGGCCAGCGCGATCACCGCCTGCATCGCCGGATCGCGCGCCACCATCGGCCGGTCGTCGTCGGAGACGGCGGCCAGCACCGCGGCGATCAGCTCGGCGTCCGGCGGCAGCGGGATGAACTCCTTGGCCCCGGCGCGGATCGCGTCGGCCGCGCGCTTCGGATCGGCCCCGACGCCGCAGGCCACCACCGGCACGCGGATGCGCTCGGCCTCGTTGGCGGCGATCAGGGCGGCGATGTCGAGCTCGTAGTCGACCATCAGCAGGTCCGCGCCCTGGCCGGCGCGCAGCGCGTGGGTGGCCGCCTCGCAGGTCTCCACGTGCGCCACCTTGGCGCCCGCGGCCATCGCCATCTTCACCGCGCTGGAGAGCTGTCCGTTCAGGCGTCCGACGACCAGTAGCCGCATGGTTAGTCTCCCTTCAACCGACCCCGCGCCCTGTCAGGCTGCCGCGTCGCCGTCCTTGATGATTTCCGTCATGGTCACGCCCAGGCGGTCGTCGACGATGACGACCTCGCCGCGGGCGACCAGGCGGTTGTTGACGTAGATGTCGATGGCCTCGCCGACCTTGCGGTCGAGCTCGAGCACGCTGCCCTGGCTCAGCTGCAGCAGCTGGGCGACCGAGAGGTGGGCGCGGCCGAGCACGGCCGAGATGTTGACCGGCACGTCGAACACCGGCGCCAGGTCGGCGGCGGTCTTGTCCTCCGACCTCGGCGACCGTGGTGGGCGCGGCCGCTGGGGCCGAACTCGTCGAGCTTCAGGTCGGTTTCGTCGGCTCATCGGGGAGCCTCATCGGTCGGCGAGCGTTGGATTGGGCAGGGCTTCGGCGTGCAGGCCTTCGGCGGCGAGCGCGCCTTCGCAGCGCCTCGGCGACGCGGCTCGCCGCGCCCTCGGGGTCGAAAGCGGCCGGCCGTCGCCCCAGTCGAGCACGAAGGCGGCGAGCGGCAGGGCGCTGTCCGCCCTTGACCACGATCTGGCCGGGGAAACCGCAGCGCCTCGGCGGTCTCGGTCGAGGGCCGCCTGCAGGCGTTCGAGCAGCTCGGGCGCGGCGCGCACGTCAGGCGCGGCGTGGCCTCGACCTCGCGCGCGAGAGCCGCGAGGGCGGCCTGCAGCGGGGCCTCGGGGAAGCGCTCGCAGCGCCGCGCCGGCGATCTGGCGGGCGCAGGCCAGCGCCAGCTCGGCGGCGCCGACCCGGTGCTCGTGGGCGGCCGCGGCCAGCGCGGCAGAGCGCCGCGCGCCGCCTCGGCGAGGCCTGCGAGCGCGCGGGCGGTTTCGGCCTCGATCGTCTGCATGGCCGCCGCCTCGCCTTCGGCGCAGCGCCTTGGCGGCCTGGGTCTCCGCTTCGTCGCTGGTGTAGAGGCGCTTGTAGGCGCTCGGCGCTCACCGCCTTGCCGCCGTCGAACACCGTGTCGAAGGTGAATTTGCGCGGCGGTCTCGGGAAGGGCGGCCATCAGTAGATCAGCTCGTCGTCGCCGCCGGCGCCGGCCAGCATGATCTCGCCCTTGGCGGCGAGGTCCTTGGCGACCTGCACCATGGCCATCTGCGCAGCGTCGACGTCGCGCAGGCGCACCGGGCCCATGCTCTCCATGTCCTCGCGCATGATCTTGGCGGCGCGCTCGCTCATGTTGGAGAAGAACATCTCGCGCAGCGCATCGGAGGCGCCCTTCAGCGCCAGGCCCAGCTGGTCCTTCTCCACCGCTGCGCAGCAGTGTCTGCACGCCGCCCGGATCGAGCTTGGACAGGTCCTCGAACACGAACATCAGCGCGCGGATGCGCTCGGCGCTCTCGCGGTTGCGCTCTTCCAGCGCGGCGATGAAGCGGCTCTCGGTCTGGCGGTCGAAGTTGTTGAAGATGTCGGCCATCATCTCGTGGCTGTCGCGCTTGGAGGTGCGCGCCAGGTTGGACATGAACTCGGTGCGCAGGGTCTGCTCGATCTTGTCGAGGATCTCGCGCTGCACCGGCTCCATGCGCAGCATCCGCATCACGCATTCGAGCGCGAAATCCTCCGGCAGCGCGGCCAGCACCCGGGCGGCGTGCTCGGACTTGATCTTCGAAAGCACGACCGCGACGGTCTGCGGGTATTCGTTCTTGAGGTAGTTCGCGAGCACGGCCTCGTTCACGTTGCCGAGCTTGTCCCACATGGTGCGACCCGCGGGACCGCGGATCTCCTCCATCAGGTTGTCGACCTTGTCGCCCGGCATGAACGCGGCGAGCAGCTGCTGGGTCTGCTCGAAGGAGCCCATGATCGCCCCGCTGCCGGACATGCCGGAGACGAACTCGACCAGCAGCTCCTCGACCACCGAGGCCGTGACGGTGCCAAGCCCGGCCATGGCCTGGGAGACTTCCTTGATCTCCTCCTCGTCCAGGGCGCGCCAGATCGCGCTGTGGTCCTCGCCGAGCGACAGCAGCACGACGGCCGCCTTCTCCGGGCCGGTCAGCCGGGTGGCGTCGACGATCGACTTGATTTGCCGCGGGCGGGGGTGCTCATGCGGACTCATGCAGCCAGCTGCGGAGGATCGAGACCGATTCCTCCGGGTGCTTGTCGACGAACTCGGCGACCCGCTTGACCGAAGAGGCCTTCACCTGGCCCTCGATCTTGGCGATGTCGAGCTTCTGCTCGATGTCCGGGCTGGGCAGCGCCAGCGGCTGGCCGGACTGGTCGACCGCCAGGGTCTGGCCGTCCGCCGTGGTGACGACCCGCGTGGGCGCGCCGCCGCCGCCCGGGATCAGCGCCAGGCCGCCCCCGCCGCCAGCCGTCGCGTTGCGCACCATCGGCCGGATCACGAAGAACAGGATCAGTACGGCGACCAGGCCAAGGATGCCGAGCTCGACCGCCCGCATGACGTCGTTCTTGTCGAAACCGGTGAGGGGGCTGGCGGCGCTGACGCCCTCGCCCATCTCGACGTCCGGGAAGCGCACGTTGACCACCTGGACCGTGTCGCCGCGGTCGGTCGAGAAGCCCATCGCGGCTTTCACCAGGTCGTTCAGGTGCTGCATCTCTTCGGCGGTGCGCGGGGTGTAGGGACCCGGCTTGCCGTCCTTGCCGGGCGCCGTCACGCCGTCGACCGCCACGGCCACCGAGAGCCGCTTGACCGTGCCCGGCTGTTGCACCTGGGTCGTGACGGTCTTGGAAATCTCGTAGTTGGTGGTCGACTCCGTGCCGTTGGTCTCGGTGCCGCTGGCGGCGCCGACAGGGGCCGCGCCGACCGGGGTGCCGCTGGGAATGTTGCTCGAGGCCGAGACCGTGCCGGAGCTGCCGCCGCTGTTCTGATTCTCGCGCGAACTGTTTTCGTTGGTCTGTTCGGAGCGGACCACCTGACCGTCGGGGTCGTACTTTTCTTCCTGGGTGGTCACCTGCGCCATGTCGACGTCGGCGCTGACCTCGACCCGGGCCTTGCCGGGACCGACCACGCCTTCGACCAGGTACTTGATCCGCTGCTGGATGCCGTCCTCGATCGCCGCCTTGGCGTCAGCGGCCGCCTTGCCGCCGACCGAAGCGTCGTTGTCGGCCGAAAGCGTCTTGCCGTGCTGGTCGATCACGGTGACGCGCTCGGGCTTCAGGTTCGGCACGGCGCCGGCGACCAGGTTCTGCACCGCCCGCACCTGGTCGGTGGACGGCTCGCGCGCGCCGACGCCGATGGTCACCGAGGCGGTCGCCTGCTCGGGGCTGTCCTGGAACAGCTGCCGCTCGGGCAGCACCAGGTGCACGCTGGCGAAGGTGACGCCGTCGAGGGCGCGGATGGTTCGCGCCAGCTCGCCTTCGGTCGCCCGCTTCATGTTGAGCTGCTGGACGAAGTCGGTCTGGCCGAGCGCGCTCTGGGTGTCGAAGATCTCGTAGCCGACCGAGCTGGCGGTCGGCAGGCCCTTGCCGGCGAGCATCAGGCGGGCCGAGGCGACGTGGTCGCGCGGGACCATGATGGTCGAACCGTCGCCCTTGACCTCGTACTTGATCCCGGACTGGTCGAGCGCCTGGGTGATGGTCCCGGCTTCGCGCAGGTCGAGGTTGGAATAGAGCAGCCCCATCGGCTCGGCCGTGAGGTTCAGCACAATGGCCAGCAGCACGCCGACGGCGCCCCCGCCGATTCCAAGCAGGACCGCCAAGCGGACCATGCCGAACCGCTGCAATGATGCGAAGAAGGAATTCACCCGTAGTCGCCCAAGTCCCTGCCCAACTGTACGCGGCTCGGCCTTCTAGGCGCCCGTCGCTAGGCAGTATTTACCCAGTGCAAGGTAAACGAGCTGTTTAAGGCGGGCCGGCGTGGCGGTACCAATCGTCGCAGATGGACCATCCGTTCGAGACCGCCCGATCCGCCACCCTCGCCGCCCTGACCGCGTGGGCGGAGACCGATCCGCGGATCGAGGCGCTGTGGCTGCAGGGAAGCCTGGCGACCGGGCTGGCTGACGCCTTTTCCGACATCGACGGCTACCTGGCGGTGGCGGATGAAGCGTTCGACCAGGTCTGGGGCGAACGAAGCACGCTGCTCGAGCACCTGGGCGGCGCGCTCGCCTGGTCGGACGCCACGACGCCGGGGCTCAAGGCCGTGCACGCGCTGATGAACGGAGGCGCGCGGCTCGACCTTTTCTTCGAGACCTCGTCCGCGGCGCCGCAGGCCCCGCGGCCAGTCGCTAAGGCGCTGGTCGACAAGTCCGGCGTGGCCGGGCGGCTGGATCTGCGGTGGCGCGCGCCGGCGGCGCTGATCGGGCGGATCATCCAGACCATCATCCGCATGACCCGTCAGGGCGCGACCTGGCCCCTGCGCCTGCTCGGGCGCGGCGAGTGGCCGGCGCTGGCGATGATGGAGCTCGACCTGATCAACGCCCAGCTGGCCCAGCTGATGGCGGTGCGCCACGACCCGGCGAACTTCTACCGCAACCCGTTCTCCGTACAGGCGCAGCTCAGCCGGCCCGAGCGCGAGCGGCTGGCGCAGCTGACGTCGGACGCCCTGGCGGCGCTCGCGGCGCGCGACCCGTCGGCGCTGAAGCGGGTCCATCTGGCGGTGCTCGACGGGTTGATCACCGAGGGTCGCGCCGCTTGCGCCGCGCTTGGCGTCGACTATCCGATCACCGAGTCGGGCGACCGCGAAGTCCGCGCGATGCTGGAGCGTTGCTGGCCTGACGGGCGGGGGCAGGAATAGAAACGGCCGCGCCTTCCAGGGGAACGGCGCGGCCGCAGTGGTCGCCGGATCCTTGGGTAGGGTCTCAGCGATATTGTTGGAGTCGGGTCGTCCGCAGCCCCGCCATGCCGTGGCGGTCGATCGACGCCTGCCAGCCGAGGAATTCCTCGTTGGTGAGCGAATAGCGCTCGCAGGCTTCGTCAAGCGAAAGCAGGCCGCCGCGGACGGCGGCGACCACTTCGGCCTTGCGGCGAATGACCCAGCGCTGCGTGTTCGGCGGCGGCAGATCGGCAATCGTCAACGGCGCACCTGTCGGGCCGATCACGTACCTTTCGCCGCGGCTGTTCGTGCGCTGCTGTTGCAACATGGCTTTACGCCCTTCTCACCATCACCATCGTTCCCGAACATAGTGGGCCGGCAATAACACGCACTTAATTGCGATAGTTAAGATTGGTCTAATCACCGGCCTGTCCCTTAAGAAATAGTCTTGGCAGTGAATTGTACACCTTCGTTAACGGTCTTAGAATTTCTGGTCTTACTGAAGTATATTCAATAGTACCTGTTCCATGTGATCAGCAGTGGTGATGATCTTCGAGGACGCCGAGTAGGCGCTCTGGCTGGTAATCAATTGGGTGAGCTGGGAGGACAGATCGACGGTCGACGACTCCAGCGTCGACGGATCGATCGTGCCGGCGCCGCCCTGGTTCGGCTGCTCGAGCGTGAACGTGCCGCTGTTCTGCGAGACCTGGAACGCATCGCCGGTGACCGGCGTCAGGCCGTCGGGCGCGGGAAAGGTGGCGATGGCGACCTGCGCCAGCGGACGCGTCACCCCGTTGGAGAACACCGCCGTGACGATCCCGTTCTTGTCGATCTCGACGTTGGTCAGGTTGCCGAACTGGGTGCCGTTGGTGGTGATCGACTGGGTGTTCGACTGGCTGTCGAGCTGGGTCAGACCGCCGGTGCTGCCCGAGCCGCCGTTGAGGTTCAGGGTGATGGTCTGAGCCGCGATGCCGAGCGACGGCGCCCAGTTCACCTGACCCGCCCCCGGCGCGCCGCCGGCGGAGGCGCCGAAGGTGATCGACGGATTGGCCGCGTTGAAGATGGTGGTGTTGGCCGGATCGATCTGACCGGTCGGGGTGAAGGCGATCATGCCGATGGCGATCTGGCCGTTGCTGAGGCCCGCACCGGTCGTGACGTCGGACGCCGGCACCGCGACCAGTTCGGCGTACCACTGGTTCGGCGTGCTGCTCTTCAGCAGGTCCAGTTGCACGTTGTGCTGGCCGCCCTGGGAGTCCGAGATCGGCACCTGGATGCTGTAGTCAGGCTGAACGCCGGTGGCGTTGTTGCTCTCCCACATCGCCATGCTGTTGGCGGCGGGGTCGTAGGCCCCGGCGCCGGGCGGCAGGGCGCCGGCGGCCGTCGCCGCGGCCGAGATGGTCTGGGCCGCGTTGAGGTTGGCGTTGACGCCGATCTTGCTGGTCGGCGAGACCGCGCCGCCCACCTGCGAGACGTTGATCGACTGCAGGCTGGTGAGGCTGGACGGGTTGGGCGTGATCACGCCGTTGGCGTCCGCCGGCCAGCCCTGCAGCACCAGGCCCGCCGCGTTGACCAGATAGCCCTGGTTGTTGACCGTGAACGAGCCGGCGCGGGTGAAGAGGCGCGGGTCGGTCGGGGTGACGTTGGTCGCCTGGGTGGTGGTGACGAAGAAGCCCTGGCCGGAGATCGCCAGGTCCAGCGGCGAGTTGGTCTGGGTCAGCTGGCCCTGTTCATCGACCAGCTGGCGGGTCAGCGCGAGCACGCCGCCGGAGTTCGCGGCCGCATCGACGCCGGTGCCGGTCACGAGCGTCTCGAACTCGGTCTCGCTTTGCTTGTAGCCGACCGTGTTCACGTTCGCGATGTTGTTGGAGACGATCGAGAGCGCCTGGGAGTTGGCGGCAAGGCCGGAAACGCCGGTCTGCATTGCACTGTTGAGGCTCATGGCCTGGTCCTTCCGTTGAGTTTCGGGCGCCTAGGTGGCGGAGCTGTTGGAAGGCGTCTGCGCGACGCCGGTGATGGAGCTGAGCGGCACGAGGTTGGCGCCGACCGTGAGCATGGTCTTGCCGCCGATCTGGTTGACGGCCGTGACGACGCCCTGGATCTGCGGATCCTGGTCTGTGGCGCCAGGAGCGGTGACGGTCTCGCCGATCAGATTGGCGGCCGAGGCGACGCCGCTCTGGGCGGTGACCAGCTGCTGCAGCAGCTGATTGGACAGCAGCTGCTGCTCGACCCCGGTCATCTGGGTGATCTGCTGGGTGAACTGGTTGGTGTCCAGCGGCGAGGTCGGGTCCTGGTTCTTCAGCTGCGTCGTGAGCAGCGTGAGGAAGCCCTGGAAGTTGTCGGCCAGCGACGCCAGGCCGTTGTTCAGGCTCAGCTGGGTGGCCGAGGCCGAGCTGGCGCCGCTCGACCCGTTGGTCTGGGACGACACCTTGCTCGAGACGCCGGCCGACATGTAGGCGGCCTGGGCGGCGTTGGTGGGCGCGACGGCGGTGCTTTGCATGGCCAGTCCTCAGATGGTGATGTCGAGCCCGACGGCGCCGGCGGCGGCTTGGGCTGAACGGGAGACGACGGGAGCGGTGTCGGCGCCGGGATCCGTCGGGACCGGTGCGTGGGCGTAGGAACTTTGCGTCGGGACCTGCCAGGCCGCGCCGTGGCCCTGGCCGCCGCCGGAAGTGAAGCTGAGCCCGCTCTGGCCGATGTCGAAGCCGGCCTGCTGCAGCGCCTGCTGCAGATCGCCGGCGCGGCCCTTGGCCTCGGCGGCGGCGCTCGGGTTGTCGAACGACAGCACCGCGGAGAGTTGCCCGTGCGGGTCGATCTTCAAGGTCACGTCGACCCGGCCGAGCCCCTGCGGCTCGAGCGCGAAGTCGAAGGCGGTGCGGGCCGCGCCGGCCTTGCCGGTGATCTGCGCCGCGAGCTGGGCGGTGATGTCGGCGCCATGGGCCGAGGCAAGCGCCGCGGTCGCGGGGGTCGCGATCGGGATCGGCGCGGCGGTTGGCGCGGTCTGTGGCGCGATCTGGCTCACGCCGCCGCCGGGCGCATCGGGCGAAGGCTGCGGCGGCGCCGGCGGATCCTGGGGCGTGGCGTCCGCGGCCTCGTGCGGGAGGCTGAAAGCGGAATCGGACTGAGCGTCCGCCGTGGCGGCGATGTCGGAACGGGCGACGAGGCTGGCGGGCGATGCGGCCGCCGCGAGGGTCTTCGCGGCGCCGGGGGTCGATGGCGCGTCGACCTGTCCGGTCTTCGAGGACTTGGCGGGGGGCGTCGCCGGTTGCGGCGCGCGGCCGCCTATCGCGATCAACTGTCCGGGCGCGATCGTCAGCAGCGCGGCAGGTGGGATGGCCGCCTGGGCGGCGTCGGTGGCGGTCGCCGCCGCGGGGGGCGTCGCGGTCGCCGCCGCAGGGGGCGTCGCGGTCGAGGGGTTGGTCGCCGTCGCGGGGTTGGCGCCGGCGGCCGGGGGCTGAGCGGCGCCCGCCGCCGGGTTGCGCTGCGGTCCGCGCTGCGACGCTCGGGTCGGCCGCGCCTGCGGCCTTGGTGGCGCTCGCTCCCGGCCTGGCGATGAACGGGATCAGGCGGGGGTCCAGCTGCGCGGCGTGTGACGCCGCCGCGGCGACTGCAGCGGCCGGGGCGCCGGCTGCGCTCGCGTCAGGCGCGGTCGCCGGCGGCGTCTGCCCAGTCACGAGCGCCGCCAGCGCCTTGCCGCCGTCCGCCGGGCCGGCGGCTTGCGTCGCGGGTGGATCCTGGCCGTCGCCCTTCGGGGGCGCGGCGTTCGCCTGGCGGGCGGTGGAGTCGGAGGCGGGCGGGGTGAACCGGCCGGAGACGTCGCTTCTGCCCTGGTCGGCCGGGCGGTCCGACGACGAAGCCGTCGACGGCGGCGTGACCGGCGCGGGCGGCCCCAGCTGCGCCATCAGCGCGGCCATGGCGCCACTGAAGCCGTCCGCGTCCGCGCCCGGGGGCTGGGACGCGGTGGCGCCCGTCGCCGGGGGCGGCGGGTTTGGCGTTCGCGATATGGGCCGAAGCAGCCAGCATGGCGCCTTGTGGAAGCGGTGACGGGGAGCGGCGCCTGCTGCGCCTGGACATTCGGCCGTATCAAGCAACCCTTGCGCCAGAGCCCAGACACACCGCTAATCAACTGAAATAGCAGGATTAATCCTTGGTTCGAGCACGGCGCGATCCGCCGTGCGCGGCCGAATTTGCCGGGGCCTGATAGGCAAGGTCGGCCGCCCTGGCCGATGCGTCGCGCCAGGCGGTTGCGAGTTCTGGCGCCGCTCTTGCGCGTCGGAGTCCGCCAAGCAGAAGGCGGCAAAGACGATGTCTATTTGGATCAATGGGTTAGAGACAAGCGACTGGCGTCCGAAAGGTTGCGCCCGGCAGCTTTTGCCTATGAGTCCGGCTGGGCTTGCCGAGCAGGAGTAGGGCGATGCCGATAAGCAGCATAATGGGCGCCGCCCTCACCGGGCTGCAGACCGCGCAGACCGCGCTGACGACGGTCTCCAACAACATCACCAACGTCAACACGCCAAACTATGCGCGCGAGATCGTCGATCAGAGCCCGCTGGTGGCCGGCGGCGTCGGCGACGGCGTCACCGTCGACGACGTCAGGCGCGTCACCAACCAGTACCTGGAGGGCGCCAACTACCAGGCCACCTCGGCCGCCGGCTCGGCCAGCGTGCTCGCGACCATGCTCGACCAGGCGCAGGCGGCGTTCGGCGATCCAACTCAGGCCGGCAGCTACCTGAACCAGCTCAGCGGGGTCTTCAGCGACTTCACCGCGAGCGCGAACGATCCAGCCTCGAGCCTGCCGCGCACGCAAACCCTGAACGACCTGGGCGCCTTTTTCGACACCACCCAGACCGTCGCTGACACGCTGCGCGCGCTGAACACCCAGGCCGATGGGCAGATCACGTCCGACGTCAGCCAGATCAACCAGCTGCTGACGCAGATCGCGACGCTGAACGTGCAGATCAGCAAAGGCACGGCGCAGCAGGCCAATGTCGCCGGCTCGCAGGACGCGCAGAGCCAGCTGCTGTCCCAGCTCTCGAAGCTGATGACGATCAGCGTGAACACCCAGGCCGACGGTTCGGTGGCCGTGCGCTCGTCGAACGGCCAGCTGCTGGCGGGCGGCGGCCAGGCGGCGAGCCTGACCTACACCCCGTCGGTCAGCGGCCTCGGGGTGATCACCGCGACGGCCGCCGGCACCAGCCGTACGACCAACCTCGACATCGGCGACGGCGAGCTGCAGGGCCTGCTGACGCTGCGCAACAACACCATTCCGGGCATCCAGCAGCAGCTGGCGAGCTACGTCAGCGGCGCGGTCGGCGCGATCAACGCCGCGCACAACGCCAATTCCGCGGTCCCCCCGCCGCAGACCCTCACCGGGCGCAACACCGGGCTCGACCTGCCGACGATCGCGGGCGACTTCACCGGCAAGACCAACATCGCCGTCGTCGACGCGAACGGGAACGTCACCCAGCAGGTGGCGATCGACTTCTCCGCCGGGACGATGAGCGTGAACGGTGGCGGGGCCAGCGGCTTCACGCCGGCGACCTTCCTCGCCTCCCTGAACACCGCGCTGGGCGGCGCCGCGAACGCGAGCTTCACCGGCGGCGCGCTCAGCCTCAGCGCCACGGCCGCCGGAACCGGCGTCGCCATCGCCGACGATCCGACCACGCCGTCGTCCGACGGGGGCCAGGGCTTCAGCCAGTTCTTCGGCCTGAACGATCTCGTCACCTCGAGCGAGATCACCAACTACAACACCGGGCTGAAGGCGACCGACGCCAACGGCTTTACGCCCGGCGGCGTGATCACGTTCCAGCTGGCGACGCCCTCGGGCACGCTGGCCAACACGATCAGCGTCACCGTCCCCGGCGCCGGCACGCCGACGATGCAGGACCTGCTCAACGCGCTGAACGCGCCGGTGGGCGGGGTGGGTCAGTACGGGGCCTTCAGTCTCGACGCGAACGGCGCCCTGACCTTCAAGCCCAACGCCGCTGGAACCACGCTGTCGGTGGTCAGCGACAACACCCAGCGCGGCGTGAACGGCCCCTCGATGAGCCAGCTGTTCGGGCTCGGCGTGACGCAGCAGGCCAGCCGCGCGACGACGTTCCAGATCCGGCCCGACATCAGCGCCAACCCGATGAACCTGGCGCTGGCGAAGCTCGACCTGACGGTCGCGCCGGGTCAGCCGGTGCTGGCGATCGGCGACGGTACGGGGGCGACGGCGCTGTCGCAGGTGGCGAACGCGACCGCCAGCTTCGCCGCCGCGGGCGACATGCCGGCGATGCTCACCAGCGTGAACCAGTACGCGGCGCGGCTGGGCGGCGATCTCGGCCAGCAGGCCAGCGCCGCGACGACCGCCAAGACCGCGGCCAACGCGGTGCAGACCGAGGCGCAGACGCGTCTGCAGTCGGTCGAGGGCGTCAACCTGGACGAGGAGCTGGTGAACCTCACCACGTTCCAGCAGGCCTACAACGCCTCCGCCCGCCTGGTTCAGGCGAGCAAAGACATGATCAACACCTTGCTTGACGTGGTGCCCTGATGGACCGGATAGCCACCAACAGCGCCTACAACTCGGTGCTGCTCAACCTGATGCAGGCCGAGCTCGCCCAGAACTCGGCCGGCGCCCAGATATCGTCAGGCGTGAAGGCGACAGACCTCCAGGGCTATGGCACGGGCGCCGAATCCCTGATGGCGATGCAGGCGACCAACTCCCAGGTCACCGGCTACCTCAACAACAGCCAGGTCGTCGCCGACCGGCTGTCGACCCAGGACACCGGCCTGAATCAGGTGGCGACCTCGGCCAGCGACGCGATCCACTCGATCACCAACGCCATCGCCACCGGCAGCGGCGCCACGCTGATGCAGGAGCTGCAGACCGAGTTCGGCGACGCGGTGCAGGGGCTGAACACCCAGTTCAACGGCGAATACGTGTTCGCCGGCGGGCAGGTGAACACCAAGCCGGTCAGCGCCACCTCGCTCACCGACCTCACCGCCGCGCCTTCGATCGCGAGCCTGTTCCACAACGACCAGCGCCCGACCAACACGCAGATCGACCAGAACACCAATATCAACACCGGTTTCCCGGCCGACCAGGTCGGCACGCCGCTGTTCACCGCGCTGCAGACGATCGAGGCCTACAACCAGGGCCCTAACGGGCCGCTCAGCGGCACCCTGACCCAGGCGCAGCAGGACTTCCTGACCCAGCAGCTCGCGGGCCTGCACACGGTGGCGTCGAACCTCAACAACGTCGTCGCGCAGAACGGTCTGGCGCAGTCTCAGGTGACCACCACCCAGAACGCGCTCTCCCAGCGCCAGACCATGCTGCAAGGGCTGATCGGCGACGCCACCCAGGCGGACCTCGCCCAGGCGGCCACCAACCTGCAACAGGCCCAGCTCTCGATCCAGGCCGCCGGCCAGGTGTTCCAGGCGCTGAACAACTCGTCGCTGCTTGAAGACGCTCAGCACCGGACTGGCGTAACACGCCGCGCCTCGCATTTGCGGCGGCGGGACGCTACATGCGCTCCGCCATGGCCACTTCCGCGACCATCGACGATATCGGCGCCGCCGAAGCGGCCGCCCGCGACGGCCGTCGGCCTGCCGGCCGGCGCCCGGGTGCTGGCGGCCATGTCCGGCGGGGTCGACTCCACCGTCACCGCGGCGCTGCTCGCCCGCGCCGGCTACGACGTGGTGGGCGTCACCCTGCAGCTCTACGATCACGGCGCGGCGATCCATCGCAAGGGCGCCTGCTGCGCCGGCCAGGACATCCACGATGCGCGCGCCGCCGCCGAGAAGCTGGGCGTGCCGCACTACGTGCTGGACTACGAAAGCCGGTTCCGCGCCGCGGTGATGGACGACTTCGCCGACGCCTACCTGCGCGGCGAGACCCCGGTGCCCTGTATCCGCTGCAACCAGACGGTCAAGTTCCGCGACCTGGCCGACGTGGCGCGTGATCTGGGCGCCGCGGCGCTGGCGACCGGGCACTACGTGCAGAGGCTCCTGGGCCCGGCCGGGCCGGAGCTGCACCGGGCGGTCGATCCGGCGCGCGACCAGAGCTACTTCCTGTTCGCCACCACGCTGGACCAGCTGGAATTCCTGCGCTTCCCGCTCGGCGGCCTGGAGAAGCCGGTGGTGCGCAGGCTCGCCGCCGAACTGGGCCTGGCCGCCGCCGACAAGCCCGACAGCCAGGACATCTGCTTCGTGCCCGAAGGTCGCTACACCACCATCGTCGACCGGCTGCGCCCGCACGGCGCCCTGGCCGGCGATATCGTCCACCTCGACGGCCGCGTGCTCGGCCGCCACGAGGGCGTGACCCGCTACACCGTCGGCCAGCGGCGCGGGCTCAACGTCGCCGTCGGCGAGCCGCTGTTCGTGGTCCGGGTCGACGCCGCGCGGCGCGAGGTGATCGTCGGGCCGCGCGAGGCGCTGCTGACGTCCGGGCTGACGCTGAAGGAAGCCAACTGGCTGGGCGACGCGCCCTCGCTGGAAGCGGGCGCCGCCGCCGGCGCGCCGGTGCTGGCGCGCGTCCGCTCGACCCGCGAGCCGGTCCCCGGCCGGCTGACGATGATCGGCGACGCCGCCGGCGTCGGCTTCGACCGGCCGGAGGAAGGCGTCGCGCCCGGCCAGGCCTGCGTGCTCTACGACCCGGCCCGCCCCAGCCGCGTGCTGGGCGGCGGCTTCATCGCCGCGAGCTCGCCGCCGGCCTGAGCCCGCCGCGCGCTCGAGCGTGTGGCGCGCAAACTCCGTGCTTCATCCTCGGAGCGCCCAGGCCGCCATGAGCCGGAGCTCCGGCGGCGGCCGACATCTTCGCTTGCCCCTCTGGCGCCAGCGCTTCGAAGATAGGCCTAGTTCACCGCGCCGCCGTGCGGAAGTCGGGGTCCGCCAGCAGTTCGCCGACCAGGCGCGGGAACAGGCCGGCATAGTGGCGGAACGCGTCCGGCACGGCGATGTCGGCGAGGTATTCGGAATTCCAGCTGTCGGCGACGCGCAGTTCCTTGCTGAACACCTCGCGGCCGCCGCGCGACAGTCGGAACCGCGCCGCCAGCCGCGCGTGGGCGGTCGGCAACGCGCTGTCGACGTAGGTGTCGGTCACCGTCCCTGTCACTAGCCACGGCGAGGCGGAGTCGAACCTGCCGGCGCCCTTGAGCTGGGCGGCGAGGGTGTCGCCCAGATAGCCGGCAAACGAACCGCCGGGCGCGGAGTCGATGCCGGCGCGGGCGGCGATGGTCTTGTCCATCTCGGTCGGCCGGCCCGGGGCGGGCGTGAACGGGCCAACGTTCAGCGGCGGCAGCTGCGCCTGTCGCACCAGCTGGATGTTGTCCAGCGTCGGCTGCGGAGCCGACAGCGGTTCGACTGCGCATCCCGCCAGCGCGAGGGTGGCCGCGACGGCGAGCCCGCGCACAGACCGCCTCACGGGTGGTCCGGCGCGGGCGTTTCTGGCGCGGGCGGCGCAGGCGGGGGTGACAAAGGCGCCGGCGGCGCCGCTGTCGGCACCGTGGGCGCAGGGGGCGCCGTGGGCGTGGCCGGGGCCGTCGGCACGGTGGTTGCGGTTGTCGCCGCGGGCGCCGCAGACTCCGGCGGGGCGGGCGGCGCCGGCGGCAAGCCCTGGAAGGCCGGGTCGCGGGCAAGGTCGTTGAGCGGATTGGAGATGATCTGGCGCACCATCGTGAACACCGCGTCCTTGATGCTGCCGATCTTCACCGAGTTCGGCGGCGGGCTGTTGATCATGCCCATCTGCGTCGTCACGCCGTGGTGCGCCGTGCGGGTGATCTTGGGCGCGGCCGGGCCGGAGACGTAGTCGATCGTGCAGACATAGTGGTCTTTCACGTTACTGCCGGCGACGAAGAAGGTGAGGCCGGTCACGAAGCCCTTGCCCTCGGCCGCCTGCAGCTCCTTCGGATCGACCACGTTGTCGACGACGATGCTGAGCACCGCGCCGTTGGCCGTGGGCCCGTCGCTGACCTCGGAGAACAGGCCGCTCGCCTTCACAGCGTCGACCGCGGTCGGCTTGACGATCTTGGTCGCCCGATCGTTGGGCGCGCCCTTGGTCTCGAACTTGAAGAGCAGCTGAACCGGTTGCGGGTGGGCGACCACCACCCGGTCCTCCGGCTTCACGTCCGGCAAGCTGTCGTCGACGTAGGTGGCCGCCGCCGCGGCGCCCGCCCAGGCCAGCACGGCCAGCCCCAGCAGCCATTGCACGAGCCGGCGGAGTCCGCTGTTCGGCAGCCTGCGCCGCGGCGCAGGTTGACACTTGATGCGCATCGTATTCTCCCCCCAGTGGCCCGATCCACGGGCGAGGGAAATTATGTCGCCGGACTCGCCGCGTCGCAACTCTGACGGATTGAATGACCGGGTCAGCGCCAACCCGAAGCCGAACGTTGGAGCGACGGATTCGCCGGCGACGATCCTCTGCATGAAGTGGGGGACCAAGTACGGGCCGGACTACGTGAACCGGCTTTACGGCATGGTCGCGCGCCAGCTTTCGCGGCCGTTCCGGTTCGTCTGCCTGACCGATGACGCCAGCGGCGTCCGCGACGAGGTGGTTTGCGCACCGATACCCAGACTGCCGCCGATCGCGCAGCCGAAGGAGCGCGGCTGGCTGAAGATCGCCTCGTTCTCGCCGGAGCTCGGAGCCCTGCTGGGCGAGACCGTGCTCTACCTCGATCTCGACGTGGTGGTGATGGGTCCGCTCGACCCGCTGCTGGAGCATCCCGGGGCGTTCCCGCTGATCCGCGACTGGTATCATCCGGTGCGGCTGGTCGGGAACTCGTCCGTCTACCGCTACCGGCCGGCGGAACGCTACGCCCTGTTCGACGCGTTCTGCCGCGACGCCGACGCGATCGTCACCCGGATCCGCAACGAACAGGAGTTCCTCAGCGAATACCTGGAGGAACGCGGTGAGCTCAGCTTCTGGCCGAAGGCCTGGTGCCAGAGTTTCCGCGTCAGCTGCCTGGCGCCCTGGCCGCTGCGGGCCTGGCTGACGCCCCGGGCGCCAGAAGGTTGCCGCGTGCTGATCTTTCACGGCGAGCCGAAGCCGCCGGGGGCCATGCGCGGCCGGCCAGGCCTGATCCAGACCTTCCGGCCGTCGCCGTGGATCGAGCCTTACTGGCAGGCTTGAGCGTCAGGCGTCCGGGCGCAGCGGCAGCGACCGGCGCGGCGAGCGCGAGCGTTTCTGCAGGATCACCGGACTGGCGATCAGCTGGCGGCGGCCGACCCGCGGGCGACGCTTGATCCACAACGCCTGGATCTCGGCCAGGTGCGGCGGCGCTGGCCGGCGCAGGTCGCGATTGGAGAAGAACTGGACGCCGATCTCCGAGCCGCGGCGCCAGCGCACCTGGGCGTCGAAGGCGACTCCGCTCGACCAGACCACCATCGTCATCCTGGCCGCCTCGGGCGGCGCGCCGTCGAACTTCAGGCGTGCGCCCATCTTGCTGAAATCGGCGATCACGCAATCGAGCTGACCGGGAAACACCTTGCCACGCAACGAGGTCGCGATGCGCTCGGCGGCGCGGCGCTCCCGGGCGGAAAGGATGCGAACAAAGGCTGGGGCCATTTGCCCGAGCCTAGGGGGCAATCGTTAACTGGTCGCGAAAAGGACTCAATTCAGCCCGGTTCGGACGGGGCAGGGTCCGCCTGCGCCAGCGCCTCCCCGACGCTGGGCGCCGCGCGGCGATGGCTGGTCAGATCCCGCCCGGTCAGGGCCGCGCCGCAGGCTTCGCAAACGACCCTCGGTCGCAGCGCCGACCCGCAGCTGTGAGTGATCTCGAGCGGCGAGCCGGCCTCGCCGTAGACGTGGCGATCGCCCCAGTCCTTCAGCATCAGCAGCACCGGCTGCAGGTCGCGGCCCTTCTGGGTCAGCACGTAGTTCTTGCGCGGCGGGTGATCGCTGTAGAGCCGCGTCTCCAGCACACCGTGCTCGACCAGGGTCTTCAGCCGCGCGGCGAGCACGTTGCGCGCGACGCCGAGCCGCGACTGCCAGTCATCGAACCGCCGGACCCCGTAGAACGCGTCGCGCAGAATGAGCAGCGTCCACGGATCGCCGACGACCGACAAGGCGGCGGCGACGGAGCAATGTTCCTTGGAATAGTTGGCCGTGCGTCCCATTCGGCAAAGGTGCGATCTCACGCGAAATTGTGCAAGCGTTGCGTTTCAGAACCCCCTTGCCGCGACCGCTGGCGTTTTCAGACTGCCGCTTGCGCCGTGGCCGCCCTATCTAGAACGCCACGCCCCGCGCCAAACCACTGAAGGACGCCGCCATGGCCGCCGATCCCGTCGTCATCGTCAACTACGCCCGCACGCCGATGGGCGGCTTCCAGGGCGCGCTGGCCGGCGCCTCGGCCACCGAGCTGGGGGCGGCGGCGGTGAAGGCCGCGGTCGAGCGTTCCGGCGTCGCGCCGGAGCGGATCGAGCAGATCGTGATGGGCTGCGTGCTGCCGGCCGGCCTCGGCCAGGCGCCGGCGCGGCAGGCGGCGCTGAAGGGCGGGCTGCCGAAGTCGGTGGCGGCGACCACCGTCAACAAGATGTGCGGCTCGGGCATGCAGGCGGCGATCCTCGCCCACGACATGCTGGCGGCCGGCTCCGCCGAGATCGTCGTCGCCGGCGGCATGGAGAGCATGACCAACGCGCCCTACCTGCTGGCCAAGCACCGCGGCGGCGCCCGGATCGGCCACGATCGGGTGATGGATTCGATGTACCTCGACGGTCTCGAGGACGCCTACGATCCGGGCAAGCTGATGGGCGCGTTCGCCGAGGAGACGGCCGGCGCCTACCAGATCGGCCGCGCCGAGATGGACGCCTACGCGATCGAGAGCCTGGCGCGGGCCAGGCGCGCGGTGGAGGGCGGCGCGTTCCGCCGCGAGATCACGCCGGTGGAGATCGCCGGCCGCGGCGGCGTCGCCGTGGTCGCCGACGACGAGCAGCCGCTGAAGGCAGATCCCTCACGCATCCCCTCGCTGAAGCCCGCCTTCGCCAAGGACGGGGCGATCACCGCCGCCAACGCCTCGTCGATCTCCGACGGCGCGGCGGCGCTGGTGCTGATGCGCGCCTCCACCGCCGAGGCGCTGGGGCTGACGCCGGTCGCGCGCATCGCCGGGCACGGGGCCCACGCCCACGAGCCGGGCCTCTTCACCACCGCGCCGGTCCCGGCGATGCGGAAGGCGCTGGCCAGGGCAGGGTGGAGCGCCGGCGACGTGGACCTGTTCGAAGTCAACGAGGCGTTCGCCGTGGTCGCCATGATCGCCCAGCGCGAACTGGGGATCGACCGCGAGCGGCTGAACGTCAACGGCGGCGCCTGCGCGCTGGGTCATCCGATCGGCGCGTCGGGCGCGCGAATCCTGGCGACGCTGCTGGCGGCGCTCGAGGCGCGCGGCGAGAAGCGGGGCCTGGCGTCGCTGTGCATCGGCGGCGGCGAGGCCGTCGCCATGGCGGTCGAACGGCTTTAGGCGCGCCGCCGACTATTGGCCGGCGGTCGAGTTCCCGCTTGCCGCCGCGTTGCCGGCGGGCGCGTTCCCGGCCGGTTCGTTCCCGCCGCCCTGGCCGCCGCCGCGGCCGCCGCCGAAGCGGTTGCGCAGCTGCGCCATGTCCACGACCTCGCCGGTCGGCAGCTTCACCTGGCCCGGGCCGATGTCGGCCGGGCAGGCGCCCTTGTAGACCGCGGTGACGGTAGACTTGTGCGCCCCGTTGCGCGCCGGGTCGGGCGAGTTCTCGACAACGATGTTGTTGGTGACCGTGTACTTGACGTTGAAATCGCCGGCGAGGATCGCGTGGTTGGTCAGCTTGGGCCCGCCCGGTCCGCCGACGCTGCAGGCCGAGTTCGATCACATAGCTGTCGCCGTTCTTGGTGATCTGGAACGTCTCGCACTGGCGGCGGCCGCCAGGTCGCGGCTTGCGCGGCAGCACCGGCATGCGCAGGTCGGAAGCCTGGTCGTAGCAGGCCTCGCTCACCAGCGGCGTCGGGCTGCGATCGCTCTGCGTCGTCTGTTCCCACAGACCCGCCTTGCGGTGCGGCGAGGCCGGTCCGCCCAGGAACGGCAGGTTGTCACAACCGCCAAGCGTCACCGCGACAAGACCGAGCGCGATCACCTTCCTCATCAAGTCAGCTCCAAATCGTTGTCTGAAATCCGTGTCGCGAGATCCGCCGCCGTCGTCAGGCGCGGCCAGCCAGCGTCTCCAGCCGCGAGCGACCGCCGTCAGGAAGGATGACGTCGCCGGCTTTCATCTCTTTCGGGCAGTCGCCCAGCCGCTGCACGTCGGCCAGCACCCGGCCCGGTCCATTCGCGGCGCTGTCGGCGGCGCCGACGGTCTGGCTCTCGGCCTCGATGAAGTAATGCGCGGCGAAATCGCCGCGCAGCACCCCTTGCGTCGCCACCTTTCCCCCGCCGCCCATGTCGCAGCTGGTCGAAAAGCGCCAGCTTCCGTCGGCGGCCCTGGCGATGTCGTGGCGGCTGCAGCGACCCGAGAGCTGCCGGTTGAACGCGGCCAGAGCGGCGGCCGAGGCGCTGTCCAGGCAGTAGCGCAGCGTCTTGACGCCGGTCTTGTCGGAGACGCTCTGCGACCACAGGCCGGCCGCCAGTTGCGGCCCGCCCGTCACCGCGATCGTCGCCACCTCGGCCGACGGCGTCGCCGCTCTGCGGTTGCAGGCGCCTAGCGCCGCCAGGAGGGCGAGCGCGAACAGCAGACGGGGTGCGCGCATGGCGCGGAACTCCTCGAGCCTCTATCTTGCCAGGTCGAGGATAGTCGCGATCCCAGGGCGGCGCGAGGCGGAAGAGGTTTCATGACTGAAGTACACGACAACCCGGCCCGCCAACGATTCGAGATGGAGCAGCAGGGCCAGATCGTCTTCGCCGACTACCGGCGCGACGGGTCACGCCTGATCATCGACCACGTCGAGGCGCCGGTCGCCCTGCGCGGCACGGGCGCCGCCAGCCGCTTCATGGAGGGGCTGGTCGCCGCCGCCAGGGCCGAGGGGTCGACCATCGTGCCGGTCTGCAGCTATGCGGTCGTCTGGTTGCAGCGTCATCCGGAGCTGGCCGCCGGCGTCGTGGCCTGAGTCCGCCGCTCGCCGGCAATTGGAGCGCGTAGTTAAGCTCTCGCTAAGCGCCGTGCCGCATCATGCGCGCTCTGGGGAGCGAGCGGCCGGCAGCCTGCTCGACGCACAGCCATCTGGGGGCGTTGCGTTGAACGATCGTACGGTTCGCAATCTCGCGCATCTGGAGGAGAGCGCCTCGACCGCGCGGGTGCTCAACCTGCTGCGCGTCTATCGCCGACAGCGCAACAATCCGGCCTATAGCGAAAACCCGCTGTTCCAGAACCCGACGCTCAACCGCTCGATCATCCTCAAGCACCGGTTGCGCCGCAACGAGCGCGACCTGTTCTTCGACGCGCGCAAGACCGCGACCAAGATCATCGTGCCGATCGACGGCGCCGAGCTGAAGCTGGGCGGACGCTTCGTGTTCGTGAACCAGATCAACTACGACAGCATGATGGCCGATTTCCTGGGGGACGGCTGGGTCACCAACCGCGCCGACCACGACCTCTTGGGCATCATCGACGGGCTGCCGTCGCTCGACCCGTTCCTGCTGCGCGAGCAGCTCAAGCGGCATGGCCGCGACGCCGCGCGTTGCTACTTCGAAATCTCCGACGCGGACATGACCCGGATGTTCGGCTTCGTCGAGCGCGAGGTGCAGAAGCTGATCAACCTCTGCTACGAAGAGGGCACTGTCCGCACCGCGGCCGACGACCGGCGCGGCGAGCGACTTGTGCAGAAGATCCTGTCCGCCACGGTCGACGCCGAGACCGAGCCGTTGCGCCTGACGCTGAGGCTCGAGAAGCGGGAATATCAGGAGGGTGTCTTCTGCTGGAAGGGCTTCCTCTACTACAAGTGGACCCTCAGCGAGGCGCTGCCCGACGTTTCGCGCGTGGCCGACGCCATCGGCAGCGTCCGCCCGCGGGGCGGCTCCGACTCCGAGACCCTCGCCCACATCGACAAGGCCCGCAGCTCGCTGCGCGCGTCGATCCTTGGCGCGCTGGAGGCGGCGCGCAAATCCCTGCGCTTCTACGACACCGCCTTCGATGGCCTGATCGGCGGGCGGCCGCAGGCGTTCCGCGAGTTCCTGCTCAGCGCGCCGGCGATGTTCTGCGACCTCGGCGAGCGGCTGGGCGCCGTCAACCACATCGTCAGCTTCTGGAACTTCCGCTTCCCGCAAGGCAAGCTGCCGACGGTGACCGGCCCTGAGCTGATCGACATCCTCGCGGATTTCGAAGAGAGCCTCGCCTTCAACGAGACCGCTGCCGCGCGCCGTCTGGCCAGCTAAACTTCCCAGACGTTCGCCAGGCGCCTCCGGCGTTCGCCGGACGACCCCCCGCGCGCGGATTCCGCCGCTTGACAACAACGTAAGTCGCTGCTTACGGTAAGTGATGGCTTACGGAAATGCCGCCTTCGCAGCCCTCTCCGATCCGACCCGCCGGCGCGTGCTCGAGCGGCTGGCGGAGGGGCCGCGCGCGGTCGGCGAGATCGCCGAGGGACTGCCGGTCAGCCGGCCGGCCGTCTCCCAGCATCTGAAGGTGCTGAAGGAGGCCGGTCTGGTGAACGACCGCCAGGAGGGCGCCCGGCGCATCTACGCCATCGATCCAAAAGGCCTTGGCGCCATGCGCGCCTGGCTCGACCAGTTCTGGGACGCGGCCCTGCTGGCCTTCAAGGCCGAAGCCGAGCGCGCGGCCGCCAACGACGAGAAGGAAGACGCCCCATGAGCCTCGCCATCAGGCCCGCGCCGGTCAGGAAATCCCTGACCGTCGCCACCACCCCGGAGCGGGCGTTCGAGGTGTTCACCGCCGGGTTCGACCGCTGGTGGCCGCGCAGCCACTCGATCGGCGAGGCGCCGCTGAAGACCGCGGTGATCGAGCCGCGCCAGGGCGGACGCTGGTATGGCCTGCTGGAGAACGGCGCCCAGGCGGAGTGGGGCGATGTGCTGGCCTGGGAGCCGCCGACGCGGCTGCTGCTGGCCTGGCGCATCGGCGCCGATTGGAAGTACGACCCGAACCTGCTGACCGAGGTCGAGGTGGTGTTCACGCCGGAAGGCGGCGGCACGCGGGTCAACTTCGAGCATCGCCTGCTCGAGAACATGGGCGCCGAGGGCGAAGGCGCCCGGGCCACCTTCGACAGCGAGGGCGGCTGGACCGGCCTGCTGCAGATGTTCGCCGCCGAGGCGGCCAGAGCGTCCTGAACCTCATTCCAGAAGGGAGAACGACCATGATCACCGTCCACAGCATCCCCGGCAGTCCCTATGGCCGCGCCGTTCTGGCGACCTGCGTCGAGAAGAACGCGCCTTACCGGCTGCAGCCCGTCACGCCGGGCGCGCATCGGCAGGCCGCCTACCTGGCGCTGCATCCGTTCGCCAAGATCCCGGCGATCGAGGACGGCGAGTTCAAACTCTACGAAACCCAGGCGATCACCCGCTACGTCGACGCGGCCTATGGCGCACCGCGCGCGCTGACGCCGAAGGATCCGAAGGCCGAGGCGCGGATGAACCAGGTCATTGGCGTCGTCGACTGCTACTTCTTCGCGCCGAACTCGGCCATGACGCTGGGTTTCAACCGGGTCGTCGCGCCGAAGCTGGGCTTCCCCGTCAACGAGGAGGCGGCCGCCGCGGCGATCCCGCAGACGCGCCATTGCATCGAGGTGCTGGCCGGCTTCCTCGAGAACGGGCCGTTCATCGCCGGCGAAGCCTTCTCGCTGGCCGACATCCACGCCGGCAGCCATCTCGACCTGCTGTCCGCCGCGCCGGAGGCGGTCGACCTCTACGAGGGCACGCCGATCCCGGCCTGGCTCGAGCGGCTGAGGGCCCGGCCGAGCTTCGCGAGCACCACCTGGGAGCTGGTGGCGGAGATGGCGAAGGCCGCCTGAACCCTTGGCGAGGCGCGGTCTCACGATCGCGTCCCGCTAAAACAAGTTTACAACACAAACTAGTTGGCGCTATGTGGGTCGATCGACGGTCGCGCATGGGGCGCAGGGCCGCCGAGTTCGGGACCGCTCCCATGGCCGACACTTCCAACGAACGCCTGCACGCCCTGGACGCCGTGCGAGGCTTCGCCCTGATCGCCGGCATCGTCTTCCACGCGACGCTGTCGTTCCTGCCGGGTCCAAAGGGCGTGCCGCTCTGGATCGTCACCGACAACCAGCCGAGCGTCGCGCTCGGGGTGACTTTTCACGTGCTGCACATCTTCCGCATGACGACCTTCTTCCTGATCGCCGGGTTCTTCGCCCACCTGACGTTCCACCGGCGCGGCGCGAAGGGCTTCATCGCCGACCGGGCCAGGCGGATCGGCGTGCCGCTGCTGGTCGGCTGGCCGATCCTGATCACCGCGATCGTCGCCATCAGCATCTGGGCCGCGGTGGCCGCCGCGCACGGCCGGCCGCTGCCGCCCGCGCCGAAGTACGCCGGCTTCCCGGCCTTCCCGCTGACCCACCTCTGGTTCCTCTACGTGCTGCTGTGGCTTTACGCGGCGACCCTCGCGCTCCGCGCCGGCGTCGCCCGCCTGGATCGGGCAGGGCGGTTGCGCGGGCTGATCGACCGGGCGATGCGGCTGGCGGCGACGCATCCGGCCGGCCTCGCCGTCCTGGCGGCGCCGTCGATGCTCGCGTTTCTCGCCACCCCGGGCTGGCTGCCCTGGTTCGGCATTCCGACGCCCGAACTCCTCGCTGGTCCCGAACCTCGCCGCAACGGTGGCCTTCTTCAGCGCCTTCGGCTTCGGCTGGCTGCTGCATCGCCAGACCGAGATTCTCGCCGCCTGGCGGCGACGGTGGCCGGTGAACCTCGCGTTCGCGCTCGGCTTCACCATCGCCGAACTCACCTTGCTGGGCGTGGCGCCGGCGATCCATCCGCCGACCGGCGTGGCGCGGCTGGCGCTGGCGGCGCTCTATCCGCTGGCGGTCTGGTCATGGACCTTCGCCCTGATCGGCCTGGCCATGCGCTACCTGGCCGGCTACAGCCCGGCCCGCCGCTATGTCGCCGATGCGTCGTACTGGCTCTACCTGGCGCACCTGCCGCTGGTGATGGCGCTGCAGGTGACGGTCGCGCCGCTGGCCTGGCCCTGGCCGGCGAAGTTCGCCGTGATCCTCGGCGTCGCCTTCCCGGTGCTGCTGGCCAGCTACCAGCTGCTCGTGCGTCACTCGTTCATCGGCGCCATCCTGAACGGGCCGCGCGAGTCGCGGCGCAAGGCCTCGCGCGCGGCCCCGATCACCGCCCCGCAGGGCGCCCAGCCGTGAGTTCGACCCCGATGACCGACAGCGACACCCAGGCCATCCGCGACGACCTCGCCTTCCTGCGGGGCCTGGTGGAGCGCGGCGACGACTTCCTGAAGGCGCTGGGCCGCACCTACTTCGCCGGCGGCGTCTGCTACCTCGTCCAGACGCTGCTCGGCCTGGCGCAGTCGCTAGGCTGGATCCCGACCGCCATCGGCGCGATCAACTTGGCGATCGCGATCGGCCCGACCGCGGTGTTCGTGATCTGGCTGCTGATCGTCCTGCCGGGCGCCCGCCGCCGGGCGACGCCGACCGGACAGGTCGACCGCGCGATCGGCGCCTTCTTCGGCGCCATCGGCCTTTCCAATTTGGTGCTGATCGCGGTGATCGGCTCGGTCGCGCTGCGCGAGAAGAGTCTGCTGATCTGGCTGATCTACCCCTGCGCGGTCTTCATTTTCCAGGGCGCGGCCTGGCTGACGATGTTCTCGCTGCGCCGGCGCGCCTGGATCGGCCTGGTGGCCGCGACGTGGTTCGTCTGCGCGCTGGGCATGGGCCTGGGCGTCGGCAATTTCACGCTCTACGCAATCTTCGCCAGCCTCGGCCTGCTGTTCGGGATGACCTTGCCCGGCGCCTGGCTGATGACCCGCAGGAGCGCCTGACCTCGCCATGGCCGCGTTCGACATCGGCCGCCTCGACGATGTCATCCACGGTCGCATGCGGCTGGGGATCATGGCCTATCTGGCCAGCGCCGAAGTGGCCGATTTCAACGAACTGAAGGCCGCGCTGGAGGCCACCCAGGGCAACCTGTCGATCCACCTGCGTAAACTCGAGGAAGCCGGCTACATCGCCATCGAGAAGAGCTTCCTCGGCCGCAAGCCGCTGACCCGCGCCCGGCTCACCGAGGCCGGCCGCAAGGCTTTCGCCGACTACCTGGACGCCATCGCCCGCCTGCTGGACGAGCAGCGACCGCCCTGACCTAAGGGGCGTCGTCCGGGCGCTGGCCGGCCGCGCAGGGGCCGAGATAGGTGTAGTCGGCGTGGTCGCTGACATCGCCGCGGCTGTCTTCCACGACGAAGTCCAGGGCGAAGGCGCGCCCGTAGTCGCCCGAGGTCCTGGCCCAGGTCCGCGACACCGGGCCTGACTGGCACCGGGCCTCGACCACATAGGCGCCGCGGGCGGTGCGGATCTGCCGCGAAACCGGGCAGCCCGGGCGCGCGGCCATTGGGACCAGCAGGGCGCCGGAGAGGCACAGACGCTTCTGGCCGCCGGCTTGCGAGGACCATTGCCACAGGCCGGCCCTGGGATGAGGCAGGGCCGCCGCGGCGATCGGCGTTCCGGGTTCCGAAGGCGGAATCTTCGAGCCGCACGCCACCAGCGCGCTCGCAAGTCCGATCGTCACCAGGCTGGCGCGAGACGCGCGCGACAAAACCATCCCCTGACACCTGGCCGTAAGGCTACGCTAGTTTGTAGCTAGCACGGCCAGGGATCGCCGCAAGCTGTAGCTTGCGAATTACGACTGCTGGTCGAACTCGGTGTCGATATGGAGTTCAATCGGCGCCGCAAAGAAGGGCGGCAGGCCCAGTCCTTTCGGATCAAGGGTGGTCTTGGCCGTGACCCCGATCACCGGGCCGCGGAACCCCTTGCCGGCGCCGACCAGGGTGGCGTCGAACACGACGTGCCTGGTCACGCCCATCACCGTCAGGTCGCCCTCGACCGTGCCGTGGGTCGCGCTCTGCGGGTGGAACGCGGTCGAAGAGAAGGTCATGGTCGGGAACTTGGCGGCGTTGAGGAACTTGTCGTTCGTCAGCTCGTCCGAGAACCCTTCCACCGGCCCGGTGACGATCGACTTCGCGTCGACGGTCACGTCCAACTTGTCGGCCTTGGGATGCGCGGGATCCCAGGTCAGGGCGCCGGCCACGGTCTGGAAGCGGAAGATCGAGAAGGAGAAGCCCATATGCGGCACCCGCGCGATCAATCCGGTGTGCTTGGGGTCGATCGCGTACTTGCCGGCGGGCGCAGCCTTGTAGGTGTGCTGCGGTGTCGGCATCGGCTGGGCGAGCGCCGCGGACGCCAGCGCGGCGGCGACAGCCGCGCCGAGCGCGACAGACGAAAGCTTCGGATTCATTGGGCTTCTTCCCCGAAATGATTGCGCCGCCTTCGTAGCTGCGCCGGTTGCGCGGCGGAAGTGAGGAATTCTGGCAGAGGTTGATCCATCGCAGCACAGTCGCCGCCGGATGCGCGCTCGTATCTTGCGCGGCTTTCATGGCCGGGCGTTCGCCTGGACCTATCTCGTGGGCGAACATCCCAAGCGACCCCGCGCGCCTCGCCCCGACGTGCTGGCGATCCGCTGCGAGCTGCCGCGCAAGGACCTGCTGATTGAGGCGGCTGGCCGCGTCTTCTTCGACGACGATCACTACCGCGGCTTCCCGGCCGTGCTGGCGCGGTTGCCCCTGATCGCCGAGGCCGAACTGGCGGCGCTGCTCGAGGCGGGCTGGCGTCTGCAGGCGCCGCGGCGTCTGGGCGGACTTGCGGGTCCGGCCCGCAAGCGCTGATATCCGCCCCCAATTCCGAGGAGCGATTCAGGATCATGCGCACGAGATTGGCGGCGCTGGGCTTCGCCATCGCGCTCACGCCGGCGGTGTCTGTCGCCGATCCGCCCGCAGCGGCGCCGCCGGCGGCCGATCCGGCGCTGGTCTACTATCCCGTGGCCGCCAAGGCCGCCGGGATCGAAGGGGCCGCGGTGATCAGGTGCGCCCGCAACGCCCACATGGCGCTCAGGAACTGCGTGCTGGTCTCGGAGACGCCCGCGGGCCAGGGTTTCGGCGCGGCGGCGCTGGCGATGGCCGCGCAGTCGCCCGACAACCCCCGGCTCGATTTCGCCGACGAGGCGGCCAAGCCGCCGCAGGACATGACGGTTCGCTTCACGGTGCGCCCGCTCGAGATCAAGCCCGACGTCACGCACATGGCGCACATGGTCGACAAGCCGGTCATCGTCACCCAGCCCAGCGACGCCCAGATCCAGGCCGCCTATCCGGCGCGCGCGCTCGACAATCAGATCGAGGGCGCCGCGCTGATGGATTGCACGGTGCTGGTCGATGGAAAGCTTGCCGGCTGCCGGATCGCCGCCGAGACGCCGACTGGCTACGGGTTCGGCCAGGCGGCGCTGGACCTGGCCGGCGACTTCGCCATGAAGCCGCGGCTCGTCGACGGCGAAGCCGTCTCCGGCGCGCCGGTGCGAGTCGGCATCAGCTTCCGCCCCGGCGACCCGGAGGCCCCGCTCACCCTCGGCGTCAAGCCCGCCAAGCCCTGAGGGCTCAGCTCTTCGCGCAGGCGCCGCCGACGAAGGTCCAGGCCGAATGGTTCTTGGTGGTCATGTCGCCGCCTGGGCCGCCGGTCATCACCATGGTGGAGTCGGTGGTGAAGGCCTTGGCGAAGTCGCCCTCGCCGGCGAGGGTCAGCTTGGCCGTCATGCCGTTGTTGGGGCAGTCGCCGACGGCCACGAAGCCGCCCGTGGCGGTGCGCTGGACATCCCACTTGGCGCATTTCATCGGCAGGCCGTCGGTCGGGTCGATCGGCTTGCCGTCCAGGCACTTGGTCGAGGTTTCGGCCGCGGCGCCGTCCTGGCTGGAGACGCGCGACCAGGCGCCCGCCGTCGGCGCCGGCAGCTCGGCCAGCGTGATCGCGCCGGCCGGTCCCGCTGCGGCGGCGGGAGCGGCGGCCGCCGCCGTTGGCGTCGCCGGCGCGGCGGCTGCTGCTGTGTTGGTCGCATTCGCCGCCGGCTTCGAACACGCTGCGAGCATCACCGCCCCCAACGCCAGCCCGACCATCAAACCCCGCATGTCGCCGCTCCCAAATCAGATGTTTCTCTGGCGTAACACGGGTATCGGCCAAGCTCAAACGCACAGCCTGGGCGTTCATCCGCGCGAGAGTTGAACCGGTCGCCGCGCGTCCCCACCTGGGGCGCCGGAGTGAGTTATGTCTGAAACCGAAGTGATGTTCGTCGCCGGCGCCGCCCCTGATCTCGACGCGCCGCGCCATCCCGACAATCCCGACGCCGTCGCCCTCGACGCCTATTCCAGCGTCGTCACGGCCGCCGTCGAAGCGGTCGCGCCGGCGGTCGTCCGGGTGCATCCGCGCCTGAAGGGCAGGGGCGGGGTGGGCTCGGGCGTGGTCGTCTCGCCCGATGGCCTCATCCTCACCAACAGCCACGTGGCGCAGAAGGCGGCCGCGCACGAGATCGTCACGCCCGACGGTCGACACCTCACCGCGCGCTTGCTGGGGGACGACCCCGACACCGACCTGGCCCTGCTGCGCGCGGACGATCCGGCGGCGCTGCCGGCCGCCAGGCTCGGCGACTCGCAGAAGCTGCAGCGCGGCCGATTGGTGGTGGCGATCGGCAACCCGCTCGGGTTCGAGGCCACCGTCACCGCCGGCGTCGTCTCGGCGCTGGGCCGGTCGCTGCGGGGCCAGGGCGGGCGCCAGCTGGAGGATCTGATCCAGACCGACGCGGCGCTGAATCCCGGCAACTCCGGCGGCGCCCTGGTCTCCTCGGCCGGCGAGGTGGTGGGGATCAACACCGCGGTGATCCAGGGCGCGCAGGGCATCTGCTTCGCGGTCGCTTCCAACACCGCGGCGTTCGTGCTGGGCGAACTCCTGAGCCACGGCCGCGTGCGGCGGGGGTGGATCGGCATCGCCGCCCAGCGCGCCGCGATCCCACGCCGCCATCAGGTCGCCGCGGGCGTGGAGCAGGACGCCGGCGTGCTGGTGACTTCGGTCGAAGCCGGATCGCCGGCGGCCCTCGCCGGTCTGCTGGACGGCGACGTGATCGTCGCCGCGGGCGAGCGCCGCACCACCGGCGCCGACGACCTGATCCGCGCGCTCGACTGGCGCAGCCTCGAGACGCCGCTGCCGCTCGCCCTGCTGCGGCGCGGACGGCTGGAGCATGTCACGGTCACGCCGCGCGAGCGGAAGGGCTGATCCGGCCCGGCCGGGCCGCCCTCCGCCGGTCGGATTGATGAACGCCAGCGAAAAGCAGAGTTCAGACCGGATACAGCCCAGCTCGGTCAGATTGCGCGTGGCTTCGAGGCCGGGCGCATGGTGTGTCCCGATCGATCGAACGCCGACGATCAAGGACACTCTGCGTCATGAACGCGAAGATCAAAGCCCTGGTCGCCGCCGCCGGCCTGATCTCGGCCTGCGTCGGCGCCACCTCCGCCTCGGCCTTTACGCCCTGGCAGTACAACCACCCGCGCCGCGTCGAGGTGAACTCCCGCCTCGACATGCAGAACTTCCGCATCCGCGAAGCGCGCATGCACGGCGCCATCACCCCGTTCCAGGCCTTCCGGCTGCATCAGGCGGATCGCGACATCCGCATGCAGGAACGTTGGTTCGCCAGCCGCGACGGCGGCCACCTCAGCCGCGGCGAGCAACGCTTCCTCAACCGCGAGGAAAACCACGTCAGCCATCACATCTAGGCCAGTCGGCCGGATTGGCTCTCTCCCCCGCCGGGCCCCTAGCAGTGGCGTCCGGCGGTCCCGCGTTTGCCTCGTCACCCCGGCCGAGCGCAGCGAGAGCCGGGGCCGGAAGCGCCGCTGCTGAGCTGCATTCGTCAGTCCTCAGCGAACCGGAGGGTCCGGCCCCGGATCGGCCTTGCAGGCCGTCCGGGGTGACGCGTGGGCGATTCAGCCTCGGGTCAACCACGCCGTGGCGGCGTTGACAAACCGCCCTGGTCGGCATCGGTTGGCGGCCTCTCAAGTCGCCCGGAGGCCAGCCGATGACGCTCGCAGGCAAGACCCTGTTCATGACCGGCGGCTCGCGTGGCATCGGCCTGGCGATCGCGCTCCGGGCGGCCCGGGACGGCGCCAACGTCGCCATCGCGGCCAAGACCGCCGTGCCGCATCGCCACCTGCCGGGGACGATCTACTCGGCCGCGGACGAGATCGAGGCCGCGGGCGGGCGGGCGCTGCCGCTGATCGTCGACGTGCGCGACCATGACGCCGTCGCCCGCGCGGCTGACCAGACCGCCGAGCGGTTCGGCGGCATCGACATCTGCCTCAACAACGCTTCGGCGATCGATCTGCACGGCACGCTCGAAACCGAGATCAAGCGCTACGACCTGATGCACCAGATCACGGCGCGCGGCTCGTTCGTCACCAGCCGCGCCTGCATCCCCTACCTGAAGCGGGCGGCGAACCCGCACATCCTCAACATGTCGCCGCCGATCGACCTGGATCCGAAATGGCTGGCGAGGCACGTCGCCTACACGGCGGCCAAGTACGTGATGTCGATGTGGACGATCGGCATGGCCGAGGAGTTCAAGGCGGACGGGATCGCCGTCAATTCGCTCTGGCCGCGCACCGGCATCGCCACGGCGGCGATCGAGTTCGCGGTGTCGGGGCAGGAGGGGCTGCGCCGCTGTCGCACCGTCGACATCATGGCGGACGCCGCCTACGTGATCCTGACCCGGCCGTCGCGCGCCTTCACCGGCCAGTTCCTGATCGACGACACCGTGCTCTACGAGGCCGGCGAGCGCGATTTCGACAAATACCGCGTCGACCCGACCTGCGACCTCGGGAGCGGCGACTACATGATCCCGGCCAGCATGCCGCCGCCGCCCGGCGTCAGCCTGCGCGCGCTCCGACCCGCCTGAGCGGCCCCGGATTGCACGCAATCGTCCGCGCCCTCTTGCCTAAGGCGTCGCGCGGGTGAAGCATGCCCCTGACGCCCGCCTGGGTCTCGCAGCGGACCTGGCGGCGAACTGCGACGGGAGCTCTGCCCATGAGCGCTCACGCGCCTGGTTTGGTACGCGCGGTGGCCCTGGTGGGCGCCACCGGGGCCGGCAAGACCACACTGATGGAGGCCATGCTGGCCGCCGGCGCCGGCCGCGTACAGCGAACCACCGGGGCTGGCTCGGTTGGCGACAGCAGTCCGGAGGCCCGGGCCCGGGGCCATTCGGTGGAGCTCACCGTGGCCGGCCTCGACTATCTGGGCGACCGCTACGCGCTGATCGACTGCCCCGGCGCGGTCGACTTCGCCGCGGAAGGCGACCTCGCCCTGCCGGCGGTCGACCTCGCCGTCGTGGTGGCGGAGCCCGATCCGGCGAAGGCCATCCTGCTGCAGCCGGTGCTGAAGGCGCTCGAGGCGCTGGGCGTGCCAAGGCTGCTGTTCGTCAACAAGATGGAGCAGGCGCACGCGCCCTGGGGCGAACTGCTGGCCGCGCTCGGGGCCGTCAGCGCCGCGCCGATCGTCGCCCAGCAGGCGCCGGTCTGGGCGGACGACCACGTCAGCGGGCTGGTCGATCTGGCCCTGGAGCGCGCCTACGCCTTTCCGAAGGACGGCCGCGCCGACAGCTGGACACCCGCAGACGAGGTCCTCCCAGAGGAGCGGGAGGCGCGGTTCCACATGCTGGAACAACTCGCCGATTTCGACGACGTCCTGCTGGAGCAGCTGGTGTCGGACAAGATCCCCGACACCGGCCTGATCTTCGACGACCTCGTGCGCGAGCTGAACGCGGGCCTGATCGTGCCGGTCCTGTGCGGCGACGCCGCCAAGGGGCTCGGCGTCGAGCGGCTGATGAAGGCGATCCGGCACGACGCCGGAACGCCCCAGGCCACGGCCGAGCGGTTCGACCTGAAAGGTCCAGGCGCGTTCGTGATCAAGGTCACGCACGCGGGCCAGGCCGGCAAGATGGCCCTGGCGCGGGTGCTGGGCGGCGCGGTGCAGGACGGGGCGGAGATCGTCCTGCCCGATGGCGAGCGCAGCCGCGCGGGCGGCCTCTTCGCGGTCCACGGCGCCGGGTTGAAGAAGGTCGACCGCGCCGAGTTGGGCGACGTCATCGCGATCGGCAAGATCGACCGGGCGAAGGCCGGCCAGTTCCTGTCGTTCAACGGCGCGGGGCGGGCGGTGTCCCGCGGCGTGGCCCCCCGGCGGCCGGTCTACAGCCAGACGATCGCGGCGAAGGTGCGCAACGACGACGTCCGCCTGTCCAGCGCGCTCGCCAAGCTGCTGGAGGAAGACCCGGCCCTCAGTCTGAGCCAGGAGCCGCAGACCCACCAGACGCTGCTCAGCGGCCAGAGCGAGGCGCACCTGCGGCTGACGCTCGAGCGCCTGAAGCGCCGCTTCGGCGTCGAGGTGATCACCGCTCCGCCGGCGACGCCGTACCAGGAGACGATCACCGGCCGCGTCAGCCAGCACGCGCGCCACAAGAAGCAGACCGGCGGACACGGCCAGTTCGGCGATGTCACGGTCGAGATCCAGCCGTTGCCGCGCGGGTCCGGGTTCGCTTTCAGCCAGCGCATCACCGGCGGCGTCGTGCCCAAGCAATGGATTCCGGCGGTCGAGCAGGGCGTCCGCGATGCGATGGAGAAGGGGCCGCTCGGCTTTCCGGTGACCGATGTCGCCGCGACCCTGGTCGACGGCGGCTATCACAGCGTCGACTCTTCGGAGATGGCGTTCCGCCAGGCCGGCCGGCTGGCGATGGACGAAGGCCTGCGCCGCTGCGGCGCCACGCTGCTCGAGCCGATCGAGCGCCTGAAGATCGACACCCCCTCGTCCAGTACGTCGGGCGTCACCTCGCTGATCGCGGCCAAGCGCGGGCAGGTGCTGGGCTTTGCGCCCCGCGAGGGCTGGCCGGGCTGGGACGTCGTGGACGCCTACCTGCCCAGGGCCGAGCGCTCCGAGCTGATCGCGGAGCTTCGTTCGCTCTCGCAGGGCCTGGCGTCGTTCCAGTACGATTTCGATCACATGTCGGAAGTGACCGGGCGGCTGGCGAACGACATCGTCCAGCGCCACAACGGCGCGCACTGACACCCACGTTCGCGCGGTGTGGCCGCCTCAGTCGGCGTCCAGCCCGATATCGAGCACCGGGGCGGAGTGGGTAAGGGCGCCGACGCTGATCACGTCGACCCCAGTCTCGGCGATCGCCCGAACCGTTTCGAGCGTGACGCCGCCCGAGGCTTCCAGCACCACCTGGCCCTTCGCCCGCGCCACGGCGGCGCGCAGGTCCGCGAGGCTGAAGTTATCGAGCATGATCACGTCAGGGCGCTCGGCCAGCGCCTCGCCAAGCTGATCCAGGCTGTCGACCTCGGCTTCGACCTTCACCAGGTGACCGGCGGCGGCGCGCGCGCGGCGGATCGCCGGCCCGACGCCGCCCGCGGCCGCGACGTGGTTGTCCTTGATCAGGATCGCGTCGTCGAGGCCGAAGCGGTGGTTGACCCCGCCGCCGCACCGCACGGCGTATTTCTCCAGCGCCCTCAGGCCCGGCGTGGTCTTGCGGGTGTCGGTGATCACGGCGCCGGTCCCGGCCACCGCCGCGACGTAGGCCTGGGTCAGGGTGGCGATCCCGGAGAGCCGGCCCATCAGGTTCAGCGCGGTGCGCTCCGCCGACAGCAAGGCGCGGGCGTTGGCCTCGACCCTGGCGATCATGGTCCCCGCCTGCACCGCCTCGCCGTCCCCGGCGACCGCCTCGAACCTCGCGGTCGGATCGAGCGACTGCAGGCTAAGTCGCACGCAGGCGACGCCCGCAACCACTCCGAACCTGCGCGCCGCGAAGCGGGCCGCCAGCCGCGCGTCGGCGTCGATGCAGGCGGCCGAGGTGATGTCACCGGCGCGGCCGAGGTCCTCCGCCAGGGCGGCGCGCACGACCGGTTCGATCAGGATGTCGGGCAAGGGGGCGATCACCACCGGACTTCCCGAACATCGGTCATCGCCGGGCGTAAGGCCCGGCGACCCAAGAACGCCGTCCTGAGAGTGGCCGTGCCGGGCGCGGCCACGGCGGGTCTCGCGTTCGTGGGTGGCCGGGACTTCCGCCCGGCCATGACCGCGAAGAAAGACATCACGCCGCCACGCTGGCCGGTGCGGGCGAGAGCGTCACGCGGCTGCGGATCGGCGCGCCCAGCTGCGGGTAGTCGGCGCGGAAGTGGGCGCCGCGGCTCTCGCGCCGCGCCAGCGCGCCTTCGGCGACCAGGCGGGCGGCGACGAGCGGCAGGGCGCGGCCATTCGCGGCCTCCAGCGCGGCGATCTCGGATAGCAGCCGTCGCAGGCCGGCGCCGTCGCGGACCACGCCGGCGTCCCGGCTCATCGCCCGACGCAACGACTGCAGTGCGCCGTCCGGCAGGTCGGGCGCGGGCGTCGCCGGCAGCGGCGCCGTGCCCGGATCGGCGGCCATCGCCGCGGCCCGGCCGGCGCGGGTTCCGAACACCGCCGCTTCCAGCAAGGAGTTGGATGCCAGGCGATTGGCGCCTTGCACGCCGGTCGAGGCGCACTCGCCGCAGGCATAGAGCCCCGGCAGCGTTGTGGACCCGTCGAGATCGGTCTCGATCCCGCCCATGTGGTAGTGCACCGCCGCGGCGACCGGAATCGGCTGGCGGCGCGGATCGAGGCCGGCCGCCATCGCCGCGGCGAACACCGCCGGGAACTCATGCGGAAAAGCCTCGCCGATCGCCTCGCGGGCGTCGAGGAACGCGCCGCGGCCGGCCCGCCGCTCGGCCTCGATCGCGCGGGCGACGACGTCGCGGGGCGCGAGGTCGGCCGCCGGATGGTAGCGCGCCATGAACGGCGCCCCGTCGCGGCCCACCAGCTTCGCGCCTTCGCCGCGCAGCGCCTCGGTGGCCAGCGGCGCCGGATCGCCGCCGAGGTCCATGGCGGTCGGGTGGAACTGCACGAACTCGGCGTCGGCGACCGCCGCGCCGGCGAGGGCCGCCAGCGCCAGGCCTTCGCCGCGGACCTCGCGCGGCGTGGTGGTCACCGCGTAGAGCCCGCCGAGCCCGCCGGTGGCGAGCAAGGTGGCCGGGGCGACGATCTCGCTGAGCCGTCCATCCGCGGTCTCGACCAGCGCGCCGCGCACACGGCCGGCGCGATCGGTCAGCAAGCGGCGGGCCCGCACACCCTCGCGGATCTCGATGCTCGGCGCGCGGCGCACGGCGGCGATCACCGCCAGCATGATCGCCCGGCCGGCGCCGTCGCCGCCGACGCGTGCGACGCGAGCGCGGCCATGGGCGGCCTCCAGGCTCTGGACGAAGCCGCCGTCGGCGGTGCGGTCGAACGGCGCGCCGAGGGCGGCGAGCCGGCGCACCGCGCCAGGGCCCTCGCGGGTGAGGATCGCCACCGCTTCCGGGTCGCAGATCCCGGCGCCGGCGGCGATGGTGTCGGCGGCGTGCAGTTCCGGCGCGTCGTCCTTGCCCAGGGCCGCGGCCATGCCGCCCTGCGCCCAGGACGACGAACAGCCGGTCCCGAGCGGTGCGGCGCTGAGCACCAGCGCCTTGCGCGGCGCGGCGGCCAGCGCGGCGGAGAGCCCCGCGAGGCCCGCGCCGACGATGAGCACGCCGTCGAAGTGGATGCGATCGGTCATCGCGCGCCTCCAAGGCCGCCAAACGAGAAGAAATGCGGATCGACGTGCGCGCCGGTTGCGGCCAGCCACGCCACCGCGCCGCAGAGGCCGACAGCGATGCCGTAGAGCGCCATGCCAAGCGCCCACTCGCTCCACGCCAGCGGCCGCGCCGCTGGCCGCAGTCGCGCCGCGCGCAGCGAAGCCAGCACGCTGAGACCGATGAAGAGCGGGACCAGGAGCGAGCCACGGCTGAAGGTCCAGACCACCGCCAGGCCGCCGACCAGCAGCAGCGCCACGCGCTCCAGCGCCGGATGCACCTTGGCCAGCAACGGTCCCAGCGCCTTGGACCCGTCGAGCGGCGGCGCCGGGGCGAGGTTGAGCAGGTTGAAGCCGGCGACCACGAAGGCGGCGAACAGCCATGCCGGGTCAGAGGTCCAGGTGGCCAGGCCGAAGAAGGGCAGGGCGGCCAGCAGACCGAACACCGGTCCGGCCAGCGAGATCAGCACGCCCTTCAACTCGGTGTCCGGCGGCCGCTCCATGGTCGCCGCGCCGCCGAAGAACGGAATGATACGGATGCGGCTCGGGCCGCTGCCCGCCCAGTTGATCACCAGCACATGGCCGAACTCGTGGACGAACACGCCGATCACCGCCGCCAGCGCGGCGCGCCAGCCCATCTGCCAGCCGAGCCACGCGGCCAGCAGCAGCGTCGACGCCAGCCCCCAGAGAAAGGTCGACAGCCACGATTGCGGCTTCGTCGCCGGCGGCGCCTGGACGCCAGGAGGATCGGCCCAGGGGGAGACCGGGGCGACCGGCGTTTCGCTCATCGCACCGCCTCCATCGCCTTGCGGTGGGGCGCCGCCGACGCCTCGCTGAAGCAGCAAAACACGATCCGTTCGAAGTGCGCGTCGTCGGCGAGCGCCGTGCGCACGGTCCCGACCGCGACCTCGGCCGCCAGGTCGGGCGGATATCCGTAGATCCCGGTCGAGATCGCCGGAAAGGCGAGGCTGGCCACGTCGTTCTCGCGCGCCACCTCGAGCGAGCGGCGGTAGCAGGAAGCCAGCAGGTCTGGCTCACCGTTGGTCCCGCCGCGCCAGACCGGCCCCACCGTGTGGATGACGCGCGTAGCGGGCAAACGGTAGCCGCCGGTGATCTTGGCGTCGCCGGTCTTGCAGCCGCCGAGCGTCTCGCACTCGGCGAGCAGCTCGGGTCCCGCGGCGCGGTGGATCGCGCCGTCGACCCCGCCGCCGCCCAGCAGGCTGCCGTTGGCGGCGTTGACGATCGCATCCAGCGCCAGGGTGGTGATGTCGGCCACGATGATCTCGATCTGCGCCAAGGATCCCAACGCCTTCAGATCAGCTCGACGTCGACGTGGTGGCGCGCCCTGACCAGGTCGTAGCGCGCGGGCTTCGACGGCGGCGGCAGGTCGATCATCCGCTGCACCGCCAGGCGGGCGCGAGCGGCGATGTCAGGCGCCACCAGCACCTCGAACCGCTCGTTCAGCAGCGCCTGGTGAATGTTCTCCAGGCTGATCCGCTTCATGTGCGGGCAGAGGTTGCAGGGCCGCACGAACTCGGTGTTCGGCGCGTCGGCGGTGATGTTGTCGGCCATCGAGCATTCGGTGATCAGCACCACCTGCCTCGGCTGGCGCTTGATCACGTAGTCGCTCATCGCCGAGGTCGAGCCGGCGAAGTCGGCCAGTTCCAGCACCTCGGCCGGGCACTCCGGGTGGGCCAGGATTTCGGCGTTGGGCCAGGCCTCGCGCACCTGACGGATGTCCTCGGCGTTGAACCGCTCGTGCACCTCGCAGCGGCCCTGCCAGGCGATGATGCGGATATCGGTCTGGCGCGCGACGTTGCGGGCCAGGAACTCGTCCGGCAGCAGGATCACGCGGTCGGTCCCGGCGGCCGCTGCAGCGGCTTCGACCACCTGCACCGCATTGGCGCTGGTGCAGCAGATGTCGGTCTCGGCCTTCACCTCGGCGGTGGTGTTGACGTAGGTGACGACCGGCACGCCGGGATAGCGCTGCTTGATCAGCCGCACGTCGGCGGCGGTGATCGAGGCGGCCAGCGAGCAGCCGGCGCGCAGGTCGGGGATCAGCACCTTCTTGTCCATGCAGAGCACCTTCGAGGTCTCGGCCATGAAGTGCACGCCGGCCTGGACGATGATCGCCGCGTCGGTGCGGGCCGCCTCGCGGGCCAGGCCCAGGCTGTCGCCGATGAAGTCGCCGACGCCGTGGAAGATCTCCGGCGTCATGTAGTTGTGCGCCAGGATGACGGCGTTCTTCTCCCGCTTCAGCCGGTTGATCTCGGCGATCAGCGGGGCGTGGGCGCGCCATTCGATCGGCGTGACGCGGGCCTTCACCTTTTCCCACAGCGGCGCGGTCGCCGCTTCGATCTCGGGCGTGAAGTCCAGAACGCCTGTTCCGTCCGCCATGCCGATCTCCTTCCCTCTACCCTTTTGCTCACTTTGAGCATTTCCTTGGCCGGATAAAACGCCGAACCCTGGGAGAGCCGGCGTCACCCCTTATGCTAAGTCTGAGCATAAGTCGCAGGCTCCATATAGACCCGCTTTCGCCGGCCGCAAACCCCCTGCGCGATTTCGCGGGGTCTTTTTTAAGTCACGAAAACTGGAGGGCGCTTCAGCGCCTCTCGGTTCGCGACGGAAACCTTTCTCCGCGCCAGGCAGTTCCTAGGCGGTTCCAACGTGAACAATCCGTCAGGGGCGTCCGGATGCCGGGACTGTTATAGGCGGCCGATGTCGAGACTGGCAGGCCGCCTCCAAGGCCGGAACCTCGTCGCGGCGTGCCTTTGCCTGGCGCTGGCCGCGTGCGGCGCGATGTCGGCCGACCGCAACGGCGATCGCACGCTGCGGATCGCCGCGGCCGCCGGAACCCTGACGCCCGCCGGGCTGATCCGGCTCGAGCGCGGCATGGGGGCCGGCGCGCGGCGGCTCGCCGCCCGGTTCGATCCGGCGGCGCTCGGCGACGCCTGGGATCGGCCGCCGGGTTGGACCGCCCTCGACCTTGCCCGGCCGCCGCCGTTCCCGTTCGGACAGCTCAGCGGCGCCGACGCGGCCCGGCTCAACGCCATGCTGCCGATCGATGACGCCGACTTCGCCCCGGCCCGGCCGTTCTTCCTGAACGCCTCCGGCCCCGAGCGCGACCGCGCGGTGCTCTGCCTGACCCAGGCGATCTACTACGAAGCCGCGCTGGAGCCGACCGAAGGGCAGCAGGCGGTGGCGCAGACAGTGCTGAACCGGGTGCGCCACCCGGACTTCCCGAAGTCGGTCTGCGGCGTCGTCTACGAGGGCTCGCAGCTGCCGATCGGCTGCCAGTTCTCGTTCACCTGCGACGGCTCGCTGGCCCGCCCGCCGATCGAGCCTTACTGGAGCCGCGCCAAGACGGTGGCGCTGGCGGCGCTGGACGGCTTCGTCGCCCCGGCCATCGGTCCGGCGACGCACTACCACGCCGACTACGTCTTCCCCCGCTGGGGGCCGCAGATGGTCAAGATCGTCCAGCTGGGCGCGCACATCTTCTATCGCTACCCCGGCCCAGCCGGCGCGCCGCAGGTGCTGACGGGACGCTATGGGGGAGGGGAGCTGGCAGTCTCGCTTGCGGGCCCAAGCCAGGCGGCGATCGCCGCCGCCAAGGCGGCCGCGCTCGCCGGCCAGATCCAGGTCGCCTCGACGGACGCCGGCGGACGCCCGATGCTGCTGATCCCGCCTGCCGCGCCGGACGCCGGGGCGGCGGGCAGCGATGCGCGGGCGGTCGTGATCCCGGGGCAGGTCGTCGCCGGCCGCCGTGTTCCCGACCCGTGACGAGATCGCCAGGATCAACGCCGCCCTGCCACCAGTCGCCGCGAGCGACGGCCCGATCGTCACGGCGGGCGCTGACGCCCGCTAGACGCCGAACGAGCGCGGATAGTCGACCTTGATCGGAGCGGCCAGCGCGCCCGGCGTCAGCTCCAGGGCCATGAACGCCGGCCGATCGGCGTAGGGCGAGGCGATGTTGGCGGCCGCCTCGCGCGAGAAGCCGAAGCGCGGATAATAGGTCGGGTGTCCCAGCACGACGATCGCCTCGGCGCCGGTGTCACGCAGCGCGTCGATTCCCGCCCAGCACAGCGCCTGGCCCAGGCGCGCGTTCTGCCGATCCGGCCGCACCGCCACCGGACCCAGGCCGGCGATCCGGCGCTGAGGCTCGCAGGTCATGCGGCTGAAGAGGATGTGGCCGACGATCTCGCCGTCCTCCTCGGCCACCAGTTCGAGCAGCGCGGCCCCCTCGGCCCGCACGCCTTCGACGATCAGCGCTTCGGCCTCGCGTCCGAACGCGGCCGCCTCCACGGCATGGACGGCGGCGAAGTCCTTCGGCGCTCGCAGCTGCCTCACCACGCCCCGATCTTCTCGGCTTCGTGGTGCGAGAGCGGCTTGTGCGCAGCTTCGTGGTCCTTCTCGGCCAGGAACCGCACCGCTTCCAGCGCCGCCATGCAGCCCATGCCGGCGGCGGTCACCGCCTGGCGGTAGACGTCGTCGGTGACGTCGCCGGCGGCGTAAACGCCTTCGATCGCGGTCGAGGCCGTGCCGGGGTTCACGTGCAGGTAGCCGGTCGCATCCATTTCCAGCTGGCCCTTGAACAGCTCGGACGAGGGCGCGTGGCCGATGGCGACGAAGACGCCGTCGCAGGCCAGGTCCTGGGTCCCGCCGGTCTTCATGCTCTTCAGCCGCACGCCGGTGACGCCCATCGGGTCGGTGTCGCCCAGCACTTCCTCCACCGCGTGGTCCCAGACCACCGAGATCTTCGGGTTGTGGAACAGCCGCTCCTGCAGGATCCGCTCGGCGCGCAGTTCGTCGCGGCGGTGCACCAGCGTCACCTTGCTGGCGAAGCTGGTCAGGAACAGCGCCTCCTCGACCGCGGTGTTGCCGCCGCCGACCACCACCACCTCCTTGCCGCGGTAGAAGAAGCCGTCGCAGGTGGCGCAGGCGGAGACGCCGAAGCCCTGGAACTTCTGCTCCGAGGGCAGGCCGAGCCATTTCGCCTCCGCGCCAGTCGAGATGATCAGGGTCTCGGCCAGCCAGTCCTGGCCGCTGTCCGTGCTGATGCGGAACGGGCGCTGGGAGAGATCGGCGGCGGTGACGATGTCATTCACCATCTCGGCGCCGACCGCCTCGGCCTGGGCCCTCATCTGCTCCATCAGCCATGGACCCTGGATCACTTCGGCGAAGCCAGGATAGTTCTCGACGTCGGTGGTGATGGTCAGCTGGCCGCCCGGCGTCAGGCCGGCGATCAGCACGGGCTTCAGCAGCGCGCGCGCGGCATAGACGGCGGCGGTGTATCCCGCGGGGCCCGATCCGACGATCAGGCAACGCGTATGGCGGGGTTCGGTCATGGCGGCCTTTTTCGCGGACGATTCACCGCGCAATATGTAGGCGAGGCGTGGGCGTAGGGCGAGGGCGGGGCAGTGACGCAGGAAGGCCGCTCATACGTCGCCGCGCTGGTAGAGGGCGATGGCGTATCCGTCGGGGCTGCGGACCACGAACTCGGTATGACCGGCCAGGCGGATGAAGGTCGGGGCGCCTTCGCAGACGGCGCCCAGCGCCTTGGCGTTGGCGTAGGCCGCCCGCACGTCCTCGGATCGGAAGTAGAGCAACACGCCGGCGCCGCGGGGCGCGCCCGCGGGCAGCCGCTCGCCGCCATGCTCCTCGGCGTCGGCGTGGTGCAGCTGGACGACCAGCTGGTTCGCGGCGTCGACGAGCATGTCGTATTCCTTGCCGCCGTGGGCGCTGCGCAGTCCCAGCAGCGACTGCAGCCACCGCGACGTCGCCTCAACGTCGTCGACAAACAGCATCGGCTCGAACGCCATGACGCACGCTCCTCTCGGCCCGGCGCCAGAACTCTAGCCGGCTATGGACGATTAGCCAGCCTCTCCGCCGCGGCCTCCCGGTGAGCGTCGCACCACGCATCCTGTTCCTGGCCGACGCCGGGCCGGAGGTCGGCGGCGGCCACGTGATGCGATGTCTGACCCTGGCCCAGGCGCTGACCAGACGCGGCGCCGAGTGCGCCTTCATCGAGTCGCGCGCCGCCGCGCCGATCCTGCGCCGTTTCGGCTGGCCGGCGCAGACCCTGCTGGCGATCGCCGACGCCAGCGACCTGGCCGGCCTCGTCGCCTACGCCGAAGCGTTCGCCGAGCGGTTCGACCCGACGACCATCGTGATCGACCACTACGGCATCGACGTAAGCCAGGAAGACGAGCTGCACGTCAACGGTCGCCGGCTGGTGCTCATCGACGACCTCGCTGACCGGCGGCATCGCTGCGATCTGCTGATCGATCCGGGTTATGGCCGCCGGCGCGAACACTACGATCCGCTGATCGAAGGCGAATGCGCGACGATGGTCGGACCCAGCCACGCCCTGGTGCGGCCCGAGTTCGGCGCGGCGCGGCAGCGGGCGCTGGGGCGCAGGGCCAAGCACGGTCCCGTCCGCCGTGTGCTCGTGGCGCTGGGCCTCACCGACGTCGCCGGCGCGACCGCCCGCGTGGTTCGGGCGCTCAGCGATGCGGTCGGCGACGTGCGGCTGGATCTGGTGCTGGGCGCCGACGCGCCGAGCCTCGCCGAACTGCGCGAGGCGGCGAAAACCGACCGGCGGCTGCACCTGTGGGTCGACACCGCCGAGATGGCGTCGCTGATGGCGGACGCGGACGTCGCCATCGGCGCCGGCGGCTCCAGCACCTGGGAACGCGCGACGGTCGGGCTGCCGAGCGTGACGGTGATCCTGGCCGACAATCAGCGCGCGATGGTCGAGCAAATGGCGGCCGCGGGGTTCACGCTGGCGGCGGACGCCGCCGATCCGGATTTCGAGGACCAGCTTCGCCTTTGCTGGAACGCGCTCGCCGGCGACCAGGCCCTGCGGTGGCGCCTGACCGAACGTTCGGCTGAGCTTTGCGACGGCAACGGCGCCGAGCGTGTCGCGGAGGCCGTGTTCGCCCTGCTGCGTTAGCCTTCCGCCCGCGCTGGTCGCCGGTTCACCGAACGTTGCTTTTCCGAGGGCCACGGCTAAGGTCCCACGCGGGGGCTAGGAACCGGAGGGAGAACGAGACCATGAAGACACGTTTGACGGTGGCGCTGACGGCAGGCGCCTTGGCGGTCGGACTTGGCGTCGGTTACGGCGTCAGCCAGGCGGACCCGCCCCAGCCGCATATGCAGAACGCGCTCGCGTCGCTGCAGGCGGCGGCCGGTGAGCTCAGGATCGCCGAGCGCGACAAAGGCGGCCACCGCGCGAGGGCGCTCAACCTGACCAACCAGGCGATCACCGAAGTACAGGCCGGCATCGCCGTCGGCGCCGGGCATTAGAACGCGTTTTGGCCCGGCCGCGAGTGACGTCTGGCTCGCGGCCGGCGCTTGCCCCTATGCGATAACGGGCGGCTCGAAGCCGCGCAGCTTCAGGCGCTGCGCCATCGCCGGGCGCCTGGCGCGCCAGTCGGCCGCCAGCAGCCCCAGTCCCAGCACGTCGACGCGCTCGCCCTCCTTGACCACGTGGCCGCGGAAGCGCGCCTCGATCGTGAAGCCGAAGGTCTCGTGCAGTTTCCAGACCGGCTCGTTGGAGGCCAGCACCTCGCACCAGAGCTTGGCCAGCTTCAGCCCCTCGAACACGAACTCCAGCACCCAGTATTCGACGTAGGAGCCCAGCCCCATGCCCCGGACGCCGGGGTCGGCCAGGTAGTAGGCCCAGGCGCAGCGCTGGTTGCGGCGGTCGATGTCATACAGGTTGGCGAGCCCGACCGGCGCGTCGTCGGCGGTGATGATCCAGTAGCGCCGGCTCTCGTCGCCCTCGAGGCCGGCGAACCAGGCGGCGTGCTCCTCGGGCGCGATGACGTGGTCGGTGTACATGTAGGCCCGCACGTCCGGCGAGTTGCGCCAGACGAGGATTCGGTCGCGATCCTCGTCCTCGAGCGGCCGCAACTCGACGCGTGGCGACATCCAATTCTCCACCCCTGCGCGCAAGTCTAGCAGAGATGAACCGCTCGTCGCCTCAAGTTGCGGCGATGGCGACCAACCCTCCCCGCTCCGGGGGAAAGCGGCGAGCCGCGCGAAGCGCGCTACGCCGATGGGGGGACGCTCTCGGCGAGAGCCCCCATTGTCAGGCGCCTTCGGCGACGTGACGTTTCCCCCGCTGCGCGGGAGAAATGTTCGGGTCGCAGCTACACCCGCCGAGCGCCGCCCAGCATCGCCAGATCGGGCCGGCCACGGACGAGGCGGCGGACGTCGACGGAGGTGAAGGCCGGATTGGCCGGGTAGAGCGCATCGTAGACCGCGGCGACGAAGGCGTAGTCATCGGCCAGATCCACCGTCCAGCGCACCTCGCCCTCGTCGGCGGCCTGGCTGAAGTAGGCCTGGCGGTACAGTTCTGGATGCCGGTGCAGGCCCCAGGTGACGTGCTCGCGCTCTTCCGGGCTCGCGGCGCGGCGGGCGGCGGCGCGCAGGGCGGCGGCGGTCATCACCTCGACGTCGAGGCCCTTGGGGAAGGTGCGATGCGGCGGGGTGTTGGAGCCGTAGTCGGCCCCGGCGGCGGTGACGTGGGCGATCGTGGCGTCGATCACCTCGGGGTCGGCGAGCGGGCAGTCGCCGGTCAGCCGCACGACGTGGTCGGCCGGCCCGAACGCGTCCAGCGCGCCGATGAACCGCGCCAGCACGTCCTCCAGCGGCCCGCGGTGCACGGCGACGCCGGCGCCGGCGACCACCGCCGCCAGCGCGTCGTCGCTCGGGTCGACGCTGGTCGCCACCACCAGCCGGTCGATCCGCCGCGCGCGCTCGACCCGCTCGATCTGCCGCAGGATCATCGGCGCGCCGGCCAGCGGCATGAGCACCTTGCCCGGCAGCCGGCTGGACGACATCCGAGCCTGGAGGATCGCCAGGATCAGGCCGTCACACCCACTCGATCTTGAGGATCTCGTACGCCTTGACGCCGCCGGGGGTGTTCACCTCGACCACGTCGCCGGTTTCCTTGCCGATCATCGCCCGGGCGATCGGCGAGGCGATCGAGATCTTGCCCGAGCGCACGTCCGCCTCGTGCTCGCCCACGATCTGGTAGCGGGCCGACTCCTCGGTGTCCTCATCGACCACGCTGACGGTCGCGCCGAACTTCACCTGGTCGCCCGAGAGCTTCGAGACGTCGATGATCTGGGCGCGGGCCATCCGGTCCTCGATCTCGGCGATGCGGCCCTCGATCCAGCCCTGCCGGTCCTTCGCGGCGTGATACTCGGCGTTCTCGGAGAGGTCGCCGTGCAGGCGCGCCTCCGCGATCGCGGCGATCACGGTCGGCCGCTCCGCCGTCTTCAAACGCTTCAGTTCATCGTCGAGGGCTTGAAAGCCCTCGGCGGTCATCGGCACCTTTTCCATACGGGTGTTGGCTCAACTCGCCCTGCTTAAGGAAATCCTCTCCGGCCGCGGGCGCGGACGTCCGGGGGGAGAAAGACTAGGGGCGGACGACCTGAAACTCAAGAGGGGGCGCGGCCCGCGCCCCCCTCGGGGACAATCGCGCCAGGCGTTCGGCCGGGGCGCTAGGGCCGCAGCACCTGGGCGGCGAAGGCGATGAAACCGATCAGGTTCATCGTCACGTGGGTCGCGATCGACAGCCGCACGTCGCGGGTGCGCCACACGGCCAGAATCATCGGCAGCGTGAAGCAGAAGATCGACGGCCAGTTGTAGGGTTGCCAGAAGTGATAGACCGCGAACAGCGCGCCGTTGGCCAAGGGCGCGAGCCAAGCCGAACCAGGGATACGCGGGAGCAGGTAGCCGCGGAAATAGAGCTCCTCGGCCGCGGAGACGACGACCACATCGGCCAGGAACCGCAGCACCAGGAGCGCCGCCAGCATGCCCGTTCCGAGATGGCGATAGGGGTCGAGGCGGAAGAAGTCGTACCAGCTTGGGAGCAGACCCATGATGTGCTGGGCGAACCAGCGGTCGGCCGGCAGGCTTGCCGCGTAGAGGGCGATCGAGATCGCCACCAGGCCCAGCGTGATGACGACATAGCGCCACAGCTTCATCGGCGGCGGCAGGTCGACGACGCGCCGCAACCCCTCGCCGTTGCGGCGCGCGATCAGCACCAGGTGGCCGATCTCCAACGGCCCGAGCACGGTCAGGGCGAGCGCGCAGGAGGTGAGCAGAGGCGGAAGACCGAGCCTCATCCCGAGCGGAGCGAGGAACAGGTAGAGGATCACCATCACCGCGCCAGGGAAGAGGTGCAGGACGACGGACGTCGCCAGCGTGTGCTTGGTCGTCGTGGGCGCGGCCGGGGTATCGAGGGTCGTGGCGGTCATGGCGCCGGGTCTCCTGAGTTCGGGTCGAGCAGAGCCACCAGAGCGCTCAGCAGCGGGGCGAGGTCGGCGGACGGCTGGATGGCCTTTCGCACCTCGCATCCGGCGATGACGGCGGCGGCGAGTTCGGCGACGGCGCTCGCGGTCAGCCCTCTGTGCGCGGCGAGCGGGCTGGCGAGCGGCGTCAATAAAGCGACCAAATCCGCATGGGCGCGCACCGTCGATTGGCGCAGGCCTTCGTCCCCGATCGCCTCGGCCCAGGATCGGACATCCAGCTGAAACGTCGTCACGCCCTGGGGCCGTTCGAGGGCTGCGAGCAGCGCCCGCAGCTGCTCGGTCGGCGGGCCGGCTTGACGGGACGCCCGGAACAGGTCGGCCGTGGCGCGCTGGCCGGTCTCCGACAGCGCCGCGACGATCGCCTCCTTGCTTGCGAAATAGCTGTAGATCGCGCCGACGCTCATGCCGCCCTCGGCGCAGATGTCCTGGATCGTCGTCTTCTGAAATCCCTGCCTGGCGAAGCAGCGGACGGCCGCGGCTAGGATCTCGCTGCGTCGGGCGTCCTTGCGGGCAGGGGATATCTTCGGCATAAAAAACGAATATTCGTTCTTTTTATGATTGTCAACCGCGTCGAGACGGAACTGGCGCGGGGCCCGGGGCGCGGCATGATCAGGGCTATCGCCCGGGCGCCGGCTTTGCGCTAATGGCGCCGGGGTCACTTACTCAAGCGAAGGCGGGCGCAGCTTCTTGGCCAATCTGATCGTGCGGGGCGGACGTCCGCTGAGGGGCCGGGTGATCCCGTCGGCCAACAAGAACGCGGTGCTGCCGATCCTCTGCGCCACCCTGCTCACCGACGAGCCGGTGACGCTGCGCGGCGTGCCGGACATCACCGACGCGCGCCAGATCATCGACCTGTTCCAGCGGCTGGGCAGCGAGGTGCATGTCGACTTCGAGACCGGCGAGCTGCGGGTCCGCCACCACGGCGTCCTCGACACCGCCGCCGCCCGGCTGCCGGAGGGCATGCGTTCGTCGATCATGCTGGTGCCGGCGCTGCTGGCCCGGCTTGGCGAGGCGCGGATCGAGGGCGACGTGAAGGGCTGCACCCTCGGCGTCCGCGAGATCGACCCGCACATCGAAGTGTTCCAGACCTTCGGCGTCGAGGTGACGCCCGAGCGCGGCGCGCTGGCGCTGACCAACCGCAAGGGCGATGGCCGGCCGTTCGCGGCGGCGAGCCACTGGCTCGACTACGCCTCGGTCACCACCACCGAGAACTTCGTGCTCTGCGCCGCCACCGCCGCCGGAACCTCCACCCTGACCAACGCCGCCTCCGAGCCGCACGTGCAGGAGTTCTGCGCGTTCCTGGCCAAGATGGGGGCCAAAATCGAGGGGATCGGCACGAGCCGGCTGGTGGTCGAGGGCGTCGAGCGCCTGTCGGGCGCCGAGCACGACTTCACCGAGGATTTCCACGAGATCGCCACCTTCATGGCCCTGGGCGCGATCACCGGCGGCGAGATCAGCGTCCGCAACGCCCGCCCCGACCAGTTTCCCCTGATCGACCGCACCTTCGGCAAGTTCGGCGTCGAGGTGACTCATAAGGACGGCTGGTCGTCGGCCAGGGCCAACGGGCCGCTGAAGGTGGTCCACCCGTTCACCGCCTACATCCTGCCGAAGGTCGAGGCCGCGCCCTGGCCCTACCTGCCGGTCGACCTCTTGCCGATCTTCATCGCGCTCGGGGCCCGGGCGGAGGGCGAGATGCTGTACTGGAACAAGGTCTACGAGGGCGCGCTGGGCTGGACCTCGGAGCTGGCCAAGTTCGGCGCCCATGCGCTCAGCTGCGATCCGCACCGGGTGATCACCTTCGGCGGCAAGCCGCTGGCGCCGGCCACGGTCGAGAGCCCCTACATCATCCGCGTCGCCATCGCCCTCCTGATGCTGGCCGCCAGCATCGAGGGCGCCTCCAAGATCCTCAACGCCGACCCGATCCGCCGCGCCCACCCCAGGTTCGTCGAGAACCTGATCGCGCTGGGGGCGGACGTGGAGTGGGCTTGAGCCGGGCTGGACGCCGGCCAAGCTTGCTCTAGGCTCGCCCGATGTCGGCGCCGGATACAGCTCTCGATCCCCTGTCCGGTCCCGGCTTCGACGCCCTGTGGACGCAGCAGATCGAGCCACAGCTGCTGGCGCTGGAGGGCGAGCGGCGAGCGGCCATGCGCCGTTCGATCCTGATCTGGTCAGCCTTCGCGGCGTTGATCCTGGTCGAAGCGTTGCTGACCGGCTGGATCACCGATGGGCGCAGCTACCTGCCGTCGCCTTACGTTCTGTTCTTCACCGTCCTGGCGGCGGTGCTGGCGGGCTTCGGGCCGCTCAACCGGGTCGCCGTGAAGGTCAAGGCGCGGGTGCTGCAGACGCTGTGCGCGCCAATGGGGGTGACCTACCAGGTCAACCCGCCAAACCCACCGGCGTTCAAGCGGCTGGTTGAGCTGAACCTGCTGCCCGCCTCGCTGGACCGCAACTTCGACGGCATGCTGCAGGGCCGCCGCGGCGACGTCGACTTCATGATCTGCGAAACGAGAATCTCGGTGCGCACCGGCAGCCATCGGCAGACCTCGTTCCAGGGCCAGGTGTTCGGGCTGACGTTTCCGCGGCCCTTCGAGGGGACGACAGTGCTGCTGCGGGAAGCCGGCTGGAAGACCCGCTTCGAATGTCCCAAGGGGTTGGAGAAGATCGGGCTGGAGGACCCGGCGTTCGACGACATCTGGGCCGCCTTCGGCGACGACCAGGTCGCCGCGCGCGCCGTGCTGACGCCGAGCTTCATGGAACAGCTGGTGGCGCTGGAAGCCGCCTATGCCGGCAAGGACATCCGCTGCGCGTTCAGTCAGGGTGAGCTGATGATCGCGGTGGACGGCCAGCCGCAGTTCCTGCTCGGCTCGATGCTGGTCAGCCTCGACAACCGCGCCAAGGCCGAGCACGTCGCCCGCGACGTCGGCGCGGCGTTCAGGCTGATCGACGTCGTGGCCGCGGCGGTGCGCTGAACGCCGCAGAGGGCCTCGCTTTCCAGCGGCCTGGATCTGCGCCAGTGTCCCGGCTCATGTGGATCCGCGTTCCGCGCACGATCTTCCTCATTGTCGGGGCGATCGTCGGCTTCTTCATCACCGCGCCGCTCGTGGCGAAGTATGCGACGATTTGGTGGTGGGTCTCCGCGCCGGTGATCGGACTCTACAGCGCGGGGCTCTGGCGCTGGGGCCTTGCCTTCCTTTCGAGCGCCGAAGACGTCGCCAAGGCGAGCCTGCTCGAAAAGACCGGCGGTCTGCTGATCCTGCTCGGTTACACCTTCGTGGGCCTGTGCCTGCTGGTCTATCTGGCCAACCTGGCGGTCGAGCACTGGTTCGCCGTCGCAGTCACCGTCGTTCTGCTCGCCGTCGTCCTGCCCGCGATGGCCTGGTGGGGCATGTCCGACAATCGGAAGAACAAGCGCACGCCGGCGGACCGGGCGCGCATTCAGGCCGAGGCGGAGTCCCGCGCCAACCGGGCGTTGGGTCTCGATGCAACAACCAAACCCGACGACGTCGCGAGCTAGCCTTCGCTGCGCAGCGCGGCGACCCAGGCGTCTTCGCGCGCCTTCTCGGCCGCCTTCAGCGCGGCCTCGGCCTGGTCGACCGCGGCGTCGTGCTTGCGGCGCTCGATCAGCCCGCGCTCGCGCGCCGCCCTGGCGTCGTCCTGGGTCGCGAAGCGGGCCAGCACCGCGTAGGCGTTGTAGGTGACCGGCTCGCTGGCCTCCCGATCCGGATAGACCCCGGTGATGGAGTCCGCCGTCTCGGACTCGACGCGGAAGATGTCGGCCCAGCCTGCGTGGTGGCGCATCAGCGCCCACGGCTTGGCGATCGCCTCGCTCATCGCAAGTCTCCGCTGCTTTGAAATTCGCCCATGGCTCAGACTAGACCCCGGGTCGGAGCCCCACAATCCGCCGCCTTCGTGACGGCTGAAACCTGCTCGCCGCCGAGGCGTCTGGGCCCGCGCGGGCGTTTGCCGCCCCGACGATCCGATGCAATATCGTGCGTGGGGGGAGGCGGCCGTCAGCCGGTTCCACGGGCGAGGCGAACGAGATGGCTGCCGCAGTCGAGAATGCCTATCGCACCATCCGCGACGGGATCGTCAGCGGCGCCTACCGTCCCGGCGACCATCTGACCGCGCAGGGCCTCGCCGCCGCCAGCGGCGCGAGCCGCACGCCGGTGCGCGAGGCGATGCGGCGGCTGCACGCCGAGGGGCTGATCCGCCTGATCCCCAACCGCGGCGCCTTCGTCACGCATCTGGACGAGCGGGACGTGTTCAAGATCTACGACCTGCGCGTGGTCCTGGAGGGCTACGCCGCCGAGGCCGCCGCGCACGAGGCCAGCCGCGCCCAGATCGACGGACTGGGGGCGCTCGCCCACGAAATGATCGCGGCGCTCGACGAGCCGCCGGGGGCGGCGATCGACCGGGTGGCGCAGCTCAACAACGAGTTCCACAAGCTGATCGTGACCGCGGCGGCGAACCCGCGGCTGGAGACCGCCCTGGCCTCGATCGTCGAGATGCCGCTCGTGCTGCGCACCTTCCGCCGATACAGCCGCGAGGAGCTGCAGCGCAGCCTGAGTCAGCACCTGGAACTGGTCGCGGCGCTCCGGGCCCACGACGCGCTCTGGGCGCGCAGCGTTATGTCGAGCCACATCCTCGCCGGCCGCAACACCCTGCTGCGGACGTTGGACCTGTCGGACGACGAGCGCGCCTGAGCCGCAGGCTCAAATCACGCCAGCCTGCCGCAGCGCGCTGAGTTCGGCCGCGCACTGAGGATGCGCGTCCGAGCGACGCCCGGGCAGCGTGGCCGCTGGCGTGAAGGCGGTGTGGGGAGAGGCGGGCGCTTAGCGGACGCGCGTCAGGCCGGCTGCGGCGCCCGCGCGTCCTTGACGATCAGGCCGGTCGCCTTGACGCCCTCGGCGGTCATCGGATCGTGGGCGACGTCGGCCGGGGTCATCGCCCGGGTCCAGGCGGCGAACTCGAGGCAGGCGCCGTCGGGATCGAAGAAGTAGACCGAGCGCACGAAGACGCCAGGGTGCACCTCGCGGCTGACCTGGGCCGGCGAGTCATCGTGGTTCATCACCATCGAGACCTTCACGCCCTTGGCCTTGAGCCGCTCACAGTACTCGTCGAACTTCTCCGGCGGCACGTCGAAGGCGATGTGGTTCATCGAGCCGTGCGCGGTGACCATCGAACCTTCGCCTGGCAGGTGCTCGGGGCTGGCGAACCCAGGCTGCCGCTCCGGCGCGTTGGGGAACCAGAAGAAGGCCAGCGAGTTGCCGTTGCCGATGTCGAAGAAGAAGTGCTGACCCATGCCGCCCGGCAGGTCGATGGTCTTGGTCAGCGGCATGCCGAGGATGTCGCGGTAGAACTCCACCGTCTTGGCCATGTCGCGGCAGGTGAGGGCCAGGTGGTTGACGCCGCGGATCTCGAACTCGGCGTTGGCTTGCTTGGGCATGGGTCGCTCCTCGGCGGGGTTGGCGATGACGGTCAGCTCTTCGGACGGTTCGCGCTGAGGAAGTCAGCGCCCTTGAAGTCCTTGGGCGCGGCGACCTCGACGATCGGATCGGGTCGGTCGTCGAACTCCATTCGGAGCGCCCGGGTGATCACGGCATGCATGTCGTAGAGGCACGTGATGTAGGTGAACTCGAAGATCTGCACATCGTCCCAGAAAGTCTTCAGCTTGTCGAACACCTCGTCCGGCGTGCGGCCATTGGCCTGGGTGAGGCAGTCGGCGTAGGCCAGCACCGCCCGCTCCTTGTCGTCGAACAGGTCCGAGACGGCCCAGTAGGGCACCGCCTTGATCTTCTCCTCGGAGACGCCCAGCCCGCGCAGCGACTTGCAGTGCTGCGAGAAGACGAACTGGCTGCCCTTGTTCCAGCCGGCGCGGGTCTGGCCAAGTTCGCGCAGCACCGGATCGATCCGCCGGTCCGGGTGGCGGTAGACCGCGAAGCCGTCGACCGCGTGCTGCAGGATGTCCGGCGCCAGGGCGAACACCGTCCACCAGTCGCCGGGGGTGCCGGTCGCCGTGCCCGGCTGGCTGACCGGATCGCGGTCACCGAACAGGGCGTTGTACATTCTCAGCACGATCGGCGCGGTGGCTTCCGAACGCGGCACTTGGCGAAGTCTGGGCATCGGCGGGCTCTTCCTGCTGCTCTGGACGTTGACGCTAGGCGGCCGCGCCGCCGACGAACTTCGCCACCTGGGCGGAGTCAAAATACTCGTCCAGCCGCGTGATGCGCCCGTTTTCGACCGCACAGACGATGCAGGCGGTCAGCCGCACCGCAACGCCGTCGGTCCGCACGCCGCGCAGCTCGTGCTGCTGCACGAACCCGCCGTCGAACACTTCGAGGCGTCGGTTGGCGTATTCGCGGCTCGGGATGCGCTGCACGAAGCCCCTCAGGGTCGCGGCGTTGTCGTCGCGCGATTGCTCGGCGTCGTCGGTGTTGTGCCAGATCTTCGCGTCCGGCGCGTAGCAGCCGTAGAGCGTATCGATGTCGCCGGCTTCGACGGCGTCGAAGAAGCGTTTGGCCAGCGCGCGGATATCTGACTCGGATGACATGGCGTTCCTTGTCGGGGCGGGCAAAACGACTAGAGGATCGGCCGAGGATTTGCATGCAATCCTGGGGGAGGCAAACCGATTATCGCATTGACGCTGCGGGATGCCTGCATTTCCCGACCTGCGCCGGAGCGCCGGTGCTGCCAGGCCGCCTAGTACCCGCGCCCGCCGTGCACCTGCTGATAGGTCTTCTGCAGCAGCGGGCCAACGGCGCCGCCGCTGGCGATCGTGCTCTTGCCGAGGAAGTTCTCGCGCCCCAGCAGCGTGGCCAGCTCTGGCGGCTTGCCTTGCAGCCAGTCGTCGCCAAGGTGGCGATAGTCCTCCACCGGCGCGAAGCCGACCCGGGTGTAGGTCAGGTGCAGCACCACCCGCTCGCCGTCGATCTGGCGCGGATAGTTGCCGTGCCAGACGTTGCCGTTCCAGAGCGCCAGCGAGCCTTTCGGCGCGACGATCGGCTGCGCGCCCTCCAGGCTCTGGCGCAGCTCGCGCGGCGGGTGGCGGCGATGCTTGTGAGTGCCCGGCATCACCAGCGTCGCGCCGCCCTCGAGGCTGAAGTCGTCGGTGACCCAGCAGGCGGTGCACATGATCTCCCAGGGCGGGAACGGCGCCGGGAACCAGCTGTTGTCGGCGTGCAGGCCCAGCGAGCCCGGTCCCTTCCTGCGCACCGAGCCGACCAGCTGCGAGAGGATGAAGCCGCGGCCGAGCAGGAACTCGACCATCGCCAGCAGCCGCGGGACCAGGATCGCCTCGGCGAACACCGGCTCGCGGCCCAGCAGCATGCCCGCCGAGTAGCCCTTCGCCCGGCCTTCCGTGCCTTGGGCGCAACGCAGGATCGCCCCGCGCACCTCGTCGGTGAGCGCGTGGGCGACGGGGTCCTGGATGATGGTGTAGCCGTCGTCGACCAGTTGGCGGACGTTCTCGCGCAGGTCCAGCGAGTCGATCCGCGGGGCGAGGTCTTCTGCAACCGCATAGGGGTCGGCGGCGGTGTCGAGCGGCATGGGCGTTCCTGCTGAAGTCGACCGTCTTGGCGCGGCGCACGCCGGCATAGTCGGTTCGTGTCACCGGGTGTCAAGTTCGACCGGGCGATGGACAACCGCGGTCGTCGCCGCGCAAATCGGGGCATGAGCGAGTCAGACGCGGACCTGGCGTTCGCCTGCGATCTGTTCTCGGGGATGGGCCCGGTCGCCGCTCGGCGGATGTTCGGCGCCGCCGGGCTCTACGCGGGCGCGGCAATGTTCGCGCTGATCGACGACGGCCGCATCTACCTGAAGACCGACCCGCCGCTGCAGCGCGAGCTGGCGGCCGCCGGCGCGGTGGCGTGGATCTACACCGAGCGCAAGGGACCCAAGGCCGGGGTCCCGCAGGAGACCAGCTACTGGTCGCTGCCCGAGCGCGCCATCGACGACCCGGAAGAGGCGGCTGACTGGGGCCGCCGCGCCCTCGCGGTCGCCCAGTCGCTCAAGGCCGCGGGACCGAAGCGGCGACGCGGCCGGCGCCCAGCGGCCCAGGCATGAACGCGGCCCAGCTTGCCAGCTTGATGATGCTCACCTCCGGCGCGGCGCACGCGGTGGTGAACGCGGTGCTGAAGTCCGGCCGCGACAAGATGTCGAGCCGCGCGCTGATCGACGGCTTCTCGGCGCTGCTGATCCTGCCGCTGGCGTTCCTGCTGCCGCTGCCCAGCCACGCCTGGGTCTGGCTCGCCGCGTCGGGCGTGATCCACCTCGTCTACCTGGTCTCGCTGATCCGGGCGTTCGAGAGCGCCGACATGATGGTGACCTATCCGCTGATGCGAGGCATGGCGCCGATGTTGGCCTCGCTCGTCGCCGTCGGCCTGTTCCACGAGGCGCTGACCGCCGCCGTCGCGGCCGGCGTGGTCTGCGTCTCGGTGGGCGTCATGGTGGCCGCGCTCGGCCGCCACCTCGACCGGCGGGTGCTGACCTGGTCGCTGATCACCGGCGCCTCGATCGCGCTCTACACGGTGGCCGACGCGCAGGGGGTCCGCGCCGCGCCCTCGGCGCCCAGCTACATCGTCTGGATCTTCCTGATCGACGGCGGGATCATCTCGGTGCTGTTCGCCCTGTGGCGGGGGCCGAGCTTCATCCTGTCCGCCCGCACGGAGTGGCGCGCCGGCCTCGCCGCCGGGGTTGGCTCGATCGTCTCCTACGGCCTGGCGCTCTGGGCGCTGCGGCTGGGCGCCACGCCCCGGCTTGCGGCGCTGCGCGAGGTCTCGGTGCTGTTCGGCGTCCTGATCGCGATCGTGTTCCTCAAGGAACGCGCCACCCCCGCACGCCTGACCAGCGCCGGCCTGATCGGCGCCGGGGCGGCGGTGCTGGTGCTAAGCGGTTAGCGCCAGAGCCCTGGCGGGGCCGCTCATCGGAACGCCGGATAAAGCGGCATCGGCGGCAGGTCTGGCCACCGGGCGCTCAACTGCCGCTCAAGCTCGCTCGCGACCGCGGCCAGGCATGGCAGCAGCGTTGCCAGGTTTGGCCGCGCAAGCAGCTGTTTGATCAGCGCCATAACGCGCTGGCGGGTCGTCGACAGACCCCAGGGCGCGTCGTTCTCAAGCCAGTTCGTCAGGCGGCGCGTGATCAGACGCTCAACGAGCCACCCAGCCAGGACCAACGTCAGTTGATCATCGAAGTCGGGACCGCCCGCGAAGCGTTCCTGATAGGCAGCCAACAGCCGTTGAGGCAGGCCGTCCGGTAGGGCGGCGGCGCACCAGCATGTGGGGAACGGGGCAAGGAAGTAGCACGCATCGAGCAGTGCGTGGCGCATCGCGGCGCTTTCGCAGTCGAAGAACACCACCCGTTCGCCTCGCAGAAGATTGTTGTCCGGGCAGCAATCAGCCGGAGTGAAGGCCAGGTAGTCGCCAGGCTGATCCAGCGCGCTGCGGATCGCCAGGGTGTCGGCGGTGAGGCCAGGCGGTGGAGCGATCCCCAGGTCGCTACAGAACGCCGGAAGATCGAGCTCCGCCTGGCGCCACGGGATCGCCGTCGGGCCGACGTCTCCTCCCTCGGAGCCTCGCTCGGCGAGCAGTGCGCTCCATCGCGCAGCGTTTCCGCTGGTTGCCGCGTGAAGATCGCCGAGGGACCGGGCGTAGGCGAAGAGCGCGGAGGTGGCGGCGGTTGGATCTTCGGCGATGAGCCGCTCGGCAAGCGTTTCGCCTTCGCCAAGGTCTTCCAGCAGGCAGAAGCCCCGGGCGATGTCGGCGGCATAGACCCGCGGCCCCAGACCCAGCGGTTCGAGCATCTGCCCAGCGGCCCACTCGTTGCAGACGCGTCGGAAAGGGCCGGCCGGAGTTCGGATCTCCGACAACGTAAGGGCTGGCATCGTCGCCGACGCAGGCCTTCAGGATAACGCTCTCCACCGGCCCACCGGCGACGGCGAGGCGCCAGACGCGGTTGCGCCCCCGCTCGCGCAGCACCTTGGCGGCGGCGCACGACACCGTGACATTCCAAACATCGCTGAGCGCGTCTTCCGCGGCGGCGCGCCAGTCTGGGTTCACCGCACCGAGAGCCCGCCGTCGATCACCAGCTCGGCGCCGGTGACGTAGCGCGACTCGTCGGACGCCAGCCACAGCACGCCGTTGGCGATGTCCAGCGGCACGCCCTTCACCCCCAGTGGCACCGCCTGGGTCGACATTGCGTCGAGGTCGGGCGGGGCGTTGGTTCCGGGCTGGCCCATGCCGGCGATCGAGAGCCAGATCGGCGTCTCGATGATGCCCGGGTGCACCGAGTTCACCCGGATGCCGTCCTTGAAGTTGGCGCACTCCATCGCGATCGCCTTGGTGAACAGCCGCACCGCGCCCTTGGTCGCGCAATAGGCGGCCAGGATCGGTGAGCCCTTCAGGCCCGCCACCGACGACATGTTGACGATCGAGCCGCCGTTGCCGGCCTTCCGCATCAGCGGCAGCGAGTGCTTGATGCCGAGGAACACGCCCTCGACGTTCACGGCCTGCTGTTTGCGCCAATCCTCCAGCGACATCATCGTGATCGAGGGGCAGCCGATGCCGATGCCGGCGTTGTTGACCAGGATGTCGAGCCGGCCCTCGGTCTTCTCGATGTCGGCGACGACGCCGATCCAGGCGTCCTCGCTGGTGGTGTCGTGGTGCAGGAAGCGCGCCTTGCCGCCGGCGGCCGTGATCTCGTGGACCAGCTCGGCGCCCTTGGCGTCCTGCAGATCGGTGATCACCACCTTCGCGCCTTCCTCGGCCAGGCGCTTGGCGCAACCGGCGCCGATGCCGCTGGATCCGCCGGTGACCAGCGCCACCTTGCCCTCGACCTTGCCCATCGGCTCTTCCTCCTGACGTCTTTCGCTGGCCGCGGTTCTACACTCGCCATGCCGCCGGCCAAGTCTGACCCGGCGTTAAGGGGGAATGACCATGTCCAACCGCGAACTGGTCCTCTACCGCGCGCCGCACACCCGTTCGATCTCCAGCCTGTGGCTGCTGGAGGAGCTCGGCGTGACCTACCGCATGGAGACCGTGCGCATGCAGTCGCCGGACTTTGTCGCAGTGAACCCCCGCGGTTGGGTTCCGATGATCGTCGACGGCGAGACGACGGTCACCGAAACGCCGGCGATCTGCCTCTACCTCGCCGATCGTTACGGCTACGGCGCGTTGGCGCCAAAGCTGGAGGATCCGGCCCGCGGGCCGTACATGAGCTGGACAGTCTGGGCGACCGCGGTGCTCGAACCTTCCTCGACTCTCGTCGGCCACGAGTTCGAAACCAAGCCCGGCAGCTGGGGCTTCGGCTTCGGCCGGCTCGACCGCGAGCTGGAGGTGCTCGAAGGCGCGCTGGCGACGTCGGACTACTTGGCGGGTGACCGTTTCACCGCCGCTGACGTGATGGTGGGAAGCGTGGTCGGCATGCGCTTCCACACCGACGAAATCCCTCGGCGCCCAGCCTTGGTCGACTATGTCACGCGCCTGGACGCCCGGCCCGCCTACCAGAGGGCGGCGAACATCAACTGGCCACCGCGGCCCATTCCTGCCAGTTCATAGGCTGTGGGGATCAAGGCGCTCACCTTCGACGTGTTCGGCACCGTGGTCGACTGGCGCTCGGGCGTGGCGCGCGAAGCCGAGGCGCTGCTGGCGCCGAAGGGTCATGCCCTCGACTGGGGCGCCTTCGCCGACGGCTGGCGCGCCCGCTACGTGCCGTCGATGGCCAGGGTCGCGCGCGGCGAGCGGCCGTTCGCGATCCTCGACGTGCTTCACCGGGAGAACCTGGTCGAGCTGCTGGCCGAGCTGGGCGTCGGCGACGTGACCGAGGCCGAAATCGATGTGCTGAACCTGGCCTGGCATCGGCTCGACCCCTGGCCGGACGTGCTGGAAGGCATGGCGCGGCTGAAGCGCCGGTTCATCCTGGCCAGCCTCTCGAACGGCAACGTCCGGCTGATGGTGGACATGGCAAAACGCGCCGGCCTGCCGTGGGACGCGATCCTGGGGGCGGAAGTGGCGCGGGCCTACAAGCCCTCGCCCGAGGCCTACGACAGCGCCGCGCGGATGCTGGCGCTGCAGCCCGGCGAGTGCCTGATGGTCGCGGCCCACCCGACCGACCTGGCGGCGGCGGCCGCGCGCGGTTTCCGCACCGCCTACGTGCACAGCCCGCTGGAGCGCGGACCCGGCCGGGAGGCGCGGCGGCCCGAGGCCGGGACGTTCGACTACGCGGTAGGGACCTTGGTCGAACTGGCCGAGGCGCTCGGCGCCGAGGCGTAGCTCTGCAGCGGCCGCACCTCCAGCACGCCGTCCGCCTGGGCGGCGATCGCCTGGGCGGCGGCGAGCGCGCCGGCGGCGGTGGTGTAGTAGGGGATCTTCATCATCAGCGCGCTGCGACGCAGGGAGAACGAGTCCTCCAGCGACTGCTTGCCCTCGGTGGTGTTGAACACCAGCTGCACGTCGCCGTTCTTCATCGCATCGACGATGTGCGGGCGGCCCTCCAGCACCTTCTTGACCCGCTCGACCTCGAAGCCCTCGGCCTCCAGGTGCTTGGCCGTGCCGCCGGTGGCGATGATCCTGAAGCCGCGGTGGCTGAGGATCTTCACCGGCTCGACGATCCAGGGCTTGTCGGCGTCCTTGACCGAGACGAACACCGCGCCGGCCTTGGGCAGCACCGTGCCGCCGGCCAGCTGGCTCTTGGCGAACGCGCGGGCGAACGCCGGCGCCATGTCCTCGCCCTCGCGACGCCAGTCGAGACCCATCACCTCGCCGGTCGAGCGCATCTCCGGGCCCGAGCACGGTGTCGACGCCCGGGAACCTGGCGAACGGAAACACCGCCTCCTTCACCGCGATGTGGTCGCGGGTCGCGCCGGACAGCTTGAAGTCGCTCAGCTTGGCCCCCGCCATCACCTTGGCGGCGATCGCCGCCAGCGGCGCGCCGATGGTCTTGGCGACGAACGGGACAGTGCGGCTGGCCCGCGGGTTCACCTCCAGCACGAAGATGCGCGGCTTCGCCGAGTGCGGCTCCTCGATCGCGAACTGCACGTTCATCAGTCCACGGACATTGAGAGCGCGGGCCATCGCCCGGGTCTCGGCGCGCAGTTCCTGAATCGTCGCTGCACGGAGCGAAAACGGCGGCAGCGAGCAGGCGCTGTCCCCGGAGTGCACGCCGGCCTCCTCGATGTGCTCCATCACGCCGGCCACGAACACCGTCTCGCCGTCGCAGAGCGCGTCGACATCCACCTCGGTGGCGCGCGAGAGGTACTGGTCGATCAGCACCGGGGAGTCGCCCGAGACCTGCACCGCGTTCTTGATGTAGCGGCCGAGGTGCTCCTCGTCGCGGACGATCTCCATCGCCCGCCCGCCCAGCACGTACGAGGGGCGGATCACCACCGGGTAGCCGACTTTCCGCGCGCCCTCGAACGCCTCCTCCGGGGTCCGCGCGATCGCGTTGACCGGCTGGGCGATGCCGAGCCGGGTCAGCAGGCCCTGGAACCGCTCGCGGTCCTCGGCCAGGTCGATCGCGTCGGGCGTCGTGCCCAGGATCGGCACCCCGGCCTTCTCCAGCGGATGCGCCAGCTTCAGCGGCGTCTGGCCGCCGAATTGCACGATCACCCCGATCAGCTCGCCGGACGTCGACTCGACGTCGATCAGCTCCAGCACGTCCTCGGCGGTCAGCGGCTCGAAGTAGAGCCGGTCGGAAGTGTCGTAGTCGGTGGAGACCGTTTCCGGGTTGCAGTTGACCATGATCGACTCGATGCCGATCTCGGCGAGCGCGAACGCTGCGTGGCAGCAGCAGTAGTCGAACTCGATCCCCTGGCCGATCCGGTTCGGCCCGCCGCCGAGGATGATCGCCTTCTTGCGGTCCGTCGGGTTGGATTCGCACTCGGGCGGCTGGCCCAGCGCGCCGGATTCGTAGGTCGAATACATGTAGGGCGTCGCCGCCGCGAACTCGGCCGCGCAGCTGTCGATGCGCTTGAACACCGGCCGCACGCCCAGCTTGCGCCGGGCCTTGCGAACCTCGTCCTCGGTCTGGGCGGTCAGGGTGGCCAGCCGCGCGTCGGAGAATCCCAGCGCCTTCAGCCGGCGCATGGCCGCCGCGTCGGCCGGCAGGCCATCGCCGCGCAGCGTGGCCTCCTCGACCACCAGCCGTTCGATCTGACGCAGAAACCAGGGCTCGTAGCTGCAGGCGGCGGCGACCTCGTCGACGCCAAGCCCGTGGCGGAACGCCTGGGCGATCACCCGCAGGCGGTCGGGCGTCGGCATGCCCAGCGCCCGCACCACCGCCGAACGGCCGGTGTCGGCGTCCAGCGCGCCGGGGATGTCGATCTCGTCGAGCCCGGTCAGCCCGGTCTCCAGCCCGCGCAGCGCCTTCTGCAGGCTCTCGGCGAAGGTGCGGCCGATCGCCATCACCTCGCCGACGGACTTCATCGAGGTGGTGAGGTAGGGCTCGGCGCCCGGATACTTCTCGAACGCGAAGCGCGGGATCTTGGTGACCACGTAGTCGATGGTCGGCTCGAACGAGGCCGGCGTCGCGCCGGTGATCTCGTTCGTCAGCTCGTCGAGGGTGTAGCCCACCGCCAGTCGGGCGGCGACCTTGGCGATCGGAAAGCCGGTGGCCTTCGAGGCCAGCGCCGACGAGCGCGAGACCCGCGGGTTCATCTCGATCACCACCATCCGCCCGTCGGCCGGATTGACCGCGAACTGCACGTTGGAGCCGCCGGTCTCGACCCCCACCTCGCGCAGCACCGCGATCGCGGCGGTGCGCATGCGCTGGTATTCCTTGTCGGTCAGGGTCAGGGCCGGGGCGACGGTGATGGAATCGCCGGTGTGCACGCCCATCGGGTCGACGTTCTCGATCGAGCAGACGATGATGCAGTTGTCGGCCTTGTCGCGCACCACCTCGAGCTCGAACTCTTTCCAGCCCAGCACGCTCTCCTCGATCAGCACCTCGTGGGTCGGCGACAGATCGAGCCCCCGCTCGACGATCTCGCGGAACTCCTCGAGGTTGTAGGCGATGCCGCCGCCGGTGCCGGCCAGCGTGAACGACGGCCGGATGATCGACGGCAGGCCGACCTGCGCCTGCGCCGCCAGCGCCTCTTCCAACGTGTGGGCGACGCTCGACCTGGGGCTCTCCAGCCCGATCTTGTCCATCGCCTCGCGGAACTTCTGCCGGTCCTCGGCCTTGTCGATCACCTCGGCGCGGGCGCCGATCATTTCAACGCCGTACTTGGCCAGCACGCCGGTCCGCTCCAGCTCCAGGGAGACGTTCAGCGCGGTCTGGCCGCCCATGGTGGGCAGCAGCGCGTCCGGCTTCTCCTTGGCGATGATCTGCTCGACCATGGCCGCCGTGATCGGCTCGATATAGGTCGCATCGGCCACGTCGGGGTCGGTCATGATCGTGGCGGGGTTGGAGTTGACCAGGACGATCCGGTAGCCCTCGGCCCGGAGCGCCTTGCAGGCCTGCACCCCGGAGTAGTCGAACTCGCACGCCTGCCCGATTACGATCGGCCCCGCGCCGATGATCAGGATGGAGGCGATGTCGGTCCTTCTGGGCATCTCGTCTCGCGCAAGCTCGCGGGCGTCGCCCCATCGTGCTTGGGGGCGCGTCCGGAGTCGGTCAGGCTTCAGGTTAAGCGGGCTGATTAGAGCCCAGGGCAGGGCGGCGCAAGGGCGCTAGCCGCGATGCGTCGCATCCGCGCTGTGACCCAGGTCACAGTGGTGACGGGCAGGTTCTCGCGTGAATGGCGCCGCAAGCGCGCCGAGGGGCGAATGCCGAGGGGCGAATTCTGCGTACGGTGAAGGTGCGTCGGCAGGGTGCTATAGGGATGGGGGGCGTGGAGCCGGCGATGGCCGAGGAGCTGACGCAGTGGCTGGGCGAGATCGGGCTGGGCGCCCACGCGCCGGCGTTCGCCGCACAGGGCGTCGACCTGGACCTGCTCGCGGACCTCTCCGAAACGGATCTCAAGGAGCTCGGCCTCTCGATCGGCGACCGCAAGCGGCTGGTGCGGGCGATGGCCGCGCGGACCGGCAAGGTCACGCCGGCGGCCGCGCCGCCGGCGGCCGAGCCTCACCCGATCGAGGCCGACCGGCGCCAGCTCACGGTGATGTTCATCGACCTGATCGACTCCTCGCCGCTGGCCCAGCGGTTCGATCCGGAGGAGATGCGCCAGATCCTGCGGGCGTTCCACGAGGCCTGCGCCGCGGCGATCGAGGCGCACGAGGGCCACATCGCGCAGTACAGCGGCGACGGCTTGCTGGTCTATTTCGGCTACCCGCAGGCGCATGAGGACGACGCGGTCCGCGGCGTGCTGGCCGGCCTGGCGGTGATCGCCAACCTCGCCGCCGCCAATATTCGCCTGGGGGCCGCGCACGACGTCCGGCTGAAGGTGCGGATCGGCGTGGAGACCGGTCTGGTGGTTGCCGGCGAGGTCGGGGCCGGCGCGGCGCTCGACAGGCAGGCGATCGTCGGCGAGACGCCGATCGTCGCCTCCCGGCTCCAGGCCCTCGCGCCCCCCGACTCAGTGGTCGTCGGCCCGGTGACCGAGCGCCTGATCCAAGGTTCGTTCCGGCTGCAGAGCCTGGGACGCCACGCCTTGAAAGGCGTCGCCGCGCCGATCGACATCTGGCGGGTCGAAGGGCGCACGGAGGCGGAGGGCAGCTTCGAGGTCCGCGCCGGCCGAGGTCTGACGCCGCTTGTTGGCCGCGGGGCGGAGCTAGAGATGCTGCGCCAGCGCTGGCGTCAGAGCTGCGAGGGCGAGATGCGCTGCGTCCTGCTGGTGGGCGAGCCCGGCATCGGCAAGTCGCGCATGCTCAGGGCCTTCCGCGACGGCCTGGAGGGCGAGGAATATCAGGGCATCGCCTACCACGGTTCGCCCTACCACCGGGAAAGCCCGTTCTGGCCGGTGCTGCAACGGGTGCGGCAGGGCTTCGGACTCGATGCGGTCGCGGGCCCGGAGGCGGCCGCGGCGCGTCTTGAGACCGAGCTGCGAACGTTCGGAGTCGATCTTGCCGAGGCGATGGTCGTGCTCTCGACCCTGCTCGGACTGCCGACCGCGGGGCGATATCCGTCGATCGACACCGCTTCGCCGTCGTTCAAGCAACGCTGCCTGAACGTGTTCGTGGCGATGGTCGAGGCGATGGCCGCCTGCGGCCCGTTGCTGATCTGGGTCGAAGACGCCCATTGGCTCGATCCGTCCACCCTCGAGCTGCTGCGGCTCATGCTGGACCGGCTGACGGCGTCGCGGTTGCTGCTGCTGATCACCGCCAGGCCCGAGTTCAAGCCCGATTGGACCAGCCCCAACCTGGTGCAGCTCAATCTCGATCGTCTCTCCCGCCGCGAGCGCGTGCAGATGGTCGAACGGCTGACGGCTGGCAAGCCGTTGCCGGCGCCAGTGCTCGACCAGATCGTCGCCAAGACCGACGGCGTGCCGCTGTTCGTCGAGGAACTGACCAAGACGGTGCTGCAAGGCGACCTGCTGCACGACGCCGGGGGCCGCTACGAATTGCGGGGGACCGTTCAGGACATCGCCATCCCGGACACGTTGCAGGGCTCGCTGCTATCGCGGCTCGACCGGTTGGCGCCCGGCGTCAAGGAGATCGCCCAGGTGGCGGCCACGATCGGCCGCGACTTCGACAAGGGCCTGCTGCGCCGCATCGCGACCAGGGACGAAGACGATATCGATTTCGCGCTGGCCGGACTGGTCGAAGCTGAAATCATCGTTCCCGCCGCTGGCCGTGCTGGCGAGGGCGGCGCGTTCCGCTTCCGCCACGCGCTGATCCAGGAAATCGCTTACCACTCGCTGCTGCTGGCGCGCCGCCGTCACTTCCACGGCCTGATCGCCGGGGCGCTCGAGGCTCACTACCCGGAGATCGTCGATCTCCAGCCCGAAGTGCTGGCCCAGAACTTCGCCGCCAGCGACGCGCCAGAGCGCGCCATCGACTATTGGCGACGGGCAGGAGAGCAGGCGCAGGCGCGCGCCGCCTATGAGGAGGCAATCGCCCACGCGCAGAGCGGCATCCGGCTCACGGAGGACTTTCCGTTCAGCGACCATGAACGCGCCGAGCGGATCCTTCCGCTGCTGCTGATCCGCGGCCACGCGGAATTCGGGCTCGGTGAGCGCCGCGCGATCGCGACCTACCAGGCGGCCGCCGAGCTGGCGCGAACCGAGAAGCTGACACCGCATCTGGTGGAGGCCGCATTGTGGCACCAGGTGTCTGAGGGGTACCTGGAGGGCGTGGTCGCCGGCTCGGCGACGCTGTTGGAAGCGGCGCTGGCCGAAGTCGGCGACGAAGAAACCGTCGACCGCAGCCGCCTGCTCGGCCGCCTGGCCACGACGCTTCATGCGCGAGGCGAGGCAGGACGCGCCAGTGACCTCGCTCGTCAGGCCGCCGTCATCGCTCGCCGGCTCGGTGACCATCCAAGCCTGCTCGACGCCTTGTCGTGCGAACTGTTCGAGGTTGGCGGCCGCCCCCTGCCCAGGGCGCGGTTTGCGGAGCGTCGGCGCACGCTCGACGAGATCAGTCGGCTCCTCCAAGGTCTGGGCGTCAGTCTGAGTGATTGCGTGCCCCGAGGCGTCACCGGGGCCAGATGCCTGACGGCGTGTCTCGAGATCGGCGAGCTTGCGCGGTTCGACGCCGCCCTGGCGCTCTACGGTGAAGCCGTTCAATCCGACCCGACTTTGACGGTTCGCTGGGTCGCCGTCGGCGCCCAGGTGATGCGCGCCATCCTCATCGGCGACTTCGCCCTCGCCGAGCGCAAGGCCGAAGAGTTGTCGCAATTGGTGGAAAGCGCCGAGGCGACGCTGGCGGCGGGCGTCTACGGCATGCAGATGTTCACTATCCGCCGCGAGCAGGGCCGCCTTGGCGAGGTCGCGCCGCTGTTGAAGCGGTTCGTCGACGAGAACCCGGAAGACAAGGCCTGGCGTCCCGGCCTGATGCTGATCGCCAGCGACCTCGGCTTCGAAGCCCAGGCGCGCCGCACGCTCGCGGCGATGGCGGAAGACGGCTTCGCCCTGCCGCCCGAACTCGAAGCATCTCGTGACCTTGAGCTACATCGCCGAAGTGGCGGCCAAGCTGGGCGACGACAATCAGGCCGAGGCGATCTATTCCCGCATCGCGCCGTTTGCCGAGCAGGCTGTTACGGTGCCGACGTTCACGCTCTGCTGCGGATCGGCCGCGCGGTACGTGGGCCTGCTGGCCGACCGACTCGGCGACTTCCCCCGCGCCGAGGCCTACTTCGAGCGGGCGCTGGCGATGAACGAGGCCATGTCCGCGAGGCCCTGGCTGGCGCATGCCCGCCACGACTATGCCCGGATGCTCACCCGCCGGGGTCGCCGCGGCGACCTGGCGCGGGCGATGCGCCTGACCAGCGCGGCGCTGTCCACCGCGCGCGAGCTCGGCATGTCAGCCCTCATTCAGCGCATCGGCTCAGCCGCCGATGTGCGCCTTGTGAACTGAGACCAAAGGAGGTCACGATGACTCGTTTCTTGATCGAGCGGAATTTCGCCCAACAAGTGGAACTCGACGCCGAAGGCGCGGCGGGGCTGAAGCAGATCAACGACGAGGAGAACGTCAAGTGGCTGCTCTCCTTCCTCAGCGCCGACAAGAAGAAGACCTACTGCCTCTACGAGGCCGAGAGCGCCGACGCGATCCGCAAGGCCGCGACGCGCGCCGGCATCCCCGCCGACGTCATCATCGAAGTGAGCGACCTGCGACCTGAGATGTTCGCCTGAGCGGCGGGCGATGACGGCCGCAGCCTCGGGTGCGGTCGCCGCCGCGCTGGGCGAAGGCGCCGTCTTCCGCGTCCTGCCGGACGCGGTGCGCACACGCATGGCGGCCGCCGGCTCGCCGCTGGAGCTGGCGGCCGGCGCCTTCCTCTGTCAGGTGGGTGACCCCGGCGATGCGCTTTTTGTCGTGCTCGAAGGCGAGATCGAGGTGCTGAACCGCTCGGAGGGCGGGCGGCAGGTGCGGCTGGCGTCGTTGGGCAAGGGCGCGCTGGCGGGCGAGATGGCGACGCTCGACGGCGGCGCCCGCTCGGCCGACATGGTGGCCGCGCGGCGCAGCCGGCTGTGGCGGATCCCCCGGTCCGCCGTGCTGGCGGCGCTGCGGGACGAACCGGCGGCCGCGGTCGCGCTGGTGGCCGAGCTGAGCCGGCGGCTCAGGGGCGCCAACGCCGCATTCGAGGCCTCGGCGCTGCTGGACTTGGGCGGACGGGTGGCGCGGCTGGCGCTGCAGGAGGCGAACGCCGGCGGCGTGGTGCGGCTGACGCAGACGGAAATCGCGCGGCGCCTCGGAGCGTCGCGCGAGAAGGTGAACCGGAAGCTGCACGAGTGGGCGGGGAAGGGCTGGGTGGAGCTGACGCCTTCGGGAGTCCGCCTGGTGGCGGCGGACTCCCTGGCGGCCCTGATCGAGCGCGCGCGACAGCGCTGAGGCTTCCGCCTAGCGGCCGGCGTAGGCGCTGCTGTCCGGCGCGAGGCCAAGCGCGGCTGTCACCATCGGCTGATCCAGCCGCGCCGCGGCCACTTCGACCGTGCTCTTCACACAGGCGTCAAAGCCCATGCCAGTGCGGGTGATCGGGCTGTCGCCGCAGAGCTGGCGCGCGGTGACGCGGATGCGGAACGCCATCCGTTGGGCGCCGGCGGGGCTCGAAAGGTCGAGGTCGCTGTACTTGACGACCTGGCGGTTCGAGCTGTCGGACCCGTAGACGAACGGGCCGGCGGTCTGCGCCTGGGCGGCGCCGGCGATCGCGGCGATCGCGAAGGCGGCGGTGAGGACGAAGCGGTTCATGGGGTTGTTCCTTCGGGTTGATCGCGCTGTTGCGATGACCCGAAGATGTTCGGGATCGGCCCGCCCGGCCGTGACCGTGGTCACACGCAAGCGACCTGGCGCCCGTGGCGCACTCGCGCGTCGGAAGATAAGTCGGCGCGACCGGCGCGTTGGTGCTATGGCTCGACACGGCGTCCACGTCGGCGCGCACGAGGATCAAATGGCCCCACGCCCGTCACCCACGCCAGGCCCACCGCTGCCGCCGGGCCAGAGATTCAGGGCGGCGATCGAGCAGGCCAAGCTGGAGGGGCTCGATCCCTCGGCGATGATGCTGCGGCTGACGCTTGGCGACGCCTCACGGCTGAAGCGCGACCGCACGATCGCGGCCGAGGACATCAGCTTCGCCGGTGACGAGATGCGCTATCTGGGCGTCAAGGTGGCGCCGGGCGACGTCGAGACCAGCGCCCTGGTGATCCTGCAGACCTAGCCCTTGCCGAGGTGACGGCTGACCGCCCGCGCGTCGGTCCCGACGGCCTGCACCGCTGCGAGCAGCGCCTCGCGCCCCACCCCGAACGCCCGAGACCAGTATTGCAGCTCATACTCGAGCCCGACGTTGATGGTTCGCGTCGGCAGCACGTACGGTCGGGAGATTTCTGAGGTGGAGGACATGTGCGATCCTAGGCGCTCCGTGAGCGCTTCGCCATTGTTAACCGGCGCTCCTGCCAGGCGATTTTGCGTGGAGCGATTTCAGGCCCGGCTGCGGCGCGACCAGCCGCCCTGGCGGCGAACCTCAGCGAGGCCCGCCGCCGTGCTTTGCTGTGGGCGGCTTAGAAGCCGGCGCCTCTGACCGACTGTCGAACCGACGCGCTCAGGACGTCGAGGCGGTTCTGCAGGCGCGCTTCGTCCTGCGGCGATAGCTGACCGTCGCCGGCGCGCATGTTGGTCTCGTCGCGCCGGATCGACGCCAGTCGTCGGCGATCGCTCCTGGCCTCGAAGCGACTGAGCGACCCATCCCTGGCGGCGGAGTCGATGCGCTGCTGCAGCCAGGCTTGCCGGCTGTCGACGTCGCGCCGGCTCGGTCCGCCGTAGCTGGTGTTCGCGCCGTAGGCGTCAGCGCTCGGCGTCGTGCCGATCCAGACGCCCCGGGTGTCGTAGTAGCCGCGCACCTGACCCGCGCGCCAATGGTGGTCGCTGTCGTAGTACCCAGGCTGGGCGTCGGCGATCCAGACGCCATTGGCGTCGGCGTGGCCGTTGCGGGCGCCGGAAATCCAGCGGCCGTTGGCGTCGTAGGCGCCGGCGTCGTGGCCAGCGACCCAGCGACCGTCCTCATAGTGCCCGCTGGCGCTGGCGACCCACTGGTTGCGGTCGTCGTAGTAGCCCGCGGACGACGCGGGGGCCCAGCGGCCGTGGTCGTCGTAGTAGCCGTCCGAGTTGGCGTTGCTGGCGGCGACCCAGCGATTGTCGGTGTCGTAGTAGCCATTGGGCGCGCCATCGACCCAGGCGCCGTCGCGGTCGTAGTAGCCGCGCGCGTCGGCCCGATCGACATGGTTGGCGTGCCACTGGTTGTTGTGGTCGTAGTAGCCATAGGCGTGGGCGCAGTCGCGGTCAGGCCGGCTGACCTGGCTGCCGACGATCGCACCGCCCGCAGCGCCAACCACGGCCCCAGCGCCACGATCGCGGCTGGGCGCGACGCTCGCCCCCAGCAGTGCGCCGATGCCGGCGCCGGCGAGGGTGGTGGCGACCTGGCTGTCGTGTTGTTGTTCGCAGGACTGTTGGGCGAACGCCAGAGATGGGACGAGGGCCGCGGCGGCCAGGCCGGCGACCAGAAGTAGCTTACGCATTTGAAGATGTTCCTTGGGAGAGGCGTAGACCTTCCCTTGAAAGCACAACGTCGACTGGCGGAATTTGTTCCGTCTAACATCAGAAGATACGGCTGAATCCCCGCGTGGCGGCGCGACAATTCTGTTTAGGCGAACCGATCCACGAGTTCCGAGACGAACAAATCAACGTGAAACGAGAGGAACTTTCCCGCGGCGCGCCGACTTATTTGAACTTCAGCAGGATGGTGCAAAGCGATGAACGCCGAGGAGTGCCGTCAAAGAGCCAGAGCGTGCGCCGCCAGCGCTTCGATCGCGCCGGTTGAATCAGTGGCGCTGGAGTACCTGCGGCTCGCCGCGCAATGGCGGGCGATGGCGGCGCGAGAAAACTATCTTGGCCGCGTGAGCCCGCCGCCGATGTCGCAAAAGAGTTGAGCGTCGCCGCGAAGTCTTCCGCGGGCCATGACAACGTGAGCGGGCGGATTGCACCGCAATACGGCCTCGAAAGCGTGCTATAGCTCAAAAAGTAGATCAAAGCCCGGCCACCTGGCCGGGACCTGATGTCCCACTGAATCGCCGCGGGAATGGCTTTCGCTTCGCGAGCCTCCGTCGGCCTGAAGCCGCCTATGGCCGACGACCAGCCCGCCCTGCCAGCCATCGCCGATACGCTGGCGCTGGCGCTGGTGGCCGCATCCGACGCGCCCATACTGCTCCTCGATGGCGCGTTCACGGTGATCGCCGCGAGCGCCTCGTTCGCGCGCGCTTTCCAGATCGACCCGACGCAGATCGAGGGCGTCTCGCTGTTCTCGCTCGGCGCGGGCGAGTGGGACGCGCCGCAGCTGCGCTCGCTGCTCAGCGCCACCCTCTCCGGCGGCGCACAGATCGACGCCTACGAGATGGATCTCAAGCGCTCCGGCCGCACCCCGCGGCGCCTGGTGATCACCGCTCACCAGCTGGTCTATGACGATGCGATCAACACTCGGCTGCTGCTGGCCGTATCGGACGTCACCGACGCGCGCCTGGCCGAGCGGTTGAAGGACAACCTGCTGCGCGAAAAGGCGATGCTCTACGAGGAGCTCCAGCACCGCATCGCCAACAGCCTGCAGATCATCGCCAGCGTGCTGATGCAAAGCGCCCGCCGGTCGACCTCGGCGCAGACCCGCAGCGACCTGTTCGACACTCATAGTCGGGTGATGTCGGTCGCGGCGCTGCAAAACCAGCTGATCGCCACCAACGTCGGCGATGTGCGCCTCAGCGTGTACTTCACCGAGCTGGCTCAAAGCATCGGCGCATCGATGATCGCCGATTTGCAAAAGCTCCGATTGACTGTCGAGGCCGACGAGACGGTCGCCGCGGCTGACACCTCGGTAAGCCTCGGTCTGATCGTCACCGAGCTGGTGATCAACGCGCTCAAGCACGCATTTCCGGGCGACCGCGGCGGCGCAATTGTCGTCGGCTACCGATCGAGCGGCTCAGACTGGACCCTGTCGGTCGCCGACGATGGCGTTGGCATGCCTGGCGGCGCCGCGCCCACGAAACCGGGCCTCGGCACCAGCATCGTCGAAGCCCTGGCCCGGCAGCTCGACGCCGACGTGGAAGTCACCAGCAGCGGCGCGGGAACCAGGGTGTCGGTCACCCACGAGCACGTCGCGCCGAAGCGGTCGACGACGCTTCGTATTCAATCCCTGCTCTGATCGAGGCTTCGCGCGCGCCGGCGAGAGTCTCGCCGCATGCCGAGGCCGACGGGTCTAGAAGCGCGGCCAGACCTTACGGTTGTTCTGATCTTCGTCGAAGATGCTCGCGGACGCGGCCCTCAGCTGGACGATGCCGTCCTGCGCGACTCGCCGCGTCTGTTCCAGCGACCCTGCCCAGGGGACGGAGTTCGATCTCATTGGCGTGCTTGTCGTAGTACCTGATGCGGTAAGCCATGACGTTCATATGGTGACCCTGCGCCCGGGCGCCATGCTTCACACACGCTCGGCCGTTCGTGCGATTTCGACCGCGGCAGCTGGAACAATTGCGGAACCCGCGCACTGGGTATGCAGGAACTCGCGTTCTGCTTGGCAGACGTCGCGACGCTCCCCAGCAACCACGAAATAGCGGGCCGCGCCGGGATCGGATTCTGAGCTCTTCCCGGCCATCGCCTCAACCGCACTCAAGGACAACCAAGATGAAGACTCTTCTCGTCGCCGCCTCGACGGCGGCCTTCACCCTGTTCGCCGTCGCCTCGACCGCCCACGCGGCCTCCCCAGAGGACATCAACCGCAGTTCCGACGCGGCGCTGCAGCGTCTCTACGACACCAATCCGGCCGCCGAGGCCATCTCCGAACACGCCAGGGCGATCCTGATCTTTCCAAGCATCGTCAAGGCCGGCCTGGTGGTCGGCGGCGCCTATGGCGAGGGCGAACTGAAAGAGGGCGCAGACGTCCGCAGTTACTACAATTCCGTGACCGGCTCGGTCGGCTTCCAGGCTGGCGCTCAGTCCTACGGCTACGTCGTGTTCCTGATGAACGAGGGCGCGGTGAAGTACGTCCATCGCTCGGAGGGATGGGAAGTGGGCGTAGGCCCGACCGTGGTGATCGTCGACGCCGGCGTCGCCAAGAACCTCTCGACCTCCACGCTGAAGGACGACGCCTACGCCTTCATCTTCAATCAGAAGGGCTTGATGGCCGGCGTCAGCCTCGAAGGCACCAAGATCACCCAGATCGACCGCCTCGCGGCGCGTTGAGCCCAGCGCTCATCGCCCCGCGGCGCCTTCAGGGCGGGGCGGGGCGCTGCCGTCTTCGAGATCCGCAAGGCCGTCCCTCGCGGACCGGGTCAATCTGACCATGATCGCGCCCAGCACCGCGACGGCGGCCAACACCGGCCCGGCTGTGTCGAGAGATCCCACCAGCGCGCCGCCGCGCTCGATCAGGCCCGGCCCGAAGGCGATCAGGATGACCGCCACGACCAGCGCTGCGCCGATGCGCCCGGCGACGTCGATCAGCATCAGCCGGCGGGCGATGCGCTCTTCGACGGCGAGGGCGAAGGCGAGATCGCGCGCCGGCGCGTCGGTCGCCCGCCACAGTTCGGCCAGGCGGTCTTCGGTCTCATTCATCTCGGCCTCCGAGGGCTGCGAGCAGCTTAGCGCGCCCGCGTTCCACGTGCGACTTGATCGTCCCCAGCGGCAGGCCGAGCGCCAGCGCCGCCTCGGCGTGCGAGAACTCGCCGCCCAGGCACAGCGCCACTGCCGCCCGCTGCGGCTCGGGCAGACTCGCCAGCGCGGCGGTGAGGTCGAGCCGGCGGCCGGGGCAGGGGTCGACGGCGATTGGGAGCTCCAGCGCGTCGTGGCGAACCCGCTCGCGCCGGCGCGAGCGCTGCAACGTCAGGCTCTTTTTCCAGGCGATGGCGCAGAGCCACGAGCGAAGCGAGGCCTGGCGGCGGTAGCGCCAGAGGTTGGTCCAGGCGGCGAGGAAGGTCTCCTGGGCGATATCGTCGGCGTCGGCCGGGCTCTCCAGGACGCGGCGCAGGAAGCCGCGGACGGCCTGCTGGTGGCGCTCGACGATCTCGCGGAACGCGCCCTGCGAGCCGCCCCGGGCCGCGGCCACCAGCTCGGCGTCGGTGGCGGGCAGGCTCAATCGTTGCGCCAGAGCGTGGCCATGATCGCCGACAGTACCCCAGCGACGGTCATCGCGCCGGCGATCACCGCGACCACCAGGTAGACGTCAGCGTTCTGGTGCACGTGCTGGTAGGCGTAGGCGAAGCCGAGCGCGATGGCGCCGGCGAAGATCGCGCCGTTCCAACGCCGCAGCGGCTCACGCCGACGCCAGCGCTCGGCCGTGCGCACCCACTGCTCGGCGCCGAGGCCCGACGCGGCGCCGACTCCGGCCGCGGCCGGGCCCAGAGCGGCCCGCGCGCGCCAAGGTCCCCAGCGCCGCGACGCGAGCGCGTCGAGAACCGCCGGCGGTGGCTCGCGCCCCTGCGCGGCGTAGACCTTCAGCGCCTCGATTGCGTCGCGTCGCTCGCGATAGCGCAGATAGCTGCGCCACGGCGCGAACAGCGCCTGCACGATCGGCGCGGCGAACACCGCCAGCAGGATGATCAGCCACCAATGCGCTTCCCAGAACCGGTCCACGGCGCTTGCTCCGAATGTCTGCGCGGCTGTCTGCCTCGCCGCTCCAGCTTAGTCGCCGCCCGAGGCCTGAATGGATGCGGGCCGCCATCGGCCGGCGGCGTTTGTTTTGACTTCGGCCCGCCGAAATCTACCCTGGCGGTTCGAGATGCGGCGCGGGGGCCTGCCATGTCATCCTTCGACTACGCCGCCATCTTCTACGGCATCGTCGTCGCCCTCGCCGTCGAGACGGTGGCGATGAGCCTGCACAAACTTTTGGCCGCCGGAAAGCGGGTGACGTGGCACTGGATGTCGCCGGCGATCGCGTTCAACGCCAGCATGGTGACGCTGGGCGAATTCTGGCTGCTGTGGATCCGGCGAAACGAGGCGACCGGCGTCTACACGCTGTTCCAGTTCCTGCCGTTCGCCGCGTCGCTGATCATCATGTTCCTGAGCGCCGCGGCGACATTGCCGGACGAGGTGCCCGAAGCGGGGATCGACCTCAGGGAGTTCTACTTCGATCACCGCAAGCACTACTGGGGACTGGTCGTGGCGTTCTTCGCCTTCAACATCTTCCTCGACCTGCTGGACGTGGTCCGGTTCGGGTGGAGCAGCCCGCCCTGGCGGCGCGACATCCCACTGGTGGTGAACGACCTGCTCGCCATCGCCATCGCCACGCCGCTGATCTTCCTGCGCTGGTACTGGCTGCACGCCGTGGGGATCACCTTCGGCGCGGTCTACCTGCTGTATTTCCTCGGCTCGCTGCAGGTCGGCTAGCCTAGGCGACCGCGGCCTCCGCCGAGGCCCCGGGGGCTGTCCAGAGCGCGATCGATTCCAGCAGCGCGGCGGGGTTGATCGGCTTGCCGAGGTGGCCATTCATGCCGGCCTCCAGGCAGCGCTGGATCTGGTCGGGCAGGACGTTGGCGGTCATCGCGATGATCGGCAGGCCGCTCAAGGCTGGGTCGGGCAGGGCGCGGATGCGGGCGGCGGCGGTCAGGCCGTCCATCACCGGCATCTGCACGTCCATCAGCACCAGGTCGTAGGCCGCGCGGCCAACCGCGTCGATCGCCTCGGCGCCGTTCTCGGCGGTGTCGATCTCGATATCGAAGCCTTCCAGAATCACCCGCACCAGCTCGCGGTTCACCGCCACGTCCTCGACCAGCAGCAGGCGCAGCGGCCGGTCCAGCTCGGCGGCGGCGCTTTCGGCGTCCGGGGCGACCGCGTTCGCGGCCAGCGGCAGCTCCAGCTCGAGCCAGAAGGTCGAGCCGCGGCCCTCGCGACTCTGCACGCCGATCTGGCCGCCCATCAGCTCGACGATGCGCTTGCAGATGGCCAGACCCAGGCCCGTGCCGCCGAACCGGCGCGAGACCGAGGCGTCGGCCTGGCTGAAGCGGTCGAACACTGTGACCTGCTTCTCGGGCGAGATGCCGATGCCGGTGTCGATCACCGAGATGCGCAGCGCCACGCAGCCCTCGCCCGCCGGCCGCTGCGCCAGGCGCAGCGTGACGCCGCCATGGCTGGTGAACTTCAGCGCGTTGGAGAGCAGGTTCAGCAGCACCTGGCGCAGCCGGGGGCCGTCGCCGCTGACCGGCTCGATCGCGCCGTCGGCGCTCACGGCCAGCGACAGGCCCTTCTCCGTCGCCTGATCCTCCACCAGCGCCGCGACCGACCTGGCCAGGCCCAGCGGGTCGAACGGCTGCGGGTCCAGCTCGAACGCGCCGGACTCCAGCTTGGAGAAGTCGAGCACGTCGTTGACCACCGTCAGCAACGCGCCGCTGGCGTCGTTGATCAGGCCGGCGTGGCGCGCGTCGCGGGCGGTCAGGTCCGGCGAGCCCTGCAGCACGCCCGAGAAGCCGATGATCGCGTTCAGCGGCGTGCGCAGCTCGTGGGTCATGTTGGCCATGAAGTCGGCCTTGGCGGCCGCCGCGGTTTCGGCGCGTTCGCGGGCGTCGACCAGGTCCTGCTCCAGCGCCTTGCGGGCGCTGATGTCCCGCGAGAGGCAGATGATCTCGGCCGGCTCGCTGGTGACCGGGTCGTAGACCACCGTGAAGTTGGTTTCGGCCCAGACCACCTGGCCGTTCTTGGCGACCTGCCGATATTCCAGCGTCGCCGCGCCGCCGACCGAGGTCAGGCTGGCGATCAGCTGCATCACTTCGGCGACGTCGTCGGGATGGATGAACTGGCCGGGTTCGAGCTCGCGGAACTCGTCGACGGTGTAGCCGAGCACGGTCTCGATCGAGGGCGAGATGTAGCGCCAGACCGCGTCGACGCTGAGGCGGACGATGACGTCCGAGATATTGTCGGCCAGCACCCGATAGTCGGCCTCGCTCTCGCGGAGCAGGTCCTGGACCTCTTCCAGCCGTCGGCCCGCGGCGGAGGTCTGGCGGGCGCCGGCGACGGCGAAGCCGAGCGCCAGGGCCATGATCCCCATCACCGGCAGCCGCTCCATGATCGCCAGGCTGCTCATCTGGCCGCCCACCGGTCCCATCAGCATCAGCGCCAGGACGCCGATCGACGGCACGACGCCACAGAGCGAGAACGCCAGCGGGCTGCGCGAGCCGAAGGTCTGGGCGAAGCCGATGATGCTGACCCAGATGATCGTGGCGGACACCGCGCCGTCGGTGCGGGCCGTCAGCCAGAACGCCATCCCGAAGTAGAACCAGCCGGCGATCAGGCAGACGACGTAGGTCAGGAAGCCCAGCTTGTCGGCGAGCGCGACCGGCTGACGAAGGTATTGCCGGCGGCTCGCGTGCCAGCCCCATAGCTCGAACGCGAGGATCGAGACGGTCCACACCGCGCACAGCCGCCACGGCAGCAGCGCCAGCGCCACGGCCCCGGCGCCCAGCGCTACGGCGGCCCGGGGCGCGAGGTTCTCGTGCGCCTCGGCAGCGAAGGCGTCGAAGCGGTGGTCCAGCAGTTTGGTCAAAACGGCGCTTCCCCCGAACATCGTTACTTGAAGCGCGAGGGTTAAGAACCGCCTTACGCCGGACGCGGCCCGGGCCCGAGGAAGGCGCGGCCGCAGGAAGACTCCGTGCTAGAGTCCGGTCAGGCCCCAACACCGAGGATTCGATGGCGGACGGCGAAATCAGCCTGCGGGACGGCATCCGCGCCCTGGGCAGGGACGGCTTCATCGCCCGGCTGCACGAGGAAGCGCCGCTCTACAAGGACGCCGCCGGCTTTTGGGTGGCGAGCCGGTTCGACGACGTACGCGCCATCCTGCTCGACCATGCGGCGTTCTCGTCCGCGGCGATGGCGGGCGGGGCGATGGGGATCGGCTTTCCGCTGCTGACCGACGATCCGCCGCGCCATTCGGTGCTGCGCGGGCTGCTGGCCAAGGCGTTCACGCCGGCGGCGATGGAGGCGATGCGCCCGGCGATCGACCAGCTGGCGCATGAACTGGCCGCGGCGATCCCAGCCGGCGAAGAGGTCGACATCGTCGCAGCGATGACCACCCCGCTGCCGGTGGCGGTGATCGCCGGCATGATGGGCGTGCCGCAGGACAAGGCGCGCGACTTCAAGCGCTGGTCCAACGCCATCATCGGCATGCAGGACAATCCGTTCGACCCGGCCAGGTTCGGCGCCGTCACCGAGCTGCGCGGCTATTTCGCCGACCTTGCCGCCGAGCGGCGCGCCGACCCGGGCGACGATCTGGTCAGCGCGCTGACGAAGGTGAGCGAGACCAGCGAGACCTTGAGCGACGCCCAGGTGGTCGGCTTCTGCATCCTGCTGATGATCGCCGGCAACGAAACCACGACCAACCTGCTCGGCAACCTGCTGAGCCGCCTCGCCCGCGAGCCGGAGGGCTGGGCGGCGCTGCGGGCCGATCCGTCGCTGATCGAAGGCGCGATCGAGGAGTCACTGCGCATCGACAGCCCGGCCCAGATGGTCACCCGCGTCGCCACCGCGCGATGTCGAGCTTGGCGCGGCGACGATCAGGGCGGGCGAGATGGTGATGGTCTACCTCGCCTCGGCCAACCGCGACCCGTCAAAGTGGGACGATCCGGCCAACTTCGAGCTCAACCGCGAACGCGAGCGGCACCTGGCGTTCGGCCACGGCGTCCACACCTGCATCGGCGCGCCGCTGGCGCGGATGGAGGCGAGGGCGGCGATGCAGGCGCTGGTCGCCCGGTTCGGCGCGATCGCCCAGGGCGAGGGCAAGGCCCAGCGCCTGCCCGGCGGGCTGCTGTTCGGCTTCCGCTATCTGCCGGTGGTGTTCGGCGAAGAATCCGCTCTTTCGGCGAAAGCCCGGACCGAGGCAGGAGGAGACTGAGAGGGAACCACGGAAAACACGGAAAACACGAACTGGTAACGCGCCCGCGTCGCGACGCATGGCTGCCCGGCGTCCGTGATTTCCGTGTTTTCCGTGGTTCAATCTTGCACTCGGCTGCGGCGTTCTACGGCGTCTCGCTGCGATGGGAGCGTTAGCGCGGTAGCCCGACCAGTTGCCGGGCGATGATCACGCGCTGGATCTGGCCGGTGCCCTCGACGATGTTCAGCGCCTTGGCGTCGCGGAACAGCTTTTCGATCAGCTCGTCGGCGGCGCCGGCCTCGAGGCCGACGATCTCCATGCCGAGCAGGCCGGCTTCCTGCGCGACCTCGGCCGAGGCGATCTTGGCCATCGAACTTTCGACGATGTTGCCGCGGCGGTTGTCGACCAGCCAGCCGGCCTTCAGCGTCGCCAGCCTGGCCGCGCGCAGCTTGCGCAGCACCCGCTCCAGCTGGTCGCGCACCCGCGGATGGCGGACCGCGCCGCTCTCCTGGGCGAAGCGCCGGGCCTCATCCAGCGCGGCGCGGGCGATGCCGAGCGCGCTGGCCGCGACGCCGACCCGCGCGGTGTTGAGCGACGCCATGGTCGCGCCGTAGGCGCTGGACCCGGTCCCCTCGGCGCGGGCCTTGCGCGTCTCGCCGCCCAGGATGTGCTCCGCCGGGATCTCGCAGTCCTCCAGCGAGAACGAGACCGACTTATAAGCGCGCAGGCCCATCTTCTTCTCGATCCTGAGGCCGGTCAGGCCCGGGGTCCCCTTCTCGACGAAGAACGAACGCTGGCCCGCGCGGCCAAGCGCCGGGTCGAGCGTCGCCTGCACCAGGATCCACTCGGCGCGGGCGGCGTTGCCGATGAAGCATTTGGCGCCGTTCAGCACCCAGCCCCTGTCGGTGCGCGCGGCGCGGGTTCTGAACGCCGCGGTGTCCGAGCCACCGCCCGGCTCGGTGAGCGCGAAGCTGGCCCACATCGGGCGCGCCATGTCGCGGAACATGCCGAGGAAGTGGGACTTCTGCTCTTCGGTGCCGCCGGCGTTCACCGCGCCGGACGGGAATCCGGCGCCAGGCGTGGCGACGCCCATGCCGCGGTCCCAGTAGGCGCCTTCCTCGCCGAGGATCACGCCGCGCACCATCCGCCCCTCCGGCGCGCCGTCGCCTTCGGCCCGGGCCTGGGCGCGGCCGGCGTCGATGAAGCGCTGGAAGTAGGGATGCTCGGGTGGCAGCGGCGCCGCGTTGCGGTCGGCTTCCAGGCCGGCCGGCCGCACCTCGGCTCTGCCCCAGTCGCGCGTCGCCCGCACCTGCTCGGCCAGTTCCGGGCTGATCCTCAGTTCCATCACGCCACCTGCTCGCAGCAACCAACTCGGCCGTCACCCCGAGCGAAGACCCGGGGCCGGACACGCCGCCACCGAGCTGGATGTCGTCTATGAACCGGCCCGGCCGGCCCCGGCTCTCCGCTGCGCTGCGGCCGGGGTGACGAAATTGCGGTGACCATCACGCCACGCCCTCGAACACCGCCGACAGCGCATCGGGATGCGCGGCCGCCTCGTCCTGGGCGCGGTGGACGCCGCCGGCCAGCAGGCCGAGGGCGCGCATGTCGCGCATCGCCTTCTCGACCGGATAGTCGCGCATGAAGCCGTGACCGCCCAGGATCTGCACGCCGTTCGGACCGACGAAGCGACTGACCTCGACGCACTCGACGAAGGCAGCGGCGGCCGCCTGCCCGGCGTCGTCGCCGGCGTCCATGCGCCGCGCGGCGTCCTCGACCAGCAGCCGCGCCTGCGCCACGGCGGTGAACATGTCGACGATCAGGAACGCCAGGCCCTGGTGGTGGGCGATCGGCTGGCCGAACGCGACCCGCCCTTGCGCGTATTCGCGGCTGAACTCGGCCGCGTCCTCCATCACGCCGCACATCAGCGCGGCGATATAGATCCGGACCTTGGCCAGCGCCCGCGCCGCGGCCGCTTCGCCGGTCCAGGCGGCGGCGATGCGTCCTTCGTACCCGACCCGGCTGGCGCCGGCCGCGTGCAGCGCCGCGCCGGGAACCGGCTCGGCGCGCCCCGGTCCCTCCAGCACCCAGCCGCTCGACGGCCCCAGCCCGACCACCAGATCGGCCCGGCCAGTCGGCGCCCAGGCGGTCAGGCCGCTGATGCGATCGCCGGCCGAGAGCTGCCGATCCTGGTGGTCGATGATCAGCACGGCCCTGGCGCCGGCCCGGTCCAGCAGCGGGGCGGCGAACCTGGCCAGCGCCGCCGTTCCGCCGAGCTCGCCCAGCGCGTAGAGCGCCGGACCCAGCCGGTCGAGCGCCAGAGCAGCGCCGGCGTCGGCCCTCGCCAACGCGACGTTGGCCAGAACCCGCGTCAGCATGCCAAGGCCGGCGCCGCCGAGATCCTCGGCCAGCTGCAACCGCTCGAACCCCAGCTCGCCGAACGCCGTCGCCACCTGGGCCGACACCGCCCGCGCGGCCTCGAACGCCCGCAGGTTCGGCCGCAGCTGCTCGGTGGCGAAGCCAGTGAGGCTGTCCAGGATCAGCTGGTCGTCGTCGCCAATGCCGAAATCCATCCGCGGCCTTCCTCGCCCGACTGGCCCCTCGTCCACCCGGCTCTATCACACCTTCCACCGGCTGCGCGCGGCCCGCACTTGATCGATCATTCAAGTCACGCTAAGGCGCTTGAACGATCATTCAACTGGAGCCCGGAACACCAGCATGCGCCGCCCTATCATCGCCGCCGCCGTCAGCCTTGGCCTTGCCGCCAGCGCTGCGGCCCAACCCGCCGCGCCGCCAGCCACGCCGGACGTGGTCGACACCTCCTACGTCACCGCCGACGGCGCGCGGAACCTGCAGCAGTCGGCGGTGATCGCGGCGCCGGTCGCGCTGCTCTGGAGGGCGTTCGTCGACCCGGCCGAGTTCCGGCGCTGGAACTCGCCGGTCGCCGCGATCGACTTGCGGGTCGGCGGGACGCTCGAGGCGAGTTACGATCCGACCCACAAGATCGGCGATCCGGACAACATCCGGCACCGCATCGTCACCTTCATTCCGGAACGCCTGATCGTGTTCCAGAACGTCCAGGCGCCGCACGCGCTTCCGAACGCGGACCGGTTCCAGCGCACGGTGACGGTGGTGCAGTACGAGGCGCTTGGCGCGGCCCGGACCCGCGTGACGATCGCCTCGACCGGGTGGGGGACCGATCCTGCGTCGTCGCAGGTCTACGCCTTCTTCAAGCAGGGCAACGCCGAGTTGCTGGAGAAGATGAAGCGAGGTCTACGAGGCGACCGCCGCGCCCTGAAAGACGCCCGCAACAAGCTTGGGTGAACGGTAGTTGATCGGCCCCGCCCGTGCTTGTTCAGCCGAGCCGTGCGAACCTTCGCCGGTCGTTCTCACGCGAGGAACTCCGCCCGTGACCAAGTCCATCGTCGCCATCGGTCTGGCCTTGACGGTCGCAACCGCCGCCGGCCACGCGCTCGCCTTCAACCCCCGGCCAGTCCCGCCCCTCAAGGCCCCGGGCTTTGGCCCGCACGGCCCGAACCGTATCCATCCGCGGGGCGGCGGCCATCATCGTTCTGCGGGCGCCGCCGCCGGCCACCAGACCGTAACGCCGCTGGAGGTTTCCACCGGCCACACGAGCGGCCAGCGGCTGCACTGACGGCTCAGGCGGCCGTCGCGCTCTTCGCCTTGTCCATCATCCCGGCGAAGCGCTCGAACAGGTAGAGGCTGTCCTTCGGACCGGGCGAGGCCTCGGGGTGGTGCTGCACCGAGAAGATCGGCCGCCCCTCCACAGCCAGCCCGGCGTTGGTGCCGTCGAACAGCGAGACGTGGGTCTCCTTCATCGTCGCCGGCAGCGTGGCGCGATCGACAGTGAAGCCGTGGTTCATCGAAACGATCTCGACCTTGCCGGTGGTGAGGTCCTTCACCGGGTGGTTCGCGCCGTGGTGGCCCTGCTCCATCTTCACGGTCTTGGCCCCCAGCGCCAGCGCCAGGATCTGGTGGCCAAGGCAGATGCCGAACACCGGCACGCCGCTCTCGGCCAGTTTCTGGATCTGCGGCACGGCGTAGACGCCGGTCGCGGCCGGATCGCCGGGCCCGTTGGACAGCAGCACGCCGTCGGGGTTGCGGGCCAGGATGTCGTCAGCGCTGGTCGAAGCCGGCACCACGGTGGCGCGGGCGCCGATCGAGGTCAGCGCCCGCAGGATGTTGCGCTTGACCCCGTAGTCGACCACCACGACCTCGTAACGCGGCGTCTTCTGCGCCGACGCGTAGCCGTCCGGCCACTCCCAGAGCCCGTCGCGCCAGACGAAGGGCTGAGTGCAGGAGGCGTCCTTGGCCAGGTCCATGCCTTCCAGGCCGGCCCAGGCCTTCGCCTTGGCGACCAGAGCGTCGAGGTCGAACTTGCCATCCGGCCGATGGGCGATCACGCCGTGCGGCATGCCCTTCTCGCGGATCGACTTGGTCAGCGCGCGAGTGTCGACGCCGGCCAGCCCGATCACGCCGCGGCGCTTCATCCAGCCGGCGAGGTCGCTGTTGGCGCGCCAGTTGGCTTCCAGGGTCGGGGCGTCGCGGAAGATCGCGCCGCGCGCGGCGGTGTCGGCGCCGCCGGAATGCTGTTCCAGGTCCTCGGCGTTGGTCCCGACATTGCCGATGTGCGGGAAGGTGAAGGCGACGATCTGGGCCATGTAGGAGGGGTCGGTCAGGATCTCCTGGTAGCCGGTCATCGCGGTGTTGAAGCAGACCTCGCCGACCGCTTCGCCGACATGGCCGCAGCCATGCCCCTGCAACACCGTCCCGCTCGCCAGCGCGAGCACGCCGGTGACGCCGGGCAGGAGGTCGTTGGGCATGGCGCGGAGATTCCCTTCTGGCTCGCGGGCAAACGGCCGCGTAGGTAGGAAGTCGGCGGCGCGCGGTCAAATCACGAACGCCGCCCGGCCGTTGAGAGGACCCTCATGCTCCAGATGCGTCCCAACTGCGAGTGCTGCGATGTCGACCTGCCGCCGGAAAGCGGCGAGGCGCGGGTCTGCAGCTTCGAATGCACCTTCTGCGCGGCCTGCGCGGCCCAGCGTCTCGGCGGCAAATGCCCCAATTGCGGCGGCCAGCTGGTCGCCCGTCCGCCGCGGGCGGCGGCGCTGTTGGCGCGGTTTCCGGCCTCGACCGAGCGCGTGCTCAAGCCCCACGAAGCCTGCGCGGCGGCGTAGCGCCCAGAGCGCGTCGCCGGGGCCAGGCGACTAGCTGGCAGGCGATCAGCTGGCAGGCGCCCAGCTGCGGGCTTCCTCGCGGCCGGAGTTGGCCACCATGCTCAGCGCGCTGAACAGCCGCGCCGCGGTGACCGGCTTGGCCAGCACGCCGGCGAGGCCGGCGCCCAACCACTGCTGCATCTCGTCGTCGTGGTCGCCCGTCGTAAGGCCGATCACCGGTGTCGCGCTGGCGGCGCCTGGCAAGGCGCGGATCGCCTTGAGCGCCGACTGCGCGTCCGCCTCGGCCATTTGCACGTTCATCACGATCACGTCGAAACGCTCGCGGCGCAGCGCCGACACCGCCTCGGCGAGGCCGCCGACCATTTCGGTCGTGTGATCGAACAGGTCGCAGTAGCCGGCGCAGATCCGCCGGCTGGGCGCGTGATCGTCGACGATCAGCACGTGCGAACGGGTGGGCTCTGCGCCGCGCCGCTGTTGCGGCTGTGACTCGGGGCTTGCCAGGCGCTCTCGCATCGCGGCCTCCATGTACGCCAGCCCCTCCCAGCGCTGGCAGCCTAGATCGGCGTGGTGTCGAGAGGATGACGATATAGAGTTAGCGACCGGGCTTTTTGCATCGCCCCGGCCGCATTCTTGCGGCCCGGTATCGCGGCGGCGCCTTAGCTGGCGGGCGCCCAGCTGCGCGCCGGGTCCGCCTGCTGGTCGACGACGCTGCTCAGGGCGGCGAACAGACGCGCGGCGGTCACCGGCTTGGCGATGACGCCGGCGAACCCCGCGCCCAGCCAGCGCTGCGCCTCGTCCTCGCGTCCGGCCGCGGTAAGGCCGATGATCGGCACATCGCTGGCAGGGCCGGGGAGGGCCCTGATCGCCCGCAGAGTCGCCAGGCCGGACTCGGCGTCCGTGTGCACGCTCATGACCACCGCGCTGAACCGCCCCCGCCGCAGGGCCGCCAGCGCGCCTTCGCCGTCTTCCGCGGTCTCGCTGAGGTGGTCGAACAGGTCGCAGTAGTCGGCGCAGACCTGACGGCTGGGACCATGCGCGTCGACGATCAGCACGCGCCTCCGCTGCGGGTCGATCTGGTCCGCCCGCCGCCCTGAGAGTGGCTGGGGACGCTGCATTGGCATATCCATCGAGGGCCTCCCGTTGGTTGGCCGCTCTGCCCGACCTCGACCATAGCGCGAAACAAGCGCTGCCGCCATCGGCATTGCCGGGTCCATCGCCGCTTTCCGCGCTGGCGGATGTCACATCCAGGTGACCTCGCGCGTCCTGACGGCATGAACCCGAACGCGAACCCGCTGAAGCGCGGCCTGGCCGCCATCGTCGCCCTGACCATGGGCGGCAATGGCCTGATCATGCTGGCCGCCGGTCTGAGCTGGTACCGCGCCGTGCCGGGCGTCACCGAGACCGGTCCGTTCAACCCGCACTTCGTCAAGGACATCGGCGCCGCGTACGTCGTCGTCGGCGCGGCGTTCGCCTGGCTCGCGGCCCGGCCATCGCCGGTCGCCCGGGGCGCGTGCGCCGCGGCGGCGCTGTTCCTGGCCCTGCATGCGGGCGTCCATGTCGTCGACGAACTCGGCGATCCGGGCGGACTGGCTGACTTCGTCCGCGACTTTCCGGGCGTCTTCCTGCCGGCGCTGCTCGCCGGCTGGATCGCCGCGACCTATCCTAAAGAGGAGACCCGCCATGCTCAGAGCGCTCATTGACCGCATCGCCATCCGTCCGTTCGAGCGGGCGTTCAACTACGACGCCAGCTACATGCGCGCCGTGCTGGCGGCGCGGCCGTCGACCTTCCTCAAGTTCTCGGTCGCGACCGGCATGGTCTCCCGCCGCGACGCCCCCGGCGAGGCGCTGGCCGCCGCCGGCATCGTCGCCACGCTGCGCGAGGACTGCGGTCCGTGCACTCAGATCGGCGTCGACATATCGGTGAAGGGCGGCGTCGACCGCGAGGTGCTGCGGGCGATCCTGGCCGGCGACCTGACGGCGATGGGGGAGACCGCCGCGCTGGCCTACCGCTTCGCCCAGGCCTCGCTCGACCGCGACATGGAAACCGCCGACCCGCTGCGCGACGAAATCGTGCGGCGCTGGGGCCAGAAGGGGTTGGTCGCGATCGCGCTGACCCTCACCACGGCGCGATGTATCCGACGCTGAAGTACGCGCTCGGCTACGGCAAGACCTGCTCGAAGGTGACGGTGGCGGGGGAGGCGGCGCCGTTCGAGCGGCCCGTGCTGCTGGCGGCATGAGCGTTCCCGATCACAGCGGCCAAGGGGCGTTCGAGACGCACCGGCCGCGGCTGGTGCGGCTCGGATATCGCATGCTGGGCTCGCTCGCGGAGGCGGAGGACGTGGCCCAGGACGCGTTCCTGCGCTGGCAGGCCGCAGACCGACCGACGATCGTCGAGCCCGAAGCGTGGCTGGTCCGAACCGCCACGCGACTCTGCCTCGACCGTCTGCGCGCCGAGAAGACCCGCCGCGAAGCCTACCGTGGGCCCTGGCTGCCGGAGCCGCTGATCGAGGACCTGGCCGAGGATCCGCTCGAGCGCGCCGAGGAGGTCTCGGTCGCGTTCCTGCTGGCGCTGGAGCGGCTCTCGCCGCTGGAGCGGGCGGTGTTCCTGCTGCACGACGTGTTCGACACCGACTTCTCCGCCGTCGCCGAGACCCTCGGGCGCAGCGAGGCCGCCTGCCGGCAGCTGGCGGTGCGGGCCAGGGACCATGTCCGCGACACCCGTCCGCGCTTCTCCGTCGGCCAGGCGGAGGCCGCGCGCCTGGCGATCGCCTTCATGGACGCCGCCCGCAACAACGACCTCGAGGGACTGAAGTCACTGCTGGCCGAAGACGCCGTGCTGATCACCGATGGCGGCGGCAAGCGCAGCGCGGCGCTGCGGCCGCTGATCGGCCGCGACGACATCCTGGCGCTGTTCAAGGGCCTGCAATGGCGCAGCAACTGGCTTACGACGCCGAAGGTGCGGCTGGTCAGGGTCAACGGCTACCTCGGCGCGATCCTCGACACCGACGAGGGGCCGATCACGGTCGCGTTCCAGCCCGGCGACGGCGGCCGTCTTGCCGCCATATACATGGTGGTGAATCCCGAGAAGCTCGGGCGAGTTGCGCCGGCGTAGCGCCGGTTCCTGCTCGGCGCGGCTCGCCGGTGACGAAGCTGAATGGATCGCTCAGCGTCCGTTCAGCTTCGTCGTGAGACGATGGTCGTCCACTCGTGCTGCCTAGGAAGGCTGAAGCTTATGACAACCAGGATGCTGACCCGGGCGGTGCTGCTGGCGACGACCGCCTCGATGGCGCTCACGTCACTGCCGCTGTCCGCCGCCGCGCAGGGCTACGACCAGCCGCCGCCGGACTACAACGACGGTCCGCCGCCGGACTACAACAATGGCCCGCCGCCGGACGACAACAATGGCCCGCCGCCGGACTACAACGATCATACCGGCGCGCCGCCGGCCTATACGCCGCCCTCGCCGAACTATCCGAACGACCGCGGCCCGCCGGACTATGACAACAACGGCCCGCCGTCGGACTACCAAGGCCCGCCGCCGTCGGACTACGCCGACGAACCGCCCCCCGGCTACCGTGACGGCGCGCCGCCGCCCCCGCCGCCGGGTTACGACGCCGGCGCGCCGGACCCGGCGCAGCGCGCCGAGGACCAGCGTTACGCCCGTTACGCCGAGCGTTGGGCCGAGGAAAACTGCGTCAGGGCGCACGGCGACGTCGCCGGCGGCGCCTTCATCGGCGGCCTGTTCGGCGCGCTGATCGGCGCGGGCCTGGCCGGACACGGCGACCGCGGCGGCGGGGCGCTGGCCGGCGCGGCGATCGGCGGCGTCAGCGGGGCGGCGATCGCCTCCAGCGCCGGCGGCAACGCCACCAGCCCCGGCTGCCCGCGCGGCTATGTGGTCCGCGACGGCGCGCCCGATTTCTACTACGCCAGCGGCCCCTACTTCTACGCCGCGCCCGGCTGGTACGACCCGTGGATGTGGGGCGAGGATCGCTGGATCTACCGACCCTATCCCTATCACGTCTGGTACTACCGCCACTATTCGCGCGGCGATCACGACTGGCATGACCGCGACCGCGACTGGCGCGATCACGACCGCGACGACCATCACTGGCGTTGACGGCCTGAGCTGAGGTGGGGTGAGGGGCCAGCTGGCCGGCTCGTCCGCGTTCAGCTCCGGGCCAGGCGCAGCGAGCCGCGCTGATAGGTGCTCGTGCGCGGGACCGCGGCGGGGAGCGGCGATTCCGCGTCCGCCCGCGTCAATCCACCCGCCAGCAGCAGCGCCTTGACCTCGCGCGGCGGCATCGGCCGGCCGAAGCGCGTAGCCCTGCAGCGCGCCGCAGCCGGCGACGGTCAGCACATGGCGCTGGTCGTCGGTCTCGACGCCTTCGGCCACCACGCCCATCCCCAGCGACGAGGCCAGCCGGGTCACCGAGGCGACGATGATCGCCGACTGCTTGTCGCGGGCGACGTTGTCGACGAACGACTTGTCGATCTTGATGCAGTCGATCGCGAACTGGTTGAGATAGGTCAGACTGGAATAGCCGGTGCCGAAATCGTCCAGCGCCACGCGCATGCCGGCTTCGCGCAGAACCTTCAGATTGTGCGCGGCGCGCTCGACGTCGTCGATGATCGCCGTCTCGGTCAGCTCGATCTGGATCCGGCTCGGCGACAGGTCGGCCTCCTCGGCGTAGCGCAGGATCCGCTCAGCCACGTTCTGGCGCAGGAACTGCCGCGCCGACAGGTTCACCGAGACGTAAGGCCCGGCCCAGCGCCGCGCGTCCTTGAACGACTGCCGGGTGATCCAGTCGCCCAGATCGAGGATCAGGCCGGTCTCCTCGGCCACCGGCACGAACTCGGACGGCGAGACCGCGCCGTGGTCGGGGCTGTCCCAGCGCACCAGCGCTTCGAAGCCCAGCACCTTGCCCTGGGCGGCGGTGACGATCGGCTGGTACGCCATCCGGAACTGGCCGGTGCGCAGCGCCTGCTCCAGGCCGTTCTCGATCGAGAGGCGGCGCTTTGTCAGCTTCTCCAGCTCGGCGTCGTAGCGGCGGAAGCGGTTGCGGCCCTCGCGCTTGGCGGCATAGAGCGCCAGGTCGGCCCGGCGCATCAGCGAGACCTCGCTGCGGCTCTCGTCCTGCGAGGCGACGCCGATCGAGGCCGAGACCTGCACTTCGTGGCCGGCCACGCGCCGGGTCTGCGCGCAGACCCGCAGGATCATCGCGCAGAACTCGTCGACCGCCTGGTCGCCGGCCTCGATGACGATGCCGAACTCGTCGCCGCCCAGGCGGGCCAGCACCCCGCCGGGTGGCATCACCGCGGCCATCGCCGCGCAGATCTTGCGCACCAGGTCGTCGCCGGCGTGGTGGCCCAGCGTGTCGTTGACCAGTTTGAAGCGGTCGAGGTCGACCAGCATGATCGTCTGCGACTTGCGATCGCGGGCCAGGCGCGTGGTCAGCTCGGTGACGAAGCCGGCGCGGTTCAGGATGCCGGTCAGCGGGTCGTGCTGGGCCGCGTGCTGGGCGATCTCCAGCCGGCGCCTTCAGGGCCGTCACCTCGGTCTCCAGGCCCAGGATCGTCCGGGTGCCGATCTCGGCGGCGGCGTCGCGGCCGCTGAGCAGGGTGTGCCGGTCGGCGAGCGCCTTCAGCGCCGACACCGCGTCCGGCCGATAGAACGGCGTGACCAGGAAGGTCAGCTTGTCCGGCGCGTGCACGACCTCGACGGCGGCGCGCCAGAGCGTGAGGTCGCCGTCCTCGATCAGCACCAGCAGTTCGGCCGCCGGCTCGGCCTTGCGCACCCGGCGCAGCTGGTCGGCGAGGTCGCCGGCGTGACCGCCGCGGTAGTCGAACACGAAGATCGCCGGCGTCCAGCCGAAGTGGCGCGCGGTCTCGGCCTTCGCCAGCGCCCGCCCGGCGTCGGTGCACACCACCGCGTCGCACCCCGACAGCGCTTCGTGCACGGCGGCCTTGATCTGAGCCAGACGCGCCGGCTTGGGGCTGATCAGCAGGGTGATCGGCCGCCGGCCGCCGCGCGCGAACTGCCGCCCGGTCGCGACATCGCTCGCCGGCGTCGATGACGCAGCTTGGACAGCCCGCTTTCCCATGCGATCTGTCGTCGCACCTGCGCTGACAAGATTCAGATAATCCGCATGGTCAAGATTCACTGAATTTCCGGGCGCCAATGCGACTCTGCGCAAACGCGCTATGATCGGTCCCGTGCGCTTCGACGACGCCTTCCTCGACGAGCTGAAATCGCGGCTTCGCCTCTCCGACGTGATCGGCAGGACGGTGAAGCTGCGCCGGCAGGGCCGCGAGTACGTCGGCCTCTCGCCGTTCACCAAGGAGAAGTCGCCGTCGTTTTTCGTTAATGACGACAAGGGCTTCTTCCACGATTTCTCATCCCAGAAGCACGGCGACCTGATCACCTTCCTGCAGGAGACCGAGCGGCTGACCTTCCACGAGGCGGTGGAGCGGCTGGCCGGCGAGGCCGGCATGGCGCTGCCCACGCCCGATCCCAGGGCGGCCGAGGCCGAGAAGAAGATCGCCGGCCTGACCGACTGGCTGGAACTGGCCGCCGCCTGGTTCGAAGGCGAACTGCGCCGGCCCGGCGGCCGCGAGGCGCGCGACTATCTTTCCCGCCGCGGCCTGCCGGAGGCCGACTGGAAGCGCTTCCGCCTCGGCTATGCGCCCGCCGGCCGCACGGCGCTGAAGGACTACCTGATCGCCAAGGGCGCGCATCCGCAGGGGCTGGTCGACGCCGGCCTGCTGATCGCCCCCGAGGACGGCGGCGCGCCCTACGACCGCTTCCGCGAGCGGATCATGTTCCCGATCGTCGACGCCCGGGGCCGGGTGGTCTCGTTCGGGGGCCGGGCGCTCGACCCGCAGGCCCGGGCCAAGTACCTGAACGGACCCGAGACGGCGGTCTTCCACAAGGGCCGGGTGCTCTACGGCCTGCCCGAGGCGCGGCGGCTGCTGCACGCGGGCGGCGACGACGCGGCGCTGGTGGTGGTCGAAGGCTACATGGACGTGATCGCCTGCCAGCGCGCCGGCGTCGCGGCGGTGGCGCCGATGGGCACGGCGCTGGGCGAGGACCAGATGGAGCTGCTGTGGCGGCTGCACCCAGAGCCGACGCTCTGCTTCGACGGCGATCGGGCCGGGCGCGCGGCGGCGTTCCGGGTGATCGACCGCGCACTGCCGGTGCTGAAGGCGCCGCGCAGCTTCAAGTTCGCGCTGGCGCTCGGCGAGAAGGACCCGGACGAGGTGCTGCGCGAGCACGGCGCGACGGCGCTGAAGGCGCGGCTGGCCGACACCACGGCTTTCGTCGACCTGCTGTTCCTGCGAGAACGCGACGCCGAGCAGCTGGACACGCCCGAGCGCCGCGCCGGCCTGAAGCAGCGGCTGCGCAAGGCGGCGAGCGCGATCGCCGATCCCGACCTCGCCCAGGGCTATCGCGAAGAGCTGCTGCGCCGCTACGACGCGTTGTTTCCTGCCGCCGCGCCGCAGCCCTGGCGCGGCCGCGCACCGTTCAAAGGCCCCGATCCGCGCCTGACCGACGCCGGCCGCGCCGCCGCCCGGCGCCTCGCTCAGGACGTCGAGCCGCTCTCCGCCGCACTGGCCTCTTACGCCGTCGCCGATCCGGCCGTGCTCGAGCCCCAGCTCGACGAGTTGCCCAGCCACGGCTTCGGCGATCCGGCGCTCGGCGATTTGGTTAGCGAAATCATCCGCCTGCGGCTGGATGCGGAGCACCTTGACACCGAGGCCCTGCAACGCCATCTCCGCGCCAGAGGATTTAGCGCGCTGCTGAATGACGTCGACCGGGCCGCCGCGAAATCGGGCGCGCCCTTCATTCGACCGGATGTCACCCTCGCAAGCGCCAGGTCCCAGTGGACGCACGCCTTTTCGGCCATGAACCGATTGGCGGCGCTGGAGGAAGCCATGGACCAGGCCAAAGCGGCCCTGTCCGCGGGTGCTGGCGCCGACCGGATCATGACCCTGAAGACGGAGCGCGATTCACTGCGACGGGCGCTGAAGTCAGGAAGCATTTTCGAGGAGGATGGGTCGATTTGACGCCGGCCCTTCAATTTTTGTTTCCGTAAACCATCTTCGGCGCCGGCCTTGCAGGGGGCCGCGCCGCCCGATTTCGGAGAATTAGATGAGCGAAACGACCACGACTGAGGCGCCGGAAGGCCCGCCGCCGCCCGACGGGCCGCTGCTCGACCTGACCGACGCCGGGGTCAAGAAGTTCATCAAGCAGGCCAAGGCCCGCGGCTACGTCACGATGGACGAGCTCAACAAGGTGCTGCCTTCCGAGGAAGTCACCTCCGAGTCGATCGAAGACACGCTGGCGATGCTGTCCGAGATGGGCGTCAACGTGGTCGAGGCCGAGGAAGACGCGCCCGAGCAGGAATCCACCGACGTCGCGGTGCGCGAGGAAGCCGCGGTGGTCGAGACCACCAAGGAAAGCGCCTACGACCGCACCGACGATCCGGTGCGGATGTACCTGCGCGAGATGGGCTCGGTCGAGCTGCTCTCCCGCGAGGGCGAGATCGCCATCGCCAAGCGCATCGAGGCCGGCCGCGACACCATGATCCGCGGCCTGTGCGAGAGCGCGCTGACCTTCGAAGCCATCATGGTCTGGCGCGAGGAACTCAGCCTCGGCCGCATCCTGCTGCGCGAGGTGATCGACCTCGAACAGACCTACGGCGGCCAGGTCGCCCAGGCGCTCAGCGACGAGGCGGTGGCCGGCGAGCAGATCGAGGCCGAGCCGGCCGCGCGCGACGAGGACGACGAGGACGGCGACAAGCCGCCGCCCGGCGTCACCGACGACGACGATTTCGACGACGGCGCCGGCCCCACCATCAGCGCGATGGAAGCCGAGCTGCGCGAAGGCGTCATGGCCACCCTCGACGCCATCGCCGGCGAGTTCGAGGCCTTCCGCCGCCTGCAGGAGAAGCTGGTCGAGCATCGCCTGCGGGGCGAGGACCTGACCGAGGACGAGCGGCGCGCCTATGAGGCCGCCACCTCGACGATCGTCCAGCACCTGAAGACGCTGAAGCTCAACAACAACCGCATCGAGGCGCTGGTCGACCAGCTCTACGCGATCAACCGTCGCCTGATCGGCCTGGAAGGGCGCCTGCTGCGCCTGGCCGACAGCTACGGCATCAGTCGCGCCGAGTTCCTGCGCGTCGTACCTGGGCTGCGAACTCGATCCGACCTGGTCGGAGAAGGTCGGGCCGCAGGGCATGCGCTGGAGTAAGTTCGTCGAGAACGACGCCTCGCCAGATCGGCGAGATCCGCCAGGAGATCGGCGCGCTGGCGACCGAATCCGGCCTGCCGATCGACGACTACCGCCGCATCGTCCAGACTGTGCAGAAGGGCGAGCGCGAGGCGCGTCAGGCCAAGAAGGAAATGGTCGAGGCCAACCTGCGCCTGGTCATCTCGATCGCCAAGAAATACACCAACCGCGGCCTGCAATTCCTTGATCTCATTCAGGAAGGCAACATTGGCCTGATGAAGGCGGTCGACAAGTTCGAGTACCGCCGCGGCTACAAGTTCTCCACCTACGCCACCTGGTGGATCCGCCAGGCGATCACCCGCTCGATCGCCGACCAGGCGCGCACCATCCGCATCCCGGTGCACATGATCGAGACGATCAACAAGATCGTCCGCACGTCCCGCCAGATGCTGCACGAGATCGGCCGCGAGCCGACCCCGGAGGAGCTGGCCGAGAAGCTGGCCATGCCGCTGGAGAAGGTGCGCAAGGTGCTGAAGATCGCCAAGGAGCCGATCAGCCTCGAGACCCCGATCGGCGACGAGGAAGACAGCCACCTGGGCGACTTCATCGAGGACAAGAACGCCGTGCTGCCGATCGACGCGGCGATCCAGTCCAACCTGCGCGAGACCACCACCCGCGTGCTGGCCTCGCTGACGCCGCGCGAGGAGCGGGTGCTGCGCATGCGCTTCGGCATCGGCATGAACACCGACCACACCCTCGAGGAGGTCGGCCAGCAGTTCTCCGTCACCCGCGAACGCATCCGCCAGATCGAGGCCAAGGCGCTGCAGGAAGCTGAAGCACCCGAGCCGCTCGCGCAAACTGCGCAGCTTCCTGGATAGCTGAGCCAAGGGAATCTCGGCGGATGGCAGATGGCGGATTGAAGCTGGAGATAGAGCCGGCGCTCGCCGAGCGGCTCCGCATCGCGGCGGAGGCGTCCGGTGAAAGCGTCGAGACCTTCGCACTGCACGCATTGATGGTGGCCGCCGCCGACGATTGGGCCGAGGACTTCGCCCGCGTCGCAGACTACGAAGCGACGGGACGGTCCGTTCCGGCGAGCCAAGGCATGGCGGAGTTCCGGACCGCCGTCGAGGCGCGCTTCGAGAGAAAGTGACCCTCCCGGTCAACCTGTCCGAGGCGGCTCGCGCTGACATAGGACGATTGGTCGACTTCCTGGCGACTCGGGACCGCCGCGCGGCGATCAGGGCGGTCGACGTCATCGAGTTAGCGATCGCGTCGCTTGCGGAATTTCCAAATCGTGGTGCGCCCGGTCCAAGGACAAACTACCGCGAGATACAGGTCCGGTTTGGCCGCGGCGCCTACGTTGTCCGGTATCAAGTCCGCCCCGGAGAGGTTCTGGTGACGCGCCTGTTCCACTCCAACGAGCGCCGGTAGCATTGTGCACGAGCCTATGCGCCCGCTGGGTTTTCGGCGTCGCCGCCGCCGCGAACCTTCTGGTCGCGGCGGCAATGTCGCTGGGGCAGGGCTGGTTCGTCGCTATCCTCGGGCTCGACCCGGTCGCGGGGACCAACGTCGTGGTGGTCGCGGTGGCGGCGGTGCTGATCGCCGCGTTCGGCTACGGCTACGCCCGCATTGCGCTCGATCCCGCGTTGCTGCGGCCGCTAATCGCGATCGGGGCGTTCGGCAAGCTGGCGGCGGTCGCGACCGTACTGGTCGGCGCGCTGAGCGTTCCGCACCTCTGGCGCTTCTTCGCGCTGATCAGCGGCGATGCGGTCTTCGCCGTGCTCTTCCTCGACTATCTGCGACGGACCTCGACACCCGGCGGGCCGGCGGCCTAGGGTCGGCGAAACTCAAGGCGGAGGACAGGGCCATGCGTCTCGAAGGCGGCTGCTATTGCGGCGCGGTGCGGTTCGTGACCGAGGGCGATCCGGTGATGAAGGCGCAGTGCGTCTGCCGCGAATGCACCCACATCACCGGCGGCGGCCCGAATGTGTTCATGGCCATGCCGATCCCCGGCTTCGCCTACACCAAGGGCGCGCCCACGGCGTTCACGCGCAGCGATCTGCCCAATCCGGTCACCCGCGAGTTCTGCGCCGCCTGCGGTTCGCCGTTGGTGACCAGGGCGCCGGGATTCCCGGCCGTGATCGTCAAGGTCGGCGCGCTCGACGATCCCAGCCAGTTCGGCGAACCGGACATGACGATCTACACCTGTGACAAGCAGGCGTATCACTACCTGCCGGCCGGCAAACCGGCCTTCGATCGGCTGCCGGGGTAGCGCCCGGCGATCAGCGGCCTAGGGACGCGTGAGGGCCGGTGTCAGCAGCGCTTTCGACTTCGCGGTGAGGTCGTCCATCAGGCGCTGAAACCGCAGTTTCGACTCGCCGTCGGCGGTGAACACATTGCCGATCGCGCTCTCGCCGGTGGCGATCACGGTGTCGAGAAGCTGGGTGGCGCCAGCGGCGTCGGTCACGCGCCACTCGACCACCAGCGTGTCGCTGACCCGGCTGAAGGCGAAGACAGCGGTGGTCTGCTGGGCCTGCTTGATGTTCGGCGTCAGATAGAACCGGACGCCGTCAGGCTTGTCGGCGGGATCGACCACCTTCGAGTTCGAGCCCCATGTCGGCCAGCATCGCCTGGGTCTGGCCGGTGATGGCTTCGGCCAGGTTGTTGACCTTCTTGCCGCCCGTGAACATGGCGCCCCACTCGCGGTTCCACTTGGCGTCCTTGAGCGATTGCGTGACCACGATCGCGATCAGCGGCCGGGTCGCCGGCGGCGGTTGGGTCGCCGGCGCCTGAGTCGGGGGCGCTGCCTGGGTGGTCGTCGCCGGCGTGGCTGGCGCCGCGGAATCGGCGCTGGGAGGGCTGGCGGCGGTGTTGGCGCCGGGTGGGTCGCCCGCCATCGCCGATGTCGCGACCGAGATGGCCCCGCACATCAACAACAGCGTCAGTCCTCGCCTTGCATTCACCTGTAATCCCCCCAGTTGGACAACGAGTTCTTTGAAGACCTACAGCGCCACGCTGTAGCGCATCGCCTCGGCGCCAGCGCTGTTTGGCGCCGCGTGGGCGGTGATGTTCAAGGTCAGGCCGGCGAGATCCGCGTGCGCCTTGTCGCGGCGGAGATAGACAAAGCCGGTGGCGCTTTGGCCGGGGCCCAGCGTGCGGGAGTAGAGCCCGCGATCCACCAGGTCCTTCTTGATGTTGGAGGCGTCGGTCATCTTCGATTGCGCGATCAGGCCGAGCACCAGGGAGCCCACGAACAGGTCGGTGATGGCCAGCGCGGTGGCGGCGCTGTCATCCATCGAGGCGCTGCCGGGTGAGAAGCCGGCGTTGCCGGGACGCGACCCGGTCAGGGCCATCTCGCTGACGTCGAACAGGAAGGTGTGGTCGGGCGACTGGTTCGAAATGGAGACCCAGATCGGCGTGATGCCGGAGCGGGCAAGTTCGGTGTCGAAGTAGGTCTTCTGCTGGACGACGTCGTCCATCACATAGACGGCGACCGTCAGATTCTGATCGCCGGCGGTCTTGAGCTGGTCGGCCGGCGGCGGCGGAAAGTCGGGAAACTTCTTCGGCGTGGCGGCGCGCACAGGCGCTGCGACGCAAACGGCCACCGCCGCGATCGCTGCCCCGAGGCTGCGCCGATCAAACATCCCAAACCCCCCCACGCGGCGGCGAGAATTGCTCAGTTCGCCAATCCCGCCAAGGTGGATTCTCCCGCCAACCCCGAAGAGCGCAATGACGTGGATACCACTCGCGCTTGATTAGGCAACTAATGGGTTGCATATAGCGCCATGACCATGGACGCCGTGTTCAAGGCCCTGGCCGACCCCAGCCGGCGCGAGCTGCTGGACGGTCTGCGCGAGCGCGGCGGGCAGACGTTGGCGGAGCTTTGCGAAGGGCGGGGCATGACCCGGCAGGCGGTGAGCAAGCACCTGGCGGTGCTCGAAGGCGCCAACCTCGTCGCCACCGAGAAGCGCGGCCGCGAGAAGCTGCACTACCTCAACCCCGTCCCGATCCAGGAGATCGCCGATCGCTGGATCGGCAAGTACGAACGCGGGCGCCTCGCGGCCCTCGCTGACCTCAAACGACGCCTAGAAGGAGACTAGCGATGGCTGAGAGCCGCTTCCTCTACCTCACCTACATCCGCGCCCCGGCGCACAAGGTCTTCGACGCCCTGACCGACCCGGAACAGAACAAGCTGTTCTGGGCCGGTTACCATCAGGAGTCGTCCTGGGCCGTCGGCGCCGACTTCGCCATCATCGGCCCCGAGGGCAAGGCCTGGGACACCGGCAAGGTGCTGGCGTTCGATCCGCCCAGGCGCCTCTCAGTGACCTGGCGGCACCAGCACGACGAAGCCATGAAGGCCGAGGGCGAGTCTGTCTGCAGCTTCCTGGTCGAGGCGCTGAGCGACGAACTGACCAAGGTCACCGTCACCCACGTGATCGGCGTCGCCGACTCCAAGCTGATCGGCGCGGTCTCCGGCGGCTGGCCGATGATCCTGTCGAGCCTGAAGAGCCTGCTGGAAACCGGCAAGCCGCTGGGGTGAGGCGGAGCGATCAGCCGGCGGCTCGGTCGAGGGCTCGGCGCCCTCTCTGTCAGGCGTAGCTATGGCGCGGCGCCCAGGTCAGGTCGTAGCCGGGCGCCAGGTCGAACAGGTGGTAGACCACGCAGAAGTCGTCGCCGGGTCCGAATTCCGCGTCGGAGAGGCGCAGGATTCGACCGCCCTCCCGGCGCAGCACCGAGACGCCGGGATTCCAGCCGCCCAGCTTCACGTCGATTGGGTCCCCGCCCTCGCGGTAGCCGAGATCTTCGGCCAGGCGGCTGCCCTCGTAGCTGATCATCGGGAAGCGCCAGCCTCGGCTGGCGGCGAACCGCTTCTGCACCTCGACCGGGTTCGGGCTGGTGACGACGAACGCGGCGCGCGCGGCGAGGTGATCGTAGACGCCGTTGAAGCCGTCGGCCCACATGGTGCAGCTGGTGCAGCCGACGCCCATGTTGTGGATCAGGATCAGGTCGGGCTTGTCGCCGAACAGTTCCGAAAGCCGCACCGGGCCGCTCCACCCCGTCAGCACGTAGTCCTGCAGCTCCTGAGGTTCGATCCGCGCCTGCAGCGCGCGCATTTCTTCGCGCAGCGCCGTGATCCGGTCGCGTCTGTCCCTGAGCGCGGCCATGGTGTCGGCGTAGGTCATGGCTTCTCCTTTTCGATGCGAATGAGGTGTTGGGCCAGGGTCTCGAACTGGCCTTGCCAGTATTTGGCGTAGCGGTTGAGCCAGGCGGCGGCTTCCGACAGCGGCTCGGCGTCGAGGCTGCAGCGGCTGATCCGGCCGGTCCGGGCCTGGGTGACGAGGCCGGCGCGCACCAGCACCTGGATGTGCCGCGAGACCGCCTGCAGGGAGATGCCGAACGGCGCGGCGAGCTCGGAGACCAGCAGCGCCTCGCCGTCCAGCCGCTCCAGGATCGCCCGGCGCACCGGATCGCTGAGGGCGAAGAACACCTCGTCGAGGGCGTCGGCTTCTTCGCGAGGCTGGAGGGCGAGGCTCATGCCGGCAAATCAATCAATCGATTGATTGAGAGTCAACAGGAACGTTGATTATTGGTCTCAAACACGCCGGCCTCGGTGACGATCACGTCCATCGGGCAGTCGTGCGCGGCGGGGGTGATGTCGGCGAGCCGGCCGAGTTCGAAGCCGACGCCGATCGCCAGCGGCCTTGGCGTCATCGCGGCCAGGGTGCGGTCGTAGTAGCCGCCGCCGTATCCGAGGCGGTGGCCGGCGGCGTCGAACCCAACCAGCGGGATCAACAGCGCCGTCGGCGTCACCACGGCCCCTTCGCCCGGGTGCTGGATATCCCCCCCGCCCGCGGCCATCGGCGCATCCGGGCTCCAGAGCCGGAATTCCAGCGCCGCGTTGGGCCCCACCACCACCGGCAGCGCGACCTGGCCGCCGGCTTCCAGCGTGCGGCGCAGATAGGGCAGGGGATCGAACTCGCCGCGGATCGGCCAGTAACCGGCGAGGATCGGCGTGGCGCCGGGCGCCAGCCGTTCCGCCAGCGCCGCTTCGATCGCCGCGCTCGCCGCCGCCCGCACCGCGTCGCTCATCGCCAGCCGCGCCGCGATCAGGCGGCGGCGCTGGGCCTTGCGCCAACCTGTGTCAGCCGGCGTCGGCAAGACCGGCGCGCCGCCCGAGGACCGCCGCCTCGAACCGCTCCACATACTCGCCCACGCTGAGGCCCTGCTGCCGCTCCAGCGCGGCCAGATGTTGCCGTCGCCACAGCTCGTCATCGCTCAACAGCTGGATCGCCGCAGCGGCGAAGCCGGCCGGATCATCGCGGTGGAAGCCAGTGACGCCGTCGATCACCCGCTCCGGCACCGCGCCGAGCGATCCGACCACGGCCGGGGTCCCCAGCGCCTGCGCCTCGGCCAGCGAAAGGCAGAACGCCTCGGCCTTGTGGCCCAGGTAGAGCATCGCCCGCGCGCCGCGCATCGCCGCGATCAGTTGCGTCCTTCGGCGCCGGCCGGATGCACCCGCACCGAGGCCTTCAGCTGCGGCGATGCGCCGGCCGGCAGCAGCGTCCCGGCCCAGAGCGCCCAGGCGTCGTCGCCTGGCTTCAGGCTGTTGACGCCATAGACGTCGAGCACGGCGCCTGGCAGCGCGGGCAGGATCCGCTCGCCCCAGATCTCGACCAGACCGCGCAGATTGCGCTGCGGGTTGGAGGCGAAGATCGCCCGCCGCGGCGGCGGCTCAGGCAGGGGCGGATGGCCGCGCACCGACTCCGGCAGCGGCAGGTGGATCAGACTGATGTCGCCGCGCCCGGGCACCACCGGCCAGTAGTCGCGCAGCTGCGCGCGGCTCATCAGGATCGGCTTGGGCGGGTAGCGCCACAGGCGCCAGAGCCGCTTGTAGTGCCGCAGCTGGTTGGCGCCCCAGAGCACCCAGAGGTTCCGCCGCCGGGGCCGCGGTACGAAGCCCAGCAGCTCCGGCTGCTGGATCGCGACGAAGGCGTCGCAGGTCGCGTCGGGCTTGTCGCCGAGCGGCCGCCAGCGCACGCCTTCGTGCAGCAGGTCGCCGTCGCAGTTGCTGTGCACGGTCACGTCATGGCCGCGGGCGGCGAGGCCGCGCGCCGCGAGGATCACGCTCGACTCGGTGCCCCCGAGCGGGCGCGTCTCCAGCGCCCGGCCGTCGTAGCGCCCCGTGCGGTCGGCGAAGATGATGCTGGCCATCGGACCGGCTCCTTAGCCGAAAAAGTTCGGGCGAGCGGGAATAAGTCTCACCGCCCCCGCGTCTTGCCTCCCGAAACCAGACGGAGGCTTCCATGAGCGAGTTCGAGGCGGACGGCGAGAGCCGGCGCGGGTTCCTGAAGTGCATGACCTGGGCCGGGACCGGCCTGGTCTGGACGATGGCCGGCGGCGTGCCGGCTTCGATCGCACTGGAGGCGGCGGCGGCGACGCGCCCTGTCACGCCGTTCAGCTTCGTCCAGGTCAGCGACAGCCACATCGGATTTTCCAAGCCGTTCGCGCCGGACACCCGGGTCACCTTCCGCGAGGCGATCGGCAAGATCGCCGCCATGCCGAAGAAGCCCGACTTCATCATCCACACCGGCGACATCAGCCAGCTGTCCAAGGACGACCAGTTCGACGACGCCGACCAGATCCTGAAGTCGGCCGGCGTGCCGGTGTTCCACGTCCCCGGCGAGCACGACGTGCTCGACGAGGGCCAGGGCAAGGCGTTCCTGGATCGCTACGGCAAGGGCGCGAAGGGGTCGGGCTGGTTCTCGTTCGACCACGCCGGCGCGCACTTCGTGGCGCTGATCAACGTGGTCAACCTGAAGGCCGGCGGGCTCGGCAGCCTTGGCGACGACCAGCTGGCCTGGCTCAAGGCCGATCTGGCCGGCCGCGGATCCTCGACGCCGATCGTGGTCTTCGCCCACATGCCGCTCTGGGCGCTCTATCCCGACTGGGGCTGGGGCACCGACGAGAGCGCCCAGGTGCTGGCGCTGCTGAAGCGGTTCGGCTCGGTCACGGTGCTGAACGGCCACATCCACCAGGTGCAGCAGAAGGTGGAGGGCCACGTCGCCTTCTACACCGCCCGCTCCACGGCCTTCCCGCAGCCCGCGCCGGGAACCCCGAACGCGACGCCGGGTCCGATGGCGGTGCCGGCCGACAAGCTGAGGAGCGTGCTCGGCGTGCGTGACGTGAGCTTGGTCGCGCGGGGCCAGCCGCTCGCCGTCACCGATCAAACTTTGGCTTGAACCTTTTCGTTTCCGCAGGGGATTAACCGGATGCCTTCCTTACGAATGATTGTGCGCGCGGCGGCCATCGCGGCGCTGGCGGTCGGCGCGATCGGCGTCGCGCACGCCGCCGAGCAGGCCGCCGCCACGGTCGACATCGACAACTTCGCCTTCAAGGCGCCGACCCTCACGGTCGCCGCCGGCACGACGGTGAAGTGGACCAACAACGACGACATTCCGCACACGGTGCGGGCGGTCGACGGCTCGTTTCACTCGGGGGCGATGGACAGTTCCGACACCTTCGCCTTCACTTTCACCAAGCCTGGCGTCTACAGCTACTTCTGTTCCTTGCACCCGAAGATGGTCGGCAAGGTCGTGGTGAAGTAGGCGCCGGTTGATAATCCCTCGTCCCCCGTTGCCCGCATGAGCGGCAGGCTCCTTCCGTTCCGGAGGAGCCCGCCGGCTGCTGGCGCGGGCGGGCGGACCAGCTTCAGTTCGGCTCCCCGCGGCGTCCCCCGCAGCGCGGAACCGGCCGGAGCCGCGGCGCCTTTTCCCCGTCCCTCTGAGGCGCCGCGGTTCCGCGAACTTATCGCCCCGCACATCGACGCGGCCTACTCGCTCGCCCGCTACCTGGCCCGCGACGCGGCCGCGGCCGAGGACATCGCCCAGGAGGCGCTGCTCAAGGCGTTCCGCAATCTCGACGCCCTGCGGGGCGGCGAGGTGCGGCCGTGGCTGATGGCGATCGTCCGCAACGCCTACTTCGACTGGCGCCGCCGCGACAACGGCCGCACCGTCACCGGCCCGGCGGCGGATGTGGCGATGGAGCAGGCGCGCGCGGACGATCCCTCCGCCGAGGACGCGCTGGTGCGCCAGGGCGACGTCGCGGCGCTGCGCCGCGCGATCGAGACCATCCCCGAGCCGTTCCGCGAGGCGCTGGTGCTGCGCGACCTCGAGGAGCTGAGCTATCGCGACGTGGCCGAGATCACCGGCGTGCCGATGGGCACGGTGATGTCTCGCCTGGCCCGCGCCCGCCGGATGCTGGGCGAGCGGATGGGCGTGCTGGAGGCCACCGCATGAGCGCCTGTCCCGACAAGGAGCTGCTGCTCCACGCCCTGGTCGACGGCGAACTGGACGCCGGCAACGCGCTGGCGATCGAGGCCCACGTGGCCGGCTGCGCCGGCTGCGCCGCCGAGCTGGAGGCGATCCGTGAGGTGAAGGCTAGGCTGAAGGCCGCGCCGCTCGCCCACACCGCGCCCCAGAGCCTGCTCGACCGTCTGGACGTCGCCCTGGCCGAGGCCGAGGCCCCGTCGGCGCCGCCTCGCCGCCGCGGCGTGCGCGCCGAGACCTGGGTGCTGAGCGGAACCGGCGCCGCGCTCGCCGCCAGCCTGGCGCTGATGGCGATCATGCCGACCGGCGTCAGCCTGCAGGCCGAGCTGGTCGACGCTCAGGCCCGCTCGCTCGAAGCCTCCCATCTGGTCGACGTCGAGACTTCGGACCGGCACACGGTCAAGCCCTGGTTCAACGGCAAGATCGACTTCGCCCCGCCGGTGGTCGACCTGGCGCCGCAGGGCTATCCGCTGGTCGGCGGCCGGCTCGACCGGGTCGGCGGAAAGCGAGCCGCGGCCTTGGTGTTCCACCGCGGCCTCCACGTCATCAACCTGTTCATCTGGCCGGGCGACGCCTCGTCCGAACCGTCGCTGCAGCAGAAGGACGGCTACAACCTGGTCCGCTGGGGCCAGGGCGGCCTGGTGTTCTGGGCGGTGTCGGACTGCGACCCACAGGCGCTCACCGGCTTCCAGAAGGCCTTTGCGGCGGCGACGAAGTAGGGCCGAACCGCTTCAATCGGCGACGCTTCTCGAATGCACAATTTGGTTTAAGCTGCGCCGTCCCATCAACAAAGACCGCGCGGACCCACGCGCTATGGTCGCGACTGATCGGACGGCCCATGGAGCTGACAATCGAGCGGGCGGCGCTGCTGAGGGCGCTTGGCCACGTGCAGAGCGTCGTCGAGCGACGCAATACGATTCCGATCCTCTCCAACGTCCTGCTGTCGGCGACGCGCGGCCTGCTCGCGCTCTCGGCGACCGACCTCGACATGGAGATGACCGACGCCAGCGCGGCGCAGGTCGATGAGGTCGGTCAGGTCACCGCGCCGGCGCACACGCTCTACGAGATTGTCCGCGAACTGCCAGAGGGCGCCGACGTCTCGCTGACCTACACGAGCCAGGACCCGCGCCTGGAAGTCTGCGCCGGCCGCGCGCGGTTCAACCTGCCGGTGCTCCCGGCTGGCGACTTCCCGGTCATGTCCTTCGAGGGGCTGTCGGATCCGGTCGCCATCGACACGGCCGATCTGATCCGGCTGATCGACAAGACCCGCTTTGCGATCTCCACCGAGGAGACCCGCTACTATCTGAACGGGCTCCACCTGCACGTGGTGGTCGATAACGGCGCGCCGAAGCTGCGCTCGGTGGCGACCGACACGCGGCGCCTCGCCTTGGCCGAGATGGCGGCGCCCGAGGGCTACGCCGGCGCGCCCGGCGTGATCATCCCGCGCAAGACCGTCAACGAGGTGCGCCGCCTGCTCGACGACGCTGGCGAGACGGTCACCATGGCGGTCAGCCAGCAGAAGGTGCGCTTCGGCTTCGGCCAGGCGGCCTTGACCTCGAAAGTGATCGACGGCTCGTTCCCGCCCTACGAGCGGGTGATGCCCCGCGACAACAAACGAGTGATCATGCTCGACAACGCCCTCTTCGGCGCCGCGGTGCGCCGTGTCGCCACCATCTCCAACGAGCCGGCGAGGCCGGTCAGGCTCTCGGTCGAGACCGGGCGCATGACGCTGACCGTGCGCAACCTCGACGCCGGCCAGGCGGTCGAAGAGCTGGAGGTCGACTACCAGGGCGAGCCGTTCGAGATCGGCTTCAACGCCCGCTACCTGCTTGACCTCACCGGGCAGTTTGGCGGCGAGCTGGCCGAGTTCCGCTTCCCCGAGCACGCCGGCGGCGCGACGATGCTCGACCCGACTCTGGTCCTCGACCCGTCGGACGCCGGCCTGCAATACGTGCTGATGCCGATGCGGACCTAGCTCGCCGCCGCCCTAGGTCTTTGCCGCCACCGCCGCGACCACCTCTACCTCCACCTTGATCCGCCGCGAGGCGAGCCCGGCCACGAACAGCAGCGTGGACGCCGGCGAGCCGGTGAAGGTGTCGGCCATCTTCTGGCGCAACCGGGCGAAGTCGGCCGGCCGCTCGGCGAAGTAATAGGTGACCTTGGCCACGTCGGCGAAGCTGGCGCCCTGGGAGGCCAGGATCGCGCCGATGTTGGCCAGCGCCTGATCGAACTGGTCTTCGACGGTTTCGGGGAAGGTTCCGTCGAGGTTGACGCCGACCTGGCCGGCCAGCAGCAGCAGCCGGTGGCCCGCCGGCACCACCGCCAGGTGGCTGTACTGGCCGATCGGCGCAGCGACGCCGGGCGGATTGACAGTCTCGATCGTCATTTCTTCTTAGACCTCCCGAATAGCTCCGCGCGATCGCCTATTCACGTCATGGCCGGGCTCGTCCCGGCCATCCATGAACACCACCCTCGGACCGTGTTCTTGGATTGCCGGCACTCCGCGCTTCGCGCTGCAGCCGGCAATGACGTGAAATGGTTCGAGCGCATCAACCTGCATTCCCGGCCCCGCCACGGCCGACGTGATCCGCCAGCACCTGCGCCACCGCCAGGCTGACGCCCTTGCCGGTGGCGATCTCCAGGAATTCGTTGGGGCCGTGGGCGTTGGAATGCGGACCCAGCACGCCGGTGATCATGAACTGGGCCGCCGGGAACGTCTCACCCAGCATACCCATGAACGGGATCGAGCCACCTTCGCCCATCAGCGCCGCCGGCCGGCCGAACCCCGCGACCGAGGCGCGGTCGATCGAGGCGCGCAGCCAGGGCGCCAGCGGCGGCGCGTCCCAGCCCTGGCCGGCCGGTTCCGGCTCGAACGTCACCTTTGCGCCGTAGGGCGGGTCGGCTTCGAGCAGGGATTTGAGCGAGCGGTTGGCCGCATCGGCGTCGAGCGTCGGCGGCAGGCGCAGCGAGAGCTTGGCGGCCGTGGCGGGGCGCAGCACGTTGCCGGCGCTGCGGATCTCAGGCGCGCCCTCCAGTCCGGTGATGGCGAGCGCCGGACGCCAGGTGCGGTTCAGGATCAGCTCGGCCGGGTCGCCGGCGACGGGCCGCATGCCGGGCATGAACGGAAACTTGGCGTAGACCTCCGGCCCCAGCGCAACGCCGCGGCCGCTCCTTGGCCTCGGCGATGCGGCCGGGCGGTATCCGAGCATGAAGCTCCGGCGGCCGGATCTCGCCGGTCGCCTCGTCCTCCAGCCGCGACATCAGGCTGCGCAGGATGCGGAAGCTCGACGGGACGATGCCGGAGGCGTCGCCGGAGTGGACGCCTTCCGCCAGCACCTGCACCCGCAGCGTCCCACCCGCCATGCCGCGCAGCGAGGTGGTGAGCCAGAGCTGGTCGTAGTTGCCGCAGCCTGAGTCCAGGCACACCACCAGCGAGGGCGAACCGATCCGCGCCGCCAGATGGGCGACGTAGGCCGGCAGGTCGTAGCTGCCGCTCTCCTCGCAGGCCTCGATCAGGATGCAGCAACGGGCGTGCGCCGCGCCCTGGGCCTTCAGCGCCAGGACCGCCGAGAGCGCCCCGAACAGCGCATAGCCGTCGTCCGCGCCGCCGCGGCCATAGAGCCGCCCGTCCTTCAGCACCGGCGTCCACGGCCCCAGCCCTTCGGCCCAGCCGGTCATCTCCGGCTGCTTGTCCAGGTGTCCGTAGAGCAGCACCGGATCGTCGTCGCCGCCGCTCGGCCCAGCCGCCGGGATCTCGATGAAGATCACCGGCGTGCGGCCCGGCAGCCGCACCACCTCCAGCGCGGCGCCTTCGACGCCGGCGACCTTCGCCTGCGCCCAAACTGCAAACTGCTGCACCGCCGCCTGCATGTGGCCGTGCATTTCCCAGTCGGGGTCGAAGGCTGGCGACTTGTTCGGGATGCGGATGTAGCGGGTGAGCTCGTCGATCACCTCGGCGTCCCACAGGGCGTCGATGAAGGCCTTGGCGGCAAGCGGCTGCATGACGCGTGGCTTAAGACCAGTTGAGGACAGTGGGAAACCAAAACACGTCATTGCCGGCCGGAGCGCGAAGCGCGGAGTGTCGGCAATCCATGAACGCCTTCGTCGATCGTGTTCTTGGATGGCCGGGACAGGCCCGGCCATGACGGATTGAGAGAACGGCCGCTCGCCGCAGCCCCCGGAGCTAGGCGGCGGGTGGCGCAGGTGCTGCGGCGGCCGTCAGCTCGCCCTCGAACGCCTTGTCGCTCACCGCGTTGCGCGCGATCAGCAGGCTGCAGCCGATATGGTCGCTGATGTAGCCGCCGGCGTCGCCGGACCACCAGCGCTCCAGCAGGTTGCGCCGGCGGTGCCCGACCACCACCAGATCGGCGCCGACTTCCTTTGTCACTTCGCCGATCACCCGCGCCGGATCGCCGATGGCGAGCTTGGAGGCGGGCGCGAAGCCGAGCTTGGTCAGCCGGTCCACCGCCCGGGCCAGCACTTCGCGATAGCGGTCGAGCTCATGGGCGACGACGCCGCCGTGGACGCCCTCGGCCACCTGCAGGCCGGCCAGGTGCGGCACCACCGACAGCAGGAACACCTCCGCGCCGCAGCGCTTGGCCAGGATCGCGCCTTCCCGGAGGGCGATCGCGCCCTCCAGCGAGCCGTCGTACGCCAAGAGGACCTTCTTATACATGCGGGCCGATCTCCGTCTTCCGCGCGAGGCGGAAGCTTGCACCGGAAGCGCGGCCGTTCAACTGCTGTATTTGCGCCTCCCCTCGCGCAGCGAGGGGAGGCGGCGTGACGCGAGCGACGCGGTCAGCGGTGCGAGACACACCGGAGCGGCGATGTCAGACGATCGCGCTCTGTTCGGCGCCGCCGCTCCCCCCTTCGTCGCACTTCGGCCCTGGCGGGCCTCGTCAGCGACGCTTCCCCCCGCTTCGCGGAGGGAAGAGCATGCTCACGTGGCCCCCCGGCCGATCGCCGCGTAGGCCAGGTTCTGGAACATCGGCAGCGCGGCCCGGGCGCCCATGCGCTGGCCGGTGGCGAGCTGGGCGGCGGCCTCGGGGCCGAGCGGCATCGAGTTCTGGATCAGGTAGATCAGGATCATGTCTTCCTGCGGATCGCCCCGCCACCAGGTGCCGAAGGCGCCCGGCCAGCCGAATGACCCGTTGGTGCCGATCCCCATCCAGGCCTGCTTCTCGGCGTCGTCGATCACCGAAAGACCCAGTCCGAAGCCCTGGCCGCCCCAGAACGGGATGCCCATGAACGGGATCTCGCGCTGGGCTGGCGTCAGCCGGTTGGCGCGCATCAGCGCCACGGTCTCCGGCTGCAGCAGCCGCACGCCATCGACCTCGCCATTCCCCAGCAGCATGCGGGCGAATTTCAGGTAGTCGTCCAGGGTCGAAATCAGGCCGCCGCCGCCGCCGCAGAACGTCGGGGCCGCATCGACCAGCGGGAACGGCGCGACTTCCAGCGCGCTCAGGTCGTCCTTCAGCCGGTACATCTTCGCCATCCGGCCGCGCTTCTCGGGCGGGACCCAGAAGTCGGTGTCGACCATGCCCAGCGGTTCGAAGATGCGCTGGAACAGGAACTCGCGGAAACCGATCCCGGCGATGCGGCCGACCAGGAAGCCCAGCACGTCGGTGGCGTGGCTGTAGTGGAAGCGGTCGCCCGGAGGATAGCTCAGCGGCAGCTTCGCCAGCGCCGCCAGCCACTGATCCGGCGTCATCGGGTTGGTCAGCACATCGCCCAGCCCGTTCTGATAGGCGTGGGCGATCGGGCCGATCGAGGTGAAGGCGTAGGCCAGGCCGGCGCGGTGGGTGAAGATGTCCTCGACCGTGATCTCGCGCGGCGCCGGGTAGGTGTCCTCGACCGGGCCCTGCGCGTCCTTGAGCACCCGCATGTCCTTGAATTCAGGCATCCACTTGCTGATCGGGTCGTCCAGCCGCAGCTTGCCTTCCTCCATCAGCATCAATGCCGCGACCGAGGTGATCGGCTTGGTCATCGAGGCGATGCGGAACAGGGTGTCGCGCGTCATCGGCAGGTCCGCCTCGATGTCGCGATGGCCGAGCGCATTGAACTGCAGCTCCTCGCCCCTCCGCCAGATCAGCGTGACGAAGCCCGAGAGGTCGCCCGCATCGATCACGCCTTGCAGCGCCGGCGGGATCTGCGCGAGCTGCGCCTGATCGACGCCCTGCAGCGTCCCGGTGTCTCCATCCATGCGTGCGTTCCTTTGTTGGGTGACCGACGATAACCCCACCCGCATTGCGGGCCTATGGCGCCCCGGCGTCAAGCCGGCCATGCTGCTGTCAGGTCCCGACGGAGGCAGACATGGCGCGCAATCTTCAGACGGTGTTGAGCGGTCTGGCCTTCCCGGAAGGGCCGCGCTGGCGCGATGGCCGGCTCTGGTTCTCCGACATGCACGCCCACGAAGTGGTGGCGATGGCGCCGGACGGCGGCCGCGAGACCGTGTTCGTCCACACCGGCCCGGTCTCGGGGCTCGGCTGGCTGCCGAACGGCGACATGCTGGTGGTCTCGATGATCGACCAGCAGCTGCTGCGGATCGACAAGGAGGGCTGGGCGTCCACCCACGGCGACCTCTCGGGCATCGCCACCGGCCGCTGCAACGACATGGTGGTGGACGCACAGGGCCGCGCCTACGTCGGCAACTTCGGCTACGACTACCCCGAGGGCGAGGTGAAGCCCGCCCGGCTGGCGCGGGTCGACCCGGACGGAACGGTGTCGGAGGCGGCCGCCGACCTGGTGTTCCCCAACGGCTCGATGATCACCCCCGACGGCAAGACCCTGATCGTCGGCGAGACCTTCGCCGCGCGGATGACCGCCTTCGACATCGCCGCCGACGGTTCGCTCTCGAACCGGCGGGTCTGGGCGACGCTGCCCGAGCGCGCCGTGCCCGACGGCGCCTGCCTCGACGCCGAGGGCGCGGTCTGGGTCGCCTCGCCGACCACCAACGATGTCATCCGGCTGAAGGAAGGCGGCGAGGTGCTGGAGCGGATCGTGGCCGACCAGGGCGTCTTCGCCTGCATGCTGGGCGGCGACGACCGCCGCACGCTCTACGTGCTGACCGCGTCAGGCACGGACCCGGAAGACTGCGCCGCCAGGCGCCTCGGCCGGATCGAGACGGTGCGGGTGGACGTGCCCGGAGCAGGGACTGCCGTAATCAGTTCTTCCCCTCGCGAGCGAGGGGAAGTGTCGCTGGCGAGCACGCGATCAGCGTGCGATGCGCGACGAAGGGGAGACCGGCCGCGCAGAGCTGAGCGCAGCCCCCGACAGCTCCCCTCCGGCGTGTCTCGCCCTGGCGGGCTCGTCACACGCCACCTCCCCTCGCTCCGCGAGAGGAGGAGCAGGGGCCTACTGCCGCCCGGGCGCCGCGAAGGTTCCGACCAGCTCGCTGTCGGCCAGGACACGGCCCTTCATGGCGTCCACCAGCGCGCGGAGGTTGGCGTCGCTCTTCAGCGTCAGCGGGCCGTCGAGGGCGAAGATCTGGAAGTGGTAGTGGTGCACGCCAGTTCCGGCCGGCGGGCGCGGGCCGAAGTAGCCGACCTGGCCGATGTCGTTCTTGCCCTGCACCGCGCCGGGCGGCGCTGGATGCTCGGACTGCGGGACGCCCTCGGGCAGCGATGATGCCGCGCCCGGGATGTTCCAGATCAGCCAGTGGACGAACGGCCGTTCCATCGGCGCGTCGGGGTCCTCCAGGATGATCGCATAGGCGCCGGCCCCGGCCACAGGCGTCCAGCGCAGCGGCGGCGACAGATTGTCGCCGTACGCGGTGTGGCGCAGATCGATCGCGCCGTCGACGCCGACCGCCTCTGAAAGCAGCTCCAACGTCGCGCCCGGATCGCGCGGCGTGATCCGCGCCAGGCTGAGGGCTTCGGGTGAGTGGTCCATGGTCGCCTCCGAGCGGCTCGCGCCGCGTCCGCAGCCGGCCAGCAGGAAGGTCATCGCCACCGCGACGATGACGGTCGAACTGCGGCGCGCGCGCATCCTACGCCTCCAACCTCGCAATCGCAGCCAGGGTTCTACGAACGCATGGCTTTGGTCTAGATACCGCGGCGACGAAGAGAGACAGCGCGACGGAGGAGAACGACCATGGCCCCCATTCCAACCCGCGGCGTCGTCGCCGTGACCGGCGCGGCCGGCTACCTCGGCGGCTGGGTGGTGCGCTCGCTGCTCGAGCGCGGCTATCGGGTCAGGGCCTGCGTGCGCAACGCCCACGACGACGCGCGCGCCGGGTTCCTGAAGGCGATGCCCGGCTACGCCAGTGGCCGCCTGACCCTGCACAATGCCGACCTCGACCAGGAAGGCTGCTTCGACGAGATATTCAAGGGCTGCCACGGCGTCGCCCACGTCAGCCACGTCAGCGGCTACAACGACCAGGACTACGTCCGCCGCACCTGCGACCACATCATCGCCAGCGTGAACGGCTCGGGCAGCGTGAACCGGGTGATCGTCACCTCCAGCGTCGCGGCGGTGATCTCGGAGATGGACCTGCAGGAGATCGCCCGCCGGCCGGTGTTCTACGAGGACCGCTATCCGGACGAGATGAACCCCAAGCGCACGCCGGAGCGGGGGCAGGGCTATTCGATGGGCAAGCTGGTGGCCGAGCGCGCGTTCGCCGAGGCGGCGGCGGCCAACGGCGGCTGGGACGCGATCAACGTCTGCCCGGGCGACAACGTCGGCCCGATTCAGTCGGCGCACCAGCGCGGCGGCGCGTGGCAGAACCTGATCGGTCAGATGCTGGAAGGCACGCTGATGCAGAACGGCGTCTACCGCCCGTGGATGACAGTCGACGTGCGTGATTGCGGCGAGTGCCACGCGCGCCTGCTGGAAAGCACCGAGGTGAAGAACGGCGAGCGCTACATCGCCTGGTCGACCGACAAGCGTAACGTCGAGGACATCTGCGCCGACATCGCCCGCCTGCTGCCGGAACTGAACCACGCCACCCCGCCGGTGACCGATCCGTTCCCCGACCGGATCAAGGAGCGCGAGGCCGAGTTCCGCCGGCTCTGGGCGCTCAGCGACCTGCGCAACGACCGCATGCGCGCCGCCACCGGGGTGGTGTTCCGCCCGCTCGACAACTCGATCCGCGACTGCGTGGAGTTGCTGATCGCGGTGGCGGGCGTGAAGGTGAAGACGAAGGCGGGCGAGCTGCAGCCGGCGTAACCCCTCATCCTCCCAACCGCTTCGCGGTCGGGCCCCTCCTTCTCCCTTTGGGAGAAGTGGGAAGATTACCTCTCCTGGAGGGAGAGGGAGGGGCCCGCGCCGAAGGCGTGGGAAGGTGAGGGGTTACGCCGCCGGGCCGCTAAGAGCTCAGCGCCGCCAGCACCGCCGCGATTTTCGCCTCGGTCTCCAGTCGCTCGGCCGCCGGCTCGCTGTCGGCGACGATGCCGCCGCCGGCGCGGGTTTCGAAGCGCCAGACCTCGCCGTCCTCTTCGAACGCCGCCGTGCGGATCAGCACGTTGGAATTGAACGCGCCGTCGAAGCCGGCCCAGAACATCGCGCCGAAGAACGGCCCGCGCGGCGGCTCCAGTTCGGCGATCACCTTCATCGCCTGCACCTTCGGCGCGCCGGTGATCGAGCCGGGCGGGAAGGCGGCGGCCAGCAGGTCGATCGCGGTCTTCCCCGGCGCCAGCGTGGCGGTGACGGTGGAGACCAGGTGGCTGACGTTGGCGAAGCGCTCGACCGCGAACAGCTACGGCGCGCGCACCGTGCCGGGCGTGGAGACGCGGGCGAGGTCGTTGCGCATCAGGTCGACGATCATCAGGTTCTCGGCGCGGTCCTTCTCGGAGGCGGCGAGGGCGGCGACCAATCGCGCGTCCTCTTCGGTGGTCGCGCCGCGGGGAACGGTGCCCTTGATCGGCCGGGTCTCGGCGGTGAAGACCCCGCCAGCGGGCGCCAGGCTCACGAACCGCTCGGGCGAGTTCGACACCAGGGCGAGGCCCGGCAGACGCAGGTAGGCCGCGAACGGCGCGCCGCTGGCATGCGCGAGCCGGAAGAGGAGGTCGAACGGCCGGCGTCCTGCCCGCAGCATCCCGGTCCAGGCGCGCGCCAGATTGGCCTGGAAGACCTCGCCGGCTGCAATCCGCGTCACGATCTCGGCGACCGCAGCCTCGTGGCGCGCGCCCTCCGGCGTCACGATGTCGGTCGCAAGCGGCCCTGGCGGCGACACGGGCGAGGGCGTGTCCAGCCAGCCAACGGCGCCCGTGGCTTCCGGCCCGATCGCCAGCACCTCGCGGCGGTGGTGATCGAACGCCAGCAGAGTGTCGTAGCGCCCGCAGGCGAGGTCGGGCCAGCCGGGCCTGCGGCCCAGGCCCAGCCGCTCGATCCGGTCTCCCAGCTCGTAGCTGGCCAGGCCGATCACCCCGCCTTGGAACGGCGGGCCGTCGCGACGCGTGGGGCGCATAGGGCCGACCAGAGCCTGCAGCGCCGCGAACGCGTCTTGAGGATCGTGCGGCGCGATCGTCAGCGTCTCGCACGGGCGCCGCGCCAGATAGGACCAGCGTCCGCGCTCGCCTTCGCCGTCGGACAACAGGCAGACCGCGTACGGCTCGTCGGCGAAGGCCGAAAGCACGGCGGCCGGGTCTCGCCAAGGCGCATGGAGGATCGTGGGCGGACTATCGATGCAGACGGATGTCCTTCTGTCTCATCCGGGTGCGGATGGTGTAGACGCTATCGCCGCTGAGCACGCCGCCCCGCGCCAGCAGCCGCCCATGCTCCCAATTCGACAGCCCGAGCTCGGGCCGGTTCAGCGCATACTGCCCGTCGACCCAGCGGGTCATGCCGTCGCCGACGAAGCCAGCTTCGATCTCGGCGTAGAAGCGATCCTGCGCGGCGAGGTCCTCTGAGATCAGCGACGCCGAGAAGCGCGGGCTATGGCGATTGAAGAGCGTGATCGCTTCGGCGAGGTCGTCCACGAGCTTCAGCGTCAACTCCGGCGTCGCCTCCCATTCCCACTCTCTGCCGAGCTCCGCCAGCGGCAGCGTCTCGACCCGGTTCTCGGTCACGGCGCCGTCGGCTCTGACGACCTCGGTCCTGGCCGCCCACCACTCGTCGGCCACGGCCGCGCGGTCGCCTTCGACTACGTGCAGTTTCCAAGCCGCGGCCGCGCCGCCCAGGCCGTCGAGGAACAGCGGAACCAGCTCCGCCGCCCGGGCGCGGACGATGCAGCAGACGTTCAGCGTGTTGCAGACCTTGCGGTCGATCGAGGCGGCGACGGCGGCGCCGAAGCGCGCTGCGTCGGCAGTCTCGTCGGCCACCAGCCAGGCCCCGCCGGTCCCGTGCAGGCTGACCGGCACGCCGGCCTGACGCGCCACCGAGCCCAGTTGCGCCACCGCCGGGCCGGAGCCGCGCGCCACCGCCAGCCCCAGCCGCGCGTCGGAGAACAGCGCCCAGCCGGCGGCGTGCTCGGCGCTCTCGACCAGCACGCAGGCGCCCGCCGGCAGCCCGGCTTCGCGCCAGCGCCGGCGCCAGGGCGTGCTGGACGATGGCCTTGGCGGTCCCGAGCGCGTCCGAGCCGATCCGGAACACCACGGTGTTGCCGCCGCGCAGCACGCCGGCGGCGTCGGCGAACACGTTCGGCCGCCCTTCGAACACGAAGCCGACCACGCCCAGCGGCGCGGTCAGCTGCTCGACGCTCCAGCCGTCGTGCTCGATCCGCTCGACCGGCCGGCCGCGCGACGGCGTCGCGTCACGCCATTCGCGCAGTCCGGCGATCATGCCCTCGCGCATCTTGGCGCTGGCGACGAGACGGGTCGTGGAGCGGCCCCGCGCCTTGGCGCTGGCGACATCCTCGGCGTTGGCCGCCGCGATCGGCGCCCAGGTTTCGTCCGCCTCGAGCCGGCGGGCGAACGCGTCGAAGAACGCGCTCACGGCGTCATCGCCGACCCGCCCCATCGCCGCGAACGCCTCGACCCCCCGGCCGACCGCCGCCGTCGCCAGCGTATGGACCGCCGCCGGCACGTGCAGCAGCTCGCCGCTTTCCTGCACGACGATCAGCCGGTCGCCTGGCCGGAACGCCGCGGCCAGAGCTTCGGGCACGCGCGTCAGCCGGTCCCCGCCGAAGGGGATCGGCATGCCGGCCGTCAGATGGTCGAGCTGTTCGCAGGCCATCGCGCGGCTTTAGCCGAAAAGCCGGCCGGGCGTCACGCGGGCTCGACTCCTGGGCGGCGAATGGGGCAGGGATGTCGCATGCGGCGGGGCAGGTTTCGGGGCTGAGCGATGACCGGTTTCCGCCGCGCCGCGCTGATCGTCGGCCTGGCCAACCTGGCCTATTTCGGCGTCGAGTTCGTCGTGGCGCTCTCCATCCGCAGCGTCTCGCTGTTCGCCGACTCGATCGACTTCCTGGAAGACACCGCGGTCAACTTCCTGATCGTTGTGGCGCTTGGCTGGACCGCGCGCCGGCGCGGCGCGGTCGGCATGCTGCTGGCGGCGACGATCCTTGCGCCGGCCGCCGCCACGCTCTGGACCGCCTGGCAGAAACTCCTCGCCCCAACGCCGCCGGCGGTCGCGCCGCTGACCCTGACCGCGCTCGGCGCGATGGCGGTGAACCTCTCCTGCGCCTTCCTGCTCGCCCGCCACCGCGACCACCACGGCAGCCTCTCGCGGGCGGCGTTCCTGTCGGCGCGCAACGACGTGCTGGCCAACGTGGCGATCGTCGCCGCCGGGGCCGCGACACTGGTCTTCCGCAACGCCTGGCCGGACCTGATCGTCGGCGTCGGCATCGCAATCATGAACGCCGACGCCGCGCGCGAAGTCTTCGCCGCCGCGCGCACGGAAAGGCTTCAGCCGGCGCCGTAAGCGCGCTAGGGACGGGCAAAGAGGGAGAGCTAACATGTTAACGCGCGCTGCGGTCGCCTGGAAAGCCGGCGCCCCGCTCTCGATCGAGACGGTCGAGCTGGAGGGGCCGAGGGCCGGCGAGGTGCTGGTGGAGATCAAGGCCACCGGCGTCTGCCACACCGACGAGTTCACGCTCTCGGGCGGCGATCCGGAGGGCATCTTCCCGTCGATCCTCGGCCACGAGGGCGCCGGGGTGGTGCTGGAGGTCGGCGCGGGCGTCACCAGCGTGAAGCCGGGCGACCATGTGATCCCGCTCTACACGCCCGAATGCCGGCAATGTAAGTCGTGCCTCTCCCGCCGCACCAACCTCTGCACCTCGATCCGCGCGACGCAGGGCCAGGGGCTGATGCCGGATGGCACCAGCCGGTTCTCGATCGGCGGCGAGAAGATCGCCCACTACATGGGCTGCTCGACCTTCGCCAACCACACCGTGCTGCCCGAGATCGCGCTGGCCAAGGTCCGCGAGGACGCCCCGTTCGACAAGATCTGCTACATCGGCTGCGGGGTCACGACCGGCGTCGGCGCGGTGATCTGGACCGCCAAGGTCTGGCCGGGCGCCAACGTCGCGGTGTTCGGGCTGGGCGGCATCGGCCTCAACGTGATCCAGGGCGCGCGGATGGCCGGCGCCGACAAGATCATCGGCGTCGACCTCAATCCGGGCCGCATCGAGATGGCGCGCCGCTTCGGCATGACCGACTTCATCAATCCGGACGAGGTCGGGCGCGACAAGGTGGTGCAGGCGATCGTCGACCTCACCGGCGGCGGCGCCGACTTCTCGTTCGAGTGCATCGGCAACGTCGCCACCATGCGCCAGGCGCTGGAGTGCGCCCACCGCGGCTGGGGCGAGAGCATCATCATCGGCGTCGCCGGCGCCGGCCAGGAGATCTCGACCCGCCCGTTCCAGCTGGTCACCGGCCGGGTCTGGAAGGGCACCGCGTTCGGCGGCGCGAGAGGGCGAACGGACGTGCCGCGCATCGTCGACTGGTACATGAACGGCAAGATCGCGATCGACCCGCTGATCACCCACACCCTGCCGCTGGAGCGGATCAACGAGGCGTTCGACCTGATGCACGAGGGCGAGAGCATCCGCTCGGTGGTGGTGTTCTGAGGCGTCCTGCTCGGTGGGGCCGTACTGATTCAACACCGGTCATCGCCGGGCGTCAGTCCCGGCGACCCATGCACACAGACGAGGTGAGTGGCCGTGCTCGGCACGGCCAATGCTCTGCCGGTGTTCCTGGGCGGCCGGGACTGACGCCCGGCCGTGACCGGAGTGAGTTGGAAGGCGGCCGAAATTGGCCGTGGCGCGCCGCCATGATCTAGACTGCCCTGGACTCGCGCAGGAGCACCGCACGATCGACGAGGACGCCATCATCGCCGAGCCGCCAACGACCGCGGGCCTCACCCGCCGTCGCCGGGCGCGGCTGCCGCGGCTGGCGATCGAGACGCTGGTGTTCCTGCGCGGCGAGATCCGCGCCAGCGAGATGTGGCTGGTGGTGATCGCGGCGCTGGTCGGCGCGGCGGCGGGCCTGGCCACCGTCGCCATCGGCATGGCCGCCCACGCCCTGCAGGAGCTGTTCTACAACATCGACTTCGACGAACGCCTCAGCGCCCAGACCAAGATCGACTCCTGGCGCCTGGTCGCCCTGCCGCTGGGCGGCGCGGCGCTGCTGCTGATGGGTTGGCTCTGGGGCAAGAGCCGGCGTGGCGTGCCGGTCGACCCGGTCGAGGCCAACGCCCTGCGCGGCGGGCAGATGTCGCTGCGCGACAGCCTCTACGTCACCGCCCAGACCATGGCCTCCAACGGCTTTGGCGCCTCGGTCGGGCTGGAGGCGGCCTACGCGCAGATGGGCGGCTCGCTGGCTTCGCTCACCGGCCGCGCGTTCAACCTGCGTCGCAGCGACCTGCGCACCTTCGTCGGCGCCGGGGCCGGGGCCGCCATCGCCGCGGCGTTCGGCGCGCCGCTGACCGGCGCCTTCTACGCGTTCGAGATCGTGATCGGCTCCTACACCATCGCCAACATCGCCCCGGTGGTCGCGGCCGCGCTGGCCGCCACGCTGATGACCCGGCTGGCGCACTTCGAGCCGCTGGTGGTGCGCATCGGCGCCGGCCAGGATCTGCTGCTCTCGCACTACCTGCTGTTCGCGGGCCTCGGCCTGATCTGCGCCTTCTTCGGCATCGCGGTGATGCGGATGGTGGGCTTCACCGAGACCATGACCGGCAAGCTGCCGCCGCAGGCGCGCCCGCTGCGGCCGGTGGCGGGCGGCCTGCTGCTGGCGGGTCTGGCGCTGTTCGCGCCGCAGACCCTCTCGGCCGGCCACGGCGCCATGCACCTCGACCTTGCCGCCCAGCTCGGGATCGCCGCGCTGATCTTCCTGATCTCGACCAAGGCGCTGGCGTCGATCATCGCCCTCGGGTTCGGCTTTCGCGGCGGCCTGTTCTTCGCCTCGCTCTATCTCGGGGCGCTGGTGGGCCGGCTCTACGCGGTGCTGCTGGACCAGTTCACCAACGCCACGCTGGATCCGATGGCCGCGGCGCTGGTCGGCATGGGCGCGATGGCGGTGGCGATCGTCGGCGGGCCTTTCACCATGTCGTTCCTGGTGCTGGAGACGACCGGCGACTTCGGCCTCACCGCCGCGACGCTGACCGCCTCGATCGTCGCCGGCCTGATCGTGCGCGAGATGTTCGGCTACTCGTTCTCGACCTGGCGGCTGCACCTGCGCGGCGAGACCATCCGCAGCGCCCACGACGTCGGCTGGCTGCGCAGCCTGACCGCGGGGCGGATGATGCGCACCGACGCGCCCACCATCGTCGCGGACGCCGAGCTGGCCGAGTTTCGCCGCCGCTTCCCGCTCGGCTCGACCCGCCGGGTGGTCGCCGTCGACGCGGCCGGCCGCTACGCCGGCATCGTGCCGACATCGGCCGTCTATGCCGACGAGGACGGGGAGGGCGTGGTCAGCGAGGCGGCCACCCTGACCGGCGACTGGCTGACGCCGGAGATGAACATCCGCCAGGTGATGGGCGTGTTCGACCGCACCGGCAGCGACGAACTGGCCGTGCTTGACGAGGGGCAGCAGGTGCTGGGCGTGCTCTCCGAAGCCTACGCCACCCGGCGGTATGCGGAGGAGCTGGAGAAAAACCGTCGGGACCTGATCGGCGGGGAGTAGCCCCATGGACGGCTCGCCAAGCCCCGCAGGCGGCCCATAGGGCCACGCGGCGGACCCTCCGGCTAGGGTACTACCAGTAACGTCACCGAAGCGGCGTGCGGGCTCGCCAGGGGCCTTAGCGTCGATCCGGTGAAATCCCCCCTCCGTCACCCCGGCCGAAGCGCCGCGGAGAGGCGGGGCCGGAAGCGCCGTCGTCAAGCTGGAATGTGATCTTGGCGCCGGCGGGTCCGGCCCCGGATCGGCCACGCAGGCCGTCCGGGGTGACGGTGATGGGGTTTCAGACCTGGAAGCTCAGCACCGCCTTGCCGGCGAACTGGCGATCGATCAGGGCCTGGGCGACCTCGGCGATCTCGCCGACCGGGGCGCGGCGCTCGATCAGCGGCTTCAGCTTGCCGGCGGCGACCAGGTCCACGAGTTCGGCCAGGGTGGCCGACGGCGGCTCGTGCTGCAGCTCGTAGAACATGGCCAGGCCGTAAAGCGTGGTCCCGCCGGCGCCGCGGAACTTGCTGAGGTCGAACTCGCCCGTCGAGCTTTCCGATGCGCCCAGGTTCACGCAGGTCCCGCCCGGCGCCAGCAGGCCGAGCGCCGTCCCCAGCGTGCGGCCGCCGACCGATTCCACGATCAGGTCGAACGGGCCGATGTCGCCGGCCAGCGTCTCGCCGATCGTCACGTGGCCGGCGCCCAGCCCGCGCGCCATCGCCTCGTTCGCCGGCGAGCGGATCGCCGCCGTCACCTCGTCGCCGGCGCCGGCGGCCAGCTGGACCGCATAGACCCCGACGCCGCCCGACGCGCCGGTGACCAGCACCCGCCGGCCGGGCGTCTTCGGTCCGCGGCGCAGCGCGTGCAGCGCTGTGCCGCCAGCCACCGGCAAGGTCGCCGCCGCCTCGAACGAAACCGCGTCCGGGAGGGCGGCCAGCGCGAACGGCGAGGACGGCGAGGTATTCGGCCCACGCGCCAACCGGCGCGAAGCCGACCACGCGCGTTCCGGCCTTGGGGCCGCCGCCGTCGGCGGCTGGCTTCACCACCGTGCCGGCGAAGTCCCAGCCGGGTCGCCAGCCCTGCGCCGCGGCCAACGCCGTTTTCACCTCGCCCCGGTTCAGCGAGATCGCCGCGACCTCGATCAGCGCCTCGCCCGGCCCCGGCTCGGGCGGCGGCACGTTCGCGATGCCGAGCCGGCCCGCGTCGTCCACGACGACCGCCCGGATTTGGTTGCTCAGGGTCATGGCGCTTCTCCAACTGTTCGACGATTAGTGTTCAGTGAACACTTATCGCCGAACGGTCAGGCGCGCAAGCCGTGCTCCACGCTGTCGAGCAGACCGTCGATCAGCACATCGGCGCCCGCCTTCAGGAAGTCGGGGCGGGCGATGAGGGTCGCGACCAGGCCATGCAGGGCGAACCAGACCGTGTGGGTGGCGACGGTGAGGTCGAGGGGGCGCAACTCGCCCGCCTCCGCCAGCCGTTGCAGCTCGGCGCGGATGAGCAGGAACACCTGATTGCCGATGCCGTGCTGGTCGAGCGGGCGCTGCAGATCCAGGTCGTGGCCGCCCTCCGGCATCTTCAGCAGTCCGGGGCCCTCCAGAAACGTCAGCCGGTATTCGTCCGGGTGGCTCTGGCCGAACTGGATGTAGGCCAGGCCCAGAGCCCGCAGCCTGGGCATGCCCTCGCCGGCGCCGGCCACCGCCTTGCGGAAGTCCTCCGCCAGGACGACGAAGCTCTGACGGCAAAGCGCGTCGAACAGCTCCTCCTTGCTGCGGAAATAGACGTAGAGCCCGGTCTGCGAGAGGCCGACGGCGGCGGCGAGTTTGCGGGTGGTGAACCCCGCGTAGCCGTCGGCGAGGAACAGCGCCTTGGCCGCCGCCAGGATCTCGGCCCGGCGCTCATGACCCTGCCCGCGCGGCTTGCGGCTGCGCAGCGGAATGACCTGGCCTGGCGGGCGCTCGCTCACGCCGCCGCGTGATCCGCCAGTTCGCACGGCGTCTCGCCGCCTTCGACCTGCAGGGTGGCGTGGTGGATCGCGAAACGGCGGCGCAACTCGCTGCAGGCCTCGCTCAGCATCGCGTCGTCGAGGGCGGCGCCGGGTCGGACCAGGTGGGCCGTCAGCGCCGTCTCGGTCGTGCTCATGCCCCAGATGTGCAGGTCGTGCACCCCGGTGACGCCCGGCAGGCCGGCGAGGTAGTCGGCGACGCCGCCGCGGTCGACCCCGGCCGGCACCGCCGCCAGCGCCAGCGCCAGCGCCTCGCGTAGCAGCGACCAGGTGCCCCAGACGATCACCGCGCTGATCACCAGGCTGATCGCCGGGTCGAGCCAGAGCCAGTGGGTGACGAGGATCGCCGCCCCGGTCGCCACCACGCCCAGCGCCACCAGCGCGTCGGCGGCCATGTGCTGGAACGCGCTCCTGACGTTGAGATCGCGGTCGCGGCCGGAGGCGAACATCAGCGCCGTGGCGCCGTTGATGGCGATGCCGACCGCGGCCACGGCCATGATCGTCACGCCCGCCGCCGGTTCCGGCTGCATCAGCCGCAGCACCGCCTCCCAGGCGATTCCGCCGGTGATCAGCGCCAGCAGCACGGCGTTGGCCAGCGCCGCCAGGATCGAGGACGAGCTCAGGCCGTAGGTGAACCGGCTGGAAGGCGCGCGCTTGGAGAGCCAGGCCGCCAGCCACGCGAGGCCGAGGCTGACGACGTCGCCGGCGTTGTGGCCGGCGTCGGCCAGCAGCGCCAGCGAGTTGGCGAACACGCCGTAGGCCGCCTCGCCGATCACATAGGCCGTGTTCAGCGCGATCCCGATCGCGAACGCGCGGCCGAAATCGGCCGGCGCGTGGCTGTGACCATGGTGGCCGCCGTGGCCGTGGCCATGGTCATGGTCGTGATGATGGTGATGGGCCATGGGAATCTGCCAGCCGGTTTTACGCTTGTCGGCCGCGGTGCTCTAGCCTAGCCCGTTTCGACCATGACGACGATGGAGAACGGGCGATGTCCTACAGCGGTGGGTGCTTCTGCGGCGCGGTGAAGATCCAAACCAGCGGCGAGCCGCAGGCGATGGGCTATTGCCACTGCCGCTCGTGCCGCTCGTGGTCGGGCGGGCCGGTCAACGCGTTCACACTCTGGGCGCCGGACGCGGTCAAGGTCACCGCCGGGACCGAGCACCTGGCCACTTACCAGCAGAGCCCGCTCAGTCAGCGGCAGTACTGCGCCAAGTGCGGCGGCCACCTGATGACCAACCATCCGACGCTTGGCGTGGTCGACGTGTTCTCCGCCACCCTGCCAACGCTCAAGTTCGCGCCCGGCCTCCACATCAACTACGCCGAGACCGTGCTGCCGATGAAGGACGGGCTGCCGAAGCTGAAGGACTTCCCGGCCGATTTCGGCGGCTCCGGCGAGACGGTTCCGGAGTAATCCTGGGCGGCCGACCGATGAAACGCCTGGCGGCCGCGGCGGCGCTGATCGGGCTTGCGCAGCTGGCCGGCGCGCCGGCGCGGGCCGCGCCGCTGATGGACTGGCCCGACCTGATGGGCCGGCCGCTGCCGTCGCCGACCCGGGAAATCGCCTACGGCGCGTCGCCCTTGCAGGTCGCGGACCTTTGGCTGCCGGACGGCAAGGGTCCGTTCCCGGTGGTGCTGATGGTGCATGGCGGCTGCTGGCGCTCCGGCGTCGCCAAGCTCACGATCATGAACTACGCCGCCGAGGACCTGCGCCGGCGCGGGATCGCGGTCTGGAACATCGAATACCGCGGCGTCGACCGGCCCGGCGGCGGCTATCCCGGCACGTTCCAGGATGTCGCGGCGGGCGCTGACAAGCTGGCGCAGGTCGCGCCGGCCTATCACCTGCGGACCAGCCATGTCGTCGCCTTCGGCCACTCCGCCGGCGGCCACCTGGCGCTCTGGCTGGCGGCGCGCCCGCGCATTCCGGCCGGCAGCGTGCTGAGGGTCGCCCGGCCGCTGCCGATCGCCGCCGTCGTCAGCAGCGGCGGACTGCCCGACCTGAAGGCCGTGCGCGCCCAGGACATCTGCGGCGCCGACAATGTCGACAAGCTGGTGGGGCCGCCCGGCGCGTCCCATCCGAAGGTCTACGCCGACACCTCGCCCGCCGAGCTGGGAGTCGGCGCGGACGTCGAGCGGCTGATCAGCGGCGAGCAGGACCCGCTCGCGCCGCCACCGCTGGCCGAGGCTTACCGGGCCAAGATGAAACGGCTGGGCGCTCGCATCGCCGCGACAACGGTGGCGGGCGCCGGCCACGTCGAGCTGATCTCGCCCGGAACGCCGGCGTGGGACACGACGGTCAGGGCGATCCAGGCGCTGTTGGCGACGCGGTGAGCGGGCGGGCGCCGAACGTCTCGTCCAGCGTCCCGTCCAACACGCGCTCGATCAGCCAGGCGACGCCGTCGCCTTCCTCGCCCCATGTGACCAGGTCGACCTCAGTCTTCACGGCGGGGAGGGCGTTGGCCACCGCGGCGGAGACGCCGCAGGCGGCCAGGAACGGCAGGTCGTTCTCCGCGTCGCCGACCCCGAGCATTTCGGCCGGCGACAGGCGCAGGGCGCGCAGGCCGGCCGCCAGGCCGCTGCCCTTGTCGACCTGATCGGGCAGCACCATCACCGAGTCCTTGTTGAAGATCATCCGCCACGGCGACCCGACCGCCGCGATCGCCGCCGCCACGGCGTCTTCGTGGCTGCGGAGGGTGGCGAGGATCGAGCGGCCGATCGCCAGCGGCGCGACGCCGCGCTGACGCAGCGCGTCGACGAGCGCCGGCGGCGGCGGCGGCGCCAGCGGCGTCTCGGCCTTGCCGGGCCGATAGAGCAGGGCGCCGTTTTCGGCGATCACCGCGTCGAACAGGTCGACCTCGGCGAACACCGATCGCAGGTCCGGCAGTTCGCGCCCGGTGACCAGCAGCAGCTTGCGCCGGCTGGCCTTCAGCCGCACCAGCGCCTCCAGGGTGTTCCGATGGATCACGCCCCGGCGGGCGAGCGTGCCGTCGTAGTCGGTCGCCAGCGCCAGGATCGCCAAGGGGTCAGCTCCAGGCCAGCTCGTCGCGCTTGTCGTAGTCGTGGAACGCCCTCTCCAGGCCGCCGATCACCTCGGCGGCGGTCTCGAACAGCGCTCTGGCGCGCGGATCCTGCAACGTCCTGATCTCGCTGCGCAGTTCGCTGACGGTGTCCTTGAACCGCTTCTCCATCAGCGCGGTGTGGGCGCGCGGGTCGCTGGGGTCGAGTTCGGCCATATGATTGTCTCCTCGGGTTCCTAGCCGAACCTTCCGGCGCGGTTCCGGTTCCGCTATCACCGGCCGAACCGCTCAAGGCGGCGCTTTTCCCAGGCGACGTGATGGATGCTTCGCAAGGCGCCTCGCAGACCGCCGCCGCCCGCGGCTCGGCGCTCGAGGTGCTTGCGATCTTCCTGCGGCTGGGTCTGACCTCGTTCGGCGGTCCGATCGCCCACCTCGGCTACTTCCGCCGCGAGTTCGTCGAGCGGCGCCGCTGGCTCGATGAGGCGACGTTCGCCGACATCGTCGCGCTCTGCCAGTTCCTGCCCGGCCCGGCGTCGAGCCAGGTCGGCCTGATGATCGGGCTGTCGCGCGCCGGCTATGGCGGCGCGGCGGCGGCCTGGCTGGGCTTCACGACGCCGTCGGCCGCGGCCATGCTGCTCTTCGCCCTCGCCGCGCCGACGCTGAGCCGCTCGCTGGGCGGCGCCTGGCTGCACGGCCTGCGGCTGGCGGCGGTGGCGGTGGTCGCCCAGGCGGTGCTGGCGATGACCCGCTCGCTGGCGCCGGACCGCGAACGCGCCACCTTCGCGGTGGCCGCGGCGCTGGCGGCGCTGTTGCTGCCCTCGGCCCTGACCCAGCTCGGGGTCATCGCCGCGGGGCTGGCGCTGGGCTTGGCGCTGCTGCGGCCGAAAGAGGACGCGCCGCGGCCGGAACTGCCGGTCATGGTCGGACGCCGCGCCGGCGCGGCGGCGCTGGGGCTGTTCGCGGCGCTGCTGGTCGCCCTGCCGCTGGCCGCGAGCGTCACCGGCGACCATGGGCTGGACCTGTTCGCCCGGTTCTACCGCGTCGGCTCGCTGGTGTTCGGCGGCGGCCATGTGGTCCTGCCGTTGCTGCAGGCGCAGGTCGTGACGCCGGGATGGATCACACCGGACGCGTTCCTCTCCGGCTATGGCGCGGCGCAGGCGGTCCCAGGCCCGCTCTTCACTTTCGCCGCCTACCTCGGCGCGGCGATGGGCCCGGCGCCGAACGGCTGGCCCGGAGCGCTGATCTGCCTGGTCGGGATCTTCGCGCCCTCGTTCTTCCTGATCGTCGGCGCGGCGCCGTTCTGGAACGCGCTGCGGCGGCGGCGCGGAGCGCAGGGCGCGCTGATGGGCGCCAACGCCGCCGTCGTTGGCCTGCTCGCGGCCGCGCTCTACAATCCGGTCTGGACCACGGCGGTTGGCGCGCCGGCGGACGTGGCGGTTGTGCTCGCCGCCTTCCTGCTGCTCACGGCCTGGCGCGCGCCGCCCTGGCTGGTGGTGGCGCTGAGCGCGGCGGTGGCGGCCCTCCTCGCCTAGACTGGCGCTGGCGTTCGGCGCTAGTAGGCGCCCATGTCGCCCCTCGAACGCGCCCGGGCTTTCTGCGAACGGTTCGGTCTGCGCCTGCCGATCCTGATGGCGCCGATGGCGGGCGCCTGCCCGCCGGCGCTGGCGGCGGCGATCGCCAACGCGGGCGGACTGGGCGCCTGCGGGGCGCTGGTGATGTCGCCGGCGGCGATCCTGGCCTGGGCCGCCGAGGTCCGGGCCGCCAGCAACGGCGCGTTCCAGATCAACCTGTGGATCCCCGACCCGCCGCCGCAGCGCGATCCGGCGCACGAAGCCGCGCTGCGCGCGTTCCTGGCTCGGTGGGGGCCCGAGCCGGCCCCCGAGGCGGGCGACGTGCGGTTGCGGGACTTCGAGGCGCAGTGCGAGGCGCTGATCGAAGCGGCGCCGCCCGTCGTTTCGTCGATCATGGGGCTCTATCCCCCGTCCGTGGTCGAGCGGCTGAAGGCGCGCGGCGTCGCCTGGTTCGCCAACGCCACCACCGTCGCCGAGGCCAAGGCGGCGGAGGCGGCGGGCGCGGACGTGATCGTCGCCCAGGGCATGGAGGCCGGCGGGCACCGCGGCGCGTTCGACGCGGGCCGCGCGCAGACCGATCTCGTCGGTCTGTTCGCCCTGGTCCCGGCCATCGCCGATGCGGTGAAGCTTCCCGTGGTCGCCACCGGCGGGGTGGGGGATGCGCGCGGCATCGCCGCCGCCCTCACGCTCGGGGCCAGCGCGGTGCAGATCGGCACCGGCTTCCTGCGCTCCCCCGAGGCCGGGACCAACCCGACCTGGGCCGATGCGCTGGCCGCCGCCCAGCCCGAGGACACCATGGTCACCCGCGCGTTTTCCGGTCGCGCCGGCCGCGCCGTGGCGACGGCCTACGCCCGGGCGGCGGCCGGGCCGGACGCGCCGGCGCCCGCGCCCTATCCGGTGCAGCGCGGCCTCACCACGCCGATGCGCGAGGCGGCGGCCGCGGTCGGCGATCTCGACCGCATGCAGGCCTGGGCCGGCCAGTCCGCCCGCCTGGCCCGCGCCGAGCCGGCTGGCGAGCTGGCGCTGTCGATGTGGAACGAGGCCCGAGCGCTGCTGGGCGGCGCGTGATCCAAGGCGGACGCTAGTGTGCTGGATCTGAAGTTCGCCTGCTCGTTGGATCGGGCTCCGAGCGAACTTCAGATCCGAGAAAGCACACTAGATACTTATACTTGCTAGTGTCCTGATCGATTCCGAAGTTCGACCGAGCCTGCCATGATGCACTTGCGAACTTCGGAATCGGGACACTAGAGCCGGTCAGGGGCCTAGCAGCAGGCCCAGACGGACGAGGTCGTCCAGCTTGCTCAGCACCTGTCTGCGCATTTCCTGGGCGGGCCGGTCGTGCTCGGCGGCCATGTCGGCGGAGACCTGGTCCACCGTGCGTGCGCCGTCGAGCCCGGCGATGAAGCGCAGGCCGACCGCATCGCCGATCTCCACCATCGTGTGCCGTAGCGTCGTCAGCCGCGCCCCCCCGGCGGCGGCCTGGATCCGCGCCAGCGGCGAAGCGGTCGGGCGGTCCGGGACTTTCACGGCGAACGCGGGCGGCGCGGTCAACAGCTCGACGACGCCGTTCCAGTGCAGGCGCAGCAGCGCTTCGGCATGTTCCTCGTCTAGGTCGAGATCGGCGACCGGCAAAGCCGCGGGCCACGCCGCGCCGATGCGCTCGACCACCTGCCGCAGCTGCGCGTCTGGCAGTTTCACGCGCTTCTGGCCGATATCGTAGACGTCGTCGGCCGCCTCTTCCTCGACCCGGCGCACCGGCGCGGCGACGAACAGCGCCGCCAGCCGCCCGGGCTCGGGCCGCCGGCGCAGCGGGACGCTGGCGTGGACCAGCAGGTTCTCGCGGTAGGTTCTGAGCACTCTGAAATCCAGCTGCTGCAGCGAGACCGTGACGTCGAGGTCCGTCGCATCCGGTGGCAGAAAGCCTTCGCCGCATCGACCCAGCGTCGCCTCGGTGAGGAACTGCAACCCGTGCCGGCCGGCATGATCGAGGAACTGGCGCAGGTAGGCCGGCTCGTAGACCTCGCCCAGGTCATCGTGGGCCAGCACGTCCACAGGCCGCTCCAGCAGCTCCTTGAGCTCGGTCCGGATCGCCACCTGGCCTGGGATGTCGTCCGCATAGCTGTCGAGGAACGCTTGCGCCGCCTGGCGGGCGGCCTGCACGCGCGTCCGGGGCTCGCTGACGTCGCGGATCTGGAACAGCAGCATCTCGCGGACGATCTGGCGGATGCGGCAGCCGGGCAGGGCGTTGTAGCTGACGAAAGCGACGCCGTTCGGCGCCAGGTGTCGGCCGGTCGAGGCCAGCAGCGCGTCCCGCGCCGGCGTGGGGATCCAGGCGTAGAGGCCGTGGGCGATGACGTAGTCGAAAGCGCCAGCGCCGTAGTCCGCCTCCATCACGTCGCGGACTTCGAGGCGGATGTTGCCGAGGCCCAGCTGGTCGATCAGCTGCTGGCCGCGGGCGATCGCGTTGGCCGACAGATCGAAGCCGACGAAACTGGCCTGGGGGTAGGCCACGGCCATCGGGATCAGGTTGGCGCCGTCGCCGCAGCCTATGTCCAGCACCCGGCAGGCGCAGACGGGCGCGAACGGCAGGCCGAACAGAGCGGCCTGCGTCGCCAGCCGCTCCGGGTGTGTCTGACGAAACGCCAGCGTCGGATAGGCGATCTCGTCGTAGGCGGTCGCCAGCGGATCAGGCCTCGGCTGGCTCGGGGGCCGCCGGCGCCGTCGCGGCGGGCGCCGCCGGCTCGGGGCCCTGGAACGTATAGTCGAACACCGAGTCCTTCACGCCGACGTGGATCTTCGCCACCGGCTCGCCGGCCATCTGCCGCTCCAGCAGGGCGATCGAGAGCTCGGGCAGCATGGTGTTGGTCAAGATCGCGTCGATCATCCGCCCGCCGGACGCCACCTCGTTGCAGCGCGAGACCACCAAGTCGACGACGTCCTCGCCGTAGTCGAACTGGATGCCGTGGTTGTCGAGGATGCGCCGCTTCACCCGGTCTAGCTGCAGACGGACGATGCCCTTCAGCATGTCCGGGCTGAGCGGATAGTAGGGCAGCACGATCAGCCGCCCCAGCAGGGCGGGCGGGAACACCTTCAGCAGCTCCGGCCGCAGCGCCTGGGCCAGGCTCTCGGCGTCCGGCGCCATCTCCGGGTCTTCCGACAGGCTGGTGATCAGCTCGGTGCCGACGTTCGACGTCAGCAGGATCAGGGTGTTCTTGAAGTCGATGTAGCGCCCCTCGGCGTCGTCCATGTAGCCCTTGTCGAACACCTGGAAGAACATCTCGTGGACGTCCGGGTGCGCTTTCTCGACCTCGTCGAGCAGCACCACGGAATAGGGCCGCCGCCGCACGGCTTCGGTCAGCACGCCACCTTGTCCGTACCCGACATATCCGGCCGGCGCACCCTTCAGAGTCGAGACGGTATGGGCTTCCTGGAACTCGCTCATGTTGATGACGATCATCGAGTTGTCGCCCGAGAACAGCAGCTCCGACAGCACCAGCGCCGTCTCGGTCTTGCCGACCCCGGACGGGCCGCACAGCATGAAGACGCCCACCGGCTTGTTGGGGTTGTCGAGCTTCGCGCGGCTGGTCTGGATCCGCTTGCCGATCGCCTCCATGGCGTGGTCCTGGCCTACCACGCGCTTCTTCAGCTGGTCGGCGATGGTCAGCACCTGGGCGATCTCGTCCTTGACCATCCGGCCGATCGGAATGCCGGTCCAGTCGCCGACGACGGAGGCCACCGCGTCCGCGTCCACCACCCCGAACACCATCGGCTGGTCGCCCTGGGCTTCGCGCATGGCGCCGATCGCGGCCGTCAGCGCCGCGACGGCGGCAGGATCGTCCTTGTGCGGCGTTTCGGCGTCCTTCGCCGCCTCCCGCGCCTGGGTCAGTGCGTCCCGCGCCGCGCGGACGGCGTCCAGGGCCTTCATCTCGCGGTCCCACTTGGCGTTGATCTCGTCGTAGGCGGCGGTCGCCTCGGCGATCTGCTCCTCGATCTTGTCGATTCGTTCGCCGGCGTTGTAGTGGCCCTCGGCCTCGCGAGTGGCGATCTCCAGCTCGACGGCGAGCAGTTCGACTCGCCGTCGGCGATCCTCCACCGGCGCCGGCGTTGAGTGCTGGGAAACCGCGACGCGGGCGCAAGCCGTGTCCAGCAGCGAGACGGCCTTGTCCGGCAGCTGCCGGGCCGGCACGTAGCGCTGCGAGAGTTTGACCGAGGCCTCGATCGCCTCGTCCAGCACCACGACGTTGTGGTGCTGCTCCATCAACGGCGCGCCCGCGCGGATCATGGCGATGGCCTTGTCGGTCTCGGGCTCGCCGACGTTGACGGTCTGGAAGCGGCGGGTCAGCGCCGGGTCCTTCTCGAAATACTGCCGGTACTCGGCCCAGGTGGTCGCGGCGATGGTGCGCAGGCGCCCCCGCGCCAGGGCGGGCTTGAGCAGGTTGGCCGCATCGCCCGTGCCGGCCGATCCGCCGGCGCCGATCAGGGTGTGGGCTTCGTCGATGAACAGGATGATCGGCTTGGGCGAGGATTCCACCTCGTCGATCACCTGGCGCAGGCGCTTTTCGAACTCGCCCTTCACGCTCGCGCCGGCCTGCAGCAGGCCGATATCGAGCGACCGCAGCGTCACGTCGCGCAGCACCGGCGGCACGTCGCCCTCGACGATGCGGCGGGCGAAGCCCTCCACGACAAAGGTCTTGCCGACGCCCGCCTCGCCGGTGAGGATCGGGTTGTTCTGGCGACGGCGCAGCAGGATGTCGATCACCTGGCGGATCTCGGCGTCGCGGCCGACGATCGGGTCGATCTCGCCGTTGCGCGCCTTTTCGGTCAGGTCGACCGAGAACTTCGCCAGCGCCTCGCCGCTCGCCGCGCCCCCGCCACCGTCGACCGCGCCAGGCTCCCCGCCGGCGGTTGGCGCCACGCCGGCGTTCTCGGAGCCAGCTTCCGATGATCCGCCGCAGATCTGCGCGAACTCGTCGCCCAGCTTGTCCGCCTGCACCTTGCGCCACTCGGCCGAGAGCGACAGCAGCGCGTTCTTCAGCTGCGGGGTCTTGAGCATGCCGAGGATCAGGTGGCCGCTGCGCACCCGCCCGGCGGCGAACATCAGCGAGGCGTAGAGCCAGCCCTTCTCGATCGCCTCCTCGATCTGTGGGGAGAAGTCGGAGATCGCGGTCGCGCCGCGGGGCAGCGCGTCGAGCGCCGCCACCGTGTCGCGCGCCATCGTCGCGTCGTCGATGCCGAAGCGGGTGCGGATCAGGCCGATGTCGTTGCGCGGGTCCTGCAACAGGATGTGCATCCAGTGCGCGAGCTCGACGTAGGGGTTGCCGCGCATCTTGCAGAACCCGGTCGCCGTCTCGATCGCCTTCAGGGCGGTGGGGTTGAGGCGCCCGAACAGGGCTGACCGGCTGATTTCGCTCATGACACTCCGCTCCCTCAGGCGATGCGCAACGCGCTTCGGCCCAAACGCGCCTCAGCCCGGACGCCGCCGGCGCCCGTCGGCGCCATCCAACTTGTCCATCCCATCCTGGTGCGCCCGTCAAGCTTCGCCGGCCGGGCGTCCCGTTCGTCGAGCTCCACCTCCAGCTCCCACTCCAAATGCGACGGCGTGAAGGCGTCCAAAGCCTCCGCCGCGATCTTGAACTGGGCCCCGGTGGGGAGGAAGCTTTCATACTCCGCGAAGCTGCGTGCGCGCACCACGATCCGGTAGGCGTCGGTGTAGGCCCGCACGCTGGAGCCGGCGACCAGGTCGCGGCCGAGCGCGTTGAAGCCGCCCGGCGCACCCAACCGGCTGCGGTCGGCCGGTTCGATGCCACGCCAGCGGGGCAGGAATTCCTTCACGCGCACCGGCATGCCGAGGAGGTGGCCGAGCGCGTCCTGGATGCCTGCGGCGCTGCGGTGGGAGGCGAACAGGCTGGCGTAGTGCAGCCGCGCCCGGGTCGGAAATGACGCATCGCCCGGCACGTTCTCGGCGGCGCCCGAGAGCGCAGCCAGGTATTTGGCGAAGCGGTCGTCGTTCGGGCGGTCGGCATGGGCGACCGGCTGACTGTCGGCCCAGGCGCGATAGAAGAACTGCAGCATCCGCCCGGCCAGCACGTCGAGGAAGCGGCCGAACGGGCGCTTGTGGCCGTAGCGCCGCTCGTTCATCGCGAACTCGGTCAGATGCAGCGGCAGCGGCCCCATCGGACCGGTCAGGCCCAGCCAGTAGCCATTTACGTCCGCCCGGCCGTCCTTGATCTCGATCAACTCCAGCGTCGAGTCCGGGAAGGCGACGTGCGGGCTCTGATTCAGGTCGACGATGTTCTGGGCCGGGAGGCGCGAGTCGCCGATCCGCGGCAGGTCCGGCGCGCGCGCCTCGGCGGCGCGCAGCACCGGAAAGACGCCGTAGCGCACGGCCGCCTTCGCGACCTCGGCGAGGTAGCTCAGATGTTGCGGCGGCGTCCCACTCTTGGCGGCCATTGCACGAACGTCCCCTCCTGGACGGATTCGAAAACACACTCGGTGAAGGAGTTGACGGTGGCGAACTCGGCCAGGAAGCGCTCCAGCACCGCCGAGAACAGGAACATGCGCGCGTTCTCGTAGGACACGTCGTCGAGCTTCAGCTTGATGCGCAGGCCGCGGGCGAAGGCCAGCCGGTCGTGGCCGGGCACGCGCCGCGTCACCGGTTCGGACCTGACCGAAAGCACCCCGTCCACCTGCCGGCGGGTCATCGCGTCCTCGATCCGGCCATAGAGCGCCAGGTGGTCGCGCAGGATCGACGGGTCGTCGTGGTCGGTGGGCGCCAGGCTGGCGTAGTTGGGGGTCAGGTGGCTGATCACGCGCCAGGCGCCATCGGCCAGTCCGAGCGGCGGCTGCGGCCGGGTCGGGGCCCGCACCACCGTCACCGCCCGCACCGGCCCGGCGGTCAGGTTGAAGTCTGTCGCGCCGCCGAAGCGCAGCAACTCCGGCAGCTCGCGGTTGGTCACCAGGGCGCGGACGGCCAGTTCGCTGATGCGGTCGACGCTGGCCGCGTCACCCGGCGCGGTCAGGCTGAGCCACGTCTCGGTGCCGAGGTAGTCGGTGCGGCGCCGCAGCCGCTGCTCCTTGGTCGAGAGCCGCCGGCGTTTCAGCCGCGTGGCGTAGAACACCGCCTCGCGCCAGTCGTAGAGCAGGGCGCCGAACGCGTAGAGCGGCGCCACCGGGCGCGGGTCCCCATTCTGCGATCCGTAGGCGGTCACCTCCAGCACCCGGTAGACCTCGAAGTCGAGCGGTCTGGTGCGGTCCGGCATCACCTGGAACTCGTGTTCGTAAGGACGGACCTGCACCCGGCCGAGCTGCTTCTCGAACAGATTGATCGCCGGCGTGGCGAACAGGCGGAAGTTCTGCGGGCTGATCGCCTTGGCCAACGCCGGGGCGTTGCGGCTGAACAGCAGCACCACGTCGCAGGCCTCGGCGCTGCCGGCGAACGCCTCGGCCAGCTGCTTCAGCCGGATGAACTGGAACCGCTCCGGGCAGGCGAAATACTCGCTGAGCAGCCGGTAGCCGCGGAACGAGCGCTGCTCGTGCGGCAGCAGCGCGCACTCGTCCTCGAAGCCGTCCTGCTCGGGCAGCGGCAGCCGGAACCAGCCCTGCTGGCCCGCGCCCGAGGTCGCCGAGCGGGCGATCACCGCCAGGCTCTCGCCGATGATCTGACGATAGAGCTCGCCCGGAATGGTCTCCGCGCCGGCCAGGTAGATCGGCAGGTCGTCGGGGGCGATCTTCGGCAACGGCACGCCGCCGGCCCCGGCGAAACGCAGGCGCAGCCCGGACTCGGCGCGGACGCCGGCCGCCGCGGCGAACGGCGCCACCGCCGCGCGCGTCGCCAGATACTCCGCCTCGGTGATCTGCAGCGGCCACAGCGTGACCGGATGGCCGGTCTTGAACGTCACCACCGCACCGCCCTGATCCTTGGCGATCGACGTGAGCTCGGTCCCGCGCGGCAGGCTGAAACCGGGCACCAGCGACTGGTCGGCCATCTGCGGCTCGAAGGCGACCACGCACATCGAGGGCGTCGGGGCCAGATAGTGCGGCTGGATCGCCTGCAGCAGGTGCTGGGTGAATTCAGGAAACTGGTCCTGCAGCTTGACGTTCACCCGCGCGGCCAGGAAGGCGACGCCCTCCAGCAGCCGCTCGACGTAGGGGTCGACCTCGGTCGGGGTGGCCAGGCCCAGCCGGCCGGCGACGCTCTCGTATTCCTCGCCGAACTCCCGCGCCGTCTCGCGCAGATAGATCAGCTCGTCATTGTAGGCGCGCAGCAGCCGGGGATCCACGGCGCCTATTCCCGGACCGTGACCGACGCCGTGTCAACCTCGATGTCGGTCTTGAACTCGACGGGCATGGCCTGCACGGCCGCGGAAACGTCGCCGCGGATGACGTAGGTGACCGCATTCTCGCGCTCGAAGGTCGAAAGCGCTTCGACCTCCAGCCGCTTCGGGTCCATGCGCGGCTCGAAGGCGCGGATGGCGTCGCGGATCTCCCGCGCGCGGCCCTGGATCACGCGCTTGGTCAGCGTCTTGCCGGCCAGGTCAGGCACGCCGTAGTTCAGCACCGAGGTGGCGACCTCGGGATAGGGCGTCAGGTCTTCGACCGCGCCGAGGTTGGTGGTGTTGAGCAGCCAGCTCAGCTCGCGCCGCACGGTGGTGCGCAGCGCCGCCTCGTTGAAGCGCTCGATCCTGGGCACGGTGTAGAAGCGCATCATCGAGCCGCCCATGTCGGCCGCGCGCCGCTCGTTCTCGGATTCGCGCAGGCCCTCGATCTCGAGGTCGGCGACCAGCTTGTCGAACAGGGTCGGGTTGAGGCGGCTGGCGGCCATCAGCGGAACGCGAGGCGCCGCAGCGACAGCATGCCGACGTCGGAGCCGTCGCTCAGGCTCCACTCGTGCTGGCCAACCCCAGCCTGCCCCCAGGGCTGTTCGACCCAGTCCGTGCCACGAGTTCAGCTTCAGCGAAACGTCCTGGCTGGTCTCGCTGCCCGGGTAGCGCGCCGGCAGCAACGCGGCGACCGACTGGCCGGTCTTGAACGCCAGCTGCACCGGCAGCCAGACGATGTCGCGCAGGTCGCGCGGACCCTCCAACTCGATCTTCTCGATCGCGTCGAACGGCACCAGGCCCCACTGGCCGGCGATGATCGCCTCGATCGCTGGCCCGAAGCGGGCGTCGCCATCGGCGATCCAGTCGAACGGCGTCCCATCTAGGTCGCCCGGCGTATCCGGAGCGGCTTCGAACGCCTTGTCGCGCAACGCCTCGGCGTCGGCGGCGCGGCCCTGGCAGAGCGCCGCGAGCGCGCCGGCGAGGTCGCCGGCCCAGGCCGACGAGCTGACCAGCAGCGCCGGCTGCGCCGTCCCGGCGAACACCTTGGCGCGGAACTTCTCGGCCTCGATCGCCTGGCCGTAAGCCACCGACAGCATCTGCGCTTCGGGGGAGAGCTGGGCGAGCGCCCGCAGCTGCGTCAGCGCCTTGTCCCACTCCCCGCTGACGCAGAGCAGCTGGAACAGGAACATGCGCGCCGGCTGGTCCTGCGGCCCCTTGCGCACGGCCTCGACAAGGGACGCGCGGGCGCCTTCAAGGTCACCCGCGCGCAACAGTTCGTCAGCATCGGCCATTACAGGGACCCAGCAGAGGCCGACAGGGGCGGATCACCCCGCCTTGTTGGCCGCGATGTCGAACGAGAAGTCGGGCGAAGCGCCGGCGCCGCCGGTGTCCGCTTGCTCCTTGTACTGCGTTTTGAACTTGGCGAAGTTCAGCGTGATATTTTCCGTCAGCTTGTCTTCGCCGCCGCTGCCGCCGGTCGAGACGCTGGTGACGTACACTTCCTTCAGTGTGATCGTCAGGTATTCCAGCGGCTTTTCGCCGGCCTTGCGGACGACGAGGGTGACTTCCGGGATGTGCTTGCCGACGCAGACGGCGTTGACGATCGCCGGCGAGGCGAGATCGAGCCACTTGGTGACGGAGATATCCTGGACGTTCACCTTGCCGGCGCCAGCGCCGCCGCCATGGTGGGCGGAACCGGCGTTGGAGAGGCCCCAACTCCAGGCGAGAACATCGATCTCGCCCTTATGCTTGTCATCTTTCGCCTCTCCCTTGATATCACCAAGTTTGAGGAACATGTCGACGGCCACGGTGAACTCCTTTGGCTCAGCGTTTTAGTGGTTAGGTTGCAGCAAGAACTTGTGACGCGGACTAGGTCGCGGGCTTGGGAAGTCGCGAGACCATGCTCAGGGACACGTCCATGCCTTCCAGCTGGTAGTGTGGGATAAACCGGAACACGCCCCGGTAATAACCCGGATTTTCCTCGTCCGGGATCACTTGAATTGACGCCGCCTTCAAAGGTTTGCGAGCTTTGATTTCCTCGCTCGAGAAGTCGGGCTGCGCGTCGACGTACTGCATGACCCACGATTGCAGGTCCGCCGCCAGTTGCGGCGCTTCGCGCGTGCTGCCGATCCAGTCGCGCACCATGCACTTCAGATAGTGGGCGAAGCGGCAACTGGCGAAGATGTAGGGCAGACGCGCCGAAAGGTTGGCGCTCGCCGTCGCCGCCGGATCCTCGTAGGCCTTCGGCGCGTGCAACGTCTGGGCGCCGATGAAGGTGGCCTGGTTGGTGTTCTTGCGGTGGATCAGCGCCATCAGCCCGGCCTTGGAGAGCTCGGCCTCGCGGCGGTCGGAGATGGCGATCTCGGTCGGGCACTTGGCGTCGAGCGAGCCATCGTCCGTGGGGAACATCGCCGTCGGCAGATCCTCGACCGTGCCGCCGGACTCCACGCCGCGGATGCGGGTGCACCAGCCATAGGTCTTGAACGCCTCGGTGATCCGTACGCCGAGCGCATAGGCGGCGTTGAGCCACAGATAGTTCGTGTGGCTGCCGTTGCCGTTGTCCTCCTCGAAGCCGAACTCCTCGACCGGCTCGGAGTTGGCGCCGTAGAGGTTGCGGCCCAGGAAACGGGGCAGGGTGAGCGCCATGTAGCGGCTGTCGTTGGTGTCGCGGAACGCCCGCCAGGCCATGTATTCGGTGGCGTCGAACTGCTTGGCGAGATCGCGCGGGTTCGACAGCTCCTGCCAGCTTTCCATGCCGAGCAGCTGCGAATCCGCGGCCGCCAGGAACGGGCAGTGCGCGGCGGCGCCGATCTTGGAAAGGCCCTTCATGATCTCGATGTCGGGCGCCGAATGGTCGAACGAGTAATCGCAGACGAAGGCGCCGAACGGCTGGCCGCCCAGCTGGCCGAACTCGGCCTCGTAGACCTTCTTGAACAGCGGGCTCTGGTCCCAGGCCGCGTCGCGGAACTGCCGCAGCATCCGCCGCGTCTCGTCCTTGGAGATGTTCAGGACCCGGATCTTAAGGTCCTTGCCGGTCGAGGTGTTGCCGACCAGGTACCACAGGCCCCGCCAGGCGGACTCCAGCTTCTGGAACTCCGGGTGGTGGATGATCAGGTTGATCTGTTCGGTCAACTTGCGGTCGATCGCCGCCTTCATCGCGTCGACGGTGGTGAAGACGTCGTCGCCGACGATCTTGGCGTCAGCCAGCGCCTGTTGCGCCAGCGTCTTGACCGCCTGCTCGATCCGTTGCTCGCGGACCTCGTTGTTGGGCTTGAATTCCTTGCGCAGGAGCGAAGCGAAGTCGTCGACGGCAAGCGCCTCGGCTTCGGCGACAGCGCCTTCCTGTTTAACTTCCTGGGCCATCAAACTTCCTCACATTTCGGCGAGCAGGGGGCTATTTGGTCTCTTCGGAGGCTCCCTCGCCCTCGGCGGATTTCGCCGCCGCGAGCGCCTTCAGGAGATCCGGGTCCTTCAGCACCTTGTCGAGCAGACCCTGCGCGCCGTCCTTGCCGTCCATGTAGACCATCAGGTCGTTGAGCTGCTCGCGCGCTTCCAGCAGCTTGGCGAGGGCCGGCACGTTCTTGGCGATCGCGCCGGGTCCGAAGTCGTCGAGAGACTTGAACGTCAGGTCGACGCCCACCTTGCCGTCGCCGGTCAGGGTGTTGTCGACGACGAAAGCGGCGCGCGGCGCAATCGCTTCCATCTTCTGCTCGAAATTGTCCATGTCGAACTCGACGAAGTCGCGCTGGTCGAGGGTCTTCTTCTCGACGATCGACTTGCCGGACAGGTCCGACATCACGCCCATCACGAAGGGCAGATCCACCTTCTGGCGTGACCCGTAGGTCTCCACCTCGTACTCGATGTGCACGCGCGGCGCGCGGTTTTCCTTGATGAACTTCTGGCCGCCCTTGGCTGAAGCCATGGCCCTACTCCCACAGTCGAACGGCGGTTGCTCTCGCCCGCCCCTTTTCGACTTGAAGCATATAACGGTGTTCTAGCCTAGCCCTCACCAGCCGGATTCGCCCGGAGGCTTGCGCTGGGTCACGAGCACCTTCTTGGCCTCGTCGAGCGAGCCGGGGGCGATGTCTTCCAGCAGCGAAAGGAAGTCGAGATTGACCCAGTCGCGCACCCGGTTCAGGGCCGCGGGCACCGGGCTGGTCGGCTCGCGGCGGCGGTAATAGTCGGCGATCGCGTCCAGCGCCTTGATCACATCTTCGCGGGTTTCGACCCTCCCGGCGATGCGCGGACCGCCGCCGGCGCCGGCGTCGCCCCCGCCGCCGGCGTCGGCAGGGACCGCCTCGTCCGCGGCCGGCGTGCTGGTGAACGACTGCACCGCCTTGGTCATCTGGGTCAGCAGATCGTAGGTCGGCTGGAAGTTGGCGCCGGTGTCGCCGGCCGCGTTGGCGGTCAGCACCGCGTCGGCGCGCCGGATGGCCCCGGTGATCGCCTCGAGCCGGCCGACGATCTCGGTCAGCGTCTCCTCCGGCGTCTCCGCCAGCACGGTGCGAAACAGACCGTAGCCGTCCGCGGCCTCGGCGCTGGCGCGGAAGCGCTCGAAGTCGGCCCCCGAGAAGCGGCCCAGCCTGGGGTGCTGCAGCAGCGGCGTGCGCTCGAGCGGCACCAGGAACTCGCTGCGGCTCGACAGCGACTCGCAAGGGCCCTTGCGGCCCTGGAAGCCGTATTCCTCCAGCTGCGGGTGGACCTTGTCCCAGTAGCGTTCGAGCAGCCCGGCCAGGTACTCGGCGCCGGTCTGCACCAGCTCCAGCTGGCCCGACCTGGCGCCGGCGCGGCAGAGGTAGACCGCGAGCCAGATGTCCTTGGTCTTCGCGCTCTGCGCCTCGATCATGCCGACGATCGGACGCCAGTCGATCTCGGCGGCGGCGGCCGCCTCGCCGGTGGTGCTGTCGACCGAGAACGAACTGCCGAACGCCTGTTCGATGGCGCCGCGGTCGGCGTCGTAGGCGAGGTCGGGGCCGGTCGGCGCCTCCTCGGAGACTGGCGCGAGCAGTTCCTCAACGTCCATCGCAACACCCCCGTCGGCGCGCCGGGGTCGATCCGCCGTCCGGGCGCAGGGGCAAGGCATGCGACAGGAACGTTCGTTCGGCAAGCCGGCTTTCGCCCACCCCCCTTTGCGGGCGCGCGCATGGCTCGTGTAAGGTGGCGCTGATCGGGGACAATCAAGACCCTGGACGAGGCGCCCGAATGCCCGTGGTAGTGTCCGAAATAGACGTTGGCGGCGGCCAGTCCCGTGAAGCCGCCATCTCCCTGCCGATTCCCCAGGCCGCCCACCTCGAGCGGTTCGAGGCGGTCGAGCGGCTGAGCGAACCGTTCGTCATCGACGTCGACGTGATCTGCGAGGAAGTCGAGGTCGATTTCGTGACGCATCTGGGCCAGGGGGCCCTGATCACCATCTTCAACGCCGGTCAGCCGCTGCGCACGTTCAGCGGCCTGATCACCGAGGCGGAGTTTCAGGAGGAGGTCGAGGCGGGATACCGCTACCGGCTGATCCTGCGGCCCTGGCTCTACCTGCTCAGTCGCAACCTCGATTCGGTGATCTTCCAGCAGAAGACGGCGATCGAGATCATCCAGGCGGTGTTCGACAAGCGCAGCTGCCAGGACGTCGACTTCTCCAAGTTGCAGAAAACCTACCCATCGCGCGACTACTGCGTGCAGTATCGCGAAAGTGACTTCGCGTTCGTCTCCCGGCTGATGGAGCAGGAGGGGATCTACTACTTCTTCGACCATCGCGACGGACGTCACGTGATGGTGCTCTGTGACGACCGCAGCTCGCACGACGACAGCGCCTACGACGACCTGCAGTACCTGCCGATGCAGCAGACCGCGGTCGCCGACCGGGTCTGGCGCTGGACCGAGACCGTGGCGTCGGGAACCGAGAACAAGGCGACGTTCCGCGACTTCGACTTCACCAAGCCGAGCACCCAGCTCGAGGGGACGCACACCCTCGCCGCGGCGACGTTCTCCGGCTCGACCGAGACGCCCGAGGAGGAGCGCCGGGCGGCGCCCGCCGGGCAGGCGCCGGCCGGCTCGGCGCAACCGCCGGACAAGCCCGAGATCTACGACTACCCCACCGGCTTCACCGAGACCGACCGCGGCAACACCCTGTCGGAAACGGCCATGATGGCGCAGCAGGCCGAGCGGCGGGTCTACCGCGGCGTGGGCGACACCCTCCTGCTGGCCTGCGGACAGCTGGTCGAGCTGCACAAGCACCCACTGGGCCGGCTGAACCAGAAATACCTTGTCGCCGGACTGACCTACCGGGTGGACGCGCAGAACTACGTCTCCGGCGGCGACGGGGCCGCGGGCGAGCAGCCGATGGTGGTCGAAGTGCTGGCGACGCCGGCCGACACGCCGTGGCGGGCGCCGCGCACGACGCCCTGGCCGGTGGCGCGCGGTCCGGAGACGGCCACCGTGGTGGGGCCGGACGGCGAGACGATCTATACGGACGAATATGGGCGCATAAAGGTGCGCTTCCACTGGGACCGGGCCGATCCTTCGGCCGACCAGACCTGCTGGATGCGCGTCGCCTTCGCCTCGGCCGACAACGGCTTCGGCCATATCGTCCTGCCGCGGATCGGCCAGGAGGTGATGGTCGACTTCATCAGCGGCGACCCGGACCGTCCGCTGATCGTCGGCAGCCTCTACAACGGCGAGAAGAAACCGCCCTATGCGCTGACCGACAACAAGACCAAGTCGGTCTGGCGCAGTCACACCATCGACGGCGGCTCGGACGACTACAACGAGATCAGTTTCGAGGACAAAAGCGGCGAGGAAGTCTTCAACGTCCAGGCCCAGAAGGACCGCACCACGCTCGTCAAGCACGACGATACGACGACGATCAAGAACAACCTCTCGACGACGATCCAGGAAGGCGACGAGACCCGCGAGGTCAGCCAGGGCAAGCGCACGACGACCATCCAGGGGGACGAATCCCTGACGGTGTCGACCGGAAACTACACGATCGACGTCAGCGCCGGCAAAATGGACGTAACGGCCGCTATCAGCATCACGCTGACGGTCGGGCAGAATTCAGTCAAAATTGACCAGACCGGCGTCACCATCACCGGCCTGATGATCAAGTCCAACGCCCAGGTGGAGATCCAGGACAGCGCTCCCATGGTTCAGATCAGCGGCAGCGCCATGACCCAGATCCAGGGCGGCGTCATCATGATCAACTGAGGCCGGTGAGATGACCGATTGGACCCGGGTGAAGTGGACCGAGGCAGGCCAGGTGATCGACCTGCTCGACTGGTCGCCGCCGGCCGAGGATGTCGGCCGCACGCCGCCGGAGACCTATTTCAAGGACCTGCGCAGGCAGAACCGCGTCGAGGACGCCACCTTCTTCCTCAGCATGGCCTTGCCGCGGCACGAGACGGTCGCGTGGGCCGCGCGCTCGGTGCGCGATCTCAGCGAGGACCGCGAGCGGCCGCGCGCCGACGTTGACGCCCTGAGGGCCGCGCTGCTCTGGGTGCAGGACCCGAGTGAGCCGCGCCGGCGCGCTGCGTTCGACGCGGCCCAGCTCGCCAATTCCACCTGCGCCGAGCGGCTGGCCGCCTTGGCGGTCTTCCTGTCTGGCGGGTCGCTCGCGCCGGAGAACGTCCAGCCGGTGCCGGCCCCGCCCGACATCGCCGGTCGGATCGGCGCCGGGGCGATCTTGGTCGCCGCAGCGCACCGGCCAGATCGGGTCGCCGCCATAAATCGCGCCCTGGACGAGGGCGACGCAATCGCTAGATGGGGCCTGAACGGTCCGCCGAAATGACTCTGGTTCTGACCATCACCAATGTGGAGCGGCTGGAGAACGGCCTGCCGACGCGCCTGCGGCTCGATCGCCACGGCGCCGTGATCGGCCGCTCGCCCACGGCTGACTGGAGCCTGCCGGACCCCCAGCACTACATCTCTTCGGTCCACTGCGAGATCGACTATCGCGACAACGCCTACGTGCTGGTCGACAAGAGCACCAACGGCACCTTCATCAACGGCGCGCAGCAGCGCCTGGGCGGCCCGCACACGATCTGCTCGGGCGACGTGGTCGTCATCGGCCACTATTCGATCAAGGCCGACCTCGAGGGCGCTGGCGCGCCGGCCGCCGAGCCGCAGGCGCAGCAGACGCCGGCCTGGGGTGGTTGGCAGCCGCAGCAGGCGGCCGCCAGCGTCGACGAGGCCAGCTGGGACCGCGCGCCCGCTGCGCCCGCGATCTCCGGCCAGGGCGCGATGTCGCAGAACTGGGCGCCGCCAGTGGCGGATGCGCCGCCGGTCGCCTCCGCCTGGGCGACTCCGGCGCCGCCAGTGACCCCGGCCTCCGGATGGTCGAGCCCGGTCAGCGAGGCGCCCGCGGCGCCAAGCGCGGTCGACGTCTGGGGGCAGCTGGCCGCCAGCAATGTGGTCGACTGGGCCCGCGGCGGTTTCGGCGAGCGCCAGGTCGAGACGCCCGATCCGCTCGGACTGGGCTCAGGCGGCGCGCGGCTTCGGGCCGACCCGCTAGGCCTCGGCGCACCCGCGCCCGCCCAGCCGCCGCCACAGTCGGCCCCGCAACCCGCCGCCGGGGGATGGGGCGCGCCGGCCGACGCCGCGCCGGCGACGCCTGCGCCCGGTTGGGGCCCCGCGGCCGGCGCCGCGCCCGCGCCGGGTCCGGCCGCTACGCCCGCCGCGTCGCCGGCGCCAGCCTGGGGCGCCCCTGCCGCGCCCGCGGCGGCGCCGGCCATGGGTCAGATCGCCGTGCAGGGGGTGGACGCCGAACTGGCGGCGTTCCTGATCGGCGCCGGGCTGCAGGCGACCGACCTGAAAGTCGCGCCGGCTCAGGCCATGACCGCCGCCGGCTCTGCGTTGCGGCGGGTGATCTCCGGGCTCGTCGTGATGATGGAGGCCCGCGCCCGCGCCAAGGCGCAGCTCGGCGCCCAGGGCACGTCGCTCGAGTTCGACGGCAACAATCCGCTGAAGTTCGCCCGGGCCCCGGAAAAGGCGGTCGCCCAGCTGCTGAATCCGCCGGAGCGCGGCTTCATGTCGGCCGAGCGGGCGATCGACGACGCCTTCCGCGACCTGCAGGCGCACCAGATGGCGACGCTGACGGCGATGCAAGGCGCGCTGGCCTCGACCCTGGCGAGGTTCTCGCCGCAGTCCATCCGCGAGCGCGCCGAAAGCCAGGGCTTCCTCGCCAAGCTGCTGCCCGGCGGTCGCGAGGCCACGCTCTGGCACGCCTACGAGCGCGAGTTCGAAGGCGTCGCCCGCGGTTCCGACGAGGCGTTCATGGACGTCTTCGCCAAGGAGTTCCGCCAAGCCTACGAGCGCGCCAGCGCCGAGATGAAGAAGAAGGCCTGAGCCATGGGACAGCCCGCCGCGCGGATCGGCGACATGCACACCTGCCCGATGGTCACCGGGGTGGTGCCGCACGTCGGCGGCCCGATACTGCCGCCCTGCGCGGTCACCGTCCTCACGTCCGGCATGCCTCAGGCCCGCGTCGGCGATATGCTGACGTGCGTCGGGCCTCCGGACGTGATCGCCCTCGGCTCGTTCACGGTGCTGGTCAGCGGCCAGCCCGCGGCGCGGATGGGTGACATCACGGCCCATGGCGGAGTCATCGTCCTCGGCGCCCCGACCGTCCTGATCGGCTGACGCTGACGTCGCCCGTCAGTGGGTGGCGCCGCCCTCGCCGAACCGCCGTTGCCACATCGTCTGCCGCCGGTTGAGCGGCGGATAACCAGGCGGCGGCTGGGTCCGCACCGGTCCATCGTAGTTGCGGATCGGCACGGTCTCGACCTCGTCGGGGTGCGAGTATGTCTCGTTGGGCTGCTGCTGGCGCGGCTGCCGTGGGTGGACCGGAACCGCCGGGGGCGGCGCGCCCCCCTGCACCTTGTACCAGACCATCGACGCCTTCCACCCGCCCGCCGTCGCGGCCTTGCGGACCTGGTCGATCCAGGAGACGTCGCGCGCATTCGGCGGTTTGGCCAGCAGCCCGGGGTCGAACGGCCCGTTGCCGGTCAGCAGCAGCAGGCCCGTGGCGCCGGGGGCGTTCAGCGCCTCGGACCGTACGGTGTAGGCGTCGCCGCCCTGGTCGACGACCGAGGGATTGCCCTTGCTCATCGCCTCGAACGCGGTGCGGCTGCCCCAGATCACGCTGAGCCGGCCGTTGGTCTCCAGCCGCAGCAGCGCGAAATCCTGCGCCGGACTGCGCGGCGCGACCGTGATGATCGGGTCGCCGGCGAGCCGGCCGTCGGCGCCGCGGGTGATCTGATAGGCCGGTTGCGCCGAGGCCAGCGCCGGGCCCGAGCCGGCGGGGGCCTTGAACGAACGGAACGCGTCCAGCGCCGAGCAGGCGCCCTGGTCGGCCTGGGCGACCGCGCTGATGTCGACCGCGTCCGACGTCAGGTTGTCCCCCGCTTCCCGGGCCGCGTCGGAGACCGAATCCTGCACCGTCGCCGGCGATCCGGCGGCCCCGGACAGTCGCAGCGGCTGGCCGTTCTGCACCGGACCGACGACGTCGAGCCAGCTGCAGGAGAGGTCGGTGAGCTCGGTGTCGATGGCCTGGCCCACGCTGGTCGGCGGTGCGGTGGCCACGGCCGGACCTGCGGGCGTGGTCGCATTGCCGGCGGGCGTCACCAGCTTGGGCGTCGGCTTCTGCTGCATCATCACGTAGCCGACGGCGCTGACGGCGACTACGACGGTGACGAGGCCGATCAGCACCACGGCCCACACTGGCGATCCGCCCTTGGCCGTGGGTGACACCGGACGCGGCAGCCCCTGGACCGAGCTCGGCGGCGTCGTCACCGCGTGCGGCGGCATCGTGCCAGCCGGGAACGAGGTCTGACCCGCCGGGTAGGCGGTCTGGCCGGTGGGGAACGACGTCGGTCCCGCCGGATAGGCGGTCTGGCCGGTCGGGAACGAGGTGGGACCAACCGGAGCGGCCGCAGCGCCCACGGGCGCGGACGTCGCCGCGAGCGGGGGCATGGTGACCGGCGGCATGGACGTCGTCGGCGGCGACGAGGTCTCCCGCGGGAACGACGTCGCCGGCGGAATCGTCGGCGGGCGACCCTGCTCGTCGAGCATCGCCAGGACCTCGTCCATCGAGCGGAAACGCTTGGCCGGATCGGCCGCCAGCATCCGCTCGAGCAAGGGGCGCAGATCCTCGTGCAGCGGGGTCAGGTCGATGCCCTGGCGGCGCCGGTCGACGGCCTCGACAAGGGTGGACCCCATGTCGACATCCTTCCCGGTCGCCACCGCCATGATCACCAGGCCGAGGCTGTAGATATCGGTCCACGGACCGATCTCGCGGCCGAAGTCGCCAAACTGTTCCGGCGCCACATAGGCCAGCTTGCCGGCGAAGCCGTCGCCGACGATGGTCGCCTTGCTGGGGTCGAGATCCTTGGCGATGCCGAAGTCGATGATCCGGGCCCGGTCGAGCCGGCGATCCGGCAGCAGGATGTTGTCCGGCGAGATGTCGCGGTGAACCGCCCCCAGTTCATGGGCGGCCCGCAGGCCGTCTGCGAGGCGACGGATCAGGCTTTTCAGTTCCGACGAGGTCGGATGGATCTGGCCGAGCACGGCGGTCAGCTCCACCCCGTCGACGAACTCGGTGACGATGTAGAGCACGTGCAGGATCGGCTCGTGCGCCAGCACCCGGTACTGCACCAGCGCCGGGTGGGCGAGCCGCGTCAGCGTGCGCGCCTCTTTGCGGAACATCGCCTGGACCTTGGGGTCGGCGGCCAGGCTCGGCAGCATCACCTTGATCGCGACGCGCTCGTCACTGTTGATGTTGACGCCTTCGTAGACCTCGCCCATGCCGCCACGGCCGATCAGGCGTTTGACCTCGTAGATGCCGTTCAGCACGTCGCCGATCGAGACCTTCCCCGGCGGCGCCTCGGACGACGCAGCCGCCAGGGCGGCGGCGCTGGCGGAGGTGGTGGGCGGCGCGGAGAGGGGGGGCGCGGCCTCGACGGGCGCGGCGTCGGCAGGCGTAGGCTCGGCCGGGGTTGCGGCCGCAGGCGCGGGGCCTGTCGTCGGCGGGCGGGACGGCATGAACACCGTCTCCGTGTTGTCGTCGTGGTCGTCGGTATCGCCGGACATATGCCTACCTCAACCCGCCGTGGGGACCAGCGAGAGACGGGTGATCTCCTCGCAGGCCACCGCGATGGCGGTCACATTATCGGGCGCCCCGCGTTCGAGGCATAGCTCCACGAGCGACGACGAAGTGACCTGCGGCTGGCCGCCCGCCATCGCCGCGGCGATTTCCTCGGGCGAAACCCGCGCCGTCAGGCCGTCGCTGCACAGCAGGAAGCGGTCGCCAACCTCCGCCTCGTCAACGATCACGTCAAGTTCGAGGCTCGGCTGCACGCCGACCGCCCTGGCCAGCACGTGGCTCATCGGATGGGTCTTGGCCTCGTCGGGCGAGAGCAGGCCGACGTCGACCATTTCCTGCACTTGGGTGTGGTCGCGCGACAGCTGGTGCAGCGTCCCGTCACGAAACAGGTAGACGCGGCTGTCGCCGACCCAGAGCACCGCGAAGAAGCCTTCCTGCACCAGCAGCGCACAGACCGTCGACCCCATCGAGACGCCGTCCGCCTGGGAGCGCGCGTAGATCGTGCCATTCGCGGCATGGATCGCGTCGGCGACGCGGCGGATGTCCGCGTCGAGATCGCCGGAGGCGGTCAGCGGCGCGACCGCGTCGACGATCGTGCCGGACGCCCAGCGACCGTTGGCGTGCCCGCCCATGCCGTCGGCGACCACCCAAAGGCCCATCTCCGGCCGTTCGAGGAACGAATCCTCGTTGGCCGTGCGCACCCGGCCGACGTCCGAGCGGGACCACGCCCGCAGCCGCAGCGGCCGGTCGCTCATGACTGCGGCCCGGCGTCGGCGGGGTTCGGCCCCAGAGGATCGGGTGAAAGCGAATCGACAGTGGGTTGTTCGGGTTGTGGCGGCGACGGCGGCTGCGGGTCGGGCCAGCGGAATTCGGCGGGTGGCGGCTCTGTGGCCCATGCCTGCGACGCGGCCGGGGCCGCTGATGGCGTCAGCATCTGCGCGAACAGGTCCGCGGGACCGCCGGCCAGCGTCATGGGGCCGTGGTCGGGTCCGCCCAGGGTCCACCAGCGGGGGCGCGGCGGCGCGGCGTCCTGGCCGATCTTCCCCAGCGGCGCCTGAGCCGCCACGATTGTCGCGTCGGCGTCCCAGCCCAACTCGAACGCCTGATAGATCAAGGCTTCCATCTCTTCGGCGATCGCCTCCCCCCCGCCGCCGGCCTGGTCCGACGACAGACCGTCCGCGGCGAGCATGATCATGAACCGTCGGCCGGCGGCGTCAATCGACGGCGCCAGCGCCCCGGCGCGCCAGTCCTGGCCGAAGCGGCCGGGCGGGTCGATGAAGCGCCATGGCGGCGCCCCGTCGTGCGCCGCGTCGAAACCCTCGCCCAGCGCCGCGCGCGCCCGCTCCAGCCCCTCGCTCGCCCACCGGTCCCAGGCGTCGCAGGCGGTCAGGTCGAGCCCACGCGAGATGAAGTCGCCGTGGCTCGGCAGCTTGCCGAACAGCACCGGATGGGGGCCTTGCTGGGCCGCGCCGCTGATCACCGGCGCGCTCACAGCGTCGAGGGGCAGCGGAACGACCAGATGCCGCCGCGGCTGAACGGGTTCTGGTCGCCCGGCAGGGTGATCTTGAACGTCGCCGTCGCGGCGCCCTGGCCGAAGGTCGCGGTGAAGCTGGTCGGGCCGGTGTTCTGCTTGCGGGCCTGGTCCATCAGCCGGAACAGCGCCCAGGGGCCTGAATAGCTGTAGCGGTTCAGCGGCGTGGCGGCGTTGAACAGCGCGACGTGCGCCTCCGGCAGGCCGCTGACGGTCCAGATCAGCGGCCGCGGACCCGGAACCGTGCCGTCGAACTTGTAGACCGTGCCGCCCGACGAGAACTCCGCCGAGGTCACCCCGGGGCCGAACGCGGTCTGTTCGATCTGCATCGGCTCGCCGGAGGCGAGCAGGTCGCGCAACTGGGCGGCGCGGTGGAACTGCTCGGCGCTGACCGGGTCCAGGGCGGCGGCGACCGGGTTGTCGGAGCGCCAGCGCCAGACCGGCCCGCTGGCGTCCAGCAGCGGCGTCAGCTGGTCGCGGGCGAAGGCGTCCATCTGCCCGCCCATGCCGAACACCCGCAGCAGGTCGGCCACCGGCGCGTCGGCCGGGGCGGCGGCGACGAACGGATAGTGGTCGGCGACCAGGGTCTGGCAGGGCATGGCCAGGCTGGTGGTGTAGGCCGTGGCGACCGCGCCCTGGGCGGTGCTGGTGGCCGCCTGGGTGCCGCCCTTGGCCGCCTGGGCGACGAAGCCCTGCAGCTCCGGCGGCGCGCCGCCGGCCGCGGTGGTGACGCCGCTGAGCGCGGTGGCGAGCTGGCTTTGGTTCGCGGCCGCCGCGCCGCCGCCCAGCGTGTTGGCGGTCGCCGCGGCGCTGTTGGCCGAGGCCGCGCTCTTGACCGCGGTGATGAAGTCATCGATCGGCGCCGGCGCCTTGCCGTCGCCGACATAGGTCTTGATCGCCTGGAACGCGTTGCTGATCTGCTGCGCCGCGTCGAGCCCGACCGCGCCTTGCTGCGAGGCCTGCAGGGTCGAGGCCCCCGGCAGGCTGCTCAGCTTCTGTTGCAGCACGCTCTGCGCCGCGCCGGCGGCGCCGCCGGTGAAGGTGGTGTTCTTGGCCACCTCCAGCAGGATCAGCTTCATCGGCGACGGGGTGCGAGTGAAGGCGCCCAGCGCCATCGGATTGTGGAAGTAGTCGGCCGGCTGCATCGCCTTGATCACGCCCTGCCACGCGGCGACGTAGTCGCTGGCGTAGTGGCCTGCGACGCCGGGCCGCACGCCCTCGACCTGGCTGCGGATCGCGGTGGTGTCGGCGTCCTGACCCAGCACCCAGAGCTGCTTCTTCAGGTCCTCTGCGACCGTGCCCAGCCCGACCAGATAGGACTTCTCGTAGCCGTCGCGGGTGAAGAAGTAGGGCACCTGCAGCTTCAGCACCGCATCGCCGTTGGCGAAGGCCTGGCCGTCGCCGCTGCCCAGCACCGCGGCGGCCTGCCACGGCTGGCCGGCGGTCGCGCCCTTCTCCTTCAGGATCGCATAGGCGCGGTCGGCCAGCGACAGCGTCTGCACCACCTGCCGCGCCGAGCTGATCAGCGCGCCATCCATCGGGGCGACATGCCCCGGCCAGACCGAGTTGAGGTCCGGATCGTCCAGCAGGGCGTCGAGGTGGGTTGCCAGCTGCTTGCGCGTGTCGCTGCGGTCGTCGCCCGGAAATACGCCCGTCGCCCAGTCGTTCTCGATCCAGTGCTTCACCGCCGCGGCGTCCATCGGCCCTTGGCCGCCCAGCATCAGGTAGACCCGCAGCGGCTCATACTCGTTGAACGCCTGGGTCTGGTTCTGCCGCAGGTAGGTTTCCAGCCGCAGCATGATGCGCGGCAAGAGGATGCGGCGCAGCGCCTGAACGTAGGCCTGCTTTGCCGCGTCGGCGAGGCCGTGCTGGTAGAGGCCGAAGGTCCAGAACAGCGGCGGCCCGTGCGCCTTCTGCTCGGCGTAGCCGCCGGCGAGGCTGCGCAGCGCCTGCAGCGCCGGCAGCGCCTGGTCCAGGTCCGGGTCGGTGTCGCGCACCTCGACCAGGTCGACGCCGGAGTCGTGCAGCTGCTGCTGCGCGGCCTGCGCCCCGGTCAGCAGGTTGCGCTGCAAGGTGCGGTTGCCGAGGAAGCTGACGGTCCAGAGCGTCACGGTGATCAGCGCGAGGCCGGCGATCACCACCAGCGCCAGGGTCAGCTGCGCCGAGCGGCGGGCGCTGGCGGTGCGCTCGGTGCGCACCAACCCGGCTTCGGCGAACACCACCTCGCCCAGCAGCCGGTTGAGGAAATAGGCGCGGCCCTGGCGGTCGCGGTTCTGCTGCGGCGCCTCGTAGACCTGCGCGACGCCGGCAAGGATCCGGTCGAGCGGCGCGCCTTCCTGCACGCCGCTGGTGAAATAGAAGCCGCGCAACGGGTCAGAGGGACCGCGATCGGCGATGAAGGCGCCTTCGAGGAACCGCAGCACCCGCGAGCGCAGGCCCTCGACCTGGGTCGGGAAGCCGAGGATCAGGCCGCGGCGGCGCGCGTCATGCTCCTCCTGCAGCCGCTTGGACGTGCGGTCGGCGATGCTCTGGGCGAAGGCGTCGAACTCGCCGGCCAGCGCCTCGCCGGTCGGCGCGGGGCCCCACGGCAGGGTCGCGCCGGCCACCGCCCGGCGGCCCTCGACGTCGAGGTCGTCGTAGAACTCGACGAACCCGGCCAGCAGGTCGGCCTTGGTGAACAGCACATAGACCGGCGCGGCGACCTCGAGCGTCTTGCGCAGCTCCGCCAGCCGCCGGCGCACGGCCGAGGCGTGGGCGTCGAGGTGATTTAGGTCGCTGCGCAACAGCTCGTCGACGCCGATCGCCACCAGGATGCCGTTGATCGGCTGCAGCGGCCGCTGCTTGCGCAGCAGGCCGAGGAAGTGCTCCCACGACCTGGCGTCCACCGCCGCGTCGGAATCCTGCGTCGTGTAGCGGCCGGCGGTGTCGACCAGCGCCGCCTCGTCGGCGAACCAGAAGTCGAGGTTGCGGGTGCCGCCGACGCCTTTCAGCGCGCTGTCGGCGAACGGGAAGCGCAGGCCGGCGTTCAGCAGCGCCGTGGTCTTGCCGGCGCCCGGCGGGCCGATGATCACGTACCAGGGGCGGCTGTAGAGGTAGTCGCGCTTGTCGCCGCTGGATTTCTTGAGCGCCGCCATCGCCTCGGTCATCCGTTGCGACAGCACCGCGGCTTCCTGGTCGCCGGGCTGCGGCGGCTGAGCGATCTCCTCGGCGATCGCGTCGGCCTTGCGGCGGTTGCTCATCACGTGGACGATCGCGAAGATCCCCCAGATCAGCGCCACCACCGCGACCATGATCAGGCGCACCCACCACGGGCGCAGGAAGCCGACGAAAATCGGCAGGCCGAGCGCCAGCAGCAGCGCCACCAGCACCGCGGCCAGCAGCGTCAGCGTCCACCAGTTGAGGAAGAACCGTCTCACCGCCCCACCACTCCGCGCCCCAACTTGCCCTGCTACTGCTGCCGCTGAACCACGACCTCGACCCGCCGGTTCTGCGCCTTGCCGGCGGCGGTGTCGTTGGAGGCGATCGGTTGGCTGTCGCCGAGGCCCTCGGTGGTTACCCGGGTCGGGTCGGCCAGCTTGGACTTGATGATCGCCGCCACGGTGTCGGCGCGCGCCTTGGAGAGCGCGATGTTGTCCGGGAAGCTCAAGGTCGCGACCTTGTCGGAATCGGCGTCGCCCTCGACCTTCACCGGCCCCTGCTGGGTCTGCTGGATCGCCTCGCCGATCCGCACGAACAGCGGCGACTGGCCGGGATTGAGCTGGTCGGATCCGGACTTGAACAGCTCGCCGATCGTGGTCCGCACCCGCACCGTGGTGGCGTCCTCGAGCACGACCACCTGGTGGGCGGCGATCTCCGGCGCCAGAAACGTCTGCAGCGTCTGCAGCTGGTTCGACGGCGCCGCGGGCGGCGCCACGGCCGCGCGCGACAGCCGCAGCGGATCGCTTGGATTGAGGTTCTTCAGCGCGGTCATCGCCGGATCGCTGGTCTGCATCAGGATCAGGCGCAGGATCACGTAGATCAGGAACAGGATGCCGAGCGCGGCCGCGGCGGCCAGGATGATCGGACCCCAGAACCCGACCTTGTTCATCGGCGTCGGCTTGCCGCGCCAGTGCGGCGACAGCTCGGTCTGGGACAGGCTGCGCACGTGTTCGAGCGCGGCGTAGAGCCGGCTCATCACGTCGTCGAGCCGGCGCCGGCCGTCGGCCATCACCCGGAACCGGCCCTCGAAGCCGGCGGCCAGGCAGGCGTGGTAGAGCTCGATCAGGTCGCGGTTCTCGGCCGGCCGGCTCAACATGTCGTCCACCAGCTGCCAGAAGCGGTCGCCGCCGATGTTCTCGGAGAAGAACCGCACGGTCATGCTGCGGCGGGCCCACTCGGCGCCGTCGGCGGCCTGGCCCGGCAGGTTCTGAGCGATGTCGTCGACCGTGGCGCAGAGCGCGTACTTGGCCCGGTTTTTCTGCTCGTCGGCATAGCCGGTCTGGGCCATCGAGCGCTCGAACGAAGCGATCAGGTTGGTGGCCTGGCCGTGCAGCTGGGGCAGGGCGATCTGGGCGCGGCCGGAGCGCACGCTGGCGGCCAGCGCCAGCACCGGCGCGGCCAGGTCCATCATCACGTTGCGGACCTTCGGCGGCGAGGCCGGGCGCGGAATGTCGTCGTCGCCCAGTGGCGCCTGCGGCGCAGCGACCGCCTGCGGCGCATAGGCCTGCGGCTGCGGCGGCGCCGCGTAGGGCGGGGTCTGCGGCGCGATCGACTGCGGCGCGGGCTCGAACGGCTGGGCCGGGGCTGGGAAAGCCTGGGGCGGCGGCTGTTGCTGTGCGGGCGGGAAGGCCTGCGGCGGAGGCTGCTGCTGCGGTGGCGGGAACGGCGGTTGCTGAGGCGGCTGAAGAGGCTGCTGCTGCGACGGAAACGGCTGCTGCGGCTGGCCAGGACCGGGCGGCTGATTGTACTGCGTCCCACCGGGGTCGCCCGGCTTGTTCCTCAGGCCCTGCAGCGGCGAGGGCCGGAACACGGTTCGGTTGGGGTTGTTGGGATCGTCGCTGCTCATCGCGTCGACCTCTTCACGCACCAGAGCTCGAGCCGCAGGTCGGGCCAGTCGCCGGCCACATGCAGGCCGAGCGCGGTCGCGGAGGCGAAGTCGCGCCAGTCCTGGGCTCCGCGGTCGAGCTCGAAGTAGACGTAGCCCGGAATCACCCGGATCTGCGGCGGCGGGGTCGGCGCGTGGCGCAGCGGCACGCCCGGCAGCGCCGAATCGACGATTTGCCGCATCCGCTCCACCGCGCCGATCTTGGCCATCGACGGGAAGCGGGCGCGGATCTCGTCCAGCGAGGCGCCGGCCTTGACCGCCAGATAGAAGAACCCGTGCTGGTAGAGGTTGCGGTCGGTGATGCGCGAGAGGTAGGCCCCAGGTCCCGCCAGCTCGAGCGGCAGCTGGATCGCCGAGCGGTCGAACACCGCCGACAGCGCCGCCTGCAGCGCCTCGAACACCGGCTCGAAGGTCGGCTGCAGCTTCTCGTGGTCGTAGAGCGGAAACAGCGGCGGCTTGCGGTCGGCCCGCACCAGCGTCGAAAGCTCGCCAGCCATGCTGACGAACGACTTGTAGAGCCGCTCGGGGTGCACCATCGGCAGGCTTTCGAGGTGGGTCAGCAGCGGTCCCCAGCGGTTCAGCGCCTGCAGCAGCAGGAAGCTGGCGAAGGTTTCCGCCCCGCCCTCGGTCGCCTCCACCGCGCGCAGCGCCAGCTCGTCGGAGCGCTGGTCGACCCGGCCGAGGATGTCGGTCAGGAACCCGTGCAGGCGCGGGATCGAGCGCACGTCGAGGGTCGGCGGGATATAGCGCTCGTCGAACATCAGCTGGCCGTTCTGCACCTCCCGGATCCGCGCCAGGCCGACGGTGATGCGGCCGTAGGTCTGGTCGCGGGTGACGCCGAATTGCAGGTTCGGCCGCGAGGTCTCGATCGTCTCGCGGGCGCGCTGGTTGGAGAAGGTGTCGGGCGCCTCCTCCTCGTCGACCAGGAAGCGGGCGGCGTCGCCGCCGGCCTCGTCGCTGTTCTGGAATTCGACCGCGCCGGCCTGGCGGGCGGGCAGGGTCAAGTAGACGATGGCGTCCTTGGTGTCGGGCGGCACGTCCAGCGGCGGCGGCGGCGGAAAGTCGTCGGGCGTGGAGAACGGCTGGCCGTCGGCGAACAGGCCGGCGCACCGCTCCACCGCGAACTTGCCGAGCGAGGCCAGCGAGGCGTTGATCTTCAGCGCGGTCAGGCCCCAGGGATAGGGCCGCAGCGTCTCGGTGCGCGCCCGGATCAGGGCGTCGACAAAACGGTCCTGCTGCTGAAAATGTTGCGGACGGAGGAACATGCCCTCGCGCCAGGCCACACGGTTCTCACCCTGCATGCGATGTCCCAGTCAGCGAACAGCCTGTACTCTAAGCACGACTCCATGCCGCTCTAAAGCCGTGGGACGCAGAGAAATGCGCAAGCGCTTCCCGCAAGGGGATGGGCGATGAGCGACCCGGGAGGGGACGGACCGTCGTTCGACCCGCGCAGCTGGCGCGCGGCCAAGCCGGAGGCCGCCAAGCCGGACGTGGTTAAGCCGGACGTCGTCAGGCCCGATCCCGGCAGGCCCGCCGCGGCCGATCCGAGCTTCGACCCGAAATCGTGGTCGCGGCCGCGCGCCACCGCGTCGAAGCGCAGCTCGTCGCGCCCGCCGATCGTCGGCGCCGCGGTCACGGTCGGCTTGCTCGCGTTCGGCGCCCTTGGCTTCCTGGTCTGGCGCCTGGTCTACCCGCCGCACTCGATGACGGTGGTGACGATCAAGACTCCCGCCGCGGCGGCGGCAGCCCCCGTCGTTCCGGGCGCACAGCGGCGCTCGCTGACCCTGTCGGGGCCGCAGGAAATGCTGACCACCCTGATCAGCGCCGGCGTGGCCGACGCCGACGCCCAGGCCGCCGCCCAGGCCGCGCTGGTCCAGCTCGGCGGCGGGACCGGCGAGGTGCGGCTCACCATCACCCTCGTCCCGGCGGGCGCGCCCGGCGCCGGCGTCCTCCTGAGCCGGTTGGAGGCGCGGCGCGACAGCGGGGTCGGCGCGATCGTCACCCGCCAGGCCGACGGGCGCTACCTCGCCGCCGCCGCCGGGCCCGACCTTGTCGCCCAGGTCAAGGTCGTCCGCGGCCAGATGGACACCAACAGCTTCTATTCCTCGGCCGTCGCGGCAGGGGTCAACGACGATCTTATCCCCGGCTTCGCCCAGGCCTTCGCGTTCGACTTCGACTTCCAGCGCGAGATCAAGCCGGGCGACGTGTTCGAGGCGGTGATCCAGCAGCAGGTCGATCCCAGCGGCGCGGCAGTCGGGCCGGCCAAGCTGCTGTTCGCCTCGCTGGAGACGCAAGCCAAGTCCAAGGCGCTCTACTGGTACGCGCCGCCCGGCAAGGCGGGTGGCTGGTTCGACAGCAATGGCCGCAGCGTGATCCGCGCGCTGATGCGCACGCCCGTCGACGGCGCGCGGATCTCGTCGCCGTTCGGCATCCGCCTGCACCCGGTGCTGGGCTTCATGAAGATGCACAACGGCACCGACTTCGCCGCGCCGGTCGGCACGGCGATCTACGCCGCCGGCGACGGGGTGGTGGAGTTCTCCGGGCCGAAGGGGCCGAACGGCAACTTCACCAAGATCCTGCACCCCAACGGCTGGGAGACGCTCTACCTGCACCAGAGCCTGATCGAGCCCTATGTCGTGGCGGGCGCGCACGTCACCCAGAGCGAGAAGATCGGCGAGGTGGGGGCGACGGGGGTCGACAGCGCCGGCCACTCGACCGTCACCGGCCCGCACCTGCACTACGAGGTGCACATCAACAACGTGCCGGTCGACCCGATGTCGATCTCGGTCGGGCAGGGCCAGACCCTGGCGTCGACCGACATGGCCGGCTTCGTCGCCGAGCGTAACCGGATCGACGGCCTGCGCGCCTCGCAGGGGGGGTAGGCGACGCCCGCGGGCTTAGTGGAACACCCAGTCCGGCGGCAGGCTGCCGACCTGGGTGTAGTGGACCTGGCCGCCGGAATAGTCGCCGACGAACACGGCGCCGGTGGTGCTGCTCTCGATCAGGAACTGGTCGTGGCCCTCGCCGAGGTAGTCGCCGTCGCCGACGAACTTCCACTGCGAATCCAGGGCGGTCGGGAAGATGAAGTTGGCGTGGCCGGCGCTGACCTCGCCGATCGCGACCAGCCCCGACGCGTTCTCGACCATGAACTGGTCCTTGCCGTCGGCGAGGAAGTCGCCGGTCCCGACGAAATTCCAGCCAGACGGCAGGGCGGTGGGGTAGCTGTAGACCGGCTGGCCGTTCAGCATCTCGCCGACCGCCACCAGGCCCCCGGCGTTCTGCAGCAGGAAGTCGGTCTTGCCGTCGCCCAGGAAGTCGCCGGCGCCGACGAACTTCCACGAGGAGTCGAGGGTGCTCGGGTAGATATAGTTCGCCTGGCCGCCGTTCACTTCGCCGAACGCCAGCACGCCCGCGGTGTTCTGGAGCATGAACTGGTCCTTGCCCTCGCCGAAGAAGTCGCCGGCCCCGACGAACTTCCACGACGAGTCGATGGCGGTCGGGAAGATATAGCTCGCCTGGCCACCGGCGACCTCGCCGATCGCCACCAGTCCGGCCGCGTTCTGGATCATGAACTGATCCTGGCCGTCGCCGAGCAAGTCGCCGTTGCCGACGAAGGTCCAGCCCTGAGGCAGCGCCGTGGGGTAGGCGTAGCTCGCCTGCCCGCCCACGACCTCGCCGATCGCCACCAGGCCCGTGCCGTTCTGGAGCAGGAAGTCGGAGAGCGCGTGGCCGTTGAAGTCGTCCGGGGGCGGCGATCCGATGACCACGAACGGGCCCGGACTCGGCGACCCGGGTCGGTCCCAGTCGAACTCAGCACGACCGTGCCGCCGACCGTGCCGTCCGAGGTCCAGAGCTCGGAGCCGGAGCTGTTCGTTCCCAGAAAGAAGAAATGGCCGCCCTGCACGGTGAAGTCGGCGGCCGCGGTGAAGGAACCGAGGAACTTGGTTCCGCCCGGCGTGCCGTCGCTGACAAACAGGCCGGAGCCGTGCGTGGAGTCAGAGCCGAAGAAGAACAGCTCCGCGCCGTCCACCGTCAGGTTCTGCGGATTGGCGCCGTTGCTGGCCGTGGTGATCGCCACGGTCCCGGCCGCCGTCCCGTCCGAGCGCCAGAGTTGGGATCCGGCGGGACCGCTGGCGATGAAATAGACGGCCCCGCCCATCACCGTCAGGTCGGTCGGGTTGGAACTGGCCGCGCCTGGGTTGATGTCGACCGTCGCCACCGCGCCGCCGTCCTGCAGCGTCCACAGCTCCTGGCCGTGAACGCCGTCGGTGGCGCTGAAGAAGATCTTCGAGCCCAGCACGACGAAGCCGGCGCCGTTCGCGCTGCCAGGCGCCTCGGTGTCGGTGACGCGATGGGTGCCGGCGGCCGTGCCGTTGGAGACCCAGAGCTCCGCGCCGTTGGTCGCGTCGGTTCCCTGGAAATAGAGCGAGCCGCCGATGACGCTGAAGTCGCTGGGGTTGGTCACCTGCGCCAGGAACGTGGTGGTGGTCCCGTTGCTGATGAACAGGCCCTGGCCGTGGACGCTGTCGGCGCCGCTGAAGAACAGGTTGCTCCCGCTCACCGCCAGCGACACCTGCGGCGCGTTCGGACCTTGGACCTCGCCGTTGGTCGCGCTGGTGAGCTCGACCACCTGGCCGGTGCTGGTGGTGTGCCACAGCTCGCCCTGGCTGGTCGCATCGTCGGCGATGAAGAAGGCGCCGGTTCCGGCCGGAGTCACGAAGATCGGGACGGACTTGACCGCCGGCGCCGAGATCGCCGCCGCCGTCTGAGTGGTCGTGTTGTAGATCCAGCCCGAGGTGACGTTCGACTGGGTGGCGATGAAGAACAGGTTCGAGCCGATCGGCGTCAGCGTTTGGCTCTGGATCGAGAGCGACGAAATCTGGTGCGTGCCCGCGAGCGTGCCGTTGGTGACCCAGAGTCCGCTGCTGGGGCCGTACGCCAGGAAGTAGAGCTTGCCGCCAAGCGAGGTGTAGTCGGTGTAGGTGGTCGAAGCGGCCTGGGCGACCTCTACAGTCCCGGCGGCGGTGCCGTCGGTGACCCACACCGAACTGTTCCCGATCGTGCCGGGTGTGCCGACACCGATCTGGCCGCCGACGTTGATGCCGAACGCCGCCGTCTGCGGGATCATGGCCAGCTGGGTCTCCACCCCGGTCAGCGTGTCGTAGTCGTAGAGGCCGCCGAATCCGTCGGTGAAGTACAGGTTGTCGCCCCCGACAGCGAAACCAGGGACTTGGCCGGCGAGGTCGCCGCCGCCGATGTCATGTGTGCCCGCGGACGTCCCGTCGGTGACGAAGAGGTGGGGGTTGCCGGTGCTTATGTCCGCCTCGAAGTACATCAGCCCGTTCACGACGACAGGGGTCGAATTCACATCGAGGAAGTTGTTGCCGAACGTCACCTGGGTGGTGCCGGCCGCGGTGCCGTCGCTGATCCACGGGACGCCGGCGTCGACGAAGAACAGCTTGCCGTTCAGGATCGTGAAATCGAATCCCTGCTCGACGCTCGCCGTCAGCGAGAGCTGGGCGACGACGCTGGTCCCGCCAGCCGTTCCGTCCGACGACCACAGCTGATCGCCGTGCGCGCCGTCGTTGGCGATGAAGTACGCCTTGCCGCCGAACTGCACGATCTGGCTCGTCACCAGCGAGGCGGCCGCGCTGTGGGTCAGGTTGATCCCCAGGAAGAACGTGTCCGCGGGATTGCCGTTCGAGAACCAGATCTGCTCGCCGTGAGTCTGATCGTTGGCGGTGAAGACGACACCGCCGTCGAACGCGGTCAGCTGGGTGGGCGCTGACCCCGCGGCCCCCGGGGCGATGTCCTCGACGATGTGCGTGCCCTGCGCCGTGCCGTCGGTCACCCACAGCTCGGCGCCGGTGGAGGCGTCGCCGGCGACGAAGAACACCTGCGAGCCGGAGACGGTGAAGGAGGAAGCGGTGACCGCCGCGGGAACGGCGCCGATGAAGTTGGTGCCGGCGGCGGTTCCGTCGGTCTCGAACAGGCCGGTTCCGTTGGCCATTGTGCTGCCGAAGAACAGCAGCTCATTGTTGAACTGAACCGGCTGAGCCAGCACCGTCGCACTGCTCAGGAGGGTCGGGCTCGGGCCCGTGCCGTCGGTGAAGAATGTCCCGCCGGCGTTGACGCTGTAGTAGAACACCCCGCCGTCGAACGCGGTCATGAACGCTGAGTTGGGGTTCAGGATCGAACCCGCGATCGGGCTGGCAGCCGAGCCCGGGATCGCGGAGTTGGCGACCCAGAGCTGATCGCCGTTCGCGGTCGCGACCGTGAAGAAGAGCTGGCCGCCGGAGGAGACGAGCGGCGGAAACAGCGCAAAATTGCCCGGCTGCAGCGGAATCTCGAGCACGCCCGTGCCGTTCACGGTTCCGTCGGACACCCAGACGGTCGGGCCCGTCGTAGCGGTCGATCCGAGGAAGACCAGGTCGCCGCCAAAGCCGCCTTCGTCGACGATCGTCAGGCTGCCGGGGTTGGTCGGGTGGATATTGGTGATGACGTGGGTGCCGCCGGTTGTCCCGTCCGAGACCCAGGGCTCGGTGTTGGAACCGTCGGTCGAGGTCGAGAACACCAGCTCGCCGCCCATGGCCGCGAGATTGGACGGATTGGAGAGCTGATCGCGCACCAGGTGGGTGCCAGCCATGGTGCCGTCGCTGACCCAGAGCTGGCTGTTGTTGGTGACGAAGAAGACCCGTGCGCCAACCTGGACGAAGCTGGTCAGGTTGTTGGCCCCGCCGCTGATGACCGAGATCGACTGCGGGCTGGTCGCCAGCAGGATGTTTTGGCCGTCGTTGAGCAGGTACGCGCCCCCCACCTGGGCGTAGGCCTGGATGGAGCCGCCCGCGATGAAGTGAGTGCCCGACTGAGTTCCATCCGACAGGTAAAACGGCTCCGTGCCGTTGCTCAGGAATGCGGTGAAGGAAGCGACGCCGTTCACCACTTTCAGGTTCGAGATGCTGACGGCGTCGACCAGGACGGTGGCGTTGGCGGACACGCCATCCCAGCTGTAGACGGTGGTTCCGACGCCGGTGCTCATCGCGAAGATGAGGTCCGCGCCCGCTTTCAGGATCGGGCCGTTTAGGTTCCCCGCAGCCGGGAGCGCCACGCTCGTGGCGACGCCGCCGTTGGTCTCCCAGACCTGTACGCCATGCACGCCGTCGTCGGCGGTGAAGAAGGCCTCGCCGTTCACGATCACCGGCGCCGAGGCAAAGGACAGCGAGGAACCGGCCTCGCCATCACCCAGCAGGTGCGTGCCACCCGACGTGCCGTCGCTGACCCACAGGGCGTTGCTGACTTCGATCAGCAGATTGCCGCCCACCGCGCCGACGAAGCTGGCGTTGAACGCCGCATTCGGGTCGCTGTTGAGGGCGGCGACGAACGTTCCCTGGTGGACGCCGTCGGTCTCGAACAAGGCCTCGCGGTGGGTTGCGTCGGCTCCGATGTAGAAGATCTTGCCGGCGAGCTCGGATGATAGCCGGCGGCGCGTTGATGCTGCCGTTGCTGATGCCGAGCGCGTAGGTGCCGGCGACCGTGCCGTCGGTGCGCCAGAGCTGGTACTGCGGTCCGAACGAACCGTTGCCGTCAGGGGCGAGGAAGTAGGCGACGCCGCCGACGAACGCGAGCGGCCCCGGATCGACCGTGGTCAGGGCGAACGTGCCGCCCGCCGTCCCGTCCGTGCGCCAGAGTTCCGGGCCATTGCCGTTGTCCGCCACGAAAACGGCGACCGGTCTGTTGGTCATCTAGCCCGCGCCCCCACGCCCCCAGTCCGCGACGTACTCGCGTCACGGTTGGCTCAGAGCTTAACCCTGGGGCGCCTTCATTGGCTACCGGATTGTCCGCGTCGCTCAGGGCTGGTGAGTTCGGCTAGGACGCGTTGGTGGCGTCCTTCTCCGGCGGCGGCGGGGTCTTCGGCTGCGAGGACGCCGGCGCCGTCGTGTTGGCGGCCGTGTTCGCGCCGGTGGTCGCCGGGGCGGTGGCGTTCGCCGCGGACGAGGCCGTGGCGTTGGCCGCGGGCGGGCGCTTGACCTGCTGCTGCATCGCCTTGCTGGCGGCGATGGCGTTGCTGGCCGAGAAGGCGTTGGTGGCGGTGATCTGGGTCTGCGGGATCACGCTCAGACCGTTGCCGGCCTGGATTTCGTACCAGGCCATCTCCACGCGCCAGCCGCCCGCCCGGGCCGCGTCGGCGAACTGGCTTGCCCAGGCGGCGGTCCGGGCGCCCGCCGGTTGCGTCAGCAGCGCCTTCGGGAACGGGCCCTTGCCGGTCACCAGGACCAGGCTCGACCGGCCGGGCTTGACGTAGTCGGCCTGCAGCCGGAAGCCGCCGGCGTCGGGGACCTTTGAGACCACGGTGGCGGCGCCCGCCATCGAAAGGAAGCTTTGGCGGTCGTCCGCGAGCAGGCTCATGGCGCCGTCGGCGCCGAGCTCGGCGACGGCGAAGTCCCCCTGCGGCGGCGGGGTGGCGGTGACGATCGCCCGGCCGGCTTCCTTGCCGTCGGCCTGCTTCATCACCGCGAAGCTGTCCTGCGCGGCGGTCAGGTCCTGCCCGGTCTGCGAGGTCGCGGCGCGGTAGGGACGCATCGCGTTCAGCGTGGCGCAGAGCTCCGGCGGCGGCGCGGCGACCGACGTCAGGTCGATGTCGGCCAGCTGCACCTTGCCGCTGAGCGCCGCGGCCTGCAGCGCGCTCTGCGCCGCCGCCGGCGAGGCGGCGACGCCGGTGATCCCGAGATCGATACCGGACGGACCTGGCTGGATTCTGGCGATCTGCAGCCAGCTGCAATCGACCGCACCCAGCGCCGCCTCGAACTGGCGCAGCCCGGTCTCGGGCACCGCGCCTTGGGGGACGATCAGCTTTGTCGGCGCCGGCGCCGACGGCTTGGGTTTCGGCCACAGCCACCAGCCGCCGGCCCCGAGCACGCCGAGGATCAGAAGCGTGACGATCGTGAGCGGGACCGCGCGAGACCCGCCTGGCTCAGCGGCCGGCGCGGCCACCGGTTTGGCCACGCTCTCCGCCGCCGGCGCGGGTTCGGCGTCAGCCGCCGCGCCGCCGAAAATGGGCGCCGTCGCGGCCATCGCCATGCCCATCGCGCCGCTGGGATCGCCGCAGCCGATCGCCAGCACCGTCACATTGTCCGGCGCGCCGCGCTCCAGCGTCAGGTCGATCAGGCGCCCGACCATCGCCGCGGGGTTGCCCGCTTCCATCGCGCGGTCGATCTCGTCGTCCTCGACCTCGCGGGGCAGGCCGTCGCTGCAGAGCAGGAAGAGGTCGCCCGCCCGCACCTCGCCGAACAGCGTCTCGGTCTCCAGCTCGGCGTGGGTGCCGACGGCCCTCGCGAGCACGTGGCTCATCGGATGGTCGGCGGCCTCGCGCGCGGTCATGTAGCCGGCGCTGACCAGCTGCTGCACCTGGGTGTGGTCGGTGCTGACCTGGCTGAGCGCCCCGTCCCGGCGCAGGTAGAGCCGGCTGTCGCCGGCCCAGACCGCGGCGAACCGGGCGCCGCGGATCAGCAGCGCCACCACGGTCGAGCCCATGTGGTTCCGCCGCTCGGTGGATTCCTTGAAGATCAGGTAGTTGGCGTGGAGGATCACCTCGGAGACCACCGCCGCGTCGCGTTCGAGGTCGCCGCTCAGGGGCGCCTCGGCGAGCTGCCGGGCCACCAGGCGCGACGCCCACTGCCCGTCGTCGAGCCCGCCCATGCCGTCGGCGACGACCCAGAGGCCCTCGCCGCCGCGGGCCATGAAGGCGTCTTCGTTCTCGGTCCGCACCCCGCCGGGATGGCTGGCGTGGGCCTCGAAGAACTGGCCGCTGTGGCGCTCGGTCACCTGACTCATCGCCACGCCAGCTTGGCCCAAGCTTCGGCGTCCAGCAATCGGCCCTGCTGGGCGTGCGCCAACGTCAACGCACCCAGCCGGCGGTGGTCGCGATCGCCCAGAGGCCCAGGCCCAGGTAGAGCAGGGCGGCGGCGATCTGCAGCGCCCGGATCGGCAGCACCCGGGTGACCGCGTGGCCGAGGAACACCGCGGGGATGTTGGCGATCATCATGCCGGTGGTGGTCCCCGCCGCGACCAGCAGCACCGCGTGGTAGCGCGCGGCCAGGGCGGCGGTCGCCACCTGGGTCTTGTCGCCCATCTCGACCAGGAAGAACGACACCGCCGTGGTGAGGAAGACGCCCATCTGCAGCCGGCTGGGCTTCTGGTCGTCGTCCTCCTTGTCCGGGATCAGCGCCCAGATCGCCATGGCGATGAAGGAGCCGGCGACGAAGTACTTGAACCACACCGCCTGCAGCAGGCCGGAGAGGTAGAAGCCGACCAGGGAAGCGAGCCCGTGGTTGGCGACAGTGGCGACGAAGATCCCGAGCAGGATCGGGACCGGCTTGCGGTAGCGGCTCGCCAGCATGATCGCCAGCAGCTGGGTGCGGTCGCCCATCTCCGCGAGCGCGACGAGCAGGGCCGAGACGAAATAGGCTTCCATGATGCGGGTCCGGGGCTGGGGAGGCGATCAACGCCGCGGACGCGAGCCAGCCGGCCCCGCGCCTCGCGTCGTTGGTCTCGCCAATCGGACCCGACCCAGGTCCGCCAGCACGCGCCACGGCCCCGGATATCCGACGGCCGAGTATGTTGACGCGGCCTCCGCTGAAAGGCGCGGACGGCTACTCCCCAAAGAGCGTGCGGGCAGTAGCGGAGGGTCGGGCGGCGGTCAATGCGGCCGCCCGCTCAGATCTGCCGCGCCCGCCCGGCCCAGTAGGGCTCGCGCACGCGGTTGCGCAGGATCTTGCCGGCGGCGCTACGCGGCAGCTCGTCCACGAAGTCCAGCCCGCGAGGGATCTTGAACTTGGCCAGGTTGGCGACCGCGAAGGCGAGGATCTCGCCGCGCGTGGCGTCGGTCGGCGCGTAGCCCGGCTTCAGCTGGATCACCGCGCGCACCTCCTCGCCGTACTCGTCGTGCGGCACGCCGATGGTGCAGCTGTCCTCCACCGCAGGATGCTTGATCAGTTCGTTGTCGACTTCCTGCGGGTAGATGTTCACCCCGCCGGCGATGATGGTCTCGGCGCTGCGTCCGGTGAGGAACAGGTAGCCGTCCTCGTCGAAGTAGCCGATGTCGCCGAGCGTGAAATAGTCGCCGAGCCGCGAGGCCTCGGTCTTCTTGTCGTCCTTGTAGTACTGGAAGCCGGCGGCCGGGACCTTCATGTAGATCGTGCCGGCCACCCCCGTCGGGCAGTCCTCGCCGGCGTCGCCCACGATCCGCGCGGCGTCGGGGCTGGGGCGGCGGCCAACCGTGCCCGGCTTTCGCAGCCACTCTTCGGACTGGACGGTGAAGCCCGCGCCGCCCTCCGAGCCGGCGTAGTATTCGCTCAGCACCGGTCCCAGCCAGTCGATCATCGCCTTCTTCACCTCGGGCGGGCAGGGGGCCGCGCCGTGGTTGATCCGCTTCAGCGACGAGACGTCGTAGCGGCCGCGCACCTCCGGCGGCAGCGCCAGCAGGCGCTGGAACATGATCGGCACGAAGTGGGAATGGGTGATGCGGTGTTGCTCGATCAGGCGCAGCACGCCTTCGCTGTCCCAGCGGTCGAGGAACACGATCGGCAGGCCGTTCATCAGCGGCGCGCGCACGTTCCCGGCCAGCGGCGCGGCGTGGTAGGCCGGGCCGGTGCAGAGGTAGATGTCGCCCTCGCGGTCCGCCTCGGGCTGGAACACCCCGTAGACCGTCCCCGGCTTGTAGACGCCCTTGGGCCGCCCGGTTGTGCCCGACGTGTAGAGCATGGTGTAGCCACGCGCCGGATCGGCGATGTCAGCGCCATTGAATGGCGCGATCAGGTCGTCGTAACCCAGGAAGTCCGCGATCGGTCCGCCGATCGCGACCTTCAGCGACAGGCTCGGGCGCTGCGCCGCCGCGACCTGGGCCGCCGCCGAGATCCGGGCGTCGGCGAAGAAGGCCTTCGCCTCGCAGTCGTTCACGACATAGGCGATCTCGTCGCCGGTCAGGTGCCAGTTCACCGGCGTCAGGCGCAGGCCGGCGCGCAACGCGCCCAGCAGCACGTCGCAGAACTCCGCGCGGTTCGAGCAGGCCAGTGCGACCGCATCGCCGGCCTTGAGCCCGGCTTCGCGAAGCAGCCTCGCGACGCGGTTGGCGTTGGCGTTCAGCTGGCCGAAGGTGCGGTTCTGCTCGGTGTAATCGTGGATCGCGACCCGGTCCGGCGTCAGCTGCGCCCAGACGGCGGGCTGCATGCAGACGGCGGCGGCCTCGTTCACCCGCGCTCCCAGGTCTTCCACGCTCAACACTCCGTCCGCCATCGCAGCTCCTCCCCGTGGGCCGCCTGCGCCAGCGCGGTGACGCGGCAATGAGGCCCTGAGCTGTAGTCAATCATGACCACTGCGCCACCGCCAGCGGGGACTGTGAGCCGCGATGGGGTGACTGCGCGAAGGCTGTCAGGCGCCTGCGAGTCGCGCGCCCGGCGAGGCAGGCTAGAGTCCGGCCGCCGCCTTGGATTCATCGTCGGAGATCAGCGCGTCGAACTCTAAGATCTCACGCTTGAGATTGGCCATCGCTTCGCCCGAGACGTCGACGCTGTCCGATCTGAGGCTGATGCTTCCGCTGTCGAACATGTCCAGCTGGTGCATCAACATTTGGCGGAGGTAGCGCCATTTCTGTACGACAATTGGATCTGCTTTCATGTCGAATAGATAGGGATGGCGCCGCTGCTTGGCGAACGACGCTGTTGATCAGCACAATTATTTGCCGGGGGACAAGCTAGACGGCGCCCATCGTGCTATAGGTGCGTCGCTTGGCCGTCGAAGCGCTTCCGCGGTTCCGGCCCAGCGCGAAAGCACATCATGTCCAAGCTCATCCGACCGATGTCCCGCGCCAACGCGGGCCTCAACGACGCCAGGTCGACCGGTTCAGCCCCTTCCGGCCGCGTACGCGACATCCTCGCGCTCAAGGGCACCAAGAAGTAGCCGATGATGGACGAGATCGAAGGCCGCAAGCTCCTGCGCGAGAACGACTACCTCAAACTGAGGGTCGCGCAGCTGCAGAACGACGTCACCGACCTGGGCAGTCAGGTCAACCGGCTGCAGCAGGAGCTGGAACGGCTGCACGGGCGCGCCCGCGCTGCATCGCTGAGAGACCAGTAGCTTGATCCTCACCGACGCCCAGTTCGAAGCGCTGCGCAACCTCGCCCGCAAGAAGGCCGGCGACGTCGTCGGCTGGATCGCGATCGCCGAGGCCCGCGGGCTTACGGAACTCGGTTTCGCGGAGCGCAATCGCAGCGGCTGGCAGATCACCGACGCCGGCGCGTCCATGCTCGCGCACTGTGAAGAGCGCGCCGAACCATGCGAACTCAGTCGTCCAGTTCCGCCCGGCGCCGGCGGAGCGTTCCTAGCGACGGCGACGACCGGCCGGGGCCAGAGCCAGAGCCGCCGGAGACATTCCGGTCATGACGAAGCCGATCCCAGCCGTCGCTGCGGCGAGGGCGGCATAGCAGCCGGCGCAATGAATGGCGGCGAGCGCATGGTGTCCGCAGATCGTTCCGTAGGCCAATGGCGCCCCGCGCGCCATCAGCACGGCCTCTAGCGCCAAGCCGGCGCCGACGAGGCCCAGCCCGGCGACAGATGAAGCGCCGCGCGCAAATCCTGATCGTTGCAAATGCCGCATGGCCATCTCCCGCCAGCCTGGATTGCAATATGCCGCACGGCGGCTTCGTGGCAATTGATCTGCATCAACGCGGATCACATGGCGCGCCACGATAAGGCGCCTCGTTCCGCGGGCGGGGAGTCTCTGATGAGCACAGTGACGTTCAACGACCAAGGTCGGACGACGGGTCCGGTCGTTGGTCTGATCCTGGCCATCGTCGGCGCGCTCGGCGCTCTGTCGGTTTCGATCATCACCCAGGACCCGACCTTCCGGGCCGCCACCATGATCTTCGCGGCGGCCTTCACCGCGGCCGCGTTCGCCATCGGCTTTCTGTTGTCGGAGGGCCGCTGCAAGGTCGAACTCGACCAAGTACTTCGACGGCGTGATCAAGGCCGGCGTCATCGCCACGGTGTTCTGGGGCGTCGTCGGCATGCTGGTCGGCCTGACGCTGGCCTGCCAGCTGGCCTGGCCGAACCTCTTCTACTTCCCCGACTTCGGCTTCCTGAATTTCGGCCGCATCCGGCCGCTGCACACCTCGGCGGTGATCTTCGCGTTCGGCGGCAACGCGCTGATCGCGACCTCCTTCTACGTCGTCCAGCGCACCTGCAAGGCGCGGCTGTCGGGCGTGCTGACGCCCTGGTTCGTGTTCTGGGGCTACCAGCTGTTCATCGTCCTCGCCGCGCTCGGCTACCTGATGGGGATCACCCAGACCCAGGAGTACGCCGAGCCCGAGTGGTACGCGGACCTCTGGCTGACCATCGTCTGGGTCGCCTACCTGTTCGTGTTCCTGGCGGTGATCTGGAAGCGCAAGGAGCCGCACATCTACGTGGCGAACTGGTTCTACCTCTCCTTCATCGTCACCATCGCCATCCTGCACATCGTCAACAACCCGGCCCTGCCGGTGTCGCTGCTGTCGGCCAAGAGCTATTCGGCCTAGTCCGGCGTGCAGGACGCGCTGATCCAGTGGTGGTACGGCCACAACGCGGTCGGCTTCTTCCTCACCGCCGGCTTCCTGGCGATGATGTACTACTTCATCCCCAAGCGGGCCGAGCGGCCGATCTACTCGTACCGGCTGTCGATCGTCCACTTCTGGGCGCTGATCTTCATCTACATCTGGGCCGGCCCGCACCACCTGCACTACACGGCGCTGCCGCAGTGGACGCAGACGCTGGGCATGACCTTCTCGATCATGCTGTGGATGCCGTCCTGGGGCGGCATGATCAACGGCCTGATGACGCTGTCGGGCGCCTGGGACAAGCTGCGCACCGACCCGGTCATCCGGATGCTGGTCGTCTCGCTGGCCTTCTACGGCATGTCGACCTTCGAAGGGCCGGTGATGTCGATCCGCACGGTCAACGCGCTGTCGCACTACACCGACTGGACCATCGGCCACGTCCACTCCGGCGCGCTCGGCTGGGTCGGCTTCGTCACCTTCGGCGCGCTCTACTGCATGGTGCCGTGGCTGTGGAAGAAGGAGCGGCTCTACTCCGACCGCCTGGTCGAGTGGCACTTCTGGATCGCGACCACCGGCATCCTGCTCTACATCACCTCGATGTGGGTCTCCGGGATCATGGAAGGCCTGATGTGGCGCGAATACACGCCCCAGGGCTTCCTCGCCTACTCCTTCGTCCAGACCGTCGCGGCCAAGCACGTCGAGTTCATGGTCCGGGCGCTGGGCGGGCTGATGTACCTCTCGGGCACGCTGATCATGATCTACAACCTGTGGCGCACGGTCCGCGGCGACGTCCGCCAGGGCGAGGCCGGCGTCCTCTCCGTCAAACCCGTCCGACGGGGCCGGCCGCGCCGGTTCCCGCGGCCGCGGAATAAGGGCCAGGTCATGTGGAAGTTTCACGGCAAGTTCGAGCGCCATTCGCTGCTCCTGCTCATCGGCATCGTCGTCGCGATCTCGATCGGCGGCCTCGTCGAGATCGTCCCGCTGTTCTATCTGGAGAGCACGATCGAGAAGGTGCAGGGCATGCGCCCCTACACGCCGCTCGAGCTCGAGGGGCGCGACATCTACATCCGCGAGGGCTGTGTCGGCTGCCACTCGCAGATGATCCGGCCGCTGCGCGACGAGGTCGAGCGCTACGGCCACTACAGCCTGGCGGCCGAGAGCATGTACGACCACCCGTTCCAGTGGGGCTCCAAGCGCACCGGGCCGGACCTGGCCCGGGTCGGCGGCAAGTACTCCGACGGCTGGCACCGCGACCACCTGATCGACCCGCGCTCGGTGGTGCCGGAATTGGTGATGCCGCCCTACGCGTTCCTGGCCGACAAGGACCTCGACTACCACGACATCGCCGCCAAGCTGAGGACGATGCAGGCGCTGGGGGTTCCCTACACCAGGGCCGATATCGCCAACGCCGCCGCCGACCTCGTGGCCCAGGCCAGCGCCGACGCCAGCGCCACCGGGCTCAAGCAGCGCTACGGCCCCAAGATCAACCAGCGCGACTTCGACGGCGATCCCGACCGGATCACCGAGATGGATGCGCTGATCGCCTACCTGCAGATGCTGGGCACGCTGGTCGACTTCTCCACCTACCACGCCGGCGGGGACAACGACCGATGAGCTACGCCACGATCTCCCAGATCGCCCAGCAGGGCGGCAGCCTCTACTTCCTGGCTGTCTTCCTCGGCGCCTGCGCCTACGCCTTCTGGCCGCGCAACAAGGCCGAGTTCGACAAGGCGGCCCGCCTGCCCCTCGACGACGACAATGAGGACCCGTCATGACCGCGCCGCGCGAGAACGACGAGCACACCGGCACCGAGACCACCGGCCACGAGTGGGACGGCATCAAGGAGCTCGACACCCCGCTGCCGCGCTGGTGGCTGTGGATCTTCTACGCCTCCATCGCCTGGGCGGTCGTCTACTGGGTGCTGATGCCGGCCTGGCCGGGGCTGCACGGCTACACCCACGGCCTGCTGCACAACTCGGCGCGCGCCCAGGTGGCGCAGGACCTCAAGGCCCTCGCCGCCCAGCGCGGCGCCGCCGGGGCGCGGCTGCAGAACGCGACGACCCAGCAGATCGAGGCCGATCCGAAGCTGCAGGCGTATGCGCTGGCGGTCGGCCAGTCGATCTTCGGCGACAACTGCGCCACCTGCCACGGCCAGAGCGGCACGGGCGGCAAGGGCTACCCGAACCTGCGCGACGACGTCTGGCTGTGGGGCGGCTCGCTGGCGGACATCCAGCACACCATCACCGTCGGCGTGCGCTCCGGCGATCCCGACGCGCGCAGTTCGCCGATGCCGGCGTTCGGCCGCGACGCGATCCTGACCGCGCCGCAGATCGACGACCTGACCGAGTACGTGGTCGCGCTCTCGCACCGCAAGGCCGACGTCGCCGCGGTCTCGCGCGCCGCGCCGGTGTTCCAGGCCAACTGCGCCGTCTGCCACGGCGCCGACGGGAAGGGCAACCAGGCCCTCGGCGCGCCGAACCTGACCGACGCCGACTGGCTCTACGGCGGCGACCGCGCCTCGATCCACGACCAGATCTGGAACGGCCACGGCGGCGTCATGCCGGCCTGGGGCCACCGGTTCGACTCGCAGATCAAGGCGCTGGCGGTCTACATCCACGTCAAGTCCGGCGGCGGGCAGTAGGGGGCGACGTTGACCACGGTCATCGACACACTGCGGACCGACCGTCGGACCAAAAGCTCCGATCCGCCGCCGTCGCCCGGCGCGCCGCAGCCGCTCTACAAGCAGCGCGTCCCGATCTATCCGAAGCTGGTCCACGGGCGCTGGCGCACGATCAAGTGGGCGGTGCTGATCGCCACGCTCGGCGTCTACTATCTGCTGCCCTGGGTGCGCTGGGACCGCGGGCCGAGCGCGCCGAAGCAGGCGGTGCTGGTCGATTTCGACCACGGCCGGTTCTACTTCTTCTTCATCCAGCTGTGGCCGCAGGAGGTCTACTTCTTCACCGGCCTGCTGGTGATGGCGGCGCTGGCGCTGTTCCTGGTCACGGCGCTGTTCGGCCGGCTCTGGTGCGGCTACGCCTGCCCGCAGACGGTCTGGACCGACCTCTACATCGTCGTCGAGCGCCTGTTCGAGGGCGACCGCAACGCCCGCATCCGACTGGACGCCGCGCCCTGGTCGTTCAACAAGCTCTGGCGCAAGGGCGGCAAGCACACGGTCTGGCTGCTGATCGCGGTGCTCACCGGCGGCGCCTGGGTGTTCTACTTCCACGACGCGCCGACCCTGATGGGTCAGCTATTTGTCGGCGAGGCGCCCTGGGGCGTCTACCTGTCGATCGGCATCCTGACCTTCACCACCTATTCCCTGGCCGGCGGCATGCGCGAGCAGGTCTGCACCTACATGTGCCCCTGGCCCCGCATCCAGGGCGCGATGATCGACGACCAGTCGCTGCAGGTGACCTACCGCGCCGACCGCGGCGAGCCGCGCGGCCCGCACAAGAAGGGCGCGACCTGGGAGGGGCGCGGCGACTGCATCGACTGCAACCAATGCGTCGTGGTCTGCCCGATGGGCATCGACATCCGCGACGGCGCGCAGCTCGAATGCATCAACTGCGGCCTGTGCATCGACGCCTGCAACGAGGTGATGGCCAAGGTCGAGCGGCCGCGCGGCCTGATCGCCTACGACACCGACGCAGCCGTCGCGGCGCGCTCCTGCGGGCAGAAGCCACAGTACAAGCCGATCCGTTCACGGACGGTCTACTACGCGGCCGCGCTGACGGTGGTGGCCGCGGTGATGCTGGCCGGCCTGCTCAGCCGCCGCACCATCGCCCTCGACGTGATCCGCGACCGCAACCCGACCTTCGTGCGCCTGTCCACCGGCGAGATCCGCAACGGCTACACCCTGAAGATCATGAACCGGTCCAACGCGCCGGCGGCCTATCGCGTCGAGTTCGAAGGTCCGCGTGGCGCTCACCTCAAGGGGATCGGGGTCGCCCACACCGCCGACGAATTGCACGTGCCGCTCGATCCTGACGGGCAGGCCGAGCTGCAGGTGTTCGTCACCGCGCCCGCCGACCCGAGCCGGCCGCTGTCCGTGCCCGCGGAGTTCAAGGTCAGCTCCGCCTCGGGCGAGGTCGAGACCAAGACCGTGTTCCTCTCCGGAGACCAGTGACGATGAGCCCGGCCAAGCCTTTCCGCTTCACCGGCTGGCACTTCCTCGCCTGCCTGGTGGTGTTCTTCGGCATCGATATCGCCGTGAACGTCGGCTTCATCGTGCAGTCGGTGCGGACCTTCCCCGGCGAGGTCGCCGCGGACCCTTACGAAGCCGGGGTCGCTTACGACAAGACCCTGGCGCGTGAAGCCGTCGAGCGCCAGCTGGGCTGGCAGGCGAACGTCGACAACGCCTCGGCCGTCGACGGCGAGGCGATCGTCGCGCGCTGGACCGACAAGGCCGGTCGTCCGCTCTCCGGACTCACCGTCACCGGCCTGCTGCAACGCCCGGCGACCGAACAGGAAAACACCCCGCTCCGTTTCGCCGAGGTTGCGCCGGGAACCTATCGCGCGATCGCCGCCGTACCCGCCGGCGCCTGGGACATCGACATCACCGCCGCCGACGGCCGTGGCGGCGCGCGCACCGCCGGGCGGCGGCTCGTATGGCGCTGACGGCCGACATCGTCACCCGCCCCGGCGGCGCGGCCGATCCCGTCGTCTTCGTCCGCGCAGCCGGCGATGACCGCCAACTGGATCTGCTGGTGAAGGGCGCGCGCTGCGCCGCCTGCCTGGCCAAGATCGAAAAGGGCGTCGGCGCGCTGCCCGGCGTGCGCCAGGCGCGGATGAACCTCACCACCGGCAAGCTCTCGGTGATCTGGCGCGGTCAGGGGCTGAGGCCGGCCGAGATCGTCGAGACGCTGGATCGGCTCGGCTACCCGGCGGTTCCGTTCGATCCGGCCGAGGCGGTGAGCCGCGAGGACGCCGAGGGTCGGCGCCTGGCGATCGCGCTCGGGGTCGCCGGCTTCGGCGCGGCCAACGCGATGATGTTCTCGGTGCCGGTCTGGGCGGGCCTGCTGCACGCCGAGATGGGGGAGGGCGTCCGCACCCTGTTCTACTGGCTCACCGCCCTGATCGCCGCGCCCTGCGCGCTCTTTGCCGGCATGACCTTCTTCCAGAGCGCCTGGGCCTCGCTGCGCAAGGGCCGGGCGAACATGGACGTGCCGATCTCGATCGGCGTCCTGCTGACGATCGGCGTCAGCCTCTACGAGACCGCGATCCACGCTCGCCACGCCTATTTCGATGCGGCCGTCTCGCTGCTGTTCCTGCTGCTGATCGGCCGCTAGCTCGACCACAAGCTGCGCGCGAAGGCGCGCGGCGCCGCCCGCGACCTGCTGGCCATGCAGGCGGCCACCGCAACCCGGCTGACGGCCGGCGACGCGGGCCAGTCGGTGGCGCTGCGCGACATCGCGGTCGGCGACCGGCTGGTGATCCTGCCGGGCGACCGCCTGCCGGTCGACGCGGAGGTCGAGGAAGGCGCGACAGAGTTCGACGTCAGCCTGCTCACCGGCGAGACCGCGCCGCAGCTCGGACACGTCGGGACGGTGGTGCAGGCGGGCGCGGTGAACCTGTCCGGTCGGCTGATCGTGCGCGCCGTCGCCCGCGCCGAGGACTCCGCCGTCGCGGCGATCGCGCGGCTGATGGAGGCTGGCGCGCAGACGAGGTCGCGCTATGTGCGACTGGCCGACCGCGCCGCGGCGATCTACGTGCCGGCGGTGCACAGCGTCGCGGCGCTGACCTTCGTCGGCTGGCTGCTCGCCGGCCTGGCGTTCCCAGACGCCCTGATGCGCGCCGCCGCGGTGCTTGATCATCACCTGCCCCTGCGCGCTGGGCCTGGCCGCGCCGGCGGTGCAGATCGTGGCCTCCGGGCGGCTGTTTCGGCGCGGCATGCTGGTCAAGTCCGGCGCCGCGCTCGAGCGCCTGGCCGAGATCGACTGCGTGGTCTTCGACAAGACCGGCGTCCTCACGTTCGGGCGGCCGACCCTGCTGCACGGCGATCCGGCGTTGGTGCAGAGCGCGGCCCGCCTGGCGAGGGCCTCGCGCCATCCGCTCGCCCGGGCGCTCGCGCTGCAGGCGGGCCCCGGACCTGTCGCCGACGAGTCGCACGAGTTCGCCGGCATGGGGGTCGAGGGGCTGATCGATGGCCGTCCCGCCAGGCTCGGCCGCGCCAGCTTCGTCGGCGCCGAGAACGCCGCCGACGCCGAGACCGTGCTGTGGTTCGCCGTGGGCGGCGAGGCGCCGCGGCGTCTGTGCTTCAGCGACGACCTGCGCGTCGACGCCGCGGCGACCGTCGCGGCGCTGAAGGCCCGCGGCCTCGCCGTCGAGGTGCTTTCCGGCGACGTGACGCCAGCGGTGCGGCAGGCCTGCGAACGCACCGGGATCGAACGCTTCGCCGGCGGTCTGTCGCCGGCCGACAAGGCGGCCGCGATCGATGCGCTGGTGGCCGCGGGCCGCCGGCCGCTGATGGTCGGCGACGGCCTCAACGATGCGGCCGCGCTCGCCAAGGCGCACGCGTCGATGGCGCCGGGCGCGGCCGCCGAGGCCAGCCAGAACGCCGCCGACCTGGTGTTCCAGGGCGAGGATCTGGGCGTCGTGGTCGAGGCGTTCGACATCGCGCGCGCCGCCCGGTCGCGCGTGCTCGAGAACTTCGGCTTCGCCGCGCTCTACAACCTCGTGGCTGCGCCGGCGGCGATGCTGGGGCTGGTGACGCCGTTGATCGCGGCGCTGGCGATGTCCAGTTCGTCGCTGCTCGTGACGCTCAACGCCCTGCGGGTCGGCGCCCAGCGTGTCGGCGCCGGCGGGAGGCGCGCATGACCGCGATGGTGCTGCTGATCCCGATCTCTCTTGCCCTGGCGCTGGCGGGCCTTGGGGCCTTCTTCTGGACGTTCCGTTCCGGCCAGTACGACGATCCGAGGGGCGACGCCGAGCGGATCCTCTACGACCATCTCGACGAGGGTCCGCCGGCGGACCGCTGAGGAGCCCGGTCAGATGGTCATCTGCGCGCCCATCTCCACCACGCGCCCGGGCGGGATGTGGAAGAAGTCGGTGGGGTCGGTCGCATTCTTCGCGAGCCAGATGTAGAGCCGGTCCATGCCGAACGGCATCTCGCCGCGAGACGAGCGGACGATGGTGCGGCGGCCGATGAAGAACGACGTGGTCATCAGGTCGAGCTTGACGCCCTGGGTCCGTAGCGCCGCGAGCGCCCGCGGCACGTTCGGCGTCTCCATGTAGCCCCAGGTCAGGCGCACGCGCAGGAAGTCGTCTGAGAGCCGCTCGACCCGCGCCCGCTCGTTTTCCGGCACGCGCGGCGTCTGCGCGCTTTCGACGCTGACCACCAGGTTGTGCTCATGCAGGACGCGATTGTGCTTCAGATTGTGCAGCAGCGCCCCTGGGGTATGAGTCGCATCGGAGGTCAGGAACACGGCCGTGCCGGCGGCGCGGTAGATCGAAGGCGACCTCAGGTGCGGCAGCATTTCCTCCAGCGGCGGTGAATCACGCTCGACGCGCCGGCGGATCAGCGCCGAGCCCCGCGCCCAGGTCGCCATCAGGAAGCACAGCGCGCCGCCGATCAGCAGCGGGACAAAGCCGCCGGAGAGCAGCTTCAGGCCGTTGGCGGCGAGGAACGTCGTATCGATCACGATCAGCGGCCCGACCAGGGCCACGGCCCGCCACAGCGGCCAGCGCCAGCGCCGGGTGACGACGATGAACGCCAGCATCGTGGTCACCACCATGGTGCCGGTCACGGCCAGGCCGTAGGCGTGCGCCAGTCCGTCCGAGGTGTGGAACACGGCGATCAGGAACACCACGCCGATACCGAGGACGAGGTTGATCTGCGGGATGTAGATCTCGCCGGCCTGGGTCTCGGACGTGCGCCGCACGGTGAGCCGCGGCAGATACCCCAGCTGGATCGCCTGGTTGGTCAGCGAGAAGGCCCCGGTGATCACCGCCTGGCTGGCGATCACGGTCGCCACGGTCGCCAGGATCACCATCGGCACGCGGAACAGCAGCGGCGTCATCTGAAAGAACCAGTCGGCGTTCTCGATCGGGTGGCCTCCGGCGAGCGCGATCCGATGCAAGGCGAACCCGCCCTGGCCGAGGTAGTTCAGCGCCAGGGCCGGCAGCACCAGGAACAGCCAGGCCGCCTGGATCGGCCAGCGGCCGAAGTGACCCATGTCGGCGAACAGCGCCTCGGCGCCAGTGACGGTCAGGAACACCGAGCCCAGCACGAAGAACCCGATCAGGCCATGCCCCAGCAGGAAGCCGATCGCGTGATGTGGGCTGACGGCCAGCAGCACGAGGGGCGATTGCGCTATGTGAGGCGCCCCGATCAGGGCGATGGCGGCGAACCAGACCAGGCAGATCGGCCCGAACCAGCGTCCGATCCCCGCCGTGCCGCCAGACTGCACCAGGAACAGAGCCACCAGGATGACGACGCTGGCGGCGATGACGACCGCGACCGAGACGTGGTCCTTCAGCTCCGGCACCGTGCGCAAGCCTTCGATCGCCGACAGCACCGAGATGGCCGGCGTAATCATCGCATCGCCGTAGAACAGCGCGGCGCCGGCGACGCCGAGGGCGAAGATCAGCCACGTGCGCCTGCCGACCGCCGCCTCCGCCAGCGCGGCGAGCGAGAGCACGCCGCCTTCGCCGTTGTTGTCGGCGCGCATGAGGAAGAGGACGTACTTGACCGTGACGACCAGGATCAGGGCCCAGAGCGCCAGCGAGACCACGCCCATCACCGCCTCGGGCGTCACACCGCCGGCCTGGCCCACGGCCTCGCGGAACGCATAGAGCGGACTGGTGCCAATATCGCCGAAGACGACGCCGATGCTGCCGAGGGCGAGTCCCCAGAAGCGCTTGGTCGGGCGCTTGACGCCGGCCGCTTCCGCCGCGCCATGTGTGACCGCCGTCATGTCGCCCTTCGCCGAGGCAAATTATGCGGCGAACCGCGATGGCGCAAAACAATGCCGGCGAGCCGCATAAGCGTTCCATGCCTGGATCGGCCGCGCCGCATAAAGGACTCATAAAGTTCCGTGGCGTGCACGTCGCCTCGGACGACCTCCACGCCTGGCGCTCTGGACGCTCTGCGCCCGATCTGGATTCGGGCTCCCCCGGTTGATCCATCACAAGGCGTCGATCCGCCCGGGGCGGCAGAAACGGCCGAGGCTAGACTCGGGCTGCCGCAGATTGAGATGTGAGATGCACAACGATGCGCCGCCGCAGCGCATTCCCGCCGACGAACTGGCGACGCTGATCGCGAGGTACGACGGTCAGGCGCCGCGCTACACCAGCTATCCGACGGCGGTGCAGTTCTCGCCGGCCGTCAACGCCGCGACCTATGCGTCCTGGCTGAGCGAGCTGCCCGCCGCCGAGCCGGTCTCGGTCTACGTCCACCTGCCGTTCTGCGCCCGGCTCTGCTGGTATTGCGGCTGCAACACCCGCGCGGTGAACCGCCACGAGCCGATCGGCGAGTACGTGCGGTTGCTGCTGGACGAGGCCGACCTGCTGCAGGCCGCCCTGCCGGCGAGGCTGGCCGCCAGCGCCATCCACCTCGGTGGCGGCACGCCCAACATGCTGGCGGCGGCGGAGGTGGACGCCATCTTCGACCGCGCTGGCCGAGGTGTTCGAGCTCACGCCCGAGCTCGAGGTGGCGGCCGAGCTCGATCCGGCGGTGCTGACCCGGGGCTGGGTCGCCGCCGCGGCGGCGCGAGGACTGAGCCGAGCCAGCCTGGGCGTCCAAACCCTGGCGCCGGAGGTGCAGGCGGCGGTGAACCGCGAAGACACCCTCGAACAGATTCGCGATGGCGTACGCTGGCTCAGGGACGCCGGCGTCCGCTCGATCAACTTCGACCTGATGTACGGCCTGCCGCACCAGACCACCGCCAACACGCTGGCCACGCTCGACCAGGTGCTGCCGCTGCGGCCCGAGCGCCTGGCGCTGTTCGGCTACGCGCACGTGCCGTGGATGAAGGCGCACCAGAAGCTGATCGACGAGGCGGCGTTGCCCGGCGCGGCGGCGCGGCTCGATCAGAGCGAAACCGCGGCCGAACGCCTGGCGGCCGAGGGTTACGTGCCGATCGGCCTCGACCACTTCGCCCTGCCCGACGACCCCCTGGCGATCGCCCAGGCGAACGGCGCCCTCAGGCGCAACTTTCAGGGCTACACCACCGATGTGGCGCGCACCCTGGTGGGCCTCGGCGCCTCGGCGATCGGCGGCCTGCCGCAGGGCTTCGTGCAAAACGCCGCCCAGGAACTCGCCTGGCGCGAGGGCGTGAAGAGCGGCGAACTGCCGATCGTCCGCGGCGTCGCCGTCAGCGCCGAGGACCGCTTCCGCGGCGAGATCATCGAGCGGCTGATGTGCGACTTCGCCGTCGACCTCGCCGCGGTCGCCGCGCGCCACGGCCGCAAGGACCTGAACTTCGCGCCCGAGTTCGAGCGCCTGCAGCGCTTCCTGGACGACGGCCTGGCCGAGCGGGACGGTCTGACGATCCGGGTCACCCCGCGCGGCCGCCTGCTGGTCCGCTCGATCGCCGCGGCGTTCGACGCCTACTTCTCCGCGGCCGCGGGGCGTCACGCCCGCGCGATCTGAGGCGCTCCCGCACCGCCAGACGCACTAGCCACTCGCCCCGCGGCGCGTCGCGCATGGAACGCCTTCTCCCGCAATCTTGAGTCCCAACTCCCCTTCGTTATCGGAACTCGATTTCGAAATCTGTGTCCAGTAGGGTGCCGCGCGCCTGACAGGGCAGGAGGATCCCATGGCGAGCCCGACGGCGCGCCGCTACCTCGCTGGCGTCACCCGCAATACCGTCCTGCTGACGTTCGCCAGTCTGTCCGCCGACATCAGGGCGGAGCGGGCGGCGAAGGCGGCTGGCTGATGGAACACCAGCAGCTTCTGGCCGGGCTCGTCCGGCTGCACGTCCTTCATCACGCCGTGGAGGGCGAGGTCTACGGCCAGTGGATGATCGAGGAGCTGGCCCGCCACGGCTACAGACTGAGCCCGGGCACGCTCTACCCCATGCTCCACGCCCTGGAGCGCCGCGGCTATCTCGCATCGACTAAGCAGCGTGACGGGCGAACGTTCCGCCGCGTCTATCGGGCCACGCCGCACGGCCGTGAGGCCCTGCGGGTCGCCCAAAGCAAACTCCGCGAATTGTTCCGCGAGATCGTCCAGGGCGACGAGCCCCCGGCTCTCGACGCCGCCGCTGACCCCAGATGAGGCCCCTCATGCCCTTCGATCGTCGCCGTCTGTTGCAACTTGGCGCTTCAGCCGCCTTCACCGGGGCTCTCCCCGCCGCGTGCGCGCCACGCGGCGGCTCGCCCGCGCCGTCAGGTCCGGCGGACCACACGATCCGCATCGGCACGGGCCTGGTGGAGCTGGCGCCGAACAAGATCATCGCCACCACCACCTATAACGGCCAGTTTCCGGGGCCGTTGCTGCGCTTCAGGGAAGGCCGCCCCGTCGTCATCGACATTCGCAACGAAACCGACACGCCCGAGCAGCTGCACTGGCACGGCCAGAGAGTGCCAGTGGACGTGGACGGCTCGGCGGAGGAGGGCACGCCCTACATTCCGGCTCACGGTGCGCGGCGCATCGGCTTCACGCCGGGGCCGGCGGGTCTGCGCTTCTATCACACCCACCTCATGGCCGGCCCGGATCTGACCATGGGGCAATACGGCGGACAGGTCGGACCGGTTTACATCGAGCCCAAGAGCGAGCCGGGCCGATACGACCGCGAGGTGTTCCTGACCTTGAAGGAGTTCGAACCGAGCTTCAGCCGTGGCGGCGACATGGCGATGGACTTCCTGTCACCGCCCGACGTGGACACGGCTCTGAAGCAGACCGGAGAAGCGGCGATGAACGCGTCGCTGGCGGCCGGCGCGCCGCACGGTTTCGAGGTCGGCTACGACGCCTTCTCGATCAATGGCAGGATGCTGGGCCACGGCGAGCCGATACGGGTCAAGGCCGGCGAGCGGGTGCTGTTCCATGTGCTGAATGGCAGCGCAGGCGAGATCCGCAGCCTCGGCCTGCCGGGCCACACTTTCCAGGTCGTGGCGCTGGACGGCAATCCGGTCCCGACGCCAGCCGAGGTTCCGGTGCTGTGGATCGGCACGGCCGAGCGGGTGTCGGCGATCGTGGAGATGAACCACCCGGGGGTCTGGGTCCTGGGCGATCTCGCCGACGACGACCGGGCCCACGGCATGGGCGCCGTGGTGGAATATGCTGGCGGCGCCGGCCAGCCGCAGTGGATAGCCCCGCCCAAGTCGCGCTGGGACTACTCCCTGTTTGGCAAGGCTGGCGGGGCCGCCCCGCAGCCGGACGAGGTCTTCGACCTGACCTTCGCAAAGCGCAACGCGGCGCTGAACGGTTTCAATCAGTGGACGATCAACGGCGTCGCCTTCGACGACAAGCACATGTCGCCGATGTTCCATCTGCGCGAGGGCCGCCGCTACCGCCTGCGGATGCACAACGCCAGCGACGACATCCACCCGGTCCACCTGCACCGCCATAGCTTCGAGCTGACCCGGATCGCCGGAAAGCCGACGGCCGGCGTCATGAAGGACGTGATGATGCTGGGCGGCTACCAGCAGGCCGAGGTCGACTTCGTGGCCGACAATCCCGGCCTGACGCTCTTCCACTGCCACCAGCAACTGCACATGGACTTCGGGTTCATGGCGCTGTTCGACTATGTCTAGTGGCGGCGCTGGACAGGCGCCGACGGCGGCGCGACGCCGGAAAGGGGCGACGCCGCGGAGGTGTTTTCCGATCGCCTTTGGGCTTGGCTCGGGTTCACGCAGCCGTCGGGGATCACCAAGAGCGCCTGAACGGGCCCCGGCCCGCGCGCTGAACGCCGGCGCAGGCTCCGCCATCGCCCAATCGACCCGGGCCGCGCCCCAAGGTATGAGACCGCCCCCGTGACCACCGCCTCCCACCGCCTCTGCGTCGCCCCGATGATGGACTGGACCGACCGGCATTGCCGGCGGCTGCACCGGGTGCTGTCGCGGCGCGCGCGGCTCTACACCGAGATGCTGACGGCCGAGGCGGTGATCCACGGCGACCCGGCGCGGCTGCTGGCGTTCGATCCGGCCGAGCATCCGGTGGCGCTGCAGCTGGGCGGCTCGGACCCGGCGAAGCTGGTGCAGGCGGCGCGGATCGGCGAGGACGCCGGCTACGACGAGATCAACCTCAACGTCGGCTGCCCGTCCGACCGGGTGCAGAGCGGCCGCTTCGGCGCCTGCCTGATGGCCGAGCCCGCGCTGGTGGCCGACTGCATGGCCGCGATCGCCGCGGCGGTGCGAGTTCCGGCGACCGTGAAGTGCCGCATCGGCGTCGACGACCAGGATCCGGAGCAGTCGCTGTTCGAACTTGTCGACGCCTGCGCGGCCGCCGGCGTCGGGGTGTTCGTCGTCCACGCCCGCAAGGCCTGGCTCAAGGGCCTGTCGCCGAAACAGAACCGCGACGTCCCGCCGCTGGACTATCCGCTGGTCTGGCGGCTGAAGCGCGAGCGGCCGAACCTGAAAATCGTCATCAACGGCGGCATCGGCTCGCTGGACGAGGCCGAACGGCACCTGGCCCACGTCGACGGCGTGATGCTGGGTCGCGCCGCCTATCACACGCCCGGCCTGCTCGGCGAGGTCGACCGGCGACTGTTCGACGACAGCGCGGACGTGACGGCGGACGCGGCCGTCGCAGCCTACCTGCCCTACGTCCGCGCCGAACTGGCGAAGGGGACCCACCTGGCGGCGATGACGCGGCACATGCTCGGCCTGTTCCACGGCGAGCCGGGCGCCCGGACCTGGCGGCGCATCCTCACCGTCGAGGGCGCGAAGGTCGGGGCCGGGGCCGGGGTGATCGAGCGGGGCCTCGCGGCTCTGGCCGAGGCCGCCGAGCGGCGCGCCGAGGCGGCGTAACCTACCTCGGCGCAGGCATCGTCTCTACGCCCGACCGCTCGGCTCCGGGCGCGCCGGCCTTGAGCCAGGCTTCGGTCGCGGTGCGGGCGTCGATGCCGGTGTCGGTCCCGCCCGCCCAGCGCCAGCTGGGCGACGAAGTCGGTGGTCGCGGCCGTAGGTCTTGGCCGGATCGATGTCGGCGGCGGCGATGGTGGCGTGCATCACGCCGCCCGAGCGGGCTCGGCTTGGCCAGCAGCGTCCTTCAGCTTCTGGCCCGTGATCTGGCCCTTCCACACGGTGTCGTGGAACGGGATGATCGCGCGCACCTGGTAACGGGTGACCTCCGGCGTGCGGAAGCTCTCGAAAAGATCGCCTTCGGGCTGCAGGCCGATGTCGGTTCCGGCCGCCAGCTTGAACGCCGCGGCGAGGTCGGCGGCGGTCATCGCGGCGCGCTCGGCCGGCGTCGCGCCGACCGCCGGCATGGCGCTGATCTCCGGCAGATGACCTACCCCGACGTCAAGCGGCCGGGCGTAGCGCTCGACCAGCGCGGCCACGCGCGGGTCCGGCTTGATCGAGGCGTCGACCGCCTGCAGCCGGTCCGCGTACCTGCGCCAGCCGCCAGCCGTGGGCCCGGTCCCCTTCGAAGGTGAGGTTGAATACGCCCAGCCGCACCCCGAACTCGCCGTCCTGCACGATCGGCACATCGGCGCCGTCGAGGTTCTTCTCCATCGCCGGCTGGTAGAGGTAGGTGTGCGAGTCGCCGCCAACGATCGCGTCGATCCCGCGCGTGCCCCGCGCCACCCGGCGGTCGTCGAACACCCCGACGTGACTGACCACGATCACGACGTCGGCGACCGCCCGGGCCTTGGGAACCCAGAGCTTGGCCGCGTCCACCGGGTCGCTGAACTTCAGCCCCTTGGTCTGCGGATAGCCCTGCGAGCGCTGCGTCGTCAGGCCGAGGAACGCGACCCTCAGTTTGCCGATCCGGCGCACCAGGAACGGCTTCACGCCGGGCAGGGGCGAGCCGTCGGCCCCCGTGGCGTTGGCGCAGATCCAGGGGAAGCGAGACTGGCGCACCAGCCGGGTCAGGTCGGCCTGAGCGCCGGCGGCGTCGTGGCTGTCGGCCGCGTCCTTGAGCTTGAACTCGTTGTTGCCGACGGCGGCGAGGTCGTAGCCGATCGCATTCATCGCCGCGATCTCGTCGACGCCTTCGTACTCGGTCGCCAGCGGCCCGCGCGTGGTGGTGTCGCCGCTGTCGATCAGCAACGTCGGCGCGCGGGATGCTGCCCGCAGCTTCCTCACCAGCGTCGCCCGCCGCGCAGCCCCGCCGACGTCGCAATGCTCCTCCGGCCCCTTCGCCACCTCGACATAGCAGAACGCGCGCAGGTGCCCGTGGATGTCGTTGTCGTGCAGGATCGTCAGCGACTGGGTGGCGGCCGCCGTTGCGCCCGCGGCGAACGCGACGACGATTCCCGGCGCGCACCGCGCCAGCTTGCTCCAAACGCCCATCAACCCCTCCCGCCTGACCCAAGTAAGATCCGACCACGGAAAACACGGAAAGACACGGAAACTCCAGTGTCATCCCGGAGAGCCGCGCAGCGGACTTGTCCGGGATCTACGTCAAGTGCAGGCGCTGAGGAGATCCCGGACAAGCGCTGCGCGCTTTCCGGGATGACATGAGAGGGGCGGGGCTGTGTCCGTCTTTCCGTGTTTTCCGTGGTTCAAAAGACGGCGGGAACACAGCGCCTCCACCTAATGCCCTTACTCCGCCTTCGCCCCGGTCCGGTAGTCGCCGAAGGCCTGGTCGCGGGCGGTCAGCGCTTCCTTCACCCCCTGGCGCAGCTGGGCCATGTAGGCTTGCGACGCCTTGGTGTGCCAGCCCAGCGCATGCAGGTCGGTGCCGGCGCGCAGGCCCGCGCGCAGGCCCATCGCCTCCATCTGGCGGTGCACCAGGCGCTTGTTCAGCTGCGCCAGCTCCGGGTCGACCTGGGCGATCCGCTGCGCCATCGCCAGCACCGCGCCTTCCAGCTCGGCCTCGGGATGCGCGCGGTTGGCGAAGCCCAGCCGCACCGCCTCCAGCCCGCTCATGGAATCGCCGGTCAGCATCATCTCCATGGCCGGGCGCAGGCCCATCAGCCAGGCGTGGTACTGGTTGTCGGGCGGCGACATGGTGCGCACGGCCGGGTAGCCGATCTGGGCGTCCTCGGCGACGTAGACCAGGTCGCAGGCGACCGCGAGCTCCGAGCCGCCGGCCAGGCACCAGCCGTGCACCTGGGCGATCACCGGCTTGGCCAGGTCCCAGACCTTGAAACATCCTTCGACCACGTGCCGCGCCCACTGCCCCTGACCGCCCGAGGTCGGGTAGGGCAGGGCGCCTGTGCCGGCCAGGTCGTAGCCGGACGAGAAGCACTTGCCGGCGCCGCGCAGGATCATCACCCGCACCTCCGGATCGGCGTCGCCCGCCTCCAGCGCCTTGAAGATCTCCCCGCGCAGCGCGTTCGAGAGGGCGTTGCGCTTGGCCGGGCGGTTGAGGGTGATGCGGCGCACGTGCGGCGCCGGGTCGTCGGTCAGCAGAATCGGTTCGTCGGCCATGGCGGTGTCTCCCTGAAGCTTGCGATCGCATCTAGCGCCGGCCCGGGCGGCCGCGTCCAGCGTCTCCCGGCGGAAGAAGCGCGGAGAAGTTGCGTTCCGCCTTTGCCGCTGTAACTTCGGCGATATCGAGTGGGGGACGGCTGTGATCAGGTTCATGCTGGGTTTGGCGGCGGCGCTCTGGTGCGGCGCGGCGCTGGCGGCCGACCAGCCTCAGTACGGACCGCCGCCCGCCTGGGTGATCGCGGCGACCATCCCCAAGCCGAAGAGCGAAGCCCCCGGCGCGGCGATCGAGGTGCTGCTGACGGATCGGCAGATCCGGTTCGGCCCGGACGGCGACGAGTTCTACAGCGACGCCGCCATTCGCGTGATGACGCCGGCGGGGCTGACGATTGTGAACAGCCTCGCGCCAAGCTGGAATCCCGAAACCGAGACACTGACCTTTCACAAGTTCAATCTGATCCGGGACGGCAAGGTGATCGACCTGCTTGGCGGCGGCAAGAAAGTCACCGTCGTGCGCCGCGAGACCAACCTCGAACTGGCGATGCTGGACGGCGATCTGACCGCGGCGCTGCAGCCCGAGGGGCTGCAGGTGGGTGACATCGTCGAGTTCTCGCTGACGCTGACGCGCCGCGATCCGGTCCTGCGCGGGATGTCCCAGGACCTGGAAGGTTTGCGCCACGTCGGCGTCGCCAGCCACCTGCGGATCCGCGCGCTCTGGCCGGCCTCCAAGCCGGTCCGCTGGCGGGCGACCGACGGGATGCCCACGCCGAAGCTCGTCCACACCGCGAGCGGGACCGAACTGACCGTCGAGCTCGACGACGTCGAAGCGCCTAAGCCGCCGGCCGGCGCGCCGGGCCGGTTTGGGGACATCGGACGGCTGCAGTTCAGTCAGTTCGCCGATTGGGCCAGCGTCTCGTCGCTGATGGCGCCGCTCTACGAGAAGGCCGAGACGCTCGCGCCGGCCTCACCGCTGAGGTTGGAAGCCCAGAAAATCGCGGCCGCGTCCGCGGACCCGAAGGCGCGGGCCGAGGCGGCGCTGCGACTGGTGCAGGACAAGCTGCGCTATGCGTTTATCGGCATGAACCTCGGCGGCTTCGTCCCGGCCAACGCCGACGTCACCTGGAGTCGACGCTTCGGCGACTGCAAGGGCAAGACCGTTGTCCTGCTGGCGTTGCTGCGCGAGCTCGGCGTTGCGGCGCAGCCGGCCCTGGTGGATGTGGTCGGCGGCGAGGGGCGGGGCGAGCAGCTGCCGTCGCTCGGGTTCGATCACGTGCTGGTTCGCGCGACGATCGGCGGCAAGGTTTATTGGCTCGACGGCACGAGGTCTGGTGACCGCAGCCTGGATGACATCCGGGTCCCTGACTTCCACTGGGCCTTGCCGGTGCAGCCGGCGGGCGCGCAGCTGGTGAAGCTCGAGCCGGCCGACCTCGACCAGCCCGGGTTCGAGAGCCTGCTGCGGCTCGACGCCTCGGCCGGACTGGACGCCAAGGCCGCAGCTCACGCCGAACATCTGGTGCGCGGCGACGCGGCGGTCGGATGGAACCTCACGCTCACCGCCGCCGGCCAAGCCGAAGCCGACCGCGCGTTGCGCGACTATTGGCGCGGCCGGCTGCCCTGGATCGACATCAAGAGCGTGGCTTTCACGTTCGACGACGCCCACCGCGTCATGCGTCTGACCATGGACGGCTCGGCGACGATGGACTGGGCGAACGACGGCGGCGTGCGCGACTTCCAGATCGCCGACAGCAGCCTGGGCTTCGAGGCCTCGTTCAAACGTGAACCGGGCGTCCACGCGGATGCCCCGTTCGCCGTGGACTATCCGCGCTACAACAAGTGGACCGTGATCCTCACCTTGCCGAAGGGCGGCGCCGGGTTCGGGCTCGTCGCGGGCGGAGACGTCGATCAGACGGTCGCGGGCGTGAGATATCAGCGCCGCACGCGAATCGAAGGCGGCGTGGTCACGATGGTCGCCTCGGATCGGGCCGTCGCGAGCGAGTTCCCGGCGGCGGAGGCGGAGGCGGACGCCGCCAGCCTGCGTGAGCTGGCCGCGCACGATGTGACGGTCCGCGCCGAACCCCCGGCGTCCGCCCTCGCCCAAAATGATGAACCGTCCGAGACGCCGCCCACGGATGCGGTCGGCTTCGCCACGCGAGCGGCGACCTATCTGCAACACGACGCCTTCGCCCGCGCCATCAGCGACCTAGATCAGGCGGTCAAGCTCGATCCGACGTCATCGAAATACGTCTACGACCGCGGCGTCGCCCATTTCGAAAATCAGCAGGACGACCTCGCGCTTGCCGATTTCAATCGCGCCCTCCAGCTTAATCCCGCGGACGCTTTCGCGCTGGACGCCCGCGGCGAACTCTATCTGTTCAAGGACGATATGAGGCGCGCCCAGGCGGATTTCGCCGCCGCCGCCAAGGTCGCGCCAGCGGATCCGCAACGACTACGCCGCGAGACCTCCGCCTACGAGGAGAGTGGCCACTTCGCGGAGGCTCTCGACCTGCTGGACCAGCAGATCGCCCAGACGCCGAACGCTTTTCTCTACAACAGCCGCTGCTGGGTGCGGGCGGAGCTGGGGCGCGATCTGCCCAGGGCGATCGACGATTGCAACGCGGCGCTCAAGCTGCAGCCGGATTCGAGCGCGACGCTCGACAGCCGGGCCTTCGCCGAGTTGCGGCTGGGCCAGCTGGACGCCGCGTTGAGCGACTACGACGCGGCGCTCCGCAAATCGCCCAATCAGGCCGCATCGCTCTACGGACGCGGCATCGCCGAGCGGCGCAAGGGGGACAAACCGAAGGGCGACGCCGACATCGCCGCCGCGCGCCGGCTGCAGGACGACATCGGCGAAATCTTCACCCGCGTCGGCGTCTCGCCTTAGGGCTTGGCGGCGGGCGTCGGGTTCGCCACGGGCGCGTGCGTCGGCGTGCAGGCGTACTTCTGACAATAGATGCGGTTCGCGTCCTTGCGGATGTCGGCCGAAATCCGCCCCATTTCAGCGGCGTCCTGCTTGGAACCGACCGCCTCGATCGCCGCGTAGGCGCGGCCCGCACTGCTTTCCAAGAACCTGTCGATCGACGCCAGGTCCGCTTCGGACAGAGCGCCGGCCAATCGCTTGGCTTTCACCTCCGCCATCGTGGGCGCCGCCGCTTCCAAAGCCGCCAGGTAGTCGTCGATGGCGGCCTGCTCCTGCTCACTGAGAACTCATGTTCGCGAACTGCTCGCCGATCGCCTCCCGCGTTCGCGCGATGAAAGCCTTGATGGTGTCGGCGGAATAGCTCACCGCGACGATCTTGCGGGCCAGTTCGAGCGCCGTGGGCGAGGGTGCGGCCTGCCCGCCAGGTTCCGGCGGCGCCGAGACGTCGTCGTCGTCGCCGGGAACCATGAAGGCGATCGGGATGGTCACCTTGCCGCCGGCGACCGGCGCGCCATCGACGGTCATCGGTTTCATGCGAAAGAAGTCCGCCAGCGAGATCGCCGCCTGGCCGAAGCCCATGCCCACCAGCGTTTCGCTCCTGACCACGCAGTTGACCGTCGTGCCCTGCGCAGTCACGTCGCAGACGATCGCGGCGTGGCCGTTCAGCGAGATGAGGCGGGCCACCTCCGGGTAGTAGTTCGCCATCTCTTCGCCAGTTGGCATGCGCAGCCAGTCCGGGTTGGTGACCGTGCCCTCCAGCGGCATCGACACGTGCCGCCTCGGGGCCTCGGTTGGGGCCGCCGCCGCAGCGCCGCCCCAGGCCAACGCCGCGATCAGCGCAACCAAACAACGCATTGACCCCTCCTGAGCTACCGCGGCAGTACGCCGGGATCGACGTGCGTTTTTCAAGAGCCGCAGGCGTCGACCGAATTGTTGCGTCCCGTGTCCCGCAGATAAGGGTCCAGGCATGCCCGGCGATCTCGACATCCCAACCGAACACGCCGCGCTGCTCGCGCAACTGCGCGCGGCGGGACAACCCTATCGCGGCGGGGACCAGAACAACTCCTACACCGGCAGCGGCCATCCGTTCTTCTGCGTCTCGGCGCCGCGGCTGCGCCGCATCGCGCGCGCCTGGCTCGCCGGCGCGCCGCAAGGCGGACCACGACGATCTGCTCGTCCTGGTCTCGCGGTCTCTTCGTCGGCGAGGCCTACGAGGAGAAGGTGCTGGCGGCGGTGCTGCTCGGGGCCAGCGCGCGCCTGCGGCGCATGCGACGCCGACGCTGGCGGACGGCTGGCTGCATCACCTGCAAGGCTGGGCCGAGGTCGACAGCTTCTGCGCCAGCGTCTTCGGCGCCGATGAGCTGGCCGCGGACTGGCCGGCCTGGCGCGACCTGATCCGGCGGCTGGCGGCCGACGCCAACATCAACAAGCGCCGCGCGGCCCTGGTGCTGCTGACGACGCCGACCCGCACCTCGGACGACGCCCGCTTTCGCGACCTCGCCTTCGACGTCATCGAGCAGCTGAAGTCCGAGCGGCCGATCCTGATCACCAAGGCGGTGTCGTGGCTGCTGCGCTCGATGACCCATCGCCACGGTGGCGCCGTGGCCGCCTACCTTGAGGGCCAGACCGCCTCGCTGCCGGCCATCGCCGTGCGGGAGACGCGCGCGAAGTTGCGTTCCGGGACCAAGTCCGGCCGGCCGGCCCGGCCGAGACCTACGAAGCGCGGCGCCTAGGCCGGGGGCGATACTGCTGGACCAGCTTGGCCTTGGAGATCCAGAGATCCTCGCGCTTGCGGATCATCTGACGGGTGGGCAGCGAACCGGGGTTGAAGGTCCAGGTCAGCGCCAGCAGCCAGAGGTCTTCCGCCGCATCGTGGACGCGGCGGCGCAGCGGCAGCGGTCCGGTCTCGATCAACTCGAAGCCGAACCAGGCGCCGAAGCGGCGCATCTCGTCCCGGTTCCGCGCGCCGGCGAAGGCCAGCCGGCCGCGGACCGCGACCGCCCCGGCCAGGCGCGGGTCCTGGTCGATCGCCGCGGCGAGGTCGACGAACGAGCGCTTCAGCGCGCGTCCGAACCGGCCGCCCCAGCCAAGACCGTGGCTGGCCGCGGCCTTGGGCAGCCGTTCGTTCCAGAAGTGGATGTCGATGAAGGTCTCGCCGGGCCGGACGACGGCGCCGTCGGAAAGACGCAGTTCCTGCTCGGCCCGCTTCACCACCACCCGCAGCATGCAGGTCGGGCTGTTGCTGAACTCGATGAAGCCCTGCTGGCGTCGGATCCACGCATCCAGTCGCCTGACCTGACCCTGCAGCGAGCCGTCCTGCGGCGCCAGCGGCCGCTCGGGCGGCGTCCAGGCGCGCACCGGCCCCACCACGGCTGGCAGCGCCGCTTCGCTCGGGACCAGGGAGGAATCAGTCAAATCGAAAGTCGCCCGGGCTCATCCCTTGACCCAGCGAATAACCAAGACCGGGCGCGCCGCCTACGTATCTTTTGCGTAATCGCGACTTTTTGCGCTCAGGACCGCAGCACCAGGGCGTCGGGCGTGGCCTCGAACCTGGCCAGCCGGCCGAGATAGCTCATGCCCAGCAGGGAGGTTTCCAGCCCCCGGTCGATCACGAACGCGTCCACGTCCGACACCTGCGCGCGGCCGACGGAGATGACGCCAAGCTTCACCTGCGCCGCCTTGGCCGGGCCGTTGGCGGTCATCACGGTGTACTGATACTGCAGCGACGACGGGTCGAGGCCGAGGTTGCGCGCATCGTCGGAGGTCAGCGCCACGGCGGTCGCGCCGGTGTCGACCAGGAAGCGGATCGGGTGGCCGTCGACCTCGGCGTTGGCCCAGAAATGGCCGTCGCTCGACTTGGCGATCGATGCCTCGCCGGGCTCGGTGGACAGCGCTGGCGGCGCATCCGGCGCCACGGTGGCGACCGCGGCCGCCGGTCGGGGCGCCTCGTTGTTGGACGCGATCGCCGTCAGCATCCGCGCGCCACCCATGGCGCACAGTGCGGCTATCACGCCGATCATCATAAACCGCACCATCACGCCGCCTTTCGGGCTTTCGATCGGCCGCGCTTCTGGCGGCCGTTAGCGCGAGGATAGGACTGGAGCGGTTTTCAACGGGTGAATCACGGCCGGGAGGCGGTCCGTCAGCCGAACATGGCCAGCTTTTCCGGCCTGATCCGGCTGCGGCGCGCCGCCAGTCCGGCCATGATCTCGGCGCGTTCGGCGTCGCTGAGACGGGTCCAGCCGGCCACCTCCGCGAGCGTGCGCTGGCAGCCGAGGCAAAGGCCGCTCTCGCCGTCGATCACGCAGATCTTGACGCAGGGCGTGGCGATGGGCGGGCCGGGGGCTTCCATCCGGCGCAGATGGCCCACCCGGCGCGGCGGCGCAAGCCGGCCGCGTTATGTAAGCGCCACTTACAGTGAGGTAAGCAGTGGTGACGAATACAAGACGTATTCTTCATGACCGCGGCGTAATTATTCAATCTGTACTGAAATTAATTAGGTTGCGGCGGCGCGGCCCGGCATGAAACGGCTGCAGTTTCAGGGAGAGTCACATGCGCTTCGTCATCGCCACCCTTACCGTCGCCGCCGCCTGCGCCAGCGCCGCGGTCGCCGTCGCCGCGCCGACGCGGCTCAACGATGTCCAGTTCATCGCCGCCAACCGCTGCCTCGGCATCGAGACCGCCAAGTCCCCGGCGCCCGACGCGGACGCCCTGCGCCGACTGGTCAAGGACCAGAACTGGGGCCGCGATGGCTATATCTACGACAAGGCCGATCAGGCGCAGGAGGACGGCCGGCGCGAGGCGTCCCGCGCCGGCGCCGAGTCCAACGTCCGGCTCGCGGCGGAGCGTGACGGCGTTTGCCGCGCGCTGGTCAGCACCACGACCGCCGCAGGCCCGGGCGCGACGCACAACATGGTCCAATAGGCTTCCCGCCCCCTCGCCGTTGCGGCTAGATGGCGCCGGCGTCCCCTATGCGACGCCGGAGCCCGGCCGGAGCATTCCGCCGGTTCCACGGTCCTGAACCGGCGGCGAGGGCGGTGAGGCATGGTCCTCCTGAGGGCCGAGGAGACCTGTTGGCGGCTTGGCCCGGCCGGCCGCGTCAAGCTGCTGCTGGACGGGCAGGACTATTTCGCCGCGCTGCTCGCGGCGTTGCGCCGCGCGCGCCGTTCGATCCACCTGCTGGGCTGGAGCTTCGATCCGCGGGCGCGGCTCGACCCCGGCGCGCCCGATCCCGCGGCGGTCGGCCAGGTCCTGATCGACCTGGCCCGGGCGAACCCTGACCTCGACGTGCGTCTGCTGGTCTGGCGCTCGGCCCTGCCGATCAGCGCCACCCAGTCCGGCTTTCCGCACCGCGCCAGAAGCTGGTTCCGCGGGACTCCGGTGCGGTTCGAACTCGATGACACGGTGCCGCTCGGCGCCTGCCACCACCAGAAGGCGGTGATCATCGACGACGCGCTGGCGTTCGTCGGCGGGGCCGATCTTGCCGACGATCGCTGGGACACCGCCGCCCACCTTGACCACGATTCCCGGCGCCTCGCCGCGGACGGGCGCCGGCACGGGCCGCGCCACGAGGTCATGGCGATGACCGACGGGGTGGCCGCCGCGGCGCTGGGCGAGCAGTTCCGCGCCCGCTGGCGCGCCGCCGTCGGCGACCTGCCGGCGGCGCCGACCCCGGCCGCGCCGTCGCCGTGGCCGGACGGGCTGGCGCCCGACGTCGCCGCCGGGACCGTCGCCGTGGCCCGCACCGCGCCCGCCTGGCGGGGCGCCCCCGCCGTTCGCGAGATCGGCCGGCTGACGCTCGAGGCGATCGCCGCCGCGCGGCAGGTGATCTACCTGGAGAACCAGTACTTCGCCTGGCCGCTGGCGGTGGAAGCGCTGGCGGCGCGGCTGGCGGAGCCGTCCGGCCCGGAAATCGTGCTGGTCTGCAGCGGGCAGAGCCCGAGCTATTTCGACCGCATCACCATGGACCGCGCCAGGTCGACCGCGCTCTGGCGGCTGAAATCGAGCGACGTGTTCGGGCGCTTCCACGCGTTCGCGCCCTACGCCGCCGGCGACGCGCCGATCATCGCCCACGCCAAGGTGATGGCGATCGACGATGTGCTGCTGCGGGTCAGCTCGGCCAACCTCAACAATCGCTCGCACGGCTTCGACACCGAATGCGAACTGGCGATCGAGGCCCAGGACGAGGCCGAGCGACCGGCCCTGGCGGCGCTCCGCGACCGTCTGGCGGGCCACTGGGTCGGCAGGACGGGGCCGGAGGTCGCCGAGTTGCGGCGCGGCTCCGGCAGCCTGGCCCAGGCGCTCTGGGCCCTCGACGGCGGCGCGCGGCTGCGGCCGCTGCCGTTGCGGCGGCTTGGCCTGGTCGGCGAATTCGTCGCCGAGTTCCATATCGGCGATCCGACCGCCGCCAGCGACTCCTGGCGCCCGTTCCGGCGCCGCCGTCGCCTGCTCGCCGAGGTCAGGGCGCTCAGGCTGCGGCTGGCGTCAGGCTGAAGTCGACCACCAGCGGCAGGTGATCGGAGGCCAGCCTGGTGAGCGGATCCATCGGCGTGCGCACGCCGTCGACGTGAACGCCTTCGCTGAGAAACACGTGGTCGATTGCGAGCACCGGGAAGGTGGACGGGAACGTCCGTGTCCGCTGCGCCGGCCGCGCCGCCCGGCGCGACTCGGTCAGGCGCGACGCCAGGGCCCGATAGGCCGATGCGCGCGGCGTCGCGTTCATGTCGCCGACCAGCAGCAGCGGAAGGGGCGCGGCCCCGAGCCACTCCGGGCCCGCCAGCGCGGCGGCCTGGTCCCGCTGCTCGCGCGGCACTAGGCCCAGATGGGTGTTGATCACCTGCAGCTCGGCGCCGCCCAGGGTGATGCCGACCCACAACGCCCCGCGCGGTTCGAGCCGGCTGATCCGTGGATGGGTCGGCAACGGGCCGGCCTTGATCAGGCGCTCGGGCAGGGCGGTCAGGATGGCGTCGCCGTAGAGTTCCTCCTCGACCTGCAGCGCGGCGTTGAAGTGGAACGCCATGCCCAGCCGCTGCGCCAGGCGGTGCGCCTGGTCGACACGACCGGTGCGCGCGCGGCCGACGTCCAGCTCCTGCAACGCGACAATGTCGGGCGACTGGGCCGCGATCACCTCGGCGACCCGCGCGACATCGAGCCGGCGATCGGTCCCGACGCAGCGATGGACGTTGTAGGTGAGGATGCGGACCATGGGGCTCGCCTTATCGAGAGCGCCGCCGCCGGTTGGCAAGCGTAGCCTCGACCCGCCGGCCTTATTCTCCTAGCCTGCCCCTCTCGCGAGCCGGAGCCGCCGCATGGGGAAGGAAGCCAGGGTCGAGGCGGTCTGGGCGGACGGCCAGCACGAGGCGGGCAGGCTGCAGTACGAGCCGCCCCGGCTGATCTTCCGTGGCTCGGCGCGCCGGGTCTTCGAAGGCGACAGCCTGGCGCAGGTGCGCGCCGACGGCCGCGATCTGGTGCTGGCGGGGGGCGCGCGGTTCCGCTTGCCGACGCCGGCGGCGAGCTGGGCCGAGGCGATCCTCAATCCCAAGGGCCGGCTCGACAAGCTGGGCGTGAAACCCGGCCAGCGGGTCGCGGTCGTCAACCTGGACGATCCGGTGTTCGCGGCGGAGCTGGCGACGAAGGTCCCGTTAGCGGACGGCGGGGCCGAGCTCGATCTGCTGTTCTATGGCGCCGACAGCGCGGGCGAGCTGGTGCGGATCGCCGAGCTGGCGGCTCGGCTCGCCCCGCGCGGCGCCCTCTGGATCGTCTCGCTGAAGGGCAAGGCGGCGCGGATGCGCGACGTCGAGGTGATCGCGGCGGCCAGGGCTGCGGGCCTGGTCGACACCAAGGTCTGCGCGTTCTCCGACACCCGCAGCGCCTTGCGCTTCGTGCGTCGGCGGGCCTAGGGCCTGCTGGCCTCGAGAACCGGCCGTGGCGAAGAAATTCCCGCTCCTTCAGACGCCGCGCCTGGTCCTGCGGCCGATCGCGCTGGCGGACGGGCCGGCGATCCATGCCTACATGTCGGACCCGGTCGTCACCCGCTGGCTGCCCGAGGGACCCTTGGACGCGGCGCAGGCGCAGGCGTTCGCCCGGAAGAACGCGGGGCGCTCCGCGAGAGCCGTCGCCGTCGTCGAACGGGAGTCGGATGCCCTGGTCGGCCACATGGTCTTCCACCCGTGGTTCGCCCGCGCCACGCACGAAGTCGGCTGGGCCATTTCCCCTGGGCGCCAGGGCCGCGGCTACGCGACCGAGGCCGCCCGCGCGCTGCTGGACTTCGCCTTCGGCACACTCGGCTGCCATCGGGTGGTCGCGACCTGCCAGCCCGAGAACGGGGCGTCGTGGCGCGTGATGGAGAAGCTGGGCATGCGGCGCGAGGCCCATTTCCGCCAGGGTCTCCACCAGGAGAGCGGCGAATGGTGGGACGAGTACTTCTACGCGCTGCTGGCGGCTGAACACGCCGCCGCAGCCTCCCGCCACGCCTGAGGGCGACGCCCTCGCTCAATCGAGCCGCGGCGCGCTTGCCGAGATCCCGGTCGTGGTGTCGAGGCCGCCAAAGTCGGGGTCGTAGGCGCGCTCCGGGTTGGCGCGGACCCGCTCGTCGAGCCGGTGGGCGTCCTCGCCGACGAGCACGCGCCAGCGCCCGGCCTTGACCGCGTCGAGGATGATCGTCGCGGCCTCGGCCGCCGTCGTCGGCGCGCGGTCGTGGAAGTTCTGCGCCTGGCGCTGGACCCGCGCGCGGATGTCGTCGTCGCTGATGGCGCTGTCGTCCACGCCTTGCTGGCGCATCCGCGAACGCGCGCGGCGGACTTCCAGGTCGCTGAGGCGGGCCGTATCGCGGCCGGCCAGCACCATGCGCGAATTGGCGACGATGTTGGTGCCGATGTAGCCGGGCATCACCACCGAGCACTTGATGTGTGGCGCGTTGACGCGAAGGTCGGTGATCAGCGCCTCGGTGAAGCCCTTCACCGCGAACTTGGCGGCGCTGTAGGCGGTGTGCGGGGAGTCCGGGCCAAGCGAGGCGAAGAAGCCGTTCACCGAGGAGGTGTTGGTGATGTGCCCTTCCTCGGCCTTCACCAGCAGCGGCAGGAAGGCGCGGGTCATGTAGTAGACCCCGAACCAGCAGACGTTGAACGTCTTCTCCCAGTTGGCGCGGCTGTCGGTGAACAGGGACCCGCCCGCGCCGATGCCGGCGTTGTTGAACAGCAGGTGGATCTTGTCCGTCGCATGCTCGGCCGCGACTTCCTGCCGGAAGCGCGCCACCTGTTCCTCGTCCGAGACGTCGACGACGTGACAGGTGATCCTGACGCCGGGTTTGAGGCCATCCTGGACGCAGATCGCCCTGGTCTCCTCCATGGTCTGGCGCGAGACGTCGCACATCGCGACGCTCGCCCCTTCGGCCGCCAGCTGGCGCACCAGTTCGCGCCCCATCCCCGATCCGCCGCCGGTGACGACGGCGATCTTGCCCGCGAAGCTCTTCATGCGGCGACCCTTCTGGTTCTGCGTTTCCCGGCCCCCAGGCTAGCGGCTCGACCCGAGGCTCGCCATCGCCTCCGCGCCTGTCTCCCACCGGCGCGAGCGCTGCCTCAAGCCGCCGCGCTCGGCCGCGCCTTCATCCGCTCGTGCCAGGCGCACAGGTGCGGGCGGTCCGGGTCGAGGTCGAGGCCGATCCAGCGCGCGAAGTCGACGGTGGAGAGCGCGCAGATGTCGGCCATGCTCAGCGCCTCGCCGGCGATGAACGGGCGGCCGTCGGCCAGTTCCTCGTCCAGCCAGCGCTGGGCGTTGGAATAGGCGGCGCGGTTGGACTCGCCGAAGTCCTTGTACTGGGTCAGCAGCGCGGCGGTGCGCGGATGGGCGTGGCGCCAGAACTGGCCGACCGGCTGCATCAGCTGGAACTCGATCCGCCGCACCCACATGTCGACCAGCGCCTTCTCCACCGCGGTCCGCCCGAACAGCGACGGCTCGGGCTGCAGTTCCTCGAAATAGCGGCAGATCGCGACGGTCTCCGAAATCGTGGTCCCGTCGTCCAGCTCCAGCGTCGGCACCTGGCCCAGCGAGTTCTTGGCCCGATACTCTGGCGACTTGTGCTCGCGCGTGGCGAGATCGACCGGCGTCTCGGGGAGATCGATCCCCTTCTCGGCCAGGAACATGCGTACACGCCTGGGGTTTGGCGCCGGCTTCGGCGCACCGTAGAGTTTCATCTGAGCTGCTCCCGTGAGGCGCTGGAAAAGCCACGGCCCGCGGCCCTCGACAACCCCCCAGGCGCACTTGACGGGCGAGATGCAGCGCGAAAGGTGTGACTCTTTGGTTCCGGAGCAGCCGATGACGCCCGGGAAACTCGCCGATCAGATCACCGCGGAAGGACTTGCCGCCCTGCGCGAGCATCCGGAGTTTCGCCCCGCGGCCGAGAGCGCCGCTGCGCATAGCGTGGCCCACTTCCAGGGACTGGACGCCGCGCTTCAGTGGGTCACCAAGGACATCGGGCGCGCGTTGATCTGCTTCACCGCCCTCACCTTGCACCTGATGGGCCGTCTGACCGTGCAGGCGCTGACCGCGGCCTGTGTCGATGGCGGGATATCCAGCGCCGGCCGGGTGCGGCAGGTGGTGCGCCGCTGTCAGGACATCGGCGAAATGACCGTCGAGGATGGGGGCGGGCTGTGGACGCGGCGGCCGATGCGCGTCGGTGACGGGCTGATCCAGGCGCTGCGCGAACGCGCCATGATCGACTTGCGGGCGATGCTTCGCCTCGCGCCCGAGCTGTCCGCCGCAGCGGAGCTCGTGCAGAGCGACGACGGCTTCGTCGCCTATGCGCTCGGCGTGGTGACAGTGACCGGCCGGCGGCCGGACATCTTCGCCACCGGGCGTAATCCGATGATCGGCTACTTCCTCGACCGCGAGGGGGGGATGCTGATGCTGTTCGACCTGATCGGGGCGCAGGCGCCGGGCCGCGAGCGGCTGCTGGAGACGGCGCCGGTCTCGCGCTTTTCCCTGTCGCGCCGCTATGGCGTGTCGCGAGCACACATCAACAAGCTCCTGGCTGAGTCCCCCGAGATCACATTCGTTGCGCGCGATCGGATCGCCTTCTCCGAGGCGCTGTCGGATGCCCTGGAGCGGCACTACGGCGAGATGTTCCAGCTCAACCGCTGCGCGGCGGAGGCCGTGGTCAGCGGCTGGCGTTTCGATCCCCAGCGCCGGGCGCGCGCGACGCGTTAGAGCGCGTTGAGATTTGACGCGGTTGCCCTGAACGCTTCCCCCGCTTGCGGGGGAAAGCGGCGAGCCGCGCGCAGCGCGCTTCGCCGATGGGGGAACCGCGCCGGCGGCAAGAGCCCCCATCGGCGACGCGTCGCTGGCGCAACGACGCGCCGCTTTCCCCCAGAGGGGGAAGGGTTGATTTCGAACGCCTCGATTCAGCGCGATCTCAACGCGCACTAAGCCCGCTGCAGCACCCGCGGCTTGGCCTTCTTCGCGCGGCTGGCGTGGCGGGCGAGCACGTCCTTCAGGTATCGGCCGGTCCAGCTGGCCGCGTTGGCGGCGACGTCTTCGGGCGTGCCGACCGCGATGATCTCGCCGCCGCCGTCGCCGCCCTCGGGGCCGAAGTCCAGGATCCAGTCGGCGGTCTTCACCACGTCGAGGTTGTGCTCGATCACCACCACCGTGTTGCCCTGGTCGACCAGCTCGTGCAGCACTTCCAGCAGCTTGCGGGTGTCCTCGAAGTGCAGGCCGGTGGTCGGCTCGTCGAGGATGTAGAGCGTGCGGCCGGTGGCCCGCCGCGACAGCTCCTTCGACAGCTTCACCCGCTGCGCCTCGCCGCCGGAGAGCGTGGTCGCCTGCTGGCCGACCTTGATGTAGCCCAGCCCCACGCGCTTCAGCGTCTCCATCTTGTCGCGGATCGGCGGCACGGCCTTGAAGAAGTCGGCCGCCTCCTCGACCGTCATGTCGAGCACCTCGGCGATCGACTTGCCGCGGAACAGGATCTCCAGCGTCTCGCGGTTGTAGCGCTGGCCCTGGCAGACGTCGCAGGTGACGTAGACGTCGGGCAGGAAGTGCATCTCGATCTTGATCAGGCCGTCGCCCTGGCAGGCCTCGCAGCGCCCGCCCTTGACGTTGAACGAGAACCGGCCCGGGCCATAGCCGCGCGCCTTGGCCTCGGGCAGGCCGGCGAACCAGTCGCGGATCGGCGGTGAAGGCGCCGGTGTAGGTGGCCGGGTTCGAGCGCGGCGTGCGCCCGATCGGCGATCTGGTCGATGTCGATGACCTTGTCGAACTCGGCCAGCCCCTCGATCCGCTCGTGCGGCGCCGGCGCGTCGGAGGCGTTGTTCAGGCGGCGGGCGGCGGCCTTGTAGAGCGTCTCGATGGTGAAGGTGCGACTTGCCGCCGCCGGAGACGCCGGTGATGCAGGTGAAGGTCCCGACCGGGATCTCGCCGGTGACGCCCTTCAGGTTGTTGCCGGTCGCGCCGATCACCTTCAGCATCCGCTTGGGCGAGATCGGCCGGCGGTGCGTCGGGCACCGCGATCTCCCGCGCGCCGGTCAGGTACTGGCCGGTCAGGCTCCTCGGGTTGGCCATGATGTCGGCCGGCTTGCCCTCGGCGACGACCTCGCCGCCGTGCACGCCGGCCGCCGGGCCCATGTCGATGACGTGGTCGGCGGTGAGGATCGCCTCCTCGTCGTGCTCGACCACCAGCACCGAGTTGCCGAGGTCGCGCAGGCCCTTCAGCGACGTCAGCAGCCGCGCGTTGTCGCGCTGGTGCAGGCCGATCGACGGCTCGTCGAGCACATAGAGCACGCCGGTCAGCCCCGAGCCGATCTGGCTGGCCAGCCGGATGCGCTGGCTCTCGCCGCCCGACAGCGTGCCCGAGCCGCGCGAGAGGTTGAGGTACTCCAGCCCGACGTCGACCAGGAACCGCAGGCGGTCGTTGATCTCCTTCAGGATCCGCCGGGCGATCTCCATCTGCTTGTCGGTCAGCTGGCCGTCGAGGGCGCTCGAACCAGTCGCGCGCCGGGCGGATCGCCAGCGTCGAGACCTCGGCGATGTTCTTGCCGGCGATCTTCACCGCCAGCGCCTCGGGCTTCAGGCGCGCGCCGCCGCAGACCTCGCACGGCGTCTCCGACTGGTAGCGGCCCAGCTCCTCGCGCACCCAGCTGGAATCGGTCTCGCGCCAGCGCCGCTCGAGGTTGGGCAGCACGCCCTCGAAGGTCTTGTTGACCTCGTACTTGCGGGCGTTGTCGTCGTAGACGAAGTGGATCTTCTCCGAGCCGGAGCCGTGCAGCACCACGTCGCGCGCCTTCTCGGGCAGCTTCCACCAGGGCTCGTCCATCGAGAAGCCGTAGTGGCGGGCGAGCGCCTGCAGGGTCTGGGTGTAGAGCGGCGAGGGGCCCTTGGCCCAGGGCGCGATGGCGCCCTTGTGCAGGCTCTTGTCCTTGTCGGGCACCACCAGGTCGGCGTGAACTTCGAGCTTCATGCCGAGGCCGTCGCAGGCCGGGCAGGCGCCGGCCGGACTGTTGAACGAGAACAGCCTCGGCTCGATCTCGGCGATGGTGAAGCCGGAGACCGGGCAGGCGAACTTCTCGGAGAACAGCAGCCGCCGCGGCTCGTTCTCGCCCTCGGGCTTGTCGGCCCACTCGGCGACCGCGATGCCGTCGGCCAGGCGCAGCGCCTGTCTCCAGGCTCTCGGCCAGCCGCTCGGCGACGCCCTCGCGCACCACGATGCGGTCCACCACCACGTCGATGTCGTGCTTGAACGTCTTCTCCAGCGCCGGCGCGTCCTCGATCGGATAGAAGGCGCCGTCGATCTTCAGCCGCTGGTAGCCGGCCCGCTGCCACTCGGCGATCTCCTTGCGGTACTCGCCCTTGCGGTCGCGGACGACGGGCGCCAGCAGGAACAGCCGCGTGCCTTCGGGCAGGGCGACGATCTTGTCGACCATCTGGCTGACGGTCTGGCTCTCGATCGGCAGGCCGGTGGCCGGCGAATAGGGCACGCCGACCCGCGCCCACAGCAGGCGCATGTAGTCGTGGATCTCGGTCACCGTGCCGACGGTGGAGCGCGGGTTGCGGCTGGTGGTCTTCTGCTCGATCGAGATCGCCGGCGAGAGGCCCTCGATCAGGTCGACGTCGGGCTTGCTCATCAGCTCGAGGAACTGGCGGGCGTAGGCCGACAGGCTCTCGACGTAGCGGCGCTGGCCCTCGGCGTAGATCGTGTCGAAGGCAAGGCTGCTCTTGCCCGAGCCCGACAGCCCGGTCAGCACGACCAGCTCGCCGCGCGGAATGTCGACGCTGACGTCCTTCAGATTGTGCTCGCGCGCGCCGCGCACGCGGAGGAACCGGTTGGATCGGACATTCATCTCGCCTGATCGGACCCCGAAACCCTACGGGGGCCAGCCGCCTAATGTAATACCCGGAGTCCCGCAGGCGACAAGAACAAGATGAGAACAGAGCTGCTTGCTGACAAGCCCTGACACTGGCTCGGGCGCCGCGGCGAGGTTCCCGCTTCCAAACGACGCAGTCGCGGGGCCGCTGGCCCGTAGCTGTAGCGAGACCGGTGGCTGGCGCCTTGTCCGCGGCGCGGCGGCCGACCCGGGCGCGCCGGTCACGATGGAACTGACCGTCGTCGCCAACTAGGCTGAGCGTCTGCGCTCCGCCGTGGCGCCGCAGCGGCGGCCGCGCTAAACCCGCCGCAGCGGTTGGACGTCGGAACGCCTCCAGACATGACAGACGTCGTGACCCCGAAGCGCGCCGCCCGGCGGCTCCCCGGCGATCTGCGCCGCGAAGAGATCCTCGCTGCGGCCGGCCGGGCGCTGGCCGACCAGGGGTTCCTGCCGCTGATGTTCGAGCAAGTCGCCCGCGAGGCAGGCGCCAGCAAGGCCTTGGTCTACGCCTACTTTCCCAGCCACGCCGCGCTCTACAACGCCTTGCTGCGCGCGAGGCTCGGCGAGATCGCCCAGCGGCTGGACCGGCTGCCGGCCCGAGGCTTCGAGGCGGACGCGGTCGCCGCGCTGCTCGCCTATTTCGACGAGGTGGCCGCGCACGGCGCCGTGCTGCACGCCCTGATGACGGACGCCTATCTCGACGGCAAACGCGACCCCGCCTGCGTCGCCTTGCGCGACCGGATCTGGCGCCGCTTCCTTCGCGCCAGCCGCGGCTATGTCCCCCTGCCGCCCGCCGAGCGCGTCGCGGCCATGGCGCTGCTGCTGGCGACGCCGGAGGAACTGGGACGGATGGCCCTGCGCGGCGAGATGAAGCGCGACCGGGCCAGGGCGCTTTGCGAGCGGCTGTCGCTCAGTGCGCTGCGGGGCCTTCGCGACGCCGAGCCGACCTAGCCTGGTTCACCAGGTCGCGGTTGGCGCGCTCGACCATCGCCATCACCAGCCGCTCGGCCGCTTCGCGCGAGAGCCGGCGCAGCGCCAGCAGGTGGCCGGCGCGGCGCGTGGCGGCGGTCAGCGCCTGGGTGGCGCCGTGGGCGAAATCGGCGGCCACGCCGTAGCGGGCCTCCAGCGCGCCGGCGACGCCCACGCCAGGGCGGCCGCGCGCCGCGCGCCGTTCCGGCCGCAGCAGCGCGCGCACTTCCGGGGCGCCGAGCAGCAGGTGCAGCACCGAGCCGCGCGCCTCGATCTGGGTCAGATAGGCGCGGGTGGACAGCGCGACCCGCGAGCGGCTGCTGCGGCCACGGTCGATCTCGGCCTGCTGGTAGGCCCGCATCTGCGCCAGCTCCCGCCGCGCGAGTTCGGCCAGCAGCGCGGCGCGGCTGTTGAAATAGCCGAACGCCAGGGCTTCGCTGACCCCGACCTCCCGCGCCACCCGCTTCATCGAGACCGCGCCGAGTCCCTCGGCGACGACCAGGCGCGAGGCTGCATCGAGCAGCTGATCGCGCCGGGCCTCCGGCGAGAGCCGGGTGCGCCGCCGCCGCGACGTCGCGCGGTCCGCGGCGATGACGATGGTCTGGTCGAGCCTGGCGCCGCGCGGCAGCGGCGGGCGCTCGCCCGGCGTGGCGGCGCCCCAGTGGCCGCGGGTGGGGTAGGGGATCAGCAGTCGGTCGCAGATCTTCGCCAGGCCGTTCGCGCTCAGGCCAAGGCTGCGCGCCGCCTGGGCCATCGGTGTCTCCCAGACCAGGTCGTAGAGCTCGCGCCGGCTGAGTCGTCGCGGCGGGGCGCTCGGGTGCGAGCGCTGGGTCCACCCCTCCTCCTCTGTCAAACTCGTGATCGCTGGGCAATGGCGCACGTGTTGCCGGCGTGACCGCGGCCGTCGCTTATTGGTGCGGTGGTCAAGCAATCGCGGACCAAGGACACAGCACATGCCCTACGCGACCGGCCGGACCTACCACGACGCCGACAGCCACGTGATGGAGCCGGCGGACTGGCTGGTCCCGTTCGCCGAGGCGCACCTCAAGGAGCGGCTGCTGCGCCGCGACCCGCCGCGGTCCGCCAACGCGCCGGCGCCGGCGACCTCGCCGGAGGGCCTGATCGCCGGACCCAAGGGGCGTCTGGCCTACGGCGCGTTCGACCCCGACGATCGCATCCGCGCGCTGAACGAACTGGGCTTCGCCAGCCAGCTGGTGTTCCCGACCTCGGCGCTGCGCCCGTTCCGCACCTCGCACGATGCGGACATCGTCTACGCCGGCGCCCGCGCCGCGAACCGGGCGATGGCCGCCTTCTGCAAGGACGACCGTCTGCTCGGCGTCGCCTACGTGCCGCTGGACGATCCGGCCCGCGCGCTGGAGGAGGCGCAGGAGGCGATCGGCCTCGGCTGCGCGGCGATCTGGACCCCCTCGACGCCCGCCGGCGACAAGTCGCCCGGCCATCCGGAGCTCGACCCGTTCTGGACCCTGCTCGCCGACCGCAACATCCCGTTCGTTCTGCACATCGGCGCCGGCTCGCGCGTGCTGCCCCAGGAATACACCAACAACGGCAAGCCCCGCGCGCCGGACCTGCACGGCGGCGGCGAGAACCTGCGCTTCAAGGACTACGTGGTGCTGCCGCACTCGGCGGAGATGTTCCTGGGCGCGCTGGTCTACGATGGCCTGTTCGACCGCACGCCGCACCTGCGCGGCGGCGTGATCGAGTACGGCGCCTACTGGGTGCCGGGGTTCCTGCGTCAGATGGACATGGGCGCGCGCAGCTTCGGTCGCACCGACCCCTACCTGAAGGCGCTGTCGATGAAACCGTCGGAGCTGATTCGGAAACACGTGAAGTTCACGCCGTTCCCCGGCGAGGACGCCGGCTACCTGATCCGCGACTCCGGCGCCGACCTCTACATGTTCTCCAGCGACTACCCGCACCCGGAGGGCACCAACGACCCGATCGGCCGCTTCGAGCGCACCTTCGAGGGCCTCTCCGCCGACGACCGCGACCGCTTCTACGCCCGCAACTTCGAGCAGATGATGGGTATGCCAGCGAGCGCGCCGGCGATGGCCTGAGTCGCCTGCCGGCGGGTTCTGGGGCATAAGGCTGCGTCTGCCCGCACGGGAGGCGAACGCGATGCTGCGCAGAGTTTCCGGCCTGGCCGCGGCGGCGACGCTGCTCGCCGTGGCCGCCCACGCCTCGACCCGGCCCGATCCCTACAAGTCAGCGAGGTACGTCGTGTCGGCGGGCGGCCGCCAGGTCGCCACCGCGGACCAGATGACGCACGTCAGCCGGTCGGCCGAGGTCGTCAAGCATCGCGCCGGCGGAGACCCGGGGGTGGGCGCGCACAAGTCGCCCGGCCGCAACAAGTTCGAGGCCGTCACGCTCGAGCGCGGGCTGACCCAGGACGCCGGGTTCGCGGACTGGGCCGGGCGCGCCGAGGGCGACGATCCGCGGGCGCAGCGGGGTCCGGGCAGGTCGCTCACCGTGCAGGCGTCCGACGGCAGCGCCGGCTACAGCCTGGAGGGATGCTGGGTGTCGAAGTCGCGGGCCTTGCCGAAGCTCGGCGCCGGCCCCAACGCCGTCGCGATCGAACACCTCGAACTCTCGTGCCAGAGGGTGACGCGACTGCCGCGCCACTGAGCCCTTCTCAATCCTAGAGCAGGCTGGTTCGAGGTTGAATCGATAACTCGTCACCCCGGACGGCCGGCAAGGCCGATCCGGGGCCGGACCGTCCGGCGCTTATACTTTATCCAGCTCGGTGGCGGCGCCTCCGGCCCCGGCTCTCGCTCCGCTCGGCCGGGGTGACGGGGGGCGAAGGCCACCTCATTCCAACGCGTTCTAGTGCAGCGTGTCCGTCTGCAGCGCATCGCCGCTGATCGCCAGCGCATTGGCGTCGATGTGGTTGTCGTGGGAACTGAAGATCGCGCCCGAGCCGGTGACGTTGTCGATGCCGAACACGCTGTTCTGGTCGATCACCGAGCGCGAGAGGTGCACGGTGACGGGTCCGAAGCGGTTCAGGCCGACCTGGTTGTGGTCCATGTAGGACCCATCGACCTTCACCACCGTGGCGCCGCCGTTCGAACTCCAGGTCGAGCCCCTCCGAGCCGTTGTTGCTGGCCACCGTGTCGGTGACCGTGACGCTGAGTGTGCCCGCGCTCGGGGTGAGCACGGTGACGCCCTCGGCGTCATGTCGGGCCAGGGCGTCGATCAGGCCGGATGCGGCGCGCCGCAATCGACCACGGTCAGTCGCGCGCCGGAGGCAAGTCGCACGCCATCATGGCTGCCGGTGGCTGACCATGCCGTCGATGTTCAGGCCGCGCAGATAGACGGAATCGGCGGGTCCGGCGTTGATCATGACGCGTTGGACGACGTGCGCCTGCACGCCGGCCGTGCCGACGCCGTCGTTGACGATGGTCACCGCCTTGGTGATCGTGATCGCGCCGTAGCCGGCCGGATCGAGGATATCGATCTCGCCCCCGGCGGCGATGACTTGTCGTGGGCGTACTGCAGGCTGCGGCAGGGCGCCGCCGGCGCGCCGCATCCGGCCTGATCGACGCCGTGGCCCGACACCCAGGCCCGCGAGGCTGTCCCCGACCATGCGGGCGATCCAGCGAGCAGGAGCGCCGCGAGGGCCCCGCCGAGCCAGGTCAGCGGCTGCATCGGCGCTGCGTTCATCCGGCCTGGCCCCCAGTCCGAGGGTTCGTCATTGCGGTGGCTCCGACTGCAAGGTCGCCGATAGGTCCGTGGTGTTGCCGTCGATGTGGTTGTCGCCGCTGCTGAAGGCGGTTCCGCCGCTGCTGAGGGCGGTTGGGCCGTCGACCTTCACGCCCAGCGCGTTCTGCGAGATCGACGATCCGTAGAGGTGCGCGACGCCCAGATTGCCCACGTAAAGTCCCTGCCCGTTGGCGTACAGCTCGGCGTGGTCGATCGTCACGATCGTCGTGTTCGCGCCGACCTGATCGAAGCCGTCCACTTGCAGGCCAGCGCCGTTGCGGACCGCCATCACGTGCGAGAGCGTGGCCGCCACCTGGCCCTGCGTGAACTGACCTTCGACCAGGACTCCCTGCTCTGCGTTGGCAAGAACAGTCACGTGATCGAGCACCGCCAGATCGCTGCCCATGTTCTCGCCGTGGATGTCGATGCCCTGGAGGTTCTCCTCGATGAGCGACTGGCTGATCAGCACCTTGGTCACGCCGGCGCTGGGCTGAACGATGATCCCGATCAGGAAGCGCCGCACAACGCAATCGACCACGGTCAGTCGCGCGCCGGAGGCAAGTCGCACGCCATCATGGCTGCCCGTGGCGACCATGCCGTCGATCGTCAGCCCGCGCAGATAGACGGCATCGGCGGGTCCGGCGTTGATCAGCACGCCGTGGACGACCGGCGCCTGCACGCCCGCCGTACCCACCCCGTCGTTGACGATGCTCACCGCCTTGGTGATCGTGAGCGACCCGTAGCCGGCCGGATCGAGGATATCGATCTCGCCGCCGGGTGCGATGCTGTCGTGGGCGAACTGCAGGCTGCGGCAAGGCGCGGCGGGCGCGCCGCAGCCGGCGGCGTCGGTCCCGTGGCCGGACACCCAGATGCGATTGCTTGCAGCCTGCGCCGGCAGGGCGAGGGCGCTCGCCAGCGCGACCGTCGCCATCGACGCCAACCTGCGGTTCATACGCGCCCCCGCGCTGTCCTTCGCATATCGACGTTCCGTCAATATCATGCGGCGCGCGGGGCGTCATCGTGTAGGCGGCTGTGCGCCGGCACGGCCCGTGCTCACGGCAGGCGCAGAATCGAACTAGAGGCGACGGCCCGAATGTCGGAAGCGTTTCACCAGAAGCTGGCCTTCGTGCTCAAGGCGCTGTCGATCAGCCGCGGCGCGCTGGCCGCCGAGGTCGGCGTTGACAAGTCGGCGGTCGGGCGCTGGGTGTCCGGGCGGGTCGAGCCCTCGGCGCACAACCTCGCCCGGCTGTCGGGCGTGATCGCCAAGCGGGCGCCAGGCTTCGCCGTGCTGGACTGGGAGCGGCCGTTCGAGAGCCTGGCGCAGCGCTTCGGCGCGCGACCCGACATGGCCCCCGATGGCGGCGACGAGGGCCGGGTGCAGCTGCCGCTGGTGCGCGAGAGCCGCGGCACCACCCAGCGCCGCGGCAGCGCCTACGAAGGCTTCTTCCGCTCGACCCGCCCTTACGCCCAGGCGCCCGGCCGCTTCGTCCGGGACGTGCTGATGATCCGGCGCGACGCCGACGGCGACCTGCGCTTCACGATGTCCAGCGGCGGCGTCACTGTCGAGGGCGTGGTGCTGCTGCTGCAGAACCAGCTGTTCGTGGTCGGCGCCGAGCACACCAGCGGCGCCTTCGCCTTCGCGATCCTCAACGGCGTCAACACCGTGCAGGCCGGCGTGCTGGACGGCCTGATGCTCTACTGCGCGCTGAACGTCGAGCGCACGCCGACCGCCACCGCCATCGTGCTCGAGCGCGTCGGCGACCTGACCGGCGAGGCGGCCGCCGACGACGCCCAGCTGGAGGAACTGGCGAAGCTGGAGAACATCGCCGCCCCGGGCGAGCTCCCGCCCGAACTCGTCGCCCACCTGACCCGCGGCGCCGACGCCGGTGACCTGCAGGCCCGCGCCCGCTGGCTGCTCAGCCTGCCGCTGTCGAGCTCACGCTCCCGGGGGCTGCTCCTGCCGCTGTAGCGCCGCAGGTTGCATCGCGCCGCACGGCGGTGGAATGAGGCGGCGGCCTTCAATCAGGTGTATCCCGCCGCCATGACCGCATCGCTCCACGGCCCCACCTCGCAGTCGTTCATCTCCCAGCGGCTGCGGCTGAACTACGTCGACTGGGGCAACGAAGGCGCGCCGCCGCTGGTGCTGGTGCATGGCGGGCGCGACCATTGCCGCAACTGGGACTGGGTCGCCGAGGACCTGCGCCGCGACTACCACATCATCGCCCCGGACCTGCGCGGCCATGGCGATTCAGCCTGGTCCACCAGCGGCGACTACTCGATGAACGCCTTCGTCTACGACCTGGCCCAGCTGATCCACCAGCAGCACCTGGCGCCCTGCCGGATCGTCGCCCACTCGCTCGGCGGCGCCATCAGCCTGCGCTACGCCGGGGTCTATCCGGAGAACGTCAGCAAGCTGGTGGCGATCGAGGGGCTGGGGCCGTCGCCGGCGATGCTGGCCGAGCGCGCCCGGCACGGGCCGGTCGAGCGGATGCGCGCCTGGGTCGCCGAGACCCGCAAGCTCGCCGCCCGCATCCCGCGCCGCTACGCGACGCTGGAGGACGCGTTCCACCGCATGCAGACCGAGAACCGCCACCTGACCGAGGAGCAGGCCCGCTACCTCACCCTGCACGGCGCGATGCAGAACGAGGACGGCACCTATTCCTGGAAGTTCGACAACTACGTCCGCTCGTTCACGCCGGCCGACTTCACCGGCGAGGAGATGCAGACGCTGTGGGGCAACATCGGCTGCCCGATCCTGCTGGTGAACGGCAAGGAGAGCTGGGCCAGCAATCCGGAACAGGACGGCCGCATGGCCCACTTCAAGGACGCCCGCGTCGCCGAGTTCGACGACGCCGGCCACTGGGTCCACCACGACCAGCTGGACGCGTTCCTGCAGACCGCGCGGGCGTTTCTGTAGGGGCGCGCCTCGAGCGGCTCGGGCGCCAGCGCGGTCAAACTCTTCCCCCGCTTGCGGGGGAAAGCGGCCCGAACCTCGCAAAGCGAGGGAGCGGCCGATGGGGGCGATCATGGACTCCCCCCATCGGCGAAGCGCGCTACGCGCGGCTCGCCGCTTTCCCCCTGAGGGGGAAGGATTGCACGAGCTCACCCCGCCGCCTTCACCCCGAAGCCGAGCCGCGGGAAGTGCACCTGCACCTCGCCGGTGCGCTCGTGGCTGCGGCGAATGACGATCTCGTTCGTATCGCACTTCACCAGCGCGCCGCGGCTCGGCATCACGCCGTAGTCGGTGGGGCCGACGTCGACGGTCGCGCCGAGGGCGATGTCGCCGAGGTCGTTGACGGGCTCGACCAGGATCGGCGCCGCCTTCGACGCCACGTCCAGCGCCTCGGGGCCGGTCATGTCCGCGCCGATCGGCGAGCCGAACGCCCGCATCCGCTCGAACCAGGCGTTGGCGGCCGGGTGGGCCGCGAGCAGCTCCGCCATCGCGCCGCCGCCGTGGATGAACCAGACCACGTGGTAGATCGAGAAGTCGGCGATGGTCCAATCCGCGCCGCACAGATAGCGCCGCCGGTCGCCGAGCTGGGCGTCGAGCTCGGCCAGGAACACCTGGTAGCGCGGCAAGGCTTCCTGCAGCGGGATCTGGCGGGTGGTGGCGCCCTGGCTGAAGTTCGCCCGGTCCGCGGCGAAGGCCCGCGCAGCCTCGGCGTTGGCGAAGAACGAGCCGGCGTTGGAGGGCTGGAACCGCAGCGTCACCGCCGCCCAGAACAGCTCGGTGTCGACCCACCGCGCCAGGGTGTTCGCCGCGACCCGGCTGGCGGCCGGATAGAGCGTCGGCCCCGCGCCCTTGTCGTCGAGGTAGGCGGCGATCAGCGCCGTGTCGCAATAGATGTCCGCGCCCACCTGCAGCACCGGCGTGCGCCGATAGCCCCCGGTCAGCGGAATGGTGTCGGGCCTCGGCATGATCATCGGAATGATCACCGAGCGCCACGCCAGCTGGCGCGCGTTGAGCAGCGCCCGCGCCTTCTCGGAGAACAGGGATTCCGGGTAGTGATGCAGGATCAGCTCGGCCACGTGGTTCCTCCCAACCGCGATTGAGCGCGCGGCCGCGATCCGATACCAACGATCCGTGGCTGATTAAACCGCACTTCTGACGCGTCCGCCGGACGTGGGACCGCAGGCCGCCTATGCGGCGCTGGGGCCGTGACGCCTGCGCCTCGCCAACGCCCGTCGGCATCCGCGCAAGCTTTTCAGAAGATGTTGGAAATCATGGCCTTTTTCCAGAACACCGCCGTCAACCGGCTCAACTTGCACTTCGCCATCCACGCCCTCGCGCTCAGCGGCGGCGGAGCTTTTTATGGCGCCTTTCTGCTGCATGCGGGAACGCCGGCCCCGGCGGTGCTGGCCTCATTGGCGATGGTCAACCTCGGGCGCTTCATGCTGCGGCCGTTCATGCTGTTGCCGGCGCGGCGCTGGGGGCTGAAGCCGCTGGTGATCGCCGGCACGCTGCTCTGCACGTTGCAGTATCCGCTGCTCGCCGGCGTCCACGGGGTCGGCTGGCGGCTGCTGGCGCTGATCGCCGTCTCGGCGTTCGGCGACACGGTCTACTGGTGCGCCTACCACGCCTGGTTCGCCTCGCTGGGCGACGCCGAGCACCGGGGACAGCAGGTGGGGATGCGCTCGGCGCTGGCTGCGGTGGTCAGCACGGTCGCGCCGCTCCTGACCGGCTGGACGCTGGCGACGTTCGGGCCGCTGGTCGCGTTCTACGCCACCGCGGCCGTAGTGCTGACCGCCGCCCTGCCGCTGCTGGGCGCGCCGAACGTGCGCATCGCGGCCGCGGCGCCTCTGGCGTTTCGGGCGGCGCTGCGGGGCGCACGTCTCTTCGCCGCCGACGGCTGGTGCTACGGCGCGTTCGTGGTGTGGCAGATCGCGCTATTCGTATCGCTCGGCGAAAGCTTCACCGGTTACGGCTTCGCGCTCGGGCTGGCGGCGCTGGTGGGCGCGGTGTGCAGCATCGTGCAGGGCCGGTTCATCGACCTGGGGCACGGACGCCGGGTGGCGTGGATCGCGGGCGGCGCGCTGATCGCGGTCGACCTGCTCCGCGTCGGCAGCTACGGCGCGCCGGCGCTGGTGGTGGCCGCCAACGCCGCCGCCGCCTTGGCCGGCGCGCTCAGCGGGCCGGCGTTGATGACGGGCGTCTACAACCTCGCCAAGGACGCGCCCTGCGCCATGCGTTTCCAGATCGCCGCGGACGCCGGCTGGGACGCCGCGGCGGGCGCCGCGTGCCTGGCCGGCGCGGCCCTGCTCTGGATCGGCGCGCCGATGCAGCTGGCGATCGCCCTGTCGCTGCCGGGTTCGCTCGCCGTCCTCGTGCTGCTGCGGGGCTACTTCGCCCGGACCTGAAAGGCGGGCGCGCCTACCGCCCGGCGAATTCCGGCGCGCGCTTCTCCACGAACGCCTTGGCCGCGGCGGCGTGGTCGGCGGTCATCATGGTGCGCACCATGTGGGTCGCTTCCAGGTCCAGCACCTCGGACAGGGTCGAGTGGGCGGCGACGTTGAGGTTGCGCTTCATGTAGCCGATCGCGACGGTCGGCAGGCCGGCGAGGCGCCTGGCGTACGCGGCGGCCACTTCCGGCAGCTCGTCGGCGGAGACCGCCTTGTTGACGATGCCGAGCGCGGCGGCTTCCGCGCCACTGATCACGTCGGCGGTGAAGTAGAGCTCGCGCGCCTTGGCCGCGCCGACCAGGTGGCTGAGGAACCAGGAGCCGCCGTAGTCGCCGGCGAGCCCGACCTTGGAGAAGGCGGTGGTCAGCTTGGCGGTGTCGAGCGCGATGCGCAGGTCGCAGGCCAGCGCCAGCGAGAGGCCGGCGCCGGCCGCCGGGCCCGGGATCACCGCCAGCGTCGGCTTGGGCGCCTCGTGCAGCCACTTCACCACTTCCATGCCGGACCTGAGGCCGGCGATCCGCTGCTCGACGCTCGGGCCCGAGCCCTGGCCAGGCGCGGCGCCGCGGCTGGTGTCGGCCGCGAAGCCCTTCACGTCGCCGCCGGCGCAGAACGCGCCGCCCGCGCCGGTCAGCACGATCGCCCGCACCTTCGGATCGTTGGCGCAGCGGCGCACCGCTTCCTGCAGCGCCGCGCCCATCTCGCCGGTCAGCGCGTTGCGCGCCTCCGGCCGGTTCATGGTCAGGGTCGCGACGCCGTCCTCGAACGTCTCGATCAGTTGCTCGGTCATCGCCGGTTCCTCACTGGGTATCTTCGAGCGTTGTCTCAGAAAACTTGGCCCAGGGCGAGCGAGGAACTCTGCTCGTCACCCCGGGCGGAGCGCATCGCGCGTAGACCCGGGGCCGGACCCGCCGTCGCGCAGCTCGACTTCGTCTCGGAACCGGCGCGTCCGGCCCCGGCTCGGCGCGGCTCCGCCGCTTGGCCGGGGTGACGCCGAAACACTTGCCGGCGCCGTGTCCGACCGCGGCGCTATCCGCGCACCGGTGCGATCATGCCTTCGCGGGCTGCCGCGTGTTGCTCCAGATCACCTGGCCGACGCCGAACAGGGCGAAGATGACGCCGTAGAGCGTCCAGTGCCAGTCGCTGACCATGAACCCGCGCATGATCGCGGCCGGGCCGATGTGCAGGCCCTGCATCGTCCAGATCGATCCCATCAGGATCACCAGCAGACCCAGCAAGGTGCTGAAGATCCGCATCACGATGTTGAAGGCGTTGCGCATGGACGTTTCTCCGGTCGCTCTCTGGCTTCTTGTACTGATTAAGCGTCCCGGGGCTCATCCTGGCGCAAAACCCCGGGGCGAGCGAGCGTTACGTAAGGGGGGCGACGCGGTCGTTCCGGGTTGAGCGGGCCAGCTGCGCGCGGCTCGCCGCTTTCCCCGGACGGGAAATGTCGCCGGGCTCAGGCCCGGTCGATCCGCGCGGCGAAGCAGCCGTGCGCGGCGTTGTGGGCGTGCAGGTAGGCCGCGTCGGGATTGGCGAACTGGCGGCCGATCGCGGCTTCGACGTCGTCGTTCAGCGCCAGTTCGGCGCCGATCAGCATGCCGGCGGCGTCGAACGCCCGGATCGCGATCGGCCGGCCGCGCAGCACCGGCGGCAGCTCGCCCTCGCACCGCCGCGTCTCGCGCGCCGCCTCGTTGACGTAGATCGCGTAGTTCGAGCGGTAAGGCGTCGCGGCGTCCTGGTGCTGGTAGTTGACCAGCAGCAGGCTCTGGCCGAGCGGCGCGTCCTCCAGCGTGACGCGGCAGGGATAGCGGCCGTCTTCGGCGGTGACGCGCAGCGCGCCGTGCTCGGCGAGCGCATCGTCGCCCAGCCCGAACAGGGGCTGGAAGGTCTCGAGCGGCAGGCCTGAAACGATGAAGGACATGAGGCGGGCTCCAGGGGGCTTTCGATGCGCCCGATCTAGGCCCGGCCGCCATGCGCTTCTGGCGGCTTTCGGACTTCGCGCCGATTGCAGGTCCGATTGCCGCCATTGCCGCCGCTCGGGACGCCGCCTATCTTCCGCGCATCTCCCGGAGGATTGCCGCCGCCATGCGCCTGCCGACGAACCGCTTCGCCCCGTTCGTCCGCTCAACCCAGGCGCCCCATGTCCTCCCTGATCACCCTCGACGGCCTTGGCCTCTCCAGCCCTGACGGCCGCGTCCTCTTCGACAACCTGACCCTCGCCCTCGGGCGGGAGAAGACCGGCCTCGTCGGCCGCAACGGCGTCGGCAAGACCACGCTGCTGCGCGTGATCCTCGGCGAACTCGCGCCAGCCGCGGGCGCCGTGACGGTCGACTGCCGGATCGCCGTCCTGCGCCAGCAGCTGCAGCCGCCGCCCGGCGCGCGGCTGGCCGACCTGCTCGGCGTGGCCGAACCGCTGGCGCGGCTGGCGCGGATCGAGGCGGGGCAGGGGACCGAAGCCGATCACGAGTCGGCTGACTGGACGCTGGCGCAACGGGTGGCCGAGGCGCTCGGGGAGTTGGGCCTCGCGGGCGCCGGCCTGGATCGTCCCGCAGAAACCTTGAGCGGCGGCCAGGCGACGCGGGCGGCGCTGGCCGCGCTGCTGATCGCCGAGCCGGACGTCATCCTGATGGACGAGCCGACCAACAATCTCGACGCCGATGGTCGTACTGCGGTCGCCGCGATGCTGGAGCGTTGGCGCGGAGGGGCGCTGGTGGTCAGTCACGACCGCAACCTGCTGCGGCGGATGGATCGGATCGTCGAGCTGACCAGCCTCGGCGCGGTGGTCTATGGCGGCGGCTACGATCTCTACGCGCAGCGCAAGGCCGAGGCCGAGGCGGCGGCGCAGCGCGACCTCGATCACGCCCAGCAGGCGCTGTTGCGGACCGACCGTGCGGTCCAGGCGGCCAAGGAGCGCAAGGCCCGCAGCGACGCGGCCGGACGCCGCTCCCGGGCTAAGAACGACATGCCGAAGCTGTTGCTGAACGCCCGCGCCGAGCGGGCCGAGAACACCGGCGGGCGGCTGAACCGGCTCGCCGAGCGGCGCTCGGCCGAAGCCGAGCGCGACCTTGCGGGCGCCCAGGCGCGGATCGAGCGGGTGCGCCGGCTGACGTTCGACCTGCCGCCGTCGGGCCTGCCGGACGGCAAGCTGGCGCTGGCGTTCGACGACGTCGCCTTCAGCTGGCCGGAGGGGGCGCCGGTGCTGCGGGAGGTCTCGTTCCGCCTCGTGGGCCCCGAGCGCCTCGCGGTGACCGGCCCGAACGGCGCCGGGAAGAGCACGCTGATCCGGCTGGCCACCGGGGAGCTCTCGCCCGCCCAGGGCCATGTCCGCCGCGGCGTCGCCGCGGCCCTGCTCGACCAGCGCGCGTCGCTGCTGCGCGACGACGAGACGCTGCTCGAGAATTTCCGCCGCCTGAGCCCCGCCGCCGACGACAACGCCGCCCACGCCGCGCTGGCGCGCTTCGTGTTCCGCAATGTCACCGCGCTGAAGCCGGCGGTCGCCTTGAGCGGCGGCGAGCGGCTGCGCGCGGCGCTGGCGTGTGCGCTGATGGCCGCAACGCCGCCGCAACTGATCATCCTCGACGAGCCGACCAATCATCTCGATCTCGACTCGATCGCCGCGGTCGAGGCCGCGCTGCTCGCCTACGACGGCGCGCTGCTGGTCGTCAGCCACGACCGCGACTTCCTGGCGGCGATCGGCGTCGATCGAGAGCTCAGTCTCGGGGATCAGCCAGCCGGCTTTCGGGCCAGCGTGTAGCCGCCGTGCAGGGTCTCGTGGAATTCCAGCAAGGGGAACTCTTCGGCAAGCGCGGCGCGAAGCTCCGCCGCGAACGCCTCGAAGTGATCACCCAGCGCCTTGCGGGAGCAGACCGAGGTCGAACTCGAGGTAGCCAACGATCTGATCGAAGCTCCAGTCGCGCGGTTCGCCGAACGACCGGCTGCCGACGTCGACGAATCCCGCCTCGCGCAGCAGCCGCTCCACGCCGTCCTGGCCGGTGACCGCGCCGGGAAGCGCCGCGCCCCAGCCTCCGGGGAACGCCACCGCCATCCAGCGCCGTGCGACGGCGGCGGCCGCGCGCTGCCAGGGCTCTCGCCCGTCCAGGACGCCCTCGGTCCCGAGCGTCGCCAGGCAGCCGCCCGGCCTCAGCCAGGTCAGCGCCCGTTCGGCGATCGCGCGCTGGTCGAGCCGGTGGAACGCCTCGCCGATGGTGATGAGGTCGAACGCGCCGTTCGGCGCCGCCAGATCCTCGGCACGGCCTGTAAGCCAGCTGATGTTGCCAATGCCGCGCTCCGCCGCCTGACTCCGGCCGGCCTCGATCATTCCGGGATCCAGATCGATCGCCCAGACGCTGGCGAACGCCGCCGCCAGATCGAGCGCGACCCTTCCCGGACCGCAGGCCAGGTCCAGCAGGCGCCCGTCCGGCTGGACGCCGGCCTGGGCGACGAGTTCGCGGAGCAAGACCCGAGGGTACGGCGGCCGGAACCGCGCGTAGGCCGCCGCCGCGCCGGCGAAGGCGTCGGACGCCAGGTTTGGAGGGGTCGTCATTCCCGGTCGGAGCCTCGCAGACGACCAGCCTAGCACGGCTTGCGCCCGGACACGCCGACCCCTCCCGCCAGCAGGTCAGTTCCGCCGCACCACCCGGAAGGTGCCGTGAGCGGTCGCGCAAGGCGCGCCGTCCGCGGTCACCACCGCCTCGGCGAAGCAGAGGGTCGAGCCGAGCCGGTTCAGCTTCGGCGTCACCTCGACCCACTGCCCTAGCGACGCCGAGCCGAGGAAGTCGACCGCCAGGTTGACGGTGACGAGGCTCGCGCCCTCGAGCGACTGGCCGCAGGTGAGGCCCATGGCGTTGTCGGCGAGCGCCGAGATCATCCCGCCATGGACGAAACCGCGGCTGTTGGCATGCGGCGCGCCGGCGCGAAAGCCGATCCGCACCACGCCGCCCTCCTTGCGGCTGTAGAGCGGCTCCCAGGGGTCGGTGAGCGGGCTCTGGCGGAAGTGCCGGGAAAAGCCGACCGGCGCGGCGATGTCGGCGTCCATCAGACCGTCGCCGGGATGCGGGCCAGGCTTTCCATGGTGGCGGCGCAGGCCCTGGCCGCCTCCTCCCCCTTCTGCACCAGGTGGGCGCGGAAGAACGCTTCGTGGGTGTCGTGTTCGTGGAAATGGTGCGGGGTCAGCACGACCGAGAACACCGGCGTATTGGTTTCCAGCTGCACCTGCATCAGCGCGCGCACCACGGTCTCGGCGACGAACTCGTGGCGGTAGATCCCGCCGTCGACCACCAGGGCGGCGGCGACGATGGCGGCGTAGCGGCCGGTCTTGGCCAGGCGCTTGGCGTGCAGCGGGGTCTCGAAGGCGCCGGGGACTTCCCAGCGATCGACCAGGTCTTCGCTGAAGCCCAGCCGGGCGAACTCGGCGTTGAACCCGGCAAGGGTCCGGTCGACCAGCGGCTTGTGCCAGCTGGATTGAATGAAGGCGATACGCCCGGTGGGCGAGGCGCCGTCGGTGGAGAGGGGATAGACGGCAGTCATGGCAGGCTCCCTGATCGGGGGTGAACCACGACTTAGGGATTGGCCGACGAAACCACGCGGGTTTCCCCGCGCTGTCTCGAGACGACCGTTCTCATAACCGGACTCTAACCGTCGGCCCCGGAATCACACCGGATCTGCTGTCCCCCGATCTCTTGCGAGACCGAGGCGCCCGCGGGCTTGTGCTTGGCCCTTGCGGGCCTCGCCATCACCGCCGGTGGGGACTTTCACCCCGCCCTGAGAACGCGCGCCGCCGGAACCGCCCGGCGACGCAAGGAAGCTAGCAGGCGATCTCGAATCGAACAAGCGTTTCAAACGCTCGAACGGGCTCAAGGCATGGGGGCGGCGTGCGCCTGCAGCAGTTGCAGGAATGGGCCCCGCATGAACACCGCCGAGTGCCCGCCGCCGGGGACGTCGACGACCCGCGCCGACGGGGCGGCGAGCGCCGCCGCGTAGGCCGCGACCTCGGCGGTCGGCGTGTAGTGGTCGAGGTCGCCCTGCAGGAAGAGGAGAGGGACCTCGAAATCGAGCCCGAGCGCCCAGGCGTCGAAGGCGGCGATCTCGTCCCTGACCGCCAGATAGCCGCGCAAGGCGCGCTCGCGCGGCGCCGGCGGCGCCAGGTCCGCCGGCGCGTAGCGGGCGCCGGGCGGCGGCGCCGCGAGCGCTGCGGCGGTCTGTGGGTCGAGCGCGGCGAACGCCGCCTGCTCGGCCGCCGTGAGCGCGTTGGCGTGCTGGCTGAACACCATTTCGGCCGCGAGGTCGGCGTAGGGCGGCGGGCCGACGCCTTCCAGCGCGGCCACGGCGGCGGCGTCGCCTCGGGTTTTGGCCGCGCCGAGCGCGAGGTCGTAACCCAGCGCCTGCTGGCGCGCCCAGTGCACGATCTGGCCGGTCCCGACGAACGCCGACACCAGGTCGGGTCGCGCCCTGGCCAGTTTGAGCCCGAGGATCGAGCCGCCGGAGACGCCAAGCACGATCAGCTTCGCCGCGCCCAGCCGCGCCAGCACGATCTCGGCGACGGCCGCGGCGTCGGCGGCGAGCCGGTCGAGCGTCAACTTCGCCTCGCCGTTCCTGGCGAAGGTCGCGCCGGCGCCCGGCTGGTCCCATTGCGCAAGGGTGAACGCCGCCTCCCACGGCGCGAAGAACGGCGCCATCGGGCTGAACGCCGCGCCGGGGCCGGTGAGGATCAGCAGCGGCGGGTTGGCTGGGCTCTCGCCGCGCAGGGTGATCCACTGGTCCTCGCCCCTGACCCTGGCGAAGAAGCCGTCGTCGACCCGCGCGCCATCGCTCGATGAGCTCATCGCGTCTTTCCTCCCAAAGCTGGATGCAGAAAGCCCCGCCGGCGGCGCGGGCGGGGCTCACCTCGCCACCGTGCGAGCCCACCGCTTCGCTGTCAAGCCGGCTGCAGCAGGTCCCAGCGGTTGCCGTAGAGATCCTCCCAGACCGCGACGACGCCGTAGCGTTCCCGGGCCGGCGGGCGGATGAACCGCACGCCCCTGGCGCTCATCGCCGCGTGGTCGCGCTCGAAATCGTCGGTGTGGAGGAAGAAGCCGACCCGCCCGCCGGTCTGGTCGCCGACCCTGGCCGCCTGGACCTCGCCGTCGGCTCTGGCGAGCAGCAGGCCTGGCCCGTCCGACGCCGGCGCCACCACCACCCAGCGCTTGCTTCCGCCCAGCGGCGTATCCTCGACCAGGATGAAGCCCGCCTTGTCGCGATAGAACGCGATCGCCTCGTCGTAGTCGCGCACCACCAGCGTGGTCAGGGCGATCGCGCGGCGCGCCATGGCGTTCTCCTCAAGTGCGCCAGATTGACGCCGCGCGGCGTCCGAGCCAAGGTCACTCCATCCAGCGCACAGCGCCCCACCCCTGAAGGAGGTCGTCCGATGAAAGCCACGTCTCGCCAGCGGACGACCGACGCGAAATCGGCCCCGGGCGCTCTCGCCTAGCCCTTCGCTTCCGTCGTCTCGCCACTCGACGCCCGGCGATCGTCGCCGGCTGAAATTCACTCGGGCCGGGCCCGATCGGCTGATCGCCAGGGCCGCCCGTTCGCATGCGAGACACCATGTCTGACACCACCGCCTTCAAGGCGAACGCGTCTGCGCTCAACCGCTACGGCGAGATGTGCGCGGAGGTCTATGTCCTCGACAAACCGCCGGGCGCGCTCGGCGATATCGGCTACTACCGCCAGGCCCTGAGCGGGCTCGAAGGGCCATTCCTGGAGGCCGCCTGCGGCTCTGGCCGGCTGATGATCCCGATGCTGGAGGCCGGGTTCGACTATCACGGCTTCGACCATTCGGAGCACATGCTCGCCCAATGCCGCAAGGCGGCGGACGAGCGTGGGCTGACGCTCAAGGTCCAGCGCAGCAGCTACGAGGACTTCGAGTTCGACCGGCCGTTCGGCGCGATCGTCTCGCCGGTCGGGTCCTTCACCCTGGTCGACGACTTCGCCGCGGCGTTGGCGGCGCTGCGGCGGTTCCACGACGTCTTGCGGCCTGGCGGGCGGCTGTTCGTCGACGTCATGCCGCTGGGCCACCTGACCGCGCGGCCGCTCGAGGGCGTGCGCAGCTGGACGACGCCGTCCGGCGATCTGCTGCGGATCCATTCGAACGTGGTCGAGCTCGACTTGCTGGCGCAGCGGCGTGTCAGCCAGGACCGGTATGAGCGCTGGCGCGGCGGGCGGCTGGTCGAGCAGGAGCTGGAGATCCTGGCGATCCGCTGCTGGGGCGTGAAGGAGTTCGAACTCACGCTGAAGGAAGCCGGCTTCGTCGACATCTCCGTCTGCGGCGACTACCAGATCGGCCGCCCGCCCCGGGCGCGCGACGGCTATTGGTGCTTCCAGGCGGTGAAGCCGGGTTAGCGCGGTTGGCGGCGTAACCCCTCACCGTCCCACGCCTACGGCGCGGGCCCCTCCCTCTCCCTGCGGGAGAGGTAGAGCACCGACACTTCTCCCGCAAGGAGAAGGAGGGGCCCGCGATGCGTCAGCATCGTGGGAGGATGAGGGGTTACGATGCCACCGAGCGCGGCTAAGCTTGGCGGTTCAGGGTGATGGCGGTCGCCGGGACGCGGCGGGCGGCGTTCGGGCCGTAGGCCTGGCCGACGCCGCGCTTGGCGGCGATTTCCTCGGCGATCGCCTTCACCAGCCCTTCGGTGATGGTCTTGGAGGCGGCGAGCGCGCGCCCCTGCCGCTCCACCACCGCGTCGAACGCCTCGGTCGCGCGCAGCAGCCGCCGGCGCAGCTCGTCCGGCGCCGCCTCGACCATCTGCGGCTGACTGCGGACCTGCGCCGCGGCCGTCCGATAGATGTTGGTCAGTCGGCTGATCTCGTCGAGATTCCGCGCGGCGTCCTGCGGGCGATGCTGTTCGAAGGCGCGCGCCTGGTCGGCCAGCAGCGCGGTCAGCTTCTCGGTCAGCGTGACGATGGCCTCGAGCGCGGCGTTGTGGTCGGCGCTCATTTCGGCGCTCCGCGCGGCGCGTCCGAGAGCCCCTGCAGCTTCAGCATCTCGTGCTCGACCGACCTGGAGATGCCGATGCCGCCGCGCTTGGCCACCTGCTTGGCCATCTGCTCGGCCAGGAACGACTTCCACATGTCCTCGCCCTCGCCGCCGCTGAACGGCGGGGAGGTGGAGACGCTCTTGAACATGGTCTGGAACATGCTCGACAGGAACGAGGCCTCGAACTTGACCGCGGTCTCGTGGGTGTGGCCCCGCCGGGCCAGCTCGGCGGCCGTCGCGCTCTGGCCGGAGGCGGCGAGCGAAGGGTCGTAGGCGGGAAGGGGCAGGGCGATCGCGCTCATCACATCACCGAAATGTCTGCCTGCAGGGCGCCGGAGGCCTTGATCGCCTGCAGGATGGAAATCATGTCGCGCGGCGTGACGCCGAGCGCGTTGAGGCCCTGGACCAGGCTGGCGAGCGAGGCGCCGCCGCCGACGACCAGCAGCCGCTTGCCCTTGTCCTCGTCGACCTTGACCTTCGAGTTGGGCGTGGTCGTGGTCTGACCCTGGCTGAACGGCGCCGGCTGGCTGACCTGCGGCGTCTCCTGGACGCTGATGGTCAGGTTGCCCTGGGCGATCGCCACCTGCGAGATGCGCACGTCGGCGCCCATCACCACCACGCCGGAGACCTCGTCGATCACCACCTTGGCGGGCGCTTCCGGATCGACGTCGAGATCCTCCACATCGGTGACGAAGCTGACCATGCTGCGGCCGGCCGGGGCCCGCAGGGCGACAATGGTGGTGTTCTCGGCCACCGCCGCGCCCGGATAGCGGGCGTCGATCGCCTCGGCGATGCGGTGGGCGGTGGTGAAGTCCGGGTTGCGCAGCGTGAGCCGCAGCGTGCTCATCGTATCCATGTCGAACCCGGTCTCGCGTTCGACGATCGCGCCGGCGGCGATGCGTCCGGCGGTCGGCACGCCGCGGGTGATGGACGAGCCGGAAGCGCCGGAGGCCGAGACCGCACCGGTCTGCACCGTGCCCTGCGCGGCCGCGTAGGCCTGGCCGTCGGCGCCCATCAAGGAGGTCATCAAGAGCGTGCCGCCCAGCAGACTCTTGGCGTCGCCCATGGCCGAGACGGTGGCGTCGATCTGCGAACCCGGTGCGGCGAAGGGCGGCAGGCGGGCGGTGACCATCACCGCGGCGACATTCTTGGTGTTGATCAGGCCCGACGCGGTGGTGTCGTGGGTGTTGACCCCCAGCCGCTCCATCATCGACTGGATCGCCTGCTTGGTGAACGGGGCGTTCTGCAGCGAATTGCCGGTGTTGTTCAGGCCGACGACCAGACCGTAGCCGACCAGCATGTTGTCGCGCACGCCTTCGAACTCGACGATGTCCTTGATCCGCGAGCCGGCGATCGCCGGCGTGGCGAGCAGCCCGAACAGGAGCAGGGGAGCGACGAGGGCCGCCGCGGCCAGCCGCAGGAAACGACGCATGGAAGGGCCTTCTGTTACGCCCGCGCTCCACGCTAGAACCGTGCCACGACGGCCTTGACGAAAGCTCAATCAAAACAAGCCTATCGTTCGGCCATCGGGGACTGGGCGCCGGCCCCCGGCAGAATTTGCCCGGCATTAACCATGCCGCAAGCAGACCGGCGGAGAGTTCCGTCGGTCCCCTTGAAGGGCCAGGAGACGTTCGAAGCATGAAGGTCACGGGACCGACCGGCCCTGCAGGGGCCCAGGGCGCCAGATCGGCCCCGGCCCAGGCCGCGGCGCCCGGGTTCCAGGTTGCGACGCCGCAGGTCTCCGGCCCGGCCGGGGTGACCGCCGCCGCCAGCGTCAACGCCGTCAGTTCGCTGGAGGCGCTGATCGCGCTGCAGGAGGTGGGGGACCCCACCGAGCGCCGCCGTCGCGCGGTCGGGCGCGCCGACAAGATTCTCGACGCCCTGGACAGCCTGAAGATCGAGCTGCTGGAAGGGACCATCAATCCGGCGATGCTCGAGCGGCTGACTCGCGCGGTGCGTGAGCAGCGCTCGATGACCGACGACCCGAAGCTCGAAGACCTGCTCGACCAGGTCGAGACGCGCGCCGCGGTCGAGCTTGCCAAACACGAAGTCTCAAGGGTTGCGACGTAAACGCCCCTGCGACGCGAGGTGCGTTGCCGCCGGGCCAGCGTTTGCTATAAGCGCGCGCCCGAGGGATGAAATGTGACGCTAGGTGGGGCGGTGAGGCGTTAATGCAAGCAGTTGCGCCGGTGCTGGACGACGACGGCTACCGTCCATCCGATGACGAGCCGTTTATGAACGAACGGCAGATCGAATACTTCAAACAAAAGCTGCTGAACTGGAAAGAAGATATCCTTCGCGAATCGCGCGAGACAGTGACGCATCTACAGGCCGAGACGGAAAATCATCCTGATCTGGCGGATCGAGCCTCTTCGGAGACTGACCGCGCGCTGGAACTTCGCACGCGTGACAGGCAGCGTAAGCTGATCGCCAAGATCGACGACGCGCTGCGCCGGATCGAGGAGGGCGCCTACGGCTACTGCGAGGAGACCGGCGAGCCGATCGGCCTGGCCCGCCTCGAAGCCCGCCCGATCGCGACGCTCAGCCTGGAAGCGCAGGAACGCCACGAGCGCCGCGAACGCGTCCACCGCGACGACTGAAGGTCCTTGGCGCCGACGCGACTGGGCGTCGCGGGGGCAGAATATGCCCCGGATGTCCTGTGGATATCTTTTCAACTCCGTAGATATCGGTGGCCGGCCCCCGGCCAGCGGCAAGATCGTGCGCGACGCCGTCGGCGGACGGGCGCTTCGTTGCGTTTGACGATGTCCAAAGACCGGCCGAGCCCGCTGCCCGGCGCCGCCAACGCAACTCGCAATCGAATTCGGCGTCAAGGCCTCCACCGTCGCCGACCGACCCGGCGACCGCCGGCATCAGCTTCACCTGATGGCCGAGGGCGATCAGCTCCCGCGCCCAGTGGTGCGAAGAGGCGCAGGCCTCCATGCCCACCAGACACGCCGGCTGCCTGGCGAAGAAAGCCAGGAGCTGAGATCGCCGCAGCTTGCGCCGGACCGCGATCTCGCCCGCCTCGTCTACCCCATGCGCCTGGAACACCGACTTCGCCAAATCCAGACCGATCGTAACCACCTGACCCATCGCACTCCTCCTCCTGCTTGCAGAAGCTATGCTCCTGCGGGTGGTGGAGTGCCGTCCACAGCATCAATTGCAGACGTCACGCGCTCGGCGCTCGCTCCGCCGCTTCCCTTGCCGCCTGGTTTGCGGCCCTCATCTTCTCGAGCTCGCCGGTGCTGATCTGTTCGCGGCGTTCCTTCCGTCCTCGGTCGAACTCGGCCAGGACGCGCGCCGCGGGCTCCTGTCCCTGGATTGCGGCCTGGTAGGCGGCCACGTTGACGTTCGCGGCGATCGGGTCGGCGAGCCCCCTGTTCAACAGCATGTGCTGCACATAGGCGAGCGCCGGCACGAGCGCGCAATCGGCCAGGGTCAGGCGGCCGAGGCAGGCGAAGCCGTCGCGGCCGATCATCCGGTCCAACGTCCTGATGCTGCTCGCCAGCTGGCCGCTGAGCAGCGCGACGATGCTCTCGATGCCGGTGGGGACGGGCGTCTGGGCGGCGAGGATTCGGGTCTGAGACGCGAGCATGAACGCGGTGCTGATCAGATAGACGTCGCCGATGCGCGCCAGGGTGCGGATGTGGGCGTTCTCGCGCGGCGTCGAGCCCAGCAGCGAAGGCTCGGGATAGATCTCCTCGAGATACTCGGCGATCACCGCCGACTCCGGTATCGCGTCGCCGTCGATCTCCAGCGACGGGATGCGGCTGAGCGGACGGTCTTCGTAGAACTTCTGCGTCAGAAGAAACGGCGTCTGCTCGGTGGCGATATCGGTGAGACCCTTGGCGTAGATCTGCATCCGCACCCGCGCCGCGTAGGGACTGATATCCCAGGAATAGAGCTTCATCGTCATCCCGCTTCTCCCTCGCGAAAGGGTGGGAGCATCGGCGCACCGACCGATTGTGTATATTCACTAGTCGGTATACCTAGGGCCATGGCCCGAGACGCGCGTGCGACCCGAGAGCAGATCATTCAAGCGGCCGACGCCCTCTTCTATGGAGAGGGGATACGCAGCACGAGCATGGACGCGATCGCCGCGAAGGCCAGTGTTACCAAGCGCACGATCTACTATCATTTCCCCAGCAAGGACGACCTCATTGCGGCTTATCTCACGGCGCGCGACGAGCCGACGTTCGCCCGCCAGGCCGCGTGGCTGGACGAGACCGAGGGCGATTTGCCCCAGCAAGTCCTCGGCCTGTTCGAAAATCTGGCTCGGGCGATGAAGACCCCGCGCTGGAAGGGATGCGGATTTATCCGGGCGGCGGCCGAGCTGGCGGCTACGCCGGGCCACCCCGCCAGGAAGATCGCATCCGCACACAAGAAGAGGGTCGAAGCGTGGCTCGAAGGCCGCATCGCCGCGACGGGCTTGAGCGAACCTGCGCTCCGCGCTCGCCAGGTGACGATACTCCTTGATGGCGCTGCGGCGCAGGTGCTGATCCACCGCGATCCCGCCTATGCGCTCGCTGCCGGACAAGCCGCGGCGGCGCTCGTCACGAAGAACGCGTAAAACCCGCCGCTCGCCGAACGTCGAGCCACGAGCACGCCGGACCGAACCTCATGCCGAAGGCACAGATCGGTCAGGTGCTCACACGCGGACGACGCGCATCCTCGCGTCCGCTAACCACCCCCAAAGCCGCCGTTCGGCACGGCAGCTATCGGCGCTTCTCCCGACGGCAGCTGTTGGCGCAAATCCGCCCCGTGTTCGCCCATCGGCGCCTTCAGCTCGCCCGCCAGCATCGCAGCCAGCTGCTGGAAGCCGTCGGGCGCGCCTTCAGTATCGGTCGCCGTCCTTTTCACCAGACTTCTCCGTACGGTCGGATCTCCGACCGGAAAGACCATGCGGATTTGGGCTGATGGGCGATGTGCCAGACCTCGTCGGCGATATCTTTGGGGTGGCAGAAGTAGTCGTCCGGCTTGTCCGGGTTGTTTTTCCGCTGCCACTCCAGGTCGATGGCGGCGTCTATGACCAGGTACGCCACGTGAACGCCGCGTGGCCCCATCGTACGGGCCATCGACTCGGCGAGGATTCGCTGCGCCGCTTTGGTTGGGGCGAAGCCCGCGAAGTTGGCGCGGCCACGCTCCGCTGAGGTGTTTCCGGTGACGATCAGCGCGCCGCCGCCCGCCTTTTCCATGCGCGGCGCCACCCAACGCCCGAGGTGCATCAGGGCCATGACATTCACCTGGAAGTTCCGCTCCAGCACCGTGGGATCGACATCCAGGAAGTTGGCGAAGGCGCCGCCGACGGCATTGTGCACGGCGACCTTCGGCGTCCCGGCGCGGGCCTCGATACCTTCCAGGGCGGCCTGGAGAGCGGCGGGATCGGAAACGTCGCAAGGCACGGCGAAGGCTTCGGGCAACTCGCCGGCGAGCGCGTCCAGACGCGCGGCGTTGCGGGCCAGCATCGCCACCTGATAGCCGCCTTCGTGGAAGCGCCGGACGAGGGAGGCGCCGGTCCCAGGCCCCACCCCGGTGATGATCGCGAGCGGCTTCATGCGGCGACCCCAAGGCTCGAGCGTATGAAGTCGAACCGGTCGTTGCCGAAGAACATCTCGTCGCCGACGTACATCGTGGGAGCGCCGAAGACGCCGCGGGCCGCCGCTTCCGCCGTCGCGGCATCGAGCGCCGCGTCGAGCTCCGGAGCGTCGATGCGCGCGACGAGATCGGGCGCGCTTACATCGACGCGGCCAAGGACCGCTACGACGTCTTCGGGGGTCGCGAGCGGCGCGCCGGATCCCCAGTAAGCCGCGAAGATCGCCCCGACCGCTGCGTCCGCCTGTCCGAGTTCCGCCGCCGCCAGCGTGGCGCGCAGCAGCCGGCGGGCGTCGATGTTCCCGGACTGGGGATGGCGCTGGAAGGGGACATCGTACATGGCCACCCACCGCATGAGGTCCACGCCCAGGTACTTGCCCTTGGGCTTGCAGGTGATGCTGGTAGGGACGTTTCCGACCTGATCCATCAACTGAAGGATCTCGAACGGCCGCCAGGCGATATCTACGCCTAGTTTTCGCACCTGGGTCTGGGCCAGGTAGGCATAGGGGCTGCGGTAGTCGAAGTAGAAGTCGAGAGCGGCCATGGCCGGGCTCCTCCGTTCTGTGGGACGGGCCTATCGGCCCTGGAAGACGGCGGCGCGCCGCTCGACGAAGGAGGCGATGCCCTCGGCCGCATCGGCCGTGCCCATCACGCGCTGGCGGATGGTCGGGACGACGTCGATCGCGGCGCGCTCGCCGGCCTCGATGAACTTGCGTCCCGCCTCCTTGGTGACCTGGACGCCGAGCGGGGCATTGGCGGCGATGAGGCGGGCGATCTCCATGGCGCGTTCCACCTGCTGGCCGGCGGGCGTGACCTCCTGCACCAGCCCGATGCGGTAAGCCTCCTCGGCCCCGAACTCGTCGCACAGCATCAGGTGGTACATCGCGTTGCCCCAGCCGGCGCGGGTGATGAAACGAAAGTGGGCGCCGCCCAGCGGCGCGATGCCTCGTTTGGCCTCCATCTGGCAGAAGCGGCTGCCCTCGGCGGCAACGACGATGTCACCGGCAAGCGCCATCTCGATGCCGACCGTAAAGCAGATGCCCTGGACCGCCGTGACGACCGGCTTGCGGCACTGATTGCGCATGCCGAACGGGTCGATGTTGTCGTCGGGGATCTGGGCAGGCGTTGCGGTCGGCCCGAAGAACTTCGGCATGTCGAGGCCGGCCGTGAAGTTGTCGCCCTCTGCGCAGAGCACGCCGACCCATAGCTCCGAGTCACGATCGAGCTCGGTCATGGCGGCGGAAAGCTGCGCCATCATCTGCGGCACGAAGGCGTTCTTCTTGGCCGGATTGTCGATCACGATCTTCAGGATGTGGCCGTGTCGCTCACTTCGAACTCGGCCTTCCACGACAGCGCTCTCGTTCATGTTCTGCTCCACGCGCCGGCATCGTCGATCCGGCATCTGGATTATGTTCGTCATCCAGGACAATGATGGTTATAATGCTGAACGTCAACTGAGGAGTCGCGTGGATGGGGCATTCGCAGGCCGAAAAGGCGGAGAACCGCGAGCGGATCCTGGCCGAGGCGTCGCGACAGGTGCGTCGCGATGGGCTGGAATCGGTGGGCGTCGGGACGCTGATGAAGAGCGTGGGCCTCACCCACGGCGGCTTCTACGGACACTTCGAAAGTCGGTCTGCGCTTCTCGCCGAGGCTTTGGAACGGGCGCTCCTGGAGGGCGAGGCGAATGCGAAGGTCCAAGGTTCGGACCGGCCCCAGAGCTTCGCCCAAATCGTTCGCAGCTATCTCAGCCGCACCCATCGCGATGCCCGTGAAAGCGGGTGCGCCATTGCGGCGCTCGTTTCTGACGTTGCTCGGGCAGACACCTCATCGCGCGAGGTCATGACCGACCACATCGAGACCTTCATTGCATCGGTGACCGAGGCGCTTGGCGGGAACGAGGAAGGCGCCATCGTTGCTGTCAGCGCCATGGTCGGCGCGCTCGCGCTCTCCAGGGTGGTTACAGATCCAGCACGATCAGACGCGATTCTAAAGTCCGTTCGCGATCATCTCAGGGCGCTCGATGGCGGGGCCTAGTCGGGACTACACGGCGCGCAACTTGGGCGCCGCGAACGTCGGCTTTCCGGCAAGAAGCCAAGTTCCGCTGTTGGCGCGTCGACGACATCAACGTTGCGGCCGTACAAAGCAACCGGTCAGCCGGGAGCGATACCTGGGGATGAGGAGTCTCCTCAAAGAACCCAGCGAAACGCGCGTCGAAGTTCTGCGACGCCATTAGTCTCATAGCATCGCCCATGGGCGAGGATTATCCGTTCGGGCGCCCAGGCGAGCATCACCTCTGCCGCCGCCATGACCGTCGCGCGACGGCCCAGGAAACTCAGCTGCATATCGATTGGGGCCTTTCCGTCCGGATCGGCCGCGCCCGCCAGCTGCATCAACCAGCGCAGCACTGGACTGCGCACTCGGCGCGGCTCGAAATTCTCGATGAGGTCGGTGAGGATGAGCGTTCTGGAGGCGCGATGGAAGAAGTCGACCTCGCTCAGCACACCGCCCCGCACCACGCGCTGATCGAAGGCGCCTTCCCAGGCGTCCGGGGGCATGTCGCCGAGCGTCTCATCCAGCATCAGGGGCCGCTTCGCGCGTCGCACCAAATCTGGTGCGCCATATGTTCGGGCCAGCGGGTACTGTTCCAGCCACTGTGGCAGGTACCAGTAATGGAGCGTGTTCGGAGCGACGATGTGCTGGACTTGACCCAGCTCTGCCAGGGCGCCTCCCAAGCTCTGCCGCCAGGCGATCGGAGAGTGCACCCAGAGCTTGCCGCTCGGCAGCCGCACGACGGTCATTCGGGTCGGAAACGGCAAGGTCAGGCCGAGGTAGTTCATGCCGATCTCCGGACCGTCCACGACCCAGACCTGATCAGCGAACGGCTTGAGAGTCTCGAGGGGCTCGTAGGGGGCGTAGGCGGCTTCCATGACGAAGATCCCGGGCGTTGTGCCTTTGTCGCGGGAAATAGACGTCCGCTTTCCGGAGCGCGACCGAAGTCTGCTTATGGCGCATTCCCGCCCCGTGTAGGCGCCGGAGTCTGCCGCGGCTGGAACCGGGCTCTCCGAGCGACGACCCCTGGGCAGTTCCGCCGACGGCAGGGAGGCTGTCCGCAGCCGGCCCGCGCCTCAGCTCCCGCCGGTCTGGTCCACCCAGGCGACCAGGTCGCCCACGACCTTGGTCGCGGCGCCGTCGAAGGCGGTGACGATCGCGCCGATGCGGTTGTCGGAGGCCGGGACCTCGGCTTCGAACTCCTTCGTGCCGACGTGGCTGTAGTCGGATTGGCGATCGAGCGTGGCGCGCACCACGATCACGGCCGACGGTATCGAGGTGGGGCCGGAGGGATAGCGGGCCTCGAAGCGGCTGACGACGAGGCGCAGGCGGTAGTCGGCCTTCCCGGACGCGCCCACCAGCCGTGGCGGCGTCGCCGGATGCGGCGAAGCCGCGCGCCACCGCCTCGTCGAACAGCTGGCTCGCCGGGCTCGCCCAGCGGCCGCCCTGGATGTAGGCGATCTCGTCGCCATCGACGGTCATGATCTTGTCGCCGGCGGCGGCCGGGTCGAACTCCGACACGCCGGTGCGCACCGCGAAGCTCTTGCCGGAGCCCTGCGCCGGCTGCACCGCGGCGTCGAAGCGGTAGAGCTGGATCGGCTTCTGCTTGGGAAACAAGGTGATGCAGCCGGCGAGGCTGGCGGCCAGGGCGAGGGCCGCGCCCGCCGCGGCGACTCGGGCGAAGGTCCGGCCGGCGCCGGCGGATGGAGTCATGGTTTCACCTCGACGGTCTTGGCGGGCGCCTTGTTGATGAACGATTGCGGGTCGCGCTGGATTTCGCCGATCAGCTGATCCAGGTGCTTGGTCGCGGTTTCCAGGCTGGAGATCGCGCTGGTCAGCTGCGGCAGGCCGTTGGTCGCGAAGTCCGACGTCGGACCCTGCAGCTTGTTGATCATGGTCCGCACGTCCGCGGCCGCGCCCTGGATCTCGGCGGCGGCGTCGCCGACCTTGACGACGGCGCGCTTGCCGTCGCTGTCGACCAGCGTCTTGGTGTTGGCCGCGAGGTCGCGGATCTGCTGGGCGGCCTGGTCGGCGTCCTGCAGCGCCTTGTCGGCGTCGGCGATGATCGCCTTGCGCTCGCGCAGCTCGGCGGTCACCGCCTGCACGTCGCTCATGATCGCGGTGAACTTCTGGATGTTCTGGTTGGAGAGCACCTGGTTGATGCGGTTCAGGGTCTCCAGCGCCTTCTGCACCATGGTGCCGCCGCCGGTGAGCAGGGACGAGATGGTGCCAGGCGCCGCCTCGATCACCAGCGGCTTGCCGGGCGGCGTCGCCTCCTTCAGCAGCGGCTTGGCCTTCGAGCCGGCGGTGATCTGGATGTAGTTGACGCCGGTGATCCCCTGCGGCTCGAGCGAGGCGGCCGAGTTCGACGCGGACCGGCGTGTCGGAACGCACCCGGGTGAACGCGTGGACGATGTTGGGGTCGCTGGCGTCGAGCTTGATGTCGGACACCTCGCCGACCTTGATGCCGTTGAACTGCACGTCGCCGCCGCGGGTCAGCCCCGTGACCGCGCCGTGGAACACCACATCGTAGGTGTCGTACTTCTGGCTGAGGGCGAAGTTGGCCAGCCAGAACACGAACACGATCATCGCGATCATCAGGATCGTCGAGATCACCCCTACCAGGGCGTAGTTGGCGTTGCGCTCCATTCAGTCGGCTCCTTGCCGCCCGGCCAGCTCGCGCGACGAGGCCGAGGCGCGGCCGCGCGGTCCGAGGAAGTATTCGCGGATCCAGGGGTGATCGAGATGCTCCAGCTCCCGCACCGGAGCCTGGGCGACGACCTTCTTGTCGGCGATCACCGCCACCTGGTCGGTGATGGCGTAGAGCGTGTCGAGGTCGTGGGTGATCATGAACACGGTCAGGTCGAGGCTGTCGGCGAGATCGCGCAGCAGTTCGTCGAACGCCGCGGCGCTGATCGGATCGAGCCCGGCGGTGGGCTCGTCGAGGAACAGCAGCTCCGGGTCGAGCGCCAGGGCCCGGGCCAGGCTGGCGCGCTTGATCATGCCGCCGGAGAGCTCCGACGGCTTCAGCGCCCCGGCGCCGACCGGCAGGCCAGCCAGCGCGATCTTCAGGTCGGCCAGCTCGTGGATCTCCTTGGCCAGCATGTCGGTGTGCTCGAACAGCGGCGCGGCGACGTTGTCCCGCACGGTCAGGTTCGACCAGAGCGCGCCCTGCTGGAACAGCACCCCCCAGCGGCGCTCGATCGCGGTCCATTGCCGGCGTCGCGCCTTGCGGATATCGGCGCCGAAGATCTTCACCGTGCCGCCTTCCGGGCTCTTCAGGCCGATGATGGTGTTGAGCAGCACCGACTTGCCGGCGCCCGAGCCGCCGACCACGCCCACCACGTCGCCGCGCTGGATGGTGAGGTTGAGCCCGTCGTGGATCACGTGGTCGCCGAAGGCCGAGCGCAGATCCCGCACCTCGATCGGCGGGGCGCTGTCGTCCAGCATGTCCTCCGGACGGATCGTCATATGTTCAGCTTCATGTAGATCAGGGCGAAGATCGCATCGACCAGGATGGTGGCGAAGATCGCGTGCACCACCGCCGAGGTGACGCGCCGGCCCAGGCTCTCGACGTCGCCGCCGACCTCCATGCCCTGCCGGCAGCCGATCGCGGCGATGATCACCGCCAGCACCGGCGCCTTCGACATGCCGACCCAGAAGTGCTTCGGCCCGACGTTGTCGAGCAGCTGCTGGAAGAAGAACACCGGGCCGAGACCGAGCTGGCTCCACGCCACCACCAGCCCGCCGGCCAGGCCGGCGATGGTGGCGCAGAACACCAGCAGCGGAATGGTCACCAGCAGCGCGAAGAAGCGCGGGAACACCAGGGCGTCGAACGGGTCGACGCCCAGCACCTGCATGGCGTCGATCTCCTGGTTCATCTTCATCGCGCCGATCTCGGCGGCGAACGACGAAGCCGAGCGGCCGGCCAGCAGCAGGGCGGTGATCAGCACGTTGAACTCGCGCAGCACCGCCACGCCGATCAGCTCGACCACGAAGACCTGGGCGCCGAAGGTGGTGAGCATGTTGGCGCCGAGGAGGCCCACCACCGCGCCGATGAAGAAGGTGGTCAGCGAGACGATCGGGATGGCGTCGAGCCCGGCCCGCTCGGCCAGCGAGAAGCAGGCGGCCCAGCGCACGCGCCGGGGATTGCTGAAGGCATGGCCGACCGCCACCAGCAGGTGCCCGAAGAACACCATGGTGTCGAAGGCTTCGAGCCCGATGTGGATCACGCCGCGACCGATTCGGTCGAACAGCTGGGTGACCGATGGCTGCTCGACGATGCGGGTCGGCTCGGTCTTCACCGCGCGGTCGACCAGTTCCAGCAGGCGCGTCACCTCGGGCGCGGCGAGGAACTGCGGCGGCTGGGCGGCCATGCTGGCGGCCTTCAGCAGGCCATAGGCGCCGGAGGTGTCGCAGCGGCCGATCTGAGTGAGATCGAGCGTCACGCCCGAAAGCCCCTTGAGCGCCGCCTCCAGCCGCTCGTTGGCCTCGCCCATCAGGATGGCGGTCCAGTCGCCGGTGCACAGCGCCGTGCGACCGCCCTCGCTCTGGCTCAATCTGAAGTCAGCCGGCGACGCCATCTGTCTTCGAAACTCCCCCGTCCCCGTAACCCTAGCAGACGAATCCGTCGCGCGATAACGGGGTTCCGTCAGTCATAACGCACACGCCCGAAACTTGACCATGGACCGCCGCAGTTCGGTCGCGACTCACCCGCCACCTCGTCTACCACGGGGACGGGGAGAGCTCGGATGAGGACGATCGCGGTCATCGCTCGCAAAGGCGGTTCCGGCAAGACGACGGTCGCGGTGCACATGGCGATCGCGGCGCACCTGCGCGGCCGGCGGACCATGCTCGCCGACTCCGATCCGCAGCTCTCGTCGACCACGGTGCTGCGAGGCCGCCGCCTGTTGGGCCCCGAGGTGATCGAGACCCGCGGCGTCGACCTCTGCGGGGTGCAGCGCGCGGCGGTGCGGCGCGAGTTCGACGCCCTCTTCATCGACACCGCGGCAGGCGCGGAGGACGAACTGGCGCACGCCATCGTGCTCGCCGACCTCTCGCTGCTGGTGATCCGGCCCGACCTTCCTCGACTTCGCCGCCGCGATCCGCACGGCCGACGTGCTGCGCCGGCTGCGCAAGCCCGGCCTGATCGTGCTGAACCAGGCGCCGGTCTCCCGCAACGGCGGCGAGCCGCCGCTGGTGAAGAAGGCGCACGAGGCGCTGCGGCTGATGCGGCTGCCGGTCGCCCCCACCATCCTGCGCTCGCGCGGCGCCTACCAGCAGGCGCTGGAACGTGGCTGTTCGGCGGAGGAACTGGGTCCCAGCCCGGCCGCGCAGGAGATCGCCGACCTCTGGGGCTACATCGAGCGCCTGACCTTCGGGGCGCCGGCCGTCGAGCGGCTGCGGGCATAGCGATGCTCTTCCCCCCGCATGCGGGGGGAAGTGTCGCAGGCGAGGGAGCGTCAGCGACCGAAGCGCGACGAAGGGGGGACCGGCGGCGCAAGGCCTTCACCGACGCCAGTGCGCGTCTCCCCTCCGTCGCGGCTCGCCTTGCCGCGGCTCGCCATCGCGACACCTCCCCTCGCCTGAAGCGAGGGGAGGAGCAGTGTGCACGGCGCCTCTAAGATTCCGTTCAGCCCCTTCAGCCGCGGCGCGTGGGCGATGCGCAGCAGGTTGGCGGCGCCGGGCGAGCCGAGCGGCGGGCCGGCGATGATCAGCACGCGCTCGCCCGGGCCGGCGACGCCGAGATTCGGCGGCCAGCCGCGCGGCGTCGTCGGTCATCGCGTCGATGCTGCCAGGCTGCTCGGCGACGCGGGGCTCCAGGCCCCAGACCAGCCCCAGCCGCCGCGCCACCTTCTCGTCCGGAGCAGATCGCCAGCACCGGGTGCAGCGGCCGCTCGCGGGCGACGCGCTGGGCCGTGCCGCCGGTGGTGGTGTAGGCGACGATGCAGGCGGTGGACCTGGCTTCCGCCGCCCGGCTGGCGGCGGCGATCAGGGCGTCGACGTCCTCGTCGTCGTCCTCGCCATGCTCGGCGCGCATCAGGCTGGGCCAGCTGGGGTCGGCTTCGACCCGGCGGATGATCGCGTCCATCATCGCCACCGCCTCGCGCGGATAGGCCCCCGCCGCCGATTCCGCCGACAGCATCAGCGCGTCGGCCCCCTCGTAGACCCCGCCGGCGACGTCCGAGGCCTCGGCGCGGGTCGGCGCGGGGTTGGAGATCATCGATTCCAGCATCTGGGTGGCGACGATCACCGGCGCGCCGCGGCGGCGGGCGGCGCGGACGATCTGCTTCTGCACCACCGGCACGTCCTCGGGCGCCAGCTCCACGCCGAGATCGCCGCGGGCCACCATCAGGCCGTCGCTGACGTCGAGGATGGCCTCCAACTCGTTGACTGCCGCCGGTTTTTCGATCTTGGCCAGGATCGCCGCGCGGGTCCCGACGATCTTGCGCAGGTCCGCCATGTCGCCGGCGTGCTGCACGAACGACAGCGCCAGCCAGTCGACGCCGACCCGCAGCGCGAACTCGGCGTCGGCCTGGTCCTTCGGGGTCAGGGCCGGCACCGGGATGGTCGACGCCGGGCACGGCGAGGCCCTTGTGGTCGGAGAGCGCCTCGCCGGCGACCACCTCGACGTCGGCGGACCGGGCGTCGGAGCGCTTGACCTGCAGCCGCACCTTGCCGTCGTCGACCAGCAGCACCAGCCCCGGCTCGCAGCACCCGGAACACCTCCGGATGGGGCAGCCGACGCGGCGGCGATCGCCCGGCGCCGGATCGAGGTCGAGCCGGATCATCTGCCCTGGCGCGATGTCGATCCGGCCCTTGGCGAAGGCGCCCAGCCGGAACTTCGGTCCCTGCAGGTCGCCCAGCACCGCCAGCGGCCGCCCCAGCTCCGTCTCGGCGGCGCGCACCGCCTTCAGCGCCGCGGCGTGGTCGTCGTGGGTTCCGTGGCTGAAGTTCAGGCGGAAGACATCGGCGCCGGCCTGCGCCAGCGCCAGCACCATCGCCGGGTCGCGGCTTGCGGGGCCGAGCGTGGCGACGATGCGCGTGCGGCGCTTGCGGATCATGCTTGGAGCAACCCGGCAGTGAGGCGATAGGATGCGTGCGTGCGCTCTATCGGCTCGGGCGTGCGGCTGCTAGAGCGCGCCGGACGAAGCCGGCGGATCGGCCGCGCCAAGGATCGCTTTCGCCGGGCAGGTTCCCGCGCGACGCCGCTTGGACGCGAACGAATCTTGCTCTAGGGGGAGCTAATGCGCATCGGCGTTCCCAAAGAGATCAAGACCCTCGAATTTCGTGTCGGCGCAACGCCCGGACTGGTGCAGCGGCTGGTGCTCGAGGGCCATGAAGTGTTCGTCGAGCGCGGCGCGGCCGCGGGCATCGGCATCGGCGACGACGCTTACGCCGCGCTGGGCGCGACCATCCTGCCGGACGCCGACGCGGTGTTCGATGCGGCCGAGATGATCGTCAAGGTGAAGGAGCCGCAGCCGATCGAGATCGCCCGGCTGAAGCCGCACCACATCCTGTTCACCTACCTGCACCTCGCGGCCGACAAGGATCAGGCCGAGGGGCTGATGGCCTCGGGCTGCACCGCGATCGCCTACGAGACCGTCACCGACCGCTGGGGCCGCCTGCCGCTGCTGGCGCCGATGAGCCAGGTCGCCGGCCGGATGGCGGTCGACGCCGGCGCCTATCACCTGCTCAAGCCGCACGGCGGGCGCGGCGTGCTGCTGGGCGGCGCGCCGGGCGTGCCGGCGGCGCGAGTGATCATCCTGGGGGGCGGGGTCGCCGGCAAGCACGCCGCCGAGATCGCCATCGGCCACCGCGCGGACGTCACCCTGTTCGACATCTCCGCCCAGCGGCTCGAGCAGCTCGACGACCAGTTCGACGGCCGGCTGAAGACCGCCTTTTCCACCCACGACGCCGTCGCCGAGCTGCTGCCGACCGCCGACCTGGTGATCGGCTGCGTGCTGATCCCCGGCGCCGCGGCGCCGAAGCTGGTCACCCGCGCCGACGTGATGCGGATGCGCGAAGGCGCGGTGCTGGTCGACGTCGCCATCGACCAGGGCGGCTGCTTCGAGACCAGCCACCCCACCACCCACGCCGACCCCACCTTCGTGGTCGATGGCGTCGTGCACTACTGCGTCGCCAACATGCCGGGCGCCGCGCCGCTGACCTCGACCTACGCCCTGGCGGCCGCCACCACGCCTTACGTCTCGGCCCTGGCGGCGCTGGGCGTGGACCGGGCGCTGGCGGAAGATGCGGGGCTCGGCGAAGGGCTGAACGTGATGGCCGGCAAGATCAAGCACCCGGCGGTGGCCGGGGCGCTGGGGCTTTAGCCTCCCGATATCTTCCCAACGCCGGTCATAGCCGGGCGTAAGTCCCGGCTACCCAAGCACGCCGCACGCGCCTTGGCCGCGCCGAGCGCGGCCACCCGTTGGCCTGCGTGCATGGGTCGCCGGGACAAGGCCCGGCGATGACCGACCTGTTGGGGTCGTGCATGGGGGCTGCTAAGCGTCCACCAGCTGATCCAGCGCCTTCTTCGCCATCTGGATGCCCTCTTCCATCATCGCCCCGACCGTCGTCGCCGCCGCTTCCGGCAGCACATCGGCGATCCAGATCAGACGCGAGCCGGCGCCCTCGGCCAGCACCTGGAAGGAAGCGTTGTGGTGGGCGATGCGTTCGGAGCGGACTGAGTAGGCCAGGCGCCGGCGGCTTTGGTCGATGTCGACGATCACCTCGCGAGCGACGAAACCGTTGGCGAAGGTGACGATCCGGTCGGGTCCGTCCATCGTCGTGTCGACCACGAAACCGGGCGCGAAGCGGGTGTGCACCGCGCCGATGTCGCGCACCACGTCCCAGACCGCGGCAGGGCTGGCGGCAAGCGAAATCTCTTTGTGAATCGAAGCCATGGACCGATCTCCTCAGGTTGGGGGAAGATCTTACGGCGCGACCCGCGCGAGGTCTGGCGACTTCCGGACCTGAGGTGTCAGGTGACGTCGTCCACCGCCTCGATCCAGTGGCGCACCGGCTTGGGCGACGTCTCGGACAGGTGCATCCAGCAGCCGATGTTGCCGGTGCAGATCGCGGCCGGGTCGTGCTCGGTCAGGGCGGCCAGCTTGTTGGCCCGCAGCTGCCGGGCGAAGGTGGGCTGCAGCAGCGAGTAGGGTCCGGCCGAGCCGCAGCACAGATGCGCGTCGCGGACCGGCTGTGGGTCGTAGCCCAGTTGGCGCAGCAGCGCCTCGGCCCGCCCGCCGAGCTTCAGGCCATGGCGCAGGGTGCAGGGGTCATGCACGGCGATCCTCGGCTCGGCGGGGGCGCGGACCGGGGAGGGGCGGCGCGGCGTCCAGCACCTCGACCGGGTCGCGCACCAGGGCCGCGACGCGGCGGGCCCTGTCGGCATAGGCCGGATCGGCGGCGAGCAAGTCCGGGTAGTCCTTGATGAACGCGGCGCAGCCGCTGGCGGTGACGATGACGGCGGAGGCGCCTGCGTCGATCTCCGCCAGCCAGGCGTCGATGTTGCGGCGGGCGAAGTCGCGCGCCTCCTCCGGCGCATCGAGATGGAAGCTCACCGCCCCGCAGCAGCCGGCGGCCGGGTTCTCGGCGAGGTCGACCCCGATCTTGGCGAACACGCGGATGGCGGCGGCGTTGAAGTGCGGCGCGGCGGCGGACTGCACGCAGCCGGCGAGGAGGCTCATCTTCCCCTCCCCCTTGCGGGGAGGGGTCAGGGGTGGGGGTGTCGGCTGGGTGTCGGCCGAATTGGGATCGATCGGCTGCGGCGGCGCTTGCACCCCCACCCCCTGCCCCTCCCCGCAAGGGGGAGGGGATTGAGCACGTCGATCTTCCGCCGCAGCCCTTGCGGCAGCACCGGCATGAAGAACCGCCCGAGCGACGCCGCCGCGTGGAACAGCGTGGGGGAGATCGTCACCCAGCGGATCAGGTCGCGCAGGAGTTTCTGCTCCCAGGGCCGGCCGACCTTGGCCTCGACGAACGGGCGGCCGACGTCGAGCAGGCGGTGGTATTCGACGCCGGAGGGGCAGGCGCTCTCGCAGGCGCGGCAGTCGAGGCAGCGGTCGAGGTGCAGCTGGGTTTCGGGGCCGACCGCCTCGCCCTCCAGCGCGCCTTCATCAGGTAGATGCGCCCGCGCGGCCCATCGAGCTCGTCGCCGGTGAGCTGGAAGGTGGGGCAGACGGCGTTGCACATGCCGCAGTGGACGCAGGCGCGCAGCACCGCCTCGGCGGTGGCGCCGGCGATGGTGTCGGCCAGCGGCCCGGCGACCTTCGCCCGCATCAGAGCGCCCCGTACATGCGGCCGGGGTTCAAAACGCCCGCCGGGTCGAACGCCGCCTTCAGCCGCTGGTGCAGCGCCAGCATCGCCGGCGCGAGCGGCTGGAACACCTCGTCGCCCGCGGCGGCGCCGCGGAACCGTGTCGCGTGGCCGCCGGCGGCCGCCGCCGCGTCCCAGATCGTCCGCCGGCGGCGCGATCCGACCGCAGCCAGACCTGCGACCCGGCCCAGTCCCAGGCGGCGAGTTCGCCGACCGGCGGGATCGGCGCGGTCTGCGGCAACGACAGCCGCCAGAGCGGTCCGTCGGCGAGGGCGGGGTGAGTGAAATCGCGGATGGCGTCCCAGACGGTGAGGGCCTCCACCTCGCCGCCCAGCTCCGCCGCCAGCGCCGCCACGCCGGCCTCGCCGCCGGAGAGCCGCAGGTGCAGCCGCGCGCCGTCGTGGAAAGCGCCGCTCAGCGGGGCCGGGCGGCGCATCAGTTCGCAGACCCGCGTCCGGGCGGCGTCGGACGGCAGCTCGAGCGCCAACGCCGTCTCGGCCCGCGGCGCCGGCGTCACCCTGAGCGAGACGTCCAGGATCACGCCCAGCCAGCCCAGCGCGCCGGCCATCAGCCGGAAGGCGTCGAAGCCGGCGACGTTCTTGAACACCTGGCCGCCGAAGCGCAGCAGCTGGCCGCGGCCGTCCAGGATCGTCGCGCCCAGCACGCAGTCGCGCACCGCCCCGGCGAACGGCCGCCGCGGGCCGGAGAGCCCGGCCGCGACCACGCCGCCGATGGTGCTGGCCGCGCCGAACCTCGGCGGCTCGAACGCCAGCCGCTGGCCGCATTCGGCGAGCCGCGCCTCGATCTCGGCCAGCGGCGTGCCGGCCCGCGCCACGATCACCAGCTCGCTGGGATCGTAGGCGACGACGCCGCGATGGCCGGCGACGCTAAGCGGCTCGCCGTCGATCTGGCGGCCGTAGAACGCCTTGGTGTCGCCGCCGACGATGCGCAGCGGCGTCTTCGCGGCGGCGGCGCGGCGAACGCGGTCGGCGAGCTCGATCGCTCGATCATCGCCGGTCTCAGCGACCGTAGCGCCCCCTCCGTCTGCCCGCTTCGCGGTCATCCACCTCCCCCGTTTCGCTGCGCTGCACGGTGGAGGAGCGACGCGTCCTGCTCCTGCCACCGCGAAGCGGGGGAGGGGGACCGGCGCCGCGCCAGCGGCGTGGTGGAGGGGGCGCGAGGCGGTTGCATCAACTCAGAACCTCGGCAGCTCGGGGTGCGCCAGCTGGCCGGCGTGCACGTGCATGGCGCCGAACTCGGCGCAGCGGGCCAGGGTGGGGATGGCCTTGCCGGGGTTCAGCAGGCCCTCGGGGTCGAAGGCGGCCTTGATCGCGGCGAACGCCTCCACCTCGGCGCTGGAGAACTGCACGCACATCTGGTTGATCTTCTCGCGCCCGACGCCGTGCTCGCCGGTGATGGTGCCGCCGACGGCGACGCAAGTCTCCAGGATCGCCCCGCCCAGCGCCTCGGCGCGGTCCAGCTCGCCCTCGGCCGCGGCGTCGTAGAGGATCAGCGGGTGCAGGTTGCCGTCGCCGGCGTGGAACACGTTGGCGACCGGCAGGCCGTGCTGGCCCGACAGCTCGGCGATCTTCGCCAGCACCTCGGGCAGCCGCCGGCGCGGGATGGTGCCGTCGATGCAGTAGTAGTCCGCCGCGAGCCGCCCCATGGCCGGGAACGCGCCCTTGCGCCCGGCCCAGAGCCGCGCCCGCTCGGCCTCGTCCTTCGGCGAGCCGCACCTCGCTGGCGCCGGCGGCGCGGCAGATCTCGGCGACCTGCGCCAGCTCGGCCTCGGCGTCGCCCGCCGCGCCGTCGCACTCGCAGATCAGGATCGCGGCGGCGTCCAGCGGGTAGCCGGCGTGGGCGAACGCCTCGGCCGCGGTCAGCGCCAGCTCGTCCATCATCTCCAGCCCGGCCGGCGTGATGCCGGCGGCGATGATGTCGGCCACCGCCTGGGCGGCGCAGCCGGCGTCGGGGAAGGCGGCCAGCAGCGCCCGGATGTCGGCCGGCAGCGGCAGCAGCCGCACGGTGATCTCGGTGACCACGGCCAGCAGGCCCTCCGAGCCGGTCATCAGCGCCATCAGGTCGAAGCCGGGCGCGTCCAGGGCCTCCGAGCCGATGGTCAGCCGCTCGCCCTCGATGGTCAGCGCCTCGAGCTTCAGGATGTTGTGCACGGTCAGGCCGTACTTCAGGCAGTGCACGCCGCCGGCGTTCTCGGCGACGTTGCCGCCGATCGAGCAGGCGAGCTGCGAGGACGGGTCGGGGGCGTAGAAGAGGCCGTAGGGCTTCGCCGCCTCCGAGATCGCCAGGTTGCGCACGCCGGGCTGCACCCGGGCGGTGCGCGCGTCCGGGTCGATGGCCAGGATCCGGTTCAGCTTGCCCAGGCCCAGCAGCACGCTGCCGGGGAAGGGCAGGGCGCCGCCGGAGAGCCCGGTGCCGGCGCCGCGCGCCACCACCGGCACGCCGAGCTCGCGGCAGACCTTCAGCACCGCGGCCGCCTCGTCGGCGTCGGCCGGCAGGGCGACGGCGGCGGGCAGGCTGCGGTAGGCGGCCAGCCCGTCGCTCTCGTAGGGCCGCATCGACTCGGCCGAGGCGATCAGCCGCTCGCCCGGCAGCACGGCGCGCAGCCGGGCGAGCAGTGTCTCGCGGTCGAGAAGGCCGAACGCGCCGTCGAGCTTCGGATCGAACCGGTCGAGCATGCGCCTTCTTAGACCGACGCCGCGCCCAGGCAACGTCACGACGTCGACGCAAGCGGCTGGGTCCGCTAGTTTTCTCCGCTGCAGCAGGGAGCCCGGCCATGGCGAGGATGATCGGGGCGGCGCTGGCCGCGGCGTGCGGGCTGGCGTGCGCATCGCCGCTGGCGGCCGCGACGACCAAGGCCGAGGTCTACCATGCCACAACGCGAGGCGCCGGCGGGCCGGCCGGCCGGGTGGTGTTTCAGGACGCGCCAGGCGGCGCGCGAATCCTCGTCCGGCTCTACGGCCTGCCGCCCGGCCGGCACGGCTTTCACGTGCATCAGAACCCGAATTGCAGGGTCGGCGCGGTGGGCGGAGCGCTCGCCGGCGCGGCCGGCGGCCATTACGACCCGGCCGGGACCGGCAAGCATCTTGGCCCGATGGGCGCCGGCCACCTCGGCGACCTGCCGGCCCTTACCGTCGACGCGCGCGGCGTCGATCGCGAGACGCTGGTCGCGCCGCACATCACCGACGTGACCCAGCTGCGGGGCCACAGCGTGGTGATCCATGCCGGCGGCGACACCTACTCCGACCAGCCCGAACCCCTCGGCGGCGGCGGCGCAAGGATCGCCTGCGGGGTGATCGGCTAGGCCGATTGGGTCGGCCGAACAGGTCGGCGTAGTGTCGGCCGCAGCTCGGCCTTCTGCACCTTGCCCATGGCGTTGCGCGGCAGGTCGGCGACGAAGATCACGCGCTTGGGGGCCTTGAAGGCGGCCAGCCGCGCGCGGGCGGCGGCGATCACCGCCGCCTCGTCGCCCTCGCCGGCGATCACCGCCACCACCGCCTCGCCGAAGTCGGGGTGCGGCAGCCGATCACCGCGCTCTCGACGACGCCGGGCAGCTCGTCGAGCACCAGCTCGATCTCCTTCGGATAGACGTTGAGGCCGCCGGAGATGATCAGGTCGCTGGCGCGGCCGGAGAGCCAGAGCCGGCCGTCGGGGTCCAGCCGGCCGATGTCGCCGGTGATGAAGTAGCCGTCGGCGGTGAAGGCCTCGGCGGTCTTCTCCGGCTTGCGCCAATAGCCGGTGGTGACGCTGGGGCCCTTGATCTGCACGATGCCGTCGTCGCCGATGCGCAGGTCGACGCCCGGCAGCGGATAGCCGACGCTGCCGGCCAGCCGCTCGCCGGCGAGCGGGTTGGTGGTGATGATCGCCGCCTCGCTCATGCCGTAGCGCTCGAGGATGCGCTGGCCGGTGCGCGCCTCGAACTCGGCGAAGGTGCGAGGGCAGCAGCGGCGCCGAGCCGCAGATGAAAAGCCGCATGGTTGCAGCGGCTTGCCGCGTGAACCCGGGTTCGGCCAGCAGGCGGGTGTAGTAGGTCGGCACGCCCATCATCACGGTCGCGCGGGGCAGCGCCGCCAGCACCTCGGTCCTCGTCGAACCTCGGCAGCCAAGCACGCGCGCGCCGGAGAGCAAGACGCAGTGCAGGGCGATGAAGAGGCCGTGGACGTGGTAGATCGGCAGCGCGTGCAGCAGCACGTCGGCGCGGTGAAGCCCCAGGCCTCGGTCAGCGCCAGGCCGTTGGCGGCCAGCGCGCGTGGCTCAGCATCGCGCCCTTGGAGCGGCCGGTGGTGCCGCTGGTGTAGACGATCGCGGCCAGGTCGTCGCGGCGCGGCCTCGTGGACCGCGTCCAGCGGCGCGAGCTCCGCCGCCTCGCGCGCCAGCGCCACGGCGTCGGTGACGAAGAGCGCCGGCTCGGCGTCGCCGACGAAGTAGTCGATCTCGGCCGCGGTGTAGGCGGTGTTGAGCGGCAGGAAGACCGCGCCGACCTTCAGCGCCGCCAGGTAGAGCATCACCGCCTCGGGGCTCTTGGCCGTCTGCACCGCGACCCGGTCGCCGGGCGTGACGCCCTTGGCCTTCAGCAGCGCCGCCAGCCGACCCGCGCCGGCCTCGAGCTCGCCGTAGCTGATCGCGGCCCCGCCCAGCCAGCGGAACGCCGCCTGCGCGCGGTCGGCGGGAAAGCGCGAGGCGAGCAGGGCGTAGAGGTTGCCGTTCATGGGCCCGCGGTTGACGGGAGCGAGGCGGCGGTTGTCAACGTCGCGGCCGCGAGGCTCGCGGAGGAGACGATGGACCTCGGCGTCGAGAAGCTGATCGGCCGCAAGGACGGCCCGATCGGCTGGATGATCTTCAACAACCCCGAGCGCCGCAACGCCGTCTCGCTCGACATGTGGCGGGCGATCCCGGACGTGCTGGCCGCCTTCGAGGCCGATCCCGAGGTGCGGGTGGTGGTCTTCACCGGCGCGGGCGACGCGCCTTCGTCTCCGGCGCCGACATCTCGCAGTTCGAGGCCGAGCGGGCCGACTCCACCGCCGAGGCGCGCTACTCGCGGCCTCGGCCGCCGCCAACGTCGCCATGGCGGGGACTCTCCAAGCCGACCATCGCGATGATCCGCGGCTACTGCATCGGCGGCGGCCTGGCGGTGGCGCTGACCTGCGACCTGCGCATCTGCGAGGAGGGCTCCCGCTTCGCCATCCCGGCGGCGCGGCTCGGGCTCGGCTACGGCTTCGGCGGCGTCAAGGCGCTGATCGACCTGGTCGGGCCGGCGATCGCCAAGGAGATCCTCTTCACCGCCCGCCAGTTCAGCGCCGAGGAGGCGCTGCGGGTCGGCCTGGTCAACCGCGTCACGGCGCGCGACCGAGCTGGAGCCGCTGGTGCGCGAGTACGCCGCCATGATCGGCGCCAACGCCCCGCTCACCGTCCGCGCCGCCAAGATGGCCGCCCGCGAGGCGCTGCGCGACCCGGACAAGCGCCGCCTCGCCGAGGTCGAAGCCGCGGTCGCCGCCTGCTTCGACTCCGCCGACTTCAAGGAAGGCCGCACCGCGTTCATGGAAAAGCGGACGCCGGTGTTCCGGGGTGTAATCCGCCTCGCCGCCGCCGGCCTGATCCCGGCCGCCTCCGTATCCTTCTGCCTCGGCCGTTCGTCCAGAGTGCAGGACAAGGGAGTTCTGCATGGCCGATCCGATCACCGAAGAGGCGGCGCGCGTCATGCGCAAGCTGTGGTTCGACTATCTCGACGCCATAGGCCCGATCCGCCCAGGCTGCACGCCTACTGCCTTCGCTTCACAGGTTCGGTGTGGGCGGCCGAAGATCTGGTGCAGGACACCCTGCTGCGCCGGTTCGGCATCATTGCGCCGGGGCGACATGAATCCCGGACGCGATCCCGACGGCGTCGCGCGCCGCTGGTTCGACCGTCCGCAGGCGTATCTCTGCCAGATCGCCACCAACCTGTGGATCGACCACCTCCGCCGCAGCCGTCGCGAGGTATTGGCCGCGAAGTCGATACTGCGCGGCGCCTCGCCGGGCGTCATCCTCACGCCCGCCGCCGGCGCCGCGCTGTTCGAGCGCACCTCCCCCCAGGAACGCGCCGCCGTCGTGCTGAAGGACGTGTTCGACTTCAGTCTGGGGAGATCGCCGACATGCTCTCGACGACGCCGGGCGGCGGTGAAGGCCGCGCTGCACCGTGGCCGCGGGCAGGTGAGCGACCGAGGCTTACGCATGCCCTCGAGCAAGAATCCGCCCGCCTCGCGCGAGCTGGTCGAGCGCTTCATCGCCGCCTTCGTCGCGCGGACGTAGACGCGGTCGAAGCCCTGTTCGCTCGAGTCCTGCACCTGGGAGGTTCAGGGCGTCGGGGGCGAGCGTGGCACAGGACACCATCTGGCTGCGGGTCACCTTCCACTCGACAAGAGCGGGTTCGCAGCACGTAGGTCGACCGGGGAGCGCGTCGCCTGTTCCACCGGCGCGCGCGGCGGGAAGATCCTATCTCGGCAGGTCTGCTCCGGCTCGAAGAAGCTGACGGCAAGATCTCGCGCATCATCAACTACGGGTTCTCTGCGGCGACGACGATCGCCTATGTCGCGGCGCAGCTCGAATTCGAGCCGGCGTCCAGCGGTTCCGTCAGTCCGGGCCGACCCTGGACGCCATCGATCGCCGATGCTCAGCTGCCTTGGGACCCCGCGAAGACGCTGTGACCGCTCAGTCGGCGCGGACGCGGTCACTTCCGCCGCTGCTTCCTCGCCGCATAGCGGGCGTCGCGGGCGGCTTTTTGCTTGGCGCGCAGCTCCAGCTCCATCGCCTCGGCGATCTCGGCTTCGAGCGCCTGGCGCTCGGCTTCCTTCTTGGCGGATTCCTTGCGCTTGGCCTCGCGCTCGGCCGCGCGCTGGGCGCGCAGCTCCTCCAGCTCGATCTGGCGGGCGAGGCGGCGTTCCTCGAATTCCGGATCGACGACGGTGGGCTTGGGCTTGAATTTGGCCACAAGGGCCTTCTTCGCTTCCGCCGAGTGCGCCTGGCGCTCGGCGAAGCTTCCTAGCTTCGGTGGCTTCATGGTCGCCGCCTCATAGCGACCCTGTGCGCGGTCAAGCCAAGTGCAAAATCGCCTCAGATGACCTGCGTCGGCCCGCATCGCGGCGATCTCGGCCGCCGAATAGCCGATCTCGGCCAGCACGTCGTCGGTGTCGGCGGGCGCGAGCGGGGCCGACCTGGCGCACGCCGGTTTCCAGTCCCTCCATGTTGATCGGGGTGGCCACCATGTGGGTCTCGCCCAGCCGCGGATGATGCGCCGGCGTCGCCATGCCCAGGTGCTTCACCTGCGGATCGTCGAACACCTGGTCGATGCTCAGGATCGGCCCGCAGGGGATGCCGGCCGCCTCCAGCCGCTCCACCCACCAGGCGCCGGGATGTTTGCGCGGTCTCCTCGGAGATGGCGGCGTTGAGCGCGGCGCGGTTCTCGGTGCGGCGGCGGGGCTGGAAGACCCGCTCGTCCTCCAGCCAGTCCATCCGGCCCGCCGCCTCGCAGAAGCGGCCGAACTGCGCGGGGGTGGAGGCGGCGATGTTGATCGGGCCGTCGGCGGCGGGAAGACGCCCATCGGCGCGATGGTCGGATGTTCGTTGCCCATCTGGCCCGCCACCTCGCCCGCCATCAGCAACCGCGCGGCCTGGAAATCCAGCAGGAAGATCTGCGATTCCAGCAGCGAGGTGTGCACGTAGCGGCCCTCGCCGGTGCGCTGGCGCTCGTACAGCGCCATCATGATCGCCAGCGCCAGCAGGGTGCCGGCGGTGACGTCCGAGACCGCGATGCCGACCCGCATCGGCCCGCGCCCGGGCTCGCCGGTGATCGACATCAGCCCGCCCGAGCCCTGCACGATCTGGTCGACGCCCGGCCGCGCCGCGTAGGGGCCGTCCTGGCCGAAGCCGCTGATCGAGCCGTAGACCAGCCGCGGATTGACCGCCTTGAGGTCCTCGTAGGCGACCTTCAGCCGGTGCTTCACCGGCGCGCGCATGTTCTCCACCACCACGTCGGCGCGCGCGGCCAGCTTCAGGAACGCCGCGTGGCCTGGCTCGGTCTTCAGGTCCAGGCTGATGAAGCGCTTGTTGCGGTGCAGGTTCTGGAAGTCGAACCCGTCGCGGGCGATCACGTCGCGCCCCTCGCCGGGCGGCAGCACCGCGATCACGTCCGCGCCCCAGTCGGCCAGATGCCGCACGCAGGTCGGCCCGGCGCGGGCGAGCGTCAGGTCCAGCACGCGGAGGCCGGCGAGGGGGAGGTGGGAGGCTGAGGCGTCATCGGACATCGGAAGCATCATAGCACTGGGGGGCGCTGGACCGAGCGGCTGATCGGACTAAGCTCCGCCATGGCTTCTCGGGGCGGAGGTCCGAACATGAAACGTCTCTTACTGGCGACCGCTGCGATGGTGCTGTCCGCCGGCGCGGCGATGGCGGAGCCGCCGGCGGCCATGGCCGACATGCCCGGCATGAAGCCCGGCGGCATGCTGATGGTGGGGCCGATGCCGGCGGTCTACGCCGGCGAGGCGGACAAGCCGGGCGCGCCGGTGTTCAAGGGGCTGGGCGACCACCATCACCCGATCTCGACCAAGAACGCGCAGGCGCAGCTGTTCTTCGACCAGGGGGTCAACCTGCTGTTCGGCTTCAACCACGCCGAGGCGATCCGCTCGTTCCGCGAGGCCGCCCGGCTCGATCCGGACTGCGCGATGTGCTGGTGGGGCGTCGCCGAGGCGCTCGGGCCCAACATCAACCTGCCGATGCCGGACGACGCCGTCGCGCCGGCCTGGGCGGCGCTGCAGAAGGCGCAGGCGCTGGAGCCCAAGGCCGGCCCCGAGGAGCGGGCCTGGATCGAGGCGCTGGCGGCCCGCTATTCGTCCGACCCGAAGGCCGACCGCCATGCGCTGGACGAGGCGTGGGCCAAGGCGATGGGCGAGCTCTGGAAGGCCTACCCGGACGACCTCGACGCCGGGACCTTCTACGCCGAGGCGATGATGGACACCCAGCCCTGGGACTACTGGGGGCAGGACGGCGTCACGCCGAAGGGCCACGCGACTGGAGATCGTCTCCACGCTCGAAGGCATCATCAAGCGCGAGCCGAACCACCCCGGCGCGCTGCACCTCTACATCCACGCGGTGGAGGCGACGACGACGCCGGAGCGGGCCGAGGCGGCGTCCGACCGGCTGCTGAAGCTGATGCCGGGCGCGGGCCACATCGTGCACATGCCCTCGCACATCTACTACCGGGTCGGCCGCTACGCCGACGCCGAGCGGGTCAACGAGGCCGCGGCCAAGGTCGACGAGGACTACATCGCCGCCTGCAAGGCGCAGGGCTACTACCCGGCCGGCTACTACGGCCACAACATCCACTTCCTGTGGACCTCCAGCGAGATGTCGGGGCGCTACCAGGGCGCCCTCGACGCGGCGCGGCGGCTGGTGAAGGCGGTCGACCCCTACAACCTGGCCAAGGCCGTGCCGTCCGCCGAGCTCTACGGTTTCACCCCGATCGCCACCGAGCTGCGGTTCGAGAAGTGGGACGCGGTGCTGGCCGAGCCGCCGCCGCCGAAGGCGCTGCTGATCGACCGCGCGTTCGCGCTCTACGCCCGCGGCGTCGCCTTCGCCGCCAAGGGCGACCTGAAGGACGCCGAGGCCGCGCGCGGCGAACTGGACGCGGTGATCTCGGCCTCGGACTTCAGCCGCTACGACGCCTGGGCGATACCCGGCCAAACCGATCGCCGCCGCTGGGCCTCAAGCTGCTCGACGCCGAGATCGCCCGCGCCAAGGGCGACAAGGTCGGGGCGGTGACCCAGTTCCGCGCCGCCTACGGGCTGATGCGCGATCTGCCCTACACCGAGCCGCCGTGGTGGCATCAGCCGGTCGCGCATCTGTTGGGCGCGGCGCTGCTGGACAACCACCAGCCGGCCGAAGCGGAGGCGGTCTATCGCGAGAGCCTGAAGACCTACCGCGACGACGGCTGGGCGCTGTTCGGCCTCGCCCAGGCGCTGGAGGCGCAGGGCAAGCACGTCGAGGCGGCCGCGGCGCGCCGGCAGTTCGACACCGCCTGGGCGCGCGCCGACGTGAAGCTGACGAGTTCGCGCTCGCCGTCGTAAGGGCAGGTCCGAAGACCTGGCAAAGGTCCGTCACCCCGGGCGGAGCGCGCAGCGCGCAGACCCGGGGCCGGACGCGCCGCCGCCGGACTGGATTTCGTCTTGGGACCGGCCCATCCGACCCCGGCTCGGCGCGGCTGGCGCCGCTTGGCCGGGGTGACGAAGGGGACTTCGAAGCGGACTGGCCTAACGTATCTTCAGGCGCACGAACGGCATGTAGCCGGTGGGGTCGTCGCCATAGGCGGGCTTGATTGGCGAGGGCACGACATTGAGCGTCCCCTGGATCCCAAGCCCGAGCGCCAGATGGCTGGCGACCGGGATCTCGTAGACATAGCCGAGCGTGACTTCCGAGACGCGGAACACCTGCCCGGTCAGGGGGCTGGGCGCGGCGAACAGCTCGTCCTTCTGCACGTTCTCGGCGCGGGCGAACAGGGTGTGGCGGCCGAAGCTCGCCGCCGACTCCAGCAGCAAGGCGTCGAGCCGATGGCCGGGCTGGTTGTAGTTGCGGCCCCAGGCCAGGGTGGTCTGCCAGTTCCCGTGGGCGAGTTTGCGGTTGTAGGTGGCCGAGGCGGTGACGCGGTGCTGGCTGACGTCCGGCTCGAGCTGCTCGGGGCTGTGGATGTAGCCGTAGCTGACCTGCAGCGCCCAGTCCGGTGTCGGATTGAAGCTCAGCCGGCCGGAATAGGAGTCCAGCCGCGGCGGGTCGAAGTTCCAGCGAAACTGGTCCGGCTCGCGGCCGTTGAACACCGACCCCTCGAGCTTGAACGGGCCGTGGACCAGGCCCGCGGTGACCACGCCGAAGGTGATGTGGGTCGAGTTCGAGCCAGTGGTGGGTGATCGGCGCGGCGGGCTCGTTCATGCCGGAGAAGCGGTGCATGAAGGTCGCCGGCCCCAGCGCCGGCTCGCCGGGATAGCCGACGTAAAGGAACGCTGACGAGCCGGCGCCGATGGGCAGGCTGTAGACGCCGGCCAGCTCCATGAAGAGGTCGTGCGGGTGCTGGCGGTCGATCAGCGGCGTGACCCCGTTTGCGGTTTCGCCGGTCTGCAGCAGCAGCGGATAGCCCGCCGGCCCCATGGCCGGATCGAGCGAGAGCATGGCGCGCAGCGTCAGCGTCCCGGGCCCGGCCGCGTGCTGGGCCATGACCATGAACATGCTCTCGCTGAAGGTCTTGCTATCGCCCCTCGGGCCGCCCTGGTGGTCGTAGACCGCGTCGACGTAGCCGTGGACCATGCCGGTCCAGCCGCCGGACTTCCAGCTCAGGCCTTCCATTGGCGTGGAGTCCGGCTGCCAGGCCGTGCCGGACGCATCGCGCATCATCGAGTAGCCGCCCAACTGGCCGGCCATCATGACCATGCCGCCCATGTCCATCTGATCGACGGTCATGCCGGGCATCGCAGACATGTCGCCATCGGCGGGTTGGGCTGTCTTGGGTGGGGCGGTCGGCGCCGGACTGGATCCCATGCCGGGCATGTCCTGGGCCCCCGCGTGGCCGGTGGCGACGCTCGCCAGCAGCAGACCGGCCAGCGGAGCAACGGGAAACTGAACTCCGGAACTCATGCGGGACCTCAGTGCGCGCTGCGCTCCAGCAGCTCGATCAGCTCGCTCGCCTTCTTGCGCTGCTCCGCCTCGTCGCCGCTGACGATGGCGTCCTCGATGCAGTGGGCGAGGTGGCCCTTGAGCATCTCGCTCTCGACCCGCACCAGCGCCGCGCGGGCGGCGCGGATCTGGGTCAGCACGTCGATGCAGTAGCGACCCTCCTCGACCATGCGGGTCACGCCCCGCACCTGTCCCTCGATCCGGCGCAGGCGATTGAGCAGCCGGGGCTTGTCGTCGCGTTGCATGGGCTCGCCTCCGATGTCGCTTGCCGATACCACGCCAGGGTATATGTGTATACCCGCCATGGGTATTGAAGACACTGCCTCGATCGATCGCGACGCCGCCGCGGCCTCCGTGACACCGCCGGTCACCGACCCGGTCTGCGGCATGACGGTCGACCCAGGACGGACGGCGCACCACGCCGAGCATGCCGGACAGGCGTTCCACTTCTGCTCGGCCGGGTGCCGCACGAAATTCGTCGCCGATCCCCAGCGGTTCCTGCAGCCCGCGCCAGGTCGAGCCGGCGCCCGCCGGCGCGATCTACACCTGCCCGATGCATCCGCAGATCCGCCAGGTCGGGCCCCGGGTCCTGCCCGATCTGCGGCATGGCGCTGGAGCCGGCGATCGTCACCGCCGACAGCGGTCCCAATCCGGAACTCGCCGACATGCGCCGCCGGTTCTGGGTCGGCCTGGCGCTCGCGGCGCCGGTCTTCGTGCTGGAGATGGGCGGCCACGTCCCCGGACTGCCGATGCCGGTCAGCCACGGCCTGTCGAGCTGGATCCAGTTCGCGCTGGCGACTCCGGTGGTGCTCTGGGCGGGCTTGCCCGTTCTTCCAGCGCGGCTGGGCCTCGATCGTGGGCCGCAGCCTCAACATGTTCACCCTGATCGCCATGGGCGTCGGCGTGGCCTGGACCTACAGCGTCGCGGCCGTTCTGGCCCCGGGCGCCTTCCCGCCGGCCTTCCGCGACGTCGATGGGCGCCGTCCCGGTCTACTTCGAGGCGGCGGCCGTGATCACCGTGCTGGTGCTGCTGGGCCAGGTGCTGGAGCTGAACGCCCGCGAGCGCACCTCCGGCGCGATCAAGGCGCTGCTCGACCTGGCGCCGAAGACGGCGCGGCGCATCCGCGACGACGGCGCCGACGAGGAAGTGACGCTCGACCTGATCCAGGTCGGCGACCGCCTGCGGGTGCGGCCGGGCGAGAAGGTCCCGGTGGACGGCGAGCTGATCGACGGCCGGGTCTCGATCGACGAGTCGCTGGTCACCGGCGAATCCATGCCGGTGACCAAGGAAGCCGGGGCCAAGGTGATCGCCGGATCGATCAACAAGACCGGCTCGTTCGTCATGCGCGCCGAAAAGGTCGGCGCCGACACCCTGCTGTCCCGGATCGTGCAGATGGTCGCCGACGCGCAGCGCAGCCGTGCGCCGATCCAGCGCATGGCCGACCAGGTCTCGGCCTGGTTCGTGCCGGCGGTGATCGGGGCCGCCGTGCTGGCGGCCGCGGTGCTGGGCCGTCGTTGGTCCGGAGCCGCGTTTCGCCTACGCGCTGGTCGCGGCGGTCTCGGTGCTGATCATCGCCTGCCCGTGCGCGCTGGGGCTCGCCACGCCGATGTCGATCATGGTCGGCGTCGGGCGCGGCGCGCAGGCCGGCGTGCTGATCAAGAACGCCGAGGCGCTGGAGCGCTTCGAGAAGGTCGACACCCTGGTGGTCGACAAGACCGGAACGCTCACCGAAGGCCGGCCCGCGGTGATCGCGATCACGACCGTCGCGGGCGTTGATGAGGCCGAGCTGCTGCGGCTGGCGGCCAGCCTGGAGCGCGGCAGCGAGCACCCGCTTGGCCGACGCCATTCTGCGCGCGGCTAAGCGACCGCGGACTGACGCTCGCCGAAGCCTGCGGCTTCGACTCTCCGGTGGGCAAGGGCGTGCTTGGGATCGTCGACGGCAGAAAGATCGTCCTCGGCGGCGCGCGGTTGATGGCCGAGCACGGCGTCGACACGAGCGTCCTCGAGGGGCAGGCGGGCGCGCTTCGCGCCGACGGGACGACCGTGATCTTCGCCGCGGCGGACGGCGCGCTCGCGGGCCTGTTCGGCATCGCCGACCCGGTCAAGCAGACCACACCGCAGGCCATCGGCGCATTGAAGGCGGACGGCGTTCGACTGGTCATGATGACCGGCGACAACCGCACCACCGCCCTGGCCGTCGCCCGGCGGCTGGGCATCGAGGCGGTCGAGGCCGAGGTCCTGCCCGAGGACAAGGCCAAGGTGGTCCAGAAGCTGCGGGCGGAGGGCCGCGTCGTGGCCATGGCCGGCGACGGGGTCAACGATGCGCCCGCGCTGGCCGCCGCCGATGTCGGCGTCGCCATGGGCGCCGGGTCGGACGTCGCCATCGAGAGCGCCGGCGTGACCCTGCTGAAGGGCGACCTGCAAGGCCTGGTGCGCGCCCGGCGGCTGTCGCGCGCGGTGATGCGCAACATCCGCCAGAACCTGGTCTTCGCCTTCGTCTACAACGCCGCCGGCGTGCCGATCGCGGCCGGCGTGCTCTATCCGGCGTTCCACCTCCTGCTGTCGCCGGCGATCGCCGCCGCGGCGATGGCGCTGTCGTCCGTCAGCGTGATCAGTAACGCCCTGCGGCTGCGCGCCGTGAGGCTCTGAGGGCGAATTCGCGCCGCGCGGGAGAATGATGAACGTCGGCGACCGTCCGCGGCGCCGATCGTGCATCGGCTCGCGAAGCTGGACGGCAGGGCGTCTCATCATATAACGGAAAGCGTATGTCTGCTTCCTACGACGTCGCCGCCATAGGCAACGCCATCGTCGACGTCATCGCTCCGGCCGACGACAGCTTCCTCGCCGCCAACGCGCTCAGCAAGGGCGCGATGATGCTGATCGATGAGCCGCGCGCGCACCAGCTGTACGGCAAGATGGCCGCGGCGATCGAGACCTCGGGCGGCTCGGCCGGGAACACGGTGGCCGGCGTCGCGAGCCTGGGCGGCCGCGCGGCCTACGTCGGCAAAGTCGCCTCAGACCAGCTGGGCGACGTGTTCGCGCACGACACCCGCCAGATCGGCGTCCACTTCGAGACCGGCCGGCTCGCGGGCGGCGCGGCCACCGGCCGCTGCCTGATCAACGTCACGCCCGACGGCGAGCGCACCATGTGCACCTTCCTTGGCGCCTCGGTGGAGCTGACCCCCGCCGACGTCGAGCCCGACATCATCATGGGCGCCGAGATCGTCTATCTGGAGGGCTATCTGTTCGACCCGCCGGAAGCCCGGCGCGCATTCGCCAAGGCCGCGGGCCTCGCCCGCGCGTCCGGCCGCACCATCGCGCTCACGCTCTCCGACTCCTTCGTGGTCGAGCGCCACCGCTCCGGCCTGCGCGAATTCATCGAGACCGAGGTCGACCTGCTGTTCGCCAACGAGAGCGAGATCACCTCGCTGTTCCAGGTCGCCACCTTCGAGGAAGCCGCCCGCGCCGTGCAGGGCCTGACCAAGATCGCCGCGATCACCCGCAGCGAGCAGGGCTCGGTCGTGGTTACGCCAACCATCCGCCACGCCGTCGCGGCCTTCCCCGTCGCCAAGGTGGTCGACAGCACCGGGGCCGGCGACCAGTACGCCGCCGGTTTCATGCTGGGCCTCGCCCGCGGCAAGCCGCTTGACGCCTGCGCCCGCCTGGGCGGCCTCGCCGCCGCTGAAGTCATCTCCCACTATGGCCCAAGGCCGCAGGTCTCGCTCGCCGAGCTCGCCGCCGCCAACGGCCTCGCCTGACCTGAGTTTGAGGACACCGCTCCCATGAGCCATCGTACGAACTACCTTTTCACCAGCGAGAGCGTCTCCGAGGGGCACCCGGACAAGGTCGCCGACCGCATCTCGGACACGGTGGTCGACGCCTTCCTGGGCGCCGATCCCTTCGCCCGCGTCGCCTGCGAGACCATGGTCACCACCAACCGCATCATCCTGGCGGGCGAGGTGAGGGGGCCGGCCGGCGTCGTCGAGAGCCTCGAGGACAAGGTCCGCGCGGCGGTCAAGGACATCGGCTACGAGCAGGAGGGCTTCCACTGGAAGACGGCCGACTACGCCTGCCACCTGCACTCGCAGTCGGCCGATATCGCGATGGGCGTCGACGCGGTCGGCAACAAGGACGAGGGCGCCGGCGACCAGGGCATCATGTTCGGCTACGCCACCGACGAGACGCCGGAGCTGATGCCGGCGACGCTGCAGTACGCCCACAACATCCTGAAGACCCTGGCCGCGGCGCGCCACTCCGGCGAGCGGCCGGAGCTCGAGCCTGACGCCAAGAGCCAGGTCACGCTGCACTACGAGAACGGCCGGCCGGTTCACGCCGCCCAGATCGTGCTCTCCACCCAGCACCGCGAGGGCCTGACCCCCGCCGACGTCGCCGAGCTGGTGCGGCCCTATATCCTGAAGGTGTTCCCCGCCGGCCTCGTCACCGACAAGACCGAGTGGCACATCAACCCGACCGGCAACTTCGTGATCGGCGGGCCGGACGGCGACTGCGGCCTGACCGGGCGCAAGATCATCGTCGACACCTACGGCGGCGCGGCCCCGCACGGCGGCGGCGCCTTCTCCGGCAAGGACCCGACCAAGGTCGACCGCTCGGCCGCCTACGCCTGCCGCTACCTGGCCAAGAACGTCGTGGCCGCGGGCCTGGCGTCGAAGTGCACGATCCAGATCGGCTACGCGATCGGCGTCTCCAAGCCGCTCAGCTTCTACGTCGACCTGCATGGCGGCGACGACGTCGACGCCGAGAAGCTGGAGAAGATCCTGCCCGAGCTGATCGGCGGCGCGACCCCGCGCGCGATCCGCGAGCACCTCGGCCTCAACCGCCCGATCTACGCCCGCACCGCCGCCTACGGCCACTTCGGCCGCGAGCCCGAGGCCGACGGCGGCTTCTCGTGGGAGAAGACCGACCTCGCGGACGAGCTGAAGCGGACGTTTTAGGGCAGGTTCGACCTCGATTGGATCGGCGGCCCAGACGTGTTCCCCTCCCCCCTGCGGGGAGGGGTTAGGGGTGGGGGTGTCAGCGCGACGCCAATCGCATGGCGTCTTGCAGCCCCTTCGGCCAAGACCCAGAGCGCACCCCCACCCCCGACCCCTCCCCGCAGGGGGGAGGGGAGAACGCGCCAAACCTTGGTCGGCCTACACCCGTGTCCGCTCCAGCCGGCGCACATCCACCTCGTAGCCCATGCCCGGCGCGTCGCTGAGCGTGATCCAGCCGTCGGCGCCGACGGTGAGCGGCGCGGACATCAGGAAGTCGCGGCGGTCGAGCCCCCACTGCGGCGGGTCGTAGGGGAATTCCAGGAACGGCGTCTCGCCGAGCCCCGCGGCCAAATGCGCGTTGGCGACCACGCCCATGCCGTTGGTCCAGGTGTGCGGCGAGAAGGTGAGGGCATGCGCCTGGGCCATGTGCGCGACGCGCCGCAGCCCGGTGATCCCGCCGACCAAGGCGGCGTCCGGCTGCAGCACGTCGAGGCAGCCGCGCTCGATCAGCTCGCGGCACTCAGCTCAGCTCGCGCGCCATCTCGCCGCCGGCGATGCGCAGGTCCGTCGCTTCGCGCAGCGCCCGCATGCCGGCGTAGTCGGCGCGGTGCAGCGGCTCCTCCATCCAGTAGACGCCAAGCCGCTCCAGCTCGCGGGCGACCATCAGTGCGTGCTTGAGCGTCCAGGCCGCCTCGACGTCCCAGGGCATGCGCCAGCCCTGATTGCAGTCGACCATCAGCTCCAGCCGCTCGCCGACCCGTTTGCGCACCGCCTCCAGCGCGCGGATGTCGTCCCTCCAGTCGCCGCGGCGGAACCGGATCTTCATCGCCGCGAAGCCCTCGGCGAGGTAGCGCTCGGCGGCGTCCGCGAGCGCTTCGGGCTCTCGCAGCACGCCGGACGAAGCGTAGGCGCGCACCCGGTTGGTCGCGCCGCCGAGCAGCTTCCAGCACGGCTGGCCGGTGATCTTGCCGGCCAGGTCCCACAGCGCCAGATCCAGCGGCCAGCAACGGCCGTAGTGGAAGTTCAGGTTCGAGAGCACCCGCCAGTGCCGCTCGATCGCCAGCGGGTCCTGGCCGACGAACAGCGCCTCGTGACCCTCGAACCCGAGCATCCGGTCGCCGCTGCCCCAGCCGACCAGGCCGGCGTCGGTCTCCACCCGCACCAGGGTGGCGTCGAAATGGCGACGGGGGCTGGAGTCCCAGCTGGCCTCGAACGGCGGGTCGAGCGGCAGGCGGTGGTGGGTGACGGCGATCGAGGCGATCGCCTGACTGCTCATGTCCGCTTCGCCGGGGTGAAGAACGGATTGCCGACGTCGGCGAGGCCCGCGACCAGCTCGTCGCGGCTCGGCCAGTCGGCCTGCATGGCGCGGGCGGCCGCCTCGAGCGCCGCGGCGCGGTTGTTGGCGTAGACCGCCTCGGCGTCGTCGGCGGCCGGGTCCACCCAGACCAGGGCGATCGCCAGCCAGTCGTCGGCGGCGCCGATCGGCAGCACGTTGTCGACCAGCGCATGGGTGACCCCGGCGGCGACGCCCGCCTGGGCCGGGCCCCAGGTCATCTGTTCGTGCCGCGCGTCCTTCAGCACCGCCTTGGCGACGAACAGGGTGGTGGGCTTCGCCGGCAGATTCGGCTTCAGCACCGCCTGGAACGGCACATGGCCAGGGCCGGGACTGGCGGCCGCCAGCGCGAAGGCGCCGCCGAGGTGCTGTTTGTCGCCGAGGATCAGGTTGATGTGGGCCGCATTCGCGCCGGCGCCTTCGAACGCTTCGCCGATGTACATCATGGGGTGTTTCCTTCAGCCAACGCCCGCGCCCGCCGAACGGGGTTGTAGTCGTTGATCATGTCACGGGGGCGATAAGGCGCCTCCAGGAGGTCGCGCTCGTCGCGCGTCAGCGCCAGCGATGCGGCCGCGACCGCGGCGTCGACCTGGTCCGGCGCATCGGCGCCGACCAGCGGCGCGGTGACGTGCGGGCTCCCGGCCACCCAGGCCATGGCCACCGCCGCCGGCGTCACCCCGCGCGCCTCGGCGACGCTGCGGGCGCGCCGGGCGATCTCCTGGTCGACCTGATCGCCGAACCAGTCGAGGTAGGGATCGTGCGCGGTCCGGGCGTTCGCCGGCGCACCGGCCAGGTAGCCGCGGGCGAGCGGGCTGAAGGTGGTCACCGCGACGCCTTTGTGGGCGCAGTAGGGGATCATCTCGCGCTCTTCCTCGCGGTAGAGCAGGGAAAGCTGGCACTGCATGTTCACGAACTCGGTCCAGCCGTTCTGGCGGGCGACCGCGTTCATCTCGGCGAACTGCCAGGCGTACATGGTCGAGGCGCCAAGGTAGCGCGCCTTGCCCTGGCGCACGACGTCGTGCAGCGCCTGCATGGTCTCCTCGATCGGCGTCTCCGGGTCGAACGCGTGGACGATGTAGAGGTCGACGTGGTCGGTCCCCAGCCGCGTCAGCGAACGGTCGATGGAACCCAGGATGTGCCCCCGCGACAGTCCGCGGTCGTTCGGGTCGTCGCTCATCGGGTAGAACAGCTTGGTGGCCAGCACGAGTTCGTGACGGGGCGCCATCGCCAGCAAAGTGCGGCCGATCACTTCCTCGCTGCGGCCCAGCGAATACCAGTCCGCCGTGTCGAAGAAATTGATCCCAAGCTCCAGCGCGCGGCGGAGGATGGCCGCCGAGACCGCCTCGTCCTGCACCCAGCCCTTCCAGTCCGAGCTTCCCAGCGACATGCCGCCCAGGCAAAGTCGCGAGACCTTCAGACCGGTCCGGCCGAACCGCACATGCTCCATCGCTCGCGCTCCGCCGGCCCCGCCCGACCGCTTAGCGCGCCGCCGCGAGCCGCGCCATGACCGACTGGCGCCTGCCGGGGCCGCTCGAGGTGCGCGAGATCGAGAACGTCTGGGTGACGATGCCCGACGGCGTGCGGCTGGCGCTGTCGCTGTCGTTGCCAGACACCGAGGCGCCGGTCCCAGCGGTGCTGGAGACCACGCCCTATCGCAAGCGCGACAGCAGCCGCGCCTATGGGCGCTGGTGGGGGCGCAAGCTGGCGCAATGCGGGATCGCCTTCGCCAGGCTCGACGCCCGCGGCTCGGGAGACTCCGAGGGCCTGCTGCTGGACGAATACCTGCCGCAGGAGCAGGCGGACGCCGCCGCCGTGATCGCCTGGCTGGCGGCCCAGCCCTGGTGCAACGGATCGGTCGGCATGCGCGGCGTCTCCTGGGGCGGGTTCATCACCTTGCAGACCGCGGCCCTGGCGCCGCCGGCGCTGAAGGCGATCATGCCGATGTGCTGCTCCGACCGCCGCTACACCGACGACGCCCACTACATCGGCGGCGCCTTCGCGCTCACCGGCCTGAAGTGGGCGACCAGCTTCAAGTCGGTGATGGCCGGCCCGCCTGATCCGGCGGTGTTCGGGCCGGACTGGGAGGCGGCCTGGATGGAACGGCTGGAGGCCGCGCCGCCGATCGCCGCGCAGTGGCTCAGCCACCAGCGCGAGGACGACTACTGGCGCCAGGGCTCGGTCGGCTTCGATCCGGGCGCCATCCGCTGCCCCACTTATCTCGTCGGCGGCTGGGTCGATCCCTACAACGAGATGATCCCGCGCCTGCTGGAGCGTCTCGACGTCCCGACCAAGGCGCTGATCGGGCCCTGGTCGCACGGCTACCCGCAGCCGGCCGCGCCGGGGCCGGCGCTCGACTGGATCTTCGAGGAAGCGCGCTGGTGGCTGCACTGGCTGGCCGGCGAGGATACCGGCGTGATGGAGGGGCCTCGCCTATGGGCGTTCCTGCCCGAGCAGGCGCCCGCCGCCGCCGCGCCTGGCCCGCTGCCCGGCCGCTGGATCGCCGAGCCAACCTGGCCGCCGCGGACCGAGACGCTGAAGCTGGGATTCGAGGGCCTGAAGCTCCGCGAGGGGCCGTCCGAGCCGGCGGTGGTTCGCCATGCCGGCGATCGCATCCTCGGCCTGCAGACACCCGAATGGGTGCCGTTCGCCGCCCTCGCAATACCCGCAAGAGCAGTTCCCAGAGGGTATGTTCTCGCTTCAGTATTTCCACCACCGCTTCACGGAGGACGTCCTCGACTTGTTCGGCGTGCCGCGCGTGCGGCTTTGCGTGTCGCGCGAGCGCGCCGGTGGCCAAACTCGCGGTCCGATTGGTCGAAGTGGCCGGGAAGGCCGCTCGTGGCTGGTCAGTTATGGAGTTCTCAACCTCACCCACCGAGACGGCCACGCGAGCCCGGAGCCGCTTGTTCCGGACGCGTTCTACGACGTCGAAGTCCCGCTCTACCTGACCGGCCGCCGCATCCGACGCCGGTTCCGAACTGCTGCCTTTGCATCAGCGAGCACCTATGGCCGCTGATATGGCCCTCGCCGGAGATTGTTCGCTTCAGGCTTGATCTCGCCGGCTGCTCGCTCGACTGCCAGTTCGTCCGAAGTCGCTCGCCGACCCCGACTTTCCGATCCCGATCGCTGCCGGCGCCACAAGCGCCGCCCGCGGCGATCCCGAGATGCGCCGCCAGTACCCGGCGGCACGGCGTCGAGGCGCAGTTCGACGAGATCTGGCGGCCGTCCCGGACCGAGATCGCCGAGACTGGCACGACGATCGACCGCACCGGCCTCAACGTCGAGGCGCGGCTCATGCCCGGCGATCCGAACTCCGGCCGCTGGCGCGCCTGGCAGGACCGTGCGCTACCTGCGCGGCGACTGGGACTGCCGGATCGAGAGCGAGGTCGAGCTCACCTCCACCGCGACCGACTTCCACGTCCGCGAGCGCCTCGCCGCCTGGCGCGGCCAGCGCCAGGTGTTCGAGCGCGTGCACGAGACGGCGATCCCGCGCGACCTGATGTGAGATCAGCGCATCCGCTGGTAGCCGAAGTTGTTCAGCAGCAGCGTATTGCCGTCGATGTTGCAGGCGATGGCGACGACGAAGCCGTTGGCGAAGTGCAGCACCAGGCTGCCCTTCTTCATCTCGTAGGCGCCGTAGCCGCGGGCGGGGAAGTAGGGCATCACCAGCTCGGCGCCCATCGTCACGTTGACGCCGTCGGCGGCGAACTGGCCGTCCTGGGTGAGCACGATGGCCTGTGCGCGCAGGCCCGGATCGTTCGGCCGCACGAACAGACCCTGCAGGCGCTCGCCGTTGACCAGATGCCAGGGGTTGTACTTGACCCCGCCGCCCTCCAGGGCGCCGCCTTCGACGTTCAGCTGTTCGGGCTGGGCGTAGTTCCAGTTGATGTTGATGGTCTGGCCCTGCTGGCTCCAGCGCCCGAAGCCGCCTTGGCCGATGACGCTGGGGTCAGTCACGTCGAGGGTGGCGAACCCCTCGGCCTGGTGGTGGCCGGCGAGATTCTCGCCCATGATGTCGGACTTCACCGCCACCCCGTTGGCGTAGAGCACCAGCAACTGCTGCACGGCGTGCGAGCCGTAGGACGAACCGCCGACGCCATAGTTCATCGCGCCGTAGCCGATGCCGGTCATGAACCAGGCGCCCTTGATCGGGATGTCGCGGTCGGGCGGCAGCTGCGGGCGCGGCTGCACGATCGGATCGCCGGGCCGCGGATACATCGGCTGGTTCGCCGGGCCGAGCGGCGGGATCGCCGCCATCAGCTGGGCGCCTTGGGCAGGAGTTGGCATGGCGGCCGGCGCGGCGGCGGGTCCGGCCGGCCCACCGGGTCCCTGGGCCTGCGTCTGCGGTTGCGGCGTGACGTCGAAGCGCGCCGCCTGCAGCTGCTCCAGATAGTTCGAGACCGTCTGCACGCGCGGGTCGTTCTCCGCCGCGTCCGCCGGGATCATGGTCACCGTCATCTCGAAGCCGTGCGGCGAGGCGTACCCGACGAACACCGAGCGCAGCTCGCGGCCGTTGGCGTTCATCTTGACCGCCCGGCTCAGGATCGGGCCTTCCACCTGCGTCTCCGTGGCGCCCTCGACCTGGCCGAAACTCTGCGCCAGCGCGAGCGCCTGATTGCCGAACCAATCCTTCAACGGCGCCTGCGGCTGGACCACCGGCAGCAGGGTCAGCACGACGCGATGGGCCTGGTCGGGCTCGGGCGACATGATGACGACGCCCCCCTGCACCGGGCCGGCGAGCCAGCCGGACGGCGGCGGCGGGAGTGGCGCGCTCGCCTGCGGCGCTGCGGGCGCGGCTTGGGAAGGGCTCTGTCCGCAGGCGGTTGTCATCAACAGCACCACGCATGCCGAAGCGCTCAGCAGCCGCATGACGCCCCTCCAGACGGCTTTCGGCGCTAGCGGCGCCGCGCCCGCAGGTTGCTGGCTCAACGCGCGCGAAGTCAAGCGCGCCGCCGCCAGGCGCCTTGCCAGCCTGAGGCGACACACCACACCATCGGCGCATGGCCCTGGGCGCTTCGATCTACGTCGTCCTGAAATACCTGCACGTGCTGGGGGCGATCGTGGTGCTGGGCACGGGCGCCGGCATCGCCTTCTTCATGCTGATGGCCGACCGCAGCCGCGACGTGGCCTTCGTCGCCCGCACCGCCGGCGTGGTGGTGCTGGCCGACATGATCTTCACCGCCACCGCGATCGTCGCCCAGCCGATCACCGGCTACCTGCTGCTGCGCCAGACCGGCGGGGCCCTGACCGAAAGCTGGGTGGCGGCCTCGCTGGCGCTCTACGCCGTCGCGGGCGCCTTCTGGCTGCCGGTGGTGTGGATGCAGATCCGGATGCGCGATCTGGCTCGCGCCGCGGTGGCCGCCGGTCGGCCGCTGCCCGACGCCTACCACCGGCTGTTCCGCTGGTGGTTCGCCTTCGGGTTTCCGGGTTTCGGCGCGGTGATGGCGATCGTCTGGCTGATGATCGCCAAGCCGGTGCTCTGGCGCTGAGCCCGCCGCCGACCATCGCGGTGCTGGGCGCCTCCGGCCTGATCGGGCAGGGTGTGACCGAGGCGCTGATCGGCGACGGCTACCCGGTCGTGGCCATGGCGCGGCGGTTCACCCCGGCGCAGCGAGCCGCTTTTGGCGCGGGCGCGATCGAAGCGCCGTTCGTCGGCTTCGAGCCTGACCGCCTCGCGCAGCTGTTCGCCGACCACGGCGTCGAGATCGTGCTCAACTGCGTCGGCGTGCTCCAGGACGGGCCGCGCGGGCGCACCGGCGATGTCCACGCCGCGTTCGTTGGCCGGCTGATCGTGGCGCTGCAGGCCCAGCCGAAGCCGGTGTTGCTCCTGCACCTGTCGATCCCCGGCGGCGCCGCGAGCGACGCCACCGCCTTCAGCCGCTCCAAGCGCGAGGGCGAGGGGCTGATCGCCGGCTCCGGGCTTGCGCACGCCATCCTGCGCCCGGGCTTCGTGATCGGCCCGGCGGCCTACGGCGGCAGCGCCCTGCTGCGCGCGTTGGCCGTTTTGCCTTTCGCGCTCGACGAGGCCACGGAGCGGCGGCCCTTCGTCGCCACCGCGCTTGGCGACATCACTCGGACGGTCGAGGCGGCCGCGCGGCTCTGGCGGGACGGATGGCCTGGCGGCGCGGCCTGGGACGTGATGTCGGCGCAGACGTCGAGCGTCGGCGCAGTGATCGCGGCGTTCCGGCGCCGCTTCGGCGGCGCGCGCGCGTTCGCACGGGCGCCCGCATGGCTGATGAGCCTTGGCGCCCTGGCGGGTGACGCGGCGGCCTGGCTCGGCTGGTCGCCGCCGATCCGCACGACCGCTCTGAAGGAGCTGCGCCGCGGCGTCGCGGGCGACCCGTCCGCCTGGATGGCGGCCACCGGGATCGAGCCGGCGACGCTGGAGCAGGCGTTGGCGGCGATCCCGGCCAGCGTGCAGGAGGCCTGGTTCGCCCGCCTCTACCTGCTCAAGCCGCTGGTCATCGGCGTCCTGTCGGTGTTCTGGATCGTCTCAGGCGCCGTCGCCCTGGGTCCGGGGCGCCACGAGGCGGTTGCGGCGCTGGCGGCGCACGCCGTCGCCCCGGCTTGGGCCGCGATCCTTACCGTCGCCACGGCGCTCACCGACGTCGCGATCGGGATCGGCGTCGCCTGCCGGCGAACCTGTCGCGTCGCCCTGATCGCCGGTGTCGGGCTCGCGCTGGGCTACGCCGCCGCGGCGAGCGTTATCGCGCCGGAGCTCTGGGCCGATCCGCTGGGACCGCTGGTCAAGATCGCCCCGGCGCTGGCGCTGATGGCGGTCGCGCTGGCGATCCTGCCGGAGCGCTAGCGATGGGGACGCGGCGGCTGCGCTCTGACATGTTCGGCCTCGATCTGACCAGGGGCGGGATCGAACCATGGTGACCGAGCCGTCGAGCCAATCGAGCGCTTTCCGCGCGGAGCGATGGAGCTACGCCGAGCAGCGGCTCTACGACCGTTCGCCGTTCAATCTGTGGATCACGACGGCGGTCGTCCTGGCGGCGCTGATCGGCGCCTACGCCATCGCGGCGCGGATCGACGGCGTGCCGTGGATCGTGCGCGACAAGACCGGGCCGGCGTTCGAGCACCGGGCGTGGATCGCGATCTGCCTGACGCTGATCGTCTGCTCGACGCTCTGCCTGCAGCGCTATTCGCGCTTGATGGAGCTGAAGGACCTGCCTGAGTTCACCCGCGCCGTCCGCGCCGACGTGGCCTGGGCGCCGGCGTTCTCCAAAAGCCGACTGCGCCTGTTCACCGCCGTCGGGGTGATCGTCGGCGTGGGGGCGATGCTGCTGTTCCTGCCCAGCGGCGCGGCGGGCCGCACGCCCGCCATCGTCGCCTGGTTCAGCTTCGTGGCGATCCTGCTCGGCGCGCTGTTCTTCCGCGGGCTGGAACTCACTGGCGCTGGCGCTCGTCACACCCGCTACGTGATCCGAAGCGGGATGAAGATCGACCTGCTGCGGATCGAGCAGCTGTACCCCTGGGGCCGGGCGGCCGGGCGGACGGCGCTGGTGTGGTTCACCGTCAGCGCCGCCACGCTGCTGCAGTTCGTCGGCAGCACCTCGCGGCTCTACACGATCGGCCTGGCGGTCGGCTCGGCGGCGATCGGGGCCTGGGTGTTCCTGGGCACGCTCGCCCTGATCCACCACGAGATCCGCAAGGCCAAGGCCGCCGAACTCGAAGGACTGCGGACTGAGATCGACGCGGTCAGGCGCGCCCTGGACGCCGATCCGACCGCGCCGGCCAAGCTGCAGAGCCTGCTGTCGTTCGAAGCCCGCATCGACGCAGCGCCGGAGTGGCCGTTCGACCAGACCATCCTGATACGGGTCGGCGCCTCGGCGCTGATCCTGACGGTGCCCTGGTTCGGACAGGCGCTCGCCGGCGTGATGGTCGAGCACCTGGGCAGCGTGCTTCCCTAGGCGCGGACCCTAACGGGTCTTGTTGTATTCGTAGTCCTCGCGGCCGCCCGCCGGACCGCGCAGGCCGGCGGGCAGCGGGGCGCGGGTGGCGTTCATCTTGCCGTGCGCGTCGAGCGCCGCCTGGTCGCTCCATAGCTCCAGCAGCACCAGCCGATCTGGATCCAGCGCGCTCTGGAACACCTCGAACTGCTCGCAGCCCGGCTCGGCCATCACCTCCTCGCAGCGCCCTTTGAAAGCCTGCGCGAACTCATCCCCTTTGCCCGGGGCGGCGTTGATCGAGATGATGAGCCGGATCGACATTCGCTTTCCTCCGATTGTGACGCCGGTGTCGTAGGCGGGGCGGAGCAGTGCTGTCACGCGTTCAAGGCGTTCAGCCCGGCGAGAAAGGGCCTGGCGCGGGCGAGGCGGGCTTACCGGACCGACAACACCTCAACCTCGGCGCCGGCCACCGTGACCACGTCGCCGACGGCGGCGCCGCTGAGCGCGCGGGCCAGCGGCGAGACATAGGAGATGCGGCCCTGCGCCGGGTCCGCCTCGTCTTCGCCGACGATGCGGAACCTCTGCCGCCGGCCATCCTCCCGTTCGACCTCGACCGTGCGTCCGAACAGCACCTTGCCGGGCTGGGGCGCGGGTTCCGAGAGCTGCGCGGTGGCCCGCCGCGCCGACCAGTAGCGCAAGTCGCGCGTCGCCCGCGCCATCGGGGTGCGGTCGGTGCTGATGTCGGCGGCGCCCCTGGCCGCGGCATAGGCCGCCTGGGCGTCAGCCAGAGCCTGATCGATCGCCGCCAGACCGCTGGCGGTGACCAGATTGGGATGCGGCGAGATCGGACGGTCGGGCAGATCCGCGGCCTGGGACTCGAGGTCCTCCTCGCGGGTGAAGGCGACGGACATGGCGGGCTCCGGACAGGGAAGGGCAGTCTAGAACGTCGTCGCGGCTTTGACGTTCACTTCCGTCCACGGAAGACCCGCGACCGCCGCGGACGCAATGCCCGCGGGGCCGTCGGTAAGCGCCGGGCGGCCGGCCAGGAAGGTCAGCCGCCCCGGATAGGCTTAGTGGCTCTGAATCGCCGTGCTGGCGGCGGTCAGGCTGGTGTTCAGATTGGTGCCGAGCGAGGTCACCGCGCCGATGATGACGACGGCGATCAGGGCGACGATCAGGCCGTACTCGATGGCCGTGGCGCCGGACTCGTCAGCGAAGAAACCAGACACGAACTTCTTCATCGCATTCTCTCCCGTAGCGATAGGCCGGCCGTGCGTGCTGGGCTTCGGTCCGGCGGGTTGTTTCGAACTAGGACAGAACGCTAAATACAGATTGCCCCATGCAATAGTATTGCCAGAGGAACTGTGCACGTTCTTCGGCGCAAAATCCTGTAAGGAAGCGGTAGTGTTCGACCTTTACGTCTTGGTAACCAAATTCCAAGACTGGTCCTCGGACCTGAGAATTCCGGGATAAACTCTTCGTTATTAGGCTCGTAACGAAGAAGCTTCGCCCTCGAGCGGAAGGCTCGCGCCCGCGCATGTCCTCGGCCAGGCGCATGCCGTCGCGCAGCATCTTGCGCTGGACGGGGTCGATGAACGGCTGCGCCAGGCCGTCGACCGGCTGTTGCGTCAGGCCGCTGTAACGCTCCAGCGCCTCGCGCGCTGGCCCAATCCGACCCAGGTGGCGTAGCTGGCCGCGAGCACAGCGTCGCCGCCCGGGCTGAAACCCTATCCAGGCGGCGGATCGTGGGGCAAGGGAAAGCTGGCGGGTGGCGGAGCAGCCGAGGCATGCCGGACGCAAGGAGGATCTGGGATATCTCGCAGCCGCTGCGGCCCGGCCTGCCGGTCTGGCCGGGCGACACGGCTTTCGCCGCCGCGCCGCGCTGGACCCACGGCCCAGGCAGTCCGGTGCAGGTCTCCGCCGTCACCCTCTCGACCCACTCCGGCGCCCACGCGGACGCGCCGCTGCACTACGACCCGGCCGGAGCGCCGATCGACGCGGTGTCGCTGGCGCCCTACCTCGGGCCCTGCCTGCTGGTCGATGCGCGGGGATGCGGGGCGCTGATCGAGCCGGACTTCGTCGCGGCGCAGGCGCCGGCGGGGACCGAGCGGGTGCTGTTCCGCACCTATGACCGGTTTCCGCACGACCGCTGGGTGGCTTTTTTCACGGCGGTGCATCCGGCGGCGATCGACCTGCTGGCCGCCCGCGGCGCGACTCTGATCGGGCTGGATTCGCCGTCGCTCGATCCGCAGGACTCCAAGACCATGGACGCGCACCTGGCCGTGCGCCGCGCCGGCATGCGGGTGCTGGAGGGGCTGGTGCTGGATGCGCCGCCGCCCGGCCGCTACGAGCTGATCGCGCTGCCGTTGCCGCTGGCCGGCCTCGACGCCGCGCCGGTCCGCGCGGTGCTGCGCGAGTTCGGCCCATGACCGCCAGCCTCGGCGACGTCCGCGCCTGGGATGCGGCCGATCCGTTGCGGCGGTTCCGCGAGCGGTTCGTGCTGCCCGAGGGGGTGATCTATCTCGACGGAAACTCGCTGGGCGCGCTGCCGGTGGCGACGGCGGCGCGGCTCGCGGAGGTGACGACGCGGGAGTGGGGCGAGGGGCTGATCCGCAGCTGGAACAGCCACGACTGGATCGGCGCGCCGGCCCGGGTCGGCGCCAAGATCGCCCGGCTGATCGGCGCGGCCCCGCACGAGGTGGCGGTCGCCGACTCGACCTCGGTGAACCTCTACAAGCTGATCGTCGCCGCGGCGCGCCGGCAGGCGCCGCGCCACGCGATCCTGGCCGAGCCGGGCGACTTCCCGACCGACCTTTACATCGCCCAGGGGGTCACGGAGGTGATGGACGGCGTCAGCCTGCGCGTGCTGCCGGCCGAACAGCTGGCGCAGGCGATCGACGCGGACACCGCGCTGGTGATGCTGACCCACGTGCATTACCGCACCGGCCAGGTGCACGACATGGCGGCGATCACCCATCGAGCGCACGACGCCGGCGCGCTCGTGCTTTGGGATCTGAGCCACAGCGCCGGCGCGACCCTGGTGGACCTGAACGGCGCTGGCGCGGACCTCGCGGTCGGCTGCGGCTACAAGTACCTGAACGGCGGACCCGGCGCGCCGGCCTGGCTGTTCGTCGCCGAGCGCCACCAGGCGGCGCTGCGCTCGCCGCTGACCGGCTGGATGGGCCACGCCGCGCCATTCGATTTCGTGGACGACTATCGCCCGGCAGCCGGGATCGACCGGTTCCTGTGCGGCACGCCCTCGATCCTGGCGCTGGCGGCGCTGGAGGCCGGCGTCGACCAGTTCGAGGGCGCCGACATGGCCCTGGTCGCGGCCAAGGCGCGGCGGCTGTCGTCGCTGTTCGTCGACCAGGTCGAGGACCGCTGCGCCGGCTTCGGCCTGGCGCTGGCCAGTCCGCGCGAGGCGTCCGCCCGCGGCAGCCACGTCTCGTTCCGCCACCCGCACGCTTACGCGGTCATGCAGGCGCTGATCGAACGCGGCGTGATCGGCGACTTCCGCGCGCCCGACCTCCTCCGCTGCGGCTTCACCCCGCTGTACCTCGGCTTCGAGGATGTCTGGCGGGCGGTGGAGGTGCTGCGCGACGTGCTGACGACGGAGGCTTGGCGGGCGGAGCGCTTCAACGTCCGTGCGAGAGTGACCTGAACGGGACGCCCCCTTGGCGGACTTGACGCGTCAGCGCGCGGCGTGCGCGGCGACCACCAGGACGGTCGGCACCTCCGCAAACAGGCCGGCCTTGGCCGCATCGCCTCCGGCCAGTGGCTCCTCGAGACGCTCGAGCACGAATCCGCAGGCGAGGAGGTCGTTGAGGTAGGTGGAGAGGGTGCGGTGATAGGCGCCCATGCGGCCGCGCACGCCGTCGCCGCCGGAGTCCCAGAAGCCCTCGGAGGCGTAGCGCCGCACCGCATAGGCGGCCGGGTCCCCGGCGTCGTCCAGCAGGAAAGGCGGCGCGTCGCGAACGTGGAAGGGTCGGCCCTCGAAACAGGGGTGCAGAACCGAGAACACAAAAGCACCGCCCGGCGCCAACACGCGACGGACTGCGGCGAACAGGCGGCGATGGTCCGCGACGTCCATCAACGCAAGCTGGGAGACGACGATGTCGAACTCTGCGTCTGACACCGTTTCCAGGGTCTGGGCGTCATCGACGCGATAAGTGAGGGCGGCTGCATCGGCGCGGCCGCGCGCCACCTCGATCAGCTCGGTCGACAGATCGATCCCGACCACCTCTCGCGCGCCGTGGCACAGAAGGTGGCGACCGACATACCCCTCGCCGCAGCAGAGGTCGCAGACCCGCGCGCCGCTCAGCCGATCGCCAAGGCAATGGCGTAGGCGCGAGAGCAGAAGCGTGACGTATCCGTCCTCCGAGGCGAGGCCGCGGTCGACGAAACCGACGTAGAACCGGGCGTGCGTGTCGTAGACCGTGCCAGTCATGCGGCGCCTACACCGTCAGCGCCTTGGCCCCGTAGCGGTCCTGGAACGCGGCGGTCTCGATCTCCTCCAGCGCCGTCCGCCCCGCCATCACGTCCGCCTTCCAGGCTTCATGCCCGGGGATGCCCGCGTGGAACTCGGGCATCACCTCCTCGGCGAACAGCTCCAGGCTGTCGCAGATGTCCTGGTGGGAGTTGCGGCCGGCCTGGTTGAGCAGGATCACCTGGTCGATGTGCGAGGCCTCGAACTTGCGCAGCTTCTTCCGGATCGTCTCCGGGCTGCCGATCAGGCCGCCGGAGAGGGCGCGCTCGGCCTGCTCGGCGTTGGCGGCCTTCCACTTGTCGTACTCGTCCCACATGTTGACCGCGCCGGGCGGCGGGCGCGAGCGGTCGGCGCTGTTGTAGTAGCGCAGGCAGAACTGGAAGAAGGTGGCGCCGTCGGCGCGGGCGCGGGCCTCCTCGTCGGTCGGCGCGCACATGAACATCGAGACCAGGGCGATGTTGGGGTTCACCGGATAGTCGGCCAGCTTGGCCAGCCGCTTGGTCATGCCGTTGTAGTAGGCATGCACCCAGGCGTGGGCGGCGTCGGCGCTGACGAACTGGAAGCCGAGCGCGCCGATCCCTTTCTCGCCGGCGTAGGCGATGGTCTGCAGCTGCGAGCAGGCGGTCCAGAGCGGCGGGTGCGGCTTCTGGCGCGGCTTGGGCAGCACGTTGCGGAGCGGGAAGTCGAAGTAGGGGCCGTGATATTCGACGCCGCCGTCGCCGAACATCGGGATCAGGCAGCGCACCGCGTCTTCCCAGATCGCGCGCTTCTCCTCGAACGCCACCTTGAACGGCGTCAGCTCGGTGATCGAGGCGCTCTCGCCCATGCCGAACTCGACCCGGCCGTTCGAGATCAGGTCGAGCGCGGCCACCTTCTCGGCCACCTTGGCCGGGTGGTTGGTGGTCAGCTGGAAGATGCCGTGGCCGAGCCGGATGCGCTTGGTGCGCTGGCTGGCGGCGGCGAGGAACACCTCCGGCGCGGAGGAGTGGGAGTATTCCTCCAGGAAGTGGTGCTCGACCTCCCAGGCGTAGTCGTAGCCGAGCGCATCCGCGAGCTCGAGCTGGCTGAGCGCGTTCTGATACAGCTCGAACTCGCTGTCAGGCCCCCACGGGCGCGGCAGCTGCAACTCGTAGAAGATGCCGAACTTCATCCTGCGCTTCCTCCACCGTGTTTCGGCGGCTCTGACGGCCGTTGTCGGCAGCCTAACCCAGGGTCGCGGGAGGCGGAAGCTGGCCGAATTGCTCTTCCCCCCGCAGGCGGGGGGAAGTGTCGCGGGCGAGGAAGCGTCAGCGACCGAAGCGCGACGATGGGGGGACCGGCGGCGCAGGGCTGTCACCGACGTCGGTGCGTGTCTCCCCTCGCGTCGCGGCTCGCCTTGCCGCGGCTCGCTATCGCGATTCCTCCCCGTCGCCTGAAGCGAGGGGAGGAGCCGAGCAGCGCCACCGCCTGACGGCCGTTTCGCAATGTGCTAGCGCTTGGCCGAGAGCCCATCGGGGAGGGCGGCTTGGGTCACGACGTCTTCATCAGCCACAGCTCGCTGGACAAGCTGGCGGCGGACGCGGTGTGCCACGGGCTGGAGGCCAAGGGCATCCGCTGCTGGATCGCCCCGCGCGACCAGATCGCCGGCCGGCCCTACGGCGAGCAGATCACCTCGGCGATCGAGCACGCCCAGGTGATGGTGCTGGTGTTCTCCGACAACGTGAACAACTCGCAGGCGGTGCTGAACGAGATCAACATCGCCGCCGGATCCAACGTCACCATCGTGCCGTTCCGCATCGCCAAGGTGGAGTTCAACTCCGAACTCCATTTCTACCTCGGGCGGATGCACTGGCTGGACGCGTTCCCGCAGCCGGTCGACACCTACATCGACGCGCTGATCGAGACGATCCAGCGCAACCTGAAGCGGCCGATCGGCGGCGCAGAGGCCGCCGGCGCCGCCGCGGCGACGCCGGACGCCGTAGCCTCGCCGCCGCTCCCGCCACCGCCCGCGCCGCCGCCTCCGCCCCCGCCGCCGGGGCTGGTGGCGACGCATCCCGCGGCGCCGCATCCGAGCCGCGGGGTCTCGCCGGCGGTGATCGTCGGCGGCGCGCTGGGCGGGCTGTTGCTGGTCCTGCTGATCGTGCTGGCCTGGCCGCGGGCGCCGAACCCAGCCATGGCGCAGGCGACCAACACGGTCGCGCAGGCGCTGGCCAATTCCATCGCCCATGACGACGACTCCGACACCGGCGCCGGCAACGCCGCCGCGCCGACCGGAACCACGCCCAAGGCCGACGGCTCGGAGATCGTCCCGGTCCGCGCGGCCAATCCGGTCGCGGTGCGCTACTACGAGACCCTGTCGGTCCCCGGCGGTCCGCCGACGGAGCTGGACGGAGCAACGGTGATCAACACCCAGCAGCTGACCGCGAGCATGCGCGACCGCGACGCCGGCTCGACGACGTTCTTCCTGATCGACGCGCGCGGTTGCAGCACCGAGCCGACGATCCCGACCGCCGTGTGCCTGACCACGAACGGCATCGACCAGCTGGAAGCCAAGGTTCCGGATAAGGCGACCCAGCTGGTGATCTTCTGCCACGACGGCGGCTGTCCGCTCTCATACCAGCTGGCCTCGGCGGCGGTGGCGGCGGGCTATGACAACGTGTTCTGGTACCGCGGCGGCATCAACGCCTGGGCCGCCGCCGGCCTGCCGACGGTGACGCACAACGGGGCGGATCAATAGCCGCCGCGCCCTTGCGCCCCCGCGCCGACGGCCTGTTGGACGCGGACGCGCTGCCGGCGTTCCCGATCATGGCCCCGCGGCTGGAAGGCGAGCTCGCGCCGGACGGAACCCTGCGGCTGGCGATCTGGGGCGCCGGCGACGTCGGACGCCTGCGGATCGTCGGGCTCGACGGGCCGCTGGTTGTCGCGCCCAATCGGCTCGAAGGCGCGGCCGGCGCCGGCGTCTGGGCGGCGCAATCCGCGCCGGCGCTGGCGATCCGGGGCGCGCGGCCGCAGCAGGTGCGCCACGGCGGGGCAGGGCGCCTGGTCGTGGCGGAGCGGCCAGAGGGCTGGCTGATCGCCGCGGGCGTCGATCAGGCGGAGGCGGAGCGTGGTCTCGCGCTCGACATCCCGGCGATCGAACAGGAAGCGGCCGCCCATGCGGCGTGCTGCGACCTGCTGCCCGCGGCCGATCCGCTGCTGCGCAGCCTGGTGGTCCAGGGCGCGCACGCCGCGCTATCGAGCGTGCGGCGCAACGCCGGCGGTGGCTTCGCCGGGCTGTCGGCGGGGCTGGCCTATTCGACCCCGGCGCGCACCTACTACCGCGACGGCTACTGGACCCTGCAGCTGCTGCTGCGCCTGGCGCCGGACATGGTCGCCGCCGAGATCGACTGCCTGGCCGCCTGCGTGCAGAACGACGGCGAGGCGCCGAGCGGCGTGATCGTCGAAGGGCCGCACGCGGCGGCGTTCGAAGCCTATCGGCTGGCGGAGCCGGCGCTGGCGGCGGCGCATTGGCGGCCAGGCGAGTGGTGGAGCGACCACTTCGACAGCCCGCTGTTCTTCGTGCTCGCGGTCGGCGATCACGCGGCGACCACCGGCGACGAGACGCTGGCGCGGCGCCACTGGGGCAAACTGGTCAGCGTGTTTCGGCGCTATCTGGCGCTGCGCGGCGCGGGCGCCTTGCCGGTGAAGCCGCACAACGACCGCGATTGGGCCGACAACGTCTATCGCCAGGGCCTGGTCTCCTACGATCTTGGTCTCTGGCTCGGGGCGCTGGAGACGCTGGCGCGGCTGGGCGCGCGGCTGGACCCCGAGATCGGCGCGCGGGCCGCCGCGGAGAGCCAGTCGGCGCGCGCCGCGATCGGCCGCCAGTTGCGGCTGGGCGGGGTGTTCGTCGACTATCTGCGCAGCGACGGCTGGGCCGAGACCCACCTGGCCCTGGACGCCCTGACCCTGCTGCGGTTCGACGCGGTCGGCGAGGAACCGGCCCGTGTGATGCTCGAGCAGGCGCAGGCGCGGCTGGAGAGCCGGCGCAACCCGGACCAGCCCTACGGCGATTTCGGCATGCTGTGCGTCTGGCCGCCCTTCGCCGACCGCGCGGCGCTGAGGGCCAAGTCGGCCTTTCCCTACCGTTACCACAATGGCGGCGACTGGCCCTGGCTCGACGGGCTCTACGCCGGCGAGCGGCTGCGCCGCGGCCTCGGTGGCTGGCGCTATCCGTTGACGCGATGGTGGCAGGCCTGCCTGGAACGCGGCTGGGCGGGGCCGGTGGAGCATTTCTCGGCGCCCTTTGGCCGAGGCTCGCTGCTGCAGGCCTGGTCCAGCCTCCCGGCCGCCGTGGCGCTGATCCACGCGAACCGGGTGCTGGCCGGCGATCCGGACGGGACGCAGCCTCGGGCGAACCCTTGAGCCGCGCCGCCGGATCGGCCGCTACTTCAGATGCTTGGCCAGGTGTTTGTTCATCTCGAACATGCTGACCTTGTCCTTGCCGTCGAACACCGGCTTCAGCTTGGCGTCGGCGATAATCTCGCGCTTGTTGGCAGGGTTCTGCAGGTTGTTCTTCTTGATGTAGGCCCAGATCTTCGAGACCACGTCGCCACGCGTCACCTGGCCAGCGCCAACCACCGCTGCAAGCTGCGGCGAGGGCGTCAGGGGCTGTTGGAGGGCGTTTGCTTTCTTTTCGGCCATGGCTGTTTTCGGCTCCTATGGGACGCGAGGCCGCCGCCCGGCCCGGCCGGCGGTGAGTCGCTGAGGGCGAAGCTAGAGGGGCGCGCCCCCGCTGTCATCTATTCGTATTGGTTACTGCGCGTCTCAGTTGCGAGATTCAGCGGCCTTCGAACTTCGCCGGGCGCTTTTCCATGAACGCGCGCATGCCCTCGGCCGCGTCCTTGCTGCGCATCAACGGCAACAGCTGCAGGAAGACGTGGTGGACATGGTCGTCGAAGCCCTCGCCCAGACCCATCCGCATCATCTTCTTCGACGCCTGCACGGCCAGCGGCGCATTGGCCGCGATCTCCAGCGCCAGCGCCCGCGCCACGCCGGCCAGCTCGGCGTCGGGGACCACCTGCGAGACCAGTCCCATCTCCAGGCATTGGTCGGCGGTCAGCGTGCGGCCGGTGAAGATCAGTTCGGCCGCCTTCGACCAGCCGACCAGCCGCGGCAGGAACCAGGTGCCGCCGCTTTCCGGCACGATGCCGCGCTTGGTGAAGGCCGCGGCCATCTTGGCGCCCTGGGCCATGATCCGGATGTCGCAACCCAGCGCGGTGTCCATGCCGTAGCCGGCGGCCGAGCCGTTCAGCGCGCAGATGGTTGGCTTGCCGAGGTTGAACAGCACCGTCGGCGGGGTGTTGCGCAGGTCGAGGTCGGTGGCGTTCGAGGCGCCCGTCGTGATGCCGCCCGCGGTCGTGTTCGGCCGGGTCACCTCGGTGAGGTCGAGGCCGGCGCAGAAAGCGCGGCCGGTGCCGGTGAGCACGATCACCCTCACGTCGCGGTCGGCGTCGGCCTCGAGCAGGCGCTCGGTCAGCTGACGCAGCATCGGCCCGGAGATGGTGTTCATCCGCTCGGGCCGATTGAGCGTGATGGTCGCTACGTGGTCGGCTGTGGCGTAAAGCACCTCGGCCGCCTGAGCGTCCTGGTTCGCCGCCGTCTGAACCGCACTGGCCATAGTGGAAGCGCCTCCCTGCGCTGCGTTGTGTCGCTAGCGAAGGGAGGCGCAGGGCGCCTTGTCAACGCTCTCCCGGCGTCAGGTCACGCGGCCGGGAACCCGCCGGGGGAGGACGCAGCCGGGATCCAGCGGTCTACCCCGTCAGTCGCGCGGTGGAGACCGCCCGCAGGAACAGGGTCTGCAGCGCGTCCGAGATGTTGCCGCCGGTGTCGACCTGGAAGAACAGCCCCTGCGACGCACAGTTCTGCGCGTTGGTGGCGATCTGGCTTTGGAACGGCGCGATGTGGCTGTTGTAGAACGAGTTTGTCGTCAGCGGATAGTAGGTCGTGTAGAGGAACGCGATCCGGATTCCGCGATTTTTGATCGTCGTGCACCAGTCGGCCAGCGTATTGATGCTGGCGCAGGCGCGGGTCGACGAACCGCAGTTGCCGCCGCTCGCGACATTCGTGTCCACCAATCCATCGGACACGATGAACAGCACTTCCTGCGGCGTGTCGCCGGTGTTGTTGGTGCCCGCGCCGGGGTCGGGCATCGCCGCGTTCATCTTCGACAGGCCGACGTCGAGCGCGCTGTCCTCGTCGTTGTTGCAGTTCGTCCTGGTCAGGCAGTTGTTGTTGTAGACGGTCAGCGCGCCGATGTTGGCGGCCGACTTCTGCGCGGCGGTCAGATCGCTCGTCAGCGGCTGCAGGCTGGTGAGGCCGTAGTCCATCGTGTGGATGTCGGCGCGATAGGCGGCGTGGTTCTGACTCTCGGTGGTCTGCGCGGTGGTCATCAGGTTCTGCACCGCGGTGTTGACGAGGTCGATGCGCAGGGTCACGCCCAGGCTGCGCGCCAGCGCGTAGTTGTCCTCGCCCCCCGGGTTGCCGACGTTGTCCGAGCCACTCGGGTTGGTCTCGTGGCAACCGAACGCGCACCCGCCCTGGGCGCTGGTGTGGGCGACCATCGTGTTGATGTCCGCCTGGGTTGCGGCGATCCCCATCGACGGCGAGGCGTCCAGCAGCGTGTAGAAGTCGATGTTCGGCGCGCCGCCCGAGGTGGCCGACGCGTTGCCGGTGATCTGGAACGCCGGCAGTCCCAGGACGCTCGCGAACACGTTCGGCGACGAGGCCTTGTAGGTGATGCTCACGTTGCGGGTGATCGTGGCGCCCAGAGGGGTGTCGCCGCCGGTGACGGTGACGTCGGACGGCGAAACGCTGGCGCCCGAAACGGTCAACACCTGGTCGTCGAACAGCGTCTTCACCCGCGTCTGTGCGGTCGAGAACGACTGCGCCATCATCGAGGGCGTCACCGCCCCCAAGGCGGCGGCGTCGGCCATGCCGTCGATCTGGTCCTTGCGGACCGAGGCCATGGTGTAGTCGTAGGCGAGGCCCAGCGCGAACATCAGCGGGAAGATCAGGATCGCGGTCAGCAGCGCGACGTTGCCGCGGCTGTCGCGCCACTGGCGCAGTCGGATAAGGGCGACGCGGGTGAATTGGTCGAGAGTCCGCTTCATCGGTGGTTCTCAGCAGTCGCTGCAGGGGATGGAGCCGGCGTCCCGCGGCAGCATGAAGCTCTGGGCGGAGAGGGTCATGGGCGCCATGTAGTTGCCGGCGATGACGGGGGTGTAGGCGTAGCTCGACTGGACGACGATGTAGGTCGAGTTCGGCAGCTGAAACGAAGCCGGCGCGTTGGGGGCCGTCGTCAGCGGCGTGCCCTGGAAGGCGACGCCGTCCTGATAGGCTTCGCTCCACAGCACCGACGCCTTGCCGGCTCCATTTACGGTCACCTCGGACACCACGACTGAAAGGGCGTTGTTGGAAAATGGCGTCATGGTTTCGGAAGAGGCGTTCATGATGGTGGAGATGTCGGCCTTCGAAACCTTGGTGTACTGCGACGTCAGGTTGGCGAGCTGAACCGTGGTGTCGGTCAGCTTTCGCTTCACGGTCGCCGCTTCGCAGACCTCGAACCCGACCGCGTACAGCAGCAGGAGAACCGGGAGGATCAGCCCGAACTCCACGGCCGCCGCGCCGCGATTGTCCGCAAGCGCGCCGGTCAACGGCCGAAGGCGAAGACCGCGCTTCATGACGGGAACGGTTCGTTCTTGAAGACCGTCACGGCGACCAGCAGATGGCCGCCATCGGGCTGGTCTGAGAGGCCCATGCCGGACGGACCGAACACCGGCCAGTCGTACAGAACCTTGACGATGACGACCTGTCCCGCGGCGCCTGGGCTCCAGGACCACTTGTTCGTCACCTTGCCATTGGTGTCGTAGGTCAGCTTCGGCGGGGAAGTGTCGACGGCCGCGAACGAGCTGGCCGACTGCACGTCCACCATCACGTTGTTGCAGTCGAAGAGCGTCGAGACCGGGTTGCAGACCAGCTGCGCGAACTGCGCCGAGGTCATGCCGGCCGACTGAGCCTTGCCGGTCATCAGCTCCCGACCGGCGTTGGTCGCCGACGATTGCAGGATCTGGCCGGCGAAGAACAGCACCGAGAGCTGCAGCGCGCCGAGCACCAGCAGCAGCAGCGGAATCGCCACCAGGGAGAATTCGACCGCGGCGGCGGCGCTCTCGTCCCGTCCGAACGCGCGCAGGCGACGGCCGAGACCGGCGCCAGCGCGAACTTGCCACGCAATATCAGTGTTCGCCAATATTGGCATAGAAGTTGCGAATAGCCCCACCGTAGTTCTGCCAAGTTTCAGCCCGGGACCGATAATGTTCGGTGCACAAACAAGATGAAGCAGTGTTTACGATATTCTAACGCTGGGGCAGAGGCTTTCGCGGCGGTTGTGAGCCGAGTCGAAGAGGGCCGCGTTACGGGATTGCACGGCTTTCTGCGCCTTTGCACACGATCTCTAAACCATCTCTGCGTTACGAGGGACGATCGCAGAGCCTCGCTTCCCGAGGTCGCGCAGGGGCGCAGCGAACGAGACGACCGCACGATGAGAGACGCACTGCGACGCCTGCTTACGCTGAAGCGCGACGAACGCGCCGCGACTGCGGTGGAGTTCGCCTTGCTGGTGACGCCTCTGGTGACGCTGATCCTGGCTTCGCTGCAGCTGTCGATCATCTTCTTCGCCGGCCAGCAGCTGCAGTCGGTGGCGATGTCCGCCAGCCGCGAACTGATGACCGGCACCGCTCAGAAGGCCGCCGAGACCCAAAGCCAGTATCACGCGGACGTCTGCGCCAAGGCGCCCACCTTGTTCAACTGCAACAACATCATGGTCGATGTGCAGTCGGGCTCGGCTTACAACATGATCAGCACGTCGCCGATCACGATCACCTACGACGGCAGCGGCAACGTGACGAACAACTTCTCCTATTCGACCGGGAATCCCGGCGACATCATCATCCTGCGGGTGATGTACAACTGGCCGGTGATGGGCGGCGGCCTGCTGCCGGGCCTCGCGGACCAGGCCCACGGCAACCATTTGCTGGTCGCGACCAGCGTCTTCAAGACGGAGCCCTACTGATGCAGTGGCTCCGCACGCTCAGGTCCTGGCGCGATCTGCGCGGCGACACCGGCGGGGTCGCCGCGATCGAGTTCGCGCTGGTGGTGCCGCTGGTGATCGTCGTCTACGCCGCCGGCTTCGAGATCGTCCAGGCGGCGACGGTCAACCGCAAGCTCACCGACACGACGGTGCAGCTGGCCAACGTGACCACGCAGTACACCTCGGTGTCGAGCGCCGACCTGAGCAACATCTTCGCGGCGTCGTCCCAGATCATGGCGCCCTATTCGGTCACCACGCTGAAGATCGTGCTCACCCAGGTGAAGACCGACAACAGCAGCAACGGCACGGTCGACTGGAGCCAGGGCTACCCGACCGGCACGCCCGGCCTGGCGGCGAACTCGGCGGTGACGCTGCCGGCCGGCTTCGCCAGCCCCAACTCCTATTACATCCTGGTCCAGACGACCTACACGTACTCGACCACGATCGGCAGCGCGTTCATCGGCAACCTGCCGATGTCGGACCAGATCTTCATGGTGCCGCGCCAGTCCTCCTCCATTCCCTGCACGACTTGCTGAGGATCAACCATGACCCTTCAGTTCAGACTCCCGAACCCGCGCGGGACTAGGGGCCGCGGCCTCTTGAACAACAAGGCCGGCAACATCGCCATCATCACCGCGCTGGTGATGATCCCGCTGACGTTCGCGCTGGGCATGGCCTACGACTACACCATGGCGCAGGCGCGCCAGGACCAGATCAACGGCATGGCCGACGTTGCAACCCTGGCCGGCGTCACGCCGAACCAGATGGGCAACTCCTATGCCGTCGCCCAGGCGTTCTCGGCGAATCTGTTCGCCAAGCAGATCGCCACCGTGAGCGGCGTCGTCAACGTGAGCCCCGACTGGAGCGGCGGCAGCGACGCCGGCTCCGGCGTGTCGGTCAACCGGACGATGACCGTCACCTACACGGCGGCGTCGCAGAACGTGTTCGCCAAGCTGCTCGGCATGGACACCTTCCCGCTGAAGGGCTCCTCGACCGCGACTTCGAGCACGGCGCCGAACGTCGACTTCTACCTGATGATGGACACCTCGCCCTCGATGGCGCTCGCCGCCACGACCGCGGGCATCACCACGATGGTGGCCAATACGTCGGCCAATAACGAGGAGTCCGCGGGCGTCGGCTGCGCGTTCGGTTGCCACCAGAGCAACCCGGCCGACCTGACCACCTCGCACTCAGCGTGTTCCTCGCACACCGACCCGGTGACCCACAGTGCGACGACCGCGTGTCAGTTTCTGACCAAGTCCCCCGGCTATCAGAGGATCCAGTGCACGGTGAATGGCAACTACGCCGACGGCACCGCCTTCACCACGGCCAGCTTCTTCCCGATGACCGGCCGCGACAACTACGACCTGTCGCGCTGTCTGGGCGTCACGCTGCGGATCGACCTGCTGAACACGGCCGCGCAGAACCTGATGGACGAGGCCAGCACCACCGCGGTGAACGACCACGCGACCTACCGCATGGCGATCTACCTGACCGACTACAACCAGGCCACCCCCGCGAACGACCTGAACCTCTATACGCTGCAGCCGATCACCAACAACCTGACGACGGCAAAGACCGCCGCAGCCTCGATCGTTGCGCTCGAGATGTACCAGAACAACCACCTGGTCAGCGGTGACTTCAACAACGACGAGGACACCTACCTCGACTCCGACCTGACGACGATGAACACCAAGATCCCGACCCCCGGGACCGGCACCAACAACGCCGGCGACACGCCGCAGGAGGTGCTGTTCATCGTCACGGACGGTCTCAACGACGAAAACGCCAGCGGCCGCAAGTACCCGCCGATCGACTGGAGCGGCAGCCTCTGCAACACCATCAAGCAGCGGAACATCCGGATCGCGGTGCTCTACACCACCTACATCGCGGCCAGCGGCGGCAGCTGGTACAACTCGGCGGTGAAGCCGAGCCTGCCGACCGGGCTGCCTCCGGGACTGCCGTCGTCGACGCCGGTAGGGACCGACCCGATGGCGCTGGCCGCCCAGCAGTGCGCGTCGCCGGGGCTCTACTACGAGGTCAGCACCGACGGCGACGTGTCCGCCGCGCTGATCCACCTGTTCCAGGAAGCCCTGCACCAGGCCCGCCTGCTGAAGTAGGGGTCAGCCGGCGCCGGCCTCCGCCTCGCGGGCGGCCGGCGCCGCCTTCCCGCACGAGCACAAGTCCGAGAGCGCCTGATCCAGGGCTGCAGCGGCCAGTTTTTCTGAGGCGAGGGCGCCGCGCCGGTGGCTTGACGCACCATAGGGTTCCACGCCAGTTCCCCGCTGGGAGCGTGGCCGCAGCGGGCTTGCGCAGGAGCAAGCCGATGCCGCGCAGGCTGGGGTACTTCGTCACGGCCGCCATGGTGCTGGGCGTGCTGGTCGGGCTGGCTGTGAACCAGTGGCTGACGCCGGCCGCCGCCAAGGAGGTCGCTGGCGACCTCTCGATCGTCACCGACCTGTTCCTGCGGCTGATCAAGATGATCATCGCGCCGCTGGTGTTCTCGACCCTGGTGGTCGGCATCGCCCACATGGAGGACACCGCCGCGATCGGCCGGGTGGGGGTGAAGACCCTCGGCTGGTTCGTCTGCGCCGGGCTCGTCTCGCTGAGCCTGGGCCTGGTCATGGTGCAGCTGCTGACGCCGGGCGCTGGCATGGCGCTGCCGCACGCCGCCGCCGCCGCGGGCGGCGTCGACGCCGGGGCCTTCACCCTGAAGGACTTCATCACCCACCTGATCCCGACCTCGATCGCCGACGCGATGGCGCGCAACGAGATCCTGCAGATCGTGGTGTTCTCGGTGTTCGTCGGCTCGGCGATCTCGGCGCTGGACAAGCAAGGCGCCGGTGCTGCTGGAGCGCGCCGAGCAGCTCTCGTCCGTCATGCTGAAGGTCACCGGCTATGTGATGATGTTCGCGCCGTTCGCCATCTTCGCGGCCCTGGCCGCGACGGTCGCGACGCAGGGCTTCAGCGTCTTGATCAGCTACGCCAAGTTCGTCGGTGAGTTCTACCTGTCGCTGCTGCTGCTCTGGGCGATCCTGATCGCGGCCGCCTCGTTCGCCGTCGGCGCGCGCACCCTGGCGCTGGTGCGGACCATCCAGTCGCCGATCCTGCTCGCCTTCTCCACCGCCGCCTCGGAAGCGGCCTATCCGCTGATCCTCGAGGGACTGCAGAAATTCGGCGCGCCGCGCCGGATCGTCAGCTTCGTGCTGCCGCTGGGCTACTCGTTCAACCTCGACGGCTCGATGATGTACTGCACCTTCGCCACCCTGTTCATCGCCCAGGCGTACGGCATCCACCTCAGCCTGGCGCAGCAGGTGACCATGCTGTTCCTGCTGATGGTGACGTCCAAGGGCATGGCGGGCGTGCCGCGGGCCTCGCTGGTGGTGATCGCCGCGACCCTTCCGATCTTCCACCTGCCCGAGGCGGGGCTGCTGCTGATCCTGGGCGTCGACCACCTGCTCGACATGGGCCGCAGCGCCACCAACGTGGTGGGCAACTCGGTCGCCTCGGTGGTCGTCAGCCGCTGGGAGCGGCAGTTGGGGAATGGCGCGCCGGCGCCGGCGGAAGTCGCGGCGCCGGCGTAGCGCTCAGCCCCCGTCAGGGTCCGGCGAAAGGACAGCATGGCGATGTGCTGCGCGGCCGGCGCCGTCGCGCCGCTGGCGCCGCACCAGTCGAACCCGCCCCGCTGCGGCGTCACCGCCAGCCCTTCGTCGATCAGCGTCCTGGACGGATCGATCCCATCCAGGAGCACGCGGGCGAACGGGCGACCGTGGTCGTCGACGCCGCCGGTGGGCCTGACATCGACGCTGCGGACATGGCGCACCAGGTCGCGCAGGCGCAGTTCCGCCTGGCGCGCGGCGACGGCCTCGGCCGCGCAATGCGCGTCGGGCGCCGCCTGCGGCGCGGTCTCGTCTGCCAGGCGCAGATCGCGCCCGCCCACCACCAGCACGTCGCCGTGAAGGGCCTCGATCTGCGGCGCCGGCGCCGCGTCGGCGACCTGGGTGAACAGGCTGGAGGCCGCCGGTCGCGCGCAGGCTGCCAGCGCGAGGGCGACGAACAGGCTGACCAGCAGGAACGTAGCGGACCGGGTCATGGCGGAACTCGTAAGCGAAGCGCGGCGGGGGGCCGCGCCTTGAAGACGTTGCGGCGCCGCCCGGCGTGACAGCCGTGCTGAAATATTCCTGGACCCGGGGGGAGGGGGCGGAGGAACAGGGGCCGAGCGGCGCCGCAGCCCCTATCTGGGCGCCACGGCGCAGGTTTCAACCGGCTAAAGGCCTGTCCGAACGGCGAGTATTTCTGAATCGGGCGCCAGCGAGGCTGAGGCTATTTGAGCGGCCTTTCTGGCCCCGCCGCGTCAGCGATGACGCCGCCGGCCGTCCTCACTTAAGAGAGACCCGATCCTCATGGCCCTTTCAATGTACGACGCGTCCGTCCCCGTGCTGGTGCGTGGACTGAGCAACCTCTCGGCGATCCTAGACAAGGGCGCCGCCTTCGCCGAGGCCAAGAAGATCGAGCCGTCGGTGCTGATCGGCGCGCGTCTGGCCCCGGACATGCACCCGCTGAGCCGCCAGGTGCAGATCGCCTCCGACAGCGCCAAGGGTGCGGCATCGCGCCTGACCGGCGGCGACACTCCAAGCTGGCCTGACAACGAGAAGACGTTCGCCGAGCTGCAGGCGCGCATCCGGCAAACGATCGACTACTTGCAGACCTTCAAGGCCGCGCAGTTCGAAGGCGCCGAGGCGATGACCATCGGCCTGCCGCTGCCGGGCGGCGAGCTGAAGCTGAGCGGGCAGGAGTTTCTGTTCGGCTTCGTGCTGCCGAACTTCTTCTTCCACGTCACCACCGCCTACGCGATCCTGCGCCACAACGGCGTCGAGATCGGCAAGATGGACTTCATCGGGGGCCGCTGACGCTGGACCGAGGGCTCGCGTCGGCCGGCTGGCCCGCGAGCCCTCCCACGCGATCGTGTTGACCTTCGCTGGGCGCGGGGCCAATGGCTGAGGCTCTGATCAGATTGCGTGAGGGAGCCCAGCGATGACCATCGCCAACGCACGGGACAGGGCGCTGCGCCAGCGCGCCGAGGCCGTCATCCCAGGCGGGATGTACGGCCACCAGTCCACCGGCCTGCTGCCCGACGACTATCCGCAGTTCTTCGCCCGCGGCGAGGGCGCCCACATGTGGGACGTCGACGGCGCCCGCTACCTCGACCTGATGTGCGCCTACGGGCCGAACCTGTTCGGCTACGCCAATCCGGCGATCGACGATGCGGCGATCGCGCAGATCCGGCAGGGCGATCCGCTGACCGGCCCCACCGAACTGATGGTCGCGTTCGCCGAGGGCATGACCCGGCTGGTCGCCCACGCCGACTGGGCGATGTTCTGCAAGAACGGCACGGACGCCACCACGATGGCGCTGATGACCGCCCGCGCGCACACGCGCCGCAAGACCGTGGTGCGGGCCAAGGGCGCCTACCATGGCGCCGCGCCCTGGTGCACGCCGCGCACCCCGGGCACCACGCCGGACGACCGCGCGAACCAGATCTTCTGCGACTACAACGACATCGCCAGCCTGGAGGCGGCGGTGGCGCAGGCCGGCGGCGACCTGGCGGCGATCTTCGCCGCTCCGGTCAAGCATGACGCCTTCATCGATCAGGTCGCCCCGGATCCCGCCTACGCCAGGCGGGCCCGCGAGCTCTGCGACGAGCATGGCGCGCTGCTGGTGGTCGACGACGTGCGCGCGGGCCTGCGCATCGCCCGCGACTGCTCCTGGTCGGCGGTCGGCGTGCAGCCGGACCTGTCGTCCTGGGGCAAGTGCATCGCCAACGGCCACCCGATCTCGGCGCTGCTGGGGTCGAACAAGGCCCGCGACGCCGCGGCGAAGATCTACGTCACCGGCTCGTACTGGTACGCCGGCGCGCCGATGGCCGCGGGCCTGGCCACGCTCGAGCTGGTGAACAAGACCGACTACCTCGAGAAGATCGAGGGCCTCGGCGTCCGCCTGCGCGATGGCCTCGCCGCGCGTTCGGCCGCCGCGGGCTTCAGCCTGCGCCAGACCGGACCGGTGACGATGCCGCTGTTCCTGTTCGACGAGGATCCGGACATGCGGATGGGGTTCTGCTGGTCCAGCGAGATGCTGAAGCGCGGCGTCTACGTCCACCCCTGGCACAACATGTTCATGTGCGTCGCGATGACCGCCGAGGACATCGACGGCGCGCTCGACGCCGCCGAGGCGTCGTTCGCGGCCCTCAAGGCGCAGCGCGGCGCGCTGGAGCCGGTGGAGAAGCTGCGGGCGATCTTCGGCTGACACACACTCCGCTCGGCGGCCGCAGCTCTCGATCCGCCGAACCAAACACGTCATGGCCGGGCTTGTCCCGACCATCCATGAACACGACCCGCCGAGCGGGTTGAACAGCCTTCTCGCCCGGAGACGTCGCTCCGTGTCCGGATATCCGCCGATTTCGCGCTCAGGCTAGGTCGCCGCCGTGGCAAACCCGATACATATCGTAATCGCCGCAGCGGCGGCGGCTGTTTTCCCTTGTCAGCGGAGGCGAACGATCTTCAATCTCGTCTTGGAGATCGGGGAGCTGGTCACTGAGATACGCCCCAGGCGCTCAGGGCTAGCCCCGGGAGACGGGGGACACTTGAGATGGTTGCAGTAACTCGCCGCGCGGCCAGGTCCGCACTGCTCGCCACCGCCGGGACCGCGGCGCTGCTCGCCGCGGCGCAGACCGCGCACGCGGCCACCGCCGATAGCACCGCCAGCTCGGCCGCCACCGTCGGTGAAGTCGTCGTGACCGCGCAGCGGCGCAGCCAGAATATCCAGGACGTGCCGGAGTCGGTGCAGGCGGTGTCGAGCAAGCAGCTTCTCGCCGCCGGCATCAAGAGCACGCAGGATCTGGGGCAGATCACGCCCAACGTCACCATCATCAGCCCGATCGGCGCCGGCAACCAGCCGCTGATCACCATCCGCGGGATCGGCCTGAACGACTTCGACACCAACAACGCCGGGCCGAACGGCGTCTACCTCGACGACGTCTACCTCAGCGCCCCGGGCGTGCAGAACTTCTCGATGTTCGACATCGCTCAGGTGCAGGTGCTGAAAGGACCGCAGGGCACGCTCTACGGCCGCAACACCAGCGGCGGCGCGCTGCTGTTCACCTCGAACCGGCCGACCGATTACTTCACCTTCGACCTGCACGGCGAGTACGGCGTCTACAACACCCTGCAGCTGGAAGGCGCCGTGGGCGGTCCGATCGCGCCGGGACTCACCGGCCGCATCGCGGCGGTGATGAACCACTCCGATGGCTACACGCACAACTTCCTGACCGGCCAGCCCTACGACAACGTCCAGAACGAGGCGGTGCGGCTGCAGCTGCAGTACGAGCCCAACGATCGGCTGAAGCTCTATTTCAACAGCAACATCCTGTACGTGCGCAATCATCCGCAGCCGTACGGCCACATCGGCGTGTTCGTGCCCGGAACACAGAACACGCCCGCGCCGACCTTCTGCACGCCGGCCCAGGCCTTCGCCGGCGGGTGCGTCGACCTCTACGGCTACGGCACGCCGCCGTTCTGGCAGGGCGCCTACGCCGAGACCAAGGACCTGACCAACCTCGCGGCGATCACGCAGTTCCGGGCGGACTACAAGGCCGGGCCGATCACGCTGACCTCCATCACCTCCTGGCAGCACGACAACAAGTTCCATCCTGAGGACACCGACGGCGACCCGCTGAACCTGATCCGCGCGACCTACAAGGTGGACTCGGACACCTACACCCAGGAGTTCCGGGCCGCTCAGAGCGAGCACGACTTCAACTGGGTGGCCGGCCTCTATTACCTTCACGAGAACCTGAGGCAGAACCAGCCACTGTCACTGTTCTTCGACGGCGATCTTGGCGGCGGCTTCGGCATTCCGCCGGGACCAGGGAATTTCGACGGCATCGCGGAGTTCATCTACGACCAGAGCAAGCAAGTCACCGACAGCGCAGCGCTATTCGCGCAAGGCGACTACACCTGGCGCCGCTTCACCCTGACTTTGGGCGGGCGGTACACCTGGGAGCGCAAGACGTTCGACTATGCCCAGTCCTCACAGGTCCAGGTCGGTGGCGACGGAAACTATGGACCGATCACCCCGGTGTGCGCTCCAGCTAGTATTGCCCCGGCCTGCCTCGCTTTCCCTGAGTCACGCACGACGGGCTCGAATTTCACCTATCGCGTCGCCCTGAGCTACCACGTCAGCGACCAGGCCCAGGTCTACGGAAGCATCTCGACCGGGTTCAAGAGTGGCGGATTCAACGGAAGCTTCCTCAGCAGCGACGCGGCGGTGGTGGCGGGACAGTTGGCGCCGGTCAAGCCTGAAGAAGTCACGGCGTATGAAGTGGGCGAAAAGGCGACCTTGTTCGATCACCGCCTGGTTCTGAACGCCGCGCTATTCTACAACGCCTACCGCAACGAGCAGGTATTCGCCAGCATCACCGAGCCCTTTACGATCGGGGGGGTGGCAACGACCATCTCGGGGCAATTTCTGGCCAACGCGCCGGCTTCCCACACCGAGGGCGCCGAGTTCCAGATCACTGCCGTGCCATTCGACGGCCTGACCATCGATCTCGAACCCGCCCTGCTGCGGACGCGCATGGACAACGGCGGATTTGCCGGCGGGTTCTCGCTGACCGGCAAGGAACTGTCGAACGCGCCGAAGTTCACGTTCACCGCGGTGCTCAACTACCGCTGGGCGCTGGGCAACGACGACGACATCGATTTCCGCTGGAACTCGAACTATCGCAGCCACTACTGGTTCGACGCCACCAACGACCCCTACATCCAGCAGAACGGCTACTGGCTGCACAATCTCAACATCGACTACGAAAGCCACCAGCACTGGAGCGCCGGCGTCTTCGTGCGCAACATCGCCAACGAGAAGTATAACCTGACGTCGAGCGACATCTCCAATCCGTTCGGCTTCCTGGAGCCGGTGGAGGGGCCGCCGCGGACGTACGGGGTGCAGTTGAGCTACCACTACTAGGCCCCGGAACGCGCGCGAGGGGAGGATGAGAAAAGCAGCCTCGGCGCGCGCGGCGAGCGTCGGCGCCGAGCCGCGGCGGCCGACCCAGCAACGCAGCCGTCTGCGGTTCGAGCTGCTGCTGGACGCGGCGGATGCGTTGCTGGCCGATCGGGAGACGACCGAGGTCGGCCTCTACGACATCGCCGGCGCCGCCAAGGTGCCGCCGGCGTCGGTCTATCACCTGTTTCCGACCAAGGAGGCGGCGTTCGTCGCCCTGGCCGAGCGCTACCTCGTCGGCCTCAGCAAGCACATCGTGCGACCGGTCCGCGGCGCACAGCTGCGGCGATGGCAGGACCTCGTCAGCATCGAGCTGCACAGGGCGGTCGAATACTACAACGCCCACAAGGTGATGTCGAAATTGTTCTTCGGCGCCAATGTGATACCGGACGTCCGGATCCTCGACGTCCGGAACGTGAAGGCGGCGTCGGCCTCGACCTACGACCGCATGAACAAGATCTTCGAGATGCCCTATCTCTACGACGCCGACACCAAGTTCGCCTCGCTGATCGGGATCTACGACGGCATCTGGATGACGTCGTACGCGCGGCACGGCCGGATCACCGCCGATTTCGCCCGGGAATCGGAACTGGCCGGCATCGCCTACTGCGAGACGTTCCTGCCCGCCGTCATTCCGCTGCAGAGCGCCGGGCGCGGGGCGCCAACCTTGACGCTCGCGCGTCGGCGGGCGTTAATTCGATAACAATCGAGTCCGTCCCCGGGCGGCGAGAGTGAGAGACGCCGATGAGCCTGGAAGACGAGCTGAAGCTGCGCGCCCAGAAGGTATTTCCGCGAGGAATTCTACGGGCACCTCGGCACGCGGCTGATGCCGGAAAACTACCCGCAGTTCTTCACCTCCGCCAAGGGCGTGCGGATGACCGGCGTCGATGGCCGCGACTACATCGACTACATGTGCGCGTACGGTCTCAACCTGTTCGGCTACGGCGACGAGGAGATCAACGAGGCGTTCGTCCGGCAGATGCGCAAGACCGACACGCTGACCGGCGTCTCGCCGGTGATGGTCGAGCTGGCCGAGCGCTTCACCGGCATCGTCAGCCACGCCGACTGGGCGGTGTTCGTCAAGAACGGCACCGACGCGACCACGCTGGGCGCGATGATCGCCAGGGCGCACACCAAGCGCGAAAAGATCATCATCGCCGAGGGGGCCTATCACGGCATGTCGGCCTGGAGCTCGGCCTCGCCGGGCGTCACCGCCGGCGAGCGCGCCGGGCGGATTTCGTGCATCTATAACGACGTCGAGTCGCTCGAGCGCGCGGTGGCGGAGGCGGGCGACGACCTGGCGGCCATCTTCGCCACGCCGTTCAAGCACGATGTGTTCACCGATCAGGCCGAGCCGGACGCGGTCTACGCCCGCCGCGCCCGCGAGCTTTGCGACAGGACCGGCGCGCTGCTGGTGGTCGACGACGTTCGCGCCGGCTTCAAGCTCGCCCGCGACTGCAGCTGGGCGACGGTCGGGATCGAGCCGGATCTGTCGGCCTGGGGCAAGTGCATCGCCAACGGCCACCCGATTTCGGCGCTGCTGGGTAACGACAAGGCGCGCAAGGCGGCGACGGAGGTGCGCTACACCGGTTCGTTCTGGTTCCAGTCGGGCCCGATGGCGGCCGGCCTAGTGACGCTGGGCCGGATCATGAACACGCCCTATCTGGAGAACATCCAGTCGCTCGGACGCGCGCTGCGCAACGGCATGGCCGCAGCTGGCCGAGAAGCACGGCGTCGGGCTGCGCCAGACCGGGCCGGTGACGATGCCGATGTTCCTGTTCGACGACGATCCGGATCAGCGCAAAGGCTACCGCTGGTGCTCCGAGATGGTCGCGCGCGGCGTCTACATGCACCCGTTCCACAACATGTTCATCTCGAACGCCCTGACTATGGACGACGTCGCGCAGACGCTGGAAGCCGCCGACGAAGCGTTCGGGGCGCTGGTCGCCGCGGGACCGGAGTTGCGGCCGAATACCCGCCTGGCGGCATTGACGGCCTGACGCGTTCCTAGAAGGTGTCGCGCAGAGCGAGGCGGGGTCAGTTTGAATCCATTTCACACGTCATTGCCGGCTGGAGCGCGAAGCGCGGAAGGCCGGCGACCCATGAACACGCTGCCCGCCGTCGTGTTCATGGGTAGTCGGGACAAGCCCGGCTATGACGTGAGGCGGGTGGGCGGAGAAGAAACACTGGCTGTCCGCAATCAGGCTGCAAGCGTCGGAGGCTTCTTTGGCCGCGGTTGAAGATGCAGGGGCCGCCTCGGGCGGAGTTGAGGCGCTCGGCTACAAGCAGGAGCTCAAGCGGGCGCTGAGCCCGTTCGACCTCCTGGTCTACGGCCTGGTGTTCATCGTCCCGATCGCGCCCTGGAGCTCGTTCGGGTTCGTGTTCAACGCCAGCGTCGGCATGGTGCCGCTGGTCTACTTCGTCGGGCTAGTGGCGATGACCTTCACCGCCCTCAGCTACATGACCATGTCCGCGGCGTTCCCGGTGGCGGGCTCGGTCTACGCCTACGCCGGGCGCGGCATCGGCGAGGGCGTCGGGTTCCTGGCCGGCTGGGCGCTGCTGCTGGACTACCTGCTGCTGCCGACGCTGATCTACGTCATCTGCGCCACGTCGGTGCACGCGATCTATCCGCAGGTGCCCAAGGCGGTGCTGGTGGCCAGCTTCCTCGGCTTCAACACCATCATCAACCTGTTCGGGGTCGAGAGCACCGCGCGGCTCAGCGTCGTGCTGCTGGTGTCGCAGCTTGGCCTGCTGCTGCTGTTCATGACGCTGTGCGTGCTGGCGGTCATGCACGGGGTCAACGGCGCGCACTGGACCACGACGCCGCTGTACGACGCCCACCGCATTTCCCCGTCGCTGATCTTCGGCGCGCTGTCGCTGGCGGTGCTGAGTTTCCTCGGTTTCGACGCGATCTCGACCTTGACCGAGGAAGCCAAGGGCGGGGCCAAGGCGGTTGGGTGGGCGACGATGCTGTCGCTGCTGCTGGCCGCCGGGCTGTTCATCCTGCAGACCTGGCTGGCGTCGCTGGTCGTGCTGGACCGCACCAAGTTCCCGCCCGGCGACGAGACCACCAACGCGTTCCTGGTGATCGCCCGGCTGATCGGCGGCGAGTGGTTCCGGTTCGTGGTGTCGATTGTCGGTGTGCTGATCTCAGGGCTGGCGGGCGCCTTGACCGCCCAGGCCGCCACCGCGCGGCTGGTCTACAGCATGGCCCGCGACGGCATGCTGCCGCGGGCGCTGGCGCATGTCGGGACCAAGCGGCAGGCGCCCGACCGGGCGATCCTGCTGATCGCGGTCATCACGCTGGTGCTCGGGATGGTGATGGTCGACCGGATCGTGCTGCTCACTTCGATGGTGAACTTCGGCGCGTTGACCGGATTCCTGGCGCTGCACGTGTCGGTGGTGATCCATTTCATCGTGCGCCAGCGCAGCCGCGACTGGCTGCGCCACCTGGCCGCGCCGGTCCTGGGGTTCCTGATCGTCGGCTATGTGCTGGTCAACGCCGACGCGGACGCCAAGATCGCCGGGGTGGTCTGGATGACGGTCGGTGTCATCGCCCTCGTCACGCTCAAGCGCATGGGCAAGAGCGCCAAGGGGTTGCTCGAAGAGGAAACCTAGTGTGCTGGATCTGAAGTTCGCCTGCTCGTTGGATCGGGCTTCGAGCGAACTTCAGATCCGAGAAAGCACACTAGATACTTATACTTGCTAGTGTCCTGATCGATTCCGAAGTTCGACGGAGCCTGCCATGATGCACTTGCGAACTTCGGAATCGGGACACTAGAGCACAGCTGCGATCAGCGGCTTTGCGCCCCCTCCGTCACTCGCTGCTTTCGCAGCGATCGCCACCTCCCCCGTTACGCTGCGCTACACGGTGGAGGAGGAGATAGCGCTAACTTGCTCCTCCACCGTCCCGAAGAGGACGGGGGAGGTGGCAGACCGCGAAGCGGGCTGACGGAGGGGGCGCAAGCCCGCAACCCCCAACACCCACCGATTCCACCCAACCGCTCTAAGTTCCCCTCCCCCTTGCGGGGAGGGGTCAGGGGTTGGGGGTGCGAACTCGGTGCGGGCCGTTGTTGCCAAATGGCAGGCAACGGCGCTGACACCCCCACCCCCAGCCCCTCCCCGCAGGGGGGAGGGGAGAAGGGCAGCCGCTAAACCCGCTCGATGATGATCGCCGGGGCCATGCCGCCGGCGGCGCACATCGTCACCAGGCCGCGCTTCAGGTCGCGGCGCTCCAGTTCGTCGAGGATGGTGCCGATCAGGATCGAGCCGGTGGCGCCGATCGGGTGGCCCAGCGCCATCGCCCCGCCGTTCACGTTGACCTTCTCGCGGTCGAGCTTGAGGTCGCGGATGAACTTCTCGGCGACGACGGCGAACGCCTCGTTGATCTCCCACAGGTCGATGTCGTCGACGGTCAGGCCGGCCTTGGCCAGCACCTTCCGCGCCGCCGGCACCGGGGCGTTCAGCATCAGCGTCGGGCTGTCGCCCATGTTGGCCATCGCACGGATCCGGGCGCGCGGCTTCATGCCGTGCTTGTCGGCGTAGTCCTTGGAGGCCAGCAGCACCGCCGCCGCGCCGTCGACCACGCCCGACGAGTTGCCGGCGTGGTGGATGTGCTTGATCTTCAGGTCGGGATAGACCTGCCGGATCAGGCCGCCGAGCGTGGTGCCCTGATCGTCGATCGGAACCTCCGCCATCGCCTCGAACGACGCCTTCAGGCTCGCGAGGCCTTCCTTGGTGGTTTGTGGCCTCGGGAACTCCTCGCGGTCGAGCGCGAGCGACCCGTCCTCGTGGTAGACCGGGATCAGCGAGCGGTCGAAGCGGCCCTCGCCGATGGCGACGGCGGCGCGCTGCTGGCTGACCACCGCCAGGTCGTCGACCGCGTCGCGCGAGATGCCTTCCATCGTGGCGATCGCGTCGGCGCAGACGCCCTGGTGCGACTGCGGGTGCCTGGCGCGCAGGCGCATGTTGCCGGCGTCCATCAGATACCGCGGGCCGTTCGGGTCGGCGGAGGAGGCAGTGTAGGACATCATCTCGGTGCCGCCGGCGATCACTAGGTCTTCCATGCCGGACATGATCGAGGCGGCGGCCATGTTCACCGACGTGATGCCGGAGCCGCAGAACCGGTCGAGCGTCGTTCCGCTGGCCTTGACGTCGAAGCCGGCGTCGAGCGCCGCCATCCGGCCAAGGTCGCCGCCCTGCTTGCCGCGCTGGGAGGACGTGCCCCAGATGATGTCGTCGACTTCGGCGGTGTTGACGCTGTTGCGCTCGGCGATGGCCTTCAGCACCGTCGCGGCGAGCTGCTGCGGGTGGATGCTGGCCAGCGCGCCCTTGCCAACCTTGCCGATGCCCCGGGGCGTGCGGCAGGCGTCGATGATGTAGGCGTCACCCATGGTCTTGTCTCGCTATGTGATCGATCGGTGCGGCGCGCGCGCGCCGACCTTGATCGTGACCGGCACCCTGCAGCATTGACCCAGCGTCTGCCTAGAGGCGCGGCGCGGTCAATTTCGCGGTCTTGGCCGACCAGACGCCGCCTCAGGTGGGCATGGAACCGCCAGAGGCACGCCTCCAGGTGGCTCAGGGGCCTGGCTGGTAGAGCGGGCTGAGCACGCCGGCCTGTGCGCCCAGGCAGGCAGGGATGTCCTCGTTGTGCACGGCCAGCACCTGCTCGCGATAGGCGGCGACGAACTCGGGCGCCGCGGCGAACTCGGGCGGCGTCAGTAGGTGGATCCGTAGCTGGAAGCCCGCCTGACTGATCCGGTCCAGTTCGTACCAGACGCCGAGGCGCGTGGGATCTTCCAGGAAGAACATCAGCGTGAGCGGAAAGATGGCGGCGACCACGAAGGGCGCGTGCTGGTCGTTGGCGGGCGGGTTCTCGAGCACGGCGTAGGCGTCGCCGCCGTCGCCGGCATGGGTTCCAAGCCCCGGGTTGCTCTGCTGCAGGGTCGCGGCGTGGGGTCCGATGTGGTGGTAGGACTCCAGGAAGTTCTCGACCATCAGCTTCCAGTTCCAGGGCGAGTCCAGCTCGATCACGTCGGCTGTGACCAGGCTGGCGGGGTCGATCGCCGCGAGGCGCTCGGCGAGCGGCGCCAGCTGCGGGCCCAATGGCGCGGCCTTGCCGTCCAGGTTGGCGAACACCCAGCCGCCCCAGCGCTCGACCGCGAACGCGGGCAGGGCGCAGGCCTCGCGGTCGAAGACGGCGGAGTGCTCCATGCCGGGCGCCGCGGCGAGCCGGCCGTCCAGTCCGTAGCGCCACAGGTGGTAGGGGCAGGTCAGCGCCTTGGCGGCCCCCGAGCCCTCGGCGATCAGCATGCCGCGGTGCCGGCAGACGCGGGAAAGCACGTGGACTTCGCCGCTGAGGTCGCGGGTTGCGACAAGGGGAACGCCGAACAGGTCGAGCGAGCGATAGTCGCCGGGGTTCGCGATCTCGCTCTCGCGCGCCACCGGGGCCCAGCCCGCCTTGAACACCCGCTCGACCTCCGCCTCGAACACGGCGGCGTCTGCGAAGGCGGCGCGCGGCAGGGCGCGGGCCGTGTCCGGTGTCGCGGCCACGGCGCCGTACGCGGCTTCGCAAGCGTCGTTCATGATGTCACCCAGCCGGCTGCGCGTGCGGCGAACGAGTTGGCGGCGCACTTTGCGTCAGTCAAGCTTCCTGGCCGGCGATTTGATCCAGGTCATGGCGGACGACGCCGGTCGGGCGCCGGGTTACGCGGCAGGCGGAAGCCAGGAGGAAGCCATGCCCCTCATCAAACGCGTTGCGGCGGAGTTCATCGGCACACTGTGGCTCGTGTTGGGCGGCTGCGGCGCGGCCGTGCTGGCGGCGGCGTTCCCGCATCTCGGCATCGGATTCGTCGGCGTCGCCCTGGCCTTCGGTCTGACCGTCCTGACCATGGCCTTCGCCATCGGCCACGTCTCCGGCTGCCACCTCAACCCGGCGGTGTCGTTCGGGCTCTTCGTCGGCGGTCGGTTCCCCGCCGCGGACCTGGCGCCCTACGTGGGCGCGCAGGTGCTGGGCGCGATCGCCGGCGCCGGCGTCCTGTTCGCGATCGCCAGCGGCGCGCCCGGGTTCGACGTGCACGCAGGTTTCGCGTCGAACGGCTATGGCGACCATTCCCCCGGCCATTATTCGTTGCTCGCAGCTCTCGTTTGCGAGGTGGCGATGACCTTTGCATTCCTGTTCGTGATTCTCGGCTCGACGCACGAAAAGGCGCCCAAGGTCTTGGCGCCCATCGCGATCGGGCTTTGCCTCACGCTGATCCATCTGATCAGCATTCCCGTCACCAACACCTCGGTGAATCCAGCCAGGAGCACCGGCCCGGCGTTGTTCGCGGGCGGTTGGGCGATCAGCCAGCTGTGGCTGTTCTGGCTGGCGCCGCTCTTGGGCGCCGGCCTGGCGGGTCTGGTCTACCGATGGGTGGGCGGCGCCAATGTGGCGGCCGCGGCCGAGCCCTCGCTCACGCTGGAAGTCATGGAGTTCGAGCGCTGAACGGGCGCCGTCAGGCCTGGTCGGCCAGCGCCATCTCGTAGCTGTAGCGCGTCTCGTCGTCGGCGCCCACGCCGCGCAGCTCGACGTCGAAGCCCCAGAGGTCGCCGATGAAGCCGAGCACGGCCTTGGAGTTGGCCTCGGCGAGCGGCACGTCGTTGTGCATCTTGTGGGTCAGCACCAGGCGCCGATCGCCGGCGAGGTGCGCCTCGGTGGCCTGGATGTTGGGATCGCGCAGACCGGGGTCGTATTGGCTGGCCAGCGCCCGGCGCACCTGCTTGTAGCCCAGCTCGTCGTGGATCGCGGCGACCTTGTAGTGCGGCTCGGCGGCGAGGTTGTCGAGCTTGAACAGCCGCATCTTTCGCATCAGGTGCGGGCTCAGGTACTGGGCGATGAAGCTGTCGTCGCGGTAGTTGGCCCAGGCGTTCTTCAGCGCGCCGAGCGCATCGCCGCAGCCGGCGATCTCCGGCAGGTAGGCGCGGTCTTCGGCGGTCGGATCGGTGGCGATCCGCTCGATGTCGCACATCATCTCGAAGCCGAGCGCATAGGGGTTGATGCCGCCGTAGCGCGGATCGTCGAAGTCGGGCTGGAACACCACCGCGGTGTGGCTGGTCAGGAACTCCAGCATCGAGCCTTCGCTGATCTTCCCGAGATCGTAGAGGCGGTTCATGATCTTGTAGTGGACCCAGGTCGCGCAGCCCTCGTTCATCACCTTGGTCTGGCGCTGCGGGAAGAAGTACTGGGCGATGTTGCGCACGATGCGCAGCAACTCGCGCTCCCAGTCGCGCAGCTGGGGCGAGAACTTCTCCAGGAAATAGAGCAGGTTCTCTTCCGGCAACTGCGGCGCGCCGCGCGCCGCCTCGGCCGGTTTGCCTTTCTTGTCGCCCGGGCGCGCGGAGGCAGGGAGGGTGCGCGAGTAGAGGTCGTTGTACTGGCCCCGCGCATGCGCCTGGCGCGCTTCGGCCCGGGCCTGCTCCTCGCCGAGGCTGGGCCTGGCGCGGCGGCCGTAGCGGTTGACGCCCTGGTCCATCAGCGCGTGCGCGGCGTCGAGAATGCGCTCCACCGCGCTGACCCCGTGCCGCTCCTCGCAGCGGGCGATGTAGCTCTTGGCGAAGTTCAGGTAATCCAGGATGCCGCTGGCGTCGGTCTGCTCCTTGAACAGATAGTTGTTCTTGAAGAAGTGGTTATGCCCGAACGCCGCGTGCGCCATCACCAGCGCCTGCATCGTCATGGTGTTCTCTTCCATGATGTAGGAGATGCAGGGGTTGGAGTTGATCACGATCTCATAGGCCAGGCCCGAGTAGCCCTTGCGGTACATCGCCTCGTCGCGGGCGAAGCGCTTCCCGAACGACCAGTGGTGATAGAAGATCGGCATGCCGATCGAGGAATAGGCGTCGAGCATCTGCTCGGAGCTGATCAGCTCGACCTGGTTCGGATAGGGGTCGAGCCCCATCTCGCCGACGGCGATCTCCTCGATCGCGTCGTAGGTGCGCTTCAGGGTGTCGAAGTTCCACTCGCCGCTGTCGAACAGAAGGGTGCTCAAGGGGCGGTCCTTTGCGGTCGTCCACCAAAGGAATTGGCCACGGAAGACACGGAAAAGGCTGGCATTTCGCCGCTCTCGCAATTGTCATCCCGGAGAGCCGCGAAGCGGACTCGTCCGGGATCTGCTTGCCGAGATGATGCGAAGGAGATCCCGGATCGGCGCGGCTTCGCCGCTTGTCCGGGATGACAATTATGGGGGACGGAAGGGGCTTTGATGTCCGTGCTTTCCGTGTTTTCCGTGGCGAAGTCCATCACGCGGCCGCCCGCGCCTTGGCGAACAGCTGGTGGAACACCGGGAAGACGTCGCCCTTGTTGAACACCCGCTTCATCGCGAAGTTCGGGTGGGCGCCCGCCACCGTCTCGTAGTCTTTCCAGAGGTCGCTGACGTTGAGGCTGGAGAGGAAGATCTCGGCCTGGCGCGGGTCGTAGACCTCGATGTAGGCGAAGTACTGGCAGACCGGCAGCACCTCCTCTGAGAGCAGCTGCAGGCACTTTCCGCTGTCGGAGGAGTAGTTGTCGCCGTCGGACGCCTGGGCGGCGTAGATGTTCCACTCGTCGACTGGATAGCGGGCCTCGACGATGCGGCGCATCTCATCCAGTGCGGTGGAGACCACGGTGCCGCCGGTCTCACGGCTGTTGAAGAAGGTCTCCTCGTCGACCTCCTTGGCCTCGGAGGTGTGGCGGATGAAGACGATGTCGACGTTCTTGTACTGCCGGGTCAGGAACAGGTGCAGCAGCAGGAAGAACCGCTTGGCCAGGTCCTTCATGTCCTCGGTCATCGAGCCGGAGACGTCCATCAGACAGAACATCACCGCCTGGGCGGTCGGCGTTGGCGTCGCCTCGAAGCGGTTGTAGCGCAGGTCGACCGGATCGATGTAGGCGACGCGCCGCATCTTGGCTTCGAGCGCGGCGAGTTGCGCCTTCAGCTCCGTCAGCCGGGCGTCATCGCCGCCGAACGCCTCCAGCTCGGCGATCTCGGCTTCAAGGGCGGCCGCCTCGGCCGGCTTCGGCCGCTTCAGACAGATCCGCCGCGAGAGGCTGCGGCGCATGGTGCGCGCCAGGTTGAGGTTGGAGGGCGCGCCGCTCGTGGAATGTCCCGCGCGGTGGTAGCGCAGCGTCTCGACGTCCTTCAGCTTGGCCTTGGCCAGGTCCGGCAGCTCCAGCTCCTCGAACAGCACGTCGAGGTATTCGTCGGCGCTGATGGTGAAGCGGAAGTCGTCCTCGCCCTCGCCGTCGGGCGAACCTTCGGAGCCGCCGCCGCCCTCGCCTGACTTCGGCTTGGGCAGGGTGTCGCCCTTGACGAACTCCTTGTTGCCCGGAAGCACGTGGTCGCGATCGCCGCCCTGCGAGGAATGCCGCAGCCGCGGCTCTGCGACCTTCTTGAAGGGGATCTTCACCACCTCCTTGCTGGTCACGTCGCCCAGCGAGCGCTCGCGGATCGAGCGCACCACCGCGTCCTTGATCGCCGCCTTGGCCAGGCGGATGAACCGCTGCCGGTTGGGCAGGCTCTTGCCCTTCGGGTTCAGCCGGCGATCGATGACGTTGACGCCCATGGCGTCAGCCCGCCTTGTCGACGCGCATGTACCATTCGACGAGGCGGCGGGTCTGGCGCGCGGTGTAGCCGCGGCTCTGCATCCGCTCGACGAAGTCGTTGTGCTTCTTCTCGGTCTCCTTGTCGCCCTTGGTCGAGAAGCTGATCACCGGCAGCAGGTCCTCGACCTGGGTGAACATGCGCTTCTCGATCACCTCGCGGATCTTCTCGTAGGAGGTCCAGGCCGGGTTCTTGCCGCCGTGGGCCGCGCGGGCCCTGAGCGCGAACTTGACCACCTCGTTGCGGAAGTCCTTCGGATTGGCGATGCCGGCCGGCTTCTCGATCTTGGAGAGCTCCTGGTCGAGCATCTTGCGGTCGAACAGCTCGCCGGTGTCGGGATCCTTGAAGTCCTGGTCCTCGACCCAGGCGTCGGCGTAGGCGACGTAGCGGTCGAACAGGTTCTGGCCGTAGTCGCCGTAGCTCTCGAGGTAGGCCTTCTGGATCTCGTTGCCGATGAACTCGGCGTAGCGCGGCGCGAGCTCGCTCTTGATGAACTCGATGTACTGCTTCTCGACCGCCTCGGGATAGCGCGCGCGCCGGATCGACTGCTCCAGCACGTACATCAGGTGCACCGGATCGGCGGCGACCTCCTCGTTGTCGAAGTTGAAGGTCTCGGCCAGGATCTTGAAGGCGAACCGGGTCGAGACCCCATTCATGCCCTCGTCCATGCCGGCCGCGTCGCGGTACTCCTGCATCGACTTGGCCTTGGGATCGACGTCCTTCAGGTTCTCGCCGTTGTAGACCCGCATCTTGGAATAGAGGTTGGAGTTCTCGTGCTCCTTCAGGCGCGAGAGCACGCAGAACTTCGACAGCATGTCGAGCGTCGAGGGCGCGCAGGGCGCCTCGTTGAGATCGCTGGACTGCAGCAGCTTGGTGTAGATCGCCGTCTCTTCGTTGGTGCGCAGGCAGTACGGGACATTGACCACGCAGATGCGGTCGATCATCGCCTCGTTGTTCTTGTTGTTGCGGAAGCTTTGCCACTCGCTCTCGTTGGAGTGGGCCAGCACCACGCCCTGGTAGGGGATCGCGCCGACGCTCTCGGTGCCGACGTAGTTGCCTTCCTGCGTCGCGGTCAGCAGCGGGTGCAGGATCTTGATCGGCGCCTTGAACATCTCGACGAACTCCAGCAGGCCCTGGGTCGTCAGGTTGAGGCCGCCGGAATAGGAATAGGCGTCCGGGTCGTTCTGGCCGAAGAACTCCAGCTTGCGGATGTCGACCTTGCCGACCAGTGCGGAGATGTCCTGGTTGTTGTCGTCGCCCGGCTCGGTCTTGGCGACGCAGACCTGGTTGAGCTTCGAGGGCATCAGCCGCACGACGGTGAATTTGGAGATGTCGCCGTCGAACTCGCCGACCCGCTTGACCGCCCAGGGCGACATCAGCCCGGTCAGGTAGCGCGGCGGGATGTTATAGCGGTCCTCGAGCAGCGGTCCGAGGCGTTCGGGGTCGAACAGGCCCAGCGGGCTCTCGAACACCGGGCTGATCTGGTCGCCAGCCTTCAGCGCATAGATGGGCATCTGCTCCATCAGCGTCTTCAGCCGCTCGGCGAGCGACGACTTGCCGCCGCCGACCGGGCCCAGCAGGTAGAGGATCTGCTTGCGCTCCTCGAGCCCCTGCGCGGCGTGTTTGAAGAAGCCGACGATCCGCTCGATCGTCTCTTCCATGCCGTAGAAGTCGCAGAAGGTGGGGTAACGCTTGATCGAGCGGTTCATGAAGATCCGACCCAGCCGGGAGTCGGTCGAGGTGTCGATCACCGCCGGCTCCCCGATCGCTGCGATCATCCGCTCCGCGGCGTTGGCGAAGGTCGTGGGGACCTCGCGGCAGAGCGCGAGATAATCTCGCAGCGACATCTCCGTCTGTTTTCGACTCTCGAACAGGCTCGAAGCGAGGTCGAACACATCGGGCTGGGGGGACATCATGTTCATTGGATCCGCCGTGAGCTCTGGGGAGGACAGGTGTAGGCGGCGCCCGCGATGCGGAGCGTCGAAAGTTCAACCACGCTGAGACGGTTCATCGTTCGCCAAGCACGTTGATTCGCGCTTGATTGTAAAAGTCGACCCGGCGATATGCGGCCCAAGTCGTCCACGCGACCCTCTCAGGCGACGAAAGTATACAGCATCTCTTCCTCGTCTCGCGGACTGCGACGCCTGACACGCCAACTCACCATGCCAACTCTGGCACAGAGGCGGCGGGTCGGCGCCGAAACCGATACTTGGAGAGCTTCGAAAACACGCAACTCACTTCAAGTATCCTCCCCCCATCCGGGGCCGGCGTGAAGATAGTGATGTTGCGGAAGGCGTGTGTCGGAGCGACGCAGCCATTTTGCGGCCCCGAATCGACAGGGGACGGCGGGCTTGCGCGCCCGAAGCGCCCAAAGAACCGGCATCGCAACGGCCGACGCGGGAGTTGGCGTTTTTCCCTGGGATGTGACGAGTTCGGTCGCCACGCGGGCGGCGGATGGTGGACGCGGCAGGGATTGAACCTGCGACCCTTCGCGTGTGAAGCGAATGCTCTCCCGCTGAGCTACGCGTCCGCCTGACCGGGAAGGACCGGCCTAATAGCGGCCCGGCGCCCGGCGAGCAAGCGGCGGGCGATGGCGGGCAGCTCGGTGAAGCTGTCGATCAGCGCATCCGCCCCCAGTTCGGCCGGCGGAACGTCGCTGTAGCCGTAGCTCACCGCCACCACGGGCACCCCGGCGGCGACGGCGGCCCCGACGTCGGTGCGAGCGTCGCCCACCATCAGCGCGTGGCCGTGCGAGCCGCCGGCGGCCTCGATCGCCGCCAGCAGGTGGCGCGGATCCGGCTTGGCGGCGCCGGCCAGGTCCGGCCCCATGACCACGGCGAAGCGGGAGGTAAGGTCCAGCGCGTCGAGCAGCAGCAGCGACAGGTCGGTGCGCTTGTTGGTGCACACGGCCAGCCTCGCGCCGGCCGCCGCCAGCGCGTCCAGGGTGACGATCACGCCGGGGTAGGGCCGGCTCGCCTGGTCGATGCGGGCGACATAGAGGTCGATGAAGTGGTCGAACAGCTGCTGCATCCGCGACGGATCCAGCGTCTCGCCGACCGTTTCGAAGCCGCGCGACAGCATCGCCCGCGCGCCGTGCCCGACCACCGTGCGCGCCGCCTCCAGCGGCAGGCCGGCGTGGCCGTGCTCGGCCAGGATCAGGTTCAGCGTGCCGATCAGGTCCGGCGCGGTGTCGACGAGGCAGCCGTCGAGGTCGAACGCGATTACGGCGCCGTCGAGGTGGGCGACAGGGGGCAAGGCGCGCTCCGATCGATACAGGCCGCGCCGTTTCGGCTAAAGCCGGGGCGATGACAAGCTTGCGATTCCCGCCGACGAGGGCGAGGGGGGCGCCATGAGCGAGAAGGCCGCGGTGATCCTGGCGGCGGGCCAGGGCACGCGCATGCGATCACCGATCCCGAAGGTGCTGCACAAGGTCGGCGGCCGCGCGCTGATCGACCACGCCATCGACGTGGCCGAGGGCGTCGGTTGCTCGCGCATCGTGGTCGTGCTGGGGGCCGGCTCGCCGGAGGTGCGCGCCCATGTCGCCGCGCGGCTCGGCGATCCGGCGATCGCCATCCAGGATCCGCCGCTCGGCACCGGCCACGCCGTGCTCGCGGCGAAAGCGGCGTTGGCCGGCTTCGAGGGCGAAGTGGTCGTGACGCTGGCCGACAGCGCCCTGCTGACGCCGGAGGCGGTCGCGCCGCTGTTCGATCTGCGCGCCGCGGGCGCCGACGTCGCGGTGCTGGGCTTCCACGCCGCCAACCCGCACGGCTACGGGCGGCTGATCGTCAGTCACGGCGACCGGATCGAGCGGATCGTCGAGGAGCGCGACGCCAGCCCGGCCGAGAAGGCGGTCAGCGCCTGCAACTCGGGGGTCCTGGCGGCGAACGCGACGGTGCTGTTCGATCTGCTGACCAGAGTGACCGCCAACAACGCCAAGGGCGAATATTACCTGACCGACGTCGTCGGCATCGCCGCCAAGGGCGGCAAGTCGGTGCGCGCGGCGTTCGCCAAGCAGGAGGTGTTCCAGGGCGTCAACTCCCAGGCCGAGCTCGCCGAGGCCGAGGCGGCGTTCCAGCGGTCGCGCCGCGTGCAGCTGATGGAGAGCGGCGTCACCCTGGTCGCGCCCGAGACCGTGTTCGTCTCGTTCGACACCTGGATCGGGCCGGGCGTGTTGGTCGAGCCGAACGTGGTGTTCGCCCCCGGCGTCTCGGTCGAGAGCGGCGCGGTGATCCGCAGCTTCAGTCACCTGGAGGGGGCGCTGGTGCGCGCCGGCGCCATCGTCGGCCCCTACGCGCGGCTGCGGCCCGGCGCCGACATCGGCGAGGACGCCCACATCGGCAACTTCGTCGAGGTGAAGAAGGTGAAGCTCGGCAAGGGCGCCAAGGCCAACCACCTGGCCTATCTCGGCGACGGCACGGTCGGCGCGGGCGCCAACATCGGCGCCGGCACGATCTTCTGCAACTACGACGGCTTCGACAAGTTCGAGACCCACGTGGGCGAGGGCGCCTTCATCGGCTCCGACACCGCGCTGGTGGCGCCCGTGACGGTCGGGCCGAGGGCGTACACCGGCTCCGGCTCGGTGATCACGGAGAACGTCTCGCCAGACGCCCTCGCCATCGCCCGCGGCCGGCAGGTGGAGAAGCCCGGCTGGGCCGCCGAGTTCCGCGCCCGCAAGCTGGCCGAGAAGGCCGCCAAGACGTGACCCCCGACGAGCAGAAACGCGCCGTTGGCGCACGCCGCCGCCGAGCTGGTGGACGAGAGCGTCCACGTCATCGGCCTCGGCACCGGTTCGACCGCCGGCTATTTCATCGAGGCGCTGGCGCGTCGGCTGACGGCGGCGGGGCTGACTCGGCGCACCTGCGTGCCAACCTCGCTCGGCTCGGCCGGCCAGGCCCGCTCGCTCGGTCTCACCCTGGCCGACCTCGACCAGGTCGGGACCATCGACCTGACGGTCGACGGCGCCGACGAGATCGGGCCGGGCCTGGCGCTGATCAAGGGCGGCGGCGGGGCGCTGCTGCGCGAGAAGCTGGTCTGGGAGGCCTCGCGCCGGGTGGTGGTGATCGCCGACGCCGCCAAGCGCGTGGCGATGCTGGGCGGCGCTCCCGCTGCCGATCGAGGTGGTCCCGTTCGGCCACACGACCACCGCCCGCCGCATCGTCGCCGGCCTGGCCGATTGCGGCGTCGTCGCCAGCCCGGTGCTGCGGCTCAAGAACGGCGCGCCGTTCGTCACCGACGGCGGCAACCTGATCTACGACGCCGCCTGCGCGCGCGATCCTCGATCCGCCGGGCGTCGAGGCGGCGCTGAAGAGCATCACCGGCGTCGTCGACCACGGCCTGTTCCTCGGCCTGGCCGCAGAGCGCGCTGATCGGGACCGACGAAGGGGTGGTGACGCTCACGGCCTGACCGGCGCGCCTGCCCTAACATTTCTCCCGCGTAGCGGGGGAAACGTCACGTCGCCGAAGGCGCGTGACAATGGGGGCTTTCTCCGCGACATCCCCCATCGGCGACGCGGGCTTCGCCCGGCGCGCCGCTTTCCCCCAAAGGGGGAAGTGTTTCCAGGTGCGAGCGCCTATCTAGGAAGCTTCGCACCCCTCCGAGGACCCCATGGCGCGCACCTTCGACTACGACCTCTTCGTCATCGGCGCCGGATCCGGCGGGGTGCGGGCAGCGCGGCTGGCGGCCATGTCGGGGGCCAAGGTGGCGGTGGCCGAGGAGCACCGCGTCGGCGGCACCTGCGTGATCCGCGGCTGCGTGCCGAAGAAGTTCATGGTCTACGCCAGCGAGTTCTCCAGCGCCTTCAAGGCCGCCGAGGGCTTCGGCTGGTCGAAGTGCGAGGCGACCTTCGACTGGCCGAAGTTCCTCGCCGCCAAGGACATCGAGATCGCCCGCCTCTCCGGCATCTACGTCACCAACCTGCAGAACGCCGGCGCCGACCTGATCCACGCCCGCGCCGAGCTGCTGGACGCCCACACCGTCGCGCTGGCCGACCGCGATCGGCCGATCTCCGCCGAGAAGGTGCTGATCGCCACCGGCGGTCGGCCGACCGTGCCCTCCAACATCCCCGGCATCGAACTGGCGATCACCTCCAACGAGGCGTTCCACCTGCCGCAGCTGCCGAAGCGCATCCTGGTGGTCGGCGGCGGCTATATCGCGGTGGAATTCGCCGGCATCTTCAACGGCCTGGGCGTCGAGACCACGCTGATGTACCGCGGCCCCAACATCCTGCGCGGCTTCGACAACGACGTGCGCACCCATCTGACCATGGAGATGGAGCGGCGTGGGATCACGGTGATGCTGGGCTGCGAGCACACCCGCCTGGAAAAGACCGCCGGCGGCGTGAAAAGCACGACTGACCAACGGCCACGATATCGAGACCGACGTCGTGATGTATTGCACCGGCCGCGAGCCCTACACCGAGGGGCTCGGCCTGGAGACGGCGGGCGTCGAACTGAACGACCGGCGCGCCGTGGTGGTCGACCGCTTCTCCAAGAGCAACGTCGACAACATCTGGGCGGTCGGCGACGTCACCGACCGGATCAACCTGACGCCGGTGGCGATCCGCGAGGGCGCGGCGTTCGCCGAGACCGAGTTCCATGGCCGCCCCACCGCGTTCGACCACGAGCTGGTCGCCAGCGCGGTGTTCTCGCAGCCGCCGGTCGGCGCGGTCGGCCTGACCGAGGCGGACGCCCGGCACAAGGTCGGCAAGGTCGACATCTACCGCTCGGCGTTCCGGCCGATGAAGGCGACCTTCTACGGCGGCCAGGAGCGGATGCTGATGAAGCTGGTGGTCGATGCGGCGACCGACAGGCTGCTCGGCTGCCACATCGTCGGCCCCGACGCGCCGGAAATGATCCAGATGGCCGCGATCGCGATCAAGATGGGCGTCACCAAGGCGCAGTGGGACTCGACCTGCGCCGTCCACCCGACCGCCGCCGAGGAACTGGTGACCATCCGCGAGAAGTACGCGCCGATGGAGCTGGGGATGGCCGGGTAGCGTCCAGGTAGGCTTGGCGCGCCAGCGTCCTTCTCCCCTTGCGGGAGAAGGTGGCCCGAAGGGCCGGATGAGGGGTGAGCCGATGCGAGAATGTCTGCCAACACGGATTCCGGGGCGCCGGTGATCTGGCTGTTCGGGAACCGCAGAACCGTGAACCCTTGGTGCAGCAGCCACGCGTCGCGGATGGCGTCGGCCTCAGCCTCATGCAGCGGGCCATCCGCCTCCACGACCAGCCGCGCGGCGAAGCAGACGAAGTCGACGATGTAGGGACCGATCGGGACCTGACGCCTGAATTTCAGGTCATCGAGGCGTCGATTTCGCAGCAAGGTCCACAGGACACGCTCGTTGAACGCGGGCTCGCGGCGCATGCGGCGGGCGATGTTTCGTAGCGTGTTGGACGCGGTCGGCACATGAGAACGATACAAGAACAAAGGTCAGAGTGCAAGGCGGCGGTCCCCTCATCCGACCCGCTTCGCGGGCCACCTTCTCCCGCAAGGGGAGAAGGGCGCTTGCTAATTGATAAGCATACACTTATGCTTCTATGATGTTCGAATCCGAGGTCTTCCGAGCCCTGGGCGATCCGACGCGGCGGGCGGTGTACGAGCGGCTCACCGACGGCGAGCGCAGTGTTTCGGAACTGCGCGAGGGGCTGCCGATCTCGCAGCCGGCGGTCTCGCAGCACCTGGCGGCGCTGAAGGCGGCCGGACTGGTGGGCGAGCGGCGCGAGGGACGCAGGGTCTACTACCGCATCGAGCCGCAGGGCCTGGCCCCGCTGATCGACTGGCTGGGCCGCTACCGCGCCTTCTGGCCGGCGAAGATCGAACGCCTGAGAGACGTGCTGAAGGAGATGGACCAATGAGCGACGATCCCGAAGCACCCCGGCCGACGAACTCATGTTCGAGGCGGACCTCGACGCCCCGCCGGACAAGGTCTGGCGCGCGCTGGCGACGCCGGAGCTGCGCGAAGCCTGGCTCGGAGAGCCGGAGGCCGGTCCGGCGGAGATCGTCCGCGCCGACCCCGGCGAGCGGCTCGACCTGGCCTGGCCGACCCGCGAGGGCGACAGCCTGGTCAGCTTCGAGATCGAAGGCGGCGAGGGCGGTGGGACGCACCTGACCATCGTCCACCGGGCGCTGGCGCCCAACGTCGTGGCGCTGCGGTCCGCGCCGGATCGTCGCCACCGCCCGCGCCTGGAGGATGGCGGCATGAACCCGCTGACCATGAATCTGGTGCCGATGGTGGTGGAGGAGTCGAGCCGCGGCGAGCGCGCGTTCGACATCTTCTCCCGCCTGCTCCGTGAACGGATCATCTTCGTCAACGGCCCGATCGAGGACGGCATGGCGGCGCTGGTCTGCGCCCAGCTGCTGTTCCTCGAGAGCGAGAACCCGAAGAAGTCGATCGAGATGTACATCAACTCGCCCGGCGGCGTGGTGACGGCCGGCTTCGCGATCTACGACACCATGCAGTACATCAAGAGCCCGGTCGCCACGACCTGCATGGGCTTCGCCGCCTCGATGGGCTCGTTCCTGCTGATGGCGGGCGAGCCGGGGCAACGCGTCGCGCTGCCGAACGCCCGGATCATGATCCACCAGGGCTCAGGCGGCTTCCAGGGCAAGGTCTCCGACATCGAGCGCCACGCCAAGGACGTGCTGGAGACGCAGCACAAGATCAACGAGCTCTACGCCAGGCACTGCGGCCACACGCTCGAGGAAGTGCGAGCCGCCCTCGACCGCGACACCTTCATGAGCGCCGAGGAAGCCAAGGCCTGGGGCATCGTGGACGTGGTGCAGGGGTCGCGGGACGACTGACAATTCCTCCCTCCCCTTCATGGGGAGGGAAAGCTCGCGAAGCGAGTAGGGTGGGGGAGTCCGGGATCGTGGAAGCGTCGGACATCCCCACCCGGCCGCGACCGGCTTCGCCGGCGCGTCCACCCTCCCCATGAAGGGGAGGGAGGAATGAGAGGGCCCTAAACCAGATCCCCGCCCGCCGCCGACGCGGTCGTGCCGTTGGCCTGGAACGCCTTGATCACGTTGCGGCCCACCGTCCAGCGGTGCACTTCGTCCGGGCCGTCGACCAGGCGCTGCGAGCGGATGCCGGTGTACCAGCGCGCCAGCGGCGTATCCATCGAGTAGCCCAGCGCGCCGTGCAGCTGGATCGCGGTGTCGACCACGTGGTGCACCATGTTGGCGAGGTAGACCTTGGCGATCGAGTTCTCCTGCCGCAGGTCCATGCCCTTCTCGGCCTTGTAGGCGATGTGCAGCAGCATCAGGCGCGAGATGTAGAGCTGGGTCGCGCACTCGGCGAGCATGAACTGCACCGCCTGGCGCTCGTGCAGCGGCTTGCCGAAGGTGCTGCGCGCTGGTGACGCGGGCGGTGGCCATGTCGAGCGCGCGCTGGGCCATGGCGACGTTGTGCATGCCGTGGCGCAGGCGCCCGTAAGCCAGGCGGTGCTGGCCCATGTTGAAGCCCTGGCCCTCGCCGCCGAGCAGGTTCTCGGCCGGCACCACCAGGTCCTTGATCTCGACCTCGGCGTGGCCGCCGCCCATGATGTGGCTGAGCGGGCCCTCGGCGGCCATGGTCTGGATGTCGCGCTTGATCTTGTAGCCGGGGTTCGGCAGCTCGACGAGGAAGGTCGAGAACTGCTGGTGGCGCGGCGCGTCCGGGTCGGTCTTGGCCATGACGAGGGCGATGTCGGCGGCGCGAGGCGGCCGACGAGAACCACTTCTCGCCGTTCAGCACGTAGTTCTCGTTGCCGTCCTTGACCGCGCGGGTCTGCATGCCGGTGGCGTCGGCGCCGGCGGCCTTCTCGGTCATCGAGTAGCAGATGCGCTTCTCGCCGTTCAGCAGCGGCTTGAGGAACTTCTCCTTCTGGAACTCGGTGCCGTGCGTCAGCAGGGTCAGCATGGTGGCGTCGTCGGGGCCCTGCGTGTTCATCGAGAGCGCGCCGAGGTAGCTCTCGCCCAGCTCCATCTGCACCAGCGCGTTGGCCAGCGGGCCCAGCCCCATGCCGCCGTATTCCTTCGGGATGAAGGGGCACCACAGGCCCTGGGCGCGGGCCTTCTTGCGCAGCTCGGCCAGGGTCGACTTGTAGTCGGCGCCGTCGATCAGCTTCTTCTCGGCCGGGATGCACTCGTCGTGCACCCACTGGCGCACGCGCTCGCGGATGGCCTTGGCCTCCGCCGGAATTTCGAAATCGATGGCCATGGGAGTGGTCCTTGGGGGGTTAGTTGGGGAGGTCGAGCCGGTAGACGCGCTTTGCGGTTCCGGCGAACAGGTCGGCCTTCTCGGCCGCGGAGTAGCCCTTGGCGAACACCTTGAAGGCGTTCCAGAGCGTCGGGTAGTCGCACGAGCCGAGGTCGACCGGGAAGTTGCTCTCGAACATGCAGCGGCTCGGCCCGAAGGCCTCGATGCAGGTCTCGAGGTAGGGCTTCCAGTCGGCCGCCAGCTGGGCGGACGAGGCTGGCGGCTCGGCCATGAACGAGGGGAAGTTGCAGAACGCCATGGCGAGGCCGCCGAGCTTGACGTTCACGTGCGGCAGGTCGGCCAGCCGGCGGATGTTGTCGCGCCAGATCCCGAACCGCTCCTCGCGCCGGCCCTCGTAGCTGGCGATGCCGAGCGGCGTGCCGACGTGGTCGAGCACCACCGGAATGTCCGGGTGGCGCTTGGCCAGGTCGATCAGCTCCGGCAACTGCGGCTCCAGCAGCCAGGCGTCGAACGACAGGCCGTACCTGGCCAGCCGCGCGTAGCCGTCGCGGAACGCGTCGGAGAGATAGAGCCCGGGGGTCTGGCGGGCGAGGGGGCCCAGCACGTTCGGGTCCGGGTCGGACGAGCAGCTGTGGCGGATGCCGCGGAAGCGGTCCGACGACCTTCAGGTGCGCCTGCAAAGTCGCGTCGACCTTGTCGCCCGTGGTGCAGTCGGCGTGGCCGACGATGCCGGCGCAGGCGCGCACGTTCCCGTAGATGCCGCTGGCGGTCATCGCCGCGACGCCGTTGACGAACTCGGTCTCGCCGACCGGCTTCAGGTGCTCCGGCCCGTCGGCGCGGTACATCGCCCCGCACTGCACGAACACCGTGGCGACGACGTTGTGGCCGCTCTTCATGTCGGCCAGCAGGTCGTCGACCAGGTAGCGGGGCTTGCGGGCGACGACCTGGGTGAACGGATGCAGCGGCCCGGTCGGCTGCGGCCCCAGCGGACTGCCCGCGCCGCCCAGGCGGTCCCACAGGTGATGGTGCGGATCGACGATCGGCAGATCGGGCTCGAGGATGGCTTCCGGCACGGCTCGCACTCCCTTCCGACGGCGCGCACCTGACGGCGCGTCCCATGTCGCGTTCCTGGGGATAAGTCCATGCATCCGCCTGCGCCGCCGCGCAACGGCGCCGCGAGGGAATGACGCGTCGGGTCTCCTAAGCTAGCTGCTGCACGGGTCCGCTTTCAGGCGTGAACGCAATGACCGGTTTCGACCCTGCCCCTGAATTGCAATGAGATGCGGCGGCGGCTCCCCGGCTCACTTCAGCCGCGGTATAGTCTCGGGGCGCAGCAGAATGGCGAGTCTGGGAGTTCTCACATGGCTTCGGTTTGTCGCCTAACCATGGTCTGTCTCTTCGCAGCGTGCGCGGTCGCGGCCTGCAAACGGAGTCCTGCCGCGCCCACCAATGGCGCGGGCGGCGGTTTGATGGGCGCCACGGGCGCGGCCTCCCCGCCCACGGTCGACGCCGACCAGTGGGTCCTCAATGGAGCGACCGCTTGCGCCAAGTATCTGACGCCGGACGAAATTACCGCGGTCTTCGGGAAGGCCAGCGGCGACAGTCAGCCGAATGGCCCTCACGCCTGCACGTTCTCGACCGCGCACGCGCCAAACACGGACTACTCCACGATCAACATCTATCTGAGCAGCGGCGGGTCCGCGGTCTTTGATGAAGATGTTGACACGAAGAACGGCACGCCGCTCAACGGGGTCGGCGACAAAGCCGTCCGAACGCAGGAAGACGGCGTCCAGGCGGTCAAAGGCGATCATATCTGCAACGTCGGTGTTAAGCCGCCGTACGGCAACAAGCTCCAGGGCGACGCCTTGGCGCTGAAGCTCGGCGAAGTTTGCAACAAGCTGTTCAGTTTGCCCTAGCTCGGCCTCGCGGTCGCTTGAAGTCGCCGGCCTCCAGGAGGCACGACGCCAACGCGGGGACCCCTTCGGGCATGGCCTCGACAGGGAGGTTCGACCCAAACCAGACGTTGAGCTTACTGTGAACCTTCACCGCGACCGCGATGAGGCGTTTCCTGTTCCCGGCTTCTTAGAAATGCGCCCTGACGCCGGCCTCGAAGGTGGCGTCGTAGAACTCCCGCTGGATCGGCCGGTTCGAACTGCCCTCGTAGTAGCGCAGCGGCGTGTTCAGCAGGTTCTTGGCGTTGAAATACACCTGCCAGTGCTTGTTGAACGCGTAGGCGGAGGTGAAGTCGAGGGTCGTGCGGTCGTCCTGGATCACGTCGAGCTGCTTGAGGCCGCCGAGGCCGAACAGGCTGTGGCTGACGTATTCGGCCGCCAGCCGCAGCTCGAGCCCGTACGCCTCGTAGAAGCCGGAAAGGTTCCAGGTCACCTGTGAGGCGCCCGGCAGCGGTCCGGATTGCTGAGTGGTCAGGTTCCCCTGCGAGTTCGCTAGCACGGTCGCGGCGTCGTACTCGACCATGTGCGAGTCGACGAGCGTGAGGTTGGCGTCGATCCCGAGGCCGTCGAACGGCTTGGGCAGGCCGGTGAACTTCTGGTGGTAGTTCGCGTCGACCCCGCGCGCGTAGCCGCTCGGAATGTTGAGGAACGTCTTCACCACGTCCGAGAACCCGACGGGCTCCAGCGGGTCCGGCACGTCGTGCCGGATGCGGTCGGCGATGTAGTTGCTGAACTCCTTGTCGAACAGGCCAACCTCGATCACGCCGCCGCCGGGCAGATAGTCCTCGATGTCCAGGTCGAAGTTGTTCCCGTAGGTCGGCTGCAGGCCCGGATTGCCGCGGGTGATCAGCGCCGTGCCGGGGATGGTGCCGAGACTGACCGAAGCGGCCGCAGTGTTCTGCTCGAACCCGGGCCGCGCGATGCCGGTCGAATAGGTCGCACGCGCCTGCAGCGTCGGCGAGAAGCTGTACTTCAGCTGCACGGTCGGGAATGCGTTGACGTAGCCGACGGGCCGGTTGTCGAACGATGCGTCGCCAGCAAGGTCGAACGAGAAGGCGCCATAGTGAGCGTCGGTCGCCTCGACCCTGACGCCGGCGAGCAGGCCCAGTTGGCCCCACTGGCCGACGAACTCGGCGTAGCCGGCGTAGATGTTCTCGCTGTTCTTGATGAAGCTGCCCTGGTTGAACGAGGGCGGCGCGGCCTGCGGAATCGTCCCATCGGCGATCAGTACACGGATCGCGTTGATGTTGATGAACGGCCCGTTGCTGTAGTGGTCGTCGTAGTACCGGATCGCGGGAAACGACACGGTCGACAGATTGATCGGCGGGATATTGCCGTTCTGGTCGCCGAAATTGTTGTCGATCTCGGTGGCGGTCTTGCTGCGCAGCCGCGCCTCCGCGCCGAACTTCAACTTGTCGTCGGCCCCAAGGAAGTGCAGCGGCATGTCGGCGTTGCCGGCGAACGACCATTCGTAGTCGGAATCGAAGGTCTGGTTTCCGCTGACGGACGACAGCGTGTACTGCGTGGCGTCATTCACGTTGAAGCCAGTCGGGAACGTGAAGATCGGGAAGTTCGGCGTCGTGGTGTTGTCGTAGGTGATCGGCACGCCGCCCGGGCCGGCGAACTGTGCGCCAACGTTGCGGGTCACCGCGAAAGTCGCCCGGCTGTAGGCGGCGCGGTAGTCGATGTGGACGTCGCCGAAGCGGTCTTCGCCGCCGATCACATAGATCTGGTTGCGGTGGGTCTCCTGCTCGTCGGTCAGCGTTTCCGTGGGTGTGGTGGTGGCGACGAACACGCTGGGCCGCGCCGGATCGACCGGGATGCCGAGCGGACCAGCCGCCGGGTCGGTGTTCTCGACGTCGTCCAGGTGCTTGAACAGCAGGAAGTTCTTGTGGACGGACTCGGTGTAGCCGGCGATGTCGGCGCGGACATACCAGCGGTGGTCGTCGTTGGGCTCGAAGTCGAATTCGCCGCCGTAGCCGAACCGCCGGCGGTGATAGTCGTAGCGGCGCAGATCGTACTGGTGGATCGCGTTGGTCTGCGCGATGAAATCGTCGACGTAGCTCTCTTCCAGGTCGTCGATCGCGCGGCGATCCTCCTTGAAGGACGCGGTGATCACGAACGAGAACGGCATCGGGTTGGAGATGAATCCCGCGCGCGGGGACTGGTCCTGGCCGTTCTGCCAGGCCAGGCCGTGGTCGCCGACGCCGAACCGCCCGCCGATGGCGATCGCGGCCTCATAGGGGCCGCCGTGCGCGTGCAGCGGCTCGTAGCCGGCGCCGAGGGTCATGTCGACAAACGGCGCATCGATGTGGGCGGCGTTGCGCGGCGTCAGTTCGATCGAGCCGCCCAGGCCCTCGGCCTCGTGGTCCGGCAGCGGCGTCAGGTTGACGACGATACCGTCGATCGCGCCGGTCGGGATGGTGTCGTACTCCACCGCCCGCCCACCGCCGCCAGCCGCTGTGCCACCGGGGTTGGTGTTGAGCAGCGGCACGCCGCCGTAGGTCGCGCCATCGAGATTGGCGTCAATGCCGCGGATCTGCACGAAGCGGCCCTCGCCCGTGTCGCTGGAAAGCGAGACGTCGGGAATGCGCCCGAGCGCCTCTGCGGCGTTGAAGTCGGGGTACTTCAGGATGGTCTCCGCCGCCTGGACGCGCAACTCGTTGGGCGCCGCCTGCTGGACCGCTCGCGCGGCCGCCTCCTGGCGCGGCGCGGCCGTCACCACAACGCTGCTGACCGTGTTGGCGCCGTCAGCGTCGGAATCGCTGTCAGCCTCCGCGGCGTGGGCGAGGCCGGCGAACGCCAGCATGCTGGCCGTAGCCATGAGCCCGGCAACTCCCTGCCGCCATCGCGCCGCGCCTTTCGCGATCCGGAGGCCCTGGTGATTTGACATGGTTGATCCCCTGCATTTCCCGGTTTGGATGCGGGGTTGGTTGAAGGCAGGGCCCGTCAGGCTCAAGCGAAGTTTTCATGCAGGAATCGCGACGGATTTATTGCAACTGGCGCAGACCGTTACTGGGAGACGAGGAACCTGTGTCTTGAGGTGTTGCTGATCTTCCGGGTACAGAGGGATCAACTGATGCGGAAGCGTGAGGCTTCGGTGAAGATGCCGGTGTCAGCCCTGATCGGGCGTCATGCCAACGTAGCCGCCTCACTCGGCGTCCGCTTTCGGGCATTGCGCCAACCGGAAGTTTCGACCCTGTGTGGACGGCACTCCTGTGGCAAGGGGGTTCTTGAGCTTCTGCAGGGCTGGTTGGTGCGGCCATGTGTACGGCCTGTGGGTGCGGCGCGTGAGGGCCGCGGGCCATAATGCCTTGATCGCGCGGACCGGGTCCCGACCATAAGCGCGCACTCGAGGTGCAGGGTCGAAAAGCGGGGTCTCCCGGCGCGGCGGTTTCAACCGGCTTTGTGCATTAGCTCCAGTTCGCCCTTCCCAACTTCGTCAGCGCCGTCGGCGCGCAGCTCAAACGGCAACCGGCTCGCGGTAGCGATCGCCGCTGATCATCATCGCCCAGACTGTCCGGGCGATCTTGTTGGCCAGCGCCACCGCCGCGACCTTCGCCTTGCGCCGCGCCAGCAGCTGCGCCAGCCAGGGGCGCTGCCTGGCCGAGCGCTCGGCGTATCGGATCACCGCCATGGAGCCGACGACCAGCATCTGGCGCAGGTAGCGATGGCCGGCCTTGGAGATCGAGCCCAGCCGCTCCTTGCCCCCGCTGGAGTTCTGCCGGGGAACCAGGCCGATCCACGCCGCCAGGTCGCGACCCGACCGGAAGCTGCGCGGATCGGCGACGGTGGCCACAAGTGCGCTGGCGAGCAACGGGCCGACGCCGGGGACCGCCATCAGCCGCCGGCCGAGCTCGGTGCGACGCGCATCAGCCATGATCCTGCGGTCGTTCTCCAGGATCTGAGCCTTCACGACGGCAAGCTGCGTGACCAGCATCTGCAATGAGATCCGCGCGCCCGCTGGCAGGCGCCGATCACCGGGATCGGCGATGATCTCGATCAGCCGCTCGAGGCCCAGGCGGCCGACCGGCGCGACGATGCCGAACTCCGCCAGATGAGACCTCAGCGCGTTGGAGAGCTGAGTGCGCTGGCGACAGAGCACCAGCCGCACCCGGTGCAGCATCATCGCGCACTGCTGCTCAGGGCTCTTGATCGCGACGAACCGCATCGTCGGTCGCCTGACCGCCTCGCAGATCGCCTCTGCGTCAGCCGCGTCGTTCTTGCTGCGCTTGACGTAGGGCTTCACGTACTGCGCCGGCATCAGCTTCACCTGATGGCCGAGGGCGATCAGCTCCCGCGCCCAGTGGTGCGAAGAGGCGCAGGCCTCCATGCCCACCAGACACGCCGGCTGCCTGGCGAAGAAAGCCAGGAGCTGAGATCGCCGCAGCTTGCGCCGGACCACGATCTCGCCCGCCTCGTCTACCCCATGCGCCTGGAACACCGACTTGGCCAAATCCAGACCGATCGTAACCACCTGACCCATCGCACTCCTCCTCCTGCTTGCAGAAGCCTATACTCCTGCGGGTGGTGGAGTGCCGTCCACAGCATCAAAAGCAGACATCGGCGCGCGACTGCTAAGTCATGGCCAGTCGCCGGCACTCGGCCTTGAAGTCATACGGCAACACGCCCGCATCGGCGCAGTCAGGCCAGTGCCCGGACTCTACCCAATAGTCGCAGAGACCGAGCTTCGCGCAAAAGTCCACGAAGCGCCGGTCACGCCTCATCGGCTCATGCAACGGGAGCCACATGACGGCCGGCATGGAGCCCGCAGGCGGGGGACCGGCCGGCTCGAACATGTGCGCAAAGGAGGCTCGGCCCGCCAGGTCGAAAGCCGCTTCTTCCGCACCCAGCGAATGCAGTTCGAGCAGTTGGCCGATCGGCACGGTCCCGGTGCGCGCCAGGTCCAGCGACGCCGCGCGGAGGGCGCGCTTCACATAAGCCGGATCGGGACGGCGAAGATGGTCATGGTACTCGATGAGCGCGCGCAGGCGTGGGCTGTCGAAGCCGCGTTCGCGGGCCCGCTCGACCAGCGCATCGAGGCGCTTCCAATCGTGATCCTCGCCGGCGTGGACGATGGCGTCGTTCACAATCGCCGACACCTCAGGCCAGCGTGCGAGGCAGTCGTCCTCCACCCCCAACGCCTCCTCCCGGCGGCCGACCGCATGGAGCGCATCCGCGCGGGACCCGGCCGCTGGCCAGTACAGCGGATCCAGATCGTTCGCCCGCTCGAAAAGGGCGAGCGCCTCACGCGTTCGACCGACCACCCGTAACAGATGGGCGATCTCGTTCAGGATCCCGGGTTCGGCTGGCGACGCGACCAGCGCCTTTTCGAAAAGGACCTCGCGTTCCTGATAGCCCCCGAATGGCGCGAGATGACCCAGCGCTTCGTATGCAACGCCCGCGCACGGGTCCAGCGCGAGGGCGGTCTGTGCCGCCTCCCTGACCCTGGCCCCCGTCAGTTCCGGAAGTCGGGCCGGCGCCCTGCGCAGCAAGATCGCCCGCATAAGCGCCAGTTCCGCCCACGCCCGGGCGAAGGCAGGCGCCAGTACGACGGCTTGCTCCAGCATGGCCACTCCCGCGGCGGCGCGCTCAATGCGATCTTGCTCTCGTCCCCCTATGAAGAGCGCCCCGGCGCGAAGGTAGAGGTCGTAGGCCCTCGGATCGACCGGTCTCGCTTCCGCCGATGGCGCGAACGTCTTCCTCAGCGCCAACGCGACCGCCGCCGCAATTTCGTCTTGCAGGGCGAAGGCGTCGGTCAAGTCTCCGTCGAAGCGGTCCGACCAGAGCGTCGTCGCCATGGCGCATTCGATCAGCTGAGCGGAGATCCGCACGTGCGCGCCGCTTCGGCGGACCGACCCATCCAGAACATGGGTGGCGCCGAGTTCTGCGCCGACGTGTGACGCCGCCTTGTCGGCCCCGCGGAACTGGAAGCTCGAGGCTCGACCGATGACCCTGAGGTCGACCCCCCTTGCCACGGTCTGCTGGATCTCCTCCGAGACCCCGTCCGAGAAATAGACCATCTCCGGATCACCGGACAGGTTGTCGAAAGCCAGCACCGCAAGCAGCGGCTCGGCGGTTTGCGCGCGCGCCGGCGCGGTCGATCGGCTCGGCAAAGGCGCGGACACCCCCATCAGCTCGGCGATGCTGGCCGTCACCTTGCGCCAGCCAGGCGCATCAAGGTCGCCTGTCCAACCGCTCAGGTCCACGCACTGGATTCGGCCGAACGGCATCGGCAGGCGGGCCTTGTCGAGGCTAACCTGAACCAGCTTGCGTTGCTCACGCGCTCGCTCAGCCTCGTCCATCACCCAGTCGGACCGGGTCGCTTCTGCCGACCAGACCACCAGCACGGCCTTGGCTCGGTCCAGCTCCTCCTCAATGACCAGAGAGTAGTTGCGATGGGCGGGGAGCTGGTCGTCGATCCAGACGCTGTAGCCGAGCGCCCGCAGAGCCTCGGCCACGGCCTGCCCCTGCTTTTCAGTGGATCGCGCGTAGGAGACGAAGACGTCCGACATGCCGGTGCGGCCCTGCCCCTGGCCGCCGTAAGGACCCTATCCGGGTTGTCGCGAGAGGCAAGGCTAAGGTCACCCGGGGCCGAGACCCGCCCAATGTCTCGTTCCCACCCAAAGCCGGCCGCGCGACGTCCGCTTCCCGGTTATCACTTGGCGGCAGGTTTCGACCCCATTGCGAACGTTACAGGTGCTAGGTAGGGACGCGCGAGGCCGCCGGAGCCAGCTCTCCGCGCGGTGGCGAGAGGTTCGATGGCGGCTGAGTACTCCACGCGCGTGGTTGTTGTCGGCAACAGCGGATCGGGCAAGAGCACGGTCGCCACACGGATCGGCGCGGCCCTCACCCCTTCGGCACGATCAAAGCCTGGATGGGCGCCACTCACTTCCTGATGAAGCGACTGAGGAACGTGAAGACGGAGATCAGCCTCCACGTCCTGGCCTACAATCTGAAGCGCGTGATGCAGATCCTCGGGACCGGGCCGCTCATCGCCGCCATCCGGGCCTGAGACCGCGCCGCGCCTCGCGCCGCCAAGCTTCCAACGGCCCCGAGTTTTTACACAGCCTGGACCCTAAGCGGACTCTCATAGACGGAAGTTCAGCAGTCTATGGCGAGACGCGAAGCCGGCTCGTTCCAGCGTTCGCTGCCATCCATGGCTGGAACCAAGGTCTTCCCCGGCTCGTTTGTCGCAGAATGGACAGCTGTCGGGCCTGCGGCCCGTCGCCAAAGAAAGGTGATACTGTGAAGATTCTTACTACTACTGCGCTCGGCCTGGGCTCGTTTCTCGCCATTGTGGGCGGAAGCTCGATGATGCCGGCGGTCGCGAGCGCCGATACGGTTGAACGGACCTATGTCGCCTGCAATCAGTACGGCGACTGCTGGCGAGTACACCGGAGATATGCTTACGGGCCCGACGCGCCGATCACCTACTACAATTCCGATTGGTATGACGCCCACCAAAGTGACGCGCATGTGCACTGGCGCGCCGATCCGGACAATGACCGTGGGTATTACGAGCGGGATGGGAATTGGCACGCTGATCCGGGCGCGCGCGCCTTGGCGGGCGGAGCGACGGGCGCCGGTGTCGGCGCGGCAATCGGGTGTATTGTGACGCTTCCGATTGGGTGCGCCCCTGGCGCGGCGGTTGGCGCCGCCGTTGGTGGCGGCACCGGCGCCGTCGCCGGCGCAGCCTCAACGCCGCACGACTGATCGAAGCCTCGCGCCGATCGGAGCGGCCGCTTCGGCGGCCATCCGCGGCGCCGCCCCAGAGGAGGTCCGGACGGTTCCGGACCTCCTTTTCTGCCTGATCCATGTAGGCTGCAGCGCCCGCAGTTGCCCAGAAGATCAACAATAACGGCCGCTGCCACGTCGCCAGCGGAAAGTTTGCACCACTAGTGCGGACGCGTAATTCACGCGGCATCTAGGAGAAACATGTTGTCCGGGAGTTCGACCGGCGTTTCGCCGCGTCGGCGCCGACAGATAGCTATCAGGGCGGCCGGGACGTCGTCGGCTCTATAGGGCTTGGGAAGGCAGCCGAGTGCGCCGGTGCGCGACAGGCTCTTCACGTCGTCGCATTGGCCGGTTGCGAGCAACACCGCGACACCCTGAGCCGTCAGCACTCTGGCGACGATGCGGCCATCACCTGGGCGTAGACTGATGTCGACGACTGCGCAGTCGGGCCGAGTGGCTGTGGCAAGATGAATGGCCTCGGTCTGCGACGCGGCGGTGCCGCAAACGACATGGCCAACTGCTCCAAGAGCGAACTCAAGCTCCAAGGCGACCAAGAGTTCGTCTTCGACGATCAGCACGCGCAGGCAATCCATAAGGATTCTAACCAACTCGTAGCCGCCGACGTTCCGCCGCGGCCCTTGAGGGCCGGGAAACTCGCGCCGAGTTAGCGGCGCGGTGGCCATGGCGCGCTGAAACAGCTAGGAACTTTGTCAGTTCATACTTGGACGATCAGCGACAGGTCGGACCTACTGAATGGATGCGAGCGGGCGGGCGTTCGACACTCCGGCGGAACTTGCCGCAATCTATGAAGCCGCGCCGGTCGGGCTGGCGTTTCTGGACCGATCTTTGCGTTATGTCCGGGTAAACGCCCGGCTCGCAGCAATTCACAATCTGGCCCCTGCCGACCACCTCGGACGATCAGTTCGGGAGGTGCTGGGAGACGCGGCGGCTGACTTGGTTGAGCCCCTTTACCGCCGCGTCATCGAGACCAACCAGCCGGTGGTCAATCGCAAGTCCCGCCGGCGCAATCCTCGATCGCCTCAGGACGATCGCGTCTGGCTGTCCAACTACTATCCCCTGGCCGTCGATGGCGAAGTCGTTGGCGTGAACGTCGTCGTCCAGGACATCAGCGACCTGAAGCGCGGAGAGGAGCGTCAGCTCAGTCTCGAAGCGCTGCTGGCGAATATGACCGAAGGCTTCGCCATTTGCGACGCCATTTGGGACGCTCAAGGTCAACTCGCGGATTACACCATCCTCGAGATGAACGCCGCCCTGCAGCGAATGTTGGGTGTGGGGCCTGAGGCCGTTGGAACCAAGCTCAGCGACACCGAGGGGGATCGGAAGGATTGGCTCACACTCTGTGACCGCGTTCTGAAAACGGGCGAGCCCGCCAGCTTCGAAACCTACACTCGCAACGTCGATCTCTGGCACGAAATCCGGGTCACGCGCGTCACCGAGACGCGAATGGCTCAGCTTTTCTTTGACATAACAGAGCGCAAGCGAGCCGAGGCGCGCCAAGGCGAGCTGTTCGATGAGCTGAATCACAGGGTCAACAACAACCTGACGCTCGTCTCCGGCATATTGCGGATGAAGGCTCGCGAGACCGACAACGACACCGTGCGCGATCAGCTCCTGAGGGCCAACTCTCGAGTCCAAAGCATCGCACAGGTGCACCGGGCGCTCTATCGCGGCGCCCACAAGGATGCCGTGGACTTTGGCGCCTACCTGCGGGACCTGTGCGCCGGGGTGAAGGAAGCGCTCATCCACGATGAACGCATCGAAGTCAAAGTCGAAGCCGAGGCCATATCATTGTCGGTGGACACGGCCATCCCCCTGGGCATGGTGGTCAACGAACTCGTCACAAACGCTGTCAAATACGCCTATCCGCCTCCCGACAAAGGTCTGATCTTGGTCCGGCTCTTGGGTGAAGGTGACGGGTTCCGCTTGTCGGTGCGCGATTTTGGCCGGGGCTTGCCCGACCCGGTGGAGAGTCCGCTTGGCGGCGGCTTGGGAATGAAGCTGGTCAGGTCGCTTGTCGCCCAGGTCAGCGGCGAACTTTCGGTCACTGGCCCGCCCGGGACGGCGTTCGAGATCGGAGTGCCCTCCCTCTAGCCTGGCCCATCGCGGCCGCCTCAGTGTGTGCTTGCGGACGGCACCGCCCAGGCGGGTTTCGACCACCCATAGCCGCCGTTCGAGAAAGTCCGTTTCGGGCTTCCTCAGGACGAGGCGGTTTGTTTCCAGGCTGCTCGGCATGGTGCCTGTACCGAGCGTGCGTCTGGCGGAGTGCTATACGTCACGCCCGCTATTGCTGACGCGTCTCGGCGCATCCTTAGAGACAATGACCGCATGTTCGACCACCTCGGATTCCTTGTCCGCGATGCGGACGTCAGCCTGCCCTTCTTCACCGCCTGCCTGAAGCCGCTTGGCATCGAGCGCCTGCAGAACATGCCGCAGTTCGACGCGGCGCTGTTCAAGGATCCCGATCAGCGCGGCTTTCTGTTCATTTCTGGCGGCCGCAAAGGCGTTCCCAGCTACTGGAGGGCGGGCAACGCCTCAGGCGCCGCGCCCATACACCTTGCCTTCGCCGCGCCGAGCCGCGAAGCGGTCGACGCCTTCTACGCCGCCGCCCTAGCGAATGGCGGCCGCGACAACGGGCCGCCCGGCTTTCGCGACCAGGGACTCAGGCGCGATGCCAACTACGTCGCGTTCGTCCTCGATCCCGACAACAACAACGTCGAGGCCTCCTGGCCGAATCCGGACGCGGCCTAATGTCCGCAAGCCCCCCCATTGCAGACGTTCGGAACGGCAGCTTTCCGGATGAATTGCCCGCCGCGCCGTTGAGCCGCACCGCGGAGTGAGCCCAGACCCTAATCCGGCTCCTCGTCGTCCTCGGTGAACGGCGCGGCGTCGGGCAGGACGCGGTTGCGCTCCTCGACGTACCAGGCGACCAGGCCTTCGTCGTCCCAGCCGTCGGCGTCGTTGTCGCAGAGTTCCAGTTCGCTCATGCTGGCCTCGTCGTCGCCGGCGAGCTTCAGGGCGTGGGCGCGGGCCAGGTGCAGGAAGGTCTCGTCGATCGCGGCGCCGCCGTTGGCGTCGATCAGCGCCAGCGCGCGGTCGGCGTGAGCCAGCGCCGCGGCGGGCTCGCCCAGCACGTTCGCGACCAGCGCTTCGAGGTAGCCGCCGCGCGCGTCGTTTATCCAGGCGCCGCACTTGACCCAGAACTCGTGCGAGGCCGCCGCGGCGCGCTGCATCAGCGCCGCTTCCGCCTCGGTTCGGGACTTCGCCTCCAGCAGTTCCATGGCGAGGTTGTTGCTGGCGACGGCGATCGCCCGGTCCGGCGCGGCCTCCTCGAGCCCGCGCGCCAGGTCGAGCGCGCCTTCGTAGATCGCCGCGGCCTCGGCGGCCCGGCCGGCGCCCACCAGCGCCGCCACCAGCAGGAACTTCAGCTCGACCGCCGCCGCGCGGAAGTCCGGCGCCCGCGCCGAGGCAGCAGGCGATCTCGGCCTGCGCCGCGCCGGCGACGTCGCCGGCCAGCAGCCGCGCCACGTGCAGATGGCCCCAGGCCTTGGCGGTCTCGGCGTCCGGGCGCACGGTCCGCCAGCAGCCGGCCGACCATCTGGCTCGCGCGCGGCCAGTCGCCCAGGTGCTCGCCGACGGTGTGGGCGGCGACCTTGGCGAACTGGACCAGGTGCTTGTCCGGCACCTCGTCCTGCAGCGCCGCCTCGAGTTCGGCGGCATAGCCGGCGCCGTCGGCGGCGTGCGCGCCGAAGCCGTCGTAAAGCAGAATATCGAGCATCGTCTCCTGACCCCGGGGGCGCCGACCCGCGGCGCTCAGCCGTTGTAGGTCAGGAACTTCATCGCGCCGAAGCGGAAAACGTTGACGGTGTCGCAAAGCTCGTTGGCGGCGGTCACGATCGGCACCACGGTGACGGTCACCTGGCTGGTGGTCTTGGCGATCTCCCGCAGCGCGGTGGTGACGGTGACGCGCTTGGAGGCCGGCGTCAGCGGATGCGGCGGACGGAAGTCGTAAGCCTCGCGCTTGCTGTCGTTGACGTCGCAGTGGCCCGGATCGCCGAGGCAGCCGCCGTGGCCGAGGATGAAGAACGAGCCGGCGTAGCCGTTCTCCAGCGTCTTCGGCGTCTTGTGGTCGGCCTTCGGGTTGTTGAGGAAGACCCGGGCTTCGTAGCTGGCCTCGCCGTGGAAGATGCCGTCGATCTCCAGGTCCGCCCGCGCGTAGCGGTGGCTGGGCCCGGCGAAGTCGATCGTCACCGGCTTGGAGGTGTAGATCTTGGCCGTGCCCTCGCTGCGGACCGGGGAGGAGAGGGTGGGGCGGCGCCGGCCGCCGGCGGGTGTTCTCGCCATCGTCTCTAGCCTTCCACCGGCACGGCGACCTGACCGGCCGCGTAGTCATAGCCGAGGTCCGCCGGGTTCAGCACGTCGCGGACCTTGAAGTTGAACGGGGTCAGCACCTCGTCCAGCAGGTCCCGTGAGATGTTGCCGGTCCCGTTCTTCACCTGCCAGAGATACCAGAGCCGGTCGATCATCGCGTGGTGACACCAGAAGATGGGGTCGAACGCGGCGGTTCCAATCACCCCCATGTCGCCGGACACCCAGCCGTGCACCTGATCGTGCAGGCTCTCGACCGCATCGGTGAAGTCGTTCCAGTCGGTGCGGGCGAGGGCGTTGTTGACGTCGTCCGTGGACGGCAACTCGTTCGGCGGCCCGGGACGGCGCTTGGTCGTGTGGACCAGCGGCGGATTGGTGGCGGGCAGGTTGATCCTGAACTGTCTCAGCGGGTTGGGCTTGCCGTCGGCGCCCTTGGCGTCGGTGAAGATCTTGGGCAGGCCATTCTGCTGCGGGCCACGCAGGGTCCAGTCCCACCAGGGCAGGGTCACGCCGGGCACGCGGTCGCGCAGCGCCATCTCGAAGTTGTAGAGATAGGCCCGGTGCCAGGGCAGAAACAGCTCCATCTGCTGGGCGATGCGCGAGTTCTGCTGGTGGTGCCAGCAGTACCAGCTGGGCACGCCGTGCAGGCCGGCCAGGTACTGGAAGCCGCGGTTGTCGCCGATCGCCTGGATCTGGCCATAGGCGCTGCGCACATCGGCGACGTTCTGGGCGGTCAGATTGTGGACGCCGGCCCTGATGCGAATGTCCGCCGCCATCTAGGTCCACCCCCGGTAACTTTTCCGACGGCTTGCAGTGTAGGTTGAATTCCACCGGACGGCAATGTTGCGGCGCTGATACCTCAGCCTCAGCGGGGCCAGGGCGGCGCGCCGGGCTCGTAGCTGGGGCCGGTGCTCAGCGCGAGCGTGCGGCTGATGGCGTTGAGGTCCCGTCCGCTCTCGGCGCTCCAGGCGTTGAACGCGTCCTGCACCGCCTGCAGGTCCTTGCGGTTCTTGGGCGGGGCGGAGAGCGCGCCGGCCTCGACCAGGGCCGCGGCGACGTCGCGGGTGGTGATGAAGGCCGGCTTGCCCATCCGCCGCAGCAGCCGCATCGCGGTCTCGCCGGCGCATCGGTTGGCGCGCTTTTTCATCACCTCGAGCAGGCCGACCAAGTCGGTGTCGGGCCAATCGGCGAAGAACTTGGCGGCGCTGCCGTGCTCGGCGGCCAGATCGACCAGGAACTGGGCGTTGGCGCGCACCGAGGCGATCTTCGCGCCGTTGCGGATGATCCGGGTGTCCTTCAGGTGCGCGTCGAACTCGTCCTCGCTCATGGCGGCGTTCAGCTTCGGGTCGAAGCCTTGGAACGCCGCTTCGAACCCCGGCCACTTGTTGTCGATCACCCGCCAGTTGAACCCGGCCTGGAACACCGATCGGGTGATCTCCGCCAGCCAGCGATCGTCCGGCGTCGCCGCCAGCTCCGCCGGGGGCTTCGGCGGCCACTCGGCGATCATCGCCTCCAGCGCCGCCGCCCCGCCCTTCCGCGCCGCCGCCCGCTCGAAGATCTGCTCGAAGTTCTGCATGCTGGTTCCTTCAGAAGTCTCGGCGAATCATCAATCAAATCAAACCAGGCATGTCATCCCGGAGAGCCGCGAAGCGGACTCATCCGGGATCTCCTTCTCCGCCAGCGACGAGTAGATCCCGGCTCTCCGCCACTGCGTGGCTCCGGCCGGGATGACATGGAAGGGGATGCGTTCGTGAGGTTCGTGAGGTTCGTGGTCCATTCTTGAGAGCTGCTCCGCCTGCTCACCGCCAGCAAGCATATCAACCTGTGGCCTTCGCCTCCCATCTACGTTAGAAACCGCGCCCTTCGAAGAAGGCCCGTTATGACCGACCGCTGGACGCCCTCGTCCTGGAGGACCCTGCCCGCCAAGCATGTGCCGGACGACTACCCGGACATGGCGGCATTGGAACGCGTCGAGACCGAGCTGCGGCGCATGCCGCCGCTGGTGTTCGCCGGCGAGGCGCGGCGACTGAAGCACCTGCTTGGTCAGGTGTCGGAGGGCCGGGCGTTCCTGCTGCAGGGCGGCGACTGCGCCGAGAGCTTCAAGGAGTTCTCCGCCGACAACATCCGCGACCTGTTCCGGCTGATCCTGCAGATGGCGGTGATCCTGACCTTCGCCGGCGGCAAGCCGGTGGTGAAGGTGGGGCGGATGGCCGGCCAGTTCGCCAAGCCGCGCTCGGCCGAGACCGAGACGATCGGCGGCGTCACCCTGCCGTCCTACCGCGGCGACAACATCAACGGCATGGAGTTCACCGCCGAGGCCCGGCGGCCGGACCCGGAGCGGCTGCTGAAGGCCTACGCGCAGTCGTCGTCGACGCTGAACCTGCTGCGCGCGTTCGCCGGCGGCGGCTACGCCGACCTCTACAACATCCACCGTTGGACGCTCGGTTTCGTGGAGGGGAGCCCGCAGGGCGCGCGCTACCGCGAGCTGGCCGACAAGATCTCCGAGACCCTGACCTTCATGGCGGCCATCGGTGTCACGCCCGAGACCCAGCCGGACCTGCACCGGGTCGAGTTCTTCACCTGCCACGAGGCGCTGCTGCTCGGCTACGAGGAGGCGATGACCCGGGTCGATTCCACCTCGGGCGACTGGTACGACACCTCGGCCCACCTGGTCTGGATCGGCGAGCGCACCCGCCAGCTCGACGGCGCCCACGTCGAGTTCTGCAAGGGGATCAAGAACCCGATCGGCGTGAAGGTCGGCCCGACGATGGAACCCGACGAGCTGATCCGGCTGATCGACGCGCTCAATCCCGATGACGAAGCCGGCAAGCTGACGCTCTATGGCCGCTTCGGCTCCGACAAGATCGCCGCGCGCCTGCCGATGCTGATGAACGCCACCCGTCGCGAGGGCCGCAAGGTGGTCTGGGCGATCGATCCGATGCACGGCAACACGCTGGTCGCCAACAACGGCTACAAGACCCGGCCGTTCGACCGCATCCTCGCCGAGGTGAAGAGCTTCATCGAGATCGCCGAGGCCGAAGGCGTGCATCCCGGCGGCGTCCACCTGGAGATGACCGGCCAGAACGTCACCGAGTGCCTCGGCGGCGCCCGCGCGCTGGCCGAAGGCGACCTCGGCGATCGCTACCACACCCACTGCGACCCGCGCCTCAACGGCGAACAGGCGCTGGAGCTGGCGTTCCTGGTCGCCGAAAAGCTGAAGGCCGAGCGGCTCGCGGGGCTGCGGGCGGCGGAGTAGGGGGGCGCTGGTGTTGCGGCGAGACGCCCCCTCCGTCGCGTCGTGCTTCGCACGCCGCGCCACCTCCCCCGCTTTGCGGGGCAGGAGCGAAGCTGAGCTAACCTGCTCCTGCCCCGTGAAGCGTAGCGGAACGGGGGAGGGGGACCGCGCCGCGCAGCGGCGTGGTGGAGGGGGCGTCTGGCCGCGACGCCGATGACCGAGCCCCCACAGCTCGATCCCGCCTTCGGCCGCCAGGCGTTCGGCGACGACCCGGCCAACTATGACGCCGCGCGGCCGGGCTATCCCGACTGGGTGTTCCGCACCCTGCGCGACGACTGCGGCGTCGGCCCCGGGACCGTCGCGTTCGAGATCGGCGCGGGAACCGGCAAAGCGACCCGCCCGCTGCTGGCGCTTGGCGCGGGTCCCCTGGTCGCGATCGAGCCCGACGCCCGGCTCGCGGCGTTCCTGCGCGACGCCATTCCGGCCGCGTCGCTCGAGGTGCGCACCGCGACTTTCGAGGAGGCCGACCTCCAGGCCGGTGGGTTCGACCTCGGGCTCTGCGCCACCGCGTTCCACTGGCTGGACGAGCCTGTGGCGCTGGCGAAGATCGCGCGGCTGCTGAAGCCCGGCGGCTGGTGGGCGGCGCTGTGGAACGTGTTCGGCGACGACGCCTATCCCGACCCGTTCCACGACGCGACCCGCGGCGTCCTCGCCGGTCCCGCCAGCCCCTCGGCCGGGAAGGGCGGCACGCCGTTCGCGTTGGAGGCGGCGGCGCGGATCGCGGCGATTGACGCAACGGGCGCGTTCGAGCGCGTGCTCTACCAGACCAGCCACTGGCCGCTCTCTCTGACCGCCGACCAGATCGTCGCCCTCTACGCGACCTACTCCAACGTCGTGGCGATGCCGGACTGCAGCCAGGCTCTGACAGAGCTTCACCGTGTCGCCGAGAACGAATTCGGCGGCCGGGTCACCCGCAACATCACCACCATCCTCTACCTGGCGCGCCGTCGCGCTTGACCCGCGCCGCCGCTTGAACGATCCCTCAAGCCGATGGACACGCGCAGTCGGATCATCGTCGCGGCGATGGAGCTCTTCTGGGAGAAGGGCTTCAACTCGACCTCGGTCGCCGACATCCTGTCGCGCAGCCAGGTCAATTCCGGCAGCCTCTACCACTTCTTCCCCGGCAAGCAGGACGTGCTGATCGCGGTGCTGGAGGCCTATCGCGACGGCATCGGCGAGATGCTGCTGGCGCCGGCCTGGGACGGGGTGGACGACCCGATCGAGAAGATCTTCGCCCTGCTGGACCGCTACCGCCGCAGCATCGTCGAGACCGACTGCGCTCTACGGCTGCCCGATCGGCAGCCTGGCGCTGGAACTGCACGAGCCCGACCCCGCCGTCCGCGCGCTGCTGGCCGCCAACTTCGCGAACTGGACCGCGGCGATCGAGGCGCGCCTGGCCGAAGCGGCCGATCGTCTGCCGCCCGACCTCGACCGGCGGGCGCTGGCGGAGTTCGTGCTGACCGCGATGGAAGGGGCGGTGATGCAGGCCCGCACCCACCGCGACGTCGCCTACTTCGACCGCATGGTCGCGACGCTCCGGGCCCACTTCGCGCTCTTGATGGAGGGCCGCACCCGCGGGCTGGAGTTGGCTTAGAACGCGTTGCGATCAGGTGCGTTCAATCCTTCCCCCGCTTGCGGGGGAAAGCGGCGAGCCGCGCGTAGCGCGCTTCGCCGATGGGGGGAGTCTTCTGCGGCGACAGCCCCCATCGGCGGCTCCCTCGCTTCGCGAGGTTCGCGCCGCTTTCCCCAGAGGGGGAAGGGTTGATTTATCGCTCAAGCGGCCGCGGCCGCCGCCTTGATCCGCTGGTGCGCGCTCTGCCGGTGCGCCGACCGCGTCGACCAGCTTGCCGGCGGCGCCGAGGCCGAACGGCGGCATGTTGTTGTAGACGCTCTCGTAGCGGCCGGGCTCGATCAGGTAGGTCTCGTGCCAGATGCCGATGTCGCCGTTGGAGCCGAGCTGCTTGTTGAACCACTGCCAGGCCGGCAGGTGCTGGCGGTCCTGCGCGCGGGCGTAGGCCTCCAGGTGCTCGAAGCTGCGCCAGTACTGGATCAGCGTCACGCCGCCGAGGCCGAAGTGCTGGCGCACGTGCAGCAGCCCCAGCTCCGGCGCCGCCCCCAGCTCCTTCAGCATCCGCGGCATCGTCGCCATGAACGGCAGCACGACGCTGAGTTTCCACGGCTTGTTGAGCCGCGCGCCGATCATGAAGATCACGAACGGACCTTCGATCTCGGCGCAGACGCGCCGTTGGATGATGTCGGTCACCGTTTCCCCCGCTTGTCCCCAGCCCGCCACGATCCTACCTCCAGCCGGGCTGGCCGGATCAACCCTTCTTGTCGCGCGGCGCTTCCTCGGCCAGGGTCCGCCGACCAACGCAAAGGTGCGCGATGAGCGGCGAGGCCGCGGTGGCGGCGTCGCCGGCGGCGCCGTCGCTCCATCCTGTCCGGACCGATCTGACCCGGCTGGCGAAGCTCGCCGGGCCGGTGGTGATCGCGCGGCTGGGCGTGATGACCATGGGCCTGACCGACACCATCGTCGTCGGCCGCTACTCCGCCGAGCAGCTCGGCTACCTGGCGCTGGGCTGGGCCGGGGCGAGCACGGTGCTGGGCGCGGCGATGGGACTGCTCTCCGGCGTGCAGGTGATGACGTCGCGCGCGATCGGAGAGGGACGGCCGGAACTGACCGGCGCGGCGCTGCGGCGCGGCCTGGTCTACGGCCTCTGGGTCGGCGTCGCCGCGGCGGTGGTGCTCTGCCTGGTCGGGCCGCCGCTGCTGGGGGCGCTCGGCATGAAGGGCGGATTGGCCGCCGGCGCGAGCGGCCCGCTGGTGATCTTGGCGCTGTCGATGCCGGCGTTCGCCCTCTCGTCTGCGGCGGCGTCGTGGCTCGAGGGACTGGGTCGGATGACGCCGCCGATGGCGCTGATGTGGATCGCCAACCTGCTGAACCTCGGCGTCGACCTGGTGCTGGTGCCCGGCGGCTTCGGCCTTCACGCGATGGGCGCGAACGGCGCGGCGATCGCGACCGCGAGCGGGCGCACGTTCCTCAGCCTCGCCACCCTCGGCTACATCGCCCTGATGCCCGACGCCCGCGCCCTGGGCGTTTTCCGAAAGCCCGAACGCTCGCGGCCGATCGAGATCGAGCAGCGCCGGATCGGCTATGGCGCTGCGGCGTCCAGTTTCTTCGAGATCACCGCCTTCGCGGCGATGAACGTGATCGCCGGCTGGATCGGGCCGCTGGTGGTGGCGGCCTGGGCGGTGACGCTGAACGTGCTGGCGCTGGTGTTCATGGTCCCGCTCGGGCTCTCGACCGCTACCGGCGTGCTGGTCGGCCGGGCCTACGGCGCGAGCGACGCCCGGGGCCTCCGGCGCGCCGCAACGGTCGGCTTTGCGGTGACCGCCGCGTTCGGCGTCGGCATCGGCTTGATCATCTGGCCGTTCGCGGGCGCGATCATCCCGCTCTACACCTCCGACCCGGCCGCCATTGCGCTCGCCGTTGGCGCGCTCGCGCTGTCGACCATCTTCTATCTGCCGGACGGGATGCAGGTGGTGACGGCCCAGGCGCTGCGATCGCGCGGCGACGTGCTGATCCCCAGCTGCACGCACCTGGCCAGCTACGTCGTGGTGATGCTGCCGCTGGCCTACGTCCTGGCGATCCCGCTCGGCTGGGGCATCGGCGGCATCGTCTGGGCGGCGGTCATCGCCGCCTACATCTCCGCCGGCCTGCTCCTTGGCCGGTTCTGGATGCTGGCGCGGCGGGACTGAGCGCGAGATTGCCGCTCTTCCCCGCGAACGCGGGGACCCAGGCGTTTTTATCGTTGAGAGCCAGCCTGTCAGAAAAAGCCTGGGCCCCCGCGTTCGCGGGGGAGAGCGGGCAAAGGCGCTCAGGCCCCCAGCACCCAGCCTTCCTCGCGCTCGGCGACGGCGACCACGTCGGCCGGCGTGGTTTTGGCGTGCCCGAACGCGGCGCCCAGCCGGCCGGCTTCGTCCAGTTTGGCGAAGTGCTCGGCGGTCGTGCGCACCTGGGCCAGGTCCTTGGCCTCGCCCGGCAGCGGCTTGACCTCCAGCAGCGATGGATAGACCTCGGCGGCCACGACAGCGACGCCGGCCAGATCCGCCTCGGTCAGCGCCTTCCAGCCGGTCTCGAACGGCCAGATCTTCATCGCCTCGCCGCGGGCCAGCTTAAGGCGCCGCACCATCGGGATGCCGAGGATCGCCTGTCCGCCGACCGAGCCCTGGTAGTAGAGCTTCCACACCGGGCTCGAGCCCTTCGCCGCCAGCTCGGCGTGGCGGAACTCGGGAATGTCGCCCGGTCCGTGCGCCCGCGTCTTCTTCGGCTGCAGCGTGGTCAGCGCATCCTTCGGCGGCACGCCCCAGAACGGGAACGGCCCGCCGGTGAGCCGCCGGTTGATCTCCGAGCCGACGCCGAAGCGGTTGTTGGTGTTGTCGGCCTTGTCCTTCACCATCCGGTCGAGCTGGTTCCAGACCGCCAGCCACGGCGGCGTCTCGGCCGGCAGCTTCAGCCCGGCGGCGAGCCCGCGCGGGAAGCCGAGGTTGAAGTCGAAGCCGATCAGCGTCCGCTCGCTGCGCTTGGCGCGCTCGTCGAGGATGCCGGCGATCAGTTTCTCGGCCGCCGCGCGGGTGGGCGGATTGTGCGACTCGAACGCCATGCGAAAGCGCACGTCGCGCTTCAGCACCCCGACCCAGATCGAATCCGCACCCGTGGTCGGCTTCGAGGCCGCGCTCCAGTCGACGATGACATAGGCGTTGAACAGGCGGGCCACGGGTTGCTCCGGAAAAAGCCACGCCTTCTAGCGCCTTCGCAGGGAGGGCGTCGACCGCGAACGGGCCGTAACGGCTCAGGCGCGACGACAAACTTCCCCTCCCCCCTCGGGGAGGCCCAGGGGTGGGGGTCGCGGGTGGATCCGTGCACGCATGGTGCGGCACCAGTGCACCAGCGCACAGCTGACACCCCCATCCCCGGCCCTGCCCCGCAAGGGAGGGAGCGGGAAGGGCTCAGCCCAGCCGCACCAGCATCTTGCCGAGGTTCTCGCCCTTGAACAGGCCCAGGAACGCGCCCGGCGCGTTCTCGAGGCCCTCCTTGACCGTCTCGCGGCTCTGGATCTTGCCGGCGGCGACCCAGCCGGCGAGATCCTTCACGAAGGCGTCCTGCATGTCGGCGTGGTTGGAGACGATGAAGCCACGCAGGGTGAGGCTCTTGCCGACCACCATCATCAGGCCGTGGATGCCCGTGCCGGCGTCGCTGGCGTTGTAGTCCGAGATCATGCCGCAGAAGGCGAAGCGGCCGAAGGTCTTGGCCGCGACCAGCGCCGCCTCCAGGTGCTTGCCGCCGACGTTCTCGAAATAGACGTCGATGCCGCCCGGCGCTGCGCGCATCAACGCCGCGGTGAGGTCAGGCTCGGCCTTGTAGTCGATCGCGTGGTCGACGCCGAGGTCGCGCAGGAACGCCATCTTGTCGCGCCCGCCGGCCGAGCCGATCACGGTGTGGCCCTTCAGCTTGGCGATCTGGCACACCACCGAGCCCACCGCGCCGGCGGCGCCGGAGACGAACACCACGTCGCCGTCCTTCAGCTCGGCGATCCGCAGCAGGCCGACGTAGGCGGTCAGGCCCGGCATGCCGGCGTAGCCCAGGAACGCCTGCGGCGGCAGGCCGTGGGTTTCCAGTTTCTGCACCGCCTGCGCCGGCGCATTGAACGCCTCGCGCCAGCCGAAGAAGCTCTGCACCAGGTCGCCTTGCTTCAGCGACGGATCGTTCGACGCCGCCACGACCCCGATCGCGCCGCCCTGCAGCGCCTGGCCGAGCTGGAACGGCGGCACGTAGCTCTCGGCGTCGTTCATCCGGCCGCGCATGTAGGGGTCGACCGTCATCCAGGTGTTCTTCACCTGCACCTGACCGGGGCCGGGATCGGGCAGGTCCACGCTCGCCAGTTCGAAGTTGTCGGCGTTCGGCATGCCGCTCGGACGGCTCTTCAGGCGGATCTCGCGGGACTGGGTCATGGTCGCCTCCTCGTTGGCTGCCGCATCAAGGCCCCTCTTCCCCGGCGTTTGGCAAGCGACACGCTCTGCGCTGCCTTTACTCCGGTCATCGCCGGGCGTCAGTCCCGGCGACCCAAGAACGCCGGCGGTGGAGTGGCCGCGCGCGGCGCGGCCAAGGTGTGGTCGGTGTGCATGGGTGGCCGACACTTCGGTCGGCCATGACCGGTCTGGAAGGGAGAGGATACAATCGGTCGCTGGCGGCGCAGCTTCCCGGGTGCTAGGCGGCCCGCGAAAGTGAGTGACCAGATGAGTGACACCTTGCGCGCCGGGGTGATCGGCGCGGGCGTCTTCGGCGGCTATCACGCGGGCAAGTACGCCGCCCTGCCGGGGGTGACCCTGGCGGGCGTCTACGACCACCACGCCGTCCACGCCGAAGCGCTGGCGACGAAGCACGGCGGCCGGGTGTTCGCCAGCGAGGCCGAGCTGATCGCCGCGGTCGATCTCGTCTCGATCGCCACGCCGGCTATCCACCATGCCGCGCCGGCGATCGCCGCGCTGGAGGCGGGCAGGGCGGTCTATATCGAAAAGCCGGTCGCCACCTCGGAGGCCGACGCCGCCCGCATCGTCGCGCTGGCGCGCGCCGGCGGCCTCGTCGCCGCCTGCGGCTTCCTGGAGCGCGCGGGGCTCGCGGCGATGGGGCTGTTCGACATTCCCGAGCGGCCGCTGCTGCTCGAGGCGGTGCGGGTCGGTCCGCCCAGCCCGCGCAACCTCGACGTCTCGGTGGTGCTCGACCTGATGATCCACGACCTCGACCTGGCGCTGGCCCTGACGCCGGAAGAGCCGATGACGGTCGAGGCCGACGGCGCCTGCGTCGCCAACCGCAGCCTGGACCGGGTGGACGCCGAGACGCAGTTCGAGGACGGCTTCATCGCCCGCTTCCGCGCCTCGCGCGTCGCCGACGCCCGCGAGCGGACGATGCGGCTCGTCTATCCCTCCGGCGAGGTGCGGGTCGACTTCCTCACCCGCGCCTTCACCAACACCACGCCGTTCCCGCTCGCCGCCGACTTCGCCGACACCCCCGCCGGGCGCGACGGCCTTGGCGCCAGCATCGCCGCCTTCGTCGCCGCCGTGCGGGGTGAGCGGCCTGCGCCGCTGGCCACCGCGCGCGATGGCGAGCGCGCCCTGCATCTGGCGCTGGCGGTGGAAGAAGCTATGGTCCAGCAGGGCCTTGTCTGAACCTCGCCACCCAGGAACCCGCCATGTCGAACGCCTATGATTTCTCCTTCACCAGCATCGACGGCGCGCCGCTGCCGCTTTCGACCTTCAAGGGCAAGCCGGTGCTGGTGGTGAACGTCGCCTCCAAGTGCGGCCTCACCCCGCAGTACGAAGGGATGGAAGCGCTCTACCGCGACTACCGCGACAAGGGGCTGGTCGTGCTGGGGGTGCCCTGCAACCAGTTCGCCGGCCAGGAGCCGGGGACGGAGGGCGAGATCAAGGACTTCTGCGCCACCACCTTCGGCGTCGACTTCCCGATGACCGCCAAGGTCGACGTCAAGGACGACGCGCGCCACCCGTTCTACGCCTGGGCCGAGGACAAGCTCGGAACCCCCGCCGTGCCGGTGTGGAACTTCCACAAGATCCTGATCGGCAAGGGCGGCGAAGCCGTCGCCGCCTTCGGCCCCCGAACCCCGCCCCAGGACCCCACCATCGTCGAAGCGGTCGAAAAGGCGCTGTAGCCCGCCGATCCCGCCTATTCTGGCCAACGCCGGGCGTTTCCGCCTTGCCTCTGCGCGGTCTGCTACCCGGAATGCCGCCGCCGGCGTCCAGCTCGTTCCCGCGCCTTCGGTCTCCTAGGAGCTTAGCGCGATCGGTGCGAGGTCGCCGAAGCGCGCTCCCAGTCCGCCCGGTCCAGGGCATATTCGACATCATCGGCCGGGAAAATCGCGTCCGTGGCGACATAGGTCATCGGAGAGGGGCCGTCCGAGCTGGACGTCGAGGTCTTCGTACGGGATCGCGCGCAGATGGGCCCGGTGGAGGGCCTGCAGCCCCTCCAAAGTCGGCGCTGGCCGCCCACTCAGTCCGATCCGGTCAAGGTAGGCGTCGATGTCCACGACCGTTTGTAGCTCGACAGGTCCAGCGCCGAAAAGCGGTCGTTAATCCTGCGGGTCACTGGAAGCTTGCGAACAGGCGTTTGAAGTCGCAACGTGGCTCCCAATCACCAAGGGAGGACACGCGTGACGGACACGCAGGAAGCCAGCGCCGCCGAGCCGGAGATGTCCGGCGACATGCCGCAGTCGTACTACGACTCGATCAAGGCCCGGTTCGCCGACGCGCGGGACCTGCGCCTCAAGTACCGGCCGCAGGGCACGGCGCAGTACACCTCCGACTTCTCCGGCGCGCTCGCGAAGTACGCCATCGACCCGCACGCCGAACCGGCCCCGCCCCGCGAGCCGATCACCGACGAGGTCGAGGTGCTGTTCATCGGCGGCGGCTTCTCGGCCCTGCTGACCGCGGCCCGGCTGCGCGAGCGCGGCCTGGAGAGCATCCGCATCGTCGAGCGCGGCGCCGACGTCGGCGGCACCTGGTACTGGAACCGCTATCCGGGCGCGGCCTGCGACGTGCCCAGCTACGACTACCTGCCGCTGCTGGACGAGATGAACTACGTGCCCTCGCGCCTCTACGCCAAGGGCCCGGAGATCTACGCCCACTGCCAGGCGATCGCGAAGCGCTACGACCTTTACGACCTGGCCGTGTTCCGCACCACGGTGCTGAAGACCACCTGGAACGATGTCGACAAGCACTGGCTGATCGAGACCGACCGCGGCGACAAGATGCGGGCGAAGTTCGTGATCTGCGCCAACGGCACGCTGTCGAAGCCGAAACTCTCGAAGATCGCCGGCATGGAAAGCTTCAAGGGCCACTCGTTCCACACCTCGCGCTGGGACTACGCCTACACCGGTGAGAACCTGGAGAACCTGTCGGACAAGGTGGTCGGCATCATCGGCACCGGCGCCTCGGCCGTGCAGGCGATCCCGCGCCTCGGCAAGGCGGCCAAGGAGCTCTACGTGTTCCAGCGCACGCCGTCGGGCATCGACATCCGCGGCGACCGGCCGACCGATCCGGAGTGGCAGGCGCAGGCTGAAGCCCGGCTGGCAGCAGGCGCGGCGGATGAAACACATCCGCGGCCGCGAGCTCGACGACGCCAAGAAGGCCGAGCTGGCCGCGGTGTCGCGCGAGGAGAAGATCCGCCGCCAGGAGAACGCCAACATCGACCACATGATGCGGATCCACGCGCGCATCGACGAGCTGGTGCACGACCCGGCCACCGCCGCGGCGCTGAAGCCCTGGTACATGTTCATGTGCAAGCGGCCGTGCTTCGACGACGACTACCTGCCGACCTACAACCTGCCGAACGTCCATCTGGTCGACACCCAGGGCAAGGGCATCACCGAGATCGCGCCGGAGGGGCCGGTGTTCGAGGGCCGGACCTATCCGCTCGACCTGCTGATCTACGCCACCGGCTTCGAGGTGCAGAAGACCGGCATCTACAACGAGATCCGCGGCCGCGACGGCAGGGAGATCAACGAGACCTACGCCGACGGCATCCGCACCCTCTTCGGGGTGCACACCCACGGCTACCCGAACCTGTTCATCATGGGCGGCTACCAGGCCTCGTTCCAGTTCAACCTGACCTTCATGCTGCAGACCCAGGGCGACCACATCGCCGAGTGCATCAAGCTGGCCCGCGATCGCGGCGCCGCCGAGATCGACGTCAAGCCCGAGACCGAGGAGTGGTGGGTGCAGGAGGTGATCGCGCACCGCGGCAAGACCAGCCGCAACGCCGACTGCACGCCCGGCTATTACAACTTCGAGGGCGAGTTCAACCGCCGCCAGGACGGCAACTACAACGGCGGCTTCCTGCAGTACTTCACCCACATGCAGGACATCCGCGGCGAGCTCGCCAAACACTTCCTGTTCGCCTGAGACCTGGGATCGCCGACATGGACATGGACCCGCAAATCGCGGAAATCGTTGGCGAGCTGGACTTCGACCCGGACGCGCTGCACGAAAAATACCTCGCCGAGCGCGACAAGCGCCTGCGCGAGGACGGCATCGCCCAGTACGTCGAGGTGAAGGCCGAGTTCTCGCACTACGTCGACGACCCTTACGTCGAGCCGGGGTTCACCCGCGCGCCGGTGTTCGACGACGTCGAGTTCACGGTGATCGGCGGCGGCTTCGGCGGTCTCCTGATGGGGGCCCGGCTGCGCGAGGCCGGGTTCGAAAAGATCCGCATGGTCGAGAACGCCGGCGACTTCGGCGGCACCTGGTACTGGAACCGCTATCCCGGCGCGATGTGCGACGTGGAGAGCTACTGCTACCTGCCGCTGCTGGAAGAGCTGAACTACATCCCCAAGCACAAGTACTCGTTCGCGCCGGAGATCCTCGAGCACAGCCGTGCGATCGGCCGCCACTACCGGCTCTACGACGACGCCCTGCTGCAGACCGGCGTCACCGAACTGCGCTGGGACGAAGCGGCCAAGCGCTGGATCATCTCGACGACCCGCGGCGACCGCTTCACCACCCAGTTCGTGGCGATGGCCAACGGGCCGCTGAGCCGGCCGAAGCTGCCGGGCATCCCCGGCATCAACGAGTACGAAGGCCACACCTTCCACACCAGCCGCTGGGACTACCGCTACACCGGCGGCGACTCCTCCGGCGGTCTCACCGGCCTGAAGGACAAGCGGGTCGGCATCATCGGCACCGGCGCCACCGCGATCCAGTGCGTGCCGCACCTCGGCGAATGGGCGAAGGAACTCTACGTCTTCCAGCGCACCCCTTCGTCGGTGGACGTGCGCAACAACGCCGAGACCGACCCGGCCTGGGCCGCCTCCCTGACGCCCGGCTGGCAACGTCGCCGCCAGGACAACTTCAACATCCTGGTGGCCGGCGGCGACCAGGACGAGGACCTGGTCCACGACGGCTGGACCGACATCTTCCGCAATGTCACCGGCACGGCGGCCAAGCAGATCGCCGACAAGCTGGGCCGGCGGCTGACGGGCGCCGAGCGCGCCGAGGTGATGGCGCTGGCCGACTATCGCAAGATGAACCAGGTCCGCGCGCGCGTGGACGCCATCGTCAAGGACCCGGCGACGGCGGCGGCGCTGAAGCCCTGGTACCGCCAGTTCTGCAAGCGGCCGTGCTTCCACGACGAATACCTGCAGACCTACAACCGCCCGAACGTCCATCTGGTCGACACCAACGGCAAGGGCGTCGAGGCGCTGACCCGGACCGGGGTGGTGGCGAACGGGCGCGAGTACGAGGTCGACTGCCTGATCTTCGCCACCGGCTTCGAGGTCGGCACGTCCTACACGCGCCGCGCCGGCTACGACATCATCGGCCGCGGCGGGGAGACCCTGTCCGAGCACTGGGGCGAGGGGCTGCGCACGTTGCACGGCCTGACCACCCACGGCTTCCCCAACTGCTTCTTCCTCGGCTTCACCCAGACCGCGATCACCATCAGCGTCCCGCAGGCGCTGACCGAGCAGGCCAGCCACGTCGCTTACATCGTCACCGAGGCGAAGAAGCGCGGCGCGCAGACGCTGGAGCCGACGGCCGAGGCCGAGGACGCCTATGTGCAGGAGGTGCGCAGCCTCGCGCGGATGGGCCAGCGCTTCTACATGGAATGCACGCCCGGCTACTACAACAGCGAAGGCGCGGTCGGTAACCGCAGCGGCTTCTTCTCCGACATGTACGGCGCCGGGCCCCTGACCTTCTTCGACAAGCTGGCCGAGTGGCGCGCCAGCGGCGAGCTGCCGGGGCTGGCGCTGAGTTGAAGGTCTTGCGCGGCTGGTCCGTACACAATCCGTCATCCCCGGGCTTGTCCCGGGGATCCATGAACGCCTCGATCGCAGCGTGTCCATGGATGGCCGGGACAAGCCCGGCCATGACGTGAGAGCGTATGGCGGATAGACGGAGAGATCTGTGTTCAAACGGGTCCTGATCGCCAACCGGGGCGAGATCGCCATCCGGATCGCCCGCGCGGCCGACGCGCTGGGCGTCGAGAGCGTCAGCGTGCATGCGCCGGCGGATGCGCTGGGGCTGCACACGCGGGTCACCACCCAGACGCGGCAGATCGGCGGCGGCGCGGATCCGGTGCGCGCCTACCTCGACATCGACGCCATCATCGAGGCGGCGCAGGCGACCGGCTGCGACTGCGTGCACCCTGGCTACGGCTTCCTCGCCGAAAACGCAGAATTCGCCCGCCGTTGCCTCGCCGAGGAGCTGGCGTTCGTCGGGCCCAGGCCGGCCACCCTGGAGCTGTTCGGCGACAAGGTTCAGGCCAAGGCGCTGGCGAAGGCGCAGGGCGTGCCGACCGTGCCCGGCAGCGAGACCTCGCTGGCGAGCGCCGAAGAGGCGCAGGCCGTCGCCGGCCAGCTCGGCTATCCGGTGATGCTGAAAGCCGCGGCTGGCGGCGGCGGGCGCGGGATGCGGCGCGTCGATAGCGCCGCCGAGATGCCGGCCGCCTTCGCCAGCGCGGCGCGCGAGGCCGAGGCCGCGTTCGGGGATGGCGCGATCTTCGTCGAGAAGCTGATCGAGCGGCCGCGGCACATCGAGGTGCAGATCCTGGCCGACGGGGCAGGGGACGTGGTGCACCTGTTCGAGCGCGACTGCTCGGTGCAGCTGCGCAACCAGAAGGTCGTCGAGATCGCGCCGGCCGCCGGCCTCGATCCGGCCCTGCGCCAGCGCATCCTGGCCGACGCGGTGCGGCTGGCCCGGGCCGCGGACTACCAGAACGCCGGCACCGTCGAGTTCCTGGTCGATCCCGGGCTCGGCGCCCACTTCTTCATCGAGTGCAACCCGCGAATCCAGGTCGAGCACACAATCACCGAGGAGGTCACCGGGATCGATCTGGTCGAGGCCCAGTTCCGCATCGCCGCCGGCGAGCGGCTGGCGGACCTCGGCATCGGCGGTCAGCTGGCGATTCCGACGCCGCGCCGTTTCGCGGTGCAGGCCCGGGTGACGGCGGCCGGGGCCGGGACCATCACCGGCTACAAGGAGCCGGCCGGGCCGGGCGTGCGGGTCGACTCCTGCGGCTACCTGGGTCTCAGCCCGCCGCCGCAGTTCGATCCGATGTTCGCCAAGGTGATCGGCGCTTCCAACTCGACCGGCTCGCTCGCCTCGGCGCTGGAGCGCACGGCGCGCGCCTTGGCCGAGTTCCAGATCGATGGCCTGCCGACCAACCTGGCGTCGCTGCAGGCGATCCTGGCCCGCCCGGAGCTCGCCGACGGCGACGCCCGCACCACCCTGCTGGCCGAGCATCCGGCGCTGACCGCTCAGGCCCCGTCCGCGGCGTCGGGCGCCCGCGTCCTGCTGGGCGAGCAGGCGGCGGCGCTGAACGGCGGCCGCGCCTCGATCATCCAGGTGCTGACGCCAGGACCGTCGCTCGAGGTCCATGACGGCGAGGCCGGTGTCGAGTGCCCGATGGGCGGCGCCGTGGTCGAGCTGACCGCCCAGCCCGGCGCCGTCGTCGCCGCCGGCGACACGCTGCTGGTGGTCAGCGCGATGAAGATGGAGACCGCCGTCACCGCGCCCTGCGCCGGCGTTGTCGCCGAACTGATCGCGGTCGAGGTCGGCGGCTCGGTCGCCGCCGGCCAGATCGTCGCCACCATCACGCCCTCGACGACCGGCGACGCCAGCCCGCGCAGCTACGGCCAGGACAGCTGGGCGCCGACGCTGGACGCCGTCCATCAGTTGCAGGCGATCGCCCACGCCCGTCTCGCCCCCGGTTCGACCGATCCCGGCGTCGTGCGCCAGCGCGACCGCGGCAAGCTGACCTGCCGCGAGCGGATCGACCTGCTGCTCGATCCCGGCTCGTTCCACGAGATCGGCTCGATCGCCGGCTTCGCCAGCTACGACGCGGACGGCCAGATCGCGGACTTCACCCCCGCCAGCCACGTCGGCGGCTGGGGCCGGATCGACGGGCGCACCGCCGTGGTCTGCGCCGACGATTTCACCTCGCGCGGCGGCCACGCCGACGGCGCGATCGGGGCCAAGAGCGGCCACATCGACCGCCTGGCGCTGGAGTTCCTGTGCCCCTCGATCCGCCTGCTCGACGGCTCGTCCGGCGGCGGCAGCGTCGCGGCGATGGTGCCCAAGCAGCAGGCCGAGGGCCAGAGCAGCGCCAAGGAAAGCTCCGGCGCCATCACCGCCGGCCGGCCGCGGGTCTCAGGCGGCGGCGGCTCGATGCTGCCCGGCCACCTCGGCTCCACCATGTTCACCGAGCAGCTGGCGACGGTCCCAGTGGTCAACGTGCTGCTGGGCAGCGTGGTCGGCATCGGCGCGGCCAAGGCTGTGCTCGGCCACTTCTCGGTGATGGTGAGGGACATCGCCCAGCTGTTCGTCGCCGGCCCGCCGGTGGTCGCCCACGCGATGGGCTACGACATCAGCAAGGAGGACCTGGGCGACTGGCGCATCCATTGCCTGAACGGCTCGGTCGACAACCTGGCCGAGACCGAGGAAGACGCGGTGGCGCAGACCAAGCGCTTCCTCTCCTACCTGCCGGCCTCGGTGTACGAGGCGCCGCCGGTGGTCGCCACCGACGACCCGGCCGATCGCCGCGAGGAGGAGCTGTTCACGCTCATCCCCCGCAAGCGCACCACCACCTTCGACGTCCGCCGAGCGATCCGGCTGATGGCCGACCGGGACTCGTTCTTCGAGCTCGGCCCGCTCTGGGGCACAGACCAGGTGGTGGGCCTCGCCCGCTTCAACGGCCACCCGGTCGGGATCCTCGCCTCCGACAGCCGGCACGTGAACGGCGGGGCGCTGACCGCCGACGGCTGCGACAAGCTGAGGCGTCACATCGACGTCTGCGACCTGTTCCACCTGCCGATCATCAACCTGATCGACAATCCGGGCTTCGCGGTCGGGCTGGAACACGAGCGCACCGGGACTATCCGCAAGGGCGGTGAGTGGATGATCGCCTTCGCCCAGGCCCAGGCGCCGATCTTCACGGTGATCATGCGCCGCTCGTTCGGCGTCGCCGGCAACAACTTCGCCACCCCGCGCAGCGGCGTCTCGGCCCGCGTCGCCTGGCCGGCCGCCGACGTCGGCGGCATCCCGCCGGAGGGCGGCATCGAAGCCGCCTACAAGCGCCAGCTCGCCGAAGCCGCCGACCCCGCCGCCCTGCGCGCCGAGATCAACGCCCGCATCGAAAGCGCCAGAGGCCCGATCGGCCCGCTGAACCGCTTCCAGATGGAGGAAATGATCGACCCTCGCGACACCCGCCGCTGGATCTGCGACTGGATCGAGACCGCGTGGAAGATCGTCAGCCAGCCCTCGCGGCTGACGTCGCGGCCGCTGGGCTTCCGGCCTTAGGATGCCTCGCGCCCGGCCCTGGCGTTCGCCCTCGGGCAGGGTTGCAGGGCGCCGGCGCGAGCCAGGCCGCGCCTAACCAAATCTTATTGTCACTGGGCTTCCATACCCCAGCGCGAACGGGAAACGCCGAGACCATGTCCAGCAGCAGAGTGATCCGCGGCCGGTCCGGGGGCGAGCATTTCGAACCGGACGAGGCGGCCGACCCGAAGGCCCAGCGCCAGCTGCGCGGCCAGCTGGAGGAGATCGACTTCGCCGCCTACGCGGCCAACCGCAAGGTGCTCGCCGCCGCGCTTGGGGAGCTGGACGTCAGCAAGTTCCAGCGCCTCGGCCTGGCCGCGGCCCAGGCCCGGGCGGGATGGATCGCGACGGCGCTCGTGGCGACGGAAGGCGGTCAGGCGCCCAGCCACGAGGAAATCGAACGGCTCGCCCGCCTTCGACGGACCTTCGAGGAGCTGACCGAGGCGTACGACGCAATGCGGCGCATGGTTGAACGCGGTTACCTGGCCTACGCCGCGCCCAGGCCCCAAAGGCGCTGAATCCGCCGCCCGACGCTAGCGTCTGCGCGGCTTGACGAACTTCAGCGCGTACTGGTCGGTCTTGCCGCGGATCGCCGGGTCGAAGATCGACTTGCTGTGGTCGTCGGCCGGCCGGTGCAGGAAGTCGCCTTCGGCGACCAGCTTGAAGCCGGCGGCGGTCACCTCGCGGATCACCTGCGCCTTCTCGATCCGATGCAGCGCAGTGATCTGGTCCGGCGTCGTGCCGGGATTGGCCGCGTGGTCGAGGATGAAGTAAGTCCCGCCCGGCTTCAGCGCCGCGAAGACCCGCCGGTTGAAGTCGGCCATGTCGACGGCGCCGTACTTGGCGATGTGCAGGTCGTGATAGTTCTGGGTGATCCAGAACAGATCGATCGGCTGATCCAGCTTGAACTGGCCGAACGGCTCGACGTCGAGGCTGACGTTCTTCAGCGCCGGCAGCAGCTGCTGGTCGGCCGTGACGGAGTCCTTCCAGCCGGCGTTCTCGAGGCCGATGACCTTGCCCTTGGGCCCGACCACGTCGCTCAGCATGCGGGTGTAGTAGCCGCCGCCTGGGAACAGCTCGCCGACCACCATGCCGGGCTTCACGCCGGCGAAGGCGATCGTGTCGGCCGGATCGCGGGCGGGGTCGGTGGCGGCGTCGTCCTTTGGGCGCGAGGCGTCAGCGATCGCCTTGCTCACGTAGGAGGGGGTTCCGGCGGCCAGCGCCCCGCTTGCGGTGATGGCCAACGCCGCCGCAGCGATAAGGAAGGTCGGTCTCATGATCGGTTTTCCAGCGCACGAAGCGCTGCAACCTAGAGCATGGCGATCCGGCGCGGAACCGCGTGGCCGAAATGAAAGCGGGGGCCCCGAAGGACCCCCGCTCCCTACGCTTAGGCCAGGAGGAACTAAGGCTTAGCCCTGGACGACCTCGCCATGGAGGTTGATGTCCAGGCCCTCGACTTCCACGTCCTCGCTGACGCGGATGCCGATGGTGTACTTCAGCACGGCCAGGATGATGAAGGTGCCGATGCCGCAGAAAGCGAACACCGCGCCGACATCGATCAGCTGCTGCACCATCTGCCCGGCGTTGCCGTCGAGCAGCCAGCCGTTGCGAGGCCGAGTTGATCTTGTTGGACGCGAACATGCCGGTCATGATCGCGCCGAGCGCCCCGCCGACGCCGTGCACGCCCCAGCAGTCGAGCGCGTCGTCGTACCAGCCGAGCATCTTCTTCACGTGCACCGCCGCGAAGTAGCAGACCACGCCGGCGGCGATGCCGATGATCAGCGCGCCGGTCGGGTTGACGAAGCCCGAGGCCGGGGTGATGGCCACGAGGCCCGCGACCGCGCCCGAAGCCATGCCGATGACGGTGGGCTTCTTGGCGATGATCCACTCCATGAACATCCAGGCCAGCGTCGCCGCCGCGGTGGCGATCTGGGTCGCCGCCGCCGCCATGCCGGCCTGGCCGTCGTGGGCCTCGACCGCCGAGCCGGCGTTGAAGCCGAACCAGCCGACCCACAGCAGCGAGGCGCCGATCACCGCGTAGGCCGGGTTGAACGGCGCGAAGTTCTCGGTGCCGAGGCCCTTGCGCTTGCCGAGCATCAGGGCCGCCACCAGGCCGGCGGTGCCGGCGTTCAGGTGCACGACCGTGCCGCCGGCGTAGTCGAGGGCGCCGAGCGTGCCGAGCCAGCCGCCGCCCCACACCCAGTGCGCCACCGGGCAGTAGACCAGGAGCAGCCAGACGAACATGAACAGCAGGAACGCCGAGTACTTCATCCGGTCGGCCAGCGCGCCGGCGATCAGCGCCGGGGTGATGATCGCGAAGGTCATCTGGAAGAACATGTAGACGGTCTCTGGAATGGTCGGCGCCAGAGCGACTTGGCGATGTTGATGTCACCGTTGAGCGGCGCCAGCAGGAAGTATTTGAAGCTCGCCTATGTAGGGCTGCATTCCGTCGGTTCCGCCGCCGGTGAAGGCGATCGAGTAGCCGATCACCATCCAGAGCACGGTGATCACCGCCGTCGCGCCGAAGCTCTGGGCGATGGTGGCCAGGATGTTCTTCTTGCGCACCATGCCGGCGTAGAACAGCGCCAGGCCCGGGATGGTCATCATCAGCACGAGCACCGAGGAGGTCAGCATCCAGGCGTCGTCGCCGGAGTTGACGCTGTCCTTCGAGTAGTCGTGCGTGGCGTCCGGGTTGCCGGCGGCGGCCGGCGCCGCGGCCGCGGCGTTGGTCGCGTTGGTGGCGTTGGCGTCGGCCGCGTTGGCGTCCGCCGCGGCCGGCGCGTTGCTGGCCGCGTTGGTCGGCGTTCTGGGCGGAGCGCGGCCAGCGGCGCGCCTATGATCATCGCGGCGATGGCAAGCCCTGCCAATCGCTGCAAACCGAGTAGTTTCATCTGCACTATCCCCATGTCCCGATGTCTTAGAGCGCCGCCGCGCCGGTTTCGCCGGTGCGGATCCGCACGGCCTCTTCGACGTTCAGGACGAAGATCTTCCCGTCGCCGATCTTGCCGGTGCCGGCGGCTGTCTTGATCGCCTCGACCGCCGCGGCGGCCGCCGCGTCGTCCACGACCGCCTCCAGCTTCACCTTCGGCACGAAGGTCACCTGGTATTCCGCGCCGCGGTAGATTTCGGTGTGGCCTTTCTGCCGGCCGTAGCCCTTGACTTCGGACACCGTCAGGCCTTCGACGCCCGCCGCCACGAGGGCCTCGCGAACCTCGTCGAGCTTGAAGGGTTTGACGACTGCTATGATGAGTTTCATCCGCCTCGCTCCGACGCGTCCGACCACACTCTGTCGGCGCGCGCGCCTCGTTGAAATTGTTATCCCCTACCGACCCAGCAGGCCTCTCGTCCTCGGCTTCGAGGCCCCCATGCCGACGGCGGTGACGCTAGTAGCGGGCGCCTCAAAAGCAGGCGCGCCCGGTAAGGTTCTGGCAAGAAACGGCCGAATGCGCCCAAGATTTACGCAGCCATCCGTGCGGGCGCCTAAATTAGCGGCGCTCGGGAGCGCAGGCGGCGAAAGGGGGGCCGGTCGTGGCTGATAACTGGTGGCCGCGACTGGCGCCGATCCTGATGCTGTCGGCGTCGAACGTGTTCATGACCTTCGCCTGGTACGGCCACCTGAAACACCGGGCGACGCCGCTCTGGATCGCGATCCTGGTCAGCTGGTCGATCGCCTTCTTCGAATACACTCTGGCGGTGCCGGCCAACCGGATCGGCGTGCGCGCCTACAGCGTCGCCGAGCTGAAGACGATCCAGGAGGCGATCACCCTGGGGGTGTTCGGCGTCTTCTCGGCGACCTATCTGGGCGAGCCGGTGAAGCCGACCACGATCGTCGGCTTCGTGTTCGTCCTGATCGGCGCGTTCTTCGTCTTCATGGATCGCTGAAGGTTCGGGCGGCCGTTTTGCGAAACCTTCTCACAACGACCGGGAGAGTCTGATTGACGGGAGCCGCCAAGGCTTAATAAAGCGTCGGAGATGGGACGCCTGGCTGGGGTCCTGCAGCCGAGGACATCAATGCACCTGATCCGCTTCGCCACCACCGCACTCGCGGCGGCCACGATAGCCTTGCCCGCCGCCGCCCTGGCCGCTCCCGGCGACGCGCCTGCGGCGCCCGCCGCGCCGGCGGCGCCTGCCGCAGCGGCGCCGACGCCGACCCTGCCAAGCATCCCGAAGGTGACGCCTGGGCCCGACATCTACACGACCCTGAAGTCGTCCGGCCAGTTCACCATCCTGGTCAAGGCGCTGGATCAGGCCGGGCTCGCGCCGATCCTGCAGCGCTATCCGAACCTGACTTTCTTCGCGCCGACTGACGCGGCGATGAACGCGCTGCCGCCGGACGTGCTGACCAAGCTGCTGGCCCAGAACGACACCAGCGCCAACCAACTGCAGCAGATCCTGAAGTACCACCTGATCAACGCGGTGGTGGATTCCAGCAAGATCAAGGGCGCCAAGGGCCCGGTGAACACGGTGGAAAACACGCCGGTCGTGTTCGACGGCGCCAACCCCGAGGACCTGCTGGTCAACAACGCCGACATCATCCAGCCGGACGTGAAGGTCGCCAACGGCGGCGTGATCAACGTGATCGACAAGGTGCTGATCCCGACCGACAGCCCCTTTGCGGCGCCCGCCGCCCCGGCGGCCTCCGCCTCGGCGACGCCGACGCCGACGGGAACCTGAGGCTCGGCCAGGAACCTCCGGCGGGGCTAAGCGTTGGCTTGTGCGGTGCGGTCATCAGGCCGCCCGCAACAGGATTTCTAGTCATGCCCCTCGTTCGTTCCGCTCTGATCGCGACGGCGGCGTGCCTCATCGGCGCGGCCGCCTACGCCCAACCTTCCACCACCGACCAGGCCCCGCCCGCCAGCGGTCCGTCGGTGTCGCAGCCGGCCCCGGACACCGCCGCGCCGCCGGCCGAGACGCCCGCGCCGCCGGCGGACACCGCATCGCCCGCGGCGGTCGGCGCGGCCGCCAACACCTCGGCCACCGTGGACTCTAGCGGCGTCCAGGTGATCGCCAGCCAGCCTGTCCCCGACACGCCGGCCAATCGCGCCGCGTTCGGGGCGCCGCTGTCGCGGGCGGGCAAACACACCGCGCCCAAGGGCAACTGAACCTCACGGCCCGCGCCGCGCGGGTCGCGTCAGCTTGAAGCAGAGGTCGGCGGGCCCTATAGGTCCGCCGACCTTTTCGCGCCAGCGACTGACCAAAGGCCCCGTCCCCAATGGCCGCCGCCCCACCCTTGTCGTTCCAGGGACTGATCCTTGCGCTCCACGACTATTGGAGCCGGCAGGGCTGCGTGATCCTGCAGCCCTACGACGTCGAGATCGGCGCCGGCACGCTCGCGCCCGTCGACGGTGCTGCGCGCGCTCGGCCCCAAGCCCTGGCGCGCGGCCTATGTGCAGCCGTCGCGCCGACCGGCCGACGGCCGTTACGGCGAGAACCCCAACCGGCTGCACCAGCACCACCAGTACCAAGTGATCCTGAAGCCCAATCCGCCCGACATGCAGGCGCTCTATCTGGGCTCGCTGCAGGCCGTCGGGATCGACCCGGCGCTGCACGACATCCGTTTCGTCGAGGACGACTGGGAGAACCCCACCGTCGGCGCCTGGGGCCTCGGCTGGGAGGTCTGGTGCGACGGGATGGAGGTGACGCAGTACACCTACTTCCAGCAGGTCGGCGGGCTGGACGTGTTCCCGGTGGCGGGCGAGCTGACCTATGGGCTGGAGCGTCTGGCGCTCTACGTCCAGGGCGTCGAGAGCGTCTACGACCTGGCCTACAACGACCCGCAGAGCCCCGACTTCATGACCTACGGCGACGTCTTCCTCGAGAACGAGCGCCAGTTCTCCGCCTTCGAGCAGGAGGCGGCCGACGTCGCGGTGCTGAAGCAAGAATTCGAGGATATGGAGCGTGAGGTCCCGCGCCTGCTGGCGTCGAAGGGGCGTCAGGGCCAGCCGCTGGTGCTGCCGGCCTACGACCACGTGCTGAAGGCCTCGCACCTGTTCAACCTGATGGACGCCCGGGGCGCGATCGCGGTGGCCGAACGCCAGAGCTACATCGGCCGCATCCGCGACCTCTGCAAAGCCTGCGCGGAAGCCTGGGTGGCCGAGCAGGGCGAGAACGCCGGGGCCGGGGTCTGATGCCTCAGCTTCTGCTCGAGCTGCTGTCGGAAGAGATCCCGGCGCGGATGCAGCCGGGGGCGCAGCGCGATCTGGAGCGGATGGCGCAGGAGCGGCTGGCGGTCGCGAACCTGCCGTTCGAGCGGCTGCGCGCCTTCGCCGGTCCCCGCCGGCTGACGCTGGTGGTCGACGGCCTGCCCGCCGCGCAGGACGACCGCACCGAGGAGCGCAAGGGCCCCAAGGTCGGCGCGCCCGAGCAGGCGCTCGCCGGTTTCCTGCGCTCGGCGGGAGTCGCCCAGCAGGATCTGGTCGAGCGCGACGGGGCGTATTTCGCCACCATCGCCCACGCCGGTCGCCCGACCCCGACGATCATCGCCGAGATGGTCGAGGAGATCGTCCGCACCTTCCCTTGGCCGAAGTCGATGACCTGGGGGATGGGCCGCCTGCGCTGGGTGCGGCCGCTGCAGCGGATCCTTTGCGTGTTCGACCGCCAGATCGTGCCACTCAACATCGAAGGGTTCGAGGCCAGCGACCTCACCGAAGGCCACCGCTTCATGGGCGCCGGTCAGCCGTTCCGGGCCCGCGACTTCGACGAATACCGCGAGGCGCTGGCGGGTCACTTCGTGGTGCTCGACGCGGACGAGCGGCAGCAACGGATCCAGTTCAACGGCAGCGCGCTGTGCCGCGAGCACGACTTCGACTTCGTCGAGGACGACGGCCTGCTGGACGAAGTGGGCGGCCTGGCCGAGTGGCCGGTGCCGGTGCTGGGCGAGATGGACCCGGCGTTCCTGGAGCTGCCGCCCGAGGTGATCCGCACCTCGATGCGCACCCACCAGCGCTATTTCGCGGTGCAGAACCGCACCACCGGCAAGCTCGCCGCGCAGTTCGTGGTGGTGGCCAACATCGAGGCCGCCGACGGCGGCGCGCTGGTCGCGGCCGGCAACGCGCGGGTGCTGTCGGCGCGGCTGAAGGACGCCCAGTTCTTCTGGGAGGAAGATCGCCGCGCCGGTTTCGAAGTCTGGCTGGAGAAGCTGAAGGGCGTCACCTTCCACGCCAAGCTCGGGACGATGGCCGAGCGGGTGGCGCGGATCGAGGCGCTGGCCGAGAGATCTGCGCCGGTCGTGGGCGCGGACCCGCGAAAGGCGCGCCAGGCCGCGCGTCTGGCCAAGGCCGACCTCGCCTCGGCCATGGTCGGCGAGTTCCCCGAGCTGCAGGGGGTGATGGGCGCGCTACTACGCCAGGGACGCCGGCTTGCCCGGCGCGCTCGCGGACGCGATCGCCGAGCAATACCGGCCGTCGGGCCCGACCGACGAGGTCCCCGACGCGCCGCTGGCGATGGCGATTGCGCTGGCGGACAAGCTGGACACCCTGGTCGGGTTCTTCGCCGTGGGCGAGAAGCCGACCGGCTCGCGCGACCCTTACGCGCTCCGTCGCGCGGCGCTTGGCCTCATCCGCATTATCCTCAAATCGGACGTGCGCCTGCCGATCCGGGCGGCGGTCAAGGACTGGTATCGGGCGCTGAAAACCTACGCGGCGCCAGGCCGGGCGGTCTACGCCTCGGCCGCGCGGACAACGGGCTGGATCGGCGACGGCTGGGACGCGCCGGGCGGAGCGATGGAGACCTACCTCGACGAGCTCGAGGTCGCCCTGACCACCGAGCCGGCCTATGTGATCGCCGTGAGCGAAGACCGGCCGGTGGCGTTCGATCGCACCGCCATCGTCACCCGTCCCCCCAGCCAGCCGGTCATTTACCGTTTCCGCGCGGCGCGCGAGGTGGCCGAGGAGGTCACCAGCTTCCTGATCGAGCGGCTGAAGGTGCTGCTGCGGGACCAGGGCGCACGCCACGACCTGGTCGACGCCGTGTTCGCGCTGGGCGACGACGATCTGGTGCGGATCATGCGCCGGATCGAGGCGCTCGGCCGCTTCCTCGCCACCGCCGACGGCGCCAACCTGCTGGCCGGCTACAAGCGCGCCTCCAACATCCTGGCCGCCGAGGCCAAGAAGGGCGCCGTCCCGGTTGGCACGCCGGTTGCTCTGCCAGGCGCTCCAACGGAGGAGACGGCCCTGATCAAGGCGCTCACCCAGGCGATCCCCAAGGTCGAGAGCGCGCTGGACGCAGAGAACTTCGCCGCCGCGATGAGCGCGCTGGCGGCGCTGCGGCCGGCCGTGGACGCCTTCTTCGACAAGGTGCTGGTGAATTCCGACAAGGCCGGCGAACGCGAGAACCGGCTGAAACTGCTCGGCGAGGTGCGCGCCGCTGATGGGCCAGGTGGCGGACTTCTCGCAGGTCTCGGGATAGGAATGGTCATGGTCGGCACTCTGACCCGCAAGCGCTTCGTCTACGCGTTCGGCGGCGGCGGCGCGGACGGCGACGCCTCGATGAAGGACCTTCTGGGCGGCAAGGGCGCCAACCTGGCCGAGATGTCGTCGCTCGGCCTGCCGGTGCCGCCGGGCTTCACCATCACCACCGAGGCCTGCACCCACTTCTACGCCAACCAGCGCCGCTATCCGGACAGCCTGCGCGAGGAAGTGGCGGACGGCGCTGACAGAGGTTGAACAGCTGACCGGCAAGGCGTTCGGCGACGCGGCCAATCCGCTGCTGGTCTCGGTCCGCTCCGGCGCCCGCGCCTCGATGCCGGGCATGATGGACACGGTGCTGAACCTCGGCCTCAACGATGCAGACGGTCGAGGGCCTGGCCAAGCTTGCCGGCGACCGCCGTTTCGCCTTCGACAGCTACCGCCGCTTCATCCAGATGTATTCGAACGTGGTGCTGGGCCTCGACCACCACATGTTCGAGGAGATCCTCGACGACCATAAGGACGCGCTCGGCGTCACCATCGACACCGAGCTGACCGCCGAGAACTGGGCAGGCGGTGGTCGCCGACTACAAGGCCCTGGTCGAGCGCGAGCTCGGCCAGCCGTTCCCGCAGGAGCCCGCCGAGCAGCTCTGGGGCGCGATCGGGGCGGTGTTCGCCAGCTGGATGAACGACCGGGCCAAGTTCTATCGCCGCATGCACGACATCCCGGAAAGCTGGGGCACGGCGGTCAACGTGCAGTCGATGGTGTTCGGCAACATGGGCGAGACCTCGCGCCACCGGCGTCGCCTTCACCCGCAACCCCTCCACCGGCGACAACCGCGCTCTATGGCGAGTTCCTGATCAACGCCCAGGGCGAGGACGTGGTCGCCGGCATCCGCACGCCGCAGTCGATCACCCGGGCCGCCCGCGAGGAGATGGGCGAGAAGGCGCCTTCGATGGAAGAGGCGATGCCCGAGGTGTTCGGCGAGCTCAAGGGCGTCGTCGGCCGGCTGGAGCGCCACTACCGCGACATGCAGGACATCGAGTTCACCGTCGAGCGCGGCCGGCTCTACATGCTGCAGACCCGCAACGGCAAGCGCACCGCCAAGGCGGCGCTGAAGCGTCGCCGTCGACCTTGCCAACGAGGGGCTGATCAGCCGCGAGGAGGCGGTGATGCGGGTCGAGCCGGCGTCGCTCGACCAGCTGCTGCACCCGACCATCGACCCGGCCGCCGACCGCGACGTGATCGCCGCCGGCCTGCCGGCCTCGCCCGGCGCGGCGACCGGCAAGATCGTCTTCACCGCCGAGGAGGCCGAGCGGCTCGGAACCGCCGGCGAGGCGGTGATCCTGGTGCGCGAGGAGACCAGCCCGGAGGACATCCGCGGCATGGACGCGGCCCGCGGCATCGTCACCGCCCGCGGCGGCATGACCAGCCACGCGGCGGTGGTCGCCCGCGGCATGGGCCGCCCTTGCGTCTCCGGCGCCGGCGAGATCCAGATCTACGAGAAGCAGGGCGAGATGCGCGCCCGCGGCCGGGTGTTCAAGGCCGGCGACGTCATCACCATCGACGGCGCCAAGGGCGAGATCCTGGCTCGGCACGGCCAAGATGATCGAGCCGGAGCTGACCGGCGACTTCGCGACCCTGATGGCCTGGGCCGACGCCGTGCGCCGGCTGAAGGTGCGGGCCAACGCCGAGACGCCGCTACGACGCCGCCGTCGCGCGCCAGTTCGGCGCCGAGGGCATCGGCCTTTGCCGCACCGAGCACATGTTCTTCGACGACGACCGCATCGCCGCCGTGCGCGAGATGATCCTGGCCGACGACGAGCAGGGCCGCCGCGCGGCGCTGGCCAAGATCCTGCCGATGCAGCGCGGCGACTTCGTGCAGCTGTTCACGATCATGGCCGGGCTGCCGGTGACCATCCGCCTGCTCGATCCGCCGCTGCACGAGTTCCTGCCGCACACCGAGGAAGACCTGGATGCGGTCGCCAAGGCCACCGGCCTCGACGCCGCCAAGCTGATGCGGCGCGCCCGCGAGCTGCGCGAGACCAACCCGATGCTCGGCCACCGCGGCTGCCGCCTCGGCGTCTCCTACCCCGAGATCTACGAGATGCAGGTGCGCGCGATCATCGAGGCGGCGCTGCGAGGTCGAAGGCGTCGGGCAAGGCGGCGCCCTGCCCGGAGATCATGCATCCGCTGGTCGCCAAGGGCGAGGAGATGGCCTACCTGCGCGCGCTCACCGACCGGGTGGCCAAGGAGGTGATGGACGAGCAGGGCGCCAGCCTCGAGTACAACGTCGGCGCCATGATCGAGCTGCCGCGCGCCGCGATGCGCGCCGACGAGCTCGCCCCGCACGCCGAGTTCTTCTCGTTCGGCACCAACGACCTGACCCAGACCACCTTCGGCATCAGCCGCGACGATTCCGGCCGCTTCCTCGCCGCCTACATCGACAAGGGCATCTTCGAGAAGGACCCGTTCGTCTCCTCGACCAGGACGGCGTCGGCGAGCTGGTGCGGCTCGGCGCCGAGCGCGGCCGCGCGTGCGGCCGGACGTCAAGCTCGGCATCTGCGGCGAGCACGGCGGCGATCCGGCCTCGATCGCCTTCTGCGAGAAGGTCGGCCTCGACTACGTCAGCTGCTCGCCCTACCGCGTGCCGATCGCCCGGCTGGCCGCCGCCCAGGCGGCGCTGCGGGCGCCGCGTCAGCAACGCCTGAGGCGTCGACGGCGCTTCAATCTCGCCGGCAAGTGAGGCAAACAGGGCCCCTCGCGGCGAGGGTGAAACATGTCGGATTCTCCGCTCGAAGAGCTCGAGCACCACGAGCACGCGGAGCACGCGGAACATGCGGCGCACTCGGGCGACCCGCTGATCTCACAGGTCACCTTCACGATCGCCGTGCTGGCGGTGGTGGCGGCCATCGCCGCCAGCCTGGAGACCACCGAGAGCGATGCGGCGATCGGCGCCAAGAACGACGCCGTGCTGGCCCAGGACCAGGCCACCGACCAGTGGGGCTTCGCCAACTCCAAGAGCCTGCGCAAGAAGATCTACGAGATCGCCGCCGACGCCGGCGGGCCGAAGGCGACCGGCTACGCCAAGTCCGCCGCCAAGGAGAAGGGCGACGAGGACAAGGCGCAGGCCGACGCCAAGGCGCTGGAGACCAAGCGCGAGAGCTTCCTGGCCGTCGCCGAAGAACACGAGCAGCGCCACGGTCGCCTGACGGTCGCCTCGACCCTGCTGCACATGGCCATTGCGATCGCCACCCTGGCGATCATCCTGCGCCGCCGCTGGCCGTGGTTCACGGCGCTGGCGCTCAGCGCGGCGGGCCTGGCGGTCGGGGCGTGGGCCTATCTCTGAGCCGCCTCACTCCCGCAGCAGCGGCAGCGACAATCCCGAGGCCGGCCGGGCGGCCAGCAGTTCGCGGCGGAAGCGGAACAGTTCGGCAGGGCGGCCGCCGGTGTCGGCGTCCATGCGGCCCAGGCCCTCGACCAGCCCGGTGCGCTCGACCACGCGGCGGAAGTTCTGCTTGTGCAGGGCGACGCCGGCGATCGCCTCCACCGTCCGCTGCAGCGCAGAGAGCGTGAACGCCTCCGGCATCAGCTCGAAGATCACCGGCCGGTACTTCAGCTTGCCGCGCAGGCGCCCAAGCCCGGTGGCGAGGATCCGGCGGTGGTCGGAGATCATCGGCTCGCCGAGGCCGATCGCCGCCGGCTCGGCCGGCTCGCCGCCGGAGGCCCTGGCGCGGTCGCGGGCCGCCTCCGGCGCGAGGCCCGCCTCGTAAAGCAGCTCGTAGCGGTCGAGCACCCGTTCCTCGTTCCAGGGCGAGCCGTCGAGGGCGAACAGCAACCGCACCCGCGCCATCCGGCTCTCCCAGCGCCCGGCCCACTGCGTCAGCGCCGGGACGATGCGCGCATCGACGATATCGGGCCGGCCGCGGCGCCAATCCTCCCAGGGGAAGAAATCCAGGAACGGCGACCAGGCGCTGGCGGGCGCCTCGGTCTCCACGGCCACCGGCGCGAGCGCCAGGTAGCCGACCGAGATCACCCGCGCGGCCCCCGCGCCGACGTCCGCCAGCGGCGCCTCGCGGCCCTTGTCGCCGAAGGTGTAAAGCTGCTCGACGAAACCGAGCTCGAACCGGGTCTGGCGGGTCACGAACTCGCGCAGCGCGATCTCGAAGGTGCGGTGGCCGTCAGGGTCGAACGGCCCGAACGGCAGGCCCTCCAGCGTCGAGGGCTGGCCATGGTCGCGCGGCCGCACGGTCAGGACCACGGCCTCGCCCTCCTTGATGGCGATCACCACCGCCGACAGCCCGATGACGACGTCAGTCGACATGGTTAGGTCGATGCTCGTGTCGCGATTGGTCGGGCCGCCAGGCGCTCATTTGGCCACGGGAAACACGGAAAGCACGGAAACGTCGTCTCAATCCGGAGAGCCGCCCAGCGGATTCATCCGGGACCGCTGGCGAGGTGCGAAGCCAGCCCGACATCGCGCGGGGGCGCCGCTTCAAGGCTTGTCCGGGCCAGAACTGGGTCTGCAGAGCAGATCCGTTTCCGTGCTTTCCGTGTTTTCCGTGGCCCATCTCTTAGTGCCGCGCCGGCAGTTCGAACGGGACGCCCTCGACGGCGAAGCCGTTGCCGCCCATCGCCTCCACCGCCTCCAGCATGCGGCCGCGCCGGCCCAGGATGTCGTCGGCCAGGGCGACGATGCGGCGGTTGGGGAAGGCGGACGGCGAGGCGCGGCGCATCGCCAGCGCGATCCCTAGCTCGTCGGCGTGCGGGTTACGCTCGCAGGCGATCGCGAAGGCGCTGGCGGTCGAGCGGCTGATGCCGGCCCAGCAGTGCACCACCATCGGCGCGCGCTCGTCCCAGTCCTGGGCGAACGCCAGCACGCGCTCGACCAGCTGGGCGTCCGGGGCGACGAAGCCAGGCTCGGGCGCGGCGATGTCGTGCACGCCCAGCCTCAGGTGCCGCTTCGGATCGAACCCCGCCGGCGTCTCGATCAGCTCCTCCGGGCTGAGCAGGGTGATGATATGCGACGGCGCCCGCTCGGCGATCACGTTGGGCAGCAGTCTCAGGGGGGTGACGACAAGGACCATCTGCCTACTCGGTGTTGAACGCCTGCGCCGCCGGCCGATAGCCCGCGGCTTCGGAAAGCACCTGATAGCGCTCAAGATAGCGCGCCTGGGCGGCGGAAGCCGACATCGGCTCGATCGTCAGCGCATAGCCGGCTGGCGGCCTGCCGAACAGCTCCAGACTCTCCTCGTGGCCGAAGCCGGCGATCTGGGTCGCCTCGAAGAAGGCGCAGGCGCGGTCGGCGGTCTTGATCAGCGCCTTGATCTGGGCCGGCACGCGGGCCGGCAAGCCGAAGCGGTGGTGGATCGCCGTCTCGAGGCGCTCCTCGAAGGAATGGTAGTCGAAGCCCAGCGCCGCCTTGAACGGCGAGATCATGTCGCCGATCACGTACTCCGGCGCGTCGTGCAGCAGCGCGGCCAGGCGCCAACGCGGCTCGAGCCGCGGCTGGATATGGGCGGCGATCTCCTCGACCACGAACGAGTGCTGGGCGACCGAGAAGGCGTGGTCGCCGACGGTCTGACCGTTCCAGCGGGCGACGCGGGCGAGGCCGTGGGCGATGTCCTCGATCTCGATGTCGAACGGGGAAGGGTCGAGCAGGTCCAGCCGCCGGCCGGACAGCATCCGCTGCCAGGCGCGAGGCTCGGTGGGCTTGCGGCGGCGGGCGGTCGGGGTTCTGGCCACGGTCGTTACTTCGCCCGCGCCGCCGCCGGCGCCAAGACCGATCGCTTGACAAATATCAAGGCGCGGCGCCGCCTGATCCGGGGTAGAACAAGAGCGACGGAGGACGTGATGGACTGGGCCAGGATCATGGCGCCGCTGTCCGGCGGCGAGACCGACCGGCACGTGATCGCCGCCGCGTGGCGGTCGCCGAGCCGTTCGGGGCTGAACTGGTCTGCGTGCACGCGCCGCCGGACGTGGCCGACCTGATCCCCTGGATGGGCGATGGCTTCATGGGCGGGGTGCAGGCCAGCGCCGTCGACGCCATCCGCGACGCCGCCGCCGAGGGGGCCAAGGCCGCCAAGGCCCTGGTCGACAGCGTGCCCTACGCCAAGAAAAGCTTCCGCACCCTGACCTCGCCGGTCTGGGCGGCGCTGGCGCTGCAGGGTCGGCTCTCGGATGTCGTGGTGTTCGACGACGGCGCCGCCAAGGGCAAGGGTCCGCTGGCGGAGGTGTTCCAGCAGATTGTCGCCGACGAGCAGCGGCCGACGCTGGTGGCGCGGCCGGGTTTCAAGGTCGGCGGCGTGGTCGCCGTCGCCTGGGACGGCGGCAAGGAGGCCAGCCGCGCGGTGCGCACCGCCATCCCGCTGCTGGAGAAGGCCTCCAAGGTCGTGATCCTCAGCGCCCCCGCGGCCGCCTCGCGCCAGTTCGATCCGTCGGGCCTGCAGGCCTACCTCGACGCCCGCGGGCTGAAGGCGGACATCCAGACCCTGGAAGGGTCGGGTGACGCCGCGCCGAGGCTGCTCAAGGCGGCCGTCGACCTGGGGGCCGACCTGCTGGTCGCCGGCGCTTTCGGGCATCCCCGGCTGCAGGAATTCGTGTTCGGCGGGGCGACGCGAACGTTCCTGACCGCCGCCGCGCCTTCGCTTTTCATCTCACACTAGGACGCTCCGCCAATGGCTGACGGAACACGCAACACCGTGTCGCTTTCCCGCATCGTGATGCGCCTGGCGCGCAATCCAGGCACCGAGTTCGCCGAGGGCGACGACCACCGCGGCTATTCGCTGGTGGCGCCGCTGACGGCCGACGGGCGTTTGGACGCGACCGCCTACGCCAAGGCCAAGAACGCCTGCTCGGTGCGCCGCTTCGCGCCGGACGAGGATCCCAGCGACGGCAAGCTCGTTCACGTCCGCCAGCTCTGGTACTTCGACTACGACAACGCCGCGGACACCGGCGAGGAACCCGGCTTCCGTCTCGGCCAGCACCGCTTCGCCGTCGGTGAATACGTCAGCATCACCGACGAGGACGGCCGCCTGCTCACCTACAAGGTCACCGACGTCGCGCCGGCCTAAGGCGCTCGTAAGTCCTGCAATCGCGCGCAGGCCGCGAATTGCAGCACGGCCCGGGACCGGGGCGTCCGATCGATATCGAATCCTTACGCGACGCGGCGATATCGTCGTCCTCGGACGCCGGCGACCGTCGACGGGGGGCGGCAGTTGCCGGGTTCGAGTAGAGGTTCAGCGGTCCGTGTTGGAAACTTCGGCTTGTCGAGCGCGGCTGTTGGGGCGCAATTCAGCCCCGGGGGCGGCTGACCCAGGACCCCCTGGTTCCCTCAGGTCCCCAACGCGTCGTTTCGGGCTGGCCGCGCGTCGTCGGCGCCCTATTGGAGCTGGCGATGTCTGAGCCTTGGGCTGAGGGCGCCGCGCCTGTCGAGGCGTCCGCAAACACACTGCAGGGCGATTGGTACGGCGACCTTGGCCGGATGCCGCTTGTCGCCAAGTATGCAGCGTCCTTGGTGTTGGTGGCTTTGGCCGCAATTCTCGCGTTTGTCGTCGCGCATTTGATCGCCGCCCCCAATCTGGCGCTGATCTTCGTCCTGCCGGTCGTGATCGCCGCCGTGAGCTTCGGTTGGGGGCCGTCGCTTGCGGCCGCTGTCGCGAGCGTCGTCGCCTTCGACTTCTTCTTCACCGAACCGACGTTGTCGTTGGCCATCGCCAGCCCCGCGGACATGTGGGCCGCCACGCTGCTTCTGGTGACGGCGGCCATCGTCAGCACCGTGGCGGCGCAGGCTCGCAGAGCGGCGCTCGAAGCCCGTCGGGCCGCGGAACAGGCGGAGGCGTTGCGGGCCTTGGCGCACATGGTCATCGAGGCGCGGCCCCAGCCGGAGGTCACGCGAGCCGCCGCGACGGCGCTCGGCCAGATCTTCCGAGCGCCCGCTGCGATCTTCATGGTGCGGGACGGCTCGCTCGAGCTTGTGGCGACCGCACGGAACCCACAGATCACCAGCGCAGAAGAAGAGGCCGCCCGCGGCGCCGTGGACTCGCATGGTCCAGTGCGCGCCGACACCTATCCTTACGACCAGTCGGCATTCGACTTCTGGGCGGTCGGGATGCCAACTGGCGGCCGCTACGTGCTGGGTCTCGACTTCACGAAATCGCAGGATGGACGCCCGGACGCGCCGGAGCGCTTCGTTGACACCGTCGGCGCCTATCTGGTTCGCGGGGCCTGAGAGCCGGCGCGCTGTCGGGATGCGCGACGTCGTCAGGCGAGCGTCGCTCGGTGGGCTGCGGCCCTAACCGATCCGTTCGTAGCTCAGTCGGCGGGCGAGCCAGCAGCCGACCTGGACCCCGGCGGGTCGGCCCGCGCCGTCGCGCCGGAAGGCGAGGGTCCAGTCGCCGGGCGGCGTGTGGTCGAGGGCGCGGGGGCAGGGGAGGGCCCAGAGGTCCGGCCCGATCGGCTCGAGCAGCTCCATCCGGCTGCGTCCGAGGAAGCCCGAAAATGCGCCATAGAGCGCGCCGCCGGCGTCCGCGACCGTCAGTTCGGCGTCGAGCTCGGCGCAGCGGTAGCCGCCCGCGATATCTGGCGTGGCTGCGCCGGGGCAGGGGCGCAGCAAGGAACTCTGGTTGTCACCCGGCAGATCCAGCCAGAGCCCGGCGTCGGTGGGCCGCAGCCGCCCGTTCTCGTCGCCCGCCGTGCCGTCCGCGTTGAGATCCAGCATCGACGCGCCGCCACTGTAACAGAGGCTCACCCGTCCGCCCGGCGCGGTCGCGAGCCTCACCGAGAGCCCCGTCTCGGGCTCCACATACGCGCCCAGCCAAGGCGGCGCCTTCCGCTTCGAGGCGCGCGACGGGCGTTTGACGCCGAGCGCCGCGGCCAGGATGTCGATCGCGGCATCGTGGGCGTTGGCGAGGTGATTGAACATCACCACGACCGAGATTCGTTCCGCCGGGGCGTACAGCCGATGGCTGCGCCACCCCCGCAGTCCGCCGCCGTGAGCGGTGACCGCCCGATCGAGTTCTCGCCCCCGACCGAGGCCGAAACCATAGCCCGCGCTGGCGCCGTCGGCGAACGAGACGGGGGCCGACAGGCGTCGATAGAGACCGGTCTCGTCCTCGCGCGTGGCGTCGATGTGGCGCTCCCAGGCGATCATGTCGTCGAGACTGGCGCCCAGCCCGGCGTCGCCGGTCCAGACGATCTTGTTGTCGGCCGGGCGGAACCCGCTGGCGACATCGCCCTCGTAGCCCTCCGCGCCGTCGGGCATGGCGCGGGTGTCGGCGGCGAGGAACGCGCTGGCCATGCCGGCGCGGTCGAATATCCGCGTGCGCAGCAGCTCGGCGAAGCTGCGTCCGGTGCGGTCCTGCAGGATGTCCGACAGGATGCGGAAGTTCTGGTTCACGTACGAAAAGCGGGTCCCGGGCGCGAAGTGCAGAGACCGGGTCCCGGCGATCACGCGGTTCGCCTCGGCGTCGCCGAACGGCGAGGTCGCCGGCGCACCGTGCAGCATCGCCACCGCCCAGTAGTCGCGCAGCCCCGACTGGTTGTGACACAGGTGCAGCGCGCCCGGCGCCGGCTGCTCGAGGTTCGGCAGTCGGGCCGCCACGTCCCCGTCCAGCGCGGCCGGATCTGGAAAAGCGTCCAGCACCACGCCGCAAGTGAACTGCTTGGTGATCGAGCACATCCGGAACAGGGTGCGCGGTGTGAACGGGATACGCAGTTCGGCGTTGGCCCAGCCCCAGGCGTGACGGACCAGCACCTCGCCGGCGCGCAGCACAGCGACCGCGCCGCCAGGACCGGGATAGGCGCGCGGCAGCGCCGCCACCGCCCGGTCGAGGCGCTGCAGGAGGGGCGTGGCCGCGCCGCGCCGCGATCGGATCGGCGCCCGCGTCAGAAGTTCGCCCGCTGGGTGATGCCGCCGTCGACCACCATGTTGATGCCGGTGGTGAACGCCGAACGCGGGCTGGCCAGGAACACGGTCGCCGCGGCGATCTCCTCCGGCGTGCCCATGCGGCCGGTCGGATTGCGGGCGATCATCATCTTGAAGAAGTCGGGCGCCTGCGCCTTGGTCACGCCCCAGACGCCGCCCTCGAAGAATACGGTCCCGGGCGAGACCACGTTGCAGCGCAGGTGGCGCGGCGCGCCTTCGCGGGCCACGCCCTTGGCGAAGTGGATCAGCGCCGCCTTGATCGCGCCGTAGGCGCCCGGCGCGCTGGCCTCGGCGGCCGAGACCGACGAGGTGATGACGAAGGCCGCGTCGCCCTTCTCCGCGCCGGCCTTCTCCAGGAACGGCCGCGCCGCCTCCAGCGCCCGCACCGCGCCCATCAGGTCGACGTCGTACATCGCCTTCCAGTCTTCCTCGCCGGCGCCGCGGGTCAGCGCGCTGGCGTTGGAGACCAGCACGTCGAGGCCGCCCAGCCGCTCGGCCGCGCTGGTGATCCAGGCCTTCAGCGCCGGACCGTCGGCGATGTCGACCGCCGCGCCGAAGGCGTTGACGCCCTTGGCCTTCAGCGCGCCCACCACCTCGTCGACCCCGGCCTGGCCGCGCGCGCAGATCGCGACGTCGCAGCCCTCCGCGGCGAGGGTCTCCGCGATCGCGCGGCCGATGCCGCGGGAGGCGCCGGTCACGATCGCCTTCTTGCCTTTGAGCTGCAGGTCCATGGTGTTCGACGTCTCCCTCGATCGCTTGCCGAGGCGTGACTTATCCTCCCCATCTCCCGGCGGGAAGGGGAGAGGGTCGTGGCCGGCGCGCCACAGGCCGGGGCAATGCACCGCCCGCCGGAACCATCGCCCCATTTCGGTGCTTTTCAGCCCGTCAATGTCGCTCGCACGAGGGACTTGAGGAGCCGAGTGGGGGCTCACGCAGACCGGAACAGCCGGTCGCCTAGGAGTACGTACTCTCATGAAATCGTTTAGTTTTGTTGCGACCGCCCTTCTGGGCGCGAGCGGGCTTGCGCTCGTTGCTTCGCCGGCGCTGGCCCAGCCCGACAATGGGGCGGTGGACTGGAGCGGGGTCTATGTCGGCGCCAACGCCGGCTGGAACAGTACGGCGACCCAGGTTCATCCGTCGTCGGCCACCACCAACCAGCTCACCGGTCTCAGCAACGGCGCGGCGACGGTCAACGTGCCGCCCGCCACCTTCCCGACCCGGCAGATGGACTTCTCCGACCAGAGCTGGGCTGCCGGCGGCCAGGTCGGGATCAACAAACAGCACGGGAACATGGTGTTCGGCGTCGAGGGCGACATGGACGCGCTGGGCGGCCGCGGTCAGCAGTTCAGCAGTTATGCGCTGCCCGCGACGGGCCTGACCACCGGCAGCACCGTGGTGATCGACCGCCATACCGACCCCAATTGGAACGCGTCCGTGCGCGGGCGGGTGGGTTGGGCCGCGGGGCGCATGCTGCTCTATGGGACTGGCGGCGTGGCGTTCGAGGACGTGCGGCAGTCGGCCCTCTACACCTACACGCCGACGCCCGCGGCCGGGGTCGCGGCGGCCAATCCGGGCGCCAACCTAGGGCCGTTCGCCAATGGCGCCACGGCTGACAACACGCTAGTCGGCTGGACCGTCGGCGGCGGGGCCGAGTACCAGGTCAACAAGCAGGTCAGCATCGGCGCCGAGTACCGTCACTCGGACTACGGCAATACGACCTTCGGGTTCGTGAACCCCGGCGCCGGGGCGACCGAAGAGAACGCGCCGATCCACGTCGCCGACGACAAGGTGCTGGCGAAGGTGAACTTCAAGTTCATGGGCGGGCTGTTCTAGGCCCAGAACGAAAGACGCGAGGGTGGGATGCCCGCCCTCGCGTCAATTTCGTCTGCGCCGAGGCGCCTTGGCCTACATCGAGCCGGGACGGGCGCCGGAGCCCTCGCGGCGGGCCAGGAACGCCAGGCGTTCGAACAGCTGCACGTCCTGCTCGTTCTTCAGCAGCGCGCCGTGCAGGGGCGGGATCAGCTTGGTCGGATCCTTTTCCTTCAGCGCGTCGTCGTCGATGTCCTCGACCATCAGCAGCTTCAGCCAGTCGAGCAGCTCGGACGTCGACGGCTTCTTCTTCAGGCCCGGCACCTTGCGCATGTCGTAGAAGATGCGCAGCGCCTCGGCGACCAGCTTCTGTTTGATCCCCGGGTAGTGCACGTCGATGATCTTGCGCATCGTCTCGTCGTCCGGGAAGCGGATGTAGTGGAAGAAGCAGCGGCGCAGGAAGGCGTCCGGCAGCTCCTTCTCGTTGTTCGAGGTGATGATCACCACCGGCCGGATCTTGGCCTTGATGGTCTCGTCGGTCTCGTAGACGTAGAACTCCATCCGATCGAGCTCCTGCAGGAGGTCGTTCGGGAACTCGATGTCGGCCTTGTCGATCTCGTCGATCAGCAGCACCGGCCGCACGTCCGATTCGAACGCGTCCCACAGCTTGCCGTGCTTGATGTAGTTCCTGACGTCCTTCACCCGCTCGTCGCCGAGCTGCGAGTCGCGCAGGCGGGTGACCGCCTCGTACTCGTAGAGCCCCTGCAGGGCCTTGGTGGTCGACTTGATGTGCCAGGTGATCAGCGGCGCGTTCAGGGCCTTGGCCACCTCGTAGGCCAGCACCGTCTTGCCGGTGCCGGGCTCGCCCTTGATCAGCAGCGGCCGCTCCAGCGCGACCGACGCGTTCACCGCGATCTTCAGGTCGTCCGTGGCGACGTAATCGGCCGTGCCTTCGAAACGCTCGCTCATTCACCGCTCCCGGGCCCGCAATTGGGCTCGAACAATTGTTCAAATCGCACCCACCCTAAAGGGCCGGGCGTGACATTCAAGCGGCTTTGGCGGTCGGCGGCGTCAGATTACGGTGGAAGACTTAGTCGGAGCCTGGCCTGACCGAGGCTGCATCGCTGGCCGGAAAGGTCTGTTCCAGACGCTGGTCCAGCGCCTCATCGGTGCGGTCTTCCGGTTCCATGTCGGCGATGCTGAGGTCATCTGTCGCAACGAGGTCGGCGTTGTCGCGGCCGAAGCTGCGGGGCTCGTCGAGATCCTCTTCGGCCATGACGATCTGCTCCAGCTCGGCCTCATCGGCCTGATCCGGATCGAAGTCGTCGTCGGGCCCGAGCGCCGCGTTGGCGTCCTCGTCCGCGCTGGTGACGTCATAGACGTCGCGCTGCAGGTCCGAGGTGGCGATGTCGCGGCCGTCCTCGGTGATGTTCTCTTCGTCGAACACCTCGGCCAGGTCCTGGCTGTCGGAATCGAATTCTTTTGGATCCGGCATCTGCGGCGCTCCCTCGTCGAAGAAGGAGAACCCGCGAGCGGGGTCGACCGTTCCGGGCCGCTCAGCCTTTCGCCAGCTCGGCGGCGACCTCGGCCATCGTCGGCTCCCACTGGTCGAGGCCTGGGGGCGTGAAAACCCGGGCCTGCGGGTACCAGGGCATACGGTCGCTGCCCAGACGCGTCCAGGCGCCTGGCACCGAGATCATCCAGGTCGCCGCCCCGCACGCGGCGGCGATGTTGCTGGTGGCGTTGGCGAAGCCAAGCGTCAGGTCGAGGGCGCAGGCCAGCGCCCCGATGTCGTCGAGGTCCTGCTTCAGGTCGATGCCGGGCGGGGTCCAGATCTCGACGCCAAGCTCGCGCCTGGCCCACTCGATTTCGGCGGCGCAGTCGCCGTACTGGATGTTGACCATGGTCGCGCCCGGCGTCTTCAGCACCGGCGTCCACAGTTCGAACGGCGAATAGTAGCGCGACCGGGCCGACTCCAGCTTCATGCTCTTCCAGAGGATGCCGACCTTGCGTCCAGCCGGCGCCGCCTTCAGCGCCTCCCGCCAGTGGGCGACGCGGGCGGGGTCGGGGACCAGGAAACGGTCGCGGGTGGGGAAGTCGTCCAGCGTGCGGCGGAACCGGCGCAGCAGCGAGGCCATCGGGACCCAGAAGTCGAAGCGATCCAGCTCGCCGAGCGCCGGGAGCGGCGCGGAAGTTGCGGCCGTGCTGGCGGTAGGTGACGTGCGGCGCGACTTCGGCGGCCGGGAACGAGCGCTGGAACAGCGGGACCAGCCGCGGCTCGAGCACGATCGTCAGCTTGCCGTCCGGACCAAGCGCCTCGATCACGTCCGGCAGCATGTTGGCGAACAGCACCTCGTCGCCGAGGCCCTGCTCGCCGACGATCAACAGCCGCTTGCCGGCCAGGTCGGTCTGCGGCGTCCAAAGCGGCCGGTCGACCAGGAAGATCGTCGCGCCGGCGAACAGCGGGGCCAGCCGCGCCTCATAGTCGTCCCAGCCCTCGCCGATCCGGCCGAGGCCGATCTTTATGGTCGAGCGGGCCAGCTGCATCATCAGCCGGTCGTCCTCGGCGCGGGCGAGCGCGATCGCCGCCTCGCAGTCGGCCAGGGCGGTCTCCGGGTCGCCCATCTCCAGGAAGGCGTTGCCGCGGTTGTAGCGGGCGTTGGCGGCGTTCGGGTCGAGCCGCAGCGCCTCGTCGAAGAAGATCACCGCAGTCTTCTGGTCGCCCTGCTCTGAGAGGATGGTGCCGAGCGTGTTCCAGAGCTGGGCGTCTTCGGGGCAGGCCTCGCACCGCCACCTTGAGGATCTCGATCGCCTCCGCCGCGCGGCCCTGGTCGCGGACCGCGGTCGCGAGGTTGCTCATCGTGCCGTAGGCGTCCGGGTGGCTCGCCAGGTAGCGGCGGAACAGCTGCTCGGCGACGTCCTTCATCCCCATCCGAAACGCGAGGCGGCCGAGGTCGTTGGCGACGTCCGATTCGTCCGGCAGCAGCGCCAGGGCCGACTCATAGGCCTTCAGCGAGTTGGTGAAGTCGCCGGCCTTTTCGCGGGCGACCGCCAGGACGTACCAGGCCATGCCCGAGCGTTCGTCCTGGTTCAGCGCCTTCAGCGCCCATTCCGAGCCTGTCTTGGCGTCCTCGGCGCGCAACGCATCGATCGCCCGGCGCAGCATCGGCGCGATCGCCAGCGCCTTGAGCTCGCCGAGCGCCCCCTCGAGGCGGGTCAGCGCCGCGGGAGAGGCCGCGTCGCCGGTCAGGTTCGGGTCCGGCGCCGGGGCGGGCCGATCAGGCGCGGCGAAGCCCATGGCGGCGGCCGAAGCGGAGGATTTCACGGTCGAGCGAGGGGGCATGGCGCGGGGACGAATCTGAACGAGGGAAGGCTGACGACAGCCCCCAGTTCGCGCGTGCGAAATTAAGGCGCCGTTAAGGGCGCCGCGGGCGCGGCAAGGCGCCGTTAACCATGTCGCTTTAGCGTGCCGAAAGCTTCGGCGGATAGTCTCAGAACGCGATCCGACGCAGCCGCAACACTGCACCCAGAAGCTCGCCGGAGAACCGACCGATGCCGCTGAAACTGTCGCTGAAGCCGGGCGAGAAGTTCGTGCTCAATGGCGCGGTGGTGCAGAACGGCGACCGCCGCTGCTCGCTGCTGCTGCAGAACAAGGCCGCGGTCCTGCGCGAGAAGGACATCATGCAGGCCGAGGAAGCGGCCAGTCCGGCCCGCAGAATATACTTCCCAGTAATGATGATGTATCTCGACCAGGCCGGCGGTGCGAACGCCTTCCACGATGAATTCGTGCAGAGACTGTCCGAGTTCATGGGCGCTGTACGCAATCCGGATGTGCTCACAAACTGCGTCAATATCTCGCGGCACGTGATGATAAAGGAATATTACAAAGCCTTGATGCTATGCCGCAAGCTGATCGAGTACGAAGACGAGAGGTTGGGGAATGTCGCTCCGCGCGTATCAGCAGGTGGCGCAGCGGGCTGAAACGCCCAGGGACGTCGAGTATCGCCTGTTCGCCCAGATCACCCGGGCGCTGATCGATGTTAAGTCCAAGCCGCGCGAGGACATCGCCGCCTGGATCGACGTGCTGCACTGGAATCGCCGGATGTGGGCGGCGCTGGCGGACGACTGCGCGCAGCCGGGCAATGCGCTGCCGGAAGAGACGCGCGCGCAGGTGATCTCGCTCAGCCTGTTCGTGCATCGCACCACCAGCCAGGTGATGCGCCGCGAAGCCGACGTCGACACCCTGATCGACCTCAATCGCACCATGATGCAGGGCTTGTCCGGGCGGGCCGAAGTGGTCTGATTTTGCCGGCAGTTTCTGCCGATCGGCTACGCAAGATGGTCAATAAGTTCCTAGCGCCGCGTCTAGGTCCAGAAGATAATCCAATAAATACAATCAGCTAATCGCGCCGTCCGCCCGGCCCGCAGCTTGCTCCTTACCCGTCAGGCAAAACGCCCCCGACAGTCAAAACGACGTCGGATCCCTGATGAAAAGGACCTACTGACCATGCTTAGCGTCAACACCAACGCTGGCGCGCTCGTCGCGCTCGAAAACCTCAACAACACCAGCCGCCAACTCGCGGACGCCCAGAACATCGTGTCAACCGGCCTCGCGGTCGGCAGCGCGAAGGACAACGGCGCGATCTGGTCGATCGCCCAGACCGAACGGTCCGACGTGATGGACCTGGACGCCGTCAAGCAGTCGCTGCAGACCGGCCAGTCGATCATCGACGTCGCCAACTCGGCTGGCACCACTGTTTCCAACCTGCTGACCCAGATGCAGGAGAAGGCGCTCGCCGCGTCGGACTCCTCGCTCGACACCGCCAGCCGGCTGGCCTTGAACAACGACTTCGTCGCGTTGCGCAACCAGATCCAGTCGACCGTGAACAACGCCGCGTTCAATGGCGTCAACCTGCTGGACGGCAGCCTCACCCAGATCACCTCGCTGGCCAACGCCCAGGGCACCTCGGTGCTGACGACGCTGGCGCAGAACCTGTCCCTGGGCGGCGCGATCATCACGCTCGCGGCCACGGCGACGATCAGCACCGTCACCGCCGCCACCGCGGCGATCACCGTCGTCGGCACTTCGCTCGCCAACTGCGACACCGCGCTGGCGACGATGGGCACCTCGGCCAAGGCGCTGGATACCCACCTCAACTTCGTGTCCACGCTTCAGGACACGCTGACGACGGGCATCGGCAACCTGGTGAACGCCGACCTCGCCAAGGAAAGCGCGACCCTGCAGGCCCTGCAGACCAAGCAGCAGCTCGGCATCCAGGCCCTGTCGATCGCCAACACCGCCTCGTCGGTGCTGCTGGGCCTCTTCCGCTAGGTTCGGAAGGCCAGCGGCCTATAGGTTCGCTTCAGGGGCGGCGGGAGCCTTAGCTCTCGCCGCCCTTGGCGCGGCCCCGGCCGCCCGCTCCGCGCGCGCATCGTCGCAACCCAAATCCGGCTGCAGTCAGAGGTATGGATCGATGATCCGCGCCTTGAAGACCACGGCAGATCCCCCCGCCACCTCCCGCGGCCCCCCGCGGCGAGGGCGAAGCCGTTTGCGCCGGGGCGTTCGCGATGGTCCAGGCGGTGGCCTGCCGAAGGCCACGCGATCGCGCGCCGGTCCGGCGCCGTCCGAGGGTGGCGGCGGGATCGCAGCGCGATCGAGTGTCGAAGACCCTCGCGGCGTGTTCGCCCGGCGCGCATCCGACGAGGGGCGGGGCAGACTCCGCGGCGCTCGCACCCGCCGCGGCGCGCGAGCGCCAGGTGTCTGCGTCGGGCTCAAGGCCAGGCGCGATAGGACGTGGCGGCCGCCGACAGGACCACCTTCGGAACCGAGCGCCTCGACGACTCGGCGCGGGCCAGGCGAGACGGCAGAACGCCAGGGCGGAGCGATCGCCGCGCGGGCGCCGCCTTGCGAGCATCTTTGGGTTAGGCGACCAGATGGCGCCTGCCGCATCGACGGCCCCCACGCCGGCGCGGGGGAAGCCGCTTGGCCGCCGCCGACCGAGCTGCGAGACCGGCGCGGGCCGCCTCGGTCAATGATCTATGGTCAACACGACTTAACTCAATTCTTCGCGCGAGCTCACGATTGCGGTCACGCAGGCGATTTCGACTTCACTCGACTTGGCTGGCGCGCCCGGCAATATTTGCCCTCGGCGCCGCAGCTCGGCAGAAATTGCCGGGCAAACTATGACTAACAGCTAATTAATCCAATAAAATCAAATAGTTGTACCTTATTGCCGACCGGCCAAGTTGGCCCGGCATTTGCTTCCTTGGGTGCGGGCAAAACGCCCCCGGCTTCAAAACGTCGCCGGACACCTAGAATGAAGGAAGTAGAGCTATGCTCAGCGTAAACACCAATGCGGGCGCCCTGGTCGCGCTCGAGAACCTCAACAACACCAGCCGCGCTCTCGCTCAGGCTCAGAACGTCGTCTCCACCGGCCTGGCGATCTCCTCGGCCAAGGACAACGGCGCCATCTGGTCGATCGCGCAGACGGAACGTTCGACCGTTTCGTCGCTGGATGCCGTCAAGTCGTCCCTGCAGACTGGCCAGTCGATCATCGACGTCGCCAACTCCGCCGGCACGACCGTGTCGAACCTGCTCACGCAGATGTCGCAAAAGGCCCTGGCCGCTTCCGACACCTCGCTCGACACCGCCAGCCGCAACGCCCTGAACAACGACTTCATCGCGCTGCGCAACCAGATCAAGTCGACGGTGGCGAACGCCAGCTTCAACGGGGTCAACCTGCTGGACGGCAGCGTCGCGAAGATCACCTCGCTGGCCAACGCCCAAGGCACCTCGGTGCTGACGACCAACGCTCAGAACCTGTCTCTGGGCGGCTCGATCGTCACCATCGCGGCCACGGCGTCGATCGGTACGGTCACCACCGCGACCGCCGCGATCGCGACGGTCAACACCTCGCTCCAGAACGTCGACAACGCGCTCGCCACGCTCGGCACCGCGTCCGGCGCGCTGGATACTCACCTCAACTTCGTGTCGAACCTTCAGGACACGCTGACGACGGGCATCGGCAACCTCGTGAACGCCGACCTCGCCAAGGAAAGCGCGACCCTGCAGGCCCTGCAGACCAAGCAGCAGCTCGGTATTCAGGCCCTGTCGATCGCCAACACCGCGTCTTCGGCCCTGTTGGGTCTGTTCCGCTAAGGCCAACCGGCAGGCGGGCGCTAACCCGCCCGCCTGCCACGGGGCGGCGAGGGCCACGGTAGGCTCTCGCCGCACTCGGCCGATCGGGAGACGCCGGTCAGACCGGCCGGCGGCAAGGAGAGATGAGCAACACAGCACCGATCTCCGGCATTTCGTCAGACGTCACGCCCGCGCCGACCGCGCCGGCGAAGACCGCTCCGGCGAACGTCGGAACCAGCCAAGCACCTCCCGCGCAGAGCGACGCGCAAGCCGATCTGCGTCTGGTTATCGAGGAAGACAAGGCCGCCGGATCCTACGTCTACAAGACGGTCGATCCGATCACCGGCAAGGTCATTTCCCAGATGCCGCGGGAACAGCTGCTGAAGATGCGAGAGGCGTCGGACTACAGGCCCGGCGCCATCGTCGACTCGCGCAGCTGACGGCGCCTTGGCGCCAGACATAGCGGGCTCGCCCGCTCCAGGTCGCGCGTGCGACCACCGCCGGCGTCGCCACCCGCGACGGCGGCGCTTCGGCGTGGAAATGCGTTAACCATAATCTCACGATCGGCGCCTAGCCTCGGGTCCGACTAGAAGGGCCGCCAGAAGGCCGCCCAGGGGCGCCACATGAGCATCAGCATCCAAGGCCCGGCCGCCGCACAGCTTGCGACGCTGGAATCTCTCACGACACAAGCGGGCAAATCGGCAGGGGCGGGGGCCACTTCGCTGCTGGACGCGACCGCGCCGCCGAACCCGGCTTCCGCGCTGATCGACGTCAGCGGTCCGACCCTGGGCGGCGTTTCCGGCGGGCTTGCGACGTCCGCCTCGGCCGCCGACGCTGCGGTGGCCGCCGGCTCGACCATCGAGGGCCTGCTGGCCCAGATGCGTCACGACGCGGTCGGCGCGTCCGATCCCAGCCTCGACGACGACAGGCGCGCGGCGCTCGACTCCGGCTTCAAGGCCAGCCTGGGCCAGATCCAGACGGCGATCGCGGCGGCCGGCGTGGGCGGGGTGAACCTGCTCGACGGCTCGATCGACGGCGCGGCCAACGTCTTGGGCGCCGCGCTCAGCGGCGTCAACCTGTCGCTCGGCGGTCCGCTGATCGGCGTCGGACCCGGCGCGAACCTGTCCGACCCGGCGACGGCCGGCGTCATCGCCCGTCAGCTCGGCGACGCGATCGACAAGGTCGGCCAGGCGGTCGACCAGATCGCCGCTCAGGGCGACGCGATCGCGGGCCACCTGTCGGTGGTCGTGCAGGCCGGACTCTCGCTCTCGCCGAGGGTCGCCGGCGCTGTCAGCGGCGGTCTCGACCAGGACGGCGCGCGGCTGGCCGCGCTGCAGGTGCAGCAGCAGCTTTCGCTTGGCTCAGGCGGTCTCGCCTCGCAGGCGCCGAACGCCATTTTGTCGCTGTTCCAGACCGGCTGAATCGGCGGGGCCTTAACCCCCTGTAAGCCGCGAAAGCGGCATGGTTCCTGCTGGGCCATCAAGCCCTTGTGGAAAGCAGGAACCCCGTGGCCGGCGTCATCGGCTCAAGCGCGCTGCTAGGCTGGTACCAGTCCTTCTTCGGCGGGACCGGGACCGACCCGAACGCGGCCGCCAGTTCGTCGAGCGCCTCGAGCTCGACGGGCCAGCCGAGCACGACCTCGATCGTCGACAGCATCCTGGCGGTCAAGTACGCGCCGACCGCGCCCTGGAACCAGCGGATGCCGACCCAGAGCCAGCTGGTGAAGCAGGCGCTGGGCGGGGCCAGCTTCTTCAATCCCGCAGCGGCGAAGCTCGACCTGCAGGGGGCCAGCGCCGACTACAAGAACCTGTTCGCGCTCTATTCGGGCCTCAACAGCCTCTACGCGATCGCCACCGAGGCCAGCGGCAAGAACGCGACTCCACTGCAGATCCAGCAGCTGTCGGGCGCCTTCAGCAACGGCATGGCGCAGCTGACGAAATATCTCGGCGAAACAAGCTTTTCGAGCCTGAAGCTGACGTCGGGCGTTACGCAGCAGAGCCAGACCTCGACCACCAGCACGCCGGCGCAGAAGACCAGCTACACGACCGCGCCGCTGAACACGACCGGCGACTCCAACGCCGTCGTGCCGGCGTTCCAAGGGTCGGTCGCGTTCACCGTCGGCGTCAAGCTGGGCGGCACGACCCGCAACGTCGCGATCAATCTCGACGACATGGGGGCCACCCCCCGCACGATGGGCAACGTGGTCGCGTTCATGAACGCCCAGCTGAAGGCGGCGGGCGCGCTCGGGGTCACCTTCTCCTCCGTGCCGATCGCCGGTGTGGCCGACACGATCCAGGTGGGCGGCAAGGCGGTCACCGTGGCCCCGGCCAAACAATCCTGGGCGCTGAAGATAAACACCAGTCCCGCCGAGACGGTCACCCTCTCGGCCCCGACCACCGGGCCGGCGATCTACATCGGCCAGACGGTGGGCGAGACGTCGGCCAGCACCAGCCCCAGCGGTCAGACGGTCGCCGCGGACGCTCAGAACCAGCTGCTGAAATTCGATGGCAGCGGCGCCAGCGTGGTCGGTCCGACCCCGCCGCCGCACGCCGCGCCCGACCAGATTTCGACGGCGAACCTGGGAACCAATGTCAGCTCGATCCAGGCCAGCGCCCTGGCGCCCGACGGCTCGCTCTATGTGCTGGCGAACATCACCGCCAACCCGGACGGCTCGACGCCGGCGGGCGGCCAGGACGTCGCGCTGCAGAAATACGATTCCACCGGCAAGCTGGTGTTCTCGCATGCGGTTGGCTCGGCGGGGATGGCGAGCGGACTCTCGCTGGCGGTGTCGGCCGACGGCTCCCAGGTCGCGATCGCCGGGCAGGTCACCGGCGCGTTGACCGCCGGGCAGAAAGTGGCCGATCCGACCGGCGCCGACAGTTTCGTCGCGGTCTACGACAACCAGGGCCAGCAGACCTGGATCACCCAGAGCGAGGGCGCGACGCCGAACCAGGCGAACGCGGTGGCGTTCGGCGCGGATGGCTCGGTCTACGTCACGGGCTCGGCGCAGACGTCGCCCGGGCCGCAGGGCTCGCAGGGACCCAGCAACAGCTTCCTGCAGGTGTTCTCGACCAAGGGCGTGCGGGTCGCGAGCGCCCAGATCGCCACCGGCGGCCCCAACACCAGCAACGGCATCGCGGTGGACGGGACCAGCGTCTACGTCGCCGGTGTCCAGAACGGCGACGCCGTCGTGAGCCAATACGACCTCAGCAACCCCAAGGCGCCGACGCTCATCGCTTCGCGCGACCTCGGCAGCCTCGGCGGCGGCACCATCGCCGGCGTCGCGGTGCAGAACGGCGTGGTCTACGTCGCCGGCAGCACCCGCAACACCGCGCTCAGCGCCGGGACGGTGACCAGCGCGGCCCCCGGCGGCGGCCTGACGGCCTTCGCCGCAACGTTGCAGCCTGGCCTCGCGCCGTCGGGCTCGGACGCGATCGCCTACTATGGCGGGACGGCGGGCGACACCAAGGCGACCGGCATGACGGTGGCGGGCGGCGACGTCTATCTCACCGGCAGCGCCACCGGCGACCTGCCGGGGGAAGCGGCCATCGGCGCCAAGGACGGCTTCATCGCCGCGCTCAATGTTGGCGCCGGCTCGGTCGACTACGCCCAGCGCTTCACCGGCCTGGACGGCCAGGTCGCGCCGACTTCGATCGCCGTGGCCCCGACCGGGGCGAGCATCCTGGACCAGCTTGGCCTGCCGCAGGGCGTCGTCGATGGCCCGGTCTCCAACCTCGTCACGGCGACCACCGGCGTGAAGGCGGGCGACAGTTTCAAGATCGCGGTGAATGGCGCGCCGCCGGTCACGATCACGATCAACGCCAACGACACCATGGCCTCGCTGGCGACGGAAATCTCGCGCGTCACCGGCTTCAACGTCAACGCGACGACCTCGGCGGCGGCCGGCGGCGGAACCGCGCTCGAGCTGAAGGCGGCCTTTCCGGGCGTGAGCATCACGCTGATCGATGGGCCAGCCAAGACCGACGCGCTGGCCGCGCTCGGCCTGAAACCGGGCGTGGTGGCCGACACGACGAGCAAGAATGGGGCGACGGTGCTGAAGGGCAGCGACAAGCCGATCTTCAGCCTCGGCCTGCCGGACTCGCTCGACTTCTCCTCGGCCGCGGACATCAAGCAGGCGCAGGTGCAACTCGCCGGCGCGGTCAGCGTGGTCGAGAACGCCTATCAGCACATGAAGAACGCGGCGACGCCGGCCAACGTGCTGGCGCTGCAGAAGGCTCAGGCCAGCGGCAAGACGCCGACCTACCTCTCCAACGAGATCGCCAACTACCAGAGCGCGCTGAACCGCCTGACCGCGGGGCAGAACTCCAACTCCGGTTCCGGACTGACGACGCTGCTTTAGCAGCCCGCGCCGCGGAGGCGCGGCTTCGCTTGAAACTTCGATCGCACAAGGCATTGTCATCCCGGAGAGCCGCGAAGCGGACTCTTCCTCGGGATCTGCTTAGATGATTGCGCCACGAGATCCCGGCTCTCCGCCCGAACCGAATGCGGACCTGGAGGCGGCGAGGGGACTTGCCCGCCGCGGCGCCGACGAGGCCGCCAAACGCGCCTATCTGGACTTGCTCAGGGGCGATCCGACCTTGCTCGACGCCCTACTGGAGCTGGCGCGGCTGGCGCTGCGCGGCGGCCACCGCGCAGCGGCGCGGACCGCCTTCCAGCAGGCGATCTTCTGCCACCCCGAAGATCCGACCGCGCGGGTCAACCTCGCCAACCTGATGATCGAGAGCGGCGAGTTCGATGCGGCGCAGGCCGAGTTCGAGGCGGCACTGGCCGCCCGTCCCGCCTTGGCGGCGGCGCACCAGGGCCTGGCCCGCGTCCTGACCGCGCTCGGCGAGCCGGCCCGCGCGGCCGACCACTGGCGACAGGCCCTCGGCGACGGCGGGTTCGCCCCGCAGGCCTATTGCGGCGAAGGGCCGGGCGTGGCGGTGCTGCTGCTGGTCTCGGCCATGGGCGGCAACATCCCGACCCGGGCGCTGCTCGACGATCGCGTCTTCGCCGTCACCGCCCTCTACGCCGAACACCACGACCCATCGCAGCCGCTGCCGCCGCACGCGGTGATCTTCAACGCGATCGGCGACGCCGATCTCTGCACCGAAGCGCTGGCGAACGCCTGCGCCGTCGTCGCTCGCTCGTCCGCGCCAGTCGTCAACCCGCCCGACCTCGTGCGAGCGACCGGACGAGCGGCGATCGCGCGGCGGCTGGGGGCCCTGGCCGACGTCGTGGCGCCCCGCACCGAGCTGATCGCCCGCACCGATCTGCTGGCGGACGGGAGGCTTGCATTTCCCAAACTCTTCCGCGCGCCCGGCTTCCACACCGGCCAGCACTTCGTGCGAGCCGAGCGCCGCGAGGACCTGGCCGCGGCGATCGCGGACCTGCCAGGCGACGCGCTGCTGGCGATCGACCCGCTCGACGCCAGGGGTCCTGACGGCCGGTTCCGCAAATACCGCGTGATGCTGATCGGCGGCGCGCTCTATCCGCTGCATCTGGCGGTCTCCGCTAACTGGAAGGTGCACTATTTCTCCGCCGACATGGCCGGCGACGCGGCGCTGCGGGCCGAGGAAGCCGCGTTCCTGGTCGACATGCCGGCGGCGATTGGCGGTCGCGCCGCCCAGGCCCTGGCGGCGATCGCCGCCGAACTCGGCCTCGACTACGCCGGCGTCGACTTCGCCGTCGCGGCCGATGGCCGGCTGCTGCTGTTCGAGGCCAACCCCGGCATGGTGATCTCCCCGCCCGGGCCGGAGCCGATGTGGGATTATCGCAGAGACCCGATCGACCGGGCGCTCGACGCGGTGAAGGCGCTGGTGCTGGCGAAGGCTGGCGCCGCGCGCTGAGCCGGCGGCGCTCCGGACGTCAGGACCGCGTCGCGCCCCGCCGTGGGCGCACGCCCGGCTCCTGTCGCGGCATCGCCTGGGCGTCGGGGACACGCGGCGGCGGCAGGCTCATGACGCGCGCCTCCGCCAGCTCGAGCGCGCCGGCGGTTTCTGGCAGGCGGGGCAGGTCGTAGCGGGCGGGCTCGCCGAAGCCGAACGCGGTGGTCAGGTCGCCGCTGGTCTGCCGTCGCCAGGCGCTGATGTTCGCCGCCTCGACGCCGAAGCGCGCCTCCAGCAGTCGCAAGGTCGAGGTGTGGTCGAACGTGTCGCCGCAGACGAAGCCGCCACGGCTGAACGGCGAGATCACCGTGCAGGGTACGCGAAAGCCAAGTCCGACCGGCAGTCCGCGCACGAACTCGTCGGGCGTCGCTGGCGGCGGCGTCGGCGGGGCGACGTGGTCGAACAGGCCGTCGTTTTCGTCGTAGTTGAGGATGACCGCGGTCCTGGCCCAGAGTTTCGGGTTGGACCACAGCGCGTTCAGCACCCGGGCCGTGTGGTCCTCGCCCGCGGCCGGCAGGTAGTCCGGGTGTTCGCTGACGCTGGCGGGCGGCACGATCCAGGCGACCTGCGGGATGTTGCCGGTGCGCAGGTCACTGAGGAGCTCGTAGAAGGGCCGGTTGCGCATGGCGCCTTCATAGAGCGGAGAGCCTTCAGAAGCTCTCTGGTACTGCTTGAAATGCTTTAGGATATTGCAGTCGTAGTCGTCGTCGTCATGATAGACGCGCCAGCTGATCTTGGCCGCTTCCAGCCGCTCGGGATAGGTCTCCCAGCTGTAGCCGTCGCCGGAGTTGTCGAGCGCCGGGCCGCCGCCGCGCCCGATCGGATCGTTCGTGCCCGTCATCAGAAAGTAGCGGTTCGGGTCGGTCGGTCCGAACACGGAGCAATGGTAGCCGTCACAGATCGTGAACGCGTCCGCCAGCGCGTGATAGTAGGGGATGTCCTCGCGGGTCAGGTAGCCCATCGTCAGCGGACCGCGCGCGCCGTCGGCGGCGCGGTGAGCCGGGATCCAGCGGTCCATCGTCCCGCCGTTCCAGCTGGCGTGCTGGGCGCTCCAGGCGTGACTCAGGTCGTGGGTGCGCTGGGCGCTGGTGCGCAGGGTGTCGAGCCGGAACGGCAGCACGTGGCCGTCAGGGTGGGCCTCGTCGGCCTGTCGGAACAGCGAGCCGCCGTCCGCTCGCAGCGCCGTCGGGTCGTCGAAGCCGCGGACGCCGCGCAGCGTACCGAAATAGTGGTCGAACGAGCGGTTCTCCTTCATCAGGATGATGAAGTGGTCGATGTCGGACAGCTTGGACGGCGCGCCGCCGATCGCCGCCGCCGGTGAGGTGCGAGGCGCAGCGCCGGCCGCCGCGGCCGCGGCGGCGATCAGGCTGCGTCGGTTCAGCTCGGTCATCAAAATGCTCCCCGGGTTCGCGATCAGAGACGTCAACATCGGGAACCCGACGCGTGCGGCGGAGCTTTGCGCATGTATTGTGACGGTTTCTCACGCGGCGAGCGGCGCCGCCCTTGGCGACGGCGAGGCGGATGAACTTCCTGACGGATCGGCGGGTGATCGCCTTCGGCGGCGCGGCCGTGGCGCTGGCGGCCGGCCTGGCGATCGCCTGGTTCCTGTTCGCGCACAGCCAGAAGCCGGCCGAGGCGCCGCCCGCGTCGCAAGGCGGGCTGACCGTGGTGTCGGGCCGCGCCGACGACGCCAAGCTCGACCCCAAGCGGCCGCTGCGCTGCTTCGTCGGCGGCCAGTTCGTCGGCGAACTGCCGCTGGCGGTCTGCGCCCAGCGCAACGGCGTCGCCACCGGCGCGCTCGATGTAGGGCTCGACCAGGCCGGCGCGCTGGCGGCGACCAATGGCGCCAGCTCCACGCTGACGCCCCTGACGCAACAGCCGCCGCAGTCGCTGCCGCTGACCGAGCCCTCGCCGCCCGACCAGGCCGGCAACACCACGATCGCGGCCCAGGCGTCGGCGGGCGGCGGCGGCCAGGCCTGTTGGCGCTTCGGCGGCGCGGGATGGCGCCAGCTGCCGACGCCGCTGACCCAGCAGCAGTGCGTGCAGGCGCTGTTCGCCGGCCGCTGCCCCAGCTCCGACGACGCCTTCTACGGCCGCTGGGGCGACCAGACGCTGCGGCTGGCGGACGGGCGGGTGGAGACTTCGCCGAACAACAGCGACTTCACCCCGCTGGTCGACCCCTGGCCCGCCTGCAAGCTGTCGCCGGGCTGACGCGGACGCCCTGGCCGTTGTAAGCTGGCCGCATGCCTCGCCTCGTCCACTTCGCCTTCGTCGCCGCCGCCCTGAGCCTCAGCGCCTGCCGCGCCCAGATCCAACCGCCGGGAGATGTCGGCACCTGCTATCACCTGGCGGCGATCCAGGACGGGAAGCCGAAGTTCAACGTGCTGGCCAAGTCGGAGCCGGACATGGAGCACTGCGCCGCCGCGCTGGAGGCGATGCGCTCGCGGTTCCTCTCGCTCGGCTCCAGCAACCGCGACATCGTCGGCGCCTACCAGGCCAACTTCCTGTTCCTCGGCGACGACGGCGTCTTCACCGGCACGAGCTACGAAGGCGCCCGCTATCCGTTCCTGGTGCGCAGCGGCGGGCAGCTGGTCCCAGTGGGGTCGAACCCGCCGTGACTTGCCCACAGCTTGTTGGCGGTCGAGGCGAACAAAAACAGAACAAAATGCTTGCGGACGGTCCGGAGTTCGGACTAGGTTCGTGGCTGGATGCCAGCGCGCTTGGGTCGCTGGGCGATCACAGGGAGCCGCGCGATGTCGGGCAGCGTCAACAAGGTCATTCTGGTGGGCAACCTCGGGCGCGATCCCGAGATCCGCTCGCTCAATTCCGGCGACCGCGTCGCCAATCTGTCGATCGCGACATCGGAGACCTGGCGCGACCGCAATTCGGGCGAGCGCAAGGAGCGCACCGAGTGGCACCGGGTGGTGATCTTCAACGACAACCTGGTGAAGGTGGCCGAGAACTACCTGCGCAAGGGCTCCAAGGTCTACATCGAGGGCCAGCTCTCGACCCGCAAGTTCACCGACCAGTCGGGCGTCGAGAAGTACTCGACCGAGGTGGTGCTGCAGAAGTTCCGCGGCGAACTGACCATGCTGGACGGCAAGGGCGAGGGCGGCGGTCGCGACGAGGGCGACTTCGGCGGCTACGCCGCCGGCCCGCGCACCCAGTCCAGCGGCCCCAAGGAGACCTTCTCCGCCGACCTGGACGACGAGATCCCGTTCTAGGGTCCGGCACAAACCCGCTCATCCCGGCGAAAGCCGGGACCCAGGAAGAACTAAAAACATTCAACACTAAGCGCACGAAGGTCACGAAGAGCACGAAGGGCGCACAAGATACCGGCACGCCTGTTGAGATTGATTGGCGCGCAGCGCCCTTTGTGTTCTCCGCGAGCTTTGTGTAGCGACCGCGCTCCTGCCTCGCTTCCTGCGCGCCTGTCGAGATCGATCCCGCGCAAGAGCGTCCTTCGTGTCCTTTGTGAGCTTCGTGTTGGATTGGACCGCAGCGATCGCGCTCCTGCCTTGAGTCTTTCCTGGGTCCCGGCTTTCGCCGGGATGAGCGGGATTTGGGGACCTAAACGATCCCAACGGACCCGTCGCAAAGGTGGCGCGGCGGGGTCGCGGATGCTAATCATCAAGCCCATCTAAGCGTCTGATTCACAGCGACTGATTCCCCAAGTTGACCGACGAAACCCAACCGCCCGCCGACGATGCTCGGCGCGGCGCCGTAGCGCCCATCGCGATCGAGGAGGAGCTGCAGCGCTCCTACCTCAGCTACGCGATGAGCGTGATCGTGGCGCGGGCGCTGCCCGACGCGCGCGACGGGCTGAAGCCGGTGCACCGGCGCATCCTGTTCTCGATGAACGAGCAGGGCCACACGTCCGACCGGCCCTACGTGAAGTCGGCCCGCGTGGTCGGCGACGTGATGGGCAAGTATCACCCGCACGGCGACCTGGCGATCTACGACAGCCTGGTGCGGATGGCGCAGCCGTTCTCGATGGGGCTGCTGCTGATCGACGGCCAGGGCAACTTCGGCTCGATCGACAACGATCCGCCGGCGCAGATGCGCTACACCGAGTGCCGCCTGACCAAGGCGGCCGAAGCGCTGATGGCCGACATCGACCTCGACACGGTCGACTTCCGCGACAACTACGACGGCAAGGAACACGAGCCGGTCGTGCTGCCGGCGCGCATCCCCAACCTGCTGGTCAACGGCTCGGGCGGCATCGCCGTCGGCATGGCCACCAACATCCCGCCGCACAACCTGGGCGAGGTGGTCGACGCCTGCCTGGCGATGATCGACGACCCGGCGGTCTCGATCGAGACGCTGATGGATATCGTGCCGGGACCGGACTTCCCGACCGGCGGCGAGATCATCGGCCGCACCGGCGCGCGCCAGGCGCTGCTGACCGGCCGCGGCCCGGTGATCGTGCGCGGCGCCGCCGAGATCGAGGAGCCTGCGCGCCGGGCCGCGAGGCGATCATCATCACCTCGCTGCCCTACCAGGTGAACAAGGCCGCGCTCGTGCGAGCGGATCGGCGAGCTGGCGCGCGAGAAGCGCGTCGAGGGCATCGCCGAGCTGCGCGACGAGAGCGACCGCCAGGGCATGCGCGTCGTGGTCGAGCTGAAGCGCGACGCCTCGCGCCGACGTGGTGCTGAACCAGCTCTACCGCTTCACCGCCCTGCAGTCCTCGTTCGGGGTCAACGCACTGGCGCTCGACCGCGGCCGGCCGGTGCTGATGAACCTGCGCGACATGATCACGATCTTCGTCGACTTCCGCGAAGAGGTGGTGGTCCGCCGCACCAAGTTCGAGCTCGGCAAGGCGCGCGACCGCGGCCACGTGCTGGTCGGCCTCGCCATCGCCGTGGTCAACATCGACGAGGTGATCGTCATCATCCGCTCGTCGAAGGACCCGGCCGAGGCGCGCGAGCGGCTGGTCGGTCGCGACTGGCCGGTCGGCGACATGCTGCCGCTGATCGAGCTGATCGCCGATCCGCGCACGGCGCTGATCGACGGCTCGCGCGTGCGGCTGACCGACGAGCAGGCGCGGGCGATCCTGGCGCTGACGCTCTCGCGCCTGACCGGCCTGGGCCGCGACGAGATCTTCGCCGAGGCGCAGGGACTGGCCGACGCCATCCGTGGCCACCTCGACCTGCTTGTCGTCGCGCGAGAAGATCATGGCGGTGGTCCGCGCCGAGCTGGAGGAGGTGAAGGCCGCGTTCGCCGTGCCGCGCCGCACGATCTTCCCGAGGGCGACGCCGACCTCGAGGACGAGGACCTGATCGCCCGCGAGGACATGGTGATCACCGTCACCCACGGCGGCTACGTCAAGCGCACCCCGCTGCCACCTATTCCGCACCCAGCACCGCGGCGGCAAGGGCCGCGCTGGCATGTCGACCAAGGAAGAGGACGCGGTCACCCGGGTGTTCTCCGCCTCGACCCACGCGCCGATGCTGTTCTTCTCGTCCGGCGGCAAGGTCTACAAGCTGAAGGTCTGGCGCCTGCCGATCGGCGCGCCGACCGCGCGCGGCAAGGCCTTCATCAACCTGTTCCCGATCGAGCCGGGCGAGACGATGACCTCGATCCTGCCGCTGCCAGAGGACGAGGCGGCGTGGGACGGCATGGACGTGATGTTCGCCACCCGCTCGGGCGGCGTGCGCCGCAACCGGCTCTCCGACTTCGTCCAGGTCAACAAGAACGGCAAGATCGCCATGAAGCTGGACGAGGGCGACTCCATCATCGGGGTGGCGCTCTGCCAGGCCAGCGACGACGTGCTGCTGACCACGGCCGCTGGGCCGCTGCATCCGCTTCCCGGTCGACGACGTGCGGGTGTTCGCCGGGCGCGAGTTCGACCGGCGTGCGCGGCATCCGGCTGGCCGAAGGCGACAGCGTGATCTCGATGGCGATCCTGCGCTCGGTCGACGCCTCGCCGGCCGAGCGCGTCGCCTACCTGAAGCACGCCAACGCCATGCGCCGGGCGACCGGCGAGGGCGGCGATGACGAGCCCACTGAGACCACCGCCGCCGCCGACGAGCCTGACGATGACGTCTCCGACGAGGTGGCGCTCACCGTCGAGCGGATCGCCGACCTCGCCGCGGCCGAAGAGTTCATCCTCACGGTCTCGTCCGAGGGCTTCGGCAAGCGCACCTCGGCCTACGACTATCGCCGCACCGGCCGCGGCGGCCAGGGCCTGATCGCCCACGACCTGACCAAGCGCGGCGGGCGCCTGGTGGCCTCGTTCCCGGTCGAGGACGCCGACGAGCTGCTGCTGGTCTCCGACCAGGGCCAGCTGATCCGGGTTCGCGTCTCTCAGGTGCGCATCGCCGCGCGCAACACCCAGGGCGTCACCATCTTCCGCAAGGCCGAGGACGAGCACGTGGTCTCGGTGGAACGGATCGAGGGCGGCGCCGAGGACGAAGGCGAGGACGACGAGCCCTCCGAGCCAACCGCCGAGGGCTGAGCACGCGCCACCACCCGCGCCGGGGACGTTGATCTAACCCAGGCGCGTTTTGGGCGTTGTAGGGCGCCGGTTCCGCGGACGGGAACGCAATCGCGCCAGCATCGTTCAGGCGTAGCTGTCATGGAGACAAAGCCAAGATGAACCTCCTTAGATCCACGATGGTCGGCGCCGCACTGGCCGGTGGCCTGTTCGCCGCCTCGGCGGCCTCGGCCCGGCCGGACGCCACCATCCACTTCAGCGGCGGCTCGGTCGCCTTCCTCGCCTCGATCCACTGGGGTGGCGGAACGCTGCGCTACCACGGCCGCAGCTTCCCGTTGCGCGTGAGCGGTCTCGGCATCGGGGCGATCGGCGCGGACAAGTTCGACGCCGTCGGCGACGTTTACCACCTGCGCCGCGCGTCCGACATCGAGGGCACCTACGGCGCCGTCAACGCCTCGGCCACCGCGGGCGCCGGCGCCGGCGAGATCGACATGCAGAACGAGCACGGCGTCGAGATCCGCGCCCGCACCACCTCGTCCGGCCTGAAACTATCGCTGGCCCCGACCGGCGTCGTGATCCACTTCAAGTAAGCGCCACGTTCGTTTCGAATTGGGCTGGCCTTGGGGTTGCCCCGAGACCTGCCCCAACGGCGGCCGCCGGCGTCAGGTCGTGTCGTCCCTGGTTGTCCACGAACAACACGAACAACACGAACGGGTCAGAGCACGAGGCGCTCGATGCGGGCCTTGGGCCCGCATCCGAAGTTCACCAGCAAACCGAGCTTCAGGCCGGTAACGCGAAGATAGTTCAGTACCTGAGCTCGATGTTCCGGGAGCAGCCCTGCAAGCGCTTTGAGTTCAACAATGATGCGCTCGAAGCAGACGAAATCCGCACGATACGTCTGGCGCAGCGGATGGCCCTTGTAGCTAAGCGCAAGCGGCGCATCCGCGACGAAGGGAATGCCGCGGGCTGTCAGCTCCAGGGCCAGGCACTCCTGATAGACCGCCTCCAAGAAACCCGCGCCCATCCGAACGTTCACTTCGAAGATCGCCCCCTGGATCCGAAACACCTCGTCAGCGTACAGCACCCGTTCGTGTTGTTCGTGTTGTTCGTGGACCATTTCTTCAACCGATCTCGATTGGTGGCGAGAACATATCAGGAACATACTTCGCTTCAAGGTGCGGCGTGTCGTTGCAGCGCAGCACGGGCTGGCGCTGCATTGCGATTGACACAGGGGCGTTTTCCTCGTCGAAGCTCGGCTGGCGCGGCAGGCGGCGCGGCCGGAGGGTGATCGACGATGCGTACAGGCCTCTATCCCGGCAGCTTCGATCCGATCCACAACGGTCACCTCGACATCATCGGGCGGGCGGTGAAACTGGTCGACAAGCTGGTGATCGGGGTCGCGGTCGACACCGGCAAGGTCCCGATGTTCACGCTCGAGGAGCGCCTGGCGATCCTGCGTGAGGAGACCGAGGCGCTGAACACCCAGGCGGAGATCGTGATCCACGGCTATTCGGGCCTGACCATCAACGCCGCCCGCTCGCTCGGCGCCCAGCTGCTGGTGCGCGGGCTGCGCGCCTTCTCCGATTTCGAGTACGAGTTCCAGCTCACCGCCATGAACCAGCAGCTCGACCGCGAGATCGAGACGGTGTTCCTGATGGCCGATCCGCGCCACCAGGCGATCGCCTCGCGGCTGGTGAAGGAAATCGTCACCATGGGCGGCGACATCACCCCGTTCGTCACGCCGGCGGTGAAGCGCCGGCTGCTGGCCAAGGCCGGCCGCGGCTGAGCCGCTTGTCGGGCCCGCCGCGCCGCGTTAGCCAAGGCGCATGAAGTCCGCGCCGATCGCCACCGCCGCCCTTGTCCTCGTCGCCTTCGCCGCCGCGTCCGCCGGCCAGGCCCTGGCCGCCAAGCCGAAGCCCCCGCCCGGACCGCCGCCGCCGCCCGCCGCGCCGACCGATGCGGACATGCGAACCCCCAACCCCAACGACCTGCTGGTGATCGAGACCACCAAGGGTCGGATCCTGGTCGAGCTCAACGCGATCGCCGCGCCGAACACCGCCGATCGGGTCCGCACCCTGGCCCGGCAAGGGGTCTACGATGGGCGGTTGTTCTTCCGCGTGATCGACAACTTCATGGACCAGACCGGCGATCCGATCGACAGCGGCGCCGGGACCTCGTCGCTGCCCAACCTGCAGCCGGAGTTCACCTTCAAGCGCGGAACGGACACGCCCTTCGGGCTGGTCTTCCGCACCAATGGCGTCGAGGAGGGCTTCGTCGGCAGCCTGCCGGTGATCAGCCAGACCATGGACCTCGGGCTCTTGACCGCCGACCACCGGGTGCAGGCCTGGGGGACCTATTGCGCCGGCGTGCTTGGCATGGCTCGGGCGGACGACCCCGCCAGCGCCAACAGCCAGTTCTTCCTGATGCGCACCAACGCCAGCTCGATGGATCACGCCACCCATGCGCTGGACAAGACCTACACCGCATTCGGGGTGGTGCTGGCCGGACAGGACGTCGTCGACGCGATCAAGGTCGGCGAGTCCGAGGGCCACGTCGCGCCGCCGCAGGACAAGATGATCAGCGTCAAGGTTCTGGCCGACCTGCCGGAGGCGACCCGGCCGAAGGTGCGGGTGGTCGATCCGGCCAGCCCGTGGGCCAAGGCGGCGATCCAGCGCGCCATGGCCGCCTCCAACCCGCTCGACTTCACCGTCTGCGACGTGAAGCTGCCGGTCGAGGTGAAGTGATCCGGCATGCGATGCATGCCTGGCCGCCAGCGTCAGGCCGGCTCCAGGCTGAAGGTCTGTTCGGCCTCGTCGTAGGTGAACAGCTCCGCGAAGCGGCGCCACGGGACCACGGCCTTGAGCGTGTCCTCGGCGGAGGCCTCCGACGCGGAACGCGCGGCCTCCTCAGTCAGGCTCCAGGCCACGAGCGTCCGTGGCCCGGCCTGGCGGGTCGATCACGCGGAGCGGTCCGCCAGCGCGGTCCTGGGCCAGCACCTCGGCGGCGTCGCCGCGCCAGCGCGCGACGTGCGCCAGTCGCCGCGCGCTCGCCACGGCGTCAGTCCGGGTCGCGAAGGTTTCGCCGCTGTCGGCGTCGGCCAGCAGCCAGCCCCGGATGGTCGCGAACACGCCGAAGCGGCGTGTCGGCTCGGCTCTGCGCGGCATGTTGGAAGCTCCCGACGATCGCCCCCGCCAGGGAAGGACGCATAGCACCCTAAGATGGCCGCCATGAGACAGCCTCTTGTCAGGCGCGATGCGGCCGACCCGGCGGCCGGCGCGGGCGCGGTTACTTGGACGTCAGGCTGATCGACGCGACGCCGGCGGCGACGTTGAGACCGGTCATGCCCTCGATGCTCACGGGCTGCAGCGAGATGTGCTTGTCGCTGCCGCCGACCAGGGCGTTGGCCCCGGCGCCGACGCCGACCGCCGCGCCGGCGGTCACGCCGCCGTAGTCGCCGGCCAGGGCCCCGGGCGCGACGTCGCTGGTCGGCGCGAACACCGCCCATACGATCACGCCGCCGTTGTGATAGCCGATGTCGACGCCGTATTTGTTGATCGTGCCGGCGTAGTGTTCCTCGTGGCCGTTGGCCGCGTCGTAGGTGCAGTTCAAGTCCTTCGACGAGCCGAAGATCAGACCCCAGCCGCTGCTGACGTTGCAGGTGAGCACGCCCACCTTGACCCCACCAGTGTCGGCATGGGCGCTCGCGGCAAGTGCGAGGGACGCGGCGGCGGCGAGGCCAAGCATAAGGGTACGCTTCATGAGCACGCTCTCCTGTTTGTCAGAGTCGCGGCATACTTAGCGGCGACGTCGGTGCGCGTCGATACCTGCATCTACTTCGGTCCGCCATCCACTTTGATGCGCCAGTTGGACAATTCGACCGGGCCGGCTAAAGCGCGCGGCCATGACCCGCATCGGCACGCCGCTCTCGCCCTCCGCCGTCAAGGTGATGTTGCTGGGCGCGGGCGAGCTGGGCAAGGAAGTGACGATCGAGCTGCAGCGGCTGGGGGTCGAGGTGATCGCCGTCGACCGCTACGGCAATGCGCCGGCGCAGCAGGTCGCCCACCGCGCCTACGTGATCGCGATGACCGATCCCGCGGCGCTGCGCGCGGTGGTCGAGCGCGAACGGCCGCAGCTGATCGTCCCGGAGATCGAGGCGATCGCGACCGACGAGCTGGCGCGGATCGAGGCCGAGGGTCTGGCGATCGTCATCCCGACCGCGCGGGCGGTGCAGCTGACCATGAACCGCGAGGGCATTCGACGGCTCGCCGCCGAGGAGCTCGGTCTGCCCACCTCGCCCTACGCCTTCGCCGCCAGCGCCGGCGAGCTGGCGAGCGCGGCGGAGGCGGTGGGCTATCCCTGTTTCGTCAAGCCGGTGATGTCGTCGTCCGGCAAAGGCCAGAGCTACGTCGAGAACCCCGGGCAGATCGCCGCGGCGTGGGATTACGCCCTCGCCGCCGGCCGGGTCGACCTGGCGCGTGTGATCGTCGAGGGCCGGATCGACTTCGACTTCGAGATCACCCTGCTCACCGTACGGGCCAGAAACGCCGCCGGCCAGATCGAGACCCATTTCTGCGCGCCAGTCGGCCACCGGCAGGTGAAGGGCGACTACGTCGAGAGCTGGCAGCCGCAGGCGATGTCCGAGCTTGCGCTGCAGCGCGCCCACGCCATCGCCGGAGAGGTCACCGCGGCGCTGGGCGGGGTCGGCCTCTTCGGCGTCGAGCTGTTCGTCAGGGACGACGTGGTGTGGTTCTCCGAGGTGAGCCCGCGGCCGCACGACACCGGCCTCGTCACCCTGGTCACCCAGGCGCTCAGCGAGTTCGCCCTGCACGCCAGGGCGATCCTCGGCCTGCCGGTCGACGTCACCCTGCGCGAGCCGGGGGCCAGCGCCGTCATCTACGGCGGCATGGACGCCAAGGCGATCGCGTTCGAAGGCGTCGACGCGGCGCTCGCCGTGCCCACCGCCGAGCTTCGACTGTTCGGCAAGCCAGAAGCGTTCGAGCGCCGGCGCATGGGCGTGGCGCTGGCGCGCGGTCGCGACGTGGACGAGGCGAGGGATCGCGCCAGGACCGCGGCGGCGAAGGTGCGGCCGGTCGCCGGCTGAGGCGGGCGGCTACTCCGCCGCCATGCGCCTCGCGCCGGCCGCGTCCAGCTGTCGGCGGATCTCGGCGGCGAGTTTCGGACCTGGATCCTCCCATCCGTCGGGCTTGATCACCTTGCCGTCGCCCGGCCGATGACGCGGCCGGCCGTCGGGCCAGAGCTTGGCCATGTTGGCGTTCTGGACGATGTCCCACAGCGGCCCCGGCTGGACGCCGAGGTTCACCAGGCCGCCGACGGCGAAATAGATCACGTCGATGAACGCGTCGGCCTGGGCCTCGATCGTCGTCGCCTCGCGCAGCTCCTGCGCCTCCTCCTCGATCCAGGCCGCGCGGCGACCGGCGGTCTCCGCGGTCAGCAGCGCCGGCGCGTCCGGCGCCGGATGGCCGAACGCCGCGTGGAAGGCGCGGACGTCCTCCCAGGCCAGATCGATGCTCATTCGGTCCTCCCGACGTGCCAGCCGGTCCGAGGACAACGGGATTCGCCGCCGAAGTCGACGCGAGAACCTAGGCGGTCTGGAAACTGGTGCCGTCGCAGGGATTCGAACCCTGGACCTCAGCCTTACCAAGGATGCGCTCTACCCCTGAGCTACGACGGCGCGTCCGCGCCCGGCGAGGGAGGCCGATGCGGGAGGGCGGGTTGTTAGCGGACACATCCCCCGGTGTGAAGCGGAAAAGCCGGCGGGGACCTTCAGCCGCACGGCGTCGGCCCGGACTACAGGCTGTCGTCCGTCGGCTTGTGGGTGTCGTAGAACTGCGCCCGCATCCGGCGCAGCAGGGCCAGGACGTCGTCGGGGACGGTGGGCGTGTTGCTGAACATGGTCTCGACCGCCAGGCCGCGCAGCGCCACCAGGATCAGCCGCCGCTCGGCGACCGCCTCGCCCAGGTCGTCGCGCAGGCCGCTGGCCTCTGCGAAACTGCGCGCGCCGCGGGTGACCCGCTCGACCATCTCCTGGCCGAGGTCGGGGATCCGGGCGGCGAGCTCGGCGTCGTGCCGGGTGGCGATGATGATCTCCAGCAGCGCGCGCGATTCGGGGGTCTGGAACGCCTCCCAGGTCACGTCGATCGAGCCGATGAAACGCTCGCGCCCGACCGGCAGCTTGGCGAGGCCGGCGCGAACGAAGTCGCGATGGCAGATCGTCAGGTGCTGGGCGACCGCCAGGATCAGCTCGATCCGGGTCGGGAACTGGTGCAGCAGCGAGCCGCGCGCGACCTTGGCCTCGGCCGCAACCTTCACCGTGCTGGTCTGCGCATAGCCGACGTCGTTCAGGCAGCGCACCGCGGCCGCCAGGATCTTGTCATGGGTCGACTGCCGGCGTTCCGCGTTCGGCCCGCGGACGCCCCGCGTCCTCCGTCCCCCGACACCCGCCATAGTGGATGGATCCCTCGCGGCGCGGTTCCCGGACATAGGTCGCCCTATGCAGGGCCGCTTCGTCAAGCGCCGTCGCGCGAAAGCCTTGACGCGTCAACGCCGTTCGCTAGCAGCAAGGGGTGGCGGATGACTCAAGAGAGCCGGCGAAAGCGCCTCGGACGGCGGCCGAGCGGCCGGCCGACCCGCGGGAAGCGCGGCTGGCGGCGGCATTGCGGGCGAATCTGCGTCGGCGCAAGGCGGCGGCGCCGCAGCCGAAGTCCTAGGCGGGGCGCGCGGCCGCCGAAACGGCCGCTGCGTCGATCCCCCTTATCGGCTGGCCAAACCTTAGGTTATGACTGGCGTTCGGGCTCGCCTGCCGGTGCGGCCGGAGCCCTGGAGGGCGCTGAATGGATCGCATCGCCATCACCGGCGGCGCCCGCCTGGAGGGCGTTATCCCGATCTCGGGGCGCCAAGAACTCCGCCATCAAGCTGATGGTGGCGAGCCTGCTGACCGACCAGCCGCTGCGCCTGACCAACATGCCGCGGCTGGCCGACACGCGCTTTCTCGGCCAGTCTGCTGCAGCGGCTGGGCGTCGATCGTCGAGGAGCACGACGACGGCGACCGGGCCGGAGACGATGCTGACCACGCCGGAAATCGTCTCGGCGATCGCGCCCTACGACCTGGTCCGCCAGATGCGCGCCTCGTTCAACGTGCTGGGGCCGCTGTTGGCGCGCACCGGCCAGGCCAAGGTCTCGCTGCCGGGCGGCTGCGCGATCGGCGCGCGGCCGGTCGACCTGCACCTGATGGCGCTGGAGGCGCTGGGCGCGCGGATCGACCTGTCACGAAGGCTACGTCTACGCCCAGGCGCCGCGCGGGCTCTGAAGGGCGCGGAGATCCAGTTCCCGCAGGTCTCGGTCGGCGCGACCGAGCACGCCCTGCTCGCGGCGGTGCTGGCCCGGGGCGAGACGGTGATCGGCAACGCCGCCTGCGAGCCGGAGATCGCCGACCTGGCCGCCTGCCTGAACAAGATGGGCGCGAAGATCGAGGGCGCGGGCACCCCGGTGATCCGCATCCTCGGCGTCGACCGCCTGTACTGGCGCCACCCACGAGGTGACGCCCGACCGGATCGAGACCGGCACCTATGCGCTGGCCGCGGCCATGGCCGGCGGCGAGGTGCGCCTGACCCGCACCCGCGCCGACTTGATCGAGTCCCTGCTGACGAAGATGGAGGAGGCCGGCGTCGAGGTCGAACGACTGAACGACGGCGTCACGATCAAGCGCAACGGCGCGCGGCTGAACGCGGTCGAGGTGACCACCGATCCCTATCCCGGCTTCGCCACCGACCTGCAGGCGCAGTTCATGGCGCTGATGACCCTGGCCGACGGCGAGAGCGTGATCCGCGAGACGATCTTCGAGAACCGCTTCATGCACGCGCCGGAGCTGACCCGGCTGGGCGCCGACATCGCCGTCTCCGGCGGCGAGGCGCGGGTGCGCGGCGTCGAGCGGCTGATCGGCGCGCCGGTGATGGCGACCGACCTGCGCGCCTCGGTCGGCCTGGTGATCGCGGCGCTGGCGGCCAGGGGCGAGACGGTGGTCAACCGGGTCTATCACCTCGACCGCGGCTTCGAGCGGCTGGAGGAGAAGCTCTCGGCGCGTGCGGCGCCGACGTGCGCCGCATCAGCGACGGCGGCGGCCTCGAGGACGCCGAATGAGCAAGCACGAGCCCCTGCGCCTGCTGGCCGAGGACGCGGACGACCTGGCGGTGATCTCCGCGGCGCTGCAGGACGCGGTCGCGCAAGGTCGGCGACATCGAGTGGGACGCGCGCGGCCGGCAGGTTCACCCTGGCGCTGAACCGCTACCGCTGGGAGGTCCCCGGCGGCCTGCTCGGCAACCGGGTGCGCGCCGGGCCTGCAGTTCGGCTCGGTGCTGGCGGTCAAGTCGCGCAACCTGCGCCGGGAGCCGCCCGATGCGGTGGTGGAGCTGCTGGCCGTCCGGTTCGAGCCGGGCGAGGCGGCGCCGGGCGGCCGCGTGCGCCTCGCCTTCGCCGGCGGCGGCGACCTGGAGCTGACCGTCGAATGCGTCGACGCGGCGCTGGCCGACATCTCCGCCCCCTGGCCGACCCCGAGCACGCCGGCGCACGAGGAGTAGGGCGGCGGGCTCGGCCCGGCACAATCCGCTTGAGTTTCGCCGCCGAGCCGCCACAAGCGCGCCATGCGCCGTTTCACGACTTCTGATCCCGGGTTCGACGCCGGCTTCGACGCCTTCCTGGCCGAACGGCGCGGGCATGCCGGCCGACGTCGACGAGGCGGTGGCCGGCGTCATCGAGGCGGTGCGCACCGAGGGCCTCGACGCGCGTGCTGCGCTACACCGAGCGCTTCGACCGGGTGCGGCTGACCGAGGCGCAGCTCCAGGTCACCCCGCGCGAGATCGAGGCCGGGGTCGACGCCTGCCCGGTCGAGGTGCGCGAGGCGATCGCCTTCGCCGCCGCGCGCATCCGCGGCTACCACGAGCGCCAGCGGCCGGCGGACGCGCGCTTCGTCGACGAGGCCGGCGTCGAGCTCGGCTGGCGCTGGACGCCGCTGGAGGCGGTGGGGATCTATGTGCCGGGCGGGCGGGCCGCCTATCCCTCGACCGTGCTGATGAACGCGGTGCCGGCCCAGGTCGCCGGCGTCGACCGCATCGCCATGGTCACGCCGCCCGGCAAGCTGGAGCCGGCGGTGCTGGCGGCGGCGCGCGAAGCCGGCGTCACCGAGATCTGGCGCGTCGGCGGGGCGCAGGCCTGCGCGGCGCTGGCCTTCGGCGCCGGGCCGATCCGGCCGGTGGACAAGATCGTCGGCCCCGGCAACGCCTACGTCACCGCCGCCAAGCGCCGGCTCTACGGCATCGTCGGCATCGACGCCCTGGCCGGCCCCTCCGAGATCGTGGTCGTCGCCGACGCCGCCAACGACCCGGCCTGGATCGCCGCCGACCTGCTCTCCCAGGCCGAGCACGACCCCGCCGCCCAGTCGATCCTGATCACCGACGACGCGGCGTTCGCCGGCGGCGGTGGTCGCCGCGGTCGAGCGCCAGCTCGCCGCTGCTGGCCACCGCCGAGGACGCGCGCCGCCTCCTGGCGCGACCACGGCGCGGTGGTCATCGCGCCGCTGGACGCCAGTCGCCGGCCTGGTCGACCGCATCGCGCCCGGAGCACGTGGAGTTCGCGGTCGAGGATCCGGCGGCGCTCGCCGACCGGGTTCGCCACGCCGGCGCGATCTTCCTCGGCCGCTACGCGCCCGAGGCGATCGGCGACTATGTGGCCGGCTCCAACCACGTGCTGCCGACCAGCCGCGCGGCGCGGTTCTCGTCGGGCCTGTCGATCTACGACTTCCTCAAGCGCACCTCGATCATCGGCTGCGACCCGGCGGCCTTCCAGGCCCTGGCCGGGCCGACGGAGACGCTCGCCGAGGCCGAGGGCCTGCCGGCGCACGCCCGCTCGGTGAGCATCCGGCGAAATTCTCCTCACCCGTGAAGGGTGAGGAGAAGGGCTCGCAGGCCCCGAGTCGGTGGGCTATCTGTCGGCCATGGGCGGTGATCGCAAGGACGCAGTCGGGGGCGGGTGGGGCGGATTCGCGCCGAGCCTTCTGCGGCGGCCGCCCCCCACCCCGGCCCCTCCCCTCGAGGGGGAGGGGAGCTGTGAGCGGCCCGCACCGGCTGCTGACGGTCGAGCTCGACGAGGAGTCGCTCTCGGCCGCCTCGCGCGACCAGGAGCAGGAGCGCCAGATCGCCATCTTCGACCTGCTGGAGGACAACCACTTCGTTCCGGAAGGGGCCGAGGGCGGGCCCTACGACCTGAGCATCTCGCTGATCGACAACCGGCTGGCGCTGGACATCAGCGGGCCCGGCTACCAGCGCCGCCACATCCTCTCGCTCTCGCCATTCCGCAGCGTGGTGCGCGACTACGCCATGATCTGCGAGAGCTACTACCAGGCCATCCGCAACGCCACGCCGCAGAAGATCGAGACCTTGGACATGGGCCGCCGGGCGTTGCACAACGAGGGCTCGGAGCTGCTCAAGACCCGCCTGGCCGGCAAGGTCGAGACCGACCAGGACACCGCGCGGCGGCTGTTCACGCTGATCTGCGCGCTGCACTGGCGGGGTTGAGCGCTGGCCATGGCCGACGAGCCACCCCAAGACCTTCCGGGGGCGGTGCTGTTCGCCTGCAACCACAACCGCGTGCGCTCGCCGATGGCCGAGGGGCTGATGAAGCTGATGTTCGGCGACCGGGTCTATGTCGACAGCTGCGGCCTGCGCCGCGACGACGAGGACGAGCTGGACCCGTTCGCGGTCGCGGTGATGGACGAATTGGGCGCCGACCTCAGCGGCCACCGCGCCAAGACCTTCGACGATGTGGAGGAGGGCGCCTTCGACATGGTGATCTCGCTCACGCCGGAGGCGCAGCATCGCGCGGTCGAACTGGCGCGCCACCACGCCGTCGATATCGAATACTGGCCGACGCAGGACCCGACCCTGACCATGGGCTCGCGCGAGGCGGTGCTGGACGCCTATCGCCAGACTCGCGACGGCCTCGCCGCCCGCATCCGCGCCCGTTTCGGCAAGTCCGCGACGTTCGGGGGATGAAGCCATTTCGCGGCTGGCGTATATTGCCCGCATTGGCGCGACCGGACCTCCTGAGTCTCGAAAGCCAGGGGCCGGCCGCGGCGTTGCAGGGCGCGTCGCCCGAACCTGTGAGGCGGAATGGCGAAAGAAGAGCTTTTGGAGTTTCCGGGCACGGTCAGCGAGCTGTTGCCCAACGCCACATTCCGCGTGAAGCTGGACACCGGAGACCACGAGATCATCGCCCACACCGCCGGCAAGATGCGCAAGAACCGCATTCGCGTGCTAGCAGGGGACAAGGTGCTGGTGGAAATGACGCCCTATGATCTCAGCAAGGGCCGCATCACCTACCGCTTCAAATAGCCAGTCGCCGCATGGCGCCGCCGTGACCGCGCCCGAGCCGGCCCCCGGTGCGGCCATGCCGCCGCTGATCCTGGCCAGCGCCAGCCCGCGCCGCCTGGAGTTGCTGGCGCAGATCGGCCTCGCGCCCGACCTGATCGACGCCGCCGAAATCGACGAAACTCCGCTGCCGGGCGAGACGGCGCGTCGCCTGGCGCTGCGCCTCGCCCGCGCCAAAGCCGCCGCCGTCGCCGCGCGGCGCCCCGGCGCCTTCGTGCTCGCCGCCGACACCGTGGTCGCCCTCGGGCGGCGCCTGCTCGGCAAGCCTGAGGACCCGGCCGATGCGGCGCGGATGCTGACGCTGCTGTCGGGCCGCGCCCACCAGGTGCTGACCGCCGTCGCCGTCGCCGCCCCGGGGGGCGGGTCGGGGGCCCGGCTCAGCGAGACCCGCGTACGCTTCAAGCGTCTGACCGACGCCGAGACCGACGCCTACGTCGCCGGCGGCGAGTGGGCCGGGAAGGCGGGCGGCTACGGCGTCCAGGGCCGCGCCGGCGCGTTCGTCGTGGCGCTGAACGGCTCCTACACCGGCGTCGTCGGCCTGCCGCTTTACGAGACCCGGGCGCTGCTGACCGGACTGGGGTTCCGGCGATGACCGAGCGCCGGCTTTATCTCGACGTCGGCGTCGGCGAGACTCGCGGGGTGGTCACCCTCGACGGCCGGCCCGAACGGCTGCTGATCGCCCGCGACGGCGACCTCGCCTGCCAGGCGCTCGGCGCCGAAGTGGTCGGCCGCGTGCGCAAGGTGGAGCGGCAATTGGCGCTGGCGTTCGTCGACCTCGGCGCGGGGCCCGAGGGCGTGCTCAACCTGCGGCCGGAGATGGACCGGCTGGTCGAGGGCCAGGCGGTGCGGGTGGAGGTCCGCAGCGAGGCCCGCGCCGGGAAGGGCGCTGCGCTGCGCTGGATCGGCGCAGGCGATGGGCCGCCCCGTCTGGTCACGCCCGCGCCGGACGTCGCGGCCGAACTCGTCGCGGCCGCGCCGCGCGCCCAGATCGTCACCGGCGGCGTCGCCAGGGCGACCGCCGACGCGGCCGAGGCCGAGGCCCTGGAGACCGTGTTTCCGCTGCCTGGCGGCGGCAGCATCGCGATCGAGCGGACGCGGGCGCTGATCGCCGTCGACGTCGACCTCGGTGACCGGGCAGGGGCCGACGCCAAGCGCGCGACCCGCGCCGTCAACTTCGCCGCGCTGACCACCGCCGCCAGGCTGCTGCGACTGAAGGGGGAGGGTGGCCTGGTGGTGATCGACCTCGCCGGGCGCGGCCACGACGGTCCGGCGCTGCTATCGGCCGCGCGTCTGGCGTTCGGGCCGGACAATCCCGGCGTCGCGCTCGGGCCGATCAGCCGCTTCGGCACGCTGGAGCTCACCGTGCCGCGCCGCCGCCGCTCGATCGCCGAACGGCTGCTGGACGGCGCCGGCCAGCTCACCGCCGAGACGCTCGCCCTGCGCCTGGTGCGCCGCATCGAGCGCGAGGCCGAGGGCGACCCCGGCGCGCGGCTCCAGGCTCGCGCCGCGGCGGATGTATGCGCGGCCGCCCAGCCCTACCTGACGGCGCTGACGGACCGCTTCGGCGCGCGCATCGTGCTCACCGCCGATCCAGCCCGCCCGCGCGACGAGGCGGAGGTCGCGGCCACATGAGCCAGCGCCGATGCCCGGTCTGCGGCCGGCCTGCCGAGCCCGATCACCGCCCGTTCTGCTCGCGCCGTTGCGCCGACGTCGACCTGCAGCGCTGGTTCAGCGGCGCCTATGCCGTGCCGGGCGCTCCGGAAGAGGCGGAACAGGACTCCTTGCCGCAGATCGATCCGTACGACGAGTGAGCCTGCCGCTCCGCTGGACAGCGACGGCCCTCGTCACTATAGACGGCGCTCCTTTGGCCAGGGCCAAGCGCCTGGGTAGCTCAGTCGGTAGAGCAGCGGATTGAAAATCCGCGTGTCGGTGGTTCGATTCCGCCCCCAGGCACCATTTCCCAGGCGCCGATTTCCAGGCGCCACTTTCCCCACCCCGCACTCCAGGAACCTTCGCGCCCCTCGGGCGGCCTTCACGCGCACAATCGCCGCGACCGAACGCCGTTCGCTTTGACAGCGGTCGATTCGGAACGTATAGGGAACTTCGGGCTCAGGGGAGGCGCGTGGTGACACGCATACGGACGCTATTGCGGGCGGGCAGAAACGCGCATCTGGTTCGCGTCGAAGGGCGCGGGATGGCGCGATTTTATGTTGGCGGCGTGGAAGGCGGCGATCTGAAGGATTGCGAGGACCTGACCACCGCGCTGGCCGCGTTCGAACGGGCCGAACGGGCAAGCCAGCCTCAGCGGCTATAGGGTCTCATCGGCGACGGGCGGCGCGGTCAGCCTGCGCAGCGGCGAGAAGACGACGAACAGCGCCGCGGCGGTGATGCCGATCTGGGCGATCAACAACGTCTCGCGCGCGCCGATCACCGCGCCGAGCGCGCCGCCGCTGAGGGCGCCGGCCACGCCCGCGGCCGCCGCGCCGGTCGCGAACGCCCCGCCGGCCCGTCCGAGCTGGTGCGCGGGCAGGATGGTCTGGCGCAACGTGGCCGAACCGATCGCGCTGACGGTCTGCAGCGCATCGCCGCACAACTGCGCGGTCGCCAGCATCGCCATGGCGACGAGCGGCGGTCCCGCGGCCAGCGGGATCAGGAATCCCACGGCGCCCCCCACGAGGCCGGTCAGCAGGATCATCGGGCCGGGCCCCAGTCGCCGGGTCAGCCAGGGCGCCAGCGTCGCGCCGGCCAGGCCGCCGACGCCGCCCATGGCGATGGTCAGCCCCAGCATCGGCGTCGACAGCTTCAGCACGGTCAGCGCCAGCAGGATGTAGAGCGCCGAGTAGAAGTTGCCGAAGAAGCTCTTGCCGACATCGGCCAGCCAGAGCGGCCGCACCAGCGGGTGGGCCAGCACCAGCCGCAGGCCCGCGCCCAGGTCCAGGCGCAGCGACCCGGACGGCGCCGGCTGCGTCGTCGCGTCGCGTACGTCGCCGCGGATGCGGCTCAGCAGCAGCGCCGAGATCAGATAGGTCACCGCGTTGAGCCCGACCACGAACGGCGCGGCGATCACCGCGACCAGCACCCCGGTCAGCGCCGGACCGCCGACCTCGGCCACCGCGTCGGTCGCCGAAAGCTTCGCGTTGCCGTCGGTGAGGTCCGCCGGATCGATCAGGCTGGGCAGGAAGGCGTGGTCGGCGACGTCGAACACCACGTTGGCCGCGCCCAGCAGCACGGCGGCGAGATAGATCTCGATCAGCGAGAGCCGGCCGGCGAGGGCGGCGAGCGGGATCGCGCCCAGCACCAGCGCGCGGGCGAGGTCGGCGCCGATCAGCAGGCGGCGCTTCGGCAGCCGGTCGGCCAGCGCGCCGGCGAAAAGGCCGACCGCTGCCTGCGCTCCCAGCGCGAGGGCGGCGAACAAGCCGAGCGCTTCGGGACCTGCCTTCAAGGTGATCACCGCGGCCATCGGCAGGCCTTCGCGGGCGATCCGGGCGCCGAAACTGGAGACGGTCTGCGCGCCCCACAGCCGCATGAAGTCGCGGTGGCCCCAAAGTCCGCGCCGTCCGGTGCTGCGTCGACTGGTTCACGCGGCGACGCCTATCTTAGAATCTCCTCGACCGACGAGGGCCATATTGTTGGCGTCCGGATGAGTATTGCGCGGCCAGGCTAGCTGCTTGCCACCCAGGCGAGTGCCGCTTTACCGGCCACGGAGCCCTGGCGAGCGGCGCCTTTTGACTAGCCGGTCCAATCTTTCCTCTGCCCAGCGCCAGGAAGTTCTTGGTTGAATGAGGACGGATTTCGCCGACGTCCAGCCCGAAACCTTCTGCTGCGTCGCAACACGCAGCCTCTGGACCCGGCCATAAAATCGCGGAACTGGCAGGCGAACAGGTGATGCTGCGGTGCAATCAGACCTGGAATTCCAATTTGTCGTCGGCAAACAGCGATCTTCGGCGCCCCCTTGACGGTTAGATGAGGGGTTGCCAAAGGACCCGGGCCGCAAGTCTAACATTGTGGTAAGGACTTGCTGCGGCCTCGCGCCGGCGGCGGGTCCGCTAAGCGCCTCGAAACGCGAGCTAGGCCGGCGAATGAGATTGGACCAGAGCGTGGCGGGACGGGCGTGGCGACTAGGGCTTTGGACTTGCGAGGTCGCCGGTGGCGAATTCGCGCCAGGCCTCCACCAGCTAGGGCGGACAGGCGCCCCGCGCGACGATCCCTTCGGGTCCTAGGGCGAGCAAAGACCAAGCAGGAACTGGCGAAACGATGCTTCACACCAAAAGAACCACTCCCCTTCTCGCCCTCGTCGGCGCGCTCGCGCTGATGACCGCTGCGCCGGCGATGGCGCAGAACACGGCGACCCCCGCTCCCGCCGCCGCGGCGCCGGCTGCGGCTGCTCCCGCCGCGGCCCCGGACGCCGCCGCGCCGGCTGCGCCTGACGCGACTCCCCACCAAGGTCGGCGGCGCCAATGCCGGACACCTCGGCCCATGGGAAATGTTCGTGGACGCCGAGATCCTGGTCAAGGTCGTGATGATCGGCCTGGTGATCTGCTCGCTGCTCTCGTGGACGATCCTGATCCTCAAGATCTTCGAGTTCAACTCGATGAACCGGATCACCAACCGGTTCCTCGAGACCTTGCGCGGCGCCAAGTCGATCAACGACATGGGCAAGATCGCCGAGTCCGACGAGTTCGCCGGCAACCCGCTGGCCGACATGGCCGCGGCGGCGTCCGCCGAGGTGGAGCTTTCGCGCCAAGCCGGCCTGCACGTCGCCGGCGAGCACCGCGACACCACCATCAATCGCGCCCAGAACGCAGTGGCCGCCGTGCAGGCGTCGCTGTCGCGCCGGCTTTCCAGCGGCATGCAGTTCCTGGCGACGGTGGGTTCGACCGGTCCGTTCATCGGCCTGTTCGGCACGGTCTACGGGATCATGCACTCGTTCATCGGCATCGCGAACTCCAACACGACCAACCTCGCGGTCGTGGCGCCCGGCATCGCCGAAGCGCTGCTGGCCACCGGCCTCGGCCTGTTCGCGGCGATCCCGTCGGTGGTCTTCTACAACTACTTCCAGACCCTGATCACCGCCTACGGCTCGCGCACGGAAGGGTTCGTCGCCGAGTTGATGAACGCGATCTCGCGTCAGCTCGACAAGGGGGCCTAACCCCACATGGCCGCCAAACTCTCAGGGCCCGGCGGCGGCAGGTTCGCGGTCGAGATGAACCACGACATCAATGTCACGCCCTTCGTGGACGTGATGCTGGTGCTGCTGATCATCTTCATGGTCGCCGCGCCGCTGGCGTCGGTGAACGTCAAGGTCAACCTGCCGCCCGCCAACGCCAAGCCGCAGACCAAGCCGCCGCAGATCATCTACGTCTCCATCAAGGAGAATGGCGACCTCTACGTCGGCGACAACCTGACCGACCTCACTGAACTCCCGGACGCGCTGAAGCTCGCCGCAGGTCCAAACCACGTCGGCCTGCGTATCTTCATCCGCGGCGACGAGAACATGGAGTACGGCAAGTTCCTCGACGTGATGAACACCATGCAGGACAACGGGTTCTATAGCGTGGCCCTGGTGGGCGAAGATCGGTCGGGAGTGAAGAAATGACCGACATCGATATCGGCCACCCGGCGCACAACCCGTTCGACGTTCCGCGGCGCGACAAGAACGCCACCCGGACCTTCACGATCGCGGTCGCGGTCGCGATCCTGCTCCACGCGATGGTCGGCTATTACGTCTGGCAGGCGAAGTTCAAGCCGAACTACAAGAACTACGCGGAGGAGAAGGAGGAGGTGAACATCCTTCACCCGCCGCCGCCGCCGCCGCCGCCACCGCCGCCGCCACCGCCGCCGCCGCAGGCCAAGCCGCCGCCGATCCAGCCCCGGCCGCCGGCCCAGGTGCCGGTGAACATCCCCGCGCCCCCGCCGCTGAACATCGCGCCGGTGGAGCACCCGCAGCCGCCGCCGCCGAAGCCGCCGGTGATCCCGGTGGAGGCGCCGCCGCCCAGGCCGACGGTCATCACCAACCCGGACTGGTCGCGGATGCCGAACTCCGACGACATGGCGCGCTACTACCCCGAGCGCGCCCAGCGGATGGGCGTTTCCGGCCACGCGACCATGTCCTGCACGGTCAACGCCAACGGCACGGTCGGTGACTGCAGCGTCGTCTCCGAGACCCCGTCCGATCAGGAGTTCGGGACCGCGGCCTTGAAGCTGTCCAAGCTGTTCAAGATGCGGCCGATGACCAGAGACGGCGCCCCGGTCGCCGGCGGCAGGGTGACGATCCCGATCCGGTTCGAAGTCCCGAAGGACTGACCGACCGCGAACGACGGGCGAAGGCCCCGGCCCAGCGCCGGGGCCTTTTCCTTTGCCGGCCCCGACTTGATCGGCGCGGCGCTCCCGCCTAAACGAGACCCCTTCGCGACACGCCGCCTTAGCTCAGTTGGTTAGAGCGCCAGATTGTGGCTCTGGAGGTCCCCCGTTCGATCCGGGGAGGCGGTACCATCGCAGGGGGTTGAAAATGCTAGCGTCCTAGCTCGCGGCACCCCGGACGGAACGAGCCCGGTTAGACGCTTTTAGATTGCCGTTAGACAGCGCAAATTCATGGGCCGTTCCGGTGCGGCGGTCGCGAAGCGCGGCAATCAACGCGGCGCCGTCATCTGAAAGCGTCAGACGACCCGCTTGGCGACGATATGTTGCGAAGGAATTGGGCGAACCGTGGCCCATCAGCGCCCCGCCCTGAGCGTCCGTGCAGCCCGCCAACGCCGCCTCGACGCCAAACGTGTGTCGGAGGCCATGTAGATCGTAGTTGTTGCTGTCCAGCTTTCCGACGAGGTGGAGCGCGGCGACCACCTTGGCCAATTCCTGGCCGAGGCCGTCTTCCGTGTAGGCCCTGTTGCTGATGTTGAAGACCAGTGTCTTCGGCGGAAGGCGGAACACAGCCGTCTTGCGCTGCACGTGCGCCTGCCACTTCGAGAGCGGCTGCATTGCAGGGGTAGCTCCGAGCCATGCCGTCAAAGCGGGATCCTCGGGCATATCCACGACGATGCGGCGCTTGCCTGATAGCCACGCGATCCGGCCATCATACCGACTGAGATGGCCGATCCTGACGAGGTCACCGCGCCTGGCACCGGTATAGCGGCCGAGAGCGACGGCGCGGGCAAGCCCGAACTTACCGCGGCTCACAGCCTCCTCGATCACCGCGCACACAGCGCGCTCTGGCCAAATCGGGTGCGGCTCTGTTGCCTCGCGCGGGCGCCTCACCTGCTTGATGCGCGAGAAGGGATCCGGCGCGCCAGCAGCGATCAGTTGCGGCTCGAGCGTGTTCTTGAGGAGCTGCAGCCGGATGTTGGCCGCTCGGTGGCCGCGAGCCGCCCAAGCGTCACGCAAGGACATGATGAACGCGGGGGTGAAGGTGGGGAGCGGCAGGCCGCCCAGGTCGACGTCGAACTCTTTGAGTATGTAGCGGTACTCGCGTTTTGTCGTCTCGCTAAGCGATCGGAAATCCGCGGACAGTTCGTAGGCCCTCGTTGCGCCGGCAAGGTTGCTGGCGCGCGGCTTGACGACTTGGATTTCCAGGATTGCGGCGACTTCGGCCTCAAGCGGGGAGCCTTCGTCGACGTCCGGCCATGGCGCCTTCAGCGCCTCACCGTTACGGGGATGGCCGGTCTTGCGGAAATAGAGCCGCTCATTGCCGAGTCGGTCGCGGTAGCGCTTGACGTGCCTCATGGCGCTTTCTCCTGTCGGCGCTGGCGGACGCGTTCCAGCGCGGCCTCGGCGAGATCAGTGTCGTGAGAGTTGGGTGCCGCGGTCACGTTCGGCCCGCGCGTCGGTAGCGCGTTCACCAACCTATCGAGGTCCGTCCGCCGCCAGCGTGTGACGGCAAGGCCGAAGTCGACCGGCTGGACACCGGCGCGAGCCGCGACGACGCGGAAGCTCGACTCGCCAAGCGCGAGATACTTGGCGGCAAGAGCCGTATCCATGATGGCCGGCCAGTTCGGGAGAGGCGGGGCGTCCGGGCGCATCAATCCTGTTCGCCTATCGGAGGAAGTCTGATCTCCCCGTATCCATCCTCGATTCCCATGGCACGCCGGGCTGACAGGCGACCGTCCATGCGCATTGCCCAGCGCTCGAACTCCGCGAGTTTGGTGGCGGCCTTGCATGGCTCGGCACCGCTTAGTGTCGCCTCAATGGCGGGAGTGAGCGGGCCGCCGATTGCCCGAATTTCCGAGAGTTTGCCAATGAGCGAAACGAGCCGCGCCTCTGTGATCAGGGCTGAATTGGCTGCCAACTCGGCACAGTATGACCGGGGCGAGATCATCTGACGTCGCGCCTGGATATCGCCTGGGAAGACTTCTTCCCAGGTCGCCGCAAGCATCGCCCTAATCTGAGGGAAGTCGCCGGGTTGGTCGGCGATTTGAATTACGGCGGCATCGACGGCAGCGTTGAGGTCGCGACACACTTCCGCGAAGCGAGCGCAGGCTTCGGCCGCGGCGCGCGCGTTCTGTGAAGGCTGACCGTAGCTGAGCGCGTGGTCGACGATCTCGTGCCACCCGCCCCGGGTCATCTCGCGAATTTGAGAAGTCTTCGAAGCCTTCGCTTTCAGCGATCATTTTCGCGAAGCGAAGCATAACGCTGATAGCGTGCGAGATATCGGCTTTGGCGGGACCGGTAGCGTTGAGAGCGCGTGCTTGTTCAAGCCACAACTCAGCGACCTGAGAGAGCGAGCGGCCGCTGCGCTCGGCCTCGTCCTCCAGCGCCGCGCGGGTCTCTGCCGTGATCCTTGCGTTGAGGGTTGAGCCCTTGCCGCTCATCGGGCCCTGCCGCGCTGTCTTAGGTTCGGATTTCGCCATTTTACTCGGCCCTCGACGCACGTGTTGGATTTTCATTACATCCACTTGCCCTGGGCTGGCAACAGGGGTACGCCATGACGTAACGAGATTTCATCACGCCGATGAGGATTCGCGTTTTCCTTGGGTAGCCAGGCAGCCGTCGAGTTTGCTGATGTCCTCGCGAGCGGCCTCACCGGACGACGGCTGTACGCGGAGCTTTGCAACCGTTTCGGCGCGATCAGCAGGTTCGACGCGTTCCTTGGGATCGCGATGGCGAGCGCACTTTGGGAGGCCGATCTGGTCCTCGCCGAAGGCGAGGTGGAGGCGGCGAGGCGGTCCGCGAATTCCGGCATAAGCCCACGATCGCCACGGAAGCCTGGGAGCGAGGGATAGGCGAAGTGCTGACCGAGCCGGGCCCCCCGCCTCTTACTCCTCCCAAATTTGCTGAGGCCCTGGACGAGACGCTCACCGCGGACCTCCTTGAAGGTCGGCCGGTCCCGCCGCGCGTCTGGCACGTGCCCGACCTGATCCCCGGCCGCACCGTGACGCTGCTTGGGGGTGACGGAGGCACGGGAAAGTCAACGCTCGCCCTACAGCTCTGCGCCGCCACCGCCGCGGAGACGCCTTGGATAGGCCAGGACGTGCGCTCGGGCCGAGCCTTATATCTCAGTGCTGAGGATGACCTCGACGAGATACACCGCCGACTGGATGCCATTACCCTCCACTACAAGATCGCATATGAACGATTAGCCGGCCTTAAAGTCTGGCCGCTCGCCGACAGGGACGCGCTGTTGGCCACGGGGACTACGGGTAGGCCGCTGGAGCCCACGCCGCTCTGGTATGACTTGCGAGAGAGGGTACGGATCTGGTGCCCAGCTCTGATCGTGCTCGACAGCGTGGCCGATTTCTACGGTGGCAACGAGAACGACCGGGGCCAAGTCCGCCAATTTCTCGGGCTGATGCGCCAACTCGCCATGGGCAGCGACGCCGCCGTGGTCCTACTTGCCCACCCCAGCGTGCAAGGACTTTCCACCGGCTCAGGCCTGAGCGGTTCTACAGCATGGAGCAACAGCGTCCGGTCACGGCTCTATTTGTCGACCCCTAAAGCTGATGATGGCGGCGCCTCCGGAGCAGATCTGCGGACGCTCGTAGTCAGAAAGGCGAACTACGGTCGGGCAGGGGCCGAGTTTCGGCTCCGCTACAGCCTTGGTTCGTTCGTTAACGAAGACGTTGGCGCGACGCCCAGCCTGGGCAAGCGGATCGCCGCTGCCCGTATAGATGAGCAGTTCTTAGAGTTGCTCGACAACTTTCAGGCTCAGGGGCGCACCGTCAGCCACAACTCCGGCCGCGCCTATGCTCCATCGTTGTTCGCCAAAGATCCCGGTGCGAGAGGTACGACATCGAAGGGTTTCGAGGCGAGCATGGCGCGCCTCTTCGCAGCACGTCGCATTCGGGTGGCCATCAAAGGTCCGCCATCGCGGCAGATCAGCTTCATCGAGCGGGTGGGTGGGGCCGACTAATGGGTCACGCAGTTCATACACCTTCAGCCGCCAAGCATTCAGGCTGAACTCGGCTGCATACACTGCTGTATTCGCCCCTGCAGACGGAATTCACGGGGCTTCATTCGCCCTAGCCATACACCCCCCTCACCCCGAGCGGCGCTCTCGGCCCCTTGAGGGGACCGAGCGCCGCAACCTCACGGGGTCCGACGGACGGGGTAGGGGGAGTGAAATGTTAAGACCGGTGCGCGCCGCAGACCGGTCCCATCGGCACGCACAGAATTTTTTCCCGACGGACCAACGTTTCGGGTGTGGTCGCCGGCGCGGAGCCGGATGGGTTCGAGAAAGATTAACATCTTCAGAAGCTTAAGGCGGCGGTCGGTTCTGCCGCCAGTCGCGGCACGACAATTGTTTGGCCCGAGGACGCGGCGCGCCTTGGTCAGCCGCTGCCCTTGTTGGGCCAGCCATCCGGTAGGGGGGTCTCGGAAACCTGAGGCGGCGCACCGCCGAACCGGCCCCCAACGGAGAAAAAAACCGCGCAAGTTTTTTTGTGCAGCGGTTTCTTGGTACCTATGGCGGTCGGGTGGCGAGCAGCCAGGCAAATGTCCGGCACCTGTTCACATGGGCGGTCAATTCCCGGACATCAGCAGGCCAGGGGTGGTCGCAGGGTGATTGTCGTCGCCTTCCACCCATCATTCAGGCCTTCGCGAAGCTCCTGGCGAATGTGGGCGATTTCGTTTCGGAATTCAGGATAGTCTCGCGACCATCTGCGATGTTGATCGCCCCATCCAGCCCCATAGTCGCCGTTCCAGCCTTGGGCCGATGCAGCGGTTCCGATCAGGGTAGCGGCCGCTATAGGCCGAAGAGGACGGTCTTCATGGCTGATCTCCTTTGCAGCGTCGGCGCCGAGATCAGCATTTCACACCTGACACGATCCTGAGACCGAAGTTCATCGGCGGTTCACCTGTGACTGCGGCCCGGATCGAGGCCAAACCCGCCGCCTATTCGGGCCTATGTGACCGGCGTCTGAGATCCGATATCGTCTATGACGACGACAGAGGCGTCTTGGCCTTGCTGGCGCAGCGCCAGGGCCATGCCTTCAGCCAGGTTCAGGGCATGATCTTTCGCGACGAAGGGGCCCGATGTGAAGTGGTCCTCGACCACCCAGCCGGCAGGGACCCGGCGCACCTTGAAGACGAATGATTTCACCGGGCTGTGGCTCGCTTCCGCTTCGATTGGCGATGGCGAACGCGTAGCCGCCTGAGAAGTTAACTCCATTGATCTCTCGCAAGGGCCTGCGAGCCGACGGCGGCTCTGAGCCGTCGGGCCGCCTGGTTCGCCGTCCCAAGATCGGAGCCGATTGGGGAGCTTCCCAAATAGGCGGGCAAGGGAAGCTCCCTCGAGGACGGACCTAGTGCGCGCGGAGCCGCTCCGCCGCGGCCTTGTAACGGGCGTAGTGGTCGCCCTCGTCAGCCGCGATCTGACGAAACAGCGCGGCAGTTTTTAGGTCGCCTGCCTTCGCGGCCTGATCAGCGAAGGTGACGTACATGGTCTTGTTCTCGTATTTCTCGCCCGCCATGGCGTTGACAAGGTTCGCAGCGTTGTCGCCATTGAGGCCCAGGGCGTCGGCTTCACGCGCGAAGTGTTCGTTGGCCTCGACGTTCGCGGAGCTGGCGAAGAGCTCGGCGAGGTCCTCGTCGCCAGCGTCTCGCGCGACCTCTGCGTACCGGAGGTACTTCAGGCCGGCGAAGGCTTCGCCGTGCATGGCCGTCTCGAGGTTGGCGCGGGTCTGAGGGGCGAGCGTATCCGCCGCGGCCGCCGTTCCCGCGAAGAGGCTGAGCGCCAGAGCGCTGCCCGTAAGTAGTCTTGCGATAGCCATTTGGTGTCTCCGTTCGTTGCGCCGATCGCGCACTGAGCAGACTGGCGGGGCCGCCTGACGAAGTCCTGACGGACACCCGCTTATTGTTTCGGCGTCGCGACCAGGACAGTCAGGACTTCGTCAGGTCGCGAGCCGAGGCTCCCAGTCGACACCGGTTTTGCCCGGCGCGACCTCAGGAGCCCTCATGCGTACCTTCTTCATTGCAGCGGCATCCGCCGCCGCCGTTATCCTGACTAGCCGGGGCCGCGGCCGCGAGCCCCGCGTGCACAACTCAGCCGAAGTCCAAATGGCTGAGTCGAATACCAGATGAAGGCGAAGATCGAGCAGCTCGGCTACAACAAGATCAAGGTCTTTCAGATCAGTGGAAGTTGCTACGAGATCTATGCCCGCACCAAGGAGGGCAAGAAGGCGGAAGTCTACTTCAATCCGGTGACCGGCGCGATCGTCCAGAATAACCAGGACGACTAGGCGATGAGTGCACCAAACCTTACTTCTTCTGTCGAACCGCCAGCGGCGCGGACGAGCGCGCCGGCCGTCAAGGTGTGGGACGTTGTCGTGCG